>NZ_CP059162.1:0-4800000 GCF_013466605.1 Pseudomonas chlororaphis subsp. aurantiaca
GTGTCAGTGGAACTTTGGCAGCAGTGCGTGGAGCTTCTGCGTGATGAGCTGCCTGCCCAGCAATTCAACACTTGGATCCGTCCGCTACAGGTCGAAGCCGAAGGCGACGAGTTGCGTGTATACGCACCGAATCGTTTTGTTCTCGATTGGGTCAACGAAAAGTACCTGGGCCGCGTGCTCGAGCTGCTGGATGAGCATGGCAATGGCATGGCGCCGGCGCTTTCCTTATTAATAGGCAGCAAACGCAGTTCTGCTCCTCGTGCGGCACCCAATGCTCCGCTGGCCGCCGCGGTTGCCTCTCAGGTTCAGCAGGCAGCAGCTGCCGCCCCGGTCGCTGCGCCGGCTCCGGCCGCCCCGACCAAGGCGGCGACTCAGAAAGTCGCCGAAGTCAGCGAAGAGCCCTCTCGTGACAGCTTCGACCCGATGGCGGGGGCCAGCTCGCAGCAGGCTCCAGTGCGCGCCGAACAGCGCACCGTTCAAGTGGAAGGTGCGCTCAAGCACACCAGTTACCTGAACCGCACCTTCACCTTCGAAAACTTTGTGGAAGGCAAGTCCAACCAGCTGGCCCGCGCCGCGGCCTGGCAGGTAGCCGACAACCCCAAGCATGGTTACAACCCGCTCTTCCTTTATGGGGGCGTAGGTTTGGGTAAGACCCACTTGATGCACGCTGTGGGTAACCATCTATTAAAGAAGAACCCGAATGCCAAGGTCGTGTACCTGCATTCCGAGCGCTTCGTGGCTGATATGGTCAAGGCGCTGCAACTCAACGCGATCAACGAATTCAAGCGCTTCTACCGTTCGGTGGATGCGTTGCTGATCGACGATATCCAGTTCTTCGCTCGCAAGGAGCGTTCCCAGGAAGAGTTTTTCCATACCTTCAACGCCCTGCTCGAAGGCGGCCAACAGGTGATTCTCACCAGTGACCGCTATCCGAAGGAGATCGAAGGCCTGGAGGAACGCCTGAAATCGCGCTTCGGCTGGGGCCTGACCGTGGCGGTAGAGCCACCGGAACTGGAAACCCGCGTCGCGATCCTGATGAAGAAAGCCGACCAGGCCAAAGTCGAACTGCCTCACGATGCGGCGTTCTTCATTGCCCAGCGAATTCGTTCCAACGTGCGTGAGCTGGAAGGGGCGCTCAAGCGTGTCATCGCTCACTCGCACTTCATGGGGCGCGACATTACCATCGAGCTGATTCGCGAATCGCTGAAGGACCTGCTGGCCCTGCAGGACAAGCTGGTCTCTGTGGATAACATTCAGCGCACTGTCGCCGAGTACTACAAGATCAAGATCTCCGATCTGCTGTCCAAGCGGCGCTCGCGTTCTGTCGCGCGTCCACGCCAGGTGGCCATGGCCTTGTCCAAGGAACTGACCAACCACAGCCTGCCGGAAATCGGCGATGTGTTCGGCGGCCGCGACCACACCACGGTCTTGCACGCATGCCGCAAGATCAATGAACTTAAGGAATCCGACGCGGACATCCGCGAGGACTACAAGAACCTGCTGCGTACTCTGACCACTTGATGACTCCAGCGCAGCTTATTAAGGCAAGGGACTAGACCATGCATTTCACCATTCAACGCGAAGCCCTGTTGAAACCCCTGCAACTGGTCGCCGGCGTCGTCGAACGTCGTCAGACCTTGCCGGTACTTTCCAACGTGCTGTTGGTTGTCGAAGGCCAGCAACTGTCGCTGACCGGTACCGACCTGGAAGTCGAGCTGGTCGGTCGCGTTCAGCTGGAAGAGCCGGCGGAGCCAGGCGAAATCACTGTCCCGGCGCGTAAGCTGATGGACATCTGCAAGAGCCTGCCGAACGATGCCCTGATCGACATCAAGGTCGACGAGCAGAAGCTGGTGGTCAAGGCCGGCCGTAGTCGCTTTACCCTGTCCACCTTGCCGGCCAACGATTTCCCGACTGTGGAAGAAGGCCCGGGCTCGCTGACCTGCCAGCTGGAACAGAGCAAGCTGCGTCGCTTGATCGAACGCACCAGCTTCGCCATGGCCCAGCAGGACGTGCGCTACTACCTCAACGGCATGCTGCTGGAAGTCTCTGCCGGCATCATCCGTGCCGTGGCCACCGACGGTCACCGCCTGGCCATGTGCTCGATGCAGGCCGATATCGGTCAGCCCGATCGTCACCAGGTGATCGTGCCGCGCAAAGGCATCCTGGAACTGGCCCGTCTGCTCACCGAGCCGGATGGCAACGTCAGCATCGTGCTGGGCCAGCACCACATCCGTGCGACCACCGGCGAGTTCACCTTCACTTCCAAGCTGGTCGACGGCAAGTTCCCGGACTACGAGCGTGTGCTGCCGAAGGGCGGTGACAAGCTGGTACTGGGCGACCGTCAGGCGCTGCGCGAAGCCTTCAGCCGTACTGCGATCCTGTCTAACGAGAAGTACCGCGGTATCCGTCTGCAACTGGCCAACGGTCAGCTGAAAATCCAGGCCAACAACCCGGAGCAGGAAGAGGCGGAAGAAGAAGTAGGCGTGGAATACAACGGCGGTTCGCTGGAGATCGGCTTCAACGTGAGCTACCTGCTCGACGTGCTGGGCGTGATGACCACTGAACAGGTACGCCTGATCCTGTCCGATTCCAACAGCAGTGCGCTGGTGCAGGAATCCGACAACGACGACTCGGCCTACGTTGTCATGCCGATGCGCCTGTAATCATGCTCAGCAGAAGCTAGATGTCCCTCAGTCGCGTCTCGGTCACCGCGGTGCGCAATCTGCACCCGGTGACCTTCTCCCCCTCCCCCCGCATCAACCTCCTCTACGGCGCCAACGGCAGTGGCAAAACCAGCGTGCTGGAAGCCATCCACTTGCTGGGGCTTGCTCGCTCGTTTCGCAGCGCCCGTTTATTGCCGGTGATCCAGTACGAGCAACTCGCCTGTACGGTGTTCGGCCAGGTTGAGCTGGCGGAAGGAGGACACAGCAGCCTGGGGATATCTCGCGATCGCCAGGGCGAATTCCAGATTCGCATCGACGGGCAGAACGCCCGCAGTGCCGCGCAGCTGGCGGAAATCCTGCCCCTGCAGTTGATCAACCCGGACAGTTTCCGCTTGCTGGAAGGCGCCCCCAAAATCAGGCGCCAGTTCCTGGATTGGGGCGTGTTCCACGTGGAACCCCGCTTCATGTCAACCTGGCAGCGCTTGCAGAAGGCCCTGCGGCAGCGGAACTCATGGCTGCGGCATGGTACACTTGACGCCGCTTCGCAAGCAGCCTGGGACAGGGAACTGTGTCAGGCCAGCGCTGAAATTGATGAATACCGCCGCGCTTATATCAAAGCCTTGAAACCAGTCTTTGAGCGGACCTTGAGCGAGCTGGTAGAGCTCGAGGGCTTAACGCTTAGCTATTACCGTGGTTGGGATAAAGAGCGAGAGCTCAGTGCAGTGCTCGCGACATCTCTCCATCGTGATCAGCAAATGGGTCATACCCAGGCCGGCCCCCAACGTGCTGATTTGCGTCTCAGATTGGGCGCGCACAACGCTGCGGACATCTTGTCCCGCGGTCAGCAGAAGTTGGTGGTCTGTGCCTTGCGGATCGCCCAGGGGCACCTGGTCAGCCAGGCCCGGCGCGGTCAGTGTATTTATCTGGTGGATGACTTGCCGTCCGAGCTGGACGAGCAGCATCGCCGCGCACTATGTCGCTTGTTGGAAGACTTACGCTGCCAGGTGTTCATCACCTGTGTAGACCACGAATTATTGAGGGAAGGCTGGCAGACGGAAACGCCAGTTGCCCTGTTCCACGTGGAACAGGGCCGTATCACCCAGACCCACGACCATCGGGAGTGAAGGCATGAGCGAAGAAAACACGTACGACTCGAGCAGCATTAAAGTGCTGAAAGGTTTGGATGCCGTACGCAAACGTCCCGGTATGTACATTGGTGACACCGATGATGGCAGCGGTCTGCACCATATGGTGTTCGAGGTGGTCGATAACTCGATCGACGAAGCTCTGGCCGGCCACTGCGACGACATCAGCATCATCATCCATCCGGACGAATCCATTACCGTGCGTGACAACGGTCGCGGCATCCCGGTAGACGTGCATAAAGAAGAAGGCGTTTCCGCGGCCGAGGTCATCATGACCGTGCTGCACGCCGGCGGTAAGTTCGACGACAACTCCTACAAAGTATCCGGCGGTCTGCACGGTGTGGGTGTGTCGGTAGTGAACGCCTTGTCCGAAGAACTGGTCCTGACCGTTCGCCGCAGCGGCAAGATCTGGGAGCAGACCTACGTTCACGGTGTACCTCAGGCGCCTATGGCGATCGTCGGTGACAGCGAAACCACCGGTACCCAGATTCACTTCAAGGCTTCCAGCGAGACCTTCAAGAACATCCATTTCAGCTGGGACATCCTGGCCAAGCGGATTCGTGAACTGTCCTTCCTCAACTCCGGTGTCGGTATCGTTCTGAAGGACGAACGCAGCGGCAAGGAAGAACTGTTCAAGTACGAAGGCGGCCTGCGTGCATTCGTTGAATACCTGAACACCAACAAGACCGCGGTCAACCAGGTGTTCCACTTCAATGTGCAACGTGAAGATGGCATCGGCGTGGAAATCGCCCTGCAGTGGAACGACAGCTTCAACGAAAACCTGCAGTGCTTCACCAACAACATTCCGCAGCGCGACGGCGGCACCCACCTGGTGGGCTTCCGTTCGGCACTGACGCGTAACCTGAACAATTACATCGAACAGGAAGGTCTGGCGAAGAAGCACAAGGTCGCCACCACCGGTGACGATGCCCGTGAAGGCCTGACCGCGATCATTTCGGTCAAGGTGCCGGATCCGAAGTTCAGCTCCCAGACCAAAGACAAGCTGGTGTCTTCCGAAGTGAAGACCGCGGTCGAACAGGAAATGGGCAGGTACTTCTCCGACTTCCTGCTGGAAAACCCGAACGAAGCCAAGCTGGTGGTCGGCAAGATGCTCGACGCCGCCCGTGCCCGTGAAGCGGCGCGTAAGGCTCGCGAGATGACCCGCCGTAAAGGCGCGCTGGATATCGCCGGCCTGCCGGGCAAACTGGCGGACTGCCAGGAGAAAGACCCTGCCCTTTCCGAACTCTACCTGGTGGAAGGTGACTCTGCTGGCGGCTCCGCCAAGCAGGGACGCAACCGTAAGACCCAGGCGATTCTGCCACTCAAGGGCAAGATCCTTAACGTCGAGAAAGCGCGCTTCGACAAGATGATTTCCTCGCAAGAGGTCGGCACCTTGATCACTGCACTCGGTTGCGGCATCGGCCGCGAAGAGTACAACATCGACAAGCTGCGTTATCACAACATCATCATCATGACCGACGCCGACGTCGACGGTTCGCACATCCGTACCCTGCTGCTGACCTTCTTCTTCCGTCAGCTGCCGGAGCTGATCGAGCGTGGCTACATCTATATCGCTCAGCCGCCGCTGTACAAGGTCAAGAAAGGCAAGCAAGAGCAATACATCAAAGACGACGATGCCATGGAAGAGTACATGACGCAGTCGGCCCTGGAAGATGCGAGCCTGCACCTGAACGAAGACGCACCGGGTATTTCCGGCGAGGCGCTGGAGCGCCTGGTGAACGACTTCCGCATGGTCATGAAAACCCTCAAGCGTCTGTCGCGGCTGTACCCTCAGGAGCTGACCGAGCACTTCATCTACCTGCCGGCCGTGAGCCTGGAGCAACTCTCCGATCACGCGGCGATGCAGGATTGGCTGGCCCAATATGAAGTCCGCCTGCGCACCGTCGAGAAGTCCGGCCTGGTTTACAAAGCCAGCCTGCGTGAAGACCGTGAACGTAATGTCTGGCTGCCAGAGGTCGAACTGATCTCCCACGGCCTGTCGAACTACGTCACCTTCAACCGCGACTTCTTCGGCAGCAATGACTACAAGACCGTCGTTACCCTCGGCGCTCAACTGAGCTCCCTGCTGGACGAAGGTGCTTATATTCAGCGCGGCGAACGCAAGAAGGCGGTGACCGAGTTCAAGGAAGCCCTGGACTGGCTGATGACCGAAAGCACCAAGCGCCACACCATCCAGCGATACAAAGGTCTGGGCGAGATGAACCCGGATCAGCTGTGGGAAACCACCATGGACCCAAGCGTGCGCCGTATGCTCAAGGTCACCATCGAAGACGCCATCGGCGCCGACCAGATCTTCAACACCCTGATGGGGGATGCGGTCGAGCCTCGTCGCGACTTCATCGAAAGCAACGCCCTGGCGGTATCCAACCTGGACTTCTGACGGGCTGAACTTCTGGGGTAGGTACTGAGTCGAAATAGGTGTTTTGTGATTTGCGCTTGAAAAATGGAGGTCAACAGGGCTCTGTTGACCTCTTTTTTGATTGAAATCATATAGATAAGCTTGGTTTAAAATTATAGGCCTCAGAGAGTTTGAACGAGCGTACGTCGGTCTACTTTTGATAGCCCTTTAAAATAAGTTTTTAAGTTAAGTATTATTCAGTGCCCTAACAGAAACTACTGGCGATCACGTTGAGCCAGAATATGCAAAGGAAGTGTCTAGATTGAATCCTCATGCTGCCCGCTCTATCTCACCTTCAACCTTGATTCGCTCCATAAGGAGCAATCGAAGCCTAATTTTTAATTTGATCCGTCGTGAGGTTTCCGGGCGCTATCGTGGATCTGCGATGGGGCTATTGTGGTCATTTTTCAATCCGGTACTTATGCTGGCTGTTTATACATTTGTATTCAGTGTTGTATTCAAAGCAAGATGGGTTGGGGGAACTGGATCAAAAACGGAGTTTGCTCTGGTTCTTTTTTCTGGACTCATGGTTTTTAATCTATTTAGTGAGTGCATAAATAGAGCATCTACACTGATTGTTGGAAATGTAAATTACGTCAAGAAAGTAATTTTTCCTTTAGAAATACTAACATGTGTAGCCTTAGGATCTGCAGCCTTTCACTTACTAATCAGCCTATTGGTGTGGTTGATTTTTTATGTATTGTTTTTTGGAGTGCCTCACGCGACTATTTTATTGTTACCATTTGTTCTGCTTCCATTGGTTTTGTTGACTCTAGGCCTTTCCTGGCTACTTGCATCGCTTGGTGTTTACTTAAGAGATGTGTCGCAGGTTGTGGGGATTATTACAACGGTTTTAATGTTTCTATCACCGATTTTTTACCCAGTAGTTTCTTTGCCTGAAAGCTATCGTCCATTCATGTTGATTAGCCCATTGACGTTTGTAATTGAACAGGCCCGTGACGTAATGATTTGGGGGAGACCAATAGATTTGCAAGGTTGGGTAGTCCATACATCTCTATCGGGGCTAGTTGCGTGTCTTGGATTTGCATGGTTTCAAAAAACACGTAAAGGATTCGCTGATGTCCTCTGAAATTGCCATCTCTATCAATAACATTTCTAAGCGGTTCGAAATGTATGCGCAGCCTAGAGATAGGCTGCTTCAATTTCTGACGCTTGGCAAACGCCAATACTTTACGGGGTTTTGGGCTCTACGAAACATCTCATTCTCCGTATATAAAGGAGAAACAATTGGGATACTTGGGCGGAACGGTAGTGGAAAAAGTACGCTGCTACAAATAATTTCTGGAACGTTATCTCCTACTGAGGGAGAAATTCGTACAAATGGAGTTCTAGCTGCGTTGTTAGAGTTGGGCTCAGGGTTTAATCCTGAGTTTTCCGGAAGAGAAAATGTATACCTTAACGGATCTATCCTTGGTTTTAGCAAGGAAGAGATGGATGAGAAATTTGACAGCATCGTTAGTTTTGCTGACATTGGTGAGCATTTAGAACAGCCAGTAAAAACATATTCAAGTGGTATGGTTGTTAGATTGGCTTTTGCCGTACAGGCGTGTGTTGATCCTCAAATTCTGATTGTAGATGAAGCCCTATCTGTTGGTGATGAAAAGTTTCAACGGAAGTGCTTTGATTATATTGAACGACTTCGTGAAAATGGCTGCTCGATATTATTGGTGACCCATTCTACAGCTACCGTTGAAAAGTTTTGCCAACGAGGAATTCTACTTCATGGTGGTGAAGTACATGGTATAGGCCCAGCTAAGGAAATAGTTGATCAATATCATGCTCTACTTTATTCCGACGAGAAGGCCTACCTTAGATATCTTAACCAAGAGAAAGCAATAGAGTCTGAAGATCAGACTAAAGAGCTAATAAGTAGTCCTGCCGGCCTAGAGGAAGGCGAAGCTGAAAATAATGGACTACGAGCAATTATAAAAAACTGGGAAGTTCGTGATAAAGATGGTGAGTCTACAGAGTCGTTCAGGACTGGGGACCGTGCCTCAATCAGCTTTAATGTTGATGTATTAAATTCAATTGATGAAATCCAAGCTGGAATACTTATTCGTACTGTTGAAGGGGTCAGTGCGTTTGGTACCAGTACGCTCTATCATAAGAAAAATCAGTTAAACGTAAAAAGCGGGGACAAAATAAACTTCGACTTTGATTTGAAAGTTGACCTGTGCCCTGGAACCTATTTTGTTACAATTGCAATTGCCGAGTCAGTTTCTCATGGAGATATGATTTATCTTGATAGAAAGACTGATGTTATTATTTTAAAAGTTAGTCAGGTTCGACCAACGGGCAGTGGTATTTCTGCTTTAGATGCTTGTGTGTCTGTTAAAGTGGTGAGATAAAATGAAAAGAATTCTCATTTCTAGTGAGTCCTTCACGATTGGTGGTTTAGAAACCCATATAAGAAGTGAGAGTGCCTCTCTAATTAATTTTGGCTGCGAGATTCACCTAGCTGTAGGGGAACTTTTCGATGATCTGTTGCTGCCTCCGAATATAGCTTCGGTAACTAAAGGTCTAGAGTTTGGAGTGCATATTAATTCAGAGCAACTTATTAGCTCTGTAGAGAGACTCAGAGAAATAATTAGAGAAAAAAATATTGATTTCTTGCATGCACATCCATTTACTTCTTTGATACCAAGCTTTATCGCTGCAGAACTCGAGGGTATTCCATTTGGGGTAACACTGCATGGTCCTGCGTCCTTTGCCTCGTACTATGGTCCTGTTTATGACTTTTTATTAAAGTCAATAATTCTTCCTCGTGCTGATTTGATCGTAGCGGTTTCAAAAGAGGTCGAGAAAATTGCTGCGCCTTATGTTACTGAGAGACGCGTCAGTATTATTCCAAATGGTGTGAGCTTTCCTAAAGATACGATAGAGATACACAGCGATAACATTGATCCTCGCTGGATACTAGTCAGCCGCCTTGATGCAATGAAGTCAGTAGGAGTTGCTGATTTTGTATATAAAGCAAAAGAAGCTGGAATTCCAGGAGTGGTATTAGTAGGCGATGGTCCAGCTAAGAAAGATCTTGTAAAAAAAATAAGCCAAAATGGATTAGTTGAGTTTGTTGAGTTTTATGGCGTCAGTGATGATGTGCACAATTTAATGCAGAAATTCACTGGGGTTGCCGGGATGGGGAGGGTCGTTCTTGAAGGTATTTCTGCGAAGAGGCCGGTTGCTCTCGTTGGGTATGATGGTGTCAAAGGTATCCTTGATCAGTTGATATTTGACTTGGCTGCGGAGACAAATTTTTCTGGTAGAGGCCTCAAGACTATCGATTCAGAGTCTTTTCGTAAGCAGCTAGGATGTGTCAGTAATTCTAAAGAATCCCAAATATATAAGCTGGCAATGGAGTCTTTCGAAGAGACAATGCTTTGGGAGAAGTTTTTAAAAGGGGTACATAAGATTGATAAAGATAAAGTCACGTTGCTCGCTGATTTTTATCAATTGATCCTTAAAAATAATTTTAGTGAATCGACGCCGATTTTTCAGTCAGTAGAGACTTTCGATCGCTTGGGCGATTTAGTTTTTAGTCCGCGTCATTATGATCAGCGGCTTGCGATGGAGTTTTCTCATTTTAAGCAGAGACTGCAAGATACTAAGTTGAACGGCATGGTCGCTGAGTTAACTGAGGAAACAAAAAAAATAAATCACCTACTGATGGAGAGTGATTTAAAAGAGTCTGAATTTTTAGGGCGCTTTGTTGAACAAGAAAATAAGCTAGCCAAACTCGGAATACTTGAAATAGAGCAAGGGTGCGAGATTGCTGAGCTTAAAATACTTGAAACCGAACAAGGTAAGAAAATTATTGAGCTTGAGCGGTTGGAGTCTGAACTAGAAAAAAAGATAACGACGCTAACCGAAAAAATCAAAGAAACCGATATAAAACTTCATGAAGCAGCGCTCTATCGTGAAGATAAGGAAATTTACATAGCGAGCCTAATAATGAAACTGCAAGAGCAAGATCAGGGTATTTATGGTTTTATGGAAAGAGTAATTGTTAGGCTAAAGAGAACTCCTATATATTTTTCTAAGTCTATAGCATTGATTCGATCGGCAGGCTTGTTAGGCCTTATCAAGGCGCTGGATTCAAAAGTTAAGCGACGTAATCTAGGTATAACTACAAATTATATTCAGCCCTCTGTTGTTGATAATTTCTTGGATTCATCCGTTGAGGCACAGAATATTAGTTCGCCTCTACTGAATGGCGAGTTGGTAATAATTACAGGTGTTCCCTTTGATGATGTCGGTGGTGGACAGCGTGCTGCTCAATTAGCGCGTTGTGCTCTTAAAGCAGGACGACAAGTTTATTATATCTATATATATAAGAAGTTTGATTTTGAAACCAATCAATATGTGGATTCGGACGTAAAAATTCATGGCCTGTATCACAGGCATATTGATGCCACCTCGCCTCTAGAGATTTTGAGAAGCATATCCAGTCAAGCTACATTACTTGTAGAGTTGCCACATTCGGCTGCCATGCCATATCTTGATCTTTTTAATTTCCGAGGTATAAGAAGTGTTTTTGAGTTGATTGATGACTGGGAAACAAGTCTTGGTGGAGACTGGTTTGACCTAAGCGTATATCATCAGTTTGTAGCAAAGGCCAAATGTGTAGTCGGAACCGCAAAATTATTGCAGAAGCGACTGCAAGACTTGGGCCGTTTCGACGCTCTCTACCTACCTAACGCAGCTAACGAATATATTTTCGATAAATATAAAAGTTACTCTCGACCAATTGATCTACCTACAGGTTATAGGCTTTCTGCTCTATATTTTGGCTCTCTCTATGGTGAGTGGTTCGCTTGGGATTATATCCAAGAGGCGGCCTTGCGTAATCCTGATATAGCTTTTTTGCTAATTGGTGATAGACCTACAGGTAAAGTTTTACCTAATAACGTGTACCTGCTGGGACCTAAACTAATTGACGAACTCCCAGGTTACTTGGCTCACACTGATTTTGGGTTATTACCATTTTCGCCAGGAAAAATTTCTGACGCGGTGTCACCAATTAAAATTTTCGAGTACTTATTCGCTGGGCGTCCAGTTGTTTCTACTGCATTACCTGAAGTACTAGGATACCCAGGAGTTCTTGTGGCTGAGTCTCCTGAAGACTTTGCATACCTGTGTAATCAGACGAAGGTTGACGACTCAAAGTCTCTTGAGAATGATCGTTTTATATCTAATAACTCATGGTTCTCTCGGCTGGATTCAATTATTGGAATTCAAGGTCTAACAGAGTTCTCTGGTCAAGTTAGTGTAATTGTTTTGATTCATAATAACAGAGGGATTATCGGGCGTTTTCTTGAGTCTTTACTACTTCATTGCAGCACATATATCAAAGAAGTTATTGTTGTGGATAATGCAAGTGCTGATGGTGGTGCAGAATATGTTGAAGAGAATTTTCCATCTGTTCAGGTCATAAGAAATCCAATGAACGGCTGCGCGTCAGGGCGGAATTTGGGCGTTAGCTCCGCCACTGGCAAATATCTTGCGTTCTTTGATTCGGATCAATGGATCACTTCTTCTAGCTGTTTCGAAGAGGCTTTATCGATTCTTAAAAGAGATGCAAATGTTGGCGCTGTAGGATGGGCCGCTGGCTGGTTTGATTCATCACGCTCAGATCTGGGTGGTATGATTACTGATTATTGCCCAAATCGTGCTATGAATGATTTTGCTATTCGTATTGGTTACAGACCTGATATTGGATATCTAGGCACCGGTGGATTCTTCATGCCAAAAGTTGTTTTTAATGCAACTGATGGATTCGATGTTGCTTATGACCCTACTTGTTTTGAAGATACAGATATTTCCTTTCAGATCAAAAAGCTCGGTTTTGATGTCTGCTACCGTGATTTAACTGGTATCCGTCATCAGCCCCATCAGACAACAGGTGCACATTCAAACTCTGAGTATTACACAAAGTTGTTCAATCGTAACTCTGACTACTTTAAGAAAAAATGGATTAATCACCCAGAGTTCTTTCAGAACTATCCTGGTTGAAATAGTTAAAAGAGGTTGTTATGAGCCAGAAAAAGAAAATACTTTGCGTTGTCGGGACTCGTCCAGAAGCCATAAAAATGGCCCCCGTAATTTTAGCCTTAAAAAAAGAACCTTGGGCGGATGTACGAGTTCTTGCTACAGCTCAACATCGTCATATGTTGGACCAAGTGCTGGACTTTTTTAGCATTGAGCCTGATATCGATTTAGATATTATGCGCCCAAACCAAGCGTTAACAACGTTAACTGCACGTTTGCTGTTGGACCTGGATGATGTTCTGTTAGCAGAAAAACCAGACGCGGTGTTAGTTCAAGGCGACACTACAACCGTTATGACAGTTGCCTTGGCATGTTTTTATCACCGTATTTTGATAGGACATGTTGAGGCAGGATTACGTACAGGCGATATGCAGAATCCCTTTCCAGAGGAAGCAAATAGGGTTATTGCTAGCAAGCTAGCAAAATGGCACTTTGCCCCGACTGAAGGCTCTCGTCAGAACTTGCTCCGTGAAGGTATTTCTGCTGACGATGTCATAATGACAGGGAATACAGTAATTGATGCTCTTTTGATGACAGCCTCAAAGGAGCTTGATCTTGGTGTTCAGTTGGATCCTGAAAAACGACTGGTGCTAGTAACTTCGCATCGACGGGAAAACTTTGGAGAGCCATTCAAAAATATATGCCGTGCACTGCATACGTTGGCCATAAACAACCCTGATGTTCAGTTTTTATACCCAGTGCATCCTAACCCAAATGTTAAGGATGTTGCTTATAGCGTGCTGGGTGATGTGTCGAACTTTATTCTTTGCGAACCTTTGGACTATGCTCCTTTCGTTGCAGCGATGAAACGTGCATATTTGATTTTAACGGATTCTGGTGGAGTACAAGAAGAAGCCCCGGCTTTGGGTAAACCAGTGCTTGTTCTTCGTGAGGAAACTGAGCGTCCTGAAGCTGTAGAGGAGGACGTTGTTAAACTTGTCGGTTCAAACTACGAGTATATTGTAAGCGAAACACAACGTTTGCTTGACGATAGCGAGGCTTATTCCGCTATGGCTCGTGGTGTTTCTCCATATGGAGATGGACTTGCGTCGGCCCGGATCGTAAAGACACTAAGCGATCATTTTTGCTAATGCGTTTAATCTACCTAGCTCCAGTTCCTTGGACGAGTTTTGCTCAAAGACCCCATAAGTTTGTGGACTGGTTCCATAAACGAATGGGGGGAGAGGTCCTTTGGGTTGATCCATATCCAACACGCTTTCCTTTGCTTAGTGATTTTTCTCGCTTAAAGCCAAGTAAATTTGAGCCACTGGTTTCGAATCCATCCTGGATTAAGATATTAAAACCTCGAGCATTGCCTATAGAACCACTCCCAGCCTCTGGCTGGTTGAACCACTTTGTTTGGAAGAAAACTTTAAGAGAGTTGATGGAGTTTTCTAAAGAAAATAAAACTATTCTTGTTGTTGGAAAACCTTCTGTTTTTTCCCTTCGGGTAATAAATAGTCTAAGTTTGCATCAGACTGTATATGATGCCATGGATGACTTCCCAGCTTTTTATAGGGGGGTATCGCGAATTGCCATGACCTGTCGTGAAAAGTCTCTTGTTAAGCGTGTTTCCTCTGTGCTGACCTCAAGCTCTCTCCTCAAGTCTCGCTGGAGTGGGCTTCGACCGGATGTAAAACTTGTTCATAACGGACTCGATTTATCCCTAGCCCCTTTTTTTAGAGGTCGGCGACAAGATATACACCCTAAAGTATTTGGATATGTAGGCACCATCGCCAGCTGGTTTGATTGGGATTGGCTGGTGGCTCTTGCTCGAGCTTTTCCAGAGAGTTCCATTCGTCTGATCGGGCCTGTTTTCCAACCTGCTCCAATGGCGTTACCTGGGAATATCGAGTTTCGCCCTCCTTGCGATCATGTATCTGCCTTGCGTGAAATGGCGGATTTTGATGTGGGTTTAATACCATTTAAAGTTAATAAATTAACGGATTCAGTTGACCCTATTAAGTACTATGAGTACAGAGCTTTAGGGTTGCCAGTACTTTCAACAAACTTCGGGGAAATGAGTTTTCGTGCTGGTGATGAGGGGGTTTTTTTAAGTAAAAATCCAGAGGGTTTAAGTCTTCTAGCCTCTCAGGCACTTCAATTTAAGCAGGACTCTGTATCGACGGAAAGTTTTGCATTAAATAACTCTTGGGATTCCCGATTTGACGAGGCCTCTCTGGTTTAGCGTTCTTAATACCGCTTATTTTTAATAATTCAGACGCTTTATTGGGGCACATCTAGTACTACGCTTTCCAGGCGATAGCCATAACCATAGATGGTCAGCAGTTGCCAGCCACGATCCGCAGTCAGCCCCAGCTTGTTGCGCAGACGGTAGATGTGGGTGTCCAGGGGGCGGGAGGAGACGATTTCTTCATGGGTCCAGAAACGCTCATAAAGGTATTCCCGGGATAACGGCCGACCCAGGTTGGTGAACAGGCAGCGGGCCAGGCGGTACTCGCGTTCGGTAAGGCTGATCGGGTTACCGGCACGGGTCACGGTCAGTTCGGCGTCATCGAAGGCCAGGTCATTGAAGGTCTGCACCTCGACGGCCGCCGAGCGCTGCAAGCCGTGGCGACGCAGGACAGCGGTCACCCGTGCCTTGAGTTCATTGGGGCGGAAAGGTTTGCTCACATAGTCGTCGGCACCGGTGTTCAGGGCCTGGACGATATCGCTCTCGGCATCGCGGCTGGTGAGCATGATGGCGGCCGGTGGCGCCTCCATGTGTTCACGGGTCCAGCGCAGCAATGAGAGTCCGCTGAGGTCAGGCAGCTGCCAGTCGAGAATCAGCAGGTCGAAGGTTTCGCGCCGCAGCTGCCGCAGCAGGTCCTCGCCACGCTCGAAGCTGTGCAGCGTCCATGGCTGTTCCCCGGGGCCGGGGATCTGTCGCAGTGTCTGTTCCACCCGCGCCAGTTCGGCGGGCTCGTCATCCAGTATTGCGACACGCATGCGGGGCAGTTCCTTTTATCGCGAGAGAATGCTGATGGCTTTATTTGAGGCCTTTCCTGGCGCTGAGTTTAGGCTGATCAGACGAATCTGAACAATTGTGGCGAATTGCTCTGGTTCACACCTTTGCTCGGTACGCTGATGTCATATAGCCGGTAGCCGACAGGAGCACTGTCCATCCGGCCTGCATTCGTTGCAGAACGATACCGGCTCGAACGTGCAAGGAAAAGAACTATGGGGAACATCCTGGGGAAGGGGCGGTTGCTCTATGCAGGCATTGCGCAGGCAGCAGACCTGGCTCGATTTACCACACTGATGCTCGCGGCTTGCCTGAGCCTGGGGTCGACCGCGGAGCAACCTGCGCTGCCGTCCTCGGATTACGCCTTGCCGGTGCAGCGTTATTTCAGCCCGTCCGTAACCACTATCGGGTTCAGCGATTCCCAAGGGTTCGCTCCGATCAGCGCGCCACAGACACAGACGGCGCAGCCTATGGTCTATCAGGAGCAGCGTTGGGTGTTCTAGATCAGACAATTCTGAACAAATATTGCAAACCGGCCCGGCCTCCACACCATGCCGGTAAATTCGTAGTCGCTGAGTGGCACACAGGGGCAATCGGAAGTGCTCCGACACAGGGAGTGTCAACCGCCGGATTGGCGGATGTCATACCGGGGCTTGTCTTCGGTTTGCAGTACAGGGGAATACAGGGAGTGCCTCCTCAGGACGTAATGCTTCGACACAGGGATGTGTCATCCCTCTCCTCCCGCGTGGCCCCACGGCGCCGCCAGCCAACAAACAACTCCTCATTTTTTATCTGTGAAGGCCTCTGATGAAGACATTCGGCGCTGAGTTTTTCGGTACGTTCTGGTTGGTTCTTGGCGGGTGCGGGAGCGCCGTGCTGGCGGCCGGCGTTCCGCAATTCGGGATCGGTTATCTGGGGGTAGCCCTGGCCTTTGGCCTGAGTGTCCTGACCATGGCTTACGCATTGGGTCCGATTTCCGGGGCTCACCTCAACCCCGCGGTCTCGGTTGGCCTGTGGTTGAGCGGGCGTTTTCCGGGTAGCCGACTGCTGCCTTATATCGTCGCCCAGGTGCTCGGTGGGCTCGCCGCGGGTGGCGTGCTGTTCTTGATCGCCTCCGGCAAGGTCGGGTTCGACGCTTCGGCGGGCTTCGCGGCCAACGGCTATGGTGAACACTCCCCTGGCGGCTACTCGATGTTCGCTGCGCTGTTGACCGAAGTCGTGCTCACGGCGATGTTCCTCCTGATCATCCTGGGCGCCACCGCCAAGCGCGCGCCAGCCGGTTTTGCCCCGATTGCCATTGGCCTGACGCTGACCCTGATCCACCTGATCAGCATTCCGGTCACCAATACCTCGGTCAACCCGGCCCGCAGCACCGCGGTCGCCTTCTTCGCCGGCGAGTGGGCAGTGTCCCAGCTGTGGCTGTTCTGGGTAGCGCCGCTGTTGGGCGCAGGGCTGGGAGCCCTGGCCTATCGGTTGATCTCCATCGAGCGGGACTGACCTGAGCGGGCCGGATGCGCTGATTCGTATCCGGCTGGCATGGAGCCAAACAGCACAGCCGCTCTTTAGCGGTTGTGCTGTTTGTTCCGTAATGGAATGACCCTGGCCGGCCTTGGTTCAAGAGGTATGGTCAGAACGCTAACAATGCAGTTCTAATGGCACGGACTTCAGAAGAGCGCGACTACGGACCCATGAACCCATGACCTCCTTGCACATCCGCCACCGGGCCATGCTCGTTTCATTTCTGCTCGGCAGCACACTGGCCTTTTCCATGGCACAGGCTGCCGTTGCCGCGCCCAAGCGCCCTCCCTATATCGATGAAAACCAGCAATGCCGTGGCCAGCCGCTGCCGGCGACGGTCGAACATCTCACGGGCGAAGCCTGGAAGCTGGATGCCAAGGGCAACCAGGTACCCCTGGAAGAAGGCATGAGCGTCGATGAACTCGAAGGGGTAAAGACCTCGCCTTCGGCATTCGTCAGCCTGTCCCTGGGTGATGGTTCGCTGGTGGTACTGCCCTCCAGTTCCCAGATCACCCTGCACCTGAACGAAGAACATGCGATCCCCCAGGTCGCGCTCGAGCAGGGGCAGATCGAGTCCTATGTCATCAAGCGCCCGAGCGATTACGACCGTTTCCAGATAGTCACGCCGATCGGCGTGCTGGGTGTACGGGGTACGCACTTCCGGGTGCGTAACGACGATCAGCAGTCGTTGGTGGAAGTGCTCAACGGCCAGGTAGCGGTCAACCGCGAAGACGACGAAGCGCCGAAACAGACCAAGGGCAAGAAACGCCCTGTGGATAAACCGGTCGGGCCGGTTCCCGGTGAAGTGCAGGTCATGGCTCGCCAAGGTTTGCGTATCCAGAAAGAAGGCCCGTTGAAGCCAGTCGATCTGTTGCCAGCACCGCAACTGATGGGCCAGGCGGGCCAGACGGGCGATCTTCCGGTCTGGCAGCTGATCATGAAGCCTTTGCCGGGCGCCAAGCGTTACCGGGCCCAGGTGGCGACCGACAAAAGCTTCCTCAATATCAAGCAGGAACAGTTCTCCAGCACGCCGAAAGTCAACTTCAGCGGTCTGGAAGCCTTTTTTTATCACGTCCGCCTTTCTGCTTTCGATGAGCACGGACTCGAAGGAGAGACGGGGGTCTATGACATCTTCTATTACCCCAGGACCACGCGTGTTCAGTAAGTGCGCGGCGGTTTGTCGGTGAGGCGCTGGCGTCGACCCGAGGGCCGGGAGCCGACGCAAGCCCAGCGACTGTTTGGCGGTCTGGTGCGGGAATGGGCATGGGTCAGCCTGATCCTGCTGCCCTTGACTGCCCTGTTGTCGCTGAGCCACGGGCTGGCGCTGAATAACCTGCTGTATGACAACCTGCGACGGCTCAGCCCATTGCCGGTCGATTCACGCCTGCTGATGATCACCATCGACGACTACAGCCTGCAGCAGCTGGGCCAGTGGCCCTGGCCGCGCACCCTGCATGCCGACCTGCTGGATCGGCTGACGGCGGCCAAGGTCCAGGGTGTGCTGTTCGACGTGATCTTCAGTGAACCCGACAGCGTTCCCGAGAACGATCAGCGGCTGGCCCAGGCGATCTGCCGCGAAGGCCAGGTATTCCTGCCCCTGCTGCGCGAGAGCGTGGCCCGCTACGGCCAGCCGCTGGGTGAGATCGAACCGGTGGCGCCGTTGAGCCAGTGCGCCAAGGCGGTCGGCCATATCAATGCCGAGGCCGATACCGACGGTACGGTCCGCAGCGTTTATCTGCGCGAAGGCCCACCGCAGGCACCGAAGGCACAATTGGCCTGGCTGCTTTATCAACAGGCGCACCCGACGGGCACTGTCCTGTCGATGCCTGGCTCGGACACCGCGCAGATCACCCAGGGCTGGCTGCGCAGCAACCCGATACGTATCCCCTTCATCAGCGCCCAGGCCGGGTTTCCCAGCGTTCCCTATGTCAGCGTATTGCGCGGTGAAGTGCCGCCGGAGCTGTTGCGCGACAAGCTGATCCTGATTGGCACCACCGCGCCCGGCCTGGGCGACCGTTACGTCACCCCGCAGTCGGCCAGCGTCGGCACCACCCCAGGCATCGAGATCCAGGCCAACCTGCTCAATGGCTTGTTGCAGCAGCGCACTATCGTCGCCCTCGGGCAATGGCCGGCCGCTGCGCTGTCGGTGCTGCTGGTGGCGGCCCTGCTGGGATTGCTGCTGGTGCGGCCGCGGCATGCGTTGTGGCTGACCCTGGCCTGCATGGCGGTTGCCCTGCTCGGTTCGGCCGGGCTGCTACGCCTGGGGTTGTGGTGGCCGCCGGTGGCCAGTCTGCTGGGGATGCTGCTGGCCTACCTGATCTGGAACTGGCGTCGCCTGAGCGTGATCCTGGCCTATTTCGGCTGGGAGCTGGCGCGCCTGGACAGCGAGCCCAAGGTACTGCCCGAGCGCCGACGCACCCAGCCCCCCGCCGGGGATGTGCTACAGGGGCAGATCGTGGCCCTGGAGCAGGCCTTGAGCCGCACCCGCGACACCCGCCGGTTCATTGCCGACGGCCTGGAATACCTGCCGGTGGCCACCCTGATCAGCGATCCGGACGGCCGCGTGCTGCTGGCCAACCGCAACGCCCGCGAAGTGTTTGGCAACGCGCTGATCGGCGAGAACCTGGTCCACCAGTTGGCCGGCCTGGGTTATCCCGGTTTGCAGGACGGGCCACGCCCTGCCCTGTCGCAGCTGCAGCCGTTGGAGTTTCGGGATATCGAGCAGCGCAGCCTGCGCGTGGATCTGGCGCCCTTGCTGCCGATCGACAGCGATACGCCGATTGGCTGGCTGTTGAGCCTCACCGACCTGAGCCTCGAGCGGGATGCCGAGCAGCAGCGGGCCACCCTGTTGCGCTTCCTGTCCCATGACCTGCGCGCGCCGCATTCGGCGATCCTGGCCTTGCTCGATGTGCAGCGGCACCAGGGCTCGGGCGACACGCGGATCTACAGCCAGATCGAACTCCAGGTGCGTCGCGCCCTGGGGCTCACCGAAGCCTTTGTGCAACTGGCAAAGGCCGAGTCCGAGGCCTATCAGTTCCAGCCGAGCATGTTCGCCATGCTGGTGCTGGATGCGTTCGACCAGGCCATGACCATCGCCCAGCTGAAGAACATCCAGCTGGTGCATGACCTCGACGACGATGCCGAAGGCATGGTGCTGGCCGATCAGTCCCTGCTGACCCGGGCCTTGTTCAATCTGCTGGAAAACGCCATCAAGTACAGCCCGTCGGGCTCGACCGTCCGGGTGCAAGTCGCTTGCACAGAAGGCTGGCTGACCTGCGATATCACAGACCAGGGCAAAGGCATTGCGGCCGATGAGCTGCCGCAGCTGTTCGTGCAGTACCAGCGCTTCGCCTCGGCCCAGGGCAGTGAAGGCCTGGGGCTGGGGTTGTCGATGGTCAAGGCGGTGGTCGACCGGCATGAAGGGCGGATTGTCTGCCGTAGCGTGGTCGGCCAGGGGACAACCTTCAGCCTGCAATTACCCCTGCTCACGGACTGAATATCGACAGGCGAAAAAAACCGGCTCCAGGGCCGGTTTTTTTCGTATCCAGAAAACTTATGCACGTTTTCCGGAATTTTATGGGTTTATTAAATATGTATATAAATCATCAGCTTACGATTTTTATATAGCGATTATCCATAAAACGGTACACAGGTTATCCACAGAAATTCAGATGGCCATTTTGTCCGGCGCCGCGGCTACCGGAGGTAGCGAACCCATGTCCCGCTGCGCCTGCTCATTCCAGGCCGCGACCCGGTCGTTGAGCTCGGCGATGGCCCGTGGTCCGGAGCCTTCGGCGTACATCGGCGCACCGATCACCACGGTGATGGTGCCGGGGTGCCTGACCCAGCCGGTCTTCGGCCAGTATTTGCCGGCGTTGTGCGCCACCGGCAGCACCGGCAAGTCGGCGTTGACCGCCAGGGCGCTGCCGCTGCGGGAGAACTTGCCCATCTGGCCGTAAGGCACCCGGGTGCCTTCCGGGAAGATCAGTACCCAGACATTGTCCTTGAGCAGCTCGTCGCCTTTGCTGGCGACCTGCTTGAGCGCGGCCTTGGGGTTGTCGCGGTCGATGGCGATCGGGCGCAGCATGGCCATGGCCCAGCCGAAGAACGGCACGTACAGCAGTTCACGCTTGAGCACCTGGCTCAGCGGTTCGAAATAGGCCGAGAGAAAGAACGTCTCCCAGGTGCTCTGGTGGTTCGAGACAATCACGCAAGGACGCTCGGGGACGTTTTCCGCCCCCTTCACTTCCACGTTGATCTTGAGAAACACCTTGGCCAGCCACAACGCGCAGCGGCACCAATAGACGTTGATAAAGCGATAGCGCGCCTTGAACGGCAGGAAGGGCGCGATAAAAAAGCTCAGGGAGCACCACAGCAACGAACTGGTGCCCAGCAGCAGGTAAAAGAAGAAGGTTCTGATTGCCTGCAGGATCGACATAGCGGCGTTTACCGTTGCGGGCATTGCCCGCCTCTAAAAAAAGCGCACTCCCGAACAATCCTTGGCCAGGATGTCAGAAGAACTCTCTAATTGTGGATAAGTTCAGCGGCAACTGCCGCCAGGTCGTCAAAAATCAAGGTGCCTACCGGTAGGGTTTTCCCCAGGGTCTTTTCGCCTTTCCCGGTCTTTACCAAAACTGGCTGAGAGTCGACGGCTTTTGCGGCTTCCAGGTCACCGAGACTGTCGCCCACAAACCATAGACCAGCCAGATCCACTTCGTAGTGCCGGGCAATGGTCTGCAACATGCCGGGCTTGGGTTTGCGGCAGGCGCAACCTTCGTCCGGGCCATGGGGGCAGTACACGATGAGGCCGAGTTCGCCGCCCTGCTCGGCCACCAGAGCGCGCAGGCGCTCGTGCATGGCGTCGAGGGTGGCGACATCGTAGTAACCGCGAGCGATGCCCGACTGGTTGGTAGCGACCGCTACCGTCCAGCCGGCCTTGCTCAACTGCGCGATGGCTTCGACCGAGCCGGGGAGCGGAATCCACTCCTCCACCGATTTGATGTAAGCGTCGGAGTCGTAATTGATCACTCCGTCCCGATCGAGAATCAGCAGTTTCACGTACGCCTTACCCCAGCAACGAGATGTCGGCGACACCGAGGAACAGACCCCGCAGACGTGCCAGCAGCGCGTAGCGGTTGGCCCGCACGTTGGCGTCTTCGGCGTTGACCATCACCTTCTCGAAGAAGGCATCGACCGGCTCGCGCAGGGCGGCCAGGCGGGCCAGGGTCTCGCTGTACTGACGCGCCGCGGCCATTGGCTGCACGGCCTGGTCCGCTTGCTGGATCGCCGAGTACAGGGAGAACTCGTTGGCGTTGTCGAAGTACTTGGCTTCCACGGTGGTCGGCACGCTGCCTTCGACCTTGCTCAGCAGGTTTGAGACGCGCTTGTTCACCGCGGCCAGCGCGGCGGCTTCCGGCAGCTTGCGGAAGGCCTGCACGGCTTGCACGCGCTGGTCGAAGTCCAGAGCCGAACCTGGCTTCAGGGCACGGACCGACAGGTAAGTGGCGACATCCACGCCTTCGTCTTCGTAACGGGCACGCAGACGGTCGAAGATGAACTCCAGGACCTGATCGGCCAGGCCTGCGCTCTTGACCTTGCTGCCGAACGCGCTGACGGCGAACGCCACGGCTTCGGTCAGGTCCAGGTCGAGTTTCTTGTCGATCAGGATGCGCAGCACGCCCAGCGCGGCCCGACGCAGTGCGTACGGGTCCTTGCTGCCGGTTGGCAGCATGCCGATGCCGAAGATGCCGACCAGGGTGTCGAGCTTGTCGGCGATGGCCACGGCGGCACCGGTGACGGTGCTTGGCAGTTCGGCGCCGGCGCCACGCGGCATGTACTGCTCGTTCAGCGCCAGGGCGACGTCTTCCGGCTCGCCGTCATTGAGGGCGTAGTAGTAACCGGCGATGCCTTGCATTTCCGGGAACTCGCCGACCATTTCGGTGGCCAGGTCGCACTTCGACAGCAGGCCCGCGCGCGCGGCGCGCTGGGCGTCGCCGCCGATGCGCGGGGCGATGAACGCGGCCAGTTTCGAGACGCGCTCGGCCTTGTCGTAGACGCTGCCCAGCTTCTCCTGGAACACCACGTTCTGCAGGCGCTGGTTGAAGTCTTCGAGCTTCTGTTTCTTGTCCTGCTTGAAGAAGAACTCGGCGTCGGTCAGGCGTGGGCGAACGACTTTCTCGTTACCCTCGATGATCTGGCGCGGGTCCTTGCTTTCGATGTTGGCCACGGTGATGAAGCGCGGCAGCAGCTTGCCGTCGACGTCCAGCAGGCAGAAGTACTTCTGGTTGTCCTGCATGGTGGTGATCAGGGCTTCCTGTGGCACTTCGAGGAAACGCTCCTCGAACGAGCACACCAGCGGCACTGGCCATTCCACCAGGGCGGTCACTTCGTCCAGCAAATCGGCTGGAACGATGGCAGTACCTTCCTGCAGGCGCGCCAGTTCTTCGGTGCGCTGGCTGATCAGCTCGCGACGCTCGTTGGCGTCGGCCAGCACGTAGGCGGCACGCAGGTCGTCCAGGTAGTTGGCCGGCGAGGTGATGCGCACGCTTTGCGGGTGATGGAAGCGGTGACCGCGGGAGTCGCGACCGGCTTTCTGGGCGAGGATGGTGCAGTCGATGACCTGGTCACCGAGCAGCATCACCAGCCATTGGGTCGGACGCACGAACTCTTCCTTGCGCGCGGCCCAACGCATGCGTTTCGGAATCGGCAGGTCGTTCAGCGAGTCTTCGACGATGGTCGGCAGCAGGCTGGCGGTCGGCTTGCCCTTGATGCTCTGGCTGTAGCGCAGCTTCGGCCCGCTCTGGTCGATTTCGCTCAGGTCCACGCCACATTTCTTGGCGAAGCCCAGGGCGGCCTGGGTCGGGTTGCCTTCGGCGTCGAAGGCGGCCTGGCGCGGCGGGCCGTCGAGGTTGATGCTGCGGTCCGGCTGCTGGGTGGCCAGGCCGCTGATCAGCACCGCCAGGCGGCGTGGCGCGGCGTAGACGTGCTTGGTCTCGAAGTTCAGGCCGGCGGCCTGCAGGCCTTTTTCGATACCGCCCAGGAAGGCTTCGGCCAGGGTGTTCAGTGCTTTGGGTGGCAGTTCTTCAGTGCCCAGTTCAACCAGAAAATCTTGCGCACTCATTGTGCCGCCTCCAACTTAGCCAACACTTCATCACGCAGGTCCGGCGTTGCCATCGGGAAGCCCAGCTTGGCGCGGGCCAGCAGGTAGGCTTGCGCGACGGAACGCGCCAGGGTGCGCACACGCAGGATGTACTGCTGACGCGCCGTCACGGAGATCGCGCGACGGGCATCCAGCAGGTTGAAGGTGTGCGAGGCCTTGAGGACCATTTCATAGCTCGGCAGCGGCAGCGGCTGATCCAACTCGATCAGGCGCTTGGCTTCGCTTTCGTAGAAATCGAACAGTTCGAACAGCTTGTCGACGTTGGCGTGTTCGAAGTTGTAGGTCGACTGCTCCACTTCGTTCTGGTGGAACACGTCGCCGTAGGTCACCTTGCCGAACGGGCCGTCGGCCCAGACCAGGTCATAGACCGAATCCACGCCCTGCAGGTACATGGCCAGGCGTTCCAGGCCGTAGGTGATCTCGCCGGTCACCGGGTAGCACTCGATGCCACCGGCTTGCTGGAAGTAGGTGAACTGGGTCACTTCCATGCCGTTGAGCCAGACTTCCCAGCCCAGGCCCCAGGCGCCGAGGGTCGGCGATTCCCAGTTGTCTTCGACGAAACGGATGTCGTGCACCAGCGGGTCAAGGCCGACGTGCTTGAGCGAGCCCAGGTACAGCTCCTGGAAGTTCTCCGGGTTCGGCTTCAAGACCACCTGGAACTGGTAGTAGTGCTGCAGACGGTTCGGGTTTTCGCCGTAGCGGCCGTCAGTCGGGCGACGACTGGGCTGCACATAAGCGGCGTTCCAGGTTTCCGGGCCGATGGCGCGCAGGAATGTGGCGGTATGGAAAGTGCCGGCGCCTACTTCCATATCGTAGGGCTGAAGTACCACACAACCTTGCTCGGCCCAGTATTGCTGGAGGGCGAGGATCAAGTCTTGGAAGGTACGCACGGCTGGCGTAGGCTGGCTCACGAAATTCACCTGTTACTTGGGCTGCGATTTAAAGAGCGGGAGTATACCCGATTCAGTTGTGCGCACGCCCACTGGAGCCTTATGCCACGCTGCTTTTGGTGCAACGAAGATCCCCTGTACATGGCGTACCACGATCAGGAGTGGGGCGTGCCGCTACGCGATGCGCAGCGTTTGTTCGAGTTGTTATTGCTCGAAGGGTTCCAGGCCGGCCTGTCCTGGATCACCGTCCTGAAGAAGCGCGCGCGTTATCGCCAGCTGCTGTTCGGCTTCGATGTGCAGCGCGTGGCGCAGATGAGCGATGCGGAAATCGACGAGCTGATGCTCGATCCCGGGATCATCCGCAACCGCCTGAAACTCGATGCCGCGCGGCGTAACGCCCAGGCCTGGATGGCGCTGGAGGACCCGGTGGAATTCCTCTGGTCGTTCGTCGGCGGGGTGCCCAGGGTCAATCATTTCAAGGATCGCAGTGAGGTCCCGGCGGTGACCCCAGAGGCCGAGGCGATGAGCAAGGGGCTGAAAAAGGCAGGCTTTACCTTTGTCGGGCCGACCATCTGTTATGCGCTGATGCAGGCTTCGGGCATGGTGATGGATCACACCCGCGACTGCGATCGCTACGCCATCCTGGCAAACGGGCGGTTAGAATAACCGGCTTGCGACAAGGTTCATGACCCGGACATCAGGAGTCACCTGTGGATAAGTTTAAAGGCGCCCTGCTGGTGGGCGCTCTGCGATTGTTTGCCCTGCTGCCCTGGCGCGCGGTGCAGGCGGTCGGTTCGGCCATCGGCTGGATCATGTGGAAGACCCCCAACCGTTCCCGCGATGTGGTGCGGATCAACCTGGCCAAGTGCTTTCCGCAGATGGACGCCGCCGAACGCGAGCGTTTAGTGGGACAGAGCCTGAAAGACATCGGCAAGTCCCTGACCGAAAGCGCCTGTGCCTGGATCTGGCCGGCCGAGCGCTCGATCGCCCTGGTGCGTGAAGTCGAGGGCCTCGAGGTGCTGCAAGAGGCGCTGGCGTCGGGCAAGGGCGTGGTCGGCATCACCAGCCACCTGGGCAACTGGGAAGTGCTCAATCACTTCTATTGCAGCCAGTGCAAACCGATCATTTTCTACCGTCCGCCGAAGCTCAAGGCGGTGGACGAACTGCTGCGCAAGCAGCGGGTCCAGCTGGGCAACCGCGTGGCGGCCTCTACCAAGGAAGGCATCCTCAGCGTCATCAAGGAAGTGCGCAAAGGTGGTGCGGTGGGCATTCCCGCCGACCCGGAACCGGCCGAATCCGCCGGGATCTTCGTGCCCTTCTTCGCCACCAAGGCGCTGACCAGCAAGTTCGTGCCGAACATGCTGGCCGGCGGCAAGGCGGTCGGGGTGTTCCTGCATGCGCTGCGCCTGCCCGACGGTTCCGGCTACAAGGTGATCCTCGAAGCCGCGCCGGATGCGATGTACAGCACCGATACCGAAACCTCCTGCGCGGCGATGAGCCAGGTGGTCGAGCGCTATGTGCGGGCTTATCCGAGCCAGTACATGTGGAGCATGAAGCGTTTCAAGAAACGTCCGGCCGGCGAAGAACGCTGGTACTGACCGCCTGGCACGATCTGTGGATAACCTTTCGCCCAAGGTTATCCACAAAGGTTGAAGCAGAGCACAGCACATGCCCGATTCGCGCAAATCCCTGAGGATCAAGATCCAGCACGAAAGCTTCGGCGAGTGCCTGGGCCAGACGCGCAACCTGTCCGCCAGCGGGGTCTACGTCAAGCACCCGGCGTTGGCGGCGCTGCCCAAGGGCGCGGTGGTCTACGGCCAGGTGCAAGGCCTGCCGATAAGTGTGCCGCGGGTGAAGATGGAGGTGGTGCTGGTGGACGCCGAAGGCATCGGCCTGCGTTATCTCTGAGACGTTCGGACGCCGCATCTGTAGCCGCCGCAGGCTGCGATCGACTGCGGAGCAGGCGCCGCTCTTGAGGCCCTCGCAAGGCCCTTCGGGCCTTATCGCAGCCTGCGGCAGCGGCTACAGGGGGTATGGGCGGCGGGCGGGTTTCACCGAGACAGGCGCTCGAGCTTCTTGAGGAACACTGTCATTTCCTTTTCCGCCTGCTTGTCGCCATGCCCGCGGGCCGCTTCCAGGCCCTGCTCCCAGGCCTGGCGCGCCGCCGGATAATCCTCCAGCCCCTGGTAGGCCTTGCCCAGCAGCTTCCACGCCGCCGAATACTTGGGGTCGAAACCGACGCAGCGTTGCAGGTGCTCGGCGGCCTTGGCGTATTCGTGCAGATCCAGATAACCCTTGCCCAGGCCGAAGCGCAGTAGCGAGTTATCCATACCCTTGGCGAGCATTTTTTCCAGGGATTCGAGCATGGGTGGGCTCCTTCGGCGGTTATGTGGCGTATTCGAGACAGCTATCGCGAGCAAGCTCGTTCCTACAGGGATGTACGCCTCCCATTGTAGGAGCGAGCTTGCTCGCGACTGGCCGGTCCTGACAGCGGAGATCCCGGATCAGAAGAAGCTCAACCCCACGTGGAACAGCTTCTCCACATCGCGGATATGTTTTTTATCCACAAGGAACAGAATCACGTGGTCGCCGGCCTCGATCACCGTGTCGTCATGGGCGATCAGCACCTCCTCGTCGCGGATGATCGCGCCGATGGTGGTGCCTGGCGGCAGCGCGATGTCCTCGATGGCGCGGCCGATCACCTTGCTCGATTTGGCATCGCCATGGGCGATCGCCTCGATGGCTTCCGCCGCGCCACGGCGCAGCGAGTGCACGCTGACGATATCACCACGGCGCACGTGGGCCAGCAGGGTGCCGATGGTGGCCAGCTGCGGGCTGATGGCGATATCGATATCGCCGCCCTGGATCAGGTCGACATAGGCCGGGTTGTTGATGATGGTCATCACCTTCTTCGCCCCCAGGCGCTTGGCCAGGAGCGAGGACATGATGTTGGCCTCGTCGTCGTTGGTCAGGGCCAGGAAGATATCGGCGTCGGCGATGTTCTCCTCCATCAGCAGGTCGCGGTCCGAGGCGCTGCCTTGCAGGACCACGGTGCTGTCGAGGTTGTCCGAGAGGTAGCGGCAACGCGCCGGGTTCATCTCGATGATCTTCACCTGGTAACGGCTTTCGATGGCCTCGGCCAGGCGTTCGCCGATCTGCCCGCCACCGGCGATGACGATGCGCTTGTAGGACTCGTCGAGGCGGCGCATCTCGCTCATCACCGCGCGGATGTTGGCCTTGGCGGCGATGAAGAACACTTCGTCGTCCGCCTCGATCACCGTATCGCCCTGGGGCAGGATCGGCCGGTCACGGCGGAAGATCGCCGCCACGCGCGTGTCGACATTGGGCATGTGCTCGCGCAGCTGGCGCAGTTGCTGCCCCACCAGCGGCCCGCCGTAATAGGCCCGGACCGCCACAAGCTGGGCCTTGCCTTCGGCGAAGTCGATCACCTGCAGGGCGCCGGGATGTTCGATCAGGCGCTTGATGTAATTGGTCACCACCTGTTCCGGGCTGATCAGCACGTCGACCGGAATCGCCTCGTTGTCGAACAGGCCGGCGCGGGTCAGGTAGGCCGCCTCGCGGACCCGGGCGATCTTGGTCGGAGTGTGGAACAGGGTATGGGCGACCTGGCAGGCGACCATGTTGGTTTCGTCGCTGTTGGTCACCGCGACCAGCATGTCGGCATCGTCGGCGCCGGCCTGGCGCAGAACCGTCGGGAGCGAACCGCGGCCCTGTACGGTACGGATGTCCAGGCGGTCGCCGAGATCGCGCAGGCGATCGCCGTCGGTGTCGACCACCGTGATGTCGTTGGCTTCGCTGGCCAGATGCTCTGCCAGGGAACCACCCACCTGCCCTGCTCCGAGGATGATGATTTTCATCCAGTCACTCCCTTAGAACCTTTCTTAACCGCGCGCGGCGGCAATCTTGATCAGCTTGGCGTAGTAGAACCCGTCGTGGCCGCCCTCTTGCGCCAGCAACTGGCGACCGTGGGACTGCTTCAGGCCGGCCGGAGGCTGGCCCAGTTGCCCGCCGATGTCCAGTTCGCGAGCGCCCGGGGTACGGGCCAGGAACGCCTCGATCACCTCGGTGTTTTCGGTCGGCAAGGTCGAGCAGGTGGCGTACAGCAGGATGCCGCCGACTTGCAGGGTCGACCACATGGCGTCCAGCAGCTCGCCTTGCAGGGTGGCCAGGGCAGCGATGTCGTCGGCCTGACGGGTGAGCTTGATATCCGGGTGGCGACGGATCACCCCGGTGGCCGAACACGGCGCGTCCAGCAGGATGCGCTGGAACGGCTTGCCGTCCCACCAGGCGGCGGTGTCGCGGCCGTCGGCGGCGATCAGCTCGGCGTTCAGCCCCAGGCGGTCGAGGTTCTCCTGGACACGCACCAGGCGCTTGGCTTCCAGGTCCACCGCCACCACGCCGGCCAGCGCGGGCTCGACTTCGAGGATGTGGCAGGTCTTGCCGCCAGGCGCGCAGCAGGCGTCCAGCACCCGTTGTCCCGGCGCCAGCTCCAGCAGCTCGGCGGCCAGTTGCGCGGCCTCGTCCTGCACGCTGATCCAGCCTTCGGCGAAGCCCGGCAGGCTGCGCACGTCGGCAGCTTCATCGAGGACGATGCCGTCCTGGCTGTAGACGCAAGGCTTGGCGGCGACGCCGGCTTCGCTCAGCAGATGAAGATAGGCCGCGCGGGAGTTATGGCGACGGTTGACCCGCAGGATCATCGGCGGGTGGGCGTTGTTGGCGGCGCAGATGGCTTCCCAATGCTCGGGCCAGAACGCCTTGAGGGATTTTTGCAGCCAGCGCGGATGGGCGGTACGCACCACCGGGTCGCGCTCCAGCTCGGCGAACAGCGCTTCGCTTTCGCGTTGGGCGCGGCGCAGCACGGCATTGATCAGCGCTTTGGCCCAGGGTTTTTTCAGCTTGTCGGCGCAGCCCACGGTTTCGCCAATGGCGGCGTGCGCCGGGACGCGGGTGTAGAGCAATTGATAAAGGCCCACCAGCAGCAGCGCCTCGACGTCGGTATCGGCCGCCTTGAACGGCTTCTGCAACAGCTTGGCCGCCAGCGCCGCCAGCCGTGGCTGCCAGCGCGCGGTGCCGAAAGCCAGTTCCTGGGTGAAGCCGCGATCGCGCGCTTCGACCTTGTCCAACAGGGTTGGCAGCGAGCTGTTGAGCGAGGCTTTGCCGTTGAGGACCGAGGTCAAGGCCTTGGCGGCGGCCAGACGCGGGTTCATTGAGCGTCCACCGCTTGTCCGAGCACGGTGCCGGTGGCGAATTTCTCGCGTCGGCTGTTGAACAGGTCACTGAAGTTCAACGCCTTGCCGCCGGGCAATTGCAGGCGGGTCAGGCACAGCGCCTGCTCGCCGCAGGCGACGAGCAGGCCGTCCTTGCTGGCGCCGAGGATGGTTCCCGGGGCGCCCTTGCCTTTGGCGAGGCTGGCGGCCAGCACCTTCAGGGCTTCGCCATTCAGCGTGCTGTGGCAGATCGGCCAGGGATTGAAGGCCCGTACCAGGCGCTCCAGCTCCAGCGCCGGGCGGCTCCAGTCGATCCGCGCTTCGTCCTTGTTCAGCTTGTGGGCGTAGGTGGCCAGGCTGTCGTCCTGCACTTCGCCTTGCAGGGTTCCGGCGGCGAGGCCGGCGATGGCCTGCACCACGGCCGGCGGGCCCATTTCGGCGAGTCGGTCATGCAGGCTGCCGCCGGTGTCTTCGGCGCTGATCGGGGTGCGGACCTTGAGCAGCATCGGCCCGGTGTCCAGGCCGGCTTCCATGCGCATCACGGTCACGCCGCTCTCGGCGTCGCCGGCTTCCACGGCGCGCTGGATCGGCGCCGCCCCGCGCCAGCGTGGCAGCAGCGAGGCGTGGCTGTTGATGCAGCCCAGGCGCGGAATATCCAGCACCGCCTGCGGCAGGATCAGGCCGTAGGCGACCACCACCATCAGGTCCGGCGAGAGGGCCGCCAGTTCGGCCTGGGCCTCCTGATTGCGCAGGGTCGGCGGTTGCAACACGGGGATATCGTGCTCCAGCGCCAGCTGCTTGACCGGGCTCGGCATCAGCTTTTGCCCGCGCCCGGCCGGACGGTCCGGCTGGGTGTAGACCGCGACGATCTCGTAGGGACTGTCGAGCAGGGCCTTGAGGTGTTCGGCGGCAAATTCCGGGGTGCCGGCAAAGACGATGCGCAGTGGCTCAGTCATGGGAGTTCTCGGTAATAAACAGCTCGGTAGTAAACATGCGGAAAAGAAAAAGGCTTGCCGTGGCAAGCCTTTGCAAGACGGTCATCAAGCCTGTTGGCGATGCTGCTTTTCCAGCTTCTTCTTGATCCGGTCGCGTTTGAGCGTGGACAGGTAGTCGACGAACAATTTGCCGTTGAGGTGGTCGCATTCGTGCTGGATGCACACCGCGAGCAAGCCTTCGGCGATCAGTTCGTAAGGCTGGCCGTCACGGTCCAGGGCCTTGATTTTCACGCGTTGCGGACGATCGACGTTCTCGTAGAAGCCCGGTACCGACAGGCAGCCTTCCTGGTACTGGCCCATTTCGTCGGTGAGCGGTTCGAACTCGGGATTGATGAACACCCGTGGCTCGCTGCGGTCTTCGGACAGGTCCATGACCACGATGCGCTTGTGCACGTTGACCTGGGTAGCGGCCAGGCCGATGCCGGGCGCCTCATACATTGTTTCAAACATGTCGTCGACCAACTGACGCACTTCGTCGTCCACTACGGCCACTGGTTTGGCGATAGTGCGCAGGCGCGAGTCGGGGAATTCGAGGATGTTTAAAATGGCCATAAGCGTAATTGCTACACGTGTGAAGTAAGTTCGGAGTCGGAGGCCTTGCGGGTTCTGGAAGGGCAACCGTTGTAAAACGTGCTCGGTCAGGAGCAGGGAGCGCACAGGCGCTGGCGTTTCACGCGAGTACACATAATAAAGGGATTCACCGCATGAGGAAATCACTACTCGCCTTGCTGCTCGTGGGCTGGGCCGGTTTCGGCCAGGCGCAGGTGCCGCTCCGGGAGGGTTACCCACAGCGCTACACCGTGGTGGCGGGCGATACCTTGTGGAGCATCGCCAGCCGCTTTCTGCGCGATCCCTGGCAATGGCCGGCGCTCTGGCAGGCCAATTCCAGCCTCGCCGACCCCGACCTGATCTACCCCGGCGACTCCCTGGCGCTGGTACAGGTCAACGGCGAACCACGCCTGACCCTGGAACGCGGCGCTTCCCGGGGCACCATCAAGCTGTCGCCCCAGGTGCGCCGCACGCCAGTGGCCGAGGCGATCCCGACCATTCCGCTGCAGGCCATCGACAGCTTTCTGCTGAGCAACCGCATCCTCGACCGGGCCGACGCCTTCGACAACGCGCCTTACATAGTCGCCGGCGATGCCGAACGGGTGCTCAGCGGCACCGGCGACCGGATCTTCGCGCGCGGCCGCTTCGACCCGGAACAATCGGCCTACGGCATCTTCCGCCAGGGCAAGACCTACACCGACCCGCAGAGCGGCGAACTGCTGGGAATCAACGCCGACGAGATCGGTGGCGGCGAGGTGGTCGCGGTCGAGGGCGATATCGCCACCCTGCAATTGCAGCGCACCACCCAGGAAGTGCGTCTGGGTGACCGTTTGTTCAGCGGCGAGCCTCGGACCATCAACTCGACCTTTGTCCCCAGCCCGCCGAGCCGGGCGGTCGAGGGCCTGATCATCGACGTGCCACGGGGCGTCACCCAGATCGGCGCATTGGACGTGGTGACGCTGAACAAGGGGCGGCGCGATGGCCTGGCTGAAGGCAATGTGCTGGCGGTGCTGAAGACCGGTGAAACCGTGCGCGATCGGGTGGCCGGCGGCCAGGTGAAGATGCCGGATGAGCGGGCCGGTCTGCTGATGGTTTTCCGCACCTACGACAAGCTCAGCTACGGCCTGGTGCTCAACGCTGCCCGCTCCTTGGCGATCATGGACAAGGTGCGTAACCCGTAAACCCTCAACAAGTTACCAACAGAGTTATCCACAGCTTATTTCCTGCTTCAGCTGGGCTTATAACGATCAAGGATGATCCCATGTCATTGCCTGCCCAGGCTCCGGTTTCCCCCGCGGAACTGGAAGCCCGTCTGCGTTTGCACCGCTTGCCGGACCTTGGCCCGAAGCGTTTTCTGCTGCTGCTCGAAGCCTTCGGTTCGGCCTCCAAGGCCATCAGCGCGCCGGCCAGTGCCTGGCGTGCGTTGGGCCTGCCGGCAGGTGCGGCCGAGGCCCGGCGCAACGCCGAAGTGCGTGATGGCGCCAGCCGTGCATTGGCCTGGCTGGAGCGTCCGGGCCAGCATTTACTGATGTGGGACCAGCCCGACTACCCGCCGCTGCTGAATGAAATTGCCGATGCGCCGCCGTTGTTGTTTGTCGCCGGCGATCCGCGGATCCTGGAAAAACCGCAGTTGGCGGTGGTCGGTAGCCGTCGCGCTTCGAGGCCCGGCATGGACACCGCCGCGGCCTTTTCCCGCAGCCTGGCCGCGGCCGGTTTTGTCATCACCAGCGGCCTGGCGCTGGGGATCGATGGTGCGGCGCACCAGGCCGCGCTGGAGGTCGGCGGGCAGACCGTCGGCGTGCTGGGCACCGGCCTGGAAAAATTTTATCCACAGCGCAATCGGCGCCTGGCCGATGCCATGATCGCCCAGGGCAGCGCGGTGGTTTCCGAGTTCCCGCTGGAGACCGGCCCCCACGCCAGCCACTTTCCCCGGCGCAACCGGATCATCAGTGGCCTGTCCCTTGGCGTGCTGGTGGTGGAGGCCAGCGTCGCCAGCGGTTCGCTGATCACCGCCCGGCTCGCCGCCGAGCAAGGCCGCGAGGTGTATGCGATACCCGGCTCGATCCATCACCCCGGCGCCCGGGGCTGTCATCAGCTGATTCGCGATGGCGCGGTGCTGGTGGAAACCATCGAACATATCCTCGAAGCCCTGCGTGGCTGGCAACGGCTGCCGTTATCCACAACCCCGCCACCAGTCGCGCCCGCTCACCCGTTGCTGGCGCTGTTGCATGCCGCGCCGCAGACCAGCGAGGGCCTGGCCGAGGCCAGTGGCTGGAGCCTGTCCAGGGTGCTGGCGGCGCTTACGGAACTGGAGTTGGAGGGCTATGCGGTATGTGAAGGAGGCTGCTGGTATGCCCGGGCAAAAGGCTAGGCTTTACAGGCAGGATCGGTAAACTGCGCACAGCCTTAATCCGGAGAGTCAGCAATGGTCAGCAGTTGGCGTGTGCAACAAGCCGCACGAGAAATTCGCGCAGGGGCGGTGATTGCCTACCCAACCGAAGCAGTCTGGGGGTTGGGGTGCGATCCGTGGAACGAAGAGGCGGTGGACCGGTTGCTGGCCATCAAGTCGCGCTCCGTCGACAAGGGCCTGATCCTGATCGCCGACAACATCCGCCAGTTCGATTTTCTCTTCGAGGACTTCCCCCAGGAATGGCTCGATCGCATGGCCAGCACCTGGCCGGGGCCGAACACCTGGCTGGTGCCCCATCAGAATTTGTTGCCGGAGTGGGTCACCGGGGTCCATGACACCGTGGCCTTGCGGGTCAGCGATCATCCACTGGTGCGCGAGTTGTGCGCGCTGGTGGGGCCGCTGATTTCCACCTCGGCCAATCCCCAGGGGCGCCCGGCCGCCCGCACGCGGATTCGCGTCGAGCAGTATTTCCGCGGGCAGTTGGACATGGTCCTGGGCGGCAGCCTGGGTGGGCGCAAGAACCCGAGCCTGATCCGCGACCTGGTGACCGGCAAGATCGTGCGTGCGGCCTGAAACCGCGTCGTCCTTTATCGCGGGCAAGGACTAGGCGTCCCCCCCTGCTCCTACAGAAACGATGTCGTACACATCATCGTGGCACGACGCGAACCTGTAGGAGCGGGCGGGCGACGATCCGACTTGCCCGCGATTGCATTCGCTCAGGCAACGCAGCCTTTTACGGCAAGAGAATGGTCGACCCCGTGGTGCGGCGCGCCGCCAGTTCGGTCTGCGCCTTCGCCGCTTCCGCCAGTGGATAACGCTGGCCGATCTCGATCTTCAGTTTGCCGCTGGTAATCATCCCGAACAGATCGTCGGCCATGGCCTGCAGGTTCTCGGCGTTGTTGGCGTAGGTGCCCAGGGTCGGGCGGGTGACATACAGCGAGCCCTTGGCCGCCAGGATGCCCAGGTTGACTCCCTCCACCGTGCCCGAGGCGTTGCCGAAGCTGACCATCAGGCCCCGTGGCTGCAGGCAGTCCAGCGAGGTCAGCCAGGTGTCCTTGCCCACGCCGTCGTAGACCACCGGGCATTTCTTGCCGTCGGTCAGCTCCAGTACGCGCTTGGCCACGTCTTCATGGCTGTAGTCGATGGTTTCCCAGGCGCCGAGGGATTTCGCCAGCGCGGCTTTTTCCGGTGAGCTGACAGTACCGATCAGCTTCACCCCCAGGGCCTTGGCCCACTGGCAGGCGAGCAGCCCGACACCGCCGGCGGCCGCGTGGAACAGCACGGTTTCGCCGCCCTTGAGCTCGTAGGTTTGGCGCAGCAGGTACTGCACGGTCAGGCCCTTGAGCATCACCCCGGCCGCCTGTTCGAAGCCGATGCTGTCCGGCAGGTGCACCAGATTGTCCGCGGGCAGCACATGCAGCTCGCTGTAGGCGCCCAGCGGGCCGCTGCCATAGGCCACGCGATCGCCGACCTTGAAGCGGGTCACGGCGCTGCCCACCGCCTCGACCACCCCGGCCCCTTCGGCGCCCAGGCCCGATGGCAAGGCCGGTGGCGCGTAGAGACCGCTGCGGTAGTAGGTGTCGATGAAGTTCAGGCCGATGGCCTTGTTGCTCACGCGGACCTGTTGCGGGCCCGGTTCTGCGGGTTGGTAATCCACATACTCGAGTACTTCCGGGCCGCCATGGGCCCGGAACTGGATACGTTTGGCCATCTGCACTCTCTCCTCGGTCGTGTCGCGAAAGTGCCTTATCGGACTCCTATGCTTGACCGCCGTCAACTGCGACCGGCCCCCACGCAGTGTTATGCTACGCGCCCATTTGCGCAGGCCCCCTGCTGTATCCCTGGCGCCGCGTAGCTTTGCCCGATTCAAGGTGATGCCATGACTACCCGCACCGAGGCCGTAAAAGCCTACCTGCTCGACCTGCAAGACCGCATTTGCGCTGCCCTGGAAGCCGAAGACGGCGGTACGCGCTTCGTCGAAGACGCCTGGACCCGACCGGCCGGCGGTGGCGGGCGCACCCGGGTGATTGCCAACGGTACGGTGATCGAGAAAGGCGGCGTCAACTTTTCCCACGTGTTCGGCAGCGGCTTGCCGCCGTCCGCCAGCGCCCACCGGCCCGAACTGGCCGGCCGTGGCTTCGAGGCGCTGGGCGTGTCGCTGGTGATCCACCCGCACAACCCCCATGTGCCGACTTCCCACGCCAACGTACGGTTCTTCATCGCCGAAAAAGCAGGCGAAGAGCCGGTCTGGTGGTTCGGCGGCGGTTTCGACCTGACCCCCTACTACGCCAACGAAGAAGACTGCGTGCACTGGCACCGTGTCGCGCAAAAGGCCTGCGCGCCGTTCGGCCCGGACGTCTACCCGCGCTACAAGGCCTGGTGCGACAGCTACTTCCACATCAAGCACCGCAACGAACCGCGCGGCATCGGCGGCCTGTTCTTCGACGACCTCAACGAGTGGGACTTCGATACCAGCTTCGCCTTCATGCGCGCCATCGGCGACGCCTACCTCGAGGCCTACCTGCCGATCGTCCAGCGCCGCAAGGCCCTGGGCTATACCGAGAAGCAGCGCGAGTTCCAGGAATACCGTCGCGGCCGCTATGTCGAGTTCAACCTGGTCTACGACCGCGGCACCCTGTTCGGCCTGCAATCGGGTGGGCGTACCGAGTCGATCCTCATGTCCCTGCCGCCGCAGGTCCGCTGGGGCTACGACTGGAAAGCCGAGCCGGGCAGCGAAGAAGCGCGCCTGACCGAATATTTCCTGCAGGACCGCGACTGGCTGGCGGGCTCCGCGTAAAGCGTTGCTGCCGGCGGGCCGGCGCTGGACGATAATGCGATTGAACAGAACAGCGCAGCGCCCCTGTCGCCAGCAAGCTGGCTCCTTACAGGGATGTGCATGAGGGTTTTATTGGATGGATCAGTACGTCGTTTTTGGTAACCCGATCGGCCACAGCAAGTCGCCGCTGATTCATCGGTTGTTCGCCGAGCAGACGGCGCAGCGGCTGGTCTACACCACCCTGCTGGCGCCCCTCGACGATTTCGCCGGCTGTGCCCGCGGGTTCTTCGTGGACGGACGTGGCGCCAACGTCACGGTGCCGTTCAAGGAAGACGCCTATCGCCTGGCCGACAGCCTGACCGCCCGCGCCCAGCGCGCCGGCGCGGTGAACACCTTGAGCAAGCTCGCCGATGGCAGCCTGTTGGGCGACAACACCGACGGCGCCGGCCTGGTGCGCGACCTGACGGTCAACGCCGGCTTCAGCCTCAAGGGCAAGCGCATTCTGCTGCTGGGTGCCGGTGGCGCGGTGCGTGGCGCGCTGGAGCCGCTGCTGGCGGAGCAGCCGGCGTCGGTGATCATCGCCAACCGCACGGTGGAAAAGGCCGAGCTGCTGGCCGAGCTGTTCAGCGACCTGGGGCCGGTGTCGGCCAGCGGTTTCGACTGGTTGCGCGAGCCGGTGGACCTGATCATCAACGCCACCTCGGCCAGCCTCACCGGCGACGTGCCGCCGATCGCCGCCAGCCTGATCGAACCGGGTAGGACTCTGTGCTACGACATGATGTATGGCAAGGAGCCGACCGCCTTCTGTCGCTGGGCCAGCCAATACGGCGCGGCGATTTCCATGGATGGCCTGGGCATGCTCGCCGAGCAGGCGGCGGAAGCCTTCTTCCTGTGGCGTGGCGTGCGCCCGGACACCGCGCCGGTGCTGGCGGAGCTGCGGCGCCAGCTGGCGCTCTGACAGACCGCGTCATCGTTGATCGCTGCTCCTACAAGGAAAGGCATTTCTTCTGTAGGAGCGAGGCTTGCCCGCGAGGGGGTCGCCGCGATAGTCGCGCTGCGGCCCGCAATCAATCCTCAAACCGGATCGGGCATTTCTCCACGCCTTCGAGCTTTCTCAACTCTTCGATCACCGAGGCGCGCGCGCGGCGCAGGGTCAGGCTGCGGTTCTGCCGCAGCAGGCGGCGGGCTTCCTGGTGCAGCATGGCCACCCCGGAATAGTCGATGAAGTTGATCTGCCGGGCGTCGATCACCAGGCGCGGCGCATGGCAGCGCTGCATGCGCACTTGCAGGTAATGGCTGGCGCCGAAAAAGATCGAGCCGCCGACCCGCAGGATGTCCTCGTCGCCTTCGCGCCCATGCTGCACGCGCGGTTGCGAGGTGCGCTTGAGGTAGAAGAACAGCGACGCCAGGACCCCGGCATAGATCGCCGTCTGCAATTCCAGGAGCAAGGTGGCGACACAGGTCAGGCTCATCACCGCGAACTCGGCGCGGCTGACCCGGAACAGCGCGCGAATGCCGCGATGGTCCACCAGCCCCCAGCAGATCAGCAGGATGCTCCCGGCCATGGCCGGGATCGGGATATGGGCGATCAGAGCCGCGCCCGCGATGGCGAACAGGGCCACCCACAGCGCCGAGAACACCCCCGCCAGCGGCGAACAGGCGCCGGCTTCGTAGCTCAGGCCGGAGCGGGTAAAGGAGCCGGACGACAGATAGCCGGAGAAGAACGCGCCAACGATATTCGACAGGCCCTGGGCGCGGACTTCCTGGTTGGCATCGAGCAACTGCTCGGAGCGCGCCGACAGCGAGCGGGCGATCGACAGGCTGGTCACCAGCCCCAGCATGCCCACCGCCACGGCGCTGGGCAGCAGGCGCAGGATCATGTCCAGGTCCAGCGGCAGCGGGCTGATCGGCGGCAGCCGGCCGGTAAAGGCGCTGACCAGCTTCACCTGGCCGAACAGCGCCGGCCACAGCCACACCACCAGCCCACTGAGGATCAATGTGATCAGCAGCGAGGGCCAGCGCGGTACCAGCAGCTTCAGGGCCAGGCCGACGATCAGTGTGCCCAGGCCGAGGATTAGCGAGGGGGTATCCACAGCATCGAGATGGGCGAACAGCGAGGTCAGGCTGTTCAGCGCGGTAGCTTCGCTCGGCAAGTCCAGGCCCAGCAGGTTGGGCAACTGCCCCAGGGCGATCACCACCGCGGCGCCGAGGGTGAAGCCGAGCACCACCGAGTGGGACACGAAGTTCACCAGCGCGCCGAAGCGCAACAACCCCAATAGCCATTGGAACACGCCAGCGAGCAGGGTCAGCAGCAGGATCAGGGTGATGTAGTCCTGGGACGCCGGCACCGCCAGGGGGCTGACGCTGGCGTAGAGGACGATGGAGATCGCCGCGGTCGGGCCACAGATCAGGTGCCAGGAAGAACCCCACAGGCAGGCGATCAACACCGGGACGACGGCGGCATACAGGCCGTATTCCGGTGGCAGGCCGGCGATCAGGGCATAGGCGATGGATTGCGGCAGGGCGAGGATGGCGCCGCTCAGGCCCACCAGCAGGTCGCGCCCGACGCTGGCGCGGGTCTGCCGGGGCAGCCAGCTCAGGAAGGGCAAGAGTGAATGGCGATTGGGCCAGGCCATGGGTCCTCGCGGTCGGGATGGGGCGAAAGGCGTCAGGGTGGAGTGTCAGGTCGGAGCGTGCAAGGCCCGTCAGTGACGGTTGTAGCCGCTGCCGCAGGCTGCGAGAGGACCGGCAGGACCTCAGCGGGCTCGAAAACCCTACGCCCCTTCGGCTCGATCGCAGCCTGCGGCAGCGGCTACAGGTGGATTACAGCCTGGCCTGCACCACCGGCAGCGCGTCCTTGCCATCGAGGGTCTTCACCCCGTCCAGCCACTTGTCCAGCACCGCCGGGTTGGCCTTGATCCAGGCCTTGGCCGCATCCAGGTTGCTGACCTTCTTGTTGGCCACCTCGGCCATGATGCTGTTCTCCATTTCCTGGGTGAAGCTCAGGTTGCTCAGCAGCTTGCCGACGTTCGGGCAGGCCTGTGCATAACCCTTGCGGGTCAGGGTGTAGACGCTGCCGGTGTCGCCGAAGTACTTCTCGCCACCCTTGAGGTAGCGCATTTTCAGTTGCACGTTCATCGGGTGCGGGGTCCAGCCGAGGAAGGTGACGAACTTCTGCCTTTTCACCGCCCGCGAGACTTCGGCGAGCATCGCCTGCTCGCTGGACTCGATCAGCTTCCACTGGCCGAGGTCGAAGTCGTTCTTCTTGATGATCTCCTGCAACGACAGGTTGGCCGGCGCTCCTGAGCCGATGCCGTAGAGTTTCTTGTCGAACTTGTCGGCGAATTTGTTCAGGTCGCTGAAGTCATGCACGCCGGCGTCCCAGACGTAATCCGGCACCGCCAGGGTGAACTCGGTGCCGTCCAGGTTCTTCGCCAGCTGGATGACATCGCCATTGGCCACGAACTTGTCGTAGAAGCCCTGCTGCGCCGGCATCCAGTTGCCCAGGAACACATCCACCTGGCCGTCCTTGAGCCCGCCGAAGGTGATCGGCACCGCCAGGGTATCGATCTTGGCCTTGTAGCCCATGCCGTCCAACAGGAAACCGGCGATGGCGTTGGTGGCGGCGATGTCGCTCCAGCCCGGGTCGGCCATCTTCACGGTCTCGCACCCCTGTTCGGCCCGGGCCAGGGCCGGGATCGAAGCACTGCCCAGCGCCAGAAGCGCGGCCGTCACTGCTGTGGATAACCTTTGCATGCTCTTCCCCTTACGTTATTGGTTTTGGCAGGGTTGTGGATAACGAGCCTTGCGCTCCAGATCGTCGAGGTCGATGTGGTTGCGCATGTATTGCTGACTGGCGTCGACCAGTGGCTGGTGGTCCCAGCTCTTCAGCTTGCCCAGGCTCAAGGCGCCTGCGACGAAGCGACGGCGGCGCTGGCTGGCGAGTACCTGTTGGTGAATGGCCGGGATATTCCATTTGGCCCGCGCTTCGCGGAGAAAATCCTCGAATAGCAGGCGATGTTGCGGCGATTGGCTGAGCTCTTCCTGTTCACGCGGGTCGTTGGCCACATCGAACAGCAGGCACGGGTCGTCTTCGCTGTAGATGAACTTGTAGCGGCCGCGACGAATCATCATCAGCGGGCTGATGGTGCCTTCGGCCATGTATTCGCCGAAGACTTCGTCATGCCCGCCCTGCCCTTGCAGGTGCGGCACCAGGGAGCGGCCATCCAGCGCCAGGCCCGGTTGCAGTTCGCCACCGGCCAGTTCCACCAGGGTCGGCAGCAGGTCGGCGGTCGAGACCGCCTGGGCTACCCGGGCGGAGGCGAACTGCCCCGGCGCGCTGACCAGCAGCGGTACCCGCGCGGACATTTCGAACCAGTGCATTTTGTACCAGAGGCCGCGCTCGCCGAGCATGTCGCCGTGGTCGCCGGAGAAGACAATGATGGTGTCGTCGATCAGCCCGGTTTCCTCCAGGGTTTCCAGGAGTTTGCCGATGTTGCTGTCGATATAGCTGCACGCGCCGAAATAGGCGCGACGCGCGTCGCGAATCTTATCCACAGGCAGCGGCTTGTCCCACAGGTCGTAGACCTTGAGCAGGCGCTGGGAATGCGGGTCGAGCGTGTCCTGGGCCGGGGTCTGCGGCAGCGGAATATCCTCGTCGCGGTACAGGTCCCAGAAGGCTTTTGGAATGGTGTACGGGTCGTGCGGGTGGGTCATCGACACGGTCAGGCAGAACGGCTGGTCGCCGTCTTCGCGAACGTGATCGAACAGGTACTGGCGGGCCTTGAACACCACTTCTTCGTCGAAATCCAGCTGGTTGGTGCGCACGCATGGCCCGGCCTGCAGCACCGAGGACATGTTGTGGTACCAGCTGGGGCGCACGTCCGGCTCGTCCCAGTTCACTGCCCAGCCATAGTCGGCCGGGTAGATATCGCTGGTCAGGCGTTCTTCGTAACCGTGCAACTGGTCCGGGCCGCAGAAATGCATCTTGCCCGACAGCGCGGTGCGGTAGCCCAGGCGGCGCAGGTAATGGGCGTAGGTCGGGACGTCGGCGGGGAAGTCGGCGGCGTTGTCATAGGCGCCGATCTTGCTCGGCAACTGGCCGCTGACCAGGGTGAAACGCGACGGCGCGCACAGCGGGCTGTTGCAGTAGGCGGCGTCGAACACCACGCCCCGGGCGGCGAGGCGGCTCAGATGCGGCAGCTTGATGGGCGATGGACCGTAGAACGGCAACATTGGCGCGGCCATCTGATCGGCCATGATGAAAAGAATGTTCTTGCGCTTCATGTATTCGCGGCATTCCATAGTGGGCAGTTATGCGAAAGTGCTGCGATCGAGCATGTAACCCGCGGCTTTTGCGGTAAAGCCCATGTACGGCAATGACTAGGATTAGTACAACTTATGTATGAAGCGCTTGGCGACCTGTCCCTGGACCTGTTCCGCGTATTCGAGGCGGCGGCGCGCCAGCGCAGCTTTACCGCCGCGGCGGTGGAACTGGGGACCACCCAGCCGGCCATCAGCCAGCAGATCAAGCGGCTGGAGGAACAGCTCGGCACCCGGCTGTTCGACCGCATCTACCGTGGCATCGAACTGACCGAGGCCGGCAGCCAGTTGTTCGAACAGGTGCAGGCCGGCTTGCAGAGCATCGACAGCGGCCTGAGCGCCATCACCGCCCAGCATCAGCACGAGGTGCTGCAGGTGGCCACCGACTTCGCCTTTGCCGCCTACTGGCTGATGCCGCGGCTGCCCCGTTTCCACGCCGCTAATCCGCAGGTGGATGTGAGCCTGGTCACCAGCGAGCGCAGCCACAACATGCTGCGTACCGATATCGACGTGGCGGTGCTGTTTGGCGATGGCCGTTTCAAGCAGGGGGAAAGCCACTGGCTGTTCAATGAAGAGGTGTTTCCGGTGTGCAGCCCGCTGCTGCTCAAGGAGCGACCGCTACCGCTGGGCGCCCAGTCGCTGCTGGAGTTTCCGCTGCTGCACCTGAAGGGCGAAAACAGCAGCCACTGGTTCGACTGGAGCGGCGTGTTCCGCGAGTTGGGGATTGCTACCCCGCCGACACCCGGGCAGCTGCGTTTCGACAACTACACCCTGCTGATCCAGGCGGCGATCGGTGGCCAGGGCGTGGGCATTGGCTGGCGCCACCTTGTGGATAACTTGTTGGCGCAAGGTCTGTTGTGCCGGCCGATCAGCGAAACGCTGATCTCCCGCTACGGCTATTACGTGGTCCTGCCCCAGCGCAAACGCCGCGGGCCGCTGATCCAGCGGTTTTTCGACTGGCTGATGGCCGAGCAAGCCGACAGCGCGCAATCGCTCAAGGGATTGTCGCTGCCCTCGATTGCCTTGTAGGCGAGGCCTTGAACAGGTACTGCAGGGACAGGGCGCCATTGCCGAGGCACATCAGCGACACCGAGACCACTGCCAGGAAGGCCAGGTATTCCCAGCCACCGCCCGGGCTGGTGTAGATCCAGCCATGGGCACCGTGGACGAAGGCAATGGCGCCCAGCAGCATCGGCAGCAGGGCCAGGGCGATCCAGCGCACAGCGATGCCCAGGACCAACAGCAAGCCGCCCGCCAGTTCCGCGCCCACCGCCGGGTAGGTCATCCATTCGGGCATGCCGGTGGCGCCGAACAGCCTGAGGGTGCCCGGCCAGCCCAGGACCAGGATCTTGAACAGCGCATGGGCGATGTACATGGCGCCCAGGGCCAGGCGCAGCAACAGGGCGGCCCATTGTTCCGGAGATGAGTGCGGTGAGCCGAGCGAGCGGGCAGGCATATGACGAGTCCTTGTGTTGTGGGTCGAGGGTGTTGCCGGGGTGGGCAGTCAGACGATCGACACCGAGGTGCCGACCAGCAGCAGGACGCCGACATGGCAGTTGCTGCGAAACAGGTTGTTGCAGGGCTCCGGGTTATCCGGATGGAACTGGTCGAGCTGGTAAGCCAGGGACAGGGCGACCGGCAGCAGCAGGATGAAGTACCCGGGATTGACGCCGGCCAGCACCCCGGCCGTGCACCAGCACAGCAGGGTCATGGCGTAGAACCCGCCGATCCAGGCCTTGCCCCGGTCGGCGAACAGCGTCGCGGTGGAACGCAGGCCCATCTTCAGGTCGTCTGCACGGTCGCTGTAGGCATAGAGGGTGTCGTAGCCCAGCTGCCAGAACAGGCAGCCGAGCCACAGCGCCAGCGCGCTGGGTTGCAGGCGGCCAGTGGTTTCCACACTGGCCATGAGCACTCCCCAATTGAACACCGCGCCGAGAAACGCCTGGGGCCAGTGGGTGAAGCGCTTGAGCAGCGGATAGAGCAGAGTCAGGGGCACGCAGCACAGCGCCAGCAGCACTGTCAGCGGTTGCAGGAACAGCAGCAATACCGCCGCCAGCAGCAACTGTACGACCAGGCAGGTCAGCGCTTGCCCCAGGCTCAGTGAACCGTTGGCCAAGGGACGCTCGCGGGTGCGGTTGACCTGGGCGTCGAAGCGCCGGTCGAAGATGTCGTTGATGCTGCAGCCGGCGCTGCGCATGAGCAGCGCGCCCAGCGAGAACACCAGCACCTCTGTGGCTTGCGGCACGCGGCCGGCCGACAGCAGCAGCGAAGCCAGGGCCGGCAGTAGAGTCAGCCAGGTGCCGATGGGCCGGTCCAGGCGCATCAGGCGGGCGTAGGCTTGCCAGGGGCCGGGCAGCCGGGCCGAGACCCAGTCGTGGGCGCGGATGTCATTCAGGTCGGCAGTCGCGCGCGGTGGCTGCGACGGATTGTTGGGGCTTGCAGGCATGTGCGGTCCCTGGCCTTGATCATCGTTTCGAACGCTAGCCGCGAGGTTGTCCCCAGCAGGGTGACGACACTCATGAACCTGGCGTTCGGTGAATTTCGGGCAAGCCGCTGCCGTGATCGCCGTGTCTGGTTCCAGGGCCATCGGGTTGCTTGCCGGATGCGCTAAAGTTGCCCGCGCCCGCCCCCCGGGGCAAGGGAACAATCCGCAATAGCCTCCTGCAGGATATGCAATATGCTCCGTGATGAAGTGCCTAGCGTCCCGCGTATCGACCTGAACCTGCTGCGGGTATTCGATGCCGTCTATGAAGACCGCAGCATCCTCCTGGCCAGCAAGCGTCTGCACCTGAGCCAGTCGGCGGTCAGCCATGCCCTGACCCGGTTGCGCGAGTCCTTGCAGGACGAACTGTTCATCCGGACCGCCAGGGGCATGCAGCCTTCGGCCCGGGCCGAGGCGATTGCCGGCCCTTTGCGCGAGGCGCTATTGACCATCCAGCGGACGGTGGGCGTGGAAGCCTTCGACCCCTCCACGGCGACGCGCACTTTCACCCTGGCGGCCAATGACTACATGAGTGCAGTGCTGCTGGTGCCCTTGCTCCAACGTTTGGCGCAACAGGCGCCGGGCGTGGAACTGGTGTTGCGGCCCTCGACCCGGCTGGACCTGGCCGAGCAGATCGATGTCGGACGTATCGACCTGGCCCTCGGGCTGTTTGCCGAGCTGCCGCAGCGCATACACAGCACCTGCCTCTGGCAGCAGCAGGATGTAATGCTGATGTGCCCGGGACACCCCATGCTCGAGCTGCCCGCGGTAACCCTGGAGGCATTGGCGGATTACCCGCTGGTTACCCTGTCGGTGGGCGGCCAGGAGGAAGGCGCGGTCAATGGCTACATCCTCGAACGTGGCATTGCCCGGCAGTCGGAGATGTTTGATCGCCAGCGCCTGGAGCAGGCGCTGGCGGCGATTGGCCGGCGGCCTGATTACAAGGTCACCCTGCCCCATTCCCTGGTCTTGCCGCAGCTGCTGGAGCAGTCGCAGTGGGTGGCGATTGTGCCGGCGCCGTTGGCTCGGGCCTTCGAGCAACGTTTTGCCTTGTCGCAGCGGGCGCTGCCCCTGGCCGTCGAGCCGTCACCGTTGCTGGCGATCTGGCATGGGCGCAACAGCGCCGATCCGGCCCACCTCTGGTTACGCCAGCAATTGCTGGAAGTGGCTGCGACCTTGGCCGAGCAGCCTTGAGCCTCAGCCCCGGGCAGGCCTATCGACGAAGTTCACATGCTCGCGCAGATGCAGGTTCAGTTGCAGCTCATCGGCGATGCCGGCAGCTACCCGCGCCAGTCGCTGCACCGACTCATCCTGCTTCGGCGGGAGGCTGCCGGCGGGTTGGCGGAAATGGTCCAGGGTCAGTCCGGGCACACTGCGTGGAGTATTCACCAGGGTCCAGCGCAAGCTGCTGCCTTGTAGCGCATCGAGGATGGCTTCGGCGGCCTGGCGCTGTGGGCGGTCTTCCATTTCCGGGTTGTCCAGCACCTCGAAATTTCCCAGCAGAAACAGGCGCCGGACGCCCGCAGCCTGCATGCCGGCGATCAGCGCTTCGACCGCGCGGAGTTGCTCCCGGGGTTCGAGAAGCAGGTTTTCCTGCTGTTCGAGGCCCATGGGCAGCCCCGGGGCATCCAGCAGGCAGACCACCACGTCGCCTCCGGCCACGCTTTGCCTGACCCGCGCGGCATCGAACAGGTCACCGCATTTGGTGCGCAAACCGGGAAGGGGCTCGAGGGCCGTCAGGTCGTCGAGGATGGCGATGACTTCATGCTGGCGCCGCAGGAACTCCGCCATCAGCGCGCTGCCCAGGCTGCTCATGGCACCGTAGAGCACCAGCTTGACCACCGGGGTTTCGGCATTTTTCATGGCGCGGCTCGTCTCTTTACACTGGTAAGGTTATGACCTGTGGGCTGTCGCCAGGGTTCGACTTTGTCATGAGAGGTTCCATGCAACGCATCAAGGGCTATCACGCCCACGTCTATTTCGACGCCAGCACCATCGACCAGGCGCGGGCGCTGTGTGAGCAGGCGGCGCAATTGTTTCCGTTGAAGATGGGGCGGGTGCATGAACGGCCGGTCGGCCCGCATCCGGACTGGAGCTGTCAGCTGGCGTTCGAACCGCAGTACCTGGGGGAGGTGCTGCCGTGGCTGGCGCTCAATCGCAACGGGTTGGTGGTGTTTCTGCACCCGGACACCGGGGACGATCTGAAGGATCACACCGAGCATGCGGTCTGGATGGGGGCGATCAGGCCGCTGGACCTGTCGATTTTTTGAGCGTTTCGCGAGCCCGCTCGCTCCCGTGGGAGCGAGCGGGCGGCGATCCGACTTGCCCGCGATGAACGATGGCGTGTTGTGACAGACACACCGTATTGCCGTCATCGCACGCAAGCTGTGCGCCTACAGGAGCGGGCGGTCAATACAGCACGCCATCGAGGATCTCGTAGACGATCCCGCTGCCTACCGCGATCAGCACGATATCGGCGCCCATGCGCCGCCATTCATAACCCGGGTAGTACGGCAGGTGCGCCAGGGCGCGGTTGTCCAGGCGTTCGCCGTAGTAGCCGCGGGGCAGCGGCTGGCCGCGCACCAGGTGGATGCCTTGGGGCGGTGGTGCGCCGCGTAAGAAGTAGAGGTGATTGTCGCGAATGGTCTCGCGCACCGGGCCGAAATCCCGGGGCGGGCCGCCACGCCGATCGGCCTGCGGGCCACGATGCTCATCGCCCCGATTGTCCGCGCGATTGTCTCCTCGATTGTCGTAGCGACCCTGTTGCGGGCCTCCGCGATCGTGGTCGTCCCGTGGGTCCGCGACCGCGTGCAGCAGCGGGCTGGCGCTGAGCATCAGCACGCCGAGACCGGCAATCAGGCGTTTGGGCATTTTCATCGGGTCTTCCTCAGAGCACGAGCAACAAAAAGGGGTTCAGAACCTGGTCCTGAACCCCTTGGTCTTGCTGGTTTAGTCTGTGGATCCCGAGGCTAATTCCTCTGTATCAGGAACTTTACCCTCAGCTGACACGGGCTTGACGCACCCCTTCGGCGAGGGAGGCGCACAGGCTCAGCACGCCGTCCACGGCCTGCTCGGAGCTGGTGGCATTGGCGATCCGGTCGATCAGCGCCGAACCCACCACCACACCGTCGGCCAGGCGGGCGATGGCCGCGGCCTGCTCCGGGGTGCGGATGCCGAAACCGATGCTGATCGGCAGGTCGGTGTGGCGACGCAGGCGGGTCACCGCCTCTTCCACATGCTCCAGGGTGGCGGAACCGGCACCGGTCACACCGGCCACGGAGACGTAGTAGACGAAGCCCGAGCTACCGTTCAGCACCTTCGGCAGGCGCACGTCGTCGGTGGTCGGCGTGGTCAGGCGGATGAAGTCGATACCGGCGGCCTGGGACGGGTCGCACAGCTCGGCGTTGTGCTCGGGCGGCATGTCGACCACGATCAGGCCGTCGACGCCGGCCTCCTTGGCTTCAGCGATGAAACGCGGCACGCCGTAGTGGTGGATCGGGTTGAAGTACCCCATCAGCACCAGCGGTGTATCGTTGTTGCCGGCGCGGAACTCGCGAACCATTTGCAGGGTTTTCGCCAGGTTCTGCTTGGCTCCCAGGGCGCGGATGTTGGCCAGCTGGATCGCCGGGCCGTCGGCCATCGGATCGGTGAAGGGCATGCCCAGCTCGATCACGTCGGCGCCGGCTGCCGGCAAGCCCTTGAGGATTGCCAGGGAGGCGTCGTAGCCCGGGTCGCCGGCGGTGACGAAGGTCACCAGGGCGGCGCGGTTCTGTTGCTTAAGCTCGGCAAAGCGCGTTTGCAGGCGGCTCATCAGTGTTTCTCCTGCTGGGACTGTTGCATGTGGTGCATCACGGTTTGCATGTCTTTGTCGCCGCGGCCCGAGAGGTTGACCACCATCAGGTGATCCTTGGGCAGGTTCGGCGCGCGCTTGAACACTTCGGCCAGGGCGTGGGCGCTTTCCAGGGCCGGGATGATGCCTTCCAGGCGGCAGCACTGGTGGAACGCGGCCAGGGCTTCGTCGTCGGTCACCGAGGTGTATTCGACGCGGCCGATATCGTGCAACCAGGCGTGTTCAGGGCCGATGCCCGGGTAGTCGAGGCCGGCGGAAATCGAGTGGGCGTCGATGATCTGGCCATCCTCGTCCTGCAGCAGGAAGGTGCGGTTGCCGTGCAGCACGCCTGGCAGGCCGCCGTTCAGGCTGGCCGCGTGCTTGCCGGTCTCGATGCCGTAGCCGGCGGCTTCGACGCCGATGATCTGCACGCTCTTGTCGTCGAGGAACGGATGGAACAGGCCCATGGCGTTGGAACCGCCGCCGATGCACGCCACCAGGCTGTCCGGCAGGCGGCCTTCCTGGGCTTGCAGCTGTTCGCGGGTTTCCTTGCCGATCACCGCCTGGAAGTCGCGGACCATCGCGGGATAAGGGTGCGGACCGGCCACGGTGCCGATCAGGTAGAAGGTGCTGTCGACGTTGGTCACCCAGTCACGCAGGGCTTCGTTCATCGCGTCCTTCAGGGTGCCGGTGCCGGCGACCACCGGGATCACTTCGGCGCCCAGCAGCTTCATGCGGAACACGTTGGCCTGCTGGCGCTCGATGTCGGTGGTGCCCATGTAGATCACGCAGTCCAGGCCGAAACGGGCCGCCACAGTGGCGGTGGCCACGCCGTGCATGCCGGCGCCGGTCTCGGCGATGATGCGTTTCTTGCCCATGCGCCGCGCCAGGAGGATCTGGCCGATGCAGTTGTTGATCTTGTGTGCGCCGGTGTGGTTCAGCTCTTCGCGCTTGAGGTAGATCTTGGCGCCGCCGCAGTGCTCGGTCAGGCGTTCGGCGAAATACAGCGGGCTTGGGCGGCCGACGTAGTCGCGCTGGAAATAGGCCAGTTCCTTGAGGAACTCCGGATCTTCCTTGGCCGCTTCGTATTCGCGGGCCAGGTCGAGGATCAGCGGCATCAGGGTTTCGGCGACGTAACGGCCGCCGAACGCGCCGAACAGGCCGTTGGCATCAGGACCGTTGCGCAGATTGGTCTGGGTCATGGAGGCGCTCCCGGTGATTCGTCAAAAGGGTGAATGCGTGGACAGGCAATGGCGTTCACTCTACCCCTGACACCCCGGGCTGAAAACCGATAAGATCGCCACAACCTGTCAGGAAAACTCACATATACCATGAGCCACGACTTGCCTCCGCTGAACGCCCTCCGGGCCTTTGAAGCCACCGCTCGCCTGAACAGCGTCAGTCAGGCGGCCGAACAGCTGCACGTCACCCATGGCGCGGTCAGCCGCCAGTTGAAGGTGCTCGAGGAGCATCTCGGGGTGAGCCTGTTCGTCAAGGAAGGACGCGGCCTTAAACTCACAGATGCCGGCGTGCGTCTGCGCGACGCCAGCAGCGATGCTTTCGAGCGCCTGCGCACGGTCTGCGCCGAGCTGAGCCAGAGCACCGCCGATGCGCCCTTCGTGCTCGGTTGTTCCGGCAGCCTGCTGGCGCGCTGGTTCATCCCGCGCCTGGGGCGGTTGAATGCCGACTTGCCGGACTTGCGCCTGCACCTGTCGGCTGGCGAAGGCGATCTCGACCCGCGCCGGCCGGGGCTGGATGCCTTGCTGGTATTCGCCGAGCCGCCGTGGCCGGCGGACATGCAGGTCTTTGAGCTGGCCAGCGAGCGCATCGGCCCGGTGCTCAGCCCGCGCTACAGCCGTTATGAGCAACTGCGCGAGGCGCCGGCCAGTGCGCTGCTCAACGAAACGTTGCTACAGACCACCTCGCGCCCGCAGGCCTGGCCCAGCTGGGCACGGCAGAATGGCATCGACGCCGGGGCGCTGAAGTTCGGGCAGGGTTTCGAGCATTTGTATTATTTGCTGGAGGCCGCGGTGGCCGGGCTGGGCGTGGCGATCGCGCCGCAGCCTCTGGTGGCCGAGGACCTGCGTGCCGGGCGCCTGGTTGCCCCGTGGGGATTCTGTGAAACCCCGGGGCAACTGGCGTTGTGGCTACCCAAGCGCGCCGCGGACGGACGCGCCCGGCAGTTGGCGCAGTGGCTCAGCAACGAGCTGCGCCAGGCTCCTTAATTGCCGCGTTTGCACAGCAAGTAAGCGGCCAGCAGACCCAGCGCGCCCACCGCGACGCCGGCGGTGGTCCAAGGGTGCTGCTGGGCATAGTCGCGGGTGGCGATCCCGGTTTCACGGGTTTTCACTTTGACTTCTTCATAGGCATCGCTGAGCAGGCTGCGCGAATGTCTCAATGCGCTCTCGGCGTTGCTTTTCAGCGCCTTGAGGGTTTTGCGCGACTCGTCCGAAGCGTCGTCCTTGAGGCTTTCCAGGGACTTGAGCAGACTTTCGATCTCGGCTTCCATGCTTTCCAATGAGGCTTTGCGTAGCGAAGTGTTGGCCATGGTGGCTCTCCTGCATTGTTGATTGAGGGGGTCTGTAGGGTCCGACTGCGCGGCCTGGCGAAAGTGCATTAAATCTGCATGACGATGGGCCGGGGCTTATTCCAGTGTTGCTGGTAATCGCTGCTAGGCTTTGATCTACCTCATAAGGAGAGAGCGCCATGTCTGATCATCACACCTACAAGAAAGTCGAACTGGTCGGTTCGTCCCCTAGCAGCATCGAAGACGCCATCAACAATGCGCTGGCCGAAGCCAGCAAAAGCATCAAGCACCTGGAGTGGTTCGAGGTCACTGAAACCCGCGGGCACATCCTTGATGGCAAGGCCGCGCATTTCCAGGTCACGCTCAAGGTCGGTTTCCGCATTGCCAACAGCTGAACCTTGGCTAGGCTGTTGAACTTGTGCGCTGGCCGATTGCCATAGGGAATGGCAAAGCGCTATATCTGCCTCGATGCCGAGCAGGCCGAGGCTTGATGCTTATTTCTGATTCGACCAGGGAATGTGACCGATGAAAAAACTGGTAATGGCTTTAGCGTTGTTGAGTGTCGCGGGAACAGCCCTTGCTGCCGGCAAATCATGCGAAGAGCTGAAAAGCGAAATCGCCGCGAAGATCGATGCCAAAGGCGTGTCGGGCTATTCGCTGGAAATTGTCGACAAAGGCAGCGCGACTGACGGCAAAGTGGTCGGTACCTGTGAAGGCGGTACCAAGGAAATCGTCTATAAGCGCGGCTGAGCCCTCGTAGAAATGAACAAGGCCGACGCGATGCGTCGGCTTTTTTGTGCCCGGTTATTACTCAGGCCTGGCGCGCCCCTGTAGCCGCTGCCGCAGGCTGAGCTCGCGGCCGAAGGGCGCGCAAGGCCTCAGGATCACAGAGTCCTTTGGCTCGATTGCAGACTCAACCTTTCATGACCTGCGCCAGCAACTCATAGGAATGCAGGCGGTCGGCGTGCTCGTACAGGTCGCAGGTGAAGATCAGCTCATCGGCGCCGGTCTGTTCGATCAGCACTTCAAGCTTGGCGCGGATCTTCGCCGGGCTGCCGATCATGGCCAGGCCGAGGAAGCTACCCACGGCTTCTTTTTCATGGGGCAGCCACAGGCCATCCATGCTCTTCACCGGTTTGCGCTGCACCAGGCTCTGGCCGCGCATCAGCGCGAGGATCCGCTGGTACACCGAGGTCGCCAGATAGTCGGCCTGTTCGTCGGTATCGGCCGCCACCAGCGGTACGCCGAGCATCACATATGGCTTGTCGAGCACGGCCGAGGGCTTGAAGTGATTGCGGTACACGCGAATCGCCTCATGCATGTAGCGCGGCGCGAAATGCGAGGCGAAGGCGTAAGGCAAGCCGCGCTCACCGGCCAGTTGCGCACTGAACAGGCTGGAACCCAGCAGCCACACCGGCACCTGGGTATCGGTCCCTGGTACCGCGATCACCCGCTGTTCCGGGGTGCGTGGGCCGAGGTAGGCCATCAGCTCGGCCACGTCTTCAGGGAAGTCGTCGGCGCTGCCGGAACGTTCGCGGCGCAGGGCGCGGGCGGTCATCTGGTCCGACCCCGGCGCGCGGCCCAGGCCCAGGTCGATACGCCCCGGGTACAGGCTTTCCAGGGTGCCGAACTGTTCGGCGATCACCAGCGGCGCATGGTTGGGCAGCATCACGCCACCGGAGCCGACGCGAATGCTCGAGGTGCCGCCGGCCAGATAACCCAGCAGCACCGAGGTCGCGGAGCTGGCGATACCGTCCATGTTGTGATGCTCGGCAACCCAGAAGCGGGTGTAGCCGAATTTCTCTACATGGCGGGCCAGGTCCAGGGAATTGCGCAGCGATTGCGCCGGACTGCCGTCCTCGCGCACGGGGACCAGGTCGAGGGTGGAAAACTTAACGTCGGACAGTGGTTTCATAAGCCTGCTTCTCCAATGGTGTGCAGGCCTTTGTCATGAGCCAAAACCTGCCGAATGCTGAAAGCCTGTTTCATGCAATGTGGGCATATACCCGAGTTTCAATAGCCAAGCTGAACTTGCTGTCCGGATAAACGGCGGATTCAGACAGGATGAACTTCGCCGGGCCTTCTATCCTCTAGAACCCTGAGTAGCAGAAAACCACAAGGGCGCGGTCTTTCGCGCCCGTTCTCGAGGAGACAGACATGAGCATCACCAAGAAAGCATCGGCTCACTGGGAAGGCGACCTGAAAACCGGCATTGGCTCGATTTCCACTGAAACCGGGGTACTGCGCGATGCACCTTACGGCTTCAAGGCGCGTTTCGAAGGCGGCAAGGGCACCAATCCGGAAGAACTGATCGGCGCCGCGCACGCGGGGTGTTTTTCCATGGCCTTCTCGATGATTCTCGGCGAGGCCGGGCTCAAGGCCGACAGTATCGACACCAATGCCGAAGTGACCCTGGATCAGGTCGATGGCGGTTTTGCGATCACCGCGGTGCACCTGATCCTCAAGGCGAAGATTCCCGGCGCCAGCCAGCAACAGTTCGATGAACTGAGCAAGAAGGCCAAGGAAGGTTGCCCGGTGTCCAAGGTGTTGAACGCCAAGATCAGCCTGGATGCGACGCTGGTCAGCTGAGCCTCGGTCCAACCGCTACATCGCATCGCGGGCTCGCGATTGCGTTTTCTTCGCAACACTCCCGCGCCAGATATGCGCGGCGTCAGAACTCGCTTCATGAAAATGTGGTCGAATAGCCGACTGCAGGCTCAGCCCATGACCTTGGGCGCTGCATCAAGGGGAGCTCCACTCATGAAACGTTTTGTCCTGGCAGTTGTTTGTAGCGCGCTGGCCACCTCGGCCCTGGCGGCTCCGAAGGATTGCGAAGAACTCAAGAAAGAGATTGAAATCAAGATCCAGGCCAACGCCGTGCCTTCCTACACCCTGGAGATTGTCAGCAAGGAGGAAGCCGAAAAGCATGACGTGGCCATGGTGGTCGGTACCTGCGAAAACGGCACCAAGGCGATCATCTATCAGCGAAACGACAGCTGATCGTTCAGATCACGCAGTTGACCATATGGTCTTCGGCCAGCAGCTCACGCTTGGCGTTGTACAGCCGGGCACTGGGAGAGAAACCCAGCGAGCGGGCTTCCAGCAGGTAACGCTGGCCGGCTTCGAAATGGTCGTAGCGCACGCTCAGGTAGCACAGGCGCTCGGCCGGATCGTTCATCATGCCGAGGCGCCCGCTGAATACCTCGAAATCGAAACGCACCATCAACTCATGACTGCCCGGGGTGACCTGGAAATAGCGGCCGTCGGTCAGGCGCTGGTTGTCCAGGCGCTCGGCCATCAGCAGCTTGCCGCCTGGCGTCGGGGTGGCGAAATCGACCCAGGCCTGTTGCGGGTCCACCGCCGGCAGGGGGCTGGAGCAGGCAACGAGGCCGGTCAGGGCAAGCAGCAGCAAGGGTTGGCGCATGAGGTCGGGCCGTCCGGGGAAAGGCCTCAAGCATAGCGCCGATCAGGTGCGCTGGCAGCCCGCCGGTTGGCCGGTACCCACCAGATTGCGCTGCTGGTCATAGAGCTTGGCCCAGGGCCGGAAGCCGATATTGCCGGTCTGCAACTGGTAGCGTTGGCCGGCGTTGAAGTCCTTGTATTTCACATTCAGCTGGCAATCGCGCCACAGGGGCTCGCTGTCCGGGCCGATATTGGTGGGCTCCACGGCGAACTGGTAGCGCACCTTCAGCTCATGGTCGCCGGGCTGGACCTCGAAATATCGGCGGTCCACCCAAGCCTTTTCGTCGACCTCCAACGCCTGCAGCGCGGTGTCCTGGTGGGTGTCGAGGTCGATCCAGGCTTGCGTCGGATCGGGGGCGGGCAATCCGGCACAGCCGCTCAGGGTCAACAGTCCGGTGGTCAGCAGCAACACGCGCATAGCGAAACTCCAGGCAGGCGAGATAGTCTTGGGGGCAGACTCTCGAAGGATGATTCGATTTGATTAGGCCGCGTTCAAGCCATGGGTTACTTGATCATCTTTTGCGTTTTTTGTTTCCGGGCTTGCTGCTTTTGTTGCTCAACGGTTGTTCCAGCGTGGGTTACTACGGCCAGCTGGCCAGTGGCCAATGGCGTCTGCTGCAGGCCCGCACGCCGGTTGAGCAGGTCATCGCCGACCCGGCTCGCGACCCGTTATTGCGCGCCCATCTGGCCCAGTCGCAGAAGGCCCGGCGCTTCGCCAGCCAGCAGTTGCACCTGCCGGACAACCAGAGCTACCGCCTCTACGCCGACATCGGCCGGCCCTACGTGGTGTGGAATGTGTTCAGCACCCCTGAGTTTTCCCTGAGCCCCAAGACCCACTGTTTCCCGATTGCCGGCTGCGTGGCCTATCGCGGCTACTACAGCCAGGGCGCGGCCCGGGGCGAGGCGGCCTTGCAGAAACAGCAGGGCATGGATGTGGCCATCGGCGGGGTGGAGGCCTATTCGACCCTGGGCTGGTTCAACGACCCGATCCTCAGTTCTATGCTGCATTGGGGCGACGAGCGCCTGGCGACCCTGATCTTCCACGAGCTGGCCCATCAGCGCTTCTATGTGAAGGACGACACCGAGTTCAACGAGTCCTTCGCCACCTTCGTCGAGCAGGAAGGCACCCGGCAATGGCGGGCGGCCCGGGGCCTGGCGCCGGCCAGCGATGCCCTGGTCAAGCAGAAGGACCAGTTCATCCAGCTGATCCTCGATACCCGCCAGCGCCTGGAACGCCTGTATGCCCTGCCGCTGCCAGTCGAGCAGATGCGCCAGCGCAAGGCCGCCGAATTCGAACGGCTGCGCCGGGATTACCGCCAGATGAAGGACAGCCAATGGCACGGCGACTCGCGCTACGACTTCTGGATCAACACCCCGCTGAACAATGCCAGGCTGCTGCCTTTCGGCCTGTACGACCAGTGGGTGCCGGCGTTTGCCGCCTTGTTCAAGCAGGTCAACGGCGATTGGCTGGCGTTTTACCAGGACGTGGAGAAGCTCGGCGCGCTGTCGGCTGAAAAGCGCAAGGCGGCGCTAAAAGCATTGATGGATGGCGCCTGAAAGGTCTCTATCGCGGGCAATCGAGCGTCGACCGGCCGCTCCTGCAGAGGCTCCGCGATAACTATCGGCTCAGCGTTGCAAGAACGCCTGATGCAACTCATCCAGGGTCTGGAAGTGATAGGCCGGCGCCTCGGCGCTCAGTTCTTCGTGGCTGCCGAAGCCATAACCCACCGCCGCCGCATCCAGCCCGTTGCGGCGGGCGCCGATCAGGTCGTGCTTGCGGTCGCCGATCATCAGGGTATCGCTCGGGTCCAGGCCTTCCTCGCTGACCAGGTGGCGAATCAGCTCGACCTTGTCGGTGCGGGCGCCGTCCAGTTCGCTGCCGTAGATCACCTTGAAGTGCCGGGCGAAATCGAAGTGCCGGGCGATCTCGCGGGCAAACACCCACGGCTTGGACGTCGCGATGTACAGCTGGCGGCCTTGCCCGCCGAGGGTTTCCAGCAGGGGCGTGACGCCATCGAATACGCGGTTCTCATACAGGCCGGTGACCTTGAAACGCTCGCGGTAGAAATTCACCGCCTCCCAGGCTCTGGCTTCGTCGAACCCGTAGAACTGCATGAATGCCTGCAACAGCGGCGGGCCGATGAAGTGTTCCAGTTTGCTCAGGTCGGGTTCGTCGATGCCCAGCTTGCCGAGGGCGAACTGGATCGAGCGGGTGATGCCTTCGCGCGGGTCGGTCAGGGTGCCGTCGAGGTCGAACAGAACGGTTTGGTAATGCATGGGGATTCCTGGGCAGTGGGTCGGGGGCTCAAGCCTGGTCGTAGCCTTCGGCCAGGTGCAGGTCCTTGAGCTTCACGTAGTTGGCGGCGCTGTAGGTGAAGAAGGCGCGTTCCTTGTCGGTCAGCGGGCGGGCCTGTTTCACTGGGCTGCCGACATAGAGGAAGCCGCTTTCCAGGCGTTTGCCCGGCGGCACCAGGCTGCCGGCGCCGACGATCACGTCGTCTTCCACCACGGCGCCGTCCATGACGATGCTGCCCATGCCGATCAGCACCCGGCTGCCGACGCTGCAACCGTGCAGCATCACCTTGTGGGCGATGGTCACGTCGTCGCCGATCAGCAGCGGGAAGCCGTCCGGGTTGAAGGGGCCAGCGTGGGTGATGTGCAGCACGCTGCCGTCCTGCACGCTGGTGCGGGCGCCGATGCGGATGCGGTGCATGTCGCCGCGGATCACCGTGAGTGGCCAGACCGAGCTGTCGGCACCGATTTCGACGTCGCCGACCACCACCGCCGAGCTGTCGACGAAGGCCCGCGGGCCAAGGATGGGTGTGTGATTCTGATAGCTGCGAATGGCCAAGTTGGATACCTGCTTTGACATTTATTAATGGGGTCGATAGCTGCGGTGGGCGTCGATTGTAATTAAGATGGCTCAATGTTTCTTCCAGCCAAGGTGCCAACCGTGAGTGTGAACAACCCTCTTCTGCAGCCCTACGACCTGCCGCCGTTTTCGGCGATCCGCGCCGAGCACGTACAGCCGGCCATCAAACAGATCCTGGCTGACAACCGCGCCGCCATCGCTGAAATCCTCAAGAACCAGGGCGCGCAACCGACCTGGGCCGGCCTGGTTCTGGCCATGGACGAACTCAACGACCGCCTGGGTGCGGCCTGGAGTCCGGTCAGCCACCTCAATGCCGTGTGCAACAGCGCCGAACTGCGCGAAGCCTATGAGTCCTGCCTGCCGGACCTGAGCGCCTACGCCACCGAGCTGGGGCAGAACCGTGAGCTGTTCCAGGCCTTCGAAGCCCTGGCGAGCAGCCCGGAAGCCGCCGGTTTCGACGTGGCGCAGAAAACTATCCTGGAACACTCCCTGCGTGACTTCCGCCTGTCGGGTATCGACCTGCCGCCAGAGCAGCAGAAGCGCTACGCCGAAGTGCAGAGCAAGCTTTCCGAGCTGGGCAGCCGCTTCTCCAACCAGCTGCTTGACGCCACCCAGGCCTGGACCAAGCACATCACCGACGAAGCGGCCCTGGCTGGCTTGACCGCGTCGGCCAAGGCGCAGATGGCTGCCGCGGCCCAGGCCAAGGATCTGCAAGGCTGGCTGATTACCCTGGAATTCCCCAGCTACTACGCTGTGATGACCTACGCCGAAGACCGCGCGCTGCGTGAAGAAGTCTACGCCGCCTACTGCACCCGCGCCTCGGATCAGGGCCCGAACGCCGGCCAGAACGACAACGGCCCGGTCATGGAAGAAATCCTCGACCTGCGCCAGGAACTGGCCCAGCTGCTGGGCTACGCCAACTTCGCCGAGCTGAGCCTGGCCACCAAGATGGCCGAGTCCAGCGACCAGGTGCTGAGTTTCCTGCGGGACCTGGCCAAGCGCAGCAAGCCGTTCGCCGCCCAGGACCTGCAACAGCTCAAGGCCTATGCCGCCGAACAGGGCTGCCCGGACCTGCAGAGCTGGGACAGCGGTTTCTACGGCGAGAAGCTGCGCGAGCAGCGCTACAGCGTGGCCCAGGAAACCCTGCGCGCCTATTTCCCGATCGACAAGGTACTGGGCGGCCTGTTCGCCATCGTCCAGCGCCTGTACGGCATCGAGATCGCCGAACTGAAAGGCTTCGACACCTGGCACCCGGACGTGCGCCTGTTCGAGATCAAGGAGAACGGTCAGCACGTGGGCCGCTTCTTCTTCGACCTGTATGCCCGCGCCAACAAGCGTGGCGGTGCCTGGATGGACGGCGCCCGCGACCGTCGCCGCACTTCCGACGGCGTGCTGCAAAGCCCGGTGGCCAACCTGGTGTGCAACTTCACCCCGGCCGACAGCGGCAAGCCTGCCCTGCTGACCCACGATGAAGTCACCACCCTGTTCCACGAATTCGGCCATGGCCTGCACCACCTGCTGACCCGCGTCGAACATGCCGGTGTTTCCGGCATCAACGGCGTGGCCTGGGATGCGGTGGAGCTGCCGAGCCAGTTCATGGAGAACTGGTGCTGGGAGCCGGAAGGCCTGGCGCTGATCTCCGGTCACTACGAGACCGGCGAACCGCTGCCCCAGGACCTGCTGGAAAAAATGCTCGCGGCGAAGAACTTCCAGTCCGGCCTGATGATGGTGCGCCAACTGGAGTTCTCGCTGTTCGACTTCGAACTGCATGCCACCCATGGCGACGGCCGTGCCGTGCTGCAAGTGCTCGAAGGCGTGCGCGACGAGGTCTCGGTGATGCGTCCGCCGGCCTACAACCGCTTCCCCAACAGCTTCGCTCACATCTTCGCCGGCGGTTACGCAGCGGGTTACTACAGCTACAAGTGGGCCGAAGTGCTGTCGGCCGATGCCTTTTCGAGGTTCGAGGAAGAAGGCGTGCTGAATGCCGAGACCGGTCGCGCGTTCCGCGAAGCGATCCTGGCCCGTGGCGGTTCTCAGGAGCCAATGGTGCTGTTCGTCGACTTCCGCGGACGCGCACCGTCGATTGACGCACTCTTGCGCCATAGCGGCCTGACCGAGGACGAAGCGGCATGAGCGAGGGGCCAGTGAAGACGAAAAAACGCTTTATCGCCGGGGCGGTCTGCCCGGCGTGCAGCGAGCAGGACAAGTTGATGATGTGGAGCGAAGACGACATTCCCCATCGCGAGTGCGTGGCCTGCGGCTATTCCGACACCCTGAATGAACAGGGCCTGTCGGTGCCCAAGGAGCTGGGTACGCGGGTCAACACCACGGCCCTCAAGGTGCCGGATGCCAAGGTCCAGTCGGTGCAGTTTTTCCCCAACCCCAAGTTGAAGAAAAAGACCGACGACGCGAAGTAACCCTCAGACTTCCGTAGGAGCCAAGCGTGCTGGCGATCAAGGCGCTGCGGTGTGTCTGATGCACCGCCATCGCCAGCAAGCGATGCTCCTACAGGGTCAACGCTGAAAAAACACGCAGCCGGTCAATTCGCCGGCTTGCTGACGCTCACTGTCTCGAACCAGCTCTTCACCGAACAGGTGGCGAACACGCTGGTGCTGCAATCGCCATTGGCCAGGGCGGTGCGCAACTTGTCGACATCGGCCTGCATCATGTAGCGAATGCCGTCCTTGAAGTGGGAACTGTCGCCAAACCCGCCTCCGGTCATTTCATTCAGCGCCTCCTCCTTGCTCCAGCCCTGAACCACCACTCGATACATCGCCGACATCAGGCCGGTGCGGTCCGAACCGTGCTTGCAGTGCATCAGCACCGGGCCGTCACTTTCGGCGCTCTGGATCGCGCGCAAGGCCGCCAGCACGTCGGCGTCGTCCACATGATTGGTCCGGTAAGGCAATTGCACCTGCTTGATTCCCGGGGCCTGCAGCCAGCTGGCGTCGGACTCCGGCAGGAAGTTGATCACCGTGCCCACCTTGAGTTTTTCCAGCAAAGGCACGGCGCCGCCGTCCGGCAAGGCGCTGCGGTAGAGCGTCGGTGACATCTGGTACAGGTTGTAGTGGGTTTCCACGGGCTGGGCCCACTGGGCCGGGCGGGTCGCGCCGGTTTCGGCGGCCTGCGCCTGGGGCCAGGCAAGCAGCGTCAGCAGGGACAGGCAGAGGGCGGGAAGGGTACGAAAGTTGTGCATGCAGAAGGTCGTGACCGGAAATGGGGTGGAGGGAGCCTAGCTTCCATCCGGACCGGTCAACGCCCTGTGAGGCGCTCGTCAAAGAAACGTGAAGCCGCTGCGATAGAGGTTTTTTCTCGGTAATCGCGACTTTTTTGCAACGCAAACGATTTACTCGATTGCTTAGCCTGCTACCATTTGTAACCAAAATTTGCTGAACTGTGTTTCCCCGGCGCCCCCAATCGCCGCCAGAACGACAAGCCACGCCATGACGCGGCTGCCCAACCCGTGAATGCCTAGTGTGAGGTGCACCCCATGTCTGATCACGATCAAGACAACCCGCGGCGTGAGTTTCTGCGCAAATCCCTGACCTTGATCCCGGTGGTCACGGTCGCCAGTTCCGGCCTGGGCAGCTCGATGCTGATGGCTGCGCCCGAAGCGCCCAAGCCGGTCGAGCCGGCCCGGACCACGGTCAGCACCGAGGCTGACGCTTACCAGCCAAGCTATTTCACCACCGAAGAATGGGCTTTTGTCCAGGCCGCGGTAGAGCGCCTGATCCCGGCCGACGAACAAGGCCCGGGCGCCCTGGAAGCCGGCGTGCCGGAATACATCGACCGGCAGATGAACACCCCCTACGCCGCCGGCGCCCTGTGGTACATGCAAGGCCCGTTCAACGCCGACGCCGCGCCGGAGATGGCCTGGCAGAGCAAGCTGGTACCCAAGGAGATCTATCGCCTGGGCATTGCCGCGACGGATGCTTGGTCGAAAACCTTCAACGGTAAAACATTTGCCGCGCAAGACAGCGCTACCCGAGACGATTTGCTCAAGCAGCTCGAAGCGGGAAAACCCCAATTCGACAGCGTTCCGCCGAAGATTTTCTTCAACCTTTTGCTGCAAAACACCAAGGAAGGGTTCTTCTGCGACCCGATCCACGGCGGCAATAAAGGCATGGTCGGCTGGACGTTGATCGGCTTCCCCGGCGCGCGCGCCGATTTCATGGACTGGGTGGAACGCAACGAGCAATACCCTTTCCCGGCAGTGTCGATTCGCGGCGAGAGGGCTTGAGCATGGCAACGGTAATGAAGAAGGTCGACGCGGTGATCGTCGGGTTTGGCTGGACCGGAGCGATCATGGCCAAGGAGCTGACCGAGGCCGGGCTCAACGTGCTGGCGCTGGAGCGCGGGCCGATGCAGGACACCTACCCGGATGGCAACTATCCGCAGGTGATCGACGAGCTCACCTACAGCGTGCGCAAGAAACTCTTCCAGGACATCTCCCGGGAGACGGTGACCATTCGCCACAGCGTCAACGACGTGGCCCTGCCGAACCGCCAGTTGGGCGCTTTCCTGCCGGGCAACGGCGTCGGCGGTGCCGGCCTGCACTGGTCCGGCGTGCATTTTCGCGCCGACCCGATCGAGCTGCGCATGCGCAGCCACTACGAAGAGCGCTACGGCAAGAACTTCATCCCCAAGGACATGACCATCCAGGACTTCGGCGTCACCTACGAAGAGCTGGAGCCGTTCTTCGACTACGCGGAAAAAGTCTTCGGTACCTCGGGTCAGGCCTGGACCGTGAAAGGCCAGCTGGTCGGTGAAGGCAAGGGCGGCAACCCTTACGCGCCGGACCGTTCGGACCATTTCCCGCTGGAGTCGCAGAAGAACACCTACTCCGCCCAGCTGTTCCAGAAAGCCGCCGGCGAAGTCGGCTACAAGCCGTACAACCTGCCGTCGGCCAACACCTCGGGGCCGTACACCAACCCCTATGGCGCGCAAATGGGGCCGTGCAACTTCTGCGGGTTCTGCAGCGGCTATGTCTGCTACATGTACTCCAAAGCTTCGCCGAACGTGAACATCCTGCCGGCCCTCAAGCCGCTGCCGAATTTCGAGCTGCGCCCCAACTCCCATGTGCTCAAGGTCAACCTCGACAGCACCAAGGCCCGCGCGACTGGCGTCACCTACGTCGACGGCCAGGGCCGCGAGATCGAGCAGCCGGCGGACCTGGTGATCCTCGGTGCCTTCCAGTTCCATAACGTGCGCCTGATGCTGTTGTCCGGCATCGGCAAGCCGTACGACCCGATCACCGGTGAAGGCGTGGTGGGCAAGAACTTCGCCTACCAGAACATGGCCACCATCAAGGCCTACTTCGACAAGGACGTGCACACCAACAACTTCATCGGCGCCGGCGGCAATGGCGTGGCGGTGGACGACTTCAACGCCGACAACTTCGACCACGGCCCGCATGGCTTCGTCGGTGGCTCGCCGTTCTGGGTCAACCAGGCCGGCAGCCGGCCGATCGCCGGGACCTCCAACCCGCCGGGCACCCCGGCCTGGGGCAGCGCCTGGAAGAAGGCCACCGCCGACTACTACACCCACCAGGTGTCGATGGACGCCCACGGCGCCCACCAGTCCTACCGCGGCAACTACCTCGACCTCGATCCGGTGTACCGCGACGCCTACGGCCTGCCACTGCTGCGCATGACCTTCGACTGGCAGGAAAACGACATCAAGATGAACCGCTTCATGGTCGAGAAGATGGGCAAGATCGCCGAGGCGATGAACCCAAAGGCCATCGCGGTGCTGGGCAAGAAGGTCGGTGAGCACTTCAACACCGCGTCCTACCAGACCACCCACCTCAACGGTGGTGCGATCATGGGTACCGACCCGAAAACCAGTGCCTTGAACCGTTACCTGCAGAGCTGGGACGTGCACAACGTGTTCGTCCCGGGCGCTTCGGCCTTCCCCCAGGGCCTGGGCTACAACCCGACCGGCCTGGTGGCCGCGTTGACCTACTGGTCGGCCCGCGCGATCCGCGAGCAGTACCTGAAGAACCCCGGCCCGCTGGTTCAGGCATAAGGAGCGATGACCATGAAAACCCTCGTTATCGCGACCCTGACCCTGCTCGGCAGCGCTTCCCTCTGCGCCGCCGAGACCGATCGGCAAGCCTTGATCAAACAGGGCGAATACCTGGCCCGCGCCGGTGACTGCGTGGCCTGCCACACCGCCAAGGACGGTAAGCTGTTCGCCGGCGGCCTGCCGATGGAAACCCCGATCGGCACGATCTATTCCACCAACATCACCCCGGACAAGACCGGCATCGGCGAGTACAGCTTCGACGACTTCGACAAGGCCGTGCGCCATGGCGTAGCCAAGAATGGCAGCAGCCTGTACCCGGCCATGCCCTACCCGTCCTACGCGCGGGTCAGCGATGCCGACATGCAGGCGCTGTATGCGTACTTCATGCAAGGCGTGGCGCCGGTGGTCCAGGAGAACCGCGACAGCGACATCCCCTGGCCGCTGAGCATGCGTTGGCCGCTGGCGGGCTGGCGCTGGATGTTCGCGCCGAGCGTGGCGGGCCTGCAAGGCAGCGGCCAGGCGCAGGCTGCGCAAGACCCGGTGGTCAGCCGCGGTGCCTACCTGGTGGAAGGTCTCGGCCACTGTGGCGCCTGCCATACGCCGCGCGCCCTGACCATGCAGGAGAAAGCTCTGAGCGCCAGTGAAGGCAACCACTTCCTGGCCGGCAGCGCGCCGCTGGAAGGCTGGATTGCCAAAAGCCTGCGCGGCGACCACAAGGATGGCCTCGGCAGCTGGAGCGAAGAGCAGCTGGTGCAGTTCCTCAAGACCGGTCGCAGCGACCGCGGTGCGGTGTTCGGCGGCATGAGCGACGTGGTGGTGCACAGCATGCAGTACATGTCCGCGGACGACCTGACGGCCATCGCCCGTTACCTCAAGTCGCTGCCGGCTGTGGATGCCAACGACCAGCCGCACCAATACGACAAGGCGGTGGCCGAGGCGTTGTGGAAAGGTGACGACAGCAAGCCGGGGGCGTCGGTGTACGTCGACAACTGCGCGGCGTGTCACCGTACCGACGGCCATGGCTATACCCGGGTGTTCCCGGCGCTGGCGGGCAACCCGGTGCTCCAAAGCGCCGATGCCACGTCGCTGATCCATATCGTGCTCAAGGGCGGCACCTTGCCGGCGACTCACACCGCGCCATCGACCTTCACCATGCCGGCCTTCGCCTGGCGGCTGTCGGACCAGGAGGTGGCCGATGTGGTCAACTTCATCCGCACCAGCTGGGGCAACCAGGGTTCCGAGGTGAACGCCGCGGATGTGGCGGGGCTGCGCAAGGGCGACCTGCAAAGCACCTCGAACGACGATCTGGGGCAAGTGACGAAGCGTAGCGGCGGTTGATCGTGTAGGAGCGAGCGGGCGGCGATCCCACTTGCCCGCGATGCGCGCCGCCAGGCGCGCGCTTCCAGCCCAGCGGCGCTAGGCAGATCCATCTCGCTCCATTACTGTATATGGATACAGTAATGGAGCGCCTCCCATGTTCAGCCCCCTGCCCCCACGCGGCCGTGGCACCGCGACCAACCCGCACAACCGTTTTGCGCCCCGGCGCTCGGTGGCCTTCGACGACGGCTGGTACCAGGAAGCCCCACTGACCCAGGGCACCGAGGTGCGCCTTGAGACGGCGAAATCCATCATTACCCGCAACAGCTCGCCGGACCTGCCCTTCGACCGCTCCATCAACCCCTATCGCGGTTGCGAGCACGGCTGCATCTACTGTTATGCGCGGCCCAGTCACGCCTATTGGGACATGTCGCCGGGGCTGGATTTCGAGACCAAGCTGATTGCCAAGACCAATGCCGCGGAGATGCTGGAACAGCAGCTGTCCAAGCCCGGCTACAAGTGCGTGCCGATCAACCTGGGTTCCAACACCGATCCCTACCAGCCCATCGAGCGCGAACACCAGCTGACCCGCCGGACCCTGGAGGTGTTGCTGCGCTACCGGCACCCGGTGACCATCGTCACCAAGGGCTCGCTGATCCTGCGCGATCTCGATCTGTTGGTCGAATTGGCCGAGCAGCGGCTGGTGGCGGTGATGATCAGCCTGACCACCCTGGACGACGAGCTCAAGCGCATCCTCGAACCCCGGGCGGCAGCACCCAAGGCGCGGTTGCGGGCGATCCGGGTGATGCGCGAGGCGGGGATTCCCGTGGGGGTGCTGTGTTCGCCGATGATTCCGATGATCAACGATAGCGAGCTGGAAAGCCTGCTCGCCGAGGCCGATGCCGCGGGCGCGCAAAGCGCGGCCTACATGATGCTGCGCCTGCCCCTGGAAGTGGCGCCGCTGTTCGAGGAATGGCTCAACGCCCATTACCCGCAGCGGGCGGCCCATGTCCTGAGCCTGATCCGCCAGTGTCGCGGCGGCGAGCTGTACGACAGCCGTTTTGGTGCACGGATGCGCGGCGAAGGCCCCTTCGCGGCCCTGCTGGCGCAGCGTTTCGCCAAGGCCAGCAAACGCCTGGGGCTCGATCGGCGCGAAGGCTACAACCTCGATTGCACGGCCTTCTGTCCGCCGGGTGGGCAGATGTCGTTGCTATAGAAGGTATTGGCCTATGGTGGAGTAGTGCCGGTGCACCTGGCTCTATAGGCTGGTCACCTTTTTGTATCACCAATAGTGGCGTTTTAGAGCGCTCCGTTCAGTTTGAGTTAAGTTTGGAAGGCTACCTTGTTCACCAAGTGACCGATGGGTCGCTGTCAGTGGTCTGGTTGTTTTTTGATCAATCGCTGGCGTCGTGCCGGATAAAACTGGAAAATTCACCTAATCCGTCAAAAGGGGATGAATCATGAGTGACAAGGATAAACAGCCGTTGGCTGCGTCGGCTTCAGCGTCTACAGAGGTCGCCGAAAGCGCCGATGCAGCGCTGCAGATAATCGTTGACGGCTTTTTGCATTTTCACCACGAGGTCTTCCCTCAGCAGGAAGAATTGTTCAAGAAACTCGCCACGGCCCAGCGGCCGCGGGCGATGTTCATTGCCTGCGCGGATTCGCGCATCGTTCCCGAACTGATTACCCAGAGCGCCCCGGGCGACCTGTTCGTGACCCGCAACGTCGGTAACGTGGTACCGCCTTACGGGCAGATGAACGGCGGCGTGTCCACGGCCATCGAATACGCGGTCATGGCGCTGGGTGTGCACCACATTATCGTTTGCGGCCATTCCGACTGCGGCGCCATGCGCGCGGTGCTCAACCCGCAGAGCCTGGAAAAGATGCCGACGGTCAAAGCCTGGCTGCGCCACGCCGAAGTGGCCAAGACCATGGTCCAGGAGAACTGCGACTGCGCCGACGAGAACGCCAGCATGCATGTGCTGACCGAAGAGAACGTCATCGCCCAGTTGCAGCATTTGCGCACCCACCCTTCGGTGGCTTCGCGCATGGCCAACGGCCAGTTGTTCATCCATGGCTGGGTGTACAACATCGAAACCAGCGAAATCAAAGCCTACGACGCGGATCAAGGGTGTTTCCTGCCGTTGGACGGACGCCATCCGATCCCGGTTGCGACGCCTAAAGCGCGCTTCTAAATCCTCCTAAATCCCATTGGGGTTCAGCCATGACTGCCGTCTGCGTGGTCAGGCTTTGCCACGCCTGAAAAAAGTTCGGGAGAATCATCATGCGTGCAGCACAACTGAAAGCTGTTTTGCCACGGGAGCTGCTCGCTTCCGTGGTGGTGTTCCTGGTGGCCCTGCCCTTGTGTATGGGTATCGCCATCGCTTCTGGCATGCCGCCGGCCAAGGGGCTGATCACCGGGATCATCGGTGGCCTGGTGGTGGGCTGGCTGGCGGGCTCGCCCTTGCAGGTCAGCGGTCCGGCCGCGGGCTTGGCGGTCCTGGTGTTCGAGCTGGTGCGCCAGCACGGCATCGCCATGCTCGGGCCGATCCTGCTGCTGGCGGGTTTCCTCCAGCTGGTGGCCGGGCGCCTGCGCCTGGGTTGTTGGTTCCGGGTCACGGCGCCGGCGGTGGTCTACGGCATGCTCGCCGGGATCGGGGTATTGATCGTGCTCTCCCAGGTGCACGTGATGCTAGACGCCCAGCCCCAGGCGTCCGGCCTGGATAACCTCGCGGGCTTCCCTGAGGCGGTGACGCAGGCCCTGCCGAGCCTGGGCGGCGGTTTTGGCTGGCAGGCCGGGTTGCTCGGCCTGTCGACTATGGCGGTGATGTTCCTGTGGGAAAAACTGCGTCCGCATTCGCTGCGCTTTATCCCCGGCGCCCTGCTGGGTGTCGGCCTGGCGACCTTTGCCAGCCTGCTCCTGGCGCTGCAGGTCAAGCGGGTTGAGGTACCGGAAAACCTTGCCGAGGCGATCGACTGGCTGCGCCCGGCCGACCTGCTCAACCTGGCGGACCCGACGCTGCTGGTCGCAGCCTTTGCCGTGGCCTTCATCGCCAGCGCCGAAACCCTGCTGTCCGCCGCCGCGGTAGATCGTATGCACAGCGGTACGCGCTCGGATTTCGACCGTGAACTGTCGGCGCAAGGTATCGGCAACATGCTCTGCGGGTTGCTCGGCGCGTTGCCGATGACCGGGGTGATCGTGCGCAGTTCGGCCAACGTCCAGGCGGGCGCGACCACGCGGTTGTCGGCGATCTTCCATGGCCTGTGGCTGCTGGCGTTCGTGCTGTTGCTGTCCAGCGTGCTGCAAAGTATTCCGGTGGCCAGCCTGGCGGGCGTGCTGGTGTACACCGGGTTCAAGCTGGTGGACCTCAAGTCGTTCCGCAAGCTGGGCCGTTATGGGCCGATGCCGATGCTGACCTACGGCGTGACCGCGCTGGCGATTGTTTTCACCGACCTGCTGACCGGTGTGCTGATCGGTTTCGGCCTGACCCTGGTGAAGCTGGCCTGGGGCGCTTCACGGCTGAAGATCAGCCTGGTGGACCTGCCCGCCGAAGGCGAAATGGAGCTGCGCCTGGTAGGCGCCGCGACCTTCCTCAAGGTGCCGGCCCTGACCCAGGCGCTGGGCAATATCCCGCCGGGTACCACGGTGCATGTGCCGCTCAATAACCTGGGCTACATCGACCATGCCTGTCTGGAACTGCTCGAAGAGTGGGGACGGGCCAATGCGGCCAAGGGCTCGAAGCTGGTGATCGAGTCGCGCGGGTTGAAGCGTCGGCTGGAGGGGCGCTTGCACACCAACGTCGGCGTGAGCCCGGCCTCGAAGCTGGAGGCGAAAGGCTTGAGCCGGGCGTAAGTCTGTAGCCCTGTAGCCGCTGCCGAAGGCTGCGATAAGGTCCGAAGGGCCTTCAGCGTCGGTGATGTCGCTGCGACCGTGCCGGTCGATCGCAGCCTGCGGCAGCGGCTACAGGGCCGCCACCTGCAATCCTCAAGCAGCCGGTTGGTCGAGTTCCAGCTCCACGCCCAGCTGGCGCGACAGGCACGGCCAGCGTTTCCAGGCGGCGTCGGTGTCGGGGCTGTTGAGCTTCTCACGATAGGCCTCGACCGACTCCAGGGCGAAGCTCTCTTCGTCGAGCATCGCGTCGACCGCATGGTGCACCGCTTCGTCCAGCTGGTTGGCGAAGGTTTCGCCGATCAACTGGTGAGCGATCAGGTTGGCCACCGTGGTGTCCAGCGGGATCAGCGGCTGGCCGAAATGGGTGATGTACAGGTCGTTGACCTCTTCCACCAGGCGATGGGCCAGATAGGCTTCGTCCAGCAGGCTGTCCAGGCCTTCGTGGCCGGCCATGATGGCGGGCGGCTGGAGGAAGAACTGCTCGGCGATCTTCAGCACCGGCTTGATCTGCGACTCGATACCGGCTTCGCGCGCGACTTCGTTGGCGGCGTCCAGCAAGTCTGGAACCTGATCGATATAAGCGGCGACAAAACGGGTCATCACCCCCTGGGCGTCCAGTTCGGGGAGCTGGATGGCGGGGTGCAGGTGTGGCAATTGGGTTTCCAGCTGGCGGCGCAAATGCCCGGTGCTGGACTCATGTTGATGGGCTCGTTGGATCTGCTCGCGCAATGCGGCGGTGTTCATGAATACTCCAGGAAACAAGGGCAATTAATTAGGGAAGACATAAGTTAGCCTGCTCACGAAATCGCTTAAGACGTATTTCTCATAATTATTCCATGGTTAGTCGTCTGGGTTATATCGCTTCGCCATCATTCATCCCCTATCCCTTTCCAACCGTGGCCTATAAGGCCGCGGCAAACTGTTTCAGCAGATTTACGGCACCGCGTTGCGAGGTCGAAGTCGCTGTCTATACTCGGGGCTGTATGAAGTTAGCTGATGACGCCCGACTGCATGTGCAGCGAAGGCTCGGCGGTTTAAGTTCGTAGTCTGGGCAGCCGATCCCTTGGCCGCAGGTGAAAGCCGGCGGGATAACAAGAACGATAAGGGGAACCCGCAATGATGCGACATCCACAAGTCTGGATGGGCCTCCTGTTGTGGTCGGTATTCAGCCAGGCGCATGGCGCCTGGACTGTGAATATGGCGCCTGGAGCGACTGATATAAGTCACGCGGTATTCGACCTGCACATGACCATCTTCTGGATCTGTGTGGTGATCGGGGTCATTGTCTTTGGCGCCATGTTCTGGTCGATGATCCTGCACCGCCGCTCCACCGGCCAGGTGGCCGCCAAGTTCCACGAAAGCACGACGGTGGAAATCCTCTGGACAGTGGTGCCGCTGCTGATCCTGGTGGCCATGGCCGTGCCCGCCACCGCGACCCTGATCAAGATGTACGACGCCAGCGAACCGGATGTGGACATCCAGATCACCGGCTATCAGTGGAAGTGGCACTACAAATACCTGGGCCAGGACGTCGAGTTCTTCAGCAACCTGACCACGCCCGCCGAACAGATTCATAACCAGAGCGCCAAGGGAGAGCATTACCTGCTGGAAGTCGATCAGCCGCTGGTGCTGCCGATCGGCGCCAAGGTGCGCTTTCTGGTGACCTCCGCCGATGTCATCCATTCCTGGTGGGTACCGGCCTTCGCGGTCAAGCGCGATGCGATCCCCGGTTTCGTCAACGAAGCCTGGACCCGGGTCGACAAGCCCGGCCTGTATCGCGGCCAGTGCGCCGAGCTGTGTGGCAAGGACCACGGTTTCATGCCGATCGTGGTCGATGTGAAGACCCAGGCCGACTACGACACCTGGCTGGGCGAACGCAAGGCCGAAGCCCTCAAGCTCAAGGAACTGACCAGCAAGGAATGGACCCTCGAAGAGCTGGTCGCCCGTGGCGACAAGGTCTACCACACCACCTGCGTGTCCTGTCACCAGGCCGAGGGCCAGGGCCTGCCGCCGATGTTCCCGGCGCTCAAGGGCTCGAAGATCGCCACCGGGCCGGTGGCGGATCACTTGAATATCGTCTTCCACGGCAAGCCCGGCACCGCCATGGCAGCCTTCGGCAAGCAGCTGTCGGAAGTCGACCTGGCAGCAGTGGTCACCTACGAACGTAACGCCTGGGGCAACAACAAGGGCGACATGGTGACGCCCAAGGATGTCCTGGCTCTGAAACAGGCGGAAAGCAAATGACCCGGTCCATTGCGTGTTCCCGCAGCCGCTCGGGGCGTGCTGCCCTCGATCGTCCAGCCCAACCGTTTACAGGAGACAGGCCATGAACGCTGTGAGCGATGAGCACGGTCATGCAGTCGTTGGCGATCATGACCACACCCACGGCCCCGCCAAGGGCCTGATGCGCTGGGTGCTGACCACCAACCACAAGGACATCGGCACCCTGTACCTGTGGTTCGCCTTCTCCATGTTCCTGCTCGGCGGCTCGTTCGCCATGGTGATCCGCGCCGAGCTGTTCCAGCCCGGGCTGCAGATCGTGCAGCCGGAATTCTTCAACCAGATGACCACCATGCACGGCCTGGTGATGGTCTTCGGCGCGGTGATGCCGGCCTTCGTCGGTCTGGCCAACTGGATGATCCCGCTGATGGTCGGCGCGCCGGACATGGCCCTGCCACGGATGAACAACTTCAGTTTCTGGTTGCTGCCTGCGGCGTTCCTGCTGCTGGTCTCGACCCTGTTCATGCCCGGTGGCGGCCCCAACTTCGGCTGGACCTTCTACGCCCCGCTGTCCACCACCTACGCGCCGGAAAGCGTGACCTTCTTCATCTTCGCCATTCACTTGATGGGCATCAGCTCGATCATGGGCGCGATCAACGTGATCGCCACCATCCTCAACCTGCGCGCCCCCGGCATGACCCTGATGAAGATGCCGCTGTTCGTCTGGACCTGGTTGATCACTGCGTTCCTGCTGATCGCGGTGATGCCGGTGCTGGCCGGCTGCGTGACCATGATGCTGATGGACATCCACTTCGGCACCAGCTTCTTCAGTGCCGCCGGTGGCGGTGATCCGGTGCTGTTCCAGCATGTGTTCTGGTTCTTCGGTCACCCCGAGGTGTACATCATGATCCTGCCGGCCTTCGGCGCCGTCAGCGCGATCATCCCGGCCTTCTCGCGCAAGCCGTTGTTCGGCTATACCTCGATGGTCTACGCCACGGCGAGTATCGCCTTCCTGTCGTTCATCGTCTGGGCGCACCACATGTTCGTGGTCGGCATTCCGCTGGTGGGCGAGCTGTTCTTCATGTATGCCACGATGCTTATCGCGGTGCCGACCGGGGTCAAGGTCTTCAACTGGGTCAGCACCATGTGGCAGGGCTCGCTGACCTTCGAGACGCCGATGCTGTTCGCCGTGGCCTTCGTGATCCTGTTCACCATCGGCGGCTTCTCCGGGCTGATGCTGGCCATCGCCCCGGCGGACTTCCAGTACCAGGACACCTATTTCGTGGTCGCACACTTCCACTATGTGCTGGTGCCGGGGGCGATCTTCGGCATCTTCGCCTCGGCCTATTACTGGCTGCCGAAGTGGACCGGGCACATGTACGACGAAACCCTGGGCAAGCTGCACTTCTGGCTGTCCTTCGTCGGCATGAACATGGCGTTCTTCCCGATGCACTTCGTTGGCCTGGCGGGGATGCCACGGCGGATCCCGGACTACAACCTGCAGTTCGCCGATTTCAACATGGTGTCGTCCATCGGCGCGTTCACCTTCGGCGCCACGCAGATCTTCTTCCTGTTCATCGTCATCAAGTGCATCCGTGGCGGCCAACCCGCACCGGCCAAGCCTTGGGACGGTGCCGAAGGGCTGGAGTGGAGCGTGCCGTCGCCGGCGCCTTACCACACCTTCACCACGCCGCCGGAAGTGAAATGAACAGTCTGGTGCGCTGCCCGCTCGCCTCTGAAACAGCAGGAGGTTGCTGATGGCCGAGGTTTCGATGAAGAAGCTGGTCACCCGCCTGTTGCTGGTGGTGGCGGCGATGTTCGTCTTCGGTTTTGCCCTGGTGCCGATCTACGACGTGATGTGCAAGGCGCTGGGCATCAACGGCAAGACCGGCGGGCAGTATTCCGGCGAGCAGCAGGTGGATGTCTCGCGCCAGGTGCGCGTGCAGTTCCTGTCGACCAACGCGATCGACATGGTCTGGGACTTCTATCCCAAGGCCGACGACATCGTGGTCCATCCAGGCGCGGTGAACGAGATGATCTTCATCGCCCGCAATCCCAGCGACCGCCCGATGAGCGCCCAGGCGATCCCGAGCATTTCGCCGAGTAGCGCCGCGATGTTTTTCCACAAGACCGAATGCTTCTGTTTCACCCAGCAAGTGCTGCAGCCCGGTCAGCAGATCGAGATGCCGGTACGTTTCATCGTTGACCGCGACATGCCCAAGGATGTGAAGCACCTGACGCTGGCTTACACGCTGTTCGATATCACCGCGCGTCATCCACCGGTGGCCCTGAGCACCAACACCGGCGGCTAAGACGTTCAAGCGTGCCCGATAAGGAGAACAATAAATGGCAACTCATGAGCATTATTACGTTCCCGCCCAGAGCAAGTGGCCGATCATCGCCACCGTGGGCATGTTCGTTACCGTGTTCGGCCTGGCCACCTGGTTCAACGACCTCAAGGCCGCGCGCCCGGAATCCCATGGCCCGCTGATTTTCTTCGTCGGTAGCCTGCTGCTGGCCTACATGCTGTTCGGCTGGTTCGGCGCGGTGATCAAGGAGAGTCGCGCCGGCCTGTACAGCGCCCAGCTGGATCGCTCGTTCCGCTGGGGCATGAGCTGGTTCATCTTTTCCGAAGTGATGTTCTTCATCGCCTTCTTCGGCGCGCTGTTCTATGTGCGCCAGGTGTCCGGCCCGGCGCTGGGCGGTGAAGGCAGCAAGGGCATCGCGCACATGCTCTGGCCGAACTTCGAGTTCGTCTGGCCATTGCTCAACAACCCCGATTCCAAGCTGTTCCCGCCGCCCAAGGAAGTCATTAGCCCCTGGGGCCTGCCACTACTCAACACCGTGCTGCTGGTGAGCTCCAGCGTCACTGTGACCATCGCCCACCACGCCCTGAAGAATGGCCACCGCGGCGTGCTGAAAATCTGGCTGGCGATCACCGTACTGCTGGGCTGCGCGTTTCTCGGCTTCCAGGCCGAGGAGTACCTGCACGCCTACCACGAGCTTGGGCTGACCCTGGGTTCGGGCATCTATGGCGCCACCTTCTTCATGCTCACGGGCTTCCACGGCGCCCACGTGACCATCGGCACGCTGATCCTGTTCGTGATGCTGATGCGCATCATGAAGGGGCACTTCGACGCCGAGCATCAGTTCGGCTTCGAGGCGGCCAGTTGGTATTGGCACTTTGTCGATGTGGTGTGGATCGGCTTGTTTGTCTTCGTTTACGTGCTCTGAGCGCGGCGTTACCAGGGCGCGTGCGACACCAGCTGGCCGCTGAAGAAACCCCAGGCGATCAGGCCGACGGTGAGCGCGGCCAGGCACACACGCACGGTCAGCGACCTGACCAGGCGATGGGAGCTGCTGTCGTCCTTGACCAGAAAGAACAGGCCGCTGAACAGGCTGATGAGCGTGGCTATCAGCAACAGGACGATTGCCGCTTTAAGCATGGTGGGCTCCGGGAGAAACGCGATGCGCTTGAGTATAGCCAGTCGATCTCGCCACTTTCGGGCGCTGCCATGAATGGCTTTCGCCCGGGCGTGCTGCCGACCCTGGTGGTGCTGGCGTTGCTGCCGGTGCTGGTGACGCTCGGGTTCTGGCAACTGAACCGGGGCGAACACAAGCGCGAGCTACTGGCCAGCTACGCCGAACGGCGCGTGGCCGAACCTTTGACCGTGGATGAACTGCAGGCTGCCCCTGATCCGGCGTTCCGTCGGGTGCAGTTACATGGCCGCTTCGATGCGGCCCACAGTCTGCTGCTGGATAACCGCATGCATGAGGGCAAGGTCGGGGTCGAGCTGCTGCAACCCTTTCTCGACCAGGCCAGCGGCCAATGGCTGTTGCTCAACCGGGGCTGGCTGCCCTGGCCGGACCGGCGCACGCCACCCGCATTCAACACCCCAGAACAGTCCCTGAGCCTCGACGCCTGGGTCTATGTCGCCCCCGGCGCGACCTTTCAACTGCACGCCGACCCGCTGAATGCCCAGTGGCCGCGGCTGGTGACGACGGTCGAGCCGGCCAGGCTCTGGAGCGAGCTGGGACGCAGCGGCTTTGCCTACGAGCTGCGCCAGGAGGGTGGCCCGGGCGCCTACCTGACCGAATGGCCGGTGGTGGCCATGGGGCCGGAAAAACATCTGGGCTACGCCGTGCAGTGGTTCGCCATGGCGCTGGCCCTGTGCGCTTTGTACCTCTATCTCGGATGGCATAACGCAAGGGAGAAACACCATGGGAGCGGCCATGAATCCACCCAACATTTCTGAGGCCCAGGCGCCGCACAACCGGCGCCGCGGACGCTGGCAACTGCTGCTGATCGTGGCCATGGTGATCGGCCCGATGATCCTCGCCACCGGCATGTACAAATTGCAGTTCTGGGTGCCGGAAAGCCGCAGCTATCACGGCGAACTGATCGGCAACGGCCAGAGTCGCGCCGACATCGGGGTCCAGGCCGACGACAAGCGCTGGCAGATCCTGGTCACCGCACCCCAGGACTGCGCGGTGGATTGCCAGCAACTGGTGTACCTGGCGCGGCAGATCCAGATCTCCCTGGGCCGCGACGCCTCCCGGGCCAGCCACGCCCTGGCCGCCGCCCAGCCGCTGGACGCCGATTACCAGGCCAAGCTGCAGCGCGAATACCCGCAATTGCAGCGTTATCCACTGGACCTGCCGACCTTCACCAAGGGCGCCAGCGACCAGAGCGCGCCGCTACTATGGATAGTAGATCCGCACGGCAACCTGGTCCTGCGCTACGACGCCCGGGTCAAGGGCAAGGACCTGCTCAACGACCTGCGCCATCTGTTGAAACTGTCGAACATCGGATAAGGGCATCGTCATGGCCAAACCTGGATTTCGCCTCGCCTTGTTTGCCACCTTGCTGGCACTGATCGTGGTGCTGCTCGGCGCCTACACCCGACTGACTCACGCCGGCCTCGGCTGCCCGGACTGGCCGGGTTGCTACGGCTTCATCAGCGTGCCGAAAAGCGAAGCCCAGCTGGCCCATGCCGAGCTGCATTTTCCCGACACCCCGGTGCAAGCCCACAAGGGCTGGAACGAGATGATCCACCGCTATTTCGCCGGCACCCTGGGCCTGTTGATCGTATTGCTGGCGGCACGCTCCTGGACCCATCGGCATCATCCCGGGCAACCGTTGAAGTTGCCGCTGTTCCTGCTCTCGGTGGTGTTCGCCCAGGCCTTGTTCGGCATGTGGACGGTGACCCTCAAGCTGTGGCCGCAGGTGGTCACCGCGCACCTGCTGGGCGGCTTCGCCACCCTGAGCCTGCTGTTTTTACTGACACTGCGCCTGTCCGGGGTGCTGCCGGCGCTGATCGTGCCGCGCCGTCTGCAATACTGGGCCACGGCCGGGCTGGTGCTGGTGATCGGGCAGATCGCCCTGGGCGGCTGGGTCAGCTCCAACTACGCGGCGGTGGCCTGCATCGACCTGCCGACCTGCCACGGCCAGTGGTGGCCGGCGGCGGATTTCGCCAACGGCTTTCACCTGACCCAGCACATCGGCCCCAACTACCTGGGCGGGCAGCTCGACAGCGACGCCCGCACCGCCATCCACCTGACCCATCGCATCGGCGCGTTGCTGGTGACCCTGGTGTTGCTCGGCCTGGCCTGGCAACTCAAGCATGTGGGCATGACCCGCCTCGCCGGGCTGGTGCTGGTGGCGCTGGCGGCGCAGATCGGCCTCGGCATCAGCAACGTGCTGTTCCACCTGCCGCTGCCGGTGGCCGTGGCGCATAACGCGGGTGGGGCGGCGCTGCTACTGGCCCTGGTGCTGGTCAACTATCACGCCCGCACCAGCCTGGTCCGCTCCCGCTCGCACCTGCCGCTGGGCTGGCGCCTGAGCCCGCGCAAACACGCCGCCGGGCCCATAACCATTAAAGGAGAAATGCCATGGCGACTCTGATCGGCGAGCGTCACAGCCAGGCGATCTGGCGTGACTACCTGGAGCTGACCAAGCCCAAGGTGGTGGTGCTGATGCTCATCACTTCGTTGGTGGGCATGTTCCTCGCCACCCGCGCCGGGGTGCCGTGGACGGTGCTGGTGTTCGGCAACCTGGGCATCGCTCTGTGCGCCGGCGCGGCGGCGGCGGTGAACCATGTGGTGGACCGGCGGATCGACGCGGTCATGGCGCGCACCCATAAACGGCCGCTGGCCGAAGGCCGGGTATCGCCGGCGGCGGCACTGGGTTTCGCCCTGCTGCTGGCCATCGCCGGGCAAGCCTTGCTGCTGGCGTTCACCAACCCGCTGACTGCCTGGCTGACCCTGGCGTCGTTGCTCGGTTATGCGGTGATCTACACCGGCTTCCTCAAGCGGGCGACACCGCAGAACATCGTGATCGGCGGCCTGGCCGGCGCCGCGCCACCGCTGTTGGGCTGGGTCGCGGCCACCGGCCATGTGACGGCTGAACCGCTGCTGCTGGTGCTGATTATCTTCGCCTGGACCCCGCCGCACTTCTGGGCCCTGGCCATTCACCGCAAGGAGGAATACGCCAAGGCCGATATCCCGATGCTGCCGGTGACCCACGGCGAGCACTACACCAAGGTGCATATCCTGCTCTACACCTTCGCCCTGCTGGCGGTCAGCCTGCTGCCCTATGCGATCCACATGAGCGGCCTGCTCTACCTGATTTGTGCCCTGGGCCTGGGCGCGCGCTTTCTGCAATGGGCCTGGGTGCTGTACCGTGGCAGTCGGCCGCACGCGGCGATCAACACCTTCAAGTACTCTATTTATTACTTGTTCCTGCTGTTTATCGCGCTGCTCGTAGACCACTACCTATTGTTGAACCTATGACTCGAACTCAGAAAACCGTCTTTATTCTCGTGGCGCTGGTGGCCCTGGTGCTGGGGCTCACCGTCAACAAAGTGCTGACCGGCAAGAACCAGGGGGACCCGACCGCACTGATCGACGCCGGGATCATCCTGCTGCCCCAGAGCCGCAACCTGCCGGACGTGAAGATGACCGACCAGGAAGGCCAGCCGGTGGTACTCAATGAGCTCAAGGGCAAGTGGAGCCTGCTGTTCTTCGGCTACACCTTCTGCCCGGACATCTGCCCGACCACTCTCGCCCAGCTGCGCCAGATCAAGAGCGAGCTGCCCAAGGAGGCGGTGGACAACCTGCAGGTGGTGCTGGTCAGCGTCGACCCGAACCGCGATACACCGCAGCAGCTGAAACAGTACCTGGGCTACTTCGACAAGGACTTCAAGGGCCTGACCGCGACCTCGGTGGCGGATGTGCAGAAGCTCGCCAACGCGGTGAGCATCCCGTTCATTCCGGCGGACACCAGCAAGCCCAACTACACCGTCGACCACAGCGGCAACCTCGCGGTGATCGGCCCGGACGGCACCCAGCGCGGCTTCATCCGCGCGCCGCTGAACAACCAGAAGCTGGTGGCCCAACTGCCGGTAATGTTGCAGCGCAAGTAATCCGGGACGCCTGAATCCTGTAGCCGCTGCCGCAGGCTGCGATCGGCTCCGCAGGAGACGTGCTCTTGGGCCTGGGAAGGAGCTCCGCACCTTATCGCAGCCTGCGGCAGCGGCTACAGGGAGCGCAGCAGGTAACGGCAACTGAAACGAAACGGGGCGCCTTGAGGCGCCCCGTTTGTGTTTCTGCAACCGATCAGAACGCCGGAACCACGGCGCCTTTGTACTTCTCGAGAATGAATTGCTTCACCTCCGGGCTGTGCAGGGCGGCAACCAGTTTCTTCATGGCGTCCGAATCCTTGTCATCAGGACGGGCTACCAGGATGTTCACGTAAGGCGAGTCCTTGCCTTCGATCACCAGGGCGTCCTTGGACGGGTCCAGCTTGGCTTCCAGGGCATAGTTGGTGTTGATCAGCGCCAGATCGACCTGGGTCAGCACGCGCGGGATGGTCGCGGCTTCCAGCTCACGGAATTTCAGGTCCTTGCTGTTCTCGGTGATGTCTTTGACCGTGGACAGGATGTTGTTGGAGTCCTTGAGCTTGATCAGGCCGGCCTTGGCCAGCAGCAGCAAGGCGCGGCCGCCGTTGGTGGCATCGTTGGGGATCACTACGTTGGCGCCGCCTGGCAGTTCTTCGAGCTTCTTGAACTTGTTGGAGTAGGCGCCCAGCGGCTCCAGGTGCACGCCGGCGACGCTCACCAGGTGGGTGCCCTTGGCCTTGTTGAACTCATCCAGGTACGGCTGGTGCTGGAAGAAGTTGGCGTCCAGGCGCTTTTCGGCGACCTGTATGTTCGGCTGGATGTAGTCGGTGAAGACCTTGACCTTCAGGTCCACGCCTTCCTTGGCCAGCGCCGGCTTCACGAACTCGAGGATCTCGGCGTGAGGCACCGGAGTGGCGGCCACGGTCAGGGTGTCAGCGGCGTGCGCGGAGAACGCGGCAACGGCGGCGAAAGCGACGAGTAGTTTTTTCATCCAGCTAGCTCCTTGTGAGGCGCCCGGTGCCGGACGCCTGCCGGCCAGGGCCGACTTATTTTCGGGAAAAGTGCACCACCAGCTTGTCGCCGACGGTTTGCAGAACTTGAACCAGCACCAGCAACAGCACCACGGTGACCACCATCACATCGGTCTGGAAGCGCTGGTAACCGAAGCGGATCGCCAGGTCGCCGAGACCGCCCGCGCCTACCACGCCCGCCATGGCGGTGTAGGAAACAAGGGTAATCGCTGTCACGGTAATTGCCGCGAAAATACCCGGACGGGCTTCCGGCAGCAGGGCGTTGGTGATGATCTGCCGGGTGGTCGCGCCCATCGACTGGGTGGCCTCGATGATGCCGCGGTCCACCTCGCGCAGGGCGGTTTCCACCAGGCGGGCGAAGAACGGCGTGGCGCCGACCACCAGGGGCGGGATCGCTCCGGCCACACCCAGGGAGGTACCGGTGATCAGAACGGTGAACGGGATCATCACGATCAGCAGGATGATGAATGGCAGCGAGCGCAGGATGTTCACCATCAGCGACAGCAGGGCGTAGAGGCTCTTCTGCTCCAGCAGCTGGCGTGGGCTGCAGAGGAACAGCAGCACGCCCAGGGGCAGGCCCAGCAGCACGGTGAACAGCAGCGAGCCACCGAGCATCAGCAGGGTGTCGCCGGTGGCCAGCCAGATTTCGTACCAGTCGATATTGGCGAAGAAACTTGTCAGCAGTTCCATTAGCGCAGCACCTCCATATGGACGTCCGCCGCGGTGAAGTGGGCGAAGGCCGCCTCCATGTCACCGCCGGTGATAGCCAGGGTCAGTTGCCCGTAAGGGACGTCTTTGATGCGGTCGATGCGGCCGGCGAGGATGCTGTAGTCCACCCCGGTTTCGCGGGCCACGGTGCCCAGCAGCGGCGCGTAGGTGGCGTCGCCCTGGAAGGTCAGGCGCACGATGCGGCCCGGTACGTGGGCGAAGTCGTCGCGCTGTTCGCTTTCGTCGATCTGCTCGTCTTCCTGGACGAAACGCTTGGTGGTCGGGTGCTTGGGATGCAGGAACACCTCGGCCACCGAACCCTGCTCGACGATCACCCCGGCGTCCATCACCGCCACCTGGTCGCAGACGCGACGGATCACGTCCATCTCATGGGTGATCAGCACGATGGTCAGGTTCAGTTCACGGTTGATCTCGGCCAGCAGTTGCAGGACCGACGCGGTGGTCTGCGGGTCCAGGGCGCTGGTGGCTTCGTCGCACAGCAGGATCTTCGGCTTGGTCGCCAGGGCGCGGGCGATGCCGACGCGCTGCTTCTGCCCGCCGGACAGCTGGGCTGGGTACTTCTTGGCGTGATCGGAGAGGCCGACGCGGGCCAGCAGCTCGGCCACGCGCTGGTCGATCGCGCTGCGCGACAGCTCGCCGGCCAGGGTCAGCGGCAGCGCGACGTTGTCGGCCACGGTCTTGGAAGCCAGCAGGTTGAAGTGCTGGAAGATCATCCCGACCTGCTGGCGGAAGCGGCGCAGGCCGTTGGCGTCCAGGGCGGTGACTTCTTCGTCGTCGACGATGATCTTGCCGCCGCTGGGGTTTTCCAGGCGGTTGATCAGGCGCAGCAGGGTACTTTTACCCGCGCCGGAATGGCCGATCAGGCCAAATACCTGGCCATTCTCGACCTTCAGGCTGGTCGGATGCAGGGCGGGAATATCCTTACCGGCGACCCGGTAGGTTTTATGGACGTTTTGAAACTCGATCACGTAGCGAACCTTGTGGGGCGCGTTAGAAAAGGATCAGCGGTTAGCCGGGCGCGCATTTTAGCCTGTCCGTATAGAGGTTCTTAGCATTTATTTTGTATTCATCCTTCGATTTGGCAATAACGCGATCAAAGGTCATAAAAAAGGAACGGCGCCAAACCTCATCAGTCACTGATTAAGCCACTCGAAAAAAACCAGGTGCCGTGCCTGGAGATTTTGACCGATGGAGCCCCGTCCCGCCGGGGCTTCGCCAACGAGGAGTTTTGCCTGATGAGTAGCAAGAAGCCAAGCGCATCGAAAAGCCAGCTGGCCGGGACCGATACCCTGGATCGCGGCAACACCAACAGCAAGCTGCACAGCCTGGAGACCTTCCGCTCCGACGCCACGGAACAGGCATTGCGCACCAACCAGGGGGTCAAGGTCGCCGATAACCAGAACACCTTGAAGGCCGGCGCCCGCGGGCCATCGCTGCTGGAAGACTTCATCATGCGGGAGAAGATCACGCACTTCGACCATGAGCGGATCCCGGAGCGTATCGTCCATGCCCGCGGCGTGGGTGCCCATGGCTACTTCCAGACCTACGAGAATCATTCGGCCCTGACCAAGGCCGGTTTCTTGCGCGATCCGGGGAAGAAAACCCCGGTGTTCGTGCGTTTCTCCACGGTGCAGGGACCGCGCGGATCCGGCGACACAGTGCGCGACGTGCGTGGTTTTGCCGTGAAGTTCTTCACCGACGAAGGCAACTTCGACCTGGTGGGCAACAACATGCCGGTGTTCTTCATCCAGGACGCGATCAAGTTTCCCGACTTCGTCCATGCGGTCAAACCCGAGCCGCACAACGAAATCCCCACTGGCGGCTCGGCCCATGACACCTTCTGGGACTTCGTGTCGCTGCAGCCGGAATCGGCGCACATGGTGATCTGGGCCATGTCCGACCGGGCGATTCCGAAAAGCCTGCGCAGCATGCAGGGCTTTGGCGTGCACACCTTTCGTTTCATCAATGCCGAAGGCACCTCCAGCTTCGTCAAGTTCCACTGGCGGCCGACAGTGGGGACCTGTTCCCTGGTCTGGGACGAGGCGCAGAAGCTGGCGGGCAAGGACACCGACTTCCATCGCCGCGACCTGTGGGAGTCGATCGAGAGTGGCGATTACCCGGAATGGGAGCTGGGCGTGCAGGTGATAGTCGAGGAAAACGAGCACAAGTTCGATTTCGACATCCTCGACCCGACCAAATTGATACCCGAGGAACTGGTGCCGATCACGCCCCTGGGCAAGATGGTGCTCAACCGCAACCCGGACAACTTCTTCGCCGAGACCGAGCAGGTCGCCTTCTGCCCGGGGCATATCGTGCCGGGTATCGACTTCTCCAATGACCCGCTGCTGCAGGGCCGGCTGTTTTCCTACACCGATACGCAGATCAGCCGCCTCGGCGGGCCGAACTTCCATGAGTTGCCGATCAACCGCCCGCTGGCGCCCTTCCACAACGGCCAGCGCGACGCCATGCACCGCACCACCATCGACAAGGGCCGGGCGTCCTATGAACCCAACTCCATCGATGGCGGCTGGCCGAAAGAGACGCCACCCGCGGCCGAGGACGGTGGTTTCGAGAGCTACAACGAGCGCATCGACGCGCACAAGATCCGCCAGCGCAGCCCGTCCTTCAGCGACCACTTCTCCCAGGCGCGACTGTTCTTCAAGAGCATGAGCACGCATGAGCAGGAGCACATCATCGCCGCCTACAGCTTCGAGCTGGGCAAGGTCGAGCGCGAGTGGATCCGCGCGCGCCAGGTCAACGAGATCCTGGCCAATATCGATCTCGAACTGGCCAAGCGGGTCGCGCAGAACCTCGGGCTGCCGGTGCCCAAGGCAGGCACTGTCGAGGTGCCTGAACCGGCCCTCGATCACTCGCCGTCCCTGAGCCAGGCCAACCTGCTGTCGGGGGATATCAAGACCCGCAAAGTGGCGATCCTGGCGGCGAACGGGGTCGACGGCAAGGCGATCGACGCCTTGAAAAAGGCCCTGCAAGCCGAAGGCGCCCACGCCAAGTTGCTGGGGCCGACCTCGGCGCCCGTGACCACGGCGGATGGCAAGAGCCTGCCGGTGGATGCTTCCATGGAAGGGCTGCCGTCAGTGGCGTTCGACGCGGTGTTCGTGCCGGGTGGGGCCAAGTCGGTACAGGCCTTGAGCGGCGATGGCGTGGCCCTGCATTACCTGCTCGAAGCCTACAAGCACCTCAAGGCGATTGCCTTGCAGGGCGAGGCGCAGCAATTGCTGGATGTGCTCAAGCTGGAAGTGGATGCGGGGTTGATCGTCGGCGGGGATGCCAAGGCGTTGAAGGCGTTCTTTAATGCGATTGCCCATCATCGGGTCTGGGAGCGGGAGCCGAAGGTCAAGGCGATTCCCGCCTGATGCTTTGACGCTTCTGTAGAAGCACAGCTTGCGTGCGAAAGAGTTTGGCTGACACCGCGTCAGCGTTTATCGCGGGCAAGTCGGATCGTCGCCCGCTCGCTCCTACAGACGCGGGCTTGCGGGCGATGGACTTATTGGGGCTTGCGCGGGCTCAGCACCATCTGTGCCGGGATGTGGCGCAGGATCTGCCGTTCGATCTGCAGGTCGTAGTCGGCATCGAGCTTCTTCACCCGCTTGCTCAGCAGGGTCTTCAGCCAGGGGTAATCCTCGGTGCGCGGCGCCTGGATGCTCACGTCGCACTGGTAATTCACCACATCGGCGGCGATCGCATCGAGTTGCCGACGCAGTTGCTTGATATCGCTGAGGTTCAGCGCAATGGTGGTGCTCTCGGCGGCCGGGTCGATCAGCTTGGCCGGGGGCCGGGCTTCAGCGGCCTTGAGCGCGGCTTCGGCTTTTTCCAGCTCGGCTTTACGGGCCTGGGTGATGGCGCCATCGACGCCACCGGTCAGGGCCGGTGCCTTGGGCATCAGCGCGCGGGCGCGGCTCAGGGCCGTGGCGGCGGCGTTGACATCACCCTTTTGCAGCACGATCTGGCTGCGTTGCAGGTAGGCTTCGGCCAGCTGGCGCTGGTATTGCTCGAGCTGCGGGTCGTTGGGCGACTGGGCCTGCAAGGCGCTCAACTGGTCTTCGGCGGTGGCCAGTTCGCTGCTGGCGATATTGTGCTGCAGCTGTGCGATGGCCGTGGCGCGGGCGTCGGGCACTTCAGCCGGCGGCGTGCTCTGGCAGGCGCCCAGCAGCAGGGAAAATGCGACAAGGAGCAGATAACGGGAGGCGAACGGCTTCATTCCTGCGACTCTCTAATTGCGCAAAAAGCGAGCAAGTCTACACCCCTCGACGGGGCAGGACAAAACTCAGCAGAAACAACGCGGCCGCCGTGACCACAATCGACGGCCCCGCGGGGGTGTCCTTGAACCAGGACAACGCCAGCCCGCCACAGACCGCGAGTATGCCCAGCAGGCTTGCGCCCAGCGCCATCTGCTCCGGGGAGCGGGCGTGACGTTGAGCCGCAGCCGCCGGGATGATCAGCAGCGAAGTGATCAGCAATACCCCGACGATTTTCATCGCCACCGCGATCACCACCGCGATCAACAGCATCAGCGCCAGGCGCAGCGACGCCACCGGCAAGCCTTCGACCCTGGCCAGCTCCTCGTGCACGGTGATCGCCAGCAACGGCCGCCACAGGGCCACCAACAGCAGCAGGACCGCGGCGCTGCCGCCGAGAATCCACGCCAGGTCGCCGGGGCTGATCGCCAGCAGATCGCCGAACAGATAGGCCATCAGGTCGATCCGCACGTCATGCATGAAGCTTAGTACCACCAGCCCGAGGGAGAGTGTACTGGGGGCGAGAATCCCCAGCAGCGTATCGGAAGCCAGCGGCTGGCGCTGTTGCAGGGTAACCAGCAGCACCGCCAGCAGCAGGCAGCCGACGGTCACCGCCACCGCCGGGCTGACATCCAGCAGAAAGCCCAAGGCCACGCCGAGCAAGGCGGCGTGGGACAGGGTGTCGCCGAAATAGGCCATGCGCCGCCAGACCACGAACGATCCCAGGGGACCTGCCACCAGCGCCAGCGCCAGACCTGCGAGCAGGGCGTAGAACAGAAAATCAGCCATGCTTGCAGCTATCTCCGTGAACATGAACGTGACCGGCCGCGGCCCCGGTGACTACCGAGCCGTGCAGGTCGTGGGCGTGGTCGTGATGGTGGTGGTAGATCGCCAGGCTCGGCGCGTTCTGGCCGAACAGCTCGACGAAGGCCGGGTCGCCGCTGACCTGTTCCGGGTGGCCGGAGCAGCACACGTGGCGATTGAGGCAGACCACCTGGTCGGTGGTGCTCATCACTAGGTGCAGGTCGTGGGAGACCATCAGCACGCCGCAGCCGTGGCGATCGCGCAAACGGGTGATCAGGCTGTACAGCTCGGCCTGGCCGGCGACGTCCACGCCTTGCACCGGCTCGTCCAGTACCAGCAGTTCCGGCTCGCGCAGCAGGGCGCGGGCCAGCAGCACACGCTGCATTTCTCCACCGGAAATGCTCTGCACCGGGCTGTCGATCACCTGTTCGGCGCCGACTTCGTTCAGCGCGGCCAAGGCTGTCGCGCGGTCCACGCCCGGCACCAGGCGCAGGAAACGCAGCACCGACAGCGGCAATGTCGGATCGACGTGCAGTTTTTGCGGCATATAGCCGACCCGCAGCTTCGGCTTACGCCAGACACTGCCGCTGTCGGGCTTGAGCAGGCCGAGCACGGCGCGCACCAGGGTGGTCTTGCCGGCGCCGTTGGGGCCGATCAGGGTGACGATCTGCCCTGGTTCGACACTGAGCTGGATGTTGTCCAGCACGGTCTGCCCGGCAAAAGTCACCGCGACCTGGTCGAGGCGGATCAAGGCAGTGCTCATCAAGCCCCCTGGCAACCCGAGCAGAGGCCGACCACTTCGACGGTCTGGCCTTCGACGACGAAGCCGACATCGCGCGCGCTGCTGATGATCGCGTCGCTGATGGATTTCTGCTCAAGCTCGATGGCCGCGTGGCAGACGCGGCAGATCAGGAACTGGCCCTGGTGCGCGTGTTCCGGGTGGTTGCAGCCGACGAAGGCGTTGAGCGAGGCGATGCGGTGCACCAGGCCGTTTTCCAGGAGGAAATCCAGGGCGCGGTACACGGTTGGCGGCGCGGCGCGACGACCGTCCTGTTCGCTGAGCACGGCGAGGATGTCGTAGGCACCCAGCGGCTTGTGGCTTTGCCAGACCAGCTCCAGCACCCGGCGACGCAGGGCGGTCAGGCGCAGGCCTTGGCGCGCGCACAGAGCATCGGCCTCGGACAGCGCGCTGTGCACGCAGTGAGAGTGGTCGTGGGGGCGACTGGCGAGGGGGGTTTTAGGCATGAGCGGCGACGATAATTGTGAGAGACGTTATTATGTTACCCGTTCTCGCCTCTTCGAGTGGTCATCGTGTCCCGACTTTTTGCCCTTTTTGTCGCTTTTACCGCCAGTTTGTTCGTGATCAGCTCGGCCCAGGCCGAGGTCCGGGTCCTGACCAGCATCAAACCCCTGCAATTGATCGCCGCCGCCGTCCAGGATGGCATCGCCGTGCCCGAGGTTCTGCTGCCGCCGGGCGCCTCGCCGCACAACTATGCGCTGCGCCCTTCCGACGTGCGCAAGGTGCAGTCGGTGGAGTTGCTGTACTGGATCGGCCCGGACATGGAGAGCTTCCTGCCGCGGGTCCTCAAGGGCCGCACGTTGCCATCGCTGGCGGTGCAAGATCTTCCAGGCCTGGAACTCCGCCATTTTGCCGAAGATAACCACTCGCATGCCGAAGAAGCCGACGAACATGACCACGATCATCGTCCGGGCAGCCTCGATGCGCACTTGTGGCTGTCGCCGGTCAACGCGCGGGTCATCGCCGACCGCATGGCGGCCGACCTGAGCGCCGCGGACCCGGCCAACGCCGCGCGTTACCAGAGTAACGCCAAGGCTTTCGACGCACGCCTGGATGCTCTGGATGCCCGTTTGAAAGCCCGCCTGGCGCCGATCGCCGGCAAGCCTTACTTCGTCTTCCACGAAGCCTTCGATTATTTCGAAGACGCTTATGGCCTCAAGCATGCGGGCGTGTTCAGCGTCGCGGCCGAGGTGCAGCCGGGCGCGCAGCACGTAGCGGCGATGCGCACGCGCTTGCAGGAAGTCGGCAAGACCTGTGTCTTCAGCGAGCCGCCATTGCGCCCGCGCCTGGCCGAAACCCTGGTGGCGGGCTTGCCGGTGAAACTGGCGGAGCTCGATGCGCTGGGCGGCTACACGCCGGCCACCGCGCAGGGGTACGAGCAGGTGCTGGAGAAGCTGGGCAACGATCTGGCGGGCTGCCTGGAATCGCTTTAAAGGCTGCCGATGCTATTGCGGGCAAGCCTCGCTCCTACAAGAGATCGTAGGGGCGGGCTTGCCCGCGATGCTTTCAGATGGCGAACGGCAATGGTGCGCTGACCTGCTGGCGCTGGGCCAGGCGCAGCTGGAACTCCATCGGGTCGTGAATCAGCACGTCCTGTCCGGCGAAGGACTCGGCAGCGATCAGGCGTGACAGCCAGAAGCGCACGCAGGCCACCCGCAACAGGGTTGGCCACAGCTCGGCCTCGGCGGTGGTGAACGGGCGCAGGGCCGCGTAGGCGCCCAGCAGGGCCCGGGTGCGCGAGCCGTCGAGCAGGCCGTCGGCGTCGGAACACCAGTCGTTCAGGGCAATCGCCACGTCATACAGCATCGGCCCGGAGCAGGCGTTGTAGAAGTCGATCAGCCCGGTCAGGTGCGTGCCTTCGAACATCGCGTTGTCGCGGAACAGGTCGGCGTGGATGTTGGCCCGTGGCAGCGCGAGGATCTTCACCTTTTGCTCGGCGATTTCATCCAGCGCCCGCTGCAGCAGATCCCGCGCCTGCGGATCGAGATGCGAGAGCATCCGCGAGCCTTCTTCCTGCATCCAGTCCAGGCCACGATCGGTCTTGCGCTTGATCATGTTGTCCTTGGTCGCCAGGTGCAGATGAGCGAGCAGCTCGCCGACCTGCGCGCAATGCTGGGCATTGGCTTCCTTGATGTGCTTGCCGGCCAGGCGCGGCTGCAGCAGCGCCGGCTTGCCGGCCAGCTCGCGCAGGGCCACGCCGTCGGTGGTGCGCAGGGCGTAAGGCACTGGCAGGTCGGCGTCGTGCAGCACGTCCAGCAGTTCGATGAAGAACGGCATTTCCTGGACCGGGCCGCGCTCGACCAGGGTCAGGACGAACTCGCCCTGTTCCAGGCTGATGAAGAAGTTGGTGTTTTCGCTACCAGCGGCAATCCCCTGGAAGTCAAGCAGGCGGCCGAGCCCGTAAGGGGCGAGAAAGGTTTCCAGCTCGGGCCGAGCCAGGGGAGTAAACACAGACATGGTTAAAAACTGCCAGTACGGGCGCCGCTGTCGAGCCAGCGCCGGTTGAAGTTAGGAGTGGTTTACCACTCGAAAATTTTCCACGCCGGAATCAGCATATCCGGCTGGTCCGAACGAATGAAGTTGCCATCGGAACCGTCGGCGCGCACCAGAAAGTAGGGTTTGCCAACCTTCGGTGTGACCTTGATGGCGTACAGGAAACCGTTCTGGCGGTACTCCTGGATGGTCTTGTCGCCCTCCGTGCGAATGGTCACTTCCGGATCCGCCGATGGCGCATCCTCCGCCGCAATCACGGCCATCGGCGCGATTGCAATCAGGCTGGCCAGCAGCAAGCGATTTAGTGTGCGCATGATAACCTTGTCCCTTTGTCGTCAACGGTCCCGCTATTCTAGCGCCGGACCCGCCGAAAAGGTTGATCCTGCTCATGAGCCAAGCCCCCCTCGTCCTGGTGGACGGTTCGTCCTACCTGTACCGCGCCTTCCACGCGCTGCCACCTTTGACCACTTCCAAAGGCATGCCGACCGGTGCGGTCAAGGGCGTGCTGAACATGCTCAAGAGTCTGCGCAAGCAGTACCCGGACAGCCCGTTCGCCGTGGTGTTCGATGCCAAGGGCGGGACTTTCCGCGATGACATGTACGCCCAGTACAAGGCCAATCGCCCGAGCATGCCCGACGACATGCGGGTGCAGATCGAGCCGCTGCACGCCAGCGTGATCGCCCTGGGTTTTCCGCTGCTGTGTGTCGAGGGCGTCGAGGCGGATGACGTGATCGGCACCCTGGCCCGCAGCAGCGCGGCGGCCGACCGGCCGGTGGTGATCTCCACTGGCGACAAGGACATGGCACAGCTGGTGGACGGGCACATTACGCTGGTCAACACCATGTCCGGTAGCAGCATGGACGTGGAGGGCGTGAAGGAGAAATTCGGCGTCGCTCCCGAGCAGATCATCGATTACCTGGCACTGATGGGCGACTCCTCCGACAACATTCCGGGTGTACCGGGCATCGGCCCGAAGACCGCTTCCGGCCTGTTGGTGGGCGTCAACGGTGGCCTGAACGAGCTGTATGCCCAGCTCGATATCGTCCCCAGCCTGCCGATTCGTGGGGCCAAGACCCTACCGGCCAAGCTTGCAGAGCACAAGGAGATGGCTTTCCTCTCCTATCAGTTGGCGACCATCAAGGTCGATGTGCCGCTGGATATCGGCCTGGACGACCTGCATCTGGGTGAGCCGGATCGCGACAAACTGCTCGAGCTGTACAGCCTGCTGGAGTTCAAGAGCTGGCTCGACGAACTGCAGCGCGATGCCAAGCGCCTGGAGCTGAGTGTCGCCGAGGCGCCCGAGCCGGTGGCCGACCTGTTGACCCAGGCCGAGGCTGAGGTCGAAGCGCCGATGGCCGTTGAAGCGCAGTACGAAACCATTCTCGATCAGGCGCGTTTCGATGTCTGGCTGGAGAAATTGAAGAACGCCAAGCTGTTCGCCTTCGATACCGAAACCACCGGTATCGACGCCCAGCAGGCTCAGCTTGTGGGGCTGTCCTTCGCCGTGCAGGCCAACGAAGCGGCTTATATTCCGCTGACGCACTCTTATATCGGCGCGCCGGAGCAGCTGGACCGCGACACCGTCCTGCGGGCCCTGAAGCCAATTCTCGAAGACCCGAACAAACTCAAGGTCGGCCAGCACGCCAAGTTCGACATGAACATCCTGGCCAACTGCGCCATCGGCGGCGATCAGGCCAACGGCATCACGGTGCGCGGGGTTGCCTTCGACACCATGCTCGAGTCTTACGTGCTCAACTCCACCGCCACCCGGCACGACATGGACAGCCTGGCGGAGAAGTACCTGGGCCATACCACCGTGAGTTTCCAGGACATCGCCGGCAAGGGCGCCAAGCAGCTGACGTTCGATCAGATCGCCCTCGAGCAGGCCGGGCCTTATGCGGCGGAAGACGCCGATGTGACCCTGCGCCTGCATCAGGTCCTGCATGAAAAACTGGCTGCGATCCCGAGCCTGGCCAGCGTGCTCAGCGATATCGAAATGCCCGTGGTGCCGGTACTGGCGCGGATCGAGCGCCAAGGGGCGCTGGTGGATGCAGACCTGCTACGTGTGCAGAGCATCGAGCTAGGCGACAAGATGGTGGCGCTGGAGCAGGAAGCCTTCGAGATCGCCGGCGAAGAATTCAACCTGGGTTCGCCCAAGCAACTGGGAGTGATCCTCTACGACAAGCTCGGCCTGCCGGTGCTGAAAAAGACCGCCAAAGGCCAGCCGTCCACTGCTGAAGAAGTGCTGGCCAAATTGGCCGAGGACGACTACCCGCTGCCCAAGGTGCTGATGCAGTACCGCTCCATGAGCAAGCTCAAGAGCACCTACACCGACCGCCTGCCGGAGCAGATCAACCCGCGTACCGGGCGGATCCACACCTCCTACCATCAGGCGGTCGCGTCTACCGGGCGTTTGTCTTCCAGCGATCCGAACCTGCAGAACATCCCGGTGCGTACCGCCGAGGGCCGGCGCATCCGCCAGGCCTTTATCGCCCCGCCTGGCTACAAGCTGCTGGCGGCGGACTACTCGCAGATCGAACTGCGGATCATGGCGCACCTGTCCCGTGACGAAGGGCTGCTGAATGCCTTCCGTAATAACCTCGACGTGCACACGGCAACCGCGGCCGAAGTGTTCAAGGTCGAGCTCAAGGACGTCAGTTCCGACCAGCGTCGCAGTGCCAAGGCGATCAACTTCGGCCTGATCTATGGCATGGGCGCGCAGAAACTCGGCAAGGACATCGGCGTCGATACCAAGACCGCCAAGGCCTATATCGACACCTACTTCGCCCGCTATCCCGGCGTGCGCGAATACATGGACCGTACCCGCGCCCAGGCCGCGGAACAGGGTTATGTGGAAACCCTGTTCGGGCGCCGCCTGTACCTGCCGGAGATCAACTCCAACAAGCCGCAGGAACGCGCCGGCGCCGAACGTACGGCGATCAACGCGCCGATGCAGGGCACGGCGGCCGACATCATCAAGAAGGCCATGGTGGCGGTGGATAACTGGCTGGCGACCTCAGGCCTGGATGCCAAAGTCATCCTGCAGGTGCACGACGAACTGGTGCTGGAAGTGCGCGAAGACCTGGTGGACCAGGTAAGCGAGGAGATTCGCGGCTACATGAGCAAGGCCGCGACCCTGGATGTGCCGCTGCTGGTCGAGGTCGGGATGGGCAGCAACTGGGATGAGGCGCACTGAGGCGAGAAGGCAGCACTTTGGCCGCGGCATAGTGCCGCGGCGAAGACTGGCGAAGAGCTATTGGTGCGGAAAATTTCATCGACTATTGCCAATAGTTTTTGAAAGCTCCCGGAACTTAATCCGTGAAAGCCCACTCAGAGTAACTGAATGGCTGGTGAAGCCCTTCGATGCTCCTATGTTGTGTTAAGTGTTGGCAGATATCTGGACCCCGCCCTAGCGGTCCGGAACTTGGACCCCGAACTTCCCCTCCCCATACGAAGTCCGGGGTTTTTTTTGCCCTAAAATTGCCTGTGGCGCGATCAGGCAGTTTTACGTATGTCTTTCAGGCTTCGATTTCGGCGCCTTTGTCCGCCAGTTCCATCCAGCCCGCCAGTACAGTGTAGGCCTCTTCCAGGCCCATGCGTTTTGGCGCCGAGAACAGTTGGATGGTGACGTTGTCGCCCCAGCCTTTACGGATTTGCGACTGCACCTTGAGCAGGGTGTTCTTGGCCGCGCCGTAGGTCAGTTTGTCGGCCTTGGTCAGCAGGATGTGCATCGGCATGCCGCTGGCGACGGCCCAGTCGAGCATCAGCAGGTCGAAGTCGGTCATCGGATGGCGGATGTCCATCATCAGAATCAACCCTTTCAGGCTCTCGCGGCTGCCCAGGTAGGCTTCCAGGTGACGCTGCCAGTGTTGCTTGAGCGGGATCGGCACTTTCGCGTAACCGTAACCCGGCAGGTCGACCAGACGGCGATCGTCGTCTAGCTTGAAGAAGTTCAACAGCTGCGTGCGGCCCGGGGTTTTCGAGGTGCGTGCCAGGCTGGCATGGGTCAGGGTATTCAGGGCGCTGGATTTGCCGGCGTTGGAACGCCCGGCGAAGGCCACTTCGAAGCCTTCGTCGTCGGGGCATTGATCGACTTTGGCGGCGCTGAGCATGAAAGTGGACTGTTGGCACAGGCCAAGAATGGGATTTTTGAGTTGCATGGGATTTCCGATAGGGGCGGTGCCGAGAATGGACGCGGCGAGCGGTGTCGTTTCCGTTTCAGTAGCGCCAGTATATAATGCCGCAGATTTTGTGTGCGCTTTGTCCCAGCGTAGGATGAAGTTCACGAGAGCGATAGACCTTGATTGCGCATTAGAACGCAGCACGCTCTCAACCCTGAAAAGGTCGTTTTATGACGAAATGGCTGCTAGCTGCCGGTGTCCTGATACCGCTTTACAGCGCTCAGGCTACACAGGATCCGGAAGCTGTGTACGACCGTGTTTGTGGGGCTTGTCATTCCGGCCAACTACCAACGGCTCCCCGCAAGGGGGACCAGGAAGCTTGGGCGCCGAGGCTGGCGCAAGGTATGGAGACGCTGGTGCAACACGTGACCCAGGGTTTCAAGGCGATGCCGCCGCGTGGTTTGTGCATGGACTGCAGTGCCGAGGATTACCGAGCCATCATCCTTTGGATGAGCGAGTGATCCCGGTCCATAACTCTTAACCCTTAGCCGTAGTTGGATTAGCTGATGAACAAATTACTCGTGAGTCTGCTGTTGACCTTGGGCATCACAGGTGTCGCCCATGCTGCAGGCGACGCTGCTGCCGGTCAGGCGAAAGCCGCCGTATGTGGCGCTTGCCATGGTCCGGATGGGAACAGCATGGCGCCTAACTTTCCAAAGCTGGCGGGTCAGGGTGAGCGTTACCTGAACAAGCAGTTGCACGACATCAAGTCCGGCAAGCGCCAGGTGCTGGAAATGACCGGCCTGCTGACCAACCTGAGCGATCAGGACCTGGCCGACCTCTCCGCCTACTTCGCCAGCCAGAAAGGCAGCGTCGGCGCGGCGGACCCGAAAGTCGTGGCTCGCGGTGAAGAATTGTTCCGTGGCGGCAAGCTGGATCAAGGCATGCCTTCCTGCACCGGTTGCCACTCGCCAAATGGCACGGGTAACGCCGCTGCCGGCTTCCCGCACCTGAGTGGCCAGCACGCTCAGTACGTAGCCAAGCAGTTGACCGACTTCCGCGAAGGCAACCGCACCAACGACGGCGACACCATGATCATGCGCAGCATCGCCGCCAAGCTGAGCAACAAGGACATCGAAGCAGTATCCAGCTACGTCCAGGGTCTGCACTGAGGCCGGCGATCATGTTGCGAAAGGGTCTATCTTGCGCAACGTTAATGATCGATTAATCTGTCGATGAAAGCATAAAGGGTGGCTCAGGCCGCCCTTTTTTATGGCGTCTGCCGCTACACTAGCGAACTCAAGCCCCGCCATGACCTGTCTGCGAACAGGCCGCGCGAGGCGACCTTACTTGTTCAGGAGTAAAGCATGCGTAATCTGATTCTCAGCGCCGCTCTCGTCACTGCCAGCCTGTTTGGCATGACCGCTCAAGCCGCCGAACCCCTTGAAGCCGGTAAACAATACGTAGAGCTGAGCAGCGCCGTTCCGGTTGCGGTGCCTGGCAAGATCGAAGTGGTCGAGCTGTTCTGGTATGGCTGCCCACACTGCTACGCCTTCGAGCCGACCATCAACCCATGGGCTGAAAAACTGCCGGCCGACGTCAACTTCGTACGCATCCCTGCCATGTTCGGCGGTATCTGGAACGTTCACGGCCAACTGTTCATCACCCTGGAAGCCATGGGTGTCGAGCACAAAGTCCACAAAGCCGTATTCGAAGCCATCCATGGCGGCAAGAAACTCGCTTCCCCAGAGGAAATGGCCGAGTTCCTGGCCGGAGAAGGCGTCGACAAGGACAAATTCCTGAGCACCTACAACTCGTTCGCCGTCAAAGGCAAGGTCGAGGACGCGAAGAAGAAGGCCCAGGCCTATCAGATCTCCGGCGTACCGACCATGGTCGTCAACGGCAAGTACCGCTTCGACCTGGGCACCGCCGGTGGTCCTGAAGGCGCCCTGAGCGTCGCCGACCAGCTGATCGCCAAAGAGCGGGCGGCCAAGTAAGCGAGCCCCTGCCATGCGACGTTGGGGTACGGAACGCATCGTTGGCCTGCATGATCCGCGGGTCAACGAGCACCATGTGGCGTCCTCCGGCCTGCCGGCAGACAGCCGTCTGCGGCTGCTCAGTTTCAATATTCAGGTCGGTATCAGTACCGAACGCTACCGGCATTACCTGACCCGTGGCTGGCAGCACCTGCTGCCGCACAACGGGCGCGCCGACAACCTGCAACGGATCGGCGATCTGCTGGGCGACTTCGATCTGGTCGCCTTGCAGGAAGCCGATGGCGGCAGCCTGCGCTCGGGCTACGTCAACCAGGTCGAGCACCTGGCTCAGCTCGGCGCCTTCCCCTACTGGTACCAACAGCTCAATCGCAACCTCGGTCGCCTGGCCCAGCACAGCAATGGCGTGCTCAGCCGCCTGCGCCCCTGGGGGATCGAAGATCATCCGCTGCCAGGCCCCAAGGGGCGTGGGGCGATCCTTCTGCGCTTCGGCGATGGTCCCGAAGCGTTGGTGGTGGTGATGATGCATCTGGCCCTGGGCGCCCGTACGCGCACCCGGCAACTGGCCTATATCCGCGAGATGATTGGCGGCTACAAGCACCAGGTGCTGATGGGCGACATGAACACCCATGCCAGCGATCTGCTGGAACATTCGCCATTGCGCGACCTCGGTCTGCTGGCGCCGCAATTGGAAGCGACGTTCCCCAGCTGGCGCCCGCAACGCTGTCTTGATCATATTTTGCTCAGCCCCAGCCTGACGCTGGAGCGGGTCGAAGTCCTGGCCCAACCGATTTCCGATCACCTGCCGGTCGCGGTAGAGATTCGTCTGCCAGGTTCGCTCACGGCCGATGCATTGCCCGCGCTGAGTCCTGCCCCTCGCGGAACCCATGAATGAGCGACGACGCCCAGCGCTGGAAAGAGAAATACCTCAAAAGTATCGAACAACAGGAAAAACTCGAGCGACGCTGGAATGCCCGCCTCGATCTGCTTCGCCGTGGCCTGGTGCGCAGCACGCTGGCGGCCGAAGGGACTGATCGCGCCGTCGACCAGTGCATGAAGGAAATGCGCGAGGTGGTGCGCACCGACGATATGGACGCGGCCTTGGCGGCCCTGTTGCCGCGCCTGGAAAAAGCCGTGCTGGATTCCGAGCAGCGTCGCGAGACCCGCATCGAGCAAATGAGCACGGCCCTGACTTCTCTGGTCAACCAGTTGCAGAAGCTGCCGTTGCCCCGCGAGGTGAGTCGGCCGCTGAAAAACTTCGCCAAGCAGCTGGATGGTCGCGTCGGGCAGGCCCGGGAAATCCCACTGTTGCTGGGCGAACTGAGCGGCTTGCAAGGCAAGGCGCTTAGCCAGCTGGAAAGCCCCCCGGAGCCGAGCCGCCCAGGTTTGCTGCAGCGCTTGTTTGGTGGTCGTGACGCCGACGAAGCGCCTGCAGCGTCCGCGGATGTGATGCCTGCGGTGGTGGCAGCCCCCACTATGGAGCAGCCGCTGGCAACGGCTGAAAGAGCTGCGGTTGAAACGCCCCCGCCTCGGGTCGAAGTCGCGCCCGTACGGCCGGCCGAAGCCTCGGCGCCGGTGTCCCCGCCTGTGGTCGAGAAGCTTGCTGCTGTCGAGCCACAGCCGCAAACGCTGTCCGAGGTAACCACGGCTGTCCAGGTCGAGGCCTTTGTGCCGCCGGTGCTGGAGTCGGAGAAACCCATCGCCGTCGAGCCTGTACCGCCGATGCCGGATTCGCAGGAAGCGCCGCTGCCAGTCGCGTCTGAACCCGTCGAAGCGCCGCCGTCCGCGCAGCCTCTGGCTGTCGAAGCCAGCCCCTCCAGCCCGGACGAATTGATCGTTGTCGCACCCGCCGAGGCGGCCCCGGCGCCTGTGCTGCTTGACCGCTTGCCGTTGCCGGCGGCCATGGCCGAGGCGCTGGCGGCGGTCGATCCGCAGCAGGCCGAGCAGGATGTGCTGTACGCCCTGCCCGACTCGCCGGAGCCGTCCTACAGTTCGGTGGCCAAGCACATCGAACATACCCTGCTCGGCCTGCTGGACGACTTGAGCCTGCCCGAGCGTCACCGGCCGCAAGCCGAGTCCATGCGCGATCGCTTGCAACATGGATTGAACTGGTACGAATTGCTGCCGATCCTCGACGATCTGGCAGTATTGATGCTGGCGATCACCGACAGCGGCCAGCATGAGTTCGAGGCTTATCTCAAGCGGCTCAACGAGCGCCTGGAATCCTTCCAGAGCAACCTGCAGGCCGCCAGCGAAGGCCATGCCGACAGCAGTTCCGCGGCGCGGGAGATGGACACGCAGATTCGCGAGCAGGTCGATGGCCTGCAAAGCAGCGTTCAGGAGGCGGCGGATCTGGACGACCTCAAGCAGGTCCTGGAAAGCCACCTGGAAGGCCTGCTCGGTACCATGGACCATCACCAGAAGCAGCGTGACGAGCGCGAGAAGGAAGTGGCGGCACGCCTGCAAAGCCTGGCCGAGCGGGTGTCGAGCATGGAGCAGGAAGCCCAGGGATACCGCGAACACCTGGAAGAACAGCGGCAGAAAGCGTTGATCGACCCCCTCACCGGCCTACCCAATCGCGCGGCCTGGAGCGAGCGCCTGGAGCATGAAGTGGCGCAGTGGCAGCAGCATGGCAACACCTTGCTGCTGGCGATGCTCGACCTCGACCACTTCAAGCGCATCAACGACAACTACGGTCACCTGGCCGGCGACAAGGTGTTGAAGATCATTGCCGGCGTGCTGCGCAAGCACCTGCGCGGCAGTGATTTCATCGCCCGTTTCGGCGGTGAGGAATTCGTCCTGCTGATGCCCGATACCACATGGCCGATCGGGGCGCGCCTGGCGGAAACCTTGCGGGCGGCTATCGAAGCCTGTCCGTTCCACTTCAAGGGCGAGCGCGTGACCATCACCATGTCCATCGGCATGAGTGCCTTCAAGCCGGGAGAACGCAGCGATCTGGTGCTCAAAAGAGCCGATCAGGCGCTCTATCGGGCCAAGGAGGCGGGGCGCAACCGGGTGGAACTGGGCTGACGCATAATTTGTTCCATTTTGTATAAACCGGTGTTTTTGCCGGTTTTCCGCAAAGGCAGTACGTTACACTGTTGCATTATTTTCTCCAGCGTACTGCTTCCACCATGAAAGTTCCTGCCCTCGCCTTCTCCCTTCTGTTGCTGGCCGGTTGCGCCAGTGGTCCGCGTTTCGATACCAGCCACCCTTCGGTCAACTTCGATGAGCGGGTGCAATTCGTGGTGGTGCATTACACCTCGGCCTCGATGGAGCGCTCCCTGCAACTGCTGACCCATGGCCAGGTCAGCAGCCACTACCTGATCGGCGACGACAAGGCGGCGACCATCTACAAGCTGGTGGACGAGCAGTACCGCGCCTGGCATGCCGGCGAGAGCCAGTGGCAAGGCCGTACCTGGCTGAACTCCAGCTCCATCGGGATCGAGATCGTCAACCCGGGCTTTCGCGACCTGCCCACCGGGCGTGTCTGGTACCCCTACAGCGAAGCGCAGATCCAGAGCCTGATCGTGCTGCTCAAGGACATCAGCAAGCGCAACAACATCGCGCCACAACACATCATCGGCCACAGCGATATCGCCCCCCTGCGCAAGCTCGACCCGGGCCCGCTGTTCCCCTGGAAGCGTCTGGCCGAAGCCGGGTTGGGCCGGTGGCCGAACGCCCAGGCGGTGGCGCGCCAGGAGGCGTTCTTTGCCGCACAGTTGCCGAGCATCGCCTGGTTCCAGCAAGGCCTGGCGCGTCTTGGTTATGAGACGCCGCAGACCGGCGAACTGGATGTGGCGACCCGTCACGTGCTGGCCGCGTTCCAGATGCATTACCGGCCGTCGCGTTTCGACGGCCAGCCGGATGCGCAAAGCGCTGCGATCCTGCAGGTTCTCAACCAGACAAAATAATGACGCCCGCCCGACGGTCAGGGCTTTTTCTCAATCAGTAGCTATAACTCATTGGTAACCCTCGGATATCCAATGATGCTGGCCGCTCGCGAACCCCTGCGCAGTTGGTTCTATCGCCCCTGGCTGTTGGCGACGTGCGCGGCTGTATTGAGTGCGGCCTTGCTGCTGGCGGTGAGCCTGGGCATTGCGATGCACGAGGCGCAACTGCGCGAAAGCGAGCAGATGAATGCCCAGGGCGAGCGTTTTCTCGAGCGCCTGGAGCAACTGTTCGGCCAGTTGCGCGAAGGCCTGGACGTGCTCGAGGCGCAGCCCCTGCGCGAATGCAGCCCCGAGATGGTCGCGACCCTGCAGCAGATCAGCTTCAGTTATCGCTTCATTTATGAAGCGGCCTACATCGATGCTGCCCAGGCCTGCACCAACTGGCCACGCCAGGACAACCTGGCCGTGATGCGGCCGCCGGATATCCGCGGCCCGACCTACAGCTACTGGCTGAACACTTCCGCCGAACCCAATGAAAACCGCGCGGCGCTGATGCTCGGGCGTGGCAACTTTCGCGTGGCGACGTCTCGCGGGCATCTGACCGATATGGTCGATCTGCCCGCCAACAGCAGCCTGATGGTGGTTCTCGACCATGGCTTGCGGGCCATCCCGGTGCTGGGGCCGGCACTGGACTGGCCGCCGACCGAGCCGTGGCCGCCCGCGGGACGCAGCCCGTTGCTGGTGACCCAGGAGCAGTTGATCTATCGGATGCCCACCCGCAATCCGGAGTATCAGCTGGTACTCGTCAGCCCCCGCACCAACATGCAGCGAGAAATGTTCGAGGGGTGGTGGTGGCTGCTGCCCAGCAGCCTGGCGCTGGCGGTCTTTATCGGCGGCCTGGCCTTTCAACTGGCCGGGCAGCGCCAGTCCCTGGGCGCCGAATTGCAAGGGGCGCTGCGCCGTGGCGAGCTGCAGGTGTTGTATCAACCCATCTTCGATCTACGAACGCGCCAGTGTGTCGGCGCCGAGGCCTTGCTGCGCTGGCGCCGTCCGGACGGCACCCTGACCAGCCCGGAGCTGTTCATTCCCATGGCGGAGAACACCGGACAGATCCGCCCCATCACCGACTTTGTCCTGCAACGCCTGCTCGAGCAGTTGGGGCATCTGTTGCGGGCCAACCCGCAGCTGTACATCTCGGTCAACCTGGCGGCCTGCGATGTCATGGTGCCGCGGATCGGCAAGGTGATGGCGCGCCTGCTGGCGCTGCATCGGGTGGCGGCGCGGCAGATCGCCTTCGAAGTCACCGAGCGCGGGCTGATCGATGTGGTGGTCGCCCGGCATAACCTGCAAGCCTTGCGGGACGTTGGCCATCAGGTGCTGATCGACGACTTCGGCACGGGGTATTGCAGCCTGGCCTACCTGCAGACCCTGCCGGTGGATTACCTGAAGATCGACAAGGCATTCATCGATGCCCTGGGGCATGACGCCGCCAGCAGCGGCGTCGCCCCGCATATCATTCGCATGGCCCATGCCCTGGAGCTCAAGGTGATTGCCGAGGGTATCGAGTTCGAGGATCAGGCGTTGCTGCTGAGCAGCGAGGGCGTGCGTTTTGGCCAGGGCTGGCTGTTTGCCCATGCGCTGAGCGCAGTGCAGTTCATCGACCTGATTACCCGCGGACGCCGCCTGGGTTCGCGGCGTCTGGACGACGAGGTCTAGCCCCTAAAGAGGCAAGGCCAGATAGAACTGGGTCCCCTGCCCGGGCCGCGAATAGACGCCCATGCGCCCGCCGTGCAGTTGCACGATTTCCTTGCACAGCGCCAGGCCCAGGCCGGCCCCTCCTTTCTTGCGCCCGACCTGGACGAAGGGTTCGAAAATCCGCCCCTGCTGCCCGTAGGCGATGCCTTCGCCGTTGTCTTCGACGCTGATGATCACCCGCTCGCCATGCCGGCGCGCCTGCAAGCGGATCAAGCCGCCTTTGGCGGTATGCCGCAGGGCATTGTCGATCAGGTTGTCCAGCACTCGTTCCAGTTGCATGCGGTCGGCATGCAGCCGCGGCAGCGGCTCCTGCAGCTCTACCAGCAGCTCGATGCCCTGCGCCGTGGCAGCGCCGACGAAGCGGTTGCGCGCCTGCTCCAGCAACTCTTCGAGGGAACAGGGTGCCAGGGTGAGTTTCTGCAGGCCGTTCTGATAGCGCGAGAAGTTCAGCAGGTCGTTGATCAGCTGCATCAGCCGCTGCATTTCTTCGTTGACGGTGTTCAGCAGGTCGGCTTCGCGGGAGTCCTCAGGGAAGCGCAGGCGTTCCTGCAACAGGCCGAACGCCATGTGCATGCCGGTGACCGGGGTGCGCAATTCATGGGAGGCACGCAATACGAACTCGCTGCGCACGCGCTCGAAGGCCCGCTGCTCGGTGACATCGTGCAGCACCATCACCGCGCCGAGGATATGCCCCTGGGGATGACTGACCGGCGTCAGGCTGTACGTCAGCAGGCGCGATTCGCCGTCGACCTCGATGCTGAGGTCTTCTGGCGCCCGTTCCAGAGTGCCGCCGCGCAGCACCAGTTGCAGCTGCTCGTCCAGCTCTGGTCGCTGCAGGGCGCTGCCCAGCCCTTGTCCAAGGCGTTCCTCGTCCCAGCCCAGCTGACGTTGCGCCACCGGGTTGAGGTGTTCCAGGTGACCCTGGCGGTCGATCATCAGCAAGCCGTCGTCGATGCTGTCGAGCACCGATTGCAGGCGCTGCTGGCCGGCGAGCAGTTCATGGACATTGGTGGCCTGATGCTCGCGCAGGGCTTGGGCCATGATCCCGAAGCGCCGGGTCAGCAGGTTCATCTCGGCTGCCGAAGACAGGGGCAGGGTCACGTCGAAGTTGCCCTGGCCGATATTGTCGGCGGCCTTGGCCAGGGCTTCGATGGGCCCGCCAAAGCGCCGGGCGATGCCGTGGGCGGTGATGAAGCCGATGATCAGCACGGCCAGCCCGACCAGACCGAGCAGGCCGGCGATCAGCAAGGCGCGATTGCGGCCCTGGTGTTCGATGTCATTGATGTTGTCCAGGGCCTGCTGGTGCTCGCTGATCAAGCCATTGCGCAGGGTATTGAAGCGGTGGGTCAGCTCCGTATTACCATTGACCCCTGCCGAGGTCCCGCCGGCATGCTCGAAGGCTTCGAAGAAACGCTGATAGTCGTCGCGTGCCTGGGTGAAGCCGTTGCGCACATTGTTTTGCCGTTCATGCTCGATGCCCTGCTCGAGCAGGGCCAGGTATTCCTGCCTGGAGTCGTCCAGCGCCGCCCGGTCGGGGTTGTGGTTGAGCATGATGATCAGCTGGTCGCCCAGGCTCTGCCGCAGCTTGAGCCCCAGGTCCAGGGTGATGAAGTTATTGCGGATCAGCGCTTCCTGGGTCTTGGCCATCTGCATCACGCTGACCAGCCCGAGCAGCAGGCCGAGCAGCGCCACGGTGATCAGCGCCGAGATGCTCAGAAACAGTCTCGTGCGCAGTTTCATCGCTAACTTCATGAGGTGCGGCTCACAGGTTGTACTGTTTGCGTTTGCGGTACAGCGTCGAGGCGTCGATGCCAAGCGTCTTGGCGGCCTGGTCGAGGGTATCGCTGGTGGCCAGCACGGCGCCGATATGGGCTTTCTCCAGCTCGTCCAGGCTCAAGGCGGCACCGATGCGTGGGGTGTTGTTGGTGGGTTGCTCGGCCATGCCCAGGTGGCTGATCTCCACCTTCTCCTGGGGGCAGATGATGCTGGCGCGTTCCACCACGTTGCGCAGCTCGCGGATATTGCCCGGCCAGCGGTAGTTGAGCAGCGCTTCGCGGGCCTCGTCGCTGAAGCCTCGGGCGGGACGGGCGTATTCCTTGACGAAGCGCGCGAGAAAGCGGTCGGCCAGGGTCAGGATGTCTTCGCTGCGTTCGCGTAGCGGCGGCAGGTGCAGGGTGATCACGTTCAGGCGGTACAGCAGGTCTTCACGGAAGCGCCCGTCGCGCACCATGTCCTCGAGGTTGAGGTTGGTCGCGGCGAGGATGCGCACGTCGGCGCGGCGGGTCACCGGGTCGCCGACCCGTTCGTATTCCTTGTCCTGGATGAACCGCAGCAACTTGGGTTGCAGGGTCAGCGGGAAGTCGCCTATTTCGTCGAGGAACAGCGTGCCGCCGTCAGCCTGGTTGACCCGGCCAAGGGTGCTTTCGCTGGCGCCGGTGAAGGCTCCGCGGCTGTGACCGAACAACTCGCTCTCCATCAGCTCGGCGTTCAGCGACGGGCAGTTGATGGTGACGCAGGATTTCTTGGCGCGCTTGCTCCAGCCGTGAATGGCCCGGGCCAGTTCACCCTTGCCGGTGCCGGATTCGCCGAGGATCAGGATGTTGGCGTCGGTGCCGGCGACCTGGCGGGCGGTTTCCAGCACCACTTTCATCGCCGGACTGTGGGAGTCCAGGCCGTCCTTGGGTTTGCGCACTTCGCCTTCGAGGGCCTCCAGGCGTGCCGAGAGCTGGCGGACTTCCAGCTGCTTGGCGGTTGCCAGGCGCAGTTGGTCGGGGCTGCAGGGCTTGACCAGATAGTCGGCGGCGCCGGCCTGGATCGCGTCTACCGCAGTATCGACGGCCGAATGGGCGGTGACTATCACCACCCGCATCCAGGGGGCCTGGATGCGCATCTGGGCCAGCACGTCCAGGCCGTTGTCCTCGCCCAGGCGCAGGTCGAGGAAACACAGATCGAACACCTGGCGTTGCAGCAAGGCCTCGGCCTGAGCGGCGCTATTGGCCGTGGCAACGGTATAGCCCTCGTCTTCCAGGCAATAACGGAAGGTACGCAGGATTGCGGACTCATCATCTACCAGAAGAATGCGGCCTTGATTTTCCGGTGCTGATTCCATGTCCGAGGCTCCTGAAGTGAGTGATCTTATTTAGTCCCGGAAAAATCGGGCAAGTTGCATGGTTAATTCTCATCGGTTCCCAGGCGTGCAGGTTAGCTATCTCCGGGGTGTATTGCTAATCGATTGAAAATAATAGGTTTTTTATTGATTTTAGGACTTTGCCGGAATTCTTTCCCGATTTCGTCACTGTACTCCATGCGTTTTCAGCCGCGTTTTTTTCCTTAAGTATCAGTCCAATCGTGCAATTCGCACGGTATCCAGGGTGGCATCGTGCAGGATGGCGTATCGGAAATCTCTCTGTTTGATATCAAGCCGTTGTTTTTATTGAATTTATTTCAATCGTGAAAGCTGGCATGCAGGCTGCAACAACCTGATCAGGCTCGGCTGAACAAGCCGCAGGCGCAGCAACAAGCGCTTGAGAACAATGACCCGCATGGGAGGAGCTTCCGGATGAAATGCCAACGTCTCGCCCCATTGTTTGTTTCGCCCCTGCACCTGCAGCAGGGACTGCTCGCCATCCTGGCATTGCTGGTGACCTTGATTGGTGGTCAGCAGTTTTCACGTTGGGAGCAGAGCCAACAGCAAGAGGCTGTGAGGTTGCCGGTTTATCACACCACTCAAACCCACTTCAGTGCAGTCAGCACTCGGTTTGCCGATTCCGCCCCGCTGCATCTGATGGACGTCGAGCAGGCTCAGCCTGCCGCCGACACGGCTTATCAGGAGCGCTGGGTGTTCTAGGCAGGACAGCCGGTACGCAACTGCGGGCCGGCTAAGCAGTACCTCTAAATAGAAGCGTAAGGAGAATGACCATGTTGAGCTGGGCAATCACATTCCTGATCATTGCCATCATCGCCGCGGTACTGGGCTTTGGTGGTATCGCGGGCACCGCCACGGGTATCGCCAAGATTCTCTTTGTCGTTTTCCTGGTGATGTTCATTGTTTCCTTCTTCTTTGGCCGTCGTGGTCGAGGTTGAACATGAGCGTGTCTTTGAAAGCATTGGCCGCCGCCCTGGTGCTGGGCGGCGCGATCACGGCGATGGCGGCCAACGACGGTCAGACCCGAGTCAACGAGTTGTTGAACAGTGACCCGCAATACCGTGAAACCTGGCAGGAAGTCGTCGAAAAGGAAGAGCGCCTGCCGGAATGGGTGATGAACCTGTCCGGTGATGCGCAGCAGATGAATGCGCTGGAAGAAGACGGTGACCAGTACCTGGTCGGTCCGCTTTGCGAAACCCCCGATACCTGTCGCAACCAGCGCCTGATCGTGGCGTTCAGTTTCGACAAGAAACACGCCTACGCCATGTTGGTCGAAGTGCCGGCGGGCCTGCCCGCGGACAAATCGCCGACCCGCCATGCCGAATACCGTTTTCTCGGCAAGCCGGACGCTGGCATGCAGGGCTTGCTCAGGGAACAGCTGAAAAAGGACCCGAACTGGTACTGAGTTGGCGGTTCGAAAGGTTCGATCATGGAAAGCGAGTGCCCAGCGGGCCTTGCTTTCCGTTGCACCGCCCCGAGGAAGGGCAGCGCATGACCAGGGGGCCGGGACGTTCTGATCGAAACCGGATCGGAGTGACCTAGGGGTACAGGGAGTGCCTCCGCGAGGGCCGGGTCAGGGAAAACTGCGGCGCAAGCTCGCAAGCCGTTCAGGCTTGATGACTTGCGTCGTGTTTGAATGCCACAAACCTTTGTCGCGGAGCGGTGCCTGCCTTTTCAGGCAGGGATTCGCGACAAATATTCCGAATTGCCTGGCCTAACCGTTTCACGGTGTTTCTTTGCGACCGTACATCGAGAAACTTTTGGCTTTTTCCAGATGAGATTTCTGGTTCTAACGTAAGAACTTTCCCTTCTTTCAAGGGTCATTCCGAGCCCGCCCAAAAGCGCTGAATGCCGCCTGAAATGGCCGTTTCACGGTAGATGGCCAGGCCGAAATGTCGCATTCGAACCGGTTGGGACGCCCGTTTCGTTTAGAAAAACTCATGCCGATTCGACATAGGGTAGGCGTTTACGGCATTAGACGCGCCCCCCTTGCGTCGGAATAGTTGCGCCTTTTTTCGCCTGCAGAGAGCCGTAAATGCTCGCTCGGGGTGACCTTATACGGGGGCCGATGCACAGACTTTTCCGCCATTGAGCGTTCCAGTTCGCGCATCAGCCCGAGTCCAACTGAAGTAAGGGTAATGATATGAAGAAGGCAAAACTAAGCCTCGCCTGGCAGATCCTCATCGGTCTGGTGCTGGGGATTGCAATTGGTGCGCTGCTCAACCATTTCAGTGCCGAAAAAGCCTGGTGGATCAGCAACGTCCTGCAACCTGCGGGCGATATCTTTATCCGCTTGATCAAGATGATCGTGATCCCGATCGTGATCTCCTCGCTGATCGTCGGTATCGCCGGCGTGGGCGATGCGAAGAAACTCGGGCGTATCGGCCTGAAGACCATCATCTACTTCGAAATCGTCACCACCATCGCGATCCTGGTCGGCCTGGTGCTGGCCAACGTGTTCCACCCGGGCGCCGGCATCGACATGAGCACCCTGGGTACCGTGGATATTTCCAAGTACCAGGCGACCGCCGCCGAGGTACAGCATGAACACGCGTTCATCGAAACCATCCTCAACCTGATCCCATCGAACATCTTCGCGGCCATGGCCCGCGGCGAGATGCTGCCGATCATCTTCTTCTCGGTGCTGTTCGGCCTCGGTCTGTCGAGCCTGCAGGCCGACCTGCGCGAGCCGCTGGTGAAGATGTTCCAGGGCGTCTCGGAAAGCATGTTCAAAGTCACCCACATGATCATGAACTACGCCCCGATCGGCGTATTCGCCCTGATCGCGGTGACCGTGGCCAACTTCGGTTTCGCCTCCCTGCTGCCGCTGGCCAAGCTGGTGATCCTGGTTTACGTGGCCATCGCTTTCTTCGCCTTCGTGGTCCTGGGCCTGATCGCTCGCCTGTTCGGCTTCTCGGTGATCAAGCTGATGCGCATCTTCAAGGATGAGCTGGTGCTGGCCTACTCCACCGCCAGCTCGGAAACCGTGCTGCCGCGGGTGATCGAGAAGATGGAAGCCTACGGTGCGCCGAAAGCCATCTGCAGCTTCGTGGTGCCGACCGGTTACTCATTCAACCTCGACGGTTCGACCCTGTACCAGAGCATCGCGGCGATCTTCATCGCCCAGCTGTACGGCATCGACCTGTCGATCAGCCAGCAACTGCTGCTGGTCCTGACCCTGATGGTCACCTCCAAAGGCATCGCCGGCGTGCCGGGCGTGTCCTTCGTGGTCCTGCTGGCGACCCTGGGCAGCGTGGGCATTCCGCTGGAAGGCCTGGCCTTCATCGCCGGTGTCGACCGCATCATGGACATGGCCCGTACTGCCCTGAACGTGATCGGCAACGCCCTGGCGGTACTGGTCATCGCTCGTTGGGAAGGCATGTACGACGACGCCAAGGGCCAGCGCTACTGGAACTCCTTGCCGCACTGGCGCAGCAAGGAGCCGCTGCCGGCTGGTGAAGTCACCAAAGGCTGATACCTGTAGCCGCTGCCGAAGGCTGCGATAAGTTCCGAAGGAACTTCGCGATCCGGACCGCGGCGCCTCCTGCGCAGGCGAGCGCAGCCTGCGGCAGCGGCTACCAATGTTCTGCTCTGTCATCATCGACAAACCCCGGTCAATCCGGGGTTTGTCGTTTCTGTCCGCCCCGCTATCATTCGCCGCATCTTCTGGGGGAATAACTGATGCTCAATGGCCTGTGGCTTGGCTTCTTCATCGTGGCGGCCGTTTCAGCGCTGGCGCAGTGGCTGGTTGGCGGTAACGCCGGGATCTTCTCGGCGATGGTGGAAAGCATCTTCGCCATGGCCAAGCTGTCGGTGGAAGTGATGGTGCTGCTGTTCGGCACCCTGACCCTGTGGCTGGGCTTTTTGCGGATCGCCGAAAAGGCCGGGATCGTCGACTGGCTGGCCAAGGCCCTGGGCCCGCTGTTCACTCGCCTGATGCCGGACGTGCCGCCAGGGCACCCGGCCATCGGCCTGATCACCCTGAACTTCGCGGCCAACGGCCTGGGGCTGGACAACGCCGCCACGCCGATCGGCCTCAAGGCCATGCGCGCCCTGCAGGACCTCAACCCCAGCGAGACCACGGCGAGCAACGCGCAGATCCTGTTCCTGGTGCTGAACGCCTCGTCCCTGACCCTGCTGCCGGTGACCATCTTCATGTACCGCGCCCAGCAGGGCGCCGCCGACCCGACCCTGGTGTTCCTGCCGATCCTGCTGGCCACCAGCGCCTCGACCCTGGTCGGCCTGCTGTCGGTCGCGGTGATGCAGCGCCTGCGCCTGTGGGACCCGGTGGTACTGGCCTACCTGATTCCCGGCGCCCTGGCCCTGGGCGGCTTCATGGCCCTGCTGGCTACCCTGTCGGCCACCGCGCTGGCGTCGCTGTCCTCGATCCTGGGCAACCTGACGTTGTTCGGCCTGATCATGCTGTTCCTGGTGATTGGCGCGTTACGCAAGGTCAAGGTCTACGAGGCCTTCGTCGAGGGCGCCAAGGAAGGTTTCGACGTCGCCAAGAACCTGCTGCCGTATCTGGTGGCCATGCTCTGCGCGGTAGGCGTATTGCGTGCCTCCGGCGCCCTGGACTTCGGCCTGGACGGCATTCGGCATCTGGTTGAATGGGCTGGCTGGGACACGCGTTTCGTCGATGCCCTGCCGACGGCTCTGGTCAAGCCATTCTCTGGCAGTGCCGCGCGGGCGATGCTGATCGAAACCATGCAGACCCAAGGCGTGGACAGTTTTCCGGCGCTGGCCGCGGCGACTATCCAGGGCAGTACCGAGACCACCTTCTACGTGCTGGCGGTGTACTTCGGTTCGGTCGGCATCCAGCGCGCGCGCCATGCCGTCGGCTGCGCCCTGCTGGCCGAGCTGGCCGGCGTGGTGGCGGCGATTGCGGTGTGCTACTGGTTCTTCGGTTAAGGCGCGGATCGATTCGCGGCCAGGCCCTGCTCCTGCGAGGACGATAAAAATCCCTAGGAGCGAGGCCTGCCCTCGATCAGGCCGTCAGCGCCTGACCAGCTGGCTGCCCTGCTTCACCGTCCACTCCACCACCTGCCGGTTCAGGGCATCCCCCGCCTGGCCAAATCCGGCGACCACCGCCGGCACCTTGGTGTCGCTCAGCGGCTGGCGCACTTCGAAGCGCTGGCTGGCCAGGATCTTCTGGTCGTAGCCGCGCACCAGGCGCGCATCCAGGCGGATCACCACCGCCACGGCCTTGCCCTGGTATTCGCTCTGGAATGCCTGCAGGTTGCCGCCCAGTTCGAGATCGGTCTGCACATCGCTGTCGTCGGTGCCCAGCAGTTGCACCCGACCGTCGGCGAGGAATCCGTCCAGCAGCCGATTGCGCAGCAGCACCGGCGCCGGATCGCTCCAGCGCGCGTCCTTGTAGCTGCTGATCACATCGCCCTGGGGGATCACAGCGATTCTCGCGCTGTTCAAGGCGTCGCTCGCCAGGGGTTTGGTCAGGCGCAGGGACCAGGGCTGTGCGTGGCCCTGAGGCTGGGCTGCGGCGCCCTGGGCCGTGGGCAGGCGATAGATATCCACCGGGTCGGCCTGGGGCAGGATCGAGCAGGCGCCGCTCAAGGCGAAGCCGGCGGCCAGGGCCAGCCGGCCGAATGGGCGATAGGCACGCTTCATGGCGTGAACTCCTTGTTCTTGTCACTGCCCAGCAGGTAGCCGCTGGGGTTGGCTTCCAGGCGACGCGAAATGGCCCGCAGCGAGCTCAGGGTGTCGCGCAGCTCGCGCACCGCCGGCGCCAGGCCATTGAGGCCCTGGATGCCGTTGTTCAGCGAGTCCTGGTTGTCGGTCAGCAGTTTGTTGATGGTGGCGCTGCTCTGTTGCAGCGATTGCATGGCCAGCTCGGCGCTGCCGAACATCTGCTTGCCCTGCTCGTTGAGCAGGCCGTTGGCGTTGCGCATCAGCGCGGTGGTCTGTTCCAGGGTGGCGCTGGCCTGCTTGCCGATGGACGCCAGTTGCTGCATGGCCAGGCGCACGTCGCCGCGCTGTTCGGCGATGGCCCCGGTGGTCTGTTCCAGGTGTTCGAGGGTGTTGCCGATACGCTCGACGTTCTCTGGCGAGAACATGCCGTTGGCGTTGTGCAGCAGCAGGTTGACGCTGGTCATCAGGTCTTCGCTGTTGTTCAGCAGGCGGGCGATCGGCGATGGCGAAGCGACGATCACCGGCAGTTTGCCGTCCTTGCCCAGAAGCGGCTGGCTTTGTGGAGTACCGCCACTGAGCTGGATGATCGAAGTCCCGGTGATGCCGGTCAGGGTCAGTTTGGCCTGGGTGTCTTCCTTGATCGGGGTTTCGCCGCTCAGGCGGATCCGCGCCAGGACCCGGCGCGGATCGTTCGGGTCCAGGCGCAGGCTGACCACATCGCCGACCTTGATCCCGCTGTACTGCACGGCGCTGCCTTTGGACAGGCCGCTGACGGCCTCGTTGAAGATGATCTCGTAGTCCTTGAACTCCGTGTCGACGCTGGACTTGGCCAGCCACAGGCCGAACAGCAGGGCGCCGACCACCACAATCACGGTGAACAGGCCGATCAGTACATGATGGGCTCGGGTTTCCATGTCATACCTCGTTGAGCTGTGTAGCGGCCTGATACGCCGCGCGGCCGCGAGGGCCATGGAAGTACTCGTGAATCCAGGCGTCGTCGGTCTCGGCGACCTGGTCGATGGCATCCGCCACCAGCACCTTTTTCTGCGCCAGCACCGCCACCCGGTCGGTGATGGTGTACAGCGTATCCAGATCGTGGGTGACCAGGAACACGCTCAGGCCCAGGGCGTCACGCAGGGTCAGGATCAATTGGTCGAACGCCGCGGCACCGATCGGGTCGAGGCCGGCGGTGGGTTCGTCGAGAAACAGGATGTCCGGGTCCAGGGCCAGCGCCCGGGCCAGGGCGGCGCGCTTGATCATGCCGCCGGACAGCGAGGCCGGGTATTTGTCGGCCGCCGACAGCGGCAACCCGGCCAGCGCCAGCTTCACCGCCGCCAGGTGCTCGGCGTCGGCGCGGCTCAGGCCGGCGTGCTCGATCAGCGGCAGGGCGACGTTTTCGGTCACGGTCAGCGACGAGAACAGCGCGCCCTTCTGGAACAGCACGCCGAAGCGCCGTTCGATCAGCGAGCGCTCATGTTCCGCCAGGCTCGGCAGGTTCTGGCCGAACACCCGCACCGAACCTTCGCTGGGCTGGCGCAGGCCGATGATGCTGCGCAGCAGCACCGACTTGCCGCTGCCCGAACCGCCGACCACGGCGAGGATCTCGCCCTTGTACAGGTCCAGGTCGAGGTTTTCGTGCACGCTCTGCGGGCCGAAGCGATTGCACAGGCCGCGGACTTCGATCACCGCCTCGCTGGGCGGACGCACTGAACGGTTCACCAGCCCATCTCCATGAAGAACAGCGCGGCGACGGCATCGAGGACGATCACCACGAAGATCGATTGCACCACGCTGGAGGTGGTGTGGGCCCCCACCGACTCGGCGCTGCCGCTGACCTTGAAGCCTTCCAGGCAGCCGATGGCGGCGATCAGGAAGGCGAAGATCGGCGCCTTGACCATGCCCACCAGGAAGTGCTGCACGCCGATGTCCGATTGCAGCAAGGCAAGGAACATCGCTGGCGAGATATCCAGCGACAGCGCACAGACCACCCCGCCGCCGACAATCCCCGAGAGCATCGCCAGGAAGGTCAGCATCGGCAGCGCCACCAGCAGCGCCAGGACCCGCGGCAGCACCAGCAATTCCATCGGGTCCAGGCCCAGGGTGCGGATGGCGTCGATTTCTTCGTTGGCTTTCATCGAGCCGATTTGCGCGGTAAAGGCGCTCGCGGTCCGGCCGGCCATGAGGATCGCAGTAAGCAGCACGCCGAATTCGCGCAGGAAGGAGAACGCCACCAGGTCCACGGTAAAGATGCTGGCGCCGAAACTCTGCAGCACCGTGGCGCCGAGGAAGGCCACCACGGCGCCCACCAGAAAGGTCAGCAGGGCGACGATGGGCGCGGCGTCGAGACCGGTCTGCTCGATATGCGCGACCATCGGCGTGATGCGCCAGCGCTTGGGATGCAGCAGGCCACGGACCAGGGTTTCCAGGATCAGGCCGACGAAACCCAGCAGCTTCAGGCTGTCCTGCCAGATGGCATCGACCGCCTTGCCGATCCGGGTCAGCAACAGGATGCCGACCGATACTTCCGGTTCCTTGAGCGGCACGCAGAAGTCGCTCAGCGAGCAGTAGACGGTCTGCAGCAGCGCGCGGTCGGCCGAAGACAGGGTGCAGTCGGGGTGCTCGGTGGACTTGCCGAGACGCTCGGAGCCCAGCAGCTCGACCAACAGCGAGGCGCCCGCGGTATCCAGGGCGCCGAGGCCGTTGAGGTCGATGTGGGTGCTGGTGTCGTATTGTCCGGTGAGCTTTTCGCAGAGGTGCTTGAGCTCGGTGTAATGGACGAGCGTCCAGTCCCCCGTGACTCGCAACCGCGAGGGGGAACTCGACGTATCCAGTTGGGCACTGCCGGCCGTCGTGCTCTGGGTCATAAGCTCCGTGCTTGTATGGTTTTTACGCAGTGCTACGTAATACCACGATCGAGACGACTTTGCCTTGTACTAAGGTGCTGAGTTTTGTCCGTTGGTGCCGGTGATCTTGAAGCGCAGCACGCCGATCACCTGCCCGTCTTCGGTCAGCACCCGGACCTGCCAGCTGCCGGTCGGATCGCCAGGGAAATTCTGCTTGTGCGACCAGGCGCGGTAGCCCTCCTTGCGCCCGCCGTGGATGTCCAGGGCCACCCGGTCGACCTCTTTGCCGTTGAATTGCCAGACGTGATAAATGCGCTCGTCCAGCCCGCGCGGCGCATTGATCGCGGTGTAGGCATACAGCCCGGCGCTGCGCACGTCGTTGGCGCTGACTTCCTTGAGGCTGGCGCCGGGGGTGCGGTCCTGCAACTGGGTGCTGATGGCTTCCTCGGCGATCCACAAGGTCGCCGGCGGAACCCAGGAGCGCAGCAGCCAGCCGGTGCCGCCGATGGCCAGGGTCATGCCCAGCAGCATCAGCGCGCCGCGCAGGTTGCGGATCGGGAAGATCGATGCAAGGCTGGGGAACGACAGCAGCATGGCGATGCCCAGGGCCAGCTTGAAGCTTTGCGCGGTGGTCAGGTGCAGGATGATCGGCAGCGCGGTCAGCAACGCGGCGAACAGTGTCAGGGTGTGCAGGGCGAGGAACAGCCAGCGCCGCGGGGCCAGCCATTTGTAGTACAGCGGGTCGATGATCGAGACCAGCGCCGAGGCGCCCAGCAGGCCGGTGAATACCAGCTGTCCGCTGTTCCAGGCGGTGGTGATGAAGAAGAACGGCAGGACGAAAAACAGACTTTCCTGGTGAATCATCTGCGTTGCATAACGCAGCAGCGGCTGGGGGATTTCCCGCTTGAAGATCTTGGTGAACAGCTGGGTCAGGCTGTTTTCCAGCATCAGCCAGATCCAGCTCACCAGCATGATCACGGCGATCCAGGTGGCCAGGCCCTGTTGGCGGTCCACCAGGATGAAACTGCCGACACCGGAAATGAAACCGCCGAGCGCAATGACCCCTGGGTAGCGCTTCATCAGTTCCAGGATGCGCTGCATGTAATGAGTCAGGTTTGGCATTCGGCGATTCACACTAGAAAAAATCCCCGACAGAATAACGGTTTAGCATGACAAATGACGCATCAGCCACGGATTCGTTTGCGATAAGCGCGCCAGCCGAACAGCGCCAAAATGATCAATAGCAATGCGCCGAGGAGCAGCCCGCTCAAGGCCGCGTAGCTCAGCAGCGGTTTTTCGATCCGCAGGTAGCCGGGCTGCTCCAGCAGCTTGCGCATGGCCTGGTTGGCCTGCTTCAGGCTGACGGCTTTCAGGCGCTTGGCCGGGTCGCTGAAATGTCCGTCTGCGTAGTCGCTCAAGGCGCCCCAGTAGTAATCCGCCAGGGCGCTGTTGCCCTGCACCGTCCAGGCCTGGCGAGCAATGGCGGCCTGTTGCAGGCGGGCGAAGGTGGCCGGCTCCAGGCCGTCCTTGAGCAGTTGCGCCTTGAGCTCATCGATCGCTTGCCGGGCCTGGGGCACGTCCGCGCGCTCCAGGTCGGCATTCAGGCTGAGAAAGCCGACGCCGCCAAACACCTCGCGCTCGCTGTTCGGTCCGTAGGACAGCTCGTGTTGCAGGCGCAGCTTTTGGTAGAGCGCCCAGTCCAGGTAATCCTTGAGCAGGTCGAAGGTTTCATCGTGCTGCCGGTCGAGGGTCGGCTCGGGGAACAGCCAGTGCAGCTTGGCGCTGTCGCCGACCCAGCCGTGGATCAGGCTGCGCTCGGCGGCGGCCGTTTGTTGAATGTCCGGCAGGCCCTGGTGCTCGCTGGGCTCCACCGGTTCCAGCGCGCCGTAGCTGCGCTCCAGGTAGGCCGGCAACAGGCGGTCAAGGTCGCCGACGACGATCAGGGTCATGTTGTTCGGCGCGTACCAGTCCTTGCGCAGTTGCTCCAGCTGTTGCAGGGTCAGTTGGTCGACCTCGGCCCGTTCGGCGCACTTCAGGCCCAGCTCCACCGCCAGCTGGTTGCTGGCGGTGTGGCCGAGGTCCTGGTGGTCCAGCCAGCGTTGCAGGTGCGAGTAGTGCCCGCCGTCCTCGCGTTCGACCACCCGTTTCGCCGTTTGCAGTGCGTTGTCGTCGAGTTCGGTGCGGGTCAAGAGGGCCAGTAGCAGGTCCAGTACCTTGCGCTGGTTTTTCGCCGGGGCCTCGATGACGAACGTGGTGTCGGCATTGCTGGTGTAGGCGTTCCACTCGCCGCCCAGGGCTTGCATGCGCTCCTCCAGCCCGCCCTCGCCGCTGGCGTCGATGCCGCTGAACAGCAGGTGTTCGAGCAGGTGCGGCAGCTCCTTGTCGGCGCAGCCGAAGTCGTCCAGCCCTACCCCGACCACCAGGCGAATCGCCACGTGGCCGCGCTCGCTGCCCGGCTTGAGCAGCAACTGCAGGCCGTTGGGCAGCATGTAGCCCTCGACCTGGAAGCGATCCAGGGCAAACGAGTGGGCTGATCCGAGCAGCAGACAGGCGAATAACAGGCAACGCATAACAGGCTTCCTTACGACGGGCGTAAGTTCTACAGACTTCGAGTAACTGTGGACGTTCAGGGTGAATGGGTGATGTCAGCCATATCGTCCACGGCGAGCGCGCCGGTTTCGGAGGAACCCAGCACCACGTAGGCGCTGCCGCAGAACAGTGAATTCAAGCGTTTCATATCGGCGATCAGCTCCAGGTGCAGCGAACTGGTCTCGATGCTCTGGACGATTTTACGTTGCAGGCGGCTGACATGGGCATGGGCCAGGCGACGTTCCTGAGCGCGAAAGCGGCGTTTTTCCCGCAGCAGCTGCCGGGCGCTTTCCGGATCGGCGCTAAGAAACACCGAAAGCCCGAGGTGCAGGTTGGCGGTCAGCTGTTCATGCAGGCCGGCCAGTTCTTCGAGGCCGACTTCGGAAAACGAGCGACGTTGCGCGGTCTTCTGCTGCTGGACCTTGCGCAGCATGCGTTCGATCAGGTCGCTGGCCAGTTTCAGGTTGATCGCCAATTCGATGATTTCGGCCCAGCGCCGGCTGTCCTGTTCGCCCAGGTCTTCCCGGGGCATCTGCGCCAGATAGAGCTTGATCGCGTTATAGAGCACTTCGACGTCGTCGTTGAGGTTGCGCATTTCCTGGGTGATCGCGGTCTGCTTGCCGTGCAGCACATCGCGCACGGCTTCGAGCATGTTATCGATCAGGTCACCGATGCGCAGGGTTTCCCGCGCCGCGTTGGCCAGGGCCAGGCTGGGGGTGGCCAGGGCGGTCGGGTCGAGGTGGCGAGGCTTGGCCCGGCCGTTGGTTTCCGGGCGCTCCGGCAGCAACCAGGCGCAGACCTTGGCCATCGGCCCGACCGTCGGCAGCAGCACCAGGCAACGCAGGGTGTTGTAGAGCAGGTGGAAACCGATCACCACCTCTTGCGGGCTGAAGTCCAGGCTGTCCATCCACTGGGCGAGCGGGTCGAGCACCGGAATGATCAGCAGCAGGCCGATCAGCTTGTACAACAGGCTGCCCAGCGCCACCTGGCGGCCGGCGGCGTTCTGCATGTTGGTGCTGAGAAAGGCCAGCACCCCGCTGCCGATGTTGGCGCCGATCACCAGGCCGATGGCCACCGGCAGGCTGATCACGCCGGCCCCGGCCAGGGTCGCGGTGAGCAGCACGGCGGCCAGGCTGGAGTAGGAAATCATGGCGAACAGCGCACCCATCAGGGCATCGAGCAGGATGTCGCCGGTCAGCGAGGCGAACAGGACTTTCACGCCCTGGGCATGGGTGATGGGCGCGGCAGCTTCGACGATCAGTTGCAGCGCCAGGATGATCAGCCCCAGGCCGATCCCTACCCGCCCGAGCTGGCCGGCGCGGGTCTGTTTGCGCGACAGGAAGAAGATCACCCCGAGAAAGATCAGCAGCGGCGACAGCCAGGACAGGTCGAAGGTCAGCACCCGGGCCATCAGCGCGGTACCGACGTCGGCGCCGAGCATGGTCGCCAGGGCGGGTGTCAGGGCCATCAGCCCCTGGCCGACGAACGAGGTGACCAGCATCGCCGTGGCGTTGCTGCTCTGGACCATGGCGGTGACCAGGATCCCGGCGATGAAGGCCAGCGGACGCTTGGCCATGTTCTGGCCGATGAGGTGACGCAGGTTCGAGCCATAGACCCGCAGGATGCCGGTGCGGACGATATGCGTGCCCCAGATCAGCAAGGCCACGGCGGACAGCAAATTGAGCAGGGTGAGCATAACGGCCCCCTGTGGTGAATAGCGCCCCAGAGGGGCAAGTTAACGGTGCCGCGCGTCGTTCTACGTTCTGTACTTAAGCTGTAGTTGGCTAACGGTCTGTGCGCCAGCATCGCATAGCTGATGCGGCGATTGAAACAAAACTGTCATGAAAAAAGCGGCTTTTCGCAGGCGTGAAAAAGGGGCTCGAAAGCCCCTTTTTCTGCTGCGCTCTCGGGTTATTGACCCGGGATGTCCTTGCGCAGTTTCACCGGGTCCTGCTGCTTTTTCTTTTTCGCGATGGCAGTGCGCATCTTGATGTTGATCGCCTCCACCGCCAGCGAGAAGGCCATGGCGAAGTAGACGTAGCCTTTTGGTACGTGCACTTCGAACGCCTCGGCGATCAGTACGGTACCGACCACCAGCAGGAACGACAGCGCCAGCATCTTCAGCGAGGGGTGCTTGTCGATGAACTCACTGATGGTGCCGGAAGCCAGCATCATCACCAGCACCGCGACGATGATCGCCGCGACCATGACCGGTACATGGGAGACCATGCCGACGGCGGTGATCACCGAGTCCAGGGAGAACACGATGTCGATGATCGCGATCTGGATGATGGTGTAGAGGAAGTTGCCGCCCTTGCCGCTTGGTTCTTCCGCGGTTTCGTCCTCGCCTTCCAGGGCGTGGTACATCTCCTGGGAACTCTTCCAGAGCAGGAACAGGCCACCGAAGAACAGGATCAGGTCACGCCCGGAAATACCCTGGCCGAAGACCACGAACAGGTCGGCGGTCAGGCGCATGACCCAGGTGATCGACAGCAGCAGGAGGATCCGCGTGATCATGGCCAGCGCCAGGCCGAAAATCCGGGTCCGTGCCTGCATGTGCTTGGGCATGCGGCTGACCAGGATCGAGATCATGATGATGTTGTCGATACCCAGGACGATTTCCAGGGCGGTCAGGGTAAAGAAGGCAACCCAGATTTCCGGGTTGGTCAGCCATTCCATGTGTATTCCTTTGAGCGAGTGTTGTACCGCGCCAGTCGAGATTTCAGAGAGCGAAGTCTAGTGGCCGACGCGGTGAGTCATTGCTTTTTATAGAGTGCTGAACAGCGGAAAGATCCCCATCAGCAAGGCGGCGAACATTATGCACAGGCAAACCAGTACTGCCCACTTGAGGGTGAAGCGCTGGTGATCGCCGAACTCGATACCGGCCAGGGCCACCAGCAGGTAGGTGGATGGTACCAGCGGGCTGAGCAAGTGGACGGGTTGGCCGACGATCGAGGCACGTGCCATTTCCACCGCGGTGATGCCGTAGTGACTGGCGGCCTCGGCGAGAACGGGCAACACGCCGTAATAGAAGGCATCGTTGGACATGAAGAAGGTGAACGGCATGCTCACCAGCGCGGTGATCACCGCCAGGTACGGGCCCAGTGCATCCGGGATCACGGCCAGCAGGCTCTTCGACATGGCGTCGACCATGCCGGTACCGGACAGGATGCCGGTGAAGATACCGGCGGCGAAGATCAGCCCGACCACCGCCAGTACGCTGCCAGCGTGGGCCGCGACGCGGTCCTTCTGCTGTTGCAGGCATGGGTAGTTGACGATCATTGCGATACTGAAGGCCACCATGAACAGCACTGGCAGCGGCAACAGGCCGGCGATCAGTGCGCACATCAGGGCGAAGGTCAGGGCGCCGTTGAACCAGATCAGCTTCGGACGGCGGGCGTCCGGGAATTGCGAAACGCTGATTTCGCTGTGGTCGATCTCGTCGCCCTGCAGGTGCAGTTCACCCAGGCGCGCACGTTCGCGCTTGCCGTACATATAGGCGATCGCCAGGATCGCCACCACGCCGGCCAGCATTGCCGGGATCATCGGCACGAAGATGTCCGACGGGTCGACATGCAGCGCACTGGCGGCACGGGCGGTCGGGCCACCCCAGGGGGTCATGTTCATCACGCCACCGGCCAGGATGATCAGGCCGGCCATGATCCGCGGGCTCATGCCGATGCGGCTGTACAGCGGCAGCATGGCCGCCACGCAGATCATGTAGGTGGTGGCGCCGTCGCCGTCCAGGGACACCACCAACGCGAGCACGGCGGTACCGACCGAGACCTTGAGCGGGTCACCCTTGACCAGCTTGAGGATCTTGCGCACGGCCGGGTCGAACAGGCCGGAGTCGATCATCAGGGCGAAATACAGGATGGCGAACATCAGCATCACGCCGGTCGGTGCCAGCTTGGTGATGCCTTCGAGCATCATCGGGCCGATCTTCGGGGCGAAGCCGCCGAACAGCGCGAACAGGATAGGAATGATGATCAGGGCGATCAGCGCGGACAGGCGCTTGGTCATGATCAGGAACATGAAGGTGATGACCATGGCGAAGCCAAGGAAAGTCAGCATGGGAATACTCCAGGCGTAGCGCGGCTAGGGAATGGCGAACCGGTTGGGGTCAGCGCAGAACGGGAAGCGCGGGACGTGGAGGAAGCGGGGCGAAAAGGCGGGTACGAACGGACATCAGAATCACCATTGTTGTTAATTGGGCCTGGAGGCGTGAAAACGCCCATTGGCCAACCGGTCTGTTGCCGGCAGTGGTGGCGATCCTAATCGCGGAAGCTTTCAGCTACCTTTCGTTGTAGAAAGCAATGATCGGATGCGTCGCAAGCCGACGTGCGGTTAAAAAACAACCAGATCGGCCTGCTGGCCGGAGTTTTCCGCTGCCATTCGATGGGAGGTTTTTGTATGAGCCTGTTGCATACCGGCGGTTGCCATTGCGGCCAGCTGCGTTATCAGTTCAGCGGGCCGTTGCGCGATATCGCCCATTGCCATTGTTCTATCTGCCGACGGGTCAGCGGCGGCCTGGTGACCACCTGGATCACCCTGCCCCGCCCGGCTTTCCAGTGGCTGGCCGGGACGCCGGCGTGCTACCACTCCTCGCCCGGCTGTGCGCGGTATTTCTGCCCGAACTGCGGTGCCCATCTGGCGCTGATTACACAACTGAGCCCGGACAGCATCGATGTGACCATCGCTACCCTGGATCATCCGGAACTGGCGCCGGCCGAGCGGCATATCTGGATCGACAGCCGTTTGCCCTGGCTGCACCTGGATGAGCAGTTGCCGGGAGAGGCCGAGGAGACGTTGTAAGGTTGCGGGAGCGCTTCGTGGGCCAGCTATGAAGGAGGGCTGGCCCGCGATGCGGGATCAGGGCAGTTCCAGCCCGCCCGCGGCCTTGTGCAAGGCCCGCAGGTGTTCGCCCAGCTGTTTCAGGTTGGCTTCGTTGGCGGCGATTTCGGCAGCGCGGCTCGGTTCCAGCAAGGCCCGCACTTCCTTGTCCAGATCGCCGGTCAGGGCTTGCAGCTGTTTCTGGCGCAGGCTGCTTTCCGACTCCAGGCGTTGCCATTCGCTTGGCTGCGGCAGGCCATAGCCGCTGCTACCGAGCAACTCGGCCGGGCGACTGAGGAAACCGCTGTTGGCGAGGATTTCCTGCAGGGTCTTGTTGGCCTTGTCCATGCCGCCGTTCTGCAGGTCGCGAGCGCCCAGATAACGCTGCTTGACCTCGTCCTGGGCCAGAAGCAACTGGCGCCGGAAGCTCGCCTGTTCGAGCAGCAGCAAGGCAGCGCTGGTGCGCAGGTCCGCTTGGTCGAACCACTGGCGGCGCTGCGCGGCACTCAGGGACAGCCAGTCTTCGACGCTGTTCTGTTTGATCGGCAGGTGCTTTTTCAATACCTCGAACATTGCCTGGTAACGGTCGCGGAAGGAGTCGAAGCGATACCCCAGGCGCAAGGCTTCGCGAGGATCGTCCAGCACGCTGGTATCGGCCAGGCCACGGCCCTTGAGCACTTCCAGCAGGCCGTTGGGCATGATGCTGTCGAGCCCGGTGAGCTGGGCATTGTTGCTGCCACTGCGCAGCAGCTTCAGGCTTTCCACGGCGCAGTTATTGGACAGGAAGTAATAGTTGCCGTCGTAGCTCCAGTGCATCTCGGCGGCGCGCTCGACCACTTCTTCGATCTCGTTGCGCGACAGGTTCAGCGGCACCGAAGCCAGGCTGCGCAGCTCGGTCTTGGTGTATTCATCGATGACCTGGGCCAACGGCAGGATAAACAGGCGGGACGGGTATTTGCCGACCAGGCCGTCCCAGCTCGACAGCTGCACGTCACCGACAAAGGCGCGGTAGGACAACACCAGGTGCTGCTCGAGGTCCAGCCGGCAATCCGGCCCGCGCGGCCGGCCGGGGGCGCAGATCACCAGGCGCAACATGCTGTGCCCCCAGCGGCTGACCCAGTTCTGGTTGGCTTCGGCCAGCAGGTAATCCACGGCATAGACTCGCTCCGGGTCGACTTTGCCCAGCGGCTGCTTGGCGAAGTCGTTGCCGGCGTTGAGGAAGGCGAAGGACTGGGTGCAGGTGTCCTTGGCCTTCGGCGCCCAGCCGAAGTGTTCCTGGTAGTAGCGGTACAGCGCCGGCCGGCGGCAGGCGTAGCTCGGGTCCAGGAGGAAGTACTCCATGTTCACCGCGACGAACTCTTTCGGGTTGGTCGTTTCGTAGATATCCGGGCTGCGGGCGACCTGGCGGTTGTACTGCTCGCGTTCGCCGCGGCGGCCGACGTATTGCGGCCAGCCGGCGAGGTCGAGCAGGCGCGGGTCGTCGCTGAGGGTGAAGCGGCGCGAAGTCTGGCCACGGCACTGGTCCGGCAGCCCGATCAGGCCCGAGGCACTGTTCTGGCGGCTGCAACGCTGGATCAGCGTGCGCTCGGCGCCCGACCACAGGCGCGAACGGTCATAAATATGGGTGAGTTCATGCAGCACGGTGGCGAGCATTTCCCGGCGCACGGTGCCATGGGGGCGATGGGTTTTCTGGGTGGCCGCGCTGCCGTCGGTGAGGCTGGCCAGCAGCTTGCGATTCAGGTCGAGTTCGTCGACCAGCGATGCCTGGCCGTAGGCGTTGTGAGGCATGTCGTCGGTCCAGCCGACATCGATGCGACGGTCCAGTTGCTCGATGAAGCGCGGCGGCAGCGCTTGCATCGCTTCATCCAGCAGCGCCTGGCTGGCGTGCTGCTGTTCCGGGCTCAAGCCTTCGGTCTTGAGCCGCAGTTGCAGGCCGGCCTGAGCGCTGTTGCCCAAGAGTAACAGCGCTGCGCCCAGCAGCCAGGCAGCGAGCGGCCTCACAGTGCGAGGATGGCTTCGGCGAGCACCTGATCACTGGCGTCGCGGGCTTCCGGCACGCGGTTACGCAAGGTATCGAAGGCGGCTTCCAGCTGGGCGCCACGAATATCGCCGTCGCTGGCGACGAAGCTGGCGGCGTCGTCATGGGCGGCACGTACGATTTTCGAGTCGCGGATGGAGGTGGTGGTGTCCGAGGTGAAATCGATGGTACGACCAAAGGCTCGAACGATGATGTTACTGGTGGCTACCAGGGTTTGCGCCTGGGCCACATCAGCCAACAGCAACAGGCCAAGGGTGGCAGCAATCAGCGGGCTACGCATGGAACGACTCCGGGATGACAGGGATAGTTATTGGACGAGAATTGCCTGCGCCAGTTCAAGGTCGCCGGCATGAAGTTGTGGCTGGGTTTTACGCAGGTATTTCAAGGCTGATTCCAGCCGGGCTCCGCGCAGGTGGCCGTCAGTGGCAATGAACGCCGCGGCATCATCCTGGGCAGCCAGTACGCGTTTGTTGTCGAAAGGCGCGGAGGTCACCTTGCTGGTGGCGTAGCCAGTGATGACCAGGCCTTGTGTGCTCAGGTCGAAAGCAGCGACCGAGCCTGTCCAGCAAACGGCAATCAACGAAGGGACGGTAAGCAGGGATCTGAAAAAACGCATGAGTCTCGACAGCTGAAAAACCAGCGGCAAGGCTAGCGCAATGCCCGGGCGAGAGCCAGCGCCCAGGGTTTCGGGTGCGTTGGGCGCACCCGTCACCGGACCGGCGGTCAGATCGTCAGGATGGCCTGAGCGAGCTGGGCGTCAGTAGCGCTCAGTTGTGGCAACTGTTGGCGGATATGGTCAAACGCGCTTTCCAGCTTCACACCGCGAATGGCGCCTTCGGTGGCGACAAAACTGGCGGCATCGTCACGAGCGGCGCGCACGATTTTGTTGTCACGGAACGAGGAGGTGACGTCGGAGGTCGCATCGGAAGTGGCCTTGAGTGCGCCGACAACCGCATCGGTGGTGACGATAAAGCTGGAGGCGTGGGCGTTGGAGGCCAAGGCCAGCAAGGCAGCAGCGCTGAGCAGGCGAAGACGGGACATAGGTAAAACTCCTTGATAACAGATAGGGTGGTGCTGAGTGGGCACCGGGTAGTCACTGTGGGGCAGATGAATCAGACGCCCCTTCAGGAAAATCGCTACACGCTACTGGATATTAGGCCCACCCCATCTGTTCGAATAGCCCTCTTCTGCTGTCTTGGCGCGAACTAGCGCCAGAAGGGTTTCTCCAGTTCAGCCATGCGGTCGCTATGGCTGATGCCTACATCGGACAATTGCTGATCGTTGAGCCCTGCCAGTACGCGGCGTGTCCGGGCGTTCTGCTGCATTTGGCACAAGGCTCGGTACAAGCGTTTCCACGCGCTTATCTGAGGATGGGAGAAGCTGAGAGGTGCGATACGTCCTGGTATGTGGTTCATGGTGCGGTCCTTTCGGCAGGCCGAAGTCAGGGACTTGGGACACCATGTTGCTATTCACGCAGGCATGTATACAGATACACCAGTATGAAATTGTACTGGTCCAGTTTTGTTTATATTTAAACTGTACCTATCTAGCCTTACCCTTTCTGTACCGGCGGCTTCCAGCCATTGCCAGACCTAAAACGACAAAACCCGTCGCGGTTGCCCGCGACGGGTTTTGTTTTTTCAATTCGGGGTGCTGGCGGTGGACCCGGTGGGTCAGGGCCAGCGACGCTAACTTAGCGCCAGAACGGCTTGCTCAGCTCTTCGTAGCGTTGAGCTTCGCTGATACCTGCGTCAGCCAGCAGACGCGAATCCAGGCGAGCCAGTTGATGGCGGCTGGAGATGCGGCGCTGCCACAGCATCAGGTTGGCGAGAACGCGCAGAGGCAGGGAGGCCTGGGTTTTTGCAGCTTTGTCTTCGAAGAACAGTTCGGAACTGAGTGTACGTTCCATGGTGTGCATCCTTCCGCTTGTGGCGGGATTAGGTAGTGGTTTAACTGATGCCCATGATCCTCCTCTCGCGCCAGTCTCTGTAGATACAGTTCATCTGTATTGTGAGGGACCAGTTAACTGTTTATAGATGCTGTACTGTTCGGAAATGATGCAACTGTACCTGTTAGCACCATTTAGGTGCGTTTTAGGACGGTTTCTTGAAAAAGGTTGGGTTTTGAGGGGGTAAAACACCAGTACAGCAGTACAGTTTTTGACAAGTGCTTAAGGGTTGCCGATGAGCTGACACAACTGTGCTTGCGTCAGCCATCGACTGTACCCATCACACAGCGAGCATGCGCCCGGTTTCTTCCAGGTTCATGTGCCAGCGCAGGGCATCGCGCAGGATGTGCGGCGTGTGGCCGCCCAAGGCGCAGGCTGCGGTGAAGTAGTCATTCAGGGGCTGGCGATAGTCCGGGTGTACGCAGTTGTCGATGATCACCCGTGCCCGCTCCCGTGGCGCCAGGCCACGCAGGTCGGCCAGGCCGACTTCGGTCACCAGGATGTCGACGTCGTGTTCGGTGTGGTCGACGTGGCTGACCATCGGCACCACGCTGGAAATCGCCCCGCCCTTGGCAATGGACTTGGTGACGAAGATCGCCAGGTGCGCGTTGCGAGCGAAGTCACCCGAACCGCCGATGCCGTTCATCATCCGCGTGCCGCAGACGTGGGTGGAGTTGACGTTGCCGTAGATGTCGAACTCCAGGGCGGTGTTGATGCCGATGATGCCCAGGCGACGCACCACTTCCGGATGGTTGGAAATCTCCTGCGGGCGCAGCACCAGTTTGTCCTTGTAGCGCTCCAGGTTGCCGAACACATCGGCGTTGCGACGGCTCGACAGGGTGATCGAGCTGCCCGAAGCGAAGCTCAGCTTTCCGGCGTCGATCAGGTCGAAAGTCGAATCCTGCAGCACTTCGGAGTACATGGTCAGTTCTTCGAACGGCGATTCGATCAGGCCGCACATCACCGCGTTGGCGATATTGCCGATACCCGCCTGCAGCGGGCCCAGCTTGTTGCTCATGCGCCCAGCGTCCACTTCCTGCTTGAAGAAGTTGATCAGGTGGTTGGCGATCCCCTGGGTTTCGCTGTCTGGCGTCGAAACGGTGGATGGCGAGTCCGTTTGGTTGGTGATGACAATCGCGACGATCTTCTCCGTCGGGATCGGGATAGCGGTGCTGCCGATACGGTCGTCGACCTTCACCAGCGGGATAGGCGTGCGGGTCGGCCGGTAGGTCGGGATATAGATGTCGTGCAGGCCTTCCAGGTTCGGGTTGTGCGCCAGGTTGATCTCGACGATCACGTGCTTGGCGAAGATCGCGAAACTGGCGGAGTTGCCCACCGAGGTGGTCGGTACGATATGGCCCTGCTCGGTGATCGCCACGGCTTCGATGACGGCGATGTCCGGCAGCTTGAGCTGCTGGTTGCGCAGCTGTTCCACGGTTTCCGACAGGTGCTGGTCGATGAACATCACCTCGCCGGCATTGATCGCCTTGCGCAGGGTGCTGTCGACCTGGAACGGCATGCGTCGGGCCAGGACACCGGCCTCGGTGAGTTGCTTGTCAAGGTCGTTGCCCAGGCTGGCGCCGGTCATCAGGCTGATTTTCAGTGGGGTTACCTTGGCGCGCTCGGCCAACGCATGGGGCACGGCCTTGGCTTCGCCGGCGCGGGTGAAGCCGCTCATGCCGACGGTCATGCCGTCCTGAATCAGAGCGGCAGCGTCGGCGGCGCTCATCACCTTATCCAACAACGAAGGCAAGCGGATACGATCACGGTACATGGATTGTTATCTCGGGCAGCGGAAGCAAGATGCGCAGTCTAGTGATTTCAAAAAAATTCGTCCCGCTACCAAGGTCGAATGAAAGGCCGCGATTTAGAGCCTTTTGTCGGGTTTGTGCGGGAAATAAAAAACCCCAGCCTACTAAAGGCTGAGGTCTTGGGTGTTGCGCTGGAGCAGGTTTTATTCGACGGCTTTGACCATGTCCTCGATGACTTTCTTGGCGTCGCCGAACACCATCATGGTCTTGTCCAGGTAGAATAGTTCGTTGTCCAGGCCGGCATAGCCGCTGGCCATCGAACGCTTGTTGACGATGACGGTCTTGGCCTTGAACGCTTCGAGAATCGGCATGCCAGCGATCGGCGATTTCGGATCGTTCTTCGCCGCCGGGTTGACCACGTCGTTGGCGCCGAGCACCAGCACTACGTCGGCCTGGCCGAACTCAGAGTTGATGTCTTCCATCTCGAATACTTGGTCGTACGGTACTTCGGCCTCGGCCAGCAGTACGTTCATGTGGCCGGGCATGCGCCCCGCTACCGGGTGGATCGCGTACTTCACGGTTACGCCGTGGTGGGTCAGCTTCTCGGTCAATTCTTTCAGCGCGTGCTGGGCCCGCGCGACCGCCAGGCCGTAACCCGGAACGATGATCACAGTGTCGGCGTTGGTCAGCAGGAAGGTAGCGTCGTCAGCCGAGCCGGACTTCACCGGACGGGCCTCTTGCGCGCCCGCCGGGCCACCGGCGTCTGCAGTGTTGCCGAAGCCGCCAAGCAGTACGTTGAAGAACGAACGGTTCATCGCCTTGCACATGATGTACGACAGGATCGCACCGGACGAACCCACCAGGGAGCCGGCGATGATCAGCATCGAGTTGTTCAGCGAGAAACCGATCCCCGCCGCTGCCCAGCCCGAGTAGCTGTTGAGCATCGACACCACTACCGGCATGTCGGCACCGCCGATCGGGATGATGATCAGCACGCCCAGCACGAAGGCCAGGACCAGCATCAGGGCGAAGGTGCCGAGGTTGCCGGTGAGCATGAAGGTCACGCCCAGGCCCAGGGTCGCCAGGCCGAGAATCAGGTTCAGTTTGTGTTGGCCGCCGAACTGTACCGGTGCGCCCTGGAACAGACGGAACTTGTACTTGCCCGATAGCTTGCCGAAGGCGATCACCGAACCGGAGAAGGTGATGGCACCGATGGCCGCGCCGAGGAACAGTTCCAGGCGGTTACCGGCTGGAATCGAATCCCCCAGTTGCTTGACGATGCCCAGGGACTGCGGCTCGACCACGGCGGCGATGGCGATGAACACTGCCGCCAGACCGATCATGCTGTGCATGAAGGCCACCAGCTCCGGCATCTTGGTCATTTCCACGCGCTTGGCCATGATCGAACCGGCGGTGCCGCCGATCAGCAGGCCGACGATCACGTAGCCGATGCCGACAGTCGCCAGTTCCGAGCCCAGCTTGAACACCAGGCCGACGGTGGTGACGATCGCCAGGGCCATGCCGAGCATGCCGAACAGGTTGCCGCGGCGCGAAGAGGTCGGGTGCGACAGGCCTTTGAGGGCCTGGATAAAGCAGATTGACGCGATCAGGTAGAGCGTCGTTACCAGATTCATGCTCATTACTTGGGCGCCTCTTCTTTTCCGGCTTTCGGGGCTTTTTTCTTGAACATCTCAAGCATGCGGCGGGTTACCAGGAAGCCGCCGAACACGTTGACCGCGGCCAGGGCCACGGCCAGCGTGCCCATGGTCTTGCCCAGCGGCGTCACGGTCAGGGCGGCGGCCAGCATGGCACCGACGATGACGATCGCCGAAATGGCGTTGGTCACCGCCATCAGCGGGGTGTGCAATGCGGGTGTAACGTTCCAGACCACGTGATAACCGACATAAATCGCCAGCACGAAGATGATCAGGTTGTAGATACCGGGGGAGATAAGCTCTTCCATCGTCTGAATCCCTGCTTAGGCGTTTTTACGGATGACTTGGCCGTTGCGGCACATCAGGCACGCGGCGACGATGTCGTCTTCTAGGTTGACCTCGAACTGACCTTCTTTGGTGAAGACGAGCTTCAGGAAGTCCAGCAGGTTGCGGGCGTACAGCGCCGAGGCATCGGCAGCGACAGCGCCGGCCAGGTTGGTCGGGCCGACAATGGTCACGCCATTCTCGACCACCACCTGATCCGCCACGGTCAGCGGGCAGTTGCCGCCCTGGGCCGCGGCGAGGTCGACGACCACCGAGCCTGGCTTCATCTGGGCCACGGTTTCGGCGCTCAGCAGTACCGGCGCCTTGCGGCCTGGAATCAGGGCGGTGGTAATCACGATATCCGCCTGTTTGGCGCGTTCGTGCACGGCTTGGGCCTGGCGCTGCATCCAGCTGGCAGGCATCGGGCGCGCGTAACCACCGACGCCGACGGCGCATTCGCGCTCTTCATCGGTCTCGTAAGGCACGTCGACGAACTTGGCCCCCAGGGATTCGATCTGTTCCTTGACCGCCGGACGCACGTCCGAGGCCTCGATCACGGCGCCCAGGCGCTTGGCGGTGGCGATGGCCTGCAGGCCGGCAACCCCGGCACCGAGAATCAGCACGCGAGCGGCTTTCACGGTGCCCGCGGCGGTCATCAGCATCGGCATGAAGCGCGGGTAATAGTGGGCAGCCAGCAGCACCGCCTTGTAACCGGCGATGTTGGCTTGCGAGGACAGCACATCCAGGCTCTGGGCCCGCGAGGTACGTGGCGCTGCTTCCAGGGCAAAGGCGGTGATGCCGCATTCGGCCATCTTGGCAATGGTTTCATTGCTGAACGGATTGAGCATGCCCACCAGGACAGTGCCGCTTTTGATCAGGGCCAGCTCGCTATCACTGGGAGCCACGACCTTGAGAATCAGCTCTGCGCCGAATGCATCGTTGGCGCTGCCAATGGTTGCACCTGCCGCTTCATAGGCACTGTCGACAACACTGGCGTTGATGCCGGCGCCGCTCTGCACAGTGACTTTATGACCCTGGCCGATCAGTTTCTTGATGGTTTCCGGGGTTGCAGCAACCCGTGTTTCACCCGTTTGGGTTTCGAGAGGAACACCAATGTGCACGTCAAATCTCCTGCTTGATCTTATTGCTTTCGATCTTTTCTAGAAGGCCAGCGCACTACGGATGGTGCAGCTGGGGCGGCCGATCAGCATGATCCCGCCAGAATCAAGGCGGGGCGCGGCATTTTGCAGGCGAACATTACGCCCTTCAAGGGATTATGAGGGGTGACGGAAAATTAACTACAAGTCACCCTGTGACCGAATGTCGCAAGGGTCGGGTTCAATCCCTTGTAAGCCGTGACCTGTAAGGATTTCGACGGAAAATAAAACAATTTTCACATTGGTCATGTGAATGAGCGTTCATGGCCCCCAAAAAGCCCTACAAGCCACGTGGTTAGGCGCTTATAGGACGGTTGTTCCGCTTATTGATACAGTCTGTCTAAATGCGACATTTAGTTATATCTGTAGTGTTTTGCTTTATCTGACTACCGGGTCAATTTATCGTTCTGCCCTGCTATTTCTCAAGGCTGTAGCTTTGTGCCTGCTCCACCAGCCAATCGCGAAAAGCCCGTAAAGACGCTGATTCCACCTTGCGCTCGGGAATCATCAGGTAATACGCCTTGATGCTCGCCAGAGCTTCGGGGTTGGCGATCACCAGGCGCTTTTCCCTCAGCTCCCTCTGAATAAGGAATGGCGGGATCAGGGCGATGCCCATGTCGTGCATGGCGGCCTGCGCCAGCATGGAGAATAGTTCGTAACGCGGACCTGTCATGTCCCGTGGGATATTCAGGTGCTGTGAGTTGAACCATTGCCGCCAGGCATAGGGGCGTGTGGTCTGCTGCAGCAGCGGCAGCTCGGCGATTTCTTCGGCGCTCAGCCGGGTGCGGTTGCCCAGGGTTGCGGGGCTGCACACTGGCATCGGGTTCTCTCCCATCAGGCGATGGGATTGGGTGCCCGACCAGTCGGCATCGCCAAAGTAAATCGCGGCGTCGAAGTCGGTATCGGCGAACAGGAAAGGCCGGGTGCGGTTGGTCAGGTTGACCGTGACTTCCGGGTGTCGCTGCTGAAAATCCTTGAGTCGGGGCAGCAGCCATTGGGTGCCAAAGGTCGGGACCACCGCCAGCTCGATGACGTTGGCGCCCTGCTGGCCCATGACGGAAAGCGTGTCGCGTTCAACTGCGTCCAGTTGGGTGGCCACGCGGCGGCTGTAGGAGAGTCCGGCCTCGGTCAGCTTGACGCCGCGTCGGGATCGGCGGAATAGCTCGACCCCGAGAAACTCTTCCAGGCTGGCGATCTGTCGGCAAATGGCACCTTGTGTCAGCGAAAGCTCCTGCGCCGCCTTGGTAAAGCTCTCGTGGCGTGCGGCGGCTTCGAAGCTGATGAGGGCGGCAGTGCTGGGGATCTTTCTGCGCATGTACGGCAATCTCACTAATGGAATCGCTAAAAGCCGCTTACGGCTGTTGTGGAGTGAGAAAATAGCACAACAGTATGCGAAATCCTCGTTTGCCGCGCCCGCAAAGCCGGCCTAGGATCAGTCCACGAACGTTGACCTACTTCACGAGGACTCACTCATGGGCGGTAAAGCAAGCTTCAACTGGATCGATCCCCTTTTGCTGGATCAACAGCTCACTGAAGAAGAGCGCATGGTGCGCGACAGTGCCGAGCAATTCGCTCAAGGCAAGCTGGCGCCGCGTGTGCTCGAAGCTTTCCGTCATGAAAAGACCGACCCGGCGATCTTCCGCGAAATGGGTGAAGTCGGCCTGCTGGGTGCCACCATTCCCGAGCAGTACGGCGGCAGTGGTCTGAACTATGTCTGCTACGGCCTGATTGCCCGTGAAGTGGAGCGTGTGGATTCCGGCTACCGCTCGATGATGAGCGTGCAGTCCTCCCTGGTGATGGTGCCGATCAACGAATTTGGTACCGAAGCCCAGAAGCAAAAGTATTTGCCGAAGCTGGCCTCTGGCGAGTGGATTGGCTGCTTTGGTCTGACCGAACCCAACCATGGCTCCGACCCGGGTGCGATGGTTACCCGTGCTCGCAAGGTGGATGGCGGTTACAGCCTGACCGGCAGCAAGATGTGGATCACCAACAGCCCAATTGCTGACGTGTTCGTGGTGTGGGCCAAGGACGATGCTGGCGATATCCGTGGCTTCGTACTGGAAAAAGGCTGGAAAGGTCTGAGTGCTCCGGCGATTCACGGCAAGGTTGGTCTGCGCGCTTCCATCACCGGCGAAATCGTCATGGACAACGTCTTTGTTCCGGAAGAGAACATCTTCCCGGATGTGCGTGGTCTGAAAGGTCCGTTCACCTGTCTGAACTCTGCCCGCTACGGTATTTCCTGGGGCGCTCTGGGTGCGGCCGAATTCTGCTGGCACACCGCTCGCCAGTACACCCTGGACCGTCAGCAGTTCGGTCGCCCGTTGGCGGCTACCCAACTGATCCAGAAAAAACTGGCGGACATGCAGACCGAGATCACCCTCGCCCTCCAAGGCTGCCTGCGTCTGGGGCGGATGAAGGATGAAGGCACGGCGGCGGTGGAAATCACCTCGATCATGAAGCGCAACTCCTGCGGCAAATCGCTGGACATCGCTCGCATGGCCCGCGACATGCTGGGCGGTAACGGCATCTCCGACGAGTTCGGCATCGCCCGTCACCTGGTCAACCTGGAAGTGGTTAACACCTACGAAGGGACCCATGACGTCCATGCCCTGATCCTGGGGCGCGCGCAGACTGGCATCCAGGCGTTCTACTAATAGGAGAGCGACCATGGGCGCGTTATCTCATTTGCGGGTGCTGGACTTGTCGCGAGTGCTGGCCGGGCCTTGGGCCGGTCAGATCCTAGCGGACCTGGGGGCCGAGGTGATCAAGGTCGAGCGTCCGGGCAATGGTGACGATACGCGCGCCTGGGGGCCGCCTTTCCTCAAGGACGCTTATGGCGAGAACACTACGGAGGCTGCCTATTACCTGTCGGCCAACCGTAACAAGCAATCGGTGACCATCGACTTCACTCGACCGGAGGGGCAGCGCCTGGTGCGCGAGCTGGCGGCCAAATCCGACATTCTGATCGAGAACTTCAAGGTCGGCGGCTTGGCGGCCTATGGGTTGGACTATCAGTCGCTGAAGGCGCTCAACCCTGACCTGATCTATTGCTCCATTACTGGCTTCGGCCAGACCGGGCCTTATGCCAAGCGTGCCGGCTACGACTTCATGATCCAGGGGCTGGGCGGGCTGATGAGCCTGACCGGGCGTCCCGAGGGCGATGAAGGCGCCGGGCCGGTGAAGGTCGGCGTGGCGTTGACGGACATCCTGACGGGGCTGTACTCGACTGTGGCGATTCTTGCCGCGCTGGCGCATCGGCAGCACAGCGGTGGCGGGCAGCGCATCGATATGGCGCTGCTGGATGTGCAGGTTGCGTGTCTGGCCAACCAGGCGATGAATTACCTGACCACCGGAGTCGCTCCCAAGCGCCTGGGTAATGCTCACCCGAATATCGTGCCTTATCAGGACTTTCCTACGGCGGATGGCGATTTCATCCTTACCGTGGGGAATGACGGGCAGTTCCGCAAGTTTGCCGAGGTGGCGGGCCAGCCGCACTGGGCGGACGATCCGCGTTTTGCGACTAATAAGCTGCGGGTTGCCAATCGGGCGGTGCTGATTCCGCTGATCCGTCAGGCCACGGTGTTTAAGACCACCGCTGAGTGGGTTACCCAGTTGGAGCAGGCGGGAGTGCCTTGCGGCCCTATCAACGACCTGGCGCAGATGTTCGAGGACCCGCAGGTCAAGGCGCGCGGGTTGGCGATCGAACTGCCTCATGCGTTGGCCGGGTTGGTGCCTCAGGTGGCGAGTCCGATCCGGCTCTCCGAAACGCCGGTCGAGTATCGTCATGCTCCTCCTTTATTAGGAGAGCATACCGCCGAGGTTCTACGGCGGGTGTTGGGGCTTGAGCTTGAGTCCGTGGATGCCTTGCGAGCCTCAGGCGTGCTGTGAATGTGCTCTTCTATATAGAGAGCATCTGATCCCTCTTATTTATGAGTCTTGGAAACACCCCTTTTGGGGTGTTTTCAAGTTTATTCATAGCAAAAGCAAATTAGGGGTTGACGGCAGATTCTGGAAGTCTATAATTCGCCCCACTTCCGGCGCAGCCGAAACGGAAAACTCCTTGAAATTCAACGAGTTACGCAGTTTTCGACAGCGGTTGCGCTTCAGTTCATCGAAGCCCGAAGGAGTTGGTAAGGTGTCTTGTTTTCGCCTTATTGACGGTTCGATCTTCTCGGTCGAAAGCGGAGAAAAAGAGGTGTTGACAGCAGTGTGTAACGCTGTAGAATTCGCCTCCCGCTGACGAGAGATCGGAAGCGCAAGTGGTTGAAGTTGCAAAGGAAACTTTGAAAACTTCTTAAAATAACCGCTTGACAGATATAGGGGCTGCTGTAGAATGCGCGCCTCGGTTGAGACGAAAGACTTAGCCAACCGCTCTTTAACAACTGAATCAAGCAATTCGTGTGGGTGCTTGTGGAGTCAGACTGATAGTCAAAAAGATTATCAGCATCACAAGTTACTCCGCGAGAAATCAAAGATGTAACCAACGATTGCTGAGCCAAGTTTAGGGTTTTCTCAAAACCCAAAGATGTTTGAACTGAAGAGTTTGATCATGGCTCAGATTGAACGCTGGCGGCAGGCCTAACACATGCAAGTCGAGCGGTAGAGAGAAGCTTGCTTCTCTTGAGAGCGGCGGACGGGTGAGTAATGCCTAGGAATCTGCCTGGTAGTGGGGGATAACGTCCGGAAACGGACGCTAATACCGCATACGTCCTACGGGAGAAAGCAGGGGACCTTCGGGCCTTGCGCTATCAGATGAGCCTAGGTCGGATTAGCTAGTTGGTGAGGTAATGGCTCACCAAGGCGACGATCCGTAACTGGTCTGAGAGGATGATCAGTCACACTGGAACTGAGACACGGTCCAGACTCCTACGGGAGGCAGCAGTGGGGAATATTGGACAATGGGCGAAAGCCTGATCCAGCCATGCCGCGTGTGTGAAGAAGGTCTTCGGATTGTAAAGCACTTTAAGTTGGGAGGAAGGGTACTTACCTAATACGTGAGTATTTTGACGTTACCGACAGAATAAGCACCGGCTAACTCTGTGCCAGCAGCCGCGGTAATACAGAGGGTGCAAGCGTTAATCGGAATTACTGGGCGTAAAGCGCGCGTAGGTGGTTCGTTAAGTTGGATGTGAAATCCCCGGGCTCAACCTGGGAACTGCATCCAAAACTGGCGAGCTAGAGTATGGTAGAGGGTGGTGGAATTTCCTGTGTAGCGGTGAAATGCGTAGATATAGGAAGGAACACCAGTGGCGAAGGCGACCACCTGGACTGATACTGACACTGAGGTGCGAAAGCGTGGGGAGCAAACAGGATTAGATACCCTGGTAGTCCACGCCGTAAACGATGTCAACTAGCCGTTGGGAGCCTTGAGCTCTTAGTGGCGCAGCTAACGCATTAAGTTGACCGCCTGGGGAGTACGGCCGCAAGGTTAAAACTCAAATGAATTGACGGGGGCCCGCACAAGCGGTGGAGCATGTGGTTTAATTCGAAGCAACGCGAAGAACCTTACCAGGCCTTGACATCCAATGAACTTTCCAGAGATGGATTGGTGCCTTCGGGAACATTGAGACAGGTGCTGCATGGCTGTCGTCAGCTCGTGTCGTGAGATGTTGGGTTAAGTCCCGTAACGAGCGCAACCCTTGTCCTTAGTTACCAGCACGTTATGGTGGGCACTCTAAGGAGACTGCCGGTGACAAACCGGAGGAAGGTGGGGATGACGTCAAGTCATCATGGCCCTTACGGCCTGGGCTACACACGTGCTACAATGGTCGGTACAGAGGGTTGCCAAGCCGCGAGGTGGAGCTAATCCCATAAAACCGATCGTAGTCCGGATCGCAGTCTGCAACTCGACTGCGTGAAGTCGGAATCGCTAGTAATCGCGAATCAGAATGTCGCGGTGAATACGTTCCCGGGCCTTGTACACACCGCCCGTCACACCATGGGAGTGGGTTGCACCAGAAGTAGCTAGTCTAACCTTCGGGAGGACGGTTACCACGGTGTGATTCATGACTGGGGTGAAGTCGTAACAAGGTAGCCGTAGGGGAACCTGCGGCTGGATCACCTCCTTAATCGACGACATCAGCTGCTTCATAAGCTCCCACACGAATTGCTTGATTCATTGAAGAAGACGATTGGGTCTGTAGCTCAGTTGGTTAGAGCGCACCCCTGATAAGGGTGAGGTCGGCAGTTCGAATCTGCCCAGACCCACCAATTACTGGTGCACCCTGTAGCGATACGGGGCCATAGCTCAGCTGGGAGAGCGCCTGCCTTGCACGCAGGAGGTCAGCGGTTCGATCCCGCTTGGCTCCACCATTACAGATTGGTGTCCATCGTTTAAAGCTTAGAAATGAGCATTCCGCTAAAGTGGCGATGAATGTTGATTTCTGATCTTTATCAGAATCGTTCTTTAAAAATTTGGGTATGTGATAGAAAGATAGACTGGATAGCACTTTCACTGGTGTTTATTCAGGCTAAGGTAAAATTTGTGAGTTTAATCGCGAATTTTCGGCGAATGTCGTCTTCACAGTATAACCAGATTGCTTGGGGTTATATGGTCAAGTGAAGAAGCGCATACGGTGGATGCCTTGGCAGTCAGAGGCGATGAAAGACGTGGTAGCCTGCGAAAAGCTTCGGGGAGTCGGCAAACAGACTTTGATCCGGAGATGTCTGAATGGGGGAACCCAGCCATCATAAGATGGTTATCTTGTACTGAATACATAGGTGCAAGAGGCGAACCAGGGGAACTGAAACATCTAAGTACCCTGAGGAAAAGAAATCAACCGAGATTCCCTTAGTAGTGGCGAGCGAACGGGGACTAGCCCTTAAGTGGCTTTGAGATTAGCGGAACGCTCTGGAAAGTGCGGCCATAGTGGGTGATAGCCCTGTACGCGAAAGTCTCTTAGTCATGAAATCGAGTAGGACGGAGCACGAGAAACTTTGTCTGAATATGGGGGGACCATCCTCCAAGGCTAAATACTACTGACTGACCGATAGTGAACTAGTACCGTGAGGGAAAGGCGAAAAGAACCCCGGAGAGGGGAGTGAAATAGATCCTGAAACCGTATGCGTACAAGCAGTGGGAGCAGACTTTGTTCTGTGACTGCGTACCTTTTGTATAATGGGTCAGCGACTTATATTCAGTGGCGAGCTTAACCGAATAGGGGAGGCGTAGCGAAAGCGAGTCTTAATAGGGCGTTTAGTCGCTGGGTATAGACCCGAAACCGGGCGATCTATCCATGGGCAGGTTGAAGGTTAGGTAACACTGACTGGAGGACCGAACCGACTACCGTTGAAAAGTTAGCGGATGACCTGTGGATCGGAGTGAAAGGCTAATCAAGCTCGGAGATAGCTGGTTCTCCTCGAAAGCTATTTAGGTAGCGCCTCATGTATCACTGTAGGGGGTAGAGCACTGTTTCGGCTAGGGGGTCATCCCGACTTACCAAACCGATGCAAACTCCGAATACCTACAAGTGCCGAGCATGGGAGACACACGGCGGGTGCTAACGTCCGTCGTGAAAAGGGAAACAACCCAGACCGTCAGCTAAGGTCCCAAAGTTATGGTTAAGTGGGAAACGATGTGGGAAGGCTTAGACAGCTAGGAGGTTGGCTTAGAAGCAGCCACCCTTTAAAGAAAGCGTAATAGCTCACTAGTCGAGTCGGCCTGCGCGGAAGATGTAACGGGGCTCAAACCATACACCGAAGCTACGGGTATCACGTAAGTGATGCGGTAGAGGAGCGTTCTGTAAGCCTGTGAAGGTGAGTTGAGAAGCTTGCTGGAGGTATCAGAAGTGCGAATGCTGACATGAGTAACGACAATGGGTGTGAAAAACACCCACGCCGAAAGACCAAGGTTTCCTGCGCAACGTTAATCGACGCAGGGTTAGTCGGTCCCTAAGGCGAGGCTGAAAAGCGTAGTCGATGGAAAACAGGTTAATATTCCTGTACTTCTAGTTATTGCGATGGAGGGACGGAGAAGGCTAGGCCAGCTTGGCGTTGGTTGTCCAAGTTTAAGGTGGTAGGCTGGAATCTTAGGTAAATCCGGGGTTCTAAGGCCGAGAGCTGATGACGAGTTACCTTTCAGGTGACGAAGTGGTTGATGCCATGCTTCCAAGAAAAGCTTCTAAGCTTCAGATAACTAGGAACCGTACCCCAAACCGACACAGGTGGTTGGGTAGAGAATACCAAGGCGCTTGAGAGAACTCGGGTGAAGGAACTAGGCAAAATGGCACCGTAACTTCGGGAGAAGGTGCGCCGGTGAGGGTGAAGGACTTGCTCCGTAAGCCCATGCCGGTCGAAGATACCAGGCCGCTGCGACTGTTTATTAAAAACACAGCACTCTGCAAACACGAAAGTGGACGTATAGGGTGTGACGCCTGCCCGGTGCCGGAAGGTTAATTGATGGGGTTAGCTAACGCGAAGCTCTTGATCGAAGCCCCGGTAAACGGCGGCCGTAACTATAACGGTCCTAAGGTAGCGAAATTCCTTGTCGGGTAAGTTCCGACCTGCACGAATGGCGTAACGATGGCGGCGCTGTCTCCACCCGAGACTCAGTGAAATTGAAATCGCTGTGAAGATGCAGTGTATCCGCGGCTAGACGGAAAGACCCCGTGAACCTTTACTATAGCTTTGCACTGGACTTTGAATTTGCTTGTGTAGGATAGGTGGGAGGCTTTGAAGCGTGGACGCCAGTTCGCGTGGAGCCATCCTTGAAATACCACCCTGGCAACTTTGAGGTTCTAACTCAGGTCCGTCATCCGGATCGAGGACAGTGTATGGTGGGTAGTTTGACTGGGGCGGTCTCCTCCTAAAGAGTAACGGAGGAGTACGAAGGTGCGCTCAGACCGGTCGGAAATCGGTCGTAGAGTATAAAGGCAAAAGCGCGCTTGACTGCGAGACAGACACGTCGAGCAGGTACGAAAGTAGGTCTTAGTGATCCGGTGGTTCTGTATGGAAGGGCCATCGCTCAACGGATAAAAGGTACTCCGGGGATAACAGGCTGATACCGCCCAAGAGTTCATATCGACGGCGGTGTTTGGCACCTCGATGTCGGCTCATCACATCCTGGGGCTGAAGCCGGTCCCAAGGGTATGGCTGTTCGCCATTTAAAGTGGTACGCGAGCTGGGTTTAGAACGTCGTGAGACAGTTCGGTCCCTATCTGCCGTGGACGTTTGAGATTTGAGAGGGGCTGCTCCTAGTACGAGAGGACCGGAGTGGACGAACCTCTGGTGTTCCGGTTGTCACGCCAGTGGCATTGCCGGGTAGCTATGTTCGGAAAAGATAACCGCTGAAAGCATCTAAGCGGGAAACTTGCCTCAAGATGAGATCTCACTGGAACCTTGAGTTCCCTAAAGGGCCGTCGAAGACTACGACGTTGATAGGTTGGGTGTGTAAGCGCTGTGAGGCGTTGAGCTAACCAATACTAATTGCCCGTGAGGCTTGACCATATAACACCCAAGCAATTTGCTTAAGAGCGAATTGCGGTGTGTGAAGACGAAACGAACCGAAAGTTCGAGAAAACACACAAAGCTATTACATACCCAATTTGCTGAAACGTCGAAAGACGAGTCGGCACACCGAATTTCTTGACGACCATAGAGCATTGGAACCACCTGATCCCATCCCGAACTCAGAAGTGAAACGATGCATCGCCGATGGTAGTGTGGGGTTTCCCCATGTGAGAGTAGGTCATCGTCAAGATTAAATTCCGAAACCCCAATTGCGAAAGCAATTGGGGTTTTGTTTTTGTAGAAGTTCCCGATTTTGCTGGCACGTTCGGCCCTTGAGCCAACGGTCCGGCCACCGAATTTCTTGACGACCATAGAGCATTGGAACCACCTGATCCCATCCCGAACTCAGAAGTGAAACGATGCATCGCCGATGGTAGTGTGGGGTTTCCCCATGTGAGAGTAGGTCATCGTCAAGATTAAATTCCAAAACCCCAATTGCGAAAGCAGTTGGGGTTTTGTTTTTGTACGTCTGAAAGCTTCTGGGCTTACATATGAGCCAGGCCTCCAGGTCACCCAGCAGGGAATGACAACATCCAACCTCTGCTTCAGAACGTCAGCACAGAGCGAAGCACCTCCGCTCTATCCCTCACCTTACCTCACCGCTGACGCATCTTGCTGCTTCTGCGAGCCAGCCATTTACGCCACCAGATATAGATCCCGGTGGCGGACAACATCGCAATCACCAATCCCAGCACCGCAATCAGCACCTGCCCGGTAAAGCCAATGATCCGGCCACCATGGATCGGCAGTTGTAGCCGATAAAAGCGTTCGCCCAAGGTGCCTTGCCCGGCAATCTCCTGCCCCAGCAGGCGCCCATCCGTGCCATGAAAGAACAGCCACGACTTACCATGGGCCTCGGTATCGTGCTGGCCGAAACCGGCGCCATAGAAGTTGTATTCGAAGCTGTAATACAGCTCGCCGATCGCTGCCGTCAGGCCCAGCCGTTTGCCTTCTTCCTGGGCCCGTTCATAAGCCTGTTGATAGGTGAGTCGGGTAACCCCCAACTGATCGCTGGGCATGCGCCCACGGGCTTCATAGACGCTCGGTTCGATCGGCGAGAGCAGGGATACCACCGGCTTGAACACCTGGCTCGGCAGGTTCATCGCCACGCTGCTGATGGCGATCGGCAGCAGCAGTAACCACAGCCATAACCCACCGGCCCGATGCAGATCCATGTTGAGACGATAGGCGTGCCCGCCCTTGATCTTCCAGGCGGTCGACCACTTCTTCCAGAACGGCCGGCCACGGGGCAGGGTGAGGAACAGGGCAATGAAGCAATCGACGACCCAGAAGATTGCCACCAGCCCCATCAACACCAGCCCCCAGTTACCCGGCAGTGTCAGGTTGTAGTGGAACTCGAGAATGAAGGGGATGAGGTTCTCCCGTTGAAAACAGCAGGCGCCCCAGAGCCGCTTGCCGGTCTGCTCGCCACTGGCCGGGTCCAGATAGAACACTTGGTTGGGTTCGTCGAACGGTTTGCCCGTGGCCGGGTCGTTACGCGGCACTGCGGCGAGCAGTGCGGTATGCCCGGGCTCGTTGGGGTACTCTATGTACCAGACCTGCAGGCGCGGATGCAGCGCCTGCACCTGGTCGACCAGGGTTCCAGGCGGCAATGCCCGACCCTCCGCAGGGGCCTCGTAGAACCCCGGGTTGAGCCACTCGTCCAGCTCGTGATTGAAGGCCAGCAGGCTGCCGGTCAGCCCCGCCAGCAGAAGAAACACCGCGGTGGCCAGGCCGATATAACGATGCAGTAGAACCAGAATTGCGCGCATGGAATTTTCCCGTAGAGACGACAAAGCCAGCGCGTGCGCTGGCTTCGGGGGAATCGACAAATGATCAGAACTGATAGCTGACCGTGGCGGCGACGTTCCGCTCCTCGCCCATGTAGCAGAAGCTCAGGCTGGCACAGGAGGCTATGTAGGATTCGTTGGTCAGGTTGTTGGCGTTGAGCCGGACATCCACCCCCTTCAGGCCGACTTTGCCCAGGTCATAGCCGATGGAGGCATCGAACAACATGTAGGACGGCACCTTCATGGTGTTCTCCGCATCCGCCCAGCTGTAGCCCACATACCGCACACCGCCACCCAGGCGCAGGCCGTCGAGCGACCCGCTGTCGAACTTGTAGTCAGCCCACAGCGAAGCCATGTGGCGCGGCGCCTGGGTCGGCGAGTTGCCCTTGTTTTCGATGATGTCGGTGGCGGTGCTCAGGGTGCTGATCATCGACTTCGAGTACTCGATATCGGTGAAGGTGTAGCTGCCGAGCACCTTGAGGTTGTCGTTCAACTGCATGTGCGCTTCCAGTTCCAGGCCCTGGGAGCGTACGGCGCCGACCGCACGATAGAAGTTTTCCTGGGGCAGCTTGGTGGCCAGGCTCTCCTGGTCTATGCGGAACAGGGACGCGGTGTACAGGTTATCCGTGCCCGGTGGCTGGTACTTCAGGCCCAGTTCCCATTGGGTGCCATCGGTAGGCGCCAGCGGGTTGCCGGCGCTGTCCGCGTAGGAGTTGGGGTTGAAGGACTCGGAGTAGCTGATGTAAGGCGCCAGCCCGTTATCGAACAGGTACAGCGCCCCGGCGCGGCCCGTCAGCTTGGTGCGCTTGTCATTGATCTCGGTGCCCACCGGGCGCGAGGCCTCGGCCAGGCGGTTCTCGTCCGAAGTCTCCACCCAGTCCTGGCGCAGGCCCAGGGAGAAGCGCCACTTGTCCATCTCGATCAGGTCTTGCAGATAGACGCCGGTCTGCTCGAGGCGACGCAGATAGCTGAGCGGGTCGTAGTAAGTGATGGCCGAGTTGCCATAGACCGGATCGAACGCATTGATCGGCGCCACCGAGCCGCTGGTCCAGTCCACTACCGTCTTGCGCCGCTGGTAATCCGCGCCCATCAGCACCGTGTGCTTAGTCGCGCCAGCGAGAAATTCGGCCTGCAGCATGTTGTCGACGATGAACGCATGCAGCTTCTCGTCGCCGCCGGTGTAGTAGCGGTTCAGCTCGTTGCTGGTCGGGGTGGTCCAGCCGTAGCCGTAGACCTGATCGAGCTTCACCTTGGAGTCGAGGTAGCGGAAGTTCTGCCGCGCGGTGAAGACATCGTTGAAGCGATGTTCGAATTGATAACCGAACGACTGCTGATCACGCTCATAACGATCGATGCCCGGTTCGCCTTCGAAGAAATTCTCGGAAATCCGCTGGCCGTTGCGTTGGTGCAGCGCGCCGTCGGCCGGCATGCCGCTGTGGTAGCCGCCATCCGGATCGTGTTGCAGGTACGCCTGCAGGGTCAGCGAGGTGTCATCGGTGAAGCCGATGCTCAGGGTCGGTGCCAGGGCGTAGCGTTTTTCCTTGTTGTGGTCGAACTGAGTGTCGGAGCGATCCGCCAGCCCGGTCAGGCGATAGGCGATGCGCTTGTCGTCGTCCACCGGGCCGCTGAAGTCGAAGCCCATGCCGCGCTGGCCCTGGGTGCCGACCATGGCCTGGATCTGATGGTAGGGCTCGAACAGCGGTTTCTTGCTGGTCAGTGCCACCAGGCCGCCGGGGGAGCTGCGGCCGTAAAGCACCGACGAAGGTCCCTTGAGAATGTCCACCCGCTCCAGGAAGTACGGGTCGACCTGCATGGTGCTGTAGGTGCCGCTGTCGCCCATGGACTTGAGGCCGTCGAGGTAGATGTTGTCCACCGAGCCGTCGTTGAAGCCGCGCATGGCCACGTAGTCATACCTGTGGGTCGCGCCGTAGGGGTTGGTCAGCACGCCGGGGGTGTAGCGCATGGTCTGGGAGACGGTTTGCGAACCCTGGTCGTCCATTTGTTCGCGGGTCACCACCGACACGCTTTGCGAGGTTTCCAGCAGCGCGGTACTGGTCTTGGTGGCGATCTGGCTGTGGGTGGCGTTGTAGCCTTCCATGCTGCCCAAGGCATTGCCCAGGGCGAAACCCTTGATGTCGGTGGTCGGCAGCGCCAGGGCGCTGGTCTCGGGCAAGGCCCGCAGCACATAGCTGCTGCCGTCCTGGCTCAGCGCTTCCAGGCCGGAGCCGTTGAGCAACTGGCCCAGGGCCTGATCGGTGGAGTACTCGCCCTTCAGGCCGGCGGACTGACGGCCCTGGAGCTGCGCCGGGGTCATCGACAGGGTGATGCCGGCCTCGCGGGCGAAGCGGTTGAGTACGTCGCTCAGAGCGCCACCAGGAATGTTGTAGCTGTGGCTGAGGCTGGCCGCGCCCGTCTCGGCTGCCTGTGCCAGGCAAGGCAAGGCGGCGACGCCCAGCGCCGAGGAAAGCAGGGCCACGCGCACGGCATGGCGCAGGCCGAGGGCGGGCCGTGCAGAAGAGAAGTGGTGGAAGTGCACAGTCATGGAAGGGTTCCGTTGAGTCGCTGAAGGCAGATGGAAGTGCTTACTGTCTAAGCCGGACTCACGGGAAAAAGCCGCCAAAAAATTTCAACGAGTTGCAGCGCCTCAGGCGAGACGCTCCAGGGTGACCCACCAGCGGGTGCGATAACGCAGGCGCACGGGCAGGGTTTGCGGGAGGATCGCCAGCAGTTTGTCGGTGTCTTCCAGGCGGAACACGCCGGACAGGCGCAGGTCGCCGATCTCGTCGGCACAGCCCAGGTAACCGTGGCGATAACGCCCGACCTCGTGAATGAAGTCGGCCAGCCGCATGTTGCGGGTGACGATCAGGCCATCGGCCCAGGCGCCCACGTCCATGTCCAGCGGCGGCACCGGCAGCGCCTGGGACGCACTGACCCGATAGCTTTGCCCGGCCTGTACCCGGGGCGAGGCGCCATCGGCGGTGTGCGGCGAGTGAATGGCGACGCTGCCGGCGGTGACGCTCAGGCGCGTGCAGCCGCCTTCCATGCGCACCACGAAACTGGCGTCGAACCCCTCGAACAGGCCGTGGCGAGTCCGTACCAGCAGCGGCCTGGAAGGGCTTGCCTGCGAGTCTGGCCCGCAGGTCAGCATGATTTCCCCACGGCTGAGCCGGATCAGCCGTTGCTGGGCATTGAAGTCCATGTCGGCGGCGCTGTCGGTGTTGAGCTCCAGGCGCGAGCCGTCCGGCAGCTGGAAGCCGCGGCGTTCGCCGGTGGCAGTGGCGAAGTCGGCGCTCCATTGCTGCCAGGCCAGTTGCTCCTTGCCCAGCCACGCGGCGCAGCCCACCAGCATGACGCCGCCGAGCAGCTTCAGGGCCTGGCGCCGGCCGAGGCGCTGGGCGCTGTTTTCCAGGGTATCGAAGGCCACCTGGGCACCGGGCACTGCCCGCAGGTTGCTGTGCAATTCCTGTTGCAGCGATTGCACCCGTTGCCAGGCCAGCTCGTGCTCATGGTGGGCCGCGCGCCAGGTATCGCATTGCTGCAGCAGCCGGGGATTACCAGCGTTGTTGCGCAGGCGCAGCATCCAGTTGATGGCCTGCTTGACCACCAGGTGCCTGGGGTCCACGGGCCGGCGCAGATTGATCGAGGGGTTATCCACAGCGCTCACGCCTCATAGCGCAGCAGGTAGCAGTGGAACAGCGCGTCGGCCACGTAACGCTCCACCGAACGCAGGGACAACCCCATCTGTTCGGCGATCTGCTTGTGGGTCAGGCCTTCGCACTGGGCCAGCAGGAACGCCTTGCGCACCTTCGGCTTCAGGCCTTCGAGCATGCGCGCGATGCTTTCCAGCAGTTCCAGCACCAGGGCACGGGCTTCCTCGCTGGGGGCTTCGGCTTCTGGCAGATGGGCGATGGTTTCCAGGTAGGCGCGTTCGATTTCCTCGCGGCGCCAGTGGTCGATCACCAGGCCGCGGGCGATGGTCCGCAGGAAAGCGCGCGGGGCCTTGAGTTCGAGGCGTTCGGTGCGCTGCAACAGGCGCACGAAAGTGTCCTGCGCCAGGTCGGCCGCATCGGCGGCGTTGCCCAGCCGGCTGCGCAACCATGTGTTGAGCCAGCCATGGTGATGGCTGTAAAGCGCCTGTACCGCGAACTCAGGTGATGACATGGATGCGACTGCCCGGGTGTCACAAATGATAATTAGTCGCATTGTCATCAAGGGTTTCGGATTTTGCAACAGCCGCAGGGCGACAGGCTACGGAAAAGTCCGATGCGACCGCTCTAGCCTGCCGTTCAGCGGGTTTCTTGCAGATAACACGTACATTTCTGACAAATCGCTAAGATTTATCCGGCTCGTGCCGACAGACAGTGAGACCCATGCGTGCACCAAAGTAGAGCGGTCGTAGAGCGCCGCCTGCGCTGTTACATGGAAAGTTGCATCCCGTACGCATCCCCACTTTCGGCATAAGAAGTCCCATGACATGAATCTCAAGTTCAGCCATAAAATCCTTTTGGCCGCCTCCGGTGTAGTGGTTCTGGCATTCGCGTTGTTCACTTTGTACAACGACTATCTGCAGCGAAACACCATTCGCCAGAACCTCGAATCGTCCATCCAGCAGGCGGGTGACCTCACTTCCAGCAGCGTCCAGAACTGGATGAGCGGACGCATCCTGGTGCTCGAGAACCTCTCGCAGAATGTCGCCCACCAGGGCGCCAACGCCGACTTCCCGGGGCTGGTGGACCAGCCGGCGTTAACCACGAACTTCCAGTTCACCTACGTGGGCCAGGTCAACGGTGTGTTCACCCAGCGGCCTGACGCGAAAATGCCCGACGGCTACGACCCGCGTCAGCGGCCCTGGTACAAGCAGGCCGTGGCGGCCGACAAGACCATGCTGACCCCGCCCTACATGGCGGCCGTTGGCGGTCTGGTGGTGACCATCGCCATGCCGGTGAAAAAGGACGGCCAGCTGCTGGGCGTGGTGGGGGGCGACCTGAGCCTGGAAACCCTGGTGAAGATCATCAACTCGGTGGACTTCGGCGGCCTGGGCCATGCCTTCCTGGTCAGCGCGGACGGGCAGGTGATCGTCAGCCCGGACAAGGACCAGGTGATGAAGAACCTCAAGGATGTCTACCCGGGCGCCAACGTGCGCATTCAGAAGGGCACCCAGGAAGTACTGCTCAACGGCCAGGAACGCATCCTGTCGTTCACCCCGGTGACCGGCCTGCCGAATGCCGAGTGGTATATCGGCCTGTCCATCGACCGCGACAAGGCTTTCGCCCCGCTGAGCAAGTTCCGCACCTCGGCGCTGCTGGCGATGTTCATCGCCGTGGCCGCGATTGCCGTGCTGCTGAGCCTGCTGATCCAGGTGCTGATGCGTCCGCTGACCACCATGGGCCGCGCGATGCAGGACATCGCCCAGGGCGAGGGCGACCTGACCCGTCGCCTGGTGGTGGAGAGCAAGGACGAATTCGGCGTACTGGGCGGCTCGTTCAACCAGTTCGTGGAACGTATTCACGCGTCGATTTGCGAAGTGTCCTCGGCCACCCGCCAGGTGCACGACCTGTCCCAGCGCGTGATGGCGTCGTCCAACGCCTCGATCATCGGTTCCGACGAACAAAGCGCGCGCACCAACAGCGTGGCCGCGGCGATCAACCAGCTGGGCGCCGCCACCCAGGAAATCGCCCGCAACGCCGCCGATGCCTCGCAGCACGCCAGCGGCGCCAGCGAGCAGGCCGACGATGGCCGCCAGGTGGTTGAGCAAACCATCCTGGCCATGACCGAGCTGTCGCAGAAGATCAGCCTGTCCTGCACCCAGATCGAAACCCTGAACGCCAGCACCGACAACATCGGCCACATCCTCGATGTGATCAAAGGCATCTCCCAGCAGACCAACCTGCTGGCGCTCAACGCGGCCATCGAAGCGGCGCGTGCCGGTGAAGCCGGTCGCGGTTTCGCGGTGGTGGCCGACGAGGTCCGCAACCTGGCCCATCGCACCCAGGAATCGGCCGAGGAGATCCACAAGATGATCACCTCGCTGCAGATCGGCTCCCGCGAAGCGGTAGCGACCATGAACGCCAGCCAGGCGTCCAGCGAAGAGAGCGTCGAAGTGGCCAACCAGGCTGGTGCGCGGCTGGTCAGCGTGACCCAGCGCATCACCGAGATCGACGGCATGAACCAGTCGGTGGCCGCCGCCACCGAAGAGCAGACCGCCGTGGTGGAAACCCTCAACGTCGACATCAGCCAGATCAACATGCTGAACCAGCAGGGCGTGGCCAACCTCAACGAAACCCTGAAGGATTGCGACGCCCTGTCGCTGCAGGCCAACCGCCTGAAGCAACTGGTGGACAGCTTCAAGATCTGACCCCGCTGCAACAAAACGCTGGGGCCGCAACGGCCCCGGCGTGTTTCACCGCAGGCTGTCTACGGCCTACTCGAACATCCTGCGCACATTGCCCAGCGCCTCATCGGCAAACCCCTGCAGGAACCCCTGGAAGGCCGCGACCTCGGCACCGCCTTCGGCCGGGTCGGCGACGATGCGCCAGGTGGCGCGCGCCCGTTCGCCGGGCAAGGCTTCGACGCTCATGGCCGCCCACAGGTTGCCGATGCCCAGGGTGTCGTAGATCAGGCTCCAGGTCATGTACAGCTCAAGATCGTCCCGTGAGTTGAGTTGTTCGATGACGATGTTGCCGTCGTGGAAGAACTTCTTGCGCACCGAGCGCACGCCCTCGCCCATCATCTCGATATGCGACAGCGCGGGAATGAAGGCCGGGAAGCCGGCGAAGTTGCCGACGATGGCCCAGACGCTTTGGGCATCGGCACCGATGTCCACCATGGACAGGACCTCGCAGGCGCTCGGGTTCTTGATCAGGGTGTCGGGTTGCAGGTTTTTCATGGTGTTCTCCAGCGTGGGTGGGTTCAGATAAAGCGGATGTCTTTCAGGTACTGGCAGCCCTTGCGCAGCAGCGCCGGGTCCTTGGGCGGGTAGTCGGCGCCCATGCGCCGCACCCCGGCCTCGGCGTTGGCATGGCCGATCAGCGAGATGTCACCGATGTCTTCCTCGAAGCCGTTGAGGTAGAAGCCGAGGACGCCGAACAGCGCGTTGTCGCGGTCGACCCGGCCCAGCTGGCGCTGCCAGTCGGCGACGCTGACCATGCGGAACTCGCGCCCGGCCTCGCGGAACGAGGCGACATAGGCCTCCCAGCTCAAAGGCTGCGGGTTGTGCAGGTTGAACACCGCGTGGGCCGGCTGATAACGGCTGGCATGGAAGGCGATGAAGCGGGCGAGGAAGTCCACCGGCATCAGGTCGAAGTTCATCGCCAGCTGCGGCACCTGGCCCAGTTGCAGCGAGCCCTTGAGCATCAGCATCAGGCGGTTCCGGTGGGGCTGGCAGACCCCGGTCTGGCTGTTGAAACTGATGTTGCCCGGGCGATAGAGATTGACCCACACCCCCTGTTCGCGAGCCCGTTGCAGGATCCGCTCGCCGACCCACTTGGACAGGTTGTAGCCGTTACGGATGTAGATCGGCGGGGTGGCCGCGGGCGGTTGTTCCAGCACCCGGCCCTGGGCGTCGACGCTGCTGGAGGCGGACAGGGTCGAGACGAAGTTGAAGACCTTCTTGCTGCGCCCTTCGCACAGGCGCAGGCACTCGAACAGCGGCTCGACGTTGTCGCGCGCCAGCGCCGGGTAATCCAGCACGTGGTTGACGTTGGCGGCGTTGTGCACCAGCGCGCCGTACTCGCGGTCGATGCGTTCGTACACCTCTGCCGTCAGCCCCAGCCGTGGCTGGCTGATATCGGTGGCATGCACCCGCACCCGGCTCAGGTCCAGATGCTCCAGGCGGTTGTCGCGCAGGGCCTGGGCGAAACGTTCGGCGGCCGATTGCGTGGGCGTTTCCCGCACCAGGCACGCCACCTCGCTGGCGCCCCATTCCAGCAGTGCTTCGACTATGTGCACGCCGAGAAAGCTGTTGGCGCCGGTGACCAGCACCTTGTGCACATCGCCCAGCTGGCTGATGGGCAACACCTCCAGGTCGAGTTCGGCATTGGCATCGGCGAACACCTGGTCGAGGGCCGCGTCCGGGCCGTCGTCGGCGGCGCCGTCGATCAGGGTCGCCAGGTTGCTCAGGGTCGGCGCCTCGATAAAGCGGTTGATCGACAGGCTGCGGCCGAACTGTTCACGAATCGCCAGCAGCAGGCGCGACAGCAGGATCGAGTGGCCGCCGAGGTTGAAGAAGCTGTCGTCGGTGCCGATATCCTCGGCCGGCAGTTCCAGCAGCTCGGCCCACAGCTCCAGCAAGCGCTGTTCGTTGGCGTTCCGCGGCAGGCGTGGCTGGCGGTTGCTGCCCGGGGTACGCGGCAGGGCCAGGAGGGCGCGGCGGTCGACCTTGCCGTTGGCGGTGTAGGGCATGCTCGGCAGTTCGATGTAGGCGCTGGGCCGCATGTAGTCCGGCAACCGCTGGCGCACCTGTTCGCGCAGGGTTTGCAGTGCGTCGTCGGCACTTGGCTGGGCCAGGTAGGCGAGGATCCGCCTCTGCTCGTCGATCACCACCGCCACCTGGCGGAACAGTTGGCCGTCGCGCAGGCAGTGTTCGATCTCTTCCGGCTCGACCCGGAACCCGCGGATCTTCACCTGATTGTCCCGCCGCCCGCAGATCTCGATGCCGCTGTCGGTCCACTGGCCGATATCCCCGGTGCGATAGACCCGCAGTCGGCGCCCGTCCGGCAGGTCCAGGGTCAGGTAGCGTTCGGCGCTCAGCGCCGGGTTGTTCAGGTAGCCGAGGCCGACACCGGGCCCGGCCAGGTACAGCTCGCCGGGGGTACGCTCGGGCACCGGTTGCAGCCGTTCGTCGAGGATCAGTACCTGGCTGTTGGCGATGGGCAAACCGAGGTTGCGCGGGTTGTCGCCGACCCGCAGGCGGCGGGTGGTGGCCAGCACCGTGGTTTCCGTCGGGCCGTAGATGTTGTGCAGCGCGCACTGGTCGGCCAGGCGCTGGATGACGAAGGGTTCGCAGACGTCGCCGCCGGTCACCAGATGCTCCAGGCCCAGCGGCAGCTCCAGGGGCAGGATGCTCAGCAGCGCGGGCGGCAGGAAGGCATGGCTGACCCGCTGACACTGGAGCAGGGCCAGCAGTTGCTGCGGGTCGCGCCGCTGGTCCTGGTCGGGGACCACCAACAGTGCGCCGCAGAGGAAGGTGGGCAGGATATCCAGCAGCGAGGCGTCGAAGTTGATGGTGGAGAACTGCAGCACCCGGCTATTTTGCTCCAGCTCGACATGGCCGATGTACCAGGCGCAGAAGTGGCTGAGATTGCCCTGGCTGAGCAACACGCCCTTGGGCTGGCCGGTGGTGCCCGAGGTGTAGATCGCCACGCAGGGCGCCTCTGGCGGTGGTGCCTGGCATAGCAGCGGGAGGGCGTCCTCGGCGTCGTCATGCAGCAGGGTGCGTACATCGAGTTGCGCCAGGTCGAGGTCGCCCAGGTCTTCGCAGCCGTCGTGCAGCAGCAGGACCGCACCGGCATTATCGAGAATGTAGCGCCGCCGTTGCGCCGGATGCTCCGGGTCCAGCGGCAGGTACACCGCGCCACAGCCCAGGGTCGCGAGAATGGCGGCATAGAGCGCCGCCGACTTGGGCAGGCACAGGCCGATCACCGGCGGTTGGCCAGGGCAGGCAGGCAGGTGTCGCAGCATCTGTCGCAGCAGGTTGCGGCTCAGGCGATGCAGGGCCTGGTAGCTGTAGTCGATGCCCTGGATGTTCAACGCCGGGCGCTGGGCGAAGGCCAGCAGGCTCTGGTCGATGCGCTGGGCGATCGGCACCTGCATCTCCCGCAGCAAGGCCGGTGCCGGCTGTTGGTTGTGCCGGTGCTCGAAGGCCAGCGAGTCCAGGCGCTCCAGGCCCAGCAGCGGTTCGCTGGGCTCATCCAGAGTCGCGAGCTGGTGGAAAAACGCCGCGCCGCGGGAAAAGCCGCTGACCAGCCGCGCGGTGCTGGCGACCAGCCTGGCCACGGCACTGCTACGCAGGGCCTGGCCGTTGCCGCTGGCTTCCGGCGGCAGGGTCGCCTGCTCGATCAGCCGGGTTCCGTGGCGGTGGAACAGGCGCACCTGTGGCAGCCCGCAAGCCGCTTGGGCGATCAGGGCGATGCGCAGTTCCAGGCGCGCGGTGTCCGCCGCGAGGATGGGTGAATCACCCAGGGTGCCATCATCGATCAGCAGATGGGGCGCCAGCCCTTCGGCGTTGGCGATGGCTTGCGGCGAGTCCAGCCGCCGCACCAGATGGCCGTGGCGCTCCAGCTCCATGGCCAGTTCGTTCAGGGCCTGGCTGCGGCCCGTCAACACAATGTCGAGGCGTCTCATGCTCGGGTCCCTCCGTTAGGGCAGGTAGTCGGCCAGTGCGTCCTGGACGCAGGCCGAATCCAGCATCGAACTGCTGCGGAAGAAGCGCAGGATGTTGGCGATCAGGGGGTGATGGCGGTTGATCGGGTAGGCCAGGGCGGCCGCCTCCTCGCGTAGCGCCTGCTTGATCGGGGCGGCGACGGGCAGTTGCTCGATCAGCCGCAAGTCGAAGTCTTTCTGAATGTCATTGGTCAGGTACTGAGCGATGAACACCGGCAGCACCCGGGCGATCTCCGCGCGGTCGGCATCGCTGGCGCCGTGCCAATAGATGCGCACCAGCCGCGACCAGAAGCCCGAATGCCGGCCTTCGTCTAGCAGGTGGTCGGCCATCAGGCCCTTGATCGACGGCTTGACCGTGTCGTCCTTGGCGAAGGCGGCGACATCGTTGGTCACGGTGTTCTCTGCGATGGCCACGCAGATCAGTTCCACCGCGTCGCGCAGGTGTTCGGGCGCCCGCTGCAGGGCCGTGGGGATGGCCCGGCTGAGTTCGATTTCCCGGGGCAGCTCGATGGGCTCGATGCCGCTCATGGCGATGGTCTGCTGCATGAAGTCCATCGCCACCAGCGCGTGGTAGTCCTCGTCCACCACCACGGTCATGGCGTCGTAGCGACAGGCGAAGGGAAAGGCGATGGCGAAGCGGTTCTTGGCGATGTTGCGGGCGGTCTTGTCCACCAGCTCGGTCTCGAAGATCACCACGTCGTTGATGAACTTGTAGAGGCTTTGCACCAGCACGAAATCCCGCAGGTGGGCGCAGTGTTCGAGGAAGCCCTGGCTGTGCACCAGCGGCTGGCGGCTCAGGGGGTAGATCAGCTTGTCGTCGTCCTCGAGCATGCGCCGAGGGCGGGTACGGATGGTCGCGCGCTCTTCCCAGGTGTCGGCGAAGGACTGGTAGTCGAGGGCGTTCATGCGCTCACCCCGATCGGCGATTCCGCCATGCTCAGGCGCAGCCCGTCCCACAGGGCGATGCGGCTGTCCACCGCGGCGATGGCCGCCGCGTACACCTCCTGCTGGCGTTGCGGGTCGCCAGCCACCAGCCGCTGCAGCAGCTGTTCCGCGGCCGGGCCGTGGTCGTCGGAGTCGACCTCGATATGGCGTTGCAAGTAATAGCGAAAGGTCGGCGCCTGCTCGATGCCGATGCCCCAGTCGTCGAGGATGCGCTGGAACATCTGCGGGATGACGCTTTCCCGGCCATGGAGAAAGGCCGCCGCCACGCAATGGGCCGGCGCCTGCAGGGCGGTGTGCACGGTCTGGCGGACAAAGGCGCTGGCAGCCGGATCGGTGTCGACGCTTTGCAGGGCGGTGTCGAAGCTCACACCTTCCTGCTGCAACGCGACGAAGCGTTCCACCACCCGGGTGGCGGCGCCGACCTCGCGCATGGCGTCCAGGTACAGCTCGAAATGGCTGTAATGGCCTTGCCCGGGACGATCGTCGGACTCTTCGCCGAGCACGATCTCGTTGATCAGGCGCGCGGCGCGTGGGTCCCGCGGTGGTAGCCAGGGCAGGCGTACGCAGGTCAGTTCCTGTTGCAGGCGCTTGGTCAGCGACATGAAGTCCCACACGGCGAAAACATGGGTCTGCATAAAGCGTTGAAGAACGGCAAGTGTGTTGATTTCGGCAAAAATGGGATGGGCGCTGAGTGTGGCTTTCTTGGCGTCGAGAAGTTCTTTGCTGGCGTTCATTTAGGCTACCTGTCTGAGATGTTCAAGTGTGTTTGATTGGCCGATAAGTTGCGGCTCGTATAGATGTTTTAATCAGTGCTTATTTGTTGCGGGCGAGCAGGGGCCTCAAACCTGAGTTGATAATCTGAAAAGTTATATAGTGCTGGCCGGTCTATCCGATAAGGAACCGTTGCCTTGGCTTTATGGGCTTTCAAGAGACCATAAAGCCAAGGCTTGCCAGGTGTTCATAACCGAGTAGTCGACGTTGTTTAAACGCCGACGGAGAAAAAGCTAATACAGGGGAAAGTGTCGGGCAAGTTGTTTTTATAATACTTTTCAAACTTGTATTTTTATTGCGCGACAAGTTGCTGCAAAACTTCTTGTTCAAGTTTTGTTGAGATGAAGTTGCCCCTTCCGACTTATATGAGTCAGAATTTTTAACGCTGAGTGAATGCCTCACTCGAAGCAAACTTCGAAGCGCTGAATTGAAGTCGTTGAATATCTGGGAGAAGGCATGCGGGAGCCGATCCCGGTCATGCCCTCCAGTCTCTGGGCTCCTTGCGTGGGTCTGCAGATCGACGTGTGCGGACAAGCCTGTGTGCCGCTCACGTCCCTTTTTCAGTCGGCGACAGCAAGAGTGGGCCCAAATCGACGGCTGAGCCATCGTCGGCGGGCCTGTGAGGGCAGGAGCGGAGGAGAAAAACGGCGGATTATTCGCCGAGCAGGCCCAGGTGGATGTTGATGATCTGCAGCAGGCGCTGGCGCTGGGACTTGATGAAGAAGTGATTGCCGGCCACCTCGATCAGCTCGAACTCACGGTGGGTGAACTCTCGCCAGTTGGCCATGTTGCTGGCGGGGGCCAGCGGGTCCTCGCTGCCATAGAAGGCGGTGAGGGGAATGTCGAGGTTGCCGCTCGACAGATCGCGCCAGGATTCGAACAGCTTCAGGTCGGCGCGTAGCAGCGTCTCGTACTGGTTCCGGCTGGCCTGGTCGCGGGGGATTTCGATCGGCGTGGCGCCCAGCGACAGCATGGCTTCCTGGAAGGGCGCCGCGGGCAGCACGTGCAGCAACGGCCGGGACGACGGGTAATCGGGGCTACGGCAGGCGGAAATGAACAGGTGGCGGGTCTGGCCGGGGTAGTGCGCCTGGGCGTGCTTGGCGGTTTCGTAGGCCAGCATCCCGCCCAGGCCATGGCCGAACAGGGCGTGGGGCTTGGCCAACAGTGGGCGCAGGGCGCAGAAGGTATCGTCCAGCAGCCGCGGCCAGTCGTCGAGCGGTGTTTCGGCCTGGCGACTGCCGTGGCCGGGCAGCCGTACCAGCACCAGCTCGATGTGCCCGGCCAGCCCCGTGGACCAGTTGCGCAGCTGTTCCGGGTCCGCGCCGGTCTGCGCAAAGCAGATCAGCCGGGTTTTCGCCGGCTCGCCGGAGTTGAGCACCATCAGCCATTTGTCATTGCGCGCGTGCACTGCTTTTCCTTAAGCCGGGGTGCCGGTCATTGAGTGTTGCAGGGTGGCCGCGTCATGCCGCCGTTACCACTGTCAGCTCTCGGCGGACCGTTCGAGGTAGTCGCGAATGGTCTTCGCGGCCTTTTCCAGATGGCCCTGCAGCACCTCCACCGCCCGCTCGACGTCCTTGGCCTCGGCGGCGTCGGTCATGGCGTTGTGGTCGTCCTGGGTCAGCTTGCCCAGGCCCATGGAGGACAGGTGGAACCGCAGGAAGCGTTCTTCCTCGTTCAATTCGAGCTCGATCAGGCGCAGCAGCTTCTGGTTCGGCGCCCGGTGGTACAGCGACATGTGGAACAGGCGATTGAGCCGGCCGATTTCGGCGTGGTCGGTCTCGCTTTCCAGCTGCGCGATGTAACTGCGGGCCTGGGCGATGTCCTCGGCGTCGAGCAGCGGGATCGACAGGCGCAGCGCCTCCAGCTCCAGCAGCAGGCGCAGGTCGTAGGTTTCCACCGCGTCATAGCCGATCAGCTCGGCGACCACCGCGCCTTTGTGCGGCACCACGTGCAACAGCGATTGCGCTTCGAGCTGGCGCAAGGCCTCGCGCACCGGCATGCGGCTGACGCCGAAGAGGTCGGCCAGGTCCTGCTGGCGCAGCGCCGTGCCGCTGGGCAGGCGGCCGTCGAGAATCGCCGCGCGCAGGGTTTCCTCGATCACCGAGCGCGCGAGGTGGGCGGGGATCGGCCCGCTGACTGCGATCTTGCTCAAGGGTCTCGGTTTTTCTGTCACGTTAACGCTATCCTGTTTTCTATGGAATTTGGATCCAATGGACGCTAGATAGCGCCCTGCAGCTTGTCAAACCAGCCGCCTGAGCCCTGTCATGGATTTTGCCGGCGCTGATTCTCGGGGCAGCCCTCCTGCCGCTCAAGCACTGGCCGATAAACGAACAGGTGCCTGCTTTCAGCTTAGCGTCTCCAGAGGGGCTGTGATTGTAAGGTGCCATTGTCTTTTGGCGGACCAACCTGCACCATCCTTCGACCCACGACAGCTCCCATGGACTCTTCGCATTGGCGGTACGTTTAGCTCTTTCTCGGACCCTGCGCTGGCTGTTTTCGGCGCTGCTGCTGGCCGGCTTGCTGCTGGGCGGCCTGCAGGCCGATTGGGACTTTTCCCAGATCAGCCGCCGCGCCACGGCGCTGTACGGGCCGCTGGGCGAAGGGCAGAAGCGCATCGACGCCTGGCAGCAGCTGCTGGCGACCCAGAACCAGGCTAGCGAGATAGAACAGCTCAAAGTGGTCAACCTGTTCTTCAACAAGAACATGCGCTATGTGGAAGACATCGACCTGTGGCATCAGGTGGATTATTGGGAAACCCCGGTCGAGGCCCTGTGGAAGGGCGCCGGCGATTGCGAGGACTATGCGATCGCCAAGTATTTCAGCCTGCGTCACCTCGGCGTTTCCAGTGACAAGCTGCGCATCACCTACGTCAAGGCCTTGCGCCAGAATCGCGCGCACATGGTGTTGACCTACTATTCAAGCCCGGAGGCCATGCCGTTGGTCCTCGACAGCCTGATCGACGCCATCCAGCCGGCCAGCCAGCGTACCGACCTGCTGCCGGTGTACTCCTTCAATGCCGAGGGCCTGTGGCTGCCCGGCAAGGGCAGCAAGAAAGTCGGTGACACCAAGCGCCTGTCCCGGTGGCAGGACGTGTTGAAGAAAATGCAGGCCGAAGGTTTTCCGGTCGAGACGACTCACTAGGAGCACGAGCTCAGATGTCTTTGTTCAAACAACTGTTGATCGCAATCTGTCTGTTCCTGGTGGTCGCCTTCAGCGGCAGCTTCATGGTCAGCCTGGAAAGTTCGCGTACCCAGTACGTCAACCAGCTGCGCTCCCATGCCCAGGACGCGGCCACGGCGCTGGCCTTGTCCCTGACCCCGAACATCGACGACCCGGCGATGGTCGAGCTGCTGGTCAGCTCGATTTTCGACAGCGGCTATTACTCGAGCATCCGCGTGGTCAACCAGGTCACCGAAGAGGTCATGGTCGAACGCAGCGGCACACCCGAGGTCAGCAACGTGCCGGACTGGTTCGTCAAGCTGATCGGCCTGGAGCCGGCCGGCGGCGACGCCCTGGTCAGCCGTGGCTGGCAGCAGGCGGCGCGGGTCGAGGTGATCAGCCACCCGATGTTCGCCGTCGCCAAGCTCTGGCAAAGCGCCCTGGGCAGCCTCGGCTGGCTGCTGCTGTGCGGGGCCGTGAGCGCGGTGCTGGGGGCCTTGCTGCTGCGGCGCCAGCTCAAGCCGCTGGACTACATGGTGCAGCAATCCCACGCCATTGCCCGTCGCGAGTTCCTCAGCCTGCCCGAGCTGCCGCGTACGCCGGAACTGCGCCGCGTGGTGCAGGCGATGAACCAGATGGTCGAGAAGCTCAAGGCGCTGTTCCAGGAGCAGGCCGAGCGCAGCGAAAAGCTGCGGGTCGAGTCCTACCAGGACAACCTGACCGGCCTGGCCAACCGCCGTTATTTCGAGATGCAGCTCAACGCCCGGGTGAGCAACCCGGAGCAGGCCAGTTCCGGTTACCTGCTGTTGCTGCGGGTCAAGGACCTGGCCGGCCTGAACCAGCGCCTGGGCGGGCAGCGCACCGACCAGCTGTTGCAGGCGGTGGGCGAACAATTGCAGCGTGAGTGCGCGCGGTACCCGGAAACCCATAACCTGGTGACCCGTATCCGCGGCGGCGAATTTGCCGTGTTGGCGCCGGGGCTGGTGCGCGAGGAGGCCCTGCAGCTGGCGCAGAATCTGGAGAATGCCTTGGCCAGCCTGCATGCCACTGGCGCCACCGACGTGGCGTCCGTGGCCTCCATCGGCCTGGCGCCCTTCGTTCATGGCGACTCGCCGCAGGCGGTGCTGAGCCTGGGCGACCAGGCCCTGGCCCAGGCCGAAGCCCAGGGCGACACGAGCTGGGCCTGCCTGGAGCATGGCGCGGCGGCCAGCGTCGGCGACGACCATCACGCCTGGCACACCCTGCTGGACGGCGCCTTGAGCCAGCAGCGGTTCGAGCTGTACTTCCAGCCGGTGGTCGCGACCCGCGATACCGCGCTGGCGCTGCACTACAAGGTGCTGTCGCGCTTGCTCGACGAGCAGGGCCAGACCATCGCCGCCGGGCGCTTCCTGCCGTGGCTGGAGCGTTTTGGCTGGACCTCGCGCCTGGACCTGCTGATGCTCGAGCAGGTACTCAAGCAGATGGACGCGCATCAGGACTCGCTGGCGTTGAACCTGTCGGCCGCGACCCTGGCCGACCCGCAGGCCTTGAACAAGGTGTTCGAGATCCTGCGCCAGCACTCCAACCTGGGGCCGCGCCTGACCCTGGAGATCGGCGAAGAGCAGTTGCCTGAACAGGCGCTGCTGGAACAACTGACTCGGCGCCTGCGCGAACTGGGTTTCTCCCTGAGCCTGCAGCGTTTCGGCGGACGCTTCAGCATGATCGGCAACCTGGCGCGCCTGGGCCTGGCCTACCTGAAGATCGACGGCAGCTACATCCGCGATATCGACCAGGAAAGCGACAAGCGCCTGTTTATCGAAGCCATCCAGCGCGCCGCCCACAGCATCGACCTGCCGCTGATTGCCGAGCGCGTGGAGACCGAAGGGGAATTGCAGGTGATTCGCGAGATGGGCCTGTACGGCGTCCAGGGCCGCCTGTTCGGCGAGCCCGCACCCTGGCGCTGAGGCGCTGCACGAAGATCGCCGGCCAGCAGCCGGCGACGGATCAGATCAGGCCGGTTTCGTCGTCGTTGATCAGGTGGCTCAGGCCGCCCAGCGCTTCACGCGCCTGGGTCCGGTCCATCAGCTTGGCCTGGGCCGCCGGTGGCAGGTCGGTAACGCGGATCACCCCCTTGCTGGTCAGCACTTGAATCAAGTCGTCGAGTACCCGGATCATTTCCAGGTCGCTCTGCTTGAGTTGTTTCAGGCTGACTTCCACCACCTCGTTGGCGAACCACTGCTGGATCTCACTGTGGTCGGCCGGCAGTGTTTCCGTGGCCTCGGCGTAAGGCGTGGCCTCCACGCGAACCAGCTGGCCCTGTGCATCGCGTTGCACGTAGAACATGGGGAATCCCTCTAGATATGGTCCGGCATCATGCTGTCAGCAGCATAGGCCAACGGTGCGCTTTGGTCGCGAGTATGCGACGTGGCGGCAAAATCGTCACGGTGGGAAGAACCGGCCACCCAGGGCGGGTGGCCGGTCGACCGTGGATCAGCTGTTGTTGTGATCGATCTTGATGGTCGGGTCGCTACCGGCGATCAGCGAGTTGATGTTGGTGTTGGACCAGTTGTTGCCCTCCAGCTTGATCGTCACATCCGCGTTGGCGATGCCGCCAGCTGCGTTGAGCTTGCCTTCGGAACTGACCTGCAGGGTCGAGGTGCCGTCCACCGTGGTGATCTTCAGGAAGTTGTCGATGGTGCTGGCGCTCTCGCCCTGCAACAGGTCCCGCAGGTCGATACGGTCGCCTTCGCTGGCCTTGAAGTCCTTGATCACATCGTTGCCAGTATCGCCGGCCTTCCAGACGAAGGTGTCGGCACCCGAGCCGCCAATCAGGATGTCATTGCCCGCGCCACCGATCAGCGTGTCGTTGCCGGTACCGCCCAGCAGGATGTCGTTGCCCTTGCCACCGTCGAGCAGGTCGTTGCCGCCCTGGCCGAAGATGATGTCGTTGCCGGCGCCACCCAGCAGCGTGTCATTGCCGTCATGGGCACCGGAGACATCGAAGTCGGTGTAGTGTTCGCTGATGTACTGGTGCACGTTGCTGGTGGTGACGCTGCTCGCGGCCACGCCGGTCTTCTGCGCCACGAAGGCCTGCATGGCCTGGTAGCCCTCGCCGGCGATGCCGTTGAAGCTCACCAGATCGCCGAAGATGATGTCGTTGCCGTTGCCGCCGTTGACGGTATCGGCGCCCGGCATGGTCGCTTCGGTATGGCCGAGGATCGCATCGGCCAGGTTCGACGGGTCGATATTGGTCTGTGGGGTGCTGTCGGTGTCGTACGGCCTCAGGTCGTTGAGGCTGACGTCGTTGTTCAGGCCGATCGCTTCCACCTGCGACAGATTGCTCAGCAGGGTGAAGCTGCTGGTGGAATTGGTGGTGGTGGCGTTGTTGGTGTAGCTGCCCGCGCCGGCCAGGCTGGACAACTCATAGGTGCCATCGCCCTGGGCGTGCAGGGTGCCGGCGTTGTAACTGGACCAGCTACCCCAGGCCTGCGTCCAGACAGTGACGCTGCCGCTGCTGTTGATATCGATCAGGTGAGTACTGTCCGGTTGCAGTCGAACGGTATCGCCCAGCTGATAGTTGCTGGTCGTGATCACACTGTCGAGCCTGACGCTGCCGTACAGGATCGGGTTGGTCTGCTCGCCGGACTGATAGAACGTCGGTTTGCCGTCGGTGATGAAGTACGTCAGGTTGGTGGCGCTGGTGTTGCTGGTGGCCGCGCTGCTCTGGAAGAAGTTGGCCGTGGCCTTGAACACGTCCTCGTAGTTGGTGCCGCCGCCGGACGCCATGGAGTCCAGGACCGACTTGAGCAGGGTCAGGGCGTTCGGATCGTTCAGGTTCACCGAAATCTGCTTGTTGACCTGGGTATCGAAGTCCGCCAGGAAGATGTTCACGGTGCCCGAGGTGCTGCTGCCCAGGCTGTTCTTCAGGGTGTTGAACACCGTAGTCAGCGAGTTCTTGGCGGCGGTGAGCGAGGCATTGCTCATGCTGCCGGAGCTGTCGACCATGAACGCGATGTTGTAGTTCTTGCCTTGCACCACGTTCAGGCCGGCGACGTCGGCGACCATGATGTCGTTGCCCTCGGTGCCGACGAAGTTGTCATCGCCCGCCGTGGCGACGCTGGCGCTGTAGGTCGCCGGGTACACCGTGACCGGGATCTGCGCCGTGCTACTGGCCGAACCGCCCAGGGACTCGGTGGAGGTCGAGGTCACGGTCAGGTTGAACGAGCCGTTGTAGTGCGACGGCGGGGTGATCGTCAGCGTACCCAGGTTCCAGCCGGTGACATTGACCTCGCCGACGCTGGTGCTGGCGGTGAAGGTATGACCGGCGCCATCGCTGAGCACCGAACCTGCCGGAATGCCGCCGATCTTCACGCTCAGGCTTTCCGAGCCGTCGGTATCGGTCAGGGCGGTGGTGATCTTCGACAGCTTGACGCTGCCACCCTCGGCACCTTCGTTGAGCTTGTAGCCGTCGTAGTAGCCCTCGCCGTCGCTTCCGTGCAGCTCGGAAAGGGTGACGCCGGCATTGTTCAGCGCGGTTTCGCTCGGGTACATCGGGATGTTGGCGTTGCTCAGGTCGACCGGCGTGCTGCCATTGACCGAGAGGTTGACGTCATAGCTGCCCGGGCCGCTCTGGTTGGCGTGGTAGATGTCCAGGGTGTAGTAGCCGCTGGTGGTCGGGGTGAACGAACCGCTGATGCTGCCGCCGGCCCCCCAGGTCGCGGTGGCCACGTTCTTGCCGCCGATGGTGATCAGCAGGCTGTCGTCGCCGACACCGCTGAAGCTGTAGGTCTTGCCGGCTTCCAGGTAGATCAGGCCGGAGGTTTTCGAGCCGCTGCCGCCGGTCACGCTGGCGTCGGACTGGGCGTTGGTCACCACCGAGCTGCTGGTCGGGTTGCCGGAGTTGTTGAAGACGGTTTTCAGCGCATCGCCGGTGATGCCGTTGCCGTTGGTGCCCAGGCCGCTGAGGCTGGTCCAGGACTCCTTGAGCAGGCCGATGGAGTTCACGCTGTTGCTCGCCACGCCCAGGGTCGGCGCATCGGCCACCGGGGTGATGTCGATCTTCACGGTGCCGGTGCTGCCCAGGGCCTGGCCGTCGGTTGGCTGGAACTTGATCTGCGCGTAGTCGGCCTGCTGGTTGCCCACGCCGCTGCCGTTGTAGCCGTCGACACCCGACTCGTTGGCATCCGGGGTGAAGCGCAGCTTGCCGGCGTCGATATCGGCCTTGCTGAAGGTCTGGTTGGTGGCCACGTCCTTCCAGGTCGAGCCGTCGAGGTACTGCAGCTTGCCGTCGCCCGGCAGCTGGGTGATTTTCACCCCGAGGCTGGCCGCGGGGCTGTCGACGTCGCTGACGCCGAAGGTGGCCCAGGTCAGGGTCAGGGCGGTGTCCTCGGTGCCGGTCACGGCGCCGCCGGTGGCCACTGGCGCGTCGTTCACCGCCACCACGTTGACCGTGGTGGTGGCGACGTTGGAGTAGTTGCTGCCATCGGTCACGGTCACGGTGATGGTCCGCGGCGTGGTGCTCGGGTCCTCACTGCTGTTGGTGAAGGTGATGTTCTTGATCTGCTGCATGTAGTCGGCCAGCGTCGCATTGCCGGACAGGGTCAGGGTGATGGTGCCCGCCTGGCTGTTGGCATTGATGCTGATGCCGTTGACGCTGGTGCCCAGGTTCAGCGAGTCGCCCGGCTGACGGTTGGTCAGCACGATGGTGGCGCCGGTCAGCATGGTGCTGTCCGGGTCGGTGATGCTCAGGTCGGTGTCGGCGATCGACACGCCTGCGCCCGGGGTGTTTTCGGTGAAGGTCACCTTGTAGTCGGCCCCGGTGGCGCCGCTGGAGTTGTTGGCATCCAGGTCGAGGACCGGTGGCGCATCGTTGTCGATGATCGAGGTGGTGACGCTGCCGTTGGTGCCGCTGACCACCAGGTTCTCGAAGTTGCCGCCGGTGGCCGAGTCGATCTTGACCACGAAGTTTTCCGTGCCCTCGGTGATCTTGTCGTCGAGGGTGGCGACGTTGAAGCTGGCGCTGCTGGCGCCGGCCGGGATCTTCACGGTGTACACGCCGGTGAAGTCCGAGCCGTCGGCGGCGGTGCCGCTGTAGCTGATCTTCAGGGTGACCTCGGTTTGCGCCGGGCTGGTCAGGCTGACGGTGTAGGTCGCGGCCTGGCCTTCGGTGACCGAGGTGCTGCCGTTGATGCTCGCCGTGGTGGTGTTGATGGTGTCGGTGACGCTGGTCACGGCCGGCGTGGTGCTTGGCACCAGGTTCTCGAAGTTGCCGCCGGTGGTGCTGGCGATACTGGCGCTGACGTTGCCGGCGTCGATGTACACATCGTCGGTCGGCGCGGCCACGGTCACGGTGCCGGTGGTGGCGCCGGCCGCGATACTGATCACCGCGCCATTGCTCAGGGTCACGGTCATGGCCGTGCCGGCGGCGTTGGTCAGGGTCGCGGTGTAGACGATCGAACCGCCTTCGGCCACGGTGCTGGTCGCGCTGAGCGACAGGTTGGTGGTGTCCGGGGTGTCGGTCACGGTGGTGCTGACCGGCGTCTTGTCGGCCACCAGGTTCTCGAAGTTGCCGCCGCTGACGGTGCTGATCGAGTTGCTCAATGGCGTGTGGCCAACCAGCACATCGTTAGGCGCGGTGATGCTCACCGAGCCGGTGGTCTGGCCGACCGCGATGGTGATCTTCTCGCCATTGGCCAGGGTCACCACGACCGGGCTGCCGGTGACCGGCGAGGTCACGGTGGCGGTATAGGTCACGGCGCCGCCTTCGACCGCCGATGGCGTCGTTTTCAGGCTGACGGTCGAGGTGTCGATAGTATCGGTGACGTTGGTGACCGCCGGCGTGGTGCTCGGTACCAGGTTTTCGAAGTTGCCGCCGGTGGCGGTCTGGATCGTGGCTTGCACAGTGCCGGCGTCTTTGTAGACGTCGTCGCTCGGCGCGGCCACGGTCACGGTGCCGGTGGTGGCACCGGCGGCGATGTTGATCACCGCGCCGTTGCTCAAGGTCACGGTCACTGGCGTGCCCGCGGCATTGGTCAGGGTCGCGGTGTAAACGATCGAACCACCCTCGGCCACGGTGTTGGTGGCGCTGAGGGTCAGGGACGTGGTGTCCGGCGTATCGGTGACCGTGGTGTTGGCCGGATTGCTATCGATCGCCAGTTTTTCGTAGTTGCCTCCGGTGGCGTTGGTGATGGTGGTGCTCAAGGAGCTACCGCCCGCCAGGGCATCGTTAGGGGCCACGAAATTCACGGTACCGCTGCTGGCACCGACCGGAATGGTGATGGTCTGGCCGTTGGACAGGGTGACCACGACTGGCGAGCCGGTGACCGGAGCGGTGACCGACGCGGTGTAAACCACGGTACCGCCTTCGGCCACATTCGAGGTCGCGGTGAGGCTGACGGTCGAAGTGTCGATGGTGTCGGTGACGTTGGTCACAGCCGGTGCAGTGCTCGGCACCAGGTTTTCGAAGTTGCCGCCGGTGGCGGTCTGGATCGTGGCTTGCACGGTGCCGGCGTCTTTATAGACGTCGTCGCTCGGCGCGGCCACGGTCACGCTGCCGGTGGTGGCGCCGGCTGCGATGTTGATTACCGCGCCGTTGCTCAAGGTCACGGTCACTGGCGTGCCCGCGGCATTGGTCAGGGTCGCGGTGTAAACGATCGAACCGCCCTCGGCCACGGTGTTGGTGGCGCTGAGGGTCAGATTGGTAGCGTCCGGCGTATCGGTCACCGAGGTGTCAGCCGGCTTGCTGTCGACGTCGAGCTTCTCGTAGTTGCCGCCAGTCGCGCCGGTGATGGTGGTGCTCAAGGAGCTGCCGCCCGCCAGTGCATCGTTCGGCGCAGTGAAATTCACAGTGCCGGAAGACTCACCCACAGGAATGGTGATGGTCTGACCGTTGGACAGGGTGACCACGACTGGCGAGCCGGTGACTGGAGCTGTCACGGACGCGGTGTAGACCACAGTGCCGCCTTCAGCCACGGACGGCGTTGCCGTCAGCGAAACGGTGCTGGTGTCGATGGTGTCGGTCACATTGGTGACCGCAGGCGTAGTGCTTGGCACCAGGTTTTCGAAGTTGCCGCCAGTAGCCGTCTTGATTGTGGCTTCTACGGTACCAGCATCTTTGTAGACGTCGTCCGCAGGAGCGGCCACGGTCACGGAGCCCGTGGTGGCGCCGGCTGCGATGGTAATCACCGCGCCGTTCGACAGAGTCACGGTGACTGGAGTACCGGCAGCATTGGTCAAGGTCGCGGTGTAAACAATAGAACCACCTTCAGCGACAGTGTTAGTCGCGCTGAGGGTCAGATTGGTGGTGTCCGGCGTATCGGTGACCGTGGTGTCGGCAGGCTTGCTGTCGACGTCGAGCTTCTCGTAGTTGCCGCCAGTCGCACCGGTGATGGTAGTGCTCAGGGAGCTACCGCCCGCCAGGGCATCGTTTGGTGCGGTGAAGTTCACGGTACCGGACGACTCGCCCACCGGAATGGTGATGGTCTGACCGTTGGACAGAGTGACGACTACCGGGGAGCCGGTTACTGGAGCGGTGACCGACGCGGTGTAAACCACGGTGCCGCCTTCAGCCACGGACGGAGTTGCCGTCAGGCTGACAGTCGAAGTGTCGATGGTGTCAGTCACATCGGTAACGGCTGGCGTGGTGCTCGGAACCAGGTTCTCGAAGTTGCCGCCAGTAGCCGTTTTGATTGTGGCTTCTACGGTACCGGCATCTTTGTAGACGTCGTCCGCAGGAGCGGCCACGGTCACGGAGCCGGTGGTGGCGCCTGCAGCGATGGTGATGATCGCACCATTGCTCAAGGTAACCGTCACTGGCGTACCAGCGGCATTGCTCAGAGTGGCGGTATAAACAATCGAGCCGCCTTCTGCCACGGTATCGGTCGCTGTCAGGCTGAGGGTAGTGGTATCCGGAGTATCGGTAACCGATGTGTCGGCAGGCTTGCTGTCGACATCGAGTTTTTCGTAGTTACCGCCAGTCGCGCCGGTGATGGTGGTGCTCAAGGAGCTGCCGCCAGCCAGGGCGTCGTTTGGTGCAGTGAAGTTCACGGTGCCGGAGGATTCACCTACCGGGATGGTAATGGTCTGTCCGTTGGACAGGGTGACAACCACAGGCGAACCAGTGACTGGAGCCGTTACGGAGGCGGTGTAAACCACGGTACCGCCTTCAGCTACCGACGGAGTAGCCGTCAGCGAAACAGTACTGGTGTCGATGGTGTCGGTCACATCGGTGACAGCTGGCGTAGTGTTCGGTACCAGGTTCTCGAAGTTACCGCCTACGGCGTCTTTGATGCTGACTTCAACTTTGCCGGCATCCTTGTACACATCATCAGCTGGAGCCGCGACGGTGACGGAACCAGTGGTGGCGCCGGCAGCAATGGTGATCACTGCGCCGTTCGACAAGGTCACGGTCACTGGAGTGCCAGCGGCATTGGTCAGAGTGGCGGTATAAACAATCGAGCCGCCTTCTGCCACGGTATCGGTTGCTGTCAGGCTGAGCGTGGTCGTGTCCGGGGTATCGGTAACCGAGGTGTCAGCTGGTTTGCTGTCGACATCGAGTTTTTCGTAGTTACCGCCAGTCGCGCCGGTGATGGTGGTGCTCAAGGAGCTGCCGCCCGCCAGTGCATCGTTCGGAGCCGTGAAATTCACAGTGCCGGAAGACCCGCCCACAGGAATGGTGATGGTCTGGCCATTCGACAGGGTTACGACTACAGGCGAGCCAGTAACCGGTGCAGTGACCGACGCGGTGTAAACGACAATGCCACCTTCAGCAACGCTAGGCGTGGCAGTCAGGCTGACAGTCGAAGTGTCGATGGTGTCAGTGACGTCGGTCACCGCTGGCGTGGTGCTTGGCACCAGATTTTCAAAGTTGCCGCCGGTGGCGTCCTTGATGGTCGCCTCGACCTTGCCGGCATCCTTGTATACATCGTCAGCAGGCGCTGCGACGGTCACGGAGCCCGTGGTGGCGCCAGCTGCGATGGTGATCACCGCGCCGTTCGACAGAGTCACGGTTACCGGCGTGCCGGCCGCATTGGTCAGGGTGGCGGTGTAAACGATCGAGCCACCCTCGGCGACAGTGTCAGTCGCCGTCAGGCTCAGAGTAGTAGTGTCCGGGGTGTCGGTAACCGAGGTTTCGGCCGGCTTGCTATCAACGTCCAGCTTCTCGTAATTACCGCCGGTAGCTTCCTTGATGGTGGTGCTCAGAGAGCTGCCGCCCGCCAGGGCGTCGTTAGGCGCGACGAAATTCACGGTACCGCTGCTGGAGCCGACTGGAATGGTGATGGTCTGGCCATTCGACAGGGTGACCACGACCGGCGAGCCAGTCACTGGCGCAGTCACGGACGCGGTGTAAACGACAACGCCCCCTTCAGCAACACTAGGCGTCGCGGTCAGGCTGACAGTCGAAGTATCGATGGTGTCAGTGACGTCAGTAACGGCTGGAGTAGTGCTCGGAACGAGGTTCTCGAAGTTGCCACCGGTGGCGTCCTTGATGGTCGCTTCAACCTTGCCGGCATCTTTGTAAACGTCGTCAGCTGGTGCCGCGACGGTGACGGAACCTGTGGTCGCACCGGCGGCGATGTTGATCACCGCGCCGTTGCTCAAGGTCACGGTTACCGGCGTGCCGGCCGCATTGGTCAGGGTGGCGGTATAAACGATCGAGCCACCCTCGGCGACAGTGTCAGTCGCCGTCAGGCTCAGAGTAGTAGTGTCCGGGGTGTCGGTAACCGATGTCTCGGCAGGCTTGCTGTCGACATCGAGCTTCTCGTAGTTGCCACCCGTTGCACCAGTGATGGTGGTGCTCAAAGAGCTGCCGCCCGCCAGTGCATCGTTTGGCGCAGTGAAGTTCACGGTGCCGGACGATTCGCCTACCGGGATAGTGATGGTCTGGCCGTTGGACAAGGTCACGACTACAGGCGAGCCAGTCACTGGTGCTGTCACGGAGGCGGTGTAAACCACAACACCGCCTTCAGCCACGGACGGAGTAGCGGTCAGGCTGACAGTCGAAGTGTCGATGGTATCGGTCACGTCGGTGACAGCCGGAGTGGTGTTCGGCACCAGGTTTTCAAAGTTACCGCCTACGGCGTCCTTGATGCTGACTTCAACTTTGCCAGCGTCCTTGTACACATCGTCAGCAGGCGCTGCGACGGTGACGGAGCCGGTAGTAGCACCGGCGGCGATAGTAATCACGGCACCGTTGCTCAGGGTTACGGTCACCGGAGTGCCCGCGGCGTTGGTCAAGGTAGCTGTATAAACGATCGAACCACCCTCGGCGACGGTTTCAGTCGCCGCCAGGCTCAGAGTGGTGGTATCTGGGGTATCGGTAACCGAGGTTTCAGCAGGTTTGCTGTCAACGTCGAGTTTTTCGTAGTTGCCACCGGTGGCTTCCTTGATGGTGGTGCTCAAGGAGCTACCGCCCGCCAGGGCATCGTTAGGGGCCACGAAGTTCACAGTGCCGCTGCTGGCACCGACTGGAATGGTAATGGTCTGGCCATTTGACAGGGTGACGACAACCGGCGAACCGGTGACCGGAGCGGTGACGGACGCGGTGTAAACCACGGTGCCGCCTTCGGCGACGCTAGGCGTAGCGGTCAGGCTGACAGTCGAGGTATCGATGGTGTCAGTGACGTCAGTAACGGCTGGAGTAGTGCTCGGCACCAGGTTTTCAAAGTTGCCGCCAGCGGCGTCCTTGATGCTGACTTCAACCTTGCCAGCGTCTTTGTAGACGTCATCGGCAGGGGCGGCCACGGTCACGGAGCCTGTGGTTGCACCCGCGGCGATGGTAATCACCGCGCCATTCGACAATGTCACGGTTACCGGAGTGCCGGCCGCGTTGGTCAGGGTGGCGGTATAAACGATCGAACCACCTTCAGCCACCGTGTCTGTCGCACTGAGCGTCAGGTTAGTGGTGTCTGGCGTATCGGTAACCGAGGTTTCAGCCGGTTTGCTGTCAACGTCCAGCTTCTCGTAGTTGCCGCCCGTTGCACCGGTGATGGTGGTGCTCAGAGAGCTGCCGCCCGCCAGCGGGCTGTTCGGGGCAACGAAGTTCACCGACCCGCTGCTTTCGCCTACCGGGATGGTAATGGTCTGGCCGTTCGACAGAGTCACTACCACCGGCGAGCCGGTCACTGGAGCAGTAACCGATGCGGTGTAGACCACGGTTTCGCCTTCGGCGACGGTCGCGGTTGCGGTCAGGCTGACGGTCGAGGTGTCGATGGTATCGGTCACATCGGTGACGGCAGGCATGGTGCTTGGCACCAGGTTTTCAAAGTTGCCGCCGGTAGCGTCCTTGATGGTCGCTTCGACCTTGCCGGCGTCCTTGTAGACGTCATCGGCCGGTGCGGCCACGGTCACGGAGCCTGTGGTTGCACCTGCAGCGATGGTAATCACCGCACCGTTGCTCAGAGTTACGGTGACCGGCGTACCGGCGGCGTTGGTGAGGGTCGCGGTGTAAACGATCGAACCGCCTTCGGCCACGGTTTCGGTGGCGCTCAAGGTCAGGCTGGTGGTGTCCGGGGTGTCGGTCACCGAGGTGTCGGCAGGTTTGCTGTCGACATCCAGTTTTTCGTAGTTGCCGCCAGTCGCGCCGGTGATGGTGGTGCTCAAGGAGCTGCCGCCCGCCAGGGCATCGTTTGGCGCAGTGAAATTCACAGTGCCGGACGATTCGCCAACCGGGATGGTGATGGTTTGGCCATTGGACAGGGTGACCACGACCGGAGAACCAGTAACCGGAGCAGTCACGGACGCGGTGTAGACCACAGTGCCGCCTTCAGCCACGGATGGCGATGCCGTCAGGCTGACGGTCGAGGTGTCGATGGTATCGGTGACATCAGTCACGGCTGGAGTCGTACTTGGAACCAGATTTTCAAAGTTGCCACCGGTGGCGTTCTGGATGGTCGCCTCGACCTTGCCGGCATCCTTGTATACATCGTCAGCAGGCGCTGCGACGGTGACAGAGCCAGTGGTAGCGCCAGCTGCGATGGTAATCACTGCACCGTTCGACAGAGTCACGGTTACAGGCGTGCCGGCCGCGTTGGTCAGGGTCGCGGTGTAAACGATCGAACCACCTTCGGCGACGGTATCAGTCGCTGTCAGGCTGAGGGTAGTGGTGTCAGGCGTATCGGTCACCGATGTGTCGGCAGGCTTGCTGTCGACGTCGAGCTTCTCGTAGTTGCCGCCGGTAGCCCCGGTGATGGTGGTGCTCAGAGAGCTGCCGCCCGCCAGTGCATCGTTCGGCGCAGTGAAATTCACAGTGCCGGAAGACTCGCCCACAGGAATGGTGATGGTCTGACCGTTGGACAGGGTTACGACTACAGGCGAACCAGTCACTGGAGCGGTTACGGACGCGGTGTAAACCACGGTGCCGCCTTCGGCCACAGATGGAGTGGCAGTCAGGGAAACAGTGCTGGTATCGATGGTATCGGTGACGTCAGTAACTGCTGGGGTAGTGCTCGGAACCAGGTTCTCGAAATTACCGCCAGCGGTCTCTTTGATACTGACTTCAACCTTGCCAGCGTCCTTGTACACATCGTCAGCTGGAGCGGCGACGGTGACAGAGCCGGTTGTTGCGCCAGCAGCGATGGTGATCACCGCGCCGTTCGACAGAGTCACGGTGACTGGAGTACCGGCAGCATTGGTCAGAGTAGCGGTGTAAACGATCGAACCGCCTTCAGCAACGGTGTCAGTCGCTGTCAGGCTGAGGGTAGTGGTGTCAGGCGTATCGGTCACCGATGTGTCGGCAGGCTTGCTGTCGACGTCGAGCTTCTCGTAGTTGCCGCCGGTAGCCCCGGTGATGGTGGTGCTCAGAGAGCTGCCGCCCGCCAGTGCATCGTTCGGCGCAGTGAAATTCACAGTGCCGGAAGACTCGCCCACAGGAATGGTGATGGTCTGACCGTTGGACAGGGTTACGACTACAGGCGAACCAGTCACTGGAGCGGTTACGGACGCGGTGTAAACCACGGTGCCGCCTTCGGCCACAGATGGAGTGGCAGTCAGGGAAACAGTGCTGGTATCGATGGTATCGGTGACGTCAGTAACTGCTGGGGTAGTGCTCGGAACAAGGTTCTCGAAGTTGCCGCCAGTAGTCTCTTTGATGCTGACTTCAACCTTGCCAGCGTCCTTGTACACATCGTCAGCTGGAGCGGCGACGGTGACAGAGCCGGTTGTTGCGCCAGCAGCGATGGTGATCACCGCGCCGTTCGACAGAGTCACGGTGACTGGAGTACCGGCAGCATTGGTCAAGGTCGCGGTGTAAACGATCGATCCACCTTCAGCGACAGTGTCGGTCGCAGTCAGGCTGAGGGTGGTGGTATCCGGAGTATCGGTAACCGACGTGTCGGCAGGTTTGCTGTCGACATCGAGCTTTTCGTAGTTGCCACCCGTTGCGCCGGTGATGGTGGTGCTCAAGGAGCTGCCGCCTGCCAGGGCGTCGTTTGGTGCAGTGAAGTTCACGGTGCCGGACGATTCGCCTACCGGGATGGTAATGGTCTGGCCATTCGACAGGGTTACGACTACAGGCGAGCCAGTAACCGGTGCAGTGACCGACGCGGTGTAAACGACAATGCCACCTTCAGCAACGCTAGGCGTGGCAGTCAGGCTGACGGTCGATGTATCGATGGTATCGGTGACATCAGTCACGGCTGGGGTAGTGCTCGGAACCAGGTTCTCGAAATTACCGCCAGCGGTCTCTTTGATACTGACTTCAACCTTGCCAGCGTCCTTGTACACATCGTCAGCTGGAGCGGCGACGGTGACAGAGCCGGTTGTTGCGCCAGCAGCGATGGTGATCACCGCGCCGTTCGACAGAGTCACGGTGACTGGAGTACCGGCAGCATTGGTCAGAGTAGCGGTGTAAACGATCGAACCGCCTTCAGCAACGGTGTCAGTCGCTGTCAGGCTCAGATTGGTGGTATCCGGAGTATCAGTAACCGAGGTCTCGGCAGGCTTGCCGTCGACGTCCAGCTTCTCGTAGTTGCCACCAGTCGCACCGGTGATGGTCGCGCTCAGTGAGCTGCCGCCTGCCAGGGCGTCGTTTGGTGCAGTGAAGTTCACGGTGCCGGACGATTCGCCTACCGGGATGGTAATGGTCTGGCCATTCGACAGGGTTACGACTACAGGCGAGCCAGTAACCGGTGCAGTGACCGACGCGGTGTAAACGACAATGCCACCTTCAGCAACGCTAGGCGTGGCAGTCAGGCTGACGGTCGATGTATCGATGGTATCGGTGACATCAGTCACGGCTGGGGTAGTGCTCGGAACCAGGTTCTCGAAATTACCGCCAGCGGTCTCTTTGATACTGACTTCAACCTTGCCAGCGTCCTTGTACACATCGTCAGCTGGAGCGGCGACGGTGACAGAGCCGGTTGTTGCGCCAGCAGCGATGGTGATCACCGCGCCGTTCGACAGAGTCACGGTGACTGGAGTACCGGCAGCATTGGTCAAGGTCGCGGTGTAAACGATCGATCCACCTTCAGCGACAGTGTCGGTCGCAGTCAGGCTGAGGGTGGTGGTATCCGGAGTATCGGTAACCGACGTGTCGGCAGGTTTGCTGTCGACATCGAGCTTTTCGTAGTTGCCACCCGTTGCGCCGGTGATGGTGGTGCTCAAGGAGCTGCCGCCTGCCAGGGCGTCGTTTGGTGCAGTGAAGTTCACGGTGCCGGACGATTCGCCTACCGGGATGGTAATGGTCTGGCCATTCGACAGGGTTACGACTACAGGCGAGCCAGTAACCGGTGCAGTGACCGACGCGGTGTAAACGACAATGCCACCTTCAGCAACGCTAGGCGTGGCAGTCAGGCTGACGGTCGATGTATCGATGGTATCGGTGACATCAGTCACGGCTGGGGTAGTGCTCGGAACCAGGTTCTCGAAATTACCGCCAGCGGTCTCTTTGATACTGACTTCAACCTTGCCAGCGTCCTTGTACACATCGTCAGCTGGAGCGGCGACGGTGACAGAGCCGGTTGTTGCGCCAGCAGCGATGGTGATCACCGCGCCGTTCGACAGAGTCACGGTGACTGGAGTACCGGCAGCATTGGTCAGAGTAGCGGTGTAAACGATCGAACCGCCTTCAGCAACGGTGTCAGTCGCTGTCAGGCTCAGATTGGTGGTATCCGGAGTATCAGTAACCGAGGTCTCGGCAGGCTTGCCGTCGACGTCCAGCTTCTCGTAGTTGCCACCAGTCGCACCGGTGATGGTCGCGCTCAGTGAGCTGCCGCCTGCCAGGGCGTCGTTTGGTGCAGTGAAGTTCACGGTGCCGGACGATTCGCCTACCGGGATGGTAATGGTCTGGCCATTCGACAGGGTTACGACTACAGGCGAGCCAGTAACCGGTGCAGTGACCGACGCGGTGTAAACGACAATGCCACCTTCAGCAACGCTAGGCGTGGCAGTCAGGCTGACGGTCGATGTATCGATGGTATCGGTGACATCAGTCACGGCTGGGGTAGTGCTCGGAACCAGGTTCTCGAAATTACCGCCAGCGGTCTCTTTGATACTGACTTCAACCTTGCCAGCGTCCTTGTACACATCGTCAGCTGGAGCGGCGACGGTGACAGAGCCGGTTGTTGCGCCAGCAGCGATGGTGATCACCGCGCCGTTCGACAGAGTCACGGTGACTGGAGTACCGGCAGCATTGGTCAGAGTAGCGGTGTAAACGATCGAACCGCCTTCAGCAACGGTGTCAGTCGCTGTCAGGCTCAGATTGGTGGTATCCGGAGTATCAGTAACCGAGGTCTCGGCAGGCTTGCCGTCGACGTCCAGCTTCTCGTAGTTGCCACCAGTCGCACCGGTGATGGTCGCGCTCAGTGAGCTGCCGCCCGCGAGGGCATCGTTAGGTGCCGTGATATTGACGGTGCCGGAGGACTCGCCGACCGGAATAGTGATGGTCTGGCCATTCGACAGAGTGACAATGACAGGCGAGCCGGTCACTGGAGCGGTCACCGACGCGGTGTACACCACGGTGCCGCCTTCAGCCACGGACGGAGTCGCGGTCAGCGAAACAGTCGACGTATCGATGGTGTCGGTGATGTCTGTCACCGCCGGCGTGGTGCTTGGCACCAGGTTTTCGAAGTTGCCGCCAGTGGCGTCCTGGATGGTCGCCTCGACCTTGCCGGCGTCCTTGTAGACGTCGTCGGCAGGCGCGGCAACGCTTACCGAGCCGGTGGTCGCGCCGGCGGCGATGGTGATCACCGCGCCGTTGCTCAGGGTCACGGTGACCGGCGTGCCGGCCGGGTTGGTCAGGGTGGCGGTGTAGACGATCGAGCCGCCTTCGGCGACCGAGCCGCTGGCCGACAGGCTCAGGCCGGTGTCGTCCACGGAGTCGGTGATGACGGTCTGCGCCGGCGTGGTGTCGGGCGTCAGTTGTTCGAAGTTGCCGCCGCTGGCGCCGGTAATGCTGGTGCTGACCGTGCTGCCGTTGTTGTAGACGTCATTGGCCGGGGTATCGACCACCACGGTGCCGACGGTTTTGCCGGCCTCGATAACAATGGTCGAGCCGTTGGACAGGGTCACGGTAACCGGGGTCTGCGCCGGGTTGGTCAGGGTGGCGGTGTAGGTGATCTGGCCGCCTTCCACAACGCTGCCGGTGGCGGTCAGGCTCAGGCCGGTGTTGTCCACCGAATCGGTCACGGTGGTTTGTGCCGGCGTGGTGCTCGGTACCAGGTTCTCGAAGTTGCCGCCGGTGGCCCCGGTAATGCTGGTGCTGACGGTGCTGCCGTTGTTGTAGACGTCATTGGCCGGGGTATCGACCACCACGGTGCCGGTGGTCTTGCCGGCGTCGATGGTGATGGTCGAACCGTTGGACAGGGTCACGGTGACTGGCGTCTGCGCCGGGTTGGTCAGGGTCGCGGTGTAGGTGATCTGGCCACCTTCCACGACTGTACCGGTAGCCGACAGGGTCAGGCCGGTGGCGTCCGGCGAGTCGGTGATGGTGGTCACCGCTGGCGTGGTGCTTGGCACCAGGTTCTCGAAGTTGCCGCCGGTGGTACCGGTAATGCTGGTGCTGACCGTGCTGCCGTTGTTGTAGACATCGTTCGGCGGGGTGTCGACCACCACGGTGCCGACGGTCTGGCCGGCGTCGATGGTGATGGTCGAGCCATTGGACAGGGTCACGGTGACCGGGGTCTGGGCCGGGTTGGTCAGGGTCGCGGTGTAGGTGATCTGGCCACCTTCGACGACGGTGCCGTTGGCGGTCAGGGTCAGGCCGGTGGGGTCCGGCGAGTCGGTGATGGTGGTCACCGCCGGCGTCGGGTTCGGAACCAGGTTCTCGAAGTTGCCGCCGCTGGCGCCGGTAATGCTGGTGCTGACGGTGCTGCCGTTGTTGTAGACATCGTTCGGCGGGGTGTCGACCACCACGGTGCCGACGGTCTGGCCGGCATCGATGGTGATGGTCGAGCCATTGGACAGGGTCACGGTGACCGGGGTCTGGGCCGGGTTGGTCAGGGTCGCGGTATAGGTGATCTGGCCACCCTCGGTCACGCTGGAGCCCGCGGTCAGGGTCACGGTGGTGGTGTCCACGGTGTCCGTGACCTGGGTGACGGCTGGCGTCGGGTCGACGGTCACGACCAGGCCACCGCCGCCGGTGGTGCCGGTGACGCCCACGCTGATCTGTTTCGGGTCGTTGTAGACGGTGTCGTTCGGTGCCAGCGGAACGTTGACGGTGCCGGTCAGTTGCCCGGCCGGAATCACGATCACCGAGCCGTTGGACAAGGTGATGGTCAGGCCGGTCAACGGTGCCTGGGTCAGCGTGGCGGTGTACACCAGCACGCCGCCGGCCTCGGTAATGGAGGGGGTTGCGCTCAGGGTCAGGGTCGAGTCGCGCATGATCTCGGTGGTGCTGTTGTCATTGGTGGTCAGCGCACCGGTGGTGTCTTGTGCTGCGGTGCCCGCCGCACCGGGGCCCGCGGTCGGGAAGCCGATGGTCGGGGCGACCCGGCCCGCCGTGGCGTCGAGCATCACGAAGCTATGGCCGCCGCCAGCAGCGCCGCCAGTACCCGCGGCGGTCGGGCCGGCCGCGGTGGCTTCCAGTTCGGTGGTCGGGTCCGCGCCGGCGACGATTGCCTGCTGCAGCTCAGCGACTGACGGCGCAGCCTGCTCGGCGGCCTCGGCCAGGTCGGTGCTGGAGTCCGGAGCGCTGCCGCTCCATTGCGTCTCACGACCCAGGTCCAGGGTCCGGCCATCGGCCAGCTCCAGGCTGACGGCGCCCGCCAGGCCGGTATCGACCTGGTCGCCTACATACAGGCGATCACCCTCAACGAGTACGCGGCGAACCCCTTCAGGGGATACGACGAAAACTTGGCCAACAATGCTTTTGACGGTAGCAACAACACTGCTCATTGAGGATTCTCCGGGGGGTACCGTTCAGTAGACTTCCATGTTCCTGACGGGCATACGCCGACGCAGTCTGGACGTTCTTCAGAGTGTAGAAACACGTGATTTTGACGCGAATGCTTGTCAATAAATTGGCTATATTTTTTTGCTATTAACCATATGCCAAACTATTGACCTTCTGAGTGTCATCCTAAACAATCGTCAAGGTAATGTCACATTGATATTCATGCGGCGACCTGTCTAAAAGTGTGTGACCCAGTTCATGGTTTGAACTTTCCGATATACGGTCATTCCGGTTGCCATCATCCGATGCAGCACCTCGTTTTGCTGTGATTTGGGACAAGAAGTCCTGGGAACCCCTCTATGCGTCCGCAGTTGTTCAAAGCCTTACCCTTCTTACTCGCCGCCAGTTTTGTCCAAGCACAAACCTTGCCTGAAGCCATGCAGAAAGCACTGGATGTCCATCCGGAAATCCAGGCCGCGGTGAACAGCCGCCTGGCAGCCGATTACCAGCTCAAAGCGGCCAAGGGCGGCTATTTGCCGCGGGTCGATTTGCTGGGCGGTTATGGTCGTGAAGGCACCGACAGCCCGACCACCCGTGCAGGATCGAGCAATCACTGGGAGACGCTGAACCGCAGCGAGTCAAGTTTACGTCTCCAACAAATGGTTTTTGACGGTTTTGCCACCTCCAGTGAGGTCGGCCGTCAACAAGCCACCGTCAATTCCCGGGCGTATTCGTTGCTGGGCACTTCCGAGCGCACCGCGCTGACCGTGGCCCAGGTGTACCTGGATGTGCTGACCCGTCGCGAGTTCGTGCGCCTGGCCGAAGACAACATGCGCAATCACGAGCGCATCTACGATCAGATCCAGCTGCGCACCCAGCGTGGCGTCGGCAGCCGCGCCGACCTCGACCAGGCGGAAGCGCGCATGGCCCAGGCGCGCAACAACCTGATCACCGAACAGACCAACCTGGCCGATGCCCAGACCAACTACCTCAGCGCCGTCGGCCAGATGCCGGACCAGCTGGAGCGCCCGGTCGGCTTCATGGCCCTGCTGCCGGCCACCCTCGACGAAGCCCGGCACCAGATGCTGGAAAACAGCCCGATCCTGCGTTCGGCCGAATCCGACATCGTCGCTGCCGAGAAGCAGTACGAAGCCGCCAAGTCGACCTTCTACCCGCGCTTCGATGCCGAGCTTGGGCGTACCGCCGACAACAACCTGGACGGCATCGACGGCCACAACAACGAATGGCAGGCCATGCTGCGCATGCGCTTCAACCTGTTCGCCGGCGGCAGCAACAAGGCCGACCTGGAATCCAAGGCCTATCAGTCCAACCAGGCGCTGGATATTCGTAACAACGCCCTGCGAGTTCTGAATGAGGAGCTAGGCTTGGCGTGGAACGCCTTGAACAACGCCAATGCGCAAGTGCCGATCGCCCAGCAATATGTCGATCGCAGCGCCAGCGTGCGTGAGGCGTATCAGAAGCAATTCAGTCTGGGCGAGCGCACTTTGCTCGACTTGCTCGATAGCGAGAATGAACTGTTCACCGCCTCGCGTCGGTTGGCGGAAATCAAGAACATTCAGTTATTTACTCAATATCGAATCAAGGCGACCATGGGCGAATTGCTCAAGAGCCAGGGAGTGGTCGCACCCATGGCTTCCGTCGTGCAGAACGATGTGAAGCCCAAGGTCCAACTGCCTGGGATGAATTGAGTAAATTTCATCCAATAGACAGTTAAAGAGTGCCGAGCGTGGAATCAGAAGTCAGTCGAGTGCAACTTAGCCATGATCCACGCGGCATGCATGACGACCCGCTGCTGGATGCCCTGCTAACCCTGTGCTCCCTGCACCAGAAGCCGGCCAGCGCGGCGATGTTGACCACTGGCCTGCCGTTGCCGTCCCAGCGCCTGAGCGCCGAGCTGCTGCCGCGCGCCGCCGCTCGCGCCGGCCTGCAGGGGCGCTTGCTGCGGCGCAAGCTGGAGCAGATTCCTGCCATCGCCATGCCAGCCATGCTCTTGCTCAAGGACGGCCGCAGCGCCGTCCTGCTCGGCTGGCTGGGCGAAGACAAGGCCCGCCTGCTGCTCAGTGAGAGCGACGGCGGCGAGGTCAGCGTCAGTCGCCAGATGCTGGCCGACGATTACAGCGGGCAAGTGTTCTTCGCCCAGCCGCAACACAAATTCGATGTGAACCATGGCTCGCTGATTCCCCGCGCCCGCTCCTGGTTCCGCGACACCTTGAAGCGTTCGCGCTGGCTGTACGCCGACGCCATCGCCGCCAGTCTGCTGATCAACGTCATCGCCATGGCCGCGCCGCTGTTCGTGATGAACGTCTACGACCGCGTGGTCCCGAACCAGGCCGCCGCCACCCTGTGGGTGCTGGCCATCGGCATCACCGGCGCCTACCTGTTCGACCTGATCCTCAAGAGCCTGCGCAGCCTGTGCCTGGACCTGGCCGGCAAGAAGACCGACCTGATCATCTCGGCCACGCTGTTCGAGCGCATCGTCGGCATGGCCATGAAGTACCGGCCGGCGCGGGTCGGCAGCTTTGCCCAGAACATCCACGAGTTCCAGAGCCTGCGCGACTTCCTCGCCTCGCTGACCCTCACCAGCCTGATCGACCTGCCGTTCACCCTGCTGATCTTCCTGGTGATCGCCATCCTCGGCGGGCACCTGGTGTGGATTCCGGTGCTGGCCTTCCCGATCGCCCTGGGTATTGGCTATGCCCTGCAGAAACCGCTGATCGCCACCATGGAAAAAACCATGGCCCTGGGCGCCGAGCGCCAGTCGAGCCTGATCGAGACCCTGGCCGGGCTGGATGCGGTGAAGGTCAACAATGCCGAAAGCGAACGCCAGTACCAGTGGGAGCAGACCATCGGCACCCTGGGTCGCCTCGAGTTGCGGGTGAAGATGCTCTCCAGCCTGGCGATGAACATCACCCTGCTGATCCAGCAGTTGGCCGGGGTGATCATGATCGTCTTCGGCGTGTACCAGATCATCGACGGCAACCTCAGCATGGGCGGGCTGATCGCCTGCTACATGCTCAGCGGCCGCGCCCTCAGCCCGCTGGCCTCGTTGTCCGGCCTGCTGACCCGCTACCAGCAGGCGCGGGTGACCATGACCTCGGTCGACCAGATGATGGAACTGCCCCAGGAGCGCAACTTCGACGAGCGTCCCCTGAGCCGCAACGTGCTGCAGGGCGCCATCGAATGCCGGCAGCTGAATTTCACCTACCCGGGGCAGCAGAACCCGGCGCTGAAGAACATCAACCTGGTGATCAAGCCGGGCGAGAAGATCGGCATCATCGGCCGTAGCGGCTCGGGCAAGAGCTCCCTGGCCAAGCTGCTGGTGGGCCTGTATGCCCCGGACTCCGGCGCCTTGCTGGTGGACGGCGTGGACATCCGGCAGATCGACGTCAGCGAGTTGCGCCACAACATCGGTTATGTGGCCCAGGACATCCAGCTGCTGGCCGGCACTCTGCGCGACAACCTGACCTCCGGCGCCCGTTATGTCGAAGACGAACTGGTGCTGCAAGCAGCCGAACTGGCCGGCGTTCATGAGTTCGCCCGGCTGCACCCGCAGGGCTATGAACTGCAGGTCGGCGAGCGCGGACAGAACCTCTCCGGCGGCCAGCGGCAGAACGTCGCCCTGGCCCGGGCCCTGCTGCTCAACCCACCCATCCTGCTGCTCGACGAACCGACCAGCGCCATGGACAACACCGGTGAAGAACGCTTGAAACAACGCCTGCAAGCTGTGGTGGAAGCCAAGACCGTGGTGCTGGTCACCCACCGTGCCTCGCTGCTGTCGCTGGTGGATCGCCTGTTGGTGATCGACCGCGGGCAGATCCTCGCCGATGGACCGAAAGCGGTCGTGATGGAAGCGTTGAAGAAGGGGCAGATCAGTGTTGCTTAAGTCGGGTTTGAAGGACTCCATCCTGCGTTACTTCAAGGGCACCGAGTCGCTGCACGACCAACCGCTGCCCGAGGTCAACAAGGCGCTGATCGAGGATGCGCCGCGGGTTATCCGCCTGACCATCTGGGGCATCATCGGTTTCTTCCTGTTCCTGCTGCTGTGGGCCAACTTCGCGGTGATCGACGAAGTGACCAAGGGCGAGGGCAAGGCGATCCCGTCGTCCAAGGTGCAGAAAATCCAGAACCTGGAAGGCGGTATCGTCTCCGAACTGTTCGTCAAGGAAGGGCAGATAGTCGAGGCCGGCGCGCCGCTGATCCGCCTGGACGACACGCGCTTCAAGTCCAACGTCGGCGAGACCGAGGCCGACCGGCTGTCGATGCTGTTGCGGGTCGAGCGCCTGAGCGCGGAGATCGACAACCGCGAACTGAATTTCCCGGCCGATGCCCTGGAGGCCGCGCCCGGCCAGGCCGCCAGTGAGAAGTCCCTGTATGAAAGCCGTCGCCAGCAGCTGCACGACGAAGTCGGCGGCCTGCAGGAACAGCTGATCCAGAAGCAGCAGGAGCTGCGCGAGTTCACCTCCAAGCAGGCGCAGTACCGCCAGCAACTGGGCCTGCAACGCCAGGAAATCGCCATGTCCGAGCCGCTGGTGGCCCAGGGTGCGGTGTCTCCGGTGGAAGTGCTGCGGCTCAAGCGCGCCGAAGTCGAGACCCGCGGGCAACTGGACGCCACCACCCTGGCGATTCCCCGTGCCGAATCGGCGATCAAGGAAGTCCAGCGCAAGATCGACGAAACCCGCGGCAAATTCCGCAGCGAAGCCCTGACCCAGCTCAACGAGGCACGCACCGAACTGAACAAGGCCAGCGCCACCGGCAAGGCCCTGGAAGACCGGGTCAGCCGGACCCTGGTCACCTCGCCGGTGCGCGGTATCGTCAAGCAGCTGATGGTCAACACCATCGGCGGGGTGATCCAGCCGGGCAGCGACATGGTGGAAATCGTGCCGCTGGACGACACCCTGCTGGTGGAGGCGAAGATCCGCCCGCAAGACATCGCCTTCCTGCACCCGGGGCAGGAAGCCGTGGTCAAGTTCACCGCCTATGACTACACCATCTACGGCGGCCTGAAGGCCAAGCTGGAACAGATCGGCGCCGACACCATCACCGACGAAGACAAGAAGACCACCTACTACGTGATCAAGCTGCGCACCGACCGCAGCCACCTGGGCACCGATGAGAAGCCGTTGCTGATCATCCCCGGCATGGTCGCCTCGGTGGACATCATCACCGGCAAGAAAAGCGTGCTCAGCTACCTGCTCAAGCCGATCATCCGCGCCCGCGCCGAGGCGCTGCACGAGCGTTGAGTTCTTTGTAGCCGCAGCCTGGCGGCAGCGGCTGCAAAGGCGATCGCGCCGGGCATTCGGGCCCTTGGCTTAATCGCCATATCGTTATTCATTAACGGTATTTAAAATTAAGTTCTTATATCTATAAAGTCGACTCCCTGCGTACCTGCCGACCAATCGGCGCGCCGCACGAAATGAACCCACACGGGACCTCCGTGAGTTTCTGATCGACGCGCGCGCCACCGGGCGTGCTCTGCGTGGGAGTGATTTATGTCCGTACTGTCCCCAAGTGCCGCGCCCATCGCCGCACAAGCTTTTGATATCCGCCCGTTCAGCGGCGCCGTCGGTGCCGAGATCGTCGGCCTGGACCTGGCCCGGCCGGTCAACGACCAGGATTTCGCCCGTATTCACCGCGCGCACCTGGATCATCACGTCGTGGTATTTCGCGACCAGCGCATCACCCCCGAACAACAGATCGCCTTCAGCCGCCGGTTCGGTGTGCTGCAGATCCACGTGCTCAAGCAGTTCCTGCTGGCCGGGCACCCGGAAATCCTCATCGTTTCCAACATCATCGAGAACGGCCAGTCCATCGGCCTGGGGGACGCCGGCAAGTTCTGGCATTCCGACCTCTCCTACAAGGAACTGCCGAGCCTGGGCTCGATGCTGCATGCCCAGGAGCTGCCGTCCGAGGGCGGCGACACGCTGTTCGCCGACATGCACAAAGCCTGGGACAGCCTGCCTGCAGCGTTGCGCAAGGCGGTCGAAGGCCGCTCTGCCGCGCACTCCTACACCGCGCGCTACAGCGAGACCAAGTTCGAGGGCAACTGGCGCCCGACCCTGACCCCGGAGCAACTGGCCCAGGTCCAGGAAGTGGTACACCCGGTCGTTCGTATTCACCCGGAAAACGGTCGCAAGGCGCTGTTCGTCAGCGAAGGCTTCACCACCCGCATCGTCGGCCTGCCGGAAGACGAGAGCCGCCAGCTGCTGGCCGAGTTGTACGCCCACAGCGTGCTGCCGGAAAACATCTATCGCCACCAATGGCAGCCCCATGACCTGGTGTTCTGGGACAACCGCTCGCTGATCCACCTGGCCGCCGGCTGCCCCAGCCACCTGCGCCGCAAGCTGTACCGCACCACCATCCAGGGCGACGCCCCTTACTGATCGGCCACCCACGGCAGGAGAAACACCATGTCCCAACCTACTCAACGCCTCCCGCGCCTGGGCAAACTGGCGGCCGCCATCGGCCTGGGCTTCAGCCTGCTGGCCGCTGGCCTGGTCGCGCCGACGGCGGCCCATGCCGAAGGCGAGATCCGCATCGCCGAACAGTTCGGCATCGTCTATCTGCTGCTCAACGTGGTGCGCGACCAGAACCTGATCGAGAAGCACGGCAAGGAAGAAGGCATCGACATCAAGGTCGACTGGACCCAGCTATCCGGCGGCGCGGCGGTCAACGACGCCTTGCTCTCCGGCTCCATCGACATCGCCGGGGCCGGCGTCGGCCCGCTGCTGACCATCTGGGACCGCACCCATGGCAAGCAGAACGTCAAGGCGGTGGCGTCGCTGGGCAACTTCCCTTACTACCTGGTGAGCAACAATCCCAAGGTCAAGACCATCGCCGACTTCACCGAGAAGGACCGCATCGCGGTGCCGGCGGTGGGGGTTTCCGTGCAGTCGCGCTTCCTGCAGTACGCGGCGGCCAAGCAGTGGGGCGACAAGGAATTCAATCGCCTGGACAAGTACACCATCGCCGTTCCGCACCCGGACGCCACGGCGGCGCTGATCGCCGGCGGCACCGAACTGACCGGGCATTTCTCCAACCCGCCGTTCCAGGACCAGGCGCTGGCCAACCCGAATGTGCACGTGGTGCTCAACACCTACGACCTGCTGGGCCCGAACTCGCCGACCGTGCTGTTCGCCACCGAGAAATTCCGTACCGAGAACCCGAAAACCTACAAGGCCTTCGTCGAGGCGCTGGCCGAGGCCGCCGACTTCGCCCAGAAGGACAAGGGCGCGGCGGCGGATACCTACATCCGCGTGACCAAGGCCAAGATCGACCGCGAGGCCTTGCTGAAGATCATCGACAACCCGCAGTTCGAGTTCACCGTCACCCCGAAAAATACCTACCCGCTGGCCGAGTTCCTCTACCGCGTGGGCGCGATCAAGAACAAGCCGCAATCGTGGAAGGACTACTTCTTCCAGGACACCACCGCGCTGCAAGGGAGCTGATCGCCATGAACGCCCCCTTGCCAGGCCACACGGCCAGCAACCCGACCGCGGTGGCGCAGGCGCTGCTGGCGGTCGACCAAGTCAGCCTGGAATACCGCACCCCGCAGCGCGTGGTGCGGGCCACCCACCAGGTCAGTTTCGCAATCGATCCCGCCGACCGCTTCGTCCTGCTCGGGCCCTCGGGCTGCGGCAAGTCGACCCTGCTCAAGGCGGTCGCCGGCTTCATCCAGCCCTGCGAGGGCGAGATTCGCCTGCAAGGGCAATGGGTCAGCCAGCCGGGGCCGGACCGGATCGTGGTGTTCCAGGAGTTCGACCAGCTGCCGCCGTGGAAAACCGTCAAGCAGAACGTGATGTTCCCGCTGCTGGCGTCGAACACCCTCAACCGCCGCGAGGCCGAGGAGCGCGCGCTGCACTATCTGGACAAGGTCGGCCTGGCGGCGTTCGCCGACGCCTACCCGCACACCCTGTCCGGCGGCATGAAGGCCCGGGTGGCCATCGCACGGGCCCTGGCGATGCAGCCGAAAATCCTGCTGATGGACGAACCCTTCGCCGCCCTCGACGCCCTGACCCGGCGCAAGATGCAGGAGGAGTTGCTGCTGCTCTGGGAAGAGGTGCGCTTCACCCTGCTGTTCGTCACCCACTCCATCGAGGAAGCGCTGGTGGTGGGCAACCGCATCCTGCTGCTGTCGCCCCATCCGGGGCGGGTGCGGGCGGAAATCCACAGCCATCAGTACGACCTGCAAAGCCTCGGCGGTGTGGCGTTCCAGCAGACGGCGCGGCGCATCCACCGGCTGCTGTTCGACGAAGGGCAGTCGCCGGAAACCGAGCGCGAGCTGGATTTCACCGATATCCGTATCGCTTATTGAGCCTTTAAGAGGAACGCCCGATGAGCCATTCATCACCTGTTCGCCAGGAATACGAAGTTGCCCTCGAACCCTTGCTGGCGGTGCCGCTGGAGCGTGAATTGCCGCTGGGCCAGCGCCTGTGGCAGCAAGGCTGGCTGCGCAAGAGCCTGATCCTGATCGTGCTGGCGCTGCTCTGGGAGGCCGTCGCCCGCTACCAGAACAACGACCTGCTGCTGCCGAGTTTTTTGCAGACCGCCAGCGCGCTGTACGACGGCCTGCTCAGCGGCGAGCTGCTGGGCAAGGTCGGCATTTCCCTGATCGTGCTGCTCAAGGGTTACCTGATCGGCATCGGCCTGGCCTTTGCCCTGACCACCCTGGCGGTGTCGACCCAGCTGGGCCGCGACCTGCTGAGCACCCTGACCTCGATGTTCAACCCGTTGCCGGCCATCGCCCTGCTGCCGCTGGCCCTGCTGTGGTTCGGCCTGGGGGAGAACAGCCTGATCTTCGTGCTGGTGCATTCGGTGCTCTGGGCCCTGGCCCTGAACACCTACGCCGGGTTTCTCGGGGTTTCCGAAACCCTGCGCATGGCCGGGCGCAACTACGGGCTCAAGGGCATGCGCTTCGTGCTGTTCATCCTGATCCCGGCGGCGCTGCCGTCGATCCTCGCCGGCCTGAAAATCGGCTGGGCCTTCGCCTGGCGCACCCTGATCGCCGCCGAACTGGTGTTCGGCGCCACCAGTGGCAAGGGCGGCCTGGGCTGGTACATCTTCCAGAACCGCAACGAGCTATACACCGACAAGGTGTTCGCTGGCCTGGCGGTGGTGATCCTGATCGGCCTGCTGGTGGAAAACCTGGTGTTCGACACCCTGGAGCGGGTCACCGTGAAACGCTGGGGCATGCAACGCTGAGCCTGTAGCGCCCGTAGCCGCTGCCGAGCTTGCGAGGCTGCGATCGACGGCGCAGCCGGCGCAAAACCTGACAGCACATTTTGTCTGGTACACCGCGTGCGCAGGTCTGGCGAGGACTTCGCCCTCGATTGCAGCCTGCGGCAGCGGCTACAGAGAGTGGTGTCCCTGACTGAAATGACCCTGCTAGCATTGCGCCTGACTCATTCCCGATCAGCCACGAGTGCTCAGCATGCAACTCCCGGACATGAACCTTCTGGTCGCCCTCGACTCCCTGCTCGACGAGGGCAGCGTGGTGGGCGCGGCGCGGCGCATGAACCTCAGCCCGGCGGCCATGAGCCGGACCCTCACGCGCATCCGCGAGTCGCTGGGCGACCCGATCCTGGTGCGCGCCGGCCGTGGCCTGGTGCCCACGCCCAAGGCCCTGGAGCTGCGCGGCCAGGTACGCGATCTGGTGGAGCAGGCGGCGCTGGTGTTCCGTTCCGGCGACCAGGTCGACCTCAGCACCCTGCGCCGCCGCTTCAATGTGCGCGCCAACGACTTCTTCGTCGGCGTCTATGGCGGCCGGCTGATCGATACCCTGGAGCGCCAGGCGCCCCATTGCGAACTGCGTTTCGTTCCCGAAGGCGATGGCGACGACGAGGCCCTGCGCGAAGGGCGGATCGACCTGCGCATCAGCAACACCCGGCCGCTGACCCCGGAAGTGAAGGTGCAAAACCTGTTCTCCACCACCTTCGTCGGCCTGGTGCGCGAGCATCATCCGTTGCTCGACGAGGAGATCACCGCCGAGCGTTTTGCCGCCTTTCCGCACATCAGCATGTCCCGGCGCGGCATCGCCCGTGGGCCGATCGATGCGGCCCTCGGCGACCTGGGGCTGGAGCGCCGGGTGCCGCTGATCGCGCCGAGCTTCCATGCCGCGATGTTCATGCTGCCGGATTCGGACCTGATCCTGCCGGTGCCCAAGGAAACCCTGCTCAGCGTGTCGCGCCTGGGCCTGCACCTGCGTTCCTTCGCCTTGCCGATTCCGCTGCCGACCCTGGTGCTGACCCAGGCCTGGCACCCGCGCTACGACAAGGACCCGGCGCACAAATGGTTCCGCGAGACCCTGCGCGCCTCCTGCAACGAAACCTGGCACGCCGCCCAGCCCTGACGTCATCTTCTTCTGTAGGAGCGAGCGGGCGGCGATTCGACTTGCCCGCGATTGGCCTGTTGGATCACGCCGTCTGGTTTTGCGACGGCTGCGCCGCCGATCGCAGCCTCGCGGGCTCGGCAGCGGCTACCCGTCATCCAATCGTTGCGTATGGCGCACTTATAAGCTGTCGATAAGTCAGTTTTCGTCAGCTGTCGGGCTTTTTAAACTGCTTCGGTATTTCCATCGGAGTCGTTACCTTCATGAGTTCCCTCGCCGTGGCTGTGCCGGCACCCGTTGAAGTGGCCAGCAAACCGGCAGCTGTCAGCCCCGCGGTCTTCGGCCCGCGAATCATCATTGGCCTGCTCGGCGTATTGCTGGCGGTGCTGGTGTCGGGCCTCAACGAGATGGTGACCAAGATCGCCCTGGCCGATATCCGTGGCGCCCTGGCCATCGGCTACGACGAAGGCACCTGGCTGGTGGCCAGCTACACCGCCACCTCGGTGGCGGCCATGGCCTTCGCCCCCTGGTGCTCGGTGACCTTCTCGCTGCGCCGTTTCACCCTCTGCGCCATCGCCCTGTTCACCGTGCTGGGCGTGCTCTGTCCGTTCGCCCCGAACTACCACAGCCTGTTGCTGCTGCGCACCGTGCAGGGCCTGGCCGGCGGCGCGCTGCCGCCGATGCTGATGACCGTGGCCCTGCGGTTCCTGCCGGCCAACGTCAAGCTCTACGGCCTGGCCGGCTATGCCCTGACCGCCACCTTCGGCCCGAGCCTGGGCACGCCGCTGGCCGCCCTGTGGACCGAATACGTCGGCTGGCAGTGGGCGTTCTGGCAGGTGGTGGCGCCGTGTTTGCTGGCGATGCTCGCGGTGGCCTACGGCTTGCCCCAGGACCCGCTGCGCCTGGAGCGCTTCAAGGCGTTCAACTGGCGCGGCCTGCTGCTGGGGTTTCCGGCGATCTGCATGCTGGTGATCGGCATTCTGCAGGGCAATCGCCTGGACTGGTTCGGCTCGCCGTTGATCTGCCTGCTGCTGGGCGGCGGCGCGTTGTTGCTGGTGCTGTTTCTGATCAACGAATGGTCGCAGCCGATCCCGTTCTTCAAGTTGCAGATGCTCGGCATCCGCAACCTGTCGTTCGCCCTGCTGACCCTGGCCGGGGTACTGGTGGTGCTGACCGCGGTGATCATCATTCCGTCCAGCTTCCTGGCCCAGGTCCAGGACTATCGGCCGTTACAGACCGCCCCGGTGATGCTGGTGATGGCCCTGCCGCAACTGATCGCGCTGCCGCTGGTGGCGGCCCTGTGCAACCTGCGCTGGGTCGATTGCCGCTGGGTGCTGGGCATCGGCCTGACGATGCTGGTGCTGTCGTGCCTGGGCGGCACGCAACTGACCTCGGCGTGGATCCGCGACGATTTCTACGTGCTGCAACTGCTGCAGATCTTCGGCCAGCCGATGGCGGTGCTGCCGCTGCTGATGCTCTCCACCGGCAGTATCCAGCCGATCGAGGGGCCGTTCGCTTCCGCCTGGTTCAACACCGTGAAGGGCCTGGCGGCGGTGATCTCCACCGGCGTGCTGGATGCCCTGACCACCCACCGCCTGCACTTTCACTCGACCATGCTGGTGGACAGCCTTGGCAACTCGCCGCTGAGCGCCATCGACGCTAGCAACCTCGCCCAGCGCCTGCATCGTCAGGCCGTGGTGCTGACCTCCGCCGACCTCTACTACGTCATGGCTGGCGTGGCGGTGGCCATGATCCTGCTGATTTTCTGGCTACCGACGCGGATCTATCCGCCACGCGCGCCGACTTGAACGTTCACTGAGACAGAAGGTTTTTATGACGATCCACATCAAACACAAAATCGCCGTCAGCGTGGCGGCGGTCGCGGTCCTTGGCGTGCTAGTGTATCTGCTCACCGGCAAGGCCACCGAGCAGACCACCAACGATGCCTTCGTGAGCGCCGACTACACCCTGGTGGCCCCGCGCGTGGCGGGTTTCATCAAGGAAGTGCTGGTGGAAGACAACCAGCGGGTCAAGGCCGGCCAGTTGCTGGCGCTGATCGACGATCGCGACCTGCGCGCCGCGGCCCAGGCGGCGGACGCCGAAACCCTGGTGGCCAAGGCGCAGCTGCAGAACGCCCGCGCCACCCTCGACCGGCAAAGCTCGGTGATCGCCCAGGCCCAGGCCTCGGTGGTGGCCGCGCGGGCGGAAATGGCCTTCGCCGAACATGAACTGAACCGCTACAACCACCTGGCCGGAGTCGGCGCCGGCACGGTGCAGAATGCCCAGCAGGCCAGGACCCGCATCGACCAGGCCCGCGCGCGGCTGGCCACGGCCACCGCGGCGCTGGCGGCGGAACGCAAGCAGGTGGAGATCCTCACCGCCCAGCGCGATGCCGCCGAGGGCGGGCTGAAGCGCGCCCAGGCGGCCCTGGAAATGGCCAGTTACGAGCTGTCCTACACGCGCATTGTCGCGCCGGTGGACGGCATGGTCGGCGAGCGCGCGGTGCGGGTCGGCGCCTATGTCACGCCGGGCAGCAAGATCCTCGCCGTGGTGCCGCTGGAGCAGGCCTATGTGGTGGCCAACTTCCAGGAAACCCAGCTGGCCCGCATGCGCCCCGGGCAGCCGGTCGCGGTGCGGGTCGACAGCCTGGACGGCGAAATCCTGCGCGGCCGGGTCGAGAGCCTGGCGCCAGCCACCGGGGTGACCTTCGCCGCGGTCAAGCCGGACAACGCCACCGGCAACTTCACCAAGGTGGTACAGCGCATTCCGGTGAAGATCCTGCTGGAGCCCGGCCAACCCATGGCCGAGCGCCTGCGGGTCGGGATGTCGGTGGAAGCGAGCGTCGATACCCTGGGCAAGGCCAGCTCCGTGCGTGAGGTGGCGAAGCGATGAGTCGTCTGCTCCAGCCGGTGTTCGCCCTGAGCCTGTTGTCCCTGGCCGCCTGCACTGTCGGCCCGGATTTCCAGCGCCCCGAAGGGCCGCGGGTCGAGGCCTGGGCCAGCCCGCAAAAGGCCGCGCCGAGCCAGGTGGTGACCAGCCCCCTGGACGAGCGCTGGTGGGATGTCTTCAACGATCCGCAGCTGTCGGCCCTGAGCCGGCGCGTGCTGACCGACAACCTCGATCTGCAACTGGCCACCAGCCGCCTGCAACAGAGCCGCGCGGCGCGCAAGGTGATCACCGCCGAGCGTTATCCGACCAGCAGCGCCAGCGGCGGCTATGCGCGCAAACGCAACAGCGGCGAAGGCCTGAACGACCCGTCGGGTCACGAAGGCAAGTCCGCCTTCAGCCTGTGGGACGCCGGCTTCTCGGCTTCCTGGGAGCTGGACTTCTGGGGCCGCGTGCGACGCGAAACCGAGGCCGCCGACGCGACCCTGGAAGTCGCGGAAAACGATCGGCGCGGGGTGCTGCTGTCGGTGCTGGCCGAGACCGCCCAGGACTATATCCAGCTGCGCGGCGTGCAGAGCACCCGCGCGGTGACCGAGCAAAACCTCGACGTCGCCCGCCACAGCCTCAAGCTCTCGCAGCTGCGCCTGGCCGACGGCGTGGCCACCGACCTGGACGTGGCCGAAGCCGCCGCGCAGGTGGCGACCATCGAGTCGCAACTGCCGGCCTTGCAGCAGCGCCAGGCGCAACTGATCAATGCCCTGAGCCTGCTGATGGGCGAGCCGCCCCAGGCCCTGCACGCCGAACTGGCAGCGGATGCGCCGGTGCCGCAAACCCCGACCCAGGTCGCCATCGGCCTGCCGTCGCAACTGGCCGAACGCCGCCCGGACATCCGCCAGGCCGAAGCCCGCCTGCATGCCGCCACCGCCAGCATCGGCGTGGCCAAGGGCGACTTTTATCCGCGCATCACCCTGTCGGGCAACTTCGGCTCCCAGGCCATGCAACTGTCGGACTTCGGCTCCTGGGGCTCGCGCCAGTTCGGTATCGGCCCGCAGTTCAGCCTGCCGCTGTTCGACGGTGGCCGCCTGCGCGGCATGCTGCACCTGCGCGAAGCCCAGCAGCAGGAAGCGGCCGTCGCCTACCAGCAGACCGTGCTGCGCGCCTGGCATGAAATCGACGACCAGCTGACCCGCTACAACAGCAGCCAACTGCGCCGCGACAGCCTCGCCGAAGCGGTACGGCAGAACCAGATCGCCCTGCGCACCGCGCAACAGCAATACGTCGAAGGCGTGGTGGACTTCGTCAACGTCCTCACCGTCCAGGGCGCCCTGCTCGCCACCCAGGAACAACTGGTGGAAAGCTCGACCGGCGTTTCCCTGGCCATGGTCGGCCTGTACAAGGCGCTGGGCGGTGGCTGGGAGTCGGTGTATCCGTTGGCTAGCGCGGATTCTGCAAAAACACCACATACCCCCTGAACCACGGGCTGTCTTTCAGGTAGTCCGGTTCCTGCCATTCGCCGCCCTGGATCAGGCCCACCTTGAATGGCAGGCCCATGCGGTCGAGGCGGGGCAGGTAGGCGGCGTAGTTGGGAATGCTGTGGCGGCCCTGGTAGGTCTGTACCACCACTTCGTCGACGACGCCCTTGAGGCCGGCGATGGCTTCGGGGTTGGCGTTGCTGCTCCAGTCCATCAGGCCGGTGATGCTCAGGCGGTACTGCGCGGGCAGGCGCTGGCGCAGGTCGCGCAGGAAACTGGTGTATTCGTCGAGGTAGCGGGTGCGGGCGTCGAAATCGATCTGGATGCCGACCACCGGGTTGCCGGCCTGCTGCCAGCGTTGCACCTGGCCCAGCAGTTGGCTGTAGACCGGCTCCGGCCAGTGCAGGGTGTGGGCGCGGTAGACCACCCAGACCTCGCCCTGGCGCAGGCGCGGAATGGCCATGCCCTGGGCGATGAAGTGCACGTTGCCACTCGGGTCGCGACGCGAGCGGCTGATCTGCCCTTGCAGGATGTACAGGGTCTTGGCCTGGTTCAGCACCGGTTGCGGGGCGACGCCGCTCCACAGCCAGAAGGCCTGGTGGTCGCGGGCGTCGACCGCCGCCTGGGCACTGCCGGTCAGCAACAGCCAGGCCGGCAGCAGGCATTTCCAGAAACCGCTCATGCTTACCAGTAGTACTGCAGCGACTTGCCCCACTGGGTGTCGGCGAAGGTGCCTTTGAGCTGGCGGAACCAGGCCTTGCGCACCGCCGGTTCGACTTCCTTGCCACCACAACGGTTATTGCCCGACGGCGCATAGCAATTGATCGCGCGGTACAGGGCGTAGGCGCGGTCGTCGCGTGGTGCCTTGGTGTTGGCGATCACCTGCTTGTAGCCCTCGAGGCGGGAGAACAGTTCACCCTTGAAGGCCGTTGGCGTGCCGCCCAGGGACGGGCTGTCGGGCTGGCGATCCAGGGGCATGCCGTCCAGGCCGTTGCGCAGGATGAACTCACCGAAACAGTTCAGGCCTTGCGGGTTTTTCCCATCCTTCTCCAGGGTCGCCGCGGTTTGCGCGATGCTTGGGCAGGCGTAGCCGGACTCGGCCGCATCACCGCTCCACTGGAACAGGGTGAGCGACGGGCCATCGCTGTAGACGGCACCCAGGCTGTAGCCGAGTTTTTCCTCGGATACGCTAGCGGGAAGCTGCTTGAGGTCGCTGGCGAAGGCCGCGTACTGGCTGCGCATCAGGTCCTTGTAGAGCAGCACGAATTGCGCGGTATTGCGCTCGACCGGGTCGGCGGCCTGGCCGATCTGCTGGCGTAGCAGATCGGCGCCAGCCACATGACGCAGCAGGATAAAGCGCACCTGCGGACTTTTGATCGGCGAGTCGGCGGCGAACACCTTGGCCAGTTGCTGGTTGCGTTCGTAGTTCATCGCCAGGGCCAGCTCCAGCTGTTCCCGTTGCAGCGGTTGCTTGGCCAGGGGCAGCAGTTGCAGCCACAGGGCCTGGGCGCCAGCCCTGTCGTTCTTCGTTTCCAGGGCCAGGCCGCGCAGGGTCTGCTGGCTGAAGGCGAGGTAGTCGAGGTTGGCGGGCAGCTCGCCGGGCAGCAGTTTCAGCGCGGCGTCCGGGTTGTTATCCACATACAGGGCGAAGGCCGCCAGCAGGTAGTCGTGCAGCGCCGGTTGCGCGGCGAATGCCGCTTTCTGTTGCTGCAAGGCCTCGCGGGTCAGTCGAGGCTCGGGTTGCTCGCGCATCCACATCAGGTCGTTGACCGCCAGCAGCAGGGGCGTGCTGATCGGGTTGTGGTTGACCATCAGCAGCTTGGTGTCGACTTCTTCCACCAGATCGTTCAGCGACAGGTTGCGCTGCTCGTCGTTGGCCTGGGTCATCTGCCAGGCGTAGTCGGCGGCCAGTTTGTCCGGATTGCCGTCCAGCCAGTGCACCCGGCGCAGCAGGCCCTTGGCCGAAGCGGCGTAGGCACCCTGTGGATAAGTTTGCAGGTAGGCGTCGAAGCCGGTTTCGGCCTGTTGCAGCAGCGACTTATCCACATGCTCGAGCTCGGGCATGCCGTATTCGTCGAAGGCGTTCTGCTGCGCATTGTTGAGGGTGCTGCGGGCGTTCATGTACAGCGCGGTTTCTTTCAGCCAGGCATTCGGGCTGTCCTTGAGGCTGGCGAACGCTGCGTCGGCCTCGCTGAAGCGCCCGCTGTAGAAGTCGCCGGCGGCTTGTAGATAAGTGGCGAAGTCCTTGCCCTGCGGGGTCTGTAGATTGGTTGGCAACAGGCTGGCCAGTTGTGGACTTTCCCAGCTGCAGGCGGCGAGCAGCTTGACCCGGCTTTGCGCCAGCGCCTGGCGTTCGCTGCCCGGCAGGTCGGCGGCGATCAGCTGGTCGATGAAGGCCTGGGCGCTGGCGTCCGAGTTGCTGCGGCAACGGCTACCTTCGCCAGACAGAAACGCATCGCCGGCCGCTTGTGGGGTTTCGCGCACCACCTGCAAGGCTTCCAGGCGGCCGTTGAGGTCAGTGTCGTCCGTGGTAACTATGGGTTCGGAGCTGGACGGGGGGGACAGGTGCCACACGGGAAACGGCACCGCTCCATACCCTTCGGCCAGGTCGTCGGCGTCCAGCGCTTTCGGCGCCAGGGGCAAGGCGCCGCTGTCGGCCAGCAACAGGCGCAGGTTCACCCGGCTGTCGTTGCCCGGGTTGAGAAACGGCAGGCTGCTGCAGCCTTCGAGGTTTTTTTTGAGCAGGGTCCAGCGCGGGTAACAGGAATCGTCGGAGCTGGCCTGGGCCTGATTGCAGAGGAGGGCGCCGAGCGCCAGTGTCAAAGACGACAAAAGACCGATACGCATGAATTGTCCTTAATCCGAAACTATGGGAGCCGAAGGTCCAAGTGTGGCGCAAATCATACAGAAGGCATTCGCGGGCATCTAAAATACCCACACGACCCGATACACGCCGCGCCGGACAAGGCATCTATGCTGTCAGGCGGGTGCTCGATGCCGTTGTCGGGATTGATAAAGATAGTGGCCATTTGCTTGACGCTTGCGCTTGCTGTCTTAGACTCCGCCCATCCGTCAGGGAGTTACGGTTATGCGGCGATTTCAAGGATTGGGATTGGGATTGACCTGCCTGGTGTGCGTGGCCCAGGCGCAGACGCCTGCACCAGACGATCCCCTGCTCAATGACACTGCTGCCGGCGCCGCCGTGGCGAGCGGCAGCGAAGCGCGAGGCGTGCTGCGGGCCAAGGATCAGGCGGTATTGGCCGGCGAACTGTCCGGGCGCATCGTCGAGTTGCCCTACAGCGAAGGCGAGTCCTTCAAGAAAGGCGACGTGCTGGCCCGCTTCGATTGCTCGGCCTACCAGGCCCAGCTCAATGCCGCTCAGGCCGCCAGCCGCGGCGCCAACGAAGAGCTGGCGCACAACCGCCAATTGGCTTCGCTCAACTCGGTCGGCCGCTTCGAAGTGGCGCGAGCCGCGGCCAAGGTCTCCGAGACCCAGGCGCAATCCCAGGTCTATCAGGTGCAGGTCAAGCGTTGCAGCGTGGTCGCACCGTTCGACGGGCAGGTGGTGGAGCGCAAGGTGAAACGCTACGAAAGCGTGACGGCCGGCTCGCCCTTGCTGGAAATCGTCGACAACCGCTCCCTGGAAATCCACCTGCTGGTGCCGTCGAGCTGGATGGGCAAGCTCAAGGCCGGGCAGACCTTCAGCTTCGTCCCCGATGAAACCGGCAAGCCGCTGGCCGCCACGGTCAAGCGCCTCGGCGCGCGGATCGACGAGGGCAGCCAGACGCTGCTGCTGGTGGCGGCCGTGCCCAACGCCGAGGGCCTGCTGGCGGGCATGAGTGGCACGGCGCGGTTCGCGGAGCTCAAATGAACGCACCGGTAGCGGGCGCCGCCGAACAGGTCTTCGCCCGGTTCCTCGACCTGGAGCGCCAGACCCGCGCCGCGCGCACCGTCGAGCAACTGGCCTACAGCCTGGTCAACGACGGCCAGGCGCTGTTCGGCTTTCGCCACGCGGCGCTGGTGATCGCCGGCAAGGTCCGCGCGGTGACCGGCGTCAGCGCGCTCGACCCGAATGCGCCCTTCGTGGCTTTCGTCGAACAGGCGGTGGCCCAGCTGTTCAAGCTCGAACTCGTGCAACAGGCGCGGGTGGTCGCGGCCGAGCAACTGAGCGCCCCGGTGCGGGCCGACTGGCAGAGTCTGTCGGCGGCCCAGGTGTTCTGGTTGCCGCTGATCGATCGCCAGGGCGCGGTCTTTGGTGGCCTGTGGCTGGCCCGCGACACGCCGTGGAACCCTTCCGAACAGGTGCTGCTGGCGCAACTGGGCGACACCTACAGCCACGCCTGGCTGGCATTGCAACCGCGCAAGCCGTGGCGCCTGCGCTGGAATCGAAAGCGCCGCCTGGCGCTGCTGGCGGTGGTGTTGCTGGGGCTGCTGATTCCGGTGCGGCAATCAGTGCTGGCGCCGGCCGAAGTGGTGCCGTTGGGCGGGCGCGTGGTGGCGGCGCCGCTGGACGGGGTGATCGCCGAGTTCCTGGTCAAGCCCAACCAGACGGTGAAAGCCGGCGACCTGCTGCTGCGTTTCGAAAACACCACCCTCAACGCCCAGGCCGACGTCGCCGCCCGCGCCTTGGGCGTGGCCGAGGCGGAATTGAAGACCAACTCCCAGCGGGCCTTTGCCGATGCCGAATCCAGCTCGAAGATCGACCTGCTGGCGGCCCGGGTCGAACAGAAACGCGCCGAACGCGATTACGCCCGCGAGTTGCTCAAGCGCAGCGAAGTACGGGCCGAACGTGACGGTATCGCGGTGTTCGCCGATGCCGAGCGCTGGACCGGCAAACCGGTACAGACCGGCGAGCGGCTGATGGAAATCGCCGACCCGAGCCAGGCCGAGTTGCGCATCGAACTGGCCGTGGGCGATGCCATTGCCCTGGAGCCCGGCGCGCAGGTGGCGCTGTTTCTCGACAGCGACCCGTTGCAGCGCCATCTGGCCAGCCTCGAACGGGCGGCCTACGAAGCGCAGCCGACGCCGGGCGGACAGCTGGCCTACCGCCTCGATGCGCGTTTTCGCGACGCGCCACCGCGGATCGGTCTGCGCGGCACGGCCAAGCTCTTCGGTGAGCGCGCGCCGCTGGCGCTGTACCTGCTGCGCCGGCCCCTGGCCGGTCTGCGGCAGAGCGTGGGGTTGTAATGAACCTGCCGGGCCTGCGTGCGGACTTGCAGCTGTCGGCAGCGGCGCCGGCGCTGGATGGTTCGCCGCGCTGGACCCTGGCCGATCCGGTGCGCGGCCGTTATTTCAAGCTCGGAGCGGCGGCGATGCGCTTGCTCAGGCACTGGTCCCTGGGGGACGCCGGGCAGGTGCTGCACGCCGCCAACCGCGAACCGGGGCTGCCTCTGGGCGGCGCGGAGCTGGAAGAATTGCTGGGCTTTTTGCGCAGTCATGACCTGATCACCGCCCTCGATCCGCAACAGCGCGCCAGCTATGACCTCAAGGCCGCCGCGCAGCACCAGAGCCTCTGGCAGGTGCTGCTGCACCAATACCTGTTCTTTCGTATCCCGCTGTGGCGCCCGGACGCCTTTCTCAATCGCGCCTGGCCGTGGCTGGCGCGATTCGGGTCGGGGCTGCTGCGTTACGGCTTGCCCCTGACCCTGGGGCTGGGCGTGTTCCTGGTATCGCGGGACTGGCAGCGCTTCCTGGCGACCTTCCCCCACCTGTTCAGCCTCGGCGGCGCCCTGGCGTTTGGCGTGGCGCTGTTCTTCGCCAAGCTGTGCCATGAGTTCGGCCACGCCTTCATGGCCAAGCGTGCCGGCTGCCGGGTACAGAGCATGGGGGTGGCGTTCATGGTGCTGCTGCCGATGTTCTACACCGACGTCAGCGATGCCTGGCGAGTCAACGATCGTCGCGCGCGCTTGCTGATCGGCGCCGGTGGCGTACTGGCCGAGCTGCTGCTGGCCAGCATCGCCCTGCTGGCCTGGTCGCTGCTGCCGGACGGCCCGGCGCGCACCGCGGCTTTCATGCTCGCCAGCGCGACCTGGATCACCACCCTGGTGATCAACCTGAACCCTTTCATGCGCTTCGATGGCTACTTTCTGCTCAGCGACTTCTGGGAGGTGGACAATCTCCAGGGGCGGGCCTTCGCCCTCTGTCGCTGGCGCCTGCGCGAGGCCTTGTTCGGCTACCGGCAGCCCGCGCCGGAACCCTGGTCGCCGGCCATGCAGCGGCGTCTGCTGTGGTGGGGTTATGGCTCGTGGCTGTGGCGCGCGGTGCTGTTTTTCGGGATTGCGCTGGCGGTGTACCACCTGTTTTTCAAGCTGCTGGGCATCTTCCTGATGCTGGTGGAACTGGTGTGGTTCATCTTCTTGCCCATCGTGCGCGAATGGCGCGAATGGTGGACGCGCCGCGAGCAGGCCGATGCGCCGCGGGTGTTGCTCAGCAGCCTGGGGCTGGTGGCGGCGCTGTTGCTGGTGGCGGTGCCCTGGCGCAGTTCGGTGGAGGTGCCGGCGATGCTTGAGGCCGGGCGTGCCAGCGCCTTGCATGCGCCGGTGGCGGCGCGGGTCCGGCAGGTCAATGTCAGCGACGGTCAGGCGGTGAGCAAGGGCCAGGTACTGGTGGAACTCGAGTCCCCGGACCTGGCGTCGCGCCAAGCCATCGCGCGCCGGGAAATCGAGATCCAGCAACTGCAGATGCGCCGCCGCGCCGGGCGCAGCGAGACCGCGGCCGACGCCGGGATTGTCGAGCAGCAGCTGGCCGAGGCGGTGGCCGAGTACCGCGGCCTGTCGGCGCAACGCGAGCGTTTGCTGCTGCGGGCGCCTGAGGCTGGCCAGTTGCGTGACCTGCTGCCGCAACTGCAGGTGGGCCGCTGGGTATCGTCCAAGGATCCGCTGGCCCGGGTGGTCGAGCCGGGGGCGCGCTTGCGCGGTTTTCTGGCCGAGGCCGAACTATGGCGAGTCGCGCCGGGCGCCACGGGGCGCTTTATCGCCGACGACCCGATGCATCCGGCGCTCGAGGTGCAACTGACCGAAGTCGACACCAACGGCGTGGCTTATATCGACCAGGAGGCGCTGACTTCCGATCACCATGGGCCGATTGCCGTGCGCCGCGATGAAAACCGCCGCGCCGAACCGGTCCAGGCGCAGTACGGCGCGCGGCTCAAGGTGCTCGACACCAGCGTCACCCCGAGCCAGCCGCTGCGCGGCGTGGTGGTGTTGCAGGGGCGTGGCGAGTCGCTGCTGGGCACGGCCTGGCGGCGTCTGGCGGCGCTCGGCGTGAGGGAAAGCGGGTTCTGAGACAAGGAATGTTCAGGGAGAGCGCATATGTTGCATAAGGATTCAGCCATGTCCGATGGCCTGGTGGTACGTCCGTCGCGGCCCACCGACGGACCGTTCCTGCAAAGCCTTTACCGTTCGGCGCGCAGCGATCTGCAATGGATCGACGGCGAACAGGAGCAGATCGAGCAGGTGATCGCCCAGCAGTTCCAGGTCCAGGAGCAGGGCGCGGGGGAGAATTTCCCCGGCGCCATGCAGTACGTGATCGAAAAACTCGGCAGCGCCATCGGTGCCTTGACCACCGATTTCGGCCCCAATGAAATCCGCGTGCTGTACCTGGCGTTCATTCCCGCTGCCCGCGGTCGCGGCTATGGGCGCACCGTGCTGCGGGGTGTGCAGAAGGCCGCCGAGCAGGTGCGTTGCCCGGTGGCCACGGTGGTCTGGGCCAGCAACCCCCATGCGCGCCGGCATTACCTGGCGCTGGGGTTTCAGGTCGAGGAAGCCAACCCGGCGGCCGAGCGGCTGGTGTGGTATCCCGGTCCGCGCGGCTGAGCGGCGCAACCCGGCGGATTCGAGCCAGTGCCTGGGGCGATGCCGCCAGGCACGCCCGGTTCAGTTGAAGGCGATATAGAAATAACCCAGCGTCGGGTCGCGGCCCAGGGCCGGCACCCGCGACACGAACATGTCTTGCAGATGGCCGACGCCGGGCAGCTCCAGGTCGCACAGGCCGTCGACGAACTCTGTCGGCTCCAGGCTGTTGAGTTCGACGCAGAAGGGCATGCGCGCGCTGTTCGGCATGCGGGCCTGGGGGGTGTCCTTGATGGACTCTATATGGACCGGCAAGACGCTGCCGTCCGGTAGCAACAGGTTGCAGGTTTGCCCCAGCAGAGGCTGGAAATGCTCACTTTGCAGCAGATGCAGCATGGCGCCACTCCTGGCCGGAAAAAGGGCCGGGGGGACGTCCCCCGGCGCGAACTTCAATTGCGCGATGGGAACAGGCCGTTCAGGGCCACGCTGAAGTTGATCACCAGGAACGGGTTCATCACCGGCAGCGGCAGCCCGTTGCCGGCGGGCGAGATGGTGCCGGTGATCGTGGTACTGACCCCCTGGAGCGGCACGGGCGTGGTGCCTTGCTTGTCGGAGTAGATGGTGGCGGTGCCCGGCCCGCCGCCGGAGGTGCCGATGAACGAGTTGGTGGCCGTCGGGGTACTGGCCGGGTTGCTGGCGGGGTTGGCCAGCTGCAGCGTGGTGGCGGCGCTCAGGCTGGCGAGGGTATGGGTGTGGGCAGGCAGGTTGTTGAGGGTGGGGGTGACGTTTTCGGTGCCGGAAACCTCGCCGATTACCCGGGGCGTCAGGCCCAGCCCGTTGCCCTGGCCGATGGGCAGGCGCCCTTGCAGGTTCGGCAGCTGGAAGTTGGTGGTGCCGTTGCCGCCGTAGTAGGTGCCCAGCAGCGAAAACAGCGCCTGGTACTGCGAGATCCCTAGGGTCTGGCCGTAACACGAGGCCCAGCCGTTGGGAGGGAAGTTAAAGGAAAAAGCTTGAATGGTGCCCATGAACACTTCCATAGTTTTTTATCCTTCAGGTTAATCAGTGAAACTCCCTGAGCCGATCCCTGGTGTCTGGCCTGACAGCTTGACCGATACGGTCAGAACGCCAAGCGGGCTCATTGACCGCAGTGGTTAGCGTAGACGCTGTTCCGCCAGTCGCCCGAGGTGATGGGGTGCCTTATGTCTGGCCGGATAAACAGCGATGCTGTGCTGGCAAAACGCGGGTGCAGGGGACGATTCATGGCGTTTCGCAGAGAGCCGCAATGGCTGGATACGGCCGAGCCGGGCATCACCCATCGGCTGACGAGCGACGCCCAGCGCCTGATCGCGCTGCTGCGGGCGTACTGGCTGCTGCCGATCCTGCTGCTGGCGGTGGCCACCCGTTTCTATGACCTGACCGCCGCGCCATCTGGGGCGATGAAGCCTCCAGCCTGCTGCCCACCGCCATGCGCTACAGCCAGGAAGTGCGCATGTATGCGTTGTTGGGAGTGTGGCTGCTCGGCCACCCTGGCCCTGGTGTACTGGGTCAGGCAGCCTCGGCGTCGGCGCTACCTGGTGTATTACACGCTACTGATGAGCGCGGCGTTCTACACCCACTATTTCACCGCGCTCTGCGTGCTTGCCCATTGGTTGTACCTGTTGCTGCTGCGCCTGCAAGCAACGCTCCAGAGCCGGGCGATCAACCGGTCGGGCTGGTGGCTGGCCAATGCTGCCATCGTCATGTTGTTCGCCCCCTGGCTGCCGGGACTGGTGGACCTGCTGCAACACATCGACCAGCTGAAAGCCAGCGGCGACGTGGGCTGGGAGCCGTCGGTGGACCTTTCCTCGCTGCCCTCGATGGTCTGGCAACTGCTGATCCAGGGCGATGGCGAAACCCGTTCTCCGCTGCTGTTCGCGAGCCTGCCGCTGCTGGTGCTGGGCGTCGGCGGAAATGCTGGGTAGCCAGCCAGGGAAACCTGCGGGATAGACGTCTTGGGCGATTTTTGCGCAAAAAAACGGCCTGTGAACCGGCCGGTGACGAAAGGCAGGATTCAGGGCGGTCAGGGGCTTAATCGATTCATGTTCAGTCCCAGAGCGGCTGCTGTTTTTTTGAGCACACATTTTTTGTGGTTTTGCTCCGAATTGATATCAAAACACCACTAGTTGGTTTTCTGAGCTTGCACTACGCTTTGCCACAAATGGACTTATAGCTAGGGTGAAGGGATTGCCGCAGTTCCACTTTATCTCCGGTTTACCGCGCTCAGGGTCGACCCTGCTGTCCGCCATTCTGTTGCAGAACCCGCGCTTTCACGCCGGCATGACCAGCCCGGTGGGCGCGCTGTTCAGCGGCATCCTCGAACAATGCAGCGCCGGCAGCGAATTCGGCGCGGTCATCGATATCGACATGCGCCGCCGCTTGCTGCGCGGGCTGTTCGACTCCTACTACGCCGACAAGGCCGACAAACCGGTCATCTTCGACACCAACCGCCAGTGGTGCGCGCGCCTGCCGGCCTTGAAGGACCTGTTCCCCAAGGCCAGGACCATTGCCTGCGTGCGCAATGTCGCCTGGGTCATGGACAGCCTGGAACGGCTGTACCGGGCCAACCCCTTCGAAAACACCAAGCTGTTCGGCGATGCGGTCGAGCGCAATTCGGTCTACAGCCGCTGTGAAACCCTGGCCCAGCACAACCGCCTGGTGGGTTACGCCTGGACGGCCTTGAAAGAGGCCTATTACGGCGAAAACGCCGATTCGATGCTGATCGTCGACTACGACCTGCTGAGCCAGGCTCCGGAGCGGGTGATGCGGCTGATCTACGACTTTATCGGCGAACCCTGGTTCGAACACGATTTCGACAGCCTGGCCTACGACGCGCCCGAGTTCGACCAGGCGCTGGGGGTCGCGGGCCTGCACAAGGTCAAGGCGCGGGTGGCGCTGCAGTCGCGGCGCACCATCCTGCCGCCGGACCTGTTCGAGAAGTATGCGGAGTTGTCCTTCTGGAAAGACGGGGCATCCAGCGCCGCCAATGTCATTCGCATGAAATCCGACGCCGCGGTCCGTTGATCGCGGTCTTTCAATTCGCACCTTTCAGCACGTTCGAGTCCGGGTGAGCATCATGTGGTGGAGCAAAGGCAAGTCGCGGGTCAATCAGCGGGCCACCGGACGGGCGAATGCCCTGGCCTCACCGATGATCATGCCCCTGGAGCCGCGCATGCTGTTCGACGGCGCGGTGGCGGCGACGGTGGCCGAGGCCGTCCAGCCGGACAGCCCCACCACCACGGACGTGGCCAAGACGCCGACCGCCGCCGATCAGCCGAGCGTCAGCAAGGACACCCACGGCCAGGCCGATGCAGCGCCTGCCGCGGCCCCGACCGCGGTGCCGGGGCTGACGGTGGTGTTCGTCGATTCGCGGGTCAAGGACGCCGACAGCCTGCTCCAGGGCCTGGCGCCCGGCACCCGGGTGGTGCAACTGGGGGCGAACCAGGATGGCCTGCAGCAGATCGCCGATTACCTGGACCAGCATCAGGGTGTCAGTTCGGTGCAGATCATCGCCCATGGCAACGCCGGGGACCTGTGGCTGGGCAACAGCTACCTCTCGGCTGACAACGTCCAGGCGCGCAGCTCGGTACTGGCGGACATCGGCCAGGACATGAACGCCGGCGGCGATATCCTGATCTACGGCTGCTACACCGCCGAGGGCGAACGCGGCCTGAGTTTCGTCGACTCGCTGGCACAGCTCACCGGTCGCGACGTGGCCGCCTCCAGCGACCGCACCGGCGTGGGTGGCGACTGGGAACTGGAGATCGCCACCGGCAACATCGAAAGCGCCAACGTGCTGTCCACCCAGGCCATGCAGGATTATCAGTGGGGGCTGGCGACCTGGACCGCCACCAACAACGCCGACACCGGCGTGGGTTCGTTACGGGCGGCGCTGGCGTCGGCGCAGAACGGCGACATCGTCACCTTCAGCAGCGGCATGACGGTGCAGCTGACCTCCGAGCTGCTGGTCAACAAGAACGTGACTATCGACGGCGACCTGAACAACGACGGCGCGGCGGACGTGATCCTCGACGGCCAGTACCGCACCCGGGTCATCGAAGTGAGCGCGGGCAGTACCGTGACCCTCGACGGCCTGGTGATCACCCGGGGCCTGGTTTCCGGTAACGGCGGCAATGGCGGGTACGGCGCGACCGGCGCCATGGCCGGGGGGATTTTCAACGCCGGCAATCTCACCCTCAACAACGTCACCGTGACCTCCAACGCGGCTTCGGGCGGCGGTGGCGGCGGCGGTGTCACCAGCGCGTTCTACGGCGGTGGCGGTGGCGGCGGCGGCGGGCTGGGTGGCCAGGGTGGCGGCCACGGCGGCTCCGCCGGCCCCGGCACCGGCACGCTCGGCGGCCAGGCTGGCGGTGGTGGCGTGGGCGGTTATGGCGGTGGCTACGACGCCACCCATATGGGCGGTCGCGGCGGTACCAGCACCGGCGGCGCGGGCGGTCTGGGCGTCTCCTACTACAGCAACGGCGGCAACGGCGCCACGGCCACCAACGGCACGATTTCCATCGGCGGCGGTGGCGGCGGCGCGGGTTGGGACAAGGTCGGCGGCGCGGGCGGCAATGCCGCCGGCGGTATCTACAACGCCTCCAGCGGCACCATCACGGTGATCGGCACCTCGACCATCAGCAACAACATCGGCGCGGGCGGCGGTGGTGGCGGCGGTGGCGGCCAAGGCAGCAACGCCAGCAACGGCGGGATTGGCGGCCGGGGTGTCGGCGCGGTCTGGAACAAGGGCACCTTCCTGATCACCGCGGCCAACTTCGCCGCCCTGAGCGGCAACGCGGCGGCCAGTGGCGCCGGTGGCGTAGCGCTGGGCGGTGGCAGCACCGGTACTTCGCCGACTTCGGTGGCGACCATCTACAACGACGGCGGCACCCTCAACACCGCCTATGCCCCACCGCCCACCGCGACCATAGTGGTGGCCGATACCACGTTGAGCATCGGCGAGACTTCGCTGGTGACCATCACTTTCTCGGAGGCGGTGACCGGTTTCACCAACGCCGACCTGACCATCGCCAACGGCACCTTGACCGCGGTCAGCAGCAGCGACGGCGGCATCACCTGGACCGCCACCTTCACCCCGACGTCGAGCATCACCGATACCAGCAACGTGATCACCCTGGATAACACCGGGGTGATCAATGGCCTTGGCACCGCCGGGGTCGGCACCACCACCTCCAACAACTACGTGGTCGATACCGTACGGCCGACCGCGACCATCGTGGTCGCGGACAACGCCTTGCGAGTCGGTGAAACCTCGCTGGTGACCATCACCTTCAGCGAAGCGGTCAGCGGCTTCACCAACGCCGACCTGACCATCGCCAACGGTACCTTGACCGCGGTGAGCAGCAGCGACGGCGGCATCACCTGGACCGGCACCTTCACCCCGAGCGCCAGCATCAGCGATACGACCAACCTGATCACCCTGGACAACACCGGCATCGCCGACCAGGCCGGCAACGCTGGCAGCGGCACCACCGATTCCAACAATTACGCCATCGACACCGTCCGCCCGACCGCGACCATAGTGGTCGCCGACAGCGCCCTTACGGCGGGCGAGACATCCCTGGTGACCATCACCTTCAGTGAGGCCGTCAGCGGCTTCACCAACGCCGACCTGACCATCGCCAACGGCACCTTGACTACGGTCAGCAGCAGCGACGGTGGCATCACCTGGACCGCCACCTTCACCCCGACCGTCGGCATCGCCGATGCCAGCAACCTGATCACCCTGAACAACACCGGGGTCACCGATGTGGCCGGCAACACCGGCAGCGGTACCACCAACTCCAACAACTACGCCATCGATACCGTCCTGCCGACCGCGACCATAGTGGTCGCGGACAACGCCTTGAGGATCGGTGAAACCTCACTGGTGACCATCACCTTCAGCGAGGCGGTGAGTGGTTTCGACAACAGTGACCTGACGGTGGCCAACGGTACCTTGAGCGCGGTGAGCAGCAGCGATGGCGGTATTACCTGGATCGCCACCTTCACCCCGACCTCGAGCATCACCGATACCACTAACGTCATTACCTTGAACAACAGCGGCGTGACCAACGCTTCCGGCAACGCCGGCAGCGGCACCACCGACTCCAACAACTACGCGATCGATACCGTACGGCCGACCGCGACCATCGTGGTCGCGGACAACGCCTTGCGAGTCGGTGAAACTTCGCTGGTGACCATCACCTTCAGCGAAGCGGTCAGCGGTTTCACCAACGCCGACCTGACCGTCGCCAACGGCACCCTGACCGCGGTGAGCAGCAGCGACGGTGGCGTCACCTGGACCGCGACCTTCACTCCGAGCGCCAGCATCAGCGACAGCAGCAACCTGATCACCCTGAATAACACCGGCATCGCCGACCAGGCCGGCAACGCCGGCAGCGGCACCACCGATTCCAACAATTACGCGATCGATACGGTGCGGCCGATCGCGACTATCGTGGTCGCCGACAGTGCTCTCAGCGCCGGTGAAACCTCGTTGGTGACCATTACCTTCAGCGAGGCGGTCAGCGGCTTCACCAACGCCGACCTGACCATCGCCAACGGCACGCTGACCGCAGTGAGCAGCAGCGACGGCGGCATCACCTGGACCGCCACCTTCACTCCGACCGTCGGTATCGCCGATGCCAGCAACCTGATCACCCTGAACAACACCGGGATCAGCGACCTGGCCGGCAACACCGGCAGCGGCACCACCAACTCCAACAACTACAGCATCGAAACCGTGGTGCCGACCGCGACCATAGTGGTCGCCGACAACGCCTTGAAGGTCGGTGAAACCTCACTGGTGACCATCACCTTCAGCGAAGCGGTCAGCGGTTTCAGCAATGCCGACCTGACCGTGGCCAACGGCACGTTGAGCGCGGTCAGCAGCAGCGACGGCGGCATCACCTGGACCGCCACCTTCACCCCGACGTCGAGCATCACTGACACCAGCAACGTCATCACCCTGGATAACAGCGGGGTGACCAACGCCTCGGGCAATGCCGGCAGCGGCACCACCGATTCCAACAACTACGCCATCGATACTATTCGTCCGAGCGCGACTATTGTGGTCGCCGACAGCGCCCTGGGCGTGGGCCAGACCAGTACCGTGACCATCACCTTCAGCGAGGCGGTGACCGGTTTCACCCTGGCCGACCTGACCGTGGCCAACGGTGTGCTGAGCGGCTTGAGCACCAGCGACAACATCACCTACACGGCGACCTTTACTCCGGCCGCCGGCATCACCGACAACAGCAACCTGATCACCCTGGACAACACCGGGATGACGGATGGGGCGGGCAATACCGGCAGCGGCACCACCGACTCCAACAACTACGCCATCGACAGCCAACGTCCGACTGCCACCATCGTCCTCTCCGACTCGACCCTCAAGGCCGGCGAAACCTCGGTGGTGACCATCACCTTCAGTGAAGCAGTGACCGGTTTCGACAACAGCGACCTGACGGTGGCCAACGGTACCCTGAGCGCGGTGAGCAGCAGCAATGGCGGCATCACCTGGACCGCCACCTTCACCCCGACAGCCGGCATCACCGACCTGAGCAACCTCATCACCCTGAACAACACCGGCACCACCGACGTGGCCGGCAACAGCGGTACCGGGACCACCAACTCAGCCAACTACAGCATCGAAACCGTGGTGCCGACCGCCACCATCGTGATCGCCGACACGGCCTTGAAGGCCGGCGAAACCTCGCTGGTGACCATTACCTTCAGCGAGGCGGTCAGTGGTTTCGACAACAGCGACCTGAGCATCGCCAACGGCACCTTGAGTGCGGTCAGCAGCAGCGACGGCGGTGTCACCTGGATCGCCACTTTCACCCCGACAGTCGGTATCACCGATACCAGCAACGTCATCACCCTGAACAACAGCGGCGTGATCAATGTCTCGGGGAATACGGGCAGCGGCACCACCGACTCGAACAACTACGTCATCGACACGGCTCGCCCAACCGCGACCATAGTGGTAGCCAACCCGATCCTGCCGATCGGCGAAACCAGCCTGGTGACCATCACCTTCAGCGAGGCGGTCAGCGGTTTCGACAACAGCGACCTGACGGTGAGCAACGGCACCCTGAGCGCGGTCAGCAGCAGCGACGGCGGCATCACCTGGACCGCGACCTTCACCCCGAACGTCAACGTCAGCGACGCCACCAACCTGATCACCCTCAACAACAGCGGGGTCAGTGACGCGGCGGGCAACGCCGGCAGCGGCAGCACCGACTCGAACAACTTCATCATCGACACCGGGCGGCCGACCGCCACCATCGTGCTGGCCGACACTGCCCTGAAGGCGGGCGAAACCACCACTGTGACCATCACCTTCAGCGAAGCGATCAGCGGCTTCACCAACTCGGACCTGACGGTGGCCAACGGTACCCTGGGGGCGCTGAGCAGCAGCGATGGCGGGGTTACCTGGACCGCCACCTTTACCCCGGCCATCAACATCAGCGACAGCAGCAATCAGATCACCCTGAACAACGCCGGAGTGATAGACGCCGTCGGCAACACCGGCAGCGGCACCACCGACTCGGCCAACTACGTCATCGATACCCTGCGCCCCACCGCTACCGTGGTGGTCGCCAACCCGATGCTGGCCGTGGGCGACACGTCCCTGGTGACCATCACCTTCAGCAAGGCGGTCAGCGGTTTCGACAACAGCGACCTGACGGTGGCCACCGGCACGCTCAGCGCGCTGAGCAGCAGCGATGGCGGCATTACCTGGACCGCGACCTTCACGCCGAACACCGACGTCAGCGATACGACCAACCTGATCACGCTCAATGGCAGTGGCGTGACGGACGCCTCGGGCAATACCGGGCTGGGCAGCACGGATTCGAACAATTACCTGATCGACACCCAGCGGCCGACGGCGACCATCGTGGTCGCCAACGGCAGCCTCGGCGTGGGCCAGACCAGCAGCGTGACCATCACCTTCAGCGAAGCGGTGAGCGGTTTCACCAACTCGGACCTGACGGTGGCCAACGGCACCTTGAGTGCCCTGAGCAGCAGCGACGGCGGCCGGACCTGGACCGCGACCCTGACGCCAACCGCCAACATCAGCGATACCAGCAACCTGATCACCCTGAACAACAGCGGGGTGAGCGACGCATTCGGCAATACCGGCACTGGCAGCACCGACTCCAACAACTACGCGATCAACACCGTGCCGGCGGCCAACCCAGCCACGGAGCTGCCGGTGGGCGATCCGGAATTCCGCTCGAGCGACCCGGTGGTTCCGCCGCTGCCGCCTTATGTGCCGCTGCAGCCCACCATCACCACGTCACCAGTTGGCGACCTGGGCTCGCCATTGGCCTTCGCGCCGCTGTTCGAGCAGCGGGTGCTCGGCGATGGCATCCGGCCGTTGGGGGATATTTTTGTCAATAACGGCGCCCTGGCGCCGAGCTTCATTGCCCAGGTATTCGGCAGCAGCGATGCCGGTGGCGACGGTAATGGCCATGGGTTCCTCGGCTTCGGTGGCGGCGATGGCGGGGTGTTCAGCCAAAGCACGCTGTCGGTGCTGTTCGGCCAGGACTCCACTGAGGACGGCGGTTCGCTGAAGCCCTTCGGCGACAAGTCCAGGGCCGGCGATCTTTCCCAGGGTGGGCGCGGGGTGTTCGGGGCACCGTCGCTGACCCAGCAACTGCAAGTGATGCAAGACACGGAGCAACGGCCGATCCGCGATTTGGCCAAGGCGTTCGAACAGGCCGGCATCAGCGCAATGCAGGCCTGAAAATAATACATAAATACGATGCGGCACCCAGGGGCGAGACGAGGATGAATAAAAGTCAGAAGTTGTTTGGGGTCAGCTTGTTGGCGCTGATGGTCAGCGGTTGTGCCGTCAGCAGTAAACCGATTGAACGCAGTGTCAGCGAGCAGCGCGCCAGGAGCGACCTGCAGAGCATGTACAAGGACCAGGAACCGCTGAGCGGCCCGCTGACCCTGCACCAGGCCATGGCCCGGGCAGTGAAATACAACCTCGAAGGCCGGTTGAAAATCATGGAAGAGGCCCTGGCCAAGCGCCAACTGGACCTCGCCAGTTTCGACATGCTGCCGCGCATGGCCCTCTCCGCCGGCTACGTGGGGCGCAACAACGTCAGCGCCTCCAGCAGCCAGAGTGTGGAGACCGGTACCCAGTCCCTGGAACCATCGACCTCCCAGGACCGGGACCGCAGAGTGGCCGACCTGACCATGGTCTGGAACGTCCTGGACTTCGGCGTCAGCTACATCAACGCCAAGCAGCAGGGCGACCAGCGGCTGATCGTCCAGGAACGCCGGCGCAAGGTGATCAACACCATCGTCCAGGACGTGCGCTCGGCCTATTGGCGGGCGGTGGCGGCCGAACGCCTGCTCAAGCAGATCGACAGCCTCGCGGGCCGGGTCGAGCAGGCCCGCAGCAACAGCCAGAGCATGAGCCAGCAACGCATCGGCGACCCGGTGCAGGCCCTGGCTTACCAGCGCTCGCTGATCGAGGCCACGCGCCAGCTGGAGGAGCAGCGCCGGGCGTTGTCCCTGGCCAAGACCGAGCTGGCGACCCTGATCAACCTGCCCATGGGCACTAACCTGACCCTGGCGACCACCGACGATTACCCGGTGCCGGAACTCAAGGTCGATATGTCCCGCCTCGAACACGAGGCCCTGACCAGTCGCCCGGAACTGCGCGAGCAGGATTACCAGAGCCGCATCAGCGCTGCGGAAACCCGCAAGGCCATGCTGCGCCTGCTGCCGGGCCTGGAGTTCTCCGCTGGCGGGCACTACGACAGCAACTCGTTCCTGGTCAACGACAAGTGGGCCGACTACGGGGTGAAGGTCACCTGGAACCTGTTCAATGTGCTCTCCGCGCCGGCGGCCATCGACACCGCCAAGGCCGGTGAAGACGTCGCCGCGGCGCGCCGGCAGGCCATGTCGATTGCCGTATTGGCCCAGGTCTATGTGGCCAACGCCAACTACCGCGACGCGCTGCGCCAGTTCAAGACCAGCCAGGAACTGGCGGACATCGACGGGCAGATCGTCGGCCAGCTGCGCAACCGCTACCAGGCCAACGGCATCGGCGAGCTGGACCTGATCCAGGGCGAGCTGAACACCTTGCAGGCGGACCTGCGGCGCGACCTGGCCTATGCCGACCTGCGCAACGCCTACGGGCAGATCTTCGCCAGTGCCGGGCTCGACCCGCTGCCCAACGAGGTGCAATCGACCCAGGTGCAGTCCATCGCCTCGGCGCTGGCCAGCCGCGAGGCCGACTGGGCGGCGGGCAACATCAGCACGCCGGTGGCCCATGCCCAAAGACAATAACCTGCAGGCGCCCCAGGCCAGCGTCAGCCGAGCCCAGCGCGAGGCGCGCAACGGTCATCGTGGGGTGGCGATCCTGCTGACCGGCCTGCCGGCGGCGGGCAAGTCGACCCTGGCCCAGGCGCTGCAGGCCGGGCTGTTCCAGCACGGCCGGCAGAGCCTGGTGCTGGACGGCGATGCCTTGCGCGGCGGCCTGAACCGCGACCTGGGGTTCGCCGAGGCCGACCGCCGGGAAAACATCCGCCGCGCCAGCGAGCTGGCGGCCTTGCTGGTGGACAACGGGCAGATCGTGATCCTGGCGATGATCGCCCCGCTGATCGAGCAGCGCGAACTGTTCGCCCGGCGCCTGGGCGAGGACTACCTGGAAGTCTGGTGCAGCGCTTCGCTGGCGGTCTGTGAACAGCGCGACCCCAAGGGCCACTACGCCCGCGCCCGCAGCGGCGAGTTGCCGGGGTTCACCGGTATCTCGGCGCCCTACGAGCCGCCACGGGCCGCGCTGGAACTGGACACCGGCACCCAGTCGATCGAAGACTGCCAGCGGCAATTGCTCGGCTGGCTGGTCGAGCGCAAGGTGCTGCCTGCCTCATGAGCCGTCCGGCGTTCGCCCGGCTGCCGGTCAGCGTGGATCTGCCGCAGCTGTTGCGCGCCCTGGCGCGAATCGACGCGAGCGCCTGGCAGGGCCACTTCAACGGCGGCTACTACGAGGGCGACTGGAGCGGCGTGGCCTTGATCTCGGCGGTTGACGCGCCCTCCGAGCTGGCGCCGGGCAAGGGCCAACCGGTGCCGCGCGAACCCTGGCGCCAGGACCCGGACTGGCAACAGGCATTGCGCCACCTGCCCTTGCGGATCGTCTCGGCGCGCCTGCTGCGGCTGGGTCCGGGGGCGCGGATCCATGAGCACCGCGACTACGACCTGGGCGGCCCGGACGCCGACCTGCGCCTGCATATCCCCTTGCTCAGTCCGCCGCGGGTGGACTTCCTGCTCGACGGGCAGCGCATGCCGATGCTGGCGGGGGAGTGCTGGTTTCTCGACCTGTCGCGCCCGCACCGTGTGGACAATCACGACAGCGAGCAACGCATTCACCTGGTGATCGATTGTCGCCCCGATTCCTGGCTGGAGCAGATGATTGCCGAGGGTGTGCCGACTACGCCGACGCCTGGCCTGGGCCGCGCCGCCGTGGACTTCGCGCGGTTTTGTCGGTTGCTCGAAGAGGACCCCGCGCTGTGCCAGGTCTTGCAGACGCTGACCGACAGCGAAGCCTTTATCGAGCGCGCCCTGGTCCTGGCGGCGGAGCGCGGCCTGGCGTTCACCCGCGAAGACCTGCGTTCGGCCATGCGCCAGGGGCGGCGTCTGTGGAATGAACAATGGACGGCCTGAACCTGCACGGCTGGTTGCCGATCCGCCTCTGGCAGCCGCGTGACGAGTGGCGCGTCGACTGGTGCTGGTTCGGCGACAGGCCGCTGTCGCAGCCGTTTTTCCGCGAAGCGGTCGAAGAGGCCCTGCGCCTGCCGTTCAATCAGGCGTTCCGGCGCCAGACGTCGTTGTCTGCCCTGACTGAATGGCGCCAACGTAGCCCGGGCCTGGTTCCCAGTGCCTTTATCTTCCACGCCTCGCGCTGCGGTTCGACCCTGGTCAGCCAGATGCTGGCCTGCCTGGACGAGCATATCGTGGTGTCCGAACCGCCGCCGTTGGATGCCTTGCTACGCAGTTCGCTGGCGCCACAGGAGCGGGCTGCCGCGCTTGTGGGCTTGTTGTCGGCCTATGGGCAGGCGCGCCGCGGCACTGAGCAGCGGCTGGTGATCAAGCTCGATGCCTGGAACATCGGCGAACTGCCGCTGCTGCGCCAGTGCTTTGCCGATACGCCGTGGCTGTTCCTGTATCGCGACCCGCTGGAAATCGCCGTGTCGCATCTGCGCCGCGCCGGCATGCACATGACGCCGGGCCTGATCGGGCCTAGCGCTTTGGACGACGGTGAACCTTTCCAGGACCGGGAAAGCTGGATCGCCCGGCGTCTGGGGCGCTTGTTGCAGCTGGGGCTGGAGCACTGCCGCGAACACCATGGCCTGGTGCTGAACTACAGCGAGCTGCCCGCCGCCATGGACAGCCATCTGGGCGATTTTTTCGGCCTGAGCGCCGAGCAACGCCGGGCGGCATTCGCCTGTGTCGGCCAGCATGCCAAGCAGCCGGCCCAGGTCTTTGTCGATGACCGCCAGGGCAAGCGGCAACAGGCTTCAGCGCGATTGCGGGAGCAGCTGGAGCAATGGGCGCAGGCGCCTTACGCGGCGCTGGAGCAGTGGCGCAGCTGCGCGGTTCCGCAACCCCGGTTCAGTTTTTCGGCGACAACTCCGCCATGCCCTTGAGGAGCTCGATGGGCAGCGGGAAAACGATGGTCGAGCTTTTGTCGCCGGCAATCGCGCCCAGGGTCTGCATGTAGCGCAGTTGCATGGCGCCGGGCTGGCGGCCGAGCATTTCGGCGGCCTGCATGAGCTTTTCCGAGGCCTGCAATTCGCCTTCGGCGTGGATCACCTTGGCCCGACGTTCCCGCTCGGCTTCGGCCTGTTTGGCGATGGCGCGGATCATCGATTCGTTGAGGTCGACATGCTTGATCTCGACGTTCGCCACCTTGATGCCCCAGGCGTCGGTCTGGGCGTCGAGCACCTGCTGGATATCGGCGTTCAGGCGTTCGCGCTCGGCCAGCAGTTCGTCCAGCTCATGCTTGCCCAGCACCGCGCGCAGGGTGGTCTGGGCCAGTTGGCTGGTGGCCATGAGGAAATCCTCGACCTGGATGATCGCCTTCTGCGCGTCCAGCACGCGGAAGTACAGCACGGCGTTGACCTTGACCGAGACGTTGTCGCGGGTGATCACATCCTGGGTCGGCACGTCGAGCACCACGGTGCGCAAATCGACGCGGACCATCTGTTGGACGACCGGGATCAGCAGGACCAGCCCCGGTCCCTTGACTCGCCAGAAGCGCCCAAGCTGGAACACCACCCCGCGTTCGTATTCGCGCAGGATGCGAAACGCTGAGACCGCCAGCGCCAACAGCAGCGCCAGCAGCGCGCCAAAACCCAATTCCAGACCCATTTCATCCTCCTCGCGGCGCGGCCTCGGCCGTCGTCACTTCCAGAAGCAGCCCCTTGCGCGCCACCACCCGGACCCATTGCCCGGTTTGCAGCGGCGTTGCGCTCAGGACCTGCCAGTGTTCGCCCTGCAACAGCACCCAGCCGTTGTAAGGGTTGCCCGCCTGCACCGCGGTGATCGCCGTTATGCTGCCCACCAGCCCCGCGTCGCCAGCCACCTGTTGGCGCTGTCGCGCGCGCACCGCCATGCTCGCCAGTGTCGCCAGGAGCAGCGCACTGATCACCGCCAGGCTGACGATGAGCGGCAGGGGAATGCCATAGCCCGGGACATCGGTGTCCATCAGGATCACCGCGCCGACCACAAAGGAGACGATGCCGCCAAAGCCGATGACGCCGAAGGTCGGTAGAAAGGCTTCGGCGACCATGAAGGCGATGCCCAGCAGGATCAGGGCCACGCCGGCGTAGTTCACCGGCAGCAGCTGCAAGGCATACAGGCCGAGCAGCAGGCAGATGCCGCCGAGCACGCCGGGCACCGCGGTGCCCGGGTTGACGAACTCGAAGAACAGCCCGTAGATGCCGATCATCATCAGGATCAGCGCCACGCTGGGGTGGGTGATGACCGACAGCAGCCGCGTGCGCCAGTCCGGGTCGTGATGGATCACCGTCGCGCCCAGGGTATGCAGCTGCACCGCCTGGCCGGCGGCGATGAGGAACTTGCCGTCGAGTTGCCTGAGCAGGCCGTTCAGGTCATCGGCGACATAGTCGACCACCTTCAGCTTCAAAGCTTCCTGGGCCGGCAGGCTGACGGCCTCGCGCACAGCCTGTTCCGCCCACTCGACGTTGCGTCCGCGCAATTGCGCCAGGCCACGGATATAGGCCGCGGCGTCGTTGATCTGCTTCTGGCTGAGGGTGTCGGGTTCCGGTTCCGGGTTTTTGTCCGAGCGCGGCGCGGCGGGCGGGTTGGCGCCCGGTTCGGGCTGCCCCGGCATGCCGACCCGCACCGGGGTGGCGGCCCCGAGGTTGGTGCCCGGGGCCATGGCGGCGATATGGCTGGCATACAGGATGTAGGTGCCGGCGCTGGCGGCGCGGGCGCCACTGGGGGCGACGTAGCTGGCCACCGGCACCGGGCTGGCGAGGATCGCCTTGATGATCGAGCGCATCGAGGTATCGAGGCCGCCCGGGGTGTCGATACCCAGCACCACCAGTTGGGCGTGTTCGTCGGCGGCCTTGTCCAGGCCGCGCACTACGTAGTCGGCGCTGGCGGGGCTGATCACATCGCTGACCGTGAGCACCACCACCGGCTTCACGGCCTGGGCGTGCCCGGTCGGCAGGCCGATCAGCACAGCCAGCAGCAGCCCTTTCAATGTTGCCCGCCACCCACGCCCGTTCATCCGACCCTCCTGGAGAGTCATGTGTCTCGGTTGCCAGCCGTTCGCTGGCTTTGTCCTTGAGTCTAGTAGAGCGTGGGATTGAGCGAATTTTGAGCAGCCTCTTGCTCGCGTGCCGTTCGGAAGTTCGTCAGTAGGCGAGGGCGGCGCGGCCTAGACTTTGTGAAGGGAATGACAGTCGTTAACCCATCGTCCTGCAAAGCCGTTCAGGACACCGAGGTGCATCATGCGTATGGCAAAAACCGTGCAATGCAGCCTGGAACAGGCGCATTGCGATTTTGACGTGGTGGCTCATCCACATTCTTCGAGCAGCCTGGAGACCGCCCGGGTCGCGGGAGTTCCCGCCGAACGCGTGGCCAAGTCGGTGATCCTCGACGACAGTCACGGCCACTACCTGATGGCCGTGCTGCCGGCCAGCCGCCACCTGGATCTGAGCAAGGTGCGCGGCAGCAACGAATGGCAGATCACCCGGGAAAGCACCCTGGCGCATCTGTTCAACGATTGCGAACGCGGCGCGGTACCGGCCCTGGGCGAATCCTATGGGCTGGACGTGGTGATCGATCCGCTGCTGACCCGGCAGAAAGACATCTACCTGGAAGCCGGCAACCACAACAACCTGGTGCATCTGAGCATGGACGAGTACCTGAAAATGGTGCCTCATGCCGAGGTGTGCGAGGTCAGCTACTAGCGCCGTCGGTGCCAGTAGCAATCCTTTGCTGGTTGACTCGCTCCTGCAGGCTGTTTCTGCAGGAGCGCGGCTGCACGCGATCGACCGCGCGGCAGTCGTCCGACATTCCCAACCCATTCAGGAGCCCCCCATGGAATCCCCATCCCACAGCCTGCCCGCCCTGTTCAAACAACTCGGCCTGTCCGACGACCCTGTGGACATCGATCGTTTCATCGCCACCCATTCGCCGCTCAAGCCGGAACTGCACCTGGCGGATGCCTTCTTCTGGACCCCCAGCCAGGCGGACTTCCTGCGCAACGAGATCCTCGACGACGCCGACTGGGCGGAAGTGGTGGATCAGCTGGATGTGTTGTTGAGGAAGGGGCGGGGTGTTTGAGGCATCAGGCTTCGGTTGGAGGCCACTGGCGCGAGGTATGCACCAGCGCCAGGATCCACACCGCATCCTGATGGAGTTGGTAGACCAGGCGGTAGCTTTGATGAGGGATCAGTTCGCGGGTGCCGGCGATCAATCCGGCGCGTCCGGCTTGAGGATGTTGCACCAGCTGCGTAGCCGATTGGCTGAAGCGTATGTCCATGTCCAGCGCCGCCTGCGGATTCAGGGCATGCAGGTAATCCCATATGTCTGCACGATCCTGTGCGGCTTGCGGCGTCCAGATCACCTTCATTGCCGGGGCGTTACCTGTGCCCTGCGGGCCGCGAAGGTGGCTTCCAGGTCATCGTTGGCGATGCCTTTTCCAGCGGTCATGGATGCGCGTGCGGTGTCGACCTTCCGTTGCAGAAAGGCCTCGTACTCCCGGGCTTCCCGTTGTTCCTGCACGAATTGACGCATCATTTCCCGGACGATCTGCGATGCGGGGCGGTGGCTGGCCTCGGCCTCGGCCATAAACTGATCGCGCAAGTCGGCTTCGAGTTTCATCGTGAAAACAGCGTGTTTGGGCATGGGACAGTTCCTGTGAAACGTATATACCAAGTATATACATCTTCAGTATCTGAGCCGGCCCCGGTTTCCCGATGACGACGATCGGTCGGTTAATTGTTTCAAAACTTGACTGAAACCCCATGCACCATTGATAGTTAGCAAACTAACAGTGTGCGAACTTTCCTTTGCCCGACTCTCTCGAATCACTCCAGATGAATATCAGCAGTGGCATGGTGGTCGCCGCCCGGCATTGGCGGCGGATCTGCCAGAGCACGCTGGTCAACTATGGAATCTCCGAAGCCTGTGCCGTGCCCCTGCTGATGATCGGGCGCCTGGGCGAGGGCGTGCGCCAGGTGACGGTGGCGCAGGCATCGGGGATGGAAAGCCCGTCCCTGGTGCGTTTGCTGGACCAGCTGTGCAGCGCCGGTTACGCCTGCCGTACCGAGGATCCCCACGATCGCCGGGCCAAGTGCCTGAGCCTGACCGATACCGGCCGCGAGCTGGTGCAGTCGGTGGAAGCTGAATTGGTGCGCCTGCGCCGCGAGGTGCTGGAAGGCATCACACCGGCGGACCTTGAGGCCGCGTTGCGGGTGATCCGCGCCTTCGAGTCGGCTGTCCAGACGCCGGCGGTGCCTTCTTGAGCGGATTCTTCACCGGCGTCCCCCCAGCACGCGACTGGTTCTACGGCGTGCGCACCTTTGCCGCGTCGATGATCGCGCTGTACATCGCCATGCTCATGCAGATGCCGCGTCCGTACTGGGCGATGGCCACGGTGTACATCGTCTCCAGCCCGTTCGTCGGGCCCACCAGTTCCAAGGCGCTGTACCGCGCCATCGGCACCTTGCTCGGCGCCTCGGCGGCGGTGCTGTTCGTGCCGATGTTCGTGCAGAGCCCCTATCTGCTGGTGGTGATCATCGCCCTGTGGACCGGAATCCTGCTGTTCCTTTCCCTGCACCTGCGTACCGCCAACAGCTATGCGCTGATGCTGGCCGGCTACAGCCTGCCGCTGATCGCCCTGCCGGTGGTGGATAATCCGCTGGGGGTGTGGGACGTGGCGGAAGCCCGCACCGAGGAGATCTTCCTCGGCATCGTCTGCGCGGCCATGGTCGGCAGCATGTTCTGGCCACGGCGGCTGGCGCCGGTGTTCGTCAATTCGGCGGGCAAATGGTTCGCCGACGCATCCACCTACAGTCAGTGCTTTCTCACTCGCGATGTGCAGCCAGAAGAAGTCAGCGCCTTGCGCGCGTCCATGGTCGCCACCTTCAACAGCCTGGAGCTGATGATCGGCCAGTTGCCCCACGAAGGCGCGCGCCCGCAGACCGTGCGCAATACCAAGGAACTGCGCGGGCGCATGATCCACCTGCTGCCCGTGGTCGACGCCCTGGACGACGCCCTGTACGCCCTGGAGCGGCGCACCCCGGAACTGGTGGAGCAGTTCGCGCCGCTGCTGGCCCAGGCCGGGCAATGGCTGGAAATCACCGCCCAGGGCGCGTCGGTCGAGCGCTGGCAGGCCCTGCGCAGTCAGCTCGAAGCGCTGCAACCCGATGCCGAAGCCCTCGACGACCGGCGCCAGTTGCTGTTTTCCAACGCCCTGTACCGCCTCGGCGAGTGGATTGACTTGTGGCAGGACTGCCGCAGCCTGCAACACGCCATCCAGTGCGAAAGCCAGGACATCTGGCGCGCGGTCTATCGCCACTGGCGCCTGGGCCGCCTGACACCGTTCCTCGACCGCGGGCTGATGTTGTATTCGGTGGCTTCCACGGTCCTGGCGATCATCGTCGCCTCGGTGCTGTGGATCCTCTTGGGCTGGACCGACGGCGGCAGCGCGGTGATCCTCGCGGCGGTGGCCTGCAGTTTCTTCGCCTCGATGGACGACCCGGCGCCGCAGATCTACCGGTTCTTCTTCTGGACCGCGATGTCGGTGCTGTTCGCCAGCCTCTACCTGTTCCTGATCCTGCCCAACCTGCACGATTTCCCGATGCTGGTGCTGGCCTTTGCCGTGCCCTTCATCTGCGTCGGTACCCTGACGGTGCAGCCGCGCTTTTACCTGGGCATGCTGCTGACCATCGTCAACACCTCGTCCTTCATCAGCATCCAGGGCGCCTACGACGCCGACTTCATGAGCTTCGCCAACTCCAACCTGGCCGGACCCATGGGCTTGCTGTTCGCCTTTGTCTGGACCCTGGTCGCGCGGCCGTTCGGCTCGGAACTGGCGGCCAAGCGCCTGACCCGTTTCAGCTGGCAGGACATCGTCGGCATGACCGAACCCGCCAACCTGGCCGAACACCGCCAGCTGGGCGTGCAGATGCTCGACCGCCTGATGCAGCACCTGCCGCGGCTGGCCATGACCGGCCAGGACACCGGCGCCGCCCTGCGCGAAGTGCGCGTCGGCCTGAACCTGCTGGACCTGCTGGCCTACGCCCCGCGGGCCCAGGGCAACGCGCAGGCGCTGTTGCGCCAGGTGGTGGCCGAGGTCGGCGCCTACTTCAAGGCCTGCCTCAAGGCCGGCGAACGCCTGCCGGCGCCGAGCGGCCTGCTGATGACCCTGGACCGCGCCCGCCGCACCCTGGATGCCAGGAGCCAGGACGACCGCGAAACCCGTTTGCACCTGCTGCACGCCCTCAGCGGCCTGCGCCTGGCCCTGCTGCCCGGCGTGGAGTTCGTCGGCGGTGGCGAGCTTGAAGAACCGCTGCCCCATGGCATCGATGGAGCGCCCTTATGATCGGTGACCTGGATATCAGCGGGGTGTTCCTGCCCACGCTGCTGGTGCTGATGGGCCTTACCTATGGCTTGTACCTGGTGGTCCACGGGTTGCTGACGCGCCTGCATTTCTATCGCCTGGTCTGGCACCGGGCTTTGTTCAACGTTGGTCTGTACGCTTTGCTGCTCGGCGCCGTGGACTCACTCAGTCGATACCTGATGACATGAAAAAACCTTTATTGACCATCGGCCGTGTGGTCCTGACCTTGCTGGTGGTGGGCTTCGCGGTCGTGGTGGTCTGGCGCATGGTGATGTACTACATGTTCGCGCCCTGGACCCGGGACGGGCATATCCGTGCCGACATCGTGCAGATCGCCCCGGACGTCTCCGGGCTGATCCAGCAGGTGCAGGTGCGGGACAACCAGCTGGTCAAGCGCGGCCAGGTGCTGTTCAGCATCGACCAGGACCGTTTCAGCCTGGCCCTGCGCCAGGCCAAGGCGTCCCTGGCCGACCGCCAGGAAACCCTGGCCCAGGTCCAGCGCGAGGCCAGGCGCAACCTTGGCCTGGGCAACCTGGTGCCCCGCGAGCAGCTGGAAGAAAGCCAGTCCCGGGTGGCCCGTGCCCAGTCGGCCCTGGCCGAAGCCCAGGTGGCGGTGGACAGCGCTCAGTTGAATCTCGACCGTTCGGTGATCCGCAGCCCGGTGGATGGCTACGTCAACGACCGCGCGCCGCGCGCCCAGGAATTCGTCACCGCCGGTCGCCCGGTATTGTCGGTGGTGGACAGCAACTCCTTTCACATCGACGGTTATTTCGAAGAAACCAAGCTCGACGGCATTCACATCGGCCAGAGCGTCGATATCCGGGTGATCGGCGATCGCGCGCGGCTGCGCGGGCATGTCGAAAGCATCGTCGCCGGCATCGAGGACCGCGACCGCAGCAGCGGTTCCAACCTGCTGCCCAACGTCAACCCGGCCTTCAGTTGGGTGCGCCTGGCCCAGCGGATTCCGGTGCGCATTGCCTTTGACGAGGTGCCGGAAGACTTCCGCATGATCGCCGGGCGCACCGCCACCGTGTCGATCATCGACGATCAGGCGCCAATCCGGTCGGAGCCGGCGCAATGAACAGCGCCCTGCGTTTGGCCACCGTCGGGCTCGGCTATTTGCTGCTGTCGGCCTGCCAGATGGTCGGCCCGGACTACCGGCTGCCGGACGACGCGGCGCTGCATCGCAGCGATTTGCAGGGCGACCTGGCCGGTTCGGGCGAAAGCGTGGTCTCGGCGCCGGTCCCGGCGGACTGGTGGCGCTTGTACCAGGACCCGCGCCTGGACCAGCTGGTGCAGCAGGCCATGGCCTCCAACACCGACCTGCGGGTCGCGGCGGCCAACCTGGCGCGGGCCCGCGCCCAGGTCGACGAGGCCCAGGCGGCCGGCGGCTGGAGTGGCGGGGTCAAGGCCGGGGTCGAGCGCCTGCAGGAGTCCGGCGAAGCCTTCCTGCTGCCGGAGAAAGTGCCGGTGGCCAACGTCGGCAACCTGTCCGTCAGCACCTCTTATCAGTTCGACCTGTTCGGCACCCTGCAGCGCGGCATCGAGGCGGCCCAGGCCAACGCCGACGCGACCCAGGCGGCGGCCGATACCGCGCGCATCACCCTGGTGGCGGATGTGGTACGGGCCTACACGCAGGTCTGTGCGGCCAACGAAGAGCGCGAGATCGCCGAGCATTCCCTGGACCTGCAAGCCCAGAGCACAGAACTCACCCAGCGCCTGCGCGACGCCGGGCGCGGCGACGAAACCCAGGTCACCCGCTCCCAGACCCAGTTCAAGTCCCTGCGCGCCGAACTGCCGCGCTACGAGGCGGCGCGCCAGTCGGCGCTGTTCCGCCTGTCGATGCTGCTGGCCAAACCGGTGGAACAACTGCCCGCTGGCACCGGCAGTTGCGCCGAGTTGCCGCACATTGCGCAATTGTTGCCGGTGGGTGACGGCGCGGCGCTGCTCAAGCGCCGCCCGGATGTCCGCCAGGCCGAGCGCCGGCTGGCCGCTGCCACCGCGGAAATCGGCGTGGCCACCGGCGCCCTGTACCCGGACATCAGCATCGGCGCGACCGTTGGTACCGTGGGCATCGTCGATAACCTCGGCAAACCCTCCAGCAACCGCTGGGGCTTCGGCCCGCTGATCAGCTGGACGGTCCCGGCCAACGGCGCCCGCGAACGCATTCATCAGGCCGAAGCCGCCAGCCAGGGCGCCCTGGCGCATTTCGACGGGGTGGTGCTCAACGCCATCCGCGAAACCCAGACCGGCCTGGCCCAATACAGCGCCCAGCTGCAACGCCGTGACGCCCTGGCCGATGCCGAGCAGTCGGCGCGGCAGGCCGCCGACCAGACCCACCGCTTCTTCCAGGCCGGCCGCGAGTCGTTCCTCGCCGACCTGCAGGCGACCCGCACCTATACCGACGTACGGGCCCAGCTGGCGGCGGCCAACACCCAGGTGGCGATGAGCCAGATCGACCTGTTCCTGGCCCTGGGCGGTGGCTGGGAAAGCGGACGAACGCAAGCCTCGAACCCCGGCAAACCCTGAGGCCGTTGCTATGCTTTGATCAGTTGGGTGAGCACCTTGCGTCCAGTGCTCGGCCAGCGGTCAGGCACGTGATGGTCATGGGGATTCCAATAATGAAAAACCCTTATGCTCTCGGCTTCTGGTGCGCCATCGTTGCACTGGTGCTGCTTTCTGCGACTTATTTCTACGGCGTCATGCTGGCGCACCAGATCGACAAGGCAATGATCTTTCTCGACAGCGCCAGCGCGCTGATTGCGGTGAGCGCCATCGTCTTCGTTGCCTGGACGTCGTTCCAGACCCAGAAAATCAAGAAAAAACAGCTGGAACAGGGCAAGACCCTGGTGGCGATCTGGGACACCAAAGTCGCCCTGCGCCGCGTTGAAACCGTGTTCGACCGTTACTTCTGGGGCAGTTACTGGCAGCCGGGGCGGACCTTTCAGGAAGTCATGGGCGAGTTGACCGGCACCCCCCTGGAAAAAAGCCTCGAAGCCCTGAAAAAACAGTGCGTACTACTGGATAAACAGGCCGCCGACGGTCGCCACTGGCTGAACAATGCCCGCGAGCTGTCCGATGTCGCCGCCGCCATGGCCCGCGAACGTTATCAACTGGACTTCTGCGACCCGCGTTCGGAAACACCGGGTGGCGCGGTGATCAACCGCGATTTCGAAGTGCTGGTCTACACTTGGACCGCCCGCCTGAAAAGCTTCGATCATCAGCTCGACGCACTGGAAGTCGAATACTCCGAACATGCCTAGCGGCCGAAGGGAGGCACGCAAACCCTGTAGCCGCTGCCGAGCGTGCGAGGCTGCGACCGGTTGCAAAGCAGCCGCAAAACCTGAATCCGCTATCCACCTGGAAAAATGCGTCGTCTGGCCTACGACGGCTGCGCCAGCGGCTACAGGAACCGTCCCGTACATTCACTACTTTTCACATGGAAAGGTTGGGCCGCCTGGCCCGGCCGGTGCTAATCTTCGGCAGTTTTACGCACAGTCGAGCCACAACCCGTACCGGGTTCAGGGAAGACGACCACACATTCAACAACGGATCGATCGGGTCAAATAATGAATAAATCAGCAGGCGTACTGTTAGGAATCGTCGTCGCAGTGGGGGCTATCAGCGCCGGCGGCGCCTGGTATACCGGGACCAAGCTGGAAGGGGTGCTGCAAACCTCTATCGCTGATGCCAACAAGGAACTCCAGGCAGCCATGGTCGGTTCCAACGGTACCGCCAGCCTGGAGCTGGTATCGCTGGAGCGCAATCTGTTCAGCAGCACCGCGCGCTACCGCCTCAAGGGCCAGGGCGAGATGTTCGGCGACAGCGCCGAGGGCGTCGAACTGCTGTTCGTCGACCGCATCGAACACGGCCCGCTGCCGTTCTCGCGCCTGATGACCCTGAAATGGCTGCCGGTCATGGCCACCAGTCACTACGAGCTGGAAAAGAACGCCCTGACCGAAAAATGGTTCGCCGCCACCAAGGATGTTTCCCCGCTCAAGGGCGTGGTCAACCTGGGTTACGACCGTTCCGCCACCGGCAACCTGGAGTTGCTGCCGCTGGACACGGCCCTGGACGACAAGTCGACCCTCAAGTTCTCCGGGCTGAAGCTGGACCTCTCGACCAGCGCCGAAGCGCAGAAGGTCAAGGCCGAAGGCTACATGGACAGCCTCAAGCTCAACAGCGTCGCCGAAGACCAGACCCCGGTGCAGGTCGAGCTCAACGGCCTGACCCTGGCCAGCAACCTGACCAAGAGCAACTATGGCTTCTACGTCGGCGACAACACCCTGGAGCTGACCAGCACCAAGGCCACGTTCGGCGAGAAACAGTCGGTGCTCAGCTTCAAGAATTCGCAAATCAAGAGCGCCACCGACGAGACCGGCGCCCACCTGGCCGGCCGCGCCGACTACAAGATCGGCGAAGTCGCCCTCAACGGCAAAGCCGTCGGTTCGGCGCAAATGACCTGGAGCATGAAGAACCTCGACATCGCCTCCGGCATGTCGCTGATGCAGGTCTACCAGAACAAGCTGCAACCCTACGAAGACGCCGTCGCCGCGGCCGAAGCCGCCGGTGAGCCAGCGCCCGAGCTGAACCTGAGCGAGGCCGAGCAGGCCCAGGTCAAGGCCGACCTGGACAAGCTGCTGGCTGCCCAGCCGCACATCGCCCTGGAAAACCTCTCGTTCAAGACCACCAACGGCGAAAGCCGCCTGAGCCTGGTGGTGGACCTGAACAAGCCGCAATCCATGGAACTGCCACCGGCCGAACTGAGCAAGCAACTGCTCACCCAGCTGAACCTGAACCTGCTGCTGTCCAAGCCGATGATCGCCGACGTGGCGGCGTTGCAGGCGCAACTGGACGGTGTGACCGACGCCAAGGCGATCGCCGACCAGGGCAGCATGGCCGCCGACATGGTCAGCGGCATGGCGCTGGGCACCCAGCTGGCCAAGCTGGAAGGCAACGACATCGTCTCCAAGGTGCGCTACGCCAACAACGAAGTGGACTTCAACGGCCAGAAAATGACGCCTGAGCAGTTCGTCGGTTTTGTCATGAGCAAACTGGGACCAGTCACCATCCAGTAAACCTCGAAAACCCCTTCGCGGGGTTTTCAGCCAGAAACGCCCGGCCTCCGTAGTACGGATCCGCCGGGCGTTTTTTTGCCTGCATCCGACTGGAGAACCCCCGCCCAGAGCCTCCTTGAATAGGGCTACAGGCCACGTCATTCGTGGGTTCGGGCAGAAACGAATCTGAAGAAATATTGCATTTGCGCATCTGCATCAGCCTTGCATGGAAGACTCCGCCCCAATCTGGCCGAGTCATCTGATTCGGCTTCCTGGCACGTATCAGGCGGGGGGACACAAGACCCCGGCCAGCCATGTAAGGACGCTGAAGAAAATGCCGCCCATTGTTCACCCCGTTCGCCTTTATGGTTTGCGACCGCTGCTGCGCCTGGCGTTATGCAGCCAATTGCTGTGGCCGACCCTGGCCCTCGCCGACCCGGCGTACGACCGCCTGATTCTCGACGCCCGCGCCGGCAGCTATGCGCCAGCCCTGAGCCATTTGCGCCAGGTGCCGGCCGACCGCCTGAACACCGGGCTGGTCAGCGACCACCTGCAGATCGCCAGCTGGGCCGGCCTCGACGCCGAGGTGGTGAATGTCTATGAAACCCAGGCCCGTGGCCGGGTGCTGCCGATCCAGGCGCTGACCGCCACCGCCCGTGCCTACCGCAATCTGCAGCGCTGGGACTCGGCGATCCAGGTCTACCGCCTGGCCCTCGAACGCGACCCGCGCAATCCCGACCTGCAACTGGGTCTGGCCCTGACCCAGGCCGACGCCGGCAAGCCCGAGGAAGCCGTGCGCCGCGCCCGCGAGTTGGTGGCGGCCAAGCCTGACGATGCCACCCGCCGCCTGGCCCTGGGCTACGCCCTGACCCGCGCCGGTTCGACGTATGACGCGCTGTTCGAGTTCGACCAGGCGTTCATCCGCGCCGGCAACCGGCCGGAAGTCGCCCGCGAATACGTGTTCGCCCTGCAACGGGCACGCCTGCCGGAGCCGGCCTTGCGCCTGGCCCGCCAGCGCCCGGGGCTGATCGATCCGGTGATTGAGCGTCGCCTGCAAGGCGACCTGGCCGCCGAGCGCGTGCGCCTGGCCGAGCTGGCCACCCGCAGCGAGAAGGAGCGGTATGTCATCGCCGACCGTGCCCTGGCCGATTACGACCAACTGCTCGCCACCTGGACCCCGGACCCGGCGGCCAAGGACGACGTGACCCGCTGGCGCATCGACCGCATGGGCGCGCTCAAGGCCCGGGCGCGCACCGCCCAGGTGATCGACCAATACCACGAGCTGACCGCCGAAGACGTGGCTATCCCCACCTACGCCCTGCGCTGGGTGGCGGCCTCCTACCTGGACCAGCGCCAGCCGGAGATCGCCAGCGACCTCTATCGCCAGGTGCTGGCGGCGCCGGATGCCGATGTCGGCGACCGCGTCGAAGACAGCACCGCGCTGTATTACGCCTTGCTGGAAAACGACCGCCCACAGGAGGCGCAACAGGTCGCCGACGACCTGGCCAGGAACCAGAAACCGCGGGTCGAGCTCAAGGGCCTGCCGGTGGGCAACCCCAACGATGAATGGATGGACGCCCAGCAACTCGCCGCCCAGTCCGGTACCTACAGCGCCGACCTGCCGGGCAGCGAGCAGCGCCTGGCCAGCCTGGTGGACCAGGCGCCGGGCAATATCGGCTTGCGCGTGGCCCAGGCCAACCTGTACCTGGCCCGGGACTGGCCGCGTCGCGCCGAGGGCCTGCTCAAGGAAACCGAGAGCATGGCGCCGCGCGATGTCGGCCTCGAGGTCGCCCAGGGTCACACCGCCCAGGACCTGCAGGAATGGCGTCAGCTCGATGCCCTGACCGACGATGTGGTGCAGCGTTATCCCGACAACCGTCAGGTGCAGCGCCTGGCCCGCCAGCGCCAAGTGCACGACATGGCCGAGCTGCGGGTCGAGACCTATGGCGGCAAGAGCTACGGCGGCGGCAACAACGGCGCCGGCGCGGTTTCCGGCAGCAAGGATTTCGGCATCGAGACGGTGCTCTACAGCCCGCCGATCGATGAAGACTGGCGGCTGTTCGGCGGCCTCGGCTATGCCACCGGCGACTTCCAGGAAGGCACCGGGCATCACCGCTGGCAGCGTATCGGCGTGGAACGCCGGACCCGCGACATGACCCTGGAAGCGGAAGTCTCCAACCATTCCTACGGCTTCGACGACAAGCAGGGCGCGCGGCTGTCCCTGGCCCGCGACATCGATGATCACTGGCAGTACGGCGCCAGCCTGGAATACCTCTCGGCCAATACCCCGCTACGGGCGCTCAACAGCAACATCTACGCCAATGGCGGCAGCGCGTTCCTGCGCTGGCGGGCCAACGAGAGCCGTGAATGGCGGCTGGCCCTGAGCCCCTCGCACTTCAGCGACGGCAACAACCGTTTCGAAGCCCTGCTCACCGGTCGCGAGGGCATCTATGCCACGCCGCATGTGCAGGTCGACCTGGGGCTGGAAGTCGGCGCCAGCCGCAACACCAAGGAAGACACGCCCTACTTCAACCCCAAGTCGGACTTCACGGTGCTGCCGACGGTGAACGTCAACCACGTGCTCTATCACCGCTACGAAACCTCCTGGAGCCAGCAGTTCCAGGCGGGCGCCGGTACCTACAGCCAGCGCGATTACTCCACCGGGGCGATCGGCCTGCTCAGCTATGGCCAGCGCGTGACCTGGAACGACGTGTTCGAAGCCGGGGCCGCCCTGAGCGTGCTCAACCGGCCTTACGACGGCGACCGGGAAACCGACCTGCGCCTGCTCCTCGACCTTACCTATCGCTTCTAGAAGAGTCCGAAGATGCCTCCGATGACCCGTTGCATCCTCCTGCTGGGAGCCCTGATTCTCAGCGCCTGCGCCCAGCCCGCCGCGGATTTCCTGCCGCCGGCGCAACGCCCCGTGCCCGCCAGCGAAACCCCGTGGCCGAAAAACCACGTGCTGGGCATTGCCTACCACGACGTCGAAGACCGCGACCCCGACCAGGCGGTGGTGGCCGTGCGCACCGAACGCTTGATCGAACAGCTGGCCTGGCTGCGCGAGAACGGCTACCAGCCGGTCACCGTGGACCAGATCATGGCGGCGCGCAAAGGCGGCCCCGAGCTGCCGGCCAAGGCCGTGCTGCTGAGCTTCGACGACGGTTATGCGAGCTTCTACACCCGCGTGCTGCCGGTGCTGCGCAGCTACAACTGGCATGCCCTGCTGGCGCCGGTGGGGGCGTGGGTCGATACCCCGCTGAACCAGCCGGTGGATTTTGCCGGCACCCCGCGCAAGCGCTCGGACTTCCTGACCTGGCAGCAGGTCCGCGAGATCTCCCGTTCCGGCCTGGTGGAAATCGCCGCCCACACCGATGCCAACCACAAAGGTGTGCTGGCCAACCCCCAGGGCAACCTGCAACCGGCCGCCGCCACCCGGCGCTATGACGCCAGCAGCGGGCGCTATGAAAGCGAGGCCGAGTTCGAGGCGCGTCTGCGCAGCGACGTGGCGGCGATCTCGAAAAAAATCCGCGCCGCCACCGGCTACAGCCCGCGCGTCTGGGTCTGGCCATACGGCGCCGCCGACGGCACGGCGCTGCGGGTGGTGGGCGAGCAGGGCTACGACATGGCCCTGACCCTCGACGACGGCCTCGATACCCTCGACAACCTGATGAGCAGCCCGCGGTTCCTGGTGTCCTCGGACCCGGATGGCATCCATTTCTCCAACAGCATCGTCGGCGTCGAAGCCAGCAACCCGATGCGCGTGGCCCATGTCGACCTGGACAACGTCTACGACCCGGACCCGCAGCAGCAGGAAATCAACCTCGGCAAGCTGGTCCAGCGCATGGCCGACCTGGGCGTGAATACCGTGTTCCTGCAAGCCTTCGCCGACCCCAAGGGCGATGGCCTGGTGCACTCGCTGTACTTCGCCAACCGTCACCTGCCGGTGCGCGCCGACATCTTCGACCGGGTCGCCTGGCAACTGCGCACCCGGGCCAACGTCAAGGTGTTCGCCTGGATGCCGGTGCTGAGTTTCGCCCTCGACCCGAGCCTGCCGCGCGTGACCCGCTGGGACCCGGAAACCGGCCAGGTCGCGGTCGACCCCGACCAGTACCGGCGCCTGTCGCCGTTCGACCCGAAGGTGCGGCGCATCATCGGTGAGATCTACCAAGACGTGGCGCGCCTGACCTCGGTGGACGGCATCCTCTACCATGACGACGCGGTGCTCTCCGACTTCGAAGACGCCAGCCCCGAAGCGCTGCGCACCTACGCCGCCAATGGCTTGCCCGGCTCGATCGCCGCCTTGCGCGCCGATCCGGCGACCCTGCAGCGCTGGACCCGCTTCAAGAGCCGCTACCTGATCGACTTCACCCATGAGCTGACCGCCAAGGTCAAGGCGATCCGCGGGCCGCAGGTGCTGACCGCGCGCAACCTGTTCGCCGAGCCGATGCTCAACCCGCAGAGCGAAGCCTGGTTCGCCCAGAACCTCGACGACTTCCTCGCCCACTACGACTGGACCGCGCCGATGGCCATGCCGTTGATGGAGGGCCAGCAGCGCAAGGCTTCCGGCGCCTGGCTGGAGCAACTGGTGGCCACGGTCAAGGCACGCCCCGGCGCGCTCAACCGTACCGTCTTCGAACTGCAGGCCCGGGACTGGGCGCAAAAACCGGCGAGCGATATCGACGCCGCGCAGATGGCCGACTGGATGGGCCGACTCAAGCGCCAGGGCGCGACCAGTTTCGGCTACTACCCGGATAACTTTCTCGAGAACTCGCCGGACCTGAAGACCATCCGTCCTGCGCTCTCCACCAAGTGGAATCCTTAAATCATGTTGGATCGACTGTTAGCCCTGCTCGTTCTGGCGATTGTCCTCGGTGTGCCGCTGGGCCTGATCTTCCTGGTGACCGGCCAGTTCCTGATGGACTTCGTGTTCTTCTACCCGCTGTTCATGTCCGGCCTGTGGATCGCCGGCGGCCTGTACTTCTGGCTGCACTGGGAACGCCACTGGCCCTGGAAGGACGACACCTTGCCGCCGGCGCTGGCGGGCGAGCCGCTGATCAGCATCCTGATCCCTTGCTACAACGAGGGCGACAACGCGGCGGACACCATCCACGCGGCGTTGGCCCAGCACTACCCGAACATCGAAGTCATCGCGATCAACGACGGCTCCAAGGACAACACCGCGCAAGTGCTGGATGCCCTGGCGCTGGAGGATCCACGGCTGCGGGTGGTGCACCTGGCCCAAAACCAGGGCAAGGCCGTGGCCCTGCGCATGGGCGCCGTGGCGGCGCGCAGCGAATACCTGGTGTGTATCGACGGCGACGCGCTGCTGGCGCCGAACACCGCGGCCTACCTGGTGGCGCCGCTGCTGGAGAATGCGCGCCTGGGCGCGGTGACCGGCAACCCGCGGATCCGCACCCGCTCGACCCTGGTGGGCCGGGTCCAAGTGGGCGAGTTCTCCTCGATCATCGGCCTGATCAAGCGCACCCAGCGGGTGTTCGGGCGGATCTTCACGGTCTCCGGGGTGATTGTCGCCTTCCGCCGTTCGGCCCTGCACCGGGTCGGCTACTGGAGCCCGGACATGATCACCGAAGACATCGACATCAGCTGGAAGCTGCAGCTCGATCACTGGAGCATCTTCTACGAGCCACGGGCGCTGTGCTGGATCCTCATGCCGGAAACCCTGCACGGCTTGTGGAAGCAGCGCCTGCGCTGGGCCCAGGGCGGCGCCGAGGTGCTGTTCAAGAACATCCGCGGGATCTGGCAATGGCGCCACCGCTACCTCTGGCCGCTGTTGTTCGAGTACTGCCTGTCCACCGGCTGGGCCTTCACCTTCCTGCTGTCGGTGATCTTCTGGGGCGTCGGCAAGTTCATCGTCATGCCCGAAGCCATCGCCGTCGACCGCCTGATGCCGCCGGCCTTCACCGGGCTGGTGCTGGCGATGGTCTGCCTGCTGCAGTTCGCGGTCAGCATCCTGATCGACCGCCGGTATGAAAAGGGCTTGGGCAAGACCATGTTCTGGGTGGTCTGGTACCCCCTGGTGTTCTGGTTCGTCAGCCTGCTCACCACGCTTGTCAGTTTCCCCAAGGTGCTGTTCAGCCAACACCAGAAGCGTGCGCGCTGGATCAGCCCCGACCGTGGCATCAAGCCCATAGATGATGAAGAGGAGGCTCGCTGATGAAGATCATCAGAACCCGTCAACGCCCATTGCTGGTGCTCGTCGATGCGGCGTTCACCGTGCTGGCCTGGATCGGCCTGGTGTACCTGCTGGCGCGCGGCCTGTGGCCGCTGATCGACACCCACGACGGCCCGCGTATCGAAATCGGCGTGCTCGAGGCGCTGGGCACCTTGCAGATCTACCTGTGGGTGGCCCTGCTCAATGCCGCCGTGCTGATCCTCTGGGCGCGTTACCAGCAGCGCAAGAGCAAAAGTTTTTCCCGGCGCCGCCTGCCGTCGCCGGCGGTGGACGACCGGCGCCTGAGCGAAAGCTTCAAGCTCAGCGCCGCCAACTTTGCGCGCATGCGCCAGCCCGGGACCATGACGGTGCACAACGACGAGGAGGGCGGCATCAGCCTTGTCACCACCGGCTTCATGCGCCTCAACGCCGAACGTGCGCCGCATGCGCCGGTGCTGGCGGATGCCATGGAGCGCTGATTCAGCCGCTGATTGAAGGTGGCAGGTCAGGGCGGCCGGGTAAAAATCCCGGTTGCCGTCGAAAAAAGCCCCGGAGTTGAAAAAATCCGGGGTTTTTTCGTTTACAAGCGGCTGCGGCTCAAGCTCAATCAGCGGCAATATCGCTCAAGCGCAACGCTTCGCCGCGCAGCTATAGTCTCCAGGCTCCTGTTTCCAGGCTCCGATGAACCCATTCGCAGAAGGTGCTCGCGTATGTCCCGTTTTGCTTCTTTCAATACCTGGCTGGCCGCCAGCGCCGTCCTGCTGTGCCTGCAATTGCCGGCCCAGGCCCAGGAGCGTTTCACCCTGAACGTGCCCGGTGTCTCGGACAACCGCCTCTTCACCCCGGCCAGCGCCAGCGATGCCAAGGGCTGCGGCGGGCATAACCTGTCGCCGGCCCTGGCCTGGACCGCCGGCCCCGAAGGCACCCGCAGCTACGCCATCGTGATGCACGACCCGGACGGCGCCAAAGGCCAGGGTATCGACCACTGGGTGCATTACGGGATCAAGGCCACGACCCGGCAGATCGCCACGGGCGCGGGGGCCAAGGGCACCCTGGAAGGGCTGGGCGGCACCAACAGCAAGGGCACCACCACCTACGTCGGCCCGTGCCCGCCGGTGGGCGACAGCGCGCACCACTACATCATCCAGATCTACGCCCTGGAGCTGGCGCCCGATGCCTTGCCGGCCGGCCTGACCCGCGCCCAGCTGCTGGAGAAGATCAACGGCCACGTGCTGCGTAACAGCAGCGTGGTGCGGCGCTATCTGCGCTAAGAAAAAAATTTTCCGGGGCTTAACCCGAATCGCCCAGGGGCTTCGTCTGAAGGGGGGAATGGATCAATTTCTCCCGAGGTCAGCTCCCATGTTCCTTCCTCCGTACTACCTTCGCCCCGCCGTTCACGGGTGCGCCGCCGGGTTGCTGTTGGCCATGGCCGGTTGCGGCCCGTCCGCGCCGGATACCCGGGGCGGCGCCTTGCCCGTCGAGGAAACGGTCGCACCCCAGGCTACCGTGCCCTCGCCGAGCGAGGCCCAGCGCGCCGATGTGATCCTGGCCGGATCCAACCACGCCAAGGCGCTCGCCCCGACGCCCATGCACACCTCGATGATGACGCGCGAATCGCTGCCCGGCGGCTACCGCGCCGAGCCGCGGGAGCAGTACCGGAACCTGCCGGACAACCCGATCCAGAGCGTGGCGCAGGCCCCGGTCTCGACCTTCAGCGTCGACGTCGATACCGGCGCCTACGCCAACGTCCGGCGCCTGCTCAACCAGGGCAGCCTGCCGCCGCAAGGCGCGGTGCGCCTGGAGGAACTGGTCAATTACTTCCCCTACGATTACGCCCTGCCCGGCGATGGCTCGCCGTTTGGCGTGACCACCGAGATCGCGCCGTCGCCCTGGAACCCCCACACCCGCCTGCTGCGCATCGGTATCAAGGCTTCGGATCGCGCCGTTGCCGAGCTGGCGCCGGCCAACCTGGTGTTCCTGGTGGACGTATCCGGCTCCATGGATCGCCGCGAAGGCCTGCCGCTGGTGCAAAGCACCCTCAAGCTGCTGGTCGACCAGTTGCGCGAGCAGGACCGGGTGTCGCTGGTGGTGTATGCCGGCGAATCGCGGGTGGTGCTGGAGCCCACTTCCGGGCGCGACAAGGCGAAGATCCGCAACGCCATCGAGCAACTGACGGCGGGCGGTTCCACCGCCGGCGCCTCGGGCATCCAGCTGGCGTACCAGATGGCCCGCCAGGGCTTCATCAAGAACGGCATCAACCGCATCCTGCTGGCCACCGACGGTGACTTCAACGTCGGCATCAGCGACTTCGACCGCCTCAAGCAGATGGCCGTCGAGCAGCGTAAAAGCGGAGTGTCGCTGACCACCCTCGGTTTTGGCGTGGACAACTACAACGAGCACCTGATGGAGCAACTGGCCGACGCCGGCGATGGCAACTACGCCTACATCGACAATCTGCGCGAGGCGCGCAAGGTCCTGGTGGACCAGCTCGGCTCGACCCTGGCGGTGGTGGCCAAGGACGTGAAGTTGCAGGTGGAATTCAACCCGGCCCAGGTCAGTGAATATCGCCTGCTGGGCTACGAGAACCGCGCGCTGAAACGCGAGGACTTCAACAACGACAAGGTCGATGCCGGCGAAATCGGGGCCGGGCATACGGTCACCGCGCTGTATGAAATCGTGCCCAAGGGCGAGCGGGGCTGGCTGGAGCCGCTGCGTTATGGCCAGGCCCAGGCGTCGTCGGAATCGAACAGCAAGGGCGACGAGCTGGCCATGCTGCGGGTGCGCTACCAGGCACCGCAGGGCGGCGGCAGCCGGCTGATCGAGCGGCCGATCCTGGCTTCGCAGCAGCACGGCAAACTCGCCCAGGCCAGCGATGATCTAAGATTTGCCGCAGCCGTGGCGGCGTTCGCCCAGCAGCTCAAGGACGGTCGCTACACCGGCGACTTCGGCCTCAAGGACACTGTGGCCCTGGCCCGCGGCGCCAAGGGCGAAGACCGTTTCGGCCTGCGCGGCGAGTTCGTGCAACTGGTGGAACTGGCGCAGAGCCTGCAGACTGCCGCTCCGGCGGATCAACCGGGACGCTCCGCGCAGGCCCTGAGCCGCCGTGAGTAACGTCATGACTCACCACCAGAAGGAGTTCGGCACGACCATGCCTGCGGTGAACCGGTCAGGACCCGCCAGCAGCGACGAAACGCTGCTGGCGCGTTATCGCGCGGGTGACAGTGCGGCCTTCGAGGTCCTCTACCAGCGCCATCGCCAGGGGCTGTACCGGTTTCTGCTGAGCCTGTGCGACAAGGCCGAGCTGGCCGACGAGGTCTACCAGGACACCTGGCTCAGCCTGATCCGCACCACCAGCGCGCCACAGGGCCGGGCCAGTTTTCGCACCTGGCTGTACCAGATCGCCCGCAATCGCCTGATCGACCACTGGCGCAAGCACGGCCTGCGCAACCCGCTGCACGATAGCTACGACGAGCAGTTGCATGAGCTGGCCGATGACGCCAGCGGCCCGGAACAGCACCTGAGCCTGAGCCGTGAACGGCAACGCATCGACGCCGCTTTGCAGGACCTGCCCGCCGACCAGCGCGAAGTGTTCCTGCTGCGCGCCCACGGCGAACTGGAATTGCCACAGATCGCCAGTCTTACCGATACGCCGCTGGAAACGGTGAAAAGCCGTTTCCGTTATGCGCTGAAAAAACTGCGTCGGCTCCTGGCCGAGGAGGTACTGACATGACTGACGCCCGACAGCTTCCGCCCACTGAAGAAGAGCGCATGCTCGAGCATATTCGCCAGCACAGCCACGGCGAACCGCCGGCCAGCCTGGACGCCCTGATCATGGCCACGGCCCGTCGCGAAGCCCCGACCCCCAAGCCTTCCCTGTGGCAACGCTGGTTCGATCTGTGCCGCCAGCCGCGCTGGCAAGTAGCGTTCGCCGGCCTGTTCGGCGTGACCCTGTTGCTGGGCGTGTTGCAGCGCACTCCAGAGCCTGCGCCCCGCCAGGTGCTTGCCCCGGCGCCCATGGCCAAGGCCGCGGCCCCCCAACTGGCGCGCCGCCAGGCCGAATCCACTGCGGCCGACGCCGCCCCCGCAGAATCGGCCCGTGCCGAATCAAGCGTGGAAGCATCGGATCGTTTCGAACTGGCCACCACGCCACATGCCAGCGGCGCCTTGTCGGCGCCCGCTCCCGCCGCCCCCGTGGCGGGCCTGCCGCTGACCCGGGACACCGAAGCCTTCGCCGCCAAACCTTATGAGTCCCTGGGGCACCTGGCGTCGTTTCCGGGCAAGGAGCAGGGCGAGCGCGAGGCGCCGGAGTCGATTCTCGACGACGCCCTGCGCGAGGTGTTGCGGCTGCGCCAGACCGGCCAGGACAAGGTCGCCGACCAGTACATCAGCGCCCTGAAACAGCGCTTCCCCCATGAGGACATCGACGCCCGGCTGCGGGCTTTGCAGCAACCCTGAGGGTAAAACGCGCGCAAGTAATGGCCTGGCACCCGGAAAACGCGCACTATCGAGCCAGTTTCCTGAAAGTGAGAGGCTGGCCATGGCGCCACGCATCGACCGTATCGCTGCACTGCTGAATTGCCCGACCAAGGGCGCGGATATCCGCCAGGCCATCAAGGAGAGTCGCAAGGACTTTCTGCTCGAGGCCGACGAAGAAGATGAAGACCCGCAGCAGGCCCAGCCTGTCGCGGATCAGGATGAGTCGACGCAGAAGCGGCAGACGCCAGACTGAAACCCGGCGCGTTTACTTGCGGGCGGGCGCGCGTTTCACGTTCTGGCCCTTGGCCTCGATGGCCAGGGCGATCGCCTTGTAGCAGTCGTAGAACAGCTCCTGGTTCTTGAACATGTTCTCCACCAGTTCCATCTTGCCGTCGCTGTGCTGGACGCGGATGAAACGCTGGTTGAAGACTTCCACCAGCTCGACGTCCGAGATATTGATCAGGCGAATCTCGCGGATCTTCGAACTGAAGTTGCTGACCGGGGCCACCAGCTTCTTATCCGTCAGCACCACATAACGATTGCCGGCACCGCGCAGGAAGATCAGCGCACCCGCGACGGCGACTGTCATGGCCAGGCCCAGGACGCCGATCAGTTGCATGACCAGATGACCATTGAGCCCCAGGGCCTCTATCAGCCGGATCACGCTGTTGTTCTCGCTGGGTGTGCCGAACACCGCGAACAGCGAAAGCCCACCGAAGACCAGGCCCGCCAGGGTCATTTTCTTGTAGTTGGGCCCGTAGTAATAACGCGCCTGGTGCGATGGCGCGGTATTAGCGGAAAGGTTCGAGATATTCATCGTGTGGGATCTTCCATGAGTCTGGCCGAGAAAAGGCGGGTATCCGCTCGGTAATGGGCAGCGCGCAGGCATCATCGCAAAAAAGATCGGAGACACCTAAAGGGTTTTCGGGGAGAAAAGGCTTCAGCAAGAAGCGAAATGCCTCACAACGAATGCAGCCAATCCGCTTTGCTCTTCCCAAACCTCAATCCCTATAGTTCCCCTTGTTGCTGAAAAATCAGCGACCGGATTTGGCGATCCGTTTAAAGTTAGGCGCAGTCGTGTCATCGACTCCTTGCGCGTGCATTTCTGTACGGGTGATGGCAATCAATGGCGGCTGTGCGCGGGAGACCTTTGGGTCTGCCGGGTTTACTAACTTACCGGTTCGCCAACCTGCGTACAGCTGCCACCCTCTCGTTTGGCGACGAGATCGGCAGTCTTCTTAATCAAGTTAGGGATGGCATGTCATGTCGAAGTACATACCGCTGCAAACCAATTTTCCTGATTGCCCTGTTCTGCTAATCGATAGCGATGAGCCGGTGCGCATGTGTTGGATTGTGCTCATCAGAGGATCAAGGCGGGGACAGATCTTTTGGAAAGCCTCACCTCAGTGACGATCAAGGGCATTGAGGATGGTGATCTTTACCGATTGACCAACGCGGCTTATTTGCTGCTCAGGGAAGGAGTGGATCTATTGGAGGTGGCACGGCGAGGTATTGATTGAACCTCGGGCCACAATACTCCTTCGTTTTTTAGCCATAGAAACGCGGATTGCATCGTCGGCCCTGCTCCATTGGTTAAGTGTACTTAGCTATAGCGTCGTGGCCGGCAAGATAAAAGTGTCGGGCGTGGTGAACCCGAGGCGTAGAACAGGGAGGAGACGTGATGGGTATGCAGCAGCAACTACAGCGCTTGCTCGCCAGTGCGGGCGAGAGCGAAGTAGTGGAGTTCAAGGAGGCCAAAAACGGCTATGACTTTGGCAGGCTCGGTAAATATTTCTCTGCCTTGAGTAACGAAGCGAACCTCAAAGGCCTGCTCAGCGCCTGGCTGGTATTTGGTGTGAAGGATAATCACCAAGTGGTGGGCACCAAGTTCCGCGAGGCATTCAAGGACCTGCAGGCATTGAAGAAAGAAGTAGCCGACAAGACTGCACACCCTGCCGAGTTGGAGTGACGAGACCTTTCTCAATAAGGCCAAGCTGATCATCCAGGGGAAGATCACCCGCACCGCTATCCTGTTGCTGGGTAAGTCGGAAGCAGCGCACTGGCTCAACCCTGCCTCTCCTACCTTGAGTTGGATTCTCAAGGATCGTGATGGCCTGGAGCGCGACTACCAGCACTTCTCCTGCCCGCTGCTGGTCAGCGCGGATGCGCTCTACCGCAAGATCCGCAATCTGAAATACCGCTATATGGCCGAAGGCTCGCTGTTCCCCGAGGAGGTCGACCAGTACGACCCCTTTATCATCCGCGAGGCTCTGAACAATGCTATTGCCCATCAGGACTACGAACTGGGCGGCAAGGTCTTGGTAGTGGAGTTCGAGGATGGGCGGCTGTGTTTCAGTAATCCCGGTATCTTATCCCCGGTTCAGTGGAGCAGGTGATTCAGGCCGACGCACCGGAAAGCCGCTACCGTAACCGCTTTCTCAGCGATGCCATGGTCAACCTGAACATGATCGACACCATTGGCAGTGGCATTCGCAAGATGTTCCTGATCCAGAAGAGCCGCTTCTTCCCCCTACCCGAGTACCAACTGGAGCAGAACCGCGTGCAGGTGACCATCACCGGGCGCGTGCTGGACATCAGCTATGCACGCAAATTGGCTGAACTGCCCAGCCTGGTGCTGGACGACATCATCCTGCTGGACCGGGTGCAGAAGCAAAAGCCGCTGACCGATGTGCAGATTCAACACCTCAAGGCTCAGGGGCTGATCGAGGGACGCAAACCCAATTTCCATATCTCCGCTCAAGTGGCACGGCACAGTGATGACAAGGCGCAGTACATTCTGAATCGGGGCTTCGATGATGATCACTACAAGCTGCTGATCCGCCAGCTAATCGAGAAATTTGACTCGGCCAGGCGCGCCGATATCGACAAACTGCTGCTAGACAAACTGCCCAAGGTTCTAGACCGTCAGCAGAAGGCCAACAAGATCAAGAACCTATTGCAGGCCCTTAAAAATCAAGGTGTTATCGAGGTTAAAGGCAAACTTTGGAAAATGTCTAAAGGCTGGTTTTTAGACATTTCTAGACATTCGCATCCCATGTCAGGCTTGCTTGGCGACGACGTGGTAGGTACACGCTCACTGATTCTTTGAGCCACTCAAATGCCAGAAACGAAAAAGCCCCAGGCCATGCGACCTGGGGCTTTTGCGTTTCTGGCTGGCGCACTCGGCGGGATTCGAACCCACGACCCCTGCCTTCGGAGGGCAGTACTCTATCCAGCTGAGCTACGAGTGCAGTGCGGGCGACATCATACCCATGTCGGCCTGGGGCGTCCATGCGGTTTTTTCTCGCGTGATGATTGGTCGTCGCCTCGTTGTTTATCTTGTCCTTCGCGATACCCGAAAGCCCCTTCGCCCTATTCACAAGTCCTCCCGTCGGACGTCCCTTTGTTTGCTTTGCTCTATGGCTTCAAGCGTTCTAACCGCTGCGTGCTGGCGCAGCGATTTCCTACCAGTCAAGGCGAACGCATGCATTCAAAAGGCGCGGTAATGCTCGATTTTTCGTTGCGTCAGACTCTGCTGGCACGCTCCGATCTGTTCAGGGGGATGCCGGACACATTGATCCATTATGTGGCCACCCATTCCGTGGAGCGCTCGTTGAGTGACCGGGAGGTGCTCTATCTCAAGAGCGAGGCGCTGGATTTCATTGCGCTGGTCGCCGAAGGGCAGGTGTATTCGGTGATTCATGGCCCGGACGGGCGCGAGCAGATTGTCGGCAGCGCCGGCGTCGGCCAGGTGGTGGGCGAGTCCGCGCTGATCGAGGGCCACGCCCGGGAAACTTCGGCCTTCGCCTGTGGCCCGACCCGGGTGCTGCTGTTGGGGCGGCGGCATTTCAGGGTGCTGTATGACGAGCCGCTGTTCTGGCAGCGGGTCTTGATGCTGCTGATGACGCGCCTGATGAAGGTCCTGGAGTTGCTCGAACTGGTTTGCCTGCACCGCCTGGAGTCGCGGTTGGCGCGGTTCCTGCTGGCCAGTATCGATGACTTCGAGCTAGCCCCGCTGACCTGTGCAGCGGTGCCGCGCAACCAGGGCATCCTGGCCGCGATGCTCAACACCAGCCGGCCCAAGCTGAATGTCCAGTTGCAGCTGTGGCGGCGTTCGGGGGTGATCAGTTGCCAGAGCGGCCGGCTGGTGATCAACGATGTCGAGCATCTGCGGCGTAAGGCTTGCTCGCTGAATTAATTGTCCAACTGTTCCCCAGGTAACAGCGAACGCCTGTTGCGCGATCAGAGACTGTCGGCTCATCAAGGAATGCACAGGGAGTGCTGGCGATGGGATCTTTTCGTGAAGTGGCGGCGGTCGATCGGTTGTTCGAGGCAAGCTGGCGAGCGGTATACCCCGAGTTGATGCGCCGGGCCAATCGGCGAGCCAGGGGCAACCTGACATTGGCCCAGGAATGGCTGTCCAACACGGCCGTGAAAGCCCTGCTGTTCTTCAGGCGTTCCCCGGAACGCATCCGAGAGCCGCAGGGTTTTCTGTTTCTGGTGCTGGACCACGTCTTCCTCGACAGCCTGCGGCGCAGCAAGCGCGAAGGGCAGGTGTTCGATCATTCGGTCGACCTTGAGCACGATCACCAGGCCCTGCTCGCCGCGCCTTGCCTGTCGGTGCTCGAGTATGTCGAGCAGTTCGAGCGACTGACGCAACTGGGCAGTCGCGTGGCGCAGTTGCCATTGCTCCAGCGGCGGTTGTTTGAAATGCGTTTTGTCGAGGAACTGCCGTACCCGCAGATCGCCGCCGAGTTGGGCATCGCCCAGCCCCTGGCGCGCAAGCGCGTGCAGTTGCTGCGCGAGGCGCTGCGCTGAAAGCACCTTTGCATTCACAGCCGCGGATGTCAGGCGTTCTTGTTTCATGAGCACCTGAAACCGTCGACGAGTTCACCGCCAGCGCGCCTGCGCTGGCGTCTTCCATCAAGGAGAGATGTATGCCAGAGGTCAACAGCCAGATTACTGACGCTGTAACGCAAACCAACGTCAAGGTGGTGGCCGAGGCGCCGGCCCAGGCCATTGCCTCGCTGTACCAGGTGGCCAGCCATTCGGCGGGGCTGTCCCTGCAGAACGCGGTCAACAGCCAGCAGGCGTTGAATCAGATCTCCAACGCGGTGATCTCCAAGGCTGTGTCGCTGATCATGCAGATCGGCGAGAAGGCCTGACGCCTGGGGAGATACCTCATGTTCTGGTTCAAGAAAAAACCTGCTGCCACCGCCGAGCCGGAGACTGACGCCACGCCGGCGACCGACCCCGAGGCAGCCGATTCCAAGCCGACCAATCCCGAAGCCGCTGGCCCCCAGGTTGCCGATCCCGCCGCAGCGGGCGCCGCCCCGCCGCCCAGCGCTCCCGCCAAGCCGCCGCGCACGGTGATGGACCGCATGAACGAGCACCTGCTGGCCCAGGTCGCGGCGCCGCCGACCGGCAGCACCGATGCGCTGAACAGCCAGATCGTCGAGGCGGTGGAGTTCACCAACGCGCAGACCTTCAGCTATGCCCCGGCGCAGATCGCCATCGCCCCGGACATGATGATCAGCCAGGCCGCCGGCCTGGTCGCGCAATCGGCGGCGGGCTATTTCGACGGGGTCAGCAAGCTGGCGCTGGCGGCCCAGGCGGTATTGCTCGAGCAGATGACGAAAAACATCGTCGAGAACCATCCCGAAAAAGCCGCCGAGGACGCCTTGGGTGCCCTGGCCACCGACCTGCTGGTGGGGGCGGCGGCGGCTGTCGCCGCGGCGGCTGGCGCCCTGGAGGCGACAGCGGCGGGCATCGCCATCGACAAGATCGACGAGAGCATCGCCAAGTACAGCAACACCCTGGCCAACCGCGGCGCGCCGCCGTCCTGATTCACGCCGTCCCGGCGTCATGAGCACCCAGTCCCGGAGCCCCTCCGGGACTGTGCAGCAGCACGTTCAACAAGCACTTTTCTTCAATGAGGAGCGACATCATGCAGCCTGGAGATATTGTTTTTTCAGTAGCCCAAGTGGACGACAAGCTGTCCACCAGCATTCCCCGCGCGTTCATTCGCGCGGGGCAGTGGATCAAGGCCAAGATGTTCGGTGACGGTTCGCCGAATGTGCCCGTGGTGCACGCGGCCATCGCGATCAGCGATACCTGTGTGATCGAAAGCGTCGGCAGTGGCATCCAGATGACCGATCTGTCGAGCGAGGCGGTCAAGCGCTCGGCGATGGTCTATTCCTGCGCTGACGACGATCTTGCCCGGGCCGCCGTGGTGGCCGCCGAGCAATTCAACGGCGACGTCGGCAGTACCCAGATCAGTGGTCGCTACAGCGTATGGAACGCGGCGTTGTCGGTGTTCAAGCGCACCCCGTTCACCCCCGAGCTACAGGCGCGGATCAACGAGTCGGTGGCGATCGGTAACGTCTCGTTCTGTTCGCAATTTGTCGCCAACAGCTACGAGGTCGGCAACCTCTACAACAACGCCAACCTGCTGCCACCGCCGCCCGCGGTCTTCGATACCCGGCCTACCGCCATGACCCCCTGGGACCTGGCCTCGTCCTGCGACAGCGACGGCAAGTTCTACTTCGCCGGTTTCTGGCAGGACGGCATCGAGGTGCGGCTTTAGCGGCGCGGCCCCGTGCCTGAAGGAGGACGTCCAGATGCCCCAGGAAAACCAGGACTCGCTAGCGGGTCTCTACCAATTGGCCGATGCGCTCAACCTGAGCCTGTCGGCGGGTGAAAAGCAGATTCTCGAAGCCTGGATGCGCAGTCAGCCGCAGACGGGTGTCATCGACCAGGTGCTCACCCAGACCCAGCACCTGATCGACAACGAGAAACAGCGCACCAGCGAGTTGATGGCGCAGGCCAAGGCCAGCGAAGGCGCACTGCAGCAGAGCGCCCAGCAGCGCGAAGCGGTGATTCGCCAGTGGCTGGCGGCCAAGCAACAGGCGGCTGCCGCCGAGGCGGGCGCCAAGCCCGCGCAGGCGCTGACACCCGAGCAGACCGAGCTGATCCAGCAGGCTGTCAATGCGGCCGTCCAGGCGCGGATGCAGGGGCTGGTCGAGCAGGTCGAGGCGGTGATTTCCCGTCTCGGCCAGCCAGCCGGCGCCCCGGCGGAGCATTGAGCGTTTGCGTATTCACAGCCTGTGTTTTGCCACGTTCATTGATTAACACGGAACCCGCCGTGTACTAACAAAGGAAGTTGAACCATGCCATTAGTCAACGAGCAAATTACCGACGCGGTCACCCAGACCAACGTCAAAGTGGTGGCTGAAGCGCCAGCGATGGCCATGAGCACCATCTACCAGTCCATGGCCCAGGCCACGGCGATCCTGTTCCAGAACTCCGTTTCTGCGCAGCAGCAGCAAAACACCCTGGCCCAGGCGGCCACCAACCAGGGCGTGATGCAGATCTACAGCGTCGATACCACCGCCGGCGCGGCGGCGACCGAAAAAGTCGCTCAGGGCGGCGTGGCCGATAACCTGACCAGCCTGCTGACGATCCTCAAGTCGTTCAACCCTTGATCGGGCGAACGCTAACGGAAGTTGTTCTTTCTCAATAAGGAGTTTCATCTATGAGTACAGTCAGTCCGCAAATCACCGATGCCGTCACCCAGACCAACGTCAAGGTCGTGGCCGAAGCGCCGGCCATGTCGATGGGCACCATCTACCAGTCAATGGGGCAATCCGTAGCGATCCTGTTCCAGAACTCGGTCTCGGCCCAGCAGCAGCAAAACACCCTGGCCCAGGCGGCCACCAACCAGGGCGTGATGCAGATCTACAGTGTCGACACCACCGCCGGCGCCTCGGCCACCGAGAAAGTGGCCCAGGGCGGTGTAGGCGACAACCTCACCAGCCTGCTGACAGTGCTCAAGTCGTTCACTTAAGACCTGGCCCTGAGAAAACCCCGCAGCCTTCCGGCTGCGGGGTTTTTTGCGTTTGTACGCGCGCGGTGAGCGCCAGGCCCGGAGCCCCGGCGTTCATCCGCCGGGGCGGTGTCGTTGATCCGAAAGGTTCTGCCAAAGCGGCGTTTTCGTTCTTTTTTTCGAACAGCCTATTGCCCTGTCCCCCGGTTGACCCTAGGATTCGTTTGAGATTTCAAACGCTCTTGTCTGAGAGCCGATCCGCCCGTCTATTCTGATAGGCGCTATTTCTGTGCTTGAGCCCGGTAACAGTTTTTCCTGACGGCAGCCTGTCAAGGCGCCTTTCAACAATCACAATTCGCTCCGCCCCGCGCGGTGCTGTTAAGGAAACCGACATGCAGCTTAAAGACGCCCAGTTGTTCCGCCAGCAAGCCTTCATCGATGGGGCTTGGGTCGACGCGGATAACGGCCAGACCATCAAAGTGAACAACCCGGCCACGGGCGAAATCCTCGGCACCGTGCCGAAGATGGGCGCGGCCGAAACCCGCCGTGCCATCGAAGCCGCCGACAAGGCCCTGCCGGCCTGGCGCGCGCTGACCGCCAAGGAGCGGGCGACCAAGCTGCGTCGCTGGTATGAGCTGCTGATCGAAAACCAGGACGACCTCGGTCGCCTGATGACCCTGGAGCAGGGCAAGCCACTGGCCGAAGCCAAGGGCGAAATCGCCTACGCCGCCTCCTTCATCGAATGGTTCGCCGAAGAAGCCAAGCGCATCTACGGCGATGTGATTCCCGGCCACCAGCCGGACAAGCGCCTGATCGTGATCAAGCAGCCGATCGGTGTGACCGCGGCCATCACCCCGTGGAACTTCCCGGCGGCGATGATCACCCGTAAAGCCGGCCCGGCCCTGGCCGCAGGCTGCACCATGGTGATCAAGCCGGCTTCGCAGACCCCGTTCTCCGCCCTGGCCCTGGTCGAGCTGGCGCATCGTGCCGGCATCCCGAAAGGCGTGCTGAGCGTGGTCACCGGCAGCGCCGGCGACATCGGCGGCGAGCTGACCAGCAACCCGATCGTGCGCAAGCTGTCCTTCACCGGCTCGACCGAAATCGGTCGCCAGCTGATGGCCGAATGCGCCAAGGACATCAAGAAAGTCTCCCTGGAACTGGGTGGCAACGCGCCATTTATCGTGTTCGACGACGCGGACCTGGATAAGGCCGTCGAAGGCGCGATCATCTCCAAGTACCGCAACAACGGCCAGACCTGCGTCTGCGCCAACCGCCTGTACATCCAGGATTCGGTCTACGACGCCTTCGCCGAGAAGCTCAAGGCCGCGGTGGCCAAGCTGAAGATCGGCAACGGCCTGGAAGACGGCACCACCACCGGTCCTTTGATCGACGAAAAAGCCGTGGCCAAGGTCCAGGAACATATCGCCGACGCCCTGGGCAAAGGCGCGACCCTGCTGGCCGGCGGCAAGCCGATGGAAGGCAACTTCTTCGAGCCGACCATCCTGGTCAACGTGTCGAAAGACGCGGCCGTGGCCAAGGAAGAAACCTTCGGCCCGCTGGCGCCGCTGTTCCGTTTCAAGGACGAAGCCGAAGTGATCGCCATGTCCAACGATACCGAGTTCGGCCTGGCCTCGTACTTCTACGCTCGCGACCTGGGCCGTGTGTTCCGTGTGGCCGAAGCCCTGGAATACGGCATGGTCGGCGTCAACACCGGGTTGATCTCCAACGAAGTCGCGCCGTTCGGCGGCATCAAGGCTTCGGGCCTGGGCCGTGAAGGATCCAAGTACGGCATCGAGGATTACCTGGAAATCAAATACCTCTGCCTGGGCATCTGATACCCGCGCCAAGGCATGGTTTTAAACGCCAGGGGCACGAGAGCGCTGTCCCCTGGCGTGCTGCAAACGCTATTTGAGTAGTGCCGGGATAGCCGGGGCAGTCGATCATCGCATGCTGCCGCGGTTGCCTCCCCGCCACGTCATCCTTGAACCACGCCGACCGATGAGCGGCGAATGAGGACACTATGAGCAAGACCAACGCATCCCTGATGAAACGCCGTGAAGCCGCCGTACCGCGCGGTGTCGGCCAGATTCACCCGATCTTCGCCGATTCCGCGAAGAACGCCACGGTAACCGACGTTGAAGGTCGCGAGTTCATCGACTTCGCCGGCGGTATCGCCGTGCTCAACACCGGCCACCTGCACCCGAAAGTCGTCGCCGCGGTGACCGAGCAGCTGAACAAGCTGACCCACACCTGCTTCCAGGTCCTGGCCTACGAGCCTTACGTGGAACTGTGCGAAAAAGTGAACGCCAAGGTGCCTGGCGATTTCGCCAAGAAAACCCTGCTGGTGACCACCGGTTCCGAAGCCGTGGAAAACTCCGTGAAGATCGCCCGTGCCGCCACTGGCCGCGCCGGCGTGATCGCCTTCACCGGCGCCTACCACGGCCGCACCATGATGACCCTGGGCCTGACCGGCAAGGTCGTGCCTTACTCGGCCGGCATGGGCCTGATGCCAGGCGGCATCTTCCGCGCGCTGTACCCGAACGAGCTGCACGGTGTGAGCATCGACGATTCGATCGCCAGCATCGAGCGCATTTTCAAGAACGATGCCGAGCCACGTGACATCGCCGCGATCATCATCGAGCCGGTGCAGGGCGAAGGCGGTTTCTACGTCGCGCCTAAAGAGTTCATGAAGCGTCTGCGTGCCCTGTGCGACCAGCACGGCATCCTGCTGATCGCCGACGAAGTGCAGACCGGCGCAGGCCGTACCGGCACCTTCTTCGCCATGGAGCAGATGGGCGTCGCCGCCGACCTGACCACCTTCGCCAAGTCCATCGCTGGCGGCTTCCCGCTGGCCGGTGTCTGCGGCAAGGCCGAATACATGGACGCCATCGCGCCAGGCGGCCTGGGCGGCACCTACGCCGGTAGCCCGATCGCCTGCGCCGCGGCCCTGGCCGTGATGGAAGTGTTCGAGGAAGAGCACCTGCTGGACCGTTGCAAGGCGGTCGGCGAGCGTCTGGTGACCGGCCTCAAGGCCATCCAGGCCAAGTACCCGGTGATCGGCGATGTGCGTGCCCTGGGCGCGATGATCGCGGTCGAGCTGTTCGAGAACGGCGACAGCCACAAGCCGAACGCCGCCGCCGTGGCACAGGTAGTCGCCAAGGCGCGCGACAAGGGCCTGATCCTGCTGTCCTGCGGCACCTACGGCAACGTGTTGCGCGTGCTGGTTCCGCTGACCTCGCCGGACGAGCAGCTGGACAAGGGCCTGGCGATCATCGAAGAGTGCTTCTCCGAACTCTGATCCCGCTTGTGACCCGATCGACAAAAAGACCCGCTTCGGCGGGTTTTTTTGTGCCGATCGAGGCTGCGCGGTGCATTTGCGTTGTATGGAAGCCCTGGCATTGACTAAGGTGCAAGGGATTGCCCAGGGAGCGTGCTGCATGACTGCTGTGGATTTACCCGCTGTACCGCGAGTGTTGATTGCCGAGGCGGACCCTTGGTCTCGCGATTTGCTCAAGCAAGTGTTGTTGAGTGTACGTTGCGACGCGCGGCTGGATGTGTGCGCCGACGGTCAGGAAGCCCTGCAACTGCTGGCCGAAAACCCCTATGACCTGGTGATCGCCGACTGGGAGTTGCCCGGCGTCGACGGCCTTGGCCTGCTGCGCAGCGTGCGCCAGCGCAAGCGCAACCCGGTGCTGCCTTTTATCCTCATGAGCACCCGCAACGACAGTGCCAGCGTGCGCGAAGCCCTGCCGCTGGCGCCGACGGCCTACCTGACCAGGCCGCTGAACATGGAAGGCCTGACCCAGCGCCTGCAGGACCTGCTGCTGGACGCTGGCCAGGAAGTCTCGTGCGAGGTTCCGACCCTGGCGCCGGGCATGACCCTGTGGACCTTTCTCGAGCGCCGTCGCGAGCTGGCCGACGGCGCGCCGTTGCTCGCCGATGTGCAGCTGGCGGTGAAGCGCAGCCTCAACCCCAACGGTCTCGACCTCAAGCTGTTGGAGGAAGAGGTGCGTACCGACCCGCAGATCACCGCGGTGCTGATCGCCGCGGCCAACAGCGCCGCCCAGCACCATGGCAGCGCCGTGCAGACCCTGGCCCAGGCCCTGCACCGGCTGGGTACCGGGCAGAGCATGAACCTGATTCTCGACCTGGCGCTCAAGCGTAGCGCGCGCCTGAGCGACCCGGCCCTGGGCGATTACGCCGAGCGTTACTGGGAGCTGTCGCTGCACACCGCGGAATACGGCCGGACCCTGGCCCGCTTGCTGGACCTGGACCAGGAGCGCTGCTATTGCGCCGGCATGCTGCATCGCCTGGGTGACCTGGCGCTGCTGCGTTGCCTGCAAGAGTGGAAACAGGCCGGTGGCGCGCTGGACGACATGGAAGAGATCGGCGATGCCCTGGAACAGTTCGGTGCGGCCTACGGTTCGGCCCTGCGCACCCGCTGGCGCCTGCCGCTGGAGCTGCGCGAGTTGATTGCCTCGGCCTACCAGCTCGGTGGCGGGGTTTATTCCCGCGAGGCGCTGGTGATGAACCTCTCCGCCCAGCTCGCGCGCCTGCGGCCATCCGAGGGCCTCGAAGAGCTGGCCAACAGCAAGACCGCGCGCCTGCTCAAGATCGGCCTGCCGGAGCTGACCCTCCTGCGCAAAAGCTGATACCTCGGCCGGCGGCTGGCGCAGCACATCGGTAGCCGCTGCCGAGCCCCGCGAGGCTGCGATCGGCTGCGAAGCAGCCGTAAAACCCGGCAACTTGTTCTTCCTGACAAAACGCGTGCTCAGGTTTTGCGAGGACTTCGTCGGAATGCCGCCCACCTCGATCGCAGCCTCGCCAGCTCGGCAGCGGCTACAGAGGCCTTCTACCCCGAAACGATCCGGTTCTTGCCCTGGCGCTTGGCCTCGTACATCGCCGCGTCGGCGCGGGCGAAGAGGCTGTCGAGTTTTTCGTCGTCGGTGGTGAGGCTGGTCAGGCCCTGGCTGACGGTGATGCTGAACTGCTCCTCGCCATGGTTGAAGGTCAGGCGCTGGATTTCCCGTTGCAGGCGTTCGGCAACCTGGCGTGCCATGTCCGGGGCGCAGCCGGGGAAGAGGGCGGCGAACTCCTCGCCGCCGATACGCCCGAACAGGTCGCCACGGCGCAGGGTGGCGCGGCCGGTTTCGGCGATGCGTTGCAGGACGTTGTCGCCCTCGGGGTGGCCGTAGGTGTCGTTGACCACCTTGAAGTCATCGATATCCAGCAACAGGAAGGCCAGCGGCGTGCCTTGCTGGCGCGCCTGCTCGAATTCGCGGTTGGCGCACTCGAAGAAGTGCCGGCGGTTGCTGCTCTGGGTCAGCACGTCGGTGGTGGCCAGGCGTTGCAGCTCGGTTTCCAGGTGCTTTTTCTCGGTGATGTCCTCGGCGAGGCCGACGATGATCACCCGGTCCCCGGGGGCGGCATTGCGATTGATGAAGCACTTGTCGCTGAGCCAGCGGACCTGGCCCTGGGCGTCGATGATGCGGTATTCGCGGTCTTCCACCGCGCCTTTTTCCAGTACCTGGGCCAGGGTCCGCTCGGCGTATTCGAGGTCGTCGGGGTAGACGCTGTCGCGCCATTCGTTGGCGTCGGCCAGCAGCAGGCCGGCGGAGCGGCCGAAGATACGCTCATATGCCGGGCTGACATACAGCACCTGGCGGGCTTCCCAGTCGAAGGCCCAGAGCACGGCATTGACGCTGACCAGCAACGAGCTGAACAACTGTTCGCGTTCCGTCAGCCGGGCGACCTCGCCCTGGGCGTGCATCAGTGCCATCAGGGTTTGCGCGGCCTCGGGCCATTGGGGAAAAGCGGATGGGAGTTGTGGGTTCTTGTTGACCATCGGCACCGATCTCAAAGCGCATGCCGCTCGGGAAACGAAGCGGCCACAGAAAGCCCGCCTGGATGGCGAAGTGTTGCTTGAGATAGGGGATTGGCGACGAAGTTCCCGGTTTCCGTGGTCTGGGAGCCGGCAGCCGCTGGGCGGTCACGGTGCCGCGGATGACGGGCTGGAACTCATGGGGCCGCGAGGGTAGCGAAGCCCACCGGCCACGGCAGCAGAGCTTACCGTGGCAGGTGAACGGGCCAGCGTCAGGTGGTGGCGGGGCGTAGCGAGTAGGTTTTCAGCTGGCTGGCGAAGTCGCGCAGCGATTGGATCCCGCTGGCTTCGGCTTCGTGGACCCAGTCCTTGATCGCCGCCAGCATGTCGTGGCCGTTGGAACTGGTCTTGGCCCAGATCTGTTGCAGCGCCAGGCGTTTTTCGTAGATCACTTTCAGGGCCTGGCTGTGTTCCAGCATGTTCTGGATGCGCGCATGGTGACGCTCTTCCAGCAGGCTGGTCTCCCGCGACAGCAGGCGCTTGGCGCGGTGGAACTGATGGCGCACCGAGTGATCGACCTTGTCCAGCTCCTGCTTGACCAGCGGCGCGATCACCAGCTTGCGGTACTGCGCCATGATCTGGAAACGGTTGTTGAGGATCGCCATCGCCGTGTCCATGTCCAGGTGGCCCTTGCCTTCGACCCGGTGGGCGATCGGCGCGACCCGCTGCACCTTGGCCAGGCGCAGGTAGCTGAACACCTTGATCCAGGCCCAGCCCAGGTCGAACTCCCACTTCTTCACCGACAGCTTGGCCGAGTTGGGGTAGGTGTGATGGTTGTTGTGCAGCTCTTCGCCGCCGACCAGGATGCCCCAGGGCACCAGGTTGGTGGCCGCGTCGCGGCATTCGAAGTTGCGATAGCCGACCGCGTGGCCCAGGCCGTTGATCACCCCGGCGGCCCAGAACGGGATCCACATCATCTGGATTGCCCAGATGGTGATGCCGATGGTGCCGAACAGCAGCAGGTCGATCACCGCCATCAGCGCCACGCCGCCCAGCTTGTAGCGCGAGTAGAGGTTGCGCTCGATCCAGTCGTCCGGGCAGTTCTTGCCGTAGATACGCAGGGTTTCCGGGTTTTTCGCCTCTTCGCGGTACAGCTCGGCGCCTTTGCGCAGCACCGTGGACAGGCCCTTGATCACCGGGCTGTGGGGGTCGTCCGCGGTTTCGCATTTGGCGTGGTGCTTGCGGTGGATGGCGGTCCACTCGCGGGTGTTCTGCGCCGTGGTCAGCCACAGCCAGAAGCGGAAGAAATGTTTCAGGCCTGCGTTGAGCTCCAGGGAACGGTGGGCTGAATAGCGATGCAGGTAAACCGTGACCGCAACGATGGTCACGTGAGTCATTAACAGGGTGACTGCCACCAGTTGCCAGGCCGACAAGCCAAGAAAACCTTCGTACCACATAGGCTGTAGGGCCCTCGATAAAGAAAAAACAGCAGTCGCATTATCACCAAGCCTACAGAGAAAACCAGTCGCCCTTTCAGATAAGAGTGGCGAGATGTTTCTTCCTCTATAATCCCTAGCTTTCCGTAAGGACATTGACGACCTTATGTCGGTTTCTTCTCGCGACGCTTTGCGTGCAGCCCTGCTCTACCTCTTGCTATCTGTGTTGTGGTTGCAGTTCAGTGGTCATTTATTGAGCAGTTTCTTCGATGAGTCGAACGATCTGGCGCGCTGGCAACTGATCAACGGGTATCTCTGGGCCCTGGTCAGCGCGGTCCTGATTTTCATCGCGCGGGGCCGTCTGTTGCGTTTGCTGGGCGCCGACTCCTGGCTGCATCACCAGCGCGAGGACCGCGAGCGTCTGCGCCAGGCGGCCGCGGTGTTCGATTGCACCCGCGAAGGGGTGCTGGTCAGCGACCGCCGGGGCCAGATCGTCCATGTGAACCGCGCGTTCATCGAGATCACCGGCTATCAGCGCGACGAGGTGCTGGGCCGCCAGCCGAGCATGTTCAAGTCCGGGCACCACACGGCGGATTTCTACCAGGCCATGTTCGATTCGCTGAACGCCACGGGCGAGTGGAGCGGCGAGATCTGGAACCGGCGCAAATGCGGCGAGATCTACCCGCAGTGGCAGACCATCCGCGCCATCCGCGATGACGACGGCCAGCTCAGCCATTATGTCGCGGTGTTCTCCGACATCAGCGCGATCAAGGATTCCGAGCACGAACTGGCCCACCTGGCGCACCACGACCCGCTGACCGACCTGCCCAATCGCCTGCTGTTCACCGACCGCGCCGAGCAGGCCCTGGCGTCGGCGCAGATCCACAAGCGCGGCTGCGCGCTGCTGATGGTCGACCTGGATCACTTCAAGATGATCAACGACAGCCTCGGGCACAATGTCGGCGACCGCCTGCTCAAAGCCGTGGCCCAGCGCCTGCAGGGCATGTTCGGCCCGGGCATCACCCTGGCGCGGCTGGGCGGCGACGAGTTCGCGGTGCTGGTCGAGAGCTGCGCGCAGCCGGGGCAGGCCGCGGTGCTGGCGCAGCGCATCATCGACGGGGTGAAGCAGCCTTTCCTGATGGACGAGAATCAGCTGTTCATCAATACCAGCATCGGCATCAGCCTGTTTCCCAGCGATGCCCTGAGCGCCGAGCAACTGTTGCGCAATGCCGACACGGCCCTGTTCAAGGCCAAGAGCGCCGGGCGCGACAGTTACGCGCTGTACACCGAGGAACTGACGGCCCACGCCCAGCAACGGGTGGAGATTGCCTTCGAATTGCGCCGCGCCCTGGAGCAGCAGGAGCTGCGGGTGTTCTACCAGCCGGTACACGACCTCGCCAGCAGCCGTCTGGTCGGGGTCGAGGCGCTGGTGCGCTGGGAGCATCCGCAGCGTGGCCTGGTGCCGCCTGGCGAGTTCATTCCGATTGCCGAGCGCACCGGGCTGATCGCCGAGATCGATGCCTGGGTCATGCAGCAGGCCTGTCGGCAGATGTGCCAATGGCAGGCGGCCGGCATGGCGTTGTCCTTCGTCGCGGTGAACGTCTCCAGCCGGCTGTTCGCCCGCCGTGAGCTGTACCAGCAAGTGGCCCAGGTGCTGCACGATACCGGCCTCGACCCGGCCTACCTGGAGCTGGAAGTCACCGAAAGCGCGGTGATGGAAGACCCGGAAGTCGCCCTGGAGCAGATGCATCGCCTGCGCGAACTGGGGCTGCGCCTGGCCATCGACGACTTCGGCACCGGTTATTCCTCGCTGCTGCGGCTCAAGCGCCTGCCGGTGCAGAAGCTGAAGATCGACCAGGGTTTTGTCGCCGGCCTGCCGTGGGACGAAGACGATGCGGCGATCTCCCGGGTGATCATCGCCCTGGCCCAGAGCATGGGCATGCAGGTGCACGCCGAAGGCATCGAGCAGGCGGAACAGGCGCGCTTCCTGCTCGACCAGGGTTGCGACCTGGGCCAGGGCTACTGGTTTGGCCGCCCGGTACCGGCGGCGCAACTGGAATGGGGCCGGGTGCTGCAGATCCACTGATTGCCGGACTTGCATCGATTCCACCCTGTAGCCGCTGCCGCAGGCTGCGATCGGCCGGGACGGCCGTGACGCTTGTGAGGACGTAGGAGGACCTGCGGTCCTATCGCAGCCTGCGGCAGCGGCTACAAGGTTTTCTGCCGTCTGAAGAGACGCAACCTCGTGTCAATTCAAATAATTTCTTTTGGTTATATAAAAATTCTTAAATAGTATTTTTAAGAATATCTGCGCCTATCTACTATTGCCCTCACGCCGTAAGCAGTGCCGCCACTGCCAGGCACATCTCATTCAGGAGCAACACCATGAGCGCATCTCTTCGTAGCGTTGACGGCCAGGACGAACAAACCATCTTGCGCGAGATTCAAAGCGCGTTGCGCGACCTGCGTTTCGGCGCGGTGGAAATCACCGTGCACAACGCCCAGGTCGTGCAGATCGAACGCAAGGAAAAATTCCGCCTGCAAAACCCTGGCAACAAACCAAGCTGAATTCCGCACTACCTCTCGCCGCGAGAGGCCCGACTGGACCACCGGAGGGCGTCATCCATGACCCCCAACCTCAACCCCAGCGTTCGCCCACGAATGCGGGCCTGATTCGCCATAAGAAAAATGCCAGCACATTAAAAAATTCGGGAGCTCCATCATGTCGTCGATTCGCCGTTATGCCCTGGCCGCCCTCGCCAGCGCCGTTTTTGCCGGTTCCGCCGTTGCCAAGGATTACGAGTTGCTCAACGTGTCGTACGACCCGACTCGCGAGCTGTACCAGGACTACAACACCGAATTCACAAGCTTTTGGAAAAAGGAACACCCGGGCGACAACGTCAAGATCCAGCAATCCCACGGTGGCTCGGGCAAGCAGGGCCGCGCGGTGATCGACGGCCTGCGCGCCGACGTGGTGACCCTGGCGCTGGCTGGCGACATCGATGAAATCGCCAAGCTCGGCAAGAGCCTGCCGGCCGACTGGCAAAAACGCCTGCCGGATGCGAGCACGCCCTACACCTCGACCATCGTGTTCCTGGTGCGCAAGGGCAATCCCAAGGGCATCAAGGACTGGGGCGACCTGATCAAGAAAGACGTGTCGGTAATCACGCCGAACCCGAAAACCTCCGGCGGCGCCCGCTGGAACTTCCTCGCCGCCTGGGCCTATGGCCTGAAAGCCGGCGGCAGCGAAGCCAAGGCCCAGGAATACGTGAAGGAGCTGTTCAAGCATGTACCGGTGCTGGATACCGGCGCCCGCGGCTCGACCATCACTTTCGTCAACAACGGTCAGGGCGACGTGTTGCTGGCCTGGGAAAACGAAGCCTTCCTGGCGCTGAAGGAAGACGGCGGCGCCGACAAGTTCGACATCGTGGTGCCTTCGCTGTCGATCCTCGCCGAGCCGCCAGTGGCGGTGGTGGACAAGAACGCCGAGAAAAAGGGCAACACCGAGATCGCCGAGGCCTACCTCAAGCACCTGTACAGTCCGGCCGGCCAGGAAATCGCGGCGAAGAACTTCTATCGTCCGCGGGACAAGGATGTGGCGGCCAAATACGCTCAGCAGTTCCCGAAACTGGACCTGGTGACCATCGACAAGGACTTCGGCGGCTGGAAAACTGCCCAACCGAAATTCTTCAATGATGGCGGGGTGTTCGACCAGATCTACCAGGCGCAGTAATCTTCAGTGGCGAGCCCCGGCAGCAAGACATCCGGGGCTCGTCGAACCGCCAGAGCAATAGGCCCGGATTCGTTTCCGGGCTTTGCGTGTCAACCAAGGACTTTTATGTCGCGTCGTATCTCCCCCGTCATACCCGGCTTCGGGCTGACGCTGGGCTACACCTTGGTGTACCTCAGCCTGATTGTGCTCATACCCCTGGCGGCGATGTTCGTGCATGCCGCCCAACTCACCTGGGATCAGTTCTGGGCCATTGTCTCGGCACCGCGGGTGCTCGCCGCGCTCAAGCTGAGCTTCGGCACCGCGCTGTACGCGGCGATCATCAATGGCGTGATCGGCACGCTGCTGGCCTGGGTGCTGGTGCGCTACAGCTTTCCCGGACGCAAGATCATCGATGCGATGATCGACCTGCCGTTCGCCCTGCCCACCGCCGTGGCCGGTATCGCGCTGACCGCGCTGTACGCGCCGACCGGCCTGGTCGGCCAGTTCGCCACCGACCTGGGGTTCAAGATCGCCTACACCCCACTGGGCATCACCCTGGCGCTGACTTTCGTCACCCTGCCGTTCGTGGTGCGCACCGTACAGCCGGTGCTGGCCGACATTCCCCGTGAGGTCGAAGAAGCCGCCGCCTGCCTTGGCGCCAAGCCCTGGCAGGTGTTTCGCCACATCCTGGTACCGGCGCTGCTGCCGGCCTGGCTGACTGGTTTCGCCCTGGCCTTTGCCCGGGGTGTCGGCGAGTACGGTTCGGTGATCTTCATCGCCGGCAACATGCCGATGAAAACCGAAATCCTGCCGCTGCTGATCATGGTCAAGCTCGACCAGTACGATTACACCGGCGCGACCTCCATCGGCGTGTTGATGCTGATGGTTTCCTTTGTCCTGTTGCTGCTGATCAACCTGCTGCAACGGCGCATCGAACGACCTTAAGGAGGCGCGAACCATGTCCCAATCGTCCATTTCCGCAGCCTCTTCGGCCAGCGCCGGCCGTCGTGGCAGCGCCGCCTCGCGGCGCATCCTGATCGGCCTCGGCTGGCTGATCTTCGCCCTGTTCCTGCTGCTGCCGCTGTTCATCGTGGTGTCCCAGGGGCTCAAGCTCGGGCTCGGCGCATTCTTCGCCGCGATCTTCGAGCCGGACGCGCTGTCGGCCCTGAAGCTGACGGTGATCGCCGTGCTGATCTCGGTGCCGCTGAACCTGGTGTTCGGCGTCAGCGCCGCCTGGTGCGTGAGCAAATACAACTTCCGCGGCAAGAGCATCCTGGTGACTCTGATCGACCTTCCGTTCTCGGTGTCGCCGGTGATCGCCGGCCTGGTCTACGTGCTGATGTTCGGCGCCCAGGGCCTGTTCGGGCCTTGGCTGCAGGATCACGATATCCAGATCGTGTTCGCCCTGCCGGGCATCGTCCTGGCGACCATCTTCGTCACCGTTCCCTTCGTCGCCCGGGAGCTGATCCCGCTGATGCAGGAGCAGGGCACCCAGGAAGAGGAAGCCGCGCGGCTGCTGGGGGCCAACGGCTGGCAGATGTTCTGGCATGTGACCGTGCCGAACATCAAGTGGGGCCTGATCTACGGCGTGGTGCTCTGCACCGCGCGGGCCATGGGGGAATTCGGCGCGGTGTCGGTGGTTTCCGGGCACATTCGCGGGGTAACCAACACCCTGCCGCTGCACGTCGAGATCCTCTACAACGAATACAACCACGTCGCCGCGTTCGCCGTCGCGAGCCTGTTGCTGATCCTGGCGCTCTTCATCCTGCTGCTCAAGCAGTGGAGCGAAAACCGAATCAACCGCCTGCGCGCCAGCGCCGCGGAGGAATGAATCATGTCGATCGAAGTCCGTAACGTCAGCAAGAACTTCAATGCCTTCAAGGCCCTGAACAGCATCAACCTGGATATCCAGAGCGGCGAGCTGGTGGCGCTGCTGGGCCCGTCCGGCTGCGGCAAGACCACCCTGCTGCGGATCATCGCCGGCCTGGAAACCCCGGACGCCGGCAGTATCGTGTTCCACGGCGAGGACGTCTCCGGCCACGACGTGCGCGATCGCAACGTCGGTTTCGTGTTCCAGCACTACGCGCTGTTCCGCCACATGAGCGTGTTCGACAATGTCGCCTTCGGCCTGCGCATGAAGCCGAAAAACCAGCGCCCGAGCGAAAGCAAGATCGCCGAGAAGGTCCATGAGCTGTTGAACATGGTGCAGCTGGACTGGCTCGCCGACCGTTACCCGGAGCAACTGTCCGGTGGCCAGCGCCAGCGGATCGCCCTGGCCCGCGCCCTGGCGGTGGAGCCCAAGGTGCTGCTGCTGGACGAACCCTTCGGCGCCCTGGACGCCAAGGTGCGCAAGGAGCTGCGGCGCTGGCTGGCGCGGCTGCACGAAGACATCAACCTGACCTCGGTATTCGTTACCCACGACCAGGAGGAAGCCATGGAAGTGGCGGACCGTATCGTGGTGATGAACAAGGGCGTGATCGAGCAGATCGGTTCGCCGGGCGAGGTGTACGAGAACCCGGCCAGCGACTTCGTCTACCACTTCCTCGGCGACTCCAACCGCCTGCACCTGGGCGAGGACCACCATGTGCTGTTCCGTCCGCACGAAGTGTCGCTGTCGCGCTCCGAACTGGCCGACCACCACGCCGCCGAAGTGCGTGATATCCGTCCGCTGGGCGCCACCACCCGAGTGACCTTGAAGGTCGAAGGGCAGAGCGAACTGATCGAGGCCGAAGTGGTGAAAGACCATGACAGCCTGGTCGGGCTGGCCAAGGGCGAGACGCTGTTCTTCAAGCCCAAGGTCTGGCAGAAAGTCGCCAATATCTAAAAGGCAAAAGCATCGCGGGCAAGCCTCGCTCCTACAGAAAAAACAGGAGCGAGGCTTGCCCGCGATTGCGATCTACACCGCCGAGCGTTTCGGATTGACCCGCACCCCTCCCGCTCGCGCCTCGATCTCATGCTTGAGCGCCTGGCGCAGCCCCAGCAGAAACGCCAGCTCCGCCACCACGAACAACGGTCCGACGATCAGCCCCGAGACGTCATCGACAAAGGCCGGCTTGCGCCCTTCGTAGTAATGGCCGACGAACTGGATCACCCAGCCGATCACGAACATGCCCACGCCGCTGGCCAGCCAGACCAGGGTGCTTTGCTGCGCCAGTGCATGGCCGGCCCACACCGACAGCCCCATCAGCAGCGTCATCAGCAGGCCCAGGCGCAGTTCCAGGCGCAGGTAGAACCCGCATGACGCCAGCGCCAGCAACAGCGCCGGCGACAGCCACAGCCCGGCGACCGGCCAGGCGGGGCGCGACAGCAGGACCGCGACGGCCAGCACAATCAGCGGAATGCCGATAAAGTGGCTGGCGATGTTGCGCGGATCACGGTGGTAGGCGGCGTATTGACTGAGATGGTCGACGAGGCTTTTCATTGTTGTTCCTCCTGTAGGGTGATCGAATCATGCCCTGCGCCGGTTGCCGGCTCTGTCGGCCAGGCGACAATCGGCTCGCTGCCCGTGTGGATAACGCTATCGATGAAGATGCAGGTCTGGCGTGAGCGCCTGATGAGCGGCCAGTGGTTCAGCCGCTTGCCCGTTCAGTTACAGAATAGTCTGCTGGCCAATGCCCGTTTGCGCTCGCTGGCGCCGGGCCAGCGCCTGTTCCAGCGCGGCGATCCGCCCTGCGGGCTGTACGCGGTGCTGGAAGGCACGGTGCGCGTCGGCGCGGTCAGCGAGCAAGGCAAGGAGGCGCTGCTGAGTCTGGTGGAGGCGCCGCACTGGTTCGGCGAGATCAGCCTGTTCGACGGCCAGCCGCGCACCCATGACGCCTATGCCGTGGGCCCGTGCAGCCTGCTCAATGTGCCCCAGGCGGCGCTGCTCGAACTGTTGGACGAGCACCCGCAATACTGGCGGCAGCTGGCGCTGTTGATGAGCCACAAGCTGCGCCTGACCTTTATCAACCTCGAACAGCTGAGCCTGATGCCGGCCCCGGCGCGGGTGGCCAACCGCTTGTTGATGATCGCCCGCGGCTACGGCGAGACCGACACCCCGCGCCGGGTCCTGCACCTGCCCCAGGAGCAGTTGGCGCTGTTGCTGTCGCTGTCGCGCCAGACCACCAACCAGATCCTCAAGGATTTGCAGGGGCAGGGCATTCTCAAGCTCGGTTACGGCGAGATCGAGATCCTCGACGAGGACCGGTTGCGGCTGTTGGCTGGCGTTTGACTATCAGATCGCTATCGCGAGCACCGCCAGTCTCCAGCTAACGCAACCCATCGCGAAACTGCCCCGGGGTCATCCCGGTCCAGCGCTTGAACGCGCGGCTGAAGCTGCTGGCGTCGGCGAACCCCAGCAGGTAACTGATCTCGCTCAAGGAGCACTGCGGGTCGCGCAGGTGCAGCAGGGCGAGGTTCTCCCGGCATTCGTTGAGCAGGGTGTCGAAGCGGCAACCCTCGTCCGCCAGGTGCCGTTGCAGGCTGCGCAGGCTCAGGTGCAGGGCCTGGGCGACCCGTTCGGCCGAGGGTTCGCCTTCCGGCAGCTGGGACTCGATGACCCCGCGCACCTTGCGCTCCCAGGTCAAGGGTTGCAGTTGCATCAGGGTGCGCTTGAGCACCGCCTCGTTGTGTTCGGCCAGTTCCGGGTTGGCGTCGTCCAGGTGGCTGTCGAAGTCGTGCAGCCCGAACTCCAGGCGATCCTCGTCGGCGCCGAAAAACACCGGCGCGCGAAACACCGTGTGCCATTGCTTGGGGTCCGCCGGTTCGGGGCGCCGCAGGTACACCGCCAGCGGCGCGTAGTCGCGGCCCAGGCGGTTGCGGCAGGTGCGTACGTAGATCGCGACAAAGGCGTCGATGGCCTCGAACGCCGGTTCCGGGTTGCCCTCGGGGACCTTCAGGCGAAAGCGATAACGGTCCTCGGTGCGGGTCAGCTCCAGCTCCAGGGCATCGCTGACCACCTGGTGATAGCGCACGATGCGCTCGAACACTTCCCGCAGGCTGCCGCTGGCCACCAGCGCATAACCCAGGGCATGGAAGGTGGTCGGGCTGACGAAGCGCGAGACCCGCAGGCCGATGGCCGGGTCGCCGCTGGCCTGCACCGCCAGCTGCCACAGGCGGGTGGTGCCCGACAGCGGGTAGCGCGCGTTGGGGTCGTCCATCAGTTGCGGGTCGAGGCCGGCCTGGTGGCACAGGGCGGTGCTGTCGAGGCCCAGGGCATCGAGCTGCTTGCGCAGGGCGCGGGTCCAGCTGGCGAGGGAAGTGGGTTCGGTCATGGCGGTTGGCGCGTCCGGTCAACAGGTTGGCGTCCGCGGCTAGCGCCCGGCGCGCGGGCGCAGGGCAGGATGCGAACATCAATAACCAGAGGATGGAAGCATGCACGGTACTTCTGCAAGTCCCGACCGGCTGAATGCTCAGCAACGATCGGCGCATATTCGTGAGGTGGTGCTGGCCAGGGGCGTCGAGTTGCGCGAGCGCTACCCGCTGCTCAAGCATCAGGACGCGTTGGGCGCGGGCATCCTGGCCTTGGCCCTGGCCGGGATGATCGGCACGGCGGCGCTCTACATCGGCGGGTACATGGCCTGGTGGGCCTGCCTGCTGCTCAACGCATTTTTCGCCTCCTTGACCCACGAGCTGGAACACGACCTGATCCACAGCATGTATTTCCGCAAGCAGCGCGTCCCCCACAACCTGATGCTGGCGCTGGTCTGGCTGGCGCGGCCGAGCACCATCAATCCCTGGATCCGCCGCCATTTGCACCTCAATCACCACAAGGTGTCCGGCACCGAGGCCGACATGGAGGAGCGTGCCATCACCAACGGCGAGCCCTGGGGTTTCGCCCGCCTGCTGATGGTTGGCGACAATGTCATGTCGTCGTTGATCCGCACCCTGCGCGCCAGAACCTGGGCGCACAAGCTCAACATCCTCAAGCGCACCCTGAAGGTGTACGCACCGCTGGCATTGCTGCATTGGGGGGCCTGGTATGTGTTTCTCGGCTTCCACGCCGCCAATGGCGTCGCCGCGCTGCTGGGTTCGCCCATCGATTGGTCGGCCGACACCCTGGCGGTGATGCAGGTGATCGATATCGCCGTGGTGGTGATCATCGGCCCCAATGTGCTGCGCACCTTCTGCCTGCATTTCGTCAGCTCGAACATGCACTACTACGGCGACATCGAAGCGGGCAACGTGATCCAGCAGACCCAGGTGCTCAACCCCTGGTGGCTGTGGCCGTTGCAGGCGTTCTGCTTCAACTTCGGCAGCACCCACGGCATCCACCATTTCGTGGTCAAGGAACCCTTCTATATCCGCCAACTGACCGCGCCGGTGGCGCACAAGGTGATGGCCGAGATGGGCGTGCGCTTCAACGATTTCGGCACCTTCGGCCGGGCCAACCGCTTTACCCGCAAGGAGCAGGCGGCGGCGCAGGTGGTGCGGGGCGTCAGGGCGTGATGGATCGCGTTTGAGGGCCAATCGCGGGCAAGCCTCTGCTTCTGTAGGAGCGAGGCTTGCCCGCGATCACGATTACCCGGACGCCGCAATCCCCGGCGCCTCGCACAACCCTGTAGCCGCTGCCGCAGGCTGCGATAGGTCCGCAGGACCTCTGGCGATTTCAAGATCGCCACGGCCGTCCCGGCCGATCGCAGCCTTCGGCAGCGGCTACAGCCTCAATCCGGCTGGAACGGCGAGGCGCTGAGGATCACTCCGGTTTCGTCCACGTATTGCTGCCAATGGCCGATCAGCGCCTCGAGCTTGTCCGGTTCGCTCTGCGCCAGGTCGTGGATTTCCCCCGGGTCCTGGCTCAGGTCGTACAGCTGCCAGGCCGCCGGGCCCACGGGGCCGGGGATGTACACCGCTTTCCACTGGCCCTGGCGAATCGCCCGGCGGCCGAACAGTTCCCAGCCGGTGACCGTGTGTTCGTCATGCACCTGCGCGGTCTCGCCGGACAGGAAGCCCAGCCACGACTTGCCCCGCAACGGCGCCACTTCCTTGCCGCGCCAGCGCTTGCCCGGATGCCGCACCCCCGCCAGGTCGAGAATGGTCGGGGTGATGTCCATCACCGTGCCGAAGCCATGGCTGATCCGGCCCTTGAGCGACAGCTGCGGGTAATGCACCAGCGCCGGCACGCGGATCCCGCCTTCGGTGGTGAAGGCCTTGAACAGGCGCGACGGCGCGGTGGCGGTTTGCGCCCAGGCCGGGCCGTACCAGACGTAGGAGTTGGCGCGGCCGATGTTGTCCAGGCTGTTGTCGTAGTGCTGGTTGAGGTAGGTCAAAAGCTGCGGGCCGAACTTGGGGAAGGCTTCCAGCAGCGCGCCTTCGGCACCGTTGTCGGACATGAACAGGATAAAGGTGTTGTCCAGCTGGCCCTGCTTGCGCAGGTAGTCCACTACCCGGCCGATGTTCCAGTCCATGCGCTCGACCATCGCCGCGTAGACCTCCATGGCCCGCGCGGAAACCCGGTGCTGCTGCTCGCTCAAGGCCGCCCATTCGGCGCTCAGGCCCAGCAGCGGGTGCGGTTCCACATCGGCCTCGATCAGCCCCAGTTGCTTGAGCTTTTCCAGGCGCTCCAGGCGCAGCACTTCGGGGCCGGCGTCGTAGCGGCCACGGTATTTGGCGATTACTTCCTCGGGGGCCTGCAGCGGCCAGTGCGGCGCGGAGAACGGCAGGTAGGCGAAGAACGGACGGGTCTGGTCGCGCTCCTTGAGGTACTGCAGCAGCTTGTCGCCGAAGGCGTCGGAGGAATAGAAGTCCTTGGGCAACTCGTCGATGAAACGGTCGTCCTCGATGTACAGCGCCGGGGTGGATTTGAGCAGGCCCGGGGTATTTTCGTCGTAGGTCGGCTCGAAACCGTAGTGGTTGGCGGCGCCGGGCAGCAGCGAGAACGAGCGCTCGAAACCGCGGGCATGGGGCGCCAGCTCGGCGGTCAGGCCCAGGTGCCATTTGCCACTCATCAGGGTCTGGTAGCCGGCGTCGCGCAGCAGCTCGGGCAGGGCCACCACGCGGTCGTTGAGGTGACCCTCGTAGCCCGGCTTGCCGATCAGTTCCGGGGTCAGGGCTTCGGCCATGGTGCCGATGCCGGCGATATGGTGGTCGGTGCCGGTGAGCAGCATGGAGCGGGTCGGCGAGCAGGTCGGCGCGGTGTGGAAATCGGTCAGGCGCAGGCCGTTGAAAGCCAGGGCATCGAGGTTCGGCGTGGCGATTTCACCGCCGAACGCACCGAGATCGGAAAAGCCCAGGTCGTCAGCCAGGATCACCAGGAAGTTGGGACGTTGCGGCATCTATTCACTCCTTATCAGCAAGCAATAAAGGCCAGTGGCAGGTCACGGATCTGGGCGGGCAAAGGCACCTGGTAGTGATCGTCGCTGGTCAGTTCGTGGAGCAGTTCTTCGCGCAGCTGGTGGAAGTCGAAACTGCTGCGCTGGCGTGGATGGGGAAGGGCGATGTCCACCACCCGCTTGATCCGGCCGGGGCGCGGCTCCATCACCACCACGCGGTCGGCGAGGAAGATCGCTTCCTCGACGTCATGGGTGACCAGCACCGTGGTGATCCTGGCCCGCTCGCGGATCGCCAGCAGCTCATCCTGCATCTGCTGGCGGGTCAGCGCGTCGAGAGCGCCGAAGGGTTCGTCCAGCAGCAGGATGCGCGGGCTGGCCACCAGGCCGCGGGCGATGGCCACCCGTTGCGCCATGCCGCCGGAGAGCTGGTGCGGGTAGGCGCGGGTGAAATCGGTGAGGCCCACCAGTTCGATGAAGTCGGCGATGCGGGTTTGCCGTTCGCTGGCGCCCAGGGCTTCGTTGACCAGGCCCAGGCCGATGTTTTCCTCGACCGTCAGCCAGGGGAACAGGCGGTGCTCCTGGAACACGATGCCGCGTTCGCCGCCGATGCCGCTGACGGCCTTGCCGTCGACGCGGATCTCGCCGCGAAACTGCGTGTCCAGGCCGATCAGCAGGCGCAGCAGGGTGGATTTGCCGCAGCCGCTGGAGCCGACGATGGCGACGAATTCGCCCTCGGCGATCTCCAGGTTGAATTCGCGGATCGCTTCCAGTTCGCCGCCGGCGACCTCGAAGGTCTTGCCCACCTGGTTGAAGCTGACGATGGGGGAAGGTACGAGTGCGTTCATGCGTGTCTCCAGCGTGTGGCGCGGGTTTCGAGCTGTTGGCCAATGAGGTTGAGCAGGGCGCCGGTGAGGCCCACCAGGAGCATGCCGGCCAGGATCAGGTCCATGCGCAGCAGCTGCTGGGCGCCGATCATCTGGCTGGCGATGCCGCCGTTGGACGGCATGAAATATTCCGCGCCGATGGTCCCCAGCCAGGCGTAGATCAGGCTCAGGCGCAGCCCGGCGAAGATCCCCGGCGCGGCGCCCGGTAGCACCAGGCGGCGCAGGCGTTGCCAGAGGTTCAGGCGCAGCACTTGCGCCGCCTCGGTCAGTTGCGGCGACAGGTGGGCGACGCTGCGCTGGGTGGCGATAAACAGCGGGAAGAACGCGGCCAGCGCGACAAATACCCATTTCGCCAGCTCGCCGAGGCCGAACCAGGCGGTGAGCAGCGGCACCCAGGCGAAAATGGCGATCTGCCGCAGCGCCGCCAGGGTAGGGCCCAGAATCCGTTCGCTCAGGTGCGACAGGCCCAGCAGCAGGCCCAGGGCAAACCCCAGGCCGCCGCCCAGCAGCAGGCCGCCGAGGGTGCGCCGCAGGCTCAGGCCCAGGCCGCCGGACAGGCTGCCGTCGAGCAGGCCGTTCCAGGTGGTTTGCAGCACCGCCAGCGGGCTCACCAGAATGTTGGCGTCGACCCATTCCAGCTGGTTCGCCACTTGCCACAGCGCGAGCAGGAACAGCGGTAGCAGCCAGGGTTGCAGGCGTTGCCAGCCCTGGTAGCGCGGGCCGCGGCGGATCTGCGCGATGGCCGGGTGCGGCCAGTGCACCAGGGCCTTGTCCAGCAGGCCGATGCCGCGGTCCATGGCCACGCCAATCACCCCGATCACCACGATGCAGACGAAGACGATATCCAGCATGAACAGCTGGCGCGCCCAGACCATCAGGTAGCCGATGCCTTCGCTGGAAGCCAGCAGCTCCACCGCCAGCAGAGAGGTCCAGCCGGCGGCCAGGGCCAGGCGCACGCCGGCCATGAAGGCGGGCAGGGCGGCGGGCAGCACCAGCCGGCGGATCAACAGGAGCGGCGGCAGGCGCAGCACGGCGGCGGCTTCGCGCAGCTTGGGCTGGGCGTCGCGTACGCCGACCAGGGTATGCAGGGTCACGGGCACCACGATGGCCTTGACCAGGACCACCAGCTTGAGCAGTTCGCCGATGCCGAAAAACACCATGAACAGCGGGATCCAGGCCAGGGTCGGGACCTGCGCCAGGGCAGCGAAGGTCGGGAACACCAGGCGTTCCAGGCGCCGGCTGGAACCCAGTGCCGCGCCCAGCAGGGCGCCGGCGCCGATGCCCGCCAGCAGGCCCCAGGCCAGCCGTTGCAGGCTGATCGCCAGATGGCTCCACAGCTCGCCGCCGGCCAGCTCGAGCGCGCTGCTCCAGACCAGTTTTGGCGCCGGCAGGATCTGCTCGCTCATCCAGGCATTGCGGCTGGCCAGCCACCACAGGGCGAACAGGCTCAGGGGCAGCAACCAGGGCAACAGCCGCCGGTGGATACGCGGCCAGGACAGCGGCTTATCGGCGGGCGCGGCCAACGGCAAGCTGAGAAGGGAAACACGGGCCATGGACGATCTCCGTTGTCGGGTGGTTGTGCTGCATCTTTTTTGCTTCTGCTTCTTTCTTCTGTAGGAGCAGGGGGGACGCCTAGTTCTTGCCCGCGATGGCGTCCTCGAGACCACAACTGGCCTGCGGCCTATCGCGGGCAAGCCTCGCTCCTACAGAGTCGTATTTTGGTTATATAAAAAGTTATATCGATGCTATTGGGAGATAAGAGAGGCCATTTAAGGCCTCCAGGCACGCTGCATCCAATGCATTTGGAGAATATTTTCGATGCTGTCCATGCATGCGCCGCGCAGAGCCGCGTCCTGGCTGGTTTATTCGAACGAGTTATTAAAATGTGAACTTATAGTATTTAAAGCTTGGACCGCCTTGGGCCTACCTTCTGCTCCTCAATGCCCGTCGCAACCAGGAGCCACACCTATGAACCTTCCCTTCAAACGCGTCCTCAGTCTGTTCGCCGCGCCGGCCCTGGCGGGGCTTCTGGGATGCCTGCCGCTGCTGGCCCAGGCCGATGAGCTCAAGCAAATCCGCATCGCCGTGCCGGACCTCAGCGCCGGTACCCAGCACAGCGGTGGCGGGGTGACGGACGTGCTGCGTCAGCAGCAGATCTTCGAAAAGGCCTTCGCCGACCAGGGCATCAGCATCCAGTGGAACTACTTCAAGGGGGCCGGCCCGGTGATCAACGAGGCCTTCGCCAACGGTCAGGTGGACCTGGCCTACCTGGGGGACCTGGCGGCGATCATCGGCAAGTCCAACGGCCTGGATACTCGCCTGCTCAGCGCCACGGCCCGAGGGGTCAAGCAGTACCTGGGAGTGGTGCCGGGATCGGGGATCAAGACCTTGCAGGACCTCAAGGGCAAGCGGGTCGCGGTGTTCCGCGGCACGGCCACGCAGCTGTCGCTGGATGCCGCGCTGGCCAGCCAGGGGCTGAGCGAGAAGGACCTGAAGATCATCAACCTGGATTTCAACGCGGCGGTCGCGGCGCTGGCGGCGAAGCAGATCGATGCTACCTGGGGCGGTTCCAACTTGAATGCCTTGCAGGCCAAGGGCCTGGCCGAGGTGCCGCTGAACACCAAGGACCTGGGCGGCGCGGGTAGCGTGCAGGCGGTGCTGGTGGGCAGCGGCGCGTTCGTCGATGCCCATCCCGAGGTGGTGGAGAAGCTGCTCAAGGCCCAGCAGCAGGCGGTGCAGTGGCTGACCCAGGACAGCAACAAGGACGCCTATATCGAGCTGGTGTCGGGGCTGGCCAGCTACCCGCCGGCGGTGCTGCAGCAGGACTTCAAGGATCAGCGCTTCAGCGAAATCTTCCCCTCGACCCTGGACCCGGTGTTTCTCGGCAAACTGCAGGACGCGGTGGACCTGGCCGCGCAGCAGCGGCTGATCCGCAAGCCGTTCAAGGTCAGCGAATGGGTGGCGCCGCAGTTGGCGGCGGCGGGGCTTTAAGCCCGGGGTGCAGCTGAGATCGTCATCGCGGGCAAGCCTCGCTCCTACAGAAGCTCACGGTCTTCTTCTGTAGGAGCGAGGCTTGCCCGCGATGAGGCCCTTGAATCCAGCGCTGCGCTCGCTAGGACGCAATACTGACCTGCTGCCGATCCACCGCCACCAGCACTTCGATCATCTTGCGGGCCGCCGGCGACAGGCGGAATCCCGTGCGGCTGACGATGCCGCAGCGGGCGTTCATGCTCTCGATGTTCTGCGGCAGGTTGCGCCAGTGCAGCAGCGCCAGGGAACCCTGTTCGATGTCCTCGACGAAGGCCTCTTCGGTGCCCACGCCAATCGCGTCGGACTGGCGCACGATCTTCACCAGCGCCGGGAAGTGCTCGGTCTGGATGGTCGGGGAAAAGTCGATGCGCCCGCTGAGATTGGCCAGCAGTTTGCGGATCCCCGGGGGGATCAGGGTGGTGGCCAGCGGGTAGTCGAACATGTCATTGGTCGACAGGCTTTCCTTGGCCAGCAGCGGGTGCCCCGGGCGGCAGAAAAACACCCCGCGCTTGGGCGTCAGGGGCTGGGTCTGGAAGTTCGGGTCGGCCTCGAAATGGCGGATGTCGGCGATAAAGAATTCGATCTCTTCGCGGCTCAGGCTGCGGCTGAGTTTTTCCCAGTTATCCACCTCCAGGCAGATGCGCACCTTGGGGTGGATGCCGGTGAATTGCGCCACCGCGTCGGGTACCAGTTTCACCGCCGGCGCCGGGCCGCAACCGAAGCGCAGTTCGCCGGCGTCGAGCTTGGTCATCTGCGTCACTTCGCTGCTCAGCAAGGCCGCGCCCTGCACCAGGCTCAGGGCGTGCTGCAACACCACCTGGCCTTCCGGCGTGGGGCGCAAATCCTTGTTGCCACGGTCCACCAGCACGCAGCCGAACTCCTGCTCCAGGCCCTGGATACTGCGGCTGAAGGCCGGCTGGGTGATGCCCATGGCGTCGGCCGCGCGGACAAAACTGCGGTGTTCGTTGAGGGCGATGAAGTAACGCAACTGGCGAAGATCCATATGCTTTCCCGGCATCCGAAAAATAGCCCGAAGGCATTTGCGACGAGTGAGGAATGAGGTTTTAAATGCAAGCTCTTATTCCGTCAACGAAGCATGTGAATATCTATTAGATCTAAAGTGAATATAGATAGAGCGTTGTTTCGCTGCCGCTCAACCGTAAGCAGTCAGACGAGGGTCGACCCGATGAGCAATGCCGCACTAGCCGTTAAACCCGCTGTTCATGCGCTTGAGATCCACCCGGTGGCCGGCCGTATCGGCGCCGAGATCCGTGGCGTGCAACTCTCCGGCGAGCTGGACGCCGCCACGGTCGAGGCCATCCAGCAGGCGCTGGTGGACTACAAGGTGATCTTCTTCCGTGGCCAGACCCACCTCGACGACCAGAGCCAGGAAGCCTTCTCCCACCTGCTCGGCGAGCCGGTGGCGCACCCCACCGTGCCGGTGCGCGACGGCACCCGTTACCTGCTCGAACTGGACGGCGCCGAGGGCCAGCGCGCCAACTCCTGGCACACCGACGTGACCTTCGTCGATGCCTACCCGAAGGCCTCGATCCTGCGCTCGGTGGTGGCCCCGGCCTCCGGGGGCGATACGGTCTGGGCCAACACCGCCACCGCCTACAACGAACTGCCGGCGGAGCTGCGCGAGCTGGCGGACAAGCTCTGGGCGGTGCACAGCAACGAATACGATTACGCCGGGGCCAAGCCGGACGTGTCGGCGGAGAAGCTGGAGCGCTATCGCAAGGTGTTCACCTCCACCGTCTACGAGACCGAACACCCGCTGGTGCGCGTGCACCCGGTGAGCGGCGAGAAGAGCCTGGTGCTCGGGCATTTCGTCAAACGCATCAAGGGTTATAGCCAGGCCGATTCGGCGCACCTGTTCAACCTGCTGCAAAGCCATGTCACCCGCCTGGAAAACACCGTGCGCTGGCGCTGGACCGCCGGTGACGTGGCGATCTGGGACAACCGTTCGACCCAGCATTACGCGGTCGACGACTACGGCACCCAGGACCGCGTGGTACGCCGTGTGACCCTCAAGGGCGACGTGCCGGTGGGTGTGCACGGGCAGCGTAGCCAGACCATCAAGGGGCTGTGACGGAGGTCGTCGCGGCTACAGGGTGTGTGGTGGGTTTGAAATTTTTCGCGGGCAAGTCGGATCGCGATGAGGCCCTTGAAGCCAGCGCCTCACCACACCCCGATCTGCACCACCTTTTCCGCCTCCGGCTCGCCATACCGAAACCGCTGTCCACGCAGGTCGATCTCTTCGTGGCTGATGGTGGTCCGCCGTTTCAGCCCGCGCAGCCAGTCGAACAGATAGCCCAGATGCTCCTCACGCACCGCCGCATAGGCCGGGTCGGCGCCGAGGTCGTGCAGTTCCTGGGGATCCTTGTGCAGGTCGAACAGCTGTGGGCGGAAGCCGTCGTAGGCCAGGTATTTCCAGCGCTCGCTGCGCACCATGGTCATGCGGCAGCGGTCGATGGGCTGGGCCAGGCGCTCGCGGGCCGGGGCCTGGAACGCATAGTCGTATTCGCTGATGGCGTAGCGGCGCCAGTCGCCCGCCGTGCCGTGCAGCAGCGGGATCAGCGAGCGGCCTTCCAGCCGGTGTTCGGCGCCGGGCAACCCCAGGGCGTCGAGGAAGGTCGGCAGGGCGTCGATGGTTTCCACCAGGCGTTCGTCCAGCGTGCCGCGGCTGATATCCGCCGTCGCCCGTGGGTCACGCACGATCAACGGCACGCCCACTGCCGGTTCCAATAAAAACTCCTTTTCCCCCAGCCAGTGATCGCCGAGAAAATCGCCGTGGTCGCTGGTGAACACGATCAGGGTGTCGTCCCAGCGCCCGCTGCTTTGCAGGAAATCGAACAGGCGCCCGAGCTGATCGTCCACCTGCTTGATCAGGCCCATGTAGGTCGGCACCACGTTCAGGCGCACCTCGTCGCGGGAGAAACTCTGGCTCTCCTGGTGCTGGCGAAAGGCGGCGTACACCGGGTGGTCGCTGGTCTCGTCGGCGGCGGCGCGCACCGGGGCGATAACCTGCTCGGCGCTGTACAGCGCATGGTAGGGCGCCGGCGCGATGTAGGGCCAGTGCGGCTTGATATAGGACAGGTGCAGGCACCAGGGCTGCTCGCCCTGCTCTTGGATGAAGTCGAGGGCGCGGTCGGTGGTGTAGACGGTCTCCGAATGCTGTTCGGGGACGCGGGCCGGCAGGTGGGCGTTGCGCATTTTCCAGCCGCTGAGGATTTCACCCTGTTCACCTTCGGCGGCGTTGGCCCAGTCATGCCAGGGGTTGCGCCCTTCGTAGCCCTGTTCGCGCAGGTAATGGGTGTAGGGCGCCGACTCGCGTTTATCGTCGAACAGCGGGCTGTCGGGGAAGATCCCGTCGTGGCGCAGGTAGGGTTCGAAACCGACCTCGTTGAGGGCTTCGGCCTGCCGGCTCTCGGGGTCGATCGCCAGGCGCTGCAGGGCATCGAGGTTGGGCGTGGCGTGGGTCTTGCCCACCAGTGCGGTGCGGATGCCGTGGGGGCTCAGGTAGTCGCCGATGGTCAGCTCTTCCAGGGGCAGCGGTACGGCGTTCCACGCCACCTGGTGGCTGCTGACATAACGCCCGGTATAGGCCGACATCCGCGACGGCCCGCAGATGGTGCCCTGGGTGTAGGCGCGGCTGAAGCGCACGCCGGCGGCGGCCAGGCGGTCGATATTCGGCGTGTGCAGATGGGGATGGCCGTAGCACGACAGGTAATCGCGACGCAGCTGGTCGCACATGATGTACAGCACGTTGCGCACGGGTTGGACGGGGTTGGACATGGGCTTCACCGATCGAAAGACAGGTGAGGGTTTTCGCTGTCGCGGGGCGTTACGACAAGCGCATTTGGCGCATGGTTTTCATGCACGACCTGCATGGGCTACAGGTGCGGTGTTTCAGACTGCGAAGTTTTCCAGCGAACACACATCCTCATCCAGCGCGTCGGTGCGCTTGATCTCCTCGATCATCGCCTCGGCCAGCGGTGACAGCCGGTAGCCGGCGCGGTTGACGATGCCGTAGCGGGTGTACAGCTCCTCCAGGTCATCGGCCAGGCCTTCGATCTTCAGGCACACCAGCTCGCCCCGGGCGTTGTGCAGCGCATCGCTGTAGGCGCCGATGATGCCGATCGCATCCGAGCGCATCACCACGCCGAGCAGGCTGTAGCTGTTCTCGCATTCCACATTCGGGACGAAATCCGGCCGGCCGCTGAGATCGACCACCACCTTGCGCAGGTTCGGTGGGCGGATGGTCGCGGCCAGCGGGTAACTCATCAGCTCGGCGGCGGTGACGCTTTCCTGCTCGGCCAGCGGATGCCCGGCGCGGCAGCAGAAATGCCATTTGCGCGGGCGCAGGCGCTGGGTCAGGTAATCCGGGTTGGCTTCGAACTGCCGGGTGTCGGCGACGAAGAATTCGAACTCTTCGCTGAGCAGGCGATTGCCCAGGGTTTGCCAGTCATCCACCTGGAATTGCACCCGGGCCTTGGGGTAACGCCCGATAAAACTGCCGATGGCCCGCGGGATCAAGCCCGCCGCCGGCGCCGGTCCGCAACCGAAGCGCAGCTCGCCGGCCTCCAGGCCGTTGAACTGGCTGATCTCGTTGGCCAGTTGCTGCGCGCCGCTGACCAGCCGCCGCGCATGTTCGAGCAGCACCAATCCCTGTTTGGTCGGTGCCAGGTCCTTGCGCCCGCGATCGACCAGCTGGCAGCCGACGCTGTGCTCCAGGGCCTGGATGCTGCGGCTGAAGGCCGATTGCGACAGGTTCACCGCCAAGGCGGCCGCGACAAAGCTGCGCTGTTCGGCGAGGGCGATGAAGTGACGGAGCTGGCGCAGATCGATATGCATTTTTCACATTGAAAATATCGGGGAAATGCATTGGCTATGCATTAGGTCGACTCTTTATAAAGGCAATCTATTATTCCGTAAATCTTATTAAAAACATAAATAAATAACTTAAAAGAATATACGGGTCAGTCTGTTTTTTTTGCCCAGGAGCCGCCCATGAGCCCGTTGAACCTTGTCTCCCCCACTTCGCCCCGACGGCTCAAGCGCCTGCCGCTGGCCCTGCTGCTGGCCGGTAGCGCCGGCTGGTCCCACGGCTATGCCGCCGACGCCGAAACGCCCGCCGAGGCCCCGGCCAAGGCCAATGCCGCCCGGCCCGCCGCCAGCGGCCAGCTGGAAACCGTGACCGTGACCGCGCGGCGTCGCGAGGAGAGCGCCCAGGACGTACCGACGCCGATGAGCGTGATCGGTGGCCAGGCCCTGGAGAGCCAGCGGGTCTATCGCATCCAGGATCTGCAGCAGCTGGTGCCGAGCGTCAACGTCGCCTACATGCACGCGCGCCAGTCCAGCGTGTCGATCCGCGGCCTGGGCAACAACCCGGCCAGCGATGGCCTGGAAGGCAGCGTCGGGCTGTACATCGACAACGTCTACCTGGGACGGCCGGGCATGGCGGTGTTCGACCTGATGGACATCGAGCAGCTGGAAGTGCTGCGCGGTCCCCAGGGCACGCTGTTCGGCAAGAACACCACCGCCGGGGTGATCAACATCAGCACCCGCGCACCGAGCTTCACCCCCGAGCGGAGCATCGAGACCTCGGTGGGCGAGGACGGCTACTTCCAGACCAAGGGCACTATTTCCGGGCCGCTGAACGACGAGCTGGCCGGGCGTTTTTCGGCCTATCGCACCCGCAGCGACGGCGATATCAAGAACGAACACGACGGCCATGACCTCAACGGCGGCTCGCGCCAGGGCTTCCGTGGCCAGTTGCTGTTCAAGCCCAACGAGAACTTCAACCTGCGCTGGATCGGCGACTACAACGAAGAGGATTCCAGCGCCGGCACCCGGGTGCTGTACAGCACCGGGCCGACCATCAATGGCGTCAACCAGTATCAGTCGCGGGCCACCGCGGCCGGCGCCACCCTGGTCGACGGCACACACCGCAAGGTCAACCTGGACAACGACCAGCATGTCACGGTGTTCCAGGGCGGCACCTCGCTGGAGGCCAACTGGACCCTGCCCAGCGACTTCACCCTGACCTCGGTCAGCTCCTACCGCTGGTGGGATTTCACCCCGCGCAACGACGACGGCCTCAATGTGCCGGCCAGCTACAACGCCGGGGTTTCGGTGGAGGATAAGCAGTGGTCCCAGGAGTTCCGCCTGGCGTCACCGACCGGCGGTTTCTTCGATTACGTGCTCGGCGCCTACTACTTCGGCTCCGACCTCGATAACAGATCCTTCGCCTATTACGGACCCAAGGCGGACATCTGGAACGGCACGCCCACCGGCGCCCTGAACAACGTCACCAGCATCGGCAACGGGCATATCCGCACCGACAGCTTTGCGCTGTTCGCCCAGGGCACCTGGCACCTCACCGAGCGCCTGGATTTCACCGCCGGCCTGCGCGGTACCTATGAAGAGAAAAGCGCCTGGGTGACCCGTAACGCGCCAGTGGGTGGCGCCGCAGTGACCGGTGCCGCGGCCACCGCGCGGCGCGGGCGGGCCGGGGCCTACGACTCCGGCGACCTCAACCAGTACAGCACCAGCCCCTCGGGCCTGCTCAACCTCAGCTACCGCTTCACCGATGATTTGCTGGGCTACGCCACCCTGTCCCACGGCGAGAAGTCCGGCGGGGTCAACCTCGCGGTCGGCTCGGCGCCCACTGCTGGCGCCGACTCGCTGCTGATCGGCACCGAGCGCGCCAACAACGCCGAGCTGGGCTTCAAGAGCACCCTGTGGGACAAGCGCCTGCAACTCAACGCCAACCTGTTCTGGACCCAGGTCAACGGCTACCAGACCAACGCCTACGACGCCAACAACCGTGTGCAATACCTGACCAACGCCGGCTCGGTGCGCTCACGGGGCGTGGAAATCGAAAGCACGCTGGTCCCCATCCGTGGCCTGACCCTCAACCTCAACGGCTCCTACAACGACGTGCGTTACCTGTCCTACAAGGACGCGCCATGCCCGCCCGAAGTCAGCCTGCGCCCGGGCGCCCCGGCCTCCTGCGACCTCAGCGGGCACCAGGTGGTCGGCGCCTCGAAATGGATCGGCAACGCCAACGGCGAATACAAATGGAACCTGGACAACGGCCTCGAACCCTACGTCACCGGCAGCTACGCCTTCCGCTCCAAAGCCGTCGGCACCGTCGAGGATTCCGACTACGGCCAGATCCCCAGCTACGCGGTGGTCAACCTCTCCACCGGCCTGCGTGGCAACTACGAGCAGGGACAGTGGGACGTGTCGCTGTGGCTGAAAAACGCCTTCGACAAGACCTACTACACCACGCTGTGGTCGGGCGGGAATGGCGGCTATGAAGGTCTGCTCGGCACGCCACGGACCCTTGGCGTGACCGGCCGCTACGACTTCTAACCGGATAACCCGTGCTTCTGCAGGAGCGAGGCTTGCCCGCGATGCAGGCGCCGCGGTGTGCCAGGGCTGACGCTATCGCGAGCCATCGAGCGTCTACCGGCCGCTCCTACAAGAAGTCGGTTCATTTGCTTTCAAGCAGGGTGACTCTGTAATCGCGCTGTACTCAGTCGTGGAAGTTCGGGGGCGGCGGCCCCTGTTCCACCAGCAAGGTTCCACTGTGCCGTTCTGGCAATCCTCGTTTTGAGAGAATGTCTGCAGTAGAAACAACATCTGTTTTTGTTGTGTGGGTGTTGTCACTGACGGGTGACTGAGTGTTTGGTTAACTAAGCTTCCAGCATTGAATATTCGCTTTTTTCATCAGTTGGCTGATTAACTGCTCTGATATATCAATTTCTGGATGATCTGAGTCATCGTCTACAGGGGTGACAAGTAAGTTGAACTCATCAGAGGGGGCGTCGCGTAGATCATCCTCAGGGAGTGGAGTTCCTAACAGTGCATATTTAAGATTTGGTGTACTGGCTAGAAAAGCGGGGAACTCCTCATACATGCCTTCTTTGTCTTTCTCAAAGGTGACGCCGAGAATATCACCGATGACAGTGGCCGTATTTTCCAGTGAACCGACTGGGGTTAAACCAATATCTGCAAACTCTCTATAGACTACGGTTTTCATGCTGTTTTCCTTGCTTAATAAAAAATAATTGAAAGTCGCCTTTTTCCTGGAGTCTTTCAATTTCCTTGTGAGTGAATATACGGAAGGTAAAACGTTCATCTCTAAGTCCAGAGAACTCTAAACGCTGTCTTAGGGCTTTATCAATTTCTTTTTGGATTTCTGAAACTTTGACAATACGATTGCCACTTCTAAATGGGTGCCGTTTAGCAAAGTTTGCAGCAAGCTCGTCACTCACTATGAAGGCATCAACATCAAAGTCTGATGGGTTAAATGGGGCATTAAATTTATGTGGCCCCTTTCTTCCTCGAGCCAAACTACCACGGAACCCAACTAATGAGTATCCATCAAGCTGGTTTATTGCTTTTATATGAGGTTGAACAACGTCCGCTAAAGCCTCAATTATTTCCGCACGTTTGCCGTTCAGCGTGGAAGATAGGGGGATGACTTTACCTACGAGGCCCGGGAGGACTTTTTTGGTTGTGAACCCTGTTAAACTCATCAACCCCAATGGATCCACCCATCCCGTAGGGCTAGGTACGTATTGATAGCTATTAAGCCCCCCCGCCAGCTTGATCGGATCCGGTGTTAAAAAGCGGCCGATACCCGGGTTGTAGTAACGATGCCGGTTGTAGTGCAGCCCGGTTTCCGCATCGAAGTACTGCCCCTGGAACCGTAACGGATTGTCGATTTCCTCAATGTCCAGCACAGCCAGGTTGCCATAGGCCCGATACCTGGCCGACCACATGATTTCCCCGCTGTAGTCCGTCAGTTCCTGTGGCGTGCCGAGGTGGTCGAGTTGGTAGTAAAAGGGTTCGGCCTTGAGTGGGCCTTCGCCGTCGAGCATGGCCAACGGGCGGAAGGTGTCAGGTTCATAGAGGTAGCTGCGGTAGCGATTTTCGGCGCTTTCGGCGATCAGCCGTTCGCCTTGCCACAAGAATTCAGTGGTGCGGCCGTCGACCGTTTTGGCGATGCGCCGGCCAAAGGCATCGTACTGGTAGGTCGCGGTACTGCCCCCGGGGAGGCTGACACCGATCAGCCGATGCTGGCAGTCGTAGCGGTATTCGGTGATCAGTTTCTGTCCGGTGCCGCGCCGTTCGCGGCTGAGGTTGCCAAAGGCGTCATAGTCGAAGTGCCTATCGCCCTGCATCAGCAGGCGGTTGCCTTTGATATTGGCTTGATCGGTGACGGGGTGATCGCCGCCGCCCAGTAGGTTGCCGGCGGGATCGTGGGCGAAGCTTTCCGGGGTGTTGCCGCGTACGTGAATCAGACGGTCGAGCGGGTCGTACTGGTAACGGTGCTTGCCTTTGCGGCTGTCATCGATGCCTGCGAGGTTGCCGTTGGCGTCGTAGGAATAGCGGCGTTTCAACAAGTTTTGGTTTTGCTGGCTGACGTTATGGGCCAGCAGGCGCCCCTGGTCGTCGTACTGGTAGTGGCTGAGCAGCAGCCCTTGCTGGCGTTGCTGTTCAAGGCCGGCGCTGTACTGGTGACGGGTCAGGCGTGAGCCGTTGAGGTCGATGCCGCTCAGTTGGCCCCCAGGTTGGTAGTGGTAGTCGAGCCGGCTGCCGTCCGGCAGGCGGTAGCGGCTGAGCTGGCCCAGCGTGTCGTACTGGTAGCGCAGGGTGCCCCAGCCCTGGTGTTCGGCGATCAGCCGGTCCTGCAGGTCGTATTCGTAGGCCAGCGGCCAGTGACCGTCGTCGACCCCGACCAGGCGGCCCAGGGTGTCATAGCTGTAGTGAACCTTTTCGCCGTCGGCCAGGGTTTTCACCAGCAGCCGGCCGGCGGCGTCGCGTTGGTACTCGGTGACCAGCTCGCTGCCGTCGTCGCCGAATTCGGTTTTCTTCAGCAGGTTGCCGTTGAGGTCATAGGCATAGGCGGTACGGCGCCCGTCGAAGCTGGTTTCCTGCTGGAGCAGGCCGTTGGGGTAGTAGTCCAGGCGATACTGCTCGCCGCGTTCATTTTCGATTTCGGTCAGCCACAGGCGAGCGCTGTCGTATCGATAATTGCGCTGGCTGCCATCGGCGTTGATGCGTCGACTGACCAGGTGCAGCCCGTCGGCGTATTCGTAGTGGGTGATGCGCCCCAGCTCATCGCGCTCGCCGGTGACTTTGCCGTAGGCGTTGTAGCTGAAGGCGCGGGTGGCGCCGCCGGGCAGTGTGATCAGGCTGAGGCGGTTGGCGGCGTCCCATTGGTACTGGGTGATGGCGCCGCGTTCATCCTGGCGGGTGATCTGCCGGCCGAGGGCATCGTAGCGGTATTTACGCTGGCCACCGTCAGGCAACTGTTCTTCCAGCAGTTGGCCAAGATTGTTCCAGCCCAGCCGGTGTTGGCTCTCGTCGGGATAACGGATCTCCAGCAGGCGGCCCTGGCGATCGTAGCTGTAGCGGGTGGTGTGGCCGTCAGGGTCGGTCTGGCGGGTGATATCGCCTTGAGCGTTGTACTCATACGCCCAGCTTGCCTGGCCACAATGTATCTCGCTGACCAGCCCGTTTTCGTACTCGTAGGTGATGGGCTCGTCTTCAGGAGCAATCACCGCGATCTGCTGGCCGGCCTCGTCGTAGTGGTATTCGGTGATGGCGCCCAGCGGGTCCTGTTCGGCAATCAACCGGCCCTTGTCGTCATAGGCCTTGAGGTGCTCGGCGCCGGTGGGGTCGACTTTGCGAATCAGCCGGGCCTGACCGTCATGGGTGTAGGTCTCTTCGCTCCCATCGGCATAGACGACCGTGACGCCGCCCTGGTCATCCCAGACGTAACGCTGGCTTACCTGGGCGAAGCTGGCCCAGTGTCGAACGCAGCGGGAGTGCTTGCCCTGGCGTTCCCATTCCCAATAGAAACTCGCCCCGCCCGCCAGTTGCCGCTCGAGAATGACGTGCTGCTCGTTATAGAGGTAATGCTCGGCTTCGCCTGCCGCGTTCCTGGCCTCCACCAAGCGATGTTGCGCATCGTAGCGGTAGCTGACCAGGGTCTTGAGCGTGCTCCAGCTGTCTTCCAGGGTGTCCGCGGGGAGGAACTGTTGGTAGTCGACGGCGACGATATGGGTGCGGTCATAACGCAGTAGCAGGGCGCGGCCGGCGCCATTGTCGAGGCGTTTGATGCGGCCCTGGATATCACGGGTGATATGCAGGCGGTTGTCATAGGCATCGCTGATGGCGACCAGCGTCGCACCCTGACTGTTGTAGCGAAAGTGAAAGAGCTGCACTGTCTCGCCGGCCTGGCTCAGGATCAGCTCGGCGGGGTCGTCGCCGCGAAAGATCGCCGCCCGTGACAGCGTATTGGTAATGGCCGGGCATTGCTTGTCGGGTAGGGGAAAGGTAGTCGAGCGGTTTTCGTGGTCGGTCCAGACGACGCTGTCACCGTGGATTTCCAACCGTTGGGCGAGGGCGTGGCTCCAGCCATGGCCCAGGCCGCAGTCGATTTCGGCGGCACTGGTGCGATACAGGCGGGTCCACTTGAAGGGCAGCAAGCCATCCAGTTCGCCGTCGGTCAGCGTCAGCAGTTCTTCGCCGGTCACCATGGACACCGGGCAACCGTTGGTGCAGGTATTACTGGCGGCGTCGTTGATTTGCTGATCGGGTGTGGTGGCCGGGCTGGAAGCGTCGGGCAGCACTGACGGGCTGTTTAGTCGACTGTTGCGCTTGCCATCGAAGTAGAGTTTTACCAGGCCGTTCTTGGCCAGCGTCGTTACACCGCGTGCGGCTACGGTCGTGTATTGCGCCAGCTGCTCGATATAGGAATCGGTGGTTGCACAAACGGCGGCAAGAAAGTCATTCACCGCATTGAAGTCGCCTCTGGCGTTCAGTCGGCGGTTCAGGTAGCTATCCCCGAGCCCGCTGGACGCAATGTTCAGCACGACGGCCAGCACCATGTCGATCAAGGCCGAGATGATGTTGGAAGAGATCGTGAGGGCCGTCGTATGGGTGTACTGGGTGGGTGGCAGTGCGCTAAGCCAGATCGAGGCGCTGCGTACCAGCAGGAACAGGGCGGCTTCATCGCTGGCCAGTAGCATCGCCCGCTTCATGGCGTCGGGCCTGGTTTCTGCCAGCTTCGTCAGTGATTGCGCCTCATCTTCCAGCCGTATGGAATGCCCTTTGGGATCTTTCAGGATGTTGAGGATCCACCTGATTCGGCGCCAGACGCCGTTGATGGTTTCCCTGTCCCCGGCAAAGATTCCCATTTGTGCTGGGTGCAGCCATGTATAGACCGACTGTTTTGGCCACTGCGGTTTGAAGCCGGCCCACTCTTCACGTAGCCAGCTTTCCAGTGCGTTGCCAAGCTTGTCATAGACCTTAAACAGGGCATCGACGTCTGCCGGCGTCACGTCGTTGTGCACGCGTATCTTGTAGTACTCGCCGGGTGTTCCCTGGAAACGTCCCTTGCCCTCTTCATCAAGCGTCAGCGTGGCCTGTGTAACTCCCAAGAGAGAAACCACCTCGACCTGGATGCCTCCAAGAGGAATGTCATAGGTCGATTTCAGTTTGCTCTCGATCAGCAGAGGTTCCTCGAGTGGGCATCGAGCAATGTAAAGGAGCGGACTTTCAAAGTCTGTTAGGCGGCTGCCGCTGTATCCGATCACGGCCTCCATGGCCAGCAGGGAAGGCCTGCTCCTTTTGAAGAGAAGGTCTTGCGAGGCTTGGGCATACCAGTCTCTGAGCTGCTCGTGATAACGCGTCAGGCTGTTCTTGAACGTATCCAGTTGCTGTTCGATTACGGCAATGCGATCCATCACGTTGCTCCAGAGTCAGGGGGTCAGGCGGCATCTCATGCGGCACACCCGCAGGGCTTTCGATGGCGCTCCAGGGCGCGCCTGGCGAGGCGTCTGCCGCGCTCGCGGTCAAGCGGGGAATCGGCAGAAGGCACAGCGCCCTGGGGCGACAGACACTGAAGGGAGGCCTTTGCAGGCGGGGTGACAAGCCAGGTTGACGACCTGCGACCGCTGCTGTGAGCCGGCGGGTGCAGGGGCAACGGGTGCCTTTGCCGGGCGTGAGGGTTCGCCAGAGGGTCTGTAAGCCAGGCAACGCAAGCCCGGCGGGATGCCTTGAACATTCCTTGTCCCTCGCGCAATGCCACGCAAACTCCTACACCGTAATGCATTAACCGCGTGTGGCGATCGGTGGTATCGCCTTGACTCGAGATCGCAGCCTGATCAAGACCGGTCAGCGCCAGGGACCTGCAGGAGTCGGGTGGCGGCGCACCCTGGGGATTGGCCATTTCCCGGCGGCACAAATGCCCGGTACCGAACATCGCGATGGTCTGGCGAAAGAGAGTGTAGTCGTGTTTTTACGCGCTAGTGGCAGAGCGGCATCAGGACTGGATCAGAGGTGATCCAGGCCCCTGCCGGCCGCCTGGGTCTGCAGCAGCCAGGCCATCAAATGGGGGCACAGGTCGAGCCGCGCAGCCGTCCCGTTTGCGCCTGGCCTGACGCAGTGCGGTCAACCGAGCGTCGACCGGCCGCTCCTACAGACGGTTACTTGCAGCTGTAACCATCCGGCATGGTCACCGTGTAATTGCGCTGTACACGGTCGCGGAAATCCAGGTTCTGCAAACCCTGTTCAACGACAAAGGCTTCGACCTTGGCGTCCTGGCAATCGTCGTTCTGCGACGACACCCGCAGCAGATAGACCGCCCGTTTGCTGGCCTCGTCCCTGGCCGTCACGGTAAAGGTGGTCAGCCTGGCGTAGCCGGTCCGCTCCGAAGTGCCCACCGGGCCATAACTGGTGTTGGGCGTACTGGTGCAGACCAGCTTGTCCTTTTTCTTGCCATCCTTGCACACCGTGGAAGTGCTGGTCGGGACCTGCCCATACTCAGTGGCGGTATAGCGATAAGTCACCCGCTTGCTCTCGATATCCAGCGTCACCGTCATCTTGATCGGCGCATGTTTCTTCGGCAGCGTCGCCTCGGTGAACACCTCCCGGAACCCTTGGTCCTTCATGGCATTGACCATGTCGCGCAGGTAATACCGGGCATTCAGCGAACTCTCATCATTCCCCGTCGTAACCGTCACCAACACCGGCGCCTGCCGATCAAATGGATAGTCCGGATCCGGCGTGCCATTGAGCGCCACGTCGAGCTTGGTGGCGCAGCCAGTCAGCAGAATGGAAAGCAGGAACAGCGGGTAAAGCATGTATCGAGTCATGGGATCTTCGTTGTGCAGCGGTGGATGGGATAGGGATTAGACGGATGACAGCGGGAATAAACAAATGCGGGGCGGGGAGAGCAGTAGGTTCGACAGTTTTTTCGTAGTGAAAGACGGCTTGGCTTGTGAGCGGAATTCCCGTCGAGCATGGGCAGCGGGTGAAGCATGAGCAGTGTGCAGAGGCAGCTAGGTAGTGTTCCCGTCAGTCTCAGCATCCCTGTCATCGCCGCGAGTTTGATGTTGGCTACTGATTAATCTTCCGTTGAAAATTTTGCTTTCAGTATTTCGCATTTTAGCAAAATGCTTTCACGGTCTGACATGGCGTTATTGTCGCACCAGTTGCTGATGGCGGAGACTCCGTCAGAAAATGAAAGCACTACATGCTCGCCCATGAACTCGAATGCTATTCCTTCTTTCAGGTATTCGGGGATGTTTTCAAGGTCTTCATCAGTGCTGATAAAGACTCCAGACATTTCTATACCGAAACCTTCTGAGGCTATGAGCTTGTCCAAGGCTATCGGTAGAAAGCTTGAATTGTTCAGGGAGGAAGAGTCTTTAAGGTCGAGCAAGCAGTTGTGGATAATACTTTTTTGTTTGAGTGTCAGTGAGTTCATTGGTCTGTATGACTGGTTGAGTTTTATATCAGTCGCATTGAGTGATGATGTAGACGCGATCATCAACATCTTCTGTTCTACTTGCAAAGAAATAAATTTCGTTCTGGTTGAATAACGTATAGTTTCTTTTTGTTCGAGACTTGCTTTTGCCAAAAATATCCATTTCTTGTTGTGCAGGGGCGGTATCAATAATCGGAAATGATTGCTCTCCATGTACTTGCAATAAAAAGTCCAAGGCCATTCCCTTGTACTGGGCTGGTGTCTCATCACCCATGAGCCACTTGGGCTTATCACCAGCCCAACCGAACACATCACTGCCGTTGCTGTGGCTAAACGCTAAAGGAGTCATTGCGATCCGTGTCGGGTAGTCACTCGCATAGGTCTTTTCTTCATTCCTGAAAAGAAGGGCTGCAAAGTATTTTTGGTAGTCCCTTAAGAAGCTGTCAGGAATTGTTGCCCCGAATAGTGGGGTCTTGAGCATTTCAGGAATCGTATGGTCTTCGTTGAAGTCGTCAGTCGCGGCAAAAATGCTTAGTGTGTGGCCATGTAGTGAGTGAGCCTCTGGAAATTGCAGAGTGAAGTAAAAGCTCATCAAGCTGCCGTTTGGGCTCTTGGGGATGCTCACTCCGTGGGGAAGGGCTGGTTTTCCTCCGATGTATGAAGCGGATTCGGTTTCGGTAACTTTGTTTAGGTACATGGTTTTTAGTTAAGGTTTGTCTTTGGAAGTGGGTGTTATTGATTTTTAACTGTGTTGATGCTCTTTTTGTATGATTGAGATAAGTGCACGCAGTCGTGGTCGTCTACGTATATTAGGAAATTAAGTGTTGCATCGGTTATCCAAAAAGGGAAGCCGGTGGTCTCGGAAAATAGAGTTTTTAAGTCCTTTGAAGTCTTCAGTTCCCATGCATGAGTTTGGTTGTCACGAACTATTAGTACTGGGCTCTCTAAGTATTGCAGTTGGTCAACTTTTCTCCAGAAGTCAGGGTCGTGCTCTTTTTGAGGGTTTATCATGTTTGCCGGATCAAGCTCTTTTGCTTGAATGAAAAAGGTTGTTTTTATGTCTGAGATTAGTTTTGTTAAGTTTTCTGAGGATAATTTCTCATAGGCGATTTCTTGTTCTTTGAGTACTGCATCGATTTCATTGGCTAAGTAGTTCATTGGGAAACTCCAATTCTTGCACGTGAGATAGGCTTGGAACATCGGTTCTGTTGAATTCTTCGTCCAACCCTTTATGCATCTGTTGATAGGAGGTCCCCGGAGCATTCCGGGGAGGCTGGCACCAAATAGACTAGCGCGGCGTTAGGCATTAGCGTGGAGGCTACTTATCCATACATATATAAAAGCTCATCGATCAGTTCCAGTTCTTGTTGCGTGAACTGCACGTTATTGAACCGTCGAATGTCTTCCAACACTCCTCTGATGGGTACTTGCCGCGACGGATCCTCAACGATTTCGATCAGACGTTCATAATCGGGGTCTCTTCCCTTGAGGTATTTTTCGCTCAGTTCTTTGAGAGATAAGCGGGCCTGTTGGTCGGTAAGCACTTTTATTTCTCCGGTAAAATAGTGACTTCACCCACTTTAATGACAGTGGGGTTACCCGGTTTCGGGATGAGTTGTTGCGAGCCACCCGTTCCGTATTTTGGCAGAAGTCGATGCGTTCTGTAGGAAAGAAAAATCGCGGCGTTTTATCTGGTATACGCTTGATCTTGATTTTGGATAAAAGGGTTTGAAAATGAAAAGTTTAAGAAACGCTTCATATGATGTAATCGGTGGTGGAAGTCCTCAGTATTATAAATATTGAGGTTTGCTTCACTCTGAGCATTTTACCAGGTCGATGGGTCTTCAAGAGCTGCTCTGGCTACATCTTCTTTCCACTTTTCGCTTGCGAGTCTAAAGATTTCCTCAAAAAAAACTCTTGGACTTCTCATTTCGTCCCATCCTGATGGAAGTGACGAATACTCCTCAGGATCATCTTCAAGTAGCTTTTTAAAGTCAAAGCTCTTATCAAGTAACGCATTTTCCAAAGTTTTCAAAAGAACAAATTTATGTCTGTATGAAATTTTTTCGTATCTGTTAAGGCAATATTTTTCTATCAGCTCGATACGATCTTTTGGATTTTCCGGATCGTAAGCTTCGAGTTCAACTCCTAGGGTTTCCTCTCTGTCATAAATATCAAACCCACCTAAAAAGTATGCTGGTGTTGGCAGGCAAGGAGTACCTGAATCTTTATCTAATAACATCAGAGCCTCATCTTAGTTGGAAATGCTGTAAAGGGGCGGCCTGCTGAGTCAAGTTTTACTTCGGCCCTATTCATGTTGTCATTATAGAGTAGGTTAGCTTTGTCCTTCTTGTTTGGTGTATAGCCTCTACCCGCAACAGGCATCTTCACTCGAACAGTCGTTACCTGAAGAGTGGCTCGATTCATAGTGAAGCTCCTTGATCATATTCGGTCTGTCAAAACCGGTCACTGATTTTGCAGCGACTGTAAAAACTTAGCCATGTGAAAGAAGCTATACAAGTTGGCAGAAGTCGATACGTTCTGTAGGAAAATTCTCTAGGAAGTTTAGGGGGAATAATTTTTCTGAATTTGTTTTTCGAATTTTGTTAGGGGCAGTTTTAAACTTGTGTTTCTGTATTTTTTTATTTTAACGATGCAACGATGCCATCCAAGACTTGAAGAAAACCAACTGTATATCGGGATCGTTTGTGAGATCCTTATCTTCATAGTCAAAAATATTTACAAAGTCTGCTCCAAGAGCTTGCTTTCCTAGCTGTAGTTCATAGGCCATTAGCCCTGATGACATTTGCGAGGATGCTCTGGAAGGATAAACGTTCTTTTTGGCTCCTTTACAAAAGAAAGTTGTTCTTGGGAAATTCTGTCTTAGCTTAATAAAGCAAGAGAATAGGTTGTCTCCGTAGAATACGTGTTCTGAGTTTTCTAAATTTATTCGTATGGATGGGTTTTCCATGTCGTATGTGATGCCTACTGAGTGCAATGATCCGTTTTCTTCTAAAATAATTTTTCTATAGTCCACGTATTGTCACCTTATCGTCTTGGGGGTGGAGTGAACTACATGGCTTCTGTTGCGAAACCTTGCTGAGTATCATCAGTTTGTACTCTAAAAGGGTTCCCACCCGCCGGGAGTGTTAGATGTGTACTAATGGTTTTTAAACCCTGCTCCGTCAGCTCGATTGGGTCCAGGGATAATAATTTTCGGTATTGTAGGTCAATACTTGTGATCATTTAACTGGTGTTCAGATGGCTATTTGTAGGTTTAATTAAGTCTCCAGCATTGTACGACAGCACTTTTCATCAGTTGACTGATTAATTTTTCTGATATGTCAATTTCTGGAAGGTCTGAGCTGTCGCCTATAGAGCTAACTAGTAGATTGAACTCGTTAGATGGTTCTTCGCGCAAATCATCTTCGGGGAGTGGAGTCCCTAGAAGTGCATATTTAAGGGTTGGCGTGCTTGCTAGAAAGGCAGGATATTCGTCATACGTGCCTTCATAATCTTCTTTGAAGGTAATGCCAAGAATATCTCCGAGAACAGTGGCCGTATTTTCCAATGAACCGATTGGGGTTAAGCCGATATCTGCGAACGCTCTATAGGCTTCGGTGCTCATGCTACTTTCCTGGTTTAATAAAAAATTGAGAGTCGGCTTTCGCTTGGAGCTTTTCAATTTCCTTCTGCGTAAATATACGGAAGGTAAATCGCTCATTTCTAGATCCGGAGAACTCTGGACGCTGTCTCAACTCGTTTTCAATTTGCTTTTGGGCTTTTGACTTCACTAATACGAGAGCCACTCCTAAAATGCGCCAAAGATAAAAACACCCTGCCTACTAGTGGCGGAAATATTGCATGCAGGACAGGCCTAAGTTTATAGGATTCCGAATTGCGAGAGATTTTTAATGCTATTAGTTCATGTCTTTAACATGTAGCTCTCGATCTTGGTTATTAGCTCCGCTTTATTTTTTGTTCTGAATTCACCTATATAATTTTCAGATTTTTTTATAGGCTTTCCATGGTTGTCATATTTTATGGTGAGAAAGTCAACTACGAACTCTCCGGATGGGTCTCCTTCTGGTTCAAGTCTTGCATCGAAACAATGACCTGTACTTCTTCGTGCGCCGCCAATTAGTACTGAACTACTGTACCAGTCAGATGTGTTCTCTGTTAACTCGACTTCGAAAAGGTTATTTATAGTTATTGTCCATCCGCTTGGTACTCGAATGGCTTGAAGGTTGTATTCTAGTTTTTCTCTCATCTTACCGTTCCCATATGTTTTTGCACTTGTTCTGGAGGCTCAGGGAAACTATGGATTACTGGTCTTCCTGTTTTTAGTTCAGTGGGTAATCACATCCCCAAGGAGGAGTAAATAGCTCAGGGGTAAAATGGTCTTCTTGAATAAAATGGTTGATCTCACCTTCAGATTCTAGTGTTTTTAGCTTTGTTATGAGCACGTCGGAGCTGTCACTGCTGTCTTGTGTTTCGAGTGCTTTTTTCGGAATGGTGAACTTCTATAGCGACATAGTTTGAGCTTTTAGAGTCTTCTATGAATTTGTAAAAACGTCGGCCTAGACGTCGGTTTTCAAAGCTGAGTCCTTATTGTGACGTGAACAGTATCAAGGGCGTTGAATTGGGAGAGCATGGTCGTAGATAATTAACTTTTCATGAATTTTGGTTATGCTTTTTTGCTTCATAATCTTTAGCGACTATTATTAATGCCGGGTTTGAACTCCATGCTGAAATAAAACTGTAACTTTTTGTGGTGCCATCAATGTCTTCAATATTGATGTTTTCAAGGAGTATTTTTTCACTTTCTATTATTTCTGATATTTCCTCTCCTTCAGCCCCTATACTTTGGAATGCTATCAGGTTTTCAAATATGATAGTCCAGCTTTGCTCTTTCCAGTCAGTAAAGTTAACTACTAGTACCCTTGGAGTGCTTGTTATTTTTTGGATGGTTCCATCTGCTGCAGAAAAAGAGTTCATCATCTATGTTCCTGGGTGTTTTTCTCCCGGTATGAAACCTGTTCCATGTCCGGGTTGATAGTTATCTGGCTTCGCCTTTGAGATCTGTCCCTGTCTTTTGGCCTGCCCCCGGTCAGCCTGACGCCGATCAGCCGATGCTGGCAGTCGTACTGGTATTCAGTGACCAGCTTTTGCCCGGCGCCGCGGCGTTCGCGGCTGAGGTTGCCGAAGGCGTCGTAGCGGTATTGCATTGGTTGCCGTTGAAAGATCAGCGCAGTTCGTCACGCTGCGCTGATAGGACATTGCTGATTTTTTAAAGAGCGGATTTAAGCGTTCAGAACCTGATCCTGCAATTTACGGCCGATGACATCCATCAGGTCGCATCTGTCGCGGAGTGGGATGACGATCACTCGCGACAAGTCTTGTAGCAGTAACTGATCGCTGTTGATGTTTTCAGCTAGAGAAATCGTTTCAAGTAGCTGGGTTACGCATCGGATGCGGTATGCGGCGGTGTCATGCAGCACATCGATGGGGGCCTGTGTGTCGATCAGCAGCGAAGGAAAGTTGTTGTCGATTCCTGTGATGGGCATGTAGCGAGACATAGATGATCTTCCTGGGTCAGTTTCAGAAACTGCCTGCATCACTTCCACATGAGGGGTGGTAGTTGTACACGGGTGTGGAAGACCGAGGATCCAGGAACCCGGCGCACCCGAAAGTGCCCCGCGTACAACCGCCATAATTAACAGCATATAAAAAGCATGCTTAATGGAGGTTCTTTTACTTGGATCTCAAAGGGCTTCCACACCCTTGTCGCTGATTTTGTAGCGACTTGAAGATCCTATATATTGAACCAAGCTCCTACAAGCTAGAAAAGTCGATTTATTTTGTAGGAAAAATCAATCTTAAACGGTGGTGCTATTACAGTTAAGGGGGTTATGGTACTACTCATAAAGCCCTTTAGATGAGTCAAAGGTGTTAATCATTTCTTCTTCTGATATTGAACGCTCACTAAGGTTGTCAGGGTCTAGATTCCCCCAGTCTTGGTCGTCGTCAATTTAAATAAAGAGAAGTGGGCTTTTTTACTATTAAAAAACTAACGATGTCGCGAATGTCCTTTTCTCGCTCTACATGATCGTTTCCATATAAATCACATGTATAGAAAAAACCTTTCTCTCCCATGCTTAGTTTTTTTGAGAGCCCATCAATGACATTTTAAATCGTTGATGTAAAAAGTTGGCTATCTCAAGATCGCTAGTAGGGATTGCAGAGGCAATGCTTATTTTTGACATGTTCAAAAGTCCTAGGAAATGACAGCAGCTTTGGTCGTGGTGCCTTTGGCCAAAACTTCTGGCTTATTTCCATCTGCCCCTAAACATTCCAACTCAATGGACTCAGTCACCCCGTAGAGTTTGTACTGGTAGTTGTAAAAATTTGGTTTCTAAGTAGTAGCAAGCCAAGCACAGGATGAATTGTTTTATGGATTATGATTCGAAGTAAATGTTGTAACCTTTGTCTGAGTCAGATTTGGTATGGTTTTTTATCACCTCTATATCAAAAAGTGTTGCGGGTGTTGATGAGGTTTTGTTTTTCATTTCTTGATTGGCTTTCTCTATTTCTTGGGTAAGATTTGTGTAGGAGTCTATAAGTACTGCGTCGTTGGTGGAGTACGTTAATTTTATCTTCTTGGAGGTTATAAGGCATAGTTTTATGCTGATGTTTGGATTGAATAAAAGCCTTCCTCCTAGATCATATATTTTGTCGTTGTTTTGAAGTTTTCTTCCCCAGCTATTTTGCGTTGTATGTTTGCTATCTCCGGTTTGTATTGAGATTTCCGACTCCAGTCTGTCTAGCTCTTCAAATTCAATAAGAGCGCTTTTCACCAGAATGAAGCCGTCATTTATAATGCGTTCAGGGATTGCTGAAGAAACTTGATTTGTTAATTGCTCTATTATTGGGTCGTCAATTGTGTTGAGAATGAAGTTTATTATTTTTATTTTTGGCGTCTCGTAGAATTTTTCAGTTAATGCCACATCTAGATAGCTTATAAGCCCTCCAGCATTATCATAGTCTATAGCGCCAAATGCTTCCTCTATGTTAAGTGTTATTTTCATTGTTAATCTGCTCTCTTAATGACAAATTGATCAAGCTGCCTGGATTGAATGTCTCGCCCGTCAACAGTCTTAAATCCTTGCGTTGATATTTTCTCATGGGAAACAATTTTCAATCCAAGTGATTCAATTCTCTTGATCGCCTTTTTTAAATAACCATTTGCGTTGGCGCTGCCTGTTAAAGTTATTTGGCCATCTTGCGATAGGACTCTCAATATCTCCGAATTCAATGGGTCGTAGCCATAGGGATTATCAATATTGATCCGGCTTTGGGATCCGCTTTTGATTCCCGACAAATTGGTTGCATCGCCAGCATGTACACCAGGGACCTTCGGATCAATGTCAAGGTTATAGTAACCTTCTAAAGGATTTGTTCCTGCTCCAATATTTAACGAGCCATTTGCATCTGCTGGCTTATCTAAAAAACCTCCTGCTCCGCCAGCCTTCTTCCCGTCTGATCCTGGACACTCCCCAGTCAACCCCAACGGATCCACCCATCCCGTTGGGTTATTTACGTACTGGTAATTATTCAACCCCCCCGCCAGCTTGATCGGGTCCGGGGTCAAGAACCGTCCAGAGCTCGGATTGTAGTAGCGATGACGGTTGTAGTGCAGCCCGGTTTCCGTATCGAAATACTGACCTTGGAAGCGCAGCGGGTTATCGATTTCTGAAACGTCCAGCGCCGCCAGATTGCCATACGCCCGATACTTCGCCGACCACATGATCTCGCCACTGTAGGCGGTCAGTTCCTGCGGTGTCCCAAGGTGATCGAGCTGGTAGTAGAAGGGCGTGGCCTGGGCCGGGCCTTCGCCATCGAGCATGGCCAGCGGCCGGAAGGTGCCCGGTTCGTAGATGTAGCTGCGGTAGCGATTTTCAGCGCTTTCAGCGATCAGTTGTTCGCCTTGCCACAGGAACTCGGTAGTGCGGCCATCGACGGTTTTGGCGATGCGTCGGCCAAAGGCATCGTACTTGTAGGTCGCGGTACTGCCACCCGGTAGGCTGACGCCTATCAGGCGGTGTTGGCAGTCGTACTGGTATTCGGTGACCAGCTTCTGGCCCGCGCCGCGGCGTTCGCGGCTGAGGTTGCCGAAGGCGTCGTAGTCGTAATGACGGTCGCCTTGCATCAGCAGGCGGTTGCCTTTGACGTTGGCCAGGTTGGCTGCTGGCTGGTCGCCCTGGCCGAGCAGGTTACCGGCCGGGTCGTGGGCGAAGCTCTCTGGTGTCGCACCGCGCACGTTGATCAGGCGATCCAGCGGGTCGTAGTGATAACGCAGGTTGCCCTTGCGGCTGTCGTCGATGCCAGCGAGGTTGCCGTTGGCGTCGTAGGCATAGGCGCGGCGGTAGAGGTTGCGGTGCTGGCCGTGCTGTTGCTGGCTGACGCTGTGGGCCTGCAGCCGGCCTTGCTCGTCGTACTGATACTGGCTGAGCAGCAGGCCCTGCTGGCGCTGCTGTTCGCGGCCGGCGTTGAACTGATGGCTGGTCAGGCGCGAGCCGTTGAGGTCGATGCTGCTCAGTTGCCCGCCCGGTGCATGGCGGTAGTCGAGCTTGCTGCCATCGGGCAGACGGCAATGGCTGAGTTGGCCGAGCTTGTCGTACTCATAACGCAGGGTGCCCCAGCCCTGGTGCTCGGTGATCAGGCGGTCTTGCAGGTCGTATTCGTAGGCCAGCGGCCAGTGGCCGTCGTCGACGTTGACCAGGCGGCCGAGGGCGTCGTAGCTGTAGTGAATCTCTTCGCCATCGGCCAGGGTTTTTACCAACAGCCGGCCAGCAGCATCGCGCTGGTACTCGGTGACCAATTCGCTGCCGTCGTCGCCGAATTCGGTTTTCTTCAGCAGGTTGCCGTTGAGGTCGTAGGCATAGGCGGTGCTGCGTCCGTCGAAGCCGGTTTCCTGCTGGATCAGGCCGTTGGGGTAGTAATCCAGGTGGTACTGCTCGCCACGCTCGTTTTCGATATCGGTGAGCAGCAGGCGCGCGTTGTCGTAGCGATAACGCAGCTGGCTACCGTCCGGGTTGATGCGGCGGCTGACCAGGTGCAGGTTGTCGGCGTATTCGTAGCGGGTGATACGGCCCAGCTCGTCGCGTTCGGCAGTGACTTTGCCGTAGGCGTTGTAGCTGAAGGCGCGGGTGGCACCGCCGGGCAAGGTGATCTGCGCCAGGCGGTTAGCGGCGTCCCACTGGTAGTGGGTGATGGCGCCGCTTTCGTCCTGGCGGGTGATTTGCCGGCCCAGGGCGTCGTAGCGGTATTTGCGTTGGTCATCGTCGGAAGATCAGCGCAGGTCGTCACGCTGCGCTGATAAGGCATTGCTGATTTTTTAAAGAACGGGGTTAAGCGTTCAGAGCTTGATCCTGCAATCTGCGGCCGATGACATCCATCAGGTCACAGCCGTCGCGGAGTGGGATGACGATCACTCGCGACAAATCTTGTAGCAGTAGCGGGTCGCTGTTGAAGTTTTCGGTTAGAGAAATTGTTTCAAGTAGTTGGGTGACGCATCGAATACGGTATGCGGCGGTGTCATGCAGCACATCCATAGGTGCCTGAGTATCAATCAGTAGCGAGGGAAAATTATTGTCGATGCCGGTGATGGGCATGTATCGATTCATGGTGAAGCTCCTTGATCAAATGGAGCTGCCACTACTCGCTGTCAAACAAGTAGGGTGGCAGCTGTACGCGGGTTGACAGACCGAGGATCAAGGAGCCCGGCGCACGCAAAGGTGCCCCACGCACAGCCGCCATATAAAGGAACGGCAGGCACAAAAAAATGCCAGCTGTTCACATAGCGGCATTTGCATGCCTCGATCATATTCGATCTGTCAAAACCGGTCACTGATTTTGCAGTGACGGTAAAAATCTTAGCTATGTGAAAGGAACTGTACAAGTTGGCGGGAGCTGGTATTAGATGTAGGAAGAGTCTTTGAGAAATGTAGGGGGGATTCTAGTGTGTTGCAGCGTAAGAGTTATTCGCGAAATGCTTTAGATGAGTTAAGGATTCGTTTGTTATCCGCTGAGCCTTATAAGGCGCGGACGCCCTCAGTAGTGGTCTTCACCAATTGCAAAAAAGAAGCGGGGATGTAATTTAGAGAGGGTGGTTGTAAGCATGCGAGAGTTTAGCAGGCAGCTTTTGTGTGTTTGGTATGTCGTTACAAGGGCTAGCCTATGACCGCCCCTGTAGCAGTAGATATCCAAAGCTTTTGCTAAGCCATGACCCATTTGTTCAACGGTAACTTATCCATCTGTACCCTAAACTTTTCTTGGCCCTCTCGGAGGGTCATATGATTAGGACCGCTATAGGTTTCTTGTCCTACTGTGCCATCATCTTCCCAGTTACATAATCCGCAGATATCATAGTTTGCTCTTGATGAGAGAGTTCGATAGCCACAGCAAGGACAAGCTTCCAGTGTTTCAATGTCTCCATGTACTTCATACTCCCCTAGTCCAATTTTTGACATGAGCTCTGATAAGTATGTATTTGTTACGCCTTTGTATTCTGAAGATAGAGCAATCATGATCAGCTCGTTGTAAATTTGATTCTGAGTATCACTCGGAGGATCATCGTTTAACGATACTAGATTTTGCATTTCTTTCGACAGTAGAGAGAATTCAAAGTCGCTCTCATCTATTCCCCACCAATTAAGTATGTATGATTCGCGCGCATCATTATCGAGAGAGCTTAAGATTTTCTTGCATATTTTATATATGGCATCAGTTCTTGGAAGAGCACTCATCTTAAAGTCCTTTAGCTAAATCAATGGCCGATTGGAATGCGTCTGCACTTCTTCCATCATCTCTATAGAATGTTCTGATTTCTCGAAGCTTTAGATGCCCAACAAATATTCTGCCTGTTGCTGGATCATGTTTAATGATGAAGTTTCCAACCTGTGCTTCGTTAAAATTCCCAGATTCCTTGGCAAAAGCTTTTGCCTGATTCAGATATTCTGCTTGGCTTATATTGCCGAATTCTTTTTGATCCAACACATGTTTTTGGTAGTGAGTTTGGAGTTTCCCAGATGAAAACCCTTTCCACTTAACTGATGCTGCCGTAGGAGGAGGGAGTTCTCCATGATCTGCTTTCGCTTTGCTCTGCGAACTTTGTCCCCCATTGGTAGGGTTACCCCCACCTGCTCCCGGGCATTCCTGCAAACCGAGCGGGTCCACCCACCCTGTTGGGTTGTTTACATATAAGTAGTTATTCAACCCCCCCGCCAGCTTGATCGGGTCCGGTGTCAAGAACCGTCCAGAGTTCGGATTGTAGTAGCGATGACGGTTGTAGTGCAGCCCGGTTTCGGCATCGAAGTACTGACCCTGGAAACGCAGTGGGTTGTCGATTTCGGAAACGTCCAGCGCCGCCAGGTTGCCATACGCGCGGTACTTGGCCGACCACATGATCTCGCCGCTGTAAGCGGTCAACTCTTGTGGTGTGCCGAGGTGGTCGAGTTGGTAGTAGAACGGTGTGGCCTGGGCCGGGCCCTCGCCGTCGAGCACGGCCAGGGGACGGAAGGTGCCAGGTTCGTAGAGGTAAGTGCGGTAGCGATTTTCAGCGCTTTCAGCGATCAGTTGTTCGCCTTGCCACAGGAACTCGGTAGTACGGCCATCGACGGTCTTGGCGATGCGCCGGCCGAAGGCGTCGTACTTGTAGGTCGCGGTACTGCCACCCGGTAGGCTCACGCCAATCAGGCGGTGCTGGCAGTCGTACTGGTATTCGGTGACCAGCTTCTGGCCCGCGCCGCGGCGTTCGCGGCTGAGGTTGCCGAAGGCGTCGTAGTCGTAATGACGGTCGCCTTGCATCAGCAGGCGGTTGCCTTTGACGTTGGCCAGGTTGGCTGCTGGCTGGTCGCCCTGGCCGAGCAGGTTACCGGCCGGGTCGTGGGCGAAGCTTTCCGGCGTGGCGCCCCGCACGTTGATCAGGCGATCCAGCGGGTCGTAGTGATAACGCAGGTTGCCCTTGCGGCTGTCGTCGATGCCAGCGAGATTGCCGTTGGCGTCGTAGGCATAGGCGCGGCGGTAGAGGTTGCGGTGCTGGCCGTGCTGTTGCTGGCTCACGCTGTGGGCCTGCAGCCGGCCTTGCTCGTCGTACTGATACTGGCTGAGCAGCAGGCCCTGCTGGCGCTGCTGTTCGCGGCCGGCGTTGAACTGATGGCTGGTCAGGCGCGAGCCGTTGAGGTCGATGCTGCTCAGTTGCCCGCCCGGTGCATGGCGGTAGTCGAGCTTGCTGCCATCGGGCAGACGGCAATGGCTGAGTTGGCCGAGCTTGTCGTACTCATAACGCAGGGTGCCCCAGCCCTGGTGCTCGGTGATCAGGCGGTCTTGCAGGTCGTATTCGTAGGCCAGCGGCCAGTGGCCGTCGTCGACGTTGACCAGGCGGCCGAGGGCGTCATAGCTGTAGTGAATCTCTTCGCCATCGGCCAGGGTTTTTACCAGCAGGCGGCCAGCGGCATCGCGCTGGTACTCGGTGACCAATTCGCTGCCGTCGTCGCCGAATTCGGTTTTCTTCAGCAGGTTGCCGTTGAGGTCGTAGGCATAGGCGGTGCTGCGTCCGTCGAAGCCGGTTTCCTGCTGGATCAGGCCGTTGGGGTAGTAATCCAGGTGGTACTGCTCGCCACGCTCGTTTTCGATATCGGTGAGCAGCAGGCGCGCGTTGTCGTAGCGATAACGCAGCTGGCTACCGTCCGGGTTGATGCGGCGGCTGACCAGGTGCAGGTTGTCGGCGTATTCGTAGCGGGTGATACGGCCCAGCTCGTCGCGTTCGGCAGTGACTTTGCCGTAGGCGTTGTAGCTGAAGGCGCGGGTCGCACCGCCGGGCAGGGTGATCTGAGCCAGGCGGTTGGCGGCGTCCCACTGATACTGGGTGATGGCGCCGCTTTCGTCCTGGCGGGTGATTTGCCGGCCCAGGGCGTCGTAGCGGTATTTGCGCTGGCCGCCGTCAGGCAGGCGTTCTTCTAGCAGCTGGCCGAGGCCGTTCCAACCCAGTTGATGGCGGCTGCCGTCGGGGTGGGTGATTTCCAGCAGGCGACCCTGGCGGTCGTAGCGGTAGTGGGTTTCGTTGCCGTGAGGGTCGGTTTGGCGGGTAATGTCGCCCTGGTCGTTGCGCTGGTATTTCCAGGAGGCCTTGCCCCGGTGAACGTCGCTGACGAAGCCGCGAAAATACTCATAGGACGTGGGTTCGTCTTCGGGCGGAATCACCGCGGCCAGCGATCCGGCTTCGTTGTAGTGGTACTCGGTGACTGCGCCGAGCGGGTCTTTCTCCGCGATCAGACGGCCTTTTTCGTCGTAGGCTTTTTGTGTCTCGGCACCATCAGGATCGGTCTGGCTGATCAGTCGCGCATTTTCGTCATGCACATAGAGTTCTTCACTGCCATCGGCGTTGATGACTGTGACTTTGCCGGCGTCATCCCACACATAACGCGCATCCATCTGCGAGAAATTCGCCCAGTGATGGATGCAGCGGGACGATTTACCCCTGTTCTCCCACTCCCAGAAAAAGCTCGCGCCGCCGGCCAGCTGGCGCTCCATGATCACGTGCTGTTCGTTGTAGCGATAGCGCTCGCTTTCGCCTGCGGCATTGGTGGCGCTGGTGAGCTGGCCTTGCCGGTTGTACTGGTAGGTCACCAGGGTCTTTACGGTGACCCACGGCTCTTGACGCTCACCGCGCTCGTCGTATTCGGCGCGACGTTGCTGATAGTCCACGGCGACGATCAGGCTGTCTTCATAGCGCAGGAACAAGGAGCGCCCGGCGCCGTTGTCGATGCGTTGGACGCGGTCGACCAGGTCGTAGCTGATATGCAGCTGGTTGTCGTAGGCATCGCTGATGGTGGTCAAGCGGCCGCCGCGGAAGTGGAAGAAACGCGTCTGTGCGCCGGCCTGGGTCAGGATCAGCTCACCCGGCGCATCGCCCAGATAGATGGCGGCCTTGGCCAGGCTGTTGGTAATGGCCGGACGTTGCTCGGTCGGCATCGGGAAGCGGGTCTGGCGGTTTTCACTGTCGGTCCACAGCACCCCTTCATCGTCCAATTGCAAACGATGGGACAGTGCATGGCTCCAGCCATACCCCAGGCGACTGTCGATCTCCACTGCGCTGGTGCGGTACAGGCGTGTCCATTCAAAGGGCAGCAGGCCATCGAGTTGGCCATCGGTCAGGGTCAGCAGTTCTTCACCCGTCACCATAGAGACGGGGCAGTTATTGGTGCAGGTTTCAGCCGCACTGTTGGCGCTTTTATTGTCGGGGGTTCTGGACTGATGCGAGGCATCGTCGGCATGCCCGGAGTGCCCGACCGTGCTGTTCTTCCTGCCATCAAAACGCAGCTGCGCCACGCCTTTTTCCACCCGCGAGGCCACGCCGCGAGCGGCTACGGCGACGTATTTGCCCACATAGCCCATAAAGCTCTTGATGATGTTGAACACGGCCTTCACGAAGCCGGTGACCGCCTTGACGATGATCTGGCCGTATTTGGCCAGGCGCGCGGCAAGATAAAACAGCCCTGCGCCCTCGGCGGCCACGGTCAAGACGATCGCGATGACGATGTCGATCAGGATGCCGACAACGGCTGCCGAGGTCATTTTCGCCGCTTGGCCCGCGGCCTGGGTGGGCGGTAATCCCGCTACCCAAATGGATGCGCAGCGCACCATCAGAAAAAGGGCTGCCTCGTCGCTGGCGAGCAGCATGGCCTTTTTCATGACGTCTGGCGCTTCCTTGGCCAGTTTGATCAGCTCTTCGGCACCGGCTCCCAGGTCCGCTGCGAACTTCTTGGGGTTTTGCAAGATATCCAGCGCTTTGGTGATGCCGTCCCAGACGCCTTTGATGGCTTCCCAGCCGCCTTCCAGAATGCCACTGCCAATCGCCATGGCATGGGCCGCAGCGCTCTGATTCGACCATTGGGGCTTGAAGCCCGCCCATTCCTTGCGCAGGAAGCCTTCAAGGTTGGCGCTCAGGCCGTCGTAGGACTTGAACAGGGCATCGATTTGATCTTTGGTTACCTGGTCATGCACATGGATTTTGTAGAGCTTGCCCTCTTTTCCCTTAAAGCTGCCTTTACCTTGTTCATTCAGGGTTATCGTGGATTTGGCACCGTCCTCGACCGCAATGAAATCGACCTTGATACCGCCGATGGGAATGTCATACACCGACTCGAATTTGCTCTCGATCAGCAGCGGGCCACCAGCCGGGCAACGGGCGACGAATGAGAAATCATCGTCGTTTATGCTGACCGCTTTGCTGGAGTTGCCCGCCTTGATAATCCGCTCCATGCCCAGCAAGGAGGGCATATCAGCGGCTCTGCTAGCCACATCGAGGGGGGCCAGGTACCACTCTCCGATCTGCTTGCGATACAGCGTCAGGCTGTCCTTGAACGAGTTCAGTTGTTTTTCGATATCGGCAACACGACCCATCATCCTTGCTCCAGAGTCAGGTGGTTAAGCAGTGCTTCATTAAGGGCTTTCGGGGCATCCGGTCGGCGCACGAAGTGCGCGACCTTGTGGCGCAGCACGGCCTCCGGGAAAGCGTCGTACAGGTCTGGGCGTTCCTCGCTCAGCCATTGCATCAGGTTGTCGATCAGGGTGGTCGGGTCTTTCTTGACCAACTGATCGAGCAAGGGTTGCGGCACTTCCCACCACGGCCATTGCTTGACCTTCGGCACCGGGCGTATGCCGGTTTCCAGGGTTTGGCCATTGATCCAGTAACGATTGAAGACCGGCAGTACCTCACCGGCAGCGGCACCAAGGCCTTCCAAAATCGGATAAATATGCCGCCCATCCCAAAACCGGAAAAACACCTCGGCGCCATCCGGCATCTTCACCTGGGTCAGGCTGCGCAGGTGTTCGAATACCACCGTCGGTTCGCAGTTGGAGACGGCGAGCCAGCCCCAGTCGTCGGCGTCGGTGGTGGCGATCCAGTCGAGGAAGGGGGAGGTCGGTTTGAGTTCGGCGAGGTAGGGCATGACCGGCTGCCAGTCGGCGTAGGGCGTGCCGCTCCAGAGGGCGGTCAGGCCGCTGGCGCCCTGGGTCTGGTAGAAGTCCTTGAGCGGGTTGGCGTCGCTGGCGTTGCTGATGACCAGGTACAGGCGTTCGTCGGCTTGCAGTGGCTGGCGGGCGAGCCAGGCCTGGGGTGTCAGGCGATCAGATGGCACAGGCACCGTCCTTGCACTTTTCGCACTCTTCGCAGAAAGGCGCGTTGCGTTTGAGGGTGTTGATTTGCGCCGGGGTCAGCAGGGCGCCGGCCTTGTCGGCGTCGGCCTGCTTCAGCACGCCGGGCATCAGTGGCGCGGCGCCGGAGCCGCTGCCCGGGCCGCCACCGGAGTTGACCTTGACCTGCGGGCCGCTGATGGTCACGCCGCCGGCGTCGAGCTTGATAAAGCTGCCGCCGCCCTTGAGGGTCAGCTCGCTACCGGCTTCCATCACCACCTTCACCCCGGCATTGAGGTGGATCTCCTGGCCGGCCTCGATGAACTGCCCGGTGCCGATCTTGATGTGCTGGTTGGCCCCGACGGTGAGGTGGTCGCTGGCGCGGGCTTCGACCTTGCGGTCGGCGTGCACGGTGTGGTGTTCCTCGGCCTTGAACTCGCTGTAGCTGTTGGCCTCGACCGTGTCGTGGCGTTCGTTGCCGACGCGGATCTTCTGGTCGTGTTCGACGTTCTCGTCCCAGTCGCGCTGGGCGTGCAGGAAGATCTGTTCCTGGCCCTTCTTGTCCTCGATGCGCAGCTCGTTGTAGCCGCCGCCACCCGGGGAACTGAGGGTCTTGAAGGTGCTGCGGGTCTTGTTCGCCGGCAACTCGTAGGGGACGACGTTTTCCTTGTGGTACAGGCAGCCGCTGATCAGCGGCTGGTCGGGGTCGCCCTCGAGGAAGGTCACCAGCACTTCCATGCCGATCCGCGGGATGGCGATGCCACCGTACTGGGCGCCGGCCCAGGCCGAGGACACGCGCAGCCAGCAACTGGTCTTGTCGTCCGACTGGCCTTCGCGGTCCCAGTGGAACTGCACCTTGACCCGGCCGTACTGGTCGCAGTGGATTTCTTCGCCCTTGGGCCCGGTGACCACCGCGCTCTGGCTGCCAAGGATGCGCGGTTTCGGGTGCAGCAGCGGCGGCCGGTTGGGCACGTCCCAGGGCGTGGCCTGGAAGCGGTTGCGGTAGCCCTGGTGGAAGTCGTCCTTCAAGGCTGTGGTGTCGCTGGTCACCGACTCTTCCAGCACCTGCGGCTGCTTGCCTTCGTGGACGATCTCGGTGAGCAGCCAGAGGTCGTTCCATTGCGCTTTCGGGTGCTCGCTCAGGGCCAGGAAATGCCCGCTGACCAGCAGTGGCTGGTCGCTTTTGCCCTCGGCCAGCCGGTAGTCGCTGCGGTGGCGTTCCAGGGCGCGCTTGGCCAGGTGCTTGCCGCGTTCGCGGTCGACGAAACGGCCGGGGTAATCGTAATCCTCGAGGTCCGGCTTGAACTCGCTCTTGGCGTCGCTCTCCAGGGTCAGGCGCGGTTTCTCGAAGTCGTAGTCGCGGCGCGTGGTGCGGCTGGTGCGGGCTTCCAGGCGCAGGTCGAAGCGCTTGATCACCGGGTCGTTGGCGACCATGCCGGAGTCTTGCTGATAGGCCACTGGCGCCAGTTTCGGGAACACCGTCTGGTCATCGCCGAAGACGATCTTGTGGCTGTCGGCGCTGTGCTGGAAGTGGTAGTGGATACCTTCTTCCTCGCACAGGCGCTGGATGAAATGCAGGTCCGATTCGTCGTACTGCACGCAGTAGTTGCGCTCGGGATAGATCGAACCCAGCTGGAACTGGTAGGCATTGCTTTGGATGCCATGTTCTTCGAGGACCTGGCCGATGATTTTCGGCACCGTGAGGTTCTGGAAGATGCGTTGGTTGATGCGGTGCGCGAGGTAGGCCAGGTGCGGGCGCACGGTCACCGAGTAGCGGGTCAGGCGCTTGCCGGAATCGCCCTGGGCGACGCGGTAGATCTGCCCATGGATGCCGGTGCCATTCTGCGCCAACTGCAGGAAGGCCGGTTTGTGCAGCAGGCTTTCCAGGTCCAGGGTGGCCTGGGCGCTGACCAGCTCGACCTCGAAGGCAAAGGGCTGGCTGATGGCTTCCCGTCCGGTGAAGGACAGGACCTGGAGGTCGTTCGAAAGCCCCTCGATGGTCAGGCTGAAGTGAGTCTGATTGGCCGGCGCGAACATCCCTTGTTCCTCGTGCAGTACTGCCGCGTGGGTCGAGCCCGGGGCCGGGCGCCGACGAACGCAAGAAATCCCTTATGGCGTAAACAACATCGACCAGCAGAGCTGGCCGATGTTGGTGTAACGGTCGGCCGGACTTAGCCCGCGACCGGGGAACGCCAGTCGTCGGAACCGGAAGTCCCGGAGACTTCGTGGGTCCAGGTGATTTTGCGGTAGGTGAAGTGCACGTCTTCCAGGTGGGTGAAGTGCGAGTTCGATGGGTCCTGGCAGTTGTGCATGTAGTCTTTGATGTCGACGATGATCGCGTCTTCCAGGGTGGTGGTGTAGTAGTGCTCCTGGGTGCCGGCAGCGGAGGTGCGGTACCACTGGATTTCGATCTTGGTCAGACGCTCACCGGAAGTCAGGGCAGCCAGCAGCAGTGGCGAAGCCTTGTCGAATACCTTGGTGATGACCACTGGTTTGTGAACGCGCTGGCCGGTTGGCTGGCCGGACTGCGGGTCACGCGGGATGATCACTTCGTGCTGGAAGCCCTGAACCATGACCTGGTCTTCGTGGCCTTCCTGGTAGGTGTTGCCAACGGAGTCAGCGGTGAAGGCACCGGCGGTGATCAGGCCTTGTTTGGTGCCGGTGATGGACATATACGCTGGTGTAGCCATGGATGCTCTCCTTGCTAAAAAATAAAGGTGCCCGGTGGGACGAATCGCCCGGTTGGGTGCCGAGGTAGATATCAAGGAGCGTGCCAGGAGCGGGAAGCACCTTATGGATCAAGGGCTTCAGGTGATTTTGGAGATCGGTGAAAGTATTTCCCGGGCGAAAGCCGCTGAAAGTGCGCAACTTCTTGCGCAGTGCTGTGCAAGAAGTTGCGCACTCGGCTATGAGCTATGTTCTATCAGGCTTTTGAGTATCTACTCACAGAGTTATCCACAGCCAGGTGCGCAAGAAGTTGCGCATGATGGCCATGGGCCTTGTCAGGTGGAGGTCGAGGTGCTTCCCGTGGGTATCGGTTGCGGCGCCACGTTTGTCGACTGCGACTCGCGGTAGCTGGAGGGGCTGAATACCCGGGTCAGCACCAGCATGCCCAGCACGGTCAGGATCAGTACCCACCAGGCGCTGATGAAGCTGCCGGTGAGTTCCCGCAGCCAGCCGGTCAGCCACGGCGACACAGCGTTGATCAGGAACCCCACCCCTTGCACGAAGGCCGCCAGTTGCCCGGCTTCCCGGGGATCGCGACGGTGGTCGAGGGTGAGGATCAGGCTCAGGGCGAAGCAGGCGCCGAGGCCGAAGCCGATCAACGCCACCCACAGCTGCGGGGCCTGCAGCGGCCACAACACCAGGCCGCCGAAACCCAGGGCCTGGGCGCTCAGGCTGATGGCGAGCAGTGGCCGGCGGTCGCTCTGGCGCTGCGCCAGGGCGGGCATCAACAGCGCGGCGATGACCTGGAAGATGGTCATGAACGCCAGCAGCGAGCCGCTCTGGGTCGCGCTCCAGCCCAACTGCAGGTAATAGGCCGGCAGCCAGGCGACCATGCTCATGTAGCCGCAGTTGATCAGGCCGAAATACAGCGCCAGCAACCAGGCCCGACGGTTGCGCCACAGGTTGATGGAGGGCGCGTTGAGGCGCTGCCCCGGCCCGGCGAAAGGCAGCAGCCACCACAACAGCAGGGCCGCCAGCGCCGGTAGCAACCACACGCCCAGCCCGGCCTGCCAATGGGCGAAGTGCGTGGCGACATGCGGGCTGAGCAGCGCCGCGAGGCCGCCACCGCCCATCAGCGAAGCCGAATAAATGCCCATGGCCAAGGCCACCCGCTGCTGGAACTGGCGCTTGATCAGCGCCGGCACCAGCGCCTGGATCAAGGCCACGCCGGCACCGCCGAGCAGGGCGGTGGCGAGCAGCGCGCCGGCCTGGTCGCAGAGCAAGCGCGCCAGGCAGGCGCAGAGGATCATCAACAGGCCGAGGGCGACGCCGCGCCGTTCTCCTAGGCGAGCTTCCAGGCGCACCCCGAGCAACGCCACCAGGCCCATGCAGACCACCGGCAGGCTGGTGAGCCAGGCACTGCTCTGGAAGCTCATGCCGGTGGCGCCACGAATCTCCATCAGCAGCGGGCTGATGGAGCTGATGATCGGTCGCAGGTTGAGCCCCAGGGCGATCAGCAGGGCCCAGCCGCCGAGGCGACGCAGGCGCGACTCAGCGAGCGGCATGGCGGGCCTGCCAGTCGCGGTAGATCGCGTTCATCGCCGCTTGTGGCAGGTGCTGCACCGGCAAGCGCTGGTCCGCCAGGGGCTGGGCCAGTTGTTCATAGATCGCCGCCGTGGACAGGCCGAAGGGCGCGGCGCTGGCGTTGTCCGCGGCGAACACCGCGCGCGCCACACCGCACAGGTACATGGCGCTCAAACACATGGGGCAGGGCTGGCCGCTGGCATAGATCACGCAGCCGTCCAGGCGCGGGCCGAGCCGCTGGCTGGCGACCCGGATGGCCAACAGTTCGGCGTGGGCGGTGGGGTCCTGGCTCAGGTGGATCTGGTTGACCGTCTCGGCCAGCACCTGGCCGTCGCGCACCAGCACCGCGCCAAACGGCCGGCCGCCGGCCGCGACGTTTTGCCGGGCCAGTTCGACGGCGCGTTGCAGGTAATCCTGGTCGTCTTTCATGGAGGCTCCTTGTGGCACAAGTCAGGACGCGCCAGCGTCCCGCAGCAGTTTGGCGATGGCGGTCTGGCCGCGTTTTTCCGCCTGTTGCAGAGGGCTCAGGCCAGCGTTGTCCGGCAGGTTCAGGTCGGCGCCGGCGGCGATCAGCTGGGCGACAATCTGTTGGTGTGCCAGGCCGCCATCGGCCAGCACTATGGCTTCCATCAGGCAGGTCCAGCCCAGGCGATTGACGTGGTCGAGGTCGACGCCGGCCTCGATCAGCAGGCGCACGGTGTCGACATGCCCACGCTCGCAGGCCGGGATCAGCGCGGTGCCGCCGTAGCGGTTGGTGCTTTTCAGGTCGGCGCCGTGGGCCAGGGTCAGTTGCAGGATCGCATTGTGTCCGCTGGCGCCGGCCAGCAGGTAAGGGCTGTCGTGGATCAGGTTCTTCTGGTTGACGTCGGCGCCGGCCTCGATCAGCGCCCGAGCGATCTCGACCTGGTTGGCGGCGGTGGCCAGCAGCAACGGGCTGCTGCCATCCAGGCCGCGCACATTGACGTCCGCGCCTTGCCGGAGCAGCGCCTGGACCTTGGGCAACTGCCCGTCGCGGACCGCTTCGAGCAGCTGGTTATCCTTTGCCATCACCACCCCCACCACGAACAGACAGAGCGCCAGGACAGCGTATTTGCAAGACAGGTAACGCATGGCATCAGGCTCCCTGTGCAGTCAATGAACGCCGAGTATGGTCAGGCCCTGATGTATTCTGAAATTAAATATAACCATGCCAATCAGTGGCATTCAGAATGGTGCTGCCATGTTCGATCCTGTGCTGCTGCGCAGCTTTGTCGCTGTCGTTGACTGCGCCAACTTCACCCGCGCCGCCGAGCGCCTGCACCTCACCCAGTCCACCGTCAGCCAGCAGGTGCGGCGGCTGGAGGAGAGCCTGGACTGCCAGTTGCTCGATCGCGACCAGCGTCGGGTGGTGGCCACCGCCGAGGGCGAGCGTCTGCTGGGCTATGCGCGGCGCATCCTGGCCCTCAACGAAGAGGCCAGCGATGTCTTGCTGCACCAGCAGAGCGAAGGTGTGCTGCGCCTCGGGGTGCCGGAAGACTTCGCCGCCGAGCGGTTGATGCCGTTGTTGTCGCGCTTCGGCCAGGACCATCCCGGCGTGCGCCTGGAGGTCACCAGCGGGCTGGGCCCGGAATTGACCCGGTTCTATCGACGCGGCGAATTCGACCTGTTGCTGGTCAAGCAGATGGGCGCCAGCGACGACTGCCTGGCGTCCTGGCCGGAACCCCTGTGCTGGGTCGACAGCCGCGCCACCCCAGCCTTTGGCCGCGATCCATTGCCGCTGGTGGCCTTCCCGGTGGGTGGGCTGTATCGCCATGAAATGCTCCACCATCTCGAAGTCGGTGGCTGGCGCTGGCGCATCGGTTACTCCAGCGCCAGCCTGGCCAGCGTTTGCTCGGCGGTGGCCGCAGGCTTGGGCATCAGCCTGCTGCCGGTGCGGGTGGTGACCGCCGGGCACCGCGTGCTCGATGGCGCAAGCGGCTTGCCGGACATCCAGGGCGTGCGCCTGGCGCTGTACGGCCGCAGCGGCTTGAGCCGCGCTGGCAAGGCCCTGGAGAACCAGTTGCTGGCGCTGTGCGAGAGCCAGGCACTGAAGGTCTGAACAACCCTGTCCAGGGTTCGCTTGAGCAGGCGCGCGTTACCGGGGGCGCCTGATCCCGTGATCGACGTTCGGTCGGTCCCTTTTATTTCGCCACTGCTGTCGCTTCACCCCGCTTTTGCCGTGGCGATGCAATGCCCTTGGCGAATATTTTCAATGCTCGCAAAGCATGGCTTTTTGACTCCTTCCCTGCAGCCCTTGATCCGCGCGGCCTGGCGCGAAATGGCGACTTTAAATATGCAATTTTGATCTATCCATAACTTTAAAGATTACTTTCGGAGATAAGTGTCTGGCGCCAATCATTCAGCCCTCGACGCTGCTCCGGGGGAGTTCGCAGGTGCGGGTCGGGTTATTCGCAAAAGACTGTAGGGAGTTAATCAATGGGCAATGTCCAGATCGCCGCCAGTGCACATGAGGTGCTGTGGCGCCAGGCGCCGAGCGGCGATTTGGTCGACCTCGGCCGGCCGCATCGCTTGCCGTTGGGCCAGTTGCGTCTGCAGAAGGCACCCAAGGCCGGGCTGCGGCGGCGCGAGGCGATTGCGCTCGGGGTGATTGCCCTGCTGTTGCACGGTGCGGTGATCTACTGGATCAGCCAGAAGCCGACCCCGGTATTGCCGATCGTGCCGCCGGAAATTCCACCGATGACCATCGAGTTTTCCCGGCCGGCGCCGCCGGTGGTCGAACCGACGCCACCGCAACCGGTACAGCCGGTGGTGGAGCCACCGCCGCCGGTGGAGGACGAACTGGCGGTCAAGCCGCCACCGCCCAAGCCGATTTCCAAACCCAAACTGCAGACCAAGCCGAAACCGCTCCCCAAGCCTGAGCCCAAGCCGGCGCCGAAACCGGTCCAGCAACAACCCGTGCCGCCACAACCGGCCGCGCCTGTCGCCGCTCCGGCACCGCCCGCGCCACCGGCCCCGGCGCCCGTGACCCCGGCTTCGGCGAATGCCGCGTACCTGAAGAACCCGGCGCCGGAATATCCGTCGCTGGCCCAGCGTCGCGGTTGGGAAGGCACGGTATTGCTGCGGGTGCATGTACTGGCCAGCGGCAAGCCCGGCGAGATCCAGATTCAGAAAAGCAGCGGTCGCCAGCAACTCGACGACGCGGCGTTATCGGCAGTCAAGCGCTGGAGCTTCGTGCCGGCCAAGCAGGGTGATGTCGCCCAGGACGGCTGGGTCAGCGTGCCCATCGATTTCAAGATTCATTGAGCCTGCGCCAGGCGCTATCGCGAGCACGCTCGCTCTTACAAGGGTTATACCGAGGGACACATCATGAGTTTATTGGCATCTCCACTCGAATCCATCGAAAGCGCGGTGATCTGGCTGCTGGTGGTGTTTTCCGTGGCCACCTGGGGCCTGGCCCTGCTCAAGGGCGCGCAGTTCGCCCGCCTCAAGGCCCAGGATCGCAAGTTCCACAAACAGTTCTGGGCCGCCTCCAGCCTCGACTCGGCGGCCGAGCTCAGCGAAACCCGGCCCGGTGCCGCCGCTCGCGTGGCCCAGGCCGGTTATGCGGCGATCCAGGTCGGCGACACCGCGCACGCGGCGGACCTGAGCCAGGCCATCAATCATCAGGATCGCCTGGAGCGCGCCCTGCGCCAGCAGATCGTCCGTGAGCGGCGTTCGCTGGAAACCGGCCTGGCGGTGGTCGCCAGTATCGGCAGCACCTCGCCCTTCATCGGCCTGTTCGGCACCGTGTGGGGGATCATGGAAGCCCTGAAAGGCATCAGCGCGGCGGGCTCGGCGAGCCTGGAAACCGTGGCCGGGCCGATCGGCGCGGCACTGGTCGCCACCGGCGTGGGGATCGCCGTCGCGGTACCGGCGGTGCTGGTTTACAACTACTTCCTGCGGCGCCTGAAGCTGACCGCCGCTGACCTGGATGACTTCGCCCATGACTTCTACAGCCTGGCGCAGAAGAGTTCGTTCCGCGTGCTGATCCACCCGACCGCGCACAAGGCCGCGGCCCAGGGCAGCGCACAGAAAGTGAAGGAGGCGTCCTGACATGGCCTTCTCGACCCAGGACAGTGATGAGGTGCTGAGCGAGATCAACGTCACGCCGCTGGTGGACGTGATGCTGGTACTGCTGGTGGTGTTCATCGTCACCGCGCCGCTGCTGACCAACGCGATCCCTATCAACCTGCCCAAGACCGAGGCCGTGGCCCCGGTGGAGCAGAAGGACCCGCTGGTGGTGAGCATCGACGGCGCCGGCAAACTCTTTATCAATAAGGATGAGATCCAGCCGGACCTTTTGGAAACCAATCTTCAGGCGGCCAAGGCCAAGGACCCGGAAGTGCGCGTGCAGTTGCAGGCGGACGACGGCGTCAACTACGGCGAAGTGGCCCGTGCCATGGCCTCCATCGAGCGTGCCGGTATCACCAAGCTGTCGGTGATCACCGCGCGCTGACCCAGTGTTGTAAGCCACGACTTTTCAGGCCGTCTCCTTGGCAGGGTGCGGCCTTTTTTTTGCCTGCGATCTGGCCTGGCGAGGTTGCCTGGACGGGCCCCATCGCGCGCAAACTGCGCTCCTATCGATTCGACCACCGCATCCCCCCGCTTCTGTAGGAGCGAGCGGGCGGCGATCCGACTTGCCCGCGAAGTTAGACGCCGCGGTCTGTCTGACGCGACCCCAACACGAGCCCACGACGTTCGTACAGGTTCAGTACAGGCGACGTTTTATATTCTTTATAGGTCTTAATAAATATCTTCTTATTCCTTAACGAATATAACTCTCGTCCCTATACTCGATCGGGAACAGACACGCAGGAGAGCTCCCCATGCGCAACGAATCAATTCGCTACCTGATTGTGCCGGGCTGGCAAGGATCGCCAGAAGATCATTGGCAAAGCCACTGGCAGAACAGCCTGCCGAACAGTGCGCGGGTGGAGCAGGCCGACTGGCTGACGCCCCGGCGCGAAGACTGGGTCGCGGCGCTGGCCGAGGCGATTGCCGCCGACAGCACGCCGGTGATCCTGATTGCCCACAGCCTGGGCTGCATCACCGTCGCGCACTGGGCCGCCCATGCGCCGGTCAGTGCCTTGCGCCAGGTGCGCGGTGCGTTGCTGGTGGCGCCGGCGGATGTCGAGCGTCCGGCCTGCGCGCCGGCGCTGCGCAATTTCGCGCCGATCCCCAGCGACCTGTTGCCGTTCCCGAGCCAGATTGTCAGCTCCGACAACGACAGCGCCATCAGCGCGCCGCGTGCCTTGGAACTGGCCCGCAACTGGGGCGCCGAGGCGGGGATCCTGTCCGGTGCCGGGCATATCAACGTCAAGTCCGGACACCAGCGCTGGGAGCAGGGTTTTGCGTATCTCTACCGCCTGCAAAACCGCATGGAACAGCATTCCCTGCGCCGCGCCTGATTTTTTCTTTTTGTTAAACGCCCCCGCCTGCCAGCGGATTTGGGCGGGAGTCTGCCATGAGTCTGCATGAGTCTTTCGGTCAGCCGCTGCTGACCTTTCCCGATGCTGAAAAAAGCCCGTTGAGCATCCGCGCCAAGGCGCTGGTGTTCGTCGATCCTCGTTCGCGGCAGTTGCGCCAGGAGCTGGAACAGCTGGCGCCGCGGGCGATCTCGGTGTTGATCCGCGGTGAAACCGGCAGCGGCAAGGAGCTGCTGGCCCGGCATATCCACCGTGCCAGCGACCGCAGCGGCCTGTTCGTCTCGGTCAACTGCGGGGCCATCAGCCCGACCTACGCCGACGCCGAACTGTTCGGTTATGCCGGAGGCGCCTTCAGCGGTTCGGCCAGCAGCCGCGCCGGCTGGTTCGGCTCGGCCAACGGCGGCACCCTGTACCTGGACGAGATCGGCGACTTGCCGTTGCCGATCCAGATCAAGCTGCTCTCGGCCCTGGAGAATCATGAGGTGACCCGGGTCGGCGCCCATCAGCCGAGCCCGGTGGATGTGCGCCTGGTGGCGGCCACCAGCATCGACCTGGCCCAGGCGGTGGCGGCGGGCAAGTTCCATGAGCGGCTGTATCACTACCTGGGCGAGGGCCACCTGGAGCTGCCGGCGCTGCGCGAGCGGGTCGGCGACATCCTGTCGTTGGCCGAGTATTTCCTCGGCATCTACAGCCAGCGCCTCGACCTGCCGGTACCGCTGATCAGCGAAGCCGCCCAGCAGGTGCTGGAGCAGCACAGCTGGCCGGGCAACACCCGCGAGCTGGAGAACGTCATTCACTTTGCCCTGCTGGTCAGCAGTGGCGAGGAGATCCTGCCGGAGCACCTGAACCTGCCGCCGCAGCTGTCGCGGCTGGAGCGGGTGGACCAGCAACTGAAGGGCCTGATCGCAGACGGTTCCGCCGCCGAGTTGCAGGCGCTGAAACACCTGCTCAAGCAACACGGCGTGATCTGAAGCCCCTCCATTCCTGATCCGTGCAGCGGCTACAGGGGCTTGTAGAGTGCCCCGGACGCGGGCTAGAGCGGTCCGTTCCTGTATGAACAAAATGGAATATCAACGTGAATAAAAGATATTGTTAAGGCATAAAAAATCCCGGTATTGTCCGCTCCACGCCAGAGATAGCACTTCGCTGGCACCTACATTACAAAAGCCGTCGTCACTGACGACTCATAAGGACACTGCATGAAAAAGGTTCTGTTGTTCACCGCACTGGCGGCTGCCCTGACTGCCGGTCTGGCCCAGGCTGGCGAGAAACTGGTGGTGGCGGCCACGCCGGTGCCGCACGCCGAGATCCTCGAGCTGATCAAGCCGACCCTGGCCAAGGAAGGCGTGGACCTGGAAATCAAAGTCTTCACCGATTACGTGCAGCCCAACGTGCAGGTCGATCAGAAGCGTCTGGACGCCAACTACTTCCAGACCCTGCCGTACCTGAAGAGCTTCAACGAAGGCAAAGGCACCAACCTGGTGACCGTGATCGGCGTGCACGTCGAACCTTTCGGCGGCTACTCGAAGAAAGTCAAAACCCTGGCCGAGCTGAAAGACGGCGCGACCATCGCCATTCCGAACGAAGGCAGCAACAGCGGCCGCGCCCTGATCCTGCTGCAGAAGGCCGGCCTGATCGAACTCAAGGACCCGAAAAACGCCCTGGCGACCCCGAAAGACATCGCCAGGAACCCGCACAACTTCAAGTTCAAGGAGCTGGAATCGGCCCTGCTGCCGCGCGTGCTGGACCAGGTCGACCTGGACATGATCAACACCAACTACGCCCTGGAAGCCGGCCTGAACCCGGCCAAGGATGCGCTGGTGATCGAGGGTGCCGATTCGCCGTACGTGAACTTCCTGGTGTCCCGCCCGGACAACAAGGACAGCGCCGCCATCCAGAAACTGGCTAAGGCCCTGACCAGCCCACAAGTGAAAGAATTCATCGCGAAGAAATATAGCGGCGCGGTATTGCCGGCCTTCTGATGGACTACGCTTAAGTCGTACAAACCCCTTCAAGGTTTAAGCGCCGATGGCTTCTACAGCGTCGGCGTTTTTTATTGCCCGCGTTACGCCCCCGCAAGAACGGCTTCCCCTTGCTTCTGTAGGAGCGAAGCTTGCTCGCGATCCAGGCGCTGCGGTGTATCAGTAAGGACGCAATCGCGGGCAATCAACGATGAAGGGATTCTGCTCAGGAAGGCTTCATGGCCCGGCACAGTGCCTTCAGCCATTTGACGATGTCCTGCGGATCGAGGGGTTGCGGGGTATCGAGGTCGGTCATTGTTCTTATCGTCCTTGTACGTTTCTGGCCCGTTGAAGTCGGGTGCCGTTCCTTGGGATCAGAAAGATCCCTTACGGCGTCGGAAAAGTAGCCGGCTCAGGCCCGTATGGCAAACCCCGCAGGTTAGTTTTTTGGGTGATATCAATATGCTTTAACGGTATTTAAATTATTGTTTTTATAGCTTTAAAGTCGACGCCTGCCGGGTGGTTCACCCACCGCCCAATGGACTGCACCACCGCCGCTGTACCCCAGTGGCGTCCAGGATTGCCATGACCCTCGACTACGCCTTTATCCTCAGTACGTTGCCGGCCTTCCTCAAGGCCGTGGGCGTGACCTTGCAGGTCGGCCTGATCGCCATCGCCACCTCCCTGCTGGTGGCCCTGATCAACGCTACGATCCTGGTGTTCCGCACCCCCTACCTGCAGCGCCTGATCGGGCTGTACGTGGAGCTGGCGCGCAACACTCCGCTGCTGATCCAGCTGTTCTTCGTCTACTTCGCCCTGCCGGCGCTGGGATTGAAGATTTCCGGGTTCGCCGCGGCGATCATCACCATGACCTTTCTCGGCGGCGCCTACCTCACCGAGGTGCTGCGCGCCGGCGTCGAAGCGGTGCCGACGGCCCAGCTGGAGTCGGGCCGCTCCATCGGCCTGTCGCACTGGCAGCTGCTGCGCCATGTGATCCTGCCGCAAGCCGGGATCCTCAGCCTGCCGTCGCTGTTCGCCAATTTCATCTTCCTGCTCAAGGAGACCACCGTGGTCTCGGCGGTGGCGGTGCCGGAGATTCTCTACACCACCAAGAGCTACATCGCCCTCTACTACAAGACCTACGAAATGCTCGCCGTGCTCACGCTGATCTGCGTGTTGCTGTTCTTGCCGCTATCGCTGTTGCTCAGCCGTCTGGAAAGGAGGTTGCAGCATGGCCAGTTCGGGTCTTGAACTGCTCTGGGTGTCCTTGCCGCAACTGGGCAAGGGCGCCGCGCAGACCTTGTCGATTTCCCTGCTGAGCATCGCCTTCAGCACCGTCGGCGGCGTGCTCTACGGCGTGCTGCGGACCCTCGACCACAAATGGTTGAACGCCGTGCTGCGCATCTACCTGGAGCTGTTCCGGGCGATCCCGGTGCTGGTCTGGCTGTACCTGCTGTTCTTCGGTTTCCCGATCTTCTTCGGCATCAGCATTCCCAGCTTCACCTGCGCGGTGCTGGTGCTGTCGCTGTGGGGCGCCAGCGAAGTCGGCGAGGTGGTGCGCGGCGCCCTGCATTCGCTGCCCCGTGGCCAGCGCGAGGCAGGGCTGTCGATCGGCCTGTCCGACCCGCAGCTGTACGGCTACGTGCTGCTACCCCAGGCGCTGAAGCGCATGACGCCGCCGACCATCAACGTCTACACGCGGATCATCAAGACCAGCTCGCTGGCGGTGCTGATCGGCGTGGTGGACGTGATCAAGGTCGGCCAGCAGATCATCGAGCGCACCTACGAGTCGGTGCTGATCTACGGCGCCCTGTTCCTGTTTTTCTTCTTTATCTGCTACCCGCTGTCGGCCGCCTCGCGCGTGCTGGAGCGGCGCTGGACGCAAGCATGAGCGCACTGATCGAGTTCCAGGGTTTCAACAAGTTTTTCGGCGAGCAGCAGGTGCTCAAGGACATCGACCTCAAGGTCGCCCAGGGCGAGGTGGTGGTGATTCTCGGCCCCAGCGGCTGCGGCAAGTCCACCTTGCTGCGCTGCCTCAACGGCCTGGAAAAGGCCCACGGCGGCCACCTGAGATTCGCCGGCCGCGAGCTGCTGGACAAGGCCACCGACTGGCGCCAGGTGCGCCAGGACATCGGCATGGTGTTCCAGAGTTACCACCTGTTCCCGCACATGAGCGTGCTCGACAACCTCCTGCTCGGCCCGCTCAGGGTACAGAAACGCGACCGTCGCGAAGCCCGCGCCCAGGCCGAGGCGCTGCTGGAACGGGTGGGCCTTCTGGACAAGCGCGATGCCTTCCCGCGCCAGCTCTCCGGCGGCCAGCAGCAACGTATCGCCATCGTCCGTTCGTTGTGCATGAACCCGCAGGTGATGCTGTTCGACGAGGTCACCGCGGCGCTGGACCCGGAGATGGTCAAGGAAGTGCTGCAAGTGATCCAGGGCCTGGCCCGGGACGGCATGACCCTGCTGATCGTCACCCACGAAATGGCCTTCGCCCGCGCGGTGGCCGACCGCATCGTGTTCATGGATGCCGGGCGCATCCTCGAACAGCACCCTCCCGAGACCTTCTTTACGAACCCGCGGACCGCACGAGCGCAGCAGTTCCTGGAGAAATTCTCCTTCGTTGAAGCATTGCCAAAAAAAGCACCTACAAAGGAACTGGAGCTCTTATGAAAACTGCCAAGTCTTCGCTACTGATACTCCCGCTGTTCGGCCTTGCCTTGCTGGCCGGCTGCGATAAAACCACCGAGGCGCCCAAGCCCGCGGCCAGCGCCAGCGCTGCCCCGGCGGCCGGTTACCTGGACAAGATCAAGGCCCGCGACAAGCTGATCGTCGGCGTATTCACCGACAAGCCGCCGTTCGGTTTCGTCGACGAGACCGACCGTTACGTGGGCTTCGATACCGATATCGGGCGGCAATTCGCCAAGGACCTGCTGGGCGACGAGAACAAGGTGGAATTCGTCGCGGTGGAGCCGGCCAGCCGCATTCCGTTCCTGCAGAGCGACAAGGTCGACCTGATCCTGGCCAACATGACCGTCACCCCGGAGCGCAAGGAAGCGGTGGAGTTCACCAACCCCAACCTCAAGGTCGCGGTGCAGGCCCTGGTGCCTAACGGCAGCGAAGTGAAGAACCTGGATGACCTGGCGAGTCGCACCACCATCGTCACCACCGGCACCACCGCCGATATCTGGCTGACCAAGAACCACCCGGACTGGAAACTGCTGAAGTTCGAGAAGAACTCCGAGTCCCTGCAAGCCCTGGCCAACGGCCGCGGCGATGCCTATGCCCAGGACAACCTGATCCTGTTCAGTTGGTCCAAGCAAAACCCGGGCTACCGCGTACTGCCGCAGACCCTGGGGGAACAGGCGCCGATCGCGCCGGCGGTGAAGAAGGGCAATATCGAACTGCGTGACTGGGTCAACGCCGAACTGGCCAAGCTGGGCGAGGACAAGTACCTGCTCAAGCTCTACGACCAGTACGTGCGCAAGGAACTGAGCGACGACACCAAGCCGGAAAGCGTGATTGTCGAAGGCGGCAAGTGGCAGGGGTGACAGTCTGCGCCTGAGCCCCTGTAGCCGTTGCCGCAGGCTGCGATCGACCCGGGCCGCGTTCGGAGAACGGTCGTGGCGATCCTACTGACGCAGGAGGGCCTGCGGCCCTATCGCAGCCTTCGGCAGCGGCTACAGGTCCTTTGCGCTCAATCCGGCCAATACCACGCCGGCTCGTCGAGCATGCCCTGGCCGACGATTTCGGTCTGGCCGAAATGCTTCTCCAGCACGATGGCGTTGCATTGCGGGTCCTGCTGCAACGCCGCGATCAGCCGGCTGGCATGGGACACTACCCACACCTGGCACTGCCGCGAAGCCCGGATGATCAGGCGCGCCAAGGCCGGCAGCAGGTCCGGGTGCAGGCTGGTTTCCGGTTCGTTGAGCACCATCAGCGTCGGTGGCCGTGGCGTCAGCAGGGCGGCGACCAGCAGCAGGTAACGCAGGGTGCCGTCCGACAGCTCCGCCGCCGACAGCGGCCGCAGCAAACCGTCCTGATGGAACTGCACGCCGAACAGCCCGCCCGGCACCGCATCGATCTCCAGCCGCGACCCGGGAAAGGCGTCGCTGATGGTCTCGCGCAGCGCCTGCTGATCGCCCACTTCGATGATGGTCTGCAACGCCGCCGCCAGGTCGCGGCCGTCGTGGTGCAGCACCGGCGTGCGGGTGCCCAGCTGCGGCCGGCGCGCGGGGGCCTGGCTGTCGGTGCGCAAGTGATCGTAGAAACGCCAGCCACGAATCTGCTCGCGCAAATGCAGGACTTCGGGCGACGAACGCAGGTTGCCGACCTGGTCGAACAGGCTGTCGCCGCTGGAGGTGTGCTGCGCCAGCACTTCCCACTGCCGCCCCTGGCGGGCCCGCACCATGGGGCCTTGGCGATCCACCAACACGCTGGCCGGGCGATACATCGGCCCGCTCCAGATGCTCTCGCGCTTGATCCGCGGGTCGAGGGTGAAGCGCGACGGAATTGGCACGCTATGCCCGGGCAGCATGAAATGGCCGCTGGAGTCCGGCAGCCCCAGTCCGATCGAATAACCGAAGTCCTCGCCGGTAAAGCCCAGCTGCAAGCGCTTGACGGTTTTCCGGGGGCCGCCCTGGATCGCCACTTCGCCACGGCTCATGCGCCGGCTGATCTGTTCCGGCCCGGCCCAGAAGGTCGATTCCAGGCCGCCTTCGCTGGCCAGCGCGTTGACCACCCCGCCCTGGGCGGTTTCCGCCAGCAGGCGCAGGGCCTTGTACAGGTTGGACTTGCCGCTGCCGTTGGGACCGGTGATCAGGTTCAGCCGCTCCAGCGGAATCACCAGTTTGTTGATCGAACGGTAATTGGCCACTGCCAGGGTCTTGAGCATCCCGGGACTCCTTGTGCATGAAGGCGCAGTGTGCCTGATTTCTCCGGGTTCGGGCTTTATCGAAAACCACCGGACGCCGGCCGTTTGGCTCATTTGGACTCGCGCCAAATCCCTCGCAACCCGTGGTTTTATCCTGATTTTCCGGGGCGTGCGCATTTATCCTGGTCCCTGTGTGCAGCGGTTGAACCCTGTTCTAAGCTCACAGTCGTATCGTCACCTGTACGATTGCATCGCGCGAAGGAGCCTGCATGGCTGGTCTCGAATCGAAGTGGATAGTGGGTTTGACGCTGGCGGCACTACTGAGCGGTTGTGGTGCGGAGAAACCGACCGAAAAAGAGCGGCCGCGGGTGCGCGTGCAGCACGTGCAGCCTCGCGATTTCGCCGCGCAAGTGACCCTCACCGGCGATGTGCAGGCGCGGGTGCAGACCGAGTTGTCGTTCCGCGTCGGCGGCAAGATCATCCAGCGCCTGGTGGATGTCGGCGACCGGGTCACGGCCAGGCAGGTACTGGCCCGGCTCGATCCGAAAGACCTGCAGACCAATGTCGATTCCGCCGCCGCCTCGGTGTTCGCCGAGCAGGCGCGGGTCAAGCAGACCAGCGCGGCCTTCGTCCGCCAGCAGAAACTCCTGCCCAAGGGCTACACCAGCCAGAGCGAATACGATGCCGCCCAGGCGGCGCTGCGCAGTAGCCAGAGCGCCTTGAGCGCGGCCCAGGCGCAGTTGGCCAACGCCCGCGAGCAACTGAGCTACACCGCGCTGATCGCCGACGCGCCAGGGGTGATCACCGCGCGCCAGGCCGAGGTCGGCCAGGTGGTGCAGGCCACGGTGCCGATTTACAGCCTGGCCCGCGACGGCGAGCGTGACGCCGTGTTCAACGTCTACGAGTCGCTGCTGGTGGCCCCGCCGAAGGAAGGCGCGATCACCGTCAGCCTGCTGGACAACCCGAACATCAAGACCACCGGCAAGGTGCGTGAAGTCACCCCGGTGGTGTCGGCGCAGAGCGGCACGGTGCAGGTCAAGGTGGCCCTCGACGGCCTGCCGGCGGGCATGGACCTGGGCTCGGTGGTCAGCGCCAGCGTCCACGCGGCCGGCCAGGCCAGTGTCGAGCTGCCCTGGGCGGCGCTGACCAAGAACCTCAACGAACCGGCCGTGTGGCTGGTGGGCGAGGACGGCAAGACCAGCCTGCACAGCGTCACGGTGGGGCGCTACCAGACCGGCAAGGTGATCATCAGCGACGGCCTCAAGGGCGGCGAAAAAGTGGTGATCGCCGGCGGCCAGTTGCTGCACCCGGGAATGCTCGTCGAGATCGTTCCCGAGACCGGCGCCCAAGGAGCCCAGCCATGAAGCGCCTGTCCCTGCTGTTGTGCGCCGGCCTGACGCTGGGCGCCTGTTCCAAGGAAGAACCGGCGCCCGAGCCGGTGCGCCCGGTGCTGTCGTTCGAGGTGCGCGCCGAGTCCGAGGAAAGCCTCGGGCGGTTCGCCGGCAGCATCCAGGCCCGCTATGAAACCAACCTCGGTTTCCGGGTGCCGGGGCGCATCGCCAATCGCAATGTCGACGTCGGTGCCGAGGTGGGCAAGGGCGCCTTGCTCGCCACCCTCGACCCCACCGATCAGCAGAACCAGTTGCGTTCCGCCCAGGGCGACCTGGCCCGGGTCGAGGCGCAATGGATCAATGCCCAGGCCAACGCCCGGCGCCAGCAGCAGCTGTTCGACCGCGGCGTCGGCGCCCAGGCGCAACTGGACATCGCCCAGACCGACCTGAAGACCACCCGCGCCTCCCTGGAGCAGGCCAGGGCCGCGGTCCGCCAGGCCCGTGATCAGCTCGCCTACAGCGAGCTGCGCACCGATCACGGCGGCGTGGTCACCGCCTGGAGCGCCGAGGCCGGCCAGGTGGTCAGCGCCGGCCAGCAGGTGGTGACCCTGGCCCGTCCGGACATCAAGGAAGCGGTGATCGACCTGCCGGCATCCCTGGTGGACCAGTTGCCGGCCGACGTGGTGTTCAAGGTCGCCTCGCAGCTGGACCCGAGCATCAACACCACCGCCATCGTGCGTGAAATCGAACCCCAGGCGCAGAGCGCCACCCGCACCCGGCGCTCGCGCCTGACCCTGACCGAAACCCCCGAAGCCTTCCGCCTCGGCACGGCCATCAGCGTGACCCTCAGCTCCGCCATCGTCCCGCGCACCGAGGTGCCGCTGTCGGCCCTGCAGGAGGTGGACGGCCAGACCCGGGTCTGGATCGTCGACCCGCAGGCACGGACCGTGGCGCCGCGGGAGGTCACGGTGCTCAGTCGCGACCATGATTCGGCGTTGATCGGCAGCGGGATCAAGATCGGCGAGCGGGTGGTGAGCGCCGGCGTGAACAGCCTCAAACCGGGGCAGAAAGTCAAAATCGACGAGGACAGCCCACGATGACGCCGGCCACAAAAGGAAGCTTCAATTTATCCGAGTGGGCCATCAAGCATCAGTCGTTCGTCTGGTACCTGATGTTCGTCGCCCTGCTGATGGGCGTGTTCTCCTACATGAACCTGGGGCGCGAGGAAGACCCGTCCTTCACCATCAAGACCATGGTCATCCAGACCCGCTGGCCGGGCGCGACCCAGGAGGAAACCCTCAAGCAGGTCACCGACCGCATCGAGAAAAAACTCGAAGAGCTGGACTCCCTCGACTACGTGAAAAGCTACACCCGCCCCGGCGAGTCGACGGTGTTCGTCTACCTGCGCGACACCACCAGCGGCAAGGACATTCCCGAGATCTGGTATCAGGTGCGCAAGAAGATCAACGACATTCGCGGCGACTTCCCCCAGGGCCTGCAAGGGCCGGGATTCAACGACGAGTTCGGTGACGTGTTCGGCTCGGTCTACGCCTTTACCGCCGACGGCCTGAGCATGCGCCAGTTGCGCGATTACGTGGAGCAGGTGCGCGCCGAGGTCCGCGAGGTGCCGAACCTGGGCAAGGTGGAAATGGTCGGCGAGCAGGACGAAGTCATCTACCTGAACTTCTCCACGCGCAAGCTGGCGGCGCTGGGCATCGACCAGCGCCAGGTCCTGCAGAGCCTGCAAGCGCAGAATGCGGTGACCCCGGCCGGGGTCATCGAAGCCGGGCCGGAGCGGATTTCCGTGCGCACCTCGGGGCAGTTCGCCTCGGAGAAAGACCTGGCCACGGTCAACCTGCGCCTCAACGAACGCTTCTATCGCCTGGCGGATATCGCCGAGATCAGCCGCGGCTACGTCGACCCTTCGACGCCGCAGTTTCGCTACAACGGCCAGCCGGCCATCGGCCTGGCGATCGCCATGAAGAAGGGCGGCAACATCCAGGACTTCGGCAAGGCCCTGCACGCCAAGATGGACCAGCTCACCGCCGAGCTGCCGGTGGGCGTAGGCGTACACACGGTGTCGGACCAGGCCGAGGTGGTGGAAAAAGCCGTCGGCGGCTTTACCAGCGCGCTGTTCGAGGCGGTGGTGATCGTGCTGGTGGTGAGTTTCGTCAGCCTGGGCATGCGCGCCGGGCTGGTGGTGGCGTGCTCGATTCCGCTGGTGCTGGCGATGGTCTTCGTCTTCATGGAATACAGCGGCATCACCATGCAGCGGATTTCCCTCGGTGCATTGATCATCGCCCTGGGGCTGTTGGTGGACGACGCGATGATCACCGTGGAGATGATGGTCACGCGCCTGGAGATGGGCGAGACCAAGGAGCAGGCGGCGACCTTCGCCTACACCTCCACGGCCTTCCCGATGCTCACCGGGACCCTGGTGACGGTCGCCGGCTTCGTGCCCATCGGCCTCAACGCCAGCTCCGCCGGCGAGTACACCTTCACCCTGTTCGCGGTGATCGCCGTGGCCATGCTGGTGTCGTGGATAGTCGCCGTGCTGTTCGCCCCGGTGATCGGCGTGCATATCCTCAGCACCAATGTGAAGCCCCATTCCGAGGAGCCGGGCCGCATCGGCCGCGCCTTCAACGGTGGCCTGCTGTGGGCCATGCGCAACCGCTGGTGGGCCATCGGCATCACCGTCCTGGTGTTCGTGCTGTCGGTGGTCGGCATGCGCTTCGTGCAGAACCAGTTCTTCCCGTCCTCGGACCGGCCGGAGATTCTCGTCGACCTCAACCTGCCGCAGAACGCCTCGATCGCCGAGACCCGCATGGCGGTGGATCGCCTGGAGGCGACCCTCAAGGACGATCCGGACATCGTGCGCTGGAGCACCTATATCGGCGAAGGCGCGATTCGTTTCTACCTGCCGCTGGACCAGCAACTGCAGAACCCCTACTACGCGCAGCTGGTGATCGTCAGCAAGGGCCTGGAGTCGCGCACGGCGTTGACCGAGCGTCTGAAAAAACGCCTGCGCGACGACTTCGTCGGCATCGGCAGCTACGTCCAGGCCCTGGAAATGGGCCCGCCGGTGGGGCGGCCGATCCAGTACCGGGTCAGCGGCAAGGACATCGACCAGGTGCGCAAGCACGCCATCGAGCTGGCCACCGAACTGGACAAGAACTCGCACATCGGCGAGACCATCTACGACTGGAACGAGCCGGGCAAAGTCCTGCGCATCGACATCGCTCAGGACAAGGCCCGCCAGCTGGGGTTGTCTTCGGAGGACGTGGCGCAGTTGATGAACAGCATCGTCAGCGGCTCCACCGTGACCCAGGTGCATGACGACATCTACCTGATCAACGTGGTCGGCCGGGCCGACGACAGCGAGCGCGGTTCCCCGGAAACCCTGCAGAACCTGCAGATCGTCAACCCCAACGGCACCTCGATTCCGCTGCTGGCCTTCGCCACGGTGCGCTACGAACTGGAGCAGCCGCTGGTCTGGCGGCGCGACCGCAAACCGACCATCACCATCAAGGCCTCGGTGCGTGACGAAATCCAGCCGACCGACCTGGTCAGGCTGCTCAAGCCGGATATCGACAAGTTCGCCGCCAGCCTGCCGGTCGGTTATTCGGTGGCTACCGGCGGTACGGTGGAGGAGAGCGGCAAGGCCCAGGGGCCGATCGCCAAGGTGGTGCCGTTGATGCTGTTCCTCATGGCGACCTTCCTGATGATCCAGCTGCACAGCGTGCAGAAGCTGTTCCTGGTGGCCAGCGTCGCGCCCCTGGGGCTGATCGGCGTGGTCCTGGCGCTGGTGCCGACGGGCACGCCCATGGGCTTTGTGGCGATCCTCGGGATTCTCGCGCTGATCGGCATCATCATCCGCAACTCGGTGATCCTGGTGACCCAGATCGACGAATTCGAGCGAGCCGGTCATTCATCCTGGGATGCGGTGGTGCAAGCCACCGAGCACCGTCGCCGGCCGATCCTGCTAACCGCTGCGGCGGCCAGCCTGGGCATGATCCCCATCGCCCGGGAAGTGTTCTGGGGGCCGATGGCCTACGCCATGATCGGCGGCATCATCGTCGCCACCCTGCTGACGCTGCTGTTCCTGCCGGCGCTGTATGTGGCCTGGTACAAGATCAAGGAGCCGAAGAAAGAGGCGGCCTGAGACAGATATCCGTCTGACAGAACGCCGTTGCCGGGCAAGCCTCGCTCCTACAGATGTATACATAGTCTTCTGTAGGAGCAGGGGGGACGCCTAGTTCTTGCCCGCGATCCAGGCGCTACGGTCTATCTGGCAAACCGCTCAAACCTTGCGCCACACACTCGCCAGCCACGGCTGCTGTTCCCGCGGCAAACCGGCGGGTCGGTAGTAATGCTCCAGCTCGACAAACCCCGCCGCCGTCAGTAAGCGCTGCCACGCCGCCAGGTCGTGGTAGGCGCCATAACGCGCGCCGTTCCAGCCTTCGCGGTTGTCGCCGCGCGGGTTGGAGCTGAACAGCACGCCGCGGGGTTTCAGCGTGGCATGCAGCTGGCGCAGCACCCGTGGCAGCTCCTGCGAGGGGATATGGAACAGCACGGCATTGGCGAAGATGCCGTCGAAGCGTTCGGCGGGCAGGTCGAGCTTGAGGAAGTCCTGCTGCCAGACCTCGCAACCGCTGTCGTCGCGGGCCATCTGGGCAAAACGCTCGGAGCCGTCGAGGCCGATGGCGACATGACCGAGGCGGGTGAAGGTCCGCAGGTCGCGCCCGGGGCCGCAGCCGAAGTCCAGCAGGGTGAAGGGCGCCGTGCCCTGGATATGCCGCAACAGTGCGTCGATGTTCTGGCTGACATCGTGGTCGCGGGTGCCTTCGCGGAAATCTTCGGCCACCTGGTTGTAGTGACCCAGGGTGGTGGAGGTGATCTGGTCGAGGTCGGTGGGGGCGAGTTTCATGGCGGGCTACGCAGAGAAAGGGGGGAATGGTCCGAATATACCCCATGTCTGGCGCACTGGTTCCCTGTAGCCGCTGCCGAAGGCTGCGATCGGCTGCGAAGCGGCCGTGCTCTTGAGAGCGCCGAAGGCCCTTCGGGCCTTATCGCAGCCTGCGGCAGCGGCTACAGGTTATTCGTCACAACGAAGGTGGCGTTTCTCAACGTTTGTTGAGCACCCGCGCCAGGCGGTCGCCGCCGAGCTGGATCGCCGCGACGAGGATCACCAGCAGCACGATCACCGTGAGCATGATCTGGCTGTCGAAACGCTGGTAACCGTAGCGATAGGCGATGTCCCCCAGGCCGCCGGCGCCGATGGCCCCGGCCATGGCCGAGGAGTTGATCATGGTCACCAGGGTGATGGTGAAGCCGCCGACGATGCCCGGCAGCGCCTCCGGCAACAGCACATGCCGGACGATGTGCCAGCGCCGGCAGCCCATGGCCTGGGCGGCTTCGATCAGGCCGTGGTCGACTTCGCGCAGGCTGACCTCGGCGATCCGCGCGAAGAACGGCGTGGCGGCGATGGTCAGTGGCACCACCGCTGCCCAGACACCGTAGGTGGTGCCGACGATCAGCCGGGTGAAGGGGATCAGCGCCACCATCAGGATCAGGAACGGGATCGAGCGGAACAGGTTGACGAAGGCCCCCAGCACGCTGTTCAGCCTGGGCGCTTCGTAGATCCCGCCCTTGCCGCTGGTGACCAGGATCACCGCCAGCGGAATGCCCGCGAGCAAGGCGATCAGCGACGACACGCCGACCATCAGGAAGGTATCGATAACGCCCTGGAGCAAGCGATCAAACCACATAACCCAGCACCTCTACCTGTTGTGTCCATTGCTTGTGCAAAAAGTGCTGCGCGCGCAGGCGTTGTTCCTCGGCGTCCAGGGACGAGCCGCTGACCGCCAGCAGCAGTTGCCCCAGGGCATGCCCCTGGATCCGTTCCACGCCGCCGTGCAGCAGCCGTACGCGTCCGCCCAGGGTGCTGAACAGCGCGGCCAGGTCCGGCTCGTCGCTGGTCCTGCCGGTGAACTGCACGCGCAATACCACCGCCGCGTCCGAAGACGTCGGCTGGGCTTGCAGGCGGTTTTGCAGCTCCTCCGGCAAGCCGTGCTGCAAGGGCGCCAGCAGGGTCTTGCTGACCTCGTGCTGCGGGTTGCCGAACACTTCCCAGACCGGCCCCTGCTCGACGATATGCCCGTGCTCGAGCACCACCACCCGATCGCAGATATCGCGGATCACCGCCATCTCGTGGGTGATCAGGATGATGGTCAGGCCCAGGCGCTGGTTGATCTGTTTGAGCAGGCCGAGGATCGACTGGGTGGTTTCCGGGTCCAGCGCCGAGGTGGCCTCGTCGCACAGCAGGATCGCCGGGTCGTGGACCAGAGCCCGGGCGATGCCCACCCGCTGTTTCTGCCCGCCCGAGAGTTGCGCCGGGTAGGCTTTGTGCTTGTCCTTCAGACCCACCAGTTCCAGCAGTTCGCGCACCTTGCGCTCGCGCTGTTCCTTGGGCACGCCGGCCACCTTCAGCGGCAGCTCGACGTTCTGCCACACGGTCTTGGCCGACATCAGGTTGAAGTGCTGGAAGATCATGCCGATGCGCCGGCGCAGCTCCACCAGGCGATCTTCGTCGAAGTCGCCGATGTCCACCTGATCGATCAGCACCCGGCCGCCCGACGGCTGTTCCAGGCGGTTGATGGTGCGGATCAGCGACGACTTGCCGGCGCCGCTGCGGCCGATGATGCCGAACACTTCGCCGCGCTGGATCGCCAGGTCGATACCGTGCAGGGCCTGCACCGGGCCTTGCTGGCCCTGGTAGGTCTTGGTCAGGCCGATGAAGCGCACATGGGCCCGGTTCAGCTCCGGGTGCAGTTCGGCCTGCTGTGCGTTTTGCGGCTGTTCGGGCGGCTGCGTGGCCGTCTTGTGCGGGAGATAGGCGACGCTCATCTCAACCTTCCCAGCCGGCTTGGTAGAGCTTGCCGTGGGCTTTATCCAGGGCGGCGCGCACAACCGGCGAATGCTGGTAGATGTCGACGAACTTGATCAGCCGCGGGTCGGTCTTGCTCTTGGGCTGGATCACGAACTGGATCACATATTCCTTGTGGTCGAGGCCGTCGAACAGCAGCGCCGAACCGGCATCGAAGGTCTTGGCCAGGCGGATATAGGCCGGGTAGCCCTGCACCAGGTCGGCGTCGTCATAGGCGCGTACCAGTTGCACGGCCTCGACCTGGAGGATCTTCAGTTTCTTCGGGTTGGCGACTATGTCGTCCTCGGTGGCCTTGTAGCCGACGCCCGGCTTGAGGCTGATCAGGCCGGCCTTGGCCAGCAGTTGCAAGCCGCGACCGCTGTTGATCGGGTCGTTGGCGATGGCCACCGTGGCGCCTTCGGGCAGCTCGTCGAAGCTTTTGTATTTCTTCGAGTACAGGCCGACGTTGTTGATGACCCCCGGGGCGAACGGCACCAGGTCGAAACCGGCGGCGGCCTTGGCGTTTTCCAGGAACGGGATGTGCTGGAAGTAGTTCACGTCGATATCGCCGGCGGCCAGGCTGACGTTCGGCGCGATCCAGTCGCTGAACTCCACCAGTTCGACTTTCAGGCCCTGTTTGCCGGCCTCTTCGACGGCGGCCTCCAGGGGAATGGCGAAGGCGGCGGTGGTGCCGACTTTCAGCGGCGCGTCGGCGGCGAATACCGCGCTGCCGAACAGTCCGAGGGCGAGGGCCAGTGCTTTGACTGGGTGGCTGAGGCGTTTGCTTTTCATGGTCTTGGTTCCAGTCAGTGCGTTAGATATTCAGGTGACCTGTAGCCGCTGTCGCAGGCTGCGATAAGGCCCGAAGGGCCTTCCAACGATCTCAAGAGCACGTCCTCTTCGAGGCCGATCGCAGCCTGCGGCAGCGGCTACAGGGTTAGTGGCGATAGGTGGATCCGCTGTGTTGCTCCGGCAATTGCGCCTCGCGCTGGAACAGCTTTTCGCGCAGGGTGCCGTTGTCGTAGGCGGTCTTGTACGAGCCGCGGCGTTGCAGCTCGGGGATCACCAGGTCGATGAAGTCGACATAACTTTCCGGGGTGACGATGCGGGTCAGGTTGAAGCCGTCGAGGCCGGTTTCGGCGATCCAGGATTCGAGGTCGTCGGCCACCTGTTGCGGCGAGCCGACCACGGTGATGTAGCGCCCGCCGAGGGCGTGCTGGTCGAGCAGCTTGCGCCGGGTCCAGTCGTTGTTCTGCAGGTTCCGGGTGGCCGACTGGATGGCGTTGCTCTTCACGTACTGGATCGGTTCGTCGATCTCGTACTGGGAAAAGTCGATGGCGGTGGACGCCGAGAAATGCGCCACCCCGGCTTCGGCGCTGGCATGGCTGCGGTACTCCGCGTGCTTCTTCCACGCCAGTTCCTCGGTCTCGGCGACTATCACGTTGAGCCCCATGAACACCTTGATGTCCTCGGGATTGCGCCCGGCAGCCACGGCGCTGGCGCGGACCTTGTCCACCTGGGCCTTGGTCGAGGGCTTGTTCTGCCCGCTGATGAACACGCACTCGGCGTGGCGCCCGGCGAACAGCAGGCCGCGATCCGAACTGCCGGCCTGGAACAGCACCGGCGTGCGCTGTGGCGACGGCTCGCACAGGTGATAGCCCTCGACCTGATAGAACTCGCCCTTGTGCTCGACCTTGTGCACTTTCTCCGGCCGGGCATAGATCCGCTGTTCGCGGTCGTTGATCACCGCGTCGTTTTCCCAACTGCCTTCCCAGAGCTTGTAGAGCACTTGCAGGTATTCGTCGGCCTGGTCGTAGCGCCGGTCATGCTCGGCCTGTTCGCTCAGGCCCATGGCCTTGGCGGCGCTGTCGAGGTAGCCGGTGACGATGTTCCAGCCGACCCGGCCACGGCTCAGGTGGTCCAGCGTGGACATGCGCCGGGCGAACAGATACGGCGGCTCGTAGGTGAGGTTGGCGGTGAGGCCGAAACCGAGGTTGCGGGTCACCGCGGCCATGGCCGAAACCAGCAGCAGCGGGTCGTTGACCGGCAGCTGGATCGACTCCTTGAGCGTCACGTCCACCGAGTTCTGGTAGACGTCGTAGACCCCGACGATGTCGGCGATGAACAACCCGTCGAACAGTCCACGCTCCAGCAGCTGCGCCAGTTCGGTCCAGTATTCGAGGGTCTTGTACTGGGTCGAGGTGTCCCGTGGATGGGTCCACAGGCCATGGTTGATATGCCCGATGCAGTTCATGTTGAAGGCATTGAGCAGGATCTTTTTCTTCGCGCCCATCAGATGGTCCCCCGCAGTGGCGGGTTCGTCTGGTTGAGGTAGTAGTTGCCCACCGCGTGGTACTTCCAGCGCACCGGGTCGTGCAGGGTATGCACCCGGGCGTTGCGCCAGTGACGGTCCAGGCCATGTTCGGCCAGGGTCGCCTGGCTGCCGGCCAGTTCGAACAGGGTGCTGCCGGCGGCCAGGGAGATTTCGGTGCTGATGGCGCGGGCCTCGGCGACCGCGATGGAGGCGGCGGCCACGGTCTCGGCGTTGGGCTCGGCCTGGGCCGCGTCGAGGAACTCCCCGGAGCGCTCCAGCAGCGCCTCGGTGGCGTGCAGGCGAATGCTCAAGTGGCCGAAGCTCTTGAGGGTCAGCGGGTCTTCGGTGGCCTTGTCGTTGCCGGAATCGATCCACGGCCGGGTCTTGGTGCGCACGAAATGCAGGGCGTCTTCATAAGCGGCGCGGGCGATACCGGTGTCGATGGCGGCATGGAGAATCTGCGCCAGCGGGCCGACGGTGGTCGGGCGTTCAAAGGCGCTCTGAAAGGGAATCACGTCCTCGGCGGCGACGAACACCTCCTCGAACACCACCGAGCCGCTGCCGGTGGTGCGCTGGCCGAAGCCGCTCCAGTCGTCGATCACGTTCAGGCCCTGGCTGTCCGCCGGGACGAAGGCCAGTTGCTGCACGCCGTGTTCATCCACCACCGAAGTGGGGATGCGCTGGGCGTAGATGGCGCCGGTGGCGTAGAACTTGCGACCGTTGATGCGATAGCCGTCGCGTCCTGGCTGCACGTCACGGGTCAGGCGGGTGGTGCGGTCGTGGGCGGTCCTGGTGCCCAGCTCGGCCAGGGCATTGCCGAAGCGCTGGCCGGCCAGGACCTCGGCGTACAGGCGTTTTTTCTGTGCCTCGCTGCCGTTCACCCGCAGCACTTCGAGGGCGTAGAAATGGTTCTGCGGGATCTGCCCCAGGGAGCCGTCGGCCTGGGCGATCAGGGCGATGACCTTGGCCAGGGTGACGTTGGATACGCCGGCGCCGCCGTATTCCCTGGGCACGCTGATGCCCCACAGGCCGGAGCGAGAAAAGGCTTCGAGTTCGGGGTGGGGCAGGCGGCGTTCGCGGTCGCGCAGGGCGCTGTCGCGCTTGAAATCTTCGGCCAGGCCGCTGGCGACGATCAGGGCTTGCTCATCGCTGGTTATGACCGCGACGTGTTGAGAAAGAGTCATGTACTTCTCCAGAGATCTGGTCGCTTAAATCCAGGAATGGCGAGCCGGCAGGGTGCCGTTCAGGTGGTAGGTGCCGACGGCGTGGTATTTCCAGCGCACCGGATCGTGCAGGGTGTGGACCCGGGCATTGCGCCAGTGCCGGTCGAGGTTGAATTCGGCGAGGGTGGCGCGGCTGCCGGCCAGCTCGAAGAGCTTTTCGCTGGCCAGCAGGGAGATCTCGGTGGTCAGCACCTTGGCTTCGGCCACGGCGATCGAGGCGCGAGCGGCGGACTCGGCGCTGATCGGCGCGGCATTGACCTGGTCCAGCACCTGGCCGGCCTTGCGCAGCAGGGCTTCGGCGGCGTGCAGTTCGATTTTCAGCTTGCCGATGTCGGCGATCACATACAGGTCGTCGCTGGCCCGTTCGACGTTGGCGTCGACCCACGGCCGCGAGCGTTCCCGCACGAAGCCGATGGCGTCGTCGATGGCCGCGCGGGCGATGCCGGCGTCGATGGCTGCCTGGATCAGTTGCGACACGGCGCCCTGGATATTCGGCGATTCGTTGATTCGCCAGTTGTCCACCACCAGGTCGGCATCGACCCGCACGTTGTTGAGCAAAATGGTGCCGCTGGCGGTGGTGCGCTGGCCGAAGCCCGACCAGTCGTCGACGATGCGCAGCCCCGGCGTGCCGCGCCGGACGAAGGCCAACACCTGCTTGCCGTCGTCGTTCAGCGCCTTGACCGCCACCCAGTGCGCGAACAGGGCGCCGGTGGAATAGAACTTCTGGCCATTGAGCCGGTAACCGTCGCCGTCGGCGGTGATCCGCGCCTTGAGTTCCAGGGTGTTTTTGGTCCCGCGCTCCGGGCCGGCGTTACCGATGCGCCAGCCTTCCAGCACGCTCTGGAACAGCTGCTTTTTCTGCCGTTCGGTGGCGCTGCCGAGGATCAGGTTGAGAATGCCGAACTGGTTCTGCGGGATCTGTCCCAGGGCCGGGTCGGCCGCGGAAATGATCGCGAAGACTTCCGCCAGGGTGACGAAGGAAACCTGCGGGCCGCCGTATTCACGGGGGATGGCAATACTGCCCAGGCCACTGCGGGTAAAGTGTTCGATTTCCGCCCATGGCAGCTTGCGCTGCTGGTCGCGTCGGGCTGCCTGCTGGCGGGCGACGGTGGCCAGTTCATGGGCGGCTTGAAGGGCTTCTGCGTCGTTCAGCAGAACCCGTGCGGGCAACAACAGGGGGGCGACATCCAGATCGCTCTGGACATTTGCATCGGCCAGATTGGACATCAGTGCCACTCCTTGGCTGCACGCAATGCCCTGGCGATTTGCACTGGGGTGATTGTGTTCCGGACCATACCTACCTCACATCTTTGGAAGTGCCGCGCGGTGGCGGCGAAATCGGGTTCAAGAATGTCCGGTGGTCCGGTGCATATACCCTATGAGCGTATAAAAATTAAATAAACTAACTTTTAGGAATATGTATAGAAGGGGTTTACGTATACGGCAGGTAGGAAAGTGCGAAGGGTAATGGGAGATAGATCTGAGGCCTGTAGCCGCTGGTGCAGCCTGCGCGCGGCGGCGTAGCCGTCGTAAAACCGGGGCATGGGATTTGTCGGGCGGAACGCGGTGATGGGGTTGCGTCTGCCGCCCAGCCCTTGGCGGGCTCGGCAGCGAGGCACAGGTCAGGCCTGGGGGTGGCTCGAGGTGAGGAACTTGCTGAGGAATTGCCGGGTGCGTTCTTCCTTGGGGTTGGCGAACAGCGCCTTGGCCTCGCCCTGTTCGACGATCACACCCTTATCGAAGAAGATCACCCGGTTGGCCACGTCGCGGGCGAAACCCATTTCGTGGGTGACGATGACCATGGTGCGCTTCTCCTCGGCCAGGCCGCGGATGGTCGCCAGCACTTCGCCCACCAGCTCCGGGTCGAGGGCCGAGGTCGGTTCGTCGAACAGGATCACCTCCGGCTCCATCGCCAGCGCCCGGGCAATCGCCACGCGCTGTTGCTGGCCGCCGGAGAGGCGCCGAGGGTAGGCGTCTTCCTTGCCCGCCAGGCCGACCTTGGCCAGCAGCCCGCGACCCAGGGCCACGGCTTGCTCGCGGGGCGTCTTCTTCACCACCAGCGGCCCTTCGATGACGTTTTCCAGCGCGGTGCGATGGGGGAACAGGTTGAAGCTCTGGAACACGAAACCCACCTGCTGGCGCAGTTGCCGCACCAGGCCCTGCTGCTGGGTCAGCGGCCGGCTGCCATCGATCTCGATGTTGCCGACCTTGATCCGGCCGCTGGTAGGTTCTTCGAGAAAATTCAGACAGCGCAAAAAGGTGGTCTTGCCCGAGCCGCTGGGGCCGATGATGGCGACCACTTCGCCTTCCGCCACTGTCAGGTCGATGCCATTGAGGACGGTCTGACCCTTGAACTGCTTCGTCAGTTTTTCAACCACAATCATGGGTTCAGGACTCCTGGTCGTGCCGATTGACCCGCTCTTCCAGTCGGTTCTGCAAGTGCGCCAGCACGCTGGCCAGAACCCAGTAGATCAGCGCGGCGGCAAGATACATGGTGAAGACTTCGAAGGTCCGGGCGGTGATCAGCTGCGCCTGGCGGAACAGTTCCGGGACCTGGATGGTGGCGGCCAGGGCGGTGTCCTTGACCAGCGAGATAAAGCTGTTGCCCAGGGGCGGCAGGGCCGTGCGCATGGCTTGCGGCAGGATCGCCCGGCGCAGAGTCTGGGCCCGGGTCATGCCGATGCTGGCCGCCGCTTCCCACTGCCCGCGCTCGATGGAGCCGATGGCCGCGCGCAGGATCTCGCAGGCATAGGCCGCCATGTTCAACGAGAAGCCGATCAGCGCCGCCGGCAGCGGGTCAAGCTCGATACCCAGCTGCGGCAGGCCGTAATAGATCACGAACAGTTGCACCAGCAACGGCGTGCCGCGAAAGAACGACACATAGACGCGGGCGATCCAGCTCAGCAGCTTGAAGCGCGACAGGCGCATCAGCGCCAGGGCGAACCCCAGCGCCAATCCGAAGAACATACCGCCGAGGCTGAGGATGATCGTGAAATACGCGCCCTTGAGCAGGAAGGGCGCGGAGTTCAGCAACAGCTGGGTGGTTTCGGCGATTTGCTGGCTCAACTGCGGGAAATACAGTTCGAACTGAAAACCTGCTTCCATTATTGAGTGACGTCAGCGTTGAAGTATTTTTCCGAGAGCTTCTTCAGCGTGCCGTCGGCGCGCAGTTCCTCGATGGCCTTGTTCACCGCGGCCAGCAGCTCGGGTTCGCCTTTGCGCAGGGCCACGCCGGCTTCCTGGCGGGAGAAGGGTTCTCCGGAAACGGCCAGGGTGTCGTTGGTTTTCTTGATCAGCTCGAAGGCGGCCAGGCGGTCCACCAGGATCGCGTCGATACGGCCTACGCGCAGGTCCTGGTACTTGGTCGGATCATCGTCGTAGGTCTTGATGATGGCTTTGGGCACGTTGTCCTTGAGCCATTGTTCGTAGTTGGTGCCCAGGCCGACACCGACCTTGTGCCCGGCCAGGTCGGCGGCGGTCTTGAACTTGCCTTCGTTCTTCTTCTGGGTCAGGGCCTGGATGCCGGAAACGGTGTAGGGGGTGGAGAAGTCGTATTTCTTCTTGCGCTCATCCGAGATGGTCACCTGGTTGATCACCGCGTCCAGGCGCTTGGACTCCAGGGCGGCGAGGATGCCGTCCCATTTGGTCGGCTGCAGCTTGACCTTCACGCCCAGCTTCTGCGCCAGGGCTTCGGAGAACTCCACTTCGAAGCCGGCCAGCTTGCCGCTTTCGTCGACGTAGCTGAACGGTGGATAAGTGCCTTCCAGGCCGACGTTGATGGTGCCGGCGTCCTTGATCTTTTGCAGTTGCTCACCGGCAACCGCCTGCCCCAGCAACCCGGCACCCAGTGCCAGACCCAGCGAGCCAACGAGGATATTTCGACGTAGTGCGGAAAAAATCATGACAAGCCCCTGTGTTTTCTTATGAAGATGCGGTTGGGAAATGCAGGTCAATCGGTGAGCGGGAACGAGCGCCTTATCCTGCACTAAATGCAGCGTATGCGTCTCGCGGCAAATTCGCCTGCGGCGCGACTATAAGTGGCTGCTTATAGATGTAAAAATAATATAAATTCACATTGTTATTCTTTTTATAAATATAAAGATTCTCAATCTTTGTAGCCGCTACCGCAGGCTGCGATCGACCCCGAAGGGGGCGCAGGATCTTGATATCGCAGAAGGTCCTGTGACCAGCGTGGCCCGGACCATCGCAGCCTGCGGCAGCGGCTACAGGTCAGTGTTCAGGCAAACGATCCGGCATAAGCGAACAGCGCCGGCGCGCCGCCGGTATGCAGGAAGATGATCGGGCCGTCGTCGAAGCGCTGGCGACCGATGCCGTCGAGCAGGCCGGCCATGGCCTTGCCGGTGTAGACCGGGTCCAGCAGCAGGCCTTCCTGGCTCGCCAGCAGCTTCACCGCGGCCAGGGTGCCGGCGTTCGGTTCGCCATAACGCGGGGCGAAATATTCGTCCCACAACTCCACCTTGAAGCTGTCCGGCAGCGCCACCCCGAGCAAATCGGCGGTGCGTTCGGCCAGGCCCTGGACCTTCGGCCGCTGCGCTTCGTCGGTGCGCGACACGGTGACGCCGATCACCGGCAGTTGCGGCAACACTTCGCTCAAGGCCAGGGCCAGGCCGCTTTGGGTACCGGCGCTGCCCGAGGCCAGGACCACGGCGGCGAAGTCGAGCCCGGTGTTGTGGATCTGCTCCGCCAGCTCCAGGCCGGCGCGCACGTAACCCAGCGCGCCGAGGGCGTTGGAGCCGCCAATCGGCACCAGGTACGGCTGCTTGCCGCTGCTGCGCAGGCGTTCGGCCAGGGCCTGCAACTGCTCGTCGGCGTTGTCCAGGTTGTCCACCAGTTCGACCTTGGCGTCGAACAGGTCGAGCAGCAGGCGGTTGCCGTTGCCCAGGTAATTGCCGTCGTCGGTGCCGATGGGGTTTTCCAGCAGGGCGACGCAACCCAGGCCGAGCTTGGCGGCCAGGGCCGCGGTCTGGCGCACGTGGTTGGACTGGATGGCGCCCGCGGTGATCAGGGTGTCCGCGCCCTGGGCCAGCGCATCGGCGGCCAGGTATTCGAGTTTGCGCAGCTTGTTGCCGCCCATGGCCAGCGGCGTGGTGTCGTCGCGCTTGACGTAGATATCGCGGCCCAGCCAGGTGGACAGGCGTTCGAGTTTTTCCAGGGCGGTGGCGCCGCCCAGCAGGTCGAGACGGTTAAAACGGTCGAGCTGTCGTTTGATCATGAGGCCGCACGGGTTGTCAGAGGTGTCAGGGACTATAGGCAGCGATATTTGCCGGGGCAACCGTCAATCGCTTATGCCAAAAGGTGCTTAGGCCAGCACAATTAGTTCTTAATTTGGCCTGGGGCGCATACCGTAAAGTGGCGTCGTTTACGCGGCCAGACAGTCCGGCCGCCTGAGTGAGGAGTCCTATCGTGAGCGAGCGTTCCAGCCATTGGCAATTGCAGACCATCGTCGGTCAACTGCGTGATGCCCGCGACCAGTGGCGTACCCGCAACGGGCGGGTCAGCGGTGAGCAGGGCGGTCGGGAACTGCCGTCGCGCGCGGCCATGGCCGAGATTCTCGAAGCACTGTGCGGCGCCCTGTTCCCGATGCGCCTGGGCCCGGTGGACCTGCGCGAGGAAAGCGAGGATTTCTACGTCGGCCATACCCTGGACGCGGCCCTCAATTCGTTGCTCGCCCAGGCTCGCCTGGAGCTGCGTTACGCCGCGCGCCAGAGCGGCGAGTCGGACGACGACGTCAACGCCAGGGCCATCCGTATCATCCAGGACTTCGCCCTGGCCCTGCCGGGCCTGCGGGTGCTGCTCGATACCGATGTGCTGGCCGCCTATCACGGCGACCCGGCGGCGCGCAGCGTCGATGAAGTGCTGCTGTGCTACCCCGGCATCCTGGCGGTGATCCACCATCGCCTGGCCCACCATCTGTATCGCGCCGGCCTGCCGCTGCTGGCGCGGATCAGCGCGGAAATCGCCCACTCGGCCACCGGCATCGACATTCACCCGGGTGCGCAGATCGGCCGCAGTTTCTTCATCGACCACGGCACCGGTGTGGTGATCGGCGAAACCGCGATTATCGGCGAGCGCGTGCGCATCTACCAGGCCGTGACCCTGGGCGCCAAGCGCTTCCCGGCGGACGAGGACGGCCAGTTGCAGAAGGGCCATCCGCGCCACCCGATAGTCGAAGACGACGTGGTGATCTACGCCGGCGCGACCATCCTCGGGCGCATCACCATCGGCAAGGGCTCGACCATCGGCGGCAACGTCTGGCTGACCCGCAGCGTGCCGGCCGGATGCAACCTGACCCAGGCCAACCTGCAGCATGACGATGGGTCGCAGAAGTAAGAGTCTGCTGCACCTGTTCGTTTTTTCGCGGGCAATCCTCGCTCCTACAGAAGACCTCGTGCTTCTGTAGGAGCGGCCGGTCGACGCTCGATTGCCCGCGAAGCTTTTCAGCGGCTCACATACCTGATGGCCATTCGCTTATTTAGTGCTGAACGATTCCCTCCGCGACACATCAGACCTTTCTTAAAACCTGCGAAATCAGGCGACCGCCGAGCCCGGCGATTAGTCCTTGCGCACCTATCCGTGTTTAACTTGAACGCTTGTTCAAGTTAAACCGGCAGCTCGCTGCCCGCTCACAACAGGAGGCTTACCTTTGCTGAGTCCGATCTTTTCAGCCACGTTTTACCCCCTCGAGGTGCACGTTTCATGAGTGCATCGTCCATTCCCGCCAGCGGCCTGATCCGCATGAATCCGCCGGTGTTCTACTTCGCCGCGAGCTTTATCCTGGCCTTCGGCCTGGTGGTCATTGCCCTGCCGGAACAAGCCGGCGCCTGGTTGCTGGCCGCGCAAAACTGGGCGGCCAATACGGTCGGCTGGTACTACATGCTGGCCATGACCCTGTACCTGATCTTCGTGGTGGTCACCGCCTTGTCCGGCTACGGCAAGATCAAGCTCGGTGCCGACCACGACGAACCCGAATTCAGTTACCTGTCCTGGGCCGGCATGCTGTTCGCCGCGGGGATCAGCATCACGCTGTTTTTCTTCTGCGTCTCGGAACCTTTGACCCATATGCTGCAACCGCCCCAGGGAGAGGCCGGGACCGCGGACGCGGCGCGCCAGGCGATGCAGATTCTCTTCCTGCACTGGGGCCTGCACGGCTGGGGCGTGTTCGCCTTCGTCGGCATGGCCCTGGCGTATTTCGCCTACCGGCATAACCTGCCGCTGGCCCTGCGTTCGGCGCTGTACCCGCTGATCGGCAAGCGCATCAACGGCCCCATCGGCTACGCGGTGGATGGCTTCGGCATCATCGCCACGGTGTTCGGCCTCGGCGCCGACATGGGCTTTGGCGTGCTGCACCTCAACTCCGGCCTGGACTACCTGTTCGGCATCGCCCACACCCAGTGGGTCCAGGTGGGCCTGATCACTTTGATGATGGGCGCGGCGATCATTGTCGCGGTGTCCGGTGTCGACAAGGGCGTGCGGGTGATGTCCGACATCAACATGCTGCTGGCCTGCGCGCTGCTGCTGTTCGTGTTGTTCGCCGGCCCCACCCAGCACCTGCTCAACACCCTGATCCAGAACCTCGGCGATTACCTCGGCGCCTTGCCGATGAAGAGTTTCGACCTCTACGCCTATGACGAGCCGAGCGACTGGCTGGGCGGCTGGACGGTCTTCTACTGGGCCTGGTGGATCGCATGGTCGCCGTTCGTGGGCCTGTTCATCGCGCGGATTTCCCGTGGCCGGACCATCCGCGAATTCGTGTTCGGCGTACTGCTGATTCCCCTGGGCTTCACCCTGGCCTGGATGTCGATCTTCGGTAACAGTGCCATCGACCAGGTGCTCAACCACGGCATGAGCGCGCTGGGCATGTCGGCCATCGAGAACCCCTCGATGACTCTCTACCTGCTGCTGGAAACCTACCCCTGGAGCAAGACCGTCATCGCCGTGACGGTGTTCATCAGCTTCGTGTTCTTCGTCACTTCGGCCGACTCCGGCACCGTGGTGCTCTCGACCCTGTCGGCCAAGGGCGGCAATGCCGACGAAGACGGGCCGAAATGGCTGCGGGTGTTCTGGGGCGCGATGACCGCGCTGGTCACCAGCGCGCTGCTGTTCGCCGGCAGCATCGACTCGCTGAAGTCGGCGGTGGTGCTGACCTCGCTGCCGTTCTCGATGATCCTGCTGCTGATGATGTGGGGGCTGCATAAGGCCTTCTACCTCGAATCGCAGAAGCAGATCGCCCAGTTACATTCGCTGGCACCGGTGTCGTCGACCTCGCGTCGCGGCAAGGGCGGCTGGCGCCAGCGCCTGAGCCAGGCGGTGCATTTCCCATCACGCGACGAGGTGTATCGCTTCCTCGACCAGACGGTGCGCCCGGCCATTGAAGAAGTGACCGCGGTGTTCGTCGAGAAAGGCCTGAACGTGATCACCCAGCCGGACCCGGCCAACGACAACGTCAGCCTGGAAATCGGCCATGGCGACCAGCATCCGTTTGTCTATCAGGTACAGATGCGCGGCTACTTCACGCCGTCCTTCGCCCGTGGCGGCATGGGGCCCAAGGAGATGCGCAACCGGCGTTACTACCGGGCCGAGGTGCACCTGGCCGAGGGTAGCCAGGACTACGACCTGATGGGCTACAGCAAGGAGCAGATCATCAACGACATCCTCGACCAGTACGAACGGCATATGCAGTTCCTGCACCTGGTGCGTTGATCGGGGGAAGACCGCAAAGCGCTATCGCGGGCAAGCCTCGCTCTTGAAGGGAATCGGGAGCGAGGCTTGCCCGCTGTCATTTCAGCCCTGGCTCAGCACCGTGAACAACACCAGCGCCGCCACCGGCACGCCGAATACCACACTGCCGACCGCCAGCTCCGTGCTCAGGGACTGGCCGGCATGGACCATCCCCACTGCGCCGTTGATCAACGTCAGCGCCAGCCACAGCACGACAAAACTGTAGGCCAGGGTCTGGCGGCCGAGGCCGATCTTTTCGCCGATGAACAGCATCAGCGCCAGGAGGACCAGGCCGAAGGAGGTGATGATCGCGGTGTGCATGATGAAGTCCTCGCGGGCGGGATTCGGGGTTGGCCTAAAGGGCGATGGCGATTCAAAGCTCCCGACCTAGAGTGTGGTCCAGGGAGTGGCGTCCTGCTCCGCGAAACAGGATGTAGAACGACAAAAACGCCAGCAGCACCGGGTACTCCATGCCCCGGTCGATCCATGGCCAGGTGGGGCCTAGCAGGCCGGCGATGGTCAGCATCTGCACGCCCATCATGGCAGCGAGCAGGCGTGTCCCCAGGCCGAGGGCCAGGAGCAACCCACCGACGCTTTCCAGGAGCGCCACGAACAGCGCGATCAACGTCGGCGCCGGCAAATGCAGGACGTTCTGGATCAGGTTGATCGAGGCCGCCATCGGGTCGGCCATCGAGCCGTGGGCCTGGCCCAGCAATTTCGGCAGGCCGTGGGTGATCATGATCACGCCATAACAGGCCCGCAGCAGCGCATAGGCCAGGGGCTCGCCAATGCGGTACAGCGGGGCGAGGGCCGGGATCAGCGGGGTATTGCATGGGACGGGCGAGTCGGTGGTCGGGCGCATGGGGGGGGCTCCGCGGATAGGCCATTGGAAATCAGGCGGCTCAGGCGAGGCCGCCGTTGGCGCGCAGGATCTGCCCGTTGACCCAGGCGGCTGCCGGGCCGATCAGGAAGGCGATGACGTTGGCGATGTCTTCCGGCTGGCCGAGGCGCTCCAGGGGCGGCATCTTGGCGAAGTTCTGGATCTGTTCTTCGTTCTTGCCGTGCAGGAACAGTTCGGTGGCCACCGGGCCGGGGGCGACAGCGTTGACGGTGATGTTGCGACCGCGCAGTTCCTTGGCGAACACCTGGGTCAGGGACTCCACCGCCGCCTTGCTGGCGATGTACACCGCGTAACCCGGCAGGTTGAGGCCGACGGTGCTGCTGGAGAAGTTGACGATGCGCCCGCCGGCGTTCAGGCGGCTGGCGGCCTCGCGCAGGGTATTGAAGGTGCCGCGGGTATTGATGGCGAAGGTCTGCTCGAACAGCTCGTCGCTGTGCTGCGCCAGCGGCAGGACCTTGAGGATGCCGGCGTTGTTGATCAGCACGTCGACCTTGCCCAGTTGGGTTTCGGTCTCGTCGAACAAGCGGCGCACGTCATCGGCATTGGCCACGTCGGCCTTGACCGCTATGGCCCGGTGGCCGGCCTGGCGCAGTTCCACCACCAGGGCCGAGGCTTCGGTGGCGCTGCTGGCGTAGTTGATGGCGACGGCAAAACCTTCGCTGGCCAGTTGTCTGGCGATAACCGCGCCGATGCCGCGGGAGGCGCCGGTCACGATGGCAACTTTCGAAGTCTGGGTAGTCATGGCGAATTTCCTTCTGGGAACGGTTGGGTGTGAAAGCAGGTTCACATGGTTGTCCAGAGTGATAAATGCGCCAGAGTTGGCTTGACTGTTCAATAATCGCCAACAATCAACCGCCCTGGGAGCCAGTCGTGGATCAAGTCAAAGCGATGAAAGTGTTCGTGCGGATCTACGAGCGCAGCAGCTTCACCCTGGCCGCCGACGACCTGAACCTGCCGCGCGCGACCCTGACCCATACTCTCAACCAGTTCGAAGCCTGGCTCGGTACCCGCCTGCTGGAGCGCAGCACCCGCCGTGTGCGCCCGACCCTCGACGGCGAGGCCTATTACCTGCGCTGCGTACAGTTGCTGGCGGAGTTGGAGGAGGCCGAACTGGCGTTTCGCACGGTGGCGCCGAAAGGGCGCTTGCGGGTCGACCTGCATGGCACCCTGGCCAAGTACTTCGTGATTCCGGCCTTGCCCGAATTCATGGCGCGCTATCCGGAGATCGAGCTGTCCATCAGCGAGGCCGATCGTTTTGTCGACCTGATCGCCGAAGGCGTGGACTGCGTGCTGCGCGCCGGCACCCTGGGCGACTCGTCGCTGATCGGCCGGCGCGTGGCCAGCCTGCAGCAGATCACCTGTGCCAGCCCGGCGTACCTGCGCAAATACGGCGAGCCGAAGAGCCTCGACGAGCTGTCGTGGCACCGTGCGGTGAACTACGTCTCGCGGACCACGGCCAAGCTGTTCCCCTTCGAGTTCATGGTCGATGGCGAACTGCGGGAAGTCGCCATCGAGGGCGCGCTGTCGGTGTTCGGCGCCGAGATCTACGCCGCCTCGGCCGTGGCCGGGCTGGGCATCATCCAGTGCCCGCGCTACCGCATGGCGCAGCAGATTTCCCAGGGGCTGGTGCAGGCAATCCTCACCGATACGCCGCCACCGCCCATGCCGGTCTCCGTGCTGTACCCGCACAACCGCCAGATGTCGCCACGGGTGCGGGTGTTCGTCGACTGGCTGGCGGAGGTTTTCGCCAGGGCGGTCTGAGCATTGCCAGGGCGATGCCGGTCATCGCTGCTTTCTGTATTGATTGTCTTGATGTGTATAGTGTGTATTGTTCGCCTTTGGCTGTGTACGGTGGCTTTTCGGGACGTATCGAAAGGACACGGCAATGCGCAGTCGGGAACTGATCGGGATGATCGAGGAGGACGGGTGGTATCTGATCGCGGTCAAAGGCAGTCATCACCAAGCATCTGCACAAGCCGGGGCGGACCACTATCCCTCACCCGGATGCGGATCTGCCCAGGGGCACGATCCACAGCATCTTGAAACAGGCGGGCCTGAAATGAGGCCGGCCTTGAACGAAGAGGTCAACGAGATGAAATTCCCGGTCGTGCTGCACAAGGATGCCGACTCCGGATATGGAGTGATCGTCCCCGATGTGCCGGGCTGTTTTTCCGCCGGTCATACCGCCGCGCAAGCCTTCGAGAATGTGAAAGAGGCCCTGTCGCTGCATTACGAAGGCCTGGTCGCCGATGGTGAGCCGCTGCCCCTGGTGCATGAGGTCGACGTGCATATCGACAATCCCGATTACGCCGGTGGCGTGTGGGGGGTGATCGAGTTCGACATCACGCCTTACTTCGGCAAGGCGGTGCGTTTCAATGCGACGTTGCCGGAGCAACTGTTGGAGCGCATCGACCAGACGGTGAAGCGCGACCAGCGCTACCGTTCGCGCTCGGGTTTTCTCGCGGCAGCGGCATTGCGCGAACTCTCCGCCTAGGCATTGCCCGTCCCCATGGTTCTCATGGGGGCATGCCTGGCATCTGCCCCTCGGCAATTTTCTTGTACCGCCCAGGCTTGGGAACCTTCGGTTCGGCCCGGCAGGGCAGTGTTTTACCGTCTATAAACAACTGATGCAGCGCCTTGTTCGATGCCGTATTCCTGGTTTTTCAGGCAGCGCCGGCAGCGACAGGGCCCTGTGTTTCCAGGGTTTTCCCCCGTATTCCCACCTTCAGCCAGCGTTGCCATTAGCCGGGAATTTGTTTCGATTGAGACTGCCTCTGAGCGACGATTTCGTACTGTGCTACGTGGTACGTAATAAAGAATTCTCATCGTCATGTTTTCCCTTCGGTTTTTTCTGGTCATTCCACTTCGGCAGCGGGCTCTCCACTGCCGTGTCCGGGTGTCCGTCAGCAGGCACCGGATCGTTTCAGTCATTCACCTATCTGAAGTGGCCGCGATCTCGCCTGGGCGTATGCTGGGCGCCTTTCAGGCGTTCCGCTGATTCAGATATTGCGAGGGCGCTTGCCCTGCACCAATGTGCATGTGCTTAAACCTGGGTGTTCAGGATCAATAGAGAGGATTCGATGACTTACCTTGCTGCCGAAAACCGCTACGACTCCATTCCCTACCGCCGCGTCGGACGCAGCGGCCTGGTGCTGCCGGCGCTGTCCCTGGGCCTGTGGCACAACTTCGGCGACAGCACGCCGATCGATACCCAGCGTTCGTTGTTGCGCACCGCCTTTGACCTGGGCATCAACCACTTCGATCTGGCCAACAACTACGGCCCGCCTTATGGCAGCGCCGAGATCAACTTCGGCCGCCTGCTACGGGAAGACTTCAAGCCGTATCGCGACGAGTTGATCATCTCCAGCAAGGCTGGCTGGGACATGTGGCCCGGTCCCTATGGCCAGGGCGGCGGCTCGCGCAAGTACGTGCTGGCCAGCCTCGACCAGAGCCTGCAGCGCCTGGGCCTCGACTATGTGGATATCTTCTATTCCCACCGCTTCGACCCGGACACCCCGCTGGAAGAAACCGCCAGCGCCCTGGCCACCGCGGTGCAGCAGGGCAAGGCGCTGTACATCGGCATCTCGTCCTATTCGGGGGTGAAAACCCGCGAGATCGCGGCCTTGCTCAAGGAGTGGAAAGTGCCGCTGCTGATCCACCAGCCAGCCTATAACCTGCTCAACCGCTGGGTGGAAAAAGACCTGTTGGACACTACCGACGAACTCGGCGCCGGGGTGATCGCCTTCACGCCATTGGCCCAGGGCCTGCTGACCGACAAGTACCTCAATGGCATTCCAGAAGACGCGCGAGTCAATCGCCCGGGCGGTGGTTCGCTGCAAGCCGCGCACCTGTCCGAAGCCAACCTCGCCCATGTGCGCGCCCTCAACGAAATCGCCAAGCGTCGCGGCCAGAGCCTGGCGCAACTGGCCCTGGCCTGGACCTTGCGCGACCCCCGGGTGACCTCGGCCCTGATCGGCGCCAGCCGTCCGGAGCAGATCGTCGAGAACGTCGGCGCATTGCAGGGCCTGAGTTTCAGCGCGGAAGAACTGGCGGAGATCGATCGTTTCGCCCGGGAAGGCGGGATCAATCTGTGGGAGAAACCTTCAACCGCCGAATAAACCTGTTGTCATGCTGTAAGGCTGCCGCGGCTTCTGTAGGAACCAGGCTTGCCGGCGATCGAGGCGGTGTGTTGTGTCAGGCATACCGCTATCGCGAGCAAGCATCGCTCCTACAGGTAACTTGCCTCGATCTGGGGGAGGGCGGAATAAGGCTGGTCATGAGAGGCACCTCTCGACTCGCAAAAAAACGAGACGCTATCATCGGCGGCCCTGATCTGGGCCACCCTTGGTTTTATTCAGATTTCTCCCAAGCAGACTCAACGAAAAAACGGCACATCCCCGAGAATCGTCGCGCGGTGCATCACGCGGCGTTGCGGGCGGTAGTCGTCGACGGCGTAGTGCTGAGTCACGCGGTTGTCCCAGAAGGCCACGTCGTGGGTCTGCCAGCGCCAGCGGATGGTGAATTCCGGGCGGGTGGCGTGGGCGAACAGCAGTTTCAGGATGACCTCGCTTTCGCTGTCCGACAGCTCATTGATCCTGGTCGTGAAGCCTTCGTTGACGAACAGCGACATGCGCCCGCTGACCGGGTGGGTGCGGATCACCGGGTGCGACAGCGGCGGGTTTTTCCGCTTGGCTTCTTCCCAGCGTGCCAGGTCCTCCGGGGTATTGCCGAAGCGCTCCAGGGGGAATGACTTGATGAACTCGTGAGTCGCGGTCAGGCCCTGCAGCAGCTTCTTCAGCGGCTCCGAGAGCGCCTCATAGGCCGCGATGCCGCTGGCCCACAGGGTGTCGCCACCGTATGCCGGTAGCAGCTTGGCACTGAGCACGGCACCCAGGGCCGGGGTCGGCAGGAAGGTCACGTCGGTGTGCCAGATAGCGTTGTCGCGCACGTCGGTTTCCGCGGTGTCGAGGATCAGCACTTCCGGCTGTTCCGGCACGTTGGGGTAGATCGGATGGATATGCAGGTCGCCAAAGTTCGCCGCGAAGCGCGCCTGCTGCTGCGGGTCGATCGGCTGGTCGCGGAAGAACAGCACCTGATGCAGCAGCAGCGCCTGCTCGATGGCATCGCGCTGTTCGCTGGCCAATGGCTGGCTGATGTCGACGCCACTGATCTGGGCGCCCAGGGCGGAGCTTAAAGGGGTGATGGTCAGGCTCATGTCGTTCTCGAATTCGGGTGTAGCCGCTGCCGAGCGGAGCGAAGTTGCGATCGCCTGCGAAGCAGGCGTGGGCTTGCGAGCGCTTTGCGCTCGATCGCAGCCTCGCCAAGGCTCGGCAGCGGCTACAGGGCTACAGGGCTACAGGATTGACCTTAATGGGCCTGGCCATGCCAGGGCACCAGCTTGCGCTGCAGGGCGCGCAGGCCCATTTCCATGGCGAAGGCGATCAGGGCGATGACCAGGATCCCCAGCACTACCACATCGGTGACCAGGAACTGCGCGGCGGACTGCACCATGAACCCCAGGCCGCTGGTGGCGGCGATCAGTTCGGCGGCGACCAGGGTCGACCAGCCCACCCCGAGACCGATGCGCACGCCGGTGAGGATGTCCGGCAGGGCGCTGGGCAGGATCACATGGCGAATCAGCTGGGCCCGGGTCGGGTCCACGGTGCGCACGCCGGTGGCGGTGGCGATGGCGATCGGGGCGAAGATCGCCAGGTAGATCAGCAGCACCTTGGACAGCTCGCCGATGCCGCACCAGATGACGATCAGCGGCAGGTAGGCCAGGGGTGGAATTGGCCGGTAGAACTCGATCAGCGGGTCCAGCACGCCACGGGCGATACGGTTGTGGCCGATGGCGATGCCCACCGGGATCGCAGTCAGTACGGCAAAGCCCAGGGCCAGGCCGATGCGTCCGAGACTCGCGCCCAGGTGCTGCCACAGGGTGGAGTCCATGTAGCCGCTGGTCACCAGCAGCCAGCCCTTTTGCAGCACGGCGGAAGGTGGCGGCAGGAACAGCGGCTCGATCAGGCCGCTGGCCGTCACCGCCCACCACAGGGCGAGCAGCACCACCAGGGTCAGCACGCTGATCCAGCGAGTGCTCAGGCTGCGGCGCAGGGGCGCGGCGGTGTGCGGGGTAGTGGCTTTGGTCGTGGTGGCCGGGAGGTCGTAGCTGTTCATGCGCGCTCCTGCCGCAAGACGGCACTGCGTTGGGAGAACACCCGGGCCAGCACGTGTTCGCGGGTTTCGATAAAACGTGGGTCAGACTTGATGGCCCGGGCCGATTCGCCGGCCGCATAACGCCGGCCGAAATCCAGGCTCAAGCGCTCGACGATTTGCCCCGGGTTGGGTGCCAGTAGGATCAGGTCGGTGGCGAGGAACACCGCTTCCTCGATGTCGTGGGTAATCAGGAACACCGGCTTGGCGGTGCGTTGCCAGACTTGCAGCAACAGCTCCTGCATCTGCTCGCGGGTGAAGGCATCGAGGGCGCCGAAGGGTTCGTCCATCAGCAGCACCCGCGGGTCGGCGGCCAGGGCACGAGCCAGGCCCACGCGCTGGCGTTGCCCGCCGGAGAGCTGCCAGATGCGCCGCTTGTCGAAGCCGGCCAGGTCCACCAGCGCGAGCATTTCCCGGGCGCGGGCTTCGCGCGGGTCGCGGGCGATGCCGGCCAGTTCGAGGCCGAAGCCGACGTTGGCCAGTACGTCCTGCCAGGGCAGCAGGGCATCGTCCTGGAACACCACGCCGCGTTCGGCGCTCGGGCCGGCGACCGGCACGCCATCCAGGGTGATGCGCCCGGCGCTGGGTTCGACGAAACCGGCAATCAGGTTCAACAGCGAAGTCTTGCCACTGCCGGAAGGGCCGAGGGCGACCAGCAGTTGCTGGGGCCCGAGTGTCAGGGAAATGTCCGCCAGCACCGGTTCGGCGGCGCCGGGGTACTGTGCGCTGATGCGCTCCAGTTGTAGCAAAGCCATGACGGCGCGCTCCTTGTTCAAATGCAGCCTTTGTCGAGGTGAGACTCTGTACGAGAAGCGCCGGGCCTGGGCCCGGCGACCTCTGCGGCGAACCTTCAGTTAGTGATGTACTTGGCGCTGACGTACGGCGCGTAGTCCGGCAGAACTGCCTCGACCTTGCCCTGCTCCTTGAGGAACACCGCGGTGTCGGTGATGGCCTTGGTGGTCGGCGCGCCAAGACTGATGACCTGGTCGGCCGCCAGTGGGTAGACGTTGCCCTGCAACAGCAGCGGAATGTCGCTGGCCTTGGCGCCGGAGAGTTTCACCAGCTTGTCGACGTTGCTCTGCTCGGCCAGCCAGGCTTTTGGGTCCTTGCGGTAATCGGCGTAGGCGTCGAGGGTCACCTTGGCGAAGGCGGTGACGATTTGCGGATGCTTCTCGGCGAAGTCCTTGCGCACGATCCAGGCATCGAAGGTCGGCGCGCCGAACTGGGCCAGTTCGCCGGAGGTGATCAGCACCTTGCCGTTTTCCTTGGCCACGCCCAGCGCCGGGTCCCAGACGTAGGTGGCGTCGATGTCGCCGCGTTTCCAGGCGGCGATGATCGCCGGTGGCGCCAGGTTGAGAATCTGTACTTTGGCCGGGTCGATGTTCCAGTGCTTGAGCGCGGCCAAGAGGCTGTAGTGGCCGGTGGAAACGAAGGGTACGGCGACTTTCTTGCCGACCAGATCCTGGGGCGTCTTGATCCCGGATCCGTCGCGGGCCACCAGGGCCTCGGCGGCGCCGATCTGGGTGGCGATAAGGAAGGTTTCCACCGGCACCTTGCGGGTGATCGCGGCAGTCAGCGGGCTGGAGCCGAGGTAGCCGATCTGCACATCGCCTGAAGCGATGGCGGCGATGATGTCGGCGCCGTTGTCGAACTTGCGCCAGTCGATCTTGGCCTGGGTGACCTTTTCGTAGGTGCCGTCGGCCTGGGCGACTTTCGCCGGATCGACAGTGGTCTGGTAGGCGACAGTGACGTCGGCTGCCTGGGCGAAGAAGCTCGCGGTGGCCAGGGATGCGGCCGCCAGGAGGCGGAGGGGAAGGTGCAGTTTCATCATGAAGCTCCTCAACAGGCGGCCAAGTGGACGTGGGAGGAGACTAAATGATCTAAGAATCTAAAAATAAATAACTTTTTAGAATTAGCTTAAAAGAGGAATCTTCTAAAGAAAGCACTTTGGGGAGGAGGGTGCGATGCGCTCCAGCACAACAAGCCTCGCTCCTACGCATCAATCTTCTGTAGGAGCGAGGCTTGCCCGCGATAAGCGCCGCAGGCGCTTAGTTGCTGATCGCCAGGATACTTGCCTGATACGAGCCGACAAAGACGTCGAAATTGCCGACTTCGTTCTGTTCCAGCTCGGCCTGTTGTTGCAGGGAGCTGCGCGCCGCTTCTTCGAAACGCGCCTGGTCTTCCCTGCTCAGGGACTCGCTGCGGAAGAACTCGGCGTGGGCCAGGCTCTGGCGCAGGGAGAACTGGCTGAAGCTTTCCTTGTGCTCCTGCATGGCGGCCAGGACCTGGGCCGAAGGCGTCAGGGACGAATCCTTGACCTTGGCCAGCTGGGCGTCCAGCGCCTTGCTGTGGGCGTCGCTGCCGTGGCTGCGGTCGAGCAGGGCGGCCAGCGGCGCGATCTTTTCCAGCAGTTCGCCGGCCCATTCCTTGAGGTCCACCAGCTGTCCCTGGCGCAGCAGGTGCAGGCCCGGGCGACGACCTTCCTTGACCACCTTGAGGAAGTTCGAGGTGGCGTTGCCGCACTCGTTGTTCTCCAGCAGCGGGCTTTCGTTGAGCGCGCAATACAGCAGGAAGGCGTCGAGGAAACGGGCTTCCTGCACGTCGATGCCCATCGGCAGGAACGGGTTGATGTCCAGGCAACGGACTTCGACGTACTGGATGCCGCGAGCCATCAGCGCCTGGATCGGCCGCTCGCCGGTGTAGGTCACGCGTTTCGGGCGGATGTTGGAGTAGTACTCGTTTTCGATCTGCAGGATGTTGGTGTTGAGCTGGACCCATTCACCATCCTGGTGGGTGCCGATCTCCACATAAGGCGCGTACGGCGTGGCGACGGCCTTGCGCAGGCTGTCGGTGTAGCTGTTCAGGTCGTTGTAGCAAGGGGTCAGGCCGGCCTGGGCGTTGCTCTGGTAGCCCAGGTCGCTCATGCGCAGGCTGGTGGCGTACGGCAGGTACAGGGTCTCGGCATCCAGCTGTTCCAGCTGGTGCGCGCGCCCGCGCAAGAAGCCCGCGTCCAGCGCCGGCGAGGCGCCGAACAGGTACATCAGCAGCCAGCTGTAGCGGCGGAAGTTGCGGATCAGCGCGATGTACGCCGACGACTGATAGTCGCGGTCGCTGCCGACAAAGCCTTCGGCCTGCTTGAGCAGCGGCCAGAGCTGCTCCGGCAGGGAGAAGTTATAGTGGATCCCGGCGATGCACTGCATGGTCTTGCCGTAACGCAGGGCCAGGCCCTTGCGGTACACATACTTGAGCTGGCCGATGTTGGAGGTGCCGTAATAGGCGATCGGGATGTCTTCCTCGGCCGGCAACGGGCACGGCATCGATGGACTCCACAGGTACTCGTTGCCGAGCTTGCTGTAGGCGAAACGGTGAATCTTGTCGAGGCTGGCCAGGGTGTCCGCCGGATCGGACAGGGCTGGGGTGATGAACTCCAGCAGTGACTCGGAATAGTCGGTGGTGATCTGTTCGTTGGTCAGCGCGGAACCCAGTTCTTCCGGGTGCGGGGTCTGGGCCAGGCGCGCTTCGCCGGTCACGCGCAGGCATTCGCGCTCGATACCGTGCAGGCACTGCTCGAGCAGGGAGAGGTTAGCGCGCTCGCCGAGCAGAGCCAGGCGGCGGTTGAGAAGTTCGCTCAAGTTGGATTCCTTCACGCGTCAGTCGCCCCAATATGGGGGTGGGCAGGACGGTCTACAAGGGTGAAGTTGAAACTGGCGTTTTCGCCTGGTCGTTGAGCCGGCATGGCCCGATTTTGCAAGCACCACACTTCATCCCTGAATCTGGCTTTAGCGCAGGCAGAAAACTCCGACGCCGCTTTCGCAGCGCCGAAATTAACTCAAATCGATGACGGGGAGCTAGGTCTGTCGATGTTCGAAGGCGGGCCGCGTCGCTAGCGGACGAATTGGCGTCGCGGCTGTCGCCAAACGGTCCCTTAGAGGACCGCGAAGGTGCCTTGTGCCTTGGCGACCAGTTTGTCGCCTTGCATCACATCGGCCTCGACCACCAGGGTGCGCCGGCCCGGGTGGAGCACCCGGGCGTGGCAGATCACGTCGCCCTCGGCGACGGCGCGGATGTAGTTGATCTTGCACTCGATGGTCGCGCTCTGCTGGTCGAAGCCGTGAGAACTGGAACAGGCCAGCCCCATGGCAATGTCGACCAGGCTGAAGATCGCCCCGCCGTGCAGCTTCTGGCCACGATTGCGCAGCTGCGGCGTCAGCGTCAGGGCGACGTCGGCTTCACCGACCTCCAGACGCTGCAGACGGCAGCCGAGCAGTTGGCTGAACGCGCTTTCGGTCAAGCCGGCCGGGATCTCCATCAGCGTTTCTTCAACTGCTTGGCGTTGGCGAACAGCGAGGCCATGGCGTTGTTGGTCGGAGCCGCGGCCACGCTTTCCTTGCGCGGGGCGCTGTTGCCCGACGCGCGTGGCGCCGAGCCTGGACGCGAACCACGAGCGCCGTCGATCTTCTCGCCCGGGGTGTCGCTCATGCGCATCGACAGGCCGACGCGTTTGCGCGGAATGTCGACTTCCATGACCTTGACCTTGACCACGTCGCCGGCCTTCACCGCTTCGCGCGGGTCCTTGATGAACTTCTCCGACAGCGCCGAGATGTGCACCAGGCCGTCCTGGTGCACGCCGATGTCGACGAAGGCACCGAAGTTGGTGACGTTGGTCACCACGCCTTCGAGGATCATCCCCAGTTGCAGGTCCTTGAGGTCTTCGACGCCTTCCTGGAACTCGGCGGTCTTGAACTCGGGGCGCGGGTCGCGGCCGGGCTTGTCCAGTTCCTGGAGGATGTCGGTGACGGTCGGCAGGCCGAAGGTCTCGTCGGTGAACTTCTTCGGATCCAGGCGCTTGAGGAAGCCGCTGTCGCCGATCAGAGAACGGATGTCGCGGTCGGTCTCGGCGGCGATGCGCTGCACCAGCGGGTAGGCTTCCGGGTGCACCGCGGACGCGTCCAGCGGGTTGTCGCCGTTCATCACACGCAGGAAGCCGGCGGCCTGTTCGAAGGTCTTTTCACCCAGGCGGGCGACCTTTTTCAGCGCGGCGCGGGTCTTGAACGCACCGTTTTCATCGCGGTGGCTGACGATGTTCTGCGCCAGGGTGGTGTTGAGGCCGGAGATCCGCGCCAGCAGGGCCACCGAGGCGGTGTTGACGTCCACGCCGACGGCGTTCACGCAGTCCTCGACCACCGCATCCAGGCCACGGGCCAGTTTCAGCTGCGACACGTCGTGCTGGTACTGGCCGACGCCGATGGATTTCGGATCGATCTTCACCAGCTCGGCCAGCGGGTCCTGCAGGCGGCGGGCGATGGACACCGCGCCACGGATCGACACGTCGAGGTCGGGGAATTCCTTGGCTGCCAGTTCCGACGCCGAGTACACCGAAGCGCCGGCCTCGGAGACCATGACCTTGGTCATGCGCATGGCCGGGTATTTCTTGATCAGCTCGGCGGCCAGCTTGTCGGTTTCACGGCTGGCGGTGCCGTTGCCGATGGCGATCAGGTCCACCGAGTGCTTGGCGCACAGCGCGGCCAGCACGGCGATGGTCTGGTCCCACTTATTGTGCGGCACGTGCGGGTAAACGGTGGCGTGGTCCAGCAGCTTGCCGGTGGCATCCACCACCGCGACCTTGCAACCGGTGCGCAGGCCCGGGTCGAGGCCCAGGGTCGCGCGCGGGCCGGCCGGAGCGGCCAGCAGCAGGTCGTGCAGGTTGTGGGCGAAGACGTTGATCGCCTCGGTTTCCGCGTTGTCGCGCAGCTCACCCAGCAGGTCGGTTTCCAGGTGGGTGTAGAGCTTGACCTTCCAGGTCCAGCGCACCACTTCGCCGAGCCATTTGTCCGCCGGGCGGTTCTGGTTCTGGATGCCGACGTGCTGGCCGATCATGCCTTCGCACGGGTGCATGGTGCCCGGCAGTTCGTCGCCGATTTTCAGCGCGGAGCTGAGGATGCCTTCGTTGCGACCACGGAAAATTGCCAGGGCGCGGTGCGACGGCATGCTCTTCAGTGGTTCGTCGTGTTCGAAGTAATCGCGGAACTTGGCGCCTTCCTCTTCCTTGCCGGCGATCACGCGGGCACTGAGGGTGGCTTCCTGCTTGAGGAAGTTGCGCAGCTTGTCCAGCAGGCTGGCGTCTTCGGCGAAGCGCTCCATGAGGATGTACTTGGCGCCTTCGAGGGCGGCCTTCACATCGGCCACGCCTTTTTCCGCGTCGACGAAGCGCGCGGCTTCGCTTTCCGGGGTCAGGTTCGGGTCGTTGAACAGGCCGTCCGCCAGCTCGCCGAGGCCGGCTTCCAGGGCGATCTGGCCTTTGGTGCGGCGCTTTTGCTTGTACGGCAGGTAGAGGTCTTCGAGGCGGGTCTTGGTGTCGGCGAGCTTGATGTCGCGGGCCAATTCCGGGGTCAGCTTGCCTTGCTCCTCGATGCTGGCGAGGATGCTGATGCGCCGTTCATCGAGTTCTCGCAGGTAGCGCAGGCGCTCTTCCAGATGACGCAGCTGGGTGTCATCGAGGCTGCCGGTCACTTCCTTACGGTAGCGGGCGATGAAGGGCACGGTGGAGCCTTCATCCAATAGAGCGACGGCCGCTTCGACCTGTTGTGGGCGTACACCGAGTTCCTCGGCAATGCGGCTGTTGATGCTGTCCATAAAACCACCTGACAAATTGTGAAAGCAGGCTCGCCGGCACGGAAAATTGGGCTCGGCGAGTCTGGTTGAGCGGCCTGGCGTGCGCCGCTGCCTGGATCAAAAGGCTGCCTGTTGACCCGTGGAATCGAACAATTACTGCCTGGCCGGGAAAAATAAAAAGTGGCCGCGGGCGATAACGATCAGACGTTGCCTGACACAAAAGGCGGCGCATTATAACCAGCGTTCCAGTCTTCGGGGGTATCGGCCCGGTGGCGGCCGACGGCGGGTTTTCTGGCGGTCGAGGAAAAATCTGCTAACAATGCACACGGTGCGTATAACGGCAGCTACGCCATAATGCGCACCGAGATAAAAGGAGCATCTGATGAGCAGCACTGCACAAACTGCCGAAGGCGAAAAAATTCTTATCGTTGACGACGACCCGGGGCTGAGCAGCCTGCTGGAGCGCTTCTTCGTCAGCAAGGGCTACCGTGCCCGCGCGGTTCCCAACACCGAGCAGATGGACCGTCTGCTGGGGCGCGAAGTCTTCAACCTGGTCGTCCTCGACCTGATGCTGCCTGGCGAAGACGGCCTGACCGCGTGCCGCCGCCTGCGCAGTGCGAACAACCAGATTCCGATCATCATGCTCACCGCCAAGGGCGACGAGCTGAGCCGCATCAAGGGCCTGGAACTGGGCGCCGACGATTACCTGGCCAAGCCGTTCAACCCCGACGAACTGATGGCGCGGGTCAAGGCCGTGTTGCGTCGCCAGTCGGCTCCGGTGCCGGGCGCGCCGGGCAGCGAAGACGAGAACGTTACCTTCGGCGACTACGAGCTGTCCCTGGCCACCCGCGAACTCAAGCGCGGCGCCGAAGTGCACATGCTCACCACCGGTGAGTTCGCGGTGCTCAAGGCCCTGGTGATGAACGCTCGCCAGCCGCTGACCCGCGACAAGCTGATGAACCTGGCCCGTGGCCGCGAGTGGGATGCCCTGGAGCGTTCCATCGACGTGCAGATCTCCCGCCTGCGCCGGATGATCGAGCCCGATCCGTCCAAGCCGCGTTATATCCAGACGGTCTGGGGCGTGGGTTATGTGTTCGTGCCGGATGGCACCACTACCAAGTGACCGATGATTTGTAGGAGCGAGCGCCCGGGCCGGCAAACGACCCGGGCGCTCGCATTCCGCAACTCTGCGAGCGCGACTCGCTCCTGCAAAGCGTGTAATGGCTGTTTATGAAAACCCCGCTGTGGTTCCCGCAAAGCTTCTTCTCCCGCACCCTCTGGCTGGTGCTGATCGTGGTGCTGTTCTCCAAGGCGCTGACCCTGGTTTATCTGCTGATGAACGAGGACGTGCTGGTGGACCGCCAGTACAGCCACGGCGTGGCCCTGACCCTGCGCGCCTATTGGGCTGCCGACGAATCCAATCGCGACCAGATCGCCGAGGCCGCCGGGCTAATCAAGGTGGTCGGCAGCGGTGTGCCGGCGGGCGAGCAGCATTGGCCCTACAGCGAGATCTACCAGCGGCAGATGCAGGCCGAGCTGGGCGCCGATACTGAAGTACGCCTGCGCATGCACGCCCCGCCGGCGCTCTGGGTGCGTGCGCCGAGCCTGGGCGATGGTTGGCTGAAAGTGCCGCTGTATCCGCACCCGTTGCGGGGGCAGAAGATCTGGAGCGTGCTCGGTTGGTTCCTGGCGATCGGCCTGTTGTCCACGGCTTCGGCGTGGATCTTCGTCAGCCAGCTCAACCAGCCACTCAAGCGCCTGGTCTATGCCGCCCGGCAACTGGGCCAGGGGCGCAGCGTGCGGCTGCCGATCAGCGATACGCCGAGCGAGATGACCGAGGTGTACCGCGCCTTCAACCAGATGGCCGAGGATGTGGAGCAGGCCGGGCGCGAACGCGAGCTGATGCTGGCGGGGGTGTCCCACGACTTGCGCACGCCGTTGACCCGTCTGCGCCTGTCGCTGGAGTTGATGGGCAGCCACAACGACCTGACCGACGACATGGTCCGCGACATCGAAGACATGGACGCGATTCTCGACCAGTTCCTGGCCTTTATCCGCGACGGCCGCGACGAGTCGGTGGAGGAGGTCGATCTCAGCGACCTGGTGCGCGAAGTGGCGGCGCCCTACAACCAGAACGACGAAAAGGTGCGCCTGCGCCTGGAGCCGATCCCGCCGTTCCCGTTGCGCCGGGTATCGATGAAACGCCTGCTTAACAACCTGATCGGCAACGCGCTGAACCATGCGGGGACGGAAGTCGAAGTGGCGGCCTATGTGTCGGGCGACACCAGCGCGCCTTATGTGGTGCTGAGTGTGATGGACCGTGGCGCGGGCATCGACCCGTCGGAGCTGGAGGCGATCTTCAACCCCTTCACCCGCGGCGACCGTGCCCGGGGCGGCAAGGGCACCGGCCTGGGCCTGGCCATCGTCAAGCGGATCGCCTCGATGCACGGTGGCAACGTCGAATTGCGCAACCGCGCCGACGGCGGCCTGGAAGCTCGGGTGCGGTTACCGTTGGGGTTGTTGTTGCCGAGGGATGCGGTCTGATCTGTAGCCGCTGCCGAAGGCTGCGATAAGGCCGGGCCACGCTGGCCGAAGGGCCTTCGTTCGATTTGCGAGTGCTGCGTCTGCTACGCAGCCGATCGCAGCCTGCGGCAGCGGCTACGGCTCAGCCTTTTCCCTTGGTCCGGGTCATGTTCGGGCCACCGTTTTTCTCGATGTGCTCGATGATGATCCCCGCCACGTTCTTGCCGGTGGTGGTCTCGATGCCTTCCAGGCCCGGCGAGGAATTCACTTCCATCACCAGCGGCCCGTGGTTCGAGCGCAGGATGTCCACACCCGCCACGCTCAGGCCCATGACCTTGGCCGCGCGCAGGGCGGTCATGCGTTCTTCCGGGGTGATCTTGATCAGGCTGGCGCTGCCGCCACGGTGCAGGTTGGAGCGGAACTCGCCGGGCTTGGCCTGGCGTTTCATCGCGGCAATCACCTTGTCGCCGACCACGAAGCAGCGGATGTCGGCGCCGCCGGCTTCCTTGATGTACTCCTGGACCATGATGTTCTGCTTCAGGCCCATGAAGGCCTCGATCACCGACTCGGCCGCCGTGGCGGTTTCGCACAGCACCACGCCTATGCCCTGGGTGCCTTCCAGCACCTTGATCACCAGGGGCGCGCCGTTGACCATCTCGATCAGGTCGGGAATGTCGTCCGGCGAGTGGGCGAAGCCGGTCACCGGCAGGCCGATGCCGCGTCGGGACAGCAGTTGCAACGAGCGCAGCTTGTCCCGCGAGCGGGCGATGGCCACCGACTCGTTGAGCGGGAACACACCCATCATTTCAAACTGGCGCAGCACCGCGCAGCCGTAGAAGGTCACCGAGGCGCCGATCCGTGGGATCACCGCATCGAAACCTTCCAGCGGCTTGCCACGGTAGTGGATCTGCGGCTTGTGGCTGGCAATGTTCATGTAGGCGCGCAGGGTGTCGACCACCACCATTTCATGGCCACGCTCGGTGCCGGCTTCGACCAGGCGACGAGTGGAATACAGACGCGGGTTACGCGACAGCACAGCGATCTTCATGCAACACCTGTGGCAGAGGTAGTGGACACCGGGAACACCGGTTTGTCTTGAACGTATTTGATCCCTGGATTGACCACCAACTGGCCATCGATCAGGGCTTTGGAACCGAGCAGCAGGCGATAGCGCATGGCCTTGCGGCAGGCGAGGGTGAACTCCACCCGCCAGACCCGATCACCGAGCGCCAGGGTGGTGCTGATCACGTAGCGCACCTGCGCCTGGCCGTTGGAACTCTTGATGGTTTTCATCGCCACCAGCGGCGCTTCGCAACGCCGGTGACGCAACTGCACCACGCTGCCCAGGTGTGCGTTGAAGCGCACCCACTGCTCACCGTCGCGCTCGAACGGCTCGATCTCGGTGGCATGCAGGCTGGAGGTGCTGGCGCCGGTATCGATCTTGGCGCGCAGGCCGGCGACTCCCAAATCCGGAAGCGCCACCCACTCGCGCAGACCCACGACGGTCAAATGGTCAAATGTCTTCAAATGTGCTCAACCGCTGAGGAACCCGCTCGTACCGTCAAGCGGCCGAATTCGCGGTATTCACGCAGAATAATGGGTAAAAGGCGACAGATATCTAGGCCCGGATCCACAGCTCCCGGACGGGCTGCTGCAGAGCCTCGCATTCTAAACCGAGCCATCGCAATTCATGGCACGAGAGAAACGGTAGTACAGTTCGAAAATATTTCAGAATGAGGAAATGCCATGGCACAAAAAGCCGAAGACGACGACAAGGTCCGTCTGGATAAATGGCTGTGGGCGGCGCGCTTCTACAAGACTCGCGCCCTGGCCAAGGCCGCCATCGAAAGCGGCAAGGTGCATCACCGTGGCGAGCGCTGCAAACCGGGCAAGGAGCCGAGGATCGGCGACGAGTATGAGATACGCACCGGTTTCGACGAGCGCACCGTGGTGGTCCAGGCCCTGTCGATCGTGCGCCGTGGGGCGCCGCAAGCGCAGGCTCTCTATATGGAAACCGAAGCCAGCATCGCCAAACGGGAAAACGCCGCGGCCCTGCGCAAGGCCGGCGCCCTGGGTGTGAGCACCGACGGCAAGCCGACCAAGAAACAGCGGCGCGACCTGTTCAAGTTCCACAGCCACGAATAAGCCTCTGTAGGAGCGAGGCTCGCCCGCGATCAGCTGCGAAGCAGCGGTTGCAGCCCTCTCACTATTCCCTGGAGGGCGCATCTTCTGCTTTCAATCACCGGCAAGCCGGCGCCTACTCAGGCCGTAGCCTGCACCACGCTCAGGCGCGACAGCAACGGCAGCTTGCCCAGCAGGTTGAACAGCGGATTGGTCATCCACAGCAGGAAGTTCGAAGCCTTGGCCGCATACGGGGTGTAGTAGCCCCAGCCGAGCGCCCAGACCGCCAGCAGCACGCCGCCGATATAGTCGTCCTGGCCCCAGTGCGCGCCGGCCACCAGGCGCGGCATCATGAACAGCAGGGTCAGGCCCCAGATCACCAGGAACTGGCCGACGCCGCGGCTGAACACGCTCATGAACAGCGCCCAGATCAGCAACACCGAGGCGTGGTCACCGGGGAAGCTCTGGCTGGAACGGTCCTTGAGCTCCCAGGTTTTTTCCCAGTGCGGGAAGTAGTCGCTCATGTGCACGGCATCCTGGAGCATCATCGACGGGCTGTCGTGCTGCCAGCCCATGGCGTCGGCGAGCCTGGAGAACAACAGGCGGATAATCAGCATCAAGACCAGGATCGACAGGAAGCCGAAAAACGCCCGGCGCACGTCCACGGCCTTGAACACCCAGTCACCGCGGATCAAAAGGGTCAGCAGGATCAGCCCGACTATTGCGTCGAAAGGCCTGAGGCTGGCCACGGCCCAGATATGCAGCCAGGTGGAGTTGCTCGCAAGGGGAGCATTCAGCAGGCGGAACAGCCATTCGTCGAACATTACACAAAGCATGTGCCCGCTTGGCCATAACCAGAAACCCAGCAGTGCCAGAGGAAGCAAATTGCACAACGCCAGCTTGCCGAGGTTCCACCTTGCTTGGAACAAACCCGGATTGTTCATAAAATGCCTCCAATGGCAGAAAATCGCGCACCGTAACAGTGCAAAAAACGCAATTTTCATGTCTTGTAACCATTTTGTCATCACTTCAGATACCCAGACCTATGACTCATTTGCCGGATACCGACTTCACCCAACGCTTCATCTTCGATGACAGCGACGCCCGCGGCGAGCTGGTGGCGTTGGAGCGCAGCTATGCCGAAGTCCTCGCCAAACACGCTTACCCGGAGCCAGTCGCGCAACTGCTCGGCGAGCTGATGGCGGCGGCCGCGCTGCTGGTCGGCACGCTGAAGTTCGATGGCTTGCTGATCCTCCAGGCCCGTTCCGAAGGCCCGGTGCCGTTGCTGATGATCGAATGCTCCAGCGAGCGCGAGATCCGTGGTCTGGCCCGCTATGACGCGCAACAGATCGCCCCGGATGCGACCCTGGCCGACCTGATGCCCAATGGCATGTTGGCCCTGACCGTCGACCCGACCCACGGCCAGCGTTACCAGGGCATCGTCGACCTGGATGGCGCCACCCTGTCGGAATGCTTCACCAACTATTTCGTCATGTCCCAGCAGGTCGGCACCCGTTTCTGGCTGCACGCCGACGGTCGTCGCGCCCGTGGCCTGCTGCTGCAGCAACTGCCGGCCGACCGCCTCAAGGATGAAGAAGAACGCGCCGCCAGCTGGCAGCACATCACCGCGCTGGGCAGCACCCTGACCGCCGACGAACTGCTGAGCCTGGACAACGAAACCGTGCTCCATCGCCTCTACCATGAAGAAGCCGTGCGCCTGTTCGATGTGCAGCCGCTGCGCTTCCGTTGCAGCTGCTCGCGGGAACGCTCGGGCAATGCGCTGGTCAGTCTGGGCCTGGAAGATGCGCAGAAGCTGGTGGTCGAACACGGCGGCAGCATCGAGATCGATTGCCAGTTCTGCAACGAGCGCTACCTGTTCGATGCGGCCGATATCAGCCAATTGTTCGCCGGAGCGGGTGTCGAGTCGCCGTCAGATACTCGTCACTAAAACGGTTCAGCGCAGGTAAATTACCTGGCAAGCGCCGGATTAACGCCGTTCTGACGGGAGGGCCCTACTCTTTTTGGGCTTTTCTGGCATAATCCGGCGCACTTTTTTCGCGGTAGTAGTGCACGACTTTCTACTACAAAACGTTTGGAGCACTCGGCCACTGGCCGACGGGGAACCTCATGACGCAAGCCAATAACGCCGTGTACACCGATCTGAGTGTTGATGATCTGGTCAAAGAAGCCCTGAACCGCGGTGAAGGCGAGCTTGCCGATACCGGCGCGCTGGTTGTTCGCACCGGTCACCGTACCGGCCGTTCGCCAGTCGATCGTTTCATCGTTGAAGAGCCGAGCACCCAGGACGCTATCGCCTGGGGTCCGATCAACCGCAAGTTCCCGGCCGACAAGTTCGATGCCCTGTGGGCTCGCGTCGAGGCATTCAACAACGCGCAAGAGCATTTTGTGTCCCATGTGCATGTAGGTGCTTCCGACGAGCACTACCTGGCCGTGAAGATGACCACCCAGACTGCCTGGCAGAACCTGTTCGGTCGTTGCCTGTTCATCAACCCGGCCCAGTACAACCCGGCTGGCCGTGATGAGTGGCAGGTGCTCAACGTTGCCAACTTCGAATGCGTTCCAGAGCGTGATGGCACCAACTCCGACGGTTGCGTGATCCTCAACTTCGCTCAGAAGAAAGTGCTGATCGCTGGCATGCGCTACGCCGGTGAAATGAAAAAAGCCATGTTCTCGGTGCAGAACTTCCTGCTGCCGGCCGCCGACGTGCTGCCGATGCACTGCGCCGCCAACATCGGCGAAGAAGGCGATGTGACCCTGTTCTTCGGCTTGTCCGGCACTGGCAAGACCACCCTGTCCGCCGATGAAAGCCGTTACCTGATCGGTGACGACGAGCACGGCTGGGGCGAGGGCGTGGTGTTCAACATCGAAGGCGGTTGCTATGCCAAGTGCATCGACCTGTCCGAGAAGAACGAGCCGGTCATCTGGAAAGCCATCAAGCACGGCGCAGTGCTGGAAAACGTTGTGCTGGACGACGCCAAGAAGGCTGACTACGCCGATGGCAGCCTGACCCAGAACAGCCGCGCCGCCTACCCGCTGGAGCACGTCGAGAAGCGTTCCGCGAAAAACCTCGGTGGCGAGCCGAACGCCGTGATCTTCCTGACCTGCGACCTGACCGGCGTACTGCCGCCAGTGTCGATCCTCAGCGAAGAACAAGCCGCCTACCACTTCCTGTCCGGTTACACCGCTCTGGTGGGCTCGACCGAAATGGGCTCGGGCGCTGGCATCAAGTCGACCTTCTCCACCTGCTTCGGCGCACCGTTCTTCCCGCGTCCGGCCGGCGTTTACGCAGAGCTGCTGATCAAGCGCATCCGCGGCTTCGGCTCCAAGGTCTACCTGGTCAACACCGGTTGGACCGGTGGTGGCTACGGCGTCGGCAAGCGCTTCAACATCCCGACCACCCGTGGAGTGATCGCGGCCATCCAGAGCGGCGCTCTGGTCGGTGCCGAGACCGAGCACCTGGACACCATCAACCTGGACGTGCCACTGGCCGTTCCAGGCGTCGAAACCGGCCTGCTCAACCCACGCAACACCTGGGCTGACAAAGCCGCCTACGACGAAGCCGCCAAGGCCCTGGCTGGCCTGTTCATCGAGAACTTCAAGAAATTCGACGTGAGCGACGCCATCAAGGCTGCTGGTCCGAAGCTGTAAGCATCGGGTAAGTGGTTCAAGAAGCCGCCCTTCGGGGCGGCTTTTTTGTGGGCGTCATTCAGTCCCGTTCAAACTCCAGGCGGCTTGTTCGAGCGGCTCAATAAGCCTGATTCGACGCGACGTGTAAGGTAAATCCTGGTGTCCTGTGCAGGCAGTTCAGGGCCAATCGCCTGGCCTGAGCGAAAAAGAAAAGTCGCTCGACCAACTCGGATTTGCCTGACAGCCAAGGTCCCCTCGCACTGGTTAACGTGAGTTCCCCCGGTTGAAGACCGGGGTTTCCCAGGCGACCGAGCAAAGGACTATGGCCCGCAACAAGGATGTGCCCCAGGTATGGCAGCGCTACGACGCTGACGGCGGTGGTTATCGTCGCCTGCGCGATATGACTGCGAGCGAATTGGCTGAGCGTGATGAGGCGCAGCAGGGTTACGAGCAGATGCTCGCTCGCCAGCAGGCCTATGAAGAGCAGCTGGCGACTACACGGGTGGAATCGCAACCAACGCCCGTCGGTTGCGTGTTCACCAAGTCTTGCAAGCTGCCGAACGCAATCATCGACTACGTCACCCCGACAGGCTTCATACCCACTGATTCGGTGGCGAATTACGGCGCGTTGACGCTGCTGGGCGGTCGTGAGGTCGAGGCGGGTGGGGGCGTGGCCCTCAAGCGCATCAGCGGCGCGCTGCCGGCCAATCTCGGTACCTTGACCCTGGGTGGTGTCTCCGCGGCGGCTGGTACCACCGGTAGTGGCCTGGGGCTGATCTCCTCGGGCGTGGCGGCCGGTGCGTTGCTGGGGCTGGTGGCCTTGCTCGCTCCATCGAGCCTGGGTGATGGCGCGCTGTACAGCGAAGAGCAGCTACGCAATCTCAAGCAAGCTCGCACCCGGCTACGCCTGCGAGTTGAGCCGCAGGCCGATGGCAGCCTCAAGGGCTACGGCTTCAACACCCAGGGGCGCCGCGAGTGGGAAATGATTCCGGTGGCTCAGTTCGAGGCCCGTGGCGAGCAGCAAGTGGCCGACCTGGGCGATGGCATCACCCTCACCTGGACCCCGGCGGTGGACCCTTCGAGCACCATAGGGATACCACCGCTGGAAGCGGCTCCACAGACTCCACCGATCTGGATTTTCCCGCCGACTGAGGCGGCGGAGCGGATCATCGTGAGTCCGATTTATCCGCCGGAGTATCGGGATTTTATTCTGGTGTTTCCGCCGGGGTCTGGAGTTCAGCCGCTGTACATTGTGCTGAGCACACCGGTGTCAGGGCATGTTCTTGCACCGAGCGCCTTGCCTGGCTTTCCTGATGCGATTAGGGCAAAGCGGAAAACCTCTGTCCAAGGAGGTGGTGGGCGACGTAAACGATGGAAAACTGCAAAAGGACTAATTTTAGAATGGGACTCTCAACATGGCGCAGTTGAAATGTATGACAAACGCGGCCGCCATCTTGGCGAGTTTGATCCGCTTACTGGTGTACAAACTAAAGCAGCTGACAGAACAAGGAGCATAGAGCCATGAAGTTTCTCGTTGAGGCTTTTGACAAAGAAACCGAGCTGTTGGTTTTTGACGTAGAGCTGCCGGCCGATTGTGACGAGCGTGTGAAAGAGATCATGGGCTGGACAGTGGACCCTCAAGGTTGGGAAGGCTATGACCTGACTGCAGTGCAGTTGACTGAGTTTGAAAAGATCACTGAGAGGAAATTTGATCTCTCTGCATATGATTTCCAACTGACGGCTAATGGCTGAGTACTTTCGGGTTTTGTGCGGCTCAGTCTCGTTTGCAGGAACGATAAAAAATATGAAAAGTTATTTTTTCTGATTACACGGAGCATGAGTTCATAGACTTGCTCGACCGCATCATTGGAGATGAAGACACTGAAAAAGAAGTGGATGCGCCATTTCCAAAAGGTAAGCGAATACCCAGCAGGCTCCGATCTGATTTTTTACCCAGAGAATGGTGCCGATGACTCGTCCGAAGGCATCACACGGCTAGTGAAGGAGTGGCGGGCGGCTAATGGTTTGCCCGGTTTCAAATCTGTGTGAAAGGATTTGCCATCCCCCGCTCCCCGGCAAGTTTCAGGATTCCCGTAGACACCAGCATTTCCCGATGGATTAACAAGCAAACCCCAAAAAAACTGTGTATGGTGCGCGCCAAATCTGCCGGGTACCCTTGGGTGCCGACTTCATACACTTAAAGGGAATTAGGTATGCGCTTGTTTCGCGTGACTTCGATTTTTTCGTTGTGGGCATTGGCGTTTTCGGTGACGGCGCAGCAACTGCCGGTCGAGGTGCTGAGTGCGGTGGTCAAGGACCAGAAGATCGCCGACGCCGAAGTGCTGGTGCAGCGCAATGGCGCGCAGAGCGTGGTCGGTCGTACCAATGCTCAAGGCCAGGTGACCCTGACCACCGACTTCGCCGATGACCCCAGCAACCTGCTGATCATCAAGAAACCCGGCTATTCCAACCTGGTGGTCAAGTGCCCGTGCAGCGGCATGACCTACGCCATCAGCCCGGTGATGCAGAACCTCGACGGTCTGCGCGTGGTGCTGACCTGGGGCGCGACCCCAAGCGATCTCGATTCGCACATGATTTTCCCGGGCAACAACATCTACTTCCGCAACCAGCAAGGCGATGACGCCCACCTGGACGTCGACGATATCGACGGCTACGGCCCGGAAACCATCACCCTGGAAAAGAAACACTACGGCGAAAGCTATGTGTACGCGGTGCATGACTACAGCAACCAGACCCGCCCGGAGTCCCGTCAGCTTGCCGCCAGCCAGGCCAAGGTGTTCGTATACATGGGCCAGTCGCTGGTGCGCACCTACTACGTGCCGCAGGACCGCAGCGGTAACCTGTGGACCGTGTTCCGCATGACCGGCAATGGCGACTTCCAGGACATCAACACCCTCAGCGGCGTGACCGTCGATGCGCAGGATGTGTTGAACGAAGTGTCGCCGTTGCTCGATGACAAAGTGGAAGTTGCCGCCGTTGCCGTCAGCAGCAGCGCACAAGCCGATGCGAAAACCCTGAACCGCAAGGGCGAAGAGGCTTACCACGCCGGTAACCTGCAGCAAGCCATCGACTTCTATCGTCAGGCCATCGAGCTGAACAACGGCTACGGTCAGGCCTACAGCAACCTCGGCCTGGCCTATCAGAAAGCCGGCAATACCGCCGAATCGATCTGGGCCAACCGCAAGGCCATCGCTCTGGCCAGCGGCAGCTCGGCGGCCACCGTGCGCGCCAGTTCCTACTACAACATCGCGCGTATCTACGAAGCGGCCGGCCAATTCGCCGATGCCCTGCGTCACTATCAGTTGGCCAAGCAGCAGAAGGCCAACCCGGTGTACGACAAAGCCATCGAGCGTGTGCAAAACCGCTGATTCACGGGTATTGATCTGACCCCCATAACGCGCCGTCCCACGGCGCGTTATGCATTCATGGAGGTTGTTATGCGGGTTCTGGTTGTTGCGTTGATGTTGTCCCTGTGGACGGCCGTTACCCAGGCTGCCGGCCCGATGGTGTTCGCCACCATCGACCGTGGCACCTGGCCGGGTTCCTTGACCACGCAAGCGGGCTTCGATACCGCCTCGCGCGCGGAAATCCTGATGTTCGGCAAGGCCCTGCTGGCCAGCGAGGCGCTGGACGATGTCAGCCTCAAGCAGCACCTGGGCGTCAAAGCGCTGGACCATCATTCGGTGGAGCAAGTGCGCGAGCGTTTCTGGATACGCCTGCTCAGCAGTTACCACAGCGCCAGCCAGGACTGTGAAGGCGCCGCCTTCTGCCCGCTGGTGCGTAACCTGGATGACTTGCGGCAGCTGGCCCAGGGCTTCACCGGAACGGTCAGCCCGGCCTATGACGCGTGGGCCCAGGCGAGCCGACAGTTTCATGAGCAGTACCTGAATGAACAGCTGCGCCTGGCGGCCTTGTTCCCGAAGATCAGCAGTGAGATCGAACGTTTCGACAGCGCCGAGCTGATGGGCGACGAGCTGGCGGATCGGCAGTTTCTGCTGACCTTCGACGACGGCCCGACGGCCGCGGGCGGTCACACCGATACGTTGGCCAACGTGCTGCGGGCCAACGACCTGCATGGCCTGTTCTTCGTGCTGGGCGAGCCGTTCCAGGCGCGTCTGCGCAAGTCGTCGCCGGCGCAAATGCGCGAGTTGTACAGCGGCCAGTGTGTTGCCCTGCATGGCTGGGAACATAAGTCTCATAGCGCCTGGGGCGAATGGCAGCAGTCCATCACCCGTTCCGCGACCCTGGTGCGCGGCACGTTGCCAGATGATTACCAGCCGCTGTTCCGTCCGCCTTATGGCCAGCGTTCGAGTGACAGTGCGGCGTTCTTCAAGGCACAGGGCATCAAGGTGATGCTTTGGGGCATCGACTCCCAGGACTGGAGCAAGAGCCTCAGCGCCAGCGCGGCGAGCCAACGGGTGCAGACCCTGATGTTGCTGTGGCGCCGGGGGATCATTTTGTTCCACGACATTCACAACAAGGCGCCTGCCGCAGTGCCGACGCTGATCGCCGCCAACAAGAGCAATGGCGTGAAGTGGGTGGATTGCCGCGCGACGCGGTAAGAACACGACTTTTATCGCGAGCCATCGGCTGCTTGGTGGTTCGCGATACACCCTGAAAAACTCTGCATAACCCCAGCCGGACAGCATTCTCCGCCTCCCTGTATCATCCCGTATCCTTTCTTCCCCGACCTTTTCCCGACCCTGTGCCAGTCTGCAAGGCACGTCAGCGGTCAAAGGAGTGACAGCTTATGCACGACACCCTCGAACAGGTCTTCGGTTATCCACAGTTTCGTCCCGGCCAGGAGGCGGCGATCAGCGCGGTACTGGCCGGGCGCTCGGCGGCGGCGATCTTTCCCACGGGTTCCGGCAAGTCCCTGTGCTACCAGCTGCCGGCCTTGCTGCTGCCGCACCTGACCCTGGTGGTCTCGCCGTTGCTGGCGCTGATGCAGGACCAACTGGCGTTCCTCCAGCACCACGGCATCGCCGCGGCGAGCATCGATTCGGCGCAGAGCCGCGACGACGCCAACGAGGTCATGGCGCGGGCGCGCTCCGGTGAGCTGAAGATCCTGATGATCTCGGTGGAGCGCCTGAAGAACGAGCGCTTTCGCAACTTCCTGCAGCAGGTACGGATTTCCCTGCTGGTGGTGGACGAGGCGCACTGCATTTCCGAATGGGGCCATAACTTTCGCCCCGACTATCTCAAGCTGCCGGACTACCAGCGCCAGTTCAACATTCCCCAGGCGCTGCTGCTGACCGCTACCGCCACGCCCAAGGTGATCGCCGACATGCAGGCGAAATTCGCCATTGCCGGGCAGGACGTGGTGACCACCGGTTTCTACCGGCCCAACCTCAACCTGCTGGTGGAACCGGTGCAGGGCCAGGACAAGCGCCGGCGCCTGGTGCAGTGGCTGAGCGAGCGTCCCGGGCAGCCGAGCATCGTCTATGTCACCTTGCAGAAAACCGCCGAGCACATTGCCGAGCATCTGAGTCGCAACGGCATCCAGGCCCAGGCCTATCACGCCGGCCTGCCCCATGAGCAGCGCGAGGCCATCCAGCGCCAGTTCATGGCTGGCCAGTCCAATTGCATCGTCGCCACCATCGCTTTCGGCATGGGCATCGACAAGAGCGACATCCGCAATGTGGTGCATTTCGACCTGCCCAAATCCATCGAAAACTACAGCCAGGAAATCGGCCGCGCGGGGCGTGATGGCCAACCTTCGGACTGCCTGGTGCTGGCCAATCGCGACAGCCTCAACGTGCTGGAAAACTTCGTCTACGGCGATACGCCTGAGCTGGAAGGTATTCGCTGTGTACTGGACGAGTTGCAGGGCGCGGCGCCCGACGGGCAATGGGAGTTCCTGCTGGGGCCGCTGGCGGACCAGAGCAACATTCGTCAGCTGCCGCTCAAGACCTTGCTGGTGCAGCTGGAGCTGCGTGGGCTGATCGCGCCGCGTTACGCCTACTTCGCCGAATACCGCTTCAAGTTCCTCGAGGAGCCGCAGGTGCTGCTGGCGCGTTTCGAGGGGGAACGCCGGGAGTTCGTGGCGGCGATCATCGAGACCTCCAGCCGTGCCCGGACCTGGGCCACGGTGAATTTCGACGCGCTGTATCAGCAGCATCAGGCCGAGCGTAACCGGGTGGTGAAGGCCCTGGACTACTTCCAGGAAAAGGGCTGGGTCGAGCTGGAAAGCAAGCAGATGACCGAGGTCTACAACCTGCTGGAGACGGGCTTCGATGCCGCGACCCTGAGCCAGCAATTGCATGCCTATTTCAAGCAGCACGAAAGCAGCGAGATCGCGCGGATCCACGCGATGCTCGCGCTGTTCGCCACCGAGCAGTGCTTGGGGTATCGCCTGGCGCAGTATTTCGGCGATGACCAGGCACCGCAGCGGTGCGGGCATTGCTCAGTGTGCCACGGTCAGGTGGCCCGCCTGCCGGAGCCGCCAGCCTTGCCCGCGCTTGTGGATAAAAACTTCGAAGCGCTGTGCGGTGAATTTATCCACAGGCACCAACAGCACAGCGGCACGGTTCCAGGGGCGGAACGGTTGACGCGTTTCCTGTGCGGGATCAGCGTACCGCTGTTCACCAAGCTCAAGGCGCGGTCGATCCAGGGGTTTGCGGTGCTCGAGGACTACCCCTACGCCGAAGTGCGCGATTGGGCCGAACACCACTTCCAGGATTGATGACTGCCCGATCCATCCGCTGAATGCCGCTCATCACACGAATAAATTTCAAAAATACCCTGGGCCTGATTATGGTGGTTTGCGTTTTCGAGCCACCAACAAGAGAGCCACTATGAGCCAGATCGACATTCAGCGCGCCGCAGTGATCGGTGCCGGGACCATGGGCCGTGGGATTGTGATGTGCCTGGCCAATGCCGGGGTCGCGGTGCAGTGGGTGGATAACAATCCGCAGATGCTCGAACAGGCGCTGACAGCGGTGGCCAAGACTTATGCACACAACGTACGTCAGGGCCGGATCGATCAGGCAGAGGCCGATGCGCGCCTGGCCCGGGTAAGCGCGGCGGTGGATTATCCGGCGATCCGCGATGTGGATCTGGTGATCGAGGCGGTCTACGAAAACCTCGAGCTGAAGCAGAACATCTTCCGTGAAATCGACGGCCTGCTCCAGCCGCGAGCGATCCTCGCCAGCAATACCTCGGCGCTGGATATCGATGCCATCGCCGCAGTCACCCGGCGGCCACGACAGGTGCTGGGCCTGCACTTCTTCAGCCCGGCCCACATCATGAAACTGCTGGAAATCGTGCGGGGCGCCGCGACTGCGCCGCAGGTGCTCGAGGCCGCGCTGACGCTGGGCGAGCGCATGGGCAAGGTCAGTGTGGTGTCCGGCAACTGCCCCGGATTCATCGGCAACCGCATGTTGCGCACCTATGTGCTGGAGGCGCGCAAGATGCTGCTGGAAGGCGCTTTCCCTTATCAGGTGGATGCCGCATTGCAGGGCTTTGGCTTTGCCATGGGCCCGTTCCGCATGTATGACGTGGTTGGCATCGACCTGGAGTGGCGCGCCCGGCAACTGGCCGGCAAGGGCCAGGAGGCGCACGAAGTGCAGGTGGATAATCGGCTGTGCGAGGCGGGCCGGTTCGGCCAGAAGAGTGGCAACGGCTATTACCACTACGAGCCTGGCAGTCGCCAGGCCGAACACGATGTGCAGGTCGATGCGCTGGTTCAGGAGGTCAGCGAAGGCCTGGGCTACCGTCGTCGCGACATCGGTCCCGAGGAAATCCTCGAACGCTGTCTGCTGGCGCTGGTCAACGAAGGCGCGAAGATCCTTGAGGAAGGCATCGCCGGCTCGGCGCACGATATCGACCTGGTGTACCTCAACGGTTATGGCTTCCCGGCGGACAAGGGGGGACCGATGAGCTGGGCGGATCGGCAGGGGCTGGTGTCCATTCAGCAAGGGTTGCTGCGACTGCAAGCAGAAATGGGCGCGCACTGGAAGCCGGCGCGGTTGATTGACGAGCTGGCGCGGGCTGGTAAAGGGTTTGCCGATCACCGGGCCATCGGTTGAAATAGTCGATCGCCTGACCGACCACAGCAGGGTCGCCTTCCAGACACCTCGCCTCCGAGAACCAGCCAATAACCGACCGCATGCCGCAACGCACCGACTACCGCCACTTCCAGCCCATCATCACGCGCTGGCACGACAACGATGTGTACGGTCATGTGAATAACGTCACCTACTACAGCTTCTTCGACACGGCAGTGAACACCTACCTGATCGAAGAGGGTGGCCTGGATATCCATGACGGTGAGGTGGTGGGCTTCGTGGTGAGTTCGGCCTGCGATTACTTTGCCTCGATCGCTTTTCCCGAGCGCATCGAGATCGGCCTGCGCGTCGGCAAACTGGGCAACAGTTCGGTGCAGTACGAGCTGGCGGTGTTCAAGGCGGGAGAAACCGATGCCTGCGCGGCGGGGCGCTTCGTGCATGTGTTCGTCGATCGGGCATCGAATCAGCCGGTGGGGATTCCCGCCGGGCTGCGTGCAGCGCTGGAATGCTTGCTGATGTAAGGCACAAAAAAACCGCAGCCTTCGAGCGGCTCCTTGGGGTTCATCCCGGGGGTGATGACCCTGTCTGGCAGGAGCTGCCGTCAGGCTGCGGTCTTTGTGTCAGCGGGCTGCGACCGTTTCAGGTCTTAGTCGCGCCAGTGACGTTTGTGCTTGCGATGCCCGTAGGCATGGCCACGACCTGGGTGGCCGTCGCGGTAGTAGCGACGGTCGTCGTCATAGTCGCGGTAGCGGCGATCGTCACGATCGCTGGAGTTGCCCATGTGGTTACCCAGCGCGCCGCCGACGCCACCGCCTGCTGCTGCGCCGATCAGGCTGCCAGTGGTGCCCCCCACGCTGCGACCGACCACGTTACCGCCGGCTGCGCCCAGCGCACCACCGATAGCGGCTTCGCCACGGCTGCGTCTGTCGGCACCCACGGCACTGCCGCCCGCGCCGCCCAGGGCCGCACCGATGGTCGAACCGGTGCTACCACCAATCGACTGACCGACGACCGAGCCTAGAACCCCGCCCAATGCGCCGCCCACGCCTGCTTCTGTGGTGCCGCCGGCAGAGGCGATGCCACTGACCAGGCCAAGGGACAACAAGAGAATCGAGGAGAACTTCATAGAGGAGCCTCAAAGGGATGACGGCGCGATCCTGAGGCTGTGTTGAGGCGCTTACAATCGAAATCCGACGAATAGCACGAGTTGTACACAATCTCGTAACTTATTGTTTTTAGTAGGGAACTTATCCAATTTTTGCGAGTCTGTAGCTACTTGGAAAAGGCCGCTTCTGGATGGAAGCGGCCTTTTTTGTGCCTGCGATTTGGTTGGCGCTGGAACATCTCGCGGAGCGTAGCCGCTGCCGCAGGCTGCGATAAGGCGCGTAGCGCCTTCCAGCGCTCTCAAGAGCAACGCCTCCTGTGGAGACGATCGCAGCCTGCGGCAGAGGCTATAGGGTCAGCGATTTAGTCGATCAGGCCGACCGGGCCATGATCAAGCCGCTGTCGCTGGCCGCTTCCAGGCGGATCGCGACGAACTTCGAGGTCGGGGTGTAACTGCCATCCCCGATGCTTTCCAGCGGCACCAGTGGGTTCACTTCTGGGTAATAGGCCGCGGCCTGCCCCGCCGGAATATCGAAGGCCAGCAGGGTGAAGCCCTTGACCCGACGTTCGCGGCCGTCATCCCACAACGAAACGATGTCGGCTTTCTGTCCCGGTTTGAAGCCCAGGCGGATGATGTCGGCTTCGTTGACGAACAGCACGTCGCGCTGGCCCTTCACGCCACGATAGCGGTCGTCCAGGCCGTAGATGGTGGTGTTGTACTGATCGTGGGAACGCATCGACTGCATGATCAGGTCCGGCAACTGCCCGGTGGCGCGGGTGCGCTCATGCACCAGATCCTTGGGCAGCAGGTTCGGGCGGAAATTGGCGCGGCCTGACGGAGTGTTCCAGCGCCGCGCGCCGGCCGAGTTGCCGAGGTAGAAGCCGCCAGGGTTTTTCACCCGTTCGTTGAAGTCCTTGAAGCCGGGAATGGTGTCGGCGATCAGGTCGCGGATGCGGCTGTAATCGGCCACCAGCCAGTTCCAGTCCATCGGGTGGCTGCCCAGGGTAGCGGCGGCGATGCCGGCGAGGATCGACGGCTCCGAACGCATCTGCGGCGACAGCGGCTGCAACTGGCCGTTGGAGGCGTGGACCATGCTGAAGGAGTCTTCCACGGTTACCGCTTGCGCGCCTTCGCTCTGCAGGTCGATGTCAGTGCGGCCCAGGCACGGCAGGATCAGTGCTTCCTTGCCGTGGGCCAGGTGGCTGCGGTTGAGCTTGGTGCTGATCTGCACGGTCAGGTCGCAGTTGCGCAGGGCCTGGAAAGTCCGCGGGCTGTCCGGGGTGGCCTGGGCGAAGTTGCCGCCCAGGCCGATGAAGACTTTCGAACGGCCTTCGAGCATGGCGTGGATCGCCTCGACTACGTTATGGCCGTTCTTGCGCGGCACCTTGAACTGGAAACGTCGCTCCAGGGCGTCGAGGAAGGCCACCGGCGGCTGTTCGTTGATGCCCATGGTGCGGTCGCCCTGCACGTTGCTGTGGCCGCGCACCGGGCACAGGCCGGCGCCCGGACGGCCGATATTGCCGCGCAGCAGCATCAGGTTGGCGATTTCCTGGATGGTCGGCACCGAATGGCGATGCTGGGTGATGCCCATGGCCCAGCACATGATCACGTTCTTGCCCTTGGCGTACATGCGCGCCGCGCGCTCGATCTCCACCAGGGTCAGGCCGGACTGCTCGACGATGTCGTCCCATGGGGTGTCGTCGATGACGCTCAGGTAATCCAGCACGGCGGCGGTGTGTTCGTTGAGGAAGTCGTGATCGAACACCGCCGGCGCGCCAGTCTTCTGGGCGTCGCGTTCCCATTGCAGGAGGAACTTGGCCATGCCGCGCACCACCGCCATGTCGCCGCCCAGGGCCGGGCGGAAATAAGCGGTATTGGTCGGTTTGTTGCCGTTGGTGAGCATTTCGATCGGGTGCTGCGGATGCTGGAAGCGCTCCAGGCCGCGCTCTTTCAGCGGGTTGATGCAGACCACCTGGGCCCCGCGTTTCACCGCTTCGCGCAGCGGCTCGAGCATCCGCGGGTGGTTGGTGCCGGGGTTCTGGCCCCAGACGAAAATCGCATCGGCATGCTCGAAGTCGTCGAAGGTCACGGTGCCTTTGCCGACGCCGACGCTTTGCGCCAGGGCCACGCCGCTGGCTTCGTGGCACATGTTCGAGCAGTCGGGGAAATTGTTGGTGCCGTAGGCGCGCACGAACAGCTGGTACAGGTATGCCGCTTCGTTGCTGGCGCGGCCCGAGGTGTAGAACTCGGCCATGTCCGGGCTGGGCAGTGCTCGCAGGTGCTTGCCGATCAGGGCGAAAGCCGCTTCCCAACTGATGGGCTTATAGCGGTCGGTCTCGGCGTCGTAGCTCAGGGGCTCGGTCAGGCGGCCCTGGTATTCGAGCCAGTAGTCGCTCTGCTCCAGCAGCGAGCTGACGCTGTGCTTGGCGAAGAACTTGCCATCCACGCGGCGTTTGGTGGCTTCCCAGTTCACCGCCTTGGCGCCGTTCTCGCAGAACTTGACCATGCCGCTTTCCGGCGAATCGCCCCAGGCACAGCCCGGGCAGTCGAAGCCGCCGTTCTGGTTGGTCTTGAGCATCATGCGGAGGTTTTTCAGGGCGTTGTCACTCGTCAGCCAGGCCTGGGCGACGCTGATGAGCGCGCCCCAGCCGCCGGCCGGGCCCTTGTAGGGCTTGTAGCGCGGGGTAGGTGTCTGGTCGGCTTGATGATGAGTGGTCACGCTTGTTTCTCCATCGCAGGGCTGTAGACCCGTGGCGCACTTTTTTGCGGCAGGTGAATGAGGTTGAGGTTGTGCCGGCGTGCCCATTGCAGGGCCAGGCCGGTGGGCGCCGACAGGCTGACCAGGGTCTGGATGCCGGCACGCAGGACTTTCTGGATCAGTTCCAGGCTGCAACGGCTGGTGACGATGACCACGCCGCCGGCAGTAGGTATGTTCTGGCGGATCAACGCACCGATCAGCTTGTCCAGGGCGTTGTGCCGGCCGATATCTTCACGGCCCAGCAGCAACTCGCCCTGGGCGTTCATGAACACCGCCGCATGCACCGCGCCGGAGTGCTGGCCCAGGGGCTGGAAGGCGCTGATGCGCTGGCGCAGGCCATCGAGCCATTGGGCCGGCGGCAACGGCGCGCCGGGCAGCACCTTGAGGTCCGGCAGGGCCTGCTCCACGGCTTCCACGCCGCACAGGCCGCAACCGCTGGTACCGGCCAGTTGCCGGCGTTGCTGCTTGAGGTTCCAGAAGGCACGGCTGGAGATCTGTACCTGGGCGTACTGGGCCGAACCGCTGCCGCTCAGTTGCAGGTCGTAGATGTCCGACGCGTCGCCGATGATGCCGCTGCCGAGGCTGAAGCCGACGATGAAGTCTTCCAGGTCGCTGGGGGTGACCAGCATCACGGCCTGGCTGATGCCGTTATAGGCGATCGCCAGCGCGACTTCCTCGGCGAGCGCGGTACTGGCCGATTCCGTGTGGTCGAGGTTGCTGTAGCGGTAGTTCTGACTGGCGGCGGGCGCGGGCGTTTTCGCAGTGGGCGTCGCGCAAGCCGGGCGCTGGGGTTTCATGGGGCATCACCGGCGGAATATCCAGCCCTAAGACTAAGCGCGTCAAAGTGTCGCGTCTAATTGCTAGTACTGATGTGCCGATAGATGCCGTCGATCAAGACTCGCTCGGTGATTTCTGCTGCAGGGCGAAGCACGCCTCGGCCAGGGCCGAGCGCGGTGCGCTGCGGCGCATGATCAGGCCCAGGTGCGCCAGGGTGTTGGCGTCTTCTATGGGCTGCAGGCGCAGGTGTTCGGTGAGGGCTTCCAGGCCGCCGTCCAGCGGCATGATCGCGCAGCACAGGCCGCCATGTACGGCTTGCAACAGTTGATGCACGGCATCGGTCTGCAGCAGCGGTTGTGGGGTGAGGCCGCGACTGTGGAAGTTATGGTCGATGGACTGGCGAAAATGCATGCCGCTGGTCAGCATACCCAGCGGCAGTTCGATCACGGCCTCCCAGCTCAGGGGCTGCTCGCCGAAGCTGAAGAAGCGTTGGTCGTAGAGCAGGCCCATCCGGGTTTCGCCGAGGGCCAGGGATTCGAAGCGTTCGCTGTCCAGGCGCTCCAGATAGGAAACGCCGATATCCAGGCGATTGCTCGCCAGCTGTTCGAGGATCTGCTCGGAACTCAGGGCCGACAACTCGAAGCGCACATTCGGGTGCGCCTGGTGCAGGCGCTGCATCAACGGCAGCGGGTCGAAGCTCGACAGCGGTACCACCCCCAGGCGCAGGGTACCGACCAGATTGCCGCGACAGGCGGCTGCCTCGGCCTGTAGCCCGTCGTAGGCGGCCAGCACGCTGCGGGCCCAGGCCAGCACCCGTTCCCCGGGGGCGGTGAACCCTTCGAAACGCTGGCCGCGGTTGACCAGCGGCAGCTCGAGTTCTTCCTCGAGGTTGCGCAAGCGCATGGACAGGGTTGGCTGGGTGATGTGGCAGCGCGCAGCGGCCTGGCCGAAGTGACGGGTTTCGTCGAGAGCGATGAGGAATTTCAGCTGTTTGATGTCCATCTTCGCTTCCTGGGCGCGGGGGGAGGCGATTCTAGCGCGCTTGCCGTGCATAGAGTCATTGGTCGATTTTGAACCTCGTCTCTGAAGGCTGGTCTAGTCTTTCGCGTCTGGACCTATTAAACCCAAGGAGTGTGCACCATGAGTATTTTTAGCTTTGTGAAAGAAGCGGGCGAAAAGCTTATTGATTTGTTGACGCCGGGTAACGCCAATGCGAGCGAACAGTTGAAGGAGCACATCGCCAAGGTCGGCCTGGGTAACCCCAACGTCCAGGCTACCGTGGAAGGCGACAAGGTCATCGTGACCGGAGAAGTGGCCAGTCAGGAAGAGAAGGAAAAGATTCTGCTGGCAGTGGGCAATATCGAAGGTGTCGGCAGCGTGGACGACCAGATCACCGTCACCGGTCCTGTGGCTGCCGCCGCGCGTTTCGTCACCGTGAAGAAAGGCGACACCCTCAGCGCCATTTCCAAGGCCGTGTACGGCGACGCCAACAAGTACAACAAGATCTTCGAGGCCAACAAGCCGCTGCTGTCGCACCCGGATAAGATCTATCCGGGCCAGGTACTGCGCATTCCTGAGTAATGCTCGGTCTGTAGCCGCTGCCGAAGGCTGCGATAAGGTCCGAAGGACCTTCAGCGATCAACATCGTTGCGACCGTTTCACGGTCGATCGCAGCCTGCGGCAGCGGCTACAGGATTGCTCTACAGTCCCTCGATCAATTCTCGATAATCCCCCAGCGCGGCAAACTCCGCGGTGTCTTTCGGCCCCTTGCGGCTATCCGGTTCACTCACCGCCAACAAATGGGCCACGCCGAAATTCCGCGCGCTGCGCAGGATTGGCAGGGTGTCGTCGATAAACAGGCTGCGTGCCGGATCGAAGTCGATATCTGCTTGCAGCGCATCCCAGAACTGCGGGTTCTCCTTGGCGAAGCCGTAATCGTGGGAACTGATCAAACGTTCGAAGTAGGGTGCCAGCTCGACTTTTTCCAACTTCAATGACAACGAGTCGCGGTGCGCATTGGTGATCAGCACCACGCGTTTGCCGGCCTGCTTGATCGCCGCGAGAAAGATGTCGGCGTCCGGGCGCAGGGCGATCAGGTGGGCGGTCTCCAGCTTCAGTTCGCGCACCGGCAACTTCAGCTCGGCGCTCCAGAAGTCCAGGCAATACCACTGCAATTGTCCGGCGTTACGTTCGAACAGCGGCTGCAGTTCCATTTCCGCCATGGCGCGGCTGACGCCATGCAGCTCGGCATAGCGCTGGGGCAGGTGCTCCATCCAGAAGTGGTTGTCGTAGTGCAGGTCCAGCAAGGTCCCGTCCATATCCAGCAGAACGGTATCGATGTCGCGCCAGGGCAGTAAGGGCATGGAAAACGTCTCGAACGGGAGAAAGATATCCGACACAAACAATCGGGAAAGCCGCGTTATAGTAGCGCGTTCACGCCAAGGAGCCTTTTATGCGCCAGAAACCCACCGTACTCGCTCGCGAGATCGTCGCCACCAGCCGTCTGTTTTGCGTCGAAGCGGTGCAACTGCGCTTTTCCAACGGTGTGGAGCGCACCTACGAGCGCCTGGTGGGCAAGGGCGCGGGCTACGGCGCAGTGATGATCGTGGCGATGCTCGATGCCGATCACGCGGTGCTGGTCGAGGAATATTGCGGCGGCACCGACGCCTACGAGCTGTCGCTGCCCAAGGGCCTGATCGAGCCCGGCGAGGATGTGCTGGCGGCGGCCGAGCGTGAGCTCAAGGAGGAGGCCGGTTTTGGCGCGCGGCAGCTGGAACACCTGACCGAGTTGTCGTTGTCCCCCGGTTACATGAGCCAGAAGATCCAGGTGGTGCTGGCCACCGACCTCTACGAAGAACGGCTGGAGGGCGACGAGCCCGAGCCGATGCGCGTGGACAAGATCAACCTGCGCGAGCTGTCGAGCCTGGCGCAGAACCCACAATTTACCGAAGGTCGCGCCCTGGCCGCGTTGTACCTGGCCCGCGACCTGCTGACCCAGCGCGGTGCCTTTCAAGCATGAGCGAACAATCGATGAATTTTCCCCACCCGTTGCTGGCGCCGGTGATCGATCTGGCCTTGAAGGCCGGCGAGGCGATCCTGCCGTTCTGGCGCGCCAACGTCTCCGTCACCAGCAAGGCCGACGAGTCGCCGGTGACCGCGGCCGACCTGGCGGCCCACCACCTGATCGTGCAGGGCCTGACCGCGCTGGACCCGAGCATCCCGGTGCTCTCCGAAGAAGACGCCGACATCCCTCGGGACGTGCGTGCCGGCTGGCAGCGCTGGTGGCTGGTGGACCCGCTGGACGGTACCAAGGAATTCATCTCCGGCAGCGAAGAGTTCACCGTCAATATCGCCCTGATCGAACAGGGGCGGGTGGTGTTTGGCGTGGTGTCGATGCCGACCAGCGGTCGCTGCTATTTCGGCGGCGCCGGCCTTGGGGCATGGCGCGCGGACAAGGGCGAGGCGCCGGTGGCGATCCACGTGCGTGACAGCCTGACGGCGGGTGAAGCCTTCACCGTGGTCGCCAGCCGTCGGCATACCAGCCCCGAGCAGGAACGTCTGTTGGCCGGGCTGAGCGCGACCCTGGGCGAGTTGCAGCTGGCGAACATCGGCAGCTCGTTGAAGTTCTGCCTGCTGGCCGAAGGCGCGGCGGATTGTTATCCGCGTCTGGCACCGACCTCGCAGTGGGACACCGCGGCGGCCCAAGGCGTGCTGGAGGGTGCTGGAGGCGAGGTGCTGGATCTGAGTGGCGCGCCGTTCTGCTACCCGGCGCGGGAGTCGCTGCTCAACGGCTTCTTCCTGGCGCTGCCGGCCAAGGCCGCATGGCGTGGGCGCTTGCTGGAACTGGCGCGGGGCTGATTCTGTAGCCGCTGGCGCAACCAGTGATCGGGCTGGGCGGTACTGCGCCGAAGCGGCCCTGGATCGACTTCCGTCTGACAGACCGCGTTAGCGGTTTACGACTGCTGCGCAGCCGATCGCAGGCTGCGCCCGCGGCTACAGGGTTACCGATGCAACACGTATTGCCCGGTAAAGCGCACCGCATCTTCATCGCTGCCGGCATTCACCACCCGGGTGTGCAGGATCAGCCGCGCGCGGCCGTAGCGCTCATACATGCTGATAAACCGGTGCCAGACCTCTTCGCTCGGCGCGGCGCAGATGGCCGTGGCGTCGCTGGTCACCGGCAGTGGGTAGTTGATCTGCCCTTCCTGAATCACGATGTGCCCGTCGTCGATCCCCGCTTCTTTCAACCGCAGGTGCAGCCAGCCCCAGCCGGCCAGCACCGCGCCGCAATACAGGCTGCCGCCGAACATGGTGCTCTTGTGGTTGACGTTGGCTTCCAGCGGCAGTTGCAGGCGCAGCTCATGTGCGTGCCAGTCGAGCACTTTCAGGCCCATGTCCCGCGTCAGGGGAATGTCGTGATGGAGGATGGATTCCAGGTGACGACTGTCGCGGTTCATGCAAGGCCTCGATGGTGAAAATGGTGCTTTAACAAGGTTAGTCGGCATCGTTCAATCGATGTCGTCGCTACCAGAACTGGCGCTGCTGTCGCCGAAGCTCAGGCCGTGTTTGCGCAGTTTGTCATGCAGGGTCTTGCGTGGAATACCCAAGGCTTCGGCAAGGCTGCGCAGCGAGTTGTGGGAGCGGGCCAGCTCGGCGGCGATCAGGCTCTTTTCGAAGTTTTCCACCTGTTCGCTCAGGCCACCCTCGACCCGCGTCGGCGCCGGTTGCGGGGTGCCATCCGGCGCGCTGTTGTCCAGGGCCAGCTCCAGGCCGAGGGCGAAGCGTTCGGCGGCGTTCTGCAGTTCGCGCACATTGCCCGGCCAGTTGTGGCGCAGCAGCAGGGCGCGTTGCCCCGGTTGCAGTTCGTGGGGCGGCAGGCCGTGGCGGGCGCTGGCCTCGTCAGCGAAATGCTGGAACAGAAGCAAGGCGTCTTCGCCGCGCTCGCGCAACGGTGGAATGCGCAGCGGCGCGACATTCAGGCGGTAGTAGAGGTCGGCGCGGAAGCGTCCCTGGTCGGCCGCCTGGCGCAGGTCTTCCTTGGTCGCGGCGATGATGCGGATGTCCAGCGGGATCAGTTGATTGCCGCCCAGGCGCTCCACCACCCGCTCCTGCAGCATGCGCAGCAGCTTGACCTGTACATCCAGGCTCATGCTTTCGATTTCATCGAGGAACAGCGTGCCGCCGTTGGCGAATTCGAACTTGCCGATGCGGCGTTTCTGCGCGCCGGTAAAGGCCCCCGGCTCGTGGCCGAACAGTTCGCTTTCGACCACCGATTCGGCCAGGGCGCCGGCGTTGATCGCCACGAACGGACCGTTGCGCCGACTCGACAGGTCGTGCAGCGCTCGCGCCACCACTTCCTTGCCGGCGCCGGTCTCGCCGAGGATCAGCACGTCGGCCTTGGTCGCCGCCAGGGCGCCGATCTGCTCGCGCAGACGCCGCATCGGCGCGGACAGCCCGACCAGCCGCGCGCTGAGCTCCTGGCGGTCGCTCAGGGCCAGGCGCAGGCTGCGGTTGTCCAGGACCAGGCGGCGCAGCGCCAGGGCCCGGCGCACGCTGTCGAGCAGGGCATCGCTGGCGAAGGGTTTCTCCAGGAAGTCATAAGCCCCGGCGCGCATCGCCTGCACCGCCAGCGGCACATCGCCGTGGCCGGTGATCAACAGCACTGGCAGCTCAGGGTCCTGGCCGTGCAGCTCGCTGAGCAGCTCGAGGCCGTCCATGCCGGGCATGCGGATGTCGCTGACCACTACGCCCGGCCAGTCGCGCTCCAGGCGCGTGGCCAGGCCCTGGGCTTCACCCAGCGGCAGGATCTTCAGCCCGGCCAGGTCCAGGGTCTGGCTCAGGGCCTGGCGCAGGTGCGGATCGTCGTCGATCAGCACTACCTGCACGTCGCTGGTGATCGGTGTACTCATACGCTGCGGTCCTCGGACGGTTGCAGGCTCACTCCCGGCGCGCCGGCGCGCAGCCTCAGGGTAATCAGGGCGCCGCCTTCGCGGTGGTTGGAGAACGACAGTTCACCGCCAAAGGCGCGCATCAGGGTGTCGCAGATCGCCAGGCCCAGGCCAAGGCCCTGGGTGCGGGTCTTGGTGGTGTAGAAAGGCTCGCCGGCGCGGCCCAGGGCCTCCATGCAGAAGCCCGGGCCGTTGTCGCGAATGTACAGATTGACGCCCGTGGCGGTGGATTCGGCACTCAGCCAGAGTTTGCGCGGCGGGCCTTTTTCGGTCAGCGCATCCAGGGCGTTGGCCAGCAGGTTGCCGAGCACCTGGCGCAACCGCGTCTCCCCGGCCTCGACCCACAGGGTGGCCGCCGGCAGGTCGCGGATCAGCTCCACTTCCATCGCCCGTCGGCGCTTGGCCAGCAGCGCCAGGGCATCGTCCAGCGCCGGTTGCAGGGCAACGCTTTCCGGCGCGTGGCGGTCGCGGCGGGCAAAGGCGCGCAGGTGGGCGATGATCGAGGCCATGCGCCCGGTCAATTCGCTGATCAGCTTGAGGTTGCCGCGGGCGTCCTCGGTGCGCTGATGGTCCAGCAGCACCTCGGCGTTTTCCGCGTAGCTGCGGATCGCCGCCAGTGGCTGGTTGAGTTCATGGCTGATGCTCGCCGACATGGTGCCCAGGGCCGAGAGCTTGCCGGCCTGCACCAGGTCGTCCTGGGCGCGCACCAGTTCCTGCTGGGCGTGCTCGCGCTCCAGCACTTCCTGCCTGAGGCGACGGTTGAGGCCTTCCAGGTCGCTGGTACGTTCGGCCACGCGCATTTCCAGCTCGCGCCGGGCCTTGGCTTCGAAGGCGATGCGCTCCAGGTAGTGGCGACGGCGCTGCATCATCAGCCCGAGCAACAGCATCAGCACCAGCAGCGTGGCGCCGCCCACCGCCACCACCGTGCGCACCGGGCGGTCGATCAGGGTGCGCGGGGCCAGGATGCTCACGCTCCAGCCGGTTTCGTCGATCTGTCGGGTCTGGGTCAGCCAGGCGCTGGAGTCGAGGTTCAACGGCCGTGGATCGCGGGTCGGGTAGGGCTGGATGGCGACTATGGCCTTGCTTTCTTCTTCGCTCAGCGGACGGGTCGAGCGGAAGCGCCATTCTGCCCGCGAGGTGAGAATCACCACGCCATTGTGGTCGGTGACCACCAGTTGCTCAGGGGTCTTGCCCCAGAGGCTTTCGGTGTGGTCCAGGTCGACCTTGACCACCAGCACGCCGATGATTTTCTCGCCGTTGCGCACGGCGGCGGCGAAGAAATAACCACGCTTGGCCGAGGTGGTGCCCAGGCCGAAGAAGCGCCCCAGGCGCCCGGCCATGGCCTCGCTGAAATACGGGCGGAAGGAGAAGTTACGGCCGACAAAACTGTCGTGTTTGTCCCAGTTGGACGCCGCCAGGGTATTGCCGGAGGTGTCCATCAGGTACATCACTTCGGCCCCGGTCTGGGCGCTGATGTTTTTCAGCAGGCGGTTGGCGTTGCCCTGGGTCACGCCGTCGTCCGGCGCACCGAGAACTGCACGCAATGCCGGCAGCTCGCCGAGAATCTGCGGCAGCACTTCATAGCGGTGCAGGGTGCCCAGCAGGTTGGCGACGTAGAGGTCGAGGGTCTGGCGGTTCTGGCCCGCCAGTTCGCTGCGGTAATAACGCTCGGCCAGGTGCTCCAGCGGCCACAGCAGCGGCGCCAGGCACAGGGCCAGCAAAGCCAGGCTACGCCAGCGGGGGCGTCGGGGGAGAGGTGGGGTCATGAGAGCCGTGCGCCTGTGAGTACAAGCGCATTATGCCTAGCCCTGCCCGGCAAGACACTCGTGCAATGCGCTGCGCCACTCAGGCTGGACCACGCTCCACTCTCGCGCCAGGCGGCTGCAGTCGAGGCGGGAGTTCAGGGGGCGCGGTGCGGGTGTCGGATAGGCGCTGGAGGGGATTGCCTCCAGGGTCGCGCAGGCCTTGCCCCGGGCCAACAGGTGTTCGCCGATGGCCGTGGCGAAGCCGAACCAGGAGGTCTCGCCACCAGCGGTCAGGTGGTAGGTCCCCCATTCTCCTGGCTTGCCCGCCTGCCAGCGCTCGATCAGCGCGGCGGTGCTGGCGGCGATGGTGCTGGCCCAGGTCGGCGCGCCGATCTGGTCGGCCACCACGCGTAAGTGCGGTTTTTCCTGCAACAGGCGTTGCATGGTCAGCAGGAAGTTCTTGCCGGTGTTCGAATACACCCAGCTGGTGCGCAGGATCAGGTGTTCGCCACCGACTGCGCTGATGGCCCGTTCGCCGGCCAGTTTGCTCTGGCCGTAGACGCTCAGTGGGTTGGGTTCATCGTCTTCGGTGTAGGGGGCCTGCTTGCTGCCGTCGAAGACATAATCGGTGGAGTAGTGAATCAGCGGGATCCCCAGTTCCCGTGCCTCCTCAGCAAACACCCCGGGGGCGCTGGCATTGATCGCAAAGGCCAGCTCCGGCTCGCTCTGGGCCTGATCGACGGCGGTGTGGGCGGCCGCGTTGATGATCAGTTGCGGGCGCAGGCTGCGTACCTGTTGGCGAATGGCGTCCGGGTTTGTCAGGTCGAGCAGGCCGCGCCCGGGCACGATCAATTCGTGCTGGTTTCCCAGGCGCTGTTGCAGGGCCTGGGAGACCTGGCCGTGCTGGCCGCTGATCAGGATCTTCAACCGGCTGCTCATGGGAACAGCTCGGCTTCGCTGAGCAACTTGCCAGCCTGATCCTTGGCCGAGAGCTGCGCCGGGCCCGTGAGTTGCCAGTCGATGGCCAGGGTCGGATCGTCCCAGCGAATGCAGCGTTCGGACGCCGGGGTGTAGTAGTCGGTGGTCTTGTAGAGGAACTCGGCGTACTCGCTCAGCACCACGAAACCGTGGGCGAAGCCTTCCGGTACCCACAGCTGGCGGTGATTGTCCGCGGACAGCCGCACCCCGACCCATTTGCCGAAGTGTGGCGAGCTGCGGCGGATGTCCACTGTCACGTCGAGCACTTCGCCGGCGACGACCCGCACCAGTTTTCCCTGGGTGTTTTCGATCTGGTAGTGCAGGCCGCGCAGCACGCCCTTTTGCGAGCGCGAATGGTTGTCCTGGACGAACTGGGTGCGCACGCCGGTCGCGGCTTCGAACGCCTTGGCATTGAAGCTCTCGTAGAAAAAACCGCGCTCGTCGCCAAAGACCTTGGGCTCGATGATCAGCACGCCGGGCAGTTCGGTGGCCAGGACCTTCATTGGGCTTCTCCCGCCAGGCTGTAGAGGTATTGCCCGTAACCGGTCTTGCCGAAGTACTTGGCGTGCTCGAGCAAGTGCTCGCGGTCGATCCAGCCCTGGTTGTAGGCGATTTCCTCGAGGCAGGCGACTTTCAGGCCCTGGCGGTGCTCGATGGTCTGCACATACTGCGAGGCTTCCAGCAGGCTGTCGTGGGTTCCGGTGTCGAGCCAGGCGAAACCACGGCCGAAACGTTCGACACTGAGGTCGCCGCGTTGCAGGTAGGCATTGTTGACGTCGGTGATTTCCAGCTCGCCGCGTGCCGAAGGCTTGACCGCCTTGGCGATGCTGACCACCGAGTTGTCGTAGAAATACAGCCCGGTCACGGCATAGCTGGACTTGGGATGCAGGGGTTTTTCTTCGATCGACAGGGCATTGCCCTGTTCGTCGAAATCGATCACGCCAAAGCGCTGGGGGTCCTTGACCCAGTAGCCGAAGACCGTCGCTCCGGAGGGTTTCGACGCGGCGTTCTGCAGCTTCTCGGTGAAGTGCTGGCCGTGGAAGATGTTGTCGCCGAGGATCAGGCACACCGGGTCGTCGCCAATGAATTCCTCGCCGATCAGGAACGCCTGCGCCAGGCCGTCCGGCGACGGTTGTTCGGCGTAGCTGAAACGCACCCCGAACTGGCTGCCGTCACCCAGCAGGTTGCGGTACTGCGGCAGGTCCTGGGGCGTGGAAATCAGCAGGATGTCCTTGATGCCGGCCAGCATCAGCACCGAGATCGGGTAATAGATCATCGGTTTGTCGTAGACCGGCAGCAGTTGCTTGGATACACCCAGGGTGATCGGGTGCAGGCGGGTGCCCGAGCCACCCGCCAGAACGATACCTTTCATCATGCGATCAGATCCTTGAAGTCAGTGAAGCCCAGCCGTTGCCCTTGATAGCTGCCGTCCTGCACGTGCTGGCACCATTCCTGGTTGTCCAGGTACCACTGCACGGTCTTGCGCAGGCCGCTGGCGAAGGTTTCTTGTGGTACCCAGCCCAGTTCGCGCTCGATCTTGCCGGCGTCGATGGCGTAGCGCAGGTCATGGCCGGGGCGGTCCTGGACGAAGGTGATCAGGTCGGCGTAGTGCTGCACGCCTTCGGGCTTGCGTGGCGCCAGTTCTTCCAGCAGTTGGCAGATGCCGCGCACCACGTCGATGTTTGTCTGTTCGTTGTGGCCGCCGATGTTGTAGGTCTCGCCGACCACGCCTTCGGTCACTACCTTGAGCAGGGCGCGGGCGTGGTCTTCGACGAACAGCCAGTCACGCACTTGCAGGCCGTTGCCATACACCGGCAGTGGCTTCCCGGCCAGGGCGTTGAGGATCACCAGCGGGATGAGCTTTTCCGGGAAGTGGAACGGCCCGTAGTTGTTCGAGCAGTTGGTGACCAGTACCGGCAGGCCGTAGGTGCGCTGCCAGGCGCGGACCAGGTGGTCGGACGCGGCCTTGCTGGCGGAGTAGGGAGAGCTGGGGGCGTAGGGCGTGGTTTCGGTGAACAGGTCGTCGACGCCGTGCAGGTCGCCGTACACCTCGTCGGTGGAAATATGGTGGAAGCGGAAGGCGCTTTTCTCCGCTGCCGGCAGGGTCTGCCAATAGGCGCGCGTGGCTTCCAGCAGGCTGTAGGTGCCGACGATGTTGGTCTGGATGAAGTCCGAAGGACCGTCGATGGAACGATCGACATGGGACTCGGCGGCCAGGTGCATGATCGCCTGGGGCTGGAAGCGCTCGAGCAGGGCGCTGACGGTGGCCTGGTCGACGATGTCGGCCTGGACGAACTCGTAGCGGGTGTCGCTGGCGATACTCGACAGCGACTCCAGGTTGCCGGCGTAGGTCAGCTTGTCGAGGTTGAGCACTTCGTGTTCGGTATTGCGGATCAGGTGGCGAACCAGCGCCGATCCAATAAAACCGGCACCGCCGGTAACGAGAATGCGCATATGGGTAGGCCTTCTTCCCTAAGACGTGGAGTCGCAAATGGAGCATAGCTTGTCGGCAGCCAGCGGCCGCTGCAAGGGCCGCCGACGTCTGGCCCGGGTATTGGCATCCTGTTTAGCTTCCCGGCGGCGGTGCAGCCCTTGTCGACTGCCCGGGCCTGGGGGTTGCGTAACGCCCGGCGCAGTGGCGATATACGCATCTGACAATAATTCCAGGGGTCGTTCCATGTTGCTCGCCACGTTGATTCACCGCGCCAGCCTGCCCGGTCCGCAGGTCACCCCACAGCAGGCGCTGGACCTGCTCGAAGTGCACTACGGCCTTGGCGGCACGCTGCAATCGTTGGGCAGCCAGCAGGATCTCAACTACCGGCTCGACAGCCCCCAGGGGCGGTTTGTCCTGAAGATCTGCCGTGGCGACTATGCGGCCCTGGAACTACAAGCCCAGCACGCGGCGCTCAAGCATCTTGGCAACCACCCCGAACTGCACGTACCCCGGGTGATCCTGGCGAAGAACGGCGCCGACCTGCTGTCGCTGGACGTCGATGGCCAGGCGCTGCATGTGCGGCTGCTCGACTACATCGAAGGCCAGCCGCTGACCCACCTCAAGCACCTGGGCCCCGAGCTGGCAGCCGGCTTTGGCCGGCTGTGCGGGCAGATGGACCTGGCCCTGGCGGACTTCCAGCACCCAGGACTTACGCGCACCCTGCAATGGGACGCGCGTCACGCCCATAGCCTGATCCATCACCTGTTGCCGGTGATCGCCGACGAGCAGCAGCGCAGCCTGATCGCCGAAGTGGCCGAGCAGGCAGAGCGCCGTGTGCAGCGTCTGGCCGAGCAGTTGCCGGTGCAGGCGATCCACCTGGACATCACCGACGACAATGTGGTCTGGCAGCGTGACGCCCAGCGCCACTGGCAGGTGCAGGGGGTGATCGATTTCGGCGACCTGATCCGCACCTGGCGCATCACCGACCTGTCGGTGACCTGCGCGGCGTTGCTGCACCATGCCGAGGGCGATCCGTTCTGCATCCTGCCGGCGGTCCGCGCCTATCACGCGGTCAATCCGTTGCAACAGGTCGAGTTGCTGGCGCTATGGCCGCTGATCGTGGCCCGCGCCGCGGTGCTGGTGCTCAGTGGCGAACAGCAGGTAAGCATCGACCCGAACAATCAGTACAGCCGCGACAACCTGAACCACGAGTGGGAAATCTTCCGCGTCGCCACTTCGGTGCCGTTCGAATTGATGGAAGCGGCGATCCTCGGGGCGGTCGGTCAGGCGCTGCCGGCCATCGCCGGCGAAGGTTTCGCCCCCTTGTTGCCGGGCCTGGTGGGGCGCGAGTTCGCCCTGATCGACCTGGGCGTGCTCAGCCCGCACTTCGAGGCCGGCAACTGGGAGCAGCCGGAGATCGATACCCAGCTGTTGCAGCAGGCCGCCGCGGCCCATGGACTGGCGGCCAGTCGCTACGGGCAGTACCGCCTGTCCCGGACCTGTCCGGACAGTGCCGTCGAGCCGGACACCTTCCCCTTGCATGTGCAGTTGCAGGTGCCGTCGGGCACGGCGGTCGAAGCGCCTTTTGCCGGGGTGCTGCACCGCGCCGCCGACGGTGCGTTGCGCCTCGACGGCCCGCAATTGAGTGTGCGGCTATGGGGCGTCACGCCCTCGGTGCATGCCGGCGCGGCGCTGGTCAAAGGCCAGGTGCTGGGGACGGTGGACGGCGGGCTCAAGGTCCAGCTGTGCCGTGGCGTTCAGCTTGATCCGCCGCTGTTCTGTACCCCATCGCGAGCCGCGGCATGGCAGGCGCTGTGCCCGTCGCCGGCGGCGCTGCTGGGCCTGGCCTGCGATGCCGAGCCGGAGCTCGATCCGCAAGCCTTGCTGGCGCGACGCGATGCCAGTTTCGCCCGCTCGCAGAAGCACTATTACGTCGACCCGCCACGTATCGAGCGCGGCTGGCGCAACCATCTGATCGACATGCAGGGCCGTTCCTACCTGGACATGCTCAACAACGTCGCGGTGCTCGGCCACGGACATCCACGGATGGCCGCCGAGGCCGCGCGCCAATGGTCGCTGCTCAACACCAACTCGCGCTTCCACTACGCAGCGATTGCCGAGTTCTCCGAACGTCTGCTGGCGCTGGCGCCGGACTCCATGGACCGGGTGTTCCTGGTCAACAGCGGCAGCGAGGCCAACGACCTGGCGATCCGCCTGGCCTGGGCCTATAGCGGTGGGCGCGACATGCTCAGCGTGCTGGAGGCCTACCACGGCTGGACGGTGGGCGCGGACGCGGTGTCCACCTCGATCGCCGACAACCCCCAGGCCCTGAGCAGCCGCCCGGACTGGGTGCATCCGGTGACCGCGCCCAATACCTATCGCGGCGAGTTCCGCGGCCAGAACAGCACCCCGGATTACGTGCGCAGCGTCGAACACAACCTGGCCAAGCTGGCGGAGCAGAAGCGCCAGCTGGCCGGTTTCATCTGCGAGCCGGTGTATGGCAACGCCGGCGGCATCGCTTTGCCGCCGGGTTACCTGAAGCAGGTCTACGCCCTGGTCCGCGCCCAGGGCGGGGTGTGCATCGCCGACGAGGTGCAGGTCGGCTACGGGCGCATGGGCAAGTTCTTCTGGGGCTTCGAAGAGCAGGGCGTGGTGCCGGACATCATCACCATGGCCAAAGGCATGGGCAACGGCCAGCCGCTGGGGGCGGTGATCACCCGCCGGGAGATCGCCGAAGCGCTGGAGGCCGAAGGTTATTTCTTCTCCTCGGCCGGCGGCAGCCCGGTGAGTTGCCGGATCGGCATGGCGGTGCTGGACGTGATGCAGGAAGAAAAACTCTGGGAAAACGCCCAGGTGGTCGGCGGCCACTTCAAGCAGCGCCTCGAAGCCCTGATCGACCGTTATCCGCTGGTGGGCGCAGTGCATGGCTCAGGGTTCTACCTGGGGCTGGAGCTGATCCGCAATCGCCAGACCCTGGAGCCGGCCACGGAGGAGACCGCCCTGCTGTGCGATCGCCTGCGCGAACTGGGGATCTTCATGCAGCCCACCGGCGACTACCTGAACATCCTCAAGATCAAGCCGCCGATGGTCACCACGCGCCAGAGCGTCGACTTCTTTGTCGACATGTTGGCGAAGGTGCTGGACGAGGGGCTCTGAAGTCACGAGCTACAAGACCGATGCTTCTGTAGGAGCGGGGGGACGCCCAGTCATTGCCCGCGATAGCGCCCTGTACAGATACCCTAAAAACCTCGATAAATACCGATAACAATCGGTATTTATCGTCATATCTTTTCATGGATTATATTTATACACTTCTAAAGTCGATTTTTATCGGATATAAAGTCATCCCTGTCGGGACCCGGCCAAGCCGGGTCCGGCCTTGCCCTTTTCTGTCATCGGCCGATGCCACCATCGGTCCTTTGCTGCTGCCCAGGAGATGATTCATGAGCCGTATCGTTACCGTCGCCGCAACCCAGATGGCCTGTTCCTGGGACCTCGAAGCCAATATCGAGACCGCGGAAAAACTGGTCCGCGAGGCCGCCGCCAAAGGCGCGCAGATCATCCTGATCCAGGAACTGTTCGAGACCCCGTACTTCTGCCAGAAGCCGAACCCGGACTACCTGCAGCTGGCCACCCCGGTGGAAGGCAACGCGGCCATCGCCCACTTCCAGAAGGTCGCCCGGGAGCTGCAGGTGGTGCTGCCGATCAGCTTCTTCGAGCTGGCCGGGCGTGCGCGTTTCAACAGCATCGCGATCATCGACGCCGACGGCAGCAACCTCGGGATTTATCGTAAAAGCCACATTCCGGATGGCCCTGGCTATCACGAAAAGTACTACTTCAATCCGGGCGACACCGGCTTCAAGGTGTGGAACACCCGTTACGCGAAAATCGGCGTGGGCATCTGCTGGGACCAGTGGTTCCCCGAGTGCGCCCGCAGCATGGCCCTGCAAGGCGCGGAGCTCCTGTTCTACCCGACCGCCATCGGCAGCGAGCCCCACGACAAGAGCATCTTGTCCCGCGACCACTGGCAGCGCGTGCAACAAGGCCACGCCGGCGCCAACCTGATGCCGCTGATCGCCAGCAACCGCATCGGCAACGAGGAGCAGGACGGCTACGACATCACCTTCTACGGTTCGTCGTTCATCGCCAACCCGTTCGGCGAGAAGGTTGAAGAACTGAACGAGACTGAAGAAGGTATTCTTGTCCACAGTTTCGACCTCGACGAGCTGGAACACATTCGCAGCGCCTGGGGTTCGTTCCGCGACCGTCGGCCGAACCTGTACAGCGCGATCAAAACCCTCGACGGTTCCCTGGAGTCCTGAACCCATGACCACTTTGCACAGCACCCCTCGCGCCGACGGCTTCTACATGCCAGCCGAGTGGGCGACGCAGACCCAGACCTGGATGATCTGGCCCGAGCGCCCGGACAACTGGCGCCTGGGCGGCAAGCCGGCGCAAGCCGCGCACGTAGCGGTGGCCAAGGCTATCGCCCGCTTCGAACCGGTGACCGTGGCTGTCTCCGCGGGCCAATATGAAAATGCCCGGGCACGCCTGGACGTGCCGAATATCCGCCTGGTGGAGATGTCCAGCGACGACGCCTGGGTCCGGGATACCGGCCCGACCTTCGTCATCAACGACAAGGGCGAAGTCCGTGGCGTGAACTGGGACTTCAACGCCTGGGGCGGTTTCGACGGCGGCCTGTATTCGCCGTGGAACCGTGACTCGCAGGTGGGCGGCAAGATCCTCGAGATCGAGCGCAGCCCGCGTTACCGCACCGAGGGCTTCGTGCTCGAAGGCGGCTCGATTCACGTCGACGGCGAAGGCACGGTGATCACCACCGAAGAGTGCCTGCTCAACCGCAATCGCAACCCGCACCTGAACCGTGCCGAGATCGAAGCGGTGCTCAGCGCCCACCTGGCGGTGGATAAGGTCATCTGGCTGCCGGACGGCCTGTACAACGACGAAACCGACGGCCATGTGGATAACTTCTGCTGCTACGTGCGCCCGGGCGAAGTGCTGCTGGCCTGGACCGACGACCCGCAGGACCCGAACTACCCGCGCTGCCAGGCGGCGCTGAAAGTGCTGCAAGACAGCACCGATGCCAAGGGGCGCCCGTTCACGGTGCACAAGATGCCGATTCCTGGGCCGCTGTACGCGACCGAAGAAGAGTGCGCGGGCGTCGACCCGGTGGATGGCACCCAGGAACGTAATCCGTCGGTGCGCCTGGCCGGTTCCTATGTGAACTTCCTGATCGTCAACGGTGGCATCATCGCCCCGAGTTTCGACGACCCCCTGGATGCCCAGGCCAAGGAAATCCTGCAGAACCTGTTCCCGCAACACGAGGTGGTGATGGTGCCGGGTCGCGAGTTGTTACTGGGGGGCGGAAATATCCATTGCCTTACCCAACAGCAACCGGCGCCGCACAAGGTTTGAGTGTTGTTGTAACAGCCTGTGACGCCTGATTGACGGGCTGCTACATGGATCCAATCCGGCGTCGCCCGGCAAGCCCGCAGCCCTTATGGACTGCGGGTTTTTTTGTATCCGAAAGCCCGCAGTCGCGAGACCTTGGCATAGCTCTTGTATCTCTCGCGAGGTCACTCTGAGGCTGGTGGAACTGCGATGTTCTGTCATAAACCTTGGATAAGTTAGCCGCTCACAAACCGGGAGAGAGCGCTGGAGATGAATAGGGTCAGCGAGCGGACTTCACATCCCTTGGCAATGAATAGCGAATCGCTTCAGGTTCTGGCGCAATGGTTGAAAGCCAATGGAACGCGACAGGTCCGGGAAACCGACCCACGCCGGATGATCCTCGATCGTTACCCTGCTGGTTTGTTCAGCGAGGCGGAACTCGAAGCGTTGTGGGATGTGTTGGAAGGATAAGCAAACAACGGATTGGTAAAAGCGCTGCCCGGATGGCAGCGCTTTTTTTTTGCGCGAATGTAGCCGCTGCCGCAGGCTGCGATCGGCCGCACAGCGGACGCCAGGCCGCCGCCGCGCTCAGGCGATGGCTGGCCGCATCCCTGACTGCTTTTCAGAAGCTGTAGGTACCGGTCACCACCAGGCTGCGCGGATCGCCGAATTGGATCTGCCCGGCGCTGGTGGCCGAGGAGTAGTAAGTGCGGTCGCTGATGTTGTTCAGCGCGGCCCGCAGGTCCCAGTCCTTCTGCCGGAAGCCGGCCAGGGCGTCCCAGCGGCCGTAGCCCGGAAGCATCACGGTATTGGCATTGTCGGCATAACGATCACCCACCAGGGTCAGGCCAGTCTCGGCGTACCAGCCCATTTCCGGTTTCCAGGTCACGAACAGGCTGCCATTGCGCTTGGCCACGTTGTTCACCCGGTTACCTTCGTCACCGTTATTGCTCTTGACCACAGTCGCGTCCTGCAGGCCGATGCCACCGCGTATCGACCAGTTGCCGACGATCTTGCCGGCCGCGCTCAGTTCCACGCCGCGTGAGCGCTGCAGGCCGGTCAGCAGGATCACGTTCGGATCTTCCACGCTGCGGCTGCGGCGGTTGTAGAGCTCCAGCTCATAGACCGCCAGGGTGGTGCTGAAGCGGTCGTCGAGCCAGTCGCTCTTGACCCCGATTTCCTTCTGCCGGGTACGTTCGGGGCTCAGGTCGTTGGTGTTGCCGTTGGCGTTCGGGGTGATGCCGATCAGGCCACCGCCGACGGGGGAGAAGCTCTTGCTCCAGGAGGCGTAGAAGGAATGGTTCTCCAACGGGGTCCAGACCACGCCCAGGCGCGGGCTGGTGCTGTGGCTGTCGCGGTCGTCCTTGCGATCGAGAAGCTTGTTGTGGGTCTCGACGTTGAAATTGTCGTAGCGCAGGCCGGCGAGCACTTGCCACTGATCGTTCAGGCGCAGTTGGTCCTGGACATAGACGGCGCGGCTTTCCACCTCGCTGTGGTTGTAGCTGGACGCCACCATTTTTCCGGTGTGGCGCAGGTTTTTATCCGGGTTGAACGGGTCCAGGGACGGCACGGCCTGGCCACCGGCGCTGACCGCCGCTGCGGTGTAGAGCTTCGGATCGCGTCGCTGGCTGCCCAGATCGACACCCGTCAGCAGCCGGTGCTCGAGGCCGAAGGTATCGAAGGTGCCTTCGACTTCGAGGTTGTTGTAAATGTTGCGGGTGTTCAGGTCCTGCTGCCAGTGCTGGCGGTTCACCCGCTTGGTGCGGCTGTCGTAGCCGGTCTGGTAGGTGTTGTCGAAATCGCTGTTGAGCTTGAACAGGCTCAGGGTATGGCGCAGTTGCCAGTTGTCGTTCAGCTCGTAGCTGAGCTTGGAGCGCAGGGACTGGGACTTGTCGTCGATGTAGTCGCGCTTGTCGCCGTAAGTGGTGTCGCGACTCACGTCCGCCGGGCGCCCGTCGATCCCCGGGATGCCGCGGTCCGGCGTGCGGTTGTAGCGGCTGTATTCGTACTGCACCAGCCAGTTCAGGTCCGGCGTCAGCTGCCAGCTCATGGACGGCGCGAACAGCTGGCGACTGCCACTGACGCCGTCGCGGAAGCTGTTGTTGTCCTGGTTGCCCATGTTCAGGCGCAGGCTGATGTTGTCGCTGGGGTCGGCGCTGAGGTCGGCATACAGGCTGCGCAGGTCTTCGCTGCCGCCTTTGACTTCGACGCTGGAATGGCGGCCGAACTGCGGCAGCTTGCTCACCCGGTTGACGATCCCACCCTGGCTGCCACGGCCGTAGAGCACCGCCGCCGGGCCCTTGAGCACCTCGATGCGCTCGATGTTGTGCAGGTCGCGTACGTACTGGCTGTCGTCACGGACGCCGTCGAGGTAGAAGTCGTTGCTGGCGTCGAAGCCGCGAATGCGCAGGCTGTCGAAGCGGGTGTCGGCGCCGCTGCTGACGTTGGGAATGCCGCTCAGGGCCGTGCCCAGATCGTTGATGCCGTAGTCCAGCAGGTTGCTGGTCTTCACCGCGTCGATGGCTTGCGGCACATAGCGCACCGGCGTGGCGGTGCGGGTCGCGGTGCTGACTTCCTTGACCCGTGGATCATCGGCATCGACTTCTGCGCTGATGGCGGTGGCCGGCAGGGTGGTCGGGGCGGCGCAGGTGAAACCGGCCGTCAGCGAGGCGCAAAAGCCAAGGGTGAGGGGAGTCAGGCGGAAGGGGGCAGGCATGGAAAAACGCATCCAGAAGGGTGAAGGAAACAGTGGTCGCGAATGGTAATGCTTGCTATTTACTTTTGTTAATTATTCTTGGAAAGTTCCCCGGGCGGATTGTTTCAATTTGTGTCTTGATTGAGAAGTGGATACACGGCCGATTCGACCGATTCCCGAAACAGACTAAAAGCCATTCCAGCGTTTTTCGCCGCGGGCCACGGGCATAGTCTGCCGCCATCGAATTTATCGGCCTTTGTCCCGGAGCCTTGCATGTCGGCAGCGACCCTTCATTACATCTACGATCCCTTGTGCGGCTGGTGCTACGGCGCCAAGCCGCTGGTGCAGGCGGCCCAGGCGGTGCTGCCGGTGGTGGCCCATGGCGGCGGCATGATGACCGGGCGCAACTGCCAGCCGGTTTCGCCGCAACTGCGCGACTACGTCATGCCCCATGACCGGCGCATTGCCGAATACACCGGGCAGCCGTTCGGCGAGGCTTACTTCGAAGGGTTGCTGCGCGATCATTCGGCGGTCTTCGATTCGGCCCCGCCGATCGCCGCGGTACTGGCGGCGCAGGCGCTCGCCGGGCGTGGCCTGGAATTGCTCGGGCGCTTGCAGACGGCGCATTACGTCGAAGGGCGACGCATCGCCGATGTCGACGTACTGCTGGAGCTCGCCGAAGACCTGGGCTTTGAACGCGACGAGTTCGAAGAAGCCTTCGAGTACGCCGCGGCGAACAGCCTGAACGAGCACATCAAGGCCAGCCGCGCCTTGCTGGCCCGGGTCGGTGGCCAGGGTTTTCCGACCCTGGTGCTGGAACAGGACGGTCAGTTCAGGCTGATCGATATCAGCCCCTGGCTGGGCAAGCCGCAGGCATTCGCCGATTGGCTGAACGAGGCCTTCGGTACGCCCGAGGTCGAGCTTTCACCCAGCCTTCAGGCCTGTGGCCTGGACGGTTGCGCCCTTTGAACCACCCACTTATTGGCGGAGTCACCCATGGATAACCTGGCACTGATCAAAAGCACCTACGAAGGCGCCAACTCCCAGGAGAACGCGAAAAACACCGCCGCCGCCCTGGCCGCCAATGCGCGCTGGACCGAGGCGGCAGGTTTTCCCTACGCCGGCACCTACGTCGGTTTCGATGCCGTGGTGGAGAATGTCTTCAAGCGCCTGGCCACCGAATGGGAGGGGTTTGCCTTCACCGTCGAGAACTATGTGGCCCAGGGCGACAAGGTGTTCGCCTACGGCAACTACAGCGGCGTCTATAAAGCCACGGGCAAACCGCTGAATGCCCGGGTGGCCCATTTGTGGACGCTCAAGGATGGCAAGGTCACGCACTTCGAACAGTTCGTCGACAGCCATACTGTGCAACTGGCCATCAAGGATCGGTGAGTTCTTAGACGATTTTTGCCTATTTTCAGACGATTCTTGAAATTGACACACTGTTCGGGGCGCGGCTAGGATTCGCGCCAACGCCTGTGGCCAACGGCCATAACATTCAAATAATAAAAGGCCCGCCGCGATTCTTCGTGGGCGGGTCTTTTTGTTCTGGCCTGAAAAAAGAGCGCTTAAGCGCCGTTTCCAAGGAGCACCACAGTGCGTCATCAACCCGTAATAAGGAAAATAAAATGTTGAACAAGCGGATCGGTCTGATCGCACTGGGGATTCTGAGCGCTACTCAAGCCATGGCTAACGACCAGGCTGAGTCCAAGGGTTTTGTCGAAGATAGCAGCCTGAAAATCCTGCTGCGCAACGCCTACATCAATCGCGACAAGAAAAACGGTAACGATGACCAGCGCGAGTGGGGTCAAGCGGCCATCGGTACCTTCTCGTCGGGCTTCACCCAAGGCACCGTGGGCGTGGGTGTCGACGCCTTCGGCCTGTACGGCCTGCGCCTGGATAAAGGCAGCCACAGCGGCGGCCAGGGCATTGACTTCTTCAAGCCAAGCGAAGGCGGCAACAAGAGCCCGGCAGGCGACCTGGCCAAGGCCGGCGCCGCGGTTAAGTTCCGCCTGTCCAACACTGTCTTGACCTACGGTGACCAGATGCCGGCCCTGCCGGTGCTGAGCTACGACAATGGTCGTCTGCTGCCGGAAAGCTACACCGGTACCCTGATCACCTCTAAAGAGATCAAGGGCCTGGAGTTGAACGCCGGTCGTTTCACCGCCGAATCGCGTAAAAGCGCCGAAGGCCGTGACAGCGGTGGCCTGAAGTCGATCAACGTATTGGGCGGCAGCTACCAGTTCACCGAACAGTTCAAGGGCTCGCTGTACGCTTCCGACGTCGAAGACGTGCTGAAGAAGCAGTACGTGAACCTGAACTACGTATTCCCGCTGGCCACCGACCAGTCCCTGACCCTGGACTTCAACGGCTACCGCACCAAGCTGGACAAGTCCTATGCAGAAGACGTCAATGCGGGCGGCCAGGACAACAAGATCTGGAGCCTGGCAGCCACTTACGCCACCGGCCCGCACTCGTTCACCCTGGCGCACCAGCGCAGCACCGGCGACAGCAACCTGGGCTACGCCTACGGCGGCTACCAGCGTGGTCAGAATCGCGTGGGCGACGGTGGCAACACCATCTACCTGGCGAACTCCTACTGGTCTGACTTCAACGCCGAAGACGAACGCAGCTGGCAGCTGGGCTACGGCCTGGACTTCGGCGCCTTCGGCGTACCGGGCCTGACTTACAACCTGGCCTATGTACGTGGTGACAACATCACCTCCACCAACAGCGATGGCCAGACCACCACTGGCGGCACCGAGCGTGAAATCTTCAACCAGTTCAAGTACGTGGTCCAGAGCGGCCCGGCCAAGGACCTGAGCATCAAGGTTCGTAGCTCGATCCTGCGCGTATCGCAGAAATCCGCCGGCTACAACGACAGCGGTAACGAACTGCGTGTGTTCGTCGACTACCCGATCAACGTGTTCTGATAAGCGTCTGATCGCGGCCTGATGCCAGGCCGGCAAACGGAAAAGCCCCGACTGGTTCGGGGCTTTTTTGTGGGTGGGGATAAGTTTCCGGGTATTCGTATCAGAATAAAAACTACCTATTCATTCGTATCCGTACTAGGCTCAAGGTATCACTCACTGACCCACGGAGGCCCGCTCATGACCGCCCCGTCCGCCGTTCAAGCCGCCCCCCATGACCTGGATACCCCGGAAGCCAGCCGGGTGGCGCTGAAGTTCTTCTTCAACCTCATGCAGCAATGGGGCTGCAGCGCCGAGCAACAGCGCACGCTGCTGGGCAAGGTCGGCAACACCACGCTCTACAAGTACAAACAGCTGCCGGCCAATGTACGCCTGCCCCACGATACCCTGGAGCGCATCTCCTACCTGATGGGTATCCACAAGGCGCTGAGCATCATCTTCAGCAACAGTCGCGAGCGCGCTTACCAATGGGTCAGCAGCCCGAACACGGCCGCGCCGTTCAACGGCCGGACCGCCCTCGACTACATGCTCGCCGGCCGTGTGGTGGACATCGCCGACGTGCGCCGCTACCTCGACGGCGTGCGCGGCTGATGGCGGCGCCACTGGCTTCGCCGGCATGGCCGCGCGCCTACCGGATCGTCAACAGCTGCTTTCCGCCCATCAGCCTGTTCGAGGACGTGCTCGACCCCGAGGACCTGCAAACCGCCTACGCCCTGGAAGCGCTGACCAACGACCGGCTGCGCGAACAGGCCGGCGAGCTGTCCCGGGTGCTGCCCGAAGACCGCATTGCCGGCCCGGGCTCGACGCCGGTCATGGCGGCCTTCACCCATATCGGCAAGGCCAGCCGCTTCACCGATGGCAGCTACGGCGTCTACTACGCCGCCAGCAGCCAGGCCGCGGCCATCGCCGAAACCTGCTACCACCAGGAACGGTTCCTCGCCGCCACCAACGAGCCGGATCTGGAACTGACCATGCGCACCTACGTCAACCAGGTGCTCAAGCCCCTGCACGACATCCGCGCCGACCATCCACAGCTGCACGACCCCGATCCCGCCCGCTATGGCGCTGCCCAGGTCTTCGCCCGCGAGCTGCGCGACACCCGGTCCTGGGGCCTGCTGTACAACAGCGTGCGCCTCGAAGGACACGAATGCATCGCCGCCTTCCGCCCGCCGGCGGTGTCGATCCCCAAGCAGGGCAAGCATCTGCGTTATGTGTGGAATGCCAGCAGCCAGAGGATTTCGTTTGTGTTCGAGGTGAGTGCGGTGTGAGGTTGGCAGGGTGATGGCTCATAGCCATCAATCTTGCTACAGTCTGCTCCCCCAATTCCGTCACGGATGATCTCGATGTTCCGTTCCTTGCTATCCGGACTTTGCCTGCTGGCTTTCACCAGCGTTGCCCATGGCAAAGACGCCGCGACTCCCGAGCAGTTGCTGGCTGAGTTCTCGCGCTGCGATGCGCAGTTTTTCGAAACCCTGAACAATTCCCGCTTACCTGCTGGCACCTTGAGCCTGGCCAGGTCCGGCTCGGTCATGGCGCCCAAGGTAATGAACCCGCTGCAGGAAGGCGGGCGCTATCAAGCCTTCGACCAGCCGTTGGTGGTCAACGGCGTGCGCCTGGTGGGTTACTACAACGAAGCGCAGTCGCTGAACAAGCTCGGCAGCTTTCTGTTCTGGGGCTTTGTCGCCGAAGGGGAGGTCAAGGATGTCGCCGCGAGCCTGAGACCGCTGGTGGCGAACAATGCGCGCCTGGTGCCTCAGCGCACGGCATTCAGCCGAGTGGAGATTCGCCGGGTCGGCGATCCGATCCAGCAATGGCGTACCGAGGGCCTGAGCGGCCCGGGTGTGGCCACGCCTTTCGGTTTCGTCGAGCGGATATTCACGGTCGATAAAGGTGTCGCAGAGGCCCCGATAGCCGGGCGCACTACTATCTTCTGCTCGCTCCAGGGCACCGTCACCGCGCCCTTGCTGCAGGTGTACCGCCCAGACCTCAACGCCCATCTGCTGGACTGAACAACATGCCTTCACTGTATTTTCGTGGCTTGATCCTGCTGACCTGTTCGCTGGCCGTTATTGGCTGCGCCAGCCTGCAAACGCCAGAACAAGCCAACTTCGCCCATTGCCGTGCCGTGGGTCAGGCCTCCAAGGCCGAAAACTATGAGCTGGTGCTGCAACAGGCCAACCTGTGCCTGGAAAAAAACCAGCTGTCGGGCAAGATGCAGAGCATGGTGTATTGGCTCAAGTCCGATGCCTATGCCAGCCTCAAGCGCTACCCGGAAGCCATCGCCGCCAAGGAAAAGTCCATCGAAGTGAGCCCGACGCTTGAACCGCGCGCGGTCCTCGATCTGAGCCTGCTCTATCGCCAGGCAGGTAACCCGCAGAAAGCCCTGCAACTGGTGCAATCCAACATGGATGCGGGCCTGGGCGAAGCGGGCAAGGGCGCAGGTTTCAACATGCCGACCTACTATCACCTGGGCCTCTCGCTCAACGATCTGGGGCAATACCGCGAAGCCGCCGAAGCTTTCAGCGCCGGCCTGCAAAAACAGCCGGACTTCGCCTGGGCCTACTACCATCGTGGCGAAGCCTACGAGCACCTGGGCCTGGCCGACGATGCCCACAGCGACTTCACCCAGTTTGCCAAGCGGGTGGACCAGAAGTACGTAGAAGCCGAGCAGAAAACCAAGCTGGCCGAGTACAAGATTGCCCTGCCCTGAGCGGCTGCTCGAAGGAAGAAACACCCATTAAAAAGGCCCGCAGCGATGCGGGCCTTTTGTTTGCGGGCAAAGGCGTCAATTCTGGGTTTCTACCGCCTGAAAGCTCTGCAGATAAGCCAGCAGATTGTCGATCTTCTCCTGATCGCTCAGCCCCCAGAAAATCATCCGCGTGCCGGGCACCACGGCCTTTGGGTCTTCCAGGTAGGCCACCAGTTTGTCGCGGGTCCAGACGATGCCGGAGGACTTCATCGCGTCGGAGTAGTGATAGTCCGCCACGCCCCCCGCCGTGCGCCCGAAAATGCCATTGAGCTGTGGCCCGAAAGAGCTGCGCACCGAAGGGCCGATATTGTGGCAGCCGCCGCAAATGCGCTTGAACAGCTTGCCGCCGGCCTCGGCATCGCCCGCTGCTTCTGCCTGGGCGTGGAGCGACAGCAGGCTGAGCATCAGGGCCAAGGTCAGGGCGATAGTGTTTTTCATGTTCGGCTCCGGATCGGGTGTGGCTTGTGGCAAAAAGCGGGGGGCTATTTGAGCATGCTTGGCGGGTGTTGGGGATGGCCATCAGGGGAAAGGAACGGGATGAGGCCATAACCCCCAGGCCTTGTGTCGTGCCGGGACCCGGCGGCGCAGGTCTGACGGGGCGCACTATACTTTTCAGAAGATTTGCCCCGGGGATAGAGGCAATGTTCCAGCAGGCTTGGGAGGAGGGTTAGGCATCGGTGTGGCGCTGCGGTTGGGCGACGTTGCGTTTGCACGGCCACAGAACAACCGGCACAGGATGACCAGAAAATGGCGATAGCAATCATCTTGGTTCTAGTCGTTGTCGCTTCAGTGCTGTTTCACCTGCTTGCTCCCTGGCAAATGACGCCGGCTGCCTCCAACTGGGGGTCGATAGACACCACGCTGCTGATCACCCTGGTCATCACCGGCATCTTTTTCATCGCCATCACGGTATTCATGGCCATTGCCGTGATTCGGTTCCGTCATCGGGAAGGTGTCCGGGCGCACTACCAGCCGGAAAGCAAGAAGCTGGAAGGGTGGCTGGTCATCCTCACCTCGCTGGGCATCATCGGCATGCTGGCGCCTGGCCTTGTGGTCTACAACGATTTCGTCCAGGTGCCGCAAGAGGCTACCCAGCTCGAAGTGATTGCCCAGCAGTGGCAGTGGGCCTTTCGCTTTCCCGGACAGGACGGAAAACTCGGCAAGGCGGATGTCAAATGGATCGATCCCGGCAATCCCTTCGGTCTTGATCGCAACGACCCTGCGGGGCAGGACGATGTACTGATCATGAACAATGAAGTGCGCCTGCCCATCGATCGGCCGGTCAAGGTCCTGCTGCGTGCGAAGGATGTACTGCACAATTTCTATATTCCGCAGATGCGCGCAAAGATGGATATGGTGCCGGGCATGGTGTCCCACTTCTGGTTCACCCCGACCAGGCTCGGCAAGTTTGAAGTGCTGTGCGCGGAATACTGTGGCCTGGGTCACTACAATATGCGCGGCCATCTGGTCGTCGAGGAGCAGGGCGCTTTCGACCAATGGTTCGCCAGCCAGCCGACCTTTGCCCAGACGCTGACGAACGTCGCCACGCCGAGCCGGGACAGCCTGCTGGAAAAAGGCCGCCAGCTGGTGGAAAGCCATGGCTGCCTCGCCTGCCATAGCCAGGACGGCAGCACCAGCCTGGGCCCGGGCTGGAAGGACCTGTACGGCCGCTCGGAACAGCTGGCCGATGGCACCCGCGTCCAGGTCGACGAGGCCTACCTCAAGGAGTCGATTCTCGAGCCGCAGGCCAGGCTGGTCCAAGGCTATCCGCCGGTCATGGTGGCCTATACTTTCACCCAGGATGACCTGGCCGCGGTGGTGGCCTTCATCAAGTCGCTGAGCGCTGTGGGGCAGAACGAGCAAGGTCCCGCAGACGCACATGACGAGCTGGCGGCGCAGGGACAGCGGCTGGCCGAATCGCTGGGTTGCCTGGCCTGCCACAGTGTCGATGGCAGCCAGGGTATCGGCCCGAGCTGGCAGGGTTTGTACGGCAAGACGGAAACCCTGGCCGATGGTTCTCAGATCAAGGTCGATGAGGGCTACCTGAAGGACTCCGTGCGCCAACCTGGCGCCGCGATCGTCAAGGGTTATGCCGCAGTGATGCCGACCCTTACCCCCAATGACAAGGAACTGGACGCTCTGATCGCCTTCATCAAGTCGAAAGCTGCTGTCGACGCGGATGCCGGCAAGGTGGAATCGGGCAAGTCGCCGTAAATAGCCGGAAATGCTCCGAAACTTAGCGGAGGATGACCTGATGGCTTATGTCGAGCATGCAGAAACAGACGTCCTGCACGAACCGAAGAGCTTCTTCACGCGCTATATCTGGAGCCAGGACCACAAGGTCATCGCCATCCAGTATTCCCTGACGGCGATATCCGTGGGGCTCGTCGCCCTGGTGCTGTCCGGCCTGATGCGCATGCAGATCGGCTTTCCCGGCAGCCTTGAGTTCATGGATGCCAGCACCTATTACCAGGCGATGACCATGCACGGCATGATCATGGTCATCTACCTGCTGACGGCGCTGTTCCTGGGCGGCTTCGGCAACTATCTGATTCCGCTGATGGTTGGCGCCCGGGACATGGTCTTCCCCTACGTCAACATGCTGAGCTTCTGGTTCTACCTGCTCTCGGTCCTGGTGCTGCTTTCCAGCTTCTTCGTCCCGGGCGGGCCCACCGGGGCGGGCTGGACACTCTATCCGCCGCAATCGATTACCCAGGGTACCCCGGGTACCGAATGGGGCATCGTGTTGATGCTGGTGTCGCTGGCGATCTTCATCGTCGCCGCCACCATGGGCGGGCTGAACTACGTGACCACGGTGCTGCAGGCCCGCACTCGCGGCATGACGCTGTTTCGCATGCCGCTGTCCGTCTGGGGCATCTTCATGGCCTCGATCCTGGCCCTGCTGGCCTTTCCAGCCTTGTTCGTCAGCGCCGTGATGATGCTGTTCGACAAGCTGCTGGGCACGAGCTTTTTCATGCCTGCAGTGATCTCGATGGGGCAGCAGCTCGCGCATCAGGGCGGTAGCCCGATACTGTTCCAGCATCTGTTCTGGTTCTTTGGCCATCCGGAGGTCTACATCGTCGCCCTCCCGGCGTTCGGCCTGGTCTCCGACCTGATCAGCACCCATGCGCGCAAGAACATCTTCGGTTACCGCATGATGGTGTGGGCCATCATCGCCATCGGCGTGTTGAGCTTCGTGGTCTGGGCGCACCACATGTACGTCAGTGGGATGAACCCGTACTTCGGCTTCTTTTTCGCCGCCACCACCTTGATCATCGCCGTGCCGACCGCGCTGAAAGTCTACAACTGGGTGCTGACCCTGTGGCATGGCGACATCCACCTGACGGTACCGATGCTGTTCGCCCTGGCCTTTATCGTCACCTTCCTGGTCGGCGGTCTCACCGGCTTGTTTCTCGGCAACGTGATTGTGGATATCCCGCTGTCGGACACCTACTTCGTGGTGGCCCACTTCCATATGGTGATGGGGGTGGCGCCGATCCTGGTGATATTTGGCGCCATCTACCATTGGTTTCCGAAGATCACCGGGCGCCTGATGAACGACACCCTGGGCAAGCTGCATTTCTGGATAACCTTCCTGGGGACCTACTGCATCTACTTCCCCATGCACTACCTGGGTCTGTTGGGCATGCCTCGGCGCTATTACGCCTGGCAGAACTACGACTTCATCCCGCAATCGGCGCAGCAACTGAATGCGTTCATCACCGTTGTCGCGCTGACGGTCGGGGTATTCCAGCTGCTGTTCCTCTTCAACCTGGTCTGGAGCGCCTTCAAAGGCAAGCCGGCAGGCCCGAATCCATGGAGGGCGGCCAGCCTGGAATGGCAGACGCCGGACACCCCGCCCGTCCATGGCAACTGGGGGTCGGAGCTGCCGGTGGTGCACCGTTGGGCCTATGACTACAGCGTGCCCGGGATAGAGCAGGACTTCGTGCCACAGACGGTCTCTGCCCAGGAGCTGGAGCAGATGAGGCAGCGCTGTGCGGAAGCCAGGATCGCAGGCGAAAGACCATGAACGGGCCGCTATTGAAAAACACCGAAAGCGCCGGCGCCGGAGGCCGTTGGAGCCAGCCCCCCGGCAGCTCTCGGGCACCGGAAGGCTTCGATAGGGCGAAAGCCGCAAAAGTGGGCCTGCGCGTGTTCCTGGTGGCGGTGACCTCGCTGTTCCTGCTGTTCCTGCTGGCCTTTATCGCGCGTTCGCAAATGGTGGACTGGCAGCCTCTGACCGACCCCCTGGCGCCGCTGGCCAGTGCCCGGCAACTCTGGTTGAACACGACCCTGCTGGTGCTGGGCAGTATCAGCCTGCAGTGGGCACGGATGGCCGCCCGGCGGGGCGCGTTGAACGGGGCCACCCTCGGCTTCATCCTGGGCGGCGTCTTTGCGATCGCCTTTCTCGGGGGACAACTCTGGGTCTGGAAGCAGTTCGTCGACTGGGGTTATTTCGTCTTCGCTAATCCGGCCAACAGCTTTTTCTATCTGCTGACCGGTGTGCACGGGCTGCACCTGCTGGGGGGGCTGGTGGCTTGGGGCAGGGTCGGCGCCCGGTTCCTGCGACGGGTTGCGCTGTCGCAACTGGCGTCCAGCGTGGAGCTCTGCGCCATCTATTGGCACTACCTGCTGGGGCTCTGGATCGTCCTCTTCTTCCTGCTGACCAGCACGCCGGAAACCTATCAAGCCATCGCCGCATTCTGCGGCCTGAGGTGAAGCCATGGCATTGCCCTCAGCAACCCCTCCGGAAGAGCCCGTCCAGACCCCACCCGATACGCTGGTAGCGGGGTGGAAGGGCATCGCCACCGACTGGGCCTCGGATCAGGATGTGTTCAAGCGGGTGTCCTGGGGCAAGGCGATGATGTGGATCTTCCTGCTCAGCGACACCTTCATCTTCACCTGTTTCCTGACCGGCTACATGTCGGTGCGCATCAGTGCCACCGTCCCCTGGCCGAACCCCAGCGAAGTGTTCGCCTTGACCATTGGTGGCGTTGAGGTCCCGTTGATCCTGATCGCCATCATGACCTTCGTGCTGATCAGCAGCAGCGGCACCATGGCCATGGCCGTGAACTTCGCCTATCGCCGTGTGCGCGGTAAATGCGCGGCCCTGATGCTGGCTACCGCGGCCTTCGGGGCGACCTTTGTCAGCATGCAGGCGTTCGAGTGGAGCAAGCTCATTGCCGAAGGCGTGCGCCCATGGTCGAACCCTATGGGTGCCGCGCAATTCGGTGCCAGCTTTTTCATGATTACCGGTTTCCACGGGCTGCATGTATCGATCGGCGTCATTTACCTGTGCATCGTCGCCTTCAAGGTATTGCGCGGTGACTACGAGCGCTCCGGCAACTATCAGATCGTCGAGATAGCCGGGCTGTACTGGCACTTCGTGGACCTGGTGTGGGTATTTATCTTCGCTTTCTTCTACTTATGGTGAACTCGCAGAGGAGTACCGGCGATGGCACATGCACAAGGTCAACAGCATCCACTGAGCTTGTACCTGAAGATATGGGGGCTGTTGTTCGTACTCAGTGCCCTGTCCTATCTGGTCGACTACTTTCACTTCCAGGGCTACTTCAGGTGGTCGCTGATCCTGGTCCTCATGTTGCTGAAGGCGGGTCTGATCATTTCTATCTTCATGCACATGGCGTGGGAGCGCCTGGCGATGGTCTACGCCATACTCGTCCCACCCTTGTGCCTGCTGGTGCTGGTTAGCCTGATGGCAGCCGAGGCGGACTACGTGTTTTCCACCCGGGGGATTTTCCTCGGGCAATGACCGGCTTCCGCCTCCGGCGTTCTATATCGTTCGCTTGAACTGATGCCATTTCTGCAGCCAGGCCACTATCCAGTGAGGGGCTGCTGCGCCGGTTCCGGCGACCTGTAGCTGTGGGTGATGGCTGATGACCCGATCCAGGACGGGTTCCTGAGCGGGTTCCACATCCACGAAGAAGATGTGCTCGCCGTCCTTTATCGTCTTTTTCAAATTGCTGAAATGGGCATTGGGCACCTGGATACCGAAGAAGCCGCCTTCCCAGATACAGAAGCCCAGGATCACGATCGCCAGGAAGATGAACGGTACCCAGCCTGCCGCGGACTCGGTCCAACCTGCCAGATAGGCACCGAGCAGTACCAATGCCGCGAGCGGGATGCCAATGACCGCGCCAATCTCGCCGGAGTGAACGACATCCTGCTTCATGAGTGAATTCACATCATGCAGGTGATGCTGTTCGACATCCGCATCCCGGTCGCTGAGCACATGAATCTGCTCGGTACTGATACCGCTGGCTTCCAGTTCGCTTTCAACGGTTTCCAGCTCGTCGAGATTATCGCTGATGTAAAAGTGTCGGTTCATGAGTCACCTCCTACTTCATCGTCGCAGAGGCCCCCATTTTTTCTGCAGTCGTTATCTGAAATTCCAGACCGTTTTCCTGTCGCTCTGGATAACACCGCACGCTTGTTGCTAGCTGAAAAAGTATAGCACCCCCCTCCGCAACGCCTTGCCGGCCGGGGCTTTTGGCACATAGGGCAATCCGAGGGGGGGAGCCCTTCTGTGGGTATTAGCAGTCGGTGCCCGCTGTCTCGGGAGGCAGGGACATTAGCCCAGAAACAACAAAGCCCCCGCATCGTTGCGAGGGCCTTGTTTTGTAGGGCGTCGCACCGGGAGTCGAATCCAGACACTGCTTATGCAGTGTCTGCCTCAGCGCTCACCTGGCGATTTGTTACTTGCTCAGTTTGACCGCCAGCTGTGCCACGTATTGGCCCTGGTGACGAGCGATGTCCAATTCACGAGCATCAGGCTGGCGAGAGCCGTCACCACCGGCAATGGTGGATGCGCCATAAGGCGTGCCACCGCCGACACTGGAAGTATCGAACAAGGCTGGCGAGCTATAACCGATGGGCACGATGATCATGCCGTGGTGAGCCAGGGTGGTCCACGTGGAGGTAATGGTCATCTCCTGGCCACCACCGGTACCTGTCGAGGTGAATACACTGGCGAGCTTGCCAACCAGCCCGCCCTTGGCCCACAGCCCGCCGGTCTGGTCGAGGAAGTTGCGCATCTGGCCCGACATGTTGCCGAAGCGGGTCGGAGTACCAAGGATGATTGCGTCGTAGTCGCCCAGCTCGCCTGGTGTGGCAACCGGAGCGCTCTGATCCACTTTCCCATGGGCAGCCTTGAAGGCTTCCGGGTCCATGGTCTCTGGTACACGTTTGAGAGTGACCTCGACCCCGGGAACGCTCCGGGCACCTTCCGACACGCTCTGGGCCATTGTTTCGATATGACCGTACATCGAATGATAAAGAACCAATACCTTAGCCATGCGTACTTCCTCTTGAGGTGTGTTTTGAGCTGACTGACTGCCTGTTAAATAGGCGATCAGATTAGTTATCCATCCCACCGTTTCACCCTGCATCTGCGTGAGTCGTGGCGCATGATCGATCTAATTGGCTTCTGTGAATATGAGAAAATATCGAACGGGATGTTCGAAAAAGTTGATCTTGTAAAACAACGATGACTGATGGGGGCGACTGTTCTTTTAGGCGCAGGCCATGGATGTTTTTACTTTCTGCGGCAGGAATACGTTTTTAATTGGTTGAAAAATATAAGGAATATATGTGGATTAAATAATTGATAGCACCCTTGATGGGGGGCTAGAGCGGCATAGTGCTGAAGGGGATTTGAAAACGAGGAGGGATGTCGGGCAAGGCTCTTGGCGTGTCAGTTCCGGATTTTTAGCAACCCCGGAAACGACAAAGGCCAACCCGAAGGTTGGCCTTTGACTTACTGCATATGGTGCCGGCACCAGGAGTCGAACCCGGGACCTACTGATTACAAGTCAGTTGCTCTACCAACTGAGCTATACCGGCGTGTCAGGGCGACGATTATAGCGATTGGCAAGGTTCTGTAAACCCCTGAAATCTGACTATTTTTGCTTTGTGCCGGGCTCTAGCCGCGCGCCAGCACTTTCTTGAGTTTTTCGATGGCGCGCCATGAGCGGCTGTTGCGCAGGGTGTGGAGTTCGGCTTCGGCGCGGTCGGCGCGTTGGCGTTCGGCGATCAGGGCCTGTTCTAGGTCGGTGTCGGGAGCAACGAAGCTGTGGCCGGGGCGGAACTGGAATTCGTCGAGGTTGCACGGTGGGATGTCGAAGGCGCCCTTGAGGTTCAGGTGTTCTTCGGCCAGGTAGAAGGTGTTGATGCCGTCGAACACCACCGGGTGGTAGCCGGCGCCGGTAACCAGGGTTTCCCAGGTCTGGTCGCGGTTCCACGGGGTTTCGATCAGCAGGATCCACGGTCGCCAGCGGCTGAAGTCCATGCTGCGCAGCACGGTTTCTTCGTGGCCTTCGACGTCGATCTTGAGAAAGTGGATGGGGCCGTCGACATGAGCCTCGCAGATATCGCTCAGGGTGCGCGAGCTGACGATCTGGGTCTGCACCGGCATGCCGGCGTCCTTGTGCTGCTGGGCGATGGCGGGGTCGAGGGTGGACAGGCCGGTGTCGGCGATGCCGTAGAAGGTCAGGGCCTCGGCGTTGTCGCCGGCCGCGCATTGCAGGTTGGTGTCCCTGGGGCGCTCCTGGCACAGGGCGTGGTAATAGCTCGGCACCGGTTCGACGTTGATCCCGCTCCAGCCGCGATCGTAGAAGGCGCGGGTCACGGAGTCGGCGGTGGGGTGGTTGGCGCCGACGTCAATGTAGAAGCCGTTTTCGACATGTTTGAATACGCGCCACAGGCGGATGTCTTCGAAATTCTGTGCATAAGAAATGAACGTCACTGTCTTTTCCCGTCAGTCACAAAGGTTCTGGCTCGGACGCGCCCGCGAGCGCCTGCGTCTGTATAACAAGCGCCGCCAACCGGCGCAATTTGCCGCCCGCCAGGTGCCGGTTTTAGGCGTTTATGTCCTTTGATGTTTAGCGCTTATGCACAATCGCGGGCTGTTGCCCGGCGCTTACGGCCAATTTTGTGGATCCGTTCTCAATTCGTCGCAACTGGCTGTTTTTTCGTTGATTTATTTTTATGAACAAAAAATGACCAGCTGTGAATTAGTGCTGTAGCAGGCACTTTCAGCGGCTTTGTCAGGAATTCATCAACAGAGTTATCCACAGGTTGGATAGGATGATGGATCCAACTTATCCACGTTCCGCCAGCAGCATCAGGTTGCGTGGGGTGAGCGGTGCCGGGCAGAACAGGCCCAGTTGCACGCGATAACCCTGTTCCTGCAAAAACAGTGCGCGATCGAGCACCAGCCACAGCTCCAAGGGGCGGCGGAACAGGCCGCGCAGCAGCTCCAGGTTGCGCACCTGGGCCAGGCGCTGCCAGCCGGCGGCTTCCAGCGCCGGCCAGTCCCGCGAGCCGACTGTGGATAAGTGCTTGAGGGCTGCCAGGTCGCGGCAGTAGTCGGCAAAGGGTTTGTCCAGCCAGCTGGCGGGCAGCGACGGGGTGGGCAGATACTCATCGACCCCGCGCAGCCGGCGTTGCAGCAGGTCGAAGGCCAGGCGCCGGGCCATGGAGCTGTCGCGCTGGCGGCGCACCCGGGCGCCGGCGGTGACGGTCTCGCTCAGGGGCAGGCCCAGGTCGTCGAGGGACAGTTGCAGCGCCGAGCCCTTGGCCGGGCCGGAAAGCGGCTGGTACTCGGCGTGGCTGATGCGGTTGTAGCAGCAGGGCGCGATGGCCAGTTGGCGACAGCCGCGCTCGCTGGCCAGCTGCATCAGGCGCACATGCAGGTCGCCACAGGCATGCAGGGCCACCGGGGTGTGTTCGGTGCTCAGGCGGCCAGCGGCGTCGGCGGCGAGCACGTCCTGCTGCAGGTGGCTGACCGCCAGCCGATGGTGTTCGCTCAGTTGCCGGCCGCTGGCGACCAGGGCCGGATCGTACTCCAGGCAGGTCAGCTGTTGCCCGGGTTGCAGCAGGCGGCGGCCGAGGTGGCCCTTGCCCGAACACCAATCCAGCCAGTGGCCGGGGGCCTGGGTGAATTCCAGGCAGGCGGCGAAGGCTTCGATCTGTTGCCATTTACGCCCGGGCACATCGACATTGAGGCGTTGGCGGGCGGCAGGCACTTCGTGCGTCGGCAGCTCGGCCACGGCGCCCAGCGCGGCGGCGGTCCGTGCCAGATCGGGGAAGGGCGCGGGGGCATCGAGCAGCTCGGGGTGGTTATGGCTGGCTTCGGCGTCGTCCAGGCTGCGCTGGCGCAGCCATTGGGCGAGTTCGCGGTGCTGGGTTTCCCAGGGCAACTGCAACTCGGTGAAGGGGCGCGGACGCCAGAGCTGCTGATGGTCGAACAGGAAGCGGTCCAGGGCCTGGAAGCGGGTGAGGAGTTCGGGGCCTTGGAGGATGGAGGGCATGGTGGGTGGCTCAGGGGTGGTCCGTGGGAGCGAGGTTTACCCGCGATGAACGATAGCTCGGTGGATCAGATGATCCGCGGCGTTCTTATCGCGGGCAAGACGCGCTCCTACAGAAGCAGTGCGTTCAGCGGCCTTGGCACTGCTCGACGCGCAGCCAGCGTTCCAGCAGCTTGAAGCCTTGCACCAGCACGTAGGACATCAGCAGATAGAACACCCCGGCGGCGAAGAAGATCTCCACCGGCAGGTAGGTGCGGGCGATGATGGTGCGGGCCATGCCGGTCAGTTCCAGCAGGGTCACGGTGCTGGCCAGGGCGCTGGCCTTGAGCATCAGGATCACTTCGTTGCTGTAGGCCGGCAGGCCGATGCGCGCGGCCCGGGGCAGGATGATGTAGAACAGCGCCTTGGGCTTGGACATGCCCAGCGCCCGAGCCGCTTCGATCTCGCCCGGCGGGATGGCCTGGATCGCCCCGCGCAGGATCTCGGCGATATAGGCCGCGGTATGCAGGGTCATGGTGGCGGTGGCGCACCAGAACGGATCGCGCAAGTATGGCCACATCGCGCTGTTACGCACCGCGTCGAACTGCGCCAGGCCGTAGTAGACCAGGAACAATTGCACCAGCAGTGGCGTGCCGCGGAAGAAGAAAATGTAGGCATAGGGCAGGGCGCGCACATACCACAGGCGCGACGAGCGGGCGATGCCCAGCGGAATGGCCAGCAGCAGGCCGGCGATGACCGCGATGGCCACCAGTTCCAGGGTCAGCGTGGCGCCCTGGGCCAGCTTGGGCAGCCACTTGATGATCACTTCCCAGTTCATGAAGCGCTCCTCGCGAAGCCGCGAGCGGCGCGTTTTTCCAGGAAGTGCATGCCGGTCATGGCCAGCACGGTCAGGCCCAGGTACATGAAGGCCGCCACCATATAGAAGGTGAAGGGTTGCTTGGACACGGTCACGGCGATCTGCGAGTGGCGCATGATTTCTTCCAGGCCGATCACCGACACCAGCGCGGTGTCCTTCATCAGGATCATGAACAGGTTGCCCAGGCCCGGCAGGGCGATACGCCACATCTGCGGCATGATCAGCTTGGTGAAGATCCGCCATTTCGACAGGCCCAGGGCCACGCCGGCCTCACGATGGCCCTTGGGGATGGCGAGGATCGCGCCACGGAACACTTCGGTGGCGTAGGCGCCGAAGCACAGGCCGAGGGCGATGACCCCGGCGGCAAAGGCGTTGAGCTCCAGCTCCGAGTTGCCGAAGAACTCACCCAGGGCGCGCATCAGGTTGACGGTGCCGAAGTAGATCAGCAGCACCCAGAGCAGCTCGGGAACGCCGCGCACCAGGGTCGAATAGGTGCCGCCAAGCCATTGCAGTGGCTTGTACGGGGAAGTCTTGGCCAAGGCACCGAGCAGGCCGAGCACCAGCCCCAGGCACAGCGCCGAAAGAGCCAGCTTGACGGTCATCAGCGCGCCAGCGGCGAGCGCCGGGCCGAATCCGTAGAGATCGATATTCATGGATGGTTATTCAAGTCGCGGCAGGCTTTGCTAAGGACCGGCGCTCTCGGGGGAGGGCGCCGGGCAGGCCAGTCAGTATCAGTAGATGCTGAACGGGAAGTACTTGTCGTTGATCTTCTTGTAGGTGCCGTCAGCCACGATTTCTTTCAGCGCGGCGTTGAGCTTCTCGCGGATCGGATCGTTCTTGCGCACGGCGATGCCGATCTTGTCGCTTTCTTCAACCGGGTCGCCCTTGAACTCGTAAGGCTTGCCCGCTTCGCTTTTCAGCCACTCGTAGTTGACGTACTTGTCGGCCAGGATCGCGTCCAGGCGGCCCGAAGTCAGGTCGAGGAAGGCGTTTTCCTGAGTGTCGTAGAGCTTGATGGTGATGTCGTCGCCCAGGTTGTCTTCCAGCCAGGTGCCGGCCAGGGTGGCACGCTGCGCACCGATGATCTTGCCCTTGAGGGAAGCCTTGTCGGTCTTGAAGTCGGCCTTGTCCTTGGGGGCGATGAACTGCAGCTTGTTGGAGTAGTACGGGTCGGTGAAGTCCACCGCCTGCTTGCGCTCGTCGGTGATCGACATCGAGGAGATCAGGAAGTCGAACTTCTTGGCGTTCAGGGCCGGGATGATGCCGTCCCAGTCGGAGGTGACCACTTCGCACTCGACTTTCATCTTGGCGCACAGGGCGTCGCCGATGTCTTTGTCGAAGCCGACGACCTGGCCGCTGGCATCCTTGTTGTTGAACGGCGGGTAGGCCGCTTCGATGCCCATCTTCAGTTTGTCGGCGGCCATCGCATTGGCCGAGAACACCAGAGTGGCGGCAGCGGCCAGGAGGAATTTCTTATAGCTCTGCATGCGTGTTGCTCCGTTAGCGGTTGCTGGACATGAATTGTTTGCAGCGCGCCGAAAGCGGGTTCTCGAACACCTGCTGTGGCGATCCTTGCTCTTCCACCAGGCCCTGGTGCAGGAACACCACTTCACTGGAAACCTGACGGGCAAAGCTCATTTCGTGGGTGACCAGCAGCATGGTCCGGCCTTCTTCGGCCAGGGCGCGGATCACGTTGAGCACTTCCTGGACCATTTCCGGGTCCAGTGCCGAGGTCGGCTCGTCGAACAGGATGACTTTGGGTTGCATCGCCAGGGTGCGGGCGATGGCGGCGCGTTGCTGCTGGCCGCCGGAGAGCTGGGCCGGGTAAGCATGGCGCTTGTCAGCGATACCGACCTTGGCCAGTAGCGCCTCGGCCACTTCGATGGCTTCGGCCTTGCTCTGGCCGAGCACCCGGCGCGGGGCTTCGATGATGTTGTCGAGCACACTCATGTGCGGCCAGAGGTTGAAGTTCTGGAACACGAAGCCGATTTCGCTGCGCAGGCGGTTGATCTGCTTGCCGTCGGCGGCGACCAGTTCGCCGTTCTTGGCGGCCTTGAGCTTGAGTTCTTCGCCGGCCACCAGGATCTGGCCCTGGTGCGGGTTTTCCAGGAGGTTGATGCAACGCAGGAAGGTGGACTTGCCGGAACCGGAGGAACCTAGGATCGAGATCACATCGCCGTCGCGTGCGGTCAGCGAGACACCCTTGAGTACCTCCAGCGAGCCGTACCGTTTGTGCAAGTTGCGGATTTCAAGCGCGGGCGTGGCCTCAGCCATGTGCGGTCCTCATGAGTTCATTGCGCTCCTGCTGGTAGCGGCTTTCCTGGCGAGGCGCCAACCTAGCATAGCGTTCGAATGACAGCCAACAGCGCTTCAGGGTGTAAGCAGACGGCGTGTGACAGGTTGTCGCATCGGCACAGCAGACTGTCGCCCCATCAACAACCGAACGCCCGTTTGAACCCTGTTCCCAGCGGGTGTCGCGTAAAAAAAGGCGCGATGGTGCCAGCTTTGGCCGGGTGTTGGAAGGGTAAAACGGCCAAAGGTTGCGTATCCGCCCTCTATTTGTGCGTCGCACACTTTTTGTGTGTGTTTCTGGTGCGTTGGTTCGTTCTGCGGATGGGTGGTGCGGTAACGTTCTGGCGCAAGGCCATTAATCTCAAGGACTTGCGATCATCCATCGGTCGCCTTCGCAGGCCGCGCCGACCGGGAACCTGTAACATTTTGGCGCAAATCTTGCGTAAGAAATAAAAAACGCCCTGTTGGATTCTTTTTACGACTGCCTGTGTGAAAGGAAAAGCCAGGCCGGGCGGACGCTTTCGCTTCTTTGCAAAAGGTAGTTTCAATGAGCAGTACGCAGACCTCCAATGACCTCGAACAGGGGCTCAAACCGCGGCATGTCACCATGCTGTCGATCGCCGGGGTAATTGGCGCCGGGCTGTTCGTCGGTTCCGGCCACGCCATCGCCGAAGCCGGCCCTGCCGTGCTGCTGGCCTATGCGGCCGCGGGCACCCTGGTGGTGCTGGTGATGCGCATGCTGGCCGAAATGGCCGTCGCCTCGCCGGACACGGGTTCCTTCTCGACTTATGCCGACCGCGCCATCGGCCACTGGGCCGGCTTCACCATCGGCTGGCTGTACTGGTGGTTCTGGGTGCTGGTGATTCCGCTGGAGGCCAACGCCGCCGCGACCATCCTGCATGCCTGGTTCCCTGACATCGCGATCTGGGCGTTCACCCTGGTGATCACCTTGCTGCTGACCGCGACCAACCTGTTCAGCGTGAAGAACTACGGTGAGTTCGAGTTCTGGTTCGCCCTGATCAAGGTCGTGGCGATCATCGGCTTCGTGGTGTTCGGCCTGTTGGCGATCTTCGGCCTGCTGCCGACCAGCAATGTCAGCGGCGTGTCGCACCTGTTCGATACCCAGGGCTTTTTGCCCAACGGCATGGGCGCGGTACTCGCCGCCATGCTGACCACCATGTTCTCGTTCATGGGCACCGAGATCGTCACCATCGCCGCCGCCGAGTCGAAGAATCCGGGCCAGCAGATCAGCAAGGCCACCAACTCGGTGATCTGGCGGATCGGCCTGTTCTATCTGGTGTCGATCTTTATCGTCGTGTCGCTGGTGCCGTGGAATGACCCGAGCCTGGCCCAGGTCGGTTCCTACCAGACCGTGCTCGACCGCATGGGCATCCCCAACGCCAAGCTGATCGTCGATCTGGTGGTGCTGGTGGCGGTGACCAGTTGCCTGAATTCGGCGCTCTACACTGCCTCGCGCATGTTGTTCTCCCTGGGCAAGCGTGGCGACGCCCCGGCCGCGGCCAAGCGCACCAACAGCAGCGGCACGCCTTACTGGGCGGTGATCCTGTCCACCGCAGCTGCCTTCCTCGCGGTGTTCGCCAACTACGTGGCGCCAGCCGCGGTGTTCGAGTTCCTGCTGGCCAGTTCCGGCGCCATCGCCTTGCTGGTGTACCTGGTGATCGCGGTATCGCAACTGCGCATGCGCCAGAAGCGCACTGCCGCTGGCGAGAAGATCGCCTTCCGCATGTGGCTGTTCCCGGGCCTGACTTACGCGGTGATCGTGTTCATCGTCGGGGTGCTGACCATCATGCTGTTCCAGGAAGGGCACCGCATGGAGATCATCGCCACCGGCCTGCTGAGCATCATCGTGATCGCGGCGGGCCTGCTGGTGGCCCGTCGGCGCAAGCTGGAGAAGCAGGCGGCCGGAGTGTTGAGCCGCGCCTGAGTCTTTCCCGGTAAGCAAAAAGGCCGCTGTCAGCGATGACAGCGGCCTTTTTTGTGGTCTGTACCGACGCTTTCGCGGGCAAGCCTCGCTCCTACGGATCACCTTCATCTGTGGGAGCGAGGCTTGCTCGCGATCATGATCGAATATTCAACACAGCAGTGAGGGCCGTGCAGGGACGCGTTGTAGTCGCTGGCTGCGCCAGCGGCTACAGATCGTGTTGAGCCTTATTTCTGCATCAGTGCTTGCGAGGCGGCCAGGTAAGCGGCCTGGAATTCCGGGCTTTCGATCCAGGCCAGGGCGCCGGCCTCGTCGGTCTCGGTGGACCACTGGCGGTACTCGATCAGAGCGGCAAGGATGAAGTCCATGGCGCCTTCCTCGCCTTCCTGCTCGTAGACGATCTCCAGCAGCGGGTCTTCCAGGAACGCCGCGCACATCGCCTGCTGGCTGGTCTTCTCGGCGTCGATCATCTTCTTGAACAGTTCGGTCAGGTCCACCGATTCGAAGTCGATGCGGTCGTCGTTCGGGTCCAGCTCCACCGGGGCGGCGTTGCGCTGGGTGCGGTTCTGCTTGGCCTTGGTTTTCGCCCGCTGGGCTCTTTTGTGTTGCTTGTTCGCAGATGCCATGGGCGTCGTACCTTTTGCGCAAATAGGAGGGCCGGGCATCGATACCGCGTCCGGCCTGGCTTTGAGGCGGCAGAGGATGCCAGTAAATGCGCCGCCTGGCACGCTCAACGGCTACCGCTGATCAGGCGTCCCGGCGCATCCGTGGGCAACGCCGCGTGTTGCAGCCAGGCCAGGGCGATCGGCCACAGGCGGTCCTGGTAATGGCTGCGGAAAAACGCGAAGTGCCCGACTTCCTGCTCGCCGACATCTTCGGGTTCGATGCGCCAATGGCTGCGCTGGCTGGCCGTGAAGTAGTCCAGCAGGCGCTCGATGTCCGGCACGGTACCGTAAGGGTCGTCGCTGATGCTGATGGCCAGCAGCTGCGCCTTGACCCGGGCGAAGGGCAGCGCCGGGTCCCGGCGCGCCAGATCGCGCCCGCTGGGCCGTCGTTGATAGTGCGCGGTGGGCGTGGCCCAGTCGCGCACCACGCCGGCGGGAGTGTCCTCCAGCCAGCCCAGGCGCTTGCCGGGGAAGTAGCCGTAAATCGCCGTCAGCAGCGGCATCACGACATGCCATTTGCCCAGCATGCGCCAGCGGCTCTCTGGAGCGTAATCGCGCCAGTAGGCGAACTGCGCGCCTACGGTCACCACGCGGCGGATCAGTTGCCCGGACGCCCCCAGCCCCGCTGCGCAACCGCCGAAGCTGTGCCCGACCACATCGATGGGCTGGCCGGGGAATTCCCGTTGCGCGCGTTGCAGCATGGCTTCGAAGTCCAGGCTGCCCCAGTCCGACCAGGACGCCTTCAACTTGCGCATCGAGGCCGGCCGCGACTCGCCGATGCCGCGATAATCGTAGGTGATGACATCGAAGCCATGGCTGAACAGGTAATCGGCGAACCGCGAGTAGTGCCGGCAGCGCACGGAGGTGGCGGCATTGATGATCACCACCGGGCGCGCGGGAGCCGGTTCGGCACGGCGCCAGGTGAAGCCGCCCAGCACGAAGCCGTCGGCGGCGGGCTCGCGGAAGGCCGTGCCGGGGCTGCTGGCCGTGCTGGCCGGGTGCAGGGGCGAAGGCGGGGATTGCACGGTCATCGGCGCTATTCCTTTGCGGGCGAAAAGGCGTGTCGGCTCTTTTTGGGTGCAAGCATTAATAACCGCCTTGTCCGCGCCGTGGCAACCGTCGGGATAGGCGCCGCGGCTAGGTACTTTTGGTTAAAAGCATCACACCGAATCGATCTAAACGGCCCGGAATCGGGGCGTACACTGACTATCAAGGCCCGCGGGCAAACCGCCCGACGGGCTTTTCATTCGAGCATCGCTTGCTGAAACGTGGCTGAGCCATTCGAGAGGAAAGGGGAGACCCGGACGCTGCCGCGCTGGGGGCTGGACTCTTGGCGGCGGCATCCCATTCAGTGGTTCGAGACGAACCGGGAGTGCTCATCATGAAATCCTTTTTTTCGTGTGTCGTAACAGGCGTTCTCGCGGCATTCCTGTCGCTCGCGCCGTTCAGTGTGCAGTCCGCCACCCCCAGTAACGAACCCATCGACCCGGCGGGCGTGCAACTGGAGCCTCAACAGCAGAACGGCATTGCCTATCTGTCCGGCGGTATCGGCCTGGACGAGTCGCGGGCGATCCAGCAGGCCAAGGGTTACAACCTGCACATGACTTTTTCCACCGGTCCGGAAAACAAATACGTGCCGGATGTCGACCTGGTGATCCAGAACCTGCAAGGGCAATCGGTCCTGAGCCTCGATCAGGTAGGGCCGATCGTCTATGTGCAGTTGCCGGCCGGCAAATATCAGGTCGCCGCCACCCGCAACGGCCACACCCAGCGCAGTACCGTGGATATGAAAGTGGCGGGTATTCGTGACCTCAACCTGCACTGGAATGACGGTTATTGAGTGAAGGCTGCGATGCTGAAACAGGCACGTTAAATCGCAGGCAATAAAAAACCCCTGAATCTTGCGATTCAGGGGTTTCGGTATTAGTGGTGCCCAGAGACGGAATCGAACCGCCGACACGGGGATTTTCAATCCCCTGCTCTACCGACTGAGCTATCTGGGCAACGGGGCGCATTAAACGGGTTTTTCGGGGGGGCGTCAAGCAAGTTTTGAAAAAAAGTTTAATTATTACCGCCGCTTACGTTCCCACCCCGATTTGCGGGCAATTACTCGGACGGCGGCACGTAGCCGTCGGCCTTGGCGTATTCCTCGCCGGAGAAGAACTTGTCCATCTCGCCCTGCAGGTATTTGCGGTCTTCGGCGTTCATCATGTTCAGGCGTTTTTCGTTGATCAGCAGGGTCTGGTGTTTCTGCCAGTCGGCCCAGGCCTTGGCGGACACATGCTCGAAAATTTCCTGGCCCTTGGCGCCCGGATACGGAGGACGCTCCAGGCCCGGCAATTGTTCTTTGTACTTGCGGCACATTACGGTGCGGGTCATTGCAACTCTCCTGCGTTCAATACGTCGGCCGCGCGTTTGAGCAGTTTTTTCACCGGGGCGGCAAGGCCCAGGCGCGGCGGGGTGGCGAGGTTATACCAGAGCCAGTCGGCCTCGGCCACGTGATGGGCGGATGCCTGGACCTGCACCAGCCAGGGCTCGATGGCCAGTTGGAAGTGACTGAAGGTGTGCACCAGCCCGGGCATTTCCTGTTGCTTGCCCAGCTCCAGCGAGTGCTGCGAAGCCAGGTGTTCCAGGTCGTCGAGGTCGTCCAGCTCCGGCAGGCTCCATAAACCGCCCCACAGGCCGCTTGAAGGCCGGCGATACAGCAAAATGGCGCCTTCGTGGTTGGCCAGCATCGGCATCAGCGTGCGCTTCTGCGGGACGGCCTTGCGTGGCTTGGGGATCGGGTAGCGGGTTTCCAGGCCCAGCATGTGCGCTTCGCAGCCTCTTTCCAGGGGGCACAGCAGGCAGCTGGGCTTGCTCCGGGTACAGAGGGTGGCGCCCAGGTCCATCATCGCCTGGGTGTAATTGTTCACCCGGGTCTGCGGGGTGAAGCGCTCGGCCGCGGCCCACAGCTGCTTGGCCACCTTGGGTTCGCCCGGATAGCCTTCCTGCGCGGTAAAGCGCGCCAGCACCCGCTTGACGTTGCCGTCGAGGATCGGCGCGCGCAGGCCCATGCTGATGCTGGCAATGGCGCCAGCGGTGGACAGGCCGATGCCCGGCAGCTCGGTGAGTTTCTCCACATCACGGGGAAACTCGCCGCCGTACTCGGCGACCACGATCTTCGCGGTCTTTTGCAGGTTGCGCGCGCGGGTGTAGTAGCCCAGGCCGGTCCACAGGTGCAGCACTTCGTCTTCCGGCGCGGCGGCCAGGGCCTGGACCGTCGGCAGCGAGGCCATGAACCGGTCGAAGTAGTTGAGCACGGTGCTGACCTGGGTCTGCTGCAACATGATTTCCGAGACCCATACGCGGTACGGATTGATCTCCTGCTGCCAGGGCAGGTCATGGCGGCCATGGCGGTCGTACCAGTCCAGTACCGCCGGTGCGAACTGCTCGGCCCTCATCGTTTGAACAGCCCTTTGAGTGCGTTTTTCAGTTCCGGGCTGACCTTGTCGCCCAGCTTCTCATCAAGTTTTTCGCTGAGGCGATCGCCGGCCAGCTTGGCCGCGACCTGGCCCAGGCCGTCGCGGTCCAGGCGGCAAGCCTTGGCGCCCAGTTCCAGCGGGCCGCGGCAGCGCAGCGGCAATTCGATGCCGACAAAACGTTCGCCGACCTGGCAGGCCGGGTCCGGCATGTCGCTCTTGTCGCCTTCGACGATGATGCCGACGCGATAATCCATGCCCAGTACGCGCAGGTCGATGTCGCCATTGCCTTTGACGCTCATGCCCGGGATGCGCACCTTCAGGTCCGGGTTGCTGGCCACGCCGTTACGCAGGGTCAGGTTGCCCTTGAGTTCCTGGAAGGGGGTGTCCTTGCCCCGTGGCTCGCTGCTCAGGGCCTTGCGGTTCAGCGTGGCGATGCCCTGGCACACTTGCTGTTCGAGGTTGGCATTGAGCAGCACGCCGTTGTTGACGACGAAGCTGGCATTGCCGTTGAGGCTGTCGACCAGCGCCTTCTGGCTGTTGCCGCTGCTGGTCAGGTTGCTGTCGAGGGTCACCAGGCCCTTGACCGGCGGGTTCTGCCCCTGGCTTTCCAGGATGCGTTCCACCGGTACCCGGTTGATCCTGGTCTGCAGGCTCAACTGCGGCGTTGGCTGGCGTACGTCGAGGTTGCCGTTGGCTTCGAAGCTGCCGTTGTACAGCTCGCCGCGCAGGCCTTCGAGTTTCAGCAGGCCGCCCTGTCCATTGGCCTTGAGCGTGGCGTTCTGGATCGGCAGCTTGTCCAGGGTCAGCTGGCCGAAGCTCAGGTCGGCGTCCACATCCAGCTTGCTCAGGCGCTCCACCGGCAGCAGGCGCTCGGTGCTCCAGGCGCCCTTGGTCGGCGCGTCCGGCAGCGGCGAGTTGCCGGCTCCGGCGACGGCGCTGGCTTCGCTGCTCTGCACTTCGGCCTTGCGCGCCACCGCGGCACTGTTGGCTTCGGCGGACTTGGGCGGCAGGTAGCGGTCGACGTTGAAGGTGTCGGCCTTGAGCTGGGCGCGCAGCGATTGCTTGGCCAGGTCTTCGACCGCCAGGCGGCCGCTGAAGCTGCTGTCGTCGAGTTTCAGGTTGATGTTTTCAAAGGCGATGCTGTTCGGCGTGGCGGACAGGCGGCTGACCAGTTCGACCTTGCTCAGGCTGCCTTCGGCCATGGCCGGCAGGGTCTGGCCGATGCTGTCGACGAACTTGGCCAGGTCGAACTGGGCGATGGAGAGGCCGCCGTTGAGCTGCGGTGTCTTGTCCAGGTCGTGGACCTTGAGCTCGCCGATGGCGCGCAGCTGGTTGAGCGAGAGCTTCAGGCTGTTCCATTCGGCGACGTTGGCGGCCTGGTCCAGCAGCAGCTGGCCCTGGGCGGCGAAGGTCAGGGTCTTGCCTTGCAGCGGGTCGCCGGCGGCTTCGCCGGACAGCTTCATGTCTTCGAACTGGTAGCGCTTGAGCGCGCGGTCGAAGCGCAGCTCGCCCTTCAACTCGGTGCGTACGCGCACGGCCGGCTGGGTGCTGGCGAGGAAGGCGGTGAGCTTGACCGGGGTGTTGGTCGCTTCGTGGATCGGGCCGGTGCTCAGCTGGATGCTTTCGGCGGTGAACTGCTTGCCGCTCTGTTCGTCGTTGTATTCCACCCGGGCGTTGTTCACGGTCAGGCTGTCGATATCCAGGCGGATCGGCTGCGCCGGTTTTTCCGTGCTGGCCGGGGTCGCGGTGGTGGTTTCGCCGGTGCTGGTGGCCGGGGTTGCGGCCTGCTTGTCGGCGGGGGCGACCTTGCCGATGTCTTCCCAGTTGCCGTGCCCGTCCTTGTCGCGGGTCAGGCGCAGGTTGAGGCCTTCGACACGCACATCGCTCATCTGTACTTCGCGGCGCAGCAGCGGCAGCACGCGGACCGACAGGCCGAGCATTTGCAGGTCGGCGAACGGCTGGGTCGGGTTGGCCAGGGTGGCGACGCCGGCCTCATGCAGTTCGAGGCCGAGCCAGGGGAACAGGCTCCAGCCGATATCGCCATTGAGCGTCAGCTCGATGTGGGCCTTGTCGCGGGCTATCTGGCGAATTTCTTCTTTGTAGTCGTTGGGATCAAACAGGTGAGTCAGGGCGAAGCCGAGAGCCACGATGATCAGCAACAGCCCGAGAAGTACCAGACCCAGGATTTTGCCGAACGCTTTCATGGGCGAGTCCTTGTAGTGTCGAATTCGAATTTAGCCAGGGAGTATAACGCCCCGGGCCTGGCCACTGGTCACTGATCGCTTTGGAGCACATCCAGCGGTATCTGCAGCTTGGCCGCCAGCGCCTGGGCTTCGAGGTGCCCGGCGGGTGCCAGCAGGTGCAAGGTGGCGTCATGCCGGGCGGCCATTTTCTGTGCTTCGCTCACCAGTCGCTCGGCCACGCCGCGACGCCGGGTGATCTTGCGCACGCACAGCTGGGACAGGTGCCATACGCCTTGGTGTCGTTGCAGGCGGGCGGCGCCCAGCAGGCGGTCGTTGAAGCGTCCGGCGATCAGGCTGCCGTCGCCCAGGGCGGTCTCGATCAGCTCCTGGTCATCGCGCTGCGGCGCGAACAGCCAGGGCGGGGCATCGCGGTAGATCTTCTGCAGGTCCTGCTGATCCTGATAGCTGGCTTCTTTCAGCGACTCGACAACGATGGGCATGGGGAATCCTGTGCAGAGCGAAGGAACGGTTGGCCATTATCGACAGCAGCGCACGGGCTGGCGAGGGGCAGGCATCGTCGGCGGGGTCGCGCAGGCTTCTGTAGGAGCGAGGCTTGCCCGCGAAGCGTTCTGCCTGACACGCCGCATAATGCCCATCGCCGGCAAGCCTGGCTCCTACAAAAACGTTATTGCCGTCTTGCGGAGCAGATGAGGCGGAAAAGATGATGGCAGTTTGCTTTTTCTGTCACGAGCAAATGGTAATCTCTCGCAGTTCATCTGCCCTTCTGCGACCAAAAGTCGCACTCTATGGAGCTTCACTCGATAAAACGGCCACGTCTGCGTGCAAAGGTCGTGGGTGGAGAGTGGCCGGCGAATAATTCCAATAATTGGGGGAAACACTCATGAGCACTAGCACCGAGGCGGGCGTCATTTCCGCCCAGCCGGCGTTCTTGTCCAAAGAACGCATCATCGCCAAGCCCGGTTTCAACCGTTGGCTGGTTCCACCGGCCGCTCTGGCCATCCACCTGTGCATCGGCATGGCCTACGGCTTCTCGGTGTTCTGGTTGCCGCTGTCCAAGGCCCTGGGCATTACCGCTCCGGTGGCCTGTGCCCCGGACATGAGCTTTATCGCTCAGGTCTTTTCGTCCCAGTGTGACTGGCCGATCTCGATGCTCGGCTGGATCTACACCCTGTTCTTCATCTTCCTCGGCTGCTCCGCGGCGGTCTGGGGCGGCTGGCTGGAACACGCCGGCCCGCGCAAGGCCGGTGTGGTGTCGGCGCTGTGCTGGTGCGGCGGCCTGCTGATTTCGGCGTTGGGTATCTATACCCACCAGATCTGGCTGATGTGGCTCGGCTCCGGCGTGATCGGCGGTATCGGCCTGGGCCTGGGCTATATCTCGCCGGTGTCGACCCTGATCAAGTGGTTCCCGGACAAGCGCGGCATGGCCACCGGCATGGCGATCATGGGCTTCGGCGGTGGCGCGATGGTCGGTGCGCCGCTGGCGGCGGCACTGATGAGCCACTTCGCTTCGCCAACCGGCGTCGGCGTCTGGCAGAGCTTCCTGGTGATGGCGGCGATCTACTTCGTGTTCATGATCGGTGGCGCGCTGTCGTACCGCGTGCCGCCGACCGGCTGGAAGCCCGAGGGCTGGACCCCGCCGGCGAAAAAAGCCGCGAACGCAATGATCACCCACCGTCACGTACACGTGAACGTGGCCTGGAAAACCCCGCAGTTCCGCCTGGTATGGCTGGTGCTGTGCCTGAACGTTTCCGCCGGTATCGGCATCCTCGGCATGGCTTCGCCGCTGTTGCAGGAAGTCTTCGCCGGCAAACTGCTGGGCAACGAACTGGCCTTCGGTCAGCTGGATGTCTCTCAGCTGGCGTCGATCGCGGCGATCGCCGCCGGCTTCACCGGCCTGCTGAGCCTGTTCAATATCGGTGGTCGTTTCTTCTGGGCATCGTTTTCCGACTACCTGGGACGCAAGAACACCTACTTCGTGTTCTTCGCCCTGGGCTTTGCCCTGTACGCACTGATCCCGAACCTCGGGCACCTGGGCAACGTCGCGCTGTTCGTGGCGGCGTTCTGCATCATCCTGTCGATGTACGGCGGCGGTTTCGCCACGGTTCCGGCCTACCTGGCGGACTTGTTCGGCACCCAGATGGTGGGCGCGATCCACGGTCGCTTGCTGACCGCCTGGGCGGCGGCGGGCGTGCTCGGTCCGGTACTGGTGAACTACCTGCGTGAGTATCAGTTGAGCATCGGCGTCGAGCGCGCCGCGGCCTACGACATCACCCTGTACATCCTCGCCGGCCTGCTGGTGCTGGGTTTCCTGTGCAACCTGCTGGTGCGTCCGGTGGCCGACAAGTACTTCATGACCGACGCCGAACTGGCCGCCGAACAGGCGCTGGGCCACGACAAGGGCGCGGACAGCAGCACCGTGCTGGAGTGGAAAGCCTCGTCCGGCAGCGTGCCGCTGGCGGTCGCCGCCTGGCTGGTGGTGGGCATTCCGCTGGCGTGGGGCGTGTGGGTCACCCTGCAGAAGACCGCGGTGTTGTTCCACTAAGGCTTCGCTGGCAAGCCAGCTCCTACAGGCCCGTGTAGGAGCCGGCTTGCCGGCGAAGGGCGTACGACAGTTGTCATGACAGGTACAACCCCGGCTTTATTGGGTTGCGCCCGTCAGGATCTTGTCCTGCGTGTTCCTGTTTAGCCGCCGTCCGGCCTATAATGATCGCCTTTTTCGCCCAATGATTTTGCGGAGCTGGTGATGGCCGAACGTAAGGCGTCCGTCGAGCGCGACACTCTGGAAACCCAGATCAAAGCCTCGATCAACCTGGATGGCACCGGAAAGGCCCGATTCGATATCGGGGTTCCCTTCCTTGAGCACATGCTGGACCAGATCGCCCGTCACGGGCTGATCGACCTGGATATCGAAAGCAAAGGCGACTTGCATATCGACGACCACCACACCGTGGAAGACGTCGGTATCACCCTGGGTCAGGCCTTCACCAAAGCCATCGGCGACAAGAAGGGCATCCGTCGCTACGGCCACGCCTACGTGCCGCTCGATGAAGCGCTGTCGCGCGTGGTGATCGACTTCTCCGGCCGCCCCGGCCTGCAGATGCATGTGCCTTACACCCGCGCCACCGTGGGCGGCTTCGATGTCGACCTGTTCCAGGAATTCTTCCAGGGCTTCGTCAACCACGCCAACGTCACCTTGCACATCGACAACCTGCGCGGGCACAACACCCACCACCAGATCGAAACCGTGTTCAAGGCTTTCGGCCGCGCGCTGCGCATGGCCGTGGAGCTGGATGACCGCATGGCCGGGCAGATGCCTTCGACCAAGGGCGTGCTGTAATGCAGACGGTCGCGGTTATCGATTACGGCATGGGCAACCTGCACTCGGTGGCCAAGGCCCTCGAGCACGTCGGCGCCGGCAAGGTGCTGATCACCAGCGATGCCAATGTGATTCGCGAAGCCGACCGGGTGGTATTCCCCGGCGTCGGCGCGATTCGCGACTGCATGGCGGAGATCCGTCGCCTGGGCTTCGATGCGCTGGTGCGTGAAGTCAGCCAGGACCGCCCGTTCCTCGGCATCTGCGTGGGCATGCAAGCCTTGCTCGACCACAGCGAAGAGAACGACGGCGTCGACTGCATCGGCCTGTTCCCCGGCCAGGTGAAGTTCTTCGGCAAGGACCTGCATGAAGACGGCGAACACCTGAAAGTCCCGCACATGGGCTGGAACGAGGTGAAACAGGCGGTGAGCCACCCGCTGTGGCACAACATCCCGGACCTGGCGCGCTTCTACTTCGTGCACAGCTACTACATCGCCGCCGGTAACGCGCGGCAGGTGGTCGGTAGCGGTCACTACGGCGTCGATTTCGCCGCGGCGCTGGCCGAAGGTTCGCGTTTCGCCGTGCAGTTCCACCCGGAGAAAAGCCATACCCATGGCCTGCAATTGCTGCAGAACTTCGCGGCATGGGACGGTCGCTGGTAAATGGCGGTCAAGAAGACCAAGGCGCCGATCCTGACCCTCACCCCCGAGCAGGAGGGTGAGGCCAATCACAAGATCCAGCGCTTCATGGAAGATCGTTTCGAACTCGACCTGGGCTCGTTCGAGGCGGCCGAGATTCTTGAACTGTTTACCCGCGAAATTGCTCCGCACTATTACAACAGGGCGATTTTCGATGTGCAGGCCCAGCTCAAAGAGCGGTTCGAAAGCATCGAAAGCGACCTGTGGGCGCTCGAGAAAAACTGATTTCCGAGTGAAGCTGAACAATCGAATTTGAAGGTTTTGCCAGATGCTGATTATCCCCGCTATCGATCTCAAGGACGGTGCCTGTGTACGTCTGCGCCAGGGCCGCATGGAAGATTCCACGGTGTTCTCCGATGACCCGGTGAGCATGGCTGCCAAGTGGGTGGAGGGCGGCTGCCGCCGTCTGCATCTGGTCGACCTGAACGGCGCCTTCGAAGGCCAGCCGGTCAACGGCGAAGTGGTCACCGCCATCGCCAAGCGCTACCCGAACCTGCCGATCCAGATCGGTGGCGGCATCCGCTCGCTGGAAACCATCGAACACTACGTCAAGGCTGGCGTGAGCTACGTGATCATCGGCACCAAGGCGGTGAAAGAGCCGGAGTTCGTCGCCGAAGCCTGCCGCGCCTTCCCGGGCAAGGTGATCGTCGGCCTTGACGCCAAGGACGGCTTCGTCGCTACCGACGGCTGGGCCGAGGTCAGCAGTGTGCAGGTCATCGACCTGGCCAAGCGTTTCGAAGCCGACGGCGTGTCCGCCATCGTTTATACCGACATCGCCAAAGACGGCATGATGCAGGGCTGCAACGTACCCTTCACCGCTGCCCTGGCCGCCGCCACCAAGATCCCGGTGATCGCTTCCGGCGGTATCCACAACCTGGGCGACATCAAGGCCCTGCTGGATGCCAAGGCTCCGGGGATCATCGGCGCTATCACCGGCCGGGCGATCTACGAAGGCACCCTCGACGTCGCCGAGGCGCAAGCCTTCTGCAACTCGTACCAAGGCTGAGGACTCACCATGGCGCTGGCTAAACGCATCATCCCTTGCCTGGACGTGGACAACGGCCGGGTGGTCAAGGGCGTCAAGTTCGAGAACATCCGTGACGCCGGCGACCCGGTGGAAATCGCCCGTCGCTACGACGAGCAGGGCGCGGACGAGATTACCTTTCTCGACATCACCGCCAGCGTCGATGGTCGCGACACCACGCTGCATACCGTCGAGCGCATGGCCAGCCAGGTGTTCATCCCGCTGACCGTGGGCGGTGGCGTGCGCACCGTGCAGGACATCCGCAACCTGCTCAACGCTGGTGCGGACAAGGTTTCGATCAACACCGCGGCAGTGTTCAACCCCGAGTTCGTCGGTGAAGCGGCGCAGCATTTCGGCTCGCAGTGCATCGTCGTCGCCATCGATGCGAAGAAGGTTTCCGGGTCGGGCGAAACCCCGCGCTGGGAGATCTTCACCCACGGCGGGCGCAAGCCTACCGGGCTGGACGCGGTGGAGTGGGCGAAGAAGATGGAAGGCTTGGGTGCCGGCGAGATCCTGCTGACCAGCATGGATCAGGACGGCATGAAGAACGGCTTCGACCTGGGTGTGACCCGTGCCATCAGCGATGCCCTGGGCATTCCGGTGATCGCCTCGGGCGGTGTCGGCAACCTGCAGCACCTGGCCGACGGCATCCTCGAAGGCCACGCCAGCGCGGTGCTGGCGGCGAGCATCTTCCACTTCGGCGAGTACACCGTGCCCGAGGCCAAGGCCTACATGGCGCACCGCGGCATCGTCGTACGGTAGCCACTGGACAGCATGGCGGGCTCGCGGCACTCTTGAGCACGCCATGGATTCCGGTAGCCCGTCATGTTCAAACATCTTCTTCTTGTCCTTGCCAGTGCTTCGGTTCTCTTCACCACAAACGCTCGTGCAGCGCAAACACCGGACACCTCCCTGGTGCTGCTGACGGAAAACTTCCCCCCCTACAACATGGCCAGGAACGGCAAGAACTTCGCCCAGGGCGAAAATATCAACGGCATCGCCGTGGATATCGTCCGCGAAATGTTCAAGCGCGCCGGGATCAACTACAGCCTGACCCTGCGCTTTCCCTGGGAGCGCATCTACAATCTCGCCCTGGAGCAGCCGGGGTATGGCGTGTTTGTCATGGCGCGGCTGCCGGACCGGGAACAGCTGTTCAAGTGGGTCGGTCCCATCGGCCCGGACGACTGGATCATGCTGGCCCGGGACGATAGCAAGATCGCCCTGCAATCCCTGGAACAGGCGCGCAAATACCGGATCGGCGCCTACAAGGGCGACGCCATCGCCGAGACCCTGGCCAAGCAAGGGCTCAAGCCGCAGGTAGTGCTGAAGGACCAGGACAACGCCAGGAAGCTGGTGGGCGGCCAGATCGACCTATGGGCCACCGGCGACCCCGCCGGGCGTTATCTGGCCAGGCAGGAAGGCGTGACCGGGCTCAAGACCGTGCTGCGCTTCCACAGCACCCAGCTGTACCTGGCGCTGAACAAAGAAGTACCGGACGAGACCGTCGCCCGGCTGCAGGCCGCGCTGGACCAACTGCGCGAGGAAGGCGTGGTGGAAGAGATCATGGGGCGCTACCTCTGACCACCTCCTGTAGCCGCTGCCACGGGCTGCAATCGACGGCGAAGCCGTCGCAGAGATGTCTCGCGTGACCTAAGAGCATGCGGCCACTACGTGACCGATCGCAGCCTGCGGCAGCGGCTACAGGGGCGGCGAGGCCTCAGCGGTAAACCCCATCCTTGCCATGCCCGGACATAGCCCTGTTGCTGCGCACGCTGATCATCGACTCGATATCGATCCAGTCGATGCCCTGGGCCTTGAGCCTGGGCAGTTCGCGTTCGAGCACGGCCAGGGTCTGCGGGTAGGGATGGCCGATCATCACCGCCGAACCCTGCTTGCGCGCCAGGTTGATCGCGGTCTGCAGCTGATGGCTGATGGCCTCTTCGCTGCGTTCGTCGTCGAGGAACACATCGCGGGACACGCTGGCCAGGCCGATCTTCTGCGCCTCGGCGGCAGCCACGGTCTTGGCGCTGGTACGGCTGTCGACAAAGAACTTGTGGCGGCGCTGCAACTGGGCCATCAGCCAGGCCATGGCCTGGGGCCGGGAGGTCATGCGGCTGCCCATGTGGTTGTTGATGCCGCTGGTGTAGGGCACGGCCTTGAAGGCGGCATTGAGGCGTCTTTCCAGCTCTTCGATGGGCAGCTCGGGGTGCCAGGCAAAGGGGCCGGTGGCCGGGTCCATGGGCATGTGCAGGATGACGATCTTGCCGGCGCGATGGGCTTCGCGGGCGAACTCGGTGGCGTGGGGCGTGTCCGGCATGATTGCCGTGGTCACCGGGCCGGGCAGGGCGAGTACGCGACGGTCGCGGGGCAGGTTCTGCCCGAGGTCGTCGATGATCAGGCTCAGGTAGGCCTTGCGCGCAGCGGGCTCGGCGGCCTGGGTCGAGGTGAAGGCAAGGAGGCACAGAAGCCCGATCATGAGCCTCCACGACAACCGTGGGTGGGGTTGGCGTTGGTGGGTCATGGGGATTTGAAGCATTAGGGTTCGGGTAAAGCCTTGGCGGGGTGTGGCGGTCGTCACGCCATCGCGAGCAAGCTTCGCTCCTGCAGAAGAGGCGGCGGGCTTGCTCGCGATGGGTTCCATCACTTGCTGCGGGTGATGCTCAGGCCCTTGAGCAGGCTGAGGGCCTGGGCCAGCTGGTAGTCGTCGTCCTGCGGCATCGGCTTGGGCTTGCTGCCGGAAGCGGTCGGCTTGTCGGCGCCGCCATTGCCATTGCCCAGGTGACCTTGCAGGTCGGCTTCCTTGAAGTACTCGTTATCCTGCGCTTCGCTGGTGATCTTGGCGCGGCGCACCTCGATGTCCGGCACGATGCCCTGGGCCTGGATCGAGCGGCCGTTCGGGGTGAAGTACAGCGCGGTGGTGATCTTCAGCGCGCGGTCGTTGTTCAGCGGCAGCACGGTTTGCACCGAGCCCTTGCCGAAGCTGGTGGTGCCCATCAGCACCGCGCGTTTCTGGTCCTGCAGGGCGCCGGCGACGATCTCCGAAGCCGAGGCGCTGCCACCGTTGATCAGCACCACCATCGGTACCGCTTCGCTCTCGTCCTTGCCAGTGGCGGAGAAGCGCAGCTCGGAGTTGGCGATGCGGCCCTTGGTGTAGACGATCAGGCCCTTGGTGATGAAGTGGTCGACCACTTCCACCGCCGATTGCAGCACGCCGCCCGGGTTGTTGCGCAGGTCGAGGATGATGCCGTTGAGCTTCTTGCCGTTGTCCTTGCGCAGCTTGGCCAGGGCCTTGGAGACTTCCTCGCCGGTCTTGACCTGGAACTGGGTGATGCGGATATAGCCGTAGCCCGACTCCAGCAGCTGGCTCTTCACGCTCTTCACTTGGATGGTGGCGCGGGCCAGGGTCACGTCGAACGGCGCGCCGCCGTCGCGGACCAGGGTCAGGGTGATCTTCTGGCCGATCTTGCCGCGCATCTTGTCCACGGCTTCGGTCATGCTCTGGCCGCGGGTCGGCTGGCCGTTGATCTTGACGATCAGGTCGCCGGCCTGGATGCCGGCCTTGGACGCCGGGGTGTCGTCGATTGGCGACACCACCTTGATGATGCCGTCCTCGGCGCCGACTTCGATGCCCAGGCCGCCGAACTCGCCACTGGTGCTTTCCTGCAGCTCGGCGAAGTCTTCAGGGCCCAGGTAGGCCGAATGCGGGTCGAGGTTGCTGAGCATGCCCTTGATGGCGTTTTCCAGCAGGGTCTTGTCGTCGACGGGTTCGACATAGGCGGCCTTGATCCGGTCCATGACCTCGGCGAAGGTGCGCAGCTCTTCGAGCGGCAATGGCGCCTTGGTGGTCGTGGCGGCTGTCGATTGAGCGGTTTCGGCGGCAAACGCCAGGGGCGCACCGATCACCAGAGCGATCGTCAGGGCCAGCGAGGTGAGGCGGGACAAATGCAGCATGTCGAACGAACTCCTGAATGAGGTGGCGCGCTTATCCTTGCGCGCGGCACCATTGTGCCGGGTCGCTTGGGCGACCCTGCTGGCGAATAGCGAAGTACAGTGCAGGCGCGCCCTGGCCGCCACTGCTACCCACAGTGGAGATGGACTCGCCGGCCTTGACGACATCGCCCGCTTCTTTAAGCAGCGTCTGGTTGTGTCCGTAGAGGCTCAAGTAGCCGTTGCCATGGTCGAGGATCACCAGCAGGCCGGCGCCGCGCAACCAGTCGGCGAACACCACGCGGCCGCCGTGGACGGCATGCACCTGGCTGCCGGCCGAGGCGCTGATCATCACCCCGTCCCACTTGGTCCGGGCATCGTCGCCGCGGCTTTCGCCGAAGCGCGCCAGCAGTCGACCATCAACCGGCCATGGAAGTTTTCCCCGGGATGAAGCAAAAGGGCCTCTATAGGAGGCGCCTGCGCTGGAAACCAAGGGGCCGGGCGCCGCTCGGGGTGGCTTGCGCGGGCTGTCGTCGGCATCGGCCTGGGCCTCACGCAAACGCTTTTTTTCGGCTTCCTGCTGGGCGATCAGCGCTTTCTGTCGCGCTTGCTCTGCCTCGCGGGCCTGGCGGGCCAGGGTTTCCTCGATGGTTTTCAGCACCTTGCCCAGATCGGCCTGGTCCTGTTCGCGGGCCTTGAGCTTGTCGCCACGGGTCTTCACGTCGTCATTGAGCTTGGCCAGGGCCACCTGGCGCTCCTTGCGGACCTTGTCGAGCTCTTCACGCTGGGTGTCGAGGCTGCTTTTCTGCACCAGCAGCTGGGCTTGCTGCAGGGAGATTTCCTTTTCGACATTGGCCAGCTGGCGCAGGGTCTCGTTGAAATTCTTCAGCTGCTCCAGGCGGGCCTGGCTCAGGTAGTCGTAATAGGTCAGGGTGCGGGCGAATTTTTCCGGGTTTTGCTGGTTGAGCAGCAGCTTGAGGTACTCCTGACGGCCGTTCTGGTAGGCCGCGCGGGCCTGGATGGCGATCAGTCGTTGCTGTTCAATGCGCGCGCTCTGGAGTTTTTTTTTCTCCTCATCGAGACGCTGCAGCTCGGATTCGCTTTTCTTCAGCTCTTTCTGCAGGGCATCGACCTGCTTTTCCAGCTTGCCCATCTCGGTTTCGGTGCCGCGCAGGTCTTTCTGCACGCCGGACTTTTCTTCCTGCAGCTTGCCCAGCAGCTTTTTCAGCTCGGCAATGTCCTGACGCGTGGCGTCCAACTGCTGTTGGGTTTGCGCGCGCTCGTCGGCGAAGGCCGGTTGGAGCAGGCAGATCAGAGCTAGGGTAATCAGGGCGCGAAGCATAGAGGCGGGCGACACCAGGGAAAGGGACGGCCTAGTATGCCCGCCCCTCGCTGCAAAAAAAACGCCTCAAAGCCAACTGCTTTGAGGCGTTCGTCATAAAAAGCCGTTTCCGGCCCATTATTCGGACTTTTTGATATCAGACCAGTATCGAAGTGCCAGTCATTTCCGCAGGCTGCGGCAGGCCCAGCAACTTGAGCATGGTCGGCGCTACGTCAGCCAGGACTCCGCCTTCGCGGACTTTCAGGTTGCGCTTGCCAACATAGATGAACGGTACCGGCTCGCTGGTGTGGGCGGTGTGGGCCTGGCCGGTGGCGGCGTCGGACATCTGCTCGACGTTGCCGTGGTCGGCAGTGATCAGGGCTTCGCCGCCGACCTTTTCCAGGGCGTCGACGATCCGGCCGACGCACAGGTCCAGGCATTCAACGGCCTTGACCGCTGCGTCGAACACGCCGCTGTGGCCGACCATGTCGCCGTTGGCGTAGTTGACCACGATCACGTCGTAGCGCTGGTTTTCGATGGCGTCGACGATCCGGTCGGTGACTTCCGGCGCGCTCATTTCCGGCTGCAGGTCGTAGGTGGCGACTTTCGGCGACGGGATCAGGATGCGTTCTTCGCCCGGAAACGGCTCTTCGCGGCCGCCGGAGAAGAAAAAGGTCACGTGGGCATATTTCTCGGTTTCGGCGATGCGCAGCTGGGTCTTGCCGTTTTTCGCCAGGTAATCGCCCAGCACGTTTTCCAGGCTGCCCGGGGCAAAGGCCGAAGGGGCCGGAATGCTTGCCGCGTATTGGGTCAGCATGACGAAACCGGCCAGTTTCGGCTGGCGGGCGCGGGCGAATTCCTTGAAATCGTCTTCGACGAACACCCGGCTCAGCTCGCGGGCGCGGTCGGCGCGGAAGTTCATGAATACCACGGCGTCGCCGTCTTCGACTTTCACCGGCTCGCCGAGGGTGGTGGCCTTGACGAATTCGTCGCTCTCGCCACGCTCGTAGGCGGCCTGCAGGCCTTCCTGGGCGGTGGCGGCGTTGAATTCGCCTTTGCCGTCGACGATCAGGTTGTAGGCCTGGGCCACGCGGTCCCAGCGGTTGTCGCGGTCCATGGCGAAGTAACGGCCGATCAGGCTGGCGATACGGCCCTTGCCCAGGGTCTTGAAGGTTTCATCCAGCAGTTCGATCGACGAGGTGGCGCTTTTCGGCGGGGTATCGCGGCCATCGAGGAAGGCGTGCAGGTAGATCTTCTCGGCGCCACGCTTGAAGGCCAGTTCGGCCATCGCCACCAGATGGTCCTGGTGGCTGTGCACGCCACCATCGGACAGCAGGCCGAGGATGTGCACGGCCTTGTCGGCGGCCACGGCTTTATCCACGGCGGCGCAGATAGTCGGGTTTTCGAAGAACTCGCCATCGCGGATGGCTTTGGTGACACGGGTGAAATCCTGGTACACCACGCGGCCGGCGCCGAGGTTCATGTGGCCGACTTCGGAGTTGCCCATCTGGCCGTCCGGCAGGCCGACATCCATGCCCGAACCCGAGATCAGGCCGTTCGGCACGCTGGCGCACAGGCGGTCGAGGACCGGCTTCTTGGCTGCATAGATAGCGTTGGATTCGTGGCTCTCGCTGTGACCGAAGCCATCCAGAATCATCAGGACCAAAGGTTTAGGCGTGGTAGTCATAGATTCCACTCGTGGCTGGATTGGGAGAATGTTGGAAAAAGGGAGTGGCAGTTTAAAGCCAAGTTCCATCGGCGTCACCGCCGGGCGGGGTTTGGCCGACCCGGAGGGCTGTGTATACTGGCCGACATTTTAACGCCCTGGAACCTCCTTGATGGTTGCTCACCTGATTCAATTCGCCACTGAACACTACTTGCTCGTCGGCGCCTTCGTCATCTTGCTGGCTCTGTTGATCGCTCACGAGTTGAGCCGCGGTGGCCGCAGCCTCAGCACCCGTGAACTGACCGCGCTGGTCAACAGCGAGCAGGGCGTGGTGATCGATATCCGTCCGTCCAAGGACTTCGCCGCGGGCCATATCGTCGGCGCGTTGAACATCCCTCAAGACAAACTGGCCGCCCGCGTGGGCGAGCTGGAAAAGCACAAGGCCAAGACCATCATTCTGGTCGACGCCCTGGGTCAGCACGCCGGCACCCACGCTCGCGAGCTGATGAAGTCCGGCTTCACCGCCGCCAAGCTGTCCGGCGGCGTTGGCAGCTGGAAAGCCGACAACCTGCCGCTGGTGAAGTGATATGGCTGCCGTCGTCGTCTATTCCAGCGATTACTGCCCCTACTGCTCGCGGGCCAAGTACCTGCTCGAGAACAAAGGCGTAGCCTTCGAAGAGATCAAGGTCGACGGCAAGCCGCAGGTTCGCGCCGAAATGGCCCAGAAGGCCGGGCGCACGTCCGTGCCGCAGATCTGGATCGGCAGCACCCATGTGGGCGGTTGTGACGATTTGTTCGCCCTGGAGCGCGCCGGCAAGCTCGACGCGCTGCTCGCGGCCTGACTGACCACCCAAGATCAGCAAACCCTACATGACCCCGAGATCAAGAAGGATCTGAGATGACTGACCAACAGAACACCGCTGCGACCGAAGACGAATCTGCACCGCAATTCTCGCTGCAGCGTATCTATGTGCGTGACCTGTCTTTCGAAGCTCCGAAAAGCCCGGCGATCTTCCGCCAGCAGTGGGAGCCGAGCGTCGGCCTGGACCTGAACACCCGCCAGAAGGCGCTGGAAGAAGGTTTCCACGAAGTCGTGCTGACCCTGTCGGTCACCGTGAAGAACGGTGAAGAAGTCGCGTTCATCGCCGAAGTGCAACAGGCCGGTATCTTCCTGATCAAGAACCTGGACGACGCTTCGATGAGCCACACCCTGGGCGCGTTCTGCCCGAACATCCTGTTCCCGTACGCTCGCGAAGCGCTGGACAGCCTGGTGACCCGCGGTTCGTTCCCGGCCCTGATGCTGGCTCCGGTGAACTTCGATGCGCTGTACGCGCAAGAGCTGCAACGCCTGCAGGCAGCCGGTGAAGGCACTGTTCAGTAAGCTGCTGGGTTCATGAAAAAAGCGCCGTTTCAGGCGCTTTTTTCATGTTCGGGCCCAAGGTTTAGAAACTGATGTCGATACCGGCGCTGAACCTGTAGCCGCTGCCGCAGGGATTGGCACGGAGGTGGGTGGCTTATTTGAACCCCAGCTGGCGCCAGGCTTCGTAGACGGCGACCGCCACGGTGTTGGACAGGTTCAGGCTGCGGCAGCCTTCGCGCATGGGTAGGCGCAGGCGTTGTTCGGCGGGCAAGGCGTCCAGCACTTCGGCGGGCAGGCCGCGGCTTTCCGGGCCGAACAGGAAGGCATCGCCCTCGGCGAAGCTGGCGTCGTGGAACGGCCGCGAGCCCTTGGTGGTGAAGGCGAACAGGCGCGGATGGCCTAGGCTTTCAAGACAGCTGGCGAGGTCGGCATGGCGCTGCAGGGTGGCATATTCGTGGTAGTCGAGTCCGGCCCGGCGCAGGCGCTTGTCGTCCATTTCGAAACCCAGTGGCTCGATCAAATGCAGGTGGCAGCCGCTATTGGCGCACAGCCTGATTACGTTGCCGGTATTCGGCGGAATTTCTGGTTGAAAAAGGATGACGTGAAACATGCACGGCTCCGAAGAAAAAGACAGGCCGCATTCTACGCCTGAAGCGGACGTCAGGCCGAAGCTAATGCTGCGGGTGTTCGGCTCGCTGGCAATCTTTGGCGTGATGGTGGGGCTGATGATCGGTCGCCTGACGACCCCGGACCCCACCGAGCTGCAGGAAGTGCAGGTCCAGCCCAATGCCCTGGTGGTGTGGTTCAACAACGAGCCCAAGGTTCATGGCGAGCACATCGACGGGGCCGTGGCGCTGTTGTTCGAGGCCGAGGGGCGGGCGCAGAAGGGCCAGTTGAAGATCAACGACAAGGATGCCAACTGGCGGGTGCGGGCGGCTGAGGAAGGGTTGCTGCTGAACGTGGTCGCCGCGCGGGCGCTGCGCGGCGAGTGGTCGGGCAGCGAGGTCGACGGGCGCTGGCGCCTGGAGCTCCAGCTGCGCGAGGAATAAAAGAGGGGATTCCCGGCCTGCCTGTACCAAGGTCCCCAAAAGCGTGAGGGCGGGGCGCTGATCGCGCCGGGCCCGGTGTAAAGAGGGGAAGCCCCGGCCTGCCTGTACCAAGGTTCCCAAAAGCGTGAGGGCCGCGCTGATTGCGCTGGGCCCGGTGTAAAGAGGGAATCCCCGGCCTGCCTGTACCAAGGTTCCCGAAACGGGTGGGCTCGTCGCTGTGAGCGTGATGAGCCCGGGTGTTAAAGAGGGAATCCCTGGCCTGCCTGTACCAGGGTTCCCCAAACCGGCTGGAACCCGTCGCTGCGAGCGGTATGGGTTCCGGGTGTAAAGAAGGGGAGTCTCGGCCTGCCTGTACCAAGGTCCCCAAAACGGGTGAGTGACTGCACTCGTGATCTTGTCTTTGCAGGGGGCGTGCCAATTCTGGCTTAAACGGTTAAGCAATTTTTCAGGAACAGCTGAAAGCCCCGGTTTTCGGGGCTTTCATCGTTTTTTGGATTTGTTCTGGCGAGAAATATCCAGGCCAAGCGCGATGAAATTCCTTGCCCGGCCACGCATTCCGGCAGTGCAGGCTCACCATTGCGGTGCACAAAAAACATCGCGGGCAAGCCCCGCTCCCACGACCGCATCTGTAGGAGCGAGGCTTGCCCGCGATTGGATCTGTCATTCGGCACAGCATGAATGTCTTGCGCCGTAGCCGCTGCCGAAGGCTGCGATCGCGACCCAAGGGCGCGCAGGATCAAGATCGCTGAAGGTCTTCGGCAGCGGCTACAGGGGATTACGCGGCTCAGCCCTCGTCGCTGTCGTCGTCATCCCCGCCGTCGACCTTCATTCCCAACTCCTTGATCTTGCGCGTCAGGGTGTTGCGGCCCCAGCCCAGCAGCACGGCGGCGTCGCGGCGGCGGCCGGCGGTGTGCTTGAGGGCGGTCTCGATCATGATCCGCTCGAAGCTCGGCACCGCGCTGTCCAGCAGGCTCGACTGCCCGCGTGCCAGGGCCTGGTCGGCCCACTGGCGCAGGGCCTGTTCCCAGTTGGTCACCGGCGCCGAATCCTGCGGCAGGCTCAGCAGTTCCGGCGGCAGGTCGCTGATATGCACCTCGCGACCCGAAGCCATCACGGTGATCCAGCGGCAGGTGTTCTCCAGCTGGCGCACGTTGCCGGGCCACGGCAGGTTCTTCAGGTATTCCTCGGTCTCGCTTTTCAGCAGCTTGGGCTCGACGGCCAGCTCCTGGGCGGCGCGGCTGAGGAAGTGCTTGGCCAGGGTCGGGATGTCTTCGCGACGGTCCGACAGGCGCGGGATATGGATGCGGATCACGTTCAGGCGGTGGAACAGGTCCTCGCGGAACTTGCCGGCGTGCACCAGGGTTTCCAGGTTCTGGTGGGTCGCGGCGATGATGCGCACGTCGACCTTGACCGGCGTATGCCCGCCGACCCGGTAGAACTCGCCGTCGGCCAGCACCCGCAGCAGGCGGGTCTGGGTGTCGGCCGGCATGTCGCCGATCTCGTCGAGGAACAGGGTGCCGCCATCGGCCTGCTCGAAGCGCCCGCGCCGCAGGTTGGCGGCGCCGGTGAAGGCGCCTTTTTCATGTCCGAACAGCTCGGACTCCATCAGGTCCTTGGGGATCGCCGCCATGTTCAGGGGGATGAACGGCGAAGCCGCCCGCGGGCTGTGACGGTGCAGGGCATGGGCCACTAGCTCTTTACCGGTACCGGACTCGCCGTTGATCAGCACAGTGATGTTGGAGTGGCTGAGGCGACCGATGGCGCGGAACACCTCCTGCATTGCCGGCGCTTCGCCGATGATTTCCGGAGTACGGGCCAGCGCGGGGATCACTTCCAGGCCTTGCTGCTCCTGGGCGTGCTGGTTGGCGCGCTTGACCAGGGACACCGCTTCGTCGACATCGAACGGCTTGGGCAGGTACTCGAAGGCGCCGCCCTGATAGGAAGCGACAGCGCTGTCCAGGTCGGAGTGCGCGGTCATGATGATCACCGGCAGGCGCGGGTGCTGCTCGCGGATCCGCGCCAGCAGGTCCAGGCCACTGGCGCCGGGCATGCGGATGTCGGAGATGATCACATCCGGTTGCTGGCGGGCCAGGCGGCTCATCACACCATCGGCGCTATCGAAGCTCTGGGTGGTCATGCCTTCCTGTTGCAAGGCTTTCTCCAGAACCCAACGGATAGAACGGTCGTCATCGACGATCCACACGGTTTCACTACGGCTCATGTCGATGGGGCTCCTTGTTCCAGTGGCAGAAAGATCGAGAACGTGGTGTGGCCGGGATGGCTGTCACACTCGATCAGGCCCTGGTGCTGGCTGATGATGTTCTGGGTAATGGCCAGGCCCAACCCGGTACCGTCCGGACGGCCGCTGACCATGGGGAAGAAGATGGTTTCCTGAAGTTCCGCGGGAATCCCCGGGCCGTTGTCGATGATCTCGATCTTGGTCACCAGGCGGTGGCGCACGTGGCCGATGGTGAACTGGCGCATGGTGCGGGTACGCAGGCAGATACGGCCCAGGCGCAGCTCGTTCTGGCTGCTGATGGCCTGCATCGCGTTGCGCACGATGTTGAGCACCGCCTGGATCATCTGTTCGCGGTCGATCCATACATCGGGAATGCTCGGGTCGTAGTCGCGCACCAGGGTGATGCAGCCCTGGCTTTCGGCTTCCACCAGGCTGCTCACGCGCTCCAGCACTTCGTGCACGTTGCACATGGCCAGCGACGGCAGCTTGTTGGAGCCGAGCATGCGGTCCACCAGGTTACGCAGGCGGTCGGCCTCTTCGATGATGACGTTGGTGTAGTCCTTGAGGTTCTCGTCCGGCAGTTCGCGAGCCAGCAACTGGGCGGCGCCGCGAATCCCGCCGAGGGGGTTCTTGATCTCGTGGGCCAGGCCGCGCACCAGCATCTTGCTGGTTTCCTGCTTGGACAGCTGGGCCTCTTCCTTGGTGATCCGCAGCAAGCGGTCGCGGGGATGGACTTCGAGCAACAGCAAGGTGTCGCCATTGCTCAGGATCGGCGTCACGGCGTAGTCGACGGTCAGGGTCTGGCCGGTCAGCGCGGTGAGCATGGCTTCGCGCTTGGTGAACGGGTGCGCCTGTTGCACCGCCTGGCGCAGGGAGCTCAGGGCTTCGGCCGATTCGGTGAACAGTTCGCTGATGAATTGCCCATGGCTGCGCTGGCCGCTGATGGCCAGCAACATCTCCGCCGCCGGGTTCATGTACTCAAGGCGCAGGTCGGCGTTGAGCAGGATGGTCGCGGTGGTCAGGTTGTCGAGTAGCAAGCGGTGCAGTTGATCGCTGATGGTCATGGGTAAATGTTGACCTCTTTTGAAACAAGGCAATCCCGGGCCGGCCCAGGATTGCGCGCGCGAATAAGGCGCTGGTATCGAGAAAATGCAAAAACCAAACCAAGGCTCCGAAAAGAAGCGCTCGAGCCCTGAAACAGACGTTTAAAGTTCTCTTTCGCAGCGTTTTGCCGGCTGCGCTGGGTACTTTCGAACCAAAATGGGCCGCATATAGGTCGGGGTGCAGTTTGATGCACCAATATAGTGCGATTTATCCGAGGCTGCGCTAAAGAATGGCCAGATGCACGCCGGGCCGAAAATTTTCGGCGCACGCAAAAGGGCCCGCTTGCTGCGGGCCTGGAAGAATGCGGCGGATGGCGTCTCAGTGGGCGGGTTGGGCGTCCTTGTCGATACTCGGTGGCAGCGTCGCGGGATCCTCGATCGGCGGCGTGGCACGGGGTTCCCGGGCCAGTTCGTCGGCGTCCGCCTGTTCGGCGGTGGACAGGTCGGCGGCGTTGTGGTCGATGCGCTTGAGCAGCAGAAGCATGCATACCAGGGATACCAGGGCATAGCAGGCAGAGGCGATGGCCACGCCGACAATGCTTAACGATGGCGCGGCAGTGCTGCTGCTCGGCAGCTGCGAGATCGGCCCTGTGCGTGGGCGTTGGCCAGGGCGTGGCCATGGTGATCGAGCACGCCTGAGGCGGATCTACCGCTCGGCGTTGTTTCACGCCGGGCGCAAGGCGGGGGCACCGTTGGCGTATCAACGCCTGATTTGCGGCGGCATCCGTTGCGGCGCTGCTCTACAGTGCACAGACATTTCCTCTGGTGCTGGAGACGGCCATGGACAACGCCCCCTTGCTGTTCCAACTGCCCGACGACGACACCCTGTACCATGCCTTGCTCGAACGCGACCCGGCCTATGACGGGTTCGCCTTCGTCGGGGTCAAGAGCACGGGCGTGTTCTGTCGGCTGACCTGCGCGGCGCGCAAGCCCAAGCGCGAAAACACGGTGTTCTTCAGTTCGATCAAGGCCTGTGTCGAGGCGGGTTTTCGCGCCTGCCTGCGCTGCCGTCCGCTGGAGCAGACAGGTGCCCAGGAGCCGCTGGTCAAACAACTGCTGGCCTTGCTGGAACACAATGTCGACAAGCGCTGGTATGAAGGCGACCTGATCGAACTCGGCTTCGACCCTTCCACGGTGCGCCGGGCCTTCAAGCGTCACTTTGGCGTGACCTTCCTGGAAATGGCCCGGCTGCGGCGGATCGGCGAGGGCATGCAGCAACTGGCGGGCGGCGCCAGCGTGATCGATGCGCAGATCAGCGCCAGTTTCGATTCCGACAGCGGCTTTCGCAGTGCCTTCACCCGGCTGCTCGGCCAGCCACCGTCGAACCTGCGCGGCTGTGAACTGCTCAAGGCCGACTGGCTGCAAACCCCGATCGGCGTGATGCTGGCGGTGGCCGATGCGCAGGCCCTGCATCTGCTGGAGTTCTTCGACCGCCCGGCATTGGCCACTGAGCTGAAGCGTCTGCAAGAGAGCACCGGCTCGACCATCGGTTTCGGACGTTTTGCCCCCATCGACCAGATCGAGAGCGAATTGCGGCGATTTTTCGCCGGGGAGTCGGCAAGCTTTGCCACGCCGCTGGCGCTGAATGCTTCGGCCTTTACCCGCACGGTGTGGCAGGCCCTCAGGGCTATACCGCCAGGCACGACTCGCAGTTACGCCGAGGTGGCGACCAGCATAGGTTCGGCCTCCGCCGTGCGGGCCGTGGCCCGGGCCAATGGCGCCAACCAGATCGCCATCGTGATTGCCTGTCACCGGGTGATAGGTTCCGACGGCTCGCTCACCGGTTATGGCGGCGGCCTCTGGCGCAAACGTTGGTTGCTCGAACATGAGCGGCGCCTGTATTCGCAGATTCAGGCGCGACAAGCTCTCAGGGCCGATGAACCCGTTGCAGGGTGAAGGTCAATGGCGAGCTTTGCTGGATCACCCGCTCGCCATCGAGCACCTGCACCGCCAGGCGGTGCTCGCCGCGGTCGATGTTCACCAGTTGCAAGCTCGGCAGGTTGCCGGGCTGGCCGTACGGCTGGTCGTCCAACAGCAGGCGCAGGCGATGCTCGTTGAGCAGGGGCGGTTGCAGGCGCACCTCGACCTTGAAGGTGCCGTTATTGGCGCGCACCACACCACCATCCGGCACGCCACTCAGCTCCAGGGTGGTGTAGGCCGGTGCGCGGGTGGGTGGCGTCTGCGTTGGTTCGACGCCGGGCGGTGTGAGCGGCCTGGGCGCCTCGATGCGGTTCAGCGGCGCCAGCTCGACGGCCTGGCCGGGCACGCCGGCCGGCGGCTGGTCGCTGTAGGCGGTGTTGCCGTGGGCATCGGTGTAGCGGTAGATCTGCGCGGCGGCCGGCAGGGCGGCCAGCAACAGCAGGTAGAGGCAGTGCACACGCATGGCGGCTTTCCTGGGCGCTGGGGGCGGCGGCTTCAAGGATGGAAGTGCCTCCAGCATAGAGCCGCGGAGCGGGCCCGGGTTCGCCCCTTCAACCTTTGAACACACAAAGCTCGGCGGTGGCGCGGATCAGCGCCAGTTGGCGCAGTGGTGCCCGATCACCTTCGTGGGTGGCCTGGGCCAGCCATTGTGGGCACTGCGGGTCATTGCGGTGGGGGCTGAAATCCGCCAGTTGCTGCAGCAGGCGTTTTTGTAACCGATCAAGTTGCGGGCGGATCTGCCCCACCAAATCCGGGCGCGGGGCGTCCGGTGCCTGGCCTTGCAAGGTCCACTCGGACAGGTGGGCGTACTGCAGCAGCTTGTTGGCCTCGATCTGCGCGGCAAAGAACTGTTCCACCGCCGCGCCGTCGAGTTTGTAGGCCGGCGCCTGGGCCACCGCGCCGGCAATCACCTCACGCTCGCGCGGGCGGTCTTCCACCGGTTTGTGGCTGTCCCATTTGCTCAGGGCCACCTGGTCGGCGATGGCCAGGCGTTCTTCGATGCTGGCCAACAGAGGGCTGAGGGTGGCAGGGGCGGCGCAGGCATTGCCGGCCAGCAACAGGGTCAACAGGGCAAGGCAGAATCGCGAAGTCATGGGCGGTCTCGGCTTCTTGGGGACAAGTCGGCGGCCATGATGCACGCAAAACCGCAGTGCCTGGCAAGCGCCGGGCACAAGATGGGTCATTGGCCGGCCGCGGCAGTCGCGGGCGCCCCGCAATTGGTCGGGCTGGAAGAGAGTCGCTTGCCGCTTTCGTCATAGACGATCCGGCAGGCGCTCAAACCGTTGTCGATCAGCTCGCGGCTCTTGATCGCGCCGTTGCGGTGATAGCACAGCTGTTCGCCGGTCAGTTGGCCGTCGGACTCATGACTTTTCACCTGTTGCTGATTGATGGTCATCCAGGTGAAACCCACCGAGTTTTTCTGGCACTCGATCTGCCCATTGTCGTAGTAGGTGCGCTGAGTGATCTGGTCATTGTCGCCGATGATCTTCTCGCGGATCTTTTGGCCTGTTTCATAGTTGTACTCGATGGAGCCTTGGGGGCTGCCAAAGAGAAAGTCCGTTTCCCAGGACAGCTTTCCGTGGGTGAACCGCCGTTGTTTTCCACAGCGTTCGACGGTTGAGCCGAGCTTGTCGAAGCGGCACCAGTTGGCTTCCTCATAAAGCACTCCATCCTGATCGTACTGTTTCATCAGGCCGACAAAGTGCCCTCCCTCGAAGCGTCCGACCGTGGCCGGCGTACCGTCGCGCAGGAAGGTCAGGTGAGGGCCTTCGTACCGATCGTTGTGCCAGGAAATATCGCTGATCAGCTTGCCGTCTTCGCTGTAACCCAGTGAGCGGCCTTCCCGTTTGCCATTCTCATATTGCTGCGAGTACTGCAGGTTGCCGCTGGGGCTATAGCCTTCGCGGGTACCGGACAGCACATCTGCCTTGTAATGCTCGATCAGGACCAGCACGCCGTTGGCGTCGGTTTCGCGCAACTCGCCGTCTTTTTTATCGGCGACGAAGTTCACGCTCTGGTTATGGCTCTTGTCTGTCTTGAGTATCCACGGGCCGCTTTTCAGGCCGTTCTCGAAGCTGCCGCGACCTGCTTGGGTCACCCATGGTCCTTCGCGTTTGTTGTTGCGGTAGCTGCCGCTCTCCGTGGAGCCGTCCACCTTCTCTTCGCTCGGGCCGTTGAGCACGCTGTGGACATAGGTCTGGAAGCCAGTGACAGCGGGCTCGCCTCCTTCGTCGTAGGACAGCACCCAGCGTCCCTCACGCAGATCGTCCCGATACTCGCCGGTAGCGGTTTGCCAGCCGTAGGACTCAGTCCACTGGCCTTGGCGTTTGCCATCGACAAAACGGCCGTGGGTCCAGCCTTCGTCTGGGTTGGAAAAACTCCATTCGCCGGTGCGTTGGCCGTGGGCATAGGCACCCTGGGCGATGACGGCACCGCCGAAACAGGAGTACTCCACGTAGGCCCCGTCCTCGCTGCCAGTGAAGCGCTGCGGCTCGGTCTCCCAGGCGATGCGGCTGGCCCGGTAGTTGTACAGCAGGGGCTCGCCCTCCAGCGCAGGTGCTTCGCCGCGCCAGTAGGTGGCGGTGAGAAAGCGTCCGTTCTTTTCGGTGAAGGTCTTTTTGTAGCGGTACTGGTCGGCTCCGGGCGGATTGGCGGTGATGGGCTGCCCGTTAGCGTCGAAATAACCCACCAGGGTGCCGGCCGAATGGTCGATCTGGTCGAATTCGTCGATACCCGAGTCTTCGTAGAAGTAGCTGTAGTTCAGCGGTGTCAGCTGGCGCAGGGCCTGTTTCACCGTCGAGGCATCGAGTTTTTTCCGGTCTTTGGCGATGCGTTCCAGGGCGGGCTGTAGCTTGTCCAGGCGCCGGTAGAGGCGGTCGTTTTCGTCATAACGGTAGGCATGCACGCGATACTGGCCGCTCTGCTTGAACAGCACCAGGCGGGTCAGGGACTCATCATCCAGGGCGATGTTGAACACCGACTCGATGGTTGCATCGCCGAAGTCGTCCAGCAGCTGCGGCTGGCCCTCGTCCGGGTCGACCGAGTAATAACCTTTGACGCTGCCGGCCTGCTTGATAAAGGCCAGGGTCGCCTGGCTTTCCGCCAGGCCGGTGATCAGCGGGTGGGCCAGGGATTTGTCGGCATAGAAAGGAGCGGCCTGGGTGCTGCCGAACGCCAGGCAGGCGATCAGGCCGAGAGAACGAGTCCACTGCATACGAATCCCTTCGTCGAGGCGCCGGACAGAGGGCGCGAGAGGCGCGGATTATCCATGGATGAATAGCCCGGGGGAATGCTCCGGGGCGATGGGCGGGCAATAAAAAAGGCCTCCCGAGGGAGGCCTTTTCTTGTCACGCCGCGTGGGGCGGCGCTACCGGATCAGCAGCTGTAGTACAGCTCGTATTCCAGTGGGTGTACGAAGGTACGAACCTTGATTTCTTCTTCGCTTTTCAGGGCGATGTAAGCGTCGATGAAGTCGTCGCTGAAAACGCCGCCTTTGGTCAGGAACGCACGACCTTTGTCCAGCTCTTCCAGGGCTTCTTTCAGGCTGCCGCAAACTTGTGGGATCTCTTTCGCCTCTTCAGGCGGCAGGTCGTACAGGTTTTTGTCAGCCGCGTCGCCAGGGTGGATCTTGTTCTGGATACCGTCCAGGCCAGCCATCAGCAGGGCAGCGAAGGCCAGGTATGGGTTGGCAGCCGGATCCGGGAAGCGTGCTTCGATACGGCGGGCTTTAGGGCTCGACACGTAAGGGATACGGATCGAAGCGGAACGGTTGCGAGCCGAGTAGGCCAGCATCACTGGAGCTTCGAAGCCTGGTACCAGACGCTTGTAGGAGTTGGTCGAAGGGTTGGTGAAACCGTTCAGGGCCTTACCGTGCTTGATGATGCCGCCGATGAAGTACAGGGCGGTGTCGGACAGGCCGGCATAACCTTCGCCAGCGAAGGTGTTCTTGCCATCCTTGGAGATGGACATGTGCACGTGCATACCCGAGCCGTTGTCGCCGTACAGAGGCTTGGGCATGAAGGTAGCGGTGCGGCCGTAGGCATCGGCCACGTTGTGTACGCAGTACTTCAGGGTCTGAACTTCGTCGCCCTTGTTGACCAGGGTGTTGAACTTCACGCCGATTTCGTTCTGGCCGGCAGTCGCCACTTCGTGGTGGTGAACTTCGATGACCAGGCCCATTTCTTCCATGGCATTACACATGGAGGTACGGATCTCGTGGTCGTGGTCGAACGGAGGAACCGGGAAGTAGCCGCCTTTGACGCCTGGACGGTGGCCTTTGTTGCCGCCTTCCACGTCCTGGTCGGACATCCACGAGCCTTGCTCGGAGAAGATCTTGAACATGGAGCCGGAGATGTCGGACTTGAACTTCACTTCGTCGAAGATGAAGAACTCAGGCTCTGGGCCTACGAATACGGTGTCGCCGATACCGGTGGACTTCAGGTACTCCTCGGCACGCTTGGCGATGGCGCGTGGGTCGCGATCGTAGCCCTGCATGGTCGAAGGTTCGATGATGTCGCAGACCAGGATCAGGGTCGGCTCTTCGGTGAACGGGTCCAGGACGGCGGTTTCGTCAACCGGCATCAGGATCATGTCGGAGGCTTCGATGCCTTTCCAGCCAGCGATGGAGGAACCGTCGAACATTTTGCCGATTTCGAAGAAATCGTCATCCAGCGCATCACGGGCCGGCATGGTCACGTGGTGCTGAGTGCCTTTGGTGTCAGTGAAGCGCAGATCAATCCATTTGACGTCATGATCTTTGATGAGTTGAACCGACTTCGACATAGTGTCCTCCGGGTGGCTTCGGGCGAGTGTTGGTGTGCCCTTAGAATGTGGGTGATGCCGGCGCAGATACTCTGCCATGGCAACCTGCCTCACAAGGGAGCAAATTGCATGCCAGTGCCCTGAGTTGGGTTTTATGCCCCAAACTCACGCATTCCGGGCGCTATTGGGGCCAGATTGGCAAACTGACGCACCGCAATGTTGCGTTTTTATCCGGCGACGACCCGTTTTAGTGCACGAAAAACCGGGTGCACATTAATTGGTTAAACCTTGAGCAATTTCCGCTATAATCCGCGCCCCCCTTTTTCGGCTGGCCCAGCGCGCGCTGTTTTCATGAAACTAATCGTTAAAGTTTTCCCGGAAATCACCATCAAGAGCCGCCCGGTACGGACGCGTTTCATCCGTCAGTTGGCCAAGAACATCCGTGCCGTGCTCCGCGATCTGGACCCGGCCGTGGTGGTCAATGGTGTGTGGGACAACCTCGAGCTGGAAACCGCCGTCAGCGAGCCGAAAGCCTTGAAGGAGATGACCGAGCGCCTGAGCTGCATGCCGGGCATCGCGCATTTCCTGCAGGTCGATGAATACCCGCTGGGCGACTTCGACGACATAGTCGCCAAGTGCAAGCAGCACTTTGGCGAGGCCCTGGCGGGGAAAGTTTTCGCCGTGCGCTGCAAGCGCGCCGGCAAGCACCCATTCAGCTCCATGGACGTGGAAAAATACGTCGGCAGCCAACTGCGTCGGCAGTGCGGTGCCGCCGGAATTTCCCTGAAAGAGCCGGAAATCGAAGTGCGGATGGAAATTCGCGACCAACGGTTGTTCGTGATCCACAGCCAGCACAACAGCATCGGCGGTTATCCGCTGGGCGCCCTGGAACAGACCCTGGTTTTGATGTCCGGCGGTTTCGATTCCACCGTGGCGGCCTACCAGATCATGCGTCGCGGCCTGATGAGCCACTTCTGCTTCTTCAACCTGGGCGGGCGTGCCCACGAATTGGGCGTGATGGAAGTCGCGCACTATATCTGGAAGAAGTACGGCAGCTCCCAGCGCGTGCTGTTCGTCAGCGTGCCGTTCGAGGAAGTGCTCGGCGAAATCCTCGGCAAAGTCGACAACAGTCATATGGGCGTCATTTTGAAGCGTATGATGTTGCGTGCCGCGTCGAGTATCGCCGACCGCCTGCACATCGATGCGCTGGTCACCGGCGAGGCGATTTCCCAGGTGTCGAGCCAGACCCTGCCGAACCTCTCCGTCATCGACTGCGTGACCGACAAGCTGGTGCTGCGCCCGCTGATCGCCAGCCACAAGCAGGACATCATCGACCTGGCCAACGAAATCGGCACCGCCGACTTCGCCAAGCACATGCCGGAGTACTGCGGGGTCATCTCGGTGAACCCCAAGACCCACGCCAAGCGCCATCGCGTGGAGCATGAAGAGAAAGAATTCGACATGGCGGTGCTCGAGCGTGCGATCGAGCGGGCCAAGCTGGTGCCGATCGATCGGGTGATCGACGAACTGGGCCAGGATTTGCAGATCGAAGAAGTCAGCGAGGCGCTGGCCGGTCAGATCGTGATCGACATCCGTCATCCGGATGCTCAGGAAGACGACCCGCTTACGCTTTCTGGCATCGAGATAAAAGCGCTGCCGTTCTATGCATTGAATGCACGCTTCAAGGAACTGGACCCTACTCGCCAGTACCTGCTGTATTGCGACAAAGGCGTCATGAGTCGCCTGCATGCTCACCATCTGCTCAGTGAGGGACATGCCAATGTGCGCGTTTATAGACCGAGCTAAGTGCCCGGGGCTGTTTGCCTGTGGCTTGCGTCACCGGCCCCCCGACGCCACCGTCAAGCTGTAACGGCCTTGCCGGACTCTATTGTTAATCGCTGCCAGCAGTTGTCAGCACACCGAATCCTCTGATCGAGATACACAAGTGATCGAAAATCTACGCAACATCGCCATCATTGCTCACGTTGACCACGGTAAAACCACCCTGGTAGACAAACTCCTGCGTCAATCCGGCACCCTGGAGCGCAACGAGCTCAACGACGAGCGCGTGATGGACTCCAACGACCAGGAAAAAGAGCGCGGTATTACCATCCTGGCCAAAAACACCGCCATCAACTGGAACGGCTACCACATCAACATCGTGGACACCCCGGGCCACGCCGACTTCGGTGGCGAAGTCGAGCGCGTAATGTCGATGGTCGACTCCGTTCTGCTGCTGGTCGACGCCCAAGACGGCCCTATGCCGCAAACCCGTTTCGTGACCAAGAAGGCTTTCGAAGCCGGCCTGCGTCCGATCGTGGTGATCAACAAGGTCGACCGTCCAGGCGCGCGTCCTGACTGGGTTCTGGACCAGATCTTCGACCTGTTCGACAACCTGGGTGCCACCGAAGAACAGCTGGACTTCAAAGTCGTCTACGCCTCGGCCCTGAACGGCATTGCCGGTCTGGACCACACCGACATGGCCGAAGACATGACCCCGCTGTACCAGTCGATCGTCGACAACGTTCCGGCTCCGGCCGTTGACCGTGACGGTCCGTTCCAGATGCAGATCTCCGCTCTGGACTACAACAGCTTCCTGGGTGTGATCGGCGTTGGCCGTATCGCTCGCGGTCGCGTCAAGCCGAACACTCCGGTCGTCGCTATCGACACCGAAGGCAAGAAGCGCAACGGCCGTATCCTGAAGCTGATGGGTCACCACGGCCTGCACCGTGTGGACGTTGAAGAAGCCGCTGCCGGCGACATCGTCTGCATCAGCGGTTTCGACGAGCTGTTCATCTCCGACACCCTGTGCGATCCGACCGCGGTCGAAGCGATGAAGCCGCTGACCGTCGACGAGCCGACCGTTTCCATGACCTTCCAGGTCAACGACTCGCCATTCTGCGGTAAAGAAGGCAAGTTCGTGACAAGCCGTAACATCAAGGAACGTCTGGACAAAGAGCTGCTGTACAACGTTGCACTGCGCGTTGAAGAAGGCGACTCGGCCGACAAGTTCAAGGTTTCCGGTCGTGGTGAGCTGCACCTGTCGGTACTGATCGAAACCATGCGTCGCGAAGGTTTCGAAATGGGCGTGGGCCGTCCTGAAGTGATCATCCGTGAAGTCGACGGCGTGAAGCAGGAACCGTTCGAAAACGTCACCATCGACATCCCTGAAGAATCCCAGGGCAAGGTCATGGAAGAAATGGGCCTGCGTAAGGGCGACCTGAGCAACATGGTTCCGGATGGCAAGGGCCGTGTACGCCTGGAATACAACATTCCAGCCCGTGGTCTGATCGGTTTCCGTAACCAGTTCCTGACCCTGACCAACGGTGCAGGCATCCTGACCTCGATCTTCGATCGCTACGCTCCGATGAAGTCCGGCCACATGTCCGGTCGTCAGAACGGCGTACTGGTTTCGGTCGAGACCGGCAAGGCGCTGACCTACTCCCTGGAAACCCTGCAGGCGCGCGGCAAGCTGTTCGTCGAGCACGGCCAGGAAATCTACAACGGTCAGATCGTTGGTCTGAACAGCCGTGACAACGACCTGGGTGTGAACCCAACCAAAGGCAAGAAGCTCGACAACATGCGTGCTTCGGGCAAGGACGAAACCATCGCCCTGGTTCCGCCGGTTCGTTTCACCCTGGAACAGGCTCTGGAATTCATCCAGGACGACGAGCTGTGTGAAGTGACTCCTAAGTCCATCCGTCTTCGCAAGAAGATCCTGGACGAAGGCGAGCGTACCCGCGCTGCCAAGAAAGCCAAGAACTGATCCTTTAGTTCAGGCTGAATAAAAACGCCCCCGGTCGAAAGGCCGGGGGCGTTTTTTTTTTGATCTGCGAAAAAGCTCGGATCCTGTAGCCGCTGCCGAGCCTGCGAGGCTGCGATCGACCGCGTAGCGGTCGTAAAACGGTAGATCTGAAATCCTGCGGTGGCCCGTATTGCGGCTGCTTTGCAGCCGATCGCAGCCTCGCTGGGGCTCGGCAGCGGCTATGGGGGGGCTACAGGTCGGGGCTCAGAAGCGTTCCAGGGTCCGGCTGCTGGTGTTGGTCGGGCGCTCGACCGGCTTGGGCTTGTACGCGCAATAGCCCGGGCGCGGGCCGATCTTCGGGTGGTTGCGGCAGGTGTCCGGGCGCTTGTCATAAATGGTGCACAGGCGGCTCTTACGATCCAGATACAGGCAGTCGTTGTTACTCATGCGCTGTAGGGTGAAGATCTCGGACTTCTGGTTGTAGCGCTCGACGATGCCTTCCTTCTGCAGGCGCTTGGCAATGTTCTTCGCCGGCTCGCCGCGCTCGAATTCGTCGACGATGCCGATGCGGATCAGATCCTTTATCTTGACCTCCACCGGCAGGGTGCAGCAGCTGGACATGCAGGAGCCGCACATGGGCGCGGAATACTTGGCCCAGGTATCGAGTCGGTCGATTTCCGCGGCGGCGATCAGGTTGGACTTCATCAGGCTTGTTTCCAGCGTGTGTATCAGGGCGCGCGATCATACCGGTACTGGTGGATTTCTGAACAACCGTTTAACGGAATTTACGCCTGCCCACGGGGATTGCAGGGTCGGCACGGCATCTGCATCATTTTTACCCGCTGCCGCGGGAGACGCCGCTTCTGTTCGGGCAATTGCAAGACGCACCGAACCAGAGCCTTTGGCTCCTGTCAGACCGACTAGGCTCAGACAACTCCATGCTCACTGTCTATCTCGCTCGAGGTCGTATTCATGACTCAGGAACTGCAAGTTCGTGACGCTGAGGTGGCCGCTTTTCGCGATGCCGTCCTGACCAAACTCACCTACGCGGTGGGCAAAGACCCGGACCACGCTTTCGACCATGACTGGTTCGAAGCCATCGCCCTGGCGGCGCGCGATCACATGGTCGAGCACTGGATGGACCACACGCGGCAGATCTACCGCAAAGGCCAGAAACGCGTTTATTACCTTTCCCTGGAATTCCTCATCGGCCGCCTGCTCTACGACAGCCTGAGCAACCTCGGGCTGCTGGACGTGGCGCGCGATGCGCTGAGCGACCTTGGGGTCGATATGGAACGCATCCGCCTGCTGGAACCGGATGCGGCGCTGGGCAATGGCGGTCTCGGCCGCCTGGCGGCGTGCTTCATGGAAAGCATGTCGACCCTGGGCATCGCCGGCCACGGCTACGGCATCCGTTATGAACACGGCTTGTTCCGCCAGGCCATAGTCGATGGCTGGCAGCAGGAGCAGACCGAGCACTGGCTGGACTTCGGCAACCCCTGGGAGTTCGAGCGCCCGGAAGTGATCTATTCGATCGGCTTCGGTGGCAGCGTCGAGACCGTCACCGACGAGGCTGGTCATACGCGGCAAGTCTGGTGGCCTGCGGAAACCGTGCGCGCGGTGGCTTACGATACGCCGGTAGTCGGCTGGCGTGGCGCCAGCGTCAACACCCTGCGCCTGTGGCGGGCGCGAGCCATGGAAGACCTGCACCTGGAACGCTTCAATGCCGGCGACCACCTCGGCGCGGTGGCCGAGGTGGCCCGCGCCGAGAGTATCTCGCGGGTGCTCTACCCGGCGGACAGCACCGAAGCCGGCCAGGAGCTGCGCCTGCGCCAGGAGTACTTCTTCGTTTCCGCGTCCTTGCAGGACTTGCTGCGCCGGCACAAGAACATGCACGACTCGGTGCTCAGCCTCGGCGAGCATGCGGCGATCCAGCTCAACGACACCCACCCGTCGATCGCCGTGGCCGAACTGATGCGCCAGCTGGTGGACCTGCACGGCATCGCCTGGGAAGCGGCCTGGCAGATCACCGTCGAGACCCTGGCCTACACTAACCACACGCTGCTGCCCGAGGCCCTGGAAACCTGGCCGGTGGGCCTGATGGAACGCATGCTGCCGCGGCACATGCAGATCATTTACCTGATCAACGCCCAGCACATCGATTCGCTGCGGGCCAAGGGCATTCACGACTTCGACGTGCTGCGTGCGGTGTCGCTGATCGAAGAGGACAACGGGCGTCGCGTGCGCATGGGCAACCTGGCGTTTCTCGGTTCCCACAGCGTCAACGGCGTGTCCGGCCTGCACACCCAGCTGATGCGCAGCACGGTGTTCTCCGAGTTGCACAAGCTGTATCCGGAGCGGATCAACAACAAGACCAACGGCATCACCTTCCGCCGCTGGCTGTACCAGGCCAACCCCAAGCTGACGGCGATGCTGGTCGAGGCCGTCGGCCCTGAGGTGCTGGACAACCCCGAGGAGCTGTTGCTCAAGCTCGAACCCTTCGCCGAGAAGTCGGCCTTTCGCAAGCAGTTCGCCGAGCAGCGCCTGCACAGCAAGCGCGCGCTGGCGGCGATCATCCATGAGCGCCTGGGCATCGCGGTCAATCCGGCGGCGCTGTTCGACGTGCAGGTCAAACGGATCCATGAGTACAAGCGCCAGTTGCTCAACCTGATGCACACGGTGGCGCTGTACCAGGCCATCCGCGCCGAGCCGGAAATCGACTGGGTGCCGCGGGTGAAGATCTTCGCCGGCAAGGCCGCGGCCAGTTATCACCAGGCCAAGCTGATCATCAAGCTGAGCAACGACATCGCCCGCACCGTGAACAACGATCCGACTGTGCGTGGCCTGCTCAAGGTGGTGTTCCTGCCCAACTACAACGTCAGCCTGGCCGAAAGCATCATCCCGGCGGCCGACCTGTCGGAGCAGATTTCCACTGCCGGCTTCGAGGCCTCGGGCACCAGCAACATGAAATTCGGCCTCAACGGCGCCCTGACCATCGGCACCCTGGACGGCGCCAACGTCGAGATGTGCGAGCGGGTCGGCGCCGAGCACATGTTCATCTTCGGCCTCAGCGCCCAGCAGGTGGAGGCGCGCAAACGCAACGGCGAGTTCAGCGCGGTGCCGGACATCGCCGCCTCCCATCGTCTCAACGATGTGCTGCAGGCGATTCGTGGCGGAGTGTTCTCGCCGGACGATCCGGCCCGCTATACCGGCCTTATCGATTCGCTGGTCGACTATGACCGCTTCCACGTGTGCGCCGATTTCGATTCCTACTGGAATGCCCAGCTGCATGTCGAGGAGCGCTGGCGCGACAGCAATCATTGGTGGCATTCGGCGGTGCTCAACTGCGCGCGCATGGGCTGGTTCTCTTCGGACCGGACCATTCGCGAGTACGCCACGGAGATCTGGAAGGCTCTGGAATAGGCTGTTCATCGGCCCCGTAGTGTCGCAAGGGCGCAGCCTGCGCCAGCGGCTACGGGGCGGATTTCGGGCTACGCTCGACCCCATGCATGAACTCTCTGTGGCGGATCTCGTCTCATAGGAGGAAATGCACCCCGACTCGCGTTAAACTGCGCGGGTTTTTTAGCCCCCCATTCCTCCGGAGCCTTCCATGTCCCGCGTTACCCTGAGTCGCTATTTGATTGAGCAGACCCGCAGCAACAACACTCCTGCCGATCTGCGCTTCCTGATCGAAGTGGTGGCGCGTGCCTGCAAGGAGATCAGCCACGCCGTGTCCAAAGGCGCCCTCGGCGGGGTCCTGGGCAGCATGGGCACTGAAAACGTCCAAGGCGAAGTGCAGAAGAAGCTCGACGTGCTCTCCAACGAGATCCTGCTCGAAGCCAACGAATGGGGCGGCCACCTGGCCGGCATGGCGTCCGAGGAAATGGACAACGCCTACCAGATCCCGGGCAAATACCCGAAAGGCGCCTACCTGCTGGTGTTCGACCCACTGGACGGTTCGTCCAACATCGACATCAACGCGCCGGTCGGCACCATCTTCTCCGTGCTGCGTTGCCCGAACGAGCACCTGAGCCAGAACGAAGCCCTGAACGAAAAGGCCTTCCTGCAACCAGGCACCCAGCAGGTAGCCGCCGGCTATGCCATCTACGGCCCGCAGACCATGCTGGTGCTGACCCTGGGCGATGGCGTCAAGGGCTTTACCCTGGACCGTGAAATGGGCAGCTTCGTGCTGACCCACGAAGACCTGACCATTCCTGAGAGCACCCAGGAATTCGCCATCAACATGTCCAACCAGCGTCACTGGGAAGCGCCGGTCGCGCGCTACGTGAGCGAGCTGATGGCCGGCGAGGAGGGTCCGCTGAAGAAGAACTTCAACATGCGCTGGGTCGCCGCGATGGTCGCCGACGTGCACCGCATCCTGACCCGTGGTGGCGTGTTCATGTACCCACGCGACAGCCGCGAGCCATCGAAGCCGGGCAAACTGCGCCTGATGTACGAAGCCAACCCGATGTCGTTCCTGGTTGAACAGGCGGGCGGCGCAGCCACCGATGGCCACCAGCGCATTCTCGACATCCAGCCTGAAGGCCTGCACCAGCGCGTAGCGGTGTTCCTCGGCTCGAAGGAAGAAGTCGCCCGCGTCACCGCCTACCACAAGGAATAAATCATGGCCGCGCCCTGGCAGCCCCTGCTCGACTGGTGGTTCGGCTCTGCCGAGAAACCTGCGGACATCGTCGCTGAAAAGGGCAAGCTGTGGTTTGGCAAGCGCGACAGCCAGGACCTCGAGGCGCGCGAGCGTTTCGGGGATCTGGTGGAGCAGGCCTTGGCCGACGGATTGACCGAGTGGGCGCAACGCCCGCAAGGCTGGCTGGCCCTGGTGCTGCTGCTCGACCAGCTACCGCGCATGCTGTATCGCGAAACCCCCAAGAGCTTTGCCGGCGACCTGCGTGCCCAGGCGCTGGTGGCCCAGGGCATCGCCGCGGATTTCGACCGGCAACTGCCCGCGACGCAGCGCAGCTTCATCTACCTGGTGTTCGAGCATTGCGAGAACCTGGCGGTGCAGAACGAAGCAATCTCCCGGTTCGCCGCGTTGCACGACGAACAGCCGCCGGAAGATCGACCGGTGTTCGCCGACCAGCTGGACTACGCCGAACGGCATCGGAAAATCATCGCCCGCTTCGGGCGCTTCCCTCATCGCAACCGGATTCTCGGGCGTGAATCGACGCCGGAGGAACTGGCATTCCTGCGCGAACCGGGTTCCAGCTTCTAAATCTGCTGAGCGGTATCAAAAGCTATCGCGGGCAAGCCTTGCTCCTACGGACGCATGCGCGCATCTATAGGAGCGGCCGGTCGACGCTCGATTGCCAGCGATAGGGCCTCAAAACCTTAACGCCTGGCTCGCAGCAACCGCTTCATCAGCAAGCTTTGCAGGTCCCGGCGGGTGTCGGCGATGACATGGATGTAGACGGTGGCGTCCCGTACTTCATAGATGATTCGATTCATTCCCGAGAGTACCTGCCGGTAGTGGCCGATATGCAGTTGTTCGAGTTCTTCGGGAATCACCCCGGCATAGGGCAGGGTGGCCAGTTGGCGAATGGCCTGTTTCAGGCTGCTGTAGCTGCTTTGCCAGGTCGGGGTGGAGAACCGCTGGGTGAGGTAGGTGCGCAACTCGATGAGGTCGGTTTCCGCCGAATGCAGAAGCACCACCTTGAACGTCACGGCTGATCGGCCTGGTCCAGGTCGGCGAACACGTCCTCCGCATCGCGGAATTGGCCTTCATCGATCTCGCGATTGCCGAGGGCGAGGATCTTCAGCAGCGCCATGGTTTCTTCCTGTTGCTCGAAGCTTTTCACATCCATGACCACCAGTTTTGCCTCGCCATTCTGGGTAATGACCATGGGCTCACGGCTTTCGGTGATGGTCTTGACGATCTCGGCGGTGTGGCTTTTCAGGTAGCTGATCGGTTTGATCTGAGAGGAAAGCTTCATGGGAGCATCTCGTCTGGGGAAGCAGGACTGAGTTTAGTCTTTATTCAGTCCTGTGTGCGTCGTCCCAGACGAGTTGAGTGTTGCCGATCGTTAAATCCGGAAGCTGCCCACCAGATGCGTCAACCGCGCCGCTTGCTGCTCCAGGTCGGCGCAGGCGCGCAGGGTCGATTGCAGGTTTTCCACGCCTTCCTGGTTCAGGGTGTTGATCTCGGTGATGTCGACGTTGATCGACTCGACCACGGCGGTCTGTTCCTCGGTGGCGGTGGCCACGGACTGGTTCATGCCGTCGATCTCGCCGATGCGCTGGGTCACGCTGCCCAGGCGCTGACCGGCCTGGTTGGCGATGCCGACGCTGCTTGCGCTCTCGCGCTGGCTTTCGGTCATGGTGTTCACCGCCTGGCGGGCGCCGACCTGCAGTTCCTCGATCATCTTCTGCACTTGCTGCGCCGAGTCCTGGGTGCGGTGGGCGAGGTTGCGCACCTCGTCGGCGACCACCGCGAAACCGCGCCCGGCCTCACCCGCCCGCGCCGCTTCGATGGCGGCGTTGAGGGCCAGCAGGTTGGTCTGCTGGGAGATGCTGGTGATGACTTCGAGGATCTGCCCGATGTTCACCGTGTTGCTGTTCAGCGTCTCGATGTTGCCGCAGGAGTCGCTGATCTTCGCCGACAGCTGCTGCATGGCGGCGATGGTCTGGTCCACCACGGCCTGGCCTTCGCTGGCCAGGTTGCGCGCATCGCTGGAGTGTTGCGACGCCAGGGCGGCGTTCTGGGCGATTTCCTGGGCGGCGGCGCCGAGCTGGTTGATGGCCGCGGCGACGCTGCTGGTGCGCGAGGCCTGCTGGTCGGAGTTGAGCATCGACGAGTTCGAGGCGCTGACCACCCGCAGGGCGACCTCGTTGACCTGGCCGGTGGCCGAGGCGACTTCGCGGATCGAGCCGTGAACCCGTTCGACGAAGCGGTTGAACGACGCGCCCAGGGTGCCGAACTCGTCGTGGCCATGGATGGTCAGGCGCTTGGTCAGGTCGCCTTCGCCCTCGGCGATGTCGTGCATGGCGCGGCCCATCAGGTGCAGCGGCTGCATCAGCACGCGGATCAACATGCCCAGCAGGCTGATGATGATCACCACGGCAATGAGCATGGCGATGATGGCCGAGGTGCGGAATTCGCTGAGCATCGAGAACGCGGTGTCCTTGTCCAGCACCAGCGCCACGTACCAATCCGCCGCTGGCACGCCGTTGACCCGGGTGAAGGAGATGAACTGAGTCTTGCCGTCCAGCTCGACTTCCTTCAGGCCCAGGCTGACCTGAGGGGCACCATTGGGGTAGGCGTCGCTGAGGTTCTTGAGCACCAGCTTGCTGTCCGGGTGGATCAGGATCTTGCCGCCGGCGCTGACGATGAACGCCTGGCCATGACCGCCGAAGTTCAGCGAGTTGATGATGGCGCTGACGTTGGACAGGTCGATGTCCGCCCCGGCGACGCCGATGAAGCTGCCCTGGTGCTGGACCGGGGTGGCGATGGTGATCACCAGCTTGCCGGAAGAGGCGGCGATGTAGGGTTCGGTGACGATGGTCTGCTGGGCCGCGCTGGCCGCCTTGTACCAGCCGCGGGTGCGTGGGTCGTAGTCAGGCGCGCGGTTGCCCGCCGGGACCGAGAACATCGCGCCGTCCTGGCCGCCGAAGTAGCTGAGCTGGAAGTTGCTGGCGTAGGCGGGGAGGCCGACGCTGCGTTTCAGGTCGTCGGCGCCGCTGCCGTCCACGGCGATCTGCTGGGCCAGGGTGTGCAGCAACTGGATGCGGCTTTCCAGCCAGGTCTGGATGTTGCTGCTGGTCAGGCTGCCGAGTTCCTGCATGGAGGATTCGTTGCTGCTGCGCAGGGCCTCGCGCTGTCGATAGTCGTTGAACAGGATAAAACAGGCGAACGCAACGGCGACCACAAGAGCGGCGGCAAGCAGGATCTTATGGCTGAATTTCATGTTTCTGGTCATTAAGTGAACTACCGCGAGAGGGTGGTCAGCGAGGGGGCGTCAATTTGCCATAACGGCGGCTTTTGCGCTGCTTTTATGTCGACTGGCCATCAGTAAAGATGAGGGGCGTCGAAGCCTGTCCGACGAAATGTCTTGGGCCGTCGCAAAGTGGTTGATTCGGGAGGAATGCTGGGCGCTGCGTCACAATAAATAGCCGTCTGGCTGGGGAACCAGATGGGGCTTTTCTCTTCTAAGCTTCTGGTTGGCAGCATGCCATCCCCCCGTCCGCCCAGGAGTTTCACCATGTCCCTGCGTTCTCTCGCTCTGTTGTCGTTCTGCGTGCTGTTGGCTGCATGCGGCAAGGTCAATCAGGAAAACTATTCCAAGCTGTCGGCCGGCATGCCCAAGGCCGAAGTTGAAAAACTGCTGGGCAAACCGACCGACTGTTCCGGCGCGCTGGGCATGTCCAGCTGCACCTGGGGCGACAAGAACAGCTTTATCAGCGTGCAGTATGCCGGTGACAAAGTGCTGATGTTTTCCGGGCAAGGCCTGAAGTAAAAAAGAACCGGGGCCGCGTGCCCACGGGAGAAAAATAATGATGCGTTTGCTAGTCACTCTTCTGGCCGGTCTGTTGTTGGCCGGCTGCGCCACTTCCCGGGACGATTCGCTGGCGCCCAAGACCGCTAATCACGTCGATCTCAAGCGTTACCAAGGGACCTGGTACGAGTTGGCGCGTTTGCCGATGTATTTCCAGCGCCATTGCGCGCAATCCGAAGCCCGCTACACCCTGCTGCCCGAAGGCAATATGGCGGTACTCAACCGCTGCCTGACCGCCGACTGGCAGTGGGAAGAGGTGCGGGGCACGGCAACGCCGCAGGCGCCGGATAAAACCGACAAGCTGTGGGTCGAGTTCGATACCTGGTTTTCCCGCTTGATACCGGGCCTGGCCAAGGGCGACTACTGGGTACTGTACGTGAGCGACGACTACAAGACCGCCATTGTCGGTAACCCGGATCGTCGATACCTGTGGCTGTTATCGCGCCGGCCGAATGTCAGCGAGGCGGTTCGCGAGGACCTGCTGAGCCGGGCGCGTCAGCAAGGCTATGACACCACCCGCCTGATCTGGCGCGTGTCGGACTCGGCGATGGCCAAGACCTCGAAGTGAATCCATGCGGGAGCCAGCAAGCCGGCTCCCGCGGTGACGGGCTTCAGCCGAGCAGGTCGCGCAGCACCCGGGCAAAGGCCCGACTGCTTTCTTCCTCGCCTGCGTGACGTCCGTCGCGCACCACCCACTGACCGTTGACCAGCACGTCGCGTACCTGACGATCACCGCCGGCGAACAGCCAGCGGTTGAGAATGCTGTCGCCCTCGGCGGTGGCCAGGTAAGGATCGTTGCCGTCGAGCACCAGCCAGTCGGCGCGCTTGCCTACTTCCAGAGCACCGATCGGCTGCCCCAGGGCCTGGGCGCCGCCGTCCAGCGCGGCGTCGTACAAGGTCCGGCCAACCATCGGCTGGTCGGTGCGATACAGGCGGTTGCGGCGTTGATCGCGCAGACGCTGGCCATATTCCGCCCAGCGCAATTCCTCCACCACGCTCAGCGATACATGGCTGTCGGAACCGATGCCCATGCGCCCGCCCTGGGCGAGGAAATCCACCGCCGGGAAAATCCCGTCGCCGAGGTTGGCCTCGGTGGTCAGGCACAGGCCGGCAATCGCCCGGCTTTGCGCCATGAGGCTGACTTCGTCGGCATTGGCGTGGGTGGCGTGGACCAGGCACCAGCGCTGATCGACCTCGGAGTTTTCATACAGCCATTGCAGTGGCCGGCGTCCGCTCCAGGTCAGGCAGTCGTCGACTTCCTTCTGTTGCTCGGCGATGTGGATATGCACCGGGCACTGCTTGTCGCTGGCGGCCAGCACCTCGCTGATCTGCTGTGGGGTAACCGCGCGCAACGAGTGGAAACACAACCCCAACTGCTGGGCCGGTTGCCGGGCCAGCAGCGGTTGCAGGCGACTTTGCAGCTTGAGGTAGTTTTCCGTGCTGTTGATGAAGCGGCGCTGGCCTTCATTGGGTGCCTGGCCGCCGAAACCGGAGTGGCTGTACAGCACCGGCAGCAGGGTCAGGCCGATGCCGGCGGCGCTGGCGGCCTGGCTGATACGCAGCGACAGCTCGGCCGGGTCGGCGTAGGGCTGGCCGCTGGTGTCGTGATGCACGTAGTGGAATTCGGCGACCGAGGTGTAACCGGCCTTGAGCATTTCGATGTACAGCTGACGGGCGATGATGCCCAGCTGGTCCGGGCTGATCTTGCCCACCAGGCGATACATCAGGTCGCGCCAGGTCCAGAAGCTGTCATTGGGGTTGCCGGCCACTTCCGCCAGCCCGGCCATCGCCCGCTGGAAAGCGTGGGAGTGCAGGTTGGGCATGCCCGGCAGCAGCGGGCCCTGTAGCCGTTCGGCGCCTTCTGCGCGGGCATCGGCCTGGATGTGGGTCAACAGGCCGTCGGCGCTGACCTCGAGACGTACGTTGTTGGCCCATCCGTTAGGCAGCAGTGCGCGTTCGGCAAAGAAGGCGGACATGGTTCAAGCACCCCGTCGTGTGTTATTTGTATATACATATACAGACGTTTGCCTGCTCGGTAAACTCCGGCAAGCTAGTCACTTTATTCGACAAACAAGGATTTCCCGTGCCGACTCCGCCCGCCAACTCCCCGCTGGCCGCCCATCTGGGCGATAGTCCGGCGCCCCTGTACGCCCGCGTCAAGCAGATGATCACTCAGCAGATCGAGAGTGGAAACTGGCCGCCGCACTACCGTGTACCCTCGGAAAGCGAGCTGGTCAGCCAGCTGGGTTTCAGCCGCATGACCATCAACCGCGCGCTGCGCGAGATGACCGCCGAAGGCATGCTGGTGCGCATGCAGGGCGTGGGGACTTTCGTCGCCGAACCCAAGAGCCAGTCGGCCTTGTTCGAGGTGCACAACATCGCCGACGAGATCGCCTCGCGCGGCCATCGCCACACCTGCAAAGTCATCACCCTGGGTGAGGAGGCGGCCGGTTCCGAGCGCGCCGTGGCCCTGGAAATGCGCGAAGGGCAGAAGGTCTTCCACTCGCTGATCGTGCATTTCGAGAACGATATCCCGGTGCAGATCGAGGACCGCTTCGTCAACGCGCTGGTGGCGCCGGACTACCTCAAGCAGGACTTCACCCTGCAGACCCCATACGCTTACCTGAACCAGGTCGCGCCGCTGACCGAGGGCGAGCACGTGGTCGAGGCGATTCTGGCCGAGCCGGAAGAATGCAAGTTGCTGCAGATCGAGCGCGGCGAGCCGTGCCTGCTGATTCGCCGCCGGACCTGGTCCGGCCGCCAGCCGGTGACCGCCGCGCGCCTGATCCACCCGGGTTCTCGTCACAGCCTGGAAGGGCGGTTTCATAAGTAAGGGGCATCAATGACTCAGTTGAACGTTTTGCGCGCGGCCAACTACCCGCGCATGCCGTGGAAAAACGGCGGCGGCAGCACCGAAGAGATCACCCGGGACGCCGGCGTCGGCCTGGAAGGTTTTGGCTGGCGGCTGTCGATCGCCGATATCGGCGAGTCCGGCGGCTTTTCCAGCTTCGCCGGCTACCAGCGCATCATTACCGTGCTGCAAGGCGCGGGCATGACCCTGACGGTGGACGGCCAGGACAGTCGTGCGCTGTTGCCGCTGGACCCCTTTGCCTTCAGTGGTGCCAGCCAGGTCGCCTGCACCCTGATCGACGGGCCGATTCGCGACTTCAACCTGATCTACGCGCCGGATCGCTACAGCGCTCGCTTGCAATGGCTGCAGGGTGGTCAGCGCTTCTTTACCCAGGCCAGTACGGTGCTGGTATTCAGCGTGGCCGACCAAATGCGCGCCGACCTGGGTGGCGGTGTCGCCGCCTTGCTGGAGCGCCATGACTGCCTGCAACTGCTCGATAACCCCGGCCTGCGGGAAGTCAGCATCAGCGGCGCTTGCTGCGTGATCGAACTGACGGCCATCTGACCTGTAGCCGCTGCCGCAGGCTGCGATAAGACGCGAAGAGCTTTTCGCGGCCTGCAAGAGCGCGTCTCCTTCGGAGCCGATCGCGGCCTTCGGCAGCGGCTACAAATCTCTCTGTTTCTCTCCCTCCCTGATGTTGTTTCCCTCGCGCACCAATTTGTTACCGAACGCCCCAGCGTGGCGCAAAGCTCAGCCGAAGTAACAGCTCTCACATCTCTCCCCACATTCCCCGCGAAAAAATAATCGACGCTGAAACCCTTGATCCAGGGGCTTCTCCAGCATTTCCAGAGATTTTCTTGAAGGTGCATTCAACGAGTTGGCCGCTCGATTGCATATGCTTGTATGTACAAGTAAAGACGTATGCGTATGAGTCGCTGAAGACTCTTCGCAGCGTCCCCTGATTCGCTTGCTGCGCAGCGCCCTGTGCGCAGGCACGCTCGCCCACTGCCTGGGTTGGTTTGGATTGATCGCTGAGGAGTTTTTTCGTGACTGAGAATAAACCTACGAAATACCGGAACGTCGAAATTCGCGCTGCCCGCGGCAACAAGCTGACCGCCAAGAGCTGGTTGACAGAAGCGCCGCTGCGCATGCTGATGAACAACCTCGATCCGGAAGTCGCCGAGAACCCGAAAGAACTGGTGGTCTACGGTGGCATCGGCCGCGCCGCGCGCAACTGGGAGTGCTACGACAAGATCGTCGAGAGCCTGACCAACCTGAATGACGACGAGACCCTGCTGGTGCAATCCGGCAAGCCGGTCGGCGTATTCAAGACCCACAGCAACGCACCGCGCGTGCTGATCGCCAACTCCAACCTGGTACCGCACTGGGCCACCTGGGAACACTTCAACGAACTGGATGCCAAGGGCCTGGCCATGTATGGCCAGATGACCGCCGGCAGCTGGATCTATATCGGCAGCCAGGGCATCGTCCAGGGCACCTACGAAACCTTCGTCGAAGCCGGTCGCCAGCACTACAACGATGACCTCAAGGGCCGCTGGGTCCTGACCGCCGGCCTCGGCGGCATGGGTGGCGCCCAGCCTCTGGCCGCGACCCTGGCCGGCGCCTGCTCGCTGAACATCGAATGCCAGCAGAGCAGCATCGATTTCCGCCTCAAGACCCGTTATGTCGACGAGCAGGCCAAAGACCTCGACGACGCCCTGGCGCGTATCGCCAAGTACACCGCCGAAGGCAAGGCGATCTCCATCGCCCTGTGCGGCAACGCGGCTGAAATCCTTCCGGAGATGGTCCGTCGCGGCGTGCGTCCGGACATGGTCACCGACCAGACCAGCGCCCACGACCCGCTCAACGGCTACCTGCCGGCCGGCTGGACCTGGGAGCAGTACCGCGAGCGCGCCAAGACCGAGCCGGCGGCGGTGGTCAAGGCGGCCAAGCAATCGATGGCTGTGCACGTCAAGGCCATGCTCGACTTCCAGAAACAGGGCATCCCGACCTTCGACTACGGCAACAACATCCGTCAGATGGCCCAGGAAGAAGGCGTCGAGAATGCCTTCGACTTCCCAGGCTTCGTACCGGCCTATATCCGTCCGCTGTTCTGCCGCGGCATTGGTCCGTTCCGCTGGGCCGCGCTGTCGGGCGATCCGCAGGACATCTACAAGACCGACGCCAAGGTCAAGGAACTGATCCCGGACGACGCTCACCTGCACAACTGGCTGGACATGGCGCGCGAGCGCATCAGCTTCCAGGGCCTGCCGGCGCGTATCTGCTGGGTTGGCCTGGGCCTGCGCGCCAAGCTCGGCCTGGCGTTCAACGAAATGGTACGCAGCGGCGAGCTGTCGGCGCCGATCGTCATCGGTCGCGACCACCTGGACTCCGGCTCGGTATCCAGCCCGAACCGCGAAACCGAATCGATGCAGGACGGTTCCGACGCCGTGTCCGACTGGCCGCTGCTCAACGCCCTGCTGAACACCGCCAGCGGCGCGACCTGGGTTTCCCTGCACCACGGCGGCGGCGTTGGCATGGGCTTCTCCCAGCACTCGGGGATGGTGATCGTCTGCGACGGTACCGACGAGGCGGCCGAGCGTATCGCCCGTGTGCTGCATAACGACCCGGGTACCGGTGTCATGCGTCACGCCGATGCCGGTTACCAGATCGCCATCGACTGCGCCAAGGAACAGGGCCTGAACCTGCCGATGATCACTGGCAAGTAAGCTCCCGGCGGATTGCCGCCAGGATCAGGGAAGAAGCCGTCGCACGCTGTAGTGCGGCGGCTCGGTCCATGTAGCAGAGCTTTGACATGACAAGAATCTCCCGGGAGAACAATAACGATGTCCACGGCCAGCGATAGCTCCAAACCCCTGATCGAACGGCGCTCGATCAACTACATCCCCGAGGTCGAACGCCACGGCAAGCTCTACAGCCAGTTCACCCTGTGGTTGGGGGCTAACCTGCAGATCACCGCCATCGTCACTGGCGCTCTGGCGGTGGTGCTGGGCGGCGATGTGTTCTGGTCGCTGATCGGCCTGCTCATCGGTCAACTGCTGGGCGGCGGCGTGATGGCGTTGCACGCGGCGCAGGGGCCCAAGCTCGGCCTGCCGCAGATGATCTCCAGCCGGGTACAGTTCGGCGTCTACGGCGCGGCCATCCCGATCGTCCTGGTCTGCCTGATGTACCTGGGCTTCACGGCTACCGGCACCGTGCTTTCCGGCCAGGCGCTGGGCCAGCTGTTCGGCGTCAGCGACAGCGTCGGGATCCTGATCTTCGCCAGCGTCATCGTGCTGGTCACGGTGCTCGGCTACCGGGTGATCCATTTCATCGGTCGCGCCGCCAGCGTCATTGGCGTGATCGCCTTCGTTTACCTGTTCAGTCGCCTGATGAGTCAGACCGACGTTGGCGCGCTCCTGGAAATCCGCCACTTCAGCTGGAGCAGCTTCCTGCTCGCGGTGTCGCTCGCTGCGTCCTGGCAGATCGCCTTCGGCCCCTATGTGGCGGACTATTCGCGCTACCTGCCGAGCAAGACCTCCTCGGTGAAAACCTTCCTCGCCGCTGGCGCAGGTTCGGTGATCGGCGCGCAGGTGGCGATGATCCTCGGCGTGTTCGCCGCGGCCATGGCCGACGGGCAGTTCGCCGGTCACGAAGTGGCCTACATCGTCGGCCTGGGCGGCAGCGGTGCCACCGCCGCGCTGCTGTACTTCAGCATCGCCTTCGGCAAGGTCACCATCTCGACGCTGAACTCCTACGGCAGCTTCATGTGCATCGCCACCATCATCAGTGGCTTCCGTGGCCACCTGGAAGTGACGCGCCTGCAACGCCTGGCGTTCGTGCTGGTCATCGTCGGTACCGCGACCCTGATCGCGTTGCTCGGCCAACACTCGTTCCTCGGTGCGTTCAAGTCTTTCATCCTCTTCCTGCTGGCCTTCTTCACCCCGTGGAGCGCGGTCAACCTGGTGGACTACTACTGCATCACCCGCGAGCACTATGACGTGCCGGCGCTGGCCGATCCGAACGGTCGCTATGGCCGCTGGAACATCCTCGGGATCAGCGTCTACGTGATCGGTGTGCTGGTACAGCTGCCGTTTATCGCCACCAAGTTCTACACCGGCCCGCTGGTGGAGGCTCTGGGGGGGGTGGATATCTCCTGGATCGTCGGCCTGGTGGTTCCCGCGGCGCTGTATTACGTCTGCGCGAAGAAATGGCATGGCGCTGTACCCGATCGCCTGATCCTGCCGGTAGAGCAGGACTCGATCACAGAACAAAAGCTGAGTGGGGCAGGCCGCGCTACTGCGGTCTAGACCTGATTGGACGTGGACGGGCTGGATGCCTTTTGACTGCCGTAATCCATTTCAATGATTGGGAGCGTCACACAATGAAAATGAATAAGACCCTGCTGACCACTTTGCTTTCCATGGGCCTGCTGGCCAGTGCCGGCGCTACCCAGGCGGCCGGCTGGTGCGAGTCCGGCAAACCGGTGAAATTCGCCGGCCTGAACTGGGAAAGCGGCATGTTGCTGACCGACGTGCTGCAAGTGGTCCTGGAAAAAGGCTACGGCTGCAAGACCGACAGCCTGCCAGGCAACTCCATCACCATGGAGAACGCCCTGAGCAGCAATGACATCCAGGTTTTCGCCGAGGAGTGGGTCGGCCGCAGCGAGGTCTGGAACAAGGCCGAGAAGGCCGGCAAGGTGGTCGGCGTCGGCGCCCCGGTCGTGGGCGCCATCGAAGGCTGGTACGTGCCGCGCTACGTGATCGAAGGCGATGCCAAGCGCAAGCTGGAAGCCAAGGCCCCGGACCTGAAGAACATCGCCGACCTGGCCAAGTATTCCGCCGTGTTCAAGGACCCGGAAGAGCCGAGCAAGGGTCGTTTCTACAACTGCCCGGCCGGCTGGACCTGCGAGCTGGACAACAGCGAGATGCTGAAAAGCTACGGCCTGGAAAGCAGCTACACCAACTTCCGCCCAGGCACCGGCCCGGCGCTGGATGCCGCAGTGCTGTCGAGCTACAAGCGTGGCGAACCGATCCTGTTCTACTACTGGTCGCCAACCCCGCTGATGGGCCAGGTCGACCTGGTGAAGCTGGAAGAGAAGCCGGGCGTGGACAAGAGCGTGACCATCAAGGTCGGCCTGTCCAAGACCTTCCACGAGGAAGCGCCTGAGCTGGTGGCCGTGCTGGAAAAGGTCAACCTGCCGATCGACCTGCTGAACCAGAACCTGGGCCGCATGGCGAAGGAACGTATCGAATCGCCGAAACTGGCGAAAATCTTTCTCAAGGAACATCCTGAAGTCTGGCACGCATGGGTGAGCGACGACGCAGCCAAGAAAATCGACGCGGCCTTGTAGGTAGAGCCTTTCCGGCTGCCTGAACGGTAGCCGGGAGCCTTGCCGCAACCCACTTGATCGAGAATCTCTCTATGTTTCCTGAAAGCTTCACGTTTTCCATCGCCGACTGGGTCAACGGTTGGGTCGATTCGCTGGTAACCAACTACGGCGATGTGTTCCGCCACATCTCCGACACCCTGCTGTGGGCCATCGTCAACCTCGAAGGCCTGCTGCGCCTGGCGCCCTGGTGGCTGATGCTGGCGATCGTCGGCGGCATCGCCTGGCATTCGACCCGCAAGCTGGTGACCACCGCGGTGATCGTCGGCCTGCTGTTCCTGGTGGGCGCGGTCGGCCTGTGGGACAAGCTGATGCAGACCCTGGCCCTGATGCTGGTGGCGACCTTCATTTCGGTGCTGATCGGCATTCCCCTGGGCATTCTCTCGGCGCGCAGCAATCGCCTGCGTTCGGTGCTGATGCCGCTCTTGGACATAATGCAGACCATGCCGAGCTTCGTGTACCTGATCCCGGTGCTGATGCTGTTCGGCCTGGGCAAGGTGCCGGCGATCTTCGCCACCGTGATCTATGCCGCGCCGCCGTTGATCCGCCTGACCGACCTGGGCATCCGCCAGGTCGACGGCGAGGTCATGGAAGCGATCAACGCCTTCGGTGCCAACCGCTGGCAGCAACTGTTCGGCGTGCAACTGCCGCTGGCCCTGCCGAGCATCATGGCCGGGATCAACCAGACCACCATGATGGCCCTGTCGATGGTGGTAATCGCCTCGATGATCGGTGCCCGTGGCCTGGGCGAAGACGTGCTGGTGGGGATCCAGACCCTCAACGTCGGCCGTGGCCTGGAAGCCGGACTGGCGATCGTGATTCTGGCCGTGGTCATCGACCGTATTACCCAAGCCTATGGTCGTCCACGCCATGAGGTGAGCAAATGAACAACGCAACCGTGAGCAAGATCGAAGTCAAGAATGTCTTCAAGATTTTCGGCAACCGTTCGGCCGACGCGCTGAACATGATTCGCCAGAACAAGACCAAAGACCAGGTGCTGGCCGAGACCGGCTGCGTGGTCGGGGTCAACGACCTGTCGCTGAGCATCGGCACCGGCGAGATCTTCGTGATCATGGGCCTGTCCGGTTCCGGCAAGTCGACCCTGGTGCGCCACTTCAACCGCCTGATCGACCCGACCAGCGGCGCGATCCTGGTGGACGGCGTGGACATCCTGCAATACGACATGGATGCCCTGCGCGAATTTCGCCGGCACAAGATCAGCATGGTGTTCCAGAGCTTCGGCCTGCTGCCGCACAAGACCGTGCAGGAAAACGTCGCCTACGGTCTCAAGGTGCGTGGCGAGAGCAAGGAAGTCTGCGCCGAGCGCGCGCTGCACTGGATCAATACCGTGGGCCTCAAGGGCTACGAGGCCAAGTACCCGCACCAGTTGTCCGGCGGCATGCGCCAGCGCGTCGGCCTGGCCCGCGCCCTGGCGGCGGACACCGACATCATCCTGATGGACGAGGCCTTCAGTGCTCTCGACCCGCTGATCCGCGCCGAGATGCAGGACCAGTTGCTGGAGCTGCAAAAGACCCTGCACAAGACCATCGTCTTCATTACCCACGACCTCGACGAGGCCGTGCGCATCGGCAACCGCATCGCGATCCTCAAGGATGGCCGGCTGATCCAGGTCGGCACGCCGAAAGAGATCCTGCATTCGCCGGCGGACGAGTATGTCGACCGTTTCGTGCAGCGGCGCGCGGCGGTGGTTTAAAGGCTTGCGGCGGGTCTCTTCCTCCGTAGGAGCGAGGCTTGCCCGCGAAGGCGGCGGTAAAGCTGCATCAATGTTCAGGTGGTACCCGTGAGGTCGAAGATGTCGCAGGCTGAAAAAATCGTTATCGCCGACGCCCGGTTGCGTTGGCAGGATGTGGTCGCCGTAGCCCGGCATGGCGCGCAGCTCGAGCTGTCGGCCCAGGCCTGGGCGCGCATCGAGAATGCCCAGGCCATCGTCCAGCGCATCGTCGCCAGCGGCGAACGCGCCTATGGCATCAATACCGGCCTGGGCGCGCTGTGCAACGTTTCGCTGCAGGACGAACAGCTCAGCCAGCTGTCGCGCAACACCTTGCTCAGCCATGCCTGTGGCGTGGGTGCGCCGCTGGCCGACGAGCAGACCCGGGCGATCATCTGCGCTGCCATCGTCAACTACAGCCACGGCAAGTCCGGCCTGCATCGCCGGGTGGTCGAGGCGCTGCTGGCCCTGCTCAATCGCGGTATCACCCCGCAGGTGCCGTCCCAGGGTTCGGTGGGTTATTTGACCCACATGGCCCATATCAGCATCGCCTTGCTCGGTGTCGGCCAGGTCAGCTATCGCGGGCAGGTCGTATCGGCCGAGCAGGCGCTGGCGGCGGAAGGCCTGCAGCCGGTGCAACTGGGGGCCAAGGACGGTCTGTGCCTGGTCAACGGTACGCCGTGCATGACCGGCCTGAGCTGCCTGGCCCTGGCCGATGCCACGCGCCTGCTGCAATGGGCCGACGTGATCGGCGCCATGAGCTTCGAGGCGCAGCGCGGGCAGATCGCTGCGTTCGATGCCGAGATCATCGCGCTCAAGCCGCACCCGGGCATGCAGCAGGTCGGCATCAACCTGCGCGCCTTGCTCGACGGCAGCGAAGTGATTGCCGCCAGCAAAGGCATCCGCACCCAGGATGCCCTGAGTATCCGCTCCATCCCGCAGGTTCACGGCGCCGCCCGCGATCAGTTGGCGCACGCGACGCAACAGGTCGAAACCGAACTCAACTCCGTCACCGATAACCCGATGGTGCTGGGCACTCCGGACAACTACCGGGTGATGTCCCAGGCCAACCCCCACGGCCAGTCGGTGGCGTTGGCGGCGGACCTGCTGGCGATCGCCATGGCCGAGATCGGCTCGATCGCCGAGCGGCGCCTGGATCGCTTGATCAACCCCCATGTCAGCGGTTTGCCGGCGTTCCTGGTGAGCAACCCCGGGGTCAACTCCGGAATGATGATCGTCCAGTACGTCGCTGCCTCGCTGTGCGCGGAGAACCGCCAGCTGGCGCAACCGGCGGTGCTGGACAACTACGTCACCTCCGGCCTGCAGGAAGACCACCTGAGCCTGGGCACCAATGCCGCGCTGAAGCTTTCCCGCGTGCTGGAAAACTGCACCCAGATCCTCGCCATCGAATACCTGCTGGCGGCCCAGGCCTTCGAGTTTCTCAAGGAACAGCGTTTCGGTGCCGGCACCGATGCGGCCTGGAAGCTGCTGCGCCAGCGGGTTGCGGCCTATGACCAGGACCGCTGGCTGGCCCCGGACATCGCCAGCACGGCGGCGCTGCTCAAGGCTCCAGCCTTGCTGCAGGAGGTTTTACCGGGCGTGTGCTGAGCGACGCCCTGCAAGAACAGGATTTTCCACGACAACGGTTTCCACGAAAAACCAGCGTGCCAAGGCGCCACTCGCTCACCAAAGGCGGGCTGCGACGGACAACGGAAGCTTCCGGAGCGACTGGTAGTTAATAACAAACTCTCAAAAGGAGCATAAATGTGACTGCGCTAAATCTGATTCCCGGCCAACTGACCCTGGCCCAGCTGCGTGCCGTCTACCAACAGCCGGTAACCCTCAGCCTCGATGACAGTGCATCGAAGCAGATCGACGCCAGCGTCGCCTGCGTCGAGCAGATCCTCGCCGAGAACCGCACCGCCTACGGCATCAACACCGGTTTCGGCCTGCTGGCCTCGACCCGTATCGCCAGCGCAGACCTGGAAAACCTCCAGCGCTCCCTGGTGCTGTCCCATGCCGCCGGTGTCGGCGAGCCGATCAGCGACGCCTTGGTGCGCCTGATCATGGTGCTCAAGGTCAACAGCCTGAGCCGTGGTTTTTCCGGTATCCGCCGCCAGGTGATCGACGCGCTGATCGCCCTGGTCAACGCCGAGGTCTATCCGCATATCCCGCTCAAGGGCTCGGTGGGCGCTTCCGGCGACCTCGCGCCGCTGGCGCACATGTCCCTGGTGCTGCTGGGTGAAGGCAAGGCCCGTTACAAAGGCCAATGGCTGAACGCCACCGAAGCCCTGAGCGTGGCCGGCCTCAAGCCGCTGACCCTGGCGGCCAAGGAAGGCCTGGCGCTGCTCAACGGCACCCAGGTGTCCACCGCTTTTGCCCTGCGCGGCCTGTTCGAAGGCGAAGACCTGTTCGCCGGCGCCCTGGCCTGTGGCGGCCTGACCGTCGAGGCAGTGCTGGGCTCGCGTTCGCCGTTCGATGCGCGGATTCATGCCGCCCGTGGCCAGAAAGGCCAGATCGATGCCGCCGCGGCTTACCGCGACCTGCTGGGCGACAGCAGCGAAGTCTCCAAGTCGCACCAGAACTGCGACAAGGTGCAGGACCCGTACTCCCTGCGCTGCCAGCCACAGGTCATGGGCGCCTGCCTGACCCAGTTCCGCCAGGCCGCCGAGGTGCTGGTGATCGAAGCCAACGCCGTGTCGGATAACCCGCTGGTGTTCGCCGCCGAGGGCGACGTGATCTCCGGTGGCAACTTCCACGCCGAGCCGGTGGCCATGGCCGCCGACAACATGGCCCTGGCCATCGCCGAAATCGGTTCCCTGAGCGAACGCCGCATCTCGCTGATGATGGACAAGCATATGTCCCAACTGCCGCCGTTCCTGGTGGCCAATGGCGGGGTCAACTCCGGCTTCATGATCGCCCAGGTGACCGCCGCGGCCCTGGCCAGCGAAAACAAGGCGCTGTCCCATCCGCACTCGGTGGACAGCCTGCCGACTTCCGCCAACCAGGAAGACCATGTTTCCATGGCGCCCGCCGCTGGCAAGCGCCTGTGGGAAATGGCCGAAAACACCCGTGGCATCCTCGCCGTGGAATGGCTGGCGGCCTGCCAGGGCCTGGACCTGCGTGACGGCCTGAAGACCTCGACCAAGCTGGAAAAGGCCCGCGCTACCCTGCGTAGCAAAGTGCCGTTCTACGAGAAGGACCGCTTCTTCGCCCCGGACATCAACGCCGCGAGCGAACTGCTGGCGTCCCGTTGCCTGAATGAGCTGCTGCCGGCCAAGTTGCTGCCGAGCCTGTAACGACCATGCCTGTAGCCGCTGACGAGGCACGAGGCTGCGATGGGCTGCGCAGCAGCCCCGAGGGTGGTCCTGCGGACCGCTTCGCAGCCTCGTACCTCGGCAGCGGCTACAGGTGGTTCCGGTTTTCTCCGATAAAAATAATTAGGAACGAGAAATGCAACAGCAAGCTCAAGGATTGAAACGCGGGCTGTCCGCCCGACATATTCGCTTCATGGCGCTGGGGTCGGCGATCGGCACCGGGCTGTTCTATGGTTCTGCCTCGGCCATCCAGATGGCCGGTCCCGCGGTCCTCCTGGCCTACCTGATCGGTGGCGCCGCGGTGTTCATGGTGATGCGCGCACTGGGCGAGATGGCCGTGCACAACCCGGTGTCCGGCTCGTTCGGCCACTACGCCAGCAATTACCTGGGGCCATTGCCGGGTTTTATCCTCGGCTGGACCTATGCCTTTGAAATGATCATCGTCTGCCTGGCCGACGTCACGGCCTTCGGCATTTACATGGGCTTCTGGTTTCCGGACGTGGCGCGCTGGGTCTGGGTGCTCGGCATCGTGTTCCTGATCGGCGGCCTCAACCTGTGCAACGTCAAGGTCTTCGGCGAGATGGAGTTCTGGCTGTCGCTGCTGAAAGTCGGCGCGATTGTCGCGATGATCCTCGCCGGCTTCGGCATCATGCTGTTCGGCATCGGTTCGGCCAGCAGCGAGCAGGCCACCGGGGTGGCCAACCTCTGGGCCCATGGCGGTTTCATGCCCAACGGCATCGGCGGCCTGATCGCCTCGTTCGCGGTGGTGATGTTCGCCTTTGGCGGCATCGAGATCATCGGTATCACCGCCGGTGAAGCCAAGGACCCGCAGCGGGTCATCCCCAAGGCGATCAACGCGGTGCCGATGCGCATCCTGCTGTTCTATGTGCTGACCCTGTTCGTGCTGATGGCCATCTATCCATGGCCGCAGATCGGCAGCCAGGGCAGCCCGTTCGTGCAGATCTTCGACAACCTGGGCATCGGCTCGGCGGCGACCATCCTCAATATCGTGGTGATCTCGGCGGCGGTATCGGCGATCAACAGCGACATCTTCGGCGCCGGGCGCATGATGTACGGCCTGGCCCAGCAAGGGCAGGCGCCCAAGGGCTTTGCCCAGCTGTCGAAACACGGCGTGCCGTGGATGACTGTGGTGGTCATGGGTGCCGCGCTGCTGGGCGGTGTGCTGCTGAACTACCTGATTCCGGAAAACGTGTTCTTGCTGATTGCCTCGATCGCCACCTTCGCCACGGTCTGGGTCTGGCTGATGATCCTGGTCACCCAGGTGGCCATGCGTCGTTCGATGAGCGCCGAGCAGGTCGCCCAACTGAAATTCCCGGTGCCGTTCTGGCCCTGGGCGCCGGCAGCCGCCATCGTGTTCATGCTGTTCGTCTTCGGCGTGCTGGGTTACTTCCCGCAAACCCAGGCCGCGCTGGCGGTGGGCGCGGTGTGGATCGTGCTGCTGGTGATCGCTTATCTGTTGTGGGTCAAGCCGGCCGCCGGTCAGGCGGTCCAGGTACACCGCGACCCTTCTTTGTCCCATCGATAACTAACGGAGGCCTCGGATGAAAACTCTCTGGCAACACTGCCACGTCGCAAGCATGGCGCAAGGCGCTTACTCGATCATCGAGGATGCCGCCATCGTGACGTCAGGAGCGCTCATAGAGTGGATCGGCCCGCGCGACCAGGTTCCGGCCGGCGACTATGCCGAGCGGCATGACCTGGCGGGGGCCTGGGTCACCCCGGGCCTGATCGACTGCCACACCCACACGGTGTTCGGCGGCAACCGCAGCGGCGAATTCGAGCAACGCCTGCAAGGGGTGAGCTACGCCGAAATCGCCGCCGCCGGTGGTGGTATCGCCAGCACCGTGCGGGCCACCCGCGCGGCGAGCGAGGACGAACTGTTCGACAGCGCCCGCAAGCGCTTGAAAAGCCTGCTGCGCGACGGCGTGACCAGCGTCGAGATCAAGTCCGGCTACGGCCTGGACCTGGCCAGCGAACGCAAGATCCTGCGGGTGATCCGGCGCCTGGGCGCCGAGCTGCCGGTCAGCGTGCGCAGCACCTGCCTGGCGGCCCACGCCTTGCCGCCGGAATACGCCGAGCGTGCGGACGACTACATCGAGCACATCTGCAGCGAGATGCTCCCGGCCTTGGCCGCCGAGGGTCTGGTGGACGCGGTGGATGCGTTCTGTGAATACCTGGCGTTCTCGCCGGAGCAGGTGGAGCGGGTGTTCGTTGCCGCGCAGAAGCTCGGCCTGCCGGTGAAGCTGCACGCCGAGCAGCTGTCGTCGCTGCATGGTTCCAGCCTGGCGGCGCGTTATCACGCGCTGTCGGCCGACCACCTGGAGTTCATGACCGAGGAGGACGCCATCGCCATGGCCAAGGCCGGCACCGCCGCCGTGCTGTTGCCGGGCGCCTTCTATTTCCTGCGCGAAACCCAACTGCCGCCGATGGACGCGCTGCGCAAGCACGGGGTGAAGATCGCCGTGGCCAGTGACCTCAATCCCGGCACCTCGCCGGCGCTGTCCCTGCGCCTGATGCTGAACATGGCCTGCACCTGTTTGCGCATGACCCCGGAAGAGGCCCTGGCCGGCGTGACCCTGTACGCGGCCACCGCGCTGGGCATGGAACAGACCCACGGTTCGCTGGAGGCCGGCAAGGTGGCGGACTTCGTCGCCTGGCAGATCGATCGTCCCGCCGACCTGGCCTACTGGCTGGGCGGCGACCTGGAAAAACGCGTCGTGCGCCACGGCGTTGAAGTGGATTTATAGGAGAAGGGTTGTGGATAAGGTTCTGAACTTCAAACAAGGCCGGGTACCGCTGCTGATCAGCATGCCCCACGCCGGCCTGCGCCTGACGCCAGCGGTCGAGGCCGGGCTGATCCCCGAGGCGCAAAGCCTGCCGGATACCGACTGGCACATCCCGCGGCTCTACGCGTTCGCCGAGGAGCTGGGCGCCAGCACCCTGGCGGCCGAGTATTCGCGTTTCGTCATCGACCTCAATCGCCCGTCCGACGACAAGCCTTTATATGCCGGCGCCACCACCGGGTTGTACCCGGCCACGCTGTTCGATGGCGTGCCGTTGTTCCGTGAGGGGCTGGAGCCGTCGAAGCAGGAGCGGGCCACTTACCTGGAGAAGGTCTGGACGCCTTATCACAGCACCCTGCAGCAGGAGCTGGCGCGGCTGAAGGCCGAGTTCGGGTATGCCTTGCTGTTCGATGCGCACTCGATCCGCTCGCTGATCCCGCATCTGTTCGAAGGCAAGCTGCCGGACTTCAACCTCGGCACCTTCAACGGCGCCAGTTGCGATGCCGAACTGGCCAGCCAGCTGGAAGCGATCTGCGCCCGTCACGCCGACTACAGCCATGTGCTCAACGGCCGTTTCAAGGGCGGCCATATCACGCGGCACTACGGCAACCCGGCGGAGAACATCCACGCCGTGCAACTGGAGCTGGCGCAGAGCACCTACATGGAAGAGTTCGAGCCGTTCCGCTACCGCGACGATCTGGCGGCGCCGACCCAGGTGGTGCTCAAGCAGCTGCTGCAAGGGCTGCTGGCCTGGGGGCAGAAGCGCTACGGGTGCTGAAGCCGACAGGAAAGCCTGTAGCCGCTGCCGCAGGCTGCGATCGCTCCCGAAGGGAGTGCAAGGTCTAAAGGACGTCGAAGGCCTTCGGCCTTATCGCAGCCTGCGGCAGCGGCTACAGGGGCGTTAACAACAGCGCAAAACGCGCAAACAACCCTAATGTCTCCAAGGACATGCTCATTCGGTAATTCGGGTTTATGATGCCGGACGGCAGAATAATTGAAGTCCCCCCAGGGATGACCTCGACCCCTTACGGAGCGCGCAATGCAGACTTTGTACCCGCAGATCAAACCCTATGCCCGGCACGATCTGGCTGTCGACGAACCCCATGTCCTGTATGTCGATGAAAGCGGTTCCCCGGAAGGCTTGCCGGTGGTGTTCATCCACGGTGGCCCGGGAGCCGGGTGCGATGCCCAGAGTCGCCGTTACTTCGACCCGAACCTGTACCGCATCATCACCTTCGACCAGCGCGGTTGCGGGCGCTCCACCCCGCACGCCAGCCTGGAAAACAACACCACCTGGGACCTGGTCGCCGACCTCGAGCGGATCCGCTTGCACCTGGGCATCGAGAAATGGGTGGTGTTCGGCGGCTCCTGGGGTTCGACCCTGGCCCTGGCCTATGCGCAAACCCATCCTGAGCGTGTCCATGGCCTGATTCTGCGGGGGATCTTTCTGTGCCGCCCGCAGGAAATCAAATGGTTCTACCAGGAAGGCGCCAGCCGTCTGTTCCCCGACTACTGGCAGGACTACGTGGCGCCTATCCCGCTGGACGAGCGCGACGACCTGCTCAGCGCCTTCCACAAGCGTCTCGTCGGCAACGACCAGATCGCCCAGATGCATGCGGCCAAGGCCTGGTCGATCTGGGAAGGGCGCACCGCGACCCTGCGGCCGAACCCGCTGGTGGTCGATCGTTTCTCCGAGCCGCAGCGCGCGCTGTCGATCGCCCGGATCGAATGCCACTACTTCACCAACCATGCGTTCCTCGAGCCGAACCAGCTGATTCGCGACATGGGCAAGATTGCCCACCTGCCGGGCGTGATCGTGCACGGTCGCTACGACGTGATCTGCCCGCTGGACAATGCCTGGGAACTGCACCAGGCCTGGCCGAACAGCGAATTGCAGGTGATCCGCGATGCCGGTCACGCAGCGTCCGAACCGGGCATCACCGATGCCCTGGTGCGCGCCGCTAATCAGATGGCCCGGCGCCTGCTCGACCTGCCGCCCGAAGAAGCATGAAGGGGCTGTTGCAGCGCGTGCGCGGCGCGCGGGTCGAAGTGGCGGGGGAAATCGTCGGTGCGGTGGATCAGGGCTTGCTGGTGCTGGTAGCGGTGGAGCCCGAGGACACCCGGGCCAGTGCCGACAAACTGCTGCACAAGTTGCTTAACTATCGGGTATTCAGCGATGCCGAGGGCAAGATGAACCTGTCCCTGGCCGATGTGGACGGCGGTTTGCTGCTGGTCTCGCAGTTCACCCTGGCCGCGGACACCAAGAACGGCCTGCGCCCGAGCTTTTCCACGGCGGCGCCGCCGCTCCTCGGCGAAGAACTTTTTGACTATCTGCTATGCAAGGCGCAACAGTTGCATGGCAAAGTAGCATCAGGGCGCTTCGGGGCGGATATGCAGGTCCATCTGGTCAATGATGGCCCGGTAACCTTCCTGTTACAGACCTGAAAGTGCTTGAAACATCTTTTTCGGCCGGAAGCGGCCGAAAATAGGCGTTTTTCGCGATAAATACTTGGTCGCCCCTGATGCGTTGTAACGCGGGCTACTAGATAATCGCGCGCTACGGGGATCAGCGTTCGTTGGTCCGTTTTTGACTTAGGTAGAGACTTGTTCGGGACCGTTTGGGGAATCATTTAGCCCCATCGGAGTCGGAACAATGCTCGCCAACCTGGCATATAGATAGCTGGCCGTTGGTTTTTTGATCTGTTTTCGGCGAGGGTTGCTCGTGATTGTTAGTCCCTGTAATGCACCAAAATTGTCTGCCAAACGGTTACGAAACGCACTGGTGACGGGCTCTGCACTGCTCTGCCTGCTTAGCGCCGGCCAACTCTGGGCATTCAATCTGGATGATGTATCGGCCAAGGCTAAGGATCTGGCCGGGCAGAAGTACGAGGCTCCGCGCAGTAACCTGCCGAACGAATTTCGTGAGATGAAGTTCGCGGACTATCAGAAAATCCGCTTCCTGCCCGAAAAGGCCGAGTGGGCCAAGCAGAAAACCCCATTCAAGCTGTCCTTCTATCACCAGGGCATGCACTTCGATACGCCGGTGAAAATCAACGAAATCACGGCGAACACCGTCGAAGAGATCAAATACGACTCGACTCGCTTCGATTTCGGCGACCTCAAGTTCGATCCCAAGGCCACCGAACAGCTCGGTTATGCGGGCTTCCGTGTCCTGTACCCGATCAACAAGGCGGACAAGCAGGACGAAATCATGACCATGCTCGGCGCGAGCTACTTCCGCGTCATCGGCAAGGGCCACGTCTATGGTCTGTCGGCCCGTGGCCTGGCCATCGACACCGCGCTGCCGTCCGGCGAGGAATTCCCGCGCTTTACCGAATTCTGGATCCAGCAACCCAAGCCGACCGACAAGCACCTGGTGATCTTCGCCCTGCTGGACTCGCCGCGTGCCACCGGCGCCTATCGCCTGACCCTGCGTCCGGGCAGCGACACCATCGTCGACGTCAAGGCCCGGATGTTCCTGCGTGACAAGGTCGGCAAGCTGGGCATCGCCCCGCTGACCAGCATGTTCCTGTTCGGCGCCAACCAGCCGTCGAAAGTCCTCAACTACCGCCGCGAGCTGCACGACTCCAGCGGCCTGTCGATCCACGCCGGCAACGGCGAGTGGATCTGGCGTCCGCTGAACAACCCGAAACACCTGGCCGTGAGCAATTTCTCGGTGGAGAACCCGCGTGGTTTCGGCCTGCTGCAGCGTGGCCGCGATTTCAGCCACTACGAAGACCTCGACGACCGCTACGACAAGCGCCCAAGCGCCTGGATCGAGCCGAAGGGCGACTGGGGCAAAGGCACCGTCGACCTGGTAGAGATCCCGACCGCGGACGAAACCAACGACAACATCGTGGCGTTCTGGAGCCCGGAAAAGCAGCCTGAGCCAGGCCAGGCGTTCGATTTCGCCTATCGCCTGCACTGGACCATGGACGAGGCTTCCCTGCATTCGCCGGACAGCGCCTGGGTCGAGCAGACCCTGCGTTCCACCGGTGACGTCAAGCAGTCCAACCTGATCCGCCAGCCGGACGGCAGCGTGGCCTACCTGGTGGACTTCGAAGGTCCATCCCTGGCGGCATTGCCGGAAGACACCGAGGTGCGCAGCCAGGTCAGCGTCGGCGACAACGCCGAGCTGGTGGAAAACAGCGTGCGCTACAACCCTGAAACCAAGGGCTGGCGCCTGACCCTGCGGATGAAGATCAAGGACCCGAGCAAATCCACCGAGATGCGCGCGGCCCTGGTCAAGAACGCCACCCCTGTCGAGCCGGCCAAGTCCGTGTCGCCAGCCTCCAGCGCCTCCATCGCCAAGGCCGACAAAGTCGCCGCCAAGCAGCAGGAGAAGAAAGAGGCGGATGCCAAGCAAGCCGAAGCCAAGCCGGCCAAGGACGCCAAGAACCACAAAGACGCCAAGCAGCCTGCTGCTGCCGAGGCGGCCCCAGCCACACCGGAATCTGTCCCGACCGAACAAGTCCTGACCGAGACCTGGAGCTACCAGTTGCCTGCCGATGAGTAACCCTCAAGTACAGCCGGAGACTCTTGCCGAGTATCTGGCGCACCTGCCAATGACCGATGAGCAGCGCGCGGAACTCGCGGGCTGCAAGTCCTTCAGTGAACTGCACGAACGCCTGTCGTCGTCGACGTTCGACGCGCCTGCCGATGCCGCCCAGGCCTCGGTGGGCCGCCGGCTGACCCTGAGTTCCGCCGAGGAACTGATCGATGCCGAGATGCTGGCGCTCGACGCCAGCGGTCGCGTGTGCCTCAAGGCCACGCCGCCGATCCGTCGGACCAAGGTGGTTCCCGAGCCCTGGCGCACCAATATCCTGGTGCGTGGCTGGCGGCGCCTGACCGGGCGCACCAACCCGCCGGCACCGAAGAAGGATGAGCGGGAGCTCCCGGCGGCGCGCTGGCGCACCGTGGGCTCGATCCGCCGTTACATCCTGCTGGTGCTGATGCTCGGTCAGACCATAGTGGCCGGCTGGTATATGAAAGGCATCATGCCGTACCAGGGCTGGTCGTTCGTCGACCTGGAGGAAGTCATGCATCAGCCATTGATGCAGACCGCCACCCAGGTACTGCCGTACGCCCTGCAGACCAGCATCCTGATCATGTTCGGCATCCTGTTCTGCTGGGTCTCGGCCGGTTTCTGGACCGCGCTGATGGGCTTCCTCGAGCTGCTCACCGGGCATGACAAATACCGCATTTCCGGCAAAAGCGCCGGCAACGAGCCGATTCCGCAAGACGCACGCACCGCACTGGTGATGCCGATCTGCAACGAAGACGTGCCGCGGGTATTCGCCGGCCTGCGGGCGACTTTCGAGTCGGTCGCGGCTACTGGTGATCTGGACCGTTTCGACTTCTTCGTGCTCAGCGACAGTAACGACACCGATATCTGCGTGGCCGAGCAGCAGGCCTGGCTGGACGTCTGCCGCGAAACCAAGGGTTTCGGCAAGATCTTCTATCGCCGTCGCCGCCGTCGGGTGAAGCGCAAGAGCGGTAACCTCGACGATTTCTGCCGTCGTTGGGGCAGCGACTACAAGTACATGGTGGTGCTCGATGCCGACAGCGTGATGAGCGGCGAATGCCTGACCAGCCTGGTGCGCCTGATGGAAGCCACGCCGGACGCGGGCATTATCCAGACCGCGCCGAAAGCCTCGGGCATGGACACCCTGTATGCGCGCATGCAGCAATTCGCTACCCGCGTCTACGGCCCGCTGTTCACCGCCGGCCTGCACTTCTGGCAACTGGGCGAATCCCACTACTGGGGCCACAACGCGATCATCCGCATGAAGCCGTTCATCGAGCACTGCGCTCTGGCGCCATTGCCCGGTAAAGGCGCCTTCGCCGGTGCGATCCTGTCCCACGACTTCGTCGAAGCAGCGCTGATGCGTCGCGCCGGCTGGGGTGTGTGGATTGCCTACGACCTGCCCGGCAGCTACGAAGAACTGCCGCCGAACCTGCTGGACGAGCTCAAGCGCGACCGGCGCTGGTGCCACGGCAACCTGATGAACTTCCGCCTGTTCCTGGTCAAGGGCATGCACCCGGTGCACCGCGCGGTGTTCCTCACCGGGGTGATGTCCTACCTGTCGGCGCCTTTGTGGTTCTTCTTCCTGGTGCTGTCGACGGCCCTGCTGGCGGTCAACACCCTGATGGAGCCGCAGTACTTCCTGGAGCCACGCCAGCTGTATCCGCTGTGGCCGCAATGGCACCCGGACAAGGCGATCGCGCTGTTCTCGACCACTATCGTGCTGCTGTTCCTGCCGAAGTTGTTGAGCATCATCCTGATCTGGGCCAAGGGCGCGAAAGAGTTCGGCGGCAAGTTCAAGGTGACCCTGTCGATGCTGCTGGAGATGCTGTTCTCCATGCTGCTGGCGCCGGTACGGATGATCTTCCACACCCGTTTCGTACTGGCCGCGTTCCTTGGCTGGGCCGCGACCTGGAACTCGCCACAACGTGACGACGACTCCACCCCGTGGAGCGAAGCGGTGCGCCGCCATGGTCCGCAGACCCTGCTGGGCTTCTGCTGGGCGCTGCTGGTGATCTGGCTGAACCCGAGCTTCCTCTGGTGGCTGGTGCCGATCGTCGGCTCGCTGATGCTGTCGATCCCGGTGTCGGTGATTTCCAGCCGCGTCGGCCTGGGCCTGAAGTCCCGTGACGAAAGCCTGTTCCTGATCCCCGAGGAATACGCGCCGCCCCAGGAACTGCTGTCCACCGACCAGTACACCCATGAAAACCGTTGGCATGCGCTGAACGACGGTTTCATCCGGGCGGTGGTCGATCCGCAGCAGAACGCCCTGGCCTGTGCCCTGGCGACGTCGCGGCACGGCCTGGCCGAGCCGATCGAGTGGCTGCGTATCGAACGTGTCCGCCATGCCCTGAAAGTGGGGCCGGCGGCGCTGAACAACGGCGAGCGCCTGGCGCTGCTGAGCGATCCGGTGGCCCTGGCCCGGCTGCACGAGCAGGTCTGGAGCGAAGGCCATGCCGACTGGCTGAGCGCCTGGCGGCAATCGGTGGATGAAGACCCTCATGCACCGCTGTTGCCGTTGCGACCGCAAACGGTAATCGCCCAACCGGCCTGATGACAGCGCCCTTGAGAGCACTCTCAAGGGCGTTGTTGTTTGTGGCACCTGCTTTTGTCGTCCCCTCTGTAACAACAAATCCTGGTCAAGCCCTTGTGCAAACGGACGGGTGAGTTAGCATCGCACCCCGAATTGCTGCGAGCGGGCATTCCTGGTGCCCGTATCCGTCGGTTTTCCAGGGAAAACCTGTCGCGGGTTCGCCTCACAATAAAATGGGTTCAGGGGACTTGAAGATGAAGAAGTATCTCTCGATGCTGCTGCTCGGCGTCACGGCAATGGTGGCGGTCAATGCAGCCCAGGCTGGCGCCATCGATGATGCGGTCAAGCGCGGCACGCTGAAAGTCGGCATGGACCCGACCTACATGCCGTTCGAGATGACCAACAAGCGTGGCGAGATCATCGGTTTCGAGGTCGATATCCTCAAGGCCATGACCAAGGCCATGGGCGTCAAGCTGGAGCTGGTTTCCACCGGCTACGACGGCATCATCCCGGCCCTGCTGACCGACAAGTTCGACATGATCGGCAGCGGCATGACCCTGACCCAGGAACGCAACCTGCGCCTGAATTTCAGCGAACCCTTCATCGTGGTCGGCCAGACCCTGCTGATCCGCAAGGAGCTGGACGGCACCATCAAGTCCTATAAAGACCTGAACACCGCCGACTACCGCATCACCTCCAAGCTGGGCACCACTGGCGAAATGGTCGCCAAGAAGCTGATTGCCAAGGCCAAGTACCACGGCTACGACAACGAGCAGGAAGCCGTGCTCGACGTGGTCAACGGCAAGGCCGACGCCTTCATCTACGACGCCCCGTACAACGTGGTGGCGCTGAGCAAGGTCGGTAACGGCAAGCTTACGTTCCTCGACAAGCCGTTCACCTACGAGCCTCTGGCGTTCGGCCTGAAGAAGGGTGACTACGACAGCCTCAACTTCATCAACAACTTCCTGCACCAGATCCACGAAGACGGCACCTACGATCGTATCCATGACAAGTGGTTCAAGAGCACCGAGTGGCTCAAGGACATGGAATAACACTCGGCCAGACAGACCGAACCGCCCCATTCGCGGGCAAGCCTCGCTCCTGCAGATTCACGCAATCCCTGTAGGAGCGAGCCGGCTCGCGATGGCGTCCTGATCGGCAACACCGAGCCTCCCCGCTGCAAACGGCTGGAACCTGCAAAGTGATCAAACATAAAAAAGCCCAATGGCCTTGGCACGTACTGACCGTGCTGGTGCTGATCGGCCTGGCCGGCGCGCTGTACTACGCCACCTCGCTGATGTCCTACGAATGGCGCTGGAACCGCGTACCGCAGTACTTCGCCTACCAGGCCGAGGAATCGCAGCGGGCGGCGGACATCTCCACTGTCAGCGAGCTGGTGCGCAAGGGCGGCAAGGCCGAGGTCACGCTGCGCAACGACGCGGGCGACGAGCAACGGCTGACGGTCGACGAGAACAGCCTGCAAGTCGCCCGCGGCGACGATGTGGCCGAAGGCGATGTGATCGGGGTGACTCGTCACTGGGCGGCCGGGCCGCTGCTGTTGGGGCTGTGGACCACCTTGTGGCTGTCGGTGGTGTCCGGGGTGCTGGGTCTGTTCATCGGCCTGGCGACCGGGCTTTGCCGGCTGTCGAACAACCCGACCCTGCGGGACCTGTCGACCCTCTACGTCGAACTGGTGCGCGGCACGCCGCTGCTGGTGCAGATCTTCATTTTCTATTTCTTCATCGGCACGGTGCTGAACCTGTCCCGCGAGTTCGCCGGGATCGCCGCGCTGTCGCTGTTCACCGGTGCCTATGTGGCGGAAATCGTCCGCGCCGGCGTGCAGTCGATCGCCCGTGGCCAGAATGAGGCGGCCCGCTCCCTGGGCCTGAACGCCAGCCAGTCGATGCGCCATGTGGTACTGCCGCAGGCCTTCAAACGTGTGCTGCCGCCGCTGGCCGGGCAGTTCATCAGCCTGGTGAAAGACACCTCGCTGGTGTCGGTGATCGCCATCACCGAGCTGCTCAAGAGCGGGCGTGAAGTCATCACCACCTCGTTTTCGCCGTTCGAGATCCTGTTCTGCGTGGCGGCCCTGTACCTGTTGATCAACCTGCCGCTGTCGAAGATGGCCAGCCGGCTTGAGCGGAGGCTCGCGCAAAGTGATTGAAGTCCGCGATCTGGTAAAAGTCTTCGACACCCGGGGCCAGGTGGTCCGCGCGGTGGATAACGTCACCACCCGCGTGGCCAAGGGCGAAGTGCTGGTGGTGATCGGCCCGTCCGGCTCCGGCAAGTCGACCTTCCTGCGTTGTCTCAACGGCCTGGAGCAGTTCGATTCCGGCTCGGTAAGCATCGATGGCCTGCAACTGGCCGATCCGAAGACCGATGTGAATGCCTATCGCCGCGAAGTCGGCATGGTGTTCCAGCACTTCAACCTGTTCCCGCACATGACCGTGCTGGAAAACCTCTGCCTGGCGCAGAAGGTGGTGCGCAAGCGCGGCAAGCAGGAACGCGAGGCCAAGGCCCTGGCGTTGCTGGAGAAGGTCGGTATCGCGCAGAAGGCCAATGAGTTCCCGTCGCGGCTCTCCGGCGGCCAGCAGCAGCGCGTGGCCATCGCCCGGGCGCTGGCCATGGAACCCAAGGTCATGCTGTTCGACGAGCCGACTTCGGCGCTGGATCCGGAAATGGTCGGCGAAGTGCTGGACGTGATGAAGACCCTGGCCCTGGAAGGCATGACCATGGTCTGCGTGACCCACGAAATGGGCTTTGCCCGGGAAGTGGCGGATCGGGTGCTGTTCTTCGATCACGGCAAGCTGCTGGAAGACGCCTCGCCAGCGGCGTTCTTCGATGCACCCCAAGACCCGCGGGCCCAGGCGTTTCTGCGTCAGGTCCTGTAGCCCATCCCGATCTTCTGCCGAACATCTGACGGCCTGGAGATCGCTGCGACCGTACCGGTCGTTCGCAGCCTTCGGTAGCGGCTACAGGGCGGGGTGGCTCAGACCCGGAAGCGCCCGACCAGGGTCTGCAGATGGGTCCCCAGGCGCGCCAGCTCGACGCTGGAGGCCGCTGTCTCCTCACTGGCTGCCGAGGTCTGCTCGGACACGTCGCGCACGTTCAGCACGCTTCTGTTGATTTCCTCGGCCACCGCGCTCTGCTGTTCGGCCGCGGCGGCGATCTGCTGGTTCATCGCCTGGATCGCCGAGACGGTGCGGGTGATGTTTTCCAGCGAGCCACCGGCCCGTCGGGTCAGCTCGACGCTGCTGTCGGTCAGGTCGCGGCTGTTGTCCATGATGTTGGCCACTTCCTGGGTGCCGTTCTGCAGGCCGACAATCAGCTCCTCGATCTCTTCGGTGGACTTCTGGGTGCGCTGCGCCAGGCTGCGCACCTCGTCGGCCACCACGGCGAAACCACGACCGGCCTCGCCCGCGCGGGCGGCTTCGATGGCGGCGTTGAGGGCCAGCAGGTTGGTCTGCTGGGCGACCGACTTGATCACGTCGAGCACGCTGCCGATCTTGTCGCTTTCCTGCTTCAGGTGGCCCATGGCGGCGGTGGAGTTGCCGACCTCGGCGGCCAGGCGTTCGATCTGCGCGATCGCCTCGCCGACCACCTTGTCGCCTTCGCGGGCCTGCTGATCGGCGGCGACCGCCGCTTCCGAGGCTTCTTCGGCGTTGCGCGCGACTTCCTGGACCGTGGCGGCCATTTCATTCATGGCGGTGGCGACCTGGTCGGTCTCGACTTTCTGGCTGTTGACCCCGGCGCTGGTCTGCTCGGTCACCGCCGACAACTGCTCGGCGGCGCTGGCAATCTGGGTGACGCCATCGCTGATGCCGCCGATCAGCTCGCGCAGGCTCTGGGTCATGCGTTGCATGGCCCGTTGCAGCTGGCCGAGCTCGTCGCGACGCTCGACCTGCAGGTTCTCGCTGAGATCGCCCGAGGCGACACGCTCGACCACCTTGAGGGTCTGGCGCAGCGGGATGACGATCTGCCGGGTGATGCTCCAGGCGGCAACCAGGCCGAACAGCAGGGCCAGGGCGGTGACAATGGCCAGGGTGCTTCTGGCCCGGGCAGCGTCGCTGTCGCGTTTGTGGGTTTGCGCGGTGGTCAACTGCTTGCTGACTTCCATCAGGCGGTCGCCCTGGGCCGCCATGCGTTTGAGGGCGGCGGCGCTGGCCACCTGGGAGTCGCGGAAATCGCTGACCGCGGAGCGGTAGCCCTTGAGGGCGTCGGTGGCCTGCTGCAGGTTGGCCAGGTGCTGTTCCGGCAGCTTGGCCGGCAGGCTGGCGAGGTTGTTCAGGGCGTTGTCGATGGCGTCCAGCGCCGGCTGTTCGGCCTCGGCCTTGCCGCTGTAGGTGTAGCCGCGGACCTGGAAGCGCGCCTGCTGGATCAGTTTGCTCAGGTCGATGACGCTATTGAACTGCGCCACGCTGTCGCCCTGCAGCATGGATTTCTCCACTTCGGCCACCCGGGCCACGGCGTTATCGGCGGTGGCGCCCAGTTTGGCGCGGGCGGCTTCGCGGCTGGCGGTGGCGCGGGTCATGTCGGCGAAGGCCAGCTTGTACTCGCTGACGGCGGCGATCTGCTGGTCGATCATGGCGATGCTTTCAGGCATTTCCAGCATCTTGCGTGCGCGTTGCAAGCCTTCGTCGAGTTTGTTCAGCAGCTCGCTGACGGCCCCCGGCCCCTGCTCGCCACGGCGCATTTCATAGTCCAGGCGCGCGATGCGCAGGTCCTTGGTCAGCTCGTTGAGGCTGGAGATATAGCCCAGCTTGTCGCCGCGCTCGATCACATTGCCCAGGCCCAGCCAGCCGGTCGCGGTGATCAGCAGGGTCAGTAGCAGCACCAGACCGAAGCCAACGCCGAGTTTGAGGTTGACGCTTACATTTCCCAGACTCTGGGCTAACCAACGGTACATGCCGCGAACTCCCTTGGGCTATTAATAGGTTTTGTAGAGAACCTATCGGCTGCGTCAGATAAATCTGAAGCGCAGGAGCGAGTGGGGTTAGTTAGAAGAGGCGGGCGAGAAGGGCGGTAACGGCGGTTTCGACCCGCAGGATGCGCTCGCCGAGCTGCACCGGGCGCAGGCCGGACTTGCCCAGCAGGTCTATTTCGTAGGGGATCCAGCCGCCTTCCGGGCCGATGGCCAGGGTCACCGGTTCATCCAGGCCGCGAGGGCAGGCCGGGTACTGGCCGGGATGGCCGACCAGCCCGAGGGTACCTTCGACCAGCGTCGGCAGGCGGTCTTCGACGAAGGGTTTGAAGCGCTTTTCGATGACCACTTCCGGTAGCACGCTGTCGCGGGCCTGTTCCAGGCCGAGGATCAGTTGCTCGCGAATCGCCTCGGGTTCGAGGAAAGGCGTTTGCCAGAAGCTTTTCTCGACCCGGTAGCTGTTCACCAGCACCAGCCGGGGCACGCCCATGGCGGCGACGGTTTGCAGCACCCGACGGAGCATTTTCGGGCGCGGCAGGGCCAGCACCAGGGTCAGGGGCAGCTTGGCTGGCGGTGGCTGGTCGAGGCTGACTTGCAGCTCGGCCTCCCCGGGCTCCAGGCGCAGCAGCTCGGCCGAGCCCATCAGGCCGCCGATACGGCCGACCCGCAGGCTGTCGCCCACCGCGGCCCGATGGACTTCCTGCATGTGGGTCAGGCGGCGATCGCGCAGGATCACCCGGTCGGCCGCGATGAAGTCGGCCTCCTCGAGCAGCAGCAGGTTCACGCTTGGGTCGCTGGCGGCTGGTCGTTGTGGTCTTCAGCCGGCTGGTCGTCCGGATGATCGCCGCGCTTGCTGATCAGGCTGCCGAACAGGATGCCGATCTCGAACAGCAGCCACATCGGTACCGCCAGCAAGGTCTGGGAGAAGATGTCCGGCGGGGTCAGGATCATGCCGACCACGAAGCAGCCGATGATCACGTACGGGCGGATCTTCTTCAGGTAGGCGACGTTGACCACGCCGATCCACACCAGCAGCACCACCGCCACCGGGATCTCGAACGCCACGCCGAAGGCGAAGAACAGGGTCATGACGAAGTCGAGGTAGCTGGTGATGTCGGTCATCATTTCCACGCCGGCCGGGGTGGCTGCGGCGAAGAACTTGAAGATCAGCGGGAACACCAGGAAGTAGGCGAAGGCCATGCCGATGTAGAACAGCAGGATGCTGGAGACCAGCAGCGGTACGGCGATGCGCTTTTCATGCTTGTACAGGCCGGGGGCGATGAAACCCCAGATCTGGTGCAGGATCACCGGGATCGCCAGGAACAGCGAGACCATCATCGTCAGCTTGAGCGGGGTCAGGAACGGCGACGCCACGTCGGTGGCGATCATCGTTGCGCCCGCCGGCAGGTACTGGCGCAGCGGCGTGGAGACGATGGTGTAGATCTGCTGGGTGAAGGCGAACAGCCCGCCGAAGATCAGGAAGATCGCCGCCACGCAGCGCAGCAACCGGGTGCGCAACTCGGTGAGGTGCGACACCAGAGGCATATGTTGGTCGTTTTCCGGAATATCGCTCATGGGGCTCGCGGCGGCAAAGTAGGGTCGTGGGGGGCTGGCGTGACAGGCGTTGTCACGGGCGCAGCCGGTTCGGCCGGTGCAGTTGCGGCAGTAGGGCTCGCTGTGGTCGCGCTGGCTGGCGCTTCAGGTGCCGCGGCGGGCGCATGAGTGCTCTGTTCGGCCACGGGCTCGACCGGTGTCGGCTGTTGCTGGATCGGATTGAGGATTTTCCGCGCTTCCTGTTCCAGCGACAGAATGTGTTCGTTGTGCAGTTGCCGACGAATTTCATCGGCACCGATCTCCCGTTCAACTTCCTGCTTGATCGCATTGAAGCTGCGCTTCAGGCGGCCGACCCACAGGCCTGCCGTGCGCGCAGCGCCCGGCAGACGCTCGGGGCCGAGCACCAGCAGGGCCACCAGGCCGACGAGCAGCAGTTCAGAGAAGCTGATACCAAACATTAGTCAGTGCTCACGAGTCTTTGCGGGTCGGCTCTTCGACTTTTTGCGCCTGCACGTCGATGGTGTGCGGCTGGTTCAGCGGAGCGCTTTGCGGCTGGACCGGCGGAGCAGGCTGGGCGGTCGGTGGCACGTCAGGCTCGGCGTTTTTTTCGTCGTCGTTCATGGCCTTGCGAAAGCCCTTGATCGATTCGCCGACGTCGGTGCCGAGGTTTTTCAGTTTCTTGGTGCCGAACACCAGCACCACGACAATCAGGATGACGATCCAGTGTTTCCAGTCAAAAATGCCCATGCTGCGTTTCCTCTCTAAATAATGTTCAGGCGGACGGACGCGAGGCTTTCTCGGCGTGTCCGGACAAACCGAAGCGCCGGTCCAGTTCATCGAGAACGGCCTGCGGATGCTGCCCCAGCTGGGCGAGCATGACCATGGTGTGAAACCACAGGTCGGCGGTTTCGTAGATCACATCGCTGCAGTCACCGCTGTGGGCGGCGTCCTTGGCGGCGATGATGGTTTCCACCGATTCCTCGCCGACTTTTTCCAGAATCTTGTTCAGGCCCTTGTGGTACAGGCTGGCGACATAGGAAGTGTCGGCGGCGGCGCCTTTGCGCTCTTCCAGCACCTGGGCCAGACGGGTCAGGGTATCGCTCATGTTCAGTGTCCTGCTTGATAGATCGCGTGCGGGTCTTTGAGTACCGGATCGACCGTTTTCCAGTCGCCGTTTTCATAAACGCGGTAGAAGCAGCTCTGGCGGCCTGTGTGGCAGGCGATGTCGCCGATCTGTTCGACCATCAGGATGATGACGTCGGCATCGCAGTCCAGGCGCATTTCATGAAGCTTTTGCACATGCCCGGACTCTTCTCCCTTGCGCCATAGCTTGCCACGCGAACGTGACCAGTAGATGGCACGGTTTTCGGCAGCGGTCAGGCTCAGCGCCTCGCGGTTCATCCAGGCCATCATCAGCACGCGCCCGGTCTTGTGATCCTGGGCGATGGCCGGCACCAGGCCGTCAGCGTCCCATTTGATCTCGTCCAGCCAATCTTTCATCTTCGACTCCGACAACAGGGCTCGACGCGCTCGTCGAGCCTCGGCGATGAGAAACAGTGTGCCAGCCGCTAGCCCGGCTGGCTATCGGCGCACGACCAGATACAAGCCCACGGCCATCATGATGCCGGCCGGCCAGTGACCCAGTTCGTTCAGCGGTCCGCCGGCCGCGAGGATCGCGCCACCACCCAGGTGCGCCGCGCCGAGAAGGCGCAGGAACCAGTCGTCCTTGCGCCGTTTCCAGGGCGGCGAAGGATCCTGGGCATGGGGCTGGGACATGCGTTCGAGCAGGTCGCGGGTCATGTTGGCCAGGTGCGGCAGTTGCTCGACCTGGCTGTGCAGGTTGCCCAGCAAGGCTTTCGGGCTGACGCGCTCGCGCATCCAGCGTTCGAGGAACGGCTGGGCGGTGTTCCACAGGTCCAGCTCCGGGTACAGCTGGCGGCCCAGGCCTTCGATGTTCAGCAGGGTCTTTTGCAGCAGCACCAGTTGCGGCTGCACTTCCATGTTGAAGCGGCGAGCGGTCTGGAACAGGCGCATCAGCACCTGGCCGAAGGAAATATCTTTTAACGGTTTTTCGAAGATCGGCTCGCACACGGTACGGATTGCCGCTTCGAATTCGTTGAGTTTGGTCTCTGCCGGCACCCAGCCCGAATCGATGTGCAGTTGCGCCACGCGCCGGTAGTCGCGTTTGAAGAACGCGAACAGGTTGCGGGCCAGGTAGTCCTGGTCTTCCGGGGTCAGGCTGCCGACGATGCCGCAGTCGATGGCGATGTACTGCGGGCTCCACGGCTGCACGGTGCTGACGAAGATATTGCCCGGATGCATGTCGGCGTGGAAGAAACTGTCGCGGAACACCTGGGTGAAAAAGATCTCCACGCCGCGCTCGGCGAGCATTTTCATGTCGGTGCGCTGGTCGGCGAGGGTGGCCAGGTCGGTCACCTGGATCCCGTAGATGCGTTCCATGACCAGCACTTTCGGCCGGCACCAGTCCCAGTAGACCTGCGGCACGTAGAGCAGCGGCGAGCCTTCGAAGTTGCGCTTGAGCTGGCTGGCGTTGGCCGCTTCGCGCAACAGGTCGAGTTCGTCGTAGATGGTCTTTTCATAATCGCTGACCACATCCACCGGGTGCAGCAGGCGGGCGTCGGCCGAAACCTTTTCGGCGGCGCGGGCGAGGATGAACAGCCAGGCCAGATCCTGGGCGATGACCGGCTTGAGGCCCGGGCGGATGACCTTGACCACCACTTCTTCGCCGCTCTTGAGCTGGGCGGCGTGGACTTGCGCCACCGAAGCGGAGGCCAGTGGCTCGATATCGAAGCGGCTGAATACATCGCTGATCTTCTTGCCCAGCTGCTCCTCGATCAGCGCCACCGACTTCTTCGAGTCGAAGGGCGGCACGCGGTCCTGCAGCAGCATCAGCTCGTCGGCGATGTCTTCAGGCAGCAGGTCGCGACGGGTCGAGAGAATCTGGCCGAACTTGATGAAGATCGGCCCCAGGTCCTGCAAGGCCAGGCGCAGGCGCGCACCGCGGCTCAGTTCCAGCTGCTTGCGCGGGAACCAGCGCCAGGGCAAGGCGTAGCGCAGCGCCAGGAGGAGCCAGGGCAGGGGCAGGGCGAACAGCAGGTCATCGAGGCGGTAGCGGATCACGACGCGCTGGATGCGCAACAAACGGCGGACGGCAAGCAGCTTCATGCGTTATCGCTTGGGTCAAGGGATCGGGAAAGGCGCTCGAAGCGCGCCTCGAGGCGTTCCAGGTCGAGCTTGACCCGGTCCAGTTCGCTGAAACGGGCTTCGGCTTCGTGCTGGCCCACCAGGGTGCGTGATTCTTCGGCCAGGTATTCGGCGAGGTTCTGGTTCAGGCTGGCGAAACCCTGGCGATACCAGCGCGTGCGGCTGCGTAAATGGCCGCTGAGCAGCTGGGTGGCTACCGGACCGAGCCAGCGCGAGAGTTCGTACTCCCAGTCCAGCTCCAGGTCCTGGAGGATGGCCGCCAGTTCCAGTAGCACGCCGCTGTCGCCTTCCAGCTCGACCTCGGGGCTGTGCAGCACCGAAGTCTTGTCCTGGCTCAGGGCCAGGCGCACCAGGCTCGAGGCCGGCGTCCGCAGGGTGCAGTCGGCGTCGGCCGCCCAATGCGCGGCGAGGGTCAGGCCCTCGTCGCCGGGAATGACGAACAGCTGCACGCTCGGGCTGCGGCAATCGACGGCGATGACCTTGCCGTTCAAATGCTGCAAGCGTGGCAAAGCCGTGCTGTCGAGACGCAGTACACGGTTGAGGCTGTGCTCGACGCTGGCAAGCAGGCCGCTGAACAACATCAGGGTTTGATACCGCGGTGCAGGGCGACGATGCCCGCGGTCATGTTGTGGTAGGTCACGCGATCGAAACCGGCCTCGACCATCATTGACTTCAGGGTTTCCTGGTTCGGGTGCATGCGGATCGATTCGGCCAGGTAGCGATAGCTTTCCGAGTCATTGGTGATCAGCTTGCCGGCCAGCGGCATGAAGGCGAACGAGTAGGCGTCGTAGACCTTGGACATCAGCGCGTTGGTCGGCTTGGAGAACTCCAGCACCAGCAGGCGGCCACCGGGCTTGAGCACCCGCAGCATCGAGCGCAGGGCGTCTTCCTTGTGGGTCACGTTACGCAGGCCGAAGGCGATGGTCACGACGTCGAAATGGTTGTCCGGGAACGGTAGCTTTTCCGCGTCGGCCTGAACGAACTCGATGTTGCCGGCCACGCCCTTGTCGAGCAGGCGGTCGCGACCGACCTTGAGCATGGAGGCGTTGATGTCCGCCAGCACCACCTGGCCGGTAGGGCCCACCAGATGGGAGAACTTGCGGGTCAGGTCGCCGGTGCCGCCGGCGATGTCCAGCACTCGATTGCCCGGGCGAACGCCGGACAATTCGATCGTGAAGCGTTTCCACAGGCGATGCATGCCACCGGACAGTACGTCGTTCATCAGGTCGTACTTGGCGGCCACCGAGTGGAACACTTCAGCGACTTTTTCCGCCTTCTGGCTTTCCGGAACGTTTTTGAAGCCGAAGTGAGTGGTGGGTTCGGCATCGCTGCCTTTGCGCTGATCAGTCATATCGCTGTCACCAAAAGAGAATGCGGGACATTCTAATCCCGGTGGCGGTCTTTGTCTTGGCAAGGCTGAATGTAAGATAGTGAAGCGCCGGGGCGTTTTGACGCAGCGCAGCTCAAGACGCTCAAGGCAAGTCCCGATAAAACAGGAGTCATTCAATGGCCCGTATAAGTGTTGAGCGTGCCCACGGCCTGGGTAAGGAAGCAGCCCGCGAAAAGGCTGACCAGTTGGCGCAGAAACTGGCCGATCAGTATGGCCTTGAGCCGCAGTGGTCGGGCGATACCCTGAACCTCAAGCGTTCGGGGGTCAAAGGTGCGGTGCAGGTGGGAGACGATTCGATCAGGGTCGATGTCGAGCTGGGCCTGTTGATGTCCGCCATGAGCGGCATGATCAAGTCGGAAATCGAAAAGGCGCTGGATAAAGCCCTGGTCTGAGCCACTTTCGTAGAAGTCGGCTTGCCGGTGATCTCGGGTGTTGTCATGACGCCTGGAAAAACATCGCTGGCGAGCCGGTTATCTCCAATAACCCCTCCACCTTTTTATGACATTGGTTAGGGTGCCGATTCTAATTTTTCTCACTACTTTGTGCCTGAGCCCACTTTCCTGCGGGCAGTTCCTCAAACCTTCTGCGCGTGAGGTGCACCATGGCCAAAGCAATTCTGAAGAAAAAAGTTGATGTCGCATCAACCACTCTGAGCGAAGTCAAATCCTATGCCCGCAAGATCTGGCTGGCAGGCCTGGGTGCCTACACCAAGGTCGGTCAGGAAGGCAGCGAGTACTTTCAAGAGCTCGTTAAAGCCGGTCAAGCTGTTGAAAAAAAAGGCAAAAAAGTTGTGACTGAACAACTTGAGGCCGCCAACAGTCAGATTGATAGCGTGAAGGGGGATGTCACCAGTCTCAGGGGCAAAGTCGAAGTGCAGCTGGATAAAGTCGAGAGGGCTTTTGACACGCGCGTCGCAAGTGCCTTGAATCGCATTGGCATTCCGTCTAAACATGACGTTGAGACACTCTCTGCTAAGCTCGATGAGCTGACGGCATTGCTCGAACGTGTCGCGCGTAAACATTAAGGAGAACGGGATGGCTGGTAAAAAGAATACTGAAAAAGAAGGCAGCTCGTGGATCGGGAAGGTCGAAGACTACTCCCGTAAAATCTGGCTTGCTGGTTTAGGCGTGTACTCGAAAATCGACACTGACGGCAGCAAGCTTTTCGAGTCGCTGGTCAAGGATGGCGAGAAAGCCGAGAAGCTCACCAAAAGCGCTGTCGGCAAGAAAGTCGATGCCGCCAAGGACTCCGCGAGCTCGGCAAAATCGCGCATCAGTGGCGTCAAGGACCGCGCGCTGGGCAAGTGGGACGAGCTGGAAGGTGCATTCGACAAGCGCTTGAACAGTGCCATTTCGCGTCTGGGCGTGCCCAGCCGCAATGAAGTCAAGGCGCTGCACAGCAAGGTCGACACCCTGACCAAACAGATCGAGAAACTCACAGGCGCCAAGGTGGCTCCGATCGCGGCCAAGACTGCAGCGGTCAAACCTTTGGCTAAAGCCGCGGCCAAACCGGCAGCCAAAGCTCCGGCGAAGGCAGCAGCCAAGCCTGCCGCGAAACCGGCAGCCAAAACTGCGGCGGCCAAGCCGGCTGCAAAACCTGCCGCCAAGCCAGTAGCGGCCAAACCTGCCGCCAAACCAGCGGCCAAGCCCGCTGCGAAACCGGCGGCGAAAAAACCGGCAGTGAAGAAACCGGCAGCACCCAAGGCCGCTGCACCGAAGCCCGCGGTTGCCGCCAAGCCGGCAGCACCGGTCAGCCCTGCGAACTCCGCAGTGGTGCCAAGCCCTGCCGTCACCCCGACTGTCGCGCCAGCACCTGCGACGCCAACCAGTCAGTCCTGAGTCTTTCGGGACATACAAAAACGCCCGGCCTGCAAAGGTCGGGCGTTTTTGTTTGTGGGATTCTTGCTGCGCCGATCAATCGTGTTCGTCGAGGTAACGCAGGGCCATTTGTTCGGTGGCCAGTTTCGCCGGTGGCAGCAGGTGCGGCGCCACCAGCATCATGATCTGGTAGACCACCACCCTTACCTCACCCTCGCGATCGAGGATGCGCTGATAGTCCAGCGAGAACAGCAGGGTCATGGTGATCTGTTCCACCAGTTGCCCCAGCGCCTGGGTATCGCTGACCAGTTGTCCCGAAGCCTTGAGCCTGGCCAGTAGCGAGGCCAGGGTGCGCTTCAGGGCGTTGAGCAGGTTGCGAATCCCCTTGGCCAGCTTCGGCAGGCGTCCGGCCAGGTTGGACAGGTCCTGGAACAGGAAGCGGTAGTGCGCCAGGCGTTCGACGATCAGGTGCAGGAACAGCCAGTAGTCTTCGGGCGCCAGGTGCACATCGGCGGGCGGATCGAGCAGGGGCGTCAGCTCATTCTGAAAACGCTCGAACAGCCCGAGGACCAGCGGCTCCTTGCCGTGAAAGTGGTAGTAGAGGTTGCCGGGGCTGATCCCCATTTCGTTGGCAACTTCCATGGTCGAGACATTGGGTTCGCCCTTGTGGTTGAACAGCAGCAGGGCACATTCGAGTATCCGGTCGCGGGTTTTCATCCAGTCTTCTTGGTTGTTCAGTCAGGCCGCGACCCTCGGGCCGCGGCGCGGGGAAATTCAGCGGACGCGCACGTAGGTGCCAGGCGCCGCCTCCATCGGTGGGTAATTCTGGTTACCCAGGGTCATCAGGGTTTCGCGCTGGGCGCCGGAACGCTGCTGGATCCATTCCAGCCATTGTGTCCACCAGCTGCCGTCGACGTGCTTGGCGTCGTAGTACCAGGCCCGCGGGTCGCTGCTGAGCTTGCCGTTTTCGACGTAGTTGGCCTTGGGATTGTTCGGCGGGTTGAGGATGCTCTGCACGTGCCCGCTGTTGGACAGCACAAAGCGCTTTTCGCCGCCCAGCAGCAGGGTTGAGCGATACACCGCATCCCAGGGGGTGATGTGGTCGTTGATTCCGGCAACGCTGAAACTGTCGACCGTGACTTTTTGCAGGTCGATTGGTGTGCCGCAGACTTCCAGGCCACCGGGATGACTCATCGGGTTGTGCTTGAAGAAATCCAGCAGATCGCCATGAAAGGCAGCCGGCAGCCGAGTGTTGTCGTTGTTCCAGTAGAGGATGTCGAACGCCGGCGGCTCCTTGCCCAGCAGGTAGTTGTTGACCCAGTAATTCCAGATCAGGTCGTTGGGCCGCATCCAGGCGAACACCTTGGCCATGTCGCGACCTTCGAGCACGCCGCGTTGATAGGAGCGGCGCTTGGCTGCCTCCAGGGTCTGCTCGTCGGCGAACAGGGCCGCGGGACTGTCCATCTGGCTGTCCAGCAGGCTGACCAGGTAGGTGGAGCTGGAGACCCGGCGCAGTTGTCGCTTGGCTTGCAGGTGGCCTTGCAAGGCGGCAATGGTCAGGCCGCCGGCACAGGCCCCCATCAGGTTCACGTCTCGACTGCCGGTGATCGCCCGGCAGACATTCATGGCTTCCTCCACGGCCTCGACATAGCTCGACAGGCCCCATTCGCGATGCCGGACATCGGGATTGCGCCAGCTGATGATGAAGGTCTGCAGGCCGTTTTTCAGGGCGAACTGCACGAAGCTGTTGGCGGGACTGAGGTCGAAGATATAGAACTTGTTGATCTGTGGCGGCACAATCAGCAGGGGCCGGGCGTACTGTTTTTCGCTCATCGGCTTGTACTGGATCAGTTCCAGCAGCTCGTTGCGAAACACCACCGAACCGGGGGTGGTGGCCAGGTTCTTGCCGACTTCGAAGGCCTGTTTGGTGACCTGGCTGGGCAGGCCATTGTTATGCAGCAGGTCGTCGACCAGATGACCGATGCCGCGGATCACGCTGTTGCCACCGGAGTTGAAGATCTCCTTGATCGCCAGCGGATTGAGCAGGGTGTTGGACGGTGCCACGGCATCGTTGAGCAGGTTGAAGGCAAAGTGCGCGCGGGCCCGGTCGTCCGCGCTCATGCTGCTGTCGTCGATCCAGCTTTTGATCTGTTTCTGCCAGCTGAGATAGGCCTGCAGGCCGCGTCGGTAAAACGGGTTCAGGCTCCAGGTCGGATCGGAGAACCGGCTGTCCTGGGGGTTGGGTTTGTGCAGCGTTTCCCCCAGCAGGACACGGCCCAATTGGCCACCCAGCGCCAAGGCGTGGCGGGCGCTGTGCGCTGGGTGGCGCAGGCCGTAGGTGGCCACGCTGCGCAGGGTCGACAGCAAGTCACGGCCACGCAGGCCGGTGATGGCACTCTGGGCTGTGATGTAGGTGGCGGGCGTGGGCAACGAGCCCGCCGTTGGTTTGTCTCGCATGCTTCAACACTCCTTCGTCAAGCCATCAACAAGCACACCAAGACAAACACCATAGTCGGTCCTGAACCATCCTGCGCGCGCGACGATCCTGTCGGCAGACGCTTTTTGCTACGTACCGCTGAACGGTGTCGGATGCGGGTGCATCACTGCCCGCTGCCGTTCCTCCTCGAGGAATTTCATGATGATCGGCGCGACGGCTTCGGCCCGGGTAATCAGGAACAGATGCCCGTCGTCGATGATGTGCAGCTGGGCGTTGGGAATTCGCCACGCCAACATGCGCATGTTGATCAGCGGGATCAGCGGGTCGTCGTCGCCGGCCAGTATCAGGGTCGGCTGGTGGATCTTGTGCAGCCAGTGGATGCTGGTCCAGCCGAGGCCGGCGAACAATTGCCAGTAGTAGCCCAGCTTGCCCGCCGAGCGGACCTTGCTGGCATGCTCGGCGGCGAGGTTGGGGTCGCGGCGGAACGAGCCGCCGTAGATCAGGGGGGCGATGCGCATCACATGGGAGGGTTGGATGTAGCGCCGCGGGCTGGCCATCATCCACAGCACATTGGGTTTGCCTGGCACCATGAAGGCGCCAGCGGCGGTAGCGGCCAGCACCAGTTTCTTGCAGCGTTCGGGGTAGTCGTAGGCGAACTGCTGGGCTAGCGCCCCGCCCCAGGACACACCCACCACATTGACCTGCCCATAGTCGAGGTAATCGAGCATTCGTGCAGTCAACTTGGCCAGGCTGGGAAAACGGTAGGGTAGGCTCGGCGTCGAGGAGCCACCAACGCCCGGTACGTCGAAGGCGATGACTTCCAGGTCCGGGTCCAGAGCCTGGACGAATGGAAACACCAGCTCCAGGTTGGCGCCGATACCATTGAAGATCAGCAAGGGTGTCAAGTGAGGCTTGCCTGAGCGTACCGCGGTGCGGATGGTCTGGCCATCCAGGTCGACGGTGCGAAAGATGAACGGTTGAGGCATGCCTTGGCCCTGTTGGTGGAATCGTTGCCTGCAGGATCGAGTCGCTTGCGCAGCAGCATCAGCGCAAGCGGCTCGATCCTGCAGGCTTGCTATCGGTTAACGTTCATGGACATAAGTACCCGGCGCCGCCTCGGCCGCTGGATACGCCTTGTTGCCGAGAATGCTCGGCGTCTTTTTCAGTTTGCCCGAGCGCTCCGCCTGCCAGGCCTGCCAGTGCAGCCACCAGGAGTCAGTGTGCTTGGTCGAGTTTTCCTGCCAGTCGTCGGCGCTGGGCGGCATCTCTTCGCTGGTCATGTAGCGCGACTTGGGGTTGCCTGGCGGGTTGAGGATACTCTGGATATGCCCGCTGCTGGAAAGGACGAATTCGACCTTGCCGCCGAACAGTTGGGCCGACTTGTAGCAGGACTTCCACGGGGTGATGTGGTCGTTGGTGCCGGCCAGGGAGAAGATGTCGGCGGTGACCTGTTTCAGGTCGATCGGCGTACCGCACACTTCCAGTGCGTTGGGGCGGATCAGTGGATTGTTTTTGAACATTTCGATCAGGTCGCCGTGGAAGGCCGCGGGCAACCGGGTGGTGTCGTTGTTCCAGAACAGGATATCGAACACCGGTGGCTCGTTGCCCAGCAGGTAGTTGTTCACCCAGTAGTTCCAGATCAGGTCGTTGGGCCGCATCCAGGCGAAGACCTTGGCCATGTCGCGGCCTTCCAGCACGCCAGCCTGATAAGAGTGACGCTTGGCGGCTTCCAGGGTCTGCTCGTCGACGAACAGCGCCACCTGTGTATCGAGGGTGGTATCGAGCACGCTGACCAGCAGGGTCAAGGCATTGACCTTCTTCTCGCCCAGGGCCGCGTAGTGCCCCAGCAGCGCGGTGCAGGTGATGCCGCCGGAGCAGGCACCGAGCATGTTCACATCCTTGCTGCCGGTGATGGCGGTGACCACGTCGACCGCTTCTTTCAGCGCTTCGATGTAGGTCGACAGGCCCCACTCGCGCTGCGCCTTGGTCGGGTTGCGCCAACTGACGATAAAGGTCTGCAAGCCGTTGCGCAGACAGAAGCGCGCCAGGCTCTTGTCCGGGCTGAGATCGAAGACATAGAACTTGTTGATCTGTGGCGGGACCACCAGCAGCGGGCGCTCGTGCACCTGCTCGGTCACCGGGCGGTACTGGATCAGCTCCAGCACGTCGTTGCGAAACACCACCGCGCCTTCACTGGTGCCCAGGTTCTTGCCGATCTCGAAGGCGTCCATGTTGACCTGGCTCGGCATGCCGCCGTTGTGCACCAGGTCCTTGGCCAGATGGGAGAGGCCATCGAGCAGGCTTTTGCCGCCGGTCTCGAAGAAGCGTTTGACCGCCGCGGGGTTGGCGGCGGTGTTGGTCGGCGCCATGGCTTCGGTCATCAGGTTGATGACGAAGTGGCCGCGACTGATGTCCTGTTCGGAGAGGTTGCTGTGGCCGATCCAGTCGTGAAGCTCCTTGCGCCACGCCAGGTAGGTTTGCAGATAACGCTTGTACAGCGGGTTCTGGCTCCAGGCCGGATCGTTGAAGCGACGGTCATCGCTCTCCGGTTGCAGCGTCGATTTGCCGAACATCACGTTCTTCAGTTCGACGCCGAAATGGGCCACATGTTTGGCGCTGTGCAGCGGTTGTTTGATGGCCTGGGTCAGCACCATTCGAGCAGAGGTAAGCAGATCTTTCCGACGTAAACCGATGACAGGATTCAGGCCCAGAGTGTTTTCCGAGGCTTGGCGTTTCAGGTCATCGTTATTCTTGTTACTCATCTACGACGCTCCATTGTCCTGAGACGAGTACCGGACCTGCTGTGTAGTCACACAGCAAAGATGCCAGGTACTACTGCTCGGGTGACCGTTGATTCTGCATTACTACTTTTTTGTTCAGAGAACACTGCAGGGAACTTGCCAGCTCCATTGGTTACCCGAGTTTAATTTTTTTCGCAAGCAGGCCAATCGTTGGCCATGCAGCCCAGCATTCAAACAGATGAATCTAGAAAATGCCCTCTAAAGCGTCAGAGGTCTGATCTAGAGCATCAGCTTGACGATGGACTCATTCGGGTCGCGGGACTTTCCGGCGGCTTGAAGTTCGGCAAGATAATCCTTCCACAGATCGTCCTGGCGCACCGCCAACTGGTACAGGTAGTCCCAGGTGAACAGGCCGCTGTCATGCCCGTCGTCGAAGGTCAATTTCAGTGCGTACTGGCCCGCCGGTTCGACCTTGGTCAGGCCGACGTCGATCTTGCCAAATTGCAGGATGGGTTTGCCGTGGCCCTGGACCTCGGCGGAGGGGGAGTGCACCCGCAGGAATTCGGCGGGCAGGTGATAGACCTCGTCTGGCGCATAGGTCAGCGTCAGGGTCCTCGAGGCTTTGTGCAGGTTGATGGCGGTGGGAAGTCGAGTGGTCATGGGGCAGCCTGCGGTCCGTCTGTACAAGGAATCCCCGCGGCGGCGAGCTTGCTCGCTACTGCGGGGACGTGCTCGTTACAGGATATAACGGGACAGGTCTTCGTTCTGCGCCAATTCGCCCAGGTGGTTGTTGACGTAGGCGGCGTCGATGCGGATCGGCTCTTCGTTATGGGCGCTGGCCAGGTCGCCGGCGCTGAACGACACCTCTTCGAGCAAGCGCTCGAGCAGGGTGTGCAGGCGACGGGCGCCGATGTTCTCGGTCTTCTCGTTGACCTGCCAGGCGATCTCCGCCAGGCGCTTGATACCGTCCGCCTGGAACTCGATGACCAGGCCTTCGGTTTTCAGCAGCTCGCGGTATTGCTCGGTCAGGGAGGCGTGAGGCTCGCTGAGAATGCGCTCGAAGTCTTCCGGCGACAGCGCCTTGAGCTCGACGCGGATCGGCAGGCGGCCTTGCAGCTCGGGCACCAGGTCGCTCGGCTTGCTCAGGTGGAACGCGCCGGAAGCGATGAACAGGATGTGGTCGGTCTTGACCATGCCCAGCTTGGTGTTGACGGTGCAGCCTTCGATCAGCGGCAGCAGGTCGCGCTGCACGCCTTCGCGAGAGACGTCGACGCCGCCGGAGTTGCCACGCTTGGCAACCTTGTCGATTTCGTCGATGAACACGATGCCGTGCTGTTCGACCGCTTCCAGGGCCTTGGCCTTGAGTTCTTCATCGTTGACCAGGCGGCTGGCTTCTTCGTCGCGGATCAGCTTGAGCGCGTCCTTGACCTTGAGCTTGCGGTTCTTGCGCTGGCCCTTGCCCATGTTGGCGAAGAGACTCTGCAACTGGTTGGTCATCTCTTCCATGCCCGGTGGCGCTGAAATGTCGACGCCGCTGACTTCAGCCACTTCGATCTCGATTTCCTTGTCGTCCAGCTGGCCTTCGCGCAGGCGCTTGCGGAACAGCTGGCGGGTGTTGGAGTCCTGGGCCGGGGCGGCGTCCTCGTTGCTGAAACCCATGCGCGCCGGTGGCAGCAGGGCATCGAGGATGCGTTCTTCGGCAGCGTCTTCGGCGCGATGGCGCACACGGGTCATTTCCTGTTCGCGGAACAGTTTGATCGCGGCATCGGCCAGGTCGCGGATGATGGACTCAACATCGCGGCCGACATAACCGACTTCGGTGAACTTGGTCGCTTCAACCTTGATGAACGGAGCGTTGGCCAGCTTGGCCAGGCGCCGGGCGATCTCGGTCTTGCCGACGCCGGTCGGGCCGATCATCAGGATGTTCTTCGGGGTCACTTCGACACGCAGCTCTTCAGGCAGCTGCATGCGGCGCCAGCGGTTACGCAGCGCGATGGCGACGGCGCGCTTGGCATCGTCCTGGCCGATGATATGGCGGTTGAGTTCGTGGACGATTTCGCGGGGAGTCATGGGCATAGTAATTGGCGGTCCTCAAGCAAGAATGAATGCCGTGGCGCGATGGCCGAAACAGGCTTATTCCGCGAGATCCTGCTCCTCAATGGTCTGGGTGTGGTTGGTGAAAACGCAGATGTCGCCGGCGATGCCCAAGGCGGTTTCGACGATTTCGCGGGCCGACAGGTCGGTTTTCTTCAGCAGGGCGCTGGCCGCGGCCTGGGCATAGGCGCCGCCGGAGCCCATGGCGATCAGGCCGTCTTCCGGCTCGACCACGTCACCGTTGCCGGTGATGATCAAGGAAGCGTCCTTGTTGGCGACCGCGAGCATGGCTTCGAGGCGGCTGAGGGAGCGGTCGGTGCGCCATTCCTTGGCCAGTTCGACGGCGGCGCGCACCAGGTGCCCCTGATGTTTCTCAAGCTGGCCTTCGAAACGTTCGAACAGGGTGAAGGCGTCAGCCGTGGCCCCGGCAAAGCCGGCGATAACCTGGCCGTGATACAGGCGACGAACCTTTTTCGCGTTGCCTTTCATCACGGTGTTGCCGAGGGAAACCTGGCCGTCGCCGCCCATGACGACTTTGCCGTGGCGGCGGACTGAAACGATGGTGGTCAAGGGGAGAGTCTCCACGCTGCGGGGCGAAAATGCCCTGATGGAGACTCATATGGGGGTGGCGTGGGGTTTTTCAACTGCGGCGGGGGTTGTGGGACGAGCGGTATTTCCTGGCGGGAGAGCGGGCGCCAGGGAGGACGCCTCGCGGGCAAGCCTCGCTCCTGCAGGGTGCGGAACGGGCTTGCTCGCGATCGGCCGTCTTAGCGGCTCTGGCGCTGTTGTAACAGCAGGTTGCTGAAGCCGGCGCCGGCCAGTTGCTTCTGCGCGGTGGTCAGCTGTTCGCGGTTGCTGAACGGGCCCACCAGTACGCGGTACCAAGTCTCGTCCTTGACGGTGCCGGACTCGACGGACACCGATTGCCCCAAGAGGATGATCTGTGCGCGGACCTTGTCGGCATCGGTCTGCTTGCGGAACGAACCGGCCTGCAGGAAGAACTTGGTCACCGGTGCGGCCTTCGCCACCTGCGCCACGGGTGGGGCAGGTGGCGGGGTGATGCCGGCCAGGGCGGCCTGGGCGCGCGCGGTGTCGATCTTCGCCGCTTCCGCCGGGGTTACCGGGGTGGTCGGAACCACTGGCGCGGTCTGCGGCGTCGGCAGGGTTTTTTCCGGCACCGCTTCCGGCGGCACTATCACCTCCGATTCCGGCAGCAGGGTATAGAAGTCGTACTTCGGCTTCACCGGTTGCTGCGGGCTCGGCGGGGTCTTGTTGGCCTCGGCGATCTTGGTGGTTTTCTGTTGTTCCAGCCGCTCGCGCTTGACGCTGTCCCCGCCCTTGCCTGGCTCCAGCTTCATCAGGAACACGATGAAGGCGCCCACGGCCAGGCCGATGGCCATCCACAACCAACCCGGGATCGGTTGCTTTGCAGGAGCTTGGTAACGGCTGGCGCCACGCTTGGGTGCAGGTTTTTTCTTGGCAGCCAACTTACATTTGCTCCAGAACTTTCAGGCCCAGCAACTCCAGGCCTTGCTTGAGGGTACGACGGGTCAGCTCGGTGAGGCGCAAGCGGCTCTGCATCTGCGTCGGCGATTCGGCACTGAGGATCGGGCAGTTCTCGTAGAAACTGGAGAACAGCCCGGCCACGTCGTACAGGTAGGTGCACAGGATGTGCGGCGTACCCTTGTCGGCCACGTTGTTCAGTATTTCGCCGAACTGCGCCAGCTTGGCCGCCAGCTCCAGTTCCTGGGCGGCTTCCAGGTTGATCTGGCCCTGTACTTCGCTGAAGTCCTTGCCCAGCTTGCGGAACACACCGGCGGCGCGGGTGTAGGCGTACAGCAGGTAAGGCGCGGTGTTGCCTTCGAAGTTCAGCATCAGGTCGAAGTTGAAGCTGTAGTCGCTGGTGCGGTGCTTGGACAGGTCGGCATATTTCACCGAGTCGATGCCTACCACCTTGGCGATATTGCGCAGATCGGCTTCGGCCAGCTCCGGGTTCTTTTCCTTGACCAGGCTGTAGGCGCGCTCTTCGGCTTCGGTCAGCAGGTCGATCAGCTTCACGGTGCCGCCGTCGCGGGTCTTGAATGGACGGCCGTCGGCGCCGTTCATGGTGCCGAAGCCCATGTGCTCCATTTCCATCGGGTGGGTCACGAAGCCGGCCTTGCGGGCCACCGCGAACACTTGCTGGAAGTGCAGGGCCTGACGCTGGTCGACGAAGTACAGCGCACGGTCGGCCTTGAGCTTGCCGCTGCGGTAGCGCACGGCCGCCAGGTCGGTGGTGGCGTACAGGTAGCCGCCGTCGGCCTTGACGATGATCACCGGCAGCGGCTCGCCTTCGGCGTTCTTGAACTCGTCGAGGAACACGCACTGGGCGCCGTTGCTCTCGACCAGCATGCCCTTGGCCTTGAGATCGTTGACCACGTTGATCAGGTCGTCGTTGTAGGCGCTTTCGCCCATCACGTCGGCCATCGTCAGCTTGACGTTCAGCAGTTCGTAGATCTTCTGGCAGTGGGACAGGGAGATGTCCTTGAACTTGGTCCACAGCTCCAGGCAGTCCGCATCACCGGCCTGCAGCTTGACCACCAGGCCGCGGGCACGGTCGGCGAACTCTTCGGATTCGTCGAAGCGCTGCTTGGCGGCACGGTAGAAGTTCTCCAGGTCCGACAGCTCGTCGCGGGTGTACGGGTTTTCCTGCAGGTAGGCCATCAGCATGCCGAACTGGGTGCCCCAGTCGCCCACGTGGTTCTGGCGAATCACGGTATCGCCGAGGAACTCCAGGACCCGCGCCACGCCGTCGCCAATGATGGTCGAGCGCAGGTGGCCGACGTGCATCTCCTTGGCCAGGTTCGGGGCCGACAGGTCGACCACCGTGCGCTGCAACGCGCCGGCCTTGCGCACGCCGAGGTGGGCATCGGCCAGGGCGGCGTCCAGGCGGGTGGCCAGGGCCTGGGTGTTCTGGAAGAAGTTGATGAAGCCGGGGCCGGCGATCTCGGCCTTGCTGACCTGCTCGTCGGCGGGCAGGGCGGCGATGATCTTTTCCGCCAGGTCGCGTGGTTTCATGCCGGCCGGCTTGGCCAGCATCATGGCGATGTTGCTGGCGAAGTCGCCGTGGGTCTTGTCGCGGGAGTTTTCTACCTGGATCGCCGGCGTCAGGCCTTCTGGCAACACACCTTCGGTGACGAGTTGGGTGATGGCTTGCTGGATGAGCTGGCGAATGGTGTCTTTCATGGTCTTCTCTTTCAACCGCTGGCGCGGCGGCGCTTCGATGCGCAGGTGGAAAAACTGGGCATTATCCGTTGCGAAGACGGGCTTGCCAACTATAGCGGGCCGCTTGTGGATATGCGGTGGCTATTCGGGCCATCTCGCGGGCAAGCCTCGCTCCTGCAGAGACTCTGCTTGCCTGAGATGGCGGTTTTTCTATCAATACAGGTCCACAGGGTCAACATCCAGCGACCAGCGTACCTGGCGCCCGCTGGGCATCTGCTCCAGGACCAGCAGCCAGTGGCTCAGCAGCTTGTGCAGCGGCGCCCGGGCATTGGCCTGCAACAGCAGTTGCGCGCGATAACGCCCGGCGCGGCGTTCCATGGGCGCCGGAACCGGCCCCAGCAACTCGATACCGCCGAGGTTCATCTGGGCCAGCAAACGCTCGGCTTCGCTGCAGGCTTCGTCGAGGAACCCTTCGGCTTGCCCCGGCTTGTGCGCCTCGGCGCGCAGTAGGGCCAGATGGGCGAACGGTGGCAGGCCGGCGGCGCGGCGTTCGCTCAAGGCCTGTTCGGCAAAGGCGAAGTAACCCTGTTCGGTCAGTTGCACCAGCAGCGGGTGGTCGGCCAGGTGGGTCTGGATGATCACCTTGCCCGGCTCCTCGGCCCGTCCGGCCCGGCCAGCCACCTGGACGATCAACTGCGCCATGCGTTCGCTGGCGCGGAAGTCGCCGGAGAACAGGCCGCCGTCGGCATCGAGGATCGAGACCAGGGTCACCCGTGGGAAGTGGTGCCCCTTGGCGAGCATCTGGGTGCCCACGAGGATGCAGGGCTGGCCCTTCTGGATAGTGGCGAACAACTGGTTCATCGCGTCCTTGCGCGAGGTGCTGTCGCGGTCGACTCGCAGTACCGGGTAGTCCGGGAACAGGATCGCCAGCCGCTCCTCGGCGCGCTCGGTGCCGGCGCCGACCGGGCGCAGGTCGACCTTGCCGCATTTCGGGCAATGCCGCGGTACGCGCTCGGAGTGGCCGCAGTGGTGGCAGCGCAGCTCGCCGTAGCGCTGGTGCACGGTCATCCGCGCGTCGCAGCGTTCGCACTCGGACATCCAGCCGCAGTCATGGCACAGCAGGGTCGGCGCGAAGCCGCGGCGATTGAGGAACACCAGCACCTGCTGGCCTGCCGCCAGGGTCTGGCCGATGGCTTGTTGCATGGGGCCGGAAATGCCACTGTCCAGCGGCCGGCTCTTCACGTCCAGGCGCAGGAAGCGTGGCTGTTTGGCGCCGCCAGCCCGCTCGTTCAGGCGCAACAGGCCATAGCGACCGGTGTAGGCGTTGTGCAGGCTTTCCATCGATGGGGTGGCGGAGCCCAGCACGATAGGGATGTTTTCCTGGCGGGCACGGACCAGGGCCAGGTCGCGGGCGTGGTAGCGCAGGCCTTCCTGCTGTTTATAGGAGCCGTCGTGTTCTTCATCGATGATGATCAGCCCGGGGTTTTTCATCGGCGTGAACAGCGCCGAGCGGGTGCCGATAATAATGTCGGCCTCGCCGTCGCGGGCCGCCAGCCAGGCATCCAGGCGCTCGCGGTCGTTGACCGCCGAGTGCAGCAGGGCGATGCGCGCGTTGAAGCGTTGCTCGAAGCGCGCCAGGGTCTGCGGCCCGAGGTTGATCTCCGGGATCAGCACCAGCGCCTGCTTGCCGGCTTCCAGGGTTTCGCGGATCAGTTGCAGATAAACTTCGGTCTTGCCGCTGCCGGTGACCCCGGCCAGCAGGAAGGCGTGATAGCTGTCGAAACCGGAGCGGATAGCCTCATAGGCGGCGCGCTGTTCGCTGTTGAGCGGCAGTTCCGGCTGGGCCAGCCAATGTTCGTGGCGTTCGCCCGGGGCATGCCGACGGACTTCCACCTGCACCAGGTCCTTGGCCAGCAGCAGATCCAGGCTGTCCTTGCTCAGCATCAGTTTGCTCAGCAATTGGTGGGCGACGCCATGAGGATGCTGGGCCAGGGTCGCCAGGGCTTCGCGCTGGCGCGGGGCGCGGGCGATGCGTGGGTCGTCGAGGCTGGCGCCGGGGCTGACCGACCAGAAGCGTTCCTGCCGGGCCTCGGCCGGCTCGCCCTGGCGCAGCAGGACCGGCAGCGCCCAGCTCAGGGTGTCGCCGAGGCTGTGCTGGTAATACTGCGCGGTCCACAGGCACAGCTTGAACAGCGCGGGCGGCAGCGGTGGGGTGGCGTCCAGCAGGGCCAGTGCCGGTTTGAGTTTCTCGGCGGGGACTTCGCTGCTGTCCGTGACCTCGACCAGGATGCCGATCATTTCCCGGCGACCGAATGGCACTCGCAGGCGCATGCCCGGATGCAACTGGGTACGCAGTACACCGGCAGGGGCCCGGTAATCGAACAGGCGGCGCAGAGGCGAAGGCAGGGCGAGGCGCAAAATGGCGTCGGGCACGCGGGGAAATCTCATTGAGCGGGCGGTGAAGAAGGCCCGGAGCCTAGCAGACGGTCGGTGCAAGGGACAGCTTGCGTGATCGCAAAGGTCTGGTAGAATCCGCGGCCTAATTACGTGCGGTATTCAACAATAGTGTTGGGTGGCGGCACGCTAGCCTGAGGAAGACACCATGAAAGCCGATATCCATCCAGAATACCCAGCAGTTGCCGTAACCTGCAGCTGCGGCAACAAGTTCGAAACTCGTTCGACCTTCGCTAAGCCGCTGGCGATCGACGTTTGCAACGAATGCCACCCGTTCTACACCGGTAAGCAGAAGACTCTGGATACCGGCGGCCGCGTTCAGAAGTTCGCCGACCGTTTCGGCGCTTTCGGCGCGAAAAAGGCCTAAGGCTGATCGGTCTGGAAAGCTGTTTCAGCTTCTCCTCGCTGATGAAAAAGGCGTCCCTTGCGGGCGCCTTTTTTATGTCCGCGATTTGGCTCTCCAGCGCCCAGGCGTTCTGCCCGGCGCCGGTTGGGCTGGCCTCCGTGCAGGTCCAGCGGGTGGTCGATGGCGACACCTTGCGCCTCACCGATGGTCGCAGCGTGCGCATGATCGGCCTCAATGCGCCGGAACTGGGCAAGAAAGGCCGCACCGACGAGCCCTTTGCGGTTGCCGCCCGCCAGCGCCTGCAGGCGCTGGTGAAAGCCAGCAACGGCCGGGTCGGCCTGCTTCCCGGTCGGGAAAGCAAGGATCACTATGGGCGAACCCTGGCCCATGTCTATGGTGCCGATGGCGCCAACCTTGAGGCGCAATTGCTTGCCGAAGGCCTGGGATACCAGGTGGCGGTAGCGCCGAACGTCGATTTGTTCAGTTGCCAGCAGGCCGCCGAGCGTAGTGCTCGCCAGGCCCGGCTGGGGCTGTGGCGGCAATCGTCTGTACTGAAAGCGGATCAGATAAAGGCCTCCGGTTTTGCGCTGCTCAGTGGCCGGGTGAGCAAGGTGCAGCGCAATCGGGGCGGCGTCTGGATCGAATTGCAGGATTCGGTTGTATTGCGCATTGCACCCAATCTGCTTGGTCAATTCGATGTCGCGCAGTTGGATCGCCTGCCGGGGCAGCGAATCGAGGCGCGCGGCTGGGTGCTCGACCGTTCGCGCAAGGGTGGCTTGAAATCGGGTCAGGCGCGCTGGATGTTGCCGCTGACCCATCCCGGAATGTTCCAGCTGGTTCAATAAATAAAAAAATTGTAGACATTTTTTATTTATATTGTGAACAGTCTATCCCTTGTGTTCCGTGGCTCTTGGCCCAAAGTCGTAGCCTGCGGGCCTTGACAGGGGTGACTGACCAGTCTTGTAGGGACTTTGCGACACGCGTATCCTCGGCGGTCCGTCTGTCCAACAGTAAAAAGCGGAATGCCCACATGTCTGATCTGAAAACTGCCGCTCTCGAATATCACGCCAATCCCCGTCCAGGGAAACTGAGTGTCGAGCTCACCAAGGCCACCGCTACCGCCCGCGACCTGTCGCTGGCCTACAGCCCCGGCGTAGCCGAACCAGTACGCGAAATCGCCCGCGACCCTGAACTGGCCTACAAATACACCGGCAAGGGCAACCTGGTTGCAGTCATTTCCGATGGCACCGCGATTCTCGGCCTGGGTAACCTCGGCCCACTGGCTTCCAAGCCGGTGATGGAAGGCAAGGGCGTGTTGTTCAAGCGCTTCGCCGGTATCGACGTCTTCGACATCGAAGTCGACTCCGAAAGTCCGCAAGCCTTCATCGACACCGTCAAGCGCATCTCCATCACCTTCGGTGGCATCAACCTGGAAGACATCAAGGCGCCAGAGTGCTTCGAGATCGAGCGCGCCCTGATCGAGCAGTGCGACATTCCGGTATTCCACGATGACCAGCACGGCACCGCTATCGTGACCGCGGCCGGTATGATCAACGCCCTGGAAATCGCTGGCAAAACCCTGTCGGACGCGAAGATCGTCTGCCTGGGCGCCGGTGCCGCCGCCATCTCCTGCATGAAGCTGCTGGTGAGCATGGGGGCCCAGATCGAAAACATCTTCATGGTCGACCGTACCGGCGTGATCCACTCCGAGCGCGACGACCTGAACCAGTACAAGGCGGTCTTCGCCCACACGACCGACAAGCGCACCCTGGCTGACGCCCTGAAAGGTGCCGACGTGTTCGTTGGCCTGTCCGGCCCGAACCTGCTGAGCGCCGAAGGCCTGAGCTCCATGGCTGCCAACCCGATCGTGTTCGCCTGCTCGAACCCTGATCCGGAAATCGCTCCGGAGCTGGCGCACGCCACCCGCAGCGACGTGATCATGGCCACCGGCCGTTCGGACTACCCGAACCAGGTCAACAACGTGCTGGGCTTCCCGTTCATCTTCCGTGGTGCCCTGGACGTTCGCGCCAAGCGCATCAACGAAGAAATGAAAGTGGCCGCGGCCAACGCCCTGCGCGAACTGGCCAAGCTGCCGGTGCCTCAGGAAGTGTGCGACGCCTACGGCGGTATCAAGCTGGAATTCGGTCGTGAGTACATCATTCCGAAGCCAATGGATGCCCGCCTGATCACCGTGATCTCCGACGCCGTGGCCAAGGCCGCGATCGAGACCGGCGTGGCGACCCTGCCATATCCGAAGAACTACCCGCTGAAAAGCGTGGACGACGTGTTCAACGGTTAATAGCAGCCCATAAAAAACCCGGCCTTCGAGCCGGGTTTTTTTATGGGGAAGTTCCAAGCCTCAAGCTGCAAGAGGGGCAGTATCGCTCCCCCTTGAAGCTCGCAGCTTGCAGTTGCTCTTTAGAACAGGTCGATCGGCGCCGACTCGTCCGCCGGCAGCGGGCTGCCAGGGGCATAGCCATTGCCCAGTTCGTTGACCGAAGGCGGTGTGTCTTCGCTCTTGAACAGTTCGAAGTAGGCGTTCGGCGTGCCCGGTGTCGCGGCGCGGCCGCTGACCGGATCCACCCGCAGGCTGAGAATGCCTTCCGGCTCGGGCTGGGTATGGGCCGGCTTGTCCTTGAGGGCGGCGCCCATGTAGTTCATCCAGATCGGCAGGGCCACGGTGCCGCCATACTCGCGGCGGCCCAGGCTTTCCGGCTGGTCGAAACCGGTCCAGACCGTGGTCACGTAGTCGGCGTTGTAGCCGGAGAACCAGGCGTCCTTGGATTCGTTGGTGGTCCCGGTCTTGCCGGCCAGGTCGGTGCGGCCCAAGGCCAGGGCGCGTCGCCCGGTACCGAGTTTGATCACGTCTTCCAGCATGCTGTTGAGGATGTAGGTGGTACGCCCGTCAATGATGCGTTCGGCCACCGCCGGCGCCTGTACAGGGGCCTGGCTCGGGGTTTCGCCAGGAACGTTGTTCACCGTGAAGCTCTGTTCTGTCGGTGCCGCGATCCCGCTGCTGGCCGTGTTGTCAGTCGGTACGCTCGGCGGGTTGGCGGTGAACAGGGTTTCGCCGTTGCGGCTTTCGATCTTGTCGATGATGTACGGCGTGACCTTGTAGCCGCCGTTGGCGAACACGCTCCAGCCGGTGGCGATCTCCATCGGGGTCAGGGTTGCGGTGCCCAGGGCCAGCGACAGGTTGCGCGGCAAGTCCTGTTTGTTGAAGCCGAACTTGCTGATGTAGTCGATGGTGCGGTCCACGCCCAGGCTTTGCAGGAGACGGATCGAAACCAGGTTGCGCGACTTGTACAGCGCCTCGCGCATGCGGATCGGGCCGAGGAAGGTGTTGGTGTCGTTTTTCGGGCGCCAGACCTTGTCCAGGTACTCGTCGACGAACACGATCGGCGCATCGTTCACCAGGCTGGCGGCGGTGTAGCCATTGTCCAGCGCGGCGCTATAGACGAACGGCTTGAAGCTGGAGCCGGGTTGGCGCTTGGCCTGCAGCGCCCGGTTGTAGTTGCTCTGCTCGAAGGCGAAACCGCCCACCAGCGAGCGAATGGCGCCGTTTTGCGGGTCGAGGGACACCAGTGCGCCCTGAACGACCGGGATCTGGCGGAACTTGAGCGAGTTGTCCGCCTGGCGCTGCACGCGAATCAGGTCGCCGACCTGGGCGACATCGCTCGGCTGCTTGGGCGCTGGGCCCATGCTGTTGGTGTTCAGGAACGGGCGCGCCCATTTCATGCTGTCCCAGCCCACGTGCTCTTCGCCGGTGCGGGTCAGTACCTGCAGGCCGTTCTTGTCGACTTGGGTGACGATCGCCGGCTCCAGGCCGCTGATGCTGCGTTGCTTGGTCAGTTCCTGGGCCCAGGCGGCGTGGGTCTTGCCGGGCAGGCGCGATTCGGGGCCGCGATAGCCATGGCGCTGGTCGTAGGTGATCAGGCCTTCATGGACGGCGGTGTTGGCCAGTTCCTGCAGGTCGCTCGGTACCGTGGTGGTGACGCGGAAACCTTCGGTGTAGGCGTCGCTGCCATAACGGCCGACCATCTCGGCGCGGGCCATTTCGGCGACGTAAGGCGCGTTCACTTCCGGCGTCGGTACGTGGTAGCTGGCGTTCAGCGGCTCGGCCACGGCGGCCTGGTAATCGGCCTCGCTGATCTTGCCGAGCTTGTACATGCGCCCCAGGATCCAGTCGCGGCGCTCCTTGCTGCGCGCCGGGTTGGCCAGAGGGTTGAAGCGCGACGGTGCCTTGGGCAGGCCAGCGATCATGGCCATCTGCGCCAGGCTGACATCGCGAATCGACTTGCCGTAATACACCTGCGCCGCGGCTTCGATGCCGTAGGCGCGGTTACCCAGGTAGATCTTGTTGACGTACAGCTCGAGGATCTCGTCCTTGGTCAGTTGGCGCTCGATTTGCAGGGCCAGGAGGATCTCGGTGGTCTTGCGCGAGAAGCTGCGTTCGCTGCTCAGGAAGAAGTTCTTCGCCACCTGCATGGTGATGGTGCTGCCGCCGGACTGGATGTGCCCGCTCTTGACCAGTTGGGTCGCGGCACGCATCAGGCTGCTGGGATCGACGCCGTAGTGGTTGGCGAAATTATCGTCTTCAGCACTTAGTAACGCATTAATGAAGTTGGGGGGAATGTCGGCGAAACGGATCGGAGTGCGGCGCATTTCGCCGAATTCTGCGATCAACTTGCCGTCGCTGCTGTACACCCGCAGGGGAATCTGCAACTGGATACTTCTGAGCGCCTCTACCGACGGTAACCCAGGACTAAGATAGAGAAACGCGCCGGAGAGAGCGAGGAGCAGCCCGCAGAACACAGCGACGATGGACCACCCGAAAAACTTCAGCAGACGAATCAAGGCTTTTGGATTTCCAGAGAAAGGAATGAATTAGGCGTCAGGTATTCACAGTCAGGAATCGGCTCACGCAGCAGATAAATCGCGGAAAAATCGCTGGGCATTATAAGCATTTTTCCATAGAGGGCGTCATTTGCCCGTCTGTCAAGACGGGGTGATTGAACGCAATGGACATTCCAGAGTCCGTAAGTCACGGATAGTCATAGGGAATTGGTAGTGCTAGGACTCTTCAGTAAAAAGGCGAGTTCCCTTCTGGGGATCGATATCAGCTCCACCTCGGTCAAGCTTCTTGAGTTGAGCCGTGTCGACGGCCGTTTTCGGGTCGAGGCCTATGGGGTGGAACCGTTGCCGGCCAACGCCGTGGTCGAAAAAAACATCGTCGAGCCCGAAGGGGTGGGGCATGCCTTGTCTCGCCTGTTGGCCAGGGCCCGGCCGGGAGCGAAGCACGCGGCGCTGGCGATGGCCGGCTCGGCGGTGATCAGCAAGGTCATCGAGATGGAGGCCGGGCTTTGCGATGACGATCGGGAGAGCCAGCTCAAGGTCGACGCCGACCAGTACATCCCCTATCCGCTGGATGAGGCCGCCATCGATTTCGACGTCCTCGGCTATTCGGCGCGCAATCCCGAACGCGTCGATGTGCTGTTGGCGGCCTGCCGCAAGGAACACATCGAAGTTCGCGAGGCAGCGCTGGAGCTCGCCGGGCTGACGGCGCGGGTGGTGGACCTGGAGGTCTGCGCGCTGGAGCGCTCGTTCGCCCTGGCGGCCGGGGCGTCGGTTGCCCGGACTGTGGCGCTGGTCGATATCGGAGCCACCCTGACCACCCTGAGTGTTGTGCATGAAGGGCAGATCATCTATTCCCGCGAGCAGTTGTTTGGTGGGCACCAACTGACCGAGCACATCCAGCGTCGTTACGGGCTGTCGAAAGAAGAGGCCGGCCTGGCGAAAAAGCAGGGCGGCCTGCCGGACGATTACGCCAGTGAGGTGCTGCAACCCTTTCAGGAGGCGGTGGTGCAACAGGTTTCGCGTTCGCTGCAGTTTTTCCAGGCCTCCGGCCCGCAGCGCCAGGTCGACTCCATCCTGTTGGCGGGCGGCAGCGCCTCGGTTCCGGGGCTTGCGCCGTTGATCGAGCAGCGCCTGGGCTTGCCTGTGCTGATCGCCAACCCCTTCGCTGGCATGAGTATCGGCGGCAAGGTCGACGCCGCGGCCCTGGCCAGCGAGGCTCCATCCTTGATGATCGCCTGTGGGCTGGCTTTGCGGAGTTTCGACTGATGGCGCGGATCAATCTTCTTCCCTGGCGCGAGGCGCGGCGTGAACAGCGGCGTCGCCGCTTTCTCCTGGCCCTGGCAGCGGCTGCGGCGGTGGCCCTGGGTGCGCTGTTCGCGGGCGACAGGATCATCGACCGGGCGATCGACAGGCAGCTGGCGCGCAACAATCACGTAGGCGCTCAAATCACCTTGCTCGATCAGCGGATCGCCAAGATCGGCGAGCTGAAGCTGCATCGCGAGCAACTGGTGGAGCGGATGAAGATCATCCAGGACCTGCAAGGCAATCGCTCCACCAGCGCACGGGTGTTCGACCAGTTGGCCCGCACCCTGCCGGACGGGGTGTATTTCACCGATGTCAGGATGAGCGGGCAGACTCTTTCCATCACCGGGGCGGCCGAATCGAACCATCGTGTTTCGGACCTGATGCGCAACCTGGACGCCTCCGACTGGTTCGACGCGCCAAGCCTGACGCAGGTCAAGGCCGCCGGGGCGGACAACGCCGACCAGGTCAATGTGTTTCAGCTGACCGTCCATCAGACCCGGCCCGCCATGGGCGAGGGCGGGCAATGAGCCTGTCCGGCGGGTGGGCACAGATGCGCCGGATCGATCTCGGCGAGCTGGACATGAGCAACATGGGGGCCTGGCCCGCGCTGGTCAAAGGCGTGGTCGCGGCGCTGATCATGCTGCTGATGCTGGCCCTTGGCTACAACCTGTACCTCAAGGACCTGTTGCTGCAACTCGACCAGCGCCGGGCGGACGAGGCTGTGCTGAAACAGCAGTTCGCCAGCAAGGCGCGCCTGGTGGCCAACCTGGGGCCTTACACCGAACAGATGAAGGCCATGGAAACCGCCTTTGACCTCATGCTGCGCCAGCTTCCCAGCGATACTGAAGTGCCGGGACTGCTGGAAGACATCAGTCGCACCGGGCTTGGCAGCGGGCTGGAGTTCGAAGAGATCAAGCTGTTGCCTGAGGTGGTCCAGCCGTTCTACGTCGAATTGCCGATCCAGATCACGGTCATCGGTGGGTACCACGAACTGGCAACTTTCGTCAGCGGCGTGGCCAGCTTGCCGCGAATCGTCACCCTGCATGATTTCGAGATCAAACCGGTCACGCCGGAGGTCGGTTCCAAGCTGCGCATGAACATTCTGGCCAGGACTTACCGCTACAAGGTGCCCCGTCCATGAAGCGCATTCACGGCTTGTTGCCCGTGCTGGCATTTGTCGGGCTGGCCGGTTGTGGCAGCGATGACGACTTCAGTGATCTGGATACCTACATGAACGAGATGCGCTTACGGCCGCCCGGTGAGATTGAACCAATGCCGGCATTCGGGTCTTACCCAACGTTCACCTACAACGCTGCGCCCTTGCGCAGCCCGTTTCAGCCTGCGGTCAGGGTGGACCTGGCGGGACGCCGGGCAGGCTCGCCCGCGGTCAAGCCGGATCCGAACCGCGGCAAGCAGTATCTCGAGGGCTTCAGCATCGAGCAGTTCGAGATGGTGGGCACCCTTTCCAATGCCTCTGGCTTCTTTGCGCTGTTGCGCGGTGCCGGTGGTGTGCATCGGCTGAAGGTCGGCGACTACCTGGGGCGTAACGATGGGCGGATTGTCGCGATCAGCGATTCACAGGTCGACGTGGTCGAGATCGTTCCCGATGGAGCGGGAGCGTGGCTGGAGCGACCACGGACCATTCCATTAAAAGAACACTCATAGTGGAACTCGCATCATGAACAGGATCTTTTCAGCCTTCGGTATTGCGCTATGGATGGCGCTGCTTTCACCGATGGCCATGGCGGCCAGCCTCAAGGCCCTGGATGTCGCGGCACTGCCGGGGGATCGCCTGGAGTTGAAACTCACCTTCGACGGGCCGGTGCCCGAGCCGCGGGGTTACACCACCGACCAGCCGGCGCGGATCGCCCTCGATCTGCCGGGTGTCGTCAGTCGGCTGGAGAACAAGAGCCGGGATCTGGGCAATGGTAATGCGCGCAGCGTGACGGTGGTCGAATCAGGGCAGCGTACCCGAGTGGTGGTCAACCTGGTCGCGCTGGCGCCCTACAGCACCCGAATCGCCGGCAATCAGCTGTTTGTGGTGATCGGCCAGGGGGCGACGGCGGCGCAGAGTGCGCCGGGGCAGCCGGCTGTCGCGTCCGGGCGGACCAAGGCCGCGGCTTCGGCGGGGCGGTCGATTCGCAGCGTGGATTTCCAGCGCGGCGAGCAGGGTGAGGGCAATGTACTGATCGACCTCTCCGACTCGGGAATGAGCCCGGATATCCAGGAGCGCGACGGCAAGCTCGTCCTTACCTTCGCCAAGGCCCGCCTGCCAGAGCCCCTGCGGGTCAGGCTGGACGTCAAGGACTTCGCCACCCCCGTGCAATTCGTCAGCGCCCGGGCGGAGTCCGGCAAGGCCATCGTCACCATCGAGCCCGGCGGTACCTTCGATTACTCGACCTACCAGACGGACAACAAGCTCACGGTAAGCGTCAGGCCAATGACTTCGGGCGATCTGCAGAAACGCAACACCGAGCGCCCGGCCTATAACGGCGAAAAGCTCTCGCTGAACTTCCAGGACATCGAGGTCCGCTCGGTGCTGCAACTGATCGCCGACTTCACCAACCTCAACCTGGTGGCCAGCGATACGGTGCAGGGTGGCATTACCTTGCGCCTGCAGAATGTGCCGTGGGACCAGGCCCTTGATCTGGTGCTCAAGACCAAGGGGCTGGACAAGCGCAAGGTAGGCAATGTGTTGCTGGTGGCGCCGGCCGATGAAATCGCGGCCCGCGAACGCCAGGAGCTGGAGTCGCAGAAGCAGATCGCCGACCTCGAGCCGCTGCGGCGCGAACTGCTGCAGGTCAACTACGCCAAGGCCGCGGAAATCGCCAAGTTGTTCCAGTCGGTCACCCGCGCCGAGGACAAGTCCGACGAGCGTGGGTCGATCACTGTCGATGAGCGGACCAACAACATCATTGCCTACCAGACCCGGGAGCGCCTGGATGAGCTGCGGCGGATTGTCAGCCAGCTGGATATCCCGGTGCGCCAGGTGATGATCGAGGCGCGGATCGTCGAGGCCAACGTTGACTACGACAAAAGCCTGGGCGTGCGCTGGGGCGGTTCGATCCAGAACCAGGGCAACTGGAATGCCTCGGGGGTCAGCAACGGCACCAACGGCTCTTCCACCATTGGTACGCCGGGTAGCACCAGCAGCAATTCACCGTTCGTCGACCTGGGCACCACCGCCAATACCTCCGGCCTGGGTATCGCCTTCATCACCGACAACGTGTTGCTGGACCTTGAGCTGACAGCCATGGAAAAGACTGGTAACGGGGAAATCGTCTCCCAGCCCAAGGTCGTCACGTCCGACAAGGAGACGGCGAAGATCCTCAAGGGCACGGAAATCCCCTATCAGGAAGCCGCCTCCAGCGGGGCGACCTCGGTGTCGTTCAAGGAGGCGTCGCTGTCCCTGGAGGTGACGCCGCAGATTACCCCGGATAACCGCATCATCATGGAGGTCAAGGTCACCAAGGACGAGCCGGACTACCTGAACAAGGTCCAGGACGTGCCGCCGATCAAGAAGAATGAGGTCAACGCCAAGGTCCTGATCAACGACGGAGAAACCATCGTTATCGGTGGGGTTTTCTCCAATACGCAAAGCAAGGTTGTAGATAAAGTGCCATTTCTCGGCGATGTGCCGTATCTTGGCCGCCTTTTCAGGCGTGACGTGGTGTCGGAGAAAAAATCCGAGCTGCTGGTATTTCTCACTCCGCGTATCATGAACAACCAGGCGATTGCTGTGAGTCGTTGATTCTGTGCGAAATTTGATTCTTGTTGGGCCAATGGGGGCTGGCAAAAGCACCATTGGTCGCTTGCTGGCCAAAGAGCTGCGCCTGCCATTCAAAGATTCCGATAAGGAAATTGAGTTGCGCACGGGCGCCAATATCCCGTGGATCTTCGATAAAGAAGGTGAGCCGGGCTTTCGTGATCGGGAACAGGCCATGATCGCCGAGCTGTGCTCCGCCGATGGCGTGGTCCTGGCGACCGGCGGCGGCGCGGTGATGCGCGAAGCCAACCGCCTGGCGCTGCATGCGGGGGGGCGTGTGGTCTATCTGCATACCTCGGTCGAGCAGCAGGTCGGTCGTACCGCCCGTGATCGCAATCGACCGCTGCTGCGCACGGCCGATCCGGCGAAGACCCTGCGGGACCTGTTGGCGATTCGCGATCCGCTTTATCGGGAAATCGCCGACCTGGTGGTTGAAACCGATGAACGGCCGCCGCGCATGGTGGTGCTGGACATACTGGACCGCCTGCAGCAACTGCCTCCCCGTTAATGCGTAGCGTGAAATGCGCTATCCTCGGCGCTTTGCCGTGATCGCTTGCGGTTGTGGCGCATGGCTATTGCGCGGCGTCAGAAAACCAGGCGATGCCCGTCGTTAATGTAAGGCAGGACGCCAGCTTCCATCTTCACTGTGGGGACACATGCAGACACTTAAGGTCGATCTAGGCGAGCGCAGCTACCCGATTCATATTGGCGAAGGTTTGTTGGACCGGCCCGAGTTGCTGGCTCCGCACATCGCCGGGCGGCAAGTGGCGATCGTTTCCAATGAAACCGTAGCGCCGCTGTACCTTGAGCGTCTGAAACGCAGCCTTGCGCAGTTCTCGGTGATCTCGGTGGTTCTGCCCGACGGCGAAGCATTCAAGAATTGGGAAACCCTGCAGCTTATTTTCGATGGCCTGCTGACCGCACGGCACGACCGCCGCACCACGATCATCGCCCTCGGCGGCGGGGTGATCGGCGACATGGCCGGCTTTGCCGCTGCCTGCTACCAGCGCGGCGTCGATTTCATCCAGATTCCTACCACCTTGCTGTCCCAGGTCGATTCGTCGGTGGGCGGCAAGACCGGTATCAACCATCCTCTGGGCAAAAACATGGTCGGCGCCTTCTATCAGCCGAACGTGGTGCTGATCGATACCGCCTCGCTCAATACCCTGCCGGCTCGCGAGCTGTCGGCCGGCCTGGCGGAAGTCATCAAGTACGGCCTGATCTGCGACGAGCCCTTCCTGACCTGGCTCGAAGACAACGTCGACCGCTTGCGAGCCCTGGACCAGCAGGCGCTGACCTATGCCATCGAACGCTCCTGCGCGGCCAAGGCGGCCGTGGTCGGTGCCGACGAGCGTGAATCCGGCGTGCGCGCCACGCTGAACCTGGGGCATACCTTCGGCCACGCCATCGAAACCCACATGGGCTATGGTGTCTGGCTGCATGGTGAAGCGGTGGCTGCTGGCACCGTAATGGCGCTGGAGATGTCCGCACGCCTCGGCTGGATCAGCGCCGAGGAGCGTAACCGCGGTATTCGCCTGTTCCAGCGCGCAGGCTTGCCGGTTATTCCGCCCGGGGAAATGACCGAAGCGGATTTTCTCGAGCACATGGCAATTGACAAGAAAGTGATCGATGGTCGTTTGCGTCTGGTGCTGTTGCGCCGCATGGGCGAAGCCGTAGTGACCGACGATTATCCGAAAGAGGTTTTACAGGCCACGCTGGGAGCGGATTACCGCGCCCTGGCTCAGCTTAAAGGTTAATAAGATCCCCATGACTAGTTTGCATGCCGACGAGGCTTTCCTCGGCCACTATCAGTTGAGCCATGACCCTTTCGCTCCACGGGTGCCTGGCTTCAAGTTTTTCCCCGCCCAGCGCAAGCCGGTGCTGGGGCAGCTGCACCACCTGGCGCGCTACAGCCAACTGCTGCTGGTGGTGACCGGCCCGCAGGGCAGCGGCAAGACGCTGCTGCGTCAGGCGCTGGTCGCCAGCACCAACAAGCAATCGGTACAGAGCGTGGTGGTTTCCGCCCGTGGTGCCGGCGACGCGGCAGGCGTGCTGCGCCAGGTGGCCCAGGCGCTGAACGTCGAGCAGGCCGAGATCGGCCCGATCCTGGCGCAAGTGGTGCAGCTGGCGCTGACCGGCCAGGAAGTCTATCTGCTGGTGGATGATGCCGAGCAGCTCGACGAGTCGGCGCTCGAAGCGCTGCTGGCGCTCGCCGCCGGTGCACCGGAAGGTCGTCCGCATGTGTTCCTGTTCGGCGAGTCGTCGCTGATTGCCGGCCTGGAGTTGCTGAGCGCGGAAGAAGAGCGCTTCCATGTCATCGAACTGCAGCCCTACACCGAAGAAGAAACCCGTGAATACCTGGCGCAGCGACTCGAAGGCGCAGGGCGCGGTATCGAACTTTTCTCCGCGGATCAGATCAGTGATATTCACGAAGGCTCCGATGGCTGGCCTGGCAACATCAACCAGGTCGCGCGGGATGCAATGATCGAAGCCATGATTGCCAGCCGCTCAGCGGTCAAGCGTCCAAGTATGGGGTTCAATATGCCGAAGAAACACGTATTGGCGATATCCGCAGTCGTAGTGGTGGCCGTTGCCGCTGCCTGGCTGATGCCGGGTCGCAGCAAGGCACCAAGCACTGCTGGTGCGCCAGCCAACGAACAGGCGCAGCTGCCGCTGGGCCAGACGCCGCAACCGAACAGCAATGGCAGCCCGGCTGTCGAGTTCAATGGCTCTTCCCAGCCCATGCCGCTGCCATTGGTCGGCCAGTCGCAACCGGTGATGCGCGGTCCTCTGGCCGAAGCCGCAGGCGGGATCACCGAGGGTGACGATGGTGTGCCGGTGGAAGGCTCCAGCGCCACGCCGCCGACCGTGACCACCATTGCACCGCCAGCCGGCGTGCCGGCCGGTCCGGCGCCGACGCCTGAAGTTCGTCCGACCCCGGCGCCGACCCAGGTCGCTGCAGCCAAGCCGGCTCCGGTGGTCAAGCCTGCTCCTGTTCCGGTCAGCAAACCGGCCGCACCGGCCGCCAAGCCAGCGGAGAAGCCTGTCACCGTGGCCAAGGCCGCCACCGGCGGTAGCTGGTACGCCGGGCAGGCGCCAGGCAACTATGTCGTGCAGATCCTGGGCACCAGTTCCGAAGCCACCGCGCAGAACTTCGTCAAGGAACAGGGCGCCCAGTACCGTTATTTCAAGAAAGTCCTCAACGGCAAACCGCTGTATGTGATCACTTACGGCAGCTTCAGCAGCCGTGATGCAGCCGTTACCGCTATCAAGGCCTTGCCAGCGAAGGTTCAGGCTGGTAAACCTTGGCCTCGCACTGTCGCCAGCGTCCAACAGGAACTGGCAGCAACTCGCTGAAGATTCGGCGGCCTTACCCAGGCCGCCTCTCCCAGCACCTCAAAAAAATCCGCATGCGCATGCTGCCTTCAAGGCCGCGTGCCTTGTGGTGTCTGCGTCACAGTAGCTTTTGAGTCGTCGCGGTCCGAACTAAAAAAGTTTTGACTAGCACAGCATATCGCTTTAAACCTTTCATAAATGCGACATAGATTTGCGACATTTCGTCGCCAAATTTGTGAGCGTCTGTGTCGGTGTGTACAATGACCTCCCTTTTGCCCCCGCAAAGCCGGCGTACGTTCGGCGTGGATGGTAACTGGTTGAATTGAAAAGAAATTTGTCTCGATAAGAGACAGCCTGGTGAGAAAGTGTCTATGAAAGCAGGTCTGTACCAACCAGATGAATTCAAGGATAACTGCGGTTTCGGCCTGATAGCCCATATGCAGGGCGAACCCAGTCATACCCTTTTGCAAACGGCCATCGAGGCCCTGACCTGCATGACCCACCGCGGTGGGATCAACGCGGACGGCAAGACCGGCGACGGTTGCGGTCTGCTGATTCAGAAGCCTGACGCGTTCCTGCGAGCCATTGCCCAGGAAACCTTCAGTGTCGAATTACCCAAGCAATATGCCGTGGGCATGGTCTTCTTCAACCAGGATCCGGCCAAGGCCGAAGCCGCTCGCGAGAACATGAACCGCGAGATCCTGGCCGAAGGCCTGCAACTGATCGGCTGGCGCAAAGTGCCGATCGATACCAGCGTTCTCGGCCGCCTGGCCCTGGAGCGCCTGCCGCAGATCGAACAGGTCTACATCGGCGGTGAAGGCCTGAGCGACCAGGACATGGCGGTCAAGCTGTTCAGCGCCCGTCGTCGTTCGTCGGTGGCCAACGCCGCCGACACCGACCACTACATCTGCAGCTTTTCCCATAAGACCATCATCTATAAAGGCCTGATGATGCCGGCCGACCTGGCCGCCTTCTATCCAGACCTGGGTGACCCGCGCCTGCAAACCGCGATCTGCGTGTTCCACCAGCGCTTCTCCACCAACACCCTGCCGAAATGGCCGCTGGCGCAGCCGTTCCGCTTCCTGGCCCACAACGGCGAGATCAACACCATCACCGGCAACCGCAACTGGGCCCAGGCCCGGCGCACCAAGTTCACCAACGACCTGATGGATCTGGAAGAACTCGGCCCGCTGGTCAATCGCGTGGGTTCCGACTCCTCGAGCATGGACAACATGCTGGAGCTGATGGTCACCGGTGGCATTGACCTGTTCCGTGGCGTGCGGATGATCATTCCGCCTGCGTGGCAGAACGTCGAGACCATGGACGCCGACCTGCGCGCGTTCTACGAATACAACTCCATGCACATGGAACCGTGGGACGGCCCCGCGGGCGTGGTCATGACCGACGGCCGCTACGCCGTCTGCCTGCTCGACCGTAACGGCCTGCGCCCGGCGCGCTGGGTCACCACCAAGAACGGTTTCATCACCCTGGCTTCGGAAATCGGCGTCTGGAACTACCAGCCCGAAGACGTGATCGCCAAGGGCCGGGTCGGCCCGGGCCAGATCTTCGCCGTGGACACCGAGACCGGGCAGATCCTCGACACCGACGCCATCGACAACCGCCTGAAGTCTCGTCATCCGTACAAGCAATGGCTGCGCAAGAATGCCCTGCGCATCCAGGCGACCATGGAAGACAACGACCACGGTTCGGCGTTCTACGACGTCGACCAGCTCAAGCAGTACATGAAGATGTACCAGGTCACCTTCGAGGAGCGTGATCAGGTACTGCGTCCTCTGGGCGAGCAGGGCTACGAGGCGGTCGGCTCGATGGGCGACGACACGCCGATGGCCGTGCTGTCCCAGCGTGTGCGCACGCCGTACGACTACTTCCGCCAGCAGTTCGCCCAGGTCACCAACCCGCCGATCGACCCGCTGCGCGAAGCCATCGTCATGTCGCTGGAGATCTGCCTCGGTGCCGAGCGCAACATCTTCCAGGAATCGCCCGAGCACGCTTCCCGCGTCATCCTCAGCTCGCCGGTGATCTCGCCCGCCAAGTGGCGCTCGCTGATGAACCTCGACCGTCCGGGCTTCGAGCGTCAGGTCATCGACCTGAACTACGAGGAAAGCCTCGGCCTGGAAGCAGCGATCCGCAACGTGGCCGACCAGGCCGAAGAAGCCGTGCGCGCCGGTCGCACCCAGATCGTGCTCAGCGACCGCCATATCGCTCCGGGCAAGCTGCCGATCCACGCTTCCCTGGCCACCGGCGCGGTGCACCACCGCCTGACCGAGAAGGGCCTGCGCTGCGACTCCAACATCCTGGTGGAAACCGCCACCGCGCGCGATCCGCATCACTTCGCGGTGCTGATCGGTTTCGGTGCCTCGGCGGTCTATCCGTTCCTGGCCTATGAAGTGCTGGGTGACCTGATCCGTACCGGTGAAGTGCTGGGCGACCTCTACGAGGTGTTCAAGAACTACCGCAAGGGCATCACCAAGGGCCTGCTGAAGATCCTGTCGAAGATGGGGATCTCGACCATCGCGTCCTACCGCGGTGCGCAGCTGTTCGAGGCCATCGGCCTGTCCGAGGAAGTCTGCGAGCTGAGCTTCCGTGGCGTGCCGAGCCGCATCAAGGGCGCGCGTTTCGTCGACATCGAAGCCGAACAGAAAGCCCTGGCAGCCGAAGCCTGGAGCCCGCGCAAGCCGATCCAGCAAGGCGGCCTGCTGAAGTTCGTCCACGGTGGCGAATACCACGCCTACAACCCGGACGTGGTCAACACCTTGCAAGCCGCCGTGCAGCAGGGCGACTACGCCAAGTTCAAGGAATACACCGCGCTGGTGGATAACCGCCCGGTGTCGATGATCCGCGACCTGTTCAAGGTGAAGACCCTGGACACGCCGATGGACATCAGCGAAGTCGAGCCGCTGGAATCGATCCTCAAGCGTTTCGACTCCGCCGGTATTTCCCTGGGCGCGCTGTCGCCGGAAGCCCACGAAGCCCTGGCCGAAGCCATGAACCGCCTGGGCGCGCGTTCCAACTCCGGCGAAGGCGGCGAAGACCCGGCGCGCTACGGCACCATCAAGAGCTCGAAGATCAAGCAGGTGGCCACCGGCCGTTTCGGCGTGACCCCGGAATACCTGGTCAACGCCGAAGTGCTGCAGATCAAGGTGGCCCAGGGCGCGAAGCCCGGTGAAGGCGGCCAGCTGCCTGGCGGCAAGGTCAACGGCCTGATCGCCAAGCTGCGTTACGCGGTGCCGGGCGTGACCCTGATTTCGCCACCGCCGCACCACGACATTTACTCCATCGAAGACTTGTCGCAGCTGATCTTCGACCTGAAACAGGTCAATCCGCAGGCGCTGGTCTCGGTGAAACTGGTGGCGGAGGCCGGCGTCGGCACCATCGCCGCTGGCGTGGCCAAGGCCTATGCCGACCTGATCACCATCTCCGGCTACGACGGTGGCACCGGCGCCTCGCCGCTGACTTCGATCAAGTACGCCGGTGCGCCGTGGGAACTGGGCCTGGCGGAAACCCACCAGACCCTGCGCGGCAACGACCTGCGCGGCAAGGTCCGGGTGCAGACCGACGGCGGCCTGAAAACCGGCCTCGACGTGATCAAGGCGGCGATCCTCGGCGCCGAAAGCTTCGGCTTCGGCACCGCGCCGATGATCGCCCTGGGTTGCAAATACCTGCGTATCTGCCACCTGAACAACTGCGCCACTGGCGTCGCGACTCAGAATGAGAAGCTGCGCAAGGATCACTACATCGGTACCGTCGAGATGGTGGTGAACTTTTTCACCTACGTCGCCGAGGAAACCCGTGAGTGGCTGGCCAAGCTGGGCGTGCGCTCGCTGGAAGAGCTGATCGGCCGCACCGATCTCTTGGAAATCCTCGAAGGCCAGACCGCCAAGCAGCACCACCTGGACCTGACCCCGCTGCTGGGCAGCGACCATATCCCGGTGGACAAGCCGCAGTTCTGCCAGGTCGATCGCAACCCGCCGTTCGACCAGGGCCTGCTGGCCGAGAAAATGGTCGCCATGGCCAAGCCTGCGATCAACGACCTCAGCGGTGCCGAGTTCGCGCTCGACATCTGCAACTGCGACCGTTCCATCGGTGCGCGGATCTCCGGCGAAATCGCCAAGGTCCACGGCAACCAGGGCATGGCCAAGGCGCCGATCACCTTCCGCTTCAAGGGCACTGCCGGTCAGAGCTTCGGCGTGTGGAACGCCGGCGGCCTGAACCTCTACCTCGAAGGCGACGCCAACGACTACGTGGGCAAGGGCATGACCGGCGGCAAGCTGGTGATCGTTCCGCCGAAAGGCAGCGCCTACAAGACTCAGGACAGCGCGATTATCGGCAACACCTGCCTGTACGGCGCCACCGGCGGCAAGCTGTTCGCCGCCGGCACCGCGGGCGAGCGTTTCGCCGTGCGCAACTCCGGTGCCCACACCGTGGTGGAAGGCACTGGCGATCACTGCTGCGAATACATGACCGGTGGTTTCGTCTGCGTGCTGGGCAAGACCGGTTACAACTTCGGCTCAGGCATGACCGGCGGTTTCGCCTACGTGCTCGACCAGGACAACACCTTCGTTGACCGGGTCAACCACGAGCTGGTGGAAATCCAGCGGATCAGCGGCGAAGCGATGGAAGCCTACCGCAGCCACCTGCAGCGCGTGCTGGACGAATACGTCGAGGAAACCGGTAGCGAGTGGGGCCGTAACCTGGCCGAGAACCTCGATGACTACCTGCGTCGTTTCTGGTTGGTCAAGCCGAAGGCTGCCAGCTTGAAATCGTTGCTTTCCAGCACCCGTGCCAACCCGCAGTGATATGCGCCTGAAGAGTTTGATGAGGTTTTAACTATGGCTGAACGTCTGAATAATGACTTCCAGTTCATCGAGGTCGGGCGCAAGGATCCGAAGAAGAAACTGTTGCGTCAACGCAAGAAAGAGTTCGTGGAAATCTACGAACCCTTCAAACCCCAGCAATCGGCCGACCAGGCCCACCGCTGCCTGGGTTGCGGTAACCCGTACTGCGAATGGAAGTGCCCGGTGCACAACTTCATTCCCAACTGGCTCAAGCTGGTGGCCGAGGGCAACATCCTCGCCGCCGCCGAGCTGTCGCACCAGACCAACACCCTGCCGGAAGTCTGCGGCCGGGTATGCCCGCAGGACCGCCTGTGCGAGGGTGCCTGCACCCTCAACGACGGCTTCGGCGCGGTGACCATCGGTTCGGTGGAGAAGTACATCACCGACACCGCCTTCGCCATGGGCTGGCGTCCGGACATGTCCAAGGTCAAGCCGACCGGCAAGCGTGTCGCGGTGATCGGCGCGGGCCCGGCGGGCCTGGGCTGTGCCGACGTACTGGTACGTGGTGGCGTGACCCCGGTGGTGTTCGACAAGAACCCGGAAATCGGCGGCCTGCTGACCTTCGGCATCCCCGAGTTCAAGCTGGAAAAGACCGTGCTGAGCAATCGTCGCGAAGTCTTCAGCGGCATGGGCATCGAGTTCCGCCTCAACACCGAGGTGGGCAAGGACGTGACCATGGAGCAACTGCTCGAAGAATACGATGCGGTGTTCATGGGCATGGGCACCTACACCTACATGAAGGGCGGCTTTGCCGGTGAGGACCTGCCGGGCGTGCACGACGCACTGGACTTCCTGATCGCCAACGTCAACCGCAACCTGGGCTTTGAAAAGTCGCCGGAAGATTTCGTCGACATGAAGGGCAAGAAGGTCGTGGTCCTCGGTGGTGGCGACACGGCGATGGACTGCAACCGCACGTCGATCCGCCAGGGCGCCAAGGCAGTGACCTGTGCCTATCGTCGTGACGAAGCGAACATGCCGGGCTCGCGCAAAGAGGTGAAGAACGCCAAGGAAGAAGGCGTGAAGTTCCTCTACAACCGCCAGCCGATCGCCATCGTCGGCGAAGACAAGGTCGAAGGCGTGAAGGTGGTCGAGACCCGTCTCGGCGAGCCGGACGCCCGTGGCCGCCGCAGCCCCGAGCCGATCCCGGGTTCCGAAGAGGTCATCCCGGCCGACGCCGTGGTCATCGCTTTCGGTTTCCGCCCGAGCCCGGCGCCGTGGTTCGAGCAGTTCAGCATCCAGACCGACAGCCAGGGCCGCGTCGTGGCGCCGGAGCAAGGCCAGTACAAGCACCAGACCAGCAACCCGAAGATCTTCGCCGGTGGCGACATGGTGCGCGGTTCCGACCTGGTGGTGACGGCGATCTTCGAAGGCCGTAACGCCGCCGAAGGCATCCTCGACTACCTGGGCGTTTAAGCTGCTGCGCTCGGCTATGCTGCGTTGAAAACAGACTCGGAATGCTCATTGACAGCTGTCAACTCCGCTTCCTCGTCTGTTTTCGCCTTGCCTAGCCTTCGCTCGCGACGCTTAAAGGACTGTTTATAGTCCGCGACAAATTGACCCGATAGATAAAAGGCACGGCTCTCGCCGTGCCTTTTGCGTCGCGCTCTGAGAAAATGCCCGCACTTTTTTTCCGGATGCCGACATGACTGCCCTGAAGAACGACCGTTTCCTTCGTGCCCTGCTCAAGCAACCCGTAGACGTCACCCCGGTGTGGATGATGCGTCAGGCTGGGCGCTACCTGCCTGAATACCGCGCCAGCCGTGCCAACGCCGGTGACTTCATGAGCCTGTGCATGAACCCGGAGTTCGCCTGCGAAGTCACGCTGCAACCGCTGGACCGTTATCCACAGCTGGATGCGGCCATCCTCTTCTCCGACATCCTGACCATCCCCGACGCCATGGGCCAGGGCCTGTACTTCGAAACCGGCGAAGGCCCGCGTTTCAAGAAGGTCGTCAGCACCCTGGCCGACATCGAGGCCCTGCCGATCCCGGATCCGCACAAGGACCTGGGCTACGTGATGGACGCGGTCAGCACCATTCGCCGCGAACTCAACGGCCGCGTGCCGCTGATCGGCTTCTCCGGCAGCCCCTGGACCCTGGCCACCTACATGGTCGAGGGCGGCTCGTCGAAGGACTTCCGCAAGACCAAGGCGATGCTCTACGACAACCCGCAAGCCATGCACCTGCTGCTGGACAAGCTGGCGCAGTCGGTCACCAGCTACCTCAACGGCCAGATCAAGGCCGGCGCGCAAGCGGTGCAGATCTTCGACACCTGGGGCGGCAACCTGTCGGCGGCGGCCTACCAGGAGTTTTCCCTGGCCTACATGCGCAAGATCGTCAGCGGCCTGATCCGCGAGCACGAAGGGCGCAAGGTGCCGGTGATCCTGTTCACCAAGAACGGCGGCCTGTGGCTGGAAAGCATTGCCGACGCCGGTGCCGACGCCCTGGGCCTGGACTGGACCTGCGACCTCGGCGAAGCGCGCCGGCGGGTCGGCAGCAAGGTCGCCCTGCAAGGCAACATGGACCCGACCGTGCTCTACGCCAAGCCGGAAGCGATCCGTGCCGAAGTCGGGCGCATCCTCGCCAGCTACGGCAAGGGCAGCGGCCATGTGTTCAACCTCGGCCACGGCATCACCCCGGAAGTCGACCCGGAACACGCCGGCGCCTTCCTGCGCGCGGTACACGAACTGTCGGCGCAGTATCACCAGTGATCGCGACCCGCTAATCAGGCCCGGCATTCGCCGGGCTTTTTTTGGGGCTCTTCACGCAATCCCGGGAAACGGCCTGGCGGATTAAGTTTCAATTCAGCCTGGCTGGTTAATCTGGCGCTATCGAAACCCACATTGGATCACTGCCATGAAAACCCGTTACCTCGTTCTGTTGCTCGCTCCGCTGTTCAGCACCGCCGCCCTGGCTGTCGGCTACACCGGTCCAGGCGCCCAGGCCGTCACCACTGTCGCGGCGGCCAATGACGCCTCGGACGATACGCCGGTGGTGTTGCAGGGCCATGTGGTCAAGAAGCTGAACAACGACGACAAGTACGAATTCAAGGATGCCAGCGGCACCATCACCGTCGAGATCGACGACGAAGACCTGCCGCCAGTGGCGTTCAACGAAAAGACCCAGGTCAGGCTGACCGGTGAGGTCGAGAAGGGGCTGATGAAGCGCGAGATCGACGTCGACCTGGTGGAAATCGTCAAGTAAGCCGATCGACAGCCTCGGCTATCGCCCATGCCGGCGACCGGACCCCGCACATGGATCGCGGGGGGCTGGTCGCCGGCATGTTCGTTTAGCGACTACTGAGTGGCCAGCGGCGGCAGCTTGGCCAGCTTCAGCGCTATCAGCAACGCCACCACCAGCAGGGCGCTGATGAACAGGCCGATGCCGTTCCACCCGGCCATGTGCCAGAACACCCCGCCCGCCGTCCCGGCGATGCTCGACCCGGCGTAATAGCTGAACAGGTACAGCGATGAAGCCTGGCCCTTGGCCTTGAGGGCGCGCCGGCCGATCCAGCTGCTGGCGACCGAATGGGCGCCGAAGAAGCCGAACGTGAAGATCAGCATGCCGATGATCACCACCGGCAACGGGCTGAGCATGGTCAGGGCGAGGCCGGCGAGCATCAGCGAAATGGTGGCCCAGAGCATTTTGCGTCGCCCCAGGCGGTCGGCCAGGGCGCCGATTTTCGCCGAGCTGTAGATCCCCGACAGGTACACCACCGACAGCAGGCCGACGAAGGCCTGATCCATGTGATACGGCTCGGCCAGCAGGCGATAGCCGATGTAGTTGAACAGTGTGACGAACGCGCCCATCAGCACGAAGGCTTCGAGGAACAACAGCGGCAGGCCGGCATCGCGAAAATGCATGGTGAAGCCGTCCAGCAGGCTGCGCGGGTGCAGTGAGCGGGCGCGGAAATTGCGCGATTCGGGGAGGATTTTCCAGAACACCGCCGCCGCGATCAGCGCCAGGCCACCGATCACCAGCATCGCCGTGTGCCAGCTGACGAAGTCGATCAGCACCCCGGTGATCAGGCGGCCGCTCATGCCGCCAATGGCGTTGCCACCGATGTACAGGCCCATGGCCAGGCCGATGTGCTGCGGGTGGATCTCCTCGCTCAGGTAGGTCATCGCCACCGCCGCCAGGCCGCTCAGGGACAGCCCCACCAGCGCGCGCATCAGCAGCACGCCGTGCCAGCTCGGCATCATGGCGCTGGCAATGGTGCACAGCGCGGCGGCGAACAAGGCGGCCACCATCACCGGCTTGCGGCCGATGCGGTCGGAAATCGGCCCGGTGACCAGCAGACCGATGGCCAGCAGGCCGGTGGCGACCGAGAGGATCAGGCTGCTCTGCGCCGCGTTGATGGAAAATTCCCGGGACAGCAGTGGCATCATCGGTTGCACGCAGTAGAGCAGGGCGAAGGTGGCGAAACCGCCGGAGAACAGCGCCAGCACCGTGCGCATGAACATCGGCGTGCCTTTTTCGATGTAGGCCTCGTTCAGTTGCGCGACGACCCCATCGAGGGCGGTGGGAGGGAGTTCGTGGGCGAGTGGAGCGACAGCGGTTTTCACGGGGGACCTCGGGGGAGCGCGGCCGGACAGGCAATGGAAAAAAGCATATAGCTGGCTAATGTTTCTTTCCAATATATTGTTCGACATGATTGATATGTTTTTCGACCTAATGAGGCGATCATGGAATTGCGTCACCTGCGTTACTTCATCGCGGTGGCCGAAGAGCTGCATTTCGGCCGCGCCGCCCAGGTCCTGGGCATCTCCCAGCCGCCTTTGAGCCAGCAGATCCAGGTGCTGGAGCAGGAGGTGGGTGCGCGGCTGTTCGAGCGCACCAATCGTCGGGTCGAACTCAGCGAGGCCGGCAGGCTGTTCCTCGATGAAGCACGACAGGTGCTGGCTCAGGTCGACAAGGCGGCGGATGTGGCCCGGCGGGCGCAACGGGGAGAGCTGGGGGAGCTGAAAATCGGTTTCACCTCGTCGGCACCCTTCAACTCGAGTATTCCCCAGGCGATCTTCGCCTTTCGCCAGCGCTTTCCTAACGTGCACCTGAAACTGCGGGAGATGAGCAGCACCCAGGTGGCCGAGGCGCTGCTGGACGAGTCGATCCAGGTCGGCATCATGCGGCCGTTGCCGCTGCCGGACTCCCTGAGCGTGGTGGAGTTGCTGCGCGAACCGCTGGTGGCGGTGCTCGGCTCCAAGCATCCGCTGGTGGCCGGCAGCGAAGCCGGGCTGGCACTGTCGGCCCTGGCCCACGAACCTTTCGTGTTCTTCCCGCGCAGCTACGGCAGCGGCCTGTACGCGCAGTTGCTGACCCTGGCCCGCGATGTCGGCTTCACCCCGCACTTCGCCCAGGAAGCGGGCGAGGCCATGACCATCATCGGCCTGGTGGCGGCGGGGCTGGGTGTCTCGGTGTTGCCGGCGTCCTACCAGCGCATGCGTATCGACGGCGTGGTCTATCGACCGCTGCTCGACCCCGAGGCAGTTTCGGCGGTGTGGCTGGCGCAGCGCACCGACCAGCGCTCGCCAATGGCCAAGGCCTTTGTCGAGCTGCTGACCCGCAAGGCTGAGTTGTGAGTGAAAGGGCGCCGAAAGGCGCTCTTTGTCGTTTCCGGGGGATGGAAACCTGTTGGTACCTTACTGCACCTTCGCCAGATCGCCGCGCAGCGCGACGCCTGCCATCAGGGCGCCCGCGTGGCATTCGTAGGTTTTCGCGTCCTTGCGCTCGTTGCTCTTGTAGAAGCTGGCGATGTCGGTCACGGCATTGGCGCCGACTTTCTTGGCCGCCTGGTGCAGGGTGATCAGCGCCGATTGCAGGACCCATTCGCAGGCCACTTCGTCGCTTTTGTTGAAGGCGTTGGTCTTCTTGTTGGTGACCGCGCCCGCGCTGATCACCGTGACCTTGCCGGCGGGCTTGTTGCCGGCCAGGTAGAACTTCACGCTGCCGTCGATCTTGCCGGTGCTGATGGCTTCGGCGACCACCTTGTCGAACGGCAGGTACAGCGCGGTATCACGGGCCTGGCTGACGCCGGGCAGGGTGCAGAACAGCAGGGTGGCGGCAGCGGCCAGGGTCTTCAATTGCATGGTGGTCTCCTTGACGTAGAAAGCGGGTGGCAGCTGGCGCTCAATTAGGCGCGGCAATCGCCTGGGCCGAGCTGGACAGCTGTTGCGCGGTCCGTTCGTTCTGGTTGTCCTTCAGCTCGCGCAGGATGCCCTTGTCCAGCAGGCGCACCCAGCGGATGTAGTTCTTGTGGATCTTGCCGTCCGCGTAGCCCATGCCGCGGCTGTCGCGGTAGAGGATCTTGTAGTGGGTCGGCGCGTACTGGATGTCGATTTCCACGTGGTATTGCTCGCGCACGGTGATCTCGGCCTGGATCAGCTCCGGGCTGATGCGTTGCACGGTCCACTTGCGGGCGACCAGGTTTTTCAGGATCGCCTGTTTCATTTCCTCATGGTCGGCCTTGAGGGTGGCGGGCAGGACCCGGTCAGGGGTGTACATGCGCTTGCTGGTGCACGAGACACAGGTCAGCAGGGCCAGCACGATCAGGCATGCGCGAAGCAGGGAGGGCATTCCATTTTCTCCAGGGGGTAACGTCATTGAGGCCAGCGGCGGAAGATCAGCGAAGTGTTGACGCCGCCAAAGGCAAAGTTGTTGTTCATCACGTATTCGCAGCTCATCTGCCGGAATTCGCCGCGCAGGTAATCCAGTTCGCCGCAGCGCGGGTCCACCGTATCGAGGTTGAGGGTGTGCACGTAGAGGTCGCGGTTGAGCATCTCGATGCTGAACCAGGACTCCAGCGCGCCACAGGCCCCCAGGGTGTGGCCGAGGAAACTCTTCTGCGAACTGATGGGCATCCGGCTGCCGAACAGGCTGCTGGTGGCCAGTGTTTCGGCAATGTCGCCCTGTTCTGTAGCGGTGCCGTGGCCATTGACGTAACCGATGGCCGAAGGCTCGAGGCCGGCGTCTTCCAGGGCCAGCTCCATGGCCCGGCGCATGGTGGCCTGCTCCGGACGGGTGGTGTGCTGGCCGTCGGCGTTGCTGCCGAAACCGACGATCTCGGCATGGATATGCGCGCCACGGGCCAGGGCGTGTTCCAGCTCTTCGAGCACCAGCATGCCGCCGCCCTCGCCGATCACCAGGCCGTCGCGGTCGCTGTCGTAGGGCCGCGGGCTGGTGTGCGGGGCATCGTTTTTCAGGCTGGTGGCGTAGAGCGCGTCGAACACCATGGCTTCGGTCGGGCACAGCTCTTCGGCGCCGCCGGCGAGCATCAGCGGCAGGCGGCCGAACTTGATCGCCTCGTAGGCGTAGCCGATGCCCTGGCTGCCGCTGGTGCAGGCGCTGGACGTCGGGATCAGCCGCCCGGTGAGGCCGAAGAAGATGCTGATATTGGCTGCGGTGGTGTGCGGCATCATGCGCACGTAGGAGTTGGCGTTGAGGCCTTCGGCGACCGAGTTCAGCAGCATGTTGCCGAACGCCTTGATCTCGTCGGTGCTGCCGGTGGACGAGCCGCAGGCCACGCCCATGCGCCCGTCCTTGATCGACTCGTCACCCAGAAGGCCGGCATCGGCCAGGGCCTGCTCGGCAGCCCCCACCGCGAGCCGCGACACCCGGCCCATGCTGCGCAGCTGCTTGCGGGTCCAGTGGTCCGGTACCTTGAAGTCGTCCACGGGGCCGGCCAGGCGGGTATTGAGTTCGCTGAAGCGATCCCATTCGTCCATCCGGCGAATGCCGCTGCGGTTAGCGCCGAAATTGGCGGCGATGGTGTCCCAGTCGCTGCCCAGCGAAGTGATGCCGGCCATGCCGGTGACGACCACACGTTTCATCAGACCAGGCCTCCGTTGACCGCCAGCACCTGGCGGGTGATGTAGGCGGCCTCGGCGGACATCAGGAAGTTCACCGCGCCGGCGACTTCCTCCGGGGTGCCCATGCGCTGGGCCGGGATCATCTTCAGCAGCTCGTCCACCGGCACGTTCTCGTCGAGCATGGCGGTGTCGATCAGGCCTGGCGCCACGCAGTTGACGGTGATCTTGCGTTTGCCCAACTCGATGGCCAGGGCCTTGGCGGCGCCGATCAGGCCGGCCTTGGACGCGCTGTAGTTGACCTGGCCACGGTTGCCGACCTGCCCGGACACCGAGGCGATGCAGACGATACGCCCGGCGGCACGGCGCCGGATCATCGGCATCATCACCGGGTGCAGGACGTTGTAGAAACCGTCGAGGTTGGTGCGCAGCACGGTGTCCCAGTCGTCTTCGCTCAGGGCCGGGAAGGCGCCGTCGCGGGTCAGGCCGGCGTTGAGCACCACGCCGTAGTAGGCGCCGTGGGCCTCCACGTCGGCTTCGAGAACGGCCTTGCAGCTGGCGCGGTCGGTCACATCGAATTGCAGGATGCGTGCCTGGCGCCCCAGGGCCTCGATTTCGGCCTGCACGGCTTCGGCTTCGCTGCGACCGCTGCGGCAATGCAGGATCAGGTCATAGCCGCCCTGGGCCAGGCGCAGGGCAATGGCGCGGCCGATACCACGGCTGGAGCCGGTAACCAGTATGGATTCAGTCATGGCTGGACTCCTGTTGATAAAATGGGGGATTCGTTCAGGTAGCTGTCCGCCTGGGGCGGACAGAACACGTTGAGGCGGGCGACGGCCTGAATGCCGGGGGCACTCAGGTGGCATTCGAATACGCCCATGCCGTTGTCGTCTTGCAGGGAGCGCAAGGCGTGAATCTGCAGTTCGCTGCCGGCCGGGAAGTGTTCCACATTGCATTCGAACTTGCGGGTGCCGAGCAGGAACCCCAGCTCGACGGCCTGGCCTTTCTGGCGCGCATGGCAACCGGCGTAGGCGGCGATGCTCTGGGCCATTATTTCGATGCCGACCCAGGCCGGCAGGCTACCGTCGGCACGGTTGAACAGGCCACCGGGACGGACGGTGAGGCGGGTGTGGATCTGCTCTTCATCGAACGCCAGGACCTGATCGATCAGGATCATGTCGCCCGCGTGGGGCAGCAGTTCGGCGAGCGGCCAGTCAATCATGGGGCGTCTCCGATAATCAGGCTGACGTTGTTGCCGCCGAAGGCAAAGGAGTTGCTCATCAGGCAGCGCGGAGCGGTCTGCTCCAGACGTGTGGTGGCGGTGACCCAGTGCAGCGGTGGCAGTTGCGGGTCGGCCTGGGCGTCCCAGACATGGGGCGGCAGGGCGTGCGCGCTGTTCGCGGCGGACAGGCTCAGCCAGCAGAACGCCGCTTCCAGGGCACCGGCGGCGCCCAGGGTATGGCCGCTCATGGGCTTGGTCGACGAGCAGGGCACGCCGGCCGGGAACAACTGGTCGACCGCCAGGCTTTCCATGGCGTCGTTGTGCTGGGTGGCCGTGCCGTGCAGGTTCAGGTAGCCGATCTGTCCGGCTTGCAGGCCGGCGTTGTGCAAGGCCTTCTGCATGGCTTGCAGGGCGCCGCGCCCGCTGGGTTCGGGCGCGGAAATATGGTGCGCGTCGGAGCTGGCGCCGGCGCCGAGCAAGGCGATCGGTTGCGCTCCGAGGGTTTCCTTGCTCATCAGGAACAGCACGGCGGCTTCGCCGATATTGATGCCATCGCGGTTGACCGAGAACGGATTGCAGCGCTGGTCGGACACCGCTTCCAGGGCCGAGAAACCGTTGAGGGTCAGCTTGCACAGGCTGTCGACGCCGCCGCACAGCACCGCGTCGCACAGGCCCAGGTCGAGCAGGCGGCGGGCGCTCATCAGCGCGCGGGCGCTGGAGGTACAGGCGGTGGAAATCACGTAGGCCGGGCCGCTGAGGTCGAGCCAGTCGGCGAGAAAATTCGCCGACGCGCCGAGTTCCTGCTGCCGGTAGTCGTAGTCGACCGGGAAGTGCCGGTCGCGCAGGTAGTGGGCGATGCCGCGGCTGGCTTCGTCGATGCCCGAGGTGCTGGTGCCGAGGACGATGCCGATGCGGTTGTGGCCGTAGCGGGCGATGGCCTGGTCGATGTCGCCACGGATCTGCAGGGCGGCCTCCAGCAGCAGCTGGTTGTTGCGGCTGCTCTGCTGCCCCAGCTCAGGCGGAATGCTCGCCAGCGGCCCCTGGACGGCGGCCACCGGCACGCTGCGCTCCGGCACCCAGCCGGCTTCGGCGCGCATGCCGGAGCAGTCGCCGGCAAACAGGCTGCGGGCCACTTGCTGCTTGTCGCGCCCAAGGGCACAGATCACCCCGAGGGCATTCAGGTAGGCCGTCATGAGGCGTTCTCGGCGGTCAGCGGGCTGATGTGGTAGTACAAGCCCTGGGGCAGCTCCAGGCGGAAATCCAGGGCCTGGCGATAACGGACCTGCCAGTGCGGGGCGAGGTCACGCTGCGCGCCGTGCTGCCGGGCGGCTGGATAATTATCTCGCAGTTCGCCCGCGGGCGTCAGGGCGAACAGCAGGGCGGCGAACAGTTCGCGGGCCTCCGGGTTCGGCGGCAGCAGGCCATCGGCCTGCCAGCGACCGTCGATCAGTTGCTGGCGCGCCAGGGGAATGCCCAGCGGGTCGAGCAGCGACCAGCGGATGCCCGGCCCTTCGGCCTGGATCACCAGCAGCCAGTCCTGGCGCTGCCCGGCCTGTTGCCGCTCGACGTGCAGTTGCAGCGGCAGGGCCAGGCTCGGGGTTTTCTCGGGCAGCGGCGGCAGGCTGGCGCAGGCGCTCAGCAACAGCAGGCAGCCGACGAGCAGGGCACGGATCATCCGGCGGCACCTTCGTGCAAGGGTTTGCGGGCGACCACATTGACCAGGGTTTCTTCCCGTTGGCCAAAGGGTTTCGGGCGGCGCAGGCCGAAGCGTTCGAGCAGCCCGAAGTCCTTGGCACGGCTCCACCACAGATAGGGATAAGACACATTGCGCGGGGTAAATTCAAAACCCTGTCGTCGGATCATTTCCAGATACTGCGCCGCGCTTTTCTGTACATGCATCGGGTGGCGGAACAGCCAGCGGATCACCCAGGTGTCGATGTAGGCCTCGGTGGATTCGGCGAACAGCAGGTAACCGCCCGGCTTGAGCACGCGATAGAACTCGGCCAGGGCTTTTTCCTGTTCCACCAGGTGGTGAAAGGTTTGATGGCAGAACAGCAGGTCGACGCTGGCATCGGCCACGTCCAGGGTCGCGCAGTCGCTGCCGATCAGCTCGACCTGCAGGCCCTGGCGCGCCGCCTCTTCGCTGCTGAGCCTGAGGCTGTGCGGGTCGGCGTCCAGGCCGATCAGGCGCCGCGGGGCGAACACCTGGCGCAGGTACTGGAACGACTTGCCCTGGCCGCAGCCGGCATCCAGCAGCACCGGGTTGGCCGGTGGCTCGTCGTCGAACAGGCGGCGCAGGTCGTTGATCGCCACCCGCAGCACATGGTGCTGCCAGGTATGGCTGCGCAGGAACCAGAAGCCGAAGCGGGTTTCCTCGACGTAGCTGGCGCTCAGGTACTGTGGCTGGGCGTCGTTCATGGAGCCTCCATGGCGCAGATTTCCGAGAGCATGCGCAGCCGGCGCTTGGGTTCGCTGACGAACGGGTTGCGTTCGTCCCAGGCATAGCCGGCGAGGATCGAACTGATCATCCGGCGAATCTCCGGCGAGCTGCCCGGGTGGTAGATCACGTCCTGGAAGGTGCCGGCGTACCAGCCTTCGACGTAGCAACGGAAGGTGTCGACACCGCGCTTGAGGGGGATGGCGAACTCTGTTTCCCAATCGACGCTCTCGCCCTGCAACTGCCGATGCAGCACGGCGGCGGCCATGCTCGCCGAACGCATGGCGATGGTCACGCCGGAGGAGAACACCGGGTCGAGGAACTCCGCGGCGTTGCCCAGCAGCGCGAAGCCCGGGCCGTGCAGGGTCTTGACGTTGGCCGAGTAGCCGCCGATGGTCCGCGCCGGGATGTCCCAGACGGCGTTGTGCAGGACCTTGGCCAGGCTCGGGGTTTGCTCGATGAAACCGCGCAGGCACTGGTCCAGGTCGTTGTCGCGGCCATCGAAGTGCTCCTTGGCCGCCACCACGCCGATCGAGCAGCGGCCGTTGCTGAACGGGATGGTCCAGAACCACACATCGCGTTTGCTGGGGTGAGTGGTGATGAGGATCTTTTCCCGCTCGAAAGCCGGGCTGTCGATGTGGTCTTCGATATGGGTGAACACCGCCTGGCGGACCGGGAAGTTCGAGGGCGCTTCCAGGTCCAGCAGGCGTGGCAGCACGCGGCCGTAGCCACTGGCGTCGAGCACGAAACCGGCCTCCACGCGGTACTCGCTGCCATCTTCGCGCAGCACCTGCAGCTGCGGCCTGGCCAGGCTGAAGTCGGCGCTGACGATGGCCTCGCCATAACGCACTTCAACGCCTTGCAGGGCGGCCTGATCGGCCAGCAGCTTGTCGAAGTCGGCGCGTTGCACCTGAAAGGTGGTGGGCTTGCCCTCGCTGAAGGTGTCGCCGAAATCGAAGGCGCTGTAACGCTCGCCCCAGGCGAACGCGGCGCCGTTCTTCAGCTGGAAGCCCGCTGCGTTGACCGCCTCGAGCATGCCGGCCTCCTCGACGAAGTCCAGGCAGTGGGACAGCAGGCTTTCACCGATCGAAAACCGAGGGAAATGCTGGCGCTCGACGATCAGCACGTCGTGGCCTTTGCCCTTGAGCAGCGCGGCGGCGATGGCGCCCGATGGGCCAGCGCCGATCACCACAATCTGGCGGCGTTCCATTTCAACTGTTGGCACTGGGGCTCCTTGCCGGTTCGGCGATGTTCGGGGTCGAAGGGACCAAAGGTGTTCGGTGCAGCCCGGCCAGGGCCGGCATCAGGGTGGCGATCAGGCCCATGAGCATCAGCGCGAAATACAGCGCCGGACTGATCAACTGTTGCTGCAGCAGCAGGTTGAGAAAAACGATCTCGCTCAGCCCGCGAATGTTCAGCAGCACGCTTTCCCGCCAGCGGCTGGCGCCCTTGAAGGAGGCGCCGGCCCAGCCCAGGCCGAGCCAGTTGCCGAGCAGCTTGCTGGCAATCGGCAACAGCAGCAACGCCCCCAGCTGTACCCAGCCGAGGCTGTCCATGGCGCTGTGCACGTTGATCTGCACGATGCCGAACGTGAGGATCAGCGGGATGGCGATAAAGGTCTGCAAACGGCTCATCCAGGCTGCCTTTAACGGCAGCACCAGCGGCACCTTGAGAGCGGCCATGCACAGCAGGTAGCCGATGCCGAAAATCAGCGCGTTGAGCTTGTAGTGTTCGGCCACCACCAGCAGGCCGAAGAAGCCCAGGCTGTGCAGCAGCGGCTGGCGCAGGCCGAGGCCGCGCAGGAGCAGCGGCAGGCAGGCGCCAGCCAGCGGCAGCAGCAGGCTGCTCAGGTGCAGGCTGCCTTGGGCGACGCCGAACAGGGTCCAGCAGCCGAGGTCGATGAGGATCGCGGTCTGTACCAGGCGCCGGGTGGCCAGCGGCGGGTAGTCGATGTGCCGCAGGTACAGGTACAACACCGGAATCGCGGTAATGGCGAACAGCAGGCCGACCGCCAGGGAACTCAGCCAGGGTTGCGCCGGCAACAGCCAGACCGCCGTCGCCAGGCCGCAGGCGAAGGGAATGGCGAAGCTCGGCAGGGCGATCTTCAGGCTCTGGCGATCCAGGCGCAGGTCGATCACGTCTCTGAGGATATGCCCCAGCAGCAGAGCGAAACTCAAGCCGTACAGGTTCTTCAGCCAGGCCGGCGAGACCAGTTGGGCGCCACTCAGTTGCCAGTGCGGTTCGATCCAGAACAGCATCAGCAGCGGCAGGCCGAAGGTCGCCAGCAGCAACTGGCTGACGATCGGGATCAGGCCGAAACGGCTGCCGATGCGGGTGGCGAGCGCGAACAGCAGCAGCGCCATGAGCCAGAACAGGGCAGTCATCACAGGGCAGGCTCCGTAGCGGGCTGGCGCTGACGACCGGCCCAGGGCGCCAGGATAAAGCTGAAGGCCAGGCCCAGGCTCACCGACAGGCCGAAGTTGCTGACCGCCGGGGTGCTGGAAATCGCCAGCAGGCCGAACGACAGCCAGGTGGTCAGCGCTGCAAGCAAGGTGCCGAGCAGGCTCACGGCGGCCCCGCCGACCTGTTCACGCATGAGGATGGCGTAGTCGACGCTGATGGCGGTCACCAGCAACAGGCCGAACAGACTGAACAGGGTCAGCGGTTGCCCCAGCCAGCCCAGGCTGGCGAGGCTGCACAGGGCCGCCAGCAGCGGCAGGGCGACGAGGCGCAGGGCGCCGCCGAGGCCGAACGGCAGGATCAGCAGCAAGACGATCAGCACGCAGGAGGCGAGCTTGAGCTCGGCGGCGCTGACCTGGGTGGCGGCGAACACTTGGTTCAGCTCGCCCAGGCGATCCACCAGTTGCACCCCGGGCAGATCCTGCGCCTGGATCCGCAGCAGCTGTGGGTTGTTCAGCCCCTGCAGGCTGACCATGGCCGCCACACCGTTATCGGTGGGGCCCAGCCACAAGGTGCGGTAGGGCTCGGCCAGCGGGCCTTGCAGGGCGCTGTCGATGTCTTCGTCGGGCAGTGCCCGCAATTGCGCGAGTTCCGCGTTCAGGGCCGCCACCGGGACCCCGAGATCCAGCAGCGGCTGCCAGTACCGCGGCAGCTCGTCCAGGGCCTGGCGCAGGCGCTGTTGTTCGCTGGGCAGGCTCACCAGCTGGTTGAGCGACAGGTAGCCCTGGAGTTTTTCCAGGTTGACCAGTTGTTCCAGGCGCTCGCTCAGGGTGCCGAGGCGTTCGAGCAGCTGTTGCTGATCGGCGCCGCGCACCAGGAAAAACTGGCTGGTGGGCCGGTAGCCGGTAATCCGCGCGATGGCCTGGGCTTCGTTGAGCAGTTGTGGCGGCGCGCCGATCCACTGGCGGATATCGTTTTTGCTGTCGAGCTGCCACAGGCCACCGGCGCAGAAGGTGATCACCAGCGCCAGCAGCCAGGGACTGGACACGCGCTTGAGCAGCTGCGTGCGCAGGTTCAGCAGCCATTCGGCCACGCGCAGCGGCCATTGCGCCGGTTGCAGCTCGACGCCGCGCAGCAGCGCCGGCAACAGGCACACCGCGCTCAGGTAGGCACCCAGCAGCCCGGCGGCGGAAAACACAGCGATCTGGGTCAGGGCCGGGAACGGTGTCCAGGCCAATGCCAGATAGCCGATGCAACTGGTGGCCAGGCTCAGGCTCAGCCCCGGCAGGGTCAGGCGCAGGGCCGGCCAGCTGTGCCAGGGGCGCAGGCTCCAGCTCTTGGACAGGTAGTGCAGGGGGTAGTCGACGGCGACGCCGATCAGGCTCGAACCCAGCACCAGGGTCATCACGTGCATGTGGCCGAAGAAGGCCACGCAGGTCACCGCGCCGAACAGCATGCCCACCAGCACCGGCACGAACGCCAGCAACACCCGCCAGCGACGGAAGGCCAGCAACAGCAGCAGGAGGATGCCGACGGTGGCGCCGCCGCCGACCCAGGTGATCTCGCGGGAGGCTTGCTGCTGGCCGTTGGCGGCGTAGAGCAGGCCACTGGCGGCCAGCAGCTGGACGTCGGCCTGGGCGGCCTGTTCGCGGCTGTGCTGGAGCAAGGCCGCCACCTGCAGCGGCAGTTGCATGTCGAAGGCGTTGCCGGTGGTGCGTGCTCGCAGCAGCACCCAGCTCTTGCCGTCGGCATCGGCGATCAGGGTGCCGCTGCCGATGTCCAGTTGCACCGCGCCACGTTGCGGCTGGCTGTTCTGGATGCGTCCGGTCAGGCCCAGCCAGTCGTCCTGGCTCGGGACCAGGCTGAAACCGCTGAAGGGGTCGAACAGCGCCTGTACGCGCTGCTGGATAAAGGCCTCGGGGTGCTCGATCAGTTGCTGGCGATCGGCAGCAGCAAGCATCGCCAGGCGCCCTTGCAGCAATTGCGTGCGCAGCGCCGGCAGGTCGGCCTGCAGGTTCCACTGGACCTTCTCGAACAGCCCGCTGGCCTGCCATTGCTCACCCAGGCGCCGGGCCATGGCGATGGCCTGCTGGCGCTCGGCGTGACCCACCAGCACCAGCATTTCGCGGTTCAGCGGTTCCTGCATGCGCTGTTCGGCCTTGAGCTCCAGGGCATCGGGGTCGGTGCCCGGCACCAGCTCCATGAGGTTGGCCGACAGTGGCGCACCATGGCGCCACTGCCAGCCGGCCAGGGCCAGCACGGCCACCAGCAGGAGCAGGAACAGGCGCGGCCACCAGCGTTCACTCGGCAAAGTCATGTTGCTCCGCGTCGCTCAAGGGCTGGTTGCTGATGCTGTCGTGCATCTTCAGAACAGTGCTGTCGCCCTGGGTTTCCAGCAACTCGATGCGCTGCACCAGTTCGCCACCGTCGATGTTGATCTGGTTGAACACCTGCTTGAGCAGCAGCGAACGTGGGGTCAGGGTCAGTTTCCAGGCCTTGGCGTCGCCGGCCAGGGCCAGCTCGAAGTCTCGTTGCAGGCCACTGCTGTCGCCTTGCAGCACGGCGAGGAACAGGCGGTTCTGTTCGGCCCCGGCGCTCTTGTTCGGCAGCATTTGCCAGCCGCTGCCATCCCGGCGGGCGATGCCTTTGCCGGTGATGCGGTAGTCCTGTTGCAGCGGTGTTTTCAGCAGCCACAGCAGGCCATGGTTCTTCGCCAGGACGAAGCTGCCCTTGCTGGTCAGCGGCTGGGGCAGGGCGCGCAGGTGTTTCTCCTGGACGAAGCTGCCGTGGATCACCTCGGGTCTGGCCAACTGGTCGCTGAGCTGTTGCAGGTCGAAGGCATTGGCCAGCGAGCTGAAGCCGAGCGCCAACAGCAGGCCCAACAGCCTGTAGCCGCGGCCGCCGGGCTGCGATCGAGCGCGTAGCGGGCGTGGCGTTTCGCTGCTCGGGGTTTGCAGGTGCTGCCCACCTGGTCGCAGTCTGCGCCAGCGGCTACCAAGGGCTCTCATGGCAGCATCCTTTCCACGGCATCGGTGAACACCTTGGGCGAGGCCAGCTGCATTTCGCGGCTGGCGATCTCCACCGCCACCTGCACCGAGCTGGCGCGGGTCAGGCGTTCGCCGGTTTCCAGGTCGCTGATCAGGTAATTGATCTTCAGGCGGTTTTCCCACTCCACCAGGCTGGCGCGGACATTGAGCTTCTGCCCGAATACCGCGCCGCGCACATAGCGCAGTTGCAGGTCGATCACCGGCCAGGCGTAGCCGGATTCGAGCATCTGGTTGTAGTTGTGGCCGAGCTTGTCGAGCAGGGCGCAGCGGGCCACTTCCAGGTACTTCACGTAATGCCCGTGCCAGACCACGTGCATGGTGTCGACGTCGAAAAACGGCACCTGGATCTCGGTGTCCGCGTGCAGCACGCCCCGACTACGCATGCAGCCTCCAGTGTTGCTCGGCAATGCGTTGCAGGCACAGGCGCAGCTCGCCTTCCAGGGCGCGGTCCTCGATCACCGGCGGGAAGTCCTTGGCCAGCTCTTGGTGCATGGCGGCCAGGGCCGGCGGCAATGGCCGTGCCGCCTCGGCCTGGCCGCGCAGCCAGACGCCCTGGTTGGCGGCCAGCAGGGTAGCGGCGGCGACCTGTTCGGTCAGCTCCAGCACGCGGATCGCATCGCGGGCGGCGATGGTGCCCATGCTCACCTTGTCCTGGTTATGGCATTCGGTGGAGCGCGAGAACACGCTGGCCGGCATGGTGTTTTTCAGCGCTTCGGCGGTCCAGGCGCTGGTGCCGATCTGCACCGCCTTGAAACCGTGGTTGATCATGGCACGGTCCGCCGGGGCGCCGGACAGGTTGCTCGGCAGGCCGTGGTTGTAGCGCTCATCCACCAGCAGTGCGAGCTGGCGGTCCAAGAGGTCGGCGACGTTGGCCACCAGGTTCTTCAGGCTGTCCATGGCGAAGGCAATGTGCCCGCCGTAGAAGTGCCCGCCGTGCAGCACGCGCTCGGCCTCGGCATCGATGATCGGGTTGTCGTTGGCGCTGTTCAGCTCGGTTTCGATAAAACCGCGCAGCCAGCCCAGGCTATCGGCCAGCACGCCCAGCACATGGGGCGCGCATCGCAGCGAGTAGCGGTCCTGCAGGCGGTGCAACGGTGCGGTCGGCGCGTCGATGGCCAGGTCCTGGCGCAGCCAGGCGGCGACCTGTATCTGCCCCGGGTGCGGCTTGGCGGCGAACAGGCGCTCGTCGAAGTGTTCCGGGTTGCCCTGCAAGGCGACCACGTTCAGCGCGGTGATGCGCGTGGCCAGTTGCAGCAGGTAGTCGGCTCGGGCGAAGGCCAGGCAGGCCAGGCCGGTCATCACCGCGGTGCCGTTCATCAGTGCCAGGGCTTCTTTTGGGCGTAGTACCAGCGGCTCCCAGCCCAGCTCGCGGTGTACCTCGGCCGAGGTCCGGCGCTCGCCGCGGAACATCACCTCACGCTCGCCGGACAGGGTCGCGGCCACGTAGGACAGCGGCGTCAGGTCGCCGCTGGCGCCCACCGAACCCTCTTCGGGGATCAGCGGCAGGATGTCGTGTTCGAGGAACGCCTGCAGGCGCTCCAGCAGTTCCACGCGCACCCCGGACACGCCGTGGCACAGCGACTGCAAGCGCGCCGCCAGCACCGCGCGGGTGGCTTGTGCATCCAGCAGCTTGCCCAGACCGCAACCGTGGAAGGTGTACAGATGACGGGGCAGCGCCTCGACGTGTTGCAGCGGCACCGCGACCACGCAGGAGTCGCCGTAGCCGGTGGTCACGCCGTAGATCACGCCTTCCTTGTCCAGCAGCGAATCGAGGAATTGCGCGCCCTTGGCGATGCGCTGGCGGAATGCGCTGTCGCCTTGCAGTCGGGGCGGCGCCTGACGGTTGGCCAGGGCCAGCACGTCTTCGATGCGCAAAGGGAGTTCGCCGAAGGTTACCGGCTCAAGCGGATGCGTCGTCATCGGTCTTCCAGAAAGGGTAAAAGTTGAACCATTGTTGGGGCGCTTCGAGGCAGTACTGGCCCAGGCGCTCGGCGTAGCGGGCAGTCCACTGGGCGATGACCTGTTCGCGGTCGCTGCGCTTCCATGCCACGGCCTCGGTGAAGGGCTCGAGGAACACTCGATAGCGACCATTGTTTTTCAGGCACAGCAGCAGGTTGACCGGGCATTTCAGCAGGCCCGCCAGCAGCCACGGCCCCTGGGGAAAGGGCGCCGGATGGCCGAGGAAATCCACCCGAACGTTACGCCCGCCATGCAGCGGTACACGGTCGCCGGCAATCGCCAGCCACTCGCCGCGATCCAGGCGCTGGCTCAGTTGCAGCATGACCGCCGGGTCCAGCTCGCTGACCTGGATCAGCCGCAGGTTGGTGGCCCCGGCCTCGCCCAGCAGGCGATTGAAACGTTCGGCGTGCTTGGTGTGCACCAGCACGTTCATGGTGACCTTCTCGCCCAGCTCGGCCAGGGCGCGGCAGACTTCGAGGTTGCCCAGGTGCGCGCCCACCAGCATCTGTCCGCGGGTGCCACGCAACTGGTCGCGCAGCCGGGCCGGGTCGACGATCTCGATCTGTTCCAGGCGCAGCTTGCCGTTCCACACGTCGAGCTTGTCCAGCAGGGAGTCGGCGAACGCCATGAACTGGCCAAAGACCCGCCAGTGGCTGGGACGCAGCTCGGCCTTGCCGCTCCAATCGGCCAGGCGCTGCTGGTACAACCAGGCGCTGCGGCGGGCACCGCGGCCGAACAGGAAAAAGTAGAAAACGATGATGTACAGCACCGGGCTCAACACCCGGCGCCCGAGCACACGCACGCCCAAGGCGGTGAGCTTCATCAGCCAGAAACTGCCGCGCTCCTTGTGCTCGGCCCAATGTTGCTTGTCCGGCTGTTTGTCCTGTTTGTCTGGTAGCGCCGTCATGCTTGCCACCGTCGCCAGAGGATCAGCGGCGCACGCAGCAACATGCCGAAGAACAGCCGGGCGTGCATGCTGGAGATCAGCAGGTTGTCGTGGAACAGGCGAAAGTGCGACAGGCCATCCACCGGGTAACGGACCTGGGTCGGCAACCAGCGCATCGGCTGGTTGCGCCAGGACAGGCGCACCAGAATATCGGTGTCGAAATCCATGCGCTGGCCGATCTTCACCGAGTCGACCAGCGCCAGGACTGGCGGCAGGGGGTAGACCCGGAAGCCGCACATGGAGTCGGGGATCTGCAACGACAGGGTATTGATCCAGACCCAGACGTGGGTCAGGTAGCGCGCGTAAAAACGGCCCTTGGGCACGCTGGCGTCGTACTGTGGATAACCGCAGACCAGCGCTTCGGGGTGGGTGCGGGAGGTGGCGATAAAGTTATCCACATCGCGCAGGTCATGCTGACCGTCGGCGTCCACTTGCAGGGCGTGGCTGAAGCCCAGGCGCGAGGCTTCGCGCAGCCCGGCCATGACCGCGCCGCCCTTGCCCTGGTTGACCGCGAGCTTGACCAGGAACACCTGTTCGCGCTCGGCCAGCTGTTCCAGCACGGCGGCGCAGGCCGGGTTGCTGGCGTCGTCCACCAGCACACAAGGCAGGCCGCTGGCGAGCAGGGCGTCGACCACTGCCGGCACGGCGGCTTCGTGGTTGTAGACCGGGATCACGGCGCAAGGGTTATGCATGGGGGTTGCCTCCCAGGCGTCCGCCGCGCGGCCGATCGCAGCCTTCGTCAGCGGCTGCAAAAAGCCGCTGGGGGCTGCGCTCGCCTGGGGTCAATAACTTACCCACAGGCGTTCTCCAGCAGGATGCGGCCGCTGGAGCAGGCGGCGGTGTCATTGCGATAGGCAAAGTAGAGTTTGCCGCGCTCATGATCGAAGCGCAGGTGCAATTGCACCTGGTCTCCGGGGCGCACCAGTTGCTGGAACTTCAGCACTTCCATGCCGGCAAAGCGGCCCGGCAGACCGAGGAACTGCTGGCCCAGGGCCAATGCCCAGTCCACCTGGACCACGCCCGGCAGCACCGGGGTCTGGGGGAAGTGGCCGCTGAAGTAGGCCAGGTCCGGCGGGATCGCCAGTTGCAGGCTCCATTCGCCGTCGGCCTCGAGCTGTTCCAGCACTTCCGGCGCTCGTGGACGCGGGGCCAGCAGCAGGGCTTCGACATCGGCCTGGGGCAGCTTGCCCTGGCTGTTCAGGGGCAACTGGCGCAGCAGGCGCCAGCGGCGTGGTAGCGCCAGGGCCTCGCAATACTGGCTCAGGTGCTGACGCAGGGCTTGCGTGAGGGCCCGACGACCCTGATTGCGCAAGGCGTGCAGGCCTTGTTCGCTGAGGACCAGCAGCGCGCCGAGGGAGGCGCGGTTTTCCCGGACCACCCCAAGGCGCGCTTCGGCGACCCAGGCATGCCCGATGAGGGCCTGTTCCAGCATCGGCAGGGAAATGCGTTTTTCTTCCAATTTGACGATCCGGTCCAGGCGCCCGAGCAGCTCGAAGCGCCCATCGGCGGCGATGCGCGCGGCATCGGCGGTGTGTTCGACATGCCCGGCCGGCAGGTAGGGCGAGGCGATCAGCAGGGCGCCGTCGCTGTCCTGGCTCAGCTCGACGCAGGCGAAGGCTTGCCACAGGTTGTCGCCCTGGCGCCAGGCAATGCCGCCGGTTTCCGAGCTGCCGAGGATCTCCGTCGGCCATTGTCGCAGGCGCTGGTGCAGGCCTTGCGCGGCGTCGGCGGGCAACGCGCCGCCGGAGGAAAATACCCGGCGCACCGGGCTCAGGGCCGGCCAGTCGAGGTTGTCGCCCATGCGCTTGAGCAGCGCCGGGCTGGCGACCCAGGCAAAGGCCGGGTGTTCGCGGCTGGCGCGCTGCAGGTCTTCCGGGAACGGCAGCTGCCGGCGGACGAAGGTGCGCCCGGCGCAGAGTGGCCAGAGCACACGGAACAGCAGGCCGTAGATATGCTGGGTGGCGACGCTGCCGATGATGCAGGCCTGGCCCAATCCCTCGCCCCACAGTTGCTCCAGGGCCTCGACTTCGTTGGCCAGCTGGCGCAGGGATTTGTCGATGCGCTTGGGGTCGCCGCTGGAGCCGGAGGTGCACAGGCTCAGGCGGCAGGTGTCGAGGTCGAGTTCGGCGGCGGGCAATGGCGGCTGGTCGAAGTCGGCCAAGTGGGCATCGCCGGGCTGGTCGGTCAGCCACAGATCGACCTGGGTCGACCAGCGTTGCCGGGTCTGCGGTTGCAGGTCGGCGGGCAACAGTACGCTGACCCCGGCACGCCAGGCGCCGAGCAGGGCGATGGCCAGCTCGGCGGCATCTTCCAGGTGCAGGGCCAGGCGCTGTACGCCCCTGGCCTGCAAGCCCGCGGCCAGGCTCAGGGCCTGGTGCCGCAGCTTGCTGTGATCGAGTGCCGGTTCGAGCGTGACGGCCCGTTCCGGCAGCGACTTGAGCAGCAGGTGCTCAAGTTTTATCCAATTCATGCGCGGCCTCGTACGCGTTGTCGTAACAGCCATTCAATGGCAAACAGCAAACCCATCAACCCGTAGGCGATCAGGCCGTTGTACAACGTCCACCAGCTCAGCGGCGCCCACAGGGTCAGGGCGGCGGCGAGCAATCCGTTACAGAGGAAAAATACACTCCAGGCGACAGTCACCTGGCGGGTATAGCGAATCGCCTTTTCCGGCAGTTCCGGCTCGCCGAGGCGGGCCAGGCGTTCGGCCACCGGCGGGCCGAATTTCAGGCTCAGGCCGAACAGCGTGAGCATGAAGCCGCTGACCAGCACCGGGTACCAGCGCAATAACGATGGGCTGTCGAACAGCGCCAGCAACAGGCAGAAGACCAGGGCCGCACCCGCCATCGACAGGCTGCCGGGACGCCGTTCGCCGGTCAGGGCCCGGGCCAGCCACAGGCTGCCGAGCAACAGGCCGAACTGCCATGGCGCGAAATGCTCCATGCCGAAATACACCGCAAAGGGATACAACAGGCCCGCCAGCAGCAGGCCAAGGCCGATCAGCCGGCTCATGCGGCCGGCTGGACCAGACGGTATACCGCCTCGACCACGTCATTGACGGTACGCACCGACTTGAATTCCTCGGCGGCGATTTTCTTGCCGGTCTTGCGCTTGATGTGATCGATCAGGTCGACGGCATCGATGCTGTCGATTTCCAGGTCTTGATACAGGTTGGATTCCAGGCTTACGCGTTCCGGTTCCAGTTCGAAGAGTTCCACCAGGGCATCACGCAAGGTGTTGAAGATGTCGTCACGAGTTTGCATGGTCCGGTCTCAAGCTGCCTGCTTTGCAGTGACGAACGCCGCAAGGCTCGCCACGTTGGTGAAGTGGTTGCGGGTGTCCTTGGCGTCGGCGTCGATCTTGATGCCGTAGCGTTTCTGGATCGCCAGGCCCAGCTCCAGGGCGTCGACCGAGTCCAGGCCCAGGCCTTCACCGAAGAGCGTCTGCTCGTTGCCGATGTCTTGCACGCTGATGTCTTCGAGGCCCAGGGCATCGATGATCAGCATTTTAATTTCCTGGTGCAGATCGCTCATCTTCGGCGAGCTCCTTAATGAAGTAGTGATGCAAGTAATCGTTGAGCTTGCGCGAGGCCTGCGGTGCGGGGCCTTGGGCGGCAAAGGCATACGGGTCTATATCGGCTCCGACGCGAAAACTGAAGTGCACGCGGCGCATCGGGATGCGATACCAGGGTTCGGCCTTGGTCAGGGTGGTCGGGCTGACCTTGATGACCACCGGGGTGATGATTCTCGCACCCCGCAAGGCGATTGCCGCGCCCCCCCGATGAAAGGCCGGCGCCTGGCCTGGCGGGGTGCGGGTGCCCTCGGGGAAGATCACCAGGGTCTGGCCATTGCGCAGGGCTTCGCCGGCGGCGTCGAGCATGTCCATGCTGCCGTCGTTGCTGATGTATTCGGCTTCGCGTATCGGGCCGCGGGTAAAGGGGTTCTGCCACAGGCTCTGCTTGACCACGCAGTTGGCGTTGCGCACCAGGCCGATGAGGAACACCACGTCGATCAGCGACGGGTGGTTGGCAATGATCATTTGTCCGGGGCGGCCGAGCTTTTCCGCGCCTTCGACGTCATAGGTCAGCACGCCGCTGCGGGCCATGAAGCGGATGAACAGCCAGAACAGCCGGCCAATGGTGCGACGCGCGCGCTGGCGATGCGCTTCGGCGTCGCCGGGCAGGCAGGCGAGCAGCGGGAAAATCACCAGGCGCAGGCACAGGCCACCGAGGCCGAACAAGGCAAAGCTCGCCGCGGTGGCGACCAGGCGCCAGTAGTAGGCGTCGCGGGGTTTTGTGTTTACAGGTTGCGTTGCCAGTTCCATACACGGTTCTTCCAAGCATGTTGGCAGGAGGTCTGCTCGCCGAGCAGGGTACGCAAGAGATTCAGGGCATGGGGCCACTCGGCGCGTGGCGCTTCCTCGGTGGCGGTCCCGAGCGTCAGTTGCCACTGCTTGCCGGGGGTCAGCAACAGGCCCACCGCATAGGGGAACGGCACGTCGTCGATCCAGGTGGCATAGGCGGCGGGCGGCTGCTCTTCGGTGACCACCAGCAGCACTGCCTGAGCGCCTTCCTCAAGCAGCGCCGCGGCCTCTAGCATGCCGTGTTCGAGGCCGTCGCCAGCGGCGGCGAGGGCGGTCATTTCACTGGTTTCACCACGCATGATCGACCACAGGCCGATCACCGCGTTGTGCACCGAGAGGCTGAACTGGGTCGGGGACAACGGCTGGTCGGCCGCCAGGTCGCTGAGGATGTCGAAGGTCCGCGGCGTTTCGCCATGCCGGGAAATAAAGACCAACGGTAGTTGTTCCAGGCCTTCGGCCAGCGGCCAGCCCACGCTGAAGGCCATGCGCGCCAGACGGCTGAGACGCCGGCGTTGCATGGCCGGTAGAAACGATACGTCGGGGGCGGCATCGCTGCTCTCGAGCACGACCGGTTGTCGGCGCCAGGCCTGCCAATCGTCCACGCTTTCGAGCCCAGGGGCCCACGCGCGCCATTGAGCGATGTTGAAGTTGATCACTTGAAAATTCATCCCGCCCCTGCGGGCTTACTTGACGTGGTCAGGCGTTTCGATCGAAGACTCACCTGGCACGGAGCTACAGCCGAGTGGCGCGCATTATCCCGGTGTGACTGGCAGGTAGCAAACATTGGTTATGTTTCACTCAGTGGAAATGACCCATTCGACAGGAAAAAAGTGTCATTTGGCCATTATTGAGTGGCGCCGGGCGGGGAGGCGCAGACTTTCAGAAAGTCTAGGCTGTGGATTCAACCGGTCGACGCAACACAACTAAATTCTGTGTGAGCAGAAGGAGTGTTGCAGATGAAGCAGAGACCTCGGATCTATTACACCGAAAGCCAGAAAAAACTGATGTGGGATCACTGGCGGAAAGGCGACTCTCTCCAGCAGATCGCCCAACTATTTGATCGAAACCACTCATCGATACAGCGCATCTTGGCGGAGACCGGGGGGATCAGACCCGCTGTACGGCGCAGGTCCAGATTGGCGCTGACGTTGGCTGAACGCGAAGAGATTTCGCGTTCAGTAGTGGCAGGTAACTCGATCCGTTCCATAGCAACGCAGCTAGGGCGAGCAGCCTCGACCATCAGCCGTGAGATCAGACGCAACGGTGGCCAAGGATGCTACCGGGCAAATCAGGCTGATCAGGCGGCTTGGGATCGGGCACATCGACCCAAGGTCTGCAAGCTTGTTGAGAACCGAGCGGTGGCGCAAATTGTTGCAGACAAGCTTCAATTGCAGTGGTCACCGGAACAAATTGCCGGCTGGCTGAAGCGCACCTACCCGGACGATACGAGCTATCAGGTGTCACACGAGACGATCTATCGCACCCTCTTCATACAGGCTCGCGGGGCTCTGAAGAAGGAGTTGCTTGAGCATTTACGGCGAACACGAGCCATGCGTCGCTCGCGCCATCACACGCAGAAGAAAGAAAATCACGGTCGAATCACAGACGCGGTATCGATCCGCGAACGCCCGGCCACGGCTGAGGATCGGGCGGTGCCAGGTCACTGGGAGGGTGACCTGCTGTGCGGTAGCAGGAACAGCCAAATTGCCACTCTTGTGGAGCGTCATACCCGTTACGTAATGCTGGTGAAGTTGGCCGGTAAGGACACCGAGACGGTCATCAGCGCCCTGATCGAAAACGCCCGCGAACTCCCCGAGGAACTCTACCAATCGCTGACGTGGGATCGCGGCAAAGAGATGGCGGACCATAAACGTTTTACGGTGGCTACCGACATCAAAGTCTACTTCTGCGACCCTCATCGTCCCTGGCAACGGGGATCAAATGAGAACACCAACGGGTTGTTAAGACAGTACTTCCCGAAAGGGACCGACCTTGCGGAGCACTCGCAAGCCACGCTCAATGAAGTAGCAAGGCAGCTGAACAGCCGTCCTCGGAAAACCCTAAACTACGAAACGCCCGCTGAACGATTTAGCCAATCTGTTGCATCGACCGGTTGAATCCACAGCCGATTCCGGTCATTGGAACTGACTTGGCGGTCTGCCGTCAGCGAGGTAGCGAAGCAGCGCTGCTCGCTACTACACTCGGTGATCTTTGATGCAGGGAGGTTCTGACATGCGGCGCGTGGTGTTCAATCAGAAAGGGGGAGTTGGTAAGTCGAGCATTGCCTGCAATCTGGCGGCTGTGAGCGCCAGCGAAGGGTATCGCACGCTGCTGGTGGACCTGGATGCCCAGGCCAACTCCACTCAATACCTCACCGGCCTGACCGGCGACGACATCCCCATGGGGATCGCCGACTTCTTCAAGCAGACCCTGTCTTCCGGACCGTTCTCGAAGAAGAACCAGGTCGACATCTACGAAACGCCGTTCGACAACCTGCACGTGGTAACGGCCACCGCCGAGCTGGCGGATCTGCAGCCCAAGCTTGAGGCGAAGCACAAGATCAACAAGCTGCGCAAACTGCTGGACGAATTGGCCGAGGACTACGACCGGATCTACCTCGACACCCCGCCGGCCCTGAATTTCTACGCGGTTTCGGCGCTGATTGCCGCCGATCGGGTGCTGATTCCCTTTGACTGCGACAGCTTTTCCCGTCAGGCGCTGTACGGCCTGCTGGCTGAAATCGAAGAGCTCAAGGACGACCACAACGAGGACTTGCAGGTCGAAGGCATCGTGGTCAACCAGTTCCAGGCCCGCGCCAGCCTGCCCCAGCAGATGCTCGATGAACTGATCGCCGAAGGCCTGCCGGTCTTGCCGGTGTACCTGGCCAGTTCGGTGCGCATGCGTGAATCCCACCAGGCCAGCCTGCCACTGATCCACCTCGACCCTCGGCACAAGCTGACCCAGCAATTCGTCGACCTGCACAACCTGCTGGAAAGCGCCTGACCCTCTTCTGTAGGAGCGAGGCTCAAGGCGATTTCGAAATAGCGGTCAGATGCCCTGGCTGCGCAACCAGCTCATCAGTTGCGGTAACGGGAAGGCGCCACTCTGGCGTGCCACTTCCCGTCCGTTCTTGAACAGAATCAGGCTCGGAATCGAGCGGATTCCCAACTGCGCCGACAGTTGCTGGTTGGCCTCGCTGTCGAGCTTGGCCAGCCGGCACTTGCCCGCCAATTGCGCCGCCGCCTGCTTGAATACCGGCGCGAAGGATTTACACGGCCCGCACCAATCTGCCCAGACATCCACCAGCAACGGCAGGTCACCCTTGATCTGGCTGGCATAGTCGCCTTGTTTCAGTTCGAAAGGCTGGTTCAGCAACACCTGGCCTTTGCAGCGCCCGCATTTGGGCTGGTCGCCCAGGCGCTCGGCGGGGATGCGGTTCAACCCATTGCAATGGGGGCAGGGGATCAGCAGTGGATCGGACATGAGAGGGCTCCGGGATAAGTGGGCGATGGTCTCGATCTGGAGTCTGCAGGGCGATTTATCAAGCTGTTGCATGCGCTCATACATCTTTGCGCGGCAACTGTCTGCCCGGTTCTAGGCTGGAGAGAGGCAATGCTCCGTGCCATTGGTCCGAGAGCATATATAGCAACTTGCGATAAGTTGTCTCACCCCCTAGGCTGCTATAGCAGTATGCGATAAGGACTTTGCATGCGCGTAATCACGGCTAAACGAATTTGGGATGCCAAGGAAAAATGGCCGCACTCGGCCAAGGCGCTGGATGATTGGTATCGCGCACTTAAGCGCAATCGGCTTGCGGATTTTGCCGCGATGAAGGCGATGTTTCCGGCGGTGGACAAGGTCGGACCACTGCATGTGTTCGATATCGGTGGCAACAAGATACGGCTGATTGCATTGGTCCGTTACACGACGCAAAAGCTCTATATCCGCCATGTGTTGGACCACCGTGAATATGACCGGGGCAAGTGGAAGGAGGATCGAGGATGAGTGCGCTGATCGAACAAGTGGCCGAACACTGGCAGTTCGTTGCGCCGTTGCTGCGCAAGCCGAAAACCGAGGCTGATTACGACAGGCTGGTTCAGGCCCTTGACGAGTTGCTGGACCTGACAGGGGAAGATGAGGCCCATCCTCTCAACAGCCTGGTGGACATCATTGGGGACTGGATCGAGGCCTATGACCTTGAGCATCGCCCGATGCCTGTCGCCAGCGGAGTAGATGTGTTGCGCTACATGATGCGCGAACACGGTCTGACCCAGAGCGACCTGCCCGGCGTTGGCGCGCAGTCGGTAGTCTCGGAGATCCTGAGCGGCAAGCGTCAGCTCAACCTGCGGCAGATCCGCTGGCTGGCCGCACGTTTCAAGGTTTCGATGGAAACCTTTATCTGACCCCTCAGGACGAGCAACTGATTTCCAGGTGCTTGCCCCATTCGGGCGGTCGTTCGGCGTAGCTGTCCATGCCGGCCTGTTGTTCGAACGGCTTGCTCAGCACCGCGTGCAGGCGGCGCACCTCGGAGTAATCCCCTTGCTCGGCGGCATCGATGGCCTTCTGTGCCAGGTAATTGCGCAGGATGTACAGCGGGTTGACCGCGTGCATGCGCGCGCGGCGCAGGTCCTGGCCCTGGACCGGATCGCGGGCGACCCGGGCCTTGTACAGATCGGCCCAGGCATCGAAGCCCTGGCGGTCGACGAAGTCGTCGCGCAGCCGGGCCACGGCCAGTTCAGCTGATTCATCCCCCAGGCGGCGGAAAAACAGGCTGTAGTCCACGCCGCTGCCCTGCATCAGTTGCAGCAGGCGCTCCACCAGCTTCTGATCCTCGTTTTCGGCGCTGGTCAGGCCGAGGCGGCGGCGCATCAGGTCCAGGTAATGGGCCTGGAACAGCGGCAGGAACAGGCCGAGGGTTTCCCGCAGGGCCTCGACACTGATGAACGGCGTCAGCGCCTGGGCCAGGGCGCTGAGGTTCCACTGGCCGATCGGCACCTGGTTGCTGAACGAGTAGCGCCCCTGGTCGTCGGAATGGTTGCAGATGAAATGCGCATCGAAGTCGTCGAGGAAGGCGAACGGCCCGAAGTCGAAGGTCACGCCGAGGATCGACATGTTGTCGGTGTTCATCACCCCGTGGCAGAAACCGTAGGCCTGCCACTTGGCGATCAGTTCGGCATTGCGCTCGACCACCTCGCGGAACATCGCCAGGTAGGGTTCCGGTTGCTCCAGGCACTCGGGGAAGTGCATCGCCAGCACGTGCTCGGCCAGCTGTTTCTGCTGCTCGGGGCGTTTTGTGTAATAGAAGTATTCGAAGTGGCCGAAGCGGACATGGCTGGGCGACATGCGCAGCAACATTGCTGCGCGTTCCTGCTTCTCGCGCCAGACCGGGGTGTCGGAGCCGATCACGCACAGCGCCCGGGTGGTCGGAATGCCCAGGGCGTGCAGCGCCTCGGAAGCGAGGAACTCACGGATCGACGAACGCAGTACGGCGCGACCATCGCCCATGCGCGAGTAGGGGGTCTGGCCGGCGCCCTTGAGGTGCAGGTCCCAGTGCTCGCCGGCGGCGTTGTACACCTCGCCCAGCAGCAAGCCGCGACCATCGCCCAGCTGGGGGTTGTAGGAGCCGAACTGATGCCCGGAATAGACCATCGCCCGAGGCTCGGCTTCAGCCCACAGCTTGTGCCCGCCGAACAGCTCGGCGAACACCGGGCTTTCGGCGGCCTCGGGGTCCAGGTCCAGCAGCGCCATGGCCGCCGGGCTGGCCACCACCAGGCGTGGGCGGTCGATCGGCTCGGGCAGTACATGGGTTGAGAACGCGTCGCCCAGGCGGGCGAAGCGATTGTCGAAGCTCAGTTCGTCGAGGGCTTTCAACGGCCATCTCCAGCAGAATGTCCGAGCATTCTGCTAGGGATAGCGCCCTTAGTCGAGCCTGCTGGAGGGCGGTTCCTGCAGCGGTTTGCCGTCGGGCAGCGGGACTATGGTCTTGGTCTCCGGCTCGATGGGCACCATCTTGTATTCCTGGCCATGCAGGTTCTTCAGGTAGACCTCCATCTGGCGGAACGAGATGTTGATGTGCTGCTTCTTGAACTCGCGGTTGATGAAGCGGTTGACCTCGTCGAGCACCGGGTTGCGGTCCCCCAACTCGCGCACGTGCATGCGCAGTTCGTGGTCCAGGGTGCTTTCGCCGAAGTTGAGGAAGTACACATGGGGCTCGGGTTCTTTCAGTACCCGCGGGTTATCGCGGGCCGCCTTGAGTAGCAGCTCCTTGACCAGGTCCAGGTCCGAGCCGTAGTCGACGCCGAGCTTGAGGGTCACCCGGGTGACGGTGTCGGTCAGCGACCAGTTGATCAGTTGCCCGGTGATGAAGGTCTGGTTCGGGACGATGATGTCCTTGCGATCGAAGTCGGTGATGGTGGTGGCGCGGATGCGGATCTTGCTCACTGTGCCCGACAGGTTGCCGATGGTGATGGTGTCGCCGATGCGCACCGGCCGCTCGAACAGGATGATGATGCCGGAGATGAAGTTGGCGAAGATCGCCTGCATGCCGAAACCCAGGCCCACCGACAGCGCAGCCACCAGCCATTGCAACTTGTCCCAGCTGACGCCGAGGGTCGACAGGGTCGAGACGAAGCCGACGCCGGCAATCACATAGGACAGCAGCGTGGTGGTCGCGTAGGCGCTGCCCTGGGCCAGGTTCAGCCTGGACAGTACCAGCACTTCCAGCAGCCCCGGCAGGTTGCGCGCCAGGGCGAAGGTGATGCCGACGATGATCAGCGCGCCGAGCATGTCGCCGATGCTGATGGGCACCATGCTCATGTTGGCGCCTGTACCGCTGGTGTATTCGTAGAGGGTGATGTTGTCCAGGTAGGAGAACACGCTGATCAGGTCCGACCAGACCCAGTACAGCCCGGCCATGAAACCACCGAGCAGGGCCAGGCGGATCAGGCGCAGGGACTGTTCGTTGACCTTCTCGATGTCCAGGGTCGGCTCTTCGACCACCGCTTCGCCGTCGCCGGCTTCCTTGGCGGCCTGGCGTTTGGCCAGGGCCCGCTGGTAGGCCAGGCGACGGGCGGCGACGCCCAGCCCGCGGACGAAAGTGGCTTCGATCACCAGCCAGAACATCAGCAGGTACAGGGTATTGATCAGGCGGTCGCTGAGCTTCAGCGCGGTGTAGTAGTAGCCGAAGCACACGGCGATGAACAAGGCGATCGGCAGCGCGGTGAACAGCACTGCCACCGCCTTGCGGAACAGCGAGGCGTTCTGGTGCGTCGGGCTGCTCAGCAACAGGCGGCTGAGCAGCCAGGCCATCAGGGCGTAGCAGGTCAGGACCACGGCGATGCCGAGCACGTCATCGGCCAGCGCCGCCGGTTGATGTTCGGCCACGGCGACCACCGCCACCAGGGCCATGACCACCAGCCCGAGGCGACGGATCCAGCCCTGGAGGAACTCGACCTGGGGCTTCTCCCAGCGGAAGTGCAGTTCCGCCACGCCGCCAGGGGCGAGGATCCGGTAGGCGGTATAGAACACCAGCCAGGCCTGGGCCATCTGCAGCAGCGCCGCGCCGAGGTTGGCGTTCTGCCCGCGGGCGTCGATCTGCAAGGCCAGGCCGCACAGCGCGAGCCCAAGGGCGACCGGCATCGCCAGCAGGATGTTGACCAGGATTGCCTGCGGCGTGTGCCATTGGCTGTCGCGCTTGAAGTGACCGATGTCCTTGTGAACCTTGTTCAGGCGCAGGTACAGGTTCTTGCGCCGCCACAGCAGGGCCGCGATCAGCAACAGCAATGGCAGGAACAGCAGCGGCCGTTGCGCCAGGCCGTCGGCCAGCTCGCTCAGGCTGGACGACCAGGGCAGGGTGGTGACCTGTTTTGTCAGGCGCAGCGGTATGGTCTGCAGCCATTCGCTGTCCAGCGGCTTATTGCTGGGAATCCAGAACATCTGTTCGTCGAGGGTCGCGCGCAGGCTTTGCGAGGTACTCAGCAGTTGCTTCTGATTGAGCTGCAGGGTGATGGATTCGTTGAGCAGCGCGCTCAGCTCGCGGCTCAGGCGTTCCAGCAGGTCGGCGCGGGTGATGGCCAGGTCCAGCAGGGTTTTGCGCAGCTGCGGGGTGACCTGCTCGGACGGCTGGGTAGCCAGCAGGTTGTCGACGTAACTGCTGGGGCTGCTGATCAGCTCGCGTTGCTGGTTGACCTCGAACTGATACAGGCGGATGTCGGCGATCTGGTCGGCCAGGTCGCGGTCGAGCCGCAAGTGCGGCAGCGCCTGCTTCTGTTTATAGAGGATCTTCGACAGCAGCAGGCTGCCCTTGAGCACGCTGATCTGCTCGTCCAGCGCGGCATCGCTCTGGGTCACACTGTCGAGTTGCTGCTTGGTCTGCAGGTTCTGCTGGGTCAGCTCGTTGAGGCGGTCGGTGCTTTTGAGCAGGTAGTCGGAGAGCTTCAGGTTGGCCGCGCTTTCGGTGGCCAGGAGGCTGCTGCTGCCGGCCTTTTGCGCTTCGATCGATTGCTGGGTGACGGTTTCCTGGGACTGGGCCAGGCGCTTCTGGTTGATCAGGGTCTGCAGGTCCTGGATTTCCTGCTCCAGGCGGGCGGTCTTTTCCATCAGCAGGTCGTGCTGGCTGTTGCCCAGGTCCTGCAGCTGGCTGTTGCCGGCCAGTTCCTGGCGGCGCAGCGGGATCAGCGCGTTGATCGCCGCCAGTTCGGCATTGAGCTGATTGCGCTGGTCGGCGTTGATCGGCTTGCCGGCGTCCTTGCCGTTCTTGAGGATCGTATTGATCTGCTGGGTGCGGGTCTGGCTGCTACTGATCTCGGCCTGGGCGCGCTCGGGGCGGGTCTGCGCGGTAATGGCCAGGCTGTTGGCCTCGGCCAGGGCCTTCTGCATGTCACCCTGCTGGGTGGTGCGCTCGGTCAGCAGCTGTTCGAGCTGCGACACCGGCAGGTTGGCGTAACGCTGGGCCACCGGCACCACCTTGGTGGCCTTCAGGCGGGTCAGCTCGCGCTGGTTCTCGCTGGTCTGGCGCGGGGCGTTGCTCAGCTGCTGCTTGAGATCGTTCAGGCGCTGCTCGTAATCCTGCTTGTTCGACAGCTGGGTCAGCGTCTGTTGCAGCACCGCTTGCAGGGCCTTTTGATCGGCCTCCGGCAATTTGCGCTCGGCGATTTTATCCAGGCTCTGCTGGACGGACTCGGCACTGGGCGGCTCGGCCGCTTGCAGTGGGCCGACAGAAAGGCTCAGGCCCAGCAGGGCAATGGCGAAAAGGGTACGCAGGATTGGCATAAAGACCGGTCAAGCTGGATGAGAAGTTAGGCAGTTTAGAGGAAGAGTCCGGGGCCCGGGCGACTTCCTTCGGGGAATCTGACGCCCACTTTGCTGATCTTGTTCCCCTCCATCACGGCAACCGTCCAGATGGTGTTGTTCCATTCCACCTGGTCGCCGACCACCGGGGCGCCCCCCACTTTCTGGGTGATGAAGCGGCTCAGTGGCATGTCCGGATCGAGCCCTTCGAGTTTCAGCCCGTACAGCGCCGAAACCGCGCCCAGCTGGGCGTCGCCTTCGAGAACGAAGTCGCCGAAGAAGCGCAGATCGAGGCCTCGTTGCGGGGCCTGGCTGAAGAGTTTTCCGAGGGCTGGCAGGTTGTGTTCATGGCCGATGACACAGAGCAAATCATCGGCTTCCAGCACCGTACTACCCGACGGATGGAGCAGTTGCTGGTGGCGAAACAGGGCGGCGATACGGGTGCCTTCGGGCATTTTCAGTTCGCGCAACGCTGCGCCGATGCACCATTTTTCCGCGCCAAGGCGGTAGACGAACAGCTCCCATTCGCTGGTGACATGCACTTCCAGGGCGGCGCGGGAGATCGGCGCCGGTTCCGGTGGCACCGTGACTTTCAGCAGCTTGGCGACCCACGGCAGGCTGGTGCCCTGCACCAGCAGGGACACCAGCACGATAAAGAAGGCCAGGTTGAAGTACAGCTGGGCCTCGGGCAGCCCGGCCATCAGCGGGAACACCGCGAGAATGATCGGTACCGCGCCGCGCAGGCCAACCCAGGAAATAAAGGCTTTCTCACGGCCGTGGAAGGCCTTGAATGGCAACAGGCCAACCATCACCGACAGCGGGCGGGCGAACAGGATCATCCACAGCGCCAGGCCCAGCGCCGGCAGGGCGATGGGCAGCAGGTCGTGGGGCGTGACCAGCAGGCCGAGCACCAGGAACATGCCGATCTGCGACAGCCAGGCCATGCCGTCGAGCATATGCAGGATGCCATGGCGGCTGCGCACCGGGCGGTTGCCGATCACCAGGCCGCACAGGTACACCGCGAGGAAGCCGCTGCCGTGCAGGGCGTTGGTCAGGGCGAAGACCACCAGGCCGCCGGCGATCACCAGGATCGGGTACAGGCCGGTGGCCAGGTTGATGCGGTTCACCAGTTGCAGCATCAGCCAGCCGCCGCTCAGGCCGATCAGGCCGCCGATGCCGAACTCGCGCAGCAGGTGCCCCAGCAGGCTCCAGTGCAGGCCGGTCTGGCCGCTGGCGAGCATGTCGATCAGGGTGACGGTGAGGAACACCGCCATCGGGTCGTTACTGCCCGACTCGATCTCCAGGCTGGCGGTGACCCGCTCGTTCAGGCCCTTGCCGCCCAGCAGCGAGAACACCGCCGCGGCGTCGGTGGAGCCGACGATGGCGCCGATCAGCAGGCCCTGGATCAGGTTCAGGTCGAACAGCCAGGCGGCCGCCATGCCGGTCAGGCCGGTGGTGATCATCACGCCGACGGTGGCCAGCGACAACGCGGGCCACAAGGCCACGCGGAAGCTCGAGACCCGGGTGCGCAGGCCGCCGTCGAGGAGAATCACCGCGAGTGCGAGATTGCCCACCAGGTAGGCGGTCGGGTAGTTGTTGAAAATGATGCCGCCGCCGTCGACGCCAGCGGCCATGCCCACGGCCAGGATGATCACCAGGATCGGGATACCGAGGCGGGACGAAAGGGAACTCACCAGAATGCTCGCACCTACCAGCAACGCGCCGATCAAGAACAGGCTGTTGATGGTCGTCGCATTCAAAGGCAGTACTCCAGAAGCAGAAAGGCGGGCACAAACTGACCATGCAGTCTGCGTGCCAGCGATTCTAACCTGTTGAAATACGATGCTGTCAAAAAGCTTTTGCGCCTGTTTGCAGGCGGCAAAAAATCGTCGCCTGGCGCCGGTCACCGACGGACTTCATGCCAATCCGTAGTGGCTGGCGCAGGTGGCGATCGCGGCTGTTGGCGACTGGGTGTGGGGCCCTACAAAGTGAACCGCGCCACCATGCTGTTCAGGTCCACGGCCAGGCGTGACAGCTCGTGGCTGGCCTCGCTGGTCTGGTTGGCGCCGGTGGCCGATTGCACCGACAGGTCGCGGATGTTCACCAGGTTGCGGTCCACTTCGCGGGCCACCAGGGCCTGCTCCTCGGCGGCGCTGGCGATGACCAGGTTGCGCTCGTTGATCTCGTTGACCGCGGTGTTGATGGTGTCCAGGGCACCGCCGGCGCCACGGGCGATGCTCAGGGTCGAGTCGGCGCGCTCGGTGCTGGTGCGCATCGACTCGACGGCGTGCTCGGTGCCGCTCTGGATGCTGCCGATCATGCGCTCGATTTCACTGGTCGACTGCTGGGTGCGGTGGGCCAGGGCGCGCACTTCATCGGCGACCACGGCGAAGCCGCGTCCGGCATCGCCAGCCCGGGCGGCTTCTATCGCGGCGTTCAAGGCCAGCAGGTTGGTCTGGTCGGCCAGGCCGCGGATCACGTCCAGCACCTTGCCGATATCGCGCGACTCCTCGGCCAGTTCGCTGATCCTGTTGGCCGAGCTCTGAACTTCGCTGCTCATGAGCTCTATGGCGCTGACGGTTTCGCGCACCAGGTTGCGGCCTTCGCTGGCCGACTGGGTGGCGTCGTTCGAAGCCTCGGCGGTGCTCACGGCGTTGCGTGCGACTTCTTCGACGGCGCAGGTCATCTCGTTCACGGCGGTGGCCGCCTGTTCGATTTCGTTGTTCTGCTGGGTCAGGCCGCGGGCGCTTTCGTCGGTGACGCTGTTCAGCTCTTCGGCGGCCGAGGCCAGCTGGCCGGCGGATCCGGAAATATGCAGCAGGGTCTGGCGCAGTTTTTCCTGCATGGTCGCCATGGCCTGCAACAGGCGCCCGGGTTCGTCGCGGCCGTTGACCTGGATGCTCTGGGTGAGGTCGCCTTCGGCGATGTGTTCCGCGGCATGCAAGGCGTTGGCGATGGGCTGGGCAATGCTGCGGGTCAGCAACCAGGCAAACACCACGGTCAGGGTGGTGGACAGGACCAGCAGGGCCACCACCAGGTTGAATGCCGAGGCGTATTCCTCGGCGGCCTGCTCGTTGGCGGCCTTGGAGCGCTGGCTGTTGATCTGTACCAGCAGGTTCAGGACCTTGTTGATCTGCTGCGAGTTCTTCATCAGTTCGTTGTTCAGCATCTCTTGCAGTTCGCCCAGCTGGTTGTTGCGCGACAGCTCTTTGATGCGTTCTTCGAGCTTGCGGTATTCGGCCAGCAGCTTGAGGTAGTGGTCGTAGGCTTCGCTCTCTTCCGGGCTGCTGACCAGCTTTTCATAGGTGGTGCGGATTTTTTCGATCTGCTGGTTGCCCAGTTCGAGCGACTCGCGGGTCTTGGCCTGCACCTCGGGACCGCGGTTGATCAGCAGACGATAGGACAGCACCTGCAGCCGCAGCATCTGCTGGGTGAACTCGTCGATGCTCTGGATGCTGGGCATGTTGTCGGTGGAGATGGTGACGGTCGCTGCGCGAATCTTGCTCATCTGGTTCAGGGCGAAAATGCCCAGGAACAGCATCAGGCAGCCGATGAATGCAAAGCCGAGAAATGCCCTCGGTGCGATGTTCATGTTGCGAAGAGACATGGGGATCTACCTCAAGAGTGCGCAATCCATGCCGCGGTGGTTGATAGGGCTCCCCAGACCTATCGCGCGGAAAAATGGATTCTTGAAGCTGGAGCGAGAGTTTCAGAAAGATCTGATGGGCGACGAAGTGTCAGGAACCAGATGGGTGAATGACAGTCTTTAACGTTCGCAGGCAAGGTCACCCGCCAGGCAGGTCAAGGCGTTGCGCCGGGATAACCCTGGCATCCAGGGTGACTTTTCTTTATCGTACGCGCCCTTTGAAAAATGCTCGGAAAATCAAAATGTTGGAAGCATCCCTAAGCCAATTGGAACAGCTTGTCAGTGACCTGGTGCAACAGAACCAGGAGCTGTCGGGCACGAACGAAACCCTCAAGGCAGAACTGGCCCAGGCCAAGGATGAGAACGAAAGCCTGCAACTGAGCCTGATGGAACAGGAAGAGAAGCAAGGCGCCACCGCGGCCCGTATCCAGGCCCTGGTCGAACGCGTCAGCGCCGGTCCTGTCAGCGCATGAGGCAGGGTGCCGACGGGGTAAAAGTCGTCTCGATTCTCGGCGAGGACTACTCGATCAAGGCGCCGGCCGGGGAAGAGCAGACCCTGCTGGATGCCGCGTTGATGTTGAAGGCCACCCTGGCCGAGACCAAGAAAAAATACCCGACGCTGATCGGTGACCGCTTGCTGGTGCTGGCGGCGATGAACCTGTGTTCCCAGCAGTTGGAAATGCAAAAGCGCCATCAGCAGGAACTTGACCGTTACCAAGAGCAAGTCAGCGCCACGGTCGAAGTGATCTCCAAGACCATCAGCCAGAACTGATGGGTTTACCCGCAACCTGCAACGCCGTTGCGGGGGTGTCGGACTGATTGTTTTCGCGAGCAGCCGAGCGGCGCTCGATTGCTCGCGATGCTTTTAGCGCTTCAGAACCACTCGTCCTGCATGCCCAGGCAGGTATCGTCCCGCGCTTCCAGCAAGGCCAGTTCGTGATGACAGGCCGGCACTTCCCAGGTCAGGAAGTAGCGCGCCGCCTGCAGCTTGCCCTTGTAGAACCCCACATCCGCCGCGTTGCCCTTGGCCAGGCCTTCCTGCGCGCGAATTGCCTGCTCCAGCCAGCGCCAACCAATCACCGCATGACCGAAGGCTTTCAGGTACAGCGCCGAGTTGGCCAGGCTGCTGTTGACCTTGCCCTGGGCCAGGTCGGTGAGCAGGCCGATGGTCACGGCCTGCAGGCGCGCCACCAGTTTTTCCAGCGGCTGGCGCAGCACTGTCAGGGCCTCGTGGGCCTGGGCTCGCTCGCTGGTGTCGGCGATCAGGCGGATCAGTTGCTTGAGGCCCGCGCCGCCGTTCTGCGCCAGCTTGCGCCCCAGGAGGTCCAGGGACTGGATGCCGTGGGTGCCTTCATGGATCGGGTTCAGGCGGTTGTCGCGGTAGTACTGTTCCACCGGATATTCACGGGTGTAGCCGTGGCCACCGAGGATCTGGATCGCCAGTTCGTTGGCTTTCAGGCAGAACTCCGAGGGCCAGGATTTGACGATGGGCGTCAGCAGGTCCAGCAGTTCGTGGGCCTGCTTGCGCTGGTCTTCATCGGGCAGGGTGGTGGTGTCGTCGAACAGCCGCGCAGCGTACAGACCGAGGTCGAAAGCGCCTTCGACATAGGCCTTCTGGGTCAGCAGCATGCGCTTGACGTCGGCGTGCTGGACGATCGACACCGGCGCGGTGTTCGGGTCCTTGCTGTCCGGCAGGCGACCTTGCGGGCGTTCGCGGGCATATTCCAGAGAGTACAGGTAGCCGGCGTAGCCAAGCATCACCGCGCCCATGCCGACGCCGATCCGCGCCTCGTTCATCATCTGGAACATGTAGCTCAGGCCGTGGTGCGGCCTGCCCACCAGATAGCCCACACACTCTCCGTTATCGCCGAAGTTCAGCGCCGTGGAGGTGGTGCCGCGCCAGCCCATCTTGTGGAACAGCCCGGCCAGCAGCACGTCGTTGCGCGGGCCCAGGCTGCCGTCGTCGTTGACCAGGAACTTGGGCACGATGAACAGCGAAATGCCTTTCACTCCGGCCGGCGCGTCCGGCAGCTTGGCCAGCACCATATGCACGATGTTCTCCGACAGCGGGTGATCGCCGCCGGAGATGAAGATCTTGTTGCCCTTGAGCCGGTAGGTGCCGTCCGCCGCCGGTTCGGCGCGGGTGCGGATGTCCGACAGCGACGAGCCGGCGTGGGGTTCGGTCAGGGCCATGGTGCCGAAGAAGCGCCCGTCGATCATCGGTTGCAGGAAGCGCCGTTTCTGCTCGTCGGTGCCGAAGCTTTCGATCAGGTTGGCCGCGCCCATGGTCAGGAAGGGGTAGGAAGTGGAGGCCGCGTTGGCCGCCTGGAAGTGGGCGAAGCAGGCCTGGGACAACAGCGTCGGCAACTGCATGCCGCCGGCCTCGAAGCTGCGCGCGGCGTTGAGGAAGCCGGCTTCGAGAAAGGCATCGACCGCGGGTTTCACTTCCGGAATCAGGATCGCCTTGCCGTCTTCGTAACGCGGCTCGTTTTCATCGCCCTTGCGGTTGTGCGGGGCGAAGAACTTCTCGGCGATGCTGCGCGCGGTGCCAAGGGCGGCGTCGAAGGTTTCCCGGTTGTGCTCGGCGAACCGTTCGCGCTGGGTCAGGCCCTCGGCATCGAGGACTTCATACAGCTCGAAAGCCAGATTGCGGGAACTGAGCAGCGTCTCGGACATGGCGGCCTACCTGTGATTGGATTCAGCCGAGTCTAGGCAGGTGAATAAACGCTGAATAGCAAGATTGATTGCGGTGATGGAGGGGCCAAACGAGGGGGCAGGGTGTGTCAGTTGTCCGTGAGGGCGATAGAGACTCTGTAGCCGCTGCCGCAGCCTGCGATAAGGTCCGCAAGACCTTCAAATGCCATCAAAAACACGTCCTCTTCGAGGCCGATCGCAGCCTGCGGCAGCGGCTACGGGGAGCGTTGAGACAAAAAAAAGGGCGCCGGTCAGGGCGCCCTTTTTCATGCAGCTGACTGACGGCTTCAGCCGATGGTCATCAGGCTGGCGTTGCCGCCGGCCGCCGCGGTGTTGACGCTCAAGGCGCGCTCGATCACCAGGCGTTCCAGGGCAATCGCGGTTTCGCCTTGCGACAGGCCATGAACCCCGACGATGGCGCCGGCACGCTTGGCCACTTGCTGGCAGACCGCGCGCAACTGGTCGGAGTGGCCGTGATGCAGGACCGCATCGAACACCACTTCGTCCTTGGTCCAGTCGGCCACGCGCTGGATGCGCGCTTGCACTTCCTTCGGCAGGCGGGCGTAGAGCGCCTTGCCCGGCTCGCCTTCCGGCCAGACCGCCGAACCGCCTACGGCCAGGACGGCAGCCAGTTGGCTCAGCAAGTCGCCTTCGACTTCCGCCAGGCACAGCACGTGTTCACGCGGCAGGATCGCATAGCTATTGCGTTCGCCGGTCGGGCCGGCCAGGACGCGGGTGACACCGCTCTGCGATTGCGCCGCGAACTGCACGCACAGGGCGCTGAGCTCGGCCAGCTTGTTGCTGGCAGCCCAGGCTTGCAGGGCGCTCAGCGGCTTGCTCATGGCATCGCGCAGGCGCACGTCCGGGGCGTTCAGGGCGTCGCCACGGGCGAACGACTGCTCGATGGCGTCGGTCGGACGGGTCGACAGCAGGCGGTACAGGTACAGCGGGCCACCGGCTTTCGGACCGGTGCCCGACAGGCCTTCGCCGCCGAATGGCTGCACGCCGACCACGGCACCGACGATGTTGCGGTTGACGTAGATGTTACCGGCGTTGACGTTGTCGATCACCTTGGCGATGGTCTCGTCGATGCGGGTGTGCACGCCCAGGGTCAGGCCATAGCCGGAGGCGTTGATCTGCGCGATCAGCTGGTCGATGTCCTTGCGCTTGTAGCGCACCACGTGCAGCACCGGACCGAAGATCTCCCGTTGCAGCTCGTCGAAGCTTTCCAGCTCGATCAAAGTCGGCATCACGAAGGTGCCGCGCTTGATTTCTTCGCCATCGGCGATCGCCACCTGATACACGCTGCGGCCTTTGTCGCGCATGGCCTGGATGTGTTTCTCGATGCCGGCCTTGGCTTCGGCGTCGATCACCGGGCCGATGTCCACGGACAGGCGCTCGGGGTTGCCCAGGCGACTTTCTGCCATGGCGCCCTTGAGCATTTCGATCACGCGGTCGGCGGAGTCTTCCTGCAGGCACAGTACGCGCAGGGCCGAGCAACGCTGGCCGGCGCTGTCGAAGGCCGAGGAGACGACGTCGATCACCACTTGTTCGGTCAGGGCCGAGGAGTCGACGATCATCGCGTTCTGGCCACCGGTTTCGGCGATCAGCGGGATTGGCCGGCCCTGGGCATCCAGGCGGCCGGCGACATTGCGTTGCAGCAGGCGCGCGACTTCGGTGGAACCGGTGAACATCACGCCTTTGACCCGATCGTCGCCCACCAGGCGGGCACCGACGGTTTCGCCGCGGCCCGGCAGCAGTTGCAGCACACCTTCCGGAATGCCGGCTTCGAGCATCAGGCGCACGGCCTGCGCGGCGACTAGAGGTGTCTGTTCGGCTGGCTTGGCCAGGACCGGGTTGCCGGCGGCGAGGGCGGCGGCGACCTGGCCGCTGAAGATCGCCAGCGGGAAGTTCCACGGGCTGATGCAGACCACCGGACCCAGCGGGCGGTGCGCGTCGTTGCTGAAGTCGTTGCGTGCCTGCACCGCGTAGTAGCGCAGGAAGTCCACGGCTTCGCGCACTTCGGCGATGGCGTTGGCAAAGGTCTTGCCGGCTTCGCGGGCCAGCAGGCCCATCAGCGGCTGGATCTCGCCTTCCATCAGGTCGGCGGCGCGTTCGAGGATCGCCGCGCGCTCGGCCGGCGGCGTGGCCTGCCAGATTGGCGCGGCGTTCAGCGCGCACTGGATGGCGTTGTCGACGTCTTCGACCGTGGCTTCCTGGACATGGCCGACCACGTCGCGGTGATCGGACGGGTTCAAGACCTGCGCCGGGGGTTCGCTGCTGGAGGCGCAACCGAGCATCGGCGCGGCTTTCCAGTTGTTGTGGGCGGTGGCCAGCAGGGCACAGGACAACGACGCCAGGCGGTGTTCGTTGGCCATGTCGATGCCGGCGGAGTTGGCGCGCTCGCTGCCGTACAGGTCACGCGGCAATGGAATGCGTGGATGCGGCAGGCCGAAGCCGCCTTCCAGGGTCGCCATCTGCTCGATCTGGCTGACCGGGTCGGCCACCAGTTCCTGGATGGAGATGGATTGGTCGGCGATGCGGTTGACGAACGAGGTGTTGGCGCCGTTTTCCAGCAGGCGGCGCACCAGGTAGGCCAGCAGGGTTTCGTGGGTACCGACCGGTGCGTACACGCGGCACGGACGGTTCAGCTTGCCATCGGCGACCTTGCCTACCACCTGTTCGTACAGCGGTTCGCCCATGCCGTGCAGGCACTGGAACTCGTACTGGCCCGGGTAATAGTTCTGACCGGCAATGTGGTAGATGGCCGACAGCGTGTGGGCGTTGTGGGTGGCGAACTGCGGGTAGATGACTTCCGGTACCGACAGCAGCTTGCGGGCGCAGGCAATATAGGAAACGTCGGTGTACACCTTGCGGGTGTAGACCGGATAGCCTTCCAGGCCTTCGACTTGGGCGCGCTTGATCTCGCTGTCCCAGTAGGCGCCTTTCACCAGGCGGATCATCAGGCGGTGACGGCTGCGGCGCGCCAGGTCGATCACGTAGTCGATCACGTACGGGCAGCGCTTCTGGTAGGCCTGGATCACGAAGCCGATACCGTTCCAGCCGGTCAGCTGTGGCTCGAAGCACAGGCGCTCGAGCAGATCCAGCGACAGCTCCAGGCGGTCGGCCTCTTCGGCGTCGATGTTCAGGCCGATGTCGTATTGCTTGGCCAGCAGGGTCAGCGACAGCAGGCGCGGGTACAGCTCGTCCATCACACGCTCGTACTGGGCGCGGCTGTAGCGCGGGTGCAGGGCCGAGAGCTTGATCGAGATGCCCGGGCCTTCATAGATGCCGCGACCGTGGGAAGCCTTGCCGATCGAGTGGATGGCCTGCTCGTAGGACGCCAGGTATTTCTGCGCGTCGTGCTCGGTCAGTGCCGCTTCGCCGAGCATGTCGTAGGAATAACGGAAGCCCTTGGCTTCGAACTTGCTGGCGTTGGCCAGGGCTTCGGCGATGGTTTCGCCGGTGACGAACTGCTCGCCCATCAGGCGCATGGCCATGTCGACGCCCTTGCGGATCATCGGCTCGCCGCTCTTGCCGATGATGCGGCTCAGGGACGAGGTCAGGCCGGCTTCGTTATGGGTGGCGACCAGTTTGCCGGTCAGCAGCAGGCCCCAGGTGGCGGCGTTGACGAACAGCGACGGGCTGTTGCCCAGGTGCGGCTGCCAGTTGCCGGTGCTGATCTTGTCGCGGATCAGCGCGTCACGGGTGCCTTTGTCCGGGATGCGCAGCAGGGCTTCGGCCAGGCACATCAGGGCCACGCCTTCCTGGGACGACAGGGAGAACTCTTGCAGCAGGCCCTGGACGATGCCGGCACGGCCGCCGGCGCTCTTCTGGTTGCGCAGTTTCTCGGCGATGGTCGCGGCCAGCTTGTTGGTGGCTTCGGCCATGGTGGCCGGCAGGCGCGCCTGCTCCAGCAGCATCGGTACCACTTCCGGTTCCGGGCGGCGGTAGGCGGCGGTGATCGAGGCGCGCAGCACCGATTGCGGCAAGATGCTTTCGGCGAATTCGAGGAAGCACTGGTGGGCGTGATCGGTCTGCACTTCGCCCGCGTCATCGCCGTCGGTGCGGGTCGAACCGCTCAGCTCGGTCAGGGTTGCACCACCCTCGAGTTTTTCCAGGTAATTGAAAATTGCCTGCTTGATCAGCCAGTGCGGCGTGCGATCTATCGAGGTCGCGGCGGCCTTCAGGCGTTCGCGGGTCGGGTCGTCGAGTTTGACCCCAAGGGTGGTGGTAGCCATATTTTTATCCTCATGTTTACCACGGTTGCGTGGCATCAGCTGGCGGCAAGATTAGCCGCGCGCCGAAAGAGGTGCAACCGGGTGCAACCTGTTTTTTATCGGAATGATCGGCAGCTCATCAGGAATTGATTTCCGGTTCCGGGGCGGCGCTTCTGCTTGGTGCTTTTAATTCTTTCGCGCCGCGTTTTTGCTCCAAAAAGGAGCAAAAACGCGGCGTTCGCCGGAAAAATCACTTGGGTGCAACTTATTCTCGCGAAACAGGTTGCACCTTCTTTGAGTTGTTGAATAGCATTCGCGCCCAAGGTGCAACCGGACCTCGCGGCCGGTTCATCGGCTGATGGCTTTCCTGGGGAAACATCAGTCATAAATGCGCGGAGTACCCAGCCGTCTCTCCAACGTAATCGTTTGAGGGCGGTGGTGCTGACCGCCGCTACATAAAAACAAAGCCAGGGCGTAACTCAATGAGTGCAAGCAATCCAACCTTGATCACGTTCGTGATCTACATCGCAGCTATGGTGCTGATCGGCTTCATGGCCTATCGCTCTACCAACAACCTTTCTGACTACATCCTCGGTGGCCGCAGCCTGGGTAGCGTGGTGACCGCGCTGTCCGCCGGCGCTTCCGACATGAGCGGCTGGTTGTTGATGGGCCTGCCGGGCGCCATCTATATGTCTGGCCTGTCCGAGAGCTGGATCGCCATCGGCCTGATCGTCGGTGCCTACCTGAACTGGCTGTTCGTCGCCGGTCGTCTGCGAGTACAAACCGAACACAACGGCGATGCATTGACGCTGCCGGACTACTTCTCCAGCCGCTTCGAGGACAAGAGCGGGCTGCTGCGGATCATCTCCGCGATCGTGATCCTGGTGTTCTTCACCATTTACTGCGCTTCCGGCATCGTCGCCGGTGCCCGTCTGTTCGAAAGCACCTTCGGCATGCCCTACGAGACCGCGCTGTGGGCCGGTGCCGCGGCGACCATCGCCTACACCTTCGTCGGTGGTTTCCTGGCAGTGAGCTGGACCGACACCGTACAAGCCACCCTGATGATCTTCGCCCTGCTGCTGACGCCGATCATCGTGCTGCTGGCCACTGGTGGCGTCGATACCACCTTCCTGGCGATCGAAGCTCAGGATCCAAGCAACTTCGACATGCTGAAAAACACCACCTTCATCGGGATCATCTCGCTGATGGGCTGGGGCCTGGGCTACTTCGGCCAGCCGCACATCCTGGCGCGCTTCATGGCCGCGGACTCGGTCAAGTCGATCGCCAACGCCCGCCGCATCTCCATGACCTGGATGATCCTGTGCCTGGGCGGCACCGTGGCCGTGGGCTTCTTCGGTATCGCCTACTTCTCGGCGCACCCGGAAGTGGCTGGTCCCGTGACCGAGAACCACGAGCGGGTGTTCATCGAACTGGCCAAGATCCTCTTCAATCCATGGATCGCCGGTGTGCTGCTGTCGGCCATCCTGGCGGCGGTGATGAGTACCCTGAGCTGCCAGCTGCTGGTGTGCTCCAGCGCCCTGACCGAAGACTTCTACAAAGCCTTCCTGCGTAAACATGCTTCCCAGCTGGAGCTGGTGTGGGTCGGTCGTGCCATGGTGCTGCTGGTTGCCCTGGTTGCCATCGCCATGGCCGCCAACCCGGAAAACCGCGTACTGGGCCTGGTCAGCTACGCCTGGGCCGGTTTCGGCGCGGCCTTCGGTCCTGTGGTGCTGATCTCGGTACTGTGGAAAGGCATGACCCGCGACGGCGCGCTGGCCGGCATCATCGTCGGCGCCGTGACCGTGATCCTGTGGAAGCACTTCAACCTGCTGGGCCTGTACGAAATCATCCCGGGCTTCATCTTCGCCAGCCTGGCCATCCTGCTGGTGAGCAAGATGAGCGCGCCGAGCGACGGCATGGTCCAGCGTTTCGAGGCTGCCGAGAAAGACTACAAGCTCAACCACTGATCGGGAGCCGCTGAGGCGGCGCCCTTGCAGTGACTCGAAAAGCCCGCATTCCCTGGGATGCGGGCTTTTTCATGCGTGCGTTTTGCGCCAGGGAGCTTCCCGACACGACCTGACGCCGGCCGTGGCACAGGGTAAACTTCGCCCCCTGCGCAGGAGCAACCATGAACTATCGTCACGCCTTCCACGCCGGCAATCACGCCGACGTCTTCAAACACCTGACCCTGACCCGCCTCATCGCCCTGATGTCGCGCAAGGAGCAGCCGTTCGCCTACCTCGACAGCCATGCCGGCATCGGCCTGTACGACCTCCAGGGCGATCAGGCCAACCGCACCGGCGAGTACCTGGAAGGCATCGCGCGCCTGTGGGGCGAGCAGGACCTGCCAGCGCTGACCGCCGACTACATGGCGGTGCTGCACAAGATGAATCCCGATGGCGAGCTGCGTTATTACCCGGGTTCGCCCGAGCTGGCGCGGCGCCTGACCCGCCCCCAGGACCGCGTGTTGCTCAACGAGAAGCACCCGGAAGACGGGCTGCTGCTCAAGGAAAACATGAAGGGCGATCGCCGGGTGGCGGTGCACCTGGGCGAGGGCTGGCATGTGGCGCGGGCATTGTTGCCGGTGGCCGAGAAGCGCGCGGTGATGCTGATCGACCCGCCGTTCGAGCAGCTCGACGAGATGCAGCGTTGCGCCGCGTCGCTGAAAGAAGCCATCGGCCGGATGCGCCAGACCGTGGCGGCCATCTGGTACCCGGTCAAGGATCAGCGGGCGCTACGCCGCTTCTACCAGGACCTGGCCGGTACCGGCGCGCCGAAGCTTTTGCGTGTGGAGTTGCTGGTGCACCCGCTGGATACCCCCAACAGCCTGAACGGCTCGGGCCTGGCGATTGCCAACCCGCCGTGGGGGCTGGAAGAGGAGTTGCGCGAGCTGCTGCCGTGGCTGGCGCAGAAACTGGGCCAGACCCAGGGCGGCTGGCAGATGGATTGGCTGATCGCCGAATAATGTGAGGTCGTAGCCGCTGCCGAGGCACGAGGCTGCGATGGACAGCGAAGCGGCCCCTGAGGGCGCTCCTGTGGACCGCATCGCAGCCTCGTGCCTCGTCAGCGGCTACAGGTCAGATCGGGCAGGTCACGCCTGTGCCGCCGATCCCGCAGTAGCCTTCCGGATTCTTCGCCAGGTACTGCTGGTGGTAGGCCTCGGCGTAGTAGAAGGTCGGGGCTTCTTCGATTTCCGTGGTGATGGCGCCCAGCCCGGCCTTGGTCAGCTCGGCCTGGAACACTTTTTTGCTGGCCTTGGCCTGTTCCAGCTGGGTCGGGTTGGTGGCATAGATCACCGAGCGGTACTGGGTGCCGATGTCGTTGCCCTGGCGCATGCCCTGGGTCGGGTTGTGCAGTTCCCAGAACATTGCCAGCAGTTCCTGGTAGCTGACTTTCTCTGGCTCGTAGACCACCAGCACCACTTCGCTGTGGCCGGTCAGGCCCGAGCAGACTTCTTCGTAGGTCGGGTTCGGGGTAAAGCCGCCGGCGTAGCCCACCGACGTGCTGAACACGCCTTCGCGCTGCCAGAACTTGCGTTCCGCACCCCAGAAGCAGCCCAGGCCGAAGATGGCGAATTCCACGTTGCCCGGGAATGGGCCCAGCAGCGGGTTGCCGTTGACGAAGTGTTCGGCTGGCACGGTCATCGGGGTTTCGCGGCCAGGCAGAGCTTGTTCTTTGGTAGGTAGCACGTTTTTGTTCACCAGAATTTCCGAGCGCAGAACCATGATCAGTCCTCTCAGTCAGGGTGGGATTGAGTAATTAGCCAGACTTGCAGTTTGCCCGAGTGTTACGACGCTGTCAGGCGATTGGGCCGCGCGGATAACGTTTGAGCTTGTCGATCAGCTCCGAGCCGGGGATCGGCCGGTCGAACAGGTAGCCCTGGCCGACATCGCAGCGGTGGCGACGCAGGAAGGACAGCTGCTCCGCGGTTTCGATGCCCTCGGCCACCACCTGGATTTTCAGGTTGTGGGCCATGGCGATCACCGCCGAAGTGATTTCCATATCGTCCTGGTTGGCGGGGATTTCATGGATGAAGCTGCGATCGATCTTGATGATGTCGATCGGGAATTTTTTCAAGTAGCTCAGCGACGAATAGCCGGTGCCGAAATCGTCCATGGCCAGGGTCAGGCCGAGCTTTTTCAGCTGGTCGAGTTGCTGGTGGGTGTCTTCGGTGGCCTCCAGCAGCAGGCCCTCCGTCAGTTCAAGCTCCAGCAGCGAGGCGGGCAGCTGTTCTTCCTTGAGGATGCTGGCGATGGAAGCCACCAGGTCCGGGTCGGAAAACTGCTTGGGCGACAGGTTGATCGCCACCTGCAGATTGCCCAGGCCGGCGGCGGTGAGCTGTTTGCTCATGCGACAGGCCTGGCGCGCGATCCATTTGCCGATCGGGATGATCAGGCCGGTCTCTTCGGCGACGCTGATGAACTGGTCCGGGCGGATCATGCCCTTTTCCGGATGGTTCCAGCGCAGCAGCGCTTCCAGGCCCAGCAGGCGTCCGCTGCGCAGGCACAGCTTGGGCTGGTAGAACACGTCCAGCTCGTTCTGGGTCAGGGCGCGGCGCAGGTTGTTTTCCACGAACAGCTTGTAGCTGGCTTCGGCGTTCAGCGCCTCGGTAAACACCTGCACCTGATGCTTGCCGTTGGCCTTGGCCTTGTGCAGCGCCAGGCCGGCGTTGCGCATCAGGGTCTGCGGGTCGCGGCCGTGCAGCGGTGCGCAGGCCAGGCCCACGGAGCCGGTGACGCTGATGAGTTGGTTGTCGACGAACATCGGCTTGTCGAGGGTCATCAGCAGCTGGCTGGCGATCTGTTGGCCGGCTTCCGGGTCGGTGTCGTCCAGCAGTACGGCGAACTCGTTACTGGCGAAGCGCGCCAGGCTACCGCTGGGGCTCAGGCTGTTGCGCAGGCGCCGGGCCAGGCTGATCAGCAGTTTGTCGCCGGTCTGGTGGCCGAGGCTGTCATTGATCCGCTTGAAGTTATCGATGTCCACCAGCAGCAGGCTGATGGGGCTGTCGCTGTCGCGGGCGAAGCGTTCGTCGAGGTTGCGGATGAAGGCCGGGCGGTTGCCCAGGTTGGTCAGGTTGTCGGTGTAGGCCAGGCGTTCGATGCGTTGCTGGGCGAGCTTGGTCTGAGTGATGTCTTCGTAGATGCCGATGTAGTGGGTCAGTTCGCGGTTGTCGCCATAGACCTTGGAGATCGACAGCTGGCCCCAGTACGGCTCCAGGTTCTTGCGCCGGCTCTTGAATTCGCCCTGCCAACTGTTGCTCTTGGCCAGGCTGGAGGGCGCGTCGAACAGCAGTTCGCTGAGGTTCTCCAGCGCTGGCAGTTCCGCCAGTCGATGGCCGTGGACTTCCTCGGTGCTGTACTGGGTGATCGCGGTGAAGCTCGGGTTGACGTACTCCACCACGCCGTCGCAGTTGACCAGCAGAAAGGCATTGGCGCTTTGCTCGACCGCACGCTGGAACAGGTGCAGGGCGCTGGTGGCGGTGCGGCGGTTATGGTTGTTGATGACCTGGGCGAACTGGTCGGCCAGCTCGCCGGCAAAGGCGATTTCATCGGACTGCCAGGCGCGGGTGTTGCCCACTTGTTCCAGGCACAGCACGCCGACCACCTGGCCGTCGATGCGGATGCTGGCGTCGAGCATGGCGTTGATATTGCGCGGGCGCAGGCTTTCGGCCATTTCCCGGGTGCGCGGATCGCGCATGGCATTGTGCGCATCGATAGCCCGGCTGGTGTGCAGGGCTTCGAGGTAGTCGGGGAAATCGCTGGCGTCGATCGCCTCCGGCAGGATGTATTCCTGCAGGTCGCGGTGATAGGCGCAGATCGGCACCAGCAACTGGCCTTCCAGGTTCCAGATGCTGGCATAGTCGATTTCGTAGATGTCGCAGGCACTGCGGGTAATCAGCTCGGCGGCTTCCAGCAGGGGGTTGTTGGTGCTGTAGCGCTGGCGGGCCAGGAGCAGGATCAGGTCTTGCTGGGCGCGCACCCGTTCGAGGTGCTGGAGTTGTTCCAGCTGGGCACGCTGGTTGAGTTCCAGGGCGATTTGCAGGCGGCTGTTCTGGGTTTCCAGGTCGGGCGCGGAGAGCGGCTGGTCGTTGTCGAACAGGCCGTCGACCACCAGGAAATAACCACGCAGAAGGTGTCGATTGTGCTGTTTGTAGGCTTCGCCGAGTTCCAGCAGGCTCAGTGAGCCCTTGGCGGTGTGCAGGGTGTAGCGAATCAGGTAATGCGGGCTGTGGGTCAGTTGCTGCTGGATCGCGTCGTGCAACTGATAGCGGGCTTCCGGTTCCATCAGGCTGGCATAGGGCGAGCCGACCAGGGCACAGAGCTCGACAGCGGGCAGGCCGAATTGGCGTTCACAGTTCGGGTCGAGAAACAGCAGGGCCCAGCTCGCTTCATTCAGCCGTTCGAAACGCAGCATGCCGAGCCGCGAGGGCACGGGCAACTGCGTCACTACCTCGGCCACCATACGGCTGGCGGCATCGGGTTGGCTTTTCATGGGGAAACTCGCTTGGTAAATGCTGATCGCGCCGGGCTCACGCCCTCTTTACTGTTGCCTGCGGCAAGGTTGCATCATGCGGCACTGACTGACAAGTGAGATGAAGGCTAAGTGCTATAAGAATCTATCGGCAGAGCGGAAGATTTCTGAAAGCTAATATTTTCTGGTGTTTTACCGGGCTTTGGCCGCTGGTTGCAGCGATTTTTCGGCAAAAAAAGCCCCGCCAAATCGGCGGGGTTGAGGTACGAGCGTGGCGCTCGAAAAGGGTGCGACGGCCGGCTTCCCCATGACAGGGAAGCCGGCCGGGTCTTACAGCAGGATGGTGCGGATATCCGCCAGCAGATCGCTCAGACGCTTGGTGAAGCGTGCGGCAGCGGCGCCATTGATCACACGGTGATCGTAGGACAGCGACAGCGGCAGCATCAGCTTCGGCTGGAAGGCTTTGCCGTCCCAGACGGGCTGGATGGTTGCCTTGGAAACGCCGAGGATCGCCACTTCCGGTGCGTTGACGATCGGCGTGAAGCCGGTGCCGCCAATGTGACCGAGGCTGGAGATGGTGAAGCAGGCGCCCTGCATGTCGTCCGCCGAGAGCTTCTTGGTCCGGGCTTTCTCAGCCAGGGAAGCAGCTTCGGCAGCCAGTTGCAGCAGGCTCTTCTGGTCGACGTTCTTGATTACCGGTACCAGCAGGCCATCCGGGGTGTCGACCGCGAAGCCGATGTTCACGTACTTCTTGCGGATGATCGCTTTGCCGCTAGGCGCCAGCGAGCTGTTGAAGTCCGGCAGTTCCTTGAGCAGGTGTGCGCAGGATTTCAGCAGCAGCGGCAGGATGGTCAGCTTGACGCCGGCCTTCTCTGCAACGGCTTTCTGAGCGATCCGGAAGGCTTCCAGCTCGGTGATGTCGGCCGAGTCGAACTGGGTGACGTGAGGCACGTTCAGCCAGCTGCGATGCAGGTTCGATGCGCCAGCCTGCATCAGGCGGGTCATCGGCACTTCTTCGATCTCGCCGAAGCGGCTGAAGTCCACCACCGGAATCGGCGGGATGCCCGCGCCACCGGTTGCGCCGGCAGCTGCCGGAGCTTCCTTGGCCTTCTGCATCATGGCCTTGACGTAAACCTGCACATCTTCCTTCAGGATGCGACCGTGCGGGCCGCTCGGGCTCACCGCGCTCAGCTCGACGCCGAACTCGCGCGCCAGCTGGCGCACGGCAGGGCCGGCATGAACTTTCGCGCCCGGTTGGGCCGGGGCGGCAGCTGGCGCTGCAGCAGGTGCCGCTGCTGCAGCCGCAGGGGCGGCTTCAGGTTTGGCGGCAGCCGGGGCTGCGGCAGGCGCAGGGGCGGCCGCTGGGGCAGCGCCCTTGACCTTCAGCTTGAGGATCAGGTCGCCGGTGCCGACTTCGTCGTCCAGCTTGATCGCAACGCTTTCCACGATGCCGGCGGCTGGCGATGGGATTTCCATGCTGGCCTTGTCGGACTCGAGGGTGATCAGCGACTGGTCGGCTTCAACGCTGTCGCCAGCCTTGACCAGGACTTCGATGATCTTGGCCTTGCCGGCCGAGCCGATGTCCGGAACGTGGATGTCCTGGACGCTGTCGGCCACCGGTGCGGCAGGTGCGGCAGCAGCCTGTGCCGGAGCAGCAGCGGCCGGAGCGGCGGCCTGGGCAGGCGCAGCGGCGGCAGGGGCAGCGCCCGTCACTTTCAGGGCCAGGATCAGGTCGCCGGTGCCGACTTCATCGTTGAGCTTGACGCTGATGCTCTCGACCACGCCCGCGGCTGGCGATGGGATTTCCATGCTGGCCTTGTCGGATTCGAGGGTGATCAGCGACTGGTCGGCCTCGACGGTGTCGCCGACCTTGACCTGGATCTCGATGATCTGGGCCTTGCCCGACGAACCGATATCCGGTACGTGGACCTGCTGGGTCGAAGCGGCGGCAGGTGCAGCGGCAGGTGCGGCAGGAGCCGGCGCTGCAGCTGGTTTTTCCTCGGCCTTGGCAGCCGGAGCGGCGGCCGCTGGCGCCGCGGCAGCGGCACCCTCGACTTCCAGTTCCAGCAGCTCGTCGCCTTCTTTCAGGCGATCGCCCAGCTTCACTTTCAGGCTCTTGATGACGCCGGCTTTGGGCGCCGGAACTTCCATGCTCGCCTTGTCCGATTCCAGCGTCAGGATGCTCTGGTCGGCTTCGATACGGTCGCCGACCTTCACAAACAGTTCGATTACTTCACCTTCACCGCTGCCGATGTCAGGTACGCGAATGAGTTCGCTCACAAAAAATCTCCTCAGCAGTCCAGTGGGTTGCGTTTTTCCGGGTTGATGCCGAACTTGGTGATGGCCTCGGCCACGACCTTAGGTTCGATGTCACCACGGTCAGCCAAGGCTTCCAGGGCTGCCAACACCACGAAATGACGGTCGACTTCGAAGAAGTGACGCAGCTTCTTGCGGCTGTCACTGCGTCCGAAACCGTCGGTGCCCAGGACTTTGAATTCCTTGGACGGGACCCACTGACGAATCTGTTCGGCGAACAGCTTCATGTAGTCGGTAGAGGCGATGACCGGACCTTTACGGCCGCTCAGGCACTCTTCGACATAGCTCAGCTCAGGCTTCTGGCCCGGGTGCAGACGGTTGCTGCGCTCGACTGCCAGGCCGTCGCGACGCAGTTCGTTGAAGCTGGTAACGCTCCATACGTCCGCGCCCACGTTGAATTCTTCGCGCAGGATCTTCGCCGCTTCACGGACTTCGCGCAGGATGGTGCCGGAGCCCATCAGCTGTACGTGGTGCGCCGCTTCGCGGGTGTCTTCCTCGAGCAGGTACATGCCCTTGATGATGCCTTCCTCGACACCGGCCGGCATGGCTGGCTGCTGGTAGGACTCGTTCATCACGGTGATGTAGTAGAAGACGTCCTGCTGCTCTTCGGTCATCTGGCGCATGCCTTCACGGATGATCACCGCGAGTTCATAGCCATAGGTCGGGTCGAAGGTACGGCAGTTCGGGATGGTGCCCGCCAGCATGTGGCTGTGACCGTCTTCGTGCTGCAGGCCTTCACCGTTGAGGGTGGTACGGCCGGCGGTACCGCCGATCAGGAAGCCGCGGGTACGGCTGTCGCCAGCGGCCCAGGCCAGGTCGCCGATACGCTGGAAGCCGAACATCGAATAGAAGATGTAGAACGGCAGCATCGGCTGGTTGTGGCTGGAGTACGAGGTACCGGCAGCGATGAAGGAACTCATGGCGCCCGCTTCGTTGATGCCTTCCTCGAGGATCTGGCCCTTCTTGTCTTCGCGGTAGAACATCACCTGGTCTTTATCGACGGGCTCGTAGAGCTGGCCGACGGACGAGTAGATGCCCAACTGACGGAACATGCCTTCCATACCGAAGGTACGGGCTTCGTCCGGGATGATCGGGACGATGCGCTGGCCGATTTCCTTGTCCTTGACCAGTTGCGCGAGGATCCGCACGAAGGCCATGGTGGTGGAGATTTCGCGGTCGCCCGAACCGTCGAGGATAGCCTTGAGGGTTTCCAATGGCGGGGTCGGAATGTTGAAGCTCTTGGCGCGACGCTGTGGCACGAAACCACCCAGTGCGGCACGACGCTCGCTCAGGTAGCGGGCTTCGGCACTGCCTTCTTCCGGTCGGAAGAACGGCAGGTTTTCGATTTCTTCGTCCTTGACCGGAATGTCGAAGCGGTCGCGGAACAACTTCAGGCTGTCGACATCGACTTTCTTGGTGTTGTGCGCGGTGTTCTTCGCTTCGCCGGCGCCGGTGCCATAACCCTTGATGGTCTTGGCCAGGATGACGGTCGGTTGATCTTTGTGGTTGACCGCTTCGTGGTAGGCCGCATAGACCTTGTACGGGTCGTGGCCGCCACGGTTGAGTTTCCAGATTTCGTCGTCGGACAGGTCTTCGACCATCGCCTTGAGTTCAGGCGTGTTGAAGAAGTGCTCACGTACGAAGGCGCCGTCTTTGGCCTTGTAGTTCTGGTACTCGCCGTCGATGACTTCGTCCATGCGGCGTTGCAGGATACCGTGGGTGTCCTTGGCCAGCAGCGGGTCCCAGAAACGGCCCCAGATGACCTTGTTCACATTCCACTGGGCGCCACGGAACACGCCTTCGAGTTCTTGGATGATCTTGCCGTTGCCGCGAACCGGGCCGTCGAGGCGCTGCAGGTTGCAGTTGATGACGAAGATCAGGTTGTCCAGCTTCTCGCGGCCGGCCAGGGAGATCGCGCCCAGGGATTCCGGCTCGTCGCACTCGCCGTCGCCCATGAAGCACCAGACTTTCTGCTTGCCTGGCTGGATGAAGCCGCGGGCTTCCAGGTACTTCATGAAGCGCGCCTGGTAGATCGCCTGGATCGGACCCAGACCCATGGATACGGTCGGGAACTGCCAGAAGTCAGGCATCAGCCATGGGTGCGGGTAGGAGGACAGGCCGTTGCCGTCCACTTCCTGGCGGAAGTTGTTCATCTGGTCTTCGCTGATGCGGCCTTCCATGAAAGCGCGAGCGTAGACGCCAGGGGAGGCGTGGCCCTGGAAGTAGATCAGGTCGCCGCCATGTTCTTCGGTTGGCGCCTGGAAGAAGTAGTTGAAGCCGATGTCATACAGAGTCGCACTGGAGGCGAAGCTGGAGATGTGACCGCCCAGGTCAGAATCTTTCAGGTTCGTACGCATGACCATGGCCAACGCGTTCCAACGTACCAGCGAGCGAATGCGGCGTTCCATGAACAGGTCGCCAGGCATGCGTGCTTCGTGGGTGACGGGAATCGTGTTGCGGTACGGCGTGGTGATGGCGTAGGGCAGTTGCGAGCCGCTGCGGGTCGCGAGTTCGCCCATACGGGTCATCAGGTAGTGAGCACGGTCTTCGCCTTCTTTGTCGAGAACCGATTCCAGGGCGTCCAGCCATTCCTGGGTTTCGACGGGATCGAGGTCTTGCATGGCTTGCTCCAGGGCGGAAAGGCTTCCAGAATCGGTTGCCTGAGTTTGCGACTGGCCTTGTGGGCAGACGATAAAATTCTTGGATTGCCGGAGGTTGATACGGCGGCGTGTAGTTTTACTACAAATCGTCGGCCATTTCAGCCTTTCGAATGTATAGACGAGTAGTAAAACTACAGAAGATTGGCTTGTGGCCTCCTGCTGCGTTGTGAGAATAATCGTTACTGTGGGTCGATTTCCAACACCAATGGGTAAGAGTTTGATGCTGGCTGCCAAAATAATAAAAATTTCAGCTATTTCTAACTTTTGTTCGACAGTCCTTCAAGGGCCGCGCCCGCAGAATTTGCCCCGACCGCCCCTTTCTACGCCGATCAAGGATAGCCCATGAGCCTGCCCGCGCTTGCCGAACTCCCAGCGATTCTCCTGCCTTTTGTCAGCCGTGCGGAGCAGTCGTTCCGTAGCGCCGTGGCGACCCTGGACGACGATCATGGGCTCGCCGCCTGGACCCCCGAACGCTGGGCCGAGTTCGCCCGGGTGAGCGCCGCCAGCGACTTCTTCATTGAACAGAGCCTTCGTGACCCTTTGATGTTGCTGGAGCTGGTGCGTGGCGGCGAACTCGACCGCGGTTTCGGCCCGGGCGAGCTGTGCGCGCAGATCGCCGTGGCGGTGCAGCAGGCCACCAGCGAAGACGAACTGGGGCGGGTACTGCGGCGTCAGCGCAATCGTCATCAGGTGCGGATCATCTGGCGCGACCTGACGCGCCAGGCGGACCTGGTGCAGACCTGCCGCGACCTGTCGGACATGGCCGACGCCTGCATCGACCAGGCCTATCAATGGTTGTACCTGCGCCACTGCGAGCAGTTCGGTGTTCCCACCGGCCGACGCAGCGGCGAGCCGCAGCAGATGGTCATCCTTGGCATGGGCAAGCTGGGCGCCGTCGAGCTGAACCTGTCGTCCGACATCGACCTGATCTTCGCCTACCCCGAAGGCGGGGAAACCGTGGGCGTGAAGCGCGCGCTGGATAACCAGGAATTTTTCATCCGCCTGGGGCAGCGCCTGATCAAGGCGCTGGACCCGATGACCGTCGACGGCTTCGTGTTCCGCGTCGATATGCGCCTGCGACCCTACGGTTCGGCGGGCGCCTTGGTGCTGAGCTTCAATGCGCTGGAGCAGTACTACCAGGATCAGGGTCGCGACTGGGAACGCTACGCGATGATCAAGGCGCGGGTGGTGGCGGGCGACCAGGTCGCCGGCGCGCAGTTGCTCGACTTGCTGCGGCCTTTTGTCTACCGGCGTTACCTGGATTTCTCGGCGATCGAAGCGCTGCGCACCATGAAGCAGTTGATCCAGCAGGAAGTGCGGCGCAAGGGCATGGCCGACAATATCAAGCTGGGCTCCGGCGGGATCCGCGAAGTCGAGTTCATCGCCCAGGCTTTCCAGCTGATTCACGGCGGGCGCGACCTGAGCCTGCAGCAGCGTCCTCTATTAAAGGTGCTGACCACTCTGGAGGGGCAGGGTTACCTGCCGCCCGCGGTGATCGCCGAACTGCGTGAAGGTTACGAATTCCTGCGTTACACCGAACACGCGATCCAGGCGATCGCTGACTGGCAGACGCAGATGCTGCCGGACAATCCACGGGACCAGGCGCGCATTGCCTACATGCTGGGTTTTGCCGACTGGGCGGCGTTCCATGAGCGCCTGATGTATTGGCGCGGTCGGGTGGAGTGGCATTTCCGCCAGGTGATCGCCGACCCGGATGAGGACGAAGGCAACGAGTGCGAAGTGGTGGTCGGTGGCGAATGGCTGCCGCTGTGGGAAGAAGCCCAGGACGAAGAAGCCGCCTGCCGGCAGCTGCAGGAAGGCGGTTTCAATGACGCACCCAAGGCGCTCAGGGCGCTGGCCGGCCTGCGTGGCAGCCCGCAATTGCGAGCCATGCAGCGTTTGGGGCGCGAGCGTCTCGATGCTTTTATTCCGCGCCTTTTGGCCCAGGCGGTGGAGCACGCCGATCCGGACCTGGTGCTGGAGCGCGTGTTGCCGCTGGTCGAGGCGGTGGCGCGGCGTTCCGCTTACCTGGTGCTACTTACCGAGAATCCCGGGGCCTTGCGTCGCCTGCTGACCCTGTGTGCCGCCAGCCCGTGGATCGCCGAGCAGATCACCCGCTTCCCGCTGCTGCTCGACGAGCTGCTCAACGAAGGCCGGCTGTTCAAGCCGCCATTGGCGCCGGAGCTGGCCGCCGAGTTGCGCGAGCGTCTGACACGTATCCCCGAGGACGATCTGGAACAGCAGATGGAGGCGCTGCGTCACTTCAAGCTGGCCCATCGCCTGCGGGTTGCGGCTTCGGAAATCGCCGGCAGCCTGCCCTTGATGAAAGTCAGCGATTACCTGACCTGGCTGGCCGAGGCGATCCTCGAGCAGGTGCTGGCCCTGGCCTGGCGCCAGACCGTGGCCAAATACGGCGCTCCGCAGCGCGCCGATGGCACCTTGTGCGATCCCGGCTTCATTATTGTCGGTTATGGGAAAGTCGGTGGCCTGGAACTCGGGCATGGTTCCGACCTGGACCTGGTGTTTATCCATGACGGCGATCCGCAGGCGGAAACCGATGGCCCGAAACCGATCGACGGCGCGCAGTTCTTCACCCGCCTGGGCCAGCGGATCATTCACCTGCTGACCACCCAGACCAACTCTGGCCAGCTGTACGAAGTGGACATGCGCCTGCGGCCGTCCGGGGCGTCGGGCTTGCTGGTGAGTTCGCTGGGGGCCTTCGCCCGTTATCAGGAGAACGAAGCCTGGACCTGGGAGCATCAGGCACTGGTGCGCGCCCGGGTGCTGGTGGGGAGCCAGGATGTCGGCCAGGCCTTCGAGAAAGTGCGGGCGGCGGTGCTGGGGCGTGCCCGTGACTTGCCCAAGTTGCAGCAGGAGGTCAGCGAGATGCGGGCCAAGATGCGCGACAATCTGGGGACCAAGGCGACGGCCGCCGGAACCGCGGCAAATGCCTTCGAGGCCGCGGCGCCGTTCGACCTCAAGCAGGACGCCGGAGGTATCGTCGACATCGAATTTATGGTGCAATACGCGGCCCTGGCGTGGTCGCAAGAGCACCCGTCATTGCTGCGTTACACCGACAATATCCGCATTCTGGAAGGTCTGGAGGAAGTCGGGCTGATGCCCGCGACCGATGCCAGTCTACTGCGCGAGGTCTACAAGGCCTACCGTTCCGCGGCTCACCGCCAGGCCTTGCAGAACGAGGCCGGGGTCATCGCCGGCGACCAGTTCGCCAGCGAGCGACGGGAGGTATTGCGGATTTGGCGCGAGCTGGGGCTAAGCTAGGCAGCGTGCGCTGCGTTGCCACAAATGTATCCGGCGAGCCATGTTGCGGCTCGTCCACAATGAGCTGGCGGTGAATGCCGCAGGGCTGGATTCTCGAGGCGGGGAGGCGTAAGCCTCCCCGGTTCGTTTTTGGAAACCACATGAATATTCTGATCGTTGGGCCCAGTTGGGTCGGTGACATGGTGATGGCGCAGACACTCTTCCAGTGTCTGAAGCAGCGCCATCCTCAGTGCGAGATCGACGTGCTGGCCCCCGAGTGGAGCCGGCCGATCCTGGAGCGCATGCCGCAAGTGCGGCGGGCCTTGAGCTTCCCGCTCGGCCACGGCGTGCTGGAACTGGCGACCCGCCGGCGCATCGGCAAATCCCTGGCCGGCCAGTACGACCAGGCCATCCTGCTGCCCAACTCGCTGAAGTCGGCGCTGGTGCCGTTCTTTGCCGGCATCGCGCAACGTACCGGCTGGCGCGGCGAGTTCCGCTACGGCCTGCTCAACGACGTGCGCACGCTGGACAAAGAACGTTATCCGCTGATGATCGAGCGCTTCATGGCGCTGGCTTACGAGCCGGGCACCGAGCTGCCCAAGCCGTATCCACGTCCCGACCTGCAGATCGACCCGGCCAGCCGCGAAGCGGCGCTGGCCAAGTTCGGCCTGACCCTGGACCGACCGGTGCTGGCGCTGTGTCCGGGAGCCGAGTTTGGCGAGGCCAAGCGCTGGCCGTCCGAGCATTACGCCAAGGTCGCCGAGCTGAAGATCCGCGAGGGTTGGCAGGTCTGGCTGTTCGGTTCGAAGAACGATCACGTGGTCGGCGAAGACATTCGCGCCCGGCTGATTCCGGGACTGCGCGAAGAGTCGGTCAACCTCTGCGGCGGTACCTCCCTGGCCGAGGCCATCGACTTGCTGTCCTGCGCCGATTCCGTGGTGTCCAACGACTCCGGGCTGATGCACGTGGCGGCGGCGCTGAATCGCCCGCTGGTGGCGGTGTATGGCTCGACGTCGCCGGGTTTCACCCCGCCGCTGGCCGACCAGGTCGAAGTCGTGCGCCTGGGCATCGAGTGCAGCCCGTGCTTCGATCGCACCTGCCGCTTTGGCCATTACAACTGCCTGCGCCAGCTGCTGCCAGACTCGGTGGACCAGGCCTTGCAGCGGTTGCAGGGCACCGCAGTCGAGGTTCGGTAAGTGCGGGTACTGTTGATCAAGACTTCCTCCCTGGGTGACGTGATCCATGCGCTGCCGGCGCTGACCGATGCGGCGCGGGCGATTCCCGGGATCAAGTTCGACTGGGTGGTGGAAGAGGGTTTCGCGGAAATCCCGACCTGGCACCCGGCTGTGGATAAAGTGATCCCGGTGGCGATTCGCCGCTGGCGCAAGAATATCTGGCAAACCATCAAGAGTGGCGAGTGGCGGCGCTTCAAGCAGAACGTGCGTGCGACTAAATACGACTTGGTGATCGACGCCCAGGGCTTGCTGAAAAGTGCCTGGCTGACGCGCTACGTCAAGGCGCCGGTGGCCGGCCTGGACAAGCAATCGGCCCGCGAGCCCCTGGCGGCGCGTTTCTACTCGCGGCGCCTGGCCGTCGCCCGCGGCCAGCATGCTGTGGAACGTGTGCGCCAGCTGTTCGCCGTGGCCCTGGGTTATGACTTGCCCCAAGGGTTGGGCGATTACGGCCTGAATGTCGAGAAGCTGGTGGAACTGCCGCGGCCCAAGCCGTTCGTGGTGTTCCTGCACGGCACCACCTGGGACACCAAGCACTGGCCGGAAGCCTACTGGCGCGAGCTGGCCGAACGCATGGGCCAGTTGGGCGTCGAGGTCAAGCTGCCGTGGGGTAACCTGGTGGAGAAGGCCCGGGCCGAGCGTATTGCCAAGGGTTTGAGCAACGCCACGGTGCTGCCGAAGCTGAACCTGGCGGGCGTCGCCAAGGTGCTGGCGCAAGCCCAGGCCTGTGTCGCGGTGGATACCGGGCTTGGCCATCTCGCCGCGGCGCTGGATGTGCCGACCATTTCCCTGTTCGGCCCGACCAACCCGGGCCTGACCGGCGCCTATGGCAAGGCACAGATCCATATGGCCAGCGACTTCCCTTGCGCGCCGTGCCTGCAGAAAAAATGCACCTATCAACCGACGGCTGAAGATCAGCGGCGGTTCGACCTGAAACGCGAGTGGCCGCTGTGCTTCACGCGTCTGAATCCTGAGCGTGTCGCCAGCCGGCTGAGCAGGTTGTTACTGGCTGAGGAGCTGCGCTGATGCAATTGGCTTTTGTCCTTTATAAATACTTCCCGTTCGGCGGCCTGCAACGGGACTTCATGCGCATCGCCCTGGAGTGCCAGAAGCGCGGGCACCAGATCCGCGTTTATACGCTGATCTGGGAAGGCGATGTACCGCCGGGTTTCGAAGTGCTGGTCGCGCCGGTCAAGGCGTTTTTCAACCATCGCCGTAACGAGAAACTCAGCGCCTGGATGGAGGCCGACCTGGCCAAGCGTCCGGTGGACCGCCTGATCGGTTTCAACAAGATGCCCGGGCTGGACGTGTATTACGCCGCCGATGGCTGCTTCGAAGACAAGGCGCAGAACCTGCGCCATTCGCTGTACCGCCGTTGGGGCCGCTACCGGCACTTCGCCGAATACGAGCGGGCGGTGTTCGCCCGGGACGCGAAGACCGAAGTGCTGATGATTTCCGAGGTCCAGCAGCCGCTGTTCATCAAGCATTACGATACCCCGGTGGAGCGTTTCCACCTGCTGCCGCCAGGCATCGCCCAGGACCGTCGCGCGCCGCCCAACGCGGCCGAGATCCGCGCCGAATTCCGTCGCGAGTTCGCCCTGAAAGACGATGACTTGCTGCTGGTGCAGATCGGCTCCGGGTTCAAGACCAAGGGCGTGGATCGCAGCCTCAAGGCCGTGGCCGCCTTGCCGCCGGAGCTGAAGAAACGTACCCGGCTATTTGTAATTGGCCAGGACGACCCCAAAGTATTCCAATTGCAGAGCGCCGCATTGGGCCTGGGCGAGCATGTGCAGTTCCTCAAGGGGCGCAGTGATATCCCGCGTTTCCTGTTGGGCGCCGACCTGTTGATCCACCCGGCCTACAACGAAAACACCGGCACCGTGCTGCTGGAGGCGCTGGTGGCTGGTCTGCCGGTGCTGGTCAGCGCGGTCTGCGGTTATGCCCATTACATCGCCGAGGCCGACAGCGGCCTGGTGCTGGACGAGCCATTGGAGCAGGGACAGCTCAATCAATACCTGAACACCATGTTGACCGACGACGCTGCACGCGCGACCTGGAGCCGTAACGGCCTGGCGTTCGCCGAGACGGCCGACCTCTATAGCATGCCGCAGCACGCTGCGGATGTGATTCTGGCGGAGCAACACTGATGAAGTTGATTCTTGCCGAACCGTTCAAGACCCTTTGGGCCGGACGCGATGCGTTCGCCGAAGTCGAGCGTCTGGACGGCCAGGTCTACCGTGAACTGGAAGCCCGCCGTACCTTGCGTACCGAGGTGGCCGGCGAAGGGTTCTTCGTAAAGATTCACCGCGGTATCGGTTGGGGCGAGATCTTCAAGAACCTGCTCACTGCCAAGCTGCCGGTGCTCGGCGCGGGCCAGGAATGGCAGGCCATCCAGCGCCTGCAGGAAGCCGGTGTGCCGACCATGACCGCCGTGGCCTATGGCGAGCGCGGCAGCAACCCGGCCAACCAGCATTCGTTCATCGTGACCGAGGAGCTGGCGCCGACCATCAGCCTCGAAGACTTCAGCATCGACTGGGTCAAGCAGCCGCCGCAGCCCAGGCTCAAGCGCGCGCTGATCGCCGAAGTGGCGCGCATGACCGGCATGATGCACCGCGCCGGGGTCAACCATCGCGATTGCTACATCTGCCACTTCCTGCTGCACACCGACAAGCCGGTGACGCCCGATGATTTCAAGCTCTCGGTGATCGACCTGCACCGCGCCCAGACCCGTCCGGCAATCACCCGGCGCTGGCGCGACAAGGACCTGGCAGCGCTGTATTTCTCGGCCCTGGATATCGGCCTGACCCGGCGCGACAAGCTGCGCTTCCTCAAGGGTTATTTCCAGCAACCGCTGCGGCAGATCCTGAGCGACGAGGCGGCGCTGCTGACCTGGCTGGAGGGCAAGGCCAACAAGCTGTACGCACGCAAGCAGCGATACGGAGATGCGCTCTGATGGCGGGTTGGAACCTTGAACCTGGGTATCGGGAGCTGGCGCAGGACTTCGGCAGCCTGGATGCGGTATTTGCCCTCATGGGCGAACACCTGACCCGCGACCCGCTGTCGGAGGTCATCCGTGTCGAGCGCAACGGCATCAACTATTACGTCAAGCGCTACACCGGCGCCGGCAAGAACCTGCGGCGTTATCTGGGCAAGCCGCGGGTCAAGTCCGAGTGGCAGAACCTCAAGCGTTTCGCCAAGTGGGGCATTCCCACGGCGGAGGTGGTGGCCTGGGGCCTGGAACGTCGCGGCCTGGCCTACGACCGGGGGGCGATGATCACCCGCGAGCTGCCGCGCACCCAAGACCTGTCGGTCCTGGCCGAGCGCAACGACCCGCTGCTGGCCGATCGGGCCTGGGTGGACCAGGTCAGCCAGCAACTGGCGCGCTACACGCGGATCATGCATGAGCACCGCTTTACCCATAACGACTTGAAGTGGCGCAACCTGCTGATCGACGACGATGCGCGGCTGTACCTGATCGATTGCCCCAATGGTGATTTCTGGCGCGGTTTCTGGCTCAAGTACCGGATCACCAAGGACCTGGCGTGCCTGGACAAGGTGGCCAAGTATCATTTGTCCGCGACCCAGCGCCTGCGCTTCTATTTGCAGTACCGCCAGCGCACCCGGCTGAATGCCGCGGACAAGTGCCGCATCCGGCATGTGCTGAGATTTTTCGAGGGACGCGAATGACCGATTTCCTGGCGGCTCAGGACCGTGCGTTGCTGGAGCGCCACGGCCTCGACAGCTTCGACGCGTTGTGGGCCAAGCAGCTTGAGGCAGTGGACGAGCCCAACACCGATGGTGGGGGCTGGAGCAGCGTGTATCGCCTCGACCTGGAAGGCCACGGCTACTACCTCAAGCGCCAGAGCAACTACCTGACGCGGACCCTGCACCGGCCGTTCGGCGAGCCGAGCTTCGCCCGCGAATTTCGCAATATCAGCCGCTACCAGCAGTTGGGCATTCCGGCTTTGCAGGCGGCCTTCTTTGGCGAGCGCAAGGTGGCTGGCGAAACCCGGGCGATCCTGCTGACCCGGGCGCTGGATGGCTGGAACGACCTGGACTCGCTGCTGCAACAGTGGGCACAGCTCAGCCCGGACCAGCACGCGGCGATCCTGCGTGCCTGCGGCCTGCTGGCGCGCCAGCTGCACGCGGTGCGCCAGGTGCACGGCTGTTTTTATCCCAAGCATATTTTTCTGCGGGCCACCGGCGACGGTTACCAGGCACAATTGATCGACCTGGAAAAGACCCGTCCGCTGTTGTTCGGCCAGCGGGATCGGGTCAAGGACCTGGAGCCGCTGTTGCGTCGCGCTCCAGCCTGGGGTGAGGGTGATGCGCGCGCCTTGCTCGCGACCTATCTGGATCAGCCGCAGGACAGCTCGCTGGTCGATGCCTGGCTGAACCGCCTGAGTGCACGCCGCAGCCACAAGGAGACTCGCTGATGCGCCTGTCCGAACTCAAGCAGGCCGGCCGTGCGCCAAGCCTGCCGTTGAGCCTGGAGCTGGCCGATGCTGCCGGGCCGGCGACGTTGCAGTTGCTCAGCCTGCTGCGGGTGCTGCCAGGGCAGCGTTATGTCGGCGCCGGTGTCTGGCGCGGGCGTTCGGTGCTGGCCAAGTTGCTGGTGGGCGCCAAGGCGGCGCGGCATTTCCAGCGCGAGCTGCAGGGTGTGCGCCTGCTTGAAGAGCAGGGCATGACCACGCCGCTGTTGCTGGCCGACGGCCTGAAGGAAGGCGAGGGCGGCTGGCTGCTGTTCGAATTTCTGGAAGGTTCCGAGAGCCTGGGCGATGCCTGGAAGCAGGTGGAAGCGTTGCCGGCGCTGGCCGATGAGCAGCAGGCGGTACTCGCCGAAGCCCTGGCCGCCATCGCCGAATTGCACGGCAAGGGCCTGTGGCAGGAAGACCTGCATCTGGACAACCTGCTGCGTCATCAGGGCAAGTTGTACCTGATCGACGGTGCCGGGATCTGCGTGGAACAGGCGGGCAAACCGCTGTCCCGGCAGAAGGTCCTGGAAAACCTCGGGGTGTTTTTCGCCCAGTTGCCCAAGAGCCTGGAGCCCTTCACCGAAGAGCTGCTGGTGCATTACCTGCTGAACAATGCCGAGCATGCCTTGCCGCTGGAAGCCTTGCAGAAGCAAGTGGACAAGGTGCGCAGCTGGCGCTTGAAGGATTTTCTCAACAAGGTCGGTCGCGAGTGCACCCTGTTCAGCGTGCTGCGCGGTCCCTTCGCCTTGCGGGCGATTCGGCGCGAGGAAGAAGCGGCGATGCTGCCAGTGCTGGAACAGGCCGACGCGCTGCTGGACCGGGGGCATCTGTACAAGACCGGTGGCGCCGCCAGCGTCGGCCGGGTCGAAGTGGCGGGCCGCACCCTGGTGGTCAAGCGTTACAACATCAAGGGTTTTGCCCATTGGCTCAAGCGCTTCTGGCGCCCCAGTCGGGCCTGGCATTCGTGGCAGGAAGGCAATCGCCTGGCATTCCTCGGCATTGCCACGCCAAAGCCGCTGGCGTTGCTGGAGAAGCGTTTCTTCTGGCTGCGCAGCCGGGCCTACCTGGTGACTGAGTACCTGGCCGGGCCGGACATCATCGAGCGCTTTGCGCCCTATATCGACAGCGGCGCAGCTCCAGAGGCTGAGTTGCAGGCGCTGGACCGGCTGTTTGCCGAGTTGATCCGCGAACGCATCAGCCATGGTGACTTCAAGGGGCACAACCTGTTCTGGCAAGAGGATCGCTGGGCGCTGATCGACCTGGACTCCATGTGCCAGCACCACAGCCTCGGCAGCTTCGCCCCGGCCTACGCCCGCGACCGGGCGCGCTTCATGCGTAACTGGCCGCAGAGCAGCGCGCTGTATCAGGTCATCGACCAGCGCCTGCCTAAAACCGCCGGATCGTCCCTAGGCTAAGGCCTGTAGCCGCTGCCGCAGGCTGCGATCAAGCGCGAAGCGGTCGCGCTCTTGAGATCGCAGAAAGTCTCTTCGAGCCTTATCGCAGCCTGCGGCAGCGGCTACAGATCCCTCGCAAGCCATATTTGGCGCCAGCGCCCGGCGCTGAAACGTCAGGGATCATCCCGCGGCAGGTTTACGCTATAATCCCGCCCTTTAGCTGTTTCTCGCCCCTGGCGGGGAGCACATTAATTCCAGGCGCACGTCGCCTGCATGCAGACTTAAGAGGCTAGACCCCTGTGGCATTGACGATTCTTGGCCTGTCCGGCGCCCTTAGCCATGATCCTTCCGCAGCGCTGTACATCGACGGCAAGCTGGTGGCGGCTGCCGAAGAAGAGCGCTTCGTACGCGATAAACATGCAAAGAACCGCATGCCCTACGAATCGGCGAAGTTCTGTCTGGAACAGGCCGGTATCAAGCCTTCCGACGTTGACGTGGTGGCGATTCCATTCGCACCGATCAGCCTGTTCGGCAAGGCCCGCTGGCACTACGCCAAGCGTTACTGGTACGCCCCGGACCGCGCCCTTGACGCGATCCTGATGGGCAACCGTCGCTACAAGCGCTATCGCAACAAGATCGTCTGGTGCCTCGAGCAACTGGGCTTCGATCCGAAGAAGATCAAGATCGAGCCGGTCGAGCACCATCTGGCCCACGCTTCCAGCGCCTACCACTGCTCCGGCTTCAAGGAGAAAACCGCGATCCTCGGGATCGACGGCAAGGGCGAGTACGCCACCACCTTCTTCGGCTACGGCGAAAACGGCAAGATCCACAAGATCAAGGAGTTCTACGATCCGGACTCCCTGGGCGGCCTGTATGGCGCGATCACCGAGTTCCTCGGCTTCGAGATGCTCGACGGCGAGTTCAAGGTCATGGGCATGGCGCCGTACGGCGATGCCAGCAAGTACGACTTCTCCCGCCTGGCCAGCTTTGAAAACGGCGAACTGGTGATCAACACCGATTACGCCAACGTCATCGGCCTGCGCCGTTATAAAGAGAAGGGCAAGGGTTTCTACTTCTCGCCGAAGCTGATCGAGTGGCTGGGTCCGAAGCGCGAAGGCGATATCGCCGACGAGCCGTACATCCACTACGCGGCCAGCATGCAGGCGCTGTTCGAGAAGCTGGCGCTGCAGATGATCGACCACTACCTGGGCGACATCCTCAAGGAAACCGGCAAGCTGGCCTTCGCCGGCGGCTGTGCGCTGAACGTCAAGCTGAACCAGAAGATCATCGCCCGTCCGGAAGTCAAAGAGCTGTTCGTGCAACCGGCGTCCGGCGATGCCGGTACCGCAGTCGGTGCCGCGGCCTATGTTTCCCACGCGCGCGGCGTGCCGGTGGAGAAGATGGAACACGTCTACCTCGGCCCGTCCTACAGCAACGAAGACGTGATCGCTGCCTGCGCCCGTCACCCGAACAAGCCGGCCTGGCGCCAGATCGACAACACCCCCGAGCGTATCGCCAGGATCATGGTCGACGGCAACCCGGTGGCCTGGTTCCAGGGCCGCATGGAGTTCGGTCCGCGTGCCCTGGGCGGTCGTTCGATCATCGGTTGCCCGAGCGCTACCGGCGTGGCCGACCGTATCAACGAGCAGATCAAGTTCCGCGAGCGCTGGAGGCCTTTCTGCCCGTCGATGCTCGACACCGTCGGTCCGCAGATGATCAAGGTCGATCACCCGGCGCCGTTCATGACCTTCACCTTCGAAGTGGCGGAAGAGTGGAAGACCCGTGTGCCGGAAGTGGTCCACGAAGACGGCACTTCCCGGGCCCAGGTGCTCAAGCGCGAATACAACCCGCGCTACTACGACATGATGAAGGCCCTGGAAGTCCTGACCGGCAACGGCGTGTCGCTGAACACCTCGCTCAACCGCCGTGGCGAGCCGATGATCTGCTCGCCGACCGACGCCCTGAACATGTTCTTCGGCTCCGATCTGCAGTACCTGATCATGGAAGACATCCTGGTAGTCAAAGACGGCGTGGACCCTTATGACACGCTCGGCTGAGCGCCACGTCCTGCAGTTCTGCCACGGCTATGACGGGCCGTTCCTGGACTGTGCCCGGCAATACGCCAGCCTGTTCGCGGGCAGCGGTTATCGCGTGACCACGGTGTTCCTCACCGGGGTCGCCGATGCCGAGGTGGCCGATGGCTGCGCCAGCGACGAAGTGCTGTTCATGGAATACAGCTCCAAGGCCATTCGTGGCCTGAAGCTGGGGGCGATACGCGACCTGCGCAAGATCGCCGCGTCGCGCAACTTCAGCTTCTGCATCGCCCACCGTTTCAAGCCGATCTACATCGCATTGCTGGGCACCGCGTTGCCGGTGATCGGCGTGCATCATGCGTTTGGCGACTATCAGCGCGGCAGTCGCCGGCTGTTCGCCAATCTGTTCCGCAAGCGTTTGAGCCTGCTCGGCGTCTCCGATGCGGTGCGCGACGACATGCGCGGCTGCCTGCCGCAGTGGCCGGCGGCGCGGATCCAGACGCTGTACAACCGGATCGACGTCGAAGCCTTGCAGGCGACCCAGTTGCCCAAGGCCGAAGCGCGCCGGGAACTGGGGCTGTCGTCTTCCGCCTGGATCGTCGGCAATGTCGGGCGCCTGCACCCGGACAAGGATCAGGCCACCCTGCTGCGCGGGTTCGCCGCGGCATTGCCGGGGCTGCCTCGGGAAAGCCAGCTGGCGATTCTCGGCAGCGGGCGCCTGGAGCAGAACCTCAAGGACCTTTCCCGCGAGCTGGGCATCGCCGACCGCGTGCTGTTCCTCGGCCAGGTCACAGAAGCCCGGCGTTTCTTCCGCGCTTTCGATGCCTTCGCCCTGAGCTCCGACCACGAGCCCTTCGGCATGGTGTTGCTGGAGGCCATGGCCGCCGGCGTGCCTCTGCTGGCGACGGCCTGTGGCGGGGCCAAGGAAGTGGTCGAAGGCGTCGGCATCCTGTTCCCGCTGGGCGATGCCGAACATATGGCCCAGGGCTTGCAGCACCTGGCCGGAATGGATGAGAACCAGCGCTTGCTGTGCGCCGAGCTGATGTTCGAGCGCCTGCGCGAGCGATTCTCCGACCGTGCTGTTCGCGACGCCTTCTGGCGTCTGCCGCAAGTTACCGATCTGACCGCGAGGGCCTGATGCTCAATCGATTCCAAGGCTGGCGCGAGCGTGGCTGGTCGGTCGTCGACGCCTCGACTTATGCCGCCGCCTGGCAGCGTTTTGGCGGCAGCGTCGCCACCCATCCTTTGGTGGTGGCGCGCCTGGCGAACCTGGCAGGCATCCCGGTCCGCTACCTGGCCTGGGAACAGGCCGGCGAACTGCGGGCGGCGATCCCGACCTGGGGGCGCGACCTGGCGCTGTCCAAGGACGTGCTCAAGCGCAGTGGCAAGAAAGGCCTGTTCGACCTGGGCAACGCCGAGCTGATCCTGCCGGCCGCGCCTGACGCCCAGGCCCCGCTGCGCCATCGCGGCCGTTACCTGTCGGCCTTGAACCAGGGCCGCTTCAGCACCCTCAAGCTCCAGGCCGAACAACTGGCCATGGCCCGCACCCCTGAAGAGCTGTCGAAGAAGTTTCGCTACAACCAGCGCCGCGAGCTGCGCCTGCTGGAAGAGGCAGGCGGCGTGGTACGCCCGGTCAGCGAGTTTTCCAGCCAGGAGCTGGCGACCATCTACTGCGATCTGTTCCAGCGGCGCTGGGGTTTCCCGGCCACCGGTGCCGAGCGCATGGCCGAAGTCATCGAGTTGCTGCGCGAGCTGCTGATCGGCTCGGTGATTTTCCTCAACGATGCGCCGATCGCCATTCAATTGGTGTACCGGGTCGAAGCGCCGGAGTGGATCAGCGTCGAATACATCAACGGTGGCGTCGATCCTGAAACCCGCGAGTTCAGCCCTGGCAGCGTGTTGAGTTTCCTCAATACGCAAAGTGCCTGGGAACAGGCGCGGGCCATCGACAAGCCGCTGCGTTTCTCCTTCGGTCGCGCCGATCGCGAGTACAAGGATCGCTGGTGCAACCCCGTTCCGGTGTTCACGGTATGAATCAGCCACCGAGTCGCAAGCAACAGTTGCTCAAACGCCATCGGCGGCAGAAGCGCCTCGCTCTGCTGATTGGCCTGCTGGTGCTGATGGCCGTCGGTGTGCTGGTGGCCTGGTGGCTGCCGCTGCTGCTTGCGGTGCTGGCCTGGGTGGCCCATGAAGCCTGGTTCGCCGACCACCTGTTTTATTCGCCCCGGGACGATTATCAGTACAGCTTCCCGTTCGGCACCGAGCAGCCCAAGGTCCACCTGGACAAGGAGCGCCTGGTGCTGGACCAGGCGATCGACTTGGCGGGGGATGAAACCCTGATCCTTGCGGTAAAGGTCAGCAGCACCTGGCTGGGGCGCTTTTTCGATCCTTGCGTCTCCCTGGCGGGGCAGGATTGGCAGACGTTCGAGCGCGGCGTGAACGGCTTGCGTTATCTCAACCTCAGCGGGCTGGCACGACCTCTGGCCAGCGGCGAGTTGCAACTGCGTGGGCGTTTCTGCCGGGTGCACGGCGAGCCGCTGTTGTCGGTGTTCCGCGAGCCGGACTATCGCCACCAGCGGGTGATGGTCATCGCCCCCCACGCCGACGATGCCGAACTGGCCGCCTTCGGTCTGTACAGCCAGGCCGACGAAAGCTGGATCGTCACGCTGACCGCTGGCGAGATCGAGGCCGAGCATTACCAGCGGATGGGCATGAACGCTGCCGATGCGGCGCGGATCAAGGGCCGGCTGCGGGCCTGGGACAGCATCGCGGTGCCGCGTTGGGCCGGGGTTGCCGAGGCGCGCTGTGTGCAGCTGGGGTATTTCTGCCTGCAACTGCCGGCCATGCAGGCGGCGCCGAATCGGCCTGTGGTGTCCCGCGAGGCCGAGCTGTCGGATATCCGCCTGTTCCGCCAGTTCAATCCGTTCCCGCTGCCGGCGGATGCCGATGGCGCGCCGACCTGGAACAATCTCTTGGCCGACCTGCGGGCGCTGTTGCTCAAGGCGCGCCCCGAGGTGATTGTGCTGCCGCATCCGACACTCGACCCGCATCCGGACCACATCTGCGCCCAGCAGGCGGTATTGGAAGCGTTGCAGGGGCTGGAGTGGCAGCCGACCACCTTGCTCGGTTATGCCAACCACCTGCATGACAACGATCGCTGGCCGATGGGCGATTCGGGGGCGGGCATTGCGCTGCCGCCAGTGTTCGACCCGGCCCAGGAGCTCAGGCCCTGCTGCTTGCTGCTGTCGGTTGAACAGCAGCGCGACAAGGCGATGGCCCTGGGCATGATGCATGACCTACAGCCACGGGCGCCGTTCAAGCGCCGCCTGCGCCGGGTTCTGCAGCGTGGGTTGGCGCGCCGCGCCGCTTCGCCTTATGGCGAGAACGAGTTTTTTCGCAAGGCGGTACGCCGGCATGAGCTGTTCTGGCGTTTGTAAATTGATATTGCATGACACCCTTTTGCCTGTCGGCCAGGGTAGTTTCGCTCTTTTGTCCGGTTGCTCACGGCTGCAAGGAAGATGATGAAGGTTCTATTTCTGGTGCAGAAAGAACAGCGGGCCATTCTGGACCGCCTGTACGAAGGCGTTGCCGCTCATTGCGAATGCGACCTGCGGTGGTTGAGCAGCGACGAGCAGCGCAACCTGCGTGGCTATTTTCGCCGTGAGGTGGATGTATCGCGCTACGACCGCATCGTGTTCTTCCTGCGTTTCAAGCAGGAAATCCGCCAGGCGAGGTTCATCCGCAGCATTCCCAACCTGGTGATCCTCGAGCACGACGCCTACCAGAACTACATCCCTTGCAAGTACACCGGCAAGTTCAGTGCGCACTACCGCCGCCTGCCGTGGGCACGGGTGATCAGCTCGGGGTTCATGGTCAGCGAGCGCTTGCGCCAGGAAGGTTTCGACGCGGTATTCGTGCCCAAGGGCTACGACCAGAGCCTGCTGCAGGATCAGGGCCGCGAGCGGGACATCGAACTGGCATTCGTCGGCAGCACCAACAGCGTGGCCTACAGCGGACGCAAGGCGCTGCTCGACGAACTCGGCCAGGTCGAGCCCCTGGTGGTGACGCGGACCAAGTCGGGCGAAGAGTATTGCGACACCCTCAACCGTATCCGCTTTTTCGTCAGTGCCGACGTCGGCATGGGCGAATACATGATCAAGAATTTCGAGGCCATGGCCTGTGGCTGTGTGTTGCTGGCATTCGACCAGGGTGAGGCGGAAAACCGTGCGCTGGGCTTGCAGGACCTGCACAACGTGGTCTTTTATCAGAACATCCCGCAATTGCAGGAAAAACTCGCCATGTTGCGCGCCGATCCGGCCCTGGCGCAGAGCATCGCGCGAAACGGCCGCGATCTGGCGGTCTCTCAGTTCAGCTTCGCCCGTATCGGGCAGCGTATTGTCGAGGAACTTCAGCCCGCATTGCGGCCTCGTGCACCCTTGAGCCTTATCGAGCGCGTACGCTCGAAGCTGGGTGTTTGACAGCGATCACTGAGCCCTTAATAGTGATCGCACTTTGTCGTAGGTGAGAATCAAGTGCAGTTTAGTCAAGAGAGTGACATCACGCTGGTGGTCACCAGTTGCGGTCGTCTGGACCTGCTCAAGCTCACGCTGGAGAGTTTCGATCGCTTCAACAGCGCGCCGATCCGCGAAGTCTTCATCACCGAAGATGCTGGCGACGAGCGGGTGCGCACGGCTGTGCCCGCCCATTGGAAAGATCACTGTACCTTCTTCGTCAACCGGCCGAAGCTTGGGCAATTGGCGTCGATCGACCTGGCCTACGAGCAGGTCAAGACCCCCTATATCTTCCATTGCGAAGACGATTGGGAGTTCTATCGCCCGGGCTTTGTCGAGGATTCGAAAGCGATTCTCGAGCAGCGCCCGGACATCCTGCAGGTCTGGTTGCGCAGTTATGCCCATGACCTGCGAGTCCATAGTCCCTACATCCATTTGGGTGCCCGCGAGTTGATCGGCGGCGTGCCCTGTTATCCGCTGATCTCCGACAAACCCGAGTGGCAGAGCTTTTCCCTGAACCCGGGCCTGCGCCGGATGGCGGAGTATCGACTGTGTGCGCCTTTCGCCGGGCACGGAGGCGAGAAAGCGCTGTCCAAGCGCTATGCTGAGCTGAACCTGACGGCTGTCAGCCTGGAAGGCGACGCGATGCTGCATACAGGCTTCGGTCTGCATGTGGAGACTGCCGCCGAGCGGCAGCGGAAGGCTCGGCGCAGTCGTCGCGAGCAAATCAAGCTTGTTTTAGTCCTGTTGGCTGGAGTCGGTATTGGCTGGTTTATCCATTAGTTCTACCGGTTTCACTTTCCCGAACACCGCGAAAGGGCTATGTGCCCAATGAGCATTCTCAACATCATGTGGGCAGGCGGCAGTGCATTTGCCTCCGTTCACAAGGTTCACCAGCAGATCCTCTCTCAGACCGAGCCAGGCTCTGTGGTCAAGACTTGGCTGCTGCAAGGTTCGTCCACCGGATGCGTTGCCGAAGTGGGGGAATGCCGGGAGTGGAACCTGTCGTCGGCGCGCCTGAAGGGCAAGCATTTCTGGCGCTTGCTCAAACCCTGGCTGCGGGCTCGCTTTCGCAAGGCGTTGCGGGAAAGCGATGCCCAGGTGTTGTTGCTCGATGGCCTGGGGGTGGCGCGTACCTTGTTGCCGGTCCTCAAGTCATTGCCGCACATGCGTGCGGTGGTGGTGATCCACGGCTCCACGCGCTTGCACCGCAAGGATCAGCAGCTGTTCCGGCAGTTCCCCGCCTCGCAGCTGACTCTCGCGGCCGTTTCGCAGACCCTGGCGTCATCCCTCGAATACGATTTGCAGATGCCGGTGACGGCTTTGCGCAGCGCGTTCGACCCGCAGGAGTTCAATGCAAGGCTGCTGCCGCGTGCCGAGGCCCGGGCCACCCTCGGCCTGCCCGTGGACGATGTTCCGGTATTCGGCGCGGTCGGCCGTCTGGTGGACGATAAAGGGTTTGCTTGCCTGCTGGAGGCCTTCGCCAAGGCCCTGGCGAGCCGGCCGGAGATGCGTCTGGTGATTATCGGCGAGGGCTCGAACCGCACAGCGCTCGAGGCCCGCATCAATCAGCTGGGCCTGCAGGACAGGGTTTCGCTGCCTGGGCATTTGAAGCATGCGGCGGTGCTTTACAAGGCATTCGACTGGGTGGCCATCCCGTCGCTGGACGAGGGCCTGGGGCTGATCCTGCAGGAAGCCGTGATGTCTGGTGTACCGGTGCTGACCAGCGATTTGCCAGTGTTCCGTGAGCAGTTGGCTGACACCGGGCGTTATGCGCCGGTGAATGATATCGACGCCTGGCAAGAGGCCATTCTTCAGGCCCTCGGCCTGCCCGCCCAGAGCATCGCGGCGGATCAGTATGCGGCGCTGGCCCCCGACCTGGCCTGGCAGCGCTTCAGCCAGGCTGCTACCTCCCTGCTGTCATGCCGAAAGTAGCGCCTGTTCCAGCGCTTGTATCGGAAAGCTCCCGTTCAGCTTCTCCCGGGCAATATAACGGGCGAAGTGTTGCAGGTTGCGTTTGACCAGATGGCGCGGTAATGGCCCGCGGAAAAAACGCATGTCGGCCACATCGATCAGGCCGAAGCGGTTATCCGGGGTGATGACGATGTTGCCCAGGTGCAGCGAGCGAAAGTAGATCCCCGAGTTGTGCAGGCTGCGAATCAGCTCGACCAGGGCCGGCAAGGTCTGTTGCCAGTCGAAGCCTTCCTTGCTGGCGACCTGGCGCAGGGTTTCGCCTGGCAGCGGTCGGTAGAGCACCGCGGTCATGCCGGGTTGTTCCAGGCGGTAGAAGTCCAGAACCTGCAGCGTGGGAACGCCGAGTTGTTCCAGGCGCGCGGCGTTGTCGATGAAGCGCTTCGAATAAGGCCGAAACAGGGCGGATGAAAAAAGACGCTTGCGCCGGAACAGTTTCAGAATATTCCCATCCTGCAACAGGTAGACTTTCGGGCCGTAACTGTCGGCCTCCAGAATTCTGGCGCCTTCAATCATCTGATTCAAAGTGGCTTGGGGAAGCCGGGAGCATTGCATCGTAGGAAGCCTTGTCGAAGTGGCGGGCACAGTGGCGGGCAATGATGCCGAAAAGTTGTTGTTTTAACCATGCCGGGTTGGCTGGGTGACCCATTTAGGAGTGAGTAGATGCAGGCCACACGCTGGGCGCAAGTATGGATGACCATCGGGTTGCTATGGTTTTTGCTGGCCATCGCACTGGCGCCCACCAACAAGCTCTACCAACAGGGGCTGGTGGCCTTTTTGTGGTTGCCGGCGATGATTCTGGCCTGGCCCGCGCGCCAACGCCTGGTCGAATGGTGGTATGCCCAGCGCTGGCTTGGCCTGACGTTGCTGGGGTTGGCGATATGGGGGCTGGTCAGCCTGCTATGGACGCAGGCGGCGGACCCGTCGCGTGAGGCCAAGCGCTTGCTGTACATCGTAGTGTTCCTGTTGTTCTTCCCGGTTTTCGCCAATGCCCGGACTGAGCGGGTGATCCGCGTCATGCAGTGGGGCGGACTGGGGCTGGCGGTGACGGCGCTGATGGCCATCATCCAGTTCTACTGGATCAACGGAAATGTCTGGTGGGCGCGCCTTGTGGGGTTGGGGGAGTTGGCTCATCCGATCCTGGGTGGTTATGTCATCGGCCTGGCCGCTATCTGGCTGCTGCACTGGGTGCCGCGTACTCGCGCCCTTCAAGCGGTGTGGCTGGTGGCGTTGGCGCTGCTCGGTGGATTTGTCGTGCTCTGCCAGAGCCGCGGTGCTGCCCTGGCCCTGTTCCTGACCGTGCTGGCGATGCCGATCTGGTGCCGTGACCGACTCAGCCGAATATTCGCGGCGGCGGCATTGTTGCTGGCAATGTCGGCATTCTGGTTTCTCGAACCTTTGGTCCTGGCGCGTGGTGTTTCCTTTCGCCCGCAGATCCTGATGGCCAGCCTGCAGATGATCGCCGAGCATCCATGGACAGGCCTCGGCCTGGGTTCAGGCTATAGCGTGCATGCCGAAGGGCAGGCTTTCGATCATGCCCATAACCTGTTCAGCCACATTGCCATCGAACTGGGGATTCCTGGGCTCTTGCTCTGGGTCGTGGCCTGGTTTGCAGCGCTGCGCGAAGCCTGGCGCGCCCGTGAAACGCTCTATGGCCGGGGCGTCATCGGGATCTGGCTGTTCTCCTTCCTGGCCATGCAGTTCGATGCCGCGAGCCTGACCGGAACCCCTCGCGCCGAATGGTTCATCAGTTGGCTGCCGATCGGTCTGGCTACTGTTTTGGTCTGGGCGCGGGGCAGTCACACAGGCTGTGATAAAATCCCGCGTTCCTCCTAAACAGTGAGTTCGACGATGAGTGACGCACCGCGTAAAGCGGAACAGGACTCCAGCCTGAAAATCTATTTTCGGCTGTTGGGGTATGTAAAACCCTACATTGGCATTTTCCTGCTGAGTATCGTGGGCTTCGTGATATTTGCCTCCACCCAGCCGATGCTGGCGGGCATTCTCAAATATTTCGTCGACGGCTTGAGCAATCCCGAAGCGGTGCTCTTCCCCAACGTTCCCTATCTGCGCGACTTGCAGCTATTGATGGCGGTGCCGCTGCTGATCATCCTGATCGCGGCGTGGCAGGGGCTTGGCTCCTTCCTCGGCAACTACTACCTGGCGAAGGTTTCCCTGGGGTTGGTGCATGACCTGCGGGTCGAGCTGTTCAACAAACTGCTGGTCCTGCCGAACCGCTATTTCGATACCCACAACTCCGGGCATCTGATTTCCCGCATCACCTTCAACGTCACCATGGTCACCGGTGCCGCCACCGACGCCATCAAGGTGGTGATTCGCGAAGGCCTGACGGTGGTGTTCCTGTTCGTCTACCTGTTGTGGATGAACTGGAAGCTGACCCTGGTGATGCTGGCGATCTTGCCGTTGATTGCGGTCATGGTTGGCAGCACCAGCAAGAAATTCCGCAAGCAGAGCAAGAAGATCCAGGTGGCGATGGGCGATGTGACCCACGTGGCCTCCGAGACCATTCAAGGCTATCGCGTGGTTCGCAGCTTCGGTGGCGAAAGCTACGAGCAGCAGCGTTTCGTCGACGCCAGCCAGAGCAACACCGACAAGCAGCTGCGCATGACCAAGACCGGTGCGGTCTACACGCCGATGCTGCAGTTGGTGATCTACTCCGCCATGGCGGTGCTGATGTTCCTGGTGCTGTTCCTGCGTGGCGATGCCACCGCGGGCGACCTGGTGGCCTACATCACCGCGGCGGGCCTGCTGCCCAAGCCGATTCGCCAACTCTCGGAAGTCAGTTCGACCATCCAGAAAGGCGTGGCGGGTGCGGAAAGCATCTTCGAACAACTGGACGTCGAGCCTGAAGTCGATCGGGGCCAGGTCGAGCGTGAGCGCATCGAGGGTCGCCTGGACGTGCGCAACCTGAGCTTCACCTATCCGGGCACCGATCGTGAAGTGCTGAAGGACATCAGTTTCTCCGCGGCTCCCGGGCAGATGATCGCGCTGGTCGGCCGCTCCGGCAGCGGCAAGTCGACCCTGGCCAGCCTGATTCCGCGCTTCTATCACCACGAAACGGGGCAGATTCTCCTCGATGACGTGGAGATCGAGGATTACCGCCTGCGCAACCTGCGTCGGCATGTGGCCCAGGTGACCCAGCATGTGACCCTGTTCAACGACAGCGTGGCCGCCAACATTGCTTATGGCGACCTGGCCGGGGCGCCGCGGGAAGAGATTGAGAAGGCGGCGGCGGATGCCTATGCCATGGACTTCATTTCGCAGCTGCCCGAAGGCCTGGACACCCAGGTCGGCGAGAACGGCGTGCTGCTCTCCGGTGGCCAGCGCCAGCGTCTGGCGATTGCCCGGGCCCTGTTGAAGAATGCGCCGTTGCTGATTCTCGACGAAGCCACCTCGGCCCTGGATACCGAGTCCGAGCGGCATATCCAGGCGGCCCTGGACAAGGTGATGAAGGGGCGCACCACCCTGGTGATCGCACACCGCCTGTCGACCATCGAGAAGGCCGACCTGATTCTGGTCATGGACCAGGGGCGGATCGTCGAGCGCGGCACCCATGTCGATCTGCTGGCGCAAAACGGCTACTACTCGCGCCTGCATGCCATGGGCCTGGACGAGCCCGCGTCCGAAGGCATTGCCTGAGCCAACGCCAGGGTGGGCACTGCCCATCCTGGAACGACCCCGGCGCGCAATGCGCCGGCCGGTCTTTGTATCCCGCCCCTTACAGTCTTGACCGAGCCTAAATAATTCCGCGTCTCGTGCTTGTTATGGTTCCAGCCTCAATCGTCGACTGAATCGAGGGGGCCAACCCCGTCGCGCGGGTACTGGAATGCTGCAACGTTATCTGTGGAAGTTATTGCCCAAGTCGCAACGGGCGTTCTTGCTTGGGCGCCTGTCTGTGGTGGACCGGCAGGTGGTGAACAAGGCCATGTCCGCCAACGTCCGTTTTCCAGAGCCGTTCCGTCAGCACGGTTGTGTGTTCATCCATGTGCCCAAGTGCGCGGGGAGCAGCCTGTGTTCGGCATTGTTCGACGGCTGGACGCCAGGCCATCTGCCCCTGTACTGGTACGAGCAACAGTTTCCCCAGCAGTTCGCCAGCAGCTTCAAGTTCGCCGTGGTCCGCGATCCCCTGGAGCGGGCCTATTCGGCCTATGCCTTCCTGCGCGGCAACGAACTCAGTCGTCGCGACCAGGCCGCCCAGCGGCTGGTCAGCCACTATCGCGATTTCGACGATTTTGTCGGCCGCTGGCTGCACCCGGAAAATGTCCACAAACAGCTGCATTTCGCTCCGCAGACCGACTTCCTGGTGGATTCCATGGGGCGCCTGGACATGGACTTCATCGGTTATCAGGAGCACCTGCAGCGCGACTATCAGTTGCTCAGCGAGCACCTGGGGGTTAGCAAATCCCTGCCGCACCTCAATGAATCGCGGCAACGGCACGAAGCGCCTGCCCGGGACTTTTGCTCGGTGCGCACCCGGCGGCTGGTGCGTCGGGCGTACCAGCGCGACTACGAGATGCTCGGTTATGAATGAATCCCTGCCGGCGCATTGCCCGCGACCGGATATTCGCCCCAGCAGCCTGTCCCTGACCGCGGTCGAGCGGGCGGCGCTCAAGCAGCAGCGTCCGTGTTGTCTCTGGCTGGCCGGTTTGTCCGGCGCCGGCAAATCGACCCTGGCCAACCTGCTGGAACTGCGCCTGAACGGGCAGGGCCTGCATACCTTTGTCCTCGACGGCGACAACGTGCGCGGTGGCCTGTGTCGTGACCTGGGCATGGGCGCCGAGGCGCGCAAGGAAAACATCCGGCGCCTGGCCGAGGTGGCGAGGTTGATGGTGGAGGCGGGGTTGATCGTGATCGTCTCGGCGATTTCACCGTTTCGCGCGGAGCGCGCCGCTGCCCGGGCCTTGTTTGCAACGGGAGAATTCCTCGAGGTGTACGTGAGTACATCGTTCGCTGCCTGTGCCCGGCGCGACCCCAAAGGCCTGTATCAGGCGGCAAGCGAGGGGCGTATCCGGGACTTCACCGGGCTCGACAGCCCCTACGAAGCGCCGCTTTATCCCGACTGCGAGATCGATACCTAAACGGTCGGTCTGGCCTGCGCGACAGACCGGCTCATGGCGCTTCTGCTCAATAAATGAACAGTTTGGGGCGATCGCGAATACTCGTGCAGCGGTAGAACTAGGCAGCGTTCACCCTGTGTTAATATCGCGCCCCTGTTCATTTTGTATGTGGGTTGCTCCATGAAGTTGTCCATGCCGCGATTCGATCAAGCCCCTGTCTTGGTGGTCGGCGATGTCATGCTCGACCGTTACTGGCATGGTGGTACCTCACGGATTTCCCCTGAGGCGCCGGTACCGGTGGTCAAGGTCGAGCAAATCGAGGACCGCCCGGGCGGTGCCGCGAACGTTGCCTTGAACATTGCCGCGCTCGGTGCACCGGCCTCGCTGGTCGGCGTCACCGGCGACGACGAGGCTGCCGACAGCCTCTCCAACAGTCTTGAAGGGGCGGGCGTCCGCGCCTTGTTCCAACGCATTGCCCACCAGCCGACCATCGTCAAGCTGCGGGTCATGAGTCGGCACCAGCAACTGCTGCGTATCGATTTCGAAGAACCCTTCGCCACCGACGCCCTGGCGTTGGGCGCTGAAGTCGACCGGTTGCTGGACGGCATCAAGGTGCTGGTGTTGTCCGACTATGGCAAGGGTGCCCTGAAGAACCATCAGGCGCTGATCCAGGCCGCGCGTGCCCGTGGCATCCCGGTGCTGGCGGACCCGAAAGGCAAGGACTTTTCGATTTATCGCGGCGCCAGCCTGATCACCCCGAACCTCAGCGAGTTCGAAACCATAGTCGGCGGCTGCGTCGACGAGCACGACCTGGTCAGCAAAGGCGCGAAGCTGATGCACGACCTGGAGCTGGGCGCCTTGCTGGTGACCCGTGGCGAACACGGCATGACCCTGTTGCGCCCCGATCACCCGGCGCTGCATTTGCCGGCCCGCGCTCGTGAAGTGTTCGACGTCACCGGTGCCGGCGATACCGTGATCTCCACCCTGGCGGCGGCGATCGCGGCCGGTGAAGAGCTGCCACACGCGGTGGCCCTGGCCAACCTGGCTGCCGGTATCGTGGTCGGCAAGCTGGGTACCGCGGCCATCAGCGCACCGGAACTGCGTCGCGCGATCCAGCGTGAAGAAGGTTCCGAGCGTGGTGTGCTGAGCCTCGACCAGCTGCTGCTGGCGATCGACGATGCGCGTGCGCATAAAGAGAAGATCGTCTTCACCAACGGCTGCTTCGACATCCTCCACGCCGGCCATGTGACCTACCTCGAGCAGGCGCGGGCCCAAGGCGATCGCCTGATCGTGGCGATCAACGACGATGCCTCGGTCAGCCGCCTGAAAGGCCCTGGCCGTCCGATCAACAGCGTCGACCGGCGCATGGCGGTACTGGCCGGCCTGGGCGCGGTGGATTGGGTCATCAGCTTTCCCGAGGGCACGCCGGAAAACCTGCTGGCCCAGGTCAAGCCGGACGTGCTGGTCAAAGGCGGGGATTACTCGGTCGACCAGGTGGTCGGTGCCGATATCGTCAAGGCTTATGGCGGCACAGTGAAGGTGCTGGGGCTGGTGGAGAACAGTTCCACCACGGCCATAGTCGAGAAGATCCGCAAGACCGAATAAGGCTTGATACCAACCCGCCGACTCCTGCGAAAGTTGGAGTCGGCGGATTGGCAATCAACGTTGCCGGCTGGTCTTGGCCGGGACGATCTTGCGCAATATCTGCCGCGCCTTGCCGGTAAAGCGCTGGAGCTTGGAATCCTTCTCCGGCGCGCTCAATCCCTGCTGCTTCAGCCAGTCCTTCCAGCGAATCCGCTCGTCACGCACCAGCCAGCCCTGCTGCTGGGCAAAACTTTCGGCCAGGTACAGGCCGCGGGTACTCGCCGGGTACAACTGATCCTTCTTCAACGTATAGAGCTCGGCGCACGGCTGCCCGTCCTTGAGCGGCATCAGGTACAGGTCCGGGCGCTTGCGATCCAGGCGTGCCACCAGTTGCTCGCCTTCCAGGCGTTCGTCGACATGGAACAGGCTCAGGGACTTGGCTTCTTTCGGCACGTCCAGGCGCAGGTCATAAATCAGCTGCAGCGACGCGGTGGGCAGGTGCACATAAGCTCGCGGCCGTTCCAGCAGATGCAGATTGGCGCAGCGCACCGGGCGTGCCGCGCCCGACAGCGGCGTCAGGCGAAAGGGCAGGGCTTCGCGATAATGCAGGGCCGCCGAGTAGGGCGCCGGCAGCCAGGTGTCGTTGAAGCGCCCGCCGAGCCAGCCTTCCGGGGTTTCCAGCAGGCATTCCTCGGCGATTTCCTGGATGGCGGTATGCAGCGGCAGGTTCAGTTCATGGGCCGGGACGTAGCCGGAAATCAGCTTGAGCACTACATCGCCGCGGTCCTGCCGGCGCTGGCGGACCAGCACCCAATAGTCGCGGTTCTGCCAATGCAGGGTCAGGCGTACCGAGACGCCGAGGTTGGCCAGTTCCAGGGCGAAGCGTTCGGCGTCGGCCACCGTGACCGGGCGCCGCCGCTGCAGGGTCTGCGCAAAGTTCAGCGGCATGCCGACGCTCTGGTAGCTGAGGCCTTCGGGCGTCGCTTCGACGAACAGCGGCAGGGTCTTGAAGTTGCTGGGGTTTTTTCTTATGAGCGTACGCGGCATGTCGGCTCCTTCTTGCGTCGGGGTCGGCCGCGTGGGCGGCATCAGTTTTTGCGCAACACCTGCGCGACAGTGGCGACATTATGGGCCAGGTGCAGCGGATTGATGGTCCCGACAATAGCACTGGCGACGCCCGGTTGATCGAACAGCAGTTCGAAGCTGGCGCGAACCGGGTCGACGCCCGGGCTCAGGCACACATGGCCACTGGCCAGGGCCTTTTTCACCAGAATGCCCTTGCCGTGGGCTGCGGCGTAATCGATGACGGCTCTCTCGTTCTGTTCGTTCAGATTGTAGGTGACCATGGCGCAGTCGCCCTGCTCCAGGGCCTTGAGACCCCCTTCGACGGTTTTCCCGGAGAAGCCGAAGCCACGGATCTTGCCTTCCTGCTTGAGCTCGGCCAGCGTCTGGTACACCTCGCACTGCTCGAGGATGTGCAGATCATTGCCGTCGGAATGCACCAGCACCAGGTCGATGAAGTCGGTTTCCAGGCGCTGCAGGCTGCGCTCCACCGACAGGCGGGTATGCGCGGCGCTGAAGTCGTGGCGCGACAGGCCGTTTTCGAACTCTTCGCCGACCTTGCTGACAATCACCCAGTCCTGGCGTTGCCCGCGCAGCAGCGGTCCCAGGCGCTCCTCGCTGCGACCATAGGCCGGCGCGGTGTCGATCAGGTTGATGCCCAGGTCGCGGGTCAGCTTGAGCAGCATGCGGGCTTCGGTGTCATCCGGAATCTGGAAGCCGCTGGGGTATTTCACCCCTTGGTCGCGCCCGAGTTTCACGGTGCCCAGGCCCAGCGGGGACACCAGTAGCCCGGTGCTGCCGAAGGGGCGATGCAGGTCGTGCAGGGTCGCTTGGCTCATGGCAGCAGTTGCTCCCAGGCCGGTTGAGCGATGGCGGGCTTCGGCAGCTCCGGCAACGGGGTTGCGGGGCCTGGCTTGATGCCGTCGCGTTCGAGGGCGGCGAATACCCGGTCGGCGAAGTCCGGGGCCAGGGCCAGCTTGGTCGGCCAGCCGACCAGCAGGCGGTCCTGCTCGGCGAGGAAGGCGTTGTCCGGGCGGGTCAGGCCCGATTGTGCGGGTTCGGCCCGATCCACCCGCAGGGTGGCCCATTGCGCCTGGCTGAGGTCGACCCATGGCAACAGGTTGCCGAGTTCTTTCTGGGCGGCGGCAATCTGCGCCGCGGGCTCGCGTGCCACGCCTTCGGCTTCGGCGATATCGCCGCCCAGGTACCAGACCCATTGGCCGTCGGCCGCCGGGTGGGTGGTCACGGTGATGCGCGGTTTCGGCCCGCCGCCCAGGCAGTGGGCGTACAGCGGTTTCAGGCTCGGGCCCTTGACGATCACCATGTGCAGCGGCCGGCGTTGCATGGCCGGCTGGCTCAGGCCGAGGCTGCTCAGCAGCTCGGCATTGCCGGCGCCGGCGCTGAGCACGATGCGTTGCGCGCGGATTTCCCGGTCATCGACCCGCAGGCCCAGCAATTGCCCGTTTTCCAGCACGGGCTCGATCTTCTGCCCGGCCAGCAGGCTATCGCCGCCCAGTTCGGCCAGGCGCCCGATCAGGCTCGGCACGTCCACCACCAGCTCGGCCAGGCGATACACCTTGCCCTTGAAGCGACGGTCCTGCAGGGCTGGCGGCAACTGGTCGCCCTTGACCTGATCGACGCGGCCGCGCACGGCCTTGCTGGCGAAAAAGCTGGTGAGGTTGCCGGCCAGGGTGCCGGGGGACCACAGATAATGGGCCTCGGACAGCAGGCGCACGCCGGACAGGTCCAGCTCGCCGTTGCCGGCCAGGGCCTCGCGCCAACGGCGCGGCATGTCGGCGATGGCTTCCGAGGCGCCGGTCAGGGCGCCGTGCAGCGCATATTTGGCGCCGCCGTGAATGATTCCCTGAGACTTGACGCTTTGTCCGCCGCCGAGGCTGGCGCTCTCCACCAGCACAGTGGAAAAGCCCTGGCGACGCAGGCGGGCGTTCAGCCAGAGGCCGGCGACTCCGGCGCCGACAATCAGCACGTCGGTGGAAATAACGGATGGCATGCAGCGACCTCAGTGTTCAAGACTAGGGGCGCAGTATACAGGCTCGAGCCGCGCAGGCTTGTCGCCGATCAAGGCTTGCTGCTGCCGCAGACTGTGAGCCCTGCAAAAAGGCCACTGCGTTTCGGTTGAAGCGCAGTGGCCTTTTTTACATCGTGGCGGTCGGTCTGGGGTCAGTGCCCGGCGGTCTTCGAAAACAGCTGGATCACCACCACGCCCAGGACGATCAGGGCCATGCCGAGCATCGCCGGGATATCCAGTTTCTGCCCGTAGAGAAACAGCGCAGCCACGCTGACCATGACAATGCCCATGCCGGCCCAGACCGCGTAAGCCACGCCCACCGGCACGGTGCGCACCACCAGGGTCAGCATCCAGAAGGCCACGCCGTAACCGACGATGATCAGCAGCAGCGGCAGGGGAGTGCTCAGGCCTTTGACCGCTTTCATCGAAACAGTGGCGATCACTTCGGCGCAGATGGCGATGGCCAGGTAGGTGTAAGCGTTCATGGGAGAGTCCTCGTGTTTGGGCTTGCTTGATGAGGTCGGCATTCTAGAGATTGCACAGATGGGGTAAAGTCATTACCTATCTGTTTTGAAGATGGGTTGCCTCATGAATGTGCAGTGGAATCTGGAGCAGATGCGGCTGTTCGTCAGCGTCGCCGAGCAGCGTTCGTTTTCCGCAGTGGCTCGTGACCAGCACAAGGCACAATCGGCGGTCAGTAGCGCGATTGCGCTGCTCGAGGCCGATCTCGGCGTGCTCTTGTTCGAGCGCAGCAGCGGTCGCCAGCCCAAGCTCACCGAGGCCGGTCGTGCCTTGCTCGCGGAGGCGCGGGAAGTGCTGCGCCAGTGCGAGCGCTTGAATGGGCGGGCGCTGGCGTTGATGCGGGGGGAGGAGGCGCGCTTGCGGCTGGCCCTGGACGAGGCGATGCCTTTCCAGCCGGTGCTCGATAGCCTTGAGGCGTTGTCCGAGCGCTTCCCCAGTCTTGAGGTCCAGCTGGCCAGCAGCGCCCAGGGTGATGTGGCGCGCAAGCTGCTGGAGCGTCGGGCCGACCTCGGTTTGCTGTTCCACCATGAACAGATGTCCGAGGCCCTTGAGCGACGGGCCCTGGGCAGCGTCGAGATGGTCACGGTGTGCGCGGTCGGGCATCCCCTGGCCGGCGAGAAACAGGTGGATCGTCAGCAACTGGGGCGTCATCGGCAGTTGCTGATTTCCCCGCAGTTGAGCACTTACCCCAGTGGCGAGCAGCTCAGCCCGCAAGTCTGGCGCGCCGACAGCTTCTACGCGATGGCCGAACTGCTGATGCGCGGCCTGGGCTGGGCCTGGCTACCACGGCATGTGGTGCAGTACCCGGCCTACCAGAACCAGATGGTCGAGTTGGCCAGCGAGTGGACCCCGCCGGCGCTGGTGGTGGAACTGGTCTGGCGCCGCGATGAACCCCTGGGGCCGGCTGCGCATTGGCTGGCGGAGCGTTTTGCCGTGCACTTGCGGGCGATTGGTTGAAAAAGCCGATAAACTCCGCCGCCATGAATAGAACTCTCTACACCGCGCTGTTTTACCTGGGGCTGCCATTGGTGGCGATTCGTCTGTGGCTGCGGGCGCGCAAGGCGCCGGCCTATGCCCGGCGGGTCGGCGAACGTTTTTCCTGGGGGCTGCCGGCGATGCAGCCGGGCGGGATCTGGGTGCACGCGGTGTCGGTGGGCGAAAGCATTGCCGCCGCGCCGATGATCCGTGCCCTGCTGGCGCGTTATCCACAGCTGCCGATCACGGTCACCTGCATGACCCCAACGGGTTCGGAGCGCATCCAGGCGCTGTTCGCCAACGAGCCGCGCATCCAGCACTGCTACCTGCCCTACGACCTGCCTTGCGCCGCCGCGCGTTTCCTCGATCGGGTCCGGCCGAAGCTGGCGGTGATCATGGAAACCGAGTTGTGGCCCAATCACATTCACCAGTGCGCCAAGCGCGGCATTCCCGTGGCGCTGGCCAATGGGCGGTTGTCGGAACGCTCGGCCCGAGGTTATGGCCGGTTCAACAAACTGACCGCGCCGATGCTCGCGCAAATGAGCCTGTTCGCGGTGCAGACCGAAGCCGAGGCCGAGCGTTTTCGCCAGCTGGGTGCGCGGCCGGAAACGGTCGAGGTGACGGGCTCGATCAAGTTCGACCTGAGCATCGACCCGCAACTGCTGGAGCGCGCCAGCGAGCTGCGCCAACAATGGCAAGCCGGCGAACGCCCGGTGTGGATCGCCGCCAGTACCCATGAAGGCGAAGACACCGTGGTGCTGGATGCCCATCGCCAACTGCTGGCCAGCCACCCGGATGCCTTGCTGATCCTGGTGCCGCGTCATCCGGAGCGGTTCAACCCGGTGTTCGAGCTGTGCCGGCAGCAGGGCTTCGCGACCATTCGCCGCTCCAGCGCCGAGCCGGTCAGCGCCAGCACCTCGGTGCTGCTGGGCGACACCATGGGTGAGCTGCTGTTTCTCTATGCCCTGGCGGACAGTGCCTTTGTTGGCGGCAGCCTGGTGCCCAATGGCGGCCACAACCTGCTGGAGCCGGCGGCCCTGGCCAAGCCGGTGCTGAGCGGGCCGCACCTGTTCAACTTCCTGGAGATCGCGACGCTGTTGCGCCAGGCGGGCGCTCTGCAGGAAGTGGACGATGCCCATGGCCTGGCGGTGGCGGTGCAGCGCCTGTTCGAGTTGCCCCGGGATGCGCAGAAGATGGCCGATGCCGGACTGCGGGTGATGCGCAGCAATCAGGGCGCCCTGCAGCGCCTGCTCGACGGGTTGGATCGCTTGCTGTAGCCGCTACCGCGGGCTGCAATCGACCGGAACGGTCGTAAAAAAGGCCACCGCCATTCAATTGAATCGCGGTGGCCTTTTTGCATGTCCTGCGGCCACGATCGCAGCCTGCGGCAGCGGCTACAAATTACTGGGTCGGCCGGGCCTTGAGCTGTTCCGCCGCGGCCTTGGCCAGGTCCGGCGGCAGGAAGTCGCGGTCCGGGTTGTAGTCGGCTTTCAGGTAGCGCGACAGGTCCTGCAAGTCGCCCGGGTTGAGGGTGCCGGCGGCCTGCTTGAGGCGCAGGTTGTCGAGGATGTAGTCGTAACGGCTGTTGTTGTAGTTGCGCACCGAGGTATACAGCTGGCGCTGGGCATCGAGCACGTCGACGATATTGCGCGTACCGACCTGATAACCGATTTCCGTGGCTTCCACCGCGCTCTGGTTGGAGATGATCGACTGGCGCCGTGCCTGGACCTGTTCGACATCGGTGTTCACCGCGCGGTGCAGGTTGCGGGTGTTTTCCACCACCTGGCGGCGCAGGGCTTCACGTTGCTGCTCGCTCTGGCTCAGGCGCGAGTAGGACTCGCGGACCTGGGAGCTGGTCAGGCCTCCGCTGAAGATCGGAATGTTCAGTTGCAGGCCGACGGTGCGTTGTTCCACGTCGCTGCCATAACGCTGGCCCAGCGGGTTGGGGTTGCTGAAACCGAGGGCGTCGTTGTCGCCTTTCTTGTATTGCGCTACCGCGTCTAGGGTCGGGGCATGGCCGGCCTTGCGCTGCTTGAGGGTTTCCTCGGCGGCGCTGACCGCGTAGTTGCTGGCCAGCAGGTTGAGGTTCTGCTTGGCCGCGGTATCGACCCAGGCCTTGGCGTCATTCGGGGTCGGCGCCAGCACCGGCAGGCTGTGGACGATGCCCTGGATCGAGTTGTACTGACGGTTGGTCAGGGTGATCAGGGCTTCGAACGCGTCATCCACCTGGCGCTGGGCGAGGATCCGGTTGGCCCGCGCGGTGTCGTAGCTGGCCTGGGATTGCAGGACGTCGGTCTTGTCCGACAGGCCGACGTCGAAGCGCTCGTTGGACTGGTCGAGCTGGCGCTTGAAGGCGGCTTCCTCGGCCTTGGTCGAGGCCAGGTTGTCCTGGGCGCGCAGCACCGAGAAGTAGCTCTCGGCGCTTTGCAGGATCAGGTTCTGTTCGGTGGCCGAGAGCTCCAGCGCGGCTTGCTCGTTGACGTCCTTGGCCGCTTGCAACTGGAACCAGCGGTCGGCGCGGAAAATCGGCTGGGCCAGGGTCGCCTGATACACGGTGCCGCTGCGGGTGGCGGTCATCGACGGTTCGTCGAACTTGGTCCGGGTGTTGTTCAGGTCGGCACCGGCCGAGAGGTTGGGCAGCAAACCGGCGCGAGCTTGTGGCACCACTTCCTTGCGTGCGTCGTAATCGGCGCGGGCGGCGGCGAGGTCGGCGTTGTTGTCCACCGCCTCCTGGTAGACGCTGACCAGGTCGGTTTTAGTGGTCAAGGGCGCTTCTGCTGCCCAGGCCATTCCATTGGACGCACAAGACACGGCGATGGCCAGTGAGAGTTTGCGCAGCATTCGGCGATCCCTAGAGTTGATATTACGAGTATAATTCTGGCGCCAAGGCTAAGTCCCGGCCTGTGCAGCGTCAAGGTTCGACGCAACCCAGCGAGTGTAGATGCGCCTGCGAAGGGCAACAATCCTGCATTTACGCCATTCATCACGCTGTTTGCCGTGGGGTTGGCGTTCTGTGCCGGCTTTGTCTAGACTGGCCGAGTTCTTGTCGGGGTGCCTTGCTATGAGGCTGAGATCGGATAATCCGGATCCCGTTGAACCTGATCAGGTTAGCGCCTGCGTAGGGAACAAGATTTCTCGTCACCCGGCGAGTCCTCTTGTGCTTCGTCCGGGATGTTGTTCGACAATCGAACGCCCCTCGAGCACCAAGCACTGCACCAGCTGGTTTTCGCCCCTGGCTCCAGCTATGGCTGCGTCCGTTCGTTACAGGTTCGCTCCGACAAAAATCCACTGCCTGGATGCTGTCTGGAGAGCCCGTGATGACTACAAAATTAAAAAACGCTACGCACCTGAGCGAATCGGCCAAGGTCGATGAGCAGTCGGTTCAGCCCTTTACCCGCTCGCAAAAAATCTATGTCCAGGGTTCGCGCCCGGACATCCGTGTGCCGATGCGTGACATCAGCCTCGACGTGACCCCCACCGACTTCGGCGGCGAGATCAACGCGCCGGTCACCGTCTATGACACCTCCGGCCCGTACACCGACCCCAACGTGGTGATCGACGTGCGCAAAGGCCTGGGCGATGTACGCTCGGCCTGGATCGACGACCGCGGCGACACCGAGCGCCTGCCCGGCCTGAGCTCCAACTTCGGCCAGCAGCGCCTCGCCGATCCCGAGCTGACCAAGCTGCGTTTCGCCCATGTCAACAACCCGCGCCGGGCCAAGGCCGGGGCCAACGTCAGCCAGATGCACTATGCGCGCAAGGGCATCATCACCGCCGAGATGGAATACGTCGCCATCCGCGAAAACATGAAGCTGCAAGAGGCCCGCGCCGCGGGTCTGCTCGATCAGCAGCACGCCGGCCACAGCTTCGGCGCCAGCATCCCGAAGGAAATCACCCCCGAGTTCGTCCGTGAGGAAATCGCCCGCGGTCGCGCGATCATTCCGGCTAACATCAACCACGTCGAACTGGAACCGATGATCATCGGCCGCAACTTCCTGGTGAAGATCAACGGCAACATCGGCAACAGCGCCCTGGGTTCGTCCATCGAAGAAGAAGTGGCGAAGCTGACCTGGGGCATCCGCTGGGGGTCAGACACGGTCATGGACCTGTCCACCGGCAAGCACATCCATGAAACCCGCGAGTGGATCATCCGCAACTCGCCGGTGCCGATCGGTACCGTGCCGATCTACCAGGCGCTGGAGAAGGTCAACGGCGTGGCCGAAGACCTGACCTGGGAGCTGTTCCGCGACACCCTGATCGAGCAGGCGGAACAGGGCGTCGACTACTTCACCATCCACGCCGGTGTGCTGCTGCGTTATGTGCCGCTGACCGCCAAGCGTGTGACCGGCATCGTCTCCCGCGGCGGTTCGATCATGGCCAAGTGGTGCCTGGCGCACCACAAGGAAAACTTCCTCTACACCCATTTCGACGAAATCTGCGAAATCATGAAGGCCTACGACGTCAGCTTCTCGCTGGGCGACGGCCTGCGTCCGGGCTCGATCGCCGACGCCAATGACGAAGCGCAGTTCGGCGAACTGGAGACCCTCGGCGAGCTGACCAAGATCGCCTGGAAGCATGACGTGCAGTGCATGATCGAAGGCCCGGGCCACGTGCCGATGCAACTGATCAAAGAGAACATGGACAAGCAGCTGGAATGCTGCGACGAGGCGCCGTTCTACACCCTCGGCCCGCTGACCACCGACATCGCGCCGGGCTACGACCACATCACCTCCGGTATCGGTGCGGCGATGATCGGCTGGTTTGGCTGCGCCATGCTCTGCTACGTGACGCCGAAGGAGCACCTGGGCCTGCCGAACAAGGATGACGTGAAGACCGGGATCATCACCTACAAGATCGCCGCGCATGCTGCGGATCTCGCAAAAGGTCACCCGGGCGCACAGATCCGTGACAACGCACTGTCCAAGGCGCGCTTCGAGTTCCGCTGGGAAGACCAGTTCAACCTCGGCCTCGACCCGGACACCGCACGCGCCTACCACGACGAAACCCTGCCCAAGGACTCGGCCAAGGTCGCGCACTTCTGCTCCATGTGCGGGCCGAAGTTCTGCTCGATGAAGATCACCCAGGAGGTTCGCGAGTACGCGGCCAACCAGCGCATCGAGGCGGTGGACGTGGAAGTTGCCAAGGGCCTGGCGGAGCAGGCCGAGCGCTTCAAGCAGGAAGGCAGCCAGTTGTACAAGAAGGTTTAAGCGACAAGTTGCAAGCTTCAAGCTGTAAGTTAAAGGCATAGCGGTCCTGCTTTTTCTTGCAGCTTGAGGCTTGCAGCTAGCGCTCCTTTCTCTCCCCCGAGATAACCGTCTTGAACACTTACTCACCAGACACTGCGGTGCCCGCCGACAGACGTGTATTCGGCGCGCGCGATCTGTATCGCGATCGCCATGCCGTTGTCATGGCTGCCGCTGATCGCTGACTACTCGAGGTTCGGCAAGCGTGCGCGCAATGTGTTTGGCGGTACGGCGCTGGGGTTCTTTATCGGCAACCTGTGGCTGATGAGCCTGGGCGTGGCCTACACCCTGGCCTTTGCGCCGAGGGTGAAGCCAATGCTCTGTTGCTGGCGCTGGCCGGCGCGGGCCTGGGGATTCCGCTGTTGCTGATCCTGCTGGACGTGTCGGAAAACGCCTTTGCCGATATCCATTCGGCCGCAGTTTCCAGCGGCATTCTGCTGCGCCTGAAGGTCGAGCGCCTGGCCCTGGCCATTGGCGTGCTCTGCACCCTGATCGCCTGCCTGGCGCCGTTGGCCCAGTATCAGAACTTCCTGCTGCTGATCGGCTCGGTGTTCGCACCGCTGTTCGGCGTGGTGCTGGTGGATCACTTCATCCTGCGCAAGCGCAGTGCCCAGGTGTCGTCGGTAGGTTTGCGCTGGCCGGCGTTGCTGGCCTGGCTGGGTGGGGTTGGCACCTACCACCTGCTGGCCAACCTCTATCCGGTATCCGGACGTTGGCGCAACCCTGCCGTCACTGGTGCTGGCAGGGCTGCTGCAAGGGCTGCTGGGGCGGGCCTTCAGCTACGGCCAGGAAACAGCTCGGGCTTGAGAATGCCGTTGAGGCGGTTGTAAGGGATCTTCAGTTCGATGTGGCCCAGCGCGTAAGGCGCGATCACCGACACGTTGTACTTGAGGATCACGCCGCCGTAGGTCAGCGCCACGTTCGGGGTTTTCTGGAACGGCCAGCTCTTGATGAACTCCGGCTCCTGGTCCAGCTTGGTGCTGATCAGCCAGCTGTTGTGGGCCACCTGGGCGGCCTTCCAGAACGCGGCTTCCTGGCCCGGGCGCAGCATGTCGGGCAGGGTCAGTTCCTTGTGCAGCTCGCGCGAGTAGTTGATGAAACCACGACCGGGCGTGCCGTGGGCGCCGCCGGTGTCCAGGTAGCTGGCCAGTTCGATGATCACCAGGCCGTCATGCTGTTCGCGTACCTTGGCTTGCAGGTACATGCTGTTGCGGCTGTCGGCCTCGCGCAGGAACTTCTCCCGATAGGCGCTCAGTGTCGCTGGCACGGCCTGGTCCGCAGTGGTGCGGGTCATCTGCAGCAGGCGCTTTTCAATCAGCGCATCCAGTTGCGGCTCGTCGGCGAAGTGCACGGTGTCGATGTTCACCAGCGGGCAATCCTGATTGCTGCAGCCGGGCTTGATCTGTTCCGACTTGTCGCTGGTGCTTTGCAGGGGCTTTTGATAGCTGGGTTGGAACAGGCTTTGGCAGGCGCCCAGGGTCAGGGCCAGGCAAGCCACGGAGGCGATTTTAAGAAGCGACATGTGCGTCCTTGATAAACCAGAGGTAGGCAAAAGTTACCGGCTTCGACTGCCTGCGGGGCAATCAGTTCGCCACTAAGCTCAATAGAGGCAATTAGATTAGGTTTGCCCCCTTGCCGTCTATCCCGCTGATGGCAAAGGGGCTGCATCATCGGTCACCGGCGCGTTAGGATGGCGCGATGTCGAGGGGGGAGCCTCGGATCTGGCCGCAGGAAACGAGGATTGCTATGACGGACTTTGCCAACACCACGCCGACCACTGTCGATATCGTTCGGCGCGAGAAATGCTTCCAGGGTTTTTATCAGCTCGACCGTGTGCACCTGCGCCACGAGCTGTTTGCCGGTGGCATGGGGCGCGAGATCAGTCGTGAAATCTTTGTGCGTCATGATGCTGTCTGCGTGCTGCCGTACGATCCGCAACGCGATGAAGTGGTCTTGGTCGAGCAATTTCGCGTCGGCGCCATGGGGAAAACCGCGACCCCCTGGTTGATCGAACTGGTCGCCGGTCTGATCGACAAGGACGAGCAGCCGGAAGAAGTTGCTCACCGCGAAGCGCAGGAGGAAGCTGGACTGACATTCTCCGCGCTGTGGCCGATGACCCAGTATTTCCCGTCGCCGGGGGGCAGTACCGAGTTCGTGCACCTGTACCTGGGGCGTTGCGACAGCAGCGGTGCCGGTGGCCTGCATGGGCTGGTGGAAGAGGCAGAGGATATTCGCGTGTCGGTCTGGGCTTTTGAAGACGCACTGCAGGCGGTAAGGGATGGGCGGATTTCCAACGCGGCGAGCATTATTGCCTTGCAATGGCTGGCTTTGAACCGCGTTGAAGTGAGGGGGTTATGGTCGTAAACAAAGTGCGCGATCGCTACCGGGTCGATCTCGTGGGGCTGCAAGCGTCCTGCGAGGCCAACTATGCCCGACTGATGCGCCTGTTGCCCGACATGCGCAACCAGCCGGTGGCGCGGCGGATCGCGGTGACCCAGGGCGACCAGATGCTCGGCGTGTTGGCGCTGGAGGTGCTGCTGGCCTGTCCTTACACCACCACCCTGCAGGTGCGCCAGGAACACAGCCTGCCCTGGCTGCCGGTGCCGCAGCTGGAAGTTCAGGTCTACCACGACGCGCGCATGGCCGAAGTCATCAGTGCCGAGCACGCCCGGCGCTTTCGTGGCATCTATCCGTATCCGAATGCCTTCATGCACCAGCCGGACGAGAAGGCCCAGCTCAATGTGTTTCTCGGCGAATGGCTGAGCCACTGCCTGGCTTGCGGTCATGAGTTCGAGGCCGTGCGGTAGATGTGAACTGCGTCCGGTTCGCCGGTTTCCTCTTTTGAATTTCCCCCAGCATAATTGCCTCCATTCCTCACTTCCCGTGACACGCCCTGGGAGGCCGCCTTGCCGAGCGTATCCACTCTGACCACCGACGATCCCGTGTTGCTGGTGCAGTTGTCCGACAGCCATCTGTTCGCCGAAGCGGACGGCACGCTGCTGGGCATGAATACCCGCGACAGCCTGCAGCGGGTGATCGACTTGGTGCTGGAGCAGCAACCGCGGATCGACCTGATGCTGGCCACGGGCGATCTGTCCCAGGACGGTACGCTGGAGTCCTATCAGCTATTTCGTGACATGACCCGACGGATTCCGGCGCCGGCGCGCTGGATACCCGGCAACCACGACGAGCCGCAACTCATGGCGCAGGCGGCGACCGAGAGTTCGTTGCTGGCGCCGGTGGTGGACATCGGCAACTGGCGGATCATCCTGCTCGACTCGGCCGTACCGGGTTCGGTACCGGGTTACCTGCAGGACGAGCAGCTGCAGTTGCTCGCCAGCGCCCTGAGCGAAGCCCCCGAGCGTCATCACCTGGTGTGCCTGCACCATCATCCGGTCTCCATCGGTTGTGCCTGGATGGAGCCCATCGGGCTGCGCAATCCGCACGCGCTGTTCGCCGTGCTGGAGCGCTTTCAGCAGGCGCGCGCGGTGCTCTGGGGCCATGTGCATCAGGAAATCGACCGTCAGCAGGGGGCTTTGCGACTGCTGGCATCGCCCTCGACCTGCATTCAGTTCGAGCCGGGCAGCGAGGATTTCAAGGTCGGTGAGACCGCGCCGGGTTATCGCTGGCTGCGCCTGCTGCCCGATGGGCGCCTGGAAACCGGTGTCGAGCGGGTCACCGGCTTCGATTTCCAGGTCGATTACGGCAGCGACGGCTACTGATTCCGCCCCGGAACCGCAGTCTGCGGCGGCAGGCCAAAGGGATACACCTGAACACAAGTCAAGCGGCGATACACCCTGTAAACTGCGCCTTTTTGCACGATGCAAAGGGAGTACGCATGTCCGGTTCGATCCTGTATATCCACGGCTTCAACAGCGCACCGGCGTCGAAGAAAGCCAGCCAGCTGATCGCTGTGATGGAGGCGATCGGCCGCGGTGAACAGCTGCGCGTGCCGGCGTTGCATCATCATCCGCGCGAGGCCATTGGCCAGTTGGAGCAGGCGATTGCCGAACTCGGACGGCCGCTGCTGGTCGGCAGCTCTCTCGGCGGCTACTATGCGACTCACCTTGCCGAGCGCCACGGCCTGAAAGCCCTGCTGATCAACCCCGCGGTCAGTCCGCACCGGATGTTCGACGGCTTTCTGGGCACGCAGACCAACCTTTATACCGGGGAAACCTGGGAACTGACCCACGACCACGTGACGGCCCTGGCCGAACTGGAAGTGCCGGCGCCCCAGGACCCGCAGCGGTTCCAGGTCTGGCTGCAGACAGGTGACGAGACGCTGGACTATCGCAGCGCCCAGCTGTATTACCGAGCCTGTGCCTTGCGCATCCAGGCCGGCGGCGACCATAGTTTCCAGGGTTTTGCCGGACAATTGCCGGCGTTGTTGAATTTTGCCGGCATCGGTCCGGATCAGTACCAGGCGATCGATTTCACCTCGCTGTGAAACCTCGCTTCTATTTCATTGAACGACTAACGACGAGACCCCATGGCCACTCCCAGCGCTAGCTCTTATAACGCAGACGCCATCGAAGTCCTCTCGGGCCTCGACCCGGTGCGCAAACGCCCGGGCATGTACACCGATACCACCCGGCCTAACCACCTCGCCCAGGAAGTCATCGACAACAGTGTCGACGAAGCCCTGGCGGGGCACGCGAAGTCGATCCAGGTCATCCTGCATGCCGACCATTCCCTGGAAGTGTCCGATGACGGCCGCGGCATGCCGGTGGACATTCACCCGGAAGAGGGTGTGTCCGGCGTCGAGCTGATCCTCACCAAGCTCCATGCGGGCGGCAAGTTTTCCAACAAGAACTACCAGTTCTCCGGCGGTCTGCACGGGGTGGGTATTTCCGTGGTCAACGCCCTGTCGACCCAGGTGCGGGTGCGGGTCAAGCGTGACGGCAGCGAATACCAGATGACCTTCGCCGATGGTTTCAAGGCCACCGAGCTGGAAGTGGTCGGCAGCGTCGGCAAACGCAATACCGGGACCAGCGTGTACTTCGCCCCGGATCCGAAATACTTCGATTCGCCAAAATTCTCCGTCAGCCGCCTCAAGCATGTGCTCAAGGCCAAGGCCGTGTTGTGCCCGGGGCTGCTGGTCAGCTTCGAAGACAAAGGCACCGGCGAGAAGGTCGAGTGGCATTATGAAGACGGCCTGCGCTCCTACCTGGTGGACGCGGTCAGCGAATTCGAACGCCTGCCGACCGAACCTTTCTGCGGCAGCCTGGCGGGTAACAAGGAAGCGGTGGACTGGGCCCTGCTGTGGCTGCCGGAAGGCGGCGACAGCGTGCAGGAAAGCTACGTCAACCTGATCCCGACCGCCCAGGGCGGTACCCACGTCAACGGTTTGCGCCAGGGCCTGCTGGACGCCATGCGCGAGTTCTGCGAATTCCGCAACCTGCTGCCGCGCGGCCTGAAGCTGGCGCCGGAAGACGTCTGGGAACGCATCGCCTTCGTTTTGTCGATGAAGATGCAGGACGCACAGTTCTCCGGCCAGACCAAGGAGCGCCTGTCATCCCGCGAGGCGGCGGCCTTCGTTTCGGGCGTGGTCAAGGACGCGTTCAGCCTGTGGCTCAACGCCAACCCTGAGCTGGGCATGCAACTGGCGGAGCTGGCCATCAGCAACGCCGGCCGTCGCCTCAAGGCCAGCAAGAAGGTCGAGCGCAAGCGCATCACCCAGGGCCCGGCGCTGCCAGGCAAGCTGGCGGACTGCGCCGGCCAGGACCCGATGCGTTCCGAGCTGTTCCTGGTGGAGGGTGACTCCGCCGGTGGTTCGGCCAAGCAGGCGCGGGACAAGGAATTCCAGGCGATCCTGCCGCTGCGCGGCAAGATCCTCAACACCTGGGAAGTCGATGGCAGCGAAGTCCTGGCCAGCCAGGAAGTGCACAACATCGCTGTGGCCATCGGGGTCGACCCGGGCGCCGAGGACATGAGCCAGCTGCGCTACGGCAAGATCTGCATCCTCGCCGACGCCGACTCCGACGGCTTGCACATCGCGACGCTGCTCTGCGCGCTATTCGTCCAGCACTTCCGCCCGCTGGTGGATGCCGGCCACGTCTACGTGGCGATGCCGCCGCTGTACCGCATCGACCTGGGCAAGGAAATCTACTACGCCCTCGACGAGGCCGAGCGCGATGGCATCCTCGATCGCCTGGTGGCCGAGAAGAAGCGTGGCAAGCCGCAAGTCACCCGATTCAAGGGCCTGGGTGAAATGAACCCGCCGCAACTGCGCGAAACCACCATGGACCCGAACACCCGGCGCCTGGTGCAGTTGACCCTCGGTGAGGATTTCGCCGCGACCTCGGAAATGATGGACATGCTGCTGGCGAAGAAACGCGCCGGCGATCGCAAGAGCTGGCTGGAGTCCAAGGGTAACCTGGCCGAGGTTCTGGCCTGATGCGCAGAGGCTTTGCCCTGGCGTTACTGCTATTGGCAACCTCGGCGATGGCCGACCCTTTGCCCGAGTTGAGGCTGCTGGCCGAGCATCCGGTGGACGGCATGCGTGGCGGCAACCTGTCGGGGCTGGCGTTGTGCGGCAAGGAACTGTGGACGGTCTCCGACCGTGACGATGACCAGATCTATCGGCTCGATACCAGCGACCGCGTCTGGCAGGCCGAGACCGTGCGCATCGACGTACCGCCGGTGCCGGACAGCGGTTTGCCCTGGGGCTTGAACTCACGCACCTGGGTCGCTTCGTTCGTGCGCGGCGGCGACCTGGATTTCGAGGGCATCACCTGCGACAGCGCCGGCAACAAGTATGTGGTCAGCGAATCCCACGCGGCGGTGCTGCAACTGGCGCCGACGGGTTCGGCCGCCTGGTTGAAGATTTCGCCGATCATGGTACGCGAGGCGCGGGCCAGCGGTATGTTGCTGCACTTCAATGCCTTGTTCGAAGGCCTGGCGGTCAACCCGGCCGGCGACCGGATCTGGCTGGCCGCCGAGCGCGAGCGCCGCGGGCTGCTGTTGATCAAGCGCCAGCAGAGTGTCTGGGACTGCGATGGCGGCTGTGTGCTGCTCAGCGAGGCCGGGCTGGAAATGCAGCCACCGCAGATGCCCAAGGCCAAGGCGGGGTCCCGGGACTTCGCCGACCTGTCACTGTTCGAGGGCAAGTTGTTCACCCTCGAGCGCAATGCGTTTCAGGTCTGTCGTCGTGATGCGTCGACGGCCAAGGTCGAGCGTTGCTGGTCGTTTGCCGCCGAGGCGTTGCAGGAACACCGGCGTTATCCACAGGACTATGGCCTGACCGAGGCGCTGGTGGTGGATGCCGATGGCGCCTGGATCGGTGTGGATAACAACACCGGTGCCCGTGCCGACGGTGAAAAACGCCCGATCATCTGGCGTTTCGCCGCGCCCGAGGGCGGTTGGAGTGCCAAGCCGTGAGCCCGCAGCCACCGGGCAAACGTGCCGGACGCGTGCTGCTGATGCTGGCCTGGGGCGCCGGGCTGTTCCTGGCGACACGGTTTTTCGGCGAGTGGGAACAGCGTCAGGAGAACCCCAATGCTGTCGTCACTTCGCAACAACATGAGGGTTACATCGAAGTGAAACTGGTCGGCAACGGCCAGGGGCATTTCGTCGCCAGCGGCCAGATCAACGGCCAGCCGGTGAATTTCATGCTCGATACCGGAGCGACCGATGTGTCGATCCCGTCCGGGCTGGCCGAGCGTCTTGGCTTGGAGAAGGGCGCACCGGTGACCCTGAGTACCGCCAATGGTCGTAGCGAAGGTTATCGAACCCGCCTCGACCGCCTGCAGCTGGGCGATATCGTCCTGCGGGATGTCCGTGCGCTGGTCGCGCCGGGCCTGGGCGGCGATCAGGTGTTGCTGGGCATGAGTGCTTTGAAAAAACTTGAATTTACCCAGCGCGGCGGCACCTTGCTGCTGCGCCAGACAACGAACTGATGAGGCCCGCATGAGCGACTCCCTGGATCTCAGCCTGGATGGCGTAGAACGCCGATCGCTGGCTGACTTCACCGAAAATGCCTACCTCAACTACTCCATGTACGTGATCATGGACCGTGCTTTGCCGCATATCGGCGACGGCCTGAAACCGGTACAGCGGCGTATCGTCTACGCCATGAGTGAGCTGGGGCTGGATGCCGATTCCAAGCACAAGAAGTCCGCCCGTACGGTCGGTGACGTGCTGGGTAAGTTCCACCCCCACGGCGACTCGGCCTGCTACGAAGCCATGGTGCTGATGGCGCAGCCTTTCAGCTACCGCTACACGCTGGTGGACGGCCAGGGTAACTGGGGGGCGCCGGACGATCCCAAGTCCTTCGCCGCCATGCGTTACACCGAGGCACGCCTGTCGCGGTACTCCGAAGTCCTGCTCAGCGAGCTGGGCCAAGGTACTGCGGACTGGGGGCCGAACTTCGACGGTACCCTGCAGGAACCCCTGGTATTGCCGGCACGTTTGCCGAATATCTTGCTCAATGGCACCACCGGTATCGCCGTGGGCATGGCCACTGACGTGCCGCCGCACAACCTGCGCGAAGTCGCCACGGCCTGCGTGCGCCTGCTGGACGAGCCCAAGGCCACGGTCGAACAGCTCTGCGAGCACATTCAGGGCCCGGACTACCCGACCGAAGCGGAAATCATCACGCCGCGCGCGGACCTGCTGAAAATCTACGAAACCGGTCGCGGTTCGGTGCGCATGCGTGCCGTCTATCGCATCGAGGATGGCGACATCATCGTCACAGCGCTGCCGCACCAGGTGTCTGGCGCCAAGGTGCTGGAACAGATCGCCGCACAGATGCAGGCCAAGAAGCTGCCGATGGTAGCCGACCTGCGTGATGAGTCGGACCACGAGCACCCGTGCCGGATCGTGATCATTCCGCGCTCCAACCGGGTCGATCCCGACGAACTGATGCAGCACCTGTTTGCGACCACCGAGCTGGAATCCAGCTACCGGGTCAACGTCAACATCATCGGCCTGGACGGCAAGCCGCAGCTGAAGAACCTGCGCGCCCTGCTGGTGGAATGGCTGGAGTTCCGCGTACTGACGGTGCGCCGCCGCCTGCAGTTCCGCCTGGACAAGGTCGAGCGCCGCCTGCACCTGTTGGACGGCTTGCTGATCGCCTACCTCAACCTGGATGAAGTGATCCACATCATTCGTACCGAGGATCAGCCGCGGGCCAAGCTGATCGAGCGTTTCGCCCTGAGCGAAGTGCAGGCCGACTACATCCTCGATACCCGCCTGCGTCAGTTGGCGCGTCTGGAAGAGATGAAGCTGCGCGCCGAGCAGGACGAACTGCTCAAGGAGCAGGCCAAGCTGCAAGCCCTGCTCAACAGCGAGGCCAAGCTGAAGAAGCTGGTGCGCACCGAATTGCTGCAGGACGCTGAAACCTACGGTGACGACCGTCGTTCGCCGATCGTTGAGCGCGCCGAGGCCAAGGCTTTGTCGGAAAACGAGCTGATGCCGACCGAGCCGGTCACCATCGTTCTGTCGGAAAAAGGTTGGGTACGCTGCGCCAAAGGGCATGATATCGACGCCACGGGCCTGTCCTACAAGGCCGGTGACGGCTTCAAGACCTCGGCCATCGGGCGTTCCAACCAGTTTGCGGTGTTTATCGACTCCTCCGGGCGCAGTTATTCGGTGGCGGCGCATACGCTGCCATCGGCCCGTGGCCAGGGCGAGCCGCTGACCGGACGCCTGACGCCGCCGCCTGGCGCCAGTTTCGAATGCGTGCTGCTGCCGGACGATGAGGCGCTGTACGTGATTGCGTCCGACGCGGGTTACGGCTTCGTGGTCAAGGGCGAGGATCTGCAAGCCAAGAACAAGGCCGGCAAGGCGCTGTTGAGCCTGCCGAACAACGCCAAGGTGCTGTTGCCTCGGCCGGTGAGCGATCGGGAACAGAACTGGCTGGCTTCGGTGACCACCGAAGGGCGTTTGCTGGTGTTCAAGATCAGCGACTTGCCGCAGTTGGGCAAAGGCAAGGGCAACAAGATCATCGGGATTCCGGGTGAGCGAGTGGCCAGCCGCGAGGAGTACGTGACCGATATCGCGGTGCTGCCGGAAGGCGCGACACTGGTGCTGCAGGCCGGAAAACGTACCCTGTCGCTCAAGGCCGATGACCTCGAGCATTACAAGGGCGAACGCGGTCGCCGGGGTAACAAACTGCCACGAGGCTTCCAGCGAGTGGATGCGTTGTTGGTAGAAACGCTCAATTGATGCGGCTTAGAGCGTCCGATCTGCGATTTAACCGGTAGAACGGCGCTACAACACTGGAGTCATGGCGCATATTCACGGATGATATGCGCTTTCAAGCGCCGGCGTGGCTGAGCGTTATTCAGGGTTATTTTGAGTATTTACACTGTGGCTAGCCTTGTGGCCGCCACCTGGATGGGATGATGACTGCTCTGCGCCTTCCTCTTGTTTTCTTGCTCGCTGGCGTTCTTGGCCTGGCGGGTTGCAGCGTACACCAGCCGGTGTCGCTGTATCAGCTGGACAGCGGAAGTCCAGCTCAGCCGGCACAAAGTGCTGGCATGGCTGTATTGCTGGGGCCGGTACTGGTTGCCGACTACCTGCAACGTGAAACCTTGCTGCAACGCCAGAACGACGGCAGCCTGCAGGCTTCGACCGACGGTCGCTGGGCCGGCAGCCTGTCTTCCGATATCGATCAGTTGCTGTTGCGTCAGGTCGCCGGCCAGCTGGACAGCCAGCGGGTTGTGCTGGCGCCGGCAAGCACCGGCTTCACCCCGGATGTGCAGGTGCTGCTGTCGATCACTCGCCTGGATTCGGGCGCGTCGCAACCGGCGGTTCTCGATGCGCAATGGCGCCTGATCGATCGCCGTGGGCAGGTGCGCGACAACCGTATCGTTCATCTGCAGGAGCAGCATGCCGGTACCACCGCGTCCCAGGTCCAGGCCCAGGGTGTGTTGCTGCAACGCCTGGCCGAGCAGCTGTCGGGTGCCCTCAAGCCGCTGGCCAACCAGCCGACGGTAGCCGAGGTACCGCGCAAGGCGGCGCCTGCGCCGGCGGCAAAACCGGCCGAGCAGGAGAAGCAGCCGAAGATTCCGATGGCTACGCCAATCCGCACGGATATGGAAGTGTTCCGCTTCTGAGTGTTGCGCTTCCAGGACAAAGCCCGCTGATCAGCGGGCTTTGTCGTTTCTGGAGAGTTGTTCGGTAGCTCGGGCGCTCTGCGGTGTTCTGCAGATTGCTATAGCGGGCAAGCCTCGCCCCTACAGAAGCAGGTAGGTGCGAGGCTTGCCCGCGATGGCGTCATCCCGATCAACGCCCAACAAAAAGCCCGCATCGCTGCGGGCTTTTTGTTGGGCGGCTGGCTTACAGCTTGGCCCGGCTCTCGTGCATCCGCGCCAGTTGCCGCTCCAGCATCGATGGGTAGGGCTCCATCAGGCGCTCGACGCAGCAGGCGCCTTCCGGGCTGGCGATCGGGCGAATGCGCGCACGCTGACGAATCAGCGCGTCATCGTTGATCTTGCGCTCGACCAGCAGCAGGTTGCGGCTGTGCTGGGACAGCGCCAGGGCATCCTGGGCGGTCTCGGTCAGCAGCAGGTCGATCTGGCTCAGGCCGAACAGCCCGTCGCCCAGGGTCAGGCCCAGTTGCAGCTGCAGGGTGATGCCGCTGTCGGCCACTTCGATCTGCAGGGCGTGGCCCAGGGCGCGCAGCAATTCGCCGCAGCAGATGGCGTTGGTCAGGTAGTCGTCGCCGCTGTCTTCGCTGTGGAACAGCATCAGTGTGCTGCCGTCGTTCAGGGTGTGCAGTTCGCTCTGGTACAGCGAGGCGGCCTGGTCGAGGCAATCGCGATAACGTTCCAGCAGTTCCGTCAGGCGGGCGCGGGGCAGGCGGCGCAGTTGCTCCTGGGCGCCCAGTTGCACGGCCAGTACCGCGCTGTGCTGTGGTTGTGCCGGTACGACGGGTTTCACGATCGGCTTGGCAGCGGTCGCAGTGGACGAACTGTCGCGAAGATCGGCGAACGGGTCTTCATCGTCGGCCAGATCCTCTTCGGCGTTGACCACGTGCCGTGGTGCGGGCTTCAGGCCGGCCACCGGAGCGCTTTCGTCGAAGCTCGGGTCACGCAGGTTGCGCACCTCGAAGGTCGGTTCCGCGTCTTCGCTGTCGTCGTAGTCGGTATCGTCGATCTCGGCTTCCGGTTCGGGCTCCGGCTCGATCTTCTCCGGCGCGAAGCTAGCGTGCAGCTGGCGCGCCAGGTCGCCGATCTCGTCCTGGCGCTGGGTGGCCGGGGTGTGCGCGTCGATATCCCGCAGCCAGACCCGCAGTTGCATCAGCGGCGTGGAGATGTGCCGCCCCAGGCGCAGGCTCAAGGCCAGGGCCAAGGCCAGCAGGATGGCGCTGAGAATGCCCATGCTCTGCAGGCTGATGGTCATCGGCTGCTGGAATTGTTCCATGTCCAGGCTGATGCGCAGGTTGCCCGCGGTCACATCCTGGAAGGTGATCTTGGTCTGGTAGACGCCTTCGGTTTCACCCAGCAGGCTGCTTTTCGGGCGCTGACCGGCTTCGGCGAGGATGCGGTTGTCCACGCTGTAGATCGCCGCATGGGCCACCAGCGGGTTCTTGGTCAGATTGTTCAGCAGCACGTTGAGGCTGAGGATGTCGTTGGACACCAACAGCTCGGTGGCCGAGGTCGCGGTCTGGGTGGTCAGGCTCTGACCCAGCGCATCGGCTTGTTCGTGCATGGCCTGCTTGAACTGCAGCCCCATCACGCAGGCATAGATCACCAGAGCCAGGGCGACCAGGATCACGTTATGGCTGGCAATGCGCAATGCAATCGGTACACGGCGATGACGCAGTGCACGGAAGATCAGCAGGAAGAAGTTATCGGTTTTAACTGGCGTGGGCCGGTTCACTGAGCTCGGCTCTTTTGTCCGTGAAGTTGAGGCGCAGTATAGCGACAGGCCCTAGACCGGCAAAGCGCTGGCTGTGCCCGATGGTCACTGAAAGTGGGTAGAATGCGGTTTTTTTCCACCTGCGGGGGTGCGCCTTGCGCGAAATCGTCCTGATAAACATCACCGGTGAAGACCGTCCGGGTCTCACTGCAGCCATTACCGGCGTTCTGGCCCAGGGTGGTGTGAACATTCTCGACATCGGTCAGGCGGTGATCCACGACACTCTGTCGTTCGGCATCCTGGTTGAGATTCCGGACAACGAGCAGAGCTCGTCGGTGCTCAAGGACATTCTGTTCACCGCCTATGAGCTGGACCAGCAGGTCCGTTTCACGCCGGTTTCCGAAGAGGATTACCAGCAGTGGGTCGGTGGCCAGGGCAAGAAGCGCCATATCGTTACCTTGCTGACACGCAAGGTCACCGCCGAGCAGTTGCAGCGCGTCAGTTCGATCACCGCCAAGTACGGCTTGAATATCGACCATATCGATCGCCTCTCCGGGCGCATGCCGCTGGACACCCCGGCCGACAAGGGCAAGGGTTGCATCGAGTTCTCCGTGCGTGGCGAAGCGGCCGATCCGCAGGCATTGCGCGCCGAGTTCCTGAGTGTTGCGCAGGAGTTGAATGTCGATATCGCCTTCCAGGAGGATTCGCTGTTCCGTCGTAACCGCCGCCTGGCGGTGTTCGACATGGACTCGACGCTGATCGAGGCGGAAGTCATCGACGAGCTGGCCAAGGCGGCCGGCGTGGGTGACCGCGTGGCGGAAATCACCGAGCGGGCCATGGCTGGCGAGCTGGATTTCCAGGCCAGCTTCAAGGAGCGCCTGGCCTTGCTCCAGGGCCTGGACATCAAGGTGCTGGACTCCATCGGCGCATCGCTGCGCCTGACCGAAGGTGCCGAGACCCTGTTCGCCGAACTCAAGCGCCTGGGCTACAAGACTGCGATCCTCTCGGGTGGCTTCACCTACTTCGCCAAGCAATTGCAGGCCAAGCTGGGGATCGACTACGTATTCGCCAACGAGCTGGAAGTGGTCGACGGCAAGGTGACTGGTGTCGCGGTCGAGCCGATTGTCGACGCCCAGCGCAAGGCGGATCTGCTGCGCGAGCTGGCCGCCAAGGAAGGTTTGCGCCTGGAGCAGACCATCGCGGTCGGCGACGGCGCCAACGATCTGCCGATGCTGGCGATTGCTGGCCTGGGCGTGGCTTTCCGCGCCAAGCCGCTGGTCAAGCAGTCGGCCAAGCAGGCGATTTCCACCCTGGGCCTGGATGGTGTGCTTTATCTGCTGGGTTTCCGCGATCGCGACGGCCAGCTCTGAGCCGAATCCAAGGCAAAAAAAAACGCCGCGATCTGCGGCGTTTTTTTATGTCAGGCTTTTTATGCCCAAAGCTCAGGCCTTGGCCAGGCCGATGCCCTGGCCCATCTGCACCGGCGAGCCGGCCGCCAGTTCTTCGGCCCACTGCACTTGCTCCGGCCCGAACAGCACGATCGCGGTGGAGCCCAGCTTGAAGCGGCCCAATTCGGCGCCTTTTTCCAGGTGGATCGGTGCGCGGGCGGCTTCGTCGTAGCGCACGGTCTTCAGTTCGCGCTTCGGCGGAGTCACCAGGCCGGCCCAGACAGTTTCGATCGAGGCCACGATCATCGCGCCCACCAGTACCACGGCCATCGGGCCGCGTTCGGTATCGAAAATGCACACCACGCGCTCGTTGCGGGCAAACAGCTCCGGCACGTTTTCCGCGGTGGTCTGGTTGACCGAGAAGATCCGCCCCGGTACGTAGACCATTTCTCGCAGGGTGCCGGCCAGTGGCATGTGCACGCGGTGGTAGTCCTTCGGCGACAGGTAGATGGTGGCGAAGTCGCCGCCCATGAACGGAGCCGCCAGGGCCGAATCACCACCCAGCAGTTCCAGCACGCTGAAGCTGTGGCCCTTGGCCTGGAATACCCGACCGTGTTCGATCGGGCCGAGCTGGCTGACCGCGCCGTCGGCCGGGCTGAGGATCGCGCCCGGAGTCTGGTCCAGCGGGCGGGCGCCGTCTTTCAGAGCGCGGGTGAAGAAGGCGTTGAAGTGCTCGTAGGCGGTCAGGTCTTCCACCAGTGCTTGCGACATGTCCACCTGATAACGCTTGGCGAACCAGGCGGTGAAGGCATTCTTGAACCAGCGCACGCGGCACTCGGCAATGCAGCCGGCCAGGCGCGACAGCAGGTGGTGAGGCAGCAGGTACTGGCTGAGGATAAACAAACGCTTTTTCATTAACTGTCCTTAAAACCTTAAATCTCTACGGGCGTGTCAGGGTGGTTGCCCCACTCGCCCCAGGAACCGGCATAGCCTTTGACTCGCGGATAACCGAGCGCCTTGGCCACCAGATAGGTGAAGCCAGAGCGATGGTGAGTCTGGCAGTGGGTAATCACTTCTTTGTCTTTGCTGATGCCGAGCTGTTCGAGGATCTGCGGCATGTCGCTGCGGATCCGCAGGTTGCGCGCCTGGTCCATGCCCGCCGTCCACTCGAAGTTGATCGCGCCGGGAATGTGTCCACCCTTGGCGGCGAGGACTTTCTCCCCCGAGTACTCCAGCGGGCCGCGAGCATCCCAGATCGCCAGGTCGGCCGCGCCAAGCCGGCTTTGCAGGTATTCACGGGTGGCGGTCGGTTCGTCGTGCAAGGTCAGGGCGACAGGGCCGCCGACGGCCGCCGGGACTTCGCTCGAGACCGGCAGGCCGTCCGCCAGCCAGGCCAGTAGCCCGCCATCCAGGTAGTGGTAGCGGGAGTGGCCGATGACATCCAGCAACCAGATGAACCGCCCGGCCCAGCCGCCGCCTTCGTCGTCGTAGACCACATAGACCGCATCCGGGTTATGCCCCAGTTCGCCGAACAGGGCTTCCAGGGCCGCCTGTGGTGGCATCAGCCCGGGCGCCGGTGCCTGACCGAGCTGGGTGCGTTTAGGGTCGACGAAACGCGCGCCGGGGATATGGCCCGCGGCATAGCGGGCGGCGCTGGTCAGGTCCACCAGGATCAGTTCGCGGGCATCCAGGCGAGGGAGCAGGTCGCTCGGCTCGATCACCAGCGGCAAGCCAGAGAAGTCAGGCATGTGAGGTCTCCAGGGCACAAAGGGGAGGATTGTAGCGCAAGCGTCAGCGGCTGCGGTTGGTAAAGCTGTGCAGGGCCTTTTCGATGCACTGGGCGGTCTTGCCGAACGCTTGTACGGAGATTTCCGAGAAGGGCTGGCCGCCCTGGTCGGCGACGATCAGCATGATCACCCGGCCATTGCTGGGCACCGAGCGCATCAGCAGGTGCTCGCCACGAAACAGCGTGCGCAGGCTGGTGGGCAGGCGGGCGGAGAACCGGGCGTTGTTGGTCGGCGTCAGGCGCACTTGCGCCGGGGCGTCCAGCAGCCGTTGCAATACGCTGCTTTGACTGATCGTTAGCATCAGGCTCGAGGCTTGCGCAGGCAGCCCGGCGATCTGATGCACTCGCAACTGGGTCCGCGTGCGGTCGACCATCAGCAGCATCACCCGGCGCATGCCGCACGCCACCAGGGCATCGCGGGCAAAGGTGGTCAGGTGCATGGCATTGCTGAAACGGCTGGGTTCCACCAGCAACTCGCTGCACTGCTTGCGCCATTTGGCCAGGTCTTCGGCGGTTGGTGCGGGCACTGGAAACTCGCCGCGATGCATGCGCCGGGCCTCCCAGGGCCAGAGCAGCGCCTCGGCCGGGTGCCACAGGTCGGGCATGCGGTGATGCCGGGCACTCTGCACGGCTTGCTGGTGCAGCTGTTGTTGCAGCTCGTCCATCGACATCTGCAGGTACAGGCTGGTCAGGTATTGCCAGCGCATGCAGTGCGGGCCGGTCCAGGACTCTTGCGCCGAGAGGGCCAGGGCGTTGGCCAGCAACACACTGTTGGCCGGCTGGTTCAGCCAGCGTTGCAGGGTCGGGTCGGCATCCAGGCATTGTTGCTGGTGCAGCGGGTGGGCGTTATCCCGGGCGATATGCAGGGCCTTGACCAACTGGTCCTGCTCGTCGATCAGCAGGCGGTAGCCTTGCTGTACCCAGATCGGCAAGTGCCAGATCTCCACCAGGGCCTGGCCCAGCTGAAGCAGGCCGACACCGAACAGTTGCTGCTCGACCTCCTGGGCCGGCTCGGCCTTGTGGACGACCCGCAACTCCCACTCTTCGAGCAGTTTTGGATAGGTCAGCGCCAAGGGCCACAGCGGCGAGAGAAACAACAGGCTGCCCCAGTGAATGTCCTGCCAGAGCCTGGCCAGGCGCCCGGCAAAAAAGCCGTTGGCCTGTTGGGTCGCGTGCTGGCTGATCAGTTGCAACTGGCGCAGCCCGACCGGGATCTCCTGCTCGGGCTGGGCGGGCAGGCGGGCGAGCAATTCTTCGGTACGCGCGAGGCCCAGGCGGTTGAGGGCGACTTCGAGGTTCTCGGCCGGCTCGCCCATGCTGCCGTGGGTGTGGCGATTGGCTTCGCGAATCACGCTCAAGGCCAGCGCGGGGCTGTCCTGCATCAGGTCGGCAATGTCGCGCAACGAGCTGCGATTGTCCCTGATGGCTTTGCAGACCCGGTCGTGGCTGGCTTGCGGCACCGGCAAGCGGACCGCGTCAAGCAGCTTTATCCAGGATTCGAGGGAGTGGGGGGCGGTAGTTGGGACTGTCGTTTCATTAGACATGGCTGGGCGCAATCATCGTCTGCTGTAAACACGCCCAGAGCGGGCCAAACTGGCTTTTCGCCTTAACGGCCTATAGTCTGGCGCAGTTTTGCCGATAAGTAGAAGAAGAGTTTTAAGAACTTCCGAATATGACCTTGAACCCGACTCAGTAAGTACCTTCCTACCTATGGCTAAAATTATCGGCATCATCGTCGTGTTCGCGAGCGTGCTCGGCGGATACGTGCTTTCTCACGGCAAGATTGCCGCCCTGATCCAGCCTTTCGAGGTCATGATTATCGGCGGCGCTGCGCTGGGGGCGTTCCTGCAGGCAAACCCCGGCTACATGACCATGCACGTGCTCAAGAAGTCCTTGGGGATGTTCGGCTCGCGCTTTTCCCAGACCTTCTACCTGGAAGTGCTGGGGCTGATCTACGAGATCCTCAACAAGAGCCGCCGTGAAGGCATGATGGCGATCGAGGGCGATATCGAAGACGCCGCCGCCAGCCCGATTTTCGCCAAGTACCCGTCCGTGCTCAAAGATGAACGCATGACGGCGTTCATCTGTGACTACCTGCGCATCATGTCCTCCGGCAACATGGCTCCTCACGAGCTGGAAGGCTTGTTCGACATGGAGCTGTTCAGCCTCAAGGAAGACCTCGAGCATCCGTCCCATGCGGTCAACGGCATCGCCGACGGCATGCCGGGTTTCGGTATCGTCGCGGCGGTACTGGGTATCGTAGTGACCATGGCGTCCCTGGGCGATGGCGACCAGAAGTCCATCGGCCTGCACGTAGGTGCGGCGCTGGTCGGTACCTTCTTCGGTATTCTCGCGGCCTACGGTTTCTTCGGCCCGCTGGCCCATTCCCTGGCGCACGACGCCAAGGAAGAGCTGAACGTCTACGAAGCCATCAAGGCTTCCCTGGTGGCCTCGGCTTCCGGCATGCCGCCATCGCTGGCCGTGGAGTTCGGGCGCAAGGTCCTGTACCCGGCGCACCGTCCGAGCTTCGCCGAGCTGGAACAAGCAGTTCGCGGTCGCTAAGCCATGGAAAACAATCAGCCGATTATCATCAAGCGCGTCAAGCGCTTTGCCGGCGGGCATCACGGCGGGGCCTGGAAGATTGCCTTCGCCGACTTCGCCACGGCGATGATGGCGTTCTTCCTGGTGCTGTGGCTGTTGTCCACCGCCACCCCGGAACAGAAGATCGCCATCGCCGGTTACTTCAAGGACCCGATCGGCTTCTCGGAAAGCGGCACGCCCTACATCATCGACCTGGGCGGTTCTCCCGAGCTGGCGCCGGACAACACGCTCAACCCCGAGATCAAGTCGCAGCCGCAGCCGGACAAGGTCACGGTCGATACCGATCAGGTCGAGAGCATGGCCGAGCAGGTTGAGAGGGAGCGTCTGGAGCTGTTGCTGCAGGAGTTGCAGAACAAGGTCGAAGAAAACCCGCAATTGCAGAAGTTCAAGGACCAGATCCTGTTCGAGATCACTCCGGACGGCCTGCGTATCCAGATCATCGATTCGGAAAACCGGCCGATGTTCGACTCCGGCAGTGCGCGCCTGAAGCCGTACTTCGAGGACATCCTGCTGGCCATGGCCGACACCATCAAGGCGGTGCCGAACAAGATCAGCATCAGTGGTCACACCGATGCCAAGCCTTACGCGGGCACCGGCGATTTCGGCAACTGGGAGCTTTCGGCCAACCGTGCCAATGCCGCGCGTCGGGCGCTGGTGGCAGGCAGCTACCCGGACGGTCAGGTGGCTCGCGTGGTGGGTTATGCCTCGTCGTCGCTGTTCGATCGCAAGGACCCGTTCAACCCGATCAACCGGCGTATCGACATCGTGGTGCTGACCAAGAAGGCCCAGCGCGCGATCGAAGGTGAAGTCGCTCCCGAGGCTCCGGCACCGACCCAGGGCCAGGGCGCCCCGGGCGAAGTGCCGGTCGACCCGAACGCCTTGCCGCCGGAGCAGGAGCCTTTGCCGGCCCATGAGTTGCGCGAGCGACTGAATATCTTCGATGATGCGGCGCCGAAGACCGAAGGCGCGGTGGCACCTGCAGCCACACCTCCAGCTGCGCGGTGATCGGTAAAAGCAGGCTCTGTTAAAGAGTGCTCATAAAAAAGGCCGCGATCATCGCGGCTTTTTTTGTTTCTGCGTGGCTACTTATTAATAGCTGCTGTCCGGCAGGCTGGCGATGATCGAGCGATAGCTGTTCATCCGTTGCTGCTGGATCCGCCCGTCTTCCAGGGCCTTGAGCAGGGCGCAGCCCGGTTCGCGGTCATGTTTGCAGTCACGGAAACGGCAGGTGCCCAGCAGGTCGTTGAACTCGATGAAACCCGCTTCGACATCGGCGCGGCTGACGTGACCCAGGCCGAATTCGCGAATCCCCGGCGAGTCGATCAGTTCACCGCCGCCCGGGAAGTGGAACAGGCGCGCGGTGGTGGTGGTGTGGGTGCCTTGGCCGGACAGCTCCGACAAAGGCCCGACACGGGTTTCGACGTCCGGCAGCAGGCTGTTCACCAGCGACGACTTGCCCACGCCAGACTGGCCGACAAACACGCTGATCCGTCCATCCAACTGCGTCTGCAACTGTTCCATGCCATTGCCGTGGTGGGCCGAGACTTCCAGCACCGGATAGCCCAGTTGCCGATAGACCGCCAGCAGGGTATTCAGGGCAGGGGCGTTCTGCTCGTCGATCAGGTCGAACTTGTTGAGCAGCAGCAGCGGGCGGATGCCGGCATGTTCGGCCGCGACCAGATAACGGTCGATCAGGTTGGCATGGGGCTCGGGCAGCGGGGCGAAGACGATCACGATCATGTCGACGTTGGCGGCGACCGGCTTGAGTTGGCCGCGGCTGTCCGGGCGACAGAGTTCGGTATGGCGCGGCAGTTGCGCGACGATCACCCCGATGCCCTGGTTGCCCGGGCGCCAGACCACCTGATCGCCGGTCACCAGCGCCGGCAGGTTGGCGCGCAAGTGGCAGCGGAACACCTGGCCGGCCAGTTCGCCCTCGCGTGCCTCGACCTCGACCTGCACGCCGAAGTGGGCGATCACCAGGCCGGTCTGTTCGGGACCGAGATCGCCGCCTTCCAGGGCTTCCACGGCAGAGGATTCACGTTTGGCGGCGCGGGCGGCGCGTTCGCCTTGAATCTTTTCGATGCGCCAGTTTTGGCGACGATTGAGCTGGCGTTTGGCCATTGGTGTTCCGTGTCGAGAATGCGGCGGTTAGGTAAAACGGTCGCGAGTTTAGCACGCCAGCAGGTCCCTCTAGGCTAAACTGCGCAACTACGCCGAGGAGCCCCCACATGCAAAACCCGCAGAATCTGATCTGGATCGACCTGGAAATGACCGGTCTGAACCCTGATACCGACGTCATCATCGAGATGGCGACCATCGTCACCGATAGCAATCTCAATACCTTGGCTGAAGGTCCGGTCATCGCCATCCACCAGAGCGATGAAATTCTCGCCGGCATGGATGAGTGGAACACTCGCCAGCACGGTGGCTCGGGGCTGACCCAGCGCGTGCGTGAAAGCCGCATCAGCATGGCTGAAGCGGAAGCGCAGACCATCGCCTTCCTGGAGCAGTGGGTGCCCAAGGGCAAGTCGCCGATCTGCGGCAACAGCATCTGCCAGGACCGGCGTTTCCTGTATCGCCATATGAAGGCGCTGGAAAGCTACTTCCATTACCGCAACCTTGACGTTTCCACCCTCAAGGAACTGGCGGCCCGCTGGGCACCGGATGTGCGCGACAGCTTCAAGAAAGGCAGCACCCACCTGGCGCTGGACGACATCCGCGAGTCGATCGCCGAGCTGCAGCATTACCGCAAGCACTTCATCAAGCTCTGATGGTCCGGTGGCGTCTGTTCTGACGTCATCGCGGGCAAGCCTCGCTTCTACAGGTTCGCGCAAGGCCTGCCCGCGATAGATCGCGCCGGGGTCCCCAGCAATTCCAGTCAGCGCCCCCTTTTGGTGCCAGCAGCAACTGAGTAGACTGCGCGCCTTCCTGTAAGGACCGCCATCATGCTGCTGATGCTTTACCTGATTGCCATTACCGCCGAAGCCATGACTGGCGCCTTGTCCGCCGGTCGTCGTGGCATGGACTGGTTCGGGGTGGTGTTGATCGCCTGCGTCACGGCCCTGGGCGGCGGTTCGGTGCGTGATGTGCTGCTGGGGCATTACCCGCTGACCTGGGTCAAGCATCCGGAATACCTGGTGCTGACCTCGGTCGCGGCCCTGGTGACCATCTTTATCGCGCCCTTGATGCGCCACCTGCGTTCGCTGTTTCTGGTGCTCGACGCCGTGGGGCTGGTGGCGTTCACCCTGATCGGTTGCATGACCGCCCTGGAAATGGGCCATGGCATGGTGGTGGCATCGGTCAGCGGGGTGATTACCGGGGTGTTCGGCGGCATCCTGCGGGACATCTTCTGCAACGATATTCCGCTGATCTTCCGTCGCGAGCTGTATGCCAGCGTCTCGTTCGCTGCGGCCTGGTGCTACATGCTCTGCATCCATCTGCAATTGCCCGGCGAGCAGTCGATCCTCATCACCCTGTTCGGCGGTTTCCTACTGCGCTTGCTGGCGATCCGTTTTCGCTGGGAAATGCCCAAGTTCGTCTACAACGACGAGCAGTGACGGCTGGCGTGCTGTTTCAGCGCCCATTCCACGTGTTCGCGTACCAGCTCTGACGGGTAATCCCGCCGAGCCTTCAGGGCTTCCAGCACCGGAATGCTCGACGGCGCGTTACCCAGCCCCACCGCCAGGTTGCGCAGCCAGCGCTCATAGCCGGCGCGGCGCAGCGGCGAGCCTTCGGTGCTGCTGAGAAACTTGTCCTCGTCCCACATGAACAACTCGGCCAGCTCGGCATTGTCGAGGTTGTGCCGTGGCTTGAAGTCGTCTTCGCCGGAAGGGCGGGCGAAGCGGTTCCACGGACAGACGATCTGGCAGTCGTCGCAGCCGAACACCCGATTGCCGATCAGTGGGCGCAGGTCTTCGGGAATGGCGTTTTTCAGTTCGATGGTCAGGTACGAAATGCAGCGCCGGGCGTCCAGTACATAAGGGCCGACGAAGGCCTTGGTCGGGCAGATGTCCAGGCACGCCGTGCAGCGGCCGCAGTGTTCGGTGGCGTGGGGCTCGTCCACCGGCAATGGCAGGTCGACGAACAGTTCGCTGAGGAAGAAATAGCTGCCAGCCTTGCGGTTGAGTACCAGGGTGTTCTTGCCGATCCAGCCGAGCCCGGCCTGTTCGGCGATGGCTTTTTCCAGCACCGGGGCGCTGTCGACGAAGGCGCGATAGCCGAACGGGCCGATTTCCTTCTGGATGCGCTCGGCCAGTTGCTGCACGCGCTTGCGGATCAGCTTGTGATAGTCGCGGCCCAGGGCGTAGCGCGAGACGTAGGCTTTTTCCGGTTGGGCCAGGCGCTGCGCCATCTGGGTGTCTCCGGGCAGGTAATCCATGCGCAGGGACACCACGCGCAGGGTGCCGGGCACCAGTTCGTCCGGGTGGGAGCGTTTGCTGCCGTGGGCGCCCATGTAGTCCATTTCGCCGTGGTAGCCCGCTTCGAGCCAGCGCTGCAGGTGCTGCTCATGCTCGGCCAGGTCCAGGCCGCTGATGCCAACTTGCTGAAAGCCCAGCTCGCGGCCCCAATCCTTGATCGATTGGGCGAGGGCGGGCAGATCGGTGGTAATGGCAGGCATGAGGCGAGAGAAACCGGGGCTGAGGTGCGTATAATTCTGCCAGACATCGGAGCCCGAAGACGCATGCCGCAGACAAAACACCCTTTACCCGACATTCAGTTGCTGACGCCTGGCACATTGCCGCGGCTGGCTGCCCGTGCGCCAAGCGCCCATAAAGGTCAGTTCGGGCACCTGTTGCTGATCGGCGGCGATCGCGGTTTTGGCGGCGCGGCGCTGCTCTGCGCCGAGAGCGCCTTGCGCAGCGGTGCCGGGATGGTTTCGCTGGCGACTCGTAGCGAACATGTGCCAGCTGCTCTGGCCCGGATTCCGGAGGTCATGACCCTGGGCGCGGATTCGGCCAACCAGTTGATGGGCTTGCTGGAGCAGGCCTCGATCATCGTGGCCGGCCCTGGGCTGGGGCAGGCGGCCTGGGGGCGCAGCCTTTTATCTGCCGCCGCCAATGCGCCGCGGCCCCAGGTCTGGGATGCCGATGCGCTCAATCTGTTGGCCAAGGGCGGTTTGGCCCTGCCGCCGGGTAGCGTGATCACCCCGCATCCGGGGGAAGCCGCGCGGCTGTTGGGGATCTCCACCGCGCAGGTGCAGGCGGATCGCCCGGCTGCCGCTCGGGCGCTGAGCAAAAAATATACAGCTGTGACCATCCTGAAGGGCGCCGGAAGCCTGGTTGCCAGCCCTGATGGCCGCTTGGCCCGCTGCGACCGCGGGCATCCAGCCATGGCCACGGCGGGACTGGGGGATGTGTTGGCCGGTCTGGTCGGGGCGCTGCTGGCCCAGGGGATGTCGGCGTTCGATAGCGCTTGCCTGGCGGTCTGGCTGCATGCCGTCGCGGGCGAGCATCAAGGTAAATTGGGCCGGGGGCTGGCGGCCAGCGATCTGATCCCGGTCATTCGTCAGTTGCTGGAGGAGCAATCACCGTGTCTGAAATAACCCTGTATCTGGCAGACGAAGACGCCATGATCGCCTTTGGCGCGCGCCTGGCGCAGGTCACTCAAGGGGTGGGTGTGATCTTTCTGGAAGGCGATCTGGGGGCGGGGAAAACCACACTGTCCCGGGGCCTCATCCGTGGCCTGGGACATGCCGGCGCGGTGAAAAGTCCGACCTTTACCCTGGTCGAGCCCTACGAGATCGGCGATGTGCGGGCCTTCCACTTCGATCTTTATCGCCTGGTCGATCCTGAGGAGCTGGAGTTTCTCGGCATCCGCGATTACCTGGAGGGTGATGCACTGTGTCTGATCGAGTGGCCCCAGCGTGGTGCGGGCTTTTTGCCAAAGCCGGACCTGACCATTACCATTAGCCCGCATAACAGCGGGCGTTCCCTGCATTTGTTGTCGCAAGGCTCGCGTGGCGAGGCCTGGTGTGCCGCTTTGGCGTTGGAATTCAAATAATTGATGGGGTTAGGTATGCGCATTCGCGCGTTGGTTGCTGTCGTAGGACTGTTGCTTACGGCATTGGCCGTCGACGCTCTGGCCGCTACACAGGTCCGCAGCGTTCGCCTGTGGCGGGCACCGGATAACACTCGACTGGTATTTGACTTGTCCGGTCCGGTCCAGCACAGCGTCTTCACCCTGACGGCCCCTGATCGTCTGGTGATCGATATCAACGGTGCGACCCTCGGCGGGCCGTTGAATGTCTCCACGGCGAATACGCCGATTACCGCCATGCGTTCGGCCCAGCGCACTCCCACCGACCTGCGGGTGGTCGTCGACCTGAAAAAGGCCGTCACCCCCAAGAGTTTTACCCTGACGCCCAATGCCCAATACGGCAATCGCCTGGTGGTCGACCTGTTCGATAACCCGGCGGACGCCGCGCCGACGCCGCCACCGGCACCGAATGTCGCGACCGTGCCGGCAGTCCCGGTAACGCCGACCAAGCCTGAGATCAAGCTGCCGCCGGCCCCGGCCGGCAAACGCGATATCGTCGTGGTCATCGATGCCGGTCACGGTGGCGAGGACCCGGGTGCCTCCGGCTCTCGCGGCCAGCACGAAAAAGACGTGGTACTGGCCATCGCCCGCGAGCTGCAGCGCCAGATCAATGGCCTCAAGGGCTTCCGCGCCGAGCTGACCCGTACCGGCGACTACTTCATTCCGTTGCGCGGTCGTACCGAGATCGCCCGCAAGAAAGGCGCCGACCTGTTTGTCTCGATCCACGCCGACGCGGCACCGTCCCGCGCGGCCTTCGGGGCTTCGGTGTTCGCGCTCTCCGACCGCGGCGCCACGTCCGAGACGGCCCGTTGGCTGGCGGACAGCGAAAACCGTTCCGACCTGATCGGCGGGGCCGGCAACGTCAGCCTCGATGACAAGGACCGGATGCTCGCCGGCGTATTGCTGGATCTGTCCATGACGGCCTCGCTGACTTCCAGTCTGAACGTCGGCCAGAAAGTGCTCAGCAACATCGGCCGGGTCACCCCGCTGCACAAACAGCGCGTCGAGCAGGCCGGGTTCATGGTGCTCAAGTCTCCGGACATTCCGTCGATCCTGGTGGAAACCGGCTTTATCTCCAATGCCAACGAAGCCTCCAAGCTGGCCACCGTCAGCCACCAGCAGGCACTGGCGCGTTCCATCAGCAGCGGCGTGCGGCAGTTCTTCCAGCAGAACCCGCCGCCGGGCACCTACATCGCCTGGCTGCGTGATTCCGGGAAGATCGCCCAGGGGCCGCGCGACCATCGCGTGAGCCCGGGCGAAACCCTGGCGATGATCGCCGTGCGTTATCAGGTTTCCGCCGCCACCCTGCGCAGCGCCAACAACCTGAGCAGCGATGAGCTGAAAATCGGTCAGACCCTGACCATCCCGGGTACAGAACTGGCGGCCAAGGAATGAATGACGCAGTCATCAGCAGCGCCCGCATCGAGCTGCTCAGCCCACGGCTGGCGAACCAGATTGCCGCCGGTGAGGTGGTCGAGCGTCCGGCATCGGTGATCAAGGAGTTGCTGGAGAACAGCCTGGACTCCGGCGCCAAGCGCATCGATGTGGACGTCGAGCAGGCGGGCGTCAAACTGCTGCGGGTGCGCGACGACGGTAGCGGCATCTCCGCGGACGATCTGCCGCTGGCCCTGGCGCGCCACGCCACCAGCAAGATTCGCAACCTCGAGGATCTGGAACAGGTCATGAGCCTGGGCTTTCGGGGTGAGGCGCTGGCCTCCATCAGCTCGGTCGCCCGCTTGACCCTGACTTCCCGCACCCGCGAGGCCGATCAGGCCTGGCAGGTGGAAACCGAAGGCCGCGACATGGCGCCACGCGTGCAGCCGGCGGCGCACCCGGTCGGTACCTCGGTGGAGGTCCGCGACCTGTTCTTCAACACCCCGGCCCGGCGCAAGTTTCTCAAGGCCGAGAAAACCGAATTCGATCACCTGCAGGAAGTGATCAAGCGCCTGGCGCTGGCGCGTTTCGATGTCGCGTTTCACCTGCGCCACAACGGTAAAAGCGTCCTCAGCCTGCATGAAGCCAGCGATGATGTGGCGCGTGCGCGGCGGGTGGCGGCGGTGTGCGGTTCGGGCTTTCTCGAGCAGGCGCTGCCGATCGAGGTCGAGCGTAATGGCCTGCATCTGTGGGGCTGGGTAGGCTTGCCGACTTTTTCCCGCAGCCAGGCGGACCTGCAGTATTTCTACGTCAACGGCCGCGCGGTGCGCGACAAGCTGGTGGCTCACGCGGTGCGCCAGGCTTACCGCGACGTGCTGTTCAACGGTCGGCATCCGACCTTTGTGCTGTTCTTCGAAGTCGACCCCGCGGTGGTCGACGTCAACGTGCACCCGACCAAACACGAAGTGCGCTTCCGTGACGGGCGCATGGTTCACGACTTCCTGTATGGCACCTTGCACCGCGCCCTGGGCGATGTCCGGCCGGAAGACCATCTGGCGGCGCCTGCAGCGGTTGCCGGCATCGTGCGGCCGAGCGGGATCGAGGCCGGCGAGTTCGGCCCCCAGGGCGAAATGCGCCTGGCGGCGAGCATGACGCTGGAGCAGCCGCAGGCCCAACCGGCCTTCAATCCGCCGGGGACGGGTTCGGGGGCGGGTTATCAGTACCAGTACACGCCGCGTCCGCAGCCAGTGTTGCCAGCGGCCGAGGCGCAGAGCGCCTATCGTGAATTCTTCGCGCCCTTGCCTGAGTCCGGGGCAGCGACCTTGCCGGACGCTCAGGGCGATATCCCGCCGCTGGGCTATGCGCTGGCGCAGCTCAAGGGCATCTATATCCTCGCGGAAAACGCCCAGGGCCTGGTGCTGGTGGACATGCACGCGGCCCACGAGCGGATCATGTACGAGCGCCTGAAGGTGGCGATGGCCAGCGAAGGCCTGAGTGGCCAACCGCTGCTGGTGCCGGAGTCGATTGCAGTCAGCCAGCGCGAAGCCGACTGCGCCGAGGAGCACGTCAGCTGGTTCCAGCGCCTGGGGTTCGAGTTGCAGCGCCTGGGCCCTGAGTCGCTGGCGATCCGGCAGATTCCGGCCCTGCTCAAGCAGGCGGAGGCCAACCGACTGGTGCATGATGTCCTGGCCGACCTGATGGAGTACGGCACCAGCGACCGTATCCAGGCGCATCTCAACGAGTTGCTGGGCACCATGGCCTGCCACGGGGCGATCCGGGCCAATCGACGCCTGGCCCTGCCGGAAATGAACGGCTTGTTGCGCGACATGGAGAACACCGAGCGCAGCGGTCAATGCAACCATGGCCGACCGACCTGGACCCAGTTGGGCCTGGACGATCTGGACAAACTCTTCTTGCGCGGTCGTTGATGAGCCAGCTTCCTCCAGCGATCTTCCTGATGGGCCCGACTGCCGCTGGCAAGACCGACCTGGCCATCGAACTCACCAAGGTTCTGCCTTGCGAGCTGATCAGTGTCGATTCGGCACTGGTCTACCGCGGCATGGACATAGGCACAGCCAAGCCGTCCAAGGAAATCCTGGCCGAGTTTCCGCACCGCCTGATCGATATCCTCGACCCGGCCGAGAGCTATTCGGCAGCGGATTTCCGTACCGATGCGCTGGCGGCCATGGCCGATATCACCGCGCGCGGCAAGATTCCACTGCTGGTGGGCGGCACGATGCTCTATTACAAGGCTTTGCTCGAAGGCCTGGCGGACATGCCGCCGGCCGACCCGCAGGTCCGCGCCGAGCTTGAAGAAGAGGCCGCACGCCTTGGCTGGCAGGCCCTGCACGACCAACTGGCGGCCATCGACCCCGAGTCGGCGGCGCGGATTCACCCTAATGATCCCCAGCGCCTGACCCGGGCGCTGGAAGTCTATCGGGTCAGCGGCCTGAGCATGACCGCCCACAGGCTGCGACAATCTGCGCAAAGTACTGAAGCAGCCGCTTCGGGACGGGGACAATTGCCCTATACTGTCGCGAACTTGGCCATTGCCCCGGCAAACCGTCAGGTACTGCATGAGCGCATTGCACAAAGATTCACAATTATGTTGGAACAGGGATTCGTCGACGAGGTCGTAGCTCTGCGTTCTAGAAGTGACCTGCATGCAGGGTTGCCGTCTATACGTGCTGTAGGCTACCGACAGGTCTGGGATCATCTGGATGGCAAGCTGTCATTCGCCGAGATGCAGGAGCGCGGCATCATTGCCACGCGCCAATTGGCGAAGCGCCAGTTCACCTGGTTGCGCAGCTGGGCTGATTTACACTGGCTGGACAGCCTTGATTGCGACAATCTGCCACGCGCCTTGAAATACCTGGGAACGGTCTCCATATTGAGCTGAGTCCTTGCAATTGCCGTCTATCCTTGGGGGTGGGGCGGTTTTAGCCATCTGTTTTCTGATTTCTTATTATTGATCCTTAAAGGAGTGCGGCACATGTCAAAAGGGCATTCGCTACAAGACCCTTACTTGAATACTTTACGTAAAGAGAAAGTTGGGGTTTCCATCTATCTGGTCAACGGGATCAAGCTGCAAGGTACGATCGAGTCTTTCGACCAGTTCGTTATCCTGCTGAAGAACACCGTCAGCCAAATGGTTTACAAGCACGCTATCTCGACAGTGGTACCGGTTCGTCCAATTCGCCTGCCTAGCGCATCCGAATCCGAACAGGGTGACGCTGAGCCAGGTAACGCCTGATAGGAGTCTCCTTTGTTCTTTGAGCGCCACGGTGGTGGTGAGCGTGCAATTCTCGTTCACTTGGATGGTCAGGACCCTGAGGCGCGCGAAGATCCGCAGGAGTTTCAGGAGTTGGCAATATCGGCCGGCGCCGAGACCGTCGCGTTTGTTAACGTGCCGCGTCATCGGCCAACCGCCAAGTACCTGGTTGGCAGCGGCAAGGTCGAAGAATTACGCGACCTGGTCAAAGCCGAACAGGTCGATCTGGTGATTTTCAATCACATCCTCACACCCAGTCAGGAACGTAACCTCGAACGTGCTTTCGAGTGTCGCGTGATTGACCGCACGGGTCTGATTCTCGATATTTTCGCCCAGCGCGCCCGCACTCACGAAGGCAAGCTCCAGGTAGAACTGGCCCAGCTTGAGTATATGAGTACGCGTCTGGTTCGTGGCTGGACTCACCTTGAGCGGCAGAAAGGCGGTATCGGCCTGCGTGGCCCGGGTGAAACCCAGCTCGAGACCGACCGGCGTCTTCTGCGGGTTCGCCTGCGGCAGATCAAGGCCCGGCTGGAGAAGGTCCGCAGTCAGCGCGAGCAGGCCCGTCGTGGGCGCAAGCGTGCCGATATTCCTTCGGTATCGTTGGTGGGCTACACCAACGCCGGCAAATCCACCTTGTTCAACTCCGTGACCGAGTCCGATGTATTCGCGGCCAACCAACTGTTCGCCACCCTCGATCCGACCTTGCGCCGGCTCGAGCTGGACGATCTTGGTCCGGTCGTCTTGGCCGACACCGTGGGGTTCATTCGTCATCTGCCGCACAAACTGGTCGAGGCGTTTCGGGCTACGCTCGAAGAGTCGAGCAACTCCGACCTGCTGTTGCATGTGATCGATGCCCATGAGCCCGAGCGCATGGCCCAGATCGAACAGGTCATGGTGGTGCTCGGCGAGATTGGGGCCCAGGACTTGCCGATACTGGAGGTCTATAACAAACTCGATTTGCTCGAGGGGGTAGATCCGCAGATCCAGCGCGATGCCGATGGCAAGCCGCAGCGGGTCTGGCTGTCGGCCCGTGAGGGGCAAGGGCTGGACCTGCTCAAACAGGCCATTGCCGAGCTGCTCGGCGAGGATTTGTTCGTAGGCACCTTGCGCTTGCCGCAGCGTTTTGCTCGACTGCGAGCGCAGTTCTTCGAGTTGGGCGCAGTGCAGAAAGAAGATCACGACGAGGAAGGTGTCAGCCTGCTGGCTGTCCGCTTGCCGCGAGTCGAGCTGAATCGACTGGTAAGCCGCGAAGGCATGCAACCGCTGGAGTTCATCGAGCAACACACTTTGCAATAAAAGCCTGAGAAAGCGGTTGTGCCGCTGTAGCAGGCATTCTGTAGCATTGGTCGGCGCGCCGTGGGTGCGTCTTTGCTTTATCAGATGGAGAGCGCTATGGCTTGGAATGAGCCGGGTGGCAACTCGAATAATCAGGATCCTTGGGGTGGTAAGCGCCGCAACAATGGCGACCGCAAGGGGCCACCGGATCTCGACGAGGCCTTCCGCAAGCTGCAGGAAAGCCTGAATGGGTTGTTCGGTGGTGGTAAGAAACGTGGTGACGATGGTGGCAGTTCCGGTAAGGGCGGCGGTCTCGGCCTGCTCGGTATCGGTCTGGTCGTGCTGGCGGCTGTGTGGCTGTATAGCGCGGTGTATGTCGTGGACGAGCAGGAGCAGGCCGTGGTGCTGCGCTTCGGCAAGTACTACGAGACCGTCGGCCCGGGCCTGAACATCTACTTCCCGCCGATCGATCGCAAGTACATGGAAAACGTCACGCGCGAGCGTGCCTATACCAAGCAGGGTCAAATGCTGACTGAAGACGAAAACATCGTCGAAGTGCCGCTGACCGTGCAGTACAAGATCAGCAACCTGCAGGACTTCGTGCTGAACGTCGATCAGCCGGAAATCAGCCTGCAGCACGCCACCGACAGTGCCCTGCGCCACGTAGTGGGTTCCACCGCGATGGACCAGGTGCTGACCGAAGGCCGTGAATTGATGGCCAGCGAGATCAAGGAGCGTCTGCAACGTTTCCTCGACACCTATCGCACCGGTATCACCGTTACCCAGGTGAACGTACAGAGCGCAGCGGCACCGCGTGAAGTGCAGGAAGCCTTCGATGACGTGATCCGCGCTCGTGAAGACGAGCAGCGTTCGCGCAACCAGGCTGAAACCTATGCCAACGGTGTCGTGCCGGAAGCCCGTGGTCAGGCCCAGCGCATCATCGAGGATGCCAATGGTTATCGCGATGAAGTGGTTTCCCGCGCCAAGGGTGAGGCCGATCGCTTCACCAAGCTGGTGGCCGAGTACCGCAAGGCGCCTGAAGTCACCCGTCAGCGCCTGTACCTGGATACCATGCAGGAAGTCTTCAGCAATACCAGCAAGGTTCTCGTGACCGGCAACAAGAACGGCCAGAGCAATCTGCTGTACCTGCCGCTGGATAAAATGGTCGAGAGTGGCCGCAGCACCAGTGCTCCGGTGACTGGCGCAGCAGCCAGCAGCAACGAAGCGAATGCGCGTGCGGCAGCTGATCTGCAGCAACAGCAAGCGCGTACCAGGGAGAGTCGCTGATGAGCAATAAATCGCTGATCGCCCTTATCGTCGGCGTCGTCGTGGCGATCGCTGCCTGGAACTGCTTCTACATCGTCGCTCAGACCGAGCGCGCGGTGTTGCTGCAGTTCGGTCGTGTGGTCCAGGCTGACGTTCAGCCGGGCCTGCATGTGAAAGTGCCCTATGTGAACCAGGTGCGTAAGTTCGACGCTCGCCTGATGACCCTGGATGCACCGACCCAGCGTTTCCTGACGCTGGAAAAGAAAGCCGTGATGGTCGATGCCTATGCCAAATGGCGCGTGAAGGATGCGGAGCGTTTCTACACCGCGACTTCCGGCCTCAAGCAGATCGCCGACGAGCGTCTTTCCCGTCGTCTGGAGTCGGGCCTGCGTGACCAGTTCGGTAAGCGCACCCTGCACGAAGTGGTGTCCGGTGAGCGTGATGCGCTGATGGCGGATATCACGGCTTCGCTCAACAAGATGGCCGAGAAAGAGCTGGGCATCGAAGTGGTCGATGTCCGGGTCAAGACCATCGACTTGCCGAAGGAGGTGAACCGCAGCGTCTTCGAGCGCATGAGCACCGAGCGTGAGCGTGAAGCTCGTGAACACCGCGCCAAGGGTAACGAGCTGGCGGAAGGTATTCGTGCCGACGCCGATCGTCAGCGCCGCGTACTGCTGGCCGAGGCCTATCGTGAGTCGGAAGAGATTCGCGGTGACGGCGATGCCAAGGCCGCAGCCATTTACTCCAAGGCCTACGGTCAGGACCAGGAGTTCTACGGTTTCTACCGTAGCCTGCGTGCCTATCGCGAAAGCTTCGCGAACAAATCCGACGTCATGGTCCTGGATCCAAGCAGCGACTTTTTCCGTTATCTGGAAAAGGCCAAGCCTTGATGCGACGTTGACCTGAATCGCCCCGCCCGGCGGCTAAAGTGTCTGGCGGGGTGATCCTTTGGGAAAACGAGTGTATGATGCGGCAGCCGGGAAATTCCCGGCTTTTTTGCGTCTGCACGTTTGATTGTGGTTGTTGGTGCAAGACGGCGAGTTGAACGACTCGACAGCTTTTTTCGAGGAAAGTGAGTGGCGAAGCCGGTTTCAGGCTTTTCGCCCCGTCGCCCATGCGCGTGGTTTGCGCATGAGCCGATCATTTTCTGCTTCACTCAAGGCCCGCCCATAGGCTGGCCGCCTGGATCACAGGGGAATGGCGTAATGGCAACGGTAGACCGCTGGCTGCTGCCAGATGGCATCGAAGAAGTACTGCCACCTGAGGCGGCGCGCATTGAAGTTGCGCGTCGTCAGGTGTTGGATCTGTTCCAGAGTTGGGGTTACGAGTTCGTCGTGACCCCTCATATCGAGTATCTGGAATCCTTGCTGACCGGCGCGGGCCAGGACCTCGACCTGCGTACCTTCAAGGTCATCGACCCGCAATCGGGTCGGCAGATGGGTTTCCGCGCCGACATTACGCCGCAGGTGGCCCGTATCGATGCGCATACCCTGCGTCGCGAAGGCCCGAGCCGCCTGTGCTATGCCGGTAGCGTGCTGCATGCGCAGCCGCGTGCCTTGTCGTCCTCGCGCAGCCCGATTCAATTGGGCGCCGAGTTGTATGGCGATGCGAGCCCGAGCAGCGATGTTGAAGTCATCAGCCTGATGCTGGCGATGCTGCAGCTGGCCGATGTGCCGGATGTGCACATGGACCTGGGGCATGTCGGTATCTACCGTGGCCTGGCCCGCGCGGCCGGCCTCTCCGGCGAAGTGGAACAGCAACTGTTCGATGCCCTGCAACGCAAGGCCATCGACGAGGTCATTACCTTGACCGAAGGCCTGCCGGCCGATCTGTCCGGCATGCTGCGGGCGCTGGTCGACCTGTGCGGCGGCCGTGAAGTGCTGTCTGCGGCCCGCGAGCGTCTGGCCAATGCACCGGCGCCAGTGCTGGCGGCGCTGGACGACCTGCTGGCGATTGCCGAGCGTCTTTCCGTGCGTTTCCCTGAATTGCCGCTGTACTTCGATCTGGGCGAACTGCGTGGCTACCACTACCACACCGGTGTGGTGTTCGCGGTGTTCGTGCCGGGCGTTGGCCAGTCCATTGCCCAGGGCGGTCGTTACGACGACATCGGCGCCGACTTCGGTCGCGCCCGTCCGGCAACCGGTTTCTCTACCGATTTGAAAACCCTGGTGACCCTGGGGCGTGCTGAGATCGAGCTACCGTCTGGCGGTATCTGGATGCCGGACAGTACGGATGCAGCCCTCTGGCAGCAGGTTTGCCAGTTGCGCAGTGAGGGTCAGCGCGTGGTTCAGGCCTTGCCTGGACAACCATTGGCCGCCGCCCGTGAAGCGGACTGCGACCGGCAATTGATTCAGCAGAACGGGCTTTGGCAAGTATTGCCGCTGGCTTCTTGAGTTTTCCCGCCGGCCGTTGCCGGCACCAAGTTTGCGCGAATGAGGACAAGTGTTATGGGTAAGAATGTCGTAGTCCTGGGCACCCAGTGGGGTGATGAGGGCAAAGGCAAGATCGTTGATCTGCTGACCGAACATGCTGCCGCCGTAGTGCGCTACCAAGGTGGCCACAACGCTGGCCACACCCTGGTGATCGATGGCGAAAAAACCGTCTTGCACCTGATCCCTTCGGGCGTGCTGCGCGAAGGCGTTCAGTGCCTGATCGGCAACGGCGTGGTGGTTGCACCGGACGCCTTGCTGCGTGAGATCGTCAAGCTGGAAGAAAAAGGCGTACCGGTGCGCGAGCGCCTGCGTATCAGCCCATCCTGCCCGCTGATCCTGTCCTACCACGTAGCGCTGGACCAGGCGCGTGAAAAAGCCCGCGGCGAGCAGAAGATCGGTACCACCGGTCGCGGCATCGGCCCGGCTTACGAAGACAAGGTCGCTCGTCGCGGCCTGCGTATCGGCGACCTGTTCCACCGCGAGCGTTTCGCCGCGAAGCTGGGCGAGTTGCTGGACTACCACAACTTCGTACTGGTCAATTACTACAAAGAGCCGGCCATCGACTTCCAGAAGACGCTCGACGAGTGCATGGAATACGCCGAACTGCTCAAGCCGATGATGCTGGACGTGACCGCCGAGCTGCACCAGCTGCGTCGCGCGGGCAAGGACATCATGTTCGAAGGCGCCCAGGGCTCGCTGCTGGACATCGACCACGGCACTTATCCGTACGTCACCAGCTCCAACACCACCGCTGGCGGTATCGCCACCGGTTCGGGCGTTGGTCCGATGTACCTGGACTACATTCTCGGTATCACCAAGGCTTACACCACTCGCGTAGGTTCGGGTCCGTTCCCGACCGAACTGTTCGACGACGTCGGCGCTTTCCTGGCCAAGCGTGGCCATGAGTTCGGTGCAACCACCGGCCGTGCCCGCCGTTGCGGCTGGTTCGACGCCGTCATCCTGCGTCGCGCCATCGACGTCAACAGCATCTCGGGCCTGTGCCTGACCAAGCTGGACGTGCTGGACGGCCTGGAAACCATCAACATCTGCGTGGGCTACAAGAACCAGGACGGTGCAGTCATCGACGCACCAACCGACGCCGACAGCTACATCGGCCTGGAGCCGGTGTACGAGCAGATGCCAGGCTGGAGCGAGTCGACCCTGGGTGCCAAGACCCTGGAAGAGCTGCCGGCCGCTGCCCGTGCCTACATCAAGCGTATCGAAGAGCTGGTCGGCGCGCCGATCGACATTATTTCGACAGGCCCGGACCGCAACGAGACCATCGTTCTGCGTCACCCGTTTGCTTGATAAGTCGTTGATGTAAAAAACAAAGGCCCCTCTTCAGGGGCCTTTGTCGTTTCTGCCTGTCACACGGCACGACCCTTGCTGTGATTTCCCCTTCCAGAGTGCCATCAGTTTGATGGCGTTGAAGTAGAGGGATTTCCTGTGTCGGCCGTTCTCTCACTGTTACAAAGCCGTTTGTTGCGGCCTGTGTTCGTTACTCTTGGTATCGCCCTTTTGGTGCAGGTGCTGGTTGCCGTTGCCCTGACCCGGAGCACGGTGACGGCGCTGGAGGCCGACCTGGCCGCGCGTCTGGGCGTCGATAGCCAGAAGCTCTCCGGCGAGCTGGAGCAGGCGGCTCGCGAAGTCACCTTGAGCCTGGAAAGCCTTTCCAGCAGTACCCGACAGCGCTTGACCGCCGGGCTGTCCTCGCGTCTGGAGGAAGAGCAGGCGCAATTGCGGGCGACGCTGGAGAAGGATCTCAAGGATTCGGCCAACGATATGGCCCAGTTGCTCGCTTCGGTGGCGCCGCGCGCCATGTGGGACAGCGACGTCCCAACCCTCTCCGAGTTCGCCCGGCGCGCCCAGCGCAATCCCAACGTGCTGTTCGTGGTATACGACGACGCCAATGGCGAGCACCTGACCCGTTACCTGAACCGGGAAAACCCGATCAACAAGGCGCTGCTGGAAAAGGGCAAGGGCGATCGCGCCCTGGATAAGGTGCTGGACGCGGCCAAGAACGATCCATCGGTCTATTACCTGGAGGCTTCCATCAGCCCTAACGGCGTGGAAATCGGCAAGGTGCTGATGGGGGTTTCCACGGCGTCGGTCGAGGCGGACGTAGCGGCGTTGGACAAGCGCTTCGCAGCCTTGATCGCCAGCAGCGATCGGTTGGTGGGCGATAGCCTCAAGGGCGCTTCGGCGGACAGTTCGGCGGCCATGCGCGCGCGCCTGCAGTCGGCGCAAACCACCGCTTCGGACATGCAGGCCAACACCGCCGGTACTGTGCAGGATGCGGCGGCCACTCTGCGCTGGCGCATTGGCGTGGGCCTGGCGCTGGTCGGCTGCGGGGTCCTGCTGTTGCTGGCGGTGGTGCTGGGGCGTCGGGTGGTCAGCAAGCTGCATCTGCTGATCGCCGCGCTGAATGATCTGGCGGCCGGTGAGGGCGATCTGACCAAACGGGTCCAGCTCAAGAGCAATGACGAGATCGGCGACATGGCGTCGGCGGTCAACCGCTTTGTCGACAAGTTGCAGCCGATCGTGCGCGAGGCGGGCGATGTGGCGCAGCGCACTGGCGTCGAAATCGGTGCAATGAGCCTGCGTAATGCCGGGGCCGACGCTGCGGCTGAGGCCCAGCGCGACGAGGTGGCGGAGAGCTTGCGGGCGCTGTCGCAGATGGCTGATGAAGCCCAGGCGGAAAGCCAGGCGATGCAGGCGGCCTTGCAGCAGGTGGTGGAGATCCGCCAGGCGACCGACGAAAACACCCGGACCTCGGCCCGGGTGGGCAGCCTGATCGAGGCGCTGGCGGGGCAGGTCGACACGGGCGCCAAGGTCATCGAGCGCCTGGCGCAGCAGAGCGAACAGATCGAGGTGGTGTTGACGGTGATTCACGGCATCGCCGAGCAGACCAACCTGCTGGCCTTGAATGCGGCCATCGAGGCGGCACGGGCCGGGGAAACCGGGCGCGGCTTTGCGGTGGTGGCCGACGAGGTCAGGGCGCTGGCGAGCAAGACGCAAAGCTCTACCGGGGATATCCAGGCGCATATCGGTGCTCTGCAGCAGGGCGCGCGCGAAGCGGTGGCGGCGATCGGCCAGGCCGGAAGGCAGGCCAGCGAAGGTCTGCTGGTGCTGCGCGACAGTGCGCGGTTGCAACAGTCGGTGCAATCGTCGGTGGAACAGGTGCACGCGGCGATTGGCCTGGCGACCCAGGCGGCGGCCCATCAGGCTCAGGGGGCGCAAGCGGTGCGCGGTCGGGTCGAAACCATCCATGCCCAGGCCGAGCGTGCGGCTCAGGCGGTGGTGGAAACCACGGCCAGCGGCAAGGTGCTGGATGGCCTGGCGGCACAATTGAAGGCCAGCCTGGGGCAGTTCCGGGCTTGAGTTTCCATAAGGCTTGAGTATTTTAGGGGGGGGCTCCTACAGAAGACTTTCTGTAGGAGCGGGCTCAGCGGCTCAGATACATCCTCGTCGTCAGCAGATAGACCGGTAAGCCCGACACCAGAATCAACAGCGCCGCATAAGGCGCTGCGGCTGCAAACTCCACATTCGCCGTGTGCGCCCAGACTTCCGTTGCCAGCGTATTCAGCCCGGTCGGGCTGAGCAGCAGGGTGGCCGTCAGCTCCTTCATGGCATCCAGGAATACCAGGGCGAAGGCGGCTCCCAGCGCGGGGGAAATGATCGGCAGGGTCACGCGGCAGAATGCCGTGAATGAGGAGGCGCCGAGAGTGCGGGCTGCTTCCTCGAGTTGCGGCGCCGCCTTGTTCAGGGCGGTGCGGATCGGCGCCTGCGCCAGGGGCAGGAACAGCAGGGCGTAGGCGATCAGCAGCAGGGCCGAGGTCTGATACAGCGCCGGCACGTAGTGCAGGGCAAAAAACACCAGTGTCAGGGCGATCACCAGGCCTGGCAGGGCGTGCAGCAGGTAAGGCAGGCGTTCGGCCCAGAGGGCCAGGCGACCCTTGTGGCGCACCACCAACAGCCCGACCGGTAGCGCCAGCGCCAGGCACAGTGCCGCGCCACCCAGTGACAGCGCCAGGGAGGAGAGCAAGGCTTCGCCGATGGCGGCTACCGGGAACGCAGCCGATGAGCCGACGGCCAGCCAGTACGCCAGCATGCCCAGCGGAATGCCGCTGCCGATCAGGCTCAGCAGCGCGCAGTACAGTTGCCCGCCAATCGCCCACTTGCCCAGGCGTACCTGCTCGGCATGTCGCGCCGCGCCCTGGCCGGTCCGTACATGACGACCTTTGCCACGAATCCGCAACTCCAGCCACAGCAGGGCCAGGCACAGCGCCAGCAACACGGCGGAAAGCATCGCCGCGTTGGCGTTGCTGAACTCCAGCTCGAACTGCTGATAGATCGCGGTAGTGAAGGTTTGCAGGCCGATGATCGACAGTGCGCCGAACTCCACCAGCATGTGCAGGGCGATCAGCAGCGAGCCGGACAGCAGCGACGGCCAGAGCAGGGGCAGGGTGATCCGGAAGAACACGCCCCAGCGATGCTGTCCGAGGGTGCGGGCCGACTCCTCCAGGGAGGGGTCGAGATTGCGCAGGGTAGCCGCGACAGGCAGGAATACTAGCGGGTACTTGGACAGGCTCATGACCAGGATCGCCCCGCCCAGGCCTTCGAAGCTGGCGCTGAGGGAGACCCAGGTGAAGCTGCTGACGAAGGCTGGTACGGCAAAGGGCAGGCACAGGACTACGCCCCAGAGGCGCCGCCCCGGCAAGTCGCTGCGTTCCAGCAGCCAGGCCAGCGACAGGCCGACGATGGCGCAGGTGACGGTCACACCTATGAGCAGCAGCAAAGTATTGCGCAGCAGGCCGAATACATAGGGGCGCCACAACAGATGCAGGGCTTCGGCCCAGCCGGCCTGCCAGGCCTTGAGCCCGACATAGAGCAATGGCAGCAGGCTGAGTCCGACCAGCAGCAGGACCGGCAGCAGCAGCCAGATCGATGGTCCCTTGCGCCTCGGTATGTAGGTTGTGCGCGAGGCGGGGGCGGGCAGCGATGCGCTCATCAGTTCAGGCCGACTTCGCGTTCCAGTTCCAGGGCTTCTTCGGCGTTGCCAAGGTCGGCCGGGGTGACTTTCGGCGCTTGCAGCTCACTGAACGGCTTGAGGCCGCGATCCGATTCCAGGCCTTTGCGCAGCGGGTATTCGGCGGTGGTCTGGGTGATCACGCGCTGGCCTTCTTCGCTGGCCATATAGGCGAGGAATTGCTGGGCTTCCTTGGGGTGTTTGCTGGACTTGAGTACCGCGGCGCTGGATACGGTGATCAGCCCGCCGGCATCGCCGCCGGTGAAATAGTGCAGCTTCGAGTCCAGCTGGCCTTTTTCGCGTTGCAGGGCGAACCAGTAATAGTTGTTCACCAGCACGGTGGCGACTTCGCTGTTTTCCACGGCCTTCAAGGCCACCATGTTATTGCTGTAGGTCTTGCCGAAGGCGCGCAGGCCGGTCAGCCATTCCTCGGCGGCGTCCATTCCGTGCAGCTTGATGATTGCCACGGCCTGTTCCTGGAATGCGCCGCTGGTAGGAACGAAACCTACCTTGCCTTGCCATTGTGGCTGGGAGAACTCCATCACCGATGCCGGCAGGTCCTTTTCGTCGATCAGCTTCGGGTTGAACGCCACCACGCGGACGCGGGCGGTGATGCCGATCCAGGTGCCGTTGCCGGCGACGTAATCCTTGGGCAGGACTTCAAGGGTCGCGGCATCGGTCTTGGCCAGCAGGCCCTGCTCGCCGAGTTTGTTCAGGGGCGGTGATTCTTCGGTGTAGATCACGTCGGCGGGAGAGCGTTCGCCTTCTTCCGCGATCTGGCTGGCAAGCTGGTTGCTGCTGCCTTTGCGCACATTGACGTGAATGCCGGTCTTGGCCTCGAAAGCCTTGGCGATGGCGTCGCCGACTTCCTTGTGTTGGCCGTTGTAGAGGGTCAGGGAAACCGGGTCGGCTGCTTGAGTGAGTGGAGATGCCAGGGTCAGGCCCAGCAAAGTGATGGTCAAGCCACGCAGAAGGGATGTTGGAAGGAAGGTGTTTTTAAACATCATTCGCAGGGTTCCTCGCTGTGGCGCCGCAAAAACTTGTAACAATCATAAACGATATTGTTTCTCATGTGCGGCTTGATGGGCTGGATAGTCCGAAGGAGAGGGCGCTTTGGTGGGGGAAATAATTGTTGTGGGCCAGAAACGCAAAAACCCGCTTTCGCGGGTTTTTGTGAGACTTCACAGCTATGCTGTGAAACTTGAATATGGTGCCCAGAAGAAGACTCGAACTTCCACGGCCTTGCGGCCACCAGCACCTGAAGCTGGCGTGTCTACCAATTTCACCATCTGGGCAGTATCAGCAGCGTTGCCGCTGTTGATGGGGCGAACTATACGGAGCGCCTTTGAATCTGTAAAGCCCTGTTTTGACTTAGATTCAATAAATCAAACACTTAGAATGCAAAAACCCGCTTTCGCGGGTTTTTGGAGGAGTCTGAAGATTCAAATGATCTGCAGCTCTGAATTGGTGCCCAGAAGAAGACTCGAACTTCCACGGCCTTGCGGCCACCAGCACCTGAAGCTGGCGTGTCTACCAATTTCACCATCTGGGCAGTATCGACAACGTCTCCGTCGTCGATGGCGCGCACTATACGGACCACCTTTTGAGCTGTAAACCCCTGATCTTGAAAATATTGAAAAAAATTCGTCGACGGCTTTTACAGGATGGTTCTGAAGCCTCTGAAGGACTTTTCGGAGCCTGTCTTAGCCTGAAATTTCCCGTTTCAATACGCGTATGCCAAACTAACCCGCATATAGACAAGGTGAAATTTATCTAATGGCCGATTGGCAGTCCCTCGATCCCGAGGCCGCTCGTGAAGCGGAAAAATATGAAAACCCTATCCCTAGCCGCGAATTGATCCTTCAGCACCTTGCTGATCGGGGTTCGCCTGCTAATCGCGAACAGTTGGTCGAAGAGTTTGGTCTGACCACAGAAGACCAGATCGAAGCCTTGCGTCGCCGCCTGCGCGCCATGGAGCGCGATGCTCAACTGATCTACACCCGTCGCGGCACTTATGCGCCGGTGGATAAGCTCGACCTGATCCTCGGCCGCATCAGCGGTCACCGTGACGGCTTCGGCTTCCTGGTCCCCGATGACGGCAGCGACGACCTGTTCATGAGCCCGGCGCAGATGCGCCTGGTGTTCGATGGCGACCGTGCGCTGGCCCGGGTTTCCGGCCTGGATCGCCGTGGTCGCCGTGAAGGCATGATCGTCGAAGTGGTGTCCCGTGCTCACGAGAGCATCGTCGGCCGTTACTTCGAAGAAGGCGGCATTGGTTTTGTGGTGGCGGACAACCCGAAGATCCAGCAGGAAGTGCTGGTGACCCCGGGCCGCAATGCCGGCGCCAAGATCGGCCAGTTCGTCGAGGTGAAGATCACTCACTGGCCGACTCCGCGCTTCCAGCCGCAAGGCGACGTGGTCGAGGTCGTGGGCAACTACATGGCCCCGGGCATGGAAATCGATGTTGCCTTGCGCACCTACGATATTCCTCACGTCTGGCCTGAGGCAGTGCTGAAGGAAGCCGGCAAGCTCAAGCCGGAAGTCGAAGAGAGGGACAAAGAGAAGCGCATCGACCTGCGCGATCTGCCGTTCGTCACCATCGACGGCGAAGATGCTCGCGACTTCGACGATGCGGTCTATTGCGAAGTCAAGCCTGGCAAGCTGCGCCTGTTCGGCGGTGGCTGGAAGCTGTACGTGGCGATTGCCGACGTTTCCAGCTACGTGAAGATCGGGTCGGCGCTGGATGCCGAGGCTCAGGTGCGCGGCAACTCGGTGTACTTCCCCGAGCGCGTGGTGCCGATGCTGCCGGAGCAGCTGTCCAACGGCCTGTGCTCGCTGAACCCGAAAGTCGATCGTCTGGCCATGGTGTGCGAGATGACCATCTCCAAGTCCGGCGAGATGACCGACTACCAGTTCTACGAAGCGGTGATCCACTCCAAGGCGCGCCTGACCTACAACAAGGTCAGCACTATCCTCGAGCAGCCGAAAACCAGCGAGGCCAAGCAACTGCGCGGCGAATACGCCGATGTCGTGCCGCACCTCAAGCAGCTTTATGCGCTGTACAAGGTGCTGCTCGGTGCCCGTCATGCCCGTGGCGCCATCGATTTCGAGACTCAGGAAACCCGGATTATCTTCGGTTCCGAGCGCAAGATCGCCGAAATTCGCCCAACTACCCGTAACGATGCGCACAAGCTGATCGAGGAATGCATGCTGGCGGCCAACGTGGCCACCGCCGAATTCCTCAAGAAGCACGAAATTCCTGCGCTCTATCGCGTCCACGACGGCCCGCCGCCAGAGCGCCTGGAAAAACTGCGTGCCTTCCTCGGCGAACTCGGCCTGTCCCTGCATAAAGGCAAGGACGGCCCGACGCCGAAGGACTACCAGGCATTGCTGGAAAGCATCAAGGATCGTCCGGACTTCCACCTGATCCAGACCGTGATGCTGCGTTCGTTGAGCCAGGCGGTGTACAGCGCTGACAATCAAGGCCACTTCGGCCTGAACTACGAAGCCTATACCCACTTCACCTCGCCGATTCGCCGTTACCCGGACCTGCTGACGCACCGGGCGATTCGCAGTGTCATCCACTCCAAGCAGAACACCCCTCACGTACGTCGTGCCGGTGCGATGACCATTCCGAAGGCGCGCATCTATCCGTACGACGAGGCGGTTCTCGAGCAGCTTGGCGAGCAGTGCTCGATGAGCGAGCGGCGTGCCGACGAAGCGACCCGCGACGTGGTGAACTGGCTCAAGTGCGAGTACATGAAAGACCGCGTGGGTGAGTCGTTCCCGGGTGTGATCACCGCGGTGACCGGTTTTGGTCTGTTCGTCGAGCTGACCGATATCTATGTCGAAGGTCTGGTGCATGTCACGGCGCTGCCGGGCGATTACTACCACTTCGATCCTGTGCATCACCGCCTGGCGGGCGAGCGCACCGGTCGCAGCTTCCGCCTGGGTGACAGCGTGGAAGTGCGGGTCATGCGCGTCGATCTGGACGAGCGCAAGATCGACTTCGAGATGGCGGAAAAAACCATCAGCGCGCCGATCGGTCGCAAGAAGCGCGGCGCCGTCGATGTGCCTCCGGCCAAGACTGCTGCCGAGCCAGCTCCAGCCAAGGCCGGGCGTCGTGGTCCGGCCAAGGAGAAGCCAATCGAGGCCTATCGCTCCAGCGATGCCGCGGCGAAAAACGCCGAAGTACGCAAGAGCCGGGAAATGAAGCAGGCGTTGCTGGCCGAAGCCAAAAGCGGTGGTAAAGCGGCGTCTGGGGGAAAGTCCGGAAAGCCTGCGTCCAGCAAGCCGAGCAAACATCGTAAAGGTCCGCCGAAAGCGGGCGCAGGTCCTGCGGCGAAAAGCGGCGGAGCACGTAAACCCAAGGCCAAGTCATGAGTCAGTTGGAAAAGATCTACGGCGTGCATGCTGTGGAAGCATTGCTGCGGCACCACCCCAAGCGCGTCAAGCAGATCTGGCTGGCCGAAGGCCGCAGCGATCCGCGCGTGCAGGTGCTGGTGGACCTGGCCGGGCAGAATCGCGTGGCGGTCGGCCAGGCCGAGCGTCGTGAAATGGATGCCTGGGTCGAGGGCGTTCACCAAGGCGTCGTGGCTGAAGTGAGCCCAAGCCAGGTCTGGGGCGAGGCGATGCTCGATGAGTTGCTCGACCGTACCGAGGGCGCGCCGCTGCTGCTCGTGCTGGACGGCGTGACCGACCCGCATAACCTCGGCGCCTGCCTGCGTACCGCCGATGCGGCTGGTGCGCTGGCGGTGCTGGTGCCGAAAGACAAATCGGCGACCCTGACCCCGACCGTGCGTAAAGTGGCGTGCGGCGCCGCGGAAGTGATTCCGCTGGTGGCCGTGACCAACCTCGCGCGCACCCTGGAAAAGCTCCAACAGCGCGGCCTGTGGGTTGTCGGCACCGCTGGCGAAGCCGAACAGGAGCTGTATGACCAGGACCTGACCGGGCCGACCATCCTGATCATGGGCGCCGAAGGCAAGGGTATGCGTCGCCTCACCCGTGAGCATTGCGACTTCCTGGTGCGCCTGCCGATGGCCGGTAGTGTCAGCAGTCTCAATGTCTCGGTGGCTACCGGCGTATGCCTGTTCGAAGCCACGCGCCAGCGTGCGGCCAAGGCCAAGAGCGCAGCCAGGAAGGCCTGAGTTTCTTCCCTCCTATGCAGGTGCGAGCTTGCTCGCGATAGCGGCCCGGCTGAGGTGCTGCAATCGTGAGCAGGCCCCTCCGGCAGGTTTGGCGTGCCCTGGCGCCCAATTGTTCAAATAATCACCAATTGTCTTGCGCCGCTGTGGCCCCTTCTCTACAATTGCGCCCCTTGCCGTTGCGGCAGGCGCATATGTGCCTATCTCTGGCAAGACACACAAGTGTCATTCACTCCTTGTCTGACCGCTTTTGAGCGGCAGGCTACAACCCGTAAGGAGCATTCATGCGTCATTACGAAATCATCTTTCTGGTCCACCCTGACCAGAGCGAGCAAGTCGGCGGCATGGTTGAGCGTTACACCAAGCTGATCGAAGAAGACGGCGGCAAAATCCACCGTCTGGAAGACTGGGGCCGTCGTCAACTGGCCTACGCAATCAACAATGTTCACAAGGCTCACTACGTGATGCTGAACGTTGAGTGCACCGGTAAAGCCCTGGCTGAGCTGGAAGACAACTTCCGTTACAACGATGCTGTGATCCGTAACCTGGTCATCCGTCGCGAAGAAGCCATCACTGGCCAATCCGAGATGCTCAAGGCTGAAGAGAACCGCAGTGAGCGCCGTGAGCGTCGCGACCGTCCTGAGCATTCTGACAGCGCCGATGGCGATGACAGCGATAACAGCGACGCCAGCGATAACGCTGACGAGTAATCCACGGACCTTTTGAGGAGCCAATTACATGGCACGTTTCTTCCGTCGTCGTAAATTCTGCCGCTTCACCGCTGAAGACGTGAAAGAGATCGATTACAAAGATCTCAACACCCTGAAAGCCTACGTATCCGAGACCGGCAAAATCGTTCCAAGCCGTATCACCGGTACCAAAGCTCGTTATCAGCGTCAGCTGGCCACCGCTATCAAGCGCGCCCGCTTCCTGGCCCTGCTGGCCTACACCGACAGCCACGGCCGCTGAGACCGGGCAGTCGACAAGTAGTAAGGGATTGAATGCATGCGCGCCTTAGCTGAGTTCATCATGCGCGGCCGTGTGCAGGCCACTCTGGTAGTGGCCGGATGTGCGGCATTGCCGTTGTTGTATTGGTTGGGTGCTGCTGCGGGAAGCCTGGTGCTCCTGCGGCGCGGTTTGAGCGACGCCCTTGGTGTCCTCGCCCTGGGATTGCTGCCGGCATTGTTCTGGTGGCTGTATTCCGGTGATCCACGCGCACTCATGGTGCTGCTTGGGTCTTCGGGCCTTGCGTTGGTTTTGCGCGCAAGCGAATCCTGGAACCGTGTGCTGCTGGTCAGCATAGCGCTGGGCCTGGTGTTTGCTGGAGTGCTGGGTGTGGCTTACCGCCCCCAGATCGAGATGCTCTCGCAGGAGTTGGTAAAAATCCTGCCGTTGGCCCTCGGTGATCTCTACCAGCAGTTGTCGGTTGAAGAGCGGGCTCGTCTTGCCTCACTGATTGCACCGGTCCTGACCGGCCTGATAGCGGCTTTGTTGCAGGTCGTCAGTGTGCTTAGCCTGATTGTCGGGCGCTACTGGCAGGCGTTGTTGTACAACCCGGGTGGTTTTGGGCGCGAGTTTCGCGCGATCAAGCTCCCGCTGGGACTGGCGATGTTGCTGCTGGCCTGCATGCTGCTGGGACCGAATCTAGGTCCACAGATGGCGATGTTGACGCCGTTGTGCAGCGTACCGCTGGTATTCGCCGGGCTGGCCCTGATTCACGGGCTGGTGGCGCAAGGGCGACTGGCCAGGTTCTGGCTGGTGGGGTTGTACGTAACGCTGTTGCTGTTTATGCAGCTGATCTATCCGTTGCTCGTGGTGTTGGCCATAGTCGACAGCCTGATTGATTTTCGCGGTCGTTCGGCGCCGAAAGACGCTGATAACGGCTCTGCGAACGGTGAAGGTTAAAAGTTAAGAGGTTATTACCAAATGGAACTGATCCTGCTGGAAAAAATCGCCAACCTGGGCAACCTGGGCGATAAGGTAAACGTTAAGGCTGGTTACGGCCGTAACTACCTGCTGCCTTTCGGCAAAGCCACCGCTGCTACCGCTGCCAACCTGGCTGCGTTCGAAGCGCGTCGTGCCGAGCTGGAAAAACTGGCTGCAGAGAAAAAGGCTTCTGCCGAAACTCGCGCTGCCCAACTGGCTGAGCTGGAAGTGACTATCACTGCCACCGCTGGTGACGAAGGCAAGCTGTTCGGTTCGATCGGCACCCACGACATCGCTGATGCACTGACCGCCTCCGGCGTTGAAGTGGCAAAAAGCGAAGTTCGTCTGCCGAACGGCACCATCCGCAACGTAGGTGAATTCGACGTAGCCGTGCACCTGCACGCCGAAGTTGAAGCCACCGTACGCGTTGTCGTGGTAGCAGCTTAAGCAGTACTTGTCGGCTGGCACCCTCGGGAGCTAGCCGGTAACATCGGGCACGATCCTGTTTACAGGTCGTGCCCTTTGTCTTTCTGTACCCTCAGTTTTTCAACCCCTGCTTTTCCTAAAAAACCAAGTGGCCATGAACGATATCTCCGCTCCCGAGCAATACGATCTGCAAACCGCTGCCCTGAAGGTGCCGCCACATTCCATCGAGGCCGAACAGGCTGTGCTCGGTGGTCTGATGCTGGACAACAACGCCTGGGAGCGGGTGCTCGATCAAGTCTCCGACGGCGACTTCTATCGACATGACCACCGGTTGATCTTCCGTGCGATCGCCAAACTGGCCGATCAGAACATGCCGATCGACGTCGTGACCCTGTCCGAGCAACTGGACAAGGAAGGCCAGACGTCCCAGGTCGGTGGCCTGGGTTACCTGGGCGAACTGGCGAAGAACACGCCGTCGGTGGCCAACATCAAGGCCTATGCGCAGATCGTTCGCCAGCGCGCCACCCTGCGCCAACTGATCGGCATCAGCACCGAGATCGCCGACAGCGCCTTCAACCCCGAAGGCCGCACCGCCGAAGAGATCCTCGACGAAGCCGAACGGCAAATCTTCCAGATCGCCGAGGCGCGTCCGAAGACCGGCGGCCCGGTGGGCGTCAACGAGTTGCTGACCAAGGCCATCGATCGTATCGACACCCTGTTCAACACCGACAACTCCATCACCGGCCTGTCCACCGGCTACACCGACCTCGACGAGAAGACCAGCGGCCTGCAGCCAGCCGACCTGATCATCGTCGCCGGCCGTCCATCCATGGGTAAGACCACCTTTGCCATGAACCTGGTGGAAAACGCCGTGCTGCGCAGCGACAAGGCGGTGCTGGTGTACTCCCTCGAGATGCCAGGCGAATCGCTGATCATGCGTATGCTGTCGTCCCTCGGCCGTATCGACCAGACCAAGGTGCGTTCCGGCCAGCTGGAAGACGACGACTGGCCGCGCCTGACCTCGGCGGTCAACCTGCTCAACGACCGCAAGCTGTTCATCGACGACACCGCCGGTATCAGCCCCTCGGAAATGCGTGCGCGGACCCGCCGCCTGGTGCGTGAGCACGGCGACATCGCCCTGATCATGATCGACTACCTGCAGCTGATGCAGATCCCGGGTTCCAGCGGTGACAACCGGACCAACGAGATTTCCGAGATCTCCCGTTCCCTCAAGGCCCTGGCCAAGGAATTCAACTGCCCGGTGGTGGCCCTGTCCCAGCTCAACCGCTCCCTCGAGCAGCGCCCGAACAAGCGCCCGGTGAACTCCGACTTGCGGGAATCCGGAGCGATCGAGCAGGACGCCGACGTCATCATGTTCGTGTACCGGGACGAGGTGTATCACCCCGAGACCGAGCACAAGGGCATTGCCGAGATCATTATCGGCAAGCAGCGGAACGGCCCGATCGGCTTTATCCGCCTGGCGTTCATCGGCAAGTACACCCGCTTCGAGAACCTCGCGCCGGGCAGCTACAACTTCGACGACGACGAGTAAGGCCCGACCTCCCGATCGCAGGCAAGCCTCCAAGGTCATCGTGTTCCTGTGGAGCGAGGCTTGCCCGCGATAAGCGCCTCACCGATTTCCGACCATGGCCGTCGGAATTGGTCATTTTTTGTGCTATATTCCGCGCCCGCGAATTTCTCTGTAAATAAACGCACCCTTATCTACACCTATACCGGTCATCGACATGCAAGCAGCCAAGCCGTTATTTGACTATCCCAAGTACTGGGCCGAATGTTTCGGACCGGCGCCGTTCCTGCCGATGAGCAGGGCGGAGATGGATCAGCTCGGCTGGGATTCCTGCGACATCATTATCGTCACCGGTGATGCCTACGTCGATCACCCGTCGTTCGGCATGGCGATCATCGGCCGGCTGCTGGAGTCCCAGGGCTTCCGCGTCGGGATCATTGCCCAGCCGAACTGGCAGTCCAAAGACGACTTCATGAAGCTCGGCGAGCCGAACCTGTTCTTCGGCGTCGCGGCCGGCAACATGGACTCGATGATCAACCGCTACACCGCGGACAAGAAAATCCGTTCCGACGACGCCTACACCCCCGGCGGCCTGGCGGGCAAGCGTCCGGACCGCGCCAGCCTGGTCTACAGCCAGCGCTGCAAGGAAGCCTACAAGCACGTGCCGATCGTCCTGGGCGGCATCGAAGCCTCCCTGCGCCGCATCGCCCACTACGACTACTGGCAGGACCGGGTGCGCAACTCGATCCTGATCGACGCCTGCGCCGACATCCTGCTCTACGGCAACGCCGAGCGGGCGATTGTCGAAGTCGCCCAGCGCCTGTCCTACGGACACAAGATCGAAGACATCACCGACGTGCGCGGCACCGCGTTCATTCGCCGTGACACGCCGCAGGGCTGGTACGAAGTGGACTCCACGCGTATCGACCGTCCGGGCAAGATCGACAAGATCATCAACCCCTACGTCAACACCCAGGACACCGCCGCCTGCGCCATCGAGCAAGAAAAGGGGCCGGTGGAAGATCCCCAGGAAGCCAAGGTCGTGCAGATCCTGGCCAGCCCGAAGATGACCCGGGACAAGACCGTGATCCGCCTGCCGTCGATGGAAAAGGTGCGTAACGACCCGGTGCTCTACGCCCACGCCAACCGCGTGCTGCACCTGGAAACCAACCCGGGCAACGCCCGTGCGTTGGTGCAGAAGCATGGCGAGATCGATGTCTGGTTCAACCCGCCACCCATCCCGATGACCACCGAAGAGATGGACTACGTGTTCGGCATGCCGTATCAGCGCATCCCGCACCCGGCGTACGGCAAGGAGAAAATCCCGGCCTACGAGATGATCCGTTTCTCGGTGAACATCATGCGGGGCTGCTTTGGCGGCTGCACCTTCTGCTCGATCACCGAGCACGAAGGGCGGATCATCCAGAACCGTTCCGAAGAGTCGATCATTCGCGAGATCGAAGAGATTCGCGACAAGGTTCCAGGTTTTACCGGCGTCATTTCCGACCTCGGCGGCCCGACCGCGAACATGTACCGCATCGCCTGCAAGAGCCCGGAAATCGAATCCGCGTGCCGCAAGCCGTCCTGCGTGTTCCCTGGCATCTGCCCGAACCTGAACACCGATCACTCGTCGCTGATCCAGCTGTATCGCAGCGCCCGCGCCCTACCGGGGGTGAAGAAGATCCTGATCGCTTCCGGCCTGCGCTACGACCTCGCGGTCGAGTCGCCGGAGTACGTCAAGGAACTGGTGACCCACCACGTCGGTGGCTACCTGAAGATCGCCCCGGAACACACCGAGGAAGGTCCGCTCAACCAGATGATGAAACCGGGCATCGGCACCTACGACCGGTTCAAGCGGATGTTCGAGAAGTACTCCAAGGAAGCGGGCAAGGAGCAGTACCTGATTCCTTACTTCATCGCCGCGCACCCGGGCACCACCGACGAAGACATGATGAACCTGGCCCTGTGGCTCAAGGGCAACGGTTTCCGCGCCGACCAGGTGCAGGCGTTCTACCCGTCGCCGATGGCCACCGCCACCGCCATGTACCACTCGGGCAAGAACCCGCTGCGCAAGGTCACCTACAAGAGTGACGGGGTGACCATCGTCAAGAGCGAGGAGCAGCGGCGCCTGCACAAGGCGTTCCTGCGTTACCACGACCCGAAAGGCTGGCCGATGCTGCGTGAAGCACTGACCCGCATGGGCCGCGCCGACCTGATCGGGCCGGGCAAGCACCAGCTGATTCCGTTGCACCAGCCGGCTACCGACAGCTACCAGAGCGCCCGTCGCAAGAACTCGACGCCGGCTGGCAGCCACAAAGTGGCCAAGGAAACCACCCGGATCCTCACCCAGCACACCGGCCTGCCGCCGCGCGGCAGCGACGGCGGCAACCCGTGGGACAAGCGCGAACAGGCCAAGGCCGCCGCGATGGCCCGCAACAAGCAGGCCGCCAAGGAGCGCACGGATGCGGCCAAGGGCAAAGGCAAGAAGCCGGCCCGCAAACCGGTCGTGCCCCGCTAAGGCAGCTGCTGTACAGACACAACGCCAACCCCAGGGTTGGCGTTGTGCATTTCGCCGTTCGGGTTTGTTAAGGTGCGCCCCAGTATTGGCATCGACTCAAGGAAGAGCAGCGTGTTACGTCGCAGGAAAACCCCGCAACAACAGCAGATCGAAGACAAGCTGCTGCGTCTCAAGACCGCCGAATGGCTCGCCTGGCAGCCCTATGTGCGGCGCTTTGGGGCGATTCATATCGCGGTGATGATGACGACGATCTTCAGCGTCTCGCTGACCGCCGCGCAGGTGCCCCATCTGTATTTTCCCCGGGACTTCCAGGTCGCCAACTACGCCGCGATGGCCATGCTGGGCGTTGGCCTGCTGATGAGCCTGTGTTTCCTGCTGGTGATCCGTGGCTACCCGCGTGGCGCCTGGGCCTTGTTCGGCGCATTGGTGTTCTGCCTGGCGTGTGCGCTGCTTGTCCTGCTGGATTCCCGCCAGCGCTTCTTTCCGGCCTTTGTCCTGTGCATCCCCCTGACCGGCCTGTACCTGATGAGCACCCGGCGCTACCAGCGCGGGCTCAAGGTGCTGCAAGTGGCGGCGCGCAAACGCCGGCGTTTGCAGCAACTGGAAGCCGGCCTGAAGCGGGTGCGCTGACCGCCGGTTACATCCTGTCGCCACATTTATGTGCAACCCTGCGCACGCCAAAGCACGCGCCGCTCGCTTTTGGTGCTGTACTGCCTACAGCAGTTGGGGAAAGCGCCGGGACGGGTGCCCTGGCATAAGTCTTGCGCGCTCTCGTGTACGTCCAGGTCCGCAGGAGGCACGCCGTGTCGATCCATGTCGCATTGCACCATGTCACGCATTACCGCTACGACCGCGCGGTCGAACTCGGCCCACAGATCGTTCGCCTGCGTCCGGCGGCCCATAGCCGTACGCGGATTCTCTCCTATGCGCTGAAGGTCCAGCCCGAGCAGCACTTCATCAACTGGCAGCAGGACCCCCAGGGTAATTACCTGGCGCGCCTGGTCTTCCCGGAAAAGGCCGACGAACTGCGCATCGAAGTCGATCTGCTGGCGGAGATGGCGGTGTTCAATCCGTTCGATTTCTTCCTCGAGCCCTACGCGGAGAAAATCCCCTTCGCCTATGCCGCCGACGAGCAACGCGAGCTGGCGCCTTACCTGGAAACCCTGCCGTTGACGCCAAAGTTCAAGGCTTACCTCGAGGGCATCGACCGCACGCCGATGCCGGCGGTGGATTTCCTGGTGGGCCTGAACCAGCGCCTGAGCGAAGATATCGGCTACCTGATCCGCATGGAACCGGGCGTGCAGACGCCCGAGCAGACCCTGGACAAGGCTTCCGGCTCCTGCCGCGACTCCGCCTGGCTGCTGGTGCAACTGCTGCGCAACCTGGGGCTGGCCGCGCGTTTTGTTTCCGGCTACCTGATCCAGTTGACCGCCGACGTCAAATCCCTCGACGGCCCGTCCGGCACCGAGGTGGATTTCACCGACTTGCATGCCTGGTGCGAGGTGTACCTGCCCGGCGCCGGCTGGATCGGCCTGGACGCCACCTCCGGGCTGTTTGCCGGGGAAGGGCATATCCCATTGGCCTGCAGCCCCGATCCGTCCTCGGCGGCGCCGATCAGCGGCCTGGTGGAGCCTTGCGAATGCGAGTTCAGCCACGAGATGTCGGTGGAGCGGGTCTGGGAAGCGCCGCGGGTCACCAAGCCCTACACCGAGGAGCAATGGCTGGCGATCCAGGCCCTGGGGCGGCAGATCGATGCCGACCTGCTGGAGGGCGACGTGCGCCTGACCATGGGCGGCGAACCGACCTTCGTCTCGATCGACGACCCGGATGGCGCCGAATGGAACACCGCGGCCCTCGGGCCGAACAAGCGCCGGCTGTCCGCCGAGCTGTTCCAGCGCATGCGCAACCACTACGCGCCCAAGGGACTGGTGCATTTCGGCCAGGGCAAGTGGTACCCGGGCGAGCAATTGCCGCGCTGGTCGCTGAACTGTTACTGGCGCCGCGATGGCATGCCGATCTGGCACAACGCCGCGCTGATTGCCGACGAGCACGAAGACTACGGCGCCGACAGCGAGCTGGCCGGGCGTTTCCTGGCCAGCGTCGCCGAACGCCTGAAGCTGCCGCCGCGCTTCGTGTTCCCGGCCTATGAAGACAATTTCTATTACCTGTGGCGCGAGGGCACCTTGCCGCAGAACGTGACTGCCGAGGATTCACGGCTGGCGGACGAACTGGAGCGCGCGCGCCTGCGCAAGGTGTTCAGCCAGGGCCTGGACAAGGTCATCGGCCAGGTCCTGCCGCTGGCCCGCACTGCCAGGGGCGACCAGTGGCAGAGCGGCCGCTGGTACCTGCGTGACACTCATTGCCGGCTGGTACCGGGGGACTCGCCCCTGGGTTATCGCCTGCCGCTGGCGTCCCAGCCCTGGGTGACGGCGGCGGAATATCCCTATGTGCACCCCACCGACCCGAACCAGGACCTGCCCGAGCTGCCGGACAGCGCGCAATTACGTGAACATGGTGCAGCGGCCGAGGCCGATGAACGGGTGCCGCAGATCGACCAGTCCGCCGACTGGCTGACCCGCACCGCGTTGTGCGCCGAGGCGCGGGGCGGGCGGTTGTACCTGTTCATGCCGCCCCTGGAACGCCTGGAGGATTACCTGGAGTTGGTCAGCGCCATCGAGGCCACCGCCGAAGAGCTGCATTGCCCGGTGCTGCTGGAGGGCTACGAGCCACCGAGCGATCCGCGCCTGAGCAACTTCCGCGTCACCCCCGATCCGGGGGTGATCGAGGTCAACGTGCAGCCGTCCGCCAGTTGGGACGAGCTGGTGGAGCGCACCGAATTCCTCTACGAAGAAGCCCGGCAGACCCGCCTGACCACCGAGAAATTCATGATCGACGGGCGCCACACCGGCACCGGCGGCGGCAACCACTTCGTGCTGGGCGGCGCGACGCCGGCGGATTCGCCATTTTTGCGCCGGCCGGACCTGTTGCGCAGCCTGATCAGCTACTGGCACAACCATCCGTCGTTGTCCTATCTGTTCTCCGGGCTGTTCATCGGCCCGACTTCCCAGGCGCCGCGGGTCGACGAGGCGCGCAACGATGCCTTGTACGAGCTGGAAATCGCCTTTGCGCAGATGCCCGAACCGGGCGAGGAGTGCCCGCCGTGGCTGGTCGACCGGCTGCTGCGCAACCTGCTGATCGACGTCACCGGCAACACCCACCGCGCCGAGTTCTGCATCGACAAGCTGTACTCGCCGGACGGCGCCACCGGGCGCCTGGGCCTGCTGGAGCTGCGCGCCTTTGAAATGCCACCCCATGCGCGCATGAGCCTGGCCCAGCAACTGTTGCTGCGGGCCTTGGTCGCACGCTTCTGGCGCGAGCCCTATGCGCCGGCCAAGCTGGCGCGCTGGGGCACCGAGCTGCACGACCGTTTCCTGTTGCCGCACTTTATCGAGCAGGACTTCGCCGACGTCATAGTCGAGCTCAACGCCGCCGGTTATCCGCTGCGCGCCGAGTGGTTCGCCGCGCACCTGGAGTTCCGTTTCCCCAAGGTCGGCGATTACGCGGTCGGCGGTGTCGAGCTGGAGCTGCGCCAGGCCCTGGAGCCTTGGCATGTGCTGGGGGAGGAGGGCTCCGCGGGCGGCACGGTACGTTATGTCGACTCGTCGCTGGAGCGCCTGCAGGTCAAGCTCACCGGGTTGGCGCCGCAGCGCTACCTGTTGACCTGCAACGGCGTCGCGGTGCCGCTGCAGCCCACCGGGCGGGTCGGGGAGTTTGTCGCTGGGGTGCGCTATCGGGCCTGGCAGCCGTTCAACTGCCTGCAACCGACCATCCCGGTGCATGCGCCCCTGGTGTTCGACCTGCTCGACACCTGGATGCAGCGTTCCCTGGGCGGTTGCCAGTACCACGTGGCCCACCCGGGCGGGCGCAACTACGACAGCCTGCCGGTGAATGCCAACGAGGCCGAAAGCCGGCGCATGGCGCGCTTCTTCCGCCTGGGGCACAGCCCTGGCACCTTGTCGGTGCCGAGCCTGACGATCAACGACGAGTTGCCGATGACACTCGATTTGCGACGTTTCTAAAGCAGACGCGACGCCCGGATGTTTCACATATCCGGGCGTCATGTGTCTGCGTTAATCTGGCTTACCTTGCCGTCTGCCGAGCTCTCCATGCCTGACCTGCTTGACCACTACCCGCTGACGACGGGTACCTACCACGAACTGCTCGACGCCAGCGGCGCGGTGCGCCCGCACTGGCGCCGCCTGTATGACCAGTTGCAGCGCAGCACGCCGGCGCAGTTGATGCAGCGCCAGGCCCTGCTGACCCGGCAGATCCAGGAAAACGGCGTCACCTACAACGTCTATGCCGACCCCAAGGGCGCCGACCGGCCGTGGGAGCTGGACCTGTTGCCCCATGTGATCGCCGCCGATGAGTGGCAACAGCTGTCCGCCGGGATCGCGCAACGGGCGCGTTTGCTCAATGCGGTACTGGCCGACCTGTACGGTCCCCAGCGGCTGATCTGCGAAGGCCTGCTGCCGGCCGAACTGGTGTTCGGCCATAACAACTTTCTCTGGCCGTGCCAGGGCATCCAGCCACCGGACGGCGCCTTCCTGCACCTGTACGCGGTCGACCTGGCGCGCACCCCGGACGGGCGCTGGTGGGTCACCGCCGACCGTACCCAGGCGCCCTCCGGTGCCGGCTACGCCCTGGAAAACCGGATGATCGTGTCCCGGGCCTTTCCGGACCTGTACCGCGATCTGCAGGTGCAGCACCTGGCCGGCTTCTTCCGCACCCTGCAGGAAACCCTGGCACGCCAGGCGCCCCGGGACGACGAAGCGCCACTGATCGTGCTGCTGACCCCGGGACGTTTCAACGAAAGCTATTTCGAGCACCTGTACCTGGCGCGCCAGCTCGGTTATCCGCTGGTGGAGGGCGGCGACCTGACGGTGCGCGACGCCACGGTCTACCTCAAGACCCTGAGCGGCCTGCGGCGGGTGCACGCGATCATGCGCCGGCTCGACGACGACTTCTGCGACCCGCTGGAACTGCGCACCGACTCGGCCCTTGGCGTGCCGGGGCTGCTGGAGGCGGTGCGGCGGGGCCGGGTGCTGGTGGCCAATGCCCTGGGCAGCGGCGTGCTGGAGTCGCCAGGCCTACTGGGTTTCCTGCCGAAGATCAGCGAGTACCTGTTTGGCGAAGAACTGATTCTGCCGTCCGTCGCCACCTGGTGGTGCGGCGAGGCCCCGGTACTGGCCCAGGCCCTGGAGAAACTTCCGGAGCTGCTGATCAAGCCGGCATTCCCGTCCCAGAGTTTTGCCCCGTTGTTCGGCCGCGACCTCTGCGAGAAAGAGCGCCAGGCCCTGGCCGAGCGCATGCGGGCGCGGCCTTATGCCTACGTCGCCCAGGAACTGGCGCAGCTGTCCCAGGCGCCGGTCTGGCAGGCCGAGGACGGCCAGTTGCAACCGCGGGCCATCGGCATGCGGGTGTATGCCGTGGCCAGCCGCGATGGTTACCGGGTGCTGCCGGGCGGCTTGACCCGGGTGGCCGCCGAGGCCGATGCCGAAGTGGTATCGATGCAGCGCGGCGGCGCCAGCAAGGACACCTGGGTGCTGGGCGAGCGTGCGCCCAGCGGCGAACAGTGGAAGGGCCAGCGGACCATCGGCGTGCATGAGTTGGTGCGGCGCGATCCGTACCTGCCGTCGCGGGTGGTGGAAAACCTGTTCTGGTTCGGCCGTTACTGCGAGCGTTGCGATGGCAGCGCGCGGCTGTTGCGGATCATGCTGGCGCGTTATGTCGACGGCGATGACCCGCGGGCCTTGCAGGCGGCGGTCGACCTGGGCGAAAGCCTGATGTTGCTGCCGGACGAGGGTGAACTGCCCGAGCGCCTGTTGGCGGCCCTGCAGGGCGACGACTGGGCCTTCAGCCTGCGCTCCAACCTGCAGCGCCTGCAGTGGGCGGCGTCCCAGGTGCGCGGCAAGCTCTCGCGGGAAAACTGGCAGGCGCTGGTGGAGTTGCAGCGCGAAGCCCTGGCGCTGGAAGCCCGCGAGCCGGACTTCGGCGAGTTGCTGGACTTCCTCAACCGCCTGGTGATGTCCCTGGCGGCGCTGTCGGGCTTCGCCCTGGACGACATGACCCGCGACGAAGGCTGGCGTTTTTTGATGATCGGCCGGCGTATCGAGCGCCTGCAGTTCCTCAGCAGCAGCCTGGCGGCCTTCCTGCGCAGCGCCACCGCGTTCGACCAGGCCGGGCTGGAGTGGCTGCTGGAACTGGGCAACAGCAGCATCACCTACCGTTCCCGCTACCTGGCGGTGGCGCAGTTGATCCCGGTGCTCGACCTGTTGCTGCTCGATGAACAGAACCCCCACGCGGTGCTGTTCCAGCTGAAGCTGGTGACCCGGACCCTCAATCGCTTGAACGACGAGTTCGGCGTGCCGCGCGAGGCCGGCTTGCCCAAGCTGGTGGGGCGCCTGTCGCGCTTCGACCTGGGCTGCCTGGAAAACCCGCTGTTCGGCGAAGCCAGCGTGCGCGCGGCGCTCGAAGGCCTGGCCGACCTGTTGCAGGAAATCGCCGATGCCAGCGGGCAGGTCTCCGACCGCCTGGCGCTGCGGCATTTCGCCCATGTCGACGATGTCAGCCAACAAACGGTGTCCGTCTGATGAGCGCTCATTACCAGATCTTCCACGATACCCATTACCACTACGACAGCCCGGTTTCCCTGGCCCAGCAGCTGGCGCACCTGTGGCCGCGGGCCTGCGCCTGGCAGCATTGCAGCCAGCAGGAACTGCTGATCAGCCCCGACCCCACCACCCGCCGCGACGAGCTGGATGTGTTCGGCAACCCGCTGACCCGACTGGCGTTCGAGCGCCCCCATGACGAGTTGCTGGTCAATGCGCAGCTGACGGTGGAGGTGCTGGCCCGGCCTGCTCTGGATTTCACCCGGTCATTGCCCTGGGACGCCACCCGCAGTGCGCTGACCTACAGCAGCCGGCCGTTGTCCGCGGCCTTGATGGAGGCGTGTCGTTACCGCTTCGAGTCGCCCTATGTGCACTTGAAGAAAAGCTTCGTCGATTTTTCCGAAAGCTGTTTCCCCGCCGGGCGTCCGTTGTTGCTGGGGGTACAGGCGTTGATGGAGAAGATCTTCAGCGAGTTCACCTTCGATGCCGAAGCCACCCAGGTGGCGACGCCGCTGGTGGAGGTGCTGGAGCGGCGGCGCGGGGTCTGCCAGGACTTCGCCCACCTGATGCTGGTGTGTTTGCGTTCCCGTGGCCTGGCGGCGCGTTATGTCAGCGGCTACCTGCTGACCCAGCCGCCACCGGGGCAGCCACGCTTGATCGGCGCGGACGCTTCCCATGCCTGGGTTTCGGTGTTCTGCCCGGTGCTTGGCTGGGTGGATTTCGACCCGACCAACAACGTGCAGCCGGCGCTCGAGCACATCACCCTGGCCTGGGGCCGGGACTTTTCCGACGTCTCGCCGTTGCGCGGGGTGATTCTCGGCGGCGGCAGCCACGACCCGGAAGTGCGGGTGACGGTGATGCCGCTGAATGAACGCATCTCTCTGTAGCGGCTGCCGCAGGCTGCGCTCGGGCGCGTAGCGGCTGTGCTTTTGTGGCCACAGGAAGGTTCTTCGAACCTTATCGCAGCCTGCGGCAGCGGCTACAGGTTTTACAGGAGTCGCTTATGTTCCCGGTATCGATCAAGGGTGTGCTGCAATCCCCCGAAGGATTGGTGGTGCTGATGCTCAACGAGCGTGACGAGTGGGAGCTGCCCGGCGGGCGGATCGAGCTGGGGGAGACGGCGCCGCAATGCCTGGCGCGGGAGATCGAGGAAGAGCTGGATGTGCGGGTGGCGGTGGCGGAGCCGCTGGATTCGTACCTGTTCGAGGTCATCCCCGGCAAGCATGTCTTTATCTCGACCTATCGCTGCCGGCTCCTGGGCGGTTTTGTGCCGACCCTCAGCCACGAGCACAAGGAAATCGGCCTGTTCGCAGCGGACCAGCTACCGGTCAACCTGCCACAGGGTTATCGCGATTCGATTGTCAAAGCGTTGGGTATCCGAGGGTCGGTAATGGATAGCCGACCCCAGATCCCGAGGGCCTGACAGGAGTATCAGGCCTGGCGGGTCTCAGGCCTTGGGGGCCTGATCGTCTACTGCATTGGCGTCGTCGGCGGCCACTTCGTCTTCTGTATCCGGGCTCGGTGCGCCGGCTTCTTCAGCGGCAGCTTTCTTGCGTTGCAGCTTTTCCTCTTTCTTCTGCTCCTTTGCCAGGTCTCGCTGACGTTTGGCGAAGGAGTAATTGGGTTTAGCCATGGGCGATCCTCTGGGGTCGAAGGTGAGGTTGAGCGGCGCGTATTCTGCCTTGTATCGGGGGCCGGCGGTTAATCGGGTTTCTGCTCGGCCCATTTTGGGGCGACCGTGGGTTGCCAGGCCTCCAGCGCATCCAGCAGTGTGCGCGGCGAATCGCTCACTTGCAGCATGTCACGGTGTGGGGCGCGAACGAAGCCTTCGCCGACGATGTGATCGAGAAAACCAGTGAGTTTCTCGTAGAAGCCATTCACCTCCAGCAACCCCAGGGGCTTGGCGTGATAGCCCAATTGGCCCCAGGTCCAGACCTCGAACAATTCTTCCAGAGTGCCCAGGCCACCCGGCAGCGCGATAAAGGCATCGCTCAGCTCGGCCATGCGTGCCTTGCGGGCGTGCATGCCGTCGACCACCTCCAGGCGCGTCAGGCCCGGATGGCCGATTTCCTTGTCCTTGAGGCTCTGGGGAATGATGCCGATGACTTCGCCACCGGCCGCCAGGGCCGCGTCGGCGACTATGCCCATCAGGCCGACGGCGCCACCGCCATAGACCAGGGTCAGCTTGCGTTCGGCCAGCTGGCGCCCGAGGGCTTCGGCGGCCTCGCGGTAGACCGGGTCGGTGCCGGTGCTGGCACCGCAGAACACACATACAGACGCTAAAGACATGCCTTACTCCATGGTCGATGAGGGCCACAGAGTAATGGCTGGCCGGCCGCGCTCCAAGGGTCAATCCCCGCGGCGGGGGCTTTCACAGGTGCCGCTGGCGCCACAGGCGTAGGCGGCGAGCAGGCTGCGGAACAGGCTGTTGAGATGCATGGCGGACACTCCGATAGTGATGTGCGCCGAGCATAGGTCCGCGGCCGTTGGCTGGCTGTTTGATTCTCTCGATCAGGCCGATAGCGCAAAGTTGTATACAATTTGTTGATGTAAATCATAGGAACTTGTGAAAAATTCAGGCAGTCTTCACCTTCATGGATTCAGATGGATTTTGTTAACCCTGCCTTGGAGATTCACCATGTTTGCCAAACTCGTTGCGGTATCCCTGTTGACACTGGCCAGCAGCCAGCTGATGGCCGCCGAATGCAAGGTCGATGTCGATTCCACCGACCAGATGTCCTTCAACACGAAGGAAATCACCATCGACAAGAGCTGCAAGACCTTCACCGTGAACCTGACCCACTCCGGCAGCCTGCCGAAGAACGTCATGGGCCATAACTGGGTGCTGAGCAAAAGCGCGGACATGGCCGGCATCGCGACCGACGGCATGGCTGCCGGCATTGATAAGGACTACCTGAAACCAGACGACAGCCGCGTCATCGCCCACACCAAGATCATCGGCGCCGGCGAAAAAGACTCGGTGACCTTCGACGTGTCGAAGCTGACCGCGGGCGAAAGCTACGAGTTCTTCTGCTCGTTCCCGGGCCACAACTCGATGATGAAAGGCGCCTTGGTGCTGAAATGATCGGTTGATTCCGAGTGAAAAAAAGCGCCCTTCGGGGCGTTTTTTTGTGGGCGGGCGGTTGCGGGCAAGCCTCGTTTCCTCAAGCTTGTGTAGGAGCGAAGCTTGCTTGCGATAGCGCCAGCCCGGCCAACACACAACAAAAAGCCCGCCGAGATTTCCCGCGGCGGGCTTTTGCATCACCTCATGAACTCAAGGCGCGAACGGCATCACGCGTTTGTGATGGGTCTTGTTGTAGGTGTTGCAGATGATCTTGAACGCCTCCTCGCGCACCGGCTGGCCGTGGAGGAAGGCATCGATCTCGGCGTAGGTCACGCCGTGGGACGCCTCGTCCGGTTTGCCGGGAGACAGGTCTTCGAGGTCGGCGGTAGGGATCTTCTCCACCAGCGGCTCCGGCGCGCCGAAATGCCGGGCGATGGCGCGCACCTGGTTCTTCACCAGCCCGCTCAGCGGGGCCAGGTCGCAGGCGCCGTCACCGAACTTGGTGAAGAAACCCATCACCGCTTCGGCGGCGTGGTCGGTGCCGATCACCAGGCCGTGGGCGGCGCCGGCGATGGTGTACTGCGCGACCATGCGCATGCGTGCCTTGGTATTGCCGAGCACGAAGTCCCGGGTTACCGCCTGATGACCTTCGAAGGCCGCCACTTCATTGGCCAGGGACTTGACCGCCGGCCCGATGTTCACGGTGTGGCGCTCGTCGGGTTCGATGAAGTCCACCGAGGCCTGGGCATCGTGTTCGTCGAACTGCACGTCGTACGGCAGGCGCACGGCGATGAACCGATAACCCTGGTCGCCACTGCTGGCGCGCAGTTCGCGTATGGCCCGCTGGGCCAGCAGGCCCGCGGTCAGGGAGTCGACGCCACCGCTGATGCCCAGTACCAGGGTCTTGAGCCCGGAATTGAGCAGGCATTGCTGGATGAACGCGACCCGCCGGGCGACTTCTGCCTCGAGATCGGCCTGGTCCTTGAAAGGGGGTTGGACCTTGAGCTGTTCAGCAATCTCACGCTGTACGGCTTGCATGATTCACTCCTTGCTTGATGTGCCAGAAAGGGCGGCAGGTACTTGGAAAACGTGGCGCAGATAAGCGACGAAATTGGGATCCTTGCAATGGGTCTTGCCCGCTTCGTCGGAGATCTTGGCGACGGGCTGGCCATTGCAGGCGGCCATTTTAAGCACGATGCTCATCGGCTCGACACCGGGAATATCGCACGTCAGGTTGGTGCCGATACCGAAGCTGACATTGATCCGACCACGCAGCGCGCGAAAAATCTCCAGGGACTTGGGCAGCGTCAGACTGTCGGAGAACACCAGGGTCTTGCTCATTGGCTCGATGCCCAGTTTCAGGTAATGGGCGATGGCTTTTTCCGCCCAGACGATCGGATCGCCCGAGTCGTGGCGCAAACCGTCGAACAGCTTGGCGAAGTACAGATCGAAATCGTTGAGGAAGGCGTCGGTGGTGATGCAGTCGGTCAGGGCGATCCCCAGCAGGCCGCGGTACTCGCGGACCCAGCAGTCGAGGGCGGCGATCTGGCTGTCGATCAGCCGTGGCCCCAGTTGCTGGTGGGCCATGATCCACTCATGAGCCATGGTGCCCAGGGGTTTCATGTCCAGCTCGCGGGACAGGTGCACGTTGCTGGTGCCGACGAAACGCCCGGGGAAGTCGTGCTTGAGCACGTTCACCACTTCTTCCTGGACCCGGTACGAGAAGCGCCGGCGGGTGCCGAAGTCGGCCACCTGCAGGTGCGACAATTCATCGGTGCTGGCGTTGGCGCTCAGCCAGTCGAACTTGCGATACAGCTGTTCGCGGGCCTGTTCCAGGACGACTTCGCGGTAGCGATAGCGGTTACGCACCTCGCTGACGATCGCCAGCATCGGCACTTCGAACAGGATCACGTGCAGCCAGGGCCCGCGCAGGCGGATGAACAGCTCGCCGTTCTCGATACCGGTATGCACATAACGCAGGTTGAAGCGGAACAGCCCGAGAAAGCGCAGGAAGTCCGGTTTCAGGAAGCTGATGCGCTCCAGAAAGCTCAACTGGTCGGCGCTCAGGCTCAGATCGGCCAGGCGCTCGAACTGGTAGCGGATCTCCGCCAGGTAGGGGCGCAGGTCCTCGCTGTTGCGGCAGCGGAATTCCCATTCGACTTCCACATTGGGGTAGTTGTGCAGCACCGCCTGCATCATGGTCAGTTTGTAGAAGTCGGTGTCGAGCAGGTTCTGCACGATGCGATCGGCAAACACACTCTCGCTCATAACGGGAATCTCCATGCTGGCCGCGATGAAGGGCGCGGCTTTCCAGCTTGTTCAATGAAGGCAGTAGTGGCGCATATCCGCCGTGGGTTTTGCCAGCGTTTTTTGCGTGGGGACGGATGTCGAGGCTGAGGGACTCATCGCGGGCAAGCCTCGCTCCTGCAGGTACGGCGTTGCTGGGTAGGAGCGAGGCTTGCCGGCGATAGCGCCCGTGCGGCCTGCACCCATTCCGGATCAGGTCGGCGTCGGGCTGTCGATCTGCTCCAGCATCCAGCGTACGAACTCCCGCACCTTGGGCACTTCGGCCGCATGTTCAGGGTAGGCCAGGTAGTAGGCATCGTGGCTGGGCATCGCGTAGTCCCAGGCCAGCACCAGCTTGCCCTCGGCCAGCTCTTCCTCCACCAGGAACCGCGGCAGCAGGGCCACGCCGCAGCCGACCTGAGCGGCCCGGATGCACATGTAGAAGGTTTCGAAGCGTGGGCCATGATAGCTGTGCTCGGTGTGGTAACCCTGGCTGTCGAACCAGTCGTGCCAGGCCTGCGGCCGCGAGGCCAGTTGCAGCAGCACCAGTTCGGCCAGTTGCGTCGGGTCGGTGAACGGCTTGTCCGGCAGGCTGCCGGGGGCGCAGACCGCCACCAGTTCTTCGCCGAACAGCTTCAGGCACTCGGTGCCGGGGCGCGAGCCCTGGCCGAAATAGAACGCCATGTCGCTGCGGCCCTGCAGCAGGTCGTCGGCTTCCTGTTCGTTGCACAGGTCCAGATGGATCTGCGGGTGGCGCAGGCGCCAGCCCTTGAGGCGCGGCACCAGCCAGCGCGCGCCGAAGGTCGATGGGGTGGACACCCGCAGGACTTCGGTTTCGCCGCCGTAGGAGCGCAGGTAATGGGTCGACATCTCGATCTGCGAGAGGATCTTGCGCACCTCCACCAGGTACAGGTCGCCGGCCGGGGTCAGTTGCAGGCGCCGGCGTACCCGGCGAAACAGCAGGTGCTGCAGGAGTTCTTCCAGCTGGGCGACCTGCTTGCTGACCGCGCTCTGGGTCAGGTTCAGCTCCTCGGCGGCGCGGGTGAAGCTCAGGTGCCGGGTGACGGCCTCGAAACACTGCAGGGCGGTGATCGAGGGCAGGTAACGTTTGTTCAGCATCGAGGGTTCCTTGTTCTTGTCTCGGCTGCGCAGCATGAATAAACGGAATGATATCTCGCCTAATCGTCGTTTGTTGGCAAGTCTCGGGCCGGCTACAACTACAGATCTGAATAGCCGTGTCAGCGGCTACGATTTTTTGCTTTCCATCTGTAAGGAGTGACCCATGGTTGCCGCATTGCTTGATCGTCTTGGTGTGAACCCGGCCCTGTATCAATCGGGCAAGCAGCCCGTGCATTCGCCGATCGACGGCAGCCGCATCGCCTCCGTGAACTGGCAGGGCGCGGCCGAGGTGGAGCAGCAGGTCAGTCGCGCGGAGCATGCATTCGAGCTGTGGCGCAAGGTGCCGGCGCCGCGTCGCGGCGAGCTGGTGCGCCAGTTCGGCGAAGTGCTGCGCGAATACAAGGCCGACCTCGGCGAGCTGGTGTCCTGGGAAGCCGGCAAGATCACCCAGGAAGGCCTGGGCGAAGTGCAGGAAATGATCGACATCTGCGACTTCGCGGTCGGCCTGTCGCGCCAGCTGTACGGCCTGACCATCGCCTCCGAGCGTCCCGGCCACCACATGCGCGAAACCTGGCACCCGCTGGGCATCGTCGGAGTGATCAGCGCGTTCAACTTCCCGGTCGCGGTCTGGGCCTGGAACACCACCCTGGCGCTGGTCTGCGGCAACCCGGTGATCTGGAAACCTTCGGAAAAGACCCCATTGACCGCCCTGGCCTGCCAGGCGCTGTTCGAGCGCGTGCTGAAGAACTTCAGCGATGCCCCCGAATACCTGAGCCAGGTGATCATCGGTGGGCGCGACGCCGGCGAAGCGCTGGTGGACGACCCGCGCGTGGCCCTGATCAGTGCCACCGGCAGCACCCGCATGGGCCGCGAAGTGGCGCCGAAAGTCGCCGCGCGTTTCGCCCGCAGCATCCTCGAGCTGGGCGGCAACAACGCGATGATCCTGGGGCCGAGCGCCGACCTGGACATGGCGGTGCGTGCCATCCTGTTCAGCGCCGTCGGTACCGCCGGCCAGCGCTGCACGACGTTGCGCCGGCTGATTGCCCATGAATCGGTGAAGGACGAAATCGTTACCCGCCTCAAGGCCGCCTATTCCAAGGTGCGCATCGGCCATCCGCTGCAAGGCAACCTGATCGGCCCGCTGATCGACAAGCACAGCTTCGACAACATGCAGGATGCGCTGGAGCAGGCCCTGAGCGAGGGCGGCCGGGTGTTTGGCGGCAAGCGCCAGCTGGAAGACCAGTTCCCCAACGCTTATTACGTCTCGCCCGCGATCGTCGAGATGCCGGAGCAGAGCGACGTGGTGTGCAGCGAAACCTTCGCGCCGATTCTCTACGTGGTGGGCTACAGCGATTTCGCCGAAGCGCTGCGCCTGAACAACGCCGTGCCACAAGGCCTGTCGTCCTGCATTTTCACCACCGATGTGCGTGAGGCCGAGCAGTTCATGTCGGCGGTGGGCAGCGACTGCGGCATCGCCAACGTCAACATCGGCCCCAGCGGCGCGGAAATCGGCGGCGCGTTCGGTGGCGAGAAAGAAACCGGCGGCGGCCGCGAGTCCGGTTCCGATGCCTGGCGTGCCTATATGCGTCGGCAGACCAACACCGTGAACTACTCGCTGGAGTTGCCATTGGCGCAGGGTATTACCTTCGATTGATCGAGCCCGCGATGCTGTGTTTTTGTTTGTTGGGTTTCACTGTGGAGCTTGGCAATGCCGTTACGCGAAGAATGCCTGTGGGAAAAACTGACGCCGCAAAGGCCCGACAATACCCCGCTCAAGGGCGAGGTCACGGTGGATGTCTGTGTGATCGGCGCGGGCTTTACCGGCCTGTCGGCCGCCGTGCACCTGTTGGAGCAGGGCAAGAGGGTCTGTGTACTGGAAGCCCATCGCGCCGGTCACGGTGGTTCGGGGCGCAACGTCGGGTTGGTGAACGCCGGGATGTGGATCCCGCCGGATGAGATCGAAGCCGGTTTCGGCGAGGCGGTCGGCAGCCAGCTCAACCGCATGCTGGGGGCAGCGCCGGCCCTGGTGTTCAGCCTGATCGACAAATACCGCATCGATTGCCAGCTGCGCCGCGAAGGCACCTTGCACATGGCGCACAACGCCCGGGGCGAGGCCGACCTGCGCAGCCGGGAAGCCCAGTGGAAGCGCCGGGGCGCGCCGGTCGAGCTGTTGACCGGGGCAGCCTGTGAAACCGCCACCGGCACCCGGAAGATCGCCGCCGCCTTGCTCGATCGCCGGGCCGGTACGGTCAACCCGATGGCCTATGTCAGTGGCCTGGCCAAGGCCACGGTCGATCTGGGTGGCCAGCTGTTCGACCATTCGCCGGTGACCCGTCTCGAACGCCAGGGCCAGCGCTGGTCGGTGCAGACCGCGCAAGGCTCGGTGCTGGCCGAGCAGGTGGTGATTGCCTCCAACGCCTACACCGAAGGCGACTGGACCGAGTTGCGGCGCAATTTCTTCCCCGGTTACTACTACCAGGTCGCCTCCAGGCCGCTGACCGAGGAAGCCGCGCAGCGGATCCTGCCGGGTGGCCAGGGCTCCTGGGACACCCGTCAGGTGCTCAGCAGTATTCGCCGGGACGCCGACGGTCGCCTGTTGCTGGGCAGCCTGGGCAATGGCAACCAGAAGCCGGCCTGGTTCCTCAAGGCCTGGGCCGACCGGGTGCAGCAGCATTATTTCCCCTATCTGAAAACGGTGGAATGGGAGTGCACCTGGACCGGCTGCATCGCCTTTACCCCCGATCACCTGATGCGCCTGTTCGAGCCGGCGCCCGGTCTGGTGGCCGTCACCGGCTACAACGGCCGGGGCGTGACCACGGGCACCGTGGTCGGCAAGGCGTTCGCCGATTACCTGTGTAACGGAAATCCTCAGGCCTTGCCGATTCCCTTCGCCCCCATGCAGCCCCTGGCTGGCGTGGGCTTGCGCAGTTGCCTGTACGAGGCCGGGTTCTCGCTGTATCACGCGGGCCAGTGCCTGCGCATCGTTATCTGACAGAGGAAATATGTTGCACGGTGCGGCGCTTTTCGGCGCAGCGACTAGCCTGTAGTGGTGCGGGGCGTAGCAGTCTCGCACCAGTAGTGTGCAGTTCGGTTACGCAGGCTGTTACAGGCTGGTTGCACGTTGATTTGCGCCGCGGTTGCAATGATGGCGCAGGCGGGTTGCGCCTGATGTTTTGTAGGGTTTTACCTTCCGCGGTTTAGACGGTTGCACGCCCAATAAAAAAGGGCTCGAAACAGTCGAAATAACAATAAAAGAGCGACTTTTTTCAGAATAAAAAACCAATGGCACGGCCCTTGCTCTGAGCATTCGGTGAAGTCGCAGTGCCAACTAAAAAAACCTTGGAGCACCACCTCATGTCCCAGACGTTTTACAAGAAAGGCTTTCTGGCCCTCGCAGTGGCAGCTGCGTTGGGCGTTTCTGCGTTTGCTCAGGCCGACCTCAAGATCGGCGTAGCGGGTCCCATGACAGGCGCCAACGCGGCATTTGGCGAGCAGTACATGAAGGGTGCACAGGCAGCGGCTGACGAAATCAACGCCAAGGGCGGCGTCAACGGCGAGAAGATCGTCCTGGTCAAGGGCGACGACGCCTGCGAACCGAAACAGGCTGTGGCCGTAGCCAACCGCCTGGTCGACCAGGACAAGGTGATCGGCGTGGTCGGGCACTTCTGCTCCTCCAACACCATCCCCGCTTCCGAGGTGTACGACGAAGCTGGCGTGATCGCCATCACCCCGGGCTCCACCAACCCGCAGGTCACCGAACGTGGCCTCTCCGCCATGTTCCGCATGTGCGGGCGTGATGACCAGCAAGGCATCGTCGCCGGCGACTACATCGTCGACGTGCTCAAGGGCAAGAAAGTCGTGGTGCTGCACGACAAGGACACCTATGGCCAGGGCCTGGCGGACGCCACCAAGGCACAGCTGAGCAAGCGCGGCGTGACGCCGGTGCTGTACGAAGGCCTGACCCGTGGCGAGAAAGACTTCAGCGCCGTGGTCACCAAAATCCGCGCCGCCGGTGCCGATGTCGTCTACTTCGGCGGCCTGCACCCGGAAGCCGGCCCGCTGGTCCGCCAGATGCGCGAGCAGGGCCTGAAAGACGTCAAGTTCATGTCCGACGACGGTATCGTCACCGACGAACTGGTGACCACCGCTGGCGGCCCGCAGTACGTCGACGGTGTGTACATGACCTTCGGCGCCGACCCACGCCTGCTGCCGGACAGCAAGACCGTGGTCGACGCTTTCCGCAAGGCCGGCACCGAGCCTGAAGGCTACACCCTGTATGCCTACGCGTCGGTCCAGGCCCTGGCTGCCGGCTTCAACGGTGCCAAATCCAACAAGGGCGAAGACGCCGCCAAGTGGCTCAAGGCCAACCCGGTGAAAACCGTGATGGGCGAGAAGACCTGGGACGCCAAGGGCGACCTGAAAGTCTCCGACTACGTGGTTTACCAGTGGGACAAGGACGGCAAATACCACCAGCTGGAAAAACAGAAGTGACATGAGCGTCTGGGCAGGCCGGCCCATCCTCCAGGGGAGGGCGCAGGCCTGCCGCATGCGTGTCCGTGCAGTACCTGTCTTTTCTCGTAGAGCTGCACAACTGTCGTGTTGCGCGGGTGGTTGAACCCCAGGCCGTCGTATCCGCTGTGTGCAGTCTCTCAAATGCGTGAGATTGCGTTATGGATGGTATTTTCCTGCAGCAACTGATCAATGGACTGACCCTCGGGTCTGTCTATGGTCTGATCGCCATCGGCTACACAATGGTCTATGGCATCATTGGCATGATCAACTTCGCCCACGGCGAGGTTTACATGATTTCCGCTTACCTCGCGGCAATCAGTCTGGCTCTGCTGGCCTACTTCGGCATCGAATCCTTCCCGCTGCTCATTCTCGGTACCCTGGTCTTCACTGTCGTCGTGACGGGGATCTACGGCTGGGTCATCGAGCGCGTCGCCTATAAACCCCTGCGCAACTCCACCCGCCTGGCGCCGCTGATCAGCGCCATCGGGATCTCGCTGATCCTGCAGAACTACGCGCAGATCAGCCAGGGCGCCAAGCAACAAGGTGTACCGACGCTGCTGGCCGGCGCCTGGAAGGTCGATATCGGCACCGGTTTCGTCCAGCTCACCTACACCAAGATCTTCATCTTGGTGGCGGCATTCGCCGGCATGGCGTTGCTCACCTACATCATCAAGTACACCAAGCTCGGCCGCATGTGCCGCGCCACCCAGCAAGACCGCAAGATGGCCTCGATCCTCGGGATCAACACCGATCGGGTGATTTCCTACGTGTTCATCATCGGCGCCGCCATGGCTGCGCTGGCGGGCGTACTGATCACCATGAACTACGGCACGTTCGACTTCTATGCCGGCTTCGTCATCGGCATCAAGGCGTTCACCGCGGCGGTCCTCGGCGGCATCGGTTCGCTGCCGGGCGCGATGCTCGGCGGGATCATCCTCGGGATCTCCGAGTCGCTGTTCTCCGGTCTGGTCAACTCCGACTACAAAGACGTGTTCAGTTTCTCGCTGCTGGTGCTGATTCTGATCTTCCGTCCCCAAGGCCTGCTGGGTCGCCCACTCGTGGCGAAGGTGTAAGTATGTCTGCTGCCAATAAACCGATTGATATCAAAAAGAGCGTCATCGACGCCGTGCTGGCCGGGCTGATCTCGCTGATCGTGTTCGGTCCTATCGTGGGTGTGGTACTCGAGGGCTACAGCTTCAACCTGCAACCGGCCCGCGTTGGCTGGCTGGTGGCGATCGTGATGATCGGCCGCTTTGTCTTGAGCCTGTTCCTGCAGACGCCCAAGGGCCTGAAGATCCTCCAGGGCTTCGAAAGCAGCGGCTCCGGTGTGCATGTTCGGGCGCCGGACTACAAGTCGCGGCTGCGCTGGATCATCCCGGCGCTGATTGTGATCGCCATCGTCTTCCCGTTCTTCGCCAACAAGTACCTGCTGACCGTGGTCATCCTCGGCCTGATCTACGTGCTGCTCGGCCTGGGACTGAACATCGTGGTCGGCCTGGCCGGGCTGCTCGACCTGGGGTATGTGGCGTTCTACGCCATCGGTGCCTACGGCCTGGCCCTGGGTTACCAGTACCTGGGCCTGGGCTTCTGGACCGTGCTGCCCCTGGCGGCCCTCGCCGCGGCGCTGGCGGGGTGCATACTCGGCTTCCCGGTGTTGCGCATGCACGGTGACTACCTGGCCATCGTGACCCTGGGCTTCGGCGAGATCATCCGCCTGATCCTCAACAACTGGCTGTCCTTCACCGGCGGTCCGAACGGCATGCCGGTGCCGTCGCCGACCATCTTCGGCCTGGAGTTCGGGCGGCGAGCGAAGGATGGCGGGGTGCCGTTCCATGAGTTCTTCGGCCTGGAATACAACCCCAACCTGAAGTTCCTGTTCATCTACATCGTGCTGTTCATCGTGGTGCTGCTGGTGCTCTACATCAAGCATCGGCTGACCCGTATGCCGGTCGGCCGGGCCTGGGAAGCCCTGCGCGAAGACGAGATCGCCTGCCGCGCCATGGGCCTGAACCACGTGCTGGTGAAACTCTCGGCCTTCACCATCGGCGCTTCCACCGCCGGCCTGGCCGGGGTGTTCTTCGCCAGCTACCAGGGCTTCGTGAACCCCTCGTCCTTCACCTTCTTCGAGTCGGCGCTGATCCTGGCCATCGTGGTCCTGGGCGGCATGGGTTCGACCGTCGGCGTGGTGATCGCGGCGTTCGTGCTGACCGTGGCGCCGGAGTTGCTGCGCAGCTTCTCCGAATACCGGGTGCTGCTGTTCGGCATCCTCATGGTGTTGATGATGATCTGGCGACCCCGGGGCCTGATTCGTATCAGCCGCACCGGCGTGACCCCACGCAAGGGTGCCCTGACCGAGAGGAGCGCATCATGAGCGATGAAGTGATCCTGAAGGTCGAGAACCTGATGATGCACTTCGGTGGCATCAAGGCCCTGAGCGACGTCAGCCTGGAGGTCAAGCGCAACTCCATCTTCGCCCTGATCGGTCCCAACGGCGCCGGCAAGACCACGGTGTTCAACTGCCTGACCGGTTTCTACAAGGCCACCGGCGGGCATATCGCCCTCAATACCCGGGGCACGCCGACCAACGTCATCAAGCTGCTGGGCGAGCCGTTCCGGGTGACCGACTTCGTGTCGCCCAAGCGCTTTGCCAGCCGGCTGTTCTACAAGATGTTCGGCGGTACCCACCTGGTGAACCGTGCGGGCCTGGCGCGGACCTTCCAGAACATTCGCCTGTTCAGGGAAATGTCGGTGCTGGAGAACCTGCTGGTGGCCCAGCACATGTGGGTCAACCGCAACCTGCTGTCCGGCATCCTCAACACCAAGGGTTACCAGAAGGCCGAAAGCGACGCGCTGGACCACGCCTTCTACTGGCTGGAAGTGGTGGACCTGGTGGACTGCGCCAACCGCCTGGCCGGCGAGTTGTCCTACGGCCAGCAACGCCGCCTGGAAATCGCCCGCGCCATGTGCACCCGGCCGCAGATCATCTGCCTCGACGAACCGGCCGCCGGCCTCAACCCCCAGGAGACCGAAGCGCTCAGCGCGATGATCCGGCTGCTGCGCGACGAGCACGACCTGACCGTGGTGCTGATTGAACATGACATGGGCATGGTGATGAGTATTTCCGACCATATCGTGGTGCTCGACCACGGCAACGTGATCGCCGAGGGCGGGCCCGAAGCGATCCGCAACGACCCGAAAGTGATTGCCGCCTACCTGGGTGCGGACGAAGAGGAGCTGGTATGACGACTGCACCTATCCTCGAACTCAAGGACCTGGACGTGTACTACGGGCCGATCCAGGCCCTGAAGAAAGTCTCGCTGCACATCAACGAAGGTGAAACCGTGAGCCTGATCGGCTCCAACGGTGCCGGCAAGTCCACGCTGCTGATGTCGATTTTCGGCCAGCCGCGGGCCGAGTCCGGGCAGATCATCTATCGCGGTGTGGACATCACCCACAAGTCCTCGCACTACATCGCCTCCAATGGCATCGCCCAGTCGCCGGAAGGGCGCCGGGTGTTTCCGGACATGACGGTGGAAGAGAACCTGCTGATGGGCACCATCCCCATCGGCGACAAGTACGCCACCGAAGACATGCAGCGCATGTTCGAACTGTTCCCGCGGCTCAAGGAACGTCGGACCCAGCGGGCCATGACCATGTCCGGCGGCGAGCAGCAGATGCTCGCCATCGCTCGCGCGCTGATGAGCCGACCCAAGCTGCTGTTGCTGGACGAACCGAGCCTGGGGCTGGCGCCGATCGTGGTGAAGCAGATCTTCGCCACCCTGCGCGAGCTGGCCTCCACCGGCATGACCATCTTCCTGGTCGAGCAGAACGCCAACCACGCGCTGAAGCTGTCGGACCGGGCCTATGTGATGGTCAACGGCGAGATCCGCCTGAGCGGCACCGGCAAGGAACTGCTGGTCAACGAGGAGGTGCGTAACGCGTATCTGGGCGGTCACTGAGCCTGAGTACTGTGGATAAAGATATGCCCCGCCGGTTCGCGCCGCCGGGGCATTTTTTATCCACATCCTGTCCTGTAGAAGCGGTCGGTCGACGCTCGATTGCCCGCGATGAACGATAACGCGGTGTACCGAACTCACGCGGTGAGCTGATCGTGGGCTAGCCTCGCTCCTACAGAAGCCGGCGGAGGCGGATGACCTTGTCCACAGCCGAAACCGAAAATTGTGGAAAACATTCTGCGCAAGCTGGTAAAGCGCGGCATAAAGACGCTGCAAATAGTTGTTTTGCCACGGTTTTGACTTGTCCCCGTTTGCTGTGGAACTGGCTGTGGGTAACGTGGGAGTAGCTGGCTGGACGCCTTGAGTGGCCTGGCCGGCAGGCGGATGGTTGTTTTTTGATCAGGTGTTTTTACCGGACCTTGAGCAGCCGTTGTCAACCTTTTTATTGTCGCAGGCAAAGGGCGAAAACACCCTGGATAAGCCTGTGGATAAGTCTGTGACTAAACTCTGGAAAGACTCACCCAGGCAGCGTCGTTACTGGCTTGAAGCCATCCCTCGCCTGACCGCCCGGTCGCCTTCGTCGGCCGGGGCTGCATGGACGCCATGCCCGGGTCAAGCAAAAAACTTTCTAAAACCGCCTGCAGCCCCTGTGGATAGCGGCTTGCAGACTTTTGCACTTGCCCCCAAAGACTGTGGAGCGTCCTGTGGATAAGGTGCGTGCATATGGCTGCGAGCCACGACCTGCGTGGCTTGGCGTAGATTGGTTGTTTTTTGTACAGTCAGTGGGCGATGACAGAAATTTTCCAGTAAGCGAAGGTCGTTCACTCTACCCATGAGCAACACTCGGTTGCCGCTGCGATTCAGGCCGGGCATGCTGCGAAACGATTTTTTCATTTCCACGGCGGTTCGACGCCCAGCAAGGAGAACACCATGACTTCCACCCTGTTTATTACCGGCGCGACCTCCGGTTTTGGCGAAGCCTGTGCCCGTCGTTTTGCCGAGGCCGGCTGGTCGCTGGTGCTGACCGGGCGCCGCGAAGAGCGTCTCAACGCCCTGTGCGCCGAGCTGTCGAAGCAGACCGAAGTGCACGGCCTGGTGCTGGATGTGCGGGACCGCAAGGCCATGGAAGAAGCGATCACCAACCTGCCGCCGTCCTTCGCCAAGCTGCGCGGGCTGATCAACAACGCCGGCCTGGCCCTGGGGGTCGACCCGGCGCCCAAGTGCGACCTGGACGACTGGGACACCATGGTCGACACCAACATCAAGGGCCTGATGTACAGCACCCGCCTGCTGCTGCCACGGCTGATCGCCCATGGCCGCGGCGCCGGCATCGTCAACCTCGGCTCCATCGCCGGTAACTACCCGTATCCGGGCAGCCACGTGTATGGCGCGAGCAAGGCGTTCGTCAAACAGTTCTCCCTGAACCTGCGTTGTGACCTGCAAGGCACCGGTGTGCGGGTGACCAACATCGAGCCGGGCCTGTGCGAAAGCGAGTTCTCGCTGGTGCGCTTCAAAGGCGACCAGGAGCGTTACAACGCCACCTACGCCGGTGCCGAGCCGATCCAGCCGCAGGACATCGCCGACACCATCTTCTGGGTGCTCAACACGCCGGCCCACGTCAATATCAACAGCCTGGAGCTGATGCCGGTGAGCCAGACCTGGGCCGGTTTCGCCATCGAGCGCAACGCCAAGGGCTGAATGCTCTGCCTGTAGCCGCTGCCGAAGGCTGCGATAAGGTCCGCAGGACCTTCAGCGATCTTCAGTCCTGCGACCGGTTCCCGGTCGATCGCAGCCTGTGGCAGCGGCAACACACCTCGCCTGCCGATGCGTTTGGCAACACAACCGTTCAGGCCCGAATCAGCCCGCACAAGGTAGACTCCCGCTCCGCAACCCACCGTGGCCTTGTATCAAGGCCGCGAATTCAAAGGTTCTCGAGGAGGAAATGTGAGTAACCGAGGTGAGCAGGTACTGCTCAAACAATCGACCATCCTGATGTTTGCCGTGGCGATCGCCGCTATCGTCACGGGTTTTTTTTCCGGTTCCCAATCGATTCTGTTCGATGGTTTTTTTTCGCTGATCGCTACCGTCATCAAGGTCCTGATGCTGATCACCGCCAAGCTGATCGCCAAGGAAAGTAACCAGCGCTTTCAGTTCGGCTTCTGGCACCTGGAACCGATGGTGCTGCTGATCGAAGGCAGCTTTTTGTTGCTGATTGCGATCTACGCCTTTCTCAGCGGTATGTTCGGCATCATCAACGGTGGTCGCGAGATCGAACTGGGCCTGGTGATCCCTTTTGCGATGGTGCTTAGCGTCGTCTGTTTCGCCTATTTCTTCTACGTCCGTTATCGCAATCGCACGTTGAAATCCTCGTTGATCCAGTTCGACAACGTCAGTTGGCTGGTGGACGCGATGCTCTCGGTCGGCTTGCTGGTGAGCTTTCTCATCGCGTTGCTGCTCAAGACCCAGGGTTATGGCCAGTGGGCCGCTTACGTCGACCCGTCAATCCTGATTCTGCTGGCCCTGAGCATGCTCGCGCCGGCCTTCAATATTCTCAAGCCAGCGTTACGCGATGTACTGGGAATTGTCCCGGACCAACTGGATGACAAGGTTCGCCACGTGATGGACAAGGCGAAAGTCGAGCACGGCTTTGCCGACTACGTCTCGTATGTGCAGAAGCACGGACGGGCGCGGTTTATCGAGATTCATATCGTGCTGCCGGCGGACTATCCGTTGCAGGGAGTGGCGACGCTGGACAAGCTGCGCGAGGAGATATCCACACAGCTCGGCAAGGCGGATGCGGCGCGCTGGCTGACCATCAGCTTCACCGGCGATCGCAAGTGGATTGCCTGAGGCCTTCCTGAGCCCAGGCGCGCAATCGCGGGCAAGCTTCGCTCCTACAGAGGCCTGCTCGTTTTTCTGTAGCAGCGAAGCTCGCGATAGCGCTTGAAGGTCAGCCGAAGTATTCGGCCAGACCGAGATAACAGGTCGCCAGGTGATAAGGCGTGGTCGACGGCATGTCCCGGCGGCTGAGTACGCCATGGGCATCCAGGCATTCGTTCCAGCCCTTGGCATGCAGGAAGTGTTTTTGCAGTGCCAGCAATTGGTGCTGCAGGCGTTCGGCGCTGCCCTGGCGCAAGGTCAGGGCGCGAAGGTATTCGGCCTGGGCCCAGATGCGCTGGGTCGGGTCGAGCACATCGCCCTCGACACTCAGCATCCCGCTCACCGCACCGTTGTGGTTATCCACACCGACCTGCTCGGCATAGGCAAAGGCCCGTTCCAGCGAGGCGTGCAGCGGGCAGCCACGCAGCAGGGCCGAGGACTGCAACAGGAAGAACCATTCGAACTGATGCCCCGGCTCGAACCAGTTATCCACAGCCCCCAGCGGTTTCTCCATCATCAGCCCATGCTGTGGCTCGATGAAGCGCTGCTGCATACCCTCGCACAGGGCCAGCAATGCGCCTTGCACGGCGGCGTCGCCACGCACGGCCAGGGTGGCGAGGAAGGCTTCGGCCAGGTGCATCAGCGGGTTCTGCAAGGGACCGGAGGCCAGGGACGACCAGTCCTCGGCGAGGACTGCCTCGTACAGGCCGGCGCCGCTGGCAAAACGCTCGGCCACCACTTTCAGCGCGGCATTGAGCACCGACTCCACCAGCGGCTCGCGAACCTTGGCCCAGTAATGGGCACAGGCAAAGATGATGAAGGCGTGGGTGTAGAGGTCCTTGCGCCTGTCCAGCGGCGTGCCCTGGGCATCGATGCTGTAGAACCAGCCACCGTGCTCGGCGTCGTGGAAGTGCCGTTGCAGGGAACGGAACAGCGCTGCGGCGCGCGCTTCGGCAAGTGGCGTACGGCCATCGCCGATCAGGCTGGAAAACAGGTACAGCTGCCGGGCGCAGGCCATGGCCCGATAACGTTGCGGCGGCAGTGGGGCATGCCCGGCGTCCAGCGCCTCGAAGGGCAGCGCCAGCTCCGGATTCCAGCCCGGCCCCTGCCAGAGCGGCACGATCACGGTGTGGAAATGCTGCTGCATGGCCGTAAACAGGGCGGTCGATTCAGACGGGGAAGTGGGGCTGGAAACATCGGGCATTGGCTGGCGTCGTCACGGCAGGGTGGAATGCGCGACATGGTAGCAGAGAAGGCCCCGGGGATCGTGGTGTGCGGGGTAGGAGCGAAGCTTGCTCGCGCTCCGGGCGACGCGGTATGTCGCCAAGAACGCATCGCGGGCAATCGAGCGTCGACCGGCCGCTCCTACAGAGGCAATTTCAGCCGGCCAGCAGCCACACGCCGGTGGCGGCGGATGCCGCACCCGCCAGGCGTACCAGCGGCGCAGCGGCCTGTGGCAGGACCCGTACCACGGCGTAACCGGCCGCATGCAGTGCCGCGGTGGCGGCGACGAAGCCCGCGGCATAGCTCCAGGGGCTGGACATGTCTGGCAGTTCCAGGCCGTGGGCCACGCCGTGGAACAGGGCGAACAGCGCGGTGGCGGCCACCGCCAGGCTCAGCGGCGGGCGCACCGCCAAAGCCACGGCCAGGCCGAGGGCCAGGACCGACGCGGCGATCCCGCTTTCCAGGGCCGGCAGGTTCAGCCCTTTAAAACCCAGCGCGCCGCCGATCAGCATGGTGCCGACGAAGGTGCAGGGCAGTGCCCAGCGCGCTGCGCCTTGCTGCTGCGCGGCCCACAGGCCGACCGCAACCATCGCCAGCAGGTGGTCGAGGCCGCCGATCGGGTGGCTGATGCCGGCCATCAGGCCGTTATCGCCGTGGCCCGGATGAGCGAAGGCCAGGGCGGGAGTCAGCAGCAGGGCGAGGGTGCCGAGAATACGTTTGAGGGTCATGGACAGGCTTCCTTGTTGAGCTTTTGAAAATAACGATCAGGCCGCGGCCAGCAGACCCTGGCGTTCGATAAAGGCGATGATTTCCTCCAGGCCCTGGCCGGTCTTCTGATTGCTGAAGACGAACGGCTTGTCGCCGCGCATGCGCTTGGTATCGCCGTCCATCATCTCCAGCGAAGCGCCGACCAGGGGCGCCAGGTCGATCTTGTTGATCACCAGCAGGTCTGACTTGCAGATGCCCGGGCCGCCCTTGCGCGGCAGCTTGTCGCCCGCCGACACGTCGATCACGTAGATGGTCAGGTCGGACAGCTCGGGGCTGAAGGTCGCCGACAGGTTGTCGCCGCCGGACTCCACCAGAATCAGGTCGAGGCCGGGAAAACGCCGGTTCAACTGGTCCACCGCTTCGAGGTTGATCGAAGCGTCTTCGCGAATCGCCGTGTGCGGGCAGCCGCCGGTTTCCACGCCGATGATGCGCTCGGGCGCCAGGGCCTCGTTGCGCACCAGGAAGTCGGCGTCTTCGCGGGTGTAGATATCGTTGGTCACCACCGCCAGGTTGTAGCGTTCGCGCAGGGCCAGGCACAGGGCCAGGGTCAGGGCGGTCTTGCCGGAGCCCACCGGGCCGCCGATGCCGACACGCAGAGGTTGTGCGTTCATGTGACTCTCCAAAGTAAAAGACACCTAAGTAGAAGGCGCCGAAGTAAAAGGACCTATGAACGGAACAGGCGGCTGTACTGGCGCTCATGGGCCATGCACGCCAGGGACAGGCCGAAGGTGGCGCTGCCGTAATGTTCGGGGTCGAGGTTCGAGGCATTGCGTTGGGCCTGTTGCAACAGCGGCAACAGTTCGCTGGTCAGGCGCTGGGCGGCCTGCTGGCCCAGGGGCAGGGTTTTCATCAGCACCGCCAGCTGGTTTTCCAGCCAGCTCCACAGCCAGGCGGCCAGGGCGTCCTGCGGGCTGATCCGCCAGGCCCGCGCGGCCAGGGCCCAGCCCAGGGCCAGGTGCGGCTCGGCGATCTGCTCGAGAAAGGCGCGGGCCGGCGCATCCAGCTCCGGTAGGCCGTTCAGCAACTGTTGCAGGGAATAGCCCATTTGCCGGCTTTCCTGGTGCAGCTCGCGGGTTTCGCGGCTGGCGCGATGTTCCTGGCACAATTGCAACAGTTGCGCCCAGTCCTCGTCCGCGGTCGCCTGACAATGGGCCAGCAACAGCGGCGCTTCGAAGCGCGCCAGGTTGAGCAGCAACTGGTCGCCGATCCAGCGCCGGGCGCTGTGCGGGTCGTTGACCGTGGCCTGTTCCACGGCCATTTCCAGGCCCTGGGAGTAGCTGTAGCCGCCAATCGGCAGCTGCGGACTGGCCAGGCGCAGCAGGGCCCAGGCGGGATTCATGGGCGGACGCCGAATTGGTGCAGCCGCGGCGCGTAGTTGAAGTCCTCGTCGCCGTGGCGGGAATGATGGTGGCCGCCGCCGTAGGCGCCGTGTTCCGGTTGAAATGGCGCCTCGATGGTTTCGGTGCTGGCGCCGAGCTGTTCGAGCATGGCCTTGAGCACATAGTCGTCCAGCAGGCGCAGCCAGCCATCGCCGACTTGCAGGGCTACGTGGCGGTTGCCCAGGTGATAGGCGGCGCGGGTCAGTTCGAAGGCATTGCGGCAGGTGACATGCAGCAGGGTTTCCGGACGCGCGCAGACCCGCACGATCCGGCCATCCTCGGCCTGCAGGCATTCGCCGTCGTGCAGCGGCGGCTGGCCACGCTCCAGAAACAGCCCGACGTCTTCGCCGTCGGCACTAAAACAGCGCAAGCGGCTTTTGCTGCGGGCTTCGAAGGTCAGGTGCAACTCGGCGGACCAGTCGGGTTGCGGCGCGATTCTGCGATGAATCACCAGCATTAGAAGGCTTCCAGCTATGAGCGATGCAGGGTGTAGAGCAAGTGCCTTGCCAATCGCCCGGTCTGATCGGAAACAGGTGGGAGGCGCCTGAAAATGGGGCAGGTTTCTGTTTTATTTTGTTACAAACTCAAGGGTCGAGCTGATTTATAGCACTGACTTGGTGCGTTGTGCTGTTTTTTGATGCGCGACAGAGCGCCGCTCTGGCGCAAGCCATAGCGGCAGATGAGACGATGGAGGAGGTGGTGCGATTCAGCGAAGCGGCAGGCCTATTCGGTGCTGCCCAGCCCTTGCCAATGCTTGAGGCCGATAAAGATGAAACGCAGCTGCTGGGTGATCTTCGCCTGGGGCGTGAGGTGCTCGGGCAGGGCTTCGGCGGGCGGGTCGATGATGTCCGGCAAGGTGGCGAACACACTTTTGACGATCAGGTCGGCCATCACCGTCAGGTCGGCGATGTTCAGGTGTTTCAGCTTGGGCATCAGGGTCAGGTCGGCCGCCAGGTCGGCGCTGATGTTTTCCCGCAGGCTGGCGATCGCCTGGCGCACCGGCAGCGAACCGCCGTACTGCTCGCGGGCGAGAAACAGGAACTGCGAGCGGTTGGCCGCCACCACGTCGAGGAAGATCCGTACCGAGGCATCGATGATGCCGCCCATGACAAATTCGTTATGGCGCACCAGGCGGATGGTTTCACGGAAGGTCTGGCCGACTTCGCTGACCAGTTCCAGGCCGAGCTGGTCCATATCGGCGAAATGCCGGTAGAAACCGGTCGGCACAATGCCGGCGGTTTTCGCCACTTCGCGCAGGCTCAGGCTGCCGAATCCGCGGCCGCATTCCATCAGGTGGCGGGCAGCGTCCATCAGAGCGTTGCGAGTCTGTTGTTTCTGTTCGGCGCGGGGCAGCATCGGCTGGCTGGTTTTCTGATCAAGAGAGCGGCGCACTCTAGCAAATCAACTTTGCCGGCGTCGAACCCGGTGGGGGCGGTGGGCTGAAGGCGAGGTTTGGATCGGAGCGGTGCGCGCAGAAAAAACGGCGCGGCTCAGGAAAAAACAAAGCCCGATCCAGGGACCGGGCTTTTCTGTAGAGGCATCATAGGCTTGACTCACAGCTGGGTTGCGTTAGGCCAAACGGTCGTTGCCGTCTTAAACCAGACCTTTCTCTTCCAGGCGATCACGGCCGCCTTCAGCTACAGCTTGGCCCAGGGGTGTGCGATCGAAGCCGTCTTCAGCCAGGGTCTGGCCTTGTGGGGTGCGGTCGCTACCGTCGGAAGCCAGGGTCTGGCCTTGTGGGGTGCGGTCGCTGCCATCGGAAGCCAGGGTCTGGGTGAATACCGAGGTGCTCGCTTTGACTTGTGGGGTAGCCTGTTCAGCGGCTGGCAGGGCGAAAGCGTTGGCTGCCAGAATCGAGAGGGTCAGGCTAAGCAGTAATTGGCGTTTCATGATGGGTTGCTCCTTGGGAGGGCGATAAAGTGGGTACGGAGCCAATGTTACGCGCGCTAAATCGATATAAAAGTTCATAAAGACAATGGTAATAATCAACAGAATTGATTGTTCTGTCCGAGGGCTCTAGATCGGGCGTTTCCGAAGAAGGGTTTTGCACCGGGGTGGGTATTTTCGACCCATCTGCGCCTCGCAAAAGTGCGGCGGCGGTAACGCCAACCTGGCGCTTCGGTCAAAAAAGTCCGTGCTTTTGTGTCTGATTCGCGGCTTTTGGGTTAAACCTGCGGGCCGTTTGTCAGTCGTAGTTTTCATGACCGGTGGATTTCAACCCCGGCAGTTCACAGGGGCGTCGTTATCCCGGCGCCCGCCAGTAGTCAGGAGCCCTGTGCAATGACGCGCACTCGTAAAATTCTCGCCTGGACAGTCGGTAGCCTTTTCCTGCTGCTGGCCGTGCTGGTACTGATCATCGCGTTCTTCGATTGGAACCGGATCAAGCCGCCACTCAATGCCAAAGTCTCCGAAGAACTGCATCGCCCCTTCGCCATCAACGGCAACCTGGCGGTGATCTGGCAGCGCGAGCTCGACGAAGGCGGCTGGCGGGCCTGGGTGCCGTGGCCGCACGTGGTGGCCGAAGACCTGACCCTGGGCAACCCCGAGTGGTCCAAGGCGCCGCAGATGGTCAGCCTCAAGCGCGTCGAATTGCGTATTTCACCCCTGGCATTGCTGGCGCAGCGCGTGCGCATTCCGCGTATCGACCTCACCGAGCCGAATGCCGCCCTCGAGCGCCTGGCCGACGGCCGCGCCAACTGGACTTTCCAGTTCGACCCGAAAGACCCGAACGCCGAACCCTCCAACTGGGTGGTGGACATCGGCGCCATCGGCTTCGACAAAGGGCATGTCATCCTCAATGACCAAAGCCTGAAAACCCGCCTCGACCTGTTGATCGACCCGCTGGGCAAGCCGATTCCGTTCAGCGACATCGTCGGCGACAAGGCGGCGAAGAAAGCCGAGGAGAAGGGTGCAGCTCCCCAGTCCTACGCCTTTGCCTTCAAGGCCAAGGGGCAATATCACGGCCAGGCCCTGGCCGGCTCCGGCAAGATCGGCGGCCTGCTGGCGCTGCAGGACGCGAGCAAGCCGTTCCCGCTGCAGGTGCAGGCAACGATCGGCGATACCCGCGTCGAACTGGCCGGCACCCTGACCGATCCGCTCAACCTCGGCGCGCTGGATCTGCGCATGAAGCTCGCCGGCACCAGCCTGAGCAACCTGTACCCGCTGACCGGCGTGACCCTGCCGGACTCGCCGGCCTATGCCACCGATGGCCACCTGAGCGCGCAGTTACGCGAAGCGGCCGGGGCGAAGTTCCAGTACCAAGACTTCAACGGCAAGATCGGCGACAGCGACATTCACGGCAACCTGACCTACGTCGCCAGCCAGCCGCGGCCCAAGCTGACCGGCACGCTGGTGTCCAATAAGTTGCTGTTCAGCGACCTGGCGCCGCTGATCGGTGCCGACTCCAACGCCGAGCAGAAGGCCCGTGGCGGCGACAGCAAGCAGCCGGCGGACAAGGTGCTGCCGGTGGAAGAGTTCCGCACCGAGCGCTGGCGCGACATGGACGCCGATGTCGAATTCACCGGCAAGCGCATCGTCCAAAGCGCCGATTTGCCCTTCACCGACCTGTACACCCACCTGGTGCTCGACGACGGCCACTTGAGCCTGGAGCCCCTGCGTTTCGGCGTGGCCGGCGGCAAGCTGGATGCGCAGATTCGCCTCAACGGCCAGGCTACGCCGCTGGAAGGCCGGGCCAAATTGACGGCGCGCAACTTCAAGCTCAAGCAGCTGTTCCCGACCTTCGAGTTGATGAAAACCAGTTTCGGCGAACTCAACGGCGATGCCGATCTCGCCGGGCGCGGCAACTCGGTGGCGGCCCTGCTCGGCAGCGCCAACGGCGATCTGAAGATGTTGATCAACGACGGTGCCATCAGCCGCAGCCTGATGGAAATCGCCGGGCTCAACGTCGGCAACTATGTGATCGGCAAGATGTTTGGCGACAAGGAAGTGAAGATCAATTGCGCCGCCGCCGACTTCGGTATCAAGACCGGCCTGGCCACCACTCGCCTGTTCGTGTTCGATACCGAGAACGCGATCGTCTACATCGACGGCACCGCGAACATGGCCAGCGAGCAGCTGGACCTGACCATCACTCCGGAATCCAAGGGCCTGCGCCTGTTCTCCCTGCGCTCGCCGCTCTATGTGCGAGGCAAGTTCATCAAGCCGGAGGCCGGGGTCGAGGCGGTGCCGCTGATGTTGCGCGGCGCCGGCATGGTGGCGCTGGGGGTGGTCGCCGGGCCGGCGGCCGGGTTGCTGGCGCTGGTGGCGCCGAGCGGCGGCGAGCCGAACCAGTGCGCGCCGCTGCTCGAGCAGATGCGTTCGGGCAAGGCGCCGGTGGCGGTCAAGCCGACACGCTAAGGCTCGCTTTTCTGTAGGAGCAGCCGGTCGACGCTCGATTGCTCGCGATGAACGATAACGCGGTACTACAGATATTCCGCGGTGCCTGGATCGCGGGCAAGCCTCGCTCCTGCCTGCCAAGGGCAATCAGCCGGCGGCGAGCATCGGATGCCCGGCCGCCTGGGCCTCTTCGCGCAGCCACTGGAAAAACGCCCGTACCGGCGGATGCCGTTCACGCCCAGGCACGCACAAGGCGCTGTAGCCTGCGCCGTCGACATAGATCTGCGGGCGATACGGCACCAGCAAGCCGCTGGCCACGCTCTCCGACACCAGGATATTGCTGGCCAGCACCAGGCCCTGGCCGGCAATGGCCGCCTGCAGGGCGTAGTGTTCCTCGTCGTATTCGCGAAACACCGGGCGATCCTGCATCCAGCTTTCCTGCGCCTTGTCGCACCAGGCCTCCCAGCCATGGGCATAGAGCTTGGAGTTGTGCCAGCGCACGCTGATCAGTGTCGGCGTTTGCTCGCGGGCCTGGACCACCTGCTCCGGCGAGCCGTAGACCGCGAAGCACTCGTCGAACAGGCACAACCCATAGAGACTGGGGTAGTCGTCCAGGCTGTAGCGGATCACCAGGTCGACGCTCGCGTCCTGCTGCAGGTCGATGACCTCGCAGTTGGTGTCCAGGCGCAGGTTGATGTTCGGGTGCCGGGCATAAAAACGGCCCAGGCGCGGCACCAGCCACAACGCAGCGAAGGCCGGCGTGGTGGAGATCATCAGGTTCGCGCCGCTGCGTTGCGGACGCAGGCTGTCGACGCTCTGCGCCACTTCCAGCAAGGCGCCGTGCAGGCTGTGGAACAGGCGCTCGCCGCATTCGGTCAGGCGCACCTGGCGTGGCAGGCGCTGGAACAGCGGCACGCCCAGCCAGCTTTCCAGGGAGCGGATCTGGTGGGAAATCGCCGTGGGCGTGACCGACAGTTCCTCGGCGGCGGCCTTGAAACTCAGGAGTCGGGACGCCGATTCGAAGGCGCGCAAAGCGGTCAGCGGCAGGTTGGCAAACATAAAGGGTCACCTTATGGATGAGATGGATTCATCCTGATCAACTATTGCTCATTTGTTCCGGGGAGTCGGCATCAATAGCTTTACTCCTCGCCCAGGAAGGCTTTTTACGGTCTTCCAGAATGATCCAGGATGAGGAATGACAGATGAGCAGAATTCTAGCAGTACATGGCAGCCCCCGTGGCGAACGCTCCCATTCGCGGCGGCTGACGGAACGCTTTCTCCAGGCCTGGCTCGAGGCCCATCCCCAGGGCCAACTGACCCGTCGGGAAGTCGGCCGCGCTTCGCTGCCCCATGTCAGCGAGGCCTTCGTCGCCGCGGCGTTTTATCCCGAGCCGCAGGCGCGGCCCTTGTCGATGCAGGCTGACCTGGCCCTGAGCGACGAGCTGGTGACGGAGTTGCTGGAGCATGAGCTGCTGGTGATCTCGGCGCCGATGTACAACTTCAGCGTGCCCAGCGGCCTCAAGGCCTGGGTCGACCAGATCGTGCGCCTGGGCCTGACCTTCAATACCGTCCAGGACAATGGCATCGCCCAGTACGAGCCGCTGGTGCGGGGTAAGAAAGCGCTGATCGTCACCAGCCGCGGCGGCTTCGGCTTCGGCCCGGGTAGCGAGCTGGAAGCCATGAACCACGCCGATCCGTGGTTGCGCACCGCGCTGGGCTTTATCGGGATCGAGGACGTCACGGTGGTCGCGGCCGAAGGCGAGGAGTCGGCCGAGCGCACGTTCCAGGTGTCCTGCGCCGAAGCCGAGCAACGCCTGCTGGCGCTGGCGCGGACCTTCTGAGGAGGCGACATGGCCTGGCTGTTCTTGCTGATCGCCGCCGCCTTCGAAGTCACCTTCGCCATGGGTATGAAGTACGCCGAGGGCTTCACCCGGCTCTGGCCGTCGCTGCTGACGGTGGCCGCCGCGCTGGGCGGCATCTACTTCCTGACCCTGGCGATGCGTGAACTGCCGGTGAGCATCGCCTACCCGATCTGGACCGCCATCGGCTCCCTGGGCACGGTGTTCCTCGGTTTTGCCTTGCTGGGGGAGAGCCTGACGCTGGTCAAGCTGCTGTCGGTGGGGCTGATCGTGGCCGGGGTGGTGGGGCTGAAGTAGAAGGGGGATGGATCCCGGGGAATGTCATACAGTGGTCGTGAAGCTGTCATCTTGGCTGTCGATGCTCTTGGCTGCTGTCTGCATCCAGCCTCGGGCGCCGCGGTCCCTGATACAAGTCCGATCACAAGGATGTTCCCATGTCCCAAGAGCTTGCCACGCGCTACCCGCTGGTCCTGGTCCCCGGCATGCTGGGGTTTATCCGGCTGGTGCTGTACTCCTACTGGTTCGGCATCGAGTCGGCGTTGCGTCGCGGCGGGGCCACGGTGATTGCGGTGCAGGTTTCGCCGCTGCATAGCACCGAGGTGCGCGGCGAGCAGTTGCTGGAGCGGATCGAGGAGATCCGCCGCGAAACCGGCGCCGACAAGGTCAACCTGATCGGCCACAGCCAGGGGGCGCTCACCGCCCGCTATGCCGCGGCCAAGCGACCGGATTGGGTGGCCTCGGTGACCTCGGTGGCCGGGCCCAATCATGGCTCGGAGCTGGCCGACTACATCGAGCGCCACCATTCCATCGACACCCTGCGCGGGCGGGTGCTGAGTTTTATCCTGCGGGTGATTGCCGTGTTGATGTGCTGGCTGGACACCGGCTATCGCGGGCCGAAGCTGCCGGCGGATATCCACGCCTCGCACCGCTCGCTGACCAGCGAGGGCGTGGCGCTGTTCAACCGCCAGTATCCCCAGGGGCTGCCGGAAACCTGGGGCGGGCAGGGGCCGGAAGAGGTCAACGGGGTGCGCTACTACTCCTGGTCCGGCACCTTGCAGCCGGGCAAGACCAATCGTGGGCGCAACCTGTTCGACGGCACCAATCGCAGTTGCCGGCTGTTCGCCAGGACCTTCGTCCGCGAAGCCGGGCAGTGCGATGGCATGGTCGGCCGCTACAGCTCGCACCTGGGCACGGTGATTGGCGACGATTACCCCCTGGACCACTTCGATATCGTCAACCAGTCGCTGGGGCTGGTGGGCCGGGGCGCCGAGCCGATCCGGCTGTTCGTCGAGCATGCGCAGCGGTTGAAGGCGGCGGGGGTGTGAGGCTTGCGATAGCGCCGCTCAGGCAACGCTGACCTTGCGCCCCAGCACCGTGGTCCAGCGTTCCGACAGGATCACCCCGCCCAGGGTCAGCACTCCGCCCACCAGGTGATACAGCGCCAGCTGTTCATGCAGCACCACGGCGGCAATCAGCGCGGTAATCAGCGGCAGCAGGTTGAAGAACAGCGTGGTGCGGCTCGGCCCCAGGCGTACCACCGCCTGCATCCAGGCCAGCGGCGCGAGCATCGAGGCCAGCAGGCAGGCGTAGAGCACCAGGGGAATGTTGTGCAGGGTCAGGCCGGTTTTCGGCGAGGCCAAAAACAGCGGAAACAGCACCACCACGGCCACCAGCACCTGCAGGTACAGCAGTACCAGCGGCGGCAGGCGCAACTGCCATTTTTTCAGCAGGGTGCTGTAGATCGCGTAGGCCAGGGTGGCGATCAGCATCATCGCGTCGCCCAGGTTCACGCCGTGTTCCAGCAGCACGTCGAGGCTGCCGGACGACACCACCACCAGCACCCCGGCAAACGACAGCACCGCACCGACCAGGGCGCCGGCCGTCAGGCGCTGGCCGAGGCTGGCGATCGCCATGGCCAGCGACATCAGCGGCATCAGCGAAAGAATGATGCCCATGTTGGTGGCCGAGGTCAGTGTCGCGGCGAAGTAGGCGAGGCTCTGGTACACCGCCATGCCCAGCACGCCGAGGATGAAGATCTTGCCCAGGTTCGGGCGAATCACCGCCCAATGGGCGACCACCGCCTTGAGCATGAACGGCGTGAACAGCAGGCCGGCCAGCAGCCAGCGATAGAAACCGATCTCCGCGGGGAAGATCGCCCCGACCGCCAGCTTGTTGATGACGGTATTGCCGGCCCAGATAAAGACGGCCAGTAACGGATAGGCGTATTGCATGAGGAAAACCAGAACGTTGATGAAGGGTGATTATCCATCTGTCTGGATCCAAGCCTATACTTCGATCCAGACAATCCGCCCTTGAATCCGGACAGCATGAGCAAAAAACACATCGACCTGCTGCCTTTCAGCGGTCTGCCGGCCCCGGTGTACTTCCGCTACGCCGATTTCGACGCCCACAGCCATGCGCTGGAACATCGCCACCCCTGGGGCTGCCTGGAGTATTCGGCCCACGGCGTGATGCACATGGAGATCGCCGGCCAGCGCTTCATGTCGCCGCCGCAGTACGCCATCTGGATTCCGCCAGGCACCGAGCACAGCTTCTACAGCCCACAGCCGATCGTGTACCGCGCCGTGTACCTGGCCCCGGAGCTGTGCCGGGTGCTGCCGCAGCAGGCCTGCACCCTGGCCATCAGCGACATTCTCAAGGCGATCCTCAAGGACTTCGCCGCGCGCGACGTACAGATCCCCGAGCAGGAAGCGGACAGCCGCCTGGCCCAGGTAATGCTCGATCAGTTGCAGCAGGCGCCGGTGCATGACGGTTACCTGCCTTATGCCAGTAGCCCGGCCTTGCTCGGTGTGCTGGAGGCATTGCAGGCCGCCCCGGGGGATAACCGCGCGCTGGCCGATTGGGCGCGGCAGATCCATGTCAGCGAACGCACCCTGGCCCGGCAATTCGTGCGCGAACTGGGCATGAGTTTTGGCGAGTGGCGCCAGCGCCTGCGCTTCCTGGCGTCCATCGAGGCGCTGGACAGTGCGTGCAGTGTCCAGGAGGTGGCGTTCGACATGGGCTACAGCACCGCCTCGGCGTTTATCGCGATGTTCCAGCGCCAGGCTGGCTGCACGCCCGAGCAGTACCGGCGCACCAGCCTACAGAACAGGTGAACCTGTAACAGGGTTTGTCTACACTGCGCTGGAGGCCGCGCCCGTCGGTGCGGTAACAAGGAGAAAACTCCATGAAGATGCTGCGTATCCCTTTGTTGATGGTTGGTCTGTTGCTCTGTTCCCAAGGATTTGCCGCCACCGCCCAGCAGAACAAGATGACCACTTGCAACGCCGATGCCACCGCAAAAGCCCTCAAGGGCGATGAACGCAAAGCCTTTATGAGCACCTGCCTGAAAGCCACCCCGGCTGCCGCGGCAACCCCATCCACCCCGCAGGAACGGATGAAGACCTGCAACGCCGACGCCACCGCCAAAGCCCTCAAGGGCGATGAGCGCAAGACCTTCATGAGCACCTGCCTGAAGAAGCAATAACTTTCTCCCACTCTGGCGCGAGCTTGTTCACGATCCGGTCGCGGCGGTTTGCCTGACACACCCTGTATCGTTGATCGCCAGCAAACCCGCGCCTGTCGGCCCCGGCGCCTCTCGCATCGTCAGTGCAACGCTGGCAGACTGCCAATCCTTTCACGCTGTTTGTTTGAGGCTGTATGCCAACGTTTTCTCAGCGTCATCTGTTGTTGTTCAGTTGGGTGATCATCTTCGGCGGCCTGTTGCTGGTAATACCATTGCGGCTGTTACCGAGCCTGCTGGCGGGCCTGCTGGTGTTCGAACTGGTCAACATGCTCACCCCGCAACTGCAACGGCTGATCGAAGGTCGGCGGGCGCGCTGGTTGGCGGTGGCCCTGCTCGGCACCCTGGTGGTCAGCGTGCTGACGCTGCTGTTCGCCGGCGCTATCAGCTTCCTGCTGCACGAAGCGGAGAACCCGGGGGCTTCCCTGGACAAATTCATGACGGTGGTGGACAAGGCGCGCGGCCAGCTGCCGCCGTTCCTCGACTCCTATCTGCCGGCCAGCGCGGCGGAGTTCCAGGTGGCCATCGGCGCCTGGGCCAGCAAGCACTTGAGCGAGCTGCAACTGGTGGGCAAGGACGCGGCGCACATGTTCGTGACCTTGCTGATCGGCATGGTGCTGGGGGCGATCATCGCCTTGCAGCGCGTGCCTGACCTGACCAAACGCAAGCCGCTGGCGGCCGCGCTGTTCGACCGTCTGCACCTGCTGGTCCAGGCCTTTCGCAACATCGTGTTCGCGCAGATCAAGATTTCCCTGCTCAACACCTTCTTCACCGGGATCTTCCTCGCGCTGATCCTGCCGATGTTCGGCGTCAAACTGCCGCTGACCAAGACGCTGATCGTGCTGACCTTCCTGCTGGGGCTGTTGCCGGTGATCGGCAACCTGATCTCCAACACCCTGATCACCATCGTCGGCATGTCGCTGTCGATCTGGGTGGCCGCGGCGGCGCTGGGCTACCTGATTTTTATCCACAAGCTGGAATACTTCCTCAACGCGCGGATCGTCGGCGGGCAGATCAGTGCCAAGTCCTGGGAGCTGCTGTTGGCGATGCTGGTGTTCGAGGCGGCGTTCGGCTTGCCGGGGGTAGTGGCCGGGCCGATCTATTACGCCTACTTGAAGAGCGAATTGAAGCAGGCGGGGTTGGTTTGAGCTGACGCTATCCCTGTAGCCGCAGCCTGCGGCAGCGGCTACAGGGGAGGGCGTTTAGCCGTAGCGTTTCTTCGCTTCGATGGCCAGGCCGCTGCCGATGCTGCCGAAGATGTTGCCTTCGACGTGGCGTGCGTTGGGCAGCATGTCCGCGACGCTCTGGCGCAGGGCCGGGATGCCGCTGGAGCCGCCGGTGAAGAACACCGTATCGACCTGGCCGACACCGACATTGGCATCGCCCAGCAGCTGCGTGACGCTGCCGCGGATGCGTTCCAGAAGGCTGTCGATGGACGACTCGAACAGCGCCCGGTTCAGGTCCACGCTCAGGCCGGCCTCGATGCGGTCCAGAGGCACCACGCGGTTATCGGCGTGGGTCAGCTGGATCTTGGTCTCTTCCACTTCCATGGCCAGCCAGTGTCCGGCACGCTGCTCGATCAGCTTGAACAGGCGGTCGATGCCGCCGGTGTCTTCGATGTCGTAGCGCATGCTGCCCAGGGCCAGTTGGGACTTCTGCGAATACACCGAGTTGATGGTGTGCCAGGTCGCCAGGTTCATGTGGGTGCTGGTGGGCATGTAGGCGCCGCTCTTCATCCGGCTGCCGTAGCCGAACAGCGGCATCAGGCCGGCCAGTGAAAGCTGCTTGTCGAAATCGGTCCCGCCGATGTGCACGCCGCCGGTGGCGAGGATGTCCTCGTGGCGGTTGTCCAGGCCACGGCGCTCGGGCGACAGGCGCACCAGGGAGAAGTCGGAAGTACCACCGCCGATGTCGACGATCAGCACCAGCTCTTCGCGTTCGATGGTCGACTCGTAGTCGAAGGCCGCGGCAATCGGCTCGTACTGGAAGGAGACTTCCTTGAAGCCCAGCTTGCGCGCCACTTCCACCAGGGTGTCCTGGGCCTCCTGGTCGGCGGCGGCGTCGTCATCGACGAAAAACACCGGGCGGCCCAGCACCACTTCCTCGAACTCCCGGCCGGCGGCGGCTTCGGCGCGGCTCTTGAGCTGGCCGATGAACAGGCCCAGCAGGTCCTTGAACGGCATCGCCGTGCCCAGCACGCTGGTGTCGTGCTTGATCAGCTTGGAGCCCAGCAGGCTCTTCAGCGAGCGCATCAGCCGACCTTCGTAGCCTTCCAGGTACTCGTGCAGCGCCAGGCGGCCATACACCGGACGGCGTTCTTCGATGTTGAAGAAGACCACCGACGGCAGGGTGATCTTGTCGTCTTCCAGTGCAATCAGCGTTTCCATGCCGGGGCGCAGCCAGCCGACCGTGGAGTTGGACGTGCCGAAGTCGATACCGCAGGCACGGGCCGCAGATGCGTTTTTCATGTCTTTCGAGTTCCGGTTGGAAAAAACGGCCGCGCAGTGTATGCCAGTCGTTCGCAGAATCGAAGGCCGACTATCCGCTAAATCGAAACCCGCAAGCCTTGAAAGACTATTCTTCACCCCAAACTTGCAGGCATGGGCCGGGCAGCCATCGGGCGGTCGCAAGAACCGCCGCCAACTGCCGATAAACTTCTGCTGCGCCGCGTGAGTCACAGTATTGAGATCGATCAGCCTTGACGCTGTTCAAGAGTGCATGCTGTACGTCCCGCCGCGCCACATTGATAACGGATGGTGATCCTTAGATGGACTTCAAAGACTATTACAAGATTCTCGGGGTGGAGCCGACGGCGGACGACAAGGCGATCAAGGCCGCCTATCGCAAGCTGGCGCGCAAATACCACCCCGATGTCAGCAAGGAAAAAGACGCCGAAGCCAAGTTCAAGGATGCGTCGGAAGCCTATGAAGCGCTGAAAAGCGCGGACAAGCGGGCCGAATACGACGATCTGCGGCGTTATGGCCAGCACGGCCAGCCGTTCCAGGGCCCACCGGGCTGGAAAGGCCGCGCGGATGCGGGCGGCTTCGGTGATGGCGGGGATTTTTCGGACTTCTTCAGTTCGATCTTTGGCAACCGCGGGCCGGGTTTCGGCGGTGGACAATCGCGTAGCGCCGGGCGCAGGGGGCAAGACGTGGAAATGGAATTACCGATCTTCCTGGAAGAAACCCTGTCGGCCGAGTCGAAGAAAGTCAGCTTCAAGGTGCCGCAGTACAACGCCGCCGGCCAGCACGTCAGCAACACCAGCAAGAGCCTGAACGTGAAGATCCCGGCCGGTGTCGCCGACGGCGAGCGTATCCGCCTCAAGGGCCAGGGCGCGCCGGGTGTCGGCGGCGGGGCCAATGGCGACCTGTACCTGACCATTCGTTTCGCGCCCCATCCGAAGTTCGATATCGAGGGCGAGAATCTGATCATCACCTTGCCGCTGGCCCCCTGGGAGCTGGCGCTGGGGACCGAGGTCGCGGTGCCGACCCTGACCGGCAAGATCAACCTCAAGGTTCCGGCCGGCAGCCAGAACGGCCAGCGCATGCGCGCCAAGGGCCATGGCCTGCTGAACAAGGCCGGGCATCGCGGTTATCTGTTCGTGCAGCTCAAGGCAGTGATGCCCAAGGCTTCCGGCGACGACGTCAAGGCGTTGTGGCAGGAGCTGGCGAAGAAGGCCGCCTTCAACCCGCGGGAGCATTTCTGATCTGCAACCCATTCTGATCTGGAACATAGGAGTCGCTGGCCATGAGCACCCTGATCGTTCAGCTGGATATGGAAGAGTTCTGCGAGGTGGCCGATCTGCCGGCCGCCTATGTGATTGAAATCGTCGAGCACGGGATCCTCGATCCCCATGGCTCGGCGCCCCGCGACTGGCGTTTCACCGACTATGAACTGGCGGTCGCCAAGCGCGCCGCCAAGTTGCGGCGCGATCTGGAGCTGGAGTGGGAAGGCGTCGCCCTGGCGCTGGAACTGCTCGACGAAGTCCGCGAGTTGCGCACGGAAAACCAGATGCTCAAGCAGCGCCTGGGGCGCCTGCTCAGCGACTGACGAGTGTCTGTAGCCGCTGCGGAGCTCGCGAGCCTGCGTTCGAGGATGCAGTCCTCGCAAAACCTGCATAAGCGGTTTGCCTGAAGAAAAGCAGTGCCCGGTTTACGACCGCTTCGCGATCGAGCGCAGCCTCGCAGGCTTGGCAGCGGCTACAGGGGCTTCTGGATCAGCGATTTTCGTGCCTACAACGATTCGTTGTGGGACACCCGCGGCAGGGTCACGGTGAAGGTGGTGCCATCGGTCTCGTTGGAGCTGACGTCGATGCTGCCCTGGTGGGCGGTGACCACTTCCTTGACGATGAACAGGCCCAGGCCGAGGCTGGTGGAAGGACTGCCGAGTGCTTCGTTGGCGTTACGCACCAGAGGATCGAAGAGGGTGCTCAGTGCGTCCTTGGGAATCGGCGGGCCGTAGTTGTGGATGGTCAGCAGCACCTGCTCGGCGCCGCCAGTGAAGGTGACGGTCACGGTGCGGTTGCCGTTGCCGTGCTGCAGGGCATTGCCGATCAGGTTCTGCAGCATCTGTTCGATACGCCCGCGATCCCAGATGCCATGGCTGTCGCCATGGAAGTTCAGCGCTGGCGTGCAGTCCGGCTGGCCGGCGCAGGCTTCGTCCATGGCTGCCTTGATGGCACTGGCCATGTCCATGGGCGCGGGCTCGATGGGCAGGCTGCTGCCCAGGCGGCTGCGGACGAACTCCAGCAGATCGCCGACCATCGCCGCCATGTGCCTGGTGCCACTCTTGATCCGTGACACATAGGCCAGCGCATCGGCATCCAGCGCGACTTTGCGCGCCAGCATCTCGGTGGACATGCTCACCGCCTGCAAGGGCGCGCGCAGGTCGTGGCCGAGAATCGCCAGGAAGATATCCCGCGAGCGGTTGACCTGTTCGGCATAGGCCGTGGTGGATTCGGCCAACGCCTCGTCGATGGCTTCGTTGAAACGGATCATGTCCTGGAAATAGGCCAGTTGCGGCGACTCCAGACTGGCGACCCAGAGGCGAATCACGCAGGCGCGCAGGTGGCGGAATTCCGAGGTCATCTGCACCAGGTCGAAGCCCACGTTGTGCCGCAACTCGCCATGGCTGGCGGCGGCCTCGTCGAGGCTTGGGGTCTTTTCCGGGCCTTCGCCCCTGGCCTTGGCCGCCTGTTCGCTGGCAGTCTGGGCGGTGCGCATGTCGCGAGCGGCGGCCAGCAGGATGGACTTGGCATGGTCGCGCAATTGCAGGCGGGTCAGGGAGTCGGTTTCGGGGGCGATGGATCGGGCGAATTGCTCCCACTCATCAACGATTCGATCAACGTGTTGCACGATGAAGTCGGGTAGACGCATGGCCGGGAACCTTGTCAGGCAGCAAGAGTGAGGACGGCGTGTCGAATTCTAGCCGCGATTGAGCCGTTCAACACGGCAAGACGTCCGGCTTTGCTGACCGTTGGGCGGCCCGCATGGGCGCCCGTTGGATCCAGGTTTCTAGAACAGAAAGTAGCGCTGGGCCATCGGCAACACGTCCGCCGGCTCGCACCATAGCAGCACGCCGTCGGCCTTGACCTGATAGGTCTGCGGGTCGACCTCGATATCCGGCAGGTAGTCGTTGTGGATCAGGTCGGTCTTTTGCACGTCGCGGCAGCCCTTGACCACCGCGATGTGCTTTTTCAGCCCCAGTTGCTGCGGTACCCCGGCCTCCAGCGCAGCCTGGCTGATAAAGGTCAGGCTGGTGGCGTGCCGGCTGCCGCCGTAACTGGCGAACATCGGCCGGTAATGCACCGGCTGCGGGGTCGGGATCGAGGCGTTGGCGTCGCCCATCAGGCTGGCGGCGATGGCCCCGCCCTTGAGGATCAGCGTCGGCTTGACCCCGAAGAACGCCGGGCGCCAGAGCACCAGGTCGGCCCATTTGCCGATTTCGATGGAGCCCACTTCGTGACTGATGCCGTGGGTGATCGCCGGGTTGATGGTGTATTTGGCGATGTAGCGCTTGACCCGGAAGTTGCTGTTGCCGGCACCGTCGCCCGGCAGCGGGCCGCGCTGGCGGTGCATCTTGTCGGCGGTCTGCCAGGTGCGGGTGATGACCTCGCCGACCCGGCCCATGGCCTGACTGTCGGAGCTGATCATCGAGAAGGCGCCCAGGTCGTGGAGGATGTCTTCGGCGGCGATGGTTTCGCGGCGGATGCGGCTTTCGGCGAAGGCCACGTCCTCGGCGATGCTCGGGTCGAGGTGGTGGCAGACCATCAACATGTCCAGATGCTCGTCGATGGTGTTGCGGGTGAACGGCCGGGTCGGGTTGGTCGAACTCGGCAGCACGTTGGGGAAACCACAGGCCTTGATGATGTCCGGTGCGTGGCCGCCGCCGGCGCCTTCGGTGTGATAGGTGTGGATGGTGCGGCCCTTTAACGCGCCGAGGGTGGTTTCGACGAAGCCCGACTCGTTGAGGGTGTCGGTATGGATCGCCACCTGCACGTCGTACTGGTCGGCGACGCTCAGGCAGTTGTCGATGCTGGCCGGGGTGGTGCCCCAGTCTTCGTGGAGCTTGAGGCCGATGGCCCCGGCCTTGACCTGTTCGATCAAGGGCTCCGGCAGGCTGGCGTTGCCCTTGCCGGTGAAGCCGATGTTCATCGGGAACGAGTCCGCCGCCTGGAGCATGCGCGCCATGTGCCAGGGCCCCGAGGTGCAGGTGGTGGCGTTGGTGCCGGTGGCCGGCCCGGTGCCGCCGCCGATCATGGTGGTGACGCCGCTCATCAGCGCCTCTTCGATCTGCTGCGGGCAGATGAAGTGGATATGGGTGTCGATGCCGCCGGCGGTGAGGATCATGCCCTCGCCAGCGATCACTTCGGTGCTGGCGCCGACGGCGATGGTCACGTCGGGCTGGATATCCGGGTTGCCGGCCTTGCCGATGGCGGCGATGCGCCCGTCCTTGAGGCCGACGTCGGCCTTGACGATGCCCCAGTGATCGATGATCAGTGCGTTGGTGATCAGGGTGTCGACCACTTCGGCCGCCAGCAACTGGCCCTGGCCCATGCCGTCGCGGATCACCTTGCCACCGCCGAACTTCACTTCTTCGCCGTAGGTGGTGAAGTCCTTCTCGACTTCGATCCACAGCTCGGTATCGGCCAGGCGCACCTTGTCACCGACGGTGGGGCCGAACATGTCGGCGTAGGCTAGGCGGGAAATCTTCATTGCACCTTCCTAAGAATTGAGTCGGGCACCTGTAGTCGCTGCCGAAGGCTGCGCTAAGGGCCGAAGGACCTTCGTTCGCTTTGAAATGCAGGGGCCGCTTCGCAGCCATCGCAGCCTGCGGCAGCGGCTACAGGGATTGCATTCAGTCCAGGTCGCCCATGATCCGCCCGGCAAAACCGAACACCCGGCGATGCCCGGCCAGGTCCACCAGTTCCACCTCGCGGGTCTGCCCCGGCTCGAAGCGCACGGCGGTGCCGGCCGGGATGTTCAGGCGCATGCCTCGGCTGGCGGCGCGGTCGAAGGTCAGGGCGTCGTTGGTTTCGAAAAAGTGATAGTGCGAGCCCACCTGGATCGGCCGGTCGCCGCTGTTGGCGACGCTCAGGCTGAGGGTGCGGCGGCCGGCGTTGATTTCGATGTCGCCGGGCTGGATCTGGTATTGGCCTGGAATCATATGGGTTGCCCCAGAGTCTTGAAGTAAATGGCGGTCGGGCTGTAGGTGCCGTCCGGGCTTTGGCAGTAGTTCGGCAGTTCGCCGACACGGGTGTAGCCGAGGGCGCTGTAGAAGGCTTCGGCGTCCGAGCCGGCCTGGGTGTCCAGGTACAGCAGGCCACGCTTGTGCTGGCGCGCCGCGAGCTCCACGGCGTGCATCAACTGCTGGCCCAGGCCACGGCGGCGGGCGTCGTGGCGCACCTGGAGCTTCTGCACTTCGGCGCGATTGAGACCGTTGGGCTTCTGGCACAGCGCCAGTTGCACGCTGGCCAGGACCCGCTCGTCCTGCACCACCACCCACAGCAACAGGCTGCCGTCGGCCACGCTGGCCTGGATACTATTGACGTAGGCGCGGGCCTGTTCCTCGTCGAGGTCGGCCATGAAACCCACCGAGGCGCCGTGGCCCACGGCGTCGAACAACAGATCAATCAACCCCTGGCGATAGTGGGCAAAGCTCTCCGCATGGACTCGACGCAGTTGGGCGGCGTTCATCGGGTATCACTCCTTGTGGATAGTGGGCGGCAGCGCCCCCGGATCGAGGGTCAGCTGCATGAACGTCAGGTCCAGCCAGCGCCCGAACTTGGTGCCCACTTGCGGCATCTGTCCGGTGGTGACGAAGCCCAGGCGTTCGTGCAGGCGGATCGAGGCGGCGTTGCCGCTTTCGATGGCCGCGACCATCACGTGCTTGTCGCAGGTCCTGGCGCGTTCGATCAGCGCTTGCATCAGGCGCGGGCCGAGGCCGTTGCCGCGCTGGTCGTTGCGCACATAGACCGAGTGCTCGACGGTATGGCGGAAACCGTCGAAGGGCCGCCAGTCGCCGAACGAGGCATAACCGAGCACGCTGTCGTCGGCGTCGACCGCCACCAGGACCGGATAACCCTGGGCCTGGCGGGCACTGAACCAGGCCTGGCGATTGCCCAGGTCCACGGCCTGCTCGTTCCAGATTGCCGTGGTGTTGAGCACGGCGTCGTTATAAATGTCGCGGATCGCCGGCAGGTCGGCATGCACGGCATCGCGGATGGAATACGTCATGGCGCAGCCTCAGGCGATCGGTTGATGGACGGTGACCAGCTTGGTGCCGTCGGGGAAGGTCGCTTCCACCTGGATTTCCGGAATCATCTCCGGGATGCCTTCCAGCACTTGTTCGCGGGTCAGCAGGGTGGTGCCGTAGTGCATCAGTTCGGCCACGGTCTGGCCGTCGCGGGCGCCTTCGAGCAGCGCCGCGGAAATGTAGGCCATGGCTTCCGGGTAATTGAGCTTCACACCCCGGGCCAGGCGCCGTTCGGCCACCAGGCCGGCCGTGAAGATCAGCAGTTTGTCTTTTTCGCGTGGGGTCAGGTCCATCGTTGGAAATCCGTTGTCGAGCAGTTGAAAAGATAAGCCGGTGACCGGGTGTTCATGTGCTCCAGATCCTCGGCGGCAGCGCCTCGCGGCCCAGCAGGGCGGGGCGCAACAGGCGCCACAGGTCGATCAGCCAGGCACGGGCCAGCAGCGCTTCGCTGGCCAGGCAGCGGGCCACCAGCAGGCCGGGCAGTTGCGTCAGGTCGCCGCGCACGGCATGAGGCAGTGCGCGGCAGCGTTCCAGCAACGGGCTGTCGATCTCCCCGGTGACCAGCAAGGTGGCGAAGACCGGCTGGCCGTCCAGGCCGATCGGTGAGTCGAGCAAACCGTCGCCGCCGACAATGCGCTGGCGTTCGTGCCAGAGCAACTGGCCATCGCGGCGGATGTCCAGGTGCGACTGGAAATGCCCGAGGTCGAAACGTTCGTCGCTGGCAGGGCGACCGAGGGCCACCAGGTCCCAGTAGAACAGCCGGGCGTCGCCTTGCAGTTCGATGCGGGTGCTCAGCTCGGCCTGGGCGGCGCTGAACACGATGGTTTCCTGGGGCAGCCATTCCAGGGTGGCACCGGCGGCGACGCTCAAGTCCAGGGTCTGATAGGCCGGCCCGGTGGCGCGATACCACTTGGCGGCGCCGGGGCTGGTCAGTTGCGCCCAGGCATCGCGCTCGACGCTGGCGCGGATCTGCAGGCGGTCGCCGCCGGCAATCCCGCCGGGCGGATGCACGATGATGTGCTGGCAGACTTCGGGGCCTTCGGCGTACAGGTGCTTCTGCACCCGCAGCGGGCCCTTGTGCCGGCGCTGCACCGGGCGCGTGCTGTCGCCAAAGCGGGCGTAGCCGAGTTCCAGCTCGGCATGCCAGCTGGGGGTGAACAGGGCGGTCTGGGCAGGCAGATTCATGATTCGTGCTTAATGTCGGGACGTTACAGGTTAGATCGTAACCAGTCCGCGTACACCCTCGGCTTCCATATTTTCACCGCGGCCCTGCTGGACGATTTCGCCCCGGGACATCACCAGGTACTGATCGGCCAGTTCGGCGGCGAAGTCGTAGAACTGTTCCACCAGCAGGATCGCCATGTCGCCGCGTGCCGCGAGTTTCTTGATCACCGCGCCGATCTCCTTGATCACCGACGGCTGGATGCCCTCGGTGGGCTCGTCGAGGATCAACAGCCGTGGCCGGCTGGCCAGGGCGCGGCCGATGGCCAGCTGCTGTTGCTGGCCGCCGGACAGGTCGCCGCCGCGCCGCTGTTTCATTTGCAGCAGCACCGGGAACAGCTCGTAGATAAAGGCCGGCACTTCCCTGGCCTCCTTCGCGCCAAAACGAGAAAGCCCCATCAACAGGTTTTCTTCCACGGTCAGGCGGCCGAAGATCTCCCGGCCCTGGGGCACGTAGGCGATGCCGGCGTGCACCCGCTGATGGGGCTTGTAGGCGGTGATGGCCTGGCCTTCCCAGTTCACCGCGCCTTCCTTGGCCGGCAGCAGGCCCATCAGGCATTTGAGCAGGGTGGTCTTGCCCACCCCGTTGCGCCCGAGCAGGCAGGTGACTTCGCCGACTTTCGCCTCGAAGCTCAGGCCTCGCAGGATGTGGCTACCGCCGTAGTACTGGTGCAGCTTGTCGACTTGCAGCATTTCCGGTTCCTTCTGGCTTGCGCCGATCGCTGTAGCCGCTGCCGAAGGCTGCGATCGGCCTCGAAGAGGATGTGCTCTTGGGGGCCTCAAGGTCCTGCGGACCTTATCGCAGCCTGCGGCAGCGGCTACAGGATCATGTGGCGTTCGTGGGATCAGCGGCCGAGATAGACCTCGATCACCCGTTCGTTTTCCTGCACCTGTTCCAGCGACCCTTCGGCCAGCACGCTGCCCTGGTGCAGCACGGTGACGTGGTCGGCGATCGAGCCGACGAAGCCCATGTCGTGCTCCACCACCATCAGCGAATGCTTGACCGCCAGGCGCTTGAACAGCTCGGCGGTGAACTCGGTCTCGGCGTCGGTCATGCCCGCCACCGGCTCGTCGAGCAGCAGCAGTTGCGGGTCCTGCATCAGCAGCATGCCGATTTCCAGGAACTGCTTCTGGCCGTGGGACAGCAGGCCGGCCTGGCGCTCCACCGAGGCCGTCAGGCGAATGGTTTCCAGCACTTCGTCGATGCGGTCTTTCTGCTCGCCGGAGAGTTTCGCCCGCAGGCTGGCCCAGACCGACTTGTCGGTCTTCTGCGCCAGCTCCAGGTTTTCGAACACGCTCAGGGCTTCGAACACCGTGGGTTTCTGGAACTTGCGGCCGATGCCGGCCTGGGCGATCTGCACCTCGCTCATCTGCGTCAGGTCCAGGGTTTCGCCGAACCAGGCCTTGCCGTGGGTGGGCCGGGTCTTGCCGGTGATCACGTCCATCAGAGTGGTCTTGCCCGCGCCATTGGGGCCGATGATGCAGCGCAGCTCGCCGACGCCGATGTACAGGTTGAGGTCGTTGAGCGCCTTGAAACCGTCGAAGCTGACGCTGATGTCTTCCAGGGTCAGGATGGTGCCGTGGCGGGTGTTCAGGCCCTTGCCGGCGGCCTGGCCGAGGCCGATGGCGTCGCGGCTGGCGCCGGCATCTTTGTTGGGCTCCAGAATGGGTTCGAGCATGAAGTCGGCCGTCGGTGTGATTCTCATGATTCGCCCCTTTTCTTCAGCAAGCCGATCACGCCCTTGGGCAGGTACAGGGTCACGACGATAAACAGCGCGCCGAGGAAGAACAGCCAGTACTCCGGGAAGGCCACGGTGAACCAGCTCTTCATGCCGTTGACCACGCCGGCGCCGAGCAGTGGGCCGATCAGTGTGCCGCGACCGCCCAGGGCGACCCACACGGCGGCCTCGATGGAGTTGGTCGGCGACATTTCGCTGGGGTTGATGATGCCCACCTGCGGCACGTACAAGGCGCCAGCCAGGCCGCAGAGCACCGCGCTCAACACCCAGACGAACAACTTGAAGCCGCGTGGGTCGTAGCCGCAGAACATCAGGCGGCTCTCGGCATCGCGCAGCGCGGTCAGCACCCGGCCGAACTTGCTCCGGGCCAGGCGCCAGCCGATATACAGGCTGGCCACCAGCAACAGCACGGTGGCCAGGAACAGCACCGCGCGGGTCCCAGGCTCGGTGATGCCGAAGCCGAGGATGGTGCGGAAGTTGGTGAAGCCGTTGTTGCCGCCAAAGCCGGTCTCGTTGCGAAAGAACAGGAGCATGCCGGCGAAGGTCAGGGCCTGGGTCATGATCGAGAAATACACGCCCTTGATCCGCGAGCGGAAGGCGAAGAAGCCGAACACCAGCGCCAGCAAGCCCGGCGCCAGTACCACCAGGCACAGGGCCCAGAGGAAGCTGCTGGTGCCGCTCCAGTACCAGGGCAACTCGGTCCACGAAAGGAAGGTCATGAATGCCGGCAGGCTGTCCCCCGCGGCCTGTCGCATCAGGTACATGCCCATGGCGTAGCCGCCGAGGGCGAAGAACAGGCCATGGCCCAGGGACAGCAGCCCGGCATACCCCCAGACCAGGTCCAGGGCCAGGGCGACTATGGCGTAGCAGAGGATCTTGCCCACCAGGGTCAGGGTGTAGGCCGAAACGTGCAGCGGGTTGTCCGGCGCCAGCAGCGAGAGCAGCGGCAGGGCCAGCAGCACCACCAGGATCAGCGCGCCGACGGCGACGGAAACCTTGGGCCCGGCCTTTTGCGTAGCGGTTACTAGTAGAGGCTGGTTCATCAGTCGATTACCCGTCCCTTGAGTGCGAAGAGGCCTTGCGGACGTTTCTGGATAAACAGAATGATCAGCGCGAGGATCAGGATCTTGCCGAGCACGGCGCCGATCTGCGGTTCGAGAATCTTGTTGGCTATCCCCAGGCCGAACGCGGCGAACACGCTACCGGCCAGTTGGCCGACGCCGCCGAGCACCACCACCAGGAACGAGTCGATGATGTAGCTCTGGCCCAGGTCCGGGCCGACGTTGCCGATCTGGCTCAGGGCCACGCCACCGAGGCCGGCGATGCCGGAGCCGAGGCCGAAGGCGAGCATGTCGACTCGTCCTGTCGGCACGCCGCAGCAGGCGGCCATGTTGCGGTTCTGGGTGACCGCGCGCACGTTCAGGCCCAGGCGGGTCTTGTTCAGCAGCAGCCAAGTGAGGACGACGACAAACAGCGCGAAGGCGATGATCACGATGCGGTTGTAGGGCAGCACCAGGTTGGGCAGCACCTGGATCCCGCCGGACAGCCAGGCCGGGTTCGACACCTCGACGTTCTGCGCGCCGAACACCAGGCGCACCAGCTGGATCAGCATCAGGCTGATGCCCCAGGTGGCGAGCAGGGTTTCCAGCGGCCGGCCGTAGAGATGACGGATCACCATGCGTTCCAGGGCCATGCCGATGCCGGCGGTGACGAAGAACGCCACCGGCAGGGCGATCAGCGGGTAGAACTCGATGGCCTGCGGGGCGTAGCGCTGGAACAGCAACTGCACCATGTAGGTGGAGTAGGCGCCGAGCATCAGCATCTCGCCGTGGGCCATGTTGATCACCCCGAGCAGGCCGAAGGTGATCGCCAGGCCCAGGGCAGCCAGCAGCAGGATCGAACCCAGGGACATGCCGCTGAAGGCCTGGCCGAGCACTTCGCCCACCAGCAGCTTGCGCTTGACCTGGGCCAGGCTGGTTTCGGCGGCGGTGCGCACGCCGATATCGGCTTCCACCCCGGGTTCGAGCAGGCCTTCGAGGCGGGTGCGGGCCAGCGGGTCGCCGGTTTCACCCAGCAGGCGTACCGCGGCCAGGCGCACGGCCGGGTCGCTGTCCACCAGTTGCAGGTTGGCCAGGGCCAGGCTCAGGGCGTCATGCACAGCCTGGTCCTGTTCGGCGGCCAGGCTGGCATCGAGGAATTTCAACTGCGCCGGCTTGGCGCTTTTCTGCAACTGCTGCGCGGCGGCCAGACGGATGTTGGCATCGCTGGCGAGCAATTGGTGGCTGGCCATGGCGGTGTCGATCAGGCCGCGCAGGCGATTGTTCAGGCGCAAGGTCTTGGCTTGCCCATCGACGGTCAGCTGGCCTTGCTGCAAGGCGCCGAGCAGTTCGAGGCGCGCCGGGTCGGGCTGCGCGGCCCAGCTTTCCAGGAGCCTGGCCTGCTGCGTGGCGTTGGCCGCGACGAAGTCTTCGGCGTCGCCGGCCCTGGCGGCCAATGGCAGCAATAGCAGGCAGGCGAGGATAAAACGGTAGAGGGCAGTGGGCATATCAATGGCCTTGCGCGGGGCGTGGGTCTGGAGCCGCTGCCGCAGCCTGCGGCAGCGGCTACAGAGGTTGTGCCGGACGCGGGAGCGGCGGCCGGCATCCATCCGTTGCTTAGTTGCTCTTCACCGCGTAATCCGGCTTCTTGTCGTTGCCCGGGATGAACGGGCTCCACGGCTGGGCGCGGATCGGGCCTTCGGTCTGCCAGACCACGTTGAACTGACCGTCGGGCTGGATCTCGCCGATCATCACCGGCTTGTGCAGGTGGTGGTTGGTCTTGTCCATGGTCAGGGTGTAGCCCGACGGCGCGGCGAAGGTCTGGCCGGCCAGGGCTTCGCGGACCTTGTCGACGTCGGTGGACTTGGCTTTCTCCACCGCCTGGGCCCACATGTGGATGCCGACGTAGGTGGCTTCCATCGGGTCGTTGGTCACGGCTTTATCCGCGCCCGGCAGCTTCTTGGCCTTGGCGTAGGCTTTCCAGTCGGCGACGAACTTCTGGTTCACCGGGTTCTCCACGGACTCGAAGTAGTTCCAGGCCGCGAGGTTGCCCACCAGCGGCTTGGTGTCGATGCCGCGCAGTTCTTCCTCGCCCACGGAGAAGGCCACCACCGGTACGTCGGTGGCTTTCAGGCCCTGGTTGGCCAGCTCCTTGTAGAACGGCACGTTGGAGTCGCCGTTGACGGTGGAGATGACCGCGGTCTTGCCGCCGGCGGAGAACTTCTTGATGTTGGCGACAATGGTCTGGTAGTCGCTGTGGCCGAACGGCGTGTAGACCTCTTCGATGTCCTTGTCGGCCACGCCTTTGGAATGCAGGAACGAGCGCAGGATCTTGTTGGTGGTGCGCGGGTAGACATAGTCGGTACCGAGCAGGAAGAAGCGCTTGGCGCTGCCGCCGTCTTCGCTCATCAGGTATTCCACCGCCGGGATCGCCTGCTGGTTAGGCGCCGCGCCGGTGTAGAACACGTTCGGCGACATCTCTTCGCCCTCGTATTGCACCGGGTAGAACAGCAGGCCGTTGAGTTCTTCGAACACCGGCAGCACCGATTTGCGCGACACCGAGGTCCAGCAGCCGAACACCACGGCGACCTTGTCCTGGGTCAGCAGCTGCCGGCCTTTCTCGGCGAACAGCGGCCAGTTCGACGCCGGGTCGACCACCACCGCCTCGAGCTTTTTACCGTTGACGCCGCCCTTGGCGTTGATCTCGTCAATGGTCATCAGCGCCATGTCCTTGAGCGAGGTTTCGGAGATCGCCATGGTCCCCGACAGCGAATGCAGGATGCCGACCTTGATGGTCTCGGCGGCCTGGACGGTCCAGGTCATGCCCATCGCGGCAATGCTTGCCGTGAGTGTGAAAGCCTTGATCAAGCTGCGACGCTTCATTGTGCGATCTCCATGAACTTGTGAGTTTTCTTGGTTGGCAGATGCGGACTACTGAAGGGCTGTTTTGCAAGGGGTGTGCCTAGTCGGCACAGGGCATGAAAACGTCGCTTTTACGGAGCAGGGGAGAGGGCTGGCGCACCAATGCGGGGCCATCAGGCGTCTTTGGTGCGGGCGAATGCGCTTCGTTGGTGCTGGTGGCGACCGCCCTTGTAGCCACTGCCGCAGGCTGCGATCGCGACCGAAGGGGCGCGCAAGGCTTCAAGATCGCCGAAGGCCTTATCGCAGCCTGCGGCAGCGGCTACAGGGCGTTGTCCGCGAAACCGTGTATGTTGTTCTTCTGTAGGAGCGAGCGGGCGGCGATCCGACTTGCCCGCGATGGCGGCGCATCAGGCACACCGCTTTTCAACGGCGGCGCATCAGGCCGATGAAAAACAACCCGCCAATGGCCGCCGTGGCCACGCCTATGGGCAGGTCCTCGGGGGCGATCAGGGTGCGGGCGGCGACATCGACCCAGACCAGGAACACGCTGCCCAGCAGCACGCACACCGGCAACAGCCGACGATGCTCGGCACCGACCAGACGCCGGGCGATATGCGGCACCATCAGCCCGACGAAGCCGATGGAACCGCTGATGGACACCAGCATCCCGGTCATCAGCGAAGCGATCAGGAACACCCGCAGCCGCACATTGCGGGCATTCAAACCGAGGGTCACGGCGGTCTGCTCGCCGGCCATCAGCGCGTTCAACGGCCGCGCCATGCCCAGCAGCAGGCCCAGCCCGAGCAGTACGCTGGCCGCCGGCACCGCGAGCAGTTCCCAGCGCGCCAGGCCCAGCCCGCCGAGCATCCAGAACATCACCGCCGAGCTGGCGCGGTGGTCGCCCATGAACAGCAGCAGGTTGGCCACCGCCATCATCACGAAGGACACCGCCACCCCGCACAACAGCAGGCGGTCGCTGTCGAGCCGGCCATGGCGCGCGGCGATGCCGAGCACCAGCAGCATGCTCGCCAGGGCACCGATAAAGGCGGCGATGGGCAGGGTCAGCAGGCCGACGATTTCACCCACATGCAGCACCACGATCACTGCGCCCAGGGTGGCGCCAGAAGTCACGCCGAGCAGGTGCGGATCGGCCAGCGGATTGCGCGTCACCGCTTGCAGCACCGCACCGATCAACGCCAGCCCGGCGCCGACCAGGGCGCCGAGCAGCATGCGCGGCACGCGGATCAGCCAGACGATATGTTCCTGCCCGGCGCTCCAGTCCACCTCGCCCAGGCCGAGGGTCTTGTGCAGCAGGATGCGCCAGACCACGTCCACCGGCACCCGCGCCGAGCCGAAGCCCAGGGACAGTACGCAGGACGCCAGCAGCAAGGCGCCGAGGGCAGTCAGCAGCAAGGCATAACGACGATCGATCATGCGCCGTGGAAACCCTTGGCCAGGGTTTGCACCGCTTCGACGTTATCGATGCCCGGCGTGGCTTGCACGTAGGGGATCACGATAAAGCGCTGGTTGCGGATCGCGTCCACCGATTGCAGCGCCTTGTTGTCCAGCAGGAACTGCTGCTTCTGTTCGGCGCTGATTTCGCTGTAGTCGACGATCACGATCACCTGCGGATTGCGCTCGACCACGGTTTCCCAGTTGACCCGGGTCCAGCTGGCCTCCACGTCGTCGAGGATGTTGCGTCCGCCGGCGGCGTCGATCAGCGCTTGCGGCATGCCCAGGCGGCCGGAGGTCATGGCGCGGTCTTCGCCGCTGTCGTAGAGGAACACCCGCGGTTTCTCCGTGGGCAGGTCCTGCCGGATCGCGGCGACCTGTTGCTGCATATCGGCGATCAACTGGTTGGCGCGGTCCTGCACATCGAAGATCCGCCCCAGGTTGCGCAGGTCGTTGTAGGTGTCGTCGAGGCTGGCCGGCGGGCGCTTCATCACGAAGGCGCAGGACTCGGTCAGTTCCAGCACATTGATGCCCAGCGGCGTCAGGGTCTGCGGGGTCAGGTCGCCGCCGACACGCATGCCGTAGTCCCAGCCGGCGAAGAAGAAATCGACATTGGCGTCGAGCAGGGTTTCCACCGACGGGTACTTGGCCGCCAGCTCCGGCAGGCCGTCGAGGATGGTCCGCATCTCGGGCGTCACCGCCTTCCAGCCGCTGATGCCGCTGTAGCCGACCATGCGCGACTTGAGGCCGAGGGCGAGCATCATCTGGGTCATGTTGATGTCGTGGCTCAGGGCATGTTTCGGCGCCTCCTTGAAGGTCACCTCGCGGTTGCAACTGTGAATGGTCAGCGGGTAACGAGTGGCTTCGGCGCAGGCCTGGCCGGCGAGCAGCGACAGGGCCAGGCCAAGGCTGGAGCGAAACAGGCGGTTGAGTGAGACGCGCGGGGTCATGGTTGGGTTATCCAGGTGATTCGTGGGTAGCCGGACAGCGGGTGTCGGTCGACCAGGGCCTGGACGCCGAATACCTGCTGCAGCAGGTCGCGGGTCAGCACTTCGGCCGGTGTGCCGCTGGCGACGATGCGCCCGTGATCGATCACATACAGGCGGTCGCAGAAGGCGGCGGCCAGGTTCAGGTCATGGATGCTGGCGAGGGTGCCGATGCCCAGGCGCTTGACCCGTTGCAGCAGCTCCAGTTGATAGCGCGGATCGAGGTGGTTGGTCGGCTCGTCGAGGATCAGCAGTTGCGGTTGCTGGGCCAGGGCGCGGGCCAGGATGACGCGCTGCTTTTCCCCGCCGGACAAGGTAGCGAAGGCATGCGCCTCGAAACCCAGCAGGCCCACCGACTCCAGCGCCTGGCGGGCGATGATGCGGTCTTCGGCGCTGTCGCCGTCGAACAGACCCTTGTGCGGCGTGCGTCCCATGGCGACCACCTCTTCGACGGTCAGGCCGAAGGCCTCGGGAAACTCCTGCAATACCACGGCGATGCGTTGGGCGCACCAGCGCGGCGTCTGCCTCCAGACGTTGTAGTGATCGAGCCGGACTTCGCCCTGGTCCGGCCGGCTGAAGCGATAGCTGCAACGCAACAGGCTGGTCTTGCCGCTGCCGTTGGGACCGATCAGCCCGACGAACTCCCCCGGCGCCACGCGCAGGCTGGCCTCACGCAGCTGGAACTGGTGATGACAGTGGCCCTGGCCCAGGGGCGTCCAGGCCAGGTTGGTGAGGTTCAGCGAGGTCATGCGGTGTCCGTGTGATTCCCTGTAGCCGCTGCCGAAGGCTGTGAAAAGGTCCGCAGGACCTTCCGAGGACTTCAAGAGCGCGTCCGCTACGTCGGAATGCCGCCCAGGCCGATCGCAGCCTTCGGCAGCGGCTACAGGTATTGGTTAAAAGGCGTAATCGGTGGTCACGAAAAACGACCGCGGTTCGCCGAGGATCCATTGCTGGCCCTCATTGTATTGGCTTTGCGCGTACTGCCGGTCGAACAGATTGTTCAGCTGCAAACCGAAGGTGGTGTTGCGCAGGGCTTTCCACGACAGCACCGCATCGACCACGGTGTAGCTGGGCAGCTCGTTGCGGTTGGCCAGGTCGGCGTAACGGGCATCGACATAACGCACCCCGGCGCCGGCCCGCAGGTTATCGGTCACCGCCTTGTTCAGCCACAGGTTGGCGGTGCGCCGTGGCACGTCCACCGGGCGATTGCCACTGCGCGAGACGAACCGGTTGCCGACCTGCTCTTCGAAGTCGTCGTACTGGGCCTTGACGATGGCGGCGTTGGCCTGCAGTTGCCAGGCGTGCGGCAGTTGCAGGTCGAGGCTGGCTTCCAGGCCACGGGACGACTGCTGGCCGACCTGTTGCTTGAGCGTCGGGTTGCCCGGGTCGTCGGTCAGCAGCTTCTTCTTGACGATGTGATAGGCCGCCAGGGTCCATTCGCCGCGCTGGTCCCAGAACATCTGCTTGAGGCCGATCTCGCTCTGCCGGGCGCGGGCCAGGTCGTATTGCTGCTGGCTCGGGCTTAGGGAAATCAGGCCGCCGACGCCGTCGGTGCTGGTGGCGTACTGGCCGTAGAACGAAGTGTCCGGCGTCAGCGCGAACACCAGCCCGGCCTTCCAGTTGTTGCCGGTCAGGGTCTTGTCGCTCTGGCTGCCGTCCACCAGGTTGTCGCGATCCACCTGCACGTAGTCGCGGCGCACGCCGGTCACCAGCGACCAGCGCTCGCTCAGCTGGGTACGGTTTTCGGCGAAGGCCGACATCTGCTTGGTGGTGCTCTGGAACTGCGGACGATAGGCCGAGGTGCTGTCGAAACGGCCCTTGTCCGGGTGTTGCAGATCCAGCGGTTGGCCATCCGGCAGCGCATCGTTGAACGGCGAGTTGCTGTTGAGCTGGAAGCGGATGCGGTTGTAATCGACCCCGGCCAGGGTCTGGCTGTCGAGGCCGAACAGGCTGTGCTTGAAGGTGAAGGTCTGGCGATCGCCGACCTGTTCCTGCTGGTGCTTGATGGCGAAGTTACCGCTGCGCAGAAGCTGCTGGCCGGCGGTGTCCCAGTTATAGTTTTCGGCGTTCTGCCAGCGGCGTTGGGCCTTGAGGTAATACAGCTCGTTGCTGGCGCTGAGGCTGTCGGAGAGCTGCCACTCGCTGGTCAGGCGCGTCCACTGATCGTTGTAGTGCTGCTTGTCGTTGCCGATGTTGTAGTTCTTGTCCCGCAGGCCCTCATGGAAGCGGCCATTGACCAGCGGGGTGCCGAAGTAATTCATCGGCTGCTGGTCGCCGTAGTCGTGGGCGAGGGTGAAGGCCAGGTCGTCCGTGGCCTGCCAGCGCAGCGCCGCGCTGATAAAGTCGCTGGCGCTGTCGCCGTGATCGATCCAGCCGTTGCTGCGCAGGCGGTTGAGGTTCAGGCGATAGCTCAGGGTGTCGCTCAGCGAACCGCCGCTGTCGAGGGCCTGCTGCTGGCTGTCGTAGGAACCGTAGCCGAGGCGCAGGTGGTTTTCGATCTCGCCGGCGAAGGGTTTCTTCGGGATCACGTTGACCACCGCGCCGGTGGCGCCTTCGCCATACAGCACCGAGGCCGGGCCGCGCAGCACATCCACCCGTTCCACCGACCAGGTGTCCACCGGGAAGGTCACGGTGCCCATGCCGCTGTACAGGCGATTGCCGTCATACAACTGCATCACTGAACCCTGGCCGGTAAAGCCACGTGCCGACAACGAAGTGCCGCCGTCGCCCGGGGTGCCAGTGCGGCTGATCCCGGTGCCGCGCGACACCGCGTCCTGCACGTTGCGGTCGCCACGCTGGCGAATGCGCTCGCCACTCAGGCTCTCGGTGCTGGCCGGGGTTTCCAGGGCGCTCAGGCCCAGGCGCGAGCCGGCGGTGGTCGGGGTTTGCAGGCTGATGTCCTGGGCGTCGATGGCGGGCGCGCTGATGGTGCCGGTGGGTAGCGTCAGCGGCGCTTCGTCGGCCTGGGCAGAGTGATTCAGGGCCAGCAGGCAGAGGCTGGACGCAAGGTACTTATTTATTGAGGGGCAGTTCATTGGGGCGGTTGAATCGCTTCTTCGAAAGGAATACCCGCAGCCTTGGCGCTGCGGGTAGGGATCTTACATGAAAGTGTTATAAGGTAACATTATGCGTGTCGGAAATTGAAGCGACAGCAGTCTACAGATCCCTCTAAACCGCGCATCTCGCCTGATTCATGATGAAGATGAGGCCGATTCAGTCGAGCGGTTCCAGCGCGACAGCAGCAAGCGATCCAGCAGCCACACGGCCACCAGCGAGGCGCCGACCAGGGGAAAGGCCACGGCCAGCGCCAGCATGATCGCCATCGCGGTTTTCCATTTCGGCAGGTCGTGGCGCAGCGGCGGTACGCCAAGGCGTCCCTGGGGACGGCGCTTCCACCAGATCACCAGGCCACTGACGGCGCTCAGCAAAATCATCAGGCAGATCAGCAGCACCAGGATCTGGTTGAACGGGCCGAACATCTTGCCTTCGTGCAGCATCACCCCGACTTCGGTGGCGCGGGCCACATTGCTGTACTGCTGCCAGCGCACATCGGCCAGGACCTTGCCGGTGTACTGGTCGACATGCAGGGTGGCGTCGTTGCGCGGGTCGTCGGCGAACACGGCAATGGTGAACACGCCGCTGGCGGTGGTCGGCAAGGTGATGCTGTAACCGGCTTCGACCTGGCGCTGGGTGGCGATGTCCTGCACCTGCTGCAGGCTGATCACGGGCGCCGCCGGGCCTTCGTGCGCGGCGCCGTGGGCCATGTGTTCGGCGTGGTCGCCGGACATCGGCATCGGCGTGTTCTCCATGGCCCAGGGCACGGTCTGGCGGCTGGCGGTGTTGAGTTCGCCGGCCTGCTGGTCGGACTTGGGTACGTCATTCCACATCGCCGCCGGAAAGCGGTTCCACAGCTCGGCGTATTGCTTGCCCCAGAAGCCGGTCCAGGTCATGCCGCTGAGCAGCATCAGCAGCAGGAACGCCGCGCCCCAGAAGCCGACCACGGCATGCAGGTCGCGCCACAGCACGCGGCCGCGGCTACCCAGGCGCGGCCACAACACCCCGGCCGACGACTTGCCGCGCGGCCACCACAGGTACAGCCCGGACGCCACCAGGACGATGCCCCAGCCCGCCGCCAGCTCCACCAGGCGGTCGCCGAGGGTGCCAATCATCAGTTCGCCATGAGTGGCCCGGGCGATGGCTTGCAGATTGTTCTTGGCGTCCTGCTCGCCAAGGATATTGCCGTGGCAAGGGTCGACGAACACATTGAGCTCGCCGCCCTCCTTCTGCACCACGAACTGCGCGCTGCGCCCGGCTTCGAGCGGCGGCAGGTACTGCTTGACGTGGCCCTGGGGATACGCGGCCTGGACCCGCTGGAGCTGCGCGTCGGCGCTGAGAATGTGGTGTCCCGCCGGCACCTGCAGCAGGTGGCTATACATCAGTTGGTCGAGCTGGGGTTTGAACAGGTAGATGATCCCGGTCAGGGACAGCATCACCATGAAAGGGGCTACGAACAGCCCGGCGTAGAAATGCCAGCGCCAGGCCAGGTTGTAGAACGACACTTTGGGTTGGCTCATCAGGGAATGCTCCGCATGGGCAATTGTCTCTGGAGCCGCTGCCGATAGGTTGCGATCGGCCCCAACGGCCGCAGCGTACTCAATATCGCTGAAGGCCTTATCGTAGCCTTCGGTAGCGGCTCCATTTCTTGTTGTGTTTAGAAGCTCAGGTCCACCTTGGTCCAGAGCGTGCGCCCTGGTTCGTTGATGGCTTGCGGGTCATTGGCCGGGTAGCCGAACCCGGCGTTGCCGGCCAGGTTCAGGTGCTCGGCGTAAGCCTTGCCGAACAGGTTGTCGACGCCGGTGCTGACCTTCAGGTTCTTGTTGATCCGATAGGCGCCGTTGAGCGAGAACACGCCGAAGCCGCCGCTCTTGCCGAAGTCCTTGCCGACCACGTTGCCCTTGTTTTCGTCGATGCGGTTCTGCGCCGCCACCACCCGCCACAGGGCGCCGGCACTCCAGTTGTCCTCGCTGTAGGTCAGGCCGAAGCGCGCGTCCAGCGGCGGCATCTGCGGCAGTGGCGTACCGTCGCTGCTGTTCTTGCCCCAGGCATAGGCCAGGGTGGCGTCGGCCTTCCAGTTGTCGTTCAGCTTGTAGGCCGCGCCGAGTTCGCCGCCCATGATGCGCGCGTCGATGTTCTCGGCTTGCGAGGTCATGCCCATCATCCCCGGGCGGTAGTTGAACAGGATGTAGTCGCGTACCTGGCCGATGTAGCCCGAGGCCCAGGCTTCCAGAACGGCGGTCTTGTATTGCAGGCCGAAGTCGAGCTGGGTGGTCTTTTCCGGCTTGATCGAGTCGAAGGCGTTGAGGGATCCGGCCGGGCCCATCTTCGGCGAGAACAGCTCCCAGTAGTCCGGGAAGCGTTGCGCGTGGCCGAGGCCGACATAGACCGTGGTCGGGCTGTCGGCCAGGTCATGCTCGTAGCGGATGAAACCGCTGGGCAGGGTGTCGGCGCGGGTATCGCCGGCGGTCGGGTTGGGCCGGCTCATCATTGCGGAGCCGATGCGCTGGCGGTAATCCTTGGCCGAGGCGCGGTCCACCCGGGCGCCGCCGATCAGCCGGTCGCGGTCGGCGGCGTACCAGGTCAGCTCGCCGAACGCGCCGTAGTTGTGGAAGTCGGCGTCCTTGGTGCGCGGCTGGTCCTTGTAGGTGTCGATGCCCATGGCGCTGCGCTGGCGGTGTTCGTTGGTCTGCGCATCGATACCACCGATCAACTGCACATCGGCCCAGCGCCAGGTGGCCTTGATCCGCGCGCCGAGGGTGCGACGGTCGACGTTGCTGGCCATGGGTCCGGCCATCATCCCGGTACCGGACGGCGTGCGCAGGGTGTAGTTGTCCATCACATGGTCGGCGTAGTTGTAGTAGACCTGCGCCTCGACCTTATCCAGCACCTCGCCGATGTTGGAGCGCTCGAAACGCAGCCCCAGGCTTTCGCGCTTGAACTGCGAGCCATCCATGCCACGCCCGGCGTAACGCGCTTCGCCGTCGCCCTTGCCGGCGGTGAGTTCCAGCAGGGTGTCGGCGTCCGGGGTCCAGCCGACGGCGACGTCACCGTTCCACTTCTCGTAGCGCGACGGCACGGTGTCGTTGTTGCCGTCCTTGTAGTCGTCGGAATGGGCCTGGTTGCCGATCACCCGCACGTAGCCCAGCGGTCCGCCGGCGGCGGCATCCACCACCTTGTCGAAGCGGCCGTTGGAGCCGGCCAGGACGCTGGCGTTGACCCGGGTGCCCAGCTCGCCGAAATTTTCCGGCTCGCGGTCGAAGAGGATGGTCCCGGCCGAAGCGCCCGGGCCCCAGAGCACGGTTTGCGGGCCCTTGATCACCGTCAGCTTGTCGTAGGTTTCCGGCGAGATGTAGGAGGTCGGTGCGTCCATGCGGCCGGGGCAGGCGCCGAGCATCATGCTGCCGTTGGTGAGGATGTTCAGGCGCGAGCCGAACATGCCGCGCAGCACCGGGTCACCGTTGGTGCCGCCATTGCGCACCAGGGCGAAGCCGGGGATGGTCTTGAGGTAGTCGCCGCCATCGCTGGCCGGGACCGGTTGGCGCGGATCCTTGGGGTTGGTGACCACGGTCAGCGGCGAGCTGGGGGCGATGGCGGTGATCACCGTCGGGCTCAATTCTTCGCCGTGCTGGCTGTGATCGACCGGTTGTTCGGCCGCCAGGGCCAGCGGCGTGAGCAGGGCGCCGCACAGTACGGCGATGGCATGGCTGAAACGTACGCGAGGTTCGTTCAGGGCAACGGTAGCGGGGGCCTGGGCAGAGCACAGGCGAGTGTCAGCAGAAAACCTGGACATAAAGGTTCCATCAATCATTTCGTAAACAACACGGCCAGCAGCCTGCGGCTGTCTTTTCTACAGTCGGCCGGGTGAAGTGCGGTTGAGGGGTTTACGCAATGACTGGCGGGGCGCGGGTCCGGGCGCCGGGGAACACCGTCTGCCGGGCATGGCCCAGGCGCGGCGAAGGGGTGAGGAAGTGGCTGGACGGCGAACTGTCGAGCGCCGTGAACGACAGGCTGCCAGGCAGTGCCGGGCAGTTGAACAGCAGGCTGCAATAACCGCACTTTTCCCAGAGCGCATGGTGTTCGCCCTGGGCCTTGCCGTGCTCTGCGCCGTGCGGGGTTTCACCGTGGCAGCCGGGCTCGCCCATGTTCATGTCCGTCGACATGGACAGGTTCATCGGCATGGCCTGATCCATCGGCATCGACTGGGAAATCAGCGGGCCGATAAAGATCATCAGCATGGCGAACAGGCTGATCCAGCTGCCGCGCCGTACTTTCAGGGGCGTGCGCACGGATCGCCGGGTGCCAGGCGAGCGCGGGGAGTTCACGGTAATGACGGCCGGCGCTTATTGGGCGTGCATGTGTTCCTGGGGGCCCGCGGGCGCCTGCTTCTGCACCGCCACCTCGACCGTGACGTCGCCGGACTTCTCGAAGTGCAGGGTCAGCGGGAAGCGCTTGCCGTCGCCGAGCTGGCTGCGGTCTTTGAGTTCCAGCAGCATCACGTGATAGGCCATGGGCGCGAAGGTGACGGTATCGCCCGGGGCAATCGCCACGTTGGGCACCTGCTGCATCTTCATCAGGTCGCCCTGCTGCACATGCTCATGCAGCTCGGCCTTGCCCGCGATCGGCGAGTCGACGCCGAGCAGGCGGTCGGCATTCTTGCCGGTGTTGTGAATGACGAAATAGGCCGCCACCGTCGGTGCATTGGGCGGCAGCTCCTGCGACCAGGGGTGGGCGATCTGCAACTCGCCAGCCTTGTATTCATGGGCGGCGGCAAAACCAGCAGGCAACAGCAGGGCGGCCAGCAGCAGGGCTTGCTTGACCAGGGTGGATTTCAACATGGCAGTTCTCCAGAACGATTCGACACGCAGATCAATTGCGAGGTGGAGTCAGACCAGAGGTGAGGCGCGGGGATTGAGGCTTGGCCATTGTTGGCGCGGCGTGGGCATGATCAGCGCGGGTGGGGCGACGCTGCGGTTGGACTCGAAACGGGCGAAATACAACTGCGGCGCATGGCCTGGCAGGGCAACCAGGGGCGCCGAGCCGGAACAGCACCAGCAGTGCTGCATCGTGGAATGATCGTCGTTCTGCGGGGCTTGCTGCTCCAGCTTGCCCAAGGAGATCGCCACCAGCTTGGTGCCGCTGGAGGAACAGAAACTGCCCCACAACAGTTGCTCGGCGGGCGCTCGATCGGTCTGCTGCATGGCTCCCGAAAGCGGCATGGCAAGCATGTTGAACAGCACTGCGAAGCAGGCGATCCAGGCAAATGCGAGCCGTTGTCGGGACATGGTGACGATCCGTCAGGTTGAGCGAACAGGGAGGTATTTAGCCTGATCGCTGTGGATAAGTAAAAAGGCGCCGTGCGGTGTGGTGTCGCAGCGCCACCTGGACTTGCCGTTCCTCAGTGAGCCGGTACCGCGCGGACCTCGATGGCAACGCCGAGCTTGGCGCGGATGGCGGCAAAGATCGCGGCCAGGTTGTCCATGCTCGGGTTGCCGCTGGCGGACAGCATGCGATGCAGGCTCTTGCTCGGCTTGGCGGTCTCCCGGGCCAGCGCTTCGAAGCCGACGGTGGCGTTGATCAGATCGCGCAGAATGATCCGCGACATCTCCGGTTCGCCATTGAGAAACAGCGTAGCCGCCTCGTCCAGCAGCGCCTGGGAAAACGCCGGGTCGCGCTCGGCGCGTTCGGCAATGCTGTGCTTGAAGCTTCGAGTCAGTGCCATGGGTGTCACCTCGTTTTCAGTTCGGCCTTCTTGCGGTGATGGAATTCGGCGATCAGTTTTTTCGCCTGCCTGATGTCTGCCTGCTGGGTGGACTTGTCGCCACCGCCAAACAGGATCACCAAGTACCGGCCTTCCTGGATCAGGTAGATCCTGTAGCCCGGGCCCCAGTCGATGCGGTATTCGCCAAGCCCGTCGAACCACTTGATGTTGGACGTGTTGCCCATTTCCAGGCGTAGCAGCGCGGTGGAAACCTTGACGGCTGCCTGGGTATCCAGCGTTTCGAACCTGCGACCGAAGGGGCTGCGCTGGTTCTCTTGCTGGTATTCCTCGACTGTGATCATCTCCGACCTTAAAGGTAACAAATAAGTTACTATGTGGATAGGCCTTTGATCGTGACGCAAAGCCTGTTCGTGGCCAACGGCGCAAGTGTTTCTGCGATCTTCAATCCGCGAAGGTCCCGTGGCGCGGTGGCCAGGGCTGCGTCTTGCCGTTCGGCGGGGAGACTTGGTAACTCGATGTATTGGCCGCGCTTTTGCGCGACCAGGAGGTCAGCGCAGGGCCTGGAGCAACTCGCCCAGGTCATGGAATTCCCGATCGACCGCTGGCAACGGCGGCCGCTGCAGGATCAGCACCGGCACCCCACGCTCGCGCGCCACTTCCAGCTTGGGTTCGGTGGCGCTGCTGCCGCTGTTCTTGCTGATCAGCACGTCGATGCGGCAGCGTTCGAACAGTTCGCGTTCGCTGTCGATCAGGAAGGGGCCGCGTGCGCCTATCACTTCGCAGCGGTCATTGCCGGGGTACGGGTCGAGGGCGCGCAGGGTCCAGAACTGCCCGGCGGGGATCTCATGCAGGTGCTGCAAGGGCTCGCGGCCCAGGGTGAACAGCGGGCGCTTGAAGGGTTTGAGTGCGTGGACCAGCTCGGCCCAGTCGCGGACTTCGCGCCAATCGTCACCGGCCTGTGCTTGCCAGGCCGGTCGGCGCAGGGCCCAGCAGGGGATGCCACACAGTTGCGCGGCCGTGGCGGCGTTCTGGCTGATCTGTGCGGCATAGGGGTGAGTGGCGTCCAGCAGCAGCTCGATGCCTTGCTCGCGGATGAACCGGGCCAGGCCCTCGGCGCCGCCGTATCCGCCGACCCGCACCTGGCAGTTCAGGTCAGCGGGCACGCGCCCTATACCCGCCAGGCTATAGATGTGCTCCGGCCCCAGAGTGCGGGCGATGGCCAGGGCCTCGGTCACGCCGCCCAGCAGCAGTATGGGTTTCATCGAAAAGCTCCGGCATGGCCGACGATGCCGCCCTGGCGGTCGATGGCGAAGACTTCGACCTGGACCTGCGGCGGCACCACGCTGCGCGCAAAGTCCAGGGCGTGCTGGCACACCGCGTCGCCCAGGGCGATGCCGGCGGCGCTGGCCATGGCCAGGGCCTGCTGGCTGGTGTTGGCGCCACGGATGGCGTCTTGCAGCGCCTGGTCGGCGCCGACCGCCGCGGCCCATTCGGCCAGTTGCGGCAGGTCGATGCTGGAATGGCGGCTGTGCAGGTCCATGTGCCCGGCCGCGAGCTTGCTGATCTTGCCGAAACCGCCGCACAGGCTGAGCTTGTCCACCGGCACTTTGCGCAGGTGCTTGAGCACGGCGCCGACAAAGTCGCCCATCTCGATCAGGGCGATTTCCGGCAGGTCGTAGACGCGGCGCATGGTGTCTTCGCTGGCGTTGCCGGTACAGGCGGCGATGTGCAGGTAGCCGTTGGTCTTGGCGACGTCGATGCCCTGGTGGATCGAGGCGATATAGGCCGCGCAGGAAAACGGCCGCACGATGCCGCTGGTGCCGAGGATCGACAGGCCGCCGAGAATGCCCAGGCGCGGGTTCATGGTTTTCAGTGCCAGGGCTTCGCCGTCCTCGACGTTGACCGTGACCTCGAAGCCGCCCTGGTAGCCGAGTTCCCGGGCCAGCGTCGTCAGGTGCTCGCTGATCATCCGGCGCGGCACCGGATTGATCGCCGGCTCGCCGACACCCAGCACCAGGCCGGGGCGGGTCACGGTGCCTACGCCTTGCCCGGCGATGAAACGAATGCCGCTGTCCGGGCTCAGGCATACCTGGGAATAGAGCAGGGCGCCGTGGGTCACGTCGGGGTCGTCGCCGGCATCCTTGATGGTGCCGGCTTCGGCACCGTTGTCGGTAAGGCGGCAGAATTCCAGGCGCATCTGTACCTGCTTGCCCTTGGGCAGGACGATCTGCACGGCGTCGCTGCTGGTGCCTTCGAGCAACAGGCGCGCCGCCGCCAGGCTGGTGGCGGTGGCGCAGCTGCCGGTGGTCAGGCCGCTGCGCAGCGGGGCGGGTTGTTCCGCCGTTTCTTCACGCATGCTGCGCGGCCTTGTACAGGCGCATGTTCGCTCTTGCAGGGGTGTTCATAGCGGTTTGACGAGGTCGAGCAAGGTAATGGGCAGCGCCTGGCGCCAGGTGTCGAAGTCCCCCAGCGGCAGGGCCTGGGCGACATGGAGGCGGGTCAGCTCGCCGCCATGCCGTTCGCGCCAGGCCATCAGGGTCGTTTCGCTTTGCAGGGTCACGGCGTTGGCCACCAGCCGGCCACCGGGCTTGAGCCGGGCCCAGCAGGTGTCGAGCACGCCGGGGCGGGTCACGCCGCCGCCTATGAAGATCGCGTCCGGGGCTTCCAGGCCATCCAGCGCTTGCGGCGCGCTGCCGCGAATCAGCTGCAGGCCGGGCACGCCGAGGGCGTCGCGATTATGTTCGATCAGTTGCTGGCGGCCTGGGTCGGCTTCGATGGCCAGGGCCCGGCAACTGGGGTGCGCGCGCATCCATTCGATGCCGATCGAGCCGCTGCCGGCGCCAACATCCCACAGCAGTTCGCCCGGGACAGGTGCCAGGCGGGCCAGGGTAATGGCGCGGACATCGCGCTTGGTCAGCTGGCCGTCGTGCTGGAAGGTCGAGTCCGGCAAGCCGGCCAGGCGCGACAGCCGCGGCGTATCGGGTTCGGCCAGGCATTCGATGGCCACCAGATTGAGATCGGCGATGGCCGGGTCGCTCCAGTCGTTGGCGGTGCCGTCGGTCCGTCGCTCGGCCTCGCCGCCCAGATGCTCGAGCACGCTGATACGGCTCGGGCCGAAGCCGCGTTCGCGCAACAGCGCGGCGATGGCCGAGGGGCTGAGGCCGTCATTGCTCAGGACCAGCAGGCGCACTCCGCTGAACAACTGGGCGCTGAGGGCTGCCACGGGGCGGGCGACCACCGAGAGCGTCACCACCTCTTGCAGCGGCCAGCCCAGGCGCGCGGCCGCCAGTGAATAAGAGGAAGGCGCGGGCAGTACGTGCATTTCCTCCTGGGCCACCTGGCGCGCCAGGCTGGCGCCGACGCCGAACAGCATAGGGTCGCCGCTGGCCAGCACGCACACCGGCTCGCCGCGCTTGGCCAGCACCGGTTCCAGGGAGAAGGGGCTCGGCCACAGCTGCCGTTCGCCACGGATGCACACTGGCAACAGGTCCAGTTGCCGCTGGCCGCCGACGATCCGCGAAGCGCCCATCAGGGCGCGCCGGGCGTTCTTGCCCAGGCCCTTGAAGCCGTCTTCACCGATTCCCACTACTGTCAGCCAGGGCGACATCGCTATTCCTCGAGGGTAAAACCTGTTCTTCCGACAGGCAGGCTTTTCATGCCTTCGGACAAAGCAGGCATAATACCGCGCCTTCGCCCGCGAAGCGCCTTTCCCACACAGCTGGTCACCCCCTTGAACGAACGTCCGATGTCCACCGCCTTACGCCCCTCGGCCTGTCCGGGGTTGCTGCGTATCGTGCCGGCGCTGGATGGCGGTATCTGCCGGATCAAGCTGGCCGGCGGCGCGATCAGCGCCGCCCAGGCCCGCGCGGTGGCCGATGCGGCCGAGCGTTATGCCGGCGGGGTGATCGAGGCGACCAACCGCGCCAACCTGCAGATCCGCGGGATTGGCGCCGAGCATCAGGCGCTGATCGCCGATCTGCTGGCTGCCGGCCTGGGGCCGACCACCGCGGCCGGCGATGATGTGCGCAACCTGATGCTCAGCCCCACGGCCGGAGTTGACCGGACGCTGATCGTCGATACCCGGCCTCTGGCCGCGCAGATTCTCGCCACCTTGCAGAGCCATCCGCGTTTTCATGAGTTGTCGCCCAAGTTTGCCGTGCAGCTCGACGGTGGAGAAGCCCTGGCCATGCTGGAGCATCCCCATGACCTGTGGCTCTCGGCGTTCGAGGGCGCGGGCGAGCCCTGGCTGGCCTTCGGCCTGGCCGGTTGCCCCGGGGACCGGCCCCTGGCCAGCGTGGCGCTGGAGGATGGGCTTGCCCTGGTGGTGGCGATGCTGGAGCTGTTCCTCGACCTGGCCCGCCCCGAACAGACCCGCATGCGCCAGCTGTTGGCGGAACACTCGGCGGCTGAACTGCTGGTGCAGGTATCCGCGCGCTTGCCGGGGCCGGTGATCCGGGTAGGCGATTGGCAGCGCGTGACCCCATCCGAGCCGCTGCATATCGGTACTTATCCACAGCGGCAACCGGGCCGGGTCTATGTTGGTGCAGTCACGCCCCTGGGGCGGCTGGACCCGCCGATGCTGCGCGGCGCGGTGCAGCTGGCCGAGCAATGGGGCGACGGCAGCCTGAGGTTCACCCCCTGGCAGAGCCTGTTGCTGCCGAACCTGCGGGCCGAGGACGCCGCTGAAGTTACGCGCCGCCTGCAACGGCTGGGTTTTCTCTGCTCGCCAGAGCAGACCCTGGCCCATCTGATTGCCTGTGCCGGTTCCAGCGGCTGCGGCAAGGCCCTGGCCGATACCAAGGGCGACGCGGTGAAGCTGGCCGCCTTGCTCCAGCGCCACGGCCTGGACGTACACCTGTCCGGCTGCTCGCGTTCCTGCGCCGCCGCCCATGTGGCGCGGGCCACCTTGCTGGCCGTCGCCCCCGGTCGTTACGACCTCTATTTTCGCGATGCAGCGCAGCCGGGTTTCGGCACGCTGCACGCCCGCAACCTTTCCCTTGAAGCGGCCGGCGCATTGCTCGATGCCCGCCCACGGAGCACCCTTGATGATTGATTACATCCGCGACGGTCAGGAGATCTATCGCAACTCCTTCGCGATCATTCGCGAGGAGGCCAGGCTCGATCGCATCCCCGCGGACCTGGAAAAACTCGCGGTGCGGGTGATCCATGCCTGCGGCATGGTCGATGCCATCGACGGCCTGCAATTCTCCGAAGGCGCGGGCCAGGCCGGGCGTGCCGCCCTGGCCGCCGGTGCGCCGATCCTTTGCGATGCGCGCATGGTGGCCGAAGGCATCACCCGCGCCCGTCTGCCTGCGAACAATCAGGTGATCTGTACCCTGCGCGACGAGCGCGTGCCGGAGCTGGCCCGCGAACTGGGCAACACCCGCTCGGCGGTGGCCCTGGAACTGTGGCGGCCGTACCTGGAAGGTAGCGTGGTGGTGATCGGCAACGCCCCGACCGCGCTGTTCTACCTGCTGGAAATGCTCGACGCCGGCGCGCCGAAACCGGCGCTGATCCTCGGCTTCCCGGTAGGCTTCGTCGGCGCGGCCGAGTCCAAGGCGATGCTCGCCGCCGACAGCCGCGGCGTGCCTTTTGTGATCATGCAAGGTCGCCTGGGCGGCAGCGCCATGGCCGCCGCCGCCGTCAATGCCCTGGCCACGGAGATCGAATGATGCAGCAACCTGGACGTTTGATCGGCCTGGGCGTCGGCCCCGGTGATCCGGAACTGATTACGGTCAAGGCCCTGCGCCTGCTGCGCGAGTCGCCGGTGGTGGCGTACTTCGTCGCCAAGGGTAAAAAGGGCAATGCCTTCGGCATCATCGAAGCGCATTTGCAGGACGCGCAGACCCTGTTGCCGCTGGTCTACCCGGTGACCACCGAAGTGCTGCCGGCGCCGCTGTCCTACGAGCAAGTGATCAGCGACTTCTACGACAGCGCCGCCGAAGACTTGGCCAGGCAGCTGGACGCCGGCCGCGACGTGGCGGTTATCTGCGAAGGTGACCCGTTCTTCTATGGCTCCTACATGTACCTGCACGACCGCCTGGCCGAGCGTTATAAGGCCGAAGTGGTGCCGGGCGTGTGCTCGATGCTCGGTGGCGCCTCGGTGCTGGGCGCGCCGCTGGTGTATCGCAACCAGAGCCTGTCGGTGCTGTCCGGCGTACTGCCTCATGACGAACTCAAGCGCCGCCTGGCCGATGCCGACGCGGCGGTGGTGATGAAGCTGGGGCGCAACTTCCCCAAGGTGCGCCAGGTGCTCGAGGAGCTGGGCCTGGCCGAGCGCGCGCTGTACGTCGAACGGGCGACCATGGCCAACCAGAAGATTGTGCCGCTGGATGAAGTGCAGCCGATGTCTTCGCCGTATTTCTCGCTGATCATCGTGCCCGGTGAAAGGTGGCAAGGTTGATGGCCTGTTCCGCGCCGGCCATCGTCATCCTTGGCCAAGGCAGCCTGGCGACTGCGCGCAAACTTCAGCAGCTGTACCCGGACGCGCTGATCCACGGCCTGGCCGAACGGGTCGAAGGCGCCGACCGCCCGTACCAGGAGTTCGGCGCGACCCTGCGCCAGTTGTACCAGCAGGACACGCCAATCATAGCCCTGTGCGCCGCGGGCATCGTCATCCGGACCCTGGCGCCGCTGCTGCTGGAGAAGGGCGCGGAGCCGCCGGTGCTGGCCGTGGCCGAAGACGGCAGCGCAGTGGTGCCGTTGCTCGGTGGCCTGGGCGGGGTGAACGTCATGGCCCGGGAAATCGCCGCCGGCCTGGGCGTGGCGGCGGCCATTACCACCAGCGGCGAGTTGCGCTTCGGTACCTGCCTGCTCAACCCGCCCAGCGGCTATGCCCTGGGCGATCTGGAGCTGGGTAAGCGTTTCGTCTCCGACCTGCTGGGTGGGGAAAGCGTGCGCATCGAAGGCGCCGCGCCCTGGCTGGCCGAGGCCCGCTTGCCGCAAGACCAGCAGGCCCGGCTGACCATCCGCGTCGGCTCGGCCGAGCGCGAGCCGGCCGCCAACGAGCTGCTGATCTATCCGCGCAGTGTGCTGATCGCCTGCAACGGCAAGATCGCGGGCGCCGCAGCGCTGCGGGAGGCCTTGCACCAGAAGAAGATCGCCGCGCAATCCGTCGCCTGCCTGCTGGCCGCCGACTGCGACATGGCCAGCCCGGCCCTGCGCGAGGCCGCCGCCGACCTGGGTGTGCCCCTGCGTTTCGCCCCGGCGGCCAGCAGCGTCGCCGAGCTGGCGCAACAGGCCGTGCCGCAACTGCTGCCGCCGCTGAGCGTGGGTGAAGACATCGCCATTGCCGTGGCCAGCCAGCCGCTGGACCCGCAGCAGATCGGCCGCCCTCGTGGCCGCCTGGCGGTGATTGGCCTGGGTCCTGGCGCCGCCGAACTGATGGTACCGGCGGTGAAAGCCGAACTGGCGCGGGCCAACGATATCCTCGGCTACGAAACTTATGTGCGCATGGCCGGCCCGTTCCGTGCCGACCAGGTCATGCACTGCACCGACAACCGTGAAGAAATGCAGCGTGCCCGCCACGCCTTCGAACTTGCCGCCCAAGGCCGTTCGGTGGTGGTGGTGTCTTCCGGCGACCCGGGTGTCTTCGCCATGGCCGCGGCGGTGCTGGAAGCGCTGCACGAATCCGGCGAGCCGGGCTGGCATCAGGTCGAGCTGGAAATCCTTCCCGGGGTTTCCGCTTCCCTGGCCACCGCCGCACAGGCCGGCGCGCCGCTGGGCCACGACTTCTGTGTGCTGTCGCTGTCGGACAACCTCAAGCCCTGGGCGATCATCGAGAAGCGCCTGGACCTGGCGTCCCAGGCCGACCTGGCCCTGGCATTCTACAACCCGATCTCGCGCTCGCGCCCTTGGCAGCTGGGGCGCGCGCTGGAGATCGTGCGCCAGCACCGCACCGCGGATACGCCTGTAGTGCTGGGGCGGGATATCGGCCGTCCGGGGCAGACCTTGCGGGTCACCACCCTTGGCGACCTGACTCCGGAGCAGGTGGATATGCGCACCATGGTGTTGGTGGGTTCTTCCACTACCTGCGTATTCCCCAAGGCTGGAGGTGGGGAGTGGGTGTATACGCCGAGGTGGTACGGCGAGCAGCCATAGGCCTGCCTTTGTGGCCGGGGCGCGCGTTTTGCAGGCTTCTGTAGGAGCGAAGCTTGCTCGCGATGGCGGTGGTGGCTGCGCTGGTGATGCTGGACGGTGTACATATCCGTTTCTGCGGTAACGGCCACTTAGGGTTCCGCCCTTACGGCGGGTCACTTTTACCAAGCGCCGTAAAAGTAACCAAAAGGGCTTGCCCCTGCGTACGGCCTTCGCTGCGCTCAGGTTCCCTCGCTCCGGTGTCCATCAGGGGGCATCGACTCCGGTCGGCTTCGCTTCGACCTCCATACGATGTCCTCGACTGCGTCGAGGGGCGCCGCGCGCCTGTCCCCTGATGAACACCTCCGCTCGGCCTCCCGATGGGGCGGGTGGATCAAAAGCCAAAGCCCGGCGCGACCTACCGGTCGGCGGCTACAGGCGTGGAGTGTCAGGGAGGCAAGTCTGGTTCTGCGGAAGGTAATGGCAACACTTTGACGGTTGCCGCTGATTTTTTGCGAAGCCATAGTTGCCCGGCCGCCGACGCATCGGCGGTCGATCTTAGCCGGTCGAAATGTGGGGCTATGAACGCTTAAGCGCCATCCATTACCATGCTGGCGCTTTTTGCTGCGCGGCATCCTTTATGGTGGCTGTGCGCGGGACACCTTCGGGTGTGCCGGGGAATGTTCATAGCTCCATCTCCGGTCGGCTAACCCTCGCACAGCTGCCTCCCATTTGTTTAGCCGCAAAGAGTGGCAGCTCTTTATGTAACTAAGGAGCTATGACCATGACGGACTTCATCCCCCTACAAAGCAATCTCACCCCCACCCCGGTGTTCCACCTCAACCGCAACGCGCCTGCAGCCGATCTGCATGGCGGCGCGGTACAGCGCATCAAGGCCTCGCGCGATCTGATGCATAGCCTCAACTGCCTGAGCCTCAAAGGCGTGAGCGAGCGCGACCTGAGCCACTTCGTCAACGCCGCCCACCTGTTGCTGCAAGACGGCTGCGACGCCCTGGATGCCTCGCAGTGGCGTCTGGACGCTTAAAAATCCCTACCCCAGAAACAGCACAGGCTCACTGTCCCCAGTGAGCCCGCTCGTTCTTGCCGCTTAAAGCTTGCCGCTTGCAGCTGCCCCTAACCCAGGTAGCCCTTGACCCCGGTAAAGATGATCTGCGCCGCCAGGGCGCAGACGAACAGGCCCATCAGCCGGCTGACGATCTGCAAGCCTTGCTCGCCCAGGATCCGCTCGATGCGGTTGGACAGGTAGAGCACCACGCCGACCGTGAAGCTGGCCAGGGCGATGCTGAGGATCGCGGTGAGTTTGTCGTCCCAGTGCGGCTGGCCGACGCCCATCACCAGCAGGGCGCCGATGGTGCCGGGGCCGACGGTCAGGGGGATGGTCAGCGGCACTATGGTCACATCCTGCTGCACGTTGTCGGTCTGGATCGCCGACTTGCCCTGGGCCATGCCCAGCGCCGAGATGAATAGCACGCTGCCCGCGCCGATGCGGAAGGCATCCACGGTGATGCCGAACACATTGAAGATCACCCGTCCGAACAGGTACAGCAGCACGCTGGAGGCCAGGGTCGCCAGGGCGACGTTCCACGCCAGGCGCCGACGCTCCTTGCTGGAGTAGCCGCGAGTCAGGCTGATGAAGCAGGACAGGACGAAGAAGGGGCTGTAGAGCACCAGCATCTTCAGGTACACGCTGAACAGCACATGGAGCATGGCGCAAACTCACAGCGAGGGAGGGCGAGCGGAGTTTAACAGGCGTTTGCCGTGCTGTCGGCTCAGGACGGTTGCGCCGTGGTGCGGTTCTGCAGGTCGCGCTGCGCCACCCAGTGCTCGATCAGTTCGCGCAGTTGCGACAGCTCCACCGGCTTGGCCATGTGCCCGTCCATGCCGGCCTGCCGCGCGCGTTCCTTGTGCTCGGTGAGGATGTGCGCGGTCAGCGCCACCACCGGCGTGCGCACCCGCTGGTTGCCGACTTCCCAGGCCCGCAGCTGCTGGGTGGCGGAGAAGCCGTCGAGGATCGGCATTTCGCAGTCCATCAGCACCAGGTCGTAGCGCTGGGCCTTCATCGCTTGCAGGGCTTCTTCGCCGTTGCTCGCGGTATCGGGCTGCAGGTTGAGCTTGCCGAGCATGCCGCGAATCACCTTGGTGGAAATACTGTTGTCCTCGGCCACCAGGATGCGGAAGTCGCTCGGTACCTTGACCGGCACCGGAACCCCGCTCAGCGCATGTGGCTGATGCGGCACGAACTGACCCTTGTTGCGCTGGGTCAGCTCGTCGGCCAGGGTGGTCTTGAGGGTATAGCCGGCCACCGGCTTGGCGAGGATGCGCTTGACCCCGGCGTTACGCGCGATGACCTTGCTCGGCGCGTTGCTGATGCCGGTGAGCATGATCAGCAGGATGTCGTGGTTCAGGCTCGGGTCTTCCTTGATCTTGGCCGCCAGTTGCATGCCGGTCATGCCGGGCATGTTCTGGTCGAGCAGCACCACGTCGAAGTAGTCGCGCAGGTGCGCCTTGGTGCGCAGCAGGGCCAGGGCTTCCTTGCCCGAAGGCACGGCGCTGACGTTAAGGCCCCAGGCGCTGCATTGCTGCACCAGGACCTTGCGGCAGGTGTCGTTGTCGTCCACCACCAGCACCCGCGCCCCTTGCAGCGGGCCATCCAGGTCGGAGGTCGGATGCTCCAGGCGCTCAGGGTCCAGCGGCAGGGTCAGCCACAGGGTGCTGCCCTGGTTGGCGCTGGTCTTGATCCCGAACTCGCCGTGCATCAGCAGGATCAGCTGGCGAGCGATGACCAGGCCGAGATTGCCGCCCAGGCGGGTGCTGGCGAGGAAGTTCTTGCTGTGCAGTTCCGAGTGCAGCAGGGCATCGCGCTCTTCGGCTTCCATCGGCTGGCCGCTGTCCTGCACGGCGATGCGCAGGCGCGGTTTGCTGGTGCGCTCGTCCAGCGCGACCATCACCAGGACCTCGCCTTCGTCGGTCTTCTTCAGGGCGTTTTCCAGCAGGCTGAGCATGGCCTGGCGCAAGCGGGTCGGGTCACCGCTGATCACGCGCGGCACCTGCGGCTGGATGAAACTGATCAGCTCGACGTTCTGTTGCTCGGCCTTGGCGCGGAAAATACTCAGGCAGTCTTCGATCAGTGCATTGAGGTCGAATTGCACATCGTCCAGCTCGATCTGCCCGGACTCGAGCTTGGAGATGTCGAGGATCTCGTTGATCAGGGTCAGCAGCTCGTTGCCGGCGCTGTGGATGGTCTGCACGTAGTCGCGTTGCTTGACCGACAGCGGCGTGCCCAGCAGCAGTTCGGTCATGCCCAGCACGCCGTTCATCGGTGTGCGGATCTCGTGGCTGATCTTCGCCAGGAACTCGGCCTTGGCATTGACCTCGGCGTTGCTGGCGGCGAGGTCGCGGCTGACGCTGAACTCATTCTCGGTGATGCTGCGCTGGCGCTCGCCCAGGGCGATGCTCATCGCCCACCCGCTCAGGCACATGGTCACCAGCAGGGTGACGATCAGCCCCTGGGGCGCGACCATGGTCAGCCCCAGCAGCGCCGGCAGCACGATCAGCGCGCCGATGTTGAAGATGCCCATGCCGACCACGAAGTAGCGCGCCGGGCGGTAGCCTTTGTGCCAGTGATAACCGGCGATGAACAGCATGCTCAGGCCGACCAGAGCCACCAGGCCGTAGGTGATGAGATTCAGCGGAAGCGAATCGACGAACAGCAGCAACAGGCTGCACAGGCCAACCATCAGGATGTCGACCAGCAGCAGCTTGTTCAGCGGATGCGGGCCCAGCGGGGCGAAAAAGCGATAGACGAACATCAGCCCGCAAGGGGTGGTCAGCAACAGCGCCAGGTAGGCGCCAGGGGTCTGTATCGCATGCCAGTCCGGCAGCCAGGGGCCGAACAGGTTGAGCATCAGCGCCAGGCTGAGCATCACCAATGCTTCGCAGGACGCCAGCCACAGGCTGCTGCGCGAACGGGTGTAGGCGTAGCGCACCAGGTTGTGCAGCATCAGCATGCCCATGCAACCAAACAGCAGGCCATAGAGCACGCTCTGGCCCTGATTGGCCGCGGTCATGACCGCCGGTTGCAGGGTGATGTAAGGGCGCAACTGATGGTCGGAGACCAGGCGCAGATAGACATCGAGGGTCTTCTGGTTCTGCGGCAGCGGCAGCATGAAGTCGCTGCTGGGCAACGGCCGTTCGGCCTGGGGTTGCTGGGTGCCGGAGGTCAGTTGTTCGATCAGGTTGTCGCCGTCCAGCACATACATGTCCAGGCGCGACAGGTCGGGCGCGAAGATCCGCAGCAGTTGTTCGTGCTTGCCCGGTTGCAGTTTGAAACGCAGCCATAACGCGCCTCCGGGTTCGGCGGCGGTGATGCGTTCCAGTTCGATCGGGCTGAATTGATTGGTGTAGCGCGGGGAGCGGATGTCGCTCAGTTGCAGGTCGGCCTGTTCATCGAGCAAAACGGCCCAGTTACTGCCTTGTGCGGCCTGGGCCGGGATCAAGCAGAGCAGGGTCAGCAGAGTGACGGTGAAACCTATGGCAGTCCTGAGCCAGCGCACGGCGAAATCCCTTCGTAGGTTGATGCCAGATTGTAACTATGCGCGGCGCTGGAGCCGTCCGGCAAGGGCCTGGGGCGCCTGCCGGACGGGAAGACAGGATTACTCCTGATTTTCGCCACGCTCGCGGGCAATGGCCCGGTAACCGATATCTTTGCGGTAGAAGCAGCCTTGCCAATCGATCTTAGCTGCCAGTTGGTAAGCCTGCTGCTGCGCGGCACTTACGCTGTCGCCCAGGGCGGTGGCGCAGAGCACGCGGCCGCCGGAGGTTACCACTTGACCGTCCTTGAGTGCGGTACCGGCGTGGAAGACTTTGCCTTCCAGTTTGGCGGCCGCGTCCAGGCCTTCGATCACCGCGCCCTTGGCGTAGTCACCAGGATAGCCGCCGGCGGCCAGGACGATGCCCAGGCTCGGACGTGGATCCCATTGCGCTTCGACCTTGTCCAGCGCCTGGGCCAGGGCGGCCTCGACCAGCAGCACCAGGCTCGACTGCAGGCGCAGCATCACCGGTTGGGTTTCCGGGTCGCCGAAGCGGCAGTTGAACTCGATGACCTTCGGGTTGCCGGCCTTGTCGATCATCAGACCGGCGTACAGGAAGCCGGTGTAGACATTGCCTTCGTCGGCCATGCCGCGCACGGTCGGCCAGATCACCTGGTCCATCACGCGCTGGTGCACGTCGGCGGTGACCACCGGGGCAGGGGAGTAGGCACCCATGCCGCCAGTGTTCGGACCGCTGTCGCCGTCGCCGACGCGTTTGTGGTCCTGGCTGGTGGCCATGGGCAGGACGTTCTTGCCGTCGACCATGACGATGAAGCTGGCTTCCTCGCCGTCGAGGAACTCTTCGATCACCACACGCGAACCGGCGTCGCCGAAGGCATTGCCGGCCAGCATGTCGCGCACGGCGTCTTCGGCCTCGGCCAGGGTCATGGCGACGATCACGCCTTTACCGGCGGCCAGGCCGTCGGCCTTGATCACGATCGGCGCGCCTTTTTCCCGCAGATAAGCCAGGGCCGGCTCGATCTCGGTGAAGTTCTGGTAGTCGGCGGTCGGGATCTTGTGGCGAGCCAGGAAGTCCTTGGTGAAGGCTTTCGAACCTTCCAGCTGGGCCGCGCCAGCGGTCGGACCGAAGCAGTCCAGGCCGCGGGAGCGGAACAGGTCGACCACACCGGCGACCAGCGGGACTTCCGGACCGACGATGGTCAGGGAAACGTTCTTCTCGGCGAAGTCGGCCAGTTGCTCGAGGGCCAATACGTCGATGGCCACGTTCTCGCACTTGGCTTCGATGGCGGTGCCGGCGTTGCCCGGGGCAACGAAGACTTTCTCGACCCGTGGGTCTTGAGCGACTTTCCAGGCCAGGGCGTGTTCACGACCGCCGCTACCAATGATCAGTACATTCATTTCAAAAACCTCGGATGACGCTAATTCGGGGAAGCGCGCAAGCCTGACCTTGTAGCCGCTGCCACCAGGCTGCGATCAACCGCGAAGCGGTTGCAGGATTTCAGATCGCTGAAGACCCTTCGGGTCTTATCGCAGCCTTCGGCAGCGGCTACAGGGGAGGGTGGCGCCCCAGTAATACTTAGTGGCGGAAGTGGCGCATTCCAGTAAAGACCATCGCGATTCCAGCCTCGTCGGCGGCGGCGATCACTTCGTTGTCGCGCATCGAGCCGCCTGGCTGGATCACCGCGGTGATGCCAACCTTGGCTGCGTTGTCGATACCGTCGCGGAACGGGAAGAACGCATCGGACGCCATGACCGCGCCCTGCACTTGCAGGCCGGCGTGTTCAGCCTTGATGGCGGCGATACGGGCGGAGTTCACGCGGCTCATCTGGCCGGCGCCGACGCCGATGGTCTGACGGTTCTTGGCGTAGACGATGGCGTTGGATTTGACGAACTTGGCCACTTTCCAGGCGAAGATCAGGTCGTGGACTTCCTGTTCGGTCGGGGCGCGCTTGGTCACCACTTTCAGGTCGTCGGCGCCGATCATGCCGATGTCGCGGCTCTGTACCAGCAGGCCACCGTTGACGCGCTTGTAGTCCCAGGCCGGAACACGGTCCGCCGACCATTGGCCGCAGGCCAGCAGGCGCACGTTGGCCTTGGCGGCAACGATGGCGCGGGCTTCCTCGCTGACTGAAGGGGCGATGATCACTTCGACGAACTGACGCTCGACGATGGCCTTGGCGGTCTCGGCGTCCAGTTCGCGGTTGAAGGCGATGATGCCGCCGAAGGCCGACTCGGTGTCGGTGGCGTAGGCCAGTTCGTAGGCCTGGCGGATACCGCCTTCAGCGTCCGGGCTTACGGCCACGCCGCACGGGTTGGCGTGCTTGACGATGACGCAGGCCGGCTTGACGAAGCTCTTCACGCATTCCAGCGCTGCGTCGGTGTCGGCCACGTTGTTATACGACAGTTCCTTGCCTTGCAGCTGGGTGGCGGTGGCGATGCCGACTTCGGCGGGTTTGGCTTCCACGTAGAACGCCGCGCTCTGGTGCGGGTTCTCGCCGTAGCGCATTTCCTGGGCCTTGATGAACTGGCTGTTGAAGGTGCGCGGGAATTCGCTGCGGCCTTCGGTGGTCAGGGTTTCGGCCGCCTGGTTCACGGTGCCCATGTAGTTGGCGATCATGCCGTCATAGGCCGCGGTGTGTTCGAAGGCCTTGAGCATCAGGTCGAAACGCTGGGCGTAGGTCAGGCCGCCGGCCTTCAGGCTTTCCAGCACCTGGCCGTAGTCGCTGGCGTTGACCACGATGGCCACGTCTTTGTGGTTCTTGGCCGCCGAGCGGACCATGGTCGGGCCGCCGATATCGATGTTCTCGATGGCGGTCGGCAGGTCGCAGCCCGGCTTGGAGATGGTGGCTTCGAACGGGTAGAGGTTGACCGCTACCAGGTCGATCGGCTTGATGCCGTGCTCGTTCATGATGGCGTCGTCGATACCGCGACGGCCGAGGATACCGCCGTGGATTTTCGGGTGCAGGGTCTTCACCCGGCCGTCCATCATTTCCGCGAAACCGGTGTAATCCGCGACTTCTACTGCGGCCACGCCGTTGTCCTGCAGCAGTTTGAAGGTCCCGCCGGTGGAGAGGATCTCCACGCCCAGGGCTTCCAGCTCCTTGGCGAATTCGAGGATCCCGGTCTTGTCGGAAACACTGATCAAGGCGCGGCGGATCGGCAGGCGGGTAGTCTGGTCGGTCATCTCAATTTCCATCAAAAGCAAAGGAGTCAGCAAAAAAGGCGACCGGTTTTATGCGGGCGCCTTTCTGGTTTGATTGAATGCTTACAGCAAATCGTACTGCTTGAGTTTCTTGCGCAGGGTGCCGCGGTTCAGACCGAGCAGCTCGCTGGCCTTGGTCTGGTTGCCCTTGACGTAGTTCATCACGCTTTCGAGCAACGGAGCCTCGACTTCGGAGAGCACCAGGTTGTACACGTCCGTGACGGCCGCGCCCTCAAGGTGGGCGAAATAATTGTGCAGCGCCTTCTCGACACTCCCGCGAAGGGTCTGGCCTTCTTCGCTCGGTGTATTGAGGTGCTGTTTCAAATTCACGTTGTCGCTCACGGGTGCTGTTCCACTCACTAAAGTCTCGGTCATCATCGTCATGCGGCCACCCCCTCTCCGTCCCCTGTCACCAGGCTCTTGTAACGCTCGGCAAAGAACTCACGAACGTTGGCGCACTGTGCTTCCGTATCTTCCAAACGATTGAAGTGGGCGCGAAACTCCCTGGCGCCCGGCAGGGTTGCGAGATACCAGCCCACATGCTTGCGAGCAATGCGTACGCCCATGACATCGCCATAGAAGGCATGCAGCGCGGCCAGATGCTCAAGCAGAATACGTTCCACCTCGAACAGCTCAGGTGCCGGCAGGGGTTGACCGGTACGCAGAAAATGTTCGATCTCACGAAAAATCCATGGCCGCCCCTGAGCGGCCCGGCCGATCAACAGCCCGTCGGCACCGGTAGCGTCGAGGACGTAGCGGGCCTTCTCGGGCGAGTCGATATCGCCGTTGGCGAAGACCGGGATCGACACCGCCTGCTTGATCGCCGCGATGGTGTCGTACTCGGCTTCACCGGTGTACAGGTCGGCCCGGGTCCGGCCATGGACCGCCAATGCCGTGATACCTGCCTGTTCGGCGATCTTCGCCACCGTCAGGCCGTTCTTGTTCGCCCGGTCCCAGCCGGTACGGATCTTCAGGGTGACCGGCACATCGACAGCGGCCACCACGGCCTGCAGGATCTCGTTCACCAGATCTTCATCTTTCAGTAACGCGGAGCCGGCGGCCTTGTTGCAGACCTTCTTCGCCGGGCAACCCATGTTGATATCAATAATCTGTGCGCCCAACTCGACGTTGGCGCGGGCGGCATCCGCCAGCATCTGTGCATCGCCACCGGCGATCTGTACCGAGCGCGGCTCGGGATCACCCTCGTGGATCATGCGCAGACGCGATTTGCGACTGTTCCACAAGCTCATGTCGCTGGTGACCATTTCCGAGACTACAAGGCCTGCACCCAACCGCTTGCAAAGCTGACGAAAGGGCTGGTCGGTGACTCCCGCCATGGGGGCGAGAATCAAGCCGTTGTGCAATGTATATGGGCCGATGCGTACCGCCGACATAGGACTTCCCTGTTGTGGGGCCGGATCATGAGAGTTCGAAAAAGGGTTGGCATGATACCCGCTCTCGATGACCGGATAAAGGCTGAATTGGATAAAATCTGAACAGTTATTCTGTTATCGCCAACGGTTTGGTCCGCTGGGCAGCAGTCAGAAAACCGTCGTCAATCCAGCGCGGCCTTTGCTCGGATGGCAGGTCTTACTCGGGCGAGTGAAAGCTTAGGCTGTAGTTGACGGCCTTGGGGCCCGGATCGAGGATGTCCAGCGCGATATGGATCGGCGTCTGCGGCGGCATCTCCGACACGCCTTCGAGTTCGCCCTTGACGTATTCGCCGGGCTTGAAGCGACGACTGGCGATCAGGTGGCCGTTGAGGTCGGCGAAACGCAGCTCCAGCAGCGGGAAGGGTTGGGAGAACGGCGCGCGATTGTAGATGATCGCATCCACTACCAGCGCGCCGCTGAAGTCCGGGTGGCTGCGCACCACCAGGTTGCTGCTTTTGATGCGGCCGATATCGACCTTCGAGGGCACGGTGCAACCCAGTTCCGGGCACAGTTGCTGGAACCAGGGGCGGTACTGGTCCTGGCGCGCCAGTTCGTCGAAGTGATAGGCAATGTACTGGCCCGCCAGGCCGGCGGCGGCCAGCAGGATCAACAGGCTCCAGAGCAGGCGGCGACCCCAGGGCGAACGGCGCTTTTGCCAGTCCAGCTGGATCGGGTCGTCTTCCAGGTCCAGTAGCATGGCGTCCGGTGCCTCGGGCTCGGCGCGGCCACGCTTGTTGCGTCGTGGCGCCGGGCTGGCTGGCGGCTCGATCTCATCGGGCTCGTCGGCCTTGAGGGAGCTGTGCGCTGGCATGGGCTCCAGGTCGTCGTCCGGGAGCAGGGAGGGCGCCTTGGGTTCGTCTTCCAGATCGTCCAGGTTGAAGGACAGCGACGGTTCGGTACGCCCGGACCGGCCGGCGTCGACGGCTGGCGGCTCGGTTTTTTGGTCGAGATCGTCGCTGCTGCCGGGTGGCTGGCTGAACAGGCTGTCGGGCCAGTGTTCCTCTTCGGCATCCGGCTGGTCGCGGCGGGCGCTGAGGGTGTCCTCCCTGGAAGCGCGCTCCTGGCCGAAGGCCTTGGTCGGCTGGATTTCCCGCTGTTCGAGCTTGGCCAGCTCCTCGTCCAGGTCGAGGCTGTCCAGGTCGAGTTCGGTGGCGCTCCACTGCTTCTGGCTGATGGCGCGCGGTGGCGGCGGGGTCAGCGGTTCGGCAGGGATGGCCGGTGTGGAAGGTGCAGCGACAGCGTCCTTGCCAGCGCGTTGCTCAAGCAACTGCCGTGCGGCGTTGAACACCTGCAGGCACGAGCCGCAGCGCACCACGCCCCGGGCCACGCTCAACTGAGCGTGGCTGACGCGGAAGCTGGTCTGGCAATGCGGGCACTGGGTGACGAAACTGTCGGTCATGCGGCGATCCGGTTCATGCAGGCGGCCATTCTAGCGCCGACGGCCGGTGATGCGTACCCAGCCATCGAGGTTGGCGATTGGATCCAGGTCGAAGTCCTGGGCGTAGGCGGCCGCGACTTCTTCACCCTGTTCGGCGAGGATGCCCGACAGCGCCAGGCGTCCGCCGCTCTTGACCAGGCGGGACAATTGCGGCGCCAGGGAAACCAGCGGGCCGGCGAGGATATTGGCGACCAGCACGTCCGCCTGGACCTGCGGCAGGTCTTCCGGCAGATAGAGCGGGAACAGCTCTTCGGCGATGTTGTTGCGCCCGGCGTTGTCGCGGGAGGCTTCCAGGGCCTGCACGTCGATGTCGGTGCCCACCGCCTGCTTGGCGCCCAGCAGCAGGGCGGCGATCGCCAGGATCCCCGAGCCGCAACCGAAGTCCAGCACGTTGCAGCCTTTCAGGTCCTGGCCGTCGAGCCATTCCAGGCACAGCGCGGTGGTCGGGTGCGTGCCGGTGCCGAAGGCTAGGCCCGGATCGAGCAGCAGGTTGACTGCGTTCGGCTCGGGAGCGGCGTGCCAGCTCGGGACGATCCACAGACGCTGGCCGAAACGCATCGGCTGGAAGTTGTCCATCCAGCTGCGTTCCCAGTCCTGGTCCTCGATCACTTCGCTGTGATGTTCGGGCAGCGGGCTGCCGGTCAGCAGCTCAAGGTGGGCCAGCACGCTGGCGGCCTCGGTGCCGCCTTCGAACAGGGCCAGCAGGTGAGTGTGATTCCACAGCGGGGTGGTGTTGAGTTCCGGCTCGAAGATCGGCTGATCCTCGGCGTCCATGAAGGTCACCGAAACGGCGCCGACTTCGAGAAAAGCGTCTTCGTAGGTTTCGGCTTGTTCTGGGCTGATGGCGAGACGGACTTGCAGCCAAGGCATGGCGGGCACCTTTGAAATATGTAATGTGCAGCCTAGCGGGCTGCGAGAAGCGCGCAAGTTTACGCGAGCGAGGCGCAGAAGACGACACGCCAGGCGCCATTTCCACGCGCCGATATCGCCCCTGCAAAGTCAGGAAACCGCAGAAACGACAAGGCCGCTCGAAAGCGGCCTTGTCGGTCTGGTGCGGTGTCGATCAGTGTTGACCGGCCAGCTTGTGCTCCAGGTAGTGAATGTTCACACCACCTTTGCAGAAGCCTTCGTCACGGGTCAGGTCGCGGTGCAGCGGGATGTTGGTCTTGATCCCGTCGACCACGATTTCGTCCAGCGCATTGCGCATGCGCGCCATGGCCTCTTCACGGGTTGCCCCGTAAGTGATCAGCTTGCCGATCAACGAATCGTAGTTCGGTGGAACCGCGTAACCGCTGTACAGGTGCGAGTCGACGCGTACGCCATTGCCGCCCGGAGCATGGAAATGCTTGACCGTGCCTGGGCTTGGCATGAAGGTTTTCGGGTCTTCGGCGTTGATCCGGCATTCCAGGGCGTGGCCACGAATGACTACGTCCTTCTGGGAGATCGACAGCTTGTTGCCAGCGGCGATGCTCAGCATCTCCTTGACGATGTCGACGCCAGTGACCATTTCCGATACCGGGTGCTCTACCTGCACACGAGTGTTCATCTCGATGAAGTAGAAACGACCGTTCTCGTACAGGAACTCGAAGGTACCGGCACCGCGGTAGCCGATGTCGATGCACGCCTTGACGCAGCGCGCGAAGACTTCCTGGCGAGCGGTTTCGTCGATGCCCGGGGCCGGCGCTTCTTCAAGCACCTTCTGGTGACGACGCTGCAGGGAGCAGTCGCGGTCGCCCAGGTGGATCGCGTTGCCCTGGCCGTCGGACAGCACCTGGACTTCCACGTGGCGTGGGTTGGTCAGGAACTTCTCCAGGTAGACCATCGGGTTGCCGAACGCCGCGCCCGCTTCGGAGCGGGTCAGCTTGGCCGAGGAGATCAGGTCTTCTTCTTTATGTACCACGCGCATGCCGCGACCACCGCCGCCGCCAGCGGCCTTGATGATCACCGGGTAGCCGACTTCACGGCCGATGCGCAACGCGGTTTCTTCGTCTTCCGGCAGCGGGCCGTCGGAACCGGGAACGGTCGGTACGCCGGCAGCGATCATCGCGTGCTTGGCCGACACCTTGTCGCCCATCAGGCGAATGGTCTCGGCTTTCGGGCCGATGAAGGCGAAGCCGGAGTTCTCGACCTGCTCGGCGAAGTCGGCGTTTTCCGCGAGGAAGCCGTAGCCTGGGTGAATGGCGGTGGCGCCAGTCACTTCGGCGGCCGCGATGATCGCCGGAATGTGCAGGTAAGAGTGCGCGGCGGAGGCCGGGCCGATGCAGACGGATTCGTCTGCCAGACCCAGGTGCATCAGTTCCTTGTCGGCCTTGGAGTAAACGGCGACGGTCTTGATACCCATCTCTTTGCAGGCACGCAGGATCCGCAGGGCGATTTCACCGCGGTTGGCGATCAGAACTTTTTCCAACTTCGCAGACATCGTTGGCTCTCCGCGGTTCAAACGATGGTGAACAGCGGTTGGTCGTACTCAACCGGCTGGCCGTCTTCGACGAGGATGGATTCGATCACACCGCTGGTTTCAGCTTCGATGTGGTTCATCATCTTCATGGCTTCGACGATGCACAGGGTGTCGCCTTTCTTCACGCTCTGGCCGACTTCAACGAAGGCTGGCGAGGTTGGCGAGGATTTGCGGTAGAAGGTGCCGACCATCGGCGAACGGGCAACGGCGCCGTTCAGCGCTGGGGCAGCTGGAGCTGCTGGTGCGACAGCGGCGGCGGCCGGAGCGGCAGCGGCAGGTGCGGCGGCTGGAGCAGCCATTGGTGCCGGTGCGTAGTACTGCTGGGCTGGAGTCTTGCTGTGGCGGCTGATGCGTACGGACTCTTCGCCTTCCTTGATCTCCAGCTCGTCGATGCCGGACTCTTCCAGCAGTTCGATCAGTTTCTTAACTTTACGGATATCCATGAATCATCAACTCCCAAGGGTCGGTCAGGGGCGTTTAGCTTGTTGTTCAAGCTGCTCTAGTGCGGCCTCCAGGGCCAGTCGGTAACCGCTGGCGCCAAGGCCGCAGATCACTCCCACCGCAACGTCGGAGAAGTAGGAGTGATGGCGGAAAGGTTCGCGTTTGTGCACGTTAGACAAATGCACTTCGATGAATGGGATGCTCACCGCCAGCAGCGCGTCACGTAATGCGACACTTGTATGCGTAAAAGCTGCTGGATTGATCAGAATGAAGTCCACGCCTTCATCGCGGGCAGCGTGGATACGGTCGATCAATTCATACTCGGCGTTGCTTTGCAGGTAGAGCAAATGGTGGCCGGCCTCGCGAGCCCGGCGTTCCAGGTCCTGGTTGATCTCAGCCAGGGTGACTGCACCGTAGACCCCCGGTTCACGGGTGCCGAGCAGGTTCAGGTTGGGTCCGTGAAGCACCAGTAGGGTCGCCATCTGCCGTTCCTTGTTTTATCTGTGGGCCATTATTCAGAACCCGGCGACTATGCCGCAAAGCCTTTGTGACTGTCCAGTTCTCTGCAATAGGCAGCACGATGACCGATATTTACGCGAAATATGTGACCAACTGACTAAATCCGGTCATTCGCTGCGGCAATGCGTTCGGCGAAGTCCGCGGCGCTGATTTCGCCGACTACGCGCACATCGGCACGTTCGACGCCATCTTTGCCGAAGAACATCAGCGCCGGCGGGCCGAACAGTTGGTAGCGATCCAGCAGGGCGCGCTGTTCGCGGTTGCTGGCGGTGATATCGAAGCGGACCAGGCGATAGCCCTGCAGGCGTTCGACGACCTGGCGGTCGCTGAGCACCTCGCGTTCGATGACTTTGCAACTGATGCACCAGTCGGCGTACCAGTCGAGGAGCAGTGGGACACCCGCGTTTCGGGCATCGGCCAGGGCCTGGTCCAGCTCGCCGGGAGTGGTGACGGTCTGCCACTGGCCGGCGCTGGTTTTCTCAGGGCTGTTGCTGGTGGTCGCGACCGGTGCACGGGCGAGCGGGCTGAACGGATCGGTCTGGCCGCTGAAGGCGCCGTACCAGCAGGCCAGGGCATACACCAGCAGGAACAGCCCGCACAGCTGCGCCAGGCGCGCGCGGGGCGCCTTGTAGACAAATTCCAAGGCACCGAGAAACAGGCCGACGCCGGCCGCCAGAGCACCAATCAGCAACAGGCTGACCTGGCCCGGCAAGACCCGGCTCAGCAGGCCGATCGCCAGGCCGAGCAGCAGCACGCCAATGGCGTTTTTCACGTAGACCAGCCATGGCCCGCTTTTCGGCAGCCAGGCTGCGCCACCGGTGGCTACCAGCAACAGCGGCGCGCCCATGCCCAGGCCCAGGGCGAACAGTTTCAGGGCGCCGCCCAGGGCGTCGCCGCTGGCGCTGATATACAGCAGGGCGCCTGCCAGCGGCGCCGAAACGCAGGGCGATACCAGCAGGCTGGACACGACCCCGAGAACCGCCGCGCCCCATAGCGAGCCACCTTCGGTGCGCCCGGCAATGCGTTCCAGGCGCTGGCTGACAAAACGCGGCAGCTTGAGTTCGAAGACATCGAACATCGCCAGAGCGAACACGACGAAGAACAGTGCAAAGGGCACCAGCACCCAGGCCGATTGCAGGCGCGCCTGCAAATTGAGCTGGGCGCCGAACAGCCCCATCAAGGCGCCGAGCAGGGCGAAACAGGCGGCCATTGGCAACACATAGGCCAGCGACAGATTGAAACCGCGCCAACCGCCGACCTGCCCCTTGAGGACCACGCCGGACAGGATCGGCAGCATCGGCAGGACGCAGGGAGTAAAGGTCAGGCCGATGCCGGCAAGAAAGAACAGCGCCAGTTCGCGCCAGCTCCAGCCGGTTTTCCCATGGTCGGTAGCGGGGCTTCCGGCACTTGAGGCACCGGCAGAAGCAGCGCCGTCGATCTGCAAGCGCTCGGTTTCCGGTGGATAACACAAGCCCTTGTCGGCACAGCCCTGGTAGGTCACGGCCAGGGTGAAGGCCCGTTGATCTGCGCCGGTGCGCGGCAGTTCGATATCGACAATGCCGTGGTAGACCTCGACGTCGCCGAAAAACTCGTCATGTTTCTGTTCGCCCTTGGGCAACTGGGCGGCACCCAGCGTGATGTCGGCGGGCTCGGCGCGGAACTGGAAACGGTGGCGATAGAGGTAATAACCCTCGGTGGCGACGAAACGCAGCTTGATCGATTGCGGCGTGCTTTGTAGCAGGCTCAGCTGGAACGCTTCGCGCACCGGCAGGAAGTCGGCGCTGTTGTTGATCGAACCCAGGGTCGAACTGGGGCGGCTGTCCAGAAGCCCGGCGGCGGTCGCCGGCAGGGCAAGCACGAACAGCATCAGGCAAAGCAGGCGACGCATGGCAATCTCGCGAATCGAAGGTGTGCGCATGATAGCGGAGAGCGGCGGAGTATGCGCATGCGCCCTGTAGCCGCTGCCGCAGGCTGCGATCGACTTGGGCGGCACTCCGATGAAGCGGACACAGGATCTTGCGATTGCTGAAGGCCTTCGGCTTTATCGCAGCCTGCGGCAGCGGCTACAACGGCACCGTTACACGCGGAACGCCTGCACCGCCGTGTGCAGCTGGCCGCCCAGGGCCAGCAGGTTTTCGCCTTGTTCGCGGCCCTCGCCGATGCGTTGCAGGTTATCCCCACCCAATTGATGGATGCGCTCGCTGTGGTCGCGGATTTCGCTGACGGCGCCGCTTTGCTGGGCCGTGACATCGGCGATGCGGATGGCGGTGTCGGAGATGGTCTGGATCGCCCCGACGATTTCATCCAGCGCACCGTCGGCGGCCTGGGCCTGGCTGGCGGTGGCTTCGGCATGTTCGACCTGGGCGCGCATGCCTTCCACCGATTGCCGGGCGGCGGCCTGCAGGCCGGCGATCAGGGTCTGGATCTCGGCGGTGGCGCCGGCGGTGCGCTGGGCCAGGGAGCGCACTTCTTCGGCGACCACGGCAAAACCGCGGCCCATTTCCCCGGCCCGCGCGGCTTCGATGGCGGCGTTCAGGGCCAGCAGGTTGGTCTGGTCGGCAATGGAACGGATTACCGTGAGTACGCCGCCGATGGTCGCCGACTCCTCGGCCAGCTGTTCGATCATCTGCGCGTTGCCCTGCACCTCGCCGACCAGGGCATGCAGCCCGGTCAGGCTCAGGCCGATCACTTTCTGCCCCTGTTCCACCGCCAGTCCGGCGCTGCGGCTGGCATCGGCGGCCTGGCTGGCATCGCCAGCGACTTGCTGGATGGTCGCTTCCAGCTCGCCCAGGGCGTCGCGGATCTGCGCGGTATCGCCGGCCTGGCGCTCGGCGCCGCCGTGCAGGCCACTGCTCAGTTCCGCCAGGGCGCGGCTGCTACCGGCAACCTGTTCGGCGTTCTGCCGGATGGTGCCCACCAGGTCCACCAGGTAGGCGCGCAGACGGTTCAGGGATTCTTCGATGTCGTGCAGTTCGCGGTTGGTCCGGCCCAGCTGGATGTCGCGGCTGAAGTCGCCTTCGGCCCAGGTCGACAGCGCCGGCGCCAGATTGGTCAGGACCCGCGCCAATCGGCGCTGCAAGGTATCGATAAGCAGGGCGATCAGCAGGATCAGGCCGATCATCAAACCCTGCATCAGCCGTACTTCGCTCTGGATCTGCCCATGCTGGGCGCGCACGACCGGCTCCAGCTCGGCGATGGCCTGCTGCACGGCGGTGATTTTCAGGTGGGTGGCGGCGCTGAGGTCGGCGCGTTTCTGGATCTGTTCGCGGGTGCGGTTCAGCTCGGCGGGGTAGCGGCCGAGCAGACTGTTGAGTTCGCGCTTGAGGCCGATGCCGGCGTCTTCGGCGGCGGCCTTCTCGGTGTTCTCCAGGCCCATCATGGCGGCGAAGTCATCGGTGTTCGACTCGTTGCTGGCCGCGACACCCAGCAAGGGCAGGGCTTCCAGCTGCTCGGCCTGGACGCGCATGTTGCTCACTTCGCGCTCGACGTCGGCAGCCAGTTCACTGCGGCCGCTGCTCACCAGTTTTTCCCGGGCCAGGGACAGCTTGCCCAGGTGCTGGGAGGCGCTCAACAGCAGCGGCAGGTAGGTCGCGGCGCTCGGATTGCTGGCCGCTCCGGTGGCGTACTGGCTCAGTTGTTCGAGGCTGGCCCCCAGCTCGCGCTCGGCCTGCAGTAGCAGCGCTTGCGGATCGCCGGCCAGTTTGCCGGCAGCCAGCAGGTCGGTCTTGCTGAACTCGGCCAGGCCCGACAGGCTCGGGCGCAGGCTTTGCGCCAGCTCCGCGGGCAGTTCGTCTAGTTGCGCCTGCAGGGTTTCGATGGCCTGGCTGGCGCTGCTCAGGCGCAGGGCGTCGCCGTTGGCCAGGTAGTCCTCGATATTGTGCGCCGCCTGGTTCTGGAACTGCTGGGACAACCCCAGGTAGCGCTCCATCAATAGATAGGGGCGCTCGAGGGCGCGCTGCGACCACCAGAGCGTGGCGCCCAGGGCCAGGCAAACGGCAACTAATAGCAGGGTATTGAGATTGGTCAGCAGCTTCAGGCGCATCGCGTTCTACCAACGACTTGAATGGTAAGCGCCTGAATTTATTGCGTTTGTATTACAGGGTTATGACCGAATCGGTGGATTCCGGTGAAAAAGTGGCGCTTTGATGGCGTGCCGCCTGGACGCGATTGCGGCCACTGTCCTTGGCGCGATAGAGCGCTTCGTCGGCCTGGCTGGCCATCGTCAGGCTGTCGGAGTCTTCCCGCAGTTCAACCACCCCGGCGCTGAAGGTGCACCACAGGTCCTGCGGCTGGGCCGGGTAGTGGATCTCGGCAAAGCGCTGGCGGATTTCATCCAGCACCTTGCAGGCCGCTTCCAGGTCGGTGTCGGGCATGACGATGGCGAACTCTTCGCCACCGTAGCGGCCGATGAAGTCGGTCTTGCGCAGGCGTTGCTTGAGAAACAGCGCCAGGCTCTTGATCACCCGGTCGCCCATGGGGTGGCCGTGGCTGTCGTTGACCCGCTTGAAGTGGTCGATGTCGAGCATGGCGAAGCTCAGCGGTTTGTTCTCGCGGCGCGCGCGGAAGCTGCAGTCTTCCAGCAGTTGCAGGATATGGGTGTGGTTGTACAGCCCGGTGAGGCTGTCGCGCACCATGCGTGCCTTGAGGTTGCGCGCGCGGGCGGCGCGGTTGCGCACGGTGGTGATCAGGTGGCGCGGCTTGATCGGCTTGGTCAGGAAGTCGTCGCCGCCTTCGCTCATGGCGTCCAGCTGCTTGTCCAGGTCGTCTTCGGCCGACAGGTAGATGATCGGCACGCTGACATAACGATCGTTATGGCGGATCACCTTGGCCAGCTCGGTGCCGGTACAGGCCGGCATGTACATGTCGAGAATGATCAGGTCCGGCTGGAAATCGGCCAGTTCGGCCATCGCCTGGATCGGCTCGATCAGGGTCCGGGTGATTATCCCCGCGCTGTTGAGCAGGCGTTCGGTGTGCAGGGCCTGGGCGCGCGAGTCGTCGATGATCAGCACTTTATAAGGTTCGTACTGGGCGACGCAGGTGAGGATCTCGATCTTCTCCAGCAGGCTCGAGGCTTCCAGCGTACCGGTGAGAAACTCCTGGCCGCCGGCACGCACGGCGGCCAGGCGGGTCGGGGTATCGGTTTCGTGGAGGCTGAAGAACAACAGGGGCAGCTTCTGCTCCAGGCCTTCCTGGGCTTCGGCGGCCAGTTGCAGACCCATGCCGTTGCCGCAGAAGTCGACGTCGATGACAATCGCTGCGGGCAGGCGCTCGACCATCGAGGAGCGAAACGCGGCGATGCTGTCCAGGGATTGGGCGCTGAGGCCGAAGAATTCCAGCTGCTTGGCCAGGCGCTCGCCGCGATCGTGGTCTTGCAACATCACGTAGATCGGCTTGCGCAGGGGCGGCAGGAAGGTCTGTTCCAGCTGGTCGCCATGGCGCAGGCCGGTGCGCGACAGGCGTTGCATCAGGCGGTTGAGGTCGGTGATCAGGCCGCTGCTCAGGCGCCCGCGGTTGGCGTCCACCGCTTCCAGCGAGTCGCTGATGCTGCGCGCCAGTTGGGTATGTTCGGGTTGTTCGAAGCGCTCGGCGAAGCGCAGCAGGCGCAGGTTGGCCTCGCTGAGTTCGGACATGTCGGCGGTCGACCATTCGCTGCGCTGCAGGCGCTGCCATATCTCGAGGATCTGACGAGCCTGGTGAATTACCCGCTGGGCAAAGTGGTGCTTGAGGCGCTCACGGCTGGGGTCTTCTGGCTCGGTCATATCCTGACTACTAGTTAGGGTGCATGCTGAGATCGACTGGTGGCTCTATGCTAGCACCTCTTATGGATTGTACGAGTGTCGTACGTCAACAATCTGCAAAGCGACCTTATTCAGTTCCCGACCGACTGGTCGCATAGGTTCTGAACTGTGCTTCATTTATAGTGGCTGCTCGATGTACACCCGGCATGTGGCGCCTTGTGCGGTGGATGATTTTTTAATCCGCTCGGTTCGAGGCACGATGGAGCAGGGTTGTGGTCGAACCGATGAACCCAAGTGATTGAAAGGATATAGCCATGCTGGACTGGAAGAACCGCGCGGGCAGCGCGCCGGATCGTGCTGCCGAACCCAAGTCGGCGACACGCAGCTACTTTGGTGGCCTGCTGTTCAGCCGCGCCCTGGGCACCCTGGTGGGCTTGTACCTGCTGGTGGCCGGTGCCCTGGGCTGGTACTGGAGCCAGGAACCGTCGCTGTTCCCGGTCCAGCAAAGCGCGCAGGTTGCCGCCGAGAAGGAAGGCAAGCAGATGGTCGTGGGCTACACCACGGTGGAAACCCTCAAGACCGTGGCTGGCACCCTGCTGACCAAGCCGGGTGGCTATATCTCCAACGACCGTTTCCCGCCGGGCCTGTGGATGGACAACATGCCGAGCTGGGAATACGGCGTGCTGGTGCAGGTCCGCGACCTTACCCGCGCCTTGCGCAAGGACTTCGCCCGTTCCCAGTCGCAGTCCGCCGAGGACGCCGACCTGGCCAAGGCCGAGCCGCGTTTCAACTTCGACAACAAGAGCTGGGTGCTGCCGTCCAGCGAGTCCGAGTACCAGGAAGGCATCAACTCCCTGAGCCGCTACCAGGCCCGCCTGTCCGACCCGGAGCAGAAGAGCGCGCTGTTCTATGCCCGTGCCGACAACCTGAACAACTGGCTGGGTGACGTCGGGACCCGCCTGGGTTCGCTGTCCCAGCGCCTGTCGGCCAGCGTTGGCCGGGTCAAGCTCAACACCGCGTTGAAAACCGAAGTCCCGGCGCCGGGCCAGTCGCCGCAGGTCGACGAAGAGGTGGTGGAAACCCCTTGGATGCAGATCGACAACGTGTTCTACGAGGCTCGCGGCCAGGCCTGGGCCCTGTCGCACCTGCTGCGCGCCATCGAGGTCGACTTCGCCGATGTGCTGGCCAAGAAGAACGCCACCGTCAGCGTGCGCCAGATCATCCGCGAACTGGAAGCGTCCCAGGAGCCGATCTGGAGCCCGATGATTCTCAACGGCAGCGGCTTTGGCGTGCTGGCCAACCACTCGCTGGTCATGGCCAACTATATTTCCCGGGCCAACGCGGCGGTCATCGACTTGCGTCAATTGCTCAACCAGGGTTGATTCATGGTGGTTACCTCCAATGAAGCCGCGCATCGCGCGGCCTCCGATGCCGAACAAGTCGCCTGGGTCGATGGCGAAGACCAGTTGCTGGGCGCGCTGGCCCGCTCGGAGTTGCGCGAGCGCGGCCTGATCGGGCGCGGCACCTATATCCTGCTGTTCAATTCCGGCGGTGAGCTGTGCGTGCATCGGCGCACCCTGAGCAAGGCCCTCTACCCCGGTTACTGGGACGTGGCCGCGGGCGGCATGGTCCTGGCCACCGAGAGCTACGCCGAATCGGCGGCCCGTGAGCTGGAGGAGGAATTGGGGGTGGGCGGGGTGGAATTGACCGCCCATGACCACTTCTTTTTCGAAGACACCGGCAATCGCCTCTGGTGTTCGGCCTTTTCGGCGGTCTGGGATGGGCCTTTGCGCCTGCAGCCGGAAGAGGTGCTGGAAGCGCACTTCATTTCGATCGACGAAGTGATGCGGGAAATCGCCGAAAAGCCCTATTGCCCGGACTCCCTGGCGGCCTTGCAGCGCTATCTGGCGCGGCGTCGTTAAAGTTGTATAAATTGGCGCGCTTAGGCTCTTAGCAAGTCGGCTTTTTGCCGTTACACTGCGCGACCTTTTTCAAGCTGAGCCGACGCTGCCTTTATAAGCACGGTCGGTCCAGTAGCGCTGCCCCTGCCTGAGTGGGGCTTCGCGGTCGATGGCACAGGCCATGTGCTTCGACCAGTCTTTGTCCTCCCAAGAGGATTGCCGGTGGCCAAAAAAGCCGCATCCTTCGCCGCCCTAGGTGGCCTGGTATTTTCCACCGACGCAGGTCGACATTGCCCGGACTGTAGCCAGCCGGTGGCAGCCTGCATCTGCAAACAAACCGTTATCCCTGCCGGCGACGGCATCGCTCGCGTGCGCCGCGAAAGCAAGGGCCGCGGCGGCAAGACGGTGACCACCATCACCGGCGTGCCGTTGGCCGAGGACGCGCTCAAGGAGCTGGCGACCACGTTGAAGAAACGTTGTGGCACAGGTGGCGCGTTGAAAGACGGTGTCATCGAGATCCAGGGCGATCATGTCGAGCTACTCTTGGCAGAGCTGATCAAGCACGGTTTCAAGGCGAAGAAGTCCGGCGGCTAGCAGCCTCTGTGAAAACCACCCCCGACTTGATGCAGCCCTGATCGATTCAGGCTTGCCGTCGTCTTCATGGTTTTCACAGAGCCTGTTCATGACCGGTTTCTAAACTCAGCGCTGTAACCGAGGTCTACGTCCTCGTTGCAGGCTAATCGTCATTTTCATTCTTTAGACTGCGCCAGCCCCGGACCGGGGTGGCGCTCTATGACTTCTTTATAGGGGACTTCGATGTCCGTACGACGCACACGCAAAGACGATGGCAGCCAATGGACAGTTGCGGACAGCCGCAGTGTTTATGGGATTCGCCATTGGGGGGCCGGGTATTTCGCGATCAATGACGCCGGTCGCGTCGAAGTTCGTCCGAACGGACCGAACAGTTCGCCTATCGACCTGTTCGAACAAGTCGAGGAGCTGCGCAAGAGCGGCTTGTCCCTGCCGCTGTTGGTGCGCTTCCCGGATATCCTGCAGGACCGCGTGCGCCAGCTGACCGGTGCCTTCGACGCCAACATCGAGCGCCTGGAATACCAGAGCAAGTACACCGCGCTGTACCCGATCAAGGTCAACCAGCAGGAAGCGGTGATCGAGAACATCATCGCCACCCAGAACGTCTCCATCGGCCTGGAAGCCGGCTCCAAGCCCGAGCTGCTGGCGGTGCTGGCGCTGGCGCCGAAAGGCGGCACCATCGTCTGCAACGGTTACAAGGACCGTGAGTTCATCCGCCTGGCGCTGATGGGCCAGAAGCTGGGCCACAACGTGTTCATCGTGATCGAGAAGGAGTCCGAAGTCGCCCTGGTGATCGAAGAGGCTGCCTCGCTCAAGGTCAAGCCGCAGGTCGGCCTGCGCGTGCGCCTGTCGTCCCTGGCATCGAGCAAGTGGGCCGACACCGGCGGCGAGAAATCCAAGTTCGGCCTGTCGGCGGCGCAGCTGCTGTCGGTGGTCGAGCGTTTCCGCAGCGCCGGCCTGGACCAGGGCATCCGCCTGCTGCACTTCCACATGGGCTCGCAGATCGCCAACCTGGCGGACTACCAACACGGCTTCAAGGAAGCCATCCGTTACTACGGCGAGTTGCGCAACCTCGGCCTGCCGGTGGATCACATCGACGTCGGCGGCGGCCTGGGCGTGGACTACGACGGTACCCACTCGCGCAACGCCAGTTCGATCAACTACGACATGGACGACTACGCCGGTGTCGTGGTCGGCATGCTCAAGGAATTCTGCGACGCGCAGAGCCTGCCGCATCCGCACATCTTCTCCGAAAGCGGCCGCTCGCTGACCGCGCACCACGCCATGCTGGTGGTGCAGGTGACCGACGTCGAGAAACACAACGACGACGTGCCGCTGATCGAGAACAAGGAAAGCCTGCCGGAAACCGTGCAATGGCTGGTGGACCTGCTGGGCCCGACCGATATCGAGATGGTCACCGAAACCTACTGGCGCGCCACCCACTACATGAGCGACGTGGCCGCCCAGTACGCCGACGGCAAGCTGACCCTGGCCGAGAAAGCCCTGGCCGAGCAGTGCTACTTCGCCGTGTGCCGACGCCTGCACAACTCGCTGAAGGCGCGCCAGCGCTCGCACCGCCAGGTGCTGGACGAACTCAACGACAAGCTGGCCGACAAGTACATCTGCAACTTCTCGGTGTTCCAGAGCCTGCCGGACACCTGGGCCATCGACCAGGTCCTGCCGATCATCCCGCTGCATCGCCTGGACGAAGAGCCGCTGCGCCGCGCCGTGCTGCAGGACCTGACCTGCGACTCCGACGGCAAGATCAACCAGTACGTCGACGAGCAGAGCATCGAGACCAGCCTGCCGGTGCATGGCCTGAAAGAGGGTGAAGACTATCTGCTGGGCGTGTTCCTGGTGGGTGCCTACCAGGAGATCCTCGGCGACATGCACAACCTGTTCGGCGATACCGACTCGGTGAACATCTACCAGAACCCGAACGGCACCGTGTACCACGCCGGCATCGAGACCCACGACACCATCGAAGACATGCTGCGTTACGTGCACCTGTCGCCGGAAGAGCTGATGACGCACTACCGCGACAAGGTGGCCAGCGCGAAGATCAGCGCCAGCGAGCGTACCCAGTTCCTCGATGCCCTGCGTCTGGGCCTGACCCGCTCGTCGTACCTGTCTTCCTGATAGGTAGACCGTTCGAAAAAAACCACCGCTTGCGGTGGTTTTTTTATGTTCGCCAGAAGGCTCAGCGGGCCGGAGCGAACCAGCCGTCGTGTTGGCGTAGCCCCAGGGCGAAGGCCAGCAGGGTCAGGCTGCGCACCAGCATGAACAACAGGAAGGTCAGCCACAGCCCGTGGTTGCCCAGGCCCTGCAAGGCCCAGGCGCAGGGCAGGGTGATGAGCACGCTGAGCAGCATGCCGTTGCGCATTTCTCGGGCGCGGGTGGCGCCGATGAACAGACCGTCCAGCAGGTAGCTCCAGACCGCGATCAGCGGCAGGGCGGCGAGGTAAGGCAGGTAGATGAAGGCGGTCTGGCGCACTTCGGCGATGTCGGTCTGCATCTCGATGAACAGGTGCCCGGCGCACAGGAACAGCACGGCAAAACCGAGGCTGGCCAGCAGCGACCAGCCGCCAGCCACCACCAGCGAGCGGCGCAGGGCCAGGCGATCGCGGGCGCCGATGGCGTGGCCGCACAGGGCTTCCACCGCATGGGCCAGGCCGTCCAGGGCATGGGCGGTCAGCAGCAGGCCGTTGAGCAACAGGGCGTTGGCGGCCACGGTCGCGTCCCCCAGGCGAGCGCCTTGCACAGTGATCAGGAAAAACACCGATTGCAGGGCCAGGCTGCGAATGAAGATGTCACGGTTGACCGCCAGCAGCGGTCGCCAGCTGGCCCAGCGCTGCAGCGCCACCCAGGCAATCCGCCCCGGATAGGCGCGCAGGGCCGGGCGGGTCATGGCCAGGCCGATCAGCGCGCCGGTCCATTCGGCGATCACCGAGGCCCTGGCCGAGCCGGCCACGCCCCAGTCCAGGCCCAGCACGAACCACAGGTTGAGGGCGATGTTGATCAGGTTGGTGCTCAACAGGATCGCCAGCGGCGCCCGGGCGTTCTGGGTACCGAGGAACCAGCCGACCAGGGCCATGCTGGCCAATGCCGCCGGCAGCCCGAGCAAGCGGGTATGGAAGAAGGTCCGGGTCATCTCGTCCAGCTCGGCCGAAGGCTGCATCAACTGCAAGGCCGCGCCGCTCAGCGGCACGCCTATGGCGCCCAGCAGCAAAGCCAGCCCCATGGCCAGCAGCAGGCCCTGCACCAGGATCTGCCGCAGCGCCGCACCATCGGCGCGCCCGGCGGCCTGGGCGGCAAAGCCGGTGGCGCCCATGCGCAGAAAGCCCATGGCCCAGGCCAGAAAGGTATAGAGGCTGGCGCCGACCGCCACCGCGCCGAGCTGGTGGGCGTGGGGCAAATGGCCGATGACGGTGCTGTCGACCAGCGCCACCAGCGGCACGGAAATATTGGAGAGAATCATCGGCGCGGCCAGCGCCCACACCCGACCATGGGTCGGACGGTGGCGCCAGGCAGAAATCAGGCTGGACATGCAGGCTCCTTGAGAGCCGGCATTGTAGCTGCTTGCCCGCCCGGCCATGCCACCCCCTACAAGAGGCTGCGGATGATGGGCCCTCTGTCGATCAATGTGCGCTGCGCCACAGCCAGCCGGACTGCGGTGAGATATAGTTCAACCCTTCGATACTCCTGCCTATGAGTGCCCCATGCTTAACAAAGGATTGTTCCTGGCCTGTGCGCTGGCCTTGCTGAGCGCTTGCGATTCCTCGACCTCCGACAAGGCGGCGACCGCCCCGGCTCCGGCAGCGGCGGTGCCCGCGGCCAAGGCCCGGCCCGTGCAGGATGTCGCTGTCCTCAAGCAACGCTATGCCGGTCGCGAGTTGAGCGTGGTGGACGTGTCCGAGGTGCAACTCGACGGGGCCAGCACCCTGTCGGTGAGTTTCTCGGTGCCCCTGGACCCGCAGCAGAAGTTCGCCGACAAGCTGCATCTGGTGGACAGCAAGAGCGGCAAGGTCGACGGCGCCTGGGAGCTGTCGGACAACTTCATGGAACTGCGCCTGCGCCACCTGGAGCCACAGCGCAAACTGGTGCTGACCGTCGACGCCGGGCTGCGCGGGGTGAATGACGCGACCCTGGCCGCCGAATACGTCAGCCGCCTGGAAACCCGCGACCTGCAAGCCACGGTCGGTTTCGCCAGCCGCGGCACCCTGTTGCCGACCCGCCTCGCCGAAGGCCTGCCGGTGATCGCGCTGAACGTCGACAAGGTCGATGTCGAGTTTTTCCGCATCAAGCCCGAATCGCTGCCGGTGTTCCTCGCCCAGTGGGGGCGCAATAACAGCCTGCACAGTTACGAGTCCCGCGAACTGCTGCCGATGGCCGACCTGGTGTATGGCGGCCGCTTCGACCTCAACCCGGCACGCAACACCCGGGAAACCCTGCTGCTGCCGATCGCCGGGCTCAAGCCGCTGCAACAGCCGGGCGTGTACCTGGCGGTGATGCGCGCCTCGGGCACCTACAACTATTCGCAACCGGCCACCCTGTTCACCCTCAGCGACATCGGCCTATCGGTACACCGTTACCAGAATCGCCTGGATGTCTTCACCCAGGCCCTGGAAGGCGGCAAGGCGCTGGACGGCGTCAGCCTGGAACTGCTGGACGGCGAAGGCCGCGTGCTTGGCCAGGGCAAGACCGAGAAGGGCGGCCATGCCGAATTGCCGCTGCCGAAGAAAGCCGAAGTGCTGCTGGCCCACCAGGGCGAGCAGACCAGCCTGCTGCGCTTGAACGGCGCCGCCCTGGACCTGGCCGAATTCAATATCGGCGGCCCCCAGCCTCATCCGTTGCAGTTCTTCGTGTTCGGCCCCCGCGACCTGTATCGCCCCGGCGAAACCGTGCTGCTCAACGCGCTGCTGCGGGACAAGGATGGCAATGCGGTCAAGCCGCAGCCGGTGAGCGTCGAAGTGCGCCGGCCGGATGAGCAGGTCAGCCGCAAGTTCGTCTGGGAGGCCGATGCCTCGGGGCTCTATCAGTACCAGCTGCAACTGGCCGGCGAAGCGCCGACCGGGCGCTGGCAGCTGGTGTTCGACCTCGGCGACGGCAAGCCGCAGTTGTATGAGTTCCTCGTGGAAGACTTCCTGCCCGAGCGCCTGGCGCTGGAACTCAAGGGCAGCGACACACCGCTCAAACCGGACGAGACCGTCGAGATCAGCGTCAACGGTCGTTACCTGTATGGCGCCCCGGCCGCCGGCAATCGCCTGAGCGGCCAGCTCTACGTGCGGCCGCTGCGCGAGGCGGTCAAGGCCTTGCCGGGCTACCAGTTCGGCTCGGTCACCGAAGAAGAGCTGAGCCAGGACCTGGAGATAGAGGAGTCGACGCTGGATGAAAACGGCGAAGAAGTGATCGCCATGGAAAGCAAGTGGGCCGAGGCCCGTTCGCCGCTGCAACTGATCGTCCAGGGCAGCCTGCAGGAATCGGGCGGGCGCCCGATCACCCGGCGGGTGGTGCTGCCGGTATGGCCGGCGGACAGGTTGCCGGGGCTGCGCGCGCTGTTCGACGGCGCGGAAACCGACGGCGATGGCCCAGCCGAGTTCGAACTGCTGGTGGCCAACAACGAAGGCCAGAAGCTGGCCGCGGACAACCTCAAGGTGCGCCTGGTGCGCGAGCGCCGCGACTACTACTGGAACTACTCGGAAAACGACGGCTGGAGTTATCACTTCAACGAGAAATTCCTCACCCAGGACGAACAGACCCTGAACATCAAGGCCGGCGATACCGCGAAGGTCAGCTTCCCGGTGGAGTGGGGGCCTTATCGCGTCGAGGTCGAGGACCCGCAGACCGGGCTGGTCAGCAGCCTGCGTTTCTGGGCCGGCTACCGCTCCCAGGACAACGCCGAAGGCGGCGCGGTGCGCCCCGACCAGGTCAAGCTGGCGCTGGACAAGCCGCTGTATGGCGACGGCGACACCGCCAATGTCACGGTGACCCCGCCGGCTGCCGGCAAGGGTTACCTGCTGGTGGAGTCCAGTGACGGCCCGCTGTGGTGGCAGGAAATCGACGTGCCGGCCGAGGGCAAGAGTTATGCGATCAAGCTCGATCCGAAATGGGCACGCCACGACCTGTACGTCAGCGCGCTGGTCATCCGCCCCGGCGAGCGCAAGGCCAACATCACCCCCAAGCGCGCGGTAGGCGTATTGCACCTGCCGCTGGATCGCACCCAGCGCAAGCTCGGCCTGACCCTGACTGCGCCGGAGAAAATGCGCCCCAAGCAGCCACTCAAGGTGAAGATCCAGGCGAAGAACGCCGATGGCAGCGTGCCGAAAGAGGCCCATGTGCTGCTGGCGGCGGTGGACGTGGGCATCCTCAACATCACCGAATACCCGACCCCGGACCCGTACTCCAGCCTGTTCGGGCGCAAGGCCTATGGCGCCGACCAGCTGGATATCTACGGCCAGTTGATCGAAGCCGGCCAGGGCCGCCTGGCCAGCCTGGCCTTCGGTGGTGACGCGGCGCTGGCCAAGGGCGGCAAGCGTCCGGACACCAGCGTCACCATAGTCGCCCTGCAAAGCGCGCCGGTGACCCTCAACGAACAGGGCGAAGGCGAAATCAGTGTCGACATCCCCGACTTCAACGGTGAAGTGCGCCTGATGGCCCAGGCCTGGACCGACGAGCGCTACGGCATGGCCGAAGGCAAGACGGTGATCGCCGCGCCGCTGATCGCCGAACTGTCGGCGCCGCGTTTCCTCGCCGGCGGCGACCAGACCACCCTGGCGCTGGATCTGTCCAACCTCTCGGGCAAAGCGCAGAAGCTCGATGTGCAACTGAGCGCCGAAGGCCAGCTGGCGCTGATCAACGAGACCCATCGGAGCGTGCAACTGACCCAGGGCCAGCGCACTACGCTGCGTATCCCGGTGCGGGCGCTGGGCGGCTTCGGCCAGGGCAAGGTCAAGGTGCTGGTCAATGGCCTGGATCTTCCCGGCGAGAGCCTGCCGCCGTTCAGCCGCGAATGGACCCTGGGCGTGCGACCGGCCTATCCGGCGTTGCTCAGGCATTACCGCGCGGTGCTCAAGGATCAGCCGTGGAGCCTGCCGGAAGGCGAGCTGGCGGCGTTCGAACCGGCCGGGCGCGAAGCGCTGCTGAGCCTGTCGAGCCGGCCGCCGCTGAACCTCGGCGAGCAGATCCGCGCACTCAAGGCCTACCCCTACGGTTGCCTGGAGCAGACTACCAGCGGCCTGTATCCGGCGTTGTACGCCGATGCCGTCAGCCTGAAACGCCTGGGCCTGGAAGGCGAGCCGGATGCCGAGCGCAAGCGCAAGATCGAGCTGGGCATCGAACGCCTGCTGGGCATGCAGCGCTACAACGGCAGCTTCGGCCTGTGGGGCGCGGACGGCGAAGAGGAATACTGGCTGACCGCCTACGTCACCGACTTCCTGCTGCGGGCCCGCGACCAGGGCTTCGCGGTACCGGCCGAGGCGCTGAAGAAGGCCAACGAACGCCTGCTGCGTTACCTGCAGGAGCGCAACCTGATCGAGGTCAACTACAGCGAAAACGCCGAGCACACGCGCTTTGCCGTGCAGGCCTACGCCGGGCTGGTATTGGCGCGCAGTCAACAGGCGCCGCTGGGCGCGCTGCGCAGCCTGTTCGAGCGGCGTACCGATGCGCGCTCCGGCCTGCCGCTGGTGCAACTGGCCATCGCCCTGCAGAAAATGGGCGACCAGCCACGGGCCGAGCAGGCCTTGACCGCCGGCCTCGCGGCCTCGCGCAACAGCAAGGACTGGCTGGCCGACTACGGCAGCCCGCTACGGGATCAGGCGCTGATCCTGGCGCTGCTGGAAGAGAACGACCTGGCCAAGGGCAAGCGCGAGGAACGGCTGTTCGAGCTGTCCGACCAACTGGCCGCCAGCCCGTACCTGTCGACCCAGGAGCGTAACTCGCTGTTCCTCGCCGGTCGTGGCCTGCTGGGCAAGCCGGAAGCCAACTGGACCGCGCAACTGAGCAGTGGCGGCGAAAGCCGTGAGCTGAACAACGGCCAGCCGGGCCTGAAACTGCAAGACGCGTTGCTGGCGTCGCCGTTGTCGGTGCGCAATCAGGGCAGCGAACCGGTGTACCAGCAACTGACTATTTCCGGTTATCCACAGCATGCGCCGCTGGCCGGTGGCGAGAACCTGAGCATTCGTCGCGAATACCTGGGGATGAACGGCCAGCCGCTGGACCTGCGGGCCCTGGGCAGCGGTGACCTGGTGCTGGTGCACCTGGCGGTCAGCGCCAAGCAGCGGGTGCCGGATGCGCTGGTGGTGGACCTGCTGCCGGCCGGCCTGGAGCTGGAAAACCAGAACCTGGCGCAGAGTGCCGCCAGCCTGGAAAACGCCAGCAGTCAGGTCAAGGAATGGCGTGAGTCGATGCAGAACGCCAGCCTCAAGCACCAGGAGTTCCGCGATGACCGCTACGTGGCGGCGCTGAACCTGGACGGCTACGACAGCGTCACGCACCTGCTGTACCTGGCACGCGCGGTCACGCCCGGCACCTATCGCGTGCCACCGCCGCAAGTGGAGTCGATGTATCGGCCGAACTGGCAGGCCGTGGGTGAAACCCTGCCGGAGATGGTGATCAAGGGGCGTTGAGAAAGGGATTGCGGCAAGCTCGCCCCGCCAGGAGCGAGCTTGCCGGCGATCAACTGTCGGGCGGTCAGTGCACCACCCAGCTCAGCAGCCACAACCCCAGCAGCAACCAGATGATGCCCATGACGATCGAGGCGCGCATGAAGGCGCGGACCGCCGAGTACAGCAGCATCAGCCCGACGATCAGGGTAATGATGCTGATGATCGAAGTGTCCATGCCCAGCGCCCGCGACAAGCCGTCGATAAAGTTGCCGCCGGCGTTCGTCAGGGCGTTGAACAGACCGCTGAGGCCATCGACGATAAACCGTATGACCGAGCCCAGCGCCTGGCCGAGCCATTCAAAAAAGCTTTCTACCTGCATGCGTGCATCCTGATGAAAAAGTTGGCGTGCTTGCCAGACCTGAGCCTTTGGCCATCAATCGCGCTGGCGAGTTCCGTTCCAAGCATAGAGGTTCGCGGGTTTGATTTTTCGATTAGTTGTATCGCGCCTGCGCAGTTTCGGGGGGCGAATATCCGGCCAGGCAAAGGCGCCCGGCTTGCCATCGGCGCAAGCGGGCGGTCGCCGTGGCTGGTGCATCCTGCGGAGGGTGCTGGGTGGCCTGTTGCTGATGTGGGCCGGGCTCTGGCTGGCCGACCGCAACTGGCCGCTGCCGCTGCCCAAGGATGACCTGGCGCGGGTGGTGCTGGCCGAGGATGGCACGCCACTGTGGCGCTTCGCCGATGCCAATGGCGTCTGGCGTTATCCGGTGCGCACCGACGAAGTCTCGCCCTATTACCTGGACGCGCTGCTGACCTACGAAGACCGCTGGTTCTACAGCCATCCCGGGGTCAACCCGATGGCGCTGGCGCGTGCTGCCTGGCAGAACCTCACGGGCGGGCGGGTGTTGTCCGGCGGCAGCACCCTGTCGATGCAGGTGGCGCGCCTGCTCGATCCGCACTCGCGGACCTGGCACGGAAAGCTGCGCCAGCTGTGGCGCACCGCGCAGCTGGAATGGCACCTGAGCAAGCAGCAGATCCTCACGCTCTACCTCAACCGCGCGCCGTTCGGCGGCACCCTGCAGGGGGTGGCCGCGGCCAGCTGGGCTTACCTGGGCAAGTCGCCGCAACACCTGACCCACGCCGAAGCCGCGCTGCTGGCGGTGCTGCCCCAGGCGCCGAGCCGGCTGCGCCCGGACCGGCATGCCGCGCGGGCACAGGCGGCCCGGGACAAGGTGTTGCAGCGCCTGGCGCAGTTCCAGGTCTGGCCGCAGTCGGCGGTGGACGAAGCCTTGCAGGAACCCCTGTTGCTGGCGCCGCGACTGGAGCCGAGCCTGGCGCCCTTGCTCGCGCGCCGGCTGAACCGTCCGGACAGCCCGCCGCTGATCCGCACCACCCTGGACGCCAACCTGCAACGCCGCCTGGAAGACCTGCTGCTGGGCTGGCGCGCGCGTCTGCCGGAGCACACCTCGGCGGCAATCCTGGTGGTCGAGGCGCAGAGCATGGCCGTGCGCGCCTACCTGGGTTCGGTGGATATCAACGACGCGCGGCGCTTCGGCCATGTGGACATGATCAGCGCCATGCGCTCGCCGGGTTCGACCCTCAAGCCCTTCCTTTATGGCATGGCGCTGGATGCCGGGTTGATCCATTCCGAATCGCTGCTGCAAGACGTGCCCCGGCGTTATGGCGACTACCGGCCGGGCAACTTTTCCATGGGCTTCAGCGGCGCGGTGTCGGCCAGCACCGCCCTGGCCACCTCGCTGAACCTGCCGGCGGTGCAACTGCTGGAAGCCTACGGACCGAAACGGTTTGCCGCCGAAATGCGCATCGGCGGCATGCCCCTGACTCTGCCGGCGCTGGCGGAACCGAACCTGGCGCTGATTCTCGGCGGCGCCGGCAGCCGCCTGGAGGACCTGGTCAGCGGCTACAGTGCCTTCGCCCGTGGCGGCAAGAGCGCCAGCCTCCGACTGCAACCGGACGATGTGTTGCGCGAGCGGCCCTTGCTGTCCCCCGGTTCGGCGTGGATCGTGCGGCGCATTCTCAGCGGCCAGGCGCGTCCGGATCGCGATCCGCGGGCCGAGCTGGTGCAGCGCCCGGTGCTGGCCTGGAAGACCGGCACCAGCTACGGCTTTCGCGATGCCTGGGCGATCGGTGTCGGGCCGCGTTACCTGATCGGCATCTGGATTGGCCGCCCGGACGGCACCCCGGTACCGGGCCAGTTCGGCCTGGCTTCGGCTGCGCCGTTGATGCTGCAAGTGCACGATGTGCTGATCAACCGCGACAGCCAGCGCGGCATCAGCGCGCCGGTACAGCCGGTGCCGATGAATGTCGGAGTGGCGGCGATCTGCTGGCCGCTGGGCCAGCCCATGAGCCGCAGCGATCCGAACTGCCGCCGCCAGCGTTTCGCCTGGACCCTGGACGGCACCACGCCGCCGACCTTGCAGGCGGCGGATCAACCCTTGGGCGTCGGCCTGCTGGAGAAAGTCTGGGTCAATGCCAAGGGCCTGCGGGTCGACGCCAAGTGCCCAGGGGCGCAGGCGCGGGATATCGCGCTGTGGCCGGCGCCGCTGGAGCCTTGGTTGCCGCGCATCGAACGGCGTGAAGCGCGCCTGCCGGCCAACGACCCGGATTGCCCGGGGCCGGCCCTGGCGGCAGCCGCGCCCTTGTCCATCGTCGGCGTGCGCGAGGGCGATCGGCTGCGCCGTCCGGCGGCCAGCCAGGAACTGCTGCGGCTCAAGCTGTCGGCCCTGGGTGGCAGCGGCCGGCGCTGGTGGTTCGTCAACGGCGAGCCGCTGGGCGAGAGTGCCAACCAGGACAGCATCAACGCCAGCTTCGAACGGTTGGGGCCTTATCAACTGAGCGTGCTGGACGAAGGCGGACAGACGGCGCGGGTCGAGTTCAGCGTTATCGATTGAGAGGGGCGGGCGGGCCTTGCCTTCACTCGCCATCCCCCCGAAGCTATACGCCTTCAGGAGACCCCGATGAACCTAGACGAACTGACCCAACGCCTGCACGCCATTCGCGACCGCAATGACTGGCGGCAATTTCACAGCCCGAAGAACCTTGCCATGGCCGCCAGCGTGGAGATGGCCGAGCTGGTGGAAATCTTCCAGTGGCTGAGCGAAGACCAGTCGCGGCAGCTGCCGGCCGACAAGCTGGCCCACGCCGGCCAGGAAGTCGGTGACATCGTGCTGTACCTGTTGCTGCTGTGCAGCGAACTGGGCCTGGACCTGGAGCAGGTGGTGCGCAGCAAGCTGGCCGACAGCGAACGGCGGTTCAGCTGATGAGCGACCGTCATTTCGACCAGCTGGCGACCCGTTTCGCGGAAAAAATCTACGGCGGCGCCAAGGGCGCGATCCGCCTGGCGGTGCTCCAGGCCGACCTGGCCGAAGCCTTGCCGGACCGGCCGCTGCGAGTGCTGGATATCGGCGCCGGGCTGGGGCACATGTCGTTGTGGCTGGCCCAGCGGGGCCACCAGGTGACCCTGGCCGAGCCGGCCGAACCGATGCTCGAAGGCGCCCGCCAGCGCTTCGCCGAGGCCGGCCAGCAGGCGACCTTTATCCAGGCGCCCTGGCAGGACCTGCTGGGCCAGCTCACCGAACCCTATGACCTGGTGCTGTGCCACGCGGTGCTGGAATGGCTGGCTGAACCCCACGCGATCCTGCCGGTGCTGCATCAACTGATCACTCAGGACGGCTGGCTGTCGCTGGCGTTCTACAACCGCGATGCGCTGATCTATCGCAACCTGCTCAAGGGCCACTTTCGCAAGATGCGCAAGAACGACATGGCCGGCGAGAAGCAGAGCCTGACCCCGCAACAGCCCCTCGATCCACGGGAGCTGGTGGCGCAACTCGACGGCTTGTGGCGGGTCGAAACCCAGAGCGGGGTACGGGTTTTCCATGACTACATGCCAGTGGAATTCCAGGCCCGCGCCGAGTTGCTGGATCTGTTGGAAATGGAATTGGCCTATCGTCGTCACCCAAGCTTTGCCGGGCTTGGGCGTTACCTGCACTGGATTTGCCGTCCGGTCTGAACGGAGCCTGAAATGAAACGCCACGCTGGTTTGCTTGTGCTTTCCCTGGGGCTGGCGGCCTGCCAGAGCCCCAACCCCTATGTCGCCAGTTCCAATCCGTTGCCACCGGCGCCCCCGCAGGCGGCCGGGACCTTCGACCGCAGCGCCTATCCGGCGCCCCAGCGCGACTATGGCCGCTATCGCAGCTGGGCCTGGCTCAACGGGCGCCTGCCCAATGGCTCGGCCTGGGCCGATTCGGCGCAGGTTGCCGAGGCGGTCAGCAACGCCCTCGACCAGCGCGGCCTGCGCCCGCGGCACGACAACCGCCCGGCGGACCTGTGGGTCAGCGCCGACCTGCACTTGGAAAAGCGCCTGCGCCAGGTGCAGGACGACTACGGCTACGGTTACGGAGGTTATGGCTACAACCGCTACGGCCCCGGCTACGGCATGTACAACACGGTGCCGGTGGTGCGTACCTACGAGGTGGAAGTCGTGGTCGTGCGGGTCAACCTGTTCGACGGCGGCAGCGGCCAGCCGGTGTGGAGCGCCAGCGCGGAAACCTCGAGCCAGGGCAGCCTGAGCGAGCGCGCCGATGCGTTGCGCGAGGCTGTGGAAAAGGCCATGGCGGCGTATCCTCCTAGTTAGGCTCCGTACGAGGCTGCACGCTGGGCTGGGTTGAAAACAGGCTTGCCCTGACCTTCGCTCACCGACTTTCGTACAGACCCTGGCGACATCCCTTCAGGTGCATTTGCTCTTCTGGAGACACATCATGTTCCGCCCTCTTGCTTTACTGGCCCTGGCCGCGCTGCTCAGCGCCTGCGCCGCCAACCAGGTCAATCATGACTTCGACGCCAGTCGCGACTTCGCTGCCTATCGCAGCTGGAGCTTCAAGGAACCCGCCCTGCAATACCGCCCCGACGATCCGCGGATCAAGAGCGACCTGACCGAACAGCGCATCCGCCAGGCGGTCAGCGATCAACTGGACCAGCGCGGCCTGCGTCCGGCCGCGGCAGGCAAAAAGGCTGATCTCAACGTCCAGACTTACCTGATCGTCGAGAACCGCCAGCAGCAGGTCACCACCAATTACGGCGGTGGCTGGGGTGGCCCGTGGAACGGCTACTGGGGCGCACCGATGTACAACGAAACCCGCAACATCACCTACAAGGTCGCCACCATCCAGATCGACCTGCTCGATGGCAAGGACGGCAAGCTGGTGTGGCGCGGCAGCGACGAGCAGATACTCAGCAGCACGCCCAAACCCGCCGATCGCAGCACGGCGATCAGGGAGACCGTCGGCCGGATCCTGGCGAACTATCCGCCCAGGTAAGTCGCTGCATTCCACCACGGGGCGAGGGCGGCACGGCCCCTCGCCGCGACACGGCCCGCTTCCCCAACACAACGCTGGCAGGTCGCCAGCGTTGTATTGCAGCCTTGACTACACTCCTTTCACCCAGCGGAGGTTGCGCCCGGCGGTGCGCCGGCAAAGGAGTGCTCCATGTTTCCCCGCACACAGTTTTCCGGACCGGCTCGGCAGCGTGGCGCTATTGGTCTGATAGGGGCGCTGGCCTTGGGCACGGCGGTATTGTGCACGCTGGTGGTGGTCGACAGCGGGCGCCTGTACCTGGATCAGCGCGAGTTGCAACGGGTGGCCGATAACGCTGCGCTGGAGGCAGTGGCGCGGGGCGGCAATTGCCTGGCGGGGAGCAGCGCGGATAGGTATGCGAAAGAAAGCGCGGCGCGCAACGGCTTTGCGGTGGGAGACGGCAGACCGCTGACCGCCACCTGCGGCTCGCTGCAGACCGGTGCCGACAACCTGCGCACCTTCAGCCCCAATGCCAGCCAGGCCAGCGCCATCCGGGTGGTGGTCAGTGAAGCGGTGCCCACCAGCATCGCCCTCGGCATAACCAATCTGTTTTCCGACAATCCCGTCAGCGCCACGACTTCATTGAGTGCCACGGCGGTGGCGGCTCAGCCCAAGCCGCCGCTGGCGCAATTGACGATTCGCAGCACATTGGTCGATCTCAATCTGTTGAACGGGGCCCTCGGTGGCCTGGCGGGTAGCGCGATCAATGTCAGCCTGCTCGGTTGGCAAGGCCTGGTCGATACCGACATCAGCCTGCTGAGTTACCTGAATCAGCTGGCCATCGACCTGAATGTGAGCGCCGGAAATTACAGTGAACTGCTCGACGTCGATACCGACATTACCCAACTGCTCCAGACCGCCATCAGCGTGGCCCAGAGAAATGGCGCCACCCTCGAGGTGCTGACAGCCCTGGGCAGCATCAAGGCCGCTGCGATCAATACGGTCCCGGTGAAACTGGGTGACCTGTTGAAGTTGCAGACCGGCACCGCGGACGCCGGGCTGGATGCCAACGTTCAGTTGCTGAGTCTGGTCGAGGCCTTCCTGCAACTGGCCAGCAGCCAGAGCGCCGCGGCCGTCGAGCTGCCGGTGGATGTATTGGGGCTGGCGGGCGTCACCACCCGGGTCAAGATCGTCTCACCTCCCGAGTTCGCCATCGGCAACCCGGAACTGGCCGCCGCCGACCCGCTGGGGCCCAATCGCATTTATGTGCGTACTGCCCAGGTGCGTGCGTTGCTGAGCGTGGATCTCTCGCTGATAAACACCGTGTTGCAGGCGGTGAATGCCTTGCTGTCGCCGGTGGTGGTCACGCTCAATACGGTGCTTAGCCTCAATCTCAGTTGTGTGTCCGGTGGCCCCTGCGTAAAGACCGACCTGCTGATCCTGCCGGACGGCGCGAACCTGGATATCAGCCTTGAGGTGGCGGCCGGCGACAGCCATGTCACTGGCTATACCTGCGTCAGCGACAGCGACAACAGCCTTTCCGTCGACACCACTACCTCCGCGGTCAAGCTCAAGGTCGGGCGGGTGGACGCGAGCAACTGGGCGTCTTCGACCGCTCAGGTCAGCGTGAGCCCGTTGCCGCTGGTGGATATCGGCGCGAGGACCTGCCAGGGGCTGTCTGGTCCTTGTGGGGCACGTACCCCGTTTGCCGGCGGCGGCAGCGAGTTGATGATCGACGTGCCGGGTGCTGACACGTGGATCGCCGGCACCCACGAGCCGAATTTCACCTTCGTCAATCCACCGAAAATGAAGCAGGAGCTGGCGGACGACGATTGGCACAGCGTGACGGCGGCCAATGTGGTCAGCAGCCTGCGTGCGTCGCTGACCGGCATCTCGCTGATTCAGCATCCTCCCACCATCGGCAACCTGCTTGGCGTAGTGCTCAATACCTTGCTGTCGGCGTTGAACGGCGTGGTCGGCCTGCTGGCCACGGCTATCGGCGCCTTGCTCGGTCCGTTGCTGGACCCGCTGCTGAACAATGTCCTGGCGGTATTGGGCATCGATCTGGGTAAGGTGGAGGTGGGCGCCAACCTCAGTTGCGGACAGACCGGCCGGGCTTACCTGGTGATCTGATCGCGCTGTACCAGCGGCAGTTCGATGCAGAAACAAGCGCCTTCGCCGGTGTTGCTGACGCTCAGGCGCCCGCTCATGTTCTCGACTATGCCGTAGCTCACCGAGAGCCCGAGCCCGGTGCCCACGCCGACCGGCTTGGTGGTAAAGAAGGGCTCGAAGATGCGCCCCAGCAGGCGCGGGTCTATGCCGCCGGCATTGTCTTCGACCAGCAGCCGCACCCGCTGCGCGTCATGCTCGGCGCGTATCGCGATCCACGGTCGCAAGTCCGGATCCTGCTCGCGCCGGCCGAGCAGCGCGTCCCGGGCATTGACCAGCAGGTTGATCAAGACTTGCTCAAGCTGATCGACATGGCCGCGGACCTGCACCTTGAAGTCGATTGGCGCGATACGCAATTCAACGCCCTTGCCGCGCATGCCATCGGCCAGCAGCGACAGGCAGCCTTCCATCGCCTGGGCCGGGTCGAAAGGTTGTTGCTCGATCTCCGAGCTGCGGCCAAACACCCGCATATGGTCCACCACCCGGCCGGCCCGCTGGACCTGGGCATCGATGCGCTTGAGCTTGTCCTGCAGGTAGTCGAGCTGCACGTCGCCGCTGTTCAGGCGCTTGAGCACGTTGACGATGGCCATGCGCATGACATTCAGCGGCTGGTTGATTTCATGGGCCAGCCCGGTGGCCATTTCGCCCAGGGTGGCCATCTTCGCGCTTTGCATCAGTTGCAGCTGGGAGCGGCGGACTTCGGTGTTGTCGCGGCCGACGGCCTGGATCTCCCGCAGGCGCCCTTGCGCGTCGAATACCCCGCGGTCGGACCAGACCCACCAGGCATGTTCGCGCCCCGGCAGTTGCAGGTTGATTTCCGCGGTGCTGACCGGAAGTTCCGGGGTCAGCTGGCGGATGCGTTGCACGAAGGCGGCGTGTTGTTCGGCGGACAGCCAGTCACCCAGGTTGGCCCCGGCCAGTTGTTCGGGCGGGCATTCCAGGTAGGTCGCCAGGGGCCGGTTGCCGAAGGTCAGGGTCAGGTCGGGCAGGTAGCGGCAGATCATCGCCGGGGAGTCTTCCACCAGGATCCGGTAGCGCTCCTCGCTGAGTCGTATCTGCTCGGCGGCCAGGGTGGCGTCGGTGACGTCCAGCCACAGGCCGACGGCCTCGACCGGCATGCCCAGGTCGTCGCGCAGCAGCCTGGCCTCGTCGAGCACCCAGTGGTATTCGCCACGGCTGTCGAGCAGGCGGTAGCGGCTGCGCACCGCGCCTTCGCGCAGCAGTTGCCGGTTGCGTTCGAAGTAGCGGTCGCGGTCGTCGGCATGCACCCGTTCCGCCAGGGCGCCATCGTTACAGTCGTTCAGGCTCCAGCCGAGCAACGGCTGCAGGCTGTCGCTGAAAAACGTTGGTTGCAGTGCGCCCTCGACATAGCGCTGGACATAGATCACCGCCGGCGAATGGGCGATCAGGTTGTCCAGCCGGGCGTGGGCCGCGGCGGCCTGTTGTTCCTGGTTCTTGATGTCGCTGATGTCCAGCATGAAGCCGACAAAACGCTGGTTCTGGCCAATGCCCAGGGCCTGCCCCTGCAGGCGGTACCAGATGGCCGGCAGCTGCGGATCGGCCCGCTGCAAGCGTACGCAGAGCAGCAGGGGTTTGCCCTGTCGCAACTCCTGCAGGCGGCTGCTCAGCTCCTGGCGATCGGCGGGGTGAATCAGCGCCAGCCAGGCCGGCAGCGACAAGCGCCGGGTCTGGGGTTCCAGCAACAGGTTGAGGGCCAGCTGCGGCGCCAGCTGGATCTCGTTGTTTTGCGGGAACAGCTCCCACCAACCGGTGCCGAGCAAACCTTGCAGGGCTTCCAGGCGCTCCAGCTGGTGATGGTGCTGTTGTTCGCGCAAGCGCCCGAGCAGGGGCCCGGCCAGTGCGGCGCTCAATTGCAGCCAATCCCGCTCGCTCAACTGCGGTGCCAGCTGGCGCATCGGGTAGAAACCGCAGAGCAGCCAGGCCGCGACGCCGTGATCGTCGCGAAAGGGCACGACAAAGCCCTCGCTGTTGCCGAACGCACGTTGCAGGCGCGGATGGTCGCCGAGGCCTTGGGTGAAGGTCAGCGACTGCGGGGCATTGCCGTTCAGGCTGTCCAGCCCGGTGCCCAGGACCTGGCCCTTGTGCCACAGCTGCGGTGCATCGGGGGCCTGATACAGGCCATGGATGTACCAGCCCTGTTCCTGGTCGTCGAGCAGCGCCAGGGCGAGGCAGGGGATATGCCAGTGCTGGGCCAGGGCATGGAGTTGCTCATGCAGCACCTCGGGCAGGCGGAAGAGGCTGCACAGGCGCAGTTGCTCGCTGATCTGCGCCGCGAACTGCTGGCAGTCCTGGCGTTGCTGCGCCTGCTGGCGCTCCAGCAGCAGGTCGCCGATATCCAGCAGGTGCAGGAGCCAGCCTTGGGTGGACGGTTGCACCCAGCCGCGCAGGTGCAGGGTTTGCCCGCCAGCACCCTGGAAGTCCAGGTCGAGCACATGCCCCTGCCAGTCGCCAGGGCTGCCTTCGACGCTCAGCGCGCTATGCGCCAGCAGGTAGTCCAGCAGCGGCGCCGGTCCCTCGGCGGACGGTGGCTGGGCCAGGGCGTGACGCAGCGGGCCGGTCATTTGCAGCACCTGGGCGTTGTGGTCCAGATGCACCAGCAGGCCGACCCCGGGCGTGGCCAGGGGTGGTGCGGGAGGAAGCGCCTGGGGCGTGGTGCGGCCGAGAAAACGCCCGAGGAGTTTTTCGCCCGAGCTCAAAATTGCAGACTCGACTGAGCGCTGAGGTTCGCGGGCAGGGCGGGCACGCTGCCCATGCCCGGCAGCACCAGGAAGGGGATGACCTGCCTGAGCTTGTCGGTGGAGTAGTGGACACGCACCGTGAGCAGGCCGCCCACGTAAGTCACGCTGGCATCGCTGGCGCTGTTGGCGTCGAAGTCGAAGGCCTGCGGAATCCAGGTCAGTTGCTCGCGCAAGGTGTCCTTCGCGCGTGCTATCAGGGCGGCGTCATAACCGGGCGTGGCGGGGTCCAGGGCGACGCTGCGCCGCACCGCTTCGGCAGTCGCCTTATTGAAGGACTGCACCATCAACAGCGGCACGCTGTAGCTGACCAGGCCATAAAACACGGCGAAAAAAATGATGAAGACCATGGCGAACTCGATGGCCACGGCACCTTTTTGTTTTCCAGGCAGGTTCACTTTCACGGCGGCGTCTACCCTGACTGCTAGTGGGTCATGTCAGCATAGGATCATTCAGCCAGAAGGGATGTTTTTTAACCGATGCAACATTGGATTCTATTGGCTTGGCTGGGGCTGTGTGCGGTGCAGGATGTCCGCCAGCGTCATCTCGCAAACGGCTTGACCCTGGGTGTCGCGCTGCTGGCGCTGGGTTACTTGCTATGGGCCGGCAACACCTGGCTGGGAGCCGACGCGGTGGAAGGGGGCAGGGCGCTGTTGCTGGCGTTGCTGCTGACCGTGCCGGGCTATGTGCTGGGCCGGATGGGCGGCGGTGACGTGAAACTCCTGGCGGCCCTGGGGCTGGCGTCCGACCCCTTGCACCTGCTGGGTACCTTCATCGGTGCCGCGTTGGCCAGCGGCCTGTGGTGGCTGCTTGCGCCCAGGCTGTTGCCCGCTCTCGACCAGCCGCTGGCAAGGCCCTTGCGCCACCTCGATCCGCGGCAGGGGCAAAAGTACGCCTTTGCCCCTTTTGTCCTTGTCGGCATGGCCCTGACCCTGCTGTGGATCCGCTAGTCGTCGTGCCATCTATCTCTATGTACATAGTCGGAAAGTAGTCTACGTTTATCCTGTACCTGCCCGAAGTGGACGCGGCAGGGCAGGAGCATTCGTCTTGGGCTTGCCAGGCATGGAGTTGCGCGTGAACAAGCTTGTATCCCGCATCAAAGTACTCGTGGTCGACGACCAGTCGCTGATAGTCGAAGAGCTTTGCGAGTTTCTTGAAGGCAGCGGTTATCGTTGCGTCCCTTGTGAGTCCAGCCGTCAGGCGATCCAGCAGTTCAATGAAGATGCCGAAATCGGCCTGGTACTGTGCGACCTGCGCATGCCCGATCTCGATGGCATCCAGTTGGTGCAGGAACTGCAGCGCATCGCCGGCAAGCATCGGGTCTTCGAAGCCATCATGCTCACCGGCCAGGCCGACAAGCAGGATGTGATCAAGGCCTTGCGCGCCGGCATCGCCGACTACTACCAGAAACCGATCGACCTCGATGAACTGCTGGTCGGCCTGCAACGCCAGGAAGCGACCTTGCAGGAGCGGCAGAAAAACCTGCAGCTGGGGCATCTGAACCAGAAGCTGCAATTCCTTTCCGAATCCATCGACGACCTTTACCAGGATCTGGACAAAGTGCGTCGCGCGCCACTCGCACCACCGACGACGCAGGCGTCGGACAAGGGCGGCGGCGAGGGGGAGCAGAGCGAAATCCCGGCGATCTTCAGCCAGCTGTCGCCCCGGCAACTGGATGTGGCTCGCCTGGTGGGCAAGGGGCAGACCAACTACCAGATCGCCTGTGAACTGGGGATCACGGAAAACACCGTGAAGCTCTATGTGTCCCAGGTGCTGCGCCTGACCCATATGCACAATCGCACCCAATTGGCGTTGGCGCTGGCACCCAGCAACTCGGGGTTGCGCCAGCGCGTGACCGCGCACTGATCCCTCTCGACACGCAGCAAATCCCGGTAGCCCCGAGGGTTTGCTGCGTCCTGCAGGCCAGCTTTTACGCTGCTTCCTTCTACCTATTGGGCGAAAGCCCGGGCAATGGCGCTGACGCCAGGTCCGGCCAGGACGATCAGTAACGCCGGGAAGAGAAACAGCATCATCACTACGGACATTTTCGCGGACATCTTCGAGATGTATTCCTGCAGGCGCGTCAGGCGCCGGTCATCGAGCAGCAGCTTGAGCGACTGCAACGACTTCATCGCCCCACCGCCCTGGTGGATCAGTTGCTGAAGGATCACGCAGGTGTCGGTGAACTCATCGACGGCCAGCAGCCGTGCGGACTTGTTCAGTTCTTCCCCCAGTTCCAGGCCGGAATCCACCCGGGCCAGCACCAGGTGCAACTCCTGGGTCAGGGCCGGCAGCAGCTTCTGCGCGTCCTTGCTCAACACCCGCAGGGCCTGTTCCACCGCCATGCCCGATTCGAACAGGATGCGCACCAGGGGAATGAAGGTGGAGATATCGACCGCCAGTTGTTTCTGCCGCCTGCTGGCGGCCATGGCCAATAGACGCTTGGGCAACAGGTAGCCGATGCTCAGGGCGAACACCGGGGCGACCCAGTGGTTTTTCGCCGCCGGGAAAAACACCCCCTGGATCACCAGGGTCAGGCCCAGGGCGAGAATCGGTACGCCGATCTGGCAGGCGGCGAACAGCGAGCGTTGCCGCGCGCTGCGCCAGCCCAGGCGGTTGAGCAGCAACTGGGTTTCGTTGTCGAGCCTGACCGCGTGCTGACCGATCTTGCTGTCGCCCAGCACGTGCAGCCAGTTGCCGAGTGGGTTGTCGCGCGCCAGGTGCCCCTGCAGGCGTTCGGTCACCTGACGAGTCCGCCGACGCTGTTCCAGCAAGCTGCTCAGCATCAGTAGCATGGCGGCGAGAAACAACAGCGCACTGATCAGCAAGGCCGTCATGTCAAACACTCCGCAGCATGCGCCAGAGCAGGGCGCAACCGACGACCTGCAACCCGAAGGCGGCCAGCAGCATCATCTGGCCTGAACTCTGGTTCCACATACTCATCAAGTAGGTCGGGTTGGCTATCAGGAAATAGCCGGCCAGTGACACCGGCAGGGCCGCGAGGACCATCGCCGTGACACGGGTTTCGCCGGTCATGGCGCGCAGCTGCCGGGCGGCCTGGTCGCGCTCGCGGATCAGCTTGATCAGGTTTTCCAGCAGCTCGCTGGCATTGCCGCCATAGCGGTGGTTGACCTTGAGCCCGAGGGCGAGCAGGCGCAGTTCATCGCGCTCGTACAATTCGGCGAAGTCGGCCACCGCATCCGGCAGGTTGACCCCCAGCAGCACGTTGCGCTGGACCCGGCCCATGGCGTGCTTCAACGGATTGTCGGCAGCTTCGATGCCGCCCAGCACCGCGTCGGCCAGGGTGCGTCCCGACTTGAGGCTGCGCACGGCATGGTCGAGCAATGGCGGTAGCTGTTCGATCATGCGCTTGAGGCGCCGCCGGTACAGCCAGCTGATGTACAGGCGCAGCAGCAGGGGCGGCGCGACGAGCAGGGCGAGCAGCCCCGGCCATTTGCCCAGCCCATACCCGAGCATGCAGCCCGCGGCCCAGACCACCAGCCATAGCCCCAGGCGCTCGGTGGGACGACCGAGGCCGGCGCGCAGAAAGGCCCTTTCGAGCCGGCTCCAGGAGGTCTTTTCCATGTTCAGTTGTGGTTGCCCCTGGGCCAGGCGGTCGAGCACCCGGGCGGTGCGGGCCTGGCGCAGGCCGTTGTAGAACATCCAGCCCGACAGCCCCAGCAGGGTCAGGCACAGGAGGGCAAGCAGCACGGGACCTGGCATGCGGTGGCGCTCCCTGGTTCAGTTGACGGGCAGGTCTGCGTCGCGTCGCAGCTTGTCGCCAGCGGGGTTGGCCGCTTCGCGCAGAAAGCCGAAACCGCTACGTCGGTTCAGACGGAACAGGGTGTTGGTGACGTAGACGTTCTCGCGCACGCCGACCACTTCCACCACCTCGCTGACGCAGCGCCGGCCATCGGGCAGGCGCGTCAGTTGAATCACCACGTCCAGGGCCGCGCAGATCATCTGTCGCAGGGTGCGTTCGGCCACCTGGCGCCCGGTCAGACCCACCAGGGTTTCCAGGCGCAGCAGGGCATCCTGGGCATTGTTGGCGTGCACGGTGCTCATGGAACCGTCGTGGCCGGTGTTCATCGCCGTCAGCACATCGAGCACTTCGACGCCACGGATCTCGCCGAGGATGATCCGGTCCGGGCGCATGCGCAGGGCGTTGCGGATCAGGTCGCTGGCCTTGACCTCGCCATGCCCTTCGGCGTTCGGCGGACGGGTTTCCAGGCGCACCACATGGGGATGGCCCAGTTGCAGTTCGGCCACGTCCTCGATGGTCACCAGGCGTTCGTGAGGGTTGATCAACTGGCTGAGGATATTCAGAAGGGTGGTCTTGCCGGTGCCGGTGCCGCCGCTGATCAGGATGTTGCAACGCTTGCCCACGGCCTCCTGGACGAATTCGAAGATGGCCTGGTCGATAGTCTGCATGGCCATCAGGTCGCTGCTCTTGAGCATGTCCTTGCGGAATTTGCGGATCGACAGGCAAGGGCCGTCGAGGGCGATCGGCGGGATGATGGCGTTGACCCGGCTGCCGTCGGGCAGCCGGGCATCGACCATGGGCGAGGACTCGTCGAGGCGCCTGCCCAGGGGCGCGAGGATGCGTTGCATGACCCGCTCCACATGGTGCGCGTCGATGAAGCGCAGATCGCTCTGGTACAGCACGCCATCGCGCTCGACGAACACCCGGTGCGGGCCGTTGACCAGGATCTCGGTTACCGCCGGATCGCGCAGTAAGACTTCCAGCGGGCCGAAACCGGTGAGTTCGTCCACCAGCTCTTCGGCCAGGCGCTCCATTTCATAGCGGGAAATCGCCAGGTGCAGGCGGGAGATGTACTCGGCCACCTTGTCGGTAATGAAGCGCGCCAGTGCCTGGCGCGAACCTTCCAGCAGGTTTTTCCCCGACTCCTCGATGGCGTCGATGACGTAGCGATGCAGCACCAGCTTCAGGCCCTCGTGATCGGTGTTGCCGATGGGGCTGTGGGATTGGGCGCCAAAAAGTTTTTCTCTGCTCATCTACTTCCCCTGAGGCGCTCGAACCAGCCGGGTTTTGCCGTGGGCAGCCCTTGGGAGCGCCTGGCCAGGTGCTCGCCGAGGGTCTTCAGGGCTTGGGTCAGGCCTTCGCGGGGGGCCAGTTCGAACAGCGTGACGCCCTGGTTTTTCGCGTTGAGACGCACCTCGGGGCTATAGGCCAGGACCGCGTTCACTTCCAGGGCAAAACTCTTGCCCAGGGTTTCCGCATCCGGCGCGACCCCGCGCAGGTAGCGGTCGACCAATAGGCGGGCGTGTTCCAGCTTCATGCCTTTTTCGCGCCAGAGGTTGAGCACCGCGAGGTTGCGGCGGCAGTCGAGCACGCTCTGGTCGGTGTACCAGAGCAGCTTGTCGCAATGGCCGACGAAGGTGCGCAGGGCTTCGCTGTCCGGTTGTCCGGTGAGGTTCACCATGATGTGCTGGAAGTGCTGGCGCAGGGCGCTGAGCAGCATGTACAACTCGGCGGCGCTGGTGCTCTCCAGCGGCTCGTCATGGCTGGCGTAGGCCAGGATCCGCAGCCCGGCTTCGGTGCTGGTGAAGGCACTGTCGATCAGGGTTGCATCCAGGCGCCGCAGATGGCGCAAGGCATCGCCGAAGTGGAACGAACTTTCCAGCCCCAGCAGCGCCAGGCTGTCGCCGCGTGGCAGGCCGAGGTCGAGCAACAGGGTCTGCTGGCCGCTCTTTTGCACTACCAGCGCCAGATGGCTGGCGAGCAGGGCGCCATCGGCATCGCTCTGGGTGCCGTAGAGCACGGTCAGGCCGCCAAGCTGGGTGCTTGGCGTGACCTGGGGCAGGCGTTTGCTCAGGCGCCGTACCAGGCCGGCCACCTCGCTGGAGCGCGAGCCGTAGGCCACGAAGTCGCGGGCTCCGGCGCGCATGGCATTGAGTACCAGTTGGTTGTCCATGCCGTCGCCCAGGGCGACGATGGCCAGCATCGGCTTGGCCTCCAGTGCGCCCTCGATCAGCGCCGCCTGGCTGACCACATGTTCGCGATCGAGGCCGACGAAGACCAGGCTGGCGCATGTCACATCCACCAGCGCCAGCAACTCGTCGAGGCTGCCGCTGCCCGCGCTGACCACCTGCCCGAGTGGCGCCAGGGCGCCTTGCAACCATTCCAGGTCGGTGCCGTTGCGGGTGATCGCGAGGAAGGTCTGGCTCAGGTTCTGACTCATTGCGATAGCCCACTGCATTTATTGAAGTTGCGGTTTTCCAGGGAGTACGGGCAGTACCGGTCCGGGTCGTGGTTGCGCAGCGGTACGTCGCCCTCGACAGGCACACCGCTCGACATCAGGGCCCGGATCAGGCCTTTGCACAGGGGCTGGGAATCATTGGACATGAAGAAGTGTCCTTGCATGATCAGGGTGTTTGTTGGCTCGCTTCGATGCCGCGTATGACTTCTATCTGGGCGCGACGCGCTGCGGCGTCGAAGGTTCTGGCGGTGGAGGGAGGGCGTGTGGACAGGGCTAGCTGGTTGAACTGGACCAGGGACCTGTCGACGTTTTGCAGATGCTTCGACGCGCTTTTTTCGCCCGCCCAGTAATGCGCCAGGCGTTTCTCGTCGGCGCTGCGTACCGCCAGGCGCAGCACGCCGGCTTGGGCCGCAAGCATCAAGCGGCTCAGCAAAGGTTCCGGGACGGCCAGCAACACGCTGCGCGCGTTCAGGCGACGCTGATCCTGCTTGAGTTTTTCCTCGGCACTGGCGGGCGGCGAGCCCGGCTTGCCATCGTTGGTCAAGCCCAGTTGCTCGCCGATGCCAAGTACCCGCAGGGCCGGTACCACGACCTGGGCCGAGGGCAGCAGATTGTTGCTGTCCTGGCGCAGGAACAGCAGCACATCGACGTAGTCGCCAGGGCTCAGTTGCCCGCTGGCGCCGATGACTTCGTCTACCGCGACCGCCAGGGCGCGCTCATCGGGACGGATCATACGGGCCACGCTGCCACCGGCTTCGAAGCTTTCCTCGCTCAGCCAGGTCCCCGCCGACAGCGCCCGCCATGGGGTGCGTCCGATGACCTGGTCGAGACTTTTGAGGCTGCCGGCGGGGGCGGTGCGCAGCCGCTCCAGCGTGACATCGCCGGCCTTGATGGGAACGAACGGAGGGATGTCGCGGACCAGCACCGCGACGGGCTGGCGGGTCGCATCTTCGGCGGAAGCCGTGACGGTTTGCACGGTGGTGGGGGAAGGCTGCGCCACAGGTTCCGCTGCGGGCCGACGACTCAATGCCACACCCCAGTAACCGGCAATGAGGGCCCCCACCAGAAACACCCCAGCCAACCCCATAGTGATACGACTGTTCATGACGGCTCTCCCTTTCCCGCTGCATTACCGACTCGCAGATTCCAACGAGCCAATTTCGCAATCAGGCAGCTATGAACATGCAACTATTTCGCTATTTGAAGGTAGAACAGCTGCAACAAAACGCCATTACTGTTGAGAAAATAACTTGGCTCATCCGCGCCCTGTCCGATGCCGCGTTTTTTTTGACGCCAAGGGAGCGAACTAATACTTAATGATTAATCAGTTCTTACAGTTGTTGGCTGGAAGTTTGTTGACAATGCTGTGGTGGCACAGGGGAATCATGTTGCAACGCTGCAACACTCGGTGCATTGAGGAGAAACCAGATGTTGTTCATTCTCGTCACCCAATGGATCGCCCTTCAAACCTCCCGGCTCTTGCGTTTGCTCAAGAACAACGAGGGGGCGTCAGGGATCGAATACGCACTTATCGCCGGCATGGTGGCCGTGGCCATCGCGACATTCGTGCCGACTATCTCTACTGCTATCACAGGCACCTTCAATACATTGCTCACTGCGTTGGGTGGTGGTGAATGATGTTCAGCTGTTACGACGTTTTAGAATGTCGATGCCCTCGGGCAATGAGTACGCAGTCACTTTCAGGTATTGCCCATGAGCTCCTCTTCTTCACCACGCCAGCAGCTTCTTCTCGTGGACGATGAAGAGGACGCGCTGCTCGAGCTGGCCGAGTTGCTGGAAGGTGAAGGCTTTTGCTGCTTCACTGCGACCTCGGTCAAGCTCGCCCTGGCCCATCTCACTCAACACCCCGATATCGCGCTGGTCATCACCGACCTGCGCATGCCGGAGGAGAGTGGCCTGTCGCTGATCCGGCGACTGCGCGATCACACATCCCGCCAACACCTGCCGGTGATCGTCACCTCGGGCCATGCCGACATGGATGACGTCAGCGACCTGCTGCGCCTTCAAGTGCTGGACCTGTTCCGCAAACCCATCTACCACGTGCGCCTGCTGGAAACCCTGAACACCCTGTTCCCGCAGCCGCGCATCCACTTGGTCAATCCCTGAACCTTCGCACTCTTCCCGAGGCCCGGTGTTGTCGCCGTCGGTTTGACTTTTTGATGGTGTCACAATGATGGCTCCTGTACATTTGCCGCCGCTTGTCCGGGCGTTTGCCGACAAGCCGGTAGGGATGCCTGAAAGACACCGGCGCGCCTGCTGAAACCTGTCGTCCGTGTTTCTGGAAGGGATATCCCCATTGAATACTTCATTGCTGCGCCGCTCGCTGCTGGCGCTGTCTGTGGCCGCCGTCGCGGCCCATGCTTCATCGTCGATGGCGGCGGACCTGAACTACGACCTCGGTGGCGGTGCGTTGAACAGCACGCTGCAGACCTTCGGCAATGTGCTGTTGAGCGGGACCTCGCAAAACAGCGGCGCCGATTTCAGGGGGCTGACGGTCCAGGGCAGCTTTATCAATGACGGGGCGGTCAACTTCAGCAGCGGCTCGACCCAGGCCGGGTTGTTCTTCTCTTCCCAGGCGTCGACCGCTTCGACCTTTACCGGCGATTTCATCAACCGCGGTTCGGTGCGGATCGATGGCCTGGATGCGTCCGCCTTGCCGAGCGGCATCCTGCATTCCGGCAGCCGCATCGGTGGCAACCTGATCAACGAAGGCGATATTTCCGTGACGGCCACGGGAGCCGTGGGCCTGGATCTCTATCAGTCGAATATCACTGGCCAGGTGCTCAACAAGGGGACGATTGCGGTCAGGGGGGATGACGCCCATGGTCTGCTGGTACTTTCCAGGCTGTCCAATATCGACAACAGTGGGACGATCAGCGCCCGTGGGCAGAACGCCAAGGGCATCGAAATTGAAAACGCTGTCTTCTCTGGATTTGCCCGCAGCCATATCAACAACAGTGGCACGATTTCGGCTGATAGCATTGGCATCCATATAATCAGCCTGGCCAATAACCCGTCTTCTTTTTCCATCATCCAGACCGCTGGCCTTATTGAGGGCGGTACCGCAGCGATTCAGGACGATCACCAGCGTACTTTTTTCTACTGGGAAGGGGGGCAGGTCAAAGGCGATCTGCTCGGTCTTTCCGCTGTGCTGGCCAGTGGTGAGGTGAGCTTCGATGGCTCGACCATTCGTGCCGGCTATGTGGACATCGCTGACGCTCGCCTGACCCTGTTACGTCCGCATACCACCCTCGATGGTGGGCTCGACCTGGACTCTTCGACCGCCATCCTGCGCTTGCTGCTGGACAACGATACCCACCCGACGACGCCGATCCTCAAGGTCACGGGCGCGACCTATTTCAGCGAAGGCAGCCGTATCGAGCTGGCGGCGCGCTCCAGCGATTTCCGCACCGGTGCCGATGGCACGCGCTACACCCTGATCAACACCGGCAGCTGGGAAGAGCCGCAGAACGCCAATGTGGTGTCGTCGTCCGCGTTGCTGGAAGTCAAAAGCTTCGGCATCGAAGGCAATGACTTGAAGGCGCTGGTCACCACCAAGAACGCGGCGGTGGTCGAGGAGAACATCATCCAGGCGGACGGTTCGCAAAACGCCGCGAACGCCATCAAGCCGTTGTCGAACAGCCTCATGTCACGGCTCGCTGAAAACGATCCGGTGTTCCGCGCCTTTGCCAGCGCCTCGTCGGACGCCGAGCTGGCCAGGCTCTCCGAGACCCTGGGCCCGGATGTCAGTCGTGGGGTGATTCATGCCGCCACCAGCGGCCAGAGCCTGGTCAACAACGTGATCACCAACCGCTCCAGCAGCGCTCGCAATGGCCTGTCTTCGGGTGACGTGCTGGCCGAGAAGGGCGTGTGGCTCCAGGCGTTGTCCAGTGATGCCGACCAGGACAGCCGCAAGGGCGTCGAGGGCTATGACGCCAACAGCCACGGGATCGCCGTGGGTGCCGATGGCCAGCTCAACGCCGACACCACACTGGGCCTGGCCTACAGCTACCTGGACAGCGACGTGAAATCCTCCAGCGGCAACAAGACCGATGTCACCGGCCATGCGCTGACTCTGTATGGCGACTGGAGCCACGACAACTTCTTTGTCGACGCTTCGTTGATGTACGGCTGGAACGACAACGAGTCCAAGCGCTACGTCGCCGGCACCCGCGCCAAGGGCGACTACGACAGTGAAATCTTCGGCGTCAATGTCCTGGCTGGCTACAGCCTGCGTCTTGACCGGCACCTGCTGCTCGAACCGCAGATCGGTGCCCGTTACGCCAACGTGATGATCGATTCGTACCGGGAAAAAGGCAGCTCGGCGGCCTTGAATGTCGCCAGCCAGCGTTATGAAGTGGGCGAGATGGGCATCGGCGCGCGCCTGGCCGCCGCGTTCGATCTGGGTCGCGGCAGCCTGGAGCCGGAAGCCAGGATCATGGCCTGGCACGACTTCATCGCTGACAAGGCCAACACCACCTCGACCTTTGTCCTGGGGGGCACGCCATTCACCACCAGCGGCGCATCGCCGATACGCGACAGCTACGAAACGAGCCTGGGCGCGACCTATCGCGTCGGTGCCTGGAGCCTGGGCGGTTCGTACAACTACCTGGCCAAGACCGACTTCTCTGCCGACACTTTCACCGCCAAGGTGCGCTACGACTTCTGATGCTCGCCTGGACAAGACGACCCGCCTTCGAGCGGGTCGTGTCCGTTTGGCTTGAGGGGCTTTTTACAGCTGGTAGCTGAAACTCAGGGTGTAGCGCGGGCGCCGGTTGTGGGTGTCCAGCGCTTCATCGGACATCGGCTTGGCCGCTTCGAGGGAGATGTTGTAGTACTTGGCGTCGCCAAAGCGCAGGCCGACGGCGGCCGATGACAGGCTGTTGCCCTTGACCGGCAGTTCGTTGAACCAGGTGCGCGAGCGATCCAGCACCACGTACGGCTGGAGGATTCGCAACCAGCGGTCTTCGCGATTGAAGCTGTAGTTCACTTCGTAAGCCGCGCCCCAGCCCTTGTCGCCCGACGCCTGGTCGTCGGGGTAACCGCGGCCGAAGTTCTGGCCGCCGAACACCGCGCGTTCGCTGTCGGGCAGGTTGTCGCGGCTCCAGTACAGGGCCGCCGACAGCACCCCTTGCCAGTTGTCGAAGAACTTGTCGCTCTGCACGCCGGACAGGCGCACGCGGAAGAAGTCCAGGTCATACAGGTCGTCGTTGGTCTTCGCACCCAGGGCGTCCAGCCCCTGGTACACCCCGGCACTGAGAATCCGCAGTTGGCGTGCGTTGGCCTTGCGCCAGTCGCCCTCGAAGGCCAGGGCGCGAATGTCGGTTTTCAGTTCGACGCTCTGCGGATAACCCACCACTTGATAGCGGGTCTTGTCGTTGACCGCATACAGGCGCGAACCCAGGATCAGCAGCTCGTTGGGCGACGCGATGACCGGGTGGCTCAAGCCTATGGAGTAGCGATCGTTCTCTCGGTGGGGCTTGAGCTCGAGGCCGTTGTCGAGCTGCACATTGGTCCCCGGGTCGGCGCGGTAGCGCGTGCCGTACAGGCTCAGCTGGGTGCCTTCGTCATTGAGAAACTGGTTGTAGTCCAGGCGGTAGTAGTGCTCGTGATCGTCCCCCGGCGGGAACAGGCCGCTGAGGGTTACCTGCTCGCCCATGGAGGTCTGCGAGTTACTGCTGACCGCCAACAGGGCTTGCAGGCCATTGCGGTTGTCGTCGGTGGTGCTGAGGCTGCTGGTGAAGGGTTTGCGGCTGGCCTGGGCAATCAGGTAGGCCGCGCCGTCGGTGGTGCCCGGTGGCGGCACCTGGGCTTGCAGGGTGACCCCGGGAATGCGGCTCATCAGGGTGGTGTAGTGCTCGAAGGTCTTGCGGGTCAGTGGCCGTTCGGCCTTGAGTTTTGCCACCAGTTTGTCGAGGTAGGCCGAGACCGGGCCGATATCGCCCTGCAGCTGATAGTCCTTGATGTAGCCCTCCACCAGGACCACGCGCACGGTGCCCTGGTCGAAGCTCTGTTGTGGCAGGAACGCGTAGGACAACAGGTAGCCGTCCTGCTGGTAGCGGCGGGTGATTTCCCGGGTGGCTTCGATCAGTTGCGCCAGGGTGCTTTCATGGCCGATCAGCGGCTTGTAGATCTCCGCCAACTCGTTCAGCGGATAGAGGGTGCCGCCTTCGATCTGCACGGTGCTGACGTTGACCGTGGTGCCCATCATCAGCGGTTGGGCCTGGGTTTGCGTGGGTGGCGCCAGCTTGGGCGCCGGGGTCGTGGGGCGATAGGCGTCGGCCGGCAGGTTGGGCACCGGCAGGTTGCGGATGGTTTCGTTGCTATTGAGAAAGCTGGGAAGGTTTTCGGCGTGGACGTATGAGCAAAGGGAGACTAACAGCAAGGGAGCCAAAGCGCGCATAGGACACTCCATGGTCAAGTCGCAGCAACGCGAGAGGTACTTCAGTCGGCGGCGCTTGTCAGGGTCTTGGCCTTGATCAAGTACTGCAACCGTCATGCTCCAGACAAGAAAAAGACGAGAGACTCAATCGAATCCCTCGTCTCCAACCAAGCGTAGGCGCTGTAGGTAGGGCCGTCGAATCGGCCAGGTGCAAAACGCTTATCGGGTGCCGCCCAGGGTTCCGGTCAAGCCACCGAGCACACCGCCCAGCACGCCGGTGGTGCCCGTGGTCCCGCTGCCGCTGGTGGTGCCGCCGTTGACCAGGGTCCCGACCGTGGCGACGGTAGCGCCCACGGTGTTGACGGTCTGGCCGACAGTGCTCACCACAGGGTTGGGGGCGCTGGCCGTGATGCTGGTGCCTACCGTGCTGACGGCGCCGCCTACCTGGGTGAGCAGACCGGCCACGGGAGTGCCCACTCCGGTTGTGGCGCCTACTTGTTGGGTCAGGCTGGTGACGGTAGTGGTGACCGGGTTCAACGCTGCGCCGACCGTGGCGCCGACACCGGCCAGTGGCGCAGTGGCGCCGACATTGGCGACACCGGTGCCACCCAGGGCTCCGCCCACCGAGGCCACTACGTTGCCGACCGAGGCACCGCTTACACCCGCGGCACTGACCAGGGTGTTGGTGTTGCCCGCATTCAAGCCGTTACCCAGGTTGACCACCGCACCGCCGACTGTTTCCAGCAGGCCAGCGCCGCCGATGCCGCCACCTGTGCCCGAGCCGCTGGTGGTAGCCAGGCCACCGGCCGTGGTGGCGGTGGTACCGATGTTGTTCAGGGCGCCACCGAGGGTATTGGTCAGCGGGTTGCCGCCGCCGGTGGTGGTGATTTTGTTACCCAGGCTGTCGACCACGCTGCCGACCCGGCTGACCAGCCCGTCGACCGGGGTACCCAGGCCGGTCGTGCTGCCGACCTTGCCGGTCAGGCCTTCTGCCAGGGTGACGACCGGTACCAGCAGGTTGTTGCCCACCTTGTCTGTCACTGTCCCCAGGGGGCCGCTACTGGTCACGGTGGTGAGGGTGTCGCCGAGCATGCTGACCTTGCTGCCGACGCCGTCGAGTACCGGCGCCACCCGGGTGACCACGCCGCCCACCAGGGGAATACTGCTGGTGCTGGTGGCCAGTTTGCCGCTGATGTCCGAGACGCCATCGCCGACGTCCGACACCACGTTGCCGACTATGGCCGTGGTCTTGCTCAAGGCCTGTGGATCGCTGCCCAGTTGGCCTAGGCCATTGGTCAGGCCATCGCCTACGGTGTCGACCACATTGCCGGAGGTGTTCACCGCGCTTTGCAGGACCCCGCCGACTACTGGAAGTGGAGCCAGCGCATTGCTGAGGGTGCTGACACCGTCGCCGACGCCGCTGATGGTGGTGCCGAGGTCGGACACCAGGGTCGAGGTGACCAACGGGGTGGTGGTGGGTGTCGTCGGGTCGGTCGGGTTCGTTGGGTTGGTCGGATCGGTGCCGCCACCTCCACCGGTTCCGTCACCCGTGCCTCCGGTGCCTCCGGTGCCGCCAGTGCCACCTGTCCCTGCGGTACCGCCGCCGGTCCCACCTGTACCATCAGTGCCGCCGTCGATTCCGCCGGTCCCGCCTGTGCCTGCGGTGCCGCCACCGGTTCCGCCTGCGCCACCCGAACCATCGCCTGCGCCGCCGGAACCACTGTCGGTACCTGCCGCGCTGTCAGGCGAGGAGCTGCCGGAGCTGCTCTTGTGGCCGCCACCGCCGCTGCTGCAGCCGGTCAGGCCGAGGGCCAGGATCAGGGCCAGTGCTGTGCTTGTTTTCAACCAGACTTGAGTTTTCATGAGTGAGATTCCTTGCACCTGTTACAACGTTTTGTCGTTTTCGATAACTCCCCAGTTCTGTTGCCGGAGATGTTTTCGTCCGTTGTCGCTATAAAAGGTCCAAGGGCTTTTTTTCACCATTCTCAACTTGGTATTAACAACTTATATATCGGCTGTTTTTGCTCCTGCGGAGGGACTAATACCAAAGGTATGGTGGACGCATCTATTTTTAATAAGGTGTTATTAATCAGTATCTTGTATTTTTGGTTTTCGAAGTTTCAGGGCACTTAAACGAAAGTTATATATATACAATTAATTGTCTGGCGGCCCCGTCACGGATTTGGCGTCAACTTGCCTTATAATCCGCAGCCTGGATGTTGTTTGGAGAAACTTTATGCCTGCCCCTGTCTGGTGGCTGCTGTGCCTGCCGGTGGTTGCCGGTGCTTTCCTACCCCTGCAAGCGGGAATCAACGGCCAATTGGCCAAGCAGGTTTCCAGCGTGCTGGCGGCGGCGCTGATCTCGTTTTTTGTTGGTACCGTGGCCTTGCTGGTCCTGGCCATGGCCCAGCGCGAAGTACCCGGCCTGAGTGCCTTGAAAAGCCTGACCTGGTGGCACTGGTGCGGCGGTCTGCTGGGGGCGTTTTTCATTGTCACCGCGGCCTTCGCCGGCCCGCGGATCGGCGCCCTGCTGTTCATGGCCCTGGTGCTGGCCGGGCAGTTGGGCATGGCCCTGGCGCTGGACCATTTCGGCTGGGCGGGTTTTCGCGAGGCGCCCATCAGCCTAGGCAAGATTGCCGGGCTGGTGCTGATCCTGGCGGGGGTGTTCCTGATTCGTCGCGGTTGAGGCGGGCTCAGCCCAACGGTTGCCAATGCCCGCTCATATGCTCCAGGTCGCCCGCGCCGGTCAGGCGCAGGTCACCGCTCGACCCTGCGGCGCTCGCCAGCAGGCACACCTCGCTGGGCAGGCGCACCGGCTTTCGGAAGTCCACGGCGATCTCGATATTGGCCGCCGGCAAATGCTCGCTCAACGCCGCCAGAGTCCGCGCCTTGTTCCACAGGCCGTGGGCGATGGCCTGGGGGAAGCCGAACATTCGGGCGCTCACCGCGCTCAGGTGAATCGGGTTGTAGTCGCCGGACACCCGGGCGTAACGCCGGCCGATATCGGCGGGGGCTTGCCAGCGCGTCAGCTCGCTGAGGCTGGTCTCGCTCGGCGGCTCTTCGGCCGGGGCTTCACCCGGCAGTTGCACACCCCGGCAGAGCATCCGGCTTTGCGCTTCCCACAGGGGCCCGAGAGCGTCGTCGACGCTGGTCAACAGATCGAAAACCGCGCCTTTGGCATGGGGCTGCAAGTTGTCCACACGCACGCTGATGCTCAAGTTGCCGACCCCACCCATGGGCCGCAGCACGCGAATGCGGTTGGCCAGGTGGATCAACCCCAGCAGCGGAAAGGGAAAGTCCTTGGCGGTCAGTAATTGCATCTGCAGGGCGAACGCCAGCACATGGGGATAGGTCGGCGGCAGCAGGCCGTTCTCGGTAAAACCGCAGACCTGGCGATAGGCCGCAAGCTTCGCCGGCTGCACGCTCACCGGGTGGCGCAGGCCATATTCAGGCAGCTCGGTGCCGGTGATTCTGCGGCGGGTCGCGGCCTTCCAGTACAGCTCGGGCAGGTTCGGCGGGGTATCCAGCTCATGCCATTGCAGGCTCATGTTCACGCTCCCAATACGCTTTGCCCACAGACGCGCAGCGCTTGCCCGGTGACCGCGCCGGTGCCCGGCTGGCCGAGCCAGGCCACGGCTTCGGCGACGTCCTGCGGCAGGCCGCCTTGCCCCAGCGAACTCATGCGCCGCCCGGCTTCGCGCAGGGCGAACGGAATGTGCGCGGTCATCTGGGTCTCGATAAAACCCGGGGCCACGGCGTTGATGCTGATGCCGCGCTCCTGCAACAGCGGAGCCCAGGCCTGGGCCAGGCCGATCAGCCCGGCCTTGCTCGCCGCATAGTTGGTCTGCCCGCGATTGCCGGCGATGCCGCTGATGGACGCCAGCAGGATCACCCGGCCGTTGTCGCGCAGGGTGCCGCTGTCCAGCAGTGCCTGGGTCAGCACCTGCGGGGCGTTGAGGTTGACCGCCAGCACCGCGTCCCAGAACTCCGGGGTCATGTTGGCCAGGGTCTTGTCGCGGGTGATGCCAGCGTTATGCACCAGGATATCGATGCCGTCCGGCAACTGTTCCATCAGCCGGGTCGCGGCGTCTTCGGCGCAGATATCCAGGGTGATCGCGTGGCCGCCCAGGCGCGCGGCCAGGGCTTCGAGGTCGGTCTTGGCGGCGGGCACGTCCAGCAGCACCACCTGGGCGCCATCCCGGGCCAGGGTCTCGGCGATCGCCGCGCCAATGCCGCGCGCCGCGCCGGTGACCAGGGCCCGCGCGCCGGCCAGGGGCCGGGTCCAGTCCTGGACCTGGGTGGCGCAGGGGGTCAGGCGGATCGCCTGGCCGGAGATGTAAGCGCTTTTCGGCGAGAGAAAGAACCGCAGCGCGCCTTCCAGCTGGCTTTCGGCACCCTCACCGACGTACAGCAATTGCAGGGTGGCGCCGCCGCGCAGCTCCTTGGCCAGCGAACGGCTGAAGCCCTCCACGGCGCGCTGGGCGCTGGCGGCGAACGGATCTCCGAGGGTTTCCGGGGCGCGGCCGAGAATCACCAGGTGCGCGCTGGGCTCGAGGTTCTTCATCAGCGGCTGGAAAAATTCGCGCAATTGCTTGAGCTGGTCGGTCTGCAGGATATCGCTGGCGTCGAACACCACGGCCTTGAGCCTGGGACCGTGGCCGGGAATCCAGGCCGTGGCGAGGGTCGGATCGGTGCCGTAGCTGTAGATGCTCTCGGTCAGCCGCGGGGCAATGGCGCCGACCTGCTGGGTCAGCTGGCCGCCGCCGATCAGCAGCGCACCCTCGACCGGGCGCATGCGGCCGGCCTGCCAGCGCTCCAGGCGCACCGGCGACGGCAGGCCAAGGGCCCCGACCAGGCGGTGGCCGATGGACGAGTTGGCGAAGTCGATGTAACGATCTGACATGTAACACTCTCCGGTCAGGCTGTCTGAAAACTACTGCGGGCTTCGCGCGCAATCCTGCGTTAAAAACAGGCTCGGAATGCTCATTTAGGTGTCTAAACTCCGCTTTCTCGCCTGTTTTTGCCTTGTCTTGCCTTCGCTCGCTACGTTTTCAAGCAGCCTGATTGCTGGGGTTCAAAGTGTGGACCACGAGGGGCCTTAGGTCGTTCGATCCATGAGATACAACCTACGCTTGTCGGTTGTGCCACTCACAGAATAGGGAGCTTTCCATGACTCAGCTGCGTCGTGTTGCGATTATCGGCGGCAACCGCATCCCCTTTGCCCGTTCCAACGGGCCTTACGCCACTGCGAGCAACCAGGCCATGCTGACCGCGGCCCTGGAAGGCCTGATCGAACGCTACAACCTGCACGGCCTGCGCCTGGGCGAGGTGGCCGCCGGCGCGGTGCTCAAGCACTCCCGGGATTTCAACCTGACCCGCGAATGCGTGCTCGGCTCGCGGCTGTCGCCGACCACCCCCGCCTACGATATCCAGCAAGCCTGCGGCACCGGCCTGGAAGCGGCGTTGCTGGTGGCCAACAAGATTGCCCTGGGGCAGATCGACTGCGGCATCGCCGGCGGCGTCGATACCACCTCGGACGCGCCGATCGGGGTCAACGAAGGGCTGCGCAAGATCCTGCTGCAGGCCAATCGCGGCAAGACCCTGGGCGACAAACTCAAGACCTTCCTGCAACTGCGCCCCCGGCACCTTAAGCCGGAGCTGCCGCGCAACGGCGAGCCGCGTACCGGCTTGTCCATGGGCCAGCACTGCGAGCTGATGGCGCAAACCTGGAACATTCCCCGCGACGAGCAGGATCAACTGGCGCTGGAGAGCCATCGGAAAATGGCCACCGCCTATACCGAGGGCTGGCACGACGATCTGATGACCCCCTTCCTCGGCTTGACCCGCGACAACAATCTGCGTCCGGACCTGACCCTGGAAAAACTGGCGTCGCTGAAGCCGGTGTTCGAGCGCGGCGACAAAGCCACCCTGACCGCGGGCAACTCCACGCCGTTGACCGATGGCGCGTCCCTGGTGCTGCTGGGCAGTGAGGAATGGGCGAAGGAACGTGGCTTGCCGATCCTGGCTTATCTGCGCGACGGCGAAGCGGCGGCGGTGGATTTCGTCCACGGCGCGGAAGGGCTGCTGATGGCTCCGGTCTATGCGGTGCCGCGCTTGCTGGCGCGCAACGGCCTGACGCTGCAGGACTTCGATTACTACGAAATCCATGAGGCCTTCGCCGCGCAGGTGCTGTGCACGCTCAAGGCCTGGGAGGATGGGGACTACTGCAAGACCCGCCTGGGGCTGGACGCGCCCTTGGGCTCCATCGACCGCAGCCGGCTGAATGTCAAAGGCAGTTCGCTGGCCGCCGGGCATCCGTTCGCCGCCACCGGCGGGCGTATTGTCGCCAACCTGGCGAAATTGCTGGAGGTGGCGGGGAAGGGACGTGGCCTGATTTCGATCTGCGCCGCCGGTGGCCAGGGCGTGACAGCGATTGTCGAGCGCTGAGGGCCAAGGTTGGACAGCCCTTGTTCGAGATCGAGCGTGAAGCACTCGCGACGAGCAGAGGGCGAGCACTGGGCTATGATCCTGATCGGTCGAGGGTGTCGACATGACGGGTTGACCTGGCACATTGAGTGCATCGGCACTGTCGTAGGTCGGTAACCTCTCCCCGTGGTGCGAGGATTGCCGTATAACGAGTGACATTCGCGTGTTTGGTAATAAAGGACCCCTGATAAAAGCTGATGAAGACTCCAAAACGCATTGAACCCCTGATCGAGGACGGTCTGGTCGACGAGGTGCTGCGCCCACTCATGAGTGGTAAAGAAGCAGCTGTTTATGTGGTGCGCTGCGGCAACGAATTACGTTGCGCCAAGGTTTACAAGGAGGCGAACAAACGAAGTTTTCGTCAGGCGGCCGAGTATCAGGAAGGCCGCAAGGTGCGCAACAGCCGTCAGGCTCGCGCGATGGCCAAGGGGTCCAAGTTCGGGCGCAAGGAGGCCGAGGATGCCTGGCAGAACGCCGAAGTGGCGGCGCTGTTCCGCCTGGCCAATGCCGGCGTGCGGGTGCCCAAGCCGTTCGACTTCCTCGAAGGCGTGCTGCTGATGGAGTTGGTGGCGGATGAGTACGGCGATGCTGCGCCGCGCCTGAATGATGTGGTGTTGGAGCCGGATCAGGCCCGCGAATATCACGCTTTCCTGATTTCCCAGATCGTGCTGATGCTGTGTACCGGCCTGGTGCACGGTGACCTGTCCGAGTTCAACGTGCTGCTGACCCCCGAGGGTCCGGTGATCATCGACCTGCCCCAGGCGGTGGATGCGGCGGGCAACAACCATGCTTTCAGCATGTTGGAGCGGGATGTCGGCAACATGGCGTCCTACTTCGGGCGGTTTGCCCCGGAGCTCAAGCGCACCCGTTACGCCAAGGAGATGTGGGCGCTGTACGAAGCCGGCACCCTGCACCCGGCCAGCGTGTTGACCGGCGAGTTCGACGATCCGGAAGAACTGGCGGATGTCGGCGGCGTGCTGCGGGAAATCGAGGCGGCGCGCCTGGACGAGGAGCGGCGCCAGGCCATGCGCATGGTCGACGACGCGCCACCGACCAAGTCCGAGGAACCACCGCCTCCGCCCTGGATGCAATGATTCACGGGCACAAAAAATCCGGCCGAGGCCGGATTTTTTTGTGCCCGTGAATCACGTAGCCGCTGCCGCAGGCTGCGATCGACTGCGAAGCAGAGCGCTGCTCTTGAAGCCGCCAGAAGGGCCTTTGGCCCTTATCGCAGCCTGCGGCAGCGGCTACATCACGCGCAGCACCCGCCCGAAGCCAGGTCCTTGAGAATCGGACAATCCGGGCGATGGTCGCCATGGCAGTGCCGCACCAGGTCCTGCAGGGTGTCGCGCAGCCCGGCCAGCTCGGCGATTTTCCGGTTGAGCTCGTCGATGTGCTGGCGGGCCAGGGCTTTGACATCGGCGCTGGCGCGCTGGCGGTCCTGCCACAGGGTCAGCAGCTTGCCCACTTCCTCCAGGGAAAACCCCAGGTCCCGCGAGCGCTTGATAAAGGCCAGGTTGTGCAGGTCGTCGTCACCGTACAGGCGGTAGCCGCTGTCGCTGCGATGGGCCGGCCTGAGCAGGCCGATGGACTCGTAGTAGCGGATCATCTTGGCGCTCAGGCCGCTCTTGCGGGCTGCTTGGCCGATGTTCATCGGGCGTCCTCCAGGTCTTTGGGTTGCCAGGTTTTCAACAGTAGCGCATTGCTCACCACGCTGACGCTGGACAGCGCCATGGCCGCCCCGGCCAGCACCGGGTTGAGCAGGCCGAACGCTGCCAGCGGAATGCCGATCAGGTTGTAGACGAAGGCCCAGAACAGGTTCTGGCGGATCTTCGCGTAGGTCTTGCGGCTGATCTCCAGGGCCGCCGGCACCAGGCGCGGGTCGCCACGCATCAGGGTGATCCCTGCCGCGTGCATCGCCACATCGGTACCGCCGCCCATGGCGATGCCGATGTCGGCGGCGGCCAGGGCCGGAGCGTCGTTGATACCGTCGCCGACCATCGCCACCACGCCAGTCTTTTTCAGTTCGGCGACCGTGGCGGCCTTGTCGGCCGGCAGCACTTCGGCATGCACGTTGGTAATGCCCAGGGCCTCGGCGACTACCTTGGCGCTGCCGCGATTGTCGCCGGTCAGCAGGTGGCTGCCGATATGGCGTGCGCCCAGTTGTCGTACCGCTTGCAGGGCGCCGGGCTTGAGGGTGTCGCCGAAGGCGAACAGGCCCAGTACATGGGGTTGCGGCTGCTGTTCGATCAGCCAGGACAGGGTGCGGCCTTCGCTTTCCCAGGCCTGGGCCGAGGCTGCCAGGTCGCCGGCCTGCAGGCCGCTTTCTTCCAGCAGGCGCCGATTGCCCAGGGCCAGCTGACGGCCGTCCAGGGTGCCGGCGATGCCGCGGCCGGTCAGGGACTGGCTGGCGCTGACGTCGGCCACCGCCAGCTGGCGCTCGGCGCACAGGTCGAGAACGGCCTTGGCCAGCGGATGCTCGCTGCCGCGTTGCAGGGCGCCGGCCAGTTGCAGCAGGCGGTCTTCGTCGCCATCGACCGCATCCAGGTGAGCGATGCGTGGCGTGCCGGAAGTCAGGGTACCCGTCTTGTCGAAGACCACGGTGCTGACTTCATGGGCACGCTCCAGGGCTTCGGCGTCCTTGATCAGGATCCCGTGGCGGGCGGCGACGCCGGTACCGGCCATGATCGCGGTCGGCGTGGCCAGCCCCAGCGCGCAGGGACAGGCAATGACCAGCACCGCGACCGCATTGATCAGCGCGGTTTCCAGCGGCGCGCCATACAGCCACCAGCCGATCAGCGTCGCCAGGGCCAGCACCAGTACCGCCGGCACGAACACCTGGCTGACCCTGTCCACCAGCTTCTGGATCGGTGCCTTGCCGGCCTGGGCGTCTTCCACCAGGCGGATGATGCGCGCCAGCACGGTTTCCGCGCCGAGGGCCAGGGTCCGCACCAGCAGCCGGCCTTCGCCGTTGATGGCGCCGCCGGTGACCGGGTCGCCGGGCTGTTTCGGTACTGGCAGGCTTTCGCCGCTGATCAGGGCTTCGTCGGCATGGCTCTGGCCTTCGACCACTTCGCCGTCCACCGGGAAGCGCTCGCCAGGCTTGACCAGCACCAGGTCGTTCAGGCGCAGGGCGCTGATCGCCACGTCCCGCTCACGGCCATCGACGACCAGGATCGCCCGCTCCGGGCGCAAGGCTTCGAGGGCGCGGATGGCGCTGGCGGTCTGGCGCTTGGCGCGGCTTTCCAGGTACTTGCCCAGCAGCACCAGGGCGATCACCACGGCCGAGGCCTCGAAGTACAGGTGCGGCATGCTGCCGGCGGGGGTGATGGCCCACTGGTACAGGCTCAAGCCGTAACCGGCGCTGGTGCCCAGGGCCACCAGCAGGTCCATGTTGCCGGCACCGGCGCGCACGGCTTTCCAGGCGGCGACATAAAAACGCGCACCGAAGATGAATTGCACCGGCGTGGCCAGGACGAACTGCGCCCAGGCCGGCAGCATCCAGTGCAGGCCAAAGGGTTGTACCACCATGGGCAGCACCAGCGGCAGGGCCAGCAGGATCGCCAGCACCAGGGACCAGCGTTCGCGCTGCAGGCGTTGCTGCTGATCGTCGCGTTCGGGGCGTTCGGCCTGCCACAGGGTGGCGGAGTAGCCGGCCTTGTCGACGGCGGCGATCAGGCTGGCGCTATCGACCTGGCCCAGCAGATCGACGTGCGCGCGTTCGTTGGCCAGGTTGACGCTGACCCGGGTGACCCCGGCCACCTTGCTCAGCGCGCGTTCCACACGGCCGACGCAGGGGGCGCAGGTCATGCCGCCGATATTCAGTTCCAGGCTGTGGGCCGGCACGCTGTAGCCGGCATCCTGCACCGCGGCCATCAGCGCCGGCAGGCTGTCGCTGGGCGCCTGGACGCGGGCCTGTTCGGTGGCGAGGTTGACGCTCACGGCCACGGCGCCGGCGACCTTGCTCAAGGCACGCTCCACGCGCCCAGCGCAGCTGGCGCAGGTCATGCCGGCAATCGGCAGGTCAAAAGTGGTTGATTCGGACATCACTGACACTCCCTGTAAACGGTGGTCTACAGGATCAACCTTGCCATGCTGGCAAGGTCAAGCGCCATGGTGCGGGGTGCTTCAATCTGTCTCGGGGTACGCCAGGATCGTCGCCCGTGCCGGTTCCGGGAGGGACAGGGCGCAGGCGACGACCCGGGGCCTCAGTATCCCAGGCCGGTGCGCTGGAGGTGCAGGCCCGACGGGCTCATGGCGATGCGGAACTTCAGCACGTCGCCGGCCTTCAGGCTGATGTCCTGGGAGCCTGGCGCGAGCATGCCCGGGTTGCAGCCCGGCATCTGCCCCGGCAGCAGTTTCAGGCGCAGCGAGACTTTGCCCGGCGGCAAGTTGAAGGATGTGGCTTGTTCCTGGAACAGCCGACCCGCCAACTGGTCCTGGATGTACAGGCCGATTTCGCAGGACGTGGCGACTTCCAGCCGTTCCCGGGAAATGATCAGGACGCCGTAGTCCTCGCCGGCGGCATTGACCGAAGGGGTGGCCGCGATCAGGCCGAGGAGGCTGAACAGGCTGATAACCGACCAGCGCATGGCTGAATCTCCTAGTGTCGTGTCGTTGAGGGGTGAAGCTTGGCCGAGCGCGTCGCCGATTGCCAGCCCGGCAGATGCATCCGGAACTTGACCTTGCCATGATGGCAAGGTCGAGACTGGCGACAACCCTCACTACAGGAGAAGCGTCATGCAAGTGTTCAATGTCGAAGGTATGTCCTGCGGTCACTGCGTCCGGGCCATCACTCAGGCGGTGCAGAGCAAGGACCCGGCGGCCAGCGTCAAGGTCGATCTCGGGGCCAGGGAAGTGGGTGTGGAAAGCCGCTTGTCCGCCGACGAGGTGATCAGCCTGATCAGCGAAGAAGGGTATGCGGTCAAGCTGGCCTGAGCGGATTTAATCGGTCTTTTTAATAGTTAGCGACCTATCGGAATGTTCAAGGCCTCCAAGCGCGGATAGACTGTCGAGCTGCCGACCGACCCGCACCTGGATGCCTGATGAACCTTCGCACAATCCTGATTCTCGGCGCCCTGAGCGCCTTCGGTCCTCTGGCCATCGACTTCTATCTGCCGGCGTTCCCGGCGATGGCGCTGGCCTTTGGCACCGATGAAAAACACGTTCAGCTGACCTTGGCGGCCTACTTTCTCGGCCTGTCCATCGGCCAGCTGGCCTACGGCCCCGTGGCCGACCGCTTTGGCCGGCGCATCCCGTTGCTGGCCGGGGTGGGGCTGTTCACCCTGGCGTCCCTGGCCTGTGCCTACGCACCGAACCTGGAATGGCTGATCGGTGCGCGCTTCGTCCAGGCACTGGGCGGTTGCGCGGGCATGGTGATTTCCCGGGCGGTGGTCAGCGACAAGTGCGACGCGGTGGGTTCGGCCAAGGTGTTTTCCCAACTGATGCTGGTCATGGGTTTGGCGCCGATCCTGGCGCCGATGCTCGGCGGCCTGCTGGTGAATCTCTACGGCTGGCAGTCGATCTTCATCATGCTGACCCTGTTCAGCGCCCTGGCCGGTCTGGCGGTGGCGCTGGGCTTGCCGGAAAGCCTGCCGGCCCATGTGCCGCGCCAACCCTTGTCCGGCGCCTTGCGCCAGTACGGTCGGTTGCTGGCTGACCGGGTGTTTCTCGGCCATGCCCTGACCGGGGGCATCGCCATCGCCGGGATGTTTGCCTACATCGCCGGTTCGCCTTTCGTCTTCATCAAGCTCTACGGCGTGCCGGCCGAGCACTTCGGCTGGTTCTTCGGGATCAACGCCGGCGGCTTCATCCTGGTGGCGCAGATCAATGCACGGTTGCTGGCCAAGCACGGCCCGGCGTTCCTGCTGGCGCGCACGGTGTGGATCTACCTGGTGGGTGGCCTGGCGCTGCTCGCCGTCAGTTCGCTGCATCCGGCACAACTCTGGCCGCTGCTGGTGCCGCTGTTCATTTGCATCGCCAGCCTGGGTTGCATCCTTCCCAATGCCTCGGCCTGCGCCATGAACGGTCAGGGTGTACGGGCCGGCAGTGCCTCGGCGATGCTCGGCTGCCTGCAGTTCAGCGTGGCGGCCGGCGCCGCGGCGCTGGTGGGTGTGCTGCACGACGGCAGCGCCGTGCCGATGGCGACGGTCATCAGCCTGTGTGGGATTCTGGTGGTGACGCTGGCGATGGTCACCCGGAAATTGCAGAACGCCAGGGCGCTGCAAGCCGCCCAGCTGTAATCAGCCGGCGGCGCGCTGTTGGCTTTCGGGGAATTGATGGGGAGCGTGCAGACGCGTTTCCAGCGTATTGGCGAAGGCTCGGGCTTCGGCCTCGCTGCGGAAGGTCACCGCATGTTGGTCGAGTTGAACCTGCCATTGGGAGCCTTTGGATTTTGCCAATTCTTTTATCAGGATCTTCATTGCTGACCTCCTCGGGTAAAAGATTTGCACTGCAAGGGCCCCCAGTGTAGACCCGAATACGGTCACAAGTATGACAAGGATCAACTCTCGGACTGACGGCATCCTGCCCCTTTCCGGAGCCGGCAGGACTGCCGTCCGCTCCCTGCCTCAGAACCCTTCCAGCACGATCTTGCCCTTGGCCTTGCCGCTTTCCAGCAAGGCGTGAGCGCGCCGCAGGTTGGCCGCGTTGATCGTGCCGAAGTGCTCGCCGAGGGTGGTCTTCAGGGTGCCGGCGTCGATCAGCTCGGCGACGCGATTGAGCAGCTTGTGCTGCTCCTGCATGTCCGCGGTCTCGAACAGCGAACGGGTGTACATGAACTCCCAGTGCAGCGACAGGCTCTTGCGCTTGAGCTTGGTCACGTCGAGGGTTTTCGGATCGTCGATCAGCGCCAGCCGGCCCTGGGGCGCGAGCGCCTCGACCAACTCGTCCAGGTGCGCATCGGTCTGGGTCAGGCTGGCGACATGGGTGACGCTGGCCTGGCCGGCTTTCTTCAGCTCCTGGCTCAGCGGCTGGCTGTGGTCGATCACCAGGTCGGCGCCCAGCTCGCGTACCCAACCCTGGGTTTCTGCGCGTGAGGCGGTGCCTATGACCTTGAGGCCGGTGAGCTGGCTGGCCAGTTGGGTGAGGATCGAACCCACGCCGCCGGCCGCGCCGACGATCAACAGGCTCTGCTGCCGATCGGCCTGGCCTTCGGCGATCTGCAGGCGCTCGAACAGCAGTTCCCAGGCGGTGATCGCGGTCAGCGGCAGGGCGGCGGCTTCGGCGAAACCCAGGCTCTTGGGCATATGGCCGACGATGCGCTCGTCCACTACGTGCAGTTCGCTGTTGCCGCCGGCGCGGGCGATCGAGCTGGCGTAGAACACCTTGTCGCCGGCCTTGAACAGGCTGACGTCGCTGCCCACCGCCTTGACCACCCCGGCCACGTCCCAGCCCAGCACCTTGGCGGCGCCGCCTTCAGGCTGGACGTTCTGGCGAACCTTGGTGTCCACCGGGTTGACCGAGATGGCTTTGACTTCCACCAGCAGGTCGCGTGGGCCGGCGACCGGTTCCGGCAGTTCGATGTCTTGCAGGGACAAAGGATCGTCGATTGGCAGGGAGGCGTAGTAGGCGATGGCTTTCATGGTGAGTTTTCCTGATGAAGATGAAGGTTGGGTCAGAGGATCAGCAGCAGGCGCTTGAGCTCGAAGTGCTCGATCGCCTCGCGGGTCTGGTTGAGAAAGTGCTGGAAGTGCGCCGTGGCGTTGTGAAACTCCAGGGCCGCTTCGTCGTCCCAGCGCTCCAGTACATAAAAGGTGCCTGGGTCTTCGGCGTCCTGGTGCAGGTTGTAGTACTGGCAGCCGGCTTCTTCACGGCTCGGTTGCACCAGGGCGGTGAGTTCGCGTTGGAGCAGGGCTTGCTGGCCGCTCTTCGCGACAAGGGTGGCGATGGCGGTAAAGGCTTGCGACATGGCGGTGTCCTTCAGCGGGTATGACAGGCTGGTGTGAGAGTGCGCAGATCATTGGCCATTTCCCGCGAAGATAAAACCGGCTAAAACAGCAGTCTCTTTCAATATTTTTTTGATAATGCCCGGTGAGCCAGATGCTGCGATTCGATGACCTGCAATTGTTCGTGCGCGCCGCCGACCTCGGCAGCCTGTCCGCCGCGGCGCGGGTCATGGACCTGTCGGCGGCGGTGGCCAGCGCCGCCCTCAAGCGCATCGAGCAGCAGCTCGGCGCCCGGCTGCTGGCGCGTTCGACCCGTAGCCTGCGCCTGACCGCCGAGGGTGAAGGGTTTCTCGAATACGCCCGCGCGGCCCTGAGCAACCTGGAGGAAGGGCGGCGCCTGCTGGCCAGCGGGCAGGATCAGGTCAGCGGCGTTCTCCAGCTGTCCGCGCCCTCGGACTTCGGCCGCAACCTGTTGTTGCCCTGGCTCGACCAGTTCCAGCAGGAGCACCCCAAACTCACGGTGCGCCTGCTGCTGGGCGACCGTATCGCCGACCTGTTTCGCCAGCCGGTGGACATCGCCCTGCGTTATGGCGAACCGGAAGACTCCAGCCTGGTGGCCCTGCCGGTCGCACCGCAGAACCGCCGGGTGCTGGTGGCCGCCCCCGAGTACCTGGCCCGCCACGGCGAACCGCGCCAACTGGGGCAACTGGCCCAGCACAATTGCCTGCTTTACATGCTCGGCAGCCGGGTGCACGACCACTGGAGTTTCCATGACGGCAAGCGCGAGGTCGGCCTGACGGTCAGCGGCGATCGTTTCAGCGACGATGCCGATGTGGTGCGCCTGTGGGCGGTGGCGGGGCGGGGCATCGCCTACAAGTCCTGGCTCGACGTGGCGGCCGATGTGCTGGCCGGGCGGCTCAAGGTGCTGATGCCGGAGCTGCGCTGCGAACGGGCACCGCTGAACCTGTTGTGCGCCCATCGGGCGCAGTTGAGCAAACCGGTGAAGCTGCTGCGGGACATGTTGCAGGCGCGCTGCGCTGAAATCTCCGTGCATTACCCCAGGCCAACCCCCACCGATCATTGACCCTGGCCGGCGGCGTCGTTGCGGGGTGCGGGCAGGTCGCATCCAGCACTGAGCGGCGGCGTCGATCTTGCACACTCAACTGCAGACCATTCAATCGGGGGGGACGGGGCATGGCAAGTCAGGGATACAGTGCGGCGGAGCGTCTGGAACGCTTGCCCATCAGCGGTTATCACCGAGTCATTTTCATCATTATCGCCCTGGCGTTTTTCTTCGACTCCATGGACCTGGCGATGATGACCTTCCTGCTCGGCTCGATCAAAGCCGAGTTCGGCCTGAGCACAGCCCAGGCCGGCCTGCTGGCCAGTGCGAGTTTCTTCGGCATGGTGGTCGGCGCATCGCTGTCGGGCATGCTCGCCGATCGCTTCGGACGCAAGCCGGTGTTCCAGTGGAGCATCGTGCTCTGGGGCATCGCCAGTTACCTGTGCTCCACGGCGCAGACGGTGGACAGCCTGACCCTGTTCCGGGTGCTGCTGGGGATCGGCATGGGCATGGAGTTTCCCATCGCCCAGTCGATGCTGTCGGAGATGATCCCGGCCAAGCGGCGCGGGCGCTATATCGCCTTGATGGACGGCTTCTGGCCGCTGGGTTTCGTCGCGGCGGGCGTGCTCTCGTACTTCCTGCTACCGCTGATTGGCTGGCGCGACATCTTCCTGGTCCTGGCGATCCCGGCGGTGTTCGTGCTGGCGATCCGTTTCTTCATTCCCGAGTCGCCGCGCTGGCTGGAGCAGGCCGGGCGGCACGCCGATGCCGACCAGGTGCTGCGGCGGATCGAGGATAAGGTCCGCGCCTCGTTGCAGCGCGCGGACCTGCCCGAGCCGGTGCGCCTGCCGCGGGTGGAAAGCGTGCCGGGGCATTTCTTCTCGGCCTTGCGCGAGATCTGGTCGCCGCTCTATCGCCAGCGCACGATGATGATCTGGAGTGTGTGGTTCTTTGCCCTGCTGGGTTTTTACGGCCTGACCTCGTGGCTCAGCGCCTTGTTGCAGCAGTCGGGTTTCGCCGTGACTCAGTCGGTGTATTACACGGTGCTGATTTCCCTCGGCGGGATTCCCGGCTTCCTCATGGCCGCCTGGCTGGTGGAGCGCTGGGGGCGCAAGCCGGTGTGCGTGATCACCCTGCTGGGCGGTGGGGTCATGGCGTTTTTCTACGGGCAGAGCGCGGTGTTCGGCGGCAACGTGGCGCTGTTGATCAGCTCCGGCCTGTTGATGCAGTTCTTCCTGTTCGGCATGTGGGCGGTGCTCTACACCTATACGCCTGAGTTGTATCCCACCTCGGCGCGGGCTACCGGTTCCGGCTTCGCCTCGGCGGTGGGGCGTATCGGTTCGCTGCTCGGGCCTTTGGTGACCGGCGTGGTGTTCCCGATGACCGGGCAGGGTGGGGTGTTCGCCCTAGGCGCGCTGTGTTTCGCGGTCGCCGCGGCGGTGGTCTGGCTGTTCGGGATGGAGACCCGGGGCAAGACGCTGGAGGAGTTGAGCGAAGTCGGCGCCTGAGCTTCTGATGTATAGCCGCTGCCGCAGGCTGCGTCAGGTCCGCAGGACCTCCGGCATCATTGAGATCGCTGCGACCGTTCCGGTCTATCGCAGCCTGCGGCAGCGGCTACAGGGTTATCGCGGGCAGGTTGCCCGCGATGGGGTTTACGGCTTGACCAGCCGTGCATCCAGGCTGTTCTGCGCCAGGCGCTTGGCCTGATCCTGGGTCATGCCCAGGTGGGTGTACAGGGCGTGGAAGTTCTCGGTGACGTAGCCGCCGAAGTAGGCCGGGTCATCGGAGTTCACAGTGACCTTCACCCCACGCTCGAGCATCTCGAGGATGTTGTGCTGCGACATGTGATCGAACACGCAGAGCTTGGTGTTCGACAGCGGGCAGACGGTCAGCGGGATCTGCTCGTCGATGATGCGCTGCATCAGTCGCTCGTCCTCGAAGGCGCGCACGCCGTGGTCGATGCGCTGGATCTTCAGCAGGTCGAGGGCTTCCCAGATGTACTCGGGCGGGCCTTCTTCACCGGCGTGGGCGACGGTGAGGAAACCTTCGCTGCGGGCACGATCGAACACGCGCTGGAACTTGCTCGGCGGGTGACCCATTTCCGAACTGTCCAGGCCGACCGCGACAAAGGCTTCGCGGAACGGCAGCGCCTGGTCGAGGGTTTTCTGCGCTTCGTCTTCGCTCAGATGACGCAGGAAGCTCAGGATCAGGCCGCTGGTGATACCCAGTTGCTGCTCGCCATCCTTGAGCGCGCTGGCGATGCCGTTGAGCACCACTTCGAAGGGGATGCCGCGATCGGTGTGGGTCTGCGGATCGAAGAAGGGTTCGGTGTGGATGACGTTCTGCTCTTTGCAGCGCAGCAGGTAGGCCCAGGTCAGGTCGTAGAAATCCTGGGAGGTGCGCAGTACGTCCGCGCCCTGATAGTACAGGTCGAGGAACTCTTGCAGGTTGTTGAAGGCATAAGCCTTGCGCAGGGTTTCCACATCGCTCCAGGGCAGGGCGATCTTGTTGCGTTCGGCCAGGGCGAACAGCAGCTCGGGTTCCAGGGAACCTTCGAGGTGCAGGTGCAGTTCGGCCTTGGGCAAGGCGTTCAGCCAGTCGTACATGGGTGTGATCTCATCAGGTGCAGTCGAGCGCTGCGTGAACGTGTTGCGCTCCATCATCCTGCGGCGAAAAGCCGACCGCAAGGTGCGATGACAGGCGCCGGCCCCGGATTTCCCCAGGGCTGCGCGGGCGCGTCAGGTTCCAGTCGCGTCCATAAGGGCAGGCATTCTACAGGCGCACGCGGACGATTCGGCAAAACCTGACCAACCGGCCGATCAGGACGCTTGCAGTTCCCGGCGATAGGCATAGGTATCGGCGAACCGCGACAAGAGGAACTCGGCGCAGGTGGTGACCGGGTACTTCGGCGGATGCCCGGCATCCTGGCAGCCGGGCAGGCATTCGATGCGCGTATCCGGATGGGGCTCGGCGAAGAACGGCATCGAGTAGCGGTCCACCCCCAGCGGGCTGATCACCCGGTGCGGCGTCGACAGGTAACGGTCGTTGCTCCAGCGCGCCATCATGTCGCCGAGGTTGACCACGAAGGTGCCCGCGATGGGCGGGGCGTCGATCCACTGGCCCTGGACGTTGCGCACCTGCAGGCCGCCGGCGCTGTCCTGGTAGAGCAGGGTGATGCAGCCGTAGTCGGTGTGGGCGCCGGCGCCTTGCTGCTCGTCGCTGCTGGCGGTGTGCCGCGGCGGGTAATGGATCAGGCGCAGGACGCTGACCGGCTCCTTGAAGCGGCGGTCGAAAAAGTCGCGCTCGATGCCCAGGGCCAGGGTCATGGCCCGCAGCAGGGTCTGGGCCAGGGCCTGCATGTCCAGGTAGTGCTGCTCCATCAGGGTTTCCCAGCCGGCGATATCCGGGTGCCGGTTGCTGCCGCGCAGCGGTTTTTCCGCGAGTACCTCGGGATGCTCGGCCGGCAGGTGCAGGCCCATGTCGAAGGTCTCCTTGAGGTCGCTGGGTTTGTCCGGGTCCAGCTGCTCGGTGGCGATCGCACCGTAGCCGCGATGGTGGCGGGTCTGGGTGATATCGATCTTGAGTTTCTCGGCGGCCGGCAGGGCGAAGAACTGCCGGGCGGCGTCGAGCAACTGGCCGATGCGCGCGGAGCTGATCGGGTGGCCCTTGATATAGAAGAAGCCCCACTCGCGGCAGGCGCGGTCGATCTGCTGGGCGACCCTGTTCCAGCCGTGGGCGTCGTCGCCGTAGAGCGGGCTGATGTCGATGATTGGAAGCTGGTTCATATAAATGCTCTCAAGTTACTCACGGCCCTGTAGCCGCTGCCGCAGGCTGCGATCGACCCCGGAGGGGGCGTGCTCTGGAGATCGAGCAATGGTCCTTCGGACCTTGGCGCAACCTGCGGCAGCGGCTACCGACGAGTCATTTCGGAATGTCGGCCTTCATGCCTTCCACGTAATAGTTCATCGACGCGAGCTCTGCATTGCTGGCGCTGACCCCGGTGGCAAGTTTTTCCACACCGGCCTGATCCTTGATCGGCCCGGTGAACGGGTGGAAGGCGCCGCTCTTGATGTCGGCGATGATCTGCTCGGCCTCACGCTTGACATCGGCCGGCACCAGGTCGCTGATCGGCAGTTCGACCGTGCCTTCCTTCAGGCCGCCCCAGTAGTCCTGGGATTTCCAGCTGTGGTCGAGCACGCCCTGGGTGGCCTGGATGTAATGCGGGCCCCAGTTGTTGACGATGGAGGTCAGCACTGCTTTGGGCCCGAAGTGGGCCATGTCCGAGGCGTAGCCCACGGCATACACGCCACGGCGTTCGGCGGCCTGGATCGGCGCCGGGCTGTCGGTGTGCTGGAAGATCACGTCGGCGCCCTGGTCGATCAGGGCGTTGGCGGCGTCGGCTTCCTTGCCCGGGTCGAACCAGGAGTTGACCCACACCACCTTGATCTCGGTGCCCGGGTTGTACTTGTTCAGGGCCAGCTGGATGGCATTGATGTCGCGGATCACTTCCGGGATCGGGAAGGAGGCGATGTAGCCGACTTTCTTGCTCTTGGTCATCTTCGCCGCGAGGAAGCCGCCGACGTAGCGACCTTCATAGGTGCGGGCCAGGTAGGTGCCGAGGTTCTTGTCCTGCTTGTAGCCGGTGGCGTGTTCGAAGGTGGTCTTGGGGAATTGCCTGGCGACTTTCAGGGTCGGGTTCATGTAGCCGAAGGAGGTGGTGAAGATCAGGTCGTACTGGTCCTTGGCCATGTTGCGGATTACCCGCTCGGCGTCGGCGCCTTCGGCGACGTTCTCCACGTAGTTGGTCTTGATCCGGTCGCCGAACTTTTCCACCAGCGCCTTGCGTCCCTGTTCATGCTGATAGGTCCAGCCGTGGTCGCCGATCGGGCCGATATAGACGAAGCCGACCTTCAGCGGCTCGGCGGCGCTGGCACCCAGCGAGACGCTCAGGCCGATGGCCGCGGTGAGGGCGCACAGCAGTTTTTGCAACGGACGTTTATGCATGAATCCGGACTCCATTTTGTTGTGGGGCGAGGCTGGGCTCTAAGGCTTGAATGGCTCAATGCAAATAGCTGACCAACAGGACAACAAAATCTTCGAGGCCAGGATGAAGCCTTCGCGGGCAAGCCTCGCTCCTACGCAAGCCGCATGCTCCTGCAGGCGCGAGGCTTGCCGCGAAGACGCCCGACGGATCAGTGCAGACTCATACCGGTGCACCCACGCCCATCAACGCCATTGACTGGTGCACTAAGGTGTAACGAAACGTTAGTGACTCCATGCAGTCTTTAGCTCATCTCTTTCTGCTCGATTCATCCGGTCAAAGGACTGCAATGCTCACTTCACTCAAGCAAGAAGGTTTTCTGTTGCTGGCGCTGCTCGCGGCGCTGGTTGCCTATCCGTTGGAGCATGCGCTGCTCAACGGCGGCCAGGGCGTGGCGCTGGTCTCCGGGCTGGTGCTGATCGGTTTCATCGTCGCCGCGTCGATGCGCGTCGCCCATCACGCCGAGCTGCTGGCGGAGAAGGTTGGCGACCCCTACGGCACCATGATCCTGACCCTCGCCGCGGTCCTGGTGGAGGTGGTGATCCTGGCGATCATGATGAGCAACGAGGCCTCGCCGACCCTGGTGCGCGACACCATCTATTCGGCGGTGATGCTCGACATCAACGGCATCCTCGGCCTGGCCGCGCTGATGGGCGGGATCAAGCATGGCGAGCAGGCCTACAACGACGACTCGGCGCGCTCCTACAGCGTGATGATCCTCACCGCCATGGGCGTGTCGATGGTGGTGCCGGAGTTCATCCCCGAAGCGAAATGGAAGCTCTACTCGGCCTTCACCATTGGCGCGATGGTGCTGTTGTACACCCTGTTCCTGCGCATGCAGGTCGGCGCCCACAGCTACTTCTTCAGCTACAGCTACCCGGAAAAACGCCGCAAGAAAGAACCGACGGAAGATCAGCCAGCGCCTGTCAGCCTGGCGTTTTCCATCGCCACCCTGGTGTTCGGCGTGGTGCTGATCGGCGCGTTGGCGGAGGTGATGTCCAAGACCCTCGACCTGGGGCTGGAAGGCACGGGCGCGCCGCCGGTGATCACGGCGATCCTGGTGGCGGCGATTTCCGCGGCGCCGGAGATTCTCACGGCCCTGCGCGCGGCGTTAGCCAATCGCATGCAATCGGTGGTCAACATTGCGTTGGGCGCGTCGTTGTCGACGGTGATCCTGACGGTGCCGGTGATGGAGGCCATGGCGCTCTATACCGGCCAGCCGTTCCAGATGGCGATGACCCCGGTGCAGACGGTGATGATCTTCATCACCCTGATCGTCAGTGCGATCAACCTCAATGACGGTGAGACCAATGCCATCGAAGGCATGACCCACTTTGTGCTGTTCGCGACCTTTATCATGTTGTCGTTGCTGGGGCTGTAAAAGCTTCGCGGGCAAGCCTCGTATCCTACCGATGCGTGGAGCGCGGCTTGCCCGCGAATGCGTCCGGTCAGGTGCCGCTAATCAACTGCCGGGCCGCCTGGCGGTGATCGGCAATCAACCCCTTCAGGTCCAACCCTTCGACCTGCCCATCGATCACCCGCCACTGCCCGCCGATCATCACCCGGTCCGCCCGATCCGCGCCACACAACAGCAATGCCGACAACGGATCATGGCTGCCGGAGAAGCGCAGCTCATCGAGCTTGAACAGCGCCAGGTCGGCCTGCTTGCCCACGGCCAGCTCGCCGATATCGCTGCGCCCCAGCAACTGTGCCGAACCCTGGGTGGCCCAGCCCAGCACCAATTCCGGGGTGATTTTCTCGGCGCCATAACGCAGGCGCTGCAGGTACAGGGTCTGGCGGGTTTCGAGAATCATGTTGGAGGCGTCGTTCGAGGCCGAGCCATCCACGCCCAGGCCGACGGGCACGCCGGCGTCGGTCAGCTCCAGGGTCGGGCAGATGCCCGAGGCCAGGCGCATGTTGGAGCTCGGGCAGTGGCAGATGCCGGTCCCGGCGGCGCCGAGGCGGGCGATTTCATCCGGGTTGAAATGGATGCCGTGGGCCAGCCAGGTTCGTGGGCCGAGCCAGCCGACGCTGTCCAGGTAATCCACGGTGCGCAGGCCGAAACGTTGCAGGCAGAAGTCTTCCTCGTCGAGGGTTTCCGCCAGGTGGGTGTGCAGGCGCACGTCGAGTTTCTCCGCCAGCTCGGCGCTGGCCGCCATGATCTCTGGGGTTACCGAGAACGGCGAGCAGGGCGCCAGGGCGATCTGGATCTGCGCGCCGGCGCCGCGTTGGTGGTACTCGGCGATCAGCCGCTGACTGTCGGCGAGAATCACCTCGCCCTGCTGCACGGTCTGTTGCGGTGGCAGGCCGCCATCCGCTTCGCCGAGGCTCATGGAACCGCGGGTCAGCATGGCGCGCATGCCCAGTTCGCGCACGCAGGCCACCTGCACGTCGATGGCGTTTTCCAGGCCCTCGGGGAACAGGTAGTGGTGGTCGGCGGCGGTGGTGCAGCCGGACAGCAGCAGTTCGGCCAGCGCCACTTTACTGGCCAGGGCGAGTTTCTCCGGGGTCAGCCGGGCCCAGACCGGGTACAGGGTTTTCAGCCAGGGAAACAGCGGCTGGTTGACCACCGGCGCCCAGGCGCGGGTCAGGGTCTGATAGAAGTGATGATGGGTGTTGATCAGCCCTGGCAGCAGCACGTGCTCGCGGGCATCGAAGATCTGTCCACAGGGCTGGGCGGGTTGCTGGCCGGCGCCGAGCACTTCGACGATCAGGCCGTCTTGCAGCACCAGGCCGCCACGGGCGTCGAGGGCATTGCCAGTGAAAATGGCGAGGGGATTTTTTAACCAGGTACGGGTCGCAGGCATGGTGGCCGGCTCCTCTGAAAGTGGGTTCAGGTTAGCCAGCTCAGTGTTGCCCTGTCTGCTGATCCAGGGGCGTCAGGATCGACGCGGGGTGCAGTTTACGGCGAGCGCGCGTTGCGGTCTATCGCCGGCAAGCTGGTCTTCCGTAGGCGCGAGGCTTGCCCGCGATGACGTCCTGTAGCCGCTGCCGAAGGCTGCGCTCGACCCCGAAGTGGACGCTGCGATGTCGGTCGCTGGAAGGCTCTTCGCGCCTTGTCGCAGCCTCCGGCAGCGGCTACAGGTGCAGGCTTACCAGGGAATGGTTTCGCCCTTGTAGTTGACGAAATGGTGCCCGCCCTTGCCGGTATAGGCATTGATCTGCTCGATCAGGCCGCGGGTGCTGGTCTCGACGTCGATGTCCGCGCCTTCGCCGCCCATGTCGGTCTTCACCCAGCCCGGGTGCAGCGACAGCACGGTGAGCTTCTGCTCGAGCTGGGTCACGAAGCTGTTGGTCATGGAATTCAGCGCTGCCTTGCTGGCCTTGTACAGCGCCAGCTCCGGCGCGTCGGGCATGGTCACGCTGCCCAACACCGAACTCATGAACGCCAGCACGCCGCTGTCCGGGCGGATCTGCGGGGCGAAACGCTGGGCCAGGTTGATCGGCGCCACGGCGTTGGTGAAGAACAGTTGGCCGACTTCCGCCAGGGTCGCCTTGCCCGGCGTCTGGTCGTCCGGCCCCTTGACCCCGGCGTTGACGAACAGCAGGTCGAACACTTCGCCTTTGAGCTTCTGGTTCAGGGCGATCACCGCTTGCTGGTCGTCCATGTCCAACTGCTCGATGCGGACCGGCCCCAGGGCCTTGAGCGCCTCGGCTTTCTGCGGATTGCGCACGGTGGCGGTGACCTGCCAGCCAGCGTCCAGCAGGCGTTGCACCAGGCCCAGGCCCAAGCCTCTGGAGGCGCCGATGATCAGTGCGGTTTTTGGCGTAGACATGCGTGGATTCCTTGATGAGTGAAGATCATGGATTTAATGGACAACGCTGGCCGAGCCGTTGTTGCAGCTCCTGGCGCAGCTCGCCCAGTTCGCTGATGCGTTGACGGCGCAGGCCTGGGCAAGTTCACCGATGCGCATGCTGGAGTCTCGGAAAGGCTTGACCCTGGAGCATACTCCAGGCTTTAGCCTGTGTGCTCCTTGAATATCCGGAGCGATCCTTTATGTGGAGCACAGCGCAATACCGTCAATTGGTGCGGGCCAGCGGTTGGTACGACCTGATCGTCACCGCCGCCTTTGTCACCCCCTGGAGCTTTCTCGCCCTGCACGGTCTGATGCAGCAGTGGAGCCAGGCCTTCGGCCTGCCCGGCGAACTGCCGCCGTTCGCGCCCATGCATATGCTGATGGTCAACCTGATGGGCTCGATTGTCTGCGTGTGGTCGGTGCTGCGCATCCGCGATCCGCAGCTGGCCTTCGGACGCTACGACGCCGTCGGCCGGCTGCTGTTCTCCACCTGGCAGATCTACGCCCTGGCCCACGGCGGCACGGCCTTGATCGGCGTGATCCTGTTTTTCGAGCTGGCCTGGGCGGTGGCGCAGTTATGGCCGGTGGGTGAGCGGGAGCCCATCGCAAGCCATCAGTCTCTGTAGGCGCGGCCGGTCGACGCTCGATTGCCCGCGACAGCGTCCGTATGGACGCTGCCTAACGCCCCGCCTGCCACGGCTGTCCCAGCGACACCGGCGCATACAGGCGGGTGCGCAGCGCATCCCGGGACAGCAGCACCAGCACCAGGATGGTCGCGGCATACGGCAGCATCGCCAGCAGGTTCGAGGGAATCGCCAAGCCCAGGCCCTGCGCCACCAGATGCAGGATGCTGGCGAGGCCGAACAGGTAGGCGCCGAGCAGCAGGCGCCACACTCGCCAGCTGGCGAACACCACCAGCGCCAGGGCGATCCAGCCGCGACCGGCGCTCATGTTTTCCGCCCACATCGGTGTGTAGGCCAGGGACAGGTAAGCCCCGGCCAGGCCGGCCATGGCGCCGCCGAACAGCACCGCCAGGGTGCGTACCCGCAGCACCGGCAGGCCCATGGCGCTGGCCGCGTCGGGGTTTTCGCCGACCGCCTGGATGATCAGGCCGACCCGGCTTTTCAGGATCACCCAGGCCACCAGGGCGAACAGGACAAAGGACAGGTAGACCAGCAGGTCCTGGGCAAACAGCATGCGTCCGATCAGCGGGATTTCGCTCAGCAGCGGAATCGCCATGGGCTCGAATCCGGCCAGGGGTTTACCGACCCAGCTGGCGCCGACGAAACTCGACAGCCCGACACCAAAGATGGTCAGGGCCAGGCCGGTGGCCACCTGATTGGCGTTGAACACCAGCGCCACCAGGGCGAACAGCGATGACAGCAGCATGCCGGCGAGCATCGCCAGCAGTACGCCGAGCCACAGGTTGCCGCTGTTCAGGGCGACGATAAAGCCGATCACCGCGCCAAACAGCATCATGCCTTCCTGGCCGAGGTTGAGGACGCCGCTCTTTTCGCAGATCAGTTCGCCCAGGGCCACCAGCAGCAGCGGCGTACCGCAGCGGATCATGGCGTAGAAAATATTGCTCAACAGATCGATATCCATCACAGCGCTCCTGCCTGTACGGAAGGATTGGCGGCGCGACGTGCCCAACGCAGGTTCAGGCGCGGCCGATAGAGAATCAGCACGTCACTGGCCAGCAGGAAGAACAGCATCATGCCCTGGAACAACTGGGTGATGGCTTGCGGCAGGTTGAGGCTCATCTGCGCGTTCTCGCCACCGATGTACAGCAGCGCCATCAGCAGGCTGGAAAACAGAATGCCGATGGGGTGCAGGCGGCCGAGAAAGGCCACGGTGATCGCCGCATAGCCATAGCCGGGCGACACCTGGGGCACCAGTTGGCCGATGGGACCGGTGACTTCGCACACCCCGGCCAGGCCGGCCAGCCCACCGCTGATCATCAGCGCCAGCCAGATCAGGCGTTTCTCGCGAAAACCGACGAAGCCGGCGGCGCGCTTGTCCAGGCCCAGCACCTTGATCTGGAAACCGACGAAGCTCTTTTGCAGCAGCACCCACACCGCCACCAGGGCCAGCAGGGCGAAATACACCCCGGCATGCACCCGGCCATCTTCCAGGAGCAGGGGCAGGCGGCTGGCATCACCGAACATCGCCGACTCGGGGAAGTTGAACCCGGCCGGGTCTTTCAGCGGCCCGTGCACGCAGTACAGCAGCAGGTTCAGGGCGATGTAGTTGAGCATGATGCTGGTGAGGATTTCATTGGCATTGAAGTGTGTGCGCAACCAGGCGGTGAGGCCGGCCCAGGCGGCGCCGGCCAGGGTGCCGGTGAGCAGGATCAGCACCAGCGCCCAGCGGCTTTGCAGGTCGATGATGTTCACCGCCAGCGCGCTGCCGGCCAGGGCGCCGAGCAGCAATTGGCCTTCGGCGCCGATGTTCCAGATCCGCGCCTGATACGCCACGGCCAGGCCGAGGGCACAGAGCAGGATCGGCAGTGCCTTGACCAGCAGTTCGGAGACGCCATACAGGTCGCTGATCGGGGCGATCAGCAAGGTGTGCAAGGTTTCCAGCGGGTCGTGGCCCAGGGCGATGAACAGCAGCGAGCCACAGCCCAGGGTCAGGACCGCGGCCAGCAGCGGCGAGCACCAGAGCATCAGGCGCGATTGCTGGCCGCGGGGTTCGAGAGAAAGCAGCATAAATAAAGAGCTCCGTTACGCGGGCTGAGCAGATAAATGGACGGGGGTATCGAACTGGCCGGCCATCCAGCCGCCGACCTCGATCAGGCTGGTGTCCGCGGTGGCCTTGAGCGCCGACAGGCGACCGCCGCACAGGGCCGCCAGGCGATCGCTGATCTGGAACAGTTCATCGAGGTCTTCGGAGATCACCAGGATCGCCGCGCCCGCATCGCGCAGGGCCACCAGGGCCCGGTGGATAGTCGCGGCGGCGCCGACGTCGACGCCCCAGGTCGGGTGCGCGGCGATCAGCAGCCTGGGGCGCTGGAGGATTTCCCGGCCGAGGATGAATTTCTGCAGGTTGCCGCCGGACAGGCTGCGGGCGGCGGTCTGGCTGTCCGGAGTTTTCACCGCAAAGCGGCGGATGATGTCTTCGGCCAGGGCCAGCACCTTGCCGCGCTGGATCAGGCCTTTGCTCACCAGCCCTTGCTGGAAGGCGGTCAGCAGGGCGTTGTCGGCCAGGCTCAGTTCCGGCACGGCGCCGTGGCCCAGGCGCTCGGCCGGGACGAACGCCAGGCCCAGCCCGCGACGGGCGTCGGGGCGCAGGTGGGCGACGGCTTGCCCGGCGAAGCGCAGGGTGGCGCCTTGGGCGCGGCCAAGGCGCTGTTCGCCGCTGAGCAGGGCCAGCAGTTCGTCCTGGCCGTTGCCGGCGACCCCGGCGATGCCGACGATTTCCCCGCTGCGCACGTCCAGGTCGATGTCCTTGAGCGAGCAGCCGAACGGGTCCGGGTTGGGCCATGACAGCTTCTGGACTTGCAGGAAGGCGTCGCCGCCCTTGGCTTTCGGATAATCGGTGATCAGGCCCGCGGCTTCGCCGACCATCAGCCGCGCCAGTTCCTGGTCCGAGCATTGCGCGGGTATGCAGTGCCCGGCAACCCGGCCGCCGCGCAGCACCGTGGCGCTGTGGCACAGGGCGCGGACTTCGCCGAGCTTGTGGCTGATGAACAGAATGCTGCAACCCTCGCTGGCCAGGCGGCGCAGGGTGACGAACAGTTCGTCGGCCTCCTGGGGCGTCAGCACCGAGGTCGGTTCGTCGAGGATCAGCAGGCGGATGTCCTGCATCAGGCAGCGAATGATCTCCACCCGCTGGCGCTCGCCGATGGACAGGCTGTGCACCAGGCGTTCCGGCTCCAGGGCCATGCCGTAGCGCTGCGAAACCTGGCGGATCTTCGGCTCCAGCTGCTTCGGCGTGCCGGCTGCGGCGCCCATGGCCAGGGCGATGTTCTGCGCCACGGTCAGGGTCTCGAACAGCGAGAAATGCTGGAACACCATGCCGATCCCCAGGCTGCGCGCCTGGGCCGGATTGCGCATGAGCTGATGCTGCCCCTGCCAGATCAGCTCGCCCGAGTCGGCCTGGGTCACCCCGTAGATGATCTTCATCAGGGTGCTTTTGCCGGCGCCGTTTTCACCGAGCAGGGCATGGATCTCCCCGGGCTGGATACTCAGGTCGATCCCGTCGTTGGCCAGGCAACCGGGATAACGCTTGGTGATCCTGCACAGTTGCAGGCGGGGTGTTGTATCGGGGATGGGTACAGGGTTTGGCATGACGGACTCGGGTTGCTGAACGTTATGCCGGTGGACAAAGCAATTTCCTGGCCAGGGAGTCAGGAAATTTCCGGGGCCCCGATGAACTGCGGTCTCGTGCACCCTTTGCTCGTTCCCTGCGCCTGCACTTGGCACCAGTTCAGGGCAAGGTGGTTGAAAAGGCTGCGGTTTGCCCGAACGAGGCTGGTCGAAAAATGATCAGGTTCCTGCAAGCCTTGCCGTATCGGCGGCTGGCGCAGCCTTGCACGGGTTATCCACAGCTTGCTCCACAGTATTTGTGTGCAAGCCCAAAGGTTGGGCATAAGCACTGTGTGGCTTTCTTCTAAAAGCGATAAACCGAGCTAACTTTCTGTTTTAACTTGAAAAATTTATTTTTGGCGAGCAATTGGACGAAAAGTGAGCAACCGCCGCAAAGCCACGTTGCAAAAGGGTTACAGGCGAGTGTGCTCAGGTTATCCACAGTCGGGTGCACAGCAGGTGTGGGCAAGTCGGCTATCCACCGGGCCGTTGTGCACAGGATGATTTCCAGGCGTGGGTGCGTATTGGTGCACTCAACGCTGCAAGAGGATGCGCCCGCGGCTCAGGTCGGCCAGCTGGCTTTGCAGGGTGGCGATCTGGCTTTCGCCCAGGGCCAGTTGCAGTTCTACGCCGTTGGCCGTGAACTGCTCCTCGACCAGCAGCCCGCCGAGTTCGGCGAGCCGCAGCTTGACCAGTGCCAGTTCACTGAAACTGCAGGCGCAACGCAGGGCTACGCGGCTGATCAGTTCGATGCATTCGGCGCCTTGCAGGCACTTGTTGGCGCTGCCGCCATAGGCGCGGGCCAGGCCGCCGGTGCCCAGTTGAATGCCGCCGTACCAGCGAATCACCAGCACCGCGACCTGATCGCAATCCTGGGCCTCGATGGCCGCGAGGATCGGCCGGCCGGCGGTGCCGCCAGGCTCGCCGTCGTCACTGCTGCGGTATTGGTCGGCGAGCTTCCAGGCCCAGCAGTTGTGGGAGGCGTTGAGATCGCTGTGCTGTTCGATAAAGGCCTGGGCCTCGGCCGCGCTGTTGATCGGTGCGGCGAGGGCGATAAAGCGGCTTTTGCGAATTTCTTCGCGGTATTCGCAAAGGCCGGCGAGGGTAAAGGGCATGCGCTGTGTTCTTTATAAGGCAGGCTTGAGGCCGCAACCCTTGAGGATGATGCGGATCAGGTTGTTGCCGGCGTCTTCCATGTCCTGCTTGGTCAGCTTGCTGCGACCGGTGACGCGGCAGATCTGGGTGGCGAAGTCAGCGTAATGCTGGGTGCTGCCCCACAGCAGGAAGATCAGGTGCACCGGGTCCACCGGGTCCATCTTGCCGGCATCGATCCAGGCCTGGAACACCGCGGCGCGCCCCTGGAACCAGGCGCGGTAGTCCTGGCTGAAGTATTCGCTGAGGCATTCGCCGCCGCTGATGATCTCCATGGCGAAGATCCGTGAGGCCTGCGGCTGGCGCCGGGAGAACTCCATCTTCGCGCGGATGTAGCGGCTCAGCGCTTCAGCCGGATCGTCGTCGGCGGTCAGGGTGTTGAAGGTGCTGTCCCACAGCTCGAGGATGTTGCTCAGCACCGCGACATACAGCCCAAGCTTGTTGGTGAAGTAGTAGTGCAGGTTGGCCTTGGGCAGGCCGGCATTCTGCGCGATGGTGTTCATGCTGGTGCCTTTGAAACCGTGACGGGCGAACTCGTCTTCGGCGGCCTTGATGATCGCTTCTTCGTTTTTCTGGCGAATACGGCTGGCGGGCTTGGCGGTTTGAGGGCCGGCGTGGGCTGGGACTTCAAGGGTCATAGGCGTTTCCGAGCTGTTCTGTGGGTGCAACCAGTGCGTTGATAGCGCACCCACAGGCCTCAGACAAGTCTTAATGGGCAGAAAACCCTCAAAGCGGTTCCAGGGTGTCGCTTTCGCGAGCCGGATTTGCGCTACGCAGCGCGGCCCGGTCTTCCGGCAGCAACAGGCACATGAGGATCGTGGTCAGGCCGCCGCTGGTGATCGCCGAGTCGAACAGGTTCTGCACCACCTTGGGCAACAGATGCAGCAGGTTCGGTTGCGCCGCGATCCCCAGGCCGACGCCGAAGGAGGTGGCGATGATCAGCATACTGCGTCGGTCCAGCGGCGCCTGGGCGAGGATGCGCACGCCGGCCGCGGCGACGCTGCCGAACATCACCAGCGTCGCGCCGCCCAGCACTGGCTTGGGGATTTGTTGCAGCACCGCGCCGATCAGTGGAAACAGGCCCAGGCAGAACAGCAGCAGGCCGATATACAGCCCGACATGGCGGCTGGCCACGCCGGTCAGCTGAATCACCCCGTTGTTCTGGGCGAAGGTGGTGTTGGGGAAGGCGCTGAAGGTCGCGGCGATCATGCAACTGACGCCGTCGCCGAGGATGCCGCCCTTGAGCCGGCTTATATAAGAAGGGCCGCTGATGGGCTGGCGGGCGAGCATGCAGTTGGCGGTCAGGTCGCCGACGGTTTCGATGGTGCTGATCAGGTAGATCAGCGCCACGGGCAGGAACGCCGTCCAGTCGAAGCTGAAGCCGAAGCGGAAGGGCGTCGGTAGGCTGACCAGCGGCAGGTCGGGTAATGCCTGGGGCACCAGCTTGCCGCTGAACCAGGCGGCGAGGCTGCCCAGGGCCAGGCCGATGATGATCGCCGACAGCCGTACCCAGGGCGTGTTCGAGCGGTTCAGCAGGATGATCGTCAACAGCACGAACAGCCCCAGCGCCAGATTGCCCGGCGCGCCGAAATCCGCGGCATTGAAGCCGCCACCCAGGTCGGTGATGCCGACCTTGATCAAGCTGACGCCGATCAGGGTGATCACGATGCCGGTGACCAGCGGCGTGATGACCCGGCGCAATTGGCCGATGAAGCGACTCAGGACGATCTGCACCGCCGCGCCGAAAAAACATACGCCGAAAATCATCGCCAGGATGTCTTCCGGGCTACCGCCCCGTTGCTTGACCAGAAAACCCGCGGACAGCACTGCGCCGAGGAAGGCGAAGCTGGTGCCTTGCAGGCAGATCATCCCCGCGCCGATCCCGAATGGCCGGCGTGCCTGGATGAAGGTGCCGACGCCGGAAACCATCAGCGCCATGCTGATCAGGTAGGGGAGGTAGGTGCCCAGGCCCAGGGCTGAGCCGATCACCAGCGGCGGGGTGATGATGCCGACGAAACTCGCCAGCACATGCTGCAGGGCGGCGAGTATCGCGGCGAGCGGTTTCGGGCGATCGTCGAGGCCGTAGATCAGATCGCTTTGGCGGGAGGTGTCTGGTTGCATGGACTGGGAACTCAGGGCTGACGGTTCAAGGTCGTCGTGTCCTGCAAAAAGCTGTCCAGGTGCTCAGGTTATTATGGGTGATTACCGTTATGGGCCAATGGAAGCTGAGCTTTTATGGCTCCGTCGGTTTTTTCAGCGGGTGGCCGCCAGGCTGTCCAGGAAGCTTTCCAGCACCAAATGGGGGCGACGGCCCTTGCGTGTGACCGAGGCCAGGCTCAGGTCATAAAAACGTGAGGCGGGTTTGAGCGCGCGCAGTCGCCCTTGCTGGACCCAGAGGCTGGCGTAGTGGTCCGGCAGGTAACCGATGTAGCGTCCGGTGAGGATCAGGAACGCCATGCCTTCGCGGTCCGAAGCGCTGGCGGTGCAATTGAGCGCCTGGTAATGGGCCTGGATCTCGGCGGGCAGGCGAAAGGTCGGGGCGATGGCGTCCTGCTCGTTGAGGCGCCGATCGTCCAGTTGCTTGTCGTCGACATAAAACAGCGGGTGGCCGACGGCGCAGTAAAGCAGCGAGCGCTCGCTGTACAGCGGCTGGTATTCCAGCCCGGACAAGGCGCTGGCCTGGGGCACCACGCCGACATGCAGGCGACCGTCGAGCACCCCTTGTTCGACTTCGTTGGGGGCGATCATGCGGATCTGGATCTGCACGTCCGGGCCGCGTTCCTTCAGTTGGGCCAGGGCATGGGTGATGCGCATGTGGGGCAGGGTGACCAGGTTGTCGGTCAGGCCGATGATCAGCTCGCCCCGCAGGTGACGGTGCAGGCCGTTGACCTCGGTGCGAAAACTTTCCAGGGCGCTCAACAATTGCAGGGCCGATTGATACACCTCGCGACCCTCTTCGGTCAGCGAGAAGCCAGCGCGGCCGCGTTGGCACAGGCGCAGGCCGAGGCGTTGCTCGAGGTCGCTCATCTGCTGGCTGATGGCCGAGCGGCCAATGCCGAGCACGGTTTCCGCGGCGGAAAAGCCACCGCACTCGACCACGCTGCGAAAGATCCGCAGCAGGCGGATATCAAAGTCGCTGACTTGCGCCAGCGGGTCGGCGCGACGGCTGCTCATAGTTTAGTGAACCACTGCCTGAAGGTTATAAAAGTTGGATTTCACCGACTTTATAGCCGTGGCAACTTAGCTGCAACAACGCTTTCCGATCCCTGCGCCGCTTATTGCCCTGCGAGGTTTTGCCCCATGAACATGCATGAAAACGCTCCAGCTTCCCTGGCCAGCCAGCTCAAGCTCGATGCTCACTGGATGCCCTACACCGCCAACCGCAACTTCCAGCGCGATCCACGTCTGATCGTCGCCGCCGAAGGCAGCTGGCTGGTCGACGACAAGGGCCGCAAGGTTTATGACTCGCTGTCCGGCCTGTGGACCTGTGGTGCCGGCCACACCCGCAAGGAAATCCAGGAAGCGGTGGCCAAGCAACTGGGCACTCTCGATTACTCGCCGGGCTTCCAGTACGGCCACCCGCTGTCGTTCCAGCTGGCCGAGAAAATCACCGCGCTGACCCCGGGCAACCTGAACCATGTGTTCTTCACCGACTCCGGTTCCGAATGCGCCGATACCGCGGTGAAAATGGTGCGCGCCTACTGGCGCCTGAAAGGCCAGTCGACCAAGACCAAGATGATCGGCCGTGCCCGTGGCTATCACGGCGTGAACATTGCCGGCACCAGCCTCGGCGGGGTCAACGGCAACCGTAAACTGTTCGGCCAGGCGATGATGGATGTCGACCACCTGCCGCACACCCTGCTGGCAAGCAACGCGTTCTCCCGCGGTATTCCGGAGCAGGGCGGTATCGCCCTGGCCGACGAGCTGCTCAAGCTGATCGAATTGCATGACGCCTCCAACATCGCCGCGGTGTTCGTCGAGCCGCTGGCCGGTTCCGCTGGCGTGCTGGTGCCGCCACAGGGTTACCTCAAGCGCCTGCGGGAAATCTGCGACCAGCACAACATCCTGCTGGTGTTCGACGAAGTAATCACCGGTTTCGGCCGTACCGGCAAGATGTTCGGTGCCGACAGCTTTGGCGTGACCCCGGACCTGATGTGCATCGCCAAGCAAGTTACCAACGGTGCGATTCCGATGGGCGCGGTGATTGCCAGCTCCGAGATCTACCAGACCTTCATGAACCAGCCGACCCCTGAGTACGCGGTGGAGTTCCCCCACGGCTACACCTACTCGGCGCACCCGGTGGCCTGCGCGGCCGGCCTGGCGGCACTGGATCTGCTGCAGAAGGAAAACCTGGTGCAGAGCGTCGCTGAGGTGGCGCCGCATTTCGAGAAGGCGCTGCACGGCATCAAGGGTGCGAAGAATGTCATCGACATCCGTAACTTCGGCCTGGCCGGTGCCATCCAGATTGCTCCGCGGGATGGCGATGCCATCGTGCGTCCGTTCGAAGCGGGCATGGCGCTGTGGAAAGCCGGTTTCTATGTACGCTTCGGCGGCGACACCCTGCAGTTCGGCCCGACCTTCAACAGCAAGCCGCAGGATCTGGACCGTCTGTTCGATGCCGTCGGCGAAGTGCTGAACAAGCTCGACTGATTCCTCCCTCTATATATAAGTACAAACAGCAGGCGCCCCTTGGCGGGCGCCTGTGGACAACTTCAGGAGTTCCCCGATGAGCGTTATCCCGCATTTGATCAATGGTGAACTGGTGACCGAGAGCGGTCGCGCGGTCGATGTGTTCAACCCGTCCACCGGTCAGGCGATCCACAAGCTACCGCTGGCCAGCCGCGAAACCATCCAGAGCGCCATCGATGCCGCCAAGGCTGCTTTCCCGGCCTGGCGCAATACGCCACCGGCCAAGCGTGCCCAGGTGATGTTCCGCTTCAAGCAACTGCTGGAGCAGAACGAGTCGCGCATCGCCCAGCTGATCAGCGAAGAACATGGCAAGACCCTGGAAGACGCCGCCGGTGAGCTCAAGCGTGGTATCGAAAACGTCGAGTTCGCCTGTGCCGCTCCGGAAATCCTCAAGGGTGAGTACAGCCGCAACGTCGGCCCGAACATCGATGCCTGGTCCGACTTCCAGCCGCTGGGCGTGGTTGCCGGCATCACCCCGTTCAACTTCCCGGCGATGGTGCCGCTGTGGATGTATCCGCTGGCGATCGTCTGCGGCAACTGCTTCATCCTCAAGCCATCCGAGCGTGACCCGAGCTCGACCCTGCTGATCGCCCAGTTGCTGCTGGAAGCCGGCCTGCCGAAAGGCGTGCTGAGCGTGGTGCACGGCGACAAGGCCGCGGTGGATGCGCTGATCGAAGCACCGGAAGTCAAGGCACTGAGCTTCGTCGGTTCGACGCCGATTGCCGAATACATCTACGCCGAAGGCACCAAGCGCGGTAAGCGCGTACAGGCGCTGGGCGGGGCGAAGAACCACGCCGTGCTGATGCCGGATGCTGACCTGGACAACGCGGTCAGTGCTTTGATGGGCGCGGCCTATGGTTCCTGCGGCGAGCGCTGCATGGCGATCTCGGTTGCCGTGTGTGTCGGCGACCAGGTGGCCGATGCATTGGTGGCCAAGCTGGTACCGCAGATCAAGGCGCTGAAAATCGGTGCCGGCACTTCCTGTGGCCTGGACATGGGACCGCTGGTTACAGGTCAGGCGCGGGACAAGGTCAGCGGTTATGTCGAGGATGGCGTGAAGGCGGGCGCGAAGCTGGTGGTCGACGGTCGTGGCCTGAGTGTGCCGGGGCATGAAGAAGGCTTCTTCCTTGGTGGCTGCCTGTTCGATAACGTCACCCCGGAAATGCGCATCTATAAGGAAGAAATCTTCGGGCCGGTGTTGTGCGTCGTGCGGGTGAACAGCCTGGAAGAGGCCATGCAGCTGATCAACGATCACGAGTACGGCAATGGCACCTGCATCTTTACCCGTGACGGTGAAGCGGCGCGCCTGTTCTGTGACGAGATCGAAGTCGGGATGGTGGGCGTCAACGTACCGCTGCCAGTTCCGGTGGCTTACCACAGCTTCGGCGGCTGGAAGCGTTCGCTGTTTGGCGACCTGCATGCCTACGGTCCGGACGGCGTGCGTTTCTATACCCGTCGCAAGGCGATCACTCAGCGTTGGCCACAGCGTGCCAGCCATGAAGCATCGCAGTTCGCCTTCCCTAGCTTGTAATAAGTAGAAGGGTATTAAAGGCCGCCCCTTGGGGGGCGGCTTTTGCTTTTAAGGGCGGTTTTGATCGATATGACATATTTGTGAAAATAAGTGTTGACGGCAGATTCTGGAAGTCTATAATTCGCCCCAATTCCGGCGCAGTCGAAACGGAAAACTCCTTGAGATTCAACGAGTTACGCAGTTTTCGACAGCGGTTGCGCTTCAGTTCATCGAAGCCCGAAGGAGTTGGTAAGGTGTCTTGTTTTCGCCTTGTTGACGGTTCGATCTTCTCGGTCGAAAGCGGAGAAAAAGAGGTGTTGACAGCAGCGTGTAACGCTGTAGAATTCGCCTCCCGCTGACGAGAGATCGGAAGCGCAAGTGGTTGAAGTTGCAAAGGAAACTTTGAAAACTTCTTAAAATAACCGCTTGACAGATACAGGGGCTGCTGTAGAATGCGCGCCTCGGTTGAGACGAAAGACTTGACCAACCGCTCTTTAACAACTGAATCAAGCAATTCGTGTGGGTGCTTGTGGAGTCAGACTGATAGTCAAAAAGATTATCAGCATCACAAGTTGCTCCGCGAGAAATCAAAGATGTAACCAACGATTGCTGAGCCAAGTTTAGGGTTTTCTCAAAACCCAAAGATGTTTGAACTGAAGAGTTTGATCATGGCTCAGATTGAACGCTGGCGGCAGGCCTAACACATGCAAGTCGAGCGGTAGAGAGAGGCTTGCTTCTCTTGAGAGCGGCGGACGGGTGAGTAATGCCTAGGAATCTGCCTGGTAGTGGGGGATAACGTCCGGAAACGGACGCTAATACCGCATACGTCCTACGGGAGAAAGCAGGGGACCTTCGGGCCTTGCGCTATCAGATGAGCCTAGGTCGGATTAGCTAGTTGGTGAGGTAATGGCTCACCAAGGCGACGATCCGTAACTGGTCTGAGAGGATGATCAGTCACACTGGAACTGAGACACGGTCCAGACTCCTACGGGAGGCAGCAGTGGGGAATATTGGACAATGGGCGAAAGCCTGATCCAGCCATGCCGCGTGTGTGAAGAAGGTCTTCGGATTGTAAAGCACTTTAAGTTGGGAGGAAGGGTACTTACCTAATACGTGAGTATTTTGACGTTACCGACAGAATAAGCACCGGCTAACTCTGTGCCAGCAGCCGCGGTAATACAGAGGGTGCAAGCGTTAATCGGAATTACTGGGCGTAAAGCGCGCGTAGGTGGTTCGTTAAGTTGGATGTGAAATCCCCGGGCTCAACCTGGGAACTGCATCCAAAACTGGCGAGCTAGAGTATGGTAGAGGGTGGTGGAATTTCCTGTGTAGCGGTGAAATGCGTAGATATAGGAAGGAACACCAGTGGCGAAGGCGACCACCTGGACTGATACTGACACTGAGGTGCGAAAGCGTGGGGAGCAAACAGGATTAGATACCCTGGTAGTCCACGCCGTAAACGATGTCAACTAGCCGTTGGGAGCCTTGAGCTCTTAGTGGCGCAGCTAACGCATTAAGTTGACCGCCTGGGGAGTACGGCCGCAAGGTTAAAACTCAAATGAATTGACGGGGGCCCGCACAAGCGGTGGAGCATGTGGTTTAATTCGAAGCAACGCGAAGAACCTTACCAGGCCTTGACATCCAATGAACTTTCCAGAGATGGATTGGTGCCTTCGGGAACATTGAGACAGGTGCTGCATGGCTGTCGTCAGCTCGTGTCGTGAGATGTTGGGTTAAGTCCCGTAACGAGCGCAACCCTTGTCCTTAGTTACCAGCACGTTATGGTGGGCACTCTAAGGAGACTGCCGGTGACAAACCGGAGGAAGGTGGGGATGACGTCAAGTCATCATGGCCCTTACGGCCTGGGCTACACACGTGCTACAATGGTCGGTACAGAGGGTTGCCAAGCCGCGAGGTGGAGCTAATCCCATAAAACCGATCGTAGTCCGGATCGCAGTCTGCAACTCGACTGCGTGAAGTCGGAATCGCTAGTAATCGCGAATCAGAATGTCGCGGTGAATACGTTCCCGGGCCTTGTACACACCGCCCGTCACACCATGGGAGTGGGTTGCACCAGAAGTAGCTAGTCTAACCTTCGGGAGGACGGTTACCACGGTGTGATTCATGACTGGGGTGAAGTCGTAACAAGGTAGCCGTAGGGGAACCTGCGGCTGGATCACCTCCTTAATCGACGACATCAGCTGCTTCATAAGCTCCCACACGAATTGCTTGATTCATTGAAGAAGACGATTGGGTCTGTAGCTCAGTTGGTTAGAGCGCACCCCTGATAAGGGTGAGGTCGGCAGTTCGAATCTGCCCAGACCCACCAATTACTGGTGCACCCTGTAGCGATACGGGGCCATAGCTCAGCTGGGAGAGCGCCTGCCTTGCACGCAGGAGGTCAGCGGTTCGATCCCGCTTGGCTCCACCATTACAGATTGGTGTCCATCGTTTAAAGCTTAGAAATGAGCATTCCGCTAAAGTGGCGATGAATGTTGATTTCTGATCTTTATCAGAATCGTTCTTTAAAAATTTGGGTATGTGATAGAAAGATAGACTGGATAGCACTTTCACTGGTGTTTATTCAGGCTAAGGTAAAATTTGTGAGTTTAATCGCGAATTTTCGGCGAATGTCGTCTTCACAGTATAACCAGATTGCTTGGGGTTATATGGTCAAGTGAAGAAGCGCATACGGTGGATGCCTTGGCAGTCAGAGGCGATGAAAGACGTGGTAGCCTGCGAAAAGCTTCGGGGAGTCGGCAAACAGACTTTGATCCGGAGATGTCTGAATGGGGGAACCCAGCCATCATAAGATGGTTATCTTGTACTGAATACATAGGTGCAAGAGGCGAACCAGGGGAACTGAAACATCTAAGTACCCTGAGGAAAAGAAATCAACCGAGATTCCCTTAGTAGTGGCGAGCGAACGGGGACTAGCCCTTAAGTGGCTTTGAGATTAGCGGAACGCTCTGGAAAGTGCGGCCATAGTGGGTGATAGCCCTGTACGCGAAAGTCTCTTAGTCATGAAATCGAGTAGGACGGAGCACGAGAAACTTTGTCTGAATATGGGGGGACCATCCTCCAAGGCTAAATACTACTGACTGACCGATAGTGAACTAGTACCGTGAGGGAAAGGCGAAAAGAACCCCGGAGAGGGGAGTGAAATAGATCCTGAAACCGTATGCGTACAAGCAGTGGGAGCAGACTTTGTTCTGTGACTGCGTACCTTTTGTATAATGGGTCAGCGACTTATATTCAGTGGCGAGCTTAACCGAATAGGGGAGGCGTAGCGAAAGCGAGTCTTAATAGGGCGTTTAGTCGCTGGGTATAGACCCGAAACCGGGCGATCTATCCATGGGCAGGTTGAAGGTTAGGTAACACTGACTGGAGGACCGAACCGACTACCGTTGAAAAGTTAGCGGATGACCTGTGGATCGGAGTGAAAGGCTAATCAAGCTCGGAGATAGCTGGTTCTCCTCGAAAGCTATTTAGGTAGCGCCTCATGTATCACTGTAGGGGGTAGAGCACTGTTTCGGCTAGGGGGTCATCCCGACTTACCAAACCGATGCAAACTCCGAATACCTACAAGTGCCGAGCATGGGAGACACACGGCGGGTGCTAACGTCCGTCGTGAAAAGGGAAACAACCCAGACCGTCAGCTAAGGTCCCAAAGTTATGGTTAAGTGGGAAACGATGTGGGAAGGCTTAGACAGCTAGGAGGTTGGCTTAGAAGCAGCCACCCTTTAAAGAAAGCGTAATAGCTCACTAGTCGAGTCGGCCTGCGCGGAAGATGTAACGGGGCTCAAACCATACACCGAAGCTACGGGTATCACGTAAGTGATGCGGTAGAGGAGCGTTCTGTAAGCCTGTGAAGGTGAGTTGAGAAGCTTGCTGGAGGTATCAGAAGTGCGAATGCTGACATGAGTAACGACAATGGGTGTGAAAAACACCCACGCCGAAAGACCAAGGTTTCCTGCGCAACGTTAATCGACGCAGGGTTAGTCGGTCCCTAAGGCGAGGCTGAAAAGCGTAGTCGATGGAAAACAGGTTAATATTCCTGTACTTCTAGTTATTGCGATGGAGGGACGGAGAAGGCTAGGCCAGCTTGGCGTTGGTTGTCCAAGTTTAAGGTGGTAGGCTGGAATCTTAGGTAAATCCGGGGTTCTAAGGCCGAGAGCTGATGACGAGTTACCTTTCAGGTGACGAAGTGGTTGATGCCATGCTTCCAAGAAAAGCTTCTAAGCTTCAGATAACTAGGAACCGTACCCCAAACCGACACAGGTGGTTGGGTAGAGAATACCAAGGCGCTTGAGAGAACTCGGGTGAAGGAACTAGGCAAAATGGCACCGTAACTTCGGGAGAAGGTGCGCCGGTGAGGGTGAAGGACTTGCTCCGTAAGCCCATGCCGGTCGAAGATACCAGGCCGCTGCGACTGTTTATTAAAAACACAGCACTCTGCAAACACGAAAGTGGACGTATAGGGTGTGACGCCTGCCCGGTGCCGGAAGGTTAATTGATGGGGTTAGCTAACGCGAAGCTCTTGATCGAAGCCCCGGTAAACGGCGGCCGTAACTATAACGGTCCTAAGGTAGCGAAATTCCTTGTCGGGTAAGTTCCGACCTGCACGAATGGCGTAACGATGGCGGCGCTGTCTCCACCCGAGACTCAGTGAAATTGAAATCGCTGTGAAGATGCAGTGTATCCGCGGCTAGACGGAAAGACCCCGTGAACCTTTACTATAGCTTTGCACTGGACTTTGAATTTGCTTGTGTAGGATAGGTGGGAGGCTTTGAAGCGTGGACGCCAGTTCGCGTGGAGCCATCCTTGAAATACCACCCTGGCAACTTTGAGGTTCTAACTCAGGTCCGTCATCCGGATCGAGGACAGTGTATGGTGGGTAGTTTGACTGGGGCGGTCTCCTCCTAAAGAGTAACGGAGGAGTACGAAGGTGCGCTCAGACCGGTCGGAAATCGGTCGTAGAGTATAAAGGCAAAAGCGCGCTTGACTGCGAGACAGACACGTCGAGCAGGTACGAAAGTAGGTCTTAGTGATCCGGTGGTTCTGTATGGAAGGGCCATCGCTCAACGGATAAAAGGTACTCCGGGGATAACAGGCTGATACCGCCCAAGAGTTCATATCGACGGCGGTGTTTGGCACCTCGATGTCGGCTCATCACATCCTGGGGCTGAAGCCGGTCCCAAGGGTATGGCTGTTCGCCATTTAAAGTGGTACGCGAGCTGGGTTTAGAACGTCGTGAGACAGTTCGGTCCCTATCTGCCGTGGACGTTTGAGATTTGAGAGGGGCTGCTCCTAGTACGAGAGGACCGGAGTGGACGAACCTCTGGTGTTCCGGTTGTCACGCCAGTGGCATTGCCGGGTAGCTATGTTCGGAAAAGATAACCGCTGAAAGCATCTAAGCGGGAAACTTGCCTCAAGATGAGATCTCACTGGAACCTTGAGTTCCCTAAAGGGCCGTCGAAGACTACGACGTTGATAGGTTGGGTGTGTAAGCGCTGTGAGGCGTTGAGCTAACCAATACTAATTGCCCGTGAGGCTTGACCATATAACACCCAAGCAATTTGCTTAAGAGCGAATTGCGGTGTGTGAAGACGAAACGAACCGAAAGTTCGAGAAAACACACAAAGCTATTACATACCCAATTTGCTGAAACGTCGAAAGACGAGTCGGCACACCGAATTTCTTGACGACCATAGAGCATTGGAACCACCTGATCCCATCCCGAACTCAGAAGTGAAACGATGCATCGCCGATGGTAGTGTGGGGTTTCCCCATGTGAGAGTAGGTCATCGTCAAGATTAAATTCCGAAACCCCAATTGCGAAAGCAGTTGGGGTTTTGTTTTTGTGCGACAAAAAATGCCTCATCCTCCGCAACACTCATGTTGGTCCTCTCAGCTGTCACCTCTGCGTGACAGTGCTAAGGTTCGGCCCTAGCTTTTGCATTTTCCAAGGAAGCCCTTATGCCGGACGCCACGTCCCTCAGCGCTGGTTTTATGGTGGTTCACGGTAACCGCCTGGACGAGTTGCGCAGCCTGGTGGTCAGCTGGATGCGGCGTTATCCCTTGGCGCCGCTGGAGAATGAGATCGCCCTGGTCCAGAGCAACGGCATTGCCCAATGGCTGAAACTGGCACTGGCTGAGGATCCCGAGGAAGACGACATGGGCGGCTGCGGCATCGCCGCCGCCATCGACGTGCAACTTCCCGGCAGTTTCATGTGGCAGCTCTATCGCATGGTGCTGGGACGCGATGAAATCCCGCCCAAGTCCCTGCTGGATAAAGCGCCGCTGACCTGGCGTCTGATGCGGCTCTTGCCCGAGCTGATCGATCAGCCGCACTTCGAACCGCTACGACGTTTCCTCACTCACGACACGGATCTGCGCAAGCGCTATCAATTGGCCGAGCGCCTGGCTGACCTGTTCGACCAATATCAGGTCTATCGCGCCGACTGGCTGGAAGACTGGGCCGCAGGACGTCACCAACTGCGCAGTGCTCGAGGCGAGCCCAAGGCCCTGACCCCCGCCAACTGCTGGCAGGCCGAACTGTGGCGTGCGTTGTTGCTGGATGTGGGGGAAGAGGGCATGGCGCAGAGTCGCGCCGGCGTTCACCAACGTTTTATTGAACGTATTCTCAACCTGGAAACGGCGCCACAAGAGTTGCCCTCGCGAGTGATCGTTTTCGGGATTTCCTCCCTGCCGGCACAAGCCCTTGAAGCCCTGGCCGGATTGGCCCGCTTCAGCCAGGTCCTGTTGTGTGTACACAACCCGTGTCGTCACCATTGGGCGGATATCGTCGCCGACAAGGACCTGTTGCGCCATCAATACAAACGTCAGGCGCGCAAGGCGGGAATGCCAACGGTGCTCGACCCGCAGACCCTGCATCAGTATGCCCACCCGCTGCTCGCCGCCTGGGGTAAACAGGGCCGCGACTACATCAACCTGCTCGACAGCTACGACGATCCCAACAGCTATCGCTCAGCCTTTCGCGACGGCCGTATCGACCTGTTCAGCGAGAGTCAGCCGCAGACCCTGCTGAACCAACTGCAGGACGATATTCTCGAATTGCGCCCGCTGGAGGAGACCTGCCAGTTATGGCCGGCGGTCGATCTGCAGCAGGACAAGTCGATCCGTTTTCACATTGCCCACAGTGCCCAGCGCGAAGTGGAAATTCTCCACGACCAACTGCTCGCGCGCTTCAGTGAGGACCCGGAATTACGTCCGCGGGATGTGATCGTGATGGTCCCGGACATCGACAGCTACGCGCCGCATATTCGCGCGGTCTTCGGTCAGCTGGAGCGTGACGATCGGCGTTTCATTCCGTTCACCCTGACGGACCAGGGCCAACGTGGCCGCGATCCATTGTTGATTGCCGTGGAGCATTTGCTCAAGCTGCCGGACAGCCGTTTCCCCGTCAGCGAAATCCTCGACCTGCTGGATGTCCCGGCATTACGCGCGCGCTTTGGTGTAGACGAAGCCGATCTGCCGACCTTGCATCGCTGGATCGAAGGCGCCGGCATCCGCTGGGGCATGAACGCGGATCAACGAGCCGACCTGGGACTGCCGGAAGAGCTGGAGCAGAACAGCTGGCGTTTCGGTCTGCGCCGCATGTTGCTGGGTTACGCCGTGGGACGCTCCGATGCCTGCGAGGGAATCGAGCCTTACGATGAGATTGGTGGCCTGGATGCGGCATTGATCGGGCCGTTGGTGGCTTTGCTCGATGCGCTGGAGACGGCGTATCAGAACCTTACCTTACCGGCTTCGCCGCCGCAGTGGGGCGAGCGCCTGCAAGCACTCACACAGCAGTTCTTCCTGGCCAGTACCGAGCATGACGACTACCTGCTGAGCCAACTCGAAGACTTGCGCGAAACCTGGCTGGAAACCTGCGAGTCGGTCGGCCTGCACGATGAGCTGCCGCTGACGGTGGTCCGCGAGGCCTGGCTGGCGGGCCTGGACCAGGGGCGCTTGTCTCAGCGCTTCCTGGCGGGTGCGGTGAACTTTTGCACGCTGATGCCGATGCGCGCGATTCCATTCAAGCTGGTATGCCTGCTGGGGATGAACGACGGCGACTACCCGCGGGCACAACCGCCGCTGGACTTCGACTTGATGGGCAGCGACTACCGCCCCGGTGACCGCTCGCGGCGTGAAGACGACCGTTACCTGCTGCTGGAGGCGTTGCTTTCGGCGCGGGATCAACTGTATGTCAGTTGGGTCGGTCGCAGCATTCGCGACAACAGTGAACGTCCGGCCTCGGTACTGATTGGCCAGTTGCGCGATCACCTGGCCAGTGGCTGGAAGCTAGCGAATGACCAGGACGACCTGCTCCGCGCCATGACCCAGGAACATCCATTGCAGCCTTTCAGTGCCCGCTATTTCCATGAGGGCGATGGACTGTTCAGTTATGCCCGGGAGTGGCAGCTGTTGCACCAGCCCCAAGCGGCTCCTCAAGCGCTCGAGCCTCTGGCGCCCTATGTCCAGGAGGAGCCTTTAAGCCTGGGGCAGTTGCAGGACTTCCTGCGCAACCCGGTGCGGCATTTCTTCAGCCAGCGCCTCAAGGTGTTCTTCGAGGCGGCCGACGCGCCCTTGGCCGACGAAGAGCCTTTTGTGCTCGACGCGTTGCAACGCTACAGCCTGAGCGACAGTCTGCTGGAGGCGGCGTTGAACAGTGCCGATGATCCGGACCAGGCCTTGCAGGCCCAGGCGCAGCGGCTACAGGCCAGCGGCTTGCTGCCCATGGCCGGTTTTGGCGAGAGCCTGCAAAGAGAACTGATCGAGCCCTTGCCGGATCTGCTGATGCGCTATCGGCAATTGCTGGAGTTATGGCCAACCCCCGTCACCAGCGCTCTGCCGATTAGCCTTGAACTCAATGAGGTGAAACTCGAAGGTTGGTTGAGTGGCCTGCACCAACGCAGCGATGGTGGGTTGCTGTCGGTCACCACTATCCCCAACAGCATTGGCTCGCCCAAGACCCGCAAATGGCATCGCCTGACCCGGCCCTGGGTCAATCACCTGGTGGCCTGTGCCAGTGGCTATACCTTGACCACCGCGCTGGTGGCCAGCGACGACACCTTATTGTTGTCACCTCTGGACCGCGAGTCGGCACTGCAAAGCCTGGGCGATCTGTTGCTGGCCTGGCAGGCGGGCATGCGCCAGCCGCTGCCGGTAGCCGTGAAAACCGCTTTTGCCTGGCTGGGCCAGAGCGACCCGGGCAAGGCCGAAGCCGTGGCGCGCAAAGCTTATGAAGGCGACGGCCAGACCAGCGATGGCGAGTGTCGGGAAAGCCCGGCCCTGGCGCGCCAGTACCCGGACTACAACGCGTTGATCGCCGATGAAACCTTCAGCGGCTGGGTTGAGGCGCTGTACCGCCCACTGTTGCAGGCGCCCTGGCGCTCCGCGGCCAATGGGGAGGCTGACGCATGACCCGGCAAGCACCTTTGGCCCTGGCGTTCCCGCTACGGGGCAGCCAACTGATCGAAGCCAGCGCCGGTACTGGCAAGACCTTTACCATCTCGGCACTCTACCTGCGCCTGGTGCTGGGACACGGCGGCGAGCTGGCCGGGTTCGGTCGCGAGTTGCTACCACCGCAGATTCTGGTGGTGACCTTCACCGATGCGGCGACCAAGGAACTGCGCGAACGGATCCGCACCCGCCTGGCTGAAGCCGCGCGCTTCTTCCGCGAGGAAACCACCGCGCCCGACGCCTTGATTGCCGAGTTGCGCGATCAGTTCGCCGCCGAGCAATGGCCGGGTTGCGCCAGCCGCCTGGATATCGCCGCGCAATGGATGGACGAGGCCGCAGTCTCGACCATCCACAGTTGGTGCCAGCGCATGTTGCGCGAGCACGCGTTCGACAGCGGCAGCCTGTTTACCCAGACCCTGGAAACCGACCACAGCGATCTGCTGGGTGAAGTGCTGCGCGATTACTGGCGCCTGTTTTGCTACCCGATGCAGGGCGACGCACTGAACTGGGTACGGGCCAACTGGGGCGGACCCGCGGCCTTGCTGCCGAGGGTGCGTGCGCTGTTTGGCAGCGAGCGTGAAGTGGATCAGGAGCAAACTCCGGCGCAACTGATCGAAGCTTGTCTTTTGGAACGACGCGCCGCCCTGGTGCAGCTCAAGGCACCCTGGCAGCAATGGGCTGCAGAGCTGCGGGAGATCTGCTTGCAGGGTGTCGCCAGCAAGGCGGTCGATGGCCGCAAGATGCAGGCGCGTTACTTCGAGCCCTGGTTCGAAAAGATCACCGCCTGGGCCGAAGACGAGGCCATAGAGCAACTGGATATCGGCACCGGCTTCAGCCGCCTGACCCCCGAAGGCATGGCTGAGGCCTGGAAGGGCGATGCCCCGGATCATCCTGCGTTGGAGGCCATGGCCGGGCTCAAGGCCGCGCTCGATGCCCTGCCGAGCCCCGATGCTGCGGTGTTGCAACACGCCGCGCGTTGGGTCGGCGCGCGTTTCGAAGAGGAAAAGCGCCGGCGGGCCGAGATGGGCTTCGACGACATGCTGCTGCGCCTTGACGCCGCGTTGCAGGCCGAGGGTGGCGAGCGGCTGGCGACGCTGATTCGCGAGCAGTTCCCGGTAGCCCTGATCGACGAATTCCAGGACACCGACCCGGTGCAGTACCGGATCTTCGAAAGCATCTACCGCATCGAGGACAACAATCCCGAGACCGGCCTGTTCCTGATCGGCGACCCCAAGCAGGCGATCTACGCCTTCCGCGGGGCGGACATTTACACCTACCTGCGCGCTCGCCAGGCCACCAGCGGCCGCTTGCATACCCTGGGCACCAACTTTCGTTCCGGCCACGCCATGGTCAAGGCGGTGAACCACGTATTCGAGCGTGCCGAATCCCGTGAGCAAGGGCGCGGCGCGTTCCTGTTCCGGGAGAAAAACGGAGAGAACCCGGTACCGTTCCTGGCGGTGGCATCCCAAGGGCGCAAAGAGCAGTTACAGAGAGAGGGGCAGGTGGTGCCGGCGCTGAATATCTGGCACCTGCCCACGGAGCAAGCCATTTCCGGTGCGTTGTACCGGCAGCAACTGGCGGCGGCCTGCGCCAGCGAAATCGTCGCCTTGCTCAACGGCGGGCAGCAGGCCAGCGCCGGCTTCGCCCGCGACGGCCAGCCCTTCAAGGGGCTGCTGCCGGCGGACATCGCCATTCTGGTGCGCGATGGCAAGGAGGCTCAGGCCGTGCGTGGCGAGCTGGCCGCGCGCGGAGTGCGCAGCGTGTACCTGTCGGACAAGGACTCGGTGTTCGCCGCCCAGGAAGCCCACGACCTGCTGGCCTGGCTCAAGGCCTGTGCCGAGCCGGATATCGAGCGCCCGCTGCGCGCCGCGCTGGCCTCCATCACCCTGAACCTGCCGCTGGTGGAGCTGGAGCGCCTGAACCAGGACGAATTGGCCTGGGAAAGCCGGGTCATGCAGTTCCGCGGTTATCGCCTGATCTGGCGCACCCAGGGTGTGCTGCCGATGCTGCGGCGCCTGCTGCATGACTTCCAGTTGCCCCAGGCCTTGATCGCCCGCAGCGATGGCGAACGGGTGCTGACCAATCTGCTGCACTTGTCCGAACTGTTGCAGCAGGCGGCTGCCGAGCTGGACGGCGAACAAGCGCTGATTCGCCATCTGGCCGAGCACCTGGCCTTGTCCGGACAGGTTGGCGAAGAACAGATCCTGCGTCTGGAAAGCGACGAACAGCTGGTCAAGGTGGTGACCATCCACAAGTCCAAGGGTTTGGAGTACCCGCTGGTGTTCCTGCCGTTCATCTGTTCGGCCAAGCCGGTGGATGGCAGTCGCCTGCCGCTGCACTACCACGACGAATCGGGCAAGGCCCGGGTGACGCTGCGGCCGACCCCGGAGCTGATCGCCCAGGCCGACGACGAGCGTCTGGCCGAGGACCTGCGCCTGCTCTATGTGGCCCTGACCCGTGCCCAGCATGCCTGCTGGCTGGGTGTCGCCGACCTCAAGCGCGGCAACCACAACAGCTCGGTGTTGCACCTTTCTGCCTTGGGGTATCTGTTGGGCGGCGGTGCGCTGTTGAACGAGTCCAGTGGCCTGGCGCGCTGGCTGCAGGACCTGCAGCAAGGCTGCGAGGCCATGAGCGTCAGGGAAATGCCCAGCGCCACCGACAGCCGTTTCCATCCGCCACGCAACGACGCCACCCTGTTGGCGCCCCTGGTTCCCAAGCGGCGCGCCGCGGAAAACTGGTGGATCGCCTCCTATAGCGCCCTGCGTATCAGCGACAGCCTGGGTGCCGGTAGTACCGAGGCGCCGGAAAGCCCGCAGGCGCAGAAACTCTTTGACGACGAACGCCTTGACCCCGATGCCCCGCGTGAGGTCGTGGCCAGCGGCGCGGATATCCATCGTTTCCCCCGTGGGCCTAACCCGGGGACCTTCCTCCATGGCCTGCTGGAATGGGCCGGTGACGAGGGGTTTGCCGCCGACCCAGTTGCCATCGAGGACGCTATCGGCCGGCGCTGTAATCGCCGCGGTTGGGAAGGCTGGATTCGCACATTGAGCGACTGGTTGCGGCACCTGTTGCAACTGCCTTTGCCAGCCGGGGCGGGGCGGCCACCAGTGGTGCTCGCGCAGTTGAGCCAATACCGGGTCGAGATGGAATTCTGGTTCGCCAGCCACAAGGTCGACGTGCTCAAGCTCGACGAACTGGTGCGCCAGTACACCCATCAAGGCGTGCCGCGGGTGACCGCCGAACCGGTCCTGCTCAACGGCATGTTCAAGGGCTTTATCGACCTGACCTTCGAGCATGAAGGGCGCTATTACGTGGCCGACTACAAATCCAACTGGCTGGGCGTGGATGACGCCGCCTATACCGAGCAGGCCATGGAACAATCGATTCTCGACAACCGTTACGACCTGCAATACGTGCTGTACCTGCTGGCCCTGCATCGCCAGTTGCGTGCGCGCCTGGCGGACTACGATTACGACCGGCACATGGGCGGCGCCCTGTATCTGTTCTTGCGCGGCACGGGCTCGGCCAGCCGCGGCGTGTTTTTCACCCGGCCGCCCCGAGAGCTGATCGAGCGCCTGGACCGCCTGTTCCAGGGCAAGCCTGAGCAGCCCAGAGCCGAGCCGGCGTGGGAACAGGGAGTATTGCTGTGATCGATGATCTGCTGACGCCACTGGAACCCCAGCCCCAGTCCGACCTGGCGCCCCTGGTACGGGCCGCCGATCTACTGCTGTTGCTCGACCGTTGGGTCGAGCGCGGCTGGCTGCGTGCCCTGGACAAGGCTTTCGTAGGCTTGCTGCATGAGCTGGAGCCGCAAGGCGATCCGCTGGTACTGATGGCCGCGGCGTTGACCAGCCATCAACTGGGCCATGGTCATGTCTGCCTGGACCTGTTCGAAACCCTCAAGGAGCCGGATTTCGCCCTGTCCCTGCCGCCGGAAGGCGATCTGCAAAGCACCGCGGCGGTACTGCCGTCGCAGGTGCTGGCGACGCTGGACGGGGCGCACTGGTGCAAAGCCCTGGCGGCCAGTCGCCTGGTAGCGCTGGCGGCGGACCAGAGCGAGCAGGCCCGGCAGCGGCCTTTGGTGTTGTCGGGCAAGCGCCTGTATCTGCGCCGCTACTGGGCCTATGAGCGGCGCATCGACAATGCCTTGCGCCAGCGCCTGGCGGTGCAGGAGGAAACCCCCGCGGACCTGGCCGAGCGCCTCGGCGGCCTGTTCGGGGCGGCCAAGGCGACGGGGCCGGTCGACTGGCAGAAACTCGCCTGTGCGCTGGCCACCCGCGGCGCCTTCAGCATCATTACCGGCGGGCCGGGAACCGGTAAAACCACGACCGTGGTGCGCCTGCTGGCCTTGCTTCAGGCGCCGGCTGTCGAAGCCGGCAAGCCTTTGCGTATCCGCCTCGCGGCACCTACCGGCAAGGCGGCGGCGCGCCTGACCGAATCCATCAGCCTGCAAGTGCGCTCCCTGTCGGTCGACGACAGCGTGCGCGAGAAGATCCCCAGCGACGTGACCACGGTGCACCGGCTGCTGGGCAATCGTCCGGGCACCCGGCACTTCCGCCATCACGCGGGCAACCGCTTGCCGCTGGATGTGCTGGTGGTCGACGAAGCCTCGATGATCGACCTGGAGATGATGGCCAACCTGCTCGATGCGCTGCCCGTGCACGCGCGCCTGGTGTTGCTCGGCGACAAGGATCAACTGGCCTCAGTGGAAGCCGGTGCGGTGCTTGGCGATCTGTGCCGCGATGCCGAGGCCGGCTGGTACAGCCCGCAGACCCGCCGCTGGCTCGAGGCCGTCAGCGGCGAACAATTGGCGGACAGCGGTCTGCAGGAAGACAACGCCGGTACTCACCCGCTGGCCCAACAGGTGGTGATGCTGCGCCACTCCCGGCGTTTCGGCGAAGGCAGCGGTATCGGCCAGTTGGCACGCTGGGTCAACCAGCAGCAGGCCGAGGAAGCGCGCCGCCTGCTGGCCGCCCGCAGCCACGCCGACCTGTATGGCTTGAGCCTCAAGGGCGAGCAGGATCGCGCCCTGGAGCGCTTGCTGCTGGAGGGCCACGGTGACGGGCCGCAGGGTTACCGGCATTACCTGAGCCTGTTGCGTGGCCAGCGCCCACCCGCCGATACCGCGCTGGAAGATCCGCGCTGGACCGCCTGGGCCCGCGATGTGCTGCAGGCCTTCGACCAGTTCCAGTTGCTCTGCGCGGTGCGCAAGGGGCCTTGGGGTGTCGAGGGCTTGAACCAGCGGATCACCGCCTCCCTGTTCAAGGCGCGGCTGATCGAAAGCGATCAGCAGTGGTACGAAGGTCGTCCGGTGCTGATGACGCGCAACGATTACGGCCTGGGCCTGATGAATGGCGATATCGGCATTGCCTTGAAGCTGCCCGAGCACGAAGGCGGGCAGGACGGGCGGCGGGTACTGCGGGTGGCTTTCCCGCGCAACGACGGCCAGGGTGGCGTGCGTTTCGTGCTACCGAGCCGGCTCAATGATGTGGAAACCGTGTACGCCATGACCGTGCACAAATCCCAGGGCTCGGAATTCGCCCACACCGCGCTGATCCTGCCCGAGGCGCTGAACCCGGTGCTGACCAAGGAGCTGATCTACACCGGCATCACCCGGGCCAAGGACTGGTTCAGCCTGATCGAGCCGCGGGCCGGGGTATTCGAAGAGGCGGTGCGGCGCAAGGTCAAGCGGCTGAGCGGGTTGATGCTCGACCTGGGGTGAGCGCCGGGCCACTGGTGCTCTGCACTCGATCAGAGCGCCGCGGCCAGCGCCATTGCGCTGGGCTGCTCGAGCCCCATGAAGCGCCTGACCCGTTCTCCGGCTTCTTCTTCGCGGATCGCCCGCGGGCTGGCGTCCAGCTGGATATTGCCGCCCTCCATGAAGATCACTCGATCGGAAATCGACAGGGCGAAGTCCATCTCGTGGGTGACGATCAACATGGTCATGCCTTCTCTGGCCAGGTCGCGAATCACATTCAATACATCGCCCACCAGCTCCGGGTCGAGGGCCGAGGTCGGCTCGTCGAAGAGCATGATCTGCGGCTCCATCGCCAGGGCCCGGGCAATCGCCACGCGCTGCTGCTGGCCGCCGGACAGCTGGTGCGGGTACTTGTGGGCGTGGGCCAGCAGGCCGACCTTGTCCAGCAAGGCGTAGGCCTGCTGTTCGCTCAAAGCCTTGCTGCTGCCGTGGTAACGCGGCGCCAGGCAGATGTTGTCGAGGATGCAGCGATGGGGAAACAGGTTGAAGTTCTGGAAGACCATGCCGATATGCCGCACGCCGTCGCGCACCTGCGGGCTGTTGAGGTTGTCGCCGGCGCTGATGAAGCTGTTGCCGAACAGCACGATCTCGCCCTGATCGATGCGCTCCAGGCCGTTGATGGTACGGATCAGCGAGGTCTTGCCCGAGCCGGACGGACCGATGATGGAGATCACCTGGCCGCTGGCGACGTTCAGGTCGACGCCCTTGAGCACCTGATGATCGCCGTAGCGCTTGTGGATGTTTTGCAGTTGCAGGGCCGGGGCGCTGCCGGCCAGCGCTGTTGGGCGCGGGCGGGTGTGCAGCGGTTGCGCCTGCTGCCGGAGCCGCTCGGTGCCGGTGTCGTCCAGGGTTTGTGGCGTGCGCAGGTTCAGGTCCAGGTGGCGTTCCAGGCGCTGCAGCAGCCAGGCGAACAGGGTGACGATCAGCACGTAGTACACCGCCACCGCGGCCAGGGTCTCCATCACCAGGAAGTTCTGCGCATACAGGCGCTGGCCGACGGTGAGCAGTTCGGTCAGGGAGATCACCGAGATCAGCGAGGTCAGCTTGACCACGGTGATGTACTCGTTGATCAGGGTCGGCAGGGAAATGCGGAAGGCCTGGGGGATGACGATCAGCCGTTGCAGGCCGACCAGGCCGATCCCCAGCGCACGACCGGCCTCTTTCTGCCCCTTGGCCACCGAGATCAACCCGCCGCGATGGATTTCCGCCATGTACGCCGCTTCGGTCACCACCAGGGCGAACAGCCCCGAGTAGAAGGGATTGGACAGCACCGAACCGGAGGCCGGAAACAGCTGGGGCAGGTTGTAGACGAAGACCACCAGCACCAGCAGCGGGATGCTGCGAAAGAACCAGATGTACAGCGCCGCCGGGGTTCTGAGCCAGGCGGCGCTGGAGAGTTTGGCCGACGCCAGGAGAAAGCCCAGCAGCATGCCGATGAACCAGGCCAGGGCGCTGAGCTGGACCACGGTGACGCAGGCGTGCCAGAAGCTGGGCAGGGAAAACAGGGAGAAGAAGTAGGACCAGTCGAATTGCATAAACACCTCAGGCGGCTTCGGATCGCAGGCATCAGGACGAGCGCTGTGCGCTCGATCAGGGGCCGGTCACGGGCGCATCCGTGCGCCGCAGTGGCTTGTCAGTCAGTCACGGGCTCGAGGTTGTATTTGCCGAGGATCGCGGCGTACTCGCCGTTCCTGCGGCTCTCGGCGAAGGCTGCCTGCAGCGCCTTATAGGTGGCGTCGTTGCCTTTCTTGACGAAGATGCCGAGGGTCTGCTGATAGATCAGGTGCTGGCTGGTGACCACCACCCGGCCCTTGGTGCGTTCGGCGATCATCTTCGCCGCGCCGGCGATTTCCACCTGGGCCTGGATGTTCTTCGACAGCAGGGCCTGGGTCACTTCAGGTGCCGAGGGGTATTCGCTGACGCTGATCGCGCCCTTGTTGTTCGGCACGCAGTAGTCGCTGGAGAGCTTCTGCAACTGGCCGACCCAGGTGGTGCCCTGTTCCAGGCCGACTTTCAGGCCGCACAGGTCTTCAGGGATTTGCGGATTCAGGCCGCTGTCCTTGGACGCCATGATCGCCGCGCCGGTTTTCGCATAGGCGATGGTCATGGCCTGGGTCTGCCGCTCCGGGGTGATGTACATGCCGGAAATGATCGCGTCGTAGCGACCGGCGTTGAGGCCGAGGATCAGGCTGGGGAACTTGGTGTCGACGAACTCGGCCTTGGCGTTCAGGTGCCTGGCCAGGGCGTGGGCCAGTTCCGGGTCGGAGCCGACCACGTTCTTCTCGCTGTCATAGGATTCGAACGGCGGGTAGGTGATTTCCATGCCGATCTTCAGCTGGCCGGGTGTCGCGGTCGAGGCCAGGCCGGCGGTGGCGCACAACAGGCCGGCGGTGAGCAGGGTCAGGCGAGCAACGTTGTTTTTGTTAAGCATCGTGGGTCTCTCCAGGGGATGGAAGCAAAGGGCAAAAGGGGTGTCAGGACGCTTGCGACTGATGTTTCAGGTGGCCGAAGCTCGAAGGCTTGCGGGCTTTTTCCGGCAAGCGGATCTCACCGTTCTCCACGCGTTTGCGCAGGTACTGATAGGTCTGCAGGGCCTGGCCATACATGTGTTCGCCGATGGCGATCTGCTCGTAGTCGTCCGAGGCCTTGGCGAACTGCGGCAGTGGCTTGATCTGGGTGTGGAAGTCGCAGGCGTAGAACAGCGGGAACGAGTAGCGCTCCTCGCTGACCGTGCGCACCCGGTGGGCGGTGGCGACAAAGGCGCCGGCGGTCATCACTTCCAGCATGTCGCCGATGTTCACCACGAAGGCGTCGGCAATGGGCGGGGCGTCGATCCACTGGCCCAGGTTGTTCATCACCTCCAGACCCGGCTTGTCGGCCAGCAGGATGGTGAAGCATTCATAGTCGGTGTGGGCACCGATGCCGGGGGCATCCTGGGCCGCGTCGTCGAAGGGGTAGTGGATCAGACGCAGTTTGGAAGGCGGGCGGGTGACCAGGGTGTCGAAATAGTTTTCCACCAGGCCCAGGGCCAGGGCAAACCCGCCGAACAGGCGCCTGCCGAGGGCGAAGACAGCCGCGTAATAGGCTTGCACCGCCTCCTTGAAACCGGGCAGTTCTGGCCATTCGTTCGGCCCCAGCAGCGGGGTATTGGCCAGGACCAGGGGATCGTCGGCCGGTACTTCGAAGCCGATGTCGAAGGCTTCCTTGTGATCCGGCTTGCCCTTGGAATACACCTCCTCGCCTTCGGGGACGAAACCCTTGTGGCTTTTCGAGGTGCCGATGTAGTGCTGCATCTTGGTGTCCAGGGGCTGGGCGAAATAGTCCCTGGCGGCCTGACGCAGGCCGGCGATCAACTGCGGGTCGATGCCATGGCTGGTGATATAGAGAAAGCCCACTTCGCTGGCGGCTGCTCCCAGCTGCTCGGCGACGGCCAGCCGGTGTTCCAGCTCGATGCTGAACAGGCCGGCGATGTCCACCACCGGGATGTGCTTGAAGTTGGCCTTGGCCGGGGTGTTATCGATCTTCTCGGGCATGACGCAAGAACCTCACGGACGGGTTGAGTGGGTGAAGCGGTCGAAATGTTCGCGCTCGGTCCTGGCCATCCACCGGTTCAGCGACCAGAGGTCGGCCACCGGCACGTTGGTGAAGGGCAGGTGATGCAGGTAGCCGTCGGCGCCGAACTCCGGGGTCAGGGTGCTGACCTGGTAGCCACGGGCCTTTTGCGAATGCCAGACGGCCTCCCAGTGTTGCTGGTGGAACGCCAGTTCACGGGCATATTCCGGGGCGGCGGGGTGCGGGACTTGCGGCCCCTGGTCATAGCCGACCCGGGCCTGGATGTGGTGAACGCGCTCGACGAAGGGGCCCAGGTCATCGAAAGGATCGTCCAGCAGGCGTTCGCAGGTGACGACCCAGTGGCTGATATCGCTGGTGAAGCGCAGGTCAGGCAATTGCCGGATCAGCTCCAGGGTGACCCAGGGGTTGAACAGCGAGCGGGCACGGTGAGTCTCGAAGCTGCAGAACTGGCCATGCTTGCGTGCCAGCTTCATGGCCTGGCCGAAGAACTCGACTTGTTGCGCCAGGGGCCAGCGGTCGTTGCCGGCCAGGACATTGACGAAGCGCGGTGCCAGCTCGGCGGCCCAGGCGAGTTTGCGGTCCAGGTCCAGCAGGTGTTCCTGGAACGCGGCCGACTGTTTGGGCAGGACGTCGTAGGCGGTGAAAACGGTGCAGATATAGCCGAGGCGATTGTCCCGCAGGAAAGTGCCGAATTCGCCGCGTTCGCGAGCTTGCAAAGGCAGGCGGGCTTCCATACCGTCGAAGCCGGCGGCCAGCAGCTCGTCGAGTGCCTGGGCCTTGCTGGCGGTATAGCCCCAGAGTGTGCGGAATATTTCCAGTTGCATCGGCTAACCTCAAAGATGTCTTGGGCTACTCATGGCACCGCAGCGGCATGTGGCCGAGGCGGCGATACTGGGCAGTAGCAAAAGACATTCCTTGAGCCGGATCTCTGCGGATCCGGTCTCACCGAAGGGGGGGCTGGACGGCTCACTCTCTGGCGCCGATCTTAAGCAGGCGATGCAGGCATGAAGAATAGGAAGGCTCAAATCGTTACTTCATTTTTTTCTAAACCAATAGCCTGCTACCCATGCCTGGGAGCCTCGCGGCGGTTTCACCGGCTGTGCTATCGTTGCGGCATCATTGTATGAAGATCAAAGAGAATCCCTGCATGAACGTGGCTGTCTCGGCGACAGAGCGCTTTTTGGGCTGGAGGCAGGTACTGCTGTCCACCCTGGTCTGTCTGTTGAGCACTTTTGCCGTCGCGCAACCCGAGCCTGCCACCAGCCTGGCAGACCAGCGCGCCAAGGCAGTAACTCAGGTGGTGCTGGGCATTCTCAGCTATGCGCGCTGGCCGGTGGAGCCGGCACAGCTGCGCCTGTGCGTGGTGGGGCCGACCGAATACACCGACGACCTGGTCAAGGGCACGACCCAGGCCACCGGCCGCCCGGTCCTGGTGCGGCGCTTGCTGGCCGACAACCCAGCCATCGTCAGCGAGTGCGACTCGGTGTACATCGGCAAGCTGACCGATGACCAGCGCGCTCGCCTGTTCACTTCCCTGGCCGGTCATCCGGTGCTGAGCATCAGCGAGGGCGGCGACCAGTGCACGGTGGGCAGCCTGTTCTGCCTGCGTGTCAGAGACAACCAGGTGTCATTCGAGGTCAACCTGGATTCAGTGGCCCGCAGTGGTGTTCGGATCCATCCGAGCGTGTTGCAACTCTCCCGTCGTCGACCGGCGGCGCCATGAGTCTCTTCAAATCGCCTGCTCGCCCTACTTTGCATTCGGTCATTGGCCGCGGGCATCTGATCGTCGCCCTGCTGGCCATTTCCATGGCCAGCCTGTCCCTGACCCTGCTCGGGGTGCTGGCGTTGCGGGTGTATGCCGATCACAACCTGCACCTGATCGCGCGTTCGATCAACTACACGGTCGAAGCGGCGGTGGTGTTCAACGACAGCGCCGCGGCGACCGAAGCCCTGGCCCTGATTGCCTCCACCGAGGAGGTGGCCGAGGCCCAGGTACTCGACGCCCGGGGCCGCGTGCTGGCCCACTGGGAGCGGCCGGAAACCGGTTTGCTGAGCGATCTGCAAATGCAGATCGCCCGCGCCTTTCTCGAGAAGCCCATCACGGTGCCGATCATGTATCAAGGCCAGGAGATCGGCAGTGTTGCCTTGACCGGGCACGGCGGCAGCCTGTTGCGCTTCCTGCTCAGTGGGCTGGTGGGAATTGTCCTGTGTATCGCGGTGAGCGCCTGGGTGGCGCTGTACCTGGCGCGCCGTCAGTTGCGCGGCATTACCGGGCCGCTGCGCAGCCTGGCCGATGTGGCCCATGCCGCGCGCCGCGAGCGGGCATTCGACGTGCGGGTACCGCCGGCTAAGATTGCCGAGCTGGACAACCTGGGCAACGACTTCAATGCCTTGCTCGATGAACTGGAAGCCTGGCAAACCCATTTGCAGAGCGAAAACGAAACCCTGGCCCACCAGGCCAGCCACGACAGCCTGACCGGGTTGCCGAACCGGGCGTTTTTCGAGGGCCGGCTGATCCGTGCGCTGCGCAGCGCCAGCAAGCTCAACGAACGGGTGGCGGTGCTGTTTCTTGACAGCGATCGCTTCAAGGGCATCAACGACAACTTCGGTCACGCCGCCGGCGATGCGGTGCTGATGGCAGTGGCGTCGCGGGTGCGGGCGCAGTTGCGCGAGGAAGACCTGGTGGCGCGCCTGGGGGGCGACGAGTTCGCCATTCTGCTGACCCCGCTGCACCGCATCGAGGACGCCGAGCGTATCGCCGAAAAAATCATCGTCAGCATGGAGATGCCGATTGCCTTGCCAGGCAGTACTTCGGTGCTGACGTCGCTCAGTATCGGGATTGCCGTCTACCCTGATCATGGCACCACCCCGGGTGCTCTGCTCAACGCCGCCGATGCGGCGATGTATCAGGCCAAGCGTGTCTCTCGAGGTGGGCAACACACTGCGGGGTCGGAGCCCCCCGTCGTTCACGTTCAATCCAGGAGCTAATTCTTTGTTTTCACAGACTCGATCTTTCTCGCGACTTTTCACCGCCGGCCTGTTGCTGGCGTTGCTTTCATTGACCGGCTGCCAGAGCGTGCCGCCCAAGGGGCTGACCCCGCAACAAGTGGCGGTGCTCAAGCAGGAGGGCTTTGAGCTGACGGATGAAGGTTGGGCCTTTGGCCTGTCCGGCAAGGTGCTGTTCGGCAGCGATATCGAGACACTGAATGCCGCCAGCACCGAGATCGTCGAGCGCATCGGCAAGGCGCTGGTCAGCGTGCACATCGACAAGGTCCGGGTCGATGGCCACACCGATGCCTCCGGCAGGGAAACCTATAACCAGCAACTGTCCCTGCGTCGGGCGAAAAGCGTGAGCAAGGTGCTGGTGGCCACGGGCATGCGCGAAGAAAACATCCAGCTGCGCGGCCTCGGCAGCAGCGAGCCGGTAGCCTCCAACAGCACGGTGGCCGGACGTACCGAAAACCGTCGCGTTTCGATCGTGGTCATCGCCGACTAATCGGCGAACACCATTGCTTGGGTCTGCCCCATCAGCAGGTCCTGATCCTGTTTGGTCACGTTGTTGATGTAGTCCCATAGCAGGGACGCTTGAGTTTGAGCAGCTCTTCGCAGCGCTGTTGGCAGGAAGTTCAGGTCCGGAAAGGGTCAGGCTCGCCCGGGCATTGTTTCAAGCGGGAAATGACGTCAGGGGCGGTTTTGGTGGTGTCGATTCTGCCTGTTGCATCAAGGTGGATTTCTATCGTTGCCCAGTGCTTAGGTGTGATGTCGATGCATTGTTGAAAACCTTTGTCCGTCCACCAAAAGAACATCATAAAGAAGTCGTCGTCAGGAAAAATGTAGCCGGACTCAATGGCAGAACCCCCATGTTTAATGTCGCCTCTGTGGATTCTGTCCTGAGTGTTCCAGACATATCGGAACTCTTCCTTGCTATTCGGGGAGAAGTTGACCGCTACGACGGGCGAGGCGAAATGCCAAAACGCAATAGAGGAGACCAGCAGCAGGAGAAATACCCAGCGGCCGTATCTGATTTTAGGTTTACTTACATTTGTGGACACGGACGCTTTTCCCCAATCAGTTATAGCCAATCCGGCCAGCCAAGAGAAGGAAAGTAACCAGACGTAGCAGCCGTAGGTATACCCAGTAATGGTGAACCTTCCATCTTCGTCGTACCAAGTAACGAGTTGTAATTGCACCGACAGTCCCATCAGCAATGCAAGTAGGGCATAGATGAAGCTGCGCCTGGACTTGCCCCTACAAAACCGGACACCAACTCCCCGTTAAATTGATGCTGGCGCCAAGCGCCTGAACTCCCTCGGTGAACGGTAATTCAAGGCGCTGTGCGGATGCTGCTCGTTGTAATGCTCGAAGGCAATTGCCAAGTTACGCAACGCCGTTTCTCGATCCGGCTTGGGCATGTGCGCCACGTAGTCACGCTTGATCGTCTTCACGAAGCTCTCGGCCATGCCGTTGCTCTGCGGGCTGCGCACCGGGGTGGTCACCGGCTGCAAGCCGATCTGTCGAGCAAACAGGCGTGTCTGTTCGGCGGTGTACGCCGAGCCGTTGTCGCTTAGCCATTGCACCGGCGTGACGGGCAGTTGATCACCAAAGCGCTTCTCCACGCTTTCCAGCATCAAGTCGCGGATATCATCGCCGCTGTACCCGGTCGGGCTCGCGACCCAGCCGATGGCCTCGCGATCACAGCAGTCCAGGGCGAAGGTCACGCTCAGTTTGGCCCCGTCCTCGCAGCGGAACTCAAAGCCGTCCGAGCACCAACGCGTATCGCTGGTTTTCACCGCAATACGGCCTTCGTGCCGACGCGGCACGCCGGGCTGTTTGAGTCGACGTTCCAACAGCAAGTTGTGATCACGCATGACCCGGTAAACTCGTTTCACGTTGATCGCCGGCAGCGACTGGGTTTCACGGGCGCGACGCAGCAATCCCCAGACACGACGGTAGCCATAGCTGGGAAGCTCGCTGACCTGTTGCTGGATTTCGACCACCAGCGCAGCATCGTCCACAGGCCTACTTCGCCGTACTTTGGGCGATACCGATTGCTTGATTCGAACCGTTAATTGCGAGCGCGCCACACCGAGACATTCGCTGACCAGCTTCACTGGTCGTCCCCCGGCAACAAGGGTGAGTGCGCAATCCATTTTCGCGACCGGGCGATCTCCACGGCCTCTTTGAGGATTTCGGCTTCCATCGTTTTCTTGCCCAGCATCCGTTGCAGTTCACGGATCTGCTTGAGCGCATCGCTCAGCTCGGAGGCAGGCACCACGGCTTCGCCAGCACTGACCGCCGACAGGCTGCCGTCCTGATACAGCTTGCGCCACAAGAACAGCTGATTGGCATTGATGCCGTTGCGCCGAGCGACGACCGACACACTTTGTCCTGGCTCAAGGCTCTCGCGAACCATGGCCAGCTTTTGCTCTGGGCTCCAGCGGCGCCGCCGCTCCTGGCCCAAAAGCTCCCCACTCTTATCGTTGCTGTTAGTCATAAACATAACCGTTTGCCTATCCCTTATCGTAAGGGGGAAACAGTGTCCTGTCTTTCATGGGGCTCGTTCAGCGCCTGACAATCCGAGTCCGATAGGCAGCAATAAACAAGGGGTTTGCTAACCAAGCAACGTACCCGTAGAGGACTGGCGGTAGCCCCAGAATGAAGGCGCCTCCTCCTGATATGGTGGCTTGGCTGAGGGTCCCATGGAGCCTGTCATCCCCTTCTTGACACACTGCTGGCAGTACCAGACTTAATAGGTACAGGGCCATACCGAAGTCACGCAGTTCGAGACGCCTCTTGTATGTAGCAATGAAGTACAGCCAAGCGGCAGGGATGCCTAAGGACCAGCGTGAGAAGTTCCTTAAAGGTGCCCTTGATCCGAAGATGCTGGCATATGTAGTGGTCAACTAATCCCGGACACGACGTTAAGTTTTTTCTCGGCCTGAGCCGGGGCCAGCCCATCGTTGAACTGGTGCGGTCGAGTCCAGTTGTACCGATGCATCAGGTAATGACTGATGTCTCGGTGCGCCTCTTGAGCCGTCATGTAGCCCACGGTCGGTATCCATTCAGTTTTCAAACTGCGAAACACACGCTCCATCGGCGCATTATCCCAACAGTTTCCACGACGGCTCATGCTTTGGCGCATGCGGTAACGCCAGAGCCGTTGGCGAAACTGGCGACTGCCGTATTGCGAGCCCTGATCCGAGTGAAACAGCAGTCCTTGAGGCCGGCCACGCTGCTCGTAAGCCATATCCAGAGCCTTGATCACTAAGTCCGCGTCCGGTTTGCTCGACAGCGCCCAGCCCACAACTCGGCGCGCATAGAGATCCAGCACGACAGCCAGATAATGCCATTTCCCTTGGGCCCAGATGTAGGTGATATCGCCACACCAGACTTGGTTGGGTGCCGGCACTTCAAACTCTCGATTCAAGATGTTCGGAATATCCGGCCGCTCAACCGTCGCTTGTTTGTAAGCATGTGATCCAGGTTGTTTGCTGACTAACGCCAGCTCCCGCATCAGACCACGCACCTTGAACCGTCCGATTTGCTCGCCATCTTCCTGCATCATCGACACAATGCTGCGGCTGCCGGCGGCGCTCCGACTTTGCGTGAACAACTCATTGACTCGACTGCGTAACCGAAGTCGTTCAACGTCCGGAGTTCGACATCTGAGGCGGTGGGCGTAGTAGCACGAACGAGTGATATCAAAGACGACACAAAGCCAATCAACCGGCTCTTGGGTGCTCAGTTGATCAATCAGCGCGTGCGTTCGTGCTCTTCCGACATCAAGAGCGCGGTAGCCTTTTTTAAAATGGATTTCTCCCGCTCAAGACGAGCGATCCGGGCTTCCAACTCCTGGATCTTCTGCTGCTCGGGCGTCAGCGCTTTTGTCTGCGGAGTAACACCACTGCGCTCCTGCTGGAGTTGGTTAACCCAGCGACGCAACGCGGACTCGACCACCCCGAGCGAGCGGCAGGCCTCGATATGGCTATAGCCTTGATCGAGCACGAGAGCTGCAGCCTCGCGTTTGAATTCAGCGGAAAAGGAACGACGTTGCTTGGTCATCAGACACCTCTATCTGGCGAGCATTCTCGCCTAAATGGGTGTCCGGTTTCATTAGACCACTACACAATCATCATCCGCTGCCCAACCCATAATGGGCTTAAGGTCCGCTACAGAAACCGGAAGAACCTTTGAAAAGGTTGCGAATTCCTCGCCTTCAGGAACTCCCATAATCGTGTGCTTCATGGTTCTACCTTCCTTCTTGGGTCTGCTGGGTGACCTCATAGCGGCACTGGTAGAGAACTTTAGGACCGGAAAGGGTCAGACTCGCCAGCGCATTGTTTCAAGCGAGAAATGACGTCAGGGGCGGTTTTGGCGGTGTCGATCCCACCAGTCGCATCAAGATAGATGTCTATCGTTCTTCCCCATTTGGGTGTGACATTAACGCACCTCTGAGTCCCCGTGTCGGTCCACCAATCGAATCTCATGAAGAAACCCGCATCGGGGAAGATATGACCAAACTTAACCGATGCTCCACCCCCCACAGGCATGTCGCCTTTATAGATTTGGTGCTGAACGTTCCAGATATACCGAAACTCTTCCTTTCCATCATGCGAGAAATGGACCGATACGACAGGAGAAGCGAAATACCAAAACGCAATAGGGGAGACAAGCAGCAGGAGAAATGCCCAGCGGCCGTATCTGATTTTAGGTTTACTTGCATTTGTGGACACGGACACCTTTCCCCCATGCTTCCGGTGGTACTGCAAGAACTTCATCCATGATCATCTTTGCCGTGATACCGCCATTAGGGTGCTGGCTGAAGAGTTTGATGCCAATACTGATGGATATTCGGTCCGGGGCGTCGTCCCATGCACGGAGTCCGTCAATATCGGCTGAACGATGAGGTCCGAGGAGTTTTCTATCCTCTTTTGGGGTCTTTACCGCCTCTTCCAGCTTACTTTTTGTGTCTGAGATGATTTGCTCGGCGCCTGCACCATCCAAGAGGGCGCTTTCGGAAAGTCTGCCCGCCATTCCCACATAACCGTAGTGAATGTTCGACCAGATATCATAGTAGTAATCGTAGTTGCCCTGTTTATGGTAAACGACACCGTTATACTTCTTTGAGAGTATCGGCTTGTGGTCCCAAGGTCGATATTGACCCACTCGTTCTGTCCAGATGGCTAAGGCTTTAGCTCTCTTCCCCAGCGCTAAGCTGTAGAAGTCAGGGTTTTGACCAAGGCGAAGATAGAAAGGAAGCTCCTTGTACTTCTTTGCCTCAGCCGTTGGGCTAAAGCTGTTGAGGTCCTTCATTTGTCGCACGGACGGACTATTGATGTTGGTATTTATCTCGCCAGCAATGTAGCTCGCCAGCTCTTCCATCATGTCGGGGTCATTACAGACCCTCTCCTCTGGCTTCTCTTCGGGCGCCTTAGAGGCCCCGTTAGGATCGACCAAAGCATTTGCATCCTTAGCCTTCTCGCTCAGCTTCGGGTCAGCCAGCAAGGTTGCCATCTTTTCATCGTCTACCGAGCCGTCTGGGCGAAACACGCCGAGGGCTGCGAAGTTGATGATTGCCGCGCCAGGAGCGGGTCCCATGACAAAGCCACCGAAGACATCGCCTGACCCGGTGATGATCGTCCCGCCGTGACTGGTAGGGCTACCTAAGTGGGCCATAGGGCGGCCATTCAGGATGATCGAGGGAAACCCCGTGGTGATGACCGCGCCACAACCGCAAGTGTCACCGACTCGGGCTGCTCCCATGAAGTTGATGCCTATGTCACCAGAAGCGGAAGCGATAGGGGTCGTACCGTGACCGGGAAGAGGGCAGGCGTGTTTGTCCCCCAGGCGAGCAGAAGAGAGCATTCATCATCCTTGTGCGTTAATTGATCCATGGCCCGTTGTAGAGCCTCGCGAGCCTACCAAGGATCATCCGGAATGGCTGTAGGACGATTCTGAACTTTAATGAAGCCCCTTCGAGAATCTGGCAGAAAAATCTGAATGACCACCTCAATCCACGTATGCGCCCAGGTTCCCCCCGTGGGCCCTCGCGCCTGAGCCTTATCGCGTGTCCGCATGGGGTCCTTATCTGCGCCCGCGCAGGCCTCTGGATGAGGGTCTTTGAGACGCTCTCAGGTGTTACAAGTCGTGTATCAAGCACTGACACAAACCGTTGGCAATGGCCTGCTGACCTCGTTACGATGAGGCCTCCTGATTCCTTGCAGACACTCAGTCGGCAAACACCATCGCCCGGCTCTGCCCCATCAGCAGGTCCTGATTCTGTTCGGTCACGTTGCGTATGTAATCCCACAGCAGGGTGATCCGCTTGAGCTTGCGCAGGTCTTCGCGGCAGTACATCCAGAACTGCCGGGTGACGTCTATTTCCTCCGGCAGCACTGGCAGCAGGCGTGGGTCCTGGGCGGCCAGGAAGCATGGCAGGATCGCCAGCGAGCGTCCTTGCTGCGCCGCCACGTACTGGGCGATCACGCTGGTGCTGCGCAGATTGGCGCTGGCGCCGGGCAGTACATTGGCCAGGTACAAAAGCTCCGAGCTGAACGCCAGGTCGTCCACGTAGCTGATGAATTGATGCTCGCTCAAGTCCGCCGGGCGGCGGATCGGTGGGTGCTGGTCGAGGTATTCCTGGGTCGCATAGAGCTGCAGGCGGTAGTCGCAGAGCTTGCAGCAGACATAGGGGCCATGCTCCGGGCGTTCCAGGGCGATGACGATATCGGCTTCGCGCTTGGACAGGCTGATGAAGTGCGGTAGCGGCAGGATGTCCACCGAGATCGCCGGGTAGGCGTCGACGAAATGGCTCAGCTGCGGGGTGATGAAAAAGCTGCCGAAACCCTCGGTGCAGCCCATGCGCACATGGCCGGACAGGGCCACGCCCGAGCCCGAGACCTGTTCGCAGGCCATGTGCAGGGTGCTTTCGATCGACTCGGCATAACCCAGCAGGCGCTGGCCCTCGGCGGTCAGGACAAAGCCGTTGGTCCGGGACTTTTCGAACAGCAGGGTGCCCAGCGCGACTTCCAGCGAGCCGATGCGCCGCGACACCGTGGTGTAGTCCACCGCCAGGCGCTTGGCCGCGCTGCTGGCCTTGCGGGTGCGGGCCACTTCGAGGAAAAACTTCAGGTCGTCCCAGTTCAGCGAGCCGAGGGAGGTGATGTTTTTTTGCATGATGGACCGGCTTTTATGTGCGTTCTTATTAGAAGTTTGCACATCTATACTCCAAAAACAGTCCGACAACCAACTCGCGACGCACGCCTCATTTCAAGGCGGTCCCACGCCTTGGCTCCCTGCATAAGAACCTCAAGAAGTCAGGAGACCCGTATGAACGCATCCCTCAAGTCCGACGGCACCACCTTGCAGCAGGTCAAGCTGCTGATCGACGGCCAGTGGGTCGAATCCCAGACCAGCGAATGGCACGACATCACCAACCCGGCCACCCAGCAGGTACTGGCCAAGGTGCCTTTCGCCACGGCGGATGAAGTCGACGCCGCCATCGAAGCCGCGCAGCGCGCCTTCCAGACCTGGAAGCTGACCCCGATCGGCGCGCGGATGCGCATCATGCTCAAGCTGCAGGCGCTGATCCGCGAGCACTCCAAGCGCATTGCCCAGGTGCTCAGCGCCGAACAGGGCAAGACCATCGCCGATGCCGAAGGCGACATCTTCCGCGGCCTGGAAGTGGTCGAGCATGCCTGCTCGATCGGCAGCCTGCAGATGGGCGAGTTCGCCGAGAACGTCGCCGGCGGCGTCGATACCTACACCCTGCGCCAGCCGATCGGCGTCTGCGCCGGGATCACCCCATTCAACTTCCCGGCGATGATTCCGTTGTGGATGTTCCCGATGGCCATCGCCTGCGGCAACACCTTCGTGCTCAAACCTTCGGAACAGGACCCGCTGTCGACCATGCTGTTGGTGGAGCTGGCGCTGGAAGCCGGGATTCCGCCGGGCGTGCTCAACGTGGTGCATGGCGGCAAGGACGTGGTGGACAAGCTGTGCACCCACCCGCACATCAAGGCGGTGTCGTTCGTCGGCTCCACTGCGGTGGGCACCCATGTCTACGACCTGGCGGGCAAACACGGCAAGCGCGTGCAGTCGATGATGGGCGCGAAGAACCACGCCGTGGTGCTGCCCGACGCCAACCGCGAACAGGCGTTCAATGCCCTGGTTGGTGCCGGTTTTGGCGCGGCCGGCCAGCGTTGCATGGCCACCTCGGTGGTGGTCCTGGTGGGCGCGGCGAAACAATGGCTGCCGGACCTCAAGGCGCTGGCGCAGAAACTCAAGGTGAATGCCGGCAGCGAGCCGGGCACCGATGTCGGGCCGCTGATTTCCAAGCGGGCCAAGGAGCGTGTGCTGAGCCTGATCGAAAGCGGCATCAAGGAAGGCGCCAAGCTGGAGCTGGACGGTCGCGACGTCAAGGTGCCGGGTTTCGAGCAGGGCAACTTCGTCGGCCCGACCCTGTTCTCCGGGGTGACCACCGACATGCAGATCTACACCCAGGAAATCTTCGGCCCGGTGCTGGTGGTGCTGGAAGTGGACACCCTCGACCAGGCCATCGCCCTGGTCAACAGCAACCCCTTCGGCAACGGCACCGGCCTGTTCACCCAGAGCGGCGCGGCCGCCCGCAAGTTCCAGAGCGAAATCGATATCGGCCAGGTCGGGATCAACATCCCGATTCCGGTGCCGGTACCGTTTTTCAGCTTCACCGGTTCCCGTGGTTCCAAACTGGGCGATCTGGGGCCCTATGGCAAACAAGTGGTGCAGTTCTATACCCAGACCAAGACCGTCACCAGTCGCTGGTTCGACGATGACAGCGTCAACGATGGCGTGAACACCACCATCCATTTGCGTTGAGGAGTCCGCTCATGAAAATCGCATTCATCGGTCTGGGCAACATGGGTGCACCCATGGCGCGCAACCTGCTCAAGGCCGGGCATCAGTTGAATCTGTTCGACCTGAACCAGGCCGCGCTCAACGAACTGGCCGAACTGGGTGGCAGTATCAGTACCTCGCCGCGCGCTGCCGCCGAAGACAGCGAGCTGGTGATCACCATGCTGCCGGCCGCGGCCCATGTGCGCAGCGTCTGGCTGGGCGACGACGGGGTGCTGGCGGGTATCGCCCATGGCACACCGGCGGTGGATTGCAGCACCATCGACCCGCAGACCGCCCGCGACGTGGCTGCGGCGGCCGCCAAGCAAGGCGTGGCCATGGCCGACGCGCCAGTGTCCGGTGGCACCGGTGGCGCGGCGGCGGGCACCCTGACCTTCATGGTCGGCGCCAGTGCCGAACTGTTCGCCACCCTGCAGCCGGTGCTGGCGCAGATGGGCCGCAATATCGTGCATTGCGGTGACGTGGGGACCGGGCAGATCGCCAAGATCTGCAACAACCTGCTGCTGGGCATTTCGATGATCGGCGTCAGCGAAGCCATGGCCCTGGGCGATGCCCTGGGCATCGACACCAAGGTGCTGGCGGGCATCATCAACAGCTCCACCGGGCGCTGCTGGAGTTCCGACACCTACAACCCCTGGCCCGGGGTGATCGAAACCGCACCGGCCGCTCGCGGCTACACCGGCGGCTTCGGCGCCGAACTGATGCTCAAGGACCTGGGCCTGGCCACCGAGGCCGCCCGCCAGGCACATCAGCCGGTAGTGCTGGGCGCCGTGGCGCAGCAGCTGTACCAGGCCATGAGCCAGCGCGGGGAAGGGGGCATGGACTTCTCGGCTATCGTCAACAGCTATCGCAAGCCGACCTAGAAACAGCGAAACCTGCGTTCTTCAAAGAGCGCAGGTTTCGCCAACCTCTGTGAACGCTGCAAACTTTCCGGGACTCACGTCGGGTGGGCTCCCGGTTTTTTGCATATGCAGCCGGAGGCCAGGCGGATTTGGCGCGTTCACGGTAGCGCCGCGAAATCACTGGTTATTCTCGTTATTCTGATCGGTTACAAGTCAGTTGTTGATTGGGATCTACAGTCAATCTGAAGGCCACAGGGAGGGCTCAAAGATGATTGACGAACTGACACATGCAAAGGAAATTCTGCTCGCACAAGAGCAGAAGTACCGCAGGTCAGCCTTCAAGTGGAAGCTTGGCTACAGGGCACTCTTGATCAGCTCGGCAATTCTGGCTTCCGCTGCTGCAATCGTCTCGAAGCTATCCCTTATCGAAAATCAGGAAACCGCCGAGGACCTGTCATCGATCTTGGCAGGCGCCGCAGCTGTGGCTATGACCATCATTGCTTCGCTGGATTTCGAGTCAAACTTCCGCATAAATCGACGTTCTCGTCATCAGGTCCAGCTCCTTCTGCTCGATGCACATAAGTCCGGGGTTAAAGCGGATACCTTGCTGGATGGGCTGAAGGAAGTGGTCAACCGTCGCACTCTTGAACTGGATAAACCTGATTGATATTCGCTGTAGAGGACGGCAGAGGTGCAAAGCTGATGCATGAGAGCTGAGCTTCGACAGGAGAGCCAATATGACAACGGAAGAGCAGATCGCAAGGATGGAGTCAGAGGTAGCGAAGCTCAAGGATCGCGGAAAAGACGGTTGGGACAAGTTTGGTGTCGCCTGCTCGGCGCTGATACCGATCACCATTGCAGGAGTGGGTGGGTTTTACTCCTACTACTCTCAGAGTACTGCTACGGCAGTGGCGGACATTCGAGCAGTGGCCGAATCAAAGATCAAGCAGGCCGAGCTGGTCTCTAAGTTCTTCGAGCCCTTGATGGGGAGTGATCAAAGGCGCAGTGAGTTTGCAGTACGGGCGCTGCTGGTTGCAGCTCCGGACTATGGCCCGACCCTAGTTCGAGTGGTTGCCGAGAATACCAAGGCGCCCGTCGAGGCAGCCTATGCTACTGACGCACTGGGCGAGCGATGGGATGCACTGATCAGGCAGATGTTTAGCGACGACGCTCGTCAGCGAGTGGATGGCTACCAGCAGTTGCTGGCGTCATGGGGAAGCGACGAGCTCTTGATCCCAGCAGTCATCGCCTATGGCAGTGGCAATACGTCCAATGGCAATGGTATTTACAACTCATTGGTGCTGTTGAGTCATATGCAGCGCGACACTATTCAAAAGCGTAAGGCAGACATCATCGCCTTCACTAAATTGGTGGAAGGAAAGGGCGATAAAATTCGTGAGCGTGCGGATGTCCTGCGTTCACGTCTCGGAGCCTGAGGCTTGGTTTTGGAGGCTTTCAGGGGGCGGTCTGGCTGGTGAAAGGAAGAGAAGCAGTTCCTCGATAGGGATTGCAGCAACCTGTATCGAAGCATTTGTTTCTCTCCTTTCCGGAGATTCGTCAGGCGAAAACGAAATACTTGCGTACGGTCTCGACCACTTCCCAGGTGCCTTTCATCCCCGGCTCGACCACGAAGATATCGCCGGCGCGCAGGTGGATCGGGTCCATGCCGTCCGGGGTGATCACGCAGTAGCCTTCCTGGAAATGGCAGTACTCCCACTTCACGTAGTCCACGCGCCATTTGCCGGGCGTGCAGATCCAGGTGCCCATGATCTTGCTGCCGTCTTCGCTGGTGTAGGCGTTGAGGTTGACGGTGTGCGGGTCGCCTTCGAGTTTTTCCCATTTGCAGGCATCGAGCACCGGCAGCGGGTGAGTGTCGCGCAGAACGGTGATAGGGGCAGTCGCGGTCATGAGGGCTCCGGGGGCTTGGCTGAGAACTGAAGTCGCACCCTATAGCGCCCGGCGCCCGGCCAGTTGTCTGTACTCGACATCGGGGTGCCCAGAAACGCAGTACTCGCCCGCGAAGTGTTGCCGCGGTTTGCCTTGAAATTTCCGAGCGTGAATCAGTGAATTCATGGCAGTTCATGCGAAAGATTCCGCGGTCGCCGGAGCATTTCGCAAGAATCTTCACAGGCATCGCTCGTATGATTCAGGTCGAAGTGACCGAGAGCAGCGCTATGAACACAACCCCAAGCTGGTGGGACATCAGCCCGCCCCTGAGTACCGCGACCCCGACCTGGCCCGGCGACACGCCGTTCCAGGAAGAGCGGGTCTGGCAGTACGGACCCGAGTGCCCGGTGAATGTCGGGCGCATCACCCTGTCGCCGCACACCGGGGCCCATGTCGATGCGCCGCTGCATTACAGCGCCGATGGCGCGCCGATCGGCGAAGTGCCGCTGGATGTCTACCTCGGCCCGTGCCGGATCGTGCATTGCCTGGACTGTGGGCCGCTGGTGCTGCCCCGGCACCTGGAAGGTCACCTGGAGAACCTGCCCGAGCGGGTGCTGCTGCGCACCTATCGCCAGGCGCCGTTGAGCACCTGGGACCCGGATTTCAGCGCCGTGGCCAAGGAAACCGTCGAGCTGCTGGCCAGCCACGGCGTGCGCCTGATCGGCATCGACACCCCGTCCCTCGACCCGCAGCAATCGAAAACCATGGACGCCCATAACACCGTGGCTCGCCATGGCCTGGCGATTCTCGAGGGCATCGTGCTCGACGAGGTGGCCGAAGGCGACTACGAACTGATCGCGCTGCCCCTGCGTTTCGCTCATCTGGATGCGAGCCCGGTGCGCGCCATCCTGCGGCCTTTGTCGCGATAATTCCTACAATAGTATTTACAACAACAAAGCTTCGACCCCGCACGCCCTCGATCAGGGCCGGCGCCGGGTGATCGACCAGCCGCGACCTGACATGAGGAGCCCACGCGATGAGTCAATGTCCGTATTCGAACAACCCACCGCCCGACAACTGGCATAACGCCGAGCTGAATTTTTCCGACTCCATGAGCTACGGCGACTACCTGGACCTGGGGCGCATCCTCAATGCCCAGCACCCCTTGTCGCCGGACCACAACGAAATGCTCTTCATCATCCAGCACCAGACCTCGGAGCTGTGGATGAAACTGATGCTGCACGAGCTCAAGGCGGCTCGCGAGCACGTGCATCAGGGGCAGTTGCCGCCGGCGTTCAAGATGCTCGCGCGGGTGTCGCGGATTTTCGACCAGCTGGTGCACGCCTGGGCGGTGCTGGCGACCATGACCCCGTCCGAGTACAAGTCGATCCGCCCATACCTGGGGCACTCGTCGGGCTTCCAGTCGTTCCAGTACCGCGAGATCGAGTTCATCCTCGGCAACAAGAGCGCGACCTTGCTGCGTCCCCATGCCCATCGTCCGGAACTGCTCGAGGAGCTGGAGCTGGCGATCGCCACGCCGTCGCTGTACGACGAAGCCATCGGCCTGATGGCCAAGGCCGGGCTGGCCGTCGACCCCGAGCGCCTGGCGCTGAACAGCCAGGCGCCGACCCAGCATGATGCGTCGGTGGAGGCGGCCTGGCGCGAGGTCTACACCGACCCGTCGCGCTACTGGGATCTGTACCAGTTGGCGGAGAAATTCATCGACCTGGAGGATTCCTTCCGCCAGTGGCGCTTCCGCCATGTGACCACGGTGGAGCGCATCATCGGCTTCCAGCCCGGCACCGGCGGCACCGAAGGCGTCGGCTACCTGCGCAAGATGCTCGACACCGTATTGTTCCCCGAGCTGTGGCGCGTGCGCTCGACGTTGTAAGCGGCAGGCAAGGAAAGGCCCGGCATTCGATGAATGCCGGGCCTTTTCGTTTATGCCAATCCCTGTAGCCGCCGACGATCAGGCCACCGCCCGAGTACCAGCCCTGGCCACCCGCAGGCGGTAGAACACCCAGATCAGCGCAACCCACACCGGGATCGCGTAGACCGAAACCCGGATCCCGGGAATCATCAGCATCACGCTGACGATCATCAGCATGAAGGCCAGGCACAGGTAGTTGCTGAACGGGAACCAGAAGGTCTTGAACGACGGCACTATGCCTTGCTGGCCCATGGACTTGCGGAACTTCAGGTGGGTCAGGCTGATCAGCGCCCAGTTGATCATCAGGGACGCGACGACCAGGGCCATCAGCAACTCCAGCGCTTCCTGCGGCGCCAGGTAGTTGACCACCACGCAGAGCAGGGTGATCAGCGCCGAGACGCCCAGGGCCAGCAATGGCACCCCTTGTCTGTTCAGCTTCATCATCGCCCTGGGCGCGTCGCCCTGTTCGGCCAGGCCGTAGAGCATGCGGCTGTTGCAGTACACGCCGCTGTTGTAGACCGACAGCGCCGCGGTCAGGACCACGAAGTTGAGGATGTGCGCCGCGGTGTCGCTGCCGATCAGGGCAAAGATCTGCACGAACGGGCTGCCGCTGTAGGAGTCGCCGGAAGCGTTGAGGGTCTGCAGCAGCTGGTCCCAGGGGTACAGCGACAGCAGCACGGTGAGGGCGCCGACGTAGAAGATCAGCACCCGGTACACCACCTGGTTGATTGCCTTGGGGATTACCTTGCGCGGTTCGCTGGCCTCGGCGGCGGTGATGCCCACCAGTTCCAGGCCACCGAAGGAGAACATGATGAAGGCCATGGCCATCAGCAGGCCGGTGCAGCCATTGGGGAAGAACCCGCCGTGGCTCCACAGGTTGCTCACCGCGGCCTGCGGGCCGCCGCTGCCGCTGGCCAGCATGTAGCAGCCCAGGGCGATCATGCCGATGATGGCCACCACCTTGATGATGGCGAACCAGAACTCGGCTTCCCCGAAGAACTTCACGTTCATCATGTTGATCAGGTTGACCAGCCCGAAGAACACCGCCGCGCTGACCCAGGACGGGATTTCCGGCCACCAGAACTGCACGTACTTGCCCACGGCCGTGAGTTCGGCCATGCCCACCAGTACGTACAACACCCAGTAGTTCCAGCCGGCGAGAAAGCCGAAGTAACCGCCCCAGTACTTGTGCGCGAAGTGGCTGAAGGACCCGGCCACCGGTTCCTCGACAATCATCTCGCCGAGCTGGCGCATGATCAGGAAGGCGATGAACCCGGCAATCGCATAACCGAGGATCATCGAAGGGCCGGCGGACTTGAGTACGCCGGCGGAGCCAAGGAACAGTCCGGTGCCGATCGCCCCGCCCAGGGCAATCAGCTGGATATGGCGGTTCTTCAAGCCACGCTTGAGTTCGCCGGGTTTCAGGATTTCATCCACTAATCACGCTCTCTTCTCATTGTTATCGGATCTGTCCGTATTCGCGGCCAGATCGCGGCTGACGGCGGACGGATCAGATATTACTCTCGGTGAACTTCTCGTAATACAGCTGAACGCTCTCAAGCTGCTGATCTTGCAACCAGTTCCTGATCGACTCGACCATCGGTGGCGGTCCGCAGACGTACATGTCCACCGGGCTATCGCGCAGTTCGCTGCAGTTGAAATGCTCGGCGATGTAACCGCGCTTGCCCGGCCAGTCCGCCGTCGGCTCGCTGATCACCGGAGTGTAGCGAAAGCCCTGCAGTTGGCTGGCATAAGCCTCGATACGCGCGGTTTCGCACAGGTCGGCGACGTTGCGCACCCCGTAGTACAGGTGCACCGGCTGGGTGCAACCGTCGGCGACCAGTTGTTCGAGCATCGCCAGCAGCGCCGACAACCCGGTGCCGCCGGCCACCAGCACCAGCGGCCGGACGATATGGCGCAGGTAGAAGGCCCCCAGTGGCGCCTCCAGTTCGATGCGGTCGCCGACCTGGCAACGTTCGCGGATGTAGTTGCTCATGGCGCCGTCGGGCAGCAGGCGCACGAGGAATTGCAGCTGCTGGCTGCCCGAGCGGTTGGCGAACGAGTAGGAGCGTTTGCTCGACGTGCCGGGGATCGACAGCCGGGCGTATTGCCCCGGCAGGAAGTCCAGCGCCGCCTGATCCTGGTCGAGTTGCAGTTGCAGGATCGCCGTGCTGTCGGAGACCTGGCGCACCTCGCTGACCGTGCCGCCCAGCTGTGCGGGCCCTGCGGCGCTGCACAGGCTGGAATCGAAGTCGAAGTAGAAGGTGGCATCGGACTGCACCCGGGTCTGGCAACTGAGCATCTTGCGTTGCTCCAGGTCCGCGCTGGAGAGGGCTTCCTCGTCCACGTAGTCCTGGCTGTAGTTGCCCGATTCGCAGCGGCCCTGGCAGGTGCCGCAGACGCCTTCGCGGCAGTCGAGGGGGATCTTGATACCGTTGCGCAGGGCGGCGTCGAGCAGTATTTCGTTGGCGTTTACAGGGAAGAACAGCGTCTTGCCATCGGCAAAGCTGAACGCGACCTTGTGATTCATGCCCGGTCTCCGTCAGAGGTGGTAGAAATCGAGCACCGAGTTGATGGTGTCGTTGAGCAGCAGCACATGCTTGCGGGTGATCAGCCAGCTGTCGCCGTGGGCCTTGAGGTTGTAGGTGGCATGGCCGAAGAACTGCTCGGCGGTGGTCAGGCGATAGAACAGGGTGTGCCAGTTCAGCCGCACTTGCAGGCCGCCATCGGCCTGCTCGGCGATTCGCACATTGCTGATGTTGTGCAGGGTGCGTGGCATCGGAATGGTCGAGGCGGCCTTGCCGGTGCGGATACGGAACACCCGGTCTTCCAGGCCCGAGCGGCTGGCGTAGTAGATCAGCGACATGCCGCGTTTCGGGTCGGTGGTGTAGACATGCTCGGAATCCCACTGCGGCAGGTGGAACTCGCTCTGCGGGTCGAAGAGCTCGAGGTAGGCGTCCCAGTCCTGGGCGTCGCACAGCTCCGACTTGCGGTAGAAAAACTGTTCGATACGGTATTGCAGTTGCGCACTCATGTTCACACCTCACGCAGTTTCAGGGATTGTCTGGCCAGCCCGTCGAGGAGGAATTTCTGCCAGTTGCGGTGCTGGTTGACGTACAGCCCTTCGTGGGTGAATTCGGTACCGGTCATGGCCGGCTGGATGCCGATGGCCTCGCTGTTGCGGGTCGGTCCGGTTTCCCAGCGGTGGCTGCCGCGGGAAATGTCGCTCCAGCGTTCCAGGCGGCCCTGGAAGCCGCGCTGGGCTTCGCGGAATTCCACCAGGTCGTCGGGGGTGCCCATGCCCGAGACGTTGAAGAAGTCCTCGAACTGGCGGATGCGGTTTTCCCGGTCGGCGTCGGACTCGCCCTTGACCCCGATGCACTGGCTGATGATCTCGGTCTTGTTCCAGGCCAGCGGGCGGATGATCCGCAGCTGCGAGCTGATCTGGTCGAGGAAGAACAGGCTGGGGTAGATGTTGAGGTTGCGCAGGCGGTGCATCATCCATTCGGCCTTTTCCTGGCCGTATTCCTCCACCAGCCGCGGCATGATGGTGGCGTAGCCGGAGCGCACCGAAGGGTTGGGCATGTCGCTGAACAGCACGCTGTGGCCGTTGTTGAAGGCGAACCAGCCGTCGTCGGTGTTGGCGTCGCCGGCGCCGAGCTTGCTGTAGTCGAGGGTGGCGCTGGCGCCGCCGTTTTCGCTGTTGACCTGCTGGCGGTGCTGCACCGTGGCCACGTAGTTGTAGTGCACGGTGCTCACGTGATAACCGTCGAGGCCGTTCTCGTTCTGCAGTTTCCAGTTGCCGTCGTAGGTGTAGGCGGACTTGCCGGGCAGGACTTCCAGTTCACCGGTGGGCGACTGGGCGACCATCATGTCGAAGAACACCTTGGCGTCGCCGAGGAAGTCCTCCAGGGAGTTGTCGGCGTGGACGTCGAGGCTGATGAAGACAAAGCCCTTGTAGCTGTCGATGCGGGCTTTCTTCAGGCCGCGGGTGGCCTTGTCGAAATCCTCGGGGTATTCGCCCGGCGCCTTGACCTTCACCAGGCGCCCGTCGCTCTTGTAACACCAGGCGTGGAACGGGCAGGTGAAGGTGGACTGGTTGCCCTTGCCGACCCGGGTCAGGGTAGTGCCGCGGTGCTGGCAGGCGTTGATCAGCGCGTTGAGCCGGCCTTCGCCGTCGCGGGTGATGATCATCGGCTGGCGCCCGGCGCGCATGGTCACGAAGTCGTGGTTGTTGGCCAGCTCGCTTTCGTGGCAGGCGTAGATCCAGTTCTTCTCGAAGATCAGTTCCATCTCCAGGTCGAACAGCTCGGGCTCGGTGAACATGTCCCGGGCGATGCGGAATACGCCGTCGTCCGGACGAAAGTCCAGGCAGCCGTCGATGAAGTTTTTCCATTGTTCTGTGTTTCTTGCACCACTCATGAGTGAGTACCTTTCTTGTTCAGGCCAATCGGTGCATGCATTAGAGAGAGTGCGGGGCTGGGGTGGCTATCCGCTTAGTTGGCCAAGGCCATCCATAAAATTGCCCGGCCACCTGTAGCCGCTGCCGCAGGCTGCGATCGCCTGCGTAGCAGGCACAAACCGGGTATCGCGGTGTTTCAGGCGGATCGCGGGCTCAGGTCTTGCGACGACTGCGTCGCCGATCGCAGCCTGCGGCAGCGGCTACGGGGGCGGCGTTCGGGTGTGGTGGAAATACCCACGGCCGGCGCCCCAGGCGATCAACGGCTGCACCGCGATGTCGCGATGAGCTACTGTTTGGCGCAGTCTTGCGTGGGTTTTACGCACCGGGTGGACGGGTTCTATCCACTTAGTTGGCGATTGCTATCCAGTCGGTTGGCAGTGCCGGGCGGTGGCGCAAAACTTGCTCCTGCAAGCCAGTCGTTCAAGCCAGACGCGCCGTCAGAGCGCGCAAAAAAATATTGCCGTGGGTGCGCCGTGATGAATAGCAAGGCTGATTCGCAGTTTCGTGATATTCGTATCGATCGCTACGACCTCGAGGGGGCGAGAAGCTGGATGTCTGGCATTTGCGGGCCGCACCGGCTCGAAACCAGCACCCCCGAGCGCATCCGCTTTCACCACAGCGCCAATGTGTTCAAGTCGCGGGCCACCACCCTGGGCACCATCGAATACGGCACCGACGTCACCATCGATATCGAAGACGCCGAGCGCTTCAGCAGCTACAGCCTGAGCCTGCCACTGAGCGGCGATCAGGAACTGAGCAAGGATGGCCGGCTGCTGCGTTCCAACCGTGACCAGGGGGTGATCATCGCCCCCAACGAAAGCCAGATGCTGGCGATCTCCGGCGACTGCCGCAAAGTCCAGGTGGTGATTACCCGGGCGGCCATGAGCGAAGCGCTGGAGGCCTTGCTGCAACGGCCGCCGGATGCGCCGCTGCGCTTCGAGGCGGTGATGGATGCGGTGGAGGGGGCTTCGGCGTCCTGGTGGCGCATGGCGCGCTATTTCATCGCCGAACTGGAGCGCAGCAGCGAGCTGTACGAACAACTGGCCTTCACCCGCGACCTGGAAAGCTCCTTGATCAAGGGCCTGATCCTCGCCCAGCCGAACAACTATTCGGCGGAGCTGCGCCAGGTGCTGGAGGTCAAGTTGCCCCACTACCTGGTCCGCGCCCGCCAGTACATTCACGCCAACGCCCGCGAGCCGCTGTGCCTGGAGGACCTGGAAGCCGCCGCCGGAGTCTCGCGCTTCAAGCTGTTCGAGGCCTTCAAGAAGTATTTCGCCCTGTCGCCGATGGTCTACCTGAAGAAGTACCGGCTCAACGCGGTGCGCCAGGAGATCCTCGAACACGGCTCGGCGCGGACCATTTCCGAAATCGCCCTGGGCTGGGGTTTCAGCCATCTGGGGCGGTTCTCCGCCGAATACCGCAAGCTGTTCGGCGAGTCGCCCAGCGTCACCCTGCAGCGCCACGATGCGCGGCGCCTGGGCGGTTTGTAGGGCCTGTACCCCACAGGCCAGCCGTTTTACTTGCGCAGCACCAGGTCCAGCAGACCGTCCTGTTCCTTGATTTTCTGCAGGACGATTTCCGAGCGGATGTCGGTGACCCCGGACGTGCGGTTCAGGTGATTGACGATGAAATCCGAGAAGTGCTTGAGGTTGCGCGCCTGGACCCGCAGCACATAGTTGCTGGCGCCGGTGATCACATAGGCGGTCACCACTTCCGGCCACAGCTGGACCTTCTTGATAAAGGTCTCGTGCCAGTCCGCCACGTCCTGGCGCAGCGACACATGGACGATGGCTTCCAGCTCGATCCCCAGGCGCTCGGCGTTGAGCACCGCGCGATAGCCGCTGATGATGCCTTCGCCCTCCAGCAGGCGCAGGCGACGCAGGCAGGCCGAGGGCGAGAGGGCGACTTTCTCCGCCAGCTCCTGGTTGCTGATACGGCCGTCCTGTTGCAGGAAGTGCAGGATTCGCAGGTCTGTCGAGTCGAGAATCATGGTTGGCATTTATCCGCGTTTTTTTAAGTTGTAGTCGAACAATCTTCGAGGCTGTGCCGCTCTCATAGCGCATTTTGCACGAAAATTCTCCAGGGCTTCGTTCATTATTTCTTCACCGCGCAGCCGCCGATGCCGCCTCCGGCATTTGCGTGCGCTGCCGCACGCCATAGTGAAAACAGGACCTCCCATGACAACAAGAAACCACTGCCTGGCCCTCGACGCACAGGACCCGCTGGCACCGCTGCGCAATCAGTTCGCGCTGCCCGACGGGGTGATCTATCTCGACGGCAACTCCCTCGGCGCCCGCCCGGTGGCGGCCCTGCAACGGGCGCAACAGGTGATTGCCGAGGAATGGGGCAATGGCCTGATCCGCAGCTGGAACACCGCCGGCTGGCGCGACCTGTCCCAGCGCCTCGGTGACCGCCTGGCCAAACTGATCGGCGCCGATGCCAACGAAGTGGTGATCACCGATACCACCTCGATCAACCTGTTCAAGGTGCTCAGCGCCGCCTTGCGGGTGCAGGCGCTCAAGGCGCCGCAGCGGCGGGTGATCGTCAGCGAGAGCAGCAACTTTCCCACCGACCTGTACATCGCCGAAGGCCTGACCGAGATGCTGCAACAGGGTTATTCCCTACGCCTGGTGGACAGCCCCGAGGAGCTGCCCCGGGCCATTGGCGAAGACACCGCGGTGGTCATGCTCACCCACGTCAACTACAAGACCGGCTACATGCACGACATGCAGGCGGTGACCGCGCTGACCCACGAATGCGGCGCGCTGAGCCTGTGGGACCTGGCCCACTCCGCCGGCGCGGTGCCGGTGGACCTGAAGCAGGCCGGCGCCGACTACGCCATCGGCTGCACCTACAAATACCTCAACGGCGGCCCGGGCTCCCAGGCCTTCGCGTGGGTTTCGCCGGCGCTCTGCGACCTGGTCAAGCAGCCGCTGTCCGGCTGGTTCGGCCATGCGCGGCAGTTCGACATGGAGGCGCAATACCGGCCGAGCAGCGGCATCGCCCGCTACCTGTGCGGCACCCAGCCGATCACCTCGCTGGCCATGGTCGAGTGCGGCCTGGAGATCTTCGAGCAGACCGACATGGCCAGCCTGCGCCGCAAGTCTTTGGCCCTGACCGACCTGTTCATCGAATTGGTGGAACAGCGCTGCGCGGCCCATGGCCTGAAGCTGGTGACCCCGCGCGAACACGACAAGCGCGGCAGCCATGTCAGCTTCGAGCACCCCGAAGGTTATGCGGTGATCCAGGCCCTGATCGCCCGGGGCGTGATCGGCGACTACCGCGAACCGCGGATCATGCGTTTCGGCTTCACGCCGCTGTACACCCGCTTCAGCGAAGTCTGGGACGCGGTGCAGATCCTCGGTGAAATCCTCGACGAAAAGACCTGGGCCGAGCCGCAGTTCCAGATCCGCCACAGCGTGACCTGAACCCGATACCTGTAGCCGCTGCCGCAGGCTGCGATCGACTGCGCAGCAGGCGCAAGACCGGTGCACGCGGTGTAACTGAAACACCGCGTTGCCCGGTTTCACGACGACTTCGTCGCCGATCGCAGGCTGCGCCAGCGGCTACAAGACAAAGCCATCAAGCGTGCCAATAACAATAAGAGGCTCACAAACGTGACCACGACCAACAAGGGTTTTGCAGCGATTTCCAACCGTGAACAGGGCTTGCGCCGCCAGCTCACGGCCGGGCAGATGAGCATGATCGCCATCGGTGGGGCGATCGGCACCGGGCTGTTCATGGGCAGTGCCTACGCCATCGGTTACGCCGGCCCCAGCGTGCTGCTCAGTTACGCCATCGGCGCGCTGATCACCCTGCTGCTGATGGGCTGCCTGGCGGAAATGACCGTGGCCCATTCCACCTCCGGCTCCTTCGGCGCCTACGCCGAGTTCTACATCAGCCCGCTGGCCGGGTTCCTGGTGCGCTACGCCTACTGGGCGGCCATCGTCCTGGCGGTCGGCGCCGAGGTCACGGCCATCGCCATGTACATGAAGTACTGGTTCGCCCACGTGCCGGAGTGGGTGTGGATCGTCTCGTTCTCCAGCGTGCTGATCCTGCTCAATGCCATCAGCGTGAAAACCTTCGGCAATTTCGAGTACTGGTTCTCCACCATCAAGATCGCCGCCATCGTCGGCTTCATCATCCTCGCGGTGTACGTGGTGTTCGGCTCCGGCAACGCCGACTACGGCCTGCACAACTACAGCGCCCACGGCGGCTTTTTCCCCAACGGCGTGCAGGGCATGTGGATCGCGGTGATCGTCTCGATCTTCAGCTACCTGAGCGTGGAGATGATCGCGGTGGCCGCCGGCGAGGCCGAGGACCCGCAGCGCGCGGTGAAAAAGGCCTTTCGCGCGACCATGGTGCGGCTGGTGGTGTTCTACCTGCTGACCCTGGCGCTGATGCTGGCCATCGTGCCCTGGGTCCAGGCCGGCAAGGCGCAGAGCCCGTTCGTCACGGTGATGCAGACCATCGGCATCCCCGGCGCCACCGGGGTGATGAACTTCGTGATCCTGATCGCCGCGCTGTCGGCGATGAACAGCCAGCTGTACATCACCACGCGCATGATGTTCAGCCTGTCCCGCGGCGGTTATGCACCCAAGTCCATGGGCGCCCTGAGCAAGAGCGGCATCCCGCTAAATGCCTTGCTGCTGTCCAGTTCCGGGATCGGCCTGGCGACCCTGATCAACGTGCTGTACCCGGAAAGCTCGTTCACCCTGATGATGGCGATCTCGATGTTCGGCGCGATCTTCACCTGGTTCATGATCTTTCTCACCCACTACTGCTTCCGTCGTTACCACCAGCGCCACGGCGAGCAGCCGCTGTCGTTCCGCATGCGCCTGTTCCCCTGGAGCACGTTGCTGGGCCTGGTGCTGATGGGCGCGGTGATGATCACCACCTACTTCACCGAGGCCTTCAAGATGACCCTGGTGTTCGGAGTGCCGTTCCTGTTGATCCTGACGGCGGTGTATTTCGCCTGCTTCAGGAAACCCCGCGCCGCTACCGAGCTGAACCCGTCCAAGGTCTGACCATGCTCGGGTGAAACACGGCTTGGCAGCCTCTACAGCTTGCCGAGCCTAAGCGTTTCTTGAGCGACCAGCCCTGAAATTTGCCGCCATGGCTCAAGCGCCGCGCAGGGCCTCGAACAGAGCCTTGGCGTAGGGCGGCAGGGCGTTGAAGTCGCGGGCGCAGAGCAGCAATTTGCGTTGCGCCCAGGCCTCCATCAGCGGCAGCACTTTGAGCGATGCATCCGGCCCCCGGCGTTCGACGGCGGCCCTGGGCACCACCGCCAGCCCGGCGCCCCGGGCGACCATGCGTATCACCCCGTCGAAGCCGTCGGCGCGGATGCGGATCGGCATCCGCAGCCCCAGGTGCAGGGCCTGTTCTTCCAGGTACACGGCCAGGGCGCTGTGGGCGGCAAGGCCGACATAGTCGTGGTGCAGGCTGTCGCTGAAACTCACCGCCCGACCGTCCGCCAGCGGGTGGTCGGCGGGCAGGACCAGCACCAGCGGGTCGTCGCGAAAGGCCAGGGTCTGCAGGTCCTGGGTATCCACCGCGTCGGACGCTATCCCCAGGTCCGCCGCGCCCTGGCGCAGGGCGTGAGTGATGCGCAGGCTGGGCAGTTCCTGCAGGTCGATATCGAGGTTGGGGTGGGCGCAGAGAAAGTCCGCCAGCGGCTCCGGCAGGTATTCGGTGATCGCCGTGGTGTTGCACAACAGGCGCACCTGGCCTTTGACGCCCCGGGCGTATTCGGCCAGGTCCTGGCGCAGGTGTTCGGCCTGTTGCAGCAGGCCGCGCGCGTGCTGGGCCAGGGCCTTGCCGGCGGGCGTCGGGCTGACGCCGCGGCGGCCGCGCTGGAGGAACTCGGTGCCCAGGGAAGCTTCCATGGCGCGGATCCGCGCACTGGCGGCGGCCAGGGACAAATGGCTGCGGCTGGCGCCGGCGGTGATATTGCCGGCCTCGAGGATGTTCAGGTACAGGCGCAGGTCGGTCAGGTCGAAGTGCATGGGGCGGGTCCCTTGAAAGCGCCGCTGCGCGGCTATCGCGGGCAAGCCTCGCTCCTACAGAAGACGGTCATCGGTAGGAGCGAGGCTTGCCCGTGATAAGGCCATCACAGCCACTGAAAATCTCCAGCCTCTCGCCAATCAAGAGGCTGCCTCAGTATATGGCAGATTTTCAGCCCACCACCGCCGGCGCAGGATAGCGCCATGAACACCTCCCTCGCGTTTTACCAGAACCTCGGTTTGCTCCTGTCCCTGCTGGTGATTGGTACCTTTGTCCTGGCTGGCATGATCAAGGGCGTGATCGGCCTTGGCCTGCCGACCATCGCCATGGGCCTGCTCGGCCTGGCTATGGCACCGACGCAGGCTGCGGCCTTGCTGATCATTCCGGCGACCCTGACCAATGTCTGGCAACTGGCGTTTGGCGGGCATTTGCGAGGCTTGCTCAAGCGCTTGTGGCCGATGCTGCTGGCGATCTTTATCGGCACCGGCCTGGGCAGCCTGTGGCTGGGGATCGACGGCGGGCGTTGGGTGGTGCGGGCGTTGGGGGCGGCGTTATTGCTCTATGCCCTGAGCGGATTGCTGCTGCCAACCCTGCGGCTGCGGCCGCGAATGGAAGCCTGGCTGGGTCCGGCCTGTGGACTGGTGACGGGCGTCATCACCTCGGCTACCGGAGTGTTCGTGATTCCGGCGGTGCCTTATCTGCAGGCCTTGGGGTTGCACAAGGACGAACTGGTGCAGGCCCTGGGGTTGTCGTTCACCGTTTCGACCCTGGCCCTGGCGGCCGGCCTGTACTGGCGCGGCGCCCTGGGTGGCGGCGAACTCAGCGCCTCGTTGCTGGCGCTGATCCCGGCGCTGCTCGGCATGTGGCTGGGCCAGGCGCTGCGCCAGCGTATCAGCGCCGTGCTGTTCAAGCGGGTGTTCTTTGGTGGCCTTGGGTTGCTCGGCGGCCACTTGCTGATCAGCGGCTAGCGGACGACGGGCTGAGCATGTCGATACGGCGGATATCGAAGTCGCGTTCCAGGTAATCCATGCGCTTGTCGAAGAACGCCTTCATGTGCGGCAGGTTGGAGTGCACGTCCAGGTGCGCCTGGGATGCCCAGATCTCATAGAAAATGAACAGGCTCGGGTCCTGCTGGTCGCGCAGCATGTGGTACTCGATACAGCCGGGTTCGGCGCGGCTTGGCTCGACATAGGCGCGAAACAGCGCTTCGAAGGCCTCGGACATTTCCGGGCGGGTCTTGGCGTGGAGGATAAAACCGTGCTGTTCGGACATGGGGCGGTTCCTGGGTAAGGGAGTTTTAAAAAATTCTACGACACGAATCCGCCGTCTATTCGTGCGTATTGGTCAAATGTTTTTTGCCTGGATCGCGCTTATTCATATCGTCTTTCAACGATATTCTCCGCCCATCGTTTTTAATCTTCTCGACCCGGCCCTGCAGCGCAGCGCCAAAGGGTTGTTCCTGATGAGGCTGGATCATGAAAAAAGTACTGTTGCTCAACGGTGGCAAGAAGTTCGCCCACTCCGACGGCCGCTACAACGCGACCCTGCATGAAGCCGCGGTGGCGGTGCTGGACCGTGGCGGCGTGGACGTCAAAGTCACCCACATCGACGAGGGCTACGACATCAAGGAAGAAGTGGCCAAGTTCCTCTGGGCCGACGTGATCGTCTACCAGATGCCGGGCTGGTGGATGGGCGCGCCCTGGATCGTGAAAAAGTACATCGACGAAGTCTTCACCGAGGGCCACGGCAGCCTCTACGCCAGCGACGGCCGCACCCGCTCCGACGCCTCGCAGAAATACGGCAGCGGCGGCCTGATCCACGACAAGCAGTACATGCTGTCGCTGACCTGGAACGCTCCGCAGCAAGCCTTCGACGACCCGACCGACTTCTTCGAAGCCAAGGGCGTGGACGCGGTGTACTTCCCGTTCCACAAGGCCAACCAGTTCCTCGGCATGCGCGGCCTGCCGACCTTCCTCTGTGTCGACGTGATGAAGCGGCCGAACATCGAGGTCGATGTGCAGCGTTATGAAGAACACCTCAAGGCGGTGTTCAACCTCCCCGCGTAAATCCGGCTACTATCGGTGGCGTGCCGCGAACCCGATGCGGGACCTGTAGCCGCTGCCGCAGGCTGCGATCGCCACCGAAGGGGGCGCAAGGTCGTGAGATCGCTGAAGGCCTTCGGCCTTATCGCAGCCTGCGACAGCGGCTACAGGGCGCCCAACCGAGATAGAGGACTTACGTGAAAGCCAGATCCGACGAACTCCAGACCTTCGTCTGCGTCATCGAGTGCGGTTCGATTTCCGCGGCGGCCGAGCAGGTCGGGCAGACGCCGTCGGCGGTCAGCCGCACCCTGTCGCGCCTGGAGGCCAAGCTCGATACCACGCTGATCAACCGCACCACGCGGCGCATGGACTTGACCGAAGAGGGCAAGTACTTCTTCGAGCAGGCCAAGCTGATCCTCGACCAGATGGACGAGCTCGAAGAACGCCTGTCGTCTCGCCAGCAGACGCCGTCCGGGCGCCTGCGGATCAACGCCGCTTCGCCGTTCATGCTGCACGCCATCGTGCCCTACATCGCCGAGTTCCGTAGCCTGTACCCGGACATCCAGCTGGAGCTCAACAGCAACGACCTGATCATCGACCTGCTGGAACAGAGCACCGATATCGCGATCCGCATCGGCACCCTGGCGGACTCGACCCTGCATGCGCGCTCGCTCGGTTGCAGCCCGCTGCATATCCTCGCCAGCCCCGCATACCTGAAGCAGCACGGCACACCCGGCACCGTGGCCGAGCTGAGCGAACATACCCTGCTGGGCTTCACCCAGACCGAAAGCCTCAACCACTGGCCGTTGCGCCATGTGCACGGCGACCGTTGGCCGATCCAGCCGGGCATCAGCGCCTCCAGCGGCGAGACGGTGCGCCACCTGGCGCTGGAAGGGCAGGGCATTGCCTGCCTGTCGCACTTCATGACCATCGACGACATCCGCGCCGGACGCCTCACGCCGATCCTCGCCCAGTTCAACAGCGGCTATCGCCAGCCGATCAACGCCGTGTACTACCGCAACTCGCAACTAGCCCTGCGCATCCAGTGCTTCCTCGACTTTATCCAGGGCAAGCTGGCCGATTACGCCAATCCGCTGTTCGAAGGCTGAGGCCTTTCTGCCGTAGGAGCCGGCTCGCCTTATACCGCCCGGGCAGGCGCCATCGCTGGCAAGCCGGCTCCTGCAGCGGTCAATTCCCGTGGGAAGGCTGATCCCTGATTCGTGATCCCTGCGCAAGAGTGATTTGGGCCAGCCTGCCTGTTTCGGTAGGAGTCGCCCGCCGATACTGGCGCCATCACTTACCCACCCAGGGAGTTTCTCCATGAATGTATTCGTTACCGGCGCCGCGGGTTTCATCGGCGGCTCCATCGCCACCGGCCTGGTCCAGGCCGGCCATCAAGTCACCGGCCTGGTGCGCAGCGCCGAACAGGCCGCCGAACTCAGCGCCCTGGGCATCAAGCCGGTGCTCGGCAGCCTGGACGACAGCGTCGTGCTGACCGAGCAGGCGCGTGCCGCCGACGCGGTGATCAACGCCGCCAGCAGCGACCATCGTGGCGCGGTGGAAGTCCTGCTCGCGGCCCTCAAGGGTTCGAACAAGGTCTTCCTGCACACCAGCGGTTCGAGCATCGTCGGCGATGCCTCGGGCGGCAAGGTCAGCGACGTCGTCTATCAGGAAAACAACCTGCCAGAGCCCACCGTCGACAAGGCCGCGCGCGTGGCCATCGACAACCTGGTGCTGGCCGCGGCCAAGGACGGGGTGAACTCGGCGGTGCTCTGCAACACGCTGATCTACGGCCACAGCCTCGGCGTGAAACGCGACAGCGTGCAGCTGCCGCGACTGCTCAAGCAGGCGCGCAACAGTGGCGTGGTGCGGCATGTCGGGCCGGGGCAGAACATCTGGTCCAACGTGCATATCGAAGACGTGGTGGCGCTGTACCTGCTGGCGCTGACCCGCAACATCCCGGGCACCTTCTATTTCGTCGAAAGCGCTGAAGCCTCCTTCATCGACATGACCACCGCCATGGCCCAGGCCCTGCACCTCGGCGCGCCGCAGGACTGGCCGCTGGCCCAGGCCGAAGCCGAATGGGGCTATGAAATGGCCAACTACGGCCTGGGCTCCAACAGCCGCGTGCGGGGCAAGAACGCCCGCGAACTGCTGGGCTGGGTGCCGCGGCGCACCTCGGTGCTGGAGTGGATTCGCCACGAGATGCTCTGACCCGCTATCCCTGTAGCCGCTGTCGAGCGCCAGCGAGGCCGCGCTCGGCGGCGTAGCCGTCGTAAACCGGCTGGCGCGTTTTTCCAGGCAGTTCGCGGATTCAGGTTTTGCGGCAACTGCGTTGCCGATCGCAGCCTCGCCGGCTCGGCAGCAGCTACACAAACACGAGGGCGGCACGACAGCCATCCGGTTCGTCCTCTCGCCAGACGGCCGCTTCAAGCGGCCGTTTTTATTTGCCGATTGCTCCGCCCCCGATCTTGCCCCTATCGTTCGACCTGCCAAAAAACAATAAAAGGACGGACCTTATGCGCATTGTTCTGTTTAAGACCCTGGCTCTGACAGCGGCCATCGCCGCCAGCTCGCCGACCTACGCCGCGTTGCTGGAAGGTGGCGCGGTCGCCGCGCCGAACCAGTATGGCGCCGACGTCGCGGCACAGGTTCTCAAGAAGGGCGGCAACGCGGTGGACGCCGCGGTCGCCACCGCCTTCACCCTGGCGGTGACCTACCCCGAGGCCGGCAACATTGGCGGCGGCGGTTTCATGACCCTGTTCATCGACGGCAAACCCTACTTCCTCGACTACCGCGAAACCGCGCCCAAGGCCGCGACCCGCGATATGTACCTGAACGAAAAAGGCGAGGTCATCGAAAACCTCAGCCTGGTCGGCGCGCGCGCCGCGGGGGTGCCGGGCACGGTGATGGGCCTGTGGGAGGCGCACAAGAAGTTCGGCAAGCTGCCCTGGAGCGAGCTGATCACCCCGGCGGTGGGCTATGCGAAAAACGGCTTCAAGGTCGCCGACAAGCAGTACCAGTACCGCGAGGACGCGCTGAAGCTATTCAAGGACAGCACCAACTTCGGCGACTATTTCGGCAGCATGAAAGCCGGCGAAACCTTCCGCCAGCCAGAGCTGGCCGCGACCCTGGAGCGCATCGCCGACCAGGGCGTCAAGGAATTCTACGAAGGCAAGACCGCCGACCTGCTGGTGGCGCAGATGCAGGCCGACAAAGGCCTGATCACCAAGCAGGACCTGCAGGACTACAAGGTTGCCTGGCGTGAGCCGCTGCAAGTCAACTGGCGCGGCAACACCCTGTACACCGCGCCGCCGCCCAGCTCCGGCGGTGTGGCCCTGGCACAGCTGATGACCATCAAGGAAGAGCGCACGGCGGACTTCAAGGGCGTCGAGCTGAACTCGGCCAAGTACATCCACCTGCTGGCGGAAATCGAAAAGCGCGTGTTCGCCGACCGCGCCGATTACCTCGGCGACCCGGCGTTCTCCGATGTGCCGGTCAAGCAACTGACCGATCCGGCCTACCTGAAAAAACGCGCCGCCGAGATCAACCCGACGGCCATCTCGCCCACCGAAAAAGTCCGTCCGGGCCTGGAGCGGCACCAGACCACCCACTTCTCCATCGTCGATGCCGACGGCAATGCGGTGAGCAATACCTACACCCTCAACTGGGACTACGGCAGCGGCGTGGTGGTCAAGGGCGCGGGGTTCCTGCTCAACGACGAAATGGACGACTTCAGCGCCAAGCCCGGGGTGGCCAACGCCTTTGGCGTGGTCGGCGGCGACGCCAACGCCATCGCGCCGGGCAAGCGCATGCTGTCGTCCATGAGCCCGAGCCTGGTGACCCGCGACGGCAAGGTCACCCTGGTGCTGGGCACGCCGGGCGGGTCGCGGATCTTCACCTCGATCTTCCAGGTGCTGAACAACCTCTACGACTTCAACCTGCCGCTGGAAAAAGCCGTGGCCGCGCAGCGCGTGCATCACCAGTTGCTGCCCAAGGACACCCTTTACTACGACGCCTACGCGCCGCTCAGCGGCAAGGTCGCCGACGAGCTGAAAGCCATGGGCTACACCCTGGAAGACCAGGGCTGGGAGATGGGCGATATCCAGGCGATCCGGGTCACCGGCAGCCAGTTGGAAACGGCTTCCGACCCACGCGGACGTGGCGTGGGCAAAGTCGTCAAATAACCCGTCGATCACGAGCAAGCTTCTGTAGGAGCGAAGCTTGCTCGCGATTATCGGGCCCCCGCGGTGGGTCAGAAACGACGTCATCGCGGGCAAGCCTCGCTCCTACAGAAAGAAGCAGGCTTCCGCTACAGCGGATGAAAATACCCCTCGCCGATTTTCATTATTCGCGACACGGCATATCCGTCCGCGACAAAGCTTGTCTCTGTGCGAAAGTTACTTTCATGTGGTTTGAAAATCAGGTCACGAAATGATTTATGAATTTCATAAGCATTCGACGTGACCCTTTTTCGAGGAGTACCGCATGACACCTGCATCGGGCTACTGGCTGCTGGGCTATGCCGCCATCGCCATCATCGCGCTGATCGTCCTGATCGCGCGTTACCGGATCAACCCGTTCATTGTCATCACCCTGGTCTCGGTGGGCCTGGCGCTGATGGCCGGGATGCCGCCGTCCGGCGTGATCGGGGCCTATGAGGCGGGGGTCGGCAAGACCCTTGGGCACATCGCCCTGGTGGTGGCCCTGGGCACCATGCTCGGCAAGATGATGGCCGAGTCCGGCGGCGCGGAGCAGGTGGCGCGGACCCTGATCGACCGTTTCGGCGAGCGCAATGCGCACTGGGCGATGGTCTGCATTGCCTTCCTGGTGGGCCTGCCGCTGTTCTTCGAGGTCGGCTTCGTGTTGCTGGTGCCGATCGCCTTCACCGTGGCGAAGCGTGTCGGTGTGTCGATCCTGATGGTCGGCCTGCCGATGGTCGCCGGCCTGTCGGTGGTGCATGCCCTGGTGCCGCCGCACCCGGCGGCGATGCTGGCGGTGCAGGCCTATCAGGCGTCGGTGGGGCAGACCCTGCTGTACGCGATCCTGATCGGCATTCCCACGGCGATCATCGCCGGCCCCGTGTACGCCAAATTCATCGTGCCGCGCATCCAGCTGCCGGCGGAAAACCCGCTGGCGCGCCAGTTCATCGACCGTGAGCCACGCGCCCGCCTGCCCAGTTTCTCGATCACCATGGCCACCATCCTGTTGCCGGTGGTGCTGATGCTGATCGGCGGCTGGGCCAACCTGATTTCCACCCCGGGCAGCGGCCTCAACCAGTTCCTGCTGCTTATCGGCAACTCGGTGATCGCGCTGTTGCTGGCGACCCTGCTGAGCTTCTGGACCCTCGGCCTGGCCCAGGGCTTCAACCGCGAGTCGATCCTCAGGTTCACCAACGAATGCCTGGCGCCGACCGCCAGCATCACCCTGCTGGTGGGCGCCGGTGGCGGCCTCAACCGGATCCTGGTGGACGCCGGGGTCACCGACCAGATCGTCGGCCTGGCCCATGAATTCCAGCTGTCGCCGCTGCTGATGGGCTGGCTGTTCGCCGCGCTGATGCGCATCGCCACCGGCTCGGCCACCGTGGCCATGACCACCGCCTCGGGCGTGGTGGCGCCGGTGGCCATCGGCCTGGGGTATCCCCACCCGGAACTGCTGGTGCTGGCCACCGGCGCCGGCTCGGTGATCTTCTCCCACGTCAACGACGGCGGCTTTTGGCTGATCAAGGAATACTTCAATATGACCGTGTCCCAGACCTTCAAGACCTGGACGGTGCTGGAGACCCTGATCTCGGTGGTCGCCTTCGCCCTGACCGCCGGTCTTGCCCAACTGCTTTGAGCCCAGGTGCCGTCCATGGACATCCTCTACCAGATCCGTTCCCGCCAGGATTCCTTCAGCGCCGGCGAAGGCCGCATCGCCCGCTTGATGCTGGATGACGTCGGCTTCGCTGCCTCGGCCAGCCTCGAAGAGCTGGCGCAGCAGGCGCAAGTCAGCGCTGCCACCCTGTCGCGTTTTGCCCGCAGCGTGGGCTGTCGCGACCTGCGCGACCTGCGCCTGCAACTGGCCCAGGCCAGCGGCGTCGGCAGCCGTTTTCTCGACCCGGCGGATGCGCCGGAGCAGTCGGGCTTCTACCGGCAGATCGTCGGCGATATCGAGTCGACCCTGCACCAGCACCTGGCGGGGTTCGACGAGTCGCGTTTTCGCGACGCGGTGCGCCTGCTGGGCAAGGCGCAGATGATTCACACCTTCGGCATGGGCGGCTGTTCCACCTTGTGCAGCGACGAATTGCAGGTGCGCCTGGTGCGCCTCGGCTACCCCATCGCCGCCTGCCACGACCCGGTGATGATGCGGGTGACCGCCGCGGCTTTGGGCCCGCAACACGCGCTGATCGCCTGCTCCCTGACCGGCATCACCCCCGAATTGCTGGAGACTGTCGAACTGGCCCGCAGCTACGGCGCCAGCGTGCTTGCCATCACCCTGGCCGACTCGCCGCTGGCGCAACTGGCGGACGTGCTGCTGCCGCTGCAAAGCGCCGAGACCTCCTTTATCTACAAACCCACGGCCGCGCGCTACGGCATGCTGCTGGCCATCGACGTGCTGGCCACCGAGCTGGCGCTGGCTCTGCCCGAAGACAACCAGGAACGCCTGCGCCGGATCAAACTGGCCCTGGACGATTACCGCGGCGGCGACGATTGCCTGCCGCTGGGAGACTGACATGCTTTACGACACCCTGATCCGCAACGCCCTGGTGATCGACGGCAGCGACCGTCCGGGTTACCCCGCGGATGTCGCCCTGCTCGATGGCCGCATCGCCCGCATCGGCGATCTGCAAGGCGCCCGCGCCGCCGAAGAAGTCGACGCCAACGGGCAGGTGCTGGCGCCCGGTTTTATCGACGTGCACACCCACGACGACACCGTGGTGATCCGCCAGCCGCAGATGCTGCCCAAGCTCAGCCAGGGCGTGACCACGGTGATCGTCGGCAACTGCGGCATCAGCGCCTCGCCGGTGAGTTTGCGCGCCGATCCACCGGACCCGATGAACCTGCTGGGCAGCCAGGCGGCCTTCGTCTACCCGCGTTTTCGCGACTACCGCGACGCGGTGGACGCCGCGCAACCGGCGGTCAACGTGGCGGCGCTGATCGGCCACACGGCGCTGCGCAGCAACCACCTGGACGACCTGTATCGCACCGCCACGGCCGAGGAAATCGCCGCCATGCGCGAGCAACTGCGCGCCAGCCTGGAAGATGGCGCCCTCGGCTTATCCACTGGCCTGGCCTACGCCAGCGCCTTCTCGGCGGAGACCGACGAGGTGCTGCAACTGGCCGAGGAACTGAGCGCCTTCGGCGCGGTGTACACCACCCACCTGCGCAGCGAATTCGAGCCGGTGCTGGAGGCCATGGACGAAGCCTTCCTGATCGGTCGCCACGCCAAGGCCCCGGTAATCATTTCCCACCTCAAATGCGCAGGGGCGGGTAACTGGGGGCGCAGCCCGCAGTTGCTGGCGTCCCTGGAACAGGCGGCGAAGGACCATCCGGTGGGCTGCGACTGCTACCCCTACGCGGCCAGTTCCTCGACCCTCGACCTCAAGCAGGTCACCGACGCCTTTCGCATCACCATCACCTGGTCCACCCCGCACCCGGAACTCGGGGGCCGCGACCTGATGGACATTGCCGCCGAGTGGGGCACGACCCTGCTGGACGCCGCGCGGCGCCTGCAACCGGCTGGCGCGGTGTACTACGGCATGGACGAGGCCGATGTGCGGCGCATCCTTTCCCATCCGCTGTCGATGATCGGTTCCGACGGCCTGCCGGAAGACCCGTTCCCCCATCCACGGCTGTGGGGCGCCTTCCCGCGGGTGCTCGGGCACTTCAGCCGCGACCTCGGCCTGTTCCCGCTGCACACCGCGGTGCACAAGATGACCGGCCTGTCGGCGGTGCGCTTCGGCCTCAAGCAGCGCGGCGAAATCCGCGAAGGGCACTGGGCCGACCTGGTGCTGTTCGACCCGGCGCGGGTCCGCGACGTCGCCGACTTCAAAAGCCCGCAACAGGCGGCCGAAGGGATCGAGGGCGTGTGGGTCAACGGCGTGCGCAGCTATGCCGAAGGCCAGGCCAACGGCCGCAGGCAAGGGCGCTTCCTGGCGCGGGAAGGGGATTTGCGCGAAGGGTTCAACGGCTGAAGGCGCGCGGCGCCGAATAGGTGAACGCCGTCACAGTGATGGCCTGATGATATTAAAGAAAGCCTTGGTCGAGCCGAAGTGCTGACATCCACCTGCTATACCGTGGACATCTTTCATCAGGGAGTCGCGCAATGAGCTTTGGCAAAACCACCCCCATCCTGCGGATCTTCGACGAGGCCAAGGCACGGGAGTTTTATATCGACTTCCTGGGCTTCACGCTCGACTGGCAGCACCGCTTCGAAGACAACTTCCCGTTGTATATGCAGGTGTCGCGCGGGGAGTGTGTGCTGCACCTGTCGGAGCACCATGGCGACAGCACGCCGGGCTCGGCGTTGCGCATCGAGACCGACGAGCTGGAGGTCTTCCAGCAGCAGTTGCTGGCCAAGGATTACCGCTTCGCCCACCCGCAGATCCAGGCCATGCCCTGGGGCAGCCAGGACATGACGGTGCTCGATCCGTTCGGTAACCGGTTGGTGTTCACCAACGCCATTTGCGTCTGAACCTGCACCCTGTAGCCGCTGCCGAGCGCAGCGAGGCTGCGATCGACCGCGTAGCGGGCGCAGGGATCCTGGAATCGCTGGAGGACCTTCGGTCCTGTCGCAGCCTCGCAGGCTCGGCAGCGGCTACAGGGATGGGCGTGTTCGTTGGTGCTGCCGAAACTCCCCCGGTGTCATCCCCGTCCGCCCCTTGAACGTACGGTGAAACGACCGCGGTTCGGTAAAACCCAGGTAATAGGAGATGTCCTGGATCGGCAGGTCGCTGTGCAGCAGGTAATGCTCGGCCAGCTCCTGGCGCAGGTCGTCGAGGATCTGCTGGTAGGAGGTGCCGGCCTGCTGCAACTGGCGCTGCATGGTGCGCGGCGACATCGCCAGCAGATCGGCCACCTGTTCCTTGCGCGGCAAACCTTCCTTGAGCAACTGGCGCAGGGCGTTCTTCACCTGCAACGCCAGCGGAGCTTCCTCCAGCGACGCCATCAGGCTCATGGCGTGTTCTTCCAGGGTTCGCAGCAGCTGGGCGTCGGCCTGGCGCAACGGCAGTTGCAGGTAGCTCAGCGGTGCCAGCAAGGCCGAGCAGCTCTGTTCGAACAGCACCGGGCAAGCAAAAAATGCTTCGTATTGTTCCAGCGTGGTGCCGGCCGGCAGCGGGTGTTCGAACCACACGGCGCTCGGTGAGAGCTGGGTGTCGGCGATCCAGCGGGCGTAGAGCAGCCAGGAGGCGAGCACGTTTTCCACCAGCTGGCGGCGGGTGTCGGAGGTCGGCAGGCGGCAGTTCCAGATCAGGCGGACCTGCTCATCGGCCATCTCGATGCGGCTCACCCCCATGTCGCCCACCAGTTTCTCGAACGGCATGATCCGGCTCATGGCTTCGCCCAGGGTCGCGCAGTTCATGGTGATGTAGCCGAGCACGCTCCAGGAGTTGGGCAGCACGTAGCGGGCGGCGTTGAGGCCGAACAGCGGGTCGCCGGAGTGTTGGCAGAAATACCCCAGCAGGCGTTCGTGGACTTCGACGGGCAGGCGCAGGCTGTTGTCGTTCAGTTGTTCGGCGGCGAGCCCGGCGGCTTGCAGCGCGGGGGCGGTGGGCAGGCCGAGGTGTTCGGCGTGGCGCAGGTATTTGAGCAGCGGTGGGACCGAGGTGTAACCAAGGGGCTGCATGGTGGGGTTCCTGGCGGTGGGCGCACTTTTTGAGGGTAAAGGTAATGGGCCGGGAGCGTGGGTGCAACGCTGGTCGTGCAGGCGCGGCCGGTCGCTGCTCGATTGTTCGCGATGGCGGTCGTTTCTGCGGTCACAGGCGGCGATGGGTTCAAGACTGTCGGCCGATGGCCGATCTGTGAAGGGTGGGCATGCAGCAGGGATTGACCCACTTATGGGCGCGCGATGGCTCCCTTCACCCTTCAAGGAACGGAATTCAACGATGAATGCACCCATTGTGTGGCCGGAGGTTTTTCTCGGGGCTTTTGATGCGATCAACGAGCGCATGGCGCAGGTGCTGGAACTGAGCGATTGCCGGGAGCACTGGATTCAGGCGGAGCTCAGCCTGTATGCCTGGCAGCACGGTTATCCGGATATCTGGACCAGCGGCAAGGTCGGAGGACGTACGAAAGTCGACCTGTACACGGAAGATCTCGACATGGCGGCCGAGGTGAAATGCCTGGGGGATGTGTCTTTTCCCAAGTGCCTGATGGGCAAGGGGATGGGCGAGACCCGATCCGTTCTTCGAGAGGATGGCGATGGGCGGCTCTGGTTTCCGCAGGTCGAACCGGGTGAGTCTGTGGTCTGGTCGGTGCTTGCGGATCTGCATCGGTTGCAACGGATGGAGGGGGTTCGGAACAAGTTTCTCATTTTGGTGATTGCCAAGGGCTATGTGGCTGAGACGGAGATGGGGGGGACGCTGCGGCGGCTTCGTTTGTCGGAAGAGGAGTGGTCCTTGGAGTTGCAGAACGCCACGGTGCGGATCTGGCGTATCGAGTGATTCGGGTGGCCGGGCTTCTGTAGGAGCGAGGCTTGCCCGCGATGGCTTCCGTGCTGGCGCTGCATTTTTTGGACGGGGTACATATCCATTGCTGCGGTAACGGCCACTTATGGTTCCGCCCTTACGGCGGGTCACTTTTTTTCAAACGCCGGAATGCCGGCCCAGCAAAAAGTAACCAAAAAACGCTTGCCCCTGCGTACGGCCTTCGCTGCGCTCAGGTTCCCTCGCTCCGGTGTCCATCAGGGGGCATCGACTCCGGTCGGCTTCGCTTCGACCTCCATACGATGTCCTCGACTGCGTCGAGGGGCGCTGCGCGCCATCCCCCTGATGAACACCTCCGCTCGGCCTCCCGATGGGGCGGGTGGATCAAGATCAAAAGCCGGGCGCGACCTGCCGGTCGGCGTGAAACCCTGTAGCCGCTGCCGAGCCTGCGAGGCTGCGATCGACTGCGCAGCAGGCGCAGGATTTTGAGACCGCAGGAGGACCTTCGGTCCTATCGCAGCCTCGGCAGCGGCTACAGGGATTGCGGCCATATCGGCGCTTTTTGTAGGAGCGAGCTTGCTCGCGATCAGGTCCTGTGGATGACAGTTTTGTCGTGTAGGACGCTGTCTGAAAGTGAGGCTCTTCGCTTTATTTTGTAAGGCTTTTCCGAGAAACTCCGGGGCGCTTGCGTCTGGGAAGGGCGCTGTCTAGCCTCGGGTTCGCCACCGGTTTTTCGGTGATCGGGTTTAGCAGCTCGCTTCCAAGTCACGCAGGTATCGCTGTCAGCTCAACCAGCTTTTTTCGGTTGTAGTTATGGCGGCTGTGCGTGGGGCGCCTTCGGGTGCGCCGGATTCTTGGACCGGTCTGCTAACCCGCGTACAGCTGCCACCCTCATTCGTTTAGCAGCGGTAGGTGGTGGCTCCATTCCAAGAGGATCCGCCATGAAAAAGCTCGTCCCCGATCCGCCCATGCTTTCACCCAGTCGCGAACGGATCGTTCAGTTGGAAGTCCCCAATCAAACCCTTCGTCAGGCGCTGGAAAGTCGCGTCGAGGGGGAGCCTTTGCATTGTGCTTTGCAGGAAACCGGCAGTGCTTCTTTCGGTTGTCGCGACGGCAACGGTCGGCCGTTGTTTGCGGTGCGTGCCGGGGTCTGTGCCGAGGAGGCGTTGTTGCCTGTGTCGTTGTTGCTCAAGTGTGCCGAGGAGACGGCGGATGAGATCGCCAGTGCCAGCGGTATCGAACGTGGCTTGATCTGGTCGATGATCCATTCGGTGGAGATGGCGCGGGCGGTGGTGGATGCGTTGCTGGATGGGGCGGGCCGGCCGGGTGTGTTGCCGGAGGGGTGATTGCGCGGTGGCGATGGGGGCCCACTTCCTTGTGGGCGCCTCGTTGTTCCCGGGGCGAAGGCGAGGGTCAGACGCGGAAGTGGCTGACCATCATTTGCAGCTGGTTGCCCAGGCGGGCCAGTTCGACGCTGGAGGCGGCGGTTTCATCGCTGGCGGCGGCGGTCTGTTCCGAGACGTCGCGCACGTTGATGATGCTGCGGCTGATCTCTTCGGCCACGGCGCTCTGCTGTTCGGCGGCAGCGGCGATCTGCTGGTTCATCGACTGGATGTTCGACACCGTGCGGGTGATGTTTTCCAGGGAGGCACCGGCCTTGCGGGTCAGGTCGACGCTGCTGTCGGTCAGGCTGCGGCTGTTGTTCATCACGTTGGCCACTTGCTGGGTGCCGTTCTGCAGGCCGGCCACCAGGCCTTCGATTTCCTCGGTGGATTTCTGCGTGCGTTGCGCCAGGGCGCGGACTTCGTCGGCGACCACGGCGAAACCACGACCGGCTTCACCGGCGCGGGCGGCTTCGATGGCGGCGTTCAGGGCCAGCAGGTTGGTCTGTTCGGCCACGGCCTTGATCACGTCCATGACGCTGCCGATCTTCTGGCTTTCCTGTTGCAGCACGCTCATGGCGTCGGTGGAGCGAACCACTTCGCTGGCCAGGCGTTCGATCTGGGCGATGGCTTCGGCCACCACCTTGTCGCCTTCGCGGGCTTCGCCGTCGGCGGCGGCGGCGGCTTGCGAGGCTTTTTCGGCGTTGCGCGCGACTTCCTGCACGGTGGCGGTCATCTCGTGCATGGCGGTGGCCACCTGGTCGGTCTCGACCTTCTGGCTGTTGACCCCGGCGCTGGTTTCTTCGGTGACGGCCGACAGCTCTTCGGCGGCGCTGGCGATCTGGGTCACGCCGTCGCGGATGCCGCCGATCAGTTCGCGCAGGGTCACGCCCATGCGGCCGATGCCTTGTTGCAGCACGCCGAGTTCGTCGCGGCGGGTAACGCGCACGTCCTGGGTCAGGTCGCCGGACGCGATGCGCTCGACCACGGTCATGGTTTCACGCAGCGGACGGGTGATCTGGCGGGTGATGATCACCGCGGCCAGGATGCCCACCAGCAGCGCCAGCAGGGTGCTGATCATTTGCAGGCTGCGGGCCTGGACGCTTTCTTCGTCGCGGCGGTCGAGCTGGAACTGGTACAGCTCTTCGCTCTGGCTGACGATCAGCGCGCCCTGTTCGGTCATTTCCTTGCGCGCCTGGCCGGCTTCGCTGACGGCGGCCTTGAAGGTCAACAGAGAGTTGCGGTAGTCGCCCAGGGCGGCGTTGAGCTGGCGCAGGGCGTCGGCCTGGGTGCTGTTGAAATGGCTGTCCAGCCCGCTCAGCGCGGCAATGGCCGCGTTCATCTGGGCCACAGCGTTGCGCTCGGCGTCCGGGGTGCTGTTGTAGATGTATTCACGGGCTTCGAAGCGCGCGAGCTGGAATTCGTCATTGGCCTTGGTGATGGCCTGGAACTGTTCGAAGCGCTGGTCGCTCAGGGGCATTTGCTGAACGCGCGCGGTGATGGCCGCGATCAGGTTGCGCGCCGTTTCCGAATTGCCATTCATCACCACGCGGGCGGCATTGGCATTGCGGTAGGCGTTGCGCATCTTGTTCAGGGACGCCTGGTAGGCGCTGATGGTGGCGCCCTGTTCCTTGAGCAGCTTGACGTTGGCCGGGTTCTTGAAGCTGTTCTGCAGCTTCTGCTGCTGGGCCGAGAAGGCGTCCAGGGTGGCCTGCACATTCTGCGCGGCGGTTTCGTCGCCGTTGGTCAGCATGTATTGCAGGCGGGTCACGCGCAGCTTGGTCAGCCCGGCGTTCAATTGGGTGATGTCGCTCATCCAGTTGCTGCGGTCGATCAGACCGCCCAGGCTGGTCCAGCCCGTGATGGCGAGGATGGTAGTCAGGGCCAGGACCAGGCCGAAGCCCAGGCCTAACTTGAGATTGACGCTGATGTTGCCGAACCAGCTATTCATGCAATTCCTCCAGGAACGTTGTGCTTCTTGATCGTGTATCGCTGGAAGATTGTTGTTATTGGTGGCCAGCAAGGATTTGTTCGCAGGTGTGTATCGGCGGCAAGGGCAATAGCTGAAACGATTTCGTCGGATTAGTTTTCTGCACCATTGCGGGGCTCTCCAAGGGCCTGGTTTCGCTGCGCAAACCGCTTGGCCGATTGAGCTTTTTTTCACATCCGTTTCACCCCTGGCCCACGCCAGGCTCCCTAGAGTCCGCCCATCGATCGGGTGCCTCGCGCTCGATTGTCATGGGCAGCGATTAGCGTGGGCGGCGCTGCTCGATTTTATGTCTGGTGGTCATAGGGGCGGCTCGAACGTGACGTCAGGACTCAGTCTTCCGGTGGCAAAACCCGCGCTTGTCGCGAGCCGTTTTGCCCGTTATCGCAATGCCCTGGTGATAGGCCTGGTGGCCTTGCTGGTGCTGCCGCTGGTGTTCTTTCTGCTCAAGCCCGCGGCGGTGCCGGACCTGGCCCACGGCAACCTGGCCGGAGCCAAGGCGCTGAGCGCCGGCTGGGCCAAGGGCCAGATGATTGTGCTGATTCGTCATGTGGAGCGTTGCGACCATTCCAGGGCCGCCTGCCTGAACGTGCCCGACGGCATCACCGACCGGGCCCGCGAGGTGGCGGTGGGCGTCGGCGCGCAGTTCGAGCACCTGGGGCTGGACAAGGCCGACATCTACCACAGCCCGCTGACCCGCGCGGTACAGACCTCGGGCTACATGTTCAACCAGGCCGGCAGCGGCGAAGGCTGGCTGATCGACTGCAAGCACAGCCTGTTGCGCGATGCCCTGGCGCACAAGGTGGCCGGGCGCAACCTGGTGCTGGTGACCCACAGCGAATGCATGGCCGCGCTGGAGAAGCAGTTGAAGCTGCCGTCTTCGACCCTGGGCTACGGCGCGTCGTTGTTCGTCTCCACCGATACCCCAGGCGGGCGTCCGCAGATGCTCGGCTTCATCGAAGCCAGCGACTGGCGCTCCGTTGCCCTCAATCGTCCCTGACCGTCCCTTGCCCGAGACCCTGACTATGCAGGCGCTTTCCCGTTCCCGCGCTGATGCGTGGCGTTTTTATGGATGGAACCTTGGCCTCCCGCTGCTGTGCGCGGCGCTGGTGTTCCTGATGTTCGACATGACCCGGATCGACATCGCCTTCAGCGACCTGTTCTTTGATCCGGTGAGCCAGACCTTCCCGCTGGATCACTCCCACCTTTTCGAGAAGATCACCCACAAGTGGGCGCGGATAATCCCCAACTGGACCGCTGAACTGGCGCTCATTGGGCTGCTGCTGTCATTCGTCCGGCCGCTGTTCAAGGGCGCACGGTTCGGCCGGGGCAAGGCTTTGCTGGAGAGGATCCGCGTGGCGCCGCTGCTGCGTTTTACCGCGCGCCATCGCCGGGACTTTTTGTTCGTGGTGGTGGCCTTCGCCCTGTGCACCGGGGCGATTCACTATCTCAAGGGCCACACCAGCGTGTACTGCCCGGTGGAAACCACCCAGTACGCCGGCAAGATCGAGCACAAGGAATGGTATGAGAACTTCGAGCTGTTGAAGACCGCCGGTGACGGCCGCTGCTGGCCGGGCGGCCATGCCTCGGGCGGTTTCACCATGCTGGCGCTGTACTTCGTGGCCCGGCGTTATCGCTGGCGCCACTCCAGGGCGCTGCTGTACGGCTCGCTGCTGCTGGGCTTCGTCTATGGCACCACCCGGGTGCTGCAGGGCTGGCACTACATGTCCCACACCTTCTGGGCGGGGATCGTGGTGTGGCTGACCTGCCTGCTGGTGGCGCTGCTGTTTTATGGCCGGGAGCGCCTGGAACAGCCGGTGCTGGCGCACACCGAATCGAGGCCCGACCCGTCCGCGGCGCTGACCGCAGCGGCGGACCGATAAGGGTGCGTCAGTAACTGACCCAATCGTCGTTGCCAGGCACCTGGCGGGAGAAGGCCAAGGGGCAGTTTTTGGTGCTTGCCGGTGTTTTTTCGGTGACCAGAACTGTTAGGGTGCGCGCCCCCGGAGAAAAGAGTTCCCGGGTCCCTGGTTTATGGAGTCATGCATGAAACACTTGAGCAAAATCGCCGCCTCTGCGCTGGTTGTCCTGGCCCTGGCCGGCTGCACCGGCACCGCGATGAAAACTCAGCAACTTGATAGTAGCCAGTACACCGTGGTCGGTCACAGCGAAGCAACGGCTACCGGCATCATGCTGTTCGGGGTCATTCCAATCCGGCAGAACAACCGCTTCGTCCGCGCCCAGACCGCGGCCATCCAGGCCAAGGGCGGTGACGCGATGATCAACACCCAGATCCAGGAAAACTGGTTCTGGGCCTGGGTACTGAGCGGTTACACCACCAAGGTCTCCGGCGATGTGGTCAAGCTGAAAAACGTTCAGTGAGCCATGCCGGCGCCGGCGCGAAAGCCTGGCGACGAGATTGAAAAAGGCACCCATGAGGGTGCCTTTTTTATGGGCGCTCACTGTGCCGGTCAGCGGCTGACAAAGTAGTAGGCCTGGCGACTGACCGTGACCTTCTTCAGTACCTTGAGCGGTGGCTTGGGGGCTTCCTGCAGGGCCATGACCGCCACGTTGTTCGGCGAGGTGCCGAGAAACTCATTCAGCTGGGCCTCGGTCTGCACATCCTTGAGCAGGCTCTGGGTGTAGAACACGCTGGCGCCGGCCGCGCGTTCGTTGGCCTGATACAGCGCCACCTGTTGCCCGGCAGCCTGCAGCGTCTGGATCTGGCTGATCAGCGGCACGAAGGACAGCTGGCGATCGGCCCGTGGCGCGGCCCACTGCGCGGCCACCAGGTAACTGCACACCACCAGCGTCATCACGCCAATGGCCAGGCCCCGGCGCTGGCGCCCCACGGCGCTCCAGAACCCCTCACTGGCGGCGCGCAGGCGCAGGCGTTCGTACAGCACTGCCGCGTACTCGGCGGCCAGCACCGCCGCGGCCGGGGTCAGCGACATCAGGTACACGGTGCGCTTGCTCGACGCCAGGCACAGCAGGGTGAACTGGGCCACCAGCCACAGGCTGAAAAACAGCAGGTAGCGGTTTTTCACCAGGCTTTTGCGAAAGTGCCACAGCCCCAGATAGACCAGGATGTTCCACGGCAGGAAGGCTTGCGGCAGCTTGGCCAGGTAGTAATAGAACGGCTCGTAGTGCCCGGCCTCGACAAAGGAGCCATCGAAGCGTCCGACGCTGTTGGTCCATAACACTTCGCCCAGGGCCTGCAGGCCACCGCGCTGGTACAGCAGGTAGAGCCAGATCAGCAGCGGCACCAGGCCGAGGACGGTGAGCAGGGCGGGCTTGAGCCAGTGGCCGAGGGCGAAGCGCTTTTCGATCAGGCTGTCGGCCAGCAGGTAGGCGAAGATCACCACGCCCGGCATCGCCAGGCCCAGCACGCCCTTGCTCAGGGTGGCGATGGCGATGCCGAGGGCAAACAGCAGCCAGCTCAGGGGGGCCGGCTGGCGTTCGGCCTGGCGCCGTTGCGTCTGGAAAAACGCCAGCAGCGCCAGGGTCACGCCGAGGCTGAGCAGGGCGTCTTCACCGACCCCGCGCACATTGCCCCAGTAGCTGGCCATGGTCGCCAGCATGGCGCCGGCCACCCAGGCCACCGCTGTCGGGCGGCCGAAGCGGCGCAGCATGGCGTACAGCAGCATGACGCTGAACAGCCCGGCGAAGGCCGAGGCCAGGCGCACCGCCCACGGCGTGCCACCGAATGCGCGGATGGCGCTGGCGTCGAGCCACAGGCTCAGCGGCGGTTTTTCCAGGAAGGGCTGGCCGAACAGGCGGGGTGTCACCCAGTCATTGTCCAGGTGCATCTGCATGGCGATCCCGGCCACCCGGGCTTCGGTGGAGCCTTGCAACTGGTGGTTGCCCAGGGCGAAGAAGAACAGCAGGGCGGCAAGCAGAAGCAACAGCGGTGCGGGTCGCGACATGGGGGGACTGCCGAAGAGGTTGCGCCGGGGAGGATCAGGCGCTCCGAGTATACGGAGGCGATTCTTAACAAATCGTGAACGAGCGATGGATCGGGTGATGGCGCTGGCGGCTGTCGGTTTATCCGGGGCGATGGCGAAGTACCGCGCTCCCGGGCGCCAGGCCAATCTCTGGTTCTGGCGCCCGAGCGCGGCCCTGCCGCCGGGCGTGAGGGGCCACACCCGACGACCTTGCTCAGGACCCTATTTGAGACTGCCGCAGAGGAACTGCTTCAAGCGCTCGCTGCTGGGGGCTTCCAGTACCCGAGCGGGCGGGCCTTCCTCTTCCACCCGGCCCTGATGCAGGAACATGACGTGGTTGGAGACTTCGCGGGCGAAAGCCATTTCGTGGGTGACCACCACCATGGTCCGGCCTTCCTCGGCCAGTTGCTGCATGACCCGCAGCACCTCCGATACCAGCTCCGGGTCGAGGGCCGAGGTCGGCTCGTCGAACAGCATCACCTGCGGCTCCATGGCCAGCGCCCGGGCGATGGCCACGCGCTGTTGCTGGCCGCCGGACAGGTAGGACGGGTACTGGGCCTCGACCTTGGCCGGCAGGCCGACTTTGTCCAGGTACTTGCGGGCCCGTTCGATGGCCTCGTCCCGGGCGACGCCCAGCACATTGATCGGGCATTCGATGATGTTTTCCAGCACCGTCATGTGGCTCCACAGGTTGAAGTGCTGGAACACCATCGCCAGTTTGCTGCGCATTGCCTGTAGCTGTTTCGGGTCGGCCGCGCACAGCTCGCCCAAGCGGTTCCTGCGGGTGCGCAGCTCCTGGGCATTGACCACGATGCGTCCGCCGGACGGTTGTTCGAGGTAGTTGATGCAGCGCAGAAAGGTGCTCTTGCCGGAGCCGGAGGAGCCGATGATGCTGATCACATCGCCGGCCCTGGCCTTGAGCGATACGCCCTTGAGCACCTCGTGGCTCCCGTAGTTCTTGTGCAGGTTTTCGACGATCAATGGGTACATGCGAGCCTCTCCGTTGGAGATCAATGTATCTGTGGCTTGAGGTAGGCCAGCCAGCGCAGTTCGGCGCGACGGAACAGCCAGATCAGGACAAAAGCGCTGCTGGCGTAGAGCACGCCGGCAATGCCGAAGGCGCTGAAGGAGGCGTAGGTGGCCGAGTTGACGTCACGGGCGACCTTCAGCAGGTCCGGCACCGTGGCGGTAAAGGCCACCGAAGTGGAGTGCAGCATCAGGATCACTTCATTGCTGAAGGACGGCAGCGCCCGGCGCAGCGCCGACGGCAGGAGGATGCGCCGGTAGAAGGTGAATCGGCTCATGCCATAGGCCTTGGCCGCTTCCACCTCGCCATGGGCGATGGAGCGGATGGAGCCGGCGAAGATCTCCGTCATGTAGGCGCAGGTGTTGAGCCCGAACGCCAGCACCGTGCAGTTGAAGCCGTCGCGAAAGAACGCGTCGAGAAAGTCCTGGGCGCGTACCACGCTCAGGCTGTAGACCCCGGCGTAGAAGAACAGCAGCTGGATATACAACGGCGTGCCACGAAACACGTAGGTGTAGAGCCACACCGGAGTGCGCAGCAACGGGTTGCGGCTGACCCGCGCCAGGGACAAGGGCACAGCCAGGGTGAAGCCGATCAGCACCGACAGCACCAGCAGCCACAGGGTCATGGCCAGCCCGGACAGCTGCGCGGCATCGCTCCACAGGTAGGCCTGCCAGTATTCTTCGAGAATGCCGGTCATAGCGAAGCCCTCTTCACGCCCACCGAGTAACGCTGGCTCAGCCAGATCAGCACTAGGTTGGAAAGGCTGGTGATGGCCAGGTAGATCAGGCCGCCGACCAGGGTGAAATAAAAGAACTTCATCGAACCCTTGCCGGCGTCCTGGGTGGCCTTGACCACATCGCTCAGGCCGATGATCGACACCAGCGCCGTGGACTTGATCAGCACCAGCCAGTTGTTGCCGATGCCCGGCAGGGCATGGCGCAACATCTGTGGAAACAGCACTTTGCGAAAGCTCTGGGCGCGGCTCATGCCGTAGGCCCTGGCCGCTTCCTGCTGACCCCGGGGCACCGCCTGGAACGCGCCGCGAAAGGTCTCGGTGAAGTAGGCACCGTAGATGAAGGCCAGGGTCAGCACCCCGGCCAGGAACGGGTCGATGTCGATCTGCGTCATCTCCAGCCAGTCGGTGAACTGGTTGAGCAGCATCTGCAGGCTGAAGAACAACAGCAGCATGATCACCAGGTCGGGCATGCTGCGGATCAGCGTGGTGTAGCCGCCGGCAACCGCCTGCAGGGCACGGTTGCCGGAGGCCTTGGCGCTGGCGCCGAGCAGCCCCAGCAGCACCGCAAGCAGCAGTGACGACAGGGCCAGTTTGAGGGTGGTCAGGGTGCCCTGCAGAATCTGCGGGCCAAAACCTTCCAGAAGCATTTCACGCCCCTTGTTGTTATTAGAGTGAGCTGAAAAAAGTGGCGACGCGGCCGTGGTCGCGGTGGGCGTCGCGCCTGGGGTTGCGGAGTCGGGGTCAGGGCCCGCCGTAGATATCGAAGTCGAAGTATTTGCGGTTGATCCTGGCGTAGGTGCCGTTGGCCAGGATGGTCGCCAGCGCCTTGTTCAGGTCTTCGCGCAGTTCCACATCGTCCTTGCGCAGGCCGATGCCGTCGCCGACGCCAAAAAAGCCCGGGTCGCTGAGGGTGTCGCCGGCGAACTCGAAGTCCTTGCCGATGGGTTTGGACAGGAAGCCATAGCTGGCCTGGATCGACGACTGCAAGGAGGCGTCGAGACGGCCGACGAGCAGGTCGGCATACACCTGGTCCTGGCTCTGATAGGACAGGATCTGCACCCCTTGGGCACCCCACTTGGCCTTGGCGTAGGCCTCCTGGGCCGAGCCCTGTTCGACGCCGACCCGCTTGCCCTTGAGCGAGTCGAGGGTCGGCACCAGGCCCGAGCCACGCTTGGCGATCAGCCGCGCGGGGGCGTTGGAGATCTTGTCGGTGAAGGCGATGCGGGTCATGCGCTTGGGGGTGACGGTCATCGACGAGGCGATGGCGTCGAACTTGCGCGCCAGCAGGGCGGGAATCATCCCGTCCCAGCTGCTTTCGACCCACACGCAGCGGGCCTTCAGTTCGGCGCACAGGGCTTCGGCGATGTCGATGCCAAACCCGCTCAGCTTGCCGTCGGGGTCTTTGTATTCCAGGGGCGGGTAGGTCGGGTCCACGCCCAGCTTCAGCACCTTGCCCGACCAGTCGGCCGCGCCGGCGCTGGCCGACACCGACAACAGCATCCATGAAACCGCAGCGATCATTTTTTTCATTGTTTTTTCCTCGGTTAATCGCCGGCTACGTCAGTGATGACACTGCTACAGCCTTTTGTCGCTACCTGCCCTCTGGGCCGAGAAAACGCTCGGCCAGCTTGACCCAGTAGGTCGCGCCGATGGGCAGGCAGTGGTCGTTGAAGTCGTAACCCGGGTTGTGCAGCAGACAGCTGCCTTCGCCCTGGCCATTGCCGATCACCAGGTAGCTGCCGGGGCAGCGTTCGAGCATGAAGGCGAAATCCTCGCTGGCGGTGAACGGCTTGAGGTCGTGGATCAATTGCTGTTCGCCCAGCCACTCGCGGGCCACCTCCCGGGCCAGGGCGGTTTCCTCGGCATGGTTGATCAGCACCGGATGGCAGTGCTGATAGTCGATCTGCGCCTGGGCGCCAAAACTCGCGGCCTGGCCATGCACCAGCTCGGTGATGCGCCGTTCGAGCAACTGGCGGACCTCGGGCGTCAGGGCGCGCACGCTGATGCTCATGTCGGCCGAGGCCGGGATCACGTTGGAGACGGTGCCGGAATGGATCGCGCCGACGCTGACGATAGCCGTGTCCTGGGGGTTGATATTGCGCGCGACGATGCTTTGCAGGGCGACCACGATCGAGGCGCACACCAGCACCGGATCGACCGCCTTGTGCGGCACCGCGCCGTGCCCGCCGTGGCCGATGATCTTGACGGTCACGGTGTCGGCCGAGGCCATGAACGGGCCGCTGTAGAAGCCCAGGTGCCCGGTCGGATGGCCCGGCACGTTGTGCATCGCGAACACCGCGTCGCAGGGAAAACGCTCGAACAGGCCGTCATCGAGCATCGCCCGGGCGCCGCCCAGGCCCTCTTCGGCGGGCTGGAAAATCAGTTGCAGGGTGCCCTTGAAGTTGCGCGAGCGCGCCAGGTAGTGCGCCGCCGCCAGCAGGGTGGCGGTATGCCCGTCGTGACCGCAGGCATGCATCACCCCGTCAATCCGGCTGGCGTGGGGCACGCCGCTGGTTTCCTGGATCGGCAGGGCGTCCATGTCGGCGCGCAGGCCGAGCGCGCGGCCTTCGCCGTTTTTCAGGGTGGCCACCACGCCGGTGCGGCCGACGCCAGTACTGACCTCATAACCCCATTCGCGCAGTTGCCCGGCCACCAGTGCGCTGGTGACGAACTCCTCGAACCCCAGTTCGGGGTGGGCGTGGATCTTGCGGCGCAGGGCGATCATTGCGTTCTGCTGTTCGGCTATCTCGGGTAGCACGTAACGGGCATTCATGGTGGGGGTTCCTCGGCTAAGGTCGCTCGCCAGCTCGGACCCGTCGGGCGAATCGTCGAGGCGCTGTCGGGGCTGATCTTAGGCATCGGACGGCCTGTCGGGGAGGCTCAGTTTGGTTATGATGACAACCCGAAGTTGTCACCTGGGCACGCCGATGAAATTGCATCAACTCCAAGCTTTGATCGCCAGTGCCGAGACCGGCAGCATTCGTGGCGCCGCGCGTTCGCTGAACCTGTCCCAGGCGGCCGTGACCAAGGCGTTGCGCGAGCTGGAAACCGCTCAGCAGTTGCCGCTGTTCGTCCGCACGCCCAGCGGCCTGAACTTCACCGAGTACGGCAAGGTGCTGCTGACCCACGCCCGGCTGGTGCTCAAGCAACTGGAGCATGCCCAGGCCGAGCTGGACCAGTTGCGCGGGAAAAACAGCGGCCGGCTGTGTGTCGGGGTCACGCCGTGGATCGCCCTGACCCTGCTGCCGGAAGTGGTGCTGGAGTTTCGCCAGCGCATGCCAGAGGTGCGCCTGGAGCTGTTCGAAAGCCTGATGGCGGTGGCCCAGCCGCTGCTGCGGGACGGCAGAATGGACTTCGCCATCGGCCAGTTGCACCCGTCCCAGGCGCCCCAGGATTTTTCCTGCGAGACCCTGCTGGACTATCAGACCTCGGTGCTGGTGCGCCAGGGCCATGCCCGGCAGGATGCCCGCTCGATCCACGAGCTGCTCGATCAGCAATGGACCCTGAACTACGCCCCGGATGGCCACGACGCGCTGATGCAGGACCTGTTCTGGCGCCACGGCGCGCAGATCGACGAGCGCCGTATCGTCCGCGCCCATTCCCTGGCGATCCTGCAAATGCTGGTCGAGCACGCCGACATGTGTACCTGGGGCCCGACCATCATGAGCACCGCGCCGCCGTTCCTCGGGCGGCTGGTGTCGTTGCAGCTGGAGGAACAGTTCGAACCCCGGCACCTGAGCATCGTCACCCGCTGCAACGTCGCCCTCAGCAACCCGGCACTGTGTTTCACCGATTGTCTGTTGCAGGTGATCCGACGGCACGCGCGCTCGGCGCGCAAAGAGGACCGGGCGCTGTTCGAGACCGTGCGCCTACGGGTCTGAGGCGAGCCGCGGATCGCAAGCAGGTTGCGGCAATCGTCACTACGCTGGAAGGTGCGCCCGGCGGGCCTTCTGACTCTTGGCAACGCTCCGGGCTTTTTTCCTGCGGCTGAACAGGTGCCTGAACATGCGCAAACTGTGGCGAAAGTATCTGGATCTGCTGGACGGCGACCTGAATACGCGCGTCTTCGACAACTTCAAGAACCTGCTGGTCTGCGCCCTGCTGTTCGCCGCCGGGACCAATGCGCTGCACAGCGATCACCACCTGTTCATGGGCCTGTTCGGCTCCAGCCTGACCGGCTGGGGGCTGATCGGGGTGTCGGCACTGCTGATGCTGCTCAATGTCAGCGACGGCCTGCGCCGGCTGGCCAAATTGCCTTATCACCGGGTGCTGCAGGTCGTGCTGTTTTTGCTGTACCTGGTCCTGGCCGTGCGGGTGGTGGAGATCGTCTGGAACTTCCGGGCCGAGTAGCGCCAGTCAATCCAGGGCGTCGTTGACCCGGGCGGTGAGCACATGATCCTGCCAGCGCCCGGCAATCTGCAGGTAGGCCCTGGCATAACCTTCACGTTCGAACCCCAGGCGCTCCAGCAGCGCGGCACTGCGCTGGTTGTCGGGGATGTAGTTGGCCATGATCCGGTGCAGCTTCAACTCGTCGAACATGTGGCCGATGGCGGTCTGTAGCGCCTCGTGCATCAACCCCCGACCCTGATGGGCCGCGGCAAGGGAATAACCCAGGTAACAGGCCTGGAACGCCCCGCGCATGATCCCGGTGAAATTGCATGTGCCGACCATTTGGCCGCTGGCCTTTTCCAGCAGGGCCAAATGCACGGCATTGCCGAAACCATAGGCGACCGCCTGCTGTTCCAGGCGCAGGCGCACCTGTTCCGGGCTGTAGTAGTCGGCGGGACGCAACGGCGACCAGGGCGCCAGGTGCTGTTGGTTATCCAGGTGGTAGGCGCTTTCGAGTTCGGCCTGGGCCGGGGCCAGCACCACCAGGTCGAGGCGGACGCTGTGGAGTTCAAGGAGGGCCATGGATGCATCTCGAAATAAGGAGGACAAAGGCTTGCCGGGGTGTCATCGCGACAACACACAAATGCACTACAAAAAAACGCGTGTCGACCACCCCGGAAATACCCTATACAGAGTGCGGCTCGCAACCGCCCGTACCACCCACCACGCAGGAGATGGACATGTTCAGGTTCCTTACGGTCACTGAATTAGAGCAAACCCCTCGGCATCGTCATGGCGGCTCCGTCAGCGGAGCCATTGCTGCCTGGGAGCTGAAAAATCTGGCTCTCAATACCAAGGGGTTTGTCATATGTCCAAAGAATTACTCGGAGTTTCTGCTGTAGGGCTGATGGTGCTGGGCGAGTTTTGCGCGATCTACAGCGAAGTGGTCGCCGCCCGCCTGGCGCATACGGGCAACACCACCTGGCCGGACTTGGCGTTAACCGTACTGATCATGTGTTTCGCCGGTATCTGCCTGATTGGCGCCTATTGGCTGGGGTACCTGGCGGTCGGCGATATCTGGATGATCACAGTGGTGTCGGTGACCGCGCTGTTGCTGCTCGAACCGCTGGTGATTTGGTCGGTGTTCCGTGAGTGGCCGGGACGCGGCACCCTGATCGGCTGTTGCCTGGGCGCGCTGGGCATGCTCTCGGCGGTCTTTCTGTAACTCGCGCAATGACTCGAATACGGCCTGGCGGCGATCCCGCCGGGCCGTTGTTTTATCCGCGGTTGGCGGGTTCGGTGAGGGTTAGGTGGCCGCTTCGGTTTGCGCATCGAAGGCCGCCATGGCCATGGGAATCATCGCCAGCAGGCGCGACCTGCCGATTCCGTCCCGGGCCTGCACCGACAGCCCATGCAGCACCGTGGCATAGCAGTCCCCGAGGGACATCACGTCGGTGCGCTTGGGCAGCTCGCCAGCGCGCACGGCCTGTTCCAGGCGCTCGATGATGGAACGGGTCCTGTCGCGGCGGTGCTCGGCCAGCCATTCCCTGATGCCGTCGTTGTCCGCCGAGCAATTGGTGGCGGAGGACACCACCATGCAGCCCAGGGGCCGGTCGGGCTGGGTATAGAGCTCGACGGCTTCCCTGAGCATGCGCTCGATGGCATCGCGGGCACTGATGTCGTCGCCCAGGGCGGCATCGGCAAAGGCGCCGTCGCCTGATTCGTAGAGTTCGATGGCTTCGCGGAACAGCGCTTCCTTGGAACCAAAGGCCGCATAGATGCGCGCCGAGGCAATGCCCAGCGCGTCCACCAGGTCGGACATGGACGTGGCCTCGAAGCCGCGCTGCCAGAACACATCACGCGCCTTGTACAGGGCCTGCTTTCGGTCGAATTCGCGGGGTCTGCCAGCCATGTCCAGTTCTCGATGCAAAGGGAGTGGTGCCAATTATTGGTCGATCGACAAAAAAAACAAGCCGTCGTATTGACGGCGCGTTAAGGGGCGCCCTATTGTTTGTCGACCGACAAATAATAAGGCGTGAACGATGAAAACCCTCAAGGGACCGAGCCTGCACCTGGCTCAATTCAGTGATGCGGCAGCGCCATTCAACACCCTGCCCGCCATGGCCGCCTGGGCGGCGGGGCTGGGGTTCAAGGCGCTGCAAGTACCGGCCTGGGATGAGCGTCTGTTCGATGTTCGCCTGGCGGCCAGCAGCCAGGATTATTGCGATGAGGTCAGCGGCATCCTGGCCGAACATGGCCTGGTGATCAGCGAACTGACCACCCACCTGTTCGGCCAGTTGGTGGCCGTGCATCCCGCCTACGACGCCCTGTGCGACGGCTTCGCCCCGGCGGCCCTGCGGGGCGACAGTGGCGCCAAGACCCAGTGGGCCCTCGAACAGCTGAAACTGTCGGCCAAAGCGTCGCGCCGGCTGGGCCTGCGCGACATGGGGACCTTTTCCGGCTCGTTCGCCTGGCCCTATTTCTTTCCCTTTCCACAGCGCCCGGAAGGCCTGGTCGACTCGGCGTTCAATGAGCTGGCCAAGCGCTGGCTGCCGATTCTCGACGCCTGCGACGAGCAGGGGGTGAACCTGTGCTACGAGATCCACCCGGGCGAGGACCTGCATGACGGTGTGACCTTCGAGATGTTCCTGCAGCGGGTCGGCAACCATCCGCGCTGCAAGATGCTCTTCGACCCCAGCCATTTTGTCCTGCAGCAACTCAATTACCTGGATTACCTGGATATCTACCACGAGTTCATTCGCATGTTTCATGTGAAGGACGCCGAGTTCAATCCCACCGGCCGCCAGGGCATCTACGGCGGTTATCAGCCCTGGGCCGACCGGGCCGGGCGGTTCCGTTCGCTGGGCGACGGGCAGGTGGATTTCAAGGGGATCTTTTCCAAGCTGGCGCTGTATGACTATGCCGGCTGGGCAACCCTGGAATGGGAGTGCTGCCTGAAGGACCAGGAGCAGGGCGCGCGCGAAGGCGTGGCCTTTATCAACCAGCACATCATCCAGGTGACGGACAAAGTCTTCGACGACTTCGCCGGAGCGCCGGTGGACCAGGCGCAGATCAACCGACTGCTGGGCATTACCCAGCCCTCTCATCAAGGACGCTGAGCATGGATCTTCTCGAACAGCAGGCTTTTGCCGGGCGTGACTACCGCCACGGCTACGTACAGGTGGACGGCGGGCGCATTCACTATGTCAGCGAGGGCCAGGGCCGGCCTGTGCTGTTGATCCCCGGGTGGCCGCAGACCTGGTTCACCTGGCGCCATGTCATGCAGGCGCTGGCCGGGCAGGGTTACCGGGCGATCGCGGTCGACCTGCCCGGCATGGGCTTGTCCGATCGCCCCGAGCAAGGCTACGACACCGGCACCACGGCGTCTCGCCTGCATACCCTGATGCTGGCGCTGGGTTACAGCCAGTACTCGGTGGTGGGGCATGACGTCGGCATGTGGGTAGCCTATGCCCTGGCCAGCGACTATCCGCAGGCGGTGGAGAAACTGGCCCTGACGGAGGCGGTGATTCCCGGCCTGGCCGAAGCGCCGGCGATCTTTGCGCCGCCAGGGCAGAACATCTTTCTCTGGCACTTCATGTTCAACCAGTTGCAGGACCTGCCGGAGATGCTGATCGCCGGACGCGAGGCGCAGTACCTGGCTTACATGTTCGAAAAGTGGTCGGTGCACCAGGAGCGGGTCGCGGTCGAGACCTATGTCAAAGCCTATTCGGTACCCGGCGGGCTGCGGGGTGGGTTCGCCTATTACCGGGCCATCCCCGAGAGCATCCGGCAGAACCGCGAGCGTGCCAGCCGTGCCTTGGAAATGCCGGTCCTGGCGATTGGCGCCGAACATGCCACTCACGATGCGCCGCTGCTGACGATGCAGGGCAATGCGCTGAATCTTCAGGGGGCGATAGTGCCGGGGTGTGGTCACTTCATCACCGAGGAGGCGCCCGAGGCCTTTATTGCTCATCTGCTGCCGTTTCTTCGGCAGGAGGGCTGAGCGCGCCAGTCTGTCTTTTTGGGTGGCTGCTGATGGTGGGGCCGGGATTTTTTTGCGGCCTGTTCAGGGATGGTTCAGGGCTTGGCGCTGCAACATGGCAGCCGGCATGCCCAAGCCTTCGGGCGCGCACCCTCTGACGGATCATCCATGGACCACCACCGCATTCGCATCGAGATGTTGGGCGTCTTTCTGCTGGCCCTGCTGCTGTTCACGTTCGGCATCTGGGACCAGCCAGCGCAAGGTTTCGATGGGCGCTGGTGGTTGTTCCTGCAGGAGATGTTCCGCCACGGCGCCAGCCTGTTTCCCACCACCTACGGCGAGCCTTACCCGGACTATCCGGGCACCGCCACCTGGTTCAGCTATGGCTTTGCCCAGCTGTTCGGTGCGCCTAACCAATTAGCCAATATCCTGCCCACGGCGCTGGCCTCGGCCGGGGTGCTGGCGCTGCTGTACCGCCTGCTGGCGCCGTTCGATCGCACCTGGGCATTGCTGGCGGTGCTGCTGACGGCGCTGACCACCCAGCTGCTGGAAAAGTCGCGCTCGGTGTGCCTGGACCAGATGGTCTCGCTGCTCTGCCTGGGCTGTTTTTACCTGCTGCACAGCGGCGAGCAGCTGGGCTCGCGCCTGCGCCAATACGCGATTTTTCCGTTGTTCGTCATCGCCTTCGCCATCCGCGGCCCCCTGGGGCTGATCGAGGTCTGCGGTGTGGCCTGCACCTATTGGGCGTTGGGGCGTTACCGTTCCCGGGACGACACCTGGCGGCTGGCGAGAAAGGTGATGGTCCATGGGGTGATCGGCCTGATCCTGCTGGCGGCCTGCTGGTGGTCGCTGATGCAACTGGCGCACTTCAGCGGCGGCGAAACCTTCGCCCGGCAGGTCTACCAGATGCAGGTGGGCGGGCGCCTCGATGAAAGCGGCGAGCCGCTGTATTTCTACTTTCAGCTCAGCCTGTACCGTTACTTCCCGGTGGTGCCGCTGGCGCTGGCGACCCTGTTCGTCCTGCGCCGGCAATGGTCCGCGCGGCACACGGACGATCAGGTGCGGCTGCTGGTGCGCCTGGGTGCCTGCGGGCTGATGATCCTGCTGGGCTTGTCGGTGCCGCACTTCAAGCGCGCCTATTACATCCTGCCCATGGTGCCGATGTTCGCGGCGGTTGCGGCTTACGGCCTGCTCAAGCCGCAGCGCTGGCTGGTCGGGGTGCGGCGGTTTTATCTCGGCCTGGTGGCGCTGTTGCCGGGGCTGTGTGTCGTGGTGCTGTTGGTCTGCCGGCACAGCTGGCAGAAGCACGGTTACTGGCCGGCGCTGTCATTGCCGCTGATGATCGCGGTCTTTATCGGTTTGCAGATGTGGGCGCTGTACTGCTGGCGAACCACTCGCGACTCGCCGGGGCGGCGCCTGGTGCTGCTCAGCCTGTTGGCCCTGGCGGCGCAGTGGTGGCTGCTGGTGAAGGTGATCGAGCCGGCCAAGGACCTGCAATTCGATACCCGGGGTTTTGTCGGGCAGGTCGAGCAACTGCGTGGGGAGGACCGCGGCACCCTGGTGTTTCTCAACCTGGGCAAGGACACCTGGGCGGTGCGCTACATGATGAACCTGGACCACGACGAGCAGCCGCGGTTTATCGGTAAGGACGATCTGGCGCCGCTGGCCTCGTTGCCGCGTCCGGCCTGGGTGATCCTGGCGCGCAAGGATCGGGCGTTATTGGCGGGGACTGCGCTGGAGCAGGCGACCCCGGTGTTCGAAGGGCGCTTGAACGGCAATCCCTGCCTGGTGTTCGAGCTGAAGTGAAGACCAGGCAGCCCCAGGGCGGGGCTGCCTGAGGCGGCGGATCATTTGTCCGACTTGATGCTGGTCCAGACCCGGGTGCGCACGCGCTCCAGCTTTTGCGGCAGCGGCTGCACCACATAGAGCTTCTTCAGGGCTTCGGGGGTTGGTGTCAGGTCGGTATTGCCGGTGATCTCCTTGTTGATCAGCGCAATCGAATCCTTGTTGGCGTTGGGATAACCGAGAAAATCACTGATGGGCGCGATGACTTTCGGGTCCAGCAGGGTGTTGAGGAACTCATGGGCCTCGGCGACATTCTTTGCGCTCTTGGGAATGGCGAAGGTGTCGAACCAGATCGGCGCGCCTTCCTTGGGCAGGCGCCAGTCCACCACCACGCCGTTGCCGGCCTCTTTGGCGCGATTGCCGAACTGGTAGAAGCTGCCGGAGTAACCGATGGCCACGCAGATGTCGCCGTTGGCGATATCGGTCATGTATTTGGCCGAGTTGAAGTAGGTGACGTAGGGGCGGATTTTCAGCATCAGTTCCTTGGCTTTTTCATAGTCCTGCGGGTTCTGGCTGTTGGGGTCCAGCCCCAGGTAATGCAGGGCCAGCGGCAGGATTTCCGACGGCGAGTCGAGCATGGCCACGCCGCAGGACTTGAGCTTCTCCATGTTCTCTGGCTTGAACACCAGGTCCCAGCTGTCCACCGGCGCGTTGTCGCCCAGCGCCGCCTTGACCTTGGCTGGGTTGAAGCCGATCAGCACCGTGCCGTACATGTAGGGCACGCCGTACTGGTTGCCCGGGTCGTTGCTGTCGAGCAGCTTGAGCAACTCGGGGTCCTGGTGTTTCCAGTTGGGCAGCTTGGACTTGTCGAGCTTCTGGAACACCCCGGCCTTGATCTGGGTGTCGAGGAACTGGTTCGACGGCACCACCAGGTCGTAGCCCGAGTTACCGGTGAGCAGCTTGGCTTCGAGGGATTCGTTGGTATCGAAGGTGTCCCAGGTGACCTTGATGCCGCTGTTCTTGGCGAAGTCCTTGGGCACCGACGGCAGGATGTAGTCGGCCCAGTTGTACACCCGCAGCTCGCGCTGCTCGGCCTGCGCCGCGACGGCCAGCAGCGACAGCCCACAAACGGTGGCACTCAGTATGGTTTTCATAGTGGCCATGAATTTTTTCCCCAGCGTGGCGATGGTTTTTATGTTCTGTACGCGGCAGGCGGTCCTTTAAAAGGGCAAAGGACAAAGAGGGTCAAGGTTCACAAGGGCGGTTCTGGTGACAGCCTGGGTCACTGAGTCAGCGGTCCGGGTTCGATTCTTGCCGACGGCCCCTGGGATTCACAGCACGGGGTTGGCCAAAAGGGGATCGTAATGGCCATTGATCATGTCCGGGGCGGGTATCGATGTTTATCGGGTCAGGCAATGAAGCCGGGTAGCTGCGGTATCCGTTCGGCCAGGTACTCCATGAGCAAGCGCACGCGCAGGGGCCGGTAGCGGCGCTCGGGGTAGATCAGGAACGCCTCGTTCGGTGGCCCGCTCCAGTCGGGCAGGACCCGCACCAATTGCCCGCTTTCCAGCAGGTCGCTGACCAGCCAGGCCGGGGTGATGCACAGCCCCGCGCCTTGCAGCACGCCGTTGCGGATGGCCAATGAGCTGTTGGTCCGGTAGCGCCCTTGCGTGGTGACGCTGACCTTCTCGCCGCTCGGGCTGCTCAGCTCCAGGCGGTCGCCCGAACTCAACCAGGCGAAGCGCAGGAAGTTGTGTTCGCTCAGGTCGGCCGGACTGTTCAAGGGCGCATGCTGGCGCAGGTACTCCGGCGCGGCCACCAGGTAGCGCGGCGATGTGGCGATGCGTCGGGCGATGGCGTTTGGCGGCAGGTCACCGCCCAGGCGCAGGGCCAGGTCGACGTTCTCCTCGGTGAGGTCGACGAAGCGGTCGTTGAGGATCAGTTCCACCTCGATGTCCGGGTATTGCGCCATGAACGCCAGCAGCAGCGCATTCAGGTGCAACACCCCCAGGCTCACCGGCACGTTGACCCGCAGCACGCCCTCGGGGCGCTCGGTCAGGCCGCGTACCTCGGCCACCGCCTCGCTGTATTCCTCCAGCACGGCTTTGGCCCGTTCATAGAAGCGCTTGCCCTGTTCGGTGGGCGTCAGCCCGCTGGTGCCGCGGGTGAGCAGGCGGGTGCCCAACTGCTTTTCCAGGGCGGCCACCAGCTTGCTGACGGTGGGTTGCGTGCTGCCCAGCTCGCGGGCGGCCGATGACAGGCTGCCCAGCTCGACGGCGCGGACGAAGCAGTGCATCGCTTTGAGGCTGTCCATGGGTATTCGATATCGGAATGGGTTGTATGAAGTTATGCCTTCTATCACGGTTTTTTCGAATGGAGCAATCTGGCTCGCCTCAGCCTTACTGCCTCAAGGAGCTACCCGGATGAAAGCCCTGCCCGCGCGATTTTCCCTGCCGTTGATCGTCACCGCCCTGCTTGCCGCAGGTCCTGCCCTGGCCCAGGACAACTGGCTCGCCACCTGGATGGCCAGCCCGCAACCGACCTGGGGCAACGAGTTGCCGCTGCCTACGCGGATTCCCGAAGCCCTGGCCGACAGCACTATTCATCAGAAGCTGCGTGTCAGTGTTGGTGGTAGCCAGGTACGGGTGGTGGTGTCCAACGAATACGGCAAGCAGCCGCTGCTGATTGGCGCGGCGCGGGTCGCTGCCTCGGAGGGCGCCAGGCAGGTCCTGAAGTTCGGCGGCGAAGAACAGGTCAGCATCGCGCCGGGTGAAACCCGGACCAGTGACCCGGCAGCACTGGTGGTGCCGGCCCTTGGCGATCTAGTGGTCTCGCTGTATCTGCCGCAGCGCACGCCCTTGGCGACCTTCCATTGGGACGGCAAGCAAACCGCGTTTATCAGCCCGGGCAACCAGGTCAACGCGCAGCGGCTGGAAGGCAAGGAACAGGTGGAGGCGCGGCTGTTCCTTAGCGACATCCTGGTGGACGCCCCGCTCGACAGTCGTGCCCTGGTGGTACTCGGCGACTCCATCACCGACGGCAACGGCTCGACCCTGGACAGCAACCGACGCTGGCCCGACTTCCTCGCCCAGCGCCTGGCCGCCAAGAACGTCGCCGTGCTCAACGGCGGCATATCCGGCGCGCGCCTGCTCGAAGATGGCATGGGCGTCAGTGCGCTGGCACGTTTCGAGCGCGACGTGCTGGGCAAACCCGGAGTGAAAAGCGTGGTGCTGATGCTGGGGATCAACGACATCAGCTGGCCCGGCACCGCCTTCGCGCCGAACGCACCCTTGCCATCGCTGGACAAGCTGATCGCCGGCTATCGACAACTGATCGACCAGGCCCATCGCCACAACCTCCGCATCATCGGCACCACCCTGCTGCCCTTCGAAGGCGCCCTGGAAGGCAGCATCATCGAGCACTACCACAGCGCCCCGAAGGAACAACTGCGCCAGGCGCTCAACCAGTGGATACGTAGCAGCCAGGCATTCGATGCGGTGATCGACTTCGACCAGATGACCCGCGATCCGCGGTATCCAACTCGGTTGTTGCAGCAGATCGATTCAGGAGATCACCTGCATCCGGGGGATGCGGGGAATAAGGCGATGGCGGAGGGGGTGGAGTTGAAGGTGCTTTTTTGAGGGCGATAGGTATTTGGGCTGGGGAGACACTGGGTGCTGTCTTGATGAAATAGGGCGGCTCGGAAGCCGCCCTAATTGCTTACGTCGAGAGAGCCTCGGCTTGTAAACGTCGCCCGATGATATCCAGCAGGTCACAACCATCGCGCAGGGGGATCACTAACAACTGCGCCAGTTCGCTCACGGTGACGGCATTGCTTTGCAGAGTGTTGTCTGTCGCCAGTTGCTCCAGCAGTTGGGTGGCGCAACGGATGCGATAGGCCGCGTTTTCATGCAACACGTCCAGAGGCGCTTCCGTGTCGATAAGCAAGGCTGGGATCGTACAGTCCAGGCCGGTGATGGGTAGGTAGCGAGCCATGGCGTCTTCTCCATTCAGGCTGCATGAGCAGGTGTTGAATGAGACGGGGCAACCTGTTCGAGAGCCCTGTTTACCAACAACTCGCTCAGCATGACGACCTGCTGAATTGCCAGAGCCTTGCTGCGCTGCTGGCCTACCAGTTCGGCGATCAGGTCGTCGGTCATCGCATTGAGTGAGGCAAGGTTCTCGCGGGTATGCACCAGCAGCGTTTCAGTATCGATGTTGGGTGTCAGGACAAAGAGTGAATGCGAGTCTCCGTCCTGCGCTGCTGACTCAACATCGAGTATTGGCTGGCTGATGGCGTCCAGTTTTGACGGTTCTGAAAACACGAGGCTCGCGAAAAAATCGGAGGCGCTGGGGCTGGGTGGATTGGGCGTGATCTTCTTCATGGTCAAGCTCCTACACTGTCGATAGAAGCGGCCACTCCCTGCTGTCAAACAGGATTGGGTGGCAGCTGTACGCGGGTTGACAGACCGGAAGTGTAGGAACCCGGCGCATCCGAGGATGCCCCACGCACAGCCGCCATAGAGAACTGCGCGTGCGAAAGCATGCCGTCTTTTGGGGCGGTGCGGAAGGTTACACTTTTTTGGCCTGTCAAAGCCGATCGCTGGTATTCGCGACTATTGAAGGTTATCTCAGCATTTTTAATTGCGTCAGTTCATTAAGGGCTTAAAGGCGGTAAGGAATGTCTGCTTTGTGTGTACGAAAAATTCTGGACAATTGTTCTTTTCAAAGTCGCAAAGAACCCCAGGCTTCGAAAGGAAAAATCTGTCCCGGGAATATCGGGATGGAATTGGTCAGAAGTATCAGAGCCAAAACTAAACTGCCACCTCCACTGACGCCGAAAGAATGAAAAAACTATTGATCGCAGGAGCACTGGTGTTATTGGCCGTGCTCTATATCGGCTACTACGAAGCTCTGGAAGAGGGTGACATCGAGACGATTCTGTTCATCAAGAAGCATCCGAACTTTCAGGTGAGGTTTTACAACATCCACGCCAATGATGGAGAGATCAGACAAGTCGAACGCCTTACGGAGGAGGAACGGAAGTGGATCATCGACTACTGCAGATACAGGCTCGGTATTGAAACTGATTTGAAAGCCCAGGATGACGTTGAGATGTGCAGAAAGAAATAACAGTCTGCTGGATCAGTAAAAGGTGCAGGTCTTGGATAGATGGCTGGTAGAGCGCAGGTTTGGATCGGCTGTGAGCGCGAGTTGTTTTCCACTACGACTGTTTGTCGATGAAAAAGCGGAAGGCCTGTCGACCCTCCGCTCGGGTAATCATTTACCTAAATGCGCTTTTACTTTGTCAGCCATGACACCAACTGCCCTGACTGCATCCTTGATTTTCTCTTTTGATACACCGAAGTGATTGGACCAGTAATTCAACTCATAGGGTTCATTTACATTGATTTTTGATGAGTCCTGGGGCCGACGTTTGGTGAGATCATCTGGCATTTTTGTTCCTCCTTGTGTGGGGTGGTGCTGAACAAGGAGGCTAGCAGTGCGGTTCATTGCTGCGAGGTAGAACTGAACAAAACCGATGATCGGCGTCGTAGACGCCGGCGACCAAGAAGTAATCGCGTTGGTGGCGTGTCAGGCGTATGTCAGGGGAGTGACGCAGTTGGGCTGGCATGACGAGCCAGAGCTGTTCATTCAGGCACAAGAAAGGCGCTTGCGAGAATCGCCAAGTGCCTTTCTTGTCTAGCTTGTTTGATGGAGGCGGGGGGATTTGAGTCCGCGGCTAATCAAGTAGTTACTCGGCTTTCTGCAAGAAGGCTGGCATAAAACTGTCATTTGCCAGCGATAGCTTTGTGCGCCATCTCGATGGTTTTTTTAATTTCCATACGATGACAGTCCTGGTATTTCAGGCCTGAGCTGCAGGGGCAAGGTTGATTATTCTTCGCCCCCTTCTTGAACAAGTTTGGTAGCAACGCTGTGGCCTGATCAAGGCGCTCTCCGATTACTACCTTCCAAGTTTCTAGTCGTGTACCGTTTGGGATGTGACCAAAGATTGCATGCTTGGCATTTCCCAATGCTATGAAATCATGAACCACTTCAGCATCGATCAAGGCTGAGCGAATGTTGTTTATCCTTTCGCCTGTGAAATTGATTTTAGAGTCTGCAATGAACAATATTTGTTTTTCGGTTTTTGGTGTTACGTCGATTAGTCCATTGGTCGGAGACTCCCACACCGCATGATATTCAGCCTCCGCAAAGTATCCAGGCCATTCCCAAACCTGCCAGCCCATGATCTTGCGGCCGCCTTCTTCTTTTACCAAACGCTCCACATTTGAATAGCATTCATTGGGTGCACTGTCAGAGGTGGGCTCTACCGGGACGTAAATTAGTTCGGCTTCTGGGTTAAGCGAGCGAACAAAATCAAGCGATGGGCTGTCAGGTTTTTTGGGTGTAGTTAGTCTGCCATTATTTCTCATTGATCAGCATCTCTTTTGATGAGAGTGAGATGCTATCCCCCGTCGATATACCCCGCAAGCTCTCACCTTTGTGCCTGCCGCATCATCTGCTGATTGAACGAGTCCCTTGAAATTGAAATGATATTGTCGATAAAAAGGCCATCGTTACCGCATTGGTAGCGCTGGCCTAAGATCACTCATTTTGTGTAAGGGTCTCAACCGAAGAGACAGGGAGGGCGGATGTATCCTGACGATTTCAATTTTTCTGGCTATCTCAAGTTCAGAGTCCATACGGGGGATATCGATTTCTCCGCCCTGGTGGGGGCGCTAAGCGAGAAAGGCTACATTACCGAAGTCGATTTTCCCGAGGGCGCTGGGCTGTGTTCCAGTCATATGGAAGTACTCAGCCAGGAAGAGTTCGACGCACTCTTCGACTTCTTCTATCCCGGACGGCTGAACACCATCAGTCTGCACTGCATCGCCACCAATGAGGGTGGAACATACCCTACGGGGGCTTATTCCTACGCGCTGATCAACCTAGATGTGCTCTCGGAACGGGAAGGGCTGGATATCTTGGAGCGCGAGAACTATATGAGCGAGTTCTCCGAGTTCGACCTGGGATGGGCCAGAGAAGAGCTTCTCGAATACCTCAAGGTTTCCATGGGGCGGTTGTCCGAGAAAAGCATTCAGGACGAATTGAAAAGACGCCAAGATAGAGTGCTTCTAATCGAGGGGAGATTGAAAGCGCTTGGAGTGCTGCCACTGACGGAAGAAGAAAAAGCCTGGCAGGCGCTGGACGAGAAGTTCCCCTTCGCCGGCAGTCGGGATGAGGTCGAACTGGATGGGGTGCGTTATATCAGGATTTTCCGCCCCGCCGAAAAAGATCATGAGGGTAAAGTGCTCCAGTGGGCCAGGAGCTGGCGAAGGCTGGGTGAGTAAAACAGGGCTTGAAGCGACCGTCACCCCTTTGCCTCCTGACACTGAAGCCAGGCCTAGGCCGTCGCCACGTTCTGGAAGATGTGCTCGGTCGCCGCTTTCTTGGTTCGCTCCACGGCGTCCTGTTTCTCTTTGGGATCAATGCCGTGGGTGAGGAGTCCCACGCGCCTCAACGGTTCTCTTGCGTGCTTGCTGCAATGAAACCTTGGGGGGAAGGTCCCGAGGCCCATATTGACCCTGTTCTTCGAGTCTCATGGATTGTGCTGGACGCTATCGGATCGTGATGACGCTGAAAGTCCTATATTTGCTAGGTTTCAGGCACAAAAAAGACGTCCGAAGACGTCTTTTTGTTTGTTTGGTGGGCCGGGGGGATTTGAACCCCCGTCTAGCTCCTGTATTTCCAGGCCTCTGGTCAAAAGCTTGGTATAAAGCTGTCATTCAGAAATCGTTGTGACGCTCCTGCGTCTCTCTCCTTGAGTGCAAGTCCGCGATGAATAGGTAGTTTGACCAGATCACGCCAAAAATAGCCGAGCTTTGAACCAATGTAAGAAAAACAATAAATGCTATTCCTGATGATTCAAAAATTAAATGGCTGCCTTTGTAAAAGGCTGTGCCGCTGATCATGAGTTTTGCGAAAAAAACTAATGTTATACCTGTCGCTACAGTGGCTGATTCTAAAACGCTACCAACAATGCTTTCCAGTCTGCGAGTGTCTTCTAAGGTTTTAGTAAAGTCCGCTATCTTTATTTTATCTGGGTCTTGAAGTCTCTTTATTGCATTTGGGTATACAAATGCAATCCAGATTCCCATAATTGTAAATACCATTCCAGATACTGCAAGCAAGATTGTGCAGTAATCCTTATAGTCGGTATAGGATATATCTAGCTTGAAGCTATAGCTTAGTATGCCGATGGCTAAGGAGAACGCAGCCATGACAAATATTTTAAGCATTCGCTGCCTCCTGTTGCTGCCTTTCATCCTTGCGGATTGGTTCCAGATAAACATCTCGATTTGCTAGGATGTAATTATACAGCTCTTGAGCCCCAAAAATATCGCTGCCGCCATCGTCAAGTGACATATTTTGAGTGAGTCTATATTTACTAGCCCAGACGATGCTATTGGTACCTTCTACCGCGAACCCGGTCCTTTCCCACGATCCAGGCTCATGATCCTCTGCATAGGCTTCAATAATACTTTTGATTTCAGCTGGAGTCGGTTTGGATTCGATTCGTAATTCTACCTGCCTACTAGAATTATTCTCCGCGGAAGTGTAAGGGACTTCAAAACGCTGGAAAAATTTTGCGAACCCGCGCCGTTTATCGACGGCCTTAATTGAGACGGTTTCCCTCTTTATTATGTGGGTAACCTTCTTGGCCAATTCTTTCATTTCGACGGATGAAGTCGCCAGCGACTTCATCGATAGGTCGAACTGGAAGGAATAACGATAGTTGTCATCCTTGTCCGCCGGGAATTCTATTTTGACAAATTCTTTCTCTGTCGTGATTTTTTTGGCTTCAGGTAGGTCAACGCGGAGATTAATACAGCCCGTAACCCACTCTTGGAACATTTTAGAGTCAGTTCTAGAGTTGTCGAATTTAATTGAGGCGATCATGTTTAACTCTGGAATCACCCAGTAGTAGCAAGGGCGGCCCCATACCATAGGTTTGTTGCTATTGCTTTCAGTTTGTTTGATCGCTTTTTCGGTTGTTCCATCTGGGTTGATCGTGATTCCATAGAGAGGTCCGTGACGGTCACTATCGCCTTTCCATAATACCAGTAAGTAATCACCATTTACTTTGTTGAAATGCACTTCATGCCAATAGCATGGCGTTTTGTTACGATATTTTCTCGCATCCCACGGATTGGTCGCTTCAAAGTTTCTTTCTTGCTTCCAGGCAGAAAGTTTGGAAAAGGTTTCAGCAAGGCGAAGATATTTTGGCTCATCGCTAAACATTCGATAGAGACCGCATTTATCTACGTTGAAAAAATTAATGTAACCACTTTTCAGCATCGTCTTGTCCTTCGCGATTATTTTTGACTCCTGTCACGGCCTTTTAGTTTTGCTTCGTGAGGAGAGCGCCAAATTATCACTAATTGGTGGCTTTATGCTATTACTTGGCAGGCATAGCGCCACCACCTGCTGGCACAAAACAATAGCTTCAGCCTTAGCTCCTGAGTCGGTTTCCGCGTGAGGCATCCATCTGCTATAGACTCGAGCAATCATAGTCCAATCGGTATGGCCCATCTGCTTTGCAACCCTCATAGGGTGCTCGCCAGCGGATAGCATGATCGACGCATATGACGACGGTAGCCTCAGATGAGGCGTGGGCTGGAGAGGCTGTCATAAAGCTGGCATTGCCCAGCCAAATCAACCCTAACAGGCACAAAAAAGGCACTTGCGATAATCGCTAAGTGCCTGATCTGTCTAGCTTATTTGGTGGAGCCGGGGGGATTTGAACCCCCGTCCGCCAGTACTCCGCTGTCGGTACTACATGCGTAGCCGTGTCTATTGAGTTAACCCTCAGCGACCCGACGGGCAGGGTGCTTTGGGCGAGTTGTGTAAGTTTTAGCCGCTTCGTCCACAACGTACTGCACGGCGATTCTGTTCTGTATGACAATCATTTCGGGTTTACAGACATCCCCTGATGATTGCTGGACCCGAAGGTACCAGAAGGAAGGCTAGCGCCGCTTACGCAGCGAGAGCGTATTCCCCGTAGGTTTCGTCATTGGCAACTATAGGAAGTTGCAACAGTGGATTTACGAGTTCTGTTACCAACTCGGCATGCACCTAAAGTTTCGCAACCGGCGTCGAATCCTAAACGGCCCCGAACCTGCTGTGCATTACCAGCAGGTTTGTACAGTCTACGCCAAAATGGCCCGCAAGGCCATCCCGAAGGCGGGGCCGGTTAGCCGCCGCCTTCACCCTTGGTGCTGTTCTGGATGGTCTGGATCGCGCGGGTGGTCAGGGCGATGCATTCCTTGGTGCCTTCCTCGGTGTTTTTCGCCTGGGCTGCCTGGGCTTGTTGCACGGTGGCGTCGATGTTGGCTTGCAGGTCCGCGGCCTGGATGCTGGTCCGTGCATCGCGGATGGTTTGCAGGTTCATCTGGCACAGGTCTTCCTGGTTCCCGGCGAAGCTGGGGGAAGCCAGGATCGAAGCGGTGACGAACAGGCCTGACAGTACAGAGCGTTTCATATGCGTCTCCTTGAACCGAAGGGCCAGGCGCTGCTGGCCATCAGCCCGAACTGCCGAGATTTCAGGAAGCTCCCGTTTTCGGGAGCTTGATCTGTGGACTGCGGTGGTGGGGCAGGGTTCTATTTTTCTGACCGGCGTCACTGCACATCCAGGTACAAAAAAGGGGCGAAACGCCCCTTTTTTGCCGTGCAGCTCAGCCTTGCCGGGCCCGGGTCACCCGGTCCACCAGGTACACCAGCCCGTGGTAGTCGATCCCGCCATGCTGGCTCAGGCCGATTTCACAGGTGCGGCTGGTGGAGATGCCTTCGCTGCAGTACTGCACCGCATCCTTGAGGCTGCGCAGGGCGTGGGCGTTGAGCTGCGGGGTGGTGAAGCCCTTGTCGCCGGCGAAGCCGCAGCAATGGATGCCTTCCGGGATCACCACGTTATTGCTGCAACGCCGTGCCAGATCGATCAGCGCCTGGCTTTCGCCCAGGTGCTGGGTGCTGCAGGTGACGTGCACGGCGACCGGCGCTTCCTGAGGGGTGAACTCGAGCTTGTCCATCAGGTGGGTGCGGATGAAGCGCACCGGGTCGTACAGGTCCAGGCGCACGTCGCCCAGGTCCTGCACCAGGCGCAGGGTGCAGGGGCTGGTGTCGCAGTAGATCGGGTCGAGGCCACCGCGGCTGGCGTGGAGCAGGGCGCCGATCAGCTCCTGGCGCTTGTGCTCGGCCTGTTCCGCGTAGCCCTTGGAGGCGAACGGCTGGCCGCAGCACAGGCTGTCGACATTGTCCGGGATCACCACCTGGTAACCGGCTTTTTCCAGCAAGCCGCGGGTCTTGTCGTAGAGCGAGCTTTGCTCGTTGTCCCCGGCCGCCGGGCCCATGACCCGCGACACACAGGCCGCCAGATAGACCACCCGTGGCCGCTGGTCGCTGACCGCCGGGCTGAACCGAATGGCGCGTTCCGGCTGTGGCATGGCGCTGGTCCATTGCGGCACCTGGCCCTTGGACAGTTTGCTCAGCGCCGCCGAAACCCTGGCCAGGCGTGGCGCCCCCAGCAGCATCCGCGCACCGTTGGCCACATGCAGGGTGAACCGCGCGCCCTGCAAGGTGGCAGCGAAATGCGAGCCAAGCCAATCGGCCGCCTTGGTGTGGCTGGCGTGCTGGCTGCGCAGTTTCTTCACCAATTCGCCGGTGTTGATGCCCACCGGGCAGCGCTGGGCGCACAGGCCGGTGGCGGCGCAGGTGTCGAGGCCCTGGTATTGATAGGCCGCTTCCAGTTCCCTGGTATCGACGCCGGCGCGTTTGCGGGCCTGGATATCGCGCCAGATCACAATGCGCTGGCGCGGGCTCAGGGTCAGCCCTTTGGACGGGCATACCGGTTCGCAGAAACCGCACTCGATGCACTTATCCACAATCTCGTCGGCCGCCGGCAGCGGCTTGAGGTGCTTGAGGTGGATCTGCGGGTCTTCGCTGAGCACCACGTCCGGGTTGAGGATGCCGTTGGGGTCGAGCAGGCGCTTGAGTTGCCACATCAGCTGGTAGGCATCGCTGCCCCATTCCAGCTCGACGAAGGGCGCCATATTGCGCCCGGTGCCGTGCTCGGCCTTGAGCGAGCCGCCGAACTCCACCGCCACCAACTGCGCCACGTCATCCATGAAGGCCTGGTAGCGCGCCACTTCCTCGGCGCTGTTGAAGCCCTGGGTGAAGACGAAATGCAGGTTACCCTCCAGCGCATGGCCGAACAGGATCGCCTCGTCGTAGCTGTGTTTGTCGAACAGCGCGATCAGGCGATTGACGCCGATGGCCAGCTGTTCCACCGGGAAGGTCACGTCTTCGATGATCACCGTGGTGCCGGTCTTGCGCACCGCGCCGACGGCGGGGAAGGTGTCCTTGCGGATCGCCCAGAGCTTGGCGTTTTCCTTCGGGTCTTCGGTGAAGTCGACCTGCTTCTCCACCGGGAAAGAAGCCAAGGACGCCATGATCTGCGCCAGTTGTTCCTGCAGCAGCGTGGAAGACGCGGCGCGGGATTCGATCAACAGCGCGCAGGCATTGGCGGACAGCTGTTGGACGAAGGTCGGCATTCCAGGTTTGTCCTGCACCGAGCGCAGGCTGCGGCGGTCCAGCAGTTCCACGGCGGACACCGGCTGGCTTTTCAGCACGGTCACCGCGTTGCAGCAGGTTTCCACATCCGGGAAAACGATCAGCGCCGAGGCCTTGTTTGGGTGGTCGACCACCGTGTCGTAGGTCACCGCGCTGATAAACCCTAGGGTGCCCTCGGAGCCCACCAGCAGGTGGCTGAGGATATCCAGCGGCTCATCGAAATCCACCAGGGCGTTGAGGGACAGGCCGGTGGTGTTTTTCAGGCGGTACTTGTGGCGGATCTTCGCGGCCAGTTCGCTGTTGGCGCGGGTCTCGCGGCCCAGGCTGGCCAGGCGTTCCAGCAGCTCGCCGTGGCTGCTGCGAAAGGCCGCGACGCTGGCGGCGTCTTCGGTGTCCAGGCGGGTGCCGTCGGCCAGTACCAGGCGCAGGCCGGCCAGGGTGTGGTAGGTGTTTTGTGCGGTGCCGCAGCACATGCCGCTGGCATTGTTAGCGACTATGCCGCCGATCTTGCAGGCGTTGATCGAGGCCGGGTCGGGGCCGATCTTGCGCCCGAACGGCGCGAGCCAGGCGTTGGCCTGGGCGCCGATCACCCCCGGCTGCAGGCGGATCTGCTGGCCCTGGTCGCGGATCTCGCGGCCATTCCAGTTATCGCCGAGCACCAGCAACACCGAATCGCTGATGGCCTGTCCCGACAGGCTGGTGCCAGCGGCACGGAAAGTCACCGGCACCCGGTCGCGCTGGGCCAGCTTGAGCAGGGCCACCACTTCGTCTTCGGACTCGACGCGGATCACCAGTTGCGGAATCAGCCGATAAAAACTCGCGTCGGTGCCGAAGGCCAGGGTGGAGAGCGGATCGTCGAAACGCCGCTCCTGGGGAATCAGTCGTTGTGCATCACGTAGAAAAGCCGCCGGTAGACTCATTGGTCCTCCAGGATCAGCACCACCAGGTCTTTCGGGCCGTGGGCGCCGTACGCCAGGACCTGCTCGATATCGGCGGTCTTCGACGGGCCGGACACCAGCAGGGCGTTGGTCGGCATACCCTGGGCCCAGGCGTATTCCTGCTGGACCTGATAGAAGTTGTTGCGGATTTCGCTGGCCTTGAGCAGGGCGAAATGCACCGGCGGCACCAGGCTCATCAGCCGCGGCTCTTCGCGGGTCGGCCAGAGGATCAGGCTGCCGGTGGCGGCGATGGCGCCGAGGGTGGTGGTGAGGCTGGCCGGGGTGTCGTTGAACAGCTCGGCTTTCCACTCCTCGACCGGCCGATCGTAGGCCTTTAACGTCGGCAGCCCGGGATGCTCGGCCCAGTATTGGCTGACGTGCTGGCCGTGGGGCGTGGTCGGGGCGATCAGCAGGCTCGGCAACTGGCGCTCGCCCAGCAGGCGGGCGAGCAGCGCTGGCCAATCCTGGCCGGTGGTCTGGTGGATTTCGGTGTGCACCGCTTCCATCTGCTTACGCAACTGCGGGATGCGCTGTTCCGGGCTGTAGGTATAAGGCTCGGTGACCAGCGCCTCATCGAAGTTATCCACAATCGGCGTGGTACCGGTCAGGCTGTTGCGCAGCTTGCCGAGGATGTTCTGTTTGGCGCTCATCGACGTTCTCCCTGTTTGGCCAGATGCTCGCGGGCCAGGTCGTGCAAGGACCGGGCGGCGGGTTTCGGTGCGCTGTGGTTTTGCGTCCAGGGGCCGACGTTGCTCGGGGTCAGCGCGCGCAGGCGGGTGGCCGCCAGGCTGAACAGGCGATACAGGTTCGGCGAGCTGTTGAGCCTGGCCCAGGCGTTCCAGATGAAACGCTCCTTGCGCGAGTATTTGCTGCCTTGGCCGCGCATCACCTGGTGGGGGCTGTCCGGGGCCTTGACGTTCTCTTCGCGCAGGCGGCGCAGCAGGCTCGGGATCGGGATCTTCACCGGACACACTTCGCCGCAGGCGCCACACAGCGAAGACGCGCTCGGATGGTCCGGCACCTTGGCCAGGCCGACCATGTGCGGGGTGATGATCTTGCCGATGGGGCCGGGGTAGACCTCGCCGTAGGCGTGACCGCCGATGCGGGTGTAGACCGGGCAATGGTTCATGCAGGCGCCGCAGCGGATGCAGTTCAGGGTCTGGCGCAACTCGCTGTCGGCGAAGGCCTGGCTGCGGCCGTTGTCGAGCAGCACCAGGTGCACTTGCTGCGGGCCGTCGAGCTCATGCTCCTTGCGCGGGCCGGAGATCATGTTGACGTAGGTGGTGATCGGCTGGCCCAGCGCCGAGCGGGTCAGCAGCGACAGCAGCGGCACCACGTCGCGCAGGTTCTCGACGACTTTCTCGATGCCAGTGACGGCGATATGCACGGGCGGCACGGTGGTGGACATGCGGCCGTTGCCTTCGTTTTCCACCAGCAGCAGGGTGCCGGTTTCGGCCACGGCGAAGTTGACACCGGAGACGCCGATGTCCGCTTCGAAGAATTTCTGCCGCAGGACCCTGCGACCGATCTGAATGAGTTGGTCAACGTCCTTGGTGTACTCCACGCCAAGTTTGTCGTGGAACAAGGACGCGACCTGACCGGCGTTCTTGTGGATCGCCGGCATGATTATGTGTGAAGGCTTCTCAAAGTCGAGCTGGACGATGAACTCGCCCATGTCCGACTCAAGGCATTCAATGCCTTGTTCAGCGAGGACATGGTTCATCTCCATCTCTTCGCTGACCATCGATTTGCCCTTGATCACTTGCCGCGCCTCGTGAGCCCGGATGATCGAGAGGACGATGCCATTGGCCTCGTCCACCGTTTCCGCCCAGTGCACTGTCACACCGTTGCGGGTCAGGTTCTGTTCAAGCTGCTCGAGCAGGTCGGGCAGCTTGGATAACGCACGGGCCTTGATCGCATTGCCCAGGGCCCGCAGGTGTTCGCGCTCAAAGGCATCGCTGAACGAGGCCGCACGTTTGGCCATGAGGGAATCCATGGCACTGCGAAAATTGTTTCGCAGTTGTCGGTCACCCAGGGCCTGGTGGGCCCGGGTGCGAAAATCGTCCGACACAGTCAGGGTCGGAATCAGCTCCGGGGCGCTCATGCGGCACCTCCGGTACGCTGCCAGAGGAAGCTGGCCAGGTGTTGGCCGCGCAGCGCTTCCCGTTGTTTCTCCAGCGAGCCGTTGATGTTCATCAAGCAGCCGCAGTCGGCGCTCAGCACCTGGTGGGCGCCGGATTCCTTCAGCGCACGGGTCTTGTCCGCGACCATCGCGCCGGAGATGTCCGGCATTCGGACGCTGAAAGTCCCGCCAAAGCCACAGCATTCGCTTTCGTGGTCGTGTTCTACCCGCTCCACGTTGCCCAGTTGTGCCAGCAGCTCACGACCGTGCAGGTGGGTGTTCATCTCGCGCCGTGCCGAGCAGGAGGTGTGCAGCGCCACCTTGATCGGCTCGCCACTGTCCTTGAGCCGCACCTTGCACACGTGCAACAGGAACTCCGCCAGCTCGTAGGTGCGCTCGGCCAGGGCCTGCACTTGCTTCAAGGTCTGCGGCTCATCCTTGAACAAGTCCGCGTAGTGCTCGCGAATCATCCCCGCGCAGGAACCCGAAGGCACCACCACCGGATAGTCGCCGGCGAACAGCGCCAGTTGCGAGCGGGCCACGGTGCGCGCCTGTTCGGTGTAACCCGAGGTGTAGGCCGGTTGTCCGCAGCAGCTTTGCCCTTGCGGGTACTCCACGCGAATGCCTTCGCGCTCGAGCAGGTGAATCGCATCCATCCCCGCTTCGGGATAGAACAGGTCGACCACACAGGTGCCGAACAGGTAGACCCGCGACGGTTTCTCGCTGGGGTACTGGCGCGGTTCGGCCAAGGGCGGTGCGACACGGGTCGCGTTAGGCACGGCGTTGTAAAAAAGCTCGCTCATCAGGCGTGTCTCCGGGTGGTCCCGGTTATCCGTCTGCGGCGGCTGCTGAATATAGAGAGCCAAGCTTTCAGCAGCCTTGCAGACCGGGTTGTGAGTTGCAGACGCCGCACGTGTGGGCCGGCGTCGGTTCTTTCGGTGTCGCGATCAATGCACCAGCATGCCGGTGAACCAGTAGGCCTGGGCCAGGGTGATCAGGCCGACGATGGTGGCAAAGAATAGGCTGTGCTTGAGGGTAAAGCGGAACAGGTCCGATTCCTTGCCCACCAGGCCGGTGGCGGCGCAGGCCACGGCGATCGATTGTGGCGAGATCATCTTGCCGGTCACGCCGCCACTGGTGTTGGCCGCCACCAGCAGGGTGTCGTTGACACCGATCTGGTGCGCGGTGGTGGCTTGCAGCGAACTGAACAGGGCGTTGGACGACGTATCCGAACCGGTCAGGAACACCCCCAGCCAGCCGAGGAACGGCGAGAAGAACGGGAACGCCGCGCCGGTACCGGCCAGCACCAGCGCCATGGTCGAGGACATGCCGGAGTAGTTGGTGACAAAGGCGAAGGCCAGCACCATGCCGATGGACAGGATCGGCCAGCGCAGTTCGTAGAAGGTCTCTTTAAAAGTGGTCAGACCAGTTTTGAAATTGATCTTCAGCACCAGCATCGAGATCAGCGCGGAGAAGAAAATCGCCGTGCCGGTCGCGGAAATCGGGTCGAGCTTGAACACCGCCGGAATCGCAGTCGGGGTGGCGACGATCGGCGCGCTCTTGATCACCAGTTGATCCAGGTGCGGAATCGCGAAGTTGAATACCCAGCCGTACATCGAGCCGCCGGCGGCGAACATCGCCTTGAACGGCTTGAGGGTCCAGATGGTGACCAGCACGGTGAGGATCAGGAACGGCGACCAGGCCTTGAAGATTTCAGCGAAGCTGTACGGCGACGGCTGGGTGGTGCGCGGCTGGCCGAAACCGCCGTTGCGCACGGCCGCGGCGCCGACGCTGGCGGTGGCCGCGGCGAACGAACGCTTGGGTTGCCAGACCTTGAGGAACAGGGTCAGGGCAATCAGGCTGGCCAGGGCCGAGGTGATGTCCGGCAGCTCCGGGCCGATGAAGTTCGAGGTGAAGTACTGGGTCACGGCAAAGCTCAGGCCAGCCACCAGCGCCGCGGGCCAGGTCTCTTTGACACCGCGCAGGCCGTCCATCATGAACACCAGCCAGAACGGCACGAACAGCGACAGCAGCGGCAGCTGGCGGCCGGTCATGGCGCCGATCTTGAACGCGTCGATGCCGGTCACCTGGCCCGCCACGATGATCGGAATACCCAGGGCGCCAAAGGCCACCGGGGCGGTGTTGGCGATCAGGCACAGGCCGGCGGCGTACAGTGGATTGAACCCCAGGCCGACCAACAGCGCGGCGGTAATGGCCACCGGCGCGCCGAAACCGGCGGCGCCTTCGAGGAAAGCCCCGAAGCAGAAACCGATCAGCAGCACCTGCAGGCGCTGGTCGTCGGTGATCGACAGAACCGAGCTGCGGATGACCTCGAACTGGCCGCTCTTGACCGTCAGTTTGTAGAGGAAGACGGCGGCGACGATGATCCAGGCGATGGGCCACAGACCGTAGGCAAAGCCATAGCCAGCGGCGGCGAGGGCCATATCGGCAGGCATCTGGAAGGCGAAGATCGCCACCAGGATCGACAACGCCAGGGTAATGCTGCCGGCGACGTGTCCTTTGAGGCGGAACACGGCCAGAGCCAGGAAGAAGAAGACGATCGGGATGACGGCGGCGAGGGCGGACAGGCCGAGGCTGCCGAGCGGGCTGTAGAGCTGTTGCCAGGTTTGCATATGGGGTGGCCCCTAATTGTTGTTGGTCAGGCACTGGTCAGCGTATTTGGTTAATTGGTAAGACCAATTTACAATCGCTGTTGGCTAGGGTAAAAGCCTTGTGAGCGGTGTGTCAATTTGCCGCCCTAAAACTTTTGTCGAAGGTGCGGTGCAGATGACTTCTGATCCGCTTGCCGATGTGCGTTCTGATAGGTGCTGGCGCAGCCCCGATAGGCCAGAATAGAGAGCCCGGCGCGCGGTCGGGATCGTGGAGAGTGAGTTATGGGGTTTGATCAGATTCGTCAGCGCCGTTTGTCTGACGACATTGTCGAGCGGCTCGAGGGGATGATTCTCGAGGGCACGCTGAAGTCCGGTGAGCGCCTGCCGGCAGAGCGTGCGCTGGCGGAGCAGTTCGGTGTCTCGCGGCCTTCGTTGCGTGAGGCGATCCAGAAACTGACGGCCAAGGGCTTGTTGGTCAGTCGCCAGGGTGGCGGCAATTATGTGGTGGAGTCGCTGGGCTCGACCTTCAGCGATCCGCTATTGCAGTTGCTGGAAAGTAACCCTGAAGCCCAGCGTGACTTGCTGGAGTTTCGCCACACCCTGGAAGCTTCATGCGCCTATTACGCCGCGTTGCGTGCCACCGATGTGGACCGTGAACGGCTCACGGCCGCCTTCGAGGAATTGCAGGATTGCTATTCGCGGGCGGGCGATGCGAGCCGGGCAGAGGAGGGCGCGGCGGACGCGCAATTTCACCTGGCAATTGCCGAGGCCAGCCACAACGCCGTATTGCTGCACACCATTCGGGGGCTGTTCGACCTGCTCAAGCGCAACGTGGTGACCAACATTGGTGGCATGTACAAGCAGCGCAGCGAAACCCGCGACATGCTGATCAGCCAGCATCGCGATCTGTACCAGGCGATTATCGAAGGGCGTGCCGAGCAGGCGCGCGAAGTCTCCAGCCGGCACATTCTGTATGTGCAGGAAGTGTTGGAGGAGGTGCGTCAGGAAGTGCGGCGCGTGGCCCGGGCGGAGCGGCGCAAGGGGATTTAGTCTGGGTGGGTTCATCGCCGGCCAGCCCGCTCCTGGTAGGAACGAGCCGGCTCGCGATCATGGCATCAAGGCAGAAGGGCGTTACTCTTCCTTGCCCTTGTTGCGCACCGCGCGATGCAACTCACGATCGGAGTCACGTTCGCGTTCGGTGTGACGCTTGTCGTATTCCTTCTTGCCCTTGCCGAGTGCGATCTCGCACTTGACCATGTGCTTGCTCCAGTAGAGCGACAGGCACACGCAGGCATAACCCTTCTGCTGCACGGATGCGAACAGCTTCTCCAGCTCGCGCTTGTTGAGCAGCAGTTTGCGCGAGCGCACGGGGTCGGCGATCACATGGGTGCTGGCGGTGGTCAGCGGCGTGAAGTGGCTGCCCAGCAGCCAGGCCTCGCCGTCCTTGAGCAGCACGTAACTGTCGACCAGTTGTGCCTTGCCTGCACGCAGACTCTTTACTTCCCAGCCGGCCAGGACCATGCCAGCCTCGAACCGTTGTTCGATGAAGTAATCGTGACGCGCCTTTTTATTTTGCGCGATGGTCCCTGTTGGGTGTTTCTTCTGTTTAGCCATAGGGGCGGCATTATAGGCAGTTGCACGCGTGTCGGCTACGGTGAAGCAGCGTGCTTGAGCAGGTTGAGTGAATCCCGGACAATGCGCGCTCTTTTTTCTCGGTTGGGCGCGTTTTTGATGTCGACGGACAAGGTTTCTGTCCACGGCGGCTGGGCCAGTCGCTGGGTTTTCATACTCGCTGCGACTGGTTCTGCCGTGGGCCTGGGCAGTATCTGGAAATTCCCCTATATGGTCGGCGTCTACGGTGGTGGCGCCTTTGTCCTGGTATTCCTGGCCTGCATCGCGCTGATCGGCGTGCCGGTGATGCTGGCGGAAACCCTGATCGGCCGTCGCGCCCGGCAAAGCCCGGCCAATGCCTTGAAGGCGCTGGCCCTGGAAGCCGGACATTCGGCCAAGTGGTCCTGGGGCGCGTTCGCCGGAATGATCACCGCCTTGTTGATTCTTTCTTTTTACAGCGTGGTCGGTGGTTGGTCGCTGGACTACATCATCGATATGGGGCGTGGTGATTTCCAGGGCGTGACGGCGGATCAGGTCGGCGCCTATTTCGGCAAGGTGATTGCCGACCCCTGGCGGCTGACGCTGTGGCACACGCTGTTCATGCTGTTGTCGGCGGCCGTTATCGCCAAGGGTGTGGTGGCCGGGCTTGAGCGCAGCCTGCGGATCATGATGCCGCTGCTGTTCGTGATGCTGGTGATTCTGCTGGGCTACAGCATGACCACCGGGCATTTCATGGAAGGCGTGCATTTCATGTTCGACTTCAGCACCGACAAACTGCTCGACGGCCTGTTGCCGGCCATGGGGCATGCGTTCTTTTCCCTGAGCGTCGGTGTCGGTTCCATCATGATCTACGGCGCTTATATGCCGAAGCATTCGTCCATTGCCGGCACTATTGTCGGCGTGGCGCTGCTGGATACCTTCGTTTCGCTGCTGGCGGGGCTGGCGCTGTTCCCGATTGTGTTTGCCGCCGGGCTGAACCCGAGTGAAGGTCCGGGGCTGATGTTTGTCAGTTTGCCTTTTGCCTTTGGTAATGTGGCGTTCGGCCAGTTGATGGGCGTGGTGTTTTTTGTCCTGGTGGCCATTGCCGCCTGGAGCTCAGCGATTTCGCTGTTGGAGCCGATGGTGGCTTACCTGGTGGAGCGGACCCGAATCCGCCGCGGCTGGGTGACATTCTGGCTGGCGTTTATCTGCTGGTTCGTCGGATTGGGAACGGTGTTTTCCTTCAATATCTGGCAGCAGGCCAAGTTTTTCGTGAACGAAGGCGGGGCTTTCCACCTCTACCAATGGGGGGCGGCAGGTGGTCTGGATTTCTTCGGGGTGATCGATTTCTTCACTTCGCGGATCATGTTGCCCTTGGGTGGCCTCTGCTTTGTGGTGTTTGCGGGTTGGGTGATGGGGCGCGAGGCGGTTCGTGATGAGCTGTCGATTCGCAGCCCGCTGCTTTTTGCCCTGACCCTGTTTTTGATGCGCTATGTGGCGCCCATCGGCATTCTTATAGTGTTTGCCGCCCAGTTGTGGAAATGACGCTGACATGACGACACATATTCAACGCTCGGCCCTGTTGCCTTATCCGGCGCAGTTTTTGTACGACCTGGTCAATGACGTGGCGCGCTACCCGGAGTTTCTACCCTGGTGCTCGTCGGCCGAGGTGCTGGAGAGCAGCGAGGTGCAGATGCGCGCCAGCCTGGCGGTTGCCAAGGGTGGGCTCAGCCAGCATTTCGTGACACGCAATACGCTGGTGCCGGGCCAGTCGATCGAGATGAACCTGGAAGAAGGGCCGTTCAACCAGTTGCACGGCGTGTGGGTTTTCAAGCCGTTGGGCGACAAGGCCTGCAAGATCAGCCTGGATTTGTCGTTCGACTACGCCGGTCCACTGGTTCGCGCAACCTTGGGGCCGCTGTTCAACCAGGCGGCCAATACCCTGGTCGATGCGTTTTGCCAGCGGGCCAAGCAGTTGCATGCTTGAGCCAATGATCGAAGTCGAGGTGGTGTATGCCGCGGTCGACCGGCAGGTATTGCTCAGTGTTAGGGTGCCGACGGGGACTACTGTCCGTGCGGCAGTGAAAAGCTCCGGGATAGGTGCGCAATTTCCAGAGCTGGACCTGGACAGTTGCCCGCTGGGGATCTTTGGCAAAGCGGTTGCGGACCCTGGGACTCAGGTGGTTCGGGCGGACGATCGCATCGAGATCTACCGCCCATTGCTGGCCGATCCTAAAGAGGTTCGACGCCTGCGCGCAGCAAAGGCAGCACAGGCCCGGGCTCGTACTTCAGAGTCCTGAGTAAATTGACAGGCAACAAAAAGCCCGGACTCGCCGGGCTTTTTTATTCCGCCACAAATTATTGCGGCGAGGTGTCCAGAGGCTCTGGTGTTGGCACCGGAACGGTCTCGACGTTGTCGACGTCCTTCTGGATCTGATCGAGCAGAGAGCCAGGCTTGGCCGGTTTTTCCGGTTTTGGCTGCTCGGTGTTTTCGCTCGGAGCGGTCACGGTGGTGCCGCTGTCCTTGCCCAGGATGGCTTCGTCACGGCTTACACCAGGCATGAAGTCACCGGAAAGGCTGACCAGTTGGTCGTTACCGTTGAAGATAACGCTGACGCGCTCCTGCTGGCGTTCACCGCCACCTGGTTGCAGGCTGTACAGATAATCCCAGCGATCGGCGTGGAACGTGTCGGTCAACAGAGGGTTGCCCATGATAAACCGTACTTGCCGGCGGGTCATTCCCGGGCGTAACTGGTCTATCATGTCCTGCGTGACGACATTGCCCTGCTGGATGTCGATTTTGTAAACCCCGGGGAATGAACAACCGGCGAGTGCGAGCAGTCCCACGAAGGTGAAACTGGTTAGCAAGAGCTTGGTGTTTTGCATCGGTGGGCGACTTCCACTATCTTGGCTGGGACAACGTAAACCCCGATCATACCCGCATTAAGAGGAGCTGCGAAGCAGCATCCGCGAGAAAGCTGACCATGGTTGAAAATAGCGAACTACGTAAAGCCGGCCTTAAAGTGACTCTGCCACGGGTCAAAATTCTACAGATGCTCGATTCCGCCGAGCAGCGACACATGAGTGCCGAGGATGTTTACAAGGCGCTGATGGAAGCTGGCGAGGATGTCGGTCTGGCCACGGTTTACCGTGTTCTGACCCAGTTTGAAGCAGCAGGCCTTGTGGTACGCCACAATTTTGATGGTGGTCATGCTGTATTCGAACTGGCTGACGGCGGTCACCACGACCACATGGTCAACGTGGATTCCGGTGAAGTGATCGAATTCTTCGACGAAGAAATCGAGAAGCTTCAGAAGGCGATTGTCGAGAAGCATGGCTTCGAGTTGGTGGATCACAACTTGGTGCTGTACGTACGCACGAAGAAATAAGCATGTCGCGCGGATGCTGTCCGCGAAACGATCGAAGGCGACCCAAGGGTCGCCTTCGTGCTTTCTGCTCTTTATTAAAGTGGCCGTTATTCAAGCCTTGGCGGTCACCACCATCTTTTTCGCGTGGGCCAGCGACTCCTTGGTCAGGTCGATGCCGCCCAGCATGCGTGCCACCTCTTCGATCCGCTCGGTCTTGCCCAGTTTGGAAACCGCGGTGTGAGTCGCATCGCTGCCGCGCACCTTGTGCACAAAAAGATGCTGATGGCCCTGAGCTGCCACCTGCGGCAAGTGGGTAACCGTCAAGACCTGGCCGCGCTCGCCGAGGCGACGTAGCAGCTGGCCGACGATTTCCGCGGTCGGGCCGCCGATGCCGACGTCCACTTCGTCGAATACCAGGGTCGGGACGCGAGAGGTCTGTGCGGTAATCACCTGGATCGCCAGGCTGATCCGCGACAGTTCGCCCCCGGATGCCACTTTGGCCAGGGCCTTGAGCGGCTGGCCGGGGTTGGCGCTGACCAGCAGCTCGACCTGCTCGAGGCCATTGGGCTGCAATTCGTCGCCGCTGTTGGCGTGCAGTTCGATGGTGAATCGGCCCCCGGGCATGCCCAGGCGCTGGATTTCCTGTTCGACAGCACTGGCCAGGCTGGTTGCGGCCTGCTGGCGCAGCTCGCTCAGCTCCCTGGCCTTTTCGTGATAGTGCCGGGCAAAGGATTTCAGCTCGTCGCCCAGGCGCTCGATGGACTCGTCGTTGGCGTCCAGGGTCTCGATTTCCTCCAGCAGTGTCTGCTGCATGGCCGCCACTTCGGTGGGCTGGATGCGGTGTTTGCGAGCCAGGGTATAGATGGCGTCCAGCCGCTCCTCCAGTTGTTGCAGGCGCGCCGGGTCCGCATCGAAATGGTCGACGAAGCGATTGAGTTCGCCGACGGCCTCTTCGACCTGGATTTGCGCGCTGGCCAGCAGGTTGGTGGCTTCCGCCAGGGCGCCGGAGGTATTGCCGATGCTCGACAGGCGGTTGAGGCTCGCTGTCAGGGCGCTTAGGACGTTACCCGAATCGCTTTCGCTGCAATGTTCGACGACCTGCCGGCAGATGCCCAGCAGGCTTTCGGCGTTGGTCAGGTTCTTGTGTTCGAGTTCCAGCTGCTCGAGTTCGTTTTCGCCCAGGGCAAGGTTTTCCAGTTCCTCCAGCTGATAGCTGAGGAGCTGGTGGCGAGCCCGCTGCTCGTCCCCGGAATTGGACAGGCGCTCCAGTTCCTGGCGGGTCTGGCGCCAGCGCTGGGCCGCCAGCGATACCTGGCGGGCCAGGTCGGTGGCGCCGGCGTACTCGTCGAGCAGGCGGCGGTGGGTGTCGGTTTTCAGCAGCGACTGGTGTTCATGCTGGCTGTGGATATCGATCAGCAGCTCGCCGAGGGCCTTGAGGTCGCCTAGCGGGCAGGGGGAACCATTGATGTAGCCGCGGGAACGGCCTTCGGCGGTGATGACCCGGCGCAGGATGCACGGGCTGTCGTTGTCCAGGTCGCGTTCGGCGAGCCAGGTGCGGGCCTCGGGGATGTCTTCCAGGTCGAAGGTGGCGAGAATGTCGGCCTTGTCGGCGCCCGGGCGCACCACGCCGCTGTCGGCGCGATCACCCAGGGTCAGTCCCAGGGCGTCGAGCATGATCGACTTGCCGGCGCCGGTTTCACCCGTGATGACGCTCATCCCGCGATCCAGTTCCAGATCGAGATGTTCAACGATGGCGTAGTTGTGTACGGACAGGTGCACCAGCATAAAGGCCGCTCCCAAGCTTTAGGTCTGGTTATTTATACAGTGTTTTGTTTTCGGCTGACAATGCCCGGCCTTAGCTCGATTCGCTTGCTTGGCTGATTTTTTTATCGCGTGTGGGAATGGTTGGTGAGAGGCGTTTTGCTTCGCGCAATGATTTTTGCCGAGGGCGCGGCCCTTGAACCTGAAAAATGCGACCCCATATACCGGGGCAGAAGCGTGAGTTGAGCTCACGGACGATATTGAAAGGAGAATTGTATGGCTGACGAACAGACGCTGGATACGCAAAATCTCGACGCCAATCAGGCCCCTGAGGCTTCGGGCGAAGATCTGGCGGCTCGTGTGCAAGTGCTCGAAGAGCAGTTGGCTGGCGCTCAGGATCAGGCATTGCGTGTTGCGGCCGATCTGCAGAACGTCCGCCGCCGTGCCGAGCAGGATGTAGAAAAAGCTCATAAATTCGCTCTCGAGCGTTTTGCTGGCGACCTGCTGCCGGTGATCGACAGTCTTGAGCGCGGTCTTGAGTTGTCCAGCCCGGACGACGAAAGCATTCGTCCGATGCGTGAAGGTATCGAGCTGACCCTGAAGATGTTCCAGGACATCCTGAAGCGTTATCAGTTGGAGGCGATCGATCCGCACGGCGAACCGTTCAACGCTGAACAGCACCAGGCGATGGCCATGCAGGAAAGTGCCGACGTCGAGCCGAACAGCGTTCTCAAGGTGTTCCAGAAGGGCTATCAGCTCAACGGTCGCCTGCTGCGCCCGGCCATGGTCGTGGTCAGCAAGGCGCCTGCACCGGTTTCGCCTTCGATTGACGAGAAGGCTTGAAATCGCGCGCAGGGCCCCCATTTATAGGCCAAGCGTTTAAGTGCTACCGCAGTCGGCCACCACTGCTGCGGCAACAAAATCTAAAGTTTCGGGAGAGTTAACATGGGCAAAATTATCGGTATCGACCTGGGGACTACCAACTCCTGCGTCTCCATTCTTGAAAACGGCAACGTCAAAGTTATCGAAAACGCTGAAGGCGCGCGTACCACGCCGTCCATCATCGCTTACGCCAACGATGGCGAAATCCTGGTTGGCCAGTCGGCCAAGCGTCAGGCAGTGACCAACCCGCACAATACTCTGTACGCGGTGAAGCGTCTGATCGGTCGTCGTTTCGACGAAGAAGTCGTACAGAAAGACATCCAGATGGTCCCTTACAAGATCGTCAAGGCTGACAACAACGACGCCTGGGTTGAAGTGAACGGCCAGAAAATGGCTCCGCCACAGATCTCGGCTGAAATCCTCAAGAAAATGAAGAAGACCGCCGAAGACTACCTCGGCGAAGCTGTGACCGAAGCGGTGATCACTGTTCCGGCCTACTTCAACGACAGCCAGCGTCAGGCGACCAAAGACGCCGGCCGCATCGCGGGCCTGGACGTAAAACGCATCATCAACGAACCAACCGCGGCCGCTCTGGCTTACGGCATGGACAAGGCCAAGGGCGATCACACCGTGATCGTTTATGACCTGGGCGGCGGTACTTTCGACGTTTCCGTGATAGAAATCGCTGAAGTCGATGGCGAGCACCAGTTCGAAGTACTGGCGACCAACGGTGACACCTTCCTCGGTGGTGAAGACTTCGACATCCGTCTGATCGACTACCTCGTGGACGAGTTCAAGAAAGAAAGCGGCATGAACCTCAAGGGTGACCCGCTGGCCATGCAGCGCCTGAAAGAAGCCGCTGAAAAAGCCAAGATCGAGCTGTCCTCGAGCCAGCAGACCGACGTCAACCTGCCGTACATCACTGCAGATGCCACCGGTCCTAAGCACCTGAACGTGAAGATCTCCCGCGCCAAGCTGGAATCGCTGGTCGAAGACCTGGTTCAGCGCACCATCGAGCCTTGCCGCATCGCCATGAAAGACGCTGGTATCGACGTCAGCAAGATCAATGACGTGATCCTGGTCGGCGGCCAGACCCGTATGCCACTGGTTCAGAAGACCGTTACCGATTTCTTCGGTAAGGAAGCACGCAAGGACGTGAACCCGGACGAAGCTGTTGCCATGGGTGCTGCCATCCAGGGCGCGGTACTGGCCGGTGACGTGAAAGACGTACTGCTGCTGGACGTCAGCCCGCTGACCCTGGGTATCGAAACCATGGGTGGCGTGATGACCGCGCTGATCGAGAAAAACACCACGATTCCTACCAAGAAATCGCAAGTGTTCTCGACTGCCGACGACAATCAGGGCGCAGTGACCATTCACGTGCTGCAGGGCGAGCGTAAGCAAGCCGCGCAGAACAAGTCCCTGGGCAAGTTCGACCTGGCCGAGATCCCGCCAGCTCCACGTGGCGTGCCGCAAATCGAAGTGACCTTCGACATCGACGCCAACGGCATCCTGCACGTAGGTGCGAAAGACAAGGCGACCGGCAAGACCCAGTCGATCGTGATCAAGGCCAACTCCGGTCTGTCCGAGGAAGAAATTCAGCAGATGGTTCGTGATGCTGAAGTCAACGCCGAAGAAGACCGCAAGTTCGAAGAGCTGGCCAGCGCGCGTAACCAAGGCGATGCCCTGGTTCACTCGACTCGCAAGATGATCGCTGATGCGGGCGACAAAGTGACCGCTGAAGAGAAGACTGCAATCGAAGCTGCCGTGGTTGCCCTTGAAGCCGCTATCAAAGGCGACGACAAGGCTGCCATCGACGCCAAGGTCGAAGAGCTGTCGAAAGTGTCGGCTCCGGTCGCTCAGAAGATGTACGCCGAGCAGGCTCAGCCGGCAGAAGGTGCAGCTTCGCAGGGCGAATCGGCCGAGAAAGCCGATGACGTCGTCGACGCCGAGTTCGAAGAAGTAAAAGACCACAAGTAAGACTGCTTGTCGGTCGGCCGGTTGACTGCCTTTGTGCGGTGGCTGGTAGGATGTCGCCGCGCGGGAGCTTGCTCCCGCGTTGGCGTGTCTGGAGCAAGCGAATTTTTTACGGCGTGCGGCTCTTTTCGCGCGCTGGCGGTACGGTCGGAAATGCTCCTGCTTTCCGTTCGGGATTACCGCAATTGTCGGCCAGTCTGTTGGTCGTCTATCCAAGACCAGGATCGTTGAATTGACGTGAGTTGGGTCCGGGCCTGTATTGGGGCTCAACGAGTTTGACGAGGCTCAGGAGAGCGTTGTCGAACGTCCTTAAGAGTGCGAAGACTTATGGCAAAGCGTGACTATTACGAAGTATTGGGTGTGGAGCGAGGCTCGAGCGAAGCCGACCTGAAAAAGGCTTACCGCCGCCTGGCGATGAAGCACCACCCTGACCGTAATCCCGGCGACAAGGCGTCGGAAGATATGTTCAAGGAGGCCAACGAGGCCTACGAAGTGTTGTCTGACTCGAGCAAGCGCGCGGCTTATGACCAGTACGGTCATGCCGGTGTCGATCCGAGCATGGGGGGCGGTGGCGCCGGTTTCGGTGGCCAGAACTTCTCCGACATCTTTGGCGATGTCTTCAGTGATTTCTTTGGTGGCGGTCGCGGCGGCTCCCGTGGCGGCGCTCAGCGTGGCAGCGACTTGCGCTACACCCTGGAGCTGAACCTGGAAGAGGCGGTACGCGGCACCACCGTTAATATCCGCGTTCCGACGCTGGTCAACTGCAAGCCTTGCGACGGCTCGGGCGCCAAGAAGGGCTCTTCGCCGGTGACCTGCCCGACCTGTGGCGGTATCGGCCAAGTGCGCATGCAGCAGGGCTTCTTCTCGGTGCAGCAGACCTGCCCGCGGTGCCATGGCCAGGGCAAGATCATTTCCGACCCGTGCGATTCCTGCCACGGCGAAGGCCGCGTCGAAGAGTACAAGACGCTGTCGGTTAAGGTGCCGGCGGGTGTCGATACCGGCGACCGCATTCGTCTGTCCGGCGAAGGGGAGGCGGGTACCCAGGGCGGCCCTACGGGCGACCTGTATGTGGTGATCAATGTGCGTGAGCACGCGATCTTCCAGCGCGACGGCAAGCACCTGTTCTGTGAAGTGCCTATCAGCTTCGTTGACGCGGCGCTGGGCGGCGAGCTGGAAATCCCGACGCTGGATGGCCGGGTCAAGCTGAAGATTCCTGAGGGTACCCAGACCGGCAAGCAGTTCCGCGTGCGTGGCAAGGGTGTGGCTCCGGTTCGTGGCGGCGGCGCTGGCGACTTGATGTGCCGTGTCGCGGTGGAGACTCCGGTAAACCTGAGTCGCCGTCAGCGTGAACTGCTCGAAGAGCTGCGTGGTTCCCTGGCGGACGATAATACCCACTCGCCAAAAACCACTGGCTGGTTCGAAGGCGTGAAGCGCTTCTTCGGCGACCTGTAAGGAGCGCGGCATGCGACGTATAGCTGTAATGGGTGCTGCAGGGCGCATGGGCAAGAACCTGGTGGAGGCTGTGCAGCAACGCTCGCCGCTCTCCGGGCTTACCGCTGCCATCATACGGCCTGGCAGTTCCTTGGTCGGTGCCGATGCTGGTGAACTGGCATCGCTGGGGCGTATCGGTGTGCCGATGTCCGACAGCCTGGAAAAGGTCGCCGATGAATTCGATGTGTTGATCGATTTCACGCTTCCGGAAGTGATGCTGAAAAACCTGGCATTCTGCCGCAAGGCAGGCAAGGCCATGGTGATCGGTACCACGGGGCTGGGCGCCAAGGAAAAGCAGATGCTGGCCGAGGCGGGCAAGGATATTCCGATCGTGTTCGCCGCCAACTTCAGTGTTGGCGTCAATCTGTCGCTGAAGTTGCTCGACATGGCGGCCCGTGTGCTGGGCGATGATGCGGACATCGAAATCATCGAGGCGCATCACCGGCACAAGATCGATGCGCCTTCGGGTACGGCCTTGCGCATGGGTGAGGTGATTGCCGATGCGCTGGGGCGAGACCTGCAGAAGGTCGCGGTGTACGGCCGTGAAGGCCATACCGGTGCGCGTGAGCGTGAAACCATTGGTTTCGCCACGGTTCGTGGTGGTGATGTGGTTGGTGATCACACCGTGTTGTTCGCCGCCGAGGGCGAGCGCCTGGAGATCACCCACAAGGCCTCCAGCCGCATGACTTTCGCCAAGGGTGCGGTACGTGCTGCATTGTGGCTGGACGGTCGTCCGGCGGGCCTTTATGACATGCAGGATGTGCTGGATCTGCGTTGAGATGCATCCAAAACAGGGCTCTGCCTCGCGCTGGAGCCCTGTTTTTACCCGCTAAGCGATGTTCTGTCGCATTCCTCTGCCTTTAAGGCTCTTTAGCGGTGGACCAAAAAAGCCTTTTTCTGTAAGCTACAGCTTTAGTGTGTCCACTAAAAGCGCGCAGAATAATTCGGTGAAGAAGCGGGGTGACGTGTCCATACGTCACTCCGCTTTTTTACAACCTGCGATCGCCCTTTCAGGCTTTATTTACGGGAGGTCTTCTTGACTAAGCCAGCCATACTCGCCCTTGCTGATGGCAGCATTTTTCGCGGCGAAGCCATTGGAGCCGACGGTCAAACCGTTGGTGAGGTGGTGTTTAACACCGCAATGACCGGCTATCAGGAAATCCTTACCGATCCTTCCTACGCCCAACAGATCGTTACCCTGACTTACCCGCATATCGGCAATACCGGCACCACGCCGGAAGACGCCGAGTCCGATCGTGTCTGGTCGGCCGGTCTGGTGATTCGCGACCTGCCACTGGTTGCGAGCAACTGGCGTAACACCTTGTCCCTGTCCGACTACCTGAAAGCCAACAATGTTGTGGCGATCGCCGGTATCGACACCCGTCGCCTGACGCGCATCCTGCGCGAGAAAGGCGCGCAGAACGGCTGCATCATGGCCGGCGACAACATCTCCGACGAAGCGGCGATTGCCGCTGCGCGCGGCTTCCCGGGCCTGAAAGGCATGGATCTGGCGAAGGTCGTCAGCACCAAGGAAAGCTACGAGTGGCGCTCCAGTGTCTGGAGCCTGAAGACCGACAGTCACCCGACTATCGAGGCTTCCGAGTTGCCTTACCACGTGGTCGCCTACGACTACGGCGTCAAGCTGAACATCCTGCGCATGTTGGTCGAGCGCGGTTGCCGCGTGACTGTAGTGCCTGCGCAAACCCCGGCCAGCGACGTCCTGGCGCTCAAGCCTGACGGTGTGTTCCTGTCCAACGGCCCTGGCGACCCCGAGCCTTGCGATTACGCCATCCAGGCGATCAAGGACGTGCTGGAGACCGAGATTCCGGTCTTCGGTATCTGTCTGGGCCACCAATTGCTGGCACTGGCCGCCGGCGCCAAGACGGTGAAGATGGGCCACGGCCACCACGGTGCCAACCACCCGGTTCAGGACCTGGACAGCGGTGTAGTGATGATCACCAGCCAGAACCACGGTTTTGCGGTGGACGAAACCACCCTGCCGGGCAACGTGCGGGCGATCCACAAGTCGCTGTTCGACGGCACTCTGCAAGGCATCGAGCTTACCGACAAGAGCGCATTCAGCTTCCAGGGCCACCCTGAAGCGAGCCCGGGCCCGAACGATGTGGCGCCGCTGTTCGATCGTTTCATCAACGAGATGGCCAAGCGACGCTGAGTACTCGCCCCTGAAGGTGGCCCCGGCCTCGGCGGCCCCTTCAGCGCTTCAGAGATTTGATCAAGACGGCTTGCCGACTGACCTGCGGATTTGAGTGACAACCCATGCCAAAACGTACAGACATTAAAAGCATCCTGATTCTCGGCGCTGGCCCGATCGTGATCGGCCAGGCCTGCGAATTCGACTACTCCGGCGCCCAGGCCTGCAAGGCACTGCGCGAAGAGGGTTACCGGGTCATCCTGGTGAACTCCAACCCGGCCACCATCATGACCGACCCGGCCATGGCCGACGCCACCTACATCGAGCCGATCAAGTGGCAGACCGTTGCCAAGATCATCGAGAAAGAGCGTCCGGACGCTCTGCTGCCGACCATGGGTGGCCAGACCGCGCTGAACTGCGCCCTGGACCTGGAACGCGAAGGCGTTCTGGAGAAGTTCGGCGTGGAAATGATCGGCGCCAACGCCGACACCATCGACAAGGCCGAAGACCGCTCGCGCTTCGACACCGCGATGAAGGCGATCGGCCTGGAGTGCCCGCGCTCCGGTATCGCCCACAGCATGGACGAGGCCAATGCAGTCCTCGAGAAGCTGGGCTTCCCGTGCATCATCCGTCCGTCCTTCACCATGGGCGGCACCGGTGGCGGTATCGCCTACAACCGTGAAGAGTTCGAAGAGATCTGTGCCCGCGGCCTGGACCTGTCGCCGACCAAGGAACTGCTGATCGACGAATCGCTGATCGGCTGGAAAGAGTACGAGATGGAGGTGGTCCGCGATAAGAAGGACAACTGCATCATCGTCTGCTCGATCGAAAACTTCGACCCGATGGGCGTGCACACTGGTGACTCGATCACCGTGGCTCCGGCACAGACCCTGACCGACAAGGAATACCAGATCCTGCGTAACGCCTCCCTGGCGGTACTGCGCGAGATCGGCGTGGAAACCGGTGGCTCCAACGTCCAGTTCGGCATCTGCCCGAACACTGGCCGCATGGTGGTGATCGAGATGAACCCGCGGGTATCCCGTTCTTCGGCCCTGGCTTCGAAAGCCACCGGCTTCCCGATCGCCAAGGTCGCCGCCAAGCTGGCCGTGGGTTACACCCTGGACGAGCTGTCGAACGACATCACCGGCGGCAAGACCCCGGCCTCCTTCGAGCCGTCCATCGACTACGTCGTGACCAAGCTGCCACGCTTCGCCTTCGAAAAGTTCGCCAAGGCTGACGCTCGCCTGACCACTCAGATGAAGTCGGTGGGTGAAGTGATGGCCATCGGCCGGACCTTCCAGGAGTCCCTGCAGAAAGCGCTGCGCGGCCTGGAAGTGGGTGTCTGCGGCCTGGATCCGAAGCTCGACCTGAGCAACCCGGAAAGCATGAACGTGCTCAAGCGCGAACTGACCGTGCCGGGCGCCGAGCGCATCTGGTACGTGGCTGACGCCTTCCGTGCCGGCATGACCGTCGAGCAGATCTTCGACATGAACATGATCGACCCTTGGTTCCTGGTGCAGATCGAAGATCTGATCAAGGAAGAGGAGAAGGTCAAGACTCTGGGCCTGTCGGCCATCGACCGCGACTTGATGTTCCGCCTCAAGCGCAAAGGCTTCTCCGACCAGCGTCTGGCCAAGCTGCTGGGCGTGACCGAGAAGAACCTGCGTACCCACCGTCACAAGCTGGAAGTGTTCCCGGTCTACAAGCGCGTCGACACCTGCGCGGCCGAGTTCGCCACTGATACCGCCTACCTGTACTCGACCTACGAGGAAGAGTGCGAGGCAGCGCCTTCGGGCCGCGACAAGATCATGATCCTGGGTGGCGGTCCGAACCGCATCGGCCAGGGCATCGAGTTCGACTACTGCTGCGTGCACGCGGCACTGGCGCTGCGTGACGATGGTTATGAAACCATCATGGTCAACTGCAACCCGGAAACCGTTTCCACCGACTACGACACCTCCGATCGTTTGTACTTCGAGCCAGTGACCCTGGAAGACGTGCTGGAAATCGTCCGCGTCGAGAAGCCAAAAGGCGTGATCGTCCAGTACGGTGGCCAGACTCCGTTGAAGCTGGCGCGTGCCCTGGAAGCGGCCGGCGTGCCGATCATCGGGACCAGCCCTGACGCCATCGACCGTGCAGAAGACCGTGAGCGCTTCCAGCAGATGGTCGAGCGCCTGAACCTGCGTCAGCCACCAAACGCCACTGTGCGCAGCGAAGACGAAGCGATTCGTGCCGCGGCCAAGATCGGCTACCCGCTGGTGGTGCGTCCGTCCTATGTACTGGGCGGCCGGGCGATGGAAATCGTTTACGAAGAAGAAGAGCTCAAGCGCTACCTGCGTGAAGCGGTGCAGGTGTCCAACGACAGCCCGGTGCTGCTGGATCACTTCCTCAACTGCGCCATCGAGATGGACGTGGACGCGGTCTGCGATGGCAAGGATGTGGTGATCGGCGCGATCATGCAGCACATCGAACAGGCTGGCGTGCACTCCGGTGACTCCGCTTGCTCGCTGCCACCGTACTCGCTGCCCGCGCACATCCAGGACGAGATGCGCGAACAGGTCAAGAAGATGGCGCTGGAGTTGGGCGTGGTCGGCCTGATGAACGTACAGCTGGCCCTGCAGGGTGAACAGATCTACGTCATCGAAGTGAACCCGCGTGCTTCCCGTACCGTGCCATTCGTTTCCAAGTGCATCGGTGTCTCCCTGGCGATGATCGCCGCGCGGGTCATGGCGGGTAAGACCTTGAAAGAGCTGGGCTTCACCAAGGAAATCATTCCTAACTTCTACAGCGTCAAGGAAGCGGTATTCCCGTTCGCCAAGTTCCCGGGTGTCGACCCGATCCTCGGCCCAGAGATGAAGTCGACCGGTGAAGTGATGGGCGTCGGTGACACCTTCGGCGAAGCCTTTGCCAAGGCCCAGATGGGCGCCAGCGAAGTGCTGCCGACCGGTGGTACCGCGTTCATCAGCGTGCGCGACGATGACAAGCCACTGGTTGCAGGCGTGGCTCGCGATCTGATCAACTTGGGCTTTGAAGTGGTCGCCACTGCCGGTACTGCCAAGCTGATCGAGGCGGCAGGCCTGAAAGTGCGTCGCGTGAACAAGGTGACTGAAGGTCGTCCGCACGTGGTTGACATGATCAAGAATGACGAAGTCACGCTGATCATCAACACCACCGAAGGTCGTCAGTCGATCGCCGACTCTTATTCCATTCGTCGTAATGCCTTGCAGCACAAGATTTACTGCACCACTACCATTGCTGCGGGCGAGGCCATCTGTGAAGCGCTCAAGTTCGGTCCGGAAAAGACCGTGCGCCGCTTGCAGGATCTACATGCAGGATTGAAGGCATGAATAAATACCCAATGACCGTCCAGGGCTCCAAGGCCCTGGAAGAAGAGTTGACGTTCCTCAGCAAGGTCGAGCGGCCACGCTTGAGCCAGGCCATCGGTGAGGCTCGTGAGCTCGGTGACCTCAAGGAAAACGCTGAATACCATGCTGCCCGCGAGGAGCAGGGAATGGTTGAGGCGCGGATCCGTGACATTGAAGGCCGCCTGCAAAACTCGGTTGTCATCGATGTGACGAGCATTCCTCATACAGGCAAGGTGATCTTCGGCACTACCGTCGAAATCGCCAACGTCGAAACCGATGAAAGCGTCACTTACCAGATCGTTGGTGAGGATGAGGCTGACATCAAGCTCGGAAAGATCTCTGTAGGTTCGCCCATTGCCCGTGCCTTGATCGCCAAGGAAGAGGGTGATGTGGTTGCCGTTAAAACGCCTAGCGGCGTGATCGAGTACGAGATTGTCGAAGTCCGCCACATCTGAACCAGGGCGCCTGCTGAATGCAGGCGCCATGCTTTGGCAACTGACCCAGATGTTGTGGGTTGGTGGTGTGTGGTTATTGCATGTCGGCTTATTGCCGGTGCTGGGCCAGATTGGTCTGGCGCCGCTGCTGATCGAAGAGATCGGCAATGTGCTGAGTGCGCTGTTGGTTGTTTTTTCAGCGGTATGCATCGTTCTTCAGATGCTGGTACTGGTACGTGCTGAAGGGCTGGCGAGCCTGTTGCGGGATATGCGAGGGCAGTTGCTGTTGATGGCGTTATGTGCGTGCGCGATGTATTTCGTGGTGCGTTTAGGGCTATCGGATGTCGAGCGCTGGCAGCTGTTCAGCTATCTTGTCTTGGGTTTTTCTGGCCTGGTGCTGGTACTGCAGCCGGTGCCTGGATGGAGTGGCAGGGCGCGCGAAGCACGCCCTTGACCCCTGTCGACGTCAGTGGAAGCGATGGACGTTGGACAGTTGCTTGTTTACCTTGGCGTTCTTGCGATAAATCAACGCCATTTTGCCGATGACCTGCACCAGATCCGCTTTGCCGGCCTTGCACAGTTCTGCAATGGCTTCCAGGCGGGACTCGCGTTCGAGGATGTTGAGCTTGATTTTGATCAGCTCATGATCGCTCAAGGCGCGTTCAAGTTCGGCCAACACACCTTCGGTCAAACCGTTGTCAGCCACAGTCAATACTGGTTTCAGATGGTGGCCAATGGATTTGTACTGTTTCTTCTGCTCTTGAGTGAGCGGCATAATCTGACCCCTGCGTCTGATCTTGTAAAAAGCGGCGGCCAGTTTACCCGAGCGCGTCCGGGACCGCCCAGTTAATCACGACCCGTTTTATTTTTTGAGGTGGCCCGTGGCCCGTTCCAAGACAAGCCATAACTGGCTGAAAGAGCACTTCAACGACCCATTCGTCAAAATGGCGCAAAAAGATGGGTACCGTTCGCGCGCCAGCTACAAACTGCTGGAAATCCAGGAAAAGGATCGTTTGATCCGGCCGGGAATGAGCGTAATCGACCTGGGCGCGGCGCCAGGAGGCTGGTCGCAGGTGACCAGTCGTCTGATTGGTGGGCAGGGGCGGCTGATCGCTTCCGACATCCTGGAAATGGACAGCATCCCTGATGTCACCTTTATTCAGGGCGACTTCACCGAAGACGCTGTGTTGGCTCAAATCCTCGAGGCGGTCGGAAATTCCCAGGTTGACCTTGTGATTTCCGATATGGCCCCCAATATGAGTGGTACGCCTGCCGTAGATATGCCGCGGGCGATGTTTCTGTGCGAGTTGGCACTTGATCTGGCGGGACGGGTTCTTCGTCCCGGTGGCGACTTCCTGATAAAGATTTTCCAGGGAGAGGGTTTCGACGAATACCACAAGAACGTTCGCAAGATGTTCGACAAGGTAGTGATGCGCAAGCCGAGTTCTTCCCGTGATCGTTCTCGCGAGCAGTATCTGCTGGGACGTGGCTTTCGTGGGCGTATCGAGTAAAGGTTGTTTTTGACCGGGTTGATAGTTTTTTCGTATTTCGCCCCTGGGGTTTAAGCGAATATTGTGTAATCTGGGTTTCACAAAGGGTTACAGACAGCGCCTGCCAGAGCTGTAGGTAATGTAGTAAGTTAGGTCGGTGAATATCATGCGAAGCGCGCGCCAGCAGCGGAGCTTGCTTCAGAGGGTAGTTAATTGAACGATATGGCAAAGAATCTGATCCTGTGGTTGATCATCGCGGCTGTCCTGGTGACGGTGATGAACAACTTCTCCAGCCCTAACGAGCCGCAGACCCTCAACTATTCCGACTTTATCCAGCAAGTTAAGGATGGCAAGGTCGAGCGCGTAGCCGTTGATGGTTATGTGATTACCGGCAAGCGCAACGATGGCGATAGCTTCAAGACCATTCGTCCTGCGATTCAGGATAATGGCCTGATCGGTGACCTGGTGGATAACCATGTGGTCGTCGAAGGCAAGCAGCCTGAACAGCAAAGCATCTGGACCCAACTGCTGGTCGCCAGCTTCCCGATCCTTGTGATCATCGCTGTCTTCATGTTCTTCATGCGGCAGATGCAGGGTGGTGCCGGTGGCAAAGGCGGGCCGATGAGCTTTGGCAAGAGCAAGGCGCGCCTGTTGTCCGAAGACCAGGTGAAAACCACCCTGGCGGATGTCGCGGGTTGCGACGAGGCCAAGGAAGAAGTGGGCGAGCTGGTTGAATTCCTCCGCGATCCAGGCAAGTTCCAGCGTCTGGGTGGCCGTATTCCTCGTGGCGTGCTGATGGTTGGCCCGCCTGGTACCGGTAAGACCTTGCTGGCCAAGGCCATTGCTGGTGAAGCCAAGGTTCCGTTCTTCACCATTTCCGGTTCCGACTTCGTCGAAATGTTCGTTGGTGTAGGTGCCAGCCGCGTTCGCGATATGTTCGAGCAGGCCAAGAAACATGCTCCGTGCATTATTTTCATCGACGAAATCGATGCTGTCGGTCGCCATCGTGGTGCTGGCATGGGTGGTGGTCATGATGAGCGTGAACAGACTCTCAACCAGTTGCTGGTCGAGATGGATGGCTTTGAAATGAATGACGGCATCATTGTCATTGCCGCCACCAACCGTCCTGACGTGCTGGACCCGGCGCTGCTGCGTCCTGGTCGCTTCGACCGTCAGGTCGTGGTCGGTCTGCCGGATATTCGTGGTCGTGAGCAGATCCTGAAAGTCCATATGCGTAAAGTGCCAATGGGTGAGGATGTTGCACCGGCAGTGATCGCTCGTGGTACGCCCGGCTTCTCTGGTGCCGATCTGGCCAACCTGGTGAACGAGGCGTCGCTCTTCGCTGCCCGTAGTGGCAAGCGCATCGTCGAGATGAAAGAGTTCGAACTGGCAAAAGACAAGATCATGATGGGCGCAGAGCGCAAATCTATGGTCATGTCCGAGAAGGAAAAGCAGAACACTGCTTATCACGAAGCGGGCCACGCCATTGTTGGTCGCGTGGTGCCTGAGCACGATCCGGTCTACAAGGTTTCGATCATCCCGCGCGGTCGGGCTCTGGGTGTGACCATGTTCCTGCCGGAAGAGGATCGATACAGCCTGTCCAAGCGTGCGCTGATCAGTCAGATATGCTCGCTGTACGGCGGTCGTATCGCTGAAGAAATGACATTGGGCTTTGACGGTGTAACTACCGGTGCTTCCAACGACATCATGCGCGCCAGTCAGATTGCGCGGAACATGGTGACCAAGTGGGGGTTGTCCGAAAAGCTGGGCCCGTTGATGTACGCCGAAGAAGAGGGCGAGGTTTTTCTGGGGCGCAGTGCTGGCAGCCAGCATGCCAGCCTGTCTGCGGAAACTGCCAAGCTGATCGATTCCGAAGTTCGTAGCATCATCGACCAATGCTATGGCACCGCCAAGCAGATCCTCACGGATAACCGCGACAAGCTGGATGCAATGGCTGACGCCTTGATGAAGTATGAAACCATCGATGCCGAGCAGATCGACGACATCATGGCAGGTCGTACCCCTCGCGAGCCTCGCGATTGGGAGGGCGGTTCGGGTACCACACCTCCGGTGGTGCAGAATGAACGCCCAGAGACACCGATCGGCGGCCCGGCTGCTGACCACTAAGGCTTGAAATGACTTCTTCGTCGTCCTCGACCCGGTTGTCTTGCGGCAAGCGGGTTCTTGATTTGGCCCATGCGCATGTCATGGGCATTCTGAATGTAACTCCTGATTCCTTTTCCGATGGTGGCCGTTTCAGTCAACTGGATGCTGCCTTGCGCCATGCCGAGGGCATGGTGCAGGCGGGCGCGACGCTCATCGATGTGGGGGGCGAGTCCACTCGTCCTGGTGCGCGGGCGGTATCGCCGCTTGAAGAGCTTGAGCGGGTAGCGCCTATCGTCGAGCGTATCCATCGTGAACTGGATGTCATTATCTCGGTCGATACATCCACGCCTGCGGTCATGCGCGAAACTGCGCGCTTGGGTGCGGGGTTGATCAATGATGTCCGTTCGTTGCGACGGGATGGAGCGCTGGATGCGGCAGCGGCCACAGGCTTACCGGTTTGCCTCATGCATATGCTCGGTGAGCCTGGCGATATGCAGGACAATCCGCAGTATCTGGATGTAACCAAGGAAGTGGGTGAGTTCCTGGCTGAGCGTATGGCTCAGTGCGCTGCAGTGGGTATTGGGCCGGAACGGATCATTCTGGATCCAGGTTTTGGCTTTGCGAAGACCCTGCAGCACAACCTGAGCCTGTTCAAGCATATGGACGCCCTGCAAGCCCTTGGTCGACCTCTGCTGGTCGGAGTTTCACGAAAGAGCATGATAGGTCAGGCATTGAGCCGTCCTGTCGGAGAGCGCCTGTATGGCGGGTTGGCTCTTGCTGCTCTGGCAATGTCCAAAGGCGCAAAGATTCTGCGGGTCCATGATGTGGCCGAGACGGTGGATGTCATGCGGATGATTACAGCTGTGGAATCAGCCGAATAAGAATGATGGAGCGCTTATGAGCAAGAAATACTTTGGCACCGACGGCATTCGCGGTCGTGTGGGTGTGTACCCTATTACCCCTGAGTTCATGCTCAAGCTGGGCTGGGCCGCGGGTATGGCCTTTCGCAGCATGGGGGCCTGCCGCGTGTTGGTGGGCAAAGACACGCGTATTTCCGGTTACATGTTCGAGTCCGCGCTTGAAGCGGGCCTCTCTGCCGCCGGTGCAGATGTGATGCTGCTGGGTCCTATGCCTACTCCTGCGATCGCCTACCTGACCCGCACTTTCCATGCTGAGGCGGGGATCGTGATCAGCGCGTCGCATAATCCTCACGATGATAACGGCATCAAGTTCTTCTCGGGCGAAGGTACCAAGCTCCCGGATGAAGTCGAGTTGATGATCGAGGAGCTGCTTGATGCGCCGATGGCCGTGGTGGAGTCGAGCAAGCTGGGCAAGGTGTCGCGTATCAATGATGCTTCGGGCCGTTACATTGAATTCTGTAAGAGCAGTGTTCCTTCCAGTACCAGCTTTGCCGGTCTGAAGATTGTTGTCGATTGTGCCCATGGGGCGACCTACAAGGTGGCGCCAAGCGTTTTCCGTGAATTGGGCGCCGAGGTGGTGGTGCTCTCTGCGCAGCCTAACGGCCTGAACATCAACGACAATTGCGGCTCCACTCATATGGGGCAATTGCAGGCTGCGGTACTGGCCGAGCATGCCGATCTGGGTATCGCCTTTGACGGCGATGGCGACCGGGTGTTGATGGTTGACCATACAGGCGCTGTCGTTGACGGCGACGAATTGCTGTTCATCATTGCCCGAGACCTGCATGCGCGTAACAAGCTGCAGGGCGGCGTGGTCGGGACCTTGATGAGCAATCTGGGGCTCGAGTTGGCTTTGGCTGACCTGGGTATTCCATTTGTACGCGCCAACGTTGGCGACCGTTATGTCATCGCTGAGCTGCTTGAGCGCCAATGGCTGGTAGGCGGTGAAAGCTCCGGCCATATCGTGTGCTTCCAGCACACCACCACGGGCGATGCGATCATTGCCGCTCTGCAGGTGTTGATGGCGCTGAAACGGCGTGATGAAGGGTTGGCACAGTCGCGTCAGGCGTTGCGCAAGTGCCCACAGATCCTGGTCAATGTCCGCTTTGGTGGCGGAACCAATCCCGTCGAGCATCCGGCTGTGAAAGAGGCCTGCGCGCGCGTCACTACCGCGATGGCTGGGCGTGGCCGGGTGTTGCTGCGCAAATCGGGCACCGAGCCTTTGGTTCGCGTCATGGTTGAAGGCGACGATGAAGCCCAGGTCCGTGGCTATGTTGACGAACTGGCAAAACTGGTTGCCGAAGTTTCTGCCTGATTTCGGCTTGCCAGTGTTGATGCGGTTGGGTAACATCTGCGCCCACTTTGACCGACGAGGTACAGCATGCGTCGCCCTATGGTAGCTGGTAACTGGAAAATGCACGGTACCCGCGCCAGCGTCGCTGAGCTGATCAATGGCCTGCGTCATCTGGCCTTGCCAAGCGGTGTTGATGTCGCGGTATTCCCGCCTTGCTTGTATATCAATCAAGTGATTGATGGCTTGAAGGGCAAGTCGATTTCGGTCGGCGCGCAGAATTCTGCGGTGGAGCCCATGCAAGGTGCGCTGACAGGAGAAATTGCTCCGAGTCAGCTGGCGGATGCAGGTTGTTCCCTGGTGCTGGTTGGGCACTCCGAGCGTCGCCTGATGATGGGGGAGCGTGACGGTGCGCTGAATCGCAAATTTGCAGCAGCACAGGCTTGTGGTTTGATGCCGGTCTTGTGTGTGGGGGAAACCCTCGAGCAGCGCGAGGCCGGAAAGACTCTAGAAATTGTCGGGCGTCAGCTGGGCAGCATTATCGAAGAGTTGGGTGTTGGCGCGTTTGCCAATGCCGTTATCGCTTACGAGCCGGTCTGGGCCATTGGTACCGGGCTGACTGCTTCGCCGCAACAGGCTCAGGATGTGCATGCAGCCATCCGGGCGCAGTTGGCGGCAGAGAATTCTGAAGTGGCACGAGGTGTGCGGCTTCTATACGGCGGCAGCGTGAAGGCGGCCAATGCGGTCGAACTGTTCGGCATGCCGGATATCGATGGGGGGCTCATTGGTGGAGCTTCCCTGAATGCAGATGAGTTCGGTGCGATCTGTCGCGCCGCGGGAAACTGAAAAAATGCTGGAAACAGTCGTAGTCGTTTTTCATCTGCTGGGTGCGCTGGGCGTAGTAGCTCTGGTATTGCTGCAGCAGGGTAAAGGTGCGGACGCTGGCGCGTCTTTCGGAGCAGGTGCTTCAAATACTGTGTTCGGAAGCCAAGGTTCCTCTACCTTTCTTAGTAAGTTTACTGCTATACTTGCCGCAGGTTTTTTCATAACCAGCTTAGGGTTAGGTTACTTTGCTAAAGAGAAAGCTCATGAGCTGACTCAAGTAGGTTTGCCAGATCCAGCGGTGCTTGAAGTGCAAAAGCAAAAACCGGCTTCTGATGATGTCCCGGTGCTCCAAGAGCAAAAGTCGGCAACCAATGCGACTGACGTACCTCCAGCTCAAGAGCAGAAGTAAGAAGAGTTTCACGCAGTAACGTAGTCTATGCCGAGGTGGTGGAATTGGTAGACACGCAACCTTGAGGTGGTTGTGCCCATAGGGTGTAGGGGTTCGAGTCCCCTTCTCGGTACCAATTATCAGGAGAGCCCGCTGTTGCGGGCTTTCTTGTAGGTGGAAGGTTACATTGACCCAAAAAGGGATCGGTCGTATACTTCCGCCCCAGCTTTGTCGCGGGGTGGAGCAGTCTGGTAGCTCGTCGGGCTCATAACCCGAAGGTCGTCGGTTCAAATCCGGCCCCCGCAACCAGTTTTAGCGGAGCCCCTTTTCAGGGGCTTTTTGTTAGCTGGACACTTTATAACGCCGCTATTCAACGGCGTTTCCGGGATGGGCGCTTCGCCCATTTTTTATTTGCACAAGCATGCACGAGGGGGTTCAGGTGTCGAGCAAGCTAGAACAGTTGCAGGCCTTGTTGGCCCCGGTGGTCGTGGCCCTTGGCTATGAATGCTGGGGTATCGAGTTTTCGGCTCAAGGTCGCCACTCACTGTTGCGCGTTTATATCGATAAAGAAGGCGGTGTGCTGGTGGACGACTGTGCCATCGTCAGCCGTCAGATCAGCGGCGTTCTGGATGTCGAAGATCCGATCTCCGTTGAATACACCCTTGAAGTTTCCTCTCCTGGCATGGAACGCCCGCTGTTCACACTTGAACAGTTTGCCAAGTATGTCGGTGAACAAGTGAAGATCAAGCTGCGCTCGCCTTTTGAAGGCCGGCGTAATTTTCAGGGCCTTCTCCGCGGGGTGGAGGAGCAGGACGTCGTGGTGCAGGTGGAAGACCATGAGTTTCTGTTGCCGATCGACATGATCGACAAGGCCCACATAATTCCCAGTTTTGACTGAGACGCGGATCCCGCGGATCCAATGGCTTGCGAAAGGCGAGGCGTACGATGAGCAAAGAAGTACTGCTGGTTGTTGAGTCGGTATCCAATGAAAAGGGTGTACCGGCAAGCGTAATTTTTGAAGCGCTGGAGCTGGCTTTGGCCACTGCTACCAAAAAGCGTTTCGAGGACGAAGTCGATCTGCGTGTGGAAATCAATCGCCACACCGGTGCCTACGAGACTTTTCGTCGCTGGACGGTAGTCGAGGAAGCCGATCTGGACGATCCGGCCGTGGAAACCTGGCCGAGCAAGGTCCAGGAAACCCATCCGGGCGCCAAAGTCGGTGATGTCGTCGAAGAAAAGATCGAGTCGATCGAGTTCGGCCGCATTGCTGCGCAGACCGCCAAACAGGTCATCGTGCAGAAAGTCCGCGAAGCCGAGCGTGCTCAAGTCGTTGACGCTTACCGCGAGCGCCTGGGTGAGATCATCTCCGGCACCGTGAAAAAAGTGACCCGCGACAACGTGATCGTCGACCTGGGTAACAACGCCGAAGCGCTGTTGGCCCGTGAAGACATCATTTCCCGCGAGACTTTCCGGGTTGGCGTGCGCCTTCGTGCGCTGCTCAAGGAAATCCGCACCGAGAACCGCGGCCCGCAGCTGATCCTGTCGCGTACCGCGCCGGAGATGCTGATCGAGCTGTTCCGTATCGAAGTGCCGGAAATCGCCGAAGGCCTGATCGAAGTCATGGCCGCATCCCGTGATCCGGGGTCGCGCGCCAAGATCGCGGTCCGTTCCAAAGACAAGCGCATTGACCCTCAGGGTGCGTGCATTGGTATGCGCGGTTCGCGCGTCCAGGCCGTTTCCGGCGAGTTGGGCGGTGAGCGTGTGGACATCGTCCTGTGGGACGACAACCCGGCTCAGTTCGTGATCAATGCCATGTCGCCGGCTGAAGTCGCGGCAATTATCGTCGACGAAGATGCCCATGCCATGGACATCGCCGTTGGCGCAGACAATCTGGCTCAGGCCATCGGTCGCGGTGGTCAGAACGTGCGTCTGGCTAGCCAGTTGACTGGCTGGACCCTGAACGTGATGACCGAATCGGACATCCAGGCTAAGCAGCAAGCTGAAACCGGCGACATCCTGCGCAACTTCATCGAAGAGCTGGAAGTCGATGAAGAGCTGGCACAGGTGCTGGTTGATGAAGGCTTCACCAGCCTGGAAGAGATTGCCTACGTACCGTTGGAAGAAATGCTCAACATCGACGGCTTTGACGAAGACATCGTCAACGAGCTTCGCGCTCGTGCCAAGGATCGCTTGTTGACTAAAGCCATCGCTACTGAGGAAAAGCTGGCAGACGCCCATCCGGCCGAAGACCTGCTCTCGCTTGAGGGTATGGACAAGGATTTGGCGATGGAACTGGCGGTGCGCGGCGTAATTACCCGCGAAGACCTGGCCGAGCAGTCTATTGACGACCTGCTCGACATCGACGGCATTGACGATGATCGTGCCGGCAAGTTGATCATGGCCGCCCGAGCCCATTGGTTCGAGTAATAGGCGCGGCCTGAGGAGAGAAGTGCATGACGCAAGTCACGGTGAAACAACTGGCCGATGAGGTCAAAACACCGGTAGAGCGCCTGTTGCAGCAGATGCGTGAGGCAGGTCTGCCGCACACCGCCGCCGAGGAACATGTGACCGACAGTGAGAAGCAATCGTTGCTGACTCACTTGAAGAGCAGTCACAAGGCGAAAGTGGAAGAACCGCGCAAGATCACGTTGCAGCGTAAAACCACCAGCACCCTGCGTGTTGCCGGCAGCAAAAGCATCAGCGTTGAAGTACGCAAGAAGAAAGTCTTCGTACAACGCAGCCCGGAAGAAATCGAAGCCGAGCGCCAACGTGAGCTGGAAGAACGTCGCGCAGTAGAAAATGCTGCACGTCAGAAGGCTGAAGAAGAAGCCAAGCGTCGCGCCGAAGAAGAAGCGCGTCGCCAGCCTGCTGCTGCGCAACCTGCTGCCGTTGAAGCGGTCGCCGCACCTGCGGTGGTTGCCGAGCCGATTGTTGAAGACGTACCTGTTGTGGCTCCAGCGCCGGTCGCTGAAGTACGCAAGAAGGACGAGCAGCGTCGCCCGGACAAGAGCCGTAACGACGACAACCGTCGTGGTGGCGATGGCGAGCGTAAAAACGCTCCGCATCGTGCTTCCGTCAAGGAAAAGGCTCCAGCTCCACGCGTAGCCCCACGTACCACCGACGAAGAAAGCGATGGCTTCCGTCGTGGTGGCCGTGGCAAGGCCAAGCTGAAGAAGCGTAACGCTCACGGCTTCCAGAGCCCGACCGGTCCTGTTATTCGTGAAGTGAAGATCGGCGAAACCATCACTGTTGGCGATCTCGCCCAGCAGATGTCGGTCAAGGCTGCCGAAATCATCAAGTTCATGTTCAAGCTGGGCACCCCGGCCACCATCAACCAGGTACTGGACCAGGAAACTGCCCAGCTGGTTGCTGAAGAGCTGGGCCACAAAGTGACCCTGATCAGCGACACCGCCCTGGAAGATTCCCTGGCCGAGTCCCTGAAGTTCGAAGGTGAAGCGGTTCCTCGTGCGCCGGTAGTGACTGTAATGGGTCACGTTGACCACGGTAAGACCTCGCTGCTCGACTACATCCGTCGTGCCAAGGTAGCGGCTGGCGAAGCCGGCGGCATCACCCAGCACATCGGTGCGTACCACGTTGAAACCGAACGCGGCATGGTCACCTTCCTCGATACCCCGGGTCACGCCGCGTTTACCGCCATGCGTGCTCGTGGTGCCAAGGCGACCGATATCGTGATCCTGGTGGTTGCAGCGGACGACGGCGTGATGCCGCAGACCGTTGAAGCCGTTCAGCACGCCCAGGCGGCTGGCGTACCTCTGGTGGTCGCGGTGAACAAGATCGACAAGCCGGGTGCCGACCTCGATCGCATCCGTAGCGAACTGTCGGTTCACGGCGTGACTTCCGAAGACTGGGGTGGCGACACTCCATTCGTTCCGGTTTCCGCGAAGATGGGGACCGGTGTCGACGAATTGCTCGAAGCCGTACTGCTGCAGGCCGAAGTACTCGAACTGACCGCCACTCCTTCGGCTCCTGGCCGTGGTGTCGTGGTTGAATCGCGTCTCGACAAGGGCCGTGGCCCGGTGGCGACCGTACTGGTTCAGGACGGTACCCTGCGTCAAGGCGACATGGTGCTGGTCGGCTCGAACTATGGCCGCGTGCGCGCCATGCTCGACGAGAACGGCAAGCCGATCAAGGAAGCCGGTCCGGCCATTCCGGTCGAGATCCTCGGCCTGGACGGTACCCCGGACGCTGGTGACGAGATGAGCGTGGTTGCCGACGAGAAGAAAGCCCGTGAAGTGGCTCTGTTCCGTCAAGGCAAGTTCCGCGAAGTCAAACTGGCTCGCGCTCACGCCGGCAAGCTGGAAAACATCTTCGAAAGCATGGGCCAGGAAGAGAAGAAGACGCTCAACATCGTCCTCAAATCCGACGTCCGTGGTTCGTTGGAAGCTCTGCAAGGCGCTCTGAACGGCCTGGGCAACGACGAAGTGCAAGTGCGCGTAGTCGGTGGCGGCGTCGGTGGTATCACCGAAAGTGATGCCAACCTGGCCCTGGCTTCCAACGCTGTACTGTTCGGCTTCAACGTGCGTGCCGATGCCGGTGCTCGCAAGATCGTCGAGCAGGAAGGTCTGGATATGCGTTACTACAACGTGATCTACGACATCATCGAAGACGTCAAGAAAGCCCTGACCGGTATGTTGGGCAGCGACGTTCGGGAGAACATCCTGGGTGTTGCCGAGGTTCGTGACGTGTTCCGTTCGCCGAAGTTTGGCGCGATCGCCGGTTGCATGGTGATCGAGGGTGTCGTTCACCGTAACCGTCCAATCCGTGTACTGCGTGAAGACATCGTTATCTTCGAAGGCGAGCTGGAATCCCTGCGCCGCTTCAAGGATGACGCTTCCGAAGTGCGTGCTGGCATGGAGTGCGGTATCGGCGTGAAGAGCTACAACGACGTCAAAGTCGGTGACAAGATCGAAGTCTTCGAGAAGGTTCAGGTTGCTCGCAGCCTCTAACTCGCGCACTTCAAGAGCCATGATGGCCAGCCGCATGCGAATGCACGGCGCATCGTCCGGACTCTAAACGCAACGCCCGGTCTGGCTTCTGTCAGGCCGGGCGTTTGCCGCTTTCAGACCTTGCGGGTTTCACCGCCAGGCAGCAACAGGTAACAAGACATGGCAAAAGAATACAGCCGTACCCAACGTATCGGCGACCAGATGCAGCGTGAGCTCGCTCAGCTGATCCGTCGTGAAGTCAAAGATCCGCGTGTCGGTCTGGTCACCATCACCGCCGTTGAAGTCAGCCGTGACGTCGGTCACGCCAAGATCTTCATCACTGTGATGGGCCAGGATAACGCTGACGATATCGCCCAGAGCATCAAGGTGCTCAATTCGGCCGCCGGCTTCCTGCGCATGCAGCTGGCTCGCGAGATGAAGTTGCGCAGCGTTCCACAGCTGCACTTCCACTACGACGAAAGCGTCGTGCGGGGCGCGCATCTGTCGGCCCTGATCGAGCGCGCCGTGGCCGAAGACAGCCAGCACGCCGCTACACCCGAAGACGCCAAGGAGTAAGCGGTGGCTCAGGTCAAGCGTATCCGTCGTAACGTCAGCGGTATCATCCTGCTCGACAAGCCGCTGGGGTTCACTTCCAACGCGGCGTTGCAGAAAGTCCGCTGGTTGCTCAATGCCGAAAAGGCCGGGCACACCGGCAGCCTCGATCCCCTGGCCACCGGCGTATTGCCGTTGTGCTTTGGCGAGGCGACCAAGTTCTCGCAATACCTGCTCGATTCCGACAAGGGTTACGAAACCCTGATGCAGTTGGGCAAGACCACCACCACGGCCGATGCCGAGGGTGAAGTCCTGCAGACTCGCGAAGTGACCGTTGGTCGCGCCGATATTGAAGCGGTGCTGCCGGAATTTCGCGGGCAAATCAGCCAGATACCACCGATGTACTCGGCCCTCAAGCGTGATGGCCAGCCACTTTACAAGTTGGCCCGTGCAGGCGAAGTGGTGGAGCGCGAAGCGCGTTCTGTTACTATTGAGCGCTTGGAATTACTGGCCTTTGAAGGCGATACTGCGCGGCTAGCGGTGGACTGCAGCAAAGGCACCTATATCCGGACCCTGGTGGAGGATATCGGTGAGAGGCTGGGGTGTGGTGCTTACGTCGCGGAACTGCGTCGCACCCAGGCCGGTCCTTTCAGTCTGGCCCAGACCGTCACGCTGGAAGAGCTTGAAGCGGTACATGCCGAAGGCGGCAACGAAGCGGTGGATCGCTTCCTGATGCCATCGGACAGCGGCCTGCTGGATTGGCCGCTGCTGCAGTTCTCCGAGCACAGCGCGTTCTACTGGCTCAACGGCCAGCCGGTACGGGCTCCCGATGCACCGAAGTTCGGCATGGTGCGGGTACAGGATCACAACGGTCGCTTTATCGGTATCGGTGAAGTGAGCGAAGACGGGCGCATCGCGCCGCGTCGACTGATTCGGTCGGAATGACCGGAAACCAGCCTGTGTAACAGCAGGCTGGAGAGGGTGGCTGTTAACAGGCACGGTCACAGCTCATTTATAGATACAGGGATTTGTCCCTGGCCTGTTGGTGGCGTTTCTCGAAACGTTGCCTTTTGAGAGGAAAGCCAAATGGCACTCAGCGTTGAAGAAAAAGCTCAAATCGTAACCGACTACCAGCAAGCTGTTGGTGACACTGGTTCGCCAGAAGTGCAAGTTGCACTGCTGACCGCCAACATCAACAAACTGCAAGGTCACTTCAAGGCCAACGGTAAAGACCACCACTCCCGTCGTGGTCTGATCCGCATGGTTAACCAGCGTCGTAAGCTGCTGGACTACCTGAAAGGCAAAGACCTGAGCCGCTACAGCGCTCTGATCGGTCGCCTGGGTCTGCGTCGCTAATCAGCGATTGCGCTAGAGGTTGGTTGTTTGCCGTGCGTCAGTGGGTTTCCCGCAGGCGCATGGCAGGCTCCCAGCCTCAAGTTTTATCTGGACAGTAGTTTTACCTGGACAATAAAAGCCGGGCCGATTCCCGGAATTGCCCAAGAATTTCGCAAGAAACCAGTTCCCCCAAGAGCCACAAAGAAGGTAGGACACCGTGAACCCGGTAATCAAAAAATTCCAGTTCGGTCAGTCGACCGTTACCCTCGAGACTGGCCGTATCGCCCGTCAGGCCTCCGGCGCAGTATTGGTCACCGTTGACGACGACGTCAGCGTATTGGTGACCGTGGTTGGCGCCAAGCAAGCCGATCCAGGCAAGGGTTTCTTCCCTCTGTCTGTTCACTACCAGGAAAAGACTTACGCTGCCGGTAAGATCCCTGGCGGTTTCTTCAAGCGTGAAGGCCGTCCTTCCGAGAAAGAAACCCTGACCTCGCGTCTGATCGACCGTCCGATCCGCCCTCTGTTCCCAGAAGGCTTCATGAACGAAGTGCAGGTTGTCTGCACCGTGGTTTCCACCAGCAAGAAGACCGATCCGGACATCGCTGCGATGATCGGTACCTCGGCTGCCCTGGCGATCTCCGGCATTCCTTTCGACGGTCCGATCGGCGCTGCCCGCGTTGCGTTCCACGAAAGCACCGGCTACCTGTTGAACCCGACTTACGAGCAACTGGCTGCTTCGAGCCTGGACATGGTCGTAGCCGGTACCGAAGAAGCGGTACTGATGGTTGAATCGGAAGCCAAAGAGCTGACCGAAGACCAGATGCTGGGCGCCGTACTGTTCGCCCACGACGAATTCCAGGCCGTGATCCAGGCCGTCAAAGAGCTGGCTGCCGAAGCCGCCAAGCCAACCTGGGACTGGGCTCCGGCTCCAGAAGCCACTGACCTGCTGGGCGCTATCCGCTCCGAGTTCGGCGAAGCGATCTCCCAGGCCTACACCATTACCGTCAAGGCCGACCGTTATGCTCGCCTGGGCGAGCTGAAAGACCAGGTCGTCGCCAAGCTGTCCGGCGAAGAAGGCCAGCCTTCCGCTGCCGACGTCAAAGCCGCTTTCGGTGAGATCGAATACCGCACCGTTCGCGAAAACATCGTCAACGGCAAGCCACGTATCGACGGTCGCGACACCCGCACCGTACGTCCGCTGAACATCGAAGTCGGCGTTCTGCCGAAGACCCACGGTTCGGCTCTGTTCACCCGTGGCGAGACTCAAGCCCTGGTAGTCGCGACCCTGGGTACCGCCCGTGACGCACAGCTGCTGGACACCCTGGAAGGCGAGAAAAAAGACCCCTTCATGCTGCACTACAACTTCCCTCCGTTCTCGGTGGGCGAGTGTGGTCGCATGGGCGGCGCTGGTCGTCGTGAAATCGGTCACGGCCGTCTGGCCCGTCGTTCGGTTCAGGCCATGCTGCCAGCCGCCGACGTGTTCCCTTACACCATCCGCGTAGTGTCGGAAATCACCGAGTCCAACGGTTCCAGCTCCATGGCTTCCGTTTGCGGTGCTTCCCTGGCGCTGATGGACGCTGGCGTGCCGATGAAGGCACCGGTTGCCGGTATCGCCATGGGCCTGGTCAAGGAAGGCGAGAAATTCGCCGTTCTGACCGACATCCTGGGTGACGAAGACCACCTGGGCGACATGGACTTCAAGGTAGCCGGTACCGCCAAAGGCGTTACCGCGCTGCAGATGGACATCAAGATCAAAGGCATCACCGAAGAAATCATGGAGATCGCCCTGGGCCAGGCCCTGGAAGCTCGCCTGAACATCCTCGGCCAGATGAACCAGATCATTGGCCAGTCGCGTACCGAACTGTCGGCCAACGCTCCAACCATGATCGCGATGAAGATCGACACCGACAAAATCCGTGATGTCATCGGTAAAGGCGGTGCGACCATCCGTGCGATCTGCGAAGAAACCAAGGCTTCGATCGACATCGAAGACGACGGCTCGATCAAGATCTTCGGCGAAACCAAGGAAGCCGCAGAAGCCGCGCGTCAGCGCGTTCTGGGCATTACCGCGGAAGCCGAGATCGGCAAGATCTACGTCGGCAAGGTTGAGCGCATCGTCGACTTCGGCGCATTCGTCAATATCCTGCCTGGCAAGGACGGTCTGGTTCACATCTCCATGCTGAGCGATGCTCGCGTCGAGAAAGTGACCGACATCCTGAAAGAAGGTCAGGAAGTGGAAGTGTTGGTACTGGACGTGGACAACCGCGGCCGTATCAAACTGTCCATCAAAGACGTGGCAGCAGCCAAGGCTTCGGGCGTTTAAGACTCCCGACGTACCAAGCTGAACAAGCAAACGCCCCGACTGGTTCGGGGCGTTTTGCTATCTGTCGTTTGTACCTCGTTTCCCGCAGGGCAGGCGATATGGCAAAACCCCGGTCCCGGTGCTAGGTTTAGCCCAGCGCCCGTGTAGCTCAGCCGGTAGAGCAGCGCACTCGTAACGCGAAGGTCGCAGGTTCGATTCCTGTCTCGGGCACCAATTGGCCGTTCAAGACGTACAAACAACAAAGCCCGCATCGAGCGGGTTTTGTCGTTTGTACTGGCCTTGAATCACTTCACCTTGCTTCTCAGGTCCTCGAGGCTACGTTTGAGCTGGTCCAGATTCTGGCCCTGATTGCTGACCTCGCTCTTGAGGCTGGACAGCTCGCTGGCGCTCGAACTGGAACTTGAGCTGCTGCCACGCTTGAGTTCCTCGATCTGCCTTTCCAGCTTATCCAGGGTGCTGGCCTGGCTGCTGACCGTGCTCTTGAGGCTGGACAGCTCGCTGGAGTTCGAGCTGGAGCTTGAACTGCTGCCGCGCTTGAGCTCCTCGATCTGTTTGCCGAGCTTGTCCAGTTCGCTGGCCTGGTCGCTGGTAACGCGCTTGAGGTTGTTCACTTCACTGGCGCTCGAACTGGAGCTGGAGCCGCTGTTACGCTTGAACTCTTCAAGCTGGGTTTCCAGTTTTTTCAACTGGCTGGCATGTTCGCCGGTGGTCTTCTTGAGGTTGCTCATCTCACTGGCATTGGAGTTGGAACTGCTGCCGGTGTTGCGTTTGAGTTCTTCGATCAGGCGCGCCTGGCTGTTGACGAGGTTCTTGAGCTTTTCCAGCTCGGCGGTGCTGCTCTTGAGGCCGTTCTGCAGTTTTTGCAGGTCGTCCACGGTGAAGCCGCTGGGGCGGACGGTGAACTTGAGGTCCACTTCCTGGTGCAGGGCCGAGATTCTGTCCGAGTACGAGGCGCTGCTGGAGTTGAATTCGACGGCCTGGGCGGGGAGTGACAGGCTGCTGAGGATCAGGGTAGAGAGACTGGTGGCGAGGAAGGCGGACGAGCGCTGAGTGCGGCTGAACATCACTGGGTTTCCTTGTGAAGTGCCGATATGGCACATCGCTACGACTGCGTTCCTGCCTTCTTGTTCCGAGAGTGAGAAGACGGGGCGAGGAGAGGAATGTAACAACGTATTTTTCATGAAGGTGCCTTGAGCGAACGGACAGGTTTTTTGTCGATGCGCTGTAAGGATTCGTATGCATCCGCAGACAAAGGTCCTATATTCGCAGGCTGTCTGAATGGTTTTCAGATGATCCCGAATGGTTCACGGCCAGATAAATCGGCTTTCACAGCGCTTTTTTGCGGCAAAGAGATCCCAACGATCCAGATCCATCTTCCATTCCCATGATCAGAGAGAACGAGATGATTCCTAAAGAAGCCAGAATTGACGTAGCCCTTGAAAAGTACCTGGCTGCCACGCCTTCCTTGCAGGAAGAAATCAGCGGCCTGAGCCCGCAAGAGCAGAAGCAGCAGGCCCAGTGGGCGTTCGAGGACGAAGCGGAGTCGCGCGGCATCGAGCCGTGGGAGCTTGTGCTGGAGTTGGTGGCCGAGTCGCCCGAGGAACTCAAGGCCATGCGCCTGGAGGTTCATCAGGAAGTGGCCGAGGCCCTGGGCATGGACCTTCAGGACTACCTGGAACTCAACGAAATCAACGACTGATGCAAAAACGCCAGCCTTTCAGGGGCTGGCGTTTTTCTTCGGGGTATCGCGCAAAGAGTCAGAGGCTCAAGCGCATCGACAAATCGACCGCCTTCACATCCTTGGTCATCGCCCCGATCGAAATGTAATCGACGCCGGTCTCGGCGATCGGACGCAAGGTGCTTTCATTGATCCCGCCGCTGGCTTCCAGCTTGGCCTTGCCGGCATTCAGGCGAACCGCCTCGCGCATGTCATCCAGGCTCAACTCGTCGAGCATGATGATGTCCGCGCCCGCCGCCAGCGCTTCCTTGAGTTCTTCCAGGCTTTCCACTTCGACTTCCACCGGCTTGCCCGGGGCGATCTTGTGGGCGGCGCTGATCGCCTGGGCGATGCCGCCGCACGCGGCAATATGGTTTTCCTTGATCAGGAAGGCGTCGTACAGGCCGATGCGGTGGTTGTGGCAGCCACCGCAGGTCACCGCGTACTTCTGCGCCAGGCGCAGGCCCGGCAGGGTCTTGCGGGTATCCAGCAACTTGACCTGGGTATCGGCGACGAAGTCGGCGTAATACTGCGCGCGGGTGGCCACGCCGGACAGCAACTGCAGGAAGTTCAGGGCGCAGCGTTCGCCGCTGAGCAGCGAACGGGCCGGGCCTTCGAGGTGGAACAGGGCCTGGTTGGGGCTGACGCGCTCGCCGTCACGCACCTGCCAATGCACGGCGACCCGCGGGTCGAGCTGGCGGAACACCGCGTCGACCCAGGCCGTGCCACTGATGATCGCCGCTTCGCGGGTGATGATGGTGGCTTTGGCCAGGCGTTCGGCCGGGATCAGTTGCGCGGTGATATCGCCGCTGCCGATGTCTTCCAGCAACGCACGGCGCACGTTGGCTTCGATTTCGGCGGTCAGGTCGGCGAGGCGTAGATTCGGCATAACGGGCTCCACAAACAAAGTGGCCCGATTATAGGGCCATGGCGCAAGCGAACCCAAGGCGAGCGCCTTCCCGTGGCTGCATTTGGTCGCCTGGCATGAGCCGTTTGCCGGAAAGGGCGGTCGCTATATGAACGCTATTTCAAAGCCCGCGCAGAGTCTGCTGGCACAAGAAGGGGCTTTTGCCAGATAATCCGACTTCTAATTGACGCCATAGCTTTGACGTCTGTTTGGCTCCCCACTATTTGAAATGCGGCGGCGCGTATCGATGCCCGCTGGGACTCGGCTGTGAGCGTCGATCGACCTTTCATTGCGCGGCAGAGAAACACCTTTCAGGAGGCTTGGATGCACAACGACGGGAATGTAGTGCCTTTGCACAAGGCCGCTACGGATCAGGCGAACGCTTCGCCGCTCGCCCGCCTGCCTGTGATTCTGCTTCAGGTCCGTGACAAGGCCGCCCAGCAACTGCGCCATGGCTTGCAGGAACTGTTCGATAACGCCGACGACACCTTGTTCGAGATGGCCGACCGGGCCCAGAACAATGTCGATCAGAACACCTTTTTCGAAGCCATGCGCGACCTGCGCCTGAAACGCAAAAGCATTGAGCGCGGCTTCCTGGAAAAACTCTTCGAGGCTTTTGTCGGCCTGGTCCAGTACGACCCCGCGCCAGCGATCGCCCAGGCCGTCGCCTACGTCCCACCTGCTAATACCTGCCGTGACGACCTGGAGCGCACCGTGGCCCTCGAGGCGATGGTCGCCAAGGTGGGCAACCGTGACGGTTTTGCCCTTGGCCAGCTCACCGCGCGCCTGAACGTGCTGCTGGGCAAGCACCTGGACGACCGCAGCAATCCCTTGGGCCCGGCCATGCTTTGCGAGTACTTCTTCGAGTCTGGGCGCAGCCTGGGGGTGGAGATCAAGGTCAAGCTGATCATTCTCAAGCTGTTCGAGCGTTACGTGCTCAGCGAGGCCGACCAGTTGTACGCTGAAGCCAATCAGCTACTGGCCGCCACGGGCGTGCTGCCGGAGCTCAAGCCGGCGCCGGCGCGCCGAGCCATCGACCAGGCGGCCGCGAGTATCCAGGCCACGCCCGAGCCTGGCGTGGCGCAGATGGACGAAAGCGTTCAGGAAGTGTTCGCTGCCTTGCAGGAACTGCTGTTGCATGTCCGCGGCAGCGTGGTGCCGACCCTGGAGGCGAGCGCCGAAACCCAGCCCATTTCCACCCGTGACCTGCTGCGCCTGTTGTCTCATCTGCAGCACTACGTGCCAGCCAGCGCCCAGGGCGATTTCGACCTGCGCAATCAGCTGGAACAGCTGCTGACCCGGGTCAGCGTGAAAAGCGGCAAGTCGCGGGTGGTCGGGGTGGCCGACGAGGATGTGATCAACCTGGTGGCCATGCTCTTCGAGTTCATCCTGGCCGATCGCAACCTGCCGGAATCCTTGAAGACCCTGATCGGCCGTTTGCAGATCCCCATGCTCAAGGTCGCGGTGCTGGACAAGAGTTTCTTCAGTCGCAGCAGCCATCCGGCCCGCCGCCTGCTTAATGAAATCGCCGCGGCGGCCATGGGCTGGGGCAGCTGCGACGATTATCAGCGCGACAGCCTGTACCTGCGCATTGAACAGGTGGTGCAGCGGTTGTTGAGCGATTTTGTCGACGACCCGGCGATCTTTTCCGAGCTGCTCGCCGAGTTTCTCGCCTTCACCAGCGACGAGCGGCGCCGCAGCGAGCTGCTGGAGCAGCGCACCCGTGACGCCGAAGAGGGGCGGGCCAAGGCCGAGCTGGCGCGGCGTCGCGTCGAGCAGGCGTTGAACGAGGGGCTACTGGGCAAGGTCCTGCCCCTGACGGTCGTCGAGTTCGTGCAACAGGCTTGGAGCAAGGTCCTGCTGCTGACCTGTCTCAAGCATGGCGAGCACTCCAGCGAATGGCGCGAGGGTCTGCAGACCATGGAACAACTGATCTGGAGCGTGCAGCGCCACACCGACCCGGATGCCGCCATGCAGCTGCTGGCGCTGGTGCCCGACCTGCTCAAGGCGCTGCGCGACGGCCTGAACGGCGCGGCGTTCGATCCGTTCGCCACCAGCGAGTTCTTCAGCCAGCTGGAAGCCTTGCACCTGCAGGTATTCGAGCGCTTCGGCGAGAACGCCGGGCAGCATCGGCCGGGCGTGGCGGACAAGCAGCCGGCGATGGTCGCGGTCGAGCAGCAAATCATCCTGCCCTGTGCCGAAGAGGGCCCACTGGAGGCCGCGCCCCTGGCGCTGGCGCCCAATGATCCCGGCTTGCTGCGGGTCGAACAACTGCGGCTGGGGGCCTGGGTCGAATTCCTCGAGGACGAGGACAACAGCGTGCGCTGCAAGCTGGCGGCCATCGTGCAACCCGGCGACAAGTACATCTTCGTCAACCGCACCGGCATGAAGGTGCTGGAACGCACCCGGGTCGGCCTGGCCCTGGAGTTTCAGCGCGGGGCCGTGTGTCAGTTGGACGACACCTTGCTGTTCGACCGGGCGCTGGAGTCGGTGATCGGCAGTTTGCAGCGACTCAATCGCGGCAAGTGATCGCAACCTGGGCGTGGAACGCGGCATACTGAGCCGTCACAGGCTTCGTTGAAGGAATCGGTATGCAGTTGGACCCCGCAAGCGGCTGGTGTCACGGCGTTCGCCATTGCCCGTCACCCAATTTCAACGCACGCCCCGCGGATGAAATCTCCCTGCTGGTGATCCACAACATCAGCCTGCCGCCGGCCCAGTTCGCGACGGGCAAGGTGCAGGCATTCTTCCAGAACCGTCTTGATGTCACAGAGCATCCTTATTTTGCCGGGATCGCCGACCTGCGCGTGTCCGCGCATTTCCTGATCGAACGTGACGGAACCGTCACTCAGTTTGTCTCCTGTCTGGACCGTGCCTGGCACGCCGGCGTGTCGTGGTTCGACGGGCGCGAAAGCTGCAATGATTTCTCCCTGGGGATCGAACTGGAAGGTACCGACGAGTTGCCGTTCACCGATGCCCAGTACGACGCGCTGATTGCCTTGACCCGGCAGTTGCAGCAGGCCTTCAAGGCCATCACCCCACAGCGGATTTGTGGGCACAGCGATATCGCTCCGGGGCGCAAGACCGATCCGGGGCCCGGATTCGACTGGGTACGCTATCGTGCGGCCCTGAACGAAGGGGAAGGACAATGAGTTTTCTGGTGTTGTTGCTGGCGGTCTGGATCGAGAAATTCTCGGCCTTGCGCCAGCGCGTTCAGCATGACGAGCCGTGGTTGCGCCAACTGTTCCGGCAGGAATCCAGCCCGCGTCTGGCCAAGCGTCCCTGGTGGGTGCTGGCCTTGCTGGTGCTGCTGCCGGCAGTGGTGCTGGGGTTGCTGTTGCTGGTCCTGGAGCCGCTGGCCTACGGCCTGCTGGCGTTGCCGGTGCATCTGTTGGTGGTGATCTACAGCCTGGGGCGGGGCGACCTGCTGGGCGAACTCGGGCCGTTTCGCGATGCCTGGCGCCGCGAGGACCTGCAAGCCGCGGCGCATGTCGCCAAGCGCGACCTGGATATCTGCGCCGACAGTGGCGAGCAGTTGCTCGATCGGGTTCAGGGGCATCTGCTGTGGCAGGCCTACCAGAGCTTTTTCGCGGTGATCTTCTGGTACTTCCTGCTGGGCCCGGTGGCCGCATTGAGTTATCGCCTGCTGGCGCTGGCCGCCGAGCACAGCAAGAACCCGGCGGTCGCCGAGCGCGCCGGGCAGCTGCGGCATGCCTTCGACTGGTTGCCGGTACGCCTGCTGGCGGCCAGCTTCGCCCTGGTGGGCAACTTCGTCGCGGTCAGCCGCGTGATGCTCCACGAACTGCTGAACTGGAACATCAGCGCCGCGCAGCTGGTGGAAAAGGTCGGCCTGGTCGCCGCGGAAATCCCCGCACCGATCACCGGGCCGGACGGCATTGTCAGCCTGGACCGGATATGGGAGCTGTTGCTGCGGGCCGCGGTGCTCTGGTATGCCGCTTTCGCCCTGTGGACCGTGTTGCCCTGACGGCGAGCCGCGAGTGAGCGCTGGCGAGCCTCCCCGGTCTTGCCAGCGCAGATAAAGCCTTCCTTCTGTCCGCCGTCCCCGCGGTTAACCTTAAGTTACAAACCCTTTTGCCGATTTGAGCTATACAGAAGCAGCGCCAAATAGTGGCTATCTGCCGTCTTCGCGTACCTGCCAATAAAAATAAAAGCAAAAAGGGAGACTTCTTGTGAAGAGCTTGCTCTATCCCGCCATTGCCCTGATGAACCGCCTGAGCTTCGGCATGAAGTTCAGCCTGATCAGCGTGCTGTTTTTTCTGCCGATGCTGGTCACCAACTTCTATCTGGTGCGCGATTCCTACCGTGAATTCCAGGGCACCCAGGTCGAGCTGCAAAGCCTGGACCTGCTGGGCAGCAGCCTGACCCTGCGCCGCGACCTGGAAACCCTGAACAACATGGTGCAGATCAACGCGACCCTGGGGCAGTCCGGCAAGGCCGGGGATATCGAGAGCAAGATCGTTGCCTTGGAAAAGTCTGTGCTCGAACGCTTGCAGGGCCTGGCCGCCGTCACCGTGGACCCCGAGCAGGTTGGGGTTTTCGATGGCAAGCGCGATGAAATGATCGCCGCCTTCAAGGCGCAGCAGGCGGAAAGCTCGCTGCAAAGCAAAAGCGCGCTGATCGGCAAGCTCTTGGGCAGCGCACAGATTTTCAGCCAGATCATCGCCAGCCAGTCCGGCCTGAGCCGCGATACCCAGAGCGATGTGCGGCAATTGAGTGAACTGGTGACCAGCGTCACGCCGCAGGTCACGCAGACTCTCGGCGAAGGCCGGGCGATGGGCGCCTATTCCCTGGGCCAGGGTTTTCTCAACTCGTCCGCCAGCACCCGCTTTGACGAATTGCTGGTGCAGATCGAGAAACTCCAGGCCGAATACGGCCTGAAACTGCAGGATGCGCTGGGCTCGAGCAAGGCCGCCCAGGGCGCGCTGGATAGCCTGGCCAGCGCCAGCAAAGGCAGCCTCAAGCAAGCCAGCGAGCTGTTCGAAGAGCAGGTGGTGATGGCCGATACCCTGGACGCGCCCTGGCAGGGCTTTTATGACCAGGTCAGCGGGCTGATGGCGCAGACCTACCAGCTCAACGAGGCGACCCTGAAGTTTCTCGGCGAGGAGCTGCAACAGCGGCTGGGGCAGAACCGTACGCAGATGATGCTGCTGGTGGTGGCGCTGGCGGCGGTGTTCCTGCTGATCTTCTATCTCTACGGTGCGTTCTACGTCTCGACCCGCACCACCCTCAAGCGCCTGGGCGCGATGATGGACAAGGTGGCGGCCGGTGACATGACTGTCACCTTCAACGCCCAGAGCCGCGACGAACTGGGAGAGTTGGGCATTGTATTCAACGGCACCGTGGCGAAGATCCACGACCTGATTGAGCTGGTGGGCAAGACCGTCGGCGAGGTCGAGCGCCAGGCCGGGCAGGTGGAAGCTGTGTCGGCCCAGAGCAACCAGGCGGTGGCCGGGCAGCGCAGCCAGATCGAGCAGGTGGCGACGGCGATGAACCAGATGTCCGCCACGTCCCAGGAAGTCGCGCGTAGCGCGGCGGCCGCGGTCAGCAGTGCCCACAGCGTCAACGACGAGACCATCAGCGGGCGCGGGCTGGTGGAATCCCAGCAAGGCAGCATTGCCCAGCTGGCCAACGAGATCGACCAGTCGGTGCTGGTGATCAATCAGCTGGCCAGCGACAGCCAGGCCATCAGCCGGGTGCTGGAGGTGATCAAGAGCATCGCCGAACAGACCAACCTGCTGGCCCTCAACGCCGCCATCGAAGCGGCCCGCGCTGGCGAGCAGGGGCGGGGTTTCGCGGTGGTGGCCGACGAAGTGCGGACTCTGGCCAAGCGCACCCAGCAATCGACCGAGGAAATCGAGCAGATGATCGTCAAGCTCCACGGCGGCGTGGGGGCGGCGGTCAAGGCCATGGGCATCAGCCATGAGATGGCCAATGGCACGGTCGGGCAGTCGGAAAAGGTCCAGCAGGCGCTGGAGAATATCCTCGGCGCGGTGGGCATGATCGTCGACCAGAACCAGCAGATCGCCGCGGCGGTGGAGCAGCAGACCGCGGTGGCCCACGACATCGATCAGAACATCGTCGAGATCAACCGCGCTGGCGAGCGCACCGCCGAAGGCGCCTACCAGACCGAAAACGCCAGCCGCCAGCTGTCCGCGCAGGTGGTGCAGTTGAAGCAACTGATCAGCGCGTTCCGGGTCTGATTCAGGCGCTGTGGGGCCAGCCGAACAGCGCGCAGGCGTTGGCGGTACTGGCCGCCGCCAGCTGTTCGGGGCTGATGGCCATGATCTCGGCCAGGGCTGTGCAGATCTCCGGCAGGTGTTGCGGGCTGTTGCGCTGGCCCGGGTACATGGCGGGCGCCATGTCCGGCGAATCGGTTTCCAGCACCACCGCGTCCAGTGGCAAGTCGGCGATGACCTTGCGCAGGCGCAGCGCCTGCGGCCAGGTCGCGGCGCCACCCAAGCCCAGTTTGAACCCCAGCTTGATGTATTCGCGGGCTTCTTCGCGGCTGCCGGCGAAGGCGTGGATGATACCGGCGCGCTTGAGCTTGAAGCGCTTGAGGGTGGCAATTACCGCGGCATGGCTGCGCCGTACGTGGAGCAGGGCCGGCAGTTGGAAGTCCGCGGCCAGTTGCAGTTGCGCTTCGAACAGTTGCTGCTGGCGCTGGCGATCCAGCTGTTCGAGAAAATAATCCAGGCCGATCTCACCCACCGCGCACAACTGCGGATGGCCCGCCAGGCGGGTCAGCCAGTCGCCCAGCTCAATCAGGTCGGCCGGGCTGTGCTCGTCGAGATAGACCGGGTGCAGGCCGAAGGCGGCATGCAGGTCGGCATCGCTCTGCACCAGCTCCCAGAGTCGCTGCCAATTGCGCTGATAAACCCCCAGCACCACCATCCGCCGCACGCCGAGGGCGCGGCTGGCAGCCAGCAGCGCCTGACGATCCGCGTCGAAATCCGGAAAATCCAGATGGGTGTGGCTGTCGATCAGCTCCACGGTCAAGCCTCGTGAATGCGCTGCTTGAAGGTTCGGGCGATGGCGTTCACGCCGGGTTGGTAATGGGCTTCTTCGATGGCGGCCAGGGCCAGTTGCAGGGCCTTGTCGGCAATCAGCTGGTGCTGCTGGGCCATGGCATTCACCGGCAGCGGCAGGAAGTCCAGCAACTGGGTATCACCGAAGGTGCCCAGGCGCAGCGGCCGCGACTTGAGCGGGAAGTCGTGCAGCGCGTCGAACACCCCTTGCAGCAACACATAGGAGGTGGTTACCAGGGCATCCGGCAGGTGGCCCAGACGCTCCAGCAACGCTTCCATCAGTTGGCGACCGCAGTCGCGGCTGAAGGCTTCGCCCTGTTCGATCAGCACCTGGCCGTCGAAACCTTCCAGCGCCTGCTTGAAGCCGGCGGCGCGTTCGCGGCTGATGCCCAGCTCCGGACGGGCGCCGATCAGAGCGATCTGCCGCGGCTGGGGCTGCAACAGGCTGCGGGTCAGGTGCAGGCTGGCTTGTTGATCGTCGCTGATCACCGAGCAGAAAAACTCCGGCTCCATCACCCGGTCGATGGCGATGATCGGCAGGCCCTGGGCCTGCAACAGGCGATAGGTGTCATCCTCGGGCGGCAGGCAGCTGGCGACGAACAGCGCGTCGCAGCGGCGCGCGCGGAACAGTTGCAGCAGCTGCCGCTCGCTGTCCGGGGCATCGTCGGAGCTGGCGATCAGCAGTTGGTAACCACGGGCGCGGGCGCCTTGCTCGAGCAGCTTGGCGATGCGCGCGTAACTGGGGTTTTCCAGGTCCGGCAGGATGAAGCCCAGGGTCCGGGTCCGCCGGCTGCGCAGCCCGGCGGCCTGAGGGTTGGGCGTGAAGCCATGTTCCTCGACCACCGCCCGGACCCGTTCGACGGTCGCGTTGCTGATACGTTGCTGTTCGGCCTTGCCGTTGATGACGTAGCTGGCGGTGGTGACGGACACACCGGCCAGTCTGGCGATATCACTGAGTTTCAACCCGGGTTTTCCTTGTTTTCTGGAGCTTGCCCCGACATTTTCACCAATCCTAACCGATATAGGCAGGCGACCAATGTCGGAACGTGCAGCCGACAGGTAGGGCTTCAAGGATGGAAGATTATCGAGTAACGTGCCCAATATTCTAGATTAAACGTTTCAGCACGCGTATTTTCTAGGGGATATGGGCAGACGGGAACAGGGCCTTGCCAAGCCGGCGGTCCCGTTTGTGGCATTAAAGCCGCCTGACTGATTCACTCAAAACAATACCTAGCGCCCCGGCGCTAAATAGGAGAAAGCATGCTCGAGCTCACTATTGAGCAGATATCCATGGGCCAGTCGGCTGTGGATAAGTCCGCTGCGTTGCACCTGCTCGCCGACAAACTGGTGGCCGACGGCCTGGTCGCCGAAGGTTACCTGGCTGGCCTGCAGGCCCGCGAAGCCCAGGGCTCGACCTTTCTCGGTCAAGGTATTGCCATCCCCCACGGCACTCCGGAAACCCGCGACCAGGTATTCGCCACTGGCGTGCGCCTGCTGCAATTTCCCGAGGGCGTGGACTGGGGCGATGGCCAGATCGTCTACCTGGCGATCGGCATCGCCGCCAAATCCGACGAACACCTGCGCCTGCTGCAACTCTTGACCCGCGCCCTCGGCGAGACCGACCTGGGCCAGGCCCTGCGCCGTGCCAGCTCGCCGGAAGCCCTGCTGAAACTGCTGCAAGGCGCGCCGCAGGAACTGGCGCTGGATGCGCAGATGATCGGCCTGGGCGTGGCCGCCGAAGACTTCGAAGAGCTGGTGTGGCGCGGCGCCCGCCTGCTGCGCCAGGCCGACTGCGTCAGCAACGGTTTTGCCGCCGTGTTGCAACAAGTCGAAGCGCTGCCCCTGGGCGATGGCCTGTGGTGGCTGCACAGCGAGCAGACCGTCAAGCGCCCGGGCCTGGCCTTCGTCACCCCGGACAAACCGATTCGCTACTTGGGCCAGCCATTGGCCGGGCTGTTCTGCCTGGCCAGCCTGGGCGAGGCCCATCAGGCCCTGCTCGAGCGCCTGTGTGCGTTGCTGATCGAAGGCCGCGGCCATGAGCTGGGCCGGGCCACCAGCAGCCGCGCGGTGCTGGAAGTGCTGGGCGGCGAACTGCCGGCCGACTGGCCGAGCGCGCGCATCGTCCTGGCCAACGCCCACGGTTTGCATGCGCGCCCGGCGAAGATCCTCGCGCAGCTGGCGAAAAGCTTCGAGGGCGAGGTTCGCATACGCATCGTCGATACACCGGGCTCCGCCGTCTCGGTGAAGAGCCTGAGCAAGCTGCTGAGCCTCGGCGCCCGCCGTGGCCAGACCCTGGAGCTGATCGCCGAACCGAATATCGCCGCCGACGCCCTGCCAGCCTTGCTGGCGGCCATCGCCGAAGGGCTGGGGGAAGAAGTCGAGCCGGTTCCGGAGGCCAGCGCGCCCCAGGAAGTGCCGGAAGAAGTTGAGGTGCCCATCAGCGCGCCGGCTTCCGGCAGCCTGGTCCAGGCCATCCCGGCGGCCCCCGGCATCGCCATAGGCCCGGCGCATATCCAGGTGATCCAGCCGTTCGACTACCCGCTGCGCGGCGAATCCACCGCCATCGAGCGTGAGCGCCTGCAAGGAGCCCTGGCCGAGGTCCGGCATGACATCGACGGCCTGATCCAGCGCAGCAAGGCCAAGGCCATTCGCGAGATCTTCGTGACCCACCAGGAAATGCTCGACGACCCGGAACTGACCGACGAAGTCGACACCCGCCTCAAGCAGGGCGAAAGCGCCGAGGCGGCCTGGATGACCGTGATCGAAGCCGCCGCCCGGCAACAGGAAGCCCTGCACGACGCGCTGCTGGCCGAACGCGCCGCCGACCTGCGGGACATCGGCCGGCGGGTGCTGGCCCAGCTGTGCGGGGTGCAGACCCCGGTGGAACCGGATGAAGCCTACATCCTGGTGATGGATGAAGTCGGCCCGTCGGACGTGGCGCGCCTCGATCCGGCGCGGGTCGCCGGTATTCTCACCGCCCGTGGCGGCGCCACCGCCCACAGCGCGATCGTCGCCCGCGCCCTGGGGATTCCGGCGCTGGTCGGTGCCGGTGCCGGCGTGTTGCTGCTCAAGCCGGGCACGCCGCTGCTGCTCGATGGCCAGCGCGGTCGCCTGCATGTGGATGCCGATGCCAGCACCCTGCAACGGGCCACCGAAGAGCGCGACACCCGCGAACAACGGCTCAAGGCCGCCGCCGAGCAACGTCATCAACTGGCGCATACCACTGATGGCCATCACGTCGAAGTCTTCGCCAATATCGGTGAAAGCGCCGGAGTGGCCAGTGCCGTGGAAAACGGCGCCGAAGGCATCGGCCTGCTGCGCACCGAACTGATTTTCATGGCCCATCCGCAAGCGCCGGACGAAGCCACCCAGGAAGCCGAATACCGCCGCGTGCTCGATGGCCTGGCCGGGCGGCCGCTGGTGGTGCGCACCCTGGATGTCGGCGGCGACAAACCGCTGCCGTACTGGCCGATCGCCAAGGAAGAAAACCCCTTCCTCGGCGTGCGCGGCATCCGCCTGACCCTGCAACGCCCGCAGATCATGGAAGCCCAGCTGCGCGCCTTGCTGCGCTCGGCGGACAACCGCCCGCTGCGGATCATGTTCCCCATGGTCGGCAGCGTCGATGAATGGCGCGCCGCCCGCGAGATGACCGAGCGCCTGCGCCAGGAAATCCCGGTAGCCGACCTGCAACTGGGGATCATGATCGAAGTGCCGTCCGCCGCCTTGCTGGCGCCGGTGCTGGCCAAGGAAGTGGACTTCTTCAGCGTCGGCACCAACGACCTGACCCAATACACCCTGGCCATCGACCGTGGTCACCCGACCCTGTCGGCCCAGGCCGATGGCCTGCACCCGGCGGTGCTGCAACTGATCGATATCACCGTGCGCGCGGCCCATGCCCACGGCAAGTGGGTCGGCGTGTGCGGCGAGCTGGCGGCCGATCCGCTGGCGGTGCCAGTGCTGGTCGGCCTGGGTGTGGACGAACTGAGCGTCTCCGGACGCAGCATCGCCGAGGTCAAGGCACGCATTCGCGAGCTCAGCCTGACCCAGGCACAAACCCTTGCGGAGCAGGCCCTGGCCGTCGGCAGCGCGAACGATGTGCGCGCCCTTGTGGAGGCCATGTAATGGCAAAGATTCTTACCCTGACCCTGAACCCGGCGCTGGACCTCACCGTCCAGTTGGCGCGCCTGGAACCGGGGCAGGTCAACCGCAGCGAAGCCATGCACACCCACGCCGCCGGTAAGGGCGTGAACGTGGCCCAGGTGCTGGCCGACCTTGGCCATCAGCTGACCGTCAGCGGCTTCCTCGGTGAAGACAATCCCCAGGCGTTCGAGACGTTGTTCGCCCGCCGTGGTTTTGTCGACGCTTTTGTCCGTGTGCCGGGGGAAACCCGCAGCAACATCAAGCTGGCCGAGCAGGACGGGCGCATCACCGATCTCAACGGCCCCGGCCCGGAGGTCGACGAAGCGGCACAACAGGCTTTGTTCGCACGCCTGGAACAGATCGCCCCGGGGCATGATGCGGTGGTGGTGGCCGGCAGCCTGCCACGCGGCGTCAGCCCGCAATGGCTGCACGCCTTGCTGGCCCGCCTCAAGGCACTGGGGCTGAAAGTGGCGCTGGACACCAGCGGCGAAGCCCTGCGCGCCGGCCTGGCCGCCGGGCCCTGGCTGGTCAAGCCCAATACCGAGGAACTGGCCGAGGCCCTGGGCAGCCCGGTGCTGTCGCTGGCGACCCAGGCCGAAGCCGCCAGGCGCCTGCACGCCCAGGGCGTCGAGCATGTGGTGATTTCCCATGGCGCCGAAGGCGTGAACTGGTTCAGTGCTGCGCCGGCCCTGCAGGCGCTGCCGCCCAAGGTCAGCGTGGCCAGCACCGTCGGTGCCGGCGACTCGTTGCTGGCCGGCATGCTCCACGGTCTGCTCAGCGCCCACGCGTTCGAACAGACCCTGCGCACCGCCACGGCCATCGCCGCCATGGCCGTGACCCAGATCGGTTTCGGCATCACCGATGCCGCGCAGTTGGCACAGCTTGAACAGGGGGTGCGCGTTCATCCCCTCATAGAACAATAAGAGGGTTGGTCATGAAGTTAGCCATTGTTACTGCCTGCCCGAACGGCATGGTCACCAGTGTGCTGTGCGCCCGGTTGCTGGACGCCGCGGCCCAGCGCCAAGGCTGGAGCACCAGCGTCGAAGTGCATGACGAGGAGCACCCGGAGCGGCAGTTGTCGGCCGCCACCCTCGAAGCGGCCGAATGGGTGCTGGTGGTCAGCACCGGGCCCTTGGACATGTCGCGGTTTGTCGGCAAACGGGTGTTCCAGAGCTCGCCCTCAGTGGCCTTGCAGGACGTCGATGGCGTGCTACGGCGTGGTGCCGAGGAGGCCCAGGTGTATGTCGCGGCCGAAGCCGTGGCCGAGCCGGCGCCGGCCAGTAAAAGCGCGCCACGGCTGGTAGCGGTCACCGCTTGCCCGACCGGCGTGGCCCACACCTTCATGGCGGCCGAGGCCTTGCAGCAGACCGCCAAGCGCCTGGGTTATGAGCTGCAAGTGGAAACCCAGGGCTCGGTCGGCGCGCGCAACCCCTTGAGCGCCGAGGCCATCGCTGCGGCGGACGTGGTGCTGCTGGCCGCGGATATCGAAGTGCCCACCGAGCGCTTCGCCGGCAAGAAGATCTACCGCTGCGGCACCGGTATCGCCCTCAAGCAGTCCGAGGCGACCCTGAACAAGGCCCTGGCCGAAGGGCAGGTGGAGTCGGCAGCGGCGGGCGCCGCCGCGGCACCGGCCAAGCAGGAGAAAACCGGGGTCTACAAGCATCTGCTGACCGGTGTGTCGTTCATGCTGCCGATGGTGGTGGCGGGCGGTTTGATGATCGCCCTGTCCTTCGTCTTCGGCATCACCGCGTTCAAGGAGGAGGGCACCCTGGCCGCCGCCCTGATGCAGATCGGCGGCGACACTGCGTTCAAGCTGATGGTGCCGCTGCTGGCCGGTTACATCGCCTACTCCATCGCCGACCGGCCGGGCCTGGCGCCGGGGATGATCGGCGGCATGCTCGCCAGTACCCTGGGGGCGGGGTTTATCGGCGGGATCATTGCCGGTTTCATCGCCGGTTATGCGGCCAAAGCCATCAGCAAATACGCGCGCTTGCCGCAGAGCCTGGAGGCCTTGAAGCCGATCCTGATCATCCCGTTGCTGGCCAGCCTGTTCACCGGCCTGGTGATGATCTATGTGGTGGGCAAGCCGGTGGCGGGGATGCTCGCCGGCCTGACCCATTTCCTCGACAGCATGGGCACCACCAACGCCATCCTGCTGGGTGTGTTGCTCGGCGGCATGATGTGCGTCGACCTCGGCGGGCCGATCAACAAGGCGGCCTATGCCTTCTCCGTGGGGCTGCTGGCGTCGCAGAGTTATGCACCGATGGCGGCGACCATGGCCGCCGGCATGGTGCCGCCGATTGGCCTGGGCATCGCCACCTTTATCGCCCGGCGCAAGTTTGCCCAGAGCGAGCGCGAAGCGGGCAAGGCGGCGCTGGTGCTGGGGCTGTGCTTTATCTCCGAAGGGGCGATTCCATTCGCCGCCAAGGACCCGTTGCGGGTGATCCCGGCGAGCATCGCCGGCGGCGCGCTGACCGGGGCGCTGTCGATGTATTTCGGCTGCAAGCTGATGGCGCCCCATGGTGGGTTGTTCGTGATGTTGATTCCGAATGCGATCAACCATGCGTTGTTGTATTTGCTGGCGATTGTGGCGGGGAGTCTGTTGACGGCGGTGGTGTATGCGCTGGTGAAGCGGCCGGAGGCGGCCGAGCTGGCGTTGGAGCCGGTCAAGGCCTGACGGCTGTTCTGTGTTGACTTCGATGGCGCCCGGGTGGCGCCATCGTTGTTTCTGGTGGTCGCTGACTCTGTAGGAGCGAGGCTTGCCCGCGATGGCGTCCGTACGGGTGCTGCATTTTTTTGGACGGGGTACATATCCGTTTCTGCGGTCATAGCGGGCACGTTTTCAGGCTTCTGTAGGAGCGAAGCTTGCTCGCGATGGCGGCGGTGGTTTCGCTGCTTGTTTTGGACGGGGTACATATCCATTCCTGCGGTCACGCCTGCTGGCGGTTCCGCCCTTACGGCGGGTCACTTTTTTTCAAACGCCAAAAAAAGTAACCAAAAAACGCTTGCCCCTGCGTCCGGCCTTCGCTGCGCTCAGGTTCCCTCGCTCCGGCGTCCATCAGGGGGCATCGACTCCGGTCGGCTTCGCTTCGACCTCCATACGATGTCCTCGACTGCGTCGAGGGGCGCTGCGCGCCATCCCCCTGATGAACACCTCCACTCGGCCTCCCGATGGGGCGGGTGGATCAAGATCAAAAGCCGGGCGCGACCTGCCGGTCGGCGCTAACCCTGTAGCCGCTGCCGAGCTTGCGAGGCTGCGATCGATCTGGGCGGCATTCCTACGAAGCGAGCGCAGGGTTTTGAGATCGCTGAAGACCTTCGGCAGCGGCTACAGGGATCGTGCGCATCAGCTCGTTTGGATGACGTGGTTTTGTCGTGTAAGACGCTGTCTGAAAGTGAGGCTCTTCGCTTTATTTTGTAAGGTTTTTCCGAGAAACTCCGGGGCGCTTGCGTCTGGGAAGGGCGCTGTCTAGCCTCGGGTTTGTCATTGGTTTTTCAGTGATCGGGTTTAGCAGCTCGGTAAATCTCAGGCGTACAAAGTGCCATGTCTTCCCGGTCGGATTGTGTTCTGGCCGGCCTGTTATGGCGGCTGTACGTGGGGCGCCTTCGGGTGCGCCGGGTTCCTGAGCCCTGGTCTGCTAACCCGCGTCCAGCTGCCACCCTCCATCGTTTAGCAGCGACGGGTGAAAGCTCCATTGCTCGGGAGTTGCACCATGAAAAAACTCGTCCCCGATCCACCCGTTTCCCTGTCGTTCTCGCGCCGCAACCCAGACCACGACCAGGCCAATGAGCAGGTCCGCCAGGCGCTGGCCAATCATTCGGTGGAAGGCTCGTTGCTCGCTGCCTTGAAACCCACCGCCGCGGCTCCTGCGGGTAACGATTCGCTCTTTACCGTCCGCCCCGGCATCAGCGCCGAAGAAGCGTTGCTTCACGTTTCCATGCTGCTCAAATCCGCCGAGGAGGTCTCCGATGAAATCACCGAACACGCCAGCGGTATCGAGCGTGGCCCGATCTGGTCGCTGGTGCATTCCATGGAGATGGCGCGCGGAGTGGTGGACGCCTTGCTCGACGGTAATCGCCTCTGATCGACAACTGGCCGCTGGCCGCGACCCTTCTTGAAATTCGCGGCTGGTGGGGCCAGACAAAACAGGTCCATGGCGCTAGTCTGAGAGCCGGTGTTCTGTTCCTGACACTGACCCTTTTTTCCGCGCGGGTTTCGGCCCTATGTAAATCAAGCACTTACAAAGGTCGCCGGAAAGAGGGGTCAATACGGTGTTCAGCATGATTTCTCTTTGAAATCATGGTGCTATGGGGATGTTTGTCTAGTTCACTGCCGGATAGGCAGCTTAGAAAACCACCCCTAACTCACGATTGCTTTCTTACTCGTTCACCGCCGAATAGATAGCTTAGAAATGGCTCGATGCGCAGCACGAAAGTCCGGCCAGGTTCACTGCCGAATAGGCAACTGCGATAAACGCATTGAAGGTATGGCCCAACTCGCTTTAACGACTGGCGTTAATGGTCGGTAGAGTGGGAACTCGCCTCGATCCCGGTCGGGGCGTTTTTTTGTCTGTAGACCCGTAAGAGGCGAGCTACCAAAACAGCCACGTCATCAAAGTTCAGAATCGTCTTACAGCCTTGCCTTTCGCCACTTGCTAGGTTCGGGGAGTTGCAAAGAATCAGAGCCTCCCTCACGGATCAGTTACCGCAAGGATGATAAATGCTCCCCTCTGCTCGCCAGGGCGACAAACACGTCTGCCCACTTCCAGGTCATGGCACCACCTCGATTACCTCCGCTTCCGGTGACATAAACATCAACTTCATGGGTGCCGCCCGAGTCGGTGACATCTGCGGTTGTGGTGCGGTTATTACCACGGGGTTTCCCTCAATCATCTTGAACGGGCGCCCAATGGCTCACCTGGGCAGCCCTACCAGTCACGGCGGAACGATCATCTCGGGCAGCCCCGATACCTTCGGCGGCTTCCAGTTCGGTGGTGCAGCAATCCAGGCTATCGTTGACTTCGCCAAGCTCGGTGCCGTGCGCCCGGACGGCTCAGTGAATGATCAACTGATGTCTGAGCTGTTGGCCGACCCACAACTGGAGCAGCGCGCCTTGCTCTCGGGCGCTCTGGTGCAACCTGGCAATTCGTCTTCAACAGCCCCCAGAGAGCCGTTGACTCCCGAGCTAATCGCAGTCGCCGGCAGCCAGCACGACACAGGCTCGGGCAACCAAATGATGTTCATCGGCCAAGCCGTGCGCGAGCTGGCCGAATTCAAACGCAGCAAGCCTGCCTTGGCGCGGACGCTGGTAGTGTTCACCCCGTCCTACAGCGAAGCAATGCTCAGTGCGGCACGCGGATCCGCTGATGCCTATGGTGCTGGTGTTGTCACCGTAACGAACGTCCAAGAGCTGATCGACTACCTGAACCAAGGCAAGGACCGCAAGCAATCACCCATCGAACACCTATCACTGTTCAGCCACGGCGTGCCGCATCGGATCGCCTTCGGCTATCAGCTCGCCGGGGACTTCCAAATGTCCCTGGGCGTACTGAGCTACGACAAGATTTCACCTACGGCGTTTTCCAGTTCGGCACAGATCGACAGCTACGCCTGTAGGACCGGTATGGGCAATCGGTCGGACTTCCCTGTCGAAGATGGCATCCAGTTCTTCCCGCAGACCAACGAGAGCCTGGCGCAGTTGCTGGCCAACCACCTACGGATCAAGGTGCATGCCTTTGTTAGGCGCTCGGACTACAAGAACACCTGGGGGGCGTTCGAGGAGCGCCAGCTGGGCAAACTGTGCGATGTCAGTGATAACGCGGCACCCGGGAAGGAGTGGTGCGAGAAATGGAATAAGCTGAAAGACGAGCGTCAGGATAATTTTGAAGAATTGAACTTCACATACCAGACCATGGGAGCTATCAACCCTGTGATTTCAGGCGACACGCCCATTGGAGTGCCAGGAGGCCATTTTGAGTTTCTACCGAAGTAAGCCCTTCTGGATCGCAATAGCCATTTTCTCACCGCTACTACTGGTCGCGAGTTACTACGGGTTCAAGTTGATGACGAGCAAATTCAAGACGGATTTTGGCAACGGCGTGGTGATCTATGCCGACGATTATGTAAAGACCGGTCGCTGGGTGTTTGACTGTGAATATTCGCGCTTGATCAGTCGTGAACCACTAACAGCACCAATAGCAGAGCTTGAAGGAACCGGGAAGCTAACAATCAGTGACATGTACTCCCTGAAAGAGACTGACAGGGAGCGGGCAAAGGTGGCAATTAGAGCGATAACTGGAATTGACGGCTGGTACAAAAAACTACGCTATCTCTACTCCGGCCTGGATGAAAACAGCGATCTCAATTCGCACGTTTTTGATCTGCTAGCCAGGCATGATGGTAGGCAGTGGGCATTGAAAGTTAGGCAGAGAATTAACTACCAGGGCAAGTCGAGTTTCAGGATTACTGCAGAGCCATACGATCCAGAAACTTACATGGATTACGGCAGGGCACTCCAGGCCGCAGCCAAGAGCTGTCTTGCTCCACAGTAAATGGCGAGTCTGATCCTTTCCGTCCTTGAATCACCCTGAATGAGCACACGCTGACAGCTGCGGCGGGCAGGTAGCATTCGATTACGAGCAGCTCGCCACAGATGATCGAGCCTGAACGAATGTCTGCACTCGCGGAACAGGCGTTCACTGCCGTACAGGCAGCCCCAACGCTTATCCCCCCAGCATCCGTCAGTGCCGGGAATAACACCGCGTCCCGTTTTTGCAGCCATGACATTTGCCAGCCCCGTCCCTTGTCACATCCCCTTCATCGCCATTAACTAAGGTTTGCTTTTGACATTGGGTCAGGGAGCAACCATGAGCGATTTCAACCTCGGTCGGCGGCGGGTGATTCAGGTGGCGGGGGCGGGGCTGTTGCTGCCGGGGTTGGCGCCGGCGGTGATTGCCTCGGGCAAGGACCGGCCGAAGATGGTCGATGGCGTGCAGTCCGGGGATCTGCTCGGCGATCGGGCGATGGTCTGGAGCCGTACCGACCGGCCGGCGCGGATGGTGGTGGAGTGGGATACCCGCAGCCTGTTCAGCAACCCGCGCAAGTTTGTCTCACCCCTGGTCGATGCCCGCACCGACTTTACCGCGCGGGTCGAACTGGGCGGGCTGCCCACCGACCAGGCGATTTTTTATCGGGTGTATTTCGAGGACGCCCAGACCGGCGTGCGCAGCAAACCCTGGTTCGGCCATTTGCGCAGCGTGCCGCAGACCCGCCGCGATATCCGTTTTGTGTGGAGCGGCGACACCGTCGGCCAGGGCTTCGGCATCAACCCGGACATCGGCGGCATGCGCATCTACGAGGCCATGCGCCGGCGCCTGCCGGACTTTTTTATCCACAGCGGCGACACCATTTACGCCGACGGCCCGGTGCCGGCGCAGCTGACCACCGAGAACGGCCGGGTGTGGCGCAATATCACCACCGAGGCCAAGAGCAAGGTCGCCGAGACCCTCGACGAATACCGCGGCAACTACCGCTACAACCTTCTGGATGAGAACGTGCGGCGCTTCAACGCCGAGGTGCCGCAGATCTGGCAGTGGGACGACCATGAGGTGGTCAACAACTGGTCACCGAGCAAGGTGCTGGATGAGCGTTACACCACCAAAGATATCCACACCCTGGTGGGCCGTGCGCGGCAAGCCTGGCTGGAATACGCGCCGATGCGCTTGCAGAGCGCCGACCAGGGCGGGCGCATCTATCGCAAGCTGAGCTATGGGCCGCTGCTGGATGTGTTCGTGCTGGACATGCGCAGCTATCGCGGCGGCAACGACGACAACCTTGGCGCGGCCAAGCCGTTCCTCGGCCGCGAGCAGCTGGACTGGCTCAAGCAGGGGCTCAAGCACTCCAAGGCGCAGTGGAAGGTGGTGGCGGCCGACATGCCCATCGGCCTCGGTGTGCCGGACGGTGAGGCCAGCCCCGGCGTGCCGCGCTGGGAGGCGATCGCCAATGGCGACCCGGGCCCGGCCCAGGGCCGTGAGCTGGAGATCGCCGAGCTGCTGGCGTTCCTGCGCAAGCACAAGGTGCGCAACCATGTGTGGCTGACGGCGGACGTGCATTACTGCGCGGCGCACCACTATCACCCGGACCGCGCGGCGTTCCAGGACTTCGAGCCGTTCTGGGAATTCGTCGCCGGGCCTTTGAATGCCGGCAGTTTCGGGCCCAATGCACTGGACAAGACCTTCGGCCCGGAGGTGGTGTTCCAGAAGGCGCCGCCGGCGCAGAACACCTCGCCGTTCGCTGGGTTCCAGTTCTTCGGCGAAGTGCAGATCGAAGGGCAGAGCGGGGAGTTGAAGGTGATCCTGCGTGACCTGGACGGGGTGGCGGTGTTCGAGCGCAAGTTGCAGCCGGTGTAGGAGCGAGGCCGCCCGCGATGGGCACAACGCGGGCAAGCCTCGCTCCTACAGATCAATAGACGTCGCGGCGATAGCGGCCTTGCTCGATCAGGCGTTCGACGACCTCGGCGCCCAGTATTTCATTGAGCACCTGATCCACCCCCGACGCCATGCCTTGCAGGCTGCCGCAGATGTAGATCGAGGCGCCGTCGGCCAGCCATTGCTTGAGGCGTTCGGCCTGTTGGCGCAGGCGATCCTGGACGTAGATCTTCTCGGCCTGATCGCGGGAGAAGGCCAGGTCCAGGCGGCGCAGGTCGCCGGCGGTCAGCCATTCCTGCAGCTCGTCCTTGCAGTAGAAGTCATGCTCGGCGTTGCGTTCGCCGAAGATCAGCCAGTTGTCTTGCTGGCCCTCGGCGATGCGCGCCTTGAGCAGGCTGCGCAAGCCGGCCAGGCCCGTGCCGTTGCCCAGCAGGATCAGCGGGCAAGGCTCGGCCGGCAGATGGAAGCCGCTGTTGCGCCGCACCCGCAGGCTGATGCTGGAGCCGACCGGCGCATGCTCGGTGAGCCAGCCGGAACCGATGCCCAGGCTGCCGTCGGGGTGGCGTTCCTGGCGCACCAGCAGTTCCAGCTGGCCGTCGCTGGCCAGCGAGGCGATGGAGTATTCGCGCATCGCCAGCGGCACCAGGGCATCCACCAGCGCCTGGGCGTGCAGACCTACCAGATGGGCACGGTTTTCCGGGAGCTGGCGGCTGGCCAGGGCCTGGGTCAGGGTTTCCGTCAGGCCGTCGAGCTGCACCGTGGCGCTGCCGTCCAGGCCCAGGCCGTCGAGGAAGAACTCGATGGCCCACGCGCAGTTGCGCGGTAGCACTTGCACCAGGTCGCCGGCCAGCCAACTGCTCGGTTGCGGTGGGGTCAAGCCCAGCAGGTAGACGCCGGAACCGCTGCTGTCGGGGTTGAGCAGCAGGCGTTGGTTCAGGATCCAGTTGTCGTAGGCGGGCGCCTGCCACAGGTCCACCGGCGCCTGGCCGATCAACTGGCCCAGTTGCTGCTGCCAGTGGCGCAGGGCGTAGCTGTCGCCGCTGTCGACTTCCACCGGAGCGAACAGGGTGTTGCCGCCATGCTCGGCCAGCCAGCCGTGCAGGCGCTTGGCAAAGCCGCAGAAGTGCGGGTATTGCCGGTCGCCCAGGCCCAGTACGGCGTACTTGAGGTTGTCCAGGGACAAGGCGCGGCTCAGCACCTTGCGCTCGAAGCCCCGGGCGCTGTCCGGTGCTTCGCCGTCGCCGAAGGTGCTGACCACGAACAATGCGTTCTGGGTATTCAGCAGGTCTTGCTCGCTGACGCTGGCCAGCGGCTGGACCCTGGCCGGCACGCCCGCGGCCTGCAATTGCCCGGCGGCCTGCCAGGCGAGTTGTTCGGCGAAACCGCTTTGGCTGGCGAAGCCGATCAACCAGGCCGAGGCGTCGCCGGTGTCGGCGCTCAGGCCCTGGCGCGCGTCCTTGATCTGGCGCTTTTTGCGCCGGCGATCCAGGTACAGCAGCCAGCCGGTGATAAAGAACAGCGGCATGGTCAGCGAAGCGATAGTCACCAGGATGCGCCCGACAATGCCGAAGTAGCTGCCCACGTGCAGGGCATAGATGCTGGTCAGCAACTGCGCCTTGAGGCTCTTGTCGCTGTAGCGGTCGTGGCGGCTGACCACGCCGCTGTTCGGGTCGATAGTGATCTGGTTCAGCGCCCGGTCGTGGGGCGAGTGCTTGAGCAGATAGAACACGGTCGCCGGCTTGCCGGCCACCGCGGGCATGCGGATGTTGTAGGAGCTCAGGTCCTTGCCGGCGGTGCTGTAGATGCCCAGCCACATGGCGTTGTAGTCGGCGGTCGGCGCCGGGCCCTGGGGCGGCGCGCCACGGCCGCCTTTCATGCGCTGGCCCTGTGGCGAGTCGGCCAGCAGTTTGTTCAGGCCCTTGTTGTACCACTCGTAGGACCAGGACAAGCCAGTCAGCGCCGCCAGTAGATAGAACAGCAGGCACCAGGTCCCGGCCACGGCGTGCAGGTCCCAGTTGAAGCCACGGCCTTTTTTCGCCCAATCCAGGGTCAGCCAGGCACGCCAGCTCGCCACCTGGCGCGGCCAGCGCAGGTAGAGGCCGGACAGGCAGAAGAAGATCAGGATCAGGGTGCAGGCGCCGGTGATCTGCCGGCCGCTGTCGCCCATGGCCAGGAAACGGTGCAGTTGCAGCATCAGGCCGAAGAAGTCCTGGCCCAGGGCGGCGCCCATGAAGTCGCCGGTGTAGGGGTCGAAATAGCGCATCTCGCCGCGGCGCTGGCCCGGTGGCGGGGTGAACCAGACGCGGGCGGCGTTGCCGCTGTCGGCTTCCACGGTGAGCATCGACACGGTCTTGCCCGAGGCGGCCTGGATCTTTTCCACCAGCTCGGCGGGTGGCAGGACGCCGGCCGGCTGCTTTTCCACCTGCAGTGTGGAGGGGTTGAGGGCACGCAGGATTTCATCCTGGAACGACACGGTCGCTCCGGTAATGCCCATCAAGGCCAGGACCAGGCCGGCGCTGATGCCGAAAAACCAGTGCAACTGGAACAGGGTTTTCTTCAACACATCGACCGCCTCGTTGGTTCTTAAGTCTGTGCCACGGCGCGCATTATGCCGTGAGTTGTCGAGAAACATTCTTTCTTACGCACAAAAGCCCCATTCACCGAAGTGGATGGGGCTTGCGTGGGCTGTAGCCGCTGCCGAAGGCTGCGATCGATCTGGGCGGCATTCCGACAACGCGGGCGCGGGATCTTGAGATCGCTGAAGGCCTGCTGCCTTATCGCAGCCTGCGGCAGCGGCTACAGGTGAAGCCCGTCAGAAGTGGAAGTTGGTGGTGAACAAGGCGGTACGGCCGGCTGCCTGGTTGGCGAAGTGCGCCGAGTAGGCTTTGTCGTAGTAGGTCTTGTCGGTCAGGTTCTGCACGTTCAGCTGCAAGTCGACGTTCTTGCTCAGCTTGTAGCTGGCCATGGCGTCGTAGCGGGTGTAGGACGGCACATACACGGTATTGCCGGCATCGCCATACACCTCGTCGACATAGAACGCACCGCCGCCCACGGTCAGCTTCGGCAGCACTTCATAGGTGGTCCACAGGCTGAAGCTGTTTTTCGGCGTGTTCGGCATTTCATTGCCTTTGTTCGAACCGGCGCTGACGACCCCATTACGACCGTTGAGGCCGGCGTCCACCAGCTCGCTTTTCAGGTAGCTGTAGCCGGCGAAGACTTGCCACTTGTCGGTGATCTTGCCGCTGGCCGACAGCTCCAGGCCGTCGACGCGGGATTCACCGGTGTTCTGGTAGGTCAGGGCGTCCACCAGGATGCGGGTGTTTTTCTTCTCGGTACGGAACACCGCGGCGGTCAGGGACAGGCGGTCGTTGAACACATCCCACTTGGTGCCCAGCTCGTAGTTGACGGTTTCTTCCGGTTGCAGGTCGCTGACGCTGGCGCCGGCGGACAGCGGATTGCCGTCCGCACCCTCGCCGACCAGGCCGCCCGGTGGTGTGGCCGATGTGGCGTAGGAGGCGTAGACGCTGCCGTTGTCCTTCGGTTTCCACACCAGGCCGGCCTGCCAGTTCCAGAACTGGCTGTCGTCCTTGATCTTGGTGCGCCCGGTGGCGGCGTTGGTATTGGCCTCGGTGTCGAAGGTGTCGTAGCGCAGGCCGACGTTCAGCAACCATTGCGGATCGAGCTCGATGGTGTCGAACACATAGGCCGCGCGGCTGGTGGCTTTGGTGTTGGTGCCGTTGTAGTTGCGGCTGATGGCGCCGGTCCAGGCATCGTCCGGGTTCGGGTTGCTCAGCGAGGTGCAGCTCGGGATGCTGCCCGGGTTACAGACCTTGGCGGTGTTGCCGGCGATGTTGTAGCTGCTGACGCGAGTCTCTTCGCCAGTGAACTCAAGGCCGGTGGAGTAGTTGTGCTTGAAGCCCAGGGCCTGGAACTCGCCGAACAGATCGGTCTGGTTGGTGGTGGTTTCGGTGGTGGACACCCGCGAGTTGGCGCGACGCCACACGGTGCCGTACTTGTTGACGTTGAACTTGCTGTCGTCCGGCTGGGTGAGGATGTAGTCCTGGCCGGTGTTGCCATGACGCAGGGTGTTTTTCAGCGTCATGTTGTCGTTCAGGTCGTGCTCGATGGAGATGGTGCTGATGTCCGCGCGGGTCTTGCGGAAGTCACGGTCCTTCAAGCCATAGAAGTTGTCGCTGTCGCCGCCGTCGGTCGGTTTGTCGTGCTTGTGGGCGGTGGCGCTGGCCGAGCTGTAGCCATAGGGAATGCCCGAATCCGGCAGATCGTCGCTTTCCATGTGGTAGTAGCTGAAGTTGACGCGGGTCGGGGTGCCCAGGCCGAAGGTCAGGGACGGTGCCACGCCCCAGCGGTCGTAGTTGACGGCGTCGCGACCGGCCACGTTCTGCTCGTGGCTCATCAGGTTCAGGCGGAAGGCGGCGCTGTCGAGGAACTGGCGGTTCACGTCCAGCACATAACGGCGGGTCTGGTCGGAGCCATAGGTGAAGCCACCGTTGAGGAAGTCTTGCTGCTTGGGCGTCTTGCTCACCAGATTGAGGCTGCCGCCGGCCGAGCCGCGACCGCCGAAGGAGGAGTTGGGGCCCTTGCTGACTTCGATCGATTCGATGTCGAAGATCTCGCGGCTCTGGCCGCCGGTGTCGCGCACGCCATCGAGGTAAGTGTCGCCCTGGGCGTCGAAGCCGCGGATGAACGGACGGTCGCCTTGCGGGTTGCCGCCTTCGCCGGCGCCGAAGGTAATGCCCGGCACGGTGCGCAGCGCATCTTGCAGCGAGGTGGCGGCGGTGTCCTTGAGAACTTGTTGAGGCACCACGGTGACCGAGCGCGGGGTGTTGACCAGCGGCGCGGTGTACTTCTGCGACGAGGCCTTTTCGACCTGGTAGGACGTCTGGTCCTGGGCTTCGCCGGTGATGCTGGTGGCATCCAGGGAAATGGCATTGCCGGCGGCTTTCTTCTCGGTGTTTTCCGCGGCAAAAGCCATATGGGCTGCGGAGCCGGCGGTGATCGCCACGCCAATTGCAGACGCCAGCAGGCGTGGTGAACCGAGCGGTGATGGTGGTTGTTGGCGCGACATGGTGATTCCCCTCCCCAAGGATTTGAGGCGGCGGAATATAAGGCGAACAAGTATTCGTATCAATTGCGAAATATTGCTATTCGCACGGAATTTACATTCTTTACAATTTCGCTTTACGGTTTTTACGTTTTCATTCGTCTGCGAATTTTACATTTGCAATAAGAATCAATATCATTTGTGTCCCTTTGCTTTCAGGTATTGCCTCATGCTCCTGCATATTCCCGGCCTGTTCTCCCGTGAAGAAGTGCTGCGTATCCGTGAGGCCCTGGAGCAGGCGGACTGGGCCGACGGCAAGATCACCGCGGGTTATCAGTCGGCCAAGGCCAAGCACAACCTGCAACTGCCCGAAGGCCACCCGCTGGCCCAGGAGATCGGCGCGGCGATGCTCGAGCGCCTGTGGCAGCACCCGCGCTTCATGTCGGCAGCGCTGCCGCACAAGGTCTTCCCGCCGCTGCTCAACTGCTACACCGCCGGTGGCAGTTTCGACTTCCATATCGACAACGCCGTGCGTCAGCCCAAGGGCAGCGTCGAGCGGGTTCGTACCGACCTGTCGTCGACCCTGTTTTTCAGCGATCCGGAGGACTACGACGGCGGCGAGCTGGAAATCCAGGACACCTTCGGCACCCAGCGGGTGAAGCTGCCGGCCGGCGACATGGTGCTGTACCCGGGCACCAGCCTGCACAAGGTCAATGCGGTCACCCGCGGCACCCGCTATGCGTCGTTCTTCTGGACCCAGAGCCTGGTGCGCGAAGACAGCCAGCGCGCCCTGCTGTTCGAGATGGACGAGGCGATCCAGCAACTGACCCGCGACATGCCGGATCATCCGTCGCTGATCCGCCTGACCGGCACCTACCACAACCTGTTGCGCCGCTGGGTCGAGGTGTAAACCGTGAGTTTCCAGTTACGCCGCGAGGAAGTCCTCGACGGCGAGCAGCTGCGCGCCATGCTCCAACAGAGCCCGGCCCGGGCCGCCCAGGCGATCCTGCTGGCGGCCGGGGAGGGCATGCTGGATGCCCAGGCACTGCTCGGGCAGATCCTGCTCGACGGCCTGGGCATCGAGCGCGACCAGGCGCTGGCGCTGCGCTGGTTCACGATCGCCGCCAAGGGCGGGCACCTGATGGCGCGCAACATGCTGGGGCGCTGCTGCGAGCACGGCTGGGGCTGCGAGGCCGATGTCAGGGCGGCTGCCGGGCATTATCGCCAGGCGGCCGAAGCCGGGCTGGACTGGGCGCTGTACAACTACGCCAACCTGCTGGCCACCGGTCGCGGCGTTGCTGAAAACCATGCCCTGGCCTTGAACTGCTACCAGCGCGCGGCCGCCATGGGCCACGCCAAATCCATGAACCTGCTGGGTCGTTATCTGGAGGAGGGGCGTCACTGCCCCAGGGATGTCGCGGCGGCCTGCGACTGGTATCGCCGTTCCGCCGAAGGCGGGGATTTCCGTGGGCAGTTCAGCCACGCCGCAGTGCTGGCCGATGCCGGGCGTATCGACGAAGCGCTGGTCTGGCTGGGCAAGGCCCTGGAAGGCGGCAACCTGAACTTCCTGCGGGTCGCCCGCGGCGCCTTGTTGCAGGCGGCCCATCCGCAGATCCGCGGCCTGGCCCTGGCGTATCACCAGCGTGCGGCAGAGCTGGGTGACGAAACCGACCGCGAGGCGTTAGCCCAGCTGTAGTTTCTGTAGGAGCGAGGCTTGCCCGCGATGACGGTATCAAGGCCGCCACCGGCCTTCGGCCTATCGCGAGCAAGCTTCGCTCCTACAGAGGCAACGCGTCCGCTACATAGGCGCAAGCCACCGCCATTTCGCAGGCATAAAAAAGCCCATGACTGGTCATGGGCTTTTTCGTTGCGGCGTGGCGCTTACACGTAGAAGGATTTCAGTGGCGGGAAGCCGTTGAATTCCACAGCGCTGTAGCTGGTGGTGTAGGCACCGGTGGACAGCCAGTACAGGCGGTCGCCGATGGCCAGGTTCAGCGGCAGGCCGTACTTGTAGTTCTCGTACATGATGTCGGCGCTGTCGCAGGTCGGACCGGCGATCACCACTTCTTCCGTCTCGCCTTTCTTCTCGGTCCAGATCGGGAACTTGATGGCTTCGTCCATGGTTTCGATCAGGCCGGAGAACTTGCCCACGTCGGTATAGATCCAGCGCTCCACCGCGGTACGGGACTTACGCGCCACCAGCACCACTTCGCTGACCAGGATGCCGGCGTTGGCGATCAGCGAACGGCCTGGCTCGAGGATGATTTCCGGCAGCTCGTCGCCGAAGTCTTCCTTGAGGAAGCGGATGATTTCCTCGGCGTAGGTTTCCAGGCTGTTGGTGCGGGTGATGTAGTTGGCCGGGAAGCCGCCACCCATGTTGATCAGCTTGAGGTGGATGCCGTCTTCTTCCTTCAGGCGTTCGAAGATCACCTTGACCTTGGCGATCGCTGCGTCCCAGACGCTGATGTCGCGCTGTTGCGAACCCACGTGGAACGACACGCCGTAAGGCACCAGGCCCAGGTCGCGGGCGAGGATCAGCAGGTCCATGGCCATGTCGGTCTGGCAGCCGAACTTGCGCGACAGTGGCCAGTCCGCGGTGGTCGAGCCTTCGGTGAGAATCCGCACATAGACTTTCGAGCCCGGCGCGGCCTTGGCGATGTTGCGCAGGTCGGCTTCGGAGTCGGTGGCATACAGACGCACGCCCTTCTCGTAGAAGTAGCGGATGTCCTTGGATTTCTTGATGGTGTTGCCGTAGCTGATCTGGTCCGGGCTGACGCCGCGGCCCAGCACCTTGTCCAGCTCGTAGATCGAGGCGATGTCGAAGTTCGAACCTTTTTCCCGCAGCAGGTCGATGATTTCGACGGCCGGGTTGGCTTTTACCGCGTAGTAGACCTTGGCGAACTCGAAACCGGCGCGCAGGTCATCGTAGGCCTGGGCGATCATCTGGGTGTCGATGACCACGAACGGGGTTTCTTGCTTGTCGGCGAACGCCTTCATTTTCTGAAAGGTTTCGCGCGCGAAATAGTCTTCGACCTGAATCGACATACCTGGGAGCTCCTACTGGCAAACGTTAGTAATCAATGGGTGCAAATGAACGTCCTCCGTATCCCCACTTTGGTTCGCCTACTTCCCAAGGCATGTCGCCGAAAGCAAAAAGGCCACGGGCGTATTTGCCCTTGGCCTTGCTGTCTCGTCGTCAGTACTTGAGCCGGATGGATCGTTTCCAGCATGGACGTTCGGCGCGAACTTTAGGGCGTGAGGGGCCTGAGATCAACAAAAAATGTCGCGTTTTTGCACGCGTTCGTCGCGTGGTCCGAGTCAGTCATTTATGTAACCGACCCAGATGACAGGCTGATGTTCCTCGCCATTGTCCGCTGACCTTGCCGATCCGCCGGTTCAGAGCCTGGAGTCGGTCAGGAAACAGGCATCCTCGTCGCCGCGCAAAGCATAGCCGTCGTAGAGATTTTCAAAGTCCAGGGCGCGAAAGTTCTCGGCGAGAAAATCCAGCAGCGCGCGGACCGAGGGCATGACGCCGCGACGGCTGGCGAACAGCGCATAGACCTGGGCGCTCCTGGGTTTCCAGCCGGCGAGGACCGGACGCAAGGTGCCGTTGCGCATGTCCTTGAACACCACCAGCTTGGGCAGTTGCACGATACCGCCGCCCTCGAGGGCGACGCGGCGCAAGGTGATCATGTCGTCGGTGATCAGCCGCGGGCTGTGCGCCACCGAGGCCTGTATCCCCTGGTCATCTTCCAGGTGCCAGCAATAGCTGTGGTTGGCCGGCCCCTGGTCCAGGCTGGGAAATCCCGTGAGGTCGCTCAGCGCCCGCACCGGCCCCAGGCGTTCCAGCAGCGCCGGGCTGGCCACCAGTTCCTGGGGGCTGCGGGACAGCGGCTTGAGGGTCAGGCTGCTGTCTTCCAGCGGTGGAACGTCGACCCGCAGGGCAATGTCGAACCCTTCACGCAGCAGGTCGACACTGCGGTTGGTGCTTTCCAGCTGCACCTTGATCTCGGGGTAGCGCTCCATGAAGCGCGAGATCATGCCGGCCACCAGGAAGTTCAGCAGCGCGGTGGGGCAGGCGATGCGCACCGTGCCCTTGGGGGGAGGCCTGGCTGTGTTCGATCAGCGACTGCGCGGCCTCGGCCCCTTCGAGCATGGCCAGGCAATGCTGGTAGTACTCCAGCCCCAGCTCCGAAACGCTGAACTGACGCGTGGAACGGTTGATCAGGCGCACCCCGAGGCGCTCCTCGAGGGCGCTCAGGTGACGGCTGAGCCGGGACTTGGGAATCCCCAGGTTACGGCTGGCAGCGCCTATTCCCTGGTGTTCGACGATGCAGGTAAAGAAGTACAGCTCGTTCAGGTCGTACATCGTGGAGCTGTTCCAAGAATGAAATAGTCAGTTGCGGCCCGTCGGCTATGTGCGCGGGGTGGAGCTGGCTAAGGTGGCTTTCCCTTGGCTGCGCGGCCGGTCCGCGCAGCCATTCATGTCCAGTGAGGTGAAGCATGAGCAAGAAAATGCTAGTGGTCCTGACCAGTTTTCCCAAGTACCCGACGCTGAACCGGGCCACCGGCCTGTGGCTGGGCGAAGCCGTGCATTTCGTCAAGGCGGTCGAGGCGGCCGGTTACGCGGTCGATTATGTGAGCCCCAAGGGCGGTTATACACCGATCGATCCCCACAGCCTGGCCATGGCCGACGAAACCGACTGGGCCTGGTACCAGGACGCCGCGTTCATGGCCCGGCTTGGTTCGGTGCTGAAACCGGAGCAGGTCAACCCGGCGGATTACTCGGTGATCTACTACGCCGGTGGCCATGGCGTGGTCTGGGACTTCCCGGACAACAAGGCGCTGCAGACGATCGCCAGCTGCATCTATGAAGCGGGCGGCATCGTTTCGTCGGTGTGCCACGGTGCCGTGGGCCTGCTGAACATCCAGCTGTCTGACGGCAGCCTGCTGCTCAAGGGCAAGGAAGCCACCGGCTTCTCCAACGCCGAGGAGAAACTGGCCGAACTCGATCAGTACGTGCCGTACCTGACCGAGGACGAAATGCTCAAGCGTGGCGCGATCTACAAGAAGGCCGCCGAGCCCTGGGCATCCTTCGCGGTGGCCGATCAACGCCTGATCACCGGGCAGAACCCGGCGTCGGGCGGGGCGGTCGCGGCGCTGGTGCTCAAGGCGCTGGCGGGCTGATCAGCCGCGGGTAAAGAGCTGGAGGATGATCTTGCCGATATGCCGGCCGCTGTCGATCAGTCGGTGGGCCTGCTGCACATCCTCCAGCGCGAACCGCTCGAATATATAGGGTTTGACCCGGTCGGCGCTGATCAGCGGCCAGACCTGCCGTTCCAGCTCGGCGACGATTTCGGCTTTCTCGTCGTGGCTGCGCGAGCGCAGGGTCGAGCCCACCAGCGTCAGGCGTTTGCTCAGCAAGGGGAACCGGCTCAGTTCCCGGGCCGCGCCCTTGTGCACGCCGATCTGCACGATCCCGCCGTACGTCGCCGCGGCGGCGAAATTGCGTGCCACATAGTCCCCGGCAATGATATCGACGATCACGTCCACGCCCTTGTCGTCGGTGGCCTGCATCATCACCTCGGCGAAATCTTCCTGCCGGAAGCGCCACCGTGGATCAGTACGCTTTCGCCGGCCTTGAAGCTGCCGCGCTGGAACAGGTTGGACCAGACCGTCATGAAGGCCTCGGGCAGACCGGCCGCCTCGCTCGGGGTCAGGCCCTGGGGAATGTGCATGAGTGGTGCGTTCGTCCGCCACCGTGTATTCGGCGTAACCGCCACCGGGGATAAGGGCACAGACCGAGTCGCCGACGGCGTAGCAGGTCACGGCGCTGCCCCCGGCCACGATCTGGCCGGCAATCTCCAGGCCGGGAACATTCGAAGCCCCGGGAGGTGGGGCGTACACGCCTTTGCCGTTGACCCCGGCGGCCCGCAGGCGGACCAGGACTTCCCGCGGACCGGGCTCGGGAATGGGGCGACGGACCATCTGGAGCACTTCCGGACCGCCGGAGCGCTGGATTTCGATGGCGAGCATGGAGGGGGACATGAGGGCTTCCTCGAATGATTGGGATGCCGTTCAAGGTAGGGGCGGGAGTTGATGCAGTCGCGCAGCGATTTCTCGCTGCTGCGATGCATAAATGCAGCGAATAAAAAACTCGGGCGTGGTGGTTTTTCCGGTCATGGCACAAACGAGCCAGACCTCGGTCTGGCTCGTTTGCGTGATGTCACGGGGTTGATGGACAGGCCTCAGGCCAGCGCCGTCTCGGCTGGCGAGACGATATTGGTCTTCATCCCCCGCGAGCGCCCGGAGCTGAGGTAGGCGGCAATCGATTCCTGGGTCACCTCGCCGAGGAACACCCGCTCGGCGTCCAGCACCGGCAACCACGAACGGTTGAACTCGTACATCCGAGACAACAGGATCCGCAGGTGTTCATCGTAGGCCGCGGTGGCGTTGAACTCGCGCAGGTACTGGGCGCAGGTACCGGTCTGGCGGTGCAGGTCGCGGCGGCGCACGTAACCCAGGGCCTTGTTCTCGGCGCAGGTCACCACCAGGTAGCGGCGGTCGTGTTCGTCCATCAGTTCCAGGGCGTCGGCCACCGGGGTTTCCGGGCTGACCGACGGTGCGTTATCGGCGGCGTCCTCGGCCTTCACCAGCAGCAGGCGCTTGAGGGTGCTGTCCTGGCCGACGAAGTTGCTGACGAAGTCGTCCGCCGGATGGGCCAGCAGGGTGTCCGGGTGGTCGATCTGCAACAGCTTGCCGGCGCGGAAGATGGCGATCTTGTCGCCGAGCTTGATGGCTTCGTCGATGTCGTGGCTGACCATGATCACGGTCTTGTTCAGCGCCCGCTGCATCTCGAAGAATTCGTTCTGGATCATCTCGCGGTTGATCGGGTCGACCGCGCCGAAAGGTTCGTCCATCAGCAGCAGCGGCGCATCGGCCGCCAGCGCGCGGATCACCCCGATCCGCTGTTGCTGGCCGCCGGACAGCTCACGCGGATAACGATGCAGGTACTGCTTGGGTTCGAGCTTGATCATGCTCATCAGCTCGCGGGCGCGCTCGTGGCATTTGTGCTTGTCCCAGCCCAGCAAGCGCGGCACCACCACGATGTTTTCCTCGATGGTCATGTTGGGGAACAGGCCGATCTGCTGGATCACGTAGCCGATGTTGCGGCGCAGGGTCACTTCGTCCAGGCCGGTGGTGTCTTCGCCGTTGATCAGCACCTTGCCCGAGGTCGGCATGATCAGGCGGTTGATCATTTTCAGGGTGGTGCTTTTGCCGCAGCCCGATGGCCCGAGGAACACACAGATTTCACCTTCGTTGACGGTCAGGCTTACGGAGTCAACGGCGGTGATGGTCTTGCCGTTGCTTTGGAAGGTCTTGGTCAGGTTTTGAAGTTCGATCATTTGAGCAGTCCTGGTAGGGGGTGTTCGGTGCAAATGACGGAGCGCGTTGGAGTTGTGATCGCTCCGGGCAAGGCGTGGGACGCAGGGAATGGTGTTCCCTTCTCAAGTCCCGCAACGCAGGCCGGAGCGATCACAGCTCCAACCCGAAGGGCCGTGCCCCACAAAGCGCAATCCGTCGTTATTCGTCGTTCATTTGGAAAAACCAAACTTCTCTCCTCATGCCTAGTCTTGCGCTTTGTGGGGCGACGGCGCGCCCGTCATTTGCACCGAACACCCCCTACTCGTCAGCGAGCGTTGCAGCCATTGCAGAAGCAGGTCGGCGAAGATGGCCAGGAGACTGACCAGCACCGCGCCGACAATCAGCATCGACATGTCGCTACGGCTGACGGAAGCAAGAATGAGCACACCCAGGCCGCCGGCGCCGATGGTGGCGGCGATGGTCATGACGCCGATGTTCATCACCACGGCGGTGCGCGCGCCGGCGAGGATCACCGGCACGGCGATCGGCAACTCGACCATGCGCAGGCGCTGGCCGAAGGTCATGCCGATGCCGCGGGCGGCTTCGCGAATCCCCGGCTCGACGCCGGTCAGCGCCAGGTAGGTGTTGCGCATGATCGGCAGCAGGGAGTAGAGGAACACCGCGGTGATCGCCGGCAGCGGCCCCAGGCCCTGGCCGAATCTGGAGTAGAACGGCAGCAGCAGGCCGAACAGGGCGATCGACGGGATGGTCAGCAGCACGGTGGCGCTGGCTTGCAGCGGGCCGGCCAGGGTCGGGAAGCGGGTCATCAGGATGCCCAGGGGCACGCCGAAGAGGATCGCCAGGGTCACGGCGATGCCCACCAGGGTGATGTGCTGCCAGGTCAGCTGGATGACTTGCTGCCAGTCGAGATGGGAAAAGGCGTTGAGCAATTCCATGGCTTTCTCCTCTCTCAGTTCAGTGGATGCTGGCGCAGGAAATCTGCGGCAACGGCGGATGGGCTTTCATGGTCGACGTCGACCCGGGCATTGAGCTGGCGCATGGTTTCGTCGTCGAACAGTTCGGCCAGCGGCTTGAGGTCGGTGGCCAGTTGCGGGTGGGCGTCGAGGTAGGCCTGGCGCACCACGGGGGCCGCGGTGTAGTCGGGGAAGTAATGCAGGTCGTCGTCCAACAGCTTCAGGTTGAAGGCATTGAGTCGGCCGTCGGTGGTGTAGACCAGGCCGGCGAACACCTGGCCGTTACGCAGGGCGGTGTAGACCAGCCCCGCGTCCATCTGCCGGATGTTCCTGCGGGTCAGGTCCATGCCGTACAGCTTGACCATGCCTTGCAGGCCGTCGGAGCGGTTGGCGAACTCGGTGTCCAGGGCGATCAGGTGGTGGTCCTGGCGCTCGGCGTCGAGGACGTGTTTCAGATCGCTGACGCTGTTGATCTGCGGGTATGCGTCCGCAACGTTTTTCGGCAGGGCCAGGGCGTAGGTATTGCTGAATTTCGACGGGGTCAGCCAGACCAGGCCTTTTTTTCCGTCCAGTTCCTTGACCCGCTCATAGGACTGTTGGCTGTCGAGTTTTTCCGTCACGTGGTTGTAGGCCACCAGGGACACCCCGGTGTATTCCCAGAGCATGTCCAGCTGCCCGCTTTCGTGGGCGCTACGCGCCAGGTTGCTGCCCAGGCCACCGGTGACCCGGGTGTCGTAACCCTTGCTGCGCAGGTACTGCGAGGTGATTTCCGCCAGCAGCGTCTGCTCGGTGAAGACCCGGGCGCCGATGCGGATCACCGGCTTTTGCGCGGCTTGGGCAATTCCCGCGCACAGCAGGACGCAGCCTATGATCAAAGCTATTTTTTTCATGTGAATTCCTTCGCGCAGGCTTAAGACGGGCGCAGGCCGCGTTCCAGCCAGAGGCGGCTGGCCAGTGTCACCAGGCCGTCGAGCAGCAGGGCCAGCAAGGCGGTGCAGGCCGCGCCGAGCAGCAGTTGCGGCTGATTGTTCAGGGCGATGCCGGGGAAGATCAGGCTGCCGAGGCTGTTGGCGCCGATCAGGAAGGCCAGCGGCGCGGTGCCGACGTTGATCGCCAGGGCCACGCGCACGCCACCGATGATGATCGGCACGGCGTTGGGCAGCTCGACTTTCCACAGCACCTGGCGCGGCGTCATGCCGATGCCGACGGCGGCTTCCTTGAGGGAACCCTGGACGTTTTTCAGGCCTTCGTAGGTGTTGCGCACGATGGGCAGCAAAGAGGCGAGGAACAGAGCGAAGATGGCCGGCCCGCTGCCGATGCCGAGGATCCCCAGGGCGATGGCCAGGACGGCCAGGGGAGGGACGGTGTTACCGATGTTGAACAGCTGCATGAAGCGCTCGGCACGCCCGACCATCTGCGGTCGGCTGAGGAAGATGCCGGCGGGTATCCCCACCACGAGGGCGGCGAACATTGAAGCGAGTACCAGGTACAGATGGGCTTGCAGGTAAAACAACAGATCGTCGCGGTAGTGTTCGATCGTACTGATGCCGATCCAGTGGACCAGCAGGGCCAGGAGAGCGATAACCGCCGCGCCTCCTATCAGCCCTTTGCCATAGCGAATAGCCACAGGCGGACTCCTTTTTTATGTCGGCGAGCATTCTCTCGTGTGACAAGGCCATGCCTGGCTGCCAAAAGAATGGTCGCGAGAAGCAGCTCGCCGATGCGCTGGAAACAGCGCCGGATCGAGCCATACGCATAGCCTCGTCAGGCTAACTTGCTGATTTTTCTACCCCTGACAAAAGCTCGTAACAGGGGAGTGGACGCCTCCACCTTTTAAAAGGTTCCATATTTGGCAACGTTTGGCCACCCTCAATCCCATTACTCCGATATCTCTGATGCCTGGCCGCCTGTAGCCGTTGCCGAGCGCAGCCCTCGCAAACACGGAGCACGGGAGTCGACTGAAACAACGCGTTGCCTGGCTTTGCGACTGCTGCGCAGTCGATCGCAGCCTCGCAGCGGCGACAGGCTGTAATTCCAGCAGCCCCGGGCCGAACGGTGGTCCGTGGAGCTTGCTTTGCGCTATACTCGCCGCCCTTTTTTTGAATCACCTGCCAGGCGATTTCCCATGACCAAACAGGCCGCCGAAGTCGCGAAACGCCGCACTTTCGCCATTATTTCCCACCCGGATGCGGGTAAAACCACCATCACCGAGAAGCTCTTGCTGATGGGCAAGGCGATTGCCGTTGCCGGTACGGTGAAATCCCGCAAGTCCGACCGCCACGCCACCTCCGACTGGATGGAGATGGAGAAGCAGCGGGGTATTTCCATTACCACGTCGGTCATGCAGTTCCCTTATCGCGAACACATGATCAACCTGCTCGACACCCCGGGCCACGAAGACTTCTCGGAAGACACCTATCGCACCCTGACCGCGGTGGACTCGGCGCTGATGGTGCTCGACGGCGGTAAGGGCGTAGAGCCACGGACCATCGCCCTGATGGACGTCTGCCGTCTGCGCGACACGCCGATCGTCAGCTTCATCAACAAACTCGACCGTGACATCCGCGACCCGATCGAGCTGCTCGACGAAATCGAAGCGGTCCTGAAGATCAAGGCGGCGCCCATCACCTGGCCGATCGGTTGCTACCGCGACTTCAAGGGTGTGTATCACCTGGCGGGCGACTACATCATTGTCTACACCGCCGGCCACGGCCACGAGCGCACCGAAACCAAGATCATCGAGAAGCTCGATTCCGATGAAGCCCGCGCCCACCTGGGCGACGAGTACGAGCGTTTCATCGAGCAGCTGGAACTGGTGCAGGGCGCCTGCCACGAGTTCGACCAGCAGGAATTCATGGACGGCCAGCTGACCCCGGTGTTCTTCGGTACTGCCCTGGGCAACTTCGGGGTCGACCACGTGCTCGACGCCGTCGTCGACTGGGCGCCGCTGCCGCTGCCGCGGGTGGCCAACGAGCGCACCGTCGAGCCGCAGGAAGAGAAGTTCACAGGCTTCGTGTTCAAGATCCAGGCGAACATGGACCCCAAACACCGCGACCGTATCGCCTTCATGCGTATCTGCTCGGGCAAGTACGAGAAAGGCATGAAGATGCGCCACGTGCGCACCGGCAAGGACGTGCGCATCGGCGATGCGCTGACCTTCTTCTCCTCCGAGCGTGAGCAGCTCGAAGAAGCCTATGCCGGCGACATCATCGGCCTGCACAACCACGGCACCATCCAGATCGGCGACACCTTCACCGAAAGCGAGGCCCTGGGCTTCACCGGTATCCCGCACTTCGCCCCGGAGCTGTTCCGCCGCGTGCGCCTGAAGGACCCGCTGAAATCCAAGCAACTGCGCCAGGGCCTGCAACAGCTGGCCGAAGAAGGCGCGACCCAGGTGTTCTTCCCCGAGCGCAGCAACGACATCATCCTCGGCGCCGTCGGTGTGCTGCAGTTCGATGTGGTCGCCAGCCGCCTGAAAGAGGAATACAAGGTCGAGTGCTCCTATGAGCCGATCACCGTGTGGTCCGCGCGCTGGATCGATTGCAGCGACAAGAAGAAGCTCGAGGAGTTCTCCAACAAGGCCGTGGAAAACCTCGCGCTGGACGGCGGCGGTCACCTGACCTACCTGGCCCCGACCCGGGTCAACCTGGCGCTGATGGAAGAGCGCTGGCCGGACGTGAAATTCCGCGCGACCCGCGAGCATCATTAAGGTCTGAGCGACGCCTCACAAAAAAGCCCCGCGGCCCAAACCGCGGGGCTTTTTTATGCCTGGCATTATTCCGCCTCCGTAGGAGCGAGGCTTGCCCGCGATGGCGTTCGTTTGGGCAATGATTGTCTCCCGGCGAGCGGCGGTGTCAGGTTTGGGGCTGCTGCGTAGCCCATCGCGAGCAATCGAGCGTCGACCGGCGGCTCCTACGGAAGCAGGGCATAACCGGAGGTTTTAAGGCCTAGTCGAAAGCCGTCTATCCAGCGGGCGGATAGCTAGCTTGCTATCTGGCAAAGCGCCGGCTTCGGGGCTAGGTTTCATACGAAGCCTCGCCTTGCAGGTCAGGGCCTGTGGCCATTATTGATTCACCTACGCACAGGGACGGAATCAGCATGAATGTTTTCCAACGGGTTGTGCTGTTGCTCAAGGTGCTGGTGCTGTTGTCGCTTGGCCTGTCCGCGGCCTGGGCCAGTGACCAGGCCGCGCGAGTGCCGGGTTTCTGGGGGCCTGGGCATCTGCAGAACGGGGTGCAGATGATCGCCAAGTCGGAGTCCGAGCCGGGCGATCAGGGGCAGGGTGGCAGCGCGGACGATGACGATGCGACTACCGACGAGCCGGATACCGACAGCGAAGACGAGGCTAGCCAGGGCTGAGCTTGCGTCTGCGGAAAAAAGAAAACCCCCTCTGCCGGACTGATGCGCAATCCGACAGAAGGGGCTTGGTCAACACTGATGAGGCGCCGCGGGCAACCGCGGCGCCTTTTTCTTGCCGGGTCAGCCGAGGAACTGCTCGGCGTAGTGGCAGGCTACCTGACGAGTGTCGAGCAGGCGCAGGGCCGGCTCTTCGGTGCTGCAACGCTCGGTGGCGTACGGGCAGCGCTTGTGGAAAGCGCAGCCGGATGGCGGATTCAGCGGGTTGGGCAGCTCACCGACGATCTTGATCTTCGGCTTGTCCGGGTCCGGGTGAATGGTCGGCGTGGCCGACAGCAGCGCCTGGGTGTAGGGGTGCAGGGGACGGGTGTAGATATCCTCTTTCGGGCCCATTTCCACCGGACGGCCGAGGTACATCACCATCACGTGGTCGGCAACGTGACGCACCACCGCCAGGTTGTGGGAGATGAACACGTAGGCGGTGTTGAACTCCTGCTGCAGGTCCATGAACAGGTTCAGCACCTGGGCCTGGATCGACACGTCGAGGGCCGAGGTCGGTTCGTCCGCCACCAGCACTTTCGGTTGCAGCATCATCGCCCGCGCCAGGGCGATACGCTGGCGCTGGCCGCCGGAGAACATGTGCGGGTAGCGCTGATAATGCTCGGGGCGCAGACCCACCTGCTTCATCATTGCCTGGACCTTGTCCCGCCGCTCGCTGGCCGACAGCTTGGTGTTGATCAGCAGCGGTTCGGCCAACTGATCGCCGATCTTCTGCCGTGGGTTGAGCGAGGCGTAAGGGCTCTGGAACACCATCTGCACGTCTTTGCGCAGTTGCTTGCGCTGGGCCTTGTCGGCGCCGGCGACTTCCTGGCCGGCGATTTTCAAGGATCCGGAGGACGGCTCTTCGATCAGGGTCAGGGCGCGGGCCAGGGTGGATTTGCCGCAGCCGGACTCGCCGACCACCGCGAGGGTCTTGCCGGCTTCCAGCTCGAACGACACGCCGTTGAGGGCGCGCACGGTCGCATGGCCCTTGAACAGGCCGCGGGACACTTCGTAATGGCGGGTCAGGTTGCGGGCGGTAAGAACGACGGCCATTACGCCACCTCCTGATTCAGCGGGTAGAAGCAGCGCGCGAGGCTGGCGGCTTTCGGATCGAGGCTTGGACGCTTCTGACGGCAGTTTTCCTGCACGTACGGGCAGCGTGGCGAGAGCAGGCAGCCTTGCGGACGGTCGTAGCGACCGGGAACGATGCCCGGCAACGTCGACAGGCGCGCGGCGCCCATGCTGTGCTCGGGAATCGCCGCCAGCAGCGCTTCGGTGTAGGGATGGGCGGGGATGTCGAACAACTCCGGCACCTTGCCCACTTCCACCGCTTGCCCGGCATACATCACGCACACGCGCTGGGCGGTTTCGGCGACCACGGCCAGGTCGTGGGTGATCAGCACCAGGCCCATGTTCTGCTCGCGTTGCAGGTTGAGCAGCAGGTCCATGATCTGCGCCTGGATGGTCACGTCCAGGGCGGTGGTCGGTTCGTCGGCGATCAGCAGTTTCGGCTCGCCGGCAATCGCCATGGCAATCGCCACGCGCTGGCTCATGCCGCCGGACAGTTGGTGCGGGTAGGCGTCCATGCGGCTGGCGGCGCCCGGGATCTCGACTTTTTCCAGCAGTTCGATGGCGCGCTTGCGGGCCGCCTTGCCGGACATCTTCAGGTGCAGGCGCAGCACTTCCTCGATCTGGAAGCCCACGGTGTAGCTCGGGTTCAGCGCGGTCATCGGGTCCTGGAAGACCATGGCCAGGTCCTTGCCGACGATCTGTCGGCGTTGCCGGGCGCTGAGCTTGAGCATGTCCTTGCCGTCGAAGCTGAGGGCATCGGCGGTGACGATGCCGGGATGCTCGATCAGCCCCATCAGCGCCATCATGGTCACGGACTTGCCGGAGCCGGATTCGCCCACGATGGCCAGGACTTCGCCCTTGTCGACTTTCAGGTCCAGGCCATCCACCACGGGAACGGCCTGGGCGTCGCCGAAGCGCACGTTGAGATTCTTGATTTCTAGCAGTGACATGGGAATCTCCTCAGGCGGCGTTCTTGAGTTTCGGGTCCAGCGCATCGCGCAGGCCGTCGCCCATCAGGTTGATTGCCAGCACGCTGAGCAAAATGGTCAGACCGGGCAGGCTCACCACCCACCAGGCGCGTTCGATGTAGTCGCGGGCCGAGGCCAGCATGGTGCCCCACTCAGGGGTGGGCGGCTGGACGCCAAGGCCGAGGAAGCCCAGGGCCGCGGCGTCGAGGATCGCCGAGGAGAAGCTCAGGGTCGCCTGGACGATCAGCGGCGCCATGCAGTTGGGCAGCACGGTGATGAACATCAGGCGCGGCAGGCCGGCACCGGCCAGGCGCGCGGCGGTCACGTAGTCGCGGTTGAGCTCGCCCATCACCGCGGCGCGGGTCAGGCGCACGTAGGACGGCAGCGATACCACGGCGATGGCGATCACGGTGTTGATCAGGCCCGGGCCGAGGATGGCGACGATCGCCACGGCCAGCAGCAGGGACGGCAGGGCCAGCATGATGTCCATCAGGCGCATGATGGTCGGCCCGAGCAAGCGCGGGAAGAACCCGGCGAACAGGCCCAGGAGGATGCCCGGGATCAGCGACATGACCACCGACGACAGGCCGATCAGCAGCGACAGGCGCGAACCGGTGATCAGGCGCGACAGCAGGTCGCGGCCCAGTTCGTCGGTGCCGAGGATGAATTGCCATTGGCCGCCTTCGAGCCAGACCGGCGGAGTCAGCAGGAAGTCGCGGTATTGCTCGCTCGGGTTATGCGGGGCGACCCAGGGCGCGAAGATCGCGCAGAAGATCACCAGCAGCATGAACAGCAGGCCGGCCACCGCGCCCTTGTTGCGCGAGAACGCCTGCCAGAATTCCTTGTACGGCGAGGGGTACAGCAGGCTTTGATCCACGGCCACGGCGGATACGGCTACTGAGGAGGTTGGAGTGCTCATGAGTATTGTCCTCAGCGCTGGTGGCGAATGCGTGGGTTGGCAAAGCCGTAGAGGATGTCCACCACGAAGTTGACCAGGATCACCAGGCAGGCGATCAACAGGATGCCGTTCTGCACCACGGGGTAGTCCCGGGCGCCGATGGCTTCGATCAGCCATTTGCCGATGCCGGGCCAGGAGAAGATGGTTTCGGTCAGGACCGCGCCGGCCAGCAGGGTGCCGACTTGCAGGCCGACCACGGTCAGCACCGGGATCAGCGCGTTGCGCAGGCCGTGCACGAACACCACGCGGGCGGGCGACAGGCCCTTGGCCTTGGCGGTGCGGATGTAGTCTTCGCGCAGCACTTCGAGCATCGAGGAGCGGGTCATCCGGGCGATCACCGCCAGCGGAATGGTGCCGAGCACGATGGCCGGCAGGATCAGGTGGTGCAGGGCGTCGAAGAAGGCGCTGGTGTCATCGGCCAGCAGGGTGTCGATGAGCATGAAGCCGGTTTTCGGCTCGATGTCGTAGAGCAGGTCGAGCCGTCCGGAAACCGGGGTCCAGCCCAGGCTCACGGAGAAGAACATGATCAGGATCAGGCCCCACCAGAAGATCGGCATCGAATAGCCAGCGAGGGAAACGCCCATCACCCCATGGTCGAACAGCGATCCGCGTTTCAGCGCGGCGATCACCCCGGCCAGCAGGCCGATCACGGCGGCGAACAGCATCGCGGCCGAGGCCAGTTCCAGGGTCGCCGGGAACAGGGAAGTGAATTCGGTCCACACACTCTCGCGAGTCCGCAGGGACTCACCCAGATCGCCCTGGGCGAGTTTGCCGATGTAGTCCAGGTACTGGGCGTACAGCGGTTTGTTCAGACCAAGGCGTTCCATTGCCTGGGCATGCATCTCAGGGTCTACCCGGCGCTCGCCCATCATGACTTCCACGGGATCGCCGGGAATCATGCGAATCAATGCGAACGTCAGCAAGGTGATGCCGAAGAATGTGGGAATCAACAACCCCACACGGCGGGCAATAAAACTAAACATCTTCTGGTGTACCTCATCAGCCGGTTAGGCGTGTCCGGCATCCCTGGGGTCAGGGATGCCGGGCGTTTCTTATCTACTTCACCTGGGTAGTAGCGAAGTTGTTGGTGGTCAGGGGGCTCTGGTGGTAGCCCTCGACGTTCTTGCGCATTGCCGTGAACATTTTCGGATAGGCCATGGGGATCCAGGGCTGTTCCTTGTCGAAAATGTCCTGGGCCTGTTCATAGAGTGCGGTCCGTTTGGCCGGCTCGGATTCGGCGCGGGCCTGATCGATCAGGCTCTGGAACGCTTTATTGCACCAGCGAGCGTAGTTTTCGCCGTTTTTGGCGGCCTCGCAACTGAGGTTGGGGGTCAGGAAGTTGTCCGGGTCCCCGTTATCCCCCGCCCAGCCGGCGGAAACCATGTCGTGCTCGCCGTTCTTGGCGCGCTTGAGCATCTCGCCCCATTCCATGACGCGGATATCGATCTTGAGGCCGATCTTCGCCAGGTCGGACTGCATCATCTGCGCGCCGAGCAGCGGGTTGGGGTTGGTCGGGCCGCCGCCGTTGCGGGTGAACAAGGTGAAGACCGTGCCTTCCGGCACGCCGGCTTCCTTGATCAGGGCGCGGGCCTTGTCCAGGTCGCGGGCCGGATTGCCCAGGCTGGCGTTGAAGCCCAGCAGGGTCGGCGGGTAGGGACCGGTGCCGACCACCGCGTTGCCTTTACCGTACAGGCTGTCGACGTAGGCTTCCTTGTCGAAGGCGATGTTGATGGCCTGACGGACACGCGGGTCGCTCATGTATTTCTTGGTGGTGTTCAGGGCCACGTAGCCCACGGTCATGGCGGCCAGGTCGTCGACCTTCAGGTTGGCGTCGGCCTTGATGCTCGGGATGTCGTCGGGTTTCGGATACAGGGCGACCTGGCACTCGTTGGCCTTGAGCTTCTGCAGGCGCACGTTGTTATCGGTGGTGATCGCCAGGATCAGCGCGTCGGCTGGCGGCTTGCCACGGAAGTAGTCCGGGTTGGCCTTGAACCGCACCTGGGCGTCCTTGGCGTAGCGCTGGAAGATGAACGGGCCGGTACCGATCGGCTTGCTGTTCAGCTCGCCGGGCTTGCCGGCCTTGAGCAACTGGTCGGCGTATTCGGCCGGGAAGATCGAGGCGAAGGCCATGGCCACGTCGGCCAGGAACGGTGCTTCGCGACGGGTCAGGGTGAAGACCACGGTGTGGTCGTCGGTCTTCTCGACGCTTTTGAGCAGCTCCTTGAAGCCCATGCTCTCGAAATAGGGGAAGCCCACGCTGGACTTGTCATGCCACGGGTGTTTCGGGTCCAGCTGGCGCTGGAAGCTCCAGAGCACGTCGTCGGCGTTCATCTCGCGGGTCGGCGTGAAGTAATCGGTGCTGTGGAACTTGACGCCTTTGCGCAGGTGGAAGGTGTAGGTCAGGCCGTCCGGGCTGATCTCCCAGGACTCGGCCAGGGCCGGCTCGATGTCCGTGGTGCCGGGCTTGAAGTCCACCAGGCGGTTGAAGATGGTTTCCGCCACCGCGTCGGCAGTGACTGCAGTCGTGTACTGGACCATATCGAAGCCTTCCGGGCTGGCTTCGGTACAGACCACCAAGGGCTTGGCCGAGACGCCTGCGGCGGCGCTCAGCAGTGCGGCAGCGATGGCCGCTCTCAGGGAAAGCATTTTCATCTAGAACCCTCTGCAATCGGTTGAACCAGAGTAGCTGGAATGGCGAATTCATCATGAGTTCGCCATTCCAGCCGGTGTGTTTTTAGAGAATGTTGAACGGGATGGTGGTGACCAGGCGGAACTCGTTGATGTTGCCGTCGGCCTGGTGTTCGCTGGCCCGGTGCGTAGTGTAGGTCGCACGAATGGCGGTGGCCTTGAGCGGGCCGCTCTGGACTGCGTACGACGCGCCAATGCCGTATTCGTAGTGGGTTTCGCCATCCATCAGGCTCAGGTCGCCGCGCTTGGCGCCTGGGTCGGTGTAGGCGGTGCCACGGTAGTGGGTACCGTCGATGCCCCAGCCACGCGCCTGGTAGATGTTGAACTTCAGGCCCGGTACGCCGTATTCGGCCATGTTGAGACCGTAGGCGATCTGGAAGGATTTCTCGTTCGGGCCGTTGAAGTCCGAGAGCAGGGAGTTGGCCAGGTAGATGCCGTTGGTTTCGTGCAGGTAGTCGAAGTACTCGTTACCGTTCACTTGCTGGTAGGAGAAGGTCAGGCTGTGCGCCTGGTGAGCCAGGCCGAGCGACAGCGAGTAGGTGTCGTTGTCGATCTCGCCCATCAACTTTTTGCCTTCGTCGACGGTCTTGTAGTAGTTCAGGCCGGTGGTCAGGCTCAGCACCTGGCTGTCACCCAGTTCGTGGGTGGCGCCGAAGTAGTACTGGTTCCAGAAGTCTTCGACCTTGGCGCCATACAGGCTGGTCTTCAGGCTCTTGAACGGCTGGTAGTTCACACCTGCGGTGTAGACCTTGTCGGTTTCCACGCCGGTGGCGGAGTACTCGGTACGGAATTTCGACAGGCTCTGTTCGCTGCGTGGCGAAACGCGGTCGAAGCCGGCCAGGTCGAACGACAGGTTGTTCAGCTCTTCGCTGTGCAGGCTGATGCCTTCAAAGCTGGAAGGCAGCGCACGGTTGCCGATGACGTCGATGATCGGGGTGCTGAAGTTCTGACGACCGGCGGTCAGCGTGGTATTCGATACCCGGAACTTGACGTTGGCCAGGCCCAGTTTGCTCCACTGATCTACAGCGTCGCCGTTGGAGTCCGCCAGGGTACGGTTGGAGCCACCGGCAATGTCCTTGCGATCACGATCCAGGGCGATGGCGTTGTAGGCCGCCACTTCAGTGCTGACGCCAACGGTGCCCTGGGTGAAGCCCGAGGTGTAGTTGAGGATGGTGCCCTGGACCCAGTTGATACGCCGGGAGGTCGGGGTCTTGGGTGCGGTGGGATCGTTTTTGACGCTGTTTTTCTTGTAGCTGAAGGTGTCGTCACGACGCTTCAGTTCATTGGCGTACCAGTTGCGGGTAGTGCCCCCAAGGCTCTGTCCGTCAATGAAACCCTTGGCTTCGCTTTGGGCGTTGGTACCGGCCAGGGTCGTCGGAACGAATTCCTGGCTCACGCTTTCCGCATGGGCCATGGCCGTGATGCTGCTGATGGCCAGGGCCAGTAACGCGGTGTTGCTCGGTTTCATGGGTGAAGCTCCTTTGCTTTCTTTATTTTTATGCCGGTCTTTTTGGGTTGACCGGCTTTTGCTTTACAACTCATTCAAGGCATCGCAAACGTTTGCATGAGGCGTGATCGCCGAATCCAGGCAACAGATTTGCGTGGGGACGAATATCGCCCCCAGCGGCCTGGCTAATCATTTATTGGTCGATGCTGACACCCGAGAACACGTTGCGACCGAAGGGGCTGACCTTGAATCCTTCGACTTTGGCGCTCAACGGCTGGTTGACCGTCGAGTGGGCGACAGGGGTGATCGGTACCTGCTGCTTGAGCAACTGCTGGGCCTGTTGGTAGAGCACCGTGCGCTGTTCGCGATCGGTGACGATCTTGGCCTGCTTGATCAGCTTGTCGTACTGCGGGTCGCACCACATGGAGTAGTTGTTGCCGCCAATGGCGTCGCAGCTGTACAGGGTGCCGAGCCAGTTGTCCGGGTCACCGTTGTCGCCGGTCCAGCCGATCAGGCTGATGTCGTGCTCGCCATTCTTGGTGCGCTTGATGTACTCGCCCCATTCGTAGCTGACGATCTTCACTTTCAGGCCGATCTTGCCCCAGTCGGACTGGAGCATTTCGGCCATCAGCTTGGCGTTGGGGTTGTAGGGACGTTGTACGGGCATGGCCCAGAGGGTGATTTCCGTGCCTTCCTTGACCCCGGCGGCCTTGAGCAGCTCACGGGCCTTTTCCGGGTTGTAGGCGGCGTCCTTGATGCTGGTGTCGTAGGACCACTGGGTCGGTGGCATGGCGTTGACCGCCAGCTGGCCGGCGCCCTGGTACACGGCGTTGAGGATGCCCTGTTTGTTCACCGCCATGTCCAGCGCCTGGCGCACTTCGAGCTGGTCGAAGGGTTTGTGGCGAACGTTGTAGGCGATATAGCCGAGGTTGAAGCCAGGCTTTTCGATCAGTTGCAGCTTCGGGTCTTTTTTCAGCGCTTCGACATCGGCTGGCCGCGGGTGCAGGGTGATCTGGCATTCGCCGGCCTTGAGCTTCTGCACACGCACCGAGGCATCGGTGTTGATGGCGAAAATCAGTTGGTCGAGCTTGACCCGGCTCGGGTCCCAGTACTGCTTGTTGGCGGTGTAGCGGATGTTCGAGTCTTTCTGGTAGCTCTTGAACACGAACGGCCCGGTGCCGACCGGCTTCTGGTTGATCTCGCTGGGCTTGCCGGCCTTGAGCAACTGGTCGGCGTATTCGGCCGAGAGAATCGCGGCGAAGCTCATGGCGATGTTCTGGATGAACGCGGCGTCCACCGAGTTCAGGGTCATCACTACGGTCAGCGGCCCGGTCTTCTCGACCTTGGCGATGTTCTTGTTCAGGCTCATCCCGTTGAAGTAGGGAAACTCGGTCGGGTAGGCCTTACGGAAAGGATGCTCGGCATCGAGCATGCGGGTGAAGGTGAAGACCACGTCGTCGGCGTTGAAATCACGCGTCGGCTTGAAGTACGGCGTGGTGTGGAACTTCACCCCTTCGCGCAGGTGGAAGGTGTACTGCAGGCCGTCCGCGGAAATATCCCAGCGGGTGGCCAGGCCCGGCACTACATTGGTCGCGCCTTTTTCGAACTCCGCCAGGCGGTTGTACAGCGGCTCCGCCGCGTCGTTGTCGGTGGCGGTGGTGTATTGCGCGGTGTCGAAACCGGCCGGGCTGCCTTCGGAGCAGAACACCAGGCTGTTGCTGGCCGCCAGGCTGGCGGAGGTTGCGGTCAACAGACCGGTGCCCAACAGGGCGGATAAAACCAGAGAATGACGCATGATGCTCCCTCTCCCTTTTATTGTTTTGATCGATGAGCAGTCGCCTCATACGGAGGCGGTCATGTCATCGATCCCAAGTCCTCGCTTGCAGCAAATGCCGGGCAATGGATGCACCACTCCATGCTTTGACGGTAGGGGTCGCCGCATGGGTAGTAAATGCCAAAGAGCCTGAAAGACATGTAGGGAACTTCCGAAATGCCCGTACTCACCACGATGGGGTGCAGCAAGAGGAAGAGCGTTCGAAGTTCCGGCAGTCCTGGCAGGTAAGGCAGCGGCGACGTCAAATGACATCGCCGTTGCAGACCCTTATTTGCTGATGCTGACGCCGTAGAACGAGTTCAGGCCAAAGGGGCTGATCTTGAAGTCCTGCACGTTGGCGCGCATGGGTTGGAACACCGTCGAGTGTGCGATAGGTGTCATCGGGACTTGGTCTTTGAGGAGGTGTTGCGCCTGCTTGTACAGCTCGGTGCGTTTGGCCACGTCCGGGGTGGCCTTGGCTTGCTTGATCAGTGCGTCGTACGGCTTGTCGCACCATTTGGAGAAGTTGTTGCCATTCATGGCGTCGCAGCCGAACAGGGTGCCGAGCCAGTTGTCCGGGTCACCATTGTCGCCGCTCCAGCCGATGATCATCGCCTGGTTCTCGCCGCCCTTGGAGCGCTTGATGTACTCGCCCCATTCGTAGCTGACGATGTTGACCTTCAGGCCGATCTTCGCCCAGTCGGACTGCAGCATTTCAGCCATCAGCTTGGCGTTCGGGTTGTACGGACGCTGCACGGGCATGGCCCACAGGGTGATCTGGGTGCCTTCCTTGATGCCGGCTTCCTTGAGCAGCGCCTTGGCTTTCTCAGGGTCGTACTTGGCATCCTTGATGGTGTCGTCATAGGACCACTGGGTCGGTGGCATGGCGTTGACCGCCAGCTGGCCCGCGCCCTGGTAGACCGAGTCGATGATCTGCTGCTTGTTCACCGCCATGTCCAGCGCCTGACGGACCTTGAGGTCGGCCAGCGGGTTGGCGTCGGTGCGGCCCTTGAGCACAGGCATCACGTTGTAGGCGATGTAGCCGAGGTTGAAGCCGGCCTGCTGCGGCAGCTTGAGGGTCTTGTCCTCGCCCAGGGCCTTGAGGTCGGCCGGACGCGGGAACAGGGTGACCTGGCATTCGTTCTTTTTCAGTTTCTGGATGCGTACCGACGGGTCGGTGGTGATGGCGAAGATTAGGTTGTCGATCTTCACGTCCTCAGGCTTCCAGTACTCCTTGTTGCCGGTGTAACGGATGTTGGAGTCTTTCTGGTAGCTCTTGAACACGAACGGGCCAGTGCCGATCGGCTTCTGGTTGATGTCGCCCGGCTTGCCTTCCTTGAGCAGCTGGTCGGCGTACTCGGCGGACTGGATGGAGGCGAAGCTCATCGCCAGGTTCTGGATGAACGCGGCGTCTACGGTTTTCAGGGTGAACTTGACGGTCTTGTCGTCGACTTTCTCGACCTTGGTGATGTTGGTGTCCATCCCCATGTCGGTGAAGTAAGGGAATTCGGTCGGGTACGCCTTGCGGAACGGCATGTCCTTGTCGAGCATGCGGTTGAACGTGAAGAGCACGTCGTCGGCGTTGAAATCACGAGTCGGCTTGAAGTACGGCGTGGTGTGGAATTTCACGCCATCACGCAGATGGAAGGTGTAGGTCAGGCCATCGTCGGAAATGTCCCAACTGGTCGCCAGGCCAGGAACGACGGCGGTGCCGCCACGCTCGAACTGGCTGAGACGGTTGAAGATGGTTTCTGCTGAGGCGTCGAAGTCGGTTCCGGTGGTGTACTGGCCTGGATCGAAACCGGCCGGGCTCCCTTCGGAGCAGAACACCAGGTTAGTCGCTGCTTGGGCGAAGGGTGCGCTGGCGAGCAAGCCGGCGCTGACTAAAAGCGGAATGACTGCTTGTTTGAACATGGTGGCCTCATGATTTGTTGTCATTTTTGGTGTAGAGGGCGACCTTATGAGTCGACCCGCCGATACTTATGCAGGCCCCATACCCAATGCAAGATGCGGGGCTGTCACAAGTATCAAGGAGTGGAACGAACGTACAGGAATGACGCATTTGTATAAATATTGACGAATTTGACCGTATGCGCTGGTTTTTTCTGGTGCATGGATTGCCTTCTTACGGGGCGGCCAGGGCGAATCGTGCCTCCGGTTGGTGCGTCGCTGGAGCGGGTGTCGACCGGCTTCTGGTTGAGCCACCTGGCCTTGCCTGCCTGGCGCAAATGTTTGGTGCATTGGGTTGACCGACTGAAGTAGGGCGGCTTGACGGGGGAGGCCGTGGAGAACGGATGCCTGGGATCTTGCAGGCGATGGCGGGTGAACAGCGCATCGTCGGCGGTGTTGACGTTGGGGCTCGCAGTGAAGTTGTCACTGTGGAGGTTGCGGGTGGCGTGTGACGGTGGGATGCCGAGGATCAGCCCCGCTGTCTGCCAAACCTGGAGCGGAAAGGTCTTACGCATGCAAACCTCATTTTTTCTTTTTCTAGGGTGCATCTGAGGATTGGCCTTGTGGGCCGGGACAACTCGCCTTCTATGGGGAGTGGATGCAACCCCATGGACCCTGTGTGGCGACGGCGATCGCTTGTTGTGTGGTTGATTGACGATTCGCCGATGCCGAAATTAAGTCATGCTGAAATCGTGGTCAACGAAAATTAAGCGTGACTAACATTTCTCTTGCGCACGAGATGTCTGTGAGGTTGCGCAGGCGGCCACGGGGCGGGTTCAGGCCGCTGAATGGTCGTCGAACAGGCCCATGGTCGTGACGGTCAATACTTCCGCCGGGCCGTTGCCGGCGTTGGCAAGGTAGTGCGGTTTGGTCGAGTCGAAGTGCACCGAGTCGCCGGCGCCGAGGGGATACTGCTGCCCCTCGATGGTGTAGACAATCTGCCCCGAAAGAACGTAGGAGAACTCGGAGCCATCATGGGAAATCAGTTCCGACTGGTAGCCCACCGGTATGTTCATCTTCACCGCGTTGATCAGGTTGCCGGGAAAGGAACTGGACAGCCGCTCGTAGGACAGGGGCTGGCCTTCGATGGTGTAGCGCACCCGCTTGCCGTCGTGGGAGTCGGGCTGTGCCTGGGTCGGCTGGTCGAAGAGGGCATTCAGCGGAACGTTCAGGGACTTGGCAATGTTGACCAGGGAGGAGATCGAGACTCCGGTGAGATTGCGTTCCGCCTGGGAGAGAAAACTGGCGGTCAAACCGGATTCGCTGGCAATCTGGCGCAGGGTTTTCTTGGCGGCGCGGCGATAGCGACGCAGGCGTTCGCCGATGCGATCTGCGGTCATTTGGAGAGACTCTTATAGGAAAGGCGCAGTATACCCGGTGGACGTCAATGACGCCTGGTGGGCGCAATACCGAGGTCGGTAACTTTAGCATCACCGACGTGGTCGAGTTCAGCCCCTCCCCAAGGCGAGTCCCTCGGGCTCGGGTTGAAATAGTGGGTAGAAAAAAGGCGGTAACCTGATTTTGCTGGAGGTTACCGCCGTTTCGGAAGGCAGGGAAAACGTTACGGCATCAGGACTTCGATCGAGCCATCGGCGGTCATGCTGACCTGGCTGGTGCCGGCTTCGACTTCCGGAGTGACCGGCGCCGCATCCATGCCCGCGGCTTTCATCATCATCTGGCCCCGCAGGTACGGCTGTGGATAACCGTTGCTGTTGAGGTTCAGGTTGACGATCTTGTAGCCCTTGCCGCCCAGCGCTTCGGTGGTCAGTTGCGCGCGTGCCTTGAAGGCGTCGACCGCCTCCTTGAGCAGCTTGTCTTCGCTGGCCTTGCGGGTCGGGTCGGCGATGGCGAAGTCCATGCCGCCCATCTTCAGGTCGGTCAGCAGTTCGCCGGTGAGCTTGGACAGTGCGGCAAAGTCCGAGCTTTCCAGGCGCAGCTCGGCGCGTTCACGCCAGCCGGTGATCTTCTGGCCCTTGGTGTCGTAGATCGGGTAGCTGTTGCGGCTGCCCTGGCGCAAGGTGATGTCCTTGACCTGGCGTGCCTGGCCCAGGGCCTTGTTCATGGTGGTGGTGATTTCCGCGGCGAGCTTGGCCGGGTCGGCATTCTGCGATTCGCTGTAGAGGGTGACGATCATCAGGTCGCGGGCCACTTCCTGACTGACTTCGGCGCGCAGGGAGATCTGGTTGTAATGAAGCTCATCGGCGGCCAGGGCCGGCAGGCTGGCGAGGGTGCCGGCGCTGAGGGCGAGAAGGGCGGCGCTGCGACTGAATGTATGCATGAAAACTCCTTGAGTGCGGTCCGCAGGTATTGGGTCCCAGCCTGCGTGAAACCATCAGACTCTAGCTTTTATTGTCTGGTTCGGCCCGTTAACAACTTCTATACATCTATTACCCAACGCCAACTGCGGTGCTTTTGTAGGGGCAAGGCTTGCCTGCGATTGGCCGTTGCACAAGACTGTGGCGGTTTGCCGCAGTTTTGCCTGTCTGGGCCGCTGCTTGGTTATACTCGTCGCGATCCGCCTGGAGCGCTCATCAGGAGAGCTCATGCTCGCCCCCGTACAACTGCTTTCCGCCACTCGCCAGAACCTCTGGCGTCTGACTTTCATCCGCATCCTGGTTCTGGCCGCTCAGGCCGGTTCGGTGGGGCTCGCCTACTGGTTCGACCTGCTGCCGCTGCCCTGGCTGCAACTGGCCGTCACCCTGGGCCTGTCGCTGATTCTCTGTGCCTTCACCGCCATTCGCCTGCGCACCTCGTGGCCGGTCACCGAGCTGGAATACGCCGTGCAACTGGCCTGTGACCTGTTTATCCACAGTGCCCTGCTGTATTTCTCCGGCGGCTCGACCAACCCCTTCGTCTCCTATTACCTGGTGCCGCTGACTATCGCCGCCGTGACCTTGCCATGGCGCTACTCGGTGGTCCTTTCCGGCATCGCGCTGACCATGTACACCTTGCTGCTGGCGCAGTTCTACCCGCTGCAGACTTTCCCCATCGCCCGGGAAAACCTGCAGATCTACGGGATGTGGCTGAGCTTCGCCCTGGCCGCGGCGGTGATCACCTTCTTCGCCGCGAGGATGGCCGAGGAGCTGCGACGCCAGGAAGAGCTGCGGGCGATCCGCCGCGAAGAGGGCCTGCGCGACCAGCAGTTGCTGGCTGTCGCGACCCAGGCCGCCGGTGCCGCCCACGAACTGGGAACGCCTCTGGCGACCATGAGTGTGCTGCTCAAGGAAATGCGCCAGGACAACCTCGACCCGCTGCTGCAGGATGACCTGGGCGTACTCCAGGATCAGGTCAAACTGTGCAAGGAAACCTTGCAGCAACTGGTGCGCGCCGCCGAGGCCAACCGCCGGATGGCCGTGGAAATGCAGGATGTCAGCGTCTGGCTCGATGAAGCGCTGAACCGCTGGCACCTGATGCGCCCCGAAGCCACTTATCGTTTCCAGTTGCTGGGCCAGGGGCCGATGCCGCGGGTAGCGCCGCCGCCGGACCTGACCCAGGCGTTGCTCAACCTGCTGAACAATGCCGCCGACGCCTGTCCGGAAGGGCTGGAAGTGCAGTTGGATTGGGACGCCGAGAACCTGACCATCAGCATTCGCGACCACGGCGCCGGTGTGCCGCTGGCCATCGCCGAGCAGATCGGCAAACCGTTTTTTACCACCAAGGGCAAAGGTTTCGGCCTGGGCCTGTTTTTGAGCAAAGCCAGCGTGACACGCGCCGGCGGCTCAGTGAAACTCTACAGTCATGAGGAAGGCGGCACGCTCACCGAGCTGCGTCTGCCCCACGGCGCCCGAGGAGACCAACATGAGTGACGAAATCCAAGTCGAAGGCGAAGAACTGCCGCATCTGTTGCTGGTGGATGACGACGCCACCTTCACCCGGGTGATGGCGCGGGCCATGAGCCGTCGCGGCTTTCGCGTCAGCACCGCGGGTTCCGCCGAGGAAGGCCTGGCCCTCGCCCAGCAGGACCTGCCGGACTTCGCCGCGCTGGACCTGAAGATGGACGGCGATTCCGGCCTGGTGCTGCTGCCCAAGCTGCTCGAGCTCGACCCGGAAATGCGCGTGGTGATCCTCACCGGTTATTCGAGCATCGCCACCGCGGTCGAAGCGATCAAGCGCGGCGCCTGCAACTACCTGTGCAAACCGGCCGACGCCGATGACGTGCTGGCCGCGCTGCTCTCCGAGCACGCCGACCTCGACACCCTGGTGCCGGAAAACCCGATGTCGGTGGACCGCCTGCAATGGGAGCACATCCAGCGGGTGCTGACCGAACACGAAGGCAACATCTCCGCCACTGCCCGCGCCCTGGGCATGCACCGCCGAACGCTGCAGCGCAAGTTGCAGAAGCGCCCGGTTCGTCGCTGAACCGCGACTGAACGAATGTCCTCGGGACGAGTGAAAAAGCGAGCCGATCCTCTATGATCGGCTCGATGCTTGTCCTTATCACAATCGAGCCTTGATGATGAATCAGAACGCTGAGTATTCCGCGGTCAACGATACTGTGCGCGGGCAGTTTTTCCGTCGTGTCTGGGAAATGACTACGCCTTACTGGCGCAGCGAGGAGAAGGGCAAGGCCTGGCTGCTGCTGTTCGCGGTGGTCGCCCTGACCCTGTTCAGCGTGGCGATCTCGGTGTGGATCAACAGCTGGTACAAGGACTTCTACAACGCCCTGCAAAGGAAGGATGAAGCAGCCTTCTGGCAACTGATCCTGTATTTCTGCGGGATTGCCACGGTGGCCATCCTGGCCGCGGTCTACCGGCTCTACCTGACCCAGATGCTGACCATCCGCTGGCGCGCCTGGCTCACGGAAAAACACTTCGCCCGCTGGCTGGGCCACAAGAACTATTACCAGCTGGAGCAGGGCGGCTACACCGATAACCCGGACCAGCGGATTTCCGAAGACCTCAACAGCTTCACCAGCAATACCCTGGGGCTCGCCCTGGGCCTGCTGCGTACCGTGGTCAGCCTGGTGTCGTTCTCGATCATCCTGTGGGGCGTGTCGGGCAGTATCGAAGTCTTCGGCTACACCATTCCCGGCTACATGTTCTGGTGCGCTCTGGTGTACGCCGCCGTCGGCAGCTGGCTGACCCACCTGATCGGTCGACGCCTGATCGGCTTGAACAACAACCAGCAACGTTTCGAGGCGGACCTGCGTTTCTCCATGGTGCGGGTACGCGAGAACGCCGAGAGCATCGCCCTGTACGACGGCGAGCCGAACGAGAACAAACGCTTGAGCGCTCGCTTCGGCATGGTCTGGCACAACTTCTGGGACATCATGAAAGTGTCCAAGCGCCTGACCTTCTTCACCTCGGGCTATGGTCAGATCGCGATCATTTTCCCCTTCATCGTCGCGGCCCCTCGTTACCTGACAGGCAAGATCGAGCTGGGCGAGCTGATGCAGATCAACTCGGCATTCGGCAACGTCCAGGAGAACTTCAGCTGGTTCATCACCGCTTATTCTGATCTCGCGGCCTGGCGCGCCACCTGTGACCGTCTGCTGAGCTTTCGCCAGGCCATGAGCGAAAACGAAGAGTGCGCGCCGGCCATCGACGTGCAGAACCAGGGCGAAACCCTGCAAGTGCATAACCTCGGCCTGGATCTGGCGGATGGCCGGCACCTGCTGGCCGGTGCCGAGATGACCGTGAGCCCCGGCGAGCGCCTGATGCTCAGCGGCCGCTCCGGCAGCGGCAAGAGTACCCTGCTGCGGGCGATGGGGCGGCTCTGGCCGGCTGGTCACGGCAGCATCCGCATGCCCGCCGAGCGTTATCTGTTCCTGCCGCAGAAGCCTTACCTGCCGATCGGTAGCCTGCGCGAAGCCTTGAGTTATCCACAGTCGGGCGACACTTACCCGCAGGAGCGTTATGCACAGGTGCTGGAAACCTGCCGCCTGCCGCACCTGGTGTCCCGCCTGGACGAGAGCAATCACTGGCAGCGCATGTTGTCTCCGGGCGAGCAGCAGCGCCTGGCTTTTGCCCGTGCGTTGCTCTATGCGCCGCAATGGCTGTACATGGATGAGGCCACCTCGGCCATGGACGAAGAAGACGAAGCGACCCTGTACCAGGCGCTGATCGACCAGCTTCCGGGGCTGAGCATTGTCAGCGTCGGGCATCGCAGCAGCCTCAAGCGTTTCCACCCGCGGCACATCCGCATCGAGCGCGGGCATCTGGTCGACCAGGCGGTGACGGTGTAGTCAACAGTGATCGTACAACTCGGCTGAGCTATGATGCGTCATCAGTTTTCGGAGAAAGATCTTCACCATGGACAACCAGAACATGGCGCCCCGCCTTCCACGCAAGCGCCGTAGCCTCGCCCAGGAACTGGTGACCGTGCTGTCGGAGCAGATTCGCGACGGTCAGCTCAAGCGCGGTGACAAGTTGCCCACCGAGTCGGCGATCATGGAGGCCCATGGCGTCAGCCGGACCGTGGTGCGCGAAGCCATTTCCCGGTTGCAGGCCGCTGGCCAGGTGGAAACCCGCCACGGCATCGGCACCTTTGTGCTCGACACACCGAGCCCGAGCGGCTTCAGGATCGATCCGGCGACCGTGGTGACCTTGCGCGATGTGCTGGCGATCCTGGAACTGCGCATCAGCCTGGAAGTGGAGTCGGCCGGGCTGGCCGCGCAGCGGCGCAGCACCGAGCAACTGGCGGCGATGCGGGCGGCGCTGGATGCCCTCAATGAAAGCGTGGCCCACGACAGCGATGCGGTGGCCTCGGATTTCCAGTTCCACCTGCAGATTGCCCTGGCCACGGGCAACCGCTATTTCACCGACATCATGACCCACCTGGGGACCAGCATCATTCCGCGCACCCGCCTGAATTCGGCGCGCCTGGCTCACGACGATCAGCAGCACTACATGAGCCGCCTGAGCCGTGAGCATGAAGAAATCTATGAAGCCATTGCCCGCCAGGATTCGGACGCGGCCCGGGCGGCCATGCGCCTGCACCTGACCAACAGCCGCGAACGGCTGCGCCATGCCCATGAAGAAGCAGAGGCGCAGCGCGGGTAAACGCAACAGGCGCCAGACCGGGGAGGTTTGGCGCCTGTTGTCGGTTGTCGCGAGCAGGCTTTCCATCGAATGCGTAGCAGCGTCCTAAATGGCGAGCGCTGTTCTGCCGGAAGAAAATCATCGCCTGGACAGTCGTTATCGCGGGCAAGTCGGATCGCCGCCTGCTACTACAGAAACGCTGCTTGTCCTCGGTAGGGCGAAGCGTGCTCGCGCTGCTTTTAGCGGCCTTTGAGAATCGAGCGATCCACCCTCACGGCCAGTTGCCCGGCAGCGGGCTTGGCATCGAAGGCCACGCGCCCTTGCTGGTCGACGGTTGCCCGCGCGACGGGAGCACCGTTGACCAGCAGTTCCAGGGGCGCGCCCTGCAGGGATTGGCCCGAGGCCAGTTCTAGAGTCAGATTGATAGCCATGTCGATGTCCTTATCAGGCATTGCGGTCGATGTAGGTGGTGGCGGTCTTGTCGATCGAGGCGATCAGCTCCGGCGAACCGCCGCGGAACTGGCGGAAGAGGTTGCGCCCGCTGGAACCGCCGTCGGTATCCACCGGCACATTCAGGGTTGGCTGGAAGCGGTCGCCCAGCTCGGCGTAGGCGGACCAGGGGCCGATGTACGACTCGTTCAAACCGTTGGTGTAGCTGAAGGCATAACGCACGGCATTACCGGGCAACCAGTTGAGTTCGCTGGGTGTCTGGCTCTGCCAGCCATTGGCCTGGATGCTCGGGGCAAGCGTCGGTGCTTCCAGGTAGCCCGCCGGCTTGTTGGGCTTGTAGTTCTTGAGCAGCAGGTAAGTGCTCCAGCCCCACCAGTTGTCGATGGTCTTGGTATCGTTCAGGTTGTTCACGTCGCTGCGTCGCAGCACCTTGTCGCCCTGCATCACGAACAGCGGTGAAAAGTTGCCGCTCTTGGCTGCGTTCAGGTCCGGCAGCAGCTTCAGCGCCGTGAAGTTGCCGGGCGTCGGGGCCGTTCCGCTGAGGTAGCTTTCGAAGATCTCGTCCGCCGAGCGCTGCACCGCCAGCTTGACCTGCTTGCGGTTGTTGCTGTCGATGGTGTCGAAATAACGCTTGTCGCCATAGGCATGCCAGCGGTCGCCCTGGGCATTGCTGACGTTGAGGCCGAACTTGCTGTCTTCGTCGTGCATGAAGCGGGTGATCAGCGAACCCAGGTCGCTCGGCGTCACCACCGCCGCCAGCTGCTTGCGCGGTACCCGCACATGGCCGGCGGAGAACAGGTCGGTGAGGAAGTGATCGGCGAAGGCGTTCATAGCATAGGCCAGTTCCAGTTGCTTCTCGTCGGCGTTCTTGTGCGCCAGCACCGCCTGCTGCAGGGCCGCGGTGTGCCCGGCGATATAGGCCAGCAGCGCCCATTCGCCGAAATGGTCGGCATTGTTGGCCGCCAGCTTCAGGTAGCGACCGAGGGGGAACAGCGCCGAGGCAAAACTGCCGCCGCCGGTGATCTTGCTCCACTCTTCGGACAACGTATCTCCCAGGGCGTCATACGCCTCGTGGGGTTGTCGGCCGTCCTTGAGCGCCTGGTTGGCGGCGGCGATTTCCTTCTGCATCACCGCGAGAATCTGTTTCGCCTCGTCCTTGGCTGCCGGCAACACGGCAAGCGAGTTGAACGCGGCGGTAAAGCGCTGCAAACGATCCGCCGGCGTCGCGCCTTCGCAGATCGGCTGGTCGGGGATGCCGTAAAAATCGCCACCCAGCGCCACCACTTGGCCGTAGGTCAGGGCCAGGCCGTTGGGCAGGTGCAATTCGACCTGCCAGGCCGGAACGCCGGGGGCGTCCTTGACGAAACGCAACAGGGTGGCGTCGCCGATGGCGGTGTGCTCGCCACCTTCGAAACGCAGCTGGGGCAGGGCCTTGAGGTTTTTGCCCGGTGCCGCTGGGAGGATCCCGGGCTTGTGGTACTTGATGGTGTGATGACCGTCGGCGATCAGCACCAGGTGGTCGCTGTCACCGGAAATGGCAATGCCGCGTTCGCTGAAAAGGCTGTCCAGATCGGCAACGATCTGGCTTTTGTGCTGCAGCTGTTCCCGCTGCTGAGTGTGTAGACCTGACATTTCTGGCTCCTTGATATGTCGTAGGTATTTCAAAAAATAACTGTATGCATGTACAGTTAAATTGCAAGCATAAAGCAAAAGCCTGACTCGTCAAGCAGGTATTTTTTGCCGCACATTTTGGCGATGGTTGACGAATTGCTGTTGACGATTGTTTTTTAAGTTGTACGATGACTTACAACTTCGGCCAAGGCTGATGTGTTTCTCATCACAATGTGCGTCCCAGGGTGTTCGAATAATGAATCCACAAGAACTGAAGTCCATCCTCTCCTCCGGCCTGCTGTCTTTCCCGGTGACCGATTTCAATGCCCAGGGCGATTTCCATCGCGCGGGCTACATCAAGCGCCTGGAATGGCTGGCCCCTTACGGCGCCTCGGCGCTGTTCGCCGCAGGTGGTACCGGTGAGTTTTTCTCCCTGGCGGCCAGCGAATATTCGGAAATCATCAAGACCGCGGTCGACACCTGCGCCACCAGCGTGCCGATCCTGGCCGGGGTCGGCGGTTCGACCCGCCAGGCCATCGAATACGCCCAGGAGGCCGAGCGCCTGGGGGCCAAGGGGCTGTTGCTGTTGCCGCACTATCTGACCGAAGCCAGCCAGGATGGGGTCGCCGCTCATGTGGAGGCGGTGTGCAAATCGGTGAAGATCGGCGTGGTGGTCTACAACCGCAACGTCTGCCGCCTGACCGCGCCGCTGCTAGAGCGCCTGGCCGATCGCTGCCCGAACCTGATCGGCTACAAGGACGGCCTGGGCGATATCGAGCTGATGGTGTCGATCCGCCGCCGTCTCGGTGATCGCTTCAGCTACCTGGGCGGCCTGCCGACTGCCGAAGTCTACGCCGCGGCCTACAAGGCCCTGGGCGTGCCGGTGTACTCCTCGGCGGTGTTCAACTTCATCCCGAAAACCGCGATGGATTTCTACCACGCCATTGCCCGGGAAGATCACGCCACGGTCGGCAAGATCATCGATGACTTCTTCCTGCCTTACCTGGATATCCGCAACCGCAAGGCCGGTTATGCCGTGAGCATCGTCAAGGCCGGAGCCCGCATCGTCGGCCATGACGCAGGCCCGGTGCGGGCGCCGCTGACCGACCTGTTGCCGGAAGAATATGAAGCGCTGGCGGCGTTGATCGACGCCCAGGGCGCGCAGTAACCCATCCCCGGGGCCGCTGAGCGATCAGCGGCCTTTTGCGTAAGGCTTTTGTGTAAGGAGAGCGCGCGTGGCAGAGGTAAAACGCTTCGATAACTACATCGGTGGCCAGTGGCTTGCCGGTGCCGACTACTCGACCAATATCAACCCGTCCGAGTTGTCCGACGTCATTGGCGAATACGCCAAGGCCGACCTGGCTCAGGTGCATGCCGCGATCGATGCGGCGCGCGATGCATTCCCGGCCTGGTCGACCTCCGGTATCCAGGCGCGCAGCGATGCCCTGGACGAGGTCGGCAGCGAGATCCTCGCCCGCCGCGAAGAGCTCGGCACCCTGCTGGCCCGGGAGGAGGGCAAGACCCTGCCCGAAGCCATCGGCGAGGTGACTCGCGCCGGCAACATCTTCAAGTTCTTTGCCGGCGAATGCCTGCGCCTGTCGGGGGATTACCTGCCGTCGATGCGTCCGGGCGTCAACGTCGAAGTGACCCGCGAAGCCCTGGGCGTGGTCGGCCTGATCACCCCGTGGAACTTCCCGATCGCCATCCCGGCGTGGAAGATCGCCCCGGCCCTGGCCTACGGTAACTGCGTGGTGCTCAAGCCCGCCGAGCTGGTGCCGGGCTGTGCCTGGGCCCTGGCGGAAATCATTTCCCGCGCCGGCTTCCCGGCCGGGGTGTTCAACCTGGTGATGGGCAGCGGCCGGCTGGTCGGCGATGCCCTGGTCAACAGCCCGAAAGTCGACGGCATCAGCTTCACCGGTTCCGTGGGCGTGGGCCGGCAGATCGCCGTCAACTGCGTCTCGCGCCAGGCCAAGGTGCAGTTGGAAATGGGCGGCAAGAACCCGCAGATCATTCTCGACGATGCCGACCTCAAGCAGGCGGTGGAGCTGGCGGTACAGAGTGCCTTCTATTCCACCGGGCAGCGTTGCACCGCTTCCAGCCGCCTGATCGTCACCGCGGGCATCCATGACCGGTTCGTCGAGGCGATGGCCGAGCGCATGCGCTCGATCAAGGTCGGCCATGCGCTGAAGGCCGGTACCGATATCGGCCCGGTGGTGTCCCGGGCGCAGCTCGAACAGGACCTGAAGTACATCGATATCGGCCAGTCCGAAGGGGCGCGGCTGGTCAGCGGTGGCGGCCTGGTGATCTGCGATACGGAGGGGTATTTCCTCGCGCCGACCCTGTTCGCCGACAGCCAGGCCTCGATGCGCATCAGCCGCGAGGAGATCTTCGGCCCGGTGGCCAACGTGGTGCGCGTTGCCGACTACGAGGCGGCGCTGGCCATGGCCAACGACACCGAATTCGGCCTGTCGGCGGGCATCGCCACCACGTCGCTGAAATACGCCAACCACTTCAAGCGCCACTCCCAGGCCGGGATGGTCATGGTCAACCTGCCGACGGCCGGCGTCGATTACCACGTACCTTTTGGTGGACGCAAAGGTTCATCCTATGGTTCCCGCGAGCAAGGTCGCTACGCGCAGGAGTTCTACACCGTGGTGAAGACTTCCTACATCGGATCGTAAGCCCCGCTGTACCCCCGCCAGCCTTTGCCTGAGGCCCGGCGGGGTCGATGAAACGAATGTTATACCCGCATAAAAATAACTAGTGGGAGTACATCCATATGCAAGCGACCAAGCCGACTCGCGTCCGCTACCTGATCCTGTTTATGCTGTTCCTGGTGACCACGATCAACTATGCCGACCGCGCCACCATCGCCATCGCGGGCTCCAGCCTGCAAAAAGACCTCGGCATCGACGCCGTCACCCTCGGTTATATCTTCTCCGCCTTCGGCTGGGCCTATGTGGCGGGGCAGATCCCCGGCGGCTGGCTGCTCGACCGCTTCGGCTCGAAAAAAATCTATGCCCTGAGCATCTTCACCTGGTCGCTGTTCACCGTGCTGCAGGGTTATGTCGGTGAGTTCGGCGTCTCTACCGCGGTGGTGGCGCTGTTCATGCTGCGGTTCCTGGTCGGGCTGGCCGAAGCGCCATCCTTCCCAGGCAACGCGCGGATTGTCGCGGCCTGGTTCCCCACTGCCGAGCGCGGTACGGCTTCGGCGATCTTCAACTCGGCGCAGTACTTCGCCACGGTGCTGTTCGCGCCGCTGATGGGCTGGATCGTCTATCACTTCGGCTGGCAGCACGTGTTCATCGTGATGGGCGCGATCGGCATCGTCTTCTCGCTGGTCTGGCTCAAGGTGATCTACAGCCCGCGCCAGCACCCGCTGATCAACGAGGCCGAGTTCAAGCACATCGCCGACAACGGCGGCATGGTCGACATGGACCAGGACAAGGTCCAGGGCAAACGCAGCGACGGCCCGAAATGGGACTACCTGCGCCAGTTGCTGACCAACCGCATGATGCTCGGCGTGTACCTGGGCCAGTACTGCATCAACGGCATCACTTACTTCTTCCTGACCTGGTTCCCGGTGTACCTGGTGCAGGAGCGTGGCATGACCATTCTCAAGGCCGGTTTCATCGCCTCCTTGCCGGCCATCTGCGGCTTTATCGGTGGGGTGCTCGGCGGGGTGATTTCCGACTACCTGCTGCGCAAGGGGCATTCCCTGACCTTCGCCCGCAAGGCGCCGATCATCGCCGGCCTGCTGGTCTCCAGCAGCATCGTGGCCTGCAACTATGTGGACATCGAATGGATGGTGGTGGGTTTCATGGCCCTGGCGTTCTTCGGCAAAGGCGTGGGCGCGCTCGGCTGGGCGGTGGTATCCGATACCTCGCCCAAGCAGATCGCCGGCTTGAGCGGCGGCCTGTTCAACACATTTGGCAACCTGGCGTCGATCACCACGCCGATCGTCATCGGCTACATCATCAGTTCCACCGGCTCATTCAAATGGGCGCTGGTGTTCGTCGGCTGCAACGCGCTGCTGGCGGTGTTCAGCTACCTGGTGATCGTCGGTCCGATCAAGCGCGTGGTGCTCAAGGAGCCACCGAGCAACGGCCCCGAGCTGACCCAGCTTTCCCAAGCGCATTCCTGAAGGGGCGGCGTCATGCAGTTGATTGAACATTCCGATTCGCCGCGCTACATCCGTCTGCACGAGCGGGATAACGTGGTGGTTGTGGTCAATGACCAGGGCGTACCGGCGGGCACTGCGTTCGCCGACGGCCTGGTGACCCTGGACGTCATCCCCCAGAGCCACAAGGTGGCGCTGGAGGACATCGCCGAAGGCGGCCCGGTGATTCGCTACGGCCAGATCATCGGCTATGCCTTGCAGCCGATCGCTCGCGGCAGATGGGTCAGGGAAGAACAGTTGCGCATGCCCAGCGCGCCGCCGCTGGACAGCCTGCCGCTGTCCACCGAAGTGCCGGCGGCCCAGGCGCCCCTGGAAGGTTTCACCTTCGAGGGCTATCGCAATGCCGACGGCACGGTCGGCACGCGCAACATTCTGGGGATCACCACCACCGTGCAATGCGTGACCGGGGTGCTCGATCATGCGGTCAAGCGCATCAAGGACGAACTGCTGCCCAGGTATCCCCACGTCGACGATGTGGTGGCGCTGACCCACAGCTATGGCTGCGGCGTGGCGATCACCGCCACCGATGCCTATATCCCGATCCGCACCGTGCGCAACCTGGCGCGCAACCCGAACCTGGGGGGCGAAGCCCTGGTGATCAGCCTGGGGTGCGAGAAGTTGCAGGCCGGGCAGGTGATGCACGAAGGCGACAGTTCGGTGGACCTCAGCGAGCCTTGGTTGTACCGCCTGCAGGACTCCAGCCACGGTTTTACCGAGATGATCGAGCAGATCATGGAGTTGGCCGAGGTGCGTTTGCGCAAGCTCGATCAGCGGCGCCGGGAAACCGTGCCGGCCTCGGAGCTGGTCCTCGGCATGCAGTGCGGCGGTAGCGATGCCTTCTCCGGGATCACCGCCAACCCCGCCCTGGGCTATGCCTCGGACCTGCTGTTGCGGGCTGGCGCGACGGTGATGTTTTCCGAAGTCACCGAGGTGCGCGATGCCATCTATCTGCTGACTTCCCGCGCCGAGTCCGAAGAGGTGGCCCGGGAGCTGGTACGCGAGATGGACTGGTACGACCGTTACCTGGCCAAGGGCGAGGCTGATCGCAGCGCCAATACCACCCCAGGCAACAAGAAGGGCGGGTTGTCGAACATCGTCGAGAAGTCCCTGGGCTCCATCGTCAAGTCCGGCAGCAGCGCGATCAATGGCGTGCTGGGGCCGGGCGAGCGTTTTACCCGCAAGGGCCTGATCTTCTGTGCGACGCCGGCCAGCGACTTTGTCTGCGGGACCTTGCAACTGGCGGCGGGGATGAACCTGCATGTGTTCACCACCGGGCGTGGTACGCCTTACGGGCTGGCGATGGCGCCGGTGGTCAAGGTCTCGACCCGTTCCGAACTGGCCCAGCGCTGGCCGGACCTGATCGACATCGACGCCGGGCGCATCGCCACCGGGCGGGCGAGTATCGAAGAGCTGGGCTGGGAGCTGTTCCACTTCTACCTGGACGTGGCCAGTGGCAAGCAGCAGACCTGGGCCGAGCGGCACAAGCTGCACAACGACATCACCTTGTTCAATCCGGCGCCGATCACCTGATCCGTCATGGCTGCCGCAGGTCTGCGGGATCTTCTGCGTGGGTGGATGCGCCAGCGCCCCTTCGGGTCGATCGCAGCACGGGCGTGGCGTTTGATAGTCGCGAACGCCTGCGGTCCGATGGATCTGCTTGCGGTTAGGGCAAATCCATCGGGCTTAAGGGCGCGGGCTGGCTTATCATTAGCTGCCTAACGACAGGTTCAAGGTTGACCCGGCATGCTGGCCATTTTTCTCGAAACGCTGAATATCACCGCGCCGGTATTCGCCATGTTGTTTCTCGGTGTGTTGCTCAAGCGCATCGGCTGGATCAACGACGGTTTTATCCACACGGCATCGGCCCTGGTGTTCAACGTCACCATGCCGGCGCTGCTGTTTCTCGGCATTCTGCATGCCGACCTGCATTCGGCGCTCCAGCCCGGGCTGCTGGTCTATTTCGCCGTGGCCACCCTGGCCAGCTTTGCCTTCGCCTGGGGCTGGGCGATCTGGCGCTGCCCGCGGGAAGACCGGGGCATCTACACCCAGGGCGCGTTCCGCGGCAACAACGGGGTCATCGGCCTGGCGCTTGCGGCCAGCATGTATGGCGACTACGGGATTTCCCTCGGGGCGATTCTCGCGGCGTTGGTGATCCTGTTCTACAACACCCTGTCGACCATCGTCCTGGCGGTGTACAGCCCGGTGATCAAGTCCGATCCGTGGAGCATCTGCAAAAGCGTGGTCAGCAACCCGTTGATCATCAGCGTCCTGGCGGCAACGCCTTTCGCGGTTTTCCAGATCGGCTTGCCGACCTGGCTGGAGACGTCCGGCCAGTACCTGGCGCAGATGACCCTGCCGCTGGCATTGATCTGCATTGGCGGCACCCTGTCTCTGGCGGCGCTGCGCGAGAGCGGCGACCTGGCCCTGAGTTCGAGCCTGGTGAAAATGGTCGGCTTGCCGGTCCTCGCCACCCTGGGGGCCTGGCTTTGCGGATTCCGCGGGGCGGAGCTGGGGATCCTGTTCCTGTATTTCGGCAGCCCGACCGCGGCGGCGAGCTTTGTCATGGCCCGGGCGGCCAATGGCAATCATGAACTGGCGGCAGCGATCATCGTCATCACCACGCTGATGGCGGCGGTGACCACCAATATCGGGATCTTCCTGCTGCAGTGGGGCGGGTGGATCTGACCGGGGCTCTGTAGGAGCGAGCGGGCGGCGATCCGACGTGCCCGCGATAGCGGTATGTCTGACACGCCGCTACCGCGGGCACGTCTCGTTCACAATGGATCATTCCGGCTTCTGGTAAGCGTCGATCACTTCCTGGGCGGCGCGGAACGCGTCGATCGCCGCCGGTACGCCGGCATACACCGCGCAATGCAGCAGCGCCTCGCGAATCTCTTCCACCGTGCAGCCGTTATTCAGGGCGCCGCGGACATGACCCTTGAGTTCCTGCGGGCACTTGAGCGCGGTCAGGGCGGCGAGGGTGATCAGGCTGCGGGTTTTCAGCGGCAGGCCTTCGCGGTTCCAGACACTGCCCCAGGCATGCTCGTTGACGAAGTCCTGCAGCGGCTGGCTGAACTCGGTGGCGTTGCCCAGGGCGCGATCGACGAAGGCATCGCCCATCACCTGGCGGCGCATTTCCACGCCCTGCTTTTTATTCTCGGTCATTGCGCTTCCCCTTTTTTATGTTGGCGGCGCCAGGCACGCAGCGAACTGAACAGCAGGAACGCCACCAGCACTGGCAGGACAAAAAACAGCATCAAGTCTTCCAGCTTGCCGGCCAGCGGCATGCCGGTGGTGAAGGACACCACGTGCAGCCCATAGGCCAGGTACAGCCCGAGAAACAGCAGGCCTTCGGCGCGGGTGACCCGATAACCCGAATAGAACACCGGCAGGCACAGCACGGCGACGCCGAGCATCACCGGCAAGTCGAAGTCCACGGCGTTGGGCGATACCGACAGGGGCGTCGGTGCCACCAGGGCGGTGAAGCCCAGGACCCCCAGCAGGTTGAACAGGTTGCTGCCGATGACGTTGCCCACGGCAATGTCGCGCTGGCCACGCAGTGCGGCAATCAGCGAGGTGGCCAGGGCCGGCAGGGACGTGCCGACGGCGACTATGGTCAGGCCGATGATGCGCTCGGACAGCCCCAGGTCGGTGGCGACTTCCACCGCCGCTTCGACCAGCAGATGGCCGGCGAACACCAGCAGGAGCAGGCCGCCGATCATCCACAGCAGGCTGCTCAGCCAGTGCGCGCGGGGCACGTCGGAGCCTTGCTGGGAAGGCGGGCGCGCCGAATGCCGCGACTGGCGCAGCAGCAACCCCAGGTAGAGGATCAGGGTGCCCAGCAGGATCAGGCCGTCGAGGGGGGTCAGTTCTTCGTTGTAGGCCAGGGTGAACACCAGCAGGCTGGCGAGGATCATCAACGGGATATCCAGCCGCACCAGCTGGCGCGATACCCGCAGCGGAATGATCAGGGCGGACAGGCCGAGGGTCACCAGGATGTTGAAGATGCCGCTGCCGATCACGCTGCCGACGGCGATGTCGGTATTTTCGGCCAGGGTGGCTTGCAGGCTGACGGCCATCTGCGGCGCGCTGCTGCCGAAGGCGACAATGCTCAGGCCGATGATCAGCGCTCGTACACGCAGGCGGGCGGCGAGGCGGACCGCGCCGCGTACCAGCAATTCGGCGCCGGCGACCAGCAGGACCAGGCCGCTGAACAATTGAAGGACGCTGAGCAGCGGTAAATCGGTTAATCCGAAAATGATCAGGGCTCCGTGGGTCAGTCGCTGATGGCTTGCACGCGCACCTTGGCGGTGCCGCTTCTGATCATACCCAACTGTTGCGCGGCGGCACGCGACAAATCGATCAGGCGGCCACGGGTATGCGGGCCACGGTCGTTGATCCGGACCACGACGCTCTTGTCGTTATTGAGGTTGGTGACTTTGACGCGGGTGCCGAATGGCAGCTCGCGGTGCGCGGCGGTCATGCCGTGCTGGTTGAAGGGTTCGCCGCTGGCGGTGCGTTTGCCGTGATGCTTGGCTCCGTAATAGGAGGCGACGCCGGTCTTGTCGTAACCCCGCGGGTCGATGACATGGCTGGCGCAGCCGGCCAGGAGAAAGAGCAGGGAACAGGCAGCCAGTAGCGACTTCATAAAAGGGAGCCCTAAATACCAATACAGGAGCGGACTTGCTCGCGATAGCGTTGTGTCTGAGACAACGTATCGCCAGCAAGTTCGCTCCTGCACAGGGCGGCGCACTATCGAATGCCCGCCATCCACGCCGCTATCAGCCTTCGAGCTTGCTTTTCAGCAGTTCGTTGACCTGTTGCGGGTTGGCCTTGCCTTTGGAGGCCTTCATCGCCTGGCCGACGAAGAAGCCGAACATCTTGCCGCGCTTGGCTTCATCGGCGGCGCGATACTGCTCGACCTGCTCGGCGTTGGCCGCCAGCATTTCGTCCAATACGGCGGAGATGGCGCCGGTGTCGGTGACCTGCTTGAGGCCGCGCTTGTCGATGATCTCGTCGGCCTGACCTTCGCCATTGGCCATGGCTTCGAACACGGTCTTGGCGATCTTGCCGGAGATGGTGTTATCCTTGATGCGCAGCAGCATGCCGCCCAACTGTTCGGCCGAGACTGGCGCCTCGTCGATTTCCAGGCCCTGCTTGTTCAACAGGCTGCCCAGCTCGACCATGACCCAGTTGGCCGCCAGCTTGGCGTCACCGGCGATCTTCACTACTTTCTCGAAGTAGTCCGCTTGCTCGCGGCTCGAGGCCAGTACGCTGGCGTCGTAGACCGACAGGCCGAACTGCTCCTGGAAACGCTCGCGTTTCTGCGGTGGCAGTTCCGGCAGGGTGGCGCGTACCTGGTCGAGGAACGAGTCCTCGATGACCACCGGCAGCAGGTCCGGGTCGGGGAAGTAACGGTAGTCGTTGGCTTCTTCCTTGCTGCGCATCGGACGGGTTTCGTCCTTGTTCGGGTCGTACAGGCGGGTCTGCTGGATGACCTTGCCGCCGTCCTCGATCAGCTCGATCTGGCGCTGGACTTCCGAGTTGATGGCTTTCTCGATGAAGCGGAACGAGTTGACGTTCTTGATCTCGCAACGAGTGCCGAACTCGGCCTGGCCTTTCGGGCGTACCGACACGTTGCAGTCGCAACGCAGGGAGCCTTCGGCCATGTTGCCGTCGCAGATCCCCAGGTAACGCACCAGGGCGTGGATCGACTTGACGTAGGCCACGGCTTCCTTGGCGCTGCGCATGTCCGGCTCGGAAACGATTTCCAGCAGCGGGGTGCCGGCGCGGTTCAGGTCGATGCCGCTGGCGCCGTTGAACTCTTCGTGCAGGCTCTTGCCGGCGTCTTCTTCCAGGTGCGCGCGGGTGATGCCGACGCGTTTGACCGTGCCGTCTTCCAGCGGGATGTCCAGGTGGCCCTTGCCGACGATCGGCAGTTCCATCTGGCTGATCTGGTAGCCCTTGGGCAGGTCCGGGTAGAAGTAGTTCTTGCGGGCGAACACGTTGTGCTGGCCGATCTCGGCGTCGATGGCCAGGCCGAACATGACCGCCATGCGCACCGCTTCCTGGTTCAGCACCGGCAGTACGCCGGGCATGCCCAGGTCCACCAGGCTGGCCTGGGTATTGGGCTCGGCGCCGAAGGCGGTGGAGCTACCGGAGAAAATCTTCGATTTGGTGGTGAGCTGGGTGTGAATCTCCAGCCCGATCACGACTTCCCATTGCATGTGTTTCTCCTCAGAAGCCGGTTGGTGTGCGGGTGTGCCAGTCAGTGTTCAACTGATACTGGTGGGCAACGTTCAACAGACGGCCTTCCTGGAAATACGGGGCGAGCAACTGCACGCCGACCGGCAAGCCGTCGACGAAGCCGGCGGGCATGGACAAGCCCGGCAGGCCCGCGAGGTTGGCGGTGATGGTGTAAACGTCTTCCAGATACGCAGCGACCGGGTCGCTGCTCTTGTCGCCGATTTTCCAGGCCAGGTTCGGCGTGGTCGGGCCAAGGATGATGTCGACTTCATTAAAGGCAGCCATGAAGTCGTTCTTGATCAGGCGACGGATCTTCTGTGCCTTCAGGTAGTAGGCGTCGTAGTAGCCGGCCGACAGGGCGTAGGCACCGACCATGATCCGGCGTTGCACTTCGCGGCCGAAACCTTCGCCACGGGAACGCTTGTACAGGTCGGTGAGGTTCTTCGGATCTTCGCAGCGATAGCCGAACCGCACGCCGTCGAAGCGCGACAGGTTGGAGGAGGCCTCCGCCGGAGCGATCACGTAGTACGCCGGGATCGCGTGCTGCATGTTCGGCAGGCTGATTTCCTTGATCACGGCGCCGAGCTTTTCCAGCTCCTTGACGCTGTTGTGGATCAGCTCGGCGATGCGCGGGTCGAGACCGGCGCTGAAGTATTCCTTGGGTACGCCGATGCGCAGGCCCTGCAGCGAGTCGTTGAGGCTGGCGCTGTAGTCCGGTACCGGTTCGTCGATGCTGGTGGAGTCCTGCGGGTCGAAGCCGGCCATGCCTTGCAGCAGGATCGCGCAGTCCTCGGCGGTGCGCGTCAGCGGGCCGCCCTGGTCGAGGCTGGAGGCGTAGGCGATCATGCCCCAGCGCGAAACGCGACCGTAGGTCGGCTTCAGGCCGGTGAGGTTGGTCAGCGCCGCCGGCTGGCGGATCGAGCCGCCGGTGTCGGTGCCGGTGGCGGCAGGCAGCAGGCGCGCGGCCACTGCGGCGGCCGAACCGCCGGACGAGCCGCCTGGAACGCGTTCCAGGTTCCATGGGTTTTTCGCCGCGCCGTAATAGCTGGTCTCGTTGCCCGAGCCCATGGCGAATTCGTCCATGTTGGTCTTGCCCAGAGTCACGGTCCCGGCGGCGGCCAGCTTGGCGACCACGGTGGCGTCGTAGGGCGCCTTGAAGTTGTCGAGCATCTTCGAGCCGCAGCTGGTGCGGATGCCCTGGGTGCAGAACAGGTCCTTGTGGGCGATCGGCGCGCCGAGCAGGGCGCCGCTCTCACCGTTCGCGCGACGGGCGTCAGCGGCCTTGGCCTGCTGCAGCGCGAGATCTTCGGTGAGGCTGATGAAGCTGTTGAGCTGCGGGTCGAGCTGGGTGATACGCGCCAGCAGGGTCTTGGTCAGCTCTTCGGAGGAAAACTTCTTGTCGGCGAGTCCGCGGGCGATCTCGGCCAGGGTCATGTGATGCATTGCAGGCTCTTTCCCTTTAGTCGATGACTTTCGGAACCAGGTACAGGCCGTTTTCGACCGCTGGTGCGATGGACTGATAGGCCTCGCGATGATTGGACTCGGTCACAACGTCTGCGCGCAGGCGCTGGCTGGCTTCCAGCGGGTGGGCCAGGGGCTCGATACCGTCGGTATCGACTGCCTGCATTGCATCCACCAGCCCGAGAATGCTGTTCAGGTCGGAGGTGATGTGTGGAAGATCGGCTTCATTGAGGCCAAGGCTGGCCAGATGAGCGATTTTTTCCACGTCGGAGCGTTCAAGCGCCATGGGATTCTCCAGTGGAAAACAGAACGGATCTCGTCCGTGTGTTAGATTGTCGGAACACTACCGCATTTCTACGGTCATAAGGCCGCGATTGTGGGGGTTGGTGCACAGAAAAGCGGTCAATTTAACATATTGGCGCCTTGCCCAAAATCCCTGTCGTTGTTAGAGTTTGCCGCACTTTTTTACCCACGCGTTGCCTAGGGTCCCTTTCCCATGTTCAAGAAACTGCGTGGCATGTTTTCCAGCGATCTTTCCATTGACCTGGGCACTGCCAACACCCTTATTTACGTGCGCGAGCGCGGTATTGTCCTGAATGAACCATCGGTTGTGGCCATTCGGACCCACGGTAATCAGAAAAGTGTCGTGGCTGTCGGTACCGAAGCCAAACGCATGCTCGGTCGTACTCCGGGCAACATTGCTGCCATTCGTCCGATGAAGGATGGCGTGATCGCCGACTTCAGTGTCTGCGAAAAGATGCTGCAATACTTTATCAACAAGGTTCACGAAAACAGTTTCCTGCAGCCCAGCCCTCGTGTGCTGATCTGCGTTCCATGCAAGTCCACCCAGGTTGAACGTCGTGCCATCCGTGAATCGGCCCTCGGTGCCGGTGCCCGTGAAGTGTTCCTGATCGAAGAGCCGATGGCGGCCGCGATCGGTGCCGGCCTGCCGGTCGAAGAAGCCCGCGGTTCGATGGTCGTGGATATCGGTGGTGGTACCACCGAGATCGCCCTGATCTCCCTGAACGGTGTGGTGTACGCCGAATCCGTACGTGTCGGCGGCGACCGTTTCGACGAAGCGATCATCACCTACGTGCGTCGCAACTACGGCAGCCTGATCGGCGAATCCACCGCCGAGCGCATCAAGCAGGAAATCGGTACTGCCTACCCGGGCGGCGAAGTCCGTGAGGTCGACGTTCGTGGCCGTAACCTGGCCGAAGGCGTGCCACGTGCATTCACCCTGAACTCCAATGAAGTGCTGGAGGCTCTGCAAGAGTCCCTGGCAACCATCGTTCAGGCTGTGAAAAGCGCGCTGGAGCAATCGCCTCCGGAACTGGCTTCGGACATCGCCGAGCGTGGCCTGGTGCTGACCGGTGGTGGCGCCCTGCTGCGTGACCTGGACAAGTTGCTGGCCCAGGAAACCGGTCTGCCGGTGATCGTCGCCGAAGACCCGCTGACCTGCGTAGCCCGCGGCGGTGGCCGTGCATTGGAAATGATGGACAAACACACCATGGACCTGCTCTCCAGCGAATAATCGCGCCGGGTGCATCCATGTGTTCCGCTCGCAGGCAGCACTTTGCAGTGCTGCCTGTTGGCGTTTATCTTCTGTCATTCTGCTCCAGGCCGGTTTGAAGCCGTATGAATAAAGAGAACATTTGCCTGGGAGGAGCGGCTTATTAAACCGCTTTTCGCCAAAGGCCCCTCACTGGGCGTGCGCCTGTTGGTGCTGGTCGTGCTATCGGTCGCGCTGATGGTGGTCGATGCCCGCTTCACACTGCTCAAGCCAGTGCGTAGCCAAATGTCGCTGGTGCTGATGCAGTCCTACTGGATCACCGACCTGCCGCAACGGCTATGGCAGGGTGTGGCCAGTCAGTTTGGCAGCCGCACCGAACTGGTCGCCGAAAACGAAAAACTCAAGACCGAAAACCTGTTGCTCCAGGGGCGCATGCAAAAGCTCGCGGCCCTGACCGAGCAGAACGTTCGCCTGCGCGAGTTGCTCAACTCTTCCGCGCTGGTCAACGAGAAGGTCGAAGTGGCCGAGCTGATCGGCATGGACCCCAACCCCTTCACCCATCGCATCATCATCAACAAGGGTGAGCGCGACGGCGTGGTGCTCGGGCAACCGGTGCTCGATGCCCGTGGCCTGATGGGGCAGGTGGTCGAGCTGATGCCTTACACCTCCCGCGTGCTGCTGCTCACCGACACCACCCACAGCATTCCTGTCCAGGTGAACCGCAACGGTCTGCGGGCGATTGCCAGCGGTACCGGCAACCCGGAGCGTCTGGAACTGCGTCACGTGGCCGACACCGCGGACATCAAGGAAGGCGACCTGCTGGTCAGCTCCGGCCTGGGTCAGCGTTTCCCGGCGGGTTACCCGGTGGCGACGGTCAAGGAAGTGATCCATGACTCCGGCCAGCCATTTGCCATAGTGCGCGCCGTGCCGACGGCCGCCTTGAACCGCAGCCGTTACCTGCTGCTGGTGTTCAGCGATAACCGCACCGCCGAGGAGCGTGCCAACGACGCCGCCCAGGCTCAGGAAGCGCAGGATCAGCAAGGTGGCGCCGTCGCTCCGGTGGTTCCGGCGACCGTGCCCAAGCCTGTCGTGCCCGCGACGCCTGCGACCGCGACTGCTCCAGCTGCTCCGGCCGCAGCCCCCGCGACACCATCTGCCACGACCCCGGTCAAGCCCGTGGCCCATCCGGCTCCAGTCAAGCCAGCCGTCACCAGGCCCGCCGCGCCCAAGCCGCCTGCAGCGGCCCCGGCCTCCACGGGAGGAAGAGAATAATGTCCCGAAACGGCTGGATGGTCTGGCTGACCTTCGCCATCGGCATGCTGCTCAGCGTGTCCCCCTTGCCGCAATTCATGGAAATCCTGCGCCCGCTCTGGCTGGCCTTGCTGCTGGCGTTCTGGGCCCTGGCCCTGCCGCATAAGGTCGGTATGGTCACGGCCTGGTGCCTGGGGCTGGCCGAGGATGTGCTGTACGGCACATTGCTGGGGCAGAACGCGCTGATCCTGACCCTGATCACCTTCCTGGTGCTGTCATTGCAACAACGCTTGCGCATGTTCCCGATGTGGCAGCAAAGCCTGGTGATCCTGGTGATCTTCGGCCTGGCACAACTGGTCCAGCTGTGGCTCAGCACCTTGACCGGCAACCGTCAACCGACCCTCGCGCTGGTTCTGCCGGCATTGGTCAGTGCCTTGCTCTGGCCTTGGGTCAGCTTCGGTTTGCGCGGGTTGCGCCGACGTTTCAAAATCAATTGATTCGGTCAGGCATTTGCCCGTACCTCGACAGGGAGATGTCTTGATGAAATCGCTTTACCTCGCCTCAGGCTCGCCGCGTCGACGCGAACTGCTCACGCAGATCGGCGTGCCTTTTACCGCCATCAGCGCGGATATCGACGAAACCCCTCTCCCCGATGAAAGCCCTGTGGCCTATGTCGAGCGCCTGGCGCGCGACAAGGCGGCGGCCGGGTATGCACTGCTCGCCAATGGCCAGGTTGCGGCCTGTGTCCTGGGCGCCGACACCGCGGTGGTCCTGGATGGACGGATCCTGGGCAAGCCGATGGACCAGGCCGATGCGCAGTCGATGCTCATGGCGCTGTCGGATCGCGAACATGAAGTGCTGACCGCCATTGCCGTGCTTGATGGCCAGCGCTGCGAGTCGCGGGTGGTGCGCAGCCTGGTGCGCTTCCGGGCGATCGGCGATGACGAGGCCGCCCGCTACTGGGCCAGCGGCGAGCCCCGCGACAAGGCTGGCGGTTATGGCATCCAGGGGCTTGCGGCGGTATTCGTGGCAGGGCTCAATGGCAGTTATTCCGCTGTCGTCGGCTTGCCGGTATGCGAAACCGCAGAACTACTGGGCCATTTCGGCATACCCTGTTGGCAAAACCTTGCAGTGCGCTAAGCGCCGTACCTGACCGATGCGGCCATCCATAGTGAATATGCCTGAACGAGACCCTGCCATGAGCGAAGAGATTCTGATCAACATCACGCCGATGGAGTCGCGCGTGGCGGTGGTCGAAAACGGTGTGCTGCAAGAAGTCCATGTCGAGCGTACCCAGCGTCGCGGAATTGTCGGCAATATCTATAAAGGCAAGGTGGTTCGGGTTCTGCCCGGCATGCAGGCGGCGTTCGTCGATATCGGCCTGGATCGCGCGGCGTTCATTCATGCATCGGAAATCTCCCTGCGCGAAGGGCCGGCGGTGGAAAGCATCGGCGCCCTGGTCCATGAAGGGCAGAGCCTGGTGGTGCAGGTAACCAAGGATCCGATCGGCTCCAAGGGCGCGCGCCTGACTACCCAGCTGTCGATCCCTTCGCGTTACCTGGTGTACATGCCGCGCACCGCCCATGTCGGCATCTCGCTGAAGATCGAGGATGAAGCCGAACGCGAGCGCCTGAAACAGGTGGTCAGCGATTGCGTGGCCCAGGAAGGCATCAAGGAAGCCGGTGGTTTTATCCTGCGTACCGCCGCCGAGGGCGCGGGCGCCGACGAAATCATGATGGACATCCGTTACCTGCGCCGCCTGTGGGACCAGATCGGCGCGCAGATCAAGACCATCGGCGCGCCCAGCGTCATTTACGAAGACCTGGGCCTGGCCCTGCGTACGCTGCGCGACCTGGTCAGCCCGAAGATCGAGAAGATCCGCATCGACTCCCGGGAAACCTTCCAGAAAACCACACAGTTCGTCGCCGAACTGATGCCGGAGATCGCCGATCGCCTGGAACACTATCCGGGCGAGCGGCCGATCTTCGACCTGTATGGCGTCGAAGACGAAATCCAGAAAGCCCTGGAGCGCAAGGTGCCGCTCAAGTCCGGCGGTTACCTGGTGGTCGACCCGGCGGAAGCCATGAGCACCATCGACGTCAACACCGGGGCTTTCGTCGGTCACCGCAACCTCGAAGAAACCATCTTCAAGACCAATCTCGAAGCGGCGACTGCCATTGCCCGCCAGCTGCGCCTGCGCAACCTGGGCGGGATCATCATCATCGACTTCATCGACATGGAAGATGAGGAACACCAGCGCCAGGTGCTGCGCACCCTGGAAAAACAGCTGGAGCGCGATCATGCCAAGACCAACATCATCGGCATCACCGAGCTGGGCCTGGTGCAGATGACCCGCAAGCGTACCCGCGAGAGCCTGGAGCAGGTGCTGTGCGAACCCTGCAGCAGCTGCCAGGGCCGCGGCAAGCTGAAAACCCCGGAAACCATCTGCTACGAAATCTTCCGGGAAATCCTGCGGGAGGCGCGGGCCTATCAGGCCGAAGGTTATCGGGTCCTGGCGAACCAGAAAGTGGTCGACCGGCTGCTCGACGAAGAGTCGGGCAACGTCGCGGAACTGGAGGCCTTTATCGGCCGGACCATCCGTTTTCAGGTCGAAACCATGTATTCCCAGGAACAATACGACGTGGTGCTGCTCTGAGTCCGCGTACCTTACATTTACCGGATACAGCTGGCCTTGGTTCGGGCATCACTCTTGCCACGGGGGCCAACTGACATGGAGCGTCTGATGCGCTTTCTCGCTGCTCTGACCCGCTGGGGGCTGGGGCTTTGTGCGTTACTGCTGGTGCTGACGGCCTTGTACGTCAGCCTGGGTCGGGAACTGACCCCGCTGGTGGCTGAATATCGGGCCGAGGTCCAGGCCAAGGCTCAGGAAACCTTGGGCATGCCGGTGCAGATCGGCCGGCTGGAGGGCAGCTGGAGCGGGTTCTCGCCGATCCTGTTGGCCCGCGACGTGATAGTCGGCGAGGGTGCCAACGCCTTGCGCCTGGATCAGGTGCGGGTGGCGCCCGATCTGCCCGGCAGCGCCCTGGCGCGCCAGCTGCGGATCAAGCATCTTGAGTTCAGTGGCCTCAACCTGAGCCTGAAGGAAGGTCCGGATGGGCGCTGGGCGCTCGAAGGCCTGCCGGTGCAGGATAACCAGCCAATCGATCCCGAGCAGTTGCTCAACCGCATGCAGATGGTCAGTGAACTGTCGGTGCTCGACAGCCAGGTGACCCTGCAACCGCTCGACCATCCTGCGATCGCCTTGACCTATGTAGGCCTCAATCTGCGTGCCGGCCCCAGCCGTCAACGCCTGGATGCGCGCCTGACCCTGCCGGACGGCCAGCCTCTGGCGGTCAGCTTGCGCACGCGAATCCGCGCCAGTGCCTGGCGCGAAGGGCAGGCCGACGCTTATCTGAGCCTGCCACAAAGCGACTGGGCGAAATGGCTGCCGCCGCGCGTGACCCAGCAGTGGAAGTTCTCCGAGCTCAAGGCCGGTGGCGAGTTCTGGTTCAGCTGGGGCGATGGTTCACTGCAGAGCCTGGTCGCGCACCTGAATGCGCCGCAGGTCAGCGGGGCCTATGACGAGCGCAAACCGATCACCGTGAAGAACCTGGCGCTCAATGCCTATTTCCAGCGTAACGACCAAGGGATCAGCGTCGCCTTCGACTCGCTGGCCATGAACATCGGCGAGACGCGCTGGGAGTCCCGCCTGCAGCTGCAACAGACCGGTACCGTCAACAGTGCCGAAGAGCTCTGGCACTTGCAGGCCGACCGCCTCGACCTGACGCCGCTCACGCCGGTCCTGGATGCCTGGGCGCCGTTGCCGGAAAAAGTCGCGACCATCATCGACAACCTCAAGGTCACGGGCGCGCTGCGCAACATCCTGTTCGATTTCCGCCCGCAGGTCAGCGGCGATCAGCGCCTGAGTTTTGCCGCCAATCTGGAACAGGTGGGGTTCAACGCCTATCACGGCGCGCCGGCGGCCCGTAACGTCAGCGGCAGCATCAGCGGCGACCTGGGGCAGGGCGAGTTGCGCATGGACAGCAAGGACTTTGTCTTGCACCTGGACCCGATCTTCGCCAAGCCCTGGCAGTACCTCCAGGCCAACGCCCGGCTGGCCTGGAAGCTCGACCAGCAGGGCTTCACCCTGATCGCGCCGTACCTCAAGGTCCTGGGCGAGGAGGGCAAGATCGCCGGCGACTTCCTGATCCGCCTGCATTTCGACCACACCCAGGAAGACTATATGGACCTGCGGGTCGGCCTGGTCGATGGCGACGGTCGTTATACCGCCAAGTATCTGCCCGAAGTGCTCAGCCCGGCCCTGGACGAATGGCTGCGCACGGCGATCCTCAAGGGTGCGGTGGATGAAGGTTTCTTCCAGTATCAGGGGTCGCTGAACCATGGCGCGGCCGACACCGCGCGCAGCATCAGCCTGTTCTTCAAGGTGCACGATGCCGAGCTGGCCTTCCAGCCGGGCTGGCCGCATATCGGCAAGGTCAGCGGCGATGTGTTCATCGAGGACAGCGGTGTGCGCATCCTGGCCAGCAAGGGCCAACTGCTCGACACCCAGGTGAGCGACGTCTACGTCAATATTCCCCATGCGCCCGCGGGGCAAAGCCCCCATATGTTTATCGACGGCGAGTTCGCCGGCGGCCTGGGCGATGGCTTGAAGATTCTTCAGGAAGCGCCGATCGGCACGGGCCCGACCTTTGCCGGCTGGCAGGGCGAGGGCGACCTGCAGGGCAAGCTGAAACTGGATATCCCGCTGGTCAAGGGCGAAGAGCCGAAGGTGTTGGTGGACTTCAAGACCAACAAGGCACGGCTCAAGTTGAGCGAGCCGGAGCTGGAGTTGAGCCAGCTCAAGGGCGATTTCCGCTTCGACAGCAGCAAGGGCTTGAGCGGCCAGGGCATCAGCGCCCAGGCCTTCGAGCGCCCGGTGACCGCGCAGATCTTTGCCGACGGCCGTCCCGGCAAGCTCGATACCCGGGTCGTCGCCAAGGGCCAGGTGTCGGTCAATAAACTCACGCAATGGCTGAAATACAACCAGCCGCTGCCGGTTTCCGGTGACATCCCCTACCAGTTGCAGCTCGACCTCGATGGCGCGGACAGCCAACTGATAGTCAGCTCCAGCCTCAAGGGGGTTGCCGTTGACTTGCCCGCGCCTTTCGGCATGGCGGCCAGCCAGGGGCGCAACAGCGTTTTCCGCATGACCTTGCAGGGCGCCGAGCGGCGTTACTGGTTCGATTACGGCGATCTGGCCAACTTTACCTTCGCCGCGCCGAGCGGCAATTTTGCCGATGGCCGTGGCGAGTTGTTCCTCGGCGAAGGCGATGCCGTATTGCCGGGGGGCAAGGGCCTGCGGGTGCGCGGTGTGCTGTCGGAACTGGATGTGGAGCCGTGGAAGGCGCTGCTCGATCGGTATGCCGGGCAGGACGCGGGCGGTGGCGCCAAGCAGCTGCTCAGTGGCGCCGACTTCAGGGTCGGCAAGCTCAGCGGTTTTGGCACGACCCTGGATCAGGCTCGTGTGCAGTTGACGCGCAAGCCGTCCTCCTGGGCCCTGCAGCTCGACAGCCAGCAGGCCAAGGGCAACGTGGCGATTCCCGATGCCAAGGCCGCACCGATGGCGGTCAATCTGCGGTACGTGCGCCTGCCGGCCGCCGATCCGACGGTGCAGGCCGACGAGAACGCACCGGACCCGCTGGCCTCGGTCGACCCGAAGAAAGTCCCGGCGCTGGATCTCTCGATCAATCAGCTGTACCAGGGCAACGACCTGATCGGCGCCTGGTCGCTGAAAGTGCGTCCGACCGCCAAGGGCATGGCCTTCAACAGCCTCGACCTGGGCCTCAAGGGCATGGTCCTGCAGGGCTCCGGTGGCTGGGAAGGCGAACCCGGCGCGGCCACCAGCTGGTACAAGGGCCGCCTGGGCGGCAAGAACCTGGCGGACGTGCTCAAGGGCTGGGGCTTTGCGCCGACCGTGACCAGCGAAGAGTTCCATATGGATGTGGACGGGCGCTGGCCCGGGTCGCCGGCCTGGGTCGGGCTCAAGCGCTTCTCGGGCAGCCTGGATGCGACCCTGCGCAAAGGTCAGTTCGTGGAAGTCGAAGGCGGGGCGCAGGCCCTGCGGGTCTTCGGCCTGCTGAACTTCAACTCCATCGGCCGGCGCCTGCGCCTGGACTTCTCCGACCTGTTCGGCAAGGGCCTGAGCTACGACCGGGTCAAGGGTTTGCTGGTGGCCAGCAATGGCGTCTATGTGACCCGCGAGCCCATCACCCTGACCGGGCCGTCGAGCAACCTGGAACTCAATGGCACCCTGGACCTGGTGGCCGACCAGGTGGATTCGAAGCTGCTGGTGACGCTGCCGGTGACCAATAACCTGCCGATCGCCGCGCTGATTGTCGGTGCGCCGGCGGTCGGCGGGGCGCTGTTCCTGATCGACAAGCTGATCGGTGACCGGGTGTCGCGCTTCGCCAGCGTCCAGTACAGCGTCAAGGGGCCCTGGAAGGACCCGAAAATCACCTTTGACAAGCCTTTTTGAAAAACCGCGGCCCGGGCCTATGGAGTAGCATGGCCACATATCCAACCTGGAGTACGCCATGTCTCTTGCGGTGATTCAAATGGTCAGCCAGAGCGACGTGCTGGCCAATTTGCAGCAGGCGCGCAGCCTGCTGGAACAGGCTGCTGCCGGCGGTGCGCGGCTGGCCGTGCTGCCGGAGAACTTCGCCGCCATGGGGCGCCGCGACGCGGCGGCCATCGGTCGTGCCGAGGCCCGGGGCGACGGTCCGATCCTGCCCTGGTTGAAACAGACCGCCCGAGACCTCAAGTTATGGATAGTGGCCGGCACCTTGCCGCTGCCTCCGGTGGACCAGCCGGAGGCCAAGGCCCGTGCCTGCTCGCTGCTGATCGACGAATATGGCGAGCAAGTGGCGCGTTACGACAAGCTGCATCTGTTCGACGTGGACGTGGCCGACAATCGCGGCCGTTACCGGGAGTCGGATGACTATGCTCATGGAGAGCAGGTGGTGGTGGCGGATACGCCGGTGGGCCGGATTGGCCTGACCGTGTGCTACGACCTGCGTTTCCCTGAGTTGTACAGCGAATTGCGAACTGCCGGGGCGGAACTGATCAGTGCTCCTTCGGCGTTCACTGCCGTGACCGGCGCGGCACATTGGGATGTATTGGTCCGTGCCCGGGCCATTGAAACCCAGTGTTACCTGCTGGCGGCGGCGCAGGGCGGCATTCATCCGGGACCCCGGGAGACCTTTGGCCATGCGGCCATCGTCGACCCCTGGGGCCGGGTGCTGGCGCAACAGGATCAAGGCGAGGCCGTACTGCTGGCCGAGCGCGACAGCAGCGAACAGGCGTCCATCCGGGCGCGCATGCCGGTGGCCAGTCACCGGCGCTTTTTCTCGCAAGGCGCGCAGCGACTTGCTTAAGAACGACGAATTTAAGGCGTAAAGCATATGAGCGGGTTGTTATCTTCAGTCAGTGAACACCTTCTGGCGCCCGGCGGCGTGACCCTGGAAAGCCTGCAGGGCGTGCTCGGCGATCTGGCCGGCCCGGGCATCGATGCCGCCGACCTGTATTTCCAGGGGCAGATTTCCGAGTCCTGGTCGCTGGAAGACGGCATCGTCAAGGAAGGCAGCTTCAATCTGGACCAGGGCGTTGGCGTGAGGGCGCAGTCGGGTGAGAAAACCGGTTTTGCCTACAGCAATGCCATCACCCTCGAAGCGCTTGGCCTGGCTGCCCGGGCCGCGCGCTCGATTTCCCGTGCCGGGCAGAACGGCACCGTGCAGGCCTTTACCACCCAGGACGTGGCCCAGCTGTATGCGCCGGACAACCCCCTGGAAGTCATCAGCCGTGCGGAAAAGGTCGAGCTGCTCAAGCGTGTCGACGCCGCGACCCGTGCTCTGGACCCACGCATCCAGCAGGTCAGCGTCAGCATGGCCGGGGTCTGGGAACGCATTCTCGTGGCCTCCACCGATGGTGGCCTGGCGGCGGATGTGCGGCCTTTGGTGCGCTTCAACGTCAGCGTGATCGTCGAGCAGAACGGCCGCCGCGAGCGTGGCGGTCATGGCGGTGGCGGGCGTACCGATTACCGTTATTTCCTCAGTGAGGACCGCGCCATGGGTTACGCCCGTGAGGCGTTGCGTCAGGCCCTGGTCAACCTGGAAGCGATTCCCGCGCCTGCCGGCACCCTACCGGTGGTACTGGGTTCCGGCTGGTCCGGCGTGCTGTTGCACGAAGCGGTGGGTCACGGCCTGGAAGGCGATTTCAACCGCAAGGGCAGCTCGGCCTACAGCGGCCGCATGGGCGAGATGGTGGCCTCGAAACTCTGCACCATCGTCGACGATGGCACCCTGGCCGGGCGGCGTGGTTCGTTGAGCATCGACGACGAAGGCACCCCGACCGAATGCACCACCCTGATCGAGAACGGCGTGCTCAAGGGCTACATGCAGGACAAGCTCAACGCCCGCCTGATGGGCGTGGCCCGCACCGGCAACGGCCGTCGCGAATCCTATGCACACCTGCCGATGCCGCGCATGACCAACACCTACATGCTGGGCGGCGAAAGCGATCCGGCGGAAATCATCGCCTCGGTGAAAAAAGGCATCTATTGCGCCAACCTGGGCGGCGGTCAGGTGGACATCACCAGTGGCAAGTTCGTGTTCTCCACCAGTGAGGCGTATCTGATCGAAGACGGCAAGATCACTGCCCCGGTCAAGGGCGCGACCCTGATCGGCAACGGGCCGGAGGCCATGAGCCGGGTGTCGATGGTCGGTAACGACCTGGCGCTGGACAGTGGCGTGGGGACGTGTGGCAAGGATGGGCAGTCGGTGCCGGTGGGTGTCGGCCAGCCAACCTTGAAGATCGATGCGATCACCGTGGGTGGCACGGGCGCTTGAGGCGTGAGGCGGCGGGTGAGTTGCAGGGCAACCCACCCGGATCGAGGCTCAGCGCAGGCCGCGTTGAGTCTCGTCCAGCTCGCGGATGTATTTGAAGATTTTACGGCTGGAGGCAGGCGGCTTGTTATGGGCCACCTCGTGCTGGGCCTGACGGATCAGGGAGCGCAGTTGCTGACGATCCGCTTGCGGATAGTCGGTGACGAACTTCTCCAGGACCGCGTCATCGCCGGCGATCAAGCGATCGCGCCAGCGCTCCAGGCCATGGAAACGTTCGTTGTACTGGCGAGTCGAGGCGTCGAGCTGGTCCAGCAGCACCAGGATCGCGCTGGTGTCCTGATCGCGCATCAGCTTGCCGATGAATTGCAGGTGGCGTTTACGCGCGATATGGGCGACATGCTTGGGCGCATCCGCCAGGGCCCGGCGCAGGGCGTCGGTCAACGGCAGTTTGTTCAGCAAGTCGGGCTTGAGTGTTGTAAGGCGCTCGCCGAGGTCAACCAGAGCATGCAGCTCGCGTTTGACCTGGGATTTGCTTTTCTCCCCATCGAGGGAGTCGTCGTAAGAATCAACCATGGTGGCAGTCCGCAAAGAAACGCCGCCATGATAACCAGTCGGGGGCCGCTTGTCCGGCCCGGTCGCTCGAAGGCCTTAACCGAAAGCAGAATTTGAGTGGAGAAAACCATGAGTGCAGCACAAAGCGTCGGCCCGCAGGCTTTGCCGGCACTGCAGGAACAAGTCGAGCAGATCATCGCCGAGGCCAAGCGCCAGGGCGCCAGTGCCTGCGAAGTGGCGGTTTCTCTGGAGCAGGGCCTGTCGACTTCGGTTCGCCAGCGGGAAGTGGAAACCGTCGAATTCAATCGCGACCAGGGTTTTGGCATCACGCTCTACGTCGGTCAGCGCAAGGGCTCGGCCAGCACTTCGGCCAGTGGTCCCGAGGCGATTCGCGAGACCGTTGCCGCGGCCCTGGCCATCGCCAAGCACACCTCGGAAGACGAAAGCTCGGGGCTGGCCGATGCCGCCCTGATGGCCCGGGATGTGCCGGACTTCGACCTGTTCCATGCCTGGGACATTACCCCGGAACAAGCCATCGAACGGGCGCTGACTTGTGAGGCCGCGGCCTTTGCCGCCGACAGCCGGATCAAGAACGCCGACGGCACCACCCTGAGCACCCACCAGGGCTGCCGTGTGTACGGCAACAGCCACGGTTTTATCGGCGGTTATGCTTCGACTCGGCACAGCTTGAGCTGCGTGATGATCGCCGAGGCCGACGGCCAGATGCAGCGTGACTACTGGTACGACGTCAATCGCCAGGGCCATCTGCTGACGGACCCGGTGACCATCGGCCAGCGCGCCGCGCAACGGGCCGCGAGCCGCCTGGGCGCGCGTCCGGTACCGACCTGCGAAGTGCCGGTGCTGTTTTCCGCGGAGCTGGCCGGTGGGCTGTTCGGCAGCTTCCTCGGGGCGATTTCCGGCGGCAACCTGTACCGCAAGTCGTCCTTCCTCGAAGGCGCCTTGGGGCAGCGGCTGTTCCCCGAGTGGCTGACCATCGATGAGCGTCCGCACTTGATGCGCGCCCTGGGCAGTTCGGCCTTCGATGGCGATGGCCTGGCCACCTACGCCAAGCCTTTCGTCGAGAACGGCGAGCTGGTGTCCTATGTGCTGGGGACTTATTCCGGACGCAAGCTCGGCCTGCCCAGCACCGCCAACGCCGGTGGCGTGCACAACCTGTTCGTGACCCATGGCGAGGAAGACCAGGCGGCCTTGCTGCGCCGCATGGGCCGGGGCCTGCTGGTCACCGAACTGATGGGCCACGGACTGAACATGGTCACCGGCGATTACTCCCGGGGCGCGGCCGGTTTCTGGGTCGAAAATGGCGAAATCCAGTTCGCTGTCCAGGAGGTGACCATTGCCGGCAACATGCGTGACATGTTCAAGCAGATCATTGCTGTTGGTAACGATCTGGAGCTACGCAGCAACATCCGCACCGGTTCGGTATTGATCGAACGCATGACGGTCGCCGGCAGCTAAGTCGTAGCAGCGTCAACGAAAGCGCGTGTCCCGTCTGGGGCGCGCGCTTTTTTATTGCCTGGTTTTCGGCCACTGACAAACCGTAGCGACCTGGGCGGTGCAGTTTGGTCTTGAGCTTGTTTTGATTCTCAATATCATATAATAATAAATCTCATTATCGAATGAGCCTCAGGTCATGAGTTCTGCCTTGCACGAGCAGCCTTACCTCGAAAGCTGGCGCTGGATGAGCCGCCAGATCCGTTGTGCCCTCGATCCGGACGAGCCGCGCCTGATCGAGCATTACCTGGCCGAAGGGCGCTACCTGGCGTGTTGCACCGCCACCTCGCCCTGGCTGATCGCCGAAACCTCATTCCGCCTGTTGCTCGATACCGCTACCGATACCGCGCTGCCCTGGCATTGGCGCAGCCAGTGCCTGGACCAGGCCTGGCGCCCGTTGCGTGACTTGGAGCGCCTGTCTTTCTGCAAATGCCGGCTCAAGCGCTGGCAAAGCCATGCCTGGCAGCTGGCGACCTGCTCGTTGCTGCCATCCATTCCCCTTATCGAACTGGTGCAAGGATTTCCCGATGAGTAATACCCGTATCGAACGCGACAGCATGGGCGAACTGCATGTTCCGGAGCAGGCGCTGTATGGCGCGCAGACCCAGCGTGCGGTGGATAACTTTCCCATCAGCCACCAGCGCATGCCGGCGCAGTTCATCCGCGCGCTGATCCTGGCCAAGGCGGCCGCGGCCAAGGCCAACGTCGAGCTCAAGCAACTGAGCGAATCCCAGGGCAAGGCCATAGTCGATGCCGCCCAGGGGCTGCTGGAAGGCGACTTCATGCAGCACTTCCCGGTGGATATCTTCCAGACCGGGTCCGGCACCAGTTCCAACATGAACGCCAACGAAGTCATCGCCACCCTGGCCAGCCGCTTGCTCGGCGAGCCGGTCAACCCTAACGACCATGTGAACTGCGGGCAGAGCAGCAACGACATCATCCCGACCACCATCCACGTCAGCGCCGCGCTGGGTTTACATGAACAACTACTGCCGGCGCTGGTGCATCTGGTTCAGATCATCGAGCGTAAGGCGGTCGAGGTCCATCCGTTCATCAAGACCGGTCGCACTCACCTGATGGACGCGATGCCAGTGCGCATGAGCCAGGTGCTGGAGGGTTGGGCGCAGCAGCTCAAGGCCAATATCGGTCATCTGCAGGATCTGCTGCCGAGCCTGCAATCCCTGGCGCAGGGCGGTACCGCGGTGGGCACCGGGATCAACGCTCACCCACAGTTCGCCACGGGCTTCAGCCGGCAACTGAGCAGCCTGACCCAGGTGCAGTTCACGCCGGGCAGGAACCTGTTTGCCCTGATTGGTTCCCAGGACACCGCGGTGGCGGTTTCCGGCCAGCTCAAGGCCATCGCGGTCACCTTGATGAAGATCGCCAACGACCTGCGCTGGATGAACTCCGGGCCGTTGGCCGGCCTCGGTGAGATTGAGCTGGAAGGGTTGCAACCGGGCTCTTCGATCATGCCGGGCAAGGTCAACCCGGTGATTCCGGAGGCCACGGCGATGGTGGCGGCCCAGGTGATTGGCAACGACACCACGATCACGGTGGCGGGACAGTCGGGCAACTTCGAGCTGAACGTCATGCTACCGATCATCGCCCAGAACCTGTTGAGCAGCATCGAGCTGTTGGCCAACTCCAGCCGCCTGCTGGCGGACAAGGCGATTGCCAGCTTCAAGGTCAACGAACCCAAACTCAAGGAGGCGCTGTCGCGCAACCCGATCCTGGTCACGGCGCTCAACCCGATCATCGGTTACCAGAAGGCTGCTGAAATCGCCAAGACCGCCTACAAGCAGGGACGCCCGGTAATCGACGTCGCCCTTGAACACACTGATCTGTCACGCAGCCAGTTGGAGATCCTGCTCGATCCGGAAAAACTCACCGCGGGCGGCGTGTAAATCCCGACATTGCTTTGGAGGTTCACCATGGAGCACTGGAAACGCACGATCGAAAGGGCAAACCGTTTCTTCATGCAGGGCGACCTGGTGGATGCCCGTGAGTATTACTTGCAGGCCCTGGCCCTGGCGCAGGTGCTGTTCGAGCGCTGGAGCGATGCCGATGAAGCAGTCGCGGCCTGTGTCATCTCCCATCACAACCTGGCGGACCTGCACCTGCGCCTGAACCAACCGGAGGAGAGCGCGGAATACCTCTGCGCCATCCATCAGCGGCTGTTGCAGACCATGCAGGACAACCGCCTGGCGCCAGCGCTGCGGGAAGCCGCGTTGCGCCAGAGCAGCAAGACCTACGTCGAGTTGCTCAGCTTCATCAGTGAGCACGGTGAATACCCCCGTACGCATCGCCTGCTGGAAAGCAATGTCGCGCAATCGACTTCCGGCGGTGCGACCCCGAATGCCCCTTATTACGGAGCACATTGATATGTCCTTTACCTTGCCTGCATTGCCCTACGCCTACGACGCCCTGGAACCGCACATCGATGCGCAGACCATGGAGATTCACTACACCAAGCATCACCAGACCTATATCAACAATCTCAACGCGGCCGTGGAAGGTACCGAATGGGCCGACTGGTCGGTGGAAAAACTGGTGGCCGGGGTCCAGCAGCTGCCGGAGAAACTGCGGGCAGCGGTCATCAACCAGGGCGGTGGCCATGCCAACCATTCGTTGTTCTGGGCGGTGATGGCGCCAACCGGCGGAGGCAAGCCGGACGGTGCGCTGGCCAAGGCAATCGACGAGCAGTTGGGTGGTTTCGAGCGTTTCAAGGAAGCCTTCACCAAGGCCGCGCTCACTCGTTTCGGCAGCGGTTGGGCCTGGCTCAGCATGACCCCGCAAAAGACATTGGTCGTCGAGAGCAGCGGTAACCAGGACAGCCCATTGATGAACGGCAATACCCCAATTCTCGGTCTGGACGTGTGGGAGCACGCCTATTACCTGCGTTACCAGAATCGGCGGCCGGAATACATCAATGCGTTCTACAACGTGATCAATTGGCCTGAAGTAGCCCAGCGCTATCAGGCCACACTGGTTTGAGCCCCTACCTATAAAAAGACCTAAGGCTGACTATGGGCACTGAAACACTGACGATCAGCAGCGGGCGGATGTTTCGTTACGCGTTCGGTTCGCTGTTGCTGTTGGCGGGTACTGCATTGCTGGTTGCCCAGGGCTTGTCCTGGCTGGACCTGGAGCCGCGCTTGTCGCGTGCGTTGCAGGGCGGGGCGGTCTGTGCCCTGGGAACCGCGCTGGGGGCCGTGCCGGTGCTGGTCATTCGCAAGATGCCGCTGGCACTGAGTGACACCCTGTTGGGATTCGGCGCCGGGGTGATGCTGGCGGCCACGGCCTTTTCGCTGATCGTGCCCGGGATCGCCGCGGCGGAAAAACTCGGGTTGTCGCCTTGGGCTTCGAGCGGCCTGATCTGCTTCGGCATCATGCTCGGTGCCTTGGGGCTGTTTCTGGTGGATCGCAGGATGTCGGGAGGCAGCCCGGAGAAACTGGTGGGCACCCTTGAGCATCCGGTCATTCCGCCGCGAATCTGGCTGTTTGTGTTGGCCATCATCGCCCACAACATTCCTGAAGGCATGGCCGTAGGCGTTTCCGCGGGCGGCGGCATGCCGGAGGCGGATAGCCTGGCCATGGGCATCGCCTTGCAGGATGTGCCGGAAGGCCTGGTGATTGCTCTGGTGCTGGCTGGCGCCGGCATGTCCAGGGTCAAGGCGTTCCTGATCGGTGCCGCTTCGGGCCTGGTGGAGCCGGTGTTCGCGTTGCTTTGTGCGTGGCTGGTGAGCCTGGCCGAGATGCTGTTGCCGCTCGGGCTGGCGTTGGCGGCGGGGGCCATGCTGCTGGTGGTGACCCACGAAGTGATCCCCGAATCACGACGCAACGGTCATGAAAAGCTGGCGAGCCTGGGCTTGTGTGTCGGCTTTTGCCTGATGATGGTCATGGATACGGCGCTCGCCTGAGTGCCTTTCGGCGGGTTTGCCTCGCCGACCTTACTCGCCTTCGTCGAAGAAGTTATTGATCAGTGCTACCAACGCTTCCAGCGCCTCCTGCTCCTGTTCGCCTTCGGTCTTCAGATGAATCTTGGTGCCCTTGCCGGCGGCCAGCATCATCATCGCCATGATGCTCTTGCCGTCGACCATCGACTCCAGCGTTCTTCCGGCGCGGATCTGGCAAGGAAACTGACCGGCCACGCCGACGAACTTTGCCGAGGCACGGGCATGCAGACCCAGTTTGTTGATGATTTCGATTTCCAGAGCAGGCATCGCGGGGTAGATCCTTTCAGCTAAGGTCGCGGTGGCGAACCTGGACGTTCTTCAGGGACTTTTGCAGGACTTGGCCCAAGCGCTCGGTCAGGTAGACCGAGCGATGGTGGCCGCCCGTACAGCCAATGGCAATAGTGACGTAGGCGCGGTTGCTGGCGGCGAAACGTGGCAACCATTTCAGCAGGTAGCTGCAGATGTCCTGGAACATTTCCTCGACGTCCGGCTGGGCGGCGAGGTATTCGGCAACCGGCTGGTCGAGCCCGGACTGGGCGCGCAACTCGGGCTTCCAGTACGGGTTGGGCAGGCAGCGCACATCGAACATCAGGTCGGCGTCGACCGGCATGCCGCGCTTGAATCCGAAAGACTCCACCAGGAAGGCGGTGCCGGGTTCCGGCTGGTTCAACAGGCGCAACTTGATGGTATCGCGCAGTTGGTACAGGTTCAGGTTGGTGGTGTTGATCTTGAGGTCGGCGAGGTCGGCAATCGGACCCAGCAGATGGCTTTCGTCTTGAATCGCCTCGGCCAGCGAGCGATTGTTGCTGCTCAGGGGGTGGCGGCGGCGGGTTTCGGAAAAGCGCTTGAGCAGGGTTTCTTCGTCAGCGTCCAGGTACAGCACATCGCACTGGATATGCCGGCTGCGCACTTCCTCGAGCAGTTCGGGGAAGCGCGACAGATGGCTTGGCAGGTTGCGGGCGTCGATCGACACGGCGACCAGTGGCTGCGTCAGCTCGGTGTGGATCAGCGCTCGCTCGGCCAGTTCGGGCAACAGCCCGGCCGGCAGGTTATCGATGCAGTAATAGCCATTGTCCTCGAGTACATCGAGGGCGGTGCTTTTACCCGAGCCGGACCGGCCGCTGACGATGATCAAACGCATGATTACTGACCGTTCTGTTCGTCCAGGACAACCTTGTACAAGGCTTCATTGCTGGTGGCGCTGCGCAGCTTGTCGCGCACCTCTTTGCGGTCCAGCATGCTGGCAATCTGCCGAAGCAGTTCCAGGTGCGCATCGGTGGCGGCTTCCGGGACCAGCAGTACGAACAGTAGGTCGACCGGTGCGCCGTCGATGGCGTCGAAATCGATGGGAGCGTCCAAGTGCATCAGGGCACTGATGGGCGACTCACAGCCTTTGAGGCGGCAGTGTGGAATGGCGATGCCGTTGCCAAAACCGGTAGACCCCAGTTTTTCACGGGCAATCAGGCTTTCGAAGACATCTTGCATCTCCAGATCAGGCACTTCGCGGCTGATCAGGTTGGCAATTTGTTCGAGGGCGCGTTTTTTACTGCCGCCCGGCACGTTCACCAGGGAACGGCCGGGGGTCAGGATGCTTTCAAGTCGGATCATGGGAGGGGAGTGTTAGCGACCCGTGCCTTGGAGAAGGTGGAGTTGCTTTTCCTTATGCTTTTTCAGTTGGCGGTCAAGCTTGTCCGTGAGCAAGTCGATTGCGGCATACATGTCGTCATGTTCTGCATTGGCAACGACTTCCCCACCATGGATGTGCAGCGTGGCCTCGATTTTCTGCTTCAGTTTCTCGACGGCCAGCGTTACCTGCACATTGGTAATCTTGTCAAAGTGCCGCTCCAGTCGGTCGAGTTTTTCGCCGATGTAAGCGCGCAGAGGTTCGGTCACTTCCAGTTGGTGTCCACTGATGTTGACTTGCATACAGCTTCTCCTTCGTTGCCAGTGCATAAAGCGGCAGGTCGATTGACCTGCCACTGGAACGCTGTGGCGAGCCCGGCGGCTACATCAACCGCTTCCGTTCGCTGGAAGGCGCGATCCCCAGGGATTCGCGGTACTTGGCGACGGTACGACGGGCTACCTGAATGCCTTGTGCCTCCAGTAAACCAGCGATCTTGCTGTCACTCAACGGCTTTTTCTGATTTTCCGCGGCGACCAGTTTTTTGATGATCGCGCGGATCGCCGTGGACGAGCATTCGCCGCCTTCGGAGGTACTTACGTGGCTGGAGAAAAAGTATTTCAGTTCATAAATGCCCCGTGGGGTATGCATGAATTTTTGCGTGGTCACCCGTGAAATCGTCGACTCGTGCATGCCCACCGCTTCGGCGATGTCATGCAGGACCAGCGGTTTCATCGCCTCGTCGCCGTACTCGAGGAAGCCGCGCTGATGCTCGACGATCTGGGTGGCGACTTTCATCAGGGTTTCGTTACGGCTCTGCAGGCTCTTGATGAACCAGCGGGCCTCCTGCAGTTGGTTGCGCATGAAGGTGTTGTCGGCGCTGGTATCGGCGCGCCGCACGAAGCCGGCGTACTGCGGGTTGACGCGCAGGCGCGGCACGGACTCCTGGTTCAGCTCCACCAGCCAGCGTTCGTTGTCCTTGCGCACGATGACGTCGGGAACCACGTATTCGGCTTCGGTGGACTCGATTTGCGAGCCCGGTCGTGGGTTGAGGCTCTGCACCAGTTCGATGACCTGGCGCAGTTCGTCTTCCTTGAGCTTCATGCGCCGCATCAGCTGGCTGTAGTCGCGGCTGCCGAGCAGGTCGATGAAGTCGGTGACCAGGCGCTTGGCTTCAGTCAGCCAAGGGGTCTTGGCAGGTAGCTGGCGCAGTTGCAGCAGCAGGCACTCACCCAGGTTGCGGGCGCCGATGCCGGCGGGTTCGAATTGCTGGATGCGGTGCAGGACGGCCTCGATTTCGTCGAGTTCGATGTCCAGCTCCGGATCGAAGGCTTCGAGGATTTCCTCGAGGGTTTCGTCCAGATAGCCCTGATTGTTGATGCAGTCGATCAGGGTCACCGCGATCAGGCGATCGGTGTCGGACATGGGCGCCAGGTTCAACTGCCAGAGCAGATGGCTCTGCAGGCTTTCGCCGGCCGAAGTGCGGGTGGTGAAGTCCCACTCGTCGTCATCGTTGCTGGGCAGGCTGCTGGCGCTGGTCTGGTAGACGTCTTCCCAGGCGGTGTCGACCGGCAGGTCGTTGGGAATGCGCTCGTTCCATTCACCGTCCTCGAGGTTGTCCACCGTCGGAGCGGTTTCCTGGTAGGAGGGTTCCTGGATATCGGTATTGGGTTTCTGCTCGGCGTTGTCGGCCAGCGGATCGGTGTTATCGAAGTCGTCGCCTTCTTCCTGGCGCTCGAGCATCGGGTTGGACTCCAGGGCCTCCTGGATTTCCTGTTGCAGGTCCAGGGTCGACAATTGGAGCAGGCGGATGGCCTGTTGCAGCTGCGGTGTCATCGTCAGCTGCTGGCCCATTCTGAGGACTAGCGATGGTTTCATGGCAGGGGCTTAACACCTTATTCGCCGGCGCACATGCGCCATCCACTACAGGGCGCGTGAGCGCCAAACATAAGCAAATTATATGCCTGAAACTGAAGTGTTTGCCTAGAGCGCTGTAACAATAAAAACAGCAGGGTTTTATTGGGGCGGGCGCTCTGGCGACCAGCCAAACACCTCAGGGCTTACAGGCGGAACTCATGGCCCAGGTAAACTTCCTTGACCAGCTCGTTGGCGAGGATGGTTTCGGCGTCGCCTTCGGCGATCAGTTGACCGTCGTTGACGATGTAGGCGGTTTCGCAGATATCCAGGGTTTCACGGACGTTGTGGTCGGTGATGAGCACGCCGATGCCCTTGGCCTTCAGGTGATGAATGATCTGCTTGATGTCGCCTACCGAGATCGGGTCCACGCCGGCGAAGGGTTCGTCGAGCAGGATGAACTTGGGTGCGGTGGCCAGTGCGCGAGCGATTTCCACGCGGCGACGTTCACCGCCGGAAAGGCTCATGCCCAGGTTGTCGCGAATATGGCTGATGTGGAATTCCTGCAGCAGGCTTTCCAGTTCCTGGCGACGGCCGGCCTTGTCGAGTTCCTTGCGGGTCTCGAGGATGGCCATGATGTTGTCGGCCACCGAGAGTTTGCGGAAGATCGAGGCTTCCTGCGGCAGGTAGCCGATCCCGGCGCGGGCGCGGCCATGCATCGGCTGGTGGCTGACATCCAAGTCGTCGATCAGGATGCGTCCCTGATCGGCCTGGACCAGGCCGACGATCATGTAGAAGCAGGTGGTCTTGCCGGCGCCGTTGGGGCCGAGCAGGCCGACGATCTGGCCGCTGTCGATGGACAGGCTGACGTCACGCACGACCTGGCGGCTCTTGTAGCTCTTGGCCAGGTGCTGAGCTTTCAGAGTTGCCATTACTGGGCCTTTTCGTCAGTTTTCTTTTTCGGCTGGATGACCATGTCGATCCGTGGGCGCGACTCGGTGACCTTGCTGCCGGTAGCGCGACCGGCGCTGGCCAGCTTCTTGTTGGTGTCGTAGACGATTTTCTCGCCCTGGGTGATGTTGCCGTCCTTGTCGACGACCTTGGCGCGGTCGATCAGCACGACGCGGTTTTGCGCGGCGTGGTACTGGATGGTCACGCCGTAGCCCTGGACCGGCTTGGTATCGCCCTGGGTTTGGATCTGCTCGAAGTAGGCCAGGTTGCCCACCGAAGTCACCACGTCGATGTCACCGGTCTGGGTGCGTGTGATGGTCACGGTATTGCCGGTGACCTTCATCGAGCCCTGGGTGATGATCACGTCGCCTCTGTAGGTGGCTACGCCATTCTTGTCGTCCAGTTGAGCGTCGTCGGCCTGGATGCGGATCGGTTGCTGGCTATCGTTCGGCAGAGCCCAGGCGCTCACGCTTCCCAGTGCTGCGCCCAGACCGAGCAAAATAGGGAGGGTTTTAACGAGCCTCATACTGTCCTCTTACGTTCGATAGCAGGTTCATCCTGCCGTCTTTCAAATACGCTTTCATTCCCTTGCCAGTCGTCACGCCGCCGGCGCCGTCGATTCTAACGTCTTGATCGGTCTGCGCATATTGCTTCTGCGGGAATACTGTCATGCGGGTCGTGGTGATCAGCAGGTTGCGATTTTTCTCGTCGGTGCGGGAAACCCGTACCGAATCGATCAGCTCGACCTGGGTGCCATCCGGGTTGACTTCGCCGCGCTCGCTCTGGACGTGCCAGGGGAAGGCGGTGCCGCGATACATCTGCAGGTCCGGCTTGGTCAACAGTGTCACCTCGGTGGCCTTGAGGTGTTCGACCTTGTCGGACGTCATTTCGTACTGCAGCTTGCCGTCGGGCAGGTACTGCACGCTACGGGCGTTGATGGCGTAGTAGTCGATGGCGCTTTCGTCGACCTGCGCGACCGGCTTGTCGAGGAAGCGTTCCGGGCTGATGTTCCAGTACCCCACCGCCAGGAACAGCACGGTGATGATGCCGAAGATCAGGATGTTGCGAATCTTTTTGCTCAGCATGGGAGGCTCTATAAGTAGGCGGCGTGGGCCGCTTCAAGGCTGCCTTGGGCGCGCAGGATCAACTCGCAGAACTCGCGGGCGGCACCTTCGCCGCCACGGGCCTGGGTGACGCCGTGGGCGTGTTCACGGACAAAACTGGCGGCATTGGCGACGGCCATGCCCAGGCCGACCCGGCGGATCACTGGCAGGTCCGGCAGGTCGTCGCCCAGGTAGGCGACCTGCTCATAGCTTAGGCCCAGTTGGGCAAGAAGCCCGTCCAGCACCACCAGTTTGTCTTCGCGACCTTGAAACAGATGGGGAATCCCCAGGTTTTTCGCCCGGCGCTCGACCACCGGTGTCTTGCGACCGCTGATGATTGCCGTCTGTACGCCCGTGGCCATCAGCATCTTGATGCCCTGGCCATCGAGGGTGTTGAAGGTCTTGAACTCGCTGCCGTCTTCGAGGAAGTACAGGCGGCCGTCGGTCAGTACGCCATCCACGTCGAATACCGCCAGCTTGATGTTCTTGCCGCGTTGCAGCAGATCCGTGCTCATTACATGACTCCCGCGCGCAGCAGGTCGGACAGGTTGAAGGCGCCGATCGGGCGATCCTCCTTGTCCACCACGACCAGTGCGTTGATTCGATTGTCCTCCATGATTTTCAGGGCTTCGGCCGCGAGCATTTCGGCGCGGGCGGTCTTGCCGTGAACGGTCATGACTTCATCGATGGTGGTGTGGTGAATGTCGATGGTGCGGTCCAGGGTGCGGCGCAGGTCGCCGTCGGTGAAGACCCCCGCCAGGCGACCGTCGGCCTCGACAATGACGGTCATGCCCAGGCCCTTGCGGGTCATTTCCATCAAGGCATCCTTGAGCAGCGTGCCACGCTGGACCTGCGGCAGCTGCTCGTCGGCATGCATGACGTTCTCGACCTTCAGCAGCAGGCGGCGGCCCAGCGCGCCGCCCGGATGAGAGAAGGCGAAGTCTTCGGCGGTGAAGCCGCGGGCTTCCAGCAGCGCCACGGCCAGGGCGTCGCCCATGACCAGGGCGGCGGTGGTCGAGGAGGTCGGGGCCAGGTTCAGCGGGCAGGCCTCTTGCTTGACCTGGACGTTGAGGTTGACCTCGGCGGCCTTGGCCAGCGCCGAATCAGGGTTGCCAGTGATGCTGATCAGCTGGATGCCCAGGCGCTTGATCAGCGGCAACAGGGTCACGATTTCATTGGTCGAGCCGGAGTTGGACAGGGCCAGGATCACGTCGTCCCGGGTAATCATGCCCATGTCGCCATGGCTGGCTTCGGCCGGATGGACAAAAAACGCGGTGGTGCCGGTGCTGGCCAGAGTGGCGGCGATCTTGTTGCCGATGTGCCCGGACTTGCCCATGCCGACCACTACTACGCGGCCTTTGCTGGCCAGAATCATCTCGCAAGCGCGTACGAAATCTGCGTCGATATGTGGCAGCAAGCCTTGTACGGCTTCTATCTCGAGGCGGATGGTGCGTTGTGCCGATTGAATCAGGTCGCTGGATTGGCTCATGTCAGAAATCGTATAGCCTGATGAAAAGGCGGCGATTATAGCGGTAATGATCGATTCCCTCACGCAAGTTCGTCAGCCTTTGTCCTTCTATAGGCTGGAATTGTCCTATAAAGCCCGTTTTAGCCTGTCGTGATCCTGAACACGGATGGCTTCGGCCTTGGGGGCTCCGTATCAGCAGTGATATAGTTCGCCGCCAGTTCGGCCTGCCCTGGGCGCATGTACTCCCGGCAGGGAGCCAAGCATCCGAGTGAGAGGCTGCATCGCAAGGAGTTTAGATGAGTGCCGATAACGCCTACGCGGTCGAGCTGAAGGGACTGTCCTTCAAGCGCGGTGCGCGCAGCATCTTCAATAATGTCGATATCCGTATTCCGCGGGGCAAGGTCACCGGCATCATGGGGCCTTCCGGTTGCGGCAAGACCACGCTCCTGCGGTTGATGGGCGCGCAATTGCGTCCCAGCAGCGGTGAAGTCTGGGTCAACGGCCAGAACCTGCCCAAATTGTCGCGCGGCGATCTGTTCGACGCCCGCAAGCAGATGGGCGTGCTGTTCCAGAGCGGCGCGCTGTTCACCGATCTCGATGTGTTCGAGAACGTCGCCTTTCCGCTGCGCGTTCATACCCAGCTGCCGGATGAAATGATCCGCGATATCGTCCTGCTCAAATTACAGGCGGTCGGGTTGCGCGGTGCCATCGACCTGATGCCCGACGAGCTGTCCGGCGGCATGAAGCGTCGTGTGGCCCTGGCCCGGGCCATCGCCCTGGACCCGCAGATCCTCATGTACGACGAGCCGTTCGTAGGCCAGGACCCCATCGCCATGGGCGTGCTGGTGCGCCTGATCCGTCTGCTCAACGACGCGCTGGGTATCACCAGCATCGTGGTTTCCCACGATCTGGCGGAAACCGCGAGCATCGCCGACTACATCTATGTGGTGGGCGATGGCCAGGTGCTGGGGCAGGGCACACCCGACGAGTTGATGGATTCCGATAACCCGCGGATCCGCCAGTTCATGAAAGGCGACCCCGACGGTCCGGTACCCTTTCACTTTCCAGCGCCGGATTACCGCGCAGATCTTCTGGGGAAGCGCTGATGCGCAAAGTATCTTTATTGGAGCGAATTCGTCTGTTCGGTCACTCGGGCATCGACGTTCTCGCGGTGCTCGGGCGTTCGAGCCTGATGCTGTTTCATGTGTTGTTCGGTCGCGGCAGTATCGGCGGCAGCTTCGGCCTGTTGGTCAAGCAACTGCATTCGGTGGGCGTGATGTCGCTGGTGATCATCGTGGTCTCCGGGATATTCATCGGCATGGTACTGGCGCTGCAGGGCTTCAATATCCTGTCCAGCTATGGTTCGGAGCAGGCGGTGGGACAGATGGTCGCCCTGACCCTGCTGCGTGAACTGGGGCCGGTGGTCACGGCATTGCTCTTCGCGGGCCGGGCGGGCTCGGCGCTGACCGCGGAAATCGGCAACATGAAAGCCACCGAACAGCTCTCCAGCCTGGAGATGATCGGTGTCGACCCGCTCAAATACATTGTCGCGCCACGTCTGTGGGCCGGTTTCATTTCCCTGCCGTTGCTGGCGATTATCTTCAGCGTGGTGGGCATCTGGGGCGGTTCGTGGGTGGCCGTCGACTGGCTGGGGGTCTATGAAGGTTCCTACTGGTCGAACATGCAAAACAGCGTGACGTTCAATGAGGACGTGCTCAATGGCATCATCAAGAGCATCGTTTTCGCCTTTGTCGTGACCTGGATCGCCGTATTCCAAGGCTATGACTGCGAGCCCACTTCAGAGGGGATCAGTCGTGCCACTACCAAGACCGTTGTGTACGCCTCGTTGGCTGTACTCGGCCTGGACTTTATTCTGACCGCCTTGATGTTTGGAGATTTCTGATGCAAAACCGCACCCTGGAAATCGGTGTCGGCCTTTTCCTGCTGGCCGGCATCCTGGCTTTGCTGTTGCTTGCCTTGCGGGTCAGTGGCTTGTCCCCGACCTCGAGCACCGATACTTATAAACTTTACGCATATTTCGACAATATCGCCGGTTTGACGGTCAGAGCTAAGGTGACCATGGCCGGTGTGACCATCGGCAAGGTCACGGCTATCGATCTGGACCGCGACAGTTTCACTGGTCGGGTCACGCTGCAGTTGGAAAAGCGCGTAGATAACCTGCCGACCGACTCGACTGCATCTATCCTGACCGCTGGGCTGCTCGGCGAGAAATACATTGGTATCAGCGTCGGCGGCGAAGACACGTTGCTCAAGGATGGCGGGACCATCCACGACACCCAGTCTTCACTGGTGCTTGAGGACCTGATCGGTAAATTCCTGCTCAATACCGTTAGCAAAGACGCCAAATGAGGATTTTTTCATGATCTCTACCTTGCGACGTAGCCTGTTGGTATTACTGGCGGCATTGCCGTTGATGGCTCACGCCGTGGCGGCGCCTTCCGCGCATGATCTGGTACAGGACACCACCAACCGTCTGCTGGCCGACCTGGCTGCCAACAAGGAAAAGTACAAGCAGGACCCGCAAGACTTTTATGCGGCGCTGAACAGTATCGTGGGCCCGGTCGTGGATGCCGAAGGTATTTCCAAGAGCATCATGACGGTCAAGTACTCGCGCAAAGCCACGCCGGAACAGATGCGCACCTTTGAGGAAAACTTCAAGAAGGGCCTGTTCCAGTTCTATGGCAACGCCTTGCTGGAGTACAACAACCAGGGCATCGTCGTTGATCCTGCCAGGGACGAGTCGGGCGACCGTACCAGCGTCGGCATGACGGTCAAGGGCAGCAATGGCGCGATCTATCCTGTGTCGTACACGCTGGAGAAGATCAACGGCGAGTGGAAGCTGCGCAACGTGATCATCAACGGCATCAATATCGGCAAGCTGTTCCGCGATCAGTTCGCCGATGCCATGCAGCGCAACGGCAACGACCTGGACAAGACCATCAACAACTGGGCCGGCGAAGTAGCCAAGGCCAAGGAAGCGACCGAAAACTCGCCTGAGAAGGTCGCACAATGAGTGAGTCGGCCGTCCGTCTGGGTGAGGCCGGTGAACTGCTGATCAGCGGTGTGCTGGACTATCGCTCCGGCCCGGGCCTGCGCAAGCAGGGGCAGGCCCTGATCGCCTCGAGCACCGCAGCGGCGCTGGTGCTCGACTGTTCGGCGGTAGAGAAGTCCAGCAGCGTCGGCTTGTCGTTGCTGCTGGCTTTCATGCGCGATGCCGCGGCAGCCGGCAAGGCCGTCAGCATTCGTGCGTTGCCTGACGACATGCGCGAGATCGCCGAGGTTTCCGGTTTGACCGAGCTGCTGGCGCAGCCTTAGTAACCCATCGACAAGCAAGCCCCCCGTCAGAGTCCTGCTATGCGGGGTTCGCAGGCGCGGGGCTTTTTTGTATGATGTCCGACCCGCGCGCACAGGGCGCCGATTGAGGTTGAGCATGCAGGCCAACGAAGTGAAGAGCTTCCTTGAAGGAAAGCTGTCCGAGACTCTTTCATCCGTTCAGGTAGAAGTTGAGGGCGAAGGCTGCAACTTTCAGCTGAACGTGATCAGTGACGAACTGGTGGCCTTGAGTCCGGTCAAGCGTCAGCAGAGCATCTATGCCCATTTGAACCCGTGGATCGCCGATGGCAGCATCCATGCGGTCACTATGAAATTTTTCAGCAGCGCGGCCTGGGCCGAGCGCACCTGAGCCCAAGGGCGTCGAGATTCTTATGGATAAATTGATTATTACCGGCGGCGTTCGTCTTGATGGCGAGATCCGCATTTCCGGGGCAAAGAACTCTGCCCTGCCGATTCTGGCTGCAACCCTGCTGTGCGATGGCCCGGTCACGGTTGCCAACCTGCCGCACCTGCACGACATCACCACCATGATCGAGCTGTTCGGTCGCATGGGCATCGAGCCTGTGATCGACGAGAAGCTCAGCGTCGAAATCGACCCGCGCACCATCAAGACCCTGGTCGCACCGTACGAGCTGGTCAAGACCATGCGTGCCTCGATCCTGGTGCTGGGCCCGATGGTTGCTCGTTTCGGCGAAGCCGAAGTCGCGCTGCCTGGCGGTTGCGCCATCGGTTCGCGTCCGGTCGACCTGCACATCCGCGGCCTGGAGGCCATGGGGGCGGTGATCGACGTCGAAGGCGGCTACATCAAGGCCAAGGCGCCTGAAGGTGGCCTGCGCGGTGCGCACTTCTTCTTCGATACCGTGAGTGTGACCGGTACCGAGAACATCATGATGGCCGCCGCCCTGGCCAAAGGCCGCAGCGTGCTGCAGAACGCCGCCCGCGAACCTGAAGTGGTCGACCTGGCGAACTTCCTCAACGCCATGGGCGCCAAGGTTTCCGGCGCCGGTACCGACACCATCACCATCGACGGTGTCGAGCGCCTGCACTCGGCAACCTACAAGGTCATGCCTGACCGTATCGAAACCGGCACCTACCTGGTCGCCGCCGCCGTGACCGGTGGTCGCGTGAAGGTCAAGGACACCGATCCGACCATCCTTGAAGCCGTCCTGGAGAAACTCAAGGAATCCGGCGCCGAAGTCACCACCGGCGAGGACTGGATCGAGCTGAACATGCACGGCAAGCGTCCGAAGGCGGTCAACGTGCGTACCGCGCCGTACCCGGCGTTCCCAACCGACATGCAGGCCCAGTTCATCTCCCTCAACGCCATTGCCGAAGGCACGGGCGCAGTGATCGAGACCATCTTCGAAAACCGCTTCATGCACGTCTACGAACTGCACCGCATGGGCGCGAAGATCCAGGTCGAAGGCAACACCGCCATCGTCACCGGCACCGAAATCCTCAAGGGTGCCCCTGTCATGGCCACCGACCTGCGGGCTTCGGCCAGCCTGGTGATCTCGGCCCTGATGGCCGAAGGCGACACCCTGATCGATCGCATCTACCACATCGACCGTGGTTACGAGTGCATCGAAGAGAAGCTGCAGATGCTCGGCGCCAAGATCCGCCGCGTACCGGGCTAGTTTGCGTGATGGGCACAGGGACGTGCCCCAAGGTTTCGTTCCAAGTCGAGCCTGTGTTCAGGCTCGATGCGTGTCTGGCGCCGTTTGCGACCGGGCATGAGTATCCTGATAAGGACTTACGTTTCCCATGTTGACCATCGCACTGTCCAAGGGCCGCATCCTTGATGACACCTTGCCGCTTCTGGCTGAAGCCGGCATCGTGCCCACCGAGAATCCGGACAAGAGCCGCAAGCTGATCATCCCCACGACCCAGGCCGACGTGCGCTTGCTGATCGTGCGCGCCACCGACGTGCCGACCTATGTCGAACATGGTGCCGCCGACCTCGGTGTCGCCGGTAAAGATGTGTTGATGGAATACGGCGGCCAGGGCCTGTACGAGCCGCTGGACCTGCAGATCGCCCAGTGCAAGCTGATGACCGCCGGCGCCATCGGCGCGGTCGAGCCCAAGGGCCGTCTGCGCGTCGCCACCAAGTTCGTCAACGTTGCCAAGCGTTACTACGCTGAGCAGGGCCGTCAGGTCGACATCATCAAGCTGTACGGCTCGATGGAGTTGGCGCCGCTGATCGGCCTGGCGGACAAGATCATCGACGTGGTCGACACCGGCAATACTCTGCGGGCCAACGGCCTGGAGCCCCAGGAGCTGATTTCCATGATCAGTTCCCGTCTGGTGGTCAACAAGGCCTCCATGAAAATGCAGCACGCCCGCATCCAGGCACTGATCGACACCCTGCGCAAAGCAGTGGAGTCGCGACACCGCGGTTGATTCACTCGCGCGGCGCCAGCCGCGCCCGTCTATCCGTGTCATAGCCAATTTTCTCAGGTGCCCGCGCGAATGGACTGGTAGCTTAGGGTGCCTGAGCATTAGCCATTCAATGAGGCCCTCGCTATGACCGCTCCCACTGCAATTCGCCGACTCAACGCTGCTGACCCGGATTTCGCGCATCATCTGGATCATCTGCTGAGCTGGGAAAGTGTGTCTGACGACTCGGTCAATCAGCGGGTGCTGGACATCATCAAGGCGGTGCGCGAGCGCGGCGACGCGGCGCTGGTGGAGTTCACCCAGCGTTTCGACGGCCTGCAAGTGGCCACCATGGCCGACCTGATCCTGCCGCGCGAGCGCCTGGAGCTGGCCCTGACCCGGATCACCGTGGCCCAGCGCGAAGCCCTGGAAAAAGCCGCGGCGCGGGTGCGCAGCTACCACGAAAAACAGAAACAGGACTCCTGGAGCTACACCGAGGCCGACGGCACGGTGCTGGGCCAGAAGGTCACGCCGCTGGACCGCGCCGGCCTGTATGTGCCGGGAGGCAAGGCGTCTTATCCATCCTCGGTGTTGATGAATGCCATCCCGGCCAAAGTCGCCGGGGTCACCGAAGTGGTGATGGTGGTGCCGACCCCGCGTGGCGAGGTCAATGAGCTGGTGCTGGCCGCGGCCTGCATCGCCGGCGTCGACCGGGTGTTCACCATCGGGGGCGCCCAGGCCGTTGCCGCCCTGGCCTACGGTACCGAGAGCGTGCCGCAGGTGGACAAGGTGGTCGGCCCGGGCAACATCTATGTGGCCACCGCCAAGCGTCACGTATTCGGCCAGGTCGGCATCGACATGATCGCCGGTCCTTCGGAGATCCTGGTGGTGTGCGACGGCCTGACCGATCCGGACTGGATCGCCATGGACCTGTTCTCCCAGGCCGAGCACGACGAAGACGCCCAGGCGATCCTGGTCAGCCCGGACGCCGCGTTCCTCGATCAGGTCGCCGCCAGCATCGCCAAGCTGCTGCCGACCATGGAGCGCGCGGAAATCATCAATACCTCGATCAACGGCCGTGGCGCCCTGATCCAGGTGCGCGACATGCAACAGGCCATCGAAGTGGCCAACCGCATCGCTCCGGAGCACCTCGAACTGTCCGTCGCCGATCCGCAGGCCTGGTTGCCGCAGATCCGTCACGCCGGTGCGATCTTCATGGGCCGTCACACCTCCGAGGCCTTGGGCGACTACTGCGCGGGCCCGAACCACGTGTTGCCGACTTCCGGCACGGCGCGGTTCTCCTCGCCGCTGGGGGTGTATGACTTCCAGAAACGTTCGTCGATCATTTTCTGCTCGGAGCAGGGTGCTTCCGAACTGGGCAAGACCGCCTCGGTGCTGGCTCGTGGCGAGTCGCTGAGCGCCCACGCCCGCAGTGCGGAATACCGGATCATCGCTGACCAGGAACAGGGACAATAATCATGAGTAAATTCTGGAGTCCATTCGTCAAGGACCTGGTGCCCTATGTGCCGGGCGAACAGCCGAAGCTGACCAAGCTGGTCAAGCTCAACACCAACGAAAACCCTTACGGCCCGTCACCCAAGGCGCTGGCCGCGATGCAGGGCGAACTGAACGACAACCTGCGCCTGTACCCCGACCCCAACGGCGACCTGCTCAAGCAGGCGGTGGCCCGGTACTACGGGGTACAGAGCAACCAGGTGTTCCTCGGCAACGGTTCCGACGAAGTGCTGGCGCACATCTTCCACGGCTTGCTGCAGCACGACCAGCCGCTGCTGTTCCCGGACATCAGCTACAGCTTCTATCCGGTGTATTGCGGCCTGTATGGCATCGACTTCGAGGCGGTGCCGCTGGACGAGCAATTCCAGATTCGCGTAGCCGATTACGCCAGGCCGAACGGCGGGATCATCTTCCCCAACCCGAACGCGCCGACCGGCTGCCTGCTGGCCCTGGAGGCCGTCGAGCAGATCCTCAAGGCCAGCCCGGATTCGGTCGTGGTGGTGGACGAGGCGTACATCGACTTCGGCGGTGAAACCGCGATCAGCCTGGTGGACCGTTACCCGAACCTGCTGGTGACCCAGACCCTGTCCAAGTCCCGTTCGCTGGCGGGCCTGCGGGTCGGCCTGGCGGTTGGGCACCCGGACCTGATCGAGGCGCTGGAGCGGATCAAGAACAGCTTCAACTCCTACCCGCTGGATCGCCTGGCGATAGTCGGGGCCGCGGCGGCATTCGAGGATCGCGAGTACTTCGCCAAGACCTGCCAGCTGGTGATCGACAGCCGCGAGCAGGTGGTGGCGCAGTTGCGTGCCAAGGGCTTTGAAGTGCTGCCGTCGGCCGCCAACTTCATCTTCGCCCGTCATCCGCGACACGATGCGGCGGGCCTGGCGGCCAAGCTGCGGGAGCAGGGGGTGATTGTCCGGCACTTCAAGCAGGGGCGGATTGCCCAGTTCCTGCGGATCAGTATCGGTACGCCGGAGCAGAACCAGGCCCTGATCGACGGCCTGGGCGAGCTGTAAGCCCTATCACGAGCCAGCTCCTCCTGTTGGAGCGAGCTGGCTCACGATGCTTTTACTCTTTTTCCTTGACCGGCGCCGGTGGCGGGCGCAGGCCGATTTCGGCGGTGAGCTTGAGCTCCTTGCCGTTGCGCATCACCTGGATGCTGACCTTGTCACTGGGTTTGATCCGCGCCACCTGGTTCATCGAGCGACGGCCATCGCCGGCCGGTTCGCCATCGATGCTGAGAATCACGTCACCCAACTGCATACCGGCCTTTTGCGCCGGACCGTCGCGGAAAATCCCCGCCACCACGATGCCCGGACGCCCGGACAAGCCGAACGATTCGGCCAGTTCCTGGGTCAGCGGCTGCACCTCGATGCCCAGCCAGCCACGAATCACCTGGCCGTGCTCGATGATCGACTTCATCACCTCCATGGCCAGCTTGATCGGGATGGCGAAGCCAATGCCCTGGGAGCCGCCGGACTTGGAAAAGATCGCCGTGTTGATCCCGGTCAGGTTGCCGTTGGCATCCACCAGCGCGCCGCCGGAGTTGCCCGGGTTGATCGCCGCGTCGGTCTGGATGAAGTCTTCGTAGTTGTTCAGGCCCAGCTGATTGCGCCCGGTGGCGCTGATGATGCCCATGGTCACGGTCTGGCCGACGCCGAACGGGTTGCCGATGGCCAGGGTCACGTCACCGATGCGGATGCTGTCGGAGCGTCCGACGGTGATCGAAGGCAGGTTCTTCAGGTCGATCTTGAGGACCGCCAGGTCGGTTTCCGGGTCGCTGCCGATTACGTGGGCCAGGGTTTCACGACCGTCCTTGAGCGCCACCACAATCTGCTCGGCGCCGGAGGTCACGTGGTTGTTGGTCAGCAGATAACCTTCGGGGCTCATGATCACCCCGGAACCCAGGCTCGACTCCATGCGCTGCTGCTTGGGCAGGTTGTCGCCGAAGAAGCGGCGGAACTGCGGGTCCTCGAACAACGGGTGCGCCGGTTTGTTGATGACCTTGGTGGTGTACAGGTTGACCACCGCCGGCGCGGCGATCGCCACGGCATCGGCATAGGACACCGGGCCTTGTCGAAGCGCCTTGGTTTGCGGGGCTTGCTGCAGGTTGACGTCCAGGCTGGGCAGGCCGACCCATTGCGGGTAACGCTGAATTATCAGCAACGCGATAAGCACGCCGGCCAACAGCGGCCAGCCAAAAAAACGCAGAGCCTTGAGCATTGAGCAAGTCCTGAGAGGTTGCAGGCCGCCCGGGACGGCCCATAATGTCGCGCATTATACGAGGCCGCGCGCGCCTCTGAACGGGATATTTAGGAGTCTTTTATGGCCGTTGCCCTGAGCACTCTGGTAGAGGAGGCTGACCGCTACCTGGGCAGTTCGCGAATCGCTGATTACTGCCCCAATGGCCTGCAGGTCGAAGGCCGGCCACAGGTGCTGCGCATCGTCAGCGGCGTCACGGCCAGCCAGGCATTGCTCGATGCCGCGGTGGAGGCCAATGCCGATCTGGTGCTGGTGCATCACGGCTATTTCTGGAAAGGCGAGAATCCCTGTATCACGGGCATGAAGCAGCGTCGGCTAAAAACCCTGCTCAAGCACGATATCAGCCTGCTGGCCTATCACCTGCCGCTGGACCTGCATCCGGACGTCGGCAACAACGTGCAACTGGCGCGGCAACTGGATATTACTGTGGAAGGCCCGCTGGACCCGGACAACCTGAAGATCGTCGGGCTGGTCGGTTCCCTCGCCGAGCCCATGACCGCGCGGGACTTCGCGCGCAAGGTCCAGGAGGTAATAGGGCGCGAGCCGCTGGTGGTCGAAGGCAGCAAGATGATCCGGCGTGTCGGCTGGTGCACCGGCGGCGGCCAGGGCTACATCGACCAGGCGGTGCTAGCCGGCGTCGATCTGTACCTGAGCGGCGAGGCCTCGGAGCAGACCTTCCACAGCGCCCGGGAAAACGACATCAGTTTTATCGCCGCCGGTCATCACGCCACCGAGCGTTACGGCGTGCAGGCGCTGGGGGATTACCTGGCCCGCCGCTTCGCCCTCGAGCACTTGTTCATCGACTGCCCGAACCCTATATAAAGCCTTGCCCTGTAGCCGCTGCCGCAGGCGACGACAAGGCCCGAAGGGGCTTCCCATGACCTTCGAGAGCACGCTTGCCGCGCAGTCGATCGCAGCCTGCGGCAGCGGCTACAGAGAGGCGTAAACACAGCAAACAGGCGGGTATATTAATATACCGTTTCGATCTAGCTGGCGTCCTGATTAGAAGAGGTCGCTGTGCTAGCATGCCCCGCTCGAACACGGCCCGCAGGCCGTCCATAAGAAAGCTTTCGTGAGTAGCCATGGTCGACAAACTGACGCATCTGAAACAGCTGGAGGCGGAAAGCATCCACATCATCCGCGAGGTGGCCGCCGAGTTCGACAACCCGGTGATGCTGTACTCCATCGGTAAAGACTCCGCCGTGATGCTGCACCTGGCGCGCAAGGCGTTCTTCCCGGGCAAGCTGCCGTTTCCGGTGATGCACGTCGACACCCAGTGGAAATTCCAGGAGATGTACAAGTTCCGCGATCGCATGGTCGAGGAGCTGGGCCTGGAGCTGATCACCCACGTCAACCCGGAAGGCGTTGCGCAGGGCATCAACCCCTTCACCCACGGCAGTGCCAAGCACACCGACATCATGAAAACCGAGGGCCTCAAGCAGGCGCTGGACAAGTACGGTTTCGATGCGGCGTTCGGCGGTGCCCGGCGTGACGAAGAGAAATCCCGCGCCAAGGAGCGCGTGTACTCGTTCCGCGACAGCAAGCATCGCTGGGACCCGAAGAACCAGCGCCCCGAGCTGTGGAACGTCTACAACGGCAAGGTCAACAAGGGCGAGTCGATCCGCGTCTTCCCGCTGTCGAACTGGACCGAGCTGGACATCTGGCAATACATCTACCTCGAGGGCATCCCGATCGTGCCGCTGTACTTCGCTGCCGAGCGCGAAGTGATCGAGAAGAACGGCACCCTGATCATGATCGACGACGAGCGCATCCTCGAGCACCTCTCCGACGAGGAGAAGGCCCGCATCGTCAAGAAGAAGGTGCGTTTCCGTACCCTTGGCTGCTACCCGTTGACGGGCGCGGTGGAGTCCGAGGCCGAAAGCCTGACGGACATCATTCAGGAAATGCTCCTGACGCGGACTTCCGAGCGCCAGGGCCGGGTCATCGATCACGACGGCGCCGGTTCCATGGAAGACAAGAAACGTCAGGGCTATTTCTAAGTAGGGTCTAACATGTCGCATCAATCCGAATTGATCAGCGAGGACATCCTCGCCTACCTGGCCCAGCACGAACGCAAAGAACTGCTGCGCTTCCTGACCTGCGGTAACGTCGACGACGGCAAGAGCACCCTGATCGGGCGCCTGCTGCACGACTCGAAGATGATCTACGAAGACCATCTGGAAGCCATTACCCGCGACTCGAAAAAAGTCGGCACCACCGGTGACGACATCGACCTGGCGCTGCTGGTCGACGGCCTGCAGGCCGAGCGTGAGCAGGGCATCACCATCGATGTCGCCTACCGCTATTTCTCCACCGCCAAGCGCAAATTCATCATTGCCGACACCCCCGGCCATGAGCAGTACACCCGCAACATGGCCACCGGTGCTTCCACCTGTGACCTGGCGATCATCCTGGTGGACGCCCGCTATGGCGTGCAGACCCAGACCCGTCGCCACAGCTTCATCGCCTCCCTGCTGGGCATCAAGCACATAGTCGTGGCCATCAACAAGATGGACCTCAAGGACTTCGACCAGGGCGTGTTCGAGTCGATCAAGGCAGACTACCTGAAGTTCGCCGAAGGTCTGAAGATGAAGCCCGCCAGCCTGCACTTCGTGCCGATGTCGGCCCTCAAGGGCGACAACGTGGTGAACAAGTCCGAGCGCTCGCCGTGGTACACCGGCCAGTCGCTGATGGAAATCCTCGAGACCGTGGAAGTGGCGGGCGATCGCAACTTCACCGACCTGCGCTTCCCGGTGCAGTACGTCAACCGTCCGAACCTGAACTTCCGTGGTTTCGCCGGGACCCTGGCCAGCGGCATCGTGCACAAGGGTGACGAAGTCGTGGTGCTGCCGTCGGGCAAGAGCAGCCGGGTGAAGTCCATCGTCACCTTCGAAGGCGAGCTGGAGCATGCCGGCCCGGGCCAGGCCGTGACCCTGACCATGGAAGACGAGATCGATATCTCCCGTGGCGACCTGCTGGTGCATGCCGACAACGTACCGCCGGTGACCGACAGCTTCGAAGCCATGCTGGTATGGATGGCCGAAGAGCCGATGCTGCCGGGCAAGAAGTACGACATCAAGCGCGCCACCAGTTACGTGCCGGGTTCCATCGCCAGCATCGTCAACAGGGTCGACGTGAACACCCTTGAAGAAGGTCCGGCCAGCGCTCTGCAGCTGAACGAGATCGGCAAGGTCAAGATCGCCCTCGACGCACCGATCGCCCTCGACGGTTACGACAGCAACCGCACCACCGGTGCCTTCATCGTCATCGACCGCTTGACCAACGGCACCGTCGGCGCCGGCATGATCGTCGCTCAGACTGTGGTGCATGGCAGCGTCACGCACCATGGCAAGCTGGCCCATGTCGCCACCGAGGAGCGCGCCCAGCGCTTCGGCCAGCAACCGGCCACCGTGCTGTTCAGCGGCCTGTCCGGCGCCGGCAAGAGCACCCTGGCCTACGCGGTCGAGCGCAAGCTGTTCGACATGGGCCGTGCGGTGTTCGTCCTCGACGGCCAGAACCTGCGTCACGACCTGAATAAAGGTCTGCCTCAGGATCGCGCCGGGCGCACCGAGAACTGGCGGCGGGCCGCACACGTGGCGCGTCAGTTCAACGAAGCCGGCCTGCTGACCCTGGCGGCGTTCGTCGCGCCGAGTGCGGAAGGTCGTGAACAGGCCAGGGACCTGATCGGCAAGGAGCGTCTGCTGACGGTCTACGTCCAGGCCTCCCCGGCGGCCTGCGCCGAGCGTGACCCGCAGGGCCTGTACGCCGCGGGTGGGGATAATATCCCGGGCGAGTCCTTCCCGTACGACGTGCCGCTGGATGCCGATCTGGTGATCGACACCCAGTCCGTGTCGCTGGAAGAGGGTGTCAAGCAAGTGCTGGAACTGCTGCGCAAGCGCGGCGCGATCTAAGCCTTAGCGGCCGATAAAAAAGCCCGCCGTCGAGTGATCGACGGCGGGCTTTTTTGTGGCCTTGAGAAGGCTAGCGCGGGCAAGCCTCGCTCCTACAGAAGCAAGGAGTGTGGCTCCTGTGTTGCCCGCGATAAGGCGCCTTGCAGGCGCCCGCTATTTGCCCGGATACTCCCGATGCATCTGCTCCAGCAGCGCGTCCTTGTCGTGCCACAGCTGGTTGATCCAGCCCTGGAACTCCAGGCGATACACGCCATCCTGGTCGTAGTTCTTGCCGATGAACTGCGGTGGAATCGGTAGCTCTTCGAAATGCACCACCACCTCATTGACCTTGCCGCACAACAGGTCCCAGTAACCCGGCTGCCCCGCCGGGTAGTGGATGGTCACGTTGACGATGGATTCCAGTTGCTCGCCCATGGCGTCCAGCACGAAGGCGATGCCGCCGGCCTTGGGCTTGAGCAGGTAGCGGAACGGCGAGGCCTGTTGCGCATGCTTGGCCTTGGTGAAGCGTGTGCCTTCGACGAAGTTGAAGATGCCCACCGGGTTGTCGCGGAATTTCGCGCAGGTCTTGCGGGTGGTCTCCAGGTCCTTGCCCTTTTTCTCCGGGTATTTTTCCAGGTAGGCCTTGGAGTAGCGCTTCATGAACGGGAAACCCAGGGCCCACCAGGCGAGGCCAATCACCGGGACCCAGATCAGCTCCTGCTTGAGGAAGAACTTCAGCGGGCGGATGCGCCGGTTGAGCACGTATTGCAGGACCATGATGTCGACCCAGCTCTGGTGGTTGCTGGTGATCAGGTACGAGTGCCGGTAGTCCAGGCCGTCGAGCCCGCTGAGGTGCCAGCGGGTGTGCCCGAGCAGGCTCATCCAGGCCTTGTTGTTGCTGATCCAGGCTTCATGGATGTGGCTCATCAGCCAGTCGGTGAAGCGCTGGGCCGCCGGGAAGGGCAGCAGCAACTTGAAGATCGCCACCACGAACAGCGGCGTGCAGCAGACGATGGTGTTGAGCGCCAACAACAGCGAGGCGATCACGCCTCGCAGCGGTGCAGGTAGAAAATCCAGCATTTACACATCCAGAGGTCGGTTGGCGGCTTGAATCGCGGTCAGGGCGATGGTGTAGACGATGTCGTCGACTTGGGCGCCACGGGGCAGGTCGTTCACCGGCTTGCGCAGGCCTTGCAGCATCGGCCCGAGGCTGACGCAGTCGGCGCTGCGCTGCACGGCCTTGTGGGTGGTGTTACCGGTGTTCAGGTCGGGGAACACGAACACCGTGGCCTTGCCGGCGACCTGGCTGTTGGGCGCCAGTTGCTGGGCCACGGCTTCGTTGGCCGCGGCGTCGTATTGCAAGGGGCCATCGATCAGCAGCGAGTTCTGGGCTTCATGGGCCAGCAGGGTGGCTTCGCGGACTTTCTCCACTTCTTCGCCACTGGCCGACTCGCCGCTGGAATAGCTGATCATCGCCACCCGCGGGGTGATGCCGAACGCCGCTGCCGAGTCGGCGCTTTGCAGGGCGATCTCGGCCAGCTCGCTGGCGCTCGGGTGCGGGTTCATCACGCAGTCGCCGTAGACCAGCACCTGCTCGGGGAACAGCATGAAGAACACCGACGACACCAGGGTGCAGCCCGGTGCGGTTTTGATCAACTGCAAGGCCGGGCGGATGGTATTGGCAGTGGAGTGGATCAGGCCGGAGACCAGGCCATCGACTTCGTCCAGGGCCAGCATCATGGTGCCGATCACTACCGGGTCTTCCAGTTGCTGTTCGGCCATCGGCGCGTTGAGACTCTTGCTCTTGCGCAGCGCCACCATCGGCTCGACGTAGCGTTCGCGGATCTGGTCCGGGTCGATGACTTCCAGGCCTGGCGGCAACTCGATGCCCTGGGCCCGGGCGACCGCCTCGACATCCGCCGGCTTGGCCAGCAGCACGCAACGGGCGATGCCGCGCGCCTGGCAGATCGCCGCGGCCTGCACGGTCAGCGGCTCGCTGCCTTCGGGCAGGACGATGCGCTTGTTGGCTTCCTGGGCGCGCTGGATCAACTGGTAGCGGAACACCGCCGGCGACAGGCGCATTTCCCGCGGCGTGCCGCAACGCTGGTGCAGCCACTTGGCGTCCAGGTGGCTGGCGACGAAGTCGGTGATGATCTCTGCGCGCTCGCGATCATCGATGGGGATTTCCTTGTTCAGACTGTTCAGCTGGTTGGCGGTATCGTAGGAGCCGGTGCTCACCGACAGCACCGGCAGGCCGGCATTCAAGGCGCCGCGGCACAGGTCCATGATCCGAGGGTCGGGCAGGGTGTCGCTGGTCAGCAGCAACCCGGCCAGGGGCACGCCGTTGATCGCCGCCAGGCTCACGGCGAGGATGATGTCATCGCGGTCGCCGGGCGTCACCACCAGCACGCCGGGCTTGAGCAGCTCCACGGTGTTACGCATGGTGCGCGCGCAGATGATGATCTTGGTCATGCGCCGGCTTTCGTAGTCGCCGGCGTTGAGCACCTGGGCGCCCATCAGGTCGGCGACGTCGCGGGTGCGCGGCGCGTTCAGTTCCGGCTGGAAAGGGATACAGCCGAGCAGGCGGAAGTCGCCGCTGCGCAGCAGGGGCGAGTGCTCTTTCAGACGGGCAGAAAAGGCCTCCATGCTTTCGTCGGTACGCACCTTGTTGAGGATCACCCCCAGCACTTTCGGGTCGCGCGGGCCGCCGAACAACTGCGCCTGCAACTCCACGCGACCGGACAGTTCGGTGAGCACTTCGTTTTCCGGGGCGGACACCAGGATCACCTCGGCATCCAGGCTTTTCGCCAGGTGCAGGTTGACCCGCGCGGCATAGCTGGCGCTACGGGTCGGCACCATGCCTTCGACCACCAGCACGTCCTTGCCGACGGCCGCCTGCTGGTAGAGGGTGATGATCTCTTCCAGCAACTCGTCCAACTGGCCGTCGCCGAGCATCCGTTCGACATGGGCCAGGCCCAGCGGCTGCGGCGGTTTAAGGCCATGGGTGCGGGCTACCAGTTCGGTCGAGCGCTCAGGACCGGTATCGCCTGGGTGAGGCTGGGCAATGGGTTTGAAGAAGCCGACCTTGAGGCCGGCCCGTTCCAGGGTACGCACCAGCCCGAGGCTGATGGAGGTCAGACCCACGCCAAAATCGGTGGGTGCGATAAAAAAAGTTTGCATGCGGATTCTCGAAGGGTGCATGGCAACGGTGAGTCGCTTATGTGTACTGCTCTACCGGAAATTCAGGCGCCAAGGTTAGCGCTAACCGAGCCTTGTGCGCACCAACCGCAGGCAAAGGGCTGGCCTATTTTTTCCATGCGTTTGTGCGGATCCAGGATCCAGGCCCGCGATTGCCAGGGCGGCTGGTGGCGCAGGTGCTGGGTATGGCCACAGGACAGCTCGACGACCCAGTGGCCGTCTTCATCCTGATGAAAGCCGACGATCGTCGAGCCTGGCGCCGCGTTCCGTTTGTCCGGGTTCCGTTCGCTTTCGGGCGATTGCTTCGCTAAACTTGGACGTTCTTCATTCTTATGCAAAAGGTCTCGCCCCATGCTGATCGCCGCCAATAAGGCTGTCTCCATCGACTATACCCTCACCAATGACGCTGGTGAGGTCATCGACAGCTCTGCCGGCGGCGCCCCGCTGGTCTACCTGCATGGCGCAGGGAACATCATTCCAGGCCTGGAAAAGGCCCTGGAAGGCAAGAACGTCGGCGACGAGCTGAGCGTTGCCGTTGAGCCGGAAGATGCCTACGGCGAATACGCCGCCGAACTGGTCAGCACCCTGAGCCGCAGCATGTTCGAAGGCGTCGACGAACTGGAAGTGGGCATGCAGTTCCACGCTTCCGCTCCGGACGGCCAGATGCAGATCGTCACCATCCGCGACCTGGACGGCGACGACGTGACCGTCGACGGCAACCACCCGCTGGCCGGCCAGCGCCTGAACTTCAAGGTCAAGGTTGTCGACATCCGCGACGCCAGCCAGGAAGAAATCGCCCATGGTCACGTCCATGGCGAAGGTGGCCATCACCACTGATTTCTGCGCTAAGCTCAAATCTGACTGGAGAGGCGCCCGAGGGCGCCTTTTTAGTCCGCGGCTTTTATCGCCGGGCAACAGGCGGTACTGTCGAGTGGCTGTTTTCTGCAAGAACACGGGAATCTGGAGTTCGTCATGAGTGCTTTTCACGACCTTAAATTGAAAGCCCTGGATGGTCAGGAGCTACCGCTCGCGCCTTTCAAGGGGCACGTCGTGCTGGTGGTCAACGTCGCCTCCAAGTGTGGTCTCACACCACAATACGCGGCGCTGGAGAACCTCTACCAGCAATACAAAGGCCAGGGGTTCAGCGTGCTGGGCCTGCCGTGCAATCAGTTCGCCGGGCAGGAGCCGGGCTCCGAACAGGAGATCCAGGAATTCTGCAGCCTCAACTACGGGGTGACCTTTCCGTTGAGCAGCAAGCTGGACGTCAACGGTCCGGAGCGCCATCAGTTGTACCGTCTGCTGGCGGGCGAAGGGGCGGAATTCCCGGGCGATATCACCTGGAACTTCGAGAAGTTCCTGCTGGGCAAGGACGGCCGCGTCCTGGCGCGTTTCTCCCCGCGCACCGCACCGGATGATCCGGCCGTGGTCCAGGCCATCGAAAAAGCCTTGAGCTGAATCTGCACGCCGGGCCCCGCTGCCCGGCCGGTTTTACCGCGCGTTCGCGCACCCTCCGCTTCTCTGCGCTTTGGCACCTTAATCACCCCGGTCAATAGTGCTGGGCGTTGTCTGGGGCACGGAATATTATCGCCATCATAAGGCCGTCGGCGCACTCGCCCGACCTGCCGCTTCCCGCGATTCAGACCTTCAGCACTGGAGTACAGCATGCCCGTTCAAGCCTTGTTCAAACCCTTTCAGCTGGGTGCCCTGGAGCTGTCGAGCCGTGTGGTGATGGCGCCGATGACCCGGTCGTTTTCCCCCGGTGGCGTGCCGAACTCGAAAGTCATCGAGTATTACCGTCGTCGCGCCGCGGCCGGGGTCGGCCTGATCATCACCGAAGGCACCACGGTCGGGCACAAGGCTTCCAACGGTTATCCGAACGTGCCGCGCTTCTATGGCGAAGCGGCCCTGGCCGGCTGGAAGAAGGTGGTGGACGCGGTGCACGCCGAAGGCGGCAAGATCGTTCCGCAGCTGTGGCATGTGGGCAACGTGCGCCGCCTGGGTACCGAGCCGGATGCCAGCGTGCCGGGTTACGGCCCGTCGGAAAAACTCAAGGACGGCCAGGTGGTGGTCCACGGCATGACCCAGGACGATATCCGCGAAGTGATCGCCGCCTTCGCCCAGGCCGCCAAGGATGCCCAGAGCATCGGCATGGACGGCGTGGAGATCCATGGTGCCCACGGCTACCTGGTCGACCAGTTCTTCTGGGACGGCAGCAACCAGCGTACCGACGAGTACGGTGGCGACCTGGCCCAGCGCTCGCGTTTTGCCGTCGAGCTGATCCAGGCCGTGCGCGCCGCGGTGGGCCCCGACTTCCCGATCATCTTCCGCTTCTCGCAGTGGAAGCAGCAGGACTACAGCGCCCGCCTGGTACAAACCCCCGAGGCCTTGGGTGAGTTCCTCAAGCCGCTGGCGGAGGCCGGTGTGGATATCTTCCACTGCTCCACCCGGCGTTTCTGGGAGCCGGAGTTCGAGGGTTCCAAACTGAACCTGGCCGGCTGGACCCGCCAGCTCACCGGCAAGCCGACCATCACCGTGGGCAGCGTCGGCCTCGATGGCGAGTTCCTGCAGTTCATGGTCAACACCGACAAGGTGGCGCAACCGGCGAGCCTGGAAAAACTCCTCGAGCGCCTGAACAACGATGAGTTCGATCTGGTGGCGGTAGGACGCGCATTGCTGGTGGACCCGGACTGGGCGCAGAAGGTGCGTGACGGTCGCGAGCAGGACATCCTGCCATTCAGCCGTGAGGCGTTGATGACGCTGGTCTGAGCGCAGCGCCTGGAAATACGATCGCGGGCAGGCCTCGCTCCTACAGGATCAACGCTGTGTAGGAGCGAGGCTTGCCCGAGATGCTTTTGCAGCGGATGTTTTCAGCGCTAGGGCAACAACCGCCCCTCGGGCACCACCACTTCTTCCATGCAGGCGCCCCGCAGCTGGGTTTCAAACTGCTCGATGATCGCCGCCCAGCCCTGGCGGCTGGCGTGCTGGCGGGCATTGAGGCGTACCCGGCGCAAAGTCTCGCGCTCCTCCAGCAGCCAACTGGCCGCATCGCAGAACGCACATTCGTCCCCGGGCATCGCCAGCACACCGTTGTAGCCATGGCGAATATGCTGGGCCGCCGCGGCCTGGTCATAAGCCACCACGGCCAGCCCCGAGGCCAGAGCCTCGAGCACCACGTTGCCGAAGGTTTCGGTCAGGCTCGGGAACAGAAACAGATCCCCCGAGGCATAGTGACTGGCCAGCGCCTCGCCGCGTTGCGAGCCACAGAACACGGCGTCCGGCAGTTCCTTCTGCAGGATCGCGCGTTGCGGGCCATCGCCCACCACGATCAATTTCATGGACTGCTGTGGATAAGTGCTCTGCAGCTGAGTGAAGCAGCGTTTGAGCAGGCCCAGGTTCTTCTCCGGCGCCAGGCGGCCGACATGAATCACCGCGATATCGTCGCTGCCCAGGCCCCAGCTTTCGCGCAACTCGTTGAGCCGCTTGGCCGGGTGGAACAGCTGGCTGTCGACCCCGCGCGACAGCAGCGCCAGGCGTTCGAAGTTGCGTCGCTCCAGTTCCAGGCGCTGGCTGGCGCTGGGCACCAGGGTCAGCTTGGAGCGGTTGTGGAACCAGCGCAGATAGTGGGTCAGCAGGCGCGTCAGCAAACCCAGGCCGTACTGGCTGGAGTACTGCTGGAAGTTGGTGTGGAAACCGCTGACCACGGAAATCCCCAGGCGTCGCGCCGCCCGTAGCGCGGACAGGCCCAGCGGGCCCTCGGTGGCGATGTACAGCACATCCGGGCGATGGCGTTTCCAGCGCCGCAGCAGCTTGTGCATCGACGACTGGCCCCATTGCAGCCCCGGATAACCCGGTAACGGCCAGCCGCGACACAGCAGCAGACCGTCGTCGCTGACCCGGCTCTGATCGCTGCCCTGGCGTGGGCGGATCAGTTCCACCTGGTGGCCGCGGGCGCGCAATCCATCGCACAGGCGGCCAAGGGTATTGGCCACGCCATTGATTTCCGGTGGGAAGGTTTCGGTGATCAGAGTGATATGCAGAGCTGTCGTCATGACCTCAGTGTCAGCCGAGGCCATGTCGTCATTGTGACGTTACGATGATGGATTTGTGACCCGCTCAGCGTTGCTGGGCCACCAGGTTTTCCGCGCCGCGCTCACGCACCCAGAACAGCGTCGCACCGGCCACCGCCGCCGGCATCATCAGGATGTTGACCACCGGGATCAGCAGCACCAGGTAGACGATCCCGCCAAAGCTCATGCTCTGCCAGCGCTTTTCCCGCAGCCAGGCGAGCATCTCGTTCCAGCCCAGCTTGTGGTTGTCCGCCGGGTAGTCGATGTACTGGATCGCCATCATCCACACGCCGAACAGCAGCCACAGCGGCGCGGCCACCAGGTTCACCACCGGAATGAAGGACAGGATGAACAGGCCGATGGCCCGTGGCAGGAAGTAACCCAGCTTGCGCATTTCCCGGGCCAGGGTGCGCGGGATCATGGCCAGCAGTTCGGCCCAGCTGAAGGGCGGGAAGTCGTCGGTGCCGCGGACCACCACTTCGACTTTCTCCGCGAGGAAACCGTTGAAGGGCGCGGCGATCACGTTGGCCAGCATGGTGAAGGTGAAAAACACCATCAGCAGCACCAGCACCACGAACAGCGGCCAGAGGATGTAGCTGAGAAAGCTCAGCCAGTCCGGCAAAGAAGGCATCAGGGTGTCGACCCACAGGCTGAACTGGTGGCCGGCGAAATAGATCAATCCGACGAACAGCACCAGGTTGATGGCCAGGGGCAAAAGGACGAACAGACGCAGGCCGGGGCTGAGCACCAGCTTGAGGCCTTCGCGCAGGTATTGCGGGCCGGACAGAACGGGGGCGGGCATAGGGAGCTCCGTGCAAGGGGGAAAACGCGCCGACCTTACCGGCTTTGCCCCACCGGCGAAAGCGCGGTCGCAAGGTCGACATCAACTGTAACAAAGGCGCCGGTAAATACACCGATACCGGATAGAGACCTCCTATGAGCTGGATTGTTAAACCGTATTTCCTTAATCTTCGCCCCCTCTATACGCTGCACCCATTATTTTCGGACGGGCGAACCTGAAGCCTTCCCCAAGTGCTTTCGCCGTCCTTTTTTATTCCAGCCGGCAATCCGGCGTTCCGCGCCAGAGATCCGGGCCGGTCGATAGGAGTGAGTCATGTCTGATGTACGTCATTCGCGTGTGATTATTCTCGGTTCCGGCCCTGCCGGTTACAGCGCCGCGGTCTATGCCGCCCGCGCCAACCTGAAGCCGCTGCTGATTACCGGCATGCAGGCCGGCGGTCAGCTGACCACCACCACCGAAGTCGACAACTGGCCGGGCGACGTCCACGGCCTGACCGGCCCGGCGCTGATGGAGCGCATGCGTGAACACGCCGAGCGTTTCGAAACCGAAATCGTCTTCGATCACATCAATGCCGTGGATTTCGCCGCCAAGCCTTACACCCTGACCGGCGACAGCGCGACCTACACCTGCGACGCCCTGATCATCGCCACCGGCGCCAGCGCCCGTTACCTGGGCCTGCCTTCGGAAGAAGCCTTCATGGGCAAAGGCGTGTCGGCCTGCGCGACCTGCGACGGTTTCTTCTATCGCAACAAGCCAGTGGCCGTGGTCGGTGGCGGCAACACCGCTGTCGAAGAAGCCCTGTACCTGGCCAACATCGCCAGCAAGGTCACCCTGATCCACCGTCGCGATACCTTCCGCGCCGAGAAGATCCTGATCGACAAGCTCAATGCCCGGGTTGCCGAAGGCAAGATCGAGCTCAAGCTGAACGCGAACCTGGACGAAGTGCTGGGCGACAACATGGGTGTCACCGGCGCGCGCCTGAAGAGCAACGACGGCAGCTTCGACGAGATCAAGGTCGACGGTGTGTTCATCGCCATCGGCCACACCCCGAACACTTCGCTGTTCGAAGGCCAGCTGGAACTCAAGGATGGCTACCTGGTGGTGCAGGGCGGCCGTGAAGGCAATGCCACCGCGACCAGCATCGAAGGCATCTTCGCCGCCGGTGACGTGGCCGACCATGTGTACCGCCAGGCCATCACCTCGGCCGGCGCCGGCTGCATGGCCGCGCTGGACACCGAGCGCTACCTGGACGGCCTGCAGAACGCTTCGTTCTGAGACCGTTGAAATGAAAAAACCGGCCCAGGCCGGTTTTTTTGTATCTGTTGCTTCTGTAGGAGCGAGCGGGCGGCGATCCGACTTGCCCGCGATCCAGACAACGCGGTGCTTCAGATAGACCGCATGGTGCCCATCGCGGGCAAGCCTCGCTCCTACAGAGATCAGCGGCGCTTGAGTGGCTGCTGAGCGAACTTCACACCCGCCAGGCCATGGGCGATCAACGCGCGGATATTGCCGTGGTCGCTGCCTTCAGGGGTGGCCAGCACCGAGCGGTAATGCTCGCCGAACGCCAACAGCGCTTCTTCGTCGCTCAAGCCTTCCAGCAGGGCCAGGCCCAGGGTCTTGCACGAACCTTCGTTCTGCCCGGCGGCGTTCTCCACACCGCCGTTGTCGAAGGCCTGTGGCTGGTAGTCGTAGCCGGCGGTGATAAAGGCCAGGGTGTCGGCGAAGACGTGTTCGCCGCTCTTGAGGCTGGCGCGCAGGGTGTTCAGGTCAGTCATGGGGTTTTCCTTTGGCGAACGCCGCTTGCTGCTCGGCGTTGGCTTCTTTCTGGTAGAGAGTCTTCCACTCGGCGTAGGGCATGCCATACACCACTTCACGGGCGTCATCGAGGCTGACCTCGATCTGGCGCTCGTCGGCCTCGGCCTTGTACCACTTGGACAGGCAGTTGCGGCAGAAGCCGGCGAGGTTCATCAGGTCGATGTTCTGCACGTCCTTGCGGCTGTCCAGGTGCGCGACCAGGCGGCGGAAGGCGGCGGCTTCGAGTTCCAGGCGTTGTTGCTCGGTCATGTTCGGCTCTGTGCAATCAAATGTGGCGCGGATGATATCAGCGGCTGGCCGCGAGGGTGATCGACACCGACTCGGCGAAACGCAGGGCGTGGGGTTTGTCGACCTCGACCTCGGCGTACAGCACCGATTCGTTGGCCATGATCAGATCGAGGATTTCCTGGGTCAGGCGCTCGAGCAGGGCAAAGCGGTTGCCCTCCACATGGGCGATGATCGCCTTGGTGATGGTGCGGTAGTTCAGCGCATGGTCGATGTCGTTGTCGCGCACGGCTTCCTGCGCGGCATACAGGATGGTCAGGTTGATCAGCACATCCTGCTTGTTGAGGATCTCGTCCTCGTTGATTCCGATGAAGGTCCGCAGGCACAGGTCCTTGACCCGGATGCGAGCCATTCCTGGCTGAAGTTGTGGCATTGCTACTTGCTCCGTCCGATCAATTGCAGGAATTCCTGGCGCGTGGTGCTCGACTCGCGAAAGGCGCCGAGCATCACCGAGGTGTGCATGGTCGAGTTCTGCTTCTCGACGCCGCGCATCATCATGCACATGTGCTGGGCTTCGATGACCACCGCGACGCCGGCGGCCTGGGTCACCCGCTGCACTGCGTCGGCGATTTCCCGCGTGAGGTTTTCCTGGATCTGCAGGCGGCGGGCGAACATGTCGACGATCCGGGCGATCTTCGACAGGCCCAGCACCTTGCCGGTGGGAATATAAGCCACATGGGCCTTGCCGATGAAGGGCAGCAGGTGATGTTCGCACAGGGAATAGAGTTCGATGTCGGCGACTATGACCATTTCATCGTTATCGGAGGCGAACAGCGCGCCATTGACCACCTCGTCCACCGACTGGCTGTAGCCATGACACAGGTACTGCATGGCCTTGGCCGCGCGTTGTGGGGTGTCGAGCAGGCCTTCGCGCTCGGGGTCTTCGCCGAGACCCTTGAGGATCTCGCGGTAATGCTGGGGCAGGGAAAGCGTCATGCAACGTCCTCGCGGGAAGCCTTACTTGAGGTGCCGCCCGCCGTTGACGGTCAGGGTAGTGCCGGTGACATAAGGGTTGTCGAGCAGATAACGCAGGCTCTGGTAGATCACTTCGCAACCGGGCTCGATGCCCAGGGCGGACTTGGCCAGGGCCTTGGCGCGGTAGGCCGCGTCGTCGTCGGGATTGAACATTAACAGAGCCGGGGCGATGCCGTTGACCTTGATCGTCGGGGCATATTTCGCCGCGAAGGACAGGGTCAGGCTGTCGAGGCCGGCCTTGGTGGCGCAATAGGCGATGTGCTTGCTGCTGCCGCGGCGGGTGACGTCGTCGCCGATGTGCACGATGTCGGCGGGGCTTGAGCATCTCAGCAGGTCGGCGCAATGCAGGTTGATCAGGTAGGGCGCGAGCATGTGCACGCTGAACATGTCGACGAAGGCCGCGCTTTCCTGGCCGGGTGTTTCTTCCAGCCATTGCGAGGCGTTGTGCACGATCGCCCGCAGGCTGTCGGTGTGCTCGTGCAATTGGCTGATGAAGGCCTGGATCCCGGCCTCGCTGGAGAAGTCGGCGAACAGGGCAATCGCGCCACGCTCACGCAAGGCCTGCACGCCCGGGCGTTCGGTGCGGTAGCTGATGATCACCCGATGACCGTCTTCCAGCAGGCGCAACGCGCAATGCAGGCCGACACGCTGGCCGGCGCCGGTGATCAGGATCGGGGCAGGGGAAGTAGTCATGAACGGCTCGCGTCGCAGGTAGAGCAGAACTATACCAGCGCCGGGCGGGGTTCGCCCAAACCGCTGCCGAAGCGAGCGGGCGGCGATCCGAGTTGCCCGCGATGATGGCGCCGCGGTCTGTCTGGCAGACCGCATTATCGCTCATCGCCGGCGAGCCGGTTGCTACACGTGGCTCTGTGGGGAAGGGGTTGTTGGCAGCGGACGGGCCGGCGTGCTGTGCAGCCACCCGGACAACAGGCGGGTGGACAGCGGAATGAACCAGTAGACCATCAGCGGCGTCAGGGCCAGGGTGCTGACGAGCACCCGCGGTACCAGGCCGAGTTCGCCCAGCAGCGGGCCGAGGATGAAGTTGAAGATCAGCGACACCGGGAAGAAGGCCAGCCAGATGGCCACCGCCTGCTTCCAGCGGGGTGGACGCTGGCCGGTCGCGCCGAACCAGCCGTCTATGCCGCTGACCCGGTGTTCATGGGGATGGGCGAACAGGTCGCTGCCGCGGGCCAGCCAGGCCGTGCGCGAGGCGGAGTGCTCCCAGACGTGCAGGGTCTGCTCGTCGGCGAAGCGGAAGATGATCTGGAATTCGTCATCGTCGGGCGGCGGGGCGAGCACGCCGGAGCCGAGATAGCCGGGGAAGTCGGTGGCCAATTGTTCGCCTTCGCGCAGCCAGGCGATCAGGTCCTGGTAACGGCCATCGGCGACACGCCGGGCGACCATCAGGGTAACGGGTGAGGTAGACATTATGTATCTCCGTAAAACCAATGCGTTGCCTGGGTAAGGCAGTACGCCGGACGCAGCTCCGGGGTGTTGGGCTGCGTCTTGGAAGCAAGCAAGGATTATTCCTGATTGTGACAAATACACCAGAGGCAGCGGTCGCTTTGCCCTGTGTTGAAGAACTGTCACCGATGGGGAGTAGAATGGCCGTCACTTTATCCATCGGTGTTTTCTACCCAGATGCCCGTCATTACTGAACTTGCCCACCCGACACAGCCCCTCGACCAGCCCTCGCAGGACGATCTGTTTCCGATCCGGGAAGTTTCACGGCTCACGGGGATCAACCCGGTGACCCTGCGGGCCTGGGAGCGTCGTTATGGACTGATCCAGCCGACACGCACCGAAAGTGGGCATCGTCTGTATTCGATGCACGATGTCGAGACAGTCCGCGAGATCCTCGGCTGGATCGATCGTGGTGTCGCGGTCAGTAAGGTTGGCAAGATCCTCGCCAAGACCCGGGCCGCCCGCGAGGCGCCACGGGCCATGCCGGGCGACAGCGAATCGGGCGATTACCTGCAGTGGCAGGGGCAACTCAAGCGGGCGGTTGGCGAATTCGACGAGCCGTACCTGGAGCGATTGTACGGCCAGATCTTCTCCAGCTATTCGCTGTCGGTGGTGTTCCAGGACATCCTCATGCCGTTCTGGCGGCAGCTGGCGCAGCACCAGGAACCTTACGGCCACACCAGCGAATGGCTGTTCTTCGATCAATTCCTGCGTTCGCGGATCTCCCAGCGCCTGCTGTTGCAGCGCGGCAGCCAGCCGCGCCCGGTGCTGCTGGCGGCGCTTGCCGGGCAATGCCGGGAGCTGGAGTTGCTGGTGGCGGCGCTGATGCTGGGCAGTGCTGAAGTGGAAGTGCGGGTGCTGGCGCTGGGGCAGCCGTTCGACGAGTTGACCCTGGTCTGCGAGAAGATCAAACCCCAGGCGCTGGTGCTGTTTTCCAATCACGCCCCGGTACCGGAACTGCCTCGGCGCTTGAACCGCCTGGCGCTGACCCTGGAGTGTCCGCTGATGCTGGCGGGGGATGTCGCCGAGCTGGCCCAGGACAGCCTGAGCGCTTCGCCGGTGGGCTGTCTGGGGAGTGACGGACGTTTGATGATGCAGCGCTTGCGGCAGTTTCTCAGCGGTACGCTCGATACCTGAGCTCATGCCCAGGCCACAAAAAACGCGGCTTCAGACGTGCAGGTTGGGGTGTGCCAGGCGGTGCTGCTGCAGGATGAACTGGCGCAGGCGCTCGGTTTCATCCTTGTCGCTCTGGTTCAACCGATAGGCATAGAAGCCGGCGTCGGTCTGGCGTTCGAGGCGGCCACGCAGGGCGATGCGCTCGTAGCCCGACGGGCTGAACCACTGGGCGAACTGCTTTTGCGCTTTGGCCCGGTTGCGGATCTCCAGCAACACACTGTTGAACGACACCTCATGCACCCACAGCGCAGTGGGCTGCCCCTTGGCGTTTTCCAAGGCCACCGGCTCGTCCAGCGTCAGGCGCCATGGGCGGACCCTCGGCCCGTCCTCGAAGATGCTCGGCACGCCCAGGCGCAGATGCAGCGCATGGAATTCGTCTTCCACTAGGTGCAGGGGAAAGGTCATCTGCTGGTTTTCAAAGTGCGCCTGGATGGTCACTTGCTCGTTGGCCGCCAGGCGGGTGAGCAGGTCGCGGATCTGTGAGCCCCCGTTGACCAGCAGGCTCGAGTTCGCATCCCGCACGTTGAGTTGCGGGTTGTGCTGCATGGTCTGAATGAAGTCCAGTTCATCCTGGGTGAGGAGAGCGTCACGGCGCATGATGTTGCTCGAAGGAGAAAGTGACAGAGTCAATGGTGATTAAGCGTACTGACAACTAATTCGATATCTTGTTAGAGCCGCTCGTCGCCTGGAAAACGGCGAGTTTCGCGCGGGTTTCGGCCAGCTCCTTTTCCACCTGCGCCAGCCGTTGCTGGGCCTTGACCTGGACCGTTACATCTTTCTGCACACCGACATAATAGGTTAGCTGATCGCTTTCGTTGAACACCGGGGTGATCGACAGTTCGTTCCAGAAGTGACTGCCGTCCTTGCGGTAGTTGCGCAGCACCTGGCGGCAGGGCTGGCCGCTTTCCAAGGCCTGGCGAATCAGTGGGATTCCCGGCTGGTTGCGGTCGCCCGACTGGAGAAAACGGCAGTCCTGATACAGCACCTCGTCGGCGCTGTAGCCGGTGAGGCGTTCAAACGCCGGGTTCACGTAGATGATGATGTTGTCTTCGCCTTCCTGTTCGGCAACGACAATCCCGTCGTTGGAGGCGTTGATCACCAGTTGCAGCAGGTGGGCGTTGATCATCGGGAGCTTCCGCAAGCGATCGGCAAGTGGCGGCAATTCTAAGACATGGCGCGAAGCTGTCCACTGGCCATTATGGGTAAATCGCGCTACAAGGCTGGATTTTATCGCGCAGCTGCTAATATCCCAGCCTTTTACTCAGCTTCAGGATCAGATTGATGAAAGTCGCCATCCTTTCCGGCTCGGTGTACGGCACGGCTGAAGAAGTCGCCCGGCACGCCGCCAAACTCCTCAATGCCGCAGGTTTCGAGGCCTGGCACAACCCGCGCGCGACCCTGGCGGACGTCCAGGCGTTCGGCCCCGAGGCTTTCCTGGCCGTGACCTCGACCACCGGCATGGGTGAGCTGCCGGACAACCTGTTGCCGCTGTATTCAGCCATTCGCGATCAACTGCCGGCGGCCTGGCGCGGTTTGCCCGGCGCGGTGATCGGCCTGGGCGATTCGAGCTATGGCGACACCTTCTGTGGCGGTGGCGAGCAGATGCGCGAGCTGTTCGCCGAGTTGGGCGTGCGGGAAGTGCTGGAAATGCTGCGCCTGGACGCCAGCGAAAGCGTGACCCCGGAAACCGACGCCGAGCCTTGGCTGGCCGAGCTGATCAGCGCTCTGCGCGGCTGACCGGACGCTCGCGCAGCAGCGCCAGCCAGGCTTGCGCGGCCTTGGACAGATAGGCGCCCTGACGCCAGATGAAGGCGATGTCCCAGCGCAGGTAGTCGGGCGCTTTCAGCGTCAGGCGCACTACGCCGGGCCGGACCAGGCCACGCGCCACCACGCTGGGCAACAGCACCACGCCTTGCCCGGCGGCCACCAGGGCGGCAAGAAAGTCCGCCTGGCCGCTGCGCCCACCCTCCTTCGGGGTGAACCCCACCTGCTGACAGGCCTGCAGCAGCCGGTCGTTGAGCACGAAACTGCGCTGATAAAGCAGGAACGGCGTGTCCGCCAGTTCCTCCAGGCGCACCTGGGCCTTGATCGCCAACGGGTGATCGGCCGGTAGCAAGGCATCCAGCGGTTCGTCGCAGAAAGGCTGGTAGGCGAAGGTCGGATCCTTGGGCGTCAGGCTGCCGCCGATCTCCAGTTCCCCGTTGAGCACCGCCTGCTCGATATTCAGGCTGCCGCCTTCAAGCAGCTGCACGCTGATGTTCGGGTAGCGTCGGCGGTACTCGGCGAACAGGCTGGCGAACAGTGCGTCGCTGCCCAGCAGGGGCAGGCCCAGGCGCAATTCCCCTCGGGCCAACAGGCTCAGGTCGTCAAGCTCGCTGAGCAGCTCATTGCGTAGGCGCAGCATGCCTTCGGCGCGTTGCAGCACCACGCTGCCGGCGGCAGTGAGGTGAATGTGCGAGCCCTGGCGATCCAGCAATGGCGTGCCCAGGCTCTGTTCCAGCTGGGCGATCTGCTTGCTCACCGCTGACTGGCTGATGTGCAGGGTCTTGGCGGCCTGGGTGAAGCCGCCCTGGTGAATCACTTCGACAAAGCTGCGCAGCTGTTTGAAGTCCATGGGTTTGAGTCCGTGTTCTGAATTCCATTCTGGAATGGCTTCCAGTCTAACAATTCGCTTCGGTGATGGCAGGCGCTTGCCTAAAATGCAGGCTTGCGAGGACCGAATTCCATGAACGCTTCCACCTTGAAACACCTGGGTCGCCTGTTATCCGAACTGGCGGTGTTGCTGGCTATTTATCTGTTCGGCTGCCAGCTGGCTGGGTGGCTGGCGTGGCCGATTCCTGGCGGGGTGGTCGGGCTGGCCCTGCTGTTGCTGGCGTTCGCCCTGGGCTGGATCAAGCCGGCGGCATTGCAGATGGGCGCAGGCCTGCTGATGGCCGAGATGCTGTTGTTCTTCATTCCGGCGCTGATGAGCCTGCTGGACTATGGCGGCCTGCTGCGCCAGGACGGCTGGCGGATCCTGCTGGTAATCGGCGTCAGTACGCTGATGGTGATGCTGGTCACCGCGTTCACGGTGGAATGGGTGTGCCGCTGGAGAATGCGCCATGACGCTTGAGCCCATGCCAATGTTCTGGCTGCTGCTGACACTCGCGGCCTACCTGTTCAGTCGCTGGATCTACCGACGCACCGGGCGCTACCTGCTGTCGCCGCTGATCCTGGTGCCGGCCCTGTTGCTGGCGATCGCTGTACCGCTGCACACCGCCTATGCCGAATACTCCGCCAACACCCACTGGCTGATGCTGGTGCTGGGACCGGTCACCGTGGCCTTCGCGGTGCCGATCTGGCAGCAGCGGCAGCTGTTGATGCGCCATTGGCCGGCATTGCTCCTGGGCATGCTGGCGGGCAGCGCGGCGTCCATCGCCAGCTCCTTCGGACTGGCGCGGGTGCTGGCCCTGGACAGCTCGGTGACGATGTCCCTGGTGCCGCGTTCGATCACCACCCCCTTCGCCATGCCGCTGGCCCATGACCTGGGCGGCGTACCCGAATTGACGGCGGTGTTCGTGATGTTCACCGGGGTGTTCGGCGCCATGCTCGGCGGTGTCCTGCTCAAGTGGCTGCCGCTGCGCAGCGCCCTGGCTCGCGGTGCGTTGTTCGGGGTCGGCGCCCACGGCGCCGGGGTCAGCCGCGCCCATGAAGTGGGCGGTGAAGAGGGCTCGGTGGCGGGGCTGGTGATGGTTCTCACCGGCCTGCTGAACCTGTTCGCCGCCCCTTTATTGGCGTCGTTGCTTTGACGTTTGACCTGTGCCGACTGGAACTAAAATGGCCACTGACTCGCTCGGTCAGTAAGCTGGCTGCCAAGGCAACTACCCGAACCCGGGTGGCTGACTAGACTGACTCCACGTCTGAAAAAACATAATAAAAAAACTGCCGTCACTGAGGTCCTTGCCGTGAGCTTATCCTCCGTTCCGTCGACATCGAGTGTGAAAGACCAGGTCAGCGCCGCCGAATGGCAGACCCGCGTCGATCTGGCCGCCTGCTATCGCCTGGTGGCGATGCATGGCTGGGACGATCTGATCTTCACCCATATCTCCGCCAAGGTCCCAGGCACCGAAGATTTCCTGATCAACCCGTTCGGCCTGATGTTCCATGAAATCACCGCTTCCAGTCTGGTGAAGGTCGACCAGGCCGGCAACAAGCTGATGGACAGCCCCTACGAGATCAACCCCGCCGGCTACACCATCCACAGCGCCGTGCACGAAGTGCGGCACGATGTGGCCTGCGTGCTGCACACCCACACCGCGGCCGGGGTCGCGGTGTCCGCGCAGCAGCAGGGGGTGTTGCCCATCAGCCAGCAGTCGCTGTTCGTGCTGTCGAGCCTGGCCTGTCACGCCTATGAGGGCGTGGCCCTGAACCACGAGGAAAAGGCTCGGCTGCAGGCCGACCTCGGCGACAGCAATTTCCTGATGCTGCACAACCACGGTCTGCTGACCTGTGGCGGCACCATCGCCGACACCTTCCTGATGATGTTCACCTTCCAGCGCGCCTGCGAGATCCAGGTGCTGGCGCAGAACGGTGCGGCGCAACTGATCGCCATCGAGCCGCAGATTCTGGCCGGGGCCAAGGCGATGATCGCCGGGGTCACCAAAAGCGCTCAAGGCATGGGCGGCGCTCTGGCATGGCCGGCATTGCTGCGCAAACTCGATAAACAAGACGCGGGTTATAAACTCTGATGCCTATGGCCGAGATTCCTCTGTGTGTGTGGCGCAAGCGCGGACATAGTTTCGTGTTTCGCGGCCATGCCATTCGCTACTGGACCGCGGGGCAGGGCGAGCCACTGCTGCTGATCCATGGTTTCCCCACCGCCGCCTGGGACTGGCACTACCTGTGGCAACCCCTGGCCCAGCGCTATCGAGTGATCGCCTGCGACATGCTGGGGTTTGGCGATTCGGCCAAGCCGCGGGACCACGAGTACAGCCTGCTGGAGCAGGCGGACCTGCAACAGGCCTTGCTCGAGCACCTGGGTGTCGATACCCCCGTGCACCTGCTGGCCCACGATTATGGCGACAGCGTGGCCCAGGAAATGCTTGCCCGGCACTACGAAGAGCGCTGCGACATTGCCAGCTGTGTGTTCCTCAATGGCGGCCTGTTCCCGGAAACCCATCGTCCGGTGCTGACGCAGAAGCTGCTGCTCAGCCCGCTGGGCTGGATGCTCGGCCGCGCCTTCAGCCGTGAGGGCCTGGCCAGGAGCTTCACCCAGATCTTCGGCCCACAGACCCGGCCCAGCGAAAGTGTGCTGGATGACTTCTGGAGCCTGGTGGATGCCAATAAAGGTCCGCGGATCCTGCACAAGCTGATCGGCTACATTCCCGAGCGCCGGGTGCAGCGCGACCGCTGGGTGAGTGCGATGCAGCGCGGTGACGTGCCGCTGCGGGTGATCGACGGCGCGGTGGATCCGATTTCCGGGGCGCACATGGTCGAGCGCTACTGCGAACTGATTCCCACCCCGGATACCGTGCTGCTGGCCGGTATCGGTCACTACCCGCAGACCGAAGCCCCGGTCCAGGTGCTCAAGCACTATCTGGCCTTTCGCGACAGCCTGGAGTTTCCACCGCGCAAACTGGCCTGCTCCTGAGACACCCGAGCTGTCCATAGCGACCGCCGTTCTGCGACCTTGGCCTGTGCGCGCCAGGCGCTGGTGCATCCCTCCACATCGTTACCCCTCGATCATCCCCCTGCCTTATTGCGCACCATTCAGCTCCAGCCCTGTTTATTGTGACCGCCAGCCGCGTGCCTGAGACTCGAAGTCGTTGTCCGTCTGTTGTCCATCTGGCCTGTGGGAGTTCGGTATGAGTGAGTCTGTACGCTTCGAGAATAAAGTCGTGATCGTCACCGGTGCCGGCGGCGGTCTGGGGCAGGCTCATGCATTGCTGTTCGCCAGACACGGGGCGAAGGTCCTGGTCAACGACCTGGGCGGCTCGACCCAGGGCGAGGGCGCCAATGCCTCGGCGGCGGACCGGGTGGTGGCGCAGATCCGCGAAGCCGGCGGCATCGCCGAGGCCAACCATGACTCGGTGACCGACGGCGACAAGATCGTACAGAACGCCCTGGATGCCTTCGGCCGGGTGGATGTGGTGGTGAACAACGCCGGCATCCTGCGCGACAAGACCTTCCACAAGATGGAAGACGCCGATTGGGACCTGGTGTACCGCGTCCACGTCGAAGGCGCCTACAAGGTGACTCGCGCCGCCTGGCCGCACATGCGCGAGCAGGGTTATGGCCGGGTGATCTTCACCGCGTCCACCTCCGGCATCTACGGCAACTTCGGCCAGTCCAACTACGGCATGGCCAAGCTCGGCCTCTACGGCCTGACCCGCACCCTGGCCATCGAAGGCCGCAAGAACAACATCCTGGTCAACGCCATCGCCCCGACCGGCGGCACGCGGATGACCGAAGGACTGATCCCGCCGCAGGTGTTCGAGCAACTCAAGCCGGAGCTGGTCAGCCCGCTGGTGGTGTACCTGGGTAGCGAGAACTGCCAGGAGACCTCCGGCCTGTTCGAGGTCGGCGGCGGCTGGATGGGCAAGGTGCGCTGGGAGCGCAGCCTGGGCCTGGGCTTCGATCCGCGCGAAGGCTTCTCCCCGGAAGATGTCGCCGCACACTGGCAGCAGATCTGCGACTTCGAAGGCGCGGCGCACCCCAAGGACAATATCGAAGCCTTGAGAGAGATGATGCAGAACCTGCAGAAATACACGATCTGAAGCAGCCCCCGCCAACCCGAACAGCCGCGGCCTGCGCGGCTGTTCGCCTTATGCCTTCATCACTGCCTTCGGCCTGATCCTGGCGCCGTCAGTCCATCGCCTGTTGCAGCGTTTCCATTGCCACGGCGAGCAGGCATCTTGAGCATCGACCTGACTTTCTACCGGGCATAAAAAAGGCCGCTGCAAGGCAGCGGCCGAAGGAAGACGTTAGATCAAGGAGCAACAAATCAACGTCAGTGAACACCCGGTGAAGATCTGAATATCGTTGCTTCAAACCTTCTGAATCCTCTTGCCCCAAGGTGGCGTGATCACACCTCTGGGCGACTCTGCGTGGCTGTTTGCCGTGAGAGCGAGGCCAGGATAAGGGCTGGCTGCTCAATGAAAAATAGCGATTGTGGACAAGGACTGTTACAGCCTGGGCAATAGTAGTGCGCGCGGCGCGGACATGCCCTGCAAGTGCGCAATCCATCCACCTGATACCCGCCCATCCAGCCCGTCGATACACCGCGCAAAGGCCCGGCTGGAGGGGACATTCATCCTTTCGAGCGACAGCGCGAATACCTCCTTGGTGCGCTTATCGCTCCTGTGCGCCGGCAGTAGGGTGAGGCCTTCTGTCACTCACCGGGGAAGACGCATGACAAAAACAACAATGCGCGCCATCTTCATACCGCGGGCGCTGGCCGTCGCGGTGGCCTTGGGGGGCTGCGCCCAGGCGCAGGCCGTTTCATTCAACATCGGGGAGATCGAGGGGCAGTTCGATTCTTCGCTGTCCATCGGCGCCAGCTGGGGCATGCGCGATGCCGACAAGGACCTGGTGGGTGTCTCCAACGGCGGTCGCGGACAGTCCTCCACCGGCGACGACGGGCGCCTGAACTTCAAGAAGGGCGAGACCTTCTCGAAGATCTTCAAGGGCATCCACGACCTGGAACTGAAGTACGGCGACACCGGCGTCTTCGTCCGGGGCAAATACTGGTACGACTTCGAGCTCAAGGACGAAGACCGCGAGTTCAAGCCCATCAGCGACCACAACCGCAAGGAGGGCGCCAAGTCGTCCGGCGGGCAGATCCTCGACGCCTTCATCTATCACAACTATTCCATCGCCGACCTGCCGGGCACCGTGCGCGCCGGCAAGCAGGTGGTCAGCTGGGGCGAGAGCACCTTCATCGGCAACTCGATCAACAGCATCAACCCGATCGACGTGTCCGCTTTCCGTCGTCCTGGCGCGGAGATCAAGGAAGGCCTGATCCCGGTGAACATGCTGTTCGCTTCCCAGGGCCTGACCGACCAGCTGACCGTGGAAGGTTTCTATCAGCTGGAGTGGGACCAGACCGTGGTCGACAACTGCGGCACCTTCTTCGGCAACGACGTGGTGGCGGACGGCTGCACCACTGGCTACACCGTCGGCAGCCCGGCGATCCGGCCGCTGCAACCGATTGCCGCGGCGTTCGGCCAGGGCTTTACCGTGGCCCCCGAAGGCGTGGTGATCGGCCGTGCCGGCGACCGCGATGCCCGCGACTCCGGGCAGTGGGGCACCGCCCTGCGCTGGCTGGGCGACGACACCGAGTACGGCCTGTACTTCATGAACTACCACGCGCGCACCCCGACGGTCGGCACCATCACCGCCGGGAGCAGCACCCTGGCGAGCATCCCGGGGATCGTCAGCACCGCCAACAGGATCGCTCCGGGCACCGGTTCGGCTCTGGCCCAGAGCGTGATGCTCGGTCGCGGCCAGTACTACCTCGAATACCCGGAAGATATCCGCCTGTACGGCGCCAGCTTCTCCACCACGCTGCCCACCGGCACCGCCTGGACCGGCGAGATCAGCTACCGGCCCAACGCCCCGGTGCAGGTCAACACCAACGACCTGACCCTGGCCCTGGTCAACCCGATCGCCGGTGGCCTGGCGTCGCCGGTGCGGACTTCGGCGGGGGCCGACAATACCGGTTACCGGCGCAAGGAAATCACCCAGGTGCAGAGCACCCTGACCCAGTTCTTCGATCAGGTGCTGGGCGCCGACCGCCTGACCCTGGTGGGCGAGGCGGCGATCGTGCATGTCGGTGGCCTGGAGTCGAAAAGCCAGCTGCGCTACGGCCGCGACTCGGTCTACGGCCAGTACGGTTTCGGCGGCGATACCGACGGTTTCGTCACGGCCACCTCCTGGGGTTATCGCGCCCGGGCGATCCTCGATTACAACAACCTGATCGCCGGGATCAACCTCAAGCCCAACCTGTCCTGGTCCCACGACGTCAACGGCTACGGGCCCAACGGCCTGTTCAACGAAGGCGCCAAGGCGGTGAGCCTCGGGGTCGATGCCGACTACCGCAACACCTACACCGCCAGCCTCAGCTACACCGACTTTTTCGGCGGCGACTACAACACCCTCAAAGACCGCGACTTCCTCGCGTTGAGCTTTGGCGTGAACTTCTGACCCGACCCAGGAAGGACAACTTTATGCGCAAGACGATTTTGCAATGCGGTGCCCTGGCCTTGACCCTGCTGGCGGCCAACGTGATGGCGGCGGTCACCCCGCAGGAAGCGGACAAGCTCGGCACCAGCCTGACCCCGCTCGGTGCCCAGAAGGCCGGCAATGCCGACGGCTCGATCCCGGCCTGGACCGGCGGCATCGGCAAGAACGCCGGGGCGGTGGACGCCAAGGGCTTCCTCGCCGACCCGTTCGCCAGCGAGAAACCGCTGTTCACCATCACCGCGGCCACTGTCGACAAGTACAAGGACAAGCTGTCCGATGGCCAGGTGGCGATGTTCAAGCGCTACCCGCAAACCTACAAGATCCCGGTCTACCCGACCCATCGCACTGTCGGTCTGCCGGCGGACATCTACGAGTCGGCCAAGCGCAGCGCGCTGAATGTTACCTCGATCAACGAAGGCAACGGCCTGGCCAACTTCACCGGCAACCGCTACTACGCCTTCCCTATTCCGAAGAACGGCGTGGAAGTGCTGTGGAACCACACCACCCGTTATCGCGGCGGCAACCTGCGCCGGATCATCACCCAGGCCACGCCGCAGACCAACGGCAGCTACACGCCGATCCGCTTCGAGGAGGAGGTGGCGGTGCCGCAGCAGATCCCGGACCTGGACCCGGAAAAAGGCGCCAACGTGCTGACCTTCTTCAAGCAGGCGGTGACCGCTCCGGCGCGCCTGGCCGGCAACGTGCTGCTGGTGCACGAAACCCTCGACCAGGTGAAGGAGCCGCGCCTGGCGTGGATCTACAACGCCGGCCAGCGCCGGGTGCGCCGTGCCCCGCAAGTGGCCTACGACGGGCCGGGCACTGCCGCCGACGGCCTGCGCACTTCGGACAACTTCGACATGTTCTCCGGCGCGCCGGACCGCTACGACTGGAAGCTGGTGGGCAAGAAGGAGATGTACATCCCCTACAACAGCTACAAGCTGGATTCGCCGAGCCTCAAGTACGACGACATCATCAAGGCCGGGCATATCAACCAGGACCTGACCCGCTACGAGCTGCACCGGGTCTGGGAGGTGATCGGCACGGTCAAGCCGAGCGAGCGGCATATCTACGCCAAGCGCCACATGTACATAGACGAAGACAGCTGGCAGGTGGCGCTGGTGGATCACTACGACGGTCGCGGCCAGCTGTGGCGGGTGGCCGAAGGGCATGCGCAGTTCTATTACAACGCCCAGGTGCCGGCCTACACCCTCGAAGCGTTGTACGACATCATCGCCGGGCGCTACATCGCCCTGGGGATGAAGAACGAAGAGAAGCACAGCTTCGAGTTCGGCTTCGCCGCCAAGGCCGCCGACTACACGCCGGCCGCCCTGCGCGCAACCGGCGTGCGGTAAGGCCCGGGATACAAACGATGGCAAAAGGCGACCGATCGGTCGCCTTTTTTATGGGCGCGGATCAGCGCGCTGAATACTTCTCAACAAGCACTGGCGACAAGGCTAGGGTGAGGGCACGCAGGCTAAAACTATAAAAAAGGCACGCCGCAATGACCGCCATGACCCCCTGTCCTGGATTCCTGCCCCGTTTGTCCTCCCACCACCTGTCCCGCAGCCGTCTGAGTGCCCCGCTCCTGGCATCGCCGGCGCGGGTGAAGCTGCTCTGTGCGCCGGCCGGCAGCGGCAAGACGGCCCTGCTCGCCGAGTGCCTGTTGCAGGCGCCGGCCGCATGCCGGGTGTGCTGGTTGCCCCAGGCCGGGGCGGCGCAGACACCGGCGCAACTGTGCGGCGAGCTGGCGCGGGCGCTGGGCCTGGCCGCGGCGGACGAGGCTGCGGTGCTGGAGCATCTGGCGCATGTGCAGAGCCCGACCTGGCTGTTCCTCGACGACTACTGCCGGGTCGCCGCGCCGCAGTTGGACCTGCTGCTCGACCGCCTGCTGGCGATCGGCAACCCGGCGCTGACCTGGTGGCTGGGTGGACGCCGCCGGCCGCAATGCAACTGGCCGCGGCTGCTGCTCGACGACCAGCTCTACGAATACACGGGCCCCGAGCTGGCGTTCACCCAGGAGGACATCGAGCGACTGCTGCAACAATTGCCGCAACCCTTGTCGATCCACACCGCCAGCCGGATTTTCCAGCGCAGTGCCGGCTGGTGCGCCGGCGTGCGCATCGCCCTGCTCGAAGGCAGCGACCTGGCGGCCGCGCCGTGCCGGCAGGGGCGGCCCAATACCCTGCTGGAGTATCTGGAGCACGAGCTGTTCAGCGTGTTGCCGGCGGAACTGTCCGAGGTCTGGCATGTGCTGGCGCACCTGCCGCGCTTCAATGCCGCGTTGTGCGAGCACCTGTTCGGCGCCGGGGAGGGCGCCCAGTACCTGCGGGCGTTGCAGGAGCTGGGCTGTTTCATCGAACCCTGGGACCCTGCGCCGGAGTGGCTGCAAGTGTTCGCCCCCCTGGCCCGGCTGATGCGCGACGAGCCCTGGCCGGCGGGACGTTCCTGGCATCGCCGCGCCTGCCAGTGGTTCGCCGCGCAGGAGGACTGGCAGGCGGCGTTCGAGCAGGCGTTGCTGGCGCAGGAATACGAAGTGGCGGTCAGCCTGTTGCAGCACTTCAGTTTCGAGCAATTGTTCGAGCAGCAGAACGTGGTGTTGCTGTTGCGTCTGCATGAACAGCAGGGTGACGAACTGCTACTCGGCAGCCCGCAGTTGGTGGGGCTGTTGACGGCAGCCTTGCTGTTCGCCGGGCGTTTCGACCAGGCGCAACACTGCGTGGCGCAGATGGCGCGTTTCGCGCCGCAGCCGACGGCCTCCGGGCAGCGGCAACTGGTGGCGCGCTGGCAGGCGCAGCAAGGGTGGCTGTTGCATCTGCAAGGGTTGATGGAACCGGCGCAGATGCATTTTCTCGAGGCGCTGACCGAACTGCCGGCCCATGCCTGGCCGACCCGCCTGCTGTGCCTTTCGGGCCTGACCCAGCAGGCCTTGCTCAGGGGCGAACTGGAGGTGGCGCAGATGCTCAACCGCGAGGCGCTGTGCCTGGCCCGGGCCCAGCATTCACTGGTGTTCGAAGCGCTGCTGGAGCTGGACCATGCGCAGTTGCTGGAGCAGCGTGGAGCGCCCCACAGGGCGCAGAGCCTGCTAGACGAGGTGCAGCAATTGTTGAGTCGCCAGGCTTATCGGCTCGGCCCGCTGCTGGGGCGGATCGCCTTGCGCCGTGGGCGCCTGGCCTTGCGTCAGGGCCAGGCGGAACAGGCCGCCGGGCATTTCCAGGACGGGCTTGAGCTCTGTCTGCTCAGCCATGACAAACGCGCCTTGTACGGATTTCTCGGCCAGGCATTTCTGGCCGCCAACCAGGGCGATTACGCCCATGCCTTTGTGCGCCTGCGCGATGCCGAGCGGCTGATGCAGCAACGGCAGATTCCCGACACCGTGTACCGCGCCGTGCTGCTGCAGGTCAGCAGCGTGTTCTGGTTGCAGCAGGGCCGGCCGGAACTGGCCCAGGAGGCCTTGAGCCGGGTGCTGCGTCACTACCGCGGGCCGCAGGCGCGCCAGGCGCCACCGGCCACTCTCGAACTGATTCCGCGTATCGAATACCTGCTGGTGCTGGCCGAGGTGTACCTGCAGCGCGCCGAGACCCCCGTGGCAAGTTTGCAGCGCCTGCTTGAACAGGCCCGGCAACGGGGCATGTTGTGCCTGCAGACCGAGTTGCAGCTGGCCCTGGCCGAGGTGGCTTTTTTGCTGGGGGATCGGGCGTTGTCCACCCGTGCCTTGCAGGAGGGGCTGGAGCTCGGTGCGCGCTGCAACCTGCACCAGGCACTGCATGAATTGCGTCTGCGTCAGCCGCGGATGTTTGAAGTCCAGCAAGTGGCTGAGCCCGAAGAAGTGCCGCTGCCGACGGCAGGGGAGAGCCCGCTGAGCCAGCGGGAACTGGAGGTGCTGCAATTGATTGCCCTGGGCAGTTCCAACCAGCAGATCGCCGAGCAGCTGTTCATTTCCCTGCACACAGTGAAAACCCACGCGCGGCGCATTCACAGCAAGCTCGGGGTGGAGCGCCGCACTCAGGCAGTGGCCAAGGCCAAGACGTTGGGGTTGATGCTGTAGCCGCTGGCGTAGGCAGCGGCTACAGGGGGCTTTAGGGCTGGTAACCCATGCGCCAGCTCACCGCCTGGGATGCTGCCAGCAGGCACTGCGCCGCCGGGCCGTTTTCGTCGGCGTGGAACAGCGAGGTCGGGCCGACTACCGTCAGCACGGCGGCGACCTTACCGGTGGCGTCGAACACCGGCGCCGACAAGGCATCCACACCGGGCATCAGCAGGCCGTGCACATGGTGCAGGCCGCGCTGGCGAATCTGTTCGCACAGGGCGGCATAGACCTGCTCGTCCGCCAGCGCGTGAGGTGCGTGGGCCTTGAGTTCCTGCTCGCGCAAATCGACGGTTTCGCGATTCGGCAGATAGGCACCGAATACCAGCCCGGTGGACGAGCTGAGCAGCGGCAGCACCGAACCCAGTTGCGTCACCACCGTCACCGCGCGCACGGCCGGTTCGATATGCACCACGGTCGCGCCCTGGTTGCCCCATACCGCGAGAAAGCAGGTCTCGTTCAACTCATCCCGCAGCTCGGCCAGGGGCAGGGCGGCGACCTTCAACACGTCCATGCTGCCCAGTGCCGCCATGCCGACCCGCAAGGCCTCGCGACCCAGGCCATAGTGGTTGGTGGCGGTGTTCTGCTCGGCGAAACCGCTGGCGATCAGCGCTTGCAGATAACGGTGGACCTTGCTCGCCGGCATCTGCACGTGTTCGGCCAGGCGCGACAGCGAGGTGGCGGGCGACAGCTCGGCCAGCGCCTTGAGGATGTCGGTGCCGACCTCGGCCGAGCGGACTTTCTGTTTACCGTTGCTGTCGCTGGTACTGCGCGGCTTTTCCATGGAGGCGGTGTGATCCCGGGACGAATGGGCGTCTTTATAGCTTGACGGTCAATACCAATCAAATTACGTTATCCGTAATTGGATTACGATAAAAATAACGCAGGCGTGCCGAGAGCTCTTCCCATGGAGTCGCTGGCCGCTGCCAACTCCATTTCCAGGAGGCTCCATGAACCTCGATTCCACGGCGTCCGGGCTTGCGTACCAGTCGGGCTTCGGCAACCAGTTTTCCAGCGAGGCCCTGCCAGGCGCCTTGCCCGTCGGCCAGAACTCCCCGCAAAAAGCCCCCTACGGCCTCTACACCGAACTCTTCTCCGGCACGGCCTTCACCATGGCCCGCAGCGAAGCGCGGCGCACCTGGATGTATCGCATCCAGCCGTCTGCCAACCACCCGGCCTTCGTCAAGCTGGACCGCCAGCTGGCGGGCGGGCCGCTGGGCGAGATCACGCCCAACCGGCTGCGCTGGAACCCGCTGGATATCCCCAGCGAGCCCACCGATTTCATCGACGGCCTGGTGAACATGGTCGCCAACTCGGTTGCGCAGAAACCGGCCGGGATCAGCATCTACACCTACCGCGCCAACCGCTCCATGGAACGGGTGTTCTTCAACGCCGACGGCGAGTTGCTGCTGGTGCCCGAACAGGGCCGCCTGCGTATCGCCTCCGAGCTTGGGGTACTGGAGGTCGAGCCGCTGGAGATCGCGGTACTGCCCCGCGGTCTGAAATTCCGCGTCGAACTGCTCGACCCACAGGCGCGCGGCTATATGGCCGAAAACCACGGCGCGCCCCTGCGCCTGCCCGACCTGGGGCCGATCGGCAGCAACGGCCTGGCCAACCCGCGGGACTTCCTGACCCCGGTCGCCCACTACGAAGACCTCAAGCAGCCGACCACCCTGGTGCAGAAGTTCCTCGGCGAGCTGTGGGGCTGCGAGCTGGATCATTCGCCGCTGAACGTGGTGGCCTGGCACGGCAACAATGTGCCGTACAAATATGACCTGCGCCGTTTCAACACCATCGGCACCGTCAGCTTCGACCACCCGGACCCGTCGATTTTCACCGTGCTGACCTCGCCTACCAGCGTGCACGGCCTGGCCAACCTCGACTTCGTGATCTTCCCGCCGCGCTGGATGGTGGCCGAGAACACCTTCCGTCCGCCGTGGTTCCACCGCAACCTGATGAACGAATACATGGGCCTGATCCAGGGTGCCTACGATGCCAAGGCCGAAGGTTTCGTGCCCGGCGGCGCTTCGCTGCACAGCTGCATGAGCGCCCACGGCCCGGATGGCGAAAGCTGCACCAAGGCCATCAACGCCGAGCTGCAACCGGCGAAGATCGACAACACCATGGCCTTCATGTTCGAGACCAGCCAGGTGCTGCGTCCGAGCCAGTTCGCCCTGGAGTGCCCGCAATTGCAGAATGACTACGATGCTTGTTGGGCCTCGCTGCCCGCCACCTTCAACCCGAATCGGAAATAACCCATGAATCAGCCAACCATCACCCGCAGCTGGGTTGCCTCCGCCAACGACCATGCCGACTTCCCGTTGCAGAACCTGCCGCTGGGGGTGTTCAGCCACAAGGGGTCGGCGCCACGCAGCGGCGTAGCCATCGGCGAGCACATCTTCGACCTGGAAGCGGCACTCGACGCCGGGCTGTTCGAGGGCCCGGCCAAGGCCGCGGTGGAAGCCACCCGTGGCGGCCAGTTGAATGCCTTTTTCGAACTGGGCCGCCCGGCCCGCGTCGCCCTGCGCGAACGCCTGCTGGAATTGCTCGGTGAAGGCAGCAGCCTGCGCGGCAAGGTCGAGGCCCTGGGGGCGAAACTACTGCCCCTGGCCGCCGATTGCCAGATGCACCTGCCGGCGAAGATCACCGACTACACCGACTTCTACGTCGGCATCGAGCATGCGCAGAACGTCGGCAAGCTGTTCCGCCCGGACAACCCGCTGCTGCCGAACTACAAGTACGTGCCGATCGGTTACCACGGTCGCGCGTCCACCATCCGTCCCTCCGGTGCCGACGTACGCCGGCCGAAAGGCCAGACCCTGCCCGCCGGCCAGAGCGAGCCGACTTTCGGCCCATGCGCGCGACTGGACTACGAGCTGGAACTGGGCATCTGGATCGGCCAGGGCAATGAAATAGGCGAGCCGATCGCCATTGGCGACGCCGCCGAGCACATTGCCGGCTTCTGCCTGCTCAACGACTGGTCGGCGCGGGATATCCAGGCCTGGGAATACCAGCCGCTGGGCCCGTTCCTGTCGAAAAGCTTCATCACCAGCATCTCGCCGTGGGTGGTGACGGCCGAAGCGCTGGAGCCGTTCCGCCGCGCCCAGACGTCACGTCCCGAAGGCGACCCACAGCCACTGCCGTACCTGCTGGACAAGCGCGACCAGGCCGCCGGTGGTTTCGACATCGAGCTGGAAGTGCTGCTGCTCACCGAAGCGATGCGCGAGCAAGGCCTGCCGGCCCACCGCCTGACCCTGAGCAACACCCAGTACATGTACTGGACCGTGGCGCAGATGGTCGCCCACCACAGCGTCAACGGCTGCCAGCTGCAGGCCGGCGACCTGTTCGGTTCGGGTACTCTCTCGGGCCCGGAAAGCAGCCAGTTCGGCAGCCTGCTGGAGATCACCGAAGGCGGCAAGAAGCCGATCGAGCTGGCCTCCGGCGAAGTGCGCAAGTTCCTCGAGGACGGCGACGAAATCATCCTGCGCGGCCGCTGCCGCCGAGAGGGTTTCGCCTCCATCGGTTTCGGCGAATGCCGCGGCAAAATCCTGCCTGCCCGTTAAGAAGAGGTGCGCGTCATGGAGCTCTATACCTACTACCGCTCGACCGCTTCCTACCGGGTGCGCATCGCACTGGCGCTCAAGGGCCTGGATTACCAGGCGCTGCCGGTCAACCTGCTGGTCCCCGCCGGCGGTGCGAATCGCCAGCCGGAATACCTGCGGATCAACCCCCAAGGCCGTGTGCCGGCCTTGCGCACCGATGACGGCGAGTTGCTGATCCAGTCGCTGGCCATCATCGAGTACCTGGAGGAACGTTATCCACAAGTGCCGCTGCTCTCCCAGGAGCTGGCGGCCCGCGCCCACGAACGGGCGGTGGCGTTGCTGATCGGCTGCGATATCCATCCGCTGCACAACTCCAGCACCCAGAACCTGCTGCGCCAATGGGGCTACGACGAGGCCCGGGTGCTGGAGTGGATCGGCCACTGGATCAGCAACGGCCTGGCGGCGGTCGAGCAACTGATCGGCGAGCAGGGGTATTGCTTCAGCGAACAACCGGGGCTGGCCGACACCTTCCTGATTCCCCAGCTGTACGCGGCCGAGCGCTTCAAGGTGCCGCTGGACGCCTACCCGCGGATTCGCCGGGTCGCCGCCCTGGCCGCCGAACACCCGGCGTTCCAGAAGGCCCATCCGGCTAACCAGCCCGATACGCCTGCCTGACCTCTGTAGCCGCTGCCGTAGGTGCGGGCCGCGTTGCGGTCGATCGCAGCCTGCGGCAGCGGCTACAGGAGACAGGCCCGTGGGAGCAGCTTGCTCCCGCGCCCGAAGATGTACACAAGACCGATCATTGCCGCCCAAGAGCAATGACGGTCTGCCGGCTCCCATAACCATAAAAAACAGCAGGTACCTTGCGATGCACAATCAGATTGCCAGCTTCCGGGCGGCGCTCGACGCCCGTCCCGTGTCGCGTTATCAGTGGTTGCTTCTTCTGCTTCTGGCCCTGTTGCTGGTCACCGACGGCTACGACGCCCAGGTGCTGGGTTATGTGGTGCCGGCCCTGGCCCAGGATTGGGGCCTGGAAAAGGCCGCGTTCGGTCCGGTGTTCAGTGCCAACCTGCTGGGCCTGACCCTGGGCTCGCTGGCGGTGACACCGCTGGCGGACCGTTTTGGCGTGCGGCGGATCCTGCTGGCCTGCGTGCTGATCTACGCCAGCCTCACGGTGATGATGGTGTTCGCCGATTCGCTGAACAGCCTGATGGTCGCGCGTTTTATCTGCGGCATCGGCATGGGCGGGGCGATGCCCAGCGCCATGGCGCTGATGTCGGAATATTCGCCGCCGCGCCTGCGTATCCTGATGGTGACCCTGGCCGCCTGCGGTTTCTCCTTCGGCGGCGCGGCCGGCGGTTTTGTCGCCGCGGGTTTTATCGACAGCTTCGGCTGGCAGGCGGTGTTCCTCGCCGGCGGCGTCACGCCGTTGCTGCTGTTCCCGTTCCTTGCCAGGTTCCTGCCTGAATCGCTGCCGCGCCTGCTGCGCGATCAACCGCCTTATGCACGCCTGCGCAAGGTCACCGCGCGCATATTGCCGGACTGGCAGCCACCGGCCGCCTCGGCCGCGCAGAACCAAGCCGAGCAGGGCAGCAAGCTCACGGTGATCGAGCTGTTCCGCCACGGTTATGCGCGTCCGACGCTGCTGATCTGGTCGACCTTTTTCGTCAGTCTGATCCTGCTGTATTTCATGATCAGCTGGTTGCCGTCGCTGTTGCTGGAAAGTGGCCTGGGCCTGAACGAGGCGAACCTGGTGACCTCGATGTTCCTGTTCGCCGGCACCCTGGGGGCGATCTGCATGGCCTGGTTCGCCGACCGCCTGCAACGCAAGGTGCGGCTGCTCTCGGCGGTGCTGGCCGGGGCGGCGCTGTGCACCCTTCTGTTGGGCCTGAACCACGACAACCCGCGTTACCTGGTGGCCTTCGTCTTCGCCGCCGGCTTCTGCATCATCGGTGGCCAACTGACCCTCAACGCCTTCGCCAGTAACTTCTACCCGGCCCATGTCCGCGCCACCGGCACCGGCTGGGCCCTGGGCGTCGGCCGCTTCGGCTCGATCCTCGGCCCGCTGTTCGGCAGCCTGCTGCTGGCGATGCACATCCCGGTGCAGCAGATCTTTTTCTTCTGCGCGATTCCGGCGGTGATTGCGGCGCTGCTGATCATCCAGGTGCGTTCGCCGTCCGAGGCGTCTTCGGCAGGCGCGGCGCCTGCCCCGGAACTGCAGGCGCCGCTCAAACCCTGAACGAGCGCGGGCTCAGCGTGCCAGATGCTTGATCATCGGCACGCAGGCCAGGGTCAGGCCCCGGGGCGACTGGTACTGGGCAACCTGCTCGCCGACGAAGCCGCAGTGGCGATAGAAGTCCGCAGCGTTCAGGGTCGAGTCCAGGACCAGATGCGGCAGGCCGGCCTGCAGTGCCAGTTGTTCGAGGTAGTTCATCATCTGCCGGCCGATCCCGCGGCCCATGTACGCCGGATCGACAAACACCGCATCGATCTGCCCCGACTCGAGGTCGAGCATGCCGCTGGCTGTGACCTGGTTGTCGATGACGGCTACGTGCCCGGTCTTCTCCAGGACTTCGACGAAATAGTCCCCCAGGCTGCCGGCGGTCCAGACCTGTAGGTCGGCGGCGGGGTAATGGCCGCTGCACTGGTGGTTGATGGCTTGGTTGCGAATGACGAAGACGCGTTGCGCGTCGTCGCCATGAGCTTTTCTGATCAACATGTTGTGCCCATTCCCTGGTGTGAGCCGAACATCCTGCCAGAGCCCGGACGGGGCTGTCATGCCGCCCTGGCCTGGATCAGCAACAGCCCCCAGCCGGTCAGCAGCGTGCCGTCCGCCCGTAGCAAGGATTGTGTGGCCGTGCGCAGTTCGCTCTTCATCAAGGCGCGATTGGCGGGTGTCAGGCGATCCAGGTCGTAGGTTTCTCCCAACGAGTCCCAGAGCTCCTCGAAGGTGGGCGTCCACTCAAGGTCCAGTTCCTCGAATTGCAGTGAGGTGAAGCGGTGGTCCAACAGCGCCCGCCATCCACTCTGTGACTGAGTACGGGGATCCACCAGAGGCAGGGGACGGAGCTGGTCGCGCCGTGCGGCGGCGCGCAAGGCCTGCAAGTAGCGCTGGCCCGGCTCGCCCAACAGAAAGGCCCGGCCGACGATGGCCGAGAGTTGCCCGCCCTTGGCCAGGATCCGATGGATCTCCTCCAGCACCTGTTCGATATTGCTCATCAGCATCAGGGCCAGGTGCGAGACCACGGCATCGACACTGCCGGTGGCCATCGACAGGCACTGGGCCCGCTCATTGAGCAGCACGCTGCGGTTCGCGAGGCGGGCGTGTGCCGCCTGCAGTTCGGTGGCGCTCATGTCCACGCCGATCAACCGCGCTTCGGGATATTCCCTGGCCAGCAGATCCAGGAGAAAACCGTCGCCGCAGCCCAAGTCCAGCACCCGTGCGCGAGGCTGAGCGGTGGCGAGCGTGGCCGCCAGCATCTCGTAGGATGAACCGCGCCCTGGCAGGCTCAGTCCGGAAAAGGCCGGCGGTGTGGTGCCGGGGCGACGCTGGTGAAAGTCCTGAAGAAAGCGTTCGGCGCTGTTCATGCTGTTCATCCTTGAAGCAAACGGAGAGTCGTTGCCGGGCATTGTGGCATGGAGGCAGAGCGCCCCATCAGTGCACGATGGTATTGGGCGGCAGATGGCCCAGGCGTTCGGTCAGGCGCAGGCGCTGGATCGGGTCTTCGCTGAGCAGCAGGGCGTGCTCCAGGTCGAAGCGTTCGGCGTTGGGGCAGTCCAGGTGCTGGTAGAGGCTGGCGCGGGCCAGGTAGTCGGAGGCGCTGCCATTGCCCAGTTCCAGGACCCGCTCGGCATCGATCAGCGCATTGAGGTGGTCGTCGTGGCTCAGGTGCAACTGGCGCAGGTTGCGCGACAGGCGCTGGAGCATCTGCTGCGGGCTGGCGGTGGCCAGGTGCTCGGCGGCCAGCTTGATGTTCGGCCCGTACTGGCGCTCCAGCAGCTCACGGCAGTCGTTGGGGTACAGGCGGCGCCCGCCGCAGGGATCGAGCAGGTGATCGGCGCCGGGCACGCGCAATAAAAAGTGCCCGGGGAAGTTGACCCCGACCATGGGGATTTCCAGGCGGCGCGCCAGCTCCAGGGCGATCAGCCCCAGCGCCAGCGGTTGCCCGCGCCGGGTGTGCAGCACCTTGTCCAGCAGCGCCGCCTGCGGGCGCAGCGGCAGGAACTCGTCCTGCTGGAAGCCCAGGTCGTTCATGCGCCGCAGCAGGGGCTGGCCCAGTTCGCTGACCGGCAGCAGCGGCAAGCCGGAGCTGACCCGCTGTTGCAGCTCCTTGAAATCCTCCAGCAACTGTTCGGGCGACACCTCTTTATCGTGCTCGGCAGCGATCCACAGCGCCGCCTCGAAAAGGGCGGGCGGGGACTGTTGCAGGCAGGCGAAAAAAGCTTGACGCGGGTTCATCGAAATCTCCGGCGAATGCCTCGTTTTAGCCCCGTCGCGGGCGTTCGTCCAGTGCCGCACACATGTCGTAGCAGGTTATTTCCTAAAGCCTGAAAAGGTGTCCGGCTTATTCCCGCGCGCTCCAGCAATTTTCATGCACAAGCCTATACTGGCGACTACAAGAAGTGATTCGGGAGCCCGACGATGTTCGCTCTCATGCAAAGCACTCGCCTTGAATCGCTACACCTGAGCGTCGACCCAACCACCGGGTTGAAGGCGGTGATTGCCATTCATAGCAGCCGCCTGGGGCCTGCCTTGGGAGGCTGTCGTTACCTTGCCTACCCCGACGACGAAAGTGCCGTGGTCGATGCCGTGCGCCTGGCCCAGGGCATGAGCTACAAGGCCGCCCTGGCCGGCTTGCCCCACGGTGGCGGCAAGGCCGTCATCATCCGTCCGCCACACGTCGAAAGCCGCGCCGCGCTGTTCGAAGCCTTCGGTCGCTGCGTCGAGCAACTCGATGGCCGCTACATCACCGCCATCGACAGCGGCACCTCGGTCGCCGACATGGACTGCATCGCCCAAACCACCCAGCACGTCACCAGCACCACCGCCTCCGGCGACCCGGCACCGCATGCCGCCATGGGCGTGTTCGCCGGCATCCGCGCCACCGCCATGGCTCGCCTGGGCAGCGACAACCTCGAAGGCCTGCGGGTGGCGATCCAAGGCCTGGGCAATGTCGGCTTCGCCCTCGCCGAACAGCTGCATGCCGCGGGCGCCGAACTGCTGGTCAGCGATATCGATTCCGGCAAGGTGCAACTGGCCATGGAGCAACTGGGCGCCCATCCGATCGCCAACGAAGCCTTGCTCAGCACCCCGTGCGACATCCTTGCGCCCTGCGGGCTGGGCGGCGTGCTCAACAGCCACAGCGTGGCGCAACTGCGCTGCTCGGCGGTGGCCGGCTCGGCCAACAACCAGTTGACCAACCTGCAGGTCGCCGACCAGCTGGAAAACCGCGGCATCCTCTACGCGCCGGATTACGTGATCAATGCCGGCGGGCTGATCTACGTTTCGCTCAAGCATCGCGGTGAGGACCTGGCGACCATCACCGCCCACCTGTCGAAGATCAGCCAGCGGCTCACCGAAGTCTTCGCCCATGCCCAGGCTGAAAAGCGCTCCCCGGCGCGGGTGGCCGACGACTTGGCTGAGCGCGTGCTGTACCGCTAGGCGCGAAGGTCTTACCCGGCATTTCGCCCTGTAGGCCCCGCGCCACAAGCACGGGGCGCAACAACTGCACGCTGACCCGGCGTGCCAGGAGCCATGTGATGCCTCACAAGGTTGCACTTCCCTATACCCGCTATTTGTCCCCGGACGGCCAGTTGCTCGGCGACCTGCCGGCCTGGGCCGACGACTTCAATCTGCTGACCCGACTCTACCGGCAGATGGTCCTTACCCGGCTGTTCGACCAGAAAGCCGTGGCCCTGCAACGCACCGGACGCATCGGCACCTACGCGCCGACCCTCGGCCAGGAAGCCATTGGCGTGGCCATCGGCAGCCTGATGCGGCCCGAGGACGTGCTGGTGCCCTATTACCGCGACACCGCCGTGCAGCTGATGCGCGGGGTGCGCATGGAGGAGATCCTGCTGTACTGGGGCGGCGACGAGCGCGGCAGCGATTTCGCCGACCCGGCGGTGGCCGAGGACTTCCCGATCTGTGTGCCGATCGCCACCCAGGCCCTGCATGCCTGCGGCGTGGCCAGCGCGTTCAAGATCCGTGGCGAGCACCGGGTGGTGGTGACCACCTGTGGCGATGGCGCCACCAGCAAGGGCGACTTCCTCGAAGCCCTCAACGTGGCGGGTACCTGGCAGTTGCCGGTGGTGTTCGTGGTCAACAACAACCAATGGGCGATCTCGGTGCCACGGCGCATCCAGTGCGGCGCGCCGACCCTGGCACAGAAAGCCATCGGCGCCGGCTTCCACGGCGAACAGGTCGATGGCAACGACATGCTTGCGGTGTACGACCGGGTGCAGGCGGCCCTGGAGCGTGCCCGGCATGGCAAGGGACCGGTGCTGCTGGAATGCCTGAGCTATCGCCTGGGCGACCACACCACCGCCGACGATGCCACGCGCTATCGGGCCGCGGATGAGGTCAAGCAGGCCTGGCTGGAAGAACCGATCAAACGCCTGCAACGCTTCATGGTCGGGCAGGGCGTCTGGGAGGGAAACCGCGAGATGGCGCTGATGGTGGAATGCCAGGCGCTGGTGCAGCGCGCTGTGGATAACTTCGAGGCGGCGGGCACCCAAGCCCCCGAGTCGGTACTGGACTACGTCTACGCGCAGTGGCCGGCGGCCCTGGCCGAGCAGCGCGAGATGTTCCTCGAACGGCTGGCGCGGCGGGCGGGAGGTACGGACTATGAGTAACGGCACATTCAGCCTGCTGGAAGCGGTGAACCTGGCGCTGCACCGGGCCATGGCCGAGGACGAGAACGTGATTGTCCTGGGTGAGGACGTGGGGGTGAACGGCGGGGTGTTCCGCGCCACCCTGGGGCTGCGCGACAGTTTCGGTTTCAAGCGGGTGATCGACTCGCCACTGGCGGAAACCATGCTCGGCGGTCTGGTGATCGGCATGGCCGCGCAGGGCTTGAAGCCGGTGGTGGAAATCCAGTTCATGGGTTTTATCTACGCGACCATGGAGCACCTGGTGTCCCATGCCAGCCGCATGCGCAACCGCACCCGCGGGCGCATCACCTGTCCGATGGTACTGCGCACGCCCATGGGCGCGGGCATTCGCGCACCGGAGCATCACAGCGAAAGCACCGAGGCGCTGTTCGCCCATATCCCGGGGTTGCGGGTGCTAGTGCCGTCCTCGCCGGCGCGGGCCTACGGCCTGCTGCTGGCGGCCATCGACGATCCCGACCCGGTGCTGTTCCTCGAGCCGACCCGCCTTTACCGCATGAACCCGCAACCGCTGGTGGACGACGGCAAGCGCCTGCCGCTGGACAGTTGCTTCACCCTGCGCGAAGGCAGCGACATCACCCTGGTCAGCTGGGGCGCGAGCATCGTCGAGACTTTGCAGGCCGCCGCCGCGCTGGCCGAGCAGGGCGTGTCGGCGGAGGTGATCGACGTCGCCTGCATCAAGCCGCTGGACCTCGACACCCTGGAAGCCTCGGTGCGCAAGACCGGGCGCTGCGTGATCGTGCACGAGGCGCCACGCACCTGCGGCGTCGGCGCGGAAATCGCCGCCAGCCTCTACGAGCGGGCGTTGCTGGAATTGCAGGCGCCGATCCTGCGGGTCACCGCGCCGGACATTCCACCGCCGCTGTATCGCCTGGAGTCGCTGTACATCCCCGGCGTCGAAGACATTCTTCACGCCTGCGACAGCACCCTGAACTTCGCCTGAGGAGGCTGCGATGAAATATTTCAAACTGCCCGATCTGGGCGAAGGCCTGCAGGAAGCGGAAATCGTCGAGTGGCACGTCAGGGCCGGCGATACGGTCAAGGCCGATCAGTTGCTGGTGTCGGTGGAAACCGCCAAGGCCCTGGTGGACATTCCCGCGCCCTATGACGGGGTGGTGGCGAAAACCTACGGCGCGCCGGGCGACATCCTGCATGTCGGCGAACCCTTGCTCGGCTACGAAGGCGAGGCGGATGCCGGCACCGTGGTCGGGCGCCTCGAGGGTGGCGGGGCCAGTCAGGAAGACCGGTTTTTTGTCGGTGCCGCGCCCTCGACCCGCGAACACATGGCGGCCCGCGCCACGCCAGCGGTGCGCCAACTGGCCCGGCAACTGGGCGTGGATGTGAATGCCTTGAGCGGTTCGGCCAAGGACGGGCTGGTCACCCGCGGCGATGTGGAAAACGCCGCGCAACTGGAACGCGAGCGGTTCGGCGGTGACCGGCTGCGCGGGGTACGTCGGAGCATGGCGCTGAACATGGCCCGCTCCCATGCCGAGGTGGTGCCGGTGACGATTTACGGCGATGCCGACCTGCACCGTTGGGGCCAGGCCCGCGATCCGCTGATCCGCCTGGCCAAGGCGCTGGCGGCGGCCTGTGCGGTGGAGCCGGTGCTCAACAGCGCGTTCGACGGCAAGACCCTGTCGATAAAGCAGCACCAGCACCTCGACCTGGGCATTGCCGTGGACACCCCCGATGGCCTGTTCGTGCCGGTGCTGCGCAATGTCGGCCAGCGCGACGCGGCGGACCTCAAGGCCGGGGTGACGCGCTTGCGCGCCGATGTGCAGGCGCGTTCGATCCCGCCCAAGGAGATGATGGGCGCGACCCTGACCCTGTCCAACTTCGGTACCCTGTTCGGCCGTTATGCCAACCCGGTGGTGGTGCCGCCGCAAGTGGCGATCCTCGCCGCCGGGGTGATCCGCGACGAGCCGGTGGCCCTGAACGGCGCGGTGGCGGTGCATCCGCTGCTGCCGCTGTCGTTGACCTTCGATCATCGGGTGGTGACCGGCGGCGAGGCGGCGCGCTTCTTCAAGGCGCTGGTCGAAGCGCTGGAGCAACCTGAGCTTTAGTTTTCCACAGGCATGAAAAAGGCCCTGGGCGCAAACCCAGGGCCTGTTCAATTCGAGCCTGCTTACTTGGCGGCCTTGCTCGCCTTGGCGGGCTTGGCCGGTGCTGCGGGTTCCGCGGCTTCGGGGGCTGCCAGCGGAGCCTCTGGCTCGGCCGCCGCAACCGGCGCGCTGAGCAGTTCGGACAGGGCGTCCGGCTGGCTCTTGAAGGCCTTGGCGAACACGTCGCGGTTCTTCGCCATGTAGATCCCGGCTTCTTCCACCTGCTGCTCGCTCAGGGACGGCACAGCTTTTTGCAACACTTGCGCCAGCAATTCAGCCAGTTCGAGCATTTTGTCATGACGGTCAGCTTCGGCTTTATCCATGAACAAGCGCTCCAGATCTCGGCTGCTGCGGTATACCACTTCGACGGCCATTCACCACCTCACATGCCTTCACGATAATGGGTCTTTGCTACTACTGTATTTATATACAGCTGGCAGGATAAGCGAATCCTGCTGCTTTGAATAGTGGCTTTTTAATCTAGCCGGGTTTCAGGGTTTGTCAGGTGATCCGTGTCGATCCCATTGTGGGCGAGCGCGCCTGTTTCTGTAGGCGCGAGCGGGCGGCGATCCGACTTGCCCGCGAAGACGCCCTTGAGAGCACCGCAGAAGTGTCCAGCCGGCCCCGGCCGCCATCTCATTCCCCAGACGCTGGCCTTTTTTCTGCATGCAGAACAACCGTCACGTCCAACCCGCATCATCCGGTCGAGTCGACCTAAGGAAAAACCATCGTGAAAATCAATTGGGCCGAGAAACTGCGGCAGAACGTCCATCAGCTGGCCGAGTCCCTGGGCAACCTGTTCGTGGAGACCTTTCACTACCTGGCGCTGTTTGCCATCGGCGCGGTGACGGCCTGGGCGGCGGTGATGGAATTTCTCGGGATGCTCGAAGCAGGGCATATCAAGATCGATGACATTCTCCTGCTGTTCATCTACCTCGAACTGGGCGCCATGGTCGGCATCTACTTCAAGACCAACCACATGCCGGTGCGCTTCCTGATCTACGTGGCGATCACCGCGCTGACCCGCCTGCTGATCTCCAATGTGTCGCACCACAACCCGCCGGACCTGGGGATCATCTACCTGTGTGGTGGCATCCTGCTGCTGGCCTTCTCCATCCTGGTGGTGCGCTACGCCTCGTCGCAGTTCCCGTCGGTGAAGATCGAACACCCGCAACGCAAGGTCGGCGCGGGTTCCAGCGAGCATCCGGAAGTCGAGAAGGGCGAGCTTTAAATCGCCACGATCAAGGGCGGCCGGTTAGCGGGCCGGCCCTTGGCGGCCGGCAGCGGCAGCTTGAAGCTGTCGCTGTTGGTCATGGCTTCGAGGATGGCCATGGCGCTGTGGCCCTGCTCGATGGCGATGCCGAACTGAATGCTTTGCACCAGGCGTTTGAGCCGCTGCGGATCGTTGCGCTGCTCGGCGCTGATCATGCGCTTGGCCACGACCCGGCCGGCCTTGGACAGGGTCAGCATGATGCTGCCGTCCAGGCCCTGGATGCTCAGGTTGACCCGGTATTCCGGGGCGAAGGCATCGGTAATCAGCTGAAAGGGGTTATCCATGTGCGTCACCGCCTGATTGTATCGTGCAGTCATTGACCGGCTGTGGTCGGGATTAGTTCGCATCTCCAGACCACTGGCAGGCCGTTCGCTGAGGTTTGTTAACGTCCGTATTCCTCAGCTCTTGCAAAGCAAAGGGCATGCCGGGAAAACCGCCGGCCAATAAACCCGGGGGCGAAAAAAAACGGACCAAAAGGTCCGTTTTTCTTTGGCTACCCGTTTCAGGGCATGAACGAATAAATGATCGCTGACAGTGCGATCAGACCGATCAGCACCACGAACAGATTCGACAGCTGGCCCGAATACTGGCGCAGCGATGGCACCCGGCGGATCGCGTACATCGGCATCAGGAACAGCAGGCAGGCGATCACCGGCCCGCCCAGGGTTTCGATCATGCCGAGGATGCTCGGATTGAAGGTAGCCACGGCCCAGCAGGTCAGGACCATGAACAGCGCGGTGCAACGCTCCAGCCGGCGCAACGACAAGGTCCGGCCACGGCTGCGCAGGCTTTTCACGATCAGCCCCTGGAAACCTTCGCTGGCGCCGATGTAGTGGCCGAGGAAGGATTTGGTGATGGCCACCAATGCGATCAGCGGCGCGGCATAGGCGATCACCGGGGTCTGGAAGTGGTTGGCCAGGTACGACAGGATCGAGATGTTCTGCGCCTTGGCCGCGGCCAGGTCGGCCGGCGACAGGGCCAGCACGCAGCTGAAGCAGAAGAACATCACCGTCAGCACCATCATGCCGTGGGCCACGGCGAGGATGCCGCTGCTCTTGCGTTCGGCCTGGGCGCCGTAGTGGCGCTTCTGGTCGACGGCGAAGGCGGAGATGATCGGCGAATGGTTGAACGAGAACACCATTACCGGGATCGCCAGCCACAGGGTCTTGAGGAACAGCGGCATGGACATGCCGTCATTGGCCGAAGCGAAGAAGGCACCGTTCCAGTTCGGAATCAGGCTGAGGGCCAGCAGCAACAGCGCGGCGACAAAGGGATAGACCAGCACGCTCATGGCCCGCACGATCACGCCCTGGCCGCAGCGCACGATGGCCATCAGGCCGAGGATCAGCACCAGCGACAGGACTGCCCGCGGCGGTGGCGTCATGTGCAACTGGTGTTCCATGAAGCTGCCCAGGGTGTTGGTCAGCGCCACGCTGTACACCAGCAGGATCGGGAAGATGGCGAAGAAGTAGAGCAGGGTGATCAGCTTGCCGGCGCCGATGCCGAAGTGTTCTTCCACCACCTCGGTGATGTCGCCGGAGCGCCCGGACAGCACGAAGCGGGTCAGCCCGCGGTGGGCGAAGAAGGTCATCGGGAAGGCCAGCAGCGCCAGCACGATCAGCGGCCAGAAGCCGCCGACCCCGGCGTTGATCGGCAGGAACAGGGTACCGGCGCCGATGGCGGTGCCGTACAGGCCGAGCATCCAGGTGGTGTCGTGTTTGCTCCAGCCCTGGCTGGTGGTCGTGGTGCCGCGGGCAGTCTCTACGGCAGGGTTTTCGGCAGCGGGTGTTCGTACATCGGTCATCGGTATCGCCTCGTTATTATTTTTGCTCGGGCTCACGTGGGGCGGACGGTCAGGGAATGCTCCTCAGCACTCCACCCAGCTCACGGCCAGGCCGCCCCGTGAAGTTTCTTTGTATTTGTCGTGCATGTCGGCGCCGGTATCGCGCATGGTGCGGATCACCCGGTCCAGGGAAATGAAGTGTTTGCCGTCGCCGCGCAGGGCCATCTGGGTGGCGTTGATCGCCTTCACCGCGGCGATCGCGTTGCGCTCGATGCAAGGCACCTGCACCAGGCCGCCGACCGGGTCGCAGGTCAGGCCGAGGTTATGTTCCAGGCCGATTTCCGCGGCGTTTTCCAGTTGCTCCGGCGTCGCCCCGAGCACCTCGGCAAGGCCCGCGGCGGCCATCGCGCAGGCGGAACCCACCTCGCCCTGGCAGCCGACTTCGGCGCCGGAGATCGAGGCGTTTTTCTTGCAGAGGATGCCCACCGCAGCGGCGCCGAGGAAGAAGTCGACTACGTCGTCGTCCGACGCTTCGGGGTTGAACTTCATGTAGTAATGCAGCACCGCCGGGATGATCCCGGCCGCGCCGTTGGTCGGTGCGGTGACCATGCGCCCGCCGGCGGCGTTTTCCTCGTTCACCGCCAGGGCGAACAGGTTGACCCACTCCATGGCCGACAGGGTCGAGCTGATGACGTTGGGCTTGCCGATTTCCAGCAGGTTGCGATGCAGCTTGGCCGCGCGGCGCGGCACATCCAGGCCGCCGGGCAGGGTGCCTTCGTGGCGCAGGCCCTGTTCGACGCATTCGCGCATCACCGCCCAGATGTGCAGCAGGCCGCTGCGGATTTCGGCATCGCTGCGCCAGGTGCGTTCGTTGGCCATCATCAGTTCCGAGACTCGCAGCTGATGCCGTTGGCACAGGGCCAGGAGTTCCACCGCGCTGTTGAAGTCGTAGGGCAGCTCGACGCTGTTGGCCGCCGGCGCGCCTTCGGTCACTTCGGCTTCCTCGACGATAAAACCGCCACCCACCGAGTAGTAGGTCTGCCGCCACAGCAAGCCGTCCGCGCCGAAGGCCGACAGCGACATGGCATTGGGGTGGTAGGGCAGGCTCTCGTCGAGCAGCAACAGGTCGCGGTGCCAGTCGAAGGCGATGGTCGAGCGACCGCCGAGGCTCAGCTCGCCGCTTTCGCGCAGTTGCTGGATGCACGGGCCGATGCTGCGCGGGTCAATGCTGTCGGGCCATTCGCCCATCAGGCCCATGACGCAGGCGCGGTCGGTGGCGTGGCCGACGCCGGTGGCGGACAGCGAGCCGTACAGGCGGATTTCCACCCGCCGCACCTGCTCCTGCAAACCTTGCTCGAACAGCCCCTGGGCGAAGGTCGCGGCGGCGCGCATCGGGCCGACGGTGTGGGAACTGGACGGGCCGATACCGACTTTGAAGAGATCGAAAACACTGATAGCCATGCTAAAGCCTTACAAGCAATGGAAGAGGAATCGCTGCCATTTTTTGTAGGCCGAGCGTCAGGTCGGCGATACTGCCTAGCTCGGTCAAGACTGACCAACGAATTTTCCTAAGACAGCCTTTAGCAGGACTAAACGATGAGTCGTCAGTTTCATGCCCAGACCTATGTCTGGCTGCATGTGTTTTCCTGTGCCGCGCGGCACTTGTCGTTCACCCGTTGCGCGGAAGAACTGCACATCACCCCGGGGGCGGTCAGCCAGCAGATCCGCCTGCTGGAAGAACGGCTTGGGTTTCGCCTGTTTCATCGGCGCGCCCGTGGGGTGGAACTGAGCGCCGAGGGGCAGCGGCTGGCGATCACGGTGAACGAGGCCTATGGCAGCATCGACGCCGAACTGCGCCGGCTGGATGCCGGGATGATCAGCGGCACCTTGCGCCTGCGCTCGATCCCGTCGTTTCTCGGCAAATGGCTGACCCCGCGCCTGCCCCGGTTGCAGCAGCGTTTTCCGGACATTCAATTGCGGCTGGTGGCCGAGGACAGCAGCGTCGCCCTGTATGAGGGTGATTTTGACCTGGCCATCGACCTCAACGACGGCAGCTATCCGGGACTGTTATCCACAGCCCTGCTGGACGAGCAGATCTTCCCAGTCTGTGCCCCGGGCCTGTTGCGCGGACGGCCGCCGCTGCACGGTCCGGCAGACCTGGTGCATTTCCCGTTGCTGCACGACATCACCGCCTGGCGCGGCAGCTACGAGTACGCGGAGTGGGAGTTCTATCTCAATGCCATCGGCTTTGAGGGCGCGGATGTGCGGCGCGGGCACACCTTCAATCGCAACCACCTGACCATCGAGGCGGCGATCGCCGGGATGGGGGTGGCGATTGCCCGGCGCACCCTGCTCAACGACGAACTGGAGCGCGGCACCCTGATCGTGCCGTTCGGCCTCGCGGTGCCCAATCACAAACGTTATGTGCTGCTGTATGCGCCGGGTGCGCTGAGCCATCCGGGTGTGCGCGCGGTGCACGACTGGCTGGTGGAGGAGGCGGGGATTTTTCGCAGCCAGCACCCTCTGGGAGAAGGGCAGTTGTGAGTGGAAAAGGCCAGGGGCAGGGGTGACCCAACTCCCGACATTAACAGCGCTTTTGCTCCTTGTCCGGCTTTATTTGCGAATAGATATTTATCTTTTTTAAGGGGTTGAATTGTTCCGCGCTCTGCCCAACTCTGTAACCAAGAGGCCGCAAAAAGTACGCCCTCAGGGGCACGCGGTTCCTCTCGCGAGCTAGCTGAAATAAGGGAAGAACTATGCAAATCCAGGTCAATAGCGATAACCATATTCAAAGCAGCATCCGACTGGAGGAGTGGGTACGTACTACCATTGAGAGCACGCTCGAACGCTACGAGGAGGACCTGACCCGAGTCGAGGTTCATCTGCGGGACGAGAACGGCGACAAGCCCGGTCCCCACGATTTGCGCTGCCAACTGGAGGCGCGGCCAAAAGGCCATCAACCGATTTCCGTGACCCACAAAGCCGAATCCCTGGAACTGGCCATCGAAGGAGCGGCCACCAAGCTGGAGAGTTCCCTGGAACACCTGTTCGGCCGGTTGCGCAACAAGCGCGCCGCGGCAGCGCCAAGCGCCCGCGCCGGTCAGACCGACGCCTTGCTTGAAGAGGAATTCCTGGAAAACGAACAGGCCGCGCTCAATAGCTGACGGCGCAAGTACCCAACCAAGAAGCACCTAGCAAAAAGGGCCTGCACATGCAGGCCCTTTTTTTGCGTCGCGTTTCTGTAGAGCGAGCGGGCGGCGATCCGACTTGCCCGTGATGGCGTCCGGCCCGATACACCGCGCCATCTTCATCGCCGGCAAGCCTGGTTCCTACAGAAACGGGGAAATGTGCTGTTCCGTAGGAGCTTGGCTGCTGGCGATGGCCGTGGATCAGAACGCCACAGAGGTCTGTACATACAGTGTCCGTGGTTCGCCCACGTATTTGCCTTTGTTGTTGTCGTCGAACGAGCGGGTGAAGTATTGGTGGTTGAAGATGTTCTTCACCCCGACCGCTACGTTGAGGTCCGACAGTTGCGGGCCGAAGTCGTAGGCGGCGCGGCTGCTGAACAGCATGTAGCCGGGAATCCGTCCGGTGCTGCCGTCGGCGCTTTCGGCGGAGGTGTTGGCGTTGTCGGCGAACTGGCTGCTCTGGTAGCTGCTGTCGAAGTTCAGTTTCCATGGGCCTTCGGTGTAACCGATGCCGAGGGTGCCCTTGTGCTTGGAGGAGAACGGCACGCGGTTGCCCTTGTTCGGCCCGTCTTCACGAATGGTGGCGTCGACGTAGGCGTAGGTGGCGTACAGATCGAAACCGGCCAGCGCCGGGCTCAGGCCGTCCAGTGCGTAATTGACGCTGGCCTCGATGCCTTGGTGGCGGGTTTCGCCACGGGCGATCACCGAGTCGTTGGTCTGGTTGCTGTCGTACTGGTTGTCGAAGTTGATCAGGAACGCGCCGATCTCCGCCCGCAGGCTGCCGTCGTCATAGCGGGTGCCCAATTCCCAGGTGCGGGCCTTCTCCGGTTTCACTTCGCCGCTGCTCACGCGGTTGGGCATCTGGCTGTATTGCACGCTGCCGAACGAACCTTCGGTGTTGGCGTAGAGGTTCCAGCTGTCGGTCAGGTGGTACATCACGTTCAGCGCCGGTAGCGCGGTGTTGTAGTCGCCCTTGTATTTGACGTTGGTCAGGTTGTTGGTCTGCTGGGACTCGATCATCTCGTAGCGAATGCCCGGGGTGAGGGTCCACTTGCCGATGTCGATGCGGTCGTCGACGAAGAACGCATTGGCCTCGGTGCCGCCGCGGGTATCGCGGTCGTTGCGGCTGCTGGTGCTGGGCAGTTGCTGGTTGGCGCTGATCGGCGTGCGGTAGCGCAACTCGTGCCCGGCCTCGTTGATGTAGCGGTAACCGATGCCCAGCTCATGGCGGGTCGGCCCGAGGTCGAAGCCCTGGGCGAAGCGGGTTTCGATGCCGCGCACCCAGTATTCGCGTGGCGACAGCGACAGGAAGCTGCCCTGGTCCAGGTAGCCGCTGCGCAGGGTCTTGGTGAAGAAGCTGTTGACGGTGAATTCGCGGCGATCTTCCTGGTAGCGGTAGCCGAAGTTGATCAGCGTACGGCGGCCCCAGAACTTGTCGTACGGGCGGGTCGACTGATACGGATCGGCCTTGTAGTCGGCAATGTTCAGGCCGCCGGGCATGTCGGCCTCGCCCTCGTAGTACTGGGCCATGGCGTTGAAGCTGTTGGCGTCGTCGAGCTGGTAGTGGCCCTTGAGGATCAGGTCGTCGATTTGCGTGTCGCTGTGTTCACGCCAGTCGCCGCCACGGGTGCCGGAGTACAGCAGGGCGCCGCCCAGGCCGTTGTCGGCGGTGCCGCCGGCCAGCAGGTTGCCGGTGGTCTTGAAGCCGTCGTGGCTGGAGGATGGGCTGGTCTCGGTCTGGAAGCCACCCTTGACCGTGGGCGCATCGGGGATGGCGCGGGTCACGAAGTTGACGATGCCGCCGACGTTCTGCGGCCCGTAACGCACGGCGCCGCCGCCACGCACCACGTCCACGGCGTCCATGTTGCCCATGCTGACCGGGGCGAAGGACAGCTGCGGCTGGCCATAGGGCGCGAAGGGCACCGGAATGCCGTCCATCAGGACCGTGGAGCGCGAGGCCAGGCGCGGGTTGAGCCCGCGAATGCCGAAGTTCAGCGCCATGTCGTGGCTGCCGGTGCCGTTGTTTTCCGGGGCGTTGACCCCGGGGATGCGGTTGAGCACATCGCGTGCCTGGGTGGCGCCCTGGCGTTCGAATGCTTCGCGGCGGATCACGTCACGGGCACCCGGGTGCTCGAAGACGTTGCTCTGCGCCGCATCGCCCAGCCAGTCGCCGACCACGCTGGACGCCCCCAACTCCAGGGCCGCCGGTGCGCCCTCGGCGCTCACCGGTTGCAGGCTGAAGGCATTGCCGCCTTCGGCGCGGGCTTGCAGGCCGCTGCCCTTGAGCAAGGCATTCAGACCTTCCTCGGCGGTGTAGCGGCCTTCCAGGCCCCGGCTCTGCACGCCGCTGGCGACCTGGGAGCCGAAGGAAATCAGCACCCCGGCCTCACGGCCGAACTGGTTCAGGGCGTTTTCCAGCGACGACGCGGCGATGTGGTAGTCGCGCGCCGGGCCGTCGGCGGCCATGGCCAGCGGCAGGGCGGCCAAGCTCAGGCTGGCGCCCAGCAGCAACTGGCGCACGGGGCGGGCAAGGGGCGTGAGGCGAGTGGGTTGCTGGGGCATGGACATCGATCCTGAGAAGGTTGCAGTCAAGGGGGCTTTCCTTCTCTGTCACGCGAGTGCTGGAAAACGGCTCACACAAAATGAAAAAAATCTGGCGTTGGAGAAAAACATTCGATCGGCGTCAACCTGTAGCCGCTGCCGCAGGCTGCGATCGGCCCCGAAGGGGACGTGCTCTTGAGACCCTCGAAGGCCCTTCGGGCCTTGTCGCAGCCTGCGGCAGCGGCTACACAGTCATGCCCGGGCTTCGACCGTCACCCAATAACGGGTAAAACGCCGGACCTTCACCGGCAGGCTGATTTCCAGCAGGTCGAGGATCCGTTCGCTGTCGTCCAGTGGATAACTGCCGGAGATCAGCAGGTCGGCGACCCGTGGATCGCAGTTGAGCTGGCCGCGACGGTAGCGGCCCAACTCGTCGAGGAAGTCCGCCAGGCGCATATGGGCGGCCACCAGCATGCCCTCGCTCCAGGCGCCGCTGCCGGCGTCCAGCGGCCGTGGGGTGTCCCAGGCGCTGCGGGTGAAGCTCAATTGTTGCCCCTTGCTTACCAGTAACGGCGCTCCCGAATGATCCGACGGGCTGAGGCTGACGTTGCCCTCGAACACCGCCAGCTGGGGGCGCTGGCTGAACTGGCGCAGGTTCAACCGGGCGCCTTGTGGGCGCAGCAGGCCCTGGGCGCTCTGTATCAACAGCGGACGGCTGTCGGCCGCGGCGGTCAGCAGAATCTCCCCGGCCAACAGCCGGATCAGCCGTTGCTGGCCGTCGAAACTCACGTCCACCGCGCTGTCGGTATTGAGCTGCAGCTGGCTGCCATCGCTCAGTTGCAGTTTGCGCCGCTGGCCCACCGGGCTGCGGTAGTCGGCCATCAGCGGGGGCAGCGGATTGTGTTCGCGCAAGCCCCAGGCCGCGGCGGAACCGGCGCCGAGGATCAGCAGCAGTTTCAGCGCCTGGCGCCGGCTGGAGGACTTCGGCGTAGTGAGCGCGGCATGGGCCAGGGGCGAAGACAGGCCACGCAGCCGCGAATTGACCCGTTGGATATGTTCCCAGGCCCGTTGATGTTCGCTGTGGGCGTCGTGCCATTGCTGCCAGGCCCGTTGCTGGCGTGGGCTGAGCGGGCCCGCCTGCATTTCGAGCAGCCAGTGCACGGCCTGTTCGGCGACCTGGGCGCCGATGTCCGGCGGGCGGGGGAGGGCTGCGTTCACAGGGCGAAATAGCAGCGCAGGGCTGCCTTGTGCAGGTGGCGCTTGACCGTGGCGATGGAGATCCCCAGTTCGCGGGCGATCTCGCCGTGTTTCAGGCCATCGACCTGGGCCAGCAGGAACGCGCGTTTCACCAGGCGCGGCAAACCGTCGAGCAATTGGTCCAGCTCCAGCAGGGTCTGCAGGATGATCGCCTTGTCCTCCTCGGATGGCGCCAGCAGTTCCGGCATCTGCGCCAGCGTCTCGAGGTAGGCCCGTTCCAGGTCCTGGCGCCGGTAATGGTTGCACAGCACCCGCTTGGCGATGGTGGTGAGGAACGCCCGTGGCTCGACGATCGATGGCGTTTCCCGGGCGCTGAGCACCCGCATGAAGGTGTCCTGGGCCAGGTCGGCGGCGCTGTCGGGGCAGCCGAGCCGACGCCGCAACCAGCCGTTCAGCCAGCTGTGATGGGCGTGATAGAGGACTTCGACGGTAGAGGAGTGAGCCAAGCCGAACGCTCCGGCAGCATGAAAATGCTTAAGATAACAAGAATTGTTCGCAATTGTAGTGGCCTGACATGGCATTCGGCAATCAACCCGGACCGGCGGAAGATCCCGTGACTGATCGGTGTTTTTTTGCGCATGAGAATATTTATCATTAATATTGCGCCGACTTGAGTTCGGGTGGGGGAATTCCCTGCGCCGGGCGGTCCTGGTTTCAAGGTCGAAACATGAAAAGCAAAGTTGCCACGATCCCCTCTTCCTACCGTCTGGCCGTGATGTCGCGGGTGCTGGCTGCGGTATTCGGCGGTTACCTGCTGGCGGCGTTGTCCAGCGTCTGCATGACCCTACTGCTCCCCGTCTCCCGCGCCGATGCGGTGGTCAGCGGCATGATGACTTCCTTCCTGTTCTATCTGGTGGCGGTGCTCTGGTGCTTTGCCTGTCGCACGGCCTGGCAGGCCTGGCTCGGTTTGCTGCTGCCGGCGCTGGTGTTGGCGGCGATTTCTGCGTGGGCGCACTGGATGAATCTTTCATGAAGGAGGGACTTCGTCAGTCCATGGCCTGGCTGCACACCTGGGCCGGGTTGGTATTCGGCTGGCTGCTGCTGGCGATTTTCCTGACCGGCACCCTGGCCTACTTCAAGGACGAAATCAGCCACTGGATGCAGCCCGAAGTGCCGTCGCGCTCGGTCAGCAACGAAACCAGCCTGATCCTCGCCCAGAGTTATCTGCAACAGCACGCCCAGGGCGCCTCGCGCTGGTTCATCAATCTGCCTGATGCCCGTGAGCCGGGGCTGTCGGTGATGTGGCAGTTCCCGGGCAAGCCCGGCGAGCGCGGCGCCTTCACCCAGAAACTGCTGGACCCGGCCACCGGCGCCGAGCTGCAGGCCCGCGATACCCGCGGCGGCGAGTTCTTCTACCGCTTCCATTTCCAGTTGCAGGTGCCTCATCCGTGGGGCCGCTGGCTGTCCACCGCGGCGGCCATGCTGATGTTCGTCGCCTTGATCAGCGGCATCATCACCCACAAGAAAATCTTCAAGGACTTCTTCACCTTCCGCCCCCGCAAGGGCCAGCGCTCCTGGCTCGACGGGCACAACGCGGTGGGCGTGCTGGTGCTGCCGTTCCACCTGATGATCACCTACAGCAGCCTGGTGATCTTCATGTCGATGGTCATGCCGGCGAGCATCCTGGCCACCTACGGCAACGACACCCGGGCGTATTTCAACGAGGTGTTCCCCGCCAGCAAAACCGCCCCGGCCGCTGGCAAGCCGGCGCACCTGGTACAACTCGAACCGCTGCTGGAGCAGGCCCGCGAACAGTGGCCGGGCGGCCGCGTGGGGCGCATCACGGTGAACAATCCGGGGGACGCCAATGCCTCGGTGAATGTCCTGCGTCATGGTGGCGACCAGGTGGTCCGCGACTTTGGCAACGTGCTCACGTTCGACGGGGTCAGCGGCAAGCTGTTGCAGGTGTCGCCGCCGCAGTCGACGGCCCTGGCCATCAACGGCAGTTTTTACGGGCTGCACATGGGCCTCTTCGCCGGGCCGCTGCTGCGCTGGCTGTACTTTATCTGCGGCCTGGCCGCCACCGCGATGATCGGCACCGGGCTGGTGATCTGGCTGGGCAAGCGCCAGCTCAAGCATGCCAAGAGTGGAGTGACACCCTTCGAACTGCGCCTGGTGGAAGTGCTGAACATCGCCAGCATGTCCGGCCTGGTGCTGGCCGTCGCCGCCTTCTTCTGGGCCAATCGCCTGTTGCCGGTGAGCCTTGCCGGGCGGGCGGACTGGGAAGTGAACAGCTTCTTTATCGTCTGGGGCCTGAGCCTGCTGCACGCCGCGCTGCGTCGCGGGCGCAAGGCCTGGGTCGAGCAGTTGGGCCTGGCGGCGCTGCTGCTGGCCAGCGTGCCGTTGCTGGATGCGTTGACGATGCCCGATGTGCTGGATGGTTTCCTGGTGCACGGCGACTGGGTCCGCGCCGGCTTCGACCTGACCTGCCTGGCGGCGGGGCTGTTCCTGGCCTGGGGGGCCTGGAAGATGTCGCGTCCTGTCGCCCAGCCTGCCGTTGCCGCTCGCTCGCGACGGGCCGCCCTTGAAACCGAGGTGAACTGAATGCTCCTGGCGCTGCTGCTGTGTTACCCCGGTTTTGCCGGCTTGTGCCTGTCGATGGACCGTCATCATGCCGAACTCCTGGGCTACAAACCCACGACCCGTCGCCGCTCTGGCTTGCGCATTGGCGGCTGGCTGCTGCTGGGTGGCTCGTTGTGGGCGGCGATCGCGGCGGCCGGCTGGGGGCTGGGCCTGGTGCAATGGTGCGCGGCCTTGATGCTCAGCGCCTTGTCGCTGGTGCTGTTGCTGCCGTATCAACCGCGCCTGGCGTTGCTGGCGGCCGGGCTGGGGCTGCTGGTCAGCCCACTGGCCGCGCTGGCGCAATGAGCGCTCTGCAGAGCCCGGCCTGAGGGGGCCGGCTCGATTGTTCGTTGACACAAGCCCCTCGCCAATCGTTATCTGGGCGCCCGTCGCAGCGGCTGCAGGGTTGTCGGCGCAGGTTCGAGGTCATCAAGGAAATACGTTTTTCATGGGTTCAACACATCGTTTCTACACTCGCGGGCTGGGGTTGTTCCTGGCCCTGTCACTGGCGGCTTGCGCCAGCCATCCCGGCGCTCGCTACGCGGCCAACCTGGATCAGGTCCTGGCCGACCCGGCGCTCCAGGGCGCCACGGTGTCGTTGACGGTGCGCGATGCCGAGAGCGGCGCGGCCTTGTATCAGCACAACCCCGACAGCCGCCTGATCCCGGCTTCGAGCCTCAAGCTGCTGACCACCGCCACCGCGCTGGACGTCCTCGGCCCCGACTACCGTTTCGCCACCGAGGTGCTGGGCGACGGCGCGCAGCAGGGCCAGCGCCTGCAGGGCAATCTCTATCTGCGCGGTTCCGGCGATCCGAGCATGCAGGTCGCGGACTACCGGGAGCTGGCAGCGGCGGTGGCACGCACCGGCATTCGTCAGGTCGCGGGCGACCTGGTGCTCGACGACACCGCCTTCGATGACCAGCGGCTCGGCGTCGACTGGGCCAGCGACGATGAAAGCCTGTATTACGCGGCGCAGATTTCCGCCCTCAATATTTCCCCCAACGACGACTTCGATGCCGGCAGCGTGCTGGTGTCGGTCACGGCGCCGACGATGCCGGGAGCACCGCTGGCAGTGCGCGTCAGCCCGGAAAACCGGTTGATGAGCCTGCGCAATCAGGGGCGGGTCGGAACGACGGACAGCCTGCAGGTCGGCCGTGAGCATGGCAGCAACCTGCTGCTGGTCAGCGGCGCCTTGCCGCCGGGGCAGTCGCGGCGCAATTGGGTCAGTGTGTGGGAGCCGACCCGCCTGGTGGCGGATGTGTTCCAACAAGTGCTGGCCGAGCAGGGCGTGACGGTGCAGGGCCAGGTGCGCATCGGCCAGCCCACGGCGCCCGCCGCCCGGGTGCTGGCCAGCCACTCGTCGATGCCGCTGGCGGGCTTGATCACGCCGCTGCTCAAGCTGTCGAACAACAACATGTCGGAAGTGCTGCTCAAGGCCATGGGCCGCAAGACCGCCAATGCCGGCACCGCCGCTGCCGGGGTGGCGGCCATCGAGGGCTTCCTGCGGCGCCAGGGCCTGAGCCCGCAAGGGCTGGTGCAGGTGGACGGCTCGGGGCTATCGCGGCGCAACCAGATTTCCAGCCAGAGCCTCAGCGACCTGTTGCTGGTGGCGCGCAAGCAGCCCTGGTTCGCCACCTGGTACGCAGCGCTGCCGGTGGCCGGCGATGCCCAGCGCATGACCGGCGGTACCCTGCGTTATCGCCTGCAAGGCACCGCGGCTGTGGATAACCTGCATGCCAAGACCGGCTCGATGCAGGGCGTGTCGTCGCTGTCCGGGTATCTGCGCGCGGCCGATGGCCGTCGGCTGGTGCTGGTGATGCTGTCGAACAACTACCGGGCCGACGGCGCGCCCATCAAGGCCCTGGAAGACCGGGTGACGCAGGCGCTGTTGCAATAAGGCTGGGGATCGGGTTTGCCTGACACATTGCTATCACGGGCAAGCCTCGCTCTTACTGAAAACCCGGCCATCTTCTGTAGGAGCGAGCGGGCGGCGATCCGACTTGCCCGCGATGAAGGCGACGCGCTGTAGCTGACGGCCGTGCTCAGCCAAGAAATGCCTGGCGATATTCCCCGGGCGTGCCGCCCAGGGCCTGGCGAAAGCGATTGGTGAAGTGGCTGGCGCTGGCGAAGCCGCAGGCCAGGGCGATCTCGCCCAGGGGCAGGCGGGTGCTGCGCAGCAGGTCGCGAGCGTGTTTCAGGCGTCGCGCCAGCAGGTATTGGTGGGGCGGCAGGCCGAAGCTTGCGCGGAACATCCGCGCGAAGTGGTATTCCGACAAGGCGCAGCGCGCGGCCAGCTGCCCGAGGCTGAGCGGTTCGGCCAGTTGGCTGTCGATGTATTCCACCAGTTGCCGGCGCTGGTGCGCCGCCAGCCCGCCCTTGAGGCGCAAGCCCTGGCGTTGGCCGACCTGGGTCAGCAGGGCATGGCTGAGCATCTCGTGGGCCAGGCTGCTGGTCAGCAGGCGCTCGCCGGGTTCGTCCCAGTTCATCCGGATCAGTTGCCGAAAACGTTGGGCCTGCTGCGGATCGTCGAGGAAGGTGGTTTCCTGCAATTGCAGTTCGCGGGGTTCGCGGTCCAGCAGGGTCACGCAGCCCAGGGCAAATTGTTCCGGGCTGAAATACAGGTGGGCCAGGCGGATCTCGCCGTTGATCACCCAGGCCGAACGGTGCTCGGCGGGCAGGATGCACAGCTTGTCCGGGCCGCCCTTGGTCCCCGGCTGGCCACGGCGAAAGGTCCCGGTGCCGCCGGCGATGTAGCACGACAGGGTGTGATGGCTCGGCGCTTCGTAGTCCTGGGCGTCGTGATGGTTGCTCCACAAGGCCGCGGCCAGGCCGTCACCGAGCTCGGCGCTGTGCTCCAGGCGAGCATTGGGCGAGCGGTTCAGGGCTTGAAAGACTTGCAGGGTTTCCAGTGCGGGCATGGCGGTCATGTCTGAAATTGAACGGCGTTCCGTAGCCGCTGCATCCTACTCCGTAGGCCGCGCGCTGCCAGCCCGGCAACCGACAAAAGCGCAAGTTTATGCAAGCGCCCCGGCACGCAATGGCCTGAGACTGGGTTGCCCTGCACAGGAGTCCCACGCCATGAACCTCTCGCTTTATCTGCTCACCGTCCTGATCTGGGGCACCACCTGGATCGCCCTCAAGCTGCAGCTGGGGGTGGTGGCGATTCCGGTGTCCATCGTCTATCGCTTCGCCCTGGCGGCCCTGGTGCTGTTCGTCATGCTGCTGCTCAGCCGCAAGCTGCAGGTGATGAACCGGCGCGGGCACCTGATCTGCCTGGCCCAGGGGCTGTGCCTGTTCTGTATCAACTTTATGTGTTTCCTGCACGCCAGCCAATGGATTCCCAGTGGCCTGGTGGCGGTGGTGTTTTCCACGGCGACCCTGTGGAACGCCCTGAATGCCCGGGTGTTCTTCGCCCAGAAGATCGCCCGCAACGTACTGCTGGGCGGGGCGCTGGGGCTGCTGGGGCTGGGCCTGCTGTTCTGGCCAGAACTGGCCGGTCATAGCGCCAGCCCGCAAACCCTGCTCGGCCTGGGGTTGGCGTTGTTGGGGACCCTGTGTTTCTCGGCGGGCAACATGCTGTCCAGCCTGCAACAGAAAGCCGGCCTCAAGCCCCTGACCACCAACGCCTGGGGCATGGCCTATGGCGCGGCGATGCTGGCGGCTTATTGCCTGGTCAAGGGCATCCCTTTCGACATGGAGTGGAACGCGCGCTACCTCGGCTCCTTGCTGTATCTGGTGATCCCGGGTTCGGTGATCGGCTTCACCGCCTACCTGACCCTGGTCGGCCGCATGGGCCCGGAGCGGGCGGCCTACTGCACCGTGCTGTTCCCGGTGGTAGCGCTGAATGTCTCGGCCTTCGCCGAAGGTTACCAATGGACCGCCCCGGCGCTGGCCGGGCTAGTCCTGGTGATGCTGGGCAACGTGCTGGTGTTCCGCAAGCCCAAGCCGCTGGCCGTCCGCGATCCCCGGCTCGCCTGATGGGTAGCGCGGCGGCTGCAGGGTTTGCCGCGCTTCTGTAGGAGCGAGGCTTGCTCGCGATAGCAGTGCCTCAGGTACACCGTGTCGTGCCTATCGCGGGCAATCGAGCGTCGACCGGCCGCTCCTACAGAAGACGGCTGCTGGCAGGTTTCAGCCCTTCCACACCTGCGGGTTGACCAGGTCCTGCGGGCGTTCGCCGAGCAGGGCGCTGCGCAGGTTGGCCAGGGCACGGTTGGCCATGGCGTCGCGGGTTTCATGGGTGGCCGAGCCGATGTGCGGCAGGGTCACGGCGTTTTTCAGTTGGAACAGCGGCGACTCGGCCAGCGGTTCCTTCTCGTAGACGTCCAGGCCGGCACCGCGAATCGTACCGTTCTGCAGGGCCTCGATCAGCGCCGGCTCATCCACCACCGGACCGCGGGAGATGTTCACCAGGATCGCGCTCGGCTTCATCAGCGCCAGTTCGCGGTGGCTGATCAGGTGCCTGGTCTTTTCGCTCAACGGCACCACCAGGCAGACGAAATCCGCTTCGGCCAGCAACTGCTCGAGGCTACGGAACTGCGCGCCCAGCTCCTGTTCCAGCGCGGTCTTGCGGCTGTTGCCGCTGTAGATCACCGGCATGTTGAAGCCCAGGCGACCGCGTCGGGCGATGGCCGCGCCGATATTGCCCATGCCGACGATGCCCAGGGTCTTGCCATGCACATCGCAACCGAACAGCGGCGCGCCGACGCTGGCCTGCCATTGCCCGGCCTTGGTCCAGGCGTCCAGTTCGGCGACGCGCCGGGCACTGCTCATCAGCAGGGCGAAGGCCAGGTCGGCGGTGCTTTCGGTGAGCACGTCCGGGGTGTTGGTGAGCATGATCCCGCGTTCGTTGAAGTAGGCCAGGTCATAGTTGTCGTAACCCACCGAGACACTGGAGACCACTTCCAGCTGGCTGGCGTTTTCCAGCTGCGCGCGGCCCAGCTTGCGACCGACGCCGATCAGGCCGTGGGCGTGGGGCAGGGCTTCGTTGAATTGCGCGCCGATATCGCCCAGCTTGGGGTTGGGCACTATCACCTCGAAGTCCTGGCGCAGGCGCTCGATCATGTCCGGAGTGATGCGGCTGAAGGCAAGTACGGTCTTTTTCATCGCGGGAAAGCTCGTCAGGCGGAGGAGAATGCCAAGCAAGCTAACATTCCCCACGGGCTTTTTGTAGCGGCTGCGGCAGGCTGTGAGGGCAAGAAGGTTCTGCGACTGTAACCGCTGCCGAAGGCTGCGATCGGCTCCGCAGGAGACGTGCTCTTGGGATCGCAGGGCGGCAGCGGCTACAGGGATGGGGGACGCATGACAAAGCCCCGAGGGGCTTGGCTCAAGTGGTCATGCGCACGCCGCTGAGACCGCCACTCAGTTCATAGGCCGCCAATTCCGCCTGATGGGCGGCGAGAATCTCCGGCAGGGTGTTGCGCAGGTACTCGACCCAGGTCTTGATCTTGGCGTCCAGGTACTGGCGCGACGGGTAGATGGCGTACAGGTTCAGCTCCTGGGAGCGGTACTTGGGCATGACCCGCACCAGGGTGCCGTTGCGCAGGCCCTCGATGGCCGCGTACACCGGCAGCACGCCCAGGCCCATGCCGCTGGTGATCGCGGTTTTCAGCGCGTCGGCGGAGTTCACCAGGAACGGCGAGCCGTTGAGGGTGACCCCTTCCTGGCCCTCGGGGCCGTCGAACAGCCATTTGTCCAGGGCGATCACCGGGCTCACCAGGCGCAGGCAGGCATGGTTCGACAGGTCGCTGGGGCTGCTCGGGCAGCCATTGGCTTTCACGTAGGCCGGCGAGGCGCAGACGATGCTGTAGGTGATGCCCAGGCGCTGGGAGACGAAACCCGAGTCCGGCAGTTCGCTGGCCAGCACGATGGACACGTCGTAACCCTCGTCCAGCAGGTCCGGCACGCGGTTGGCCAGGGTCAGGTCGAAGGTCACGTCCGGGTGCGACTTGCGGTACCGGGCGATGGCGTCGATCACATAGTGCTGGCCGATGCCGGTCATGGTGTGGACTTTCAACTGCCCGGACGGGCGCGCGTGGGCGTCGCTGGCCTCGGCCTCGGCTTCTTCGACGTAGGCCAGGATCTGCTCGCAGCGCAGCAAGTAGCGCTTGCCGGCTTCCGTGAGCGCGATGCGGCGAGTGGTGCGGTTGAGCAGGCGGGTTTGCAGATGGGCCTCCAGATTGGAGACCGCGCGCGAGACGTTGGCCGTGGTGGTGTCGAGCTGGACGGCGGCGGCGGTGAAGCTGCCGGCTTCGGCGACACAGCTGAAGGCGCGCATGTTTTGCAAAGTGTCCATGGGGTGCTCTCTGGGGAGATGGCAAATTGTGACACGAAGTAACAGATTGTTGGCTATTCCACCAAGGGATTATCGCGCGAACGGTAATAAAGATTCACAGGAATCCCAGCTTATCGCCGCAAAGCCCGCCGCCTAGAATTGCGCCGATCTGTAGGGCCCGCCGCGCTGGCGATCCCGCAACGCGGTGTTCCAGCGACGCCGCCTCGCGAGCGACCGGCTCCCGCACAGAATCGCCTCCCTCCCTATTTCAGGAATTCGCAGCAGTGCCGCGTCGCATCAGCAGAGAGCTGAAGACTCTCAGTGTTTGGGCTTTATCGTTAGCAATCAGCGGCTGCATCGGAACCGGGGGCATTGCCCCGCAAGGCAAGGCACTACCGGCCAATACCCTGGCCACCGACGAGGCGATCCAGAGCGCCGCGCGCGACGCCCGCTGGCCCGCTGCCCAGTGGTGGCAGGCCTATGGCGATGCGCAGTTGAACCAGTGGGTGAACCTGGCCGTGCAGGGCAGCCCGAGCATGGCCATGGCCGCCGCCCGGGTGCGCCAGGCGCGTGCCATGGCCGGTATCGCCGAGTCGGCCGAGTCGCTGCAGATCAAGGGCGACGCCACCCTCAAGCGCCACAACTGGCCCACCGACCAGTTCTATGGCCCGGGCGAGCTGGCCAACAGCACCACCTGGGACAACAACGCCGCGCTGGGCTTCAGCTACGCCCTCGACCTCTGGGGCCGGGAAAGCAATGCCAGCGAGCGCGCCGTGGACCTGGCGCACGTGAGCGCCGCCGAGGCGCGCCTGGCCCAGCTTGAATTGCAGAACAATGTCGTGCGCGCCTATATCCAGCTGTCGCTGCAATACGCCCAGCGCGATATCGTCCTGGCCACCCTGAAGCAGCAGGAACAGATTCTCGAACTGGCGCAAAAGCGCCTGGCCGGTGGCATTGGTACCCATTTCGAAGTCAGCCAGGCGCAGACCCCGCTGCCGGAAACCCATCGCCAGCTGGATGCCCTGGACGAAGAAATCGCCCTGGGCCGCAACCAGATCGCCGCCCTGGCTGGCAAGGGGCCGGGGGCGGGCGCGCAGTTGCAACGGCCGAGCCTGTCCCTGGCCGCGCCGCTGAAACTGCCGTCGGCGCTGCCCGCCGAACTGCTCGGCCAGCGCCCGGACGTGGTCGCCAGCCGCTGGCAGGTGGCGGCCCAGGCGCGCGGCATCGATGTCGCCCATGCCGGCTTCTACCCCAACGTCGACCTGGTGGGCAGCCTCGGCTACATGGCCACCGGAGGCGGGGCGCTGGAGTTCCTCACTGGCAAGAAGCTCAACTACAACGTCGGCCCGGCCATCAGCCTGCCGATTTTCGACGGCGGCCGCCTGCGCGCCGAACTGGGCGAGGCCGCGGCCGGTTATGACATCGCCGTGGCCCACTACAACCAGACCCTGGTCAACGCCCTGAAGAACATCTCCGACCAGTTGATCCGCCGCGAGTCCATGGACAAGCAGGCCGAGTTCGCTGCCGAGTCGGTGGCGTCGGCGCAGAAGACCTACGACATCGCCATGGTCGCCTTCCAGCGTGGCCTGACCGACTACCTCAATGTGCTCAATGCCCAGGGCATGCTGTTTCGTCAGCAGCAGATCCAGCAGCAGGTCCAGGCCGCGCGCCTGAGCGCCCATGCCGAGCTGGTGACTGCCCTGGGCGGCGGCCTGGAGGCGGGACGGGATGTGCCCGAGGACAACAAGACCCAAGCGAGCAAGACCCCGGCGGCGCTGGCCATCTTCGATCATTAAAAGCTGATCATTAAGAGCTGACCACCAAGAGCCGACCCCCAAGTGCTGATCACTGAGTAAGACCCCATGACTCCCTTGCCTGCACCCCTGCGCTGGCTGTACTCCCTCGAATGGCGCCGGGGTTTCTTCGACTGGGCACGCAGCGACGGCGTGACCTGGGTCTATATCTTCAAGGTGCTGGCCGCCGCGTTCCTCACCCTGTGGCTGGCCATGCGCCTGGAGTTGCCGCAACCGCGCACGGCGATGATCACCGTGTTCATCGTCATGCAGCCGCAGAGCGGCCAGGTGTTCGCCAAGAGCTTCTATCGCTTTCTCGGCACCCTGGCCGGGTCGGCGGTGATGGTGGCGCTGATCGCCCTGTTCGCCCAGAACACCGAACTGTTCCTCGGTTCGCTGGCGATCTGGGTCGGCATCTGCTCGGCCGGCGCCGCCCGTTATCGCAACTTCCGCGCCTATGGCTTCGTGCTTGCCGGCTACACCGCGGCGATGGTCGGCTTGCCGGCCCTGGCCCATCCGGACGGGGCCTTTATGGCGGCGGTGTGGCGGGTGCTGGAGATCTCCCTGGGGATTCTCTGCTCGACCCTGGTCAGCGCCGCGATCCTGCCGCAGACCGCCAGCGCGGCGATGCGCAACGCCTTGTACCAGCGCTTCGGGGTGTTCGCCCTGTTCGTCACCGACGGTTTGCGCGGCCGCAGCCAGCGCGACGCGTTCGAGAGCGGCAACGTGCGTTTCATCGCCGAAGCGGTAGGCCTGGAAGGCCTGCGCAGCGTCACGGTGTTCGAAGACCCGCACATGCGCCGGCGCAACGGCCGCCTGAGCCGTTTGAACAGCGAGTTCATGGGCATCACCACCCGTTTCAACGCCCTGCACCAGTTGCTCGAGCGCCTGCGCAGCAGCGCCGCCGAGTATGTGCTGGCGGCGACCAAGCCGGGGTTGCAGGACCTCGCCGAACTGCTGGACGGTTTCTCCGGCCGCGCCCTGACCAGCCCCGATGCCGCGCGCCTGGCCGAACAACTGGCAAGCTACAAGGCCGAGCTGCCGGCGCGGGTGCGCAGCATGCGCGCGTTGTTCCAGGAGCACGAACCGAGCGATGCCGAGCAGCTGGATTTCCACACCGCCTATGAGCTGCTCTATCGCTTCGTCGACGAACTGCACAGCTATGCCCAGACCCATGCCTCCCTGGCCGAACACAGCCATGAGCGCGAGCGCTGGGACGAGCCCTTCACCCCACAGACCAATTGGCTGGCCTCGGCCGCCTCGGGGATCCGCGCCTCGTTCATCCTGATCGTGCTCGGTAGCTACTGGGTCGCCACCGCCTGGCCCAGCGGCGCCACCATGACCCTGATCGCGGCGGCCACCGTCGGCCTCTCGGCCGCCACGCCGAACCCGAAACGCATGGCCTTCCAGATGGCCTGCGGCACATTGATCGGGGCTGTGGTCGGCTTCGTCGAGATGTTCTTCGTGTTCCCCTGGATCGACGGTTTTGCGCTGCTGTGCGTGATGCTGGCGCCGGTGATCGTGCTCGGTTCGTTCCTCGCTTCACGCCCGCAGTACGCCGGGGTGGGCCTGGGGCTGCTGATCTTCTTCAGCACCGGTTCGGTGCCGGACAACCTGACCGTCTACAACCCCTACGCCTTCATCAACGACTACATCGCCATGGTCATGGGCATGCTGGTCTGCGCCGCCGCCGGGGCGATCATCCTGCCGCCCAACAGCCGCTGGTTGTGGCGCCGCCTGGAGCAGGACCTGCGCGGCCAGGTGGTGTACGCCATCAGCGGCAAGCTCAAGGGCCTGGCGTCGAGCTTCGAAAGCCGCACCCGCGACCTGCTGCACCAGGCCTACGGCCTGGCGGCGGGGCAGCCGCAGGTGCAGCGCGAGCTGCTGCGCTGGATGTTCGTGGTGCTGGAGGTGGGGCACGCCATCATCGAGCTGCGCAAGGAACAGGCGATCCTCCCGGTGCACCCGGCCTATGCCGAATCCCAGCCGTGGCGCCAGGCGATCCGGGTGATGGGCCGCTCGCTGGTGCGGCTGTTCCTGCAACCGGGCCAGAGCAACCTGGAGCGCGCGCTGGTCGCGGTCGATCACGCGATCAGCCGGGTCCAGGCCAGCGACGAACCCTTCGCCCCGCACTTCGATACCTCGGTCTTGCGCCGGGTGAAGAGCTACCTGCACTTCATCCGTACTTCATTGCTCGACCCGCAATCGCCGCTGGCCGCCTATGCCGCGCCGCCAGCCGTACAGGCCCCGCCCCAAGGACTTGAACATGCCTCGTGAAATCGCCTTCCACGGCGTGTATATGCCGACCATGACCCTGATGTTCTTCATCGCCGCGGCCCTGGCCTGGGCCCTGGACCGCTTTATCTCGGGTTATGACCTGTACCGTTTTTTCTGGCACCCGGCGCTGCTGCGCCTGAGCCTGTTCTGCTGTCTGTTCGGCGCCATGGCGCTCACTGTTTACCGTTGAGAGTCCCACGATGAAAAAGTTTTTCAGCCTGCTCGCGACCCTGCTGGTGCTGGCCCTGGCCCTGTGGATCGGCCGCACCCTGTGGGTGCATTACATGAATACGCCGTGGACCCGCGACGGCCGGGTGCGCGCCGACATCATCAACGTCGCCGCCGACGTCACCGGGGAAGTGGTGGACGTGCCGGTGCGCGACAACCAGTTGGTGAAAAAGGGCGACCTGCTGATGCAGATCGACCCCGAGCACTACCAGATCGCGGTCAAGCAGGCGCAGTCGCTGGTGGCCTCGAGAAAGGCCACCTGGGAGATGCGCAAGGTCAACGCCCACCGCCGCGCCGACCTGGACAACCTGGTGATCTCCAAGGAAAACCGCGACGACGCCAGCAACATCGCCGACTCGGCCCTGGCCGACTACCAGCAGGCCCAGGCGCAACTGGAGGCCGCTGAACTCAACCTCAAGCGCACCCAGGTACGCGCCGCGGTCGATGGCTACGTGACCAACCTCAACGTGCACCGCGGCGACTATGCGCGCATCGGCGAGCCGAAGATGGCGGTGGTCGACATGCATTCGTTCTGGGTCTACGGCTTCTTCGAGGAGACCAAGCTGCCCCATGTGCGGGTCGGCGATAAGGCCGATATGCAGCTGATGAGCGGCGAGGTGCTCAAGGGCCATGTGGAGAGTATTTCCCGCGGCATCTACGACCGCGACAACCCGGAAAGCCGCGAGCTGATCGCCGACGTCAACCCGACCTTCAACTGGGTACGCCTGGCCCAGCGCGTGCCGGTGCGCATCCATATCGATGAAGTGCCGGAAGGCGTGCTGCTGGCGGCGGGGATTACCTGCACCGTGGTGGTCAAGCAGGAAGCCTTGTAGGCGCGGGTTTGCCAGCGCAGGGGCCTGCGTAGAAACACCAGGCCCCGTTGCTGGCAGGCAGTGCTATCGCTGGCCGAGGATCACGTCGGCCTTCTTCACCGCCTCACTCACTTGCAGCTCGGTATCGCTGAGCAGCTCGACAATCTGCGGGTTCTGCAACACATCGACGCCGGCCTGTTTCAACTGGGCCTGCCGCGCAATGATCACATAAGCGTAAAGCTGGCCACGGGTGCTGAACTCGGGACGGGCGCTCACGCTGGCCACGGCCTGCTCCATGAGGGCATGACGCTCGGTCACGGACAGGCCCTTGAAGGTCTCGGGGTATTCCATATGGATGTTCGCCGAGTACACCGCGATGTTCTCCTCGCGGGCTTCCTTGCGCACCGCGTCCTTGCTGGTGACGATCTTGCCCAGTTGCTCGAAGCCTTGTTCGCCTTCGCTGAGTTGTTGCGGGTTCATCCGTTGTTTCAAGGCATCGATCTGTGCGCTGTCATCGAGGACCTTGGCCCAGCTGTAGGCCAGCGGCAGATTGCCTTTGTTGCTGTGCAGGCGCACCAGGGTCTGTTGCGCATCTGCATCGCCGTGACGCGCGCAGCGTTCCAGCCAGCGCAGGCCCAGGTCGCTGTCCGGAGTCTGCCCGCGCATGCCGTAGGTGAAGTTCTGGAACATGCCGAACTCGGCGCAGGCGTCATTCTTCACCGCTGAATAGGCCATGTAGCCGAAGGCTTCGCGGTCGCGCTCGGCGCTGTCCTTGCTGCTGTCCTGTTCCGCGATGCTCGCCAGGTAGCACAGGGCCCGGTCGTGGGTGGGTGCGGCCATTACCAGGCAGTTGCGGGCCTGCTCGGGTTTGTCGTCGTTGTACAGCTGGTAGCCGATGCCATACAGCAGATCGCTGTCCAGCTTGGGGTTGCAGTACTCGTTGGCGACGGCTTGCGGCAACAGCTCCTTGAGGCTGAGCTGGGGCAGGGTGGCGTTCAGCTCCTCGTCTGGCGACGGCGCGCAGCCGATCAATACAGTGGCCAAGGCCAGCGGCAGCAGGTGTTGAGGTTTCAATGGATATTCCCTGATCGACGATTGAATGACGGCGAGCATGGAAGAGGGGGGAGTTTCAGCGGTGCGCCAGCGATCCATGCGGCCTGATCGAGGCCCTGGAGGCCTCGAGTGCGCGCATTCTACTGGGTACAACCTGAACCACAGAGTCTGTGTCGTCGGCGACTAAAAGGAATTTTCCGGAACCTGTGGGAACGGCCGGGCGACGTTCAACTGCCAGTGATCGACCGTCACAGTTTTGCGCCCAGGCCAAAACGTTTCATCAGCGCCTTCTCCAGCAAGCCCTTGGGCAACAGGCTGGCCATCAAGGGCAGTGCCCGGCAACCGTTGCCAATCCGAACCAGACGCGCGGGCTTGTCCTGCTGCACCGCCTTGAGCAGCCTGGCGGCAAATTCGCTGGCGGGCGTCGGGTGGTCCTGGGAGGCCCTGGCCCGTGCGCGGATGCCTTCGCGCAGCGGCCACCAGGGCGATTGTTCGGTCAACAGCTGCTCGGCTTGATGCCCGGCATTCTTGGCGAAGCTCGAGGCGATGGCGCCGGGCTGGACCTCCATCACGCGGATGCCGAACGGCGCCAGCTCCATGCGCAACGCATCGCTCAAGGCATGCACCGCCGCCTTGGAGGCGCAGTAGGCACCGGCAAAAGGCGTCACCAGGACGCCCGACACGCTGCCGATATTCACCACCAGCCCGCGGCTGCGGCGTAGCACCGGGAACAGCGCCCGGGTCACGCCGACCAGGGCGAACACATTGGTTTCGAACTGCCGTTGCATGGCCTCGACACCGCCATCCAGCAGCGGGCCCATGGCACCGTAGCCAGCGTTGTTGATCAGCAGGTCGAGGCCGCCGTGCTGCTGGTTGATGCGTTCGCCCAGGGCAGTGAGCGCCGGGCCGTCGTTGACGTCCAGTTGCACTGCGTCAAAACCCGCGACTTGCAGCATGACCACATCTTCGGCCCTGCGGGCGGTGGGCAGGACGGTAAAGCCGGCGGCCTTGAAAGCATCCGCCAGGGCGCGGCCGATGCCGCTGGAACAACCGGTGATCAGCGCAACGGGCATGGCGCGGTCCTTGTGCAAAAAGAGGGAAGGGGGGAATCAGTCGGAGAAACTACCCTGCAAGCGCTCGGCGCGAAACTCCAGGGTTTGCGGGCGGTAGCCGGGGCGTAGCGGCGGCAGGGGCAGGCAGTCTTCCCAATTGGCGCCGGCCTGCAACTCGCCGGGGCCGCGATAACGCGGGGCGCTGTACTGATTGTCGGCCAGGTTCACCGTGTCGCCCGGTGCATAGGCGGCGACGCGCCAGCGCAGTTCGGTCAGCGGCACATCGTTGCCATTGTTCATCTTCAGCAGCAGCGGGCGATCCGCCGGGCAATGCTCGGGGGCATAGCTGATGCGCAGTTCCAGGCGCGCCAGTTGCTGGGCTTCGCGGTTATCCATCCAGACCACCCACACCGCCACCAGGCCCAGGCCGACAGCGGCGGCCATGGACACCGGCAAGGCCTTGGCGGGGTAGCGGACCAGCAGGATCAGCCAGGTGATAACCAGCAGAACGCCGATGAACATGAGGTGAACCTCGGGAAAAGAGAGCAGCCATCCTACCTAAGCGTAGGTGGGGTTGGCCATGGTTGTGGTGGGCTGCACCCACTTCTGTAGGAGCGGCCGGTCGACGCTCGATTGCCCGCGATGGTGGTGGTGATGTCGCTGGTGATGTTGGACGGAGTACATATCCGTTTCTGCGGTCACGGCCACTTATGGTTCCGACCCTGCGTATGGCCCTCGCTGCGCTCGGGTTCCCTCGTTCTGGTGGGGCGGGTGGATCAAGATCAAAAGCCAAAGCCGGGCGCGACCTGCCGGTCGGCGCTGAACCCCTGTAGCCGCAACCGTCACGCAGCAAGATGGCGCTGGCATGGGCGATTTGCGTGAGATCCGTGGCATCGGCGTCGCGAGTGTCCATGTGGCTCAGGCTTTCCATCAGTTGGGTCGCTGCGAGGATGCGGTAGGCGGCGCTGGCATGAAGTTCGTCCAAGGGCGCGCGGGTATCGTGAATAAAATGGGAATGGAAGAATCGTTGCTGGCAATACGGTCGGTCATGGGAGGCTCCGAAAGAAAACAGAGTTGGAAAACTGTGTTCCTGAGAAAACAACCGAGCCGTCAAACCCGATCACGAATGAGTCGTGACAGGCGTGAGGATAGGGAGCAGCAGGTGGGTGGTCAACTCGATATGTGTAGCCCGAAGTGACTTCATAGAGCCTTTGTAAGAGCAATCCCAATAGTCATGGCATTTTCTGTAGAAGTACTACCGTGACAATCCCTACCATGTTCGTGAAGCCTGACTGAGGACGAGCGCTTGTTCAGAAAATTTTCATTCGTTCTGTGTTTCGACAAACAGAAGATCTCCGCGGTCCCGCATGAGGAGCAGTTGTAAAGAGCCGAGCGCTTTTTCCAGGGCCTTGGCGAGATTCATCCTCTGTTGCAGGACTGGTATCTGCAGCCGGTTCCAGGGAGGAGGCGCTGCGCAAGCGGATCAATGATGACTTCGAGTCTCTGCGTGAGGAGGCTCGGAGCAACCACAACGACGACTTCCCCACGAAGTTGCAGTTTTCCGTGTGGAATGGCCTGGATGATCCCCTCAAGGGTGGGTTGGCCTTTCATTACAACGCCCACGACCTGGACTCAGTCGCCAGCATGCGCTTCGAAGATGGCGGGGCGCTTGTGGCAGCCATTCCCGATGTGAAACCGATAGTGATCAGGGTGATTCAGTTGGCCGTTGAACTGTGGCCTGAACTTGACTGGTGCGTGCTGGCGCCAAAAGACCACTATTTGCGCACCAAGGTGTTCAAGGACCGGCAGACCGTCGGCTGGGTCGGGTTTTGTCCACACGTGTTGCGGGCCGGGGATTTTCCGAGCGCCGACCAGCTCATCGACATTCCAAAACGTGGCACGCTGATCGTGAGTTGTCCACAGGTGATGGATGAGGGCAAACGGGCTGATGTCCAGCGAGTGGCGGAGATCGATATCAAGTTGGCGGAGCTGGGGTATTTGCCGCTGTTCATGAACTAGCTCAGCGGGCCTCGCAGGGGCATGAAAAAGCCCCCGCCCAACCGGCTGCGGATAGGGGACGCAGTCGGCTGGACGGGGGCTTCTTGTTCTGGCGGTTTACTGGGCGATGGTTTTCACCGCGACGCCACGTTCCACCGGAGTGGAGCGGCCGTAGATGTCTTCGAAGCGCTCGATGTCGTCTTCGCCCAGGTAGCTGCCCGATTGCACTTCGATGATCTCCAGCGGGATCTTGCCCGGGTTGCGCAGGCGGTGCACCGAGGCGATCGGGATGTAGGTGGACTGGTTTTCGGTGAGCAGGAACACGTTTTCGTCGCAGGTGACTTCGGCGGTGCCGCTGACCACGATCCAGTGTTCGGCGCGGTGGTGGTGCATCTGCAGGGACAGGCACGCGCCCGGCTTGACCGAGATGTGCTTGACCTGGAAGCGCCCGCCCATGTCCACCGAGTCGTAGGAACCCCACGGACGGTAGACCTCGCAGTGGTTCTGGGTTTCGCTGCGGCCCTGTTCGTTGAGGGTGTTGACCATCTGTTTGACGCCTTGGACCTTGTCCTTGTGGGCGATCATCATGGCGTCCTTGGTTTCGACGACCACGATGTTTTCCAGGCCGATCACCGACACCAGCTTGCCGTTGCCGTGGATCATGCAGTTGCGGCTGTCCTGGATCACCACGTCGCCCTTGCTGACGTTGCCGTTGGCGTCCTTTTCATGCACGTCCCACAGCGACGACCAGCAACCCACGTCGCTCCAGCCGGCGCTCAGCGGCACCACGCAGGCGCGCTGGGTCTTTTCCATCACCGCGTAGTCGATGGAGTTGTCCGGGCAGCAGGCGAAGGTGGCCGGGTCGACGTCCACGGTGTCGGCGTCCTGGGCGCTGCGTTCCAGGGTCAGCAGGCAGGTGTCGTAGATGTCCGGGTCGTGCTTTTTCAGCTCTTCGAGGAAGCGGCTGGCGCGGAACAGGAACATGCCGCTGTTCCAGAAGTAGCCGCCGGCCTCGACGAACTCGGCGGCGCGCTTGACGTCGGGTTTCTCGACGAAGTGCGAGACGCGGCTCACGCCTTCCGGCAGCAGCGCATCGTTGGTCGACTTGATGTAGCCATAACCGGTTTCCGGCTTGGTCGCCGGCACGCCGAACAGCACCATCTCGCCACGTTCGGCGGCCACGGTGGCCAGGGCCAGGGCGCGTTGCAGGGCTTTCTGGTCTTCCAGCACGTGGTCGGCCGGCAGCACCAGCATCAGCTCGTCGCGTCCTTCGTTGACCAGCATCATCGCGGTCAGGGCCACGGCCGGCGCGGTGTTGCGGCCGAACGGCTCCATCAGGATGCGCTGGGCTTCGAGTTTGCGCGCCGCCAGCTGCTCGTTGACGATGAAGCGGTGGTCCTTGTTGCAGACCACGATCGGCGTGTCCATGCCTTCGAACACCAGGCGCTCGAGGGTTTGCTGGAACAGTGTGTGTTCGCCGGTCAGGGCGAGGAACTGTTTAGGGAATTGCTTACGCGAAAGCGGCCAAAGACGTGAGCCACTACCACCTGACAAGATCACCGGAATCATGTTGTTACTCCTTCAAAAATCGTTTGGGTTAGAGCTACTGCGTTCTGTCGTTTCACTCTCTTGTTTTTGTTCCTGCTCCGCACTGACGCCCCGGTTTTCCCAAGAGGCGTCAATCCGGAAAATCCATCAGCGGGTCGAGACCGGGCGCTTGACCCAGACTGGCGACAGGCTGCTGCCATTGCCGGTGACGTAGAGCACCGCGGCTTCGCCGCGCTCCAGGGCGACCGGCTTGAGGTCGCTGACTTTTTTCTCGCCCTCGTACAGCGCGAAGCTGACTTTCACCGGGTTGATTTCACGTTCGCCACGGCCCTTGGCGGCCACCGACTGGACCACGTCGGTCTTGCCATCGGCGGTCTTCAGGGTCAGGGCCTTGTCGCTCAGGTTCTGCACCCGGACCAGGGACTTCTGCTTGTTCTTGAACGGTGGCTCCTCGATCAGTTGCGGCTGGCCGCTGGCGTTGTTGACCAGGGTGTAATAGTGGTCGGCGGCGAGTTTCACCGGCACGCTCTGGCTGCCGACCTTGGCGGTGTAGTCGCCGCCGGGCATGAAGCTGAAGTCACTGCTGGCCAACGGTGCGACCTCGCTGAGGTTGGTGCTGCCGACGGTGGCGCTGACTTCCTGGTTGCTGGCGTTGTAGATACGCACGAAGGACGAGCCTTTAGGCGCGGTCGGGCCGTACAGCGCGGCGTCGCCACCGGCGAAGGCGGGCAGGGACAGGACGCTCATGCCGGCAGCCAGTGTGATTGCCTTGGCGAGACGACGCGGAGTGATAGTGAAAGTCATGGTGTACCTCTCTTTCAGTTTTGCGCCCGATCGGGCGTCTCGGATTTGTTGAGTGCAGCTACGTTCTGTTGGCGGGCGCCGGCTTGTTTGAGCTCTGCGACCCACTGCGGGTCGGCGTCGCCGATTTCGTTATTGACCGGCAGATATCGTTCGGGGAACTCCCAGATCAGCACCTGGGGCGGGCTGTTCTTGAAGGCATCGCTTTTCAGGTAGCTGAGCATCGGCAACACCGGGCCGTGGCCGTCTTCGGCGTAGCTGACCACGTCGCTGTGCAGGGCCTGCTTGAGCGCGCCGACGAAGTTCCAGTTCGGGTTGGCGCTGTAGCTGGTGCCCACCAGGGCCACCGGCACTTCGTTGTCGGCGAACAGCGCGTCGTCGGCGGCCGGCTGATCGTCGGCGGCACGGGTCACGCGTTTCTGCAGCGGCTCCTTGGCCGGCATCAGGTTCTCGAACAGCGGGTCCAGGGGCAGGAACAGGCGCAGGTCGCCCTTGTGCACCACGGTCTGCTCGGCTTCGGTGACGAAGCGTTGCGGCTGGCCCATCAGCGGCGCCTTGTCGGTAATCGCCTTGGCCAACTGGTTGGCGGCGACTTCGGCGCCGGCCGGGGTCCAGTGGGTGTCGGTGCGCAGGAACACTTGCTGGCCGTTCTGCTTGGCCTGTTGCAACGGGCCCAGCAGGTCGGGGGCGAGGATCTTGTCGGCCGCCACCCGGGCGTGGAAGTCCTGGTAGAGGTTGGCGTGGATGCTGGCCGGCTGGACGTCGCCCAGGTGTTCCGGGTACAGGCGCACCTTGGCCGGCACGATCGCCATCACCAGTTTCACGCCTTTCTCTTTCAGGGCCTGGCGCACGCCTTCGACCAGCGCGTAGTTGCCTTGCAGGTTGAGTTCTTCGTTGACGATCGGGTGGAACTCTTCATCGCTGTACAACCACTGGTCGCGGCCGAGCACCACGCCCGGACGACCTTCGTTGAACAGCTTGAAGTCCAGGGCCGCCCACAGGTTGGTGCCCAGGCGCTTGATCGGGAACTCGTCGTCGTAGTGGGTTTCCACGGCCTTGGCCCAGCGACCGTTGAGCACGGTGGCGTCGTTGTTGGTGCTGAAGCCGAAGAAGCTGCGCACCGACCACAGGCCCAGGACCATCAGGGTCGCCAGGAACAGGGCAATGTAGAAGACGCGTAATGAGCGGGTCATGGTCAGATCCCTCAGAACTGGAAGTAAAGGAACGGCGAGAAGCTTTGCGCCGAGAGTTTGAGAATCGAGGCGATGAACAGCAGCAGCACCAGGGCGCGCATCACGTAACGCGGCCAGTCGGCGACCCAGTAGGCCGGCTGGACCTGGGCTTCGACGCCCACGGTGTAGCCCGGCTGGTGGATGCTGTCCGGCTTGTCCCCCGGTACGGCCTTGATCAGGCCAGGCTGGGCGGTGGCCGGACCGTCGGCCTCGGTGTTGATTTCAGGCTTGTTCTTGACCGGTGTCGGGTTGCGATACAGGTCACGCAGGCCGAAGAACGCCAGGGTGGCGTAGGCCACCACCAGGGTCGCCACTTGCAGGCCGGTGAGGTTGGCGCGGTTGAGTTCCGACAGCGACCAGTCGCCGAAGCTGAACATGGCGCCGTACATGCGACCGGCGACGTGCAGGTTCTCGGCGCGGAAGATCACCCAGCCCATCACCACCAGCAGGAAGGTCAGCGCCCAGCGGATCGGGTTCAGCGTGCGTGGCGTGGTGTTGATGCCCAGCGCCTTCTCGATCGCCAGCCACATGCCGTGCCAGGCGCCCCAGACCACGTAGGTGATGTTCGCGCCGTGCCACAGGCCACCGAGCAGCATGGTCAGGAACAGGTTGCGATAGGTCATCAGCGTGCCTTTGCGGTTGCCGCCCAGGGTGATGTACAGGTAGTCGCGCAGCCAGGTGGACAGGCTGATGTGCCAGCGCCGCCAGAACTCGGTGATCGACTGGCTGATGTAGGGCTGCTTGAAGTTTTCCATGAAGCGGAAACCCATCATCAACCCCAGGCCGATGGCCATGTCGCTGTAGCCGGAGAAGTCGAAGTACAGCTGCGCGGTGTAGGCCAGGGCGCCCAGCCAGGCGTCGCCCGTGGTCGGGTTCTGCAGGGCGAAGCAATGGTCGGCGACCACCGCCAGGGTGTCGGCGATGAAGACTTTCTTGATGAAGCCCTGCATGAAGCGCGTGCAGCCTTCGGAGAACTTGTCCAGGGTGTGGGTGCGGTTGTTGAACTGGTCGGCCAGGTCGCGAAAACGCAGCACGGGGCCGGCGATCAGGTGCGGGAAGATCGCCACGAACGCCGCGAAGTCGATCAGGTTGCGGGTCGCCGGGGTGTCGCCGCGATAGACGTCGATGATGTAGCTGATGGACTCGAAGATGTAGAACGAGATACCGATCGGCAACAGCACGTGGGTCAGGATGAACGGCTCCAGACCCATGGAGGTCATGATCGCGTTAATGCTGTCCACGCCGAAGTTGGCGTACTTGAAGTAGCCGAGGATGCACAGGTCCACTGCCACGCCGAGCAGCAGCCAGCGTTGGGCCGGCTTGGTCCTGACACCGGCGGCGCCGACTTTCAGGCCGATCCAGTAGTTCCACAGGGTGACGCCGGCGAACAGCGCCAGGAAGTCCACCCGCCACCAGGCATAGAACACGTAGCTGGCGATCAGCAGCAGCAGGTTGCGATAGCGTTGCCCGCTCAGGTAGTACAAGCCGAGAAAGATCGGCAAGAACAGGAACAGGAACACATTGGATGAGAAAACCATCCCGATCTCTCCATGTTTGACCAACAGTAAAGGGCCGGAGCCCCCCCAAACCCCCCCGTGAAAAACCGGGGAGGCGTATTGCATTCAGCTCGCCCTGTAGCCGCTGCCTCGGCAGCGGCTACAGATACGCGTGTTACGAACCCTTGTTGCCCTTCTCATGCGAGGGGTCGTAGACCTTGGTCAGGTCGCCGCCCAGGCGGAAGGTCTTGAACGGTTGCATCTTGTGCTTGCGTTCGAGCACATCCGGGGCGCAGGTGTAGAGACTGCAGAAGGGTTCGAGCCAGGCGAATTTCGAGTCGACCTTGAGGTCGGTCATGTCCTGTTCCTTACCGTTCTTCTCTTCGAATTCGTCTGGATCCTTCACCCCGGCCAGCACCCGCTCGCCCAGGCGTTTCAGCGCGCCGTTGTTTTCCTGGCGCAGGTCGACACCGTTGACCTGGGCGAAGCTGGCGATCATCGCCAGCGGCGGCAGGGCGTAGTTGTGATAGGCCAGGGCGCGTTGCTGGCGCTTGAGTTCGTTGGGCAGGAAACCGTCGGCATCGACCTGGTTGGCGCCGACCTTGTATTCCTTCACGGCCCAGTCGAACAGGTCGCGGCGGTTGGTCGCCACCGCGGTGGCCATCACCGACCAGGCGGCCCAGTACGAGTGGTTGTTGGTCTTGTCCAGCGGCAGGTTGTCCCAGTCGCTGACCACCTGGTCGGCCATCTTGCTGAACCAGGCCTCGATCTGTTGCGCTTGCTGCTGGTGGGTGGCCAGCGGATGGGAGTCGGAGAACTTCAGGTGCAGGTAGGCCGAGGCCATGCTGCCCAGGGCCCATTTGCGCATGGACTTGCCGGTGTGGTTGAAGTCCTTGGACATCAACGCATCGGCCTGGGCCCAGGCGCTCAGCCAGCTGAGGGTGCAGTCCAGTTGTTCCGGACGACCGTCGCGCATGAACTGCATCACGCGCTTGCTGGTGCCGCGCTCGATCTTGGTGATGTCGGCGGTGCTGTCGCGAAAGGCCTTTTCCGATTGCTCGTTGAGGGTCGCGCGGGCCTTGTCCGAACCTTCGTACTTGCTGCGAAATTGCAGCGAGCCGGTGTAAGGCGCGGGCATGGCGTCGCAGCCTTCGCTGTGGTCGCCGCTCTTGAACTTATCCACCGGCGCGTAATACCCCTGGGGCGGGCGCAGTGGGGCCGCAGCCTGGGTGGCTCCGGCGAACAGCGCCAGGCTCAACAGGCTCGGGACCAGTAACTGTTTCAGCGTTTTGCTTTGCATAGGAACCTCATTGCCCGATTTGCGCGGTGCGTTGACCGGCGTCCGGGAATATGTTGCGTTTGCAAATTTTCGCTTCGACTTTTTGCGCCGCGGCGCCCGCTTCCGGACCCTGGACTTCGACTGCCAGCAGGTTCTGCGAGGCCCAGTCTTCGTCGGTGCGCAGTTCAAAGGCGAAACGCCCGTCGGTGTCGGATGTTTCCGGTTTGTCGATCTTGATGTCCTCGTGGCGCCCGTTCATGTACCAGAGGGTGGCTTGCAGGGTTTTCACCGAGGTGTCGGCGAAGCGGATATCGACCTGGTGGCTGCTGTTGCGCAGGTCCATGTTCTTGCTGTTGACCATCAGCTCGTTCTTGCCGGGCTTGAGGGTGGCGCTGGCGCTCATTTGCGCCGGCTTGCCTTCGCAGCCGTTGTCGAGCAGGGCCATCATCTGCCGGTAGATGGTTTCCTGGTCCAGGCGGTACAGCGGCGAGAATTCCCAGATCAGGATCTTCGGTGGCTTGGTCTGGAATTCCTCGCTGCCCAGGTACTGCAGCATGGAGCCTTCGAAGCCACCGCCGGGGAAGGCGACGTTGAGAATGTCGGCGCCGATTTCTTCCTGCAGGAAGCCGGCGAAGTTGTAGTTCTTGCCGCTGTGGCTGGTGCCCACCAGGGTGATTTCCGGGTTGCCGGAGTCGCCGAACAGGTCGCCGTCGCCGGCTTCGCCCTTGGGTTCGGTGGTGAACTGGTCCATGTACTGGATCGCGTAGCTGGTGCCACACAGCTGGCCGGCCATGTTGTGCAGGGTGCCGGTCTTGCCCATGCGCCCGGACTTGTGGGTCTCGAACTCACGCTTGGGAATGCCGGCGAAGGCCGGCAGCTGCTTGACCTTCTGCGCCACGATCTTCGCCGTGCGCTGGGCACCGTACGGGGTCCAGTGCTGGTCGCCGCGGAAGTAGAAATCGTGGGCCGCCAGGGTCTCCGGCAGTTGCTCGTTGGTCAGCGGCGACAGGTCCGGCACCACGTAGCCCATCTGGGCGAAACGGCCGAGCATGCCCTGGTAGTTTTTCAGCGCCTTGTCGTAGTCGAAGCTGGCCTTCTCCTGCGGGTTGAGCTTGTTGCGGTTCACCAGGCCACGGGTCGGCTGGTAGACCAGCACCAGCTCCACGCCCTTGCTCTTGAAGGCGTCGTGCAGCTGTTGCAGGCGGCGATAACCTTCCGGGGTGGTGTTGAATTCGGTGCGCAGGTCTTCCTGGGTGCGGAACAGCCAGTCGCCCTGGGCTTGCACCAGGGTGGTGAAGTTCTGCTGGTAGCGGGTGGTGTAGTTCTTCGCGTCGTGGGCCGCCGGGCACAGATTGCAGCACGGCTCGGCGGTGAACTTCGGTGCCTGGGTTTCGTCGGCGCGGGCGCTGTTGCCGGCGGCGAGAATGCCCGCGGTCAATGCCGAGAGGCTCAAGAGTTTGATCAGGTGTGGGCGCATGACAGTCATCCTCAATCGCGCATTTCGGTCTGGCGTTCGACAGGGTCGATCAGCACGGCTTTCTGCTGGCGCACCAGCAGGTCAAGAATTTCGTCCTGGCGCTCGCCGAGGATCCCTGAGAAGCTGATGCCGCTGCTCTTGGTCGGGGCGAGCATGGACACGCGGTACAGCTCGACGCTCAACGGCGAATCGATGGACATCGGGCCGCTGCCGTTGGCCGCCAGCTCGCCGCCGACCACGATCAGCGACACCTGGGCGTCGAACGGGTCGAGCTTGATGTCGCGGTCGGTGTCGGAGAGGTCCTTGATGTGGCCGTAGACGCCGGTCAGGCCGTTGGCCATGGCGACGTTCTCGTACAGGCGGATGTTCACGCTGTTGCGAATGCGGATGCCGTGGCGACGGTTGCTGATCACCTTGTTGCCCCACAGCAGGTTGTCGGCACTCTCATAGAGGGTGATGCCGTCGGTGTGGTTGCGGTAGATCTCGTTGTCGGCGATCAGGTTGTTCACGCTGTTCCGGTCGATCACCAGGCCCGAGAGCTTGTTGTCGTAGCTGCGGTTGTTGAAGATGAAGCTGTCGTTCACTTCCCGGGAAATGATGATCCCGTGCTTCTTCTTGGTCCCGTAGACGGTGTTGTCGGCGATGATCAGCCGGTGCGAACGGTCGTGGGGGTCGATGCCGTAGACGATGTTGTCCTTGTAGGTGTTGCCCTTGATCACGAAGTCGCGGGTCTCGTAGCAGTAGAAGCCGTACCACATGTCCGAGAACTCCGAGCCGATGATCCAGCCGGTGGGTTCGGGGCGCTTGAGCACCTTGGCCATGTTCGGCGTGTACTGGGAAATACTCACGCCGTAGGACTTACTGTTGGCGTAGCCGAAGCTGGCCATCTTGCTGTTGACGATGTAGGTCTCGGTGCCGCCCCAGGCCAGCAGGAACGGACGGAATTCCTTGGGCGAGTTGAAGGTCGCCGGGCCGTTGTCCTTCTCGCGCCAGCCGGTGACCTTGGTGTCGCGCACGAACAGCTGGCCGTCGTTGACCAGGAACGAGCCGCCTTCCTGGGACAGGCGCAGTTCCTGGGTCTGCTTGTCGATTTCCAGGATGCCCTTGCGCCCGACCACGATCGGCAGCCGCGCCAGGTACACGCCCGGCGAGGTTTCGCTGATGTACTGCTTGGGCAGCTTCTTCACCAGCTCCTTGAGGTTGACGTAACCGTCGTCGATGAAGATCGCCTGGGGGATGCCGTGCTGGCGTACCACCCATTCGGCCATCTTGTTGTCACCGCCGATAAAGTCCTTCAACGCGTCTTCCTGCATCATGCGGCGCACGCTGATCTTGCCGGGCTTGCTGCGCACGATCTTGGCCGCCGCCGCTTCGGCGGTGTAGCCGGAGAGGTCGGGCAAGGTCGGCTTGGCCAGGTTCAGCGGCGCGGTGGGCGCGCTGCTGACGGTGTAGGTCTTGGCCTGTTGCAGCTCCTTGGCCACGGTCGGCTGCTTGCCGGGCGTGGCGGCCGGGGCCGGTTCGACGTTGGCGAAGGCGGCGCTGCTGGCCAGCAGCATGGCGCCGGCCAACAGGCTGATCGAGCCTCGCATCGCTGGGCTGTTCATCGGGCTGTTCATCTCAGGCACTCCCTTGGCGACTCGCATCAGAAGCGCCAGATCACGTCGACAAAGGCGCGGTGCATGTACGAGTCGACGTTCTTGCCATAGGCATCGCCCGGCTTGAACACGCCGCCACGAAAGCGCACCAGCGCCGAAGGCTCGTCGATCGACTGGCTGAGCGCGGCCGGCAGCAGGCCTTGCTTGAAGTACTTGGTGACCACCAGATCCACTTCCTGGCCGAGGTCTTTCTCGCCATCGCGCAGCGGCAGGGTCGAGCTGGAGAGCAGGGCGCCGGTGGCGTCGTCGTAGTTGTTTTCCACGGCGTTGATACCGTTGCTGCCCACCGGCTTGTTGCCGTCCACGCGCCAGAACTTGTGGTAGATCAGGCTGGCGTCGTATTCGTCGGCGAGCATCCAGGAACCGAACAGGGTCGCGGTCTGCATGTTGTTCATTTCGCCGCGGAAGGCTTCGCCGAAGCGGTGCACGCGCGAGCGGGTCCCGGTGTAGTTCGAGCGGTTGCTTTCCAGGCCGTTCTGTTCGTAGTCGCCGCTGGCGCGGGCGTAGGCCGCGCCGACCTGCCATTTCGGGTCCAGGCGCAGGCGCACGCCGAGGTCGGTGGCCCAGCCGTCGAGGTTCTCGCCGGTCTTGGCCTGGGCCGGGCGGGTGCCGTCGGCGTTCAGCGCGTTGACCTTGTCGCGGTCGCCGCTCATGCCGGTGACGCTCGCCCAGTAGTTGACGGTGTTTCCGTTTTTCAAGCTGTAGGCGTCGCTGTTGGCTTCCAGGCCGAGCCAGGTCAGGTCGCCGTTCTGGCGCTTGTCCAGGGAGTCGGTGGCTTCGCCCGGTACCGGGTAGTCGAGCTTGCCGTCGTCGTGGCTGTGGTGGGCGCGGACGCCGACCCAATGCCCCGGGGTCCACTGGTAAGCCACATCGCCATAGACGTGCAGGCGATCCTTGTCTTCCGGCGCCAGCTCCTTGAGGTCGGTGCGGTACTCGCTGAAGCGTTCGGCGATGCCGACGTTGGCGCGCAGCAGGGTGGTGTCGAAGGTCCAGTTCAGGGCTTCGATGTTGGTGTCGCGCCATTGGCCGTCGTCGTTGCGCAGGCGCTGGCGACCGAATTTCAACTGCTCGCCCGGGTAGGGGGTGAGGCCGCTGTAGCCGATCCAGAACTCGCGCATCGCCAGGTAGTTCTTCTTGCTCTTGCGGTCGCTGTTGTTGCTGCTTTCGGTGCTGGCGCCGTCGGACTGCTGCAGGGTGTCGGTCTCGATGATGTCGGTGGAGGTCACCGCCTGGCCCATGGCGTAGGCGCTCCAGTTGCCGCTTTCGCCGTAGACCCAGGGGCGCAGGTCGAGGCCGACGCCGTTGACGTCGCCGCCGCCCAGGGTGCCGAGGTCACGGTCGTCTTCGGACTGGCCGGTGATCTTCACGTCCAGGCCGAAGTTCTTGCTCTCGGTGATGGCCGCCAGTGTCGGGGTGGACCAGACCAGGGCAAAACCCAGGGCCATACCCAGCTTCGACAGGCTGAACAGTTTTCCCGTAGCCGCTGCCGCAGGCTGCGATCGGCTGCGCAGCAGCCGCAAAACCTGCGCACGCGGTGCCACTGACAGATCTCGGTCGCCTGGTTGGCGAGCGCTGCGCGCTCGATCGCAGCCTGCGGCAGCGGCTACAGAGGTGGCGGCGTTGTTGAGTGGAGTGAACTTCATAGGGATTCCTCACCGTCTTCTTCCTGCAGCGCGTGCAGTTCCAACGTGTTCTGGCTCAAGGCACCACGTACGGCCTGCTCCTGTTGCAGCAGGCGTTGGGCCTCGGCGCGTTGGCCTGGCGGCAGTTGGGCTTCGAGTTGTTGCGCAAGCTCGTTGGCTTGCGGGGTGTCCTGGGTCTTGGCCAGCTGGCTGAAGACATAGGCGTTGAGCGGGTCGGGCTTGGTGCCCTTGCCCTGGGAGAACAGTTGGGCAATGGCGAAATCGGCGCTGTTCTGGCCGTTGCGCGCGGCGGTCAGCAGGTGGTCCAGGGCCTTTTGCGGATAGACCTGGCCCAGGTAGCCACGGCGGTAGATCTGGCCGAGGTAGTAGTCGGCGGCGACTTCCTTGCCCTGGGCCTTCTTGAAGTGTTCTTCGGCGACCTTGGCGTCGGCCGGGACCATCTTGCCTTCGTAGTAGAGCTTGCCCAGCAGCAGTTCGGCGCGGGGCTGGTCGGCGGCGCGACCGTTGTCCAGGTACTGCATCATCTTGTCGACGTCGCCCAGTTCGGGGAAGTCGTAGAGCAGTTGCGCCAGGGTGACCCAGGAGGCCGGGTAGCCGGGAGCGATCGGCTCCAGCAGCGCCTGCGCGGTTTTTTCGTCGGTCTTGCCCAGGCTGGCGTCGCCCAGCACCCGGGCCACGCTGTCGACCCGTTGCGCGCTGATGACGCCGCGGGCGTGCCCGGCCTGCAGCTGTTTCAGTAGCTCGGCCTGTTGTTCCGGCTGGCCGCGCTTCTGGTAGACAGTGGCCAGTTCGACGTAGCAGATATCGGTGACGTTCAGCGCTGCCTTGCAGACGGTTTCCACCTCGGCCAGGTGCTGGTCGTAGGTGCCCTGGGTGCGGTACAGCAGCACCTGGGCCAGGCCGGCTTCCGGGTAGCCGGCGCTGCGCCATTGGCTGATCTGCTGCTGGGCGTCGACCTTGGGGAAGCTCTGCGGATATTGCAGGTAGAGCATCGCCAGCGGGATCAGGGTGTTGCCTTCACCGTTGGCGAAAGCCTTTTTCAGCAGGCCTTCGGCTTCGTGATGCTCGGCCTCGGTGGAGCCGGGCTTGGCCACCAACAGGCGACCCAGGCGCGCCTGGGCTCGTGGCGAGGTGTCGGCCGCGGCGCGGTAGGTCGCCTCGGCTTGCTTGATCTTCGCCGGGTCGCGGGTTTCCATCTGGATATCGGCCAGGCCGACCTGGGCTTCGCTGTAACCCAGGTCCGCCAGTCGCCGGTAGTTCTGCTCCGCGAGCACGGTGTCGCCGCGCTTCAGGGCTTCGTTGGCCAGGCGCTGGTCGGGCAGGCCGGCGCAACCGGCCAGGCTCACGGCCAGAGCCAGCGAGCACAGGGCCAGTACGCGGCGACCCTGGGATGGGGCGCGAGCGCGGCGCGTGTCGAGGGGAAGGCTAGTCACAGGCATGTCCTCCGCTTAGAAACCGGCAGCCATGGCTTTGTCGATCAGCCAGTTCACGGAGGGGCCGCGGTCGCTGCTGACTTCCACCGGGCGGCCGGCGAAGGCGCTGCTCAGCGGGGCATCGGGCTTGATCTGCACGCGAATGTCCGAAGACAGGTCGCTGCTGTTGAGGCTGGTGCTGCTGACGATGGTGCCGGTGCGCACGTCGTCCTCGCCGGCGATCTGGAAGCTGACCTTGGTTCCCGGACGCACGTCGGCGAACTGGCGGTAGGAGAAGCGCGCCTCGATGTTGGCCTGGCTGTTACGCGGCACCAGCTGGAAGATCACGTCGCCCTTGCTGGCGTACTGGCCGTCGGCAACCATCTGCTGGGCCACGGTGCAGTCGCAGGGCGAGGTCAGGGTGCCGGTCATCTGCTTGCCGAACAGTTCCTCGACCTTGGCCGGTTGCAGTTGGTCTTCGTTCAGGTGGCCCTTGAGCACGTCGAGCATGCTGGTGCTGAAGGTCGCCAGCGGGGCGCCCTTGGCGGCCACGCCATCGGCCTGGATCAGGCTCTGCACGGTGCCGTCGCGCGGCATGGTGACGTTCATCCCCGGCGCGCTGACCAGGCCGGCCTGGGCGTGGCTGACGAAGTACATGCCGTACACCGACTTGAGGATGAAGCCGAAGGCCGCCAGGCCGACGACGAAGATCCCGGCGCTGAAGGTCACCGCACGCAGGCGGCCCAGGGCGCTCATGCCGTGGCCGGCATCCTTGGTCTTGCGCGCCTTGGTGAAGTTGTCGCGCTGCAGGGTGGCGAGCACGTCGCCCATGGTCACGATGTCGCCGGCCAGGTGCGAGGTGATCAGCTGGCGCAGGGTCGAGATGTCCTGGGGCTCGAGGTTCTGGAACTGGCAACCGACACGGCCGCTCTGGCGATCCACGGAGCGCACCTGCAACTCCACGTCCATGGCCAGCCCGAGGTTGTCGATGACGAACTGCAGGCGCCCCTTGTGCACGTCGCCGACCTTGATCGGCAGCTGCCCGCAGTTGAAGCTCAGGCCGCCGGCGGAGAGGTCGATGACCCGCGCTTCGACCGGGGTCCGGTCGGGGCCGAAGAAGCGCAGCTTGGCCGGGATTTTGACCCGGGCGTGTTGGCGTTGGGCTTCGGATTCATGCACTACGTTGACGTTCACGGCGGTGTTCATAAGGGCTATTTCCTAGTTAATTCAGGCAAGGCGGGTCAGACCATCATCAGCAGCGCGGCGACGAAAATGCTGCCGGCGGAGAAGGTCATGGTCCGAGACGACCAGGTGTTGAACCAACGTTGAAAGCTGGCGAGGTCACGGGACAGAGCAGTCGGTTGGCGGGTCCAGGACTGTTGGTCGAGGCGGAAGAACACGTAGATCTTCACCAGGGCTCCGACGATCTGGTTGTAATAGAGGATCAAAGGGTAGGCCGGGCCGATCCTGTGCCCCGAACAGGACAGCAGCAGGGTCAGCAGCAGGCGAGTGATACCGATCCACAGCAGGTACACCAGGATGAACGCGGTGCCGTACTTGAAGCTGGCGATCAGCGCCACGGTCAGGCCGAGCAAGGAGGTCCACATCGACACGCGCTGGTCGAACAGCACCACGCTGGTGAACAGGCCCAGGCGCTTGAGACCCAGTCCCAGGGCCCGGGAGTTCTGCCGCAGGTTGTTGCCGTACCAGCGGAACATCAGCTTGCGGCTGGCCTTGATGAAACTCTTCTCCGGCGGGTGCTCCACGGTGTTGATCGCCGCATCGGGCACGTAGAAGGTGTCGTAGCCCAGGCGCATCAGGCTGAACCAGCTGGACTTGTCGTCGCCGGTGAGGAACTTGAAGCGGCCCAGGCGCCAGTGTTGCAGCGAGTCGCTTTCCACGTCGGCGATGAAGTCCGGGTTGGTGACCACGCTGGCGCGGAATACCGACATGCGTCCGGTCATGGTCAGCACGCGCTTGGACAGGGCCATGGAGCACATGTTGATGTGGCGCTGGGCGAAGCGCAGCTTGTGCCACTCGCTCATGATGTAGCCGCCGCGCACTTCGCAGAACTCGTTGGTGGTCAGGCCGCCGACGTTGCCGAACAGCTGGAACCACGGCACGGTCTTGCGCACCACGCCTTCGCCGAGCACGGTGTCGCCGTCGATCACCGCGACCACGGCACGATCGTCCGGCAGGTGGCGGGAGATGGCGCGGAAACCGAAGGCGAGGCCGTCGCGCTTGCCGGTGCCGGGGATGCGCACGAAGTCGAGCTTGACGTGGGCCGGCGGGTTCATGCGGGCCCAGAGGCTTTTCACCAGCAGCTCGTCGGACATTTCCACGATCGAGCAGACCACGGTGGTGGGGAAGCCACAGTCGATGGCTTCACGGATCACCGAGCCATAGACCTGGGCGGTGGTCAGGGCGTCGATCCGGAAGCTGGTGACCATCAGGTACACGTGGGACGGATCGGCGGCCTTGCCCAGCTTGCGGACCTTGCGGCGCAGGTGCGGGTAGACCACGTAGAGAAACAGCATGCCGCGCACGAAATGCGTGGCACCCATCGAGTAGCGCCAGATACCCACGGCGCCAATCAGGAAGATGAAGTCCTTCGATTCGGAGTCGAATGTGGACGCGGGCAACGCCAGGGCGAGCCCCATCAGTAAACTCAAGAAAAACAGCCAACCTGCGGCCTGGAGTAGGCCGTGCTTTAGCCTGTGCATAATCTGCATCCGTCTCGATCTCGGGCGAGCCTGTGGGGTGGCCCGATGGGGTTAAGGCAGGCAAAAAAGCCAAGGGGCACATTCCTGTAGCCGTTGCCGGAGGTTGCGATAACCTCCGGCAGTTGCAGGTGCGTCTCGCCCCCTTCGGGCTTGATCGCACCTGCGACAGCGGCTGCAGGAACGGAGAGCTGCCCCGATACCGCTGGTTACCAGCAGATACCTTCGGTCCGGCCATTCGCGCTGGTGGCCTTGGACATGAACCCGACCAGGTCGATGACCTGCTTGCCATGCGGCACGTCTTCGGCCAGGGTGCGGAACTTCTCGTCGCGGTTGCCGAGGATGATCACGTCGGAGTTGTCGATCACCGAGTCGAAGTCCGCGTTGAGCAGGGACGAGACGTGGGGGATCTTGGACTCGATGTAGTCCTTGTTGGCACCGTGGACACGGGCGTACTCGACGTTGCTGTCGTAGATGCTCAGGTCGAAGCCCTTGCCGATCAGCATTTCCGCCAGTTCCACCAGCGGGCTTTCGCGCAGGTCGTCGGTACCGGCCTTGAAGCTCAGGCCGAGCAGGGCGACTTTGCGTTTGTCGTGGCTGGAGACGATGTCGAAGGCGTTCTGCACCTGGGACTCGTTACTGCGCATCAGCGAGTTGAGCAGCGGCGCCTCGATGTCCAGGGAACCGGCGCGGAAGGTCAGGGCGCGCACGTCCTTGGGCAGGCAGGAACCGCCGAAGGCGAAGCCTGGGCGCATGTAGTACTGGGACAGGTTGAGGGTCTTGTCCTGGCAGACCACGTCCATCACTTCACGACCGTCGACGCCGACGGCCTTGGCGATGTTGCCGATCTCGTTGGCGAAGGTGACCTTGGTGGCGTGCCACACGTTGCAGGTGTACTTGATCATCTCGGCGACGGCGATGTCCTTGCGGATGATCGGTGCGTCGAGTTCTTCGTACAGCGATTGCAGGACGTCGCCCGAAGCCTTGTCGAACTCGCCGATCACGGTCATCGGTGGGAAGTCGTAGTCCTTGATCGCGGTGCTTTCACGCAGGAACTCGGGGTTGACCGCGACGCCGAAGTCGACGCCGGCCTTCTTGCCGGAGCAGTCTTCGAGAATCGGGATCACCACGTTGGCCACGGTGCCCGGCAGTACGGTGCTGCGCACCACGATGGTGTGACGGGAGGTCTTGTCACGCAGGACAAAACCGATCTCGCGGCATACCGCTTCGATGTAGTTGAGTTCCAGGTCGCCGTTCTTCTTGCTTGGCGTGCCGACACAGATCATCGACAAGTCGGTGTCGCGAATCGCCTCGGCGAAGTTGGTGGTTCCACGCAGACGACCGGTTTGAATACCTTGCGCCAGAAGTTCACCCAGACCCGGTTCAACGATCGGCGATTTGCCTGCGTTGATCATATCGATCTTGTCCTTGGCAACATCGACGCCAACGACCTCATGGCCCCGTGCAGACAGGCAACCGGCACATACCGCGCCGACGTAACCCAAACCAAATATGCTGATGCGCATCGCATTTACCTCTGTGTTATTCACGCCATTAGATGGCCGGAGTTAATGTTTGCCAGCTTTAATTGCGCACTCGGAAGTTCAACGAACAAGCGTTGAGATATCCAGTGCAGGCAGACTAAGTTCCGAGTGTCTAAATAAGTGCACTCAAGTTGTGCGCAACTTGGCCTTGTTGTAGGGGCTGCCCTTGAATGTCGCCGTCCTTCCTGCTGGAAGGCTGCTCCGAGGTTGGCGATAATCCTGATTTATAGGAAAAGTCCCATGATAATCAGGTAGTTAAACGCTCCCGGAAGCGATTTAAGGCGGGCTATGCCATGGCCTTGTAGGGGATAGTAATGGTGCATTATCTCCTGTGTATTGACCCTAAGTTCGAGTCCTTGAGCAGTAGGTCAGGATAATATGACAACTTCGCTACTGTCTTTGGATCCCATGTAAGTCATCTCCTACAAACTCGCTGAGAATCGTTACCGGTGGTATGAGCGGTGGTTCAGGACATAGTTCCAGACCACTGATCCTGTTTTCTGAAATTTCTTGAAATATTGCAAAAGATGGCACTGCTTTCATATTGATAGCACTTACCATTTCAGCCTTTAATTATGGGGAGTTAAAGCGCGGGGATACTTTTATGCCACTACCGATAAAAAAATTGCGTGCCACTACTGAAAAAAATGACCTCTGTCGAGTGAAACAAAAGTTATAAATTCATAAGGAAATATTTTGGCGCCAATTATTTGGCGTTTTGGTGGAAGTCAAAGAGGAAGCGACCGCTCGTCGACGCACTCGTTTGCGCGAAACCAGTGCGTCGACCGGGTGCGTTATTCCGGTGCGTGATCGCGCAGGAAAACCAGATTGTCGGGTTTCGATTGTTCGGCGCTGTAGCGGTAACCCTGGACATCGAACTGCTTGAGTGCCGCCGGGTCGTTGATGCGTTCTTCTATGACGAAGCGGCTCATCATGCCCCGGGCTTTCTTGGCGTAGAAGCTGATGATCTTGTACTGGCCGTTCTTCAGGTCCTTGAACTCGGTATTGATGATCCGGGCGTTCAGGGCCGTTCGCTTGACCGCCGAGAAGTATTCATTGGAGGCCAGGTTGAGCAGCAGGTCGTCGCCCTGTTCGGCCAGGGCCTCATTGAGCCATTCGCTGATGCGCGTGCCCCAGAAGGCGTACAGGTCCTTGCCGCGGGCGTTGGCCAGCTTGGTGCCCATTTCCAGACGATAAGGCTGCATCAGGTCCAGCGGGCGCAGTAGGCCGTACAGGCCGGAGAGCATGCGCAGATGCTGCTGGGCGTAGTCGAAATCGGCGTCGCCCAGGGTTTCGGCGTTCAGGCCGGTGTACACGTCGCCTTTGAACGCCAGCAGCGCCTGCTTGGCATTGGCCGGGGTGAAGGCCGGGGTCCAGCTGCCGAAACGCGCGGCGTTGAGGCCGCCGATCTTGTCGGAGACGTGCATCAGTTCGCTGATTTGCGCCGGGCTCAGTTCGCGCAACTGCAGGATCAGTTCCTGGGAGTGATCGAGGTACTGCGGCAGGGTGAAGCGTTGAGTGACGGGCGGGGTCTCGAAATCGAGGGTCTTGGCGGGTGAAATCACCATCAGCATGAAGTCGTCTCCTGTAAGCGTCGGGGGATTCTAGGGGCTTGGGCGGTTTGACTCCACCTATGAAGGCAATAGGGCACGCCGCCGGTCTGCTGATTGCCGGCTGTATAGAGGTGAGAGCCTGCTCTCTATAAAGGGAAGCGGGAGCGGCTTGCTGGCAATAGGGCCGGGACGCCGCATCGGCTATAGTGCCGCGCGGGTTTTGTTATGGAGACATCCCTTTGCGCAGCGCGTTTTTTCTTTCGATCTGGCTGTTGAGCTTCGGCGCCCTGGCGGCCCCGAGCGAGGTGGCGACCCTGGATCGCAGCACCTGGCCGGAACAGCTCAGCAGCCCGACCCTGTTCGACGTGGCGTCGCGGGCGGAGATCCTTACCTTTGCCCGCGCCCTGCTGGTCAGCGAGGCCTGGGATGAAGCCTCGCTGAAGCAGCGCCTGGGCCTGCGGATCATCAACATGGCGTCGATCGATGCCGTCCGCCAGCGGCTCTGGCAGCAATTGCTGGCCAACTACAACTTCGCCCAGCAGAGCTGCGACCAGGACGCCTCCTTCTGTTTCCTGGTGGAAGACATGGACACCCTGCGCGAGCAGGCCGGCAAGTTCCAGTTGGGCGATGACTCTTATTACGCTCGCTGGGCCGAGCCGAGCCGGGCCTTCCATGAACAGTACCTGGACGAATTGCTGCGCAAGGCCGCGCTGTTTCCCCAGACCGCCAGCGAAATAGAGCGGTTTGGCGACTACGAGCGCAACGGCGACGAACTCAATGACCGGCTGTTTTTGCTGACTTTCGACAGCGCCGCCAATCTCGCCCCGGACAACACCCCCTGGCTGACCGAATACCTGCGCAAGTCGAACATGAACGGCACCTTCTTCGTGCTCGGCAGCGAGGTGCAGAGCCGCCTGGAGCAGCGTTCGGTGGCCAACCTGCAGGCTCTGTATTCGCAGCAGTGCGTGGGTGTCCAGGGCTGGGAGTATCGCTCCCACAGCCATTGGCAGGACTGGCAGGATTCGATCGAGCGCAGCGTCGAACTGGCCAAGGGCAAGCTGCCGGAAAACTACGTGCCGCTGTTCCGCCCGCCCTACGGCCAGCGCCGGGCCGACGCGCGGGCCTTCTTTAGTGCCCAGGGTTTGCAGGTGGCGTTGTGGGACATCGATCCGCAGGACGGCGCCGGCAAGCTCAAGGGCGAGCAGAGCGGCCAGCGGGTGTTGACCCTGATGCTGTTGTGGCGGCACGGGGTGATCAACTTCAACGCCCGGCAGGACGCGGTGAAGACGGCGTTGCCCTGGTTGCTGACGCAGACGGCGCAGAGCGGAATCGGTTGGGAGGATTGTCAGGACGCGTTTCGCTAGAAACGACGAAAGGTCCGTATTTGCGGGGTAAAGGGAGAAGGTTGCCGATTTTGGCGAGGATTTCGATACAAGCGGACTTCCGACTTTAGCGGTGCTTGGGCAGCGCGCCAAGGGCTATTCGTCACTCTGCAAAATAAACTTAAAAAAAGCGTCAAAGTGCTTTTTCCTGTCACAGGTTTTGGAGTATTACGAAGTCAGACCGCCGAAACCTGCAACACAGGTGGCGTCTCCCAAGACTCCTTTTGTGTGCACTTCACTCGAACCCCTGCGGGTGAATTCGACGGTCGATTCGAGGCGCAGCACCGCCATGGTATTGCGTCGACTGGCCCCCACATAAGGTGACCGAGTATGGATGACCACGGACGTAGCCCTTCCTCCAACCAGCCAATCCTTTATGTACTCGATACCAATGTATTGATTCACGATCCAAACGCCCTGCTGAACTTCGAAGAACACCATGTGGCGATCCCGATGATCGTCCTGGAGGAACTCGACAAGCTCAAGAGCGGCCATCACAGCGTTGCAGCGGAATGCCGCCAGGCCATTCGCCTGATCGACAAGACCCTGGGTGAGGCTTCGCCGGAAGATGTCGAGCTGGGTGTGCCTATTCAGCGTGGCAAGAGCGGCCCCAAAGGCCTGCTGTCGATCCTCATGAGCAAACGCTCGGAGCCCAACAGCCTGCTGCCGGAAAACCTCAACGACAACATCATCATCAACCAGTTGATCGACCTGCACGCGCGCAACAAGGAGCTGCGCGTGGTGCTGGTGACCAAAGACATCAACATGCGTCTCAAGGCGCGCGCCTGCGGGATCGCCGCCGAGGACTACAGCACCGACCAGCTGGTCGACGACGTGGCCTTGCTGCCCAACGGCTTCCACAACATGACCGGCTCCTTCTGGGACCGCGTGAGCAAGGTGGAAACCCGCCAGGACCACGGCCGCACCTGGCACCAGGTGCAACTCACCGACAACCTGCCGGCGGTGCACATCAACGAGTTCATCATCGACGAACAGGGTTTCGTCGGCTGGATCAAGGAGATTCGCGCCGATGTGCTGCTGATCCTCGACCTGCATCAGGAACCCTTGTTGCACCAGGAAGCCTGGGGCCTGAAACCGCGCGACATCTATCAAGGCCTGGCGCTGTTCGCCCTGCTCGATCCGGATATCCATCTGGTCAACCTGTCCGGGGCTGCCGGTTCGGGCAAGACCATCCTGGCCCTGGCCGCGGCCATCGAGCAGACCATGGTCAGCAAGCGTTATCGGCGCATCATCGCCACCCGCAGCGTGCAGGGGCTGGACCAGGAGATCGGCTTCCTGCCGGGCACCGAAGCGGAAAAGATGGAGCCCTGGCTCGGCGCCATCACCGACAACCTCGAAGCCCTGCACATGGATGACGAAAGCACCCATGGCAGCGTCGACTACATCCTCAGCAAGGTGCCGCTGCAGTTCAAATCCCTCAACTACATCCGTGGCCGCAGCTTCCAGCAGAGCCTGATCCTGATCGACGAATGCCAGAACCTCACCCCGCACCAGATGAAAACCATCATCACCCGTGCCGGCGCCGGTTCCAAAGTGGTGTGCCTGGGCAACCTGGCGCAGATCGATACCCCTTACCTGTCCGCGACCAGCTCCGGGCTGACCTACCTGACTGAACGCTTCAAGGACTTCCCCAACGGGGTGCACATCACCCTGCAGGGGGTTCCCCGCTCGATCCTGGCCGAATACGCCGAATCCCATCTGTAACCTTCACCCAACGGGCGGCCGCAAGGCCGCCCGTTTTTTTGTGCCCGAACCCAACCTGCTGTAGCCGCTGCCGCAGGCTGCGATCGGCTGCGCAGCAGACGCAACGGCCCTATAGAGTTTCGTCAGGAAAACCTGTGTGTATGGATGGCGGCCGCTACGCGACCGATCGCAGCCTGCGGCAGCGGCCACAGGGGGCATAATCAGGCGTGCGGAAAATTGACCCTCGGGTTTACAATCGCCTTTCCTGATCAGGAGTAAGGCTGTGCTGACTCATCTCGATTCCCAAGGTCGTGCCAATATGGTCGACGTCACCGACAAAGCCGTGACGTCCCGCGAAGCGACGGCCGAAGCCCGGGTGCGCATGCTCCCGCAAACCCTGCAAATGATCGTCAGCGGCGGTCACCCCAAGGGCGATGTGTTCGCCGTGGCGCGCATCGCCGGCATCCAGGCGGCGAAAAAGACCAGCGATCTGATCCCCCTGTGCCATCCGCTGATGCTCACCAGCGTCAAGGTCGAACTCAGCGCCGAAGGCGAGGACAGCGTGCGCATCGTTGCCTGCTGCAAGCTGGCCGGGCAGACCGGGGTGGAAATGGAAGCCCTGACCGCCGCCAGTGTCGCCGCCCTGACTATCTACGACATGTGTAAGGCCGTGGACCGCGGCATGACCATCGAAGGCGTGCGCCTGCTGGAGAAACTGGGTGGCAAGAGCGGCCATTACCTGGCGGGTGAGCAATGAACCTGACCGTGAAGTTTTTCGCCCGCTACCGCGAGGCGCTGGGCGTGGATTCGCTGCGGGTCGCCGGCGATTTCGCCACGGTCGACGATGTGCGCGCACTGCTGGCGCAGCGTGAGGGCGCCGAGGTGCTCAGCGAACAGAACCTGATGTGCGCCCGCAACGAGGACCTCTGCCAGCTCGACGAGCCGGTGAGCGATGGCGACGAAGTGGCGTTTTTTCCTACCGTGACCGGGGGCTGACATGGCGATTCGCGTGCAATCGGGCGCCTTCGATCCGGGGGCGGAAGTCAACGCGATGCATGCGGCGAATGTCGGCGTCGGCGCGGTGGTGAGCTTTGTCGGTTACGTGCGTGATTTCAACGACGGCCTGGATGTGGCGGGGATGTTTCTCGAGCATTACCCGGGCATGACCGAAAAGGCCCTGGGCAAGATCGCCGCCGAGGCCGAACAGCGCTGGCCGCTGCTCAAGCTGGAAGTGCTGCATCGCATCGGTGCACTGGAGCCGGGCGAGCCGATCGTCTTCGTCGGCGCCGCCAGCGCCCACCGCCAGGCGGCGTTCGACGCCTGTGCCTTTGTCATGGACTACCTGAAGACCCGCGCGCCGTTCTGGAAGAAGGAGACCACCGCCGACGGCCCGCGCTGGGTGGAAGGCCGCGACAGCGATCATGCGGCGGCGGATCGCTGGAAAGAGTGACTGCCTGATCCATCCGTATTGACCGCAAGTCCGCCATCGCGGGCAGTCGAGCGTCGACCGGCCGCTCCTACGGTCGGCACCGTCTGTAGGAGCGAGGCTTGCCCGCGACAGGGCCCTCGGCTACACCCTCCATTCCCCTGTTTTTTGCCATTTCTGCCCCTCGACCAAAGGCGGCATGAAGCGCGTCCGCTCCGTTGACGAAATATACGTAAAAGTCCAGTATGGATTTACAAGTACAAAACAAGGCTTCACCGTTTCACTCCTTTCTTCTGTCTTGCCAAACCAACAACAACCCGCGAGAGAACGAATATGAAGAAACTCCCCCTCATCAGTGGCCTGGCCCTTAGCCTGTTGGCGTGCAGCAGCCTGTTCGCCGCCGAGAAAACCCTGCGCATCGGCATCGAGGCGGCTTATCCGCCGTTCGCTTCGAAAACCGACAAAGGTGAGATCGTCGGTTTCGACTACGACATCGGCAATGCCTTGTGCGCGCAGATGCAGGTCAAGTGTCTATGGGTCGAGGGTGAATTCGACGGCCTGATTCCTTCGTTGAAAGTGAAGAAAATCGACATGGCGCTGTCGTCGATGACCATCAACGAAGATCGCAAGAAGTCGGTCGACTTCACCCACAAGTACTACTTCACTTCCTCGCGGCTGGTGATGAAGGAAGGCGCGATGGTCGATGACCAGTACGCCAGCCTCAAGGGCAAGAATGTCGGTGTGCAACGGGCGACCACCACCGACCGCTACGCCACCGAGGTGTTCGAACCCAAGGGCATCAACGTCAAGCGCTACAGCAACAACGAAGAGATCTACATGGACCTGGCGGCCGGGCGCCTCGATGCGATTTTCGCTGACACCATTCCGCTGAATGACTTTCTGTCGATGCCGCGAGGCAAGGGCTATGCGTTTGTCGGGCCGGAGCTGAAGGACCCGAAATACGTGGGTGAGGGCGCGGGGATTGCGGTGCGCAAGGGCAATGCCGAGTTGGTCAGCCAGCTGAATGCCGCCATCGATGGCATTCGCGCCAGTGGCGAGTATCAGAAGATTTCCGAGAAGTACTTCAAGTCCGATATCTACGGCGACTGATGGCGTGCGGCGTCCGTGAGGACGCCATCGCGGGCAAGCCTCGCTCCTGGCGTTTTGTAGGTGCGAGGCTTGCCCGCGATGCTTTTCAGGGGGCTGTCAGCCCTTCAATTCCTTCAGGTGCTTGTACACCGTCGCCCGCCCCATGTTCAGCACGTTGGCCACATAGTTGGCGGCGCTTTTGCCCTTGAACGCGCCTTCGGCGTGCAACGCCAGTACCAGTTCGCGCTTGTGTTCGCGGGTCAGCAGGTTCAGACCCAGCTGCCGTTCGCGCAGCCAGTTGTGCAGGAAAGTGTTGATGCGCTCCTGCCAGTCGTCGCGAAACAGTGAGTCCGGTTGCGGGATCAGTTTGCTCGGCGAGAGGAACAGGTCCAGCGCCGCCTTGGCATTCTCGAACAGCGAAATATTCAGGTTGATGCACAGCACCGCCAGCGGCTGGCCGTTGCTGTCGCGCAGCACGCTGCTGAGGCTGCGGATCTTCTGGCCGTCCCAGTTGAGCTTTTCATAGGGGCCGATATTCCGCTCGTTGCTGTCCTCGCCGAGCATGTCGTCCAGGGCCGCATCGTCGCCCACTTCGCGCTTGGAGATGTTGTTGGCGATGTAGTCGATCTTCTGCGTGCGCAGGTCGTGGAGCACCACCTCGGCATGGGGGAAGAACAGCGTGGCGATGGCGTCGGCGATCGTCCGGAAGTTGTCCAGGGCAGGGTCCTGCGCGGGTGAGGTCATGGGTGGTTCTCCAGGCGGTGTCAACGCCCCGCGAGGCGGGACGCTGCGAGTGTGCCGCAATCGTTGGGGGGCGTCACCTGAACGAGCTCAGCCGAGGCGGGCAGGGGAGAGCATGGCGGCGTCCAGGCCAAAGCGCGCCAGTTGCTCGGGCAAGGCTTCGCCACGCACCAGGGCGGCGCTGGCCTGGCCCATGGCCGGCGAGGTCTGGATGCCGTAGCCGCCTTGCGCGGCGACCCAGAACAGGCCCGGGACCTGGGTGTCGAAGCCGGCCAGCAGGTCGCCGTCGCTGACGAAGCTGCGCAGGCCGGCCCAGGTGCGGGTCGGGCGGCGAATGGTCAGGGTGGTGGCTTCTTCGATCTGGTAGATACCCATGGCGATGTCCAGTTCTTCCGGTTGCACATCGTGGGGTTCCACCGGGTCGGCGTTGGCCGGCGAGCCGAGGAACATGCCGGCGTCGGGCTTCATGTAGAAGGATTCGTCGAGGCTCACCAGCATCGGCCAGTGATGGCTATCGACGCCTTCGGGCCCGGCGAAGATAAAGGCCGCGCGGCGTTTCGGCTGCAGGCCCAGGGGCCGGGCGCCGGCCATGGCGCCGACCTGGTCGGCCCAGGCCCCGGCGGCGTTGATCAGGATGGGCGCGCTGAAGGTCTGGCCGGCGGTCTGGACCTGCCATTGGCCTTGTTGGTCGCGGCTCAGCCCCAGCACTTCACAGTCGGTGCGCACCTCGCCCTGGTTGCGCCGGATGCCGCGCAGGTAACCCTGGTGCAGGGCGTCGGTGTCGATGTCGCTGGCGCTCGGGTCGTAGAGGGCGCCATGGACCTTCTCGCGGCGCAGGATCGGCAGGCGCGCGCAGGCTTCGTCGGCGCTCAGCAGTTGCATTTCCGGCACCGTGGCCTTGGCGCTCAGGTACTGATTGTTCAGCTCGGTGGGGTCGCCAGTGAAGTCCACGGTCATTTCGCCACGCGGGCTCAGCAGCGGGTGCTCGCAGAAACCTTGCGGCGGAGCATCGAAAAAGTCCCGGCTGGCAAGGGTCAGGGCGCGCACCTGGGGTGTGCCATAGGCTGCGGTATAGAGCGCCGCGGAGCGCCCGGTGGAGTGGTAGGCCGGGTGCGATTCGCGCTCCAGCACCAGCACCCGGCCATGGCGCGACAGCCAGTAGCCGGTGGATGCCCCGGCGATGCCGCCGCCGATGATGATGAAGTCTGCCTGGGTCATTCGAGCCTCCGTAAAAAGGGGATAACGCGCGTCTGTAGGTGCGAGGCTTGCTCGCGATCAATCTTGAGCCTGTCACCGTGGTTCGCTCGGGACCGTCGATCGCGAGCAAGCTGCGTTGCTACAGGTGTTCCGTCGGTATTGAGTGAGTGCGTTGCAAGCGGTACAGCGCATTGGCCAGGGCAATGTCTTCCAGGCCCAGGCCGATGGAGCGGAAGAGCACGTGGCGCCCCGGCTCCGGTCGTTGGGCCAGGTCGCTGAGCAGTTCGGGCAGGTCGCCGAGAATCGCGCCCTTGTCCCAGCCATGCTGTTCGCCGGCGATCAGCATCTCGCCGGCCGAGCCGGGGGTGGTCTGACGATAGTCGCAATACACCTGCAGGTCCTTCAGCGCGGTGGGCGGCACTTCATGGGCCCGCGGTGCGTTGGTGCTGATGGAGGTGATCAGCGCTGGTTTGTGCAAGGTTCGCGGGTCGATCACCGGGCCGGCGGAGGAGGTGCAGAGCATGATGACGTCGGCGTCCTGCAAGGCGTCATCGAGCTGGCTGACGATCTGCAGGCGTGGGTCGAGGGCCTTCAGGCGTGCGATGTCCTCGGCGGATTTTCCGGCCAGGCCAGGGGAGTACAGGCGGATGGATTGCCACTCGCGCAGGGCTTTCACGTAATGCAGGTGCGCCTGGGCCACGGGGCCGCTGCCGATGATCGCCAGGTGCCGGGCAGCAGCCGGCGCCAGGGCATCGACGGCCACGGCGGTGGTGGCCGCGGTGCGCGCGGTGGTCAGTTCGCCAGCATCGCAGAGCAGCAGCGGCTGGCCGCTGTCCATGGACATCAGCAGGGTCCAGGCGGTGACCAGCGGGCCTTCGGCGCGAACGATATAGGGCGAGGTCTTGACCCCGTAGACCCGCTCTTCGGCCAGCACGCCCAGGTAGTTGATGAAGTCCCCGGCGCCCTGGGGAAACTCCACCAGTTGCTGCGCCGGCTGCACCGCAAGCCCGGCGGCCAGGTCGTGGAACAGCTTGCGCAGGATCTGCGGGACGTCGACCTGCGCCAGCAACTGGCGGGCTTGAGGCTGGGTAATCACGCAAGGCGTGCTGGACATGCGGGTGCTCCCAAGAAAATAAACTAATTTGTCCATTATGGACTTTTAGTTTTTGCGGGCAATATCCAGGCGAAAAAAAACGCAGCCTGTGGTCGGGCTGCGTTTTCCGTTCGGAAGGTTCCATTGGAACCTTTGTCGTTCACTCGCGATCAGGCTTCCGGGCGTTCTTGCGCTCCACGGGGCGCAGCAGCTCGGTCGGCGGCATTTCGCAGCTGATCTTGCGGCCCAGCAGCGCCTCGATCGACGGCAGCTGATAGGAGTCGTCCTCGCCGGCGAAGCTGATGGACACGCCGTCGGCGCCAGCCCGGCCAGTACGGCCGATACGGTGCACGTAGTCGTCCGGCACTTCCGGCAGGGTGAAGTTGATCACGTGGCTGATGCCGTCGATGTGGATGCCGCGACCGGCGACATCGGTGGCCACCAGCACGCGGATCTTGCCTTCGCGGAAGCCTTCCAGGGTCTTGATGCGCTTGTGCTGCGGCACGTCGCCGGACAGCTGGGCGGCGTTCACGCCGTCGCGTACCAGGCGTTCTTCGATGCGCCGCACTTCATCCTTGCGGTTGGCGAAGACCATGACCCGTTCCCAGCCGTTGTCGTTGACCAGGTTGTACAGCAGCTTGTATTTGTCGGCGCCGGCCACCGCGTAGATGTGCTGTTCGACGTTGGCGTTGGCCACGTTCTCGGCTTCGATCTCGACGATGGCCGGGTCGGTGGTCCACTGCTTGGCCAGGTTCATCACGTCGTCGGTGAAGGTGGCGGAGAACAGCAGGGTCTGGCGTTCGCTTTTCGGCGGGGTCTGGCGAATGATCTGGCGTACCTGGGGGATGAAGCCCATGTCGAGCATGCGGTCGGCTTCGTCCAGCACCATCACTTCGACCATGTCCAGGTGCACGTCGCCGCGCTGGTTGAAGTCCAGCAGGCGGCCCGGGGTGGCGACCAGGATGTCGCAATGGCGGGCTTCGAGGTGCTTGAGCTGTTTGTCGAAGTCCATGCCGCCGACAAAGGTCATCACATTGAGGCCGGTGTATTTGGTCAGGCTGGCCGCATCCTTGGCGATCTGCACCACCAGTTCGCGGGTCGGCGCGATGATCAGCGCCCGCGGCTCGCCCATGTAGCGCTCTTTCGGCGGTGGGGTCTGCAGCAGCTGGGTGATGATCGAGATCAGGAACGCGGCGGTCTTGCCGGTACCGGTCTGGGCGCGGCCGATGGCGTCTTTGCCGGCCAGGGTGAAACCCAGTACCTGCGCCTGGATCGGCGTGCAGTAGGGGAAACCCAGGTCGTGGATCGCGTGCATCAGTTCCGGCGCGAGTTTGAAGTCGTGGAAGCGGGTCTTGCCTTCCTGTGGTTCGACGACGAAGTCTTCCAGTTTCCAGGTGCTCACCGGTGGTTTCGGTGCGCGTGGGCGGCGCGGCTGTTCGGCCTTGGGCTTGTCGCCGCGCGGCGCGGTCTGGGCCGTCGGGGCGGCTGCGGTCACCGGCTCTGGCTTGGCCACGGGGGCAGGCGCGGTCCGTTCCGGCTGATGGCCGTCGGTACGGCTGCTGGGGCTGGAGGAAGATGGGCTGGAGCCTGGCGCGAGCTGCTCAGCCTCGCTTTTACCGAAGATTTTCTTGAGTGCTTTGAGCACGGTCATCTCATCAATTGGTTAAGGAATGTACGCCGGGCAGTGTAATGCAAGAATCGGGCGCGGCGTAGTGGATTGCTCAACGGGCTACCGAACTTATCGATTCAGCGCAAACGCTCGCCGAGCCAGGCGCCGATATCGCGAATTTCTTCGGGTAACACTTCGTGCCCCATTGGGTATTCCTGCCAGGTCGCGGTGACACCATGGTGTTTCAGGTACTCGTAGGCGGTACGGCCCATGGAGTTCTGCACCACCTCGTCGTACTGGCCGTGCAGGCACAGGGTCGGAATCCGTTGCTGGCTGGCCGACAGTTCGAGTTCATCGCTGAAAGTCGGGGCATAGGTGGAGAGGGCAAGCACGCCACCCAGCGGACCCTGCCATTTAAGGAAGGCGGTGTGCAGGACGACCGCGCCACCCTGGGAAAAACCGGCGAGGAAAATCCGCGAAGGGTCTATTCCGCTGGCGCGCTGTTCTTCGATCAGGTCGCTCAGGCGTTTTGCCGACTCCTCCAGCTGTTCGCGGTTGATCGCGCGCGCCGGGCTCATGGCCAGAATGTCGTACCAGCTGGGCATGGCATAACCGCCATTGATGGTCACGGCGCGGGTCGGTGCCTGGGGCAGGACGAAGCGGGTGGTCAGCAGGCTTTCCTGCAGCGCTTCGGCCACCGGCAGGAAGTCGTAGCGGTCGGCGCCCAGGCCATGGAGCCAGATCACACAGGCATCGACGGGCTTGCTGGGCTGAAGAATCAAGGGTTCGGTCATGGTTGCTCCATATTTGTGCGTGCGCGCCCAAGCGGTGCGTGATCGAGGTGCGCGGTCGGTTGATCAGTGAAGAAGATGTCGCAAGGCTGCAAGTTTTGCTCTTGACCCCTGGCTGAACCGCTTTAGCCGGCACTCTGGTACGGGCTTTGCTATAGCCGTTGCGTGAAGTGATTGCGTTCACCCTGCCGGTAACACTATCAGGCTGCTGGCGGGTGTGGGATAGCAAAGATCCGATGATGGACGTTCGCCAGTGGCCGCTATGGGCTTCGCGAGCATGCAAGGGCTACAGCCCGTTCGGTCGCTTGGTGAGTATGGGTTTTCTCTTAAATGGATTTTCTCCTACTAGACTCATAGCTAAAGTCCTACGCCGCTTGACCCCATAAAAAGCCAACACGGGTCAACAGCGCCTCATAAGGGTGCGGCAGGACTCAAGCTCCGACACAACAAGAGCAAAACTGGAGGTTTGAATGAAGATGTTGAAATCCACCCTGGCTGTGGTCACGGCCGCCGCGGTACTGGGCATGAGTGGCTTCGCGCAGGCGGGTGCGACCCTGGATGCCGTGCAGAAGAAAGGCTTCGTGCAGTGCGGTGTGAGCGACGGTCTGCCGGGCTTCTCGGTACCGGACGCCACCGGCAAGATCCTCGGCATCGACGCCGACGTCTGCCGCGCCGTGGCCGCCGCGGTATTCGGCGATGCAACCAAAGTGAAATTCAGCCAGTTGAATGCCAAGGAGCGTTTCACCGCGCTGCAATCGGGCGAGATCGACGTACTGTCGCGCAACACCACCTGGACCAGCTCCCGCGACGCGGGCATGGGCCTGGTGTTCGCCGGCGTGACCTACTACGACGGCATCGGTTTCCTGGTGAACAACAAGCTGGGCGTGAAAAGCGCCAAGGAACTGGACGGCGCGACCATCTGCATCCAGGCCGGTACCACCACTGAACTGAACGTGTCCGACTACTTCCGTGGCAACGGCCTGAAATACACCCCGATCACCTTCGACACCTCCGATGAAAGCGCCAAGTCGCTGGAATCCGGCCGTTGCGACGTGCTGACCTCCGACAAGTCCCAGCTCTACGCACAGCGCAGCAAGCTGGCGACCCCGACCGACTACGTCGTGCTGCCGGAAACCATTTCCAAGGAGCCGCTGGGCCCGGTGGTGCGTAAAGGCGACGAAGAGTGGTTCAGCATCGTCAAGTGGACCCTGTTCGCCATGCTCAATGCCGAAGAGGCCGGCATCACCTCGAAGAACGTCGAGGCTGAAGCCAAGTCCACCAAGAACCCGGACGTCGCTCGCCTGCTGGGCGCCGACGGTGAATACGGCAAGGACCTGAAGCTGCCCAAGGACTGGGTAGTACAGATCGTCAAGCAAGTCGGCAACTACGGTGAAGTGTTCGAGAAGAACCTCGGCAAGAGCACTCCACTGGCCATCGACCGCGGCCTGAATGCGCTGTGGAACAACGGCGGCATTCAATACGCACCACCTGTGCGCTGATGGTTCTATCACCCGGTGGGCCAACCACCGGGTGATGTTCTGTTCCATTATTCCTGGGGCACTTCATGCAAAATTCAATCGGCGCACCAAAGCAGAGGCTCAGTCTCAGCGATCCACGAGTGCGTGCGTGGTTATTCCAGATCGTCACGATTGTCGCGGTGATCTCGCTGGGCTGGTTCCTGTTCAACAACACTCAAACCAACCTCGCGCACCGGGGGATCACTTCCGGTTTCGACTTCCTCGAGCGCAGCGCCGGCTTCGGCATCGCTCAGCACCTGATCTCCTACACCGAAGCGGACAGTTATGCCCGGGTGTTCGTGATCGGCCTGCTCAATACCTTGCTGGTAACCTTCATCGGCGTGATCCTGGCGACCATCCTCGGTTTCATCATCGGTGTGGCGCGCCTGTCGCAGAACTGGATCATCAGCAAACTGGCGACCGTGTATGTGGAAGTGTTCCGCAACATTCCGCCGCTGCTGCAGATCCTGTTCTGGTATTTCGCGGTGTTCCTGACCATGCCGGGGCCGCGCAACAGCCACAACTTCGGTGACAGCTTCTTCGTCAGCAGCCGCGGCCTGAACATGCCGGCGGCCTTGATCGCCGACGGCTTCTGGCCGTTCGTGATCAGCCTGGTGGTGGCCATAGTCGCCATTGTGCTGATGTGCCGCTGGGCCAACAAGCGCTTCGAAGACACCGGCGCGCCGTTCCACAAGTTCTGGACCGGCCTGGCGCTGTTCCTGGCGATCCCGGCGCTGTGCACGCTGATTTTCGGCGCCCCGGTGCATTGGGAAATGCCGGAGCTCAGGGGCTTCAACTTCGTCGGTGGCTGGGTGCTGATCCCGGAACTGCTGGCCCTGACCCTGGCCCTGACCGTCTACACCGCGGCGTTCATCGCCGAGATCGTGCGTTCGGGGATCAAGTCGGTGAGCCATGGCCAGACCGAGGCGGCCCGTTCCCTCGGCCTGCGCAACGGTCCGACGCTGCGCAAGGTGATCATCCCGCAGGCCCTGCGGGTGATCATTCCGCCGCTGACCAGCCAATACCTGAACCTGGCGAAGAACTCGTCCCTGGCGGCCGGTATCGGTTACCCGGAAATGGTTTCGCTGTTCGCCGGTACCGTGCTCAACCAGACCGGCCAGGCCATCGAAGTCATTGCCATCACCATGAGCGTGTACCTGGCGATCAGCATCAGCATTTCCCTGCTGATGAACTGGTACAACAAGCGCATTGCGCTGATCGAGCGGTGAGGAAACGCGCATGAGCACTCATACTTTCAAACCCGACATGCCACCACCGAGCAGCAGCATCGGGATCGTGGCGTGGATGCGGGCGCACATGTTCTCCAGCTGGATCAACACCCTGCTGACCCTGTTTGCCTTCTACCTGATCTACCTGGTGGTGCCGCCGATCCTCAGCTGGGCGATTTTCGACGCCAACTGGGTGGGCACCACCCGCGCCGACTGCACCAAGGAAGGCGCCTGCTGGGTGTTCATCCAGCAGCGCTTCGGCCAGTTCATGTACGGCTACTACCCGATGGACCTGCGCTGGCGCGTGGACCTGACCGTGTGGCTGGCGGTGATCGGCGTGGCGCCCCTGTTCATCGCCCGGGTTCCGCACAAGGCCATCTACGGCCTGAGCTTCCTGGTGCTGTACCCGATCATTGCCTACTTCCTGCTGCACGGCGGTCTCTTTGGCATGGCCAATGTCGCCACCAGCCAGTGGGGCGGCCTGATGCTGACCCTGGTGATCGCCACCGTCGGTATCGCCGGCGCCTTGCCGCTGGGCATCGTGCTGGCATTGGGACGACGCTCGAACATGCCGGCGATTCGTGTGGTCTGCGTGACCTTCATCGAGTTCTGGCGCGGCGTGCCGCTGATCACCGTGCTGTTCATGTCCTCGGTGATGCTGCCGCTGTTCCTGCCCGAAGGCATGAACTTCGACAAGCTGCTGCGGGCGTTGATCGGGGTGATCCTGTTCCAGTCGGCCTACATCGCCGAAGTGGTGCGCGGCGGGCTGCAGGCGATTCCCAAGGGGCAGTACGAAGCGGCCGCGGCCATGGGCCTGGGCTACTGGCGCAGCATGGGCCTGGTGATCCTGCCGCAAGCCCTGAAGCTGGTGATCCCCGGCATCGTCAACACCTTCATCGCCCTGTTCAAGGACACCAGCCTGGTGATCATCATCGGCCTGTTCGACCTGCTCAACAGCGTGAAACAAGCCGCCGCCGACCCGAAATGGCTGGGCATGGCCACCGAAGGCTATGTCTTCGCGGCCCTGGTGTTCTGGATTTTCTGTTTTGGTATGTCCCGCTACTCCATGTATCTGGAGCGTAAGTTGGACACAGGCCACAAGCGTTAGGAGTATCTCCATGAGTGAAGCGATCAAAAAGCCTGTGGGCCCTGAAGGCATTATTCAGATGCAGGGCGTGAACAAGTGGTACGGCCAGTTCCACGTGCTCAAGGACATCAACCTCAACGTCAAGCAGGGCGAGCGTATCGTCCTGTGCGGGCCTTCGGGCTCGGGCAAATCCACCACCATCCGCTGCCTGAACCGCCTGGAAGAACACCAGCAGGGCCGGATCGTGGTCGATGGCGTGGAGCTGACCAACGACCTCAAGCAGATCGAAGCGATCCGCCGTGAAGTCGGCATGGTGTTCCAGCACTTCAACCTGTTCCCGCACCTGACCATTCTGCAGAACTGCACCCTGGCGCCGATGTGGGTACGCAAGATGCCCAAGCGCAAGGCCGAGGAAATCGCCATGCATTACCTGGAGCGCGTGCGCATTCCGGAGCAGGCGCACAAGTACCCGGGCCAGCTCTCCGGTGGTCAGCAGCAGCGTGTGGCAATTGCCCGGGCGCTGTGCATGAAGCCGAAGATCATGCTGTTCGACGAGCCGACGTCGGCCCTCGACCCGGAGATGGTGAAAGAGGTTCTGGACACCATGATCGGCCTGGCCGAAGACGGCATGACCATGCTCTGCGTGACCCACGAAATGGGCTTCGCCCGTACCGTGGCCAACCGGGTGATCTTCATGGACAAGGGCGAAATCGTCGAACAGGCCGCGCCTAACGACTTCTTCGACAACCCGCAGAACGAGCGGACCAAGCTGTTCCTGAGCCAGATCCTGCACTGATCCAGGCACAGCCTTGAAAATGAACCCGGCCTGGCGCCGGGTTTATTTTTGCCTGGCGTTCATGAAGTCGCGAGGCGCGGCTGCTGCGGCTGGTCGTCGGTCGCCGCTGGGGCCTGCTGCGCGCTGAGGGCATGCACCTCGGCCATCAGTTCGGGATGGCGATCGAGCAGGCGCATCAACATGAACAGCGGCTGGGGTGGGGCGACCTCGCCGCGTTCGTAGCGGGAGAAGGCGTTATGCCCGCCGCCGGAGAGCAGCCTCACCGCATCCTTCTGCGAGAGGTGCAGCTTGCGGCGGATGCGTTTCATCTCGCTGGCCATGAACTGCCGGCAGTCCTCCAGCAACTGGTCGCCGGCGCTGGCGTAGCGTGCGGCGCTGGCCGGGTCGAATTCGACTTCCCCGCAGGCCTGGCATTCCCAGCCATCCAGGCCATCGACTTGCCGCAACAGGTGCTTGTAATCGATCAGCTCGCTGCGATTGTTGAACGGCTGCATGCTGGCCGGGGCACCGCAGCTGACGCATTGTCTTTGTTTCATGGGTGTTTCTCCTTGAAGGAGATCACTGGGGGACCGCCGCCGGGGCGGTAAGTGACTTTGATGTACAGCTCCACGGAATCGATGTGGGTGTAATACACGTCCTGCCAGATTCGATGATCGAGATGGCTGGTCATCGACTTGTAGAGCATTTTCCCTTGCAGGCCGGCAATCACCTGCTGCATGTCCCGGCAGGTCAGGCCGAGGTGCCGGCCGCTGACCAGGGCGGTTCGGGTAAAGGCGGCTGCCCCTAGCCGGGCGACATCCGCCTTGATCACCGACAGGTCGTAATGAGGTGTGTGCTTTTCCATAAGACACCTGGAGTCGAGATGAAATTACCCTTAAAGGGTTTTCTTAGCAATTGGATTTCCTTTCCGCTTGCTACCTGCGTGCATCGGCTTTGTTGTTCACCCACGCGAAGCTGACTAATATGCCAAAAAAATTCATCCGATGATTGGATGAAAAGGCGACGGCACATGACAGAAATTTCTCCTTTGATTAAACGTTCCCTGGTCGATCAGGCCCTGGAACAGTTGCGCCAGCGCATCAATGACGGTGTATGGCGCATCGGCCAGCGCCTACCGACCGAGCCGGAGCTGGCGGCGGAGCTGGGCATCAGCCGCAATACCGTGCGCGAGGCCATGCGGGTCCTGGCGTTTTCCGGCCTGGTGGAGATTCGCCAGGGCGACGGCAGTTACCTGCGCGCGGTGGTCGATCCGCTGGACACCCTCAAGGCGCTGTCTCAGTGCTCCCTGGCGCAGGCGCGCGAAACCCGGCAGATCATCGAGACGGAGGCCATCGGCCTGGCGGCCCTGCGGCGTACCGACCAGGACCTGCTGGCGTTGCGCGAAGCCCTGGCCCTCAGCGGCGATCACTATCACGGCGATCTGGAGAGTTACATCGCCTGCGACCTGGTGTTTCACGGGCGCCTGGTGGACGCCGCGCATAACCCCACTCTCAGCGAGCTGTACCGCTATTTCTCCAGCGTGGTCGGCGCGCAACTGCGCCAGACGCTGAACATCCATCCCCGGCGCCAGGCGGTGTTCGATCTGCACATCGACCTGCTGGACGCCGTCGAGCAGCGCGACCCGGAACGGGCCAAGGCCATTTCCCGGCAGCTGATCAATGAACCTTGAGACTGAGAGCACCATGTCCAGCCACCAGGCCAATAACCCGCCACCTATTGCTGTCCCTCGACGCGAGGCCGAGCTCGAAGAGCTGCTGATCGACGCCGAAGCCGACGATGCCGAAGTCCAGCAGAGCCACCCGGCGCCGCGTCGCCCGTGGCTGTTGCTGCTGGGGCTGATCCTGGTGGCGCTGAACCTGCGCCCGGCGCTGTCGAGCATGGCGCCGTTGCTCAGCGAGGTGTCGCGCAGCCTCGGGCTGTCGGCGGCCCAGGCCGGCCTGCTGACTACCTTGCCGGTGCTGTGCCTGGGTCTGTTCGCCCCGCTGGCCCCGGTGCTGGCGCGGCGTTTCGGCGCCGAGCGGGTGGTGCTCGGCATTCTGCTGACGCTGGCGGGCGGGATCATCCTGCGCAGTTCCCTGGGGGACGTCGGGCTGTTCGCCGGCAGCATCCTCGGTGGCGCCAGCATCGGCGTGATCGGGGTGTTGCTGCCGGGGATCGTCAAGCGCGACTTCGCCAAACACGCCGGCACCATGACCGGGGTCTACACCATGGCCCTGTGCCTGGGCGCGGCGATGGCCGCGGGGGCGACCGTGCCCTTGAGCCAGCACTTCGATAACAGCTGGGCGCTAGGCCTCGGCTTCTGGGCGTTGCCGGCGCTGGCGGCGGCGCTGTTCTGGCTGCCCCAGGTCGGCAAGCGACAGGGCGCGCACCATGTGGCCTATCGGGTGCGTGGTTTGCTGCGCGACCCGCTGGCCTGGCAAGTGACGCTGTACATGGGCCTGCAATCCTCGCTGGCCTACATCGTGTTTGGCTGGTTGCCGTCGATCCTTATCGGTCGCGGCCTGAGCCCGACCCAGGCCGGGCTGGTGCTGTCCGGCTCGGTGATCGTCCAGCTCGCCAGTTCGCTGGCCGCACCCTGGCTGGCGACGCGGGGCAAGGACCAGCGCCTGGCTATCGTGGTGGTGATGCTGCTTACCCTGGGCGGCCTGTTCGGTTGCCTGTATGCCCCGCTCGACGGCCTGTGGGGCTGGGCGATCCTGCTGGGCGTGGGGCAGGGCGGGACCTTCAGCCTGGCGCTGACCCTGATCGTCCTGCGTTCGAAGGACGCCCATGTGGCGGCCAACCTGTCGAGCATGGCCCAGGGCATCGGCTACACCCTGGCCTCCATGGGCCCGTTCGCGGTCGGCCTGGTGCATGACTGGACCGGTGGCTGGACGGCCCTGGGCTGGATTTTCGCGGTGATCGGTCTGGGGGCCATAGTCGCCGGCGTGGGCGCCGGGCGTGCGCTCTACGTGCAGGTCGAAAGCGAAAAAATCTGATCTGCCCCACTGTCGGTATTTGCGCGGCGAATGCCGATAGTGTTTCCCGGGTTTGCAGACTATCGTGCAGGCATCTTTCCCTGAGTCGGAGCCTGTTTCATGAGTGACGCCCACCGCGCCTTGATCACTGAGTTCTATAGCGCCTTCCAGCGCCTGGATGCCGAGGCCATGGCCGCCTGCTACACCGAGGATGTGCTGTTCAGTGATCCGGCGTTCGGCGAACTGCGCGGCCGCGATGCCGGAGACATGTGGCGCATGCTCACCACCCGGGCCAAGGATTTCTCCCTGACCTTCGACAATGTGCGCGCCGACGAGCGCAGCGGCGAGGCTCATTGGGTGGCGACTTACCTGTTCAGCCAGACCGGCAATACCGTGGTCAACGATATCCAGGCGCGTTTCGTGTTCCGTGACGGCAAGATCTGCGAGCACCACGATCATTTCAATATGTGGCGCTGGGCCCGCCAGGCCCTGGGCACCAAGGGCCTGATCCTCGGCTGGACCCCACTGCTGAAAAACGCCGTGCGCGCCCAGGCCCGCAAAGGCCTGAAAGCCTTCCAGGCCGGCCGCTGAATCTTTGCCTCTGGTAAGATCGCGGCTTGTTATCCACATGCCGCGATCACCGTGACCCGCCCCAGCCAATCCCCCGCCAACGACGCCGAGCCTGTACCCGTGGTGAGCAAACCCTGGTTTGTCTACCTGGTGCGCGCCGCCAACGGCGCCTTGTACTGCGGCATCAGCGACGACCCGGTCAAGCGTTTCGCCAAGCACCAGAGCGGCAAGGGCGCACGCTTCTTCCTCTCCAGCCCGGCCGTCGCGCTGGTCTATACCGAAGCCTGCCGCGACAAGAGCGAAGCCCTGCGCCAGGAGCGGCTGATCAAGAAACTCCGGAAAAGCGCCAAGGAATGCCTGGTGGCCTCGGCCACTGTGGCTTATCAAGCTGACTGATACGCTGCCATCAGACAGAGCGGTGGGCTGCCAGGAGTTTGCGCGCTAAGCTGGTTCTTCCTACTTATCCAGTGGAACCCCAGCATGTCAGAGTTGATTCTGCATCATTACCCGACCTCGCCTTTCGCGGAAAAGGCCCGGCTGTTGCTGGGCTTCAAGGGCCTGTCCTGGCGTTCGGTGAAGATCTCGCCGGTGATGCCCAAACCCGATCTCACCGCGCTCACTGGCGGTTACCGCAAGACCCCGGTGCTGCAGGTCGGTGCCGATATCTATTGCGACACGGCGCTGATCGCCCGGCGGCTGGAACAGGAAAAGGCTTCGCCGGCACTGTTTCCCGAAGGCCGGGAAATGGTCAGCGCAACCTTCGCGGCCTGGGCCGATTCGGTGGTGTTCCAGCATACGGTGAGCCTGGTCTTCCAGCCGGAGTCGGCGGCCGTGCGTTTCGGCCATTTGCCGCCGGAAGCGGTCAAGGCCTTCATGGTCGACCGCGCCGGGCTGTTCAGCGGCGGTAGTTCTACCCGAGTGCCACTGGAGTTGGCCAAGCATCAATGGCCGACGCTGATGGCGCGCCTGGAGCAGCAGTTGCAGCGCGAGGAAGGCGACTTCCTGTTCGGCGATCCGTCGATTGCCGATTTCGCCATGGCTCATCCCCTGTGGTTCCTCAAGGGCACGCCGGTGACCGCGCCACTGGTGGACGCCTATCCGGCGGTGTCGGCGTGGCTCGCCTGGGTATTGGGTTTCGGTCATGGCGCTTCCAGTGCCATGACCTCCGAGGAGGCGCTCGAAGTAGCACGCAGGGCTACACCGGCAGCCTTGCCGGATGAAGTCTTCATGGACCCGAATGGTTTTGAGGCTGGCCAGCCGGTGCGGATCGCGGCGACCGACTATGGCGTCGATCCGGTAGAGGGGGAGTTGCTGTTCGCCGGGCGCGAGGAGTTGATCCTGCGTCGCGAAGACCCGCGCGGCGGGTTGGTGCATGTGCACTTCCCGCGTTTCGGGTTCCGCATCGAGGCGCTGTAAAACTGAGAACCTATCGTGAGCCGGCTCGCTCTTACAGCCTGTAGGGGTGGGCTGGCTCGTGATGAAGGCTTAGCGCTGCAACGCCGCCATGATCTGCTCCGGATCGTAGGTGCGGATCAGCGTGCCATTCACATCGAGGATCGGAATCCCTCGTCCGCCCAAGGCTTCATAGGCCTTGCGCGCCTCGGCATCCTTCTCGATATCGAACTCGCGAAAGGCAATGCCCTTCTGATCGAGGAAGCGCCGGGTGGCCTTGCAGTAGCCGCACCAGTCGGTGGCGTAGAGCACCACCCGAGCATTGGCCCGAACCTGCTCCGAGGCGGCCTGCGAGGGGTTGAACAGGCGCTCGAGCTTGCCCCAGTTCTGGTACGCCACGACCACCAGCAGGATCAGCAGGAACTTCTTCAGTACGCCCTGCAGCATCAGTTGCGGCGCTTGAGCTGATCGGTCAGTTGGGTCGGCAGGCCCTTGATGATCAGGGTCCCGGCTTCTTCGTCATACTCGATCTTCGAGCCCAGCAGGTGCGCTTCGAAGCTGATGGACAGCCCTTCGGCACGGCCGGTGAAGCGGCGGAACTGGTTGAGGGTGCGCTTGTCCGCCGGGATCTCCGGCGACAGGCCGTAGTCCTTGTTGCGGATGTGATCATAGAACGCCTTGGGGCGGTCCTCGTCGATCAGCTCCGAGAGCTCTTCCAGGCCCACGGGTTCGCCGAGCTTGGCTTGGCTGCTGGCATAGTCCACCAGGGCCTTGGTCTTTTCCCGGGCGGATTCTTCGGGCAAGTCTTCGCTTTCGACGAAGTCGCTGAACGCCTTGAGCAGGGTACGGGTCTCGCCCGGGCCGTCGACGCCTTCCTGGCAGCCGATGAAGTCGCGGAAGTACTCCGAGACTTTCTTGCCGTTCTTGCCCTTGATGAACGAAATGTACTGTTTCGACTGCTTGTTGTTCTGCCACTCGGAGACGTTGATCCGCGCGGCCAGGTGCAACTGGCCCAGGTCCAGGTGGCGGGACGGGGTCACGTCCAGCTCGTCGGTCACTGCCACGCCTTCGCTGTGGTGCAGCAGGGCGATGGCCAGGTAGTCGGTCATGCCTTGCTGGTAGTGGGCGAACAGCACGTGGCCACCGACCGACAGGTTGGACTCTTCCATCAGCTTTTGCAGGTGCTCGACCGCGACGCGGCTGAAGGCGGTGAAGTCCTGGCCGCCATCGAGGTATTCCTTCAGCCAGCCGCTGAAGGGAAATGCGCCGGACTCCGGGTGGAACAGACCCCAGGCTTTGCCCTGTTTGGCGTTATAGCTTTCGTTGAGATCGGCGAGCATGTTCTCGATGGCCGCGGATTCAGCCAGTTCGGAATCGCGGGCGTGCAGAACTGCGGGTGTGCCGTCGGGTTTTTTGTCGATCAGGTGGACGATGCAATGGCGGATCGGCATGGGCTTCTCGGCTGGTTGGCGGGAGAGGGCGTGACTCCCCGAAAAAGTGCCCAGTGTACCGCACCCTCTGGTTTTGGCGCTGTTTGATGGGTGTGGAAGGCGGCCTGGGTCAAGCTTATGCATTTTTTTACGGATTTAGAGCAATAAAGCTGACCAAATGGCTAGGTAGAGGCGGATATTTCCCCGTCTCTGTGCTAGTTTTGCCCCGTCTTACGCGATGTCTCGGCGTTAAGCGTGCATTCAGCATTTGTCAGGTCGAACCAAACCCTGATTTCGGTATCTATAACCCCGATCTTTCGTGGTTGTGACCGGGGTGCCAGATCCACAAGATCTGGCTCGATGGCTGACACTGCACTCTGCAATCCAAATGAATTTGATAGGGAAGGAACACCACAATGGCTATTACTAAAGACCAACTGATCGCTGATATCGCTGAAGCTATCGACGCGCCGAAAACCACCGCGCGGAACGCTCTGGACCAACTGGCCCAGATCGTTGCTGATCAGTTGGAAAATGGCGGCGAAATCACTCTGCCAGGTATCGGCAAACTGAAAGTGACCGAGCGTCCTGCCCGTACTGGCCGTAACCCATCGACTGGCGCTGCCATCGAAATCGCTGCCAAGAAAGTTATCAAGCTGGTTGTGGCTAAAGGCCTGACCGACTCGATCAACAAGTAAGACTGCAGTAAGACCGTGCCTCGGAACACTTCCGGGCACGGTTTTCAGGCTTTAAGGCCACAACGATTTACGCAAGGTAAATCGCTGTTTTTCCCCTCGTATCTATCCCTTCCGAACCCAATGCTCCTGGCGCCAGGCCTGTTGCTGTGCCTTGTCCTTGAAGGTCCAGGCGACGAAGCGGCTCTGTTTCTGCCCCTGTGACATCTCCACCACCTGGCTCTCCAGTGCCCCGGCCTTTTTCAGCGCGGCCTGGATCGCCGGCAGGTTCGAGGCTTTCGACACCAGGGTGCTGAACCACAACACTTGTTGCGCCACCTGGGCGCTTTCGCCGATCAACTGGGTCACGAAGCGTGCTTCGCCACCCTCGCACCACAACTCCGCCGCCTGGCCGCCAAAGTTCAGCACCGGCAGCTTGCGCTTGGGATCGGCCTTGCCCAGGGCCCGCCATTTGCGCTGGCTGCCGCGCGTGGCTTCTTCCAGGGAGGCATGGAACGGCGGATTGCACAGGGTCAGGTCGAAGCGCTCGTCGCTCTCCAGCAGCCCCAGCAGGATCTGCTTGCGGTTGGCTTGCTGGCGCAGGCCGATGGCCTTGTTCAGGCCGTTGGCCTGGACGATTGCCTTGGCAGCGGCGAGAGCGGTGGGGTCGATGTCGGAACCGAGGAATTGCCAGCGGTAATCGGAGTGGCCGATCAGCGGGTAGATGCAGTTGGCGCCGACCCCGACGTCCAGCACCCGCACCGCTGCGCCGCGGGGAATAACGCCTTCGTTATGCGCGGCCAGCAGGTCGGCCAGGAAGTGCACGTAATCGGCGCGACCGGGTACCGGAGGGCAGAGGAAGTCGGCCGGGATGTCCCAATGGGCGATGCCGTAGAACGCCTTGAGCAATGCTCGGTTGAACACCCGCACCGCCGCCGGGTTGGCGAAGTCGATGCTCTCCTTGCCATAAGGATTGATGATCACGAAAGCCCCCAACTCCGGGGTGCTCTTGATCAACTGCGCAAAGTCGTAGCGGCCTTGATGGCGATTGCGCGGGTGCAGGCTGGCCTTTTCCCGTGGTGCGACGGCCTTGGCCGGAGCAGCAGATTGAGGCTTTTTGCGCGGAGCTTTGGGAGGGCGGGGGGCGGTCATGGGCGAAATCGGTTCGGGTATGGCTCAAAGTGGCGCGCATTGTCCCATATCTGTCCGGGTAGCGTGGCCTCGTAGGAGCCGCCGAGGATAACGTGGTGTGCCAGGAATAACGCTTCGCGGGCAAGCCTCGCTCCTGCAGAGGCATAAGCCTTTCGGGCTGGCACAAAAAAGGGAGCCCTTTGCAGGGCTCCCTTTTTATGACCGCTCCAATTGCCTTACAGGCTGGAAATCCGTGCGTGCTGCTCGGCCAGCTTGCCCAGAGCCTGTTCGGCTTCGGCCAGTTTGGCGCGTTCCTTGTCGATGACTTCGGCCGGGGCCTTGTCGACGAAGGCGGCGTTGGACAGCTTGCCGCCGACCCGCTGCACTTCGCCTTGCAGGCGCTGGATTTCCTTGTCCAGGCGCGCCAGTTCGGCACCCTTGTCGATCAGGCCGGCCATCGGCACCAGCACTTCCATCTCGCCAACCAGGGCGGTGGCGGACAGCGGTGCTTCGTCGCCGGCTTGCAGTACGGTGATCGATTCGAGTTTGGCCAGCTTCCGCAGCAGGGGCTCGTTTTCGTTCAGGCGACGCTGGTCTTCGGCGCTGGCGTTCTTCAGGAACAACGCCAGTGGCTTGCCCGGGCCGATGTTCATTTCGGCACGGATGTTACGGGTACCGAGCATAAGGCCCTTGAGCCATTCGATGTCGTCTTCGGCGGCCTGGTCGATGCGCGCTTCAACGGCCACCGGCCAGGGTTGCAGCATGATGGTCTTGCCCTGGATGCCGGCCAGCGGCGCCAGGCGCTGCCAGATTTCTTCGGTGATGAACGGCATGAACGGATGGGCCAGGCGCAGCGCCACTTCCAGCACGCGCACCAGCGTGCGGCGGGTGCCGCGCTGGCGCTCGACCGGCGCGTTTTCGTCCCACAGCACCGGCTTGGACAATTCCAGGTACCAGTCGCAGTACTGGTTCCAGATGAACTCGTACAGCGCCTGGGCCGCCAGGTCGAAGCGGAACTGGTCCAGCTGGCGGGTCACTTCGGCTTCGGTGCGTTGCAGCTGGGAGATGATCCAGCGGTCGGCCAGCGACAGCTCGTAGGCTTCGCCGTTCTGGCCGCAGTCTTCGCCCTTGTCCAGCACGTAGCGGGCGGCGTTCCAGATCTTGTTGCAGAAGTTGCGATAGCCTTCGACGCGGCCCATGTCGAACTTGATGTCGCGGCCGGTGGACGCCAGCGAGCAGAAGGTGAAGCGCAGGGCATCGGTGCCGTAGCTGGCGATGCCGTCGGCGAATTCCTGGCGGGTCTGCTTCTCGATCTTCTTCGCCAGTTGCGGCTGCATCATGCCGGTGGTGCGTTTCTGCACCAGGGTTTCCAGGTCGATGCCGTCGATGATGTCCAGCGGATCGAGGACGTTGCCCTTGGACTTGGACATCTTCTGGCCCTGGCCGTCGCGAACCAGGCCGTGTACGTACACGGTCTTGAACGGAACCTGCGGTGTGCCGTCTTCATTCTTCACCAGGTGCATGGTGAGCATGATCATCCGGGCGACCCAGAAGAAAATGATGTCGAAACCGGTCACCAGCACGTCGGTCGGGTGGAAGGTCTTGAGGAACTCGGTCTGCTCCGGCCAGCCCAGGGTGGAGAAGGTCCACAGGCCCGAACTGAACCAGGTGTCGAGGACGTCGTTGTCCTGTTGCAGGGCGACCTCAGGCCCGAGGTTGTGCTTGGCGCGCACCTCGGCTTCGTCGCGGCCGACATAGACCTTGCCCGACTCGTCGTACCAGGCCGGGATGCGATGGCCCCACCACAGCTGGCGGCTGATGCACCAGTCCTGGATATCGCGCATCCAGGAGAAGTACATGTTTTCGTACTGTTTTGGCACGAAGGCGATGCGGCCGTCTTCCACGGCGGCAATGGCCGGCTCGGCCAGGGGCTTGGTGGAGACGTACCACTGGTCGGTCAGCCACGGCTCGATGATGGTGCCGGAGCGATCGCCTTTCGGCACTTTCAGGGCGTGGTCGTCGACGCTGACCAGCAAGCCGGCGGCGTCGAATGCGGCGACGATTTCCTTGCGCGCCTGGAAGCGGTTGAGGCCGGCGAATTCGGCCGGGATCTTGCCGTCGATGCTTTCGTTCAGCGTGCCGTCCAGGTTGAACACCTGGGCAGCCGGCAGCACTTCGGCGTTCTTGTCGAAGATGTTCAGCAGCGGCAGGTTGTGGCGCTTGCCGACTTCGTAGTCGTTGAAGTCGTGGGCCGGGGTGATCTTCACGCAGCCGGTGCCGAATTCAGGGTCGCAGTAGTCGTCGCCGATGATCGGGATGCGACGGCCCACCAGCGGCAGTTCGACGAACTTGCCGATCAGCGCCTTGTAGCGCTCATCGTTCGGGTTAACGGCCACGGCGGAGTCGCCGAGCATGGTTTCCGGACGGGTGGTGGCAACGATCAGGTAGTCCAGGCCTTCGGCGGTCTTGGCACCGTCGGCCAGCGGGTAGCGCAGGTTCCACAGCGAGCCTTTCTCGTCGTGGTTTTCCACTTCGAGGTCGGAGATCGCGGTGTGCAGCTTGGTGTCCCAGTTGACCAGACGCTTGCCGCGGTAGATCAGGCCGTCTTCGTGCAGGCGCACGAAGGCTTCTTTAACGGCTTCGGAAAGACCGTCGTCCATGGTGAAGCGCTCGCGGCTCCAGTCCACGGACGAGCCCAGGCGGCGGATCTGACGGCTGATGTTGCCGCCGGACTGATCCTTCCACTCCCAGACTTTCTCGAGGAATTTTTCCCGGCCCAGATCGTGACGATTCTGGCCCTGGGCTTCGATCTGACGCTCCACCAGCATCTGGGTGGCGATACCGGCGTGGTCGGTACCCGGCTGCCACAGGGTGTTGCGGCCCTGCATGCGGCGGAAGCGGATCAAGGCATCCATGATCGCGTTGTTGAAGCCATGGCCCATGTGCAGGCTGCCAGTGACGTTCGGTGGCGGAATCATGATGGTGTACGAGTCGCCCGCGCCTTGCGGGGCGAAGTAATTCTCTGACTCCCAGGTCTGGTACCAGGAAGTTTCAATGGCGTGCGGCTGGTAGGTCTTATCCATGCGCGGCGGGACCCTATTGGCATTTATTCAGGAAAAGCCGGGAAGTATAGCGGGGATGAACCGATGCGCGTAGAGCAGGCTGACGGCGGGAGGGCGAAAATTGCCCAATGAGCGGGGATTTATGCTTGGCGCCAGGGCGTTATCGCGGGCAAGCCTCGCTCCTACAGATGGCTGGTGACCTGTAGCTGCGAGGTTTGTCCATTGAATAAGGCAGAGGATCAGGCGTCGTACTGGCTCAGCAGGCGATCCATTCGCGCGTCGAGGCGGCGCTTGATCTCAGTTTCGATGTGCGGGGCGAAGTCGTCGATCACGTCTTGCATGATCAGTTGCGCGGCGGCGCGCAGTTCGCTGTCCAGGTGCAGCAGGGCATCCTGGCTCTTGGGCGCTGGCGCGGGTTTCGGTGCAGGGGCTGGAGCGGCCGCTACGGGAACAGGTGGCGGTTCGACCACCGGAGCGGGGGGCGGTTGTGGTTCTGCCGGCGCCTCTTCGAGGGGTTCGACGGCAGGCTTGCCGCCGACCATATCGAACAGCAGTGGAATCTGCACTTCGCCGTCGATGGTCTCGGTCAGCAGCGGAGGTTGCAGGTCGTCATCGCCGAGCAGTTGGCGGATGGACTCGAGGTCATCCAGCAGGTGCGCGGACTTTTGCAGCGGTTTGGGAGTGTCCATCGATGGCTCAGAGTCGCTGTAAACGGTGATCTTGCAGAGGATAGCCCTGTTCGCGGTAGAAACGGAAACTCTCGCGAGCGGCCTGGCGGATAGTCGGGTCTTCTACCACCACTTCGGCGATGCGGGCAAAACGCTGGGCAAATGCCGGGACTTTCAGGTCCAGGTTGACCAGCAGGTCATGGTGCTCGCCGGGGTCATCGCCCAGGCCGAGAACGATCAGGCCATCCGGCTCGCTTTCGGCGGGACCGTGGGGCACGAAGGTTTCGCCCTTGAAGCGCCACAACCGGGCATCGAGCTCGTCGCGCTGGGCCGCGTCGCTGCAATGCAGGTAGATACGGTGCCCCATGCGCCAGGCCTTGTCGGTGAGCTTGCAGGCGAAGTCCAGGCGCGCCGAAGGATCCGCGCTGGGAAGGATATAGAAGTCGACTTTGGTCATTGCGGTTCCTGAACCCGGGAGTGCGCCGCGTGTGGGTGGCGCACCCCGAGGTCATAGGTTTCAGGCTTTGGCGCGGTCCAGCAGGTACTGGGTCAGCAGGGGAACCGGACGGCCAGTGGCGCCCTTGTCCTTGCCGCCGCTGGTCCAGGCGGTACCGGCTATATCCAGGTGTGCCCAGTTGTACTGCTTGGTGAAGCGCGACAGGAAGCAGGCAGCGGTAATGGTGCCGGCTTTCGGGCCGCCGATGTTGGCGATGTCGGCGAACGGGCTGTCCAGCTGTTCCTGGTACTCGTCGAACAGCGGCAGTTGCCAGGCACGGTCGTCAGCCTGAACGCCGGCGCTCAGCAACTGGCCGATCAGCTCGTCGTTGTTGCCCAGGAGGCCCGAGGTATGGGCGCCGAGGGCGACCACGCAGGCACCGGTCAGGGTGGCGATATCGATCACCGCCTGTGGCTTGAAGCGCTCGGCGTAGGTCAGGGCATCGCACAGCACCAGACGGCCTTCGGCGTCGGTGTTGAGGATTTCCACGGTCTGGCCGCTCATGGTGGTGACGATATCGCCCGGACGCGAAGCGGTGCCGCTCGGCATGTTCTCGGCGCAGGCCAGGATGCACACCAGGTTGATCGGCAGCTTGAGTTCCAGCACGGCACGCAGGGTGCCGAACACGCTGGCGGCGCCACCCATGTCGTACTTCATTTCATCCATGCCGGCACCAGGCTTGAGGCTGATGCCGCCGGTGTCGAAGGTGATGCCCTTGCCGACCAGGGTGTACGGCTTTTCGGATTTCTTGCCGCCGTTGTATTGCATGACGATCAGGCGTGGTGGCTGGGCGCTGCCCTGGCCCACGGCATAGAACGAGCCCATGCCCAGTTCCTTGATCTTCTTCTCGTCGAGGACTTCGACTTTCAGGGCCTTGAATTCCTTGCCCAGGGCCTTGGCCTGTTCGCCGAGGAAGGTCGGGTGGCAGATGTTCGGCGGCAGGTTGCCCAGGTTGCGGGTGAAGGCCATGCCGTTGGCGATCGCCTTGGCGTGGGTCACGGCGCGCTCGACTTCGGCCAGCGCGGCCTTGATGGTCAGCAGGGTGATTTTCTTCAGGGCGCGCGGTTCGGCCTTCTGGCTCTTGAACTGGTCGAAGCTGTATTCGCCGTCCACCAGGGTTTCAGCCAGCAGGCGGGTCTTGCCGTAGCTGTCGCGGCCCTTGACCACCACTTCGTCCAGCGCTAGCACGGCATCGCTGCCGCCCAGGCCCTTGAGGGTAGCGAGGATGCCGCTGACGATCTTGCGGAACGGGCGGTCGCCCAGTTCGGCGTCCTTGCCGGTACCGACCAGCAGGACACGTTCGGCTTTCAGGTTCGGCAGGGCGTGCAACAGCAGGCTCTGGCCGACCTTGCCGTCCAGGTCGCCGCGCTTGAGTACCGCGCCGATGGCGCCGCCACTGAGCTCATCGAGTTGTTTGGCAACGCTGCCGAGCTTGCGGCCTTCGCCGACGGCGACCACCAGGGTGGCGGTCTTCAACGTTTCCGGGCTAACGCTTTTTACAACCAGTTCCATGTCCGGGTCCCTGAATTAATGGTCAAAGAGCGCAGGGCCAATGCCGTGCGCCAGGCTTGTCATGTCTGTAGCTTTTATAAGGAGAGGCGTCGGCAGCGGCCAACGACAGGGCCGCCAGTTTGAACCCGGGCGGTCGAGGCTGACAACCCTCCCATGAGCGAACTTCGCCGCTTTAGAGGCCTGCGTGAGCATGCGCAGTGACAGGCGCATGCAATCACAGGATAATGCGCCATCTTTTTTCGGCGGCTCGGCTTCACGGGCCGTGTTTGCTTGTTTGGCCGCCTTAGCCTGACAACCCTGGAGTGTCTGGTTTGATCGTCTTCCGTTATCTATCCCGCGAAGTGTTGCTGACCCTGAGCGCCGTGAGTGCCGTTCTGCTGGTCATCATCATGAGCGGACGTTTCGTCAAGTACCTCGCGCAAGCGGCCTCGGGCGCACTGGACCCGGGCTCGCTGTTCCTGATCATGGGCTTTCGCCTGCCAGGCTTCCTGCAACTGATCCTGCCGCTGGGGTTGTTCCTCGGCATTCTCCTGGCCTACGGCCGGCTGTACCTTGAAAGCGAAATGACCGTGCTGTCGGCCACCGGCATGAGCCAGCAGCGCCTGCTGGGCATGACCATGATCCCGGCCCTGCTGGTGGCCCTGCTGGTGGCGTGGTTGAGCCTGAGCCTGGCGCCGCAGGGGGCCAATCAGTTCCAGCTGCTGCTGAACAAGCAGGACGCCATGACCGAATTCGACACCCTGGTGCCGGGGCGCTTCCAGGCGCTCAACGACGGTACCCGGGTGACCTATACCGAACACTTGTCCGATGACCGGGCCAACCTGGGCGGCGTGTTCATCTCGGAAAAACGCCTGAGCCAGGACAAGAAGGACCAGGGCATCTCGGTACTGGTGGCAGAAAAGGGGCACCAGGACATTCGTCCGGATGGCAACCGCTACCTGATCCTGGAAAACGGCTATCGCTACGACGGTAACCCGGGCCAGGCCGATTACCGGGTCATCAAGTACGACACCTACGGCGTATTGCTGGCCAAGCCGGATGTCAGCGACGAAGTCACCGACCGCGACGCCATGCCGACCCGCGATCTGATCGGCAACCCGGACCTGCGCGCTCATGCCGAGTTGCAATGGCGTATTTCCCTGCCATTGCTGGTGTTTGTCGTGACCCTGATGGCGGTTCCGCTGGCCCGGGTGAACCCGCGCCAGGGTCGTTTCCTCAAACTGCTGCCGGCGATTCTTCTTTATATGGCTTACCTGACCATCCTGATCGCGGCCCGTGGCTCGCTGGAAAAAGGCAAGCTGCCGCAAGCGCTGGGCCTGTGGTGGGTACACGGACTGTTTCTATTGATTGGCCTCGGATTGCTGTACTGGGAACCCTTGCGTCTGAAACTGGCGAGCCGCCGCAGCATGAAGGAGGTGGCTCGTGGTTAAGCTCGATCGCTACATCGGTAACAGTGTCCTGCTGGCCATTCTGGCGGTACTGGGGATCATTCTCGGCCTGGCGTCGCTGTTCGCCTTCATCGACGAGATGGGCAGTGTCAGCGATAGCTACACCGTGATGGACGTGCTGAGCTTCGTGGTCATGACGGCGCCGCGCCGGCTCTACGAAATGCTGCCGATGGCGGCCCTGATCGGCTGCCTGATCGGCCTGGGCAGCCTGGCCAGCAACAGTGAGCTGACCATCATGCGCGCCGCCGGTGTGTCCATCGGGCGGATCGTCTGGGCGGTGATGAAACCGATGCTGTTCCTGATGCTGGCCGGTGTGCTGATCGGCGAGTACGTCGCTCCCGCCACGGAAAGTCAGGCACAAGCCAGTCGCGCGCTGGCCCAGGGTTCGGGTGACGCGCAAAGCTCCAAACGTGGCCTGTGGCACCGTCAGGGCGAGGAGTTCATCCACATCAACGCCGTGCAACCCAACGGCCTGCTGTATGGCGTGACCCGTTACCACTTCGACGATCAGCGGCACATGCTGTCCTCGAGCTTCGCCCGCCAGGCCCGTTTCGAAGAGGACTACTGGCAACTGAGCGACGTTACCACTACCTATTTCCGCGAAGGCCACACCGAAGTCATCAACACTCCTCAAGAACGCTGGGACGTGGCCTTGAGCCCGCAACTGCTGAGCACTGTGGTGATGGCGCCGGAATCCCTGTCGATCAGCGGTCTGTGGGGCTATATCCACTACCTGGCCGATCAGGGCCTGAACAACGGTCGCTACTGGCTGGCGTTCTGGGTCAAGGTGCTGCAACCGCTGGTCACCGCGGCCCTGGTATTGATGGCGATCTCGTTCATTTTCGGTCCGTTGCGTTCCGTGACGCTCGGTCAACGGGTGTTCACCGGCGTGCTGGTGGGGTTCACCTTCCGTATCGCCCAGGACCTGCTGGGCCCGTCGAGCCTGGTATTCGGCTTTTCGCCGCTGTTCGCGGTGCTGGTTCCCGCCGGTTTCTGTGCCCTGGCCGGGTTCTGGCTGATGCGCCGGGCCGGCTGACCGGCGCCAATGACGCCACGCGCAAGAGCGACGCCCCTGTCGAAAGGCCGGGGCGTTTTGCGTTTATGCACCACTGACAGGCGAACGTGACGCTTGCGTCGTCTATCAGGTACAATTCCCGGCTATTTTTCGGCGGGCTATGCCTGCAGCCTTTTTGAGTGTTGATCCGTGAGTGATTTGAGTCATATCCGCAATTTCTCCATCATCGCCCACATTGACCATGGCAAGTCGACTCTGGCCGATCGCTTCATCCAGATGTGCGGCGGCCTGGCCGAGCGCGAAATGGAAGCCCAGGTTCTGGACTCCATGGACCTTGAGCGTGAACGCGGGATCACCATCAAGGCCCACAGCGTTACCCTCTATTACAAAGCCCGCGACGGCATCACCTACCAACTGAATTTCATCGACACCCCGGGCCACGTGGACTTTACCTATGAAGTCAGCCGGTCGCTGGCCGCCTGTGAAGGCGCCTTGCTGGTGGTCGACGCTGGCCAGGGCGTGGAAGCGCAGTCGGTTGCTAACTGCTACACCGCCATCGAGCAGGGCCTGGAGGTCATGCCGGTGCTGAACAAGATCGACCTGCCGCAGGCCGATCCGGACCGGGTCAAGGAAGAGATCGAGAAGATCATCGGTATCGATGCCACCGACGCCGTGACCTGCAGCGCCAAGACCGGCCTGGGTGTCGACGAGGTGCTGGAGCGCCTGGTAACCACCATTCCCGCGCCGACCGGCAACATCGAGGATCCGCTGCAAGCGTTGATCATCGACTCCTGGTTCGACAACTACCTGGGCGTCGTGTCCCTGGTTCGCGTGCGCCATGGCCGCGTGAAGAAGGGCGACAAGATCCTGGTGAAATCCACCGGCAAGATCCACCTGGTGGACAGCGTCGGTGTATTCAACCCGAAACACACCGCCACCACCGACCTGAAGGCCGGTGAAGTGGGCTTCATCATCGCCGGCATCAAGGACATTCATGGTGCACCGGTTGGTGACACCCTGACCCTGAGCTCGACCCCAGACGTCGAAGTACTGCCCGGCTTCAAGCGCATTCAGCCGCAGGTCTACGCCGGCCTGTTCCCGGTCAGCTCCGACGACTTCGAAGACTTCCGCGAAGCCCTGCAAAAGCTCACGCTGAACGACTCGTCGCTGCAATACACCCCGGAAAGCTCCGACGCACTGGGCTTCGGCTTCCGTTGCGGCTTCCTCGGCATGCTGCACATGGAAATCATCCAGGAGCGCCTGGAGCGCGAATACGACCTGGACCTGATCACCACGGCGCCGACGGTGATTTTCGAGCTGCAACTGAAGAATGGTGAGACGATCTACGTCGATAACCCGTCGAAGTTGCCGGATCTGTCGTCCATCGAAGACATGCGCGAGCCGATCGTACGGGCCAATATCCTTGTGCCGCAGGAGCACCTGGGTAACGTCATTACCCTGTGCATCGAGAAGCGCGGCGTGCAGCACGACATGCTGTTCCTCGGCAGCCAGGTCCAGGTGACCTACGACCTGCCGATGAACGAAGTGGTCCTGGACTTCTTCGACCGCCTCAAATCCACCAGTCGTGGCTATGCTTCGCTGGATTATCATTTCGATCGCTACCAATCGGCTAATCTGGTCAAGCTGGATGTGCTGATCAACGGTGAGAAAGTCGACGCCCTGGCATTGATCGTGCACCGTGACAACGCGCACTACAAAGGGCGTGCGTTGACCGAGAAGATGAAGGAACTGATTCCTCGGCAGATGTTCGACGTGGCAATCCAGGCCGCCATTGGCGGGCAGATTGTGGCGCGGACAACCGTCAAGGCACTCAGAAAGAACGTGCTGGCCAAATGCTACGGTGGTGACGTTAGCCGTAAGCGCAAGCTGTTGGAAAAGCAGAAGGCCGGTAAGAAACGCATGAAGCAAGTGGGTAACGTGGAGATTCCACAAGAAGCCTTCCTTGCCGTGCTCAGGTTGGATAGTTAGGTCCTATGTCGCTAAATTTCCCGCTGTTGCTGGTCATCGCCGTCGCCGTCTGCGGCCTCCTGGCGTTGCTCGATCTGGTCTTTCTGGCGCCGCGTCGGCGTGCCGCCATTACCAACTATCAGGGCAGCGTCAGCCAGCCGGATGGACTGGTCATCGAGAAACTGAACAAGGAGCCGATGCTGGTCGAGTACGGCAAATCGTTCTTTCCGGTGCTGTTCATCGTGCTGGTGCTGCGTTCGTTCCTGGTGGAACCGTTTCAGATTCCTTCGGGATCGATGAAACCGACCCTGGATGTGGGCGACTTCATCCTGGTGAACAAGTTTTCTTACGGGATCCGCCTGCCGGTGATCGACAAGAAAATCATCGAGGTCGGTGATCCGCAGCGCGGCGATGTGATGGTGTTCCGCTACCCGAGCGATCCGAACGTCAACTACATCAAGCGTGTGGTTGGCCTGCCGGGCGACGAGGTGCGCTACACCAGCGACAAGCGCCTGCTGGTCAACGGCCAGTCGGTCGCCGAACAGCTGGTCGGCTCCGAGCCGGGCACCCTGGGCAGCGCGGAGCTCTACAAGGAAAAACTCGGCGCCGCCGAGCACCTGATCCGCAAGGAAATGAGCCGCTACCGGGCCACCCCGGACCGTCAGTGGACCGTGCCTGCCGGGCACTACTTCATGATGGGCGACAACCGCGACAACTCGAACGACAGCCGCTACTGGGATGATCCGAGCATTCCCAAGGACCTGCTGGGCATGGTTCCCGACAAGAATATCGTCGGCAAGGCCTTCGCAGTCTGGATGAGCTGGCCCGAACCGAAACTCAGCCACCTGCCGAATTTCTCGCGGGTTGGCCTGATCAAGTAATCAAACACGGCGCTGTTGAACACAGCGCCGAATGCTTTTCTGGATCTTGCAGAACACCAGGCCCGCCAGGTTCGGCAGCCTCCCAGGCGTCACCAGAAGCAGCAGTCAACGATATTCAGGATGTGGATTTGAACACAGCGTTAATTGCCACAGGCACCTCGTGCCTCGTCTCCAAGGTGGTGAAATTCAACCACGAACTCAGCGTGGGTAAACCGTGAGCGTTTCTTTGAGCCGTCTCGAGCGTCAGCTCGGTTACACCTTCAAGGACCAGGAGCTGATGGTCCTGGCCCTCACTCACCGCAGCTTTGCCGGGCGCAACAACGAACGCCTGGAATTCCTCGGTGACGCCATCCTCAACTTCGTCGCCGGCGAAGCGCTGTTCGAGCGTTTCCCCCAGGCCCGCGAAGGCCAGCTGTCGCGTCTGCGCGCGCGCCTGGTGAAGGGAGAAACCCTGGCCGTACTGGCCCGCGGTTTCGATCTGGGCGAATACCTGCGCCTGGGCTCCGGTGAGTTGAAAAGCGGCGGTTTCCGCCGTGAGTCGATCCTCGCCGATGCCCTGGAAGCGCTGATTGGTGCGATCTACCTGGATGCCGGCATGGAAGTCGCGCGTGAGCGTGTGCTGTCCTGGCTGACGTCCGAGTTCGACAGCCTGACGCTGGTCGACACGAACAAGGATCCCAAGACCCGCCTGCAGGAATTCCTGCAGTCGCGTGCCTGTGAATTGCCCCGCTACGAAGTGGTGGATATCCAGGGTGAGCCCCATTGCCGGACGTTCTTCGTCGAATGTGAAATCACCCTACTGAACGAAAAAAGCCGAGGTCAGGGCGTGAGCCGTCGTATTGCCGAACAGGTGGCGGCCGCCGCAGCACTGATTGCCCTGGGCGTGGAGAATGGCCATGACTGATACAACCGCAACACGCTGTGGCTATGTCGCCATCGTCGGCCGTCCGAACGTGGGCAAGTCCACGCTTCTGAACCATATCCTGGGGCAGAAGCTGGCCATCACCTCGCGCAAGCCGCAGACCACTCGTCACAACATGCTCGGCATCAAGACCGAAGGCGCCATCCAGGCGATCTATGTCGACACCCCGGGCATGCACAAGAGCAACGAGAAGGCGCTGAACCGCTACATGAATAAGACCGCTTCGGCGGCCTTGAAAGACGTCGACGTGGTGATCTTCGTCGTTGACCGCACCAAGTGGACCGACGAAGACCAGCTGGTGCTGGAACGCGTGCAGTACGTGCAGGGTCCGGTGATCCTGGCGATCAACAAGACCGACCGCATCGAGGACAAGGCCGAGCTGATGCCACACCTGGCCTGGTTGCAGGAACAGCTGCCGAATGCCGAGATCGTTCCGGTGTCGGCCCAGCAGGGCCACAACCTGGAAGCCCTGGAAGGCCTGATCGCCAAGCACCTGCCGGAAAACGATCACTTCTTCCCGGAAGACCAGATCACCGACCGCAGCAGCCGTTTCCTCGCCGCCGAACTGGTGCGCGAGAAGATCATGCGCCAGCTGGGTGCCGAGCTGCCGTACCAGATCACCGTGGAAATCGAAGAGTTCAAGCAGCAGGGCAAGACCCTGCACATTCATGCCTTGATCCTCGTCGAACGCGACGGCCAGAAGAAAATCATCATTGGCGACAAGGGTGAGCGCATCAAGCGCATCGGCATGGAAGCGCGCAAGGATATGGAGCTGCTGTTCGATTCCAAGGTCATGCTCAACCTGTGGGTCAAGGTCAAGGGCGGTTGGTCCGATGACGAGCGCGCCCTGCGTTCGCTGGGTTACGGCGACCTGTAATCCTGCCTCGTCGCCAGCGCCTCGCTCCTGCAGCGTGCAGGGGGCGAGCCGCTGGCGATAAAGGTTCAACGAGCCTTCCCGTGGACCTGTCACTTTCTCAAGCCTTGAGATCCCCCCGACACCTATGTCCAGTAATGCTCCCATCGGCCAGCCCGCTTACGTCCTGCACAGTCGCGCCTATCGCGAGAGCAGTGCGTTGGTGGACTTCCTCACGCCCCAAGGGCGGCTGCGCGCGGTGTTGCGTGGCGCGCGCGGCAAGGCCGGGACCCTGGCGCGGCCGTTCGTGCCGCTGGAAGTGGAGTTTCGTGGGCGCGGCGAGCTGAAAAACGTCGGGCGCATGGAGAGCGCGGGAACCTCCACCTGGCTCAACGGCGAGGCGCTGTTCAGCGGTCTCTACCTCAACGAGCTGCTGATCCGCCTGCTGCCCGCCGAAGATCCGCATCCGGCGATCTTCGAGCACTATGCGGCGACCTTGCTGGCGTTGGCCGAGGGCAGGGCTCTGGAGCCCTTGCTGCGTGCCTTCGAGTGGCGCCTGCTGGACGACCTCGGCTACGGCTTCGCCCTGGACATGGATATCCACGGCGCGCCGATTGAGGCGCAGGGCATGTATCGCCTGCAGGTGGATGCCGGTCTGGAGCAGGTTCAGCTGTTGCAACCGGGCCTGTTCAACGGCACCGAGCTGCTGGCCATGGCGCAAGCCGACTGGAGCGCCCCTGGAGCGCTGGCGGCGGCCAAGCGCCTGATGCGCCAGGCGCTGGCGGTGCACCTGGGCGGTCGGCCATTGGTCAGTCGCGAATTGTTTCGCAAGCCCTAGCCGTCCCGTCACGCCAATACGCTCGAATCCTGCCTGGCTTGCTCGTGCGGCCGAACGCCGGCAGTTATTTTCGCCAGCGGACACTATATGCTGTGCACCGAATCTCTAACTCCTCAGGAGCGCTTCCGTGACCACCAGCAATCGCATTCTTCTTGGCGTGAACATCGACCACGTAGCCACCCTGCGTCAGGCCCGGGGCACCCGTTACCCTGACCCGGTCAAGGCGGCGCTGGACGCGGAAGAGGCGGGGGCCGACGGCATTACCGTGCACCTGCGCGAGGATCGCCGGCATATCCAGGAGCGCGATGTGCTGCTGCTCAAGGACGTGCTGCAAACCCGCATGAACTTCGAGATGGGCGTCACCGAGGAAATGATGGCATTCGCCGAGCGCATCCGTCCGGCGCACATCTGCCTGGTTCCGGAAACCCGCCAGGAACTGACCACCGAAGGCGGCCTGGATGTCGCCGGGCAGGAGGCGCGGATCAAGGCGGCGGTAGAGCGCCTGTCGAAGATCGGCGCCGAAGTGTCGCTGTTCATCGATGCCGATGAGCGGCAGATCGCGGCCTCCCGGCGCGTGGGCGCACCCGCCATCGAGTTGCACACCGGGCGTTACGCCGATGCCGAAACGCCGAGCGAGGTGGCCGAGGAGCTGCAACGCGTGGCCGATGGCGTGGCGTTCGGCCTGGGCCAGGGGTTGATCGTCAATGCCGGCCACGGCCTGCATTACCACAACGTCGAGGCGGTCGCGGCGATCAAGGGCATCAACGAGCTGAACATCGGCCATGCGCTGGTGGCCCATGCGCTGTTCGTCGGCTTCAAGGGGGCGGTGGCGGAGATGAAGGCGCTGATCCTGGCGGCGGCCAAGGCCTGACGAAAGCTCTGTAGCCGCTGCCGCGGGTTGCGATCGAGCGGAACGGTCGTGGCGATTTTACGGTTGTTCAGGTCCTGCGCACCTGTCGCAGCCTTCGGCAACGGCTACAGCAGAGGGTTTAAAGCGGCGGGGTTTCCTGGGTCGGCTTGGTCTTGTCCACGCCCGGCACATGCAGATTGCCTTCGGCCACCTGGTCGCCTTCCAGCTGCGGCTGCGTGACCCAGGTCAGGATGTCGTAGTAACGACGGATGTTGGCGACGAAATGCACTGGCTCGCCGCCCCGGGCGTAGCCATAGCGGGTCTTGCTGTACCACTGCTTCTGTGAGAGGCGCGGCAGCATCTTCTTCACGTCCAGCCACTTGTTCGGGTTCAGCCCTTCCTTTTGTGCCAGCTTGCGGGCGTCGTCCAGGTGGCCGCTGCCGACGTTGTAGGCGGCGAGGGCGAACCAGGTGCGGTCCGGCTCTTCGATCTTGTCGTCCAGTTGATCCTTCATATACGCCAGGTACTTGGCGCCGCCCTGGATGCTTTGCTTGGCGTCCAGGCGGTTGGACACGCCCATGGCCTGGGCGGTGTTCTGGGTCAGCATCATCAGGCCGCGCACGCCGGTCTTGGAGGTGACGCTCGGTTGCCACAGGGATTCCTGGTAGCCGATGGCCGCCAGCAGGCGCCAATCGACCTTTTCTTCCTTGGCCGAGGCCTTGAAGTGCTTCTCGTATTTGGGCAGGCGCTGCTGCAGGTGCTGGGCAAAGGTGTAGGCACCGACATAACCCAGGACATCCACGTGCCCGTAATAACGGTCTTTCAGGCGTTGCAGGGTGCCGTTCTTCTGCACCTTGTCGAGGAAGTCGTTGATTTCGTTGAGCAGGCTGTTGTCTTCGCCGGCGGCCACGGCCCAACTCTGGTTGCGGGCATCGCCAAGGTCGAAGGCCACGCGGATGTTGGCGAAATACACCTGGTTCATCGCCACTTCGTTGGAGTCCACCAGGGTCAGGTCGATCTGCCCTTCGTCGACCATGCGCAGCAGGTCGACCACTTCGACCTCGTCGGACTCTTCATATTGAATGCCGGGGTATTTCAGCTTGAGTTCGGCCAGTTGCTCGGCGTGGGTGCTGCCCTTGAGCACCATGATCTTCTTGCCGACCAGGTCGCCCGCATCGGTGGGGCGGGACTGGCCGTTGCGGTAGATGATCTGCGGGGTGACTTCAAGATAGGTGTGGGAAAACCTGACTTGCTGCTTGCGTTTCTCGCTGCTGACCAGACCGGCAGCAGCCAACACCGGACCGTTAGGCTTACCCAGCTGGTCGAAGAGGTCGTCGAGGTTGTCCGCGGTTTCGATCTTCAGCGTTACCCCCAGATCGTCGGCGAAGCGTTTCACCAGCTCGTATTCGAAGCCGGTTTCACCATTGCGATCCTGAAAGTAGGTGGCCGGGCTGTTACGGGTGACCACCCGCAGCACGCCATCCTCCTTTACTCGCTCCAGTGTGCTGGGTTTCTCAACGCAGGCACTGAGCATCAGGAAGAGTCCGGTTGCGATGAGCCATCGGGCACAGCGCGGACGTAAAGCCATTGGGGAAAACATCTGCGCAGTATACGCAAAGGACAACAACCGCCATATCTCGACAGCGAAGGGCTTGTCTGCTAGATGTCCCGGCCCCCGGCCAGAGCCCTCGGGAACGGGCCTTCGCGGCTTGCCGGGAGGGTTGAAATAACCCTTCCGAAGGGGCCGGATAAGCCTTTGTCGCAGGGGGCTGCGCACGGGCCGACGTCTGGCCGCGCTCGGGCGTGCCGTTTCGGGTGCCGTCGCGGGCGGTTTAGGCTAGAATGCACGGCCTCAAAGCACACCCCCTTCCCGAGGCTGTCCCGAAGATGTTGATCCTGCGCGGCGCTCCTGCCCTTTCTGCCTTTCGCCACAGCAAACTCCTTGAGCAACTGAGCCAGAAGGTTCCAGCTGTCAGTGGCCTGTATGCTGAATTCGCTCACTTCGCCGAAGTTACCGGCGTCCTGACCGGCGACGAACAGCAGGTGCTTGCGCGCCTTCTGAAGTACGGCCCAAGCGTACCGGTGCAAGAACCTACCGGTCGTCTGTTCCTGGTGCTGCCGCGTTTCGGCACCATCTCGCCATGGTCGAGCAAGGCCAGCGATATTGCCCGCAACTGTGGCCTGGGCAAGATCCAGCGCCTGGAACGCGGCATTGCCTTCTACGTGGCCGGCGAATTCAGCGACGCGCAAGCGCAGTTGATCGCCGACACCCTGCACGACCGCATGACCCAGATCGTGCTGGGCAACCTGGAACAGGCTGCCGGCCTGTTCAGCCATGCCACGCCGAAGCCGCTGACCGCCATCGACATCCTCGGTGGTGGCCGCGCCGCGCTGGAGCAGGCCAACACCGAGCTGGGCCTGGCCCTGGCCGAAGACGAAATCGATTACCTGGTCAACGCCTTCCAAGGGCTCAAGCGCAACCCGCATGACATCGAACTGATGATGTTCGCCCAGGCCAACTCCGAGCACTGCCGCCACAAGATCTTCAACGCCAGTTGGGATATCGACGGCCAGAGCCAGGAAAAAAGCCTGTTCGGCATGATCAAGAACACCTATCAGATGCACAACGAAGGTGTGTTGTCGGCCTATAAGGACAACGCGGCGGTCATCGTCGGTTCCGTTGCCGGGCGCTTCTACCCGAATCCCGATACCCGCCAGTACGGCGCGGTGCAGGAGCCGGTGCACATCCTGATGAAGGTCGAGACCCACAACCACCCGACCGCCATCGCGCCATTCCCTGGGGCCTCCACCGGTTCCGGCGGCGAGATCCGCGACGAAGGCGCGACCGGTCGCGGCGCCAAACCGAAAGCCGGCCTGACCGGCTTCACCGTGTCCAACCTGCAGATCCCGGGCTTCGAACAGCCATGGGAAAAACCCTACGGCAAGCCTGAGCGCATCGTCGACGCCCTGGACATCATGATCGAAGGCCCGCTGGGCGGCGCGGCGTTCAACAACGAATTCGGCCGTCCGGCCCTGACCGGCTACTTCCGTACCTTCGAACAGTCCATCAACACCCCGCGCGGTGAAGAAGTTCGTGGTTACCACAAGCCGATCATGCTGGCGGGCGGCATGGGCAACATCCGCGCCGAACACGTACAGAAAGGCGAGATCACCGTCGGCTCCAAGCTGATCGTCCTCGGCGGCCCGGCGATGCTCATCGGCCTGGGCGGCGGCGCCGCTTCCTCCATGGCCACCGGCACCAGCTCGGCCGACCTGGATTTCGCCTCGGTACAGCGTGAAAACCCGGAAATGGAACGCCGTTGCCAGGAAGTCATCGACCGTTGCTGGCAACTGGGCGACAAGAACCCGATCAGCTTCATCCACGACGTCGGCGCGGGCGGCCTGTCCAACGCCTTCCCGGAGCTGGTCAACGATGGCGGCCGTGGCGGTCGCTTCGAACTGCGCAACATTCCGAACGACGAGCCGGGCATGGCCCCGCACGAAATCTGGTCCAACGAATCCCAGGAGCGTTACGTCCTGGCCGTCGGCGCCGCTGACTTCGAACGTTTCCAGGCCATCTGCGAGCGTGAGCGTTGCCCGTTCGCGGTAGTCGGCGAAGCCACTGCCGAGCCGCAACTGACCGTGACTGACAGCCACTTCGGCAACAGCCCGGTGGACATGCCGCTGGAAGTGTTGCTGGGCAAGGCCCCGCGCATGCACCGTTCGGCCGTTCGCGAGACTGAACTGGGCGACGATTTCGACCCGGCCAACCTGGACATCGCCGAAAGCATCGAGCGCGTCCTGCATCACCCGGCCGTGGCCAGCAAGAGCTTCCTGATCACCATCGGCGACCGTACCATCACCGGCCTGGTGGCCCGTGACCAGATGGTCGGCCCGTGGCAGGTTCCGGTGGCCGACGTTGCCGTCACCGCCACCAGTTTCGACGTCTACACCGGCGAAGCCATGGCCATGGGCGAGCGCACTCCGCTGGCGCTGCTGGACGCTCCGGCGTCGGGCCGCATGGCCATCGGCGAAACCCTGACCAACATCGCGGCTTCGCGTATCGAGAAGATCTCCGACATCAAGCTGTCGGCCAACTGGATGTCCGCTGCCGGTCACCCAGGCGAAGACGCTCGTCTGTACGACACCGTCAAGGCGGTCGGCATGGAACTGTGCCCTGAGCTGGGCATTACCATCCCGGTGGGCAAGGACTCCATGTCCATGGCCACTCGCTGGAACGACAAGGGCGTCGACAAGAGCGTGACCTCGCCGCTGTCGCTGATCGTGACCGGTTTCGCGCCTGTGGCCGACATCCGCCAGACCCTGACCCCGCAACTGCGCATGGACAAGGGCACCACCGACCTGATCCTGATCGACCTCGGTCGCGGCCAGAACCGCATGGGCGCCTCGATCCTCGCCCAGGTGCACGGCAAGCTCGGCAAGCAGGCTCCGGACGTCGATGACGCCGAAGACCTGAAGGCCTTCTTCGCGGTGATCCAGGGCCTCAACGCCGACGGTCACCTGCTGGCTTACCACGACCGTTCCGACGGTGGTCTGCTGACCAGCGTGGTGGAAATGGCCTTCGCCGGCCACTGCGGCCTGAACCTGAACCTCGACGCCCTGGCCGAGACCTCGGCCGATATCGCCGCCATCCTGTTCAATGAAGAACTGGGTGCGGTGATCCAGGTTCGCCAGGACGCGACCCCGAGCGTGCTGGCGCAATTCAGCGCCGCCGGCCTGGGCGACTGCGTGGCGGTGATCGGCCAGCCGGTCAACAACGGCCATATCAACATCAGCTTCAACGGCGAAAGCGTCTTCGCCGGCGAGCGTCGCCTGTTGCAGCGCCAGTGGGCTGAAACCAGCTACCAGATCCAGCGCTTGCGCGACAACGCCGACTGCGCCGAGCAGGAATTCGACGTCCTGCTGGAAGAAGACAACCCGGGCCTGAGCGTCAAGCTGAGCTTCGACGTCAACCAGGACATCGCCGCGCCTTACATCAAGAAAGGCGTGCGTCCTCAGGTTGCCGTGCTGCGCGAGCAGGGCGTCAACGGCCAGGTGGAAATGGCCGCGGCGTTCGACCGCGCCGGCTTCAACGCGATCGACGTGCACATGAGCGACATCCTCGCCGGTCGCGTCGACCTCAACGAGTTCAAGGGCATGGTTGCCTGCGGCGGCTTCTCCTACGGCGACGTACTCGGCGCCGGCGAGGGCTGGGCCAAGTCGGCACTGTTCAACAGTCGTGCCCGCGACGCCTTCCAGGGCTTCTTCGAGCGCAACGACACCTTCACCCTCGGCGTGTGCAACGGTTGCCAGATGATGTCCAACCTGCACGAGCTGATCCCGGGCAGCGAGTTCTGGCCGCACTTCGTGCGTAACCGTTCCGAGCAGTTCGAGGCCCGTGTGGCGATGGTCCAGGTCCAGGAGTCGAACTCGATCTTCCTGCAGGGCATGGCCGGTTCGCGGATGCCGATCGCCATCGCCCACGGCGAAGGCCATGCGGAATTCGAAAGCGCAGAAGCCCTGCTCGAAGCCGACCTGTCCGGTTGCGTGGCCCTGCGCTTCGTCGACAACCACGGCAAGGTCACCGAAAGCTACCCGGCCAACCCGAACGGCTCGCCTCGCGGGATCACCGGCCTGACCAGCCGCGACGGTCGCGTCACCATCATGATGCCGCACCCTGAGCGGGTATTCCGTGCCGTGCAGAACTCCTGGCGTCCGGAAGAGTGGAACGAAGATGCGGCGTGGATGCGCATGTTCCGTAACGCTCGCGTGTGGGTGAACTAAAGCCTGTGTACAAGCTCAGCTTTTTCGTCCCGCCCAGCCACGTGGAAGTGGTCAAGAACGCCGTATTCGCCGCCGGTGGCGGACGGATCGGCGCTTACGACCAGTGTGCATGGCAGGTGCTGGGCCAGGGCCAGTTTCGCCCGTTGGACGGCAGCCAGCCGTTTCTCGGGCAGACCGGCCAGGTCGAGCAGGTGCAGGAATGGAAAGTCGAGCTTGTGGTGGCCGACGAGTTGATCCGTAGCGTGGTGATGGCCCTCAAGCAGAGCCATCCCTACGAGACACCGGCTTATGAAGTCTGGCGTCTGGAAGACTTCTAAGGCCTCGCCCATGAAAAAGCCCGCTGAACCGGTAACGGTCAGCGGGCTTTTTTGTGCCTGCTCTCCTGTCGGAGAGGGTCAGACCTTGGCGCTGACCTCGCTGCGGTTGATCAGGATATCCAGCGCCTGGCTCAGGCTTGCGGCCTTTTCGCCGATCAGCAGGTGCCAGACGCCATTGTCGAGCTGGCTCGAGCCCTGGCAGCCGAGGCTCTTCAAGTGATATTCCGACAGCGCCTTGTTGTCACCCAGTTGCACCCGCAGGCGGGTCATGGCCACGCAGTCCAGTTGCAACACATTGTCGCTACCGCCGAAGGCATCCAGCCATTTCACGGCTTCCTGGGGCGCGATGCTCACCGTTGGCGGGGCTTCGAAGGCCGCGGCGGCGGGGCCTGGCTGCTCCAGTGGCTTGCCGGCGCCGGGCATGGCCAGGCGAATTTCATCGGCGATGCTGTCGGCCAGCGGGCCGACCACCACTTGCAGGCTGCCGCCCTTGCCGGGGCGCACCACGGCCATGGCGCCAAGGGCCTTGAGCTCGCTGTCCGACGCCTTGGTGCGGTCGGCCAGTTCCAGGCGCAGGCGGGTGGTGCAGGCGCCGACGGTCATCAGGTTGTCCGCGCCGCCCAGGGCCCGGATATAGGCGCCGGCGCGCTGATTGTTGGTCATGGTGGTTTTTTCGGCGCTAGGGGTGTCTTCGCGGCCCGGGGTTTTCAGGTTGAAGCGTTTGATGCAGAAGTCGAAGACCGTGTAGTAGATCACCGCATAGAGCAGGCCCACGGGGAATATCAGCCAGCCGTTGGTGGACTTGCCCCAGCCCAGCGCCATGTCGATGGCGCCACCGGAGAAGGTGAAGCCCAGGTGAATATTGAGGAAGTTGGTCAGGCCCATGGCGAGGCCGGTCAGCAGGGCGTGCACCAGGTAGAGGAAGGGGGCGAGGAACATGAAGGCGAATTCCACCGGCTCGGTCACCCCGGTGAGGGCCGAGGTCAGGGCCATCGACAGCAGGATCCCGCCCATCACCTTGCGCCGCTCCGGCAAGGCGTTGCGATACATCGCCAGGCAGGCGGCGGGCAGGCCGAAGATCATCATCGGGAACATGCCGGTCATGAACTGGCCGCCCTTGGGATCGCCGGCGAAGTAGCGCGAGATATCCCCGGTGACCAGGGCGCCGGTGGTCGGATCGGTGAAGTTGCCGAAGACGAACCAGGCCATGTTGTTGAGGATGTGGTGCAGGCCGGTGACGATCAGCAAGCGGTTGAACACACCGAACACGAAGGCGCCGAAGCTGCCGCTGTCCAGCAGCAGGGCGCCGAAGCTGTTGATGCCGTGCTGGATCGGCGGCCAGATCAGGCCGAACACCACCCCCAGGCCGACGGCGCTGAAACCGGTGACGATCGGCACGAAGCGCCGCCCGCCAAAGAACGCCAGGTATTCCGGCAGCTTGATGTCCTTGAAGCGGTTGTACAGGGCGCCGCCCAGCAGGCCGCTGATGATCCCGGCGAGCATGCCCATGTTGATGCTGGTGTCGAGCACCTTGAGGGTCGCCACCATCACCAGGTAACCGATGGCGCCGGCCAGGCCGGCGGTGCCGTTGTTGTCCTTGGCGAAGCCCACGGCGATACCGATGGCGAAGATCAGCGCCAGGTTGGCGAAGATGGTCTGGCCGGCATCGTGGATGATCGCGATGTTCAGCAGGTCGGTGTCGCCCAGGCGCAGCAGCAGGCCGGCGATCGGCAGGATCGCGATCGGCAGCATCAGGGCCCGGCCCAGGCGCTGCAGGCCTTCGATGAATAATTGGTACATGGCGTGTCTCCCGGTGTTCTTGTTGTTCAGCTCAGGGGCCAGTGTTGGTGGCAGGCATGGCGCACCGCCGAGGCACTGCTCAGGTTCAGCAGGTCGTGGCTGAGACACCGGCATTCGGCGGCGTCCAGTTGGCGGACCCGTTCCTTGATCTCGCCCACTTGCGGCGGGCTCACCGACAGCTCGCTGACCCCCAGGCCGACCAGCACCGGCGTCGCCAGCGGATCGGAGGCCAGCGCGCCGCACACGCCGACCCAGCGCCCATGCCTGGCCGCGCCAGCGCAGGTCTGGGCGATCAGCCGTAGCAACGCCGGGTGCAGGGCATCGACCCGCGCGGCCAGGCCGGCATGGTCACGGTCCATGGCCAGGGTGTATTGCGACAGGTCGTTGGTGCCGATGGAGAGGAAGTCGGCGTATTCGGCCAGTTGCTCGGCGAGCAGGGCGGCGGCCGGGACTTCGATCATCACCCCCAGCTCCGGGCGCTGGCCGATCCCCAACTCGGCGCACAGGCAGTCGATGCGCTCGCGGATATGCAGCAGTTCGTCGAGCTCGCTGACCATCGGCAGCAGGATGCGGCAGCGTCGCAGCGGGCTGACCTGCAGCAGGGCCCGCAGTTGCTGGTCCAGCAGTTCCGGGCGGGCCTGGGCCAGGCGAATGCCACGCAGGCCGAGCACCGGGTTGGTTTCCACCGGCAACGGCAGGTAGTCCAGTTGCTTGTCGCCGCCCACGTCTATGGTGCGGATGATCACCGACTTGTCGCCCATGGCATCGAGCACGGCCTGATAGGCCTGGCGCTGCTCCTGCTCATCGGGGGCGGTATGCCGGTCGACGAACAGAAACTCGGTACGCAGCAGGCCGACGCCGTCGGCACCGTTGGCATGGGCGTTCTCGGCTTCCTGGCTGGAGGCGACATTGGCGGCGACTTCGATCGCCTGGCCATCGAGGGTCATGGCCGGCAACTGGGCCTGTTGCTGTTGTTGCTCGCGCCGTTGCTGGCGCAGTAGATGGCTCTGCCGGACCTGTTCGATACGGGCGCTGTCCGGCGTCAGTTCCAGGCGACCCTGATCGGCGTTCAGCACCACCTGTTGGCCTTGAGGCACATCGAGAAGCTCCGAGCCCAGGGCCACCAGGCAGGGCAGACCCTTGCCCCGGGCCAGGATCGCCACGTGGGAGGTAGCGCCGCCAGCGGCCATGCACAGGCCAACGGCGCCTTGCTCGCTCAGTTGCAGCAGATCGGATGGGGTCAATTCGTGGGCCGCGACTATGGCGCCAGCCGGCAGCTGGTAATGCCAGGCCTCGCCGAGCAGGGCGCGCAGGACCCGTTGTTGCAGGTCGCGCAGGTCGTTGGCGCGTTCGGCGAGCAGGGCATTGCCCAGTTGCAGCAGGATCTCGCACTGTTCACCGATGGCATCGCTCCAGGCGTGGGTGGCGGCACGTCCCTGGGCGATGCTCTGGCGGGCGGCGTCCAGCAGCGCCGGGTCTTCGAGCAGGGCCAGGTGGGCGGCGAAGATCGCTTCTTCCTGGTTGTCCTTGCGCTGCCGGGCGTGGTCCAGGGTGCCGCGAATGTCACTGCGAACCTTTTCCAGGGCCTGGCCCAGCGCCTGCAGTTGTTCCTGGGGCGGGTGACCGCCGTTGTCTTCGGGCAGGGTCATGGCGGTCAGGTGAAACAGCGGCCCGCAGACCAGCCCGGGGGCGGCGCAGACACCCTGGATCACCCCGGCTTCGGCGGGGCGCTGGGGCGCGACGGCCTTCACCGCCGGCGCCGCGGCGTGGGCGTCTTCGGCCAGCGGTGTGGCGAGGGCGTCCAGCAGCGCCAGCAGGGCGGCCTTGCAATCCTTGCCCTGGCAGCTGACCCGCACCTCATCCTGCTCGCCGACTCCCAGCCCCATCAGGCTGACCAGGCTGTCACAGGACGCCGACTTGCCGTTGAAGTGCAGTTGCGCCTTGCTGCTGAAACCCTGGGCGGTCTGGCGGATCAGCGCGGCCGGCCGGGCATGCAGGCCGCCGCGATGATTGACCCGGGTGTGGCCTTCGACCTCGTCGGTCGAGGTGTCGCCAGCTTCCGCCTGGACCGCATTGGCCGCCCGCGGAACGATGTGCAGCAACGGTTCGCCGACTTTCACCGATTTCAGGGTGATGGGCAGGGTCTGGAAGTGTTCGCCGTTGGTCAGGATCATCAGGCTGATCAGGCTTTTGCTGTTCCGCGCGACCTGGTCGAGGTCGAAGCGCAGCAGGGCCTGGCCGCTGCTGACCCGGGCGCCTTCCTGCACCAGCATGGAGAAACCCTCGCCTTGTAGCTGGACGGTGTCCAGGCCCAGGTGCAGCAGCAGCTCCGCGCCATTGTCGGCACGCAGGGTCACCGCGTGGCCGGTGCGGGCGGCATGCACCACCACGCCGGCGCACGGGGCGTGCAGGGTGTTGTTCAGCGGGTCGATGGCGATCCCGTCGCCCATGGCGCCGCTGGAAAACACCAGGTCGGGGACCCTGGCGAGGGTGAGCACCGGGCCGCTCAAGGGAGCGCCGAGCGTCAGGTCTTTATTGTTGTTGTGCATGGCGCAGTACTCATCCGTTGAAGGAAAGGCTCAGTGGGTACGGGTCACTTTGCTCAGGTGCCGTGGCTGGTCCGGGTCCATGCCGCGGGCCTCGGCAAGGCTCGCGGCCATGCCGTAGAAACTCTGGATCGCCAGGATCGGATCGAGCGCCGGGTGTTCGGCCCGGCTCAGGGTCAGGTCGCGCTCGGCGATGTCGTCCGGCGCCGCCAGCAGCACCCGGGCGCCACGCTGGCGCATGTCGGCGGCGAGGCTGATCAGGCCGGCCTGTTCCGCTCCCCGTGGGGCGAACACCAGCAGCGGGTAGTTGTTGCCGATCAGCGCCATCGGGCCGTGGCGAACTTCCGCGCTGCTGAAGGCTTCGGCCTGGATCGCCGAGGTTTCCTTGAGTTTCAGCGCCGCTTCCTGGGCGATGGCGAAGCCGGCGCCGCGGCCGATCACCATCAGCCGCTGGCTATCGCGCAGGGCCTCGACGGCCGGGCTCCAGTCCTGGGTCGCGGCCTCGCGCAGTCCCTGGGGCAGGGCGAGGCCGGCTTCCAGCAATTGCGCGTCCTGTTTCCAATGGGCGATCAGGCGGGCGCTGGCGCTGAGAGTGGCGATAAAGCTCTTGGTCGCCGCCACGCTGCGTTCGGCGCCGGCGTGCAGCGGCAGGCAGAACTCGCTGGCGGCTTCCAGCGGGGTGTCCTGGGCATTAACCATAGCCACGCTCAAGGCCCCGCGCTTGCGCAGCAGCCGCATGCTGTTGACCAGATCGGGGCTCTGCCCGGACTGGGAAAAGGCGAATGCCGCCTGGCCGCTGACCCGCAGTGGCGCCTGTTGCATGGTCACCACCGACATCGGCAAGGACGCGACCGGGAAGCCCAGCTGCTGCATGGTCAGGTAGGCGAAGTAGCTGGCGGCATGGTCGGAGCTGCCACGGGCGACGGTCATCACCACCTGTGGTGGCTGGCGGTTCAGGCGCCCGGCCACTTCGATCAATTGCGGGTCCAGGTGCTGCAACTGGCCTTCGACGGCCGCGGCAGAGGACAGCGCCTCTTCAAGCATTTTTGAAGTCAATGTCTTCTCCTTCGACCATGACGGCGGTCAGTGTGAGTGAGCGGTCCAGGCACACGCAGTCGGCCCAGCTGCCGACCTGCAAACGCCCGCGTTCGGCCAGGCCGAGATAATCGGCGGGAAACTGTGACAAGCGTTGCGAAGCTTCGGCCAGGGGCAGGCCGATCTTCACCAGGTTGCGCAACGCTTGGTCCATGGTCAGGGTGCTGCCGGCCAGGGTGCCGTCCGGCAGGCGCACGCCGCCCAGGCATTTGGTCACGGTGTGGCTGCCGAGCTTGTATTCGCCGTCCGGCATGCCGGCGGCCGCGGTGGAGTCGGTCACGCAGTACAGGCAGGGGATCGAACGCAGGGCCACGCGCATGGCGCCGGGGTGCACGTGCAGCAGGTCGGGGATCAGTTCCGCGTACTGGGCGTGGGCCAGGGCGGCGCCGACTATGCCCGGCTCGCGGTGATGCAGCGGGCTCATGGCGTTGTACAGGTGGGTGAAGCTGGTGGCCCCGGCGTCGAGCGCGGCCACGCCTTCCTCGTAGCTGCCCAGGGTGTGGCCGATCTGCATGCGGATGCCGCGGGCGCTGAGGGCGCGGATCAGCGCGTCATGGCCGGCGATTTCCGGGGCGATGGTGATCACCCGGATCGGCGCCAGGCGCAGGTAAGCCTCGACTTCGGCCATCAGCGCGGTATGGGCGAAATTGGGCTGGGCGCCGAGTTTGCCCGGGTTGATGTACGGACCTTCCAGGTGCACGCCGAGTACCCGGGCGCTGCCGCTGGGGCGCTGCTCGCAGTATTCACCGATGGCGCCCAGGACCCGGCTGATCTCCTCGGTCGGCGCGGTCATGGTGGTGGCCAGCAGCGAGGTGGTGCCGAAGCGTACGTGGGTGCGGGTGATGGTCTCGAACGCCGGGGCGCCTTCCATGATGTCCTTGCCGCCGCCGCCATGCACATGCAGGTCGATGAAGCCCGGCAGCAGGTAGGGCAGGTCGTTGTCCGCCGGGTCGCAGGGGCTGCCTTCGATACCGGTGACCTTGCCGTCCCGGTGATTCAGGTGGCCGCGAATCCAGCCTTGCGGGGTGAGGATGTTGTGTTCGGACATGGGCAGCTCTCTGGGACGGGTTCTTGGCGACTCGACGGCCTGGCTCAGCGGCCTGGTTTAGCGACGCAGCTCGGCGACGAAGTCGTAGTAGTCGTTGCGGCAATAGGTGTCGGTGACTTCGATCGGGGTGTTGTCTTCGAGATAGCCGACACGGGTCATCAGCAGCATCGCGGTGCCGGGGGCGATGCCCACCAGGGCGGCGAACTCGGCGGAGGCGTTGATCGCCTGGATGTGCTGCAGGGCACGGACCACCGGGCGGCCGATGCCATCGAGGTAGGCGTAGAGCGAGTCGCCGATGGCGTCCGGCTGGGCAATGATCGAGGCCGGCAGGGTACTCATTTCGATCGCCATCACCGTGTCGTCGGCTTTGCGCAGGCGCTTGAGGCGCGCCACCTTGTCGTTCGGCGACAGGCCGAGGCGGATCAGCTCTTCGTGGGTCGGCATGGTGATTTCCCGCTCCAGCCATTGGGAACCGGGGACGAAGCCCTTGAGGCGGAGCATTTCGCTGAAGCCGGACAGCCGCGACAGCGGTTGTTCCAGGCGTGGGGTGATGAAGGTGCCGGAGCCCTGGCTGCGGCGGATCAGACCTTGTTCGAACAGCACTTCCAGGGCCTTGCGCGCGGTGACGCGGGAGATGTTGAGCATCTCGCTCAGGTTGCGTTCCGAGGGCAGGGCCTGTTCGGCTTTCCACTGGCCGGCATGGATCGCGGCTTCAAGGTTGCGCGCCAGTTGCAGGTACAGCGGGGTCGGCTGGGTATCGTCGGGGCGCAGGGCCAGGATGTGGTTCATCTGTCGAGGTTCCGATGCGTTATTGGTTTGTTGTCGCCCGGTAATGTGGCAAAAACTAATACCACTTAAATACCATGTCAACGCCGGTACTATGGCGATGAGGCACGAAAACGGGCGTTTTATGGGGCTTGGCGGGGTTGGTTTGGGAAAGTGGTATTAGGGCGGTCTGGCCGTGAGCGCGAAAATCGCAGGGGCGGCGGTTTTTCGAGCGGGAATTGGTATTCACCTTTCGAAGCCGGCGCGACCTGCGATTTTTTTTGTAACTGAGGTGTTTTAGCGGCGTTTCAGCGAGGAGTCAGGGGCGGATTTCGATCATCGTGCCGTCCGGGACCAGGCCCCAGACTTCGCGCATGTCGACGTTGCGCATGGCGATGCAGCCGTCGGTCCAGTCCAGGGTGTGGAAGTACTGCTCGGGGTAGTCTTCGCTGTCCGGGGTGCCGTGGATCATGATCATGCCGCCGGGCTCCACGCCCTCGCGGCGCGAACGCGCGGAATCGCTGATGTTCGGGTAGGAAATATGCATGGCCAGGTTGAAGCGGTCGCTGGTCTTGCGCCAGTCCAGCCAGTAGAAGCCTTCCGGGGTGCGCTTGTCGCCTTCCATGAGTTTCGGGCCCTTGGGCTGTTTGCCCAGGGAAATGCGGTAGGTCTTGATGGGTTTGCCGTCGTTGATCAGTTGCAACTGATGGGCCGACTTGAGGACCAGGACTTTTTCGATGACCTTGCCGTCCAGGGTATCCGTCGCGGAGGCGTGGGAGACAGCGATAACCGAGCAGCAGAAAAGAGCGAGCAACCAGCGCATTGAAACGATATCCCTAAGAGTACACAGGTGCCGCGTACGTTTTGTTGTTTAAGTGAGGGCCGGCTGAGCCAGGGGCGGAATGGACTCGGAGCGCACGGGGTATTGCTCGTTCCGCCGGTCAGCGAAGAAACATTCTAAGGTACGCCCGACCGTGCGAAAAGCCAGCTCGGACCAGGGGATGTCGGCTTCTTCGAAAAGCCGGACTTCCAGGCTCTCTTCGCCGGCGGCGAAATCCAGGTCCGCCAGCTCGGCGCGGAAGAAGACATGCACCTGGCTGATGTGCGGGACGTCGATCAGGGTATAGATGCTCAGGTTGCGCACCCGGGCGCAGGCTTCCTCGAACGTCTCGCGAATCGCCGCCTGTTCGACGGTCTCGCCGTTCTCCATGAAACCGGCCGGCAGCGTCCAGTAACCACGACGCGGCTCGATCGCACGCCGGCATAGCAGCACCTGGGTGCCCCAGGTCGGCAGGCAGCCGGCGACTATGTTCGGGTTCTGGTAATGGATGGTCTGGCAGTTGTCGCAGACAAAACGCAGGCGCGAATCGCCTTCGGGAATGCGCTGGGTGACCGGGTGACCGCACTGGCTGCAGAATTTCATGCTGGGTATCCGAAAAGGCTGCTCCTATCTTGGCGTGCACGGGGCTTTGTCGGCAAGTTGTCGTTACGCGACATGGCGTGGATCGGGGGTTGGGCGGTCGGTTTGTTTGGTGCATGATGCATAGGGTCTGTTGACCTTTGGTGACGAGCCGCGTTGCTGGGCCAAACTGTGCGAGGCAAGGCGCGGGATGCCGCTAATGGTTGTTCCCTTGGCAAATCCCGCAACGCAGCCTCGCGCAGTTTGGCACGCAACCCGAAGGGACGGGGCCCACTTGGCGCAGGGCTGTGTTGCTCGGAGCTTATTTGGAACAACCAAACTGCGCTCCTCGCGCCTTGCCCTGCGCCAAGTGGGCTCCCGTCGCGGCCGTCACCAAAGGTCAACAGACCCTAATAGTCGACAGATCGAGAAGACTCATGCTGGACGAGCTACTGCACCGGGTAAGCAACCATACGCCGCGACCGCTGGAGACGGATCGACGTTTTCCCGAGGCCGCCGTGCTGGTGCCCATTACCCGCAGTGACGAGCCTGAGCTGGTGCTGACCCTGCGCGCCAAAGGATTGTCCACCCACGGCGGCGAAGTGGCGTTCCCCGGCGGCCGCCGCGACCCGGAAGATCCAGACCTGGTTTTTACCGCCCTGCGCGAAGCCGAAGAGGAAATCGGCCTGCCTCCCGGACTGGTGGAAGTGATCGGCCCCTTGAGCCCGCTGATTTCCCTGCACGGGATCAAGGTCACGCCCTATGTCGGGGTGATTCCCGATTACGTCGAATACCTGGCCAATGATGCCGAGATCGCCGCGGTATTCAGCGTGCCGCTGGAGTTTTTTCGCCAGGACCCGCGCGAGCATACCCACCGCATCGATTATCAGGGCCGCAGCTGGTATGTGCCGAGCTACCGCTTCGGCGAGTACAAGATCTGGGGCCTGACGGCGATCATGATTGTCGAGCTGATCAACCTGCTGTATGACGCCAAGATCAGCCTGCACCAACCGCCCAAAAGCTTTATCAATATTTGAAGCCATCGCTCGTATGGCCTGAACCCTGCTGTGTACCTGAACCTGCCTGGCCTTGAGGACAACAATATGAAATACCGCCTGGGCGACGCCCGTGTCGAAACCCACCCGCAAAGCTGGGTCGCACCCAATGCCACGCTGGTGGGCAAGGTCAAGCTGGAGGAGGGGGCCAACGTCTGGTTCAACGCGGTGCTGCGTGGCGACAACGAGCTGATCCTGATCGGCAAGGACAGCAATGTGCAGGACGGCACGGTGATGCATACCGACATGGGCTTTCCGCTGACCATCGGTACCGGCGTGACCATTGGCCATAACGCCATGCTGCATGGCTGCACTGTCGGCGACTACAGCCTGATCGGCATCAACGCGGTGATTCTCAACGGTGCGAAGATCGGCAAGAACTGCATCATCGGTGCCAACTCGTTGATCGGCGAAGGCAAGGAAATCCCCGACGGTTCGCTGGTGATGGGCTCGCCGGGCAAGGTGGTTCGCGAGTTGACCGAGCAGCAGAAGAAGATGCTCGAAGCCAGCGCCGCGCACTATGTGCATAATTCCCAGCGTTACGCCCGCGACCTGGCCGAGCAAGAATAATGACCACCCCCGAAAAACCCGTTCCCTCGCCCTGCGTGAGCATCTGCGCGCTGGACGATGACGATATCTGCACTGGCTGCCAGCGCACGGTGAGCGAGATCACCCGCTGGAGCCGCATGGACAACGCCGAGCGCCGCGAGGTGCTGGCGTTGTGTCATGAGCGCGCCAAGTCCAACGGGTTGCTGTGGATGATCGGCACCCAGTCCGGCTAAACGGCTGTCGCGAGCAGCCTCGCCTCAGCCGGAGCGAGCCTGCCCGCGGTATCGGCGCCAGCTCCCGTCTGGTCCATCCCACCCACCTGAAGTACCCTGTGCGCCTTACTGACAGGTACTTTTCGCCCCATGCTCTTCCTGATCGCCTATATCGGCAGTGTCGTACTGATCAACTACGCCTTTTCCACCGCTCCGCACCTGGACATCATCTGGTCGGCCTGGGGCGGGCTGGTGTTCGTCCTGCGAGACATGGTGCAGACCCGCTTCGGCCATGGCGCGCTCGTCGCCATGCTGGTGGCCCTGGTGCTGTCCTACGTGACCTCCGACCCGGCCATCGCCCTGGCCAGCGCCACGGCGTTCGCGGTTTCCGAATGCATCGACTGGCTGGTGTTCAGCATCACCAGGCGCCCGCTGCACGACCGCCTGTGGATAAGTTCGGCGTTGAGCATTCCCCTGGACACCTTTATCTTTTTCGGACTGATCGACGCCTTGACCCCGGGCGTGATCCTCACGGCGCTGGGTTCGAAGTTCGCCGGCGTGACCGTGGTCTGGCTGGCCATGGCCTGGCGTTTGCGCAAGGCGGCGTGCGCCAGCTGAGGCCAAAGCGCGCGGTTCATGTAGAATGCCGCGCTTTCTTCCCCCATGGGCCGCCCGCCTGGTGCGCGACCCTCGATGATCCGCTCCTTTTTGAGGACCTTCAGATGACCCGTATCGGAACTCCATTGTCGCCAACCGCGACCCGCGTTTTGCTGTGTGGCTGTGGTGAGTTGGGCAAGGAAGTGGTGATCGAGCTGCAACGCCTGGGCGTTGAGGTGATTGCCGTGGATCGTTACGCCAATGCGCCGGCGATGCAGGTCGCCCATCGCAGCCATGTGATCAACATGCTCGACGGCGCCGCGCTGCGTGCGGTGATCGAGGCGGAAAAGCCGCACTTCATCGTGCCGGAGATCGAAGCCATCGCCACCGCCACCCTGGTGGAACTGGAGTCCGAAGGGTTCACCGTGATCCCGACCGCCCGTGCCGCCCAGTTGACCATGAACCGCGAAGGCATCCGTCGCCTGGCCGCCGAAGAGCTGGACCTGCCGACCTCGCCTTACCACTTCGCCGATACCTTCGAAGACTACCGCAAGGCGGTGGACGACCTGGGTTTCCCCTGCGTGGTCAAGCCGGTGATGAGTTCCTCGGGCAAGGGCCAGAGCCTGCTGCGCAGCGTCGACGACGTGCAGAAGGCCTGGGACTACGCCCAGGAAGGCGGGCGTGCCGGCAAGGGCCGGGTGATCATCGAGGGTTTCATCGATTTCGATTATGAAATCACCCTGCTGACCGTGCGCCATGTCGGTGGCACCACCTTCTGCGCGCCGGTCGGCCACCGCCAGGAGAAGGGCGACTACCAGGAATCCTGGCAGCCCCAGGCCATGAGCCCGAAAGCCCTGGCCGAGTCCGAGCGTGTGGCCAAGGCCGTGACCGAGGCCCTGGGTGGCCGTGGCCTGTTCGGCGTCGAACTGTTCGTCAAGGGCGACCAGGTCTGGTTCAGCGAAGTCTCGCCGCGTCCTCACGACACCGGCCTGGTGACCCTGATTTCCCAGGACCTGTCGCAGTTCGCCCTGCATGCTCGGGCGATCCTCGGCCTGCCGATCCCGTTGATCCGTCAGTTCGGCCCGTCGGCTTCGGCGGTGATCCTGGTGGAAGGCCAGTCGACCCAGACCGCTTTCGCCAACCTGGGCGCGGCCCTGAGCGAGCCGGACACTGCCCTGCGCCTGTTCGGCAAGCCCGAAGTCAATGGCCAGCGCCGCATGGGCGTGGCCCTGGCGCGCGACGAGTCGATCGAGGCTGCCCGGGCCAAGGCGACCCGTGCTTCCCAGGCGGTCGTTGTAGAGCTGTAAAAGTATCGCGGGCCAGCCTCGCTCCTACTTCTGTAGGGGCGAGCGGGCGGCGATCCGTCTGGCCCGCGATGACGTTCTGTCAGCCGACCTGATTCAGGTCGTTATCACGCGTTTCCTTCAGGCACAGCACAGCGATCAGGCTGAGCATCGCTGCCGCCGACACATACCCGCCGACCCAACTCAAGCCCCCCATCGCCACCAGCTTCTGGGCGAAGAAGGGTGCCGCCGAGGCGCCGACAATGCCGCCCAGGTTATAGGCCGCCGATGCACCGGTATAACGCACGTGGGTCGGGAACAGCTCGGGCAGCAGCGCACCCATCGGGGCGAAGGTCACGCCCATCAGGAACAGCTCGATGCACAGGAACAGCGCCACGCCCCAGGTCGAGCCCTGGGTCAGCAGCGGTTCCATGGTGAAGCCGGAGAGAATCGCCAGCAGGCCACCGATGATCAGCACCGGTTTGCGTCCGTAACGGTCGCTGGCCCAGGCCGACAGCGGTGTGGCCGCAGCCATGAACAGCACGGCGAAGCACAGCAGGCCGAGGAAGGTTTCGCGGCTGTAGCCCAGGGTCGCGACGCCGTAGCTCAGCGAGAACACCGTCGAGATGTAAAACAGCGCGTAACACACCACCATCGCCGAGGCGCCCAGCAGTACCGGCAGCCAGTACTGGCTGAACAGCTCGACCAGCGGCATCTTGACCCGTTCCTGGCGGGCGATGGCGTTGGCGAATACCGGGGTTTCATGCAGTTTCAGACGCACATACAGGCCGACCAGCACCAGCGCGGCGCTGAGCAGGAACGGGATCCGCCAGCCCCAGGAGCGGAACTGTTCGTCGCTCAGGCTCATGGCCAGGGTCAGGAACAGGCCGTTGGCCGCGAGAAAGCCGATCGACGGCCCCAGTTGCGGGAACATGCCGAACCAGGCGCGCTTGCCTTTTGGCGCGTTTTCCGTGGCGAGCAGCGCGGCTCCGCCCCATTCGCCGCCCAGCCCCAGGCCCTGGCCGAAGCGCAGCAGGCACAGCAGGATCGGGGCCCAGGCGCCAATGCTGTCATAGCCGGGCAGCACGCCGATCAGCGTGGTGCACACGCCCATCAGCAGCAGCGATGCCACCAGGGTCGACTTGCGGCCGATCCGGTCGCCGAAGTGGCCGAACAGCGCCGAACCCAGGGGACGGGCGAGGAAGGCGATGCCGAAGGTCAGGAAGGCCGAGAGCATCTGGGCGGTGCCGGACGTCTGCGGGAAGAATACCGGGCCGATCACCAGTGCGGCGGCGGTGGCGTACACGTAGAAGTCGTAGAACTCGATGGCGGTACCGATAAAGCTGGCGGTGGCCACGCGGCTGGCGGAGTTGGTCGGCTGGGCAGGCACGGAGGCGCTGTAAGTGGTGCTGGTCGTCATGCGGTAATCCCTGACAGTCATGTGCTCCATGGGAGCGAATTATTATGGTCGAACACCCAGGGATGTGGGTTTGGCGCGGGCGTGGCTCGGGGTGGGAGCGAAGCCTGCCAGAAGCGGGCGGAGCAGGGCAGAAGCCGCTGGGTGCGGGTAGCACGCGGGTGCTGCGGGGCTTGGGTAAGCGGCTCGATTATAGGAAGGCCCCTAACGATCAAACAAGCGCGACTTGCCGCCCTATAGCCGGCGCAAGCGGTGCATCAGGCGGAATACGGATACAGGGTTTGCGACCGCGTTGCGGTCGATCGCAGCCTCGCGGGCTCGGCAGCGGCTACAGGGCCACGATTACAGCGAGGGGGTGGTGACCGGCTTGGTGTGCCAGATCAGCACGCGGCTGACCCGGTTGTCCTCGGTCTCGAGGATTTCCAGGCGGTAGCGGCCGATTTTCAGGCAGACGGCGCTGTCGGGAATGGTCTCCAGCGCTTCGGTGACCAGGCCGTTGAGGGTTTTCGGGCCGTCGCAGGGCAGGTGCCAGCCCAGGCTCTTGTTCAGCTCGCGAATCGAGGCGGCGCCTTCGATGACAAAGCGTCCGTCGGCCTGGGGGCGGATATGCGGGTTGTCGAGGCTGTGTTCGCTTTCGAATTCGCCGACGATTTCTTCGAGGATATCTTCCAGGGTGACAATGCCCAGCACTTCGCCGTATTCGTCCACCACCATGCCCAGGCGGCGCTGCTGCTTGTGGAAGTTCAGCAGTTGCAGCTGCAGCGGGGTGCTTTCCGGCACGAAGTAAGGTTCGTGGCAGGCCGCCAGCAGGGCCTCTTTGGTCAGGCTGGCATCCGGCAGCAGGTGGCGGATCTGGCGGGTATTGAGGACCGCCTCGACCTGGTTGATATCGCTGTGGAACACCGGCAGGCGGGTGCGCTTGGACAGGCGCAGCTGCTCGATGATCTCGCCGATAGGCTCGTCCAGGTTGATCCCGTCGACTTCGCTGCGCGGGACCAGGATGTCATTGACGGTGATGTTGTCCAGGGCATGGATGCCCGACACCGGGTGCGGGCGGCCATTGGCATGTTCCTCGGCGCCGTCCGGGTCGGCGGCCTGCTCGTCTTCGCTCTGCTTGACGGTGCCGGCCTTGCGGGTGAAGGGGCGCAACAACAGCTGGCTGATGCTGCCGAGCAGCCAGGCCGCGGGGTAGATGATCTTCAGTGGCACGCCCAGCAGGGTATTGCCCAGGCTGAGGATGGCGTCCGGATAACGGGTGGCCAGGGTGCGCGGAAGATAGTCGGCGAGTACCAGCAACACGCTGGTGGCGATCAGGCAGGCCAGCCACGGACCGTTTTCCGCCCACTGCAGGAGCGCCAGCAAGGTGCTGATGATGACCGCCAGCACCCGGCACAGGGTGTTGCAGAGAATCAGGCTGTCGCGCGGGAAGCTCAGGCGCGCCAGCGGTTTATCGCCGGAGCGCGAAGCGGTGCGTAGGGTCAGCAGGTGTTGCTGGGCGGCTTCGATGGCGGTGAACAGCCCCGACCACAGCACCAGCAAGGCCAGGACCACGAGCATCGGCTCTATGGGCAGGTTGTCCATTATCGCCGCTCGTCAGATATGCAGGATGTATTCACGGACCAGCTTGCTGCCGAAATACGCCAGCATCAGCAGGCAGAAGCCGGCCAGGGTCCAGCGAATCGCCTTGTGTCCGCGCCAGCCGAGGCGGTTGCGGCCCCACAGCAGCACGCTGAACACCACCCAGGCCAGGCAGGCCAGCAGGGTCTTGTGCACCAGATGCTGGGCGAACAGGTTCTCGACGAACAGCCAGCCGGAGATCAGCGACAGCGACAGCAGGGTCCAGCCGGCCCAGAGGAAGCCGAACAGCAGGCTTTCCATGGTCTGCAGCGGCGGAAAGTTCTTGATCAGCCCGGACGGATGCTTGTGCTTGAGCTGGTGGTCCTGCACCAGCAGCAACAGGGCCTGGAATACGGCGATGGTGAACATGCCATAGGCGAGGATCGACAGCAGGATATGGGCGAGAATGCCTGGCTCTTCGTCGATCACCGGCACCGTGCCGGTGGGCACGAACTGCGCCAGCAGCACGGTCAGCGCCCCCAGCGGAAACAGCAGGACCAGCAGGTTCTCCACCGGAATGCGCGAGCAGGCCAGCAGGGTCAGGGCAATCACCGCGGCGGCGATCAGGCTGGCGGCGCTGAAGAAGTCCAGGCCCAGGCCCACGGGCGTCATCAGGTGAGTCAGGAGGCTGGCGCTGTGAGCGAGCAGGGCAAGGATGCCGAGCGAGACCAGCAGGCGCTTGTTCGTCTTGGCGGCTTGAGCCAGACGAGTGCCTTGATAGAGGGTCGCAGCGGCATAGAGACAGGCGGCGGCGAGGGTGGTTAGCAAGCTGGGTGACAAGGGGAGCATAAATCCTGTTAGGCAAGCCCGAAAGTCGTTGAGTTTGGCATAGAACCGCCACCACACGAAAGACCGTGCGACCAGACGGCGGCTGTGCGTCGCGCGCAGTCTTCGCTATAATCCGCGACCTGCCCACGGAGCACCCTTTATATGAGGGGCCCGAGCCGCCATTACCTCGGTCTACTTAGGGCCTGAAAGGATCGCGCATGTTTGAAAACCTAACCGACCGTCTCTCGCAGACGCTGCGCCATGTCACCGGCAAGGCCAAGCTGACCGAGGACAACATCAAAGACACCCTGCGCGAAGTGCGCATGGCGTTGCTCGAAGCCGACGTTGCCCTGCCGGTGGTCAAGGACTTCGTCAACTCGGTGAAGGAACGTGCCGTCGGCACTGAAGTGTCGCGCAGCCTGACTCCGGGCCAGGCGTTCGTGAAGATCGTCCAGGCCGAGCTCGAAAGCCTGATGGGCGCGGCCAACGAAGATTTGAACCTGAGTGCCGTGCCGCCTGCCGTCGTGCTGATGGCCGGTTTGCAGGGTGCCGGTAAGACCACCACCGCCGGCAAGCTCGCGCGCTTCCTTAAAGAGCGCAAGAAGAAGAGCGTGATGGTGGTGTCCGCCGACGTGTACCGTCCGGCGGCGATCAAGCAGCTCGAAACCCTGGCCAATGACATTGGCGTGACCTTCTTTCCGTCCGACCTGAGCCAGAAGCCGGTCGCGATCGCCGAAGCGGCTATCAAGGAAGCCAAGCTCAAGTTCATCGACGTGGTCATCGTCGACACCGCCGGTCGTCTGCACATCGACGCCGACATGATGGACGAGATCCAGGCGTTGCACGCGGCGGTCAAGCCGGTGGAAACCCTGTTCGTGGTCGACGCCATGACTGGCCAGGACGCCGCCAACACGGCCAAGGCCTTTGGCGACGCACTGCCGCTGACCGGTGTGATCCTGACCAAGGTCGACGGCGATGCCCGTGGCGGTGCCGCGCTGTCGGTGCGTGCGATCACTGGCAAGCCGATCAAGTTCATCGGTATGGGCGAGAAGAGCGAAGCGCTCGAGCCGTTCCACCCCGAGCGTATCGCTTCGCGCATCCTCGGCATGGGCGACGTGCTCAGCCTGATCGAGCAGGCCGAGCAGACCCTCGACAAGGAAAAAGCCGACAAGCTGGCGAAGAAGCTGAAAAAAGGCAAAGGCTTCGACCTCGAAGACTTCCGCGATCAGCTGCAACAGATGAAGAACATGGGCGGCCTCGGCGGCCTGATGGACAAGCTGCCGAATATCGGTGGCGTGAACCTGGCGCAAATGGGCAATGCCCAGGGCGCGGCCGAGAAACAGTTCAAGCAGATGGAAGCCATCATCAACTCCATGACCCCGGCCGAGCGCCGCGACCCTGAGCTGATCAGCGGTTCGCGCAAGCGTCGGATCGCCATGGGTTCCGGCACCCAGGTGCAGGACATCGGTCGCTTGATCAAGCAGCACAAGCAGATGCAGAAGATGATGAAGAAATTCTCCGCCAAGGGCGGAATGGCGAAAATGATGCGCGGCATGGGCGGAATGTTGCCCGGCGGCGGCATGCCGAAGATCTGAAGAATCCGCGCCGGCAGCCATGCCGGCGTTTCCCGCGGGGACGCGGGACCTCCAGCAAACCCGCGCTTGGCGGGAGCTGACTCGCCGTTGTTGCTAACGGCCCTATAGCAAATCTGGATGGCAGCCGGTAGGCGCCGGAAAAAGTCATTTGCAAAAGTCCGGATATTCCTTAGAATATGCGGCCTTTCGGGCACCCATGCCCGCTGTGCATTTAGATTTGCAGCACCGACTACAGGAACGATGTTCACATGCTAACAATCCGTCTTGCCCTTGGCGGCTCCAAAAAGCGCCCGTTTTACCACTTGACCGTGACCGACAGCCGCAACCCACGCGACGGTTCGCACAAGGAACAAGTTGGCTTCTTCAACCCGATCGCTCGTGGTCAAGAAGTCCGCCTGTCCGTGAACCAAGAGCGCGTAGCCTACTGGCTGAGCGTTGGTGCACAACCGTCTGAGCGCGTTGCTCAGCTGTTGAAGGAATCGGCTAAGGCTGCAGCCTGAACCCTATGAACGCGACGCCTGCTCCTGCTGATGATTTGATCGTTATCGGCAAAATCTACTCTGTTCACGGCGTTCGCGGCGAAGTGAAGGTTTATTCCTTTACTGATCCGATTAAAAACCTGTTGGATTACAAAACCTGGACGCTCAAGCGCGAAGGTAGCGTGAAACAGGTTGAGCTGGTCAGCGGACGCGGGAATGAAAAATTCCTGGTCGCAAAGCTCAAGGGTCTCGATGATCGTGAAGAAGCGCGTCTTCTGGCCGGTTATGAGATCTGCGTGCCGCGCAACCTGTTCCCTGAACTGACCGACGGCGAGTACTACTGGTACCAGCTGCAAGGTCTCAAGGTCATCGACACTCACGGACAACTGTTCGGGAAGATCGATCACCTGCTGGAGACCGGCTCGAACGATGTAATGGTGGTCAAGCCTTGCGCTGGCAGCCTGGATGATCGCGAACGCCTGTTGCCCTATACCGAGCAATGCGTGTTGGCCGTCGACCTGGCAGCGGGCGAGATGAAGGTGGATTGGGACGCGGACTTCTGAACGTGGCTAGCCTGCGCGTAGAAGTGATCAGTTTGTTTCCCGAGATGTTTTCCGCCATCAGCGACTACGGCATAACCAGCCGCGCGGTGAAACAGGGGCTCTTGCAGCTGACCTGTTGGAATCCGCGAGACTACACCACGGATCGACATCACACTGTGGACGATCGCCCATTTGGCGGTGGCCCGGGCATGGTGATGAAGATCAAGCCCCTGGAAGATGCTCTGGTTCAGGCCAGGCAGGCAGCCGGGGAGGGCGCGAAGGTGATCTACCTGTCGCCCCAAGGCCGCAAACTGACTCAGTCGGCGGTACGCGAGTTGGCGAATGAGGATGCATTGATCCTGATTGCCGGTCGTTATGAAGGCATTGACGAGCGTTTTATTGAAGCTCATGTCGATGAAGAGTGGTCGATTGGCGACTATGTACTCTCCGGTGGCGAGCTGCCGGCGATGGTCCTGATTGATGCGGTTACGCGACTGCTGCCCGGAGCTTTAGGGCATGCGGATTCCGCGGAGGAAGATTCCTTCACGGATGGTCTGCTGGATTGCCCGCACTACACCCGACCGGAGGTGTATGCGGATCAGCGTGTTCCCGACGTGTTGCTAAGTGGCAACCACGCACACATCCGGCGTTGGCGTTTACAGCAGTCCCTTGGTCGGACCTATGAACGACGCGCCGATCTTCTGGAAAGCCGCTCGCTTTCTGGAGAAGAGAAGAAGCTGCTCGAGGAATACATCCGCGAGCGGGACGATAGTTAACAACGTATCGATGGTAGATCCGACGATTTACCTTAGGAGCACAGCATGACCAACAAAATCATTCTTGCACTCGAAGCAGAGCAGATGACCAAAGAGATCCCAGCCTTTGCCCCGGGCGACACCATTGTCGTTCAGGTGAAAGTGAAGGAAGGCGATCGTTCCCGTCTGCAAGCGTTCGAAGGCGTTGTAATCGCCAAGCGTAACCGCGGCGTGAACAGTGCATTCACCGTTCGTAAAATCTCCAACGGTGTTGGCGTAGAGCGTACTTTCCAGACCTACAGCCCGCAAATCGACAGCATGGCTGTCAAGCGTCGCGGTGACGTACGTAAAGCCAAGCTGTACTACCTGCGCGACCTGTCGGGTAAAGCAGCTCGCATCAAGGAAAAACTGGCTTAAGTCCAGCTTCCGATGCAGAAAAAAGCAGCCTACGGGCTGCTTTTTTGTTGTCCGTCATTTATCCCCGAAGTGTGTTTCAGGCAGTAGAACCATGAGCTCCCGCGAGCAAGAAATCCAACGCCGGACCGAGCTGTCGGTTACCCGCGTGACCAAGGCGGTATTCCCGTCGACCACCAACCACCACAACACCCTGTTCGGCGGCGCGGCGCTGGCCTGGATGGACGAAGTGTCGTTCATCGCCGCGACCCGTTTCTGCCGGCTGCCGCTGGTCACCGTGTCCACCGACCGTATCGACTTCAATCACCCGATTGCCGCGGGCTCCATCGTCGAGTTGGTGGGACGGGTGGTGAAGGTCGGCAACACCAGCCTCAAGGTCGAGGTTGAAGTCTTCGTCGAGAGCATGAGTTGCGATGGGCGGGAGAAGGCCATCCATGGCCTGTTCAGCTTTGTCGCCATCGATGACGACAAGCGCCCGGTGCCGGTGCTGCCGGGTTTTGTCGACTGATCGCGAGCAAGCCTCGCTCCTGCGGGATTTCACCGTTCTGTAGGAGCGAGGCTTGTCCGCGATGGGCTATCAGGCCGCCATATCCTTCTGAATCAACGCCACCAGGGTCCAGCCCGCAGCAGGCTTGAGAGCGCTGCCTGGCGTCACCACGTGCACCCAGCCGCTGTTGTCGCGAGCGAACAGCAGGGTCGCCCGTTCACCGTGCAGCGCCTGGTAATCCTCCCAGCCAAAACCTTCGGTCAGGTTGGTGCTGTACAGCTCCGCACCCTGTCCCAGCAGGCTGGCCAGTTTGCTGTAGGACAGCGCCTCGCTGCCCAGCAGATGCCCACGGTGTTCATGGCTGGCCCGGTGCTTGTCGGTACGCCGGCTTTCCTGGCTGTTGGCCAGGCCGAACAGACGCTGATGGCCGAAGTCGTGACGGAAGCGCATGGAGGCCAGGGTGTTCAGTTCGCCGGAGGGCGACAGCGCCAGCAGATGACCAAGCCCCACCAGGTCCAGATGGGCATCGGCGTGTTGCGACGCCGGGTTGCCGAAGTAGGTCGGCAGGCCGTCCATGCGCGCGGCGCGGATGTTTTCCCAACTCGAATCGGTCAGCAGTACGCGACTGCCCAGTTGCTGCAGGGCTTTGCCGATGGTCCGCGCCGGAGCGTTCGCCCCGACGATCAGGAAACCGCTCGGCGCCGGTTCCGCGACCTTCAGCAGGCGGGCCAGCGGCCGCGCGGTGGCGCTTTGCAGCACCACGGTGCCGATGATCACGGCGAAGGTCAGCGGCACCAGCAGCAGCGCGCCTTCATGGCCTGCCTGGTCCAGGCGAATGGCGAAGATCGCCGAGACAGCCGCGGCAACGATGCCCCGCGGTGCGATCCAGGCCAACAAGGCCCGTTCGCGCCAGTTCAGATTGGAGCCAGCGGTGGACAGCAGCACGTTCAAGGGCCGGGCGATGAACTGGATCACCAGCAGTAGAATCAACACCAGCGGCCCCAGGGCGATCAGGGCATTGAGGTCCAGGCGCGCCGCCAGCAGGATGAACAACCCGGAAATCAGCAGCACGCTGAGGTTTTCCTTGAAGTGCAGGATGTGCCGGACGTCGACGTCTTTCATGTTGGCCATCCACATGCCCATCAGGGTCACGGCCAGCAGGCCGGACTCATGCATCACCTGGTTGGCGCCGATGAAGATGCCCAGCACCGCCGCCAGCGTGGCCAGGTTGTGCAGGTATTCCGGCAGCCACTGGCGGCGCATGATGGTGCCCAGCACCCAGCCGCCGACGATGCCGAACAGGCTGCCGCAGAGGATCACCCCGCCGAAGGTCATCAGGCTGTGCTGCAAGCCCTGGCCCTCGGCGCTGGCGATGATGAAGCTGTAGACCACCACCGCCAGCAGGGCGCCGATCGGGTCGATGACAATGCCTTCCCAGCGCAGGATATTGGCGATCGACGCCTTGGGCCGGACCACCCGCAGCATGGGCACGATCACCGTTGGCCCGGTGACCAGGGTCAGGGTGCCGAACAGCAGCGCCAGCAGCCAGTCGAAGCCCAGCAGCCAGTGGGTGGCCAGGGTGATCACCGCCCAGGTCGAGAGCGCGCCGATAGTCACCAGCCGGTGCACCACCTTGCCGATCTCGCGCCATTCCGACAGGTGCAGGGTCAGGCTGCCTTCAAACAGGATCAAGGCCACCGCCAGCGATACCAGTGGCATCAACAGCGGTCCGAACAACTCTTGTGGGTCGAGCCAGCCCAGGACCGGGCCGGCGAGAATGCCGCTCAACAGCAGGAACAGAATGGCCGGCAGTTTCAGGCGCCAGGCCAGCCATTGGCAGCCCACTGCCGCCACGCCTATGCCGCCAAAGGCCAACAGAATCTGTTGTTCGTTCATTGAAGCTCCCTGTTCCTTGAAATAGCGGGCTATGAAAGACTAGCGACCCTCTGCACAGTTCACTATTTATTTGCGCCCGGCCTCAAGCCCGCGCCTTTCGAGTATTTATGCCCGCCATCGACCATCCCCTGATAGACCGTTTCCTCGATGCGCTATGGCTGGAAAAGGGCCTTTCCGACAATACTCGCGAGGCGTATCGCAGCGACCTGGCGTTGTTCAACGGTTGGCTGCAGGAAAAGGGACTGGAGCTGGTGAATGCCGGTCGCGAGCTGATTCTCGACCACCTCGCCTGGCGGGTGGAGCAAGCCTACAAGCCGCGTTCGACCGCGCGTTTTCTCTCCGGGGTACGCGGCTTCTATCGTTACCTGCTGCGGGAAAAGCTGATTGCCGTGGACCCCACGCTGCAAGTCGACATGCCGCAGTTGGGCCGACCGTTGCCCAAGTCCCTGTCGGAGGCCGATGTCGAAGCCCTGCTGGCGGCTCCCGACCTGAGCGAAGCCATTGGCCAGCGCGACCGCGCCATGCTCGAAGTCCTGTATGCCTGCGGCCTGCGGGTCACCGAGCTGATCAGTCTGACCCTGGAGCAGGTCAATCTGCGGCAGGGCGTGTTGCGGGTGATGGGCAAGGGCAGCAAGGAGCGCCTGGTGCCGATGGGCGAGGAAGCGATTGTCTGGGTCGAGCGCTACATGCGCGATGCCCGGGGCGAACTGCTCGGCGGGCGGCCCAGCGATGTGTTGTTCCCCAGCCAGCGCGGCGAGCAGATGACCCGGCAGACCTTCTGGCACAGGATCAAGTATCAGGCCAAGGTCGCCGGGATCGGCAAGTCGCTGTCGCCGCATACCTTGCGGCACGCCTTCGCCACCCATCTGCTCAACCACGGCGCCGACCTGCGGGTGGTGCAAATGCTGCTCGGCCACAGCGACCTGTCGACCACCCAGATCTACACCCATGTCGCCCGGGCCCGTTTGCAGGACCTGCACGCCAAGCACCATCCCCGCGGTTGAGTGAGGCATCGGTCACGACCCGGCAGCGGCCCCGCGCTGATCGGCAAATGACCGGCCTGGCTCAGCGGGAGCCCGCCAGGCGGGCCTTATGTGGTAGGCTTTGCCGGTTTGCAAAGTGGGCCGTTATGACCCGGTGTTCCAGTACGGGCGTTCTGACCGTCCCATTTGTCCGCCTTCAGGAGTTCCCAATGCGCGTGACCCAGATGATCGCCGCCGCAGCCATTGCGTTGGCCAGTACCTTTGTTGTGGCCGATGACGCCGCCGAAAAAGCGATTCGTAAAAGCCTCCAGGGCCTGCAGCTCGAAGTCCCGGTAGAAAGCATCAGCGCCAGTCCGCTGCCCGGTGTCTATGAAGTCAAGCTCAAGGGCAGCCGCGTGCTGTACGCCAGCGCCGACGGCCAGTTCGTGATGCAGGGCTACCTGTTCCAGCTCAAGGACGGCAAGCCGGTCAACCTGACCGAAAAGACCGAGCGCCTGGGCGTGGCCAAGCTGATCAACGCCATTCCGGTCGCTGAAACCGTGGTCTACCCGGCCATCGGCGAAACCAAGACCCACATCACCGTCTTCACCGACACCACCTGCCCGTACTGCCACAAGTTGCACGCCGAAGTGCCTGAGCTGAACAAGATGGGCGTGGAAGTGCGTTACGTAGCCTTCCCGCGCCAGGGCCTGGGTTCGCCGGGTGACGAGCAGTTGCAGGCAGTCTGGTGCTCGGCCGACAAGAAAGCGGCCATGGACAAGATGGTCGATGGCAAGGAAATCAAGGCCGCCAAGTGCGCCAACCCGGTTTCCAAGCAATTCGCCCTGGGCCAGTCGATTGGTGTGAATGGCACGCCGGCCATCGTTTTGGCCGACGGCCAAGTGATTCCGGGCTACCAGCCTGCGCCACAAGTCGCCAAACTGGCGCTGGGCGCGAAATAATCCTGCGTCGTCGAGCCTTTGACGATCATGGCGCGGCGGTTGTGGCCGGCGCGTCGTTAATAGAGAGCCGTGTGGTTTGCGGCTGTTTTCCACGGCCGACCTAGTGTCGGCCGTTTCATGGGGAGTTCAGAGTGAATCCGGTCAAAGTGGGCATCTGTGGGCTGGGTACCGTCGGTGGCGGTACCTTCAATGTACTTCAGCGTAACGCCGAGGAAATTGCTCGTCGTGCCGGGCGTGGAATCGAAGTGGCACAAATTGCCATGCGCACGCCAAAGCCTCAGTTCCAAACGACCGGTATTGCGATTACCAACGATGTGTTCGAAGTGGCCACGAACCCAGAGATCGACATCGTCATAGAGCTGATGGGCGGCTATACCGTTGCCCGCGAGCTGGTACTCAAGGCCATCGAGCATGGTAAACATGTGGTCACCGCCAACAAGGCGCTTATCGCCGTACACGGTAATGAAATTTTCGCCAAGGCCCGTGAGAAGGGCGTGATCGTGGCGTTCGAAGCCGCCGTGGCGGGTGGTATTCCAGTCATCAAGGCGATCCGCGAAGGCCTGTCGGCCAACCGCATCAACTGGGTGGCCGGGATCATCAACGGCACGGGCAACTTCATCCTCACCGAAATGCGCGAGAAGGGTCGCACCTTCGAAGACGTGCTGGTCGAGGCCCAGGCCCTGGGTTACGCCGAAGCCGACCCGACCTTCGACGTCGAAGGCATCGACGCGGCGCACAAGCTGACCATCCTGGCGTCCATCGCCTTTGGTATCCCGCTGCAGTTCGACAAGGCCTACACCGAAGGCATCACCAAGCTGACCACCGCCGACGTGAACTATGCCGAAGCTCTGGGGTATCGTATCAAGCACCTGGGCGTGGCCCGCCGCACCGATGCCGGCATCGAGCTGCGCGTGCACCCGACGCTGATCCCGGCCGATCGCCTGATCGCCAATGTCAATGGCGTGTTCAACGCGGTGATGGTCAACGGTGATGCCGTTGGCTCCACCCTGTACTACGGTGCTGGCGCCGGCATGGAGCCGACCGCTTCGTCGGTGATCGCCGACCTGGTGGACGTGGTTCGCGCCATGACCAGCGACCCGGAGAACCGTGTGCCGCACCTGGCCTTCCAGCCGGACTCGCTATCGGCGCACCCGATCCTGCCGATCGAGGCCTGCGAAAGCGCCTACTACCTGCGGATCCAGGCCAAGGATCACCCGGGCGTACTGGCCCAGGTGGCGAGCATCCTCTCCGAGCGCGGCATCAACATCGAGTCGATCATGCAGAAAGAGGTCGAAGAGCACGACGGCCTGGTGCCGATGATCCTGCTGACCCACCGTGTGGTGGAACAGCGCATCAACGATGCGATCACCGCGCTGGAAGCCCTGCAGGGCGTGGTCGGTCCGGTCGTACGGATCCGCGTCGAGCACCTGAACTAATCCGCTTCGTTGCGGGAGCCCCGGCGGCTCCCGCTTGAGAACTCTTTTTAGAGGAGCCAGTCATGCGTTACATCAGCACCCGCGGCCAGGCACCGGCCCTGAATTTCGAAGACGTCCTGCTGGCCGGCCTGGCGAGCGACGGCGGTTTGTACGTACCGGAAAACCTGCCACGTTTCACCCAAGAGGAAATCGCTTCCTGGGCTGGCCTGCCGTATCACGAGCTGGCCTTCCGGGTGATGCGCCCGTTCGTCACCGGCAGCATCCCGGATGCCGACTTCAAGAAAATCCTCGAAGAAACCTACGGTGCGTTTTCCCATAACGCCATTGCCCCGCTGCGCCAGCTGAACGGCAACGAGTGGGTCCTGGAGCTGTTCCACGGCCCGACCCTGGCGTTCAAGGACTTCGCCCTGCAACTGCTGGGTCGCCTGCTGGACTACGTGCTGGAGAAGCGCGGTGAGCGTGTGGTGATCATCGGCGCCACTTCCGGCGATACCGGTTCGGCCGCCATCGAAGGCTGCAAGCGTTGCGACAACGTCGATATCTTCATCCTGCACCCGCACAACCGTGTGTCCGAAGTGCAGCGTCGGCAGATGACCACCATCTTCGGCGAGAACATCCACAACATCGCCATCGAAGGCAACTTCGACGACTGCCAGGAAATGGTCAAGGCCAGCTTCGCCGACCAGGGTTTCCTCAAGGGCACTCGCCTGGTGGCGGTGAACTCGATCAACTGGGCGCGGATCATGGCCCAGATCGTCTACTACTTCCACGCGGCCCTGCAACTGGGCGGCCCGGCGCGTTCGGTGGCGTTCTCGGTACCGACCGGCAACTTCGGCGACATCTTCGCCGGTTACCTGGCCCGCAACATGGGCCTGCCGATCAACCAGCTGATCGTCGCCACTAACCGCAACGACATCCTGCACCGCTTCATGAGCGGCAACCAGTACGTCAAGGAAACCCTGCACGCCACCCTGTCGCCGTCGATGGACATCATGGTCTCGTCGAACTTCGAGCGCCTGCTGTTCGACCTGCACGGCCGCAACGGTGCCGCGCTGGCCGCGCTGATGGACTCCTTCAAGCAAGGTGGCGGTTTCAGCGTCGAGCAGGAGCGCTGGACCGAAGCCCGCAAGCTGTTCGACTCCCTGGCCGTGGACGATGCCCAGACCTGCGAGACCATCGCCGAAGTCTTCGCCCAGACCGGTGAAGTGCTCGACCCGCACACCGCGATCGGCGTGAAGGCCGCCCGTGAGTGTCGTCGCAGCCTGGACATCCCGATGGTGGTGCTGGGCACCGCGCATCCGGTGAAATTCCCGGAAGCGGTGGAAAAGGCCGGGATCGGCAAGGCCCTGGAACTGCCGGCGCACCTGTCCGACCTGTTCCAGCGCGAAGAGCGTTGCACCGTCCTGGCCAACGACCTGAAGGCCGTCCAGGCCTTCGTCAGCCAGCATGGCAATCGCGGAAAACCGCTCTGATCGAGTGACATCGATCGTCAACAAGGCCCGTCTCTGACGGGCCTTGTCTTTTTATACACAGGCTGTTTATCGCGACGCGTCTTCTAAGGATCGAGCTCAAGAACTGGGCACAAGGACAGGGCGGCGCCGCGTCGAGGATCACTCACAGGATGCTTATGTTGCTGCGCCCGGTTTTCCGCACATTGATGGTTTTGGCGATGCTGTCTCTGGCCCCGTGCCTGATGGCGGCGCAGAACCTGCCCTTCAAGCTGGTGCCGGCCTTCGTCCAACTGCAACCGCTCACCCTGGCTCCGGCCGAACGGCAATGGCTGGCGGGCCGTGGCACCTTGAAGGTGGGCATTTCGATCGACGACTACCAGCCGATCGACATCACCCGCGACCGCAACCGCTACCAGGGCATCAGCGCCGATTACCTGAGCCTGGTGGGCGAACGCCTGGGCGTGTCCCTGGAAGTCCTGGGGTTCTCCGAGCGCGAACAGGCGGTCGAGGCGCTGCGCACGGGGGCGATCGACATCCTGACCAGTGCCAACGGTTATGAGCGTGGCGCCGCGGGGCTGCATTTCTCCAGTGACTACATGCCCGACCGCGCGGTCGTGGTGGTGCGCCGGGACGAGGCGGAAATTCCCGAAGACCTGGCCGGCAAGAAAGTGGTGCTGCTGGAGGGCTATGCGGACGCCAAGATCGCCCACGCCGCCTATCCCCACAGCCAGATCATTCTTTCGCCCAATCTGTACAGCGGCCTGGAAGCCCTGAAGCAGGGGGATGTCGATGCCTTTATCGGCAACGAGGTGATCGTCCGTGCCTACAAGGCGCTGCGCCCTTACCTGGGGTTGCAGGTCCGCACTGAAAGCCGGCTGCCGCCGATCGGCTTTGCCTTCGCCACGCGCCAGACCGACCCGCTGCTCGGCCGCCTGATCGAACGGGCGCTGCAAAGCATCGACGACTCCACGCACCGGGAGATCCTGGCCCGTTGGACCACCGGGCTGGGCGCCAGCACTGGCGATGAGCGGATCAAACTGAGCAAGGAGGAGCGTGCCTGGCTGCTCGAGCATCAGCATGTGGTAGTGGCTTCCCAGCAGTACCCACCCTACGTGTTCAAGGACAAGGACGGTCAGTGGACCGGGCTGAATATCGACCTGCTCAACCGCATCTCGAGAATGACCGGGCTGCAATTCGTCCAGGAGGAAACCTTCTCCACGGCCCACACCCTGGACCTGCTGCTCAAGGGCCGGGCCCAGATGAACACCACCTTGTCGGCCAACGATGAGCGCTGCGGCTTCCTCGATTTCACCCATGCCTTTGGCGGTTCGGCCTGGGTGTTCGTGGTCCGCGCCGACGACATCCAGCTCAATACCTTCAACCAACTGGCCGGCAAGGTGCTGGCGCTTCCGGCCAAGCATGCGCTGGAGAGTTACGTCCGGCAGAACTACCCGAAGGTCCACCTGCGTTTGGTCGACACCTACCTGGAGGCGCGGGCCCTGGTGGCCAGCGGCGAGGCCGACGCGACCATCCAGAACGAAGTCGAGGTGCAGGGCTACCCGGCGAACGGGCTGCGCATCGGTCGCAGCGTCGAGGGCAAGTGGTCGGCCGACGAATTGTCGGTGCGCCGGGACCAGCCCGAGCTGCTGAGCATTCTGAACAAGGCCCTGGAAGCTTTCCCGGTGGCCGAGCTCAGCGCCATCCGCCTGAAATGGCTGGGGGTGACGCCGGTGCCGGTGCCCATGTGGCAGCGGGTGCCGGTGTGGATCTACTGGGTCACCTTCACCGCGATTCTGTTCGGCCTGCTGTCCCTGGCCTGGAACACCCGGCTCAAGGGGCAGATCCGCCAACGCCTGCAAGCCGAGCAGCGCCTCAACGATCAGCTGGCGTTCAAGCGCGCCTTGCTCGACGGCATCCCCAACCCGATCTTCGTCCGCGACCTGGCCGGGCGCCTGATCACCTGCAACAAAAGCTATGAAACCCAGACCGGTATGCGTCTGGAACAGATCAAGGGGCTGTGCCTGACCGAGCTGGATGTGTTGCCCGAGGCCACGGCCCGGCAGTTGCACCATGAGTTCCTGGAGCAGCTGGAGTCCCAGGAGTCGGTATTCGTCGACCGGCAGATCGAATCCAGGAACGGCCCGGTGCAGGTCTATCAATGGACGGTGCCGTTCTACAGCGCCCAGGGCGAGTTGCAGGGGCTGCTGGGGGGCTGGATCGACATCACCGAGCGCAAGCGTCTCGAGGAAGAGCTGCTGGAGGCGCGTCGCGCCGCGGATCAGGCGAACTACGCCAAGAGCGCCTTTCTCTCGACCCTGAGTCATGAGATTCGCACGCCGATGAACGCGATCATCGGTTTGCTGGAGCTGGAAAAGGAACAGGCGCGCCTGCGCGGCATGCCGTTTTCCGATGCCTTGCGCGTGGCTTATCAGTCGGCGCAGGAGCTGGTCGGCCTGATGGGCGACAACCTCGACCTGGCCAAGATCGAGGCCGGGCATATGCAACTGACGCCGCAGACCGTGGCCCTGCGAGGCTTCTTCGAAGACATACAGCAATTGTTCGAGGTCACCGCGCGCAACAAGGGGCTGCACCTGACCCTGGCCTTCGACAAGGCGGCGGACGGCTTCTACTGGCTCGACCCGTTGCGCCTGCGCCAGGTGCTGCACAACCTGCTGAGCAATGCCCTGAAGTTCACCCAGGTCGGCGAGGTGCGGGTATCCGTCGAGCGCCAGGCCGATGAGCATGGCGCCGACCGCTTGTGCATCAGCGTGGCCGACACCGGGCCAGGCATCAGTCCGGAGAAGCAGGCGAGCCTGTTCGATCCATTCATTCAGGCCCATGTGCAGACGACGCCGGAGCAGGGCGGAACCGGCCTGGGCCTGAGTATCTGCAAGCAACTGGTGGAGCTGATGGGCGGCCGCATTCTGCTGCAAAGCCAACCCGGCGCGGGGACCCGCGTGACCCTCGAGCTCTATCCGGAGCAAGTGGTCGAGGCTTTCAGCCAGTCGCCCCAGGTGACCAGCGAGCGTCCGCAGAGCCGTCGCATGTCGGTGCTGGTGGTCGACGACGTGCGGGCCAATCGCATGGTGCTCAGCCAGCAATTGATGTTCCTCGGGCACAAGGTGGTGGCGCTCGACAGCGCCGAGGCGGCGCTGGTGCGTTGGCAGGGCGAGGCGTTCGACCTGATGATGACCGACTGCCACATGCCGGGCATGAGCGGTTATCAGCTGAGCGAAGCGATACGTGAGATCGAGGCCCGGGAAGGGCGTGACGCCTGCCCGCTGATTGGCTGCACCGCCAATGCCTTCGAGGATGAACAGCAGCGCTGCGAGCAGGCCGGCATGGACGAGCTGCTGGTCAAGCCAGTGACCCTGGACCGGCTGGCGCAGATGCTTGCGCGCTTCTTGCCGCGGCCATCCTTTGATATCCAGACCCTGCGCAGCATGACCCAGGCCGACGAGCCGATCCTGCAACGCATGCTGCGCGAGCTGTGGAGCAACCTGGGGCAGGAGCAGGTGGCCCTGGAGTCGGCGGTGCTGGAGCAGGACTGGGCGCGTATCGGCGCGTCCACGCACCGCCTCAAAGGGGTCTGCTGCCTGATCGACGCGCTGCCGCTGGCCCAGGTCTGCATCGACCTGGAGGCCGTCGCCCGGGCCCGCTCGACGGCGGTGCTGGCGGAGCACTGGCTGCGCCTGAAGGAGGCCATCGGCTGCTTGCGCAGCGATATCGAGCCGCACCTGGGTAGCGATTAAGACTTGTCTTATGGGGCGGCCTGCCCTCTGCGATTAACGTACCGGCCCGCTGCGGATTCTCGCCGCTCTCGCCGTATCGGAGGTCGTTCCATGCACTCGTTGAAAGTGCTCGTTCTTGAAGACAATTCGTTCCAGTTGATGGCCCTGCACCAGATGCTCAACGCCAATGGCGTGTTCAACGTGTTGAATGCCGAAAGCGTTGCCGCCGCCCGGCAATCCCTGGACAGCAAGGGGCCGGTGGACATCGCCATCTGCGATCTGTACCTGGAGCAGGCCGACGGCCTGGAGCTGATTCGTTACCTGGCGGATCAACAGCGGGCGAAGGCGCTGATCATTCTCAGCGACGCGCAAGCGGATGTCCGCGAAGGCGCCGCGGCCATGGCCCGGCAGCAGGGCCTGAATGTGCTGGGCTGTCTGCCCAAGCCGGCCTCGGTCACCCTGGTCAATGAACTGCTGAGCCTGTACCAGCAATGTTTCGAGCCGGGCCCGCAAGCCTTGTCGCTGGCCCAGGTGCGCGAAACCCTGGCACTGGATGTATTCCAGCCTGAGGTCCCGACCGCGGAGGAAGGGCAGGCGGCGGTACTGCGCCATGGGGTCGCGCACTTTCAGCCGGTAGTCAGCCAGGACGGCGAGGTCCAGGGCGTCGAGGCGCTGGCACGCTGGCAGCATCCGGAGCATGGCCTGATGCTGCCCGCCGAATTCCTGCCGGTGATCGAGTTCGCCGGGCTGGAAGAAGCCTTCACCTGGCTCATGCTGGAGCAGGCCATGCAGCTGTCGGCCGGGGTGCGCCTGGTCATGGGCCGTTCGCTGGCGATCTCGGTGAACATTCCGGTGGGCATGCTGGAATTGCCGAACTTCGCGCGTCAGCTGGAAGCCCTGCTGCGCCGTTTTGAAGTGCCGGCACGCCTGCTGACCCTGGAAATCGTCGAGACCACCGAGCTGCAAACCGATACCGCCCATGTCGAGGCCCTGCTGCGCCTGCGCATGATCGGTTGCAAGCTGTCGATTGGCGACTTCGGCACCGGTGGCACCAGCCTGCAGCGTCTGCTGGAGTTGCCGTTCACCGAGCTGAAGATCCCGCCGGCCTTTGTCTGCGGGCTGGCGGCCGATGAGCGCAAGTCGGCGGTGGTGGCCGGCGCCATGAGCATGGCCCGGCGCATGTCGCTGGGTTTGGTGCTGGCCGGTATCGAGAGCGCCGCCGACTATGAGGCGGCCAAACGGCTGGGGCAGGCGCGCCTGCAAGGCTGCTTCATCGCCGAACCCATGAGCGCAGTCGCCGTGCGTCAGTGGATCGCCCGGCGCGTGAGGGGCGACCTCGGCGAAGAGATGGGCTGAGCCCGCGTTCAGGCCAGCCCGTGTTCCTGCACATAGATGTACAACGCCGCGGCGCTGGACAGGCCGAGCTTGCGCATCGCGCTGACCTTCTGGGTGCTGACGGTCTTTTTGCTGCGACTGAGCTTGGCGGCGATTTCCCCGACCGTCAGTCCGGCCGCCAGCAGGCGGATCACTTCGAGCTCGCGGGGCGACAGCTGTTCCCCGGACAACAGGCGGTCCGGCCCGACCTCGCCCGCCAGGCTGAGGAGTTGCTGGATGGCCTGGGCGACGAACACCTTGTTCCGACGCACATGGCTGATCGCCGCCGGCAGTTCATCGGCCAGGCTGGCCTTGCTCAGCAGGCCCATGACGCCAAGGTCGAGAATCGAGCGGAACAGCCCGGCGTTGTTGAGCATGGTCACCACCACGATCGGCAGCTCGGGGTGATGCCGGCGCAGTTGTTCGATCAGGCGCAGGCCATCGTTCTGCTGCTCTCCCGGCATCATGAAGTCGGTGACCAGGACTTCGCAGGGACAGCTTTGCAGCAGTTCGCCGAGGGCGGTCGGGGAGCTGGCTTCGCCGACGATCTCCAGGTTGTCGTCGCGCTCCAGGACGGCCCGCAGGCCGATGAGAAAAATCGGGTGATCGTCAGCCAGGACGATCCGCAGTTTTTTAGTGGATGTTTGATTCAAGACTCGCTCCGGTGAGAAGGCAGCATTTCGGCCAGGCCCTGCAGCCGGGCAACCGTCATCGCTGCGCCGCCGGGCTTTGCCAACCGCTCGAGGAGAGGGCCCCCATGGCCACAACCCCACCTGCCAGAAAGACCTGCGCAAGGCCTGAAAATCCGCCCCGGGAGCAGGTCGCGATGCCGGTTCGGATCGACCCTCGGCGCTACTCCTGCCAACAGGCGGTATCGCGCTACAAGAAGGTCGAGGCGCTGATCGATCAGCCGGCACCGTCGCGTTCGTTTCTGGTTTGAAGTGCCGATTCTAGTCTGATACGGGCGGTTTTTTATCTGTCATGTTTTGCGGGCATGCTGGATCAACTCAGGTCGGCAACCGCCAGCGGTTGCGAACTTTCTTCTCTGGGCGATGGTCACTTGAATGCCAGAAAGCTACCGGCATTCGTGTATTCGAGCCTTTAATTCCAGCTATTGAGTGGTGATCGAGATGGAAAGTATCAGCCTATTGTTGGGTGAAGCTTTGAGCCCGTATCAGGTAACTCTGACCCCGCGCGCGCAAGGGGAATGCCTGGTGACCCTGAAGAATGCCTTGGGGGCCATCGTGGTCGAGCGTGAGTTCAACCAGGTCCAGTTGACCGACAAGCGCCAGTTGACCGATGTCGTCGACGGCCTGCATCGCGATGTATTGATCGCCGAAGGTCGCCTGGAACCCTGTGTCATCGCGGCCTTGCGCAATGTGGCCCAGGAGAAGGCGTTCGACAGCGCCCGTTGATTGAAATTTTCGGGAACCTTCGCTTCAGCCCATCAGTCAGACCCTTGGCAACAGGATCGAGCATTGTGCTCCGGTGCTTGTCGCTTGTTGCACGGGTCTGGTTTCAGACCACGTTTAACCCCGAGTCGTCTCCCCACTGCTCGGGGTTTCTTTTTGCCCGGATTTTTTATTGCTGCGGCGTGTCGCGGAAAAACGCCAGGGCATCGCTGCGGTACTGCTCGCGCAGCGATGGTTCCAGCCACTCGGTGTACAGCTCCAGCAAGCTGTGCGGGCGCAGTTCGAGCAGCGCCCGGTTGATGCGCTCCACCGCCTGCCGTCCCTGCGTTGTGTTCGAACAGCCGACGTTCACCGATTGATACTTGGGCATGCCCTGGATCGGGTAGAACTCCAGGTCGTTTGGATCGATCCCTTGCTGTTGCGCCTGGAAACGAATCTCCGGCTGGTAGCCGATCAGGGCTTTGAGGCGCCCACGCCTTTGCATCTGCAGCAGGTTGCCGATGGCGCTGTTGCCGTAGTGGGCCATCAGGGCTCCGGGCGGCGCCTGTGTGAGCAGGCTGTCGATCTGCTCGCCATAACTGCGCTCGGCCACCACGCCAACGCTGTGTGGCGCGCTGGCCAGGAGCGCGCGCAAGTCGATCTGGCCATCGTGGATAAACGGCTGCAAGCCGTCACTGTCTTTGCGGCGCACCGCCAGGCCGTTGCTGAACACGCGAAAACTGGTGATGGAAAACGCGATCCACTGCGCCCGTGGCAGGTTGAACATCAGCGCCGGGTCGCAGACGAAGGGGTGCTCCCGGAGCATCTGCATGCCCCGGGCGCGGTTGACGTGCACGATCTGGTGGTCGTACTCCGGCAGGCTGGCCATCAGCACAGGCAAGGCCTGGTCGATCACCCCCCGGCCTTTTTGCGGGCCTTCGAAAATCGTCGTTGGCGGCAGGTCGCGCAGGATCCAGACCAATGTGTCCCTGGCCTGGCTGACCTGGGGCCAGGTGCCGAGCGCCAGCAACATGAAAAACAAACGTATCCCGCGAATCATTCGCCCGCCACTGCTGGGGTTCATCAGGCTGCTGATCCTTGTCGGAAAAACTCTCATTGTCGCGAAATCGTGTGCAACGCTAGATCGCACCGCTGTCACGCAGGTTTTTGATCTGCTGGTTGTCGTAACCCAGGGCGCCCAGCACCTGGGCATTGTGTTCGCCGAGCGCGGGGCCGACCCATTCGGACGAGCCCGGGGTGTCCGAGAGTTTCGGCACGATGCCGGGCATCTTGAATGCCTTGCCGTCCGGCAGCTTGGCCTGGAGGAACATTTCCCGGGCGAGAAACTGCGGATCGCTGAACATGTCCTCGGCGCTGAAGATGCGGCTGGCGGGGACTTCCGCCTGGTTCAGCGATTCGAGCACGCGCTCCAGCGGCAGCGAGTTGACCCAGCGATCGATGACCCCGTACAGCTCGTCGCGCCGGCTGTCGCGACCGTCGTTGCTGGCCAGGGCCGGGTCGTTGGCCAGGTCGTCGCGGCCGATCACCTGCATGAAGCGCTTGAAGATCGCATCGCCGTTGGCGCCGATCTGCACGTGCTTGCCATCGGCGCTGGTGTGAATGGAGGAGGGCGTAATGCCGGGCATGATGTTGCCGGTGCGCTCGCGGATGAAACCGAAGACGTCGAACTCCGGGACCATGCTTTCCATCATGGCGAAGATCGCTTCGTACAGCGCCACGTCCACCACCTGGCCCTGGCCGCCGTTGACCTCGCGGTGCCGCAGGGCCATCAGCGCGCCGATCACACCCCACAGGGCGGCAATCGAGTCGCCGATGGAAATGCCGGTGCGCACCGGCGGACGGTCCTCGAAACCGGTGATGTAGCGCAGCCCGCCCATGGACTCGCCGACCGCGCCGAACCCGGGCTGGTCCTTCATCGGCCCGGTCTGGCCGAAGCCGGACAGGCGCACCATCACCAGCTTGGGGTTGAGGGCATGCAAGGTGTCCCAGCCCAGGCCGAGTTTTTCCAGGACCCCGGGGCGGAAGTTCTCGATCAGGATGTCGGCCTCCGCCAACAGCTTCTTCAGCACCTCCAGGCCGTCCGGGTGCTTGAGGTTCAGGGTCAGGGACTTTTTGTTGCGCGCCTGGACGAACCACCACAGCGACGTGCCTTCATACAGCTTGCGCCACTTGCGCAGCGGGTCGCCGCCATCGGGCGATTCGACCTTGACCACCTCGGCGCCGAATTCGGCGCAGATGCGCGAGGCGAACGGGCCGGCGATCAGGGTGCCGAGTTCGACGACTTTCAGGCCGGCAAGGGGTTTGGCAGTAAGCGGCATGGAAGATCCTTGTAGGACAAAGATTGGACGGTAGAGCGTTTTAACATAGCCCGGCGCTCCCTCGCCAAAGGATGATGGTGCGCGATTCGTGGATTGGCCCGTGCATCGGTTAGACTTGCCGCCTTTCCTCGTATCAAGAAGCCCCGTCCATGGCCCAGCCGTCTACCACCTACAAGTTTGAATTGAACCTGACTGACCTCGATCGCGGGGTGTACGAAAGCGTCAAGCAAACCATCGCCCGCCATCCGTCGGAAACCGAAGAGCGCATGACCGTGCGCCTGCTGGCCTACGCCCTTTGGTACAACGAACACCTGTCGTTCGGTCGTGGCCTGTCGGAAGTGGATGAGCCGGCCCTGTGGGAAAAAAGCCTGGACGACCGTGTGCTGCACTGGATCGAAGTCGGCCAGCCGGACGCCGAGCGCCTGACCTGGTGCTCGCGCCGTACCGAGCGCACCAGCCTGCTGGCCTATGGCAGCCTGCGCGTGTGGCAGACCCGGGTGGTGGACGCGGTGAAGAACCTGAAGAACCTCAATATCGCTGGCGTACCCCAGGACGTCCTGGAAGTCCTGGCCAAGGACATGCCGCGCGTTATCAAGTGGGACGTGATGATCAGCGAAGGCACGATCTTCGTCACCGACGATCGTGGCCAGCACGAAGTCCAGCTGGAATGGCTGTTGGGCGAACGCTGATTTCGTTCCGCCGCGCTGTTTCGCTGTATCCCCCGTATCGAAGAGAAGCTTCTGTCACCCCATGCGTATCGAACCTCGTGAGTTGCCCGCCACCCTGCCGTTTCTCGGTGATCTGCCGCCCTTGCTGACCCGCCTGTACGCCGCCCGTGGCGTGCAGTCCGAGGCCGAGCTGGACAAGAGCCTGGCGCGGTTGATTCCGTTCCAGCAACTCAAGGGCATCGAGGCCGCGGTGGACCTGCTGGTGACCGCGCTGGAGCAGCGCGAACGCATCCTGATCGTCGGCGACTTCGACGCCGATGGCGCCACCGCCAGTACCGTGGGCATGCTCGGCCTGCGTCTGCTGGGCGCGGCCCATGTCGATTACCTGGTGCCGAACCGTTTCGAATACGGCTACGGCCTGACCCCGGAAATCGTCGCGGTGGCCCTGGGGCGCAAGCCCCAGTTGCTGATTACCGTGGACAACGGCATCTCCAGTGTCGAGGGCGTGGCGGCGGCCAAGGCGGCCGGGCTGAAAGTGCTGGTCACCGACCACCACTTGCCGGGCCACGAGTTGCCGGCGGCCGATGCCATCGTCAACCCGAACCAGCCCGGCTGCGAGTTTCCGAGCAAGGCCCTGGCCGGGGTCGGGGTGATCTTCTATGTGCTGATGGCGCTGCGGGCCCGCCTGCGCAACCTCGGCTGGTACGAAGCCAAGCCGCAGCCGAACATCGGCGAGCTGCTGGATCTGGTGGCACTGGGCAGCGTCGCCGACGTGGTGCCGCTGGACGCCAACAACCGCATCCTGGTGCACCAGGGTCTGGAGCGGATTCGTGCCGGGCGCGCGCGGCCGGGGATCAAGGCGATCCTCGAAGTGGCCAAGCGCGAGGCGTCGCGCATCACCTCCACCGATCTGGGGTTCATCCTCGGCCCACGGCTGAATGCCGCCGGGCGCCTGGACGATATGAGCCTGGGCATCGAATGCCTGCTCAGCCATGACATGGCCCTGGCGCGAGAAATGGCCAGCCGGCTGGACGAGTTGAACCAGGATCGCAAATCCATCGAGCAGGGCATGCAGCGCGAAGCCCTGGCCCAGCTCAAGGATCTGCCGGTGGAGTCGATGCCGTTCGGCCTGTGCCTGTTCGAGCCCGACTGGCACCAGGGGGTGATCGGGATTCTCGCTTCGCGGTTGAAAGAGCGTTACCACCGGCCGACCATCGCCTTTGCCGACGCCGGCGAAGGCATGCTCAAGGGGTCGGCGCGTTCGGTGCCGGGTTTTCATATCCGCGATGCCCTCGACGCGGTGGCGGCCAAGCACCCGGACTTGATCAGCAAGTTTGGCGGTCATGCCATGGCCGCCGGCCTGTCGCTGCCGGAGCAGAATTTCCCGGCCTTTGCCGAAGCCTTCGATGCCGAGGTGCGCCGCCAGCTGCGCGAGGAAGACCTGACCGGGCGCCTGCTGTCGGACGGCACCCTGGCGGTGGAAGAGTTCCACCTCGAACTGGCCCGCGCCCTGCGCCATGCCGGGCCCTGGGGCCAGCACTTTCCCGAGCCGCTGTTCCATGGCGTGTTCCAGCTGGTGGAGCAGCGCGTGGTCGGTGAGCGCCATCTCAAGGTGGTGCTGCGCAGCGAATGCGGCTCGGTGAAGCTCGACGGCATCGCCTTCGGCATCGACCGCGATATCTGGCCGAACCCGACCATCCGCTGGGTGGAGCTGGCCTACAAGCTGGACCTCAACGAGTTCCGCGGCCAGGAAACCGTGCAACTGATGATCGCCCATATCGAACCGCGTTGATGGCCCACGGCGCCCCCCGGCTTCTGTAGGAGCCAGGCTTGCCGGCGATACAGGCACCGCGGTGCTTCAGGACCGACACCATCGAGGGCAAGTCGGATCGCCGCCCGCTCGCTCCATGGATCGAGTACCGACAAAGTGTGTCGGAACCCTGCTTGTCGCGTCGTTGTCGACTAGTCTCTAAACACTGCTTGATTGGCCTTGTGACGTTTTGTCTTTTTTTCTCCCGCGGGGGCGGGCGCTGTTCCTTTCCAGTCACTCGTCGACTTTTCAAACAGAACCCTGGAGCCTGACCACTGATCGAGAGGTGCCCCATGAGTCTGCTGCTTGAACCCTATACCCTTCGTCAATTGACCTTACTCAACCGCATCGCGGTATCGCCCATGTGCCAGTACTCCAGCGTAGATGGACTGGCCAATGACTGGCACCTGGTGCACCTCGGCAGTCGTGCCGTGGGCGGCGCCGGACTGATTTTCACCGAGGCCACGGCGGTCACCGCCGACGGGCGCATCACCGCCCAGGACCTTGGCCTGTGGAACGATGAACAGATCGCACCCTTGCAACGCATCACCCGGTTCATCGCCGCCCAGGGCGCGGTCGCCGGTATCCAGCTGGCCCACGCCGGACGCAAGGCCAGCACCCATCGGCCGTGGCTGGGCAAGCATGGCAGCGTCAGGCCCGAGGAGGGCGGCTGGGTCCCGGTAGGCCCTTCGCCGATTGCCTTCGACCCGCAACATACGCCGCCGACCCAACTCGACGAAGGGCAGATCGCCGCGATCGTCCAGGCTTTCGTCGACTCGGCCAAACGCGCCCTGATCGCCGGTTTCAAGGTGGTCGAAGTGCATGCCGCCCACGGCTACCTGCTGCATCAATTCCTCTCGCCCCTGAGCAATCAGCGCCGCGACCAGTACGGTGGCTCCTTCGATAACCGCATTCGCCTGGTGTTGCAGGTGAGCGAGGCGGTGCGGGCGGTCTGGCCGCAAGAGTTGCCGCTGTTCGTCCGGGTTTCGGCCACCGACTGGGTGGAGGACGGCTGGAATCCGGATGAAACCGTCGAGCTGGCCTGCCGCCTGAAGGCCCTGGGTGTGGACCTGATCGATGTTTCCTCGGGCGGCACCGCAGTCAATGCCGAGATCCCCACCGGCCCGGGCTACCAGACCCGCTTCGCCGAACGGGTGCGCAAGGAGTCGGGGATCGCCACCGGCACCGTGGGCATGATCACCGAGCCGGCCCAGGCCGAGCACATTCTGCGCACCTGCCAGGCCGACATCATCTTCCTCGCCCGGGAGCTGCTGCGCGACCCGTACTGGCCGTTGCATGCCGACGACGACCTGAGCGGGCACAAGGCGATCTGGCCGGCGCAGTACCAGCGCGCGACCCATCGCGACCAGCCGATTCATGAGTCGGACCTGCGCGAGTGAGCTGAACGGGGCATAAAAAAACCGGCCTGTGGGGGCCGGTTTTTTTGTGCCGTGTCGTATCACCGCGACCTGTAGCCGCTGCCTTCGGCAGCGGCTACAGGCGATAGTGCTTCCTCAGCTGTACTTGCGCTTGTCCGGCGCGGGCGGGAAGTACTGGTACAGCCAGGTTTCGCTCAGGGTGCGATCGTTGGTGCGGATGAACAGCCGCAGTTCCACCGGATCGACGCTGTCGTTGGTCGGGTACCAGTCGAAGAGCACGCGATAACCCTGGATCTCGTCCAGCTTCAGCACGTGGAAATCCTTGACCTGGCCGTTCGACGTGGTGACCACCGGTTCGATGCCGGTACCCTCCGGCAGCCGCTCCAGGCCGCCGCCATTGAAGTCCACCGCGAAGCGCCGGGCCCAGACCGGCGGGTGATGCTCGCCCGGGGCCCAGCCCTCGACGAAGCCGCCCATGCCCGAACGGGTGGCATTGACCCGCGCCAGCGGCGTGCCCACCGGTGGCAGGGCGCTCCAGTACAGCTTGTAGCCGTAGTTCAGCGAGTCCCCGGCGGCCAGCGGCTTTTTCGGGGTCCAGAAGGCCACGATGTTGTCCAGGGTCTCGCCGGTGGTGGGGATCTCCAGCAGGTCGACCGAGCCTTCGCCCCAGGCGGTGGTCGGCTCGACCCACAGGCTCGGGCGCCGGCTGTACCAGTCCACGGTGTCCTGGTAGTTGGCGAACTCGTGGTCGGTCTGCACCAGGCCGAAGCCCTTCGGGTCCTTGTCGGCGAAGGCATTGAACTGCAGGGTCGCCGGGTTGTTCAGCGGGCGGCAGATCCACTCGCCGTTGCCGCGCCACATGGCCAGGCGGTCCGAGTCGTGGACCTGCGGATGGATGGTGTCGCACATGTGCCGTTCATGGGTGCCGCAGCTGAACATGCTGGTCATCGGCGCGATACCCAGCTGTTCGATGGCGGTGCGGGCGTTGACGTGCGCGTCGACGTCCATCACCACGCGTTCGGCCTGGCAGTCGATGTCGAAGCGGTAGGCGCCGGTGGCGCTGGGCGAGTCGAGCAGGGCATAGACCACGAAACGGGTGCTGTCCTTGTCCGGGGTCTCGAACCAGAACTTGGTGAAGTCGGGAAACTCTTCACGTTTCTTGGCGTAGGTGTCGATCGCCAGGCCGCGGGCCGACAGGCCGTACTGGCCGGTCTTGTCCACCGCGCGGAAATAGCTGGCGCCGAGGAAGGACACCACGTCGTGCCTGTCCAGTTCCGGGGCCTTGAACAGCTTGAAGCCGGCAAAGCCCAGGTCGCCCTTGAGCTGCGCGGTGTCGACGCTGGTGTTCTGGTAGTTGAACAGCGACGGACGGAAATGCACTTCCCGCGCCTGACGGGTCTTGGCATCGACGCTGTACATGCGCACCGGCTGCTTGAAGCCCATGCCGACGTGGAAGAACTGCACGTCCAGCTGGCCGTTCAGCTCCTTCCACAGCGAGTGGTTGCCGTCGTACTGGATCGCGTTGAAGTTCTGCGGGGTCATGGTCGCCAGGGTTGGCGGCAACACCTGCTTGGTGTCCACGTAGGGCTTGCTGGCCAATTGCTTGGCCTGGGCCTTGAGAAGCTCGAAATCGAAGGCCTGCGCTTCGCCGTCGGCGGCGCCCGCCCAGGCCCGGGTGGCCAACAGACCCGTGGCCGACAGGCCGGTGTAGGCTGCCAGCGCCATGGATGCTTTCAGAAGATGCCTGCGATGCATAAGTGAGCCTTGTCAGGAGATCCCGAGCCCTTCCTGGCTGCGCTGGATCGGAAATGGAGGTTCGGTCATGCCTTCGGCCAAACACAACGGACTTTTAACAGCTGGCGGATAGAATAATCGGTTCGCCCGAGGCAAAAAATGCCCCGCGTGTATCGATACGTAAAACCACGGACGGCTTCAGGAAACCCAAGATGCTCAATGAACGCCCTTTGACTCCGCAAGACATCCCGCTGTTCAAACTGATTGACCGCGCGGAACTGATCGAAGAGTTCTACCGCCTGCAGGACGGGCAACTGCTGTGTTATCCCCAGCGCGAAGTGGTGACCGGCTGGCCGCCCGGCGAGGCCGAGCATGACGCGCAGGTCTTGCAGGCGTGCGAACAGCGCGGCGGCTGGCTGTACGGGGCGTTCGACGAGCACCGGCTGGTGGCCGCGACGGTGGTCGATTGCCTGGTTATCCACAGCGCCGGCTTGCAACTGCGGCAGCTGAAGTTCCTGCATGTCAGCCAGGCTTACCGCGGGCGCGGCCTGGGCCAGCGGCTGTTCGGCCTGGCCGCCGAGCAGGCGCGGCGCATGGGCGGCGAGGGGCTCTATGTCTCGGCCACGCCATCGCGCAACACCGTGGATTTCTACCGCCGCCTGGGCTGCGAGCTGTTGTCGGCCCCCGATCCGGAGTTGTACCGACTGGAGCCCGAGGATATCCATCTGTACCTCAGGCTGGCCTGATCTTCAGCCAGATTGCGGCCTGCAGGTCCGGTGCAGCCAGCGGGCCAGGCCGATCGCGGCCAGCGGCAGAAGGCTGGCCTGCGCGCAGTAGAAGTAACCCCGGACGGGATTGTGAGGAAACGCCGTAGCGATTGGCCAGGAGAAAGGCCAGTACCGCCAGCGAGTGGGCGAAGAGGGCTGTGAGCAGGCGGAGCCAATCATCCCGAGTGAATCCGCTGTGATTCATGTGCCGCTCCCCGCCGATGGTATGAACCGCAGCACGGCATACAGCACCAGCACGCAGCCCAGCCACAGGCCCAGCCAGCGATAGTGGGCCGGCATGCCGCAGGCGTGCCAGCCTTTGGCGGCGGCATACACCAGGGTGATCTGAATCAGTACCAGGGACAGGACCCCGGTGGGAACCGCCACCGCCGAGACAAAGGGCGCGGCGCCGGCGCGGGTCAATACCAGGCCCAGTTGCAGGGCGGCGAACGGCAGCACCAGCCAGACGGCCACTTGCAGCATCAGGCTGACGATTCGGGAGTGACGAGGCATGGGCGCATCCTTGCTGCCGGAGAAGTTTCCGTGCCGTAGGCGGGGAAGCCAGGCGTTTTGTGGCGGCGGATGGTGCCGCAACTTGATCGGCTTGGCCAGACCTCGTTCAATAGCCGCCTTTCAGGGAGATCGGGCAAATGAATTGCGGTTTTTCGGCGTGCGCGCGATGAAGTACAAGAAGACCCTGGCGGTCGTGGGGGGCCTGCTGGGAGCCTGTGCACTGGTGTTCATCAGCGCGCTCTACACAGTGCTCGAACGCGAGCCCTATTCGGCGACCAGCCCCTCCGGTCGTTACCTGTTGCAGCATGCCTCGGCCGGCGGGCTGCTGGTGCCTTCCGGCGGCAAGGGCTATCTGCAGGTCATCGACCTTGAGGACCCGGAGCGGGTCTACCGCACGCCCTTGATCCGGGACTGGACGCTGGACCTGCGGATGTACGAGGACGACAACAGCATCAGCATCTTTGGCCTGGAGTTCATCAAGGCCACCAAGACCTACATCATTCAGTGGCCGGATTGGCAACACCATTGGCTCGATGGGTTCATCAGCAACACGCCCTACGAGTTTTGCCGGGAAACCGACGGCAACTGTTACTAGCAGGGCGTGCTGCCCGGGGTCAGTGCTTGAACATCACATGGCGCACGACGGTGTAGTCCTCCAGCCCGTACAGGGACATGTCCTTGCCGTAGCCGGAGAGTTTCTGCCCACCGTGGGGCATTTCGCTGACCAGCATGAAGTGGGTGTTGACCCAGGTGCAGCCATATTGCAGCCGCGCCGAAAGACGGTGGGCGCGGCCGACATCGGCGGTCCACACCGAGGACGCCAGGCCGTAGTCCGAGTCGTTGGCCCAGCCCAGGACCTGGGCTTCGTCGGCGAAGCGGGTGACCGAGACCACTGGCCCGAACACTTCGCGGCGGACGATTTCGTCGTCCTGCTGGGCGTCTGCCAGCACCGTCGGTTCGAAGAAGAAGCCGTCGCCGTCCACCGCCTTGCCGCCGGTGACCAGGCGGATATGCGGCTGGGCGATGGCACGTTCGACGAACCCGGCCACGCGGTCGCGGTGCTGGGCGCTGATCAGCGGGCCCAGCTCGGTGTCCGGGTCGCCCTGCAGGCCGTACTTGATGCTGGCGACCGCCGCGCCGAGCTTCTCGACGAAGCGTTCGTAGATACCTTCCTGCGCATAGATGCGGCAGGCGGCGGTGCAGTCCTGGCCGGCGTTGTAGAAGCCGAAGGTGCGGATGCCTTCCACGGCGGCGTCGATGTCGGCGTCGTCGAAGATGATCACCGGCGCCTTGCCGCCCAGTTCCATGTGCATGCGTTTGACGCTGTCGGCGGTGCTGGAAATGATGTTCGAGCCGGTGGCGATGGAGCCGGTGAGCGACACCATGCGTACCTTCGGATGGGTCACCAGCGGCTGGCCCACCGTGGCGCCGCGGCCGAAGACCAGGTTGAGCACGCCGGCGGGAAAGATCGCCGCCGCCAGCTCGGCCAGGCGCAGGGCGGTCAGCGGGGTCTGCTCCGAGGGCTTGAGCACCACGGTGTTGCCGGCCGCCAGGGCCGGGGCGATTTTCCAGGCGACCATCATCAGCGGGTAGTTCCACGGTGCGATGGAGGCGATCACTCCCACCGGGTCGCGACGGATCATCGAGGTATGGCCCGGCAGGTACTCGCCGCCGGCCGAACCGCTGAGGCAACGGCTGGCGCCGGCGAAGAAACGGAACACGTCGGCAATTGCCGGGATCTCGTCGTTCAAGGCGGCGCTCAATGGCTTGCCGCAGTTGTCCGACTCCAGCCGGGCCAGCTCTTCGCCGTGGGCTTCGATGCTGTCGGCCAGCTTGAGCAACAGCAGCGAGCGTTCTTTCGGCACCGTTTGCGACCAGCTCTCGAAGGCGCTGTCGGCGGCGCGCACCGCGGCATCGACCTGGGCTTCGCTGGCCTCGTTGATGTCCACCAGCACCTGGCCCAGGGCCGGGTTGAATACTGGCTGGGCAGGGCCTTCGCCAGTGACCAGTTGGCCGTTGATCAAGAGTTTGGTTTGCATGGCTGTTCTCCTGAAATATCTGTTGGATGTCCTGCGATCTGTAGCCGCTGCCGCAGGCTGCGATAAGGCCGAAGGCCTTCAGCGAACCGGAGCGCGCCACGACCCTTTGGGTCGATCGCAGCCTGCGGCAGCGCTACAGGGTTATTTGCCACCGCTGCCCGCCACGCTCTCGCCGCCGCGGGTCAGGTAATAGGCGCCGAGGATCGGCAGCATGGTCACCAGCATCACCAGCATGGCGACGACGTTGGTCACCGGTACGTCCCGCGGCCGGCTGAGCTGGTTGAGCAGCCACAGCGGCAGGGTGCGTTCATGGCCGGCGGTGAAGGTGGTGACGATGATTTCGTCGAACGACAGGGCGAACGCCAGCATGCCGCCGGCCAGCAACGCCGAGCCGAGGTTCGGCAGGATGATGTAGCGGAAGGTCTGCCAGCCGTCGGCGCCCAGGTCCATCGAGGCCTCGATCAGGCTGTGGGAGGTACGGCGCAGGCGGGCGATCACGTTGTTGTAGACAATCACCACGCAGAAGGTCGCGTGGCCGACGATGATGGTGAACATCCCCGGTTCGATCCCCAATGTCTTGAAGGTCGCCAGCAGGGCGATGCCGGTGATGATCCCCGGTAGGGCGATGGGCAGGATCAGCATCAGCGAAATCCCCTGCTTGCCGAAGAAGTCCCGCCGGTACAGCGCCGCCGAGGCCAGGGTGCCGAGGACCAGGGCGATCAGGGTGGCGATGGCGGCGATCTGCAGCGACAGCTTGATCGCCTCGAGCACGTCGGGGCGGGCGAAGGCCACGCTGAACCACTTCAGGGTGAAGCCCTGGGGCGGAAAACTGAAGGCCGCGTCTTCGGTGTTGAAGGCGTAGAGGAAGATGATCAGGATCGGGAAGTGCAGGAACAGCAGCCCGCCCCACGCGGCAAGGCGCAGGCCCAACGAGGCTGGTTCTCCGTGCTTGGCTGAGTCAGAGCGCATCGAAGGCCCCCAGGCGTTTGACGATGGACAGGTAAATGGCGATCAGCACGATCGGCACCAGGGTGAAGGCGGCGGCCATCGGCATGTTGCCGATCGCCCCTTGCTGGGCGTAGACCATGCTGCCGACGAAGTAGCCGGGCGGGCCCACCAGTTGCGGCACGATGAAGTCGCCCAGGGTCAGGGAGAAGGTGAAAATCGAGCCGGCGGCGATGCCCGGCACCGACAGCGGCAGGATCACCTGCATGAAGGTCTGGCGCGGCTTGGCGCCGAGGTCGGCGGAGGCTTGCAGCAAGGACGGCGGCAGGCGTTCCAGGGACGCCTGGATCGGCAGGATCATGAACGGCAGCCAGATGTAGACGAACACCATGAAGCGCCCCAGGTGCGAGGTCGACAGGGTGCTGCCGCCGACCCCGGGAATCCCCAGGATGAACTGCAACAGCGGCTCCAGCCCCAGGTGCTGGACGAACCACTGGGCCACGCCGCCCTTGGCCAGCAGCAGGGTCCAGGCGTAGGCCTTGACGATGTAGCTGGCCCACATCGGCAGCATCACCGCGATATAGAAGAACGCCTTGGTCTTGCCGCTGGTGTAGCGTGCCATGTAGTAGGCGATGGGGAAGGCGACCACGGCGCTGGCGAGCGAGACGGCGATGGCCATGCTCAGGGTGCGCAGGATGATGTCGAAGTTCGACGGCTGGAATAGCGCGGCGAAGTTGGCCAGGGTCAGGTCCGGGGTGACCGCCATGGTGAAGTCGTCGAAGGTGTAGAAGCCTTGCCAGAGCAGGATCAGCAAGGAACCCAGGTAGATCGCGCCGAACCAGAGCAGCGGTGGCACCAGCAGCAGCGCCAGGTACAGGTTCGGCCGTCGGTACAGCAGGTTGGAAAAGCGCCGCAACGGCGAGCCGCCGGCGCTTTGGGGAGTGATCGCCAGGGTGTTCATGTCACACCTCGCTCGCCAGGGTATCGGCCAGCGGGATCATCGCCTCGCGGGCCCAGCGCGCGCTGATGCGTTGCCCGGTCTGGTGCTGGGCGCTGCTGTCCAGCCATTGGTTGTTGGCCTGGCTGATACTGAGGGTCTGGCCGTTGTCCAGTTGCAGCTCGTAGCGGGTGGCGCTGCCCTGGTACTGGATATCGTGCAGCAGGCCGCTGACTTCGATCTCGTGGCTGGACAGCGGGCCTTCGGCGAAACGCACGTGTTCCGGGCGGATCGAGAAGGGCCGCTGGCTGCCGCTCAGGCGTTCGGCCAGCTCGCCGCGAATCACGTTGGAGGTGCCGACGAACTCGGCGACGAAGGTGGTGGCCGGCTTCATGTACAGGTTGCGCGGGCTGTCGACCTGCTCGATGCGGCCCTTGTTGAACACCGCCACGCGGTCGGACATCGACAGGGCTTCGGTCTGGTCATGGGTGACGAAGATGAAGGTGATGCCGAGCTGGCGCTGGAGCTTCTTCAGTTCGCCCTGCATCTGTTCGCGCAGCTTCAGGTCCAGCGCTCCCAGGGGTTCGTCCAGCAGCAGGACTCGCGGCCGATTGACCAGCGCCCGGGCCAGTGCCACGCGCTGGCGCTGGCCGCCGGACAGCTGCACCGGCTTGCGCTCGCCGTAGCCTTCCAGGGCGACCATGGCCAGGGCTTCTTCGGCGAGCTTGAGGCGCTCGGCCTTGGCGACGCCTTTGACTTTGAGGCCGTAGGCCACGTTGTCGCGCACGTTCATATGGGGGAACAGCGCGTAATCCTGGAACACGGTATTGACGTCCCGCTGGTAGGGCGGCAACCCAGTGGCTTCGGCCCCGTGGATGTGGATCGAGCCGGCGCTCGGCTGTTCGAAACCGGCGATCAGGCGCAGGCAGGTGGTCTTGCCCGAACCGGAAGGGCCGAGCATGGAAAAGAACTCGCCGTCCCGGATATCGATGGAAACCCGGTCAACGGCCTTCACCTCGCCGAACTGCCGGGAAACGTTGGTGAACTGGACTGCAAGCGTCATGGTGCGGTGCTCCGGGAAAGCGCGCTGTCGAAATTAAGCGGGATCAGGTCTGGCGGCGAAGGCCGCTCCTGCTGGAGCCGGCCTGGCGCAGGAACCTGTAGCCGCTGCCGCAGGCTGCGATCGCCCCGCAGGGGCGCGGCGATCCTGAGGGCGCAGGAGGTCCTGCGGACAGCCTGCGGCAGCGGCTACAGGGGGCTCACCTACCGCCCATGATTGCGATGTAGTCCTGGGTCCAGCGGCTGTACGGCACGAACTTGCCGCCCTCGGCCTGCGGGGTTTTCCAGAAGGCGATCTTGTCGAACTGGTCGAAGCCGTTGGTCTTGCAACCCTCGGCGCCCAGCAGTTCGCTTTCCTTGCAGGCCGCCGGTACGGCCGGCAGCGAGCCGAACCAGGCGGCGACGTCGCCCTGGACCTTCGGTGTGAGCGACCAGTCCATCCACTTGTAGGCACAGTTGGGGTGCTTGGCCTCGCTGTGCAGCATGGTGGTGTCGGCCCAGCCGGTGGCCCCTTCCTTGGGAATGGTCGAGGCGATCGGCTGTTTCTCGTTGATCAGGCCGTTGACCTGATACGGCCAGGAACTGGCGGCGACCACGCCTTCGTTCTTGAAGTCGCTCATCTGCACCGTGGTGTCGTGCCAGTAGCGGTGGATCAGCGGCTGCTGGGCGCGCAGCAGGTCGAGCACCGCCTTGTACTGGGCTTCGGTCAATTCATAAGGACTCTGGATCCCCAGTTCCGGTTTCGCGCTCTTGAGGTACAGCGCGGCGTCGGCGATGTAGATCGGCCCGTCATAGGCCTGCACGCGGCCCTTGTTGGATTTGCCGTCCGGCAGGTTCTGCGCGTCGAACAGTACGCTCCAGCTGGTCGGCGCCTGCTTGAAGACGGTGGTGTTGTACATCAGCACGTTCGGGCCCCACTGGTAGGGCGTACCGTAGGTCTGCTTGTCGACCACGTACCAGGGCGCGTCCTTGAGGCGCGGATCGAGGTTTTTCCAGTTGGGAATCAGCGCGGTGTTGATCGGCTGTACGCGCTTGCCGACGATCAGTCGCAGGGAGGCGTCGCCGGACGCGGTGACCAGGTCGTAGCCGCCCTTGGCCATCAGGCTGACCATCTCGTCGGAGGTGCCCGCGGTCTTGACGTTGACCTTGCAACCGGTCTCCTTCTCGAAGCCGGTGACCCAGTCGTAATTCTTGTCGCTTTCGCCACGTTCGATGTAGCCGGGCCAGGCCACGATATCCAGCTGGCCTTCGCCGGCGCCGACGGCCTTGAGCGGTTCGGCGGCCTGGAGGCTGGCGCTGGCCAGCAGGGCGGTAGTGATTGCACTGAGCAGTGCGGTCTTGTGCACGAACATGGGGAAACCCTCTTCTTCAAATTATGGTCGGGGCAGTTGTGAACGTGATGGAGCGCGCCCTAAGGGCTTGTTATTAGCTTAGTGCCGTTATTCCAGGTCATTGCCGTGGCGGGCCATGATGTGGCGCACCACGCTGTAGTCCTGCAGCGAATCGCTGGACAGGTCCTTGCCGTAGCCGGAGCGTTTCAAGCCGCCGTGGGGCATTTCGCTGGCCAGCATGAAATGGCTGTTGATCCAGGTGCAGCCGTATTGCAGGCGGGCCGCCACCTGCATGGCCTTGTCCAGGTTCTGGGTCCAGACCGACGAGGCCAGGCCGTATTCGGAGTCGTTGGCCCACTCCACCGCCTGCGCCAGCTCGTCGAAACGGGTGACGGTGACCACCGGGCCGAACACTTCGCGCTGGACGATTTCATCCTGCTGCCGGCAGCCGGCCAGCAGGGTCGGCTGGTAATAGAAGCCGGCGCCCGAATGCACCGCCGCGCCGGTGATCCGTTCGATATGCGGCTGGCCCAGGGCACGCTCGACGAAGCTGGCCACGCGGTCGCGCTGGCGGGTGCTGATCAGCGGACCGATCTCGTTGTCGGCATCGCGCTTGCCGGCGAACCGCAGGCTGCTCACGGCGGCGCCCAGCTCGGCTACCAGGCGGTCATGGATCCCACCCTGGGCGTAGATCCGACAGGCCGCGGTGCAGTCCTGGCCGGCGTTGTAGTAGCCGTAGTTGCGCACGCCTTCGACCACGGCCTGCAGGTCGGCATCGTTGCAGACGATCACCGGGGCCTTGCCGCCCAGTTCCAGGTGCGTGCGTTTCAGGGTTTTCGAGGCGGCCTGGAGGATCTTCTGCCCGGTGACGATATCGCCGGTCAGCGACACCATGCGCACCTTGGGATGGCTGACCAGGTGGCTGCCGACGCCTTCGCCACCGCCGCAGACAATGTTCAGCACGCCGCGCGGCAGCAACTCGGCCAGGGTCGGCGCCAGGGCCAGGATCGACAGTGGGGTGTGCTCCGACGGCTTGAACACCAGGGTATTGCCGGCGGCCAGGGCCGGGGCGATCTTCCAGGCGGCCATCATGATCGGGTAGTTCCATGGCGCGATGGACGCCACTACGCCTATAGGGTCGCGCCGCACCATGCTGGTGTAGCCCGGCAGGTACTCGCCGGCCAGCTGGCCGGTCTGGCAGCGCACCGCGCCGGCAAAAAAACGGAACACGTCGACGGTGGCGCCGAGATCATCCTGGCGCGCCAGGTGCAGCGGTTTGCCGCAATTCAGCGATTCCAGGCGGGCCAGGTGGTCGGCCTGCTTTTCCACGGCATCGGCAATCGCCAGGAGGATGTTCGAGCGTTGCTGGGGCGTGGTTCGCGACCAGTCGGTAAAGGCGCGGTGGGCGGCGAGGATCGCGCCTTCCACCTGTTCGCTGCTGGCCTCGGCGATCTGGGTCAGCACTTCGCCGGTGGCCGGGTTGAGGATCGGCTCGACAAGGCCCTGGCCGGCGACCAATTCGCCATCGATCAACAAAGCGGTGGACAACGGAGTCTGCGCGCCAGCCATTTTCCGGGTTCTCTTTTCTTGTATGGCCATGGTGCTCTCCAGTGACGGAGGCCCGGCCCTCTCTGGACGGATGATCAGAGACTAGTGGCGGGGCCGGCGCTCGACAAATACTAAATACTGAATGCAGCGTTCGATTAAATAGATGGCTTGCGCCCGCCGTGGGGCTGTTCGCGGGCCACGGTCAGGAACGGGTCCACCAGCGCCGGGCGCGCCGTGCCGCGGCGCCAGGCCAGGCCGACGTCGAGGGTCTGGCTGAGGTCGGCGATGGGCCGGGCTTCGATGATGTCGCCCTCCAGCGACCAGGGGCGATAGGTCATGTCCGGCTGGATCGATACCCCGAGCCCGGCCGCCACCAGGCTGCGCACCGCTTCGGTGGAGGCGGTGCGCAAGGTGATGCGCGGCTGCAGGCCGGCGCCGGACCACAGGCGCTGGGCGTTGCGGTCCATTTCATCGACGTTGAGCTGGATCAGCGGCTCGCGGGCGACATCCGCCAGGTTGATGCTGTCGTGTTCCAGCAGCGGATGCTGGGCGGGCAGCCACAGGCGGTGAGGGGAGTGGGTCAGCACTTCGGTTTGCAGGGCGTGGCGGTCCTCGAGGTTGGAGAGGATCAACACCCCGACGTCGATTTCGCCGCTGACCAGCAGGTGCTCGATGTACGGGCGCTCATCCTCCATCACGCGGATTTCCACATTGGGGTAGGCACGCTGGAAACGCGTGAGCAAGTCCGCCAGGTAGTAACCGGCGACCAGGCTGGTCACGCCGACGATCAACTGGCCGGCCACCTGGTCGGTGCTCTGTTGCAGGCTGCGCTTGGCGTTGTCGACCGTGGCCAGGATCAGGTGCGCCTGGCGCAGGAACTGGTGGCCCTGGTGGGTCAGGGTCATGCCCTTGGCGTGGCGGTTGAACAGGCTGACGCCGATTTCCTGTTCGAGCTGCTGGATCGCCAGGGTCAGGGTCGACTGGGAAATGAACACCGCCTGGGCGGCGGACGAGATCGAGCCGGTCTCGGCCACGGCGATGAAGTGACGGATCTGGCGCAGGGTCATCATGGGCAATCACCGGTCAGGCGTTTTTATCGATTTTTTCGAGTGTATATCTTTTTAATCGAACGACTGCCCAGGCATATGACCGAGCCCGGCGAAGCAACATCTGGAAGCACACTCGAGCCCAGGCGCAGGGCACTTCGATCTAGGCTGGTGGCCTTATTGATTCGATCAACTCAAGTTGCTGGAGGTTTGGATGAACACCCGTGGATTGCTCGATCAATTGCTCAAGTCCGGCCAGGAGCTGTTGCAGAACAAGGCATCCGGTGCCGACAAGGGGGCGCTGGGCGGGTTGCTCGGCGGCGGTTCCGGCGGGCTCGGCAGCCTGTTGTCCGGGGCTGGTGGCGGAGCGTTGGCCGCCGGCGCCATGGGCTTGCTGCTGGGCAATAAAAAAGCCCGCAAATTCGGGGGCAAGGCGCTGACCTATGGCGGCCTGGCGGCATTGGGCGTGATCGCCTACAAGGCCTACGGCAACTGGCAGGCGCAGCAGGCCGGTGCGCCGAAAAGCGAGCCGCAGACCCTCGACCGCCTGCCCGCGCAGCAGGTCGAGCAACACAGCCAGGCGATCCTCAAGGCGCTGGTGGCCGCAGCCAAGGCCGATGGCCATATCGACGAGCGCGAGCGCGCCCTGATCGAAGGTGAGTTCACCAAGCTGGACAACGACCAGGCGCTGCAGCACTGGTTGCATGCCGAACTCAACAAACCCTTGGATCCGGCGGATGTGGCGCGGGCCGCCGGCACGCCGGAAATGGCCGCCGAAATGTACGTCGCCAGCGTGATGCTGGTGGATGAGGAAAACTTCATGGAAAAGGCCTACCTGGATGAGCTGTCGCGTCAGCTCAAGCTGGAGCCGGGGTTGAAACTCGAACTGGAAAAGCAGGTGCGCCAGGCCAGTCTTTGACGCTAATCGGGCGTGTAGTGGGGAAAACCCGGCACGCCCTCCTTGATGGCTGAAATACCCTCTGCTTGTGCCGGATCATCGCTGGCGGCGCTCGAGCCATCTGGCGGAAAGTAGCCCTCCAGAGCGGACCCTGCCTTTCGCTCTGAGTGAGACGTGGTGCGCAATACGCTGATAAATGATGGTACGCCCTCGGCTATACTCCCCACCATTTGAATGGCCCCGAGGACTGACTGTGAAGAACTGGACGTTGCGCCAACGCATTTTGGCGAGCTTTGCGGTGATTATCACCATCATGCTGCTGATGGTCATAGCCTCGTACTCCCGCTTGTTGAAGATCGAGGCCGGCGAAAACCGCATGCGTTCCGATGCCATTCCCGGGGTCTATTTCAGTTCGATGATTCGCGGTTCGTGGGTCGACAGTTTCCTGCATACCCAGGAAATCATTGGCCTGAACGAAGGCAAGGGTGTGAGTGCCAAGGATGAGGCCGACTTCAAAAGCTTCGAGCAACGCCTGCAGAAATACATGGACAGCTACAAGGGAACGCTTCGCGCTGAGAAAGACCGGCAGGAGTTCGACGAGTTTGAAAAACGCCACCAGGAATTTCTCAGGATTCAGGCCACGGTCCTGGATCTGCATCGGCGTAATCAGGAAGCCGAGGCTGTCCGCGTATTCCATGACCAGTTGACGCCCACCTGGATCGCCGGTCGGATGAAACTCAACGACATCATCGACGAGAACAAGGGGGTCGCCGATTCGGCCGCCTCGCAGATCGACGATGCGGTGGCCGAGGCCAAGGTCACCATGGGCGTTTCCCTGCTGGTGGCGGTGCTGGCGGCGGGCCTGTGCGGCCTGTTGCTGATGCGCGCGATCATGGCGCCGATGAACCGTATCGTGAAGATCCTCGACGTCATGCGCACGGGCGATCTGACCAGCCGCCTGAACCTGGAGCGCAAGGACGAATTCGGCGCCGTGGAAACCGGCTTCAACGACATGATGACCGAGCTCAACTCCCTGGTGTCCCAGGCGCAGCGCTCCTCGGTCCAGGTCACCACCTCGGTCACCGAGATTGCCGCCACCTCCAAGCAGCAACAGGCCACCGCCACCGAGACCGCGGCAACCACCACCGAAATCGGCGCCACTTCCAGAGAGATCGCCGCGACTTCCCGGGACCTGGTACGCACCATGACCGAAGTCTCCAGCGCCGCCGACCAGGCTTCGGTGCTGGCCGGTTCCGGCCAGCAGGGCCTGGCGCGAATGGAAGAAACCATGCATTCGGTGATGGGCGCGGCCGACCTGGTCAACGCCAAGCTGGCGATCCTCAATGAGAAGGCCGGCAACATCAACCAGGTGGTGGTGACCATCGTCAAGGTCGCCGACCAGACCAACCTGCTGTCGCTCAACGCCGCGATCGAAGCCGAGAAGGCCGGCGAGTACGGGCGCGGTTTTGCCGTGGTGGCCACCGAAGTGCGGCGCCTGGCGGACCAGACTGCGGTCGCCACCTACGATATCGAGCAAATGGTCCGGGAGATCCAGTCGGCGGTCTCGGCCGGGGTCATGGGCATGGACAAGTTCTCCGAAGAAGTGCGCCGCGGCATGGCCGAGGTGCAGCAGGTTGGCGAGCAGTTGTCGCAGATCATCCATCAGGTCCAGGCCCTGGCGCCGCGGGTGTTGATGGTCAACGAGGGCATGCAGGCCCAGGCCACCGGTGCCGAGCAGATCAACCACGCCCTGGTGCAACTGGGCGATGCCAGCAGCCAGACCGTCGAGTCGCTGCGCCAGGCCAGTTTCGCCATCGATGAACTGAGCCAGGTGGCGGTGGGGCTGCGCAGCGGCGTCTCGCGTTTCAAAGTCTGATGAACGAGCTCGTAGCGAAAGGCGGCGCAGGGACGGCGACCAAGGACGCGCTGTTCCTGGTGTTCCGCATCGGCACCGAACGTTACGCCTTGCAGGCCGTCGAGGTGGTCGAGGTATTGCCGCGCCTGCAACTCAAGCCGATTCCCCGGGCACCGTCCTGGGTGGCCGGGGTCTTTGCCCATCGCGGCGCGGTGGTGCCGGTGCTCGACCTGAGCGCCCTGACCTTTGGCCAGCCGGCGCAGGAGCGCACCAGCACCCGCCTGGTGCTGGTGCATTACCGCCCGCAGGCGGCACAGCCCGCGCGGTTGTTGGGGCTGATCCTCGAGCAGGCCACCGATACCCTGCGGTGCAACCCGCAGGACTTCAAGGCGTACGGCCTGGATAACCGCAATGCGCCGTACCTGGGGCCGGTCTACGAAGACGCCCAGGGCCTGCTGCAATGGGTGCGGGTCGACGATCTGCTGGATACCGAGGTGCGTGCGCTGCTGTTTCCCTCGCCGCCGCTGGATCCGGCGTTGCTCGGGGAGTCGTCATGAGCAGCGACCAGCGATTTTTCGATTTTCTCAAGGAGCGCATCGGCCTCGACGTGGCCTCGGTGGGGCCGGCGATCATCGAGCGCGCGGTGCGCCAGCGCAGCATCGCCCAGCAGGCGCCCAGCACCGACCATTACTGGCAGACCCTGCAAGGCTCGCGCGATGAACAGCAGGCCCTGATCGAGGCGGTGATCGTTCCGGAAACCTGGTTTTTCCGTTACCCGGAGTCCTTCGCGACCCTGGCCAAACTCGCCCTCTCGCGCCTTGCCCAGCTCAAGGGCATGCGCGCATTGCGCATCCTCAGCCTGCCATGCTCCACTGGCGAAGAGCCGTACTCGATTGCCATGGCCCTGTTCGACGCCGGGCTCGCTCCCCATCAATTCAAGGTCGATGGCTTCGATGTCAGCCCGCTGTCGGTCGAGCGGGCCAGGCAGGCGGTGTACGGCAAGAACTCCTTTCGTGGCCAGCACAGCGATTTTCGCGAGCGGCACTTCACCGCCGAAGATGAGCGCTACAGCCTCAGCGAGCGGGTGCGCGAGCAGGTGCGCCTGCAGGTCGGCAACTTGCTGGACCCGACCTTGCTGGCCAATGAGCCGCCCTACGATTTTGTCTTCTGTCGCAACCTGCTGATCTATTTCGATCAGCCGACCCAGCGCCAGGTGTTCGAAGTGCTCAAGCGCCTGACTCACGTTGAAGGCGTGCTGTTCATCGGCCCGGCCGAAGGCAGCCTGCTGGGCCGCCTGGGCATGCGCTCGATCGGCATTGCCCAGTCCTTTGCCTTCAGCCGGCATAACGAACCCGAGCCCACGCCGGCACCGGCCTTTGTCCCGAGCGCATTGCCGGTGCGCCAGCCGGTGCGCAGTATCGCGCCGCCCGTGCGCACCCGGCCGTTTGCCAGTGCCGTGGCGAGCCAGCGCCCCGCACCGGTCAGGCCGGCCAGCGACGCCACGACCCTGCTGGCGAGCATCGCCACCCTGGCCAACGAAGGCAAAAGCGCCGAGGCCCGGGCGGCGTGCGAGCACTACCTGGACACCCACGAGCCGGTGGCGCAGGTGTTCTATTGGCTGGGGCTGCTCAGCGACGTGGCGGGCAGCGCCCTGGAAGCCCAGGGTTTCTATCGCAAGGCCCTGTACCTGGACCCGCAGCACGCCGAAGCGCTGGCGCACCTGGCCGCCTTGCTGGCCTCCCAGGGCGACGTCGCCGGTGCCCGTCGATTGCAGGAGCGTGCGGCCCGCAGCGGCCGTGCAGCAGACAGTGAGCGTAAATCATGAGCGGCTCTGTTTCGTTGAACCTGACCCACGACGATGCGCAGGCCATCGACGATTGCTGGAACCGCATCGGTATCCATGGCGACAAGAGTTGCCCGTTGCTGGCCGGGCATGTGCATTGCCGCAACTGCTCGGTGTATTCCGCCGCGGCCACCCGTCTGCTCGACCGCTATGCGTTGCAGCAGGCGCGCCATGAGCACGCGATGGCGGTCGAGGCCGATACGGATGTCGTCACCCGTTCGTTATTGATGTTCCGCGTGGGCGAGGAGTGGCTGGGTATTGCCACCCGTTGCCTGGTGGAAGTGGCGCCGCTGCAACCGATCCATTCCTTGCCGCACCAGCGCTCGCGGGCCTTGCTGGGCGTGGCGAATGTGCGTGGCGCGCTGGTGGCCTGCCTGTCGTTGGTGGAACTGCTGGGGCTGGACACCACCGGCACGGTCGTGTCGGGCGCGCGGGTCATTCCGCGCATGCTGATCATCGCCGCCCAGGGCGGGCCGGTGGTGGTGCCGGTGGACGAGGTGGAGGGCATCCATGCCATCGACGAGCGCACCCTGAACGCCGCCGCGGTTTCCGGTCCGCAGGCCAGTGCCAAGTACACCCGTGGCGTCCTGCAATGGAAGGGCCGCAGCCTGCGTTGGCTGGATGAAGAGCAGTTGCTGTCTGCCGTGACCCGGAGCCTGACATGACCCCCGATCAAATGCGCGACGCCTCGCTGCTCGAACTCTTCAGCCTGGAAGCCGAAGCCCAGACCCAGGTGCTCAGTGCCGGCCTGCTGGCGCTGGAACGCAATCCGATCCAGGCCGACCAGCTGGAAGCCTGCATGCGCGCCGCCCACTCGCTCAAGGGCGCGGCGCGGATCGTCGGGGTCGACGCCGGGGTCAGCGTGGCCCATGTGATGGAAGATTGCCTGGTCGGCGCCCAGGAAGGGCGGCTGTATCTGCATCCCGAGCATATCGATGCGCTGCTGCAGGGCACCGACTTCCTGATGCGCATTGCCACGCCGGGCAGCCAGGTCGGTGATCAGGACATTGCCGCCTACGTGGCGCTCATGGAGCAGTTGATCGGCTCGTCGGGCGCGCCGGCTGCGGGCGTTGTCCTGCCCAGGGTCGAGCCAGGCTTGTCGCCCATGGCCGAGCTGCAACTGGAGGCTCTGCGGATCGAACCCGAACCGCAGGTCCCGCCGTTCGAGATGCCGCAGGAGGTATTGCAGGAAACCCTGCAAGAGACAGCCGCGGCGCTTGTGCAAAAGGGCAAGAGGCTCGCCGAGGGTGGCGAGCGGGTGTTGCGGGTCACGGCCGAACGCTTGAACAGCCTGCTCGATCTGTCGAGCAAGTCGCTGGTGGAAACCCAGCGCCTGAAGCCGTACCTGGCGGCCCTGCAGCGCCTCAAGCGCATGCAGGGCAACGGGCTGCACGCCCTGGAAAACCTCAATGGGCATCTCAAGGAGCAGGCGTTGGGCCTGGAGGCCCTCGAAGCCCTGGAGGATGCGCGGCGCCTGCTGGCGGAATCCCAGCAACTGCTGATCGAGAAAACCGCCGAGCTGGATGAGTTCGGCTGGCAGGCCAGCCAGCGTGCCCAGGTGCTCTACGATACCGCGCTGGCCTGCCGCATGCGGCCGTTCGCCGATGTGCTGGTGGGCCAGGTACGGATGGTTCGCGACCTGGGGCGCAGCCTGGGCAAGCAGGTCCGCCTGGAAGTCGAGGGCGAGAAGACCCAGGTCGATCGCGATGTGCTGGAAAAGCTCGAAGCGCCGCTGACTCACCTGTTGCGCAACGCTGTCGATCATGGCATCGAAACGCCCGAGCAGCGGCTGCTGGCGGGCAAGCCGGCCGAGGGCCTGATTCGCCTGCGCGCTTCCCACCAGGCCGGATTGCTGGTGCTGGAACTCAGCGACGACGGCAATGGCGTCGACCTGGAACGGGTGCGCCAGAGCATCGTCGAGCGCCAGCTGTCCCCGGCCGAGACCGCTGCCCAACTGAGCGAGGAAGAACTGCTGACTTTCCTGTTCCTGCCGGGCTTCAGCCTGCGGGACAAGGTCACCGAGGTCTCCGGGCGCGGTGTCGGCCTGGACGCGGTGCAGCACATGGTGCGCCAGCTGCGCGGCGCGGTGCAGATGGAGCAGGTGGCGGGGCAGGGCAGTCGTTTCCACCTCGAAGTGCCGCTGACCCTGTCGGTGGTGCGCAGCCTGGTGGTGGAGGTCGGCGAAGAGGCCTACGCCTTCCCGCTGGCGCATATCGAACGCATGTGCGACCTGGAGCCCGACGACATTGTCCAGCTGGAAGGGCGCCAGCATTTCTGGCACGAAGGCCGCCATGTCGGCCTGGTCGCGGCCAGCCAGCTGTTGCAGCGCCCGGCGGGGCAGAGCAATGACTCCACGCTCAAGGTGGTGGTGATTCGCGAGCGCGACGCGGTCTACGGCGTGGCGGTCGAGCGTTTTATCGGCGAACGGACCCTGGTGGTGCTGCCGCTGGACGACCGCCTGGGCAAGGTCCAGGACATTTCCGCCGGGGCCTTGCTCGACGATGGTTCCGTGGTGCTGATCGTCGATGTCGAGGACATGCTGCGTTCGGTGGACAAGCTGCTCAATACCGGCCGCCTGGAGCGCATCGCCCGTCACAATCGCCATCAGGCCGAGACGGCGCGCAAGCGCATCCTGGTGGTCGACGACTCGCTCACCGTGCGAGAGCTGCAACGCAAGCTTTTGCTCAATCGTGGTTATGACGTAGCGGTCGCCGTCGACGGCATGGATGGCTGGAACGCCCTGCGTTCGGAAGACTTCGACCTGCTGATCACCGACATCGATATGCCCCGAATGGATGGGATTGAATTGGTCACACTCCTGCGCCGTGACAATCGCCTGCAGTCGTTGCCGGTGATGGTGGTTTCCTACAAGGATCGCGAAGAGGACCGGCGTCGTGGACTGGATGCCGGAGCTGACTATTATCTAGCCAAAGCCAGTTTCCATGATGACGCCCTGCTGGATGCGGTGGTGGAGCTGATTGGAGGAGCGAGGGCATGAAAATCGCGATCGTCAATGACATGCCCATGGCCGTGGAGGCCCTGCGCCGGGCCCTGGCCTTCGAACCCGCGCATGAAGTGGTGTGGGTCGCGACCAATGGCGCCGAGGCGGTCGAGTACTGCGCGCAGCTGACGCCCGACCTGGTCCTGATGGACCTGATCATGCCGGTGATGGACGGCGTGGAGGCGACCCGCCGGATCATGGCCGAAACCCCTTGCGCCATCGTGATCGTCACGGTGGATCGCCAGCAGAACGTGCATCGGGTGTTCGAGGCCATGGGACATGGCGCGCTGGACGTGGTCGATACCCCGGCCCTGGGGGCCGGCAATGCGCAGGAAGCGGCGGCGCCTTTACTGCGCAAGATCCTCAATATCGGCTGGCTGATCGGCCAGCAGCGCGGCAACCACGTGCGTTCGGCACCGGTGCCGATGCGCACCATGGCGCAACGCAAGGGCCTGGTGGCAATCGGCTCGTCCGCCGGTGGCCCGGCCGCGCTGGAGGTGCTGCTCAAGGGGTTGCCCGCCCATTTCCCGGCCGCCATCGTGCTGGTTCAGCATGTCGACCAGGTGTTCGCCGCGGGCATGGCCGAATGGCTCAGCAGCGCCTCCGGGCTGAAGGTGCGCCTGGCTCGCGAAGGCGAGCCACCGCAGAGCGGCACGGTGCTGCTGGCCGGGACCAACCACCATATCCGGCTGTTGAAGAACGGCACCCTGGCCTACACCGCCGAGCCGGTAAACGAAATCTATCGGCCATCGATCGATGTGTTTTTTGAAAGTGTCGCCAGTTACTGGAATGGTGACGCGGTCGGCGTATTGCTGACCGGCATGGGGCGCGACGGCGCCCAGGGCCTGAAACTGATGCGCGACCAGGGTTACCTGACCATCGCCCAGGACCAGAATAGTAGCGCGGTGTATGGCATGCCCAAGGCGGCAGTTGCCATCGACGCTGCCACAGAGATTCGCCCACTGGACAAGATCGCTCCACGATTGCTGGAGATATTTGCCAAATGACCGACAAACGCAGCTGTCCTGGCCAGGTAGCAACTCAGGTGACAACCCATGAATGATTTACAGCTCGACGATTTTAAAACCGATGAAAATGCTGCGATGGTGCTGCTGGTCGACGACCAGGCAATGATCGGTGAGGCTGTGCGGCGTGGGTTGGCGAATGAAGAAAACATCGACTTCCACTTTTGTGCCGACCCGCACCAGGCCATTGCCCAGGCGATCCGCATCAAGCCGACGGTGATCCTGCAGGACCTGGTGATGCCGGGCCTGGACGGGTTGACGCTGGTGCGCGAGTACCGCAACCACCCGGCGACCCAGAACATTCCGATCATCGTGCTTTCGACCAAGGAAGACCCGCTGATCAAGAGTGCGGCCTTCGCGGCCGGGGCCAACGATTACCTGGTCAAGCTGCCGGACAACATCGAGCTGGTGGCGCGCATCCGTTACCACTCGCGCTCCTACATGACCCTGTTGCAGCGGGACGCGGCCTATCGCGCGCTGCGGGTCAGCCAGCAGCAGTTGCTCGATACCAACCTGGTGCTGCAGCGCCTGATGAACTCCGATGGCCTGACCGGGTTGTCCAACCGCCGGCATTTCGACGAGTACCTGGAGCTGGAATGGCGCCGGGCAATGCGCGACCAGACCCAGTTGTCGCTGCTGATGATCGATGTCGACTACTTCAAGTCCTACAACGACAACTTCGGCCACCTGGAGGGCGATGAAGCCCTGCGCAAGGTGGCGACGGCGATCCGCGAGGCCAGCAGCCGACCGTCGGATTTACCGGCGCGTTATGGCGGGGAGGAGTTTGCCCTGGTGCTGCCGAACACCTCGCCCGGCGGGGCGCGACTGGTGGCCGAGAAACTGCGCCAGACCGTGGCCGCGCTGAAGATTCCGCATATCGCGCCAACCGAAGGGGCCAGCCTGACCATCAGCATCGGTCTGTCGACCATGACGCCGCAGCCGAGCACCAGTTGCCGGCAATTGATCTCGGCCGCCGACAAAGGCCTGTATCTGGCCAAGCACAATGGTCGCAATCAGGTAGGGATCGAGTGAAAAAAACCGCCACCGCGGGGGCCTAAAGCCGCCAGGCGGGCTGCCGCGCCAGCTTGATTACGTTATACTCGCCGGCTTTCAAAAGTTCGCCAACGAGTGCTGCCTGCCATGGAAATCAACCCGATCCTTAACACTATCAAGGACCTGTCCGAGCGCTCCGAAACTATTCGGGGGTATCTTTGACTACGATCAAAAGCATGAGCGTCTGACCGAGGTCAATCGCGAGCTTGAAGATCCGAACGTCTGGAACAAGCCTGAATACGCCCAGGAACTGGGCCGCGAGCGCGCTGCGCTGGCGCAGATCGTCGAGACCCTGGACGAATTGTCCGGTGGCCTGGCCGATTGCCGCGATCTGCTGGACATGGCCGTCGAAGAGAACGACGAAGGCGCTGTGGGCGATGTGGTCGCCGAACTGACCCGTCTCGACGAGGCCCTGGCCAAGCTGGAATTCCGTCGCATGTTCAGCGGCGAGATGGACATGAACAACGCCTACCTGGACATCCAGGCCGGTTCCGGCGGCACCGAAGCCCAGGACTGGGCCAACATCCTGCTGCGCATGTACCTGCGCTGGGCCGCCAAGCGCGGCTTCGACGCCACCATCATGGAACTGTCCGAAGGCGAAGTCGCCGGCATCAAGGGCGCCACCGTGCACATCAAGGGCGAGTACGCCTTTGGCTGGCTGCGCACCGAGATCGGCGTGCACCGCCTGGTGCGCAAAAGCCCGTTCGACTCCGGCGCGCGCCGTCACACCTCGTTCTCGGCCGTGTTCGTGTCGCCCGAGATCGACGACAAGGTGGAAATCGAGATCAACCCGGCGGACCTGCGGATCGACACCTACCGTTCCTCCGGTGCCGGTGGTCAGCACGTAAACACCACCGACTCGGCCGTACGTATCACCCACGTACCGACCAACACCGTGGTCAGCTGCCAGAACGAACGTTCCCAGCACGCCAACAAGGACACCGCCATGAAGATGCTGCGGGCCAAGTTGTACGAGCAGGAAATGCAGAAGCGCAACGCCGCTTCCCAGGCGCTGGAAGACAGCAAGTCCGACATCGGCTGGGGCCACCAGATCCGCTCCTACGTGCTCGATGCCTCGCGGATCAAGGATCTGCGTACCAACATCGAACGCAGTGACTGCGACAAGGTGCTCGACGGCGACATCGACGAATACCTGGTGGCCAGCCTGAAGTCGGGGCTGTAAGCCGCGACACCCATGCCGCGGGCATGGCGCGCTCTTGTAGGAGCGAGGCCGGCCCGCGATCCCTTGCCACAGGCAAGGGGCAACGAACCTGTGATGGAAATTTTAAAGACATGAGCGACCTACAACTCGACCAGGCCCTGCAACAGGAAGAAAACACCCTGATCGCCCTGCGCAAGGAAAAGCTTGCTGCCGAGCGCGCCAAGGGTCAGGCCTTCCCCAACGACTTCCGCCGCGACAACTACTGCAACGACCTGCAGAAACAGTACGCGGACAAGACCAAGGAAGAGCTGGCCGAGGCGGCGATTCCGGTCAAGGTTGCCGGTCGCATCATGCTCAACCGTGGCTCGTTCATGGTGATCCAGGACATGACCGGGCGTATCCAGGTCTACGTCAACCGCAAGACCCTGCCGGAAGAAACCCTGAACGCGGTCAAGACCTGGGACCTGGGCGACATCATTGCCGCCGAAGGCACCCTGGCTCGTTCCGGCAAGGGCGACCTGTACGTCGAGATGACCCACGTGCGCCTGCTGACCAAGTCGCTGCGCCCGCTGCCGGACAAACATCACGGCCTGACCGACACCGAGCAGCGCTATCGCCAGCGCTACGTCGACCTGATCGTCAACGAAGACGTCCGCGAAACCTTCCGCGTGCGTTCCCAGGTCATCGCCCACATCCGCAGCTTCCTGATGAAACGTGACTTCCTGGAAGTGGAAACGCCGATGCTGCAGACCATTCCTGGCGGCGCGGCGGCCAAGCCGTTCGAGACCCACCACAACGCCCTGGACATGGAAATGTTCCTGCGTATCGCCCCGGAGCTGTACCTCAAGCGTCTGGTGGTCGGTGGCTTCGAGAAAGTCTTCGAGATCAACCGCAACTTCCGTAACGAAGGCGTTTCGACCCGGCACAACCCTGAATTCACCATGTTGGAGTTCTACCAGGCCTACGCCGACTACGAAGACAACATGGACCTGACCGAAGAACTGTTCCGCGAGCTGGCGCAACTGGTCCTGGGCAGCACCGACGTGCCGTACGGCGACAAGGTGTTCCACTTCGGCGAGCCGTTCGCCCGCCTGTCGGTGTTCGACTCGATCCTCAAGTACAACCCCGAGCTGACCGCCGATGACCTGAACGACATCGACAAGGCCCGTGCCATCGCCAAGAAGGCCGGTGCCAAGGTGCTCGGCTTCGAAGGCCTGGGCAAGCTGCAGGTGATGATTTTCGAAGAGCTGGTCGAGCACAAGCTGGAGCAGCCGCACTTCATTACCCAGTACCCGTTCGAAGTCTCGCCGCTGGCCCGTCGCAACGATGAGAACCCGAACGTGACCGATCGTTTCGAGCTGTTCATCGGTGGCCGCGAAATCGCCAACGCCTACTCCGAGTTGAATGACGCGGAGGACCAGGCCGAGCGTTTCATGGCGCAGGTGGCCGACAAGGACGCCGGTGACGACGAAGCCATGCACTACGATGCCGACTTCGTGCGCGCCCTGGAGTACGGCATGCCGCCGACCGCCGGTGAAGGTATCGGCATCGACCGCCTGGTGATGCTGCTGACCAACTCCCCGTCGATCCGCGATGTGATCCTGTTCCCGCACATGCGGCCGCAAGCGTAAATATGTTGAATAAAAAGCCGCCGCTAACAGGCGGCTTTTTATTGTCTGTGTGGCACTGACGTACTGCTTTTTTCATTTTTTATGTGAGAGGAATACCTGTCGTGAACCGTGCAATTGCTCAAGAAGGTGCAGCTGGCATCGCCACTGCGGTCGCTGAAAGTGTTCAGTACCAGGGCCGCAAGGCCAGCCGACAGGGCAGTGAGCAACGTCGCCAGGATATTCTCGACGCGGCCATGCGCATCGTCGTGCGCGATGGCGTGCGCGCCGTGCGCCATCGCGCGGTCGCCGCCGAAGCCGGTGTGCCGCTGTCGGCCACCACCTACTACTTCAAGGATATCGATGACCTGCTCACCGATACCTTCGCCCAGTACGTCGAGCGCAGCGCCGCCTTCATGGCCAAGCTCTGGGCCAACAATGAAGGCTTGCTGCGGGAGATGGTCGCCTATGGCGATGGCAGCCCGGAGTCCCGCGCGCAACTGGCCGATGACATTGCCCGCCTGACCGCCGACTACGTGCAGCGGCAACTGCACAACCGCCGCGAGCATCTGATGGCCGAGCAGGCGTTTCGCCAGGAGGCGCTGCTCAACCCGCGCCTGGCGGTGCTGGTGCGTTCCCACCAGCAGATCCTGCTGCACGGCACCTGCCAGTTTTTCCAGGTATTGGGTTCCCGCGAGCCGCAACAGGATGCCAAGGTGTTGACGTCTATAATCGGACGGATGGAATATCAGGGCCTGCTCAACGGGGCAGAGCCTTTGGCCGACGAGGATATGCTGGGCATTCTTACCCGGTACATGCACCTGGTTCTGGCCTCGGTGTGATCCGCCCGCCCGAACGCAGGCTTCGCTAGCGGCTACGGGTCGACTGCTGATAGGGAGTGTTGAATGAAAGCCTGGCGCGTTGTGATCGCCTTGTCGTTCCTGCTGCTCAGCGGCTGCCTGGTGTCCTTCAAGGAACCCTTGCCGGCCGACCAGGCAGCGCCCGCGGCATTGCTGGGCAAATGGACCAGCAAGAATGCCTGGGGCGAACCGCTCACCCTGCAGCTGAGCCGCATCGGCAACAACCGCTACAAGGCTGTCACTTCCGTCAAGGCCAAGCCGCAACAGCACGACACCTACGAGTTCACCGTTTCCCGCCATGGCAGCCGCTGGTACCTCTCGGCGGCGGTGCCCCAGGCGCTGGGCGGGCACTTCACCATCGCCGGTTTCGAGTTGACCGACGACCACGAACTGGTGCTCTACCAGCTCGATCTCGAGCAGATCAATCAGGCCCGCGGGCAGAACGCCCTGCAGGGCGAGCCGTTCGACACCAAGGACGGCGAGGGCGTGCTGATCGACAGCGCGCTGCCACAGGTTTTCGCCTATCTGGACGACCCCGCCAACTCCGACGTGTTCGTCGAGGCGGCGCGTTTCCAGCGGGCAGGCAAGTAAACGCAGTACAGACGTTTTAACAGGAGTTTGGGGTGGACGATTACCAGCAGACGATACGCACCTTGTCCGATCGCATTGTGCTGGCACAGACGCCGATCCGCGTACTGGATGCGGTGAAGTGGGATGACAACATCCGTAAAGGTTTTCTCAAGGCCAACGGTAAGGAAATGCCGGCAGTGGACCGCGCCTATTACGAAGGCCGGCCGCTGTCTTTCGACTCCAGCGCGGTGAAACTGGAGTTTCAGAACATCGAGCGAGACATCACCCGGCAACTGGGCCAGTTCAACCCGGTGGGGCAGATCATGCGGCGCATGTGCAAGGAGTACCGCATGGTGGTGCGGATGCTCGAGGCCCGTGGCACCGAGGATTTCGGGCTGATATCCCAGGAGCTCTATGGCGCGGCCTCCGACGCCTTTCATGCCGGCGACCCGACCCTGGCCGACCTGGGCCTGATGCTCTCGGATTACCTGAACAACATCGACGGCCGTGGCGACCTCAAGGACGAACCCAAGACCCTGAGCGCCAAGGAAGCCGTGAGCCTGCTGCAAAGCCGGCTGAACAAGGTGTTCGGCGAGGCCGAGGAAACCATCCGGGTCTTCGAGTCCGATGGCATCGTCGCCGACGCGGCGGCCGGCGCCGACTACATCAAGATCCGCGCCGACGCGCTGTTCAACGAGCGCGATGTGCGGGCCCTGGAAGTCCACGAAGGCCTGGTGCACGTGGGCACTACCCTCAATGGCCTGAACCAGCCGATCTGCACCTTCCTGTCCAAGGGCCCACCCTCGTCGACCGTGACCCAGGAAGGCCTGGCGATCCTGATGGAGATCATCACCTTTGCCTCCTACCCGAGCCGTCTGCGCAAGCTGACCAACCGCACCCGCGCCATTCACATGGTGGAGGAGGGCGCGGACTTCATGCAGGTGTTCGCGTTCTTCCGCGAGCAGGGTTTTGAAATGGCCGAAAGTTATGGCAACGCCAGCCGGGTGTTCCGCGGTTCGGTGCCGACGGGCCTGCCATTCACCAAAGACTTGTCCTATCTCAAGGGCTTCATCATGGTTTACAACTATATTCAGTTGGCCGTGCGCAAGGGCAAGCTCGAGCAGATACCGCTGATGTTCTGCGGCAAGACCACCCTGGAGGACATGCGTACCCTGCGCCAGTTGGTCGACGAAGGCCTGGTGGTGCCGCCCAAGTACCTGCCGGACCAGTTCCGCGACATGAACGCGCTGTCGGCCTGGATGTGTTTCTCCAACTTCCTCAACCACCTGAGCCTGGACCGGATCGAGGCGGATTACTCGAACATCCTCTGACGCATACCTGTAGGAGCGGCCGGTCGAGGTTCGATTGCCCGCGATAAAGGCGCCGCGGTTTTTCTGAGTCACCGCGCCATCGGTTATCGCGGGCAAGCCTCGCTCCTACAGAAGTATCCCTTTCACCCCTTGTCGTGAGGCTTCAAACGGATGCGAGTCCTCAGCATTGTCTGCCTGCTACTGGCCTTGAGCGGTTGCAGCTCGCTGCTGTTCTATCCCGAGCGCGGTTTGCCGTTCACCCCGGACAAGGCTCGGCTCGACTACCGCGACGTTACCCTGACCGCCGCCGATGGCACGCGCCTGCACGGCTGGTGGCTGCCGGCCAAGGCCGGGGTGCCGGTCAAGGGCACGGTGCTGCACCTGCACGGTAATGGCGGCAACCTTTCCGGGCACCTCGGTGGCAGCTGGTGGTTGCCGGAGCAGGGCTACCAGGTGCTGCTGGTGGACTACCGCGGCTACGGGGTGTCGCAAGGCAAACCGAGCCTGCCGGCGATCTATCAGGACGTCGACGCAGCCTTCCAGTGGCTGGACCGGGCGCCCGAGGTCCAGGGCAAGCCGCTGATCGTCCTGGGCCAAAGCCTGGGCGGCGCCCTGGCCATCCACTATCTGGTGGAACAGCACCCGGAGCGCCAGCGTCAGCTCAAGGCTATTGTCTTCGACGGGGTGCCGGCCAGTTACCGCGAGGTGGGTCGTTTTGCCCTCAGTACGTCCTGGATGACCTGGCCGTTCCAGGTGCCGCTGTCGTGGCTGGTGCCGGATGGCGACAGTGCGATCAAGGCCATCGCGCGCCTGGATGGCGTGCCCAAGCTGATCTACCACAGCATCGACGATCCCCTCGTACCGCTTTCCAACGGCATTCGTCTGTATCAAGCTGCGCCCCCGCCCAGGGTGCTGCAGCTGACCCGTGGCGGGCATGTGCAGACCTTCGCCGATCCGGTCTGGCGCCAGGTGATGTTGCGTTACCTTGAGGACCCGCAGCACTTCAACGGCCTGCGCCGCCTGGGCGAAATCCCGAATTACCCTGCACCTTTGAATCCAGTCGTAGAACCTCCAGAGAGTCCGCAATGAGCGAAGAACGTAACGCCATCCCCCTGATCATCACTGGTATCGGCAGCATCCTCGGCACCGTGGCGTGCCTGTGGTACTACGGCTACCTGCATTTCGCCAAGCCGGAGGATGCGCTGCTGCTCAACGATTTCACCATGCTCAAGACCGTGCCCGGCGAGGACTACAAGGTGTCCCTGGAGCCGGCGGCCGAGGTGGCGCAGTGCATCGATGGCGTGCTGGTGCTGTTCGACACTGAGCAGAAAGGCCTGACCGGCGTGCTGGTCAACAACAAGAAGCGGGCGGTGCGTTGCATGGGCCAGGAAACCCCGAAGCTGGAGCAGTGACCAAAAGGCTTGCCAGCGCAAGCCGCGATCCGTTTGCCGCAATAAAAAGCCCCGCCGATCAAGGCGGGGCTTTTTATTGGCTGCGCGATTGAGTGCGCGGGCAGGGCTTAGTTGACGCTGACGGTCGAACGTGGCGCGACCGGCTGGTTGTCGTTGGAAATGGTGACTTCCACGCGACGGTTCATGGCGCGCCCGGAAACGCTGCCGTTGTCGGCAACCGGGTATTGCTTGCCATACCCCTGGGCGACGATGCATGCCGGATCGACACCCATCTTGATCAGGGCGACCTGTACCGAAGTGGCGCGACGCTCGGACAGCGACTGGTTGTAAGCCGCGCTGCCGGTACTGTCGGTATAGCCTTCGACAATCACTTTGCGGTCAGGGTTGTCGCGCAGGAACTGCGCCAGCTTGTTGATGTTGACCAGGCCGCTGGACTTCAGGTCGGCCTTGTTGGTGGCGAACAGCACGTCACCGAAGGTCACCAGGGTACCGCGATCGGTCTGCTTGGCGTTGAGGCTCGATTGCAGTTGCCTGATCTGCGCGTCGCGGGCATCGAGAAGCGCCTTGGCGCGCTGGTCGCCGGCGTCCTTGAGCTGGGTTTCCGCGGTGCGCAGGGCGATGGTCTGCTTGGCCACTTCAATTCGCTGGTTGGTCAAGTAGGCCAGTTGGTCGACCTTCTTTTCGTCCTCCTTGTTCAGGTAGGCCTTGTCGGCCTTGTCCAGCCATTCGCTGGCGTCCTTGGTTTCCAGGGCCGCCACCTTGGTGGCTTGCGGATTGGCCTGCAGGGCGGAGTAGTTGGTCCGGGCGTTTTCCAGGTTGGCGTTAGGTGGGGTGGAGCATGCCGCCAGCGCCACGCTCAGGGCCAACAGGGCAGGGATCATCAGTTGTTTACGCATAATGGTTTCGTCCTTTTATCGATTGCGAATACGTGGGAATCGGCGCCCGTGGCTCATTGCACGCTGCGCATGCCTTCCTGACGTAGTTCCTGAACACCTTTCTGAGAGTCCTTCAATGCCTGTTCGGCCTTGGCTGCCTGAGCCTTGCGCTCGGCGACGCGGGCGTCCCATTCGGCCTGCTCGGCCAGACGCCGGGCTTCGTCGTAGTTCTTGTCGTGCATGGCGAGCTCGGCTTGCTTGAGCTTGTCCTGAGCCGATTTCATTTCCACGGCGGCAAATTCGGTACCGCCTGCGCTGACTGCGCTGTTGACCGCAGATTGCGTCACCGCGTATTGCTCGCTTGGCGGATTACCGGCGCAACCGGCCAGGACCAGGCTGCTACCGAGAACCAGCGCGGCCAGTTTCAGCCCGCGCAGAGGGGTGGACGAGGATTTGGCAGTGCTGATCTTCATGGTCTTCAACTCCATTGGATAACTCCTGAAAAACATCAAAATCCATCCCGGTTCCGACGCCGTAACGCTGAGTGACGACAATGCCGAGGGCGTTGAAAATGAAACGGCCGTTCCAGTGATGGTTATTGGCTGTGACCCGAGGCTTTTTTGAATAGTTCAGAGAAGATGGCCAATCGCCCGGAAATTTTCTGACTGCGCGGACAAGGCTCTAAATAAGGAACTTTTGCCGTGCGCAGGGGTACTCCTGACCCGATCCGGGGTCAGGAATAACGCTTTTATCGGTGAGAAATACAGGAATGGATCAGTGTTTCTGCTCGTCTGCCTGGGCCGACATATCGTGTAGATAACGCCGCGACAGGGCGAGAAAACGCGGGGTAGGACCGATGTCTTCGTAGAGTGGATCGCCTTCCTCGTCGGTGGCGACCACATGCTGGCCCTGGACATAAGGGAAGCTGGTTTCGAGTTCCTCCAGGGCGGCCCCGATCAGTTCGCCGAGCAGCTCCTCGGTCCGGCGCTTGGGGTACATCTCGGAAATCGCCGCCAGGCGTGCAGCGGCTTCGACATCCAGGTAGATCGTGTAGCCGGTCTTGGTCAGGCGACCCTTGGCGTTTTCTTCCCAGTGTTGCGCGAGCTCACGGATTTTCATGGCAACCTCAATGAACACCTGCTTGTGGCAGGGCCTGGTGAGTGACCGGCCTGTGCCGGCGCTAAGCCGTTGTGCGGCTTACTCTTGAGACTAGCTCCATCGCGCAAGGTTTAAAGGCGCTTCGTCGTGCGCCGGCCTTGCCGGAACCCGTTCGCGCCAAGACCGCCCTTGCTAATAGCCATGTGCTGGCGGCACTCTTGGGGCTTAGCAGGAGCCCCGAGTCCGCTGGAGAACAGGTAGATGACCGATATTGATGCGCGCTTGCGCGAAGATGTTCACCTGCTGGGTGAGCTGTTGGGCAACACCATTCGTGAACAGTATGGCGAGGGTTTCCTCGACAAGATCGAACAGATTCGCAAGGGCGCCAAGGCTGATCGGCGCGGTTCGCTGGATGCCGAACTCAGCGCCAGCCTCAACCAGCTCAGCGAGGACGAATTGCTGCCGGTGGCGCGGGCGTTCAACCAGTTCCTCAACCTGGCCAACATCGCCGAGCAGTACCAGTTGATTCACCGGCGCGAGGAGTCGCAGCCGGCGCCGTTCGAGTCGCGGGTGCTGCCGGAACTGCTGGCGCGCCTGCGGGCCGAAGGTCATGGCGCCGAGGCGCTGGCCCGGCAATTGGGGCGGCTGGAAATCGAACTGGTGCTGACCGCCCACCCTACTGAAGTCGCCCGTCGCACACTGATCCAGAAATACGATGCCATCGCCGCGCAACTGGCCGCCCAGGACCATCGCGACCTCACTTCGGCCGAGCGTGCGCAGATCCAGACTCGCTTGCAGCGGCTGATCGCCGAGGCCTGGCACACCGAAGAAATCCGCCGTACCCGGCCGACCCCGGTGGACGAAGCCAAGTGGGGCTTCGCCGTGATCGAACATTCGCTGTGGCAGGCCATCCCCAACTATTTGCGCAAGGCCGACCAGGCCCTGCATGCGGCCACCGGCATGCACTTGCCGCTGGAGGCGGCGCCGATCCGCTTCGCTTCGTGGATGGGCGGCGACCGTGACGGCAACCCCAATGTCACCGCGGCGGTGACCCGCGAGGTGCTGTTGCTGGCGCGCTGGATGGCCGCCGACCTGTACCTGCGCGATGTCGATCAACTGGCTGCCGACCTGTCCATGCAGCAGGCCAACGCGGCGCTGCGGACCCTGGCCGGCGACAGCGCCGAGCCCTATCGCGCGGTGCTCAAGCAGCTGCGCGAGCGCCTGCGGGCCACCCGCAACTGGGCCCAGGCCTCATTGAGCGGTAGCGTGCCGGCGACTGCGCAGGTCTTGCAGAACAACCGCGAGCTGCTGGACCCGCTGGAGCTCTGCTACGAGTCCCTGCACGAATGCGGCATGGGCGTGATCGCCGACGGACCGTTGCTCGACTGCCTGCGCCGCGCGGTGACCTTCGGCCTGTTCCTGGTGCGCCTGGACGTGCGTCAGGACTCCTCGCGGCACACCGCGGCCATGACCGAAATCACCGATTACCTGGGGCTGGGCCGCTACGGCGACTGGAGCGAGAAAGAGCGTATCGATTTCCTGATGCGCGAACTGGGCAGCCGCCGTCCGCTGCTGCCCGGTTACTTCAAGCCATCGGCCGATACCGCCGAAGTGCTGGCGACCTGCCGGGAAGTCGCCGCGGCCCCGGCGGCTTCGCTGGGTTCCTACGTCATCTCCATGGCCGGCGCCGCTTCCGATGTGCTCGCCGTGCAACTGCTGCTCAAGGAAGCCGGTGTGCTGCGGCCGATGCGCGTGGTGCCGCTGTTCGAAACCCTGGCCGACCTGGATAACGCCGGCCCGGTGATCGAGCAACTGCTGCTTCTGCCGGGCTATCGCACGCGCCTGCAGGGGCCACAGGAAGTGATGATCGGTTATTCCGACTCGGCCAAGGATGCCGGCACCACCGCTGCCGCCTGGGCGCAGTACCGGGCCCAGGAAAAACTGGTGGATATCTGCCGTGAGCAGCAGGTCGAGCTGCTGCTGTTCCACGGTCGTGGTGGCACCGTGGGGCGTGGCGGCGGCCCGGCCCACGCGGCGATCCTGTCGCAGCCGCCGGGATCGGTGGCGGGGCGCTTCCGCACCACCGAGCAAGGGGAAATGATTCGTTTCAAATTCGGCCTGCCGGACATCGCCGAGCAGAACCTCAATCTCTACCTGGCGGCGGTGCTGGAAGCGACCTTGTTGCCACCGCCGCTGCCGCAGCCGGCCTGGCGCGACTTGATGGACGAGTTGGCCGACGATGGGGTCAAGGCCTATCGCGCGGTGGTGCGGGAGAACCCGCAGTTCGTCGAGTATTTCCGCCAGTCCACGCCGGAGCAGGAACTGGGGCGCCTGCCGCTGGGCAGCCGGCCGGCCAAGCGCCGTGCCGGCGGCATCGAAAGCCTGCGGGCCATCCCGTGGATTTTCGGCTGGACCCAGACGCGCCTGATGCTGCCGGCCTGGCTGGGCTGGGAAACCGCCTTGAGCAAGGCCCTGGAGCGTGGGGAAGGCGAGTTGCTGGGGCGGATGCGCGAACAGTGGCCGTTTTTCCGCACGCGCATCGACATGCTGGAGATGGTGCTGGCCAAGGCCGACGCGGATATCGCCCGTTCCTACGACGAACGATTGGTCGAGCCGGCCCTGCTGCCATTGGGTGCGCATTTACGCGACTTATTGTCGCAGGCGTGTTCGGTGGTCTTGGGGCTGACCGGCCAGTCGCAGTTACTGGCACATAGCCCTGACACCCTGGAGTTCATTCGTCTGCGCAATACCTATCTGGACCCGCTGCATCTATTGCAGGCCGAACTGCTGGCCCGTTCGCGACGCCAGGACGGCGCGCAGGACAGCCCGGTGGAACAGGCGTTGCTGGTGTCTGTGGCGGGGATTGCCGCCGGTTTGCGTAATACCGGCTAAGGTAATTGCCGGGGTTTTCAGTGGCTTGGCACGGTCCTTCGGGCGCTGGCCGGAAAGGGCTGGCGACCGTCGCCAGGCGACACTTTGTTATGGGGTTGCGACCAGCAACACCCTGTCGCCAGGGCATAAAGTCGGCGGGTTGCTCCGACTTTCGGCTGCTTGTGTGCGCTGTGTCGGCTGTGTATCTTGATCAGCCTTTGGCCGTTTGGGCGGCCACTATCCCATTTCCGAGATTGGCCCCACGAGGCGAATCCGAGCGTTTCTAAATAAAAAATTGAGGAGCACATCGATGCGCGTAATTCTGCTGGGAGCTCCCGGGGCCGGTAAAGGTACTCAGGCAAAGTTCATCACCGAAAAGTTCGGCATTCCGCAAATCTCCACCGGCGACATGCTGCGCGCAGCGGTCAAGGCCGGCACCGAGCTGGGTCTGAAAGCCAAGAGCGTGATGGACGCCGGTGGCCTGGTCTCCGATGACCTGATCATCAACCTGGTCAAGGAACGCATCAGCCAGGCCGATTGCGCCAAGGGTTTCCTGTTCGACGGCTTCCCGCGCACCATTCCTCAGGCCGAAGCGCTGGTCAAGGCCGGCGTCGAGCTGGACAACGTGGTCGAAATCGCTGTCGACGACGAAGAGATCGTCCAGCGTATCGCCGGTCGCCGCGTACACGAAGCCTCGGGCCGCGTTTACCACACCGTCTACAATCCGCCGAAAATCGCCGGTAAAGACGACATCACCGGTGAAGACCTGGTCCAGCGTAAAGACGACACCGAAGAAACCGTGCGTCATCGCCTGTCGGTCTACCACTCCCAGACCAAGCCGCTGGTGGAGTTCTACCAAGGCCTGGCCGCCAATCAGGGCAAGCCGAAGTACAGCCACATCGCGGGCGTCGGCTCGGTCGAGTCGATCACCAGCAAGGTGCTCGAAGCGCTGAGCTGACCAGTCGTACCGGCTTCATCTTCAACGGCCCGCTTGCGGGCCGTTGCTGTTTATAATGCGTCACTTTTTTCAACTCCCTCTGCCTTATGGATACATCGATGAGCACCTTGCTGGCCCTGGACACCGCGACTGAAGCCTGCTCGGTTGCCTTGCTGCACGACGGCAAGGTGACGAGCCACTACGAGGTGATCCCGCGCCTGCATGCGCAGAAGCTGCTGCCGATGATCCAGAAGCTGCTGGCCGATGCCGGCACCAGCCTGCAGGCCGTCGATGCCATTGCCTTCGGTCGCGGGCCGGGGGCCTTTACCGGGGTGCGGATCGCCATCGGCGTGGTGCAGGGCCTGGCCTTCGCCCTCGAGCGCCCGGTGCTGCCGGTGTCGAACCTGGCGGTGCTGGCGCAGCGGGCCTTGCGCGAACACGGCGCGACCCAGGTGGCCGCCGCCATCGATGCGCGGATGGATGAGGTCTACTGGGGCTGCTACCGCGAAGTGGCCGGCGAGATGCGCCTGGCCGGGGCCGAAGCGGTGCTGCCGCCGGAAGCCGCGGCATTGCCGGCGGACGCCAGCGGCGCCTGGTTCGGCGCGGGCACCGGCTGGGGCTACGCCGAGCGTATCGGCGTCGAACTCAGCGGCCAGGACGCAGGCATGCTGCCCCACGCCGAAGACTTGCTGACCCTGGCGCGCTTTGCCTGGGAACGCGGCGAGGCAATCCCGGCGGACGAGGCGCAACCGGTGTACTTGCGGGACAAGGTGGCGACGCCCAAGGCGCGCTGACCGCGCTACAGGGCTGTCTGCCAGCATGAGTCCGTGCGATGAACCTGCCAATCGTCAGGTTTTCGCGGCAGTTTCCGGCGGCTTTTAAACCTTTTGCATTTTCTGTGTTCTAGTTATCACTCGGGCATTTGCGTAGTCGGCTAGGTGCCGCTAAATTGCCATCATTGATATCGGGCATGTATTTATGCGCATAGACGGCATTTCCTCTCAGTCCTATCCCATCAAGCGCAAGCCTCGCAAAGGCAGCATGCTGCTGGACGACTCCCTCGAGGACGCAGATGCCGTCGAAGTCCAACCCGAGACTCCTGCCCAGGCGCGCTCCCAGGCTTCTGCCGGGCGCACCAGCAATCTTCCCGCCCGTCCGCAGGACATGATCTTCCAGCGCGCCATGAAAAGAAGCGTCGCCAATGCCCTGGCCAGCTACCTGACCACCGCCGGTTTCGTCGATTGGGATATGGAAGTGGTGGGTCTCGACCTGCACATCTGATGTTGCTGCCTTATTACCTCGGTTGTCCTTCCTGGAGCGAAAACGCCTGGCGTGAGTACCTGTACCCGGAAAGCGCGCGGCCGACGGATTTTCTCGGCCTGTATTGCCAGGTCTTCAATGCCGTGGAAGGCAATACCACCTTCTACGCGAGCCCCGCCGAGGCCACGGTGCAGCGCTGGGCGCAGACCATGCCGGAACATTTCCGCTTCACCGCCAAGTTTCCCGGCGACATCAGCCATGGCGGCGACCTGCGCGAGCAACTGGGCGCGGCCGAGAGCTTCCTGCAATTGCTCAGCCCGCTGGGCGAACGGGTTTCGCCGCTGTGGCTGCAACTGCCCGCGAGCTTCACGCCACAACGCCTGGCCGAGCTGGCAGGCTTTATCGATGGCCTGGAGCGGCCATTGGCGGTGGAAGTCCGGCATCGGGATTTCTTCGCCAAGGGCGATGCCGAGCGCATGCTCAATCGCCTGCTGCTGGATCGCGGCGTGGAGCGCATCTGCCTCGACCCGCGTGCCTTGTTCAGCTGCACTTCCAGCGAGCCGTCGGTGCTCCATGCGCAATCGAAGAAACCCAAGGTGCCGCCGCGCCCAGCGGCCTTCACCCAGTTTCCCCAGGTGCGCTTTATCGGCCATCCGCAGCTCGAGGCCAACGATCCGTTCCTGGTGCCCTGGATCGACAAGGTCGCCGGCTGGATCGAGGAAGGGCGAACCCCCTACATCTTCCTGCACACCGCCGATAACCGCCTGGCCGCCGAGCTGGCGCGGCGTTTCCACGCGCGGCTGATGCAGCGCCTGCCTGGATTGCCGGCCTTGCCTGAGCTATACAGAGAGCCCGCCGCGGAGCAACTCGGCTTGCTCTGAGACGGGATCATTTCCCTGCCCAGGAGTCCGCCAATGGATGCGCGAAATCTTCGAGCCCAAACCTTCAAGGCCCTGCATGAACGTGATCGGGCTTTCGTGATTCCCAACCCCTGGGACGCGGGCTCCGCCAAGATGCTGACCAGCCTCGGTTTCGAGGCCCTGGCGACTACCAGCGCCGGTTTCGCGTTCTCCCTGGGCCGCCCCGACGCTGAAGGCGCCTTGTCCCTGGACGACACCCTGGGCAACGTTCGCGCCATAGTCGGGGCCAGCGATCTGCCGGTGGCGGTGGACCTGGAAAACGGTTTTTCCGACAGCCCCGAAGGCTGTGCCCGGACCCTGCGCCGAGCGGCCGCTTGCGGGGCGGTGGGCGGCTCCATCGAAGACGCCACGGGCCGGGCCGATGATCCGATCTATGACTTCAAGCTGGCGGTCGAGCGTATCGAGGCATCGGTCGCCGCGGTGCGGCAATTGCCTTTTCCCTTTGTGCTCACGGCGCGGGCGGAGAATCTGCTGCATGGCCGACAGGATCTGCCGGACACCATTCGCCGCCTGCAAGCCTATGCCGAGGCCGGCGCCGATGTGTTGTATGCGCCCGGGCTGCGCTCGGCCGAGGAAATCATCGCGGTGGTCCGCGCGGTGGCGCCCAAACCGGTCAACGTGCTGATGTCGGGCGGCCTGAAATTGACCGTGGCGCAACTGAGCGAGCTGGGGGTGAGGCGGATCAGCGTCGGTTCGGCCCTGGCGCGGGCCGCCTATGGCGCCTTTTATCAGGCGGCGCAGGAAATTCGCGACCACGGCAGCTTCGACTTTGCCGACCAGGCCATACCGTTCGGGCAGATCAACCAGTTGTTCAAGGGTTGAGCAGGGCGGGAAAGCGTCGTTGCTGGCCGCGCTCAGGCTAAAAAGTGCCTGACGCGGCTGGTTGAAGGTCAGGCGGCGATCCGCAGGTTCTGCAGGATCAGCGGACGTGCCCAGCCGGTATCGAAATCGAACTGTTTCTGCTGCTCGATGAGTTCTTCCGGCGGGAAGGGCGGAAACGGTTTGTCCAGCAGGTCCATTTCGAATTCGGCGATCGGCAGGTGCAACGGCCGTGGTTGCGGCGCCGGGCTCGGCTCGGGCAGGGGCTGGCCGGCATTGAGGACGATAGGGCGTACCCAGCCGCTTTCGAAGTCTTGCTGGCGTTGCTGGGCGACGACTTCTTCAGGCGGGAAGGGTGGAAAGGGTTTGTCCAGCAGGTCCAGTTCGAACTCGGCGATCGGCAGGAACAGCGGCTCCGGCGGGCGGATCTCGGTGTCCTGGACGTCGCAATGGCGCTGGGTAACGATTTGCGTCAGCAGGTCGCTGCCGCCATGGGGTTCGGTCGGGCCGTCCACGGCCACCCGAGAGCTGTCGTCAGTGACCTTCGTGCCATCGCCGCGTTGCTCGGCCAGCGCCTGGGCAAAAAAATCCTGCCACAGATGGCTGACGCCGCTCAGTGCCTGGGAGTTTTTGAGGCTGTAATCGCCGTGGGGCGATATGACGCCAATGGATAGGCTTCGAATGTCTGACATTTCTCTCGGGTCGACGCTCAGCTCTGGCAAAATGCCGGATAGTTCTTTTATCGGCAGTTTTTGCCGATCATTAATTTTTTGAGCGTGTTTTCAGATGAGTGAGCAACCAGCGGCCTGCCGCATCAAAGTCGAAGCCTTGGCCGATGTATTCCAGCCGCAGGCGGCGCACTGGGCCGAGCGACTGGGGCTGCCATTGCAGATCGACGAGGCGGAGTTCGCCCTGCAGGTCGGCGAGCAGGGTTTGCAACTGCAACAGCTCGGCGCCGACGCGCCAGGGCCGGTGCGCGTGGACTTTGTCGAAGGCGGCGCGGCGCATCGGCGGCTGTACGGTGGCGGTAGCGGACAGATGATCGCCAAGGCGGTGGGGATCGCCCAGGGCGTGCGTCCGCGGATCCTGGATGCCACGGCGGGGCTGGGCAAGGATGCGTTCGTCCTGGCCAGCCTGGGCTGCGAGATGAGCCTGATCGAGCGCCAGCCATTGATCGGTGCATTGCTGGAAGACGGCCTGGTCCGGGCGGGAGAGGATTTCGAAGTGGCGCCGATCGTGGCGCGCATGCGCCTGCTCAAGGGCAACTCGATCGAGGTCATGCGCAACTGGGAGGGCGAGCCGCCTCAAGTGATCTACCTGGACCCGATGTTCCCGCATCGGGAAAAGACCGCGCTGGTGAAAAAGGAAATGCGCCTGTTCCGCCCGCTGGTCGGGGACGACCCGGATGCCCCGGCGCTGCTGGAGGCCGCCCTGGCCCTGGCCAGTCACCGGGTGGTGGTCAAGCGCCCGCGCAAGGCGCCGTGCATCGCGGGCCCCAAGCCGAGCCATGCGCTGGACGGCAAGTCCAGCCGCTACGATATCTATCCGAAGAAGGCGCTCAAGGCCTGATCTTCCTCGGGGCTTTCGGGCCTCTATAGCGAGCAGGGACCGGGCGCCCCGCTCGCTCAGGCCGACTCCGGCCGATACGCGCGCATGAACAATCCCACCACTTCTCGCACATGATCTTCGGCGGCTTCGTCGCTCAGTGGCTCGCCGCAGCCGTAGAGCAGGCGAAAGTTCGCCGCACCCTTGAGCAGGCAGAAGAAGTGCTCGGCGGCATTGCGTGGTTTGTCGATGCGCAGGGCGCCGTTCTGGTCGATCCTGGTCAGCAGCCGCTCCATGCCTTGCACCATGCGCTGCGGACCGGCCTCGAAGAAGATCTGCGAGAGCTTCGGGTCCTGGCTGCCCAGGGCCATGATCAGGCGGTGCAGGTTCAAGGATTCTTCGCTGTTGATCAGCAGATGAAAGCCCCGGGCGATGTTCAGCAACACGCTTTCGATCGGCATGCCGGCAGGCAGTTCGAAGATTAGCGTCGGCAGTTGCTCCTCGCACTTGGCCATTACCGCGGAGGAGAAGAGTGTCTCCTTGTCGTTGAAATGGCTGTACACCGTCAGCTTGGAAACGCCGGCTTCGGCGGCCACCGCGTCCATGCTGGTGTTGGCGTAGCCATTGCTCAGGAACAGCGTTTTCGCGGCTTCGAGAATGGCCTGGCGCTTTGCCAGATCCTTGGGGCGGCCGGGGCCGTTTGAGGTGGAAATATTGTCGGACATTCTTCGCTTTAATACTGGACTGGTGAGTTTGCTATTAATAACATACCCGCCAGTATAATTATTCGAAGCACCCTTAGCGAAAGGTCCCTCACCATGTTCCGCTATGCCTTACCCCTCGCGTTGCCCGTCAGCCTGGCCGTTCTGCTGTCCGCGTGCGGACATGAAGAAACGGCGCAAACCACCATTCGCCCAGCCATGGTGGTGCAGCCAGAGCCCGCGGCGCAGGCCATGGACAGCTACCCCGGTGAGGTCCGCGCGCGTTACGAACCGGATCTGGCGTTCCGGATTGGGGGCAAGGTCAGCCGACGACTGGTCGATGAGGGGCAGCGGGTGAAAGCCGACCAGCCATTGGCCGAGCTCGATCCGCAGGACGTGCGACTGCAACTGGAAGCCACCCGGGCTCAGGTGGCGGCGGCTGAAGCCAACCTGAACCTGGTGCGTTCCGAGCGCGACCGCTACAAGACCCTGATGGATCGGCAACTGGTCAGCCGTTCCCAGTACGACAACGCCGAGAACCTGTATCGCTCGGGTCTGGCCCGGCTCAAGCAGATCAAGGCCGAATTCGACGTGGCCAGCAACCAGGCCGGCTACGCCGTGCTGCGCGCGCCCCAGGATGGCGTCGTGGCCCGGCGTACGGTCGAGGTCGGCCAGGTGGTTGCCGCCGGCCAGACCGTCTTTACCCTCGCTACCGACGGCGAGCGGGAAGTGCTGATCAGCCTGCCGGAGCAGGGTTTTGGCCGCTTCCACATCGGCCAGCCGGTGGCGGTGGAATTGTGGAGCCAGCCCGACCAGCGTTTCGCCGGACAGATCCGCGAGCTGTCGCCGGCCGCGGACCCACGCTCCCGCACCTTCGCCGCCCGTATCGCCTTTACCGCCGGCAAGGTTCCAGCCGAACTCGGGCAGAGCGCCCGGGTGTTCATCCAGGCCGCGGCCAGTGTGCCGTTGTCGGTGCCGCTGTCGGCGGTGACCGCGGAAAACGGCGCCGCCTATGTCTGGCGGGTCGACGCCAACAACACCCTGAAAAAGACCCCGGTGCGTCTCGGTGCCTTCGGCGAGAAGAGCGTGCCGGTGCTCGAGGGCCTCGGGGTCAGTGACTGGGTAGTGGCGGCTGGCGTGCATGTGCTCCATGAGGGGCAGCAGGTACGCCCGGTGGATCGCTCCAACCGCGTGGTCAATCTGGCGGCCAAGGAGTAATCCCCGATGGGTTTCAATCTTTCCGAATGGGCGTTGCGCAACCGCCAGATCGTGCTGTTCCTGATGCTGTTGCTGGCCATTGTCGGGGCGTTGTCCTACACCAAGCTGGGCCAGAGCGAAGACCCGCCCTTCACCTTCAAGGCCATGGTGATCCGCACCAACTGGCCGGGCGCCACCGCCCAGGAGGTTTCCCGGCAGGTCACCGAGCGTATCGAAAAGAAGCTGATGGAAACCGGCGAGTACGAGCGCATCGTCTCGTTTTCCCGCCCGGGCGAGTCCCAGGTGACCTTCATGGCGCGCGACTCGATGCACTCGAACCAGATCCCCGAGCTCTGGTATCAGGTGCGCAAGAAGATCAGCGATATCCGCCATACCTTGCCGCCGGGTATCCAGGGCCCGTTCTTCAACGACGAGTTCGGCACCACCTTCGGCAATATCTACGCGCTGACCGGCGACGGTTTCGACTACGCGGTGCTCAAGGATTACGCCGACCGCATCCAGATCCAGCTGCAGCGGGTCAAGGACGTGGGCAAGGTCGAGTTGCTGGGCCTGCAGGACGAGAAAGTCTGGATCGAGCTGTCGAACGTCAAGCTGGCGACCCTCGGTCTACCGCTGGCTGCGGTGCAGCAGGCCCTGGAAGAACAGAACGCGGTGTCCACCGCCGGTTTCTTCGAGACCAGCAGCGAGCGCCTGCAATTGCGCGTGTCCGGTAATTTCCAGAGCGTCGAGCAGATCAGCAGTTTCCCGATCCGGGTGGCCGACCGCACCTTCCGGATCGGCGATGTGGCGGACGTGCGCCGCGGCTTCAACGATCCACCGGCGCCGCGCATGCGTTTCATGGGCCAGGACGCGATCGGCCTGGCGGTGGCGATGAAGGACGGCGGCGACATCCTGGTGCTGGGCAAGGCGCTGGAACTGGAGTTCGCCCGGATCCAGAAAACCCTTCCCGCCGGCATGGAGCTGCGCAAGGTCTCCGACCAGCCGGCCGCGGTGAAGACCGGCGTCGGCGAGTTCGTCCAGGTGCTGGTGGAAGCCCTGGCGATTGTGCTGCTGGTGAGCTTCTTTTCCCTCGGCGTGCGTACCGGCATGGTGGTGGCCCTGGCGATTCCGCTGGTGCTGGCGATGACCTTCGCCACCATGTATTACCTGGGGATCGGCCTGCACAAGATCTCCCTCGGCGCACTGGTGCTGGCCCTGGGCCTGCTGGTGGACGACGCGATCATTGCGGTGGAGATGATGGCGATCAAGATGGAGCAGGGCTACGACCGGCTCAAGGCCGCCAGCTACGCCTGGACCAGCACCGCGTTCCCGATGCTCACCGGTACCCTGATCACCGCTGCGGGCTTCCTGCCGATTGCCACGGCGCAGTCCGGCACCGGCGAATACACCCGCTCGATCTTCCAGGTGGTGACCATCGCCCTGCTGGCCTCATGGATCGCCGCGGTGGTGTTCGTGCCCTATCTGGGCGAGAAGCTGCTGCCGGACCTGGCCAAGCTGCATGCGGCCAAGCACGGCAACGGTGACGGCCAGCCCGATCCGTACGGCACACCGTTCTATCAGCGGGTGCGACGGATGGTGGAATGGTGCGTGCGCCGGCGCAAGACCGTGATCGCCCTGACCGTGCTGCTGTTCATTGCCTCGGTGATGCTGTTCCGTTTCGTGCCGCAGCAGTTCTTCCCGGCTTCCGGGCGGCTGGAGCTGATGGTCGACCTGAAGCTGGCCGAGGGCGCATCCCTGAGCAACACCGCCGACCAGGTCAAGCGTCTGGAGGCGATGCTCAAGGAGCACGCCGGCATCGATAACTACGTGGCCTACGTCGGCACCGGTTCGCCGCGTTTTTACCTGCCCCTGGACCAGCAACTGCCGGCGGCGAGCTTCGCCCAGTTCGTGGTGCTGGCCAAGACCATCGAGGAGCGGGAAAGCCTGCGCAGCTGGCTGATCGAAACCCTCGACGAACAGTTCCCGACCCTGCGTTCGCGGGTCACCCGCCTGGAGAACGGCCCGCCCGTGGGCTATCCGGTGCAGTTCCGCGTCACCGGCGAGCACATCGAAGAAGTGCGGGCCCTGGCGCGCAAGGTGGCGGCCAAGGTCCGCGAGAACCCCCATGTGACCAATGTGCACCTGGATTGGGAAGAACCGAGCAAGGTGGTCTACCTCAATATCGATCAGGACCGTGCGCGCGCCCTGGGCGTGAGCACGGCCAACCTGGCGAAATTCCTGCAAAGCTCGCTCACCGGCTCCAGCGTCAGCCAGTACCGCGAAGACAACGAGTTGATCGAGATCCTGCTGCGCGGGACCTTGCATGAACGTACCGAGCTGTCGCTGCTGTCGAGCCTGGCGGTGCCCACCGACAACGGCAAGAGCGTGGCGCTGTCGCAGGTCGCGACCCTGGAGTACGGCTTCGAGGAAGGCATCATCTGGCACCGCAACCGCCTGCCGAACGTCACCGTGCGCGCCGACATCTATGGCAAGGAACAACCGGCGACCCTGGTGCAGCAGATCCTGCCGACCCTGGAGCCGATCCGCGCCGAATTGCCGGACGGTTACCTGCTGGACGTCGGCGGCACCGTGGAAGACTCGGCCCGCGGGCAGAACTCGGTGAAGGCCGGCGTACCGCTGTTCATCGTGGTGGTGCTGACCCTGCTGATGCTGCAACTGCGCAGCTTCTCGCGCACGGCGATGGTGTTCCTCACCGCGCCGCTGGGGCTGATCGGCGTGACCCTGTTCCTGATGGTGTTCCGCCAGCCGTTCGGCTTCGTGGCGATGCTCGGGACCATCGCGCTGTCGGGGATGATCATGCGCAACTCGGTGATCCTGGTGGATCAGATCGAGCAAGACATCGCCGCCGGACTCAAGCCGTGGCAGGCAATCATCGAGGCGACGGTAAGGCGCTTCCGGCCGATCGTGCTGACCGCGCTGGCGGCGGTGCTGGCGATGATCCCGCTGTCGCGCAGTGTGTTCTTCGGGCCGATGGCGGTGGCGATCATGGGCGGGCTGATTGTGGCGACGGCGCTGACCCTGCTGTTCTTGCCCGCGTTGTATGCGGCGTGGTTCCGGGTCAAGAAAACCTGAGCCTCTGTAGGAGCGAAGCTTGCTCGCGATCGAGACGCCGCTGTGTGTCAGGCACACCGCAGCGCTTAGATCGCGAGCAATCGAGCGTCGACCGGCCGCTCCTACAGGTAGGGGTCAGAGGGTACCGAACACCTTCTTCGCCAGGCTGGTGGCCGCTGCCGCCGGGTTCTCGCGAATGGTTGCTTCCTGCTTGCCGATCATCTCGAACAGGCCGTTGAGCGCCTGTTCGGTCACGTAGCTTTCGATATTCGCGTTCTTCGCATCCAGCACGCCGAGGGTGGCGGCCTGGCCGGCGAAGGCGTTGTACTGCTTGGCCAGGCCCACCTGGTCGGTGGCCTGCTTGACGATCGGCAGGAACTTCACGCGGATCTGCTCACGGCTGGTCTTGCTCAGGTACTGGGTGGCGGAGTCCTTGCCGCCGCTGAGAATGCCCTTGGCGTCCTCCACGCTCATCTTCTTCACCGCATCCACCAGCAGCGCCTGGGCCTGCGGCACGGCGGCCTCGGCGGCCTTGTTCATGCTGCTCTCGAGTTCCTCGACCTGGGCCCCCATGCCGAACTGCTTCATTTTCTTCGCCACTTTGCCGAGGTTGCCCGGCAACTCGATGCGCACGTCCGGGTTGTTGCTGAAACCGCCGGCGGTGCCCAGCTGTTTGACCGCGACCTGGGCCCCCTGGGTCAGGGCGTCCTTGAGGCCGCCGGTGGCGTCTTGCTGCGACAGGTCGCCGAGGGACAACGCCAGGGCGCTGGCGCAGATCAGCAGGCCGGCGCACAGGCTGGTGAAGCGAAGGGAAGAACGGAGCATGGCAGCTTCCTTGTTCGAGAAAAGGGATTAACGAACCGCGTCGACGCGGATTTTCAGCGGTTGCGGGTCACTGCCGTCGAGTTTCACCCCGTTGTGCTCGGTGGTGACGAACAGCAGTTTGCCGGCGATTTCGATCCGCGCGCTGACCGAATAACGGTGTCCGGGTTTGACCTGGGCCGGGTCGTAGCGGAGGTGGAAGGGCAGTGGCACCTGGCCTTTGACCGGGCCTTTCTGTTCGGCCAGCACCACCGCGGGGGCGTCGGCCAGCGACACGTCCTGCAGGCTGACGCTCAGGGTGGCGGCTGGCGGCAGGGCGATGCGTTGCAGGTAGAAGACTTCGCCGTCGAGACTGGCGTTGTTGGCAGGTTGCATGCTGTTACAAGCCCCGAGCAGGGTAGTAAGGGCGAGCAGGGTGAGCTTTTTCATGATGGATCTCCGTATCGGGAGGCGCCAGAAACCGCCTGGCGCCGATAAGAATCTAGTCGCTTTGTTGCGGGGCGGCGACCTGCTCGGCGGCATCTTCGCTGCGATGCAGGGCCACCTGGCGGATCGACAGGCGAATCTCCGCTGGCAGCACGCGCTTGGCCGCGCCTTCGGCCAGTTCGCCGAGCAGTTCGTGGTAGCTCAGCTTGCCGGCCTCGTCGCGGCGCAGTACGTCCTGCTCCAGCAAGGTCTGGATGAAGTGGCGGAACAGGCTCTTGTCGAAGAACTCCGGGGCATTCAGGCCATGCAGGATCGACAGGCGCTGGGCCATGACCGTGCACAGGTCTTCCAGCTCTTCGGCGCTGATGCTGCGCTGGCCGCTGTTGAGCAGCAGCGAGATGGCCATGTAGAAGCGCTGCAGGGTCTGGGCGATGCTCTTGGACAGCAGGGTCAGCAGCACGAAGTGCCGCGAACTCGGCGCCGGACGCAGGTACAGGTCCTTCTCGAAGCGCAGCAGGCCTTGCTCGACGAAGGCCTCCAGCCACTGGTCGATCACCCCGTCCAGCTCGTCCAGGGACCAGCGGATGAACAGTTCCGACTGCAGGTAGGGGTACAGCGCCCGGGTGTAGCGCAGGATCTGTTCGCGGCTCATGCGCGACGAGCTCTGGAAGAAGCTCGCCAGCAACGCCGGCAGGGCGAAGATGTGCAGCACGTTGTTGCGGTAGTAGGTCATCAGGACGGCGTTCTGCTCGTCCAGGTAGAGGATCTTGCCCAGTGCATCGCTCTGCTCGGACAGCAGGTCCATGTCCTTCACGTGCTTGATCAAGGCCCGGCCATCGCCTTCCGGCAGGGTGGTGTGGGGCGAGTAGGGAACCTTGCGCAGCAGCGCCAGGTACAAGTCCAGGACCCGGGCCATGGCGCGGTCGTCGAGGGCCAGGCGGCTGGTGGACAGCAGCGCCAGGGCCACCAGGTTGACCGGGTTGATCGCCGCCGCTTCGTTCAGGTGCTGGGCGACCTTTTCCCCCAGGCGGTTGGTGGTTTCGTTGAGCCACGCCGGCTTGAACTGCGGGCCCAGCTCCTGGGCGCGCCAGCCCGGTTGTTCCTGGTCGAGGAACTCGGCCAGCTTGATCGGCTCGCCGAAGTTCACCGCCACCTGGCCGAAGCGCTGCTTGAGGGCGCCGATGACCTTGAAGATGTCGAAGATCGACTCTTTCTTCTTGCTCGCGCCGCGCAGTTCGCCCAGGTAGGTGCGGCCTTCCAGCACGCGCTCGTAGCCGATGTAAACCGGCACGAAGACGATCGGCATGCGCGAGGAGCGCAGGAAGCTGCGCAGGGTGATGGCCAGCATCCCGGTTTTCGGTTGCAGCATGCGCCCGGTGCGCGAGCGCCCGCCCTCGACGAAGTACTCCACCGGGAAGCCCTTGGTGAACAGGGTATGCAGGTATTCGTTGAACACCGAGGTGTAGAGCGGGTTGCCCTTGAAGGTGCGGCGCATGAAGAACGCTCCACCCCTTCGCAGCAGGCTGCCGATCACCGGCATGTTCAGGTTGATCCCGGCGGCGATGTGCGGCGGGGTCAGGCCGTTGCGAAACAGCAGGTAGGAGAGCAGCAGGTAGTCGATATGGCTGCGGTGGCAGGGCACGTAGATCACTTCGTGACCGGGGGCGATCTTCTGCACGCTTTCGATGTGGTTGACCTTGATCCCGTCGTAGATCTTGTTCCAGAACCAGCTCAGCACCACTTCGAGGAAGCGGATCGCGGTGAAGGTGTAGTCCGAGGCGATCTCGTTGCCATAGCGCAGGGCCACGGCCTTGGCTTTTTCCGGGGAGATCTTTTCCCGTTCGGCTTCGTCGAGGATTGCTTGCCTGACCAGTGGCTGGTTCAGCAGGCCCTTGACCAGGTTGCGGCGGTGGGAAATGTCCGGGCCGATCACTGCGGCCTTCAGGTTGCGGAAATGCACCCGCAGGATGCGTTGGGCCATGCGCACGGTGCGCTCGTGGCCCTTGTTGTGCTCGATCAGCTCGCGCAGGTGGATCGGTGCGGAAAATTGCACCCGGGTCTTGCGGCCCAAAATCATGATGCTCAGCAGCCGGCGCAGGCGCCCGGTGACTGCCCAGCTGTCGGCAAACAGCAGTTTCCACGGGCTTGATTCGCTGTCTGGCGACTGGCCCCAGAACACGCTGACCGGAATGATCTGCGCGTCTTCGGCGGCATTCTGGCTCAGGGCGCTGACCAGGCGGGTCAGGGTCGGGGGGGCGCCGCGCTTGTCCTGGCGGCCGAGCCAGTCCGGGGCCGGGGTCAGGTAGAAGAACGCGGCGGGTTCCAGCAGGTTGCCCACCGAGACCGGCAGCACCGGGCGCGGCAGCCCGGCCTTGGTGCACTCGGTATCGACCACGGCGAGGTCGGTGAGCGAAGGGTTTTGCAGGACGTAGAACACCGGGCGACTGCGGTCGAGGTTGAGGGTGAAGGACGACTGGTTGATCGTCTCCGAGCGAACCCAGAGGTACAACAGTCGGCGCAAGGTGCCAAACACAAGACGGCGGAACGGGGAGCGGGTCATACGGCTTCTGCTTTAGTGGAAAAAACCGAGCAGTTGCTCGGGGCGGCTAGTGTGCCGGATTCACCGAAAATCGGCAAAAAAGCGGCAAACAAGATTGAGTTGAGAGTTTTTGTGCCTGTCATATACTCGCCCGACTGACGCCTGGGCATGTGGGGCCCATCAATAGAAACCCAGGTCCAGGCGAAAGTTCTCACGGCTTCGTTTCAGTAAGCCGACTGATAATAAAAAGACGGAGGATGGATTGATGGCAACTCGCGAGACCGGCAGCGTGAAGTGGTTCAACGACGCCAAGGGCTACGGCTTCATTCAGCGTGAAGGTGGTGCCGATGTATTTGTCCACTACCGTGCTATTCGTGGTGAAGGCCACCGCTCGCTGACCGAAGGGCAGCAGGTTGAATACGCCGTGGTAGAGGGGCAGAAGGGTTTGCAGGCTGAGGATGTAGTGGGCTTGTAAGCGCTGTGCTCCATGCAGGAGCGAGCATGCTCGCTCCTGCAGCAATCAAGATCAGGCGGTACGCCAGGTAATCTCTTCTTCCCCGTCGGCGCTGATGCGAATCCAGCGGTCGGCCGACTCTTCACCTTCTTCCTCGACCCAACTGCCCGGTGCGCAGCGCACTTCGACGTTCAGCGCGGCGAAGGCGGCGCGGGCGCAGGCAATGTCGTCGTCCCACGGCGTCTGGTCGCTTTCCAGGTACAGGCTGTTCCACTTGCCCACGGCTTTCGGCAGCCAGGTCACCGGCACGCTGCCGGCCTTGCATTTGTAGGTCTGGCCTTTCTGCACCCAGTCGCTGCACGGGCCCAGGGCCGCGCCGAGCCAGGCGGCGATGGCCTTGTGGTCGACGTCGGCGTCTTTCAGGTAAATCTCGATATCCGGTTGGCGCATGGATGTCCTCACTGCGGGTCTGAAAAATCCATTCGCGGATTTATTCGGCCTCGAGACTTTGCTCGAGGCCGTGGATTGATGGGTTATTGCAGAACGAAGTAATCGTAGCGCATCGACACGCTGACCTCGAAGGGCTCGGCCTGCTCGATCACACTGGCCCGGCGTTCGGCGCTGGCGCGCCAGCCGTGGGGCGTCATGGCCAGCAGGTTGGCGCGATCCTGCGGATTGCTCAGCGTCAGCTTGAAGTCCAGGGTTTCACTGTGTTGCAACGCCATGCCCGCGGGCACCAGCGCCAGGTGTTTGTCGTCGGTGTATTCGCGGACCTCGTCGTACAGGCGCTCGCGCAATTCCATCAGGTGACCGCTGGTCGGTCCGACCTTCATCAGGCCGCCACCAGGGCTGAGCAGGCGCTTGGCTTCCTGCCAGTCGAGCGGGCTGAAGACGCTGGCGAGAAACTGGCAGCTGGCGTCGGCCAGGGGCACCCGGGCCATGCTGGCGATCAACCAGGTCAGTTGCGGGGCACGGCGACAGGCACGCTTGACCGCTTCCCGGGAGATGTCCAGGGCATAACCGTCCGCCTGGGGCAGGGCTTGGGCGATCTGTGCGGTGTAGTAACCCTCGCCGCAACCGATATCCACCCAGCGCTGTGGGGCGCGCTCGGCGGCCAGTTCGGCCAGGCGCCTGGCCACCGGGGCGTAATGGCCGGCATTGAGAAAGTCGCGGCGGGCTTCGACCATGGCCTGGTTGTCACCCGGGTCGCGGCTGTTCTTGTGCTGCACCGGCAGCAGGTTCAGGTAACCCTGGCGGGCGCGGTCGAAGCGGTGCCCGGCCGGGCACACGACACCGTTGTCGACGGCGCTCAGGGGCGCCGCGCAGATAGGGCAGGCAAGCATCAGGCGAGCAACTTGATCAGGGTCTGGTAGTAGATTTCGGTCAGCACGTCGAGGTCGCTGGCCAGCACCCGCTCGTTGACCTGGTGGATGGTGGCGTTGACCGGGCCCAGCTCGACCACCTGGGTGCCGAGGGTGGCGATGAAACGCCCGTCGGAGGTGCCGCCGCTGGTGGAGGCCTTGGTCTCGCGACCGGTGACGTCCTTGATGCTGGCCGACACCGCGTCGAGCAGGGCGCCTGGCTCGGTGAGGAACGGCAGGCCCGACAGCGCCCACTCCACGTGCCAGTCCAGGCCGTGCTTGTCGAGGATGGTGGCCACGCGCTGTTGCAGGCCTTCGACCGTGGACTCGGTGGAGAAGCGGAAGTTGAACACCGCCACCAGCTCGCCGGGGATCACGTTGGTCGCGCCGGTGCCGGAATTCAGGTTGGAAATCTGGAAGCTGGTGGGCGGGAAGAAGGCATTGCCGTCGTCCCAATGTTCCGCGGCCAGTTCGGCCAGGGCGGCTGTGGCCAGGTGGATCGGGTTCCGGGCCAGGTGCGGGTAGGCCACATGGCCCTGTACGCCGCGCACCGTGAGCTTGGCGCCGAGGGAGCCGCGACGACCGTTCTTGACCACGTCACCGACCAGGCTGGTGCTCGACGGCTCGCCGACGATGCACCAGTCCAGGCGCTCCTTGCGCGCCGCCAGGCGCTCGACCACGGCCTTGGTGCCGTGGTGGGCCGGGCCTTCTTCGTCGCTGGTGATCAGGAAGGCCACCGAGCCTTTGTGGTCCGGGTAGTCGGCGACGAAACGCTCGGCCGCCACCAGCATCGCCGCCAGGCTGCCCTTCATGTCCGCCGCGCCGCGCCCGCAGAGCATGCCGTGCTCGTCGATCAGCGCGTCGAACGGATCGTTCTGCCAGGCCTGGACCGGGCCGGTGGGCACCACGTCGGTGTGGCCGGCGAAACACAGCACCGGGCCTTCGTGCTTGCCGTGGGTGGCCCAGAAGTTATCCACATCCTCGATGCGCATCGGCTCCAGCTTGAAGCCGGCATCGCCCAGGCGCTGCATCATCAGCTTCTGGCAGTCGGCGTCGACCGGCGTCACCGACGGGCGGCGGATCAGGTCACAGGCAAGTTGCAGGGTCGGCGAAAGGTCGGCGTGGGCCGTCATGGGGAAACTCCGGTGCAAGGCGTTATGCGTAGGCGCGAGGCTGGCCCGCGATGGCCACGACGCGGTTTGCCTGGGGCAGCGCAGGGTGTTCATCGCGGGCAAGCCTGGCGCCTACGGTAATGGGGCAAGGCGCGCAAAATGGCGGATATCTTAAAGCAAAACGGCGGCCAGAGGCCGCCGTTTAGTGCTTTGCCGCGATTTATGCCGCCGCCACCGGCGCGCTTTCGGCAACCGGTTTTGGCAGCGACGACAGGAAGGCCATGACCAGCGCCGCCACATACGGCAGCGACTGCACCAGCAGCATGGTCACCCAGAAGCGCATGTCGTTGCTCGGCAGGCCGCCCTGCACCAGGTAGATGCCCAGCGCCGCGCCCCACAACAGCAGCATGATGAACAGCTCTTCCCGGGCCTCCGAGATCGCCACCCAGAAGCCATGGTTGTCGGCATTCTTCGGTGTGCGGAAGAACGGAATGCTGCTGGTGAAGAAGCCGTACAGCACCGCCTTGGCGATGGTGTGGGACAACGCCAGGCCCGCCACGGCGGCGCAGAACGCATCCTTGAGGTTGACCCCGACCGCCCGGCGGTAGAGGAAGATGATCTTGCCGACCTTGAACACGAACAGCGCCAGGGGCGGGATCGCGAAGATCAGCAACGGCGGATCGACGCGCTGCGGCACGATGATCATCGCCGCCGACCAGAGCAGGGCGCCGAGGGTGAAGAAGATGTTCATGCCGTCCGCCACCCACGGCAGCCAGCCCGCGAGGAAGTGGTAGCGCTGGCCACGGGTCAGCTCGGTGTCCTTGCCGCGCAGCAGGCTGGCGGTGTGGCGCTTGATGATCTGGATCGCCCCATAGGCCCAGCGGAAACGCTGTTTCTTGAAGTCGATGAAGGTATCCGGCATCAGGCCCTTGCCGTAGCTTTCGTGGTAGTACGCCGCCGACAGCCCTTTCTCGAACACCCGCAGGCCCAGCTCGGCGTCTTCGCAGATGCACCAGTCGGCCCAGCCCAGTTCTTCCAGGACCGAACGGCGGGTCATGGTCATGGTGCCGTGCTGGATGATCGCGTCACGGTCGTTGCGGGTGACCATGCCGATATGGAAGAAACCCTTGTATTCCGCGTAGCAGAGCTTCTTGAAGGTGCTTTCGTTCTGGTCGCGGTAATCCTGCGGCGATTGCACCACGGCGATTTTCGGGTCGGCGAAGTGCGGCACCATGTGCTTGAGCCAGTTGCGGTCGACGCAGTAGTCCGAGTCGATCACCGCGATCACTTCGGCGTCCTTGGCGGTGTGCGGGATCAGGTAGTTCAGCGCGCCGCCCTTGAAACCGGCCAGGGGCGCGACGTGGAAGAACTTGAATCGCGGGCCGAGGGTCTCGCAATAGGCCTGCACCGGTTCCCAGACCGCCGGGTCCTTGGTGTTGTTGTCGATGATCAGGACTTCGAAGTCCGGATAGTCGAGGTTGGCCAGGGCATTGAGGGTCTGTTTGACCATCTCCGGTGGCTCGTTGTAGCACGGTACGTGGATCGAGACTTTCGGCCGGTAGTTGGAATCGCCTTCGACCGGCAGGAACTCGCGCCGGCGTTTGTGCACCCAGACCGCCTCGGCCAGTTCATGGGCCTCGGTGAGCAACACGATGAACACCCCGAGCGCACCCAGGGCGAGCAGGAAGCCCACCGTCAGGCTGAACCAGGTGCTGTATTGCTGGCTGTAATCGTAGCCGATCCACACCAGCACCGAACCGCAGAGGAAGGCGATGAAGGTCAGGAAGGTCCGGCCGCGCTGGCGCAGGGCCGAGCCGTCGATCATCAGCAGGGTCAGGGACAGCAGCGCCAGGACCACCGAACCGATGGCCAGTACGCGCCACTGCGGGATCGCCACCACCGGGCCTTCGAAGTTGAATTTCTGCTGGCGTGCGGCGTTGAACACGCCCCAGTAGGCGCCCACCGAACCTTCGTCGCTGGCCTTCCACGGTTGGTCGAAGGCTTCGATCACGAAGTAGTTGTAGCCCTGGCGGTTAAGCTTGTTGACCAGGTTACGCAGGTAGATCGCCTGATCCGCCGGGCTGGCGTCGGCGCCGCCACGCATGCGGCCGTTGCTCGGCCAGCCTACTTCGGACAGCAGCAGCGGTTTTTTCGGGAACATCTTTTTCAGGTCGCGGGCGCGATCGAGGACGAACTGCCCGGCCTTGTCCATCGGGATGAATTCCCAGTAGGGCAGGACGTGGGCGGCGATCAGGTCGACGTGCTGGGCCAGTTCCGGGTGTTCTTCCCAGACGTGCCACTGCTCGGACGTGGTGACTGGCACCTTGACGGCAGCGCGCACGCGATCGAGCAGGACGCTCAACTGGTCGGCGGTGATTTCCTTGCGGAAGATCGCTTCGTTACCGACCACCACGCGCACCACACTGCGCGAGTTGTTGGCGATGTCGATGGCGCGGGTGATTTCACGCTCGTTGCGCTCCAGGTCCGGGCTGATCCAGATCCCCAGGGTCACGCGCAGGCCGAACTCTTCCGCCAGCTTGGGGATGTTCTCCAGCGTACCGTCGACCGAGTAGGTCCGAATGTTGTCGGTCAGCTTGCTCATGATCTCCAGGTCGCGACGCATTTCGTCGTCGGTCGGGAACTGGTCTTTCTGCGGGAACTGGCCCAGCTGGAAAGGCGAGTAGGAAAAGCCGGAGATTTGTGCAGGCCAATCGGGGGCGGAAACCGGGCGGTTGACCAGTGCCCAGAAGCCGGTGAACAGGGCGGCGATTGCCAGAACCACCACCAGGTTGAGTCCAAATTTACGCGATGACATAGCTATTTCGGGTTCCAAAGGGTGTGGAACGGGGGAACGGTCGGCATGCGCCAAGCGGCGCGCATCCTACACTGGCCTTCGACTGAGCGTACAGCGCACAGGAGAAGGCCGCAGGTTGGGCAATCCAACTCGATTTAAGTTCTCGGCGCCGGAATTTTCAGATTGTTCCCTCATTAAAGCAGCCCTGACTGCCATTCATAGGGCAAAGATGCTCTTGGCGGGCATCGGCCCTATAATGCGCGCCGGTTTTTGGGGTAATGGTCATGAGTACAGAAGATCCGCGGTTTGCTGGTGTCGCCCGTTTGTATGGCATCGAGGGGCTGGAACGCTTGCGCGCCGCCCATGTGGCGATCGTCGGGGTCGGTGGTGTCGGTTCCTGGGCGGCGGAAGCCATTGCCCGTTGCGGCGTGGGTGAGATTTCGCTGTTCGACCTGGACGATGTCTGCGTCAGCAACAGCAATCGGCAGTTGCATGCCCTCGACAGCACGGTCGGCAAGGCCAAGGTCGAGGTCATGGCCGAGCGCCTGCGCGGGATCAATCCGGCCTGCACCGTGCATGCGGTGGCGGACTTCGTCACCCGCGAGACCATGGCCGAATACATCACGCCGAACATCGACTGCGTGATCGACTGCATCGACAGTGTCAACGCCAAGGCGGCGCTGATTGCCTGGTGCAAGCGACGCAAGATCCAGATCATCACCACCGGCGGCGCGGGCGGGCAGATCGACCCGACGCTGATCCAGGTCTGCGACCTGAACCGGACCTTCAACGACCCGCTGGCCTCGAAAGTGCGCTCGACCCTGCGCCGCGACTACGGTTTTTCCCGCACCGTGACCCGTCACTACAGCGTGCCTTGCGTGTTTTCCACCGAGCAACTGCGCTACCCGAAACCGGACGGCAGCATCTGCCTGCAGAAGAGCTTTGTCGGCGATGGCGTGAAACTCGACTGCGCCGGCGGTTTTGGCGCGGTGATGATGGTCACAGCGACCTTCGGCATGGTCGCGGCGACCAAGGCGGTGGACAAACTGGTGGCTGGCGTGCGACGCCCGGCGGACAGACTCAAACCCCTGTAGCCGCTGCCGCAGGCTGCGATAAGGCCCGAAGGGGATTGCGCGGCCCTGAAGAGCACGTCTCCTGCGGAGTCGATCGCAGCCTGCTGCAGCGGCTACAGAGGTCCGTGTCTCATCCAGGCTCAGCGGTTGTGTCGGCCAGCGTCAGCGCGTGCCGGCCAGCTCGCGCATCCGCTGCAATACCGCATTCAGCCCATTGCTGCGCGAGGGCGAGAGCTGGCGCGACAGGCCCAATTGATTGAACCAGTCCGGCAAATCCACCCGTTGCAGCTCCTCGGCGGACAAACCGTTGACCCGCGCCAGCAGCAGGGCCACCAGGCCACGGATCAGGCGCGCATCGCTGCTGGCGGCGAACTGCCAGTGACCGTCCTGCAAGGTCCCCACCAGCCAGACCTGGCTTTCACAGCCATGCACTCGATTGGTCTCGACCCTGTCGGCTTCAGCCAGCGGCGCCAGGCGTTCGCCCCATTGCATCAGCAAGCGTGCGCGCTGTTCCCAGCCGGGGGCGCCCTGGAAACTGTCGAGGGCGGCCAGGGCTTCGGCGGGCAGGCTCATCGCAACAGCTCCAGCGCCTGATCGAGGGCCTCGAAGAAGCGCTCCAGATCCTCGGAGTCGTTGTACAGCGCCAATGACACGCGGATCGCCCCGGCCAGGCCGAAGCTTTTCAGCAGCGGCATGGCGCAGTGATGCCCGGCACGCACGGCGATGCCCTGTTCGGTCAGCAGGTGAGCCAGGTCGGCGTTGTGCACGCCATCGACCACGAAACTGACCAGCGCCAGCTGCGGCTTGCCCAGCAGGCGCAGGCCTTTGCGGGCCAGCAGGCCATGCAGCAGGTAGTCGTGCAGCGCGGCTTCATGGGCGTTGACGGCATCCTGGTCCAGGCCGCTGAGGTAATCCAGGGTCGCGCCCAGGCCAATTACGCTGGCGATCGGCGGCGTACCGGCCTCGAAACCCAGCGGGGCGGGGCGGAAGCTGGCGTGCTGGTAGTCGGCCTGCTGGACCATCTCGCCGCCAAACTGCCAGTGACGCAGGCCTGGCAACGCCTCGTTGCGTCCGTAGAGCACGCCGACGCCGTCCGGGCCGTAGAGCTTGTGGCTGGAGAACACATAGAAATCGCAGCCCAGCGCCTGCACATCGTGGCGGCCGTGGACCACGCCCTGGGCGCCGTCGACCACGGTCAGGGCGTCGTGCGCCTTGGCCAGGGCCAGCAGCTGCGGCAGGGGTTGCCAGGCACCGAGCACATTGGACAGCTGGCTGACGGCCAGTAGCCGGGTGCGTGGACCGATCAGGCGGGCCGCGGCGTCGAGATCGATCAGGCCGTCGTCGTCCAGCGGCAGAACCACCAGGTTGAGGCCGCGACGGTGCGCCAGTTGCTGCCAGGGCAGCAGGTTGGCGTGATGCTCCAGGGCGCTGATGACGATCTCGTCGCCCGGGTTGAACTGGTGTTCCAGGCCATAGGCCAGGAGATTCAGCGCGGAGGTCGCGCCGTGGGTGAAGATGATCTGCCCGCTGTCACCGGCATTCAGCCACTGCGCCACTTTGTGCCGGCTGTTCTCGAACGCCTGGGTGGCGTGAGCGCCGGGCAGGTGTTGCGCGCGATGCACGTTGGCCGCGCCATTGGCGTAGTAGTGCGCCAGGGCGTCCAGCAGGGCTTGGGGTTTTTGCGTGGTGGCGGCGTTGTCCAGGTAGGTCTGGTCCTGCCGTTGCAGGGCGGCGATGGCCGGGAAGTCGGCGCGCCAGGGGGAGGGTACAAGCATGGTGGCAGAACTCGTTTGAACAGGCCGGGCGCCGATGATAAGCGCCCGGCCGGTTTCAGTGGAACCGAATCGCTGCTTAGTTGTGAGCGTGCAGCGCTTCGTTCAGTTCGATGGCCGACTTGTGGGTCTTGCACTCCACGGCACCGGTCTCCGAATTGCGGCGGAACAGCAGGTCCGGCTGGCCGGCCAGTTCGCGAGCCTTGAGCACCTTGACCAGCTGATTGTTCTCGTCCAGCAGCGCCACCTTGGTCCCGGCGGTCACGTACAGGCCCGATTCCACGGTGTTGCGGTCGCCCAGAGGAATACCGATGCCGGCGTTGGCGCCGATCAGGCAGCCTTCGCCGACCTTGATCACGATATTGCCGCCGCCCGACAGGGTGCCCATGGTCGAGCAGCCGCCGCCCAGGTCCGAACCCTTGCCGACGAATACGCCCGCGGAAACCCGGCCTTCGATCATGCCCGGGCCTTCGGTGCCGGCGTTGAAGTTGACGAAACCTTCGTGCATCACGGTGGTGCCTTCGCCGATGTAGGCGCCCAGGCGAATGCGCGCGCTGTCAGCGATACGCACGCCGCTCGGTACCACGTAGTCGGTCATTTTCGGGAACTTGTCCACCGAGAACACTTCCAGCAGCTCGCCGCGCAGGCGCGCTTCCAGTTGACGCTCGGCCAGTTCGCCGAGGTCGATCGCGCCCTGGTTGGTCCAGGCCACGTTCGGCAGCAGCGGGAAGATCCCGGCCAGGTTCAGGCCATGGGGCTTGACCAGGCGGTGGGACAACAGGTGCAGCTTGAGGTAGGCCTCCGGGGTGGAGGTCAGCTGGGCGTCTTCGGCCAGCAGGGTGGCGACCAGCGGCTTGTGGCTCTCGGCCAGGCGGGTCAGCAGCGCGGCCTGGGTGGCGTCGATGCTTTTCAGGGCTTCGGCCAGTTGCGCGGCCTGGGCGGTGGTGAAGGCGATGGCCTGGTTGCCTTCGCTGTAGCCCAGTACCGGGGCGATGGCGGCAACGATTTGCGCGGATGGCTTGACCAGGGGCGCGGCGTAGAACACTTCCAGCCACGCGCCTTGACGGTTTTGAGTGCCGACACCAAAGGCCAGGCTGAACAGGGTAGTGGACATGCTGTTACCTCTTACAAAATTGAACGGGCAGGCGTTATTTGATTTCTGCCGCGTAGATATCGGGCTTGAAGCCAATCAGGGTTCGGTCACCGAGATCGAGCACCGGGCGCTTGATCATCGAGGGTTGCGCGAGCATCAGTTCGATCGCTTTCGCCTGGTCGAGATCGGCTTTGCGTTCGTCGTCGAGTTTGCGAAAGGTCGTGCCCGCACGGTTCAGCACCACCTGCCAGCCGTGCTCGTTGCACCACTGGGCCAGGTGTTCACGGTCGATACCGACCGCTTTGTAGTCATGGAAGTCATAGCTGACAGCGTGTTCATCGAGCCAGGTGCGCGCCTTTTTCATGGTGTCGCAGGCTTTGATGCCGAAAAGGTGCAACGTTTTGCTTGAAGCGGTCAAGGAATTGCCCCCTTTTGAGATGCTGGAGTTAAAGGTCACGGATTATGCCATGCCCGCGCCGGTTCGGCGTCGGCGAAGGCCTGGCTTTGTAGCTTTGTGTGACAGCGGCATGGGCCGCTTGCGACTTTTGTGCAGCGGCGAGGCCCGAGCTTAAGCGGCTAATATGGCACTTCGACGGTAACCTGTTGCCTGAAGTCTGCTGTTGATCGATTGGGAAAACCGCTTTATGCAAACCGCTTATACCGTCCTTATCCTGCTGATGCTGGTGAGTCTCTCGCGGCTGGTCGGACGGGTGATTCCGTTGCCGTTGCCACTGCTGCAGATCGCCGCCGGAGCCTTGCTGGCCTGGCCCACCCTGGGGCTGCACGTGGCCCTGGACCCGGAATTGTTTCTGTTTCTATTCCTGCCGCCGCTGCTGTTCTCCGATGGCTGGCGCATGCCCAAGCGTGAGCTGTGGCGCCTGCGCGGGCCGATCCTGACCCTGGCCGTGGGCCTGGTGCTATTCACGGTGGTGGGCGCCGGTTACTTCATTCACTGGTTGCTGCCGACCATTCCCTTGCCGGTGGCCTTTGCCCTGGCGGCAGTACTGTCGCCGACCGACGCCGTGGCGGTCTCGGCAATTTCCCAGAACCGTCTGCCGACGCCCTTGATGCACATGCTGCAGGGCGAGGCGCTGATGAACGATGCTTCCGGCCTGGTGACCTTCAAGTTCGCCCTGGCGGCGGCCGTGACCGGGGTGTTTTCCCTGGCCAATGCCAGCCTGACCTTTGTCCTGGTGGCCGTGGGTGGCCTGGCGGTCGGCGTGGCCCTGAGCTGGCTAGTGGGGCGCCTGCGTGCCTGGATGATCGCCCGCGGCTGGGATGACCCGGCGACCCATGTGGTGTTCATGCTGTTGCTGCCGTTCGCCGCCTACGTACTGGCCGAGCGCCTGGGAGCCTCGGGCATCCTCTCGGCGGTGGCGGCGGGGATGATGCAGAGCTGGCTCGACCTGTTGCCCCGGCAGACCAGCACCCGCTTGCTCAACCGCAGTGTCTGGTCGCTGCTGGAATTCGCCTTCAACGGCCTGATCTTCCTGCTGTTGGGCCTGCAACTGCCCGACATCATCAAGGCCGTGGTCAGCCATGAAACCACCTTGTGGCCGACCCTGTTCTATCGCTGCCTGGATGTCGGGGTGATCTTCCTGGTACTGCTGGTGTTGCGGTTCATCTGGGTGCAAAGCATCTGGCGCCTGTCCGGGCTGTTGCGCCGCTGGCGTGGCAAGGGCGAGTTGACGCTGGTGCCGACCGCACGTTCCTGCTGGTTGCTGACCCTGGGCGGGGTGCGCGGGGCGGTCACCCTGGCGGGCGTCATGTCGGTGCCACTGTTGCTGGGGGCGGGCGAGGCCTTCCCCGAGCGCGACCTGCTGATCTTCATTGCCGCCGGGGTGATCCTGTTGTCGCTGGTGGCCGCCTGTATCGCCCTGCCGCTGTTGCTGCGCGGTATCCAGAAGAGCCCCGACGAGAAGCGCCATGCCGAAGTGCGCGACGCCTGGCGCAAAACCGCCGAGGCGGCGATCCATGCCCTGGAGGCCGAGGAAGTGGCTGATGCCGCCAACTCGCCGGATGCGGCCCAGGCGGCGCTGGCCACCGAACTCAAGGGGCGGCTGATGTCGGAGTATCGCCATCAGTTGGAGGTGTTCAACGATTCCGCCGAAGCCCAGGCGCTGGCGTTCCAGATGGACTTGCTGGAGCGCAAGTTGCGCTTGAAGGCGCTGCGGGCGCAGCGGCTGGAGTTGTATCGGTTGAGCCGCCAGCACCAGATCGGCGACGACGTATTGCGTGAGGTCCTGGGTGAGCTGGACCTCAGCGAGGCCAACCTGGGGCAGGTGAAATAACGCTTGCCTTCCTGTAGGCGCGAAGCTCGCTCGCGATGAATGATGACGCGGTGTATCAGGTGGACTGCGTCGTCTCTATCGCGGGCAAGCCTCGCTCCTACGGAGGCGTGGGTTATTTACGGCGCTGAACGAAATCCCGGATCCGCTCGGCGGCTTCCACGCATTCGGCCAATGGCGCTACCAGGGCCATGCGTACCCGACCGGCTCCCGGGTTGCTGCCGTCGACATCGCGCGACAGGTAGGAGCCTGGCACCACGGTCACATGCTCCTGTTCGAACAGGTCACGGCAGAACGCCGTATCGTCGCCCGCCACGTTCGGCCACAGGTAAAAGCTGCCGTCCGGGCGCTGCACGTCGAGCACCGGCGACAGAATCTCCAGCACCGCATCGAACTTCTCGCGATACAGCGCGCGGTTGGCGCGCACATGCACTTCGTCGTTCCAGGCGGCGATGCTGGCCAGCTGGGTCTGAACCGGCATGGCGCAGCCATGGTAGGTGCGGTACAGCAGGAAGCCCTTGAGGATGTCCGCGTCGCCCGCCACGAAGCCGGAGCGCAGGCCCGGCAGGTTGGAGCGCTTGGACAGGCTGTGGAACACCACGCAACGCTTGAAGTCCTGGCGTCCCAGTTCGGCGCAGGCAGTGAGCAGGCCAGGAGGCGGGGTCTGCTCGTCGAAGTACAGCTCGCTGTAGCACTCGTCGGCGGCGATCACGAAATCGTACTGGTCGGCCAGGGCGATGAGTTTCTTCAGGGTTTCGATCGGGATCAGCGCGCCGGTCGGGTTGCCCGGCGAGCACAGGAACAGGATCTGGCAACGCTGCCAGATCTCGGCCGGTACCGCGTCGAAGTCCGGGTTGAAGCCGTTTTCATCCAGGCACGGCAGGTAGTGCGGCTTGGCGCCGGCGAGGAAGGCCGCGCCTTCATAGATCTGATAGAAGGGGTTCGGGCTGACCACCAGCGCGTCGTCGCCACGGTTGACCACGGTCTGGGTGAAGGCGAACAGCGCCTCGCGGGTGCCGTTGACCGGCAGCACGTTGCGCGCCGGGTCGATCCAACCATTGGGTACGCCAAAACGTCGTTCGCACCAGCTGGCGATGGCTTCGCGCAGGGCGGGGAGACCCAGGGTCGTCGGATACACCGCCATCTGGTCCAGGTTGTTGGCCAGGGCTTCGGCGACAAAGCTCGGCGAGCGATGCTTGGGCTCGCCGATGGACAGCGCGATAGGGCGCTTGGCCGGGTTCGGCTGGACGCCGCCGAGCAGGGCGCGGAGTTTCTCGAACGGGTAGGGCTGCAGCTGGTTCAGAGCGTTGTTCATCGGTGCGGTGTCTCACTCAAAGCGGGTCGTGGCGCGTGATCAGATGTTCAGGCGCGTCAAGGCGGTAGGCGGTTCGTGGCTGACGCTGAGCTGTTCGACGATGGCGTCCTGCAGTCGGCTGCACAGCTGGGGATCGGACAGTTGCTGGTTGTTCGCGTCGGTAATGAAGAACACGTCTTCCACGCGCTCGCCCAGGGTGGCGATCTTGGCGTTTTGCAGCGACAGGTCGAACTCCAGGAAAATCTTGCCGATGCGCGCCAGCAGGCCGGGGCGGTCGGGTGCGCTCAGTTCGAGCACGGTGACCGGGCGCTGGGCGTCGTTGTGGATAGTCACTTGCGGCGGGAAGGCGAAGTGCTTGAGCTGGCGCGGTACCCGACGCTGGATGATGGTCGGGTAGTCGTCAGGGTTGCGCAGGGCCTCGGTAAGGCCATCGCGGATCTGCTTGACGCGTTGCGGGTTGTTGCCGATCGAGCCGCCGTCGTTGTCGAGCACGATGTAGGTGTCGAGGGTGAACTGGCTGCTCGAGGTGATGATCCGCGCGTCGTGGATGTTCAGGTTCAACTGGTCCATCGCGGCCACGGTCACGGCGAAGAAATCGTGCTGGTCCGGGGCGTAGATGAAGATCTGCGTGCCACCCTCGAATTCGCGCTGGGTGGTTTCCTTGATCAGCACCAGCGGGCCGCCGTCGGCCGGCTGCTGGAGGATCGCGTCGCTGTGCCAGGCCACGTCGCCGGCGGTGTGGCGCAGGAAGTAGTCGTCCCCCAGCTGCGCCCAGAGCTGCTCGACGTCGTCCGGGTCGGTGCCGGCGCGGACCAGGATGTCCAGCGCCGCGCTTTGCGTCTGGCGGATCTGCTCTTCGCGGTCCACCGGGTTTTCCAGGCCACGGCGCAGGGCGCGCTTGGTCTCGGTGTAGAGCTGGCGCAGCAGGCTGGCGCGCCAGGAGTTCCACAGTGTCGGGTTGGTGGCGTTGATGTCGGAAACCGTCAACACGTACAGATAGTCCAGGCGGGTCTGGTCGACCACGACCTGGGCGAAGTCATGGATGACCTGCGGGTCGGACAGGTCCTTGCGCTGGGCGGTGGTCGACATCACCAGGTGGTTCTGCACCAGCCAGACGATCAGGCGCGTGTCCCACAGCGGCAACTGGTGGCGGATGCAGAAGGCTTCCGCATCCACGGCGCCGATTTCCGAGTGGTCGCCGTGCCGGCCCTTGCCGATGTCGTGGTAGAGCCCGGCCAGGTAGATCAGCTCGGGCTTGGGCAGCTTGGCCATGAGCTTGCTGGCCAGCGGGAATTTTTCCGAAACCTGGGTGTACTGCAGTTTGCGCAGGTGCTTGATCAGGTTCAGGGTGTGGGCGTCGACCGTATAGATGTGGAACAGGTCGTGCTGCATCTGCCCGACGATATGGCCGAACTCTGGCAGGTAACGCCCGAGAATGCCGTAGCGATTCATCCGCCGCAGGTTGCGGTGAATGCCGATCTCGCACTTGAACAGCTCGATGAACAGGCTGGTATTGCGAATGTCATGGCGGAAGTCGTCGTCGATCAGGTGGCGATTTTCGCGCAACAGGCGAATGGTGTCGGCGCGTACGCCCTTGATCTCCGGGTGCTGGGCCATGAGCACGAAGATTTCCAGCATGGCGAACGGCGTGCGGCGGAACACGTTGGCGTTGATCGCTTCGATGTAGCCATCGTGCAGCTGGAAGCGCGAGTTGATCGGCTGCGGCGGCGCTTCGTCTTCCGGGGCGAGGATGACTTCCTCGAAGTGCTGGATGATCAGGTCGCTGAGCTGGGCGATGCTCATCACCACCCGGTAGTACTGCTGCATGAAGCTTTCGATGGCCTGCTTGGCATCGTTGCCTTCGAAGCCCAGCAACTTGGCGATCGAGCGCTGGTGATCGAACAGCAGGCGGTCTTCGGCGCGCCCGGCGAGCATGTGCAGGGCGTAGCGGACCTTCCACAGGAATTCCTGGGACGAAGCCAGCAGCGCGTTCTCGCTTTCCACCAGGAAGCCTTCGCCGGCCAGGGCCCGCAGGTTCAGCGTGCCGTACTGGCGACGGGCGACCCAGAGGATGGTCTGGATGTCCCGCAGGCCGCCGGGCGAGCCTTTGACGTTGGGTTCCAGGTTGTATTCGGTGTCGTTGTACTTGTGGTGCCGGGCCTTCTGTTCGGCGCGCTTGGCCAGGAAGAAGTCCTTGCTCGGCCACATGTGCGCGGTGCTGGTGACGTCGAGCATGCGCTGGCGCAGGCGTTCGGGGCCGCAGATGGTGCGGCTTTCCATCAGGTTGGTAACCACCGTCAGGTCGGCGCGGGCCTCTTCGGCGCATTCCTCCACCGAGCGCACGCTTTGTCCGACCTCCAGGCCGATGTCCCAGAGCAGGGTCAGGAAGCGTTCGATGGGATCGCGGAAAATCTCGTGGTCGGCGCTGTCCAGCAGAATCAGCAGGTCGATGTCCGAGTAGGGGTGCAGCTCGCCACGACCGTAGCCACCGACCGCCACCAGGGCGATGTCGGCGTCTTCGCTCCAGTCGAACTGGTCCCAGGCCTTTTGCAGGATGTTATCGACGAACCAGGCGCGGTCCTCGATGAGCCGGCGGATATCCCGTCCGCTGCGAAAGCGCTCGTCGAGCACTTCACGTGCCTGACGAATGGCTTTCTTGAAGGCGGCGATAGGGCTTGCCTTCAGGGCCAGTTCCGCCTGGAACTGGCCGCGGTCGAACAATTCGGGATCCACCTGCGGCATCGATTGGCTTTCCTTTCTATCTATAGGTAAGGGCGCAGCTGCGTGGATCAGGCCGAGACGCGCGGGATGGTGTCATCGCTGCGCAGGGTGAAGATCTCGTAGCCGGTCTCGGTCACCAGCAGGGTGTGTTCCCACTGCGCGGAGAGCTTGCGGTCCTTGGTGATCGCGGTCCAGCCGTCGCCCAGCACCTTGGTGTCGGCCTTGCCCTGGTTGATCATCGGCTCGATGGTGAAGGTCATGCCGGCTTTCAGTTCCATGCCGGTGCCGGCGCGGCCGTAGTGCAGGATCTGCGGTTCTTCGTGGAACACCTTGCCGATACCGTGGCCGCAGAACTCGCGGACCACCGAGAAGCCGTTCTTTTCAGCGTGCTTCTGGATGACTTCGCCGATGTCGCCCAGGCGGCAGCCCGGCTTGACCAGTTCGATGGCCTTGTACATGCATTCCTGGGTGATCTGCGACAGGCGCTCGGCCCAGACCGGCACGGTGCCGACGTGGAACATGCGGCTGGTATCGCCGTGGTAGCCGTCCTTGATAACGGTGACGTCGATGTTCAGGGTGTCGCCATCCTTCAGCGGCTTCTCGTTCGGGATGCCGTGGCACACCACGTGGTTGATCGAGGTGCAGATGGACTTGGGGAAGCCCTTGTAATTCAGTGGCGCGGGAATCGCGTGCTGCACATTGACGATGTAGTCGTGGCAGATGCGGTCCAGCTCTTCGGTGGTCACACCGGGTTTGACATGCTCGGCAATCATTTCCAGCACTTCGGCGGCCAGTTTGCCGGCGACACGCATTTTTGCGATGTCCTCGGGAGTTTTGAGGGTGACGGTCATACAGGCTCTCTTGACGCTCAGTGGCGCGGATAAACACGGAATGGCTTGAAAACGGTGTATCGAAGGCTGAGCCCGCTGTGGGGTCGCCACGTTTTCAAAAGCCTCAAAGCTGCGATTCTAACAGAGCCCCGGGGCAAATCTGAGGCTCTGTGTGTCGCATCTCTCTATATCAGTGGAGCATTCTGACCCGATTCCAAGGGGGGAGCAAAAAAGCGCTCCGGGGGAAATGAGAATCCGGGTTCCGTTTTTACCCTTCTTGTGGTATAAAATGCGCCGCTTTCCGGGGATGCCCCGAAAAGCCTAAACCCACACACGTGTCGACACGATGACCTGGGTGCCCTCAGCACAAGCTGTTGGTTGGTCATTGGGATGCGTGGAGGCCTAACCCGACTTATTAAGGAACTATCATGTCCCAAGTCAACATGCGCGATATGCTGAAGGCCGGTGTGCACTTCGGTCACCAAACCCGTTACTGGAATCCGAAAATGGGCAAGTACATTTTCGGCGCGCGCAACAAGATTCACATCATCAACCTTGAAAAAACCCTGCCAATGTTCAACGAAGCTCTGACTTTCGTAGAGCGTCTGGCCCAGGGCAAAAACAAGATTCTGTTCGTCGGCACCAAGCGTTCCGCTGGCAAGATCGTTGCTGAAGAAGCAGCACGTTGCGGTTCGCCGTACGTCGATCACCGCTGGTTGGGCGGCATGCTGACCAACTACAAGACCATCCGTGCTTCCATCAAGCGTCTGCGTGACCTGGAAGTTCAGTCGGAAGACGGCACCTTCGCCAAGCTGACCAAGAAAGAGGCGCTGATGCGCACTCGCGATCTGGAAAAGCTGGATCGTAGCCTGGGTGGTATCAAGGACATGGGCGGTCTGCCTGACGCGCTGTTCGTGATCGACGTTGACCACGAGCGCATCGCGATCACCGAAGCCAACAAGCTGGGCATCCCGGTCATCGGCGTTGTCGATACCAACAGCAGCCCGGAAGGCGTTGACTACATCATCCCAGGTAACGATGACGCCATTCGCGCCATCCAGCTGTACATGGGTTCGATGGCAGACGCCGTGATCCGTGGCCGCAACAACGTTGCTGGCGGCACCGAAGTATTCGCTGAAGACGCTCCAGCGCCGGCAGCTGAAGCCTGAGTAACTGACGCTTAGCGTTTACTCAGTACGCAAAAAGGGGGCTAGGCCCCCTTTTTGCCACCTCGAAAATCATTTACCGATGGCGCCCCTGCAGTTCTTGTCATGTGCGGCGGCTATCAAGGGTTTTCGAGAGCGCAGCTCAAGAATTGATCGCCCGTTGAGTCGGGTGGAATGGTTGAAAACCTATCCAAGAGGAATTTGAAAATGGCAGAGATTACTGCAGCGTTGGTTAAAGAACTGCGCGAGCGTACCGGCGAAGGCATGATGGACTGCAAGAAAGCCTTGACCAAGGCTGGCGGCGACATCGAGAAAGCCATTGATGACATGCGTGCTTCGGGCGCCATCAAGGCTGCCAAGAAAGCAGGCAACATCGCTGCTGAAGGCGCCATCGCCATCAAGGACGACGGTAAAGCCGCCGTTCTGCTGGAAGTCAACTCGCAGACCGACTTCCTGGCTCTGCAGGACGACTTCAAGGCATTCGTTGCTGCCAGCGTTGAAAAAGCGTTCGCTGACAAGCTGACCGACGCCGCTCCGCTGATCGAGGCTCAAGAAGCCGATCGTCTGGTTCTGGTTGGTAAAACTGGCGAGAACGTCAACATCCGTCGTCTGGCTCGCGTTGAAGGTGACGTGGTCGGTACTTACCTGCACGGTAACAAGATCGGTGTTGCGGTTGTCCTGAAGGGCGGTTCCGTAGAACTGGCCAAGGACATCGCCATGCACGTGGCTGCAAGCAACCCTGAGTTCCTGCTGCCATCGCAAGTTTCCGCTGAAGCCATCGAGCGCGAAAAAGCCGTGTTCCTGCAGCTGAACGAAGACAAGATGAAAGGCAAGCCAGCCGAAATCGTTGAAAAAATGATCGGTGGCCGTATCAGCAAGTTCCTGGCCGAAGCCAGCCTGGTTGAGCAAGCTTTCGTCAAGGATCCAGAAATCACCGTAGGTGCCCTGGCCAAGAAAGGCGGCGCTGAAATCGTTTCGTTCACCCGCTTCGCGGTAGGTGAAGGCATCGAGAAGAAAGAAGACAACTTCGCTGAGGAAGTTGCTGCACAACTGGCTGCTGCCAAGCAACAGTAAGACGGTTTTTCAACTGTCGCCCGAAAGAGGCTGCCCGCTCACGCGCGCAGCCTCTTTTCAAATGGGGTAACCAATTTAGTTGGTTGCCTTCGGAACTGGTTTACAAAGTCGTGTTCTGATGGCGCTGTGACAGCGTCAAGCTAGAGTGAACGCAGGCTGCAAACAGCTTGCAGAGAATTTTTAAAATACGCCGCAGGAGAGATTCGCAATGGCTCAGCAGGGCAGTGGTTATCAAGCTCGCTATAAACGCATTCTACTCAAGCTTAGCGGCGAGGCCCTGATGGGCTCGGAAGAGTTCGGGATCGACCCTAAGGTGCTGGATCGCATGGCGCTGGAAGTCGGCCAGCTGGTTGGCATCGGTGTTCAGGTCGGTCTGGTCATCGGCGGTGGCAACCTGTTCCGTGGCGCGGCGCTCAGCGCGGCCGGCATGGATCGGGTGACAGGCGACCACATGGGCATGCTGGCCACTGTGATGAACGGCCTGGCCATGCGCGACGCGCTGGAACGTGCGAATATCTCGGCGATCGTCATGTCGGCCATTTCCATGGTCGGTGTGACCGATCACTATGACCGTCGCAAGGCGATGCGTCATCTGAACTCCAAGGAAGTGGTGATCTTCGCTGCCGGTACCGGTAACCCGTTCTTCACGACCGACTCCGCAGCATGCCTGCGGGCGATCGAGATCGATGCCGACGTAGTGCTCAAGGCAACCAAGGTTGACGGTGTATATACCGCAGACCCATTCAAAGACCCGCATGCCGAGAAGTTCGATCATCTGACCTACGATGAAGTACTGGATCGCAAGCTGGGTGTCATGGATCTGACGGCGATCTGCCTGTGCCGCGACCATAAGATGCCGTTGCGTGTATTCAACATGAACAAGCCCGGCGCCCTGCTGAACATCGTGCATGGCGGCGCTGAAGGAACCCTGATCGAGGAAGGCGAACAATGATCAACGAAATCAAGAAAGACGCTCAAGAGCGCATGAAGAAGTCCCTGGAGTCGCTGGCGCATGCGTTCGGCCAGATCCGCACCGGCAAGGCGCACCCGAGCATCCTGGGTAGCGTGATGGTGCCTTACTATGGCACTGACACTCCGTTGAGCGGTGTGGCCAGTGTTACCGTGAAAGACTCTCAGACCCTGCAGGTGGTGCCGTTCGAGCGCAACATGCTTGGGGCAATCGACAAGGCTATCGGCAGTGCTGGCCTGAACCTCAATCCGACCAATCTTGGCGAGCTGCTGCTGATCAAAATGGCGCCGCTGACTGAAGAAACCCGTAAAGGCTTCACCAAGCAGGCGCGTGCCGCTGCTGAAGATGCCCGTGTTGCTGTGCGCAATATTCGCCGCGATGCCTTGGGTGATTTGAAAAAACTGTCCAAGGACAAGGAAATCAGTGAAGACGAAGAGCGTCGCGCCGGTGCAGAGATCGACAAGCTGATCAAAGAGTTCGAGGCTCAGATCGCTAAGGCAACTGAAGAAAAAGAAAAGGACCTGATGGCCGTATAAGGGTCGGGCTTTAAATGGACAAGACCAAGCAGAGTGCGCCGTCCTCGGTGCCGCGCCATGTCGCGATCATCATGGATGGCAACAATCGCTGGGCGAAAAAACGCTTCATGCCCGGCGTCGCCGGGCACAAGGCGGGTGTGGATGCCGTGCGGGCGGTGATCGAGGTCTGTGCCGAGGCCAGGGTCGAAGTGCTGACCCTGTTCGCCTTCTCCAGTGAAAACTGGCAGCGGCCGGCCGATGAGGTCAGTGCCTTGATGGACCTGTTCTTCAAGGCGTTGCGCCGCGAGGCCAAGCGCCTCAACGAGAACAACATCAGCCTGCGCATCATCGGCGATCGTTCGCGTTTCCATCCTGAGTTGCAGGCGGCGATGCGCGAGGCGGAGGCAATGACCGCAGGCAGTGACCGCTTCATTCTGCAGATCGCCGCCAACTATGGCGGTCAGTGGGATATCGCCCAGGCCGCTCAGCGCCTGGCGCGGGAAGTCCAGGCAGGGCACCTGCGCCCTGACGACATTACCCCTGAGTTGTTGCAAACCTGCCTGGCGACTGGCGACCTGCCGTTGCCGGACCTGTGCATCCGTACGGGCGGCGAGCACCGCATCAGCAATTTCCTGCTCTGGCAGCTGGCTTATGCCGAGCTGTACTTCTCCGACCTGTTCTGGCCGGACTTCAAACACGATGCCATGCGCGCCGCGCTGGCCGATTACGCTTCTCGCCAGCGCCGCTTCGGTAAAACGAGCGAGCAGGTCGAAGCTGGAGCCCGGGTTTAATGCTCAAACAACGAATCATTACTGCGCTGATCCTGCTGCCGATCGCCTTGTGCGGTTTTTTCCTGCTAGAAGGTTCCGTCTTCGCCCTGTTTATCGGGCTGGTGGTGACCCTCGGGGCCTGGGAGTGGGCGCGCCTGGCGGGTTTCGAGGCTCAGCCGACCCGTATTGCCTATGCGGTAGTGGTCGCTGCGCTGTTGTTCCTGATGCAGCTGTTGCCGGGTATCGCGCCTTGGGTGCTTGGTGCTGCGGTGCTCTGGTGGGGACTGGCGACTTTCCTGGTGCTCACCTATCCGCGTACCAGTGAGCATTGGGCTGGTGCCGCGGCCAAGCTGGTGATCGGCCTGCTGATTCTGCTGCCGGCCTGGCAAGGCCTGGTCTTCATCAAGCAGCAGCCTTTGGGTAACTGGTTGATCATGGCGGTGATGGTGCTGGTCTGGGGCGCCGATATCGGTGCCTACTTTTCCGGCAAGGCGTTCGGCAAGCGCAAGCTGGCGCCGCAGGTCAGCCCGGGCAAGAGCTGGGAAGGGGTGTACGGCGGTCTGCTGCTGAGCCTGGTGATCGCTGCGGTGGTCGGTCTGGTTGCAGGCTGGTCCGTCGGGCAGATCATCCTTGGTTTGCTGGGCGCGGCTGTCGTGGTGTTCATTTCGGTGGTCGGCGACCTGACCGAAAGCATGTTCAAGCGCCAGGCCGGGATCAAGGACAGCAGTAACCTGCTGCCGGGTCATGGTGGCGTGCTTGATCGTATCGACAGCCTGACCGCGGCCATTCCGGTATTCGCCGTACTGTTGTGGATGGCTGCATTGTGAGTCGCCCACAGCAGATTACGGTTCTCGGGGCCACCGGCTCTATCGGCCTCAGTACGCTGGACGTCATTGCCCGCCATCCCGAGCGTTATCAGGTCTTCGCCCTGAGCGGTTTCAGTCGTCTGGCCGAGCTGCTGGCGCTCTGTCTCCGTCATGCTCCGCGTTTTGCCGTCGTCCCGCATATCGCTGCCGCGCGCAGCCTGCAGGAAGACTTGCGCAATGCCGGTTCGCGCACCCGTGTACTGGTGGGCGAGGAGGGCCTGTGTGAAGTGGCGTCCGCCCCTGAAGTCGATGCGGTCATGGCGGCTATCGTCGGTGCCGCGGGCTTGCGTCCGACCCTGGCTGCCGTCGAGGCTGGCAAGAAAATTCTCCTGGCCAATAAAGAAGCACTGGTCATGTCCGGCGCGCTGTTCATGCAGGCGGTGGGCAAGAGTGGTTCGGTATTGCTGCCCATTGATAGTGAGCACAATGCCATCTTCCAGTGCATGCCCGCGGACTTTTCCCGTGGGTTGAGCAATGTAGGGGTGCGGCGCATTTTGCTGACCGCATCCGGTGGCCCGTTCCGGCAAACTCCGCTGGCCGATCTGGAACAGGTAACGCCCGAGCAGGCATGTGCCCACCCCAACTGGTCGATGGGGCGCAAGATTTCCGTCGATTCGGCCAGCATGATGAACAAAGGCCTCGAACTGATCGAGGCGTGCTGGCTGTTCGATGCCAAGCCTGCCCAGGTCGAGGTGGTGATTCATCCGCAAAGCGTGATTCACTCGCTCGTCGACTATGTGGACGGTTCGGTGCTGGCCCAGTTGGGTAACCCGGATATGCGCACGCCGATCGCCAATGCCCTGGCCTGGCCGGAGCGGATCGACTCGGGCGTGCCTCCGCTGGATCTGTTCGCCGTGGCGCGCCTGGATTTCCAGGCGCCTGATGAAGAGCGGTTCCCGTGCTTGCGCCTGGCGCGCCAGGCCGCGGAGGCTGGCAACAGCGCTCCGGCCATGTTGAATGCCGCCAACGAGGTAGCTGTTGCCGCGTTTCTCGAACGGCGCATCCGCTACCCCGAGATCGCGAGTATCATCGAAGAAGTTTTAAGCCTTGAACCGGTTGCCGCAGTCGATGAGCTGAGCGCCGTGTTCGCGGCGGACGCCAAAGCCCGTGCCCTGGCTGAGCAGTGGTTGGGTCGCAACAGCCGGTAAGTTGCGACAAGCCCGAGCGTATCGGTACTGGATAGGATTGCGGAGAAAGTAGATGAGCGCGCTCTATATGATTGTCGGCACCCTGATCGCCCTGGGTGTGCTGGTCACCTTCCATGAATTCGGTCACTTCTGGGTGGCGCGTCGTTGCGGCGTCAAGGTTCTGCGTTTTTCCGTGGGCTTCGGCATGCCGCTGCTGCGTTGGTATGACCGGCAAGGTACCGAATTCGTGATTGCCGCCATTCCGCTGGGTGGCTACGTGAAGATGCTCGACGAGCGCGAAGGCGAGGTGCCTGTCGACCAGCTCGATCAATCGTTCAATCGCAAGTCGGTGCGCCAGCGTATCGCCATCGTTGCCGCCGGTCCTGTCGCCAACTTCCTGCTGGCACTGGTGTTCTTCTGGGGACTGGCGATGCTCGGTACCGAGCAGGTGCGTCCGGTCATCGGCAGTGTCGAGTCTGGAAGCATCGCCGCCAAGGCTGGCTTGAGTCCTGGCCAGGAAATCGTTGCAATCGATGGCGAGCCCACCGTGGGCTGGTCGGCGGTCAACCTGCAGCTGATTCGACGTCTGGGCGAAAGCGGTACCTTGCAGTTGCTGGTGCGTGAGCAGGGTTCGACCGCCGATTCGCCGCGCGAGCTGGTGCTCGACAACTGGCTCAAGGGTACCGATGAACCTGATCCTATTCGTTCCTTGGGGATTCGCCCCTGGCGCCCGGCGCTCGCCCCCGTTCTGGCCGAACTCGATCCGAAAGGCCCGGCCCAGGCGGCTGGCCTGAAAACCGGCGATCGCCTGCTGGCGCTGGATGGTCAGGTGTTGACCGATTGGCAGCAGGTCGTCGACTGGGTGCGTGTACGTCCTGATACCAAAATTGTGCTGCACGTCGAGCGTGATGGTGCTCAAATCGACGTCCCGGTGACCCTGGCCGCACGCGGTAAAGAGAAGGTCGCCAGTGGTTATCTGGGAGCTGGGGTGAAGGCGGTCGATTGGCCGCCGGAAATGCTTCGCGAGGTCAGTTATGGTCCACTGGCCGCCATTGGCGAGGGTGCCCGGCGTACTTGGACCATGAGCGTGCTGACCCTCGATTCACTGAAGAAAATGTTGTTCGGCGAGCTCTCGGTAAAAAACTTGAGTGGACCGATAACCATTGCTAAAGTGGCGGGCGCTTCTGCCCAGTCGGGCGTTGCTGATTTCTTGAATTTCCTTGCTTATCTGAGTATTAGCCTAGGGGTTCTGAACTTGCTGCCCATTCCTGTACTGGATGGGGGGCATCTGTTGTTTTATCTGATCGAGTGGGCGCGTGGTCGTCCCTTGTCGGATCGGGTGCAAGGTTGGGGGATACAGATCGGTATCAGTTTGGTAGTCGGGGTGATGTTGCTTGCCCTGGTCAACGATCTGGGTCGTCTGTAACGCTTCGCTGAATTGCGAATCTGCCGCATTTTGCGGCAGTTTCTTTATTGCCAGTTGGAATAAGAAAGGACTTCATGAAACGTCTGCTGCTAACTGCGGTTCTCTCCGTATTGATGATCGCCGAAGTTCACGCCGAGTCCTTCACTATCTCCGATATCCGCGTCAACGGCCTCCAGCGGGTCTCCGCGGGTAGCGTCTTTGGGGCCTTGCCGCTGAACGTCGGTGAGCAGGCGGACGATCGTCGCCTCGTGGAATCCACTCGTGCGCTGTTCAAAACCGGCTTCTTTCAAGATATCCAGCTGGGCCGCGATGGCAATGTCCTGGTCATCACGGTAGTCGAGCGTCCATCCGTCGCCAGTATCGAAATCGAAGGCAACAAGGCGATTTCCACTGAAGACCTGATGAAAGGCCTCAAGCAATCCGGTCTCGCGGAAGGTGAAATCTTCCAGCGTGCGACCCTTGAAGGTGTTCGTAACGAACTGCAGCGCCAATATGTCGCACAGGGCCGCTACTCGGCCACCGTCGATACCGAAGTGGTCCCGCAGCCGCGCAACCGTGTGGCGTTGAAGGTCAATATCAACGAAGGCACCGTAGCCGCCATCCAGCACATCAACGTCGTGGGCAATACCGTATTCCCGGACGAAGACCTGGTTGATCTGTTCGAGCTGAAAACCACCAACTGGCTGTCGTTCTTCAAGAACGATGACAAGTATGCCCGTGAGAAGCTGTCCGGTGACCTGGAGCGCCTGCGTTCCTACTACCTGGACCGTGGCTATATCAACATGGATATCGCTTCGACCCAGGTTTCGATCACCCCGGACAAGAAACACGTCTACATCACTGTGAACGTCAACGAAGGCGAGAAGTACAGCGTTCGTGACGTGAAGCTCAGCGGTGACCTGAAAGTGCCTGAAGACCAGGTCAAGTCGCTGCTGCTGGTCGAGAAGGGCCAGGTGTTCTCGCGCAAACTGATGACCACCACTTCCGAGCTGATCACCCGTCGCCTGGGCAACGAGGGTTATACCTTCGCCAACGTCAACGGTGTTCCGCAGCCTCACGACGAAGATCATACGGTCGATATCACTTTTGTGGTCGATCCCGGCAAGCGTGCCTACGTGAACCGCATCAACTTCCGCGGCAACACCAAGTCCGAAGACGAAGTGCTGCGTCGCGAAATGCGTCAGATGGAAGGTGGCTGGGCTTCGACCTACCTGATCGACCAGTCCAAGACCCGTCTGGAGCGCCTGGGCTTCTTCAAGGAAGTCAACGTCGAAACCCCGGCCGTGCCAGGTGTCGACGACCAGGTAGACGTCAACTACGCAGTAGAAGAGCAGGCTTCCGGTTCGATTACCGCCAGCGTCGGTTTCGCCCAGAGCGCCGGTCTGATCCTCGGTGGTTCGATCACCCAGAACAACTTCCTGGGTACCGGTAACAAGGTCAGTATCGGCCTGACCCGCAGCGAATACCAAAGCCGTTACAACTTCGGTTATGTCGACCCCTACTGGACTGCCGATGGCGTGAGCCTGGGTTACAACGCGTTCTATCGCACCACCGACTACGACGACCTCGATGTCGACGTGGCGAGCTATGCGGTAGACAGCCTGGGTGCCGGCGTCAGCGTTGGTTACCCGATCAGCGAGACTTCGCGTCTGACCTTCGGCCTGACCGCGCAGCAGGACAAGATCAAGACCGGTCGTTATACCGTCGACGAAATCTTCGACTTCGTGAACCGCGAAGGCGACAACTACCTGAACTTCAAGGCTTCGGCCGGCTGGTCCGAGTCGACCCTGAACAAAGGTGTCCTGGCGACCCGTGGTCATTCCCAGAGCCTGGTGCTGGAAGCCACTACTCCGGGCAGCGACCTGTCGTTCTTCAAGCTCGACTATCGTGGCCAGTTGTTCCAGCCGCTGACCGACACCTACACCATGCGCCTGCACACCGAGCTGGGTTATGGCGACGGTTATGGTTCGACCGACGGCTTGCCGTTCTATGAAAACTACTATGCTGGTGGTTTCAACTCGGTTCGTGGTTTCAAGGACAGCACCCTGGGGCCTCGCAGTACCCCAAGCCGTGGTTTTGCCGATACAGGCAACTCCGGTACGACTCGTGACCCGGACCAGGATCCGCTGCCATTCGGTGGCAACGTGCTGATCCAGGGCGGTGTCGAGGTGCTGTTCCCGATGCCGTTCGTCAAGGATCAACGTTCGCTGCGGACTTCCGTGTTCTGGGACGTGGGTAACGTATTCGACTCCAAGTGCGAGAAGACCACCAACACCAACGGCACATCGTCCAATACACAATGTAACGACATCAGCCTGAGCAATCTGGCCAGCTCCGTGGGTGTCGGTGTGACATGGGTAACCGCTCTGGGCCCGCTGAGCTTTGCTCTGGCGATGCCGATCAAGAAACCTGACGACGCTGAAACCCAGGTGTTCCAATTCTCCCTCGGTCAGACTTTCTAAGAGCCTGACCCAAGATAACGACAATGGATTTTGTAGGAGTGCATCGTGCGTAAGTTGACTCAATTGGTTCTCCTGGCGACTGTCCTGGTAGCAGGTCCGGCCTTCGCCGACATGAAAATCGCCGTGCTGAACTATCAGATGGCTCTGCTGGAATCCGATGCTGCGAAGAAATACGCAGTGGATGCCGAGAAGAAGTTCGGCCCGCAGTTGAACAAGCTGAAAACCCTGGAAAGCAGCGCCAAGGGCATCCAGGATCGTCTGGTTGCCGGTGGTGACAAGATGCAGCAGGGCGAGCGTGAGCGCCTGGAACTCGAATTCAAGCAGAAAGCCCGCGACTTCCAGTTCCAGTCCAAGGAGCTGAACGAAGCCAAGGCCGTTGCCGATCGTGAAATGCTCAAGCAACTGAAGCCGAAACTCGACAGCGCCGTGGAAGAAGTCATCAAGAAAGGTGGTTTTGACCTGGTGTTCGAGCGTGGTGCAGTGATTGATGTCAAACCTCAGTACGACATCACTCGCCAGGTTATCGAGCGCATGAATCAGCTGAAGTAACCCATGACAGCGACTATAAAGCTCGGCCAGCTGGCCGAGTTCCTCGGAGCCACCCTGCGTGGCTCCGCAGAGAAAGAAATCACTGGGCTAGCCACCTTGCAGGAGGCTGGCCCAGCTCAGTTGAGCTTTTTGGCAAATCCCCAATACCGTAAGTATCTGGCTGACAGTCAGGCAGGCGCCGTGCTGCTGAAAGCGGCGGATGCCGAGGGTTATGCCGGTGATGCCTTGGTCGTGGCCGATCCCTACCTGTCGTACGCCCGGATTTCCCACCTGTTCGATCCCAAGCCCAAGGCCGCTGCCGGTATTCATCCGACTGCGGTCATCGCCGAGGATGCTGTGGTCGACGCAGCTGCCAGTATTGGCGCGTTTGCGGTCATCGAGAGCGGTGCGCAAATCGCCGCGGGTGTCACGATCGGTGCTCATTGTTTTATCGGTGCCCGTTGCCAGATTGGCGAGGGCGGCTGGCTGGCTCCACGCGTGACGCTTTACCACGATGTGCGTATCGGCAAGCGCGTGGTCATTCAGTCCGGTGCGGTACTGGGCGGCGAAGGTTTCGGTTTCGCCAACGAGAAAGGCATCTGGCAGAAGATCGCGCAGATTGGTGGCGTCACCATTGGCGATGATGTCGAGATAGGCGTGAATACCGCTATCGATCGCGGTGCGCTGGCCGATACCGTCATTGGCAATGGCGTGAAGCTGGATAACCAGATTCAGATCGCCCACAACGTCCAGGTCGGTGATCACACCGCCATGGCGGCCTGTGTCGGCATTTCCGGCAGTACCCGGATCGGCAAGCACTGCATGCTCGCCGGCGGTGTCGGGCTGGTTGGCCACATCGATATTTGCGACAACGTTTTCCTGACCGGGATGACCATGGTGACCCACTCGATTACCGAGCCGGGCTCCTACTCTTCCGGTACAGCCATGCAGCCTGCTGCCGAGTGGCGCAAAAGCGCGGCACGCATCCGTCAGCTCGATGATCTCGCGCGACGCCTGCGACAGCTGGAAAAGCGTGTAGGGGACGTGACCCCCGACGGTAAAGCTTCATCAGATGGCTGATACCATTTCCATATCAAGTGTGCACAGCCGTTAGACTGCCTCCTTGATTTGCTAGAGGAGTGTGCGTTAGTCGCGCGCTCCCAATCTTTACTACAGGCTTCCCCCCGAAATGATGGACATCAACGAGATTCGCGAATACCTGCCTCACCGTTACCCGTTCCTGTTGGTGGACCGGGTAGTGGACCTGGATGTTGAGGGCAAGTGCATTCGTGCCTACAAGAATGTCAGCATCAACGAACCTTTCTTCAATGGTCACTTCCCTGCGCATCCAATCATGCCGGGCGTGCTGATCATCGAAGCCATGGCTCAGGCTGCGGGCATTCTTGGTTTCAAGATGCTGGACGTGAAGCCGGCCGATGGCACCCTCTACTACTTCGTCGGCTCCGACAAGCTGCGCTTCCGCCAGCCGGTACTGCCGGGTGACCAGTTGATCCTGGAAGCCAAGTTCATCAGCTGCAAGCGCCAGATCTGGAAATTCGAATGCCAGGCTTCGGTCGACGGCAAGCCGGTCTGCTCCGCTGAAATCATCTGTGCGGAACGCAAACTATGAGTTTGATTGACCCTCGCGCAATCATCGATCCGACGGCCATTCTGGCCGACGACGTTGAGGTTGGCCCGTGGTCGATCGTTGGCGCCGGTGTGGAAATCGGCGAGGGTACGGTGATCGGGCCGCATGTGGTGCTCAAAGGCCCGACCCGGATCGGTAAGCACAATCGTATCTACCAGTTCTCCTCGGTAGGCGAAGACACTCCCGATCTGAAATACAAAGGCGAGGAAACCCGCCTGGTGATTGGTGACCACAACGTCATTCGTGAAGGCGTGACCATTCATCGCGGCACTGTCCAGGATCGTTCCGAGACCACTCTCGGCGATCACAACCTGATCATGGCGTACGCCCATATCGGTCACGACAGCGTGATCGGCAACCATTGCATCCTGGTCAACAACACGGCGTTGGCCGGCCATGTGCATGTGGACGACTGGGCGATCCTGTCCGGTTTCACCCTGGTTCACCAGTACTGCCATATCGGCGCCCACAGCTTTTCCGGCATGGGTACGGCGATCGGCAAGGATGTTCCGGCCTTTGTCACAGTGTTCGGCAACCCGGCCGAGGCGCGCAGCATGAACTTCGAGGGCATGCGCCGTCGTGGTTTCAGCGAAGACGCGATTCACGCCCTGCGTCGAGCCTATAAAGTGGTGTATCGCCAGGGCTTGACCGTCGATCAGGCGCTCGTCGAGCTGGCAGAAGCTGCTGCACAATTTCCCGAAGTCGCGGTATTTCGTGACTCGATCCAGTCTTCGACTCGCGGCATCACCCGTTAATCATGAGCAAACTGCGTATTGCGCTGGTGGCTGGCGAAGCTTCCGGCGACATTCTTGGCGCCGGTTTGATGCGTGCGCTCAAGGCCCAGCATCCTGCCGTTGAGTTCATCGGTGTCGGAGGCCCGCTGATGCAGGCTGAAGGGTTGACGTCCTATTTCCCGATGGAGCGCCTGGCGGTCATGGGCTTGGTGGAAGTCCTGGGGCGCTTGCGCGAACTGCTGGCCCGGCGCAAGAAGCTGGTTCAGACCCTGATCGCCGAGAAGCCGGACGTGTTCATCGGCATCGACGCCCCCGACTTCAACCTGAACATCGAACTCCAGTTGCGCCAGGCCGGTATCAAGACCGTGCACTACGTCAGTCCTTCGGTCTGGGCCTGGCGGCAAAAGCGCGTGCTGAAGATCCGCGAAGGTTGCGACCTGATGCTGACGCTGTTCCCGTTCGAAGCCAAATTCTATGAAGAGAAGGGCGTGCCAGTGCGGTTCGTCGGGCACTCCCTGGCTGACGCCATTCCGTTGGAAGCCGATCGGGCTGCGGCTCGCGCTGAGCTGGGCTTGGCCGAGGGTCCGCTGGTGGCCCTGATGCCGGGCAGCCGTGGCGGCGAAGTCGGGCGCCTCGGGGCCTTGTTCCTCGACGCGGCGCAACGCCTGCGCGCCTTGCGTCCAGGGGTGCGTTTCGTCATGCCTTGCGCGAGCCCCGAGCGGCGTACTCAGCTGGAAGAGCTGCTGGCCGGTCGCGACTTGCCGCTGACCCTGCTCAACGGCCAGTCGCATCAGGCGCTGGCGGCTTGCGATGCGGTATTGATCGCTTCCGGCACCGCGACCCTTGAGGCGCTGCTGTACAAGCGCCCGATGGTCGTCGCCTATCGCCTGGCGCCGCTGACCTTCTGGATTCTCAAGCGCATGGTCAAGAGCCCTTATATTTCCCTGCCGAACCTGCTGGCCCAGCGCCTGCTGGTTCCCGAGCTGCTGCAGGATGACGCGACTGCGGAGGCCCTGGCCCAGACCCTGTCGCCCCTGATCGAAGACGGCCAGGAGCAGACTCGCGGGTTTGACGAGATCCATCGCACCCTGCGCCGGGATGCCTCCAACCAGGCGGCTGAAGCGGTGTTGAACCTGATTGGCAAACCGGCATGAGTAACGAAAAGATGCAGATGGGACTGGATTTCTCGCTGGTGGCCGATGCCGAAGACCTGGTGGCCGGTGTCGACGAAGTAGGGCGCGGCCCATTATGCGGCGCAGTGGTCACGGCCGCGGTCATCCTCGATCCGAGCCGGCCGATTCTCGGCCTGAACGACTCGAAGAAGCTCACCGAGGCCCGCCGCGAAAAACTCTACGACGAGATTTGTGAGAAAGCCCTGAGCTGGTGCATTGCTCGCGCCGAAGTCGAGGAAATCGACGAATTGAATATCCTGCATGCCACCATGCTGGCCATGCAGCGCGCGGTAGAAGGGCTGAGCGTGACCCCGAAACTGGCAATGATCGACGGTAATCGTTGCCCGAAACTGTCGATGCCTGCCGAAGCGGTGGTCCAGGGCGACAGCAAGGTGCCGGCGATCGCCGCGGCGTCGATTCTGGCCAAGGTCAGCCGGGATCGCGAGATGGCGGCGTTCGAGCTGATCTACCCAGGTTATGGCATCGGCGGGCACAAGGGCTACCCGACGCCCGTTCATCTGGAAGCGCTGGCCCGCCTGGGGCCGACGCCGATTCACCGGCGCTCGTTCGCGCCGGTACGTCAAGCCTACGAAGCCCGTGAGAACCTGGGCGAGATTCAGTCCTGAGGCTGATGTTTTAGCGAAGGCCCGGTACAATCCGGGCCTTGTTGTTTTTGTGCTCATTACAGGATCACTATGCCGGCTTCATTCGTTCATCTACGCCTGCACACTGAATATTCCCTGGTTGACGGTCTGGTGCGGATCAAACCGCTGGTCAAGACGTTGGCTGGCATGGGCATGCCCGCGGTGGCGGTTACCGACCAGAACAACATGTGTTCCCTGGTCAAGTTCTACAAGGCGGCCATGGGCACCGGGATCAAGCCGATCTGTGGCGCCGACCTGTGGCTGTCGAACAAGGATCCCGAGAATCCACTGAGCCGCATCAGCCTGCTGGTGATGAATGCCGTGGGCTATCGCAACCTGACCGAGCTGATTTCCCGCGGCTTTATCGATGGCCAGCGTAATGGCCAGATCATCATCGAGCGCGAGTGGGTGGCCGAGGCCGCCGAAGGCCTGATCATGCTCTCGGCCGCGAAAGAGGGCGAGATCGGTATCGCCTTGCTCTCTGGTGACCTGCAAGAAGCGGAAACCCTGGCTCGCGAGTGGATGGCGGTGTTCCCGGACCGTTTCTACCTGGAAGTCCAACGCACCAACCGTCCCAACGACGAAGAGCAGTTGCACGCAGCCGTGGCCCTGGCGGACAAGATCGGCGCGCCGCTGGTGGCGACCAACGATGTGCGGTTCATCAAGCGCGAAGACTTCGAGGCCCATGAAACCCGGGTCTGCATCGGTGAGGGCCGTGCCCTCGACGACCCGCGTCGCTCGAAGAACTACAGCGACCAGCAGTACCTGAAAAGCGCCGAGGAAATGGCCGAGTTGTTCAGCGACCTGCCCGAGGCCCTGGAAAACACGGTCGAGATCGCCAAGCGCTGCAATATCGAAGTGAAGCTGGGCAAGCACTTCTTGCCTGACTATCCGATCCCCGATGGCATGACCATCGATGAATATTTCCGCAAGGTTTCGTTCGACGGGCTGGAAGAGCGCCTCAGCGTGCTGCTGCCCAAGGACACTACCGAAGACTATGAAGCCAAGCGCCAGGTGTATGTCGACCGGCTGAATTTCGAACTCGATATCATCATCCAGATGGGGTTCCCCGGTTACTTCCTGATCGTTATGGACTTTATCCAGTGGGCCAAGAGCAACGGTGTGCCGGTAGGGCCTGGCCGGGGGTCAGGTGCCGGCTCCCTGGTGGCCTATGTACAGAAGATCACCGACCTCGACCCGCTGGCCTACGACCTGCTGTTCGAACGTTTCCTCAACCCGGAACGGGTTTCCATGCCCGACTTCGACGTCGACTTCTGCATGGACGGTCGTGACCGGGTTATCGACTACGTGGCCGAGAAGTATGGCCGCAACGCGGTAAGCCAGATCATCACCTTCGGTTCCATGGCCGCGAAGGCTGTGGTGCGGGACGTGGCGCGGGTGCAGGGCAAGTCTTACGGCCTGGCTGACCGTCTGTCGAAGATGATCCCCTTCGAAGTCGGCATGACCCTGGAAAAAGCCTACGAGCAGGAAGAAATCCTGCGCGATTTCATCAAGGTCGATGAAGAGGCGGCGGAAATCTGGGAGATGGCGCGCAAGCTCGAGGGCGTGGTGCGTAACGTCGGCAAGCACGCCGGTGGCGTGGTTATCGCCCCGACCAAACTGACCGATTTCTCGCCGATCTACTGCGACGAGGCCGGCGACGGCCTGGTAACCCAGTTCGACAAGGACGACGTCGAGGCCGCCGGCCTGGTGAAGTTCGACTTCCTCGGCCTGCGGACCCTGACCATCATCAAGTGGGCGATGGAGACCATCAACCGCGAGCAGGCGAAAAAGAACCTGCCCGACGTCAACATCGACTTCATCCCGCTGGACGACAAGAAGACTTACGAGCTGCTGCAGAAGGCCGAGACCACTGCGGTGTTCCAGCTCGAATCCCGAGGCATGAAAGAGCTGATCAAGAAGCTCAAGCCCGACTGCCTGGAAGACCTGATCGCACTGGTAGCGTTGTTCCGTCCTGGTCCGTTGCAATCGGGCATGGTGGACGACTTCATCAACCGTAAGCACGGTCGCGCCGAGCTGGCCTATCCGCATCCGGACTACCAGTACGATGGCTTGCGGCCGGTACTGGCGCCGACCTACGGCATCATCCTGTATCAGGAACAGGTGATGCAGATTGCCCAGGTGATGGCTGGCTATACCCTTGGCGGGGCCGACATGCTGCGTCGTGCCATGGGTAAGAAGAAACCCGAGGAGATGGCCAAGCAGCGCGGCGGCTTCATCGAAGGTTGCGCCAACAACGGTATCGATGCCGACCTGGCGGGCAACATCTTCGACCTGGTGGAGAAATTCGCCGGCTACGGTTTCAACAAGTCCCACTCGGCCGCCTACGGGCTGGTGTCCTACCAGACTGCATGGCTCAAGACGCATCACCCGGCGCCTTTCATGGCGGCGGTACTGTCCGCGGATATGCACAACACCGACAAGGTGGTGGTGCTGATCGAAGAAGTGCGCAGCATGAAGCTGCGCCTCGATGCGCCGGATGTGAACAGTTCCGACTTCAAATTCACCGTCAACAACGACGGCCGCATCGTCTATGGCCTGGGAGCGATCAAGGGCGTGGGCGAAGGGCCGGTGGAGGCGATCGTCGAGGCCCGTGCCGAAGGTGGCCCGTTCAAGGACCTGTTCGACTTCTGCAGCCGGGTCGACCTCAAGCGCATCAACAAGCGTACCCTCGATGCGTTGATCCGCAGTGGTGCCCTGGATCGTCTGGGTCCTCACTTTCATGATGAACTCAAGGCCTACCAGGCCAATATCGACCGCAACCGTGCAGTGTTGCTGTCGGCCCTGGAGGAAGCGGTCAAGGCGGCCGAGCAGACCGCGCGAACCGCCGACAGTGGCCACGCCGACCTGTTCGGCGGGGTCTTCGTCGAAGAGGATGCGGATGTCTACGCCAATCATCGCAAGGCCAAGGAACTGACCCTCAAGGAGCGCCTGAAAGGGGAGAAAGATACCCTCGGCCTGTACCTGACCGGGCACCCGATCGACGAATACGAAGGTGAGATCCGGCGTTTCGCCCGCCAGCGCATCGTCGACCTGAAGCCGGCGCGCGATACCCAGACCGTCGCGGGCATGATCATTGCCCTGCGGGTCATGAAGAACAAAAAGGGCGACAAGATGGGGTTCATCACCCTTGACGATCGTTCGGGGCGGATCGAGGCTTCGCTGTTCGCCGATGCCTTCCATTCGGCCCAGTCCCTGCTGCAGACCGACGCGATGGTGGTGGTCGAGGGCGAGGTTAGCAACGACGACTTCTCCGGTGGCCTGCGCCTGCGGGTCAAGCGGGTGATGAGCATGGAAGATGCTCGCACCAACCTGGCGGAAAGCCTGCGCCTGAAGGTGCACACCGAAGCCCTCAAGGGCGATCAGCTACGCTGGCTGGGGGAGCTGTGCAAACGCCATCGCGGCGCTTGCCCGATCTCCATGGAGTACACCAAGGAGGACGCCAAGGCCTTGCTGCAGTTCGGCGAAGCCTGGCGGATCGATCCGGCGGATGCCTTGATTCAAGCCCTGCGTGACCAGTTCGGGCGAGACAACGTCTTCCTCCAATACCGTTGACGGTCAGGCGCCATGAAAGTGCGCCGATCTCGACCCGAATTTTTAATCTCGACCTGAACGCGCCTCTCCCTTAAGGTAGGGCGCGAATAGACAACCGGCCGGCCCAAGCTCTCTTGGACGTCGACCCAAGACGGACGCCTATGAACCCGAATTTTCTTGATTTCGAACAGCCGATCGCCGACCTGCAAGCCAAGATCGAAGAGTTGCGCTTGGTCGGTAATGACAATTCGCTGAATATCGGCGATGAGATCACCCGCCTGCAGGACAAGAGCAGCACCCTGACCGAGGACATCTTCGGCAAGCTGACCAGCTGGCAGATCGCACGCCTGGCGCGTCACCCGCGTCGTCCGTACACCCTGGACTACATCGAGCACATCTTTACCGAGTTCGACGAACTGCATGGCGACCGTCACTTCTCCGACGACGCCGCGATCGTTGGTGGTGTTGCCCGTCTGGACGACCAGCCGGTCATGATCATCGGCCACCAGAAAGGCCGTGAAGTGCGCGAGAAAGTCCGTCGCAACTTCGGCATGCCGCGTCCTGAAGGCTATCGCAAGGCGTGCCGCCTGATGGAAATGGCCGAACGCTTCAAGATGCCGATCCTGACGTTCATCGACACCCCGGGCGCCTACCCGGGCATCGACGCCGAAGAGCGCAACCAGAGCGAGGCAATCGCCTGGAACCTGCGGGTCATGGCGCGCCTGAAAACCCCGATCATCGCCACCGTGATCGGTGAGGGTGGTTCCGGCGGTGCGCTGGCCATCGGTGTCTGCGATCAGCTGAACATGCTGCAGTACTCCACTTACGCGGTGATCTCGCCGGAAGGCTGCGCCTCGATCCTGTGGAAAACCGCCGAGAAAGCGCCGGATGCCGCCGAAGCCATGGGCATCACCGCCGAGCGCCTGAAAGGCCTGGGCATTGTCGACAAGGTCATCAGCGAGCCGCTGGGTGGCGCGCACCGTGATCCGGTTGCCGCTGCTGCTCTGATCCGCGCCGAGCTGACTTCCCAGCTGGCGATGCTTAAGAAGATGGATAACGACACCCTGCTGGCGCGTCGTTACGATCGCCTGATGAGCTACGGTCTCTGACAGATCGACGCTCCTTGTAGGGGCGGGCTTGCTCGCGAAATGGGCGCCTCGGCCATTCAGGTCGAGGCTTTTCAGGCGCTGCGAGCAAGCTCGGTCTCTACTCAGGATCCGGTCCACTCATGAGCCCATTCGATACCGCCCTTACGCAAAAACTGCTGCAACGCCTCCTGCCCTGGCTGGATCGATCGGTCTGGCGCATCGCGTTCTCCGGTGGCCTTGATTCCACCGTCTTGCTGCACCTGCTTGCCCAACTCAGGCAGCGACATATGCTTCCCCCGTTGACCGCCATCCATGTGCATCACGGCCTTCAGGCTGTGGCTGACGCCTGGCCGGAGCATTGTCGAATCCAGTGCGAAGCGTTGGCAGTGCCGTTACAAATAGTGGCGGTGCAGGTGCAACCGGGAGCCAGCCTCGAGCGTGCGGCACGGGAAGCGCGTTATGCCGCGTTCGAAGAGGTAACCGGCAGCAATGAGCTGTTGCTGACGGCCCAGCACCGTGACGATCAGGCGGAAACCCTGTTGTTCCGTTTGCTGCGTGGGGCCGGGGTCAGGGGGCTGTCCGCCATGCCGGCGTCGCGTGCCTTGGGGCGGGGGCATTTGCTGCGGCCTTTGCTCGACGTCTCCCGCGACGAGTTGGAGCGTTACGCTCGTGATCACCAACTGCACTGGATCGACGACCCCTCCAATCAGGACCGGCAGTTCTCCCGTAATTACCTGCGCCATCAGGTGTTCCCATTGCTGACCGCCCGCTGGCCACAGGCTGCCAGCAGCCTGGCGCGCAGCGCGGCGCATTTGCGTGAGGCCCGGGAGTTGCTGGATGAGCTGGCGATCATCGATCTGCAAGAGGCGGCTAAGGGTGTTGGGTTCGAGTGGCTGGGCTTGCCATCCCTGGCACTGGCGCCTTTGGTCGGTTTGTCGGAGGCGCGTCAGCGCAATGCCCTGAGTCACTGGCTGAGCCAGTTCACGACCTTGCCTGACAGCGACCACTGGGCGGGTTGGCAGACGCTGCGCGATGCCGCAGGCGACAGCCGCCCGGTATGGCGGCTGGGGCAGGGCGAGTTGCAGCGGGCGGCAGGGCGTGTCTGGTGGTTGTCGGGTTGCTGGTTGCAATCCCCGCTATCGGCGCCGAGTTGGGTCGATACCGCTGCGCCTTTGCAGTTACCAGGCAATGGGCAATTGCAATTCATCGGTGGCGCACCGCAAGGGCCCTTGCAGGTGCGTTACCGTCAGGGGGGCGAGGTGATGCAACTGCCTGGGCGCGGCCACCGCGACCTCAAGCGCCTGCTCAATGAGACAGGTCTGCCGGCCTTCGTCCGTGGCAGATTGCCGCTGCTGTATCGAGGCGAGCAATTGCTCGCGGTGGCGAACCTGCCAGGTCTTGACGCAAATGCCCATGAAGGTTGGCAATTGCATTGGCAGCCGCCTTCGAGCGATCAAGGTTTGAGCTGAAAGTCCCTTTCCGGTAGACTACGCTCCCTTCTTGATACAACTTCTGTGGATTCGCCTGAATTGCAGGAGTTGCCGATTACCAAGCAGTCTTTGCTGGGCGATTCCAAAAAATGTGTAGCGAGCAACGTACCGGTGTTTTTTCTTCCGGTCTGTCCCAACGCGGCGGTTTTTTTGAAAGGTGCACTGTGATTAATGCAGGTGATCGGGGGCTTCGGCCTTCCTTCGCTTTCCCCGGCGGCTCGGACCGCTTTAACGCAGACTTCTAGGGTTTTTCATGACGCGCTACATATTCGTCACGGGCGGTGTTGTTTCTTCATTGGGGAAAGGCATTGCCTCGGCTTCATTGGCGGCCATCCTGGAGGCGCGGGGACTTAAGGTCACCATGCTCAAGCTGGACCCGTACATCAACGTTGACCCGGGCACCATGAGCCCGTTCCAGCACGGTGAAGTGTTCGTCACCCACGACGGCGCCGAGACCGACCTGGACCTGGGCCACTACGAGCGGTTCATCCGCACGACCATGACCCAGAACAACAACTTCACCACCGGTCGTGTCTATGAGCACGTGCTGCGCAAAGAGCGCCGTGGTGATTACCTGGGCGCCACCATCCAGGTGATTCCGCACATCACCGACGAAATCAAGCGTCGCATCATCAAGGGCGCCGGCGATGCCGACGTGGCCCTGGTGGAGATCGGCGGCACCGTGGGTGACATCGAGTCGCAACCGTTCCTCGAGGCCATCCGCCAGTTGCGCGTCGAAGTCGGTTCCAAGCGTGCGATGCTGATGCACCTGACCCTGGTTCCGTACATCGCCACCGCTGGCGAGACCAAGACCAAGCCGACCCAGCACTCGGTGAAAGAGCTGCGCTCCATCGGCCTGCAGCCTGACGTGCTGATCTGCCGCTCCGACCATCCGGTGGATGTGTCCTCGCGTCGCAAGATCGCGTTGTTCACCAACGTTGAAGAGCGCGCGGTGATCTCCCTGGAAGACGTCGACACCATCTACAAGATTCCGGCCGTGCTGCACGCCCAGGGTCTGGACGATTTCGTCGTCGAGCGTTTCGGCCTGCAATGCAACGGTGCCGATCTGTCCGAGTGGGAAAAAGTGGTCGACGCCAAGCTCAACCCCGAGCACGAAGTCACCATCGCCATGGTCGGCAAGTACATGGAGCTGCTGGACGCCTACAAGTCGCTGATCGAAGCGATGAGTCACGCCGGCATCACCAACCGCACCAAGGTCAACCTGCGTTACATCGACTCCGAAGACATCGAGAACCAGGGCACCGCGCTGCTCGAAGGTGTCGATGCGATCCTGGTGCCAGGCGGTTTCGGCCTGCGTGGCGTGGAAGGCAAGATCACCGCCGTCCAGTACGCTCGCGAAAACAAGGTGCCTTACCTGGGTATCTGCCTGGGCATGCAAGTGGCCGTGATCGAGTTCGCTCGTAATGTCATGGGCTGGAAAGACGCCAACTCCACCGAGTTCGACCGCGCCAGCGGTCACCCGGTCGTCGGACTGATCACCGAGTGGGCTGATGCCACCGGTGCCGTAGAAACCCGTACCGAAGCCTCCGACCTGGGCGGCACCATGCGTCTCGGCGCTCAGGAATGCCTGCTCGAAGCCGGTTCCAAGGTGCACGACTGCTACGCCAAGGACGTGATCGTCGAGCGTCACCGTCACCGCTACGAAGTGAACAACAACCTGCTGCCACAGCTGATCGACGCCGGCCTGAAGGTTTCCGGTCGTTCCGGCGATGGCGCGCTGGTTGAAGTGGTCGAGGCACAGGACCATCCGTGGTTCGTCGCCTGCCAGTTCCACCCTGAGTTCACCTCGACTCCACGTGACGGCCATCCGCTGTTCAGTGGCTTCGTCAAGGCCGCTTTGGCTCAACACCAGAAGAAGGCGTAACCCCGATGGCACAGAAGATCATCCGCGTCGGCGATATCGAGATTGCCAACGACAAGCCCATGGTGCTGTTCGGCGGCATGAACGTGCTGGAAAGCCGTGACATGGCCATGCAGGTCTGCGAAGAGTACGTGAAGGTCACCGAAAAACTCGGTATCCCTTATGTGTTCAAGGCCAGTTTCGACAAGGCCAACCGGTCTTCTGTGACCTCTTATCGTGGTCCTGGCCTGGAAGAGGGCATGCGCATCTTCCAGGACATCAAGCAAGCCTTCGGCGTGCCGATCATCACCGACGTCCACGAGCCCTACCAGGCCGCGGTCGTCGCCGAGGTCTGCGACATCATTCAGCTGCCGGCCTTCCTGTCGCGCCAGACCGACCTGGTGGTTGCGATGGCCAAGACCGGTGCGGTGATCAACATCAAGAAAGCCCAGTTCCTCGCGCCCCAGGAAATGAAACACATCCTGAGCAAGTGCGAAGAAGCGGGTAACGATCAGTTGATCCTCTGCGAGCGTGGTTCGAGCTTCGGTTACAACAACCTGGTGGTGGACATGCTTGGCTTCGGCATCATGAAGCAGTTCGAATACCCGGTGTTCTTCGACGTGACCCACGCGCTGCAAATGCCCGGTGGTCGTGCCGACTCGGCCGGCGGTCGTCGTGCCCAGGTCACCGACCTGGCCAAGGCCGGCATGAGCCAGTCCCTGGCCGGCCTGTTCCTGGAAGCCCACCCGGACCCGGACAACGCCAAATGCGACGGTCCATGCGCCCTGCGCCTGGACAAGCTCGAACCTTTCCTGGCCCAGCTCAAGGCCCTGGACGAACTGGTTAAGAGTTTTCCGACGGTAGAGACCGCGTAAAACCGATTTCTCCGGTAAAGTACCGCACGATTAAATGCTCAGGCCCGCGGGCCTGAGCCTTATCGTCCGCAAGTCTGCCCCCTGTTCCCTGCTTGCCGACGGTAAAGAGATTCCCTTCAGCTGCGTCGTTTTCGTCAACTTTGGAGTGTTTACAACAATGGCAAAAATCGTCGACATCAAAGGTCGTGAAGTTCTCGACTCCCGTGGCAACCCCACCGTCGAAGCGGACGTGCTTCTCGATAACGGCATCATCGGCAGCGCCTGCGCGCCGTCCGGTGCTTCCACCGGCTCGCGTGAAGCGCTGGAGCTGCGTGATGGCGACAAGAGCCGTTACCTGGGCAAGGGCGTACTGAAGGCCGTAGCCAACATCAACGGTCCAATCCGTGACCTGCTGCTGGGTAAAGACCCAAGCGACCAGAAGGCCCTCGATCAGGCAATGATCAAGCTGGACGGTACCGACAACAAGGCAACCCTGGGCGCCAACGCGATCCTCGCCGTTTCCCTGGCCGCGGCCAAGGCAGCAGCACAGGACCAGGACCTGCCGCTGTACGCGCACATCGCCAACCTGAATGGCACACCGGGCGTCTACTCGATGCCGGTGCCGATGATGAACATCATCAACGGTGGCGAGCACGCCGATAACAACGTCGACATCCAGGAATTCATGGTGCAGCCGGTTGGCGCCAAGTCCTTCTCCGAAGGCCTGCGCATGGGCACCGAGATTTTCCATCACCTCAAAGCCGTGCTGAAGGCCCGTGGCCTGAGCACCGCCGTGGGTGACGAAGGTGGTTTCGCGCCGAACCTGGCTTCCAACGAAGACGCCCTGAAAGTGATCTCCGAAGCCGTGGCCAATGCCGGTTACAAGCTGGGCACCGACGTGACCCTGGCTCTGGACTGCGCGGCGAGCGAGTTCTTCGAAGACGGCAAGTACAACCTGTCTGGCGAAGGCCAGGTGTTCACTGCTGAAGGTTTCGCCGACTACCTCAAGGGCCTGACCGAGCGTTACCCGATCATCTCCATCGAAGACGGTCTGGACGAGTCCGACTGGGCTGGCTGGAAGATCCTCACCGACAAGATCGGCGAGAAGACCCAGTTGGTAGGCGACGACCTGTTCGTGACCAACACCAAGATCCTGAAAGAAGGCATCGACAAGAAGATCGCCAACTCGATCCTGATCAAGTTCAACCAGATCGGCACCCTGACCGAAACCCTGGAAGCCATCCAGATGGCCAAGGCAGCCGGTTACACCGCAGTGATTTCGCACCGTTCCGGCGAAACCGAAGACTCGACCATTGCCGACCTGGCGGTGGGCACCTCGGCTGGCCAGATCAAGACCGGTTCGCTGTGCCGTTCCGACCGCGTGTCCAAGTACAACCAATTGCTGCGTATCGAAGAGCAATTGAATGGCAAGGCCAAGTACAACGGCCGCAGCGAGTTTCGCGGTTAAGCGGTAGATGGTACAAAGACACCGGATTGGGTCAGAAAAATCGCATCAGCGAGGTTTTTGCCACTAATCTGATGCCTTAAGAGCACAAGCCTGGTTCTTCCAGGCTTCGTGCTGTCAGTAGGTTCGAAGTTGTTGGCATGGCTGTCTTTTTTCACTGGATACCCGATATTCGATGCGCAGTCCCAATTGGTTGTTCCTCGTCTTGCTCTTGCTGCTGGCTGGCCTGCAGTACCGCCTCTGGGTGGGGAATGGCAGCTTGGCGCAGGTAACCGACCTGACTCAGCAAATTGCCGATCAGCGCGCTGAAAACGAGCGCCTGCTGGAGCGCAATCGTGTACTCGATGCGGAAGTCATGGAATTGAAGAAAGGCATGGAGACCGTGGAAGAGCGGGCTCGTCATGAACTGGGCATGGTCAAGGAGGGCGAAACCCTCTACCAGTTGGCCCAATGATTCAGTCTCTACCGGCCTTCTGGGCCGTGATTCCTGCCGCGGGCGTCGGTGCCCGCATGGCCGCGGACCGTCCCAAGCAATACTTGCAACTGGGCGGGCGCACTATTCTCGAACACAGCCTCGGCTGTTTCCTCGACCATCCCTCCCTGAAGGGGCTGGTGGTCAGCCTGGCGCTTGACGATCCTTACTGGCCGACCCTGGTCTGTGCCCACGACCCACGGATCCAGCGGGTCGAAGGCGGCGCGGAGCGTTCCGGATCGGTCCTCAATGCCTTGCTCCATCTGCACGCCCGGGGCGCTGCGGATGAAGACTGGGTGCTGGTCCACGATGCGGCACGGCCGAACCTGTCCCGGGATGACCTGGACAAGTTGCTGAGCGAACTGGCGGATGACCCCGTGGGCGGCCTGCTCGCGGTACCGGCCCGTGACACCCTGAAACGGATCGACAAGCACGGCCGAGTGCTGGAAACCGTGGATCGCAGCCTGATCTGGCAAGCCTATACGCCGCAGATGTTCCGTCTTGGCGCCTTGCATCGCGCCTTGGCCGACAGCCTGGTGGCGGATGTGGCGATTACCGACGAGGCATCGGCAATGGAGTGGGCCGGCCAGGCACCGCGCCTGATCGAAGGGCGTTCGGACAACCTCAAGGTGACCCGTCCGGAAGACCTGGAGTGGCTGCGCCAGCGCTGGGCCAATCGCCGCTGAATGCAGGTTTCGCTGGTCCCTGTAGCCGCTGCCGCAGGCTGCGATCGGCTACGCAGTAGCCGTTTACCGGGTAACACGGTCGATTGGTTTGACCATGCGTGGTGGTGACCTGCGAAAAGCGCGTCTCGTTTCGGCCGATCGCAGCCTGCCGTAGCGGCTACGGATCAATCCTTGTACTCCGACCGCTTGGCCAGCCCCTCCTTGAGATAATCCACCAGCTTGCGCACCTTGGGCGACAGGTGCCGTTGTTGCGGATACAGCGCCCACACCGCGGTATTCGGTGGCTGATGCGCCTCAAGCAGGGAAATCAGACTGCCCTGATGCAGGTGTTCCAGCACGTAATAATCCGGTAGCTGGCAGAGGCCAACCCCCTGCAGCGCCGCATCCAGCACAGCTTGCCCGCTGTTACAGCGCCAGTTGCCTTGCACCCGCTGGGAGAACTCGCGCCCGTCCTGCTCCAGCTGCCAGATGTCCGAGCTACCGATCAGGCAGTTGTGCCGACTCAATTCCGACAAACTGTGGGGGCGACCATAACGCTCCAGGTAGGACGGCGAGGCGCAAAGGTACATGCGACGCGGCGCCAGGCGGGTCGCCACCAGTCGTGAATCCTGCAGGCGGCCGAGGCGGATCGCCAGGTCCAGGCCTTCATGCACCAGGTCCAAAGGGCGGTTGCTCAGTTCGATATCCACCCGCAGTTGCGGATAAAGCCCCATGAAACTGGTGACCAGCGGCACGATAAACCGCTCGCCGTAGGCCACTGCGCAGGTCATGCGCAGCATGCCCTTGGGCTCACTGGTCAGGTCGCCGACGGCGCGCAACGCCTCTTCGCGTCCATCCTGCAGACGCTGGCAATGCTGCAAGAAGGTCTGCCCGGCTTCGGTCAGGGTCACCCGGCGGGTACTGCGATACAGCAGGCGGGTCTGCAGCCGCTCTTCCAGGCGGACGATCTGCCGGCTGATATGGGAAGACGACACCCCGAGGCGTTCGGCGGCGGCAGTGAACTGGCTGCATTCGGCCACGGCGACGAACTCATCAATGCCTTCCCAGCGGTTCTCGTTCATGTTGATTATCCCTGTACGGCAATAATGTTTTGCTTTTGTCCGGATTATTCATCGCCAGGCGCTGTTTTACACTCCCTGTCTCGTTTTTATTCGCTGGAGACCCAGGATGATCAAGTCGCGCGCTGCCGTTGCCTTCGAGGCCAAGAAACCCCTTGAGATCGTTGAAGTCGATGTCGCCATGCCCAAGGCCGGCGAAGTGTTGTTGCGGGTCGTCGCTTCCGGCGTGTGCCACACCGATGCCTACACCCTGTCCGGGGCTGATCCGGAAGGCATCTTCCCGTCGATCCTCGGTCACGAAGGTGGTGCCGTGGTCGAGGCCATCGGCGAGGGCGTGACCTCGGTGGCTGTGGGTGATCATGTGATTCCGCTGTACACCCCGGAATGCGGCAAGTGCAAATTCTGCCTGTCGGGCAAGACCAACCTGTGCCAGGCGATCCGCGCCACCCAGGGCAAGGGCCTGATGCCGGATGGCACCACCCGTTTCTCCTATAAAGGCCAGCCGATTTTCCACTACATGGGCACCTCGACCTTTTCCGAGTACACCGTGTTGCCGGAAATCTCGGTAGCCAAGATCCCTAAAGAAGCGCCTCTGGAAAAAGTCTGCCTGCTGGGTTGCGGCGTCACTACCGGGATCGGCGCGGTGATCAACACCGCCAAGGTCAAGGCCGGCGACACCGTGGCGATCTTCGGCCTGGGCGGCATCGGCCTGTCGGCGGTGATCGGTGCCGTGAAAGCCAAGGCTGGCCGGATCATCGCCATCGACATCAACCCGGCCAAGTTCGAAATCGCCAAGCAGCTGGGCGCCACCGATTGCGTGAACCCGAAAGACTTCGACCGGCCGATCCAGGAGGTCATCGTCGACATGACCGACGGCGGCGTGGACTTCTCCTTCGAGTGCATCGGCAACGTGCAACTGATGCGTGCCGCGCTGGAGTGCTGCCACAAGGGTTGGGGCGAGTCGGTGATCATCGGGGTGGCCGGTGCCGGCCAGGAAATCTCCACCCGTCCGTTCCAGCTGGTTACCGGTCGCGTCTGGCGCGGTTCGGCGTTCGGCGGGGTGCGTGGCCGTTCCGAGTTGCCAAGCTATGTGGAAATGGCCCAGAGCGGCGAAATCCCGCTGGACACCTTCATCACCCATACCATGGGACTGGAGGACATCAACAAGGCCTTCGACCTGATGCACGAAGGCAAGAGCATCCGTACCGTCATTCATTTCTAAGGAGCAGTGGCAAGCGGCAAGCCAGAAGCTGCAAGAGCGATCACCGCCAACTTGCAGCTTGAAGCTTGAAGCCTGCGGCTGAAATGCCCATGAGTCTGGAAAACCTGTCCTGCCAGAAAAGCTTCGACGGCTGGCACAAACGCTACAAGCATCATTCCGAGGTGCTGGGCTGCGACATGGTGTTTGCCGTGTACCTGCCGCCACAGGCGGAGCAGGGTGGCAAGCTGCCGGTGCTGTACTGGTTGTCCGGCCTGACCTGCACCGACGAGAACTTCATGCAAAAGGCCGGTGCCCAGCGCCTGGCCGCCGAGCTGGGTTTGATCATTGTCGCGCCGGATACCAGCCCGCGTGGCCCTGGCGTGCCGGGCGATCCGGATGGCGCCTGGGACTTCGGCCTGGGGGCCGGGTTCTACCTGAATGCCACCCAGCAGCCCTGGGCCGAGCATTACCGCATGCATGACTATGTGGTGCAGGAGCTGCCGGCATTGGTCGAGGCACATTTCCCGGCCTCGGACAAGCGCGGCATCAGCGGGCACTCCATGGGCGGCCACGGGGCTCTGGTCTGTGCGTTGCGCAATCCGGGACATTACCAGTCGGTATCGGCCTTCGCGCCGATCAGCAACCCGATGGATTGCCCGTGGGGGCAGAAAGCCTTTTCCCGCTACCTGGGCGAAGAACGTTCCCGTTGGCGCGAATGGGATGCCAGCGTGCTGATCCAGGAGGCCAGTGAAAAGCTGCCGTTGCTGGTGGACCAGGGCGATCGTGACGATTTCCTGGCCAATCAGCTCAAGCCAGAAGTGCTGCAACAGGCGGCGAAAGCCGCGGGTCACCCGCTGACGTTGCGCCTGCAACCCGGCTACGACCACAGCTATTTCTTCATCGCCAGCTTCATTGGCGACCATCTGCAGCATCATGCGCGCGCTCTGAGCGGCTAATGTCCGCCAAAGCAGGTAGAATCACGCCCTGACTCAATCAGGGCGTTTTTTTATGCGTATTGGCCACGGCTACGATGTGCACCGTTTCGCTGAAGGCGATTTCATCACTCTGGGCGGCGTGCGGATTGCGCACAGCTTCGGGCTGCTCGCCCACTCCGACGGCGACGTGCTGTTGCACGCTCTGAGCGATGCCTTGCTGGGTGCGGCCGCGCTGGGCGACATCGGCAAGCATTTTCCGGACACCGATCCGCAGTTCAAGGGCGCCGACAGCCGTGCGCTGTTGCGTCATGTCGTCGCACTGATCCATGCCAAGGGCTGGAAGGTCGGCAACGTCGATAACACCATCGTGGCCCAGACGCCGAAGATGGCCCCCCATATTGAAACGATGCGCGCGCTGATCGCCGCGGATCTGCAAGTCGAGCTGGATCAAGTGAACGTCAAGGCCACCACCACCGAAAAGCTCGGCTTCGTCGGGCGCGAAGAAGGCATCGCCGTACATTCCGTTGCCTTGTTGCTGCGCGCATGAATGAACTGCAACTGTTGGGCCCGCGGGCCTATGGCGAAGCCCTGGGCAGCGCGGTACTGAAGGCCACCGCCGAAGACTTCCAGGTCGACGAAGTCCTGGACATTCCCCTGACCGGCGAAGGCGAACACCTGTGGTTGTGGGTGGAAAAGCGCGGCCTGAACACCGAAGAAGCGGCGCGGCGGATTGCCAAGGCCGCGGGCGTGCCGTTGCGCACCGTCAGCTATGCCGGCTTGAAGGATCGCCAGGCGCTGACCCGGCAGTGGTTCAGCATCCAACTGCCTGGCAAGGCCGACCCCGATCTGTCGGCGGCTGAAAACGACACCCTGAAGATCCTCAAGCTGACCCGCCACAAGCGCAAGCTGCAACGCGGCGCCCATGCGGCCAACGGCTTTACCCTGCGCCTGACCGAATTGAAGGCAGACAAGGCGGGAATCGAAGAGCGCCTGCAATCGATCGCCAAACACGGCATCCCCAATTATTTCGGCGCCCAGCGTTTTGGCCATAACGGCGGCAACCTGGTCGATGCCCGCGATTGGGCCGCCCGCAAGGCCTTGCCGGAACAGCGCAACGTGCGTTCGCGACTGCTTTCCACCGCGCGCAGTTACCTGTTCAACCGGGTGCTGGCGGCGCGAGTGGCCGATGGCAGCTGGCAGCGGGCCCAGGTCGGCGACCTGCTGGCCTTCACCGATAGCCGCAGTTTTTTCCCGGCCGGCGAAGCTGAATGCAGCGATCCGCGCCTGGCCATCCTCGACTTGCACCCGACCGGCCCGCAGTGGGGCGAGGGCGAATCGCCTGCTGCGGGAGCGACCCATCTGCTGGAACAGCAGGTGGCTGGCGACGAAGCGGATCTGCGCGATTGGTTGATTAAAGCCGGAATGAGCCACGAACGTCGCATCCTGCGGCTGCCCATTGGCGGGTTGACGTGGCATTATCCCGAGCCTGACATTCTGCAACTGGAATTCGTCCTGCCGGCCGGATGCTTCGCCACCGTATTGGTGCGTGAACTCGTCGATCTGGTGCCGGTGGGGCAGACGGACAGCCCATGCGTATTCTGATTTCTAACGACGATGGTGTAACAGCACCCGGTCTCGCCGCGCTTCATGCTGCGCTGGCGGATTACGCCGAGTGTGTGGTGATCGCCCCGGACCAGGACAAAAGTGGCGCCAGCAGCTCGCTGACGCTCGACCGGCCGTTGCACCCGCACACCTTGAGTAACGGTTTCATCAGTATCAATGGCACCCCCACCGACTGCGTGCACCTGGGCCTCAACGGGCTGCTGGAGCGCGATCCGGACATGGTGGTGTCCGGAATCAACCTCGGGGCGAACCTGGGTGACGACGTGCTGTATTCCGGCACCGTCGCCGCGGCCCTGGAAGGGCGTTTTCTGGGGCTTCCGGCGTTTGCCTTTTCGTTTGTCTCGCGTCAGGTGGATAATCTGCCGACGGCTGCCTATTTCGCCCGCAAACTGGTCGAGGCCCATGGGCAGTTGGATCTGCCACCACGTACCGTGCTGAACGTGAACATTCCCAATCTACCCCTCGATCATATTCGCGGCATTCAGCTGACCCGTCTGGGGCATCGCGCCCGTGCGGCGGCGCCGATGAAGACGGTCGACCCGCGCGGCAAGGCCGGTTATTGGATCGCCGCGGCGGGGGACGCCGAGGACGGCGGCCCGGGTACGGACTTCCACGCCATCATGCAGGGCTATGTCTCGGTCACGCCGTTGCAGCTCGACCGCACCTTCAATGATGCTTTCAGAAGTCTTGATGGCTGGCTGGAGGGGCTGCGCTGATGGCTCGCGAACAGGACGATTTGTTGCGTCGGGGTATCGGGATGACTTCCCAGCGTACCCGCGAACGCTTGATCCAGCGTCTTTACGATGAAGGCCTGTCCAACACCCAGGTGCTGGAAGTCATTCGGCGTACGCCGCGGCATCTGTTCGTCGACGAGGCCCTGGCGCATCGCGCCTATGAAGACACGGCCTTGCCGATCGGGCACAACCAGACGATCTCGCAGCCTTATATGGTGGCGCGCATGAGCGAGTTGCTGCTGGCGGCCGGTCCATTGGACAAGGTGCTGGAGATCGGCACCGGCTCGGGTTACCAGACGGCGGTATTGTCGCAACTGGTGGAGCGGGTGTTCTCGGTCGAGCGCATCAAGGTATTGCAGGATCGGGCCAAGGAACGCCTGGTCGAGCTGAACCTGCGCAACGTGGTATTCCGCTGGGGCGACGGCTGGGAAGGCTGGCCGGCGCTGGCGCCGTACAACGGGATTATCGTGACGGCGGTCGCCACCGACATCCCTCAGGCCCTGCTGGACCAATTGGCACCGGGTGGGCGGATGGTGATTCCGGTCGGCTCCGGCGAAGTACAGCAACTGATGCTGGTCATTCGTGAAGAGCAGGGGTTTTCGCGGCAGGTTCTCGGCGCGGTTCGCTTCGTTCCCTTGCTCAACGGGCCGTTGGCCTGAGCATTTGTTCGGAGCGGGTGAATTCTGTTTGATCGGCTTGGTCTTACAGCTTGATCAATCGGTTAAGTAACCTTGAACCCTGATCGATATGCCTGTGCCTGCCGATTTCGCTTTGCCGGGAGTAAAGCGCGGGTGGCCGGTTATACTTGCGACATTTCATGCCTGAGCCAGGCACTATTTATCTTCAACCACCACAAAGGGAGCGGCGGGTGAGTCTCACAGTCATTGCGCAGCGTATGGGTACAACAAGCTTTCAGCGACTGGTGATTGGCCTTGTCTTGAGTTCTCTGTTGGTCGGGTGTTCGAGCAATAAGTCGAGCAGCGCCCGGGTCGTCGATCGCACCAGTGCGGTACCGCAGCGTCCGACGGTGACCACGGGGCAATACACGGTTCGTCGCGGCGATACCCTGTTCTCGATCGCCTTCCGCTATGGCTGGGACTACAAGGCCCTGGCCGCGCGCAACAATATCGCCGAGCCGTACACCATTCACCCGGGGCAGACCATCCGCTTCGACGGTCGCTCGGGTTCGGCACCGACAGCAGTGGTTACAAAGTCGGCTTCCAGTGCATCTTCTTCAAGTAAAACCACGGTAATTCGTCGTCCGGCAGGGGCCGCGCCAACGATTGCGAGCCAGCCCTCGCCGGCTCCATTACCGCCTGCAGGCCCCGCGCCAAAGGGCTGGGGCTGGCCTGCGAACGGTATTCTGATTGGAAAATTCTCTTCAAACGGTAGTTTGAATAAAGGCATTGATATCGCCGGGGATTTGGGACAGCCTGTTTTAGCTGCGTCTGATGGGACGGTGGTTTACGCCGGGAGTGGCTTAAGGGGCTACGGCGAACTGGTCATCATCAAACACAGCGATACCTACGTCAGTGCTTACGGCCACAGCCGTAGGCTGTTGGTTCGGGAGGGGCAGCAGGTCAAAGTCGGACAGACAATTGCCGAAATGGGATCAACTGGTACAGACCGGGTGAAACTGCACTTTGAGATTCGCCGACAAGGTAAACCTGTAGATCCGCTGCAATTCCTGCCACGTCGTTGATCCGTTACCAAGCCTGTTCCGTCACGTAGAGGGAACAGGTTCCAGCGTTGCCAAGGATAAAGGCGTCGCTTGAGCCTGAGGTCGAACTCACCAAAGGACTATAACAATGGCTCTCAGTAAAGAAGTGCCGGAGTTTGACATCGACGATGAAGTTCTCCTTATGGAGACGGATATCGCCACTGATTCGATGTCGAATGAGGGATCTGCTGTACCTTCAGTTCGTGCCAAATCCAAACACTCCGCTTCATTGAAACAACACAAGTACATTGATTACACACGAGCGCTCGACGCGACGCAGTTGTATCTCAATGAAATCGGCTTTTCTCCATTGCTCTCTCCGGAAGAAGAAGTTCATTTTGCGCGTCTGTCGCAAAGTGGCGATCCGGCCGGGCGCAAGCGCATGATTGAAAGCAACCTGCGTCTGGTGGTGAAAATCGCCCGGCGTTATGTCAATCGTGGGCTTTCGCTGCTGGACCTGATCGAAGAGGGCAACCTCGGTTTGATCCGGGCGGTGGAGAAGTTCGATCCGGAGCGCGGTTTCCGCTTCTCGACCTATGCCACCTGGTGGATCCGTCAAACCATCGAACGGGCAATCATGAACCAGACCCGGACTATCCGGCTGCCGATTCATGTGGTCAAAGAGCTCAACGTCTACCTGCGGGCAGCACGGGAGCTGACACAGAAACTCGACCATGAACCCTCCCCTGAAGAAATCGCCAACCTGCTGGAGAAACCGGTAGGTGAGGTCAAGCGCATGCTGGGCTTGAACGAGCGGGTTTCTTCAGTCGACGTCTCGCTGGGTCCGGATTCGGATAAAACCCTGCTGGACACCCTCACCGACGATCGTCCGACCGATCCGTGCGAGCTGTTGCAGGATGACGACCTGTCGCAAAGCATCGATCAATGGCTTTCCGAATTGACCGACAAGCAACGTGAAGTGGTCGTTCGCCGCTTCGGCTTGCGCGGTCACGAGAGCAGCACCCTGGAAGATGTGGGCCTGGAGATCGGGCTTACCCGAGAGCGGGTACGCCAGATCCAGGTCGAAGGTCTCAAGCGTTTGCGTGAGATCCTCGAGAAGAACGGCCTCTCCAGCGAGTCGCTGTTCCAATAACGGCACGAGCAACCCTGCCGTGAAAAGCCCCGACAGGTTCGGGGCTTTTTATTGGGAGATCGATAGGAGTCAGATGAAATAGTCAGGCGCGCGTTCAATAGCTGAAAGAGCATGTAAGTAAAGGCTTACTCTTTCGTAAGTGTTCGGTTTTTATACGGTATGAAAGTTGTCTGTTTGACCTGAGGATTTTAGTTATCCTGTTGATTAATAAGAGCTTATTTTGATGTCTAGAATGGCGTTCGACACTTTTTCTAGCTGTCAGTGCCATTGCTCTGTCATGGAAAATCTCTAATATCAGCCCTGTGTCGACGGATAGACACAGCCATCAAGGATGATGGTCAGGACATCGCAGGATGCGATTCATCAGGACGATGAAAAGGAACACAGGGACTAGGGAAAAAAGGTGGGCGGGTCATACCGCCCCTTTTTTTTGCCTGCGTAAAAGTGAATCCGGAATAGCAAAAAGGCCTGCAAGGGGCCTTTTTGGGGAACGCGAGGTAATCAGCGTTCGAGGTCTTTGATCTTGCCTTTGACGCCATCCCACTCTTCGGCATCGGGCAGGGAATCTTTCTTTTCAGTGATATTGGGCCAGATTTCGGCCAGCTCAACGTTCAACTGAATGAATTCCTGCATCTCTTCCGGAACTTCGTCCTCGGAGAAGATCGCTACAGCGGGGCATTCAGGCTCGCACAGCGCGCAGTCAATGCACTCATCCGGGTGAATCACCAGGAAGTTCGGGCCTTCGTAAAAGCAGTCCACCGGACAGACTTCTACGCAGTCGGTGTACTTGCACTTGATGCAGTTGTCGGTGACGACGAAGGTCATTTCTAATTCTCTCCTCAGGCGGCGGCAGCGGAGCCCCTTCAGGACGGGGTCGCCAGGTTCGGGAGCGATAGTCTGCGGACCAGGCTAATAGTCCGCAGCATCCCAAACCGCGCGAGATTCTAACAGCTTGAAAGCATCAGCGTTAGATGCGTGTCTTCAATGTATAGAGCATTTCCAGTGCCTTGCGCGGGGTCATGTCGTCCAGATCGAGCTTGGCCAGGTCATCGAGGACTGGGTGCGGCAGGCTGGCGAACATGTCGCTTTGCTGCGGGACCGAGGGCTTGCCCGGTACCAGAGACGGCGCTTCATGGGGCAGGCTGGTGGTCTCCAGGCGACTCAGGTGCTCGCGGGCGCGGACGATCACATCGCTCGGAACCCCCGCTAACTGGGCCACGGCCAGGCCATAGCTCTGGCTGGCAGGGCCTGGCAGCACGTGGTGCAGGAACACGATGCGTTCGTTGTGCTCGGTGGCGTTGAGGTGCACGTTGGCGACCAGAGGTTCGCTTTCCGGCAGGACGGTGAGCTCGAAGTAGTGGGTGGCGAACAGGGTGTACGCCCGCAGCTGGGCGAGACGTTCTGCCGCAGCCCAGGCCAGGGACAGACCATCGAAGGTACTGGTGCCGCGACCCACTTCGTCCATCAGCACCAGGCTGCGCTCGGTGGCGTTATGCAGAATGTTGGCGGTTTCGCTCATTTCCACCATGAAGGTGGAACGACCGCCGGCCAGGTCATCGCTGGAACCGATCCGGGTAAAGATGCGGTCCACCAGCGACAGCTCGCAGCTCGCCGCCGGCACGAAGCTGCCGATATGGGCCAGCAGCACGATCAGCGCGGTTTGCCGCATATAAGTGGATTTACCACCCATGTTCGGGCCGGTGATCACCAACATCCGGGTTTGATCGTCGAGGCTCAGGTCGTTGGCCACGAACGGCGTGGTCAGGACCTGCTCGACCACCGGGTGACGACCCTGGGTGATGCGCATGCACGGCTCGCTGACGAAGCGCGGGCAATTGAGGTCGAGATTCAGCGCTCGCTCGGCCAGGTTGCTCAGCACGTCCAGCTCGGCCAGCGCCGCGGCGGTGTCCTGCAGCGGCGGCAGGTGACCGATCAGGGTTTCCAGCAGGGCTTCGTAGAGCATCTTTTCGCGAGCCAGCGCGCGGCTCTTGGCGGACAGCGCCTTATCTTCGAAAGCCTTGAGCTCCGGAGTGATGAAGCGTTCTGCGCCTTTGAGGGTCTGGCGGCGGATGTAGTCCGCGGGGGCCTGTTCCGCCTGTTTGCTCGGCAATTCGATGAAGTAGCCGTGAATCCGGTTATAGCCGACTTTCAGGTTGGCCAGGCCGGTGCGGGCCTTCTCCCGGGCTTCCAGGTCGATAAGGAATTGGCCGGCGTTTTCGCTCAGCGATTGCAGCTCGTCCAGCTCGGAGTCGTAGCCGGTCTTCAGTACGCCACCATCGCGGATCACCGCTGGCGGGTTGTCGATGATGGCTTTTTCCAGCAGCGCCGCCAGTTCCGGGTAGGTGTTGGTGGTCACGGCCAGTTGGCTCAGGTGCTCGGCTTCGAGCTCGGTCATCGCCACTTGCAGTTCCGGCAGCGCCGCCAGGGCATCGCGCAGGCGCGCCAGGTCGCGGGGACGGGCGTTGCGCAGGCCAATACGGGCGAGGATCCGCTCGATGTCGCCGATCTCCTTGAGCTGCGGTTGCAGCCTTTCGAAACGGTAACCGTCCAGCAGGCAGCCGATCGAGGTCTGCCGCGCCTGCAGGACTTTCAAGTCGCGCAGTGGGCGGTTCAGCCAGCGGGTCAGCAAGCGGCTGCCCATGGCCGTCTGGCAACGGTCGACCACCGATTGCAGGGTGTTGTCGCGACCGCCGGCGAGGTTGGTGTCCAGCTCCAGGTTGCGCCGGCTGGCGCCGTCGAGCACCACGGTGTCGTCCAGGCGTTCGTGACGCAGGCTGCGCAGGTGGGGCAGGGCGGTGCGCTGGGTTTCCTTGGCATAGCTCAGCAGGCAGCCCGCGGCGCCGATGGCCAGGGTCAGATTCTCGCAGCCGAAGCCCTTGAGGTCCTGGGTGGAGAACTGCTGGCACAGGCTCTTGTGGGCCGAGTCGCGTTCGAAGTCCCAGGGCGCGCGACGGCGCACGCCACGGCGTTTTTCCGCCGGCAGGCCTTGCGGCCAGTCGTCCGGAATCAACAGTTCCACCGGGTTGATGCGTTCCAGCTCGGCCAGCAGGTTTTCCCAGCCCTTGATTTCCAGGACCGTGAAATTGCCGCTGGTGATGTCCAGCACCGCAAGGCCGAACAGACGCTCGTCGCCCAGCACCGCCGCGATCAGGTTGTCCCGGCGCTCGTCGAGCAGGGCCTCGTCGCTGACGGTCCCCGGGGTGATGATCCGCACCACCTGGCGCTCCACCGGGCCCTTGCTGGTGGCCGGGTCGCCGACCTGTTCACAGATCACCACCGACTCGCCAAGCTTCACCAGTTTGGCCAGGTAACCTTCGGCGGCGTGATAAGGAATCCCGCACATCGGAATCGCCTGGCCAGCCGACTGCCCGCGCGCGGTCAGGGTGATGTCCAGCAACTTGGCGGCCTTCTTTGCGTCTTCATAGAAGATTTCGTAGAAGTCGCCCATGCGATAGAACATCAGCTGGTCGGGGTGCTGGTTCTTGAGGCGCCAGTACTGCTGCATCATCGGCGTGTGGGAGGACAGATCGGTGAGCGCTTTATTCATCGGGTCGTCAGGTTGATTCGTTGAAAGGGTGGGCAAAAGCAAAGGGCATGGGCCCGGCTTTTTCGCGATGGGCGCAAGGTTACCATGGGCGGTCCGACCTTCGCAGGGATGAACCCAGACGGATTTTGGGTGTTTTATGCATAAATATGCATTTTAGCATTTGTCATCGGCGAAAATAACCCGCAATATGCGCGTTATGCAAAAGCGCAACGTATCTACCGTCTTAAGAGAGCTACTCGATCGCGATGGCATTTCCCCCACGGAACTCCATCGGCGTACCGGCGTGCCTCAATCCACCCTTTCGCGGATCCTCAGCGGCAAGATTGTCGATCCTTCGGACAAACACATCTCGCGGATCGCCGAGTACTTCCAGGTGAGCACTGATCAACTGCGCGGGCGCGCGGCGGTCGCCTCTGCCCGGCCGGCCGATCCGCATTCGGAACTCAAGGACATAAGTCTGTGGGACGACGATACCCCCGTCGATGACGACGAGGTGTCGGTCCCCTTTCTTCGCGAGGTTGAATTGGCTGCGGGATCAGGAAGATTCGTCATCGAGGAAAGCGAGCGCTCCAGTCTGCGCTTCGGCAAGCGCAGCCTGCGACACAATGGCGTGCAGTTCGACCAGGCCAAATGCGTGACGGTACGCGGCAACAGCATGTTGCCGGTGCTGCGCGACGGTGCCACGGTGGGGGTCAATGCCGGCAAATGCGGTATCGGCGACATCATCGACGGCGACCTGTATGCCATCAACCACAACGGCCAGCTGCGAGTGAAGCAGCTCTATCGTCTGCCTTCCGGCATTCGCCTGCGCAGCTTCAACCGCGACGAACACCCGGATGAGGACTACAGCTTCCAGGAAATGCAGGAAGAGCAGATCGTCATCCTCGGTCACGTCTTCTGGTGGGGCATGTACGCCCGTTAACCACAGCCCATAACGCCAAAGCCCGCCATCGAGCGGGCTTTTTTGTGCCCGCGGAAAACCCTCCACGCCTTTATTTATGCGGTGTTCATGCGTAGGTGCATTTGACCTGCATAAATAAATGCATTTGTGCATTGACTGTATATGCATCAATGCATATTATTCGTTCCAAGCCGCCCGACAGCGGTGAGCGACACTGCTCTTTAGTGGCAAAAGCAAAGGCAGCGATGAACCGGCCTCGACGGTTCAGAGGGTTGGCAACTGACCCGGGTGTGCAGCGTAAAGCACCGTGAACAGTTATCCGGCGGGCAGGGACCGCGGTCGGAAAAACAATTTGAATAGACTCGTACCGCGCCAGTAGCGCCGAAAAGTCAGCTTCCTTTTTGTTCACAGGATGAAAGGAAGGCGAAGGATCGCATTCTGAAAAGCCCGGCGGATTGCCGGGCTTTTTGGAATGCCTACCTGAAGCGCATAGGCATATCAGGCTTCATCCCTGGATGGCCAATGCAAAAGGAAGGATCCGATGAACATCACAAGGCATTGCAGATGTTGAAAGATTGTCGATGTGGACATTGCAAGAGACTGCTCGCCCGGATCGGCGAGTATGCAGAGCTCCAGATCAAATGTTCCCGATGCGGAACGCTGAATCATGTGAGGGCCGCGAGCCCCGAGCGATCGCCTGTGAGCGACATGAATGCTGCTTCGGCGGCCCGACCCAATCCATCACAGCCATAGGTGAACACATGAAAGTCTTGAAAAAATATGTCGCTCCCATTCTGGCCGCCGTTGTGCTGCTGGGCTCCGCAGCCAATGCCGTTGCGGCCAACCTGCTGGTCAACGGCAGCTTTGAACAGCCCGGTTGCAGTGGTAGCTGTATTCTGGATACCCCGGCAAAAACCAACTTCATTACCGGCTGGACGACATTCCTGTCCGGTGCCGAGTACTTCAACGTGCCGGCTTCGATTGGCGGCTCCGTAGCCGCGGACGGTCTGGTGATTGTTGACCTGGCGAACTATATCTATGGCAACGGCGGGGGCATTCAACAGAACTTTGCCACTGTCGTTGGCGCCAAGTACCGACTGACGTTCAGCGCCGGTAACTCGAAGTTCGCCGGTCGTTCGGGCGACGGGGTGGTACAGGTCAAAGTGGCTGGCCAAACCGCCACTTTCAATACGCCGACCGCCAAAGGCGTTGCGATCGAGTGGAGCACCCTGACCTACGACTTCACCGCCACTACCACGCAAACGACTCTGGCGTTCTCCAACGAACAGAATCCGTACGCCAACTTTGCCTTTATCGACAACGTCATTGTTGAACGTCTGTAACTCCCGTTCAGCGGACTTTTCCGGGGTTGAAGACAGCGCCGGTGACTCGGTGCTGTCTTGCCCTCAATCCCTGCACTCATCAACGCTCCCAGGAGGCGTGACATGACAAACGAGCAACAAGCGTTGCTGGACATGCCGATCTGGCTTGTCATCGTCCTCGCCCTGGTGGGCGGGGTGTCCGGCGAAATGTGGCGCGCCGACAAGGAGGGCGCCCGCGGCTGGTTGCTGCTGCGGCGCCTGGCACTGCGCTCCGGGGCCTGCGTGATCTGCGGGGTCTCGACCATCATGCTGCTGTACGCCGCCGGCGTATCGATCTGGACCGCTGGCGCCTTCGGTTGCCTGACCGCCATGGCGGGCGCCGACGTGGCCATCGGGCTCTACGAGCGCTGGGCGGCCAAGCGGCTGGGTGTGTGCGAAGTGCCGCCCAAGGATCCCCGCTCGGACTCCTGAATAACGACCAAAACAGATCGTCGACTCATTGAGTCGACGCTGCCGTGATACCCGCCTGACGCAGGACGCGTACTCGTATTGAACGAGCTCAATCGGCCCTCCCGGCAGGGAGGCGCCAGGTACGGCCCAGCGCCGTCCATCCATCCGTTTCAAACAGAGGCAAACCATGATTCCAATCGACTACAACAGCTATCGCACCCTCGCGCCCTACAACAAGCGGGTGCGGTTCCTGGTGCTGCATTACACGGCCCTGAACTTCGAGGCGTCGGTCAAGGCGTTGACCACCGGTGCGGCGAGCGCCCATTACCTGATCCCGGCGGTACAGGATCCGACGTATCAGGCCGCGGGTTTCCAGGAACAACGAATCTTCAACCTGGTGGCCGAAGAAGACCGCGCCTGGCATGCCGGAGTCAGTGACTGGGCCGGTCGCAGCGGCTTGAACGATACTTCCATCGGCATCGAGATCGTCAACGAGGCCACCGATGTCAATGGCGTCTTCACTTTCCCGGATTACGAACGCTCCCAGGTCGAGGCGCTCAAGCAACTGGCCCTGAATATTCTCCAGCGTTATCCGGACATGTCGCCGAAAAACGTGGTGGGCCACTCCGATATCGCGGTGGGCCGCAAATCCGATCCGGGCCCCAAACTGCCCTGGAAAGAACTCTACAAGGCCGGTATCGGCGCCTGGTACGACGAGCCGACCAAGAAGAAATACGTCCGGCAATTCCGTGTCGCGGGTCTGCCTGAGCGCGCCGAAGCGCTCAAGGCCTTCGCCACCTACGGCTATGGCGTGCCGGCCCAGGCAACGGATGACTTCTTCCAGTCGCTGGTGCGGGCCTTCCAGATGCACTTCAGGCCGAAGAACTACGCCGGGAAACTGGATGTGGAAACCTGCGCGATCCTTTATGCGCTGAACGAGAAGTACGCCTGATTCGACCCGACCGGGACTCCATCGAAGGTGATGCCGGACCTCAGCGAAGTCTCGTGAGTCATCCGTTGCATCACCCAACCCTTCGCGATCTCGCGCACCGATCTGGCGAGCCAGAGCCCTGCTCAAACCGACGTTCACCGCCCCTCCAACTCGCACCACATCCGCAGCACCCCAGCGCAATCTCAACCCTGATATCCGAACAGGAAGCCCCCTATGCCCGCCGTCATCGACAAGCCGTCGCAGCTGTTTTTTGCCATTGCCGAGACTCTGCGAGGGGCGGGCCTTGGCCTCAAGGTTGGCAGTCACCAGGAGTTCGATGGTCTGCTCGACCAGGCCTGGGTGCTGATGGCGATCGAGCGCGATGCCCCGGGCATGCGCAGCCAGGAAGGGCGTATCGCCCATGTCCTGACGATCTCGCTGCAAGTTGTGGCGGCTGTGGGGGCCGAGCGTTCCGGGTTCGAGGCCTGCGATCTGGCGAGCGTGCTGAAGGATCTGGCCATGGATAACCGTTGGGGCCTCCCGGCAGCGCAGTGCGACCTGCCGATGAGCCTCGAGGGCCTGCCCTCGACCCTGATCCGCGGCGAGCAGCAATACGCCGCCTGGACGCTGTCGTTCACCCAGACGCTGTACCTCGGGCAACCATTGCTGGACGACCCGACCGGCATACCGAAGTTCGCCCGTACCTGGGAAGTCTCGAACATCGACGACCCCGACCAATACCAAGCACTTGAGGGTTGAGCCATGTTTGACGAGCTGCTGCGCATGCAGCTGGGCCCGATCATCGAGCGACTGGCCGAAATGGAAACCGAACTCGATGACTTGCACCGGCGGGCGGAAAACCATTGCCGTATTGGCGTGTGCCAGGCGGTCGATGCGGCCAGCAACACCTGCCGGGTCAGCCACGGAGAGCTGCTGACGCCGGCGATCAGGTTCTTCAACCCCAGCGCCGGCGCGCAAAGCGAATCGCGCATTCCTTCCGTGGGCGAGCAGTGCCTGCTGCTCAACTACGGTGGCGGCGACGGCGGGGCCCAGTCGGTGGCGCTGTTCGGCCTCAACTGCGACCGCTTTCCACCGGTGTCGACCCTGGCCGCGCTGACCCGCCGCCAATACGCCGATGGCACCCAAAGCAGTTATGACGACGCCGGCCATGTCTTGAACTGGAGCAACGGCCCGACCGCGCTCACCGCCTCCCGCGAGGCGGTCGAGTTGAGCATCGGTCCCGCCCGGCTGGCGATGAGGCCCGAGGCGATTGAGCTGCAGTTGGGCGCGGTGGGCATCTTGCTCGACAGCGCCGGCATCCACTTCAGCGGCCCCCTGGTGGAACACCAGGGCCGCGTTATCAGCCCTTGATAAGAGGCTTTCCATGATTGGAGTCGATAGAAACACCGGCGCCGCGGTCGATGACTGGCTGCAGTTCGTGCAGCGCGCGACCCGCGCCCTGACCACGCCGTTGGGTACGCGGCAGAAGCGCCCTTTGTACGGTTCGCTGATTCCCGACCTGCTGGGCCAGAACCTCGGCGACGACCTGCTGATCCTCGCCCAGAGCCATGCCGCGCAGGCGTTCTACAACGAGCAGAACGGCATTGGCGATTTCGAGCCGCAGGTCATAGTCGCCAGCCGGCGCGGCGCCGGGCTGCTGTTGCGTTTCGCCGGCAGCTGGAAAAACCGCCAACAGACGTTCGAGGTCGTGACATGAGCATGCTGATACCCGGTGAACACCAGTTGGCCGAGCCGGCCATTGTCACAGTCGAAGAATTCGAGCCGCTGCTCGTCGAGTTCAAGGCCTTCGTCGTCGACTACGTGGCCCAGCGTTCCCCCGCCCATGCACAGAAGCTGCAGGCCAGCCTGGCCAACGAAAGCGAGCTGCTGACTCTGGCGCTGGAGGCCTTCTGCCTGCGCCTGCAGACCCATGAGCGCAAGTACAACGCCCGCATCAAGCAGATGCTGGCCTGGTGGGCCACCGGCAGCAATCTCGATGCACGCCTGGCGGACATGGGCCTGGAGCGACAGTTGCTCGACCCAGGCGATCCGGCGGCCTTTCCGCCGGTCCCCGCGGTCTACGAAAGCGACCAAGATGCGCGCCTGCGCTATTACCTGGCGCCCCATGCGCCGGCGGCGGGTTCGCGAATGCAGTATCGCCGCGAGGTGTTCACCCTCGGTGAGCGGCCGAGGGTGAAGGTGGACTCCACCGATGCGGGCGTGGTGACCGTCACCTACACCTTCGACCCGGACGGTTTCGCCGCTCAGGTCAAGGATGGCAACGGACGCCGTACCGCGCCGGGCGAAGTGCAGGTCACCGTGCTCTCACGGGAAGGCGACGGCACGCCGTCCGAAGACCTCCTCGAAGGCGTGCGCCGACACTTTGCCCGACCGGACGTGAAGCCGGAAACGGACCGGGTGACGGTGCAGGCGGCACAGATCAAGCCCTACAAGATCCGCGTGGTGGCCAAGATCAACCCGGGCCCCGATTCCGGACTGACCCAGGTCGCCACGCAGCGGCAACTCCAGGCTTACGCGGACAGCTGCCATCGCCTGGAAGGGCGGGTGGATCCGAGCTGGATCGATTACACCCTGCATGCCGCGGGCGCGGTGCAGCTGGAAATTCTCGAACCCTTGGCGCCGATCGTCACGACGGCCTTCCAGGCGCCGTACTGCACGGATGTCGAGGTTGAGGTGCTCACGCTATGAAGGACGAAGCCGTTCACCCGAGTCTCCTGCCGGTCAACAGCTCGCCTCTGGAGCGAGCGCTCGACCTCGGTTTTGCCCGCTTGCTCGAACGCATCGCGCCGCCGTTTCCGGAGCTGATGAGCCCCGCCGAAACACCGGTGGAATTCTTGCCTTATCTCGCGGCTGATCGGGGTGTCGGCGAGTGGCGCTCCGAAGCGCCCGAGGCCGAAAAGCGTTTGACGGTCGAGCTGGCTTGGCCCACCGCGCGTCAGGCCGGCACACGAAAGGCGCTGGAAAATGCCGCCAAGGGTTTGCAATTGATGCCCGAGGTTCGCGCCTGGTATGAGCAGACCCCGCCTGGGGCGCCCTACAGCTTTTCGGTCAGGGCCTTCACCGAGCGGCCTTACAGCGAAGAGATCGACGCGCGCCTCGATCGGCGCCTGGCGGATGCCAAAAGCGAACGCGACATCTTGACGGTATCCGTGGGCCTGAGCGCATTCGGTTCCCACTCCATCGCGGCGGCGACCGTCTGCGGCGAGTTGACCACCATCTACCCGATCGTCGTCGAGGGGCTCGAAGCCTCGGGCCAGGCCTTCATGGCCGCCGGGCTGTACAGCGTCGAAACATCCACTATTTATCCTCAGGGGTCCTAAATGGCCGACTATTACACCCTGCTCACGAATGCGGGGATCGCCTACGAAACTGCCTGCAAGGCAGCAGGCGTACCGATCAAGCTGTCGCAGATTTCCGTCGGTGACGGCGGTGGCGCGGTTTACAACCCGGCGGCGACCGATACTGTCCTCAAGCGCGAAGTCTGGCGCGGCCCGTTGAACGCCCTGTTCCAGGACGAGAAAAACCCCAGCTGGCTGCTGGCCGAAGTGACCATCCCGCCGGAGGTCGGCGGCTGGTATGTGCGTGAAGCAGGGCTGTGGACCGACACAGGTATTCTCTACGCCATCGTCAAGTATCCGGAGTCGTTCAAGCCGGTGTTGGCGACTTCGGGGTCGGGGAAAGAGTTCTATATCCGCTCGATTTTCGAGACCAGCAATGCGTCGCTGGTGACCTTGCTGATCGACGATACGGTGGTCAAGGCCACTCGTGCCTGGGTAGCCGGGTACGTGGCGGATGAACTCGCCAAGCTTGATGCCAAGCAGTCTGTACGGGTAGCTACTACAGGCAATATTGCGTTGAAGGCGTCACAAACTATTGATGGTGTTGCGGTCGTTGCGGGGGACAGGGTGTTGGTTGGACTTGCCCCTACAAAACCGGACACCAACTCCCCGTTAAATTGATGCTGGCGCCAAGCGCCTGAACTCCCTCGGTGAACGGTAATTCAAGGCGCTGTGCGGATGCTGCTCGTTGTAATGCTCGAAGGCAATTGCCAAGTTACGCAACGCCGTTTCTCGATCCGGCTTGGGCATGTGCGCCACGTAGTCACGCTTGATCGTCTTCACGAAGCTCTCGGCCATGCCGTTGCTCTGCGGGCTGCGCACCGGGGTGGTCACCGGCTGCAAGCCGATCTGTCGAGCAAACAGGCGTGTCTGTTCGGCGGTGTACGCCGAGCCGTTGTCGCTTAGCCATTGCACCGGCGTGACGGGCAGTTGATCACCAAAGCGCTTCTCCACGCTTTCCAGCATCAAGTCGCGGATATCATCGCCGCTGTACCCGGTCGGGCTCGCGACCCAGCCGATGGCCTCGCGATCACAGCAGTCCAGGGCGAAGGTCACGCTCAGTTTGGCCCCGTCCTCGCAGCGGAACTCAAAGCCGTCCGAGCACCAACGCGTATCGCTGGTTTTCACCGCAATACGGCCTTCGTGCCGACGCGGCACGCCGGGCTGTTTGAGTCGACGTTCCAACAGCAAGTTGTGATCACGCATGACCCGGTAAACTCGTTTCACGTTGATCGCCGGCAGCGACTGGGTTTCACGGGCGCGACGCAGCAATCCCCAGACACGACGGTAGCCATAGCTGGGAAGCTCGCTGACCTGTTGCTGGATTTCGACCACCAGCGCAGCATCGTCCACAGGCCTACTTCGCCGTACTTTGGGCGATACCGATTGCTTGATTCGAACCGTTAATTGCGAGCGCGCCACACCGAGACATTCGCTGACCAGCTTCACTGGTCGTCCCCCGGCAACAAGGGTGAGTGCGCAATCCATTTTCGCGACCGGGCGATCTCCACGGCCTCTTTGAGGATTTCGGCTTCCATCGTTTTCTTGCCCAGCATCCGTTGCAGTTCACGGATCTGCTTGAGCGCATCGCTCAGCTCGGAGGCAGGCACCACGGCTTCGCCAGCACTGACCGCCGACAGGCTGCCGTCCTGATACAGCTTGCGCCACAAGAACAGCTGATTGGCATTGATGCCGTTGCGCCGAGCGACGACCGACACACTTTGTCCTGGCTCAAGGCTCTCGCGAACCATGGCCAGCTTTTGCTCTGGGCTCCAGCGGCGCCGCCGCTCCTGGCCCAAAAGCTCCCCACTCTTATCGTTGCTGTTAGTCATAAACATAACCGTTTGCCTATCCCTTATCGTAAGGGGGAAACAGTGTCCTGTCTTTCATGGGGCTCGTTCATTGGTGAAGAACCAGACGTTATCAAAAGACAATGGGCTGTATGTTGTTGCGAATGATGTTTGGGTTCGCGCAAAAGATGCTGACTCAAACTTGAAAGTAACCTCTGGCCTTAACGTATCCGTTGAACAAGGCACAACTCAAGCTGACACGATCTGGCAGCTAGTGACCGATAGCCCTGTATTACTCGGCACTACCGCTTTGGTGTTTCAAAACATCACCTTCGGTTTTGCACCACTCAATTCACCGGTGTTCGCCGGCAGCCCGACAGCGCCAACAGCTAACATTTTTAGTAACGATGATGTTCTGGCAACGACTAAATTTGTTCAGCGCGCACTTGGCAGTTATGCCGGTCAGACGAACTATGATGTCAACACCCAGTTGACCATTGCCGACGTCGGGAAACTATCGATCTTTACTGCGCCCGGCTTGACGGCAACGCTTCCTGACTGGAACAGCGTTCCGCCTGGTGGCTTGGTTCATCTGACAACCACTGCGGGATTGACAGTTAAAACCCGATCCGGGGAAACCATTGGGGCTGTGAACACAACCAACTTGACTAGCGTTGTGCTTCAACCAGGCAATTTTGCGGTTTTCCGGCGCCTGTTGCTGGGGCCCGGTTGGAGTTTGGACTCGGGGGATACTGCGCTGAAGTATTCGCCGATGTTTCAAGCGTCGCTAACAGGGGCTAATGGTTACAAAAAAGACCCTAGCGGACTGATCGAGCAATGGGGACTGATTCCTTCGTACAACACTGGGGGAAACGTTTCGGTGGTGTACCCGATAGCATTTCCCAATGGTGTGCTTTCAATCACGACCCAGCGACTGGATGGAGTCATTACTGCCGGAACGATCGTGATCAATCAGATGCCGGCAACGGGATTCACCTTTGTTGATACTGCCGGTCCAACGGGGGATATCAATTCGATATTCTGGACTGCGAAAGGCAAGTAGGGAGCCATTTATGTATTACTCACCTTCAAAGAACGGCTTTTATGATTCGGACCTTACTGGTCATCTTCCAGATGATGTCGTAGAGATTAGCATTGAGGAGCACTTTCGCCTGTTGGAGGGGCAGAGTCAGGGACAGCTCATTTCAGCTGGTGCTGATGGGAAGCCTGCATTGAGCGCGCGTCCAAAACTGACGTCCGAGCAATTGTCGACGGTCGAACGTTTTTGGCGAGATCGGCGATTGTCTGATACGGATGGCATAGTCGCCAGGCACCGTGATGAGCTTGAGGACGATCACGAAACGACGCTGTCACCGGACGAGTATGTTCAGTTGCAAGCTTACCGCCGGGCCTTACGTAACTGGCCGGAGACGGGGGAGTTTCCATTGTCGGAACATCGCCCCCAAGCACCTGTGTGGCTGTTGCCGCAGACCCAATAAGCGCCCCGAATCCCGGGGTGTTTTCTTTCCCTCAAAAAACACTCAACACCTGCCAAGCCCCTCCCTCCGAGGGGCTTTCCCGTTTATGGAGAAACAAAAAATGGCAACCCGCCAAACCTACACCGTGCTAGTTCCATTCCCTGCCGGCGGTGGCCACTGGTCGAGCGTCGGCCAGCAACTGGAACTGCTCGATGTCGAGGCCAGTGCCCTGCGTGCAGCCGGCCGCCTGGAACTGACCCGCGTCCTTGCGGCGCGCCAACAGGCCGAACCGGCCACCCCGTCCACCAAGGCCTTGAAGGCCGCTGCCAAGAAGGCTGAATAACCATGGCTGAGGTTCTGAACTTCGAGCACAACGGCATTACCGTCAATGCCACCGAATCCCCCGAGGCCATGGGTGGCCTGGGTGACAACGTCATCGGTCTGGTCGGCACCGCGCCGAAGGCCGACCCGCTGATTCCGCGCAATGCGCCGTTTCGCATCAACAGCTTCACCACCCAGGCCCTGCTGGATCCGACCGGCGCCGAGGAAGGCACCCTGTATCACGCGGTTTACCAGATCCTCAAAGTGGTCAAGGTCCCGGTCTATGTGGTGATCGTCGACGAGGGCGCGACCCCGGCCGACACCGTCAACAACGTGATCGGCGGCGTCGATGCCACCACCGGCCGCAAGCTCGGCCTGGCGGCCCTGGGCAGCGTCCCGGAAGACCTGACCATCATCGGCGCGCCGGGCTTCACCGGTACCAAGGCGGTGGCCGGCGAGTTCGCTTCTTTCGGCAAGCGCATCAAGGCCCGTGTGGTGCTGGATGGCAAGGATGTCTCGGTCGCCGACCAGGTGACCTACAGCAAGGAGCTGGGCGGCGCGGACCTGGGTTTCGACCGCTGCCTGGTGGTGCACAACATGCCGGCCGTGTACTCCAAGGCGGCCAAGAAGAACGTGTTCCTGGCGCCGTCGAGCCTGGCCATCGCCGCGCTGGCCAAGGTCAAGCAGTGGGAAAGCCCGGGCAACCAGGTGACCTACGCCGAAGACGTTTCGCGCACCGTGGAATACAACATTCTCGACACCTCGACCGAGGGCGACCTGCTCAACCGCTACGGCGTCAGCTACTACGCCCGTACCGTGCTCGGCGGTTTCTCGCTGCTGGGTAACCGCTCCATCACTGGCAAGTTCATCAGCTATGTCGGCCTGGAAGACGCCATCAGCCGCAAGCTGGTCAAGGCCGGGCAGAAAGCCATGGCCAAGAACCTGACCAAGTCCTTCATGGACCAGGAGGTCAAGCGCATCAATGACTGGCTGCAGACCCTGGTTGCCGACGAAACCATCCCGGGCGGCAGCGTGTACCTGCACCCCGAGCTGAACAGCGTCGAGAAGTACAAGAACGGTACCTGGTACGTGGTCATCGACTACGGCCGCTACGCGCCGAACGAGCACATGGTGTATCAGCTCAACGCCCGCGATGAAATCATCGAGCAGTTCCTGGAGGATGTTCTCTAATGTTTACCAACCGCGTAAGACAGGCCATCGCGGCCACCCTGCAAGGCCTGCCGTTGTCGGCGACCGTGGAAGAGTTCACCCCGCCGAAGATCGAATTCGACATGGAAGAGATGCGCGGCGGGCGCTTCATCGCCGAAGAAATGGCCAAGGGCGGCAAGGTGCTCAATGCCAAGCTGACCCTCCAGGGCGTAGGTCCGGAAATCATGCTCGCCCTCGGCGTGAGCGTGGGCGACGACATTCTGTTGAATGTGCGTGAAGCCGGCCAGGACCAGGATGGCAACACCTACTTCACCTACCACACGGTCGGTGGCAAGTTGAAATCCCTGGAAGAGACGATGCTGAAAATGGGTGAAAAGCCCAAGACCAACCTGGAGCTCAGCTGCCGTACCTACAACCGCCTGGAAAACGGCGTGCCGGTGATCGACATCGACGTGCGCACCCAGAAGTTCATGCTCAACGGCGTCGACATCCTCGGTGACGCGCGCCGCGCTGTGTTGATGCCGTAACCCGTAACACCTCCCCTCTGTAGGCGCGAGCCGGCTCGCGATGACGGCCTGACAGTCCGCATCGCCAGCGCTGTTCATCTGCTGTCGCGAGCCCGCTCGCTCCTGCCTTTTACATAGGAATTCATTCATGTCCTGGACGCCTCCGATCCATGTCCTGCTGTGCCCGATCACCGCCGACGACGAGTCGCAGATCGCGCAGATTCAGCTCAAGCCATTGTTCTACGCTGCGCAGAAAGAAGCGCTGGCCCGCGCCGGCGACGATGAGGACGATCAGTTCTTCGAGCTGGCCAAGCTGGCGACCGGCCTGTCGGTGAAAGAGCTGGACCAGCTCAAGCGACCGGACTACGTGAGCATTGCGCAGTACGTTCACGAGATGTCGACCCGTCCGACCGCCCACTTTCTCAAACAGGCCGAGGGCGAGATCAACGAGGACAACCCGGACCAGGTGCAACTGCTGTTGCCGCTGGCCGTGGCCGGCCGGGACGTGACCTCGCTGACCCTGGAAATGCCGGCGCTGCGGGCGACCAAGGCGATGAAGAAACTCAAGACGGCCAAGGAACGCGCCGAGTTCATCACCGCCCACTGCACCGGCCTGATGATTCCCGATCTTGCCCAGCTGACGGTACCCGACTGGACCCAGCTGCAGGTTCGCATCGACGATTTTTTAAACAAACCGGCGGCCTTCTTTCGGAGCGCGACATCGAAGTGATTCTCGATGTGGTGCCGCTCATTTACTCGGTAAGTGAAGCGGAAATCCTGGAGTGGGACGCCGGCAAGGCCTTGCGCCGCTACGACATCGCGATCACTCGCCTTGGCGTGAAACAGGAGTAGAGCGGGATGGCGGACGATAAGTTTTCGCTCAAGTTCACCGCCGTCAAGGAAGGCTGGTTGACGTTCGGTGACATCAGGTCGGTCGACCTGAACACGCCCGTCGCGAGCATCGCGCCGTCGGGTGGATTGGCAGCCCAGCCCAAGGATCGACTACCCGGTCTTGACCGGGCACTGGATACCCTCAGCGCCGATATCGGGTTGCTGGTGACCAGCCTCGACGCCCTGAACCTGACCCTGTCGTCGCAACGTCTACGGCAGGCAGTGGTGGTCGGCCAGTCTGCTGGCGCCAAGGGGGAGCCGGCAGGTGGACAAAAAGGTGCGGGCAAGGCAGGCGGCATCGAGCCGCCGAACCTGCTCAAGCCTGCGATCAGCATGAGTTCGGCGATGGCCGATCTGGGGCGCGTACTTGATCTCTCGCCATCTCGGCGCGCGGAGGTGGTACGGGAGAACCAGCGGATGGCCAGCGCGCCGCTGATAGCCGCTGGAGGGACGACCGCCGTCGATCTGGCGAAGGTCGAATATGCGGCAGCCAAGGCAGGCATCGGCAGTGATCAGCACTCTGCGCAAGACAAGCAGCAGGCGTTGCTGACCTTTGCCGGAGCCGCGGCGATTACTGCAACGGCATTCAAGGTATCGGCCACCGATGCCGGGGAGATGATGGCCGGCTGGCGTACGTCGATGAACCTCGACGCCAAACAGGCCCTCGATCTCGCGGATGCGACCAATCACCTGGGCAAGGCCCCGGGGGATGCCGAAGCCGCAGATATTGGCGCTATTCTCCAGCGTCATGGTAGCGCTGCGGCCTCGGCCAGGTTGGCGCCCGAGCAAGCGGCGGCGCTTTCGGCGGCGTTGCTCAATAGTGGTACATCGAAGGCCGATGCAGGCCTGGCGTTCAGTAACATCGTCACTGCCCTGGGCAAGGGCGAGCAGGCTTCCGCGGCTCAGCGAGTCGCCTGGAGCGAACTGAAGCTGGATCCCCGGGCGGTCGCCGACGGGCTGCGCGAGAACGCCCAGGGTACAGTGATATCGGTGTTGGCAGCCTTGAATGCGCAACCCGCCGAGAAACGCTCGACACTGGCCGGTGCGTTATTTACCGAAGGCGATCAGGCGGCATTGCGCCTGTCGCGGAACCTGCCAGAGGTTCAGCAAACCTTCTCCCAGGTGGCCGACAAAGGCCAATACGCTACATCGGAGCTGGGTGACAAGGGTTCGGTACGGCAGTCCGCATTGGCGCAGTCGAAGACCCAGCAAACCACCTGGAACTGCTTCGAGGCGCGCACCGAGCGACTGTCCACTGCCGTGGGCAACGCGTTGGCACCGGTAGTCGACAGTACGCTTGCTCCTCTTGGCGAGTTGGTGGATGGCCTCAGCGAACTGGCCGAAACCTTTCCCAAGGTCACGGCCGGCCTCGTGCTGCTCGGCGCGGCGCTGAGGTTGTTGGTCAGCAAGCAGGGCAAGGCGGTGGTAGACGAGGTGTTCAACCGCGGCGCCAAACGCATCCTCGACGGTGCAGGCGCTCGCCAGCCCGGCGCTCCAGGTCCTTCGGGCGGTCCCAGTGCTCCGAGTACCCCGAGCGGTCCGAGCATAGATGTTCCCCAGGAACAACGTTCCAAAGGCAAGGCCGCAAGGAGGGCCGCTAAAAAGTCTGCCCAGAAAACGCCGAAAGCCACGGCCGCTGTTCCACATGCAGGTTCGTCCTTTGCTTTCGGTCTGTCCGGGTCGCAGGCCTCGGTTCGTTCCCTGAGCCGCAGGGCTCCAGGGCCGGCGAAGTACCTCGGCGCCGCGGTGGATGTCGCCGAAGGCCTGGTGACCGGCGATACCCAGATGCTCGCTTCTGGCCTGGGAACCGCTGGTGGCGGCTGGGCGGGAGCCTCCGCGGGGGCTGCCCTCGGCGGGGCGATCGGCAGTGTCGTGCCCATTATCGGAACGGCTCTCGGTGCGGCCGTCGGTGGACTGTTCGGCGGCTATTATGGCGGTGACTACGGCGCCAGCCTGGGCGACAAGCTCGGCGCTCTGGTCGATCGCCTCAGCTCGCCGGAGCAGGTCAAGAACGACCTGGTGGGCGGCCAGCCGGCGAACCCGGCGGGTGCCGGCCAGGCAGTCAGCCCGCCGATCACCTTCGCCCCGGTCATTCAGATCAGCGGGCCTGATCAAGCCAGCTCCCAGCATATTGCCAACCTCGTGCTGCAACAGCTCAGGGCGCAGTTCATACCCTTGATGATGACCGATCCACTCGCGGTAAGACGCGGTGCCGCCCTGAGCGATGGAGGTGTTTGATGCGACAGCAAATGGTGCTGGGCAGTTTTATTTTCGGCCAGTCGCGGGGGTTCGCTTACAGCTCTCTGGTGCGCAAGTCGAGTGGTGGTTGGGTGAGTCTGGAGATTCTCACCAGCAAGCCTAAATCCAGCCAGACCGGTCAGGGCCTGCAAGGGCTGACAATCAGTGGCAAGTCCATGCGTGCTATCGCCATGACGCGGCTCGATGAGTTGCGCGCCTTGCAGGCGTTGCGGGTGCCGCTGCCGCTGGTCGATGGCATCGGCCGCAACTGGGGTCTGTGGCGAATCGACAGTGTGTCCGAGAGCCAAAGCTACGTGATCGATGACGGCACGGCGATGGTCAACGACTGGGTCATAGAACTGACGGAGTTCATCAATGCGTAAGGTCAGAAGCATTGCCGGCGATTCGGTGAACCTGTTGCTCTACCGCGAGCTTGGTCGCAACGACGATGCCGCCGAGGAAGCACTCTGGCGGCTCAACCCGGGGCTGGCCGAGCATGGGCCGGTGCTGCCGGCGGGGCTCTGGGTGAAACTGCCCGAGCTGGAGACCCGGCCGGTACTCGCTACGCCGGTATCGGCCTGGGATTAAGGAGGCGACATGGCACTTGGATTTACGCCGTCGGTAGAGATCTACGGCGCCAACGCGGCGCTGCTCAATGAGCGTCTGGTGCAATGGCAGCACATCGACGCGGCCGGGATCGAATCCGATCAACTGACCCTGACCCTCGATACCGAAGGGCTCGACGGGTTGCCCAGCCTGGGCGGCCGCATCGGCTTTCGGGTCGGTTACCTGGAGTCGGGCATGGTGGACAAGGGGCAATTCATCATTGCCCGGCGTACACCCTTCCTGTACCCCATGCGCCTGGTGTTGGTGGCCACCGCCGCGCCGTTCAAGGAGAGCGACGAGACGGGTTTCAGGCGTCGCCGATCCGCCAGCTATGGGCCGATCACCCTTGGCGCGCTGTTTCGTCAACTGGTCACCCGCCACGGGTTTTCGCCGCGGGTGGCGCCGGAGCTCGATGGGGTACAGATCGCCCATGTCGATCAGTCCAACGAAACCGACATGAGTTTTCTGACGCGCCTGGCCAGGGAGTACGGCGCGGTGACCAAACCGGTGAACGGCCTGTATGTGCTGGCTCGCAGCGGCCAGGTCAAATCCCTGTCGGGCCAGGCGCTGCCGGATGTGCGCTTGTCGGTGACCCGGGATAACCGCCCGGGGGATTCGGCCTTCATTTCGGCCAAGGTCGATGAGGAAAGTCGCTCGAAATTCCAGGGCTGCCAAAGCACCTGGTGGGACAGCGCTGCTGCCAAGGAGCGAGTGGTGCAAGTCGGTAGCGCGCCCTTCAACAAGCTGGGCCAGCGCCGGGCCAGCGAGCAGGAAGCCCTGGCCGCGGCCATCAGCGAGATGCGCAGGCTGGAGCGTGAGGCGCGCAATATCCAGATCGAGTGCCCTGGCAACCCGGCGTTGTCGGCCGAGGGGCTGGTCCTGCTCGACGATACCTGGCCCGGCTTCATGCGGGGACGCTGGTCGATCAAGAAGGTGACCTCCAGCGGCTCTCGCACCCAGGGTTATCGCTGCACTCTCTCGGCCAAATGCCTGGAGCCCCAGCCGGACTGAGTATGCCCGGCGCAACGGCGGCCCGATCTCTCTGGCCGTCCGCAACCTTCCCCCTGTCACCCCCCTGATAAAGCTCAAGCGCATGTGGGGGGAGGGGAGCGTTCGCCCTTCGTGCATCCACCAATGGCTGCTGGGTATCGCCCTCGTTTTTCTTATCTCATTCGATTCTGGAGCTTCTTCATGAAGATCACTCCGCTCCTCACGCAACTGCGCGATCACTGCCCCGGCCTGGCCAATCAGGTGGCCGTCGGCGTCGATCTCGCGCTGCTGCAAAGCAATACCGCGTTGCCCACCCCCAGTGCCCATGTGACGCCGATCGCCGATCTGGCCAGCCCGAGCAGCGGGCAGAACGTCACCCGCCAGGCCATCCGCGACCGCTTTGTGATCACCCTGGTACTGGATGCCAGCGACGGCCGGCAGGCGCTGGAGCAACTCGAAAGCCTGCGGGCCGAGTTGTGGCGGGCGCTGGTGGGGTTCAAGCCGGGCGCGGACTACAACCCGATCGAATACGACGGTGGCGAGCTGGTTTCGCTCAGTGCCACGCGGTTGTTCTATCAGCTGCGCTTTTTCGCCGAGTTCCAGCTGGGACGCAACCTGGCCAGCCAGCCGGCGGAAACCTGGCGTGAACGTGAACTGGACGGCCTGCCGTCCTTTACCGGGGTCACGGTGCGGGTCGATGCCATCGATCCGGCGGACCCCAACCTGCAACACCCGGGGCCCGACGGGCGCCTGGAACTGACTTTCTCTGGAGACGTAACGCAATGAGCAAACGCATCACTGTGCTGCCGGCCGCGGGCCGCGCCGTGCCGGACCCCGAAGCCGGCGACCTGCTGCCGCTGGAAGGCCGTGAAGTCGACGACAACGCCTGGTGGCGCCGGCGTCTGGCCGATGGCGATATCACCCTCAAGGCCGCGAAGGCGGCCAAACCACAAGGAGCCAAATAATGGCGATCGGATTCAGCAATATTCCGGCGGACATTCGTGTGCCGCTGTTCTACGCCGAGATGGACAATTCGGCGGCCAATAGCGCGTCTTCGGCCATGCGTCGACTGATCGTGGCCCAGGTCAACGACAACGTCGCACCTGCCGAAACCGGCAAGCTGGTGCTGGTGTCCAGCGTCGCGCTGGCCAAGAACATCGGCGGTCAGGGCTCGATGCTCGCCTCCATGTACGAGACCTGGCGCAAGACCGACCCGATCGGTGAGATCTGGTGCCTGCCGCTGCACAACGTCGAAGGCAGCGTGGCCAAGGCTGAGCTGAAGTTCACCGGCACCGCCAGCGAAAGCGGCGTGTTCAACCTGTATGTCGGTGGTGTGCGGGTTCAGGCCGCCATCGTCAATGCCGCCACCGCGGCTCAGGCCGCCAGCGCGCTGGCGCTGAAAATCAATGCCGCCGCCGACCTGCCGGTGAGCGCCGCCGCGGTCGAAGGCACCCTGACCCTGACCGCCAAATGGACCGGCGACAGCGCTAACGACATCAGCCTGCAGCTCAACCGCCTGGGCAAGAGCAATGGCGAAGAAACCCCGGCTGGCTTGAGCGTGACGGTCGGTAAAATGGCCGGTGGCGCCGGCGTGCCGGATCAGGTCGCTGCCCTGGCGGCCCTGGGCGATGAACCGTTCGAGTTCATCTGCATGCCGTGGACCGACACCGCGACCCTCAACGCCTGGCAAGCCGTCATGGATGACAGCACCGGTCGCTGGTCCTGGGCCAAGCAACTGTTCGGTCACGTCTACAGCGCCAAGCGCGGTACCGTCGGTACCCTGGTGGCGGCCGGTCAGGCACGCAACGACCAGCACATCACCATCCAGGCCCTGGAGCCGGGCGTACCGCAGCCGTTCTGGGTGCAGGCCGCCGCACTGGCCGCGCGCACCTCGGTGTTCATCTCCGCCGATGCCAGCCGTCCGACCCAGAGCGGCAGCCTGCCGGGTGTCGATCCGGCGCCGGCCAGCGAGCGTTTCACCCTGACCGAGCGTCAGTCGCTGCTCAGCTACGGCATCGCCACCGCCTACTACGAAGGCGGTTACGTGCGCATCCAGCGTTCGATCACCACCTACCAGAAGAACGCCTACGGCCAGGCCGACAACTCCTACCTGGACAGCGAAACCATGCACCAGTCGGCCTTTATCGTGCGCCGCCTGCAAAGCGTGATCACCAGCAAGTACGGGCGCCACAAACTGGCCGCCGACGGTACCCGCTTCGGTGCCGGCCAGCCGATCGTCACCCCGAGCACCATCCGCGGCGAGCTGATCGCCCAGTACGCCAAGCTCGAACTGGAAGGCCATGTGGAGAACGCCGAGCTGTTCGCCGAGCACCTGATCGTCGAGCGCGACAGCCAGGACCCGAGCCGGGTCAACGTGCTGTTCCCGCCGGACTACATCAACGGCCTGCGAGTGTTTGCGCTGCTCAACCAATTCCGTCTGCAGTACGACGCGGCGGCCTAAGCCGAGCCGCTTTCACTGCGCTTTTCCAGCCCGCCCCGCGCGGGCTCATTTTTTGGGAGAAACACCATGGGTCAACTGATTGCGGGCACCTGCTACGTCAAAGTGGACGGCGCTCAACTGACCATCAACGGCGGCTGCGAGGCACCGCTGATGTCCGTGAAACGGGAAACCATCGTGCCGGGTTTCTACAAGGAAACCGACATTGCCCCGTCCTTCAAGGTCACGGCGCTGCACACCCCGGACTTCCCGCTCAAGCAGCTGGTGGCCGGTTCCGACATGACCGTCACCTGCGAATTCAGCAACGGCAAGGTCTACGTCCTGGCCGGCGCCTACCTGGTGGAAGAGCCGGTTTCCAAGGGTGACGACGCGAGCATCGAACTGAAGTTCGAAGGCATCAAGGGGACCTGGCAATGAGCGATAGCGTAAAGCTGCGTGTGGCCATCGAAGCCCACGGCGAACCGCTGACCGAACTGACCCTGCGCCGCCCGACGGTGCAGCAAGTGCGGGCGATCAAGGCGCTGCCGTACAAGATCGACAAGAGCGAAGAAGTCAGCCTCGACATGGACGTCGCGGCCAAGTACATCGCGGTCTGTGCCGGCATTCCTCCGTCCTCGGTCAACCAGCTGGACCTGGCTGACCTCAACGCCCTGAGCTGGGCGGTCGCGAGTTTTTTCATGAGTGCGGCATCGGAGCCATCAGCGACCTGATCGCGGTTGCCTATGACCTGGCCTGGTTCTGGAAGGTTGACCCCGAACAGATGATGGCCAGGCCACTGGATGTGCTCCGGGAGTCCCTGGAGCACGCGCAACGGATCAATGCGATGCAGCAGGTGCAGTGATGGCGAACATCAATCAAAGCTTGAATCAGACGAGCATCAAACAGCGCCTGAGCGTGACCCATGTGCAGACCACGGTGAACATGCTGGTGGTCATGCAAGGCATGCAGAAACTGGACGCCGAGCTGGGCGAGGTTCGTTCGAAAGTCAGCAACTTCAAGAAAAGCATCGAAGACAGCGGCCTGGGCGGGCTGGATTTTTCCGACCTGATCAAGGGCGGTGGCCTGGCCGCGCCTTTCGTGGCGGGGGTCAATTCCGCCATCGAATTCGAGAACCAGGCCGCGCGGGCCAAGCTGGTGGCGCAGGGCATCGAACCGCCCAAGGATGTGCTGGGCGAGACGGGCACCAACCTGAAGGCGTTCAGCGACAGCGTCGACGATATTTCGCAAAAGTTCGGCAGCGCTCTGCTGCCGGCGGTCAACTCGGTAGTGACCGCCGTGCAACCGCTGCTGGGCTTTGTGGCGAAGGTCATTGAAAGCAACCCGCAGCTGGTCCAGGGCCTTGCCGCCGGCGCCTTGGCCTTCACCGCGATCCGCGGCGCCATGACCCTGGCTTCGTCCGCCGTGACCCTGTTCAGCAGCGGCCTGCTGGCCTCGCCCATCGGCCTGATCGCCCTGGGAATCGCGGTTGCAGCGGGCCTGATCGTGGCCAACTGGGAGCCGCTGTCGGCGTTTTTTGTCACCCTCTGGGCAAGCATCAAGGACGCCGCCACGCAACTGATGGCGGGGTTGAGGACTGTCTTCGGCTGGACCCCGCTGGGCATGGTGATCGCCAATTGGGGATCGATCACGGGCTTTTTCGCCGGTCTCTGGGAGCAGCTCAAGACGATGGCCGCGTCAGTGGGCGACTTCTTCAAGCAGGTGTTTTCCTGGACGCCGCTGGGGCTGGTGATTGAGAACTGGACGCCCCTGAGCGGCCTGTTTTCGGCGCTGTGGGAGTTGCTCAAGGCGTTGTCCGTCCCGGCGATGGACTTCCTCAAAGGCCTGTTCGACTGGACGCCGCTGGGGATGGTGATCAACAACTGGGGAGCGATCAGCGGCTTCTTCGCTTCGCTCTGGGCTGGCCTGCAAGGTCCGGCGCAACGGCTCAAGGCCTTCTTCATCGGGCTGTTCGACAGCTCGCCGCTGGGGCTGGTGATCAATAACTGGGGCGCCATCAGCGCCTACTTCGCCTCGCTCTGGGCCGGCCTGCAAGGTCCGGCGCAACGGGTGAAGGACTTCTTCGTCACCTTGTTCGATACCTCGCCACTGGGGATGGTGATCAATAACTGGGGCACGGTCAGCACCTACTTCGACTCCATCTGGGCAACCCTGAAAAGCGCGGCGCAGGTCATCAAGGACTTTTTTGTCACCCTGTTCGAGTGGTCGCCCGTGGGGCAGGTCATCGCCAACTGGCAGCCCATCAGCGATGTGTTCGCGGCCCTCTGGGATGTGTTGAAAGCCCTGGCGGCGCCGGCCCTCGAGTTTATGCGCGGCCTGTTCGAGTGGTCGCCCCTGGGGCAGATCATCAAGAACTGGGAGCCGATCACCGAGTGGTTCAGCGGCTTGTGGCAACGGCTGCAGGCGGTGATCGCACCGATCAGGGAACTGTTCGACGGCGGTTTCGCCGGCTTTGTCGCCCGCGTCACCGGCAAGGTGGAAAACCTCACCGAGGCGCAGCGGCAAACCAATGCCGAAGGCAAAGGCGCGCTGGCGCCGGCGTTTTTCGGTGGCGGCCAGCCGGCGCCGGCTTCTTCGGCGCTTTCCGGCGGCCTGCCGCAAAGCTCCAGCTCGCTGCTGCAACAGAGCGCGGCCAACAACCGCACGCAATTGCAGGGCGGGCTGACGGTGAGTTTCGAAAACGCCCCGGCGGGCCTGCGTACCAGCGCGCCGCAAATCAACCAACCCGGCGTGGCGCTGTCGTCGCGTGTCGGCTATCGCTCACTTTCGCTAGGAGGTTCCAATGAGCTGGCGTGATCGTTTGTTGCCGGCGTCGTTTCGTGGCGTCGGGTTCTGGGTCGACCAGGCGAAAACCCCGGTCGGCCACAAGGGCCAGTTGCACGAGTACCCGCAGCGTGACCTGCCGTTCTACGAGAGCCTGGGACGGCAGGCGCGGACCCACGACCTGACGGCGTTCATCGTCGGCGCCGATTGCCTGGAGCAGCGTGACAAGCTGCTCCAGGCGCTGGAGCAGGGCAGTGGCGAACTGGTGCATCCGTGGCTGGGGCGCCTGCAGGTCAAGGTCGGCGAATGCGAGATGACCCAGAGCCGCCAGGACGGCGGCCTGGTGACCTTCACCCTGAAGTTCTACCCCGACCAGCCGTTGCAGTTCCCCAGCGCCACGGTCAACACCCGTCAGCTGTTGCTGGTGTCGGCCGACAGCCTTATCGGCTCGGCGGTGCGCCGCTTCGAGGAGGCCATGACCCTGGTCAAGGCTGCGCGCATCGGCATCGCCGATTTGCGCAACAGCCTCAAGGAGGTCTACCAGACCATCGAGCAGGAACTCAAGCCGCTGATCGACACCTACCGCGATCTCAACCTGCTGGTGCGGGCGATCAAGGACCTGCCCAAGGAAGTGAGCGCCGAGTTCAAGGGCTTGCTGGGGGACATCAAGGACCTCAAGGACTATGCGCGCAATGGTTACCGCGGCGTGCTGGCCAACGTTTCGCAGCAGGTCGAGGCGGTGAAGAAGATCGACACACCGAAACTCACCACCGGCAAGGACACCACCGCCGCGGCGCAAGCCATGGCGGACCTGGTGCAGGACGCCGTGCTGGTGCGGATCGCCCAGGCCGTGGCGTCGCTGCCGGTGGCGACCCCGGCGGTCAAACTGAGCGGCACGCCGTCGCTGGCCAAGCAGGCGATCCAGCCGGTGACCCGTGCGGAAGTACCGGTGGCCGACGAGGTACTGGCGCTACGCAACTCGATCAACGAGGCGATCTGGCAGGCGGCGGAAAAAGCCGACGCTGTGCACTACGAGGTGCTCAACGGCCTGCGCCAACTGGTCTACGGCCACCTCACCGCGGTGGCTTCGTCCGGTGTGCGGCTGGTGGTGAAGAACCCGATGCAGAGCCTGCCGACGGTGGTGCTCGCCTACCGGTTGTTTGGCGACGCCACCCGGGCACCCGAAGTGCAGCAGCGCAACGGCGTGGCCCATCCCGGTTTCCTGCCGCCGACCAACGTCAAAGTGGCGGGGGAGTGAGCCATGAGCAACTTCGATAACCGGGTGCTGTTGACGGTGGACGGCCAGGATTACGGCGGCTGGAAAAGCGTCGAAATCAGCGCCGACCTGGAGCGGCAGTTTCGCACCTTCAAGCTCGACGTGACCTGGCAATGGCCGGGGCAGACCCTGGACCAGCGTATTCGCCCCGGAGCCAAGTGCCAGGTGCGCATCGGCGCCGACCTGTTGCTCAGCGGCCATGTGTTCAAGGCGCCGATCAGCTATGACGGTCGGCAGATCGGCCTGAGCATCGAGGGCAGTTCCCTGACCCAGGACCTGGTGGATTGCGCGGCGATCAACCAGCCCGGCCAATGGCGCGAACAGAGCCTGCTGAAAATCGTCCAGGCCCTGGCCGCGTCCTACGGCGTCGGGGTGGTCAGCGAGATCGCGGAAACCACGCGCTTGAGCAGCCACAGCATCGTGCCCGGGGAAACCGTGTTCCAGTCCATCGACCGCCTGCTGACGTTGTTCCGGGTGTTCTCCACCGACGACGCCGAAGGCCGGGTGCTGTTGGCCCGGCCGGGCAGCGGCGGGCGCGCGGTGGATGTGCTGGAGCTGGGCAAGAACATCCTCGCGGCCAGCGCGCCGATGGACTTCAGCCAGGTGTTTTCCGAGTACCGGGTGATCGGCCAGCACAAGGGCAACGACCAGAAAAGCGGTGCCGCGGTCAGCGAAGTGTCGGGCGTGGCCAGCGACAGCACGGCCAAGCGCAAGCGGGTCACGGTGATCAACGAGCCGGCCCAGCTGACCCAGGAACTGGCCCAGCAACGGGCCGACTGGGAAAGCGCCATCCGTACCGGCAAGGCCCTGACCAGCACCTACAAGGTGCAGGGCTGGCGCCAGAGCAACGGCGAGCTGTGGCGCCACAACACCCTGGTGCGGGTGATCGACCCGGTGCTGGGTTTCGACCAGGACCTGCTGATTTCCAAGGTCACCTACTCGCTCTCCGAGCAGGGCTCGATCACCACCCTGCAAGTGGCGCCGCCCCATACCTTCGACGCCAGTCCCGTGCCACCCAAAACCTGATGCCGCCCTATCCGCAGGAGTCGCTCCTGCAAAAAGCGCAGGCTTCGCCGCCAAGGACATTTCCATGAGCCTACTGACACGCCTGTTGGCGCGCGGCACCGTCGTGCTCGCCAACTCGGCCAACAAACTGCAATCGCTGCAAATGCGCCTGACCGCCGGCGAAGTGAACGACGACATGGAGCACTTCGAACCCTACGGCTTCACCAGCAACCCGCTGGCCGGCGCCGAAGGCATCGCCACCTTTCTCGGCGGCGACCGCTCCCATGCCGTCGTGCTGGTGGTCGCCGACCGCCGTTTTCGCCTCAAGGCCCTGGCCCCCGGCGAAGTGGCGATCTACACCGACGAAGGCGACAAGATTCATTTCAAGCGCGGGCGGATCATCGATATCGAGACCGCCACTCTCAATATCCGCGCCAGCAGCGCGGTGCACATCGACACCCCGACCCTGACCCAGACCGGCAAGATCGTCTCCCAGGGCGATCAGGTCGCTGGCGGCATCAGCCAGATCCAGCACGTGCATGGCGGCGTGCAGCCAGGTAGCGGGCAGACCGGCGCGCCGGCGGGAGGCCAATGATGTTTATCAGCCAAGACCTGCACCGCGCACTGACCCGTTCCGTGCTGATCAGCCTGTTCACCTGGCGCCGCGCGGCGGACGACGACCCGCTGGATGACGAGGAGCGCTTCGGCTGGTGGGGCGACAGCTTTCCTACCGTGGCCGACGACCGCATCGGCTCGCGGCTGTGGCTGCTGCGGCGGGTCAAACTCACCCGCCAGACCCAGCTCGACGCCGAGTTCTATGCCCGCGAAGCCCTGCAGTGGCTGATCGACGATGGCCATTGCAGCGCGGTGGAGATCATCAGCGAACGTCTCGACGACCAGCGCCTGAACCTGCGCACGACGCTGGTCCTGGCCAACGGTGAACGCCTGGACATCAACCCCGATAACAGTTGGCAGGTGACCTATGCCCTTTGATACCCCTTCGCTGCCGGTGCTGATCAAGCGCACCCAAAGCGACCTGGCCAGCGATGCGCTGCGCCAGTCCGATGCGCAAGTGCTGGCCCGCGCCCTCGGTGGCGCCGCCTATGGCCTCTACGGCTACCTGGACTGGATCGCCGATCAGATCCTGCCGGACAAGGCCGACGAGTCGACCCTGGAACGCATCGCCGCGCTGCGCCTCAACCAGCCACGCAAGGCCGCCCAGGCGGCCAGCGGTTCGGTGAGCTTCAGCGCCGCGGCGGGCGCGGTACTGGACGTCGATACCCTGCTGCAGGCCAGCGACGGTCGCACCTACAAAGTCACCGCCGCCCGCACCACCAGCGCCGGCAACAACAGCACCACCATCCAGGCCCTCGACGCCGGTACCCTGGGCAACGCCGAGGCCGGCCTGGACCTGATCCCGGTGCAACCGATCCAGGGCATCGGCAACAGCTTCACCGTGCTCGCCCCCGGCCTGAGCGGCGGCGTCGCCGCGGAAAGCCTGGAATCGCTGCGCGCGCGGGTGATCCGCTCCTACCGCATCATCCCCCACGGCGGCTCGGCCCAGGACTATGAAACCTGGGCGCTGGAGTGCCCGGGGATTACCCGCGCCTGGTGCCGTGGCAGCTACCTGGGGCCGGGCACCGTGGGCCTGTTCGTGATGCGCGACGACGATGCGCAACCGATCCCCAATGCCGAGCAACTGGCGGAGGTAAAGGCCTATATCGAACCGCTGCGCCCGGTGACGGCCGAGTTGCATGTGCTGGCGCCGCAGCAGTCACCCGTGACCTACAGCCTGCGGCTGTCGCCGGACACCAGCGCGGTACGCGCGGCGGTCGAGGCTCAGCTGCGCGATCTGCACAACCGCGAGGCCGGCCTGGGCGACACCTTGTTGATCAGCCATATCCGCGAGGCCATCAGCAGTGCCGCCGGCGAGAACGATCACCGGCTCAGCGCACCGGTCGCGGATGTCCCCGCCGCCAGTAACCAGTTGCTGACGTTCGGAGGTTGCGTATGGCTGGAGTAAGAACCGCCGCGCAGTACCAGAGCCAGCTGCGCAGCCTGCTGCCCAGCGGCCCGGCCTGGGACCCGGAGCGGGTGCCGGAACTCGAGGAGGTGCTGGAAGGCGTCTCCCAGGAACTGGCCCGCCTCGACGCCCGCGCCGCCGACCTGCTCAACGAAATGGACCCCGCTGGCGCCAGCGAGCTGGTGCCGGACTGGGAGCGGGTGATGAACCTGCCCGACCCCTGCCTGGGTGCGACCCCACTGTTCGACGACCGCCGCCTGGCCGTGCGCCGGCGACTGCTGGCCGTCGGGAGCCAGGCGCTCGCCTACTACATCGAGATCGCCCGTAGCCAGGGCTATCCGAATGCCACCATCACCGAGCACGAAGCCCCGCGCATGGGCCGCGCACGGTTTGGTGACGCGCATTTCGGCACATGGCAGGCGCAATTCATGTGGACGCTCAACACCGGTGGACGACTGCTCCTGGGCCGGCGCTTTGGCGCGAGTTACTGGGGCGAGCGTTTCGGCATGAACCCGGGCTCGGCCCTGGAATGCCAGATCCACCGCAGCGCACCGGCCCATACGCGGGTGCACATCAATTATGACTAGGGGATAGACCGATGGATTATCCGAAAAGTGTGCCCAGTGCCGGGTTGGTCAACGGCAGGTTCGTCGATGAGAACCCGCTGACCGGCACGCCGGGATCGCTGATTCCGGCGGACTGGGGCAACGGGGTGACCCAGGAACTGCTGGCCGTGATCACGGCGGCTGACCTGACACCCAGCGAGGCGAACCTGACACAGCTGCTGAGCGCGATCCGCAGCATCAGCCGCAAGAGCGCGGGGTTGGGTATTCAGCGCTTTACCGCCAATGGCAGCTTCACCGTGCCGGAGGGGGTGACGAAGATTTGGTTGAGTGGGTGTGCGGGTGGGGGGGGTGGCGGTTCGTGTCCAGCTGGAACGACCGGATCCGCATCCGGCGGCAGCGGCGGTGGTGCTGGCCAGCCGGCCATCAAGGTACCCGTCACCGTCACTCCTGGCCAAGTGATCCCCATCACGATTGGAGCGGCGGGTGTGGGGGGCGTCAGCGGAGTCAGTAACCCGACAAGCGGAGGAAACACGCTCGTGGGTGTGGGGGGCGCTTTGTTGGTGCTGAGTGGCGGAGGCGCCGGTAACTCGGGGGCAAATCTTCCTGTAGACCGTGTGGCCGGTCCCAGAGGGGGAGAGGGATTTCCCGCCGGTGGCGATGCTACTGACTCTCAGGCCCAGGTGACGGCAGGACTGTCGGGGGCTGGCGCAAGCGGGCCATTTGGTGGCGGTGGCAGCGCCTGTCGGTATGGAACATCGGGAGGGTATGCGGCACGGGATGCCTACGGCTTCGGGGCTGGCGGCAGCGGCGCGGGAGGTTGGTATGTGTCTGGTGCCTTGGCCGTCTCGGGGGGGCGCGGTGCTCCTGGTCTGATGATCATTGAGTGGTGAACATATGACTAAGCAAGTTCTTTACTGCCTTGGGTCCGGGGTGGTCATCGAGTGGCAGGACACTGAAGTACTGGCCTACGCGGCGACAGCCGAGGGCAACAGTGTCCTGCAGGTGACGGCCGAGCAATGGAAGCAGAAAGATGCGTTGCATTTCGTGCTGGATGGCGAACTGACTCGGGTCGATGGACCTCCACCCTCTGCTGCTCACTACTGGGACGGTAGCCAGTGGTCGCTGGACTCCCTGGAGGCCGCAACCATCGCCGAACAGGAGGCGGAGCAACTTTGCCGGCGAGTGGACGCGGAGGCTGACGCCGCCCGGCAGATGCTCGGCGGCGACCCGCTGCGTGCCATGGAGTATGCCCAGGCCGCCAGCGACGCCCAGGCGTTCAAGGAGGCCGGCTACCCGAAAAAGGCAGTGCCCCTCGCGGTAAGCGCCTGGGTAGTGAAAGGCCGTACCGCCAAGGCAGCGGCCGACCAGATTCTCGACAAGGCGGCCGAGCTCAACAGCAAGCTGTTCGCACTTCGCACGCTGCGCTTGCAGGCAAAAGAGCGCATCCGGGCTCAGGCCAGCAAGGGCAAGCAGGAAGCTGCGAAAGACGCCTGCGAGGCAGCGATTGAGGCGATTGGCAAGGTTGTCGGCGACTGATCCGGCCTTTGTCGGGCCTGTCTTTCATAAACATGCTATGGCGCTCACTGCAACGTGGGCGGCTTTTCGCACAGGGCTCCCTGAGCAAGGGGGATTGCAGGGCAATGATATGGATTATCCGAAAAGTGTACCCAGCGTTGGCTTGGTCAATGGCTGGTTTGTCGATGAGAACCCTCTGTCGGGCACACCGGGATCGCTGATTCCCGCCGCCTGGGGCAACGGGGTGACGCAAGAAATCCTGAATGTCATCAAGGCCGCCGGCCTGGCACCGGACGAAGCGAAAAACGACCAGTTGGCGCTGGCGATCGCAGCCCTGGTCGACTTCACCAAGCTGAAGAACACCCCAACCACCTTGAGCGGATATGGCATCACTGATGCCGGCGGGCGCTTGTTGGCAGTGAAGCAGTTCGACACCGTCGGCGTCACGGTCTATCGCCCCAACCCCAAGGCCAGGCGTATTCGGGTCCGCCTGGTCGGTGCGGGAGGCTCCGGTGCCGGTTGTCCGCCGGTAGCGGCCACTTATCAAAGCCTGGGCGGTGGCGGAGGGGCTGGCGCCTATGCGGAGAGTCTTTACGACGTGACTCCGGAAATGTTGGCGGGTGTACCCATCACACTGGGTGCCGGTGGGGCCGCTCGAACCAGTATGGGGGCCGCGGGAGGTGCTGCGTCGTTTGGCAGCCTCATGAGCGCCGCAGGGGGAGGAGGGGGGCAGATTCTGACCTTCGTATCTAACACGCCAGGATTTGTCCAGGGCGGCATGGGCGGCCAAGTCGTAACGGGTGGCAACCTTGCCAATGCGCGTGGTGCAACGGGTGGTTATGCGATGAGCAATCCCAATTGGGGCCTGCTTTCTGGATGGGGAGCCGCCAGCCCGTTCGATGGCGGCGGCCCCTTCAACGGGGTGAATGGCAATGGCAATGCGGGTCAGCGAGGTTCCGGCGGCAGCGGCAGCTGTTCGAGCAATCCATCTGCTTCGTATGTGAGTGGCTCCGGCGGCAACGCCTTTTGTGAAATCTGGGAGTACGAATAATGGCCCTCTATGCACGAGTCGAAGACGACGTTGTCGTCGAACTGATCGAGACCGGTGGCTTCATGATTTCCCAGCTGTTTGCCGCGGATTTTCTGAGTTCGATGGTCGCTGTCCCTGAGGGCGTCGAGGTTGAGCTGGGGAAGCCGATCTACCTTCCCGAGGTTGCACCGCTTTCCCCCGTGGTGGACGTGGCGGAGGCAGTGGCGCTTGCTCCCGAAGTGCGAGTCAAGGCGACTGACGAGGATGCTCTGGTTCAGGAGCGCAACTGGCGTCAATCGATGCTATCGACCAGCCAATGGCTGGTGACCCGCCATCGTGATGAACAGGAGCTGGGGCGGGGCACGACGCTGACGGCGAAACAGTACCTGGAGTTGCTTGAGTATCGCCAGGCACTGCGTGATTGGCCCGCCTCCGATAGCTTTCCCGAGATGACCGCCCGACCGTCGATTCCAGTGTGGTCAGTGAGTTTTTTTCATACAGCCGATTGATCGAGGGCTGCGTTTATTTCAAATGGATCAGCAGCGTATGTATCTGCATCGCGCTCATCAATAAAAACGCCCGCTTCAAGCGGGCGTTTTTTATGGGGCGTGCAGTTGGCTGCTTCATGACCCTGGTCCGCAGGTGGGCCAACAGAATTTATTATCAGGAGCAAGACCTTGGATTATCCAAAGAGTGTGCCCGGTGTAGGGCTGATGAATGGAAGGTTTGTTGATGAAGACCCGCTGGCCGGCACGCCAGGTTCGCTTATTCCGGCAAGTTGGGGGAATAGCGTTACCCAAGAGATTCTCGGCGTAATTCAGGCGTCGGGTATGACGCCGGACGAAGGGGCGGATGATCAACTGCTGAGTGCATTACGCAGTCCAACGCTCTTTTCTACGCCTCCTCGTTTTGACGTGAGTCGGTCGGTCGCTACTCCAGAGTTTGTACAGCGCGCGCTGGGTAATTACTCCAGCGCTCGAGGAATATCGGAAAGCACGCAACTGACCATTGCCGATGTAGGTTGCTCAATCGGCCTCGGTGGGACCACCGGTTATACTGTAACCTTGCCGGATGTTTCGACTGTTCCAAATGGCGCGACCATCAGCTTGCATTGCCGCAATAGTGCGATGGTTACCATCGCCAGCAAGAGTGGGGCGCAGATCAGTCCACAAGGGAACTTTCTGAATTCCATTGTGATGAGTAGCGGTGAAAGCGCGAATCTGGTTCGTGAGTCAGGTGTCTGGACCGTTTATGGTACGGCTAGCCTCAAGTACTCCGCGTTGTATGGGGCTCAGTTGTCGACGGCGGGTTATCAGAAGTACCCGAGCGGGCTGATCATGCAATGGGCGATGGGTGGAACCGATGCCGATGGGGTCATGTCTCTGTCGCTGCCCATAAAGTTTCCCAATGCCATATTGGGAGGCATCGCTGATGAAGGTTATCCGCCAGGCTGGGGAGGCAACGTTACCGTCTGGTCATTCGACGTAACGTCATCGAGCACGTCAACAGCTGTCGCCCGGGCCAGATGGGTCGAGGTTGGTGGAACCATCAGAGTGAGCTCGGGCATATCCGGTCGCGTACTGGTTTGGGGGCGATAACCATGAAGATTTATTTCTTTGCGAAAACCCTCGGCTTCGATGTTGTCGCCTCTGCGAACGAGGCTCCGCCAGAAGGTGCGGTTGAAATCAGTCAGGTTGAATATGCCGAACTCTTTGCCGGGCAGGGCGTGGGCAAGCGGATTGCGGCCAATGACAACGGCGCGCCCATTCTTGTCGACCCTGCCGGCCCCTCGCCGGAACAATTGATTTCAATTGAACGTGCCTGGCGAGACACAGAACTGCTCAAGAGCGACGGGTTGATCGCCCGGCACCGCGATGAACTGGAGTCTCAAGCCGTCACCACCTTGTCCGATGCCGACTACAACGCCCTGCAAGCCTATCGCTGCGATCTGCGCAGTTGGCCAAAATCCCGAAAGTTTCCAGCCGTCACAGATCGCCCCGTGCTGCGAATGACTTCCGGCACTATGGGAGCGACGGTGAAAAGAAAGAGGGTGAGAAAGCCGGTGCAGGTGACCGAGTCCGTTTGAGTTTGTCGGTTCTGTGTTGGGCTTTGCCGAACGCTGAAGTTTTTTATGTTTAATTTGTATGAGGGCTAGATAGTGGACTACCCAAGGAGTGTACCTGGCGCCGGTTTGGTAAACGGAAAGTTTGTCGATGAAAACCCCCTCACGGGTATGCCAGGGTCTTTGATTCCGGCTGATTGGGGGAATGCTGTTACACAGGAAATTCTGGAAGTTATTCGAGCGGCAGGCGATACGCCGAATGAGTCTGACAATACGCAACTGAAAGCAGCGGTTTCTGGTTTGATTTCAAAGAAACAAAGCGAAAACCTGGCGAATCAGGAAGAGGCGGAAGCCGGAGTCAATACCGCCAAGACGATGTCGCCGTTACGCGTGTTTCAGGCCATTGCTAAGAAGGTGGTCCAGGCAACGGAGTCCATCGCGGGTATTGCCAGAGTGGCTTCGCAGGCAGAGGTCAATGCCGGTACAAGTGACATTTCTGTCGTGACTCCTAAAAAGCTTCGATTGGGCTTTCTGGTAAGAATGGGAGCTTCTGGGTACATCGTTTTTCCTTCATGGATGGGGGGGCTGATTATTCAATGGATCACGGGGAGTGCAAGTCAGACTGCCAATAATGGTTACGGTGAGTACAACCCTTGGCCTCTGGCATTTCCCAATGCGCGTTTTCTCGCAGTTGCCACTCATGAAGGGACAGCTTCTGGAACATTTCTAACGGTCTGCAACCTTTCGGTTGCGAGCAGCCTTACCGGGATCAATGTACGTTGCCCCGATTGGCCGTCGCAAACTATCGCCGCCCGAGTTATTGGCATAGGGTATTGAATATGTATTACTTTTCTCCCGAAACTTTCGGTTTCTATAACTCAGAACTGCACGGGAAAAATATTCCAGTAGATGCCTTCGTGATCAGTGATGAAGACTATGAGTCACTGGTAATAGAGGCACTGCCTGGTACCGTTTTATCCCTGAATAGCAAAGGTTTTCCCGAACGTATTTCCTTCGATTCCCAAAATACTCCTGAGGTCGAAAGGGCCTGGCGTAACAAGGTCCTTGAGTCGACTCAGTGGCTGGTTATTCGTGATAACGAAGAGCTGGAAATGGGTGAAGGGACGACGCTGAATACCGAACAGTTCAAGGAGCTGCTGGCTTATAGGCAGGCGTTGCGGGACTGGCCTTCAGCCGCCGACTTTCCGGACGCTGAATATCGACCTGTCGAACCAGCCTGGCTTGAAAGTGTTCTCCAGGAGCGTAAATGACCCTGTTTGTTCTGAACGTCCTCGATGTAGAGGAGGTAGAGTGAAATGCCTGTCACCCTTGAAATGATTCAACGCATCATGCCCAACGCCCGCTCCCAAGCGGGCGTTTTTGTTTCTGCGCTTAACACCGCCATGGTGCATCGCTATATCGACACACCCAAACGCATGGCCGCCTTCCTCGCGCAGGTCGGTCATGAGTCGGGGCAGTTGCGTTATGTGCGGGAGCTGGGCAATGACCAGTACCTGAGCAAATACGACACCGGCAGCCTGGCGGCCCGTCTGGGCAATACCCCGGAGGCCGATGGCGACGGCCAGAAATACCGTGGCCGTGGTCTGATCCAGGTCACCGGTCGCGACAACTACCGGCAATGCAGCCTCGGATTGTTCGGTGACGAGCGTTTGCTGGCGTTGCCGCAATTGCTGGAACAACCGCAGTGGGCCGCCGAGTCGGCCGCCTGGTTCTGGCAGCAGAACGGCCTTAATGAACTGGCCGACCGCGACCAGTTCAACAGCATCACCCGTCGTATCAACGGCGGCTTGAACGGGCTGGAGGACCGCCTGCAACTCTGGGCGCGGGCGCGGGAGGTGTTATGCCAGCCTTCGGCTTGATGCCGCTGTCTTACCGGGCAATGGCTATCGTCGTGCTGCTGGCTGTGGTGGCCGGCGTTGTCGGGACGCTGGCCTGGCAGGTCCAGGAGTGGCGTTTTGGCCGGCAGCTGGCGGAGCAGGCCAGGCTGCACGATGAAGCGCTGAATCAACTGAACCTGGCGGCCGCTGTCCGGCAGCGGGACGAACAGGACAAACGCCTGGCCCTGGAGCAACGGCTGCAAGCCAGCGACCAAACCCATTATCGAGCCTTGAGCGATGCCCAACGTGATCAAGGTCGCCTGCGCGACCGCCTTGCCACTGCTGATCTGCGCCTGTCAGTCCTCCTCGACGCCCATGACAGCGTCACCGGCTGCACGGTGCCTGCCACCGCCGCCACCGGCGGCCTGGTTCATGGAGCCCCGCGAGCCCGACTTGACCCGGCGCATGCTCAACGAATTGTCGGCATCACCGATGCCGGCGACCGGGGACTGATCGCCCTGCAGGCCTGTCAGGCCTACGTCAGGGCGTTGAACCGCTAAACATTTTGATCCGCTGCGTGCCTTGCAAGCGCGTATCGCTCGTGTACGGTAAGACCTCCGCCAGCCCGATCAGGAGAGGACCGTGAACGAAATCACCCAGCTTGCCGCTGAACTTGGCAGGCGCTTGCAGGCTCTGAATACCCACGTCACCACCGCCGAATCCTGCACCGGGGGCGGGATTGCCGAGGCCATTACCCGCATTCCGGGGAGTTCGGCCTGGTTCGAGGCGGGTTATGTAACCTACTCCAATCGACAGAAGACCCAGCAACTGGGGGTGCCGGAAGCGCTGTTCGCTTCCGTCGGCGCGGTCAGCCGCGAGGTGGTCGAGGCGATGGTGCGGGGCGCGCAGGGTAAAAGCAGGGCGCGTTTTGCCGTGGCGGTCAGCGGCGTGGCCGGTCCGGATGGCGGCTCGCCGCAGAAGCCGGTGGGCACCGTATGGCTGGCCTGGGGTGTCGGAGAGGCGGTAACGGCCGAGTGCCGACACTTTGCCGGGAATCGGGACGAAGTCCGCCGACAAACGGTGAAGGCCGCGCTAGAGGGCTTGCTGCAACATGCCGCGGCAGAAATCTCAAAACAGGGGTAGGCGATCCACAAACGCTGTGGAATAATACTGGCTACTTATACAGGTGTTGGCCGTCAGGCCTTATTGATTACGTGAGGACTTTAATGGACGACAACAAGAAGAAAGCCTTGGCTGCGGCCCTGGGTCAGATCGAACGTCAATTCGGCAAGGGTGCCGTAATGCGTATGGGCGATCACGACCGCCAGGCGATCCCGGCCATTTCCACTGGCTCTCTGGGTCTGGACATCGCACTCGGCATCGGCGGCCTGCCAAAAGGCCGTATTGTTGAAATCTACGGTCCGGAATCGTCCGGTAAAACCACCCTGACCCTGTCGGTGATTGCCCAGGCACAGAAGATGGGCGCCACCTGCGCCTTCGTCGACGCCGAGCACGCACTGGACCCGGAATACGCCGGCAAACTGGGGGTCAACGTTGACGACCTGCTGGTTTCCCAGCCGGACACCGGCGAACAGGCGCTGGAAATCACCGACATGCTGGTGCGCTCCAATGCCATCGACGTGATCGTGATTGACTCCGTGGCGGCACTGGTGCCCAAGGCCGAGATCGAAGGCGAGATGGGCGACATGCACGTGGGCCTGCAGGCCCGTCTGATGTCCCAGGCGCTGCGCAAGATCACCGGTAACATCAAGAACGCCAACTGCCTGGTGATCTTCATCAACCAGATCCGTATGAAAATCGGCGTGATGTTCGGCAGCCCGGAAACCACCACCGGTGGTAACGCGCTGAAGTTCTACGCCTCGGTTCGTCTGGATATCCGTCGTACTGGTGCGGTGAAGGAAGGCGACGAAGTCGTCGGTAGCGAAACCCGGGTCAAGATCGTCAAGAACAAGGTGGCTCCACCGTTCCGTCAGGCTGAATTCCAGATCCTGTACGGCAAGGGTATCTACCTGAACGGCGAGATCATCGATCTGGGCGTGCTGCACGGTTTCCTCGAGAAGTCCGGTGCCTGGTACAGCTACCAGGGCAACAAGATCGGTCAGGGCAAGGCCAACTCGGCCAAGTTCCTGCAGGACAATCCGGAAATCGGCAATGCCCTCGAGAAGCAGATTCGCGACAAGCTGCTGGCTCCAACCGCTGATGTCAAAGCTTCGCCGGTCAACGAGACCATCGATGACATGGCTGATGCGGATATCTGATCGATCCGATGACCGCCGTACTCGATACCCTCGTCGCGGTGCGGCGAACCGCAATGGACCTGCTCGCGCGACGCGAGCACGGTCGAGTCGAGCTGACGCGTAAACTGCGTCAGCGCGGCGCCCCTCCCGAGATGATCGAAACAGCCCTTGACCGTTTGACGGAAGAGGGGCTGTTATCCGAATCCCGCTACCTCGAAAGTTTCGTTTCCTATCGTGCCCGTTCTGGCTACGGCCCCATGCGTATTCGCGAAGAACTCAGCCAGCGCGGTTTGCAGCGTGCCGATATCGAACTCGCCTTGCGTGAGAGCGGTATCGACTGGCAGGCGCAACTGGAAGAGGTTTGGCGGCGCAAGTTTGCCGGGCATTTCCCGATAGATGCCAAGGAGCGTGCCAGACAAGGCCGCTTTCTGGGCTATCGGGGATATTCGATGGACATGATCGGCCGCTTGTTGAGCGGCCGAAGGGTGGACGACTGACCTGTAGGGCCCGCAAGTCGAATGCGCGGGCCGCTGCATTTGCGCTCAAGTGACCTTGATCGGTTCTCTGCTACGTTGTGGTGTCCTGGCCTGATTCACCGCCCAGTTTTCCGGCAGGTTGATGAAGTCGATCAGCTCGCGCAGGCGACCATTGTCGCGGGCGTTGAAGGTGAACGACAGGCGGGCCAGATGGCTGAACTCCGGTTCGTTGTGTTCTTCCACATTGTAAGCATGTTGATGGAAGCGATCGCTCAGGCACAGGTCGGCAAAAGCCGTCTGCATCTGCTCGAGCGCCGATTCGCTGAGCTTGTGATTCATGCGAATGACAAACTGATGTTTCAGCCAGCGACTGGAGTGGAAGTTGCTGTAGAACTGGTTGATTTCCTCCACCGCCTCCTCGGTGTTGTGCACCAGACGCACCAGTTTCATGTCGGTTGGCAGGATGTAGCGGTTGTTCTCGAGCTGGTTGTGGATAAAGTCCAGCGCCCCTTGCCAGAAGGTCCCTCCCGGGACGTCCAGCAGTACCACTGGTACCAGCGGGCTCTTGCCGGTCTGGATCAGGGTCAGTACTTCCAGCGCCTCATCGAGTGTGCCAAAGCCACCCGGGCATAACACCAGGGCATCGGCTTCCTTGACGAAGAATAGCTTGCGGGTAAAGAAGAAGTGGAAGGACAGCAGGTTTTCTGTGCCGTCCACCGTCGGGTTCGCATGCTGCTCGAAGGGCAGGGTGATATTGAACCCCAGGCTGTGATCGCGACCGGCACCTTCGTGGGCCGCGGCCATGATGCCGCCGCCGGCACCTGTGATGACCATCAGGTCGGAGCGGGCCAGGGCTGCGCCGAGTTCTCGCGCCAGGCCATACAGCGGGTGTTCGATTGGCGTGCGCGCGGAGCCGAATACCGTCACCTTGCGCCGCCCCTTGAACTGTTCCAGTACGCGGAAAGCATGTTCCAGTTCGCGCAGGGCCTGCAGGGTGATTTTCGCGTTCCAGCGGTTGAGGTCGTCCTGGGCCATGCGCAGGACGGTGAGAATCATGTCGCGATAAAGAGGGATGTTAGGGCTGTTGGGGGCGATCAGGTTGAGTTGTTCTTCGACCTTGCTGAGGTCGATACCGTTGCTCTGAAAATGACGACTGAGGAGGTCATTCGGTTCGTAAGGCATTCAACTTCTCCTTCTGCACAGAACCTTTGACACGAACGAAGCATTCGTTGGCGTCACGACACTGCATGTGTCGCTGTCAGCCCGGCTTTGGCGGCTGATTCGCCAGGGTGGAAACCCCCTGGCGTGGCCAGCGGGCCATCCATACAGGTTCTGCTATTCCTTGATTTAGAAAGCATGTGCACTGCAAGACGCGCTTGGGCAGCCTCCGGATCCACCCAGGAAAATTCAGCATGAACACTTTGAAATCTAGACCTTCATGATGATTCGCGCTGACTTGATCATGGCCCTTGAAAGTCGGGGCTGGCAATCACTTATTGCCGGTGGCGTGCAGGGTTTTCACCGCCTGTCTGAACGAGTGCCGCCCAGTGGATGCTCTGATTTACTAAGTTACAGCGCCAGCAAGACAGCTTGGCGTCAAAGGTCAGGATGCATGGGACGGGATTGTCGAGCAGGTAATGGCGAGTGGGGGCACGGAGGCTGGTCATGCACAAAGTCGTGCTGGATATAGATGCGCAGCTGTATCAACTGCTGAAGTCATCGGCAGACGCCAATCATCTGACTCTTGAAGAGGAATGCCGACGCCGGCTTGAAGGTGGGGAGCGCCGTTCGAGCTATTTGCAGGCCCTGTTGGCGGAGCTGCGGGCCGATGATCAACAGCGGCGCGCAGCAGGGCACTGAATCACTTTTTCTTCTTCGCCGGGGCCGGGCAGTCCGACTCCTGGAAGCGCGCCGAAGCGACCGGGCGGTTGGTACGGTTTTCGGTGAATTCGTAGCGCATGATTGCGCCCTTGGCCATCAGCTTGCGGTAGTTCGGGTCACGACAAACGCTGGCGCCCAGTTGCAGGTAGACCGCCTTGGGGTTGGCGCGCATTTTTTCAGCGTGTTCGGCCTGGACGCTGAGGTGGTTGATCAGCTCCTTGCCTTCGACGGTATAACCCTGGTCGAGGATGTTCTCGTTGACTTCCCGAGGCGTGCCGACGTTACTTTCCTCGGCGGTTTTCTGCAGGGTCTTGTTCAGTTCGAAGTCTTGCAGCGATGCAGCCTGAGCACTGAACGGCAAGGCCAGCAGAAGGGCGGCGGTGGGAACGATAAAGCGCAACATGAAACTCTCCTGGTTCAGTGACTGATGCTTCGACCAATCACGCGACTGTGCGTTCAGTGGCGGCGAATTATAGGGGAGCGAGGGTAGGCGGTACAGGTTTGAGCAGAGGGCTCTGATAAACTTGTGCGAATTTTCAGCTTTCCGAGTTCCTTCGTGTCGATTCCTTCTTTCTGTCAGGGCGGCTTCTAATGAGTCATGCCGTTTCCCGCCTGCGTGCCCAGCGTCTTGCGCGTGCTGTCAGGCCTTTTACCGCACGGGGTTCCCGGGCGGAACGCTGTGCAGGCTGTCGGGTGATTCCCAGCCACTGCATGTGCGCCTGGCGCCCCAAGGTTTCCGCGCAGTCGGCCATGTGCCTGATCATGCATGACGTCGAACCCATGAAGCCGAGCAATACCGGCTGGCTGATCGCCGATGTCATAGAAGACACCATGGCGTTCCCCTGGTCACGGACGGAAGTCGATCCACAATTGCTGGCCTTGCTGGCCGATCCCCAGTGGCAGCCTTATGTGGTGTTCCCTGGAGAGTTCGTCGCGCCAGAGCGGGTGGTGAGCGAAGTCCGCCTGGAGGCGGGCAAGCGCCCGCTGTTTATCCTGCTGGATGCGACCTGGAGCGAAGCACGCAAGATGTTTCGCAAAAGCCCTTATCTTGAACACTTGCCGGTATTGAGCCTGGAGCCGGAGCAGTTGTCGCGCTACAAGCTGCGGCGCTCCAAGCGCGATGACCACTTCTGCACCGCGGAGGTAGCGGCGCTGTGCCTGGAACTGGCCACCGACCGGCAGGCCGGCGAAGTGCTGGATGCTTATCTGGATGTGTTCAGCACCCATTACCTATCGGCCAAGTTCCAGCTTGAGATCGACCCTGATGATGAGACGCACACACGCCTCAAACCTTTTCTGTAAGGCCTGAGGCAAGGGGCTGGAGTTTTTCCGGCCAGAGCGGTGCCACCAGTATCCCGCTCAGCATCGAGGCACAGTCGCGCAGGGCGCGGGCTTTGCGTGATGGCACTGTTATTAGTTAGCAAGCTAAGATGCCGCACAGCCCGAAGCTTGACCACCCTGGCTTCGCTGGGCATGCTTGGCGCCGATTAGGGCGCGGCCGATCCTTGACACACCGCATTTCCGGACTCTTGGCGTTGATCGTGCTCTTTGGGTGCAGCATTCTGGCTGACACCTGTGTTGCCTTGGCGAGGACCGAATGCATCGGTTCTTCCATAAAAAACAGGATCATTTGAAAAATGGCCACATACGAAATCCTGATTGCCGATGACCACCCCCTCTTTCGTAGCGCACTGCACCAAGCGGTGACCCTGGGCCTCGGCCCGGATGTCCGTCTGGTGGAGGTGGCGAGCATTGCCGAACTGGAAGCCCGCCTGACCGAAAAGGCCGATTGGGACCTGGTGCTGCTGGACCTGAACATGCCTGGCGCTTACGGCTTCTCCGGCCTGGTGCTGTTACGCGGTCAGTACCCGCAGATTCCGGTGGTGATGGTGTCGGCACAGGAAGAAGCATCAGTGATGGTGCGTTCACGCGAATTTGGCGCCAGCGGGTTTATTCCCAAGTCCAGTTCTCTCGAAGTCATTCAGCAGGCCGTGCGCAGTGTGCTCGACGGCGATGTCTGGTGGCCGCCGCAGGCCTTCGAACAGGTTAGCGTCTCCGCCGAGGCCAAGGCGGCCAGCGAAGGCTTGGCCAGCCTGACGCCACAACAGTTCCGTGTGCTGACCATGGTCTGCGAAGGTTTGCTGAACAAGCAGATCGCTTATGAACTGAGCGTTTCGGAAGCGACCATCAAGGCCCACGTGACGGCGATCTTCCGTAAGCTGGGTGTGCGTACCCGCACTCAGGCGGCATTGCTCCTGCAACAACTTGAGTCAATTTCCAGCCAGTAACTGGCTCTTTCTTCACGCTTTTTTGACTTTTGTTGAACTAGCTTTCCCATTCCTTATTGTTCTAGTTGCCTATTTATGTCGCCTTTCAAAGGTCAAACCGGTCTTAAACGCATCCTCAATGCCTCGGGATACTCCCTTGATGGCCTGCGGGCCGCCTTCACTGGCGAAGCGGCGTTTCGTCAACTGGTGCTGCTCAACGTGATTCTGATCCCCGTGTCTTTCCTGCTGAATGTCAGCCGGGTCGAGCGGGCGTTGTTGATTGCTGTCTGCCTGCTGGCGCTGATTGTCGAATTGCTCAATTCTGCGGTCGAGGCGGCGATCGACCGCATCTCCCTGGATCGCCATCCACTGTCGAAAAATGCCAAGGACATGGGCAGCGCCGCGCAACTCGTGGCCTTGAGCATGATTACCGTGGTCTGGGCCGTGATTCTTATCTAGGGAATGCTCGGCAGCACGATCTCGTCGCTGCGCTGTACTCCGGCGGTAAAGGCGCGGCAGAGTTCGAGGAACTCGCGCATCGCCGAGGTCTGGTACTTCTGTTTGTGCCAGATGAAGTAGAACTGCCGGGCCAGGTCCAGGTCCGGCGTCTCTACCGGCACCAGGCTGCCGCGGCGGAAGGCATCGCGCAGTGCCAGTCTGGAAATGCAGCCAATCCCCAACCCCGACTCCACCGCGCGCTTGATCGCTTCGGTGTGTTCCAGTTCGAGCCGGATATTCAGTGCGCTGCGGTGATGACGCATGGCCTGGTCGAAGGTCAGGCGGGTGCCAGAGCCTTGTTCGCGCAGAATCCAGGCCTCGTGGGTCAGCTCCTCCATGCTCGCATGGCCGCGTTTGGCCAAGGGGTGCTGCGGGGCGCAGAACACCACCAGTTCATCCTCGACCCAGGTTTGCACTTCGATGTCCGGGTGGCTGCAGTCGCCTTCGATTAGACCCAGGTCAATTTCGTAGTGGGCGACTTGTTGCACGATATGCGCAGTGTTCTGCACATGGAGTTTGACCTGGCTCTCGGGGTGGACCTGCATGAAGCTGCCGATCAACAGGGTCGCCAGGTAATTGCCGATAGTCAGGGTCGCGCCCACCGACAACGAGCCGAAGCCGGATTTGCCGTTGAGCAGGTCTTCGATTTCCTTGGCCTGGTCCAGCAACGCCACCGCCTGCGGTAGCAGCTGTTTGCCCAGGGCGTTGAGGCTCAGGCGTTTGCCGGCGCGATCGAACAGCTGGCAACTGGATTGCCGTTCGAGCTCGGTGATCGAAGTGCTCGCCGCGGATTGGGAAAGGGCCAGCAGGCCGGCAGCACGAGAAACGCTCTCTTGCTGGGCGACGGCGACGAATACTTGCAGTTGACGGAGAGTGAATCGCATATCGATATAACCGATAACCCTTATCTTAATAATCCAGTTAACAGATATTGTCGCCGCCATTAGAATGCTGTGCAATTGCGCTCGGCTCGCCTGTCGCAGAGCGTGCGCTGACAACTTTCCAGGAGTCCCCCGTACATGAGCAACATGAACCACGAGCGTGTCCTCAGTGTTCACCACTGGAACGACACTCTGTTCAGCTTCAAGTGCACCCGCGATCCGGGCCTGCGCTTCGAGAACGGTCAGTTCGTGATGATCGGCCTGCAACAACCCAACGGCCGCCCGCTTATGCGCGCTTACTCGATTGCCAGCCCGAACTGGGAAGAGCATCTCGAGTTCTTCAGCATCAAGGTTCCCGATGGTCCGCTGACTTCCCAGCTGCAGCATTTGAAGGAAGGCGATGAGATCATCATCAGCAAAAAGCCTACCGGTACCCTGGTACTGGACGACTTGAAGCCTGGCAAACATCTGTACCTGCTCAGCACCGGCACCGGCCTGGCGCCGTTCATGAGCGTCATCCAGGATCCGGAAACCTACGAGCGTTTCGAGAAAGTGATCCTGTGCCACGGCGTGCGTTACGTCAACGAAGTCGCCTACCGCGAGTTCATCACCGAGCACCTGCCGCAGAACGAGTTCTTCGGCGAAGCGCTGCGTGAAAAACTGATCTACTACCCGACCGTGACCCGCGAGCCGTTCGAGAATGAAGGCCGCCTGACCGACCTGATGCGCAGCGGCAAGCTGTTCAGCGACATCGGCCTGCCGCCGATCAACCCGCAGGACGACCGCGCCATGCTGTGTGGCAGCCCGAGCATGCTCGAGGAGACCAGCGAAGTGCTCAACAGCTTCGGCCTGACCGTTTCGCCACGCATGCGCGAGCCGGGTGACTACCTGATCGAGCGCGCCTTCGTCGAGAAGTAAGCGACTCGCAGCACAGAAAAAGCCCGCGTTGCCTGGGAAGGCAGCGCGGGCTTTTTCGTTTCCGGCTACCGGTCAGCGCGCGGGAACCACTTCCAGGACCTGGATCAGGCCCGGCTGCGGGTAGTACCAGCGTACGTCCAGGTCCCAGAACTGCGCGCCGTATTCACGCTCTGGAGTGGGTGTCTGGTAGGCCGGGCGCGGGTCCTGGGCCAGGCATTGTTCGATCAGCTCCACCAGCGGTTCCTGCAGGCGTTGAGCATGCGCCTGGGCCTGTTGCAGGGCGTTGTCGCTCCACTGCACCGGGATCAGCTCTGGCGCTGCGCTGGCGATGCTGTTGCTCGCGCTGTCGATGATGTCGGCGTAGGGCACGTAGGGCTTGATATCGAGAATCGGTGTGCCATCCAGCAGGTCGATGCCGGAGATCCACAGGCGATTGGCCTCGACCTTGTCCAGCTTGACCACCGACTGGCCGATACCGTTGGGTCTGTGGGTGGCGCGGGTGGCGAATACGCCCATGGATTTGTTGCCGCCCAGGCGCGGCGGGCGGACCTTGAGCCGCGGTTTGTCTTCCAGCGCCTGGTGAAACAGGAACAAGAGCCAGACGTGGCTGACCTGTTCCAGGCCCTGCACTGCGTCGCCCTGGTCGAAGGGCGCCACCAGCTCCAGCACGCCACGGGCCGCCGGGGCCAGTTGCGGCTGGCGCGGGATGGCGAACTTTTCCTTGAAGCAGGAGCGCACGAAGCCAATGGGGGAAACGCTGTAGGTCATTTGGCAAGCCTCAAGTTGCAAGCTTTGAACTTGCAGCTTGTAACTGTCTTAAGCTCTGACACGCAGGGTCAGGCCCTTGAGGAAGTTGCGCAGCAACTGGTCGCCGCACGGGCGGTAGTTGGTGTGGCCGAACTTGCGGAACAGCGCGCTCAGCTCGGGCTTGGACACCGGGAAATCGGCGGCCTTGAGGATGGCGTGCATGTCGTCTTCCTTCAGCTCGAAGGCGACCCGCAGCTTCTTCAGGATGATGTTGTTGGTCACCGGTAGTTCGATCGGCAGCGGCGGACGGCTTTCGTCCTTGCCACGCTTGAAGATCACCAGGCCGTCGAGGAAGTGCGCCATGACCTCGTCCGGGCAATGCACGAAACCTTCTTCCTCGTCCTTTTTCAGGTAGCCGACGATGTCGTTCAGGCTCACTTCAAAGCCGGTGAGCTTGATGATCTCGACGACCTTCTTGTCGCTGATGTCGAGCATGTAGCGCACGCTGCGCAGTACATCGTTATGAATCATGTCTACAGTCCTGGTCTGTTCACGTTGAGCGCCGCAGGCAAGCGCGGCGTCTGAATGGGTGTCGGCCTAGAATTTCTCTTTGGCGGACAGGTAGCGCCATTGCCCGACCCGTACCTTGCCGATGGAAACCCCACCGATACGAATGCGGCGAATGGCGACGACCTTCAGGCCTACCGCTTCGCAGAGCTGGGCGATCACGCCCGGTTGCGGGTTCTTCATGGCGAAGCGCAGGCGGTTTTCGTTCTGCCAGCTGGCCTTGACCGGCGGCAGTTCCCGTCCCTTGTAAGTCAGGCCGTGGTTCAGGCGATTGAGGCCGTGGGCGACCATCTCGCCTTCCACCTCGACCACGTATTCCTGCTCGATCTTGGCCGCGTCGGCGGTCAGCTTGCGCAGGATCTTCCAGTCCTGGGTGAGCACCAGCAGGCCGCTGGCGTCGGCTTGCAGGTCGGCGCTGGCGGTCAGGCGCAGGAAGTGGCCCTTGAGCGGCCGTTTGCCGAAGCGGTGTTCCTCGGACAGGCTGGCGGCGCTCAGCGACTGCATGGCGCTGTCGACGTCCTGGCCGGCCGGCACGTTCAGCAGCAGGGTCACCGGCTCCGGCGCGGTGGCCTTGGCCTGCGGGTCGAGCTCGACTTTCTGGGTGTCGACCTTGAACTGCGGCTCGTCGATGACCTCGCCATCCACGGTGACCCAGCCGCCCTCGATGAACAGCTCAGCCTCCCGGCGGGAGCAGCCGACGAGTTCGATGAGGCGTTTGGAGAGACGAATCGGGTCAGTCATGACAGGGGCCGTAACAAAAGGGGGCAGGCATTGTACCTGCCCGGCGCCGGTTAATCGCGGGTCCATTTGCCCGCTGTGGCTTTTAGCCGCGCAGTGCCTGCTGCTGGGGTTGTTTCAGACGCATGTGCAGCAGCGGGTAAGGCTGGCCCATGCCATCGTGCTCGGAGCGGCCGACGATCTCGAACCCCTGCTTGAAGTAGAAGCCCAGGGCTTGTGGGTTCTGTTCGTTGACGTCCAGCTCGTCGGCGTTCAGGTGTTCGATGGCGTACCTGAGCAATTGCTTGCCCAGACCCTGGCCGCGATGGTGGGGATCGATGAAGAGCATTTCGATCTTGCCGGCGGCGACCCCGGCGAAACCGGTGATGTGTTGGCGCTGATCCCGGGTGCAGATCAGCATCACCGCATCCAGATAACGGCTCAGCACCAGGTTTCTCAGCAGTTCGATGTAGCTGTCCGGCAGGAAGTCGTGGGTGGCGCGCACCGAGGCCTCCCAGACCCGGGTCAGTTCCGGGTAGTCGCTGTGTTTCGGAGTATGGATGACCGAATGTTGGCGCATGCCGCCTGCTCCTGTGTTGTGATGCATCCGTGGTCCTGAGCAAACGATAGACGTAAAAAAGCCCCGCATCTCGCGAAGAGAGCGGGGCTGTGCGGTTTTTTACGCCTTACAGGACTTCGGCCCACAGGTCGTATTCGTCGGCGTCGGTCACCCGGCACCAGACCTTGTCGCCTGGTTTGAGGTCGCCGGCACCGTCGATGAACACATTGCCGTCGATTTCCGGGGCGTCGAAGAAGCAGCGACCCACGGCGCCCTGTTCGTCGACTTCATCGATCAGCACTTCGATTTCCTTGCCGATGCGCTGTTGCAGACGCGCCGAGCTGATTTCCTGCTGGTGCGCCATGAAGCGCTCCCAACGGTCCTGCTTGACCTCGTCCGGGACCACTTCCAGGTCCAGGTCGTTGGCCGGCGCGCCTTCCACCGGCGAGTACTGGAAGCAGCCGACGCGATCGAGCTGGGCTTCGGTCAGCCAGTCGAGCAGGTACTGGAAGTCTTCTTCGGTCTCGCCGGGGAAGCCGACGATGAAGGTCGAGCGGATGATCAGCTCGGGGCAGATCTGGCGCCAGTTCTTGATCCGGGCCAGGGTCTTGTCTTCGAAGGCCGGGCGTTTCATGGCCTTGAGCACTTTCGGGCTGGCGTGCTGGAACGGGATGTCCAGGTACGGCAGGATCTTGCCGGCGGCCATCAGCGGGATCAGCTCGTCGACGTGCGGGTACGGGTAGACGTAGTGCAGGCGGACCCAGACGCCCAGGGTACTGAGGGCTTCGCAGAGCTCGGTCATGCGGGTTTTCACCGGCGCACCGTTCCAGAAGCCGGTGCGGTACTTGACGTCGACGCCGTAGGCGCTGGTGTCCTGGGAGATCACCAGCAGTTCCTTGACCCCGGACTTGACCAGGCGCTGGGCCTCGTCCAGCACATCGCCCACCGGGCGGCTGACCAGCTTGCCGCGCATCGACGGGATGATGCAGAAGCTGCAGCTGTGGTTGCAGCCTTCGGAAATCTTCAGGTACGCGTAGTGGCGTGGGGTCAGCTTGATGCCTTGTGGCGGTACCAGGTCGATCAGCGGGTTGTGGTCCTGTTTCGGCGGCACTACTTCGTGCACCGCGCTGACCACTTGCTCGTACTGCTGCGGACCGGTCACGGCCAGCACGCTCGGATGCACGTCGCGGATGTTGCCTTCTTCCACGCCCATGCAGCCGGTGACGATGACCTTGCCGTTTTCCTTGATGGCTTCGCCGATCACTTCCAGGGATTCGGCCTTGGCCGAGTCGATGAAACCGCAGGTGTTGACCACCACGACGTCGGCGTCCTGGTAGGTGGACACCACGTCATAACCTTCCATACGCAGTTGCGTGAGGATGCGCTCGGAGTCGACCAGCGCTTTCGGGCAACCCAGGGAAACGAAGCCGACCTTGGGGTTGGCTGGCGCGGTAGGGGTGGACATGTCTAACCTCGGTATAGGTGTCGGGCCGCTCGGCGATCTGGATAAAACCGCTGGCGACGGATGGGCGCTAGGGGCGCCTCTGATCAAAAAGTGCGCAATTCTAGCGATGGCCGGCGCACTTGACCAGCTTTATGCAGGGAAATACGACGAGTGCTGCGTTATGCTTCGCGCCGTTGCGCCCGGGTGAATTCTTACAGTCAACAGAAGGTCTGTAACTGTAAGTAAAAGGGTGCTTGCTGCATGGGCATTCACGAGAGTCTTGCAAGCTTAGCGTTGTCTTGAATGTCATGCCTTTTATAAGAAGCCCCGATCTGGGTAGTAGGAGTGGTGGATGGGTCAGGCAAGTAGTCAGGCGGTAGGCAGCGAGCATTCCAGGGCCAGGCCCCTGGGGATGCTGGTGGCGGCGGTCGGAGTGGTTTATGGCGATATCGGCACCAGCCCGCTTTATACCTTGAAGGAGGTATTCGCGGGGCATTACGGGGTTCCGGTCAACCACGACGGTGTATTCGGCATTCTTGCGTTGATCTTCTGGTCGCTGATCTGGGTGGTCTCGATCAAGTACGTGTTGTTCATCCTGCGGGCCGACAACCAGGGCGAGGGCGGCATCATGGCCTTGACCGCCCTGGCCCGGCGGGCGTCGACGCCCTATCCGAGGCTGCGGGTGGTTCTGGTCATCCTGGGCCTGATCGGCGCGGCCTTGTTCTACGGCGACAGCATGATCACCCCGGCGATTTCCGTATTGTCGGCGGTAGAGGGGCTTGAGATTGCCTTCGACGGGCTCGAGCACTGGGTCGTACCGATGGCTCTGGTCATACTGGTGGCGCTGTTTCTGATCCAGAAACACGGCACCGATCGCATCGGCAAACTGTTCGGGCCGGTGATGGTCCTGTGGTTCGTGACCCTGGGCGGGCTGGGGGTCTACGGCATCGCCCAGCATCCGGAAGTGCTGCAGGCGCTGAACCCGGTCTGGGGCGTGCGGTTCTTCATCGTGCATCCGGGCATGGGCGTGGCCATCCTGGGCGCCGTGGTGCTGGCGTTGACCGGTGCCGAGGCGCTGTATGCCGACATGGGCCACTTCGGTCGCAAGCCGATCGCCCGCGCCTGGTTCGCCCTGGTGCTGCCGGCGCTGGTGCTCAACTATTTCGGCCAGGGCGCCTTGCTCCTAGAGAACCCGGAAGCGGCGCGTAACCCGTTCTATCTGCTGGCACCGAGCTGGGCCCTGATCCCGCTGGTGGTGCTGGCGACCCTGGCCACGGTGATTGCCTCCCAGGCGGTGATTTCCGGCGCGTTCTCCCTGACCCGCCAGGCGATCCAGCTGGGTTATATCCCGCGTATGTACATCCAGCACACCTCCAGCGCGGAGCAGGGGCAGATCTACATTGGCGCGGTGAACTGGGCGCTGATGGTCGGTGTGATCCTCCTGGTGCTGGGCTTCGAGTCTTCCGGCGCACTGGCTTCGGCCTACGGTGTGGCTGTGACCGGGACCATGCTGATCACCAGCATCCTGGTGTCGGCGGTGATGCTGTTGCTGTGGAAGTGGTCGCCGGTGCTGACGGTGCCGATCCTGGTGGGCTTCCTGCTGGTGGACGGGCTGTTCTTCGCCGCCAACGTGCCGAAAATCTTCCAGGGCGGTGCTTTCCCGGTATTGGCGGGGATTGTGCTGTTCGCCCTGATGACCACCTGGAAGCGCGGCAAGGAACTGTTGATGGACCGCCTCGGCGAGGGTGCGTTGCCGTTGCCGATCTTTATCAACAGCATCCGTGTGCAGCCGCCGCATCGGGTCCAGGGCACCGCGGTGTTCCTGACAGCGCGTTCCGACGCCGTGCCCCATGCGCTGTTGCACAACCTGCTGCATAACCAGGTGCTGCACGAGCAAGTGGTGTTGCTGACCGTGGTCTATGAAGACATCCCGCGGGTGCCGACGCAACGCCGCTTCGAGGTGGACTCCTATGGCGAAGGCTTCTTCCGGGTGATCCTGCACTTCGGTTTCACCGACGAGCCGGACGTGCCTGAAGCGCTGAAGCTGTGCCACCTGGACGAGCTGGACTTCAGCCCGATGCGCACCACCTACTTCCTCAGCCGCGAGACGGTCATCACCTCCAAGATCGTCGGCATGGCGCGCTGGCGCGAGACGCTGTTCGCCTTCATGCTCAAGAACGCCAACGGCAACCTGCGCTTCTTCAAGCTGCCGGTGAACCGGGTGATCGAGTTGGGTACGCAGATCGAGATGTAAGCTGGCGCGATAGCAGAGGCCCCCGTCACCTCAGTGGTGACGGGGGCTTTTTTGTTGGAGGGAGGGTTCTCTCTCCGCGTCCTGCGAGGTGAGTCGGCTGATGCCCCTCAATGTCTTTGAACTCATCGCAAGCGCGTTCCAAGGGCATGAAAAAGCCCCCGGTACCGGTTGGCAGCGGGGGCTTTTGTCTGGGCCATTCAGATCACTCGTTGGCGACCTTGTCCTTGCCCTGGCGTTTCTCGATGACGTTGACCAGGCGCTGGGCCAGGGCCGGGTAGTTCTCGTCGAAGTGGTGGCCGCCCGGCAGCTTCATGGCTTCGCCGACGGCGGTCTTGTCGGTGCAACCGCTTTCGTCGACTTCTTCCTCGCCATAGATGCACACCACCTTGGCCGCTGGCAGCTTGGCCATTTCCGGGCCGGTGGCGGCTTCCTTGCCGGCGTTGCCCAGCCAGCCTTCGACTTCGATCTCGAAGCTGCCGGTGCGGGCGAAGGCCAGCAGGATAATGGCGTCGACCCGCTGCTGCTCGGCTTCCGGCAGGCGGTTGTAGATGGCCGGCAGCACGTCGGCGCCGAACGAGTAGCCGGTCAGCACGAAGCGCTTGGTGCCCCATTTCTGCCGGTAGTGCTGCATCAGTTCGGTCAGGTCGGTGGCGCTCTGTTCCGGGGTCTTGTGCTGCCAGTAGTAGCGCAGGGTGTCGATGCCGACCACCGGGTAGCCGATCTTGGCCATCTCGCCGGCCACGTCGCGGTCCAGGTCGCGCCAGCCGCCGTCGCCGGAGAGGAACAGGGTCACGGTGTCCTTGGCCTGGCCGGCCGGCACTTCGACCACCGGGATGTTCAGGCCGCCGTTGTCCGAACCCACCAGCAGCTTGCGCAGCTCGTTGTTCAGCACCTGGGGCAGGTGAATGTCGTAGTCGCTGATGCTGGTGCTGGCATTGGGGGTGTCACGCACGAAGCCGGCGCTTTCGTCATCCGGGTTGTCGTTCCAGGCCACCAGCCAGTGGCCGTGGGCCAGGGTCTTGGGCAGTGGGTCGGTGCAGCCCGGGGCCGGGTTGATGGTAAAGCCCACCGACACGGCCTGGGCCTTGTCGTCGTTCTGGGTGGCAATCCAGCGCCAGGCCAGGGCGGCGCCAGGGCCGATGCCGCTGACCAGGGTCGCCGGGCCCTTGAGTTGGCCAAGGGCGTTCTGCAGGGCTTGTTCCTGCAGCTTGCAGTCGTCCTTGGGCAGGATCACCTGGACGATCTGCGCCGCGCCGCCGCGGCTCAGGGCCATGAGTTGGGTATCGGTCAGGGCTTCGTCGGCGAGGACGGCCACGGCCACCCGGGCCTTGGCCTGGGCGGCCGGGGTGACGCGGGTCAGGGTCGAGCCATCGGTCTGGGCCAGGTGTTCCAGGGTCGGTTGGGGGGCCGGACGATTCCAGTACCAGTAGCCGCCTCCCGCTATCAGGGCAAACACCACCAGAGTGGCTAATACATACCGCCAGGAGCGTTGAATCATCAGCGTTTCACCAATCCAGTCAGGCCGCCCGCAATCAGGGCGGCGGTATCGGCCAGTGCCACCAGCGGATCCAGTCCGGCGGGCACGGCCATGTAACGAGGTTCCCAGTCAGGCTGGAATTTGTCTTTGAAACGGCGCAACCCTTGGAAGTTGTACAGCTGCTCACCCCGACGGAAAACCATCGATCCAAGGCGCTGGGTCAGTGGCGCGCCACGCCGGGGTTGCAGGCCCGACAACGGCACCATGCCCAGACTGAAGCGGGCATACCCATGGTTTTTATAATGCTGGATCAGGCCGACCATCATGAATTCCATGGTCAGCTTGGGAGCCTCCGGGTGGGCGCGCATCAGGTCGAGGCTGGCCAGGTCGTGGCTGTAGGTCTCGAGCAGGTTGGCGAAGGCCACCGGACGTCCTTCAAAACGAATGATCGCGATACGGAAATGCTTGAGGTAGTCCTCGCTGAAGCGTCCGAGGGAGAAGCCTTTCTCGCGGACATTCTTGCCGGTCAGCCAGGCGTCGGAAATGACTTTCAGCTCGTCCATCGGCGCGTGCCCGGCCTCATGGATTTCCAGCGACAGACCATCCCGGGTGCCACGGTTCCAGGTGTAGCGCAGGTCCTTCATCTCCTTGCCCTTGGCTTCGAGGTCAAAGCGATTCAGGTCGACCCGGGCTTCTTCACCGAGCTTGATCGCGGTCAGGCCGATGTCCATGTAGTACGGCAGGTTTTCCGCGCGCACCTGGTAGAACACCGGACGCGCATGGTGGACGTCGCACAGGTCGCGGAACTGCCAGATCATCTCGGCCCGTTGCTGGGTCGGGCCGATCGGGTCGTACAGCGCCACTAGGCTGCGGCCGCGCCGGGCATACATGAGGAAGGCGTCGTCGTTGGGGTGGAACAGCAAGGCCTTGTCGCCGGTCAGGGACAGGCCGCCGTCGGGCTGGGACGAGGCCATGAGGATCTTCGCCGCGCGGTCCAGTTCCTCGCCATTGGGCAGGTGAATCACCGGGCGCGCAGTGCGCAGCAGCCAGGTCAGGGACACCACCACCAGCAACACCGCGGCCCCCAGCAGAGAACGCAGGCCCCGCGGGGCGTCGGCGTCGAGGGTGAACTGCCACCACAGCTGATGGCTGTAGGGCACGTCCTGATAGGCGAACAGCAGCAACCAGATCGAGGCACCCAGCACACAGACGCTGGCCACCAGGTACAGCGGCGAGAACGGCAGTTCGGTGAGGCGGCTCGGCCGGTAGAAGGAGCGCCGGAAGATCGCCAGCAGGCTGGCGGTCAGGGTCATCAGGCTGGCTTCTTCCCAGTCGAAGCCCTTGAGCAGCGAGAGTACGGCGCCGACCAGCAGCAGGATGGTGGTGAGGATCCAGGCCGCGGACAGGCGCCGGCGCAGGCCCTGGGCCAGCAGCAGGCAAAGCACCCCGACCAGGCTGGCGCCGAAGTGCGAGGCATCCACCAGGCGGTGCGGGATCAGAAAACCGATGTGTTGCAGGCGCGTGTCGATTTCCGGGGTCACACCGGAAAACAGCAGCACCACGCCGGACAGGAACACCAGCACCGCGAGGATCGGCGCCGCCAGGCCCGAGGCCGCCCGTAGCGATTGACGGGTCTGGAACAGGCGCTGGGCTTCATTGATCAGCAGCAGGACGCAGGCCACCAGCATCGGCAGGATCACATAGATCAACCGGTACAGCAGCAGGGCTGCGGCCAGTGGCGCCGCGCCGAGCTTGTCGGCGAAGGCGGCCAGCAGAATCGCTTCGAACACCCCGACGCCGCCGGGTACGTGGCTGAGCACGCCGGCCGCCAGGGCCAGCAGGTAGACCAGCAGGAAGGCGCCGAAGGGCGGTGCTTCGGGCAGCAGCAGATACAGCACGGTGGCTGCCGCGGCGACGTCGAGGGCGGTGATCAGCAGTTGCAGGAGCGTCAGGCGGCGTCCCGGCAGGCGCAGGGTGCGGCGCCCGGCCTTGACCAGCAGGTTGTCCGGCAATGGCTGTTCGGGCAGGCGGCGCCGGTAGATACCGATGACCAGGATCGCGCAGAGCAGCAGTACGGCGCCGGCAATGCTGGCCAGCAGGCCCTCGGAGAGGCGCAGGGCGGCGGAGGCGGCGGGCAGGTTGCTCAGGGTCGCCAGGGCCGCAAGCGGTGGCAGGGCGCAACCCAGGGACAGGCTGGCGAACAGCGTCATATGGGCGACGTCGCCGGCGCCCACGCCATGCCGGGCATAGAGTCGGTAACGCACCGAGCCACCGGAGAGCAGCGACAGGCCGATGGCGTTGCCGATGGCAAAGGCGGTGAAACCACCGAGGGCCAGGGTACGCGGCGGGAGGTTCACCCCGGCGTAGCGGCTGGCGGACCATTCGTAGCCGAGCAGGATGACGAAGCCGACCACGGTCGCGGCCAGGGCGCCGAGCAGGGCCGGTTTAGGCACGTCGAGGATCGAGTCATGCAGGGCATACAGATCCAGCTCGCTGAGCAGGTGGCGACAGGCAATCAGGGCGATACCGAACAGCAGCAGGGTCACGACCATGCCGATCGGCTGGCGGTATTTGCTCAACATCTCCAGCCAGCGCAAGCGGGTGGCCGCAACCGGTTGGTTCGTTGTAACGGTATCGGTGTCTTGTGAGTCAGACGAGTTGGCGCGCATCAATCACCTCGTGGATTGTGCGCGACAGGATGGGGGTATCCAGCCAAGTTACCAATCCCTGCAGAAAAAATAGTTTCAAATATTAACGCGTCTCACCATGGCCCTGCGAGCCCGGACGGCCAGCGTTTTCAAGCGACAGCCTGGCAATGAGCATAGTGGGTTGGAAAGAGTGGGGGAGGTGACTGACGGTTCACGGGAGATTGCCAGGTCATTGTTGCGAAAAGATTTTTTCGACAGATACAAAAAAGGCCACTCTTTCGAGTAGCCTTTTTTGATGTTTGGTTGCGGGAGCCGGATTTGAACCGACGACCTTCGGGTTATGAGCCCGACGAGCTACCAGGCTGCTCCATCCCGCGTCTGTGTGGCGGCATTCTACAGACGAATGCTGGAGTGTCAACCGTTAATGATCCGTTGAGTCAAATAAGTGTTGAATGACTCGCAAGGCGGGTTAAGTCCCGATGGTGCAAAGGGTTTTGTTTTTTTGCGCGACACTCGCACAAGGCGTGGAGATAAAACCGGCGCGCACAAAAAAGGCCACTCTTTCGAGTAGCCTTTTTTGATGTTTGGTTGCGGGAGCCGGATTTGAACCGACGACCTTCGGGTTATGAGCCCGACGAGCTACCAGACTGCTCCATCCCGCGTCTGTGTGGCGGCATTCTACAGAGGATCGCCGGTCTGTCAACCGATCAGGCGAAAAAAACTGTTCTCGTTCAATCGTTTAGCTTGAAATAGCAGTCTTGGAATCGACCTCGGGGGCATGCTGCACAAGGCTTTCAGCTCTATTGAAGGGCTCTGGCCGATTGAGGAAACAAATTCATCGTCCGATTTTTCTGGCGCCGGGCAGGAGAAATCAAACTACTGGTGCTATATACAGTTCCTGGTGAGATACTGTCGCCCTGTTTTGTGATCGACCTCTTGCTTCCATGAACTCTGCCTTTATATGACGCAGCGCAAAATCATCCACATCGACTGCGATTGCTTCTATGCCGCCATCGAAATGCGCGACGACCCGCAATTGGCCGGCAGGCCGATGGCGGTGGGCGGCTCGGCGGAGCGGCGCGGGGTGATCGCCACCTGCAACTATGAAGCCCGTGCCTTTGGCGTGCGTTCGGCCATGTCCTCGCGGCATGCGCTGACGCTGTGCCCCGACCTGCTGATCGTCAAGCCGCGCATGGAGGCCTATCGGGAGGCGTCGAAAGAGATTCATACGATCTTTCGCGATTACACCGACCTGATCGAGCCTTTATCCCTGGATGAGGCCTATCTGGACGTTTCCGACAGCCCCAACTTCGCCGGCAGCGCCACGCGCATCGCCCAGGATATTCGCCGCCGGGTCTCCAATCAGCTGCATATCACGGTGTCGGCCGGGGTGGCGCCGAACAAGTTCCTGGCCAAGATCGCCAGCGACTGGAAAAAGCCCAACGGCCTGTTCGTGATCACCCCGGACCAGGTCGAGGACTTTGTTTCGGCCTTGCCGGTCAACAAGTTGCATGGCGTGGGCAAGGTCACCGCCGACAAGCTGGGGCGCCTGGGCATCGTCAACTGCGAGGTATTGCGCGAATGGAGCAAGCTGGCGCTGGTGCGCGAGTTCGGCAGTTTTGGCGAACGCCTGTGGAACCTGGCCCGGGGCATCGATGAGCGGCCGGTGCAGAACGACAGTCGCCGGCAGTCGATCAGTGTGGAAAACACCTACGACGTCGATCTGCCCGATCTGCAGAGCTGCCTGGATAAACTCCCGGAACTGATGCAGACCCTGGCCGGCCGGATCGAACGAATCGACAGCAGTTATCGTCCGGGCAAGCCCTTCGTCAAAGTGAAGTTTCACGATTTCACCCAGACCACGCTCGAACAGGCGGGGGCAGGGCGGGACCTGGAGAGTTACCGGCAGCTTTTGACCCAGGCGTTCAAGCGCGGGGACAGGCCGGTGCGGCTATTGGGGATTGGTGTGCGTTTGCAGGATCTGCGCGGCGGGCATGAACAGCTGGAGCTGTTCAACCGCTCCTGAAAAAACATCGCGATCGAGCCCGTTCCTGCAGTGCGGGAGCAGCTGGCTCGCGATGGTTTTCAGATCAATGGGCGCCGGGATCGGCGACCAGGCGGCCGGCGTTCTTGGTCAGCGACTTGAGAAACTCGCTTTGCAGCTCCGGATCGTTGCGGGTCAGCTCGATCAGGCTCTGCTCCAGTTCGCTGGCTTCTTCTTCCATACCCAGTTCGGAGAGACGCTTGACCCGGTGCACCCACTGGCTCACTTCGTCGTCTTCGAGATCGTCGTAGATCAGGTTGTGCGCTTCCTGCAGCTTGCCGCGCAGGGTGTTGCTGATGGTCAGCGACGAGTCGGAATGCACGTCGTCCTGGGCATCCGCGACGCTGATCTGCAGCTTGCCGATGTGGTTCAGGTCCTGCTCGGAAAACGGGCTGTCCAACAGGTTCAGGCGCAGTACGCCGTTGCGGTCGGTGCTCAGCTCATGGGTTTCCTTGCCGGCCTTGACCTGCACCGGACGTTCGCTCCAGGGCAGGCTCGAATACTCCACGCGCTTGTCGCGCTGGACTTCATCGATGCCCGCCAGGTTCTGCTGCGCCCGACCGTGGGACTGCACGTTCATGAACGGGTTGAGCCCGGCCACGCCGTAGCTGATCCAGTCCTTGGTGACGCTGTCCGGCAGATTGCCCAGGGCAAACACATTGACCACGTTGGCGCCGACCCCGGCGACCACGGCTACCGCGCCCAGCGGGATCTCGTAGAGCTCCCGCCAGGGTTGATAGGGCGTGTAGCGATCGTAGCGACGCGTGACTTCGAACTCGGTGACTTCGAAGGTCTTCTGTTCGTGGATGCGTACCCGGCGTTGCGGCAGCTCAAGCACCTTAGGCTCACCGACATCGATCTGCAGGCTGTGATCGAGCAATTTGCGCTCGACACGTTCCTCGTGCTCGCTGCGTTGCGACATCTGGTTGGCACAGCCGCTGAGCAACAGGGCGCCGCACAAGGCGGCGCCACCGAGGCTTAAGGTGTTTCGCTTGAACATGACTTCTCTATCTGGTTTCAGCGACGGATACGGGCTTGGAGGAAGGACAGCACGTCAGCCACTGGCAGCGCTTGCGCCTCGGCTTCGGTACGGCTCTTGTATTCCAGGTTGCCTTCGGCGAGGCCGCGGTCGCTGACCACGATCCGGTGTGGAATGCCGATCAGCTCCATGTCCGCGAACTTGATGCCCGGGCTGGTCTTCTTGTCGCGGTCGTCCAGCAGCACTTCGAAGCCGGCGGCAGTGAGTTGCGCGTACAGCTTGTCGGTGGCTTCGCGAACCTGCTCGGTTTCATAGCGCAGCGGTACCAGGGCGATCTGGAACGGGGCCAGGGCGTCGCTCCAGATGATGCCGTTCTCGTCGTTGTTCTGCTCGATGGCCGCAGCCACCACGCGGGACACACCGATGCCGTAGCAGCCCATTTCCAGGGTGACCGGCTTGCCGTTCTCGCCCAGCACTTCGCACTTCATCGCCTTGCTGTACTTGTTGCCCAGCTGGAAGATGTGCCCGACTTCGATGCCGCGCTTGATTTCCAGGGTGCCCTTGCCGTCCGGGCTCGGGTCGCCGGAGACGACGTTGCGCAGGTCGGCGACGGTCGGGAGCGGCATGTCGCGTTCCCAGTTGAAGCCGAAATAGTGCTTGTCGTCGACGTTCGCGCCGATACCGAAGTCGCTCATCAGGGCTACCGAACGGTCGATGATGATTGGCAGCGGCAGGTTCAGCGGGCCCAGGGAGCCGGCGCCGGCGCCGATGGCGTCACGCAGCTCGGCTTCCGAAGCCATGACCAGCGGGCTGGCGACGCCAGGCTGGTTGGCGGCCTTGATTTCGTTCAGCTCGTGGTCGCCACGGATGATCAGGGCGATCAGCTTGCCGGCCTCCTCGGCGTGCACCACCAGGGTCTTGACGGTCTTTTCAATCGGCAGGTTGTAGCCTTCCACCAGCTGCGCGATGGTTTTCGCGTCAGGGGTGTCGACCAGGCGCAGCTCTTCGCTCGGCGCCGGACGCGAGGTTTCCCGTGGCACGGCTTCGGCTTTCTCGATGTTCGCCGCGTAGTCGGAACCGTTGCTGAAAACGATGTCGTCTTCGCCGGATTCGGCCAGTACGTGGAACTCATGGGAGCCGGCGCCGCCGATGGAGCCGTTGTCGGCTTCGACCGGACGGAATTTCAGGCCCAGGCGGGTGAACACGTTGCAGTAGGCCTGGTGCATGCGGTCATAGGTGACCTGCAGCGATGCCTGGTCGGCGTGGAAGGAATAGGCGTCCTTCATGATGAACTCGCGACCGCGCATCAGGCCGAAGCGTGGACGGATTTCATCGCGGAATTTGGTCTGGATCTGGTACAGGTTGATCGGCAGCTGCTTGTAGCTGCTCAGCTCGTTGCGGGCCAGATCGGTGATCACTTCTTCGTGGGTCGGGCCGGCGCAGAAGTCGCGACCGTGGCGATCCTTGAAGCGCAGCAGTTCAGGGCCGTACTCCTCCCAGCGACCGGATTCCTGCCACAGTTCAGCCGGCTGGGTGCTCGGCATCAACACTTCAAGCGAGCCGGCGGCGTTCATTTCTTCACGAACGATGGCTTCGACCTTGCGCATCACCCGCAGGCCCATCGGGAGCCAGGTGTACAGGCCCGAGGCCAGTTTGCGGATCATGCCGGCGCGCAGCATCAGCTGATGGCTGATCACGACCGCATCGGAAGGCGTTTCTTTCTGTGTGGCGAGCAAAAATTGACTGGTGCGCATGGTAGGCCGTTGTCGGTTGCTGAAGACTAGAAATGACGAAGCATTGTACGGGCGAGAACCGTTGGCGTACAGGATTGCGGCCGGGAGAGGTCGGGGCGCCGGATGAATGCCGGTGTGCCCCGGTGTTTCCTAGGGTTCTTCGCTGGCAGCTGCAGCGGGTGGAGTGGCCGGCGGTGTGGCTTCGGGCGCTTCCGGCGGTTCGGCGCGGCGGCTTTCCTGGAACCAGTGCAGGGCGATCAGGACCAGGGTCGGCACGCCGAGCAGGGCGGTGATCAGGAAGAAGTCGTGATAGCCGAACTTCTCCACCATGACCCCCGAATAACCGCCGATCAGGCGCGGCAACAGCAGCATGATCGAGCTGAGCAGGGCGTACTGGGTCGCCGAGAACTTCAGGTTGGTCAGGCTCGACAGGTAGGCGACGAAGGCCGAGGTGGCCAGCCCCGAGCTGAAGTTGTCCAGGGAAATGGTCGCCACCAGCATCTGCAGGTTGGGGCCCATGTCGGCCAGCATCAGGAACAGCAGGTTGGTCGCGGCCGAGGCGGCGCCACCGATGAACAGGATCGGCAGGATGCCGAAGCGCACGATCAGCAGGCCGCCCATGCCGGCGCCGACCAGGGTCATGATCAGGCCGAAAATCTTGCTGACGCTGGCGATCTGGTCCTTGGTGAAGCCCTGGTCGATGTAGAACACGTTGGCCATCACGCCCATCACCGTGTCCGACATCCGGTAGGTGGCGATCAGGCCCAGCAGCAGCAGGGCTTGCCAGCGGTAGCGCAGGATGAAGTCGTTGACCGGCGTCAGCACCGGGGCCAGGCCGCGGCGACCCATGGCCGACAGGCACAGCGCGGTCAGGATGGTGTAGAGAATGGCGCGCAGGAACGCCCGGTCTTCGAGCAGCAGGTCCAGCAGGCTGACGCCTTCGAACAGCACGCTGGCGAAGTCGGTGTTGTACAGCTGGGTGAACATCGCCGGCACGGACACCAGCAGCACGATCAGCACGAATACCGACACCAACTGGTGCAAGAAACTGTAGCGCCCGGCCGACAGCTGGGTGCGCAGCGGTACGGGTGGTTCGCGCATGAACAGGGTGGTCAGCAGGGCCGGGATCATCAGCACGCCGAACAGCACGTAGGTGCCGGTCCAGGCCGAGTGCTTGTAGCTGAAACCGGTGGAGCCGAAACCTTCGGCGAAGAACAGGGCGCCAGCGGTGGCCAGCAGGGCGGCGACGCGGTAGCCGGACATATAGGCGGCGGCCAGGGCGGCCTGGCGGCTGTCTTCGGCGATTTCCAGGCGGTAGGCGTCCACCGCGATGTCTTGGGTGGCAGAGGCGAAGGCGACGATAACGGCAATGGCGATCAGCCAGGACAGGTGCTTTTGCGGATCGCAGAAGCCCATGCCGATCAGCCCGAGCAGCACCAGCGATTGCGACAGGACCAGCCAGGAGCGGCGGCGCCCGAGTTTGCCCAGCAGGGGCAGGCGCCATTGGTCGAGCAAGGGCGACCAGACCCATTTAAAGGCGTAGGCCAGGCCGATCAGGCTGGCGTAGCCAATGGTCTCGCGGGCCACGCCGGCTTCGCGCAACCAGACTGAAAGTGTCGAAAACACCAGCATGTAGGGCAGGCCGGCGGCGAAACCAAGCAGCAACAGCACGAGCGTCGAGGGGCTGGCATAGGCGGCGAGCGCGGCGCGCCAGGTTTTACGGGGCATGGGCTGGAGTCTGCCTCAAGAATTACGGAAACAAAGCGCGCACTCTAACCGCTGTGCTCTACCGGACGCCAGCCATGGCGCCGAATATCCACACGATTGTTCAGGATCGAGACACCTTCCATACGCAGTCGCGCGCGCTGTTCGTCGCCCGATGCACTGCCCACGGGCAGGCTGATGCGCCCGCCCGCACCCAGTACACGGTGCCAGGGCAGGGTGGTGTCGGCGGGCAACCGGCTGAGGGTACGTCCCACCCAGCGTGCGGCGCGACCCAGGCCCGCCATTTCCGCCAGTTGTCCATAGCTGACTACCTTGCCTTCCGGGACTTGGGCCAGGGTCAGGTAGAGCGCCGTGCGTCGGATTTCGGCGGGGCTTTGGTCGGCGTCGAGCGGTTCGATCACGTTCGGGTTTCCTGATGCAGGCTTTAAACCGTCTGTAGGACAAAGGGTTTATTAACCGTTGAGGATTGAACTCACTATAGATAGTCGAGTCAGTCCCTACCTGAGGTTTTATTCATGTGGATAATGCCGGTTTTTTTCGCAAACTCGAGTCCTGTATCTGTTTATGTTGTCCAGAACCCTGTTGTGCCTTGCCGTTTTCAGCACCTCCACACCTTTGCTCGCCGATACCGTCTGGTTGAAGAACGGTGACCGTCTGAGCGGCAAGATCAAAGTGTTCGATGGTGGCAAGTTACTGATCCAGACCGAGTATGGCGGGGCCATCCCGATCGACTGGAAGCAGGTCAAGACGCTGGAGAGCGATCAGGAGCTGCTGGTCAAGCAGGATGCCTACACCGGCGAGAAGGCCAAGTCCCTGCGCGCGGCGGAAGACGGCAAGGTCACCCTGGCCAATGGCGAGACGCCGAAGACCGTCGAACTGGCGAGCATCCAGCAGATCATGAAGCCCAAGCCGGTGGTCGAGGACCTGGTATGGAAGGGCAATGTCGACATGGCGCTGGATTATCAGCGGGCGGAAAAGGACACCGACGACTACGACATCGACTTCAAGACTTCGGCGCGCCACGGCAAGTGGCGACACACGGCGGAAGGCGAGTACAACCGCGAATTCCAGAACGATGTCGTCACCACCGACAACTGGCGCGCCGAATACGCGCTGGACCGCTTCCTCACCGATAAGTGGTTCTGGCAAGGGCGGCTGAACTACAAGCGTGACAAGGTCGAGGATTTGGCCCGCCAGCGTGTGGTGGGTACCGGTCCGGGTTACCAGTTCTGGGATAACGAACTGGGGGCGTTCTCCCTGGGTTCGCTGCTCAACCGCACCGACTACGAGTACAAGGATGGTGGCAAAGACAACTTCTATTCCCTGGCCATGAAGTGGGACTACAACCGTTACCTGATTGGCAAGCGGGTCGAGCTGTTTACCAATGGCGAGGTGGGCAGGCCGCTGTCCAATATTGCCGATTACGCCCTGGATGCCGAGATCGGCCTGCGCTACAAGGTCACGGAGTGGGCGTCGCTCAACCTCAAGGCCGAACGGGACATCATCAGTGGCACCAAGGAGAGCGATCTCAACAAGACCCGTTACACCGCGGGGTTTGGCGTCGCCTGGTAAGGTTTGCGGGTCTTGAATGAGGAAGTCCCGCGGTTTGCACCAGCGGGACTGTCTTGGCGGCGGGGAGGGGGAATAGCGCTGTGTTATGCCCGGCTCAACTGCATGCGCCTTGACGGGCGCCTGTCTGGTACTGGCATTCGCTCTGCAGGCTGCCGTCCTCGTTCCAGAGGCGTATCCAGCCGTGCGCTTTGCCATCCAGGTAATCCGTAGATGATTCCATCTGACCGTTTTCGTACCAGGTAACGGCAGGGCCTCCGAGTTTCGCGTCCTTGTAGATCTTGTGATCCTTGAGCTGGCCGTTGTCGTACCATGCCTTGAAGTCGCCCTGCTCGCGGTGCTGGTCATCCCATTGCCACTGGAGGGTTTGCACGCCCTGTTCGTTCCAGAGGGCATAACTGCGCTGGGTGCCGTGTTCGTCGTTGAATTGCTTCTGCTTTACCTTGCCGTTGGGGTGGTACTGGATTTGCCAGCCCACGGGCTGGTTGTCGACGAAATCGACGGTGCTTTCCAGTGTGCCGTCAGGGTAGTAGGACAGGCTGGGGCCGACTTTCTTGCCGGCAACGAACTGTCCGCTGTCTTTGATCTGGCCATCCGGGTAGTAGCTGATAGCTGGGCCATCCGGCAGGTCTGCACGGTAGCTGATGCGCCCGACCCGCTTGCCGTTCTCGTCGTACTCCAGGTATTCGCCGTCGACGCGTTTGCCCTGGCGCCAGTTGTAGGAGTCGGCGACTTTGCCATTGTCGTGGTAAGCGCTCTGCCAGCCCTCGAGGAGACTGTCCCGATAGTTCGAGCGTTTAACCACGACACCGCTCTCGGAGTAGGTCAGCGCCTCTCCCTGGCGTTTGCCATTGAGGTCATAACCAACGCTGTGGCGGAGCTGGCCGTCCGGATAGTAGGTTTTCGAGGCATGAACAGCCTTGCCCGAAACGAAGTCCTCGGCGCTGACGAAATAGTCCCGGCGCAGGGTGCCTGATTCGACGTAGAAGATTTTTGCGTTCCAGGCCTTTTGCCGGTCGTCGTAGCTCATTGGCATCGTCAGGAAGTACGAGGCTTGGCCTTGGCCTGTCGGGGCGTAGTGCTCGTCGAGGTAGAGCTTGCCGTCGACCAGGGAGGCTGTCAGTTCAGCGCACTCCTGGGCGGTGCAGGGCCGCACTTTTTCGAAAAAGGCTCGTTTTCCGTCGCAGTCCGAAAGTGTCAGCAAGAGTGGGGTCTGGTCATCGATCAGTTGCTGGATTTCTTCCAGGACCTGGCCGAACGACTCAGTGGGGATGCCTGAGGATTCCGGCGTGAGGTAAACCTCGTTGCTGCCACAACGATGGGCGCTGGAAAGCTCCAGCAGCACGGCGCGCCGCAACTCGGCTTGTTGTTTCGAATCCTTGGCAATGTAGCTGGCGTCGCTGTCCATGCCGACGATGACCGTTGGATGGTCGGGGCGAGGTGTGGCGTTGAGTGCGAGAGGGAGGGCGAGTGTGAGCACCGCTGCGCTCGACAACTTCCAGTGTCTGAACGGCATCCTGCTATTTCCATATGATTGTCCGAGGGGGCGGATCATATAGCGTGGGTGCCATTAAGCAAAAACATCCGGGCACAAAAAAGCCCCGCTTTGAGGGCGGGGCTTTTTACTGTTTCAGTACAAGTTAGATAACTTGAACTTCTTCAGCTTGCATGCCTTTCTGACCGCGGGTAGCGATGAAAGAAACCTGTTGGCCTTCTTTCAGGCTTTTGAAGCCGTCGGATTGGATAGCTTTGAAGTGTACGAACAGGTCGTCACCGGATTGTGGGGTGATGAAGCCGAAGCCTTTTTCATCGTTGAACCACTTAACGGTACCGGTTTGGCGATTAGACATGGTGTATCTCCTTGGACAAAGTTAACTGCGACTCAGGAAAAGCCCTGGCCGAGACTGAGTGCAAAGAGCAGGAAAAATTCTTGGAGATGGTTGGATCGAAATTCAACATCGTGTAGAGATTCTCAGTGACACAAGCAGCACAGTGACGCCACCTTAACCCTTTTTCCGGAACCTGCCAATGTTCTTTGCCAAGGATTCGCGCTTTTAGTGACTGGCGGTGCCGTATATACCTTCCAGCCCGCAAGTATTGCGGCTTTCAGCGAGAAAAGCGGTCCAGACTTTGAACCCGCAGGCGCACCCCGGTAAGATGCCGGACAGATTTTTTCCACCTCGCTATTTCAGGACACCCGCCATGAGCATCAAATCGGACAAGTGGATTCGCCGCATGGCGCAAGAGCACGGCATGATCGAACCTTTCGTGGAGCGCCAGATGCGTGGCGAAGGCTCGGATCGGCTGATTTCCTTCGGTGTCTCGAGCTACGGCTACGATGTGCGTTGCGCCGATGAGTTCAAGGTGTTCACCAACATCAATTCGGCCACTGTCGATCCGAAAAACTTCGACGCCGGCAGCTTCGTCGACATCAAGAGCGACGTGTGCATCATTCCACCCAACTCCTTCGCCCTGGCCCGCACCGTCGAGTACTTCCGCATTCCGCGCAACGTGCTGACCATCTGCCTGGGTAAAAGCACCTACGCCCGCTGCGGCATCATCGTCAACGTCACCCCCCTCGAGCCTGAGTGGGAAGGTCACGTGACCCTGGAGTTCTCCAACACCACTACCTTGCCGGCGAAGATCTACGCCAACGAAGGCGTGGCGCAGATGCTGTTCCTGGAGTCCGACGAAGAGTGCGAAGTGTCCTACAAGGACCGTGGCGGCAAGTACCAGGGCCAGCGTGGCGTGACCCTGCCGCGTACCTGAGTCCGTCGTCTGACGAATAGCGGGAATTCCTCAGCGGGCAGATACTCTAACCAGAGGACTGCCCCGGTTTGCGCACAGCGGACCGTGCTTAGCTCAGGAGTGCCCCATGAAGATCGATCCGCTTATAAGCGCCACACTTGCCAGACTTGAGCCCAATCAGGTCGGCGTCCTGGCCTGGTCACTGCTGGCGCACCCCAGTGTGGCAGGCGGCATTCCCGGTCAGCCTGACCCGGATACCCCGCAACCCGCCGAGCCGACCGAACCAGGCGAGCCAACCTTGCCGGACGAGCCTCCTCCCGCTCCTGTCGCCTGATTGACGCCAACCTACAAAAAAGGCCAGCCCGCCGGACTCCATCGAGGTCCCGGCGGGCTGGCCTTTATCCATAGAGGCGCCTGGCTTACTTCAGGTTACCGCTGAGGAACTGCTGCAAGCGCTCGCTCTTCGGATTGCCCAGCACCTCTTCCGGCGCACCTTCCTCTTCCACCAGGCCCTTGTGCAGGAACAGCACCTGGCTGGACACCTTGCGGGCGAAACTCATTTCATGGGTGACCATGATCATGGTCCGGCCTTCCTCGGCCAGGCCCTGGATCACCTTGAGCACTTCGCCCACCAGTTCCGGGTCGAGGGCCGAGGTGGGTTCGTCGAACAGCATCACTTCCGGCTCCATCGCCAGGGCCCGGGCAATTGCCACCCGCTGTTGCTGACCACCGGAGAGAAAGGCCGGGTACTGGTCGGCCACCCGGGGGAGCAGGCCGACCTTGTCCAGGTAACGCCGGGCGCGCTCCTCGGCGTCCTTCTTGCTGACGCCCAGCACCCGGCGCGGGGCCATGGTGATGTTCTCCAGCACCGTCATGTGGCTCCACAGGTTGAAATGCTGGAACACCATGGCCAGGCGGGTGCGAATCCGCTGCAGTTCGTCGGCGTCGGCCACGTGCATGCCGTGGCGGTCCTTGACCATGCGGATCGGCTGGCCGTCCAGGCTCATGGCGCCGTCGTCCGGGGTTTCCAGGAAGTTGATGCAGCGCAGAAAGGTACTTTTGCCCGAGCCGCTGGCGCCGATCAGGCTGATCACGTCGCCGGTCTTCGCCTTGAGCGAAACACCTTTGAGCACTTCATTGTCGCCGTAGCATTTATGCAGGCCTTCAATGGTCAGTTTGTACATGGGGCATGCATCCTCAAGGCGAAAGTAGGTAGCCGCTGCGATAGGCTTCGTGGCCGGCGACATGGGCGATCACCATGCCGGCCGTGGCCATGCGGCGCAGCGAGCGGGTGTAGAGCAGGCCGGCGCAGCTGCAATGAACGGGGGTGACGCGATCGTTGATCGGGTCGATGACTTCGGCCACCTGCTGCCCGGCTTCCAGGTACTCCCCGGGCAGGGCGGTGAATACCAGCAGGCCGCCCACGGGCGTGGCCACAGGTTCCACGCCGGCCAGCGGCGTGGCCGGGTAGGGCAGCTCGGGCTGGGGCGGAGCCTCGCCGGCGATGGCGCCAAAATAGGTCAGGTAATCCAGTATGGCCTGGCAATCCCGGCTGGCCAGGTCGTGGTTGACGTCGCCCTGGCCGCGCAGCTCGACGGTGACCGAGAAGCTGCCCTGGGGAATGGCGAAGCGCTCGCCGAAACGCTGCTGCAATTGCCACCAGAGCAGGGTGAAGCATTCGTCGAACGACTGGCCGCCGGAATCGGTGGCCAGCAGGCTGGCTTGCGAGCCGATATAGCGGGCCAGTGGCTCGACCTGCGGCCAGGCCTCGGGCGTGGTGTACAGATGGGTCACGGCTTCGAAATCGCAGTGCAGGTCCAGCACCATGTCCGCGTCGCAGGCCAGGCGCTGCAGGGCCAGGCGCTGGGACTGCAACTGAGTGCCGGCGGTCTGCCGTGCCAGGGCGTTGCGCAGGCTGGCGCGGATGATTTCGCGGTTGTGTCGTGGGGCGTCGCCCAGTTGGCCTTCGATGGCGTTGCCGACTTCTTCGCCGAGGTCGAGGAACCAGCGGTTGAAGTTCTGCCCGCTTTCCAGCTCGTAGCGGCCCAGCGGCACGTCCATCAATACCTGTTCCAGGCCGGCCGGGTTGGCTACCGGCACCAGGACGATTTCGCTGCGCAGGCGGCCCTGGGCCTCCAGTTCCGCCAGGCGCGCCTTGAGGTGCCAGGCCACGAGCATGCCCGGCAGTTCATCGGCGTGTAGTGACGACTGGATGTAGATCTTGCCTTCGGCCCGCTCGGGGCCGAAGTGAAAGCTGTGGATCTGGCGCGTGGTCCCCGGCACCGGGGTCAGCAGATCATGAGTCTGTTGGCGCATGGATGATGATTTGCCTTGTTCTAGTGGGTCGGCCCGAGGAAGGCCAGCCAGCGGCGTTCGGCGAGACGGAACAGGCCGACCAGCGCGAAGGTCACGGTGAGGTAGATCAGCGCGGCGATGCCGAAGGACTCGAAGGTCATGAAGGTCGCCGAGTTGGCGTCGCGGGCGACTTTCAGCACATCCGGGATGGTCGCGGTGAAGGCCACGGTGGTCGAGTGCAGCATCAGGATCACTTCGTTGCTGTAGTAGGGCAACGAGCGGCGCAGGGCCGACGGCATGATCACATAGGCGTACAGCTTCCAGCCGCTGAGGCCGTAGGCCTTGGCCGCCTCGACCTCGCCATGGGCCATGCTGCGGATCGCCCCGGCGAAAATCTCCGTGGTGTAGGCGCAGGTGTTCAGGGCGAAGGCGAGGATGGTGCAGTTCATCGCGTCGCGAAAGAACGCATCGAGCATGGGCTGGGCGCGGACCGCGGCGATGCTGTAGATCCCGGTGTAGCAGATCAGCAGCTGGATATAGAGCGGTGTGCCGCGAAACAGATAGGTGTAGAACTGCACCGGCCAGCGTAGGTAGAGCTTGGGCGAGACCCGGGCGATGGACAGTGGGATCGACACCAGGAAACCGATGAAGATCGAGGCGCTGAGCAGCCACATCGTCATCGCCAGGCCGGTGACGTTGTAGCCGTCGCTGTAGAGGAAGGGTCTCCAGTATTCCTGCAGGAGCTCGATCATCGCACCGCCTCCCGCGCGCCCGCGGCATAACGGCGTTCGAGCCAGCGCAGGACGATGTTGGAGGCGCTGGTGATGACCAGGTAGATCAAGGCTGCCAGCACCAGGAAGTAGAACAGCTGATAGGTGCTCTTGCCGGCATCCTGGGCCGCCTTGACCAGGTCGGCCAGGCCGATGATCGACACCAGTGCGGTGGCCTTGAGCATCACCATCCAGTTATTGCCGATACCCGGCAGGGCAAAACGCATCATCTGTGGAAACACCACGAAGCGAAAACGCTGGCCACGTTTGAGGCCGTAGGCGGTGGCGGCTTCGATCTGCCCGCGCGGCACGGCGAGGATGGCGCCACGGAAGGTTTCGGTGAAGTACGCCCCATAAATGAAGCCCAGGGTGATGACCCCGGCGCTGAACGGGTCGATCTCGATGTATTCCCATTCCATGAAGTTGGTGAAGGTGGTCAGCCAGGTTTGCAGGCTGTAGAAAATCAGCAGCATCAGCACCAGGTCCGGTACGCCGCGGATCAGCGTGGTGTAGAGCTGGGCGGACAGGCGCAGCAGACCCAGCCGCGAGAGTTTGGCGCTGGCGCCGAGCAGGCCGAGCAGGACACTGAGTAACAGCGACAATACCGAGAGTTTGATGGTCATCCAGGTGCCTTCCAGCAACAACGGACCGAACCCCTTGAGGCTGAAGGCGGAAAGCCCAAGGGTTTGCAGAAGTTCTTCGAACATAAATCAGAGACCTGTGGCGATAAAAAAGGCGCCCATCGAGGATGGGCGCCAGGAGCTTATTTACCGCTGTAGAGATTCAGATCGCCAAAGTGCTTTTTCTGAATGGTGGCGTAGGTGCCATCGTCGTGTAACGCTTTGATACCTTTATCCAGAAGAGCCTTGAGCTCTTTGTTACCTTTGGAGATACCGATAGCTGTCTTGGACGGCAGCAGGGGGCTGTCCACCGGTTTGCTCACCTCGTAGTCGGCGCCCTGTGGCGACTTCAGGAAGCCCAGTTCGGCTTGCAGCATGTCCTGGATCGACGCATCGAGACGCCCGGAGATCAGGTCGGCATACACCTGGTCCTGGTTCTGGTAGGCCTGGGTCTTCACCCCGGCCTTGTCCAGCACGGCCTTGGCGTAGGCTTCCTGGATGGTGCCCTGCTCGTAGCCGACGGTCTTGCCTTTGAGCGATGCGGTGTCTTCGGTCAGGCCGGAACCTTTCTTGAACACGTAGGAAGTCGGGCCGGAGAACAGTTCGTTGGAAAAGTCGATGACTTTCTCGCGGGCCGGAGTGACGGTCATGGATGAGATCACGCCGTCGAATTTATTGGCTTTGAGGCCCGGGATCATGCCGTCGAAGTCGCTTTCGACCCATTTGCACTTGACCTTCAGTTCGGCACAGATGGCGTTGCCCAGATCGATGTCGAAGCCGACGAGGCTGCCGTCGGCGGCCTTGGATTCAAAAGGTGCGTAGGACGGGTCAACGCCGAAGCGCAGTTCCTTGTATTCCTTGGCCAGCGCGGAACCGGCGGCCATGCAGAGAGCCAGTGCAGAAAGGGTCAGCAATGCTTTTTTCATTATTAAATCCCTGAAAACCAATATGAGCGCTTGTGGCGCATTAGTACTGTTACTGCAACGCGTCAGACTTAATGAAAGTAGCAATTTCCGAACCAGAGTCCCGAACAACTGTTTTAAAAGGTGGTGCGAGAGCCTGCCGTGCGTCGGCTGTGCCCCAAAAAAGAGCGTGCGCGAAGCCTTGCATCAATAGGGCGCGTGAGAAATTTCGAGCAGGAAAGGGCGCGGCTGCCGGGAGCGTGGCAGGGCCGGATCGGCGAGGGGATTGAAGCGTTACCGGGCTCAAGCCCGCCCCTTGTGGAGAGGGGCGGGCTGGCCGGTGTTACTTGCCTGGCGCCAGGGTCAGGCGGGTCTTGCCGTAGAGGCGGTCGAAGTTCTGCGGTTGCAGCGGCAAGCTCAGGTACTGGCCCTTGAGCCAGGCGTCGATGCCGTTCAGGTAGTTCGGGCTGGCCGGGTTGCCCGACTGGCCGCTGCTGTTGATGACGCTCAGCGGTTCGCTCTGGCCAAAATCGACGATCAGCCGTAGCGCTGGAGCCTCGGTCACCGTGAAGTCCTGGCCCCAGCGGTACGGCGAACTGTTCAGGGTGCTGTGATCGCCACCGGCCTGCAGCGGCCCGCGAACGACCTGGCCATTGGCGTTCTTCCAGTGGTAGCTGTGCAGCTTGCCCCACTGCCAGGCCCGGCGATCGCCACCCAGCTGGCTTTCACCGGCGCTGATGGCTGCGGCCAGGCTGCGGGCGAGGATCGCCGGCTTGTCTTCTTTTTGCGGGGTGCGGCTGTCATCCCAGAACGGGCTGTCTTCCTGGCCCAGCAGGTGGTCGGCCTGGGCCGAGTAGGACAGCGTGCCGTTGGCCACCAGGGCCTTCCAGGCCGGGCTGGATTCCGGACCCAGTTTGTCGAGGAAGATCTGCCGGGCGCTTTCCTGCAGGAACAGCTCATAGATCGCCGCGTCGGCCGACACCGGGCTGAGTTTGCCGTCGAACGCCATCAGGCGGCTGTAGGCCTCGCGAGCCTTGCTGCGCTGCGCTTCGGGCAGGGCGTCGATGGCTTTCTTCAGGGGCTGTGCCATGCCGGGGGCTTCGAACATCTTCTTCAGCTTGGCGGCGAAGGGGGTGGTCTGGTCGTACTGCATGGCGATCATGCTGCGGCCGTCGTGCTTGCCGTTGCCGGCCAGTTCGGCCAGGCGTTCGCCACGCTCCGGGTAGTACCAGGAGTTGGACAGCTGCATGCCGTAACCGTGGGGGATGATCCGTTGGTTGGCGGTGCCCAGCCAGCCCTGGGCCGGGTCCTGGTCATAGGGGTGGAGCATCGGGTCGGCATAACCGTCCCAGTCGTAACGGCCTTCCCAGCCCGGCGACGGCAGCAGGCCTTCGCCTTCACGACGGTTGGGGAAGCGGCCGGTGACCTGCCAGCCGATATGGCCGGCATCGGCGAACAGCATGTTCAGGCCGATGGCGCGGATCTCGCGGCTGGCGTCGGAAGCCCGCTCCACGTTCTGCGCCCGCGACAGGTCGAAAAACGCGTCCAGGCTCTTGTCGTCCTTGAGGTCCGGCTGTTGCAGAGCCAGGCCGTAGCCGCCGCTCAGGTTGCTGGCGCTGTTGAGCAGGGCGCCATGACGGGTTTCATAGACCACCTCGCGAATCGGCCGCTGGCCTTTGACGAAGTAGGTTTCGTTGCGCACCACGGCCGGCAGCCATTTGCCGTTGGCCTCGTAATACAGGGCATTGCCCTGGCGCTTGAGTTTCTCCAGGAACAGGTCCTGGTTGTCACCGGCGACCGAGGTCATGCTCCAGGCCACCTTGCCGTTGAAGCCCTGGACGATTATCGGCAGGCCGGCGATCGAGGCGCCCGCGGCCTGGTACTTGGGCGCACGGATCTGCACCAGGTTCCATGCTGGCGAGTGGCTGTCGGCGGCCAGCAGGCTTTTGCCGCTGCGGCTGCGCTGAGGAGCGATGGCCCAGTTGCTGGCGCCGGCGACGCTCAGCGGGTTGAGTTCGCCAAGCTTGCCGGCGGCGGCACTGATTTCGCTCAGGCCCGGGACATTCAGGTTGAGGCCCTTGAGCTTGTCGCTCTCAGCCAGCGGCAGCGGTTCGTCCGGGTAGCTCGGGGTCAGCCAGGCGAGCTTGTCGGCGCCGACTTTCTGCGCCAGCACCAGTGCGTTGATTTCTTCCGGCAGGTTGGCCGACTGGCTGAAGTTCAGCAGGCAGAAGATCAGCGCCGAATCTTCCGGTTTCCAGTATTCGGGCTTGTAGCCGGTGGCGGCCAGGTCTGGTGGCAGCTTGTCGCGGTAGCGGAACAGGTAGGCGTTGACCCCGCGGGCGTAGACCTCGAAGAAGCGCTTGATCCGCGGGGACGAGGCTTTGTACAGCTCGCTGGCACTGTTTTTCAGGTTGACCGCGCGCATGTAGCGGTCGACGTCCAGAACGTCGGCACCGGACATCTCGGCCAGCCGGCCCTGGGCCAGCAGGCGCAGGGTCACCATCTGGTTGATCCGGTCGCTGGCGTGCACATAACCCAGGGCGAACAGCGCATCGTGGAAGGTGTTGCTTTCGATCAGCGGCATGCCCATGGCATTGCGCCGGACCGAAACGTTCTGGGCCAGGCCCTTGAGCGGTTGCACGCCGGAGGTCGGCGGCAGGCTGTCCTGGGTGTTCCATGACTGGCAACCGGCCAGGCTGAGAACGCCGGCCACTGCCGCGGCAACGCCGAACCGGGGAAGAAAATGTGAGAAGGCTGGCGAGGCCATGGCAAAGCTCCTGCGGGGGGGTAGCGTCGATAAAGGCGCTACGTTAGTGAGCAGGCGAGTGCCGCGCAAGCGGGGGCTGAGAGTATTTCTGCGTTGCCGGATAAATAGCCCGCGCCGGCCGTTCCGCGGCTGCCCGAAACAGAGCAGTCACCGCTGTTTACCGGCCGGCAGTGGACTATCGGGCCTCAGGATTTGGGTGGGTTGATCCGTGCGGCGATGGCGTAGGCGCGCGCGGTCGCGGGGCGATCGAGGATGCGGTTGAACCAGCGGTGCAGGTTGGGGAAGTCTTCCAGGTTCTGGCTTTGCCACTTGTGGGACACAATCCACGGATAGATCGCCATGTCGGCGATGCTGTATTCGCCGCCGGCGACGAAATCGCGGTCCGCCAGGCGTCGGTCCAGCACCTCGTACAAGCGCGCGGTTTCATCGACGTAGCGTTTGATCGCGTAGGGGATCTTCTCCGGAGCGAACTGGCTGAAATGGTGGTTCTGCCCGGCCATCGGCCCCAGCCCGCCCATCTGCCAGAACAGCCACTGCAGGGCTTCCTGGCGACCACGCAGGTCCTTGGGCAGGAATTGCCCAGTCTTTTCCGTCAGGTACAGCAGAATCGCCCCGGACTCGAACAGCGACAGCGGCGCGCCGCCGTCGGCCGGCTGATGGTCGACGATGGCGGGGATCCGGTTGTTCGGCGCGATCTTCAGGAACTCGGGCTTGAACTGCTCGCCCTGGCCAATGTTGATCGGGTGCACGCTGTAGGGCAGGCCGGTTTCCTCGAGGAACAGGGAAATCTTGTGGCCGTTGGGGGTGGTCCAGTAATACAGATCGATCATGGAGCTCTCCAGGTAAACGAAGGACATTCTGCTACGGATAGCCAGCAGCGGTATTCGGTGGTCCGGTCTACGTTCGACGGCTTGCCTGTCTGGAGAGGTGATGTTGAAGTGCGTGGAATTCAATGACCCGACACGAGAAAAGTCAGCATGGAGCTTCAGACCAATGCAGCGCTGATCCTGATCGATCAGCAACAGGGCATCCTGCATCCCAGGCTCGGGCGGCGTAACAACCCCGAGGCCGAGGAGCGCATCGCCGAGTTGCTGGCTTACTGGCGCCAGACGGCGCGGCCGCTGATCCATGTGCAGCATCTGTCGCGCAGCGAGCAGTCGGTGTTCTGGCCAGGGCAGTCGGGGGTGGAGTTTCAGCAGCGGTTTTTGCCGCAGGGCGCTGAAGCGGTGATCCAGAAGCAGGTGCCGGATGCCTTCTGCGCCACGACCCTGGAGGCCGATTTACGCAAGGCCGAGATCGGCCAACTGGTGATTGTCGGTGTGGCGACCCACAACTCGGTGGAATCGACGGCGCGGACCGCCGGCAATCTGGGGTTCGATACCTGGGTGGTGGAAGACGCCTGCTACACCTTCGACAAGGTCGACTTTTTCGGCCAGGCCCACAGCGCCGAGGAGGTGCATGCCATGTCGCTGGGCAATCTGCATGGCGAGTATGCGACGGTGACTACGGTGAAGCAGATCTTGCCTTTGTCTCTGTAGGGGCGAAGCTTGCTCGCGATGAAATCGACTCGATCAGATTGATTAACCGAGTCGCCCGCATCGCGAGCAAGAGCTGGGTGCTCCCCTTGCTCCTGCATAAAGGCAGGAAGGCAGGGCGTTACGGCATCAGGCGCCGTGGCACTTCTTGAATTTCTTGCTGCTGCCGCATGGGCAAGGGTCGTTGCGGCCGACATCTTTCAAGGCGTTGCGCACCGGCTCCTGGTGGGCGTGGTTGCAATGCGGACCGTGAACATGGCCGTGGTCGTGATCGTGGTGGTCATGATCGTGGTTGCAGTCAGGGCCATGGACATGGGGTTGCTGGGTCATCGAGGTTGCTCCGGAATAAAATCGGCGGGAATTATCTCGCCTTTGCGCGCCAGGTGCACGTCATGGCCGATGAATAATCCGGTTTCCAGCAATCCGTCCAGGCGATAGGGGATCGGTTGCTGCGGTTCCTTCAGCCATTTCACCACCTGGCGTATCTGCGGCCACAGGTTGGTGCGCACGGGGACCTGGAAGTAGGCGCTGTGCTTGGGGCCGATGGTGAACCAGTGTTCATGCTCACCCTCCGCCAGCAACACGCCGCCGAGATGAACCCGGTACTCCAGGGCGCGGACGGTCAGGTCGGCATCGTTGGGGTTGTCGACACGAAAGTGCAGGCGCAAGCGCTGCTCCAGCAAATTCGCCTTGATCACCTCGACCTTGACCAGGTGCACCTGCGGGTCGAGGGTGTCGTCGACGAACCACGAGGCGCAGCCCGAAAGCGCCAACACCGTGAGCAGTCCTAGGGTCCGTAGTGCGCGCAGATGAACGACCATGGCGTTACTCCGTTTGAGCTCCCAGTCTAGCAACCGTGGAGCGCACGCGAGGACAGGCTCAGGGGCGGGGATTCAGCTGGCGAAATAGCTGGCGCAGCACTTCTTGAATTTCTGCCCGCTGGCGCAGGGGCAGGCATCGTTGCGGCCGGCCTTGAGTTGCACGGTCGGGTCGATGAAATACCAGTGCCCGCTGTTCTGCACGAAGGATGAGCGCTCGCGATGGCTGTGTTCGCCGTTGCTGTCATGCCAGCGTGCAGTGAAGGTGACGAACGCGTGCTCCGGCTGGCCGCCGAAGACTTCCGAGCTTTCGACTTCCAGGCCCAGCCAGGTGCTTTGCGCGCTCCAGTCGCTGATGGACTGGCGATCCAGGCCGCTCTGTTGCGCCGGCAGCGTGGTGGCCACCAGGTAATCCACCAGGCCCAGCACGTAGGCGCTGTAGCGCGAGCGCATCAGGGCCTCGGCGCAGGGCGCGGGGTGGCCGGCGTGGTAGTGGCCGCAGCAGGCGTCCAGCAGGTTGCCGCTGCCGCAGGGACAAATAGAGGTACTCATCGCATTACCACCAGTACTTTCCGAAGTTTTCCGGATTCGCCCAGAACCTGGAGTTGAGCCAGTCGGGCACTTGTTTGTATTCAAGCAGATCGTAGGTGAACAGGGTCAGGACCTGCTCGTCGCGCTGGAAACGTTCGCTGGCCTGCAGGGCCAGGGAGAAAAAGTCGGTCTCCTGCCAGCCGCAGGCATTCAGGTCAGCCAGTACCGCGATGCGGCTGGCGTTGAGGTTGCGGATCCCGCCGAGCAGGTTCAGGCCGTCGCGCTTGGGCAGATGCTCCAGGCAATCGACCACCAGCGCCAGGTCGAAACGGCGCGCCGCCAGTTCCGCCGGCAACGGCCCGGGCGCGGTCTGGGCGATGACGGTTTCGGGGTGTGCCTGGCGAAACGCTTCCAGGGCCGGAAACCCGCTGGCCCCGATCAGCAGCAGCTGTTGCGGGGAGTAGCGGTCGAGCAGGGCGGCCAGGGCCTGTTGGGGCGTGCGCGAAGAAATACCTGCGGTCATCGAAGTTCCTCAATCTTTGAGTGGCAAAGACTAGCCTGCCCGGACCCGCGGGCCTAGAGCCGTTTTGTCTGAAATGACAGCCGTTCCTGGGCAAATCCAGGGGCAAAGCCCGCCGGCCTCATGCTGGCGGAGATTTAAAGCCAGGTCTTTACTCCCCCAATCGGTTCTAAGCCGATTCCCTCAGGAGATAACTAGATGAGCATAGTTCGGACAGCACTACCCTTGGTTCTGCTAACCAGTGTGTTGACTGGTTGCGCAGGTTTGCAGAAAACCGATTGGCCGACCTGCGCTGCTGTCGGGGGTGTCGGTGGGGCCGCGTTGGGCGCGATTGAAAGCTCGTCCTGGGCGGGGTACGGCGCCTTGCTGGGCGCCGGCGTCGCGGCCGGTTATTGCTGGGTGCACGGTGATGGCGACGAAGACGGCGATGGCGTGCCGGACAGCCGCGACAAGTGCCCTGGCACGCCTAAAGGCGTGCAAGTGGACGCCAACGGTTGCCCGCCAGAGCCTGTAGCCGTGGTCGAGGAAGTGGTGGTGGTCAAGGAAGAGACCATTGTCATCCGTGATGTGCACTTCGAGTTCGACTCCGCCAGGCTGACCGGCGCCGACAAGGCCAAGCTCGACACCATCGCCACACGCCTGAAACAGGAAGCCCCGAGTGCGCAGCTGCGCGTGACCGGGCACACCGACAGCGTGGGCAGCGATGCCTACAACCAGCGTCTCTCGGAAAAACGCGCGCGTTCGGTGACCGAGTACCTGATCAGCGCGGGCGTACCGCGCAGCAGTTTCGTTTCGGTAGTCGGTGCCGGCGAGAGCCAACCGGTCGCGGATAACAAGACCGCCGACGGCCGGGCGATGAACCGGCGCACGGAAATCAAAATCAACCGCTGATTGCCTGGCGTGATTGCCTGGCATGGGCGGCTTGTGCAGCCGCCCATGCGGGTCTTTACTCCTGTGTGACCGGTATGGGCCGGTGACACAGGAGCATTCATGATGAGTCTTCTCTCGCGAGCCGCCTTGCCGGTTCTACTGCTCGGCAGCCTGCTCACAGGCTGCGCTACCCACAGCGACGGCACTGCCCCCCTCAACCAGCGTACGTGGCCAATCTGCAGCCTGCTCGGCGGCCTGGTGGGCGGCGGCCTGGGCGCCATTGAAAGCGGTGGCTGGGCTGCGGGTGGCGCGGCACTCGGCCTGGTGACCGGTGGCTTGATCTGCTACGCCCAGGATGGCGACAAGGACGATGACGGCGTGTTCGACCGCCGTGACCGTTGCCCGGATACCCCGGCCAATACCCCGGTCGACAACCGTGGCTGCCCTTTGCCGCAATACCCGGCCGCCCCAGCAGCCGAGCCGGCGGCGCAATCCGAGGTGATCACCCTCAGCGATCAGGGCGATGTGTTGTTTGCCTTCGACTCGGCGGAGCTGACACCCGAAGCGCAAAACCAGCTGCAAGGGCTGCTGGCCAAGCTTCAGGGCCCCGACGTGCAGAGCATCAAGGTGGTCGGCCACACCGACAGCCAGGGGACGGATGAATACAACCAGAAACTGTCCGAACGCCGTGCCAGCAGCGTCGTCGCATTCCTCCTGAGCCAGGGCCTGGCACCGGAAAAACTGACCAGCCAGGGCAAGGGCGAGAGCGAGCCGGTCGCCGACAACGCCACCGAAGAAGGGCGGGCGCAGAACCGTCGAGTGGAGCTGCACATTCAGCGTTGATCACCAGGCGCCAGGGCGGCTTGGCAGGGGGGGCGGCGGGAGAATTTTCGCTGCCCTCTGGCTTATGCCTCGCCGAAGTCGTTACTGTGCGCGCAAAGAAAAACTCGCAAAGGGGGGCATATGAAGGTGTTTTGGGGGCTGGGCAAGTTGTTGACGCTGCTGTTCTGGTTGCTGGTGCTGGTCAATCTGGTCAGCCCGCTGATCAATCCGATTCATCTGTTGATCAATCTGGCAGGCAGCCTGTTGCTGCTGACCCACCTGATGGAACTGCTGCTGTTCAACGGCAGCCTCAAGGGCCGTGCCCACCCTTGGCGAGATCGCCTGCAGATCCTCCTGACCGGCATTTTCCACCTGCAGACCTTCAAGGCGGCGAAGCCCGCGGAGGTCGGCCATGCGTAAGCTCTGCCTGCTCGCCGTGCTATGCAGCCCACTGGTCCAGGCCCAGGTGGTGACGGTCGAGACCAACTCCCTGATGCGCCTGCCCAACACCACCAGCAGCCTGCAACTGGAGCGCCTGGAAGTGGCCGACTACGGCACCTTGCTGATTCCGTCCACGGTCACCGAGGTCAAGGTCGGCGAGCTGCGCCTGGGGCGTGAAGCGCGGATCGCTATCGTTCCGGCTGAACAGAGCCTGCTGCTGAACGTCGACCATGCCGACCTGGAGGCTGGTAGCCAGATCACCTCCCGCGGGGCTCCGGGGACTTACCAGAAGGCGGCCAAACCCGGGCGCAACCTGACGCTGCGTATCGCCTCGCTGCAGGCCGGGGAACTGTCGGTGGATGCGCGCGGTGGCACCGGCGCGCCGGGTTATGTCGGCCTCGATGGCGCCAACGGCGAAGAGCCGGGTTGCACCTGGGGCCAGGCCGGGCGCGGCGCTGATGGCGACAACGGCGGTGATGGCCAGCCGGGGGCGGCGGGCGCCCAGGTGCGGGTCGAGCTGCCGCGCGATTACCCGGCAGAGCAGATCAAGGTCTGGGTCGATGGCGGGGCCGGCGGTGTGGCCGGTGCGGGCGGCAAACCCGGGGCCGGCGGCAAGTCCAAGGGCTGCTTCGTCTATCGCGCCGACGGTGGCAAGAGCGGCCGTCCTGGTGCCGAAGGCCATCCAGGGCCGGCAGGCCCCGCGGGTTCGGTCACGATACAGCGCCTGTAATTGACGCTCGGTCGCGGGCAGCCGCCTCTGTAGGAGCGAGCGGGCGGCGATCCGACTTGCCCGCGATGCTTTTTCCGGCATCCGCCTTTAGAACATCGGCCGGGCCGCCGCCACGGCCACCAGCAACAGGCCAATGATCAGATTGATCCCCACCAATTTCCGAATATTGCCCAGGGTCGTGGCCCCTGTCGGCCAGTCCTCGGCCGCCACCGCCTGACGCAGCGCTGGCAGCTGCAACGACTGGATCCGGATAAACAGCGCGGTCATCACCACATACAGGCCCATCATCACCTGCACATAGCGCGGCGCGGTCTCGAAGCCGCTGAACCGCAGATGGATCAGGCCGACGCCGCTGATCGGCAACAGCACCACCGCGACCCAGACCCAGACGAAAAACCGTGGGAACACTTCTGCCCACAGCTTCAACCGCGCCGGCCCCTCAAGGGCGGCCACCGCCGCCGGACGCAGCACCATCCAGGCAAAAAACATGCCGCCGACCCAGACCAGGGCGGCCAGGACATGCAGGGTGTAGGCAAGGGCAAAGGCTGTCATTCGGGTACTCCGTTCTGCGCGGGATGAATTAGCGGGGTATGATAGCGGCCGATCCGAACCACTGAAAATTTATCCAGCGTTTCTCGCGCCCGAAGAACCATGATCAGCAACGAACTCAAAACCACGATCCAGGGCGCCTACTCGCGTTTTCTCGAAGCCAAGAGCCTGAAACCGCGTTACGGCCAGCGCCTGATGATCGCCGAAGTGGCCAAGGTCCTGGGCGATGTCGATACCGACGACGAAGGCCGGCGCTCTGGCGACCCGGCCGTGGTGGCCGTGGAAGCCGGCACCGGTACCGGCAAGACCGTGGCCTACAGCCTGGCCGCGATCCCGACTGCCAAGGCCGCCGGCAAGCGTCTGGTAATCGCCACCGCCACCGTCGCCCTGCAGGAGCAGATCGTCTACAAGGACCTGCCCGACCTGATGCGCAACAGCGGGCTTAACTTCACCTTCTCCCTGGCCAAGGGCCGTGGCCGCTACATGTGCCTGTCCAAGCTCGACATGCTGCTGCAGGAAGGCCACGCGCAAACCGCCACCGCCCAGCTGTTCGAAGAAGAAGGCTTCAAGATCGAGGTCGACGAGGCCAGCCAGAAGCTGTTCACCAGCATGATCGAGAAGCTCGCCGGCAATAAATGGGACGGCGACCGCGACAGCTGGCCCACGGCCCTGGAAGACTCTGACTGGGCGCGCCTGACCACCGATCACAGCCAGTGCACCAACCGTCATTGCCCGAACTTCGGCCAATGCGCCTTCTACAAGGCCCGCGAAGGCATGGGCAAGGTCGACGTGATCGTCACCAACCACGACATGGTCCTAGCCGACCTGGCCCTGGGCGGTGGCGCGGTGTTGCCGGACCCGCGCGACACCCTCTATGTGTTCGACGAAGGCCACCACCTGCCGGACAAGGCCATCGGCCACTTCGCCCACTACACCCGCCTGCGTTCCACCGCCGACTGGCTGGAGCAGACCGCCAAGAACCTCACCAAGCTGCTGGCCCAGCACCCGCTGCCGGGCGACCTGGGCAAGCTGATCGAACAGGTGCCGGAGCTGGCGCGGGAGATCAAGACCCAGCAGCAGTTCATGTTCACCGCCTGCGAGCAACTGGCCGACTTCAAGACCGGCGAAGACATGGAAGGCCGTGAGCGGCCGCGCCATCGTTTCGTCGGCGGGCTGATCCCCGACCATATGCGGGAAATGGGCATCGAGCTGAAGAAAGGCTTCTCGCGCCTGACCGACCTGTTCACCCGCCTGACCGACCTGCTCAAGGAAGGCATGGACGGCGAGGTCAACATCGGCATCGCCAGCAACCAGGCCGAGGAGTGGTACCCGCTGTTCGGCAGCCTGTTGTCCCGTGCCTCGGGCAACTGGGAGCTGTGGACCGCCTTCACCACCGAAGACCCGGAAGACAACCCGCCGATGGCGCGCTGGCTGACCCTGGCGGAAAGCGGCTCGCTGTTCGACATCGAGGTCAACGCCAGCCCGATCCTCGCCGCGGAAATGCTCCGTCGGAACCTGTGGAACGTGGCCTATGGCGCGCTCGTGACCTCCGCCACCCTGACCGCCCTGGGTACTTTCGATCGCTTCCGCATGCGTGCCGGGCTGCCGAAAAAGGCCGTGACCGCGGTGGTGCCCAGCCCCTTCCATCACGCCGATGCCGGGGTGCTGCGGGTTCCCGACCTGCGTGCCGACCCACGGGATGCGCCGGCCCACACCGCGGCGATCATCCGCGACCTGCCGGAACTGGTGGAAGGCTCGCGGGGCACCCTGGTGCTGTTCTCGTCGCGCAAGCAGATGCAGGACGTGTTCGACGGCCTCGACCGCGACTGGCGCAAGCAGGTGTTCATTCAAGGCAACCTGTCGAAGCAGGAAACCCTGAACAAGCACAAGGCGCGGGTCGATGGCGGAGATTCCAGCGTGCTGTTCGGCCTGGCCAGCTTCGCCGAGGGCGTGGACCTGCCCGGTGCCTACTGCGAGCACGTGGTGATCGCCAAGATCCCGTTCTCGGTGCCGGACGATCCGGTGGAGGCCGCGCTGGCCGAGTGGATCGAAGCCCGGGGCGGCAACCCGTTCATGGAAATCTCGGTGCCGGACGCCTCGCTCAAGCTGGTCCAGGCCTGCGGCCGCCTGCTGCGTACCGAACAGGACCGCGGCACCATCACCCTGCTGGACCGGCGCCTGGTCACCCAGCGTTATGGCAAGGCTATTCTCAATGCGTTGCCGCCGTTCCGCCGGGAAATTTCCTGAGCGCGGCCGGCCTGTGGGCCGGTCGCGTTGTCTATTGCATGCCACTGATTGCACACAGGCCGTTCATCGGTCGTTAAGGAGCACCAGGTCTCTATGATTCGCCGTTCGTTACCCGCAGTCCTTGCTCTGCTGTTCGCCACGCCGCTGCTCGCCGCGCCCGCGGGGCAACAGACGCTGTTCAACTTTGTCCGGCCTGCCGATGTGGTGCAGGTGGCGACAGTGGATGCCAGCCTGCCGCAAGCCAACGCGGAGCAGACAGCCGAGGGCGAAGTGCTGCGCCGGGTGACGTTCAATCCGGCGATTCAGCCAAGCCTGCGCCTGACCCCGCAGACAGGCGCCTGGGACTGGTCGCAGTCCGGGGCCATGAGCCTGCGGATCCAGAGCGCGATGAACTGGGCCCTGACCCTGTACGTGAAGATCCAGAGCAATGACGGCAAGACGCTGGTCAGCCGCATCGACCTGCCGGCCGGCCCGGCGCAGACCCTGCTGGTGCCGCTGGTTGCCAGCTCGCCGCTGAGCCAGGGCATGAAGGCCGGCCCGCCGATGCCGATGACCTTCGAAGGCCAGCGCGTCTTGCTGGCCAGCAGCGAAGGCGAGCTGGACCGCAGCCAGGTGGTGTCGGTGACCTTGTCGATGGATCAGCCGAAAGCTGCCCAGAGCATCCTGCTCGAACGTTTTGGCGTGCAGGACGGCGAGGCGGTGATCAAGGCTGCCTACGGTGGTCTGGTGGATGCCTATGGCCAGTCGACCCGGGCCAAATGGCCGGAAAAGGTCGCCAGCGACGAGCAGCTCAAGGCTGCCGCGGCCAAGGAACAGCAGCAGCTGAAAACCTGGCTGGCCGAACGCGAGCGCTCCTCCCTGGACACCTTCGGCGGCTGGAGCAACGGGCCGGCCTTCAAGGCCAGTGGTTTCTTCCGTACCGAGAAACGCGATGGCCGCTGGTATCTGGTGACGCCCCAGGGGCACCCGTTCTATTCCCTGGGGGTCAATGCGGTCACGGCGGACGACAGCCAGACTTATATCGCTGGCCGTGAATGGATGTTCTCGACACTGCCTAACGTCGGCGAACCGCTGGCCGGTTATTACGGCGAAGGCGACAACCGCAGCGGCAATGGCGCCGACCGGGGCCGCGCCTATAACGCCGGCCGCTGGTACGACTTCTATGGCGCCAACCTGCAACGCATCTACGGGGTGCCTTGCACCCCGGGCAGCGAAACCAAGGCCGGTGTGGCGGACGCCGCCAAGGCCGACGCCCAGCAAGCCCAGGCCGGGCAGGGCACCGAACCGCCAGCCGCGGCACCTTGCCCTGTCGCGGCCCTGGATCAGAAACGCTGGGCCAGTCACGCCCTGGATCGCCTGCAAGCCTGGGGCTTCAACACCATCGGCAACTGGAGCGCGCCGGCACTGGGCCTGAACGACCGCGTGCCCTACACCTTGCCGCTGTCGATCGTCGGCGACTATGCAAGCATCAGCACCGGCACCGACTGGTGGGGCGGCATGCCCGACCCGTTCGATCCGCGTTTCGCCATGGCCACCGAGCGCGCCGTGGCCATTGCCACCCGCGATCACCGCGACGATCCATGGCTGATCGGTTACTTCGCCGACAACGAACTGGCCTGGGCCGGCCCCGGCGATGACCCCAAGGCGCGTTATGCCCTGGCCTATGGCACATTGCGCATGACCACCGACGTGCCGGCCAAGCGTGCGTTCCTCAAGCAACTGCGCGACAAGTACCGCAACCAGGAGGGCCTGTCGAAGGCCTGGGGTATCAACCTGACCGCCTGGGAGCTGATGGAAGACCCGGGGTTCGAGCCGCCTTTGCCTAGCCCGGAGCATCCGGAGATCGAAGCCGACTTCAAATACTTCCAGAAGGTCTTTGCCGACACGTACTTCAAGACCATTTCCGATTCGCTGAAATGGCACGCGCCGAACCACCTGCTGCTGGGCGGACGCTTTGCCATCAGCACTCCCGAGGCCGTGGCGTCCTGTGCCCAGTACTGCGATGTGTTGAGCTTCAACATGTACACCCTCAAGCCGCAGGACGGTTACGACTTTGCCCGGCTGAACACGCTGGACAAGCCGATCCTGATCACCGAGTTCAACTTCGGTTCCAGGGATCGCGGCCCGTTCTGGGGCGGCGTGACCGAGCTGGTGCGGGAGGAGGATCGCGGTCCGGCCTATGCCCAGTTCCTCAAGCAGGCGTTGAGTGAGCCGTCGATTGTCGGCGTGCACTGGTTCCAGTACCTCGATCAGCCGGTCACCGGTCGTCTGCTGGACGGCGAGAACGGCCATTTCGGCCTGGTGGGCATCACCGATGTGCCATTCCAGGGGTTTGTCGACAGCGTGCGCAAGAGCAACCTGCAGGCCCTCGACCAGTTGGGCAAGGAAGCCGAAAAGGTCAAGGCAGAGGCCGACAAGGCCGCGGGTCATGCCGCCGACGGTGGCAAGCCGGGCCATGAAGGCAAGGGCGCAGAGCAGGGCGGCGGCCATGCGGGTGGTCATTCGGCGAATGGCCATTGATCGCTGAGCCAGGCCTTTTGGGGTACGGCTTCCCTCGCGCGGGCCGGTCCGCCTCTACACTCACTCGTAGGGGGTGGTCGGCCCGCAGTGCGTTCAATGTCCGTCGATTTCTGAACAATTCTTCCGGTGGATCGCCACCGGGCTCGCTTCTGTTCCCAAAACCCTCAAGGGCTGGAACAATGCGCACCACTTTGTAGAGCATGGTCCGGGGAGTTACGGGTGCAGATTCAGGGTCATTACGAGCTTAAGTTCGAAGCGGTGCGCGAAGCCTTCGCGGCCCTCTTCGAGGATCCCCAGGAGCGCGGCGCGGCGTTGTGCATTCAGATCGGCGGGGAAACCGTGATCGACCTCTGGGCCGGCACCGCCGACAAGGACGGCAGCGAGGCCTGGCACTGCGATACCATCGCCAACCTGTTTTCCTGCACCAAGACCTTCACCGCGGTCACCGCCCTGCAACTGGTGGCCGAAGGCAAGTTGCAGCTGGACGCACCGGTTGCCCGGTACTGGCCTGAATTCGCCGCGGCCGGCAAGGAAGCGATTACCCTGCGTCAGTTGCTCTGCCATCAGGCCGGACTGCCGGCCTTGCGTGAGTTGCTGGCGCCGGAAGCGCTCTACGACTGGCAAACCATGGTCGATGCCCTCGCGGCGGAAGCGCCTTGGTGGACGCCGGGCGAAGGCCATGGTTATGCGGCCATCACCTACGGCTGGCTGGTGGGCGAGCTGTTGCGTCGGGCTGACGGGCGCGGTCCCAGCGAGTCCATCGTGGCGCGGGTCGCCAGGCCGCTGGGGCTGGACTTCTACGTTGGCCTGCCCGACGAGGAGTTTTACCGCGTGGCGCATATCGCCCGGGGCAAGGGCAATGTCGGCGACGCGGCCGCGCAGCGCCTGTTGCAAGTGACCATGCGCGAACCCACGGCCATGACCACCCGGGCGTTCACCAACCCGCCGTCGATCATGACCAGTACCAACAAGCCGGAATGGCGGCGCATGCAACAGCCAGCGGCCAATGGCCATGGCAATGCCCGCAGTCTGGCCGGGTTCTACAGCGGCCTGCTCGATGGCAGCCTGCTGGAAGCGGACATGCTCGAAGAGTTGACCCGCGAACACAGCGTCGGCATGGACAAGACCCTGTTGACCCAGACCCGTTTCGGCCTGGGCTGCATGCTTGACCAGCCGCAGGTGGCCAACGCGACCTTCGGTCTCGGCCCTCGGGCGTTTGGTCATCCGGGAGCGGGTGGCTCCATCGGTTTTGCCGATCCTGAGTACGATGTGGCCTTCGGTTTTGTCACCAATACCCTGGGGCCATACGTGCTGATGGATCCAAGAGCGCAGAAGCTGGTGAGGGTTCTGTCGGATTGTCTGTAAAAAGGTTGCTGTCAGGATTTTTTTTGCCTAAACATGAGTAAAGGCATCAGAAAGGAACCCTGTGGCTTTTATACTTTCAAAGCGTCTGTTTGTACGGTTCGTAGAGACCGTAATTTTTGATCTCATTTTGTGGATATCCCATGTCGTCGAACAAGTCTTTAGCCTTGGCTCTTTGCCTCACTGTCACCGGTTGTGCACAAACTCCACAAAATGACGCAGAAGGAGGGCACTGGTGGTCTTTCGGTTCCGATAAGACCGCCAGCAAGGAAGCGGTGCAACCGGTAGCAAAAGCAGCTGCCAACGAAGTTTCCGCGGCCAAGTCCGCCGCCACATCCACCGCCAAGTCCGCGACCGCTCCTGCCGCGGCCAAGGTCGAAACCGCAACCGCTTCCGCCGCTGCTCCGGCCGCCAAGGCCGAGACCACCAACTGGTGGTGGCCGTTCCCTTCCAAGGACGCGAGCAAAGACGCAGTCAAAGAGCCGGTAGCCGACGCCAAGGCCAAGGCGGACGCCGCGACCGCGGCTCCGAAGGTCGCCAAGACCGAGACCGGCAACTGGTGGTGGCCTTTCAATCAGCAGCCCAAGTCTCCAACCAAGGAAGACGTGAAAGACATCCCGATGCCGGATCCAAAAGTCACCCAGGCCTGGCTGGACGACTACGAGCCGCGCCTGCGTGAAGCCATCAAGGACAGCCGCCTGCAACTGGAACGTCGCGAGAACACCCTGGTGGTGATCGCTCCGGTCGACGGTTCGTTCAACCCGGATCGCCCGGCCATGTTGCTGCCAGTCACCCTGAGCCCGTTCACCCGCGTGGCCAAGGCCGTGGGGACCGACGCCAAGACTTCCGTGCTGGTACTGGGCCATGCCGACACCACTGGTGCCGCGGCGGCCAACCAGAAGCTGAGCCGTGATCGTGCGCAGTCTGTCGCCGCGATTTTCAGCCTCACTGGCCTCAAGCGCGATCGCCTGATGCTGCGTGGCATGGGTTCGGTCATGCCTCGTGCTGCCAACGACAGCACCGAAGGTCGTGCGCTGAACCGTCGCGTGGAAATCATCGTCACCCAGCGCAGCACCATGCTGGCCCTGCTGAGCAAGTACAACCAGCCGACCCCGTCCGAGGCTGAACTGGTTGCCGTACAGGATGTGAAGTCGGTCGTTCCTGCTGCTTCCTCGAAGAAAGCCGTCGCCGCGAAGAAAGCCGCTCCGGCGAAAAAAGCCCCAGCCAAGAAGCCTGTGGCGAAGAAAACCGTCGCCAAGAAAACCACCACTGCCAAGGCTCCGGCCAAGGCAGCGACCGAACAGGCGAAGAACTGACTCATCAGGCATCGGGCAAAAGGAACCTGCAATGACCCAGGGACTGGCGGACATGCGCCGCGACTACACCCGTGACGGACTGACCGAAGCCCAGGCTCCGGTCGAGCCCTTCACGCTGTTTCACCAGTGGTTCGCGCAGGCAGTGAAAACCGAGCAGCCGCCGGTCGAGGCCAATGCCATGACCCTGGCGACCGTTGACGAGGAGGGGCGCCCCCATTGCCGCATCCTGCTGCTCAAGGGGCTGGATGCGCAGGGGTTCACCTTTTTCACCAACTACGACAGCGCCAAGGGACAGCAACTGGCCGCACGGCCTTTTGCCGCCATGACCTTCTTCTGGCCGGCCCTGGAGCGCCAAGTGCGTATCGAGGGGCGGGTGGTCAAGGTCACCGCCGAGGAGTCCGATGCCTACTTCCAGGTCCGCCCGCTGGGCAGCCGCCTGGGTGCCTGGGCATCGCCGCAGAGCCAGGTGATCGCCGATCGCCAGGAACTGGAAGCCTTGCTCAAGAACACCGAGGAGCGCTTCAGCGATACCCAGCCCCATTGCCCCGAGCACTGGGGAGGTTATCGCCTGTTACCGGAGCGCATCGAGTTCTGGCAAGGGCGCGCCAGCCGTTTGCACGATCGCCTGAACTACCGTCTGCAAGGTGCCGACTGGGTGCGTGAGCGCCTGGCCCCCTGACCCCGAATCAGCTCATTCGCCGGGATAACCGGCCGCGGCGGCTTCAAGCCACTGTGGCAGGTCCCGGCGTTTTACTTTCTGGCGATGGGCATTCTCCAGCTGTTGCAGCATGAAGGATTTTTTCTTCTCGTCCCCGCCGGCCAGCGACAGCGCCAGGTCCCGGTCCATCCAGCGCTTGATCCGTACATACAGCCACCAATGGAAGTACAGGCCGGCTACGGTGGTTACGACGATGATGAAGTAATCCATGGAAAATCCTTTGGTCGGTGGCGCAACTCGGGAAATAAGCGCTACCGTGTGAAGAGTTTTTATAGGCACGCAGTCTGTACTGCTGCTGAATGGAACCAATTTTATCCGGGCGATGCCGTGACAGGCGTCAAGCTGCGGAGTTTAATGATTATCTGTCCTTTGGAGTTGATCCTATGCGTAAGTCTGTTTTGCTGGTTGCTTCCTTTTCCACGATGGCCATGTTGCTCACCGGTTGCCAATCCAACCTGTCCGGTGACTCTTACTCCCGTGACGAGGCGCGTCGCGTACAGACCGTTCGCATGGGCACCATCGAATCCCTGCGTCCGGTGAAAATCGAAGGCACCAAGACCCCGATCGGCGGCCTCGCCGGTGCAGCGGTCGGCGGCGTTGGCGGCAGCGCCATCGGCGGCGGCAAAGGCAGCATCGTGGCGGCGGTCATCGGTGCGGTGGCTGGCGGCCTGATCGGTTCCGCCACCGAGGAAGGCCTGACCCGTACCCAGGGCGTGGAAATCACCGTGCGTGAAGACGACGGCAGCATGCGTGCCTATGTGCAACAGGTTCAGGAAAACGAAGTGTTCCGTGTTGGCGAGCGCGTGCGCATCATGAGCGTCAACGGCACCAGCCGTGTCGCCCACTAAGCGTTAACCGCGACAAAACAAAACCCCGGCCAGGCAACTGGTCGGGGTTTTGTGTTTTCAGCCCTGGCAACGCCGGTGGTTATGCCGGCAGTTGTGGGTTCTTGCGGCTGGCCGCGGCCGTTACGGCGTAGCCGATCAGGGCGGCGAAGAGCGAGCCGGTGAGGATGCCCATGCGGTCCATGCCGGCGTATTCGCTGCTACCGGGTACGAAGGCCAGGGAGCCGACAAACAGGCTCATGGTGAAGCCGATCCCGCAGAGAATCGCCACGCCCAGCACCTGGCCCCAGTTGGCGCCGCCGGGGAGGGCGGCCAGACCCATCTTCACCGCCAGCCAGGTCAGGCCGAACACGCCGACGGTCTTGCCCAGCAGCAGGCCGATGGCGATGCCCATGGGCACGTAGTGGGTGAAGCTTTCCACGGTGATGCCTTGCAGCGACAGGCCGGCATTGGCGAAGGCGAACAGCGGCAGGATGCCGTAGGCGACCCACGGATGCAGCGCATGCTCCAGGCTCAGCAGCGGCGAAGGCTCGGCATTGCGGGTGCGCAGCGGGATGCAGAAGGCCAGGGTCACGCCGGCCAGGGTCGCGTGGACGCCACTCTTGAGCACACAGACCCAGAGAATCAGACCGATGATCATGTACGGTCCGAGCTTGACCACCCCCAGGCGGTTCATCGCCACCAGCGCTACCAGGCAGGCCGCGGCGAGCATCAGCGACAGGGTCGACAGGGCGCCGGAGTAGAAAATCGCGATGACGATGATGGCCCCCAGGTCATCGATGATCGCCAGCGTCATCAGGAACAGTTTCAGCGACACCGGCACCCGCTTGCCCAGCAGGGCCAGTACGCCGAGGGCGAAGGCGATGTCGGTGGCCATGGGAATCGCCCAGCCGCTGAGCGCTGGCGGGTTGTCCTTGTTGAGGAACCAGTAGATCAGCGCCGGCACCACCATGCCGCCGATGGCGGCGGCGCCCGGCAGGACAATCTGCGAAGGCTTGGATAGGTGGCCGTCGAGGACCTCGCGCTTGACCTCCAGGCCGATCAGCAGGAAGAACATGGCCATCAGGCCGTCGTTGATCCACAGCAGCAGGGGCTTGGCGATTTTCAGGGCGCCGACCTGGGCGACCACGGGAGTGTCCAGCAGGCTGTTGTACAGCCAGGACAGCGGTGAGTTGTTGATGATCAGGGCAAGCACGGCAGCGGCAATCAATAACAGACCGCTGGCAGCTTCCAACTGAAAGAAACGCGTGAAAGTGCTACGCAGAGGCAAGGTCGCTCTCCATCAGAAAACTAAAAAGGTGGCACACCCTAACTCGTACTGTTAGTTGTTAAAACAAAAGTTATATTCTTTTTTGTTATATGCAGCAGAGCAGCGGCCTGCTGGAAAACCAGCCGAGCAGTTGTGTATCCAATTGATTCAAAACTGTACCTGTGAGCGACCGGGGATGTTTCTTAATATGTCCGGCCCCAGCCCGACGGGCCGGGGACTTTTGCCTGTTGCAGCGCCTGATTTTCCTTGTGCCTGGATCGCCTATGCTGGGCGCACTTCATCTTTTGCGTCCTGTGTGGCGTTCGAGCCAATGAGAAAACACCATGAGCGACAACCGTCAGTGGGCCCGCGAGGCCATCCGGATCATCGAAGCCGACTTCCAGCGCAGTGCCGATACCCATCTGATCCCCTTGCCCCTGCCGGGTCTGCCGGGCATCGAGCTGTATTTCAAGGACGAGTCCAGCCATCCCACCGGCAGCCTCAAGCATCGCCTGGCGCGTTCGTTGTTCCTCTATGCACTGTGTAACGGCTGGCTCAAGCCCGGGGCGCCGGTGATCGAGGCGTCCAGCGGTTCGACGGCGATTTCCGAAGCCTATTTCGCGCGCCTGCTGGGCTTGCCGTTCATTGCGGTGATGCCGGCCACTACCTCCCAGGAAAAGATCGCGCAGATCGCCTTCTACGGCGGCAAGAGCCACCTGGTGCAGGACCCGACGCAGATCTACGCCGAGTCGGAGCGCCTGGCCCGGGAGAGCGGCGGGCATTTCATGGACCAGTTCACCTACGCCGAGCGCGCCACCGACTGGCGGGCGAACAACAACATCGCCGAGTCGATCTTCCAGCAGCTGCGTTTCGAGCGTTACCCGGAGCCCAAATGGCTGATCTCCAGCCCGGGCACCGGCGGCACCACCGCCACCCTGGGGCGTTATGTGCGTTATCGCCAGCATTGCACCCGGGTACTCTGCGCCGACGCCGAGCGTTCGGTGTTCTTCGATTATTACCAGAGCGGTGACGCCAGCCTGCGCCTGGACTGTGGCTCGCGCATCGAAGGGATCGGTCGGCCACGGGTCGAGGCGTCGTTCCTGCCCAAGGTGATCGATGCGATGGTCAAGGTGCCGGATGCCCTGTCGCTGGCGGCCATGCATTACCTGGCGCAGCGCCTGGGGCGGAGGGTGGGCGGCTCCAGCGGTACCAACCTGATCGGCGCGCTGATGGCGGCGCAGCAGATGAAACAGGCCGGCGAGAGTGGTTCGATCGTCGCCATCCTGTGTGACGGTGGCGAGCGTTATGCGACCACCTATTACGATCAGGACTGGCTGACCGCCCAGGGTTACCAGTTGACGGCCTTGATCGAGGCGGTGGCAGCGAGTGTGGAACGTGGCGAGGCGTTGCCGGCCAGCGTATTGCGCGCTGGCATCTGAGGCTGCAAGCCGGCTCCCAGGGGAGCGAGCCCGCCTGTGAAAAGGCCCCTGTAAAGGGGCCTTTTTTTACGCCTCGATGCCGAGGATGTTGCGCGCCACCGCTTCGGCGATGCGGATCCCGTCGACCCCGGCCGACAGGATGCCCCCGGCATAACCGGCGCCTTCGCCGGCCGGGTACAGGCCCTTCACGTTCAGGCTCTGCATCGATTCGTCGCGGGTAATGCGCAGTGGTGACGAGGTGCGAGTCTCGATCCCGGTCAGTACCGCATCGTGCAGGGAGTAGCCCTTGATCTGCCGCTCGAAGGCCGGCAGCGCTTCGCGGATCGCCTCGATGGCGAAGTCCGGCAGGGCCAGGGCCAGGTCACCCAGGGCGACGCCCGGCTTGTAGGACGGCTCGACGCTGCCCAGGGCGGTGGACGGCTTGCCGGCGATAAAGTCGCCGACCAGTTGCGCCGGGGCTTCGTAGTTGCTGCCGCCGAGGACGAAGGCGTGGGACTCCAGGCGTTCCTGCAGCTCGATGCCGGCCAGCGGGCCACCCGGGTAATCCACTTCCGGGGTAATGCCGACCACGATGCCGGAGTTGGCGTTGCGCTCGTTACGCGAGTACTGGCTCATGCCGTTGGTGACCACGCGGTTCGGCTCGGAGGTCGCCGCCACCACAGTGCCGCCCGGGCACATGCAGAAGCTGTAGACCGAACGGCCGTTCTTCGCGTGGTGCACCAGCTTGTAGTCGGCGGCGCCGAGTTTCGGGTGACCGGCGTACTTGCCCAGGCGCGCGCTGTCGATCAGCGATTGCGGGTGTTCGATGCGGAAACCCACGGAGAACGGCTTGGCTTCCATGTAGACGCCACGGCCATGGAGCATGCGGAAGGTGTCGCGGGCGCTGTGGCCGAGGGCCAGGATCACGTGTTTCGAGTGAACCTGTTCGCCGCTGTTGAGCTCGACGCCGACCAGCTGGCCGTCTTCGATCAGCACGTCGGTGACCCGTTGCTCGAAGCGCACTTCACCGCCCAGGGCGATGATCTGCTGGCGCATGTTCTCGACCACGCCGGTCAGGCGGAAGGTACCGATGTGCGGCTTGCTGACGTAGAGGATCTCTTCCGGCGCGCCGGCCTTGACGAACTCGTGCAGGACCTTGCGGCCGTGGTGTTTCGGGTCCTTGATCTGGCTGTACAGCTTGCCGTCGGAGAAGGTCCCCGCGCCGCCTTCGCCGAACTGCACGTTGGATTCCGGGTTGAGCACGCTTTTGCGCCACAGGCCCCAGGTGTCCTTGGTGCGCTGGCGCACTTCCTTGCCGCGCTCGAGGATGATCGGCTTGAAGCCCATCTGCGCCAGCAGCAGGCCGGCGAAAATCCCGCAGGGGCCGAAACCGACCACGATCGGGCGTTGCGCCAGGTCGGCGGGCGCCTGGCCGACGACCTTGTAGCTGACATCCGGCGCCGGGTTGACGTTACGGTCGTCGGCGAACTTGTGCAGCAGCTTGGCCTCGTCGCGCACGTTCAGATCGAGGGTGTAGATGAAGCACAGCTCGGACGACTTCTTGCGCGCATCGTAGCTGCGCTTGAACAGGGTGAAGTCGAGCAGGTCCTCGCTGGCGATGCCCAGGCGCTGCAGGATGGCAGGGCGCAGGTCTTCATCGGGATGGTCGATCGGCAGCTTGAGTTCGGTGATTCGTAACATGACAGGGTCCGGTTCGCGGGACGCACCAATGCGTCAGGGCGGTTTTACAAACCGGCGATTATAAGCCGCAAAGCCCGGACCCCGTGAGGTTAAAACGGTTGCCCGTCGCCTCAGTCGCTACGCGAGCCGCCGAAATAGGCACAACCGCGCTGGACCAGGCCATCGACCCGCAGTTCCGCCGTCAGGTGCTGCACGCTGCCGGTCTTGCTGTCCACGCAGCGCTGCGGCGCGACCCAGAGTTCGACATGGCGGTTGTTGGCTTCGCTGCTGAGGTTGAAACGGCCGTCGCCCAGTTGCTCTTCCAGGTAAGGCAGCGCCAGTGCCGGCTGGCCGGCGCGTTCGATGCGCATGCCCTTGGCGCTGACGTCGACGTTCCAGTCCGGGGCCTTGCCGCTGGCCCGCAGGATCAGGCGCGGGAAGTCGGGATCGCCGCAGGCATCGTTCGAGCGCTCGACGCGATACAGCTGGCTCAGCGCCACTTCACTGTCGGCGCCGCCGGCCTTGCTCGGGGAGAAATGCCCGCGCAGGTCGGCGAACAGCGTGCCCTGCTGGTCGGCCAGGCTGGCGGCTTCCTGGAGGATGCTGGTGCCGCCGTTGTCCTTGACCACATAACGCTGCTCGCCGACGCAAGGCTTGAACAGCAACTGGCCGTCGGCGGCGGTCAGCGTGCCCTGCATGCGGGTCTGGCCGGCCTGGGACTGCGTCCGGGGCTGGCCATCGAACACCGACAGCATCTGGCAACCGGCAAACAGGGGGAGCAGGGCAATACAAACAAGGGAACGGGCGGCACGCATCGTCGGGTCTCCAATCAAGTGCCGCCACGTTACGCAGCCTGACCGTTCATCACAACCCTGGATCCATTTACGTCTATGTAGGAAGGCACTGCGGTGTGCCGGGTGCAGCGCTATCGCGAGCAAGCTTCGCTCCTGCGCCGGCAGGTGGGTCAGCCGACGATAAAGGTCTGGCCGGTCTGCAGGCCTTCCACGCTCTTGGCGTAGGCCAGCGCCACGTCGGCGCCGGGGACCGGCTTGTAGCCACGGAAGTACGGGGCGTAGCTGTCCATGGCTTCTTCCAGCACGGTCGGGCTTACCGAGTTCACCCGCAGGCCGCGTGGCAACTCGATGGCGGTGGCGCGGACGAAACCGTCGATGGCGCCGTTGACCAGGGCCGCCGAGGCGCCGCTGCGGATCGGGTCGCGGTTGAGGATGCCGGAGGTGAAGGTGAACGACGCGCCGTCGTTGGCGAACTCGCGACCGATCAGCAGCAGGTTGACCTGGCCCATCAGCTTGTCTTGCAGGCCCAGGGCGAAGTGCTGTTCGCTCATCTCATCCAGCGGGGCGAAGGTGACATTGCCCGCGGCGCAGATCAGCGCGTCGAATGTGCCGGTTTGCTCGAAGAGCGCGCGGATCGAGGCGCTGTCGCTGATGTCCACCTGGAAGTCACCGCTGGTGCGGCCGATGCGGATGATTTCATGACGCTGCGACAGCTCTTTGTCGACCGCTGAACCTATGATGCCGTTGGCGCCGATCAGAAGAATTTTCATGGGGCTGTTCCTCGGGTGGGTTGAACGAGGTTGCAGTCTAGTGCTGGTTTTTCCTGTTGATTAGCGCACTAATAGGCAACCTTTGGTTTTCAAATGGAAACAATCCATGAGCGAGATGGATGACCTGGCGGCGTTCGCCGTGCTGATCGAGGCCGGTAGTTTCACCCTGGCCGCCCAGCAATTGGGTTGCAGCAAGGGGCAATTGTCCAAGCGCATCAGTGCCCTGGAGGCACAGTTCTCGGTCGTGCTGTTGCAGCGCACCACGCGGCGCTTGAGCCTGACCGCGGCGGGCGCCGCCTTGTTGCCCCAGGCCCAGGCGCTGCTGGTCCAGGTCGAGCGGGCGCGCCAGGCGCTGGCGCGGCTCAAGGACGACATGGCCGGGCCGGTGCGGCTGACGGTGCCGGTGTCCCTGGGGGAGACCTTTTTCGAGGGCCTGTTGCTGGAGTTCTCCCGGCAGTATCCCGAGGTGCAGATCGAGCTGGAGCTGAACAACCACTACCGCGACCTGACCCGGGACGGCTTCGACCTGGCGATCCGCTCGGAGGTGGCCAGCGACCAGCGGCTGGTGGCCAGGCCGCTGCTGGCCTGGCACGAGATGACCTGCGCCAGCCCGGCCTACCTGGAACAGTATGGCGAGCCGCTGGCGCCCAGGGACCTGGCCGAGCATCGCTGCCTGCTCAACAGCCATTACAGCGGTCGTGAGGAGTGGCTCTATCACCAGCAGCACGAACTGTTGCGGGTGCGGGTGTCGGGGCCTTTCGCCAGCAATCACTACAACCTGCTGAAAAAGGCTGCGTTGGTGGGGGCGGGGATCGCCCGGCTGCCGTCCTACCTGCTACAGGCGGAACTGGCCGACGGGCGTTTGCGCGGGCTGCTGCGCGACTACCAGACCCGCAGCATGCCGATGTACCTGGTGCACCCGTATCAGGGCGGGCTGCCCAGGCGCACCCAGGTCCTGGCCGATTACCTGATCGGCTGGTTCAAGCGCAGCGGCGAAGCGCTGGATCGCCTGTAACCGTCAATCTCCCCGCCACACTGCTTCTGTAGGAGCGAAGCTTGCTCGCGATGACGTTAACGCGGTTTTTCAGACAATCCGCGGCGTGGCCATCGCGCGCAAGCTGCGCTCCTACAGAGGCTGGGGATCAAGGCCGCTGGTAGCGGCGGGCGATCAGGTGGTCGATGGAGAGCTTGCCGGGGCCGCGGGCCATCAGGTACAGCAGGACCGCCGCCCAGGTGCCGTGGGTCGGGTAGGCGTCAGGGTAGACGAACAGCTGGATGGTCAGGGTCATGCCCAGCAGCGCCAGGGCCGAGAAGCGCGTGGCGAAACCGACCAGGAGCAGCAGCGGGAACAGATGCTCGGCGAATGCCGCCAGGTGCGCGGCCAGTTCGGGGGAAAGCAGCGGTACCCGGTACTCGCTCTGGAACAAGGGAATGGTCGAGTCGGCCAGGCGCGGCATGCCGAGCTCGAACGTCCCGGAGAACAGATCGATGGCCAGGCCCTCGACCTTGGTCTGGCCGGATTTCCAGAACACCGCGGCAATGGAGAAGCGTGCGATAAAGGCGATCAGGCTGTGGGGAATACGCTCCAGCAGTTGGATGAGTCGGTTCACCCCGTGGCTGAGCGGGTGGTGCTTGGTGCAGTGGGTGTCCATGTTCAAACCTCGGAATGGTGGGACAGGCGAGTGATGGCGCCGCGGCCGATCAACAGCGCCAGGGCCTGGCTCGGCTCGAATGCCGGATCGGCCGCCAAGGCATTGGCCACGGCAACCTGCAGCGGCTGTGAGTGGCGCAGGGCGTGGATGAAGCGGGCGCCCCCGGCGTCGATGGCGAACACCTCGACCTCCAGGTCGTGACGCAGTACCAGGGCGTTTTGCCCTTGCTGCAGGTCGATCGCCTGCCAGTCGCCATCGCCCTGGTGGGCGGCCCATAAGGCGACCACCGGGTGCGCCGATTCCAGCAGGCCGAGCGAAGGGTGCAGCTCCAGGCGCAATTGCCCCAGGGTTGCAGGCTCGGCCATGGCCGCGGCGATCTGCTGCGGTTGAACCGGGCAGGCGTCGGCGGCGTGATAGGCGGTGACCCGCAGGCGTTCCAGGCGCGCGACATCGGCCAGGTAAGGCAGGCCGGCGGCGGGAGGGAAGCCGCCGATGAAATCGGCGAAGTCATGGCTATAGTCGCTGAGCACGGCGCTGGTGGGCGGGAAGCGCCTGACGTAGAGCGCGGCCATGGCCCGGAAGAACTCATCGCCCACCAGTTGCGCCACCACCGGGTAGGCATCGGCCAGGGCGCCGATCAACGAGCTCTGCACATTGTTGCGGTACACCGCGAAGCGGCTGGCCGGGTCGGCGCCGTTGCCGCAGTACAGGCCCGCCGGGCAGGGTTGCTCGGGATCGAGCAGGGCGCTGGCGAAGCTGGCTTGTGTGTTCATGCCAGCCTCCTGGCGCATTGCAGCAGCTCATCCGCCTGGCGCACCTCGGTATGCAGCACGGAGAACGCCGGCACCTGGTTGTCGCGCTCGATCAGGGTCGCGGTCGGCCCGATCCGCTCCAGCAGCCGCAAGTACAGCGCCCACACGGCGTTATCGATCGGCGCGCCGTGATCGTCGATCAGCAAGCGCTCGCCCAGGCTGTCGCTGTCTTCGGCAAAGCCGGCCAGGTGGATCTCGCCCACCGCGTGCAACGGCAGGGCATCGATGTAGGCCAGCGGATCGCGCCGGTGGTTGATGCACGACACGTAGACATTGTTCACGTCCAGCAACAGGCCGCAGCCGGTGCGGCCTATCACTTCGCGGATGAACTCGGCCTCGTCCATGCTCGACTGGCGAAACTCCAGGTAGGTCGCCGGGTTCTCCAGCAGCATGGGGCGGCGCAATGTGCTCTGTACCTGGTCGATGTGTTCGCAGACGCGGTCCAGGGTCGGGCGGTCATAGGCCAGGGGCAGCAGGTCATTGAGAAACACCGGGCCATGGCTGGACCAGGCCAGGTGTTCGGAAAAGGACTGGGGTTGATAACGCTCGATCAGCACCGCCAGGCGTTTGAGGTGCTGTTGGTCCAGCGGACCTTCGGCGCCGATCGACAGGCCGACGCCGTGCAGCGACAGCGGGTACTGCTCGCGGATCAGCCCCAGGTAGTGATGGAACGGCCCGCCGGCGACCATGTAGTTTTCCGCATGGACTTCAAAAAAACCGATATCGGGCTGTTCCCTCAGGACCTGGCGAAAGTGTTCGGTCTTGAGCCCCAGCCCGGCGCGTTGCGGCAAGCTGGAGAGGGGCGCCTGAGTGGCGGGATGGAGGGGGAGTGGTACGGCCATGTTCATCATCGACACTCAGGCAGACGGTGGATTACGACTTGGCTTTGTAGGCCTGGAGCTGGCCGAAACCGGTAGGCGAGGTGCTGCTGGCGGTTTTCTCGCAGGTGCCTTTAGGAACCAGTTTCCAGGCGTTGGCCTGGTGGTCGACTTTGGCGGTGCCGGCACAGGTGGTGCCCGCGCCTGCCGCGCAATCGTTCTTGCCTTTCATGGCGACGCCAAAGCATTTCTCCATGTCGTCGGCGGCCTGGGCGGTGGTCGGCAGCGCGGCCATGCTCAAGGCAGAACCGAGGGCCAGGGCCAGGGCGGCGGCGGACAGGGTGCGAGTGGTAGCGGTCATGGTGTTTCTCCAGAAAAGGTAGTGGGGAAGGCAGGCATGTGTGCCTGCTTATCCCTCTAGAGAAAGGTCAATGGGGTTTGTTACAGCCCAGGTGGAAAAAATCCAGGAGGGGAGATTTCCAGGCAAAAAGAACGGCCCCGAAGGGCCGTTCTTTGTTGCTGCGGATGCTCAGCCGCCCAGATAGGCTTCGCGCACCTTGGGGTCGGTCAGCAGGGCTTCGCCGGTGCCTTGCATCACCACCCGACCGTTTTCCAGTACATAGGCACGGTCGGCGATCTTCAGCGCCTGGTTGGCGTTCTGCTCCACCAGGAACACCGTCACGCCGTCACGGCGCAGCTGTTCGATGATGTCGAAGATCTGCTGGATGATGATCGGCGCCAGGCCCAGGGACGGTTCGTCGAGCAGCAACAGCTTGGGCTTGCTCATCAGCGCGCGGCCGATGGCGAGCATCTGCTGTTCGCCGCCGGACATGGTGCCGCCGCGCTGGTTGAAGCGTTCCTTGAGGCGCGGAAACAGGCCCAGGACCTTGTCCATCTGCTCCTGGTAATCGCCCTTGTCGGTGAAGAACCCGCCCATGGCGAGGTTCTCCTCCACGGTCAGGCGGGCGAATACCCGGCGACCTTCCGGCACCACGGCAATGCTCTTGCGCATGATCTGCGCGGAGGTCTGCCCCACCAGCTCTTCACCCAGGTAACGGATGCTGCCGCTGTGGGCCTGCGGCGAACCGCAGAGGGTCATCAGCAGGGTGGATTTGCCGGCGCCGTTGGCGCCGATCAAGGTGACGATCTCGCCCTGGCGGATCTCGACGTTGACGCTGTGCAGCGCCTGGATCTTGCCGTAGAAGGTGGAAACGTTTTCGAACTGCAGCATTTACGCTTCCCCCAGGTAGGCTTTGATCACTTCGGGATTGTCGCGGATCTGTTCCGGCGTGCCGTCGGCCAGGGGCGTGCCCTGGTTGATCACGACGATGTGGTCGGAAATGCTCATGACCAGCTTCATGTCGTGTTCGATCAGCAGCACCGTGGCGTTGTGCTCTTCGCGCAGCACGCCGATCAGCGCCTTGAGGTCCTCGGTTTCCCGCGGGTTGAGGCCGGCGGCCGGTTCGTCGAGCATGAGGATCCGCGGACGGGTCATCATGCAGCGGGCGATTTCCAGGCGCCGTTGCTGACCGTAGGCCAGGGTGCCGGCGGGACGGTTGGCGAACTCCTTGAGGTTGACCTTTTCCAGCCAGTACTCGGCGTATTCCATGGCCTCGCGCTCGCTCTTGCGGAACCCCGGGGTCTTGAACAGGCCGGCCAGGAAGTTGGTGTTCAGGTGACGGTGCTGGGCGATCAACAGGTTCTCGACCGCGGTCATGTCCTTGAACAGCCGCACGTTCTGGAAGGTGCGTACCACACCCTTGAGGGCGATCTTGTGGCCGGGCAGGCCCTGGATCGGCTCGCCGTCGAGCAGGATGCTGCCGGCGGTGGGCTGGTAGAAACCGGTCAGGCAGTTGAACACCGTGGTCTTGCCGGCGCCGTTCGGGCCGATCATCGACACCACTTGTTTTTCTTTGACGGTCAGGGCCACGCCGTTGACCGCCAGCAGGCCGCCAAAGCGCATGCTCAGGCCCGTTACTTTCAGGATCTCACGGCTCATTTGCGCAGCTCCATGTGAGGACGTTGCATGGGCAGCAGGCCTTGAGGACGCCAGATCATCATCAGCACCATCATGGCGCCGAACATCAACATGCGGTATTCGCTGAATTCACGCATCAGTTCAGGCAGCAGGATCATCACGGTGGCCGCGAGGACCACGCCCAACTGCGAGCCCATTCCGCCCAATACCACGATGGCGAGGATGGTCGCGGACTCGATGAAGGTGAAGGACTCCGGCGTCACCAGGCCCTGGCGCGCGGCGAAGAAGCTGCCGGCGAAACCGGCGAAGCAGGCACCCAGGGTGAAGGCCGACAGTTTGATCACGGTCGGGTTCAGGCCCAGGGCGCGGCAGGCGATTTCGTCTTCACGCAGGGCTTCCCAGGCACGCCCCAGGGGCATGCGCAGCAGGCGGTTGATGACGAACAGGGCGAACAACGCCAGCAACAACGCGACCAGGTAAAGGAAGATCACCTTGTTGATCGAGTTGTATTCGATGCCGAAGTACTCGTGGAAGGTCTGCAGGCCCTCGGCGGCCCGGCGTTCGAAGGACAGGCCGAAGAACGTCGGTTTATCGATGTTGCTGATACCGTTCGGACCACCGGTGAGGTCGGTCAGGTTACGCAGGAACAAGCGGATGATTTCACCGAAGCCCAGGGTCACGATCGCCAGGTAGTCACCGCGCAGGCGCAGTACCGGGAAGCCCAGCAGGAAGCCGAAGGTGGCCGCCATCAGGCCGGCGATAGGCAGGCAGATCCAGAAGCTCAACCCGTAGTAGTGCGACAGCAGCGCGTAGCTGTAGGCGCCCACGGCGTAGAAGCCGACGTAACCCAGGTCCAGCAGGCCGGCCAGGCCGACCACGATGTTCAGGCCCAGGCCGAGCATCACGTAGATCAGCACCAGGGTGGCGATGTCCACCGCGCCGCGGGAACCAAAGAACGGCCAGACCAGCGCACCGATGATCAGCGCAATGATGATCCAGCGCTGGGTGGTCGGCAGGGTCAGGAAGTTACTGGCCTTGGCCGGGATCACCGGCATGCTGGGCGAGGACTTCCAGGCCGCGCTGATCTGCTGGTCGAACAGCACCCGCAGGAACATCAGCACCGAACACGCGGCGATGATCATCAGCGTGGTAGGGCTGGTGCCATGGACTTCCAGGTTGATGCCGACGATGGTCAGTTTCAAACCGAGTATCGGGTAGGCGACGGCCCACACCAGCAAGGCGCTGAAGAACGCCTGTCGAAGATTCCTAGTCATACTTTCTCAACCTCCGGACGGCCCAGCAGGCCGGTTGGCCGGAACAACAACACCAGAACCAGCAGGCCGAACGCCACGACGTCCTTGTACTGGTCGCCGAAGATATCGGCACCGAAGGCTTCCGCCACCCCAAGCACCAGGCCGCCCAGCATGGCGCCCGGAATGCTGCCGATGCCGCCCAGTACCGCGGCGGTGAATGCCTTGAGACCGACCAGGAAGCCGGCGTTGGGGTTGATCACGCCGTATTGCATGCTCAGCAGCACGGCCGCGATCGCCGCCAGCGCGGCGCCGATCACGAAGGTCAGGGCGATGATGTTGTTGGTGTTGATACCCAGCAGGTTGGCCATCTTGATGTCCTCGGCGCAGGCACGGCAGGCGCGGCCCAGGCGGGAACGGGAGATGAACAGGGTCAGGCCGAGCATGGCGATGAGGGTCACCACGAACACCACGATTTGCATGTAGGAGATCAGCACTTCATGTGCGCCACCTGGCCCGATGGAGAAGTTGCCCGGGATCAGGTTGGGGATGGATTTGTCCTTGGAGTCCTGCGCCAGCAGAACCGTGTTCTGCAGGAAGATCGACATGCCGATGGCCGAGATCAGCGGGATCAGACGGTTGCTGCCGCGCAGGGGGCGGTAGGCGATCCGTTCGATGCTGTAGCCGTAGGCACTGGTAACGACGATGGTCGCGATAAAGGCCGCGGTCATCAAGAGCGGGACACTGTCGAGTCCCATCATGGTCAGGCCCGCGATGGCGATGAACGCCACATAGGAACCAATCATGTACACCTCGCCGTGGGCGAAGTTGATCATTCCAATGATGCCGTAAACCATCGTATAGCCGATGGCGATCAGGGCATACGTGCTGCCAACGGTGAGACCGTTAACCAGCTGTTGGAAAAAGTGATAGAGGTCAGGCATTACAGCGCTCCTAAAAACCTGATACGCATTTCACTGGTGGAGTCATTTTCCCGCCTGCGCCCCGTGGATCTGCATCCACTTCGGGTCAGGTTTTGCCAGCGAACCGCTGATGACGGTTTTGAGATTTTCAGGTGGGCGGGCTTCCGGATCACGGAAAACAGGCCCAATACGTTCGTAAAACAAAGCCCACGGCACGCCGTGGGCTTTATTGGCAGTCAGTAAGACAGGGCCTTATTGAGGCGAGACTTCGGTTTTAGGTTTGCCGAAGTGCCACTCGTAGACCACGAACTTGAAGTCTTTCAGGTCGCCCTTGGCGTCGAAGCTCAGGTCGCCGGTCGGCGTCTTGAAAGTACCGGCGTGGATGGCTTCGGCCACTTTGGTCGGGTCTTCGCTCTTGGCTGCGGTGATACCGCCGGCAATGACTTCAACCGCGGAGTAGGAAGGGAACACGAACGGACCGCTCGGATCTTCTTTCTTGGCCTTGAACGCATCCGCCAGGGCCACGTTGGCCGGATCCTGGTCGAAGGATTTCGGCAGGGTCACCAGCAGGCCTTCGGAAGCGTCCTTGGCGATCTGCGAAATGGAGTCGTTACCCACGCCTTCCGGACCCATGAACTTGGCCTTCAGGCCTTTTTCCTGGGCCTGGCGCAGGATCAGGCCCAGCTCCGGGTGGTAGCCGCCGTAGTAGACGAAGTCGACGTTGGCTTGCTTGAGCTTGGCGATCATCGAGGAGAAGTCCTTGTCGCCGGCGTTGATGCCTTCGAACACGGCAACCTTGGTGCCTTTCTTCTCGAGGGTCTGTTTAACGGCGGTGGCGATGCCTTCACCGTATTGCTGCTTGTCGTGCAGCACGGCAACGATTTTCGGTTTCACGTGGTCGGCGATGTAGTTGCCGGCGGCAGGGCCCTGGGCGCTGTCCAGGCCGATGGTGCGGAACACCATCTTGTAACCACGGGTGGTGATGTCCGGGCTGGTGGCGGCGGGGGTGATCATGACCACGCCTTCGTCTTCGTAGATGTCCGAAGCCGGTTGAGTGGAGCTGGAGCACAGGTGGCCGATCACGAACTTGACGCCGTCGTTGACGACTTTGTTGGCTACGGCGACGGCTTGTTTCGGATCGCAGGCATCATCGTATTCGACGGCCTGGAGCTGCTTGCCATCGACGCCGCCCTTGGCGTTGATGTGTTCGATGGCCATTTTGGCGCCACTGAACTGCATGTCGCCGTACTGGGCTACAGGGCCGGTCTTGGGGCCGGCGATGCCGATCTTGATGGTGTCAGCTGCGAACGAATGGCTGGCGACTCCGGCCAGAACCATAGCGGCAAACAGTTTGGAAATCTGCTTAGTAGCCTTATTCATAGTGCTCCACTCTTACTGTTGTAATTTTTATAGTCCTGGCGCCGTAGCAGCAGAACCGGGTCAGATATCTCTTGGATATCCCCGGAAAATGCCCCCGGCAACTGTACCGGTACAGTGTAGAGCGCCGATTGTTAGCCTGGGAAGCTGGCGCCAGGGGGCAAAATCAGGGGGTGTCGCTTTATTGAAAGAAAAAGACAGAATCGCGGCGGGGTTTTGACCGTATCCAGCGAGCAATCCTTGGCTCTCCTGCACTTCTCTATCGTTGACGCAATTGCAACCGGGTTTGTCTGCCAGAGCACCGACGTTATCATTGCGCCGATTTCTTTTCGGGACAGGCCCATGACTCAAGAACCTAGCACCCTCTATGCCAAGCTGCTTGGTGAAACCGCATCTATTACCTGGAAGGAGCTGGAGCCGTTCTTCGCCAAGGGTGCCCTATTGTGGGTCGACGCCAGTCTGGATTTGATCGAGGCAGCCGAGGCAATGGCCGAGAACCAGGCCGAGAAAGTCTCTGCTTGGCTGGCCGCGGAGAAGGTTGGCAAGGTGTCTGCGACGCGGGCGCTGGATCTGGTGGAGCGTGATCCGCTGCTGTGGGCGGTGGTGGTTTCGCCGTGGATTCTGGTCCAGGAAAGGGCGCAGGTCGAAGGTTGAGCACCAAAATAGTGCCTGGTTTTTCCGACTAAAAGTGTGTAGCCGAGTAACCGCGATCACGATGATGGCAAGTTGCCCGTGGAGAAAGGCCCCACCCGTTTCAGGCTGACGGTGACGTAAGCGGAATGGGAACAGTTTGCAAGGCAGCCCGAGGGCTGCCTGATTGTTTCTGGAGACTACCTTCCTTCTATATATCGCCTTGCAGAAACCGTCGGTCGGACGCTGGTGAAAGCATCGACCGGCGGCACCTGCAGGGGCGACAGGCGGTCAGTAAGCGGTCCTGCCCGTGTGGTTGTTCAGCGAGATGACCTTGGTCTTGCCGATGCGGTGACGATAGATCTCGCGCAGGTACTTGATGGCTTTCTTTACGCAATCGCGGGACAGGCGGATGTCGTTGATCGAGACGAACTTGTCCTTGTCGTTGATCAGCTCGCGGTACTTCTTCTCGTACATAGGCTTGATCGCATACCAGTTGGTATCGAGGATCTTCGCCGGGTTCTCGAACTCGTTGAGCAGCTCGTCGATGCGGCTTTCATCGAACGCTTCGCTGACAATGAAATCGAGGATCGAGTTGTCCAGGGTCTCGTCGAAGCGGTACGGGTTGCGGGCGAAGCAACGCTTGATAAAGGCCACGATCAGGGTCAGGAAGTCGTCCGACAGGCACGGGCTCTTGGCGATCAGGGTGGTCAGCGAGAGGTTGGCCGAAGCGCCGATCACCAGGGCGTAACGCTTGAGGGTGGTGTTGGGGAACAGGCTGTTGAGGTGGGTCTTGAGCCGGTTCAGGTCCATGTAAGACAGCTTGTAGTCCTTCGGCAGGGAGACGATCGACACCACCGACGAGCAGTTCTTGAAGAAGTGCAGGTCGTGCAGGGCGGCCGCGTCGTAACCGGAAGCCTTGTATTGCTCCAGCGCCGCGCGATAGCGCTTGGACTCGATCGGCAGCAGGCTGATGCCCTCGATGGCCTGGGTCACCTTGTTGAAGTGCGGCAGGTCGATGGAGCGGAAGAACAGGTCGTCGATGTTCAGGCGCTGCGGCTCTTTCTCGAACACCTTGAACTTGTCGCCAGTCGGCACCGGGGTTTCCGGGACCACGGACTCGGCATAGGCGATCGCCACCGGGCCGGCCAGGCTCATGAACAGGTCGTTGGCATCCAGGCGGATGGTCTCGCCGATGTCGATGCCGGCGCGGCGGAAATAGTTCTGGTCGTAGTCGGTGGTCACCGCCTGGGCGGTGAGGATGTTGAAGATCTGCTGGGAGATGTACTGGTTGGCGTGCTTCTCCATGGCGTTGACGTCGATGTTCTGGATGTTGCCGTCATCGCTTTCTTCGGCATAACGCATGATGTCGTTGGAAATCAGCATCATCGCGTTCCATGGGCGGATGCGCCCCATGACGCTGGCTTCGCTGCTGTCTTCGTTATCGAAGTTGTAGGAGAAGTCCCATTCTTCCGACAGGTATTTGCACAGCAGGCGTCCGGCGTTGATGTGCAACGCTTCGGACATTTCGCTACGGTGGTCGGAGATATTCGGCAGTACGCAAATACCGCTGGTGAAGATCGGCTCGAAGACGAAGGAGTGGCCGCTCTTGCTGTCGTGCTCGTCGATCGGCTTGGTGTCGAACGTCTTGTTCATGTACGAATACTGCTGGGCCAGGCCGAACTCCGAGGCCATGCCCGAACCGGTACCGCCGCCGGCGCTGAAGATCGAGAAGTACAGGCGCGACTGGTTGGCCTTGATGCCGCAGGAGTCGATCAGGTACGAGTGGATCATTTTCCAGTCGGGGCTGGAGAAACGCTGGGTGTCCTTGTTGAGGATGATCTTGGCCAGGTACTGGCCAAGGATCGGCGCGTTACCGGCGCCACCGGCGTGGACTTCCGAGAGGTCCATGATCTTCATCTTGCTGTAGTCGCGGATGAAGCCGCTTTTCTCGCCCTTGCGCGAGAAGCGGATGCGCCCGGCGATGTCCTTGTCCAGGTCGCCCAGCATCACCAGCGGCTCGACCAGGAACACCGGTTTGCTGGCCTTGTTCTGGCCCAGGCGCAGGTTGTGGCGGATCCACTGGGCGGGGCTGTAGCCCTTGTCGGCATAGGCCTTGTCGTCGTTGTTGAATTCGTTGAGGTAGAACTTGCGGGCGTTGTACACCAGCTCCGCCACATCCAAGGCGATGTTCGACCCGCAGCGGCCCAGGCCGATCAGGCAGACCGAGGGGAACTCCTGCTCGCGGCGTCCCTCGAGTTCGTCTTCCAGGTGCGGCGGGCGCGGGAACACTGAGTCGCGCAGGCCGTCGAGGTTGTCGAGGATGCGGTCGGTGTTGGTTTCGGTGAAGTAGAGGTATTGCTGGGGCGCCTGCGGGCGCGAGCTGGACAATGGCTTCGAATCTGAAAAGCTCTGGCTGCCCGGGGTCAGCGTCAGTTCGGATACTGCGTTGGCAGAATTGTTTTTAGAAGTCATTGTGCGCCGTGTGCCTGGACTGGTCGGCTCGGTGAAAGGATATCAAAGAGCCATCAAGTGGGATCTCGCGACTTTACAGTGCGATATTGGCCCCAGCGATAGGGATAAGTCTGATGGCCGCTAGGGGGAATCCTTTCCTAAGTTCAGATAAATCGGCCAGTTTTCGGTGATCTTTAATCAAAAGGAGGCAAGATGATGGCAACGTTACCCACCCTCGGGTTCGCCGGTATTGGCCTGATGGGCTTGCCCATGTCTCGCCGTCTGTTGGCGGTGGGTTATCCCCTGGTGGTGTGGAATCGCAACCGGGAAAAATGCACGCCGCTGCTGGAGGTGGGTGCACGACTGGCCGAGACTCCGGCCCGGTTGTGCGAGGCGGCGGACCTGGTGCTGCTGTGCCTGGCCAACACCGAGGTGGTGCGCGAGGTGGTGTTCGGTGCCGAGGGCATTGCCCAGGGAGCCCGGGCCGGCCAGTTGCTGGTGGACCTCTCCAGCCTGGAGCCGACCGCCACCCGGGAAATGGCCGCGCAGCTGGCGAGCACGACCGGCATGGGCTGGGTCGATGCCCCGGTGTCCGGCGGCACGCCTGGTGCCGAGGCTGGCAGCCTGGCGATCATGGTTGGCGGCGAGGCGGCGGATATCGAAAGGGTGCGCCCGGTCCTGCTCAACCTGGGGCAACGGGTGACTCATATGGGCGGTGTCGGCGCGGGCCAGGTGACCAAGGCCTGCAACCAGATGATCGTCGCCTGCAATGCGCTGGTGATCGCCGAAGTGGTGGCGCTGGCCGAGCGTTCCGGGGTCGATGCGTCATTGCTGGCCGAGGCGCTGGCCGGTGGTTTCGCCGATTCCAGGCCGCTGCAGATCCTCGCCCCGCAGATGGCCGAAAGCCGCTTCGAACCGATCAAATGGCATGTGCGCACCCTGCTCAAGGATCTGGACGGCGCGGTGAAGTTCTCTCGTGAGCAGGGCTCGGCCACGCCGATCAGCGGATTGGCCGCACAACTGATGCGCCTGCATGGCGGCCAGGGTTATCTGGAGCAGGATCCCTCGACCCTGGTCCGTCTGTATCGCGAACCGGCATCAGAGGGCTGACCGCGTCGACGGCGGGCAGCATGCGCTGCTCGATCTCGCCGATCACCCCGGGCAACTCTTCCAGGGGCAGCGCCCGGCTGAGCAGGTAACCCTGGATGAAGTCGCAGCCGTATTGAGCGAGGAACTCGTACTGCTGCACGCTCTCGACGCCTTCGGTCACCACCTGCAAATGCAGGGTATGGGCCATGACGATGATCGCCTGGACGATCTCCTTGTCCTGGGTCGACTGGGGCACGTCCTGGATGAACGAGCGGTCGATCTTCAGGGTGTTGAGCGGCAGGCGCTTGAGGTAGGCGAGGGACGAGTAACCGGTGCCGAAGTCATCGATCGACAGCGACACCCCGAGATTGCGGATCTGCCGCAACAGGGCCACGGTGCTGTCGATGTTGCCCATCAGGGCGTTTTCCGTGACTTCCAGCTCCAGGCGCTGGGGCGCGACACCGGCGCTGCTCAGGGCGTTGGCGATCTCCTCGGCCAACTCCTCCCGGGCCAGGTTCAGGGCCGAGCAGTTCACCGCGATTTTCAACTCGGCAAAGCCGTGGCGGGACAGGGCGGCCAGGTCCTCGCAGGCCTTGCGCAGGACCCAGTTGTCCAATTCGGCAATCAGCCCGTTGGCTTCGGCGATCCCGATAAAGCGATCCGGGGCCAGCAGCCCGTGCAACGGATGCCACCAGCGCACCAGCGCTTCGAGCTTGCTGACCTTGCGGCTGCCCAGGTCGTAGATGGGTTGGTAATACAGGGTCAAGCCGGCTTCGTTGCGCAGGGCATTGCGCAGTTCTTCTTCCAGTTGCAGTTCCAGGCTCGCCTTGGTCTTCAGGTTGGTACTGAAGAAATGCAGGCTGTTGCGACCGCTGCCCTTGGATTGATAGAGCGCCAGGTCGGCATGCTTGAGCAGCTCTTCGCTGGTCTTGCCATCGTCGGGAAAGACGCTGATGCCGATGCTGGTGGTCATCACCATGCGTCGCCCCGCCAGCTCAATGGGCTCCTTCATCTTGCTCATGATGCGTTGCGCCATGTGCTGGGCTTCGTCGCGGTCGCTCAAGCTCATGAGGATGCAGAACTCGTCTCCGCCGAAACGCGCCACCACGTCTTCATGGCTGCGGGTGGAGCTTTTGATATGGCCGGCAATCACCTTCAACAGTTCGTCGCCGGCATCGTGGCCGAGGCTGTCGTTGATCCGCTTGAAGTGATCGATGTCGAGGAACATCACCGCCAGCATGCCGCCCTGCACGGTCTTTTCGATGAGCTTTTCGGCGAACAGCTGGTTGAAGCCGCGACGATTGATCAGGTTGGTCAGGGCGTCGTAGTGCGCCACCTGTTGCAGTGCTACCCGGGCCTGGTCCAGTTGGCTCAGCAGGGTGTTGACCCGGCGCAGGTCCTGTTCCTTGTGTTGGAGTTTCTTGTCCGCCAGGGCCGCGCTGATGCTGCTGCCAATGATCAACAGGGCAATGACGGCGATGGTCAGGCCCAGTTGCAAGGGGTTGTCGTCCACCGCGATGGAGGGCGTGCCCGCCGCCGGCAGCACCAGTTTCAACGCCCACATGCCGGTGAAATGCATGGCGACTATGCCGCCCCCCAGCAGCAGGCTGGCTGCGTATTTGAGCAACTGGTGGAACACGCCGCTGCCGTTGCTCAGGTAGCGGGACAGCAGCAGGGCGACCAGGCTCGCGCTGATGGCGATGGCAATCGACAGGCCGAAGAGGTCGGGCTGGTAGTAGGCCGTGGCTGGCGAGCGCATGGCCGCCATGCCGACATAGTGCATGGTGCAGATGCCCAGGCCGATCCAGATCGACGCCAGCAGGTAGCGCCATAGCTGCAACTGGGGATGGCTGAGGGTCTTCATCGCCAGCCAGGATGCAACCACCGCGATCAGCAGCGACAGCAGGGTCATCGGCAGGTCGTAATGGGTTTCGATGGGGATCTGCAGTGCCAGCATGCCGATGAAGTGCATGGCCCAGATGCCGCCGGCCAGGCAGAAGGCGCCGACCCAGCGCCAGCGTTGCTGGGCCGCTGCCAGGTCGACGTGGCGCACCCGTTCGGCCATGTCCAGGGTGGCGAAGCTGCCGGCACAGGCCACCAGATAGGCGAGGATCACCAGCACGGGGTTGTGGTTGCAGGTGAGTAATACTTGCCCGCCTTCGGGGAGCTCGGTAAAAAAAAGCAGACCAAGCCATTCCATCGCATGCCCCGTTTCTTGAGTCATCCAGGGCCAGCCCTGGGTGGCCGGCCAATGGGACTGAGTATAGGAAGCCGGGCCGAGGCCGGGAGCGATGGTGGCAGATTGACTTAAATGATTTCGGAATTCAGTCCATAGCCAATCGAGCTAAGCACTCTGTTCGAAGTACAGCGCCGGCTCCAGGGGCGCGAGCCCGAATGCCGCGCGTGCCGCGTCGCAATCGACGTTCTGTTGGCCATTTTCCCAGGACGCCTCGAATTCGCGGCAGGTGCTGGAACGTTGGTGGTAGATCGAACAGCTGACTTCCTTGCCGACCTCGCCGGTCAGCGCGGTACAGCGGGTCGGCTTGCAATCGGTACCGAGCATGGCGACCCGGCTGGGGCTGATGGACGCCACCAGATCGTCGGGGACCGTACCGCCGGAAGAGGTGCATTCACCCCAGAAAAAAGACACACGAAAGTATGAACAGCAGGCACCGCAATTCAGACACGGACTGGCTTCGGACATGGGCGTATTCAAAGGGGAGGAGGTTGATGAGGGGGTCAGCAAGGCCGCTATTCTAGGCTTCGCAACGGCCTTGGGAAGGGGGCGCGCGAGGTATTTTTCAGGCCCTGCGCAAGCCCTTGAAAAATCGGGCTTTAGCCCCGGTATCCGGGGGCTTTCGGCGGTTTAGGCGGGGGCGCTGGCGCTGTTTGGGCGGTCGTCGAGCGCGGTCGATGGCCTGTGCTTCGGATTGCCTGGTATCAGCCTTACGAATCATTACAGACAAGCGCGGCGGGGCTGACTAGATTGCAACTTCCAGGCTCGGTTGCGTCTGGCCGAATAACAATAAAGAGACCGACCCATGCAGAACTCGACCCAAGCGGCGAATGCCTGGCGCATTCTGTTCCTGTTGTTCCTGGCTAACCTGTTCAACTTCTTCGATCGCACCATTCCGGCCATCATCATCGAGCCGATCCGCATGGAGTGGCATCTGAGCGACTTCCAGATCGGCATCATCGGCACCGCCTTCACCATCGTCTACGCCATTGCCGGCCTGCCCCTGGGGCGCATGGCCGATACCGGCTCGCGCAGCAAACTCATGGGCTGGGGCCTAGCGGTGTGGAGCGGGCTGACCGCGGTCAACGGCCTGGTGGGCAGTTTCTGGAGTTTCCTGCTCGTGCGCATGGGCGTCGGCATCGGCGAAGCCAGCTATGCGCCGGCCGCCAACTCGCTGATCGGCGACCTGTTCCCGGCCCATCGCCGGGCCCGGGCCATGGGCATCTTCATGCTCGGCCTGCCCCTGGGCCTGTTGCTGGCGTTCTTCACCATCGGCGCCATGGTCCAGGCCTTCGACAGCTGGCGCGCGCCGTTCTTTATCGCCGCGGTGCCGGGCCTGTTGCTGGCGGTGTTCATGTTTTTCATCAAGGAGCCCAAGCGCGGGGCGGCGGAGACGGTGAAGGTCTCCCAGGAACGCGTCGACCGGCCGATCCGCCGGGTGCTGGCAATCCCGACCTTTCTCTGGTTGGTGCTGGCCGGGCTGACCTTCAACTTCGCCACCTACGCCTGCAACTCGTTCCTGGTGCCGATGCTGCAGCGTTATTTCCTGATGCCATTGCAGGAAGCCGCGGTGGCGACCGGGGTGATAGTCGGGTTGACCGGCCTGTTCGGACTGACCCTGGGCGGCTGGGTCGCCGATAAGATTCACCAGCGTGTCGCCAACGGCCGGTTGTTGTTCGCCGCCTTCAGCATGCTGATTTCGACCCTGTGCACCGCCTGGGCCCTGCATGCGGGGCGCATCGAGATCGGAGTGTTCGTCGCGGTGTTCAGTGTCGGCTGGCTGTTCGCCTACAACTTCTATACCTGCGTTTACACGGCGATCCAGGATGTGGTCGAACCACGTCTGCGTGCCACGGCCATGGCGCTGTTCTTCGCCGGCTTGTACCTGCTGGGCGGTGGCCTGGGGCCGGTGGTGGTGGGGGCGCTGTCCGATCACTTTGCCCATGCGGCGATGTACGCCGCCGGGGCCGAGCAGATGACCGAGGTGTTCAAGGCGGTCGGCCTGCATGACGCCATGTACCTGATCCCGGTGGCGTTGCTGCTGACCATGCTGTTCCTGTTCCTGGCCTCGCGCTGCTTCGTGCGCGATGCGCAGCGGATGAAGGACGGATTGGTGCCGGGCGCGCCGGCGGAGGCTGCGGTGACCGCCTGAACGGTGCTTCTACAGAAGCTAATAAAAAGGCCCGCATTGTGCGGGCCTTTTTTCATTTACCGGGAGAGCAGGGGATCAGCCCGCCACCAGTACCCGGATCGCTTCCAGGCGCAGCGCCGCTTTCTCAAGCATGGCCAGGCCTTGTTCGCGTTGTTGGCGCAGGGCCACCAGCTCGCTGTCGCGCACGGTCGGGTTGACCGCCTGCAACGCGGTCAGGCGCGCCAGTTCTTCGTCGGTGTCGGCGGCCAGGCGACGTTGCGCCTCGGCCACGCGCTCGGCGTGACGCGGGGCGATCTTCGCCTCGCCGGCGTTGATCTTCGGCGTCAGCTGGTCGCGCTGGGCCTGGATGAACTTGTTGGCGCTGGCCCGCGGCACGCTTTCCAGCTGGTCGTTGAGGGTCTCGAAGGCGACGCGTGCCGACAGGTCATTGCCATTGGCGTCCAGCAGGCAGCGCAGGGCGGCCGGTGGCAGGTAGCGGCCCAGTTGCAGCGAGCGCGGCGCTACCACTTCACTGACGTACAGCAGTTCCAGCAACACGGTGCCGGGTTTCAGCGCCTTGTTCTTGATCAGCGCCACGGCGGTGTTGCCCATGGAGCCGGACAGCACCAGGTCCATGCCGCCTTGCACCATCGGGTGTTCCCAGGTAATGAACTGCATGTCTTCGCGAGACAGTGCCTGGTTGCGGTCGTAGGTGATGGTCACGCCTTCGTCGTCGCCCAGCGGGAAGCTGGCGTCGAGCATTTTTTCGCTCGGCTTGAGGATCAGCGCGTTGTCCGAATGGTCTTCGCTGTCGATGCCGAAGGCGTCGAACAGGGTTTCCATGTAGATCGGCAGGGCGAACTGATCGTCCTGCTCAAGGATCGCTTCCACCAGCGCATCGCCTTCGCCAGCGCCGCCGGAGTTGAGCTCCAGCAGACGGTCGCGACCGGTGTGCAGTTCGGCCTCAAGACGTTCGCGCTCGGTGCGCGCCTCGTCGATCAGCGCTTGCCACTCGCCGTCGTCGGCTTCTTCCAGCAGCGGCAGCAGGCGCGGGCCGAACTGATGCTGCAGGGCGTTGCCGGTCGGGCAGGTATTGAGGAAGGCGTTCAGCGCTTCGTGGTACCACTGGAACAGGCGCTCTTGCGGGCTGGTTTCCAGGTACGGCACATGCAGTTCGATCACGTGTTTCTGGCCGATCCGGTCGAGACGGCCGATCCGCTGTTCCAGCAGGTCCGGGTGCGACGGCAGATCGAACAGCACCAGGTGGTGGGCGAACTGGAAGTTGCGACCTTCACTGCCGATTTCCGAGCAGATCAGCACCTGGGCGCCGAACTCTTCGTCGGCGAAGTAGGCGGCGGCGCGGTCGCGCTCGAGGATGTTCATGCCTTCGTGGAACACCGTGGCCGGGATGCCGGAACGCACGCGCAGGGCATCTTCCAGGTCCATGGCGGTTTCGGCGTGGGCGCAGATCACCAGGACCTTGGTGCGCTTGAGCATTTTCAGCTGGTCGATCAGCCACTCGACACGCGGGTCGAACTTCCACCAGCGCTCTTCTTCGCTGGCATCCGGCTGGGCCTGGAAGCTGACTTCCGGGTACAGCTCGGCGTGCTCGCCCAGCGGCAGTTCCAGGTATTCGTCCGGGCACGGCAGCGGGTAGGGGTGCAGCTTGCGCTCGGGGAAGCCTTGCACCGCGGCGCGGGTGTTGCGAAACAGCACACGGCCAGTGCCGTGGCGGTCCAGCAGCTCGCGCACCAGGCGCGCGCTGGCCTCGCTGTCGCCCTCGTTGACGGCGGCGAGCAGGGCTTCGCCTTCGTTGCCGAGGAAATTGTGGATGGTCTTGTGCGCTTCGGGCGACAGGCGTCCTTTATCCAGCAGTTCCTGCACGGCTTCGGCCACCGGGCGATAGTTTTCGCTCTCGGCGCGGAAGGCGGCCAGGTCGTGGAAACGGTTCGGGTCGAGCAGGCGCAGACGGGCGAAGTGGCTGTCCTGACCCAGTTGTTCCGGGGTGGCGGTGAGCAGCAGGACACCGGGGATCACCTCGGCCAGCTGTTCCACCAGCGCGTATTCCGGGCTGACCTGGTCTTCGTGCCACACCAGGTGGTGGGCTTCGTCGACCACCATCAGGTCCCAGCCGGCGGCGAACAGCGCGTCCTGGGCCTTCTCGTCGTCCACCAGCCATTCCAGGGCCACCAGGGCGAGCTGGGTGTCCTCGAAGGGGTTGGCGGCATCGCTTTCGATAAAACGTTCTTCGTCGAACAGCGCGACCTGCAGGTTGAAGCGCCGGCGCATTTCCACAAGCCACTGGTGCTGCAGGTTTTCCGGGACCAGGATCAGCACGCGACTGGCGCGGCCCGACAGCAACTGGCGATGGATCACCAGGCCGGCTTCGATGGTCTTGCCCAGGCCCACTTCGTCCGCCAAGAGAACCCGCGGCGCGATACGGTCGGCGACTTCACGGGCAATGTGCAACTGGTGGGCGATCGGCTGGGCGCGTACGCCACCCAGGCCCCACAGCGACGATTGCAACTGGCGGCTGGTGTGTTCCAGGGTGTGGTAGCGCAGGGAGAACCAGGCCAGCGGGTCGATCTGCCCGGCGAACAGACGGTCGCTGGCCAGACGGAACTGGATGAAGTTCGAGAGTTGGGTTTCCGGCAGGGTGACGACTTCGTTCTGCCCGTTGAGGCCGTGATAGACCAGCAGGCCGTCGACGTCGTCGACTTCGCGCACGGTCATCTTCCAGCCTTCGAAGTGGGTGATGGTGTCACCCGGGGAAAACCTCACGCGAGTGAGGGGCGCATTCCGTAGCGCATACTGGCGAGTGTCGCCAGTGGCCGGATAGAGCACGGTCAGCAAGCGGCCGTCCTGTGCCAGAACGGTGCCTAGGCCTAGCTCGGCTTCGCTGTCACTAATCCAGCGTTGCCCCGGTTGATACTGCTGCGCCATGCTGCCTGACTCCCGCCTTGAAAAAGCCGACTATGTTAACGGATCGGCGCCCTCAGGCCAAAGAACTCTAACAAAAACAACTACGCTGGAAGGTAGCGTATCGGGCGCATTTGTCGGGGTCGGGGCACTATCGGGTGACGACTGGGTCACAAGTTTGCGACCGATGGCTCAAGTCGCCCCCGCAGCAGCCGACAGCCTGCCGACAGGAGACCAATAATATGCTGCCCCCGATGCTGCCCTTGAGTGCCGTGCCCGTGACCTCCCAGCAGGATCCGATCCGGCCGCGCCCGGATATCCCGCCGGTGGTGCCGGTGCAACAGAGTTCCAACGAAAGCACCATCGACCTGCAAAAACGCGATGCCGAACAGTCGGCGCTGCTGCTGCGCGAAGAACAGCAGCGCCAGCAGCAAAGGCATAAACGCCAGCGCGAAGCCGAGGACGATCCCGAGCTGCACCTGGCCGTGCCTGGGGACGAGTTGAATGCCGACAATACCGTGCCGGTGGTGCCGCTGATCGAGGATGCGCCACGCCAGGGGCTGTGGGTCGACGTCGAGGTTTAGATAGCGCTCTTTAATGCCTGCAACAGCGAGGCAAGAAATCACACGCCGCAATCGGCACGATGCTGGTCAAATACGGCGGACCTCCACCTTTAATTGCGCTCGATACCTGCCGATCACTGGTCAGCCGCCGCGTCACGCCGCATTATTGGCAAACCCGCAAGGGCCGCAGCCGCGCTATCTATATATAGAGGCTGCGGTCGACATTGACCTGAATGATGCAAGCCAACGCCATGAGCCAAGACGACAACCTGATCGACCTGAACGCCGAACGTGCCAAGCGTGTGCATGACTTGAAGGAAAAGCGCCTGAATGAAGTGCGCCAGGCATTCGAGCAGGCAATGCCCTTGGGCAAGCCGAAGAAGAAACCGAAAAAGCCGAAAAAGCGCTGAACCGGGCGCGATCTGTTGATGTAAGTCAGTTATTTCCCCTCCCTGTCGTCCTGTCTTGGGCGACCATTGACCCCGGTCAATTTTCCCCGCCGCCTCTTTGGTTAACTTAGCCCCATCGCAACAGGGCAAGAGCAGGAGGCCAGTCATGTTTTTCGACAATGTGGTGATCGCCGGAGTGCTGACTGTCGGCCTCATGGTTCTGTTTTTCGCCGGGTTTGGATTTTTCATCTGGAAAGATGCGCATAAACGCAAAAAACCTTAAGTCTTTCCGGTAACGAGCACGCAAGGCATTTTGGGCAACTTCGGTTGCCCTTTTTTTTTGCCTGTGTGTTTTGTGGGGGAACGATCACTTCCTTCAGGCATAAAAAAGGTGCGACCCGAGGGGCGCACCTTTTTTTGTCGCGGACCGAGCGAATCAGGTCCCGAGGGCCTTCGAGGCCAGCCAGAACAGACCGGCCGACAGCGCCACGGTCGCCGGCAGGGTCAGCACCCAGGCCAGCAGGATGGTGCGTACGGTGCCGCTTTGCAGGCCGCTTTTGTTGGCAACCATGGTCCCGGCCACACCCGACGACAGCACGTGAGTGGTCGATACCGGCAGGCTGAAGATATTGGCCATGCCGATCAGGCCGGCGGCGGTGATCTGCGCCGACATGCCCTGGGCATAGGTCATGCCTTGCTTGCCGATCTTCTCACCGATGGTCTGCACCACACGTTTCCAGCCGATCATGGTCCCCAGGCCAAGGGCCAGGGCCACGGCCAGGATCACCCAGAACGGCGCGTATTCGGTGGTGGCGGTCAGGTCTTTGCGCAACTTGTCCAGGTCAGCCTTTTCCCGGACCGCGAGGTGCGGCAGCTTGCCGACTTTCTTCGCGGTGTCGTCCAGGCAGAGCAGGTAGCGACGCACTTCGATGCGGCTTTCGGCCGGCAGCGAGTGATAGTCGGCTACACCCTTGAGGGTGCCCAGCAGCGCGGCGATGGTCGGTTCGGTCTGCTGCGGGTTGCAGCGGAACTTGCCTGGCAGATCGTCCTTCACGCTTTTGCCCAGGGCCAGGAACTCGCCCAGGGAGTCCTGGTTGCGTTGGTAAAACTGGCTCAGGTGCAGGGTGGCGTCGCGGGTACGTTCGATCTGGTAGGTGGTGCTGTTCAGGTCGAGCACGAACTGCGCGGGCACGATACCGATCAGTACCAGCATGATCAGGCCGATGCCTTTCTGGCCGTCGTTGGAACCGTGCACGAAACTCACGGCCATGGCCGAGATCACCAGCACCAGGCGATTCCAGAAGGGCGGGTGTTTCTTGTCGTCGACCTTGCGGCGTTGTTCCGGGGTCTTGTGCATCTTCGAGATCGGGCGCCACCACTTCAGGCCGATCAGCACCAGGGCGGCAATCAGGAAGCCGGCCATGGGCGAGAACACCAGGGAAGCACCGATGTCGATCGCCTTCTGCCAGTTCACGCCATCGCCCAGCGGGATGTCGTTGAGCAGGGCATTGGCCAGGCCGACGCCGAGGATCGAGCCGATCAGGGTGTGGGAGCTGGAAGCGGGAATACCGAAGTACCAGGTGCCCAGGTTCCAGGTGATGGCCGCGGCCAGCAACGAGAAGACCATGGCCAGGCCGTGGCCGGTGTTGACATTGATCAGCAGCTCGACCGGCAGCAGATGGACGATGGCATAGGCCACGCCGACGCCGCCCAGCAGCACACCGAGGAAATTGAATACACCGGAAAAGAATACGGCCAGGTGCGGCGGCATGGCTTTGGTGTAGATAACAGTGGCAACCGCATTTGCGGTGTCATGAAAGCCGTTGATGAACTCGTAGGCGAGGACAAAAGCCAGGGCGAGCAAGAGGCTCACAAGCACCCAAGCATCCAGTCCGCTGAATAAATCGATCATGAAGGTTTTCTGACCCGGTCGTAAGGGGGCGCGATTATGCCAGAAAACCCTGGTAATCGATGCACTAGGTGCTGGTTGGTAACATTCTTCAACGAAAAAGCCGGAAGCAGGCCAATGGCCATGATTTTTTTCGAGGCATGGGCAAGTCCTTGATTTTACTGGGGCTCATCCTCAAGGTCAGGGATGCAAGGCTCAGCCAAACGTCTCAAACGCTTGTATGAAATTTCACTTCCATGACAGTTTTTGAGCCCTTGAGTCCCATCCGCGATTGCACGGCGGATGCCCGGCCGACCTTGCGATCGGCATTTATCTGCAAGGGCATCGAGCAGTGCGAAAGCTTCAGGCGAAGAGCGTCACGGCTGTTCTGCCTTGAGCTCTTTTTCCATCTTTTGCAGTTCTTGGGTAAATGCCTGGTCGAGAATGCTGGCGCGCTTTCGCCAAGGTTTGCGTTCCGGTTCAGGCTGGGCGGCGTAGGTGGTGACTTCGCCTCCGTAAACTTCCTTGTAACGTTGTTCCTGGCGCTCAAGTTCCGCGCGCAGTTCGTCTTTCGTCACAGTGTTACCTAACTGAGTTGAGATTATCCCGATGATACGCATTGCCTAGATCGGGTTTATCAAACCGCTTCGCACTCGGCTCGATTAAAGGAGCCAGGATTGCGATGGGGCTCGCCAAACCGCTTCTTGTTGCATGCGGCCACGCCACCGGACAAGAACAGCTGTCGTAGCAACAGTCACTTTTTTGCAAGCACATTGGCCGGGCATATTGAGATGAGCGTCAAGCGCTTGCAGCAGGAAGCGTCACTTACCGATACGCAACCTGATGATGCTGCCGAGCGCAGAAAAGCGTCGGTGATCACTTTGCTCATTATAGCGGCGGCCATGAATAACTCTATCGGCAATAAGTTAAAAATCGTCAACTTGATATCAGGGTTTTGTTACACGAAAGTTTTAAGCCGAATGATGAGAGTGGTGACACCGCAGTTCTGTAACAAGGCCTGACAAGTTGCCTGGACTAACACGGAAGAAATGAGATTTTTATTGGCGGCGAAAAAACGCCACATCGCGTAGAAGCACTTAATCGCTATGGATTGCGATTATCGGTCGATGGTTCGATAATCGCCCGATGTTGGCTGTACAGGCTTGTGCATCCTCTCCAGTACGGCTTGTAATAAGCCAGACTTCCGTCGCAGAGAACCTGAAATGAACGATCAATTGCGTAATTCCTTCGCTTCCGCCGCGCCACCGATCGTCGCTTCGCCGGCCAAGCGGATTCAGGCGCTGACGGGTGATCCGGATTTCATGACTTCTCTGGCTCGCGGCCTGGCAGTGGTCCAGGCCTTTCAGGAGCGCAAGCGCCATCTGACCATCGCCCAGATCAGCCACCGCACGGAGATCCCCCGGGCCGCCGTGCGCCGCTGCCTGCATACCCTGATCAAGCTCGGTTACGCCACCACCGACGGCCGCACCTATTCGCTGCTGCCCAAGGTGCTGACGCTGGGGCACGCCTATCTGTCTTCCACGCCGCTGGCGGTGTCGGCCCAGCCTTACCTGGATCGCATGAGCGAGCAACTGCACGAAGCCTGCAACATGGCCACCCTGGAAGGCGACGACATTCTGTACATCGCCCGTTCGGCCACCACCCAGCGCCTGATCTCGGTCGATCTCTCGGTCGGTGGGCGCCTGCCGGCCTACTGCACGTCCATGGGCCGGATCCTGCTGGCAGCGCTGGATGACGCTTCGTTGCGCGAATACCTCGAGCATGCCGACCTGCAAGCCAAGACCAGCCGTACCCTGCACACACCGGAGGCGCTGCTCGAATGCCTGCAACAGGTTCGGCAGCAGGGCTGGTGCATCGTCGATCAGGAGCTGGAGCAAGGCCTGCGTTCCATTGCCGTGCCGGTGTACGACGCTTCGGGCCAGGTGCTGGCCGCACTCAACGTCAGTACCCATGCCGGCCGCGTCAGCCGCGCCGAGCTGGAGCAACGCTTCTTGCCGGGCCTGCTCAGCGCCAGTCGCGACCTCAGCGCCCAATTGTTCGCTTGAGGGCTGCCTGTTTAAGCTGTTCGATAAACGCACAGATACGCGCTTGCTGAATTGACGCTCTTTCCCTTGCCTCATTAATGTCGCGGCAGCGTCATCCGGCCACTGGAGCTCTGCCTCTCCAATGGCCGCCTGGCGACCCCATAATAATGAAGAGGCCAGCCCCCCATGAGCATCGCCCGCGCACCCAGCCGCGCTCCTTTATCCGGCTTTCGCCTGCCGATGGCCTGATCCCGCACGACCCTTTTTCGATTTGAACCGACCAGCCCAGGCTGGCACCTGTTCGCCTGCGTTTTTTCGCGTGGAATAAAAATAATGAACCAGCCTCAATCCGCTGTAGGGAACTGCCTTGATGTGCAGTCCTTTATCAATGCCCAGCCGCTGTCGCGCTATCAGTGGCGGGTGGTGATCCTGTGTTTCCTGATTGTCTTCCTCGATGGCCTCGACACCGCGGCCATGGGGTTCATCGCGCCGGCGCTGTCCCAGGATTGGGGCATCGACCGCGCCAGCCTCGGTCCGGTGATGAGTGCGGCGCTGATCGGCATGGTGTTCGGGGCGCTGGGCTCCGGCCCGCTGGCTGACCGCTTCGGGCGCAAAGTGGTGCTGGTAGGGGCGGTACTACTGTTCGGTGCCTTCAGCCTGGCGTCGGCCTACAGCACCAATGTCGACCAGTTGCTGGTGCTGCGTTTCCTCACCGGCCTGGGCCTGGGCGCCGGCATGCCGAATGCCACCACGCTGCTCTCCGAGTACACCCCCGAGCGCCACAAGTCGTTGCTGGTGACCAGCATGTTCTGTGGTTTCAACCTGGGCATGGCCGGTGGTGGTTTCATTTCCGCCAAGCTGATTCCGGCGTTCGGCTGGCACAGCCTGCTACTGATCGGCGGGATCCTGCCGCTGATCCTGGCGCTGGTATTGCTGGTCTGGCTGCCGGAGTCGGCGCGTTACCTGGTGGTGCGCAATCGTGGCACCGATAAGGTGCGCAAGGCCCTGGCGCCGATCAAGCCGGGCACGGTCGGCCAGGCCGCGAGCTTCAGCGTGCCGGAACAGAAAACAGTGAAGGCGCGCAACGTGTTCGCGGTGATTTTCTCCGGGACCTACAGCGTCGGCACCTTGCTGTTGTGGCTGACCTATTTCATGGGGCTGGTGATCGTGTACCTGCTGACCAGCTGGCTGCCGACCCTGATGCGCGACAGCGGCGCGAGCATGGAGCAGGCAGCCTTTATCGGCGCGCTGTTCCAGTTTGGCGGGGTACTCAGCGCCGTGGCGGTGGGCTGGGCCATGGACCGCTTCAACCCGCACAAGGTCATCGGCACCTTCTACCTGCTGGCCGGGGTCTTCGCCTACGCGGTCGGGCAAAGCCTGGGTAACATCACCTTGCTGGCGACCCTGGTGCTGATCGCCGGTATGTGCGTCAACGGCGCGCAATCGGCGATGCCGTCCCTGGCCGCGCGCTTCTATCCGACCCAGGGCCGCGCCACCGGCGTGTCGTGGATGCTCGGCATCGGTCGCTTCGGGGCGATCCTCGGGGCCTGGATGGGCGCCACGCTCTTGGGGCTGGGCTGGAACTTCGAGCAGGTGCTGACCGCGCTGGTGATCCCGGCGGCGCTGGCAACCACGGCGGTGGTGATCAAGGGCATGGTCAGTCATGCGGACGCGACCTGATCGAATGAGCAAAGCGCTCCCGAGGGGGCGCTGAATACCGGTAGCCGCTGCCGCAGGCTGCGATAAGGCCGAAGGCCTTCAGCAATCCTGAGGTCTTCGCGACCGTTCCGGTCGATCGCAGCCTGCGGCAGCGGCTACGGCGCAATCGATAGTCAGGCAACAATCTGTTCGATAAACGAACGCTCAGTCGATTATCGGATTGTTTGGGTTTTTCCCCCGGCTTAATCTTCAGTCACTCAGGCGTATCCCTCGCGCCTTTTTCTTCCAGTCGCTCAATAACAATCGGGAGATCCCTCCATGGCTGAAATCCTTTCGCTGCACGATGCGGTGAAGCAGTTCGTCAACGACGGCGATACCGTCGCGCTCGAAGGCTTCACCCACCTGATCCCCACGGCCGCGGGTCACGAAATCATTCGCCAGGGCAAAAAAGACCTGACCCTGGTACGGATGACCCCTGACCTGATCTACGACCAGTTGATCGGTGCCGGTTGTGCCCGCAAGCTGATTTTCTCCTGGGGCGGCAACCCGGGCGTCGGCTCCCTGCATCGCCTGCGGGACGCGGTCGAGAAGCAATGGCCGCATGCCCTGGAAATCGAAGAACACAGTCACGCCGACCTGGCCAACGCCTACGTGGCGGGCGCCTCGGGCCTGCCATTCGCGGTGTTGCGCGCTTATGCCGGCTCCGACCTGCCGAAGGTCAACCCGCTGATCAAGAGCGTGACCTGCCCATTCACCGGTGAAGTGCTGGCCGCGGTGCCATCGGTACGCCCTGATGTCACCGTGATCCACGCGCAGAAAGCCGACCGCAAGGGCAACGTGCTGCTGTGGGGCATCCTCGGCGTGCAGAAGGAAGCCGCCCTGGCCGCCAAGCGCTGCATCGTCACCGTGGAAGAAATCGTCGACGACCTGAACGCCCCGATGAATGCCTGTGTGCTGCCGACCTGGGCCCTGAGCGCGGTCTGCCATGTGCCGGGCGGCGCCCATCCGTCCTACGCCCACGGTTACACCGAGCGCGACAACATCTTCTACCAGGCCTGGGACCCGATCGCCCGCGACCGTGAGACCTTCACCGCCTGGATCAACGAATACATCCGCGGCAGCGCTGACTTCAGCGAATTCCAGGCCAAGCTGGCCGCAGCAACGGGGGCCAAATAATGACTTACACCACCAATGAAATGATGACCGTTGCCGCCGCCCGCCGCCTGCAGAACGGCTCGGTGTGTTTTGTCGGGATCGGCCTGCCGTCCAAGGCCGCCAACCTGGCGCGCCTGACTTCGTCGCCGGACGTGGTGCTGATCTACGAATCCGGCCCGATCGGCGCCAAGCCCAGCGTGCTGCCGCTGTCCATCGGTGACGGCGAGCTGGCCGAGACCGCGGACACCGTGGTGCCGACCGGCGAGATCTTCCGCTACTGGCTGCAAGGCGGACGTATCGACGTCGGTTTTCTCGGTGCCGCCCAGGTCGACCGTTTCGGCAACATCAACACCACGGTGGTCGGCGACTACCACCAGCCGAAAGTCCGCCTGCCAGGTGCTGGCGGTGCGCCGGAGATCGCAGGTTCCGCCAAAAGCGTGCTGATCATCCTCAAGCAGTCGTCGCGTTCCTTTGTCGACAAGCTCGACTTCATCACCTCGGTCGGTCACGGCGAAGGCGGCGATTCGCGCAAACGCCTGGGCCTGCCAGGGGCAGGGCCGGTGGGGATCATCACCGACCTGTGCATCATGGAGCCGGAAGCCGGCACCCATGAGTTCGTGGTGACCTCGCTGCACCCGGGCGTGACCCGCGAGCAGGTAGTGGCCGCCACCGGTTGGGCGATCCGTTTCGCCGACCAGGTCGCAGAGACCGCCGCGCCGACCGAGATCGAACTGACCGCCCTGCGCGACCTGGAAGCCCGAACCGCCGCGGCCCATGGCCAGACTCCGGGAGAAGCCTGATGCGCGAAGTGTTTATCTGTGACGCCATTCGTACCCCCATCGGCCGCTTTGGTGGTGGCCTGTCGACGGTGCGTGCCGACGATCTGGCCGCCGCGCCGATCAAGGCGCTGATCGAGCGCAACCCATCGGTGGACTGGAGCGCGGTGGACGAGGTGTTCCTCGGCTGCGCCAACCAGGCCGGCGAAGACAATCGCAACGTGGCTCGCATGGCGCTGCTGCTGGCCGGGCTGCCGGAAACCATTCCGGGCGTGACCCTCAACCGCCTGTGCGCTTCGGGCATGGATGCCATCGGTACCGCCTTCCGCGCCATCGCCAGTGGCGAGATGGAGCTGGCCATCGCCGGCGGAGTCGAGTCGATGTCCCGCGCGCCCTTTGTCATGGGCAAGGCCGACACCGCCTTTTCGCGCAACATGAAACTGGAAGACACCACCATCGGCTGGCGCTTCATCAACCCGCTGATGAAGGCCCAGTACGGCGTGGATGCCATGCCGCAGACCGCCGACAACGTCGCCGATGACTATCAGGTGTCGCGCGCCGACCAGGATGCCTTCGCCCTGCGCAGCCAGCAGCGCACCGCCGCTGCGCAGGCCGCCGGGTTCTTCGCCGAGGAAATCGTCCCGGTGCGTATCGTCCACAAGAAGGGCGAGACGGTGGTCGAGCAGGACGAGCATCCGCGGGCCGATACCTCGCTGGAAACCCTGAGCAAGCTCAAGCCGGTCAATGGCCCGGACAAGACCGTCACCGCCGGCAACGCTTCGGGCGTCAACGATGGGGCGGCGGCGCTGATCCTGGCGTCGGCCGGGGCGGTGAAAAAGCATGGCCTGACCGCCCGTGCCCGAGTGCTGGGCATGGCCAGCGCCGGCGTCGCGCCACGGGTGATGGGCATCGGCCCGGTGCCAGCGGTGCGCAAGTTGACCGAGCGCCTGGGCGTGGCGGTCAGCGATTTTGATGTGATCGAACTCAACGAAGCCTTCGCCAGCCAGGGCCTGGCGGTGTTGCGCGAACTGGGCCTGGCGGACGACGCGCCCCAGGTCAACCCCAACGGCGGCGCCATCGCCCTTGGCCATCCGCTGGGCATGAGCGGCGCGCGCCTGGTATTGACCGCCCTGCACCACCTGGAAAAGACCGGTGGCAAGAAAGGCCTGGCGACCATGTGCGTGGGTGTCGGCCAGGGCCTGGCACTGGCCATCGAGCGCGTCTGACGCGCTTTTTATAAGAACGAGGATCGAGCATGACCGACAAGCCCGGTTACCGGCGCCCGCAACCAGGTACTCAGCCTGATTACCTGCACCCGGCCTACAAATCCACCAACACCCGCTCGCCGTCCAAGCCTCTGGTGTTCCTGCCCCATTCGCTGTCGGAAATCACCGGCCCGACCATCGGCGCTGATTATCTGCAGGACAAGGACAACGACCTGACCGCCCAGCATGCCGGCGAGCCCCAGGGCGAACGCATCATCGTCCACGGCCGGGTGCTGGACGAGAACGGCCTGCCGGTGCCGGGGATCCTGGTGGAGATCTGGCAGGCCAACGCCGCCGGCCGTTACAACCACGAGCGTGACCTGCACGATGCGCCGCTTGACCCGAACTTCACCGGCACCGGGCGCACCGTCACCGATGCCGATGGCTGGTACCAGTTCCAGACCATCAAGCCCGGCGCCTACCCCTGGGGTAACCACCACAACGCCTGGCGTCCGGCGCATATCCACTTCTCGCTGTTCGGGCCGAGCATCCTCACGCGCCTGGTGACCCAGATGTATTTCCCGGGCGACCCGTTGCTGACCTACGACCCGATCTACAACTGCGTGCCGGACACCAGCGCCAAGGAACGCCTGATCGCCAGCTTCGACCTGGAGAAAACCATTCCGTCCTACGCCCTCGGCTACCGTTGGGACATCGTCTTGCGCGGCCGCGATGCCACGCCGATGGAGAAATAAGATGACGCTGACTGCGACTACGTCCCACACCGTCGGCCCGTACTACCACATCGGCCTGACCTGGCTGAACCGCGAAGACCTGACCCAGGCCGAGACCCTCGGCGAGCGGGTGGCGATCAGCGGCCAGGTGGTGGATGGCAACGGCGATTTCGTCAACGACGCCATGCTGGAAATCTGGCAGGCCAACGCGCTCGGCAAGTACGACCACCCGGAAGACGATCAGGACAAGGCCCTGGACCCGAACTTCCAGGGCTTCGGCCGGGTACCGGTGGATGGAGAAGGGCGTTTCCGCTTCACCACCATCAAGCCGGGTACCGTGCCCGGCCTGCAGGGTTCGACCCAGGCGCCGCACCTGGTGGTGTTGGTGTTTGCCCGGGGCCTGGTCAAGCACCTGCTGACCCGTATCTACTTCGACGGCGAGCCGGCCAACGCGGCCGATCCGCTGCTGGCCTGCGTGCCCGAAGAGCGTCGCGCCACCTTGCTGGCCAAGGCGGATGCGCCGGGTCACTACCAGTGGAATGTGATCCTGCAGGGTACCGACGCGGAAACGGTGTTCTTCGATTATTGAGTGTGCCTGGGGGGAGCGCGGGCTGGTTCGCGATAAGGCTGAACCGGTCGCTCCCCCCCAAGGTCGTCTTGCGGAACGGGACTGTTACAAAGTATGTCTAGACTCACCACGTCCCCAAAGAGTGAAAACCCATGACAACGTTAACCAGTCACTACACGACCGAGGAACGCAGCAAGAGGATCTTCGCGATCGTCGGCGCCTCCTCCGGCAACCTGGTCGAATGGTTCGACTTCTACGTCTACGCCTTCTGCGCGATCTATTTCGCCCCGGCGTTTTTCCCCTCCGACGACCCTACCGTGCAACTGCTCAATACCGCCGGCGTGTTCGCCGCCGGGTTCCTGATGCGTCCTATCGGCGGCTGGCTGTTCGGCCGGGTGGCCGACAAGCACGGGCGCAAGAATTCCATGATGATCTCGGTGCTGATGATGTGCGCCGGCTCCTTGGTCATTGCCTTCCTGCCGACCTACGCCAGCATCGGTGCCTGGGCACCGGCGCTGCTGCTGATGGCGCGACTGTTCCAGGGCCTGTCGGTGGGCGGGGAATATGGCACCACCGCGACCTACATGAGCGAAGTCGCACTCAAGGGCCAGCGCGGGTTCTTCGCCTCCTTCCAGTACGTGACCCTGATCGGCGGGCAACTGTTGGCGGTGCTGGTGGTGGTGATCCTGCAACAATTTCTCGACGAGGCGGAGCTCAAGGCCTGGGGCTGGCGGATTCCGTTCGTGATCGGCGCCATCGCGGCCCTGATCTCCCTGCTGCTGCGGCGCTCGCTGAAAGAAACCACCAGCAAGGAAATGCGTGAAGACAAGGACGCCGGCAGCGTTGCCGCGCTGTTCAAGCATCACTCGAAAGCCTTTGTCACCGTGCTCGGCTACACCGCCGGTGGCTCGCTGATTTTCTACACCTTCACCACCTATATGCAGAAGTACCTGGTGAACACCGCCGGCATGCACGCCAAGACCGCCAGCTACATCATGACCGGCGCGCTGTTTCTTTATATGTGCATGCAGCCGCTGTTCGGCATGCTGGCGGACAAGATCGGCCGGCGTAACTCGATGCTCTGGTTCGGCTCGCTGGGCACGCTGTGCACCGTGCCTATCCTGCTGACCCTGAAAACCGTTACCAGCCCGTTCCTGGCCTTCGTGCTGATCACCCTGGCCCTGGCGATCGTCAGTTTCTACACCTCCATCAGCGGCCTGGTAAAAGCCGAGATGTTCCCGCCGCAAGTGCGGGCGCTGGGGGTAGGCCTGGCCTATGCGGTGGCCAACGCGCTGTTCGGCGGTTCGGCGGAATACGTGGCCCTGGGCCTGAAATCCCTGGGCATGGAAAACACCTTCTACTGGTACGTGACGGCGATGATGGCGATTGCCTTCCTGTTCAGCCTGCGTCTGCCTAAACAGGCGGCGTACCTGCACCACGATCTTTGACCTGTCCGCGTGCGTCCGTCGCGGACGCACGCCCCAAAGGATTGTTTATGAGTACACCGGCGAGCAACCAACTGTTCGATGCCTACTTCACCACCCGCGATATGCGCGCGGTGTTCTGCGACCAGGGCCGGGTCCAGGCCATGCTCGACTTCGAGGCCGCGCTGGCCCGGGCCGAGGCCCGGGTCGGAGTGATTCCGGCCGCGGCGGTGGCGCCGATCGAGGCGGCCTGCCGCGCCGGACTCTATGATTTTTCCGACCTGGGCCAGGCTATCGCCACCGCGGGCAACTCGGCGATTCCACTGGTCAAGGCCCTGGGCAAGCAGATCGCCAAGAGCGATGCCAGCGCCGAGCGTCATGTGCACCTGGGCGCCACCAGCCAGGATGTGATGGACAGTGGCCTGGTCCTGCAACTGCGGCAGGCGCTGAGCCTGATCGACAACGATCTGGCGCGCCTCGGCGGCATCCTGGCCGCGCAGGCCCAACGTTATGCCGACACCCCGATGGCCGGCCGCACCTGGCTGCAACATGCCACGCCGGTCACCCTCGGCATGAAGATCGCCGGCTGGCTGGGGGCCGTGACCCGCAGCCGCGAGCGTCTGGCGCAGCTCAAGCCGCGCTTGCTGGTGCTGCAGTTCGGGGGGGCCTCCGGCACCCTCGCGGCCCTGGGCGAGCAAGCCCTGCCCATTGCCCAGGCCCTGGCCGAGGAGTTGCAACTGAGCCTGCCGGAACAGCCCTGGCACACCCAGCGCGACCGGCTGGTGGAGTTCGCCTCGGTGCTCGGCCTGATCGCCGGCAGCCTCGGCAAGTTTGGCCGTGACATCAGCCTGCTGATGCAGACTGAGGCGGCGGAAGTCTTCGAGCCGTCGGCGCCGGGCAAGGGCGGTTCCTCGACCATGCCGCACAAGCGCAACCCGGTGGGCGCGGCGGTGTTGATCGGCGCGGCGACCCGGGTTCCCGGGCTGCTGGCGACTATGTTCAGCGCCATGCCCCAGGAGCACGAACGCAGCCTGGGCCTGTGGCACGCCGAATGGGAAACCCTGCCGGAGATCTGCTGCCTGGTGTCCGGTGCCTTGCAACAGGCGCTGCTGGTGGCCGACGGGCTGGAAGTCGACGCTGCGCGCATGGCCAGGAATCTCGACCTGACCCAGGGGCTGGTGCTGGCGGAAGCCGTGAGCATCGCCCTGGCCCAGCGCCTGGGTCGCGAGACCGCACACCATCTGCTGGAGCAGTGCTGCAAGCGCGCGGTGGCCGAACAGCGGCATCTGCGCGCGGTGTTGGGGGACGAGCCGCAAGTGACCGACGAACTGTCGGCGGAAGAACTGGACTGCCTGCTGGACCCGGCGCATTACCTCGGCCTGGCGCAAGCCTGGGTCGAGCGCGCCGTGGCCGAACATTTAGCCTTGAACGCCTGAAGGAGACTGCCGTGGCATTCGTACAACTCGCCGAGGGCGAACTGCATTACCAACTCGACGGCCCGGCCGATGCGCCGGTGCTGGTCCTGTCCAACTCCCTGGGTACCGACCTGCACATGTGGGACATCCAGATTCCGGCCTTTACCAAGCACTTCCGGGTGCTGCGTTTCGACACCCGTGGCCACGGCAAATCCCTGGTCACCGAAGGCCCCTACAGCATTGAGCAGTTGGGCCGTGACGTGCTGGCACTGCTGGATGCGCTGCATATCCAGCGCGTGCATTTCTGCGGCCTGTCCATGGGCGGGTTGATCGGCCAGTGGCTGGGCATCAATGCCGGCGAGCGCTTGAACAAGCTGGTGGTGTGCAACACCGCGGCGAAGATCGGCGACCCGTCGGTATGGAACCCACGCATCGAAACCGTGCTGCGCGACGGCCAGGCGGCCATGGTCGCATTGCGCGATGCCTCGATCGCCCGCTGGTTCACCCCGGGCTTCGCTGCGGCGCACCCGGACCAGGCCAAGCTGATCACCGACATGCTGGCGGCCACCTCGCCCCAGGGTTATGCCGCCAACTGCGCGGCGGTGCGCGATGCGGATTTCCGCGATCAACTGTCGGCGATCGAGGCGCCGACCCTGGTGGTGTCCGGTACCGAAGATGCGGTCACACCGCCCTCGGGCGGGCATTTCATTCAGGAGCGCGTGCGCGGCGCCGAATACGCCGAGTTCCATGCGGCGCACCTGTCCAACGTCCAGGCCGGCGCGGCGTTCAGCGAGCGGGTCGTGGCATTTCTGCTGGCTGACCAGATCATTTGAGGATGCCCCCGATGGACGAGAAACAACGTTACGCCGAAGGCATGCAAGTGCGTCGCGCGGTACTGGGCGATGCCCATGTCGATCGCAGCCTGAGCACCCTGACCGAGTTCAACTCGGAGTTCCAGGAAATGATTACCCGGCACGCCTGGGGCGATATCTGGACGCGTCCGGGCCTGCCACGCCACACCCGCAGCCTGATCACCATCGCCATGCTGATCGGCATGAACCGCAACGAAGAGCTCAAGTTGCACCTGCGTGCCGCCGCCAACAACGGCGTGAGCCGCGCCGAGATCAAGGAAGTGATCATGCAGAGCGCAATCTACTGCGGCATTCCGGCGGCCAACGCGACCTTCCACCTGGCCGAGTCGGTGTGGGACGAGCTGGGCGTCGAATCCCGCGGCTGATAACCCACGACTTATAAAGAAACGCGGCGCCGGGCAACTCGGCGCCGCTGCGTTTTCCCTGCGGGAGCGAGCTTGCTCGCGATGAACCTGAGGGTGCCGCGTTTAGCCAGTCGGTACGCGCCATCGTTGGCGATCATCGCGAGCAAGCTTCGCTGCTACAAAAACAAGGCCAGCCCTGGGGAATGGGGCTGGCCTTGTTTTTGGTGTGGGCGAGCGAATGGGCTTACAGCAGGCTGATCGGGTAGCTGATGATCAGGCGGTTCTCGTCGAACTCGTTGGTGCTGAAGTCGCGGCGTATGGTGGAGTTGCGCCATTTGACGTTGAGGTTCTTGAGCGTGCCGCTTTGCACGGTGTAGGCCAGCTCGCTCTCGCGTCCCCATTCCTTGCCGTCGGTGATGGTGCCGGTGTGCACGTTGTCGCCCTTGATGTAGCGGTTCATCAGGGTCAGGCCGGGTATGCCGACCGCGACGAAGTTGTAGTCATGGCGCAGCTGCCAGGATCTTTCCTGGGCGTTGTCGTAGCTGGCGTTGTAGCTGTCGTTGGCCAGGGTGCCGCCGCTGGTGCCGTTGACGCGCATCCAGGCGTTGTCGCCGGTGAGTTTCTGCAGGCCGACATAGAAGGTGTGGCCGCCGTACTTGGCCGAGAACAGGCCCGACCAGGTCTTGTTGTCCAGGTCGCCGGCGCGGGCGCTGCCATCCTCCTTGCCGTAGAAGAAGCCGATGTTGGCGCCCAGGGTCCAGTCGCCCAGTGGCTGGCTGTGGATCAGGTTGAGGTATTGCTGGCTGTAGATGTCCTTGAGCTGGGCGTTCCACACGCCGACCTGGGTGCGCTTGTCGTTGAAGCTGTATTCGCCGCCCTGGAAGTTGAAGCGGTCGGAGGTGAAGGCCGCTTTGCCGGTCATCGACATGTCGCTCATGCTGCTGTCGTCACGCGGGCTGTTGGCGCGGAACTGGCCGCCGTAGAGGGTCAGGCCGTCAATTTCCTTCGAGGTGATCTGGCCGCCGCGGAAGGTCTGGGGCAGGGAGCGGCCGTCGTCCGAGCGCAGGATCGGCAGCACCGGCATCCATTCGCCGACCTTGACTTCGGTCTGCGACAGGCGCGCCTTGAGCGCCACACCCGTGCGGCCGAAGTGATCGGCCGGGCGCCCGTCGTGATCCAGGGGCAGCAGCTGGGTGCCGCCGGTGCCCTTGCCGCCATCGAGCTTCACCGAATACAGCCCCAGCACGTCCATGCCGAAGCCGACGGTGCCCTGGGTGAAGCCGGACTTGGCGTCGAGGATGAAGCTCTGGGTCCACTCTTCAGCCTTGCCCTGGCTCTTGCCCGGGTTGGTGAAGTTGCGGTTGATGTAGAAGTTGCGCAGGTTCAGGTTGACCTTGGCGTCTTCGAGAAATCCGGACTCCGCGGCCATGACCGGCAGGGCCGTGCCGGCGATGCTGGCGGCCAGCAGGCTGGGCAGCAGGGAATAGGGCGTACGAGTGGATGGTTTCATGGATCGGGCTCTCTAATTGTTAGGGGTGAGGCAGGGCGCTGCCGCAATGTCAGGTTGCAGACAAGGTTGAAACCGGGAGAGTGGATGGAGCGGAATCAGCCGGAGCGGGCAGGGCGCGGGGTCATGATGACGAACCTGTTGTTATTGGTTTTTGTAGGTGCGGGGAATGGTGCGTTGGATCAACGGGCCTGTTCAATTGGCCTTGGCGGGTTTTGGGCGATTAACGAACACAAGTGACGGCCGTCTTCGACCCATTAAAAAGCCCACCGGGAGGTGGGCTTTTTTCAAGCGTCATGCACTCAGAACAGCTTCAGTGGCGGTGCCTCTTTGCTCACTTCCACTTTCTGCGAACCTTGCTCGTTCCAACCGCCACCCAGGGCCTTGTACAGGTTGACCTCGCTGGTCAACTGCGCAAGCCGGTCGGTGATCAACGCTTGCTGCGCGCTGAACAGCGAGCGCTGGGCGTCGAGGAAGGTCAGGTTGCTGTCGACACCGATGCGGTAGCGACGCTCGGCCAGGCGGTAGTAGTCCTGGTTGGCGTTGACGAAGTCACGCTGGGCCTGCAACTGCTGGTTGTAGGTCTGACGTGCGGCCAGGCCATCGGAGACTTCCTGGAAGGCGGTCTGGATGGACTTCTCGTACTGCGCCACATTGATGTCTTTCTGGATCTTCGAGTAATCCAGGCTGGCGCGCAGGCTGCCGGCGTTGAAGATCGGGATATTGATCTGCGGCGCGAACGACCAGGTGCCCGAGCCACCCTTGAACAGGCCGCCCATGTCCGGGCTCAAGGTCCCGGCATTGGCGGTCAGGCTGATGCTCGGGAAGAACGCCGCGCGTGCCGCGCCAATACTGGCGTTGGCGGCTTTCAGGTTGTGCTCGGCGGCGAGAATGTCCGGACGGCGTTGCAGCAGTTCCGACGGCAGGCCGGCCGGCAACTCGCTGAGCAGGTCGGCCGACAACAGTTGCGGGCTCGGCAGGTTGGCCGGGATCGCGGTACCCAGCAGCAGGGTCAGGCTGTTTTCGTCCTGGGCCACCTGGCGGGTATAACGCGCCAATTGCACCCGGGCGTTCTCCACCGAGGTCCGCGACTGGCTCAGGTCCAGGGCCGAGGCCACGCCGACTTCGTTGCTGCGCGAGGTGAGGCGGTAGCTCTCCTCGTAGGCCGCCAGGGTGTCCTGGGTCAGCTTGAGCAGTTCCTTGTCGGCCTGCCAGGTCAGGTAGGCGTTGGCCACGCTGGCCACCAGGCTGATCTGCGTGCTGCGCCGGGCTTCTTCGCTGGAGAAGTAGGTCTGCAAGGCCTGCTCGCTCAAGCTGCGAACGCGACCGAACAGGTCCAGCTCATAGGCGCTGATACCCAGGGTTGCCGAGTACTGGCTGGAGATGGCCGCTTCACCGGTCTGCGACATCCGCGCCGGGGTGCGTTGACGGCTGCCGCTGCCGTTGGCCGAAATCGCCGGGAACAGGTCCGCGCGCTGGATCTGGTACTGCGCGGCATAGGCGTCGATATTCAGCGCCGCGACCCGCAGGTCGCGGTTGTTCACCAGAGCGGTCTGGATCAGCTGCTGCAGGGCAGGGTCATGGAAGAACTGCCGCCAGCCCTGTTCGGCGGCTGCCTGGTTGGCAGCCTCCGCAGGCGAATAGGCCGGCCCTTGCGGGTATTGCGCCGCGACCGGCGCTTGCGGCTGCTGATAATCCGGTATCAGCGAGCAACCACTCAGCACGGCGGCGGTGATTGCGAGGGAGAGTAGCGACTTGCTCATTGGCCAGCCTCTTCAGGAGTTTCGGTAGTTTGCGCTTCGATTGCCTTGCGGCGGCTCATCGAGGACACGGTGACGAAGAACAAAGGTACCCAGAATATCGCCAGGACAGTCGCGGTGAGCATACCGCCAATTACCCCGGTACCGATCGCATGCTGGCTACCCGAGCCTGCGCCGGTGGAGATGGCCAGCGGTACCACACCGAGCACGAAGGCCAGGGAGGTCATGATGATCGGACGCAGACGCATGCGGCAGGCTTCGATCGCTGCATCCACCAGGCTGCGGCCCTGTTCGTGCAGTTCCTTGGCGAACTCGACGATCAGAATGGCGTTTTTCGCCGCCAGACCGATGGTCACCAACAGCCCCACCTGGAAGTACACGTCGTTGGACAGGCCGCGCAGGCTGGTCGCCATCAGCGCACCGATGATTCCCAGCGGCACCACCAGCATGACCGCGATCGGAATCGACCAGCTTTCATACAGCGCCGCCAGACACAGGAACACCATCAGCAGCGACAAGGCGTACAGCGCAGGCGCTTGCGAGCCCGACAGGCGTTCCTCGTAGGACAGGCCGGTCCAGGAGATACCGACACCGGCCGGCAGCTTCTTGGCGATGGCTTCGACTTCGGCCATGGCTTCACCGGTACTGTAGCCCGGTGCCGGGGCACCCAGGACTTCCACCGCTTCCACGCCGTTGTAACGGGCCAGTTTCGGCGAACCGTAGATCCACGTGCCCTTGGCGAAGGAGGCGAACGGCACCATGGTCCCGGCGCTGTTGCGCACGTACCACTTCTTCAGGTCCTCGGGGCTCATGCGAGCGTTAGGCTGACCCTGGATGTACACCTTCTTCACCCGACCGCGGTCGATGAAGTCGTTGACGTAGCTACTGCCAAGGGCAATCGACAAGGTGTTGTTGATGTCGGAGATGGTCACGCCCAGGGCGCTGGCCTTCTCGTCATCGATTTCCAGCTGGTACTGCGGTTCGTCGTTCAGCCCGTTCGGACGCACCTGGGACAGGATCTTGCTCTGTGCCGCCATGCCGAGGAACTGGTTGCGCGCTTCCATCAGTTTCTCGTGGCCGATACCGGCGCGGTCCTGCAGGAACACGTCGAAACCGGTGGCGTTACCCAGCTCCAGTACCGCCGGCGGAGCGAAGGCGAACACCATCGCATCGCGGAAGCTGAAGAAGTGTTGCTGGGCCCGGGCGGCCAGGTTGAACACGCTGTTTTCCACGGAGCGTTCGTCCCACGGCTTGAGCATGATGAACGCCATGCCCGAGCTCTGGCCACGACCGGCGAAGTTGAAGCCGTTCACGGTGAAGACCGAGGCCACGGTGTCCTTTTCCTTGTCCAGTAGGTAGGCGCGCATTTCATCGACTACCACCTGGGTCCGCTCCGAACTGGAACCGGCCGGGGTCTGTACCTGGGCGAACAGTACGCCCTGGTCTTCTTCCGGAAGGAACGCAGTCGGGATACGGGCGAACAGCCAGATCATGCCGACCACGATCAGCACGTAGGCCAGCAGGTAAGGCGCCTTGTGCCGCAGGATGTTGCCCACGCCACGCTCGTAGCTTTTGACGCTGCGGTCGAAGGTACGGTTGAACCAGCCGAAGAAGCCGCGTTTCGGCGCAGCGTGTTCGCCGTGGGGAATGGCCTTGAGCATGGTGGCGCACAGGGCCGGGGTGAAAATCAGGGCAACCAGGACCGACAGGGCCATGGCCGAGACCACGGTGATCGAGAACTGCTTGTAGATCACACCGGTGGAACCGCTGAAGAACGCCATTGGCAGCAGTACCGCCGACAGCACCAGGGCAATACCGACCAGGGCGCCCTGGATCTGGCCCATGGATTTCTTGGTCGCTTCCTTGGGTGACAGGCCTTCCTCGGCCATTACCCGCTCGACGTTTTCCACCACGACGATGGCGTCGTCCACCAGCAAGCCGATGGCCAGCACCATGCCGAACATGGTCAGGGTGTTGATGCTGAACCCGGCGGCCGCGAGAATGCCGAAGGTACCCAGCAACACCACCGGAACGGTCATGGTGGTGATGACGGTGGCGCGGAAGTTCTGCAGGAACAGGAACATCACCAGGAACACCAGCACGATCGCTTCGACCAGGGTTTCAACCACACCCTTGATCGACTCGGTCACCACCGGGGTGGTGTCGTACGGGAATACCACTTTCATCCCTTCCGGGAAGAACGGTTCCAGGTCGCTGATGGTCTTGCGCAGGGCCTTGGCGGTGTCCAGGGCGTTGGCGCCGTTGGCCAGTTTCACTGCCAGGCCGGAAGCCGGGGCACCGTTGAACTGGGCACTGACGGAGTAGTTTTCACCCCCCAGGCCGACATCGGCGACGTCGCCCAGACGCACTTGCGAGCCGTCCGCGTTGACCTTCAGCAGGATCGCCTTGAACTGCTCGGCAGTCTGCAGGCGGGTCTTGCCGATGATGGTGGCGTTCAGTTGCTGGCCTGGCAGGGCCGGCAAACCACCGATCTGGCCGGACGACACCTGGACGTTCTGCGCCGCCACGGCGTTCTTCACGTCGACCGGAGTCAGGTTGAAGTTGTTCAGCTTGGCCGGGTCGAGCCAGATACGCATGGCGTACTGGGCACCGAACACCTGGAAGTCACCCACGCCCGCGGTCCGCGAGATCGGGTCCTGCATGTTGGAGACGATGTAGTTCGAGAGGTCGTCCTTGGACATGCTGCCGTCCTCGGAAACCACACCGATCACCAACAGGAAGTTCTTCACCGCCTTGGTCACGCGGATACCCTGTTGCTGTACTTCTTGCGGCAGCAGCGGGGTGGCCAGGTTCAGCTTGTTCTGCACCTGAACCTGCGCGGTGTCCGAGTTGGTGCCCTGCTCGAAGGTCGCGGTAATGGTCATGCTGCCGTCGGAGTTACTTTCCGAGGACACATAACGCAGGTTGTCGATACCGTTGAGCTGCTGCTCGATGACCTGGACCACGGTGTCCTGCACGGTCTGTGCGGAAGCGCCTGGGTAGGTCACGGAGATGGCGATCGCTGGAGGCGCGATGCTCGGGTATTGGTTGATCGGCAATTTGAGGATCGATAGAGCCCCGACCAGCATGATCACCAGGGCGATTACCCAGGCGAAAATCGGACGGTCGATAAAAAATTTCGACATGGTTTACTCCCCTTTGCCGCCTGCAGCTTTGTTAGTTGCCTGTGCAGTGGCCGGGTTTTTTGCTGGAACGTTGGTCGCTTCGCTGGCTTTGACTTCGACGCCAGGTCGGACGAATTGCAGCCCTTCGGTGATCAGGCGATCACCGGCCTTCAGGCCGTCTTCGATCAGCCACTGGTTGCCAACGGTGCGGCTGGCCTTGAGCTGACGCAGTTCAACCTTGTTGTCCGGGCCAACCACCAGGGCGGTCGGTGTGCCCTTGAGGTCGCGGGTCACGCCTTGTTGCGGGGCGAGGATCGCCGCGGCATTCACGCCGGCCTGCAGTTGCGCGTGCACGAACATGCCTGGCAGCAGGGTGTGTTCCGGGTTCGGGAACACCGCGCGCAGGGTCACGGAACCGGTGGTTTCGTCGACCGACACTTCGGAGAACTCCAGCTTGCCGTCGAGCTTGTACTGGCTGCCGTCTTCCAGGGTCAGCTTGACCTTGGCGGCGTTGTCGCCGGCCTTCTGCAGGCGACCGCTTTCCAGCTCGCGGCGCAGCTCGAGCAGTTCCACCGACGACTGGGTGACGTCGACGTAGATCGGGTCGAGTTGCTGGATGGTTGCCATGGCGGTGGACTGACCGTTGCTGACCAATGCGCCTTCGGTGACCGAAGAACGGCCGATACGCCCGGAGATCGGCGCCAGCACCTTGGTGTAGCGCAGGTCGATCTGGGCGCTCTGCAGCGCGGCTTCCGATTGCAGGCGGTTGGCGACGGCGGTGTCGTATTCCTGGCGGCTTACGGCCTGTTCGTCGACCAGTTGCTTGTAGCGATCGGAGATCGACTTGGTCGATTGCAGATTGGCCTGGGCGCTCTTGAGGGTCGACTCATAGACCGACGGGTCGATCTGGTAGAGCTGCTGACCTTCCTTGACGTCGCCGCCTTCCTTGAACAGGCGCTTGAGAATGATGCCGTTGACCTGAGGACGGACCTCGGCGATCCGGAACGCGGTGGTGCGCCCTGGAAGCTCGGACGTCAGGGTAAAGGCTTGAGGTTGCAGGGTGACTACGCCGACCTGAGGGGCTTGTGGGGCGGGAGCCGCCTCTTCCTTTTTACATCCGCTGAGCAGCGATGCCAGGGCGACGGCAGTGACCAGAGCGGTAACAGCTGGCTTGAGTTGCATGAAGATCCTCGGTCAGGCGCGCAAAATGCGCACTCGAAAAGTGGAAGGGTAAAAAACGAGTGCTGAGTGGATAAGTAGCTTGCTAAGGAATATACTTACGTTCATGGTTGTTTGTAAATACCTTGGCGGCGTACCCATTCGGTTACAAAAGCCGTTGCAAACGTTGAATTGTAGGCTGAGTAAACGGCACTCGAGATGCCGTTCCATATTTATTCAGATGAGCTTCATGCATCGCTGAAACATCCTGATCGAGGTTTACTGCCATGGTCCGTCGTACCAAAGAGGAAGCTCAAGAAACCCGCAAACAGATACTCGAGGCGGCCGAAAAAGCTTTCTACGAGCGCGGTGTGGCGCGTACCACCCTGGCCGATATCGCGGCGTTGGCCGGTGTCACGCGTGGAGCCATTTACTGGCATTTCAGCAACAAGGCGGATCTGGTGCAGGCCATGCTCGATACCTTGCGCGAGCCGCTGAATGAAATGGCCAGGGCCAGTGAAGACGAAGAGGAAGTCGATCCGCTGGGGTGCATGCGCAAGCTGTTGATTCATTTGTTTCATCAAATTGCCCTGGACCCGAAAACCCGACGCATTAATGAGATTTTGTTTCACAAGTGCGAAATCACCGATGAAATGTGCGACATGCGGCGCCAGCGTCGCGCGGCCAGCCTGGATTGCAACGTGCATATCGAGCTGGGGTTGCGCAATGCCGTGAAGCGGGGACAACTGCCCGAGAACCTCGATACTGCCCGGGCGGCCATCAGCATCCATGCCTATATTGATGGCATTCTTTATCAGTGGCTGTTGGCGCCGGACAGTTTCGAACTCCATAAGGAAGCGGAGCGCTGGATCGATACCGGATTGGACATGCTGCGCCTGAGTCCCAGCCTGCGTAATTGAGACAAAATGCGGAATTACGTCGGCAGATGTCAACGTTTGCGCGTTATAAAACGCGATGTTTCATTCGTCACGGCTCACCGGGATGCCTTTATATACGTGGCGACTTTATCTTGATAGATAGCGAGCTACGTATTTTGTAGGGAAATTGTTGCGGGTGTGTGAATGAGTGTAAGTACCGCGGCTTACAAGGGCGCCGAGCAACCGGTAAAAGGTATCGCACTGATTTGCCTGGCGGTTTTGCTGTTCGCCAGTCATGACACCCTGTCCAAATACCTGTCCGGGTTCTACCCCATCGTCATGGTGGTCTGGGCCCGGTATGTGGTGCACACGCTGTTGATGCTGGTGGTGTTCGTGCCGCGTAGCGGTTTTTCCGCGGTGGTGCGTACCAAGCGGCCAGGCCTGCAACTGTTGCGCGCCTTGTGCCTGATCGGCACCAGCCTGTTTTTCACCACCGGCCTGCGTTATATCCCCCTGGCCGAGGCCACCGCGGTCAACTTCCTCGCGCCTTTGCTGGTCACCGCCTTGTCCGTGCCGCTGCTGGGCGAGCGGGTGACCCGCGGCCAATGGCTGGCGGTGCTGGCCGGTTTCGTCGGGGTCTTGATCGTGATTCGTCCGGGCGGCGCCTTGTTCAGCCCGGCGATCCTGTTGCCGCTGTGCTCGGCCTTGTGTTTCGGCTTCTATCAGTTGCTCACCCGCAAGCTCAGCGGGGTCGACAGCCCTACCACCAGCAACTTCCTCACCGGAATTCTCAACAGCCTGATCATGAGCGCGGCGCTGCCGTTCTTCTGGAGTACGCCGACCCTGTGGCACGCCTTGTTCATGATCGGCCTCGGCACCTGCGGCATGCTCGGCCACCTGTTGCTGACCCAGGCCTTCCGCCATGCCGCGCCGGTGATGCTGGCGCCATTCAGCTACGGGCAGATACTGTTCGCCGGCATGTACGGCTACCTGATTTTCGATCACACCCCGGACAGCTTCGCCATAGTCGGGATCGCGGTGATCTGCCTCAGCGGCCTGGCCGTGGCCTGGGGCCAGCGCCAACGCAACTGATCGAGGCCCACCTACAGGTGAACGCGCATTAAAAAGCCCCGGCTCTCGCGAGTCCGGGGCTTTTTAATTGAAGCGCCTTACAGCGTTGGGTAGTCGATATAGCCGACCGGACCCTTGCCATAGAACAGTTCAGGACGCGCGTCGTTCAGCGGCGCATCGGCCTTCAGGCGGGCCGGCAGGTCCGGGTTGGCGATGAAGGGCACACCGAAGGCCACGGCATCGGCCTTGCCGCTGGTCAGCCAGGCGTTGGCGCTGTCCTTGGTGAAACGTTCGTTGGCGATATACGGGCCGCCGAAGGCTTCTTTCAGTTGCGGGCCGAGGCTGTCGGTGCCTTCTTTCTCGCGGGAGCAGATAAAGGCGATACCGCGTTTGCCCAGCTCGCGAGCGACATAGGTGAAAGTTTCGGCCAGGTTGTCGTCGCCCATGTCATGGGCGTCGGCCCGTGGCGCCAGGTGTACGCCGACACGGCCGGCGCCCCAGACTTCGATGGCGGCGTCGGTCACTTCCAGCAGGAGGCGGGCACGGTTTTCCAGGGAGCCGCCGTACTGGTCGGTGCGCTGGTTGGTGGAGCTTTGCAGGAACTGGTCGAGCAGGTAGCCGTTGGCGCCGTGGATTTCCACACCGTCGAAACCAGCGGCCTTGGCATTCTCGGCGCCGACCCGGTAGGCGTCGACGATATCGGCGATTTCAGCGGTTTCCAGGGCGCGCGGGGTCGGGTAGTCGGCCAGCGGGCGCACCAGGCTGACGTGGCCCTTGGGCTGGATGGCGCTTGGGGCGACCGGCGCTTCGCCGTTCAGGTAGCTCGGGTGGGAAACCCGGCCCACGTGCCACAGTTGCAGGAAGATCTTGCCGCCCGCGCCGTGAACGGCCTTGGTCACGTTGCTCCAGCCGCGCACCTGGTCGTTGGACCAGATGCCCGGGGTGTCCGGGTAGCCGACGCCCATCGGGGTCACAGAAGTGGCCTCACTGAGGATCAGGCCGGCGGAGGCGCGTTGTACGTAGTACTCGGCCATCAGCGCGTTCGGTACGCGGCCTTCGTCGGCGCGGCAGCGGGTCAGCGGCGCCATGATGATGCGGTTGGCCAGCTCGAGGTCGCCGAGTTTGATCGGATCGAAAATAGTCGTCATGGAATACACCCTTCTTTAGATGAACGTATCAGTTGGTCGCAGGAGCCAGATCGGCGTTGCCGTCCTGGCGAAAGGTAATCAGCGTCACCAGCAGGGCCAGGATCGCCAGCGCGGCGGCCGCCAGCGGCACGTTGACCAGGCCGTAGCCGTGGGCGATGACGCTGCCGCCGACCCAGGCGCCCAGGGCGTTGCCGATGTTGAAGGCGCCGATGTTCAGCGTGGACACCAGGTTCGGCGCGGCCTTGCCGAAGGTCACCACATTGACCTGCAAGGCTGGCACCGCGGCGAAGCAGGCGGTGGCCCAGAGGAACAGGGTGATTTCGGTGGGGATCAGCGCGACGCTGGTCCAGGTCAGCACGGAGCTGGTCACGGCCATGACGATCAGCACGCCGACCAGGGTTCCCGACAGGCTTTTGTCGGCCATCTTGCCGCCGATGATGTTGCCCAGGGTCAGGCCCAGGCCGATCAGCACCAGGGTCCAGGTCACGCCCTGGGGCGAGACGCCGGTCACCTCGCCCAGCAGCGGGGCGACATAAGTGAACAGGGTGAACACCGAGGCGGAGAACAGCGCGGTCATGCTCAGCGACAGCCAGATCCCGGCGCCCTTGAGGGCGACCAGTTCCGAGCGCATGTCGAGCTTCTCCTCGTCGCGCTTGGCCGGCAGGAAGCGGATCAGGCCGATCAGGGCAATCACGCCGATCACGGTCACCGCCCAGAAGGTCGAGCGCCAGCCGGCCTGCTGGCCCAGGGCGGTGCCCAGCGGTACGCCGAGCACGTTGGCCAGGGTCAGGCCGGTGAACATCAGGGCCACGGCGGAGGCACGCTTGTTGGCGGGCACCAGGCCTGCCGCGACCACCGAACCGATACCAAAGAAGGCGCCATGGCACAGGGCGGTGACCACACGGGCGAACATCAGCACGTTGTAGTCACTGGCCAGCGCACACAGCAGGTTGCCGACGATGAAAATCCCCATCAACGCTACCAGGGCGGCCTTGCGCGGCAGCCTGGCGGTGGCCAGGGCCATGAAGGGCGCGCCGATGGCCACGCCCAGGGCGTAGCCGGTCACCAGCCAGCCGGCGCCGGGGATCGACACACCCAGGTCGTTCGCCACATCGGGCAGCAGGCCCATGATGACGAACTCGGTGGTGCCGATGGCGAAGGCGCTCAAGGCCAGGATGAGGAGCGAGAGGGGCATTGTCGGGTCCTTGTCAGCGTCTGCTGCTGAGTTCTTGGGTGAGCGCTTCGAGGAAGGCTTGGATCACATCCTCGTTGCGTTTGAAAAAGTGCCATTGGCCGGCTTTCTGGCTGCTGATCAGGCCCGCCCGCTGCAAGGTCGCCAGGTGCGCGGAGACGGTCGACTGCGACAGGCCGCAGCGTTGGTCGATCTGTCCGGCGCAGATGCCGTACTCGTGGTTGTGGGTCTGATCGGGGAACTGGACCTTCGGGTCCTTGAGCCAGATAAGGATGTCTCGTCGTACTGGGTGCGCCAGGGCTTTTATTATTTCGTCGAGGTCGATGGACATGGCGGTGCTCGTTTTCCGTAAAACGTTATATCGCGATGAGGCGAACTTTAAATCGCTATTTCGCGATATACCAATATGATTTTGATCTGAGATCAGCGTTAATCGGTATATCGGGTTATAACGATATGTGAGGCGCGGTGCTAAGCTGCGCGAATGAATTATCTCGCACATCTGCATCTCGGCGGCCAGCGCCCCGGTCAATTACTCGGCAGTCTGTACGGCGACTTCGTCAAAGGGCGCCTGCAGGGCCAGTTCGACCCGGAGATCGAGGCGGCTATCCAGCTGCACCGCAGCATCGATATCTTTACCGACCGCCATCCGCTGGTGGGCGAATCGCTGTCGCGTTTTTCCCTGACCCGCCGACGTTACGCCGGCATCGTGCTGGACGTGTTTTTCGACCACTGCCTGGCCCGGGACTGGGCGTTCTATGCCGACCGGCCGTTGGAATTGTTTACTTCGGACGTGTACCGGGTGCTGGCGGCCGAACCCCGGTTACCCGGGCGCCTGGCGCAGATCGCGCCGCATATGGCCGCCCATGACTGGCTGGGTTCCTACCGCGAGTTCGAGGTGCTGGAGCAGGTATTGCGGGGGATTGCCCGGCGCCTGTCCCGCCCGGAAGAACTGGCGGCGGCTATGGGCGAGCTGGAGCGGCTGTATCAGCCGTTGAGCGAGGACTTCCGGGTGTTCTACCCGCAGTTGCAGGCGTTTGCCGCGCAACATATGCAGCCGCGGTAGGAGCCGGCAGGCCGGCTCCTCCAGGCTCAGGCAGCGATCAGGTCGCCGGCACGCCGTGGTTCGGCTGGCTGGGCGATATTGCCAAACAGGACCTTCTGCACTGCCTGTTGCGCCTGGAACGCCAACGCGGCGCGCTCCTGGCCCTGGCAGGCAATCGGCTTGAGCAGATGGATCTCCACCCGGCCCTGGTCGTTGGCGAACAGGCGCATCAGGTGCGACAGCAAATCATCGTCGCCGATGAACGGCGCCAGCGGATCGATATCGCCATCGCGCAGGTAACGAATGGCCACCGGTTGCAACGCCACGCCGGCCTCGATGGCGCTGGCCAGCAGGCGCCCGTGGAAGGTGCGCAGGCTGCGACCGTCGGTGGTGGTGCCTTCGGGGAACATCAGCAGCGGGTGGGTCTGCTGCAGATGGCGGGTCATCTGCTTGCGGATCAACTGGCTGTCGCCCGAACCACGGCGGATAAACAGGCTGCCAGCCTTGGCGGCCAGCCAGCCGGCGACCGGCCAGGTGCGCACTTCGGCCTTGGACAGGAACGACAGCGGCGTCAGCGCGCCGAGCAACGGGATATCGGTCCAGGACACGTGATTGCTGACCCAGAGCATCGGCTGCTTGGGCAACTCGCCGTGCACCGTCACACCGAAGGGCAGGGCATTGCTCAGGCGCGCCATGAAAAAGCGCGACCAGCGCTGGCGCCGGACCATGGAATTGGCGATGCCCAGGCGCTCGAACACGCCGAACACGCAGGCCATGCTCAGGCCCAGCGCCACCACCAGCAGCACGCGGGCGATGCGCCCGTAGACCCGTAGCCGGCGCATCACACAGCCGCCTTGAAGTGACGGGCGTAGCGCGGGCACAGCTCGTCGCGCTTGAGCAGGATGAACACGTCGGCCACCTGGAAGTCCTGGTCCCAGCACGGCTCGCCGCAGATCTTTGCGCCCAGGCGCATATAGGCCTTGAGCAGCGGCGGCATCTCGGCGATGACGTTGGACGGGAGGTCGAGGTTCGGCAGTGGGTTCTTCGGTTCGGCGCGCAGGTGTTCGGTGCACAGGTAGCGTTCGCGCAGGCGCTGCATGATCGCGTGGGCCTGCACGCCGCCGTCCTGCATCGGGATGCTGGCGCAACCCATCAGGTAGCTGTAGCCGCCCTGGTTGAGCACTTCGGCCAGCTCGCCCCAGAGCACGGCGATGGTGCCGCCGTTGCGGTAGGCCGGGTCGACGCAGGTGCGGCCGATTTCCAGGATCGGGCCCTTGAGTTGGACTAGGCCGTGCAGGCTGAATTCTTCTTCGCTGTAGAAACGTCCCAGGCTGCTGGCGGCCTGGTGGTCGAGCAGGCGGGTGGTGGCGACCAGGCGGCCGCTGTTCAAGTCACGCACGCCGATGTGGCTGCAGTGGACATCATAGTCATCCATGTCCAGACCCAGCTCAGCGCCTTTCAGTTTGGCGTTGAACTCGCCGCTGAAGACGTTGAAGCGCAGGGCCTGGGCTTCTTGCAGGGCCGCGGCGCCAACCAGGCGCTCGGCTTGCAGGCGGCGTTCATTGCCGGTGTCGCTGATGCGGGCGATCTGAGTCATTGTGAATCTCCGTGCGGGCCACTGACCCGCCTTGGGTTGCAGCCGATCGACTTTGTTGTGCAAAGTCAGGCTATGTAGCCCCGGTGTCATCGCCATGAAGCTTTGGTGATGCTTATATGACAGCCCCTGAGGACCCGCTTATGCCCTGGCAAGCCCTGCTGCACAGCCGTCGCCGACTGCCCGCCCATCCGGACCTGGCCGAGGGTTATGCCGTGTTGTTACAGGAGCTGGGGCCGGTGACGCCCTTCGAGCTGGCGGTGCGCGGCGGGCGGTTGATGGCCACCCCGGGGCTGGCCTTCCTGGTGGGCTACCAGGCGGCCTTGCGCATGCTCTGGCCCAGCGCGCCGCTGAGCCTGGGCGCGCTGTGCGCCACCGAGCAGCGCAGCCTGCGCCCGGCTGACATGCAGACTCGGCTGCGGGACCTGCACCTGAGCGGGTGCAAGGACTTCGTCACCGCGGGCGATGCTGCCGACTGGCTGCTGATCGCCGCCCGCTGCGAGGCCCAAGGCGAATCGCCGCGCCTGAGCCTGGCGGTGGTCTACGCCGGCGAGCCCGGGGTCAAGGTCGACAAGCTGCCGGCGATCCCGTTGATGCCGGACATCAGCCACGGCCGCCTGCAACTGGATAACGCCCTGTGCGAACTGCTGGCGGGCGACGGTTGGGATGCCTACGTCAAACCCTTCCGCACCCTGGAAGACATCTATGTACTCAGCGCCATGACGGCCTGGCTGTATGGCGTCGGCCAGGACAACGACTGGCCGCAGACCCTGCTCCTGCAATTGCTGGCCTTGCTCGCCGGTTGCGCGGAAGTCAGCCGGCAGAATCCGTCGCTGGGCAGTGGGCATGTGTTGCTGGGTGGCCTGTTCGCCCAGTTCGACGGGCTCAAGCCGGCCCTTGAGCAAGCCTTTGCCGATGGCCCGCCGGAGTGGGCCGAATTGTGGAAGCGCGATCGGGCGGTGCTGGACCTGGCGGCGGGGGCGCGGAGCAAACGCCTGGCCAAGGCGCTGGCCATATAAATAGAAGGGAGTCGCGGGAGCGCCGGCCGGACAAAAACTGTCATCTCCCTGGTCTACCCTCAGCGGGTTCCCTTGCCCGAGTTCCCGCCATGCTCAAAGGCTCGACCCTGCTGCTTGCGCTGCTATTCATGCTCCCCCCGGCCTGGGCCGAGAACTGGCCCGCTGCGCAATGGAGCAAGGGCCCCGCCGCCAGCGGCCCGGCCCTCGAGGCGCTGGAGGCCTACGCCTTCGCACCCCGCAACGAGGCGACCCGCCTGGGCATCCGCAGCGATGCCTTGCTGGTGATCCGCGACGGCCAGTTGATCTATGAGCGTTACGCCCACCCGACCAGTGCCGACACCCCGCACCTGACCTGGTCCATCAGCAAAAGCCTGTTGGCCGCGGTGTTGGGCGTGGCCTATGGCGAAGGGCGTTTCCAGTTGCAGGACAAGGCTGTCCGCTTCCTTCCGGCGTTGCGCCAGCACCCGGACATCAGCCTGGCCGACCTGTTGCACTGGGCGTCGGGCCTGGACTGGCAGGAGGACTACGAGTACGCGCCACTCAAGTCCTCGGTGGTGGCCATGCTCTACACCCGCGGCCACGGCGACATGGCGACCTTTACCGCCGAGCACCCGGCCTTCAGCCCTCCGGGGCAGGTGTTTCGTTATTCCAGCGGTGACAGCAACCTGCTGTCGGCGGCCCTGAAAGGCATGCTGGGAGCCCAGCGTTATGCCGACTATCCCTGGCAGGCGCTATTCGAGCCCCTGGGCATTACCCACGCCGTGTGGGAAAGCGATGCCACCGGCACTTTCGTCGGTTCCTCCTATGCCTACCTCACTGCCCGCGATCTGGCGCGGGTCGGTTTGTTGATGTTGCGCGATGGGCGTTGGGGTGAGCGCCAGTTGTTGCCCAGGGACTGGGTAGAATTCAGTCGCACGCCGTTCGCCGGTTATCAGGCGAACCAGGACGAGCTGGTGCCTGGCGGCCACTGGTGGCTCAATCGCGCCGTCGGCGGCGCTCCATCGCCCTGGCCGGACGCACCGGCCGATACCTTCGCGGCGCTGGGCCATTGGGGGCAGGCGTTGTACGTGATCCCCGGCGCCGGGCTGGTGATCGTGCGTTATGCCGACGACCGCGACGGCAGCTATAGCCACAACGAGCTGCTCAAACTGGCCCAGGCGGCCTTTGCCCGGCAGGTGCAGCCATGAGCCGGCGTCCGTGGGTCGTGCGCCATCCCTTCGCCAGCCTGCTGTTGCTGGCGCTGCTGGCCTTGTTCGGCTGGGGCTGGCACGAGCGGGTCGCGCTGCGGGCCTTCCCGGACATCCTCAGCGCCTACAGCGCCAAGGAGTACTGTTCCTGCCGCTACGTGATGCATAACGCCGCCGAGTACTGCGAAGGTTATGTGCAGCAGTACCTGCCACTCAAAAGTCTGCGAGACGATGCCGAGCACAAACGGGTGAGCGCCAGCGGCCTGGGACGCAGCCACAGCGCTGTCTGGCTGAGCGAACGCCAGGGCTGTCGACTGGAGCCCTGAACGGCGTCGCGCAAAGATCGGTAATCCTTTCCCGGGGCTGCCAGCCCCCGTGCTTATAGGCTCCCCGCACAAGGTTCCACCCTGTGGAACCACATTTGATTGTCGCAGGCGACGGCTCGCGGTTATCTGAGGGCACGCCGCGATCACGCCTTGCTGCACCGTGAGACGCTCCGAAAAAAAGAACGGGATTACACCCGGCCAAGGAGATACGTCATGACCCGTTTCCCGCATATCTTTGCCTGGCTCGACGACGTCGCCAGCGACCTGCGCGCCGTGCGCCAGGATATCCACGCCCACCCCGAACTCGGTTTCGAGGAGAGCCGCACCGCGGCGCTGGTCGCCCGCTCCCTGGAGGAATGGGGCTACCAGGTGCATAGCGGTATTGGCAAGACCGGGGTGGTCGGTGTGCTGCGCAATGGCAACAGCCCGCGCCGGCTGGGCCTGCGCGCCGACATGGACGCCTTGCCGATCGTCGAGAACAGCGGTGTGGCCTACAGTAGCCGCCACAGTGGGTGCATGCATGCCTGCGGGCACGACGGCCACACCGCCATGCTCCTCGGCGCGGCGCGCTACCTGGCGGCCACGCGCCAGTTCGAGGGCACCCTGACCCTGATTTTCCAGCCGGCCGAAGAAGGCCAGGGTGGCGCCGAAGCGATGCTCGCCGATGGCCTGCTGGAGCGTTTCCCCTGTGATGCGCTGTTCGGCATGCACAACATGCCGGGGCTGCCGGCCGGCCACCTGGGCTTTCGCCAGGGGCCGATGATGGCCTCCCAGGACCTGCTCACCGTGACCCTCGAAGGCGTGGGCGGGCACGGTTCGATGCCGCACCTGACGGTCGATCCGCTGGTGGCCGCGGCCAGTGTGGTGATGGCCTTGCAAACCGTGGTGGCGCGCAACATCGATGCCCAGGAGGCGGCGGTGGTGACGGTCGGTGCGCTGCAGGCCGGCGAGGCGGCCAACGTCATTCCGCAACAGGCGTTGCTGCGCCTGAGCCTGCGGGCGCTGAACGCGCCGGTGCGCGAGCAGATGCTCGAACGGGTCAAGGCGATCATCCACACCCAGGCCCAGAGCTTTGGCTGCTCGGCCAGCATCGAACACCGCCCGGCCTATCCGGTGCTGGTCAACAGCCCGGAGCAGACCGAGTTCGCCCGCCAGGTGGGGGTGGCGCTGCTGGGCGAGCAGGCGGTCGACGGCAACACGCGCAAGCTGATGGGCAGCGAAGACTTCGCCTGGATGCTGCAGCGTTGCCCCGGCAGTTACCTGTTCATCGGCAATGGCCTGTCCCGGCCGATGGTCCACAACCCCGGCTACGACTTCAACGACGACATCCTGCTGACCGGCGCCGCCTATTGGGCCGCGCTGGCCGAGAGCTGGCTCGAGCCGGCCTGAGTTTTCCCTTTCTTCTGCCGCTGAATCGGGCGCCATGGCGCCCGGCACTTCCCATAAGGGCTCGACTCGTTATCCGAGAGGCCCGACAAGAATAGAAGGACAGCGCTCATGCACGCCTCGAGATCCAGTGTTTCGCGTACCCGGCAAGTGGTCGCCGCGGTGATCGGCAACGCCTTGGAGTGGTACGACTTCATCGTCTACGGCTTTCTGGCGAGCATCATCGCCCGGCAGTTTTTTCCCTCCGACGACGAGTACGCCTCGCTGCTGATGGCCCTGGCCACCTTCGGCGTGGGCTTCTTCATGCGCCCGGTGGGCGGCATCCTGCTGGGCATGTATTCGGACCGCAAAGGCCGCAAGGCCGCCATGCAACTGATCATCCGCCTGATGACGGTTTCCATCGCCCTGATCGCCTTTGCCCCCAACTACGCGGCCATCGGCATGGGCGCGCCGCTGATGATCGTCGTCGCGCGCATGCTGCAGGGCTTCGCCACCGGCGGCGAATACGCCAGCGCCACGGCCTTCCTGGTGGAAAGCGCGCCGGCCCATCGCAAGGGCCTGTACGGCTCCTGGCAACTGGTCGGGCAATGCCTGGCGGTGTTCTCCGGGGCGGCGATGGTGGCGCTGGTCACCCATCTGTTCTCGCCCGAGGACCTCGATCTGTGGGGCTGGCGCCTGCCGTTCGTGATCGGCCTGCTGATCGGTCCGGTGGGCCTGTGGATCCGCAAGTACATGGAAGAGCCGGAAGCCTTCGTCGAGGCCCGCAAGCAGGTACGCGGCAATGGTCCGGGCCTGATGCAGGTCATGCGCGAGCATCGGCGCAGCATCCTGGTATCCATGGGCCTGGCCTGTGGCGCGACGGTGTCGTTCTACGTGGTGCTGGTGAACATGCCGACCTTCGCCCACAAGAACCTTGGCTTGCCGCTGGACCAGGTGTTGCTGGTGCAGATGTTCGCGGTGGCGCTGATGACGGTGGTGATCCCATTGTCTGGCGCCCTGTCGGACCGGCTGGGGCGGCGCCCGGTGTTGCTGGCCTTTACCCTGGCGTTTTTTGTCATGGTCTACCCGCTGTACGTCTGGGTGGCCGCGGCGCCGTCGATCGAGCGGCTGCTGGTGATGCAGGTGCTGCTGTGCAGCGCCATCGGCGGCTTCTTCGGCCCGGCGCCGACGGCGCTGGCCGAGCAGTTCCCGGTGCCGGTGCGCTCCACCGGGGTGTCGGTGGCCTACAACGTGGCGGTCATGGTCTTCGGCGGCTTTGCCCCGCTGATCGTGACCTGGCTCAGCAAGGTGCTGGGCACCCCGGTGGCCCCGGCGTTTTATGTGTTGTTCGCCTGCGTGTTGACGCTGCTGGGCACTTATTGCCTGCATGAGGCACCCAAAGAGAAGAAACCGAGCGCACTGAATTTCGGGGTGAAACCTTGATGGATATCGCAGCACAAGACTTTGGGCCCATCGTTGAGCTGGGCGCCGTCGAACTGTCCCGGGCGATCCACGCCCGCAGGTTTTCCTGTCGCGAAGTGATGTTGGCCTATCTGGACCGGATCGAGTGCTGCAACCCCCGGGTCAATGCCCTGGTGTCCCTGCGCGAGCGCCGGGTGTTGCTGGCCGAGGCCGAGGAGCGCGACCGCCAGCTGGACCGGGGCCAGTCCATGGGCTGGATGCACGGCATGCCCCAGGCGATCAAGGACCTGGCGGCCACCGCCGGGCTGCGCACGACCCTGGGCTCGCCGCTGTTCGCCGAACAGATACCGGCCCATGACGCCATCTGCGTGGAGCGGGTCCGGGCCAGTGGGGCGATCATCGTCGGCAAGAGCAACGTGCCGGAGTTCGGCCTGGGTTCGCAGACCTACAACAAGGTGTTCGGCACCACCGGCAACGCCTACGACCCGAGGCTGAATGCCGGCGGCAGCAGTGGCGGGGCGGCGGTGGCCCTGGCGCTGCGCATGCTGCCGGTGGCCGATGGCAGCGACATGATGGGCTCGTTACGCAACCCGGCGGCCTTCAACAATGTCTTTGGCCTGCGCCCGTCCCAGGGCCGGGTGCCTCATGGCCCGGCACCGGAGCTGTTCGTCCAGCAACTGGCCACCGAAGGCCCGATGGGCCGCAGCGTGGCCGATATCGCCCGCCTGCTGGGCACCCAGGCCGGGTACGACCCGCGGGTGCCCTTGTCGCTGAAGGACGACCCGGCGATCTTCAACGAGCCCTTGCAGCGGGATTTTCGCGGCGCGCGCCTGGGCTGGATGGGGGACTTCGACGGCTACCTGGCCATGGACGACGGCGTGCTGGCACTGTGCGAAGCGGCGCTGGGGGACTTTCGCCAACTGGGCTGCGAGGTTGAAGCCTGCCAGCCGGCGTTTTCCATGGCGGCGCTGTGGCAGTGCTGGCTGGTGCACCGGCATTGGCTGGTCCAGGGCAACCTGGGGCCGCTGTATGCCGACCCGCAGAAGCGCCAGCTGCTCAAGCCCGAGGCGCAGTGGGAAGTCGAGGGCGGGCTGGGCCTGAGCGCGGCGGAGGTCTATCGCGCCTCGCAGGTTCGCAGCGATTGGTACCGGGCCCTGGAGCGCCTGTTCGAACGTTACGATTTCCTGCTGCTGCCCAGCGCCCAGGTGTTCCCTTTCGATGCAGGAATGCCGTGGCCACGCTTTGTCGGAGGGCGGGAGATGGACACCTACCATCGCTGGATGGAGGTGGTGATTGGCCCGACCCTGGCCGGCCTGCCGAGCCTCAGCGTGCCGGTCGGCTTCAATCCGGCGGGCTTGCCCATGGGCATGCAGATCATCGGCCCGGCCCAGGCCGACCGGGCGGTGTTGCAGCTCGGTCATGCCCACGAACAACTGATGCAGTGGGTCAGGCGTCGGCCGCCTGGTCATCCGTTGTAACCCTAGAATCGGGGTGTGCGGGTTTATCGGGCCCGCATCTTGCTGCGTAAAACGCTCATCCATCCGCTTATCAGGGAGGTCGGCATATGGCCAGCAAGGTAGAAACCGGCAGTGTGCGTTCGGTCGAACGGGCCTTGGCGATCGTCGAACTGCTGGGCCAGCACCAGGCCCTGGGCCTGGAGGAACTGCACTACCTGACGGCGCTGCCCAAGGCCACGGTGTCGCGCATGCTCCTGACGTTGCAGGAGCAGGGCTGGATCTATCGCGGCCTGAGCGACCGGCGCTATCGGCTGTGCGCCAGGCGGTTGTTCGGCGACCAGCAGCAACGTTTCAAGCGGCAGCTGGTGGAGCGCGCCGCGCCCTGGTTACAGGCGTTGAGCGAGCGCACCGGGCTGGTGGTCGACCTGTCGTGTTTCGACGGCGAGCGCCTGGAGGTCATGGAAAGTTCGATCCCGGCGGTGCTGCGCAAGCGTTATCCGCATAACTGCCAGATCGTCGGCCATTATTCGAGCCTGTTCCATTCTGCGATGGGCAAGGCCTGCCTGGCCGAGCTGGATCACGAGCAGGTCCAGCGCCTGGCCGTCCGCGAGCGGGTGCCCCAGGAGGACCAGTACCGCGCCTGCGAACAATCCCAGCATCAGGGGTTCGGCCAGCGCACCGAGGGTTATTGGGAGTACCCGGTGCGGCTGCCGTTCCTGATCCGCGCCGTGGCCTTGCCGATTCGTGACCAGGGCCGGCTGGTGGGCAGCATGGCCCTGCACTGGCCGATGGACCAGGCGCCGGTGGAGCGGGTGCTGAGTTTGCACCTGGCGAGCCTCGAGGCGACTGTCCACGATGTCGAGCGCAGCTTGATCTAGACTCAGCCGCTCGGCTTGGCATTGCGGCGTATCCGGACCACCGGCCGCCCTGTTCGGGGCCGCTGCAAGCCCATCGCGGCTTGCGGCAGCGGCTACAGGGAATCGGGGATCTTTTTCGTCTTTATGCACTCCGAGTATTCGCCGTTCACGGCCCTGTCGCTGTTTGCAAGCGCACGCGGGCCGGTTAAGGTTCGGCTCAGATTTCTCGACCCCATGAGTCTTCCATGTTCAACGCCTCTTTTCCCAAGGCCCTGGCCGCTTTGCTGTTGGCCTGCGCGGCCTGGCCGGCCCAGGCCAACTGGTACCTGGACAACGAGTCCTCGCGCCTGTCTTTCGTCACCACCAAAAACGCCAATGCCTCCGAAGTCCAGCGCTTCCTGGTCCTGCACGGCAAGGTCGACGCCAAGGGCATGGCGCAGCTGGAAGTCGAGCTGGACTCGATCAACAGCGGGATTCCGCTGCGCGACGAGCGCATGCGCAAGGAGCTGTTCGAGATCGACCGGCATCCGGATGCCCTGATCAACGCGCAGATCAACCTGCGGCCGATCAACGACCTGGCGTCCGGCGCGCAGATCGAATTGCGTCTGCCGGTCAATGTCACCCTGCACGGTAAGCAGCACCAATACACCGCCGAACTGCTGGCCACGCGCCTGGACGATCGACGTTTCCAGGTGGTGACCCTGGAGCCGCTGGTGCTCAACGCTGCCGATTTCGACCTGGTGCCGGGGCTCGACACCCTGCGCAAGGCGGCCGGCCTGTCGGCGATCAGCCTGTCGGTGCCGGTGGGTGCGGTACTGATCTTCACGGCACGTTGATATGGCGGGCGCGGTCTTTCCCTGGCGTGAAGGCAATCGTTTCGAGTTGCTGATCGACGGTCCGAGTTTTTTCCCACGGATGCTGGTGGCGATCGCCCGGGCCCGTGAGCAGGTGGAACTGGAGTTGTACCTGGTGGAGGCGGGCGCCTGCGCCGAGGCCATGGTCCAGGCCCTGATCCAGGCCGCCGAGCGCGGGGTGCGGGTGCGTTGCCTGTTCGATGACTACGGCAGCCTGGCCTTCACCATGGGGCTGCGCCAGCGCCTGACCGGCGCCGGGGTCGAGCTGCGTTTCTACAATCGCCTGAGCTGGCGCCGCGGGGTGCGCAACCTGTATCGCGACCACCGCAAGTTGCTGCTGGTGGATCAGGAGCTGGCGGTGGTCGGCGGCACCGGCGTGACCGATGAATTCTGGAACCCGCTGCAGGACAGCTGCGACTGGCATGAAGTCATGGTGGAGATCAGCGGCCCGCTGGTGCTCGACTGGCAGATGCTGTTCGACCGGCAGTGGATCGCCAACCGCTATCGCACCGCCTGGAAGCCGGCGTCGAACTTCGGCCTGCCACGCCTGCCGCGCGTGCCGGCCCAGGGCGCGGGCATGGGCCGGGTGGCCTATGCCGACGCCCGGCAACACCGGGACATTCTGCAATCGCTGGTGCGCGCGTTGAACAGCGGGCAACGGCGGATCTGGCTGGCGACCCCGTATTTCCTGCCGACCTGGAAGGTCCGCCGCTCCCTGCGCCGCGCGGCCGGACGCGGGGTGGATGTGCGCCTGCTGCTGACCGGGCCGCGCACCGATCACCCGTCGGTGCGTTATGCCGGGCATCGTTATTACCCGCGCCTGCTGCGGGCCGGGGTGAAAATCTTCGAATACCAGCCGCGTTTCCTGCACCTGAAGATGGTGCTGATCGACGATTGGGTGAGCATCGGCTCGTGCAACTTCGATCACTGGAACCTGCGTTTCAACCTCGAGGCCAACCTCGAGGCCCTCGACATGCCACTGACCGATGCAGTGGTTGCGAGCTTCCTCGCCGACTTCGACCAGAGCCAGGAAGTCAGCCTCGAAGCCTGGAAAAACCGCCCGCTGTGGCGGCGGATCAAGCAGCGGATCTGGGGCTGGGTGGACCGGCTGGTGGTGAACCTGCTCAATCGCCGCGACTGAACCCGCCCTGGCCTGGCTTGTGCTTCTGTAGGAGCCAAGCTTGCTGGCGATGCGGGCAGCGCGGTGTATCAGGAGAATCGCTATCGCGGGCAAGCCTCGCTCCTACATAGGAGCGAGGCCGGGGGAGGGTTACAGCAGTTCGAAGCTCTGTTGCTTGACGTCCCGGGAGTCCAGGCCGATCTCGACCTTGAACTCGCCCGGTTCCGCGGCGTACTTGAGCTGGGCGTTGTAGAACTTCAGGTCGTCTTCGCTGATGCTGAAGCGGATCACCTTCTGTTCGCCGGCCTTGAGCTGCACTTTCTGGAAGCCCTTCAGTTCCTTGATCGGGCGGATGATGGAGCCGGCGACGTCCTGGATATACAGCTGCACCACGGTTTCACCGTCGCGCTTGCCGGTGTTCTTCAGGGTCACGCTGGCGTCGAGCTTGCCGCTCTTGTTCAGGGTGGTCGACGACAGGGCCATGTCCGACAGGCTGAACGTGGTGTAGCTCAGGCCATAGCCGAACGGAAACAGGGGACCTGTGGTGTCGTCGAAGTACTGCGAGGTGTAGTTGCCCGGCTTGCCCGGGGTGAACGGCCGGCCGATGGTCAGGTGGTTGTAGTAGGTCGGGATCTGCCCCACCGAACGCGGGAAGGTGATCGGCAGCTTGCCGGACGGGTTGTAGTCGCCGAACAGTACGTCGGCGATGGCGTTGCCGCCTTCGGTGCCGCTGAACCAGGTTTCCAGGATCGCATCGGCCTGTTCGTTCTCGTCGAGCAGCGCCAGCGGCCGGCCGTTCATCAACACCAGCACCAGCGGCTTGCCGGTGGCCTTGAGGGCCTTGATCAGCTCGCGCTGGCTGGCCGGGATGTGCAGGTCGGTACGGCTCGAGGATTCGTGGGACATGCCCCGCGATTCGCCCACCGCCGCCACCACTACATCAGCCTGCTGCGCGGCCTTCACCGCTTCGTCGATCAACTGCTGGGCCGGACGCGGGTCGTCCACCACTTCCGGGGCATCGAAGTTAAGGAAGTTCAGGTAGTCGACCACGGCCTTGTCGGCGGTGATGTTCGAGCCACGGGCGTAGATCAGTTGTGCCTTGTCGCCCAGGGCGTTGCTCATGCCGTCGAACAGGGTGACCGATTGCGCCGGTACGCCGGCGGCGGCCCAACTGCCCATCATGTCGATCGGTGCCTTGGCCAGCGGGCCGACCAGGGCGATCTTGCCGGCCTTTTTCAGCGGCAGGGTGTCGTTGGCGTTCTTCAGCAGCACCAGGCTGCGGCGCGCCACATCGCGGGCGTCGCTGCGGTGCAGGCGGTTTTCGGCGTTGGTGTCGGCCGGGTCTTGCTCGGCCTTGCCGATGCGCAGGTAGGGGTTGGCGAACAGGCCCATGTCGTACTTGGCGGCCAGTACTTCACGCACGGCGTTGTCCAGGTCGCGCTGGCTGACGTCGCCGGACTTGATCAGCCCCGGCAGCTCCTTGGCGTACAGCGAGTCGTTCATGCTCATGTCGATGCCGGCCTTGATCGCCAGCTTGGCGGCTTCGCGGCCGTCCTTGGCGACGCCGTGGCGCATCAGCTCGACGATGGCGCCGTGGTCGCTCACCGCCAGGCCCTTGAAGCCCCACTCCTTGCGCAGCAGGTCGTTCATCAGCCAGGTGTTGGAGGTGGCCGGCACGCCGTTGATCGAGTTCAACGCCACCATCACCCCGCCGGCACCGGCGTCGATCGCGGCGCGGTAGGGCGGCAGGTAGTCCTGGTACATCTTTACCGGGCTCATGTCGACGACGTTGTAGTCGCGACCGCCTTCCACCGCGCCGTACAGGGCGAAGTGCTTGACGCTGGCCATGATGCTGTCGGCGTTCTTCGGGCTGTCGCCCTGGTAGGCCTTGACCATGACCTTGGCGATGCGCGAGACCAGGTAGGTGTCTTCGCCGAAGCCTTCGGAGGTGCGGCCCCAGCGTGGGTCGCGGGAGATGTCGACCATCGGCGCGAAGGTGATGTCCAGGCTGTCGGCGCTGGCTTCCTGGGCGGCGATGCGCCCGGAGCGGCCGATGGCGTCCATGTCCCAGCTCGACGCCAGGGCCAGGGGGATCGGGAAGATCGTACGGTGGCCGTGGATCACGTCATAGGCGAAGAACATCGGGATCTTCAGCCGGCTGCGCATGGCCGCGTCCTGCATCGGCCGGTTTTCCGGGCGGGAGATGGAGTTGAAGGTCCCGCCGATGCGGCCGGCGGCGATTTCCTTGCGGATCATCTCGCGGGGCATTTCCGGACCGATGCTGATCAGGCGCAACTGGCCGATCTTTTCATCCAGGGTCATCTGCTTGAGCAGGTTGTCGATGAAGGCGTCCTTGTTCTGCAGGACCGCATCGGAAAAGGGTTTTTCCTGGGTCGATACCGGCGTGGTGGCGGCCAGGGCAGGGTGACTGGCCAGGCTGACCAACAAGCCCAGCAAACACAGCTTCTTCATGAATATTGTTCTCTAGGGCCTAAAACAGACGCGATCAGTACGCGTCGAGCGGCCGAAAATTGGGAGAGCGGCTAATAAAGGAACGACTATTGTTGTTCGGATAAATGCAGCACACTTCTGAACTCTTTTTCGCGCTGGGCATCTTTTAGCCGATTGGCCCGATGCAATCCAGTGGTGGCGGCAGATTATGTCGATGCACTCGATTCAAAGGGTTACAGGTTCCATCCCCTAGGTTGCAAGGAGCGTCACCACCATGAAAGTACGACAGAGCCTGTGTTCAAGCTGGCCCGTGATGGCATTGCTGCTGCTCAGCAGCTTGCTCAGCGGCTGCGGGATCAACAACATCCCGACCCTCGACGAACAGGCCAAGGCGGCCTGGGGCCAGGTACAGAACCAGTACCAGCGTCGCGCCGACCTGATCCCCAACCTGGTGGAAACGGTCAAGGGCTACGCCAGGCACGAACAGGAGACCCTGACCGCGGTGATCGAGGCGCGGGCCAAGGCCACGTCCATCCAGGTCGATGCCAGCACCCTGGACAACCCGGAAAGACTCAAGCAGTACCAGCAGGCCCAGGACCAGCTGACCGGAGCCTTGAGCCGCCTGATGGTGGTGTCCGAGCGTTATCCGGACCTCAAGGCCAACCAGAACTTCCTGGCCCTGCAGTCGCAGCTCGAAGGCACCGAGAACCGCATCGCCGTGGCCCGTCGCGATTTCATCCTCGCGGTGCAGAAGTACAACACCGAGATCCGTACCTTCCCTGGCCGCCTGTGGCACAGCGTGATGTACAGCGACCTGCCGGTGCGTGAGACCTTCGAGGCCACCAGCCCCGACGCCGAAAAAGCGCCAGAAGTGAAGTTCTGATCAGCAGCGGCTGCCCGCGGATCGCGCGAGCGGCCGCGGATCCGGCCCGGCGTTACCACGGATGAGGTTCCAATGCGCGTGTTGAGAGTTGGCCTGGTGCTGTTGCTCTGGGTGTTTGCGATAACGGCCCAGGCCGAGCTGAAGTTCCCGGCGCTGAGCGGGCGGGTGGTGGACAACGCCCAGATGATCGAACCGGCGGTGCGCCAGCAACTGACCCAGGAGCTGGCCTCCCACGAGCAGTCCACCGGCGAGCAGGTGGTGGTCGTGACCCTGCCGGACCTGCAAGGCACCAGCATCGAGGACTTCGGCTATCAGCTGGGGCGCTACTGGGGCATCGGCCAGAAGGACAAGAACAACGGCGCCTTGTTGATCGTCGCTCGCGATGATCGCAAGCTGCGCATCGAAGTCGGTTACGGCCTGGAAGACCGCCTGACCGACGCGCAAAGCTCGGTGATCATCCATCAGGTGATCACCCCGGCCTTCAAGGCCGGCAATTTCAGCAAGGGCATCAGCGACGGTGTGTCGGCCATGTTGCTGGTGCTGGGCGGCAATCCGCTGGACGAGCCGAGCGCCGCCTATGACGGTGGCGGCGAGCGCGGCAGCGAGTTTTTCGATCGGCATCCCGGCGCCCTGGTCTTCCTGGTGCTGCTGTTTATCGTGACGATCTTCGTCTGCCAGTTGCTTGGCATCCTGCCCAGCGGTGGCGGCGGGCGTGGCGGTTCCGGCGGTTTTGGCGGGGGCGGCTTTGGTGGCGGAGGCGGTGGGGGCTTCAGCGGTGGCGGTGGTAGCTTTGGCGGCGGCGGATCGTCAGGCGGCTGGTGACTAAAAATAATCGATGAGTATGGGAAGACATGGCACTACTGAGTGAGTACGAACAACGGCAGGTCGCCGAGGCGATCGCCCGGGTCGAACAGCAGACCGATGCCGAACTGGTCACCGTGCTGGCCGCCCGCGCCGACGACTACGCCTATATTCCGTTGCTCTGGGCCAGCCTGCTGGCGCTGATCGTGCCGGGCGTGGTGCATTACGCCACCGGCTGGATGAGCATGCACCTGTTGCTGCTGGTGCAGTGGGCGACCTTTATCGTGCTCTGCCTGGTGTTCCGCATCCCACGGATCACCACCCGCCTGATTCCGCGCTCGGTACGCCACTGGCGCGCCTCGAACTTGGCCCGCCGCCAGTTTCTCGAACAGAACCTGCACCACACCGTCGGCAGCACCGGGATGCTGATCTTCGTCTGCGAAGCCGAGCGCTATGTGGAGATCCTGGTGGACGAGGGCATTTCCAAGCGCCTCGACGACAAGACCTGGGACACCATCGTCCAGGCCTTCACCCAGCAGGTGAAGCAGGGGCAGACCCTGCAAGGCTTCATCACCTGCATCGAGGCCTGCGGCGAACTGCTCAAGGTGCATGTGCCGGTGACCCACGTGCGCAACGAGCTGCCCAACCGCCTGGTGGTCCTGGCCTGACTTCCCCCGCTCCTGTAGCCGCAGCCTTCGGCAGCGGCTACAGGAGGCCCACTCCCGCAGAATCTGCGCCGTCGGGTAAATAACTCCGTGCCCCGGCGGGCCATCCCCCCTAAAATACCCGCCATTCCCCGATTCACACCCGCACCGCCCGAGGCGCCTTTTTCCATGTCTGCAACCGCAACCCCCGCCAGCCTCGCGCCGGATCATCACGCCCAGTTTCTCGAGCTGCTGGAAACCAGCCTGGCGCAGAACGCCTTTATCAAACTGGTACTGGCCAAGCATGTGGGGGCCGAGGCGGATTTGCAGCGGCTGATCATCAAGCAGCTGACGGTCAAGGAGCAGCCGTGCCTGTCCTTCGTCTACCGCTACAAGACCCGCGACATCACCAAGAACTTCCCGCTGGACGAAGGCGTGGCGCTGATCGCCGGGCTGCTGCCGGCGTCGTTCAAGAACGCGCACCTGCTGTCGCTCACCGATGAAGTGCAGCTCGAATACAGCAAGAAGGGCAAAAGCTCGCTGTTCAAGGGCAAGGCCCAGCAGCAGCGCGAAGTACCGTCCGCCGAGCACAACCGCGAAAAGAACCGCTACCTGGAGCTGAGCCGGCCCTTCCTCACCGACCTGGGAGTGACCAACAAGCAGCACGAGCTGATCCCGGCGATGTCGCGCAAGTGGAAGCAGATCAACAAGTTCATCGAGGTCTTCAGCCATGCGCTGAGTTCGTCGCCGATCGACCTGCAACAGCCGGTGCGGGTCGCGGACTTCGGCTCCGGCAAGGGCTACCTGACCTTCGCCATCCACGATTACCTGTGCAACACCTTGCAGGCGCAAGGGCAGGTGACTGGCGTGGAGCTACGCGAGGACATGGTGACCCTGTGCAACGCCGCGGCGGCGCGCCTGGAGCATCAGGGCCTGGAGTTCAAATGCGGCGACGTGCGCAGCGTGGCGCCGAGCCAGCTGGACGTGATGATCGCCCTGCATGCCTGCGATATCGCCACCGACTACGCGATCCACACCGGCATTCGGTCCGGCGCGTCGATCATCATGTGCTCGCCGTGCTGCCACAAGCAGATCCGCCCGCAGATGCAGAGCCCGGCGCTGCTCAAGCCGATGCTGCAATACGGCCTGCACCTGGGCCAGCAGGCGGAGATGGTCACCGACAGCCTGCGTGCGCTGTTCCTCGAAGCCTGCGGCTACGAGACCAAGGTCTTCGAGTTCATCTCCCTGGAACACACCAACAAGAACAAGATGATCCTCGCGGTCAAACGCGCCGAGCCCCAGGACCCGACCCAGCTGCTGGCGAAGATCGGCGAGTTGAAGGCCTTCTACCACATCAGCGAGCACTGCCTGGAAACCCTGCTGCGGGCCGACGGCTACCTGAGCTGACCACGCCCCTGTAGCCGCTGCCGCAGGCTGCGATCGGCACCGAAGGGGCCGCAAACCAGGCGACGCGCTACATCTGACAGGGCCGGGATACCGCCTTTGCGCCGGCTACGCCGTCGATCGCAGCCTGCGGCAGCGGCTACAGGACGCGCGCTGGGACTGCTTGGCGCACGGCAGTCTTGCGCCCGAGCATCACGGTGAGGATCACGCCGACGGCGAACAGCCAGGTGATCGGTTCCACCTGCTCGCCGAAGAACAGCACCGAGAAGGCGATGGTGAAGAAGATCTGCAACAGCTGGATCTGGCTGACCCGGGCGATGCCGCCCATGGCCAGCCCGGCGTACCAGGCAAAAAAGCCGATGAACTGCGAGAACAGCGCCACGTAGCCGAAGGCCCACCAGGTCTTCGCCGAGACCGCGCCCTGATGCTGCGCCGCGAGGTACCACACTGGCCCGATCAACAGCGGCGTCGACAGCACCAGGGCCCAGCAGATCACCTGCCAGCCGCCCATTTCCCTGGCCAGCCGGCCGCCTTCGGCATAACCCAGCCCGCCGACCGCAATTGCCCCGAGCATCAACAAGTCGCCGGCCTGGATGCTGCCGGCGCCGCTGATCAGCGCGTAGCCCAATACCAGGGCGCTGCCCAGCGCGGCGCAGCCCCAGAAGGCTTTCGACGGCCGTTCATGGGACAGCCATGCCGCATACAGCGCCACGCACAAGGGTTGCAGGCCATTGACCAGCGCGCCATGGGACGCCGGCAGGGTCTGCATGGCCCAGGCCGACAGCACCGGAAACCCCAGGATCACCCCGGCGATCACCAGGCTCAGGCCCTTGATCTGGTGCCAGGTCGGCCATTTTTCCCGCCGCCAGAGCAATAGCAGCGCCGCCGGAATCGCCGCGAACAGCGCCCGTCCCAGGCCGTTGAGCAGTGGATGCAGTTCCTGCACCACGATGCGGGTGAAGGGCAGGGTCAGGCTGAAAATAACCACGCCGAGCAGGCCCAGGGCCATGCCGGTGTTTTCGCGGGAAGACATGATGACAACCGTTTTTTATTGGGGAAGGGCAGGTGCGCTTATCTAGCCATAAACCCACCGCGGCACCCTGTTACAGCTGTACGCAGAGTTATCCATACAGTTCGGCTTCTGTAGGAGCGAAGCTTGCTCGCGATGAACGATGACGCGGTGGGCCAGGTAATCCGTGGTGTCTGGATCGCGGGCAATCGAGCGTCGACCTGCCCCTCCTACAGAAGAAGGCGTCGGGCGTAGTACCGGGTTATTACCCGGCTCCGCGGATAAGGACTACCTTGAACACTCCTGTTTTCCCTTGAAGAGGAGTCATCTCCATGGCCGCGAAAAAAATCCTCATGCTGGTCGGCGATTACGTCGAGGACTACGAAGTGATGGTGCCGTTCCAGGCGCTGCTGATGGTCGGCCACACCGTGCATGCGGTGTGCCCGGACAAAAAGGCCGGGCAGACCGTGCGCACCGCGATCCACGACTTCGAAGGCGACCAGACCTACAGCGAAAAACCGGGCCATCAGTTCGCCCTGAACTTCGATTTCGCCAAGGTCGGGGCGGCCGATTACGACGCGCTGCTGATACCTGGCGGTCGCGCCCCGGAGTACCTGCGGTTGAACGAAAAAGTCCTGCAACTGGTGCAGGCCTTCGACCAGGCTGGCAAGCCGATCGCCGCCGTCTGCCACGGCGCCCAGCTGCTGGCCGCGGCGGGCATTCTCGAAGGCCGCGAGTGCAGCGCCTATCCGGCCTGCGCCCCGGAAGTGCGCCTGGCCGGCGGTACCTACATCGATATCCCCGTGACGGACAGCCACGTTCAAGGCAATCTGGCGACGGCTCCGGCCTGGCCGGCACACCCCAGCTGGCTGGCCGGTTTCCTCGGCCTGCTGGGCACCCAAATTACCCTGTAAACGGATGACTCGCCGGCGCTGCTTTTCTGTCAGGAAGCAGCGCCATCGTCCTACCTCCAACCGAGGAGCGCCCACCATGTGCGAGCTCTACGTCAAAGCCGACCCGATCCTCTATGAGTCCCGCTCGCGCTCGCTGCGCATCTGCGGGGTGGTCACCACCCTGCGCCTGGAGAACCAGTTCTGGGACATCCTCAGCGAAATCGCCGAGGTCGATGGCATGACCACCAACCAGCTGATCGCCAAACTCTATGAAGAAGTGATGGATTACCGCGGCGAGGTAGTGAATTTCGCCTCGTTCCTGCGGGTCAGCTGCACCCGCTACCTGAGCCAGCGCCGCAGCGCCACGCCGGAACTCAGCGTGGTGCGCAGCGCCACCAAATAACCCCGCAACGGTTACAGGGGCAGTGCAACCTGGTTCAGAAGAACCGCGTCACGCTGATCTTGGCGTTGCGCCCAAGGCTGGAGGCGTTTTCGCCGCTCAGGGGCGGGCGGTAATCGCGGTTGAACATGTTGTCCAGGGTGAAATTGACCTCGGTGCCCTTGAGGTACGGCTGCTGCGGTTTCCAGTTGGCGAACAGGCCCTGCACGTTGTAGCGGTCGTTCTCGTACTGGTCCCAGTAGGAGTCGCCCGCGGCGCTGGCCGGGCCGCTCGGGTAGATGTCACTCGGCACGCGGTCGGTCTGGCGTACCCACTGGCCTTGCCAGCCCACTTGCGCATCCCACTGCGGGATTTTCACCCCCAGGGTGGCGACCCACTTGCGTGGCGGGATGTCCCGGGCCCAGACATTCGGCCCCCAGGGGTTGGTGTAGGCGCCTTCATGCTTGCCGGTGATCCAGGAGTAGGACAGCGAGCCGAACAGGTAGGTCGAATCGTAGAAGCTCTCGACCTCGAAGCCCTTGATGGTCAGGTCGCCGATATTGCGGTAGACCCCGATGGTCGGCTGGTTGCACACCTGGCCGATGTTCTTGCCGCCGCTCAGTTGCTCGGGGCAGCCGATCCCCAGGTTCTTCATGATTTCGTCCTTGATCTGGTTGCGGAACACCGTGGTGCGGATCTGCAGGCTGTCGGCCTGGGTCAGGACGTCGGAGAAGCGGGTGATGTTACCGGCGCGCAATGCGGTGATGCGCTCCGGGTCGAGGTCGCGGCTGGTGGAGGAGCGGGTGGTGCCGGCCGCCTGGACTTCGTACTGCTCGTCGATCACCGGCGCGCGCCAGGTCTTGCTGTAGTCGGCGAACAGGGCGAATTGCGGGGTGACCGTCCAGAACGCCGACAGCCGTGGCGACCAGCCGGTGTAGGTCTTGTCGCCGTAATCGTGGCCGACCACCGGATCGGGGCTGTTGTAGATCGGCGCGTCGTTTTTCTGCCCACGGTTGCGCACATGGTCGTAGCGCAGGGACGGGGTCAAGGTGAAGTTGCCCAGGGTGATCGCGTCCTGGATATAGAAGGCGTTGTTGTCGACCTTGCCATGGGGCATGAAGCCCGGCTGGTAATGCCCGTTGTTGTATTTGGGCACCTCGTAGGTCTTGCCCGGCATCCACATGTCCACTTCGCGGTCGTGCTTGCGGATCTGGATGCCATTGGTCAAGGCGTGTTCCAGCAGGCCGGTGTTGAAGCGGCTGGTGTTTTTCAGCGAGAGGATCCTGTCCTCGTAACCCACGGTGATCTTGCGGCCACCGGAGGCCGGCTGGAAGTAGGCGTTCGGGCCGCGCTCGTCGGTCTGGTCGGTCTTGGACTCGGAGTACTTGGCCTCGAAGTCGATCCACGGGTTGTCCAGCGGCGTGTATTGGTACTTGGCCTGCCAAGTGGTGTCGATGGTGTTGCGCTGGGCCAGGAAGCGCCGGGTGGCGCCGTCGTAACCGTACTTGTCGATATCGCGCTGGGTCGGCGGCGTCGGGTAGCTCTTGGCCGAGAAGGGCGCCCAGATATCACTGTTGGAGCGCATGTAGCTGAAGCCCAGGCGATGTTCGTCGGTCAGCTGCATGTTCAGCTTGAACAGCTCGCCGTCCAGATCCTGGGCGGTGTTGGGCAGGCGCTTGGGGTTGATCGGGTAGGCGTTGCGCGGGTCCGGCTGGGCGCTGGCCAGCTTCATGTCGTCGCCGTCGCGTTTGGTCCAGTAGGCCAGGGCGTCGAAACGCCGGTCCTCGGTACGCCCGTACACCGCGCCGGTGTAGGCCTGCTCATGGCTGTTGCTGCTGTAGCCATACTTGAGCATGGCGCCGGTGTCACGGCCTTCCAACAGCAGGTCCGGGGCGTCCTTGGTTTCCATGTGCACGGTGCCGCCGAAACCGCCGTTGCCGGTCTCGGGCGAGTGCGGGCCCTTTTCCACTTCGATGCGCTTGATCAGTTCCGGCTCGATGAAGATCGAGCCCTGCTGGTAGCGTTCGAAGCCGCTCTTGGTCGCGCCGTCGACGCTCATCGGCACGTCTTCGGCATCGCCCAGGCCCCAGATGTTGATGGTCTGGCCGCCGGGCTTGAGCGAGCCGCCGAGGCTGACGCCGGGCAGGGTGGCGATCAGGCTGGGGATGTTGGTGGCCTGGTGGCGATCGATCTCGGCCTGGTTCAGGGTCGAGCGGCCGACCGTGGCGGAGTCCACTTCCAGGCCGCTGCCGATGACGCTCATGGCGCCCAGCTGCAGCGCCGAACTGCGGGTGCTGCTGTTTTCCGCGGGGCGCACCACGTAGGTCTGGTCGACCTTGACCAGGCTGAACTCGCTGCCGCCCAGCAACTGCTGGATCGCCGCCTCGGGGCTGAAATCGCCCTTCAGCGCCGGGGCCTTCACGTTGCGCAGCAACTCTTCGTCGAACAGCAGCTGGATCTTCGCCTGCTGCGCCACCTGGCTCAACGAGGTCGCCAGCGGCTGGGCGGGCAGGGCGAAGGCGAACGATTCGGCCTGAATCTGCGCCTGGCACTGCAGGCTGAACGCCAGGCAGGCGGCGAGCAAGGTCGGACGCGAACAGATGAGCTGCAAGTGATAAGGCACGCGAAACATGAAATCCCCCGGAGCGGCGACAAAGGCCAGAAAAGGTGTGCGTAAACAACGCAGACCGGAGGAAGACGTGTCAGTAAGCTAAAACCTCATATGCGAATGCAAAATATTCGCATATGGGTTTTCAGCGCCGGGCTTCGATGCGCACGCGGCCGTCGGCCAGGGCCACGGTTTTCACCGGAATCAGGGCTGGCAGGGCCTTGATCAGGGCGTCCGGATCCTGCACATCGAGGTTGCCCGAGACCTTGAAGTTGCCCAGGGCGCCGTCGGCCAATAGCACGGGCTGGCGGCGATAGAGGTTCAACTCGTCCACCAGGCTGGCCAGGTCGCGATTGCGAAAGGCCAGGTGGCCGCCGCGCCAGTCGGCGACCTCGGCGACGTTCACGGGCTGTTCCCGCAGGGCGCCGCTGGCGTAGTCATAGATCCCGCGCTGGCGGGCGCCGAGCAGCAGCGAATCGGGCTTTTGTTCGTCGGGAACGAACGCCACCTGGCCATGGGCAACGCTGACCACCAGTTGTTTCTCGCCGCGACGCACATCGAAGCCGGTGCCGACCACCCGCACCCGGGCCGCGCCGGAGTGCACCCACAGCGGCCGTTCCTTGTCGGCGGCGACTTCCAGGTACAGCTGGCCCTGGTCCAGATAGAGGTTGCGTTGTTGCGCCGTGAAGTCGATGCGCAGGCGGGTATTGGCGTTGACGTACAGGGTGCTGCCATCGGGCAGGTTGAAGCTGCGCATGCCCTGGTCCTGGGCGGCGATCTGTTGCGAATAGATCGCCGGCGGGGCGCCCAGCTCGATGGCCAGCAGTGCGCAGACCAGCGCAGCGGCCACCGCCAGGGCCGGGCGCCAGCGCGGCTTTTTGCGCAGCGGCAGCGGCGTCGGTCGATTCAGCGGTTCGAGTTCGGCCAGGTCGGCCCACAAGCGCTCGAACTCGGCGTAGGCCCGGGCGTGGGCCGGTTCGCTGGACCAGGCCGCGAAGGCGTCGCGCGTGGCCTGGCTGCGATCGTTGCGATTGCGAGTGAACCAGCCGGCCGCCTGGGCATCGATGCTGTCGATCTGCTGCTCGGTGTCGTGGGGGCGGGTCATTGGACTTGCTCCTTGCCGTGTTCCTGTTCCAGGCGCTGCTTGCAGTGCAGCAGGGCAAAGGCGATGTGTTTTTCCACCATGCTCAGGGATATACCCATGCGTTCGGCGATCTGCGCCTGGCTCAGGCCTTCGAAGCGGTGCAGCATAAGGGCTTCGCGGCGGCGCGGCGAGAGTTCGGCGAGCACGCTCTTCAAGCGCTCCAGGCGTTGCAGGCGCTGGACCGCGGGCAGTGGTTCGTGGTGTTCGTCGGCCAGCGGCTCGGGTTCTGTTGCATGCGGTTCGTGGTGCACCTTGTGCCTGACCTTCTGCCGGCGCCAGTGATCGCGCAGCAGGTTGCGCGCCATCTGGAACAGAAAGGCGCGGGGTTGTTCGACCTTGGCCCGGTCGCGGTAGTCGAGCCATTGGGTGAAGACGTCCTGAGTCATGTCCGCCGCATCGCTGGCGTTGTCCGTGCGTTTACGCAGGTAATGCAGGATGTCCGCATAGAACCCGCGGACGGGGTCCGCCGAGGTGGGGTCGGGCTTGAAGCGAGACATGAAAATCCTTCGCAAGTACTGCCGGGCAGAAAGGTCGCGAATGATATCGAGAATTATTACTATTTGTCTGCATGAGTTTCGCCTCATGAACCGGATGCGATTTTTCCTGTCTGATGCTGCGTGCCTCAGCAACACACCCCAAACGCTGGTAAACCGGCAAAGACAAGCTTTAATCCGAAGTGCATTCGCATCTTTGGACACTCAGGAGCAGGACCATGGCTGGATGGTATGAATTAAGCAAAAGCAGTGACGGGCAGTTCCGCTTCGTTCTCAAGGCTGGCAATGCTGAAACCATTTTGACGAGTGAGTTGTATTCCTCCCGCAGCGCCGCCGAAAACGGCATCGCTTCGGTGCAGAGCAACAGCCCCAACGAGGCCCGCTACGCCAAGGAAGTCTCCAAGGACGGCAAGCCTTATTTCAACCTCAAGGCGGCGAACCACCAGATCATCGGCAATAGCCAGCGCTATTCGTCCGAGGCGGCACGCGACGGCGGTATCGAAAGCGTCAAGACCAACGGTCCAACCACCACCATCAAGGACAAGACCGTTTAGTTTCTGCTCTGAAACAAAAGAGCCCGGCAGGACAACCTGCCGGGCTTTTTGTTGGGCGACGTTTTTGTGGGAGCCAGGCAATGGGTTTGTGCCTGATGTACCGCTATCGCGGGCAATCGAGCGTCGACCGGCCGCTCCTACAGGTCTGCGGCGCCCCGGCTTCTGTAGGAGCCAGGCTTGTCGGCGATGAGGCCCGCAAGCTCGCCGCTACAGCGAAGGCCCGATCAGCGCACGGCGTGCAACATGGCCTGCAATTGATTACGCCCAGCCTCACCCAGCGGGAACACCGGCAGGCGCGGGTCGCCGACCTGCAGCCCGGTCATGTTCAACCCGGCCTTGATGGTGGTCGGCAGGCCGCCCTTGAGGATGAAGTCGAGCACTGGCAACTGGCGGTAGAACAGCTCGCGCGCGCGGTCCAGGTCGTTGTCCAGCACCGCCTGGTACAGGTCCAGGTTGAGCTGCGGGATCAGGTTCGCCGCGGCGGTGCACCAGCCCTTGGCGCCAGCGGCGAAGGCTTCCAGGGCCAGCGGGTTGCAACCGTTGTAGAACGGCACCTGGCCTTCGCCCAGCAGTTGCAGCTTGTGCATGCGCTGGATGTCGCCGGTGCTCTCCTTGACCATGGTCACGTTTTCCACGGCATGGAAGATCCGCAGGATCAGCTCCACCGACATGTCGGTGCCGCTGGTGGCCGGGTTGTTGTAGAGCATGATCGGCACGCCGATGCTGGCGCCGATGGCCTGGTAGTGGGCGAGGATCTCGGCTTCGCTGAGCTTCCAGTAGGACGTCGGCAAGACCATCACCGCATCGGCACCCTTGGCCTCGGCAAAGCGCGCGCGGCGCACGGCCTTGGCGGTGGTCAGGTCGGAAACGCTGACGATGGTCGGCACGCGCCTGGCGATGTGGCGGATGCTGAACTCGGCGACCTGGTCCCACTCGGCGTCGCTCAGGTAGGCGCCTTCGCCGGTGCTGCCCAGGGGCGCGATGGCATGCACGCCGCTGTCGATCAGGCGATCGATGGAACGGCCGAGGGTGTCCAGGTCCGGTTGTTCACCGTTGGCGGTGAACGGGGTGATGGTGTAGCCGATGATGCCGTGAATATTGGTGTTCGACATGGCGACGCTCCTTTAGCGAATGAGGGGGGATCAGTTCAGGCAATCGGCGTGTTGCTTGAGGTTTTGCCGAGCGTAGTAGTTGAAGGCGGCGGCGTGGCGCTTGGGCTTGGAGATCCAGTCATGGGCCTCGCGACCGAGCTCCGGCAGGATCGGCTTGATGGTGCCGGCGGCCATGGCCAGCAACTGCAGCTTGGCGGCGCGCTCGATCAGTTGGGCGATCACACAGGCTTCCTCGATGCTGGCGCCGGTGGACAGCTGGCCGTGGTGCGAGAGCAGGATGGCGCGCTTGTCGCCCAGGGCCGCGGAGATGATTTCGCCTTCTTCGTTACCCACCGGCACGCCCGGCCAGGCCTCGAGAAAGGCGCAGTCGTCGTACAGCGGGCACAGGTCCATGTGGGAGATTTCCAGCGGTACTTCGATCATCGACAACGCGGCGACGTGGGTCGGGTGGGTGTGGATGATGCAGTTCACGTCGGGGCGGGCGCGGTACACCCAGCTGTGGAAACGGTTGGCCGGGTTGGGCATGCCGTGGCCTTCGAGCACCTCCAGGTCTTCGTTGACCAGCAGCAGGTTGCCCGCGGTGATTTCGTCGAAACCCAGGCCCAGTTGCTGGGTGTAGTAGGTGCCCGGCTGCGGGCCGCGGGCGGTGATCTGCCCGGCCAGGCCGGAGTCATGCCCGTTCTCGAACAGGATGCGGCAAGTCAGCGCCAGCTTTTGCCGGTCGGTCCACGTATTATCCGCCAGGGTGTTTTGCATCTGGGTCAAGGCTTGCTTGACCAGTTGCTCTTTGGGTAGTGCTAATGTCTTGGCCATATCGGTGTCCTTTGGTGGTTGCAATGGACGTCGGATTTGCCAGCTCCCGCAGCTCGCAAGGTCGTTGGGTGAAAGCAAATGACACTAAAGAGGCTATATGACACTTTGTGTCATTGGCAAGGACAAATCGTCGCCTCCTTGATGGGTTAACCGTTCTACATGTCTATCCGTTTGAAATTATTGAGAAAAAAACTTGGCGTGACGCTGGAGGCCCTGGCCGAGAAATCCGGCATGACCAAGAGTTACCTGTCGAAAGTCGAACGCGGCCTGAACACGCCCTCGATCGCCGCGGCGTTGAAACTGGCCAAGGCATTGAACGTGAACGTCGAGGAGCTGTTCGCCGAAGACAAGGTCAGCCTCGACAGCTACAGCCTGGTGCGCAGCGACGAGCGCCAGTCGCTGGCGGCCAACGACCAGGCGCCGGGTTATGCGGTGCTGGCGCATCAGGTCAGCGAGCGCAGCCTGCTGCCGTTCATCATCTACCCGCCCAGGGAGTTCACCGACAAGAGCTTCAAGGAACACCTGGGGGAGGAGTTCCTGTTTGTCCACGAAGGGCAGGTGGAAGTGGATTTCATGAACGAGCGGGTGATCCTCAACCGTGGCGACGCGCTGCACTTCAACGCGCAGAAACCCCATCGCCTGCGCTCGGTGGGCGAGGTGCAGGCACAGTTGTTGGTGGTGGTGCACAGCGGCGAGGAGTGAGCCCGCTCCTGCGGATTGTGGATTTTCTTACACCATTGGCGCCGAACCGCTGCCCCGTAGCCGCTGCCGAGCGCAGCGAGGCTGCGATCGAGGATGTAGTCCTCGCAAAACCTGGGCACGCGGTGGGTCAGGAAAATCAGGTTGCCTGCCTTACGGCCGCTTCGCAGCCGATCGCAGCCTCGCTGCGCTCGGCAGCGGCTACACGACGATGGACAACCCACAATCCGTAGGAGCGAGGTTTGCCCGCGATGGTGTCCGTCCAGGTGGGCCGCGGTGCCTGGGCGCGGGCGGATCTCAGCGCTCGACCGGCACCGATAGCGCAGGCGCGCCTAGGGCATGGCTCTTCGAATCGAAGAAGCGTAGCGTCACTTCCATCCCCTCGAACAGCTGGGTGTAGCGCCGCTTCTGGTTCTGGATAAAGGCCTTGCTGCGCGGGTGGATCGAGATCGCCAGGGTCTGCCCCCCGGACTGGCGGATCGCCTGCACCAGGTGGCTGTCCTGGGGGCCGAGGTCGTGGCCGAAGATGCACAGCGCGTCGCTGTGGTTGAGCAACTGCTGGTAGCAGAACGACAGGTAGTCGCTGCTGCGAATGGTCTTGAGCTTGTCCGCCACCGGGCCTTCGCTGACGAACAGCGGCACATCGTCGAGGGTCTTCAGGGTGTTGTTGATGGCGAAGTTGCCCAGCAGGGTGCCTTCGGTGGAGCCCAGCTTGCGCGCGGTGCCGTCCTGGTTGCGCACCAGGTGCAGGCCGCCGTGCAGGTACAGCACGCGGGTCTGTTGGCTGGCGGTCTGGCCGATGTCGAAGCTCGGGTCGGCGCCCTGGAACAGGTCGTCGATGCCCTGGGCATCGTGCTGGATCGCCCAGTAGTTGAGCAGGTCGTAGTTGCTGGTGAACACCGTGCGGTAGCGGCGCAGTTCCTGGTTGATCTGCGAAAGCGTCGCCGGCTGCACCAGGCGCCACGGAATGTGCACCGCATGCACGGTATTGATCAGCGCTTCCTTGATCGCATAGTAGCGATTGCGCGGCGCCGCGGAGCTGACGGCCAGGGCCTTGTTGACCCGGCTGGTGGTTTTCAGCGCGCCCAGCACCTGCTCGAAACTGCGGGTCTGCAGGGCGTCGAACACGCTCAGCTCGGATTGGCTCAGGGGCTTTTCCTCGACGGTGCGGGCGTTCTCGAACAGCGAGTCGTAGGCGAAGTCTTCCCACACCGCGCGGCTGGCGCCGTTGCCGATCAGCAGGCCGGCGATCGGCGTGCTGGCACGCAAGGCGTTCCAGTCTTCAAGGTCGGTATCAAATTCCTGGAAATCCATCATCGCGGTTCGTCGTCTCAAGGCAGAAGGTGTACAGGGCGCCGACTTTATCACGACCGATCCTTGAGCCAGATCAACAACGCGCGTGACCGATGGGTCGATCCTGTGCGCATTTGCCGGATCGGCACGGTCGATCCGCCCCTAGCCTGGAGGACGCGCCATGAGCAGCACTTTTTTCATCCCCGCCGTGAACATCATGGGTATCGATTGTCTCGACGAGGCCATGGTCGCGATTCGCAACTACGGTTTTCGCAAGGCGCTGATCGTCACCGACGCCGGCCTGGCCAAGGCGGGAGTGGCCGGGATGATTGCCGAGAAGCTGGCGATGCAGGACATCGATTCGGTGATCTTCGACGGCGCCAGGCCCAACCCGAGCATCGACAATGTCGAGAAGGGCCTGGCGCAATTGCAGCAAAGTGGCTGCGACTTCGTGATTTCCCTCGGTGGCGGTTCGCCCCATGACTGCGCCAAGGGCATCGCCCTGTGCGCCACCAATGGCGGGCATATCAGCGACTACGAAGGCGTCGACCGTTCGACCAAGCCCCAGCTGCCGTTGATCGCCATCAACACCACCGCCGGCACTGCCAGCGAAATGACCCGTTTCTGCATCATCACCGACGAAAAGCGCCACGTGAAAATGGCCATCGTCGACCGGAACGTCACGCCGTTGCTGTCGGTCAACGACCCTGCGCTGATGGTCGCCATGCCCAAGGGCCTGACCGCCGCCACCGGCATGGACGCGCTGACCCACGCCATCGAAGCCTATGTGTCCACTGCGGCCAATCCGATCACCGATGCCTGCGCGCTGAAAGCCGTGACCATGATCAGCCAGAACCTGCGCCAGGCGGTACGCGACGGCAGCGACCTGACGGCCCGGGAAAACATGGCCTACGCCCAGTTCCTCGCCGGCATGGCCTTCAACAATGCGTCGCTGGGTTTCGTGCATGCCATGGCGCATCAGCTGGGCGGCTTCTACGACCTGCCCCATGGCGTGTGCAACGCGGTGCTGCTACCCCATGTGCAGAGCTTTAACGCGATGGTCTGCGCCGGACGCCTGACCGACGTGGCCCACGCCATGGGCGCGGACATCCGTGGCTTCAGCCCGGAGGAGGGCGCGCAGGCGGCCATCAGCGCCATTCGCAGTCTGGCCCGGGATGTCGAGATCCCCAGCGGCTTGCGCGACCTGGGCGCCAAGCTGACGGACATCCCGATCCTGGCCGCCAACGCCCTGAAAGACGCCTGCGGCTTCACCAATCCACGCACCGCCGACCAGCGCCAGATCGAGGAAATCTTCCGCAGCGCGTTCTGACCCATCCCCCATTCCCTGTAGGAGCGAGCTTGCTCGCGATCGATCTCGGCGATGTTCCGCGTTGTTCTGACGAATATCGCGAGCAAGCTCGCTCCTACAGAGGGGCATAACTGGCGTTTGCGAATCGAGCCCCCAGGCTTGCATGTAGCCGAAAACCGGCAGGCTTGTTCATATGGACGCGCGGGAGTCAGGCCTGAACGGGGTTGAAAGAGTCGATTGGGCGGGGGATAGTGCGTGGCTGAAACGTGGTGATCGTCGATGGGCGCAGGGAGCGGAACAATGACATCGAGATATGGTGCGCTGGGTTGCTTGGTCATGATCGGACTGTCGCTGGGCACGACTCATGTCTATGCCCAATGTGCCGCACCCGAACTCAAGGACGGCGTGGCGGGATACTCGGAGTGCAAGGCTTGGCCAGCCTATCCTGGAGTGAGCATTGCTGCGAGTTCGCAGCTCGAGGCGCGCTCGGCTACTGAAAACCCCTATGGCGAAGGCACCTACGATCTCCGCCTGGCGCTGGTCGCGAGTGAAGGTGGCGCCGCCCTGGCCACTTATTCTCAGGCCTCGTCATTCAATTCCGACGCGATCAGCTTCAATGGGCTGAGTATTGATACTGCCCGGTATAGCCTCACGACGCAGTTACGTGCATTCGGCATTCGCGCTGCTTTCCGAGGGTCGTCACGGGCCAACCCTTTCGGTGAAACCTGGCTGTCACTCTACGTCAAAGAGGGCAACACCCTGCGTCCGGTGCTGGAGTCGTTGGTTGTCGAGTCCTATGGGGGAGAATGGGACACCAACTGTGAAGGCGAATTTCATGAGACCAAACGCACCCTTCAGATGGCCAAGAGCAGCAGCCACGGTTATGCCGACTTGATCGTCAAAACCCAGTCAAGTGCTTCGACCAATATTCGCAAGGGCGAAGAGTGCGTTTCCGTATCCCGTGTCGAGAAGCCGGCAGTGACCACCCTGCGTTACGATGGCAAGCAATACGTGGTACCGGAAGGCCTGAAAGGTCGTTCATTCTGATGTGTTGCCTGGTCTCCTGATGTTGGCTCGTCTGTTAGTCGTGCTGGCCAGGGGCGAGGCGATGGACTCGAAGGTATCCAAGGCATGCTGACCGGCCTCAACCACCTGACCCTCGCCGTTACCGATCTCGACCGCAGCCTGGGGTTTTACCGCGATCTGCTGGGCCTGCGCCTGGATGCCAGTTGGGACAGCGGCGCCTATCTGTCGCTGCCGGGCCTGTGGTTGTGCCTGTCGCTGGACCCGTCGCGCCGCTCGGCGCAAGTGCCGGACTACACCCATTACGCCTTCAGTATCGAAGCCGGGCATTTTGTGGCGTTCGCCCAGCGCCTGCGCGCCGCCGGCGTGCGGGAGTGGCGCGACAACCGCAGCGAAGGCGCCTCGTTCTATTTTCTCGACCCCGACGGCCACCAGATGGAAGCCCATGTCGGCGATCTGGCCTCGCGCTTGCGCGCCTGTCGGCAGCAACCCTATGCCGGGATGACGATCTTTACCGACGAATGACCGTCCGCCGCCGCTTCAAGACGACTGGCTGTCGCTGTGACGACCATTGTGGGGTGGTGCGGGGGCGCACAAGGCGGCAGAATCCTGCGATCAAAACCGCGCCACCTTCGGCGCTTCGGAGTGTGGCATGACTTCTTCGCTGTTACTGGCCGTCCTTGCCTCGGGCTTTATCTACGGTATTACTCCAGGACCCGGCGTGCTGGCGGTATTCGGTATCGGCGCGGCGCGCGGACGGCGAGCCGGGGCCGGCTTTCTCTGCGGGCATCTGCTGGGCGATGTGGTCTGGTGCAGCACCGCGCTGATCGCCATCGTCGGCGCGCGGGAGATCGGCAGCAGCGCCTTCGATGTGCTCGGCGTGCTCAGTGGCCTTTATCTGTTCTGGCTCGGCCTGCGGGCGATCCGCAGCCGGCGCAGCAGCGGGCAGGAGCCCCAGGGCCCGGCGCGCCAGCCGTTCTGGCACGGCATTCTGTTCGGCCTGACCAACCCCAAGGCGTACCCGGTGGCCGTGGCGACGTTCACCGCGCTGCTGTCCAGTCGCGCCGAGCTGCTCAACTGGTCGATGCTGCCCTGGCTGATCTTCCTCAGTTTCCTCGGCGGTATCGGCGCATACGCTATTCTGATTGGCATCGTCGGTGCGCGGCGGGTGCGGACCCTGTATCAGCGCCACGAACTGGCTATCACCCGGCTTTGCGGCGTGATGTTCATCGGGTTTGCCATCAACGCCTTGCTGCATGCCGTTCCGGGATTGCTGGCGAACAAGGCATAAAGGCTGTTCGCAAGGTTGCGACAGTCACGGACAAGCAGCGGCTTTGCGCCGCTGCCGGAACCCAGGGATTGATACTCGGCGCTTTATCTTCACAGGCAGTGTCGTTCCCTGATGGCAACCAACAACTCCGCGCCCTTGGCCAGTTTCATCGACCTTCTGCTGGACGCCGTCTGCGCGGTGGATGTCGAAGGCCGTTTCGTCTTCGTCAGCGCCGCCTGCGAGCGGATTTTCGGCTACACGCCGGACGAACTGGTCGGCCGGCGCATGATCGAGCTGGTGCACCCCGCGGACCGCGCACGCACCCTGCAGGCCGCCGACCGGATCATGGCTGGCGAGCCCATGCCCAACTTCGAGAACCGTTACCTGCGCAAGGACGGGCAGGTCGCCCATATCCTCTGGTCGGCGCGCTGGTCCGAGGTCGACCAGCTGCGCATCGCCGTGGCCCGCGACATCACCGAACGCAAGCAGGCCGAGTCACGGCAGGCGGCGCTGTATGCGATTTCCGAAGCGGCCCATGCCGCCGAGGACCTGCTGGCGTTGTTCCGGCGCGTGCACCGGATCATCGGGGAATGGCTGCCGGCGCTGAATTTTTCCGTCGCGCTGTACGACGAGCAATGCCAGGCGCTGAGCTTTCCCTATCACGTCGACGACCGCGAGCGTTGCCCGGAGCAGCCGGGCACGCTGACCGGCAGCCTGTGTGCCGAGGTGATCCGCAGCGGCCAGCCGTTGCTGCTGACCCCTGACGATTATGTGCCGCTGCCGGATGCCAGCGCCGACCCGCATTCACCCTGCTGGCTCGGTGTCCCGCTGAATTCGCAGAAGGGCACCATCGGCGCGCTGGTCGTCAAGAGCGCGCCGGGCGACGAGCGATACACCGAGCAGGACAAGGAGCTGCTGCAATACGTCTGCGCCCAGCTCGCCACCGCCATCGAGCGCAAGCAGCTGCATGCGCGCCTGCAGTACATGGCCCAGTACGACCAGCTGACCCAGTTGCCCAACCGCGAATTGCTCCGCGAGCGCCTGCGCAGCGCCCTGGCCCGTGCCCGTCGCGAGTCCGGGCGCATGGCCTTGCTCTACGTCGACCTGGACCGGTTCAAGCAGGTCAACGACACCTTTGGCCACGCCGTGGGCGACATGCTGTTGCAGGCCGTGGCCAACCGGCTCAAGGCCTGCGTGCGCGAAAGCGATACCGTGGCGCGGATCGGTGGCGATGAGTTCGTGGTGCTGCTCGGCTGTATCCAGCACGCGGAAGATGCCGGCATCGTCGCCGGCAAGATTCGCCAGGCACTCAACGAGCCGCTGCGCCTGGATGGCCATCAGCTGAGCATTCTGCCGAGCATCGGTATCGGCCTGTTCCCCGAACACGGCCATGACGAAAAGCAGTTGTTCAAGCACGCCGACGAGGCGATGTACGCGGCCAAGCGCGCCCAGCGCAGCCCGTCCCGCGCCTGACAGAGGCGGTGGGTCTCACCGTTTTTTTGCCAACCGTTCGTCGTGGCCGATACAACTTTTTCAAACCTTCGATGGCCTGAAAACTCTCACTCTGTGCAGGCGCCGTGCGCCGTCACCTGATCAAAGGAGGCCGACACCATGAGCTTCATGGCCACCCATCTGTCCCGCACCGGCTTCGCGCTGTTGCTCGGCCTCAGTGCCAGCGCAGCGTTCGCCCAGTCCCCCGCGGAGTTTATCGACGACGCCTCGGCCAAGGGCATGGCCGACATCGAGGCCAGTCGCCTGGCCCATCAGAAGACGTCCTCCAAGGCCGTCAAGGACTACACCATCGTGGTCATCAACGACCGCACCACCGCCAACCAGCACCTGGCGAAAATCGCCAAGAAACTCGACCTGCCCGTGGCGCCCCGGGAAGAAGTGATCAGCAAGGCCAAGGCGCTGATCCCCGAGGTCCCGGAAGGCGAAGCCTTCGACGCCGCCTATGCCGAGAGCCAGGTCAAGGCCACCGAAGAGGCCATCGAGCAGATCCAGCAACAGGCCGAAATCACCGAGGTCCCGGAACTCAAGGCTTTTGCCGAAGAGACCCTGCCGAAACTGCAAAACCACCTGCAAATGGCCAAGGCCCTCAAGGCTGGCCGGCCTCTGGACCAGTTGGATGGCTGAGGGCCGTCCCGCCGCGGCTGCGCCTTCAGGCCTGGCCTGAAGGCGCATCGCGTCCAGTGTCGCCGTTCCCCCCAGGCATTTTCAGCATCGATTCAACTCGGCTTCTGCTGTTGCTCCGGCGGTAGCTCATCCAGCTTCAAGGGTTCGCCCTCGCCGATTTCCTTGTATTCCTGGCGCAGCTTCTCCAACTGCTCGAGATCCAGCCCATCCAGGCTCAGCAACGCATTGTGCGCATCCTTGGTGGCGCGCAGCAGCTCGTCGATCTTCAAATGCAGGATGTCGTTGTCGCGGTTCTGGGTGTTCTGGATCAGGAACACCATCAGGAAGGTGATGATGGTGGTAGAGGTATTGATGACCAACTGCCAGGTATCGTTGAAACCAAAGACCGGCCCGCTCATGCCCCAGATCGCAATCAACGCCAGCGCGATCAGGAAGGTCCCCGGACTGCCGGCCCACAGCGACAGCTTCTGCGAGAATTTGGCGAATTTCATTGTCGTTTCCCCTGTGCGGCGGCATCTGAAATTCAGACATCGGCGGTAGGGGGAAAATTCTTTTTTGTGCTCGCCCTCTTTGGCGGCAGGGCTTGCATCCGTTCGGTCGTCAGAGATCCTGCCCCGGTGTTCTTTCGAGAATGGGCGGAATCTTTCTTTGTGGCGGTTTGTGTCTAGTATCAATGGCAGTCAATTTGCCACCACGCTCATACACGGATCGGAACAGGTAAGAGGCCACTCATGGAATTTTTCGAGAAGTTAACCAGTCTTGCTGCCAAGGTACGTCTGCAGGGAGCAGCTATTCAGACGGAGGAAGCGACAAAAAATGCTTTTGTCATGCCTTTCATCAGTACGGTATTGGGCTATGACGTATTCGATCCGACGGAGGTGACGCCAGAATTTGTCTGCGATATTGGAACCAAGAAGGGCGAGAAGATCGATTACGCGATTATGAAAGATGGGGAGGTTCAGATCCTCATCGAGTGCAAGAAGATCGGCGAGCCGTTGCATATCAATCATGCATCGCAATTGTTTCGTTACTTCCATGTCACCAGCGCGCGGATTTCCATCCTTACCAATGGCCAGGTGTATAAGTTTTTCACCGACCTGGATGCTCCCAACAAAATGGATGAGAAACCTTTCCTTGAACTGGATCTGCTCGATATCGACGAGTATTCGGTACCAGAGCTGACCAAGCTGACCAAGTCGTCTTTTGATGTGGAGTCGATTATCAGCGCGGCAGGTGAGCTGAAGTATGTTAGCCAGATCAAAAAAGTCATCGCTTCTCAGGTTAGTAAGCCAGACGATGACTTCGTCAAAGTCTTTGCATCGCGGGTGTACGACGGAGTGATTACCCAAAAAGTCCGTGAGCAGTTTTATGAGCTGACTCGAAAAGCGGTGGGGCAATTTCTCAATGATCAAATCAATGATCGTCTCAAGTCTGCAATGAGTGGCGCGATCCAGCCGTCTCTTGCGGTTGCCTCAGCCTCTGGAACGGGGAATGCCGATAACGATCATGCAGAAGCAGCGGACGATAAAGTGCTGACGACGTTGGAGGAGCTTGAGGGGTATCACATCGTACGTGCGGTGGTTCGCTCCGTGGTCGATGCCAAACGTATTGTCCAAAGGGACACTCAGAGTTACTTCGGTATCTTGCTCGACGACAATAACCGAAAACCGATTTGCCGACTGCATTTCAACCGTTCACAAAAGTACATCGGGATTTTTGACGAGGAAAAGAATGAGACCCGTCATCCGATCAACTCTGTCGATGAAATCTACGAGTACTCCGATCACCTGAAAAAAACCGTCGGGTATTACGACTAGAAAATCTGCATTTGGTACGAGTTAAAGAACCGGCGGGCTACGCCGGTTTTTTTATGTCTGACTCACTCCGTCAGCGTCGCCTCGATCCCCCGCTTGAAATACCCAGCACCTGGCACTGAGTGTCGACCAGCATGAAGCTGATCTCGCAGGTTTCGGCGCTACCAATGGCGATCTTGTAGATCAGCACGCTGTGCTCGGCGCACAAAGCGATGATCCGGTCACGGATATGAAAGACCTGACCGAGGCTGGCAACTAGGTTCAAAGCGTCATCGGCCTCGCCGACCTGGGCCCTCAGCTCCAATGCGCCACCGACCTGGCTCCCTGCCTTCGCCTATCAAGAGCACTTGAGCGGGATCTCGGATTAGCCGCGGGAACCGCTGATTTCACGCTGGAACGCCGCTTGTGCCCGGGCACAGGTGAGGATGCGGTAGCGTGTGCTGCGTGAGACGTTTTGGTCGCGAAAGCGCTGGTACACCGGCTGGAAGACGGTGCGATCCAGGTTGGGCTGCTCCGCGTTCAGGTAGGCCTCGCAAAGCCGGTCGTAATCCTGCTGCAAGATGAAGCGCCGGAACCAGAAGCGGTAGAAGTAACCCAGCAGGAAACCCAGGCTGAAATCGCGGTCGAGTACCAAGTGGGCGCAGCACTCGAAGTCGATCAGGCGCAGTCGGCCATCGGCGGCGACCAGAATGTTTTTCGGGTGAGGGTCCATGTGCACGAAGTCGTCGTCGAGCATCTGGCCGAACAGTCGGAAGATCGTCGGCAACAGGGTTTCAGCCTGCTCGGGATGGGCCAGCAAGCGGTCGTCGACGCTGCAATGATCGGCCCAGAAACCCACCAGCAAGTACTCTTCGCGCAGGAATGGAAAACGCCCCTTGTAGCCAAATGCCGAGACTCGGGGCGAGAGGACGGATTTGCCTGACACCACCGACAGGTTGATGAACTCGTTGGTCAGGTCGTGCAGGCCGAAGCTGCGCTTGAGGCCGAGGAAGTTCTGCAGCTGCTTTTTCCAGTGAGTCAGGCGGTTGCGTTTGAGCACCCATTGGTGTTCGCCTTCGAGCAGGAACACCCCCCGAGTGTCTTCCGGAATATCCAGCGTGGGGTATTGCTCGGGCTTGGCAAAAAAACAACGTATCAGTGTGTCCAGTTCGTGCCGGTGGGATGGATCGAAATGGAAGGTCACGCCATCGATCTGCTGCCGATGCAGCGTTCGGGTGAAGCTCCTGAGGTGAAGCATGTAGGGTTCCTGGCCTTGGATGGCGAACGAGGAGGGGCGCTGTGAGCCTGCGCTGAAACGCGAGCCGAAAGGGCGCGCATCATAATTCATCGCAGGTCCTGGCGTTCACGAAATTCATCCAGGTTGTGCGGCCTTGCGTGCCCTGGTGCTGGAAAAAACCATGCAGCGATTTGTCCTGCCGCAGACTGTGTTGGCCGGGCCTGAGCCGGCTGGTGGACTGCTTCAGTGCGCGGCATTCTGCCGGAACTGCCGTGGGCTGACGCCGGTCAGGGCCTTGAACTGGCGGCTGAAGGCGCTGTGGTCGGTGTAGCCGCATTGCAGGGCGACGTCGGTGATCGGCAGTTCGCCGAGCAGCAGGCGCGAGGCGTGTTCCAGGCGCACCTTGTGGATCATCTGCCGCGGGGTGAGGTGGAAGATGCGTTTGCAGTAGCGCTCCAGCTGGGCGATGGACAGGTCGGCGATGTGGGTCAGGTCGTCGAGGCGGATGGCTTCGTTGTAGTGCTCGCGGATATGCCGGTCCACCGCGGCCAGGCGTTCGTAGGCCGGGTGCGCGTCGCGGGCGGCCTGCAGGTCGAGGGAGATGCCGGCCATGCCGATGATCCGCCCGTCGCGCCCGTGCAGCGGCAGCTTGTGGGTCAGGCACCAGCCGGGTTCGCGGCTGCCGTACAGGTGCAGTTCCAGCTGGCCCTTGATGGTGATGCCCTGGCGCAGCACGCGCTGGTCCTGCTCGGTATAGACCGGGCCGAGCACGGCGGGAAACACCTCGGCCGAGGTCTTGCCCAGCAGCGGCGCGACGTTCTTGAAACCGCAGCGCTGGGCCAGGGTCAGGTTGGCGGTGAGGTAGCGGGCCTGCAGGTCCTTGATGAAAAACACCGCGTTGGGCAGGGTGTCGAGCAGCGGGATCACCAGGGCCATGCTGCCCAGCAGGTCGTGAATATTCTCGGGCGCCTGGCTGGCGATGGCTTCGGGCAGGCGGTGCAACTGAGCGGTGTCGATCATCAAGGGCTGCTCTTGTTATGGGGCGGGGGGCGCCCCGCGACTTTGGGTCTACTGGCTCATCCTTGAATCCCACGGCGCCGTTGGCGGGCAGTCAGCGGCAACGGTCTGCTCGTCACTTCGCGCTGGGCGTCGACTCCATCAGCAAGGTCTCGATCCGCGCGGGCACCAGGGGCGCTCGTGGTGTCGGCGCGGTCCAGCCGAACAGGGCCTGTGCCGCCGTGGCGCAGACCCGTCCCTGGCAGGCGCCCATGCCGCAGCGGCTGTGCAGTTTGGCCTCGCTCCAGCTCGCTTCGCCAGCCACGGCGGCGTACGGCACATCCTCGCAACGGCACAGCAGCGTATCAGCTCGCGCCAGGCGCAGAAGCGCCGGTTGCAGGGCGAAGGTTTCACTCACTCGCTCGGCGAACGCCTGCCAATGGGCCCGGCGCTGGATCATCGCGGTGGCCTCCCGGGTCTGCCCGCTGGCGGCCAGCCCGGCGATCTCGCCTTCGACCCTCGCCAGTTCGCTGCCGCCGATCCCGGTGCACTCGCCGGCCGCGTAGACCCGGGCGAGGCTGGTGCCCTGGTAACGGTCCACTGCAATCGCGTTGGCTTGCAGCTGGCAGCCGAGGTGGCTGGCCAGGGTGGTGTTGGGCACCAGGCCGAAACCGCAGGCAAGACGCTCGCAGGGTATTTCCCGCACCTGTTCGCCCTGCTGGATGCGCACCGCTTCCAGGCGATCATCGCCCAGGGCTTCGAGCACATGGGCGTTGCAGCGATAGGAAGTGGTGGCCAGTCCGGCGGCCTGGCTGAGCTTGGCCGGCCAGCGCCAGAGCCCGGCAGTGAAGGTCGCCAGCGCGGCCAGCGGGGCCTGTTCCAGGACCGCCTCGACCCGGGCGCCGGCCTGGCGGGCGGTGGCGGCGCTGGCCAGCAGCAATGGCCCGCTGCCGGCGATGACCACCCGCTCGCCGGCCACGGCCAGGCCGTTTTTCAGCAGCGCCTGCAAGGCCCCCGCGCCCGTCACTCCGGGCAAGGTCCAGCCGGGGAAGGGCAGCAGCAGTTCGCGGGCGCCGCAGCACAGAATCAGGCTCTGGTACTGGACCAGTAGAGCCTGCTCGGCATCTTCCAACAGCAGGGCATTGGCACCGGCGCCGGCCACCACCCGGGTGCCGGGCAGGTAGCGCAGCTGCGGATGCTCCAATACCTGCAAGGCATCGCGAGCGCTACCGTTGAGCGTGACGCCGGGCCCGTTGCGCCAGATCTGGCCGCCGGGGCGCGGGTTGTCGTCGAGCAGGATGATGGAGAGCTCGCTGTGGCTCACTGCCCGGGCCGCCGCGAGGCCGGCCGGGCCACTGCCGACGATGAGGATGTCGCAGCTCAGGCGTTGTTGGCTCATGGCGTACGCTCCACGTGCATGCCTTCGCGGCACAGGGTCTGGCAGGCCAGTTGGCGCCGGCCGTCGATGGTCATGCGGCATTCCTGGCAGATGCCCATGCCGCAGAAGGGCGCCCGGGGCTGGCCAGTGCAGGAGGTTCGGGTACGTGGGTCGCCGCTGGCGGCGATGGCGGCGGCGACGCTCAGGCCATCGCGCACGGTCAGCGCCTGACGGTCCAGGTAAATGATCATGGGGCGCTTCCTGTCAGGGGGGCGTTCAACTCGGCGAAGCGTTGGGGGCGATAGGCCTGGGCGTCGATATCCGGCCGTTCGCCGAGCATCAGGCTGGTCAGCAGCCGGCCGCTGCCGGGGGCGGTGGTGACGCCCAGGCCTTCATGACCGACCGCCAGCCACAGGCCTGTGTGTCGCGGGTGTTCGCCAAGGATCGGCAGGCCGTCCGGGGTGGCGGCGCGAAAGCCGGTCCAGGCGCGGATACCGTTCAATTGCGCGAGCCCCGGCAGGTAGGTCACGGCCCGTTGCAGCATCGGCGTCAGCACCTCGGGCTCGATGGCCGGGTCTAGGCTGTCGAACTGGCGGGACGAGCCGATCAGCAATTGTCCGGTCGGCCGTGGCTGCACATTGAACGCCACCGAGGTGCCGTTGCTGGCGTGGGCGCTGGCGGCGTAGCCCAGCTCCACCAGTTGGTGGGACACCTGTCGGGGGTAACGATCGGTGATCAGCAGGTGGCCCTTCTTCGGCCGCAACGGCAACTCCGGCAGCAGGTTCCTGACCGCCAGACCGTTAGCCAGCACCACGTACTCGGCACGCAACACACGGCCGTCATCCAGCTCCACGCGATGGGCGGCGATGGCGCTGACCGTGGCCCGCTCGCAGCTGATCCCCGGCGTGTTGTGCAACAGCCAGTGGGCCGTGGCCGGGGCGTAGAGAATGCCGTCGCCGGGGATCTTCAAGGCGCCGCCAAGACCTTTGCGCAACATGGGTTCGAGTTCGGCCAGGGTCGTGTCGCTGATCAACTCGCCCGCCACGCCGTGCTGGGCCAGGTTGATTTGCTTGGCCCGGGCCAGGTCCATTTCCGCCCGGTCCGCGGCCAGCCACAGGGTGCCGCAATTGCGGTAGGCGCAGGCGGCCGGCAGGTGTGTGCGCAGCTGGTTCCACAGGTCGATGGAGTAGTGACTCAGCGCCAGTTCGGCGGGGTTGTCGTCCATCGCCACCAGGTGGCCCATGCCCGCGCCGGTGGCGCCGCCGCTGGCGTTGTCGAGCACCCGCACCCGCAGACCGCGGCCGGCCATTTCGTGGGCGCAGGCGGCCCCGATAATGCCGCCGCCAATCACCAGCACGTCGGCTTCGGACGGCTCGCTCACGAGACGATGCCCCAGGCGAAGGGATCGTTGTCTTCGATCAGCAGGGTGGCTTCGGCGCTGATATGGGCAGTGCCGCGAAGGGTCGGGATGACCTGCTCGCCCGCCTGCTCGTAGCTGGCGCTGAACTGGCTGCCGATCACGCTGGCCTGACGCCAAATCGCCCCGGGCGCCAGCTTGCCGTCGGCGGCCAGGCAGGCCAGCTTGGCGCTGGTGCCGGTGCCGCAGGGGGAGCGGTCGTAGGCCTTGCCGGGGCACAGCACGAAGTTGCGGCTGTCGGCGTGCGGGTCGTCGGCGAACAGCTCGATATGGTCGATCACGCCACTGTCGGCGCCGCTGATGCCGGCGGCCTCCAGGGCTTCGCGCACGGCCCGGGTGTAGTGGGTCAGGGCCTCGACGTTGTCCAGGGCGATGCGCTGGCCATGCTCGCTGATCAGGAAGAACCAGTTGCCGCCCCAGGCGATATCGCCGCGGACGGGGCCGTGGCCGGGCAGCTGCAATTCGACGCCGCTGCGGTAACGGTAGGCCGGCACGTTGCGCACACTGACCGATAGGTCGTCGTGCAGGGTGGCGCTGACGGTGCCCACCGGGGTTTCGATGCGGTGCACGCCGGGTGCGATGCGCCCCAGGTGATGCAGCGAGCGCACCAGGCCGATGGTGCCGTGGCCGCACATGCCCAGGTAGCCGCTGTTGTTGAAGAAAATCACCCCGGCACAGGCATCCTCCGCCTGGGGGTCGCACAGCAGGGCCCCCACCAGCACGTCGCTGCCCCGCGGCTCCAGTACGCAAGCCGTGCGCCAGCGATCGTGGCGCTCTTGAAGGACGGCCAGCCGTTCGGCCATCGAACCGCTGCCCAGGTCGGGAAAGCCGTCGACAACCAGGCGAGTCGGCTCGCCCCCCGTATGTGAATCGATGACGGTTATTTTTTTCATGGCAGCACCTGACGGAAAAGGCCTACAGATTGGCTCGGGAAAGGGCCGTATCGCTTGTGGGTTTTCTCCGTGGCGGATGACGAAATCGGCACAGTTGGATTTTCCGCCAACCCTGTAGCCGCTGCTGCAGGCTACGCAGCGTCCGCCAGATCGGACGACGCGGTGTGACAGAAAGACCGGGGATGCAGGTTCTGCGTCTGCTGCGCAGCCGATCGCAGCCTGCGGTAGCGGCTACAGGGGCATGGTTCTGCGGGAAAAAGCGCAGCAAAGGTCTGTGGGCGATTGGGCGAATGTGCCGATTTCGTCTTGCTTGAGCGGGAAAAACCTCAAGCTCCAGGGCGGCGAAAGGCGGAATCTGTTTTTCGTTTTCAACGCCTGTCGGCCCGGCCGACTCAACCAACAAGGACAAGACCATGAGCCGTAAAGCCATCCACTGGAGCGGTGTGTTCCCTGCTGTCAGCACCCAGTTCAAAGCTGACTTTTCCCTGGACCTGGACGCCACCCACAGCGTCATGCGCAACCTGGTGGCCGACGGCGTGTCGGGCCTGGTGGTGTGCGGCACCGTGGGCGAAAACACCTCGCTGAGCACCGCGGAAAAACTCTCGGTGATCGAGGTCGCCAAGGACGCCGCCGGCGGCCGCGTACCGGTGATCGCCGGGATCGCCGAGTTCACCACCGAGTTCGCCCGCAACACCGTGCGCGAAGCGGCCAAGGTCGGGGTCGACGGGGTGATGGTCATGCCGGCCCTGGTGTATTCGGCCAAGTCCCATGAAACCGCCGCGCACTTTCGCAGCATCGCCACCGGCACCGACCTGCCGGTGATGGTCTACAACAACCCGCCGATCTACAAAAACGACGTCACCCCGGACGTGCTGATCGCCCTGCAGGACTGCGAAAACATCGTCTGCTTCAAGGATTCCTCCGGCGACACCCGGCGCTTCATCGACCTGCGCAATGCCGTGGGCGACCGCTTCGTGCTGTTCGCCGGCCTGGATGACGTGGTGGTGGAAAGCATCGCCGTCGGTGCCGAGGGCTGGGTCTCCGGCATGTCCAACGCCTTCCCGAAAGAGGGCGAGACACTGTTCCGCCTGGCCAAGGAAAAACGCTTCGAAGAGGCCCTGGCGCTGTACCGCTGGTTCATGCCGCTGCTGCACCTGGATGCGCGTCCGGACCTGGTGCAGTGCATCAAGCTCTGCGAGGAGCTGGTCGGTCGCGGCTCCTCGATCACCCGCCCACCGCGCCTGGCCCTGCAGGGCGAGACCCTGGCCGAGGTCAAGGCGATAGTCGCCAAGGCCCTGGCCGAGCGTCCGCAATTGCCGGACGTCGGTCTGTAAACCCGCCGACAGGACGCTCCCGCGCGGTGGGTGGCGGGGGCGCCCTGGTCCACGAGAAGAACAATCAGGCACTCGCGCAAGTGCCGTGTTTCACCACGTCGGCAACCCGTCCGCGGGAGGCCGGCGCGACATTCGATCTGCCTACTCCAATAACTCAATAAGAAGGCGCGCCTATGTCAGGCCAAGGCAAATTCAAGAAACAGCTCTCTCTGGTTGACCTCACATTCATCGGCCTGGGGGCGATCTTCGGCTCCGGCTGGTTGTTCGCCGCCAGCCATGTCTCGGCCATCGCCGGGCCGGCGGGGATCTTCTCCTGGCTGCTCGGCGGTTTCGCCGTCCTGCTGCTGGGCATCGTCTATTGCGAACTGGGCGCGGCCTTGCCGCGAGCGGGCGGGGTGGTGCGTTATCCGGTGTTCTCCCACGGGCCGCTGCTGGGCTACCTGATGGGCTTCATCACGCTGATCGCGTTTTCCAGCCTGGTGGCCATTGAAGTGGTGGCGGCGCGGCAATACGCGGCGGCCTGGTTTCCGGGGCTGACCCATGCCGGCAACAGCAACCCGACCATTCTCGGCTGGCTGGTGCAGTTCGCCCTGTTGTGCCTGTTCTTCTGGCTCAACTACTCCAGCGTCAAGACCTTCGCCAAGTCCAACAACCTTATCAGCCTGTTCAAGTTCGTCGTGCCGCTGCTGGTCATCGGCGTGCTGTTCACCTTCTTCAAGCCGGAGAATTTCCACGTCCAGGGCTTTGTTCCCTTTGGGCTGTCCGGCATCGAAATGGCGGTCTCCGCCGGCGGCATCATCTTCGCCTACCTGGGGCTGACGCCGATCATTTCGGTGGCCAGTGAGGTGCGCAATCCACAGCGCACCATTCCCATTGCGCTGATCCTTTCGGTCCTGCTCTCGACCCTGATCTACGGCCTGCTGCAACTGGCGTTCCTTGGCAGCATTCCCACCGACATGCTGGCCAACGGCTGGAGCAGCATCAGCAAGGAGTTCTCCCTGCCGTACCGCGACATCGCCCTGACCCTGGGCGTCGGCTGGCTGGCCTATCTGGTGGTGGCGGACGCGGTGATTTCCCCCAGCGGCTGCGGCAACATCTACATGAACGCCACGCCACGGGTGGTCTACGGCTGGGCGAAGACCGGGACCTTCTTCAAGATATTCACCCGCATCGACGAGCAGTCCGGCATCCCGCGCCCGGCGCTGTGGCTGACCTTCGGCCTGTCGGTGTTCTGGACCTTGCCGTTCCCGTCCTGGGAAGCCCTGATCAGTGTGGTGTCGGCGGCCCTGGTGCTCAGTTATGCGATTGCCCCGATCAGCGTGGCGGCGCTGCGCAAGAGCGCGCCGGACCTGCCGCGGCCGTTCCGGGTCAGCGGCTTCGGCCTGTTGGGGCCGGTGTCCTTTGTCATCGCCGCGCTGATCGTCTACTGGTCCGGCTGGAGCACAGTGTCCTGGCTGCTGGGCCTGCAGATCCTGATGTTCGTCATCTACCTGGGCTGCAAGCGCCTGGTGCCCACCGACCACCTGAGCCTCACCGAACAGGTGCGCTCGTCCCTGTGGCTGATCGCCTTTTACGCCCTGACCATGGTCATTTCCTGCCTGGGCAGCTTTGGCGGTATCGGCACCCTCACTCACCCCTACGACACCCTGGCCGTCACCCTCATGGCCCTGTGCATCTACTACTGGGGAGCCAATACCGGCGTGCCGGGCAACAAGCTGGTGCTGGAAGGGGAAGACGAATGACCGCCAGGCACTCCACGCCATTTATTCAGAGAGGTAACCCATGCCTGTAACGGGACAACTGCTGATCGGCCAAGCCCGCGTGCGCGGCGACCATGGCGACGTGCATGCGCTGGCCGCCGCCACCGGCGAGGCCCTGGCGCCGAGTTTTGGCGGCGCCGGCCCGAATGACCTGGAGCGCGCCTGCGCCCTGGCCGAGGCGGCATTCGACCGCTATCGGGAAACCAGCCTGGAACAACGGGCGGCGTTCCTCGAGAGTATCGCCAGCAACATCCTCGCCCTCGGCGACGAGCTGATCGAGCGCTGCATGAGCGAGACCGGCCTGCCTCGCGCCCGCCTGGAAGGCGAGCGCGGGCGCACGGTCGGCCAACTGCGTTTGTTCGCGGCGGTGGTGCGCGACGGCAGTTTTCTGGAGGCGCGCATCGACCCGGCACAGCCGGAGCGCCAGCCCTTGCCCAAGGTGGATCTGCGCCTGCACCAGATTGCCATCGGACCGGTGGCGGTGTTCGGTGCCTCGAACTTTCCCCTGGCGTTTTCCGTGGCCGGCGGCGACACCGCCTCGGCGCTGGCCGCCGGTTGCCCGGTGGTGGTCAAGGCGCATTCGGCGCACCCTGGCACGTCGGAACTGGTAGGGCAGGCGATCCAGCAGGCGGTGCACAGCCACGGCTTGCCGGAAGGGGTGTTCTCACTGCTGTTCGATGCCGGCCGCAGCATTGGCCAGGGGCTGGTGGCGGACCGTCGGATCAAGGCCGTGGGCTTTACCGGTTCGCGCAGCGGCGGCATGGCGCTGATGCAGATCGCCGCGGCCCGCGAGGAGCCGATCCCGGTCTATGCCGAGATGAGTTCGATCAACCCGGTGCTGTTGTTGGCCAATGCACTGGCCGAGCGGGGCGAAGCCATCGCCAAGGCCTTTGTCGGTTCCCTGACCCTGGGCGCCGGCCAGTTCTGCACCAACCCGGGTTTGATTCTCGCCGTCGACAGCCCGGCGTTGCGGACGTTCGAAGCCGCGGCGGCCGCAGCGCTCAAGGTAGCGCCGGCGCAGACCATGCTGACGCCGGGCATCCACGCCAGCTACTGCCAGGGTGTCGAGCGGCTGCTGCGGCATGCCGAGGTGGACAGCCTGGGGCAGGGCGGCGACGGCGAGCGTTATCAGGCCCGGGCCGCGCTGTTCGCCACGTCGGCCGAGGCCTTTATGGCCCGCGCTGCGCTGCGCGAAGAAGTCTTCGGCCCGGCCTCGTTGATTGTGCGCTGCGCCGATGCGGCCCAGATGAAAGCGCTGCTGGCGGCCCTGGAAGGTCAACTGACCATCGCCCTGCACCTGAGCGACGACGACCATCCGCAAGCCCGGGAACTGCTGCCGTTGCTGGAGCGAAAGGCCGGCCGCCTGCTGGTCAACGGTTTTGGCACCGGTGTCGAAGTCGGCCATGCCATGGTCCATGGCGGGCCGTTCCCGGCCACCTCGGATACGCGTACCACCTCGGTGGGTAGCCTGGCGATCCAGCGTTTCCTGCGCCCGGTGTCTTACCAAGACTTGCCGCAAGCCCTGCTGCCGCAGGCCCTGCGCAGCGACAACCCCTGGCAGGTTCCACAGCGTCTCAACGGCGAACGGCCGCGTTGAGAGGGGGGTAGCGAGTGCGCCGGGTTGGCTGTGTGCTGCTCAGGCGCATTTCACTCATTAGGTTTTGCCGCCCCCGCCTTATGGGGGCAGTTATGTCTTCACGATCATGAGGCAGTGAAATGTCCGAATTCATCACCCTGTCCCTCGACCAGGTCCGCGAGCTGTCCCTCAAGGTGCTGACCCGCCACGGCCTGTCCGATGTCCATGCCCGGGCCATTGCCGAGGTCATCACCCAGGGCCAGCGCGACGAATGTCACTCCCACGGGGTGTATCGCCTGCTGGGCTGTGTGCGTTCCGTGCGCGAGGGCCAGGTCGATCCGCTGGCCGAGCCGAGCTTGCGGTCTATTTCCGCGGGCGTGCTGGAGGTGGATGCGCACTACGGCTATTCCTTGCTGGCGTTCCAGACCGGCTTGCCGTTGCTGGCGGCAAAGGCCCGCAGCCAGGGGCTCGCGGCCATGGCGATCAAGCGGTGTTTCCACTTCTCGGCGCTGTGGCCGGAGGTCGAGGCGATCGCCGCCGAGGGGCTGGTGGGCATCGCCATGAACCCCAGCCACAGCTGGGTGGCGCCGGCCGGTGGCAGCAAGCCGGTGTTTGGCACCAACCCCCTGGCCTTCGCCTGGCCACGGCCGTCGGGCCAGTCGTTCGTGTTCGACTTCGCCACCAGCGCCATCGCCCGCGGCGATATCGAACTGCACGCGCGCCAAGGCAAAGCCATCCCCGAACACTGGGCCATCGATGCCCAGGGCCAGCCCACCACGGATGCCAAGGCGGCCCTGCAAGGCGCCATGCAAACTTTCGGCGGGCACAAGGGGTCAGCCCTGGCGGCGATGATCGAACTGCTGGCCGGCGCGCTGATAGGCGACCTCACCAGCGCCGAGTCCATGGCCTTCGACGCTGGCGTCGGCGCCGCGCCTTGCCACGGCGAACTGATCCTGGCGTTCGACCCCAAAGTGTTCTTGGGCGAGGACTACCCGCAAGGCCTGGCGCGCGCCGAAGGCCTGTTCGCGGCCATCACCGAGCAAGGCGCGCGGCTGCCGTCGCAGCGACGCTTCGAGGCCAGGGCCCGCAGCGCGCAACACGGCGTGCAGATTCCACTCGCGCTGTTCAACGATATCCAGGCGCTGTTGGCGTAGCGCGTTGGGTTCGCCCGTTGCCTTCCCTGAAGGGATGCAGGACGTTGATTGTTCCGTAAGACTCGGCGCAGGCGACTACCAGCTGTTCACGTGAATAACCTTCAAACCAGCCTGCTGCCTTGAGCCGGCTGAATTCTTTGGTCGCTTCCGGCTCGATGCGTTCCGGGATACAGAACTGATTGCCACCCTTGCTTATCTTCACGGTTCTCAGTTCGCCTGCCCAACTGTAGATCTGCGAAAACAGCGTGTGATGGATGTCATTCAAGGTTGCCAGGCTGTAGGGCGGCTCCTGGAATTCGAACTGCGTTGCACACTTCTCGGTGAGATAGCGTTCTGCCTCGTTGAGGTCTCGCTCATCACGCAAATCCAGGAGGTTTCTCAGGACATCGGTTCCCGGGTAGCAATCCGGGTCATGGCAAACGCCGTATTTGTCGGTATTCACACTTTGAGTTGTTGAACGGCTTTGAGTGCTGCTTTGCGGGAGGGCAGTTTGCATTCCTCATCGTTGAGCGATGTGGAGAAGCCTTCAAGGCGCAGACTGGCGCTGAAGTTGGATTTACGATGCTTGGCGAAGTAGGCTTTTTTAGCTTGAAAACTCAGCTTTCCATATCGGGCCCCTCTGTGCAAGTGATGGAAAATTATAGCTGATAGCTGGCGGGACTTTGTTATCGTTCATCGCTCGTTTCAATCTTCCTGAATATGGATATCCAGTTAATGAACCTCCACTTCGAAACCCCCAACCTGCTGCTGCGCCCGCGCACCTTCGAACACTTCGAGGCGTGCATCGCGATGGACCTCGATCCGCACGTCACCCGTTACCTTCCCGGCCCTTGGGACGGTGGCGAGGAGCACCGCGACTTCGTGCGTTCGCGCATCGAGCGTGATTTTGGTGAGCACTGCGGTTACTGGGCGATCTTTGCCAAGTCCGCGCCGGAGGAGTTTCTCGGCTGGGTGTCGTTCATTCCCTACGAGGCCGTCGGCCCGGAACTGGAAATGGGCTGGCGCCTGGTGCGGCGGGCGTGGGGCAAGGGAGTCGCGTCCGAGGCGGCGGGGCGCATCGTCGAGCATGCCTTTGTTGGGGCTGGAGTCGAACGCATCGTCGCCGATGCCCATGCCTTGAACGAGGCGTCGTTGGCGGTGGCGCGCAAGCTGGGTTTTCGTTTTGTGCGCGACGGTGAGTTCGAAGGCTTGCCGAGCAAGTTTTTCGAAATGACCCGGGCGGATTTCGACGCTCGACGACCTTGATCTACCGCCGCTGACTGGCCGTTTGTCGCCACCTCGCTGTCGCGATCTGCCTGCCGCTACCAGGTTCAGCAAGCAGACAGTTTCGAGCTGTTAAAACACTCCGTACGCCTGGCAGGAGCCGGGTTTTTGCAGGGGGCGTTGTCAGCAGTTCAAACGTCGGCGTCAAGCGCCGGGGAGGCAGCATGTTGTTACGTTACACGGCTCTGATGGCGGTGGTCGTAGTGGCCTCCGGGTGTGTGCAGGAACGGGTGGTGCATGAGCGGCGGGTGGTCGAGCGCGCGGCACCGGTGGAGTACACCGAGGTGGTTGCGTCGCAGCCACCGCCGGTGCGGGTTATCGAAGTCGAGCCCATGCATCGCCCGGGTTATGTCTGGTCCCGGGCTTACTGGCACTGGGATGGCCGGCAGTATGTGGCGGTCCATGGTCACTGGGAGCCGTTGCGCCCCGGGTACCATTATGTGCACCCGTTCTGGGAGCGTCGTGGCGATGGCTGGCACCTGCATGCGGGTGGCTGGGCCAGTTGAGCGAGGCGAACCGGCGCACAGGCAAACCGCTGAAAACGACCCGAACGGGTCGTTTTTTTTTTTGCGCTCTCAGAACGTTGCATGTCCTGGTATCAGGAGCGCCACCAGCCTTCGGGCAGTTCGACCTCTCGTTGCGCCTGCGCCAGGGCCGCGCGCAGCCCCGGTTTATCCAGCGGGATGCAGTAGGCCGGTTTGGCCCGTTCGAAGCGCCAGCTGTCCGCCAGCCTGCCACCATCGACAGCGTCGAAACCCAACTCGTCGAGCAATTGCACGACCTGCGCCTTGGCCTGTGGATCGTCGCCGGCAATCGGCAGGGCCCGACGATCGGCAGCGCCGCTGGGGCGGGCGTCGGTCAGTAGGTCCTGGGCGAGGATGGCATTGAACACCTTCACCACCCTGGCGCCTTCGAGATGCTCGGCGAGCAGTTGGCTGGTGGTGGTTTCGAAGCGGTCCAGGGCCTCGATATGACCGTCGCGATCCGGGTAATAGTTGTTGGCATCCAGCACCGTCTTGCCGGCCAGCAGGGCCGCGGGAAGGCTGCGGTAGTGGGCCAGCGGGATGGCCACCAGTACCCGCTCGCCGAACTGCACGGCATCTTCGACGCTGCCGATGCGGCTGCCGCGAATGCCGCTGGCCACGCTGCTCATGGTCTGCGGGCCGCGGGAGTTGCTGAGCAGCACTTCATGCCCCGCCGCCAGGGCCAGTTGCGCCACGGCACGCCCGATAAAACCTGCTCCGATAATGCCGATACGCATGTCCATGCTCCGTTGAAAGGGTCGAGCGGCTATGATGATTCGCCACCCAATGGCGATAAATAAGCGTCTGGTACTTGGTCTTGTTACTGGGAGTATTGAATGATGGATCGTCTGACCAGCATGGAGGCCTTTGTCGCGGCCGCCGAAAGCGGTTCCTACGCCCGTGCGGCGACCCGCCTGGGGCTGTCGCCGCAGATGGTCGCCAAGCATGTCGCGGCGCTGGAGCAGCGGCTGGGGGCGCGCCTGCTCAACCGCACCACGCGCCGGCAAAGCCTGACCGAGCTGGGCAGTGCCTACCTCGAGCGCTGCAAGCACATCCTCGGCGAGGCCCAGGCCGCCGATTCCCTGGCGCAGATCATGAACGCCACGCCCCGGGGCAAGTTGCGTATCAGCGCGCCGGTGACCTTCGGTTCCTACAGCCTCATGCCGTTCGTGACGGCGTTTTTGCGTGAGCATCCGGAGGTGGAAATCGACCTGCACCTCACCGATCGCTACATCGACTTGGTGGAGGAGGGCTACGAGGCAGCCTTTCGTATCGGGCCGCTGGCCGATTCCAGCCTCACCGCCAGGCCGCTGGCGCCTTATCGGCTGATCGCCTGCGCGGCGCCTGCCTACCTCGCCGCCCGGGGTACGCCACGGGTGCCGGCCGATCTCGAACAGCATGAGTGCCTGGGGTACGCCTACTGGTCACGGCCGGCGGACAACCAGTGGCAGTTCCGCCGCGCCGGCCAGGTGCATGAGGTTCAGGTACGCAGCCGCTTGCAGGTCAACGAGAGCAGGGCCCTGCTGTCGGCGGCCGTGGATGGCTTCGGCATCGTCCTGGGGCCGGCGGATTTTCTCGAGCCGGCACGGGCCGCGGGGGAGTTGGTGCAGTTGCTACCCGGCTATGAGGCACCGAGTCGCGCGATGCATCTGCTGTACCGGCCGGACCGGCGGATGACCGCCAAACTGCGGCACTTCATCGATGCGGCTATCGCGCGTTTTGGCGCCTGAGATCAGCGCCGAAAACCGGCAAAGCGCTCAGGACCGAAGGTCTTGAGAACCGCACTTTTTTAACCGATACCGTTCGTCCGACGGATGGGTTTGGCAAGCGCCTGCCCGTCAGTCATTCTGGAGGCAGAGATGTCCTAATGCCACTATCGCATTCAAGGCCGTCGCGTCCCTCCAGCCTCCCTGCGAATAGGTTGTTTATTGTGATGATCGCGTTATCCCGGCCCGAGGTTGTATATGCCCGATAAGGCGATTGCCGAGGAGCGGCGCCTGGCCGCCCTACATGCCCTGGAGTTGCTGGACACCGCCAGTTGCGAGAATTTTGACCGGATCTGCCGCATGGCGGCCGAGTACTTCAAGGTGCCGACCGCCTTGATCAGCCTGGTGGATCGCGATCGCCAGTGGTTCAAGTCGCGGGTGGGCTTCGATGAGCCGCAGACACCCATCAGCCAGTCGTTCTGCGCCTTCACGGTGCAAGGCCGCGAGGTGCTGGAGGTGCGCAACGCGGCGCGCGATCCGCGCTTTTGCGACAACCCGCTGGTGACCCGGGACCAGGGCATCCGCTTTTACGCCGGGGCGCCGCTGTTGACCTCCTCCGGTTATGCCATCGGCAGCCTGTGCATCATCGACAAGGTCGAGCAGCAGTTGAGCATCGTCGAACGCCAGCAGTTGCGGGACATGGCGGCGATGGTCATGGAGCAGGTCGAGCAGCGCCAGCGCCTGCGGCGTCGCGACCCGGTCAGCGGCCTGGCCAATCGCGAGCAGTTCCAGAGCGACCTGCGGGACCTGGCCGAGCACCACCTCGGCGAAAAGCGCGTGCTGGTCCTGATCGATGCCCTGGACATGAAGGTCGCCCATGAGCTGACCCTGGCCCTGGGGCTGGCGCCTTTCGAGACTCTCATCCGTTTTCTCGCGCTGCGCCTGCAGGAGTACCTGGGGCGACATGTGCGGGTCTATCACGTGTCGGTCAAGCGTTTCGGTTTCCTGCTGCCGGCGCCAGCCCAGGGGCTCGATAAATTGCTCGATGCACTGGTCAGTCGCCTGCGCCGCCAGCCGCCCGGGCTGGGGTTTCCCATGATTCCCACGGTCTGTGCCGGAACCGTGGAGTTCGAGATCGATACCCAGTCGGTGGACGATGCCTTGCGCAAGGCCATGTTCGCCCTGGAGCTGGCCATGGCCAGGCGCAGCTTCTGGGCGCACTACGATGCCGGGCGCGATCATGCCCAGCGCCGCGCGTTCAACCTGGCCTCGGACCTCAACGATGCCTTGCGCAGTGGCCAGATCTACCTGATGTTCCAGCCACGCTTCGCCCTGCCCGATGGAGCCCAGGTCAGTGCCGAAGCCTTGCTGCGCTGGGAGCATCCGTGGCTGGGCCCGATCTCGCCCGCCGAGTTCATTCCGGTGATGGAGCGCAACGGCCTGATTCATCAGGTGACCCGCTGGGTCATCGACACGGTGTTGAGCAAGTTGCACACCTGGAGCCTGCCCGAGAGCAGCAAGCTGTCGATCAATCTGTCGCCCAAGGATTTCGAGGACCAGGATATCGCCGAGCTGATCCGCCACGCCTGCGAGCTGCACCGCATCGACCCGCGGCGCCTCGAAGTGGAGATCACCGAAGGCGAATGGCTGCGTTCCAACCCGAATGTCCTGGCGCAGTTGACACGCATCCGCGAGCTGGGCATGGATGTGGCCATCGACGATTTTGGCACCGGCTACAGCAATTTCGCCTACCTGCATCAGATCCCGGCCAATGTGGTGAAACTCGACAAGTCGATGATCACGGACCTGGAGTGCAACACCCAGCACCAGAAGATCACCCGCTCGATCATCAGCCTGGCCCGCGAGCTGGGTTATCGCACCGTGGCCGAGGGCATCGAGAGTTTCAAATGCCTGCAGATGCTGTGCGCGTTCGGCTGCGATGAGGCCCAGGGTTATTTCCTCGCCCGGCCGATGCTGCAGGAACGCTTCCTGGCCTGGAGCGGGGCGAACCGCTTTCCGTTGCAGCCCTGCGTCTAGGGCTGGGCTGCTGCTCATCGGTGAGGCTGTGCCTTAGCGGGCCTGGCCGAGGGCTTTGGCCATGGCTTCCCCCGCCAGGGCATGGACCTTGCGGGTCGGGTGCCATTCATCCCAATAGAAATATTCGTCCGGATGGGCGCATGCCGGCTTCACCTCGGGGTAGGTCGGCTGGCACGGCCGGTCGAGTTGGGTCAGGCCCTCTTCGCCAGGCTGGCGGCGCAACTGGTCGCTGAAAGCGATGTGGTCGAAGTAGCTGATCTGCACATCGAGCTTTTTGTTCTCGGCCACCAGCAGCGGCGGCAGTTGCCGTTCAAGTATCTGCTGATAGCGCAGCGCCGGTTCGCGCTGCCCGCTGGCCACCACTGCCGGAGCATGGCTCAGGTCGGTGCTGCCGATTACCAGGAAATGCCTGGCCCCGGCCTTGGCCAGGCGACTGACGGCGTTCTGGATATGGCCGATGCTGCTGGCGGCCAAGTCGTCGATCGGCTCCTGGTGGCCGAAGTCGGCGTGCTCGAAAAAGTCGTTGGCGCTGATGAAGATGAAGTACAGCGCGCGAGGGTCGGCCTGGCCTTTGGCGTTGGTCAGGTAGTCATCGATTTGCCCGCTCACTCCTGTGTCACGGTACGCAGTCATCCAGGCGTAGTAATTGTTCTGGCCGCTTTTCGCGCCGCCAACGGCGTGGTCGGTGAGGGGCAGCTGCAGGCTTTTGGCAAGCACTTCCACGGCGGTCGGGCCGTTGCTCCAGCGGCCTTGCCAATACAGCTCGCCGGGCAGCTGCTGGGCATCCTTGAATTGGCGGGCCAGCATGTCCCGGGTCAAGCGGTCGCTGGCGCCGTTGTCGGAATAGCTGTCGCCGAAGGCGTAGAGATGATCGAACGAAGGGCCGGCCAGACAGCTGCCGGCGACCAGTGAAAGTGCGAGCAAGGGAGCGAGCAGGATCTGGCGCATGGGCGGTCTCTACGGTGAAAGGCGAGGGCTCATCGTAGAAGTTTCGAACGCTGTCGATGCACCGGATGCGACCTGGGCTTAGCCGTACTCGTCCGCGCGTGCCTGTGGGCGACCTGTACGACTAAAGTCTCACCGCGGCGAACGGGCGAGCAGGGCCTCGACCTTTTGCCGGAACGCGTCCAGCGCGGTCTGTTCTTCGGCGCTGTATTGCCTGGCGCTTTCATGCAGCGCGCAGACGGTGCCGAACACCGCGCCATCGGCATCGCGTACCGGATAACCCAGGTAGTTGCTCAGGTCGAATGCCACCTAGTCCTCGTTGCCCGCCCACTCGGCTTCCAGGCGCGAGTCCTTGACGTACAACGGCTGGCCGCTGTCCACCACGCGCTCGCAATACAGTGCCTGGCCGTTGTGCGCGAGGCTGCTTTTCTGGCCCTGGGCGCCAATCGGATAAGTATCCTCATGCCGCCTACCCGAGGCTTCGACCTGCATGTGCTGGGACAGCGAACGCATGATCAGGATGGAGCTGATGCCCAACTGCCTGGCCAGAACGGGGCGGATGGAGCGGTTTTAAATACCGAATGGGTCCTTGCTTATATTCGTTTGCAGGTCGTTTGTCGGGGCATCGCAAGGGGATAAAAAATCGGCCAGGCCGGACCGATTCTTGCGCGCGCTAGCCGGTTCAGGGTTGAGCGGCCACCAACAGCATCATTGGCCGCTCACGTTCTTCGACCAGAGCGGCGTGTTCAGTCCTGTTGCAATACCTTCAATGCAGCCGAAGCGAGAAAACCCGAGCGGCTCTTCGCTTCCGGGTGATGCAGTACGTATTCGTCGATGCGGTTCAGCAGGTAGCCGGGCAGGGTGATGTTGAGCTTCTGCGCCTTGCCCAGGTACTTGGTGACATCGATGTCGATCAGGGCCCAGGTGCAGCCTGCGTACTGAGGGTTGGCCGCGTGCAGGGTGACCTTGTTGGCAGGCGGAATGGGGGCACCGTCTTCGGCGAGAATTTCGAAGTGCCCTTCGATGGCTTCGCGGGCCATGGCCATGGCGTCGTCGAGGTCGTCGCCGGCCGAGAAACAGCCAGGAATGTCGGGGACTTCCACGCCCCAGGCGTGCTTGTCATCGCCCATTGAAATTGCAACCGGGTAAAGCATGTGCGGAACCTCCAGGGCGCACTGAATCACCTTCACATGAGCAGCGCCTGTTTCAGAATGCTGATGGCGGTTTTTCTCAGCAGGTCCTTTTTGGGATGTGGAACTGTCACCAGCCCCGGTTTACTGGGGTGCCTGAAGTGGTGGTTACTATACCTACCAAATAAAAGTGATCAACACCTTGCCTGCCCGACGGTCGTTGGCAGGGGCACTCTGCAGGTTGAAGTGTAGAAAGAGCGAGTTTGTGACGTGGCGGATAAGAGCGCTGGCTGTGTTGCAGGATCCCTCCTGAACGGAGAAGTAGAGGATGAGCGGGCCTGGTCAGCTACATCGTCCTTGAAGATGAGCGAATCCGGTCCGCTGGAGGACAGCACGGGGTCGTTGCCATTTCCGCGCTCGTTTATCCTGGCAACAGGTTGATACCACACCCATAAAAAAACCGGTCACTCGAGGACCGGTTTTTTGTTTCTGCATCCCCCGTCGGCAGGGCCTGACGCTGGACTCGAATGAAGTGGAGCGGGTGAAGGGAATCGAACCCTCGTTATCAGCTTGGGAAGCTGGAGTAATGCCATTATACGACACCCGCTCGGAGCGGCTGACTTTGTACCAGAAGTGCACGCGGATTTGAAGTTTTTCTTTGTCGGGCCTGTGTCTGCGAGGCGGCGGGAGACGTGCGCGGGCACGCTTCTACGCCGTCATCGCGGTGACGGGGCGAAGACCGTCTTGCGGTCTATCGCGAGCAAGCTCGCTCCTGTGGCAGGGGACGAGTTGCTCGCGATGACGCCACTTCAGATAGCCAGGGCATGGTGGTCCTGCAGGTAGTGATAACGCGGACGACTGGTGTGCTGGGTCGGTTTGAGAAACCCCATCAGCGCGTTGCGGCTGTCCCGGCAGGCGGCCTTGTGTTCCATGTCGAGGAAGTGCCCGGCGGCCTGGATGGTACTGAACGTCGAGTGCCGGACATGGTTGCCGAACAGCCGGGCGTCATTGGCGGCGGTGTATTCGTCCCATTCGCCGTTCATGAACAGCACCGGTACGTCGATGTTCTTCGCCGCTTTCAGGTAGCACTGACGGTCGCTGTTGAGGACATGGCTGATATGGAAGTGCATCTGTCCGTATTCATGCTCGGCCAGGGTGCTGACATGGCGATAGTTGAAGCGCTTGAACAGCGACGGCAGGTGCTTGCCGATGGTCTCGTTGACCAGGTGCCCGACCCGGTCGCGATCCAGGCTGCCGAGGTAATCGACACCGCGTTCGAGGTAGTCGCGCATCGGCTCGTTGATCACTGGCGAGAACGAGCTGATCACCGCCTTTTCGATGCGTCGCGGGCGCTGTGCCAGGGCGAGCAGCGTCGGCGCGCCACCCCAGGAAAACGACATCACGTGCTCGGCGGCGAAGTGGTCGATCAGTTCCAAGAGGATCTGTCCCTCGATTTCCTTGGTGAGCATTTTCTCGTGTCTGTTGTGGGCTTTCGAACGACCGGCGTAGGGCTGGTCGTAGAGCACAACGTTGAATTGCGGATGCAGGTTCTTCACGGTCTGCGCAAAAGACGCAGTGGTGGCCATTGAGCCGTTGACCAGAATGATGGTCTTTTCTGCGGCATCTGCGCGATAGAACTCCGTGTAAACCCGATACTGACCTTGTATATCCAGCACAGCGATTTCTGGCCTCATGTCATAAGACTCCTGGCAAGCGGGTATGCGCGCAACCGAGGGTGCACGAGATTTGTGACAGGTAGGCATACGCCTGGAATTTTTGAGCCCATGTCGATCCGCAACAGATGGTCGACGGGTGTTGTTATAAGCGGGCAATTTGCCGTAATGCGGGGTGAGCACAGGCGGCTCGGACGGCAAAGGGTTTCTTAGAAGTATGTTCGTGACTCATCGGTCACATTTCGGCCGACGGACTGATTCAAGCAGGGAGAACGCCGTCTCGCAAGTGCCGTTGGTAAATTGTTCGACAACTTCGGCTGAATGGTCATCGCATCGTCAATGGCTTACAGCGGCTACAGAAATTGTAGGTACTCAGATCAGGCGGATTTCTTCATCGGTCAGCGACCGGTACTCGCCGGGGGCCAGGTTTTCGTCGAGGGCCAGCGGTCCCATGCGTTCGCGATGCAGGCGCAAGACCTTGTTGTCGAAATGGCCGAACATGCGTTTGACCTGGTGGTAGCGGCCTTCGACGATGCTCAGCCGCGCGCACCGGGGGCCGAGGATCTGCAGCTTGGCGGGCAGGGTGGTGAGGTCCTCGAAGGCGAAGTACAGGCCCCGGGCGAAGGTCTCGGCGTACTCCGGGCCTATGTCCTGTTCGGTCTCGACGTAATAGCGCTTCGGCAGTTTGGTCTGCGGCTGGGTCAGGCGTCGCGACCAACTGCCGTCGTTGGTGAGGATCAATAAACCGGTGGTGTTGTAGTCCAGGCGCCCGGCGATGTGCAGCTCGTGCTTGTCCGGTTCGTCCAGCAGGTCGAGCACGGTGCGGTGTTCGGGATCGCGGGTGGCGCTGACGCAGCCCATGGGTTTGTGCAGCATGAAATAGCGCGGCGGCTTGCCGGCCTGCAGCACTTCGTCGTCGAGTTCGACCCGGCTGAATTCGCGCACCTCGGCGTGAGGATCGCTGACCACCTGGCCGTCGATGCGGATGCGCTTTGCCACCAGCAACAGGCGCACCTGCTGACGGTTGAAGCGGGGCAGGTTACTGAGGAAGCGGTCAACGCGCATGGCTATCGGCAGGCTGGCAAAGGGCTGCGCATCTTACGGGATCGGCCTGGCGGCCGCTTGCAGTTGCGCCTCGACCCGGGTGCAGCGCGGACACAGGCAGGCGCGATCGCGCAGCTCCGGCGGCAGTGCCTGGAGCACCGCCGGGTCGATGCTCACGCTGTAGCACCAGCAGGCCTGGTCGGCGGTACGCGGGTCGGCCAGGCTGCAGTTGTTGCGGGCGCCGCAGGCCGGGCAGAGGTTGGGGTTGTTCAGGGTCGGTTCATTCATAACGGGAGTGAGGCATTTCCACGCAGGTTCGGTTACGGCCGGTCTGTTTGGCACGGTACATCGCATGGTCGGCGCGCGACAGCAGGCTGTGCAGGGTATCGTCCGCCTGCAGCGTGGTCACGCCGATACTGACGGTCAGTTGCATGTTCTTGCCCTCATAGGCGTAGCTCTGTTGCTCGATCAGCAGGCGGATTTTCTCGGCGATCTTCAGCGCCGTGGCGCTGTCGGTGTCCTTGAGCAGCACGATGAACTCTTCGCCGCCCCAACGGCAAACGATATCAGACTGGCGCAGGCAGCTTTCCAGGTGCCGGGCGAAGCCGCTCAACACCTGGTCGCCGGCGAGGTGGCCGTAGGTGTCGTTGAGGCGTTTGAAGTGGTCCAGGTCGAGCAGCAGCGCGGTCAGCGGCTTGGACTCGCGCCGGGCTTCGTGCATGGCCTGGGCGGCCAGCAGGTCGAAGCCGCGGCGGTTGTGCAGGCCGGTGAGGCTATCGAGGGTAGCCTGGGTTTCGATCTTGCGCTGGAAGCGTCTGACCACGCCGTTGAGCAGGGTCAGCACGATCAGGGTGATCGCCAGGCAGATCAGCAGGTTGAGGTACAGCGAGCGGCGGATATTGCCCAGGGCGCTGCCTTCGTGCTTGTCGACGAACAGGTACCAGTTCAGCTCGGGAATGAAACGCACATTGAGAAAGTGCCGCTGGTCTGGGGCGCTGTACTCGTAGCTGCCGCTGTGGGGCTTGGGCAGCCTGGCCTGCAGGTCGCGCAGGTTTTCCAGTTCGAGCAGCGACTGGCCGGCCCGCGCGCCCTGCGGACCGCCTTCGGTTCCGGTGAGGACGATCCGGCCCTGGGTATCGACGAAATACACACTGCGCTGATAACGCTGCTGATAGCGGTCGATCAGCTTGATCACCGCGTCTACCTTGAGGCCGACACCGGCGACGCCGATGAAATTGTCCTGGTAGTCGTAGACCTTGTAGTTGATGAAAAACGTCAGGTTGTTCTGGTTGGCCTGGTCCGGATCGACGTTGATCTCATACGGGGTGGCCATGTCGCGGACGCGGAAATACCAGGCGTCGCGAGGGTTGTCATGAGCGATTTTTTTCAGCACACCCTTGGCATGGTAGTAGGTCAGGGTGCTGTTGGAGACGAAGAACGCGGTGTAGGCGCCGTAGTGGGTCATGACTTCGTTGAGGTAGCGGGTCATCTGCTCGGGATCGCGTTCGCCACCCATTACCCAATCGCGCATGAAGGTATCGCGGGACATCATCGAAGAAATCAGGATCGGTCGTACCAGGTCTTTCTGGATCTCCGAATACACGGTGTCGGAGGTCAGCGGCAGCTCTGTGTTGACGATGTTGTTGCGGATCGAGGTTCGCGAGGCGTAGTAGCTGAGCAAGGAGGTAGCCATGAAACCGCAACCCAGCAGCGCGATGAGCGTGATGATCAACCAGCGCTGCGAATACAGCGGGGAACTAAGCAGCATGGGCGATTCCCTGGCAGTGACCCGATGCGAGCATTCTAGTGGACGCGCCGACGAGTAGCTGCGTGATTTGATAGCTCGCCAGCAATGGCCCGCAGCCAGCGAAAACCGGCCCTTCTCGGATCCAAGATCCTGGCCTGGCGACTTGTATCAAGGTGTAACCGAAATCGCACCAGACCCCGTTTTCACGGTCAGATATTCCGTCAGCCAGAACATCCTTGGCTGCCGCCGGCCAGCGTCGCTGGCATGGCCCATCAGCGGTCCAGGAGGCCGCCATGTATCGTCGAATTCTTCTCACTGCGTTCCTGGGTTTGGCTCTTTCTGCCTGCGTTCCCTATTACGACTACGACGGAGGTTCCACTTACTACCGCTCTGAGGTCTATACGACGCCGGCGCCGGTCTACTACGGCGGCCTCCTATTATTCTTCACGGCCGCGGCTATTACGCGCCGCGTTATTATCAATCTGCGCCTCGCTACTACCAACCTGCGCCCCGGTACTACCAGCCGCGGTATTACCAACCGTCACCGCGTTACTACCAGTCGCGCGCGGGCCGTTTTACCGCGCCTACCCGAACCGTGGCTGGGAATGGCCCACCCGCCAGGGCTGGAAAACGACTACCGGCATGACGGTCCGCCGCGACCATGACGGTCGGCGTGGCGGTCGAGACTGGAGCGATCGCGGTCGCGACGATCACCGTCGTGACCGTCATCACAACCGCTGTCTGCCCACAACGAACAAGCGGCGCCTGGAGCGCCGTTTTTTTTCATGGCTGGCTTTTTAGAAGTCGACAGATCCGCCAGGGGGTGACGGCCTTCCAGGCCTTGTGGAAATGCGCCTGCACCACGGCGTCGGGGACGCTGTGATGTCCGGCCAGTGCCAGCGGGGCTTGTGGTCCTTGTCGATCAAGCGCGCCCGCACTCCCTTCGCTGAATTCAGGATGCCGGCAGCAGTTCAGACTCAGGGTGTATGTCCATCTGGAACACCTGGGCCAGGGACAGGTGCCGGGCCCCCTGGATCTGTTCCCAGACCAGGCAGGCGGTCAGCGGGCAGCCTTCGCCGAGGGTTTTTCGCCCGCCCGGGCCCAGCAGGGCATCGGAGTGATCGTGCAGCTGGCTGATGGCTCGCCAGGCACAGCGTACATCGCTGACGTCCAGCCATTCGTCGATCTGCTGGCGCCGTGGCAACCATTGGGCCGCGGGCATTTGTGCCACGGCTTCCTGTTGCAGGGCCTTGAGCAGGCTGTTGAGCTGCATCGGTGTCTGCTCCTGCCAGTTGAGCTGCAGCAGCCCGTCGATCAGCGCTTCCTGCTGGTCGTCCCGCAGGAAGCGGTCGGCCAGGTCCAGGTCGATGGCGTCGCGGCCGTTGATGTGTGCGCCGGTCAGGCCGAGGAACAGTCCGAGCTTGCCCGGCAGGCGCGAGAGGAACCAACTGGCGCCGACATCCGGGTACAGGCCAATGCTGATTTCCGGCATCGCCAGGCGGCTGCTCGGCGTGACGATACGAATGCTGGCGCCTTGCAGCAGGCCCAGGCCGCCACCGAGCACATAGCCGTGGCCCCAGCAGATCAGCGGTTTCGGGTAGGTGTGCAGGCGGTAGTCGAGACGGTATTCCGCGGCGAAGAACTGCGCGGCCAGCGGTGGTACTTCGCCGGGGTGGGCCAGGCAGGCCTGGACCAGGCTGCGCACTTCGCCGCCGGCGCAAAAGGCCTTGGCGCCGTTGCCGCGCAACAGCACGCAGACCACTTGCGGGTCCTTGGCCCAGGCTTCCAGGCGGTCGCTCAACAGATGGATCATCGGCAGGGACAAGGCGTTGAGGGATTGTTCGGCATCCAGGCTGGCAATTGCGATGCGCGCGCCGTCGGTGCCGGTGAGTTCTTCGAAGTGCAGATTCATCGTGACCTCGATCGGGAATTTGAGCGTTCAGTATGATCGCTATAGGCGAAAGTGGCGGTTCTGCGTCAGATCAATTGACAAGCGTGGTGGGCTTTCCTAGGGTGCGCCCATTGATTTTACCGGGTGCAACCATGACCGATGACGACCGTATCAAACTCGAACCCAGCTGGAAGCAGGCACTGCGTGCCGATTCGACCAGCCTTACATGGCGGAGTTGCGCGAGTTCCTGCGTCAGGAACATGCCGCCGGCAAGGAGATCTACCCGCCGGGCCCGTTGATCTTCAATGCGCTGAATTCCACGCCGCTGGACAAGGTCAAGGTGGTGATCCTCGGCCAGGACCCTTACCACGGCCCCGGCCAGGCCCACGGCCTGTGCTTCTCGGTGCAGCCCGGCGTACCGGCGCCGCCGTCCCTGGTGAACATCTATAAAGAGCTCAAGCGCGACCTGAACATCGACATGCCCAACCACGGTTACCTGCAGAGCTGGGCCGACCAGGGCGTGCTGATGCTCAATACCACCATGACCGTGCAACGGGCCAACGCCGCTTCCCACGCGGGCCGGGGCTGGCAGCATTTCACCGACCGGATCATCGAAGTGGTGAGCGAGCATCAGCCGCATCTGGTGTTCCTGCTGTGGGGTTCCCACGCCCAGAGCAAGCAGAAGCTGATCGATGCCACCAAACATCTGGTGCTGACCTCGGTACACCCGTCGCCCCTGTCGGCGTACCGCGGCTTTATCGGTTGCGGGCATTTCAGCCGGACCAACAAGTACCTCGAGCAGAATGGCGAGACGCCGATCGAATGGCGGTTGCCGCCGGTTTGATGGGCCTCATCGCGGCTAGCCTCGAGCCTGCTTGAATCAACGCAAAACCCTGTAGCCGCTGCCGCAGGCTGCGATAGGTCCGAAGGGCCTCGGCGACTCTGAACATCGCGCGCCCCTTCGGGGTCGATCGCAGCCTGCGGTAGCGGCTACAGGGGACCGGCTTCAGTCCGGTTTCTTGTCCCAATGCCGGAACAGCGGCTCGGCCAGAAACAGCACGAACAGCAAGCGCATCACCTGCATCGCCGTCACCAGCGGTACCGACAGTTGCAGGGTCTCGGCCGTCAGGCTCATTTCCGCGATGCCGCCGGGCATCATGCCCAGCGTCAGCGAACGCAAATCCAGATGAGTCAGGGCGCTCAGGGCTACGGCCGCGAGGCTGGCGATCAGCATGGTCAGCGCCGTGCCGACCAGGGTGCGGCCCATGAATGAGGGCGCGTGGCGGAAGAACTGGCGATTGAAGTGACAGCCCAGGCCGCTACCGATCAGCCACTGGCCGATCTGGCTGCCGCCGTCCGGCAGGCCGATGTGCAGGTCCCAGCCGACACTGACCGCGGCGCTGACCAGCAGCGGCCCGAACAGCCAGGGTTGGGCTGGCGCAGACGCTGCCAGAGCCAGGCGAGCAGGGCGCCCGCCGGAAACAATACGGCCAGCCAGCGCCAATCGACGCTGGCCGGATGCAATTGAGGCACGCCTTCACCGAGCAGGTATTTGAAGGCCGCCGGTACACAAGACCACCACCAGCACCCGCAGGCTTTGCCCGGCCGCCACACGGCTGAGCACCGCGCCGTTGCGCGCGCGCCGAGGTTGACCATCTCGCCGGAGCCGCCCGGCATGCTGGAAAAGAACGCGGTGGCCCGGTCCTCACCGGTGCGCCGCAGCAGCCAGACCCCGACCACGCTGGACAGGCTGGTGACCAGGGCACCGAAGAAGATCAGGCCGAAATGGCTCATGACCTGCTCCATCACCACCGGGGTGAAGTGCAGGCCGATGCCGATACCCACCACCCATTGCCCGCATTTGCGGCCGCCGGGAATTTCCCCCAGTTGCCAGGGCGTCAGGCAGCGCACCAGGATGATCGCCAGCAACGAGCCGACCATCCACGGCAGCGGCCAGCCGATCTGGCTGGCGAGGTAACCGCCGACCAGACCGACCAGGGGCGTACCCCACCACTGTTTGAAGCTGACCTCAGACATCGGCCACGGCGCGTTGCAGGGCCGAGCGCTTGCGCCAGATGCGGATCATCGGCATCAGCAGCATGATTACGGTCAGCACCCAGACGCCGACGGTGATCGGGCTGGACCAGAGGATTTCCATCGCGCCGTTGGAGATCGACAGCGCGCGACGCAGGTTCTGCTCCATCAGCCCGCCGAGGATAAAGCCCAGCAGCACCGGCGACAGCGGGAAGTCCAGCTTGCGCAGGATGTAGCCGAAGATGCCGATGCCGACCATCAGGAACAGGTCGAAGGTGGTGGCGTGCACCGCGTAGACGCCGATCCCGGTGATGATCGCGATCACCGGCACCAGGGCCCAGTTCGGCACGGCGAGGATGCGGGTGAAGACGCGGATCATCGGGATGTTGAGGATCACCAGCATGATGTTGGCGATGAACAGCGAGGCGATCAGGCCCCAGACGATATCCGGTTGCTGCTGGAACAGCAGCGGGCCCGGGGTGATGTTGTACAGCGACAGGGCGCCGATCATCACCGCGGTGGTGCCCGAGCCCGGGACGCCGAGGGTCAGCATCGGTACCAGGGCGCCGCAGGCCGAGGCGCCGATCGCGGTTTCCGGAGCCGCCAGGCCGCGCTTGTCGCCCTGGCCGAACGTGCCGCTGGCGCCGGCGATGCGTTTTTCGGTCATGTAGGCCACGGCGCTGGCCAGGGTCGCGCCGGCACCCGGCAAGACGCCCATGATGAAGCCCAGCAGGCCGCTACGGATATTCACCATGAATACCGACGCCGCTTCCTTGAAGTTGAACATCATGCGCCCGGTGGCTTTCACCGCTTCCTGGCCGCGATGGGTTTTTTCCAGCAGCAACAGGATCTCGCTGATGGAGAACAGGCCCAGTACCAGCACCACGAACTGAATACCGTCAGTGAGGTGGATGTTATCGCCGGTGAAGCGGTACACGCCGCTGTTGGCGTCGATGCCGACCGACGACAGGAACAGCCCGATCAGCGCGGCGATAAAGGTCTTGATCGGTCGGTCACCCGCCATGCCGCCGAGGCAGACAATGGCGAACACCATCAGCACGAAGTACTCCGCCGGGCCGAAGGCGATCGCCCATTTCGCCAGCAGCGGGGCGAACATCACCATGCCGCAGGTGGCGATGAGGGCGCCGATGAACGAGCTCCAGGCCGACAGCGACAAGGCTACCCCGGCCAGGCCCTGGCGCGCCATCGGGTAGCCGTCGAGGGTGGTCATCACGGTGGAGGCTTCGCCCGGGATGTTCAGCAGGATCGAGCTGATCCGGCCACCGTATTCGCACCCCAGGTACACCGCCGCCAGCAGGATCAGCGCCGACTCCGGTGGCAGGCCGAGGGCGAAGGCGATCGGGATCAGCAGTGCCACGCCGTTGATCGGGCCCAGGCCCGGAAGCAGGCCGACCACGGTGCCGATCAGGGTGCCGGTCAGGGCGGTGACCAGATTGTAGGGGCTCAGCGCGACGCCGAAACCCTGGCCCAAATAGCCAAGCGTATCCATATCAGTTCTCCAGAACGTCGAGCAGGCCCAGGGGCAGTGGCACGTCCATCACCCGGTCGAAGAGCACATACAGACCGATGGCCATCAGCGTAGTGACCACGGCGCTGGGCACCCAGCGGCCGCCATACAGGCGCGCCATCGGAATGCCGATCAGGATGCTGCTGAGAATGAAACCCAGGGGTTCGAACAGACCGGCGAAGATCAGCAGCAGGACCACGCAGATGCTGATCTTGGTCAGGGTTTCACGGTCCAGCGGCGGCTCGTCTTCGCTGTGCTTGATCGGCGCCGGGCGAAACACCATGTACAGCAGCGCCAGGCCCATCAACCCGAGCATCAGCAGGGGAAAGGCGCGCGGGCCGACCGGTTCGTAGGAAAACGCGGCCTGGTAAGGCCAGGCCATCAGTGCCAGGCCCAGGCAGGCCAGGAGCAGCACTGAGGCGAAAATGCGTTGTAAGAGCATGGCAAACTCCTGGGCCCTGCCCCCGCAAAAGGGGCAGGACCGCTAGATAGGGGCGATTACTGGATCAGGCCGAACTCTTTGGCCAGGGTCTTGTAGTCGGCCACCTGTTTCTTCACGTAGGCGTCCAGTTCCGGCCCGGTCATGGCGAACGGGAAGAGTTCGCGCTGGTCGCGCAGCTTGGCGAACTCTTCGGAAGCCAGCAGCTTGTCGAAGGCGTCTTTCCACCAGGCGTAGTCTTCGTCGCTGACCTTCGGCCCGAGATAGAAGCCGCGCACCACTGGCCAGACGATGTCGTAGCCTTGCTCCTTGGCGGTCGGGATGTCCTTCATTTCCGGTTCGTCCAGGCGCTTGTCGGAGAACACCGCGAGCAGGCGCATGTCACCGCTCTGGATATGCGGCATGGAGTCGGAAATGTCGGTACTGCCAACCTGGATGTGCCCGCCCAGCAACGCGGTGGCGATTTCGCCGCCGCCTTCCAGGGCCACGTAGCGCAGGTCGCGCGGGTTGATCCCGGCGGCCTTGGCGATCAGCGCGGTCTGCATCCAGTCCTGGCTGCCGACGGTACCGCCGGAGCCGATCACCACCGAACTCGGATCTTTCTTCAGCGCCTTGACCAGGTCGTCGAGGGTCTTGTACGGCGAGTCGCTCTTCACCGCGATGGCGCCATAACTGGTGCCGACCGCGGCCAGCCAGCGCACCGCGCTTTCATCGAAACGGCCGAACTTGCCCTGGGCCAGGTTCAGCAGCGAACCGCTGGACCAGGCCACCAGCGTGCCGGCGTCGGCGGGACGCTGGGCCACCACCGCGTTGTAGGCCACCGCGCCGACACCGCCGGGCATGTAGGTCACGCGCATCGGTTTGGTCAGCAGCTTTTCGTTGACCAGCGCGCTCTGCGCCAGTTTGCAGGTCAGGTCGAAACCGCCGCCGGGGGAGGCCGGGGCGATGCATTCCGGGCGCTTGGGTTCGGCGCTGGCGGCGAGCAGTTGACCGGCGAACAGCATACAGCCGGCGGCGAGGGCCAATTTACGCAGTGATGGGTTCATGCTTGTCTCCACAGGAGTTGTTGTTGTGTATTGCATGCCAAGATCTTTGGCAGGCGCGGCGCCTGCCAAAGGTCGGTCGATTACCAGAGCGCCAGGCTGTAGCTCACCAGCAGGCGCACTTCATCCGCATCGCGGGCCGAATAGTTGGAGCGGTAGGTGGCGTTGCGCAGGCGCACCGCGACGTCCTTGAAGGTGCCGCTTTGCACCACGTACTTGATCTCGGTGTTGCGTTCCCATTCCTTGCCGGTGTCGCCGTTTTTCAGGGCGATGTTGTCACCGCTCAGGTAGCGGGTCATGAAGGTCAGGCCGGGGATGCCGAGCTTGCCGAAGTCGTAATCGTAGCGGGCTTGCCAGGAGCGTTCTTCGGCACCGGCGAAGTCGTTGATCTGCACGAAGTTGACCAGGTACGGGTCGGCCCCGTCGAGGTAGGGGAAGGCGCTGTCGCCGGACATGTGCTGGTAGCCGGCGCTGAGTTTATGCCCGTTCAGGGCGTAGCTCACCAGGCCGTTGAGGGATTTGTTGTCGATCTTGCCGCCACGGGCCTGGCCCTGGTCGTCACTGACGGCGAAGCGCAGGTCCGTGGCGAAAGTGCCCGGGCCCATCGGCTGCGAGGCGAGCAGACCGAAGAAGTGCTGGTTGTAGACTTCGGCGAGCTGGGCGAAGTGGTAGCTGCCGGTGATCTTGTCGGTGAACTTGTAGTCCAGGCCGCCGAAGTCGAAGTGCTTGCCGGCGACGGTGCCGGCGAAGCGGCTGTTCTTGTTGTTGAGGGCGATGTCCTCGAAGTCGGTGCTGTCGCGATCCTTGGCTTTCTCCAGGCGCCCGCCGGTGAAGGTCAGGTTCTTGATTTCCCTGGAGGTCAGCAGGCCGCCCTCGAAGGTCTGGGGCAGGATGCGCCCGTCGTTGGGCTTGATGGTCGGCAGTTCCGGGATCAGGCTGCCGATCTTCAGTTCGGTGGTGGAGATCTTCACTTTGCCGGTCAGGCCGACCTTGGAGTACTCGTCGGCGGCGCGCCCGTCGTCGTGGGTCGGCAGCAGGCCGGTGCCGGTACGGTCGGGGCTGGAGTCGAGCTTGATGCCGAGCATGCCCAGCGCGTCGACGCCGAAGCCCACAGTACCGTCGGTGTAGCCCGATTGCAGGTTGAGCATGAAGCCCTGGGCCCATTCGTCGCGCTTGGATTGCTGGGCACTGGTGCCGCTGCGGAAATCGCGGTTGAAGTACATGTTGCGGGTTTCGAGGGTAGCGCTGCTGTCTTCGAAGAAGGCGGCCTGGCTGATCGGTGAGAAACCGGCAAGGGCGGCGGCACTGGCGAGGGCGGTGTGGCTGAGACGGGAAAAACGAACAGGCTGGCAAGCCTGAGGCTGCATGGACAGCATCGTGTTGTACTCCGTTATTGTTCTTATTGGCGAAAACGCATCGAGGCGTTTTTCGGGAGGCCACCGGGAGGTCGCCACGGAAGTCGAAACAATCCGTAACAGGACTCTAATGGGCCAACCTTTCGCTAACCTTTCAGCAGGCTTTCACGGTTTTCGGGCTTCACAGCAGCGGTCCCGGCTGTAAACTCCGCGGCAATTAAAAGTGCCGTCGATCCCCTGAACGAGGTAGGAAATCCATGCGCGTGCTTCTCGTCGAAGACCACCTGCAGCTGGCTGAAAGTGTCGCCCAGGCGCTCAAGAGCACGGGTTTGACCGTGGATGTGCTGCACGATGGGGTCGCCGCGGACCTGGCCCTGGGCAGCGAGGATTACGCCATGGCGATCCTCGATGTGGGCCTGCCGCGCCTGGATGGTTTCGAAGTGCTGGCGCGCCTGCGAGCGCGGGGCAAGAACCTGCCGGTGCTGATGCTGACCGCGCGCAGCGATGTGAAGGATCGGGTCCATGGCCTCAACCTGGGGGCGGACGACTACCTGGCCAAACCCTTCGAACTGACGGAGCTGGAAGCACGGGTCAAGGCCCTGCTGCGGCGCAGCGTGCTTGGTGGTGAGCGGGTGCAGCGCTGTGGAGTGCTGGCCTACGACCTCGATACCCGGCGCTTTACCCTCGGTGAAGAACTGCTGACGTTGACCTCCCGCGAGCAGGCGGTGCTCGAGGCGCTGATCGCCCGGCCGGGGCGGGTTATGAGCAAGGAGCAACTGGCTTCCCAGGTCTTCGGCTTGGATGAAGAGGCCAGCCCGGATGCCATCGAGATCTATGTCCATCGCTTGCGCAAGAAACTCGACGGCCAGCCGGTGGCCATCGTTACCTTCCGGGGCCTCGGTTACTTGCTGGAAAGCCGCGATGCATAGGCCCAGCAGCCTGCGCTGGCGCCTGTTGTGGAACCTGGCGCTGCTGCTGGTGGTACTGATGCTGGCCAGCGGCCTGAGTGCCTACTGGAACGGCCGCGAGGCCGCGGACACCGCCTACGACCGGACCCTGCTGGCCTCGGCCCGCACCATCGCCGCCGGCCTGTCCCAGCGCGACGGTGGCCTCAGCGCCAATGTGCCCTATGTCGCCCTCGATACCTTCGCCTACGACAGCGCCGGGCGGATCTATTACCAGGTCAATGACATTCATCAGAAGCTGATTTCCGGCTACGAAAACCTGCCCGGTCCGCCGCCAGGCACGCCGCGCACCGACGATTACCCGGCGCTGGCGCGGTTCTACGATGCCACCTATCAAGGGCAGAATGTCCGAGTGGTGAGCCTGCTCAAGGCGGTCAGCGAGCCGAACATGAACGGTATGGCGGAGATTCGCGTGGCGGAGACCGACGAGGCGCGGGTTCGCATGGCGCGCAGCCTGATGGCCGATACCCTGTTGCGCCTGGGCATGCTGGCCATGGGGGCCTTGTTGCTGGTGTGGTTCGCGGTCAGCGCCGCGTTGCGCCCGCTGGAGCGTTTGCGCACCGCGGTGGAAGAGCGCCAGCCCGATGATTTGCGCCCCTTGCCGCTGGTCGAGGTGCAACGCGAGCTGTGGCCACTGGTGCGGGCGCTCAACCATTTCACCGAGCGGCTGCGTGGGCAGTTCGAGCGCCAGGCGCAGTTCATCGCCGATGCCGCCCATGAATTGCGCACCCCGCTGGCAGCACTCAAGGCGCGCCTGGAACTGGGGCTGCGGGCATCGGAGCCCGAGACCTGGCGCAGCACCCTGGAAAGCGCCGCCCAGGGTACCGATCGCCTGACTCACCTGGCCAATCAACTGCTGTCCCTGGCGCGGATCGAAAACGGCGCCCGGGCGATTGCCGAGGGCGGCGCGCAATTGCTCGATCTCAGCCAGCTGGCTCGCGAACTGGGCATGGCCATGGCGCCCTTGGCTCACGCCCGGGGGATCGCCCTGGCCCTGGAAGCCGACGAGCCGGTCTGGCTGCGCGGCGAGCCGACCCTCTTGAACGAGCTGCTGAGCAACCTGGTGGACAATGCCCTGGCCCACACCAGGCCGGGCGGAAACGTGATCCTGCGGGTCAGCGCGCCGGCGGTGCTGGAGGTGGAGGACGACGGCCCGGGGATTCCCCAGGAAGACCGCGACCGGGTATTCGAGCGATTCTACCGGCGTAACTCCGATGTCGCGGGTTCCGGCCTGGGCCTGGCGATCGTCGGTGAAATCTGTCGCGCCCATCTGGCGCAAATCAGCCTGCACGACGGCGCGCAGGCGGGACTGAAGGTGCGGGTGAGTTTTAACGCAGGCTAGAGGCTGGCGGTACAGGTTCAGTAGAACATTGACTGCGATTCGGCCAGATCGCTGCACATCACCTTGTTCTCGGGGTCGATCCCGAGCTTTTTGAAGGCCGGCACGCTGAGGATATCGATCTTCGCCAGCGGGTGGTTGGTGTCCTTGTGGCAATACAGGCTGGCGACCTGCACCAGGTCGACGTAATCCACACGTACGGACTGGCGCTTGAAGTCCAGGTACTGCCCCGGCAATTTGGCCAGCTGTTCCGGAAACTCCCAGACCTGTAGCAGCTTGTCGCCCAGTAACGGGTGGATGCGTTCGATCACGTGGTTGAGGCTGACCGGGTCGGACAGCAGCTCATAGTGATCTTCCGCATAGGTCAGGATCGGCAGCACGCCGATCTGATGCACCAGTCCGCCAAGGGCGGCCTGGTCGGGTTTCAACTGGGTATGGCTGCGGCACAGGGCATAGCTGACGCCGGCCACTTCCAGGCTTTTGCGCCAGACGTCGTGCATTTTCTGCGCGATTACCTCCGAGCGGGCATGGAAAATCTGCTCCATGACCAGGCCGATGGCCAGGTTGCTGCTGTAATTGACACCCAGCCGGGTAATCGCGGTGTGCAGGTCGGTGACTTCCTGGGTGGCGCGCAGCAGCGGGCTGTTGACCACTTTGATCAGGCGCGCCGACAGCGCCGTATCACGGCCAATCACTTTGCTCAGGGTGCTGACGCTGATTTCCGGATCTTCAGCGGCCCGGCGAATCTGCAGGGCCACTTCCGGTAATGTTGGCAGAACCAGGTCATCGTTATCGATGGCCTCAACCAAATCCTGTTGGACCTTTTCCGCCAGCTCACTCATTTCTGTTCTCTAGGGGTGTTGCAGGAAGTTGCGGCGATCAGCGCTGGATTTCTCGATCGCGATCCAGCTGGTAAGGCAGGTCCAGCAGCTGCAGCCCGGGACCTTCAAGCGCGCCGAGATGGAGATTGCCATCCTCTGCGGCTTCGGCTTGCAGTACGGCCAGGAGTTCAATGTTTTGTTCGGCACGCGCGGCGATCACCACTTCGCCGATGGAGCTGCCGTGGGTCGGGGAGAACAGCGGGGTGCCGGGTTCCGGCAGCTCTTCGACGTTCAGGGCCAGGCGGTACAGGCGGCGCTTGAGTTTGCCCAGGTACTGCATGCGGGCGACGATTTCCTGGCCGGTGTAGCAGCCTTTCTTGAAACTGACGCCGCCGATGGCCTGCAGATTGAGCATTTGCGGGATGAACAGCTCGCGGGTGGCCGGCATGACCTGGCCGATACCGGCGCGGATCTGGCCCAGCAACCATTGATTGAGATCGCCTTCGGGCAGTTGCGCGGTCAGCTTTTCGCGCAGGTCTTCAGCTTTATCTGCCGGGGCCCAGAGCTCGGCCCGGTCCGCTGAGGCACGAATGGCGATCAGGCCGTCGTTGCGGGCGACCGCGCCGTCTTCCGCCGGCAGTTCCAGCCCGAGGCCGGCCAGCAGCGCATCGGCGTTGCCCAGGCCGAAGCGTACCCACAGGGCGCTTTCATCACTGAGCTTGGCCTTGGAAAACACCGCGTATTTTTTCAGGTCCGCCAGTTGCGGCTCCAGCAGCTCGGTGGCCATGGCCAGCAGGCAGCCATCGCCTTCGAGCAGGATACGAAAGCTCGATTGCATGCGGCCTTTCTGGGTGCAACGAGCGCCCAGGCTGGATTGGCTATCGCTGAGGTAATTGAGGTTGCAGGTCAGCTGGCCCTGAAGGAACTTGCTGGCATCGGGGCCGCGGACGGCGAGAATGCCCTCGTGGGACAGTGAGCAGAAAAAAGCGGAATCAGCCATGGGTCATCGCAGGGTAAAAAGTCTGGCGAACATCATAAGGTGGTGCCCTTGAAATGGGTAGTTCACAAAGGATGGGTGGCGACCGACCAAAGCCGACTGTTCTGGCGTCCGTCGGGCTGTATACTTGCGCTCTATTTGAGGAGCGCTCCATGGTCGAAGATGTTGAACTGAACCGCCTCTATTGGCACAGCCGCCGCGGCATGCTGGAACTGGACGTGTTGCTGGTGCCATTCGTGAAAGAAGTCTATCCGCATCTGAACGATGTTGACCGTGCCTGCTACGTCAGGCTGCTCGAATGCGAAGACCAGGACATGTTCGGCTGGTTCATGGAACGCTCCGAATCCGAAGATCCCGAGCTGCAACGCATGGTCCGCATGATCCTGGATCGTGTCCAACCCAAGTAACACCTTCGAATGCCGCTGGCAGCCTTCCAGGCAATTGCTGGCGGCCTATCTCCTGGCCCAGCTGTTCGCGCTGGGCGCCTTGCTGATGCTCGATATTCCGTTCTGGGCCCGTCTGCTCGGGGTTGTGTTGTGCCTGGGCCACGGAGTCTGGGCGTTGCCTCGGCGGATTCTGCTGAATCATCCCTCGGCTTTCAGCGGTCTGCGTCGCGATGCCGATGGCTGGCAATTGTGGTGCGCGGGGCAGGGCTGGCGGCCGGTGCAACTGTGCCCTGACAGCCTGGCGCTGCCGTTGCTGGTGGTGTTGCGTTTTCGCCTGCCGGGCGAGCGCTGGGTGAGGTCGGTCTGTGTGCCGCGGGATGCGCAGGCGGCCGATGTGCATCGGCGCCTGCGCGTGCGGCTCAAGTTCAGTCGCCGTAGGTGGGTGGCACCAGAATAGTGTCCAGTGCTTCGGGCAGCAGGTTCGGGTAGTCGAGAGTGTAATGCAGGCCACGGCTTTCCTTGCGCTCCATGGCCGAGCGAATCATCAGCTCGGCGACCTGGGCCAGGTTGCGCAACTCGATCAGGTCGCGGCTGACCTTGTAGTTGCTGTAGAACTCATCGATTTCGTCCAGCAGCAGGCGCACCCGGTGCTGAGCCCGTTGCAGGCGCTTGTTGGTGCGCACGATGCCGACATAGTCCCACATGAATCGCCGCAGTTCGTCCCAGTTGTGCGCAATGATCACGTCCTCGTCGGAATCGGTGACCTGGCTGGCGTCCCAGGCGGGCAGGGCGATCGGAATGGCGATCTGCGGCAGTTGCTCGAGAATGTCGGCGGCCGCGGAACGGGCATAGACGAAGCATTCCAACAGCGAGTTGCTGGCCATGCGGTTGGCGCCGTGCAGGCCGGTGAAGCTGGTTTCGCCAATGGCATACAGGCCCGGAACGTCGGTGCGGCCCTGCTGGTCGACCATAACCCCGCCGCAGGTGTAGTGCGCGGCCGGTACCACCGGGATCGGCTGCTTGGTGATGTCGATGGAGAACTCCAGGCAGCGCTCGTACACGGTCGGGAAGTGGCTTTTGATAAAGGCTTCCGGCTTGTGGCTGATGTCCAGGTACACGCAATCGATACCCAGGCGCTTCATTTCATGGTCGATGGCTCGGGCGACGATATCCCGCGGCGCCAGTTCGGCACGCGGGTCGAAGCGCGGCATGAAGCGTTCGCCGTTGGGCAGCTTCAGGTGCGCGCCCTCGCCGCGCAGGGCTTCGGTGATCAGGAAGCTCTTGGCCTGCGGATGGTAGAGGCAGGTCGGGTGGAACTGGTTGAACTCCAGGTTGGCCACCCGGCAGCCCGAACGCCAGGCCATGGCGATGCCATCGCCACAGGCGCCATCGGGGTTGCTGGTATAGAGATAGACCTTGGCGGCACCGCCGGAAGCGAGGATGACAAAGCGCGCACCGTAGGTGTCGACTTCACCGGTGGCGCGGTTGAGTACATAGGCGCCGAGGCAGCGATCGCCTTCCAGCCCCAGGCGTTTTTCGGTAATCAGATCGACGGCGACCCGCTGTTCCAGCAGTTCGATGTTCGAGCGTTGCCGGGCCTGGTCCAGCAATGTCGTGAAGATGGCCGCGCCGGTGGCGTCGGCGGCATGGATGATGCGGCGATGGCTGTGGCCGCCTTCGCGGGTCAGGTGGAATTCGAAACCACGGTCTTCATTGCCCGATTGTTCGTCACGGGTGAAGGGCACGCCCTGATCGATCAGCCACTGAATGGCCTCGCGGCTATGCTCGACGGTAAACCGTACCGCGTCTTCGTGGCACAGGCCGCCGCCGGCATTGAGGGTGTCGTCGACGTGGGATTCGACGGTATCGGTGTCGTCCAGCACCGCTGCGACGCCACCCTGAGCCCAATAAGTCGAGCCATTGGCGAGATCGCCCTTGCTCAATACGGCAATGCGCAGATGACCGGGCAAGGTCAGCGCAAGGCTCAAACCGGCAGCGCCGCTGCCTATCACCAGAACATCATGTTGAAACTGTTGGCTCATTGGAAGATTCCGCTCAAAAGCGACCCGGGTCGGGGTTGGCGCAAGACGCCTGGATCGGCGAGTCAAAGCAGCCATGCAGCCCACTAGTATATAGAGGGGGGGATCGGCACAATAGCGGTGCCTGCGTGGCATTATGAAATTATGGGCGCGGGAAAGGCGGTGTTGCGAGGCAGTGATGGGTGGCTCGATTTTTCCGTCAAGTCGGGGAGCTGGCGACTGTATCGAAGATGTAGCAACCTTTTTCTCTTCATGGTTACACAATGTTCGCTCTGCAAGGCTATAAAGATTGGGAACTTTTGACACGGCCCCAAACTCAATAGAAGGTTGCCTGATAGAAGGGACAGCGTCGGTTTTTATGCAGGACTTGTGTTGTGGTCATGCAACTCAATTCGACGACAGGATTATTCGCGCAGCCGGCCTTGCCCGCGCTGCGTTTTTCGTGCGTGCCAAATCAGAGCCCGCAGGAAACTTGCTTGGAGGGGGAGAACTTTTGCGAAAAGCCCGAGTCTATGTTTGCAAGCCTGATCGTTTAGTTATGCAAGCCTCCTCCGAGCTTATCGAGGAGTGTTCATGCTAACCCAGGAAGAGGATCAGCAGCTGGTCGAGCGCGTTCAGCGCGGCGACAAGCGAGCTTTCGATCTGCTAGTGCTGAAATACCAGCACAAAATTCTCGGGTTGATCGTGCGTTTTGTGCACGACACCCATGAAGCCCAGGATGTTGCACAAGAAGCCTTTATCAAGGCTTACCGTGCGCTTGGTAATTTCCGCGGTGACAGTGCGTTTTATACGTGGCTGTATCGTATCGCCATCAACACGGCGAAAAACTATCTGGTTTCACGCGGTCGCCGGCCGCCGGATAGCGATGTCAGTTCCGAGGATGCGGAGTTCTACGATGGCGATCATGGCCTCAAGGATCTCGAATCGCCGGAGCGCGCATTGCTGCGGGATGAGATCGAAGGCACCGTCCATCGAACCATTCAGCAACTGCCAGAAGATTTGCGTACGGCTTTAACTTTACGTGAATTCGATGGTCTGAGTTACGAGGACATTGCCAGCGTCATGCAATGTCCGGTGGGTACCGTGCGCTCCCGGATTTTCCGCGCTCGGGAAGCCATCGATAAAGCCCTGCAGCCGTTGTTGCAGGAAACCTGAGACAGCGGCGACAGCCAAGAGAGGAACCGCCATGAGTCGTGAAGCCCTGCAGGAATCGCTGTCCGCGGTGATGGATAACGAAGCGGACGAACTGGAATTGCGTCGGGTATTGAATGCCGTCGACGAAGTGGAAACCCGTGAGACCTGGGCTCGTTACCAGATCGCCCGGGCGGCCATGCACAAGGAATTGCTGCTTCCGCGTCTGGACATCGCCGCGGCCGTTTCTGCTGCGCTGGCTGACGAAGCCGTACCGGCCAAGGCCACTCGTGGTCCATGGCGCAGCCTGGGTCGCCTGGCTGTTGCCGCTTCGGTGACCGTTGCCGTGCTGGCGGGTGTTCGCCTATACAACCAGGACGAGATCGCTGGTGTCGAACTGGCGCAGCAATCGAACCAGCCAACCCTGGCCGCTCCTCAAGTAAAAGGCCCAGCTGTATTGGCCGGCTACAATGAGAGTTCGGAAGCCACAGGCCCTATGGCCAGCGGCGTATTGCAAGGTCAGCCAGGCTGGCACGATCAGCGTCTGCCAAGCTACCTGCGTCAGCATGCTCAACAAGCTGCACTGAAGGGCACTGAAAGCGCTCTGCCTTATGCTCGTGCGGCGAGCCTGGAAAACCGTTAAGGAGGATCATGCGCGCCATCCCTCTACTCTCGCTTCTGCTCAGTGGCTGGTTCATTGTTCCAGCCCACGCCGACGAAGCTCAGGATTGGTTGAAACGTCTTGGGCAAGCCGAACAGCAGCAAAGCTTCCAGGGTACTTTCGTCTACGAGCGTAACGGTAGTTTTTCTACCCATAACATCTGGCATCGCGTCCAGGATGGCCAGGTCCGCGAGCGGTTGATTCAGCTCGACGGTTCCGCTCAAGAGGTTGTGCGTGTTGATGGGCGTACCCAATGTGTCAGCGGTACGCTGGTGGCTGGACTGGGGGATGCCCCCAACGCTTCGGCCCACTCACTCGATCCAGAAAAGCTCAAGAATTGGTACGACCTTGCCGTCATCGGCAAGTCGCGTGTGGCTGGGCGTGCAGCGGTCATTGTTTCCCTGACCCCGCGGGACCAGCACCGTTATGGTTTTGAATTGCATCTGGACCGCGAAACGGGCCTACCGCTGAAATCGTTGCTATTGAACGATAAGGGGCAGTTGCTCGAGCGCTTCCAGTTCACTCGCCTGGATACGGCGGATGTGCCGAAGGACAGCGAGTTGCAGGCCAGCGCCGAATGCAAGGCTGTGGCCCTGGACAGCGACAAGGCTTCCGCGGTGAAGGCTGCGCAGGCCTGGCATTCCGACTGGTTGCCACCAGGCTTCGAGTTGACCAGCAGCAGTGCGCGCAAGGATCCCGAGACCAAGGCCATGGTCAACAGCCTGATGTATGACGATGGCCTGGCCCGCTTCTCGGTGTTCCTCGAGCCGCTCAATGGTGCGACGGTGACCGACACCCGTACTCAACTGGGCCCGACCGTGGCGGTATCCCGGCGCCTGACCACGCCTGAAGGCGAAATGATGGTAACGGTGGTGGGTGAGATCCCTATCGGCACCGCCGAACGGATCGCCTTGTCGATGCGTACCGACGCCGCTGCGCCCAAGGCGCAGTGAGTACAGCCCCAGGTGTTCATCGAGCGTTAATGTTGGTTGTGTAAGAGGTCTGCAATGCCAGCTCTGCAATCGAGATATCTAAATGTTCGGTGAACATTTTCATTTGCAAAACCCCCTGTTTTTTCTTATAGGTCAGAGCCACTAGGTTCTGGCCTTGTTTGTCGTTTCCGGGACAAAATTACTGCGCGAGTCGCCTGGTATTTCTTGTCCCTATCGCTTAACCACGCTCGTTGTAATGGGAGCCGTATGTCGATACCACGTTTGAAATCCTATCTCTCCATTTTCGCTACTGTGCTGGTGCTCGGTCAGGCCGTTACCGCGCAGGCGGCGGACTTGCCTGACTTCACGCAACTGGTCGAGCAGGCATCGCCCGCGGTGGTCAATATCAGTACCACGCAGAAGCTCCCGGACCGCCAGGTTTCCGCCCAGATGCCGGATCTCGAAGGCTTGCCGCCGATGCTGCGCGAGTTTTTCGAGCGTGGCATGCCGCCGCAGCCACGTTCGCCACGGGGCGATCGCCAGCGTGAAGCCCAGTCCCTGGGTTCTGGCTTCATCATTTCCTCGGATGGTTACATCCTGACCAATAACCATGTGATTGCCGACGCGGATGAAATCCTTGTCCGCCTGGCTGACCGCAGCGAACTGAAAGCCAAGCTGATCGGTACCGATCCACGCTCCGACGTGGCATTGCTGAAAATCGATGGCAAGGACCTGCCGGTGCTGAAACTGGGCAAATCCCAGGACCTGAAGGCCGGCCAGTGGGTAGTGGCCATCGGTTCGCCGTTTGGTTTTGACCACACCGTGACCCAGGGCATCGTCAGCGCCATCGGTCGTAGCCTGCCGAACGAAAACTACGTGCCGTTCATCCAGACCGACGTGCCGATCAACCCGGGTAACTCCGGTGGTCCGCTGTTCAACCTGGCCGGTGAAGTGGTGGGTATCAACTCGCAGATCTATACCCGTTCCGGCGGCTTCATGGGTGTGTCCTTCGCTATCCCGATCGATGTCGCCATGGACGTTTCCAACCAGCTGAAAGCCGGTGGCAAAGTCAGCCGCGGCTGGCTGGGCGTGGTCATCCAGGAAGTGAACAAGGATCTGGCGGAATCCTTCGGCCTGGAGAAACCGGCCGGTGCGCTGGTGGCTCAGATCCAGGACGATGGCCCGGCGGCCAAGGGCGGCCTGCAGGTGGGCGATGTGATCCTGAGCATGAACGGTCAACCGATCATCATGTCGGCGGACCTGCCGCATCTGGTGGGTGCCCTCAAGGCGGGCGCGAAAGCCAACCTTGAAGTGATTCGTGACGGCAAACGCAAGAACGTCGAATTGACCGTTGGTGCGATTCCGGACGAAGACAAGACCCTGGATGTCATCAGCAAGTCCGGTGTCGAGCGCAGCAGCAACCGTCTGGGTGTTGCGGTGGTCGAGCTGACCGATGAGCAGAAGAAAGCCTACGACCTCAAGGGCGGTGTGGTGATCAAGGAAGTTCAGGACGGCCCGGCCGCGCTGATCGGCCTGCAGCCGGGCGATGTGATCACTCACCTGAACAATCAGGCGATCACTTCGACCAAGAACTTCACTGAAATCGCCCAGGCGCTGCCGAAGAACCGTTCGGTATCGATGCGTGTTCTGCGTCAGGGGCGCGCCAGCTTCATTACCTTCAAGCTGGCCGAGTAATCCGCTTAGCGGGTTGATCGCGCAATAAAAAGCCCGCCTCGAAAGAGGCGGGCTTTTTTGTGGGCGCCGATGGGGCTCAGCGCATCATGTCCTTGACCATTTGCTCCTGGTCCATCAACTCACGCTGACGGGCGTCGATCCGCGAAGACAGGGGGAAGTTGCTGCCGGCGCGGCGTTTGGCGAAATCCAGCTGCTGGATCGCCTGGCGATAATCGCCGACCAGGGCAAAGTATTCGGCCCGCGCCTGATGCAGGCCGATGATGTTGCCGGACAGGCCACGGGTTTCCGCCACTGAGTACCAGACATCCGGATCATCGGAGCGGGTCTTGAGCAGGCTTTCCAGGGCCTTTTCGGCGTCCGCCGGGCGATTCTGCTTGAGCAGCAGGTCGACCCTGACCTGATTCAGTGGATAGTTGCCCGGGTACTGCGCAAGTATTTTATCCACCCGGGCCTGGGCATCGGAAAAGCGGCTGGTGGCGGTATCCAGGTCGATCTGGGCCAGGTTGTAAGTGATGTCGTTAGGCTGCTTGGCCAGCAGATGCTTGAGGTTTTCCCGGGCATCGTTGAACTGGCTTCCCTTGATCTGGGCGATGGCGAGGCCGTAGCGGGCGATGTCGTTTTTCGGGTTTTCGTCGAGCTGGGCGCGAAAACGCTTGGCGCCCATGCCGGGAGACTCTTCGTAGATCAGTTGCACTCGTGCGCGAATCAGCTGGTAGCGCAGGCTGTCTTCCTTGCCGCCGGCCTTGGCCTGTTCAGCGCGGTTTCGGGTGTCGGCGATCCGCGATTCGGTAACCGGGTGAGTCAGCAGGAACTCCGGCGGCTTGGCGTCGAAGCGGTACTGGCGCATCAGGCGTTCGAACATGGTCGGCATGGAGCGCGGGTCATAACCGGCCTTTTCCAGGTTGAGGATGCCAATGCGGTCGGCTTCCTGCTCGTTTTGCCGGGAAAAGCGCCGTTGTTCCTGGATGGCCGCAGCCTGGGTGCCGGCAATGGCGGCGATCCCGGCGTCGCCACCACCCGCCGCGGCGATCACGATGCCGGCCAGCAGGGCGGCCATCATCGGCACCTGCATGCGTTGCGAGGCCTCGACCCCACGGGCGAAGTGGCGTTGTGACAGGTGAGCCAATTCGTGAGCCAGTACCGAGGCGTATTCGCCTTCGGTCTGGGCGTTGAGGAACAGCCCACCGTTGACCCCGACAATGCCGCCTGGAGCGGCAAAGGCGTTGAGCTGCGGGCTGTTGATCAGGATGAACTCGAGGCGCCGGTCGTTGACCTGGCTGGTCTCGACCAGCTTGTAGACGCTGGTTTCGACATAGTCCTTGAGTTGCGGGTCGTTGAGTTGCGAAACCTGGCTGCGCAGCAACGCCAGCCAGGCGCGGCCCAGTTGGTGTTCCTGTTGGGGCGAGACAATGGCAGAACTGGCATCACCGAGTGACGGCAGGTCGTCGGCGAAGCCTGGTGAGGCGAGCAGGCAAGCGAGCGTCAGCAGGGTAGGGCGCAAAAAAGTCATGCACAAAGCCTTAGTCGACAAAGAGTCTACTGTAGCCGGACACCAGGCCTTGGACCAGATATTCTAGGCACCTCGACGACCCTCCCGGAGTGACGCAATGACTGATGCTGTAGCCCACGACGCCGAGCTCGATGCCAGCGGCCTGAACTGCCCGCTGCCGCTGCTCAAGGCCAAGATGGAACTCAATCGCCTGGCCAGCGGCGCGGTACTCAAGGTGATCGCCACGGATGCCGGTTCCCAGCGCGACTTTCGCACCTTTGCCCGTTTGGCCGGTCATACCCTGCTTCGCGAGGAAGACGAAGCCGGGGTCTATCGTTACTGGCTGAAGAAGGCCTGAACCGCCCCGGAAATCATCGCGCCTCTGTCTAAGGATCATTGATGTTCAAAGTGTTACGCGACTGGATTCAGCGCTACTTCTCCGATGAAGAGGCCGTGGTACTGGCCGTTCTGCTATTCCTGGCCTTCACCGCCGTGCTGACCCTGGGTGGCATGCTCGCGCCAGTGTTGGCGGGAATGGTGCTGGCCTACCTGATGCAGGGGCTGGTGCTCACTCTGGAGCGCTGGCGTTTGCCTGGCGGGGCGGCGGTGGGCCTGGTCTTTGCCTTGTTCATGGGGCTGCTGCTGGTGTTCATCGTGGTCGTCGTGCCGCTGCTGTGGCACCAGTTGATCACCTTGTTCAACGAGCTGCCGGGAATGCTCGCCAAGTGGCAATCGCTGCTTCTGCTGTTGCCGGAGCGTTATCCGCACCTGGTGTCCGACGAACAGGTGTTACAGGCGATCGAGGTGGCGCGCGGCGAAATCGGCAAGTTCGGCCAGTGGGCGCTGACCTTTTCGCTGTCCAGCCTGCCGCTGCTGGTCAACATCATGATCTATCTGGTGCTGGTGCCGATCCTGGTGTTTTTCTTCCTCAAGGACCGGGCGATGATCAGCCAGTGGGTGCGCGGTTACCTGCCGCGCGAGCGGGCGTTGATCACTCGGGTGGCCCAGGAGATGAACCGGCAGATCGCCAATTACATTCGTGGCAAGGTGATCGAGATCGTCATTTGCGGCGCAGTGACCTACATCGCCTTCGTGGCCTTGGGCCTGAACTACGCGGCCCTGCTGGCGTTGCTGGTGGGGATTTCGGTGGTGGTGCCTTACGTCGGGGCGGTGGTGGTGACCGTGCCGGTGGCGCTGATCGCCTTGTTCCAGTGGGGCTGGAGCGACCAGTTCATCTATCTGATGGCGGTCTATGGGATCATTCAGGCCCTGGACGGCAATGTGCTGGTGCCGCTGCTATTCTCCGAGGCCGTGAACCTGCATCCAGTGGCGATCATCTGCGCGGTGCTGCTGTTTGGCGGGTTGTGGGGCTTCTGGGGCGTATTTTTCGCGATTCCCCTGGCCACCCTGTTCAAGGCGGTACTGGATGCCTGGCCGCGCAAGGAGCCGGTCGTGGCGCCCTTGCTCTAGAATGGCTCTGTTCTGGAAATGAAAAGGGGGCGGCTGATTCAGTCGCCCCCTTTTTTTAGTCGGTTACCCTGCTCAGGCCTTGTTCAGCGCCTGGGCGGCAGCCAGTACCGCATCCACGTGGCCTGGCACTTTCACGCCACGCCATTCCTGGCGCAGCACGCCATTCTTGTCGATCAGGAAGGTGCTGCGATCGACGCCCATGTATTCCTTGCCGTAGAGCTTCTTCAGCTTGATCACGTCGAACAATTGGCAGACGGCTTCGTCCTTGTCGCTGATCAGCTCGAAGGGGAATTCCTGCTTGCACTTGAAGTTCTCGTGGGACTTCAGGCCATCGCGGGAGACGCCGAACACCTCGGTGTTGGCGGCCTTGAACGCGGCGTATTGATCGCGAAAGCCCTGGCCTTCGGTGGTGCAGCCCGGGGTGCTGTCCTTGGGGTAGAAGTAGATCACCACCTGCTTGCCCTTGAGCGCGGCGAGGCTGACGGTCTGACCGCTGGTGGCCGGGGCTTCGAAGTTGGCAACAGGTTGGTCGATGGCAACGGCCATTAGGGCTTCCTTACATTGGGTTCTGTGGGCGCCAGGGTTCGATCAACGCATCGAGATTCATTGCGTCGGCGAAATCCAGGAACTGATCGCGCAGCCAGCTGATCTGGGTGCCGGCCGGCAAGGTCACGGTAAAGGTGGCGTTGAGCATGGTGCCGCCGGTCTGCGGAGCCTGGTAGGTGTCGCAGGTCAGGTTTTCCAGCTCGACATGGTGGTCGATGAAGAACTGGCACAGTTCGTTGACGATGTCCGGGCGGTAGGCGGCGCTGACGTAAGCCACATAAGGCAGGGCCTGCGGGCGGTTTTCCAGGGCCGCGCTGCGTACCACGTTGACGGTGAAGGCGTATTTCTTCGCCAGCGACGGCAGGCCGGCCTCCAGGCGCGCCAGGGCGTCCCAGCTACCGGAAACCTCCAGGACCAGCGCGCTGCACTCGCCATGGCGGGTCAGGCGGGAGGTCACCACGGCGCAGCGGTTTTCATGGCTGGCGCGGCACAGGACGTTGGTCAGCTCCATGGGGTTGGCGCCGAGGGCACTGATGACAAGGAATTGTTCGCGGACTGTGGGGGTGGACATGCAGCATTCCTAAAGCGATGAGCGGTCGATACTTTTGCAGGCTCGAGTACCGGGTAAACGTCCGGATGCGGTTTCAGAAGCCCTGAACCGCCCGGTTGCGACGAGCTCCATAAAGGCGAGAGCGAAGGGCGGCAACGCGGGATTGGGGCTTCGGATGCCGAAAAGGGAGGCTGGAACCCGGCGTACAAGCTTATCAGTACCGATCAAAGCCTGAAGGGTAGCGAAATACATCGCTCAGGGGAATGCTCGCAGCGCGGTACTTCGCTTGTGCAAGCATCTTGGCGCCAGTACCATTACCGCTCTCTTTTTCCGGCAGGAGCGGTTGCATGATTGCGGGCAGTATGGTGGCACTGGTCACACCCATGGATGCACAGGGTCGTCTCGACTGGGACAGCCTGAGCAAACTGGTGGACTTCCACCTGCAAGAGGGCACCAACGCCATTGTGGCGGTCGGCACTACAGGTGAGTCGGCTACCCTCGATGTGAACGAACACATCGAGGTGATTCGTCGCGTGGTCGCTCAGGTTGCAGGGCGCATCCCGGTGATCGCCGGTACCGGCGCGAACTCGACGCGCGAAGCGATCGAGCTGACCACCAATGCGAAGATCGCCGGTGCCGACGCGTGCCTGCTGGTGACCCCTTATTACAACAAGCCGACGCAAGAAGGCCTGTATCAGCATTTCCGCGCCATTGCCGAAGCCGTCGATATCCCGCAGATCCTCTATAACGTGCCGGGCCGCACCGCTTGCGACATGCAGGCCGAGACCGTGATCCGCCTGTCGACCGTGCCGAACATCATCGGCATCAAGGAAGCTACCGGTGACCTGCAGCGCGCCAAGGATATCCTGGCCGGCGTGAGCAGCGACTTCCTGGTGTATTCCGGCGACGACGCAACCGCCGTCGAACTGATCCTGCTGGGCGGCAAGGGCAATATTTCGGTGACCGCCAACGTGGCGCCAAAAGCCATGAGCGAGATGTGCGCCGCCGCGATGCGTGGCGATGCCGCCACCGCCCGGGCGATCCACGAGAAGCTGATGCCGCTCAACAAGACGCTGTTTATCGAATCCAACCCTATTCCCGTGAAATGGGCCCTGTGCGAGATGGGCTTGATGGCGAACGGTATCCGTCTGCCGCTCACCTGGCTCAGTGCTGCCTGTCACGAACCGCTGCGGCAGGCCATGCGCCAGTCCGGCGTATTGGTTTAATTGAGGAAGTACTACGCATGAAGCGATTGGCCGGACTTTCCGCACTTGCCTTGATTATCTCCAGCACCAGTGGCTGCGGTTGGATTTGGGGGCCGGAAGGCTATTTCCGTGATCGCGGCAGCGATTACCTGCAAGCGCAACAGACCGCACCGATGCAACTGCCATCGGATGTCAGCACCTCCAAACGCCTTGATCCGCTGCTGCCTATCCCGCGCAACGTGGCCGACGACACCGTCAAGGGTGAATACATCGTGCCGCGTCCGCAGCCGTTGGGCTCGGTGGCCGATGCCAGCGACTACACCCTGCAGAAGAGCGGCGATGCGCGTTGGGTCATGGCCCAGCACGCCCCGGCCGAAGTCTGGCCGGTGGCCATGCAGTTCTTCCAGGACAACGGTTTCCGTATTGACGAACAACGCCCGCAAACCGGCGAGTTCAGCACCGCCTGGCAGCGTTCCGACGAACTCTCCGCATCCATGGCCAAGCGCCTGGGCAGCGTAGGTTCGGCCGATAACGAAACCCGCGTGCGGGTGCGTATCGAACCTGGCGTGCAGCGCAATACCAGTGAAGTCTACGTGGTCAGCGCCGAGCGTCCTGTCGGCAGCACGTCCAATGTCGATTTCACCAACCGTTCGGTCAACACCAGCCTGGATGCCGCGCTGGTCGACGAAATGCTCGCCAGCATGAGCCGCAGCGCCGAGAAGGGCGGTTCGGTCTCCCTGCTGGCCGCCCGTGATTTCGATACCCCAAGCCGCGTCAGCCTCACCGAAGACGGCAGCGGCAACGTGGTGCTCAACCTCGGCGAAGACCTCGATCGCGCCTGGTCGAGCGTCGGCCGTGCCCTGGAGCAGGGCGAGTGGCGTGTTGAAGACATCAACCGCAGCCTGGGCCTGTACTACATCAACCTGGCGGAAAAAGCCGAGAAGAAAAATGACGAGCCGGGCTTCTTCGGCAAGTTGTTCGGCAGCGCACCGGCCAAGGAAGAGATCGAAGCCCGCGCCGAGCGTTATCAGGTTCGCCTGAGCAAGGTGGGCGACAACGTCCAGGTTACTGTCGAGAAGGACATCAACACCGTTGCCCCGCCTGAAGTGGCGCGCAAAGTGTTGACCGTGATTCAGGACAACCTGGGCTGATCCGATGCGTTTCGCCGTTCTCGGCAGTGGTAGTCAAGGGAATGGCACGCTGATAGCCAGTGACGACACATACGTCCTGGTGGATTGTGGTTTCTCCTTGCGCGAAACCGAGCGGCGTCTGCTGCGCCTGGGGGTAGCCCCCGCGCAGCTGAGCGCGATTCTGGTAACCCACGAACATGCCGACCACGTGCATGGCGTGGGTTTGCTGTCTCGGCGCTACAATTTACCGGTCTACCTCAGTCGCGGCACGTTGCGCGGGATGCGCAAGCCGGTGGAGGCCGCGGGTTTTCTCGCCGGCGGCGAGACGCTTCAGGTCGGTGCCTTGAGCATCGACGTGACCCGCGTCGCTCACGATGCGCTGGAGCCTGTGCAGTACGTGTTCAGTGACGGTCAGCGGCGTTTCGGCCTGCTGACCGACCTGGGTTCCTACTGCGACACGGTGATCGACCGCTATCGCGGGCTGGATGCCTTGATGATCGAGGCCAATCACTGTCGCGACATGCTGGCCCGAGGTTACTACCCGTATTTCCTCAAGCAGCGGGTCGGTGGAGAAATGGGACATTTGAACAACCACCAGGCCGCAAGCCTGGTGGCCGAGTTGGGCTGGCAGGATCTGCAGCATCTGGTACTGGCCCACCTCAGCAGCAAGAACAACCTGCCGCAGCTGGCCCGGCGATGTTTTGTCGACACCCTCGGGTGCGACCCGGACTGGCTGCAACTGGCCGATCAAGATTCAGGGCTCGACTGGCGCCACATCGCCTAGCCCACCTACTTAGCAAGCGGAGCCCATCATGGAAAAACGTGAAGAACTCTACCGTGGCAAAGCCAAATCGGTTTACAAGACCGACGCCGCCGACCGCCTGGTCCTGCTGTTTCGCAACGACACCTCGGCGTTCGACGGCAAGCGTATCGAGCAGCTCGATCGCAAAGGCATGGTGAACAACAAGTTCAACGCCTTCATCATGCAGAAGCTCGAAGAGGCCGGCGTGCCGACCCAATTCGACAAGCTGCTGGGCGACAACGAGTGCCTGGTGAAGAAGCTGGACATGATCCCGGTCGAATGCGTCGTGCGTAACTACGCCGCCGGCAGCCTGGTCAAGCGCCTGGGTGTGGAAGAGGGCCTGAAACTCAACCCTTACACCTTCGAACTGTTCCTGAAGGACGACGCCAAGGGCGACCCGTTCATCAACGAATCCCACGTCGTGGCGTTCGGCTGGGGCACCGCCGAGCAACTGGCGCGCATGAAAGAACTGTCGCTCAAGGTCAACGAAGTCCTGAGCAAGCTGTTCGACGATGCTGGCCTGCTGCTGGTGGACTTCAAGCTGGAGTTCGGCGTATTCCACGGCCAGATCGTCCTGGGCGACGAATTCAGCCCGGATGGCTGCCGCCTGTGGGACAAGGAAACCCGCAAGAAGATGGACAAGGACCGCTTCCGTCAAGGCCTCGGTGATGTGATCGAAGCCTACGAAGAAGTCGCAAACCGTCTGGGCGTACCGCTGTAATCGACGCAACCGACTGATAGCACGGAAAAAATTTGCCCGAGGGGCTTCGCTTCGGGCAAAGGTGCTGTTATGATGCGCGCCGTTGGAGAGATGCCAGAGTGGCCGAATGGGACGGATTCGAAATCCGTTGTACCTTCGCGGGTACCTAGGGTTCGAATCCCTATCTCTCCGCCATACGTATAAAGCCCTCGCAAGTCGTTGATTTGCGGGGGTTTTTCGTTTATGGGTTTTGGTCGTTGTACGTAGGGATAGTACGTAAAATTTTTGCCGTCTTAGGTTATTTCAGTCATTTTTTCGTTTGTTCGTGCGCCGTTTACCTTCTGCTAAAAAGTCAGGACGGCTCCTTTGCTCGGGTATCAGACGGGTTTGGTAGATTTAGCCTCCCATGTGCCGAGCAGGTATAGAGCAAGCGAGCCTGCCAGATTCACAGCCAGTTCAGCATGCCTTGGAGCTGGTTTCACGCCAGCTTTACCTGTGCCATGGGAGTCGCTCAGGCGGTTCCTCAAAGCCCCCAGTCCTTCGACTACGGACGTGCAGCCGCCAAGGATCTGCTTGAAAACCTTTTCTGTGTGTTGTGAGGGTGCAAGATTGAGCAATTCAGCCGTTTGACGGTAAAGCTTGTTGAGGTCTGGGGTATCGTCATAGTCGATCCCAGCTTCTTCTAGGATGTGCTTGCAAACCGATTCGAGAAGGGTACGCGCCATAGTAATTGCGCCTTCTGGATCAGTGGTGCGGCGTTCCAGTGATTTCGTCCATGCGACTCTCACATGCTCGGAATCAAACCGCTCGATTGCACCAGTGACAACGTGGTCTGCTGGTGACGATCCACCTTTCTCTACGTAGTCCAGCAATGGGCGAAATTCATCCCACAAGTAGGTTCGGCGTTCGGCATAGGTGCCGTATGAATCGCCCCGGATTCTCTAGACACCTTGCAAGCTCATTGCGTAACGCTTTTCAAACTCTGCCGGTGACAGCTGATTGTTGAAACCATGACGGCGTTTTGCGTTGTAGAACATCTCGATGTAATCGAACACATCACTACGAGCATCTTGCCGCGAGGTGTAGATTTTTCGCTTGATCCGTTCCCGTTTCAGAAGCTGGAAAAAGCTCTCGGCCACAGCGTTGTCATGACAGTTGCCTCGGCGGCTCATGCTGGCAACCAAATTGTTTGCCTTCAAAAAGCTGCGCCAATCGGAGCTGCTGTACTGGCTGCCTTGGTCGGAATGAACCATCACTTCTTGCTTCGGTTTACGCCTCCAAACCGCCATCAACAACGCGTCAATAGCCAAATCACTGGTCATCTGCGACTTCATTGACCAGCCAACGACCTGGCGAGAAAACAGATCCAACACCACAGCCAAATACAGCCAGCCTTCATAAGTGCGAATGTAGGTGACCCAAACTTTGTTGGGTTCTACGACATCAAACTGGCGCTTCAGCAAATTGGGTGAGGCGACCGCTGGCTTACCGCCGTACTTTCCAGGGCGGCGTCGATACCCTGTCTGAGAGCGCAGACCTTCAAGACGCATCAGCCTCGCTACACGATGGCGACCACAATCTTCACCGACCTCGCGCAGATCGTCATGGACTTTGCGATAGCCATAAACGCCGCCACTCTCCAGCCATGAATGCTTGATCAAACCCAGCAGTCGCTGGTCGTCTTTGGCGCGTACAGATTGCGGCTCGGACAGCCAGGCGTAATAACCGCTGGGATGGACTTTAAGCGTCAGACAAAGCCGCCGAATCGAATAGTCGCCCGCGCGCTGCTTGATAAAGGCGTACTTCAGCCGCACTCCTTGGCAAAGTACGCGGCGGCCTTTTTTAAGATGTCTCGCTCTTCAGTGACGCGCTTGAATTCTGCTCGCAGACGACGCAGTTCAGCGTGCTGATCATCGTCTTGCTGTCGTTCTTCTTGAGGTTTGCTGTAGCGCTTTATCCAGGCATATAAGCTATGCGTCGACACGCCAAGACGGGCCGCTACATCAGCAACAGGCAGCTTCTTTTCGGTCACTTGATTGACCGCTTGGATTTTGAATTCTTCGGGGTAACGCGGGTTGCTCATGGCACCTCCTAATTGGCCTCAGTTTAAGGTAAAGAGGTGTCTACGAAACCCAGGGCGATTCAGTGCTGGATGCCTGGCAAGTTGCAGTGTCAGTTGTTAAAAGAAACGCCAGAGCATTTTTCTGGCGGGCCTTTTTCATCCTGTCCGGATTTCAATGTCCGGGGCCTCCCCGAGTAAAGCCGTCTTGTTCAGCGCTTTGAGAAACGTCTGATATTCGCCTCTAGGAGTTTTGCCTAGCCTGATCCGTATTCGATGAACGGGCTGCGGCATATTCAAGTGAGCAAGGAGGCAGATATGAATCGGCAGGATGCACAGGCCGGCGCAACGCCGGAGACGCCAAGCTTCAACGCAGGCGTAAGCGTGGATGGCGAGGTGTTTCACGCTATCCGGGTCGGTTCCGCCGAGTCGTTGCTGGAGGTGCTTGGCGGGCTCATGGACCTTGCTGGCGACAATGAGCAAGTCGCACGACGGCTTATCGAGGAGGTACGGACTTACCAGATCAAAGACCTTGAACTGTTGCGGGCGTACTGCGAACAAAAAGATCGGCAAGCCATTGCCAGGCTGTGCCACAAGATGGCGGGTGCCGCTTGTGTATTGAAGTACCAGCCGCTGATCTCCAGCTGCCAGCGCCTGAGGGAAGTCAGCATCGCAGGGACCTGGCCGGTGCTGTTGGAAAGGGCGCAGTGGGTCGAGCAGGCGTTGCTCAACCTCAAGGACATCTGTCTTGTAGCCATACAGGATGATGGGCCAATCAATCTGAGAGAACTGCCTCGTGAGCGCTGATTCCTCTGCTGCTCCAAGGGAGTCGTGTTCGATGTCCCGTCGCAAAACCGATAAGGCGAAGATTCTGAAACGGACAGATGTCCATGCACTGCTGAGTTTCGCAAGCGGCCTATATGATTCCTTTCTGCCTGGCTATTTCAATCAGGGCCAGAAGGTTGGTGGTGTTGAACTTCTTCAAGAGTCTTACTTTGTAAGTACTGACCGTTTTGTGACTGATAAGCAGAGTCGCTGCAATCTCCCTATTGTTAAGCCCCTGTGCCAATAACCTTAACGTGGTGATTTCCCTGTTGGTCAGTTGGGAGGCAGCGATGCTTTGCATCTGGTTGGTGTGAATGCTTTCCTGCAACAGGAGCAGAGAACTCTCAGGAAAATAGGTATGTCCTGATAACAGTGCCTTTACTGCATCTCCCACCTCATCCAGCGCTTCGTCCTTGCAGATGAACCCTGCTGCGCCCCCATGCAAACAACGTACGGCAAAGTTCTTTGAGTCGCTGGAAGTCAATATCAGCGTTTTTACCAGGAAGTTATTTGCCTTGAAGTGAGTGAGGACAGATAGCCCGTCCAGTTGCGGTAGATCGAGGTCAAGTATCACCAGGTCCGGTTTATGTGTGCGAACAACTTGAATGGCGTCGACGCCATTGTCTACCTCGGCGGCGATATGGTGCCCGTTGCGTTCGAGTATGACTCTCAATGCAACTCTGACCAAGGGATGGTCGTCGACTATTACTATGGATCCCATAGTGTGCTCTCTCTATGTTAGTTGTGTATGCAGGTTTTATATTTTTACTCTCTATATTCAATTCTTTTCATTGAGGTTCGGCCTTGTGTAGGTGCTCACTGCGCAGGCCGGCGAGGTAGACTCCTTTCGTTTTTTATTGAGTAGCGAGTTAGCCTGGTTCAGGCTACTGCGATGCAAGCATTTGGCAGAGTTCAGCTGGACGCAGCATTTTGAAGAAGTACACAGTCTTGTCTCATAAGTAAAGACGAAATCAGCGGGCAGTTTATTAAGATTTTTCTGATGGGTGCTTCGGCCGTCTCTCAATTCAAATTCGAGGGTTGATCGGTAAGCTACGGCTTCCTTTGGACCGTCCCTCGTGGGGTGATCAAAGGAGCTGCTATTGTTGTCGACCAATCGACTTAGACTTTGTGAGAGAGGCTTGGACTGCTATGGCAGGTGCGATTGGGTCATGGCTGAACCAGGAGGGTGATCAAATAGATTGCACTTTTTCTGCCGATCAACGTGAACAAGGAAATCACATGAAACGAACATCTCTAGTATCCCTCGCAACTTCAAGCTTGATGCTTGCCGCACTTGTTCCTTCGTTATCTCATGCCACTGACGGCGTGATTAACTTCTCTGGCAGCATCACTGACGTGACTTGCAATATCAACGGCAAGGCACCAGGTGAAAACAACATCACCAACGTGGAACTGGGGCGCATCTCTCCTTCGATCTTCAAGGCCATTGGCGATGCTTCTCCGTTCGAGAAGTTCTCGTTGGTGCTGTCCGGCGCGCAATGTGCCAATGGAACCAAGGTCGTCGTTGATTTTGACCAGGTGGGCAACGTTGACTCGGCGACCGGGAACCTCAAGCTGATCGGCGCGGCGCCTGCAACCGGCGTGCAGATCCAGGTGTACAACGACGACGGCGCTGCTGGTACGAAAGTCCCACTCGGTCAGTCGGAAGCCTCGCCACAGGTCGCCACAGTTGCAGGCAACACGGCAACCCTGAAGTTCAAGGCGAACTATGTTGCGACCGCGGCTACCGTTGGCGCGGGTTCGGGTAACTCCTTCGTTCGATACACCCTGTCGTATAAGTAAAGGCTAACGCCCGAGGAGTGATTCATGACGCCGAAAGCGCGTATTTTTCTTCTTTCGTTCTCGGCGTCATGTTCTTCGGAGCATGTTCTGGAACTGCACAGGCGTCGCTAGTCATCCAGGGCACTCGGCTGGTTTATCCGTCGGATGCTCGTGAGGTGACAATAAAAATGAACAATACCGGCCCCTCTGCTTCATTGGCCAAACGTTGGATTGACGATGGCGATTCAACTAAGTGTCCCGAGGAATAAAGGTTCCATTTTTGGTGTCCCCCGCGGTGATTCGCCTGGATCCGGACAGTTCGGCATCACTGCGTGTTTCCTATACGGGGGAGAAACTTGCAGAAGATCGAGAGTCTTTGTTCTGGCTCAATGTGCTGGAAACGCCTCCGCGCAAGGAAACTGATGAAAACGTCTTACAGTTTACCTTCAGAACCCGAATCAAAGTGTTCTTTCGACCCAAGAACCTGAAGTCGGATGTGGACTTGGTGGCGAATAAGCTCGATTGGCAATTCAAACAAGCCAGTCATCCGGATGGAAAAGGTAAAGTCGAGAATTGCCTGGGAGTTCAGGTAAATAATCCGGCTGCATACTACGTTTCTTTTGGCAAGATAGAAGTTGCTCTGGATGGGCAGCGGGTTGCAGTTAAAGATGAAATGATCGCACCTTTCAGCAGTGGGTTTTTTATTCCTCAGATCTATCGCAAAGCCTCTGTTCATTACGAAGTCATTAATGATTTCGGTGGACGGCGGGTACTTAAAAAACATTGCCCCTGTAATTATTATCACCCTGCAGTTTTTGTCATCTCTATGACCTGATTGCATGCCGGTATCGAATATGTTGAACGTCCAGCGTAGTTATCTGGTTATTTTTGCTTGTGCGTTAGTTTCGTACGGTTTTAGTTCAGGTCGATTTTTTCTATGTCTTGTTTCTACGGCGGCTATTGTCATGGCGACTGAAACATGGGCGGAAGCTTCCGCTGCCGAGCCCAAGGGACAGGGCGTTATAGCAATCAGTGGCGGGGCAACAGCTATTCCTTCGCCGTACAGCGCACGTTGGGACAGAACCGGTATTCAGGGCGTCGGGCAGTCAGTAGCAACACGACCTTGAGTTTGACCCTTACGATCCCGCTGGGCCGTGAGACCCGGGACCAGGGTTCGATCCGCGTCGAATGGGGTGACCAGCCTGGGCAGCAATGCCTGATCGACTACCGCTTGCCCGAGCGCGATGCCGCGCCTGCCAAGGCGGCCGAGGCGAAGGGCTATGAGGTGTTCGACCTGCCATGCCGCCCGGTGCCGCCCGACGCTGCCGGGGCACCCGCCCAGGCGAGGAACGGCTGATGCAACAGACATGCGGCTTGCGCTGCTCCTCGGCCATGGCTCGGCGGATCCGTGGCGGCCTGCTGTCGGCCTGGTTGCTGATGTCGCTGTGCGTCGACGCCCAGGCGGCGCTGGCCATTACCGGCACGCGCTTCATTTACCCGGCCAATACCCCGGCGTTGACGGTCAGGGTCGGCAACACCGGCGATGCGCCGATCCTCCTGCAAGCCTGGCTGGACCGGGGGGATACGCACACCGACCCGAGCCGCTTGACGGTACCGTTCGTCCTGTCGCCACCGATTTCACGGCTGGACCCACAATAGCGCGCCATTGACCAGCGCTACGCCGGTAGGCGCCGTCCTGTGGCAACGACCGGTGGCCCTGATCACCAACTACAAATATGGCGGCGGCACCGGCAACAAGGCCCATGAGCTGGTATCTGCCGGGTACTGGACCGCGGGCACGCCATTGTCCGATGCCATTGCGCCGATCAATATCAGTGGCATCGGTTTCAAGATTGCCGTGAATTCCTCGGACGGAGTGCTCAGGGAGATTTCCCAGACTAACAAACCCGTCGCGCTGGAAAAGAACCAGGTTATGTTTGGCCCCGGCGCTGGCCAGAACCAGCGCTCGGTGATGGTGACCAACTACATACAGTCTCTGATCCTGACGGTCCCCCCCCCCCCAGCCAGTTACCCAGCGGCGAGTTGATCGTCAAACGGGTGGATGGCAGCTCGGGGCTGATGCTGTATGCGGTCGACCTGCTCAAGGGGGTGGCTAGCCTGGGCGAGGAGGTCAGCATCCCGAACGACAACATACCCATCGGCATCTGCCGCAAATCCTACTCGTTGATGGGGCCAGCCATCATCAATATGGGGGGTGGAGGCGAGGTCGTCATTCCCAACACCTGTGTGGTGGAGTCGTACAGGACCATCCCGGTGAAGCTTGGGCGTTTCTCCCTGGCCGATTTTCCCAAGGAGGGTTCCACCTCGTCGCCGGTGCCGTTTCGCATCGAGCTGAGCCAGTGCGCATTGAATGCCAAGCCACAGATCACCTTCACCGACAAAGTAGCCGGTCACACCGACCCGTCGGTGCTCAATCTGACGGCTTCGCCCAACAGCGCCAAGGGCTTCGGCATCGTCATGATCAACGACCTGAACCAGCAGCGGATCAAGTACGATGGCACCCTCTACGACATGCAACGGGTGGGCGACAGCGCGATCATCCCGCTGCGCGCCGGCTATATCCGCACCGGCAGCGATGCCGAGCTCAAGGTCGGCGATGCCGATGGCGCGGCGGAGTTCACCTTTACCTTCCCTTGAGTCATTTCAGGGCTGAGCGCAGCCCCTTCGATGACAATGGACGCCGTTGCGGGGCCTTTCTACACTGGGCTCCGACCTGGGGATGGAGCACACGGATGAATCGCAACGAACTGCGCAAGGCCGATATCAACCTGATGGTGGTGTTCGAAACCCTGATGCTCGAGCGCAATGTGACCCGGGCGGCGGAGAAACTGTTTCTCGGCCAGCCGACCATCAGCTCGGCGCTCAATCGCTTGCGCGCGATCTTCAACGATCCGCTGTTCATTCGCGTGGGCCACCGGATGGAGCCGACCGCCCGCGCCGAGGAGCTGATCCAGCACCTGTCGCCGGCGCTGGATGCCTTGTCCTCGGCCTTGAGCCTGACCCACGATTTCGATCCCGCCAGCAGCACCATGACCTTTCGCATCGGCCTGTCCGACGACGTCGAGTTCGGCCTGCTGCCGCCGCTGTTGCGGGCCTTGCGCCAGGAAGCGCCGAAGGTGGTGTTCGTGGTGCAGCATGCCGACTACTGGCGGATCCCGGACCTGCTGGCCGCCGGCGATATCACCGTGGGCATCAGCCAGACCCGTGGGCTGCCGGCCAACGCCAAGCGCAAGCTGCTGCGGCATATCCAGCCCAGCGTGCTGCGCGCCGATGCCAGCGACACGCCGCTGACCCTCGACGAATACTGTTCCCGTCCGCATGTGCTGGTGTCGCATACGGCCAATGTCAGCGGCTTCGCCGATGAGTGGCTGGCCGAGATCGGCCGGCAGCGCCAGGTGGTGTTGTCGGTGCCGCAGTACAGTTCGCTGCCGGCGTTGCTGGCGGGGACCGACATGATCGCCAGCCTGCCGGACTACGCGGCGGCGGCCATGGCCGCGTCGGGGCAATTGTTCCAGGAGCCGTTCCCGTTCAAGACCCCGACCCTGGACCTGTCCATGGTCTGGCTCAGCCATGTCGATACCGACCCGGCCGAGCGCTGGTTGCGTTCGCGGCTGGAGGTGTTCATGAGCGACCGCGACCAGGCACCGCTCAAGGCGCGTTGAGCTTCTTATCCCTTGGTAGATGATTCAGGCAGGCCGTCGCGGGGCGTGTAGTATGGAGCGCCTTTTTCACGCCACCTTTCAGGGAGCTCTGCCATGCCTCATCTGTATATGGAATACACCGCCAACCTGCCGCAACTGGACGCCGACAAGGCCTTGCTGCGGTTCAATCACGCGTTGGTGGCGTCCGGGCAGTTCGCTGAATACGACATCAAGAGCCGCGCGCACAAGGTCGAGACGTTTCGCGTCGGCACCGGTCTCGGCGAGCGGGCGTTCGTGCATGTGAAGCTGTCGTTGCTCAGCGGGCGTTCGCCACAGATCAAGAAGCAGCTTTCGCAAAGCCTGCTGACGGTGCTGCAGGAACTCTGCGAATGGCCGGCCGGCGTCGAGTTGCAACTGGCGGTGGAGATCCTCGATATCGACCGCGACTCCTACGGCAAGCTCAGCATCGGTCACTGAACCGGAATGCAGCAGGGCCTGAACCTACAATAGGCCCTGCTGCGCACAGACCTTGACCACCTGCTCGCGGAACCAGGTGTTGGCGCTGTCCTGGTCGGTGCGTGCGCTCCATTGCATGTCCAGGGTAAAGCCCGGCAGGCCGTTGGGCGCTTCGCAGTGGCTGAACACCGCGTCGTTGGTCAGCAGCGCCTGGATACGCCGCGGCAGGGTCAGGATGAAGTCGGTGCCGGTGATCATCTTCAGCGCCGCGCTGTAGCTGTTGGAGCGCGCGACGATCTGCCGCCGCTGGGCCTGGCGGGCCAGCCAGCCGTCGACCATGTTGGTGGTCGAGGTCCAGGGCGTGGGGTAGACATGCCGGCGCTCGACGAACGACTGCAAGCTGAAACGCGGCTCCAGCGGCGGCGTCGCGCGCTTGTCGAAGACACATACCAGGTCATCCTCGAGCAGCACCTGCGACTTGAGGTCGGGGTGGTTGTGGTGAAAGTTCGGGCCGAAGCAGATCACCAGGTCCAGGCTACCGTCGCGCAGTTCATCGGCGGGGATGTCGGTTTCCAGCTTGTGCACATTGACCGACACTGGCAGGTCGGCGAAGTCGAAGCCCTTGAGCAGGCGGGGCAGGATCAGCAGTTCGAAATATTCCGGCGCGCAGACGTTGAAGGTGACGGCCTGGCGGGTCGGGTCGAAAGCCTGGACCCCGGAGTGGCACAGGTTGATGCTCTCGAGAATCTTCAGCACATGGCTGTACATGGTGGTGGCTTTGTAGGTCGGACGCATGCCGGTGCGAGTGTTGATGAACAGCTCGTCCTCGAAGCCGGTGCGCAGTTTTTTCAGGCAGTAACTGACGGTCGACTGACTCACGCACAGGGTTTCCGAGACCCCGGTCACGCTGCTTTGCTCGTATACGGCGACAAACACCATCAGGTCCTGCATGTCGAGCTTTCTAAGCAAGTTACTGTTCAGCATCAGTTCCGTCTCGTTAAGCACCTCGCGCGGTCGTGCGCAAACTCGCCTGATGCTAACGGAGCGATCGTCCTAATTGAATCCTTGCCCCGGGGTTTCATGGACAGCAAGGGGACAATTAATTCCGAGAACACGACCTGCGCAGTGTGGCGCAGCACGTAGCGGCTTGTCCCTGTGCTTTGTGCGTTCAGCCGAGCGCGGGCGCTGGCCGGCGGCTGCCGAGGATCAGCGCGAACATGCCCAGGCCCACCAGCAGCGCGCCGAGCAGCTCGCTCGGCAGGGGCTGCCTGCCCAGCCCGAACCAATGGAAGAGGGTGATGAACAGGGTGCTCAGGTAGATGTAGGAAATCACCGTGGCTGGCGCGATCACCCCGATGGCCCGGTGTAGCAGCCAGAAGGTCGCCAGGGTGGCGAACAAGGCCAGGTACAGCAGCCACAGGCCGTCGTCGAGGGGCAACAACTCGGCGCTGCGCCAGCCACCGCCCGGCAGGCAGAAGGCGAACAGGAACAGCGCGCCGAACAGCATGTTCCAGAAGGTCATGGCGGCCGGGCTGCGATCTTTCAGGCTGGTGGCTTTCAGCCGTTGGCTCAGTGGCGAGTAACAGGCCATGGCCAGACAACCGACGCCATAGACGCCGACCGCGTAGAGCGACGGCATGCCCTCGGCGCCGCCCTTGAAGGTCAGCAGCATGGCCCCGGCGGCCGCCAGCAGCATCGGCAACAGGCGGTTTTTCGCAGGGTCGCCGCTCAGCAGGATGCCTTCGAACAGCAAGGTCAGCAGCGGCACCAGGGCAAACAGGATGCCAGTGTTGACCGCCGAGGTATGCCGCAGCGCTTCGAACAGCGAGGCGAAGTAGATCGCCAGCAACAGGCCCAGCAGTGCATGCGCGCGTAACCCGACGCGGGTGATCCGGAACGCGCCGTTGAGCCACAGCGACGGCACGAACATCAGGGCCGACAACAGCAGGCGCAGGCCCGTCAGCAACAGCGGGTCGACGGCCTGGCTGACCTGGGCCGCGGCGAAAAACGAGGCGGCGATCAGCACCGCCCACAACAGCATGCCGAGATGGGCATTGAGGAAGCTGGCGGGTTTCATCGGCGCGTTCCCCGGGTTATTGGAAGTGGCGGTGGTAGTGCCGCGGATCGAAGCGCAGGACCATCAGGATCATCAGCGCCATGACCGCGGTCAGCGACCACCAGGCCCATTCGAAACTGCCCAGACGGTCGCGGATGATCCCGGCGAGCAGCGGCGACAGGCCGGCGATCAGGTAGCCGATGCCTTGCACGAAGGCGGTCAGGCCACCGGCGCGCCGTGGATTGTCCAGGTGGTCGAGGGACACGATCAGGCTCATGGGAAACAACCCGCCGATACCCAGGCCGAGCAGGCACGGCCAGAGCAGGCTCAGGTGTTGCGGACTGAGGATCAGCCCGCAGAAGCCGGCGATGATCAGCACCAGCAACGTCACCAGCACCAGGCGGCGGTCCTGGCTGCGGTTGGCGATGGTCGGCGTCACCAGGCCCGAGACCACTTCCATGGCGGTGAGAAACCCCAGCAGCAGGCCGGCGTTCTGTTCGCTCCAGCCCTGCTCCACGTAATAGGGGGCCAGCCACGCCAGGACACAGGTGTAGGACGCCGTGCCCAGGCCGAAGAAGACCGCCAGCAGCCAGGCGCGACGGTTGCCGGCAAAGGCTTCGTGGTGGGTCGCGGCGCCTGGCAGCTTTGGCATGGCCGCCCGTTGCGCGTGCCAGAACAGCAGCGCCAGGACCGCCAGCGCCGCCCAGATCGCCAGGCCCAGGCGCCAGCTGCCGGTGCGGCTCATCACCAGCGGGGCGAAGGACGCCGCGACGGCCGCGCCGCCCATGATCGAAGTGACGTACAGGCCCATGAACAGCGAGACATTGTCGGGAAAACGCAACTTGATCAGCGCCGGCATCAGCGCCTGGATCAGGGCGATGCCGAGGCCGGCGAGCACGGCGCTGAGAATCAGCTCGGCGGCTGAATCGAGGAACAGCCGCGACAGGGTGGCCAGGCCAATGACCAGCAGCGAAACCACTACGCTGCGGTGGTCGCCCAGGCGCTGGCCGATGCGCACGCCGAAGAACATCGCCAGGCCCATGGCCATGACCGGCAGCATGGTCAGCAGCGCGGCGCCGCTGAAGCTCAGGGCGATATCGCCACGGATGCCGGACAGCAAAGGACCGACGGCGGCCATCGACGGCCGCAGGTTCAAGGCCACCAGAATCACACTGAGCATTAGCCAGAAGGCGGGGCGGGTTGTTGCACGAACGTTTTCCATAACCAGGCCTTGAACAATTCAGGCGCTGATTAGGCGGGGAGGGGCAGGGCAGGGGCAAATCAGAAAGTCAGCAGTGGTATTTAAAAATTAAATAACACCTGTAGCCGCTGCCGCAGGCTGCGCTGGGCCGCGAAGCGGCCCCAACCTGCACACGCGGTCTCCCAGAAACATCGCGTTGCCCGGTTCGCCAGTCCTGCGGCCTGGATCGCAGCCTGCGGCAGCGGCTACAGGAAGATCAGAACGGCTTGGTCGGCAGGTACTTGCCGTCCAGGGTGATCACCGCGCGGGAGCCGCCTTCCGGGTCTTCGACTTTCTTGATGTCGAGCTTGAAGTTGATGGCACTGATGATGCCGTCGCCGAACTGCTCGTGGACCAGCGCCTTGAGGGTCGAACCGTAGACCTGGAGCATTTCATAGAAGCGGTACACGGTCGGGTCGGTGGGGATGCCACCGGGGATGCTGCCGCGCGACGGGATGCTTTGCAGCAGGCGGCTGGCGTCCTGGTCCAGGTCGAGCTTGCTGCAGACCAGGTCGGCGGCCGCGGCCGGCAAGGCGTGCTGGCCGAGCAGGGCGGCGGTGACGAACGCCAGGCTCAGGCCGGTGCCGTCGGTGAGCTGTTGCCACGACAGGTTCTTGCGCGCCTTGGCATCGATGATGGTGTCGGCCAGGGCCAGGCGTGGGGCTTGGGCGAATTGGGATTGCAGCATGTCGAGTTCCTCTTTGGGGATGATGAAGCGGTTGTTGAACGAGTTGTTGAACAGAAGCTGTTAAGAAAGGCAGCGCTCAAGCCGCGTGTCGCGGTTTGCCGACCAAGGCGCAGGTGTCGGGGTGTTCGGCCAGGGACACGAAGCCCTGGCTCGGTCCGTCCAGCGCGGCAATGTCGCCGCTGGCGATGTCGTAGACCCAGCCGTGCAGGTTAAGCCGGCCTTGTTCCAGGGCCAGGGCGACCGCGGGATGCGTCTTCAGGTTAGCCAACTGGGCGATCACGTTTTCCCGCACCAGGGCGTCCAGGCGGGCGGCGTCCGAAGCATGGCTGCGGGCGGCATTGACCACCTTGGCCGACTCGGCATGGCGCAGCCAGCTGGCCACGGCGGGCAGGTGGTCGAGGCATTTGCAGGTGGAAATGGCGGTCATGGCGCCACAGTCCGAATGGCCGCAGATCACGATGTCGCTGACCCCGAGCACGGCCACCGCGTATTCCACCGTGGCCGACACGCCCCCCGGTTCCGGCCCGTAGGAGGGCACGATATTGCCGGCGTTGCGGATCACGAACAGACCGCCCGGCTCCTGCTGGGTCAGCAGTTCCGGCACCACCCGGCTGTCAGAGCAGGTGACGAACAGGGTGCCCGGGTTCTGGGTGGTGGCCAGTTGCTTGAACAGCTCGCTGCGTTTGGGAAAGGCTTCGCGCTGGAACTTGAGGAAGCCGTCGATGATGTGCTGCATGGTGGTTCTCCTTGCATCGCTGATGGTGCAAGGATGGGAAATTTCAGCTATAGCGTCCAAGACCGGCTTGTTATGCTCTCCATAAGTACTGCCTATAGTTGGCTGCTTTAATTTTGGGACCCCCATGCTGCTACGTCATATCCGTTACCTGCTGGCCGTTGCCGAGCACCGCAACTTCACCCGCGCCGCCGAAGCCTTGCATGTGTCGCAGCCGACGCTGTCGCAACAGATCAAGCAACTGGAGGACAGCCTCGGCGCGCCACTGTTCGACCGCTCGGGGCGCACCGTGCGCCTGACCGACGCCGGCGAGGCCTATGTGCGTTATGCTCGGCTGGCCCTGCAGGACCTGGAGGCGGCCAAGCGAGCGATGCATGACGTGCAGGATCTGCGGCGCGGCTCGTTGCGCCTGGGCATGACCCCGACCTTCATCACTTACCTGGCGGGGCCGCTGCTGACCCGTTTCAACCAGCGTTATCCGGGGATCGCCCTGAGCCTCGAAGAAATGACCCAGGACCAGTTGGAAGCGGCCCTGGCCGAAGACCGCCTGGACCTCGGCATCGCCTTTGCCGGGCAGCACCTGCCGGACATCGACAGCCAGCTGTTGTTCGAGGAGAGCCTGAGCCTGATGGTGAGCCGCGAGCAGCAGCCCGAGCTACCGCGGCAACTGACGGCGGCCGAGCTGGAGCGGCAGCCGCTGGTGCTGCTCAGCGGTGATTTCGCCACCCGCCAGCATATCGACCGTTATTGCCGCGAGCAGGGCATAACGCCGCGCATCGCCATCGAGGCCAATTCCATCGGCGCGATTGTCGAAATCGTCCGCCGTGGGCAATTGGCGACCATCCTGCCGTTGGCCATCACCCAGGAACAGCCGGGCCTGCGCCCGGTGCTCCTGCAACCGGCCCTGGCGCCCCGCAGCGTGGCGTTGCTGGGGCGCAAGGGCGCCTATCGCAGTGCCGCGTGCCAGGCTTTTCGCGAGCTGCTGACGACTCAGGGCGTGGGCGCCGCCAGCCACTGATTGACCACGCCGGTGTAGAAGCCGGTGGCCTTGCTCAGGTGCAGCCACTGGTCGACGTAGCTTTTCCAGGCGACGTCGTCCCGTGGCAACAGAAAGGCTTTTTCACTGTATTGCAGGTACTGCTCGGGGTTCACCGCGCATAGCCCCGGCTTGAGCTTCTGCTGGAAGCGCGCTTCGGAAGCGTCGGTGATCATCACGTCGGCCTTGTTCTCCAGCAATTGCTCGAAGATGGTCACGTTGTCGGCGAACAGGGTCAGGCTGGCCTTGGGCAGGTGGGCCCGGGCGAAGACTTCGTTGGTGCCGCCCGGCGGCTCGATCAGGCGTACCGAAGGCTGGTTGATCTGCTCGACGGTCTGGTAACGCTGCTTGTCGGCGCAACGCACCAGGGGGATCTTCCCGTCGACGCCCAGGGTGTCGCTGAAGAAGGCTTTCTTCTGCCGCTCCAGGGACACGGAAATACCGCCCACGGCGATGTCGCACTGGTTCGCCAGGAAGTCCGGCATCAAGGTTTTCCAGGTGGTCTTCACCCACTTCACCTCGACCCCCAGGCTTTGCGCCAGGGACTGCGCCATCGAGATATCGATGCCTTCGTAGGCACCGTCCGCGCGCAGGTAGGTGTAGGGCTTGTAGTCGCCGGTGGTGCAGACGTTCAGGTGGCCGCGTTCGATGACCTGATCCAGGTGCGAGGCGTCTGGTGCGGCAAATGCCGGGGCGCTGAGGGTCAGCAGCGAGCAGAGCAGGAGGCGTGCTTTCATGCGGTCGATCCTTGATGACGAGGGGAGTGGCCGAGGGCGGCTCATTATTTGCGCCGGACCGGAGCGGGGCAAGGCGCATCGCTTGCCAGGGCGTTGTGGATTGTGTTCACCGAAAAAGTTTTGGCAAAGGGCCATGCCAACTATTTGTTGGCTTCTTTTTCACGAAACGTTGATGGTCGGCTACCTAAAGTTCGTGCTGTCGTGGGCAGTCATTGAATAACGGGCTTGTCGGCGACGCACTTCTTTCAAGGAACACGCCGATCGTCATGCTAAACATCAAGCCCCTGCGTCCCGAATGGGTGACGCTGATTGCCTGCGCCTTTTTATTACTGGGCTGCAACTTTGTGCTCTGGCAGCACCTGTTTAGCATTACCACCTCGGACACCCGTGGCATCGCCATGCGCGTGGCCTTCGGGGTGATGATCTTCTGTGCCTTCAACCTCATTCTGAGCTGGCTGGCGTTTCGCCGGGTACTGAAGCCGGTGCTGGTTCTATTGTTCATGGTCAGTGCCGGCGTGGCCTATTTCATGAACCAGTACGGAGTGCTGATAGACGCCGGAATGTTTCGCAACTTCGCCGAGACCAATGCAACGGAAGTGCGTGACTTACTCTCGCTGAAGTTGCTTGTTTATATTCTGTCTCTGGGTGTATTGCCTTCCTGGTTATTGTGGAAAACCCCGATTAATTATCGTCGCTGGCACCGCGAGTTATTCAGCAAGTTGCTGGTTTCCTTTATTTGCGCGGTGGCCATTGGCGGGGTCGCCCTGGCCAACTATCAGGGGCTGGCCTCGCTGTTTCGCAATCACCATGAATTGCGCCTGATGATAGTGCCGAGCAACTACGTGGGCGCTTCCTTCGGTTATCTGCGTGAGCAAGTGGTCTCGGCGCGCCAGCCCTTCGTCAAGATCGGTGAAGATGCCCAGCGCAATCCGACCTGGCAAAACCACGCGCGCAAGTCGCTGACGGTGCTGGTGGTCGGTGAGAGTGCCCGGGCCGAGAACTTCGGCGTGCTGGGCTACGAGCGCAACACCACGCCGAAACTCAGCCAGGAAAACGGCCTGATCGCTTTCACCGACGTGTCGTCCTGTGGCACCGAGACCGCGGTCTCGGTGCCCTGCATGTTCTCCAACATGGGGCGCAAGAACTACGACGCCAGCAAGGCGAAGAACGAAGAAGGGCTGCTGGACGTGCTCAAGCGCGCCGGACTCGAGGTGATCTGGCGGGACAACCAGTCCGGCTGCAAGGGCACCTGCGACCGGGTGACCCTGGACGATGTCAGCAACCTCAAGGACCCGGTGCTCTGTGCCAACAGCGAATGTCGCGACGAAATCCTGCTCCAGGGCCTGCAGCATTTCATCGATAGCCTGGACAAGGACACCGTGCTGGTCCTGCACCAGATGGGCAGTCACGGGCCGGAATATTTCAAGCGCTACCCCAAGGAATATGAGCGCTTCACTCCGGTGTGCCAGAGCAATGCCCTGAACAATTGCAGTCGCGAGAGCATCGTCAACGGCTACGACAATACGTTGCTGTACACCGACTACGTGCTGGCGACCCTGATCGACCTGCTGCGCAGCAACCAAGACAAGGTCGATACCGCGATGCTCTATCTGTCGGACCATGGCGAGTCACTGGGCGAATACAACCTGTTCCTGCATGGCACGCCCTACATGCTCGCGCCGTCGCAGCAAAAGCACGTGGCGATGCTGGCCTGGTTCTCCGACAGCTATCAGAAGGCGTTCTCGGTGGACACCCATTGCCTGCAACTGAGCCGGGAGAAGCCGCTGAGCCAGGACAACCTGTTCCACTCGATGCTTGGCCTGCTGGAGGTCGACAGCCAGGTCTACCAGCCTGACCTTGACCTGTTCGCCGGCTGCCGGGGCAGCGTGGTCGACGGCGTTCTGGCGCGGCAATGAAGCCTTGATCGGCGTTCGACCTTTTTTTCACGATCGGGGCGCTAACCTGTTTTTTATCCAAGACCTACAAGAGTCAGCAGATCCATGTCCGCCCACCCTCCATCCCCCCTCGAACTCGAGTTCGCCAGGCGTTATGACCAGGCGCATGCACGCGTCTGTGGCGACGAACGTCCGCTCGGGCTGGGGCGGCGCCTGTCGCTGTGGCGCGACGAATGGCTGGTCCGCCACGCACTGAAGGTGGCGGGCGAGCCGGGGCTGATTCTCGACCTGGCCTGTGGCGCGGGGCGCTTCTGGCCGGTGCTGGGCGAACACGGTAATCGGGTGATTCTGGCGGCGGACCCGTCCCAGGACATGCTCAACCACGCCCAGACCCACCACCCGGCGAGCCTGCTCAGGCGGGTCAGGACCTTCCAGAGTTCGTCGTTCAGCATCGGCCTGTCGGCCAACGCGGTGGACTGCATTGTCTGCCTGCAACTGTTCCCGCATGTCGCCAGCAGCGAGGCGCGCCTGGCGTTGCTGGGCGAATTCCATCGGGTCAGCCGCGACTCGGTGATCCTGGCGGTGCGCATTGACAGTCGCCTCAAGGCGTTGCAAGAGCGGCTGCTGGGCAACCGAACCCGGCAACTGCAGCCTGAGCCATGGGGGCAGACCAGCCGGGCGCAGGTGGAGGCCGAGTTCAAGGGCGCGGGGTTCGAAGTGCTCAGCCACCAGGATTTCATTCCCGGTTGCGCCGCCTGGCGGGTTTGCGTGCTGCGCAAACAGGGTTAGCCGACGGCGGGTGGATTATTCTTGTGGCCGGGTGCCGATTTCGCGCAGGCTCTTGTCGAGTGAATGCTCAGAAATCGCCGAGGGCGATATATACTGCGCGCCATTCTTCAAGGGAGAGCCGTGTGGCCATCGATATTCACTGGATTCGCGACAACGATAGCCTCGGTCAATTCTGCACCGAGTGGCAGAAGCTGCCATTCGTCGCCCTCGACACCGAATTCATGCGGGTCGACACCTTTTATCCGATCGCCGGCCTGTTGCAGGTTGGCGATGGCCAGCGTGCTTACCTCATCGACCCCTTGACCATCGACGACTGGCAACCGCTGGCGGCCTTGCTGGAGAACAGCGCGGTGGTCAAGGTGGTGCATGCCTGCAGCGAGGACCTCGAAGTCCTGCTGCGCCTGACCGGCAGCCTGCCGGCGCCGTTGTTCGACACGCAACTGGCGGCCGCCTACCTGAACCTGGGGTTCTCCATGGGCTACTCGCGACTGGTCCAGGAAGTGCTGGGCATCGAGTTGCCCAAGGGCGAGACCCGTTCCGACTGGCTGCAGCGTCCACTGTCGGAAACCCAGGTCAGCTACGCCGCCGAAGACGCCGTGCACCTGGCCGAGGTCTTCACCCAACTGCGGCCGAAACTGTCCGGGGACAAATACAGCTGGGTACTGGAAGACGGCGCCGAGCTGGTGGCCAACCTGCGCCGCGAAGTCGATCCCTACGAGGTGTATCGCGAGGCCAAGCTGGCCTGGAAACTGTCCCGTGCGCAGCTGGCGGTCTTGCGTGAACTCTGCGCCTGGCGCGAGCGCGAGGCACGGGCGCGGGACCTGCCGCGCAACCGGATCGTGCGCGAGCACTCGCTGTGGCCGTTGGCCAAGAGCCAGCCGGACAGCCTCGGCGCCCTGGCGAAAATCGAAGACATGCACCCGCGCACCGTGCGCCAGGACGGCGAGTTCCTGCTGGGCCTGATCAAGCGTGCCGCCAGCGTCAGCCCCGACCAGTGGCCGCCGGCCGTCCCAGAACCCTTGCCGATGGAAGCCTCGCCCCTGCTCAAGCGCCTGCGCGCCGTGGGCCAGGCCGAAGCCGAGCGCCTGGGCATCGCCCCGGAACTGATGCTGCGCAAGAAAACCCTGGAAAGCCTGCTCAAGAGCGGCTTCCCCAACGGACCCTACCAATTGCCCGATTCGCTGCGTGGCTGGCGCCGCGAATTGATGGGCCAGGCGCTGCTCGACAGCCTGGCCACCGCCGGAGAACAGCCATGAAACGTATCTGCTCGATCTACAAAAGCCCGCGCAAGAACGAGATGTACCTCTACGTGCTCAAGAGCGATGCCCTGGAGCGCGTGCCGGAAAACCTGCTGCTGGCGTTCGGCAAGCCGCAGCACGCCTTCGACCTGGTGCTGAGCCCGGAGCGCAAGCTGTCGCGCGAGGACATTCACCAGGTGCTGGAGAATCTCGAGAAGCAGGGTTACCACCTGCAGATGCCACCGGCCGAGGACGAGTACATCGAGCACTTGCCCGAAGAGCTGCTGCGCCGTAATGATCCGGTCTGACGGACACCTGTAGATGCCCTGTCCGGGGCATCGTTGAAAATGGAACTGACTATATCTGGCGGCTGCCGCGATCGATGGAGCGATACTCCGTCGGCGGCTGCCTGCACCGTTTTGTAAGGTTTGAACCATGCGCGTTCTGATTGCCGAACACGATCACGCTATTTATGCCCGTTTGTTGCGTCAGTTGGCACCTGACCTGGAAGTGCTCACCAGCGGCGATTCCGCCGAGTTGTCAAAGCTGGCCGCGGACTGCCCGGTCTGGCTCGGCCAGCCGGACCTGCTGGCCACCCTGCTGCGCCAGGGCCACCAGCCGCGGTGGCTGCAATCGACCTGGGCCGGCATCACGCCGCTGCTCGCCGACGGCCTGCCACGGCATTACCGGCTGACCCGCGCTGTTGGGATCTTCGGCCAGGTCATGGCCGAATACGTGCTCACCTACATGCTTGGCCACGAGCGCGAAGTCCTCGCGCGCCTGGTCAGCCAAGTCGAGCGCAAGTGGGATAACCGCACGGGCCAGAGCCTGGCCGGGCGCAAGGTGCTGATCGTCGGCGCGGGCGATATCGGCCACAGCGTGGCGCAGTTCCTGCTGCCATTCGGCGTCGAGCTGTACGGCATCGCCAGCGAAGCCCGGGAGCAGGCGCCGTTTGTCGAAGTGGCGGCGATGTCGGAGCTCGGGCGCCTGGTGGGCGAGGTGGATTATGTGATCAACCTGCTGCCCAACACCCCGCACACCCATGACCTGTACGACGCGGCGCTGTTCAAGCAATTCAAGCCGACCGGCCTGTTCATCAACGTCGGCCGCGGTGTCGCGGTGGTCGATGCGGATCTGGTGGAAGCCTTGAAGGAAGGGCATCTGGCGGGTGCGGTGATCGACGTCTGCCGCCAGGAGCCGTTGCCGCAGCGCCATCCGTTCTGGACCGCCTGGGGCCTGCTGCTGACCGGCCACAGCTCGGCGCCGACTTCGCCGACCCTGATGGCGCAGCTATTCATCGACAACCTGCAGGCCTATCAGGCCAACACGGCGTTGCGTGGCGAAGTGGATTTCGCGCGGGGTTACTGAGAGGGACCACAGACTCTGTAGCCGCTGCCGAAGGCTGCGATAAGTTCGAAGGACTTCAGCGATCTTCAGATCCTGCGCCCTCGTTGTGGGCGATCGCAGCCTGCGGCAGCGGCTACAGGGATTGCAGCAGGCTTACAGGCTGAAGTCGCCTTCGGCCACGGTTTCGCTCAATGGGCGACGCGGGCTTGGCTCTTCACGGGCCTGCAGGTATTCGGCGAGGCTCGCCTTGTCACCCAGCTTGCCGACGGCCACCGCGGTATGCAGGGCATAACCTTCTGGAATCTTCAGCTCCTTGCGGGTCAGCTCCTGGTCGAACCCGGCCATGCCGTGGGTGTGCCAGCCGCTGATGCTGGCTTGCAGCGCCAGGTGGCCCCAGGCCGAGCCGGTGTCGAAGGTGTGCCACAGGGCTGGGGTTTCCTCGCTGGCGCCGGGTGCGGTGAAGGTGGTTTTCGAGATCACGATCACCAGCGCCGAGGCGTGCTGCGCCCAGCCACGGTTGAACTCGTTGAGCAAGCCGAGGAAACGTTCCCAGTTCGGCGTGTCGCGGCGCGCATACAGGAAGCGCCACGGCTGTGAGTTGTAGGCCGACGGCGCCCAGCGCGCGGCTTCGAAGAAGCTCAGCAGGGTTTCCTCGGGAATGGCCTCGCCGGTGAAGGCGCGCGGCGACCAGCGATCGGTGAACTGCGGGTGGATGGCGTACTCGGCAACGCGGGGATTGGCGCTCATGACAGAGATTCCTGGCTACGTTTGAGAATGAAATGTGGATAAACCGGCGAGCGCAGTTGAACTGAGCAATGGGGTTTTTCCTGACCCTGGGGCGGTTCACCGGTGCGACGCGGTCGAGCGTTAATGGCACGCGGATAAAGGGTTTTGCGACAGGCAAAACTACTGCGCCGCATGCGGCCTGACAAGTAGTGCCTTACCGACAGTCGCCAGCGCTTGGCCCGCGCGGCCTTGGGCACTAGACTGGCGGCCTTTTCCCTGTCCGATACCGATTACCTGAGCCATGGCCGCCAAAGTTGAACCCTTCTGGATCCGCAAAACCCTCGAACAACTCGATCAGGAGGAGTGGGAGTCGTTGTGCGATGGTTGTGGCCTGTGCTGCCTGCAGAAGCTCGAGGATGAAGAAGACAACAGCGTCTACTACACCCGTATCGCCTGCAAACTGCTGGACCTGAAGACCTGCCAGTGCAGCGACTACGCCAACCGCCGCGCCTCGGTGCCGGACTGTATCCAGCTCACCCCTGGCAAGGCCGATGAGTTCAAATGGCTGCCGCCGACCTGCGGTTATCGCCTGGTCAGCGAAGGCAAGGACCTGCCGCTCTGGCACCATCTGGTGTGCGGTGACCGCGACGCGGTGCACCACGAGCGTATTTCCCAATCCGGACGCATGCTCGCCGAAGGCAGCGTGGCCGAAGAGGACTGGGAAGACCATCTGATTTTCCGCGCCGGCTGAAGGTACGCCGCGCTCGCGTTCAAGGTTGTTTCACGAAGGAGTGTGTATGGCTGTGGGGGCAAGGCTGGCGCTGGCCGGCTGGCTGCTGGTGCTCAGTGCGCCGGGGTGGGCGGCGAAAAAAGTCGATCTGGATTACCACGTGCGTCTGTTGCCGCAGAGCGACCAGGCCGAGGTGCGCCTGACCCTGGCGGACGGCGCGGCGGTGCGTAGCCTGGATTTCAACCTGGGCAAGCATGGCGATTACAGCGACTTCAAGGCCGATGGCCAATGGCAGTCCGATGCGGCCAAGCCTTCCGCGCTGCTGCGTGGCATATGGCGCCCGGCCAGCGGCAAGGCCAGCCTCAGCTACCGGGTGCGGATCAGCCACAGCCTGAAGAAGGACAGCTTCGACAGCCGCATGACCCCGCATTGGGCCTTGTTGCGTGGCGACGCGCTGGTGCCGGCGGCCAAGCTCGACCAGCAGGACGGTATCGAGCTGGTGTCGCGCCTGGAGTTCGAGCTGCCTGCGGGCTGGAAAAGCGTGGAAACCGCCTGGCCGCGGATCGGCAAGAACCGTTTCCGTATCGATAACCCCGCGCGCCTGTTCGACCGGCCCACCGGCTGGATGCTGGCCGGCGCCCTGGGCAGCCGCCGCACCCGACTGGGGGAGACCGAAGTCACGGTGGCCTCGCCACAAGGGCAGGGCATGCGGCGCATGGATGTGCTGACCCTGTTGACCTTTGTCTGGCCGCAGATCCAGGCGACCTTTCCCCGTCACCCCAACAAGTTGCTGATCGTCGGCGCGGCCGACCCGATGTGGCGCGGCAGCCTGGCCGGGCACGATTCACTGTTCTTGCACAGCCGCCTGCCGCTGGTCAGCGAGAGCGGCACCAGCCCGCTGCTGCGCGAGGTGATCCAGGTCTTTGCCCGGATCAACGACAGCGAACGCAGCGACTGGATCGGCGAGGGGCTGGCGGAGTACTACGCCATCGAATTGATGCGCCGCGCCGGCGGCATGAGCGACGAGCGTTATCAGGCGCTGGAGACTCGGCTGGCCAAGAGCGGCCACGGCGTCAGCAGCCTGCGCGGCGAGCAGGTGGACGCGCCGGTGGTGGCCAGGGCCGTGCTGCTGTTGCAGGAGCTGGATCGGGAGATTCGCCTGAAGACCCGCAACAAGCGTTCGCTGGATGATGTGACACGCGAAGTACTGCGTCTGCAAAGCGTCAGCACCGAGGAGTTCGTGAAACTCAGTGAAGGCGTGCTGGACGGCTCGTCCAAGGTGCTCGACAGCGATTTGTTGCGCTAGGTCCGGCTGAGCGCTTTGCGGTTATCGCGAGCAGCCGGTCGATGGCTCGCGATAACCTTCGTTCATTCGACGCGACGCTAGACCCCGGCCTTGGGCGATTTCAGCGAATCGTTGCCGGTCACGGTCGCGGTACGGGTCACCGCCTCGGCATTGGCCTTGAGGGTTTTCAGCTCCGCGCCGGCACGCTCGATCTTCGCCCGCACGTTCTGCATGTCCTGGCGGCTTTTCTCCAGCAGGCTTTTCGCCGAGCTGTGGCCGGTGATGCCACGGGCCAGGGCGACCCCGCCGATGGCCACCTGGATCAGGCCGAACACACCGCCACGGCGCAGGCCCTTGCCAACCATGACCACGCCGCCGGCCAGCGAGCCGATGCGCTCCCAGCCCTGTACATTCTGCTCCGCCGGGCTCTGGAAAGGGGTGGTTGCGATGGGTTCCAGTTGTTTGCTGTCGCTCATGATCTGTCTCCAGGGGGGATGGATATAAAGCTGACTGCGCTGGCGCGTCGCTTGTTCCATCGAATGTGCCGCGAACTTGAGGCAGTGCTCAGAACTTGGGGCCGGAGCGAGTGTTGTTGCCCTTGGCCAGGCGGTCGTAGAGCACCACGTTGACGGTGGCGGCGAGGTTCATGCAGCCGGTGGTCGGGATGTAGACCACGTCTTCGCACCAGTCGCGGATGTCCTTGTCCAGGGAGCCGTCTTCCGGGCCGAAGATGTACAGCGCGCGATCCGGATGGGTGTACTCCGGCAGCGAGCGGGCGCCTTCCACCAGTTCCACCGCCACCGGCACGCAGCCCAGGGGCAGGATCTTCTTCAGGTCGTCGATGCCGATCAGCGGGATGTCCTGGTGGACTTTCTTGGTGTCGGTGACGAAGTCGCGGGCCCGTTCATAGCGCTTGCCGGTGTAGAACACCGACGCGACGCCATAGCAGCCGGCGGCGCGCATCACCGAACCGACGTTCTCCGGTGACTTGGGGTTATACAAACCAATGCAGCTGTACCTTTTGTTTGCCACGAGCGGGGTGCCTTCGAGAAAAATCGCGATTATACGGGGATTGTCGGCCAGCGGTTGGATCCGGCAAACGCATCGCGGGCAAGCGGCGCACCTGCAGGATTCAGTGTCTGCCGGTGCGCCGCTTGCCCGCGAGAGGCCGGTCCAGTTGGACCGGAGAGGGCGAAGGTTACTCTTCGTCTTTCTTCATCAACCCCGCCAGCGCGGCGAAGGGGTTGTGGGTGGCCTTGGCGACTTTCGGCGTGCTCAGGGAGCCTTCGCCGAAGTACTGCTGGTCGGTGTAGCGCGAGTGTTCGTTGTCGTGGCAGTACAGGCACAGCAGTTCCCAGTTGGAACCGTCCTGCGGGTTGTTGTCGTGGTTGTGGTCGCGGTGGTGCACGGTCAGTTCGCTCAGGCGCTTGCCGGAGAACTCGCGGGCGCAGCGCCCACAGACGTGCGGGTACATCTTCAGGGCCTTGTCGCGGTAGCCCATCTCGCGGTCGCGCTGGGCGTCGGCGAGGATGCGGTCGAGCTTGGACGTGTTGGTCGAACTCATGGGTTCACCTTTATGCAAAGACTAATGACGGTAATGGGCCAAGTTTAGCTCAGGCCTTGAGCTTCTCGGCAATCCAGATGGTGTGGCGGGTGCCCTTGTTGCCGTGGGCGAAGACCTGCACTTGCTCGGCCTTGAAGCCGGCCTTGCGCAGCTTGTCGGAATACTGCTTGTCGGCGCTGGCCGACCACACGGCCAGCACGCCCTTGGGCCGCAGGGCCCGGGCGCAGGCTGCCAGCCCGGCGGCGGAGTACAGCCAGCTGTTGGCTTTCTGGGTCAGGCCTTCGGGGCCGTTGTCGACGTCGAGCATGATCGCGTCGAACCCCTGGGGCTCGGCCTGCAGCACCTTGGCCACGTCTTCCATGCGGATCACCGTGCGCGGGTCGAGCAACGGCCGGCCGGATTTTTCCCCCAGCGGCCCGCGGTTCCATTCCACCACCCCCGGCACCAGCTCGGCGACCACCACTTCGGCGCCCTTGCCCAGGTGCTTGAGGGCCGAGGCGAGGGTGAACCCCATGCCCAGGCCGCCGATCAGCACCCGCGAATTCGGCCGCCCGGCGACCTTGCGGCAGGGGATTTCCGCCAGGGCATCTTCGGAGCCGTGCATGCGCGTGTTCATCAACTGCCCGCCGTCGCCGCCCTGGATCTTGATGACAAAATCCTCGCCGTATTCGAACAGGCACAAGGCACCGCCATTTTCGGGAATCGGGGTGGTGTCCAGCAGAACGAAACGTTTCATGAGGGTCTCAATGAAGAAGGCAAACCGGCCCGGTTGGGAGTAGCCTGAGGGCTGACAATAGCGATGGAGCCATTGATGAAGCGCACTATTCTAACGGTCATTGCCCGCACAGCGCTCTTGCTAAGTGCGGCGCTCGCGATGAGTGCCGTGCACGCCGAGGAACTGCAGGCGGTGCCCGTGACTCCGGTCCCCGCCGCCGGCTCGCCCGGCACCGCGACCCCGACCCCTTATCCGCAGGTCACGCCCCCCAGCACCCCCAAGGCCACGGCCCATGGCGGTGCGCCATTGCTGCCGCCGATCGACATGCCCAAGCCGCCGAAGGATCAGACCTTGCCAGGGTTGGAGCAGAACGAGACGAAAACCAAGACGCCGGGTGGCTAGACCTGTTGCGACAGCAACTGCCCGTCGGCCATGCGCAGGCGCTTGGACAGTGACACTGCGAGGGCGCGGATGATCTTGGCGGCGATCTTCGGCGCGTCGTTGAGCATTTTCTCCAGCGAGTCCTTGCCCAGGTTGAGCAGCCGGCAATCGCTGGCGGCCACGCAGGTGGCCGAACGCCGCTCGCCATCGAGCACCGCCATCTCGCCAAAGGCCCGGCCGCTGCGCAGGGTGGCGATGGTCACGCGCACGCCTTCACTGTTGCTCTTCTGCACGGCCACCTGGCCGGAATGGATGATGCACATGAAGCTGCCGGCATCGCCTTCGCGGAAGATCTCCTGGCCCTGGGCGATGCTGCTGATGCTGAAGTAGCCGGCGGCGGCATTGAAGTCGGCCGGCAAGAGCTGATCGAACAATCCGCAGTCCATCAACCAGTCGCGGATTTCGTTGTTCAACAAGGTGGGTTCTGGCATGTCGTCACGGTCTTTTTCTTGTGTCTGTTGCGGTCCCGGGCAGGTGCAGGTGCAGTATGGCCTGGGGCCGTCGGTCCTGTGTTAAGACAGGACCGCCGGCCGGAGTTCCTCAGGCGATGCCCAGAATCTTGAAAACAAATGCATATTCGAGCGCTACGTCACGCAATCCCTGGTAACGCCCGCTCATGCCGCCGTGGCCGGCGCCCAGCTCGGTCTTGAGCAGCAGCAGGTTGTCGTCGGTCTTGGTGGCGCGCAGCCGGGCCACCCACTTGGCCGCTTCCCAATACTGCACGCGGCTGTCGTTGTAGCCGGCGATCACCAGGGTCGCCGGATAGGCCTTGGCCTCGACATTCTCGTAGGGCGCGTAGGCCTTGATCCGCGCGTAGACCTCGGGCTCCTCGGGGTTGCCCCATTCGTCGTACTCGGTGACGGTCAGCGGCAGCTCGGGGTCGAGCATGGTGTTGAGCACATCGACGAACGGCACCTCGGCGATCGCCGCCTTGAACAGTTCCGGCCGCTGGTTGAGCACCGCGCCGATCAACAGGCCGCCGGCGCTGCCGCCGCTGATGGCCAGTTGTCCGGAAGTGGTCAGGCCCTGGGCGATCAGGTGTTCGGCGCAGGCGATGAAGTCGCTGAAGGTGTTCTGCTTGTGTTCCTGCTTGCCGGCGCGGTACCAGGCTTCGCCCAGCTCGCCGCCGCCGCGCACGTGGGCGATGGCGAAGGCCACACCGCGCTCCAGCAGGCTCAGGCGCGCATGGGAGAACCACGGGTCGAGGCTTTCGCCGTAAGCGCCGTAGCCGTACAAGTACAGCGGTGCCGGCCGGCCCAGGGCCTCGCGCTTGATCACCAGGCTGATCGGCACCTGGGTGCCGTCGGCGGCGGTCGCCCACAGGCGCTGGCTGACATAGGCATCCGGGTCGAAGACGCCCAGCACCGGGGTTTCCTTGAGCACTTTCTGTTCGCCGCCGGCCAGTTCCAGCTGGCGGATCTGCGCCGGGCGGTTCAGCGCTTCGTAGCGCAGGCGGATGCGCTGGCTGACGAATTCCAGGCTGTTCTGCACATGCAGGCTGTAGGCCGCATCCGGCAGTTGCACGCGATAGGCCGGCAGGCCCTCGGGGTGCACCTCGATGATCGGCAGGCCGCCTTCGCGCAGGCTCAGGGTCATGGCCGAGTTGTTCAGGCTCAGGCCTTCGAGCATCACGCTGTCGCTGTGGGGGATCAGGTTCTGCCAGTCGGCCTGGCCTGGCACCGTGCCCAGGTCCGGCGCCTGGTAGAGGGCGAAGTTGATGCCGTCGCGGTTGCTGCGGATAAACCAGGTCCACTGGCCGTCGAGCAGGCCATGGTCGACGTCGTACTCATGGTGCTCGACCCGCGGCGCCAGGCAGATGAAGGCGTGCTGTGGCTGCGCCGCGTCGAGTACCCAGACCTCGCTGGTGGTCTTGCTGCCCAGGGACAGCAACAACTGTTTCTCCGAGCTTGAGCGGTAGCAATGGAGGAAAAAGCGTCCATCCGGCTCATGGAACACCTCTTCGGCGGCGGTGCCGTCCAGGCGATAACGGAACAGCTTGTGCGGGCGGTGGGTGTCGTCCAGCTCACCGAAGAACAGGGTCAGGCTGTCGTTGGCCCAGGTCATGCTGCCGTCGCAATCGGTGAACGCCAGCTCGCTGACCTTGCCGTTGGACAGTTCCTTGACGAACAGGGTGTAGACCTCTTCGCCGCTGGTATCGAGGCTGTAGGCCAGGCGCTGGTGGTCGGGGCTGATGCTGAAGGCCCCGAGGGAGAAGAAACCACCCTTGGCCAGCTCGTTCGGGTCCAACAGCAGTTGTTCCTGGCTTTCGTCGACGCTCAGGCTGTCGTCGGCCGGGCGCGGGCAGCGGTAGTGCCGGGCATATTCGTCGCCGGCGGTGGTGCGGGTGTAATACAGGTACGGGCCCCAGGGCGAGGGCAGCGAGAGGTCGGTCTCCAGGATCCGTCCCTTGATTTCCTGGAACAGGGTTTCACGCAGCGCCGCCTGGTCGGCGAGGGCGGCTTCCTGGTAGCTGTTTTCGGCCTTCAGGTAATCGAGCACGGCGTCGGTGTCGCGCTCCTGGAGCCAGGCGTACGGGTCCGGGCCTTCGGCCTTGCGGGCGATCGGGGCGCTGGTGACGTGGGCGGATACGGGCATGAAGGGCTCTCGGGGCGGTGACAATTAAGGGCGCGGCAGACGGCGGTGCAGCCTGACATGCGAAAAGCCGTTATCATAAGCGCCTCTTTGCCTGCCTTGCCATGGACACCATGACCGAGAACGACTATCTGATCGCTTGGGGGCTTTACGCCTTCGCCGCCTTGGGCTGCCTGCTGGTGTGGATGCGCCTGACCCGCTGGATGTGGCGCTGGCTGCGCGAGCCGCTGCGAGTGCTGGTGGCGGTGCTGCTGTTCAGCCCGACCGTGGTCGACCCGGCCAAGGAGATGTTCGCCCCGGCCGTGGCCATCACCGCCCTGGACATGCTGTTCAAGGTTGGCAACAACGCCTGGCGCGCGGTTTCCGACCTGTTCATGTACGGCGTCATCGCCTTCGGCATCTACCTGGTGTTCGTCCTGATCCGCTGGCCGATCGAACGCGCATCCAAGGCCCGCAAGGAACAGGCCGAGGCCGCCAAGGCCGCGGCCCGCGCCGAAGAGCCGGACGACCAGCCTTTCGGCGGCGCCGGCGATGATCGCTACGGCCGCCCGCCAGTGCCCAGCAACCCCCAGCGTTCGCGGATCGAGCCGCGTCTGTAACACGCATTGAAGCGAGAGTCCGAGCATGTGTGAGTTATTGGGCATGAGCGCCAATGTACCGACCGATATCGTGTTCAGCTTTACCGGGCTGATGCAGCGCGGCGGGCGCACCGGCCCGCATCGCGACGGCTGGGGCATCGCGTTCTACGAGGGCCGTGGCCTGCGCCTGTTCCAGGACCCGGCGGCGAGCAGCGAGTCGGAAGTGGCCAACCTGGTGCAGCGCTACCCGATCAAGAGCGAAGTGGTGATCGGCCACATTCGCCAGGCCAACGTCGGCAAGGTCTGCCTGTCCAACACCCATCCATTCGTGCGCGAGCTGTGGGGGCGCAACTGGTGTTTCGCCCATAACGGCCAGCTGGCGGACTTCCAGCCGGCCATCAGCTTCTATCGTCCGGTGGGCGATACCGACAGCGAAGCGGCCTTCTGCGATCTGCTCAATCGGGTGCGCGAAGCCTTTCCCGAGCCGGTGGAAGTCGAGGAGCTGCTGCCGTCGCTGGTGGCCGCCTGCGCCGAATATCGCAGCAAGGGCGTGTTCAACTGTCTGCTCAGCGACGGCGACTGGCTGTTCTGCTACTGCTCGACCAAGCTGGCGCAGATCACCCGCCGCGCGCCCTTTGGCCCGGCCCGCCTGAAGGACGTCGATGTGATCGTCGACTTCCAGGCGGAAACCACGCCCAACGACGTGGTGACGGTGATCGCCACCGAGCCCCTGACCGAAAACGAAACCTGGACTCGCTACGAGCCGGGCCAATGGAGCCTGTGGCGGCGCGGTGAATGCGTGCTGCACGGCCAGACCGAATAAGGACATCCCCTATGTTGCTCAGTTATCTGCGGCTGGTGTTGTTTGCGGCCGGCCTGTTGGTCGGCGTCCAGGTGCCGGGGTTCATCAGCGATTACGCCAAGCGTGTCGAGGCTCACCTGATCGAGGCCCAGGCCAGCCTTCAGGGGTTCCAGGGCACCGCCAACCAGTTCTTCAAGGGCGATCTGCAGGCGCTGGTCGCCCACTATCGGGCCAGCGACGATCCGGTGTTCCGCAGCGATGCCGACAGCCTGGGCAATCTGCTCGTTCGCCAGCGCGCCCTGGACAAGCAGTTCCAGGCCATGCAGGGCCCCTGGTACATCCGCCTGCTGCAAGTGGTGCTGGCCGCCGACCCGGATATCCGCAAGGAAACCTGGAACGGCTACAGCTACCAGATCCTGCTGACCCCGCAGGCGATGATCTGGGCCATGAGCGGCGCCTTGCTGTTGTCGTTCGGCCTGGAATGCCTGTATCGCCTGATCGATTGGGTGGTGCTCGGCGGCAAGCGCCTGCGCCAGAGCCGGCCGATCGAAGAGCGTGACTTGAAGGGGCTGTGATGTAGCCGCTACCGCAGGCTGCGATCGGTTGCGCAGCAACCGCAAAGATGGCAGGCCCACAAACCCTCATCGAGGCGATTCACGCAGGCTGCGCCCGCAATCGCAGCCTGCGGCAGCGGCTACAAAGGCCTTCGCGGTGGATCAGCCCGCCAGCACGATATAGTCCGGCCCCACCTTGCGCGCATAACTTTCCAGCACCTGCTGGCACAGCACCACCACCTCTTCCACCAACTCGACACCCACCCGCCACGACACCACCACCTGCAGGTTCGGCGGGCGCTGGTCGATGGCCAGCAAGGTCAGTTCGCCGCGCGCCAGTTCTTCGCTGACCAGCACCGGCGGCAAGGCGCCGATGCCGAAACCGTCGCGTAGCAGGCGGGTGATGGCCGACACCGAGTTCACGCAGTTCAGCCGTGGCGCGCTCACGCCGTTGGCCTGCATCAGGCTCAGCACTTCCTGGTGCGGCAGGGAGTTCTTCGAGTAGGTGATGATGCGTTCCCGGGCCAGCTCGGCCAGGTTGGCGTACTCGCGGTTGTAGATCGAGTGGCTGGCGACTATCCAGCCCATCGGGTGGCTGGCCAGTTCCAGGCTGCGAATGGACTCCTGGCGCAGCAGGTCGGTTTGCAGGACCAGGTCGAGAAAGCCTTTTTGCAACTGGTCGCAGAGGTTCAGCGAGGTATCGGCCACCAGCTCGATTTCCACCTGGGGATAGCTGTCCATCATCCGCGCCACCAGGGGGCTGAGCCAGGTGTGGATCACCGTGTCCATGACGCCGATGCGAATCCGCCCGACCTTGCTCGAACGGGTCTCGATCGACTGCTTGAGCGCCTGCATGGTGTCCATCATCTGCTCGGCATAGTCGAGCACCTTGAGGCCTTCCGGGGTCAGGCTCACACCGCGCGAATCGCGCAGGAACAGCTTCACTCCGAGTTCTCCCTCGAGCACGGCGATGCGGCTGGAGATCGATGCTTGGGTGGTGAAGAGTTTGTCGGCGGTCAGGCGAAAGCTTTTCAGGCGCGCGACCCAGACAAAGGTTTCGAGAAACTTGAGGTTCATGCGATCAACTTTTCTTATGTCTGGAGGCGGTTTTTATTAGTTGGACGGGGCAGGGCGCGGGCGCCAAAAATCGCTGCGTCTCACGATAAGCGTCGTCGGGACCCAGAACAATATTAATAAGGTGGAGATTTGCCATGAGTGCGCCCGACACGCTCGCCGCCAGCAAGGCCAAAGGCCGCGCCGGCCCCTTCGACTGGTACCGCGACATCAACCAGCAGGAACGCCGCACGTTCTGGAGCTGCAAGGCCGGTTACGGCCTGGATGGCATGGACACCCAGATGCTCAGCTTCGTCATTCCGACCCTGATTGCGCTGTGGGGCATCAGCTCCGCCGAGGCCGGCCTGATCCACACCAGCACCTTGCTGGCCTCCGCCCTGGGCGGCTGGATCGCCGGCATCCTGTCCGATCGCATCGGCCGGGTGCGTACCTTGCAACTGACCGTGCTCTGGTTCGCCTTCTTCACCTTCCTCTGTGGCCTGGCGCAGAACTACGAGCAACTGCTGATCGCCCGGACCCTGATGGGCTTCGGTTTCGGCGGCGAGTGGACCGCCGGCGCGGTGCTGATCGGCGAGGTGATCCGCGCGGAAAACCGCGGCAAGGCGGTGGGCATGGTGCAGTCCGGCTGGGCCTTGGGCTGGGGCATCACGGCACTGCTGTATGCGCTGATGTATTCCCTGCTGCCGCCGGAAGACGCCTGGCGCGCCCTGTTCCTGCTGGGCATCCTGCCGGCGATCTTCGTGATCTTCGTCCGTCGCCTGGTCAAGGACCCGGAGGTCTACCGGCAAACCCGGGCCCGGGAAGTGCCTGACAACCCCTCGCGGTTCTACGAGATTTTCGCCCCCGGCATTCTCAGCACCACCCTGCGCGCGTCGCTGCTCGCGGCCGGTGCCCAGGGCGGTTACTACGCCATCACGTTCTGGCTGCCGACCTTCCTCAAGACCGAGCGCGGCTTGAGCGTGCTCAGCACCGGCGGCTACCTGGCGATGGTGATCTTCGGTTCCTATGTGGGCTATGTGATCAGCGCCTATCTGACCGATATTCTCGGGCGCAAGAAGAACTTCGTCCTGTTCGCCGCCGGCTCGTTCACCATCGTCCTGCTGTACACGCAAATGCCGGTGAGCAACGCGGTGATGCTCTGGCTGGGCTTCCCCCTGGGCTTCTTCGCTTCGGGGATCTTCAGCGGCATGGGCGCCTTCCTGACCGAGCTGTTCCCCACGCGGATCCGCGGTTCGGGCCAGGGTTTCTGCTACAACAGCGGTCGGGCGCTGGCAGCCCTGTTCCCGCTGCTGATCGGCCTGCTCAGCCAGCACATTCCGCTGGGCGCGGCCATCGGCACCTTCGCCGCCGTGTCCTACGGCATCGTGGTGCTGGCGGCCTTGAGCCTGCCGGAAACCCGCGGCAAGCAACTCGAAGCGCGCTAACTGATAATCTGTGGGCATCCCACCGCGATCCCCGCAGCCAAAACGACAAACGCTACAGGAGCACTGACCGTGAGCCGCCTGTTATTGAATTGCGACATCGGCGAAAGCTTTGGCAACTGGACCATGGGCCTGGATGCCGAGGTGATGCCGTTCATCGATTGCGCCAACATCGCCTGCGGTTTCCACGCCGGCGACCCGAGCATCATGCGCAAGACCGTCAGCCTGGCCCTGGCCAATGGCGTGCGCATCGGCGCGCACCCGGCGTACCAGGACCTGGCCGGTTTCGGTCGCCGCTCCATGGCCTACGGTGCCCAGGAACTGCAGGACCTGCTGCATTACCAGATCGGCGCCCTCGACGGCATCTGCCGGGCCCAGGGCAGCCGGGTGAGCTACGTCAAACCCCATGGCGCCATGTACAACGACATGATGGCCAACCCGGCGCAGCTGCGCGCGGTGATCCAGGCGGTGGCCGCCTACGACCGGCAGCTGCCGTTGATGCTGATGGCCACCCGTGACAACAGCGCGGCCCAGGCCCTGGGCGACGAGTTCGGCGTGACCCTGTGGTTCGAAGCCTTCGCCGACCGCGCCTACGACAGCGCCGGCCATCTGGTGTCGCGGCAACTGCCGGGGGCGGTGCATCACGACCCGGAAAAGATCATTGCCCAGGCCCTGACCATCGCCCGTGGCGACGCGCTGCTGGCCAGCGACGGCAGCGCCTTGCACCTGCAGGCCAATACCCTGTGCGTGCACGGCGACAACGCCAGCTCGGTGGCCGCCGTGCAGCGTATCCGCGCGGCCCTTCAGCAGTTGCCAGCATGAAAATACGCCTTGAAGTGGTGGCCATCGACTGCCTGATGGTGCGCCTGTTCGATGCCATCGCCGAGGCCAACATGCCGTGGATGCTCGCCGCCAGCGAGCGCCTGCGGGCGGCCTTCGGTGGGCAGTTGATCGACCTGGTGCCGTCCTACACCACGCTGATGGTGCACTACGACCTGCGTGCCCTGAGCCCGTCCCAGGCCCGGGAACTGATCGATGTGGCGCTGACTGACTTGACTCCGGATTCGCGCACCGGCGGCCAGCGCCATGTGCTGCCGGTCTGGTACGACCTCAGCGTCGGCCCGGAGCTGAGCCTGTTGTCGCGGCGCAGTGGCCTGTCGGTAAGCGAGGTGATCCGTTGCCACAGCGAGCGCGAGTACCAGGTGTTCGCCTTGGGGTTTGCCCCGGGTTTCGCCTTTATGGGGCTGGTGGACGAAGTGCTGGCCGCGCCGCGCCTGGATACACCGCGCAAGCGCGTGGCGGCGGGCAGCGTCGGCATTGCCGAGCGGCAGACCGCGGCTTATCCGGCGGTGTCGCCGGGTGGCTGGAACCTGATCGGGCGCACACCGAGCCGCCTGTTCGATCGCGAGCGCGACGGCTACAGCCTGATGCAACCGGGCGACAGCGTGCGTTTCGCCGCGGTGGACCACGCCGAATTCATCCGCCTGGGCGGCGACGACACGCCATTGGAGGTGCCGGCATGAGCCGCCTGACGATTGAAGCCAGCACACCTTTGTGCCTGTTGCAGGACGCCGGTCGCTTTGGCGTGCGGCACCTGGGCGTGACCCAGGGTGGTGCGCTGGACTGGGTGTCGATGTCCTGGGCCAACTGGCTGCTGGGCAACGTTTTGGATGCGCCGGTGATCGAGATCACCCTGGGCGGCTTCAGCGTGGTCGCCGAGGAGCTGTGCCTGCTGGCGCTGGCGGGCGCCGACCTGGGGGCCTTTATCGACGAGCGTCCGCTCAGCCCGGGGCGCAGTTTTATCCTGCAAAAAGGCCAGCGGCTGCGTTTCACCCAGCCGTATCTGGGGGCGCGGGCCTATCTGGCGGCGCCCGGTGGTTTCAATGCGCCCAAGGTGCTGGGCAGTTGCGCCAGCGTGGTCCGCGAGGAGCTGGGCGGGCTCGACGGGTTCGGCCGGCCGCTGGCCGAGGGTGCGCGGCTGGAGTATTCCGGGGCGGGGGTGAACCTCAAGGCGTTGTCGGGCAAGCAACTGCCGGACCTGCAATCGAAGGCACCGCTGGAGGTGATTCTCGGGGCGCAGATCGGCCAGTTCAGCGGGCAGAGCCTGTTCGATGCCTTCAACAGTGACTGGACCCTGGACAGCCGCGCCGACCGCATGGGCATGCGCCTGCTGGGGCCGCAATTGCGTTATCAAGGGGCGCCGATGATCTCCGAGGGCATTCCCCTGGGGGCGATCCAGGTGCCGCCGGACGGCCAGCCGATCGTGCTGCTCAACGACCGGCAGACCATTGGTGGTTATCCGCGGCTGGGAGCCTTGACGCCTCTGGCGCTGGCGCGGCTGGCGCAATGCCTGCCGGGCAGCGAGGTGCGCCTGACACCGGTGGTGCAGGAGACGGCGTATCGGCAGCAGATCGAGTTTCTACGCGGTTTGGTGTGACACGGAGCAATACCTGTAGCCGCTGCCGCAGGCTGCGATAAGGCCCGAAGGGCCTTCAAGCGGACTCAAGAGCGCGTCTGCTTCGCAGCCGATCGCAGCCTGCGGCAGCGGCTACAGGGATCGCGTTGGACAGGATCCTACTTGGAGAGAAACCGCATCCCTTCTTCCAGGCCGCGCAAGGTCAGCGGGTACATCTGGTCTTCGATCAGCTCGCGCACGATGTTGGTCGAGGCGGTGTAGCCCCAGGTGTCTTTCGGGTAGGGGTTGATCCAGATGAGCTTCTTGTACTTCTCCATGAAGCGCTGCATCCACACATAACCGGCTTCTTCGTTCCAGTGCTCGACGCTGCCGCCGGCCTGGGTGATTTCGTAAGGCGCCATGGCGGCATCGCCGACGAAGATCACTTTGTAGTCGGCACCGTACTTGTGCAGCACGTCCTGGGTCGAGGTGCGTTCCGAGCCGCGGCGCAGGTTGTTCTTCCACACCGACTCATAGATGAAGTTGTGGAAGTAGTAGTACTCCAGGTGCTTGAACTCGGTCTTGCAGGCCGAGAACAGCTCCTCGCAGATCTTCACGTGGGCATCCATCGAGCCGCCGATATCGAACAGCAACAGCAGCTTGATGCTGTTGCGCCGTTCCGGGCGCATCTGGATGTTCAGCAGGCCGGCGTCGCGGGCGGTGTGGTCGATGGTGCCATCGATGTCCAGCTCGTCCGCCGCGCCCTGGCGGGCGAATTTGCGCAGGCGGCGCAGGGCCACCTTGATGTTGCGGGTGCCCAGTTCCACCGAGTCGTCGAGGTTCTTGTACTCGCGCTGGTCCCAGACCTTGACCGCCTTGCCCTGGCGCTTGCCGGCGTCGCCGACGCGGATGCCTTCCGGGTTGAAGCCACCGGAGCCGAAGGGGCTGGTGCCGCCGGTGCCGATCCACTTGTTGCCGCCGGCGTGGCGTTCCTTCTGTTCTTCCAGGCGTTTCTTGAACTCTTCGATCAGCTTGTCCAGGCCGCCGAGGGACTGGATCTGCGCCCGTTCCTCATCGCTCAGCGAGCGCTCGAACTCCTTGCGCAGCCAATCCTCGGGGATCAGCGCCTGCAGGTGGTCGTCGAGTTTCTCCAGGCCGTTGAAGTAGGCGCCGAACGCACGGTCGAACTTGTCGAAGTGCCGCTCGTCCTTCACCAGGATCGCCCGGGACAGGTAATAGAACTCGTCCATGTCGGCGAAGGTCACGCGCTGCTTGAGCGCGTTGATCAGGTCGAGCAGCTCGCGCACCGACACCGGAACCTTGGCGGCACGCATTTCATTGAACAGGTTGAGCAGCATGACAATGCCCTCTCAGCGGGTGCCGCGACGGCTCATGAACGCCAGGCGTTCCAGCAGTTGCACATCCTGCTCGTTCTTCACCAGGGCGCCGGCCAGCGGCGGGATGGCCTTGGTCGGATCGCGTTCGCGCAGCACCGCTTCGCCGATGTTGTCGGCCATCAGCAGCTTGAGCCAGTCCACCAGCTCGGAGGTCGAAGGCTTCTTCTTCAGGCCCGGCACCTTGCGCACGTCGAAGAACACGTCCAGCGCTTCGCTGACCAGGTCCTTCTTGATGTCCGGGTAGTGCACGTCGACGATTTTCTGCAGGGTGGTGCGGTCGGGGAAGGCGATGTAGTGGAAGAAGCAGCGGCGCAGGAAAGCGTCCGGCAGCTCTTTCTCGTTGTTGGAGGTAATGATGATGATCGGGCGCTGCTTGGCTTTGATGGTCTCGTCGATTTCGTAGACGTAGAACTCCATCTTGTCGAGTTCCTGCAACAGGTCGTTGGGGAACTCGATGTCGGCCTTGTCGATTTCGTCGATCAGCAGGATCACCCGCTCCTCGGATTCGAAGGCCTCCCACAGCTTGCCTTTCTTCAGGTAGTTGCGGATGTCATGCACCTTGTCCACGCCCAACTGCGAATCGCGCAGGCGGCTCACCGCGTCGTACTCGTACAGGCCCTGGTGGGCCTTGGTGGTGGACTTGATGTGCCAGGTGATCAGCTTGGCACCGAAGGACTCGGCCAGTTGCTCGGCGAGCATGGTCTTGCCGGTGCCCGGTTCGCCCTTGACCAGCAGCGGCCGCTCCAGGGTGATGGCGGCATTGACTGCCAGCTTCAGGTCATCGGTGGCGACGTACGCGCTGGTGCCTTCGAACTTCATCTGCAATTCCTCGAACGGTAACGCCGACGTGCATCGAGCAGGTCGGAAGAATAAAACACGAATGGCCGACTATAGCGCGGGGCCCGGTCGACTGTGAACGCAGACGCCCCATTCAGTCTCTGAATGGGGCGTCACATGGTGACTCAGTCAGTGGATGGCTTGGGGCGCTCATACTGGGCATTGAAGGCCTCGATGAAACCATTACGTAAAATCTGCAAAAAAGCCTGGAATGCGCTGACATCACGCTGATGTACGCTGCCTTTGAGTTCGACCCGGGTGGCGAACTGGTTTTTTTCCTGGTTTTTCAGCACGGTTTCGCTGCCCCCCACCAGGGCTTCCCAGATCGAGCGGAATATCCCCTTGTCCTTGCTCTCGACATCCTGCCGCCAGTTGAACACATCGACATCGCGCAACAGCGGCTTGATGTAGCCAGTGAGCTGGCCCTTGTTGGCCTCGGCTTCGATCACCAGGTCACCGTGGCCGGCGTTGAAGTCGAATTTGCCATAGGCGCCGGCGAAGTCGTTCAAGCGCTTGAGTTCGATATCCCGCACGCGCAGGCGGAACTCGAAGTCCTGGAAGTCGCTCAGCGGGTCGAAGGTGGCGTTGGTTTCCAGGGGCGCATGGCCCAGCAGCAGGGCCTTGCCTTCGAGGCGGGCGTCGCGTTTGCCCTGGGTGTCGACCACATTGGTCAGGTTGTAGGCGCTGGCGTTGACCTGGGTGGCGCTCATGTTCACCGGCGGTTTGGAGTTGAAGTTACGGAAACTGATCTTGCCGTCGCTGACCTGTACTTCGTTGAGGGTGATGGGCAGCAGCTTGTTCAGCTGGGCCCGCCAGTCGGTGCCTTCGCCGGTTTGCGAGTTCTTTTTGTTGGAACCGTCGACGAAGTTGACCTGCGGCCCGACAAATTGCACTTCGGCCACCACCGCCTGGTCGTACCACAGGGAGTGCCAGCTCACCGACAGATCGACCAGCGGTGCATTGACGAACGGCACCGGCACCTTGCCGTCGACCTTGACGATTTTCAGACCATTGATCCGGTAGGCACCGCGCCACAGGGCCAGGTCGACATCGGCGATCTGGCCGCGGTAGTCGCCCATATTGGCGAGCCGGTCATTGAGGTAGTCGCGCACCAGATAGGGCAGGGCGATGTGCAGGGCGACCAGCAGCACCAGCACCCCGGAGAGGGTCCACAGAGGCCAGCTATAGCGACGTTTCATGAGCAAGAGTCTCCAGCCATGTGCCTTATAGCGATTGACTCCCTGGCATTGCAGTCGTTCGTCCCGACTGGACGCTCATGGGTGCGAGGCATACCCTTGGACACTTCCTTTCACGCTGTACAAGGACCCAGCCATGAGCCGCATTTTCGTCGACAACGCCCATTCCATTGGCAATACGCCGCTGGTGCAGATCAACCGCATCGCGCCCCGCGGCGTCACCATCCTGGCCAAGATCGAAGGGCGCAACCCGGGTTATTCGGTGAAGTGCCGGATCGGCGCGAACATGATCTGGGACGCGGAAAGCAGCGGCAAACTCAAGCCGGGCATGACCATCATCGAGCCGACCTCGGGTAACACCGGCATTGGCCTGGCATTCGTCGCCGCGGCCCGTGGCTACAGGCTGGTCCTGACCATGCCGGCTTCGATGAGCATCGAGCGGCGCAAGGTGCTCAAGGCCCTGGGGGCCGAGCTGGTGTTGACCGAGCCGGCCAAGGGCATGAAAGGCGCGATCGAGAAGGCCGCGCAAATCCTTGCCAGCGATCCTGAAAAATATTTCATGCCACAGCAGTTCGATAACCCGGCCAACCCGGCGATCCACGAGAAAACCACCGGTCCGGAGATCTGGAATGACACCGATGGCGCCGTGGACGTGCTGGTGGCCGGCGTCGGCACCGGCGGCACCATCACCGGGGTTTCCCGCTACATCAAGAAGACCCAGGGCAAACCTATCCTGTCGGTGGCGGTGGAGCCGAGCGTGTCGCCGGTGATCACCCAGAAACTGGCCGGCGAAGAGATCAAGCCCAGCCCGCACAAGATCCAGGGCATCGGTGCCGGTTTTGTGCCGAGCAACCTCGACCTGTCGATGGTCGACCGGGTCGAGCTGGTCAGCGACGAGGAGTCCAAGGCCATGGCCCTGCGCCTGATGCAGGAGGAGGGGATCCTCTGTGGCATTTCCTGCGGCGCGGCGATGGCGGTGGCGGTGCGCCTGGCGGAAACTCCCGAGATGCAGGGCAAGACCATAGTGGTGGTGCTGCCGGATTCGGGTGAGCGTTACCTGTCGAGCATGCTGTTCAGCGACCTGTTCACCGAACAGGAAAACCAGCAGTAAGGTTGAGGGCAGGCTCCGCAGGAGCCGGCTTACCGGCGATCGAAGGTACGGCGGCTGCGGCTGCTGGGCAGATTGCAATTGTCCTGACATGCATCAGCCGGCGTTCAGCCGGGGTGTGTTAATTAGCGTTTTATTGCACGACTGTTAACACTGATTGTCGGTTTGTGCGGGTTTTTCCAGGGGCCAGGAGTGTTTATCATGGCCGGCTGCCATGCCGGATGAATGCTGCCCCGCTGGTAACTATTTCAAGGAGATATTGCATGAGCCTTTCGTTTGCCGCCAAGTCCGCGGTATTGCTGCTATTCATCGGCAGCACTCTCTACGTGCATTTACGCGGTAAGGCTCGACTGCCGGTGCTGCGTCAGTTCGTCAACCATTCGGCGCTGTTCGCTCCTTATAACGCCTTGATGTACCTGTTTTCCGGCGTGCCTTCCAAGCCTTACCTGGACCGCAGCAAGTTCCCCGAACTGGATGTGCTCAAGGACAACTGGGAAGTGATCCGCAACGAAGCCATGCACCTGTTCGACGAGGGTTACATCCGCGCCGCCGAGAAGAACAACGACGCCGGTTTCGGTTCGTTCTTCAAGAAGGGCTGGAAGCGTTTCTACCTCAAGTGGTACGACAAACCGCTGCCATCGGCCGAATTGCTGTGCCCGAAGACCGTTGAACTGGTCAGCCGTATTCCCAACGTCAAGGGCGCGATGTTCGCCCTGCTGCCCGGTGGCAGCCACCTGAACCCGCACCGTGATCCGTTCGCCGGCTCCTTGCGTTATCACCTGGGCCTGTCCACGCCGAACTCCGACGATTGCCGGATTTTCGTCGACGGCCAGGTCTACGCCTGGCGCGATGGCGAAGACGTGATGTTCGACGAAACCTACGTGCACTGGGTGAAGAACGAGACCGACAAGACCCGGGTCATCCTGTTCTGCGACATCGAGCGTCCGCTGAGCAATCCGCTGATGACCCGTATCAACCGCTGGATCAGCGGCTGGCTGGGGCGTGCCACCGCGCCGCAGAACCTCGACGACGAGCGCGTCGGTGGGATCAACCAGGCCTATGCCTGGAGCAAGCGCTTCAGCGACCGCATCAGTGGTGTGGTCAAGCAATGGAAACGCCGCAATCCGAAGCTCTACCGGGTCATGCGTCCGGTGCTGGCGGTAGTGGTCCTGACCGCCCTGGGCTACTGGCTGTTCGGATAAGGCGTTGCAATGAATATCGGGTGCTGGTTATAGTCGGCGCCCGGTGTATCAGATTCACCTTCCTCTTCAGAAAGATCAGCACATGCCTCATTCCCTCATCAACGCGGTAGTCGATTCAGCGGTCAACGCTGGCGTCGTGCCGTGCGGGAACCCGCAGCCTGTGCAGATCAGTCATTACCCCCCACCTGTCAGTAGCACGCCGGTGTGCGCCGTCGTATCACCGCCGGGCGTTGTCGTACGGGGCTGATCAGCAACCTCTGCTGTTGCCCGCGCCCGCCAGAAAAAAACTACTGAATTTCAGCCTCGGCTGAGTTGGCTATTTGCCTGATTACAGGTGGTATTCATGTTGCTCATAGCAAAAAAGTCCGCGCTTGCGGCGGCTTCCACGAGCCTGTTCGTCCTGCTCTGGAGCAGTGGGGCGATCTTCTCCAAATGGGGTCTGGCCCACGCCTCGCCCTTTGCCTTCCTGCTGTTCCGTTTCGCCATCGCCCTGTGCGGCCTGGTGCTGTTGATTCCCTTGCTCAAGCTGCGTTTGCCCCGCGGGCGCAAGCCGATGCTGTACGCGGTGGCCACCGGGCTGGTGTTGCTGGGGGCGTATCAGATCTTCTATCTGCTGGCCCTGGACCTGAAGGTCACCCCGGGCGTGATGGCCACCATCATGGGGGTACAGCCGATCCTCACCGTGGTGATCATGGAGCGTCAGCGTTCCTGGAGTCGGATGTTCGGCCTGGCGCTGGGGTTGGCCGGGTTGATCATGGTGGTCTACCAGGGCATCGGCCTGGCCGGCATGTCGTTGGCCGGGATGCTCTTCGGCCTGCTGGCCCTGGTGAGCATGACCCTGGGCTCGATCATGCAGAAGCGCATCAGCGACAACCCGCTGGGCACCCTGCCGGTGCAATACCTGGCCGGGCTGTTGCTGTGCGCGCTGTTCGTGCCGTTCCAGCCGTTTCACTTCGAGCACAGCGTCGGCTTTATCGTCCCGGCGCTGTGGATGGGGCTGGTGGTCTCGGTGCTGGCGACCCTGCTGCTGTACCGGCTGATCGCTCGCGGCAATCTGGTGAATGTCACCAGCCTGTTCTACCTGGTGCCGGCAGTGACGGCCGTGATGGACTACCTGTTCTTCGGTAATCGACTGGCGCTGCTGAGCGTGCTCGGCATGCTGTTGATCATCGTCGGGCTAGTGTTTGTGTTCCGCAAAAACAGCTGATTCAGAAAGTGCCGGGCGCAGCTTTCGATTTGATCGAGGGCTGCGCCTTTTTTGTCTGGGACGCACCCTTCAGATTGAGCAGGACTGGCCGATAGCAATAGTGGCTCATTGCCATTAATTTGTATTCGCTTTTACCCTATTTGTTACTGTTTTGGGAATAGGACAAACCTTAAAAATTAAAGATTCCTTCTACACTGACGACATACTCTTCAGGCCCAATGGAGAAAGTCAGAATGAGTACCAAGCTGGTTTTGGCAGGTGTCGGCATGTTTCTAGGCTTGAGTGGAATCTGTTCCGCAGCCCCTCAAAGCATCCAGGGAACGATCTATTTTCACGGCAGCATCGTCGAGGAGCCTTGCACACCAAGCTCGACTGCCAATGGCGGGGCTGTATTGAGCCTGCGCCAGTGCCCACAACTGTCGCGGGGTAACGACATCCGGGTGCACGGTGTCGGTCCGTCGAGCACGGTGACGGCCGTCGGCCAGTCGCCGGTCAACGTCAAGCTGGTGACGGACAGCGGCAAGGACGGGCGCTACTACGATCAGCAATATGCGCTGGTCGATGGGGCAGGCAAACCGGTGAACTCGGGGACCTACCTGATTACCCTGACGTCGCCATGACGCAGGTATAGGCCAATGCCCAGCGCTAGAGCGCCGGGTATTGAATGGCCGTCACGGATGCCCCCGTTGTTGCTGGAGGCATGCCTTGACGAAGGCAAAAAAAAAAGACCGGCAAGTGTGCCTTGTCGGTCAATCCACAATACGCAGCGGCGGGGCCGCCGCTGCGTGATCAGTACAGGGTCAGAAGCGGTAGCTGGCGTTCAGGCTCAGGCCGTGTTCGCCGGCACCGCTGCCCAGTTGCCCGCTGTAGGCGGCGCCCAGGCTCAGCTCGGGAGTCCCCGGGTTTCCCCCCGGCTTCGACCACCGCGCTGTTGCGCGAGTAAGCCGCGCCTTCGGTGCGGAACGCATCGCTGCCGTCGAAACGGTGGGTGTTGGACGGCGTGATGCCAGCCAGGGCGTGTTTCCAGCCGGCGCTGCCGAACACGGTCAGCAACTTACCGTTATCCAGCTGCTTGTCGGCGCTGGCGCGCAGACCCAGGGTGGAGAGCGTCTGCTCGTCCGACGCGTGCTTGGCGCGCAGGGCCGCGGGGCCGCCATCTTCCTTGAAGCCTTCGCTCTTGACCTGCACATAGGCCAGGTTGGCGAAGGGTTCCAGCTGTACCGAAGGGCTGAGGTCGAAGCGCCGGCCCAGCTCACCGAAGGCTTGCAGGGTATTGGCGTCATGCTTGGACTTCAGGTGGTCGCTGTAGCCGCCGTTCGCGCCGGCACCCAGTTGCAGGGTGCCGTTGCTGATCAGCATGCCGCCGTTGTAGGTGTTTTCGCCGGTGAGCACGGTGCCGCCGCCGACTTTGGCCACGCCTAGGTCGGCAGCGATGATGCTGTCCTGGCTGTTGACCTGGCTGCCGTTCTTGACCAGCAGGGTGCCATTGCCGGCGCCGCCGACCATCAGGCGCTTGTCGCTGGTCAGGGTGTCGCCCTGGGAGTAGGCTTGGGAGCCGCTTTTGAGGTTCAGGTCGGTGGAGCCGCCTTTGCCGACGATCAGGTCGCCGCCGGTGTTCAGGGTCGCGCCGTTGTTGAAGGTGGCCTTGCCCGTGGCGCCCTGTACGGTGCCCAGGGTGAAGCCGTCAGCGACGTTCAGCTTGCCGCTGCCGCCGACATTCAATTGGCCCAGGCCGTTGTTGGCGGTGCCAACGTTCAGGCTGCCGACCGTTCAGGCGCTGTCCAGTTGCGCGACCTGGTTGCTCAGCCCGGGGAGCGGTCGATCGATATTGACCGCCTCATTGCTGGCGGGAGCGCCGTTGCTCCAGTTACCACTGTGGTTTGGACGAGGGGGTAAAAGAAGGGGGTAAAAAATAAAGACGGCGGGGTAATGATTTTTTTGCTTGAGGGGATGTTTTTATTGGGAGGGTAGTATTTGTTTTTTGAAGAAGGCGATGGATTTTTTATTGTTTTAAGTTCTTTTTGCCGAAGAGTGGAAGTTGCGGTGTCCGATAGGCAGTTCGGTTCCACCCAAGCCTGATCGAGACTGTCATGCAAGTGGCGAGCGCACCCATGTTGCAAGGCCGCTCGCAATGCCGGGGAATCGACGCGATCAGCGATCCGCCAGTTCCTGGGGCGAAGCGACCCGGGCTCCCGGTTTGAGTACCAGCCACAAGGCCGCGCCGATCAGTACGCCGCCATACACGTGGGCCATGGACAGCGGCTCGTCCAGCAGCAACGCGCCCCACAACACCCCGAACGGCGGGATCATGAAGGTCACGGTCATCGACTTGACCGGGCCGATCGAGCTCAGCAGGCGGAAATACAGGATGTAGGCAAAGGCGGTGCAGGCCAGTCCCAGGCCCAGCAACGACAGCCAGACGTTCCAGCCGCCCCAGCTGGCGGGCGGCTGGCTGATGGCGCTGTAGGCGAAGACCGGCAGCAGGAACAGGCTGGCGCCGAGCATGCTGCCCAGGGCCGAGAGGCGACTGTCGAGGCCGCCGGCCTGGTCCAGCCAGCGCCGCGCGAGGAAGCCGGCGAAGCCGTAGCAGGTGGTGGCGAGCAGGCAGGCCAGCGCGCCCAGCAGCAGTTCCAGGTCGAATGTCATGGGGCCGGCGCGGGTCAGGATGCCCACGCCGAACAGGCCCAGGCTGACTCCGGCGATTTTTGTCGAGGTCAGTTTCTCGTGGAAGAACAGCCCGCCGATCAGCACGCCCATCAAGGGCGTGGTGGCATTGAAGATCGCCGAATAACCGGCCGGCAGCACCAGGGCCGCCACCGAATACATAGTGGCGGGGATGCCGGAGTTGATCACGCCGAGCAGCAGCACGGTCTTGAACTTGCCCTGGAAGTCCCAGCTGATGCGCATCAGCGCGAGGATCACCAGCAGGCCGGTGGCGGCGATGGAGACGCGAAAGAATGCCGTGGGAATGCTGCCGATCACTGGAGCGATGATGCGCATGAACAGAAAACTCGCGCCCCAGATCGCGGCCAGGGACAACAAACGCAGGGTATCGACAAGTCTCACGGCGCAACTCCTTTGACGGCCCCTGCAACGGCCCTTTTTTCGGCAGGGCGAGAGTGTTGCCGAGAGACGGGGCGCGAGCAATCGCTATCTTGCGGTCGAATTGGCGGGATCCTTCTATCCACGGAAAAATTGCACTTCTCCTGCACCCGGTTCACTGGCTAAGCTCAGGCTTCTCGAATTCCCGCAGAGGTCTCACCATGCCGCAGAAATGGCCCGCCGCCGATATCGCTCGAACGATCCTCGATGGCTTCGACGATTACCGCGAGCACTTTCGCCAGATCACCGACGGTGCCCGGGCGCGCTTCGAACAGGCGCAGTGGCAGGAGGCGCAGAAGGCCTCGGCGGCGCGGATCAACCTGTATGAGGAAAAGGTCAGCGAGACCGTGGAGCGGCTGCGCACGACTTTCGACCTGGAAACCCTGCTCGACGTCAATCAGTGGCCGCTGGTGAAAAGCGCCTATATCAGCCTGATCGACCTGCGCTTCGACGATGAGTTGTCCGAGACCTGGTACAACTCGGCCTTCTGCGGTCTGTTCAGCCACGACCTGATCAGCGACGGCTGCATGTTCATCCACACCACGCGGCCGAGCCTGCGCCGCGCCCGGGCTGCTCAGACCCGTACCTACCGGCCGCAAGGTCATCTGTCGACGATGCTCGAACAGATCTTCGTCGACTACAGCTTCAGCGAGGCCTATGCCGACCTGCCCGGCGACTTGCGGCGCCTGGAGTCGCAGTTGCGGGAGAACCTGCCGGACTGGGTGTGCAAGGACCCGGAACTGGCGGTGGAGCTGTTTTCCTCGGTGCTGTACCGCAACAAGGGCGCCTACCTGGTGGGCCGCATCTATACCCACGACGAGCAGTGGCCGCTGGTGATTCCACTGCTGCATCGCGAAGGGCGGGGCATCCAGATCGACGCGTTGATCACCGACGAAGCCGAGGTGTCGATCATCTTTTCCTTCACCCGCTCCTATTTCATGGTCGACGTGCCGGTGCCGGCGGAGTTCATCGGTTTCCTCAAGCGCATCCTGCCGGGCAAGCACATCGCCGAGCTGTACACCTCCATCGGTTTCTACAAGCATGGCAAGTCCGAGTTCTACCGGGCGCTGATCAACCACCTGGCCAACACCGACGACCAGTTCATCATGGCCCCGGGCGTGCGCGGCATGGTCATGAGCGTGTTCACCCTGCCGGGCTTCAACACCGTGTTCAAGATCATCAAGGACCGCTTCTCGCCGTCGAAAAACGTCGACCGCGCCACGGTGATCGAGAAGTACCGCCTGGTGAAAAGCGTCGACCGGGTCGGGCGCATGGCCGATACCCAGGAGTTCGCCGATTTCCGCTTTCCCCTGGGCAAGTTCGATCCGGCGTGCCTGGCGGAGTTGCTGGAAGTGGCGCCGTCGACGGTGTCGGTGGAGGGCGATACGGTGCTGATCCGCCACTGCTGGACCGAGCGGCGCATGACCCCGCTCAACCTCTACCTGGACCACGCCAACCCGGCCCAGGTGCGCGAGGCGCTGGACGACTACGGCCTGGCGATCAAGCAGCTGGCCGCAGCGAATATCTTCCCCGGCGACATGCTGCTGAAGAACTTCGGCGTCACCCGCCATGGCCGGGTGGTGTTCTACGACTACGACGAGATCTGCTTTCTCACTGAAGCCAACTTCCGCCACATCCCGGCGCCGCGCACCCCGGAGGACGAGATGGCTTCCGAGCCCTGGTATTCCATCGGCCCGCTGGACGTGTTCCCCGAGGAGTTCCCGCCGTTCCTGTTCGCCGACGCCGGGCAGCGCAAGCTGTTCGACCAGCTGCACGGCGAGCTGTACAACGCCGATTACTGGAAAGGCCTGCAGGACGCCATTCGCGCCGGCAAGGTGATCGATGTGTTCCCGTACCGGCGCAAGGACCGGGACAACGAATAAGCCTGCACCGCGCGCCCCTGTAGCCACTGGCCAAGCCTGCGTCCGAAGACGAAGTCCGCGCAAAACCGCTGCTCGCGGTACATCAGGAATACTTGGGACGCAGGTTTTACGACAGCTTCGCAGCCGAACGCAGGCTACGCCAGCGGCTACAAGGATCTCGTTCGCTCGTTAAATCTGCGACAATCCGCCCCCTGCATAAATAGACGACCCTTGCGTACCCGATGACTTCCGAATCGCCTGCAATCGACCAACTGCTGAAAAACCTCGACCAAGCCATGCTCGCCGACCGCCACCGGTTGCGCCGGCAGCTGCTTGAGCTGCGCAAGAAGCCCGACGAGGCCAAGCTTGGGCAGTGGGTCGAACGCATGCAGGCGTCCTGCGCCCAGGTGGCGGCGCGGCGCGCCAGCGTGCCGTCGATTCGCTACGACGACAGCCTGCCGATCGCAGCCAAGCGCGACGAAATCAAGGCGGCGCTGCAAAAGCACCAGGTGCTGATCATCGCTGGCGAAACCGGCTCGGGTAAAACCACCCAGTTGCCGAAGATCTGCCTGGAAATCGGTCGCGGCCAGCATGGCCTGATCGGTCATACCCAGCCCCGGCGGATCGCCGCGCGCAGCGTGGCCAGCCGGGTCGCCGAAGAGCTGGCGACGCCGCTAGGAGCCCTGGTGGGTTATCAGGTGCGCTTCGAGGACCAGAGCGACTCGAACACCCTGATCAAGCTGATGACCGACGGCATCCTGCTGGCGGAAACCCAGAACGACCGCTACCTGGAGCGCTACGACACGATCATCGTCGACGAAGCCCACGAACGCAGCCTGAACATCGACTTCCTGCTGGGCTACCTGAAGACCCTGCTGCCGCGGCGTCCGGACCTCAAGGTCATCATCACTTCGGCGACCATCGACTTGGAGCGCTTCTCCAAGCATTTCGACGACGCGCCGATCGTCGAGGTCTCCGGTCGCACCTTCCCGGTGGAAACCTGGTACCGCCCGCTGACCCTGGAGCAGGACGAAGAGGGCAACCGGGTCGAGGACGACCTGACGGTGGACCAGGCGATCCTCGCCACCCTCGATGAAATCGCCGCCCATGAGCGCAGCGAGCGCCGCAGCCCGGGTGACGTGCTGGTGTTCCTGCCGGGCGAGCGGGAGATTCGCGACGCCGCCGAAATGCTGCGCAAGGCCCAGCTCAAGCACACTGAAATCCTGCCGCTGTATGCGCGCCTGTCGCCGGCCGAGCAACAGCGGATCTTCCAGTCGCACCCGGGCCGTAGAGTCGTACTGGCGACCAACGTCGCCGAGACCTCGCTGACCGTGCCGGGCATCCGCTACGTGATCGACAGCGGCACCGCGCGCATCAGCCGCTACAGCTACCGGGCCAAGGTCCAGCGCCTGCCCATCGAGGCGATTTCCCAGGCCAGCGCCAACCAGCGTAAAGGCCGCTGCGGCCGGGTCGAGCCGGGCATCTGCGTGCGCCTGTACAGTGAAGAGGATTTCAACGGTCGTCCGCAGTTCACCGACCCGGAGATCCTGCGCACCAACCTGGCGGCGGTGATCCTGCAGATGCTCCATCTGCGCCTCGGTGAAATCACCGCGTTTCCCTTTATCGAGCCGCCGGACGGCAAGGCCATCAGCGACGGTTTCAACCTGCTGCAAGAACTCTCGGCGGTGGACCGCAACAGCCAGCTGACGCCGCTGGGCCGCCAGTTGGCGCGGTTGCCGGTAGACCCGCGCATGGGCCGCATGCTGCTGGAAGCGGCGAAGCTGGGCAGCCTGCAGGAAGTGCTGATCGTCGCCAGCGCCATGTCGATCCAGGACCCGCGCGAGCGGCCGCCGGAGCGCCAGCAGGCGGCCGACCAGGCCCACGCGCAATGGAAGGACGCCGACTCGGATTTCGCCGGGCTGGTCAATCTGTGGCGGGGTTTCGAAGAGCAGCGCCAGGCGCTGACCGCCAGCCCGCTGCGTAACTGGTGCCGCAAGAATTTCCTCAACTACATGCGCCTGCGCGAGTGGCGCGACTCCCACCGCCAGTTGAGCCTGATCTGTCGCGACCTGCAGCTGAGCTTGAACAAGGAGCCGGCCGACTATCCGAAACTGCACAAGGCGGTACTGGTCGGCCTGCTGAGCCAGATCGGCCAGAAGACCGAGGAGGGTGATTACCTCGGTGCCCGTCAGCGGCGCTTCTGGGTGCACCCGTCGTCCGGGCTGGGCAAGAAGCGTCCGCAGTGGCTGATGACCGCCGAGCTGGTGGAAACCACCAAGCTTTATGCGCGCATGGTGGCGAAGATCGAACCGGACTGGATCGAGCCACTGGCCGGGCACCTGATCAAGAAGAACCACTTCGAACCCCATTGGGAGAAGAAGCGCGGGCAGGTGGTGGCCTACGAGCAGATCACCCTGTTCGGCCTGATCGTGGTCGGCCGCCGCCCGGTGCATTACGGCCCGGTGGACCCGGTGGTGTCGCGCGAGCTGTTTATCCGCGAAGGCCTGGTGCGTGGCGAGATCCAGTCGAAGGCCAAGTGCCTGAGTGCCAACACGCGCTTGCTGGAACAGCTCGACGAACTGGAGGCCAAGGCCCGGCGCCGCGACATCCTCGCCGACGAGGAAACCCTGTTCGCCTTCTACGACGCGCGCCTGCCGGCGGAAATCCACCAGACCGCGACCTTCGACAGCTGGTACCGGGTGCACAGCCAGAAAGACCCGCAACTGCTGATCATGCGCGAGGAAGACGTGCTGGCCCGCGAGGCCAGCGAAGTCACCGCCATGCAGTACCCGGATACCTTGCAGATCGGCGATCTGGAACTGGCCCTGAGTTACCACTTCGAGCCTAACCACCCAAGGGACGGCGTAACCCTGCGGGTGCCGGCGCCGCTGCTGCCGGCCTTGCCCGCCGAGCGTCTTGAATGGCTGGTGCCGGGGTTGGTGGAAGCCAAGTGCATCGCCCTGGTGCGCAACCTGCCCAAGGCGCTGCGCAAGAACTTCGTGCCGGTGCCGGACTTCGTCAAGGCGGCCCTGGCGCGTATCGATTTCGCCCAGGGCTCGCTGCCCCAGGCGCTGGGGCGCGAGCTGCTGCGCATGACCGGTGCGCGGGTCAGCGACGAGGCCTGGGCCGAGTCGGCGCAACAGGTGGAAAGCCACCTGCGGATGAACCTGGAAATCGTCGACGCCCAGGGCAAGTTCCTCGGCGAAGGCCGCGACCTGGCCGAGCTGACCGCGCGTTTCGCCGAAGCCAGCCAGGCCGCCCTGGCCGTGCCGCAAACCGCGAAAAGCCAGCAGCCGGTAGAGGCCAAGGTGTTCGCCGCGGTGGCGGAGAAAACCCAGCAGAAGATCGCCGGGCTGTCGATGACGGTGTATCCGGCGCTGATAGAAGAAGGCGGGACCGTCAAGGAAGGGCGTTTCTCCACCCCGGCCGAGGCCGAGTTCCAGCATCGCCGCGCCTTGCAGCGCCTGTTGCTGCAACAGCTGGCCGAGCCGGCCAAGTTCCTGCGCAACAAGCTGCCGGGGCTGACCGAGCTGGGCCTGCTGTATCGCGAACTGGGGCGTGTCGACGCCCTGGTGGAAGACATCCTGCTGGCCAGCCTCGACAGCTGCGTGCTGGAAGGCGAGGACAGCCTGCCCCGGGACGGCGCCGGCCTGGCCTCGCTGGCCGAACGCAAGCGCGGCAGCTGGACCGAGCACGCCGAGCGCCTGGCGCGCCTGACCCTGGACATCCTCAAGCTCTGGCATGGCCTGCAAAAGCGCTTCAAGGGCAAGATCGACCTGGCCCAGGCGGTGGCGCTGAACGACATCAAGTCGCAGCTTGGCCATCTGGTGTACCCGGGTTTTGTCCGCGAAACCCCGGCGCAGTGGCTCAAGGAACTGCCGCGTTACCTCAAGGCCGTCGAGCTGCGTTTCGAGAAACTCGGCAGCCAGGTGCAGAAGGACCGGGTCTGGAGTACCGAACTGGCCGGCCTGTGGAACCAGTACCAGGCCCGCGCCGGCAAACACGCCCAGGAAGGCAAGCGCGACCCGCAGCTGGAGCTGTACCGCTGGTGGCTGGAGGAATACCGGGTGTCGCTGTTCGCCCAGCAACTGGGCACCAAGGCGCCGATTTCCGACAAGCGCCTGAACAAGCAGTGGAGCCAGGTGGAAGCCTGATTTCTTGCCCCCCCTGTAGCCGCTGCCGCAGGCTGCGATCGACCGGAACGGTCGTGGCGATCGTTCCAACGCAGGAAGGCCTGCGGCCTTATCGCAGCCTGCGGCAGCGGCTACAGCGATCTGTGATGGCGGCGATTACGCTTGCCGATGGGGCCAAACGCCGGCGTTTATGGCAAACTTCGCCGTTATAAATGCCGGCCCCGCGGTTTTGAGCGTTCGCCGCCCGGGCAAAGCGGAATAAAGCGATGTCAGGTCCTATTCCGCCAGTCGGGATAGACCATTTACGGTTTGGTACGACGGTGCCAATACCTTCTGCCTGGAACAGAATAGAGGAACGACCGTGCATAACGTCGTCATCAGCGGCACTGGCCTGTACACCCCGGTCAACAGCATCTCCAACGAAGAGCTGGTGGAGTCTTTCAACACCTACGTGCATCAGTTCAACGCCGACAACGCACAAGCGATCGAGCGCGGCGAGGTTCAGGCCCTGACCGAATCCAGCGCGGCCTTCATCGAGAAGGCCTCTGGCATCAAAAGCCGCTTTGTCATGGACAAGGACGGTATCCTCGACCCGCAGCGCATGACCCCGCGCCTGCCCGAGCGTTCCAACGACGAATGGTCGGTGCTCTGCCAGATGGCCATCGGCGCCGCCGAACAGGCCCTGCAACGCGCCGGCAAGACCGCCGCGGACATCGACGGGGTGATAGTCGCCTGCTCCAACCTGCAACGCGCCTACCCGGCCATCGCCATCGAAGTCCAGGAAGCCCTGGGCATCGCTGGTTTCGGTTATGACATGAACGTGGCCTGCTCCTCGGCCACCTTCGGCATCCAGGCCGCCTGCAACAGCGTGCAGCTGGGCCAGGCCCGGGCGATCCTGATGGTCAACCCGGAAGTCTGCACCGGCCACCTGAACTTCCGTGACCGCGACAGCCATTTCATCTTCGGCGACGCGGCCACCGCGGTGATTATCGAGCGGGCTGACCTGGCCACCTCGCCGTACCAGTTCGACATCATCAGCACCAAGCTGCTGACCAAGTTCTCCAACAATATCCGCAACAACTTCGGCTTCCTCAACCGCGCCGCGGAAGAGGGCATCGGCGCGCCGGACAAACTCTTCGTGCAGGAAGGCCGCAAGGTGTTCCGCGACGTCTGCCCGATGGTGGCGGAACTGATCGCCGAGCACCTGCAGGAAAACCAGTTGAACGTCAGCGACGTGAAGCGCTTCTGGCTGCACCAGGCCAACCTCAGCATGAACCACCTGATCGTCAAGAAGCTGCTGGGCCGCGAAGCCACCGAAGAGGAAGCCCCGGTGATTCTCGACACCTACGCCAACACCAGTTCGGCCGGTTCGGTGATCGCTTTCCACAAGAACCAGGACGACCTGACCAGCGGCTCGCTGGCGGTACTCAGCTCGTTCGGCGCCGGTTATTCGATTGGCAGTGTGCTTCTGCGCAAGCGTTGACAGTCTTATGGATCGCAGCCGCTGAGCGCTGGCCGGCTGCGATCCCTGATTCCGATTACGAGGCATGAATGTCCGCAGCTGACGACACGCAACTGCTTGAACGCCTGTTGGCCGGCGAGCAAAAGGCCTACAAGGAACTGGTCGGCACCTACCAGAGCGCGATGCGCGCCGTGGCCTACGCCATTGTCGGCCAGCGCCATGCCGACGAAGTGGTGCAGGATGCCTGGTTGTCGGTGGTGCGCAACCTGGCCGGTTTCCAGGGGCGTTCCAGCCTCAAGACCTGGCTGTTGACCATCACCGCCAACTCGGCGAAAAGCCGCTACAAACAGAACCGCCGGGAAGTCCTGCTGGATGACTTGCCGTCCCCCCATGGCAGCATCGGCGACGAACGCTTTTCCCCGGCTGACGGTCACTGGCTGGTGGCGCCGTTCGCCTGGCACGCCGACACCCCGGAAGCCCTGCTCACCGAGGCCGAGTTGCGCGAATGCCTGGAGCACACCTTGGCGAGCCTGTCGGAACTGCAAGGCAGCGTGTTGACCCTGCGCGAGCGCCAGGGCCTGGAGCTGGAGGAGATCTGTAATCTTCTGGACATTTCCCTCTCCAATGTCCGGGTGCTGCTGCACCGGGCGCGGCTGAAGATTTTTGCCACCGTGGAGCACTTCGAGGAGACCGGCCAATGCTGACCTGCAAGGAACAAGTGGCACGCTCCAGCGACTATCTCGATGGTCAGCTGAGCTTTCGCCAGCGCCTGATCCAGCGCCATCACCTGTTGTTCTGCCCCAATTGCCGGCGTTTCCTGCGGCAGATGCGCCTGATGCAGGCCACCTTGCGCAAGATGCCGCAAGCGTCTGTCGCCGATATCGATGCGCTGGCCGAACGCCTGGCTGCCGAGCGCAAGAGCAACGCCTGATTTCCTCGACAATCCCCCCGTAGCCGCTGAAACCTCAAGAGCGCGACCGCTTCGCGCTCGATCGCAGGCTTCGCCAGCGGCTACACCAACGCCTGCAAGGCGTACGAATTCCTGTAGCCGCTGCCGCAGGCTGTGATAAGGCCGAAGGCCTTCAGCGATCTTGAAATCGCTGCGGCCGTTCTCCGAACGCAGCCTTTGGCAGCGGCTACATTGGATCCCGTTTTTTCCCGAATCCCCCGCCCAAGGCTCTAGTACAGGCTTTTTGCCTTATTTCGTTTGGAAGTAAAAAAGTTCCGCTGTCATCAAATCTTTATCTATCAGCAACTCCCCTGAAATAACCCGCCGCCAAGATTCCCTCCCAACACAAGCGGGCCTGACTCGCGTGTTTTTTCCAGCGCTACAGACCACCAATTAGGGGAAATCTTCGATGATCCGTAAGCACTTCGCCGGTTTTGCCGCCAGCGCCCTGGCCCTGGCAGTTACCGCCCAGGCTTTCGCTGGCACCGTCACCACCGATGGCGCCGATATCGTAGTCAAGACCAAGGGCGGCCTTGAGGTCGCCACCACAGACAAAGAGTTCAGCTTCAAGCTCGGTGGTCGCCTGCAAGCCGACTACAGCCGCTTCGACGGTGTCTACACCAAGAACGGTGACACCGCCGACGCCGCTTACTTCCGTCGCGCGTTCCTCGAACTGTCCGGTGTGCTGTACACCGACTGGGCCTACACCATCAACTACGACTTCTCCCACAACACCGGTGACTCCGATAACGGCTACTTCGACGAAGCCTCGCTGGCTTACAACGGCTTCAAGCCAGTGTCGATCAAGGTCGGTCGCTTCGACCCGGACTTCGGCCTGGAAAAAGCCACCAGCTCCAAGTGGGTGACCGCGCCGGAACGTAACATCGCCTACGACATGGTCGACTGGGCCAACACCCACCAGAACGGCCTGGGCCTGCAGGCTTCCAGCACCTTCGCCGATTCCTTCTATGCCTCGGCCGGCGTGTTCAGCAAGGACACCGACGACACCGACGGCGACAGCGTCAAGCAGGTCAACGGTCGCTTCGTCTTCGCTCCGATGCACGATGCCGGCAACGTCCTGCACTTCGGTGTGAACGTGGCTTCGCGTGATGTTTCCGACACCGCTTTCGACTCCCGTTATCGCACCCGCATGGGCATGCGTGGCGTCGAGACTTTGGGTGGTAACGATGCCGGCACCAACGGCAACCGTCCGGTGCTGGGCGGCAGCTCGACTTCGCCGGCCGGTTCCTTCGACCGCGACACCGCACTGGGTCTGGAAGCCGCGTTCGCCATGGGCCCGGCCTCGATCCAGGGTGAATACATCACCCGCAAGACCAAGGCTGATTCCAGCGCTTACGAAGACATCAAGGGCCACGGTTTCTATGTGCAGGGCGCCTACACCCTGACCGGCGAATCCCGCGGCTACAAGGTTGGCAAGTTCGACGCCATCAAGCCGGCCAACAAGGCCTTCGGCGCCTGGGAACTGTTCTATCGCTACGACAGCATGACCGTCGAAGACGACAACATCACCACCGCGAGCCTGACCCGCGACGTCGGCGATGCCGAAGTCAAGGTGCACAACCTGGGTGTGAACTGGTACGCCAACGAAGCGGTGAAAATCTCTGCCACCTACGTCAAGGCCAAGACCGACAAGGTCACCAACGCCACGGCCGCCAGCGGTGGTACTCCAGCCGCGCGTACCGGTGACGACGACGGCGACGGCTTCATCGTTCGCGCGCAATACGTGTTCTGATGTCGATGCACTCGCGGTAAAGAGCTCTTTCTCATCCGTTAAAGCTCCTTTCGTTTCAGCCCCGCTTCGGCGGGGCTTTTTTTTGCCCGGCTCCCGGCTAACGCCAGACCGGCAGCAGGTCGAAGCTGAACAGCAGGTGGGCCAGGGCGTTGGCCAGGCCGAACAGCAGCACCAGGACGATCATCGGCGTGCCGCCCCAGACCCGGTACAGCGGGCTGGCGAAGCGTTTGCGCGAGGCATGGGCGAGCAGGGCCGGGGTGATCACCGCCCAGACGGTCGCCGCCAGGCCGGCGAAGCCGATGGCGAGGATGAAGCCTTCCGGCCAGATCAGCGCGCAGCCGATCGGCGGAGCGAAGGTGATCAGCGCGCTTTTCAGGCGGCCCCGGGGGCTGTCGTCGAAGCCCAGGGAGTCGGCGATGTAGTCGAACAAGCCGAGGGTGACGCCGAGGAACGAACAGGCCACGGCAAAGTTGGAGAACAGGGTCAGCAGCAGGTCGACCCGGGCGCTGTTGAGCATGCCGCCCAGGGTGCTGATCAGCACATCGATGGTGCCGCCCTGGCGGGCGATGTCCTTGAACTGTTCGCGGGGCAGGGTGCCCATGGTGCAGAGCATCCACACCGTGTACAGGACCAGGGCGATCAGGGTGCCGATCAGCAGGCAGTTGCGGATGCGCTGCGGGTCCTTGCCGTAGTGCTTCATCAGGCTCGGTACGTTGCCGTGAAAGCCGAAGGAGGTCAGGCAGAACGGCAGGGTCATGAACAGATAGGGCAGGTAGTCCGGTTGTGGGTTGCCGCGATCGAGCAGGACTTGTGGCTGCACATGGCCGAGCAGGCCGCCGAAGGTCAGGAAGAAGGCAAGGATCTTGGCACCGAATACCAGGGTGGTGATGCGGCTGACCGCCGCGGTGCTGAGCCAGACCACCAGGGCCACCGCCAGGGCGAACAGCAGGCCGCCGTTGCGCGAGGAAATCTCCAGGCCCAGGGTGTGGGCGGTGTGGCGGATCACCGAGCCGCTGGCCGAGATGTAGGCGTAGGTCAGGATGTACAGGACGAACACCAGGGTGGCGCCGTTGAACAGGCTCCAGCGCCGGCCGATCAGGTCGCGGGTGATGGTCGAGAAGCTCGCCCCCGGCCGGTAGTTGAGGTTGGCTTCGAGAATCATCAGCCCCGAGTGCAGGGTGCAGAACCACGACAGCACCAGCACCGCGAGGGAGCCTTGGAACCACAGCCCCGACATCATCACCGGCAGCGAGAACATGCCCGCTCCGACAATGGTGCCGCCGATGATCATGGCGCCGCCGATGACCGAGGGCTGGCGTTCGGCGACCGTGCGATGGGAGGTTGAAGGGGATGAAGCGATGGACGTACCGCGCATGGCAAGGCCTGCAATGAAATTGTTATTGGAGGTAGCGAGGGTGCGCCTCGGGTAGCGGGAAACCGGCAGGCCGGCTCCCGCGCACCCGGGCGACGACTCAGCGCAGAGCCAGCAGGCGGCTCAGTTGCTGCGCCATTTGCAGCAGCCGGTCGTCCTGCCCGGGCAAGGCGTCGAACGACAGCCCGACTGGCAGGCTGCCGGCGGCGGCCACCGGCACGCTGACACTCGGCGCCGCCAGGTTGCTGGCCGGGTCGGTGTTGCGCACGAAACGCTCGAAATGCTCCTGGGCGCCGCTGTCGCTCAGCAGCGGCGCGGTGCAGCTGACGGTCGGGTAGGCGATCAGGTCGAGCCGGTGCTGCTGGAACAGCCCGGCGTATTCGCGATCCAGGCGGATCTTGCTCATCAAGGCCTGCACGTAGTCCTCATAGGAAATGGCCGGGCTCTCCAACTGCGCCATAAGGGTCTTCTTGATCTGTGGGTCGCGGATCTGCGCCAGGATCTCGAGGAACCGCTCGCCGCAGCCGGCCTTGAGCAGAAAGCGCGGGAAGTCGATGAAGAACTCGAAGATCGGCAGCGGGAACTGGATGCTTTCGTTGATCTCGCCGATCAGGCGGTCGTCCACCGGCACCATCTCCACACCCTGATCGGCCAGGCAATCGATCGCCGCGCGGCAATCGCCGTGCACCTTGCTCTCCAGCTCGGACCAGAAGAACTGCAGGGGAATGCCGATGCGCAGGCGCTTGGCTTCAGTCGGCGCGGCGCAGGAAGCGCCGGTCAGATGCCGATGCACGAACAGCGCGTCTTCCAGGCTGCGGGTCAGCAGGCCCGGCGAGTCCTTGGTCTGGGACACCGGGACAATGCCGTCGCCAGGGTAGACCCCGGTGCTCGGGCGGAAACCCACCACGCCGCAGAAGGCCGCGGGAATCCGCACCGAGCCGCCGGTGTCGGTGCCCACCGCGCAGGGCACCAGGCCGGCGGCCACGGCCGCGGCACAACCGCCGCTGCTGCCGCCGGCGCTGTGTTGCAGGTGGCGCGGATTGACCACCGCGCCGTAGCTCAGGTTGGCCGAGGTCACGCCGAACGACAGCTCATGCATGTTGTTCTTGCCGGCGACCCGCGCGCCCAGCGCCTTGAAGCGCTGGACGATACCGGCGTCCGCGGCCGGGTGGTAGTCGGCCAGGCCGGGCGTGCCGGCGGTGGTCGGCAGGCCGCTGGCATTGATGTTGTCCTTGAACGAAACCGGGATGCCGTAGAGCGGCGCCTGGCGCTGCTCTGGCGTACCGGTGTCGCCGCTGAATGCCTGCGGGGCGAAGCTGATGAAGCTGTTCAGGTGCCCGGCGTCGGCGTATTGCTCGAGCAGCGCGCGGTGCCAGGAGTCCAGGCAGAGCTTGCCCTGGCGAAACCCGTCAACGAGCGCTTCGATCGAAAGCTGGCTGTACATGAAAAAGTCTCAACGAAAGTCGGTGGGGGCCTGGGCTCAGCAATAGCGGAAGTGCGATTGCAGATCGAACAGCGGGTTGCCTTCGAGCAGTTCGCCACCGAGGCTGGCGATCACCGCGCAGGCGCTGTTCAGGGCGGTCTGCACCGCGCCTTCGGCCCAGCCGCCGGTAAACGAACTGCCGCAGCCGGCCAGGTACAGGCCGGTGTCCTGCTGCGGGTCGAGGGCGGTCTTGAACTGGTAGAACAGGCGCTGGGAGTACAGGTCGTCGCCCGGGAAATTCAGCTTGAAGGCGCCCAGGGCCTGCTTGTCGGTGAGCCAGTCATATTCCAGTACGTAACGCTGGTAGTCGCCGTCCAGCGGCACCAGGTGGCGGGCGAACTCCGGCGAGCTCATCGCCAGTTCGTCCACCAGGCGCTTGCAGCGCTGGACCTTGTCGGTCATCGAAACCATTTTGTGCGAGTCGTCTTCCCAGGTGTAACTGATCAGCACCACACCCCAGGAGTCGGGATCCTGCGGGGCGTAGTCCAGGCAGTAGACGCCCTTGACCAGGGTGTCGGTCTGGATGTTCTGCGCCAGGCCATGTTTGAGCCAGAACTTGTCGCGGGTCAGGATGAACAGCTTGGACGAGCCGACCATGTGGGTTTCGTTGATCGCCCGGGCGACATCGCGATTGACGAACTGCTCGGCCTGGGTCAGGCGCATGTTGACTTGCAGGGCGCGGGTGGTGGCGGTGGTGATCACCCGGTCGCAGCCATAGGTTTCACCGTTGCAGCCCTGCAGCAGGATCTGCCCGTCGGCGCCCTTGCTGATGGATTCGATGCGGGTGCGACAGATCCGGTCGCGCAGGGCGATGCCATGGAATTCCTCGTCGGCGATCCGCTCCCAGAGCGTGGAAATGCCGTTGGGCACCAGCCGTTGGTTGACCTCGAAGGCGTTGATCACCAGGCGCAGGATCTCGGTGAACGAGGCCCGGTACACCGACTGGAAACCACCCGAACCGATGCCCAGGGAACCGAACAGGTGGAAGTCTTCCGGCTTGCGCCAGCGTTTGCCGCCCGGCGGTTTTTTCGAGGTGAAGATCTGCACCATGGCCGAGTAGAAAGAGTGATCGCCAAAGCAGTCCAGGTAGCGTTGCCACTCCGGCTGCACCTCGGCGTACTGCTGTTTTTCCAGCAGCTCGGTGAGCAGCAGCGGCGGCGCCAGGAAGGTGCCGTCGTCCAGGCGCACACCCTCCTTGAGAAAGGCGTTCCAGCCGCGGTGCACGGTGTTGAAGATCGGCGGCGGATTCTCCCCGGCCGGCCAGTGGTGGGTTTCGCCGCGGTAGTGGATTTCGGTGTCGACCACGCCAGGGTCGGGGAAGGCCTCGGTGGTGCCGATGCCGAAGCGGTCCAGGTAATGGAACAGGCCGACTTCGCTCGGCGGGAAACGCATGGCGCCCATCTCGGCGATGAACTGCGGTTGTGTTTCGTCGAAGCACTGGGTCAGGAAACGCCCGCCAAGGTGGTCTTTCGAAGCTTCGAACAGGGTGATGCGGGTGGCGCCGGCGCGCAGCAGTTCATAGGCCGCGATCAGGCCGCTGAGGCCGGCGCCGACGATGCCGATGTGCTTGTCGGCGATCACCGGTGGCAGGTGACCGATGGCCTGGGTGGCACGGCGCAGGAATTGCCCATAGTCGTACAACAGGTCGATGTTGGGGAACGAGCGGGTGCCTTGGGTTTCTTCGAAACCGGAGTGGGAGGAGTTCACAGGTAAGGGTCTCGGAAATCAGATGATGAGCTGCAGGCTTTCAAACGCGCGGGACGGATTGAGCAGGAGGACTTTCTTGCGCTGGATTTTCCACTGGCCGGCGAGGCACAGCAGTTGGTGCTCCACGGTCACCGGGTAATGCCATTCGTTGTCGCCACGGGCCTCGCAATACAGCATGGGGGTCAGGCAACGGGCGCTGAGGCCGTCCGGGTCGAGGCTGATCGCCGGTCGCTGGGCAATGTGCAGGCTGCGGCTCTTGGGCTGCTGCGAGAAATTGCGGGCGCTGGCCAGGCGGTTGATGCGCAGGGTGGTGAGGAAGCGGTCCTCATACAGCAGGGAGGATTCGCGCAACGGGCAGGGTTGATCGTGGCGCAGCGGAATCCAGTAGTGGAAGTCGTCGCACAGCAGTTGTTGCCAGGCGTCGAAATCCTGTTGGTCGAGAAGCGCGATCTCTTGGTAGATCAGCTGTTCGAGGGGCGAGTTATCCATGGGCGGTCGATCCGTCTGGGGCCTGCATCAGCTGCTGCCAGGTGTTGTAGAAGTTGCGCATGGCCCGTTCGCTGGTGCCGGACACCACCTGGGTCTGCTCATGGGATTCGCCCGGTTCGAACAGGCGGGCGACATTCACCCAGTCGTTGGCCTGGCTGCGCAGCCCGTCCATGGCCCGTTCGTACATCTCCACGTCGTCGTGGGCGACCATCGAGCATGGCGAGTTGATCAGGTTGTTGTACTGCACGGTTCTTTCCAGCAGCTGCACCGGCGCGCCCACCAGTTCGAAGATCCACGACTCGACCACGGTTTCGCAGGCCGAGATCGGGCGGATCACCCGCAGAGTCTGGATCGGTCCCTTGACCATCAGGTTGGGGAAATACACGGTGTTGTGCCGGGTATCGTCGAGGATCGCCGCGGCCTGGGTTTCGCCGTAGCTCTCGACCATCAGCTCCCAGTAACCGGGAATACTGGAGTAGGCCTTGTGGATCGAGTTGCTGACGCCGGTGTGGCCGTGGCCGTTGGGCCAGGTGCGGATGCCCATGGCGCTGAAGAACTCGTAGGACGCCATGAACGGCGAGAACAGTTCCACGGCCATCGGCGGCTGGCCGTCGTGCCCGGTTTCCTTCCACAGGCGAATGGCTTCGCCGGCCGAGGATTCATGGGCGACCATCGGGTGGCAGGTGTCGGTCTGGTTGTCGACCACCATCTTCCAGTTGCAGCGATGGCGGTGCAGCAAGGGCTGGCCGATGGCGCGCAACTGCCCCTGGGGCGAGCGCATGACCATGTTGTCCAGGGTCGACAGCGAGTCGCCGAAGAACTCGCTGAAGCCGACGCCCTGTTCCTTCAGGCGCACGAACACGAAGCCCCGGTAGTTCTCCACCGCGGCCACCGGCTGCATGCCCTTGTGGGCGGCGCAGCTGCTGAGGTCGCAGTCGTCGTATTCCTTTTTCACCGGGATGCTCAGCAGCTGGCCGTCGGTCTTGAAGGTCCAGGCGTGATAGGGGCAGCGGATAAAGCGCCCGACATTGCCTTGCGGCTCGGCCAGCACTTTCACGCCCTTGTGCGGGCAGCGGTTGTGCAGCACGACGATCTCGCCGTTTTTCTGCCGGACCATGGCCAGCGGTTGGCCGGCGATGTCGCCGGTGAAGAAGTCGCCGGTTTCCGGGACCAGGCTTTCATGGCCCAGGTAGCACCAGCTGGCGGCGAATACCTGTTGTTGTTCTCGCTCGAAGAGCGACGGATCAAGGAACAGCGTGCGATGCACTTCCTTGCCGTTGAAGTAGTTGTCCAACGAGGTTCTCTCTTTAGATGACCAGTTTCAGGCTTGGGCCTTTGGCCCGGGATACGCAGGGGTAGATCTTGTTGCTGCAGGCGGCCTGCTGCGGGCTCATGATGAAATCGCGGTGATCGACTTCACCTTCCAGCACGTCCAGTTCGCACACTCCGCATTCGCCGCGACGGCAGTCGTAGAGCGGCTCCAGGCCGGCCTCTTCGAGGGCGTCGAGCAGGGACTGGCCGGGCTGCACCTGCAGGTCGATACCGGAATCCGCGGCATGCACGGCGAAGCCGGGTTCGTCTTCCGCCAGGGTGGTGTTGAAGATTTCGAAATGGATGCGTTCGCGAGGAAAACCCAGGCTCTGGGCATGGCTGAACACGTCGTTGAGCATGGCTTGCGGGCCGCACACATACAGGCGGTCCCGGGGTTGCAGCTGGCCCAGCACCGCGGCCACCGACGGGCGCCCCTCGGCCGAGTCGGAGCAGTGCAGGCTCAGGCTGTCCTGCAACAGCTCGCGCATCTGCGCGGCGTAGGCCGCATCGTCCGCGCTCTTGGCGAAATAGTGCAGTCGCGCCGGGCGCTGTCGGGCTCGCAGATGCCCGAGAATGCCGGTCAACGGGGTGATGCCGATGCCGCCGGCGAGGGCGATGTCGGCGCCCTCACTGTCGTCCAGTTGGTAGTCGAAGGCGTTGAATGGACCGTCGAGCCGCACCTGATCGCCGACCTTCAACTGGCGGATGTAAGTACTGCTGGGCGAGTCGGGGTTCAGGCGGATGGCGAACACCAGGCTGCCCTGGGGCAGCTCATGTTCGGCCAGCTCGACCCGGGAGTAGTGACGCCATTGCTCGAGCGTGGGAATCCACCATTTGAAGTGGGCCCCGGCGGTGGCTTCGCAGGGGGCCGGCACAAGAGGCGCCAGAGTGATTTCCTTGATGCTTGGCGAGAGCATCAGGCACTGGGTGATCTGGTAATTCATGGGGTGACTCGCTGTCAGCTTAACGGTGTTTCATGCAGGTACAGCCACTGGGCCGAGTGCTCATGGATCCGGATCACCACCACCGAGAGGCGCGAGGTTTCCTTCTGCTCCAGGCGATGGGTTTCCTTGTAGCGGATCGCCGCGCTGTGACCTTCATGCCAGACGGTGTGCATGTCGCTGACGATGATCTCCAGGCCGGGGCGGGCACCGACGGCGCCGCGGAACATCTGTTCGACCTGCTCGCGGCTGACGATGGCGCCGGCGGTGGTGACCATGCTGAAGTGCTCGGCGAAGGCCGGCAGCAGGCGGTCGATGGCGGCGGCGCCGTTGCCGTCCTGGTCGGTGAAGACCGCGTGGATCAGCTCGTGGACCGCATGGATGCTGTGTTTGGCCTGTTCAACGATTGTGTTGTGCATGACATTCCTTTTGCGTGGTCAGGTTGCTCATCTGCAACAGGGGTAACAGACCCATCACCGCCGCGATGACGAAGGTCAGGTGATAGGCCGGGGTAGACGCCAGGCTGGCGAGCAGCAGGTTGTAGATCATCAGGAACAGCGCGGCGCCGATGCTGAAGGACATCTGCCGGTTGATGTTCCAGATCACGCTGCCCTTGTGGGTATCGGCACCTTCGAAGTCCATCAGCGAAGTGGTTTGCGCGGTGTTGGCGCCGATGCCGCCGCCGATGCCCATCAGGCAGTAGGCGATGACGATGATCGGCAGGTCGGCGGCGCTGTCGACCAGATACAGGGTGGCGATGCCGGCGCTGTGCAGGAGCATGCCGAGGGTGAACAGGCGCCGGGCGCCGAAGCGGTTGTAGACCCGGCCGCAGACCAGCATGGCGATGAAGGCGCCGCTGGCGTAGAGGATCATGAACATGCCGGTCAGCCTGGCGCTGAAGTGCAGGCTGTTCTGCAGGAAGAAGATGCTCAGCAGGTTGACCCCGGTGAACACCCCGGGAATCGCGTAGTAGATGAAGATCGAGGTGCTGAGCTTCTTGCTCTTGAGCAGGCTCAACTCGACGATGGCGTTGTCGCAGCGGCGGTAGTGTAGGACATACAGCACCACGCAGGTGACGCCCAGCATCAGGCAGCCCAGGGCGGCCAGCGGCGGGTAGTCGCCGCCGTACAGCGACATGCCCATCAGCAGGTTGCCCAGGGCCGCGCTGACCAGCAGCAGGCCCTTGATGTCCGGGCGCGCCAGGCTGGCGGACCGGGCTTCCTTGATCCACAGCCAGGACAGGGCGGCGGCGATCAGCGAGAACGGAATGTTGCTGTGGAACACCCAGCGCCAGGAGCTGCTGTCGACGATCACGCCGCCGATGGTCGGCGAGATGGCCGGGGCGATCAGGGCGACGGCCATTACCAGGGTGGAGATCTTGGCCCGCTGCGGGCCCTGGAACAGATTGAAGGTCAGGGCCTGGCCCACCGGGATCAGCAAGCCGCCGCCGATGCCCTGGACGAAGCGCCAGATCACCAGCTCATGGAAGCTGCCGGCCATCCCGCACATCCACACGGCGGTGCTGAACACCAGCATCGAGGCGGTGAGGGTTTCGCGGCTGCCGAAACGTCCGGCCAGCCAGGTGCTTACCGGAATGATCAGGGTCAGGCCGAGAATATAGGCATTGGCCACCCAGGCCACGGATGAAGTCGAGACGTGCATATCATGGGCAATACTCGGTAAAGCCACGGCCGACATGAATATGTTTATACAGTCGATAAAGAATCCGATGAGGAATATAAGAGCCACTTTGTAGCGATAAGTCATATGATCTCCCTTTTGCGGCGGGATCATAGGAGCGATAGACCGAGGGTGTCGATACGCCTATACTTGAAACATTGTTTGATGGAATTTGACAATGATTTACAACACGGTGAGCTATAACATGCACACGCATCTAAATCGCGTCCAGACATTCCTGGCGGTTGTCGATTTCGGTTCCTATACCAAGGCGGCCAACTACCTGTGCATCAGCAAAGCCATGGCCAGCCTGCATGTCAAGGCGCTCGAGGAAGTTTTGTCGGCAACCCTGTTGATCCGCAATACCCGCAATATATCCCTGACGGAAATAGGCCAGGACTTTTATAACGAGTTCAAGGGCATTGTCGCGGATATCGACAATGCCTTCGAAAATGTCCTGCATGGGCATAATCGTATTTCCGGAAAGTTGCGTTTCAGTTCAACTAGCGAGTATGGCGAGCGCTATATACTGCCGATCATTTCCAAGTTCACCGAACGTTATCCGGAGATCCGTCTTTGTTATAACTTCAACTCTTCGTTGAATGATCTGGTGGCGGAAAAACTCGACCTGGTGATTCGCCTGGGCAACCTCGCCGACTCGGCTTTCAAGAGCCGCAAGCTGGCTGATTACGACATCGTCCTGGTGGCCAGCCCGGACTTTCTGGCGCGCCATCCGGTGGTCGAGCCCCTGGACCTGAACAGCGTGCCGTGGATCGCCAACAGCAACCTGCAAGGGCCCACCAACTGGACCCTGAGCCACCCGCAACTGGGCCAGGTCGAAGTCAACGGGCCCAATCATTTCGAGTCCAATTCCTCCACCGCCATCCGCGCCATGACCCTGTCGTCCCTGGGGGTGTCGGTACTGCCCGGCTGGGTGGTCGAGGACGACCTGGCGAGCGGCCGGCTGGTGCGCCTGCTGCCCGACTACGCCTTGCCTTCGCAGTCGGTGAACGTGGTGTTTCCCAACAGTTCGCACCTGCCGCACAAGTCGCGGGCGTTCATCGATTTCCTGTTGCTGCACCTGGGGCAGTGATCGGCGATACTCGGCGCGTTCGTGGACACACTTGCGGGGAACCCAATGCCGTTGCAATCCTTGACCAGCCTGGCCGCCGTCGATCCGCAGCAATGGGACGGCCTGCTCAGTGACGGCCAGCCATTTCTGCGCCACGCCTTTCTCAGCACGCTGGAAGACAGCGGCAGCCTCGGCCCGCGTTCCGGCTGGCAGGCCGAGCACCTGCTGCATGTGCAAGACGGGCGCCTGATCGCGGCGTTGCCCTGCTACCGCAAGTGGCATTCCTACGGCGAGTACGTGTTCGACCATGGCTGGGCCGACGCTTGCGCCCGGGCCGGCATCGAGTATTACCCCAAGCTGTTGAGCGCCGTGCCCTTCAGCCCGGTCAGCGGCGCGCGGCTGCTGGCGGCGACCCTGGAGGATGGCCTCGAACTGCTGCAAAGCCTGCCCGGTTACCTGGAGATCGAAGGGCTCTCCAGCGCCCACATCAACTTCACCGACGCCTTTACCGATGCCGCCCTGGCCGGGCAAGACGGCTGGTTGCAGCGCCTGGGTTGCCAGTTCCATTGGCAGAACCGCGGCTATCGGGACTTCCAGGACTTTCTCGATAGCCTCAGCTCGCGCAAGCGCAAACAGATGCGCAAGGAGCGCGAACAGGTGGCGGGGCAGGGCATCGAGTTCGAGTGGCTCGAAGGCCGGCAGCTCAGCGAAGCGCAGTGGGATTTTGTCTACGCCTGTTACGCCAACACTTATGCGGTGCGGCGCCAGTCACCCTACCTGACCCGGGCCTTTTTCAGCCTGCTGGCCGAACGCATGCCCGAGGCCATCCGCGTGGTGCTGGCCAAGCAGAACGCCAGGCCGGTGGCCATGGCCTTCAGCCTGATCGGTGGCGACAGTTTCTACGGGCGTTACTGGGGCTGCCTGGCGGAGTTCGATCGCCTGCATTTCGAAACCTGTTTTTACCAGGGCATGGACTACGCCATCGCCCAGGGCATGCAGCGTTTCGACGCCGGGGCCCAGGGCGAGCACAAGTTGATTCGGGGCTTCGAGCCGGTGATTACCCGGTCCTGGCACTACCTGCGCCACCCCGGCTTGAAAGCGGCGGTGGAGGATTTTCTCCGGCAGGAGCGGGCGGGCGTGCTGGCTTACGCCGAAGAGGCGAGGGCCGCGCTGCCGTATCGGCAGGCGTGACCCTCGGGGTGGTTTTCAGCTGTCTTCCTTGCCCAGCCAGCGATAGATACCGCCGCCGACCACCGCGCCGAGAATCGGCGCCAGCCAGAACAGCCACAGTTGCTGGATCGCCCAGCCACCGACGATCAAGGCCGGCCCGGTGCTGCGCGCCGGGTTGACCGAGGTGTTGGTCACCGGGATCGAGATCAGGTGGATCAGCGTCAGCGCCAGGCCGATGGCGATCGGCGCGAAGCCCACCGGCGCGCGTTTATCGGTGGCGCCGAGGATGATCACCACGAACATCCCGGTCATCACCAGCTCGCTGACAAAACCCGCCGCCAGTGAATAGCCTCCCGGCGAATGTTCGCCATAGCCGTTGGAGGCCAGCCCGCTGGCCAGCTCGAAGCCCGGCTTGCCGCTGGCGATGAAGTAAAGCAGCGCCGCGGCGATCACCCCGCCTAGCACTTGCGCGATGACATAGGCGGGCAGTTCCTTGAGCGGAAAACGCCCGCCGACCACCAGGCCGACGGACACCGCGGGGTTGAGATGGCAGCCGGAGATATGGCCGATGGCGAAGGCCATCGTCAGGACGGTAAGACCGAAGGCCAGCGCCACGCCGAGCAGGCCGATGCCGACCTCCGGGAACGCGGCCGCCAGTACGGCGCTGCCACAACCACCCAACACCAGCCAGAAGGTACCTAACAACTCAGTGACTGAACGCTTGAACAGAGACATGAAGTTATCCTTTTAGGTCGACTATCGATGCGATAAAGCCGTGATGCAGCCATGCAGGCTGGCTGCAGGCCCTGGTCCAGAACCTAGGCTCAGTACAGCAGGCTTTTTTTACAAATCCAGTGCGAAAAAAAACGCCAGGGCCCGAGGTAAAGGGCCCTGGCGTTTTGTGTAGCCGCTGCCGAAGGCTGCGATCGACCGCGCAGCGGTCGTAAATCTTGCAACCTTGGTCTGCCTGAAGGAGCGCATTCACCGGTTTGCGACTGCTTCGCAGTCGATCGCAGCCTCGCAGGCTCGACAGCGGCTACAGGGCTACGGTCAGTCGATACCGACAAAACCTCCGGTCTGGTGCTGCCACAAACGCGCATACAGGCCACCGTGGGCCAACAGCTCGGCATGGCTGCCGGTCTCGGCGATGCGGCCTTTTTCCAGGACCACCAGGCGGTCCATGCGGGCGATGGTCGAGAGCCGGTGGGCGATGGCGATCACGGTCTTGCCCTGCATCAGGGTCTCCAGGCTTTCCTGGATCGCCGCCTCGACTTCCGAGTCCAGGGCCGATGTAGCTTCGTCCATGATCAGGATCGGCGCATCCTTGAGCAGCACCCGGGCAATGGCGATGCGCTGGCGCTGGCCGCCGGAGAGTTTCACCCCGCGTTCGCCGACATGGGCATCGAAGCCGGTGCGGCCCTGGGCGTCGGAGAGCAGCGGGATGAACTCGTCGGCGCGGGCCTTGCGCACCGCTTCCCAGAGTTCCTCGTCGGTGGCGTCGGGCTTGCCGTAGAGCAGGTTGTCGCGGATCGAACGGTGCAGCAGCGAGGTGTCCTGGGTGATCATGCCGATCCGTTCGCGCAGGCTTTCCTGGGTCACGTCGGCGATGTTCTGGTTGTCGATCAGGATGCGCCCGCTCTCCAGGTCATAGAGCCGCAGCAACAGGTTGACCAGGGTCGACTTGCCGGCGCCGGACGGGCCGATCAGGCCGATCTTTTCCCCGGGCCGGATGGTCAGGTTGAGGTCGCTGATGACCCCGGTCTTTTTCCCGTAGTGGAAATCCACATGCTCGAAACGCACCTCGCCGCTGGCCACCGCCAGGCGTGGCGCCTGCTCGCGGTCGCTGACGCTGATGGGCTGGGCGATGGTCTGCCGGCCGTCCTGGACCATGCCGATGTTCTCGAAGATGCCGTTGACCACCCACATGATCCAGCCGGACATGTTGACGATGCGGATCACCAGGCCGGTGGCCAGGGCGATGGCGCCGACCGAGATCAGCGACTGGGTCCACAGCCACAGGGCCAGGCCCGTGGTGGAAACGATCAGCAGGCCGTTCATGGCGGTGATCACCACGTCCATGCTGGTGATGACGCGCCCGGCCAGCTGGCTTTTCTCGGTCTGCTCGCCGATGGCCTCGCGCGCGTAGTTCTGCTCGAAGTGGGTGTGGGCGAACAGCTTGAGGGTGGTGATGTTGGTGTAGCCGTCGACGATCCTGCCGACCAGCTTGGAGTTGGCGTCCGAGGAAATCACCGAACGTTCCTTGACCCGCGGCACGAAGTACCAGAGCGCGCCGATGTAGCTGGCGATCCAGATCAGCAGCGGGATCATCAGGTGCCAGTCGGCCTCGGCGAACAGCACCAGGGAGCTGACCGCGTAGATCAGTACGTGCCACAGCGCGTCCACCGCCTGCACCGCCGAGTCGCGCAGCGAGTTGCCGGTCTGCATGATGCGCTGGGCGATGCGTCCGGCGAAGTCGTTCTGGAAGAAGTTCAGGCTCTGCTTGAGCACATAACTGTGGTTCTGCCAGCGAATCAGGCTGGTCATGCCTGGGCTGATGGTCTGATGCACCAGCAGGTCGTGCAGGGCGACGAACAGTGGGCGAAAGATCAGCGCGACCACCGCCATCCAGGCCAGCTCGAGGCCGTGGGTCTTGAAGATCTCGACATTGGGCGTGCCCTGGGCCAGGTCGATGATCGTGCTCAGGTAGCTGAACAGCGACACCTCGATCAGCGCGACGAACAGGCCGACCACCAGCAGGGCGACGAAGCTCGGCCAGACCTGCTTGATGTAATAGAGATAGAAGGGCAGTACGCGGTTGGGGGGAGCGGCAGTGGGAGCGTCGCGGAAAATATCGATCAGTTGTTCAAAACGACGATAGAGCATGGGATCTGACGCCCGCGTGGCGGGCTCTCCTTATCAGTAAGCAGGCGGAGCACGGGTGCAGTGCTCCGCCGGGACTCCCGTTGACGCATTAGTCGATGCGCTTGGCCGACTTGATCAGCACGGGGTCGATCGGCACGTTCTGCATGCCTTGTTTGGTGGTGGTCTGCGAGTTGACGATCTGGTCGACCACGTCCATGCCGCTCACCACTTTGGCGAACACCGCGTAACCGGCATCGCGGCCCGGATCGAGGAAGGCGTTGTCGGCAACGTTGATGAAGAACTGGCTGGTGGCCGAGTTCGGGTTCGAGGTGCGGGCCATGGACAGGGTGCCACGTACGTTATGCAGGCCGTTGCTGGCTTCGTTCTTGATCGGGTCGCGGGTTTCCTTCTGCACCATCTGCGGGGTGAAGCCGCCGCCCTGGACCATGAAGCCCGGGATCACCCGGTGAAAGATGGTGTTGGTGTAGAAGCCGCTGTCGACGTAGTCGAGGAAGTTCTTGCTGGAGATCGGGGCCTTGACCGGGTCCAGTTCGACTTCGATCTTGCCGAAGCTGGTGTCCAGCAATACGTGAGGTGCCTTGGCCGGTTGGGCGGCCATCAGGTTGGCAGCGAACAGAACGGAGCCGGCGACGAGGGCGATTTTTTTCAGCATGGGTCAGTGATCCTGGGTGGTGGTGTCGACTGCGGTTAAAAACTCGAGCAGGGTTTGGTTGAAGCGTTGCGGCTGGTCCAGCGGCGTGGCGTGACGCGAATCGGCGATCACCACCAGGCGCCCGTCGGGCAGCAGTTTCACATAGCTTTCTTTCAATGCGACCGGGGTGTAGTCACGGTCGGCGCTGATGACCAGGGTTGGACAGGCGACTTGCGAAAGTCGTTCCTGGACCCCCCAGCCAATGATGGCATCGAAGCTTGCGAGATAAGCACGTTTGTCGTTTTTTGCCCAGCGCTCGGCCATCTTTTGCCGCAGCTCGGCCTGCTCCGGCTTGGGGAACAGTTTGCCGGCCAGGGCGATGCCAATGGCTTCGAGGCTAAGCAGGCGCATCAGGCTCCAGCGCTTGAACCATTGCCAGGCATCGTTGGCGCTGCGGATCTTTACCTCGGGCGCGCTGTTGACGATGCACAGGCTTTTCAGCAGCCCGGGCTGATCCACCGCGAGCTGGAAGGCGATCATGCCGCCCATGGACAGGCCCACCAGATGCACCCGCGACAGGTTCAGGTGCTCCAGCAGGGCGACCAGGTCGGCGCTGAAACCGGCGATGCTGTAGGGCCCGCGGGGCTTGTCGGAACGGCCATGGCCACGCATGTCGGGGAGGATCAGGCGGTAATGGGCGGACAGCTCGGCGATCTGCTTTTCCCAGTCCTGGGTGCTGGAGCCAAGCCCGTGGACCAGCACCAGCGGTTCGCCATGGCCGTATTCCTCGTAGTGCAGGGTGCATCCTTCGTGTTCGAAATAGGCCATGGCTGAATTCCTGTTCAGGCGCGTGGAGGTTTCAAGTGTCGGTTCAGGCTTGTTCCGGGGCGGCGAACGGCGCGTCCAGCGGCGCGGTGTCGAAGGTGCGCAGCAGCTCGACGAGGATCTGCGTGGCCGGGCCCAGGGGTTTGTCCTTGTTCGAATACAGGTAGAAGGTCGGGTGCCGGCTGCCGCCCTGGTCCAACGGTAGCACCTTGAGCAGGCCCTCCCGGAGTTCGCGTTCGATCATATGGCGCGGCAGCCAGGCAAAGCCCAGGCCGCTGCCGACGAAGGTGGCGGCGGTGGCCAGGCTGCCGACGGTCCAGCGCTGTTCGGCGCCGAGCCAGCCGACGTCTCGCGGCTGCTGGCGGCCGGAGTCGCGGATCACCACTTGCAGCTGGCTTTCCAGATCCTGGAAATTCAGCTCGCGGTTCAGGCGGTGCAGGGCGTGTTCCGGGTGGGCCACGGCGACGAATTCCACCGAGCTCATCTCGGTGCCCAGGTAGCCGGAGATATTGAAGCCACTGATGGCCAGGTCGGCCACGCCTTCGAGCAGCACCTCTTCGACCCCGGACAGCACCTCCTCGCGCAGGCGCACCCGGCAGCCGCGGCTTTGCGGCATGAAGGCGGTCAGGGCGCGGACCAGACGCGCGCTGGGGTAGGCGGCGTCCACCACCAGGCGTACTTCGGCTTCCCAGCCCTGTTCCATGTGGTGGGCCAGGTCTTCCAGCTGGCTGGCCTGTTTCACCAGTTGCCGCGAACGGCGCAGCAATACGCCGCCGGCCTCGGTGAGCACGGCCTTGCGCCCGTCGATACGCAGCAGCGGCACGCCCAGTTGGTCCTGCATGCGCGCCACGGTGTAGCTGACTGACGATTGCGAACGGTGCAGCGCCTCGGCGGCCTGGGCGAAGCCGCCGTGGTCGACCACGGCCTGCAGTGTTCGCCATTGATCGAGGGTAACGCGGGGCGCTTTCATGAGGAGCTCCTCTTGTCCTAAGCTGGCGCTCCTTATTGGAGACTGCCGAATGAGAAAATTCTGTTGTGTGTTGCTGGCCCTGCTGCCGCTCAGTGCGTTCGCCTATCCCATCGATGTGAAGAAACACCTCGAAGGCGTGAGCATCGACTACACCGCCTACGACACCGATGCCGACATCGGTTCGATCCAGGTGAACAACTACGGCACCACCGACGCCGCCTGCACGGTGGTCTTTCGCAACGGCCCCGAAGCCCCGCGTACACGCAAGGTGGAAGTGGCGGCCGGCAAGTTCAAGAACGCCACGGCCAAGTTCAACCGCAGCATCATCAAGCTGCGCATCGACCTGACCTGTATCGCCAAGTAAGTGCAAAGCGGAGCAGGGCGCGCGACCTGCTCCGCTTATAAACGAATTTATTGATTGGTTATAGCAGTTATTTGCGCTTTTTCATCGATATGACTCTGTTTAATCTGCGCTCCATCGACCTACAGCATTCCCGATGGAGGCTACATCCCATGTCCCGCGTTCTGATCATCGAAAGCAGTGCCCGTCAGCAGGATTCCGTTTCCCGCCAGCTGACCCAGACCTTCATCAAGCAATGGCAGGCGGCCTACCCGGCCGACCAGATCACCGTGCGTGACCTGGCGGTAACCCCGGTGCCGCACCTGGACAGCAACCTGCTGGGCGGCTGGATGAAACCCGCCGAGCAGCGTAACGAGATCGAAGAGGCCTCGCTGCAGCGTTCCAACGAACTGACCGACGAACTGCTGGCCGCCGACGTGCTGGTGATGGCCGCGCCGATGTACAACTTCGCCATCCCGAGCACCCTCAAAGCCTGGCTGGACCACGTGCTGCGTGCCGGTGTGACCTTCAAGTACACCGCAACCGGTCCCCAGGGCCTGCTCAACGGCAAGCGCGCCTACGTGCTGACTGCTCGTGGCGGCATCTACGCCGGCAGCACCGCGGATCACCAGGAACCCTACCTGCGCCAGGTGATGGGCTTCATCGGCATCCACGACGTCGAGTTCATTCACGCCGAAGGCATGAACCTGGGCGGCGACTTCCAGGAAAAGGGCTTGAACCAGGCCAACGCCAAACTGGCCCAGGTCGCCTGATCCGTTAATCGCCAGATAATCGCGCAGTGGTCTAGTAGGCCCTGCGCTCCCTTTCAAGTTTGTGTGCGCATCGAACCTCCCTTTGCACTTGTTGCTCCTGAGTGCTCCTGCCCGATTGAACGCTTTGCGAGATCGGGCTTTTTTTTGCCCGCGATTTTTGATGCTTCTGTAGCCGCTGCCGGGCCCCGGCGAGGCTGCGATCGACGGCGCAGCCGTCGCCAAACCAGGTGCCGCGATATTTCTGATACACCGCGGTTGCCGGGTTCGCGGCTGCTACGCAGCCGATCGCAGCCTCGCGAGGGCTCGGCAGCGGCTACGGCAAGCACGAGGAGGCGAGGTGTTTTGCACCGGGGGGGGCAAAACCGCTATCGTCGCCGCCTCTTCAAGACGAGGCGAGCCATGGGCTATCTACTTTTTGTCACGCTGATCCAGGCGTTTTCCTTCAGCCTGATCGGCGAATACCTGGCCGGGCATGTCGACAGTTATTTCGCGGTGCTGGTCCGGGTGCTGCTGGCCGGGCTGGTGTTCATCCCGCTGACTCGCTGGCGCCAGGTGGAGCCGGCGTTCATGCGCGGCATGCTGCTGATCGGTGCCTTGCAGTTCGGCGTGACCTACGTCTGCCTGTACCTGAGTTTCCGCGTGCTGACGGTGCCGGAGGTGCTGCTGTTCACCATCCTCACGCCGCTGCATGTGACCCTGATCGAGGACGCGCTGAACCGGCGCTTCAACCCCTGGGGCCTGCTGGCGGCGCTGGTGGCGGTGGCCGGGGCGGCGGTGATCCGCTACGACCGCATCAGCCCGGATTTCTTCATGGGCTTTCTGCTGCTGCAACTGGCCAACTTCACCTACGCCGCCGGGCAGGTGCTGTACAAGCACCTGGTGGCGCGCTATCCGAGCGACCTGCCGCATTACCGGCGTTTCGGCTACTTCTACCTGGGGGCGCTGGCGGTGGTGTTGCCGGCTTTCCTGCTATTCGGCAAGCCGGACTTCCTGCCCGAAGCGCCGTTGCAGTGGGTGGTGCTGCTGTTTCTCGGGCTGGTGTCCACCGCGCTGGGGCTGTACTGGTGGAACAAGGGCGCCTGCCTGGTCACTGGCGCGACCCTGGCGGTGATGAACAACCTGCATGTGCCGGTGGGGCTGCTGATCAACCTGTTGATCTGGAACCAACACGAAGCGCTGGGGCGCCTGTTCCTCGGCGCGCTGGTGATTCTGGCGGCGGTGTGGATCAGCCGTCGCGGCACGAAGGCCGCCTCGATCCCGTAGGAGCGGCCGGTCGACGCTCGATTGCCCGCGATCCGCGTAGCGGCCTGAGTTTGCGTTGCTTGCCAGATCGCGTCGACCGGCTGCTCCTACAGAAGAGGGGGATCGCCCCAGGGGATGGGGCGATCAGGCAGGATTACAGCGCGCGTTTTTCCGCCTCGGGGATATGGCTGGCGCCCAGCACTGCCGGCAGCAGGCCGGCGCGCAGGTCGTTGCCGCTCGGCTGCTGATACAGGCTCAGGCCGAACTCCGGCATCACCGCCAGCAGGTAATCGAAGATATCGCCCTGGATGCGCTCGTAGTCGGTCCACGCCGTGGTGCGGGTGAAACAGTAGATTTCCAGCGGAATGCCCTGGGCGGTGGTCTGCATCTGGCGGACCATGCAAGTCATGTTCGGCTGGATGTCCGGATGACTCTTGAGGTACGCCAGGGCATAGGCGCGGAAGGTCCCCAGGTTGGTCATGCGGCGGCGGTTGGCCGACATGGCGGCGACATTGCCCTGGGCTTCGTTCCAGCTCTTGAGCTCGGCCTGCTTGCGACTGATGTAGTCAGTGAGCAGGTGGACCTTGCCCAGGCGCGCCTCTTCCTCATCGTTGATGAAGCGCACGCCGCTGGCGTCGATGTACAGGCTGCGCTTGATCCGCCGGCCGCCGGACTGCTGCATGCCGCGCCAGTTCTTGAACGACTCGGACATCAGGCGCCAGGTGGGGATCGAGACGATGGTCTTGTCGAAGTTCTGCACCTTGACCGTGTGCAGGGTGATATCCACTACATCGCCGTCGGCGCCGACCTGGGGCATTTCGATCCAGTCGCCGACCCGTAGCATGTCGTTGCTGGTCAGCTGCACGCTGGCGACGAACGACAGCAGGGTGTCCTTGTAGACCAACAGGATCACCGCCGACATGGCGCCCAGGCCGGACAACAGCAGCAGCGGCGAGCGGTCGATCAGGGTGGCGACGATGATGATCGCGCCGAACACGAACAGCACCATCTTCGCCAGTTGCACATAACCCTTGATCGAACGGGTGCGCGCATGTTCGGTACGGGCGTAGATGTCCAGCAGGGCGTTGAGCAGGGCGCTGATGGCCAGTACCTGGAACAGGATGGTGAAGGCCAGGGCCAGGTTGCCGAGGAACACCAGGCTGGTCTTGCTCAGCTCCGGCACCAGGTGCAGGCCGAACTGGACCACCAGCGACGGGGTCATCTGCGCCAGGCGATGGAACACCTTGTTCTGTCGCAGGTCGTTGAGCCAGTGCAAGGACGGCTGGCGGCCGAGCAGCTTGACCGCGTGCAGGATCAGGTAGCGCGCCACTCGTCCGACGAGCAGCGCCACCACCAGCAGGATGACCAGGGCCAGGCTGGAATGCAGGAGCGGGTGCTCATCGAGCGCCCCCCAGAGGTCTTGAACGTTGAGCCAGAGCTGTTTGAAATCCATGGGGTCAGAAGCTTCCTCTATGAGACGAGACGGATCGATTAGAACATTTAAGCCGTCGAAAGTTACCGTTAAGGACGAATCGCTGACAAAAACCAGTTGTTTACCGTGGTTTGCGTGAAAGAAACTCGGCCTTCGCGCCCGAAACCGTTACCCTATGCAGCTGTTTTTTTGCATATCTTCGAGGTAGCACCCGTGTTTTCCCAATTCGCCCTGCACGAACGCCTGCTCAAAGCCGTGGCCGAGCTTAAATTTGTCGAGCCAACGCCTGTGCAAGCAGCGGCCATTCCGCTCGCGCTCCAGGGGCGTGACCTGCGGGTGACGGCACAGACCGGCAGCGGCAAGACCGCCGCGTTCGTCCTGCCGATCCTCAATCGCCTGATCGGCCCGGCGAAGATCCGCGTCAGCATCAAGACCCTGATCCTGCTGCCGACCCGCGAACTGGCGCAGCAGACCTTGAAGGAAGTCGAGCGCTTCTCGCAGTTCACCTTCATCAAGGCCGGCCTGATCACCGGCGGCGAAGACTTCAAGGTCCAGGCCGCGATGCTGCGCAAGGTGCCGGACATCCTGATCGGCACCCCGGGGCGCCTGATCGAGCAACTGAACGCCGGCAACCTCGATTTGAAAGAAGTGGAAGTGCTGGTCCTCGACGAAGCCGACCGCATGCTCGACATGGGCTTTGCCGACGACGTGCAGCGCCTGGTGGACGAGTGCCCGAACCGCCAGCAGACCATGCTGTTCTCCGCCACCACCGGTGGCTCGGGCCTGCGCGAGATGGTCGCCAAGGTTCTGAACAACCCTGAGCATCTGCAGCTCAACGCGGTCAGCCAGCTGAACGACACCACCCGCCAGCAGATCATTACCGCCGACCACAACCAGCACAAAGAGCAGATCGTCAACTGGCTGCTGGCCAACGAGACCTACCAGAAGGCTATCGTCTTCACCAACACCCGCGCCATGGCCGACCGCATCTACGGTCGCCTGGTGGCCCAGGAGTACAAGGCGTTCGTCCTGCACGGTGAGAAAGACCAGAAGGACCGCAAGCTGGCCATCGACCGCCTGAAACAGGGCGGGGTGAAAATCCTCGTCGCCACCGACGTCGCTGCCCGCGGCCTGGACGTCGACGGCCTGGACCTGGTGATCAACTTCGACATGCCGCGCAGCGGCGACGAATACGTGCACCGCATCGGCCGTACCGGGCGTGCCGGTAACGACGGCCTGGCCATCTCGCTGATCTGCCATGGCGACTGGAACCTGATGTCGAGCATCGAGCGCTACCTCAAGCAGCACTTCGAGCGCCGCACCATCAAGGAAGTCAAAGGCACCTACAGCGGGCCGAAGAAGGTCAAGGCCTCCGGCAAGGCCGCGGGTGTGAAGAAGAAAAAGACCGACGCCAAGGGCGACAAGAAAAAAGCCGTGGCCAAGGCCCCGACCAAACGCAAGACCGCCAACCGGCCGAAAAGCGATGCCCTGGTCAGCCAGGACGGCATGGCGCCGCTCAAGCGCCGCAAGCCGCAGGCCCCCGCTGCCGAATAAGCCGTAGCGCCACACAAAAAGCCCGGACCCCGTCCGGGCTTTTTATTGGCCGGCGATCAGCTGTCGGCCTTCTTCTCGGCCGCGCCCAGCTCCTTCAGGCGCTGATCGATCAACTGGCACTTGTCCGGCAGATCCTTGCTGGCCGTGCTCAGGTCCATCTTCTGCAACTCGTCGTTGATCTCCTTGGCCTTGGCCGGGTTCTGCTCGGTGAGCCTGGCCACTTCCCGGGCCAGTTGCTCACGCTTGGCAGTGGCCTCGTCAAGGGTGCAGGCCCAGGCGGGCAGGGCGCAGAGCAGGGCGGTGGCGATGTTGAGGGAGAGGAGCGCTTTCATGGAGGTGGCCTCTTGATCGGGGTGGCAGGGGTATGCGGTTGAGGGCCAGGCACTTGGAAAAGTTCAGCGCTTGATCAGGTGAGGGCGATCTTGAGTTCAGGGCGGAAGCAGGCTTGGCTGGGCCTTATCGGGTCAGGCCCCTCGACGACTTGAGTTCTTCGCTGGAACCCTCGTTGCAGAGCCGCTCTCCTGCGCCAGCCGGCAGGATGAATGATTGACGCCAAAATGATGGCCAATTAACATATTGATATCATTTTGATACTAATGCGTCTCGAGGGATCGAACATGTACTCACCCGCCCTCGCGGGGAGGTTGTGCCTGGCTTTGCTGTGCTTGACTCCGCTTCACCTCGTTCATGCTGCTCCCACCCCCGGTGACACCGACCTGATTCGCGAACGCCAGGACCGCCTGCTCGAAGAGCAGCGCCGGCGCCTGGAAGAACTCAAGGACCTGCCCGGCAAAGAGGCTGCCCCCACGGCGCCGACCGCACCTGCCGACACCCGTTGCTTCCCGATCCAGAATATCGAACTCAAGGGCGCCGACAGCCTGTCCGCCGCCGAGCAGGCGCGCCTGCTCAAGCCCTATATCGGTCAGTGCCTGGGCGTCAGCCAGCTCAACGAGCTGCTCAAGGTCATCACCGACTACTACCTGGAGAAGGGCCTGGTGACCAGCCGCGCCTACCTGCCGCAGCAGGACCTGTCTGGCGGCCACTTGAAGGTGCTGGTGGTCGAGGGCCGGCTCGAAGGCTTGAAAGGCGCCGCCGACAGCCAGTTGTCCGAGCGGGAGCTGGCCATGGCCTTTCCCGGCCAGGTCGGCGCGCTGGTCAACCTGCGGGAAATCGAACAGCTGGTGGACCAGCTCAACCGCCTGCCGTCGAACCAGGCGCAAATGGAGCTGGCCCCCGGCAAGGAGGTCGGCGGCAGCGAAGTGCTGGTCAAGAACACCGCGCAAAAGCCCTGGCGGGCCGGGCTGTCGCGCAGCAACGACGGCCAGCGCAGCACCGGCGAGCAGCAGTGGGGCACCACCTTCGACTGGGACAGCCCGCTGGGGCTGGCCGACCAACTGATGCTGCGCGGTGGCCACGATGCCATGAGCGACCACCAGCACACCTCCAACAACGCCATGCTCTCCTACAACCTGCCCTGGGGCTGGTGGAACTTCAGTTACACCTACAGCCAGAGCGAGTACCGCTCCCAGGCCCAGGCCAATGGTTTCAGCTTCAAGCAGACCGGCGACAGCCAGAACCACCAGCTGCGCGCCGAGCGGGTGATCCTGCGCGATGCGCTGAGCAAGACCTCGCTGAATGCCGGGCTGGCCTACCTACGCACCAACAACTTCATCGAAGACAGCAAGCTGGCCCTGAGCAGCAATCGCCTCAGCGAAGCCCAGTTCGGCATCAACCACGGCCGGCGTATCGGCGGTGCCTTCGTCAACCTCGACCTGGGCATGCAGCACGGCATCGGTGCCTTCGACGCCCAGGACAATGGCCACCCAGGACCCGGGGAGCCGAATGCGCGCTACCGCAAATACACCGCCACCCTCAGTTACCTGCAGCCGTTCAAGCTGTGGGGCGAGTCGTTCAGCTTCAGCAGCCTGATGACCGGCCAGCGCAGCGAAGACGTGCTGTTCAGCCCGCAGCGCACCAGCCTGGGCGGGCAGTCGTCGATTCGCGGCTACAAGGACCAATCGCTGTCCGGTGACAGCGGCGGCTACTGGCGCAACGACCTGCGCTGGAGCCGCCCGGTGACCCTCGGCTGGCTGCGCCCGGTGTTCGCCGAGTACGGCAGCAGCCTGGGCTACGACCAGGGCGTGATCCGTGGCGACCGCTACAACGGCGAGCAGCACGGACGTATGTCGAGCAATTCCCTGGAGCTGTTCGCTCGCGGCCAACACCTCGCCACCAGTGTGACCTTCGCCCATTCCCTTGAGCGTCCGGATGTCCTGACTGAGCGCGAAGCGCCGATCTACTTCCGCCTGGACTTTTTTCTCTAAATCGCGTTTTTTCGAGACTTCGACATGGACGTTCGCCAATTCGCCTTCCTGGCCCGTCAGCCTTCTGCTGCCCTGAAAACCCGCGAGCGCTTCTGGGGCATGCCCAAGCGCGGCCTGGCGTTCATCCTGGCCAATGCCATGTTCTGGCAACCGCTGTGGGCCCAGGCGGAAGGCATCGTGGTCAGCGCGCCGGGCACCAGCCTGGGGCAGGCGGGCAACGGCGTGCCCATCGTCAATATCGCTGCGCCCAATGGCAGCGGCCTGTCGCATAACCAGTTCCACGACTACAACGTCGGCCAGCAGGGCGTGATCCTCAACAACGCCACCGACCGCACGCAAAGCACCCAGCTGGGCGGGATCATCGTCGGCAACCCGAACCTCAAGGGCGTCGCGGCGCAAACCATCCTCAACGAAGTCAACGGTGGCAGCCCCAGCCAGCTGCGTGGCTATACCGAAGTGGCGGGGCAGTCGGCCCATGTGATCGTCGCCAACCCCTATGGCATCAGCTGCAATGGCTGCGGCTTCATCAACACCCCGAAAGCCACCCTGACCACCGGCAAGCCAGTGATCGAAAACGGCCAGCTCAGCCGATATCAGGTCGATCAGGGGCAGGTGACCATCGAGGGCGCGACGCTCAACGCCAGCAACGTCGACCGCTTCGAAATCATCACCCGCAGCGCCAAGATCAACGCCGAGATCCAGGCGAAAAACCTGAGCATCGTCACCGGGCGCAACGACGTCAACGCCCAGACACTGAACGCCACAGCACGTGCCGACGACGGCAGCGCCAAGCCGGAACTGGCGATCGACTCTTCGGCCCTGGGCGGGATGTATGCCGGGGCGATCAAGCTGGTGGGCACGGAAGCCGGGGTGGGGGTAAAACTCGACGGCAAGCTGATCGCCAGTGGCGGAGATATCCAGCTCGACGCCAACGGGCAGTTGCGCATGGTCGAGGCCTCGGCGGCCAACGGTGCGGTCAAGGTCAAGGCCGCCAGTCTCGATGCCCAGGGGCCGGTCTATGCCGGCGGCACCCTGAGCGTGCAGACCCAAGGCGATCTGAATAGCCAGCAAAACCTGGTGGCGCGCGACAGCATCAGCCTGAGCGCCGGCGGCCGTCTGACCAACAACGGCATCATCGAAGCCGGGGTCAACGCCGACAACAGCCGCAATGCCAGCGGCGACGTCAGCCTGAACGCGCAGACCCTCAATAACAGCGGCAAGAGCGTGGTCGCCAGCCGCAACCTGACGGTCAGCGCGGCGCAAGCCTTGAATAACCAGGGTGGCACCTTGAGTGCCGGGCAGAGCGCCAACCTCAGCGCCGGAACCCTGGATAACCAGAACAAGGGCCGGGTGCTGAGCAGCGCTAACCTGAATCTCAATGCCAACCAGTTGCTCAATAGCCAGGGCGGGCTGGTAAGCAGCAATGGCGAGCTGGTCGCCAACCTGGCCGCGCTGGGTAACGCGGGGGCCGAGATTTCCAGCCTTGCCGGGGTGACTTTGAGTGTTGCCTCCCTGGATAACGTCGCCGGCCTGATTGCGGCCGGCAGCGCTCTGAATATCAATGCCAGCGGTGCCTTCAACAACCAGGGCGGTCGCTTGACCGCTGGTGCCAGCCTGACATTGAACAGTCAGGGAGCGATCAACAATGCCTCTGGTTCGATGACTTCCGGCCAAGTGTTGAAGGTCCAAGGTATCAGTCTCGACAACACCGATGGCACGTTGGCCAGCGCCGGCCTGTCGAGCCTTAAAGCGGCCAGTCTGAACAACACCCAGGGGCAACTGACCGGGGATCTCGGGCTGAGCATCGAGCTGAGCGGGGCACTGAATAACCAGGGCGGGATGCTCGGGTCCGGCAAGGCACTGACGCTGAACGCTGGCAGTCTCGACAACCGCGCCGAGGGCGTGTTGCTGGCGGTCGATGGCTCCCTGACGGGCACGGTCGCCGGCGCTTTCGATAACCGTGAACGGGGAAAACTCAGAGCCGCCGGTGGCATCGACTTGACCACCGGTAGCCTGGATAACCGTGGCGGTAGCCTGTCTGGCAAGGATCGACTGACCCTGCGCAGCGACCTGGCGGATAACCGGGGAGGGCTGATCCAGGCCGATAAGGATCTGAAACTGCTGGTCGGACAGTTGGATAACCGCGATAAGGGCGTGGTGACCGGCAAGGCGGCGATGGGCTACGAAGGCGCGCGGCTGGACAACAGCGGCGGCCTGCTCAGTGCGGTCGGTCCGGTGACGCTCAAGGCCCGGGAAGTCACCAACAGCAAAGGTCGGATTGCCAGTCAGGTCGACCTGACCGCTGCTGTCGATACCCTGAACCAGCAGGGTGGTGCGCTGGTAGCCCAAGGCAGTCTGTTGCTGACGGGCAAGGCGCTCGACAACCGTAACGGTGGCCTGGTGGGCAGCACCAACGCACTGACCCTGAATGTCGATCAGGTCGACAACCGCGCCGGGGAAATCTCCAGTACCGAAAACAGCCTGAGCTATACCGGTCAGCGTCTGGACAACAGCGAGGGCGGCAAGCTGCTGTCCGCTACCGACCTGCAGTTGGCGGTGGCGCAGTTGATCAACCAGAGCAAGGGCCGGCTGTTCGCCAAGGGCACTGCTGGCCTGACGGGGACCCGGCTCGATAACACCAGCGGCAGTTTTTCCGGCCTCAAGGGGCTGGACATTCGTCTCGATGGGGCTCTGCTCAATAACGCCGGGTTGCTCAGCAGTGAAGAGGGGTTGACCCTCAATGTCGCCACCCTGGATAACACCACAGGCAAGCTCGGCAGTGCCGGTGCCTTGTCGCTCACCAGCCTGGGGGCGTTGCTCAACCAGGGCGGTTCGATTGTCACTGACCAGGGGCTGACCCTGGCCAGTTCCAGTCTCGATAACAGTCGGGGCGGTGTGATCAACGGCAAGGGCGCGACCCATGTCGCCACCGGCCTCCTGGACAACAGCCAGGGTGGCCACCTGACCAGCGACGATACGCTGGACCTCAGTGCAACCCAGGTCGACAACGGCGCCAGCGGCCGGATTGCCAGTGAAAAAGCCCTGACGGCCAACGTCACCGGCCTGGACCAACAAGGTGGTGAACTCTTCAGCAAAACCCGACTGAACCTGGACCTGAACAACGGTCGGCTCGACAACCGGGGCGGTCTGATCAATGGCCCCGTGCTGGTGCTCAACAACCTCAAGGACGTCGCCAACCAGAACGGTGAAATCTCCAGCGCCCAAGCCTTCACGCTCGCCGCGCAAAACCTCGACAACGGCGCTGGCAAACTGCTGAGCATGCAGGGCCTGATCTTGCGTATCGCTCAGGCCTTGAACAACCAGAACGGGTTGATTTCCGCCACGTCCCTCAACAGCCGAAGCACCAGCCTGGACAACAGCCACGGCCTGATCAGCAGCCGTGGCGATGTCGACCTGGGCGTGAGCCAATCCTTCATCAATGAAAGTGGCACCCTGGTCGGCGACGGGGCCGTGCTGCTGGCCGCCAACAGCCTCGACAACCGTAACGGCTCGGTCGCCGGCAAGGCCGACGTTACGGCCACCATCAGCACCCTCGACAACCAGAACGGGCAATTTGTCGCCAGTGGCGCCCTGGGCCTGACCGGCAGCGTGCTCGACAACCGCCAGAGTGGCCTGGTCGGCGCCACAAAAGCGCTGAAGCTCGAGGTGGGCAGTATCGACAACCGGGGGGGCGAGCTTTCCAGCAGCGCCGACATTGGCCTGACCGGCAAGCGCCTGGACAACAGCGACAGTGGCCAGATCATTGCGGCCATGGGCTTGACCATGACCCTGGATCAAGTGTTGAACCGCAATCAGGGCCTGATCAATGGCAAGAGCGGCCTGACCCTGGATGGCCAGATCCTGGACAACACCGCAGGTCAATTGCGCAGCGGGCAGGATGTGCGCTTGGGCCTGGGCGGCGACCTGACGAACAATCAGGGGTTGATCAGCAGCGAAGGCAAGCTCGACCTCACCAGCGCCAACCTGAACAACACCGCTGGCAGCCTGTCGAGTGCCGGCGCGTTGAAGGTCAAGGCCAGCGCAGCGCTAGGCAACCAGGGTGGACAGCTGGTCAGTGACAGTAGCATCGAGCTGAGCAGCGCCAGTCTCGACAATCGTCAACAAGGCGTGATCAGCAGCAAAGGTTCGATGGGGGTAACTACCGGCGCTTTTGACAACAGCCAGAACGGTCGCCTGAACAGTGGCGACAGCCTGACCCTGGCAGCGGGTCAGGTCACCAACCGCAACGGTGGCGTCATCGGCAGCGCCAAGGCACTGACAGCCAGCGTCACCGGCCTCGACCAGATGGGCGGCAAGCTCTTCAGCAACACGAGCCTCATGCTGGACCTGAACCAAGGTCAGCTGAATAACCAGACGGGCCTGATCAATGCCCCATCGCTGCTGCTGCGCAACCTCAAGGGCATTGACAACCAGGGCGGCGAAATCTCCAGTGCCCAGGCTTTCAGCCTCACCGCTGACAGCCTCGACAACAGCAACGGCAAACTCCTCAGCAACCAGGCGGTGACCCTGCGGGTCAATCAGGCCCTGACCAACCTCAAGGGCCAGATTGCCGCGGCTGCCCTCGATGTACGGGCTGACAGCCTGGACAACGCAGAGGGTAGCGTTAGCAGCCGTAGCGATCTGAACCTGACTGTCGCGGGGCTGCTGAGCAACCAGAATAAAGGCCTGATCAACGCAACACAGAACCTCACGCTTGACAGCGCTGACCTGAATAACCAGGGCGGTACCCTGCTCGGTGGCAGTGCCGTGACCCTCAATGCGATGGCGCTGAACAACAGCGCCAACGGTCTGATCAACAGCCAGGGCAGTCTGGCCCTGACCGCCAGCAACCTGAACTCCAGCAACGGTGGTGAGGTCTCGGCCAAAGGCGATATCACGCTGAACCTGGGGGCGCTGACTCAGAATGGCGGGCGCCTGCTGGGCGACAGCGGCGTGCGCCTCGACCTGGCCAACGCTGACCTCGACAATCGCAACGGCCTGCTGATCGCCAAAGGTCCGTTGAGCATCAGTCGCCTGCGCGACCTGAACAATCAGAACGGGGAGATTTCCAGCAGCCTGAGCACCAATCTTATTGGTCGCGTGCTGAACAATAACGGCGGCAAGCTGATCAGCAACAATCAACTGGGGCTGACCGGCGAGACCTTGCTCAACCAGGGCGGCCTGATCTCTGGCTGGCAGGGGCTGACAGTGAGTGGGGGCAGCCTCGACAACCGCAACAACGGTACGTTGTCCAGCCGCAGCGGCGACCTGAAGGCAAGCATCAGCGGTGCGTTGCTCAACAGCAGCGCCGGCGCACTGGTCAGCCAGAAAACGCTGAACGTCAATGCGGCCAGCCTGGATAACAGCGCCGGCATCCTGTCCAGCGGCGCCGGTCAGCAACTGACCGTTGGCGGCCTGCTGAACAACAGCCAGGGTGGATCGATCGACAGCGGCGCCGCCCTGACGATGCAAGCGATGACCTTGAACAACGCCGGGACAATCAGTGCACAACAGGCCCTGGGTTTTACCGGCACGACCCTGGATAACACCGGCGGCAGCCTGGTCAGCAACGGCGCAGTGAACCTCGACCTGCTCGGCAACCTGAGTAACACCAACGGCAAGCTCGCCAGTGGCGGGCCGCTGGTGATCAGCCGTAGCAGCCAGATCAACAACCAGGGTGGCCAACTGGTCAGCCAGGGGCTGATGAGCGTGCTCGCTGGCGGCTTGGACAACCGCAATCGCGGCACCGTAGCAGCCAACGGCAATCTGCTCACCCAGGTATCGGGCGCCGTGCAAAACAATGGCGACGGCCTGATATACAGCCAGAACGGCACCCTGGAACTCAGCGCCGCGAGCCTGGGCAATGCCAAGGGCACCCTGCAAAGCCAGGGCGCGATGGACCTGGCCGTGACGGGGGATATCGACAACCAGAGCGGCCGGCTCCTGGCCCAGAACGGTGATCTCAAGGTCAGCGCCACCCACCTCGATAACCGCGGCGGTACCCTCGCCAGCCTCAAGGGCGCGCTGGAAGCCCGTATCGTCGGCGTGTTGAAAAACGGTTACGACCTGAACAATAACCGCCAGGGCGGCATCGCTCAGGCCGAGCGCCTGAACCTCAGCGTATTGGGCGGTATCGATAACTACGGTGGGCGTATTTCGGCCCAGAGCGGCGATGCACTGATCACCACCGCCAACTTCGACAACCGCAACGGTGGCCTGTATGCCAAAGGCCTGGTCAAAGTCAGCGGCAATAATTTCGACAACAGCGGTGACAACGACGGCCAGATCGCCGGTAACCGGATCGACCTCAGCCTCAATGGTCACCTGAACAACCGCATGGGCATCATCGAGAGCGACAGCAGCCTCAGCGTGCGTGCCGCCAGTCTCGACAACCAGACCGGCCAGCTTCGGGCCCTGGGGGCCGGTGGCAAGACCGACTTCCAGATCGGCGGCTTGTTCGACAACCGCAACGGCAAACTGGAAAGCGCCAACAGTGACCTGACCCTGAATGTCGCGGGCTTCCAGAACCAAGGCGGCAGCTTGTTGCATGTAGGCAACGGCACCTTCGATATCTCCACGGCCAACGTCACCAATGCCGGTGGCAGCCTCGTCACCCGGGGCGGGCTGACGCTGGCTGCCGACAGCTGGACCAACAGCAGCGTGATCCAGGCCGGGCGCCTGACCGTCAACGTCAACAACCTGGTCCAGACCGGCAGCGGGCAATTGCTGGCCACCACCAGCCTGGTGGGCAACGGCGGCAACTGGACCAACGATGGCCTGATTGCCAGTGACGGCACGGCCAGCCTGACGCTGGGCGGCAGTTATAGCGGTAATGGGCGCTACAGCAGCCTGGGCAGTCTGGGGTTGACGGCGGCTTCGATGAGTCTGGGCAGTGCGGGCAGTGTGGCCGGTGGTGGGAACTCGACGATCAGGGTCGGCGGGCCGCTGACCAACGCCGGGCGGCTGACCTCCAATGCTGGTCTGACTGTCGAGGCCGGCAGCCTTGTCAACTCCGGGACCCTGGGGGCTGCGCAGAACCTCGATCTGAAAACCCCATCGCTGCTCAACGATCACGGCCTGATTTTCAGCGGCGCGGACATGGCGTTGGGCGTCGGCAATTTCACCAACCAGAACGGCGATCTGTACGGACTCGGCAACGTGGCGATCGGCGGTTACGGCGGAGCTGCCCGGGCCACGGGTATCTACAACGTCTCCGGTTCCATGGAAAGCGGTGGGGCATTCGCGCTCAATGCCGATGCGTTCCAGAACCGTACCGATGGCGCGGTGGCGTCGGGCAGTCGCAAGCTGGTATCAGGGTTTATCGCCAATATATGTAATGACTGCAAAGGGGGTAGTTACACCTTCACGCTGGCGGCCCGTGAGGTCTACGAAAGTGTCGATAACGACACCAGCGCCTCGGCGCTACTGACCGCGGGCAAGGATCTGGTTTTCCAGGGCGGCAGCTTTCTCAATAGCAAAAGCACGGTGAGCGCTGGCGGCAATATCAACATTACGGCCGACAGCCTGCAGAACATCGGCGCGCAGAACGGGACCATCGAGCGCACGCGTCTGTACAAGGTCTACGATATGGGCTCGGGCAGTACCGGGCAGCTGTTCTCCGATGTCCTGACGCCTTACAACCAGCGCAACAACCCTGATTTCCCTTATGTGTATTACCTGGATCTGGACGACAACATCCACAAGGCCATACCCAAATCGGGTTATTACAGAGAGCCGGGGCGAGACGGTCAATCGTACAAGGTGGTGTCTCTCAAAGACGCCGATACGGGGGCAACCGTCGATACACGCAGCGCCTATAACATTGTATTTCCTGGCCTGAAATATGGCTTCGAGAACACGACGTTATCCCAGTACGACCCGAACAACCTGCTTGAACTGCCGAGCCAGTTCTCTCAGTTCACCAAGCTCAGCGACGTTGAAATCGCCAAAGACAGTAGTGGTACCGTCAGTACCAGTGGCAGCCGCAATGCGGTGATCCAGGCCGGTGGCAATGTTTCGATCACCGCCACCCAGGATCTGCAGAACAGTGTCATCCACCAGGACTACAACGCCGCCGGTGGTACCAACAAAGTCGCCGATACCAGGGCAAGCGGTACCGGCACCACCGTTGTCAGGCTCAACAGCCAGCTACCTCCCGATCTGGCCCAGCAACAGGTCAACCCGCTGAGCCTGCCCGGCTTCACCTTGCCGACAGGGCAGAACGGCCTGTTCCGTTTGAGTGGCCAAGGCGGGTCGGCTCAACAGGCGACCCAGGCCAATATCGGGCCGCAAAGCTGGACCCTGGGCAGCGCCTCGGTCAGCAGTGCTCAGCGTCAACAGAACCTGCCGGATATCCAGGCGCGTAGCTTCCAGATCGATGATGTCGCCCCAGTGGCTTCCAGCGATCGACAACTGACCCGGGTCACCCGTCAAGCCACCGACAGCAACCTGAGCGCCAGCACGATCGATGTCAGCGCCCCTGTCGACAATGGCGGCACCCTGGCGTTGTCGGGGCATGAAGGCAATGCTGGCGCGATCACCCCGGTGGCCAGTCAGGCCGTGGCCCGTGTCCAAGGCCTGCCGGATAGCTCGTTCAAGCCGAACCCGCAGAAATACCTGATCGAAACCAACCCGGTACTCACCGACCTCAAGCAGTTCATGAGTTCGGATTACCTGCTGGCGGGCCTCGGTTACGACCCGGACATCAGCGCCAAGCGCCTGGGTGATGGCCTCTACGAACAACGTCTGGTGCAGCAAGCCATCACCGCGCGCACCGGCCAGGCGTTTCTCGCTGGGCAGACCTCCAACGAGGCCCAGTTCAAGTACCTGATGAACAACGCCATCGCCAGCAAGGAGCAACTCAACCTGTCGGTCGGGGTATCCCTGACTTCGCAACAGGTGGCTGCGCTCACCCACGACATCGTCTGGCTCGAAGAGCACGAAGTGAACGGCGAGAAAGTGCTGGTGCCGGTGCTGTACATGGCCCAGGCCAATGGTCGACTCGGCCCGACCGGCGCATTGATCGCCGGTAACGACGTGAGCCTGATCGCCGGCCAGAACCTCGACAACGTCGGGACCTTGCGTGCCACCCACAACTTGTCGGCCGTAGCGGGCAAGGACCTGGTCAACAGCGGGCTGATCGAGGCCGGTAATCGCCTGGACTTGCTGGCGGGCAACAACATCACCAACAAGGCGGGCGGCATCATCGCCGGGCGTGATGTGACGATGACCACGATCAGCGGCGATGTGCTCAACGAGCGCAGTGTCACCTCGGTGGACAGCGTGGTACGGGGCTATTCGCACAAGGACTATGCCAATAGCGCCGCGCGTATCGAGGCCGCCAACGACCTGAGCATGTCGGTCGGTCGCGACATCAATAACTCCGGCGGCGTGCTGCAAAGCGGGCGGGACATGGACCTGGATGCGGGGCGCGACGTCAATATCGTCTCCACCGAGCTCAGCAAGAGCCTGGTGCTGGGCAAAAAACACTACAGCAGCGCTATCACCCAGATCGGCTCTGAGGTCAGCGCCGGCCGCGATCTGACGGTGAAGGCCGGTCGCGATATCACCGCCATCGCCAGCGAGATCGAAGCCAAGCGCAACATCGCCATGGCCGCCACCGAGAACCTGACGCTGTCCTCAGCGGCGGACGAGCAACACTCCTACGAAAAAACCAAGAAAGTCACCCGCCAGGAAGACCATGTCAGCCAGATCGCCACGACCCTCAGTGCCGGTGGCGATGTGGACCTCAGCGCCGGCAAGGACATGGCGCTGATCTCCAGCCGTATCACCGCCGGCGATGAAGCCTACCTGGTAGCCGGCGAAAACCTGGAACTGCTGGCGGCGCAAGACAGCGACTACTCGCTGTACGACATGAAGAAAAAGGGCTCCTTCGGCGCGAAGAAAACCAAACGCGATGAAGTGACCGATGTGAAAAACATCGGCAGCGAAATCAAGACGGGAGGCGACCTGACCCTGGTCAGCGGCGGCGACCAGAAGTACCAGGCGGCGAAGCTGGAGAGCGGCCAGGACATCACGCTGCAAAGCGGTGGGCAGATCACCTTCGAAGGGGTGAAGGACCTGCATCAGGAGAGTCACGAGAAGAGCAGCAACAGCCTGTCGTGGACCAGTGCCAAGGGTAAAGGCAATACCGATGAAACCTTGCGCCAAAGTCAATTGGTGGCTCAGGGCCAATTGGCGATCAAGGCGGTCGATGGCCTGAAGATCGATATCAAGCACATTGACCAGAAATCGGTGAGCCAGACCATCGATGCCATGGTGCAGGCAGATCCACAACTGGTGTGGCTCAAGGACGCCGAAAAACGCGGTGATGTGGACTGGCGCAAGGTGCAGGAGGTTCACGAAAGCTTCAAGTACAGCCACTCGGGGCTCGGTCAGGGAGCGATGTTGGCGGTCATCATCATTGTGACGGCGTTGACCGCGGGTGCTGCAAGCGCTGCCTTGGGGTCAGCGGCTGGAGCAACGGCAGGTTCCGGATCTGCAATGGCAGCAGCCGGCACCTCGGTTGCTGGTACTGCGACTGCCGCTGGGTGGGCGAACGTCGCTGCTACTGCTGTGGTGACGTCTGCTGCCAGTGGCGCGGCGATCAGTACGATTAATAACAGAGGCAATCTGGGGGCAGTTGTTAAGGATGTCACTTCCAGTGACAGCCTGAAGAGTTATGTAGTAGCTGGCGTCAGTGGCGGTATTGCTGGTCAGAATATCGGTGTTCGGCTGGCTGTGAATTCGGCCTTGAAAACGGTGGTTAACGGCGGGAAGTTCAAAGACAACCTGAGCCAGGCCGCGATCGGTTTAGCCGCCGATGCCCTGAGCGGTGCCATCTACGAAAAGGTGGGCGACAGTCTGGCTGGCAGTGGCTTGCCAACCAAGGTCGCCGTACACGCCATCGTTGGCGGGCTGATCGGTGAGGCCGCCGGAGGAAGCTTTGCTACCTCCGCGCTGGCGGCTGGTGCCAACAAGGCCCTGATTCAGATGGTTGGGGACAAGATTTTCCCAGGTGTTGCTCATGAGCAAGTGCTGGCCATGACGTCTCAACTGCTCGGCATGACTGTTGCGGCGGCTGCGGGAGGAAATGAGAAGGATCAGCAGGTTGCAGGATGGGTGGCGCAGCAGGGGACGGCTTACAACTACCTGGAGCACAATCAAAAAGAGCAGCTGGCTAAGCAGATTGAGGAGGCATGCAAGGGTAAGGTTCAGTGTATTCATGACACGCTTGACCAATGGAAACCATTGGCCGATAAGCAAAATGCCTTTACGCCTGCCGAGCAGGCTCAATATGACCAGGCCCAAGGCATTCTCACCGAAAAGCTGCTGGGGAACTGTCAGTCGGACTTCTGTAGGGCCTACACGCTAATTGAAATGAAGCAGGCAGGACTCAATTGCGGGGATATCTCCTGTCTGCGTGAGTCAGCCGGTGCCACTCAGAAGGCGCAGTACCTCAACCAAGGGCAGTGGGGTAAGCTCCTTCTGGATGCTGTAGGCGATGGTGGAGCCATTGCGGGGGCATTAGCCCCTGTTCTAGCGGGGGGGGCGAAGGCTTTCTCTAATGTTGTGCCTAGTGGGTTTGCGAATGCAAAGGAGTTTTCTAGTTTCAGCAGTAGTATCAGAGATGGTTTATCGAAGGCTGGCTATGGAAGCGTTGAGCCCATTCTTCAGGGGAGCGCTGTAACAGGTAAAAGCTATCGAACTGGACAGGCCTTTGATGTTGGAAGAACTAGTGATTTTGATATTGCGCTGGCAAGTCCAGAACTTTTGCGAAAAGCAGAATCTTTGGGGATTGGGTTAAGAAGTGGTGGTTCACGAACTGGTCCGCTAGGTACAAGGGACCTACGCGCGTTAGGTTTGAATGATCTGGCTAGCCAGCTAAGTAAGCAGTCTGGTCGAGATGTTAATTTCATGATCTATGGCTCGACACCTTCCGCAACAAGTCGAGCTCCAAGTATTATTTTTCCTAAGTGATTAAAATGACTGCTTATGATTTGTATGGTTTTAAGGGGTTGGCTATTTTGGAGGCCAAGTCAGAGATTGAAGAGAAGTTGGGTTTTTATTTTGAGGAGAGGGAGAGCTCATATCAGGGGGGGATCTATTATAAGTTTGTAAGTGATGACTCGGAAACCTTTGTTCTAAAGGGTAATGTTGATCCTTTTGATGGAGGGCCTGTTGAGCAAATGTTCTCTGGTTATCCCGTTTTACTTTATGTGGATATGACGCTGCGTTCTGAAAAAATAAAGTCTTTATTAAGTTCAGGGTTTGATTTGCTCAGACATGAATTGTTTGACTAGAAAAATTCTCGGCCAATCCGTCGATGCTTTCTTACTCTGCGGTAATCACCAGACAACCCTTAATTGTCGAAGCTTTAGTGTTCTCGTCTACATGAGATCTGCCTGCGTAACTACAACCTCTTAGCCTGATCCAGTGCATAGGCCGTACGATGATGAGGTCTGATTGGTTTTAGAAATGGGCATGGGGGAGTTAACGACGGAGCACGTTAAACCTCGAAAGGAAAAGCGGGCGACTTTAAGATCGCCCGCTATTGCTTAGGCTGAAATCTGTTCCTGTAATCTTCGTCCAGTTACATCTAGAAGATCGCAACCGTCGCGCAACAGAATAGTGCAGACCAACGTCAACTCCTGAAGAACCACAGGGTGGCTTCCAGCATTTTCAGGTTCCGCAAAGTTTTCCAGCAACTGAGTCACCGCACGAATGCGATAAGCCGCTGCATCGTGCAGCACATCGACAGGTGCCTGGGTATCGATCAGCAGGTAGGGGATGTTGCAGTCGTGGCCGGTAATAGGTATGTAGCGGTTCATATGTGTAACTCCATTCAGTTGAAAAGAGCTATCACTCAAACGTCGCCAAACGAATGGTGGCAGCTGTACGCGGGTTGGCGAGCCGGGAATGGAAAACCGACAGGCCCGAAGGCCTCCCGCGCACAACTGCCATAAAGCAGCAGCTTTGCATGTGCAAAAGCTTCTGTAATCAGAAATCTTTTGCACTCCATTCACCAGGTCGCCAAACCTAGTCGCCATCTGGGCGACCGAACGACTGTAAACCGTACTGTGGTCGGCAGAAATAAGGGGAGTGCACTGCAGGCTGTAGGGCTTTTCTGATTAGTCGAGCGAGATGTATCTGTGAGTTGAGTGCATCTGCTTTATTGCAAGCAGTAGCTCAACTTATTGCTCTGCGTTGATCTGACTTCCGAGCAGGTCGCGGCCCTGAGGCGACCTGACGCTGGTCAGCGGCGGAGACCAGAAGTACCAGGCGGCGAAGCTGGAGAGTGGCAGTGACCTGACGCTGGTCAGCGGTGGGGAGATCACCTTCGAAGGGGTGAAGGACCTGCATCAGGAGAGTCACGAGAAGAGCAGCAACAGCCTGTCGTGGACCAGTGCCAAGGGCAAAGGCAATACCGATGAAACCTTGCGCCAAAGTCAATTGGTGGCTCAGGGCCAATTGGCGATCAAGGCGGTCGATGGCCTGAAGATCGATATCAAGCACATTGACCAGAAATCGGTGAGCCAGACCATCGATGCCATGGTGCAGGCAGACCCACAGCTGGCGTGGCTAAAAGACGCCGAGAAACGTGGTGATGTGGACTGGCGCTTGGTGAAGGAAACCCACGAGTCGTTCAAGTACAGCCACTCCGGCCTTGGCCAGGGTGCGATGTTGGCGATCATCATCATCGTGACGGTGTTGACTGCAGGGGCTGCGAGTGCGGCGGTGGGAACTGCAGCCAGTGCGACGGCGGGCTCTGGAAGTGCGATGGCAGCAGCGACCACTGCTGAGGCTGTTGCCGCTGGTTGGGGAAATGTAATGGCCTCAACTGCACTGACCTCGATGGCAAGCACTGGTGCCGTGAGTGTGATTAATAACAAAGGCAACTTGGGGGGAGCCTTCAGGGACACCTTCAGCTCCAATAGCCTTAAAAATGCTGCTATTGGAGGTTTGGCTGCTGGTGCGATCAGTTATGTCGACAGTAAATGGTTCCAGGCGCCCAGTGGGGCAACGAATGGTGGCTCGAAGGTTATAGGAGCTGGTCCAGTCCAAAATCCTGGGTATTCAGGAGACATGCTCAGCTGGAGCAATGCTGAGCAAACAGTGCTTCGCAGTGGTACTCATGCTCTTATCAACAGCGGCGTTTCCACGGCTATCAACGGTGGAAGTTTTGGCAAGAACCTTGGCAGTGCAATCGCCGGGGAGGGGCTTGATCTAGCGGCCGCTGCTGGGAACAAAGGGGTAGGGGATCTTGCCGCTAAGCTGAAAGTGTAGTGGTCTAATGAAACCGGACACCCATTTAGGCGAGAATGCTCGCCAGATAGAGGTGTCTGATGACCAAGCAACGTCGTTCCTTTTCCGCTGAATTCAAACGCGAGGCTGCAGCTCTCGTGCTCGATCAAGGCTATAGCCATATCGAGGCCTGCCGCTCGCTCGGGGTGGTCGAGTCCGCGTTGCGTCGCTGGGTTAACCAACTCCAGCAGGAGCGCAGTGGTGTTACTCCGCAGACAAAAGCGCTGACGCCCGAGCAGCAGAAGATCCAGGAGTTGGAAGCCCGGATCGCTCGTCTTGAGCGGGAGAAATCCATTTTAAAAAAGGCTACCGCGCTCTTGATGTCGGAAGAGCACGAGCGCACGCGCTGATTGATCAACTGAGCACCCAAGAGCCGGTTGATTGGCTTTGATATCACTCGTTCGTGCTACTACGCCCACCGCCTCAGATGTCGAACTCCGGACGTTGAACGACTTCGGTTACGCAGTCGAGTCAATGAGTTGTTCACGCAAAGTCGGAGCGCCGCCGGCAGCCGCAGCATTGTGTCGATGATGCAGGAAGATGGCGAGCAAATCGGACGGTTCAAGGTGCGTGGTCTGATGCGGGAGCTGGCGTTAGTCAGCAAACAACCTGGATCACATGCTTACAAACAAGCGACGGTTGAGCGACCGGATATTCCGAACATCTTGAATCGAGAGTTTGAAGTGCCGGCACCCAACCAAGTCTGGTGTGGCGATATCACCTACATCTGGGCCCAAGGGAAATGGCATTATCTGGCTGTCGTGCTGGATCTCTATGCGCGCCGAGTTGTGGGCTGGGCGCTGTCGAGCAAACCGGACGCGGACTTAGTGATCAAGGCTCTGGATATGGCTTACGAGCAGCGTGGCCGGCCTCAAGGACTGCTGTTTCACTCGGATCAGGGCTCGCAATACGGCAGTCGCCAGTTTCGCCAACGGCTCTGGCGTTACCGCATGCGCCAAAGCATGAGCCGTCGTGGAAACTGTTGGGATAATGCGCCGATGGAGCGTGTGTTTCGCAGTTTGAAAACTGAATGGATACCGACCGTGGGCTACATGACGGCTCAAGAGGCGCACCGAGACATCAGTCATTACCTGATGCATCGGTACAACTGGACTCGACCGCACCAGTTCAACGATGGGCTGGCCCCGGCTCAGGCCGAGAAAAAACTTAACGTCGTGTCCGGGATTAGTTGACCACTACAATCTTCAAATGCGGTAAAAAATCTAAGCAACTCTAAACCGATTGACTTTATCTTTGATCCACAAAGTCAAAGATTTATAATGGGTAAAAATCGATTTGGGCATGATGGGATTTTGGATGCAGGAAAAATTCCATCATCTGATAGCATTCTTGGTGGCGGAATTTGGCGAGAAAATGGTGCTCTCCGCACATATGAGTGGAGTGGGCATTATGGAACGAACTGGAATCCTGAACTTCGTGAGCAGTTTAAAAAATTCATGAGTAGTCATGGCGTGGAAGTTGTCCATACTCCAGGAATATCGAGATGAAAGAAAACCTAAAAGTGACGTTTGCTAAGGATCTGGAGGCGCTCGTTATTCCATGGAATAAAAGTCCTCAGTGCGATTCTGAAAAAGCGCAAGATTACTATTGGCTGCCGATTTTTGATTTGTCAGAAGGGCGAGCCAAGGTAGGCATTACCCTTGAAGGGGTGTGGGGGATAGCTAAAGATGGTTGTATTCGAATCTTGTCTGATGAAAGGTCCTATGTTTTCTTGCTTCCTATTCTAGAAAAAAGCCCTTAAGCTGCCTTCTCGTTAATAGCTGAAGGTTTTATAAATATTGGGCTGTCTAGAGGGTATTTAGATTTGTTCCCCTTCGAAGGCGTGATTCTTGCAGCTCTTAAAAGTAATAGTGAATATTGGTCGAGTATGGGGCTGCAATGGGTTGAGTTCTTTGTCAGGACTCCCGAGTTACAAGCTTCTTTAGAGGTTTTAAGCAGGGAAGGCGCTACTCAGAAAGTTCGTCATTGGGCCAAGAAGCTTGCCAGATATAGATAGTTTGGTCTTGTTTGTGTCGTGATCTTCTGAGTGAAGTATGACGTCCCTGAAGTCGATGCGCTGATAGTCAACTAGTTCGGTAATTATCCTTATGGTCAGCGGAATGTTGGATTTTTAAGTGGCTGATAGAGGGTGTCGAAAGGTAAAGCGAGCGACTTTAAGGTTCCCCGCTATTTCTTATGCTAAAAACTATTCCATATTGGTGGCCCTGCCATTTATGGTCTTTCAGGGCCGTTAGGCACAACGATCCGGATTGCTGCCGCAGCTAACGGAGTACTCCAAGCGGGCTATGGTGTAAACCAAGCGCTCAATGGTGATACTTGAAACGCTGTTGGCAATATGGTTGCCGGGGCTCTTGGTGTTGCAAGCCTAGGGATACCTAGGGCGAAGCCGGTTGTGGGAGCTGGGGCAGCGGGGCCGGCAGGGATTTCAGCTACCTCTCCAATAGCTAAGGAGGGCTTAAAAAATGATCTTCTTGCTGCGCAAGCAAGAGACTCACGGATTGGTACAACCTTGCCCGGGGCAAAAGCACCAGTTACTGTAACAGCGGAAAGTAGTATCGGAGGGAAAACCCTGGTTGATACTAACCAGACTGCAAGGCCTACGGTAATAGCTAACCCGAACAAACCAACTTTGATTGCGGATCTGATTCCACCAGGCAAACCAAACTCTACAATGGCTAATGCTCAAGCGGAAATAGGACTAATACAGCAAGCATTCCGACGCGGGTCTGACGCGAGACCAGAATATGACGATAGTCGTCAGAGGTGAGGAGGTGTGTTCATTCTGTAAGTCAAACTTAACTGCCGCTGCTGATCGGTCGGGATTAAATAATCTTAAGGTCGTTGATACAGTAAAAGGGCGAGTTTATGAGTGGGTGCGAGGAAGAGGTTGGGAAGAATGAGTGAGAAGTGTGCTGGTTTATTTTTGGAGTTGTGTGCTCTTGATAATTCGATGAGTCCACCTGCTGAGACTACAGACAGGCCTGTTTGGGAAAGAGTTTGTGCCGCACTTGGAAATGCGTTTGATAATGGCGGATTTGTCTATCTTAGAGTAATTGGTTCTGAATCTTCCTTTGTCAAAGAATTATGCATGAAGTCCTTGCTTGGCCAATATAGGTTAATTGTTCTAACAAATTCTTCTGACCCTAAAGCTGAGCTGCAAGAGTGGTGGGAGCCGGGAGACTCTCCATTTCGAGGAACCGTTCGTTTTGGTGATGATGATTGGGATGCGCGCACGGTGTGTTCGGATCTTTCAGTTGCGCAGGCTATGTTTAGAGAGTTTTTCAATTGTGGGGATCTGCGTACAGGATTACTACATATACGTTCTCAGTGGAACCCAAAACCTTAATCATTAAATGAAATAAGTATCCCCCAGTATTGCTGGGGGATACTTGCTGTCTAGACTAAAATTATTCTTGCAACCGTCGTCCAGTCACATCCATCAAATCGCACCCGTCGCGCAATAAAATGGTGCAGACTAGTGCCAGCTCTTGAAGAACTACTGGTCTAGTGTGTGGTAGTTCAGGCTCCGCAAAGTTTTCCAGCAACTGAGTCACCGCACGAATGCGATAAGCCGCTGCGTCGTGCAGCACATCGACAGGTGCCTGGGTGTCGATCAGCAGGTAGGGGATGTTGCAGTCGTGGCCGGTGATGGGCATGTAGCGGTTCATGGTTTCTATCCTTGTGCCTGTCTGAGTATCGCTACTCATTCGTCGCCAAACGAATGGGTGGCGGCTGTACGCAGGTTGGCGAACCGGCGACACAAGAAACCGGCAGACCCGAAGGTCTCCCGCGCACAGCTGCCATAAAGCCAAGGGCTGCGCTCGCAGCGGCGTATTCTGCCTCATTGCAGAATACGCAGCCTACTTGTGTCTCTCAGGTCGCCAAACCCGGTCGCCATCTGGGCGACCCATCGACTGTAAATCGCACTGTGGTTGGCAGGAATAAGGTGAGTGCACTGTAGGCTGTAGGGCTTTTCTGATTAGCCCAGAAGGAAGCTGTCGGCTTGGTGGGCAGCTCCAATATCCAATAAAACACCCCGTGCGTTTTCCAGAGTACGGCTTCCCGCAAAAGACTCCAGGCAATACTGGCACTTTGCTAAAAGTACCGGGCTCAGATGAGAACTTTCAGCCCCAAGCTCTGTTACCATTCGGCGCGCACATCCACTAGGCAGGGCCTGTGGCGGCTGTTTCAGCGGTTCTGCCCGCTGTCTGTCTCGGGTAACGCCCTGCGCGGGATGTGCACGCAAAGCCTCCAGATTTCCAGGCGGCATCGTCTCTTTCGCGATGCTTTCGATGCTCCTGTCTGTACCCGATTCCGAGGGGTGGAAGCCCCTTCGCTTATTCACCTGTCAAAGGATGATGGAGCTTTTGAACCAAGGCTCCACACTGGGAATACGCTCATGAACTACCTCGAACGCTCCATGTCCGCCCTTCGCTCGGTCGGTATCAATTTTCCCACCCAGGATGCACCCGTGCTGGCGTTGCTGGACAAGGTGGCGGTGTATGACGCCAACCGGGTGACCAATATCGCCGCCACCCTGCAACAGTCCACGGTCTTTAATGCCTCGGTGCGCGACAAGCTGCAGAGCATGGATATCAGTACCCGGTATGCCGACATCGCCGCCAGTTTCGATTCGATCCAGGCCGACGCGCAGCAGATGATGGAGTGGATGGCCGACGGCAAGCTGCAATTCTCCGAGCGTATCCAGCTGGCCTGGCTGAACATGCGCCGTGGATCGATTCCGGATCGCTTCGAGGACATTCGCAAGCATTATCTGGCGGTGGCCAAGTCGGCCAATGAGCAGATCCAGTTGGAAACCCTGATCCTGGAGGCTTACCAGGACTATCGGCTGGCCATGAAGACGGCCGAGGTCGATGCCTGTGAGGTGCAGAAAGTGGCGCAGGCGCAGCTCGATGCCGGGCGTAAAACCCTGGCGGATGTCGGCGCGGCGCTTGAGGTGGCCGAGCTTGAGGCGGCCGAGCGGGTGAAGCTGGAGTTGGCGCGGGATGTGGCGCTGCGCAATCTGCAGGACGAGGACAAGCGTTACCAGATCATCACCGACATCGCCGATCAGCTGAAGGCGGCCTACAACGCAGCCGAGCTGGTGTTTGCGCGTTTGAGCCAGTACCACTCGGTGAAGGAGCGCTTGTACCAGCGTGCCGTAAGCTTTTTCGCCACCAATGAGATCGTGCTCACCGGCCTGGCGGCGGGCTTCACGTCCTCCGGCGGGCTGGCTGAAGTCACCAATACCCTTAATGCGATGAACGAGGGGATCAACTCCAGTCTCGAGGCGCAGGCCAAAGTGGGCGGGGAGCAGCTCAATGCCGCGCTGAAGGCGGGCTACGGTACCAACCTGAAGGTCAGTTCGGTCAAAGCGCTGGCCGAGGCCGTGGTGGAGTTCCAGGCCAGCAGCCTGAGCCTGATCCAGGAGTTGCGCAAGGAGTCTTCTGCGGCGGCGGCCGAGATCGAGTCGATCACCGAGGACAGCAAGCGTCGTTTCAGCGCGCTCCTGCAAAAGGGGCTCTGAGGTGAGCCAGGTTTCCCTCACCGAACAGATGGGGGCCATGGCCCTCATCGATGAGCTGCGGCACAGCCAGGCCGAGGTGCAGAAACATCTGGACCTGCCCAGGCACCGGCAGTTGGTGGCTGAACGGATTCGCGAGTTCTATCGATCCCGGGGGATCGAGGTCGAGGATGCTCTGGTCGAGGAGGGCGTGCGAAGTTTCTTTGCCACTCGACTGACCTACGAGGCCCAGCCGATGGGCCCATGGTCGAAATGCTTGGCGCAGGCCTATATCACTCGTGCTCAATGGCTGATGCCCCTGGCGGTGTTCTCGATCGTGAGCCTGGGCGCGATTTTCATGGCGCGGCCGGTAGCCGATTTTTTTGCCGGGGTGCGCCTGCAGGCCACCCAGACTCAGGTGGATCAGGCACGGGCCCAGGCCGATGCTCGGGGCGTGCAGTTGGATCGCCTGGAAAAACGCCTGTCGGGCCTTGAGTCGGAGGCGTTGGCCAACAATGTGCCGGCCGCGGTCCGGCTGCTTAAACCTGTCCATGAGGCACTGGAGAAGGTTCGCCTGGCGCAGCCGGTCAGCCTGCCGCCCAAAGTCACCGCACAGAGCCGGGCCGAGGATGCCGCGCTGGCGGTTTCGGTGACTGAAAACCTGAAGAAGGAGGCTGCCGACCTGCAGGCGCTGGAGCCTCAGCTGAACACGGTTGCGCAGCTTCTGGCGGCGGATACCAAGTTGAAAACCCAGGTGACGGCTGGGTCGTTCGCGGTGCTCGGCACGACCTATCCGGCGCTTGCCGCCGCGGCAACCAAGGCGCGCTCCGCATTGGATCAGGCCGACACCCAAGGCCTGCCGGCGGTCCAGTCGGCGCTTGGCCAGCTGGATGCGCTGGTAACGCAAACAAGCGTGGTCAGCCCCTATCTCACGCAGTTGCAAGAGGCCCGGGGCAACCTGCGCAAGATGGGCTTGAGCAAGGTGGATGCCGAGCAGTTCCAACCCTTGTTCGCCAAGGTCGATCAGGCCGTCAAGGATATGAATACGGCGGCTGCCGAGCATGGCCTACAGGAGATCGAACGATTGCGGACCGTCGCGGCCACGCCCTTGACCCTGGAAGTGGTCAGCCGCACCGGCGAGAAGTCGATGATCGAACGCAACTATGATCCGACTGGAGGCAAGACCTGGTATCTGCTGACCGAGGCGAGCGATGCCTCAGGCAATGTGGTCCCGGTCCCCATCACCAGCATCGAGAGCGGGGAGCGGCGTTATGCCTCGATCTTTGGCGTGCGCGTCAGCCAGGCAACCTATCAGGCAGCCAAGAATGACAAGCTTCTGGATGGTCATGTCGATGATCGCTTGATGGGTAAAAAGGCGGCCAACTCGTTGACCTTCACCTTTGTTAAAGGGCCTGTCAAAACCAAACCTGATTACATCCTGGAGTGGTAATGAACTCGAGCAGCATGATTGCGTCCCTTGGCGAGAACTCTCGGCGATACGAGGCCGAACTGCGTAGGTTCCAGCTCGAGTTGTCCAATGCCCACGAGCAGGAGCTGCGCCTGCAACAGCAGATCGCTGACGTATTTCCACAGATCGCCAGTGTTCAATTGGCCGGTGGGGCTCAGCTGTCGGGCGAGGTTCAGCGTTTGCTGGACCAGCGGGAGCGGAGCGAGTCCGGGTTGCGTGAGCAATTGGCGGTGGCGGAGGCGGGGGTTGCCAAGCACTTGCAGGAGATGTCGACGGTTTCCCAGGAAATCGAGGCCCTCGTTGCCGATGTCGACCGGCAGTTGACGGTAGATCCAGCGTACCAACAGCAAGCCGCGATCCTCGCGGAGGCTGTCGAGCGTTGCAACGAGGCAGCTGCGTCTTACCAGGAGCTGCGTGATGAATGTCGCGGCAAGCTTCGGGCCTTTCAGACCGAGCCTCTGTACCTCTACCTGAAGGGGCGCGGGTTCGGTACGGATCGTTATGTTGGCCGGACGTTTTTTCGGGAGTTGGATCGGTGGATTGCCCGCCTGTGCAATTTCCCGCAGAACAGTGCGATCGAGCAGAGCCTTCTGGCCATGCAGGAAGCCAATGAAGGAACTCAGTGGCAACGGGACAGCCACCGGGCCGTTCAGGAGGCCGAGCTGGCGCGGTTGTATCAGCAAGCCCTGGCTGGCACCCTGTTGTCGGTGCTGGAGGCGCGCCTGAAGACGGAGCGCGAGGCCGTGGAGGCCGGCAAGGCTCAGGCCAATGCCGTTCATGAGCGCCTGGGGCTGTTCGTCTCCAAGGGGGACGAGCATTTTGCTCAGGTTGCTGAGCTGTTGTCCCGGCAATTGGCCGAGATGAGTGATGCCAAGCTTGAGCACCTGGCCGGGCAGACAGCGACGCCGCAGGACGACGAGCTGGTGCAGAGGGTGCGTGATTTACGCGCTGAACTCGATGATCTGCGGTTGCGCGTGCCGTTCCTGGAGATGAAGTGCAGGGATACCGAGCGCGACTATGCGAGAGCCAAGCAGCTTGAGCGTGAACTGCAGTCGAGTGGGTCTATCAGCGGTAGCTACAGCTACTCCGCAAGTATGAATCTTGACTCTCTGGTTGCCGGGTTCATGCAGGGCGCGCTGTCCCTCTCCCAGGTGGCGAATGAGGTGGGGAGCCATCGCCGCGCAAGCAGGCCGGCCCCGAGCTTTTGGAGCGGCGGTTCCAGCGGCAGCTCGAGTAGCCGTTCCAGCAGTCGCCCGAGCAGTTCCGCAAGTAGTAGCTCAGGTTCCAGCTCAAGTTCCAGCAGCTCGTTCAGCTCCTCCCGATCGACGGGCGGCGGGTTCTCTACCAGCGACAGCCTCTAGACCGAGTATTCCTGAGACGCAAAAAAACGGGGCAGCACAAGCTGCCCCGTATCGTTTCGCCCAAGCCCAGCGCGGCTTACAACGCCTTCACCGGAATACAGATCTCACACTCCAATTCCCCCGTCTTCATGTCGTATTTCGCGTCCACCGGATAACGCTCGAACGCCGGTCGGGCGTCGAACTGCATGCCGCTCTTGGGCAGCCAGTCGCGGCACAGTTCGGTCCAGGCGTCGGCGATGTCGGGGCCTTTGCCCTGGTAGTGGGCGACGGCGTAGAGGCCGCCGAGCAGGGTGGTGACGACGGCGGGGGCGCTGGCCTTGAAGTCGGCGGGGACTTCGACGCAGGCGTCGTAGCGGCATTTTTCCGGTGGGGTGAGGTAGGGATCGTCGTGGCCGATGCCGTAGCGCACGCGGCCCAGCAGGCCGTTTTCGACCATCCAGGGGGCGACGGTGTCGCGCCAGAAGGTGCCGATGCCCGGCCCGTAGGGGCCGATGTAGCGCAGGTAGGCGACGCGGACTGGAGGCAGTTCCTTGAGAGTGACGTTCATCGTGAGTTCCTTCAGGTGGATGAAGGCGTCAGGATCGTCGAAGGCCGGGATGTGCGTCTGATCAGGATTGCTCAATTCGCGCAGGCGCCGTTCGCGGACGTCGCTGAGGCGTCGGTGCCAGCGTTTGGGTTCAGTGCTGCGCCAGGTGCTCGGGGTGACCGAGAAATGCTGCTTGAACGCCCGGGAGAACGCTTCGCCGGAGCTGAAGCCGACCTCCAGCGCCACTTCCAGGATGCTCAACTCCGGATGGCTGGCCAGCTGATAGGCGGCACAGGCCAGGCGGCGCCGGCGCAGGTAGTCGCCCAGGGTTTCGCCGACCCAGGCGGTGAACAGGCGATGGAAGTGAAAGGGCGAAAAATGCGCGACCTGCGCGAGTTCGGCCAGCTCCAGCGGCTGGTCCAGGTGTTGGTCGATATGCTCCAGCACCCGGTTCATGCGTTGGGTGTATTCGTGGAGGCTGTGGTAGGCGGGGCTCATGGAGCCAAGTTTAGCCGGGGGCCAGGCCACGGGTTTGTGCCGGCCGGGTTTTTTCCGTCGGCCGGACGAACGTGATGGCGAGCCGGCTCTATAGCAGCAGGCTGGCTCGCGATCGCCGTCTAGCGCTCAGGAATCGCCATGGCAGCAACTGGCGGCCGGTTTGTCGTCATAACGATCATGGTGCCTGACCCAGTCCATGATCTGCTCTTCGTTGCGCCCCTTGGGCGTCAGGTCCAGGTAGTTGTAGGCCCCCACCAGCAGGTCCAGGCCACGAGCGTAGGTGGAGTAGGTGTGGAAGATCTCACCGTCTTCATTGCGGTAGAACACGCTGAGGCCGGGCAGCTCTTCTTCGGCGCCGTCGGTTTTTTCGTAGTTGTAGGTGGCGGTGCCGGCGGCGACCTCGTCGGCCCGGGCGCAGACCCCGAAGTCGTAGTTGAAATCACAGCCGGCGGACGAGACCCAGTCGAACTTCCAGCCCATGCGCCGCTTGAAGGCCTGGAACTCGGCGAAGGGTGCGTGGGACACCGCCACCAGCGCGATGTCGTGGTGGGCCAGGTGCTGGTTGGCACCGTCGATATGGTCGGAGAGGAAGGAGCAGCCCGGGCAACCTTCGTCCCAGCCTTCGGCGAACATGAAGTGGTAGACCACCAACTGGCTGCGACCGCCGAACAGGTCGGCCAGGCTCAGTTCGCCGTGGGGACCCTGGAAGCGGTAGGGCTTGTCGATTTTCACCCAGGGCAGGGCGCGCCGCTCGGCGCTGAGCTGGTCGCGCTGGCGGGTGAACGCCTTTTCGTGAATCAGGTGCTGCTTGCGGGCCTGTATCCATTGTTCCCGGGATACGACCGGATGATCGTTGAGGTGCATGACGTCTTCTCCTGCGGCAAAGGTGGCGCGGCGACAGTGCCTACACAGGCTAGTCGTTTCGCCCACGGGCAAATCGACAGTCGCCGGACGGTTCCGCCCAACGGTCGCCCGCCTGCTCGACGCCGCTGAACGGCTACCGGTGGCGCCTGTCACAACCTGGGTACAGGCATCTCTCTTTTTCATGAATGGAGGCGGAACAGGATGACGACTTATAACTGGGATCTGATCGAACGATTGCTGCACGAAGTGCAGAACGGCGCGGGCCACAGTTTCACGCCGCGGCCTTATGCCGAGCAGCATGCCGCGGCCAAGGCGGCCGAGGGTGAACCCACAGGCAATCTGGATGAGCTGAAAAGCACCGCCGCCGCGTACGAAAAACTGTTGCTGGACCGGGGGTTCATCGAGCCGCGTCCCGAGGAGGAAGGCGGCAACGGTGAGAACTTCAGGCTGACGCCGCGTGGTTCCAGCCTGCTGTGCATGATCGACAGCTGCATTCCGGGCAACGATCACCCGCGCCAGGTGCTGGACGAACAGGCCGATGCGCTGGAGCCGACGGTGTTCGATGAGCTGGCGAGCAAGGCGCAGATTGCCTGACGCGTATCACGAACATCACGAGCAAGCTCGCTGCTGCGGGGGACATGCCTTGCAGCAGCGAGCGCGTTGGCGCAGGCCGCGCCGGGCGTTACTTCTGGCGTGCCGTCCTCATGCATTTCAATGCCTCGAACTCATCGCGCACATTCTGCAGCTTGTTGCGCAGATGCTCGCGCTGGGTTGGCGTGCTTTGGGCCATCACGTCCACCAGCAGGTTGCGCGACGCCTGTTCGCTGTTGGCATAGGCTTGGCGATAAGCCGGTGTCCAGAAGCTTTCGCGATCCACCAGCAGGCGTTCGATGCGTTTGTCGAAGTCACTGTTCTGGCGTTGTTCCAGCGCGGCACTGAACTGCGCCTGCCAGTTGGCCCGGTTGGCGAGCCAGAGCTGGTTCTGTTCGCCGAGGGACGTTGACCAGTCCGTCACCCGCCGGGCCTGCTCGGGCGTGAGGGGGCCGAGCCAGGTAGTCAGGCGTTTGTCCATGCGTTGGGCGCGCAGCCTGATCTGTTGTTCCAGTGGCCGCTTGAGGTATTTGCTGCGGCGTTGGCGCATGTCCTTGGCGAAGGCCGCCTTCATTTCCGCGACCTGTCGGTCGTCCAGGCCCCGCAGCAACTCGATGGCCGAAGGCGCGATCGCGCGGGCGGTCTGGGCAATGGCCTGCTTGGCTTCGCGGGTGAACTCTTGCAGTTCGGCATCGTTGACCTGATTGCGCTCGACCACCTGCTGCAGGCGGTCCAGGTAGGCCAGGTAGCCGGGCAATTGCGTGCTGCAATGCCAGCTCAGGTGTTCCTTGAGGCGCTCGTTGAACCAGATTTTCTGCTCGCGGTTCATTTCCAGGTAGTCGTTGAGCGTCCAGGGAATGATTACATCGAGGTTGCGGTAAGCCAGGCCGACCCGATTGCAGGAGGTCAGCACCAGGCTCAACAGCACGAGCAGGGTGAGGTGTTGCAGCCGGCGAGACATGGCAAGTCCTTGCGAAGGCCTGGGTTTGTAAGGCATGGGTTTCTTATCTGAACCCGGAATGCTTCCGGCAGTTCAGCCGCTCAATAGAACGAGTGCTCGGCCTTGAAGGTGAGCAGACCGTCGCATTGCGCGTTATGTCCAGAATAGGCCGAACAATCGCTGCCATTGAGGTTGGAGTCGCTGTAGATCAGTTTCAGGTCGATGCCCATCCAGGGGCGGGAGAACTTGATCGACCAGTCGTTGAAGCTGCTGACATAGCCGCTGCTCACCGAAACCGGGTTGCCCAGCTGATGAGTGGTGTACTTGATGCTGACGCCGATGCCGAAAGGCTGGTTGCCGCCCAGGTCGGCGAACAGGGTGCTGTTGCGCTTGTCCGGCTCCTGGCTGAACGCGGCGCCGAAGCGGCTGCCCAGCAGCGTCAGGCCGCCGTAGAACTCCTGGCTGTCCTGCGGGGCCAGTTGCGGGTAGTTGTACTGGATCATCCCCACTTCATAACCCAGGGTCTTATCGAAGGGGCGCTTGAAGCCCAGGTAGGAGTCCACTTCCAGGTCGCTCTCGCCCAGGCCCATGCTCGGCGACCACTGGCCGATATACCAGCCGCTGTCGTGGGTCAGGTCCAGGCCGCCATGGAACGAACCGGTGGCCGAGGGGTTGACCAGGCCCTGGGCCATGCTGCGGCTCGGGGTGCTGCTGAGCTTGAGGTCGAAGTCCCCCAGTTCGCGCTGGAAGATCTGCCCGTGGACCAAGGGGCTGGCGAGAAGGCTGGCAAGCAGCACATGAGAGGGTTTGAGCATGCTTCACTCCATGAAACGCGAGGAGCAGGAACCGCGGAACCTACTGAAATGCTCGATCTAGAGGTGTGAAAGGATACCGGCGAAACCTCGGGGATGAGGGCCGTTCGTCGATTTTTACGGGAGGGGAGGGCTCAGGACTCTAGTCCTAGCGCTTTGAGGCTCAAAGCGCATAGGGACCAGGAGGTGTTGCGGGGGATTACTTCTTGCCCAGGCTGATCTGCTTGGACGGGCCGAAAGTCTGGCCGCTGACGCCTTTGGCAATTTGCTGGATCTCGCCGCCGGATTTCAGGAAAGCAGCAATTTGATCGTTGATCGATTCGCTGGTTTCAACGGCTGGAGCTGGCTTTGCTTTGCTGTTGGATGCTTTTACACGCATGGCGGCCATTAACCTTCAGAAAATTAATTTGGCCAGCCATCATACATGAAATGCTTGATAATTGCTTGGTAAATATCCTCCTGAAATAACAGCGGAAACTCCCGAATAATCCTAAGTTGATCTCGGGAATATCCCCATAAGCTGCTGTTTTAAATAAAGACAATGGCGCAAACAAAGGCTTGCTCGGCGGCGCTGAGGCAAAAGTCGCTGCTGGTTGGCCTGACGGGCGGAGCCGGTTGCTGGCGCAAAGCCATAAAAATCAAGGCATTCAGGAAAATATCCGTTGCTATCCGGCGACTCGGGCCAACCAGGCCCGGAAAAACGGGTAGAATGCCGCCCACGCAATGAGGGTATTGGAAATGGCTTTAGTCGGGCGCTACAACAGTTTGCAAGTGGTTAAACACACCAACTTCGGTTTATATCTGGACGGCGGGGCGGATGGCGAAATATTGCTGCCCAATCGTTATATTCCCAAGGATATTCCCAGTGAAGATGAAGACTGGTTGAATGTTTTTGTTTATCTGGATAGCGCCGACAAGTTAATTGCAACTACCGAAAAACCAAAAGTTCAAGTCGGTGAGTTCGCCAGTCTTAAAGTCGTGGAAGTTAACAGCATCGGTGTGTTCCTCGACTGGGGCCTGCCCAAGGACCTGCTGCTGCCGTACTCCGAGGAAAAGCGCCAACTGACCGCTGGCGAGTATTGCGTGGTGCACGTCTATCTCGACAAGCACACCCGTCGCATTACCGCCACGGCCCGCCTGGACCGCTACCTGGACAAGGCTCCAGTGACCTACAAGGTCGGCCAGGAAGTCGATCTGCTGGTGGCCGAGAGCACCGACATGGGCTTCAAGGCGATCATCAACAACAAGCACTGGGGCCTGATCCACAAGAACGAAGTGTTCAAGTTCCTGCGTCCGGGCAAACAGGAAAAGGGCTTCATCAAAGAGATCCGCGCCGACGGCAAGATCAGTCTCAGCCTGCAACCGGTGGGCGAAGAACTGGCCAGCAGCCTGAACGCGAAGATCCTCGCCAAGTTACGGGAAAACAACGGCACCCTGCCGGTCAGCGACAAGAGCGATCCGACGGTGATCAGTGGCCTGTTCGGCGTCAGCAAGGGCAACTTCAAGAAGGCCATCGGCGCCTTGTACAAGAATGGCCAGATCGTTATTCATGCCGATCGCATTGAACTGACCTGATCCGTTCCTGCCTGGCGTAGTTGCGGTCGAAGATAAGACCGCGCCACGAGGGCGTTACCGAACAACCGCTGCCGGTTCCGGCAGCGGTTTTTTATTGCCTTTTTTCTGGCTGCTTGAGGCGGGAGTCAGGGGCTGTGTATCCGAGCAATCCCATGGGCGATGTATACAATCGATCGAGCCTTGTCGATGCACTGATATCAGGCAGCCGTGCACAACCAACGGGCATGCCTGCCTCTGATCCTGCCTGCTGATCATCGTTGTGTAGCCAAGGTCCAGCCCTTGATGGACAAGCGATCCACACCGTTCGCCTACAGGTTTTTCCGGTATGGCACGCATTCTGCGTAGAACTTCGTATACAACTAGTGCCAGCTCCCGTACGCAGTGTGGTCGCAAGGTCAATCGCGGGGGCAGGGCCTGTCCAACAAGGAGCCTTGCAATGACCGAGCAACTACCGAAGGGCTACAGCCCGCGTTTGTATAACCAGGACCTGGGGCCGCTGCCGCAGAAGTGGAACTGGTACAACATCTTCGCCTTCTGGATGAGCGACGTGCACAGCGTCGGCGGTTATGTATTCGCCGCCAGCCTGTTCGCCCTCGGGCTGGCCAGTTGGCAGGTGCTGGTGGCCCTGTTGGCGGGGATCTGTATCGTGCAACTGATCGCCAACCTGGTGGCCAGGCCCAGCCAGCAGGCGGCGGTACCGTACCCGGTCATTTGCCGGCTGGCGTTCGGCGTGTTCGGGGCGAATATCCCGGCGGTGATTCGCGGCCTGATCGCGGTGGCCTGGTACGGGATCCAGACCTACCTGGCGTCCAGCGCCCTGATCGTCGTGGTGCTGCGCTTTTTCCCGGCCATGGCGGCCTATGCCGAGCCGCATTTTGCCGGGCTGTCCTACCTGGGCTGGTTCGGTTTCCTCGCGCTGTGGCTGGTCCAGGCCCTGGTGTTCTGGGCCGGTATGGAGTCGATCCGGCGCTTTATCGACTGGGCGGGCCCGGTGGTCTACGCGGTGATGTTCCTTCTTGCCGGCTGGATCGTGTGGAAGGCGGGCTGGAGCAACATCAGCTTCACCCTTGGGGAGAAGTCGCTGTCGGGCTGGCAGGCATTCGGCCAGGTGATCGTCGCCACGGCGCTGGTGGTGTCCTACTTTTCCGGGCCGACCCTGAACTTCGGCGACTTCAGCCGCTACTGCCGCAGCATGCAGGATGTGCGGCGCGGCAACTTCTGGGGCTTGCCGATGAACTTCCTGGCGTTCTCCCTGGTGACCGTGATCATCGTCTCCGGCACCCTGCCGGTGTTCGGTGAAATGCTCCATGACCCGATCGCCACCGTGGCGCGGATCGACAATGATGTCGCGGTGCTGCTCGGCGCCTTCGCCTTTGTCACCGCCACCGTCGGTATCAACATAGTCGCCAACTTCGTCTCGCCGGCCTTCGACTTCGCCAACGTCGCCCCGAGCCGGATCAGCTGGCGCACCGGCGGCATGATCGCGGCCCTGGCGTCGATCTTCATCACTCCCTGGAACCTGTTCAACAACCCCCAGGTGATCCATTACACCCTCGACGTGCTGGCCGCCTTTATCGGCCCGCTGTTCGGCATTCTGCTGGTGGACTACTACCTGATCAAAAAGCAGCAGATCGATGTCGACTCGCTGTTCAATGACGGCCCGGACGGGCGTTATTACTACAGCGGCGGCGTCAACTGGACCGCGGTCAAGGCGCTGGTGCCGGCGACCCTGATGGGTGTGGCGATCACCTTCACGCCAGCATTGCAGCCGATGGCCAACTTCGCCTGGTTCACCGGGTGTTTCCTCGGTGGCGCGCTGTTTTTCCTCCTCGCGCGTCGTGAGGCCTCGCCATCCCTGAGGCTGAGCCCGACAGCCTCGAGCTGACGGTCAGGATAAAGGTCTTTTTCCAGGCGTTTTTTTCTGTCCGTTTGGTTGATAATCGACAGCACATCAATTCTTCGCCCCGGACCGGTTCCGGGGCTTTGTCGTTTCTGTCGAGTAACTGCCATGTCTATGAATCTGCCCGAGGGGCCGCGGTGAGCATCGAGCGGCGCAGTGCCGATGGTTTCGCACTGCAAGTGATGTTGGGGCTGTGCCTGATCTGGGGCGTGCAGCAAGTGATGATCAAGTGGGCCGCGGCGGATATCGCGCCGGTGATGCAGGCAGCCGCCCGCTCGGGCATTTCGGCGCTGCTGGTAGCCTTGCTGATGTGCTGGAAGGGCGGCTGGTCGCAGATTGGCAGTACCTGGCGCGGCGGCTTGCTGGCCGGCAGCCTGTTCGGCCTGGAGTTCCTGTTTATCGCCGAAGGGCTCAAGCTCACCAGCGCCGCGCACATGTCGGTGTTTCTCTATACCGCGCCGATCTTCACCGCGCTGGGGGTGAACTGGCTGCTGCCGAGCGAACGCCTGAGGCCCCTGCAATGGTTGGGGATCCTGCTGGCGTTCATTGGCATCGGCGTGGCCTTCGCCGGCGGCATTTCACTGGAAAACCTGGACACGCGCATGCTGCTTGGCGACGCCCTGGGCGTGCTGGCCGGCCTGGCCTGGGGCGCGACCACGGTGGTGGTGCGCGCATCGCGTCTGTCCGAGGCGCCGGCGACCCTGACCCTGTTCTATCAGTTGATCGTCGGTTTTGTCGGCCTGCTGCTGATCGCCGCGCTGAGCGGCCAGGTTACCCATGTCAGCCTGACCCCGGTGGCGGTGGCCAGCGTGCTGTTCCAGGGGCTGGTGGTGTCCTTTTTCAGCTACCTGACCTGGTTCTGGCTGCTGCGCCGTTACCTGGCCGCCAACCTGGCGGTGTTTTCCTTCATGACGCCGCTGTTCGGCGTTACCTTCGGAGCCCTGTTGCTGGACGAACCCCTGAGCCTCAACTTCGTGATCGGCGCGGTGCTGGTGTTGCTGGGCATCACCTTCGTCAGCGCCGAGCAGTGGCTGCGCCGGCGGATCCGCAGTCTGTTGTAACCCCAGGCTCAGGCGGTGGCGTGGCACTCCCGGGCAAGCGGTTGTTGGGTCAACAGCAAAACCCCCGCCAGCAGCAGGCTGCTGCCGGCGATGATCAGCGCCGGTTGCAGGCTGCCACTGAAATGGCTGCTCAGGGCCGCCAGCAGTGGCCCGCTCAACTGGCCCATGGCGAAGCAGGCCGTGAGCAAACCGGCGTTGCGCTGGGTGGCGTGGGGCGCCAGTTCCCGCGAGCGCTGCATCACCAGTTGCATGCAGGCCAGGAACGGCGTGCCGCAGAGCATCACCCCCAGCGCCAGGCCGGCGCCATTACCCAGCAGACAGGCGAAGATCCCGGCGGCTTGTAGCCACAAGGTTGCCATCAGCCAGTGCCGGGTGGCGTTCGGGCTGTGCCGGCGCAGGCTCACCAGCCCCACCCCGATGGCTGCCGCCAGACCGAAGCACGGCCAGAACAGGTCGGCCTGCCATTGCCCTTGAAAGCGCGCGCTGGCCATCTGTGACAGGAAGGTTGCCGGGATGATGTAACCCAGGCCGTACAGCGCATAAACCAGCCCGAGGCGGGGGATGCCGCTGTGGTTCGAGGCGTGTGGCATCTGGGCGGTCAGCGCGGGCATGGCGGGTTGCGGCAGGATCGGCAGGATCACCAGCAGCATCAGCAGGCCGGCCGCGGCGTACACCAGCCACAGGGTCGCGGAGCTTTGCCCCAGCAGGTTCGAGCCCAGGGCCAGCAGGCCGGTGAGGAAAATCCCCAGCCCGGGCCCGGCGAACACCAGGGCGCCCAGGCGTGGCCGGTCGGTGGCGTGTGCCAGGGGCTGGCTCAGGGCAGTGATCATCACCAGCACCCAGGCACTGGCCAGTCCGGTGCCGAAGCGCAGTACCAGATGGGACCAGAAGCCGCCGGCCCAGAACGAGGCCAGGGTCAGCAGCACGCACAGCCACAGCCCGCCCAGCAGACGTCGGCGAACCTGGGGCGGGCGGTGGGCGAACATGGTATCCAGCGCGCCGATGAAATACCCCAGGTAGTTGGCGGCGGCGATCAGGCCGGTGTCGGTCAGGTCGACCTGGCCCTCGCTCAGCAGGTGCGGCAGTTGCGGAGTGAGGGCGAAGCGACCAATGCCCATGGCCATCATCAGGGCGATGAAACTGGCGAGTAAACGAATCAGCGGTGACATGGTCCGGGCTCCGTCGAGTGGGCAATGACCGTCAGGCTAGGACTGATTGACTTTCTATAAAAATGAATAATATTGAGTAACTTGTTCGTTTTTGGAGAATAGTCGTGGAGTTCAGCCAGTTGCGCATCTTCCAGGCGGTCGCGGAGGAAGGCTCTATCACCCGGGCGGCCGAGCGCTTGCATCGGGTGCCGTCCAACCTGTCGACGCGGCTCAAGCAACTGGAAGAGCAACTGGGCGTCGAGCTGTTCCTGCGGGAGCGTCAGCGTCTGCAACTGTCACCGGCGGGCAAGGTGCTGCTCGATTACGCCGCGCGCCTGTTTGCCCTGCGCGATGAGGCCCATGGGGCGGTGCAAGGCGGTCAACCGGCCGGGGATTTCGTACTGGGCACCATGTACAGCACGGCGGCGATTCAATTGCCGGCGCTGCTGGCGCGTTACCACCGCGCCTACCCGGCGGTGAACCTGCAGGTGCAATCGGCGCCCAGCAGCGAGCTGCTCGAAGGCCTGCTGGCCGGACGCCTGGATGCGGCGCTGGTGGACGGCCCTCTGGAGCTGGCCAGCCTGGACGGAGTGCCGCTGTGCGATGAAAAGCTGGTGTTGATCAGCGAGGCGGATCACCCGCCGATCCGCAGCGCCCGGGATGTCGAAGGGCGCGCGGTATTCACCTTTCGCCGCGGCTGTTCGTATCGCCTGCGCCTGGAGTCCTGGTTCGCCCACTACCATGCGGCCATGGGGCGGGCGATAGAAATCGAGTCCTACCAGGGGATGCTGGCCTGCGTGATTGCCGGGTCCGGGGTGGCGCTGATGTCGGAGTCGATGCTCGCCAGCCTGCCCGGTCGCGAAAGCGTGGCGGTCCATCCACTGGCCGAGCCGTTCGCCAGTGCCACCACCTGGCTGATGTGGCGCAAAGGCATGCTCGGCGCCAACCTCAATGCCTGGATCGAGCTGCAACAGGCGAGTCAGACGGATCTGCGGGCGACGGCCTGAAACGGGCAGGCTGATTCAGATTAATCCGGTAACAGATCATTGCCATCCAGGTTGAGCAATGCGTGGAACTTAGCGCTATTATCAGAGCTAAGCGGCTCCAGAACCCTGCCGCTGGGCACGACCCTTAAGGGGGGCACTATGAAAGAGAAACTGCAAAACTGGCTTCACGACCTCGGGGTCGCACTGGGACTGATCGAGCCGCCATTGCAGCCGGTGCCAATCCGCACAGACGACGAACAACGGCGTCGGCAACAGCGTCGCCGCTAACCTTCGACTCGGGAGTGGAGCAGGCCTTTTCAGCCTGCTCCCGTCATTTTTCAGCCGCGCGAGGGCAGGTTCACTCGTGATCGGTTGCCGTCTTCTGATCCAAACCCGTCAACCCGCCAATGGCGCCCGGTGCGATGAAATCTTCAGCGCCGTGAGATCTTCAGCAGAAACCGGCTCAAGTCATTGGCGCTGTTCGCCGCCTTGAGCATCTGGTCTTCTTCGTGGGTGAAGGCGGTCAGTCCAAACTGATCTTCCAGGTGGAAAATCAGCTCCTCGATATCCTGCTTGTCCAACCCCAGTTCCTGCAGACTCACATCGTCGGCAAATCCGTCTTTGCCATCCAGCAGGTGGCTGATGAAGTCGTGCACGGCTTGTCGGACTTCGGCTCTATTCATGTCGCTCTTTTCGCCAGGGGCCTGCGCAGGGCTTTGAAGCGGGCGGGATTGTGTGCAGTACAGCACAGCTTCAGGGGGGCCGACGGATCCAATCCTCGATCATCGTGCGCAACTGCGCTCCCGAAAAACTGCCGAAATGGCCGCCATGCACGGTACGCACCGGCAGCTGGTACAGGCGTTCCAGGCTGGTGGCGTAGTCCTCCAGATTCGAGTGGTAGGCGTCTTCGACCAGCGGGCCGTCGTAGATGATGTCGCCGCTGAACAGGGTGCCGCTGGCGGCCTCCCAGAGGCTGATACCCCCGGGGGAATGGCCGGGCGTATGCAACACCTGGAGGCTACGGTTGCCCAGGTCGAGCACGTCGCCCTCCTCGATCAGGCGCGTCGCCGGGGCGGCCTTGACCCGATATTCGGCGTAGCACAGCGGGCAATCCGGGTGGGCCTCGAACATCGCGTCGCCGACGTAGGCGGCAGACAGGGTATTGGCGCCGTCGGGCGCGGCGAGGATCTGCGCCTCGGCCGGGTGCACCAGGCGTTCGGGGAATTCGTGATGCCCGGCGATATGGTCGAAATGGCAATGGCTGGCCACCGCCAGCAGTGGCCGTTCGGTGAGCCAGGGCAACTGCTCGCGCAAGCTGACCAGACCGGAGCCGCTGTCCAGCAGCAGGTCCCTGTCGCGGCCCTGGATATGCCACAGGTTGCAGCGATAGAACGGCCGGATATAGGGCTCGTGGATCAGCCGAATCCCGTCGCTCAGGCTTCTGACTTCGAACCAGTGGTCGCGGCTGACAATCTTCATCGACTTTCCTCCAGGCGAAAAAAAAACGGGTGCAGCCACCGACGCTGCACCCGCCGAAGAAAAATGTACGGCGTCTGACCTGAGGTTAGATCGCGTTGGCCAGGGTTGCCGGACGACGAGACAACAGGCTCACCGCCACGAAGCTGACCAGGCCGACAGCCAGGCTGTAGTAGATCGGGGTGTTGGCATCCAGGCCGTCCTTGAACATGAACACCAGCGCGGTGAGGAAGCCCAGGCCCATGCTGGCGATGGCGCCGGCGGTGGTCGCGCGTTTCCAGAAGATGGCGCCAATCAGCGGGATCAGCATGCCGCCCACCAGCAGGTTGTAGGCCAGGGTCAGGGCGCTGATCACGTCGTTGACCACCAGGGCGATGCCCAGTACCAGGATACCGGTCAGCAGGGTGAACAGGCGGTTGATGCCCAGGCTCGACTGCTTGCCGCCGCGCAGCTTGGGCAGCAGGTCTTCGGTCAGGGTGGTGGAGGCGGCCAGCAGGCCGGCGCTGGCGGTGGACATCATGGCGGCCAGGGCCGCGGCGATCACCAGGCCACGGATACCGTCCGGCAGCGAGGCTTTGACGATGGCGGCGAAGGCGTTGTTGACGTTGTCCAGGTCCGGCAGCAAAACGTGTGCGGCCATGCCGATCAGGGCACAGGCCAGGCCGTAGAGGATGCAGTAGAAACCGGCGACGGTGCCTGCGTATTGCGCGACTTTTTCGGTCTTGGCGGTGAACACCCGTTGCCAGATGTCCTGGCCGATCAGGATGCCGAAGAAGTAGATCATGAAGTAGGTGACGATGGTGTCCCAGCCGATGGTGGTGAAGCTGAAGCTGGACGCCGGCAGCTTGGCCACCAGCTCGTCCCAGCCGCCGACGCGGTACAGGCAGATGGGCAGCAGGATGAACATCAGGCCGACGGTCTTGATCACGAACTGGACGATGTCGGTCAGGGTCAGCGACCACATGCCGCCGATCGCCGAATAGATCACCACCACGCCGCCGCCCAGCAGCACCGAGATCCAGAACGGCAGGCCGAACAGCACTTGCAGCACGGTGCCGATGGCGAGGATCGAGGTCACGCCGATCATCAGCGCGTAGGCCAGCATGATCACCGCGCTGGCCTGGCGGGCCATCGGGTTGTAGCGTTTTTCCAGGACCTGGGTAACGGTGAAGATCCGCAACTTGAGCAGGGGTTTGGCCAGCAGCAGGTTGAGGGCGATGATGCCCAGGCCCAGTGCCGCGCACAGCCAGAAACCGGAGATTCCGTGGACATAACCCAGGCGCACGGTGCCGACGGTGGAGGCCCCGCCCAGTACGGTGGCGGCCATGGTGCCCATGTACAGGCTCGGGCCCAGGTTGCGGCCGGCTACCAGGTAGTCCTCGTGGGTCTTGGCCTTGCGCATGCCGTAATAGCCGAGCACCAGCATGCCGGCGGCGTAGATGAGTACGACGAGTAGATCTAAAGCCATGATGGCGTGTCTCCGATTGTCTTTCTTATAGTGGCTTGCTGTAGAAGCGAGGCTTGCCGCAATCGAGGCGACGCGATCTGGCGGACCCGTCGTGTGAGGCGTGATTGCCGGCGAGCCTGCCGCTACAGGTCATGCTTGAGTCAGGCGGCTTGGCGCATGACCGGTTTACCGAGCGAATCCGTGCTCTTGCTACGTGGATCGTTGGGGCCGTAGACCGCGGGCGGTTCCGGGAACAGGTTGAGCAGGGCCAGGTACACCAGCGAGGCCAGGCCCAGGGTCACCGGCAGGCTGATATCGATGCCGTCGGCCAGGTTGCCCAGCGGGCCGACGAACTGCCCGGGCAGGTTGACGAAGCACAGGCCGACCAGCGCGCTGGGGATCCAGGCCCCCAGGCCACGCCAGTTCCAGCCGTGCTGGAACCAGTAGCGGCCACCTTGCTCGCCACGGGTGAAGACCTGCAGGTCGTCCGGGCAGTAGAAGCCGCGACGCACCAGCAGGCCGATCAGCATGATCACCATCCACGGGGTGGTGCAGGTGATGATCAGCACGGCGAAGGTCGACACGCTCTGCACCAGGTTGGCGGCGAAGCGCCCTATGAAGATGAAGGCGATCGACAGCACGCCGATCAGCAGGGTCGCCTTGACCCGCGACAGCACCCGCGGGAACACGCTGGACATGTCCAGGCCGGTGCCATACAGCGAGGTGGTGCCGGTGGACATGCCGCCGATCACCGCGATCAGGCATACCGGCAGGAAGAACCAGCTCGGCGAGACCGCCAGCAGGCCGCCGACGTAGTTGTTGGCGGCGATGTAGTCGGGGGCCTTGATCGCCACGATGGTGGCGGTGGCCAGGCCGAACAGGAAAGGAATCAGGGTGGCGATCTGCGCGGCGATCACCGCCAGCATGATCCGGCCTTTCGGCGTTTCGCGGGGGATGTAGCGCGACCAGTCGCCGAGGAACGCGCCGAAGGAAATCGGGTTGCTCATGGCCACCAGCGCGGCGCCGATGAAGGCTGCCCAGAAACCCGCCTGGCCGAGGGCCACGGTTCCGGCGAACTGGCTGTCGAAGGCCGGCGCGAAAGCGAAGATCCCCAGCAGGAACAGCAGGCTCGCCGCCCATACGGCAATGCGGTTGACCCACAGCATGAAGCGGAAGCCGTAGATGCACACCGTCAGCACCAGGATCGCGAACAGGCCGTAGGCCAGGCCCAGGGTCAGGTCGGTTTCCGGCAGGTCGATCAGGCGCTTGGCGCCGCCCACCAGGGCATCCCCCGAACTCCACACGGAGAGCGAGAAGAAGGCGATGGCGGTAAGCAACGACAGGAACGAGCCGACGATCCGCCCGTGCACGCCGAAGTGCGCACCGGAAGAAACCGCGTTGTTGGTGCCGTTGATCGGCCCGAACAGACCCATCGGCGCGAGGATCAGTGCCCCCAGGATCACGCCCAGCACGATCGCCCAGACACCCGCCTGGAAGGACAGGCCGAACAGCACCGGGAAACTGCCGAGCACGGCGGTGGCAAAGGTATTGGCGCCGCCGAAGATCAGGCGAAACAGGTCGCTGGGCCGGGCGTCGCGTTCATGGTCGGGGATCTGTTCGACCCCGTTTGTTTCGATGTGGCTAAGGCTTTTTTCTTTGTTGTTGTTATTCATGATCTGCTCCGATCACTAGGGCGCGCTCATCGTGCGTGAGCGTCACCTTTCTGGCTAAGGGGGTGGCAGCCCTTCCGGCATTGCGGACAAATGTTCGTGGCAGGCCAGCCATAGGCCTTGTTGTTGTGTGCCGGACCCTTGTCTGCAAAAAACAATGGTCTCGCGCTCCTGGCTGAAGTGTTGCTCCCCTTGCATGCGCAGCTCGGTGGCGACGTCATGAATGAATACCGCGGTGTCCCCCAGCAGGCTGACAAAGGCGTTGCTCGAAGTGCAGGACAGCACTTCGAAGCCATCCTCGCGGCGCCAGCTGTCCCACAGCGCCTGGTAGGCGTCGCGGGACAGCAGGGGCTGGGCGAGGGTGTAGAAGACGAAGCTGGCGTCAACGCTGAACGCACCGAAGTAGGCTTCGCGATCGTTACGGGCGAAGGCTGCCACCAGGTCGGCGGCGGCTTTGAGAACCTGCTCGCGCTCGTTCATGGCCGGGCCTCAGCGACGCGCCACGCCCGGCAGTACGCAGAGCATTTCATACAGCAGGTTGGCGCCCAGCAGCGAGGTGTTGCCGGTGGTGTCGTACGGCGGCGAGACTTCTACCAGATCGCAGCCGACCAGGTCGAGGCCCTGGCAGCCACGGACGATCTCGATCGCCTGGATGGTGGTCAGGCCGCCGATTTCCGGGGTGCCGGTGCCAGGCGCCCAGGCCGGGTCGATGCCATCGATGTCGAAGCTCAGGTACACCGGGCCGTCACCGACCTTCGCCCGTACTTCGGCCATCAGCGGGTCCAGCGACTTGTGCCAGCACTCTTCGGCCTGCACCACGCGGAAACCCTGCTTGCGGCTCCAGTTGAAGTCTTCGGCGGTGTAGCCCTGGGCGCGCAGGCCGATCTGCACCACGCGGTCGCAGTCCAGCAGGCCTTCTTCGACGGCGCGGCGGAAGGTGGTGCCGTGGGCGATCTTCTCGCCGAACATGTGGTCGTTGACATCGGCATGGGCGTCGATGTGCACCAGGCCGACCTTGCCGTGTTTCTTGTGGATGGCACGCAGGATCGGCAGGGTGATGGTGTGGTCGCCGCCCAGGGTCAGCGGGATCACGTTGTGCTCGAGGATGCCGTCGTAGGCTTCTTCGATGATGCGCACGGCGTCCAGCAGGTTGAAGGTGTTGATGGCCACGTCGCCGATATCGGCCACGTTCAGCGAGTCGAAGGGCGCGGCGCCGGTGGCCATGTTGTACGGACGGATCATCACCGATTCGGCGCGGATCTCTCGGGGCCCGAAGCGGGTGCCAGCGCGCAGCGAGGTGCCGATGTCCAGCGGTACGCCGACAAAGGCGGCATCCAGGCCGGCCGGGGTCGGCACATGGGGAAGACGCATCATGGTGGCGATGCCGCCGAAGCGCGGCATTTCGTTGCCGCCCAGTGGTTGGTGGAGAATCTTGTCCACGGGATTGGCCTCATCGTTGTTTTATTTATGGGGTTTACGGCGCGGCAATGACTGCCGGCGAAACCGAGTGGGGCCGATTCTGCGAAATGTAGTGGGTGGGAAGAATCGCTACGGGCAAATACTTAGTTCAGATTTTTCTAAACTAATGGCGCTCGTAAAGGATAGACTCTGGCCCTGTGAGAGCGGTACTACCCGGACCGGAGATCATTCGCGGGCAAGCCTCGCGCCTACAGAAGCGGGAGCGAGGCTTGCCCGCGATTGGCCGCTCAGCGGTCATGATCACCGTCGCGACGCTGTTCATGAAGGAACGCCAATGAGGTCTGGATGACCCTGATACCTGATCCCCGTTGTCGATTTTCCTTGTGGAGCTCCCATGGCCAACGCTTTACCTGATCTGAAACTATTGCGCATCTTCGTCAGCGTGGTGCGGCATCAGGGATTCGCCAATGCCCAGCACGAACTGAACCTCTCCACGTCGGCCATCAGCACCTACATGAGCCAGCTCGAATCGGCCCTGGGGCTGGTCCTGTGCCACCGTGGCCGCGGCGGTTTCAGCCTGACCAGCAAGGGCGAGCTGTTCCACCAGGAAACCCTGCGCCTGCTGGGCGAGCTAGAAGGCTTCGAGCAGTACGCCGCGGCGCTCAAGGGCGAACTGCGCGGCACCCTCAACCTGGGGGTGATCGACTCGACGGTGAGTGACAAAGCCCTGCCGTTCGCTGAAGCCATCGGCGCCTACAGCCAGGAACACCCGGCGGTGCATTTGCATCTGTCGGTGCTCAGCCCCTACGAATTGCAGCTCGGCGTGCAGGACAACCGTCTGGACCTGGCCATCGGCGCGTTCTCCACGCGCATGAGCGGGCTGGTGTACATGCCGCTGTACCGCGAGCAGCACTGGCTGTATTGCAGCAACCGGCACCCGCTGTTCAACGAGCGGCGCATCCCCGAGCAGGTGATCACCCAGCAGCGCATGGTCGGCCGTGGCTACTGGAGCCAGGCCGAACTGGCTCGCCACGGCTTCAAGCACAGCGCGGCGACGGTGGAGAGCATGGAGGCGCAGCTGATCCTGGTACTGTCCGGCGCCTACATCGGCTACCTGCCGGAGCATTACGCCCAGGCCTGGGCCGACAAGGGCGACTTGCGCGTACTGCTGCCGGCCACCTTCGGCTATCAGGCGCCGTTTTCGATGATCGTGCGCCGCGGCCGTAGCCGGGAGCCGCTGATCCAGACGTTCCGCGACCTGCTCAAGGCGCAGCTCAACCAGGTCTGAGGAGGCCACTATGTCGAGAGTCCAGTGCCCGCGTTGCCTGCGCCCGAAAACCCATTGCCTGTGCCCGCTGATTCCACGGCTGGACAGCCGCACCCGGATCCTGCTGTTGCAGCATCCCAGCGAAGTGAACCACGCGCTGAATACCGCACGGCTGGCGGCGCTGGGGCTGAACAATGCCGAATTGATCGTCGGGGAGGTGTTTGACGACCTGCCGAAGCTGTTGAGCTGCCCCGGGTATCAGGCGCGCCTGCTGTTCCCGGTGGAGGACGCGCAGCCGTTGCAGGCCTATTCCAGCGCGCCGGACGAGCAGCCCTTGCTGCTGGTGGTGCCCGACGGCACCTGGCGCAAGGCGCGCAAGTTGTTGCACCTCAATCCGCTGCTGGCGGCGTTGCCCCGGGTCACCCTGGCCGAAGGCGCGGTGTCCCGTTACCGGCTGCGCAAGGCGCCGGGACCTGGGGCCTTGTCGACCATCGAAGCCATCGTCCAGGCCCTGCAGACCCTGGAGGCGCCAGCCTCGTTCGAGCCCTTGCTGAAACCTTTCGAGGCCTTGATCAACGGGCAGATCGCGGCGATGGGGGAAGACACCTATCAGCGTAACCACCTGCGGGCGCAGGACGACTCCCTGTAGCCGCAGCCTGCGGCAGCGGCTACAGGTTAACGCTCGCGCATCGCCTCGGTCCGCGCCTTGAGCACCGGCTTGAGCAGGTAGTCGAGCACGCTTTTCTCGCCGGTGATGATGTCCACCGTGGCAACCATGCCGGGGATGATCAGCAGGGGCTTGAGGTCGCCGCCCAGGTGGTTCTTGTCGGTGCGTACCTGGATCAGGTAGAAGCTGTTGCCCTTGTCGTCGGTGATGGTGTCGGCGCCGATCAGTTCCAGCTTGGCGCTCAGGCCGCCGTATATGGTGTAGTCGTAGGCGCTGAACTTGACCATGGCTTTTTGCCCGGGATGGAGGAAGGCCACGTCCTGCGGCCGCACCTTGGCCTCGATCAGCAAGTTATCCTCCAGCGGCACGATTTCCAGCATGTCGCTGCCCGGCTGGACCACGCCGCCGATGGTGTTGACCTTGAGCTGCTTGATCACCCCATGCACCGGCGAGGTCACGGTGGTGCGGGTCACCCGGTCGTCGATGGCGATGCTCGAGGCGGTGATCTTCGACAGCTCGGTGCGTTTCTCGTTGAGTTCCTTGGCCGCATCGGAACGGAAGCCCTGTTCGGACTCGTCGATCTTGCTCCTGATTTCGTTGATCGCCGATTCCGCCCGGGGAATGGCCAGGGTCGTGGCATTCAGCGAGCCGCGGATTTCCACGGCGCTGCGCTTGAGACGCAGGATCTCCACCGGTGACACCGCGCCGGTACTCACCAGCGGCGCCGACATGTTCATCTCCTGGTTGAGCAGGGCCAGGCTGGAACTGAACTGCCCCTGTTTCGAGCGGAACTCCGCCAGTTCCTGGGTCTTTTGCCGCAGCTGTTCGCTCAGGGTCCGTTGTTCGCTGGCCAGGCGGCGCTGGCGCTGTTCATATAGCGAGCGTTCGTCCTCCGCCACCTGCGGCGCCTTGGCCACCACCTCGTCGGACGGCTTGAACGGCCGGCCCTCGGCTTCGGCGGACAGGCGTTCGACCTGGGCCATCAAGGCATAGCGGTCGGCCTCGCTTTCGCCCTTGTTCGACAAAAAACGCGTGTCGTCCAGGCGCAGCAGGGTGTCGCCCTTGTTCACCATCTGCCCTTCGCGCACGAAGATCTCGGTGACGATGCCGCCCTCCAGGTTCTGCACCACCTGCACCTTGCTCGACGGGATGGCCTTGCCTTCGCCGGTGGTCACCTCCTGCAGCACCGCGAATTTGGCCCAGAGCAGGGCACTGATAAGCAGCCCGGTGGTCAGCCAGACGACAATGCGCGAGCCGCGGGGCGAGTCCTGCAACGAGGCGCCGGCGGTTTCGGGCATGAACTCGCTTTCCGCGCTTTTGCGCAGGCTGGCGAAGTAGCCGCGTGATTGCGATGAGGCAGGCATGGAGCGACTCCTAGACCGCCGCAGAGCCGACACGGCCCTTGCGCAGTGCATCGATGACCGCTTCTTTCGGCCCGTCGGCGACGATCCGTCCGTTGTCCAGGACCACCAGCCGGTCCACCAGGCTGAGCATCGAGGTGCGGTGGGTCACCAGCAGCAGGGTCTTGCCCTGTACCCAGGCGTGCAGGCGCTGGCGCAGGGCGTCTTCGCTGCTGTTGTCCATAGCGCTGGTGGGTTCGTCCAGGAGCATGATCGGCGGGTCCAGCAGCAGCGCCCGGGCCAGCAGCACCGCCTGGCGCTGGCCGCCGGACAGCAACTGGCCACGCTCGCCCACCGGCCGGTCGAAGCCCTGGGGATGCTGGCGGGCCAGTTCGGTGACCCCGGTCAGCTCGGCGACCTCGAGCATGCGCGCATCGCTGATGTAGCGGGCGCCGAGGGTCAGGTTGTCGCGCAGGCTGCCGGCCAGCAGCGGCAGGTCGTGGGCGACATAGCCGATCTGCTGGCGCAGGTCGGCCACGTCGAGCTGGCGCAGGTCGAGGCCGTCCAGCAGCAACTGGCCTTCCTCGGGGGCATAGAAACCCATGACCAGGCGTCCCAGGGTGCTCTTGCCGGAGCCGCTGCGGCCGATGATGCCGATGCGTTCGCCGGGCTGCATGCTGAAGCTGATGTTGCTCAGGGCCGCGGCATTCTGCCCCTGATAACGGAAGGTCACCTGATTGAGCGCCAGCGCGCCTTGCAGTTGCGTGCGCTCCAGCGGGCGCTGGCGGGCATCGCGTTCCTGGGGCAGGGCCATCAGGGCGTCGGTGCTGCGCATGGTCAGTTGCGCCTGCTGGTAGCGGGTGATCAGCCCGGCGATCTGCCCCAGCGGCGCCAGGACGCGGCTGCCGAGCATGTAGGTGGCCACCAGCGCGCCGACGCTGAGGTTGCCGGCGATGATGCTGTAGACCCCGGCGACTATGGTCGCCATGCCGCAGAACTGCTGGATGAACAGGGTGCCGTTGGTGGCCAGGGCCGAGAGATTGCGCGCGTGGCTGTCGAGGCGGGTGAGGGCGCCGTGGGTGCTTTCCCAGCGGTGCTGGCGTTCGCTTTCGGCGCAGCAGGCCTTGAGGGTTTCCAGGCCGCCGAGGGTCTCGATCAGCAGCGCCTGGCGTTCGGCGCCCAGGCTCAGGCTCTTTTGCACGGTGTCGCGCAGGCGGGCCTGGATCAGCATGGCGAAGACGATGGTCAGGGGAAACGCCAGCAGCGGAATCACCACCAGCCAGCCGCCGAGCAGGCCGATCACCAGCAGCATCAGCACGGCGAAGGGCAGGTCGATCAGGCTGGTCAGGGTCACGGCGGTGAGAAACTCGCGCAGGCCCTGGAAGTCATGGATGCTCTGGGCGAAGCCGCCGATGGTCGCCGGCTTGGCTTTCATCGCCATGCCGGTGATGCGCTCGAACAGGGTGGCGGAGAGGATCACGTCGGTGCGCTTGCCTGCGCTGTCCAGCAGATGGGCGCGCACCACCCGCAACACCAGCTCGAAGCCGGTGCCGATCAACAGGCCGATGGCCAGCACCCAGAGGGTCGAGGTGGCCTGGTTGGGCACCACGCGGTCGTAGGTCTGCATGACGAACAGTGGCACCATCAACCCCAGCAGGTTGATCAACAGGCTGGCGAGGATCGCGTCGCTGTACAGCCAGCGCGAGAGTTTCAGGGTGTCGCGGAACCAGGCTTCGACCCGTGGCACCAGGGAGTTGCGTAGCTCTTCCAGTTCATGGCGTGGCCGGGCGAACAGCGCCTGGCCACTGTAGTCGTCGTTCAGCTCCGCCTGGCTGACCCACTGTTCGCCGCCCTCGGCTTCGCTGGGCAGGATCAGCGCCTGGCCGTCATCGCCCCAGCGGCGCAGGACCGCGCAGCGGCCATGCTTGAGGATCAGCAGCACCGGCAGGTTGAGCTTGGAGATCGCCGACAGCTCGCGGCGCAGCAAGCGAGCCTGCAGGCTGGCGCGGGCCGCGGCGCGGGGCAGCAGGTCCAGGCTCAGGCGTTGCTGGGCCAGGGGCAGCCCCGCGCTGAGGCTGGCACGGCTGACGGTGCAGTCGTGCAGTTTGCAGAGGATCAGCAATCCGTCCAACAACGGGTCATCAAAGCTCAGGCGCGGATCGACGCCTGAGCTCCCCGGTTCCATGCTGGTCACATTGAAGTCCTCCGAGGACTTAACGCATCTCCGGCAGACGGGCGTCGCTCTTCACTTCGGTCTGGGCGATCGCTTCGGCTGGCACCACGACTTTTTCCTTGTTCAACAGCTCGCCCATGTTCGCCAGCACGCGGTACATCGAGAACTCCTCGGTGTAGCGCACTTCGGTGTAGCGGCGGTTGGCGTTGTACAGCTCGTTTTCGCTGTCCAGCAGGTCGAGCAGGGTGCGCTGGCCGAGACCGAACTGGTCCTGGTAGGCGGCCCGTACGCGGGTGGTGGTTTCAGCGTATTCGCGAGCAGTGGGGGTCTGCTTCTTGGCGTTGAGCATGGCGTTCCAGGCCAGGGTGATGTTCTCGTTGAGCATGCGCAGCGCGTTGTTGCGGATGTCCATGGCCTGGTTGATCTTGTGCGCGTCCGATTGCAGGCGGGCCTTGTCGCTGCCGCCGCGGAACAGGTTGTAGTTCATCACCACGCCCACCCGCCATTCATTGTCGTGGCCCTTGTCGCCCTGCACGTTGTCGTTGGCGCCCACCGCGGCCTCGGCGTCGAAACGTGGGTAGAACGGCGACTTGGCGACCTCGTACTGGCTCTCGGCCGCTTGCACGTCGGCCTGGGCCGATTTCAGGTAGGGGTTGTTCTCCAGCATGCTCTGCCGGGCATCCGGCAGGCTGGCGGGCATCTCGCCGCGCACCGAAGGCAGGCTTTCCAGTTCGTCGGGCATACGGCCCACGGCGCTGAAGAAGTTGGCCTCGGCGTCGGCCAGGTCGACCTGTGCGGTGTCATAGTTGTTTTCCGCCAGGGCGCGACGGGCCTTGGACTGGTCGAGGTCGGCGGTGCTGCCGACGCCGCGTTCGCTGCGCAGGCCGATCTGGTCGTTGACCCGCAGGTGTGCCTGCAGGTTGTTCTTGGCCAGGGTCACCAGTTCGCGGCGCTTGAGCACTTCCAGGTACACCTCGATGGTGCGCAGGGCCAGGCTCTCGGCGGTGCCGCGGGTGTAGTAGGCCCGCGAGTTGGAGACCGACTGGGTACGCCCGACTTCGTTGGCGGTATTGAAGCCGTCGAAGAGCATTTGCCGCAGGCGCAACTCCGACTGGGTATAGGTCAGGGTCTCGGTGTGATGGTTGCCCAACGCGCGGGTGGTGGTGTTGTCGCTGTAGCCACGGCCATAGGCTGCATTCAGGTCCAGGGATGGATAAAAGCCCCCTTTGGCGACCTTGACGTCCTCATCAGCCGACAGACGGTTGTTCTGGCTCGCGCGCAGTTCCGGGTGGTTGTCCAGCGTGCTTTGAATCGCCTCCGTCAGAGACATGGCTTGGGCCTGATGAATACAGGCCATGGCTAATAAAATCGCGCTACTGAGGGGGGTAAAAACGCGCATGAGGTACATCTCCCTGGTCCATGTATGTGCTTTGCAGTCGCCAAAAAAATGACGAAATTTATAGATCAAACCGTTTCAGGCTTGTAACAACAGAGCTAAGAACATCCTGAGCGGAAGCTAAGAAGAATTTCTCATAAGGCTTATGCTGAAAAAAACTTATGCACTCTGTGAAATCCAGCACATTGTTCAGTTCGAAAACCCCGTATTTATAGGCTCTAGGGAGCTTTTTCGGGACTTGAAAAGGTTCAACAAAATTTGCGACATAGGGCGGGAAAGGAGCGGTGAGGAGGGTGCGATACGGATTTTTGAGCGACATTTTTTTGTCGCTTGCAGTGTTTGAATCCGTGTCGCGACTTTCGCGGGAGGGCTGTCCGGAGCCGGAATGCGCTTGATTGCATTCGGTTTTGCCTTCGGCAGAAACAGCAGGCCAGCGAGGGACGAGCGAGAGGGACAGGCCGGTGCGCAGGTTCGACTGAGCAGACATCAGCGAGCCTTCAGGCTGGCGTTTCCTGTCGGTGACCCGATAACGCCATAGCACTTTTCCGTGCAACCAGATGCCGATAGCGGTCGGCAGCGGAGGAAGTGCTCATGGCTAGGTTAATCGGCGTCGTCAGTAAGGTAATCGGGCAGGTGGTAGCGGTCGCGGCGGATGGTAGCCGGCGCGTCCTGGTAGAGGGCGATCGTCTGTTTGCGGGGGATCAACTGGTGACCGGTGCGCAGGGCGCGGTGGCCGTGCATCTGCAGAACGGCCAGGAACTGACCCTCGGGCGCGACAGCAGCCTGCAATTGACCCCGCAACTGTTGGCGCACCAGGCGCCCCATGTACAGACTCCGGAAGCCGTGCCCCCCAGCGAGGCGCAGCTGACCGATGTCGAACAACTGCAGAAAGCCATCGCTGCCGGCGCCGACCCGACGCAAACCGGCGAAGCCACGGCGGCCGGTCCTGGTGCCACGGGTGGCACCGCCGGTGCCCTGGGTGGCGGGCATACCTTTGTACTGCTCGAAGAAGTCGCGGGCCGGGTCGAGCCGGTCATTGGTTTCCCCACCGCGGGCTTCAACGGAATCCCCGAATTCGTGCCTGAGCGGATTGCCGCGGTACCGCCAAGCGACGACGACAGCGGTATTGCGCCGCCGCCCCCACCGAACAACCCGGTTACCCTGGGCGGCCTGTCGGTCGCCAATGGCGAGTTGACCCTCAGCGAAGCCAATCTGCCTCAGGGCTCGGCGAGCAATCCGGCGGCGCTGGTGCAGAACGGAACCTTCAGTATTTCTGCGCCCGACGGGCTGCTCAACCTCAGTGTGGGCGGGATCGTTGTGGTCAGTAGCGGGGTGGCCGCGGGCTTTCCGCAGTCGATCACCACTGCCCTGGGCAACACCCTGACCATCACCGGTTTTGATCCTGCCACGGGTACGGTCAGCTACAGCTATACCCTGGTCGGCAACGAAATCCATTCCGCCGCCGACGGCGCCAACAACCTGAGCGAGCATTTCACCGTGCTGGCCAGCGACAGCAATGGCGATTCGGCGAGCAACTCGCTGGATATCAACATCACCGACGATGTGCCCCAGGCGTTCAACGACAGCAATGGCGTCGCCTCGGAAAGCCAGCTGGTACTCACTGGCAATGTCCTGACCAACGATGTGCAGGGCGCCGACCGGGTGCCCAGCGGACCGATCATCGCCGGTACTTTCAATGGCACCTACGGCATCCTGGTGCTGGCGGCCGACGGTACCTATACCTACACCCTGCACACAGACGATCCGGCGTTCCTCGCCCTCCAGGGCGGCGGCAGCGGCACCGAGACCTTTACCTACACCCTGACCGATGCCGACGGCGATACCAGCAGCGCCAACCTGGTGTTGCAGGTGCACAACAACGATGACCCGGTGGTGATTCAAGGCCTCAATGCCGTAGGCGGAGAAGTCACGGTCTACGAGAAGAACCTGGCGGACGGCAGCAGCCTGGATGCGGGCGCGCTGACCCAGAGCGGCACCTTCACCGTGACCGCGCTGGACGGCATGCAGACCCTGACCGTGGGCGGGATCAACGTGGTGACGGGCGGGGTGGCCGCGGGCTTCCCGCAATCGCTTACCACCGCCTTGGGCAATACCCTGACCATCACCGGCTACAACGCGGCTACCGGCGTGATCAGCTACAGCTACACCCTGGCGGACAATGAGGATCATCCAACCGCCAATGGCGCCAACAGCCTCAGCGAACACTTCAATGTGGTGGCGACCGATGCCGATGGCAGCACCGCCAGCGGCTCGCTGGATGTGAACGTGGTGGACGACTTGCCAACGGCAGTCAATGACAGCAATGGCGTCGCCTCGGAAAGCCAGCTGGTGCTCAGTGGCAATGTGCTGACCAACGACGTGCAGGGCGCCGACCGCGTCCCCAGCGGCCCGGTGACCGCCGGTACCTTCAATGGCACCTACGGCACCTTGGTTCTGGCTGCCGATGGCACCTACACCTACACCCTCAATACCGAGGATGCCGACTTCAAGGCACTGCACGGCAATGGCAACGGCACCGAGATCTTCGCCTACACCATCACCGACGCCGATGGCGACTCCAGCAGCGCCAACCTGATGCTGAATATCCATAACAACGATGACAGCGTGACCCTTGATGGCCTGGATAGCAACGGCGGCGAACTGACGGTCTACGAAAGGAATCTGTCAGATGGCAGCAGCCCCAATGCCGCGGTCCTGACTCAGAGCGGCACCTTCACCGTCACGGCCCTGGACGGCCTGCAAACCTTGACGGTGGGGGGCATCAGTGTGGTCAGCGGTGGAGTCGCCGCCGGTTTCCCACAATCGATCACCACCGACCTGGGCAATATCCTGACCATCACCGGCTACAACGCGGCTACCGGCGTGATCAGCTACAGCTACACCCTGGTGGACAACGAGGACCACCCAACCTCCAACGGCGCCAACAGCCTCAGCGAACACTTCAATGTGGTCGCCACCGATACCGATGGCAGCACCGCCAGCGGTTCGCTGGATGTGAATGTGGTGGATGACCTGCCGACAGCGGTCAATGACAGCAACGGCGTCGCCTCGGAAAGCCAGCTGGTGCTCAGTGGCAATGTGCTGACCAACGACGTGCAGGGCGCCGACCGCGTCCCCAGCGGCCCGGTGACCGCCGGTACCTTCACCGGCACCTACGGCACCTTGGTTCTGGCTGCCGATGGCACCTACACCTACACCCTCAATACCGAGGATGCCGACTTCAAGGCACTGCACGGCAATGGCAACGGCACCGAGACCTTCGTCTACACCATCACCGACGCCGATGGTGACTCCAGCAGCGCCAACCTGGTGCTGAATATCCATAACAACGATGACTGCGTGACCCTGCACTGCCTGGATATCCCCGGCGGCGAGCTGACGGTCTACGAGAAGCACCTCAGCGATGGTACCAGCCCCAATGCCCCGGCCTTGACCCAGAGCGGCTTCTTCGCCGTTATCGCACCGGACGGCCTGCAAACCCTGACCGTGGGCGGGATCAATGTGGTGACCGGCGGAGTGGCCACGGGCTTCCCGCAATCGATGATGACCGCCTTGGGCAACGTCCTGACCATTACCGGTTACGACGCCAGCACCGGTGTCGTCAGTTACAGCTACACCTTGCTCGACAATGAAAACCACCCGACGGGGCAGGGGGCCAACAGCATCGCCGAGCATTTCACTGTGTTCGCCAGCGATGGCGACGGCAGCAGTGCCTCCGGGGTGCTCGATGTGAATATCGTCGATGACCTGCCCACCGCTCATCCCGATGTGGCGATGGCCGATGAAGGCACCACCATCAGCGGTAACGTGCTGGGTAACGACGTTGGGGGCGCCGATGGGCCGGCAGCCACAGGCGCGGTGGTCGGCGTGCGGGCCGGCAGCGATACCTCGACCCCGGCCATTGGCGGCTTGAATACCACCATCAACGGCCTGTATGGCACGCTGACCCTGGACGCCTTCGGCAACGCGACTTATCACAGCTATCCGAACTCGGTCACCGCTCACGATTCGGAAGATGTGTTCGTCTACACCGTGCGTGACGCGGACGGTGATGAAAGCACCACCACCATCACCATCCAGATCTGCGACAACGAATTCAGGGCGGTCAATGACGAGGATGTCACTGTCTTCGAAAAAGCCCTGGACCTGAACAAGGACGGCCAGGACCTGGCGGCCGGCACGGTGATCGGCAGTGACCCGGGCAACACCGGCGAAACCGCCACCGGCACCCTGGTCGGCTCGGTCATCGGCGGCAGTGGGGCGATCACCTACACCCTGGTCGGCAGCGCCACCGGTACTTACGGGCAGATCCTGCTCAACCCCGACGGCACCTACCGCTACACCCTGACCTCGGCGCCGAAAACCTCGCCGAACGCCAACGACGGCCCCAACGTGCTGAGCGAAAGCTTCACCTACAAGGCCACCGACGCGCTGGGCAATACCACCACCAGCACCATCCAGATCAGCATCGTCGACGATGTGCCCAAGGCGGTCGCCAGCGAGCGTGCGGTCACTGCGCTGGAAGTCGATTCCAACCTGCTGCTGGTGATCGACGTTTCCGGCAGCATGGCCGATCCGTCGGGCGTCCCCGGCCTGTCGCGCCTGGAGCTGGCCAAGCAGGCGATCAGCACCTTGCTCGACAAGTACGACGACATGGGCGATGTGAAGGTCCAGATCGTCACCTTCAGCAGCAGCGCCACGGACAAGACGCCGATCTGGGTCGATGTGGCGACGGCCAAGTCGATCATTGCCTCGCTGACCGCGGGCGGCGGCACCAACTACGATGCGGCCGTGGCCGCGGCGAAGCTGGCGTTTGTCACCAGTGGCCAGATCAGTGGCGCACAGAACGTCGGTTATTTCTTCTCCGACGGCAAGCCCAACGATGGCCAGGAGATCGGCACCGCTGACGAAACCGCCTGGAAAGCCTTCCTCGACGCCAACGGCATCAAGAACTATGCAATCGGCCTGGGCAGCGGTGTCAGCAACAGCAACCTCGACCCGCTGGCCTATGACGGCAGCACCCACATCGATACCAATGCCGTGGTGGTCACCGACCTGAACCAGCTCGACTCGGTGCTGGCCGGTACGGTACAGGGCACCCCGGTCACCGGCTCCCTGCTCGGCGAAGGCGGCTCGTTCGGCGCCGATGGCGGTTTCATCAAGACCCTGGTGGTCGATGGCACCACCTACACTTATGACCCCAGCGGCAATGGCAACCAGGGCTCGCTGAGTTTCAGCGGCGGGGTCAACCACGGCACCTTCAACACCCTGGACAACAGCCTCAGCATCGCCACCAACAATGGCGGCACGCTGGTAGTGAAACTCGACACGGGCGACTACACCTACACCTCGCAGAAAATCACCAGCGTGGTGCTGACCGAGACGGTCGGCTTCACCGTCAGCGACAACGATGGCGACCTGGCCAGCTCGACCCTGGTGGTCAAGGTCAACCCGAACACGGCGCCGGTGGCGGGCGACGACCACATCATCACCAACATTCTGTCGGGCACTATCGTGGTGCCGGCCGATGCCCTGCTGGCCAACGACAGCGACGCCAACGGCGATCCGCTGACGGCCGCGCCGACCAGCTTCAACACCGGCTGGCTGTCCCCAGGGGCGGACTTTACCGCCGGCAGCCTGCAGACCATCGGCTTCACCGGAGGGTCCAACCAGACCCTGACCGTCGCCCGGGCCTCGTTCAATGCCAATACGGCGGCGATGACGGCAGCGGTGGTGATCAGCGGCTTCCTGGGCAGCATCAACAACGGTAATAGCAACGACGAGGATGTGATCAGCGTCAACCTGAAGCAGGGCGAGACCCTGAACCTGGATCACAACCTGACGGCGGGCCGGGTGGGCATGGAGTACGCCTTCAATGGTGGGGCCTACACCGCGATCGCCGACGGCGGCACCTTCACCGCGGGGGCGGATGGCACTTACCAGATCCATATCACCAACCTGACCAACCCCAGCGGCGGCAACGCCAACGGTTCGGAAAACTACCAGCTGACCATGACCGTCAACTACGCTGGCGGCCAGGAGTCCACGCCGGATTACCACGGTACCTACACCGCCAGCGACAGCCATGGCGGCAGCGACAGTGCGGCGGTGAGCATCAGCTATCAGGGCGGCCATACCCTGACCGGTACCGCTGGCGACGATGTGCTGCTGGCCGGCAGCGGCGACAACCTGATCAATGCCGGCGACGGCAACGACGTGCTCGTCGCCGGCAGCGGCAACAACACCCTGCACGGCGACGCTGGCAATGACCTGTTGTTCAGCGGGCCGGGCAACGACCTGCTCGACGGCGGCACGGGCAACGACACCGCCAGCTACGCCCATGCCAGTGCCGGGGTCACGGTCGACCTCTCGCTGCTCGGTGCGCAGAACACCGGTGGCGCCGGGACCGATATCCTGACCGCCATCGAAAACCTGGTGGGCTCCAACTACAACGACAGCCTGACCGGCGACAACAATGCCAACATCATCACCGGCGGCCTGGGCAACGATGTGCTCAACGGCGGTGGCGGCGACGACCTGTTGATCGGCGGGCTGGGCAACAACACCCTGACCGGTGGCAGCGGCAGCGACACCTTCCAGTGGCAGCAGGGCAACAGCGGGCATGACCTGGTCACCGACTTCACGCCGGGCACCGACAAGCTCGACCTGTCGCAACTGCTGCAAGGCGAGAACGCCAGCAGCGCATCGCTGGACGACTACCTGCACTTCACGGTCACCGGCAGCGGTCCGTCGCTGGTCACCAGCATCGATGTCAGCGCGGCGGCGGGGGCCACGCCGACCCAGACCATCGACCTGGCCGGGGTCAACCTGGCGGCGCACTACGGGGTGACGCCGGGCGCGGGCGGGGTGATCGCGGGTGGCGCGGATACCGCGACCATCATCAACGGCATGCTCAACGACCATTCGCTGAAGGTCGATACCGTCTGAGACCTGGCGGGCCCGGCGCCAGTCTCGAGCGAGGCTGGCGCCGGGACTGAGCGGGGAAGGGCCTACATCGGTTGCGGCGGGCCGATCAGCCGCCCCATGACCCCGAACAGACCCAGGGCCTTGAGGGTGTCCAATTCGCCCTGGGTCTCGACCCGTTCGGCGATCAGCGGCAGGTCGATGCTGTGGGTGGCGCGAAATATGGCCTCGATGAACAGCTGTTTGTCGCTTTGCCGGTCGATGTCGCGGATATAGCTGCCATCGACTTTCAGGTAGGCCAGGCCGAGGTGGGCGAGGTTGCCGATCTGGCTGAAGTTGCCGCCGAAGTGCTGCAGGCCGATCCGGTAGCCGCTGTCCCGCAGGCGCTGGCTCAATTGCTGCAACTCGCTGGCCGAGGGCAGTTGGCGTTCGTCGATCTCCAGCGTCAGCAACTTGGCCAGGTCGGGCAGGGCCTTGAGCTGGTCGAGGATCCGCTGCAAGGCGTCGGGGGCGCGCAGGGTGCTGCCGGATAGGCTCAGGGCCAGCGGCCAGGCATGCTCGACCAGATAATCCAGGGTGTGTTCGAGCATGGCCAGGTCGAAGCGCGCCGACCAGCCGAGACGCTCGATCCAGGGCAGGAAATGCCCGGCGGCGATGGCTTCGCCCTGTGGGTCGAGCAAGCGCGCCAGCACCTTTTGATGCAGCACCTCGCTGGTGTCGGCGCACTGCACCACCGGCTGGAAATACAACTTCAACTTGCCGTTGTTCAGGGCGTCATCGATCCAGGCGCGCCAGTCATGCTGCGGCTGGCTGGGGCCGGCGGTGAAGTCCTGCAGCAACGCCCAGGGGCGCTCGGGGTGCTGCTGGGCCTGCGCCAGCGCCTGGTCCAGGCGCAACCATACGCCGCTCAGCGGGTCGCCCGGCCGGTAGGCGACGATGCCCAGGTGCGCCACCGGCGTGCAGTCGCTGGCTCCGGTCAGGCGCAGGTTTTCCAGGGTGGCGCTGATTTCCATGGCCAGGCGCTCGGCGCCGCGGCTGTCCAGGCCCGGTGTGAGCAGGCTGAATTCGCCGCCGCGATTGCGCGCCGCCAGCCAGTGACGCCGGTCGGCCTGGGTGCCGATGCGCTTGAGCAGGTCGCCGATGCTTTTGATCAGGGCGTCGGTGCGCTGGCCGCCCAGGCGCTGGTTCAGGCCACTGAGGTCGTTGACCCGCAGCATCAGCAGGTAACCATCGCCACTCTGCTCGTTGAGCAGCAGCTGATCGCCGAGCTGTTCGTCCAGCAGGCGCCGGTTGGCCAGGCCGGTCAGGCGGTCCTGATAGGACTCGGCCCGCAGCTTTTCGCTGCGCGCGGCCTCCTCGGCGAACAGGGCTTTGAGTTTTTCCACCATCTGGTTCATGGCCTGGACCACCCGCTTGAGTTCGGGGGGGCGTGGCACCGCCGGCAGGTTGATGAACTCGCGGTGGCTGATGGCTTCGGCCTGCCTGACCATGGCATCCAGCGGTCGCAGCTGGCGCCGCAGCAGCCAGCCGCCGAACACCGCGCTGAGCAGCCCGCACACCAGCAGCCAGAGCAGGCCACCGAGACTGCTGTCCCAGAGCCTGGCCAGGGCGAACTGCGGGTTGCTCAGCACTTCCACCCGCGCCACCTGTTCCCAGCCGCGCATGACCAGGGCGTCGCCGCCTTGCGGGTGCAGGTTCACCAGCCTGACGAACCACTGGGGGACGCCCTCGACGTTGGCGGGCACCGAACGCTCCACCAGAATGCTTTCGTCTTCGATGTTCACCACCCGGATGCTGTTGTAGTAGCCGCTGTCGAAGATCGAGCTGACCATCAGTTCCATCATCGCCGGGTCGTCGACCTGGCTGGTCAGGGACAGGCCCAGGGCGGTGGCCGCATCCTGGGCGTGGGAGCGCAGCTGGCTGAGCATCTGTTCGCGGGAGCTTTCCAGGCCGACAAAAAAACTGCCGCTGAAGGCCACCAGCAGGAACAGGCAGATGGCGAGAAACAGTTGCTTGAGTAGCGACATTCGGCACTCCTTGTCGGATCAGCCATTACCCACGGTGAAGCCCTCGTCCCGCATCTTTTTCAGCACGTCCTGCCAGCGCGAGAGTTTTTTCGGATCGATGCTGCGCGTATCGCCCGTGGCTCCGGGCAGGTACAGCCCCTCGGCATTGAAGGCGTATACCGGGTTCGGGTCCTGGCGCTGGGCGGCGGAACGAATGTCGTTGCTGAGGTTATCCAGTATCAGCGGTCCGGCGCCGGGGCTGGGGTAGTAGGCCAGGACCATGTGCGGCCGGTTGCCGCGCCTGGCCTTGACGTAGGTGAGGCGCAGTTTGTCGCTGGAAACCCCCAGGCTGCGCAGGCTGAAATACTTGGCCAGCGCATAGTCCTCGCAATCCCCGGCGCCTTTGAGCAGGGCCTCGATCGGCGTGGCCCAATAGTCGCCCTGCTGCCAGATGCGCTGGTCTTCCTTGAAGCTCAGTTGCTGGTTGAAGAAGCGGTTGATGGCATTCAGTTGTACGTCTTCCGGTTGCCCGTTCACGTCCTGCAATAACTGGTTCCAGGCGTCGAGACGCTCCCGGGCCGGGCCCAGGACCTGATGACGGTGCTCGAAGGTGCTCAGGACAGAAACGAATTCCCAGTTCGCCCGGACATTGCCCGGGTCGGTCCATAAACAGACCAGCAACAGCGACCAGCCGGCCAGCCGAAGCCGGAGCAGTGTCCACTCGGGGCGGCGCGAACGTGCGGGCATGGCGGGCTGCTCGAATGCAGGTTTCTGAAGTCTAGGCGGTATTTTTCGCGAGCATGGGCAACTGGTCGGGTTGCCACGAGCAGAGGAAGGAGACGCTCAGGGTCGGGCTCAAGGCCTGTGCAGGGTCTTCTGGCGCAGGATGTAGATCGTCACCAGCACCGCGCTGGTCAACATGAAACCACGGGCCCAGGGCAGGGGCACCAGGTAGCAGGACAGGCCGATGCTCAGCCACATCAGGCCGATGGCGTAGACCTTGCCTTTGAGCGGGATGCCGTGGCCATCCAGGTAATCGCGGATCCACGGGCCGAGCCGCGGATGGTCCACCAGCCACTGATAGAAGCGCGGCGAACTGCGGGCAAAGCAGGCGGCGGCCAGCAGCAGGAAAGGGGTAGTGGGCAATACCGGGAGGAAGATGCCGGTCACCCCCAGCACTACGCTCAGCCAGCCGATGGCCAGCAGAACGTAACGCAGGATCAGGGGGCGGTTGCCTATGGGCTTGGCCATAGGCAATGACTCAGTGGTGACGGGGCTTGAGAATGGCCGGTTTTTCGTCTGGCGCGTTGCACAGCAGGTACAGCGCGGTCAGGGCTTCCGGGATCTGCACGATCATGTCGTCCATCAGGTTGGCATCGCTGGCGATGTCGGAGAACTCGGGTTGTTCGTCGAACAGGCCGGAGCCGACCATGATCGGCAGGAGCATCTCGCTGACTTCTTCCTCGGCGGTCTCGAACCAGGCCGCTTCGCGCAGGAACACGCCTTCCATGAAGCCGATGCACCAGCCGCGCAGGTCGGAGTCGTCCGGCTCGTCGCCGAGGTCGAGGTCGCACGGCAGTTCGAACTCTTCGTCGGAGGCCAGCTGGCGGGCGATATGGGCCTTGAGGGCAATCAGGGTGGATTCGATCTCTTCGCGCTGGGCGGCGTCGCTGTAGTGCGGCTCCTCGGCGAACAGGGCGTCGATCCACTCACGGTCGGGAACGCTTTCGGAACAGATGGACAGCGCAGTCAGGTAGCCGTGGGCGGCCACATAGTCCAGCGCCTCGTCATGCAGCTCATCGGCGTCGAGGAAGGCTTGCAGGCGGGTTAATTGCTCAGCGAAGGACATTGAAGGACTACCTTGGGAATAAACGATGCTGAATTCTAGGCTTTCTTGAGCGCTCAGGCCAGCCGCAGCGCAGATTTGCGCGCTTCCAGGGTTTGCAGGAAAAGTCGGCGAGCGAAGGTCAGGCAAGGCAAAAACAGGCGAGGAAGCGGAGTTTAGGTTCCTAAATGAGCATTCCGAGCCTGTTTTTAACGCAGCATGGCCGAGCGCAGCCACTTTTCATGCAGAGCCTGAAGGTTACCGGCGGTCCATTGTCGGCACCCTTCGCCGGCAAGTGCTCGGGTATACTTGCGCGTTTTTGATGCCCGGCAGGCGTCGTAACGGTCCAGGAAAAGTCCGCTAACGGATTTGTCAGTGAAAACCGTGGTCTTTTCGGCCAGCCTGCGCACAGGGATTTCAGCGATTTTTGGAGTTTTTCATGCTCGAACAGGCTCAGCGCGTCCTCAAGGACATCTTCGGCTACGACAGTTTCCGTGGCCGTCAAGGTGCGATCATTGAGCGTGTGGCCAGTGGTGGCGACGCCCTGGTACTGATGCCTACCGGCGGCGGCAAGTCGTTGTGCTTCCAGGTCCCGGCCTTGCTGCGCGAGGGCCTGGCGGTGGTGGTCTCGCCGTTGATCGCGCTGATGGACGATCAGGTCGCGACCCTGGAGGAACTCGGGGTCGCCGCGGCGGCGCTGAACTCCACCTTGAGCGCCGAGCAGCAGCGCGACCTGGCCGCGCGCATCCGGCGGGGCGAAGTGAAGATGCTGTACCTGGCGCCGGAGCGCCTGGTGCAACCGCGGATGCTGGTGTTCCTGCAGAACCTCGACATCGCCCTGTTCGCCATCGACGAGGCGCATTGCGTGTCCCAGTGGGGGCATGATTTCCGCCCGGAATACCTGCAGCTGGGCCAACTGGCGGAAATGTTCCCCCAGGTGCCGCGCATCGCCCTGACTGCTACCGCCGACAAGCGGACCCGCGAGGAGATCGTCAATCGCCTGCACCTGCAGAATGCCGAGCGTTTCCTCTCCAGTTTCGACCGTCCGAACATCTTCTATCGCATCGTTCCCAAGGAGCAGCCGCGCAAGCAACTGCTGGCGTTCCTCAGCGAACGGCGCAGCGATGCCGGCATCGTCTACTGCCTGTCGCGCAAGAAGGTCGACGAGGTGGCCGCATTCCTCTGCGAGCAGGGCTTCCCGGCGTTGCCCTATCACGCCGGATTGCCCAGCGAACTGCGGGCCTATCACCAGAAGCGCTTTCTCAACGAGGAAGGGCTGATCATGGTCGCGACCATCGCTTTCGGCATGGGCATCGACAAGCCCAACGTGCGTTTCGTGGCGCATCTGGACCTGCCCAAGTCCCTCGAGGCCTATTACCAGGAAACCGGGCGCGCCGGACGTGACGGCCTGCCCGCCGATGCCTGGATGGCCTACGGCCTGCAGGACGTGCTGATGCTCAAGCAGATGCTGCAGAACTCCGAGGGCGACGAGCGCCACAAGCGCCTGGAGCAGCACAAGCTCGATGCCATGCTGGCGTTGTGCGAGGAAACCCGCTGCCGGCGCCAGACTCTGCTGGCCTACTTCGACGAAGACATGCCACAGCCATGTGGCCATTGCGACAACTGTGTCGATGGCGTGCAGACCTGGGATGCCACCGAGCCGGCGCGCCAGGCGCTGTCGGCGATCTATCGCACCGGCCAGCGTTATGGCGTCGGCCACCTGGTGGACGTGCTGCTGGGCAAGGACACGGAAAAGGTCCGCAGCTTCGGCCATCAGCATCTTTCCGTGTTCGGCGTGGGCAAGGCCCGTAGCGAAGGCGAATGGCGCTCGCTGTTCCGCCAACTGGTGGCCCGTGGCCTGGCCGACATCGATCTGGAAGGCTATGGCGGCCTGCGTCTGAGCGACAGCTGCCGGCCGCTGCTCAAGGGCGAGGTGACCCTGGAACTGCGCCGCGACATAAAGCCGCAGACTGCCGTCAAGAGCAGCACCAGCCAGGCCAGCCAACTGGTGCGTGGCGAAGAGCGCGAACAGTGGGAAGCCTTGCGCGCCCTGCGGCGCAAACTGGCGGAAGAACATGGCGTGCCGCCCTATGTCATTTTTCCCGACTCCACCCTGCTGGAAATGCTCCGCAGCCAGCCTGGCTCCCTGGCGGAAATGGCCCGGGTCAGCGGCGTCGGCGCGCGCAAACTGGAGCGTTACGGCGAGGCGTTCCTCGAAGTGCTGGGCGGGGAGACACAGGCGCCGAAAGTGGTGGCCGACATCCGCCACGAGCTGATTACCCTGGCCCGCGCCGGCATGACGCCGCTGCAGATCGCCGGGCAATTGCAGTGCTCGGAAAAGAACGTTTACACAATGCTCGCCGAAGCCGTGGGCAAGCAGCAGCTGTCCCTGGAGCAGGCGCTGGATCTGCCGGAAGACCTGCTCGGCGAGATCCAGGACGCCTTTCTCGATGGCGAAGGCGAGCTGCCTTCGGTGAGCGAAGTGGCTGAGCTGTTTGCCGGTCGCGTGCCGGAAGGTGTGCTGTATTGCGTGCGTGCGGCGCTGGAATCGGAATTCGAGATGTGAGTCGTCCGGCGGCAAGATGTAACGATTCAGTTCATGCCAAACCTTGCCACTCGGCAACTGTCATGCTTAGCTGACTAATAATTAGTTTTTCTTGATTTTCAGTCTACTAACTCATGAGTTGTTTATGCCGTTAACCGATCAACACCGTTTTGGCATGCAGTTGGCGCAGATGTCCCGAGGCTGGCGCGCCGAACTGGATCGCCGTCTGGCCGGGCTTGGCCTGTCCCAGGCCCGCTGGCTGGTGCTGCTGCACCTCGCCCGTTTCGATGAAGCTCCGACCCAGCGTGAACTTGCCCAGAGTGTCGGCGTCGAAGGACCGACCCTGGCGCGGCTGCTCGACAGCCTGGAAACCCAGGGCCTGGTGCAACGGCAGTCGGTGGTCGAGGATCGCCGGGCGAAGAAGATCGTTCTGTGCGCCCCGGCGCTGCCCTTGATCGAGCAGATCGAAACCATCGCCACCGCCTTGCGCAGTGAATTGTTCGTCGGTGTCGATGAAGAGGATATGCGGGTATGCATGCGGGTTCACGCGCATATCCTGGCCAATCTGGAAAAGTCTTGAGGCATAACTAGCGCCGCGGATTTTTGAGCTACCGACACCGGCGGACTATAAGAAATACCAGGTCCACAGCGGCATGCGCAGCCAGCGTATCGCCGCTGTGGTCGCTTTCGGTCCTCAAAAAAGGTTGCTCATGTTCCAGAGTCTGCTGGCCGCTCTGCGCGGCTCCGTCGGGTCATCTTGCCTGGGGAATCGTCCCTGGCTCCTTCTGCCGCTGCTGGCGACCCTGTATTCGTCCCTGGCCTCGGCGGTGGGCCTGGGCGAAATCACCGTGCATTCGGCGCTGAACCAGCCGCTGGAGGCGGAGATCGCCCTGGTGCAGGCACAAGGGCCGGAGGAGGGCGAGTTGTCGGTCAGCCTGGCGACGGCCAGCGAGTTCAAACAGGCCGGCGTCGAGCGCTTGCCGTTTCTCGAAGACTTGCGCTTTACCCAGGTTTTGCAGGGCGAGCGCAGGGTGATCCGGGTGGTGTCGAGCAAGCCGGTGAACGAGCCGTTCCTGGATTTCCTGTTGCAGGTGAACCAGGCCAATGGCCGGCAGTTGCGCGAGTACACGCTGCTGATCGATCCTCCGGGCAGTCCCGAGATAGCTCCTGCCCCGCTCAGGGAAATAGCGAAACCTGAACCGGCGATTGCCACCCAGGCTCCCCCTGTGGCGGCCAAGGTGACCGACCCTGTGGCCGGACAGTTGACGCAAGCCCAGCAGGCCAACCAGCAGCAGGACCAGGCCCGAGAGCTGCGGAACACATTGCAGCAACGGGACGAACAACTGGCACGCCAGCAGCAACAACTGGTGGAGCTGCAACGTCAGTTGACCGAGGTCCAAGGTAAGCCTGCTGATAATCCCGCTCCGGCTTCCGCACCTGTACCCGCGACACCCACCGCCGTCAGCCCACCCCCGCCAGCCGAACAGGCACCAGAGGCCGAAGGCTCGAATCCCTGGCTGATGCTTGCGGCCTTGTTGTTGATGGCTTTGCTGGTGCTGCTGGTCATGCGTCGCCGTCGTCAGCCCGCAGCCGTACCGGAGGCACAGATGCCGCCCGAGAGTCGGCCCACACGAACGCTGGCCACTGCTGTGACGACGGTGGCAGCCCAGGAGTCGTTCAGATCAACGTCCCCTGTTGCTCCGGTACAGCCCGTGGCAGGAGATCGGCTAGCCGATCGCGAGCCGTCGATCGATGTCGACTGGGACCTGATCGCACCTTCCGAACCCTCCAGCGCTCCGGCGTCTCCCGCTGCCACACCGGCGCCCTTCAGTGCCGACTCGATCGTCTGGCGCCTGGAGGAGCCAGACGAGCCGGGTTCCGGCACCAAGGCCGAAGCCGAGTCGGACGCCCAGCCTCAGAACGTCTGGCCCAGGTTGAGGTAGACCGCTTTCTGGTTGTCGTCGTTGATGCCATAACTGAAGTTCAGCGGCCCCAGCGGCGTGTCGAAACCGAGGAAGACGCTGGCGGCGTTGATGTAGCCGCTGTCGAACTCGTTGTCGTTGTTCCAGGCCCGCCCTCGCTCCAGGGAGCCGCCGATATACAGCGGGAAATCCAGGGGCAGGTAGGAGCGGGGTGTCAGCCGCCGGTAGTAGACGCCCCGCATCAGGCTGACGTTCTGGCCCGAGAGGGCATCCTGGCGGAAGCCCGACAGCTGGCGGGCGCCGCCCAGCACGAAGCTTGAGGTCACCACTTCGGCCTCATCCAGGGTCCGGCCATACCGACCACCGAGGATAAAGGTGTTCGGGCCGCTGCTCAGGGCCTTGTCCAGCTTGAACTCCCACTGCCGGTAGCGCTTGTCCGAGCCCAGGCTGGGTTCGAACTGGCGCAGCGACAGACCGATGTCCTCGCCCGCGTGGGGGAAGTAGACATTGTCCAGGGAGTCGAACGAGTAGCGCAGTTCGTAGTAGCCCTCGTTGAAGCTTTCGCTGGGCAGGTCCTGGTCGCCGACGCGCACATCGGCCTTGCCCCAGGCCTCGCCGACGCCGAAGCGGATCTCGCCGCTGTTGCCGATCTGGCGCCCGATATTGAGGCCGAAACCGTAGCGCTCCAGGCGGTATTCGGCGATCGGGTCGTTATCCAGCACGGCTTCGATATTCTGCGACTCGATGCCGATGTAAGGCGCGATGAAGTAGCGCGAGCCGACATCCAATGGCTGATAGAACTCGCTGTAGAGCTCCTGCTGATCGCCGATCTGCACCCGGGTCAGCCATTCGGCGCCGAGGCTGTTGATGCCGTTGACCCGGTAGCTGGCGCCCAGGTTGAAGGCGCTGTCGCCGCGCATGTCATCGGACAGGTTCAGCCCCAGGCGCAGGTAATCGGTGCCGCTGCGTTTGCCCCGGGCGTTGATCACCAGGGTGTGGTCATCGCCTTTGTGGACCACGCGGTATTGCACCTGCTCGAAGTAGTCCAGGCCATACAGCGTGCCCATGTCGGTCTGCAGCCGACCCAGGTCCAGAGGCTCGCCGATGTGCTGGCGGATGTAGTAGCGGATTACGTCGTCGCTGACCTTCGAATCGTTTTCCACCCGGATCGCGGTGATGATCGGGGTGCGCTGGCTGGGTGTGCGTGCGGCGCTGAGTTCGGCATCCATAGGTTCGGCCCGGCGCAGCGGCGCCAGGCGTGCGTCGAGGATGCGGGTGGCGCGATAACCGGCGTCGATCATTTCCCGGGCGCGGCCGAAGTCGGTGACCCCGAAGCTGGCCAGGGGGGGCTGGATCAGCACGTCACTCTTGTGCAGGGACGCCAGTTGTTCCTCGGAGTTGCGCCGGGTCATCAGGGTGATCGACTGGTTCAGCACATCGACCACGGTCGCCAGTTGCTGGCGCGAGCGCAGCGGGGTGCCGATGTCGACCACGATGGCGATGTCCACGCCCATGTCGCGGGCCACATCCAGTGGAATGTTGTCGGTCATGCCACCGTCCACCAGCAGCCGGCCATCCATCTCCACCGGGGCGAATACCGCCGGGATCGACATGCTGGCGCGAATCACCCGGGGCAGGTGGCCCTTGCGAAACACCACCTTTTCGCCGCTGGCGATGTCCGTGGCGACCGCACGGAAGGGGATCGGCAGCTTGTCGAAGTCCCGGGTGTCGCTGGCGTGGGCGAGCATGCTTTCCAGCAGCAGCGCCAGGTTCTGGCCCTGGATGACCCCCAGCGGCAGGCCGAGGCTGCCGTCGTCACGGAAGCTGAGTTTCTGTTTGACCAGGAAGTCGCGGTCATCCTGCTTGCGGCGGAACGGTATGTCCTCCCGGGGCGGCGCGTCGGACAGCGCCTGTTGCCAGTCGATGCTCAGGGCCAGTTTTTCCAGCTCGTCGATCTTGTAGCCCGAGGCGTACAGCCCGCCGATCACCGCGCCCATGCTGGTACCGGCAATCGCATCGATCTTCACGCCTTGCTCCTCCAGGGCCTTGAGCACGCCGATATGCGCCAGGCCACGGGCGGCGCCGCCGGACAACACCAGGCCGATCTTCGGCCGTGGCGCTTCGGCGGCGTGCAGGAACACGGGGAGCAAACACAGGAGCAGGCAGGACAGCAAACGACGCATCATGGATCTCGGGGCAAGCGATAAAGGCGGCTATTATAACGACGCCCTTGAGCCCAGGAGTCGGCAGCACCATGACAGAACGTAAACCCGAAGTGGTCATCACCTATTGCACCCAGTGCCAGTGGTTGCTGCGCGCCGCCTGGCTGGCCCAGGAACTGCTGAGCACCTTCAGCGACGACCTGGGCAAGGTGTCCCTGGAGCCGGCCACCGGCGGTACGTTCCGCATTACCTGCGACGGCGTACAGATCTGGGAACGCAAGGCCGATGGCGGTTTCCCCGAAGCCAAGGTGCTCAAGCAACGGGTGCGCGACCAGATCGACCCGCAGCGCGACCTAGGTCACAACGATCGCACCACTCAGTGAGACGGGGCTTGCGCCGCTACGGTTTTTTTGCTTGAGCCGGACAGGCTGCTGGAGACCACGATGGCGAAGATGATCAAGACGCCGCCGATCAGCATGCGCAGCGTCGGTGTTTCGTTGAACAGCAGCCAGGCCACGGTAATCCCGTAGACCGGCTCCAGGGCGAACACCACCGCCGCGGTGCGCGCCTTGATCACCGCGAGGCTGGCGACGAACAGGCTGTGGGCCAGGCCGGTGCAGAAGATGCCGAGCAGGCTGATCCACAACCAGTCGATGGCGCGCACCTCGCTCAACCCTGGCGCCGCCACCGGCAGCAGGCACAAGGCAACCACCACATTCTGGCACAGTGCCGCCTGTACCGCCGGGATGCGCGCCGAGCTGGCGCGGTTGTTCAGTGACAACAAGGCAAACAGCAGGCCCGATCCCACGGCCCAGAGCAGCCCGCTGGTGGCTTGGCTGGCGAGGTCGAAGTGCGGCGTGACCAGCACCAGGCCGACGCTGACCAGCGCCACCAAGACGATTTCGTTGAGGCGGATGCGCTCGCGGAAAATCAGCCCCTCGAGGATCACTGTGAAGGCCGGGAAGCTGGTGAACCCCAGGGTTGCGATGGCCACGCCCGCGACTTTCACCGCGATGAAGAAACTCACCCAGTGCCCGGCCAGCAACAAGCCGCTGAGCAGCAGTCGCCACCAGTCCGTGGCCTGTAGCCGTTGCCAGCGGATGCTGCTGGCGCAGCGGGCGAAGAACGCCAGGGCGAGCACCGCGAACGCCGCCCGCCCGAAGACGATGATGGCCGGCGAAGCGGCGGCGAGTTTGCCGAATACACCGGTGAGGCCGAACATCAGTGCGCCGATATGCAGGGCGCCAAGGGCAGTACGCGGAGTCATTTCAATCCTTCAAGACGGTTGAGCGGAGCGGTGCCAGTCTAAAAGCCTGGCGGGATCCGGTCTGTCGCGATCCTCGCGTTTTTTGTCGACAGCCTAGCGGCGGCCCGTCGCGCGTCGCAGCTTGCCGGGGGAGACACCGAACTCGCGCAGCACTGCCGCGGCGAAAGCACTCTGGGAGCTGTAGCCGACGCGGCTGGCGATTTCGCCGATGGGCAGTGCCGAGTCGCGCAACAGGCCGGCGGCCATGTGCAGGCGTCGGCTGCGGATGTAGTCCATCGGCGTCTGTCCGCATTCGGCGACAAACCGTGCATGCAGGCGAGCGCTGGACAGCCCGGCGATCCGCGCCAGGTCGGCCACCTGCAGCGGATGGGCGGCGTGTTGGTCGATATGGGCATTCAAGGCGGCATAGGGCAGGCGTCGGCCGCCGATGCTGGCGGGGCTGGCCTGGTTGAGGCTGGCCAGCAACAGCACCGCGCCTTGCTGGGCAATCAGCGGGTCGTTGACCGGGCTGCCGGCCAGCCAGTTGACCAGTTGGCTCTGCGCCGTATCCAGGGGCAGGCGCCCGGCGTTGTCGAGCAGGCGGCGACTGGCATCGGCGTGATCGCCCAGTGATTGCACCAGCCAATGTTCGTCGGGCACGTCGAGCACCAGGCAGCGGCTGCCGTTGGGGCTGCCACAGGCATGGTGGGCGCCGGAGGGTACCACCACGAAGCTCTGCTGGATCACCTGGCTGCCCTGGCCATCGACCTCGAAGTCGAGCTGGCCCGACAGGCCGAACACCAGTTGCGCGTGTTCGTGGCTGTGGACGATCAGGTCGTGGCTGTACTGGCGTAGCGTGAGGATCGGTCTCATCGCGGTCTCCTTGGCAGAGCGGCAGTCTACACCGGCGGCCCGGGATTCAGCGCTGTCATCGGACTGCCGTATTTCTGTCACAGGCGATTAATCGCCCGGGTGCAAGCTCGCAAAAAATGCAGGAGTGTGCCCATGACCAGTGCCGAACTCGCCAGACCCAGCCGTAAACAACGCGTGCGCACCTTGTGGATTTCCGATGTGCATCTGGGCACCCGGGACTGCCAGGCAGAGCATCTGTCGCAGTTCCTCAAGGGCTATCACGCCGACCGGATCTACCTGGTCGGCGACATCATCGACGGTTGGAAGCTGCGCGGCGGCATGTACTGGCCCCAGGCACACACCAACGTCATCCGCCGCCTGCTGACCATGAGCAAGCGCGGCACCGAGGTGATCTATGTCACCGGCAACCACGACGAATTCCTGCGCCGCTATTCGAAGCTGATCCTGGGCAATATCCAGTTGGTGGACGAGGCGGTGCATGTCACCGCCGATGGCCGCCACCTGCTGGTGATCCATGGCGACCAGTTCGATGTCATCACCCGCTACCACCGCTGGCTGGCCTTTCTCGGCGACTCGGCCTACGAATTCACCCTGACCCTCAACCGCTGGCTGAATCATTGGCGGGCACGCTACGGCTACGGTTACTGGTCGTTGTCGGCCTACCTCAAGCACAAGGTCAAGACCGCGGTCAGCTTTATCAGCGACTTCGAGGAAGCCATCGCCCACGAATGCGTGAAGCGCGAGCTGCACGGCGTGGTGTGCGGGCACATTCACCATGCCGAGATCCGCAAGGTCGGCGAGGTGGACTACCTCAACTGCGGGGATTGGGTCGAGTCGTGCACCGCCCTGATCGAGCACTGGGACGGCACCATCGAGCTGTATCGCCTGGCCGACGCCCAGGCGCGGGAGGCGCAGCGCAAGGCCGAACAGGCCAAGGTCGCGGAGTTGGCTTGAGCGGCAGGTTGCTGGCCGGGCGGACATCATCGCGGGCAAGCCTCGCTCCTGCAGAAGCAGGGGCGAGCTTGCCTGCAACGACCTGCGAAAGCGCTCAGGCCGGCGCGTGTTCTGCCATGGCCGCCTTGTAGATCGAGTTTTTCGGCTGGGCGAACAGGCGTTCGAGCATGGGTTCGAAAAAGCTCAGGGGCAGGCTGTCGTAGTCCGGATCGAACGCCGCGGCGTCGTACTTGGCACAGAATTCGGCGGTCCGCAGATACAGCGGGTGGTCCTTGAATTGCTCGCGCAGGTGCCGGTCCATGCCCAGGTGATGGAAGAAGTAGTAGCCCTGGAAGATTCCGTGCTTCTCCACCATCCACAGGTTTTCGGGGCTGACGAAGGGCTTGAGGATCGCCGCGGCGATGTCCGGGTGATTGTAGGAACCCAGGGTGTCGCCGATGTCGTGGAGCAGGGCGCAGACCACATATTCCTCATCGCGACCGTCATGCCAGGCCCGGCTGGCGGTTTGCAGCGAGTGGGTCAGGCGATCCACCGGGAAGCCGCCAAAATCGCCATCGAGCAGCTTCAGGTGCGCCACGATGCGCGCCGGCAACTGCTTGGCGTAGGCGCTGAAATCCGCGGCGATGATCGCCCAGTCTTCCTGGGTGCCATCCTTCATGTGGGTGAAACGGGCGTGAGCGTTCATCGGCAATCCTCTTGTTGTTTTTTGCGCAACGATTGGAGTCTATGCCTTGGATCCAATCCTGCACAGGCTGCGCGGGACGGCTTGGTGTCCGGCCAGGCCTAGAACGGGACCTTGCCGGTCAGCATGTCGCGGTACATGACGAAATCGCCCAGAAGGCTGTAGAGCGGATGCTGGAAGGTGGCCGGGCGATTCTTCTCGAAGAAGAAATGACCGACCCAGGCGAAGCTGTAGCCGGCCACCGGCAGGGCCAGCAGCAACAGCCAGGCGCCTTTGCCGATGGCGAAGGCGAGGATGAAGATCACCAGGGTCGTGCCCACGAAGTGCAGGCGGCGGCAGGTGCTGTTGCTGTGTTCGCTCAGGTAATACGGATAGAACTCGGCGAAGCTGTTGAATTGCTTGATGTTATCCACGACTGCGATCTCTGTGGTTGTTGTTCTGTCAGCGGGACGCTCTGCGGGGAGCTTATTTGAGTCTAGAGTCATCAATGGCTGGGGCCAGTGACAATAGGCGCCACTTTAGTATCCTTGGAAAATCGGCCGTGGCATGCGGCTCATCATGTAAAGAACCCACCATGAGCGAACGAACGACTTCTGCAAGCTGGGCGATGGGAATTGTCAAAGCTCTGGAGATGGACGGCCTGGATTGCCGTGCATTGTTCAAGCAGATCGGGCTCGACTATGCCGCGCTGGAGGACCCGGATGCGCGTTTCCCCCAGGACTCGATGACGCGTCTCTGGCAGCGTGCGGTGGAACAGTCCGGCAACCCGGCGATCGGCCTGAACATGGGCAAGGTGGTGCGACCGGCCTCCTTCAACGTGGCCGGATATGCCCTGATGTCCAGTCGTACCCTGGCCGAGGGGTTCCAGCGCCTGGTGCGCTATCAGCGGATCATCGCGGAAAGCGCTGATCTGAGTTTCCGACTTTTACCTGAAGGTTATGCGCTGATTCTGACGGTGCACGGCGATCATCTGCCGCCGACCCGGCAAAGTGCCGAAGCCTCGCTGGCCTGTGCGCTGGCGCTGTGTGGCTGGTTGACCGGGCGAACGCTGCAGCCGCGCCAGGTACTGATGCAGGGGGCTGTGCCGGTCGATCTGGAGCCCTACAAGCAGGCGTTTCATGCGCCGCTGGTGTTCAACGCGCCTTACGATGCATTGATTTTCGAGCGTGCCGATCTGGAAGCGCCATTGCCGACCGCCAATGAGGCCATGGCGCTGCTGCATGACCGCTTCGCCGGTGAGTACCTGGCGCGGTTCTCCGAAAGCCGGGTGACGCACAAGGCGCGCCAGGCGCTGTGCCGGCTGCTGCCCCAGGGGGAGCCGAAGCGCGAAGCCGTGGCCCAGACCCTGCACCTTTCCCAGCGCACCCTGCAGCGGCGTTTGCAGGAGGAGGGCACCAGTTTCCAGACCCTGCTCGACGACACCCGGCGTGAGCTGGCCGAGCAGTACCTGGCGCAGCCGAGCATGACCCTGCTGGAGATTGCCTATCTGTTGGGGTTTGCCGATCCGAGCAACTTTTTCCGCGCTTTCCGTCGCTGGTTCGATGCCACGCCCGGCGAATACCGGGCGCGGTTGCAGGAGTCCGGGGCCGCGATCAGTGACGCCAGAATGCCGGAATACACAACACGAATACGGTGATGATCTCTAGCCGGCCGAGCAGCATGCCCAGGGACAGAATCCACTTGGCGGCGTCCGGCAGGGTGGCGAAATTACCGGCCGGGCCGATGGTTTCGCCCAGGCCCGGACCCACCCCCGACACCGTACTGGCCGCGCCGGTCAGGGCGGTCATCCAGTCCACACCCAGCAGCGACAGCGCCAGGGCGATCACGCAGATGGTGATGGCGAAAAAGAACGAGAAGGTCAGGATCGAACGGACGATTTCCTCGTCGAGGCGGTGACCGTTGTATTTCTGCTTGATTACCGCGCGCGGGTGGATCAGCTGGTTCAAGTTGGCCTTGAGCAGGATATAGGCGACCTGGAAGCGGAAAATCTTGATCCCGCCGGCGGTCGAGCCGGAACAGCCGCCGACGAAGCCCAGGTAAAAGAACAGCATCAGCGAGAAGTTGCCCCACAGGCTGTAGTCGCCCAGGGCGAAACCGGTGGTGGTGACCACCGAGGTGACGTTCAGCGCGACGTGACGCAGGGCTTCCAGCCAATGCAGTTGGGTAGTCCACCAGTACCAGGTGCCGAGCACCAGCCAGGTCACCAGCAGCATCCCGAGCAAGCCCTGGACCTGCTGGTCCTTGATCAGCGCCCGGCGGTTGCCGCGCAGGGTGGCGACGTACAGGGTGAACGGCAGACTGCCGAGGATCATGACCACCACCGCCACCCAGTGCACCGCCGGCTGCGGCCAGTGCGCCAGCGAGCTGTCGGAGGTGGAGAAACCACCGGTGGAAATCGCCGACATCGCGTGGTTGATCGCATCGAACAGGTTCATCCCGGCCCACCAGAAGGCCAGGCTGCCGAGAATGGTGATGCCGACATAGGCCGCCACGATCAGCCGCGCCACCATGTGCGAACGCGGCATGACCTTTTCCGAGCGGTCCGAGGATTCGGTCTGGAACAGGCGCATGCCACCGATGCGCAGCAGCGGCAGGATCGCCACCGCCATGCCGATGAAGCCGATACCGCCGAGCCAGTGCAGCAGCGAACGCCACATCAGGATGCCCGGCGACATGTTGTCCAGGCCGCTGAGCACGGTGGCGCCGGTGGCGGTGATACCGGACATGCTTTCAAAGAACGAGTCGGTGTAGCTGATGTGCTGGGTCAGCAAAAACGGCAGGGCGGCGAAGATGCACACCACCAGCCAGCTGGACACCGTCAGCAGGTACATGTCCCGCGGGCGCAGGTGCACATGCTCCGGGCGCCCCGGTATCACCAGGGCCAGGCCGGCGACGAAGGTGATCATGCTGGCCCAGAGGAACGACGGCAGGTCGCCGGTGCGCTCGAACAGCACCAGCGTCGCCATCGGAATGACCATGGCGATGGCCAGGGTGATCAGGAAAATGCCGATGATGAAACCAATGATCCGTAGGGTCGGCAACGCCATGAGGTCCGCTCGGGGCTGATAAGGAGGGCGCCATTCTACCTGCGGCGCAGAGCATGTAAACCGGCACCCGGAAGGCACTTATCGGTAGAATGGCCGGACATTTTTTTCAGGAGGTGGCCGATGGAGGCTCTCGACGCATTGCTCAACCGTGTTTCCGTACCGCGTCTGGTGGACCCGGCGCCGACGGCGGCGCAACGCGAAGCACTGTTCGCGGCGGCATTGCGCGCCCCGGATCACGGCCAGTTACGGCCTTGGCGCTTTCTGACGGTGGAAGGCGCGGCCCGTGAACAGTTGGGCGAGCTGCTGGTGGAAGCGGTGCAATTGCAGGGTGGCGAAGCGACCCAGGCGGCCCTGGACAAGGCCCGCGCCATGCCACTGCGCGCGCCGTTGGTGGTGGTTGTGGTGGCCCGCTTGCAGGAGCACGTCAAGGTGCCGAAATCGGAGCAACGGCTGGCGGCCGGCTGTGCTGCCCACGGCATTCTGCTGGCGGCCTACGCCCAGGGGATCGGTGCGGTGTGGCGTACCGGCGAGCTGTCCTATTCGCCCCATGTCGCTAAGGGCCTCGGCCTGGGCGAAGGTGAGGAAATCATCGCCTTCCTGTACCTGGGCACGCCGCTGAACGAGCCGCGGGTCGCGCCCAAGGTGGATACGGCGGAGTTCGTCAGTGCCTGGTCGGGCAAGGCCTGATCGTAGAGTTGCGGTGTAGCGGATAGTTAATCGCGGGTAAGGCGGCGATCCGACTTGCCCGCGAAGCTTCTCAGGCCTGGGCAGTAACGTCAGGCACCAACGGCAACTCCAGGCTGGCGATAAAGCCGCCCTGGGGATGATTGTCCAGGGTCAGGCTGCCGCCGTGGCGTTCCGCAGCGCGCCGGGCGATGGCCAGGCCCAGCCCGTGACCCGGCGCGGTCTGGCCCGGGGCGCGGTAGAAGGGTTCGCCCAACTGACGCAAATGTTCGGCCTCCACCCCGGGGCCGTGATCGCGCACGCTGAGCACGATCCGCTCTCCCTGACGCAATGCCTGCACTTCGATCGGCTGTCCGGCCGGGTTGAAGCGCTGGGCATTGCGCAGCAGATTGTCCAGCGCCCGTTCGATCATGGTCGGCCAGCCCTTGAGGCTGAGCGGCGATTCGGCCTGTATTCTCACCGGCTGTTCCGGGCACGCCAGTTGGGCATCCTTCTGCAGGTTGTCGAGCAGGGCGTTGAGGTCCACCTCTTCGGCGCTGGCGTTGTCGGCATCGACCCGGGCCAGCACCAGGATTTCGCTGATCAGCGCTTCCAGGCGATCGCACTCGCGGGTCAGGCGCGGCCACAGGCGCTCGCGTTCCTCGGTCGTGGCGCGTTCGGCCAGCGCCAGGGCGATGCGCAGGCGCGCCAGCGGCGAGCGCAGCTCGTGGGAGACATCGCGCAGCAACTGGCGCTGGCTGCCGATCAGGCTTTGCAGGCGCGAACCCATGCGGTTGAAATCCTTGGCCAGCACGCCGAATTCGTCGCGGCGGGCGGCCAGGCGGGCCAGGCTGTTCTGTTGGTAAGTGGTTTGCCCCAGGTCATGCACCGCACCGCGCAAACGGCTGAGGGGGCGGGTGATGGACAGGGTCACCAGCAGGCTGAACAGGGTCAGCACCACCAGCGCGATGGTCAGGGCGCTCAGCGGCCACAGCAGGCTATCGCGGTGCCAGGCGTCCAGTTCCGGGTGGGGAATGCGGTAGATCAGCAGGTAGGTGTCGCCGGTTTTCGGGCTGGTGTATTCGGCGGTCAGGCGCCGCCAGGGCAGGCGCCGGTCATCGTTGTTCTGCCGGGCCTCGAGGGCCGCCGCGCGGCGCGGGAAGGTGCCGCGGACCACCGGGTCGCCGGCTTCGTTCAGCACCTGTACGTTGACGTGGTACTGGTGCTTGCGTTGCTCGAGGATCTCCTGAGCGGCGTCTTCGCCCTGTTCTTCGTAGGTGCGCGTCCACTCTTCGGCCAGGGTATTGAGGCCCGGATGGCGACTGAGGATCCAGGCATCCTGGTTCAGCATGTGGCCAAGCAGAATCGACAGCCCTGCAACCAGGGTGATGGCCAGCCAGAAGCTGGCGAGAATGCGCCAGAACAATGAACGCACGGGAAGTCCTCAAACAAGGAAAGCCCAGTGGGGCGCCACTGGGCTATGGGATAAGCGCTAGGTTCTGTACGTAAACTGCCTGCGCGTCGATCATGCTGCGTTAAAAACAGGCTCGGAATGCTCATTTAGGCCCCTAAACTCCGCTTCCTCGCCTGTTTTTGTCTTGCCTGATCGCCGCTCGGCGACTTTCCGTACAGAACCTCGAGCATTATTGCGTTTTTTGCGGCTGTTGCGCTTTCCAGGCCTTGAATTCGGCCCATTCGGCGCGGCGCTCGGCGTGTTTCTTCTGGATGGCGTCAAACTCTTTCTGTTGTTCCGGCTTGAGCAGGGCGCGGATATCCGCTTCGGTTTTCTGGCGCTTGGCGGCGATCTCGTCCTTCAGGGCCTTCTGGTCGGCCGGCGACAGTTTTTCCAGGTACTTCTGCACCAGCTCTTTGCGCTCGTGCATCTGCTCACCCATCAGCTTGCGGATCTGCTGGCGCTGTTCGTGGCTCAGGTCCAGCTGGCTGTAAGGGCCTTTGCCGCGCATGTGTTCGCTGTGGCGCGGGCCATCCATCGGACCCATGGGACCTGCGCCTTCCGGCATGGCCATGGCCACGGTCGGCAGGGCGGCGGCGAACATCAGAGCGATCAGGGTCTTGCGCATGGTGTATCTCCTTGTCTCATTCCCGGTCAGTTCCGGATGTGTGCAGATTACGGAGATCAAGGTCAGCGGCGGTCAGCGAAGGGTAAAGCTTGGGTAAAGACGTTTTTGGCGAAACTGACATAACCCCTGTAGCCGCTGCCGAGCCTGCGAGGCTGCGACCGACCGGCACGGCCGCAGGGATCTTGCGAATGCAGGAGGGCCTGTGGCAGCGGCTACAGGCTCAGGGATCTGTTCAGAGGCTGTAGTAGTAGCCTCGGCTGCGCAGGGCGACGATGCGCGGGCGGCCGTCGGGGTGCGGGCCGATCTTCTTGCGCAGGTTGCTGACGTGCATGTCCAGGCTGCGGTCGTACAGGGTCAGTTTACGGCCCAGGGCGATCTGCGCCAGCTCCTGCTTGTCCAGCGGCTCGCCTGGCTGCTTGAGCAAGGCTTCCAGCAGGCGGCTTTCGGAAACGGTGAGGGTGATGTCCTGTTCGTCGATGCTGACTACGCCGCGTACCGGGCTGAAACACAAGTCGCCCAGCTCCATCTGGCTGGACACCGCGGTCGGGTGGCTGCGGCGCAGCACGGCGCGCAGGCGGGCCGTCAGTTCGCGTGGGTCGCAGGGTTTGGCCAGGTAGTCGTCGGCGCCCAGTTCCAGGCCGAGGATGCGGTCCAGGGGCTCGCCGCGGGCCGAGAGCATCAGCACCGGCAGGTCCGGGTGGTCGTTGCGCAGTTGCTTGAGCAGTTCCAGGCCGCTGCCGTCGGGCAGCATCACGTCCAGCACCACCGCCGCCGGGGCGTGATCGGCCAGGGCGCGCCGGGCGCTCAGGCCATCGTGGCAGGCCCGTACCTGAAAACCTTCCTGGCCCAGCCAACTGGTCAGGAGCTCGCAGAGCTCCTGGTCATCGTCAATCAGTAACAGCTCGCTCATGAATCACTCAATTTAGCCATTGTCGACGCTTCCTATGTCCACCACTGGCGAAGATACCGCAGAGCAGGGCCAATAGCGCTACCCCGGCGCCGGTGACGAACCATTGCTGCTGATCGGTCAGCAGGCGCGGCGCAGAACTGGCCTGGGCCTCGCGCAGTTGCAGTTTGAGGCGCTGGTTCTCCTGGCGCAGGCGGCTCAGCTGGGCGCTTTCGCGCTCGCTGTCGGCGCCCTGCAATTGCCGGGTCAGCTCCTCGCGCTGGTGCTCGCTGTCTTTCAGGCGTTGCTGCAATTCGCTGATCTGGCTGCCGGCACTCAGGGGCAAAGGCGTGGAATGCCCCGGCTCCGTGGTTTCTTCGGCAGAGGCGCTCGCCCCAATCGTTAACATGACCAACAACAGGCACAACGGAGCTTGGCGCATCGGAACTCCTGATTCCAATCGAGTGTTGGGCAAGTTGTCGGCAGTCAAGCGAGAATAATGAGCGATTGAGAGCGCGATGAACCCATAAGGTTCACCGCGGGGGGGAGAGGATTTACGGCAGGACTTGCTTGAACGGCTTGACCACGACGCTGGCATAGACACCGGCGGCGACGTAAGGGTCGGCATCGGCCCAGGCCTGGGCGGCGCTCAGCGAGTCGAATTCGGCGACGATCAGGCTGCCGGTGAAACCCGCGGCACCGGGATCATTGCTGTCGACGGCAGGGTGTGGCCCGGCCAGTACCACGCGACCTTCGGCCTTGAGCTGCTGCAACCGCTCCAGATGCGCCGGGCGCGCGGCCAGGCGGTTTTCCTGGGAGTTGGCGACGTCTGTAGCAATGATTGCGTAAAGCATGTCAGTCCTCGGTTTTCGAAGTGGTGGGTTCGGTGTCGTGAAGATGGCGCGACAGGTAGATGCCCTGGCCGACCAGGAACAGCACGGTCATGCCCAGGCTGCCGAAGACCTTGAAGTCGACCCAGATGCTCTGGAAGGTGAAGGCGACGAACAGGTTGGCGGCGCCGCAGAACAGGAAGAAGGCGATCCAGGCGATGTTCAGGCGGGTCCAGACCGGATCCGGCAGGGTCAGCGCGTGGCCCATGATGCGCTTGATCAGCAGGCGTTCGCCGATGAAATGGCTGCCGATAAAGGCCAGGGCGAACAGCCAGTTGACCACCGGCGCCTTCCACTTGAGGAAGGTTTCGCTGTGGAAGGCCAGGGTCAGGCTGCCGAACACCAGGCAGGCGACCAGGGTCAGCCACTGGCTTTTCTCCAGCTTGCGCTGGGAGATGAACAGCGCGCCGTATACCACCAGGGAACTGATGATCAACACCGCCGTGGCGCTGTAGATTCCGCCTACGGTCAGTTGTTGACCGGCAATGTCGACGACTCGGGGATCGATTTTGTAGACGATGAAAAACAGGAACAGCGGGATGAAGTCGATGAATTGTTTCACAGTGGCAGCCAGAAGCAGGATGTGGCGGCATAATAACAAACATCCATGGCAGCGAAAGCGCCAGCTGACTTGAGGTTGAACAGTCCCGTGAATGTTGATTTGCACTGCCACAGCACGGCCTCCGATGGCGCCCTGGCGCCCGCGGCTCTGGTTGCGCGTGCGTTCGAGAAAGGCGTGCGAGTCCTGGCCCTGACCGATCATGACACCCTGGAAGGCCTCGACGAGGCTCGCCTCGCGGCCCAGGAACTGGGCATGCAGATGGTCAATGGCGTCGAATTGTCCTGCACCTGGGGTGGGGCAACCATTCATGTGCTGGGCTACGGTTTCGACGTCAATGCGCCGTCATTGGTCGAAGCCATCGGCAAATTGCACGATGGCCGCTGGCTGCGGTCCGAAGAAATAAGCCGCAAGCTCGCGCTCAAAGGCATGCCGGGCGCCCTCGAAGGGGCCCGGGCGATCCAGCAGGAGCTGGGCGACAGCGGCAATGCGCCGGCCCGGCCGCACTTCGCCGATTACCTGGTGCGCGCCGGTTTCGTGAAGGACCGCGCCGAAGCTTTTCGCAAGTGGCTGGGGGCCGGCAAGCTGGGCGACGTCAAGCAGCACTGGCCGACCCTCGAGGAAACCGTCGAGACGCTACGCGCGGCGGGGGCCTGGGTCAGTCTGGCCCATCCCTGGCACTACGATTTCACCCGCAGCAAACGTCGCCGCCTGATTGCCGACTATATTCAAGCAGGTGGCCACGCGATCGAGGTGGTCAACGGCCATCAACCCGCCGAGCAGGTGGGTAGCCTGGCCATCCTTGCTCGGGAGTTCGGTCTGCTGGTGAGCGCCGGCAGTGATTTTCATGGCCCTGGAGGCTGGTCCGAGATAGGCGAGTATCGCCCTGTTCCGGAGGATCTGCCGCCGCTCTGGTGTCGGTTCAAACATGACCCAATTATTGCCGCCGTCTGAACAGGTAGAGAATGTGAGTCAATTTTTCCAGATTCATCCGGAAAACCCGCAACCGCGCCTGATCAAACAGGCTGTCGAAATCATCCGCTCAGGTGGCGTGGTGATCTACCCGACCGACTCGTCCTACGCCATTGGCTGCCAGATCGGCGACAAGAGCGCGGTCGAGCGCGTGCGGCGCCTGCGGCAACTGGATGACAAACACAACTTCGCGCTGATCTGCAGCGACCTGTCGCAGCTGGGCCTGTTCGCCAAGATCGATACCGGTACCTTTCGCCTGCTCAAGGCGCATCTGCCGGGGCCTTACACCTTCATCCTCAACGCCACCCGCGAAGTGCCGCGGCTGTTGCTGCACCCGAAGAAACGCACCATCGGCCTGCGGGTGCCGAGCCATCCGATCGCCCTGGCGCTGCTGGCCGAGCTCGGCGAGCCGCTGATGAGCGTCAGCCTGATCATGCCCGGCGAAACCGAGCCGATGAACGATCCTTATGAAATGCGCCAACTGCTCGAACATCAGGTCGACCTGATCATCGATGGCGGTTTTGGCGGCATCATGGCCTCCACCGTGATCAACCTGGCCGATGGCGAGCCGGAAGTGATCCGTATCGGCTGCGGCGACCCGGCTCCCTTCATGGTCGAGGCCTGAATGTCCGCAGTGGAACACGTCGACGACCAGGCCGGAGCGCAGCAGGAGCTGCCCTTCGCGATGGTCTACGGCCAGGCGGTCATGGAAATGCCGCTGGACCTGTACATTCCGCCGGACGCCCTGGAAGTCTTTCTCGAGGCCTTCGAAGGCCCGCTCGACCTGCTGCTGTACCTGATCCGCAAACAGAACATCGACATCCTCGACATCCCGGTGGCGGAAATCACCCGCCAGTACATGGGCTATGTCGAATTGATGCAGTCGGTGCGCCTGGAGCTGGCCGCCGAGTACCTGGTGATGGCGGCCATGCTGGCCGAGATCAAGTCACGCATGCTGTTGCCGCGCTCGGCCGAGGTGGAAGAGGAAGAGGAAGACCCGCGCGCCGAACTCATCCGCCGCCTGCAGGAATACGAGCGCTTCAAGGCCGCCGCCGAAGGCATCGACGGCCTGAGCCGGGTCGGCCGCGACGTCATAGTGCCCAGGCTCGACGCCCCGGAAGCCCGGGCGCGCAAGCTGTTGCCGGATGTCGCCCTGGAAGAGGTGCTGATGTCCATGGCCGAGGTGCTGCGCCGTGGCGATATGTTCGAAAGCCATCAGATCAGCCGCGAGGCGCTGTCCACCCGCGAGCGCATGAGCGAGGTGCTGGAGCGGCTCAAGGGCGGAGGGTTTGTGCCTTTTGTCGAGCTGTTCACCGCGGAAGAGGGGCGCCTGGGGGTGGTGGTGACTTTCATGGCGATCCTCGAGCTGGTCAAGGAATCCCTGGTCGAGCTGGTACAGAATGAGCCTTTCACGGCTATCCATGTGCGGGCGCGAGCCGAATAACGAGCTGAAACAATGAATCTGAATGAACCCCGCGAGCTGGCGCCACTGCTTGAAGCCTTTCTGTTGGCCTCGGGAAAACCGCAATCCATGGAGCGTCTGTTCGAGCTCTTCGAGGAAGGCGAACGGCCGGACCCCGCAGTCTTCAAGAAGGCGCTGACGATCCTTGGCAAATCCTGCGAAGGTCGGGCCTTCGAACTCAAGGAAGTGGCCTCCGGTTATCGCCTGCAAGTGCGGGAAAAGTTCGCGCCCTGGGTTGGCCGGCTGTGGGAAGAACGGCCCCAGCGGTACTCCCGGGCGATGCTGGAAACCCTGGCGCTGATTGCTTACCGCCAGCCGATCACCCGCGGCGAGATCGAGGATGTGCGGGGCGTGGCGGTCAACAGCCAGATCGTCAAGACTTTGCTTGAGCGCGAGTGGATTCGGGTGGTCGGCTACCGTGACGTGCCGGGCAAGCCGGCGATGTTCGCCACCACCAAGGCGTTTCTCGATCACTTCAACCTGAAGAACCTCGACGACCTGCCGCCGCTGGCCGAGCTGCGCGAAATCGAAACCGAGCCGGTCCTCGACTTCGACGACGTGCCGGTGCCCGCCAGCCTGCAAGCCCTGGCCGACGCCAGCGCCGAGCCGGAAGAACCGAAGGAAGAGACCAGTTTCCACACCTTGCTGCTGGAACTGGACTCGATGGAGGAGGGAATCAAGACCGACTTCGACGATCTGCATCGCGATGGCGCGGTTGAGTCGTCCGGGGACGACTCTGTTGCCGACGCCGAGGTGGACGCCGAGATCGACCCCGAAGCGCAGACTGGTACCGAAGCCGAAGCCGAAGCTGAAGCCGAAGCCGAAGCCGAAGCCGAAGCCGAAGCCGAGGTTGCAGCGCAAGTCGAGCACCAAGCGGAGCTCGAAGCCGAGCACGAGGCCGAACTCGAAGCAGACGCTGGCGATGAGCAGGAGGCCGATGAGGATGTGCTCGGCGTCGCCGAAGCCCGCGCCAAGCTGCTGGCCGCCGTGGCGGCACTGGAACCGCCTGCTCCGGAGCTGAGCGACGAAGAGGCCGAAGCCCTGGCGCTGGCCGAGGCCATCGAGAACGAAAGACGCCTGCTGGAAGACGATTGAGTCCGCCTCTGTAGGAGCGAGGCTTGCCCGCGATAAAGGCTGATGCGGTGTGCCAGACATGCCCTGGCGTTGCCGATCGCGGGCAAGTCGGATCGCCGCCCGCTCGCTCCTACAGGTCAGCCGCCCAAGTGCCTGCGCTGCCACCGGCCAGCGGAAAAACCGGTAGGCCGACACTTATCGGCTAGTCTCTGATGCGCAACCGGCGCCATGAGCGTATGATTCGCGACCCTTTGGCGATCCCTTCGCCACAAGGCCTGTTTTTACTAGCGTTCAGGCCACTCAAGCCTGAATCGACACACCGGGAGGTGCCCAGATGAGTGAAGATCAGCAAGACCAGCAGGAAATCGGCCCAGCAGGCGAAAAGCTGCAGAAAGTCCTCGCCCGTATCGGCGTCGGCTCGCGCCGTGACGTGGAGTCCTGGATCAGCCAGGGCCGGATCAAGGTCAATGGCAAAGAGGCCACCCTTGGCCTGCGCGTCGACCTGCATGACGCCATCTCCATCGATGGCAAGGTGATCAAGCGCGAAGAAGCGTCCGAATCGGTCCGCCGCGTGATCATGTACAACAAGCCCGACGGCGAAATCTGCACCCGCGACGACCCGGAAGGCCGTCCGACCGTGTTCGACAAGCTGCCGCGTCCGCGGGAAGGCCGCTGGATCAATATCGGTCGCCTCGACATCAACACCACCGGCCTGCTGATGTTCACCACCGACGGTGAGCTGGCCAACCGCCTGATGCACCCGTCCTATGAAATGGACCGTGAGTACGCGGTACGTGTGCGTGGCGAAGTCGACGACGAGATGATCGAGCGCCTGAAAGCCGGCGTAATGCTCGAAGACGGCCCGGCCAAGTTCACCGACATCCAGCAGGCTCCAGGCGGCGAAGGCTTCAACCACTGGTACCACTGCGTGGTGATGGAAGGCCGCAACCGTGAAGTGCGTCGCCTGTGGGAATCCCAGGGCCTGGTGGTCAGCCGTCTGAAGCGCGTGCGTTTCGGTCCGGTGTTCCTCAACTCCGACCTGCCGATGGGCCGCTGGCGCGAAATGAGCCAGTACGAAGTGGACGTCCTCAGCGCCGAGGTTGGCCTGACCCCGGTGGCGCTGCCGCAGCTCAACGCCAAGAGCAAGGACAAGCTGGAGCGCATGCAGCGCAAATCCTCGCGCCCGGTGGGCAAGAGCGAGCGTGTGCGGACCCTGCGTCCGGCCCATGGCGCGCCTGCCGCCGGTGCTCCGCGCCCGTCGCGCGAGCCGCAGATCGAAGGCGAGCGTCCGGGCCGCAAGCCCGCGCCACGCCAGGATGGCGAGCGCGCTCCACGGGCGCCGCGTCCGGCTGCCGGGCGTGGTGAGTCGGGTCGCGGTACGCCAGTGGCGGATCGTCCGAGCGACACCAAGCGCCCGGCCAAGCCAGCGCCGAAGTCCAAGCGTCCGGGCATCGTCCTGGTCGACAAGGACGCACCGTCGGGCAAGCGCCGTGGTGCCCCGGCCGGTTCCGGCCAACGCCCGGGTTTCGGCCGCCGCAAGCCTGAGTGAGGCAGCCTTGAGCTGCAAGCTGTAAGCAACAAGAAAAAACGCCAACCTCAGGGTTGGCGTTTTTTTTGCCTCTATGTAGCCGCTGGCGCAGCGCTGCGCCAGCGGCTACAGGCTCAGAACACAAACCTGCCATCGAACACTGGCTTATCGTCCAGCGCCAGCACCCCGCTGGCAAAGATCAGGTCCAGGTGATGGCTGCCCTTGGCGCCACCGCCCAGTCCCAGGTGCAGGCCGCAATGGCGCTCCTCGAACCCCGAGTTGCGCGCGTAGAGGTCTTTCACCCCTTCGTTGGTGCCGATGCCCAGTTCCTCGATGCGCCGGTTGGACGGGTTGGCATCCAGGTACTTGTTGAAGTCCTCCGCCAGCCCCGGCACATCGGTGGCGATGCGGCTGATGGTGGAGTTCTCGATCCACAGTTCCAGCGGCGATTGCAGCACGCCGTATTTGCGCGCGAAGGGGATGGTGCCGAGGAAGGTGCCGACGAATTTCACCCGGCCATTGATGGCCTCGCTGTGGCTGGCGATCTCTCCGGGCGCCAGATCGTAGTTGCCCACGCCGTTGATGTTGGTCCACTTCTTGATGCTGTCCAGCGGCGCTTCGAAGTACGAACCGTGGTCGTCGCGAAAGCTCAGGGTGGTGGCCTCGGACATATGCTGGATCAGGGTCGCGTTGAGCTCGGCGATGCGTTGCGGCTCGACGCTGAAGGTGTCGTAGAAGTAGTCGCCGTAGTCCTTGAACAGCAGCGATTTCTTCCAGTTTTCGGCCATCACGCCCTGCAGCGCCTGGATGAATTCCGGGCCTTGCGGGCGGGGTGGCGAGAGGGTGGAGGAGTCGTAGAAGAAGATATACAGATCGCAGTCGGCGATGGCCTGGGTCAGCATCGAGGTGGTCTCGAGGTCGAGGCGCAGGGCGGTAAAATGGAAGGGGTCGCCGGCCTGCTCGATGATGGCGGCGCTGGTGGCGGTGTACTCGGCGGTGTGGCCGATCAGGACCCTGGCGCTCTGGCGGTCGGTCAGGGCCGGATGGTGTTCGAGGTAGTAAAGGAAATGCCGGATGGCTGCGGTGTTGTCCATGGATCCTCCCTGACGGACAGCGAGTGAAGGCAGGAGCGACCGCCGGGCCGCTCCTGTCTGATGGCCGTTTTTACAAAGGCCACATCGCCGTGCCGAACGGTACTATCGCATCGGCCTGCATCATTTCCACCGCGGCCTCGTGGGTCGCTGCTTCAAACCAATCGTCCAGTTGCAGTTCAGTGTCCAAGTCTTTTTCCAGTGCTTGCATCGTGAATCTCCTAGATGACTTTTTCGGATAAAAGCAGTCGGTGAGACGGCTCGGATGTTCCACGGGGAGTGCTTGAAAACCCCAGTTGCTCAACTTGGCCGCTCGGCTTGCCGGGGGTGTGGTCCGGCAAGTGGCTGGAAACCTAGTCCAGGGTTTCTTGAAATGCAAAAAAATAATTGAATTATTTTTATTGGACTTTTTTTTCTGTTTTTTGCACTGGAAAATTATCAAGGGAAAACAAAAAACTGAGCGAGCAGACAGATAAAAAAGCACTGGCCGTCAATTTGCAGTCGCCGCTGGCGCCGATCTGAAGTGGAAAAAATACGTTCCGCCTTGTAAAGAAATACTTACGAAAAAACCGCTGTCGAGTCATGGAATCGAGCCTCGTCCAGCGCTGTAAGAAAAACCTTCCGTCGCGGCTTCGATACCGCCTGCCACCGGGCTTCAAGCCGCTTGTTCCGCGGCCTCAAGGCGGGTGTGATGCAGCCCATGCCTGTGTGCAGGTGCATAACAAGAAGGAGGCGCAATGAACGCCGTGACTCACCTCAACCGATTCCCACCGAAGGACGATCCCTGTCGTACCTTCGTCGACGACCCCGACGGGTCTGTCCCGAACCTTGCCGCCGATGCCAAGCATCGAGCAGGCCCCGTGCGATTCCGGCACCCGACGCGCTGATAAGCCGCGTCTGGCGGCAGGGAGTCAGGGGTGTACAATGCGCGGCGTTTTAACTGTGACCCAACTGCGTATCCGCGCATTTTGCGCCCCAACGACTGCTTTCGACGCATGACGAGCCCTGGCTCGAATGCTTGAGACACGCTCCCAAGGCCAATAATTTCAAGGCTATCCGCCTTGTTCACTCCGCCGCGTCACAAGCGTGGTGGGTTCGATTTCGTCACAGATAAAAACAAACAGGTGACGCATGACCGTTAAACAAACGCTGAACTCCTGGTGCCTGCGCTGGGGTTTGATCCGCGCTGCTTAAGCCTGCTGTCGGCTGCAACGTCTATCGAACATCATCAAACCTTGCGTGAGACCCTTTTCATGAGTGGACAAAACTCGCATTCAGGCGAGCTGAAACGCGGCCTGAAAAATCGCCATATTCAACTGATCGCCCTGGGCGGCGCGATCGGTACCGGATTGTTCCTGGGCTCCGCTGGCGTGCTCAAGTCGGCCGGGCCGTCGATGATCCTCGGCTATGCCATCTGCGGCTTCATCGCCTTCATGATCATGCGCCAGCTCGGCGAGATGATCGTCGAAGAGCCGGTGGCCGGTTCCTTCAGCCATTTCGCGCACAAGTACTGGGGCGGTTTCGCCGGTTTCCTCTCGGGCTGGAACTGCTGGATCCTGTACATCCTGGTGGGCATGTCGGAGCTGACCGCGGTCGGCAAGTACGTGCACTACTGGTGGCCGGACGTGCCGACCTGGGCCTCGGCCGCAGCGTTTTTCGTGCTGATCAACCTGATCAACCTGGCCAACGTCAAAGTCTTCGGTGAAGCCGAGTTCTGGTTCGCGATCATCAAGGTGGTGGCCATCGTCGGCATGATCGCCCTGGGCAGCTACCTGCTGGTCAGCGGTCACGGCGGCCCACAGGCCTCGGTGAGCAACCTGTGGGAACACGGCGGGTTCTTCCCCAATGGCGTCAGCGGCCTGGTGATGGCCATGGCGATCATCATGTTCTCCTTCGGTGGCCTGGAGATGCTCGGCTTTACCGCGGCCGAGGCCGACAAGCCGAAGACCGTGATTCCCAAGGCCATCAACCAGGTGATCTATCGCATCCTGATTTTCTACATCGGTGCCCTGGTCGTGCTGTTGTCCCTGACCCCATGGAACAGCCTGCTGGAGACCCTGAATGCCTCCGGCGATGCCTACAGCGGTAGCCCGTTCGTCCAGGTGTTCTCGATGCTGGGCAGCGACACCGCGGCGCACATCCTCAACTTCGTGGTCCTGACCGCGGCCTTGTCGGTGTACAACAGCGGCACCTACTGCAACAGCCGCATGCTGCTGGGCATGGCCGAGCAGGGCGACGCGCCGAAAGTCCTGGCGAAGATCGACAAGCGCGGCGTGCCGGTGATGTCGATCCTGGCCTCGGCGCTGGTGACCTTCGTCGCCGTGGTGCTCAACTACCTGATCCCGCAGCACGCCCTGGAGCTGCTGATGTCGCTGGTGGTCGCGACCCTGGTGATCAACTGGGCGATGATCAGCTACTCGCACTTCAAGTTCCGCCAGCACATGAACCGTACGAAACAATCGCCGCTGTTCAAGGCGCTGTGGTACCCCTACGGTAACTACGTCTGCCTGGCGTTCGTGGTGTTCATCCTCGGCATCATGCTGATGATCCCGGGCATCCAGATCTCGGTGTACGCGATTCCGGTCTGGGTCGCTTTCATGTGGGTCTGCTACGGCATCAAGAACAAGCGCAGCGCGCAGCACAGCCTGCAGGCGGCCAACGCTTCGCTGAAGTGACGCCTGCGCAATAACGGAAAACCCGGCTTCGGCCGGGTTTTTTGTGGGCGCTGCAAATCCGCAGGCGCGGTATCCTGAACGCCCTGAACGCGGATTCCTTTTCCATGCTGGTGATTTCCAACAACGTGCATCTGCCGGATGCCGAGATCGAGTTGACCGCCATTCGCGCGCAAGGCGCGGGTGGGCAGAACGTCAACAAGGTCTCCAGCGCGGTGCACCTGCGCTTCGACATTCCGGCCTCGTCCCTGCCGCCGTTCTATAAGGAGCGGCTGCTGGCGCTGCGCGACAGCCGCATTACCAGCGATGGGGTGATCGTCATCAAGGCCCAGCAATACCGGACCCAGGAGCAGAACCGCGCCGATGCCCTGGAGCGCCTGGTGGCGTTGATCCTCGATGCGATCAAGGTGGAGAAAAAACGCCGCCCGACCAAACCGACCCTGGGCTCGAAGACCCGGCGCCTGGAGTCCAAGAGCAAGCGCGGCAATATCAAGGCCGGCCGCGGCAAGGTCGATTACTAGGCTCTGTACGACAAGTACCGACCTAGTGTTCGCCGCGCTCCTCGCGATACTTCGGCGCCTGGCGGTACAGATACAGGCTCAGCAGCAAACCGCTGCAGGCGGCGAGGGCGGCGAACAGGAAGATCGAGGCAAAGCCGAAACCGGCGGCAATCGCCCCGGCCAGCGGTCCGGTGATCCCCAGCGACAGGTCGATGAACAGCGAATAGGCGCCCACCGCCGCGCCACGGCTGGAGGCGGGGACCAGGTTGACCGCTTCCACCCCCAGCGCCGGGAACACCAGGGAGAAGCCGAAGCCGCTCAACGCCGCGCCGGCCAGGGCCCAATGGGCATCCGGCGCCAGCCACAACAGCAGCAGGCCCAGGGTTTCCACCGACAGGCAGGCGATCGCCACGCGAAAGCCGCCGAGGCGGTTGATCAGGTTGCCGAACAGCAGGCGCGCGCCGATAAAGCTGGCGCCGAACAGGCTCAGGCACAGCACCGCGTTGGACCAGTTCTGGGTGGCGTAATACAGGGTGATGAAGGTGGCGATGGTGCCAAAACCGATCGAGCCCAGGGCCAGGCCGCAGCCATGGGGAAATACCCGGCCCAGGACATGGATAAACGGCAGGCGCTCACCGGCGACGATCGGCGCCGCCAGTTTCGGCCAGGCCAGTGCCAGGCCGAGGAGTGCCAGGAGGATGATGCTCACGCCCATGCTCCACAGCCCCAGGCGATCCACCAGCAGCACCCCCAGCGGCGCGCCGACGGCCAGCGCGCCATAGCTGGCGATTCCGTTCCAGGAAATCACCTTGGCGGTATTCTGCGCGCCGACGCGGCCGATGCCCCAGCCGATGGAGCCCGAACCCACCAGGCTCTCGGCGCTGCCCAGCACCAGGCGCCCGACCAGCAGGCTGGCGAGGCTCAGCACCGGCAAGCTGCTCAGCCACGCCGACAGCAGCATGAACACGCCGCTCAGGCCGCAGCCGGCCAGGCCGTACATCACCGCGCGCTTGCTGCCCAGGTTGTCGATGATCTTCCCGGCATAGGGACGGCTGAGCAGGGTGGCCAGGTATTGCACGCTGATCACCAGCCCGGCGATCACCGCGCCGAAGCCCAGCTCGCTGTGCACGTAGCCCGGCAGCACGGCCAGGGGGATGCCGATGTTCAGGTAGCCGATAAAGGTGAAAAGGACGATGGAGACGACTTGCAGCGTGACCGCCAAGGGGCGCTGGGTATCTGGCATGGGAAAGGTCCACGGACGCGGCAGAGATAGATAGGCTGCTTATGATACCGAGGGTTGAAACGGTTCAGGTGGAGAAATCGATGGGTTGGCGCAAGTTTTTGCGCGCCGCGGGCTCAGGCTTGGGCTGGGGCCAGCAATTGCGTGGTGACCAGGGCGGCCAGGACGTTTTCCTGGGTACCGAAGCGCGCCAGCAGGGCGGCCTGTTTTTCCGGCGTCAGGCGGTTCCAGATCTCGATCATCTTTTCGGCGGTGCCGATCAGCACGCTGGCTTGAGTTTCGCTGAAGGTGTCGGTCATGGAGGTGGTTCTCGAAAGCGGGTTTCAGGCGGTGTGGAAAGCGCATCAAAGAGCGCTTTCCACACTGTCTGGGTGTTGCGGTCAGTCTTCGCTGTCGGCCTTGTGGCTGGCGGCGGCTTCTTTCGGCTCGGGCTGTTGGGCGCCGGCTTGTTGCGGGGTTGTCTGCTCAGTTTCGTGCAGGCTTGGGAAGGGGAGATTAGGAATCTCGTGCATGTTCGTTGCTCCTCGCAAGGTCTGTTTTTAAATCGCTGGGTAGATCCGCGCTTTTAAAAAGCCTCGGCAGGATACAGCACTGGAAATGACAAAAAGATTTTTATCTGGGGTTTTGGGATGAAAGGTGTTTCATCGGGCGGGGGATCTTTTAACGGCATCGCGGGCAAGCCTCGAGCCTACGGAATTCAGGTGACATCCGTAGGAACGAGGCTTGCCCGCGATAGCTTTTTTCAGTTTTTGCAGACTTCGGCGATGGCTTCGGCCAGCAAGTCCAGGCGGGTGGCGTCGATACCGGCGACGTTGGCCCGGCCGGAGCTGACCATGTACACGCTGTGCTGGCTACGCAGTTTGCCGACCTGTTCCGGCGTCAGGCCGGTGTAGGAGAACATCCCGCGTTGCACGCCGATGTGAGCGAAGCGTTCGGCCAGGCCGAAGGGTTGCAACGCTTCCACCAGGCCCGAACGCAACTGGGCGATGCGCAGGCGCATGGCTTCCACTTCGTCGGCCCAGAGGCTTTTCAGCTCCGGGTCGCCGAGGATGGTGGCGACCACTGCGGCGCCGTGATCCGGCGGGGTGGACCACAGGTTGCGGGCGATGTGGGCCAGTTGGCTGCGCACGTCCAGCAGCTTTTCCGCGTCCCGGGTGCAGACGATCAGCGCGCCGGTGCGGTCGCGGTACAGGCCGAAGTTCTTCGAGCAGGAACTGGTGATCAGCAACTCGGGCAGCTCGGCCGCGAACAGGCGGACCGCCCAGGCATCCTGCTCCAGGCCGTCGCCGAAGCCCTGGTAGGCGAAGTCGATCAGCGGCAGCAGGTTGCGGCTGCGCACCACGTCCAGCACCCGATGCCAGTCATCGTGGCTCAGGTCGAAACCGGTGGGGTTGTGGCAGCAGGCATGCAGCAGCACCACATCGCCCTTGGGTACCTGGTTCAGGGTCGCCAGCATGGCCTCGACGTCGAGGCGGTTGTCGCTGTCGACGTAGGGGAAGTGGCTGACCGGGATGCCGGCGGCGGCAAAGATGGTTTCGTGGATCGGCCAGGTAGGGTTGCTCAACCACACGCCACGGCCCGGCAGGCAGTGGGCGATGAAGTCGGCGCTCAGGCGCAGCGCGCCGGTGCCGCCCGGAGTCTGGGTGGCGCCGGCGCGTCGTTCGGCGATCAGCTTCGAATCGGCGCCCAGCACCAGTTCATTGATCACCTTGCCAAAGGCCGCGTCGCCGTGGCCGCCGATGTAGATCTTGGTGGTCTGCCGGTCGACCAGGCGCTGCTCGGCCAGCTTGACCGACTGCGGGATCGGCGTCAGGCCCTGGGAATCCTTGTAGACACCGACGCCGAGGTCGAACTTGCGTGGGTTGCTGTCCGACGCATAGGCCTCCATCAGGCCAAGAATCGGGTCGCCGGGTACTCGGCCTATGGCGTCGAAATGCATTACTTGCGTCCTTCTGCGGTCTGGGCCACTTCGTCGGTGCGAGCGGCCATGATGAAGTCGTTGCGGTGCAGGCCCTTGATGGAGTGGCTCCACCAGGTCACGGTGACCTTGCCCCATTCGGTGAGCAGGCCAGGATGATGACCTTCTGCCTCGGAAATTTCACCCACTGCGTTGGTAAAGGCCAGGGCGAATTTGAAGTTTTTGAACAGGAAGACTTTTTCCAGTTGCATGACGCCATCGCGCACTTCGATGTTCCAGTCGGGGATCTGCTTGATCAGTACCGGCAGTTCCTCGTCGCTGACTTGTGGGGCATCGGCACGGCAGGCTTCGCAATGGGCTTGGTTGAGAGCGGTCATGGTGGGTTCCTGAAATCGGTTCTTGTTGTGGAAATTACGGGGTTTATGAGCGCCGCGCGAGGGCAGGGTGCTCAGGCCGCCTTGGGTTTGGGCGGAAACTTGGGGGCGTGCAGGCCCATCTGCATGCCCTGGTGAACCAGGGCCATGATGTCTTCATGGGCCAGGTCGAACAGGCGCTTGAGGTTGGGCAGCACAAAGTAGATAGGTTGCAGGATGTCGATGCGGTACGGGGTGCGCATCGCTTCCAGCGGGTCGAAGGCCTGGTGTTCGGGCACGTCGGACAGGCAGTAGACGGTTTCCTTCGGCGAGGAGAGGATGCCGCCGCCGTAGATGCGCTGGCCCTGTGGGGTGTCCAGCAGGCCGAATTCGATGGTCATCCAGTACAGGCGCGCCAGGTACACCCGTTCTTCCTTGGTGGCCTGCAGGCCGAGCTTGCCGTAGGTGTGGGTGAATTCGGCGAACCAGGGGTTGGTCAGCAGCGGGCAGTGGCCAAAGATCTCATGGAAGATGTCCGGCTCTTGCAAGTAGTCCAGTTCTTCGCGGGTACGAATAAAGGTCGCGACCGGAAACTGTTTGCTGGCGAGCAATTCGAAGAAGGTCTGGAAGGGGATCAGCGCCGGCACCCGGGCTACCTGCCAGCCGGTGGTTGCGCCCAGCACCTTGTTGATTTCGCCCAGCTGCGGGATGCGGTCGTGGGGCAGGCCGAGCTTCTCGATGCCATCCAGGTATTCCTGGCACGCACGACCCTCGATCACTTTCAGTTGACGAGTGATCAGGGTGTTCCACACCGCGTGTTCTTCATCGGGGTAGTGGATAAAACCTTGCGCGTCGGGCTCGCGGGCCACGTACTGCGTCTGCTTCATGCTGCTCTCCTGTCAGGGGCTGCTTCTTGTTATCAGTTGACGCTAGAGATAACCCAAGGTTGCAGCCCATGCAGCAGGTTGACGTGAACGTAATGGGCGGATCGGGGTTGATTTCGTAAAGTTTTCGTTACGAAATCGTCGCAGGTCCGCTATTACTGAGAATAGTCGATTTGAAAAGGCCGGTGGCTGTCACATAATCTTGACGATTATCTGCGCGACACCGCAGAAAGTTCGTGCCGGACGGTGCCAAATAAAGCCGCTTTCTGGCGTTCACGCCCTCCATTACCTGTTTCGGGCCTTTCCTTTATGCGTATCAAAGTCCACTGCCAGAATCGCATCGGCATCCTGCGCGACATTCTCAACCTGCTGGTGGAGTACGGTATCAACGTCGCCCGGGGCGAGGTGGGCGGTGAGCATGGCAATGCCATCTATCTGCATTGCCCGAACCTGATCAACCTGCAGTTCCAGGCGCTGCGGCCGAAGTTCGAGTCGATCGCCGGGGTGTTCGGGGTCAAGCGGGTCGGGCTGATGCCCAGCGAGCGGCGGCACATGGAGCTCAATGCCCTGCTCGGGGCGCTGGAGTTCCCGGTGCTGTCCATCGACATGGGCGGTTCCATCGTCGCCGCCAACCGCGCGGCGGCGCAGCTGTTGGGCGTACGGGTAGACGAGGTGCCGGGGATTCCGCTGTCGCGCTATGCCGAGGATTTCGACCTGCCGGAACTGGTGCGGGCCAACAAGTCGCGGATCAACGGCCTGCGGGTCAAGGTCAAGGGTGACGTGTTTCTGGCGGACATCGCGCCGCTGCAATCGGAGCACGACGACAGCGAGGCCATGGCCGGCGCGGTACTGACGTTGCACCGCGCGGACCGGGTCGGCGAGCGCATCTATAACGTGCGCAAGCAGGAGCTGCGTGGCTTCGACAGCATCTTCCAGAGTTCGAAAGTCATGGCCGCGGTGGTGCGCGAAGCGCGGCGCATGGCACCCCTGGACGCGCCGCTGCTGATCGAAGGCGAGACCGGCACCGGCAAGGAACTGCTGGCGCGCGCCTGCCACCTGGCCAGCCCGCGCGGGCAATCGCCGCTGATGGCACTCAACTGCGCCGGCCTGCCGGAATCCATGGCCGAGACCGAGCTGTTCGGCTACGGGCCGGGGGCCTTCGAGGGCGCCCGGGCCGAAGGCAAGCTCGGGCTGCTGGAACTGACCGCCGGCGGCACGCTGTTTCTCGATGGGGTAGGGGAGATGAGCCCGCGCTTGCAGGTCAAGCTCCTGCGCTTTCTGCAGGATGGCTGCTTCCGCCGGGTCGGCAGCGACGAAGAGGTGTACCTGGACGTGCGGGTGATTTGCGCGACCCAGGTCGACCTGTCGGAACTGTGCGCCCGCGGCGAGTTCCGCCAGGACCTGTATCACCGGCTCAATGTCCTGTCCCTGCATATCCCGCCGTTGCGCGAATGCCTCGACGGCCTGACGCCGCTGGTGGAGCACTTCCTCGACCAGGCCAGTCGGCAGATCGGCTGCGCCTTGCCCAAGCTGGCGCCGGCGGCCATGGAGCGCCTCAGCCATTACCACTGGCCGGGCAACGTGCGGCAGCTGGAAAACGTGCTGTTCCAGGCGGTGTCCCTGTGCGACGGCGGCACGGTCAAGGCCGAACACATCCGCCTGCCGGACTACGGCGTGCGCCAACCCCTTGGCGACTTCTCCCTGGAAGGCGGCCTCGACGAAATCGTCGGGCGCTTCGAAAAGGCGGTGCTCGAACGCCTGTATTCCGAACACCCCAGCAGCCGCCAGCTGGGCAAGCGCCTGGGCGTGTCGCACACCACCATCGCCAACAAGCTGCGCGAGTACGAAGTGGGCAAGGGCAACGGTCCGGAGTAGCTGCTGCCGCAGGCTGCGATCGGCCTGGCTGGTATTCCGCCGAGCCTGAAGCCGCGATCGTGGCGCCAGCCTTGCGAGTCCTTCGGCCTCGATCGCAGCCTGCGGCAGCGGCTACATGGCGGTACAGAGGCCGAGCCTTGCCGTAAGCGGCATATCTGCGCCGGTTTTTCGTCTTCGACACAATCGCCCGATTCCCTTCGACCGCCCTCAAGCTCCCGGATTTCCTGCCTTCGGCCGCCCGAAAAACAAGTTGGTGCGCTTATTGCTTATGGCTCAGCAGTACAGCGGTGGACGGCAAACGTCCGACATGCAGAGGAAAGACTGTGGACAAGTACCTTTATGTGGCCATGACCGGTGCCAGCCAGAATGCGCTGGCGCAAAAGGCGCATGCCAACAACCTGGCGAACATCTCCACCAACGGTTTTCAGCGCGACCTGGAGCAGGCGCGTTCGATGCCGGTGTTTGGTGACAGCTTTCCGGCGCGGGCCTTTGCCATGTCCGAGCGTCCGGCTACCGATTTCACCCCGGGCTCGCTGGTGGAAACCGGTCGCGACCTCGACGTGGCGGTCAGCGGCAATGGCTGGATCGCCGTGCAGGCCCCGGATGGCGGTGAAAGCTACGTGCGCACCGGCAGCCTGAATATCGACGCCCTGGGCGTGCTGCGCGCCGGCAACGGCATGCCGGTGATCGGCAACGGCGGCCCGATCGCCGTGCCGCCGGAGCAGCAGGTGGAAGTCGGCCAGGACGGCACCATCAGCATCCGCGCCATGGGCGAAGGCCCACGGGTGATGGCCGAGGTCGACCGCATCAAGCTGGTCAACCCGGACCTGAAGAACATGACCAAGGGTCTGGACGGTTCGATCCACACCAAGGACGGCAAGCCGGCAGCGGCTGACGCCAATGTGCAACTGGTCTCGGGTTTCCTCGAGTCGAGCAACGTCAATGCGGTCGAGGAAATGACCTCGGTGCTGGCGCTCTCCAAGCAGTTCGAACTGCACATCAAGATGATGAACACCGCCAAAGAAGACGACCAGGCCATGGCTCGGGTCTTGCAGATCAGCTAATTACCAGTACGTCGCGCCGTAAAACAGGCGCACGAGGAGAATCGAATGCTTCCGGCTCTGTGGGTTGCCAAAACAGGTCTGTCCGCCCAGGACACTAACCTGACCACCATTTCCAACAACCTGGCGAACGTTTCGACCACGGGGTTCAAACGTGATCGCGCCGAGTTCCAGGACCTGCTGTATCAGATCAAGCGTCAGCCTGGCGCCCAGTCGACCCAGGACAGCGAGCTGCCATCGGGCCTGCAACTGGGTACCGGCGTGCGCATCGTCGGCACCCAGAAGAACTTCACCGCCGGCAGCCTGCAGACCACCGAGCAGCCGCTGGACATGGCCATCAACGGCCGTGGTTTCTTCCAGATCCTGCAACCGGACGGCACCACTTCCTACACCCGTGACGGCACCTTCCACCTGGACTCCAACGGCCAGATCGTCACCGCCAACGGCTTCGCGCTGGAGCCGGCGATCGTCGTACCGAACGATGCCCAGACCTTCACCGTGGGCCAGGACGGCACCGTCTCGATCACCACCGCCGGCAACCCGGCCTCGCAAGTGATCGGCAACCTGCAGACCGCCGACTTTATCAACCCGGCCGGCCTGCAAGCGGTGGGCAACAACCTGTTCCTGGAAACCGCCGCCAGCGGCGCGCCGCAGGTCGGTACCCCGGGCCTCAACGGTTTCGGCACCACCCTGCAGAACACCCTGGAAACCTCCAACGTCAGCACCGTTGAGGAGATGGTCAACATGATCACCACCCAGCGCGCCTACGAGATGAACTCCAAGGTGATCTCCACCGCCGACCAGATGCTCTCGTTCGTCACGCAGAATCTGTAATCAAGTCCTGGGGCGGCCCGGCGGCCGCCTGCAACACCATGAGGTAGGGTCATGAATCGCTTTGTATCTGTTCTCGCACTGAGTGGGTTCGTCGTGCTCGGAGGCTGCGTGGCCCCGACGCCGAAGCCCAATGACCCGTATTACGCTCCGGTGTTGCCACGTACTCCGTTGCCGGCTGCGGCCAACAACGGCTCGATCTACCAGGCAGGCTTCGAGCAGAACCTGTACAGCGACCGCAAGGCGTTCCGCGTGGGCGACATCATCACCATTACCCTCAACGAGCGGACCCAGGCGAGCAAGAACGCCAACTCGCAGATCGACAAGAACAGCAAGACCGGCATCGGCCTGACGTCGTTCTTCGGTGGTGGCCTGAGCACCAATAACCCGGTGGGCGGCGGCGACCTGAGCCTGGACGTCGGTTATGAAGGCGAGCGCGCGACCAAGGGCGACAGCAAGTCCGGGCAGAGCAACAGCTTGACCGGCTCGATCACCGTGACGGTGGCCGACGTGCTGCCCAACGGCATCATCGCCGTGCGCGGCGAGAAGTGGCTGACCCTCAACACCGGCGACGAACTGGTGCGGATTGCCGGCCTGGTGCGCGCCGACGATATCGCCACCGACAACACGGTGTCCTCGACCCGCGTCGCCGATGCACGCATCACCTATTCGGGCACCGGTGCCTTTGCCGATGCGAGCCAGCCGGGCTGGTTCGACCGTTTCTTCCTCAGCCCGCTGTTCCCTTTCTAGGTGGCTACGTTGAATTTCAAACGCCTCATGCTGGCCGCGCTGTTGCTCTCGGCGGCCTGCAACGCTCAAGCCGAACGGCTGAAGGACATCGCCAGCATTTCCGGCGTGCGTTCCAACCAGTTGATCGGCTACGGCCTGGTGGTCGGGCTTAACGGCACCGGCGACCAGACGACCCAGACACCCTTCACCCTGCAGACCTTCAACAACATGTTGTCGCAGTTCGGCATCAAGGTGCCGCCGGGTTCCGGCAACGTGCAACTGAAGAACGTCGCGGCGGTCTCGGTGAGCGCCGATCTGCCGGCGTTCGCCAAGCCGGGGCAGCAGGTGGATATCACCGTGTCCTCCATCGGTAACTCCAAGAGCCTGCGCGGCGGCACCTTGCTGCTGACGCCGCTCAAGGGGATCGACGGCAATGTCTACGCCATCGCTCAGGGCAACCTGGTGGTGGGAGGTTTCGACGCCGAAGGCCGGGACGGTTCGAAGATCACGGTCAACGTTCCGTCGGCCGGTCGCATCCCTGGCGGTGCCTCGGTGGAGCGCGCGGTGCCGAGCGGTTTCAACCAGGGCAACAGCCTGACGTTGAACCTCAACCGTTCCGACTTCACCACCGCCAAGCGCATCGTCGACAAGATCAACGACATGCTCGGCCCGGGCGTGGCCCAGGCCATCGACGGCGGTTCGATCCGCGTTACCGCGCCGCTCGATCCGAGCCAGCGCGTCGACTACCTGTCGATCCTCGAGAACCTGGAAATCGATCCGGGGCAGGCGGTGGCCAAGGTCATCATCAACTCGCGTACCGGCACCATCGTCATCGGCCAGAACGTCAAGGTGTCGCCAGCCGCCGTGACCCACGGCAGCCTCACCGTGACCATCACCGAAGACCCGATCGTCAGCCAGCCGGGGCCGCTGTCCAACGGGCAGACCGCGGTCGTGCCGCGTTCGCGGGTCAACGCCGAGCAGGAAGCCAAGCCGATGTTCAAGTTCGGCCCGGGTACCACCCTCGACGAGATCGTGCGTGCGGTGAACCAGGTCGGCGCGGCACCGGGCGACCTGATGGCGATCCTCGAAGCCTTGAAACAGGCCGGCGCGCTGCAAGCCGACCTGATCGTGATTTGAGGTAGGGGCCATGGATATTCGCAAGAGCGGTCTGGTCAGCAGCGGCGATTCGGGTTCCTACTCGGACCTCAACCGGCTTAACCAGCTCAAGGTCGGCGACAAGAACAACGACGCCAACATGCGCAAGGTGGCGCAGGAGTTCGAGTCGCTGTTCCTCAACGAAATGCTCAAGTCCATGCGCTCGGCCACCGAAGCGCTGGGCAAGGACAACCCGCTCAACACCCCGGCGGCCAAGCAATACCAGGAAATGTACGACCAGCAGCTGGCGGTTTCCATGTCCCGCGAGGGCGGCGGCATTGGCCTGGCCGATGTGCTGATGCGTCAGATGTCGAAGAACAAATCCACCACTGCGGCAGCGGCCTCGACCTTGCCCGGTGCCCAGGCTGAAAAGGTCGCGACGCCAACCGCCATCGCTGCCGGCACCACGGCATTGGGCGGCCCGTTGTCGCGGGTCAATGGCCAGCGTCCGCTGTGGGCCTCCCGTGCGCTGGAGCCACAGCGCGCCGCCGACAGCGGTAGCCATAACGATATGGCGCTGCTCAACCAGCGGCGCATTTCCCTGCCGAGCAAGCTGACCGATCGCTTGCTGGCGGGCATCGTGCCTTCGGCCGACAGTGCCGCCACCAACCGGACGGCCTTGCCGGAACGCACCACGGCCGCGACCGACGCGCTGGTCAAGAACAGCTCGCGCAGCTTTGCCGCGGTGCCGCACGGACGCATGCAGATCTATGGCCGCGCCGTGGCCCAGCCACCGTTGGCGCCGGCGAAGAAAGCCTTCAGCTCGGCGGACGAATTCGTCGCCACCATGCTGCCGATGGCGCAGCAGGCCGCCGACCGCATCGGGGTCGATCCGCGCTACCTGGTCGCCCAGGCCGCGCTGGAAACCGGCTGGGGCAAATCGGTGATGCGCCAGCAGGACGGCAGCAGCAGCCACAACCTGTTCGGCATCAAGGCCGGCAGCAGTTGGAAGGGCGACCAGGCGCGGGCGATCACCAGCGAATTCAGAAATGGGCAGATGGTCAAGGAGACGGCCGAGTTCCGTTCCTATGCCTCGTATCAGGACAGCTTCCACGATCTGGTGACCTTGTTGCAGAGCAACAATCGCTATCAAGAAGTGCTGAAGGTGGCCGATAACCCCGAACAGTTTGTACGTGAATTGCAAAAGGCCGGGTATGCAACCGACCCGGACTACGCAAGCAAGATTTCGCAGATTGCCAAGCAGATGAAGAGCTACGAGAACTACGCTGCGGCGGGCGCTTCCACGAATTTATAAGGTCTGAATCATGAGTTTGCTCAATATCGGGATGTCGGGGCTGTCAGCCAGCCAAACGTCGTTGATGACCACGGGTAACAACATCGCCAACGCCGATACCGCCGGTTATTCGCGCCAGCAGACCGTGCAGGGCAGCAAGGCTTCGAACCAGTACGGCAATGTCTTCATTGGCAGCGGTACCACACTGGCCGACGTGCGCCGGGTGTACAACAGCTACCTGGATGCCCAGCTGCAGACCACCACCTCGCTGAACAGCGATGCCGCCGCCTACCTGGGCCAGATCACCCCGGTGGACAAGCTGCTGTCGGACAGCGGCACCGGCATCACCGGCGCGCTGACCAAGTTCTTTGCCTCGATGCAGAACGTCAACGCCAAGCCGACCGACGATGCCTCGCGCCAATTGCTGCTCAGTGATGCGCAAGCCCTGAGCAACCGCTTCAATTCCGTTTCCAGCCAGTTGAACGAGCAGAACGCCAACATCAACGGCAACCTGAGCAGCATGGCTGACCAGGTCAACAGGCTGGCGGCCACTGTCGCCCAGCTGAACCAGAAGATTTCCGAAGTCTCCAGCGGCGGCGGCATGCCCAACGACCTGCTCGACGCGCGCAACGAGACGCTGCGCCAGCTGTCGACCTTCGTCAAAGTGGATGTCTCGGAGCGCGGCTCGAACATCGACCTGTACCTGGGCAGCGGCCAGCCGCTGGTCGTGGGTAACACCTCCAGCAAGCTGGAAGTGGTCGCCGGCAAGACCGACCCGACCCGTTCTTCGCTGCAACTCAATCGCGGCTCGAGCGTGATCGATGTGACCTCGGTGGTCACCGGTGGCGAGATCGGCGGCCTGTTGCGCTATCGCAACGAGGTGCTGGACCCGGCGATGAACGAACTGGGGCGCGTGGCTCTGGTGATCGCCGACCAGGTCAACAGCCAGCTCGGACAAGGTATCGACAAGAACGGTGAGTTCGGCGCGGCGCTGTTCAACAACATCAACAGTGCGGCCCTGATCAGCCAGCGCAGCATTGCCAGCGGCAACAACAGCGCGGGCTCCGGCAACCTCGATGTGACCATCAAGGACACCGGCAAACTGACCATCAGCGACTACCAGGTGACCTTCACCAGCGCCACCGACTACACCGTCAAGCGCTCCGACGGCACCAGCCTGGGCGCGTTCAGCACCACCACCACGCCGCCACCGGTGATCGACGGTTTCACCCTGAGCCTCAACGGCGGGGCGATGAGCGCCGGCGACAGTTTCAAGATCACCCCGACCCGCAACGCGGCGACCACAATCAAGACCGAACTGACCGACGCCAAGCGCCTGGCCATCGCCGCGCCGCTGAATGCCGAAGTGCTGCCAGGGGCCACCGGTTCGCTGAGCATTTCAGGCCTGCCGACAGTCAAGCCGGCGCTGGACATCTACAACTCGGCCGCCAACGCGGAGATGCAGACCGCGATCAAGAATTCGGTACCGGTCAAGCTGGTCTTCGACGCCCCCGCGGGCGGTAGCCAGGGCTACAAGTACTACGATGCCAAGGGCACGTTGATGGGCACCGGTTCGATCGTTCCGGGGCAGAACAACACCCTGAACCTGCAGATCAAGATGGTCGATGCCAGCGGCAACCCGATCACCGACGGCGGCACGCCGCCGGTGCAGAAAACCTTCACCGTGGAAATGAGCGTCGCCGGCTCGCCGAAGGACGGCGAAGGGCTGAACGTCAAGTTCAACGGCGCCGGTTCCACCGACAACCGCAACGGCATCGCGTTGGCGGGGCTACAGACCAAGCAGACTGTGGATACCGGTTCGGCCAGCAAGGGCATCACCCTGGTCGACGCCTACGGCAAGCTGGTGGAGAACGTCGGTGCCAAGGCCAGCCAGGGCAAGCTCGACAGCGCGGCCACCGAGGCGATCCTGGCCAACGCCAAGGGCGCGCGGGATTCGTTGTCCGGGGTCGACCTGGATGAAGAAACCGGCAACCTGGTCAAGTACCAGCAGTACTACACCGCGTCCTCGCAAATCATCAAGGCGGCGCAGGAAACCTTCGCCACCCTGATCAACAGCCTTTAAGGAGTCGTAGTCCATGCGTATTTCCACCGCCCAGTTTTACGAATCCTCGGCTGCCAACTACCAGAAGAACTTCGCCAATGTGGTCAAGAGCAGCGAAGAGGCCAGCAGCCTGATTCGCGTCAACACCGCGGCCGACGATCCGGTAGGCGCCTCGCGCTTGCTGCAACTGGGCCAGCAGGCTTCGCTGTTGAGCCAGTATTCGGCCAACACCACCTCGATCAAGGCCTCCCTGGGCCAGGCCGAATCGGTCCTGACCAGCATCACCAGCGTTCTGGCGCGTGCCCAGGAACTGGCGAGCGGGGCCGGCAACGCCGGTTACACCGACGACGATCGCAAGGCCAACGCCGCCGAGCTGGCGCAGATCGAAGAGCAGCTGTTGAGTCTGATGAACACCCAGGACGAAAACGGCAAGTACATCTTTGCCGGTTCCAAGGGCGACACCGTGCCGTTCAGCCGCAACTCCGACGGCACCTACAGCTACAACGGCGACCAGACCACGCTGAACCTGCCAGTGGGCGACACCATGTCCATGGCCACCAACACCACCGGCTGGGCCGCCTTCCAGCAAGCCATCAACACCAGCCGCAGCCAGGTCAGCATGACCGCCCCGGCGGTGGATGACGGCCGGGTGACGCTGTCCAACGGCCAGGTGTCTTCGAATCCGAAGTACAACAGTGAGTTCCGCAGCGGCGAGCCGTACACCATCAGCTTCCTTAGCAGTACTCAGTTCAAGATCACCGACAGCGCCGGCAACGACGTGACGTCCGAAGCCAGCCAGAATGGCTCCTTCACCTCCAGCAAGGGCGCCGAGGCACAGACTGTCAGTTTCCGTGGCGTCGATCTGCGCCTGAGCATCAACCTGAAGTCCGGCGATACCAACCCAGATGCGGTGATCTCCGGTCACAGCTTCACCCTGGCGGCCAAGCCCGATTCCTTCAACGTCTCGCGCAGCCCGGGCAACCCGTCGACCGCGGTCGTGACCGGAGCCAGCGTCAGCAACAGCAACGCCTACAACGCCAGCTTCCCGAGCGGCGGTGCGATCCTCAAGTTCACCAGCGCCACCGACTACGAGCTGTATGCGTCGCCGTTGACAGCCGACAGCAAGCCGGTTTCCACCGGTACCATGGCCGGCTCCACCGCCACCGCGTCCGGCGTGGACTTCGCCTTCAGCGGCACCCCGGCGGCGGGCGACCAGTATGTGGTGGCGGTCAACAACCACCAGACCCAGAACGTCCTCGACACCATTCACCAACTGCGTACCGTGCTGGATACCCCCACCAACGGTGATCCGGTCGCCATCCAGAAACTCAACGCCGGGTTGCAGGCGGGGATGGCCAACCTGGCCAGCGGCGCCAACCAGGTGGCGAGCGCGGTCAGCGACATCGGCGGTCGGGGTTCGGCGTTGGATATCCAGAACGAGACCAATCTGAGCCTGAGCGCGGCCAACACCCAGACCCAGTCGGCGATCCGCGATTCCGACCCGGCCGAGGTGATGACCCGCCTGACCCTGCAACAGACCATGTTGCAAGCCTCGCAACTGGCCTTCAGCAAGATTGCCCAGCTGGGCCTGTTCAACAAGGTCTGAGCCTGAGCCGGCCGCTCCTTTGGGAGCGGCCGCGCCGTCGAGCCGTCAACCGTCTTCATTAAGCGGTTCCGGGGCCCGCGCCTGACCAGGCCGGGACCGCCGCTCGAGAGTTTCCCGCCGTGAATCAACGCCCTCTAGTCAGCATCGTCATCCCTGCCTTCAATCCACGCTTCTTCAGCCAGGCGTTCGAGAGTGCGCTGGCCCAGACCTGGGAGCGGATCGAAATCGTCATCTGCGACGATTCGGCCGGTGATGAGATCCGCCAGGCGGTGGACGCCATCTCCGAACCGCCCCATCCGGTGCGTTATCTGCGCAACCCGCGGCGCCTGGGTATGCAGAAGAACCTGCTGCGCTGTGTCGAAGAGGCGCGGGGCGAGCTGATCAAGATCCTCTGTGACGACGACCGCCTGTTCGCCCCGAGCATTGCCATGCAGGCCCGGGTGCTGGTCGACCACCCCGAGATCAATCTGGTCTGCGCCCTGCGCATGATGAGCGACGCCGGCAACTTCATTCTGCCGCCGCGGGTCGAGAACGCCCGGCTGTCGCCGAACGACGCCATGCTCAAGGGCGACGACATGCTGGCGATCCTCGAGAGCACGCCGCGCAACTTCCTCGGTAATTTCAGTTCGACCCTGATGCGCCGCGCCGATGTGCTGGAGCTGCTGCCGGCCTTGACGCAAGAGGGCGCGGGGTTTGTCGCGCTGCTGGATCTGGCGTTGTTCGTGTGCCTGATGCGGCGTGGCAACCTGGCGCTGCTCAATACCGTGCTGAGCACCGAACGCTTGTATCCGGAACGCTTGAGCAAGCAGCCGGAAATGCTGCGGGCGGCGAAGCTCGAATGGGACTGGCTGGCGCAGATGCTCGCCGCGCGCAGCGGCGAGTCGGCCCCGGCCTCGGGCTGGGTGCGTTGCGTCGACCTGGCGAAAATGTCGGAGCCGTCCTGGCAGTGGGAAGAGCTCTGCGTGACCCGGGTACTCGGTAACCGCAACACCGTGGTCAGTGGTCGGGTCGGCGGCGAGAGCGAAAGTTATGCCGACTTCTACCAGGAGTGGCTGGCGATCCGGCGTTTCAGCGAGATCGAGAAACGCCACCTGCCACAACGTATCGCCAGCTGGCCGGTGCGGTCGCAGATCGTGCCCATCGTGATTGACCTGGACACCGATGGCACGGCCCTGGAGTCGACCCTGCGGAGCCTGGGGCAGCAGTTGTATGCGCCGCAGGCAATCCTGGTCCTGTCCAATGCCGAATGCGCGGAGCACGAACGCGTGTTGCAACTGCCGCTGGAAACGCAGTGGCCGCAGCAGCTCAATGCGCTGGTGCCGCAACTGGAAGGTTGCCACTGGTTTTACCTGCTGCGCGCCGGCGACATCCTCCAGGAATCGGCGCTGCTGATCCTCGCCGAGCGCATCGCCGCGACGCCGGGCGCGCTGTGCATCTACAGCGATGAAGGCGCGCGGATCGAGGGCGAGTCCAGCGACCCGGTGTTCAAGCCCGACTTCAACCTGGACCTGATGCGCGGTTACCCCTATGTCGGCCGGACGCTGGCGTTCGAGCGCCAGCGCTTTCTGGCCCTGGGCGGTTTCGATCCGGCCTTCGGCGAGCTGGCCCCTCATGACGTGCTGTGGCGCCTGGTGGAAGAGGCGGGGCCGCAGACCATCGGACACATTGCCGAGATCCAGGTCGAGAGCCCGTTCAATTTCGCCGACTGGCTGTCGCTGCCCCAAGTGATCGAGGGCAATGCCGGCCTGGTCGGTGCGCATCTGGACAGGATCGGCGTCGAGTACCGGATTCGTCATGACGAATTGCCGCTGCTCAACCACATCGACTACCTGTTCCCGCAGCGGCCGCTGGTGTCGATCATCATCCAGGCCGGCGATTCGCTGGCGGCCTTGCAGCGTTGCACCGAGAGCCTGATCGAAAAGACCGCCTACAGCCATTACGAGATCCTGATCGTCGACAGCGGCAGTCGCGACCCGGCCATGGCCGGCTGGCTGCAGGCCATGGCGCAGCTGGGCGCCGACATGTTGCGGGTGGTGCCGTTCGCCGGCAGCGGCACTGAGGCGGCGGTGCGCAATTACGCGGCGCAACAGGCGCGCGGCGAGTACCTGCTGTTGCTCAGCGCCAATGCCCTGATCTGCTCCGGCGACTGGCTGGACGAGCTGCTCAATCACGCCCAGCGGCCGGAAGTGGGCGTGGTGGGGGCGCGAATACTGGGGCCGGACGGCTCGATCGCGCATGCCGGGTTGATCCTCGGCCTGGCTGGAGCCGCCAGTTCTCCGTTCCAAGGCGAGGCCGCCAGCGCCCGCGGCTACATGCAGCGCTTGCAGGTGCCGCAGAGCTGGAGTGCGGTCAGCGGCGATTGCCTGCTGGTGCGCAAGGAAGTCTTCGACAGTGTCGGCCAGCTGGACGAGGCCAACTATTCCCAGGGGCTGAGTGACGTCGACCTGTGCCTGCGAATCAATCGCGACGGTTACCTGGTGGTCTGGACGCCCTATGCCAGCGTGGTGCTTGTGCCTGCCGAAAAGGGGTCGCCGGAACCCGAGGAGCTGGCAATACGGGAGCGCGAGCACGACACTTTTTACCGCCGCTGGATGCCCCAGGTCGCCCGCGATCCGGCCTACAATCCGGCCCTGAGCCTGGGGTATTCCAGCTTCAGCCTGGAAGTGGGGCTGCGCAATAACTGGAACCCGTTCTCGACCCGGGCCTTGCCGCTGGTGCTCGGCTTGCCGGTGAACAGCTCGGCGGTGGGGCATTACCGGGTGACCGCGCCTCTGGCCGCGCTGGAAGAGGAGGGGCGGCTGATCGGTCGGTTTGCCTACGAGTCACCCGCGAGCGTGGAGATCGAGCGCCTGTCTCCTGATTCGATCATCCTGCAGTGCCGCTACAGCGATGGCGCGGTGAGCGACATCCAGCGCATGAAAAAGTACTCCAGCGCTTTACGGGTATTCGAACTGGACGACTATGTGGTCAGTGCGCCGAAGAAAAATACCCATGCGCGCAATCAGCCACTGAATACCGAAGCCATGCTGCGCCAGGGCATCGCCCTGTGCGACCGGGTGGTGGTCACCACGCAACCGCTGGCCGATGCGCTGGCGGGCATGCACAGCGACATCCGGATCGTGCCGAACATGCTGCCGGTCGACCCCTGGGGCAGCCTGGCCAGTCGTCGCGGTACCTCGAGCAAGCCGCGGGTGGGCTGGGGTGGCGGCACCAGCCATACGGGCGACCTGGAAATCATCGCCGAGACAGTGCGCGAGCTGGCCAATGAAGTCGAGTGGGTGTTCTTCGGCATGTGTCCGGATGAATTGCGGCCCTACGTCCATGAGTTCCACCCAGCGATAGGCCTGCAGGCCTATCCGTTCAAGCTGGCCAGCCTCAACCTCGACCTGGCCCTGGCGCCGCTGGAGTTCCATATCTTCAACGACTGCAAGAGCAACCTGCGCCTGCTGGAGTACGGCGCCTGCGGTTACCCGGTGATCTGCACCGACACCGAGGCCTACCGCGGCTATCTGCCCTGTACCAAGGTCGTCAGCAACAGCACCCGGGAATGGATCGAGGCGATCCGCATGCACCTGGCCGACCCCGAGGCCAGCTACCGCATGGGCGATGCATTGCGCGAAGAAGTCCTGCGCGACTACATGCTGCGGGGCAACAACTTGAATCTGTGGCTGCAGGGTTGGTTGCCGGATTAATCCGGGACGGGAACTGAACAAGCCAGGCTTTCGACGCCTGGCTTTTTTATGGCGGCGATCCAGGGAAGGGCGCGCCGGTTTTTTCGCTGCTGAAGGCGGTCGTCGTTGCGTTGCCTCCCGGACTGTCCACGGCGCCAGGGCCATGAACTGGGACCCAGGAGCTGGCTCGTTTCCTGCAAGCCCCCCTCGATATCGCCATAAAACGAGCGTTTTCGCTGACCCGCGAGACGCCGTCAACGGCACAAGGTTTTATCCAGAAGGCCCGCAAAAAGCTCGGTACAGCTTGGCAGAGCCCTGTGACGAACAAGAGGGGAGACGATGAAGGCAGTTATTTTGGCGGGTGGCCTGGGTACGCGCATCAGCGAGGAGTCCCATCTCAAGCCCAAGCCGATGATCGAGATTGGCGGCAAGCCAATTCTCTGGCACATCATGAAGCAGTACTCCGCCCACGGCATTCACGACTTCGTGATCTGCCTGGGCTACAAGGGGTACGCGATCAAGGATTTCTTCGCCAACTACTTCCTGCACACCTCCGACGTCACCTTCGACATGCGGGAAAACCGCATGGACGTTCACCAGAACTACAGCGAGCCCTGGCGCGTGACCCTGATCGACACCGGTGAGGAAACCATGACCGGTGGCCGTCTGCGCCGGGCCGGACGCTACCTGGAGAACGAAGAAGCCTTCTGCTTTACCTACGGCGACGGCGTGTCCGACCTGAATATTGGCGCCCTGGTGGACTTCCACCTGGCCCACGGCAAGTACGCGACCGTCACCGCAGTGCAGCCGCCCGGCCGTTACGGCGCCCTGGAGCGCGATGGCGACAGCGTCCTGGGCTTTACCGAAAAGCCCCGCGGTGACGGTGGCTGGATCAACGGCGGCTTCTTCGTGCTGTCGCCCAAGGTGTTGCCGCTGCTGAGCGCCGACGACACGGTGTGGGAAGCCGAGCCGCTGACCACCCTGGCCCGGCAAGGCCAGTTGCACGCCTTCCAGCACGACGGCTTCTGGCATCCGATGGACACCCTGCGTGACAAGAACCACCTGGAGCAGCTCTGGCAGAGCGGGGAGGCCCCATGGAAGCAATGGGACTGAGCCCGCAATTCTGGCGTGGCAAGCGGGTCTTGTTGACCGGCCACACCGGCTTCAAGGGCAGCTGGCTGACCCTGTGGCTGCAAAGCCTGGGGGCCGAAGTCAGCGGTTTCTCCCTGGACCCTGCGACCGAGCCGAGCCTGTTCGAGCTGGCGCGGGTCGCCGAGGGCATCAACGACCAGCGGGGCGACCTGCGCGATCTCGGCGCCTTGCTGGAGCTGATCGCCGAGACGCAGCCGGAAATCGTCCTGCACCTGGCGGCGCAACCGTTGGTGCGCGAGGGCTATCGCGACCCGCTGGGCACATACTCGAGCAACGTGATGGGCACGTTGAACCTGCTGGAAGCGATCCGCCAGGTCGGCGGCGTGCGTGCCTGCGTGCTGGTGACCACCGATAAGGTCTACGCCAACCAGGAATGGCTGTGGCCGTATCGCGAAAACGAAGCCCTGGGCGGGCATGACCCCTACAGCAGCAGCAAGGCGTGCTGCGAGTTGCTGGCGCAGTCCTATGCCGCTTCATTCTTCCCGGCCGAGCGTTATGCCGAGCACGGCCTGGCCCTGGCCACGGCGCGCGCCGGCAACGTGCTGGGTGGCGGTGACTTTGCCCCCGAACGGCTGATCCCCGATGTGCTCAAGGCCTGGTCGGCCGACGAGCCGGTGACCCTGCGCTACCCGCAGGCGGTGCGCCCGTGGCAGCACGCCCTGGAGCCATTGGCCGGCTACCTGCAACTGGCCGCCGGGCTCTACGAACAAGGGCCGCAGTTCGCCGGGGCCTGGAACTTCGGGCCAAGCGAAGCGGACATGTGCAGCGTCGGTGAAGTGGTCGAATTGCTGGCCGCACGCTGGCCGGCAGCCCCCGGCTTGCGCATCGAACCGAGCGAGCTGCACGAGGCCGGCCTGCTGCGCCTGGACAGCAGCCGCGCACGCCAGCTGCTGGCCTGGCAACCGCGCTGGTCGCTGCAGCAATGCCTGGCGCAGACCCTGGACTGGCACCTGGCCTGGCAGCGTAGCGACGACATGCGCGCCGTCACCCTGGACCAGTTGAACCTCTATCGGGGGGCGCTGTGAGCGAGTTCCTGTTGCACGCCTTGCCCCTGGACGGCCTGTTCAGTGTCCAGCACAAACGCCATGAAGATCAGCGCGGGCAGTTCTCCCGCCTGTTCTGCGAAGGCAGCCTGAGCGCCTTCGGCCAGCCGTTCCATATTCGCCAGATCAATCATTCCTGCACCCGTTTACGCGGCAGCGTGCGCGGCCTGCATTACCAGACCGCGGCGCGTCCGGAAGCCAAGTTGATCACCTGCCTGCGCGGCGAAGTCTGGGATGTGGCGGTGGACTTGCGCCATGGCTCGCCGACCTTCCTGCAGTGGCACGCCGAGCACCTGCGCGCCGGCGACGGCCGCAGCCTGCTGCTGCCGGCTGGCTTCGCCCACGGTTTCCAGGCCCTGAGCGACGACGCCGAGCTGCTGTACCTGCACAGCGCCGATTACGCCCCGGAGCATGAAGCCGGGCTGTCGGTGCTCGACCCGCGCCTGGCGATAAGCTGGCCGCTGCCTGTCAATAATCTGTCGGTCAGGGATGAGCGTCATCCCTGGCTCGATGCCGAGTTCGCTGGAGTGCGTCTATGAACTGCCGCGGTTGTGGCACCCCGTTGAGCCTGCCCCTGATCGACCTGGGCACCTCGCCGCCGTCCAACGCCTACCTGCGGGCCGAGCAGCTCGAACAGGCCGAGCAGTGGGTGCCGCTGAAGGTCCAGGTGTGCCAGGCCTGCTGGCTGGTGCAGACCGAGGACTACACCCGCGCCGACAGTCTGTTCGATGCCGACTACGCCTATTTCAGTTCTTTCTCCAGCACCTGGCTCAAGCATGCCGAGCGCTATGTGGCCGAGATGGTCGAGCGTTTCGCCCTGGGGGCCGACAGCCGTGTGGTGGAAGTCGCGGCCAACGACGGCTACCTGCTGCAATACGTGGCCAAGCGTGGCATCGCCTGTTTGGGCGTCGAGCCGACCCACAGCACTGCGCAAGCGGCGCGGGAAAAGGGCCTGGAGATTCGCGAGCTGTTCTTCGGTCGTGAGGCCGCGCGGCGGTTGCGGCAAGAGGGCTGGCCGGCGGACCTGATGGCCGCCAACAATGTGCTGGCCCACGTGCCGGACATCAACGATTTCCTCGGCGGTTTCGCCAGCTTGCTCAAGCCGACGGGCGTGGCGACTTTCGAGTTTCCGCAGTTGCTGACGCTGATGGCCGGCCAGCAGTTCGACACCCTGTATCACGAGCACTATTCCTACCTGTCGCTGACCGCGGTGCAGGCGCTGTGCGAGCGCAATGGCCTGGAAGTCTTCGACGTCAGCCAATTGCCGACCCACGGCGGTTCGCTGCGGGTCTTCGTGCAGCGCAGCGACGGCTCTCGCCGCGAGGTGCAGGCGGCGGTGCAACAGCAGTTGCAGCTCGAGCAACAGGCCGGGGTCAAGACCCCTGAGTACTACACGACCCTGGCGCCGGCCGCCGAGCGGATCAAGCATGAGTTGCTGCGCTTCCTGCTCCAGGCCAAGGCCGAAGGCAAGCGCGTGGTGGGTTACGGCGCCGCGGCCAAGGGCAACACCTTGCTCAATTACGCCGGGGTCAAGCCGGACCTGCTGGCCTGGGTCGCCGACGCCAGCCCGCACAAGCAGGGCAAGTTCCTGCCCGGCAGCCGGATTCCGGTGGTCGCGCCAGAGCGTATCGACAGCGAGCGCCCGGACTATGTGCTGGTGCTGCCATGGAACCTGTTGTCGGAAGTCAGCGAGCAACTGGCCCACGTTCGCCAGTGGGGCGGGCGTTTCGTGATCGCCGTGCCCGAGTTGAAGCTGCTGTGAGTGGCTTGAAGGTACTGGTCACCGGGGCCAGCGGTTTTGTCGGCCGGCATCTGGTCGCCGCCTTGCTGGCCCGCGGCTGCCAGGTGCGGGCGCTGGCCCGTGATCCACAAAAGCTGGCCGCCATGCCCTGGGCTGGAGCGGTGGAGCGGGTGGCCGCGGACGTGCATGCCGCCGACAGCGATATCGCCTCCCTGGTCGAGGGCGTCGATGCCCTGGTGCACCTGGCCTGGCCGGGGCTGCCGAACTACAAGTCGCTGTTTCATCTCGAGTACAACCTGATGGCCGACTACCGGTTCATCAAGGCCGCGGTCGAGGCGGGCGTGCCCCAGGTCATGATCACCGGTACCTGTTTCGAATACGGTATGCAGAGCGGTCCGCTCGACGAGCAGACACCGGCGCAGCCGAGCAATCCCTATGGGCTGGCCAAGCACAGCCTGCGGCTGTTCCTGGAAAACTTGCAGCAGCAACGGCCTTTCACCCTGCAATGGGCGCGGCTGTTCTATCTGCATGGTGTTGGGCAGAACCCCAACAGTCTGCTGGCCGCCCTGGACCGGGCGATCGACGCTGGCGACGCGGTGTTCGACATGTCCGCCGGCGAACAGCTGCGCGATTACCTGGCCATCGAGGACGCCGCCGCCAGCCTTGCGGCGCTGCTGCAACGGCGGGATTTTTCCGGGGTGGTCAACTGTTCCAGCGGCCAGCCGATATCGGTTCGTGCGCTGGTCGAGCGACGGGTGCGCGAGCGCGGCTCGATGATCCGCCTGAACCTGGGGCATTACCCCTATCCCGCCCACGAACCCATGGCGTTCTGGGGGGCGAATGAGCGCCTGCAACAACTATTGGGAGCAGAACATGGGGCATGAGTTGTATCGGGTCATGGACCTGCCGGTGCTGCAGAACCGCACCTTCGCCGACGCGCAGAGCGCCAGGGCGTCGGCCTCTGCCGACATGGTGCTGGTGCAGGACGAGGAGAGCGGCCTGATCTTCAACCAGGCTTTCGACCCCGACAAGCTGAGCTACGACAGCGACTACCAGAACGAGCAGGCCCACTCGGCGCAGTTCCAGCGCCACCTGCAGGATGTCGAGGGCATCATCGCCCGGCATTTCAAGGGCCGCGAGCTGATCGAGGTCGGTTGCGGCAAAGGCTATTTCCTCGAACTGCTGCGTGAGCGGGGTTACCGCATCACCGGCATCGATCCGGCCTACGAGGGCGATAACGCCGATGTGATCAAGGCGCCCTTTACCCGTGGCCTGGGGCTGTCGGCCGATGCCGTGGTGTTGCGCCATGTGCTGGAGCATATCGCCGACCCGCGGGCGTTCCTGGCGGAGATGGCCGAGGCCAACCAGGGCGGGCAGATCTACATCGAAGTGCCGTGCTTCGACTGGATCGTCGAGCATCGCGCCTGGTTCGACGTGTTTTACGAGCATGTGAACTACTTCCGCCTGGATGACCTGCGGCGGATGTTCGGCACCGTGCACGAGGCTGGCCACCTGTTCGGCGGCCAGTACCTGTATGTGGTGGCCGACCTCGGCACCTTGCGCGAGCCCGGCGAGACAGCGGTCGAGCGTCTGGAGATGCCGCTGGATTTCACCGCCAGCATCGAGCGGGCCAAGCAGATCATCCAGGCCCGGCCCGAGGCGGGCTCGGCGATCTGGGGCGCGTCCTCCAAGGGTGTGATCTATTCGCTGTTCCTGCAGCGCGCGGGCGTTTCGGTGGACCAGGTGGTGGATATCAATCCGGCCAAGCAGGGCCGTTATCTGCCCCTGAGCGGTGCCCGCGTGTCGTCCCCCGAAGAGGTCATGGCGACCTTGCCCGAGGGCGCCAACCTGTTTGTGATGAATTCCAACTATCTCGACGAGATCAAGCGCATGACCGATGGGCGTTATGTCTATCACGCAGTCGACAGCGCTTCGTTCAAATGACGTTTATTGAGACCCGACCATGACCGACAACAGCATTATCCAAGCCTTCGAAGCCGAGTGTCAGGAGCAGATCCGCGCCCAGGGCGAAGACCAGAAACTCAAGGGCCTGGCGCGCGATTTCTTCAACGAGTCCGCCGGCCACAAGTACAGCTATCACTTCTCCTGGATGGGCCGCCCGATCATCCAGCTGCCCCAGGACATGATGGCCATGCAGGAGATCATCTGGCGGGTCAAGCCGGACCTGGTGATCGAATGCGGCATCGCCCACGGCGGCTCGATCATCTACTACGCCTCGCTGCTCGAACTGCAGGGCCACGGCGAAGTGCTGGGCATCGACCTGGATATCCGCGCCCATAACCGCGAAGCCATCGAAAGCCATCCGATGAGCAAGCGCATCAAGATGATCGAAGGCTCGAGCATCGATCCGGCGATTGCCGAGCAGGTGCGTGCCGCGGCCGCGGGCAAGAAAGTCATCCTGGTCCTGGATTCCAACCACACCCACGAGCACGTGCTCGAAGAGTTGCGCCTGTATGCGCCGCTGGTGTCGGTGGACAGCTACTGCGTGGTGATGGACACCGTGGTCGAGGACATGCCGGCGGACTTCTTCCCGGACCGTCCATGGGGCCCGGGCGACAACCCGAAAACCGCGGTCTGGGCCTACCTGGAAGAGAACCGCGACTTCGAAATCGACTACCAGATGCAGAACAAGCTGCTGATCACCGTGGCGCCGGATGGCTATCTGCGTCGCGTTCGTTGAGTTCAATGGTTTGCAGGTAACAGCACTTTGCCGGTTGTGGGGAAACACTGATGCAGGTTCAAGACAAGGCTCAAAACACTAGCGCACCGTTGAGCGAGCGTTTCACGCTGGTGGTGATGTCCCACAATCGCAAGGCGTTCTTGCGCCGCACCTTGCAGTACTACAGCACCTACCCCTGCAAGATCCTGGTGCTGGACTCTTCTCTGCACGCCGACGAAAGCCTGGCCGGGCAGTTCCCCCAGGTCGACTACCGGCATCTGCCGCAGTACACCTACAAGGGCCTGCAGGACAAGCTGACCTACGGTGTCGGGCAGGTGACGACGCCGTACATGGTGTTTGCCGCCGACGACGACTTCCTGCTGCATGGCGCGCTGACCGAGTCGGTGGAGTTTCTCGAAGCCAACCCCGACTACGGCCTGTGCCACGGCTACGGGATGATGTACCTGGCCCGCGCCGCCGAGGTGAACTACTACCGGCGCGATTGCCGGGTGATCGAGGACTACGCCTCGGAAGATGCCGGCGAGCGGGTCATGGCGTTCATGAGCCATTTCCTGCCGCCGTTCTACGCGGTGACCCGCACCGACCTGCTGCAACAGTGGTACAGCCTGCTGCCGCCGGGGACCAGCTTCGAATGGCAGGAAATCGGCCATACCTTCTTCCTGCTGGCCTCGGCCAAGGCGCGGATCCTGCCGATCCCGTTCGCCGTGCGGGAGGTCAACTACAATGCCTCGGAGCACAACACCGATGTGTTGACGGTGCTGACCTACGGCGACGCCAAGTCGGTGGCTCAGCGCGAGGAGTTCGCCGGGTTCCTGGCATCGTTGCCCACCGGCTTGAGCGCCCAGGGGCCGCAACAGGCCAAGCAGCTTGCCCTGGACAGCTTCAGGGCCATGGCCGAGTGTCTGCTCACCGGGCGCTCGCTCAATGGCAAGATGATTTTCCGTTCGGCCTGGGTCGAGCCCGGGGCCGAGCCGGTGCGTTCGTTCGGCCCGGAACAGTTCGTCGAGATGCCGTTCTACAACAAGCCGATGTTCGACCTGTTGACCGAGTTCGAATTCCTCATGCACGCGATGCCGGCTGGCCGCCTGCAGCTCCAGGAGCTTGAAGGCGTGCTGCTCAAGCAGCAGGAACTGATGCAGGTACAACCCAACGACACCGACCGCACCCTGCGCAGCCGCTTGTGGGAGGCGCTGTCGTGCAACCTGTTCAACCTTGAGGTAGTCCGGCGTCTGGCGGCCTCGCTGCAGGCTTCCACGGAACAGGACTCCGAGGAACAGAACGATGCCCGCAAATTGCAGGCCTGGGCCGAGCGCCTGGCGTCGGTGCCGTTCCAGGACAGCCCGGGGCTGCTGGAGAACATGCCTTCGGGGCGCCTGCTGAAGTGGCTGGAGGCGCGCAACCCCGAGGCGCAACAGCTCAAGTCGATCAACGAGCACCTGGCCCGGCACAACGGTGGGCCGAGCTTCGGCATCCTGCTGCTCGACCTCGACGCGGACATGGTCAAGTTGCAGGCGACCTTCGACAGCCTGGTCAACGGCCATTGCCGGTCCTTCCAGGTGGTGGTCTTCACCACGGGCGACCTGCCGGCGACCACCACCGCCCAGGACACCGTGCATTTCGTCAAGGTCAGCACCAGCAACTATGTGGAGCGGATCAACCAGGTCGCGGCGCAATCCTCCCGTGACTGGCTGCTCCTGGCCCGTGCCGGCGAGCGTTTCACCGCCAGCGGCCTGCTGCGCGCCAGCCTGGAACTGCTTGGCGCGCAAGGGTGCCGCGCGGTGGCCATGGACGAAATCCACTACGGCGCCGATGGCGCGCTGAAGGATGTGTTCCGCCCGGGCGTCAACCTTGACCTGCTGCAAAGCGTGCCGGACATGATGGCCGGCCACTGGCTGATTCGCCGGGATGTGCTGGCGGCTGCCGGCGGCTATTCGACGGCCTTTCCACAAGCCATGGAATACGACCTGCTGCTGCGTCTGATCGAAGACGGCGGGCTGGCCGGCCTGGCCCACTTGGCCGAGCCGCTGTTGATCGGCCAGGCCGCGACAGTGGAGGAGAACACCCAGTACAGCCAGGTGTTGACCCGTCATCTGGGCAAGCGTGGCTACCGGGCCCAGGTCAGCGCGGCGCAAACCGGCGTCTACCAGATCAACTACAGCCATGGTGAGCGTCCGCTGGTCTCGATCATCCTGCGCAGCGAAGACAACCTCGAGCAGCTGCAGCGCTGCCTGGTCAGCGTGCTGCAACGCACGCGCTACCAGCGTTACGAAGTGGTCATCGGCGACAACCACAGCCAGTGCGAAGAACTGGCCAACTGGCTCACCAGCCTGGAGCAGAAGGGCGATCGTATCCGCGTGCTGCGCAGCCCACAGCGCCTGAGCGTCGCGGCGCTGTACAACGCGGCGAGCCAGGAGGCCCGCGGCGACTACCTGGTGTTGCTGGCGGCCGACGGCGAAGTGGTCAATGCCGACTGGATGGAGAGCCTGCTCAATCAGGCGCAGCGGCCGGAAGTGGGGATCGTCGGCGCGCGCCTGGTGGACGCCAAGGGGGGGACCACCTCGGCCGGCCTGGTGCTTGGGCTGAACGAGCATCTGGGCGCGGCATTCGCCGGTGAGCCGAAAGGTGCCAGCGGCTACCTGAACGGCTTGCTCGCCGAGCAGAACTATTCGGCGGTCTCCGGGGCCTGCCTGATGATTCGCAAGGAGGTCTACAACGCCGTCGGCGGCCTGGACGAAGAACACTTCGCCGAAGCATTCGCTGATGTCGACCTGTGCCTGAAGGTCGCCGAAGCCGGGTTGTTGACGGTCTGGACCCCGCAGGTGCAGATCCTCCATCCGGGTACCCTGGCGGACGATACCCAGGCCGCGGCGGCGCTGCGTGACAAATGGCAGGCCCGCTTCGAGCACGATGTGGCCTACAACCAGAACCTGAGCCGGAGCGGCAAGGGCTTCACCCCTGGCGCTCCTGCCAGTGTCGACTGGGCGCAGCTGCTCGCATAAGCCTGGCTGACAGGAAAAAGGACTCAAGGCATGTTCAACGGCAAATCGATTTTCATCTCCGGCGGCACCGGTTCGTTCGGGCGCAATTTCATCCGGCGTCTGCTGGAGCAATACCAGCCCAAGCGGGTGGTGGTGTTCTCCCGCGATGAACTGAAACAGTATGAAATGCAGCAGACCTTCAATGCGTCCTGCATGCGTTATTTCCTTGGCGACGTGCGTGACGCCGAACGTCTGCGCCAGGCCATGCGCGGGATCGACTATGTGGTGCACGCCGCGGCCCTGAAGCAGGTGCCGGCCGCGGAATACAACCCCACCGAGTGCATCCGCACCAACGTCAACGGCGCGGAAAACATCATCGCCGCGGCCATCGACAATGGCGTGAAGAAAGTGGTCGCGCTGTCCACCGACAAGGCGGCCAGCCCGGTCAACCTGTATGGCGCGACCAAGCTGCTGTCGGACAAGCTGTTCGTCGCGGCGAACAATATCGCCGGCGACCAGCCGACCCGTTTTGCCGTGGTGCGCTACGGCAACGTGGCCGGCTCCCGAGGCTCGGTGGTGCCATTCTTCAGCAAGCTGATCGCCGAAGGCGCCCGCGAACTGCCAATCACCGACGCGCGCATGACCCGTTTCTGGATCACCCTGGATCACGGGGTGCAGTTCGTGCTCGACAGCTTCTCGCGCATGCATGGCGGTGAAGTCTTCGTGCCGAAGATCCCGTCGATCCGGATCGTCGACCTGGCGCGTGGCATGGCGCAAAACCTGCCGCACAAGCAGGTGGGCATTCGTCCGGGGGAAAAACTCCACGAGCTGATGGTGCCGCTGGATGACGCGCGCATGACCCTGGAGTTCGCCGATCACTACACCATCCAGCCGTCGATCCGCTTTACCAATGTCAACGTCGACTTTGCCGTGGACGGCCTGGGCGAGCGCGGGCGACCGGTGGACGAGCAGTTCGAATACCGCTCCGACACCAATCCGCATTTCCTCTCGGTGGGCCAGATCGCCGAGCTGCATGCCGGGCTGTCGGCATGATTCCCTACGGGCGCCAGAGTCTCGACCAGGCGGACATCGATGCGGTGGTCGCGGTGCTGCAGTCCGACTGGCTGACCCAGGGCCCGACCATCGAACGCTTCGAGCAGGCCATGGCGGCGCGCTGCGAGGCCGTCCATGGGGTGGCGGTATGCAACGCCACGGCGGCCTTGCACATTGCCTGCCTGGCCGCCGGGCTGGGGCCGGGAGACCGGCTGTGGACCACGCCCAATACCTTCCTGGCCTCGGCCAACTGCGGACGTTATTGCGGCGCCGAGGTGGACTTCGTCGATATCGACCCGCGCACCTGGAACATGGATGCCCGGGCGCTGGCACACAAGCTGGAGGCCGCCGAACGCACGGGCAGCCTGCCCAAGGTGGTGGTGGCGGTGGCGTTCTCCGGGCAAAGCTGCGACATGCGGGCCATGGCGCAGTTGGCGCAGCGTTATGGCTTCGTGCTGATCGAGGATGCCTCCCACGCGGTGGGTGCCTCCTATGCCGGGCGGCCGGTGGGCTGTGGCGAATTCGCTTCGATGACGGTGTTCAGTTTTCATCCGGTGAAGATCATCACCAGCGCCGAGGGCGGCATGGTCCTGACCAACAGCCCGCAACTGGCGGACCACCTGCGGCGCTTGCGCAGCCACGGCATGACCCGCGACCCGGCGCAGATGACCGAGCCCAGCCATGGACCCTGGTACTACCAGCAGACCGAGCTGGGTTTCAATTACCGCATCACCGATCTGCAGGCGGCCCTGGGCTTGTCCCAACTAGGCAAGCTCGACGCGTTCATTGCCCGGCGCCGGCAACTGGCGGCCCGTTATGACCACTTGCTGGCCGATCTGCCGCTGACCCTGCCGCAGGCTCAGGAGCAGGCGCAGTCGGCATGGCATCTGTACGTGGTGCGCTTGCAACCCGAACGCATCCGCCGCTCCCATCGCGAGGTGTTCGAGGCATTGCGCGAGGCCGGGGTCGGGGTCAATCTGCATTACATCCCGGTGCACCTGCAGCCGTATTACCGCGACCTGGGATTCGCCGTGGGGGATTTCCCCGAGGCCGAACGCTACTACGCCGAGGCCATCAGCCTGCCGCTGTTTCCGGCGCTGGAGGATGAGCAGCAGGTGTATGTGGTCGAGCAATTGCGCCAGCTTATCCAGGAGCCCGCCCAGCCTTGAGTGCCATCGCCATCATTCCCGCCCGTGGCGGCAGCAAACGCATCGCGCGCAAGAACCTCAAGCCGTTCGACGGCGTGCCGATGATTGCCCGCTCGATTGCGACGGCGCTGCGCTCCGGGTTGTTCGATCAGGTGCTGGTCAGTACCGACGACCCGGAGATCGCCGAGTTGGCCAGGGCCAGCGGCGCCACGGTGCCGTTCATGCGCCCGGCCGAGCTGGCGGACGATTTCACCGGCACCGGGCCGGTGATCGTGCATGCCTTGAATGTGTTGCACGAGCGTGGCGAGACCTTCGATTACGCCTGCTGCATCTATGCCACCGCGCCTTTGCTGCAGGTGCGCTACCTGCACCAGGGGTTCACGGCGCTGGAGGCCCATCCCGACAAGTCCTTCGCGTTTTCCGTGTGCAGCTTTGGGTTCCCGGTGCAGCGGGCCTTGATCCTCGACGAGCAGGGCGCGCTGACCTCGCTTTATCCGGAGTTTCGCAACACCCGCTCCCAAGACTTGCCGCCGGCCTATCAGGATGCCGGGCAGTTCTATTGGGGGCGTAGCGAGGCCTGGCTGCGCGGCGACCTGGTGTTTTCCCCGCTCAGCCTGCCGGTGATCCTGCCGCGCCATCTGGTGCAGGACATCGACACCGAGGAAGACTGGTTGCGCGCGGAATACCTGTACGCGGCGCTCAAGGCCGGTGGAGAACTGGAGTGAGGGTGCTGATCCGTGCCGATGCCTCGCCGGCCATTGGCAGCGGCCATATCGCCCGCTGCCTGACCCTGGCCAGGGCGTTGCGCGAGCAGGGCGCCACAGTGGCTTTCGCCTGTCGGAGCTTGCCCGGGCAGCAGTTGGACTGTCTGGCCGAACTGGGTTTCCTGACTTTCGCCCTGCCGGCGAATTATCCAGGTGAATGCGCGCAGGACATCGAGGCGCCGTTGCCCTGGCGGGTGGATATCGCTGCCTTGCAGGCAGTGTTGCAGGATCAGCCGCGATTCGATTGGGTGCTGGTCGATCACTACGGTCTCGACCGGCAGTGGCAGCAGGCGGCACGGCAATGGGCACCGCGGATTGCCGCCATCGATGACCTGGCCAACCGGCGGCATGCCGTCGATCTGTTGCTCGACCAGAACTTCAGCGGCACACCGCAGGCCTATGCCGGCTTGATCGACGCTGAGTGCCGGGCGCTGCTGGGGCCGCATTTCGCCTTGCTGCGCGAGGAGTTCCGCTGCCCGCCGATCGCCATTCGCGAGCGAGCGAATCGGGTGCTGGTGAATTTCGGCGGTTTCGATGCGGCCAGCCAGACATACCAGGCGATGCTGGCCTTGAGTGCGTTCGACGGCCTGCAAGTGGATTTTGTCGCCGGGGCCGGTAACCCGGCCTGGGCACAGATGCAGGAACTGGCGGCCGGTCGTGGGCATTGGCGCTTGCACGCCTATGTCAGCGACTTTTCCCGCTTGATGGCCGAGGCTGACCTGTTTATCGGTGCCGGCGGCGGCACCAGCTGGGAGCGCGCCGCCCTGGGCCTGCCAACCCTGTGCATCAGCGTCGCCGGCAATCAAGAGGCCAATGCCCGGTTGTTGGCCGAGGCGGGCATGCATGTCTACCTGGGGTCCAGCGAGCAGGTGAGCGTCGAGCAAATCCGCCAGGCGGTCGCGGTGCTCGTCGGCGATTACTCGCTGCGCCAGACCCTGGCGCAACGCTCCCGGCAACTGGTGGACGGGCAGGGTGCATCGCGGGTGGCGGCGGCCCTGTTCGAGATGACCCGCAATCCATTGCGTCGCACCGGGGATGATCCGGCCACCGGAGAATTTACGCTTGAATCGAAGGAAAACCCCAATGACTAGTTTCAAGATCGGCTCGCGCTCGATTGGCGCCGGTTCGCCGCCGTTCATCATTGCCGAGATGAGCGGCAACCATAACCAGTCGCTGGACGTTGCCCTGCAGATCGTCGAGGCCGCGGCCAAGGCCGGCGCCCATGCCCTGAAATTACAGACTTATACCGCCGACACCATGACCCTGGACCTGGAGCATGGCGAATTCTTCATCAAGGATCCGGCCAGTCTCTGGGCCGGTTCCTCGTTGTATGCCCTGTATGAAAAGGCCCATACGCCCTGGCAGTGGCATGCGCCGATCTTCGCCCGCGCCAGGGAGCTGGGGATGCTGGCGTTCTCCACGCCGTTCGATGAGAGCGCGGTGGACTTCCTCGAAAGCCTCGACGTGCCGGCGTACAAGATCGCCAGTTTCGAAAACACCGACCTGCCGCTGATTCGTCGGGTTGCGGCCACCGGCAAGCCGCTGATCATTTCCACCGGCATGGCCAGCATCGCCGAGCTGGACGAAAGCGTGCGCGCCGCCCGGGAGGCCGGCTGCAAGGACCTGGTGCTGCTCAAGTGCACCAGTACCTACCCGGCTTCGCCGGAAAACAGCAACATCCTGACCATCCCGCATTTGCGCGAGCTGTTCGGCTGCGAGGTCGGTTTGTCCGACCACTCCATGGGCGTCGGGGTTTCTGTGGCCGCCGTGGCGCTGGGCGCCACAGTGGTGGAGAAACACTTCACCCTCGACCGCGCCGCTGGCGGGGTGGATGCGAGTTTTTCCCTGGAGCCGGCGGAGCTGCACAGCCTGGTGGTGGAAACCGAACGCGCCTGGCAGGCCCTGGGCCAGGTACGTTACGGCGCGACCGAGGCCGAGCGGCAATCGGTGCTGTACCGCCGTTCCCTCTATGTCACCCGCGATATGGCGGCGGGGGAGGTGTTCAGCAGCGATAACGTCAGGGCCATTCGTCCCGGCCTGGGGTTGGCTCCCAAGCACATCGACGCGATCCTCGGGCGTTGTGCGCGCCAGGCCCTCAAGCGCGGTACCGCACTGGATTGGGCATTTGTCGAATAGCCGTTTGTATGGCTGATTCGGCAAAATAGCGTGACCTGCGAGTCATAACGCGCATCTTCACTGTATTGTATTGACCGGGGAGATGGCGCCTGGCCGGTAAACGGTGCAGTGATAGCCTTCTATTTCTTCCCGCTGTCGCCCGTCAGGGGCGCCAGGATGTCTGTTTGTCGGCAGCCCCGGTCCCGGTGGTCGGGGTATTCAGCTGTTTATTATTGGGAAGCCGTAATGATTGGCATAAAGAGCATTGCGAGCTACGTGCCTGTAGCCGGCGTAGACAATTACGCACAAGGTGCAAAATTCGAGAAGGATGAAGAATTCATCCTGGGCAAGATCGGTTCGGCCTTCCTGCCGCGCAAAGACGCCGCGCAGGAAACCTCGGACCTGTGTGTCGAAGCAGTCAATACGCTGTTCGCCAACAACCCGCAACTGTCGCGCGAGTCGATCGACGCGCTGATCGTCGTCACCCAGAACGGCGACGAAGAAGGCCTGCCGCACACCGCCGCCATCGTCCAGGACAAGCTGGGCCTGCCGACCCACGTCGCGGCCTTCGATATTTCCCTGGGCTGCTCCGGTTATGTCTATGGCATCTACGCGCTCAAGGGCTTCATGGAAGCCGCGGGCCTGAAGAACGGCCTGCTGGTCACCGCCGACCCTTACTCGAAGATCGTCGATCCGAAAGACCGTAACACCACCATGCTGTTCGGCGATGCGGCGACCGCGACCTGGATGGGCGAAGACGCTCCCTGGCAGCTGGGCAAGGCCAAGTTCGGCACCGACGGTTCCGGCGCTCCGCACCTGAAAGTCACCGATGGGGTGTTTTTCATGAATGGCCGCCAGGTGTTCAACTTTGCCCTGCTGAAAGTCCCGGCGCATTTGAATGAGCTGCTGGATGAGTCCGGCCTGAAGGAGGAGCAGATCGATGCGTTCTGTATCCACCAGGGCAGTGCGGCGATCGTCGATGCCGTGGCGCGCCGTTTCGAAGGCGAGCCGGAGAAGTTCATCAAGGACATGGTCGAGACCGGTAACACCGTGTCGTCGAGCATTCCGCTGCTGCTGGAAAAGCACGTGCTCGAATCGAAGTGGCAACGTGTGGCCCTGAGTGGCTTCGGTGTAGGGCTGTCCTGGGGCTCGGCGATTATCTATCGCCCATGAGTTGATCCCGCGGCATCCTAAAATAGCGCCCAGGGTGTACCCTGAGCGCTATTTTTTTTGCATGAAGATAGGCGAGACAGCATGAGCGAAAGCTTCGAGGGCAATGCCCAGGCAATACAGGCTCGCTGGCCACGACTGCTTGAACGGTTGCTGGCGGAAGACAGTGCCGGGTTGCAGGCGGATCTGGTCGAAGGCCTGGGTTCGACCTTGAGTATTTCCGGTATTCAGCTCACCAGCCGTCACGATCGCATGGCGGAAGCACGAACCCAGGCGGCGAGCCTGCCGGCCGACAGCCCGGTGATCCATCTGTACGGCACCGGCTTGGGCGACTTGCAGCAGATATTGCTGGAAAACCCGGCGCTGCAACGCTTGCAGGTGCACATCCTGAACGGCGCGGTATTTGCGCTGGTGCTGCAATTGCTCGATCAGCAGGCCTGGTTGAACGATCCTCGAGTCGAACTGGGCTATGCCGGCGATCTGGCGGAAATCCAGTTGCCATTCTTCGCCTTGCCTTCCGAGCTGGTGCTGGCGGATGACTACAACGCCAAGATCCGCGATCGCCTGGTCAGTGAGGTACACCTGGCCTTCAATAACCGTGACTTCGTGGCCGATTCCCCGGAGGTTACCCAGCGCCTGCAATCGAGTGCCGAGCTGGTGGCCGGCGACAGTGACGTGGCCCGGTTGTTCGGCACCCAGCCGGGGCGCGAGGTCTTTGTGATTGCCACCGGGCCGAGCCTGGAACGGCATTTCGAGCGCCTGCGCGAGATTCGCGCCCAAGCCCGGCGCCCTCTGTTTATCTGTGTCGATACCGCCTACCGGCCGCTGCTCAAGCAGGGGATCGAGCCGGACATCGTGGTCAGCATCGATCACCGGATTTCCGGCTTGCACCTGCCTCCAGAAAAATCGGCAGCCATCACTCTGGTCTACCTGCCGATGGTCGATCCGCAGATTCTGGCGCTCTGGCAGGGGCCGCGGTATGTCGGGTATTCCGCCAGCCCGATTTACACACGGATGCGCGAGCAACTGCCCAAGGCGCAGCTGTATGTCGGTGGCAGCGTGATTCATCCGGCGGTGGACCTGGCGGTAAAAATGGGGGCCGAGCAGGTCACCTTGTTCGGTGCCGACTTCGCCTTCCCGATGAACAAGACGCATGCCGGCTGGCTCGACGGCGAGCTGGGACCACAGCTGGGCGCAGCCAGGCACTGGGTGCTGGATGGGTATGGCCAGCGGGTCAGGACCCAGCTCAATTTCCGCAGTTACCTGTGCGAGCTGGAGCGTTTTATCGCCGGTCATCCACGGGTGCGCTTCTATAACAGCAGTCGGGACGGGGCGATGATCGCCGGGACGACCTACCATCCGGAGTTCAGCCAATGAGCGAAATCGAGGGGTTGATCACCCGCTTGCAGCAATGCGCCCAGGGTTTTCGCCTGGGGCGTGATGTCGAGGCGGCCATGACCATGGTCCAGTTGATGGGGGCGATCCAGCCGGTGATCGATACCGCGCCGCAAGAGCCGCGCCAGGACTGGGAGGTATTACTCGGCCTGATGTTCGAATGCCAGCAAGGACAAAACTGGCTGGCCCTGGCCGACTACCTGCAATACGAATGCGTTGAAGTGCTGCGTTCCCTCTCTGCTGGCTGAAATATTCCTGCCTGCCCGGGCGATCTCTACGCTCGGGCCCTCTCCGGCATTTTTCTGGCGCCATTTTTCCACGGTTTTAAAAACGCCGAGCCCTTGATTTACGAGGGGTGGCACGCTGATGGCAAATTTTTTTGAAAATCCCCTAAAGCAACTTGCATTGCCGACGATAACTATTACGAAGGTTCTCTAGGCCATACCCGGCGGTTGCCAGGGCCGGAAGCCGCAGTACCCAACCAACGAGGAATTCGTCATGGCTTTAACAGTAAACACTAACGTCACATCGTTGAACGTTCAGAAGAACCTGAACCGTGCTTCCGACGCTCTGTCGACTTCGATGACTCGCCTGTCTTCCGGCCTGAAGATCAACAGCGCAAAAGACGACGCCGCCGGCCTGCAAATCGCTACCCGTATGACCTCGCAGATCCGCGGTCAGACCATGGCGATCAAAAACGCCAACGACGGTATCTCCATCGCTCAGACCGCTGAAGGCGCGATGCAGGAATCCACCAACATCCTGCAACGTATGCGTGAACTGGCCGTTCAAGCACGAAACGACTCCAACGGTACTGCTGACCGTGTTGCACTGAACAAAGAATTCGCTTCGATGTCGGACGAGCTGACTCGTATCGCCAAATCGACCAACCTGAACGGCAAGAACCTGATCGACGGTACTGCTGGCACCATGACCTTCCAGGTCGGTTCCAACACCGGTGCTACCAACCAGATCACCATCACTCTGGCCAGTGGCTTCGACGCTACCACCCTGAGCGTTAACTCCGGTGCCATCGCCATTACCGGTAACAGCAGCGCCACCGCTGAAGCCAGCTCCAAGGCTTCGATCGACGCGATCGACAAGGCTCTGGCAACCATCAACGCCAGCCGTGCTGACCTCGGTGCTGCACAAAACCGTCTGACCAGCACCATCTCCAACCTGCAGAACATCAACGAAAACGCCAGTGCTGCACTGGGTCGCGTACAAGATACCGACTTCGCTGCTGAAACTGCGCAGCTGACCAAGCAACAAACTCTGCAACAAGCTTCCACCGCAGTTCTGGCTCAGGCCAACCAACTGCCGTCCGCTGTACTGAAACTGCTTCAGTAATAGCTGACTAAGCTCTAGCGGGGGAGTGCGCTGGTCGTGCTCTCTCGCTTTTTACTTTAAGAGGTGATGGACATGGATATGAGCATGAAGCTGAACTTGTCTTATCCAACGGCCAAGCCGGCAACGCCTGTTGCTGACAAGCCTGTGGAGAAGCCTCAAGCGGACGTTGTGGCGCTGTCGACTGTCAAGGAAGAGAGTAAGAGTGCGCAAGCCGAGCAGGACAAACTGAAAATGGCCATTAAGGAAATTGAAGAGTTTGTGCAATCGGTCAAACGTAACCTGGAATTCTCTATCGACGAGCCTTCTGGCAAGGTTGTCGTCAAGGTCATTGCCAGCGACTCCGGTGAGGTGATTCGTCAGATCCCCAACGAAGAAGTCCTGAAGTTGGCCAATAGTTTGAATGATGCGAGCAGCTTGCTGTTCAGCGCTAAAGTCTGACAGCTGGCATGAAAATTGTTGCTATGTTCTTTTGGGCGTTGTAATGGTCAAAAGACCGGCGACACACTGAAGGGAGATCTCCATGGCAAGTCCAATTCTACCGGGTACCGGTCTAGGCTCCGGCCTCGATACCGGTGCTATCGTCAAAGCCTTGGTGAACGCTGACAAAGCGGCCAAGCAAGGTCAGATCGACCGGGGAACTGCGAACAACACCGCAAGCATCTCCGGCATCGGCACCTTGAAGTCTTTGTTGTCGACCTTTCGGACCACCATTACCGAACTCAGCAGCAAGACCAACCCGCAATTTCCCGGCTATGCCGCCACTACTTCTGACAATAAGTATGTAACAGCGGTCGCTGGCAATGCCGCGGTCAATGGCAACTATGTTGTCGCTGTGCAGAATCTTGCGACTTCCTCGAAAGTCACCAGTGCTGCCTTCGCTGGCGGTACTACAAGTGCTATTCCGACTGGTACCCTGAAAATCAGTCAAAATGGCACTAACTACAACCTCGATGTAAAAGCCGGCGCTACCCTGCAGTCGGTGCGTGACTCGATCAACGCCGACGCATCGCTCAAAAGCGCGGGTATCAGCGCGAACATCGTGACCGATTCCTTTGGATCGCGTCTGGTGGTGGGCTCGACCACTACCGGTGCGGGCTCCGATATTTCCCTTAGCGGTATTGCTGGCCTGGAAATCGACGGCAGCAATGTCGTTGGCACTTCCGGCTCGCCGATGACCGCGACCTCTGCCGGTTCCATTGGTGCCCTGGCGGTGGATGCCAAGTTCACCGTCGACGGCATGGCGCTGACCAGCAAGAGCAACTCGGTGGACAAGGCGGTTTCCGGGATGACCTTCAACCTGGTGGCTCCAGGTACCTCGACCATTACCGTCGCGGCCAACACCGACGGCTTGAAGGCTTCGATCCAGAAGTTCGTCGATGCCTACAACGCGGTGGCCAACAGTGTTACCGCGCTGACCAAGCCGTCCCTGGATGACGACGGCAAGCCGACCATCCCGGCCCAGTTGACTGGCGACTCGTTGCCGCGCTCGATCCTGGCAGCGATTCGTGCGCCACTGTCGGAAGTCGGGGCCGGCGACAAGCTGACCGTTCTGGCGCAGTTGGGGATTACCACCAACCAGAAGACCGGGGCCCTGGACTTCGACTCCACCAAGTTCACCGCGGCGATGAACGACAAAAAGCTCGGTGGCGAAGTGCAGACCCTGTTCACTGGCGAAAACGGTCTGCTGGACCGCATGGACAAGGCTATCGCGCCTTTTGCCCAGACTGGCGGCGTTCTCGATCAGCGCACCACTGCGCTGAACAAGACCAAGACTAAGCTGGCTTCGGATCAGGCTGCCCTGGATCGTCGTATCGAGACCCTGACGGCAGTACTGACCAAGAAGTACAACGACATGGACACCCTGGTGGGCAAGTTGAAGGCCACCGCCAGCAACATCACCTCGATGTTCGAGGCGTTGACCGCGCAACAGAAAGGCTGATTGATACAAGGCGCCAAAAGCCCGGCAACGTTCGCAGCGTTCCGGGCTTTTGGCTTTTGATCTAAAGTTTTTTGACGCCGGGTCGATACGCTGGTTATACGAACCCTTGAGTTTTGATGAGGTAGAACATGAATCCGATGTTAGCCCTTCGGCAATACCAGAAGATTGGTGCCCAGGCGCAGACTTCCGAAGCCAGCCCCCATCGTCTGGTGCAGATGCTGATGGAAGGCGGCCTGGATCGTATCGCCCAGGCCAAGGGGGCGATGGAACGCAAGGATATTCCCAACAAAGGTGTATTCATCAGCAAGGCCATCGGCATTATCGGCGGCTTGCGCGAAGGGCTCGACCTGGAAAACTCACCCGACACCCTGGGTGATCTGGACAGCTTGTACACCTATATGATGACGCGCCTCACCGAGGCGAACATCAAGACCGATCCAAAGATTCTCGACGAGGTCGCCGATCTGCTGCGCACCGTCAAGGAAGGCTGGGACGCCATCGCTGCGCCGGGTCCGCAGTTCTAAGGAGGTCATCATGAGTCTTGTATTGCAGCGCATCGAAGAAACCCGTGAAGCACTGGTCACCGCCCTGGCCGAGCGTAACTGGGAGGCGATCGGTCAGTTGGATCTGGCCTGCCGTTCCTGCATGGAAGACATCTTGAGTGAAGCTCCGGAAGATGAAGCCGCGTTGCGCGAGAACCTGCAGGAACTGCTTGGGGTTTATCGGCAGCTTCTTGAGGTGACGACAGGGGAGCGTCAGGCGATAGTCGACGAGATGTCGCAGATCCATCAAGCACAGAACGCGGCAAAGGTTTACCATCTGTTCGGTTAATTGACCCCTAAGTTAATCCGAATCCAGTGCGCCATAAATTTGACTGTGCACGCTTTTTTGACTTAACTAGTGGCTGTTTTCAGATTTCAGACGTCTATCAGGCTCAAAATGCCTACAAGCGTCTAGCTTGCCCTGATTCCGGGCATTGAGTTGACTAGGGAAGTTGCTATTGCATGTGGCGTGAAACCAAAATTCTGCTGATTGATGACGATAGCGTCCGCCGCCGCGACCTGGCGGTGATTTTAAATTTTCTTGGCGAAGAAAATTTACCCTGTGGTAGCCATGACTGGCAGCAGGCTGTCGGCTCATTGTCATCAAGTCGTGAAGTAATCTGTGTCCTCATCGGGACTGTAAATGCTCCTGGTGCACTGTTGGGCCTGTTAAAGACACTCTCAACCTGGGATGAGTTCCTTCCAGTTTTGTTAATGGGCGATAATTCTTCCATTGACTTGCCGGAAGACCAGCGTCGTCGAGTGCTTTCCACCCTGGAAATGCCACCCAGCTACAGCAAGTTGCTCGATTCCCTGCACCGTGCCCAGGTCTATCGTGAGATGTACGATCAGGCCCGTGAGCGCGGTCGCCATCGCGAGCCCAACCTCTTTCGCAGTCTGGTCGGCACCAGCCGGGCGATCCAGCATGTGCGGCAGATGATGCAGCAAGTGGCCGATACCGACGCCAGCGTGCTGATCCTCGGCGAGTCCGGGACTGGCAAGGAAGTAGTTGCGCGTAACCTGCACTATCATTCCAAGCGTCGCGAAGCGCCATTCGTGCCGGTCAACTGTGGCGCGATTCCGGCCGAGTTGCTGGAGAGCGAACTGTTTGGCCATGAGAAGGGTGCCTTCACCGGAGCCATCACCAGCCGTGCCGGACGTTTCGAACTGGCCAATGGCGGCACCCTGTTCCTCGATGAAATCGGCGACATGCCGTTGCCTATGCAGGTCAAGCTGTTGCGCGTGCTGCAGGAGCGTACCTTCGAGCGCGTGGGCAGCAACAAGACCCAGAGCGTCGACGTGCGGATCATCGCGGCGACTCACAAGAACCTCGAGAGCATGATCGAGGTCGGCAGTTTTCGCGAAGACCTGTACTACCGCCTGAACGTTTTCCCGATCGAGATGGCGCCGCTGCGTGAGCGCGTGGAAGACATTCCGCTGCTGATGAACGAGCTGATCTCGCGCATGGAACACGAGAAGCGCGGTTCGATCCGCTTCAACTCTGCGGCGATCATGTCTCTCTGTCGTCATGGCTGGCCGGGCAACGTCCGTGAGCTGGCCAACCTGGTGGAGCGCATGGCGATCATGCATCCTTACGGCGTTATCGGCGTGGTCGAGTTGCCGAAGAAATTCCGCTATGTCGACGACGAAGACGAGCAGTTGGTAGACAGCCTGCGCAGTGATCTTGAAGAGCGGGTGGCGATCAATGGCCACACGCCGGACTTCGCTGCCACTGCCATGCTGCCGCCGGAAGGCCTAGACCTGAAGGACTACCTCGGTGGTCTGGAGCAGGGCCTGATCCAGCAGGCGCTCGACGATGCCAACGGCATTGTCGCGCGGGCTGCGGAGCGCCTGCGTATCCGTCGCACCACGCTGGTGGAAAAAATGCGCAAGTACGGCATGAGCCGTCGTGAGGGTGATGAACAGGCGGATGATTGACGCCTGTTTTTTAACCTGTTGAAAACCGGGCGGTTTTTTTTCGGCACGGGTATTGCTAAGTCTCTCTCAACGTTCCGTTTAACTGACGGTCAGCCAAGCGAGAGAGCACGATGCCCCAAGCCGCCCAGATGTCTCCTGTTCCTGAAATCCAGGGGCAATCGTCGTCCGTAGAGCAGGCGAGCCGGCTTGGCCTTGAGCAGGCGTTCGCCTTGTTCAACCAGATGTCGAGCCAGCTTACCGACTCCTACAGCATGCTTGAGGCTCGGGTGACCGAGCTCAAGGGCGAACTGGCCGTGGTCAGCGCCCAGCGCATGCAGGAACTGGCGGAAAAAGAGCGTCTGGCCAACCGTCTGCAAAACCTCCTCGATCTGTTGCCTGGCGGCGTCATCGTCATCGACGCCCAGGGCATTGTCCGCGAAGCCAATCCTGCTGCCTGCGACCTGCTGGGCCTGCCTCTCGAGGGCGAGCTGTGGCGGCATGTGATCGCCCGTTGTTTTGCGCCACGAGAAGACGACGGCCATGAAATTTCGCTGAAGGATGGACGGCGATTGTCGATCGCCACCCGTTCGCTGGATGCCGAGCCAGGCCAACTGGTGTTGCTCAATGACCTGACTGAAACCCGTCACCTGCAAGATCAGTTGGCCCGTCATGAGCGCCTGTCGTCCCTTGGGCGCATGGTGGCGTCCCTGGCGCATCAGATTCGTACGCCATTGTCCGCCGCGCTGTTGTACGCCAGTCACCTGACCGAGCAAGAACTGCCTGTTGCCACCCAGCAGCGCTTTGCCGGGCGACTGAAGGAGCGGTTGCATGAGCTGGAGCATCAGGTCCGCGACATGCTGGTGTTCGCCCGGGGCGAGCTGCCGCTGACCGACCGAGTGACGCCCAAGGCGCTGCTGCAATCGCTGCAGGCAGCAGCCTTGACCCATGTGCAGGACGTGCCCGTGCGCTGGCAGTGCGACAGCCATGCCGGCGAGTTGCTGTGCAACCGCGACACGCTGGTGGGGGCGGTGCTCAATCTGATCGAGAACGCCATCCAGGCGAGTGCCGGCCAAGTGCGCCTGAAAGTCCATCTTTATACCCGTGGCAACAACCTGCGGCTGTGCGTCAGCGATAGCGGCAGTGGCATCGATGCTGCGGTGCTGGCGCGCCTGGGTGAACCGTTTTTCACCACCAAGACCACGGGAACCGGCCTGGGCCTGACAGTTGTCAAGGCGGTGGCGCGTGCCCATCAGGGAGAATTGCTGCTGCGCTCGCGTCCTGGGCGCGGCACATGTGCGCTGGTGGTTCTGCCACTGTTCTGTGGCGCTCAAGGAGTGGAGTGAAGGTAATGGCAATCAAGGTTCTACTGGTTGAAGACGATCGCGCCCTGCGCGAGGCCCTGGCGGATACGCTGCTGTTGGCCGGTCATGACTACAAGGCGGTCGGCAGCGCGGAAGAAGCGCTGGAGGCGGTGTCTGGCGAGTCGTTCAGCCTGGTGGTCAGCGACGTCAACATGCCGGGCATGGACGGGCATCAGTTGCTGGGCCTGCTGCGTGCGCACCAACCGCAATTGCCGGTATTGCTGATGACCGCCCATGGCGCGGTCGAGCGGGCGGTCGAGGCCATGCGTCAAGGCGCCGCCGACTACCTGGTCAAGCCCTTCGAGCCCAAGGCCCTGCTGGATCTGGTGGCGCGACATGCCCTGGGTTGCCTGGGGGCGGCCGAGGGTGAAGGGCCGGTGGCATTCGAGCCGGCCAGTGCGCAGTTGCTCGAGCTGGCGGCGCGGGTCGCTCGCAGCGATTCCACGGTGCTGATCTCGGGCGAGTCCGGTACCGGTAAAGAGGTGCTGGCGCGCTACATTCACCAGCAGTCCCATCGCTCCAGCCAGCCCTTTATCGCCATCAACTGCGCGGCTATTCCGGACAACATGCTCGAGGCCACGCTGTTCGGTCACGAGAAGGGTGCCTTTACCGGCGCCATCGCCGCTCAGCCCGGCAAGTTCGAACAGGCCGATGGCGGCACCCTGCTGCTGGACGAGATCTCCGAAATGCCCCTGGCGCTGCAGGCCAAGCTGCTGCGGGTACTGCAGGAACGCGAAGTCGAGCGGGTCGGGGCGCGCAAGCCCATTGCCCTGGATATCCGGGTGGTGGCGACCACCAACCGCGACCTGGCCGGCGAAGTGGCGGCGGGGCGGTTCCGGGAAGACCTTTACTATCGGCTGTCGGTATTCCCGCTGGCCTGGCGCCCGTTGCGCGAGCGTACCGCCGATATCCTGCCGCTGGCCGAGCGTCTGCTGGCCAAACACGTCAATAAAATGAAACACGCTGCCGCCCGACTGTCCGCCGAGGCGCAGGCATGCCTGCTCGGCTATCCATGGCCGGGCAATGTGCGCGAACTGGATAACGCCATTCAGCGTGCGCTGATTTTGCAGCAGGGCGGCCTGATCCAGCCGGAAGATTTTTGTCTCGGCGGACCGCTGGCCTGTGCGCCGTTGCCGGCCGTGGCGCCCGCCGTGGTAGCGGCGGTGCGCAGTGCGTCGGTGGAGGTCGAGGTGCCGCCAGCCGAGTCGGCGGGGGGCTTGGGCGACGATCTGCGGCGTCGGGAATTCCAGATGATCATCGACACCTTGCGGGCCGAGCGCGGCCGGCGCAAGGAAGCGGCCGAGCGCCTGGGGATCAGCCCGCGAACCTTGCGCTACAAGTTGGCGCAAATGCGCGATGCCGGAATGGATGTCGAGGCGTATCTGTTTGCAACATGAGTCGTTTAAGACTGAAGCCGTGCAGGCTTTTGTTCGGTGTCTCCGCGGAGCTGGCACCCTTGTTGCTAACACCTCACTAACCGCTGCGTGAGTGTCAAAAAATTGCGGGTCGTCGGAGAGAGTAGACCATGAGCCAAGGTATTGAATTTAATCGGTTGATGTTGGACATGCGGGCCATGCAAATGGACGCCATGGCCCAGCCAAAATCGGCCGCGGTGCCGCAGGTGAGCGGCAGCAGTTTTTCCGACATGCTTGGGCAGGCGGTGAACAAGGTCAACGACACTCAGCAGGCGTCCAGCCAGCTGGCCAGTGCCTTCGAGATCGGCAAGAGCGGTGTCGACCTGACCGACGTGATGATCTCCTCGCAGAAGGCCAGTGTGTCCTTCCAGGCGTTGACCCAGGTGCGCAACAAGCTGGTTCAGGCGTACCAAGACATCATGCAGATGCCGGTTTAAGGACGAGATTGAGTCATGGCAGAAGCAGTCGCCGATAACGTACCGGCCAAGGCCACTCCGACAGAAGGCAAGCCGCCGCTGTTCGGGTTGTCTTTTCTGGAAAACCTCTCCGAGATGACCATGTTGCGTCAGGTTGGCCTCATGGTCGGTCTGGCTGCCAGCGTGGCGATTGGTTTTGCCGTGGTGTTGTGGTCCCAGCAACCCGATTACCGTCCGTTGTACGGCAGCCTTGCCGGCATGGACGCCAAGCAGGTCATGGACACCCTGGCCTCCGCCGACATTCCCTACACCGTCGAGCCCAACTCCGGTGCCTTGCTGGTCAAGGCCGACGACCTGCCGCGCGCGCGCCTCAAGCTGGCGGCTGCGGGCGTGGCCCCGGGCGACGGCAATATCGGTTTCGAGATTCTCGATAAAGAGCAGGGCCTGGGCACCAGTCAGTTCATGGAAGCGACCCGTTACCGTCGCGGCCTGGAAGGCGAACTGGCGCGGACCATTTCCAGCCTGAACAACGTCAAGGGCGCGCGCGTGCACCTGGCGATCCCGAAAAGCTCGGTGTTCGTGCGCGACGAACGCAAGCCCAGCGCTTCGGTACTGGTCGAGTTGTATTCCGGTCGTTCGCTGGAGCCGGGCCAGGTGGTGGCCATCGTCAATCTGGTGGCGACCAGCGTTCCCGAGCTGAGCAAGTCGCAGATCACCGTGGTCGACCAGAAGGGCAACCTGCTCTCCGACCAGGCGGAAAACTCCGAACTGACCATGGCCGGCAAGCAATTCGACTACAGTCGTCGCATGGAAAGCATGCTGACCCAGCGCGTGCACAACATCCTGCAGCCGATTCTGGGTAATGACCGCTACAAGGCTGAAGTGTCCGCCGATGTGGACTTCAGCGCCGTCGAGTCGACTTCCGAACAGTTCAACCCGGACCAGCCGGCCTTGCGCAGCGAGCAGTCGGTCAACGAGCAACGCTCCAGCAGCCTGGGCCCGCAAGGCGTTCCTGGCGCCCTGAGCAATCAGCCGCCGTCGCCGGCCAGCGCCCCGCAGACTACCGGTGGCGCCACCGCTGCCGCCGGCATGGTGCAGCCAGGCCAGCCGCTGCTGGATGCCAACGGCCAGCAGATCATGGACCCGGCCACCGGCCAGCCGATGCTGGCGCCGTACCCCAACGACAAGCGTCAACAATCCACCAAGAACTTCGAGCTGGATCGCTCCATCAGCCACACCAAGCAACAGCAGGGTCGTCTGAACCGGTTGTCGGTGGCAGTGGTGGTGGACGATCAAGTCAAGGTCAACCCGGCCAACGGCGAAACCACCCGCGCACCCTGGAGCGCCGACGAATTGGCACGCTTTACCCGCCTGGTCCAGGACGCCGTGGGCTTCGACGCCAGCCGTGGCGACAGCGTCAGCGTGATCAACGTGCCGTTCTCGGCCGATCGCGGTGAAGTGATCGCCGACATTCCGTTCTACTCGCAGCCCTGGTTCTGGGACATCGTGAAGCAGGTCCTGGGCGTGCTCTTTATCCTGGTCCTGGTGTTCGGCGTGCTGCGCCCGGTGCTCAACAACATCACCGGTGGCGGCAAGGGCAAGCAACTGGCGGGACTCGGCAGCGATGTCGAACTCGGCGGCATGGGCGGCCTGGATGGCGAGCTGGCCAACGATCGCGTCAGCCTCGGTGGCCCGCAAAGCATCCTGCTGCCTAGCCCGAGCGAAGGCTATGACGCACAGTTGAACGCAATCAAGAGTCTGGTGGCAGAAGACCCGGGTCGAGTGGCCCAGGTCGTGAAAGAGTGGATTAACGCAGATGAGTGATAACCGAGCCGCTACCGCCAAACTGACCCGGGTCGACAAGGCCGCGATTCTGCTGCTGTCCCTGGGCTCCACCGATGCCGCGCAGGTGTTGCGCCACATGGGCCCCAAAGAGGTCCAGCGAGTGGGCGTGGCCATGGCGCAGATGGGCAACGTGCATCGCGAGCAGGTTGAGCAGGTGATGAGCGAGTTCGTCGACATCGTCGGCGACCAGACCAGCCTTGGCGTGGGCTCCGACGACTATGTGCGCAAGATGCTCACCCAGGCCCTGGGCGAGGACAAGGCCAACGGCCTGATCGACCGCATCCTGCTGGGCGGCAACACCAGCGGCCTGGACAGCCTGAAGTGGATGGAGCCGCGCGCCGTGGCGGACGTGATCCGTTACGAGCACCCGCAGATCCAGGCGATAGTGGTCGCCTACCTCGATCCGGACCAGGCGGGCGAAGTGCTCGGCAACTTCGACCACAAGGCGCGCCTGGACATCATTCTGCGGGTTTCCTCGCTCAATACCGTGCAGCCGGCCGCCCTGAAGGAACTCAACCAGATTCTCGAGAAGCAGTTCGCCGGCAACTCCAACGCCTCGCGTACCACCCTGGGTGGTATCAAGCGCGCTGCCGACATCATGAACTTCCTCGACAGCTCGATCGAAGGCCAGTTGATGGACTCGATCCGCGAAGTCGACGAAGACTTGTCCGGTCAGATCGAAGACCTCATGTTCGTGTTCAACAACCTTGCCGATGTCGACGACCGCGGCATCCAGGCGTTGCTGCGCGAAGTGTCTTCCGACGTGCTGGTCCTGGCCCTCAAGGGGTCGGACGAAGGCGTCAAGGAAAAGATCTTCAAGAACATGTCCAAGCGGGCTGCCGAACTGCTGCGCGACGACCTCGAGGCCAAGGGCCCGGTGCGCGTCAGCGATGTGGAAACCGCGCAGAAGGAAATCCTCACCATTGCCCGCCGTATGGCCGAAGCCGGAGAAATCGTTCTCGGCGGGAAGGGCGGCGAAGAAATGATCTAAGGTCGCGTTATGTCGTCCAGCAGTGATGAGTCCCACAGCGACCTGATTCGCGCCCGGGACGTCGGTGGTTTCGACGTCTGGGCGCTGCCCAGTTTCGACCCCCATGTACCCGAGCCCGAGCCGGAACCGGTTGAAGAACCGCCAGCGGAGATCGAGGAAGTGCCGCTGGAAGAAGTCCAGCCACTGACCCTCGAAGAGCTCGAGAGCATTCGCCAGGAAGCCTATAACGAAGGCTTCGCCACGGGCGAAAAGGAAGGCTTCCACAGCACCACGCTGAAGGTCCGCCAGGAAGCCGAAGTGGCCCTGAGCGCCAAGCTGGCGGCGCTGGAAACGCTGATGGGCAATCTGTTCGAGCCGATCGCCGAGCAGGACACACAGATTGAAAAAGCCCTGGTCAACCTGGTGCGGCACATGACGCGCCAGGTGATCCAGCGCGAGCTGGCCATCGATTCCAGCCAGATCGAGCATGTCATGCGCGAAGCCCTCAAGCTGCTGCCGCTGGGCGTGGGTAATGTGCGCCTGTACGTCAATCCGCAGGACTTCGCTCAGGTCAAGAGCCTGCGCGAGCGCCATGAGGAAAGCTGGCGTATCGTCGAGGACGAAGCCCTGTTGCCGGGCGGTTGCCGGGTCGAGACCGAGCACAGCCGTATCGACGCGACCATGGAAACCCGGATCGCCAAGATCATGGACAAGCTGTCCGACCAGCTTCACGAACAGGCTTTGCATCCCGCCGAACCGGACCTGAGCGTCGAGCTGGGGGCCGCCACGGGCAAGCCCGCCGCGGATGTCGACCCTGTCGACCTCGCGCAGGACCCCGCCGATGCGCCTTGACCGCACCAGCTTCGGCAAGCGCCTGAGCAGCTACGCCGACGCCACCGAACTGCCGAACCAGCCCATTCTCGAAGGCCGCCTGCTGCGCATGGTCGGCCTGACCCTGGAGGCCGAAGGCCTGCGGGCGGCCATGGGCACGCGCTGCATGGTGATCAACGACGACAGCTATCACCCGGTGCAGGTCGAGGCCGAGGTGATGGGCTTCTCCGGCAGCAAGGTATTCCTGATGCCGGTCGGCAGCGTCGCGGGCATCGCCCCTGGCGCCCGGGTCGTGCCGCTGGCCGATACCGGCCGCCTGCCGATGGGCATGAGCATGCTCGGCCGGGTCCTCGACGGCGCCGGCCGTGCGTTGGACGGCAAGGGCGGGATGAAGGCCGAGGACTGGGTGCCGATGGACGGTCCGACCATCAACCCGCTCAAGCGCGACCCCATCAGTCGGCCGCTGGACGTGGGCATTCGCTGCATCAACGGATTATTGACGGTAGGCCGTGGCCAGCGCCTCGGCCTGTTCGCCGGTACCGGCGTGGGCAAGAGTGTGCTGCTGGGCATGATGACCCGCTTTACCGAGGCCGACATCATCGTGGTCGGGCTGATCGGTGAACGGGGCCGTGAAGTCAAGGAATTCATCGAGCACATCCTCGGTGAAGAGGGGCTCAAGCGCTCCGTGGTGGTGGCGTCGCCAGCGGATGATGCGCCGCTGATGCGCCTGCGTGCGGCCATGTACTGCACACGCATCGCCGAATATTTTCGCGACAAGGGCAAGAACGTTCTGTTGCTGATGGATTCCCTGACCCGTTTCGCCCAGGCCCAGCGGGAAATCGCCCTGGCCATCGGCGAGCCGCCCGCGACCAAGGGTTATCCGCCGTCGGTCTTCGCCAGGCTGCCGAAGCTGGTGGAGCGCGCGGGCAATGCCGAGGCCGGTGGTGGCTCGATCACCGCGTTCTACACCGTGTTGTCCGAGGGCGACGACCAGCAGGACCCGATCGCCGACTCGGCCCGTGGCGTGCTCGACGGGCACATCGTGCTGTCGCGGCGCCTGGCGGAAGAGGGGCATTACCCGGCCATCGATATCGAGGCGTCCATCAGCCGGGTCATGCCGGCGGTGGTGACCCCGGAGCACATGACCCGCGCCCAGTATTTCAAGCAGCTGTGGTCGCGTTACCAGCAGGCGCGCGACCTGATCAGCGTCGGCGCCTATGTACCGGGCGGCGATCGCGAAACCGACACCGCCATCTCGCTGCAGCCGTCGATGGTCACCTACCTGCGCCAGGGGCTCAACGACAGCATCAGCCTGGGTGAAAGCGAAGCCCATCTGGAGATGGTTTTCGCTCCGGCGCCGGGCGGTTAATCCATCATGGCCAACAGCCGTGCCGCGCGTCTGGCGCCCGTGGTCGAAATGGCCGAAAGCGCCGAGCGCACCGCCGCACAGCGCCTGGGGCATTTCCAGGGCCAGGTGCGCCTGGCGGAAAGCAAGCTGGGGGACCTGGAGCGCTTTCGTGCCGAATACCAGCAGCAGTGGATCGAGCGGGGCAGCGGCGGGGTTTCCGGCCAATGGCTGATGAACTACCAGCACTTCCTCAATCAGCTGGAAACCGCCGTGGGGCAGCAGCGACAAAGCCTGGCCTGGCACCAGAACAACCTCAACCGCGCGCGGGAAACCTGGCAGCAGGCCTATGCCCGGGTCGAGGGCTTGCGCAAGCTGGTGCAGCGCTACATCGATGAAGCCCGCCAACTGGAAGACAAGCGTGAGCAAAAGCTGCTCGACGAGCTGTCCCAACGCCTGCCGCGCCAGGATCCGTACTGAGCGCCATTCCGTTCGTCGCCGCCAGGTGCTCGTCAGCGACGCTTCGGCGGTTCGGGTTGCCCATGCTTGTACGGGGTGCTAAACCTTGTACAGATTGCCAATCACAAGGAAGCGGTATCATGTCAGTCGTTACTGAAGTATCACCGGACGGGCAAAAACTGACGATTTCGATCAAGGGACGTTTCGATTTTGGCCGACATCAAGAGTTTCGCGAGTCCTACGAGCGCCTCAACAAAAAGCCCGAATCCATAGTGGTGGACCTGAAAGATGCCACCTACCTCGACAGTTCCGCCTTGGGCATGCTGCTGTTGCTGCGTGATCACGCGGGTGGCGACGACTCCGACGTGCGAGTGATCAACAGCAACTCGGACGTGCGCAAGATTCTCGCCATTTCCAATTTCGACAAGCTGTTTGACATCAGTTGATCGACATGCAGTCGATCGAGGCACCTCTGTGCGTGCTGATCGCCGAAGACGGCACGAGCGACCGCATGTTGCTGTCGAGCATCGTCCGGCGCCAGGGGCACGAGGTGCTGACGGCGAGTAATGGCGCCGAGGCGGTGGAACTGTTCGTCCAGGAGCGCCCGCACCTGGTGCTGATGGACGCGATGATGCCGGTGATGGACGGTTTCGAGGCCGCCCGGCAGATCAAGCGCCTGGCTGGCGAAGCGCTGGTGCCGATCATTTTCCTGACGTCGCTCACCCAGAGCGAGGCGCTGGCGCGCTGCCTGGAAGCCGGTGGCGACGATTTTCTGGCAAAACCCTACAGCCCGGTGATCCTGGCGGCCAAGATCAAGGCCATGGATCGCTTGCGGCGCCTGCAGGAAACCGTGCTGCAGCAGCGTGACCAGATCACCCAGCACCATGACTACCTGCTCAACGAGCAGCGGGTGGCCAAGGCGGTGTTCGACAAGGTGGCGCATTCCGGATGCCTGAGCGCGCCGAATATCCGCTACCTGCAGTCGCCGTACGCGCTGTTCAATGGCGACTTGCTGCTGGCTGCCTTTACCCCGACGGGCGACATGCATGTGCTGTTGGGGGATTTCACTGGCCACGGCTTGCCGGCGGCCGTGGGCGCGATGCCCCTGGCCGAGGTGTTTTACGGCATGACGGCCAAGGGTTACGGGCTGCCCGAAACCCTGCGCGAGATGAATGCCAAGCTCAAGCGCATCCTGCCGGTGGGCATGTTCTGTTGTGCGACGCTGCTGTGCCTGAGTTTCCAGCGGCGGGCGGTGGAGGTGTGGAACGGCGGCATGCCGGATGGCTACCTGCATCGCCTGGCAAGCGGGGAGCGGGTGCCACTGGTGGCGCACCATCTGCCGCTGGGGGTGCTGGGCGCCGAGGCATTCGACGACCGCACCGAAGTCTTTCCCATGGCCCTGGGCGACCGGGTGTTTCTGTTGTCCGATGGGGTGATCGACACCTGCGACGCCAACGAGCAGTTGTTCGGTGTCGAGCGCCTGCAGCAGGTATTTGCCGCCAACCGCGAGCCGGACCTGCTGTTCGAGGAGATTCAGCGGGCCCTGGGCGAGTTTGGTGGCGATGCGCGGGACGATGTGAGCATGGTCGAGGTCAGCCTGCTCGAGGCTCGGCAGCTGACGCCGCCGGCATTGGTGTATTCCGACAGCGGTCAGTCCTGCCCGCTGGACTGGTCGGTGAGTTTCGAGTATCGCGCCGCTACTCTCAAGCGCTTCAACCCTTTGCCCTACCTGCTGCAACTGCTGCTGGAAGTGCATGGCCTGCGGGCGCAGAGCGGGGCGCTCTACAGTGTGCTGGCCGAGTTGTATTCCAATGCCCTGGAGCATGGCGTATTGCGCCTGGACTCCAGTCTCAAGCGCGATGCCCAGGGCTTTTCCCGCTATTACCGGGAGCGCGCGGTACGCCTCGAAGCGTTGCAGGAGGGTTTTGTACGGGTGCACCTGCAGGTGGAGCCCCAGGGTGCCGGCGGTCGTTTGCTGATCCGGGTCGAGGACAGTGGCAGTGGTTTCGATGTCGGGCGGGTGATGGCGCGGCCCGTCGATGGCGACCGCCTGTCCGGGCGCGGCGTCAGCCTGATCCGTCAGCTCAGCCAGCGTGCCAGCTGGTCTGACGATGGTCGTAGTGCCTGCGTGGAGTTTTCCTGGGAGCCTCTGGCATAATTCGCCGATTCTTGATCAAGGAGTGAGCAAGTGGCTGATATTCATCTGGATCACGAGGTGCTGAACGCATTGCAGGAAGTCATGGAGGATGAGTATCCGTTGTTGCTCGACACCTTCCTCTGCGACTCCGAAGAGCGTTTGCGCCAGTTGCACAAGGTCGACGACCCCCGTCAACTTGTCGCCACTGCCCACAGCTTCAAGGGCAGCAGCAGCAATATGGGGGCGATTCGCCTGGCCGAGCTCTGTCATCAGTTGGAGCAGCGTGCCCAGGACTCGTCGTTGCGCGGTATCGAGCAGCTGGTGGGCGAGATCGATGGCGAATTCGCCATTGTCCGGCAGCTGTGCAAGCAGGAACGCCAGCGTTTTCACTGCTGAAAAACCGCCGCAATCCAGGCTTTTTCCCGCGAGCCAGCAAAGCTGGCTCGACCTTTGCAGTCAAGTCTCCCAACTGTACCTACGATCCCAGTGCAGCGGAGACCGTTTTCATGCCCCTTACCCCGAACATGCTGCTTCAGGCCGCCTCCCAGGCCAAGACTCAAGCGGCTTCCGCCACCCCCCAGGCCAGTGCCGCCGAGCCCGGGGATAAAGGCGCAAGCTTTGCCCGGGTGTTCGCCAAGGAAGCGCTCGGCAAGCCGGTAGCGGCTGCCGACGGCCCCATCAAGCCGGCTCGCGACAAGGGTGTCGAAACCGCTGCCAAGGTGGATCCGGGCAAGGGCAAGGCTGCCGCCCCCGAGCCGGCGGTTGCCGATAGCGGCAAAACCTTGCCTGCCGACAAGGCCGCCGCCAGTGACGACAAGGTTGCCGATGACCAGGCCGCGAGCAGCGATCAGTCGCTGGTCGGCGGCACGCCGGTCGACCCGACCCTCGATCCGGCGCTGATGCAGGCGACCCAGCCGGTGCCATTGCCGGTGCCCGAGCCGGAAGTGGCGGCAACGCCTGTTCCGGCACCGCCGCCAGTGCAGCCGCAAACGCAGCCGGTTACGCCGCTGGTGGCCAGCACCGTGGCACCGGCGCCGGTCGATCCGGAATTCGACCCTGAGGCCGACCCGCTGGACGCGCTGCCGGTAGTACGCCTGGCGATGGAGCAGAGCGGTCATGTCTCGGCTTCCAGCCAGGCGCAGAACAAGGCGGCACCGACCGTGGTGGCCGATGACGGACCGACTTCGGCCCAGACCTTTGCCAGCGGCATGGCCAACATGCTGGACCTGCAGGTGGGCAAGGACAGCACTGAACAAGGTGGCGAAAAGGCCTTCAGCGGTCTGCTCGATGACGGTCTCAAGGACCTCAAGAGCGCTGCCAGCGACACCCGCGTCGATGATTTTGCCAACCGCCTGGCGGCCCTGACCCAGGCGGCCACGCCCAAGACCGCCAACGCCGTCCCGGTGAACCAGCCGCTGGCCATGCATCAGAGCGGCTGGACCGAGGAAGTGGTCAACCGGGTCATGTACCTGTCCAGCGTCAATCTCAAGTCGGCCGAGATCCAGTTGCAGCCAGCCGAGCTGGGGCGCCTGGATATTCGCGTGAACATGGTGCCGGACCAGCAGACCCAGGTGACCTTCATGAGTGCCCATGTCGGCGTGCGCGAGGCCCTCGAAGGGCAGATGCATCGCCTGCGCGACATGTTCCACCAGCAAGGCATGGGGCAGGTGGACGTCAACGTCTCCGACCAGTCGCGCAACTGGCAGGGTGGCCAGGAGCAGGCCCAGCAGGGGCAGCATCGCAGCAACGGCACCAGTGCCAGTGGCGGGCGCCTGGATGGTGTGGATGAAGAGTTGCCGCCGAGCGCCGCTGAAGTCGCCGCCAGCACCAGCACGGTCATTGGCACCAGCGCCGTTGACTATTACGCCTGACCCGCTTCAGGCGTCATTGAACAGAAGATCGCCCGTCGCGTGGTACCGCGGCTGGCGATCTTTTGCTTTGCGCTGCCCTATCCTTTCGGTTCAGACAAATCTGGCATAACACTTGCTCTTGCCTTGCCGTGCGACTGTGAAAACCCGATTAGTGACGGATTATTGGCATGGCGAAGAGCGAAGCAGCAGAGAAAACCCCCGCCGGGAAAGGCAAACTCAAGCTTATCCTCTTGATTGTTCTGGCCTTGTTGCTGGCGATCGGTTTGTCCGTCGGGGCTACCTGGTACTTCATGCACAGCAGTGCCCAGAGCAAGCCTGCCGAGACGGCCGAGGCGACCAGCAGCGTCAAGCCGGCGGCCATCTATGAGCCCATGGCGCCGGCCTTCGTGGCCAACTACACGCAGAACGGCCGCCAGCGCTACATGCAGGTGAGCATCACCCTGCTGGCGCGCAACCAGGCCGATCTGGACGCGCTGAAAGTGCATATGCCGGTGATCCGCAACAACCTGGTCATGCTGTTCTCCGGCCAGAGCTTCGACACCCTGGCGACTCCGGTCGGTCAGGAAATGCTGCGCCAGAAGGCCACTGCCAGCGTGCAGGAAGTGGCCCAGAAAGAGGTCGGCAAAGTGGTGGTCGAGCAGTTGCTCTTTACTAACTTCGTACTGCAGTAGGAACACGACATGGCCGTGCAGGACCTGCTGTCCCAGGATGAGATCGACGCGCTGCTGCATGGCGTCGATGACGGTCTGGTACAGACCGAACACGCCGCCGAGCCCGGCAGCGTCAAAAGCTACGACCTGACCAGCCAGGATCGCATCGTCCGCGGGCGCATGCCGACCCTGGAGATGATCAACGAGCGTTTCGCCCGCTACACCCGTATCAGCATGTTCAACATGCTGCGCCGTTCGGCGGACGTGGCGGTGGGCGGCGTGCAGGTGATGAAGTTCGGTGAATACGTGCACTCGCTGTACGTGCCGACCAGCCTCAACCTGGTGAAGATCAAGCCGCTGCGCGGTACCGCGCTGTTCATCCTCGACGCCAAGCTGGTGTTCAAGCTGGTGGACAACTTCTTCGGCGGCGACGGTCGTCACGCCAAGATCGAAGGCCGTGAATTCACCCCGACCGAATTGCGCGTGGTGCGCATGGTGCTGGAGCAGGCCTTCGTCGACCTGAAGGAAGCCTGGCAGGCGATCATGGAAGTCAACTTCGAGTACATCAACTCCGAAGTGAACCCGGCCATGGCCAACATCGTCGGCCCGAGCGAAGCGATCGTGGTCTCGACCTTCCACATCGAGCTCGATGGTGGCGGCGGCGACCTGCACGTGACCATGCCGTACTCGATGATCGAGCCGGTGCGGGAAATGCTCGACGCCGGCTTCCAGTCGGACCTGGACGACCAGGACGAGCGCTGGAGCAAGGCCCTGCGCGAAGACGTGCTGGACGTGGATGTGCCCTTGAGCGCCACGGTGGCCCGCCGGCAGTTGCGCCTGCGCGACATCCTGCACATGCAGCCAGGGGATGTGATCCCGGTGGAGTTGCCTGAAGACATGATCATGCGCGCCAACGGCGTACCGGCGTTCAAGGTCAAGCTCGGTTCGCACAAGGGCAACCTGGCCCTGCAAGTGATCGAGCCGATCGAGCGCCGTTGAGCGGCGTTGTTATGAATTCGCTTTGTTAATGATTTTTTGCCCGCCGAGGACAACATGGCTGACGAACACGAAATGACTTCCGCAGAAGACCAGGCCCTGGCTGATGAGTGGGCGGCCGCCCTGCAGGAAACCGGCGATGCCGGGCAAGACGATATCGATGCCTTGCTGGCGGCCGATGCGGCCAGCGCGCCGGCGTCCAATCGCCTGCCAATGGAAGAGTTCGGCAGTGTGCCGAAGAGCAACGAGCCGGTGACCCTCGACGGGCCGAACCTGGACGTGATCCTGGATATCCCGGTATCGATCTCCATGGAGGTCGGCAGCACCGACATCAACATCCGCAACCTGCTGCAGCTCAACCAGGGTTCGGTGATCGAGCTCGATCGCCTGGCCGGCGAACCGCTGGACGTGCTGGTCAACGGCACGCTGATCGCCCATGGCGAAGTGGTGGTGGTCAACGAGAAGTTCGGCATCCGCCTGACCGACGTGATCAGCCCGAGCGAACGCATCAAGAAGCTGCGCTAAGTGAGAAAGGCACTCGCGCTGTTCCTGGCCTGGCCGCTCTGGGCGCTGGCCGCCGAGCCGGCGGCCAGCACCGCCGCGCCAGTGGTTGGCAGTAGCGGCGTGGCCGGGCAACTGACCCAGTTGGTGCTGGGCCTGTTGCTGGTGGTGGGGCTGATCTTCTTCCTCGCCTGGCTGTTGCGCCGGGTGCAGCAGGCCGGACCGGCCGGCAAGGGGCAGGTCATCGAGCTGATCGGTTCGCGAGCGCTTGGCCCGCGGGACCGGCTGGTGCTGGTGCAGGTCGGCAACGAACAGATTCTGCTCGGCCTGACGCCGGGCACCATCACTGCGTTGCATGTGCTCAAGGAGCCGGTGCAGGTGCCGAGCACCGAGCAGGCGACTCCGGAGTTTGCCCAGCGCCTGATGGAGCTGCTGGGCAAGGATCAGAAGGATAAGAAGTAATGCCGTTGCGCCTCCTCTTGACGTTGGCCTTGATGCTGGCGGCGCCGCTGGCGCTGGCGGCCGACCCGTTGTCGATCCCGGCGATCACCCTCGGCACCAATGCCGACGGCCAGCAGGAATACTCGGTCAGCCTGCAGATCCTGCTGATCATGACCGCGCTGAGCTTCATTCCGGCGTTCGTCATGCTGATGACCAGCTTCACCCGGATCATCATCGTGTTCTCGATCCTGCGTCAGGCCCTGGGCTTGCAGCAGACACCGTCGAACCAGATCCTCACCGGCATGGCGCTGTTCCTGACGATGTTCATCATGGCTCCGGTGTTCGACCGGGTGAACCAGGATGCCCTGCAGCCGTACCTGGCGGAGAAGCTCAGCGCCCAGGACGCGGTGGCCAAGGCCCAGGTGCCGATCAAGGACTTCATGCTGGCCCAGACCCGCAGCAGCGACCTGGAGCTGTTCATGCGCCTGTCCAAGCGTACCGACATCGCGACGCCGGACCAGGCGCCGCTGACCATCCTGGTGCCGGCCTTCGTCACTTCGGAGTTGAAGACCGCGTTCCAGATCGGCTTCATGATCTTCATTCCGTTCCTGATCATCGACCTGGTGGTCGCCAGTGTGCTGATGGCCATGGGCATGATGATGCTGTCGCCGCTGATCATTTCCCTGCCGTTCAAGATCATGCTGTTCGTGCTGGTGGATGGCTGGGCCCTGATCATCGGTACCCTGGCGGGCAGTTTCGGTGGTGTTTAGAACCTTGTTGGCGGGTGACGCTCAATGACGCCTGAAGTCGCAGTAGACCTGTTTCGCGAAGCGCTCTGGCTGACCACCATGATGGTCGCCATCCTGGTGATTCCCAGCCTGCTGGTGGGCCTGCTGGTGGCGATGTTCCAGGCCGCCACCCAGATCAACGAACAGACCCTGAGCTTCCTGCCGCGCCTGCTGGTGATGCTGGTGACGCTGATCGTCGCCGGTCCCTGGCTGGTGCAAACCTTCATGGAATACATCCTGCAGCTGTACGGCAGTATTCCGCAGTTGATCGGCTAAGCCATGTCTCTGCTGGCGCTTACCGATACGCAGATCAGCACCTGGGTCGCGAGCTTCATGCTGCCGCTGTTCCGTATCGGCGCCGTGTTGATGACCATGCCGGTCTTCGGTACGACCCTGGTACCGACCCGTATCCGCCTGTATTTCACCCTGGCCATCACGGTCGTGGTGGTGCCGGGCCTGCCGCCCATGCCGGCGGTCAATGCGCTGGATCTCAGCGGGCTGCTGCTGATTGCCGAGCAGATCATCATCGGCGCCTTGTTCGGCTTTTCCTTGCAGCTGTTCTTCCAGGCTTTCGTGATCGCCGGGCAGATCATTTCGACGCAGATGGGCATGGGCTTCGCGTCCATGGTCGACCCCACCAACGGCGTTTCGGCGGCGGTGATCGGGCAGTTCCTGACCATGCTGGTGACCTTGCTGTTCCTCGGCATGAACGGTCACCTGGTGGTCTTCGAGGTGCTGACCGAAAGCTTCACCACCTTGCCGGTGGGCAGCGCGCTGCTGGTCAACCATTTCTGGGAAATCGCCGGCAAGCTCGGCTGGGTGCTGGGCGCCGCGCTGTTGCTGGTATTGCCGGCGATCACCGCGCTGCTGGTGGTGAACATTGCCTTTGGCGTGATGACCCGCGCGGCGCCGCAGCTGAACATCTTCTCCATCGGTTTTCCGCTGACCCTGGTGCTGGGCCTGGTGATTTTCTGGGTCAGCCTGGGCGACATTCTCAACCAGTACCAACCGCTGGCCGTCGAGGCCCTGCAGTTGCTGCGCAACCTGGCACAGGCGCGTTGAGCCATGGCTGAGAGCGAGAGCGGTCAGGACAAGACAGAAGACCCCACGGAGAAACGTAAAAAGGATTCCCGGGAAAAGGGCGAGATTGCCCGCTCCAAAGAGCTCAACACCCTGGCGATCACCATGATCGGGGCCGCCGGCCTGCTGATCTACGGCGCGGGGGTGGCGCAAGACCTGCTGGAAATCATGCGCCTGAATTTCTCCCTGCCGCGCGAGGTGTTGCTCAGCCCGGGCGCCATGGGCCTGTACCTGCTGCACTCGGGCAAGATCGCGATTATCGCCGCGATGCCGATCCTGCTGCCCCTGGTGCTGGCGGCGCTTATCGGTCCTATCTCCCTGGGTGGCTGGCTGTTTTCAACCAAGAGCCTGGCGCCCAAGTTCAGTCGCATGAACCCGCTCAGTGGCATGAAGCGCATGGTGTCGCCGACCTCGTTGATCGAGCTGCTCAAGGCCTTCGCCAAGTTCGTGGTGATCCTGATCGTGGCCTTGTCGGTGCTGTCCTCGGATATCGACGATCTGCTGCGGATCGCCCACGAGCCGCTGGAGCAGGCGATTATCCACAGCGTGCAAGTGGTGGCCTGGAGTACCTTGTGGATGGCCTGCGGGCTGATCCTGATCGCCGCGGTGGACGTGCCGGTACAGCTGTACCAGAGCTACAAGAAGCTGCTGATGACCAAGCAGGAAGTGCGTGACGAGCACAAGGACCAGGAAGGGCGCCCGGAGGTCAAGCAGCGGATTCGCCAGGTCCAGCGCGAGATGTCGCAGCGGCGGATGATGGCGGCGATTCCCGAGGCGGACGTGGTCATTACCAACCCGACCCACTACGCCGTCGCGCTCAAGTACGACGCCGAGAAGGGCGGGGCGCCGGTGTTGCTGGCCAAGGGCAGCGATTTCCTGGCGCTGAAGATCCGCGAGATCGCCGTGGCCAACGAAGTGCTGTTGCTGGAGTCGCCGGCGCTGGCGCGTTCGATCTACTACTCCACCGAGCTGGAACAGGAAATCCCCGCCGGGCTCTATCTGGCGGTGGCCCAGGTGCTGGCGTATGTCTATCAGATTCGCCAGCACCGGGCCGGCAAGGGCAAGCGTCCCGATCCGCTCAAGGACCTGCCGATTCCGCCGGATTTGCGTCGCGATTCCTGATCCGCGCCCGGGTGTCGACGGCTCTGGAATCGCCCTTTTAAGCCGATGATGGCGCAAAGCCATAAATCAGTTTGTGTTCCAGGCCAAAGTTGGAAGGCTTCTTGCAATACCCGCCCTGCGCCGCCTCCAGGCGTCAAAAGTTTGCTTCAAGGGAACGGGGAATACCGGTGGATCGCTCTCAGTTAATCAGTACGGCTCGCACTAACCTGGCTGACCTCAGTCGGGGGAACCTGGGTGTGCCGCTGTTGCTGCTGGTCATGCTGGCCATGATGATGCTGCCGGTGCCGCCGTTCCTGCTGGACGTGTTCTTCACCTTCAACATCGCCCTGTCGATCGTCGTCCTGCTGGTCTGCGTGTATGCCCTGCGGCCGCTGGACTTCGCGGTATTCCCGACCATCCTGCTGGTGGCGACCCTGTTGCGCCTGGCGCTGAACGTGGCCTCCACGCGGGTGGTGATGCTCCACGGCCAGGACGGTCACGCCGCCGCGGGCAAGGTGATCCAGGCCTTCGGCGAGGTGGTGATCGGCGGTAACTATGTGGTCGGTATCGTGGTGTTCGCGATCCTGATGATCATCAACTTCGTGGTGGTGACCAAGGGCGCCGGGCGGATTTCCGAGGTGAGCGCGCGTTTCACCCTCGATGCGATGCCGGGCAAGCAGATGGCCATCGACGCCGACCTCAACGCTGGCCTGATCGACCAGGCCCAGGCCAAGGCGCGGCGCCAGGAAGTGGCCCAGGAGGCCGAGTTCTACGGTTCCATGGACGGTGCCAGCAAGTTCGTCCGCGGTGACGCCATCGCCGGCCTGCTGATCCTGTTCATCAACCTGATTGGCGGCATGGCGGTCGGTATCTTCCAGCACCATATGTCCTTCGGCGATGCCGGCCGGGTCTACGCCTTGCTGACCATCGGTGACGGTTTGGTGGCGCAATTGCCATCGCTGCTGCTGTCCACCGCGGCCGCGATCATGGTGACCCGTGCTTCCGGTTCCGAAGACATGGGCAAGCAGATCAGCCGACAGATGTTCGCCTCGCCCCGGGCCCTGGCTGTCGCCGCCGGCCTGATGGCGGTGATGGGCCTGGTGCCGGGCATGCCGCACTTTTCCTTCCTGAGCATGGCGGCCTTGGCGGCCGGCGCCGCGTACCTGTTCTGGAAGCGCCAGAACGTGGTCAAGGTCAAGGCGCTGGAAGAGGTCAAGCGCCAGCAGGAGTTGCTGCCTTCGCCGGCCCGCGCCATGGAAACCAAGGAGCTGGGCTGGGATGACGTGACCCAGATCGACATGATCGGCCTGGAAGTCGGCTATCGCCTGATTCCCCTGGTGGACCGCAACCAGGGTGGGCAACTGCTGGCGCGGATCAAGGGCGTGCGCAAGAAGTTGTCCCAGGACCTCGGCTTCCTCATGCCGACCGTGCATATTCGCGACAACCTCGACCTGGCGCCCAGCGCTTACCGGCTGACACTGATGGGGGTGATTCTGGCCGAGGCCGAGATCTATCCGGATCGCGAGCTGGCGATCAACCCGGGGCAGGTCTACGGCACGCTCAACGGCATCACCGCCAAAGATCCGGCCTTCGGCCTGGAAGCGGTGTGGATCGAGATCAGCCAGCGCGCCCAGGCGCAGTCGCTGGGCTACACCGTGGTCGATGCCAGTACCGTGGTTGCCACCCACCTCAACCAGATTCTGTACAAGCACTCCAGCGAGCTGATCGGCCACGAAGAAGTCCAGCAGCTCCTGCAACTGCTGGCCAAGGGTTCGCCGAAGCTGGCGGAAGAACTGGTGCCGGGCGTTCTGTCGTTGTCCCAGCTGCTCAAGGTGCTGCAGGCGCTGCTGGCCGAACAGGTGCCGGTGCGCGACATCCGCAGCATTGCCGAGGCCATCGCGAACAATGCCGCCAAGAGTCAAGATACTGCCGCTTTGGTGGCCGCGGTGCGCGTCGGATTGTCGCGCGCCATCGTGCAAAGCATTGTAGGGACTGAGTCCGAGCTGCCTGTGATCACCTTGGAGCCCAGGTTGGAACAGATTTTGCTCAATAGTCTGCAGAAGGCAGGACAAGGCTCGGAAGAGGGTGTTCTGTTGGAGCCAAGCATGGCTGAGAAGCTGCAGCGTTCGTTGATCGAAGCCGCGCAGCGCCAGGAAATGCAAGGTCAACCGGTGATTCTGCTGGTAGCCGGTCCGGTCCGCGCGATGCTCTCGCGGTTCGGGCGCCTGGCGGTCCCGGGCTTGCACGTGTTGGCTTACCAGGAAATCCCTGACAACAAGCAAGTGACCATCGTTGCGACAGTAGGGCCCAACGGCTGAGGTAGTGGGTTATGCAAGTTAAGCGTTTTTTCGCCGCCGATATGCGTCAGGCCATGAAGCTGGTTCGCGATGAGCTGGGCGCCGACGCCGCCATCATTGGCAATCGCCGCATCGCTGGCGGTGTCGAGCTGACGGCTGCCCTGGATTACAAGCTGTCGGCGCTGGCGCCCCGGGTTCCGAACATGGAGCTCGAGGACGAACTGCGCAAGACTCAGTCGCGCATCGTCACCGCCCAGGCCGAGCTGAGCCTGCGTGGCGACGGCGATGGTAGCACCAATCGCCAGCTGTTCGCCGGCCTGCCGCTGACCGCCGCCGAGCCGCTGATCGAACCGACGTTCAACGAGCCCCATCGCCCGGCCCCGGTGGCCGCCGCGCCGGCTGTCGATCAGCGGGCACTGGACTCGATGCGTTTTGAACTCAACGGCCTGCGCGAGCTGCTGGAAGTCCAGCTCGGTTCCCTGGCCTGGAGCCAGCTGCAAGGCAGCCGGCCCGAGCAGGCCAACCTCTGGCGGCGCCTGCAGCGTATCGGCTTGTCCGGTCCGCTGGCCCGCGACCTGCTGGCGCTGATCACTGAAATCGACGAACCCCGCCAGGCCTGGCGCATGCTCCTGGCCCACCTGGCGCGGATGATCGTGACCCCGGAAGTCGAGCCGTTGGAAGAGGGCGGTGTGATCGCCATGGTCGGCCCCGCCGGCATGGGCAAGACCACCACCCTGGCCAAGCTGGCTGCCCGTTACGTACTCAAGTACGGCGCGCAGAACATCGCGCTGGTGAGCATGGACAGCTACCGCATCGGCGCCCAGGAGCAGCTCAAGACCCTGGGCCGGATCCTCAACGTCTCGGTGACCCATGTCGATCCGGGCCAATCCCTGGCGCAAGCCCTCGATCCACTGCTGCGCAAGCGCGTGGTGTTGATCGACACCGCGGGCCTGCAAGCCAGCGACCCGGCCCTGCGCATGCAGCTGGAAAGTCTGGCCGGACGCGGGATCCGGGCAAAAAATTATCTGGTATTGGCAACCACCAGCCAGAAACAGGTTCTAACCGCCGCGTACCACAGCTACAAGCGTTGCGGGCTGGCCGGCTGCATCCTGACTAAACTGGATGAAACCGCCAGCCTTGGTGAGGTGTTGAGCCTGGCGATCAGTCACGAACTCCCCGTTGCCTATCTGACCGATGGCCCGCGGATTCCGGACGATCTGCACTTGCCGCGCCGTCATCAGCTGGTCAGTCGTGCGGTGAGCGTGCAGATGCAGGAAGAACCCAGCGAAGAAGCCATGGCTGACATGTTCGCTGACCTCTACCACAACCCGACCAAGCGGGTTGGCTGAGGGAATCATGAAAAGATTGCAATGTACCTACATCGATGGTCTGCCAGGCATTGTTCCGTTAGTGAACGCGCAGCCAGTTATGTGGCCCCGTCTAAGTAAGACAAGGTAAAGAACGAACATGGGCAGCATGCATCCCGTACAGGTGATCGCGGTGACCGGCGGCAAAGGTGGCGTCGGCAAGACTAACGTGTCAGTGAACTTGTCCCTGGCCCTAGCGGAGCTCGGCCGGCGCGTCATGCTGCTGGACGCCGACCTGGGTCTGGCTAACGTCGACGTGCTATTGGGGCTGACCCCCAAACGGACCCTCGCCGACGTGATCGAAGGCCGCTGCGAGCTGCGCGATGTGCTGCTGCAGGGGCCGGGTGGAATCCGTATCGTGCCGGCGGCGTCCGGCACCCAGAGCATGGTTCATCTGAGCCCGGCGCAGCATGCCGGCCTGATCCAGGCCTTCAGCGACATCGGCGACAACCTCGATGTGCTGGTGATCGACACCGCTGCCGGCATCGGCGACTCGGTGGTCAGCTTCGTCCGCGCCGCACAGGAAGTCCTGCTGGTGGTCTGCGACGAGCCGACCTCGATCACCGATGCCTACGCGCTGATCAAGCTGCTCAACCGCGACTACGGCATGAACCGCTTCCGCGTGCTCGCCAACATGGCGCAAAGCCCGCAGGAAGGCCGCAACCTGTTCGCCAAGTTGACCAAGGTCACGGACCGCTTCCTGGACGTGGCCCTACAATATGTCGGCGCCGTGCCTTACGACGAATGCGTGCGCAAGGCCGTGCAAAAGCAGCGTGCGGTCTATGAGGCGTTTCCGCGTTCGAAGTGCGCGCTGGCGTTCAAGGCCATTGCGCAGAAAGTCGATACCTGGCCGTTGCCGGCCAACCCACGTGGACATCTGGAATTTTTCGTCGAGCGGCTAGTGCATCAGACAGCGGGACCGGTGCTATGAGCGCCAGCGGCTACAACCTTTACAAAAAGTCGGCACGTGACAGCCAGTACGAATTGATCGAGCGTTATGCGCCCCTGGTCAAGCGTATTGCCTATCACCTGTTGGCGCGCCTGCCGGCCAGTGTCCAGGTCGAAGACCTGATCCAGGCCGGGATGATCGGTCTGCTCGAAGTGTCGACCAAGTACGACGCGAGCAAGGGCGCGAGTTTCGAGACGTACGCGGGTATCCGTATCCGTGGTGCGATGCTCGATGAGGTCCGTAAAGGTGACTGGGCGCCGCGTTCGGTACATCGCAATACCCGGATGGTGAGCGATGCCATTCGCGCAATTGAAGCTAAAACCGGTCGTGACGCTAAAGATCATGAGGTTGCGGCCGAACTTCAATTGAGTCTCGACGATTATTACGGGATTTTGAACGACACCTTGGGCAGTCGCCTGTTCAGCTTCGACGACCTGTTGCAGGACGGCGAGCATGAAGGGCTGCATGAGGATGGCGCGAGTGCTCATCTCGAGCCGTCGCGCGACCTGGAGGACGAACGTTTCCAGGCTGCGCTGGCGGACGCGATTGCCAATTTGCCGGAGCGTGAGCGACTGGTCTTGGCGCTGTACTACGACGAAGAGCTGAACCTCAAGGAAATCGGTGAGGTCCTGGGGGTCAGCGAATCGCGGGTCAGCCAGTTACACAGCCAGTGCGCGGCCCGTTTGCGGGGGCGTTTGGGGGAGTGGCGAGCGCGCTGACAGGCAGTGTGGGGGACACTGCGGACGAGACTGGCACGACGTTGCCGGCCTCGCGGTGTGTATTCCATGCAGTCGTTGAGTGCTCTGCCTGATTGATTGAATGGCGCGTTCAGGTGCTGGACGCGTTTAAGACTGCTTGGAGGTCGAATTGGACAAGAACATGAAAATCCTCATCGTTGATGACTTCTCAACGATGCGGCGGATCATAAAAAACCTGTTGCGTGACCTGGGTTTCACCAACACGGTCGAGGCTGACGATGGCACCACTGCCATTCCGGTCCTCAACAGTGGGAGCATCGACTTTCTGGTAACGGACTGGAACATGCCTGGCATGACCGGTATCGATCTGCTGCGCCATGTGCGCGCCGATGAAAAACTCAAGCACCTGCCGGTACTCATGGTGACCGCTGAAGCCAAGCGCGAACAGATCATCGAAGCTGCCCAGGCCGGCGTAAACGGCTATGTGGTCAAGCCCTTCACGGCCCAGGCGTTGAAAGAAAAGATCGAGAAGATCTTCGAACGCATCGGTTGAGATGTGGAACCATTCCGCCACGGGGGAGCTATGGAGCACAACGAATCTTCATTGGGCGATTTCGAATCGACCCTGAAAAAACACGCACTCGAACTGGTCGACAGCCTTGAGAAAGGCAAGTTCGGCGAAGCCGTGCAACTGATCCATGAGCTCAACCAGACCCGTGACCGCGGCCTGTACCAGGAAGTCGGCAAGCTCACCCGCGAGCTGCATAGCGCCATCGTCAATTTCCAGATTGACCCGCATATGCCGCAAGCCGAGGAAGTTTCACAGATCACGGATGCCACCGAGCGCCTGTCCTATGTGGTCAGGCTGACCGAGGCCGCGGCCAACCGCACCATGGATCTGGTCGAGAGCGCTACCCCGTTGGTCAATGGCCTGAGCAGCGAAGCCCAGGCCCTGAGCGCCGACTGGGGACGTTTCATGCGCCGCGAACTGGGCGCCGAAGAATTCCGCGACCTGGCCCGCCGGGTGGACGGTTTCCTGACCCGCAGCGAGCAAGAGACGCGCGCGGTATCGAGCAACCTCAACGACATTCTGCTGGCGCAGGACTACCAGGACCTGACCGGTCAGGTGATCAAGCGCGTGACCCAGTTGGTCACCGAAGTCGAGAGCAACCTGCTCAAACTGGTCCTGATGGCCAGCCAGGTCGATCGTTTTGCCGGCATCGAACATGACCGTGAATCGATCCTCGCTGAAAAAGATCCGCAAAAACATCTGGCCAAGGGTGAAGGTCCGCAGATTCATGCCGATAAACGTGAAGACGTTGTATCCGGTCAGGACGATGTCGACGATTTGCTTTCCAGCCTTGGATTTTAGGCTCAGACCTAGTAGGAGCACCCATTAATGAGCTTCGGCGCCGATGAAGAAATCCTTCAGGATTTTCTGGTTGAGGCCGGCGAGATTCTAGAGCAACTGTCCGAACAACTGGTCGAGCTGGAAAGCCGGCCGGACGATGCGGATCTGCTCAACGCAATTTTTCGCGGTTTTCACACTGTAAAAGGGGGCGCCGGCTTCCTCCAGCTCAACGAGCTGGTGGAGTGCTGCCACATCGCCGAAAACGTGTTCGACATCCTGCGCAAGGGTGAGCGCCGCGTCGACGCGGAACTGATGGACGTGGTGCTCGAAGCACTGGACGCGGTGAATGGCATGTTCGGCCAGGTGCGCGAGCGCACCGAGATCACCGCCGCCACTCCGGAACTGCTGGCGGCCTTGGCCCGTCTGGCCGAGCCTGCCGGAGCCGAGGAGGTCGCCGCGCCGGTGGCCGAGGTTGAGACAGTTGTTGAAACCGTTGCCGAATCGGCCGAAAGCGAGTCCGGCGATATCACCGACAGCGAGTTCGAGCAGTTGCTCGATTCGCTCAATGCCGCCAAGGCCGAGGCCGAAGCCCCGGCCGCTGTTGCTCCCGCTGTTCCCGTTGCCCCCGCGGCCGGTGGCGAAGCGGCCAGCGACGAAATTACCGACGCCGAGTTCGAGTCGCTGCTCGATCAATTGCATGGCAAAGGCCAGTTCGCACCGGATGCGGTGGCACCTTCGGCCACGGCGCCCGCCGCGGAAAAAGTCGCGGCCAGCGACGAAATCACCGATGACGAATTCGAAGCACTGCTGGATCAGTTGCACGGCAAAGGCAACTTTGCGGTAGAGGCGCTGGACTCCGCAGTGGCTGCGGCGGTACCGCCGGCTGCGCCAAGCGCGGCTGCCGCCGGTAGCGACCTGATCACCGACCAGGAATTCGAATCCCTGCTCGACGAGCTGCATGGCAAGGGCAAGTTCTCTGAAGTACCTGCCGCCGCGACCAAGGGGAGCGCAACGGCGGTCACGGCCTCGGCGCCTGCCGCTGTCGCCAAGCCGGCAGTGAAGAAAGCCGAAGCCAAGGTCGAAGCACCGAAGCCGGCAGCCGCCGCTGCTCCGGCGCCTGCTCGTGCTCCGGCTGCCGCCCCGGCGGAAAAGCCGGTCAGCGAAGCCGAAACCACCGTGCGGGTCGATACCGCGCGGCTGGACGAAATCATGAACATGGTCGGCGAGCTGGTGCTGGTGCGTAACCGCCTGGTGCGCCTGGGGCTCAACAGCGGCGACGAAGCCATGTCCAAGGCCGTGTCGAACCTCGACGTGGTCACGGCCGACTTGCAGACCGCGGTGATGAAGACCCGGATGCAGCCGATCAAGAAGGTCTTCGGGCGCTTCCCGCGCCTGGTTCGCGACCTGGCCCGCCAGCTCAAGAAAGAGATCAACCTGGAGCTGGTCGGCGAAGAGACTGACCTCGACAAGAACCTTGTCGAGGCCCTGGCCGACCCGTTGGTGCACTTGGTGCGCAACGCCGTCGACCACGGTATCGAGTCGCCGGAAGAGCGCGAGGAGGCGGGCAAGCCCCGCGGTGGCAAGGTGGTGCTGGCGGCCGAGCAGGAAGGCGACCACATCCTGCTGTCGATCTCCGATGACGGCAAAGGCATGGACCCGAACGTCCTGCGCGCCATTGCGGTCAAGCGTGGGGTGATGGACAAGGATGCCGCCGATCGCCTGAGCGACACCGAGTGCTACAACCTGATCTTCGCCCCGGGCTTCTCGACCAAGACCGAGATCTCCGACGTGTCCGGCCGCGGCGTGGGCATGGACGTGGTGAAGACCAAGATTTCCCAGCTCAACGGTTCGATCAACATCTACTCGACCAAGGGCCAGGGTTCGAAGATCGTCATCAAGGTGCCGCTGACCCTGGCGATCATGCCGACCCTGATGGTGATGCTGGGCAACCAGGCGTTCGCTTTCCCGCTGGTCAACGTCAACGAAATCTTCCATCTGGACCTGTCGCGCACCAACGTGGTCGACGGCCAGGAGGTAGTGATCGTCCGCGACAAGGCGCTGCCACTGTTCTACCTCAAGCGCTGGCTGGTCAGCTCCGCCGCTCACGAAGAGCAGCGCGAAGGCCATGTGGTGATCCTTTCGGTCGGCACCCAGCGGATCGGCTTCGTCGTCGATCAACTGGTCGGCCAGGAAGAAGTCGTCATCAAGCCATTGGGCAAGATGCTCCAGGGAACCCCGGGCATGTCTGGCGCCACCATCACCGGTGACGGCCGCATCGCCCTGATTCTCGATGTTCCGAGCATGCTCAAGCGTTACGCCGCACGGCGTATTTGAATACCGGAGGGGCGGGGCCATTTGCCTTGCCCCGCCTAACGGAGTGTTTATGGCAGTCAAGGTCCTGGTGGTGGACGATTCGGGGTTCTTCCGCCGCCGCGTCTCGGAAATTCTTTCAGCGGATATCAATATCCAGGTCGTCGGTACCGCGACCAACGGTAAAGAGGCGATCGATCAGGCTCTGGCGCTCAAGCCGGACGTGATCACCATGGACTACGAGATGCCGATGATGGATGGCATCACGGCAGTGCGGCACATCATGCAGCGCTGCCCGACGCCGGTGTTGATGTTCTCCTCGCTGACCCATGAAGGCGCCCGGGTAACCCTGGATGCGCTGGATGCCGGCGCGGTGGATTTCCTGCCGAAGAATTTCGAAGACATCTCGCGCAATCCCGAGAAGGTCAAGCAACTGCTGTGCGAGAAGGTCCACAGCATCTCGCGCAGTAACCGCCGTTTCAGCAGCTACAGCGCGCCGGCGCCACAACCGGCGGCGGCACCTGCGCCTGCGCCATCGAGCACCAGCAGTTTCAGCAGCGCGGCCCCGGCGCGTCCGGCCCCGGCGCCGATTCCTGCCCGCGCGGCGGCCACTGGCTTGTCGTCGGCCCCCAAGCGCAAGGCCTACAAACTGGTGGCCATCGGTACTTCCACCGGTGGCCCGGTGGCCCTGCAGCGGGTGCTGACCCAGTTGCCGGCCAACTTTCCGGCGCCGATTGTGCTGATCCAGCACATGCCGGCAGCCTTCACCAAGGCGTTCGCCGAGCGCCTGGACAAGCTCTGCCGGATCAGCGTCAAGGAAGCCGAGGATGGCGACATCCTGCGTCCGGGCCTGGCGCTGCTGGCACCGGGTGGCAAGCAGATGATGGTCGACGGCCGTGGCGCGGTGAAAATCCTCCCCGGCGACGAGCGTCTGAACTACAAGCCGTGCGTGGACATCACCTTCGGCTCGGCGGCCAAGTCCTACGGCGACAAAGTTCTGGCGGTGGTGCTCACCGGCATGGGCGCCGACGGTCGCGAAGGCGCGCGCCTGCTCAAGCAGGGCGGCAGCGCGGTCTGGGCCCAGGATGAAGCGAGCTGCGTGATCTACGGAATGCCGATGGCGATCGTCAAGGCGGAGCTGGCGGATGCGGTGTACGGTCTGGACGAGATCGGCAAGCACCTGGTCGAGGCCTGCCTCTGATGGATGTTCTAAGCCTCATCGGGATCATCATGGCGTTCGTCGCCATCATCGGTGGCAACTACCTGGAAGGCGGTCATCTGTCGGCCCTGGCCAATGGTCCGGCGGCGCTGATCGTGCTGGGCGGGACCATCGGTGCGGCGTTGCTGCAGTCGCCGCTGAGCGCCTTCAAGCGGGCCATGCAGATCCTCGGCTGGATCCTGTTTCCGCCGCGGGTCGACCTGCCTGGCGGCATCGATCGCGTCGTCAACTGGAGCCTGACCGCCCGCAAGGAAGGCCTGCTGGGCCTGGAAGGCGTGGCGGATGCCGAGCCCGACACCTACTCGCGCAAGGGCCTGCAGCTGCTGGTGGACGGCGCCGAACCGGAGTCCATCCGCAGCATCCTGGAAGTGGATTTCTACACCCAGGAAAGCCGCGACATCGAAGCGGCCAAAGTCTTTGAAAGCATGGGCGGCTACGCGCCGACCATCGGCATCATCGGTGCGGTCATGGGCCTGATCCATGTCATGGGCAACCTGGCCGACCCGTCGCAGCTGGGCAGCGGTATCGCCGTGGCCTTCGTCGCGACCATCTACGGCGTGGCCAGCGCCAACCTGGTGTTGCTGCCGATCGCCGCCAAGCTCAAGTCCATAGCCTTGCGGCAGTCGCGTTATCGCGAAATGTTGCTTGAAGGAATCCTGTCGATTGCCGAAGGTGAAAACCCTCGTTCCATTGAGTTGAAGCTGCAAGGCTTCATGGACTAAGGGAATAGCCATGTCACGTCGTCGCCGGCATGAGGAACACGTCAATCATGAACGCTGGCTGGTGTCCTACGCGGATTTCATCACCTTGCTGTTCGCCTTTTTCGTGGTCATGTACTCGATCTCCTCGATCAACGAGGGCAAGTACAAGGTCATCTCCGAGGCGCTGATCGGCGTGTTCACCGATTCGGACCGCGCCCTCAAGCCGATTCCCATCGGTGAGGAGCGGCCCCAGACCGTGACCCCGGCCAAGCCGCTGGTCAAGGACAGCGAGCAGACCGATGCCGGTATCGCCGGCGCCAGCGACCCGCTGAAAAGCATCGCCGACGATATCAGCGCGGCCTTTGGCGACCTGATCAGCTCCAACCAGATGACCGTGCGCGGCAACGAGCTGTGGGTCGAGATCGAACTCAACTCCAGTCTGTTGTTCGGCAGCGGCGATGCCATGCCCAGCGACCTGGCATTCAACATCATCGACAAGGTGGCGGCGATCCTCAAACCCTTCGACAACCCGATTCACGTCGAGGGTTTTACCGACAACCAGCCGATCCAGACCGCGCAGTACCCGACCAACTGGGAGCTGTCGTCGGCCCGTTCGGCGAGCATCGTGCGGATGCTGGCGATGCAGGGGGTCAATCCGCAGCGCCTGGCTTCGGTCGGCTACGGCGAGTTCCAGCCGGTAGCCAATAACGCGACGGCCGATGGCCGTGCCCGCAACCGTCGGGTGGTGCTGGTGGTGTCGCGCAATCTCGATGTACGCCGCAGCCTGACAGGCACCGGCACCGCCCACGCAACACCGGATGCGGCATTGAAGCGGGCTGGCACACAAACTGCACCTACGCCAGTCAAGACGCCGGGACGCGAGAGTGCCGTCAATTCTCCGTCACCGGCTTTATAACTGGGTGCTATTTCTCGGTCGGCCCGCGCCTGCCGGGAGGAACAAACTGAATGAGAGTCTGGGCAGTTGCCAATCAAAAGGGTGGCGTCGGTAAGACCACCAGTTCCATCGCTTTAGCCGGATTGCTGGCCGAGGCGGGCAAGCGCGTGGTCGTGGTCGATCTCGACCCCCACGGCTCCATGACCAGCTATTTCGGCTATGACCCCGACAGCCTGGAACACAGTAACTACGACCTGTTCCTGCACAAGGGCAGCGTCCCTGAGGGCTTGCCCGGGCAGTTGCTGCTGTCGACCAGCGACGAACGTATTTCCCTGCTGCCATCGAGCACCGCGCTCGCCACCCTGGAGCGCCAGTCGCCGGGGCAGAGCGGCCTGGGCCTGGTGATCGCCAAGAGCCTGGCGCAGCTGTGGCAGGATTTCGACTATGCGGTGATCGACAGCCCGCCGTTGCTCGGCGTGCTGATGGTCAATGCCTTGGCGGCGAGCCAGCAACTGGTGATCCCGGTGCAGACCGAGCACCTGGCGGTCAAGGGCCTGGAGCGCATGGTCAATACCTTGGCGATGATCAACCGTTCGCGCAAACAGGCGCTGCCGTTCAGCATTGTGCCGACTTTGTTCGACCGCCGGACCCAGGCGTCCCTGGGCACCTTGCGGGTGTTGCGCGACAAGTTCCCGGATGAAATCTGGCAGGGCTACATCCCGGTCGACACACGCTTGCGCGATGCCAGCCGGGCCGGGCTGACGCCTTCGCAATTCGACGGCAAGAGCCGTGGCGTACTGGCCTATCGCGCCTTGCTCAAGCACTTGCTGGCCCAGCAACTTGTCCCGCAGGTGGCCTGACGTGGCGGAGCATTCAAGTCTGCTGTCGGTCTGGCCGATAAACCCTACAGGTCACTGTGCTGGGTTTTATCCGTGGGCATCCTCATGAACCGTCCTGTCGACGTTACATCCCGGCCGCAGCTGGCGTTGCAGTCCTACCTGGACGCGTTGTTGCAGGACGCCACCGAAGAAGAATTCGCGGTTCCCGAGGTGCTGCCGGAGGTTCAGTCAGCGGTAGAAGAGGTGGCGGTGTCGAGCGAGGTCCTGGATGAGTTCCAGGCCGCGGTGCTCGAAGAACAGGCTCGCGATGCCCAGGTCCAGCGTACGCCGCCAGCCGCGGCTGTAGTCGCGCCGGTAGCGCGGGTCGAGGAATCCGTGGTTGTCCCCGTGCTGGAGGCGCCCGCGCCATTGCCGGCCACCTTGTCGACCGTCGCGCCCTTGCTGCAAGGCCTGGTCGAGCCGGTGGTCGAGGTGCATCGGCCGCCCAGCAGCACACCACCCCCGGTGGCGGGTGACGACCGGCCGAGCTGGGCGGCGGAACCCTTCGAATGCCTGCTGTTCGATGTCGCCGGGTTGACCCTGGCGGTGCCGCTGGTCTGCCTGGGGTCGATCTACTCCCTGGCGGGGCATGAACTGACGCCGCTGTTCGGCCAGCCGGAATGGTTCCTCGGGATCCTGCCGAGCCAGGCCGGCAACCTGAAGGTGCTGGATACCGCGCGCTGGGTGATGCCCGACCGCTACCGCGACGACTTCCGCCAGGGCCTGCAGTACGTGATCTCGGTCCAGGGCTATGAGTGGGGGCTGGCGGTGCATCAGGTCAGCCGCTCGTTGCGCCTGGACCCGAACGAAATCAAATGGCGCAGCCACCGTGGCCAGCGGCCATGGCTGGCGGGTACGGTCATCGAGCACATGTGCGCGCTGCTGGACGTTTCCGAACTGGCCGAGCTGATCGCCAGCGGCGGGGCGAAACACATGGCTATCAGCAAACCGGCGCCGAAGCCGATATAGACCAACAACAGGCTGCGCCGACGGTGCAGCCACACAGAACACACACCGTTTCCAACGGTTTTTTGAGGGGTCAGGGGTATGAATAAGTCGTCGTCTGCACAGAGTTCCGAAGATCCGATCCTGCAATGGGTAACCTTCAAGCTGGATAACGAGTCCTACGGCATCAATGTGATGCGCGTGCAGGAAGTCCTGCGCTACACCGAGATCGCGCCGGTGCCGGGTGCCCCGAGCTACGTACTGGGCATCATCAACCTGCGCGGCAACGTGGTGACCGTGATCGACACCCGCCAGCGTTTCGGCCTGGTGCCGACCGAGGTCAACGACAACACTCGCATCGTGATCATCGAAGCCGACAAGCAAGTGGTCGGGATCATGGTCGACAGCGTGGCGGAAGTGGTTTACCTGCGTCAGTCGGAAGTCGAGACCGCACCGAACGTCGGTAACGAAGAGTCGGCCAAGTTCATCCAGGGCGTGTGCAACAAGAACGGCGAGCTGCTGATTCTGGTTGAGCTGGACAAGATGATGAGCGAAGAAGAGTGGTCGGAACTGGAGAGTATCTGATTGATTCTCGAGGTTGCGGTTATTGTCCTGTTCCTCTTGTGGGCAGGCACGCTGGCGATGTTCCTGGCCTACATCCGCGCTCAGCGGCAGATTGCCGCCCAGCAGGCCCATGGCGATGCGCTGCGCGATCAGCGCATCAAGGACCTGGCCAAGCGCGTCGACGATTACCAGAACGGTACGGTGCGCATGGGCGAGGACCTGCATGAGCTGCGCGCGGTGGTCGGCCCGTTGCCGGACAAGCTGGCCCAGCTGGAGCAGCGCGATCCGTCGAGCCTGTCCTTCGCCCAGGCCGCGCGCCTGGTGGGCATGGGCGCCAGCGTCGACGAACTCACTCAGTCCTGCGGCTTGACCCAGGCCGAGGCCGAGTTGATGAGCAAGCTGCACAAGAGCTGAAATCCCTCTGTAGCCGCTGCCGCAGGCTGCGCCAAGGCCGAAGGCCTTCAGCGATCCTGAGATCCCTGCGGCCGTTCCCCGAACGCGACCCGGGCCGATCGCAGCCTGCGGCGACGGCTACAGATCAGTAATCATCCCCGCTTTGCGTCACATCCTTCTCCAGCGCCGCTTCCTGCGGCTCATGCCCGGCCGGGAACTTGCCCTTGAGGTTCCAGGCGAAGGCAATGATTTCGGCGATGGTCCGATACAACTCCTCGGGAATGCTGTCGCCCAGTTCCATGCGCGCCAGCAGCTTCACCAGCTCGGCGTTCTCATAGATCGGCACTTCATAGTCGCGGGCGATTTTCAGGATGGCTTCGGCCAGTTCGTCGTCGCCCTTGGCGGTCAGCGTGGGGGCGTGCTGGCCGTCGTACTTGAGGGCGATGGCCTGGCGTGGCGGGTTGGGATTATTCATGCGGTTTCATCGACCCAGCGTTGTTCCAGTCGGGTTTTCGGGCCTTGCGGCGGTGTGCCGAGATGGCAGTCCAGGTCGCCGACATCCAGGCCGGATGCGAGCAGCCGTTCACGCAGGCTGCCCAGATGGCTTTCTATCAGGCTCGCGGTAAACGGCCGCTCGGCCCAGAGCTGGCTGGACAGGCGGCCCTTGAGCAATTGCGCCTGCACCTGCAGCGGGCCCAGGGGTTCGAGGTCGAACGCCAGTTCGACGCGCCACAGCTGCTGTTTCGGTTCGCGTTCCTGGCGTTTTTCCTCGGGTGGTTTTTCCGCCGGGTCTTCGCGCTGGAACTTGACCTGCAAGGGCACGACGTCCTGCATCGTGCGCATCGGGATTTCCAGCTGCCAGGTGGTCAGCAGTCGGCCGTCATCGGTCAGGCCGCTCTGTTCCAGGCTCGCCAGCTGATGGCTCTGCAAGCGCGAAACGGCAGCCGCGGCCAGGCGCAGCAGATGTTCCAGGTCGCCTTCCTCTTCGAGGCTTTGCAGCAGCCGCGAGGGCAGGGGAAAGCCACTCGGCTGGGGCTTGGCGCTGACCTGGCCGAGGGTGCCCAGGGCGCTGCGCACGAAGCTCGGCAGCACCTGGGCCAGGGTATTGGCGGCGATGATCGCGTTGAAACTGGTGCTGGCCGGCAGGCCAGGCGTCATCTGGGCGATCAGACGCAGCAGGTTGCCTTTCAGGTCGCCGGCCAGGGCCGGATTGTCGCCGGCCAGCAGCCGCGATTCGAGGAAGGTGCCGCTGTTGCCCAGGGCCTGGGCCAGCGCCTTGGGGTTGCTCAGTTGCTGCAGGTCGGGCAGGCCGGCGAGCAGCTTGTCCACCGCGGCGCGCAGCTCGCTGGAGGCTCTGTCGGACGGCGGCAGATTCTGCAAGGCATTGATCAGGCCGGTCAGCGAGGCCTGGCGTCTTTGCTGGGTGGCCAGTTGCTGGGCGATCGCCAGTTGCTCCTGGCGCCCGCTCAGCGGCACCAGGCTCAAGCTTTGCGAGCCCTGCACCAGGGCGCTCAGCAGGCTGCCGATGCGCAAGGGTTGCGGGCTGTCGATGCTCAGGGTGCTGCCGCTCAGGGCGGTGTTGAGCAGGCTCACCAGCGAGCGATAGACCGCCGGCTGTCCGGCTGCCTGGGGCTGCAGCTGGGTGGTCAGCACCTTGCCTTGCAGCAGGGTGCCCACTGGAAGCTGCGCGGTGTCGAGGCGGGTCAGGGTGGCGACGCTGGCGGCAATCGCCTGCTGCACGGTGATGGCCAGGTTGCCGGCCGACGGCTGGGTCACCGCCAGGCTGGTGCCCAGGGGCAGTGGCTGGCTGCTGGTGGCCTGGACGGTGGTTTGCCGGCCGCTGTCGAGGCTCAGCTTGAGCAACAGCTGGAACGTCTGGTCCGTCTGCTTGAGCGACAGCACTTCGGCCTTGGCCGATTGGCCGGCGGCGATCAGGCCCTCCAGCGGCTGCAGCAATTTGAGCAGCTCACCGCCGATCGGCAGCGCGCGCACGGTTCCCGGCGTCAGCTGTGGCAGCGGAGGAAGGGTGATTTCGCCTGTCATCTGGACACAACCTGTGGAGAAATAAGCCCTCTTGAGAGTAGGGCATCGCATGTATAATGCCGCCCGTCTTCGGGGGGCGTGGCGAAAACATCGCAAAAGTTTGACGCAGCTCTCTGGAACAGGCCGCCGATGCGTTTATTCTGCATCTCTTTAACGGCTGCTCCACTGCCGACTTGAACCGTAAAGGCCCGCGATCATTTGACCAGTCCTCTTCTAGAAGCCGTAGCGCTTGCCTGTGAGCGCGACCTGCGGCTGCTCTTCGAAAAGCTCGAACTGCGTCTGGCCAGCGGCGACATGTTGCAGATCAGCGGTCCCAACGGCAGCGGCAAGACCAGCCTGTTGCGCCTGCTGGCGGGGCTGATGCAGCCGACCAGCGGCCAGGTGCTGCTCAACGGCCAGCCGCTCAACGCCCAGCGTGCGGAGCTGGCGCGCAACCTGTTGTGGATCGGCCATGCGGCCGGGATCAAGGACTTGCTGACCCCCGAGGAAAACCTCAGCTGGCTGTGCGCCCTGCATCAGCCCGCCGGGCGCGAGGCGATCTGGCAGGCCCTGGCGGCGGTCGGCCTGCGCGGCTTCGAGGATGTGCCCTGTCACACCCTATCCGCCGGCCAGCAGCGCCGGGTGGCGCTGGCCCGGTTGTACCTGGACAGCCCGCCGCTGTGGATTCTCGACGAACCCTTCACCGCCCTGGACAAGCAGGGCGTGGCGCAACTGGAAGAACACCTGGCCGGCCATTGCGAACGCGGCGGCATGGTGATCCTCACCACCCACCACACACTGGGCCGCATGCCGGCCGGCTATCGCGACATCGATCTGGGGCATTGGGCCGTATGAGTGTTTTCGGACTGCTGGTTGCCCGCGAATCCCGGCTGCTGTTCCGCCGTCCCGCGGAACTGGCCAACCCGCTGGTGTTTTTCGCCATTGTCGTCTCACTGTTCCCATTGGCGGTGGGACCTGAGACACAATTGTTGCAAACCTTGTCTCCAGGGCTAGTCTGGGTAGCGGCCTTATTATCGGTTTTGCTCTCGCTGGACGGGCTTTTTCGCAGTGATTTCGAGGACGGATCCTTGGAACAGTGGGTCCTTTCGCCGCACCCCCTGCCTCTTCTGGTTCTGGCCAAGGTGCTGGCACACTGGGCCTTCTCCGGCCTGGCACTGGTATTGCTTGCGCCCCTGTTGGCACTGATGCTCGGTCTGCCCACAGCCTGTCTGCCGGTGCTGTTACTGTCCCTGTTGCTGGGCACTCCGGTGCTCAGCCTGCTGGGAGCGGTGGGCGCGGCGTTGACGGTAGGACTCAAGCGTGGCGGCCTGTTGCTGGCGCTGCTGATCCTGCCCCTGTACATCCCGGTATTGATTCTCGGCAGCGGCGCCTTGCAGGCGGCCTTGCAGGGCATGCCGGCGACCGGTTATCTGCTGTGGCTTGGTAGCCTGACCGCCCTGGCAGTAACCCTGACACCTTTTGCAATAGCGGCTGGCCTGAAGATCAGCGTCGGCGAATAATGAGGTCTGATCAAATTTTGATCAGTAAAGACCCTGGCCGTGCGTGACAACGCGCGGCACCCGTGATGGAAACAGTATGAACTGGACCTGGTTTCATAAGCTCGGCTCGCCCAAGTGGTTTTACGGCATCAGCAGCAGGCTGTTGCCCTGGTTGAGCATCGCAGCGTTGCTGCTGATCACCGTTGGCGTCATTTGGGGCCTGGCCTTCGCGCCGCCGGACTATCAGCAAGGCAACAGCTTTCGCATCATCTACATCCACGTTCCCGCCGCCATGCTGGCCCAGTCCATCTACGTGATGCTGGCGGTGTGCGGGGTGGTGGGCCTGGTGTGGAAGATGAAACTGGCCGACGTCGCCCTGCAATGCGCGGCGCCCATCGGGGCCTGGATGACCGCCGTGGCGCTGGTCACCGGGGCCATCTGGGGCAAGCCGACCTGGGGCTCGTGGTGGGTCTGGGACGCACGCCTGACCTCCATGCTGATCCTGCTGTTCCTGTATTTCGGCCTGATCGCCCTGGGCAACGCCATCAGCAACCGCGACAGCGCCGCCAAGGCCTGCGCGGTGCTTGCCATCGTCGGGGTGATCAACATCCCGATCATCAAATACTCGGTGGAGTGGTGGAACACCCTGCACCAGGGCGCGACCTTCACCCTCACCGAAAAGCCGGCGATGCCCGTCGAGATGTGGCTGCCGCTGTTGCTGACGGTATTGGGTTTCTATTGTTTCTTCGGCGCCGTGCTGTTGCTGCGCATGCGCCTCGAAGTGCTCAAGCGCGAAGCCCGCGCCAGCTGGGTCAGGGCCGAAGTGCAAAACAGCCTGGAGGCCGCATCATGAGTTTCGCTTCCTTCGCCGACTTTCTCGCCATGGGCCATCACGCCCTGTATGTCTGGTCAGCCTACGGCATCTGCCTGGTGGTGCTGGCCCTCAACGTGGCGGTGCCGTTGCTGGCCCGCAAGCGTTACCTGCAACAAGAGGCGCGTCGTCTGCGCCGGGAGAACAATCAGTGAATCCGCTGCGTAAAAAGCGTCTGTTGATCATCCTTGGCGTGCTGGGCGGCGTGGGCGTTGCCGTCGGCCTGGCGCTGAGCGCCCTGCAACAGAACATCAACCTGTTCTACACCCCGACCCAGATCGCCAACGGCGAAGCCCCCCATGACACGCGGATCCGCGCCGGCGGCATGGTGCAGATGGGCTCGCTGCAACGCTCGGCGGATTCGCTGGACGTGCGTTTCGTGGTCACCGACTTCAACAAGGCCGTGACCATCACCTACCGCGGCATCCTCCCGGACCTGTTCCGCGAAGGGCAGGGCATCGTCGCCCTCGGCAAGCTCAACGCCGACGGGGTGGTGGTGGCCGACGAAGTGCTGGCCAAGCACGACGAGAAGTACATGCCGCCGGAAGTGACCAAGGCCCTGAAAGACAGTGGGCAAATGGCGCCGGCTCCGGCCAAGGAGGGCTGACCGATGACATCCGCAATCTTCATTCCCGAGCTCGGCCATCTGGCGATGATCCTGGCTCTGTGTTTTGCCCTGGTCCAGGCCGTGGTGCCGCTGCTCGGCGCCTGGCGCGGCGACCGTCTGTGGATGGGCCTGGCGCAGCCCGCGGCCTGGGGCCAGTTCGCCTTCCTGACCTTCGCCTTCGGCTGCCTGACCTACGCCTTCATGGTCGATGATTTCTCGGTGGCCTATGTCGCCAGCAACTCCAACAGCGCCTTGCCCTGGTACTACAAGTTCAGCGCGGTGTGGGGCGCCCACGAGGGCTCGTTGCTGCTCTGGGCGCTGATCCTCGGTGGCTGGACCTTCGCCGTGTCGGTGTTCTCCCGGCAGTTGCCGCAAGTGATGCTGGCGCGGGTGCTGGCGGTGATGGGCATGATCAGCACCGGCTTCCTGCTGTTCCTGATTGTCACTTCCAACCCCTTCGCGCGGATCCTGCCGCAGGTGCCCGGCGACGGCCGCGACCTCAACCCGCTGCTGCAGGACATCGGCCTGATCGTGCACCCGCCGATGCTCTACATGGGCTATGTCGGTTTCTCCGTGGCCTTCGCCTTCGCCATCGCCGCCTTGCTCGGCGGGCGCCTGGACGCGGCATGGGCGCGCTGGTCGCGGCCCTGGACCATAGTCGCCTGGGCATTCCTCGGCATCGGTATCACCCTCGGCTCCTGGTGGGCCTACTACGAACTCGGCTGGGGTGGCTGGTGGTTCTGGGACCCGGTGGAAAACGCCTCGTTCATGCCGTGGCTGGTGGGCACCGCATTGATCCACTCGCTGGCGGTCACCGAAAAGCGCGGCGTGTTCAAGAGCTGGACCGTGTTGCTGGCCATCGCCGCGTTCTCCCTGAGCCTGCTGGGAACCTTCCTGGTCCGTTCCGGGGTGCTGACTTCGGTCCACGCCTTCGCCTCGGACCCCGAGCGCGGCGTGTTCATCCTGATTTTCCTGCTGTTCGTGGTCGGCGGTTCGCTGACTCTGTTCGCCCTGCGTGCGCCGGTGGTCAAGAGCCAGGTCGGTTTCAACCTGTGGTCGCGGGAAACCCTGCTGCTGGGCAACAACCTGGTGCTGGTGGTGGCGGCCTCGATGATCCTGCTGGGCACCCTGTACCCGCTGGTGCTGGACGCCCTGACCGGGGCCAAGCTGTCGGTCGGCCCGCCGTACTTCAACGCACTGTTCATCCCGCTGATGGCGCTGCTGATGGTGGTGATGGCGGTCGGCGTGGTGGTGCGTTGGAAAGACACCCCGGTCAAATGGCTGGTGAGCATGCTGACCCCGGTACTGCTGGGCAGCGCCGCGCTGGCGGTGGTGGCCGGTATTGCCTATGGCGACTTCAACTGGGCGGTGCTGGCGACCTTCATGCTGGCGGCCTGGGTATTGCTCGCCGGGGTCCGCGATATCTTCGACAAGACCCGCCACAAAGGCCTGGTCAAGGGCCTGCCGGGCCTGACCCGCAGCTACTGGGGCATGCAACTGGCGCACCTGGGCATCGCGGTCTGCGCCCTGGGCGTGGTGCTGTCGAGTCAGAACAGCGCCGAGCGCGACTTGCGCCTGGAACCGGGCGAGTCCATGGACCTGGCCGGTTATCACTTCATCTTCGAGGGCGCCAAGCATTTCGAAGGCCCCAACTTCACTTCCGACAAGGGCACGGTGCGGGTGGTCCGCGACGGCAAGGAAATCGCCGTGCTGCACCCGGAAAAACGCCTCTACACGGTACAGAACTCGGTGATGACCGAGGCCGGGATCGACGCCGGTTTCACCCGTGACCTCTACGTCGCCCTCGGCGAGCCGCTGGGCGAGGGCGCCTGGGCCGTGCGGGTGCACGTCAAGCCGTTCGTGCGCTGGATCTGGTTCGGCGGCCTGCTCACCGGTTTCGGTGGCCTGCTGGCGGCCCTCGACCGGCGTTATCGGGTCAAGGTGAAGACCCGGGTGCGCGAAGCCCTGGGCATGACAGGAGCCACTGCATGAGACGCTGGATAATGTTGTTGCCGCTGGCGCTGTTCCTGCTGGTGGCGGTGTTCCTTTACCGCGGGTTGTACCTGGACCCGGCCGAGTTGCCGTCGGCGATGATCGACAAGCCGTTCCCGGAGTTCTCCCTGCCGTCGGTGCAGGGCGACAAGACCCTGACTCGCGCCGACCTGCTGGGCAAGCCGGCGCTGGTCAACGTCTGGGGCACCTGGTGCATTTCCTGCCGGGTCGAGCACCCGGTGCTGAACAAGCTGGCGCAGCAGGGCGTGAACATCTATGGCGTCAACTACAAGGACGTCAACGCCGATGCCCTGAAATGGCTGGCCGAGTTCCACAACCCTTACCAGCTGGATATCCGCGACGAGGAGGGCACCCTGGGCCTGAACCTCGGGGTGTATGGCGCACCGGAAACCTTTTTCATCGACGCCAAGGGCATCATTCGCGACAAATACGTCGGGGTGATCGACGAAGCGGTGTGGCGCGAGAAACTGGCCGCCAAGTACCGGGCCCTGGCCGATGAGGCCAAGCCATGAAGCGCTGGCTGGCCGCGGCCGTCCTGGGCCTGAGCATCGCTGGCGTGGCTCAAGCCGCGATCGATACCTACGAGTTCGCCAACGATGCCGAGCGCGAGCGCTTTCGCGAGCTGACCAAAGAGCTGCGTTGCCCCAAGTGCCAGAACCAGGACATCGCCGACTCCAATGCGCCGATCGCCGCGGATTTGCGCAAGGAGATCTTCCGCATGCTCGGCGAAGGCAAGGACAACCAGCAGATCATCGATTTCATGGTCGACCGCTATGGCGACTTCGTGCGCTACAAGCCGGCCCTGACCGGCAAGACCGCCTTGCTCTGGTTCGGCCCCGCCGGCCTGCTGCTCGGTGGTGTGGTGATCATCGCCGTGATCGTCCGGCGTCGGCGCGTAGAGCGCAGCGACAGCCCGAGCACACTTTCCGCCGAGGAGCGTCAGCGCCTCGACCAACTGTTGGATAAAGACCGCGAATGATTGATTTTTGGCTCGCCGCAGGCCTGCTGCTCCTGGTAGCCCTGAGTTTTCTGCTGATTCCGGTTCTACGCGGCCGTCGCGCCCAGCGTGAAGAGGATCGTACCGCGCTGAACGTGGCGCTTTATCAAGAGCGTGTGGCCGAGCTGCAAGGCCAGCAGGCCGAAGGCGTGCTCAGCGCCGAGCAGATGGACAGCGGCCGCGCCGAAGCCGCGCGCGAACTGCTGGCCGACACCGAGGGCGCCGAACCGGCCCGGGTGTCCGGCCTGGGCAAGCCGCTGCCGTTGCTGGCGGCGTTGCTGGTGCCGCTATTGGGCCTGGGCCTTTACCTGCATTTCGGTGCCAGCGACAAGGTCGAGCTGACCCGTGAATTCGCCCAGGCCCCGCAATCCATGGAAGAGATGACCCGCCGCCTCGAGCGCGCGGTCGCCGCCCAGCCGGATTCCGCCGAAGGCCTGTACTTCCTCGGTCGTACCTACATGGCCCAGGACCGCCCGGCGGACGCGGCGAAGATCTTCGAGCGCACCGTGGCCCTGGCCGGCCGCCAGCCGGAACTGCTCGGCCAGTGGGCGCAGGCGCAGTACTTTGCCGACGGCAAGAAATGGTCGGACAAGGTCCAGGCCCTGACCGACGAAGCGCTGAAGGCCGACCCGAAGGAAGTCACCAGCCTCGGCCTGCTGGGGATCGCCGCCTTCGAAGGCGAGCGTTATCAAGAGGCCATCGATTACTGGAACCGCCTGCTGGCGCAACTGCCGGCGGACGACAACTCGCGCGCCGCGCTGCAGGGCGGTATCGACCGGGCGACCGAGAAGCTGCCGGCCAGCGGCGGCAAAGTGGCCCAGGCGCCCGCGCCCAAGGCCGCCGCGCTGCTCAAGGTGCGTGTCGACCTGGCCGCCGATCTGAAAGCCAAGGTGCAGCCGGGCGACAGCGTGTTCATCTTTGCCCGCGCCACCTCCGGGCCGCCGGCGCCGCTGGCGGCCAAGCGCCTGACCGTGGCTGACCTGCCGGTGACGGTGGAGCTGGGGGATGCCGACGCGATGATGCCGCAGTTGAAACTGTCGAACTTCCCGGAAGTCCAACTGGTTGCACGCATTTCCCGCGCCGGCCAACCGACTGCCGGCGAGTGGGTCGGTCGTAGCAAGCCTTTGGCCAGCAGCACCACCGTGCCGCAACAACTGACCATCGACAGCCCGGATAAATAAGAGAAGCCGCCATGACCACCATTGCCCGCATCACCCTGTTAACACTGGTCCTGGGGTTGAGCGCCTGTGCGGTCCGGGAGCCGACGCCGCCCGAGACTCTGCCGCCGATTCCGCCGGCGCAGCCCAGCACCAAGCCGACGCCGCCCAGCACCCCGAGCAAACCCGCTACGCCGATCAAGCCGGCCAAGCCTTTGCCGCGCACTTCCGCGAGCTTCGCGCCGCCACCGGGTGGCAACAGCCACTGGGATCCGCGCCTGGGCGTCTATGTGCTGGATAACCAGACCAACACCTTCTACCGCCAGCGCACCTACTACCGCTGGAACAACGGCTGGAGCCGCTCCATCAGCCCCGACGGGCCATGGGAAGAGACCGATATCCATGGTGTGCCGTCGGGGCTGGGGCGCCAGTTCCAGTAAACGGCTTCCAGTAAGCGGCTTTCGGTAAGCCGCGACCACTGAGCGGAGCGCGGGCGGGTCCGGTTCAAGCAGCCGGTTGGATGGCCGATACCCCGGGGTGTTCCTGAGTATCGCCATCCGAGCGCCCGATGAAGAAAAGCCTGAACAAACCCTATTTCGCGCCCATGGCCTTCTGGCTCTGTGTTGTCGTTGTCCTGCTCGCCCGGCATGGCTTCGCCGATGTCGAAGTGCCGCAGCTGATCTACTTCTCCCTGGCACCGGTGTACCTGCTGGTGCTGTTCATCTTCCTCTACTACTTCTTCTGCTGGAGCTTCATCTCGGTCTTTCCCCTGGGCGAGGTCGGCTGGAAGCGCGTGGATTATGGCTGGCTGCTGCTGGCCTCGCTGGCGCTGATCAGCGAGACCCAGAACGTCAGGACCGAATGGTTCCAGAGCGACTATCGACTGGCCGAATCCCGTGAAGCCGCGACCCAGAGGCGCCTCAAGGCCGAGATCGACGATCTGTTGGGGCCGGATCATTGCCGTGCCGCCGCGACTGCCCATAGCGCCGCCGATGCCGCGCAGGTGAACGAGCTCTGTCAGCGTTTTGCCGCCCTAGAGAGAACGGCGCAGGGACAGCTGACGGCGCTCTCGGTGGGGACGGTGGTCCAGGCGCTGGATGAGCTTCGCGCCCGGTATTCGGCGCCGCCCGTCTTGGCCTGGCTCGGTCGGCTGGATGAAACCCTGGGCGACCGGCGCAAGGCCCGGGGCGAGGTGTCCAGGCTGTACCCGCTGACCCGCGCCACCAACGCCGAGATCGTCTATCGCTACTTCGTTCCGGTATTGCTGGTAATCGCCCTGGCCCTGCGGGCCTCGAAGGTCACCGGCGAGGTGCTGCTCAAGGCCCCGCGCAAGCGCAAGGTGTGGATGATTATCAACCGGCGCATGGTGATCGACGGCCTGGGTTTTGTCCGCGGCGCCCGCAGCCGCTTCGACGAAGCGCTGCACAACTGGCGCGTGGCGAAATGGGACGTGGTGCACCTGGCCTGTCCGTTCCTGCCCGAGGTCAGCCCCCAGGACACCCGGGTCGCGGTGGCGCCGGGGTTCTATGAAAACGAGTTCCAGCTAGCGTCTGTCAGTACTTTCGAGCAGTGCGGCTTCGTCGAGTGGGCGGCCAGGCAGTCGATCGAAACCCTGTACCTGGTGGGCGAGACCGACCTGGCGCTGATCGAGCGGGTGCGCCAGTGGGGCGAGACAGCCAAGGTCGAAGTGCTGGTGCGCGAGCGGATCTGAATCCGCGCGCACCCCGGCTCAGCCTTGGGCAGCGTCTGGCCCGGGGTTGGCCAGCAACTGCTGGACAAACTCGACGAAGGCCCGGGCCTTGGCGCTGGTCAGCCGCCCGCTGGGAAACACCGCCCATAGCTCCTGTCGGGGCAGCGTCCAGTCCGGCATCGCCTCGCGCACCGCGCCGCTGGCCAGCTCGGGAGCGAACATCCATTGCGAGGCCAGGGTCAGCCCCTGGTGGGCCAGCACCGCCTCGCGCAACCCCTCCGCGGCACTCACGCGAATTCGCCCGCGGACCGTCACCGACTGCTGTTCGTCACCCCGTTCGAAGCGCCAGTGGGCACCGCCGCCGAGGCTGTAGATGATCGCCTGGTGCTTGCCCAGATCGGCGGGGCAGGCGGGTTCGCCGTGGCGGGCGAAGTAGTCGGGGGTGGCCAGCACCACGCGCCGGCATTCGCCGATCCGCCGCGCGGTCAGTCCGGAGTCGCCCAAGGGCCCCATGCGCAGGGCGACGTCGATACCGGCTTCCACCAGATTGATGTTGCGGTCATCCAGCACCACGTCGATGTCGAGGTCGGGATGGCGCTCGAGAAAGGTCCCCAGGTGCGGCACGACATGCAGGCGGGCGAAGGTCACCGCGGCGCAGATCCGCAGGGTACCGCTGAGCCCCGTACCGGCCCCGCGCGCCGCGAGATCGGCTTCGTCGGCCTCTTCGAGGGCCCGCTTGGCCCGCTCGAAAAACGCCATGCCGGCCTCGGTGGGCGTCAGGCCGCGGGTCGAGCGCAACAACAGCCGTACCGCAAGCCGCGCCTCCAGCTGGGCGATGGTTTTCGACACGGCCGGCTGGCCGATATCCAGAAGCCGGGCGGCGGCGGAAAAAGACCCGCTTTCCACCACATGAACGAAGGTTTGCATGGCTGCCAGCCGGTCCATCGAGACTCCTTGTGTTTGAACGATCGGGAATGACCCCTCGGTGTTGCGCCCTGAGGAGGGCCAGGATCCACTCAGGCGGTGACGGGCAGGGCCTTCTGCGAGGTGCTCAGGAAACGCAGCAGGGCCAGCAGCGGCAAGGCACTGCCGACACCGACTATGCCCAGCCAGCCGGCGTGTTCGTACACGGCGCTTGCAATCGACGAGCCGACGGCGCCGCCGATGAAGATGCTGGTCATGTACAGCGCGTTGAGGCGGCCGCGGCTATGGGCATCCAGCGCGTAGATCGCGCGCTGGCCAAGGACCATGTTCATCTGCACGCAGAAATCCAGGACCACGCCGGTCACCGCCAGGCCGATGACGCTGTAGGCCGGGTGGATAAAAGCCGGTAGAAAACTCAGGGCGGCGAACAGCATGGCCAGCAACGAGGCGACGCGGGTATGGCCGGCATCCGCCAGGCGTCCGCTGATGGGCGCGGCGATGGCGCCGATGGCCCCGACCAGGGCGAACAGGGCGATCTGGCTTTGCGACAGGCCATGGTTGCGCGCCAGTTCCAGCGGCGCCGCGGTCCAGAACAGGCTGAAGGTGGCGAACATACAGGCCTGGTAAAACGCTCGCTGGCGCAGCACCGGTTGCTGGCGCAGCAGAGTGCCCAGCGAACCCAGCAACTGGCCGTAGGTGGCGCTGTGGGCGGGCTGGCGCTTGGGCACGGTCAGCAGCAGGACCACACTGATGGCGGCCATCAGCACCGCGGCGGCGATAAACATGGCGCGCCAGCCGAACAGGTCGGCCACCACGCTGGACACCGGGCGCGCCAGCAGGATGCCCAGCAGCAGGCCGCCCATGATGCCGCCGACCACCCGGCCACGGGATTCCTCCGGCGTCAGGTGCGCGGCCAGGGGAATCAGGATCTGCACCGACACCGAGCTGAAGCCGATCAGCAGCGAGACCAGCAGAAAGGCGTTGGGCTGCTCGGTGAACGCGGCGCCCAGCAGACTGGCGATGGCCACCAGGCTGGTGAGGATCATCAGCCGGCGGTTTTCCAGCAGGTCGCCCAGGGGCACCAGGAAGAACAGGCCCAGGGCGTAGCCGATCTGGGTCAGGGACACGATCAGGCTGGCCATGGTGCTGCTCAGGCCGATGTCTGGGGCGATCAGCTCGATGATCGGCTGGGCGTAGTAGATATTGGCGACTATGGCGCCGCAGCAGAAGGCGAACAGCAGCACCATGCCGCGGGTCATGGTCGTGGTGGCGGCAGGCAGCCGCTGGGTCGTGGCAGTCATGGCGATTCTCGTTGCAGCGAAAGGGATGCGGGCGAGGCTAAGGGGCTGGCCCGTGACGCGGTAGAAGCTGACGAGCGATAGCATTCATGCCATGCAGGAATAAATGCCTGGCGAGACCGGCGCAGAGCGGCAGACGACCGGCCTCGCGTTGCGATGATACATTTACTTACATTCAGTTCCATAGCTCGCTGGTTGTTCCACCGACGCTGGAGTGCTTTCGTTTCGACGTCTGTGCCACCTTTCATCACAGGAAGCCCGTCCCATGAATCTGTGTCTTCGCCGCCTGCTCGGCGGCGCTCAAGCGATCACCCTCGGTGCACTGCTGCTGGCCGGCCCGGCCCAGGCCCAGGACGCGCCGGGCATGCGCATCGGCGTGCGCGGGGAAATCACCAGCATCGCTGGCGACGCGGTGCGGGTCCATGTCAACAGCGGCGAGAACGTCACCATCAACCTCACGCCGCAGACCCAGGTCCGCGCCGTGACCCTGGCCAATATCGAGGACATCAAGCCCGGCAGCTACATAGGCTCGGCCGCCGTGCCGCAGGCCGATGGCAGCCTCAAGGCGTTGGAGGTCCATGTGTTTCCACCGCAGATGGCCGGTACCGGCGAAGGCCATCGGCCCTTCGACCTGGTCGAGGGCAGCAGCATGACCAATGGCCACGTCGGCGACCTGGTGGTGAGCAACGGCCGGACCCTGACCGTCAACTACAAGGGCGGCCAGCAGACGATCCTGGTGCCGGACGACGTGCCCATCGTCAACCTGGTGCCGGGCGACCGCAGCCTGCTCAAGGCCGGGGTCAAGGTGGTGATGTTCGTGTCCCAGAGCGCGGACGGCACACTCACCGCGCAGTCGATCTCCGCCGGCAAGGATGGGGTGACGCCGCCGATGTAGCTGGCAGGCTGTTGTTGCCAGGTGTTTCAACGGCCTGGTTTCGGATGGCCTTGGGATGGGGCTTGGCTTAGGGTTTGCGGTCGTCTATCGCAGCGGAGTTCCCATGCATAAATCAGTCTTCAATCCGCCCAGTGTCTTCAATTCCATGCAGTACGGTTTCAGCCAGGCTGTGGAGGTGCGCGGTGGGCGGCGCCTGCTGCTGTCCGGCCAGGTGGGTGTCGATGAGCGCGAGGTCTGCGTCGGCCCGGGGCTGTGCGAGCAGACCGAGCAGAGCGTCGACAATATCGCCCGGGTCCTGGCGGCGGCGGGCGGCGACCTGAGCCACGTGGTCATGCTGCGGATCTACATCGCCGAAGCGGCCCGCGACCGGCAGGAGCAGATCAGCCAGGTCCTGTTGCAGCGTTTCCCGCAGCAGCCGCCGGCGTCCTCGTGGATCGTCGTCAGCGGCCTGTCCCTGCCCGAGTGGCTGATCGAGATCGAGGCCGAGGCGATGTTGCCTGAGCTGCACGAGGTTCGGGGCGCCGCCCTGGTCGATGTGGCCGCCGGGCTTTAGGCGCCGGCAATAAAAAAGCGACCCGAGGGTCGCTTCTTTCATGGGCCGGCTGGTTATTTCCCGCCGTAGATCTGGTCAAAGACCCCGCCATCGTTGAAGTGGGTCTTCTGCACGGTGCGCCAGTCGCCGAAGGTTTTTTCCACCGACAGGAAGTCGACTTTCGGGAAGCGGTCGGTGTATTTGGCCAGGACTTTCGGGTCCCGTGGGCGCAGGTAGTTGTTGGCGGCGATTTCCTGGCCTTCCGGCGACCACAGGTACTTCAGGTATTCCTCGGCCGCGGCGCGCGAGCCTTTCTTGTCGACCACCTTGTCCACCACCGACACCGGCGGCTCGGCTTCGGCGGAGACGCTTGGGTAGATGACTTCGAACTGATCGCGGCCGAATTCGCGGGCGATCATTTCCGCTTCGTTCTCGAAGGTCACCAGCACGTCGCCGATCTGGTTGGTCATGAAGGTGGTGGTGGCGGCACGGCCGCCGGTGTCGAGCACCGGCGCCTGCTTGAACAGCTTGCCGACGAAGTCCTTGGCCTTGTTCTCGTCGCCGCCGTTCTTCAGCACATAACCCCAGGCCGACAGGTAGGTGTAGCGGCCGTTACCCGAGGTCTTCGGGTTCGGCACTATCACTTGCACGCCATCCTTGAGCAGGTCCGGCCAGTCTTTCAGGGCCTTGGGGTTGCCCTTGCGCACGATGAACACGGTGGCCGAGGTGAAGGGCGCGCTGTTGTTCGGCAGGCGGGTCACCCAGTTGTCCGGCACCAGCTTGCCGTTATCCGCCAGGGCGTTGATGTCGGTGGCCATGTTCATGGTGATGACGTCGGCCGGCAGGCCGTCGATCACCGAGCGCGCCTGTTTGCTGGAACCGCCGAAGGACATCTGCAGGGTGATGTTCTCGTTGTGCTCGGTCTGCCAGTGCTTCTGGAAGGCCGTGTTGTAATCCTTGTAGAAGTCTCGCATCACGTCGTAGGAAACGTTGAGCAGGGTCGGGGCCGCCTGGGCGACGCTGCCCAGTGCCAGGCCGGCGGCCAGGAGAGAGGCGCTAACGAGTTTTTTCACTGCACATTCCTTTTTGTTGAGAGTGAAGTATTCGAGAGTGAAGGCAATTTGCCGCGACTATAGCCGGGGCGGTATATCTCTTTAAAGATTAAAAAGTGCTTTGCTTATTCAGTTTTCCTGAACCCCTTTCGGGAACAACGCATTGCCACACCGCGAGCAGAACGCGGCGCCGTGCTCATGGTCGTTCTTCCTGCACACCGGGCAGTCGTGCTTGAGCTGTTCGCCGCGCAGGGCATTGGCCAGTTCCGCGGTGAAGATCCCGGTGGGCACGGCGATGATTGAGTAACCGGTGATCATCACCAGGGACGAAATCACCTGGCCCAGCGGCGTCTTCGGCACGATGTCGCCAAAGCCCACGGTGGTCAGGGTGACAATGGCCCAGTAGATGCCCTTGGGGATGCTGGTGAATCCGTGCTCGGGCCCCTCGACCACATACATCAGGGTGCCGAACACCGTGACCAGGGTCGACACGCTGAGCAGGAACACGATGATTTTCTGCTTGCTGCCGCGCAACGCCGACATCAGGTAGTTGGCCTGCTTGAGATACGGGCTGAGCTTGAGCACGCGGAAGATGCGCAGCATGCGGATCACCCGGATGATCAGCAGGTACTGGGCGTCGCTGTAATACAGGGCGAGGATCCCCGGCACGATGGCCAGCAGGTCCACCAGCCCGTAGAAACTGAAGGCATAGCGCAACGGCTTGGGCGAGCAGTACAGGCGCAGGCCGTATTCGATGGCGAAGATCAGGGTAAAACCCCATTCGATATAGGCCAGCACATTGGCGTAGTTCTGATGCACCTCGTCGATGCTGTCGAGGATCACGATCACCAGGCTGGCGAGGATGATCAGCAACAGGGTGCTGTCGAAGCGTCGACCGGCCACGGTGTCGGTCTGGAAAATCATGACGTAGAGACGCTCACGCCAGTGCTTGTCGATGGCCGTGCTGTTGTCCATGTTGTTCGCCTGAATCGAAGGTCAGCGAAGCCTAGGGGGATTGCCCCCGGTAGCGCAAGGCGTGCTGTCCACGGTGGCCTGGCGCAGGACTCGGATTGCTGCACGGACCAGCCAGCAGGCGAGGATAAAGGGCGCGGTCAGAGCGGGCAGGCCCAGCGCGGCGAAGCCCGGGGTGAGCAGCAGCGCCAGGGCCATACCCGGCAGCGCCAGCCAGGACCGGCGGCGGTCCTGGCTCAGGGCCAGGGCCACCAGGGCGCTGTTGTAGCCGCCAAGGCCCAGCAGGGCGCCGATAGGTTCCTGTTGCAGCAGGGCGAAGCCCAGGCCCGCCGCCGAACCGAACAGCGCCCAGGCAGCCGCCCGGCGATCAGCCAGCAGCAACCCCAGGGCGATCAGCACTCCGGCCAGCGGATGCTCGAGGAACATCACCTGGCCGAGCCCCTGGATCAGTGCCTGCAGCAGCCCCGGTGCATCGGGCTCGACCCAGGGCACGTCGACGCTGGCGGGCAGCGGTGCGGCCAGGCCCAGCAGCAACCAGCCGAGGCCGACAAAGGGCGCGGTGTAGGCCGGCAGGCAATATTGATCGCGGGCGCGTTTGAGCCATTGCTGGGTGAGGATCGCGCTGAGGCCGCCGCAGGCGATGATCAGCGATGGCAGCAGCACCGACCAGTCGAAGCGCAGGCTCAGGAGCAGGCCGAGCAGGACCCCGTTGTAGCTGAACAGCCCGGCTTGCCGGTCGGCCTTGGCATAACCCCGGCGCTGTGCGGTGAGCAGCCCGGCCACGCCGCCCAGCAGCGCACCGCCGAGCAGCGCCGGAGCGGTCAGCAGGATGGCCAGCATGCACAGCAGGCCGCACAGCGGATGGCGCTGGAGGAAAATCTGGCTGAAGCCGTTGAGCAGGGCGGTGGCCCAGTCGGGGCATTGGACGTTGAAGTGTTCTGAAGGCATGAGGGTGGGCTCTTGTAGCCGCTGCCGAGCACAGCGAGGCAGCGATCGGGCGCGTAGCGGCCGTCAATCAGGCAATGCCGTGTTCCAGGCAAATCCAGTGCTCGGGCCTGGCGAGGACTGCGTCGGAATGCCGCCCACCTCGATCGCAGCCTCGCTGTGCTCGGCAGCGGCTACAGAGGCTCAGATCAGGGTTTCGATGCGCAGCGAGTTGGTCGAGCCCGGCTGGCCGAACGGCACGCCCGCGGTGATCAACAGGGTGTCGCCACGTTTGGCCATGCCTTGCGCCTGGGCGATTTCCAGGGCGGTGGAGCAGACTTCGTCGACCTGGCGCAGGCGATCGTTGACCACCGAGTGCACGCCCCAGGCCACTGTCAGGCGACGCGCCGTGGACAGGTTCGGCGTCAGGTTGAGGATCGGCACCGTCGGCCGTTCCCGGGCCGCGCGCAGGCTGGAGCTGCCGGACTCGCTGTAGTTCACCAGTACCGCCACCGGCAGGATGCTGCTGATGCGCCGGATCGCGCAACTGATGGCATCGGACACCGTGGCTTCGGCCTGGGGCCGGCTGACGTCGAGCTGGGCCTGGTAGTCCGGGCCGCTTTCCACCTGGCGGATGATCTTGCTCATCATCTGCACCGCCTCCAGCGGGTATTCGCCGGAGGCGGTTTCCGCCGAGAGCATCACCGCGTCGGCGCCTTCGGCCACCGCGTTGGCCACGTCCGTGACCTCGGCCCGGGTCGGGGCGGGGGAGAAGCGCATGGATTCGAGCATCTGCGTGGCCACCACCACCGGCTTACCCAGCTGGCGGCAGGTGCCGATGATGCTCTTCTGGATCTGCGGCACGCTTTCGGCCGGCACCTCCACCCCCAGGTCGCCACGGGCCACCATGATCGCGTCGCTCAGTTCGGCGATCTCGCGCAATTGGGTGACTGCCGAGGGTTTCTCGATCTTGGCCATCAGGAACGCCTTGTCGCCGATCAGCGCGCGGGCTTCATGAATGTCCTCGGGTCGCTGCACGAACGACAGGGCAACCCAGTCCACCCCCAGCTCCAGGCCGAAGTCCAGGTCGCGGCGATCCTTGGCGGTCAGCGGGCTGAGGTCGAGCACCGCTTGCGGGACGTTGACGCCCTTGCGGTCCGACAGTTCGCCGCCGTTGAGCACCGTGGTGTCGATGGCGGCGGCGTGCTTGGCGGTGACCCGCAGGCGCAGCTTGCCATCGTCCAGCAGCAGGTCCATGCCCGGCTCCAGGGCTTTGAGGATTTCCGGGTGGGGCAGGTTGACCCGGCGCTGGTCGCCCGGGGAGCTGTCCAGGTCCAGGCGCAGGGCCTGGCCACGGTGCAGCTGGACCTTGCCTTCGGCGAACGTGCCGACCCGCAGTTTCGGGCCTTGCAGGTCCATCAGGATGCCCAGCGGGTAGTTCAGCTGTTTTTCGACTTCGCGGATCCACTGGTAACGCTGGGCGTGATCGGCGTGGTCGCCATGGCTGAAGTTGAGGCGGAAGATATTCACCCCGGCCTGCACCAGCTCGCGGATGTCGTCGATGCCGTCGATGGCCGGGCCGAGGGTGGCGAGGATTTTGACCTTTTTGTCAGGCGTCATGTTTGGGGCTCTCGAGGATCAGGATGGCGCGGAAGTCGTTGACGTTGGTACGGGTCGGCTCGGTGACGATCAACCCGTCCAGGGCCGCGAAGTAGCCATAGCCGTTGTTGTTGTCCAGCTCGTCGCTGGCATTCAGGCCCAGGGCGGCGGCGCGGGCGTAGCTGTCCGGGGCCATGATCGCGCCGGCGTTGTCTTCGGAGCCGTCGATGCCGTCGGTGTCGCCGGCCAGGGCGTAGACGCCGGGCAGGCCCTTGAGGCTCTCGGTCAGGCTCAGGAGGAACTCGGCATTGCGCCCTCCGCGGCCATTGCCGCGCACGGTGACTGTGGTTTCACCGCCGGACAGGATCACGCAGGGCGCCGCCAGCGGCTGGCCATGCAGCACCACCTGGCGGGCGATGCCGGCGTGGACCTTGGCCACCTCGCGGGACTCGCCTTCCAGGTCGCCGAGGATCAGCGGGCTGAAACCGGCCTGGCGGGCTTTCACTGCGGCGGCCTCCAGCGATTGCTGCGGCCGGGCGATCAACTGGAAGTGACTGCGGGCCAGGCTCGGGTCGCCGGGCTTGACGGTTTCCGACTCCGGGCTTTGCAGCCAGGTGCGCACCGCCGCCGGTACCTCGATGGCATAACGCTTGAGGATCGCCAGGGCCTCGGCCGAGGTGCTGGGGTCGGCCACGGTGGGGCCGGAAGCGATGACCGTGGCCAGGTCGCCCGGTACATCGGAAATCGCGTAGGTGTAGACGGTGGCCGGCCAGCAGGCCTTGGCCAGGCGGCCGCCCTTGATCGCCGAGAGGTGTTTGCGCACGCAGTTCATCTCGCCGATGCTGGCGCCGGACTTGAGCAGGGCCTTGTTGATCGACTGCTTGTCCGCCAGGCTGATGCCCGCGGCGGGCAGGGCCAGCAGGGCGGAACCGCCGCCGGACAGGAGGAAGATCACCCGGTCCTGTTCCGTCAGGTCGCTGACCAGTTCCAGCACGCGCTTGGCCACGGCCAGGCCGGCGGCATCGGGTACCGGATGGGCGGCTTCGACCACTTCGATTTTTTCGCAGGGGGCGCCGTGGCCGTAGCGGGTGACGACCAGCCCGCTGACTTCGCCCTGCCAGCAGCGTTCGACCACCTGGGCCATGGCCGCGGCGGCCTTGCCGGCACCGATGACGATCACCCGGCCGCTGCGGTCGCTGGGCAAATGGGCTTCGAGGACGTGCTGCGGGTGGGCGGCGTCGATGGCTGTGGCGAACAGCTCACGGAGGAATTGTTGCGGATCGACCGACATGGCGGGCTCCCGGATTTCTTGTTATTCGAGGTGTGGCTGTAACGCAACCTGTAGCCGCTGCCGAAGGCTGCGATAAGGTTCGAAGAACCTTCCTGCGATGTGCAAGTGCACGCCTGCTGCGTCGGAGTGCCGCCCAAGTCGATCGCAGCCTTCGGCAGCGGCTACAGGGGATTTCCTGGCGTTCTCTTACTTGTCGCGGATCGAGAAGTTCGCCATGTGTTCCAGGCCCTTGATCAGCGCCGAGTGGTCCCAGTTGCTGCCGCCGATGGCCGCGCAGGTGCTGAACACTTGTTGGGCGTTGGCGGTGTTCGGCAGGTTGATGTTCAGTTCCTTGGCGCCTTGCAGGGCCAGGTTGAGGTCCTTCTGGTGCAGGCTGATGCGGAAGCCGGGGTCGAAGGTGCCCTTGATCATGCGCTCGCCGTGCACTTCGAGGATCTTCGAGGAGGCGAAGCCGCCCATCAGCGCCTCACGCACCTTGGCCGGGTCGGCGCCGTTTTTCGCGGCGAACAGCAGGGCCTCGGCCACCGCCTGGATGTTCAGGGCGACGATGATCTGGTTCGCCACCTTGGCGGTCTGGCCGTCGCCATTGCCGCCGACCAGGGTGATGTTCTTGCCCATGGCCTGGAACAGCGGCAGGGCGCGCTCGAAAGCCTGGCTGTCGCCGCCGACCATGATGCTCAGGGTCGCCGCCTTGGCGCCGACTTCACCACCGGACACCGGGGCGTCCAGGTACTGCGCGCCTTTTTCGTTGATCCTGGCGGCGAAGGCCTTGGTCGCGGTCGGCGAGATCGAACTCATGTCGATCACCACCTTGCCTGGGCCGACGCCCGCGGCCACACCGTCGGCACGGAACAGCACGTCGTCGACCTGCGGGGTATCCGGGACCATGACGATGATGAATTCGGCTTCCTGGGCCACTTCCTTGGGGCAGGCCAGGGCGACCGCGCCGGCGGCGACCAGGTCGGCCGGGGCCGCGTCGTGGTGCTGGGACAGGAACAGGCTGTGACCGGCTTTTTGCAGGTTGGAGGCCATTGGGTGACCCATGATGCCGGTGCCGATGAATCCGATTTTAGCCATGAGAAAATCCTCTCTTGTTATTGCTCTAAAGGTCGCGGGGTGCGCGGGCATTCGTCTCGCGAGCGGGCGGCGATCCGGCTTGCCCGCGATGAACGATGACGCGGTGCCCGATCAGATTGCGTTGTGGCTCTTGAGCCAGCCCAGGCCGGCTTCGGTGGTGGTCAGCGGCTTGTATTCGCAGCCGACCCAGCCCTGGTAGCCGATCTTGTCCAGGTGCCCGAACAGGAAGTGGTAGTTGATCTCGCCGGTCCCCGGTTCGTTACGCCCCGGGTTGTCCGCCAGCTGGACATGGTTGATCGCGTCCAGGTGGCCGGATAGGGTGCGGGCCAGATCGCCCTCCATGATTTGCATGTGGTAGATGTCGTATTGCAGGTACAGGTTGCTGCTGCCGACCTGTTCGCGGATCGACAGGGCCTGGGCCGTGTTGTTCAGGTAGAAGCCCGGGATGTCGCGGGTGTTGATCGCTTCCATCACCAGCTTGATGCCCGCGGCCTGGAGTTTCTCGGCGGCGTACTTGAGGTTGGCGATAAAGGTCTTTTCCACCGTGGCATCGTCGACGCCTTGTGGGCGGATGCCGGCCAGGCAGTTGATCCGGGTATTGCCCAGCACCTGGGCGTAGGCGATGGCCAGGTCGACCCCGGCGCGGAACTCTTCGACCCGGTCCGGCAGGCAGGCGATACCGCGCTCGCCTTTCGCCCAATCGCCCGCAGGCAGGTTGAACAGCACTTGGGTCAGGCCGTGGGCGTCGAGTTGCGCCTTGATTTCGGCGGAGCTGAATTCGTAGGGAAACAGGTATTCGACACCACTGAAGCCGGCCTCGGCGGCGGCCTTGAAGCGAGCGAGGAAGTCCTGTTCGGTGAACAGCATGGACAGGTTGGCGGCAAAACGCGGCATGGTGGTCTCCTGTAGAAGTATCAATCCCTGTAGCCGCTGCCGCAGGCTGCGATAAGGCCGAAGGCCTTTGACGATCCTGAGATCTTGCGCATCCTGCGGATGCGATCGCAGCCTTCGGCAGCGGCTACATAGGGGTGTCAGTCGAGCAGGGAAATCGCGGTCGGGGCGTCGTTGCCGACCAGAGCCAGGTCTTCGAATTCGTTGACCGCGTTGATCTCGGTGCCCATGGAGATGTTGGTGACACGCTCCAGGATGATCTCGACGATCACTGGCACCTTGAACTGTTCGAGCATTTCCTGGGCCTGGCGCAGGGCCGGCTGGATGCCCGCAGGCTCGAATACCCGCAGCGCCTTGCAGCCCAGGCCTTCGGCGACCGCGACGTGGTCCACGCCGTAGCCGTTGAGTTCCGGGGCGTTGAGGTTGTCGAAGGACAGCTGCACGCAGTAGTCCATGTCGAAACCGCGCTGCGCCTGGCGGATCAGGCCCAGGTAGGAGTTGTTCACCACCACGTGGATGTACGGCAGCTTGAACTGCGCGCCCACGGCCAGCTCTTCGATCATGAACTGGAAGTCATAGTCGCCCGACAGCGCCACCACCTTGCGGCTCGGGTCGGCCTTGACCACCCCCAGCGCCGCCGGAATGGTCCAGCCCAGCGGGCCGGCCTGGCCGCAGTTGATCCAGTGGCGTGGCTTGTACACGTGCAGGAACTGCGCACCGGCAATCTGCGACAGGCCGATGGTGCTGACATAGCAGGTGTCCTTGCCGAACACCTGGTTCATCTCTTCATACACACGCTGCGGCTTGACCGGCACGTTGTCGAAGTGAGTCTTGCGTTGCAGGCTCGACTTGCGCTGCTGGCAATCCTGCAGCCAGGCGCTGCGGTTCTTCAGCTTGCCGGCGGCCTGCCATTCGCGAGCGACTTCAATGAATACGGTCAACGCCGAACTGGCGTCGGAAACGATGCCCAGGTCCGGGGTGAATACCCGGCCGATCTGGGTCGGCTCGATGTCCACGTGGATGAACTTGCGGCCCTCGGTGTAGACGTCCACCGAGCCGGTGTGGCGGTTGGCCCAGCGGTTGCCGATGCCCAGGACCACATCCGACTTGAGCAGGGTGGCGTTGCCGTAGCGGTGGGAGGTCTGCAGGCCGACCATGCCGACCATCTGCGGGTGATCGTCGGGGATGCTGCCCCAGCCCATCAGGGTCGGGATCACCGGGATGCCGGTCAGTTCGGCGAACTCCACCAGCAGTTCGCTGGCATCGGCATTGATGATGCCGCCACCGGCGACCAGCAACGGCCGCTCGGCCTGATCCAGCAGGGCCAGGGCCTTTTCGACCTGGACCCGGGTCGCCGAAGGCTTGGCCAGCGGCAGTGGCTGGTAGGCGTCGATGTCGAATTCGATCTCGGCCATCTGCACGTCGAACGGCAGGTCGATCAGCACCGGACCGGGGCGGCCGGAGCGCATTTCATAGAAGGCTTTCTGGAACGCGTAAGGCACCTGGCCCGGTTCCAGGACGGTGGTCGCCCATTTGGTCACCGGCTTGACGATGCTGGTGATGTCGACGGCCTGGAAGTCTTCCTTGTGCAGGCGGGCCCGTGGGGCCTGGCCGGTGATGCAGAGAATCGGGATCGAGTCGGCCGAGGCGCTGTACAGGCCGGTGACCATGTCGGTGCCGGCAGGGCCGGAGGTGCCGATGCACACGCCGATGTTGCCGGCTTTGGTGCGGGTGTAGCCCTCGGCCATGTGCGAGGCGCCTTCAACGTGGCGAGCGAGGACGTGATCGATGCCGCCGACCTTTTGCAGGGCGGAGTACAGCGGGTTGATGGCGGCACCCGGGATGCCAAAGGCGGTATCGACCCCTTCACGGCGCATCACCAGAACGGCGGCTTCGATTGCTCTCATTTTGCTCATTGTTTTGTACCTCTTACGTTTTGTAATTGTATACAAGTGGCTTTTTGCGGAGTGTATTCACGGCGAGCGTTGCAGGTCAATCCATTTTCTCTCGAGCTTGGATGCGTTCGTCCGGTACCGATAAACAGGCGGCTTTTCGTCGGAATCAGGAATTTGCGAAAATTATTGTATACAAAATAAAAATTTGTTGTGCTCTATTTGTTGTGTGGATCTTCTTATCGGAACACCCCGATTTCTCCCAATAACAAAATAAGGACGGCACCCATGAGCGCTTTAACCTTGAACGTTGCAGTCAGCCTGGCCGGCAAGGCCCTGGCCTTTGGCCGTGAGATCAGCGCGGCACCCTTGACCATTGCGGTGCTCGATGCCGGCGGGCATCTGGTGACCTTGCAGCGCCAAGACGGGGCCAGCCTGCTGCGGCCACAGATCGCTATCGGCAAGGCCTGGGGCGCGATTGCCCTGGGCAAGGGCTCGCGCCTGCTGGCGCTGGATGCGCAGCAGCGGCCGGCCTTCATTGCCGCGCTCAATAGCCTGGGGCAGGGCAGCGTGGTGCCGGCACCGGGCGGGGTGTTGATTCGTGATCAGCAGGGGGAGGTGGTGGGGGCGATCGGCATCAGCGGCGACACCTCGGACATCGACGAGCAATGTGCGATCAGCGCCATCGAGGCGCAGGGCTTGCAGGCGGATGCGGGCGTGAGCGCCTGATCTGTAGCCGTGTAGCCACTGCCGTAGGCTGCGATCGCACACAACGTGTGCGCAAGATCTGAAGATCGCTGAAGGCCTTCGGCCTTATCGCAGCCTGCGGCAGCGGCTACAGGGGCTGGCTTACTTGTCCGTTTCGCAGCCCTTGAGCACCAGGCGGATGATGGTCTGGGCGGCGGCTTCGTAATCGGACTCGTCCAGCTTGGTCTTGCCGGTCACCACCGAGATCTGCCAGTCGAAGTCGGCGTAAGTCTGGGTCGCGGCCCAGATGCTGAACATCAGGTGGTGCGGGTCGATGGGCGCGATCTGGCCACGATCGATCCAGGTCTGGATGCAATCGATGTTGTGCTTGGCCTGGGCGTTGAGCTGCTCGACCTGGTCCGGGCTCAGGTGCGGAGCGCCGTGCATGATCTCGCTGGCGAACACCTTGGAGGCGAAGGGCAGGTCGCGGGAGATGCGGATCTTCGAGCGGATGTATCCGCTCAGTACTTCGCTGGGCACGCCGTCGGCGTTGAACGGGGTCGAAGCCTGGAGGATCGGCTCGATGATGCTTTCCAGGACCTCGCGGTAGAGGTTTTCCTTGGACTTGAAGTAGTAGTAGACGTTGGGTTTGGGCAGCCCCGCCTTGGCCGCGATGTCGCTGGTTTTGGTCGCAGCGAAGCCTTTGTCGGCAAACTCTTCACTGGCGGCACGCAGGATCAGTTCTTTGTTGCGCTCGCGGATGGTGCTCATAAACCAGGTGATTCCTTGCCTGTTCGGGCGGTTGCGCATGGTAGCACCGGCCTTGCGCGAGGCTCAAGAATGCCCCGCCGGCCCTCGTTGCGCGCTATGCTTCGCAACAATTTATGACCTCAAGGAACCCTGATCCATGGCCGGAAGCAGTTTGCTGGTGCTGATCGACGATATTGCCACGGTACTCGACGACGTGGCGCTGATGACCAAGGTGGCGGCGAAGAAGACCGCCGGGGTGCTGGGGGACGACCTCGCGCTCAATGCCCAGCAGGTTTCCGGGGTGCGCGCCGAGCGCGAGTTGCCGGTGGTCTGGGCGGTGGCCAAGGGCTCGTTCCTGAACAAGCTGATCCTGGTGCCCGCGGCGCTGGCCATCAGCGCCTTCGCGCCCTGGCTGGTGACGCCGCTGCTGATGCTCGGCGGTGCCTACCTGTGCTTCGAAGGCTTTGAAAAGCTCGCCCACAAGTTCCTCCACAGCAAGGCCGAGGATCAGGCCGAGCACCAGCAACTGATCGAAGCCGTGGCGGACCCGGCCACCGATCTGGTGGCTTTCGAGAAGACCAAGATCAAGGGTGCGATCCGCACCGACTTCATTCTCTCGGCCGAGATCATCGCCATTACCCTGGGCACCGTCGCCGACGCGCCGTTGATGCAGCAGGTGGTGGTGCTTTCGGGCATCGCCATTGTCATGACTGTCGGGGTGTACGGCCTGGTGGGCGGTATCGTCAAGCTCGACGATCTCGGCCTGTGGCTGGCGCAGAAGCCGGGCCAGGTGGCGAAAAGCATCGGTGGTGCGATCCTGAGCGCAGCGCCCTACATGATGAAAAGCCTCTCGGTGATCGGCACCGCGGCCATGTTCATGGTCGGCGGCGGCATCCTGACCCACGGTGTGCCGGCGGCGCATCACTGGATCGAGACTGTCACGGCGTACACGGCCGAGGCGGTTGGCGGGGTTTCGCTGATCATGCCGACGCTGCTCAATGCCGTGGCCGGCATCATCGCCGGCGCCGCGGTACTGGTCGTGGTGTCGCTGGGTGGCAAGTTGTGGCGCGCGGCCAGGGCCTGATTCGTTTAAAGCCCTCGCCGCTGCAGGACGAGGGGCGGTGGCGAGGGGCTGTCAGGCGGGGAGCAGTTGCGCGACCGCCAGGCCGATCTTGTTGATCGCCTGTTCGATCTTGCGATTGGGCACGCCGGCAAAGTTCAGCCTGAGGCAATTGCGGTACTTGCCGGCCGCGGAAAAGATATTGCCGTTGGCGATCTGGATGTCCTCGGCTTCCAGCAGCCGGTTCAGGGTGTAGGTGTCGAACTCGTCCGGCAACTCGACCCACAAGGTGAACCCGCCCTGGGGTTTGCTGACCCGGGTGCCTTCCGGCAGGTAGCGGCTGACCCACTCGGTCATCAGGTCGCGATGGCGCTGGTACTGTTTGCGCATCCGCCGCAGGTGCGGCAGGTAATGACCCTTGGCAATGAATTCGGCCACCGCCAGCTGTGGCTGGGTCGCGGTGGTGCCGGAGCCGACGTATTTCATGTGCAGCACTTGTGGCAGGTAACGCCCCGGGGCGATCCAGCCGATCCTCAGGCCTGGCGCCAGGGTTTTCGAGAACGAACTGCACAGCAGCACGCGCCCGTCGTCGTCGAATGACTTCAGGGTGCGCGGCCGCGGGTAGCGGAACGCCAGGTCGCCATAGATATCGTCTTCGATGATCGGCACGTCGTAGCGCTGGGCCAGGCGGATCATCGCGCGCTTGCGATCGTCCGGCATGATGTAGCCCAGCGGGTTGTTGCAATTGGGCGTGAGCTGGATGGCCTTGATCGGCCACTGTTCCAGGGCCATTTCCATGGCTTCCAGGCTGATGCCGGTGACCGGGTCGGTGGGAATCTCCAGGGCCTTGAGGCCGGCGGCCTTGAGCAGCTGGATGATGCCGTGGAAGCAGGGGGAGGCGATGGCCACGATGTCGCCGGGTTCGCACAGCGCGCGGATAGCGATGGACAGGGCTTCCTGGCAGCCGCTGGTGACGACGATTTCCGCAGGTGTCAGGCGGCAACCGGAGTCGACGCCGAGGCGGGCAATCTGCTCGCGCAGGCTCAGCACACCTTGCAGGTGGTTGTATTGCAGGCTTGGGCTGTCACTACGCCGGCTGATCCGCGCCAGGGCGGTCAGCAGCGGCTTGAGGGTCGGCGCCGTGGTGTCGGGCATGCCGCAGCCCAGTTGAATGGCATTGGCGTTCTGCTCCTGGCGCATCAGGTCCTGCACCAGGTCCCACTGGGAAATATCCACAGGCCGCAACGACGGCCGTCCCATCTTCGGCAGTTCCGGCAAACGCCGGCCGGCCGGGACGAAATAGCCCGACTTGGGCTTGGGAATAGCCAGGCCCGAGCTTTCCAGGACCCGATAGGCCTGTTGCACGGTGGTGAGGCTGACGCCGTGCTCGAGGCTCAGGGCCCGCACCGAAGGCAAGCGCTCCCCCGGCCCGTATAACCCTTGCTCAATGCGGCTGCTGATGTATTCGGCGAGATTCAGGTATCGAGTCATGCGGGGGACTGTAGCGACTCATCTGTCGTATAAAAAGTTACAGATTTCACTTTTTTTGAAAATTTTTCAGGGTGAAAAGGCAATCTGTACTGAGAAAAATCATCCGTCGTGTACCTATAAGACAGTGATTGCCTTTGGGAAGATGGCCCGCATCGCGCTGTACTGGTTGTTCTTAAATACAGTCGCGGCGCAATTCAGAGTCTCCCGGGCAACGTGTAACGGGCTTCCCCTTCAGGCTACTTTAGACGATGACTTCTCAAGGAAGAGCAGGGTAATGACGGCAAGGATCAAACTGACTCCGCAGATGGCTGAGTACGAGCAGAAGTTCACCGATGGTGGTGAGGTTCGCTGGCTGCCTTATTTGATGTATTTCCATCCTACCGACCACCGTTCGGAGGTGGTCAATACAGATGCCTCGGGCTTCCGTTATTCGGAACTGCTGGGCATACAGTATTCAGTGGCCAATAGCCGCCATGCCAAGAGCGTGCGGGTGCTGGCCGGTAGCTCGACCGTGTTTGGCATCGGTGCCAGTTCGGACGCCTGGACACTGCCGTCGCGCCTGGCCGAGAACGATCCGGACAGCAAGCCCTGGATCAACTTTGGCGGACGCAGCTTCAACTCGACCCAGGAACTGACGCTCTTCACCCTTTACCGTCATTTGCTGCCCAAGGTCGACGAGATCGTGCTGTTTTCCGGGTTCAACAACCTGGGGCTGGCCCGCCAGCCACAAAGCAGCCGTGGCGAACACGGCGCTTTCTTCAACTGCAACCAGTTCTTCGATGCCATGCGTCCGGAGTCCCAGGCGCCCAAGCGTGGCATGTTCCGCGCCTTGCTCGGCAAGGAACAGGAAGAGCCGGCGCCCGAGCCGCCACCGACCATGGAAGAGCAGATCGAATACGCCGCCGACCTGACCCTGCGTCACCTGGATACCTGGCGCGCGCTGGCGGTCGATATGGGCGCCAAGCTGACCTTCATTCTGCAGCCGCTGGCCGGCTGGGTCCGGGAAAAGGGCTGCGACGAGGAAGAACAGCTGTTCGCCGAGCTGGATCGCGCCGGCAGTTTCAGCGAGGTCTATGGCGACATCCTGCAACCCAGCGTCTGCGAGGCCTATGCCGCCCGCCTGCGCGAGGGCGCCCAGAAGATGGGCGTGCGCTTCGTGAACATCACGCCGCTGCTGTCCGAGGCCCTGCGGCCTGAACAGTGGTTGTTCGTCGACCGTATTCACTTCACCGACCAGGGGAATGATTTCGTCTCGAAAATCATCCTCGATGTTCTTTAAAGGAGTCTGCCATGAGTTACATCAAGAGCTTGTTCCAACGCCTCTTCGGCAAGAAGAAAAAGAAGAAGCCGGACTCTTCGATCTACCCGATGTTCTGATTTCGACACCCGATGTCATTGCTTGCCGATGACTGAGGGCCGGCAATGGATTGCCTTGGTCTCCAACCTGGAAGGGAAGTAAACAGTATGTGGCGCCAGTTTTATCGATCAGTCAGCAACCCCGAGAGCTTTCTGGGGGATGTCAGTATTCGGCGCCTGATGGGCCTGGCCGCACCGGGGGAAACCGGTGCGGAGGGGCTGCCCGGGTTGCGGGTGCAGATCGAGCACTGGCGTGACGAGCAGGCCCGGGTTTACCGCGAACTGGCCAGCCAGGCTGCGGAGCTGGGCAACCAACGGGAATTCGCCGAGGCCCTGCTGGTGCACTCGGCGCCATTGGCCTCGGTGCTGGGCTGCTGGCTGCAAGGCATGAGCGCCCCCGGGGTCTTCGAGGACAGCGCGCAGCTCAAGCTCATGGAGCTGCTGGCCCACGACGTGGGCGTGGGGCGGCCCCTGGCATCGCGCGCCGATCACTTCAAATCGCTGTTGGTGCAGGCGGGGCTGACCGCCTATGCGGTTTCGCCGTTCGAGCTTTCCACGCTCCCCGACCTGCCCGACGAACTGTTCGAATTACCGGCATTGCTGCAAGCGATCAGCCGCCGCAGCGATGCCTTTGGCGACACCCTATGCGGCATCGATTATGCCTGGCGCGCCCTGGGGCTGAGCCCCTGGTGGGCGGTGCTGGACGCGCAGCAGCTGGACGTCCGCCGACTCGACCTGAACCAACTGGATGAAGGCGCGGACGACAGCTCGGCGCTGGAGATCTCCCAGTGGGTCTGCGAGCAGGTCGCCAACCAGGGCAACATTCGCCGCCTGCAACTGGAGACGGGCGCCCAGTGGTTGTTCGCGGCCCTGAAGACTTTCAACGAGCAGCTGCTGGTGCATTGTCGGGCCGCGGTATCGCCCGAGCGCCTGATGGGCAAGATGATCCAGCGCATGGCTCGGGCCGGCGCGGTCTATCACCAGGATTACAAGATGGAAGGCCGCAGCCTGGCGCAGTGGCTGCGTGAGGCCCAGGTCGACCCCGTTCCGTTGCTGGAGATGCTTTCGCGCAGCCGCCTGATCGTGCCCGGCAACGCCGAGAAGAGCCTGCTGGTCAACACCCTGGTCGCGCCGAATGGGCGCATGTTCCGGATTTTCAGCGAGGCCGACCTGAGCGTCATCCGCAAATGGATCGATGGCCTGTCCGGCCCGATCCTGCGCGCAGAAGCGGTTGAAGTACCAGCGCCAAGCCCTTGCAATACAGTGGTTCCACAGGTGTTGGGCGAGGGCATTCTGGAGCAGGGCCAGTGGCCCAGGAGCCTGCGCGAGGCCTATTTCGTCTTGCAGGGCAGGGCGCTGGCGCCGCGTACCCAGGCTTTTGCCCAGGCGTATGTGACGCGCTGGCTGGAGCAGTCGCGCCGCTCGCTGCAAAACTCCGAACGCACCTTGCCCGAGTCCTGGAATGTCGGCGTATTGCGCGAATGGCTGCTGGACAAGCACGACCGCCACGGCCAGGAGTTCGAAGAAAGCGACCCGGCGGCCATGCCGTCACGCGAAGAAATCGTCGACTCCACCCTGCAACTGGCGCCGCTGACCCTGATCGATGGAGCCTGGCTGCAGGGCTTCACCGACCTGACTCTGGCTTCATCCCATGTCGGTTACGCATTGTTCCAGACCTACTGGGACGAGCTGGGCAACGGTTCCTATGCGTTGAACCATCCGAAAATCTACCGCGACGGCCTGCGCCAGATGGGGCTGGAGCTGGCGCCTACCGGTGCCCGCGAGTTCGCCGAAGATGAGCGGCTGCGCGAGGCGTCGTTCCGCTTGCCGGTCTACTGGCTGTGCCTGGGCAAGCTGCCGGTGACTTTCATGCCGGAAATCCTCGGCATGAACCTGGCGATGGAGCTGTCGGGGGTGGGCGGCAGCTACCGCTCGGCCCGGCGCTTCCTTCGGCACTACGGCTTCAGCACGGCGTTCGTTGACCTGCACAACACCATCGATAACGTCACCACCGGGCATTCGGCCTGGGCGGTGGACGCCATCGATGCCTACATGCGCCAGGTCGCCGCGTCGAAGCCGGCGGAACTGGCAGAACACTGGCAGCGGGTCCGCGTCGGCTACGAGTCCCTGGCACCGCAGCCGGACCGCCTGACGTCCTGGTTGCAGCGCCTGGGTATCGGCTCCGCGGGCGCGGTGCTGCCCCGGAGCAAGACGCGGGGCGAGGACCAGGCGCTGTTCCATCACGAACCTATTGTCCCTGCCGCGCCGGTTGGCGTAACGGCCTGAACATCAAGGAGTGTCCATGTCTCTGGTCAACGTGCACAACGAGTGGGATCCGCTGGAAGAAATGATCGTCGGCGTCGCCCAGGGCGCGCAGGTGCCGCGCCCCGACCGTGGCCTGTTCGCGCTGGATTACAGCGAGCAGCATGACTACATCGAGGACATTCCATCCGGCCCCTATCCGCAGCAGGTGATCGAGGAAGCCAGCGAGGACCTGGACGCCTTTGCCGCCTTCCTGCGTTCCCACGGGGTCATAGTGCGGCGCCCGGACGTCACTGATCATCGCGCGGTATTCGGCACCTCCGCCTGGAAAACCGACGGCGAATACAACTATTGCCCGCGGGATGTGCTGCTGCCCATCGGCCAGACCATCATCGAGGCGCCGATGGCGCTGCGCAGCCGCTACCTGGAACCGTTCGCCTATCGCCGACACCTGGCCGAATACTTTGCCAGCGGCTCCAACTGGATTTCCGCGCCCAAGCCGCAGCTGCTGGATAGCACCTACCGGATCAACCCCAAGAACGGCTCGATCATTGCCAATGACGAGCCGATCTTCGACGCCGCCAACGTGATCCGCGTCGGCGAGGACATCCTCTATCTGGTTTCGCGCAGCGGCAACGAACTGGGTTGCCAGTGGCTGCAGCGGGTGCTGGGCGATCGTTACCGGGTGCACCCGGTGAGTGGTGTGTATGACGGCACGCACCTGGACACCACCATCACCGTGGTCCGCCCGGGGCTGGTGGTGCTGTGTCCGGAGCGGATTCGCAAGGACCAGGTGCCGGCGCTGTTCAAGAACTGGGACATCATCTGGGCGCCGGAAATGGTCGACACCGGCTATTGCTGGTCCTACCCGCGCGCGTCGATCTGGCAGGGCATGAACTTCATCATGGTCAACCCGGCGCTGGCGGTGATCAACGACCAGCAGGTGCCGCTGATTCGCGCCCTGGAGAAACACGGTATCGATGTGGCGCCGCTGAAAATGCGCCATGCCCGCAGCCTCAGTGGCGGCTTCCATTGTGTGTCGGTCGACATTCGTCGCCGCGGCACCCTTGAAGACTATCGTTGAGCGGAGCCTGGGGCATGCAGAATCTGGACTACTACGCCGTCATCCTGTTCGCGATTTCCACCTGCGTGACGCCGGGGCCGAACAACGTGATGCTGATGTCCTCCGGGGTCAACTTCGGCATCAGCCGCACCCTGCGCCACGTTGCGGGCATCAATATCGGCTTTCCGCTGATGCTGATCGCGGTGGGGCTCGGCGCCGGCGCGGTATTCCATCGTTATCCCAGCCTGCACGACATCCTGCAGGTGATCGGTGCCCTGTACATGCTGTACCTGGCCTACCGGATCGCCACGGCGCCCACGGTCGATCTCGACGATCAGGGCGGGCGCCCGCTGGGCTTCACCGGCGCGGCGCTGTTCCAGTGGGTCAACCCCAAGGCCTGGATCATGGCGGTGGGCGCGGTCCTGGCCTACACCACGCCGGTCGGTTCCTACAGTGCGCAGATCCTGCTGATCGCCTTGATCTTCTTTCTCTTCGGTTCGCCCTGCTCGATGGTCTGGGTGCTGTTCGGACGTTATTTGCGGCGCTTTCTCAGTGAGCCGAACCGGCTCCGGCTGTTCAACATTTCAATGAGTGTGTTGTTGGTGGTGTCGTTGATTCCGGCATTAAAAAGCCTGCCGGTCTCAAGTTGGTTGCACGGATGACGGATTGTGCACAGACACAGGGAATTTCCATGGATTGGCATGAAGCTATGAGGATGAGCGTTTAAATGGCTACTTACGTATTAGGGATTTCGGCGTTCTATCACGACAGCGCCGCTGCGCTGGTGAAGGACGGGGTGCCGGTGGCTGCGGCCCAGGAAGAGCGCTTCACGCGGGTGCGGCACGACGCGGCGTTTCCGGCCAATGCCATCAAGTACTGCCTGGACGCCGAGGGGATCGGCCTCGATGAGCTGACCGCCGTGGTCTACTACGAAGACCCGCAGGAAAAGTTCTCGCGGATGATTTCCTCCTTCGCCAGTGGCGGCATCAGCGGCGCGCGCACTTTCATCAGCACCATGCCGGAATGGATCCGCTGGAAGCTCAACGTGCTCAAGTTCATCGACGAGAAGCTCGAGGAACTGGGACGTGGTACCGGACCGCTCACCATCGCCTCGCAGCACCACCGTTCCCATGCCGCGGCGGCGTTTTTCCCATCGCCGTTCGAACAGGCGGCGGTGTTGTGCATCGACGGCATCGGCGAATGGCATTCGACCACGATCTGGAAGGGCGACGGCTCCAAGCTCGACCTGATGAACTCGATTTCCTATCCGCACTCGGTCGGCCTGTTCTACTCGGCGTTCACCTATTACTGCGGCTTCAAGGTCGACTCCGGCGAGTACAAGCTCATGGGCCTGGCGCCTTACGGCCGGCCGATCTATGCCGACAAGATCCGCAAGGAACTGATCAACATCCGCGCCGACGGCTCTTTCACCTTGAACATGAAGTACTTCGAGTACCTGCGTGGCGAGCGCATGGTCGGCGAAGCGTTCGAGGAACTGTTCGGCGGTCCGGTGCGCAAGCCGGAGAGCCCGATCACCCAGCGCGAATGCGACCTGGCGGCCTCGGTACAGCAGGTGACCGAGGAAGTGGTGCTGGGGCTGGCCACTGCGGCCGTGCGGCAGACCGGTTACCGCAACCTGTGCCTGGCCGGTGGCGTGGCGCTCAACTGTGTGGCCAACGGTGTGCTCAGCCGTTCCGGACGTTTCGACGCGATCTGGATTCAGCCTGCGGCCGGCGACGCCGGTTGTGCCCTGGGGGCGGCCATGGACTATTCGGTCAAGCGCACCGGGCGTCCGCACCTGGGCAGCAAGAAGCTCGACGCCATGAGCGGCAGCCTGTTGGGGCCGGGTTTTGGCGATGAAGAGATCCAGGCGTTCCTCGACGCCAACCAGTATCCGTACCAGCGCTTCGAGGGTGCCGAGCTGTATGACGAAACCGCGCGGCACCTGGCCGACGGCGCCGTGGTCGGCTGGTTCCAGGGACGCATGGAGTTCGGCCCGCGAGCCCTGGGCGCGCGTTCGATCCTCGGCGATCCACGCAATCCCGAGATGCAGCGCACCATGAACCTGAAGATCAAGTACCGCGAATCCTTCCGGCCCTTTGCCCCGGCGGTGCTGGACGAGGATGCCCAGATCTACTTCGACATCTGCGAGAAGAGCCCGTACATGCTGATGGTTTCGCAGGTCAACGACTCGATCAAGACCGCCGAGTCGTTGCAGCCCGGCGGCCCCGAGCGTGGCCTGGGCAGCATCAACTCGATCCGTTCGCAGCTGCCGGCGGTGACCCACGTCGACCTGTCGGCGCGGGTGCAGACGGTGACCGAAGAAAACAACGCGCCGTTCACCCATCTGCTGCGCAGTTTCAAGAAGCGCACCGGCTGCTCGGTGCTGGTCAACACCTCGTTCAACGTGCGCGGCGAACCGATCGTGTGCAAGCCGGAAGAAGCCTACGCCTGCTTCATGCGCACCGAGATGGATGTGCTGGTGCTGGGCAGCTTCATTCTCGAGCGCACGACCCAGCCGGAGTTCGTCGAAGAGGTCGACTGGCGCAACGAGATCCCGCTGGACTGATCGCTCACTCACTTTTTATTCAGGAGACAAGGTCATGCTCAGGTTGCTTTCGTTGTTGATGTTCGCTGTGGTGTTGCTACCGATCGGCTGGGCGCGCCGGATATTCAATTCCTCGCGCTTCAGCCAGCGTTTCCATCAAGGCTCGACGGCGTGGGACCACCCGGAAAACACCCGTTAGGCCGCATAACTGCAAGGGCTCGGATCCATGTCAACGGTCATCTACAAGAACTTGAATGCCTCACCGATTCACGCCGTCAATGGTGCTGGGGTCTGGCTTGAGGATGCTTCGGGCAAACGCTACCTCGACACGTGCGGCGGGGTGGCCGTTTCCAGCCTGGGACATGGACATCCACGGATCGCCGCGGCCATCGAGCAGCAGGCGAAAAAACTCAGTTGGGCCCATGCCGGCAGCTTCACCACGGCCGCCGCCGAGGAGTTGGCGGACCTGCTGGTGGGGGCCTCCGGCGGGTTGGCCAAGGCGCAGTTTCTCTCCGGCGGCTCCGAGGTCATGGAGCTGGCGATGAAAATTGCCTACCAATATCAGTGCGAGCGCGGGCTGCCGGGCAAATCGATCTTTATCTCGCGGCAGCAGAGCTACCACGGCAGCACCCTGGGGACCCTGGCGATTTCCGGCAACCTCCAGCGTCGCGGGGTCTTCGAGCCGCTGCTCGGGCCCGCCGAATTCGTCTCGCCCTGTTATGCCTATCGCCATCAGGGCACCGATGAAAGCGATGAGCAGTACGGGACTCGCCTGGCGCTGGAGCTGGACGAAAAGATCAGGGCGCTGGGCAGCGACAGGGTGGCGGCGTTCTTCGCCGAGACCGTGGTCGGCTCCACCAACGGCGCGGTGCCGCCGGTGCCGGGGTACTTCCGCAAGATCAAGGCGGTGTGCGAGCGCCACGACGTGCTGCTGATCCTCGACGAGGTGATGGCCGGCATGGGGCGTACCGGCAGGTTCTTCGCCTACGAAGACGACGGCATCGTGCCGGACATGGTCGCGGTCGGCAAAGGCCTGGCAGCCGGTTACCAGCCGATCTCGGCGTTGCTGGTCAGCAGCCAGGTGCATGAGGCCATGGCGGGCAACTCCGGGGTGCTGGGCAACGGCCAGACCCACGTCAACCATCCGTTGGCCTGCGCCGTTGCGCTGGAGGTGCAGCGGGTCATCCAGGACGAGAACCTGCTGCCGGCCGTGCGCTTGCGCGGCGAGCAACTGCGCCACGGCCTGCGCGAGTGCCTGGCGCGCTTCGAGCATGTCGGCGATGTGCGCGGACGCGGCCTGTTCGTCGGCGTGGAGTTCGTTCAGGACCGGAACACCCGCGAGCCCTATCACGGTGGCGGCCGTTACGCCGCGAGCCTCAAGGCGCAGGCGCTGGAACAAGGGCTGCTGATTTATCCGGGCAGCGGAACCGCCGACGGTGTTCACGGCAACCACGTGCTGTTCGCGCCGCCCTTCATCTCCAGCGAGGCGGACATCGCCGAAATGGTCGAGCGCTTCACGGCGGTAGTCGAGGCCTGCCAGCAGGGTTAGCGGGGGAGGGCGGACCGGGTGTGTTTTCGAAATGTACCAACAGCCAATAGTGGAAAAGACTATGCAGACCATCGAACCATGCAAGGACAAAGTTCTATTGTCGGTGTGCACCATGGACTGGTGCGATCACGGCGTTGAATTCGCCAAGACGGTTTTTTCCAACCTGGAAGTGTTCTGTTGGGACCCGGGCGACCCCTATCCGTATCACCTGGAAGACTGGGAGGGCGACTGGATCATTTCCTATCGCGGCGACTTCATCTTCCCGCCGAGCATCTATCAGCGGGCCCGCAAGGGCGCGATCAACCTGCACCCGGCGCCGCCCAAGTACCGCGGCCTGGGCAGCCAGTACTACGCGATCTACTACCAGGACGAAACCTACGGTTCGACCTGCCATCACCTGGCGCCCTCGGTGGACAGCGGCGACATCATCCACGTCGCGCGTTTCAACATCGCCCCGGCGGAAACCGCGTCTTCGCTGCGCCTGCACGTCGGCGCCTATTGCCTGCAGCAGTTCATCCACCTGTTGACCGACTACATCCTGCAAGGCCGTCCGCTGCCGGTGTCGCCCGAGCGCTGGGGCGAGCGGCTGTACAAGCAATCCGAACTCAAACCCTGGATGGAAAAGATCCGGGCCGAAGAACCCGATCATCGCTGCTTCAAGTAGCGAGGATGGATGCCGGCCCGCGCGGGGCGGCATCCCGGTTGGTAAACCCTGCTCCCGCGACTTCTACGAGAGACCGTCAAATGTTTGATTTATCGAGCTTTGGTGCTGCTATGGCCGTTTACGTCATCGGAACCGCCAGCCCTGGCCCGGGTAACCTAGCGATTGCCAACACCTCGCTCAGCTACGGGCGTACCCCGGGGCTGGCGCTGGCGGCCGGGGTCATTTCCGGTTCGTTGTGCTGGGGCGCGATGACGGCCGCGGGCGTCTCGGCCTTGCTGATGTCCAACACCCAGGTGCTGGTCTGGCTGAAGATCCTCGGCGCCTGCTACCTGTTATGGCTGGCCTACAAATCCATCCGCGGCGCCCTGAGCTCGAGCGCGGTCAACCTCAATCGCGCCCGGGCCAAACAGAGCCGCACGCTGGGGTTCTACCTGCAAGGGCTGGGCATCCACCTGACCAACCCCAAGGCGGCCCTGACCTGGTTCACCGTGACCACTGTCGGCCTCAGCGCCACGGCACCCTCCTGGGCCAGCTTCGTGCTGGTGGGCAGCTGTGCGGTCGCCGGCTTCGTGATTTTCTGCGCCTATGCCCTGGCCTTTTCCGCGCGTTCGGCGGAGCCGTTTTTCGTCCGCACGCGCAAGGCTTTCGGCCTGGTCTGCGGCGCGTTCTACGCGATGGTCGCCGCGGGCTTCATCGGGTCCTTGCTGTAAGCGTGGATAAGCCTCGCCCGTGGCGATCGCCGGGGCGAAAACAATGACTCAGGGCTCTGTTCGGAGCATGTACTTCTCAGGATGACTGTATGCCGTTGTCGATCGACTTGTTGTTGGCTTTCGCCTTGTTTGCCTTTGTCACCTCGGTGACCCCCGGACCGAACAACACCATGCTGCTGGCCTCGGGGGTGAATTTCGGGTTCCGTCGCACGGTGCCGCATATCCTCGGGATCAGTTCGGGGTTCCTGGTGCTGGTGCTGGCCGTCGGCCTGGGCCTGGGCGCCGTGTTCGAAGCCTATCCGGTGCTGTACAAGGTGCTGCGCTACGTCGGTGCGGCCTATCTGCTGTACCTGGCCTGGAACATCGCCCGTTCCGGGCCGGTGTCCCAGGAAGTCGACGGCAAGGGCCGGCCGCTGGGGTTCTGGGGCGCCGCGGCGTTCCAGTGGGTCAACCCCAAGGCCTGGGTCATGGCGCTGGGGGCTATCAGCACCTACACGCCGTTGCAGGGTTACTTTTTCAACGTGGTGGTGATCGCCAGCCTGTTTGCCTTGATCAACGCGCCGAGCGTCGGGGTCTGGGCCGGGTTCGGCAGCGTGCTGCGCAATGTCCTGCGCGATCCGCGCTGGCTGCGCCTGTTCAACTACGGCATGGCCTTGCTGCTGGTGATTTCCTTGTTCCCGCTGCTGCAAGCCTGAGGGGCTTTCGCAGGGCGTTATGCCGCCACCCGCCGCAACCGGCGCGTGGCGTTTTTTTTTCCGCTCATTACCCCTGGGCGACAGCCGCCACGCCGGGTTCGTGGCGAGTCAGGCGGCACCATTTGTGCCAGGTGAATTGCAGTTGCAGCAGCGCCGCCCTGGCCATTTCCCGGTCCTGTTCCGGCAGTTGCGGCGCCTGCTCCAGGGCCTTGAGCAGGGCGACGGTCGGAGCATCCAGTCGATCGGTGCGGCGTGGCGTCGGTCCGCCCGACTTGAGCTGCGTGGCGATGTTCTGCAGGTAGTGCCCGCGCTCGATGCCCAGGGCGCCGGTCGCGGCGCCCAGGCTGGCGCGCAATTGCAGCAGTTCGTCGCCCAGGTCGAGCCCGAGCAGGCCGTTGTCCCAGTGCTGGCGGCGTTCCTGGGGCAGGCTTTCGGAGTAGCGCGCCAGGCGGATCAAGCGATCGGCCATGCGCCCGCCGAACCAGCTCTCGGCTTGCTCCAGCGGGCGCGAGGTGAGTTGCGCCAGGTCGAACAGCGAGGCGCGGAACATCCGCCGATAGTGATGTTCGCCGGGGTTGAGGCTGACCAGGCGGAACACCAGGACCGCGATGCCGACGCCGACCAGGGTCGCCATGGCCTTGTTGAGGAAGTTGGCCAGGTCGTAGGTCATCAGGTTGCCGGGGCCGACGTTGTTGACGAAAAAGATGCAGAACGCCGATGCGATCGGCGCCATCCGCGGTTTGCTCATGCACAGCGAAGCGCAAAACAGCGGCACCCCGAGCCCCACGCACAGCAGCGGGAAACCGTCCCAGCCGGGCAGCAACCCAAGGCTGACGAAGCCGGCGATCGGTATTGACAGGGCGATGCCCTTGAGAAAGTTGAGGCTGGAGGCGGAAGGGTTTTCCCGGCCGGCGAACAGGCTTAGCACCACCCCGCAGATCGATACCGCGCCCAGGCCGGAGGGCCAGGCCGAGAGCACCCAGAAGCCGGCCACGGCGAGAAACGCCAGGGCGCTGCGCAGGCCGCCGAGGATGCCTTGCTCGATATCCCGGTGCCAGGACAGGGCGCCAGGCGCGCCATGGGGGACTCGGCCCTGCTCGACGGCCTGCAGGGTCCGCGCGCTGCGTTCGAGCAGAGCCGGCACCTGAGCCAATTGCATCAGACACAGATGCGCATCCTGCGACAGGCTGCGGTCCTGCAGTGCTTCTTGAAGGCGTGCCGACAGCTGGGCGATGTCTTCCTCGTGGCTGTTATCCAGGGCCGTGGCCAGTCGTTCGATCAGCGGTGCCACCGCAGCATTCGCCGCGCTGTCGAGCATCAGCCGTTGGCGGGCCACGCCGCGAGCGGCGCGCAACAGGCTCAGCAAGTCGCGACTGAGCACCCGCAGGGCCTGGGAGCGCCGACGGCCCTGAGGCCCTTCGAACCAGGCGTGATCGCGCTGGGCATCGACCGCCACCAGTTTTCCGAGGGCTTCCAGCAACCCCTTGCGCTGGTCCTGGCCGATCAGCTCGGAGGCCGCGGCGCGCATGCCGGCTTGCCACGCGAGCTTGCCCTGGGTGGCCAGCGCCTGTTCGACCCGGCGCGGCCAGAGCACGGTGCTGGCGATCGCCGCGCAGATGATGCCCAGGCTGATTTCCGAACAGCGGGCCACGGCCTGGTCGAACACCAGCAGCGGATGGGCGGTGGCGGGCAGGGCGATGATCGCCGCGGTGTAGCCGGCCAGTACGAAGCCGTAGGAAGCATGATTGCGCAGCAGCGAGGCGCCGGTGGTGCAGAAGGCCAGCCACAGCGCCATCGCCAGCAGGAACAACAGGGGCGCCTGGCCGAACAGGCCGATCAGCAGGATCGAGGCCATGGCCCCGCTAAAGGTGCCGAGCAGGCGGAAGGCGCCCTTGGCCAGGACCATGCCGCTGCTGGGCTGGCTGACGATGAACACGGTGGTCAGGGCCCATTGCGGCTGTTCGAGGTTGAAACGAAAGGCCAGGTACAGAGCGATGCCCCCGGCGATCATGTTCCTGATGGCGAACAGCAGGTCGTTGCGGCTGGGAGCCAGGACGGCCAACCAGAAATCGGGGATTCGCAGGGTGAGGCTTTTCATCGGCAAGGCATGTAGATAGCTAGCTAATGATTAGCATCATATCTACTTGCCTGGAAAATTCCAATGAGGATTTTTCCGTTTCTGGAGGGTGCAGGTGCTGAGAGGGGCGAGGGTATCGGTGGGGCGAAGAAAAGGGCCCTGCGCGGATGGCAGGGCCCTGGAGGGATCACTCGGCGATTTGCAGCTTGCGCGATTCGGTGTAGACGTAGCGGACTTTCTCGTACTCGAACGGCGAGTCCAGCTGGCCATAGCGGAAGCTGGTCTGATAGCGCTTGTCGATACTGCGCAGCACCCAGAGCTCCGGGTGGTTCGAGCTGACCTCGGAAACATTGAGGAAGTTGATCGCCGACTCGGTGGTGTAGTCCACGGCCAATCCGGCGGTATCGCGAAGGTTCGAGGGGCCGAGGATCGGCAGGACGAAATAGGCACCGCCCGGCACGCCGTAGAAGCCCAGGGTCTGGCCGAAGTCTTCGCTCTGGCGTGGCAGGCCCATGCTGGTGGCCGGGTCCCAGAGACCGCCGATACCGATGGTGGTGTTGACCAGCAGGCGGGCGGTGGTGTTCAGCGAGCGCTGGCCCTTGAACTGCAGCAGGCTGTTGACCAGGTTCGGCACGTCGCCCAGGTTGTTGAAGAAGTTGCTCACACCGGTGCGCAGGAAGCTCGGGGTGATGTAGCGGTAACCGTCGACCACCGGCAGGAACACCCACTGATCGAAGCGGTAGTTGAAGTGGTACACCCGGCGGTTCCACGACTCCAGCGGGTCGTAGACGTTCAGCGCGTTGAGGGTCGAGCGCTCGAACTCGCGCTGGTCCAGGCCCGGGTTGAACTTGAGCTGCTTGAGCGGTTGGGTGAAGCCGTCCTCGTCTGCGACCACGGGTGTCGCGGTCTGGCCGTCGTCGGCATTGGCATAGCCTGCGCAGAACAACGCAGCGATGAGCAGGAGATGTTTAGCCACGGAAGAACTCCAGCATGGCGTCGCTGTTGACGCGGTAGTTGAGGTTGCCGCAATGGCCGCCATGGGGGTAGACCGTCAGCCGGTCGCCAAAGGTCTTGCGCAGGAAACCCAGGTCGCCGGGGCCGAGGATCACGTCGTCGGCGTTGTGCATCACCGCGATTTTCGGGCTGTCCTGCAGGTAATCCTTGAGTGCGTATAGGCTCACCTGGTCGATCAGTTGCAGCACGCTGCCGCCGTCGGTGCGGGCGCGCCACATCGGGATTACCTGCTCGGTGAGGTAACAGTCGAAGTCGCACTGCAGGGCGCGCTTGAGGAACGGCGTGAGGTTGGTGCCTTCGCTGATCGGGTACTTGGGCGGGGTGATCAGGCCCCGGCGGTTGATCAGGTCCGAGGTGAAGGCGATGTCGGCGGCGGAGAAGCGGAACGAGGTGCCGATCAGCATCGCCATCTGTTCGTTGCTCAAATGCTGCTTGGACTGCTGGAAGTCATAGAGCAGGGCATCGTTGAGATCGATGTAGCCCTTCTGCTGGAAGTAGCGGGTCAGCTTGTTCAGTACCAGCTCGTAGAAGGTGGTGGTGTTATTGATGCCCTTGACCTCGGTCTGCACCAGCTTGTCGAGGTTGGTGATGGAGGTATAGAGGTTGACCGGCGGGTTGAGCAGCAGGACCTTCTTGAAGTTGAAGCTGCGCCGGGTTTCGTCCAGCTTGCTGACGAAGGCCGCGTCCAGGGCACCGAGGCTGTAGCCGGTGAGGTAGAAATCGGTGATCGGCAGTTTCGGGTTCTGCGCGCGTACCGCCTGCATCACGCGGTATATGTCTTCGGCATCGTCCTTGGTCACGCCCGGCGTGGCGAACCGCGAGGCGGCGCTGATGAAGTCGAAGCTGGTGGGCGAGGACAGTTGCACCACGTGGTAGCCGGCCTGGTAATAGAGCTTCTTCAGGTACTCGTTGAGGCTGCTGTCATAGCGCGCGCCAGTGCCGGCGATGAGGAAGATCAGCGGTGCGGCATGGTCCTGCTCGGCGATGCGGTAGGTGAGCTTCTTCACGGCCCAGAAGTTGTCCGGCAGGATGAACTCGCGCTCGGGGCGCAAGGTCAGGCTGCGGTCGGACTGATTGATATCGTCGTCACTCGGCAGCTTCGGACGCAGGTCCGGCGGAGTGGTGGCAATGGTCGCCTCGAACGGATTGGTCAAGGGGTAGCCATAGCTGGCGGCGTCGATGTCGACCGCCAGTGCGGACGCACTCGAAATAAGGCCGCCAAACAGGGCAGCGAAGCGCAAGGAACGGAGCATGACTAAATCCCTGTAGAGGAAGGTGCCGGGTGAAGTTCGCAGGCTATGACCACCGGGTTGCTGCCGAAGTGCCATGGCACGGTACAAAAAACGATCAAGGCAGGGCAAAGCCGGATCGGCGGTAATAGTCGCCAGACGATACACTTTGTCGCTGTTTGCTCAACAGTTATCTGTGCAACACGCTTGCTTACCGGCCTCGGGCGATTATGCTGGGCGCCGTTTTTCGTTTATCGGAGTGCTTCATGTCCCGCCGTCTTCCCGTGATTCTGCTGCTTGTTGTCCTGCCGTTGTGGCTGGCCGCCAGTTATGGCGTGCGCTACGGCTTCATGGAGGACGCTCGATGGGTCGGCGTCTGTGTCGACGAGGCCAGCCGCTGGGAGTGCCAGGCGCGTTCCAGCCTGGGGTTGCTGATCCACTTCAAGGTCATGGGTTGGGCGGCGCTGGCGGCATCCCTGATCGCCTTCGTGGTGCCCGGCCGTTCCGGCTGGGGCCTGGCGGTGCTGGCGCTGCTGTTCGGCTTTCCGGCGCTGGCGCTCTACAACACCAGCCTGGCGGTGTTTGCCATCGTCATCGGCGCCTTGCGGCTGGTAAGGGCGCCTCGCGCGGTGGCGTGAGGCGAATCGCCGGTAATAAAAAAGGGATGACCATGGTCATCCCTTTTTTCTGTCAGGCTTTGCGAGCCCGCAAGCTGCGCCACAGGGCGGCGACCATCAGCACGCTGACCAGGGCCCAACCCCAGGCCTGCTGGTTTTCCAGGCCTTCGCGATACAGCTGAGGGGCGATGCCGGCGCCGACGATAAAGGTCAGCAGGGCGATTTCGCGACGCGGCACCCGCACCGGGCGGCACAGGTAGACCAGGGCCGGCAGGAGCAGGGCGGCGCTGGGGAAGCTGCGATAACGCGGGTCGAACACCAGCTCCAGCATCATTACCGCGGCGGCGAAACCGGCGGCGGCGAGCAGCCAGCCGGCACGTTTTTCCAGGCTGTCGAAAGCGCGTTGGCGCCAGCCGGTTTGGGGGCTCAGGCTCAGTGCCGCGTGGGCCAGCACCAACAGGTTCAGGGCCAGCAGCAGGCCCGCCCAGAACCATTCACCGGCAAAGCGGCTGGTGACCCGCGCCAGTTCGCCCCAGGCGCCGATGGAGCAGGCGGCGAGGGCGCCGAGCAAGGGCAGGACCAAGGCCGCGCGAGTGCCACGGACCCGGCCACCGAGGATCAGGGTGGCGAGGAATATCACCCCGCCCACGCCCAGCCACAATGGCCAGTAAGGCAGGTTCGATACCGGCCCGGCGAGCACGCCCTTGTCCTGGCGATCGGCATCGAACAGCCCCCAGTAACCGCCGACCGCACCTTCGCTGGCGCGTTTCCACGGCTGGTCGAAGGCCTCGATCAGGTTGTAATGCCAGCCATTCTGTTCGGCCATGGCCACAAAACCACGGATGAACTTGGCCTCGTTGACCCGGCTCGGCAGGGCGGTTTCGCGCTGGCGGCCTTCGCTGGGCCAGCCGGTTTCGCCGATCATCACGTCCTTGGGCGCGAACTTGTTGCCGAACACCTGGCGCACCTGGGCCACATGGTTCAGCGCGGCGTCGATGTTGGACGGATCGTCTTCCCAGTAGGGCAGCAGGTGGATGGTCAGGAAGTCCACCGCCGGCGCGATTTCCGGATGCTTGAGCCAGAACTCCCAGACATCCGCATAGGTGACCGGCTGCTTGACGTGAGCCTTGACCTTGTTGATCAGCCTGGCCAGTTGCGGACCGGTGACTTCCTTGCGCAGCAGGGCCTCGTTGCCGACGATCACCGAGCTCACCACATCCGGGTTGGCGTTGGCCGAAGCGATCAGCAGGTCGACCTCTTTTTCGGTGTCCACCGGGTTGCTGTTGACCCAGGCGCCGATCATCAGCTTCAGGCCGTGCTTGCGCGCCAGGTCCGGCAGGGCTTCGAGGCCGGTCATGGAATAGGTGCGGATGCATTCGAAACGCGTCGCCAGCAGCGCCAGGTCGGCGTCCATGCGCTCCGGGCGCAACTTGAACGGCTGGTCGAAGGGCGACTGGTCCTTGTCGAACGGGGTGTAGGACGCGCATTGCAGCTTGTGACTGGCGCTGGCGACATCCGGCAGCACCACCGGTTGGCCGAGGCCGTACCAGAAACCGCAGAGCGCGAAGACTCCCAGCAGGCAGGCGAATAGATAGGGCAGGAGCGGGAAGCGGGCAATCGAGGGCATGGTCAGGCCGTCAGGAAACAAAGCCGGGCATCTTACCCGGATTTGCCGCTGCCCAGGTGGCCTGCATGATTTTGACATGCAAAGTTCGGGCGGGATTGGGCGACTGTTTTGGGCATGCCCTGATTACTGGCGAACTGGTGTCGTTGCTGAATGTTTTGAGGTCGCAGTCAGAGCAGGTCGCCTTTGGCGTCAGGTTGATGATCGACGCGTCAGGGCTCTCATAGGGCAATCGCGCTGATGTTCGAGCAAGTTGGTGGGGCGTGATGAGGGCGCTGTGCACCATAACAACAGGTTGACGCGGCTCGGCACCCGTCGGGCGCAGTACTTTCGGGGAAGCAACGATGAAGATGCGACGACTCTTAGGCGCAGGTGCCGGTCTGGTACTTGCGATCAGTTCCACCCTGGCCAGCGCCGACAGCAAAACCCTGAGCATCGGCTATGTCGACGGTTGGTCGGATAGTGTGGCGACCACGTATGTAGCCTCTGAGGTGATCAAACAGAAGCTCGGTTATGACGTGAAGTTGCAGGCTGTCGCAACCGGGATCATGTGGCAGGGCGTGGCCACCGGCAAGCTGGACGCCATGCTCTCGGCCTGGCTGCCGGTGACCCATGGCGAGTACTGGACCAAGAACAAGGACAAGGTGGTCGACTACGGCCCCAACTTCAAGGACGCGAAAATCGGCCTGATCGTGCCGGAGTACGTCAAGCCCAAGAGCATCGCCGACCTGAAGGACGACACCACCTTCAAGAACAAGATCGTCGGTATCGATGCCGGCTCGGGCGTGATGCTCAAGACCGACCAGGCCATCAAGGACTACGGTCTGGACTACAAGCTGCAAGCCAGTTCGGGCGCGGCGATGATTGCCGAGCTGACCCGTGCCGAAGATAAGCACGAATCCATCGCGGTCACCGGCTGGGTGCCGCACTGGATGTTCGCCAAGTGGAAGCTGCGCTTCCTGGACGATCCGAAAGGCGTTTACGGTGCCGCTGAAACCGTCAACAGCATCGGCAGCAAGGGCCTGGAGAAGAAGGCGCCGGAGGTTGCGGCTTTCCTGAAGAAGTTCCAGTGGGCTTCCAAGGATGAAATCGGCGAGGTGATGCTGGCGATTCAAGAGGGCGCCAAACCGGAAGCAGCGGCCAAGGACTGGGTGGCCAAACACCCTGAGCGCGTTGCCGAGTGGACTGCTAACTGATCGCGAGGCGTCTAGCTCGCAGGTCTCGAGGCCGTCGGGTGTTCGCACCCGGCGGCCTTTTGTTTTGCCTGGCGCAAAAGTTCCTGTCAGGGGGGGCTGTCGTTCTAATACTAAGGTCGTCTGGAACCGGCCCGAGAGCCGCATAGAGTGGACTACGTTCCAACTAAAATCTGTGCTGCGAGGATAAAAACAATGAACGACAGCATTTACCTCTCGATTCAAAACAGCTCGCGTTTCAAGGAGCTGGTCAGCAAGCGCGAACGATTCGCCTGGATACTGTCGGCGGTCATGCTCGGGCTTTATTCGGGCTTCATCCTGCTGATTGCCTACGGACCCCATGTGCTGGGGGCAAAACTCAGTCCTGAATCATCCATCACCTGGGGCATTCCCATTGGTGTCGGGTTGATTGTCGCGGCCTTTGTCCTGACCGGTATCTACGTGCGACGCGCCAACGGCGAATTCGACGACCTGAACAATGCGATTCTCAAGGAGGCTCAGCAATGATCCGGCGTCTATTGGCCTTTTTTAGCGTCGCGGCCTTTGCTCCAAGTCTCTGGGCGGCCGACGCCCTGACCGGCGAAGTGCATAAACAACCCCTCAATGTCTCAGCGATCATCATGTTCGTGCTGTTCGTCGGAGCCACCCTGTGCATCACCTACTGGGCCTCCAAGCGCAACAAGTCGGCGGCCGACTACTATGCCGCGGGCGGCAAGATCACCGGTTTCCAGAATGGTCTGGCGATTGCCGGTGATTACATGTCGGCAGCGTCCTTCCTGGGGATTTCCGCCCTGGTGTTCACCTCCGGCTATGACGGGCTGATCTATTCGATCGGCTTCCTGGTGGGCTGGCCGATCATTCTGTTCCTGATCGCCGAGCGCCTGCGCAACCTGGGCAAGTACACCTTTGCCGACGTGGCGTCCTATCGCCTGGGGCAAACCCAGATCCGCTCGCTGTCGGCCTGCGGCTCGCTGGTGGTGGTGGCGTTCTATCTGATCGCGCAAATGGTCGGTGCCGGCAAGCTGATCCAGCTGCTGTTCGGCCTCGATTACCATGTGGCGGTGATCCTGGTGGGTATCCTGATGGTGCTGTACGTGCTGTTCGGCGGCATGCTGGCGACCACCTGGGTGCAGATCATCAAGGCGGTCCTGCTGCTGTCCGGTGCCTCGTTCATGGCGCTGATGGTCATGAAGCATGTCAACTTCGACTTCAACATGCTGTTCTCCGAGGCCACCAAGGTTCACCCCAAAGGTGAAGCGATCATGAGCCCGGGCGGCCTGGTGAAGGATCCGATCTCGGCGTTCTCCCTCGGCCTGGCGCTGATGTTCGGTACCGCGGGCCTGCCGCACATCCTGATGCGCTTCTTCACCGTGAGCGACGCCAAGGAAGCGCGCAAGAGCGTGCTGTATGCCACCGGCTTCATCGGCTACTTCTACATCCTGACCTTCATCATCGGTTTTGGCGCGATCCTTTTGGTCAGCACCAACCCGGCGTTCAAGGACGCGGCGGGCGCTCTGCTCGGCGGCAACAACATGGCGGCGGTGCACCTGGCCAATGCCGTGGGCGGCAGCGTGTTCCTCGGCTTCATCTCGGCGGTGGCCTTCGCCACTATCCTGGCGGTGGTGGCTGGCCTGACCCTGGCCGGTGCCTCGGCGGTTTCCCACGATCTGTACGCCAGCGTGATCAAGAAGGGCAAGGCCAACGAGAAGGATGAAATCCGCGTCTCGAAGATCACCACTGTGTGCCTGGGTGTGCTGGCGATTGCCCTGGGCATCCTGTTCGAGAGCCAGAACATCGCGTTCATGGTCGGCCTGGCGTTCTCCATCGCGGCGAGCTGCAACTTCCCGGTACTGCTGCTTTCCATGTACTGGAAGAAACTCACCACCCGCGGCGCCATGATTGGCGGCTGGCTGGGCCTGGTCAGTGCCGTTGGCCTGATGATCCTCGGCCCGACCATCTGGGTGCAGATCATGGGGCATGAAAAAGCTATCTTCCCTTACGAGTACCCGGCGCTGTTCTCGATGATCATTGCCTTTATCGGGATCTGGTTCTTCTCCATCACCGACAAGTCCACTGCGGCTGACAATGAGCGGGCGCTGTTCTTCCCGCAATTCGTGCGTTCGCAGACCGGCCTGGGCGCCAGCGGGGCGGTATCGCACTAAGGCCCTTGTGTATCGGCTTCTATATATAAGCTGAGTTGCAAACCGATGCCCCTGTCGAAAGACAGGGGCATTTTTGTTGGTACAGGTAGGCATCCGCCTTCTGTCGCCGCTGGTGCAGCCTGCGGTCGAGTGCGCAACGCTCGCAAGCTCTTCATCGTGAGAGTGGCGCGGACTTGGCGTTCTACATCCGCTGTGCGGCCTAGTACAGGCTGCTACAGGGAAATAGCGGGGGTGGGGAGGCACAAACAAATACGGCCTCTATAAAGAGGCCGTATCCGCTGCAGTCAAGACGTTAGCATAAGGCAACAGGTCTTACTTGCGGTCTTCCAGCTTGGTGATGTCGCGCGACTCGTAGCCGGTGTACAGCTGGCGAGGGCGGCCGATCTTGTAAGGGCTGGAGAGCATTTCTTTCCAGTGCGAGATCCAGCCGACGGTACGCGCCAGGGCGAAGATCACGGTGAACATGCTGGTTGGAATGCCGATGGCCTTGAGGATGATCCCCGAGTAGAAGTCGACGTTCGGGTACAGCGAGCGTTCGATGAAGTATGGGTCGGTCAGGGCGATCTCTTCCAGGCGCATGGCCAGTTCGAGTTGTTTGTCATGCTTGATGCCCAGCTCTTTCAGTACTTCGTCGCAGGTCTGCTTCATGACGGTGGCGCGTGGGTCGCGGTTCTTGTAGACGCGGTGACCGAAGCCCATCAGTTTGAACGGATCGCTCTTGTCCTTGGCCTTGGCGATGAACTTGTCGATGTTCGAGACATCGCCAATTTCGTCGAGCATGGTCAGTACCGCTTCGTTGGCGCCGCCGTGAGCCGGGCCCCAGAGTGCGGCGATACCGGCAGCGATACAGGCGAACGGGTTGGCCCCCGAGGAGCCCGCCAGGCGTACGGTGGAGGTCGATGCGTTCTGCTCGTGGTCGGCATGGAGAATGAAGATCCGGTCCATTGCCTTGGCCAGCACCGGGCTGATCGGTTTGATCTCGCACGGGGTGTTGAACATCATGTGCAGGAAGTTTTCCGCGTACGACAGGTCGTTGCGCGGGTACATCATGGGTTGGCCCATGGAGTACTTGTAAACCATCGCGGCCAGGGTCGGCATCTTGGCAACCAGGCGAATCGCGGAAATTTCGCGATGCTGCGGGTTATTGATATCCAGGGAGTCGTGGTAGAAGGCCGAGAGGGCGCCGACTACGCCGCACATGACCGCCATCGGGTGGGCGTCGCGACGGAAGCCGTTGAAGAAGGTCTTCAGCTGCTCGTGAACCATGGTGTGGTTCTTCACGTTGCCGACGAATTGGGCCTTCTGTTCTGCGGTCGGCAATTCGCCGTTGAGCAGCAGGTAGCAGGTTTCCAGGTAGTCCGACTTTTCAGCCAACTGTTCGATCGGGTAGCCGCGGTGCAGCAGAATGCCGTTGTCGCCGTCGATATAGGTGATTTTCGACTCGCAGGAGGCGGTCGACATGAAACCCGGGTCAAAGGTGAAGCGGCCCGTGGCCGTCAAGCCCCGAACATCGATTACATCGGGACCAACGGTGCCGGTTAAAATGGGCAGCTCGACGGGGGCTGCGCCCTCGATGATCAACTGCGCTTTTTTGTCAGCCATGTGGCCTCCTATTTATGCTTGAAATCATCAGACAGACCCCCCACGCAGGGCCCGCACCACTATAGTGAGATAAATCCGAATGTCAATTTGCCTAAAGTCTTGCCCCAGAAGGCTTTAACCGGACTTTTTCCTCGAAATTCCCCGCCATTTACGCCTTTTGTCCGCCTAACGCAATGAGCTATTAGGGGAAGGTGATTGCGTTGTCATTAGTAGCCTAACTGTCTATACTCGGCCACCGACCGCCATGGGCTTTCGGGCCCGGTTTGATGGGGGTCGTCACTCCCTGGGTGGTGGGTACCTGACCAGTGCACTCCCCAACAACTTTGCCCTGATTGTTAGGGGCTCTTCAGTGTGAAAAAAGCCGTGAATAGCCAACGACCTGTAAACCTAGACCTAAGGACCATCAAACTCCCAGTCACTGCTTACACGTCCATCCTTCACCGTATTTCCGGTGTCATCCTCTTTGTGAGCCTTGCCATCATGCTTTATGCATTGGACAAGTCGCTCAGCTCCGAGGAAGGCTTCGGCGAGGTGAAAGCGTGTCTGACCAGTCCGCTAGCCAAGCTAGTGATTTGGGGCATCCTGTCCGCCTTGCTGTATCACCTGGTTGCCGGTGTGCGCCACTTGATCATGGACATGGGCATCGGTGAGACGCTGGAAGGCGGCAAGCTGGGCTCTAAAATCGTTATCGCCGTATCCGTGGTGGTAATCGTTCTGGCAGGAGTTTGGATATGGTAACTAACGTCACGAACCTGTCGCGTTCGGGCCTCTATGACTGGATGGCACAACGTGTGTCTGCGGTCGTTCTCGCGGCTTATTTCATCTTCCTGATCGGATACCTCGTTGCGAACCCGGGCCTTGGCTACGAGCAATGGCACGCACTGTTCTCCAACAACTGGATGCGTATCTTCAGCCTGCTGGCCATGGTTGCTCTGGGCGCTCACGCCTGGGTCGGCATGTGGACCATCTCGACCGACTACCTGACGCCGATGGCGCTGGGCAAGTCGGCGACTGCAGTACGTTTCCTTTTCCAGGCAGTATGCGGCGTTGCAATGTTCGCCTACTTCGTCTGGGGTGTGCAGATTCTCTGGGGTATCTGATTCATGGCTAACATTCCAACGATTTCTTTCGACGCCATCATCATTGGCGGCGGCGGCGCCGGCATGCGTGCCGCATTGCAGCTGGCCCAGGGCGGCCACAAGACTGCAGTGATCACCAAGGTGTTCCCGACCCGCTCGCACACTGTGTCGGCCCAGGGCGGCATCACCTGCGCCATCGCGTCGGCCGACCCGAACGATGACTGGCGCTGGCACATGTACGATACCGTCAAGGGTTCCGACTATATCGGTGACCAGGACGCTATCGAATACATGTGTCAGGAAGGCCCAGCCGCGGTTTTCGAGCTGGACCACATGGGCCTGCCGTTCTCCCGCACCGAAACCGGTCGTATCTACCAGCGTCCTTTCGGCGGTCAGTCCAAGGATTACGGTAAAGGTGGCCAGGCTGCCCGTACCTGCGCAGCTTCCGACCGTACCGGTCACGCGCTGCTGCACACCCTTTATCAGGGTAACCTGAAAGCCGGTACCACCTTCCTGAACGAGTACTACGCCGTCGACCTGGTAAAGAACCAGGATGGCGCGTTCGTCGGTGTGATCGCGATCTGCATCGAAACCGGTGAAACCACCTACATCCGCGCGAAAGCCACCGTATTGGCGACCGGCGGTGCGGGTCGTATCTATGCATCCACCACCAACGCCCTGATCAACACCGGTGACGGTGTCGGCATGGCGCTGCGTGCCGGCGTGCCGGTACAAGACATCGAAATGTGGCAGTTCCACCCGACCGGCATCGCCGGTGCCGGTGTACTGGTGACCGAAGGTTGCCGTGGTGAAGGTGGTTACCTGATCAACAAGCACGGTGAGCGTTTCATGGAGCGTTATGCTCCGAACGCCAAGGACCTTGCCGGTCGTGACGTTGTTGCCCGTTCGATGGTTAAAGAGATCATCGCCGGCAACGGTTGCGGTCCGAATGGCGACCACGTGATGCTCAAGCTCGACCACCTGGGCGAGGAAGTGCTGCACAGCCGTCTGCCAGGCATCTGCGAACTGTCCAAGACGTTCGCCCACGTTGACCCGGTTGTTGCTCCGGTTCCGGTTGTTCCGACTTGCCACTATATGATGGGCGGCGTTGCCACCAATATTCATGGCCAGGCGATCACCCAGAACGCCGAAGGCAACGACGAAATCATCCCTGGCCTGTTCGCAGTGGGTGAAGTGGCTTGCGTATCGGTTCACGGCGCCAACCGCCTGGGCGGCAACTCGCTGCTCGACCTGGTGGTGTTCGGCCGCGCTGCCGGCCTGCACCTGGAAAAGGCGCTGACCGACGGTATCGAATACGACGACGCTACCGACGCCGACATCAATGCGGCCCTGGCACGTCTGTCCGCGCTCAACGAGCGTACCGATGGCGAAGACGTGGCTACCCTGCGTCGCGAGCTGCAAAACTGCATGCAGAACTACTTCGGCGTATTCCGTACCGGCGAATACATGCAGAAGGGCATTGCCCAACTGGCCGAGCTGCGTACCCGCATCGCCAACGTCAAGATCAACGACAAGTCGCAGGCGTTCAACACGGCACGTATCGAAGCGCTGGAGCTGCAGAACCTGCTGGAAGTGGCCGAAGCCACCGCCATCGCTGCCGAAGTGCGCAAAGAGTCCCGCGGCGCCCACGCCCGTGAAGACTTCGAAGACCGCGACGACGAAAACTGGCTGTGCCACACCCTGTACTTCCCGGGTGAGAAGCGCGTTGCCAAGCGTGCCGTTAACTTCTCGCCGAAGACTGTTCCGACTTTTGAACCAAAAGTCCGGACTTACTAAAGGGTGATCGATATGTTGCAAGTCGAAGTTTATCGTTACAACCCTGACACCGACTCCGCGCCGAAAACCCAGGTTTTCCAGGTCGACACCGGTGGCAAGGATCTGATGGTGCTGGACGTACTGGCGCTGATCAAAGAGCAGGACGAAGGTTTCTCCTATCGCCGCTCCTGCCGTGAAGGTGTTTGCGGTTCCGACGGCATGAACATCAACGGCAAGAACGGCCTGGCCTGCATCACGCCGCTGTCTGCCGTGGTGAAGAAGAACAAGCTGGTTGTTCGTCCGCTGCCAGGTTTGCCGGTTATCCGTGACCTGGTCGTCGATATGAGCATCTTCTACAAGCAATACGAGAAGGTGAAGCCATTCCTGCAGAACGACACGCCGGCCCCGGCCATCGAGCGTCTGCAGTCCCCTGAAGAGCGCGAAAAGCTCGATGGTCTGTACGAGTGCATCCTGTGCGCTTGCTGCTCGACTTCCTGCCCGTCCTTCTGGTGGAACCCGGACAAGTTCCTGGGTCCAGCTGCCCTGCTGCAAGCCTATCGCTTCCTGGCAGACAGCCGCGACACCAAGACGTCCGAGCGTCTGGCTTCGCTGGATGATCCGTTCAGCGTATTCCGCTGCCGCGGCATCATGAACTGCGTCAACGTTTGTCCGAAAGGCCTGAACCCGACTAAGGCCATCGGTCACATACGTAACATGCTGCTGCAAAGCGGCGTGTGATTCAGCTGTTGTACCCGTAGGACCGCTGTACCCGTAGAGGCTACGGCGCAGGCTTCAACCGGCGCCGTAGTTTTAAGCTGAGCAGCAGCTCACAAAGTTGCCGCTCGTATTTTGAAGAAATGAGACAAGCAGGGGCATCCGGGCTGGTACCCGGACTATCAGCGTGATCCTAAGTGGCTTGTTTTGGTCGCTGCACTCGGACTTTTGCAAGTTTGCTCGGTGTCTTCGCCGGTGGTGTTCCCCTAACCGAGGGTGACCAAGCATGCAAGAAAGCGTGATGCAGCGCATGTGGAACAGCGCCTACCTATCCGGTAGTAACGCTGCCTATGTGGAAGAGCTCTACGAGCTCTACCTGCACGACCCTAACGCTGTGCCAGAAGAGTGGCGCACTTACTTCCAGAAGTTGCCTACCGACGGCAGCACTGCCATCGATGTTTCGCACTCGACAATCCGCGATCATTTCGTGCTGCTGGCAAAGAACCAGCGCCGCGCCCAGCCGGTATCCGCCGGTAGCGTGAGCAGCGAGCACGAGAAGAAGCAAGTTGAAGTGCTGCGATTGATCCAGGCCTACCGTATGCGTGGCCACCAGGCAGCCCAGCTTGACCCGCTGGGGCTGTGGCAGCGTCCTGCACCTGCAGACCTGTCAATCAATCATTACGGCTTGACCAATGCCGATCTTGATACGACCTTCCGTGCCGGCGACCTGTTCATCGGCAAAGAGGAAGCGAGCCTACGCGAAATTCACGAAGCGTTGCAGCAGACATATTGCCGCACCATCGGCGCTGAATTTACGCATATCACCGATTCCGAGCAGCGCCAGTGGTTCCAGCAGCGTCTGGAAAGTGTACGCGGCCGTCCGACCTACTCCACGGATATCAAGGGTCACCTGCTCGAGCGCGTCACCGCAGCTGAAGGCCTCGAAAAATACCTGGGCACCAAGTACCCGGGCACCAAGCGTTTCGGCCTGGAAGGCGGCGAAAGCCTGATCCCGATGCTCGACGAGCTGATCCAGCGTTCCGGTTCCTACGGCACCAAGGAAGTCGTGATCGGCATGGCCCACCGTGGTCGCCTCAACGTCCTGGTCAACACCTTCGGCAAGAACCCGCGCGAGCTGTTCGACGAGTTCGAAGGCAAGAAGAAGGTCGAGCTGGGCTCCGGTGACGTGAAATACCACCAGGGCTTCTCGTCCAACGTGATGACCACCGGCGGTGAAGTTCACCTGGCCATGGCCTTCAACCCATCCCACCTGGAAATCGTTTCGCCAGTGGTCGAGGGTTCGGTGCGCGCCCGTCAGGATCGTCGCAACGACCAGACCGGTGACAAGGTTCTGCCAATCTCCATCCACGGTGACGCTGCGTTCGCCGGTCAAGGCGTGGTGATGGAAACCTTCCAGATGTCGCAGACCCGCGGTTTCAAGACCGGCGGTACCGTGCACATCGTGATCAACAACCAGGTCGGTTTCACCATCAGCAACCCGCTGGACTCGCGTTCCACCGAGTACGCCACCGACGTCGCGAAAATGATCCAGGCGCCGATCCTCCATGTGAATGGTGATGATCCGGAAGCCGTACTGTTCGTGACCCAGCTGGCCATCGACTACCGCATGCAGTACAAGCGCGATGTGGTGATCGACCTGGTCTGCTACCGTCGTCGCGGCCACAACGAAGCGGACGAGCCAAGCGGCACCCAGCCTCTGATGTACCAGCAGATCGCCAAGCAGCGCACCACCCGTGAGCTGTATGCCGATCGTCTGGTCCAGGCCAACGTGCTCGACGCCGAGCGTGTTCAGGCGAAAGTCGACGAATACCGCAACGCGCTGGATAACGGCCTGCACGTAGTGAAGAGCCTGGTCAAAGAGCCGAACAAAGAGCTGTTCGTGGACTGGCGTCCTTACCTGGGCCACGCCTGGACCGCGCGTCACGACACCACCTTCGATCTGAAGACCCTGCAGGAACTGTCCGCCAAGCTGCTGGAGCTGCCGGAAGGCTTCGTGGTTCAGCGCCAGGTCGCGAAGATCTACGAAGACCGTCAGAAGATGCAAGCCGGCGGCCTGCCGATCAACTGGGGTTATGCCGAAACCATGGCATACGCGACCCTGGCGTTCGAAGGTCACCCGATCCGCATGACCGGCCAGGACATCGGCCGCGGTACGTTCTCGCACCGTCATGCGGTCCTGCACAACCAGAAAGACGCCAGCACCTACATTCCGCTGCAGCACCTGTATGACGGCCAGCCACGTTTCGATCTGTACGATTCGTTCCTGTCCGAAGAAGCCGTACTGGCGTTTGAATACGGTTACTCGACCACCACACCAAACGCGCTGGTGATCTGGGAAGCCCAGTTCGGCGACTTCGCCAACGGTGCCCAGGTGGTGATCGACCAGTTCATCACCAGTGGCGAGCACAAGTGGGGCCGTCTCTGCGGTCTGACCATGCTGCTGCCGCACGGTTATGAAGGTCAGGGTCCGGAGCACTCTTCGGCTCGTCTGGAGCGTTACCTGCAGCTGTGCGCCGAGCACAACATCCAGGTCTGCATGCCGACCACCCCGGCCCAGATCTACCACCTGCTGCGTCGTCAAGTGATTCGCCCGCTGCGCAAGCCGCTGGTGGTCCTGACTCCGAAATCGCTGCTGCGTCACAAACTGGCCATCTCGACCCTGGAAGATCTGGCGGAAGGTTCGTTCCAGACCGTTATTCCGGAAATCGATGCCCAGGATCCAAAGGACGTGAATCGTCTGATTCTGTGCAGTGGCAAGGTCTACTACGACCTGCTGGAAAAGCGCCGTGCCGAAGGCCGTGACGACATCGCCATCGTGCGTATCGAGCAGCTGTACCCATTCCCTGAGGACGACTTGAACGAAGTCCTGGCTCCGTACACCAACCTCAAGCATGTCGTTTGGTGTCAGGAAGAGCCGATGAACCAGGGGGCCTGGTACTGCAGCCAGCACCACATGCGCCGCATCGTTGGCAATCACGACAAGTCGCTCGTACTCGAGTACGCGGGCCGTGAAGCCTCTGCTGCACCTGCATGCGGTTACGCATCGATGCACGCCGAGCAGCAGGAAAAACTGCTGCAAGATGCTTTCACTGTTTAACGCCTTCGCGCACCTGAAACCGAATTTAAGGAACCACAGATAATGGCTATCGAGATCAAAGCCCCCACTTTCCCGGAATCGGTTGCCGATGGCACCGTTGCCACCTGGCACAAAAAACCGGGCGACGCCGTCAAGCGCGACGAACTGATCGTCGACATCGAAACCGACAAGGTCGTGCTGGAAGTTCTGGCCACCGCTGACGGCGTGCTGGGCGCTATCGTCAAGAACGAAGGCGACACCGTTCTGTCCGACGAAGTACTGGGCTCCATCGCTGAAGGCGCTGCTGCCGCTGCTGCTCCAGCCGCCGCTGCCGCACCAGCTGCCGCTCAGGCCGCAGCTCCTGCCGCCGAAGGCGAAGACGATCCAATCGCTGCTCCTGCTGCGCGCAAGCTGGCTGAAGAGAACGGCATCAACATCGCTTCCGTTGCCGGTACCGGCAAAGGCGGTCGCGTGACCAAGGAAGACGTGGTTGCAGCCGTTGCTGCCAAGAAAGCCGCTCCGGCTGCCGCGCCTGCCAAGGCTGCCGCGCCAGCCGCCGCTGCTCCGGTATTCGCTGCCGGCGACCGTGTCGAGAAGCGCGTTCCGATGACCCGCCTGCGTGCCAAGGTTGCCGAGCGTCTGGTCGAAGCCCAGTCGAACATGGCGATGCTGACCACCTTCAACGAAGTCGACATGACCGAAGTCATGGCCCTGCGTTCGAAGTACAAGGATCTGTTCGAGAAGTCCCACAACGGCGTACGCCTGGGCTTCATGTCGTTCTTCGTCAAGGCTGCTACCGAAGCGCTGAAGCGTTTCCCGGCGGTCAACGCCTCGATCGACGGCTCCGACATCGTCTACCACGGCTACGCCGACATCGGTGTTGCCGTGTCCAGCGACCGCGGTCTGGTGGTTCCGGTTCTGCGTAACGCCGAACTGATGAGCCTGGCTGAAATCGAAGGCGGCATCGCCACCTTCGGCAAGAAAGCCCGTGACGGCAAACTGTCGATGGAAGAGATGACCGGCGGTACTTTCACCATCACCAACGGTGGTACTTTCGGTTCGATGATGTCGACTCCGATCGTCAACCCGCCGCAAGCGGCGATCCTGGGCATGCACAACATTCTGCAACGTCCTATGGCGATCAACGGTCAGGTGGTTATCCGTCCGATGATGTACCTGGCTCTGTCCTACGATCACCGTTTGATCGACGGCAAAGAAGCAGTGACCTTCCTGGTTACCATCAAGAACCTGCTGGAAGACCCGGCTCGTCTGCTGCTGGATATCTGATTTCGTAGCATGGGCCGATCAGCGATGATCGGCCTTTCGCCGAAACGAACAGCTTCGTCCCACGACGGCCTCCACAAGAGGCCGTCCGGTTTGATTCGAGAAGGAATGACACATGACTCAGAAATTCGACGTGGTAGTGATTGGCGCAGGCCCTGGCGGCTATGTAGCTGCCATTAAAGCTGCACAACTCGGCCTCACGACTGCCTGCATCGAGAAATATACCGACAAGGAGGGCAAGCTGGCCCTCGGCGGTACTTGCCTGAACGTCGGCTGCATCCCTTCCAAGGCGCTGCTGGACAGCTCCTGGAAATTCCACGAAGCCCAAGATGGTTTCGCGATCCACGGTATCAGCCATGCTGGCGTGTCCATGGACGTGCCTGCGATGGTCGGCCGCAAAGCCAACATCGTGAAAAACCTGACCAGCGGTGTTGCTACCCTGTTCAAGGCCAATGGCGTGACCTCCATCCAGGGCCACGGCAAACTGCTGGCCGGCAAGAAAGTCGAAGTCACCAAGCCAGACGGCTCGGTGGAAGTGATCGAGGCCGAGAACGTCATCTTGGCGCCAGGCTCCCGTCCAATCGACATTCCGCCGGCTCCGGTCGATCAGAAAGTGATCGTCGACTCCACCGGCGCCCTGGAATTCCAATCCGTACCAAAACGCCTGGGCGTGATCGGCGCTGGCGTGATCGGTCTGGAACTGGGTTCGGTATGGTCCCGTCTGGGCGCTGAAGTGACCGTCCTGGAAGCCCTTGACACCTTCCTGATGGCTGCCGACACCGCCGTCTCCAAGGAAGCGCTGAAAACCCTGACCAAACAGGGCCTGGACATCAAGCTGGGCGCTCGCGTCACCGGCTCCAAGGTCAACGGCGAAGAAGTGGTCGTGACCTACACCGATGCCAACGGCGAACAGAACATCACTTTCGACAAGCTGATCGTAGCCGTTGGTCGCCGTCCGGTGACCACTGATCTGCTGGCTGCCGATTGCGGCGTGACCCTCGACGAGCGCGGTTTCGTGCACGTTGACGATCACTGTGCCACCACCGTACCGGGCGTTTACGCGATCGGCGACGTGGTTCGCGGCATGATGCTGGCTCACAAGGCCTCGGAAGAGGGCATCATGGTCGTCGAGCGCATCAAGGGCCACAAGGCTCAGATGAACTATGACCTGATCCCTTCGGTTATTTATACTCACCCGGAAATCGCGTGGGTCGGCAAGACCGAGCAGGCCTTGAAAGCTGAAGGCGTTGAAGTTAACGTCGGCACCTTCCCGTTCGCAGCCAGCGGCCGTGCCATGGCAGCCAACGACACCGGCGGTTTCGTAAAAGTCATCGCTGATGCCAAGACTGACCGTGTATTGGGCGTCCACGTGATCGGCCCAAGCGCGGCGGAACTGGTTCAGCAAGGTGCGATCGGCATGGAATTCGGTACCAGCGCCGAAGACCTGGGCATGATGGTTTTCTCCCATCCGACCCTGTCCGAAGCTCTGCACGAAGCAGCACTGGCAGTGAATGGCGGCGCCATCCACATCGCCAACCGCAAAAAGCGTTAAGACAATAAGAAACCACGGCGGATTGCCCGTCGTGAGCCTTGCGAGCAAGACTCACCGCGGAACGTCCGCTGGACTCGACCTCACGGGAATCTTCATGCGTTGTGCCGCAGCCCAGGCTGCGGAGGCGGGGCAGGGGAGTCCGGTGAGGAGCGGTCACAGGTGGCGCGGCACTCATCAAGAGCGCAGCGCCGAATGCGCAGTACCTAACGAAGACGGTAAAAAGCATGAATCTTCACGAGTATCAGGGTAAGCAGCTGTTCGCTGAATACGGCCTGCCAGTATCCAAAGGCTACGCGGTAGACACCCCGGAAGAAGCAGCAGAAGCTTGCGACAAGATCGGCGGCTCCGAGTGGGTTGTCAAAGCCCAGGTTCACGCCGGTGGTCGCGGTAAAGCGGGCGGCGTAAAGCTGGTTCGCAGCAAAGAAGACGCTAAAGCATTCGCTCAACAGTGGTTGGGCAAGCGTCTGGTGACTTACCAGACTGACGCCAATGGTCAGCCAGTCACCAAGATCCTGGTTGAATCGTGCACTGATATCGCTAAAGAGCTGTACCTGGGCGCTGTCGTCGACCGTTCGAGCCGTCGCATCGTGTTCATGGCTTCCACCGAAGGTGGCGTGGACATCGAGAAAATCGCTCACGACACTCCAGAAAAAATTCTCAAAGCCACTATCGATCCACTGGTTGGCGCTCAGCCATTCCAGGGGCGCGAGCTGGCTTTCCAGCTGGGCCTGGAAGGCAAGCAAGTCACTCAGTTCGCCAAAATCTTCGTAGGCCTGGCCAAACTGTTCCAGGACCACGACCTGGCACTGCTGGAAGTGAACCCGCTGGTGATCAAGGCTGATGGCGACCTGCACTGCCTGGACGCGAAGATCAACATCGACGCCAACGCCATGTACCGTCAGCCTAAGCTGAAGACTTTCCACGATCCGTCCCAGGACGATCCGCGCGAAGCGCACGCTGCCAAGTTCGAACTGAACTACGTGGCCCTGGAAGGCAACATCGGCTGCATGGTCAACGGTGCCGGCCTGGCCATGGGTACCATGGACATCGTCAACCTGCACGGCGGCAAGCCAGCCAACTTCCTCGACGTAGGTGGTGGCGCTACCAAAGAGCGCGTGACCGAAGCCTTCAAGATCATCCTGTCCGACACCAACGTCGCTGCAGTACTGGTCAACATCTTCGGCGGCATCGTTCGTTGCGACATGATTGCCGAAGGCATCATCGGTGCAGTGAAAGAAGTCGGCGTGAAAATCCCGGTTGTTGTTCGCCTTGAAGGCAACAACGCTGAACTGGGCGCTAAAGTACTGGCAGAAAGCGGCTTGAACATCATCGCTGCTACCAGCCTGACCGACGCTGCTCAACAAGTTGTCAAAGCTGCGGAGGGCAAATAATGAGCGTCCTGATCAATAAAGACACCAAAGTTATCTGCCAGGGTATTACCGGTTCGCAAGGTAGTTTCCACACCCAGCAAGCCATCGAATACGGCACCAAGATGGTTGGCGGCGTAACTCCGGGCAAAGGCGGCACCGAGCACCTGGGCCTGCCTGTCTTCAACACCGTGAAAGACGCTGTAGCTGCCACTGGCGCCACCGCCAGCGTGATCTACGTTCCAGCTCCTTTCTGCAAGGACTCCATCCTGGAAGCGGCTTTCGGCGGCATCAAGCTGATCGTCTGCATCACCGAAGGCATTCCTACCCTGGATATGCTGGATGCCAAGGTCAAGTGCGACGAGCTGGGTGTTACCCTGATCGGCCCTAACTGCCCAGGCGTGATCACTCCAGGCGAATGCAAGATCGGCATCATGCCAGGTCACATTCACTTGCCAGGCAAGGTCGGTATCGTTTCCCGTTCCGGCACCCTGACTTACGAAGCCGTTAAGCAGACCACTGACGCCGGTTTCGGTCAGTCCACCTGCGTCGGCATCGGTGGTGACCCGATTCCAGGCTCCAACTTCATCGACATCCTGAAGCTGTTCCAGGAAGACCCGAAGACCGAAGCGATCGTGATGATCGGCGAGATCGGCGGTTCGGCTGAAGAAGAAGCGGCTGCCTACATCAAGGCTAACGTGACCAAGCCGGTTGTTTCCTACATCGCTGGTGTGACTGCTCCTCCGGGCAAGCGCATGGGCCATGCTGGCGCAATCATCTCTGGCGGCAAAGGCACTGCAGACGAGAAATTCGCTGCTCTGCAAGACGCAGGCGTGAAAACCGTGCGTTCGCTGGCAGACATCGGCAAGGCCCTGGCCGAGCTGACTGGCTGGGCTGTCAAGTAAGCCTCGCGCTTAGCTTGTAACTCTGCTGACAAAGGCCACCTTCGGGTGGCCTTTGTTCGTTAAGAGCAGTTGCCAGCCTCAAGCGGCAAGCTGCAAGAGAAGCTTGTTGCTTGCAACTTGTATCTTGCAGCTGCTTTTAATACGTAAACGCGACACACCAATGTCGCTTATCGGACAGTTCGCCCTCCAACAGTGCGTTTGTCTTACAAATTCGGTAGGCTAGCCGCCTCTTTTGCGTCTGCGTCCCACAAGGAAGCTGCGCGCTAAACGGGTCAGTCCTATACGGACCGACAGCATTTCCCTCACCCATAAGGGAAATCCCTCTCTAAATTCCGATTCAGTAGTGTGGTATTTCCTTAATGAAAGTGTTGAAAGGCCAGGACATTCTGGCACTGGGTTTTATGACCTTTGCCCTGTTCGTCGGGGCCGGCAATATCATCTTCCCGCCTATCGTCGGCTTGCAGTCCGGACCTAACGTCTGGATCGCGGCGCTGGGCTTCCTGATCACCGCCGTGGGCCTTCCGGTGGTGACCGTCGTTGCGCTGGCCAAGGTCGGCGGGGCGATGGACGCGCTGAGCAGCCCGATCGGCAAAATCGCCGGTGGCCTGTTGGCGGCGGTCTGCTACCTGGCGGTCGGCCCGTTGTTCGCGACGCCGCGTACCGCGACCGTGTCCTTCGAAGTAGGCCTGGCGCCCTTGACCGGCGAAAGTCCGCTGGCGCTGTTCCTCTATAGCTCGGCGTATTTCCTGCTGGTGTTTTTCATCTCCCTCTACCCGGGACGCCTGCTGGACACCGTTGGGCGTTTCCTCGCGCCGCTGAAGATCATCGCCCTGGCTGTACTGGGCATCGCCGCGTTCGCCTTGCCGGCCGGTGATATCGGTGTGGCGACTCCCGAGTACGTCGCGGCGCCGTTCTCCCAGGGCTTCATCAATGGTTACCTGACCATGGATACCCTGGGCGCACTGGTGTTCGGCATCGTCATCGTCAACGCCATCCGTTCCCGGGGTGTCGAGTCGCCGCGCCTGATCACCCGTTACGCGATCATCGCCGGGCTGATTGCCGGTGTCGGCCTGGCGCTGGTGTATGTCAGCCTGTTTCGCCTGGGTTCGGGCAGCCACGAAGTCGCGGCCGGCGCCACCAACGGCGCGGCGGTGCTGCACGCTTATGTGCAACACACCTTCGGCTCCCTGGGCAGCGGCTTCCTGGCCGTGCTGATTTCCCTGGCCTGCCTGGTAACCGCGGTCGGCCTGACCTGTGCCTGCGCCGAGTACTTCAGCCGCGTGCTGCCGCTGTCGTACAAGACCCTGGTGATCATCCTGGCGGCATTCTCGCTGCTGGTGTCCAACCTGGGCCTGACCAAGCTGATCGCTTTCTCCATCCCGGTGCTGACCGCTATCTACCCGCCATGCATCGCCCTGGTGGCTTTGAGCTTCTGCAAGGACTTCTGGCATGAGCAAGGCCGCATCGTCGGTCCGGTGATGCTGGTGTCCTTCCTGTTCGGTCTGATCGACGCCCTCAAGGGCGCCGGCCTGGCGGACTGGATGCCAACCCAGTTGATGCACCTGCCGCTGAGCGAGCAGGGCCTGGCGTGGCTGGTGCCTTCGGTCATGACCTTGGCGGTCGCGGTGGTCTGCGACCGCCTGCTGGGCAAGCGCAGCGAAGCGATGGCCTAAACCGCTATCTGCCCGATGCCCGTCACGAGCGGGCACCGAGTAGCCATGAAAATGCCCCGTATCCGGCGATACGGGGCATTTTTTATGGGCGACGGATGGTGTCTTTTTTCCTCGATCAACGTCGAAGCAGTGCCAGTTGTATCCGCACTCTGCCAACGCCTATCCGGGAACCTGCATGTCGTTCGTCGAAGCCAACCTGATCCATCTCATCGCCGCCCTCTGGTTTGTCATCTGCTGGGGCGGCTATACCCGCTACGCCACGTGGAAGGGGCGCGACACCGCGTGCCTGGCCAGCGTGCTGCACCTGTACCGGGAGGACTGGATGCGCCGCATGCTGCTGCGCGACAACCGCATCGCCGATGCCAGCGTGATCGGCAACCTGGAGCGCAATGCCTCGTTCTTTGCTTCCAGTACCCTGATTATCCTCGCCGGTATCCTCACCGTGCTCGGCGCTTCCGAGCGCGCGGTGTCGCTGCTGGCCGACATTCCCATGGTGCAGCAGGCCTCCCAGGGCATGTCGGAGATCAAGCTGCTGTGCCTGGCCCTGGTGTTCGTCTACGCCTTCTTCACCTTCAGCTGGTGCATGCGCCAGTACAACTTCGCCGCCATCCTCGTCGGCTCGGCGCCGATGATCGGTGAGCGGCATGTTTCTGAACAGGAGCGAAAAGCCTTTGCCTTGCGGGCCGCTCGGGTGATTTCCATGGCCGCCAACCAGTTCAACTTCGGCCTGCGTTCCTATTACTTCGGCATGAGCATGCTGGCCTGGTTCGTCAGCCCCTGGCTGTTCATGTTGATGAGCGCGGGCGTGGTGCTGGTGCTGTACCGCCGGGAGTTTCATTCCGACGTGTTGGACGTAATGGTCTATACCCCTACAGAGGCGCCATTGCCCGAGGCGAACAAGGAGATAGCCTGATGAGTATCGCGTTTTGGTGTGTGTTTATCAGCGCGTTGTTGATTTACGTGGCACGGATGCCGGTGGCCAGGGCCATGAAAGAGCAGGGCGGTTACGACAATCACCTGCCACGCCAGCAACAGGCGCAACTCACGGGGTTCGGTGCCCGGGCGCTGGCGGCGCACCAGAACAGTTTCGAAGCCTTTATGTTATTCGCGGTCGGGGTCCTGGTGGCCCATACCACCCAGACTCAGGGCTGGTTGATCGACGGCCTGGCGATCGTCTTCGTCATTACGCGAGTTATCTATCTGCTGTGCTATTGGGCGGACCTGGCCTGGCAGCGCAGCCTGGTCTGGTTTATCGGTCTGCTCTGCTCATTGCTGCTGATGCTTAGTCCGACTTTTCGCAGCCTGTTGGCTTAGAAGTTATTCCAGACAAAGTAAAGCCCGCACTAGGCGGGCTTTCTTTTTGCTGCACTAAAACCGGATTAGTTGGTTTTAGGAGCGGCTTCCTTGGCAGCTTCTTCAGCCGCTGCTTTGCTCGATTCAACCTGATCTTTGGCTGCTTCGGCGTTTTCTTTTGCGGCTTCGTTCACTTTATCCTGAGCTTCGTTCATTTTCTGTTGAGCTTGCTCAGCATGTTGGTTGGCATCTTGAGCTTTGTCCTCGGATTTTTTATCGCAGGCAGCGAGACCGAGGGAAGCGGTCAGCATCAGGGCAATAGCTAAAGTCTTACGCATGGGGTGTTTCTCCTTATTGAAGATATCTTCTGGCCTTTCGAGCGTGGCTCTACAGGTTAAGTTCCTTGAAAGCTAAAGATATATAAAGTGCCAGCAATATGGAACTTTTACCTGTCTCGTCAACTGAGCGGTTTTGACATCAACTAGAGAATTACCTTATGGAGCAAAACCCTGTTTTTGAGCGTGCGACGCGGTTTTTGTCGGCGCTGCGCCATTGCCAGGTATTGGCCATGAGCGTGCACAGCGCTTCAAAAGACGGCATCACCCTGATGCTGCCTTACAGTCCGCAGATAGTCGGCAACCCTCAGACCGGAGTGATCCACGGTGGCGCGCTGACCTCGTTGATGGACACCGCTTGCGGCATGGCCACCTTGTGCGTCCTGCCGGAGTTCGAGGTCTGCCCGACCCTGGACCTGCGCATCGATTACATGCACCCGGCAGAGCCGGGCAAAAGCGTGTATGGCTTTGCCCAGTGCTATCGGGTGACCACCGACGTGATTTTTACCCGCGGTTTTGCCTATCAGGACGACCCCGAGCACCCCGTTGCCCATGTGGTGGGCACCTTCATGCGCATGGGCAAGGGCATCAAGGGCAGCAAAGGTTTTGCCGGCGCCATCAAGGGTGAGCAGCCATGAGCGACGATTTCCAGGAACAAGTGCAGCGTGCCCACCGGCAAGGCGATTACGCCGCACTGTTGCAACGGATTCCGTACGCCAGGCTGATCGGCATCGAGTGTTCGCGACAGGGTGATGAGTTGCTGTTTCGCCTGCCCGCCAACCGCGACAACATTGGCAACCCGTTGCTGCCGGCCCTGCACGGTGGGGTGATCGCCGGTTTCATGGAGTTGGCGGCGGCCCTGCACCTGTTGATTGGCACCGGCTCGCCCGGAGTGCCGAAGATCATCGACTTCTCCCTCGATTACCTGCGCGCCGGGCAATTTCGCGATACCTATGCCAGGTGCCAGGTCTGCCGCCAGGGCCGGCGGGTGGCGAACGTGGCCATCACCGCCTGGCAGAGCAGCGCAGAGGAGCCGATTGCCACCGCCCGAGCACATTTCAAGCTCGAAGAAAGTCCAGGCCCTTGAAATCTCAGGTCTAGCCCCCAACTCTGTGGACATCCCGCCGTAAGCCCTCCGGGCGCGGCTTATGCCATCTGATTGGAGTTTGATGACCATGAGTGTGGAAACTCAAAAGGAAACCCTGGGCTTCCAGACCGAGGTAAAGCAACTGCTGCACCTCATGATCCATTCGCTGTATTCCAACAAGGAAATCTTCCTTCGCGAATTGATCTCGAACGCCTCTGACGCTGTCGACAAATTGCGCTTCGAAGCCCTGTCCAAGCCTGAGTTGCTGGAAGGTGGCGCGGAGCTGAAAATCCGTGTGAGCTTCGACAAGGACGCCAAGACCGTCACCCTCGAAGACAACGGCATCGGCATGAGCCGGGAAGATGTGATCACCCACCTGGGGACTATCGCCAAGTCCGGCACTGCCGATTTCATGAAAAACCTCACGGGCGACCAGAAGAAGGATTCGCACCTGATCGGCCAGTTCGGCGTGGGCTTCTATTCCGCCTTCATCGTCGCCGACAAGGTCGATGTCTTCAGCCGTCGTGCCGGCCTCGCTGCGAGCGAAGGCGTGCACTGGTCCTCCAAGGGCGAGGGTGAGTTCGAAGTCGCGACCATCGACAAGGCCGACCGCGGCACCCGTATCGTCCTGCACCTGAAGTCCGGCGACGACGAGTTCGCCGATGGCTGGCGCCTGCGCAACATCATCAAGAAGTACTCCGACCATATCGCCCTGCCGATCGAGCTGCCGAAAGAGGTCGCTGCCGCCGAGGGTGAAGAGAAACCTGCGCAGGAATGGGAAACCGTCAACCGCGCCAGTGCCCTGTGGACCCGTCCGCGTACCGAGATCAAGGACGAGGAATACCAGGAGTTCTACAAGCACATCGCCCACGATTTCGAGAACCCGCTGAGCTGGAGCCATAACAAGGTCGAAGGCAAGCTGGAATACAGCTCGCTGCTGTACGTGCCGGCCCGTGCGCCATTCGACCTGTACCAGCGTGAAGCGCCGAAAGGCCTGAAGCTGTACGTGCAGCGTGTGTTCGTGATGGACCAGGCAGAGTCCTTCCTGCCGCTGTACCTGCGCTTCATCAAGGGTGTGGTCGACTCCAACGACCTGTCGCTGAACGTGTCGCGGGAAATCCTGCAGAAAGACCCGATCATCGACTCCATGAAGTCGGCGCTGACCAAGCGCGTGCTGGACATGCTGGAAAAACTGGCGAAGAACGAGCCTGAGCAATACAAGGGCTTCTGGAAAAACTTCGGCCAGGTGATGAAAGAAGGCCCGGCCGAAGACTTCGCCAACAAGGAAAAGATCGCCGGCCTGCTGCGCTTCGCCTCCACCCAGGGCGACGACGGCGAGCAAGTGGTGTCCCTGGCCGAGTACCTGGCGCGCGCCAAGGAAGGTCAGGACAAGATCTACTACCTCACCGGCGAAACCTACGCGCAGGTCAAGAACAGCCCGCACCTGGAGGTCTTCCGCAAGAAAGGCATCGAAGTGCTGCTGCTGACCGACCGCATCGACGAGTGGCTGATGAGCTACCTGAGCGACTTCGACGGCAAGAGCTTTGTCGACGTGGCGCGTGGTGACCTGGACCTGGGCAACCTGGACTCGGAAGAGGACAAGAAGGCCGCGGAAGAAGTCGCCAAGAGCAAGGAAGGCCTGGTGGAGCGGATCAAGACCGCCCTGGGCGATACCGTCAGCGAAGTGCGGGTTTCCCACCGCCTGACCGACTCCCCGGCGATCCTGGCGATCGGCGAGCAGGACCTGGGCCTGCAGATGCGCCAGATCCTCGAGGCCAGCGGGCAGAAGGTGCCGGATTCCAAGCCGATCTTCGAATTCAACCCGGCTCACCCGTTGATCGAGAAACTCGACGGCGAGCAGAGTGACGAGCGCTTCGGCGACCTGTCGCACATCCTCTTCGATCAGGCGGCCCTGGCCGCCGGCGACAGCTTGAAAGACCCTGCCGCCTATGTGCGTCGTCTGAACAAGCTGTTGGTTGAACTGTCGGTTTAACTACGTTGCATAAAAACCCGCTTCGGCGGGTTTTTTCATTCCGGTGTTTTTGAATCAGGAGTCTGAAATGAGCCAAGTCACTGTTCGTTCCCTGGTCTACCAGATTGATGGTCAATCCTATGAAAGCCGCCTGGCGTTCGATTCCGGCCAGCAGGGCCCGCGTCCGGGGCTGTTGATGGCGCCGAACTGGATGGGTGTCAGCGCCGATGCGGAGAAGATCGCCGAGGCGGTGGCCGCCAAGGGGTATGTGGTGCTGATCGCCGACTTGTACGGGCAACAGGTCCGTCCGAGCAACGGCGACGAGGCGGGCGCCGCCATGATGCCGCTGAAGGATGACCGGGCCCTGCTGCGCAAGCGCATGCAGGCGGCTTTCGAGGCGCTGCAAAGCCAGCAGGAAGCTGCTGTGGACAAGGCCAGGCTGGCCACCTTCGGTTTCTGCTTTGGTGGTTGCTGCTCCCTGGAGCTGGCGCGCAGCGGTGCGCCGCTGAAAGCCACGGTGTCCTTCCACGGCACCCTGGATACGCCGAACCCGGCCGACGCCCAGAACATCAAGGGCTCGGTGCTGGTGCTGCACGGCGCTTCCGACCCGCTGGTGCCGAAAGAGCAATTGCCGGCCTTCGAAGCGGAAATGAATGCCGCGGGCGTGGATTGGCAGCTGCTGAGCTACGGCGGCGCGGTGCATTCCTTCACCGATCCGCACGCCAATGTACCGGGCAAGATGATGTACGACGCCAAGACCGCGGGCCGGGCCTTCACCTCGATGCACAACCTGCTGGACGAAGTGTTCAAGGGCTGAGCCCAGGGAACCACAAGCCCGCCTGGCGATGCAATGCGGCTCTCAGTGAGCCGCCTTGTACACCAAGCGGTTTTTTTTGTGCCTGTCAGCCATTCAGATTCGCGTCAGCGCCTGGGCCAGGTCGGCGCGCAGGTCCTCGACATCCTCGACCCCCACGGACAAGCGCACCAGAGCATCGCCGATGCCGAGCTGTGCCCGGGTGTCCGCGGGAATGCTGGCGTGGGTCATGATCGCCGGATGCTCGATCAGGCTTTCCACGCCACCCAGGCTCTCGGCCAGGGCGAAGATCCGCACGTTCTCGAGAAACCGCTTGGCACCGGCCAGGTCGCAGTTCAGATCGAGGGAGATCATCCCGCCGAAAGCCTGCATCTGCCGTCGCGCCAGTGCGTGCTGCGGGTGGGACGGCAGGCCTGGGTAGTAGACCCGCGCCACCTGCGGCTGGCGTTCCAGCCATTGCGCCAGCTCCAGGGCGTTGCTGCAGTGGCGTTCCATGCGCAGCGCCAGGGTCTTCACCCCGCGCAGGGTGAGGAAGGCGTCGAACGGCCCGGCGATAGCCCCCACCGCGTTCTGCAGGAAGCCCAGGCGCTCGGCCAGGTCGGGGTTCTGACCGACCACCGCGATACCGCCGATCACGTCGGAATGGCCGTTGAGGTACTTGGTCGTCGAGTGCAGCACGATATCGAAGCCCAGCTCCAGCGGGCGCTGGATCCATGGGCTGGCAAAGGTGTTGTCGGCGACGCAGATGATGCCCCGCGCACGGCAGATGCGCGCGATGGCGGCGAGATCGGTGAGGCGCAGCAGGGGATTGCTCGGGGTCTCGACCATCACCATTCGCGTGTCGTCCTGCAGCGCCGCTTCGAAGGCCGAGAGGTCGGACAGGTCGACGAAGCCGAAGCGATGCCCGGCGCTGCGCCGGCGCACCCGTTCGAACAGGCGGAAGGTGCCGCCGTACAGGTCATTGCCGGAAACGATATGCGCGCCGGCGTCGAGCAGTTCGAGCACGCTGGAAATCGCCGCCAGCCCGGAGGCGAAGGCGAAGGCCTGGGTGCCGCCCTCGAGGTCCGCCACGCAGCGCTCCAGCGCCCAGCGCGTGGGGTTGTGCGAGCGCCCGTAGTCCAGGCCCTTGTGCACCCCGGGGCTCTGCTGGGCATAGGTGGAGTTGGCGTAGATCGGCGGCATCAGCGCCCCGGTGGAGGGGTCCGGCGTCTGCCCGGCATGGATCACCCGGGTGGCGAAGGCGCGCGGCGCGCCGGTTTCATCCTGTTGGCTCATGGCAGTGATCTCCGTAGGTGGTTGAGCATGTCGACCCGGGTAATCAAGCCGTGGAAGCCCGAGGCGTCGGCGATGATCGCCACGAAGCCACGGTCGAGTTCCGCCTCCAGTTCGGCCAGGCTGGCGCTGGGAGGCAGGGTTTCCAGCTGATCGCTCATGGCGCTGGCCACGGTCTTGCGAAAGTGTGAAGCGTCTTCGTGCACGCCCAGCAGGATGTCCGACTCGTCGATTACCCCGACCAGCCGCTGTCCGTCCACCAGCACCGGCAGTTGCGACACGTCGGCCAGGCGCATGCGCTGGAAGGCGGTGAGCAGGGTGTCGTCCGGCCCCACGCTGATCACCCGGCCGTCCTCGAAGCGCCGCGCGATCAGGTCGCGCAGGTCGCCGTAGCCTTTGCGTTGCAGCAGGCCCTGGTCGTTCATCCATTGGTCGTTGTAGATCTTCGACAGGTAGCGGGTGCCGGTGTCGCAGACGAAGCTGACCACCCGCTTCGGTTCGGTCTGCTCGCGGCAGTAGCGCAGAGCCGCGGCCAGCAGGGTACCGGTCGAAGAGCCGCCGAGAATGCCCTCGGCGCGCAGCAGCTGGCGGGCGTGCTCGAAGCTTTCTTCGTCGCTGATGGAATAGGCCTTGCGCACGCTGGAAAGGTCGGCGATGGACGGAACGAAGTCTTCGCCTATGCCTTCCACGGCCCAGGAACCGGGTGTGCCCAGGGTGCCGCTGCGGCTGTATTCGGCCATCACCGAACCGACCGGATCGGCCAGGACCATGGCCAGGTCCGGCTGCACCCGGCGGAAGAACCGGGTCAGCCCGGTCAGGGTGCCGGCCGAGCCGACGCCGACCACTATGGCGTCCACATCATGTTGGGTCTGCGCCCAGATTTCCGGCGCGGTGCTGCATTCGTGGGCCAACGGGTTGGCCGGGTTGTTGAACTGATCGGCGAAGAAGGCGTCGGGAATCTCCTTGGTCAGCCGCGCCGCCATATCCTGGTAGTAGTCAGGGTGGCCCTTGCCGACGTCGGAGCGGGTGATATGCACTTCGGCGCCCATCGCCTTGAGGTGCAGGACCTTCTCGGTGGACATCTTGTCCGGCACCACCAGGACCACCCGGTAGCCCTTGGCGCGGCCGACCAGGGCCAGGCCGAGGCCGGTGTTGCCGGCGGTGGCCTCGACTATGGTGCCGCCGGGGCGAAGGCGGCCGTCGCGCTCGGCGGCGTCGATCATCGCCAGGCCTATGCGGTCCTTGATCGAACCACCGGGGTTTTGCGATTCAAGCTTGAGAAACAGCGTACAGGGGCCGGTATCGAAACGGCTGACACGCACCAGCGGCGTGTTGCCGATCAGTTCGAGCACGGCGGGACGGGAGTCGTTTGGCATGTCGTCACCTCGCTGCGCAAAGCTGCGCTGGATGGACAGCGACCCACGGCGAATCATCGCGCGGCGGTCGCAGGCAATGCATCGCTTGGACCATAGGCCGGGATCCGGCTACCCGCAACCGCTCGCGCCGGCCGGTACCTGCTTGCGCAACCTGGCGGCGGTGGAGCCTAGGCTGGGTGCTTGACCTGCCCAGGCCTCCGAACGCCCGGCGCTACAGGGGTGACGGCGAGCCCTTGCCCTTGGGCAGTTCGATTCGTTCGCTTTCTCCCGGCACCGTCGGCCAGTCGCCGGCGGCCCAGCGCTGGCGGGCTTCATCGATACGGGCCGGGTCGCTGGAGACGAAGTTCCAGTTGATCCGCCGTGGACCGTCCAGCGGCGCGCCGCCGAACAGCACGGCGTGGCAGTCGCTGTCGGCGAACAGGGTCGGGGTGGTGCCGGCCGGCAGGATCACCAGCGCATGCGGCTCGACGGGCTCGCCGTCCAGCTGGGCGTCGCCTTCGAGCACGTACAGGGCGCGCTCCTCATGTTCGGCGGGGATCAGCAGGGTGGTCGCGGTCTGCAGCTGTATTTCGGCATACAGGGTCGGGGAGAGCACGGGGACCGGCGATTCCAGGCAGAAACCGCTGCCGGCGATCATGCGGATCCTGACCCCGAGGTTGTCGCTGACCGGCAGGGTCGCGGCCGGGTGATGGCTGTAGTGCCCCGGGCCTTGTTCATGGGGCTTGGGGGAGGCCAGCCAGACTTGCAGGCCGTGCATGCTGAAGTCGCTGTCGATCAGCGCCTGCGGGGTGCGCTCGACGTGGGCGATGGCGCTGCCGGCGGTCATCCAGCTGACATCCCCCTGGTTCACCACCTGGTCGGAACCCAGGCTGTCCTTGTGCTGGATCTGTCCCTGGAACAGGTAGGTCAGGGTCGACAGGCCGATATGCGGATGTTGGCGGATATTCATGCCCTTGCCCGCGGGGTAGCGGGTTTGCAGCATGTGATCGAAAAACACGAAGGGCCCCACGCTGCGGCATTGGGCCGAGGGCAGCGGACGCAGGATGGGTTGGCCTTCGACGTCCTCGGCGCGAGGGCGAATCACGAGCGGTGTGTTCATGGTGCATTCCAGGCTGATCGGGTGATGCCCGGGAGCATAACCCGCTTGTGCGAGCCGTGGCGCTATTGGCTGAAGGCGCCTTCGGACAGGTGGGTCTCGATGCTCACCTCGGCGGTGGTCATCAGCTTGTGCACCGGGCAGCGGTCGGCGACACGATGCAGTTCTTCACGCTGGGCGTCGGTGAGCACGCCTTTGAGGGTCAGTTTGACGTGCAGCGCGTATTTGCCTTTCTGCTCCTGGCTGTTGTCGTGCTTGACCTCGACCGTGACGCCGGTGAGCGGAATCTCTTTTTTCTGCGCGTATAGCTTGAGGGTCAGGGCCTTGCAGGCGCCCAGGGCGGCATCGAAGAAGTCGTGGGGTTCCGGCGCGGAACCTTCGCCGCCCAGGGTCTTGGGTAGGTCGGCGAACAATTGGTGGTCATCGATCTGGATGCTGTGGCGAAAACCTTCGCTGGATTCGGTATTGACGGTGATAGTCATGACGGACCTCGGGCAATGAGCAGTCGTTGAAAGGTGGTGCAGTTATAGAGCATTACGCTGGTTGTGCGTTCCCCTTTTTCTGAACCGCCACATCCGGGGCAGGGTCTACCCAGCGTGAATCGACGGGAGCCCACCCATGCACTGGATCTACCTGAGCACCTTGCTGTTGCTGCTGCCGAGCGCCTGGGCCCAGGCCCGCGACTACGCCTACAGCGATGCCCACCTGCATTACGTCGACTTCTTCCAGGAGTCGGCGGGCATGGACAAGCTGCTCAAGGCCATGGCCGACAACCGCATCGAGCATGTGATGATTTCCGGTATCCCGGTGGCCAAGAAATGGCATGAAGACGAACCCAAGCGGCCGCGCTACTACGCCGGCGACGACGCCGATGCCTACTGGTACAGCGCTACCGATGTGATTGTCGCCGCCGCGGTGAACCGCCTGACGCCCGAGCAGCGCCGGCACTTCCATCCGTTCCTGTCCGGCTTCAACCCCAACGACAAGAACTCCGAGGCCCATATCCAGCGCATGCTCGACCTCAACCCGGGGCTGTGGCAGGGCATCGGCGAGGTCTTCACCCGCCACGACGACCTGACCGCGCTGACCTCCGGCGATACGCCACGGGCCAATAACGAGGCGATGACGCGGATCTATCATCTGGCGGCGGAAAACGACCTGCCGGTGATGCTGCATTCCAACATCACCTCCAAGCGCGAAAAGAACCCGCTGTACCTGGCGGAAATCGAAGAGCCGCTGCGCAATCACCCTCACACGCGTTTTATCTGGGCCCACGCGGGCACCAGCATGGAGATCCACCGGCACCAGGTGCAGTTGAGTTTTCTCCTGCCGACCCTGGCGCGGATGCTCGAGTCCTACCCCAACCTGTACATCGACCTGTCCTGGAGCGTGCTCCGGCCGTACCTGCTGGATAAGCAGGGCGTGCCCCGGACGGAGTGGGTAAAGCTGGTGGAGCGCTTTCCCGAGCGGTTCATGCTGGGGTCGGACGTTGTCGGGCGATTCAACAAGCTGGGGCGGGAAATGCGCGGCTTCGAGCCCTTCCTCGATGCCTTGCCGGAGGACGTGGCGCGCAAGGTGGCCCGGGACAACTTCCTCGCCGTGCTGCCGCGGGCACGTTGATCCAGGGTGGCTCCAGTGCGTGGGCGTTGCCAGGGCGCTGGCGATGCAGGTTTGTCATCAGCCTGTCATGCCTGCGTCATAGGCTCGCGCAATCTCAATCAAGGAGCGCGATATGCACCTCACCCGTTTAAGCGCATTGGCGGCGCTGATGATGCTCAGTGGCCTGGGCATTTCCGAAGTTCATGCCGAAGTCCGTGTCGAAGGCCCAGTGGAATATGGTGTGTTCGAGGGGCCGAAGGCCGCGTTGCAGTCGGGTGAGCGAGTGCTGCGGCGCAGTAACGAGAACATCGAGCAGACCGAGATCGTGCCTGCGCGGCTGGGCACCAAGTTCGGCCTGCGTTATCAGCTGGCCGGCAAGGTGGCCGAGGATGTGCCGCTGACCCTGCTGTATTTCACACCGGGTATCCGCACCCCGGATGGCCAGCGTCACGACAAGCTCGAAGTGACCCAGAAACTGGTGCCGGGCGCGCCGCAGGACATCATGGCCTACGAGTTCACCGAGAGTCATGAAGTGATCCCCGGCGAGTGGCGTTTCATGGTGTTCCAGGGCGACCGTTTGTTGGTCCAGCAGCGTTTTACCGTACGCTGAATCGTTTACGCCCAGGCATCGGAGTGCTTGGGCGTTTTGATATCACGTTTTCGTCTTAAGCAAATTTTCCGCGACCCGATACTTTCAACAGCAGCCCGCTGCATGGCGAATGCAGCGCTTTTGGAAGGAACCGGAGAATGAGCATCAGGAGTCTCAACATTGCACCGCGCGCAGGCCTGGGCTTCGGCCTGCTGGCGTTGATGGTGTTCGGCCTGGGGGCGTTCGCCCTGCTGCAGATGTCGAACATGCGCGCGCAGTCCGACGAGGTCGACAACAACTGGCTGCCCAGTGTGATGTCGGTGGGCGAAATGAATCAGGACCTGCTGCGGGTCCGCGCGCTGACCATGCGCTTGCTGCTCAACCGCAATCCCCAGGCCCTGGCGCAGAACGAAAGCAAACTCAATGAGATCAAGCGCGGCATGACGGTGGCCCAGGAGCGCTATAACGCGCTGATTGTGCTGCCGGAAGAGCGTGTGCTGTTCGATCGCTACAAAGCCGCCGAGAAGCGCTACCTCGAGCATCAGAACCAGGTGATGGCGCTGTCGCAACAGGGGCGGGTCGAGGATGCGGTCGCGGTGGTCAATGGCGAGATGAGCCAGCTGGCCGATGAGCTGGCGGGCACTCTCAATGAGCTGGTGGCCCTCAACCGGCACAACGCCAACCTGGCCACCGAGCTGGCCAGGGCGGTATTCAGCAACGCCAAGGTCTGGGTGGTCGTAATGGTCGTGGTGGCTGGCCTGATGACCATCGTCCTGGCGTTGTTGCTGACCCGCAGCATTGTGCTGCCGCTCTCGCAATCGCTGAACGTGGCCGAAGTAGTGGCCGGCGGCGACCTGACCGAGGACATCCGCATCAGCGGCAAGGATGAGCCGGCGCGCCTGCTGCAGGCGCTCAAGGCCATGCAGCACAGCCTGCGGGAGACCATCCGGCGCATCTCCGACTCTTCCAGCCAGCTGGCTTCCGCTTCGGAGGAGCTCAGTTGCGTGACCGAGGACGCCACGCGCGGCCTGCACCAGCAGAGCCAGGAAATCGAGCAGGCGGCGACGGCGGTGAACCAGATGACCGCCGCGGTGGAGGAGGTGGCCAGCAATGCCGTGGCGACGTCCGAGGCCTCCCGCCAGTCCGACCTGATTGCCCAGCATGGGCGTGAGCAGGTGCGGCAGACGGTGCAGTCCATCGAGTCCCTGGCCGACGACGTGACCGCCAACGCCTCCCAGGTCGAAGAACTGGCGCAGAAGGTCTATGGCATCAGCAAGGTGCTGGATGTGATCCGTTCGGTGGCCGAGCAGACCAACCTGCTGGCCCTGAATGCCGCCATCGAGGCGGCGCGGGCCGGGGATGCCGGCCGCGGGTTCGCGGTGGTGGCCGACGAGGTGCGGGCGCTGGCTCATCGCACCCAGCAATCGACCCAGGAGATCGAGCAGATGATCGGCGGCATTCAGCAGGGCACCGAGCAGGCCGTCAGCTCCATGCAGCAAAGCAACAGCCGGGCCCGCTCGACCCTGGAGCTGGCCAAGGCGGCGGGGGCGGCGTTGGAGGAAATCGCCGGGGCGATCACCCTGATCAACGAGCGCAACACGGTGATCGCCAGCGCTTCGGAGGAGCAGGCGGCGGTGGCCAGGGAGGTGGACCGCAACCTGATGAACATCCGCGACCTGGCCATGCAGACCTCGGCCGGGGCCAACCAGACCAGTGCCGCGAGCCAGGAGCTGTCACGGCTGGCGGTGGACCTGAACACCCTGGTGGCGCGTTTTTCGGTGTAAGTGCTTCGGGAAAACAGTCGCCCAATAAAAAACGCCCCGAACCAGTCGGGGCGTTTTTCATATAGCCAGCGAAGCGGCGGGGCTTACTTGCCCTGCCAGCGCTTCAGGACCAGGGTGGCGTTGGTGCCGCCGAAGCCGAAGCTGTTGCTCATCACGGTGTTGATGGTGGCGTCTTCGCGAGTCTTGGTCAGGATCGGCATGTCGGCCACTTCCGGATCCAGCTCTTCGATATTGGCGGAACCTGCCATGAAGTTGCCTTCCATCATCAGCAGGCAGTAGATCGCTTCGTGAACGCCGGCGGCGCCCAGGGAGTGACCCGACAGGCTCTTGGTGGAGCTGATGGCCGGAGCCTTGTCGCCGAACACTTCACGCACGCCTTTCATTTCCGCGACGTCGCCGACCGGAGTCGAGGTGCCATGGGTGTTCAGGTAGTCGATCGGTGCGTCGACAGTGGACATGGCCATCTGCATGCAACGGATTGCACCTTCGCCGCTTGGCGCCACCATGTCGTAGCCGTCGGACGTCGCGCCGTAGCCAACGATTTCGGCGTAGATCTTCGCGCCGCGGGCCAGGGCGTGTTCCAGCTCCTCGACCACCACCATGCCGCCACCGCCGGCGATGACAAAACCGTCACGCTTGGCGTCGTAGGCACGGGAAGCCTTGTCCGGGGTCTCGTTGTACTGGCTGGACAGGGCGCCCATGGCGTCGAACAGGAACGACTGGCTCCAGTGTTCTTCTTCACCGCCGCCGGCGAACACGATGTCCTGCTTGCCCATCTGGATCTGTTCCATGGCGGTACCGATGCAGTGAGCACTGGTGGCGCAGGCGGAAGCGATGGAGTAGTTCAGGCCCTTGATCTTGAACGGAGTGGCCAGGCAGGCGGAAACGGTGCTGCTCATGGTCCGCGTGACACGGTATGGGCCAACGCGCTTGACGCCTTTCTCGCGCAGGATGTCCAGCGCTTCCATCTGGTTCAGGGTCGAGGCGCCGCCGGAGCCGGCGATCAGGCCGGTACGCGGGTTGGAAACCTGCTCTTCGGTCAGGCCGGAGTCGGCGATGGCGTCTTTCATGGCCAGGTAGGCGTAAGCCGCCGCGTGGCCGACGAAGCGATAGACCTTGCGATCGATCAGCTCTTCGAGATTGAGGTCAATGGAGCCGGAAACCTGGCTACGCAGACCCATTTCGGCATATTCCGGGTTGAAGCGGATGCCAGGGCGACTTGCACGCAGGTTAGCGGAGACGGTCTCTTTGTCATTGCCCAGGCACGAAACGATGCCCAGACCAGTGATAACGACGCGGCGCATGCGGATAACCCTTAGAAGTTGTCAGTGGAGGTGAAAACGCCAACCCGGAGGCCTTCGGCGGTGTAGATTTCGCGGCCGTCGACGCTGACCGAACCGTCGGCGATGGCCATGTTCAGTTTGCCCTTGAGGACGCGCTTGATATGGATGTTATAGGTGACTTTCTTGGCGGTCGGCAGCACCTGGCCAAAGAACTTCACTTCGCCCGAACCCAGGGCGCGACCGCGGCCCGGCAGGCCTTGCCAGCCCAGGAAAAAACCGACCAGTTGCCACATGGCGTCGAGGCCCAGGCAGCCCGGCATCACCGGATCGCCTTCGAAATGGCAGGCGAAGAACCACAGGTCCGGGGTGATATCCAGCTCGGCGACCAATTCACCTTTGCCGTACTTGCCACCCTCTTGGCTGATATGAGTGATGCGATCCACCATCAGCATGTTCGGGGCGGGCAGTTGCGCGTTACCTGGGCCGAACAGCTCACCGCGACTGCAGCGCAGCAGATCTTCCCGAGTAAAGGCGTTTTGTTTGGTCATGCGAGCTCCTCAATAGTCCCATGCGGCAGGGTGGGGCAAATCTTCCCGGCCGATCGAAGCGTTCATGCCTCGAGCCGGCAGCCTACTCATAGACTATTGCGTTGTGGTGAAAGTCACAGCACAAGGGACATGAATGTACACTTGTGCACTGAAATTATTGTACAGACCCTGTGAGGGGCCTGTTCGGGTGCCTAAGACTGCCGCACTTTCGCCCTTCACGCCAGTCGCAGATGGTCGATAAATGGCCGCTACTGCACCCAACGTTGGAGAATTTGCTGCAGATCCGTGCGTTTGAACGGCTTGGCCAGGTAATCGTTCATTCCCGCCGACAAACACGCTTCGCGGTCGCCCTGCAAGGCATTGGCGGTCAAGGCGATGATCGGCAGGTCGGCGCATCCGGGCAGTTGGCGGATCTGCCGGGTGGCCTCGTAACCGTCGATCAGCGGCAGCCGGCAGTCCATCAGGATCGCCTCGAAAATCAGGCTTTCGGCGCTGCGAATGGCCTGGGCGCCGTCGGTGGCGATGCTGACCGTGAAGCCCAGGCTGCGCAGCATGGCCTGGATCACGGTCTGGTTGACCGGGTTGTCTTCCACCAGCAGCACGTTGCGTCCTTCGCCATGGGCATGCCCGCTGTGCACCCGCGGTGCCAGCACCGGCAGGCTTTGCTGGTACAGCGCCAGCGGGATCTCCAGGGTGAACACCGAGCCGCGGCCCTCCTCGCTCTGGGCGCGCAGGGTGCCGCCCATGCGTTCGGCCAGGGTGCGGGCGATCGGCAGCCCCAGGCCGGTGCCGCCATAACGCCGGGAAATCGAACTGTCGGCCTGCTGGAAGGCGTTGAACATCAGTTCCAGGCTTTGCGGGCTGATGCCGATCCCGCTGTCGCGCACGCTACAGGTGAACCACAGCAGTTCATGGTCCAGGGCCTGCCATTGCGGTTCGATGGTGACGCTGCCTTGTTCGGTGAACTTCAAGGCGTTGCCGATCAGGTTCACCAGGATCTGCCGGATGCGCGTCGGGTCGCCTTTGACTTGCAGCGATTCCATGCCGGGCGGCAGCCGCAGTTGCAGGTCCAGCCCGCGCTGCGCGGCGCTGTGCTGGAAGGCCTGGGCCGAGCTGCTGATGAGTTCGGCGAGATTGAACGGGATGTGCTCCAGCTCCAGGGCCGAACGCTCGATGCGCGAGAAGTCGAGGATGTCGTTGATTACCTTGAGCAGGTGCTCGGTGGACTCGGAGGCCAGCGCCGCGTACTCGTGCTGCTCATCGGTCATTTCCGTGGTTTCGAGCAGTTGCAGCATGCCCAGTACGCCGTTCATGGGCGTGCGCAGTTCGTGGCTCATCATCGCCAGGAAGTCCGACTTGGCGTTGTTGGCTCGCTCCGCTTCTTCGCGGGTCTGGATCAATTGCGCCATGGCCTGGTGCTGTTCGCGGCTGGCCTGCTCGAGGCCGGCCGCGAGGTTGTTGATATGCCGCGAAAGATCGCCCAGCTCGGCATCGTCGACGATCGGCAGCGGAGTCTTGAAGTCACCCTGTTGAATGGCCTTGACCGCGGTGCCCATGGCGCTGATCGGCTGCGACAGGCTGGCCGCCAGGCGGCGGGCCAGGAGGAAGGTGAACAGCAGGGCGAACAGCGCGAGGATGCCGGCCTTGAACAGGATCTCCTGCTGGCGCTGGCTGAAGGCGTCGTTGGACATGCCGACGATCACCCGCCCCAGGTAGTCCTCGTTCGGGCTCACGCTGGCGCTCGGGTCGTCCTGGAAAAAGTCGTTGCTGAGCTGGATACGCTGCAGGCGTACCGGGGCCTGGAACACTTCCACCTGCTGTGAGCGGTTGTGAGTCTCCGAAGGCTGCTCGACGTACACCAGGATCTTGTTGCGGCTGTCCTGGACTTCGAGAAAACGCACATGGGGCGTGGCCAGGGTGGCCTTGAGCAGGCTCTCCAGGCCTTCGCTGTTGCCCGAAATCACCCCGTACTCGGTGGCCGGCGCCAGCTGGTTGGCGATCAACTGGCCGGTGTGGTTGAGCTCCTGGCGCAGATCCTGGATCCGCACGAAGGTAAAGAAGCTGATCAGCAGCAGGGTCAGCAGCAGCGCCGGGCCGAGGCAGATGATCTGGGTGCGGGTACTGATGTCCCAACGGCGACGGAAGGTCATGGGCGTTTTTCTCCTTCGGCCAGCTGGGTCGCCACCGATTGTTCGTCAATCGGTTCGACACCCAGGGAGCGTGCCACTTGCGGGTTGCTCAACACCTTGAACGGTTGCGGATACAGGGTACGCGGCCAGTGGGGCGTGGGCCGGTCCAGCAAATCGTCGAGCACCTGCAGCCAGTCGTCCTGGTCGCTGTAGGTGCTGGCCAGGCTGCCGGCCTTGACGAAGCCGGCATTGGGGCCGATCAGCGCCAGTTGCCGGGCATAGCTGCTCAATAACAGGTTCTTCGCGGTTTTCGGGTTGTACAGGCGCGGGTCGTCCAGCCCCAGCAAGACGTCGCTGCTTTTCAGCAGGCTTTGCAGCGGGCGACTGTCATTGGTGTCGTCCCAGCGCTCGGCGACGATTTCCAGCCCCAGGGGATGGGCGGCCTGGTGCAGTTCCTTGAGCAGGAATTCACTGTCGGCGCCGTAGAGCACGCCGATCCGCCGGGCCTGGGGGAGAATCTTGCGGATCAGTTGCAATTGTCGAGCCAGCGGCGGGTCGCTCCATAACAGGCTCAGCCGGGGCGAGGTCGTTGCCCCAAGGCGCTGTTGGGCCTGGATCCGGCCGATGCGCAGCACCAGGGTGGCCGGGCCCTGGGCCTCTTGCTGGCGCCACTCCAGGCTGGCCGGGTCGAGCAGGATCAGCCGGGTCCCCGCCGGCAATTGACCGGGGGCAGGCAGGTTGGCCAGGAGTTCGAAGCGCACTTCGTCCTGTGGCCGCTGTTGCGCCAGTGCCTGGGCGAAGGCTCGCACGCCGGCGCTGTCTTCGGCGCCGGTCAGCAACACCTGGGCCGCCCATGCGGGGAATGCACCCCAGAGGCAACAGAACAGCAGCAGGCGAACCTGGAATCGGCTCAAGGCTGGCGTCATCCCTGACTGACGGTGGCTCATGCTAGAACGTCAACTCCGCACTGAAGTAGAGGACGTGTTGCGAGTCATAGTTGTTGTCGACAAAGGTGGTGGGCTCGTCGTCGAGCCGTTGCTGGAGCACGCCGGCCAGCTCCAGGCTGCCCTTGCCCAGGGGGATGCGCTTGGCGACGCGGGTATCGACCCGTTCGAAGCGGTAACCGTTGAGCGCGCTGGAACCATAGTAGAAGAGCGCGCTGGACCAGCCCTGGCCCCAGTCGCGCAACCAGCCCGCCGAGCCGCTGTGGCGCGCGGTCAATTGCTCGTCCAGCGGGTTGCTGGCCTCGGCGTCGACATAGGCGTACGTCAGGCGCAGCCGGTCCGCCGGGTTCAGGCGCCAGTCCAGCTGGGTTTCGGTGCCGGCGAAGCGTGAGTTGTTGCTGTTGCTGGCGATGTACTGGTTGTTGCGCAGCGGCTCGCTGATCATCCCGCTGATTTCGTCGTAGAACAGCTTCACATCGAGGTTCAGCCCGAGATCGGCGAAAAAGCCGTTGTAGCCCAGCTCCCGCGAGCGCATGCGCTCCTGGTCGAGGTTGCCCGGGCCGCGGGTCTTGACGAAGTACTGGGCGCTGGGCTGGCCGTAGGCGGTCGGGCTCAGCTTGGTGACCCGGTAGCTCCAGTTGACGTTGTTCTCGAACATGTCCGGCGAGCGGATCGCTTCCGAATACACCGCCCGCAGGCCGTGGCGCGGATTGATCAGGTAGTTGACCGCCACCCGCGGGGTCAGCGAGCTGCCGCTCAGCTGCGAGTCCTCGAACATGGCGCCGCCCTGCAGCAGCCAGTGCTCGGTGGCGCGCCATTCCAGTTGGCCGAACGCGCGCCAGGTGCTGTCGTCGAGGGTGCCGTTGAAATAGGTTTCCGAGTCGGCGCGGTCGTAGCGATAGTTCAGGCCGCTGACCAGGCGCACACCGTCGGACAGGCTCAGGGTGTCCTGCAGTTCGAGGTCGTAGCGCGATTCACGGGCGCTCTGGTCGATATCCCCGCAGACCGTGCGCTTGGCGCCGTCCTTCCATTGGGTCAGCACCTGGTTCGCCAGGGCCTGTTCGGCCGCGGTGCCCGGAGGGGCGCCGGAGCCGGTGAAATTGTCCATGTGCCGGGCCAGCAGTTCGGCATAGTTCGGGTTGAGCTGCCAGAGGCGGGTCAGTTCCGGGCTGAACGACACTTCGGCGTCACAGGCGCGCCAGTTCTGCTGGCGGTCCCAGTGCTGGGCCGAGCCTTGTATATAAAGGCTGTGGTCCGGGTTGATGTCCAGGTTCCAGCGCAGCGAGCCGGCATAGTCCTTGGCGATCACGTCGGAGTTGTAGCCGGCCGAGGTGATACCGGAGAACACCGGGCGGTAGGTATAGGGGCGCTGGTTGCTGCCTTCCTTGGCACTGAGCTGCCAGTCGATGCTCTGCTGCTCGTCGAGCATCTGGCTGACCGACAGGCTGAAGCGGTTCAAACGCCGGCTGTCGCGATAGTCGGTGCCGTTGCGATCGCTGTCGAAGCCATCGTCCTCCTGCCCGGACAGCGACAGGCGCAGGTCGCCGCTGTCCCAGCCGGTGCCCTGGCTGGCGTACCAGTCGCTGATGCCGCGCTGGCCGCGGGTGACCTTGACCCGCGTGCCGTGGCTGTTGGCGGGCGAGCGGGTAATGATGTTGATCACCGCCATCAGCGCGTTGGCGCCGTAACTGACGGTATTGGGGCCGCGGAACACCTCGATGCGCTCGATGTCCTCCATGGCCACCGGAATGTCGCTCCAGTCCACGGTGGCCAGGCCCGCCCGGTACACCGAGCGCCCGTCGATCAGCACCTGCATGCGCCGCGCTTCGCTGGCATTGGTGCCGTGATAATTCACCGCGGCCTGGTTGCCGTTGATATTGCCGACCATCATCCCGGGCACCAGGCGCAGCAGCTCGCTGATGTCGCGGGCGCCGCTGGCGTTGATCAGTTCGCTGTCGAGCACGGTCATGCTGCCGGGCACGGCCGCGGGGGACTGTTTCAGACGGGTGGCGGTGAGGATTTCCGGCAGCGGCTGGTTGTCCAGGAACAGATCGTCGGCCAACGCCGGGGTGCTGCAAAGCAGCGCCAGCAAGAGCGATGGGCGGGAGAGGGGAGGGCCAGGATACACGGCACAGCCTTGATAACGGATAATTGCCGCGCATGTTAACCGAGATGACCGGGTTTTCCAGTCGATAACCCAGACAATCCGGGGTCTAATCGGTGTTTTCCCGGCATTTGTGCCTAATTGTTCACGGGGCTGGCCGCCGCAGGGCCGCCCCGTATAATGCCGCCATCGCCACTGTATGGATTGACGGATTGCATATGACTGAACAGCGCCCTATCGCGGTCCTGGGAGGCGGAAGCTTTGGTACCGCCGTGGCCAATCTGCTGGCCGAGAACGGCCATCGGGTGCGGCAGTGGATGCGTGACCCGGAGCAGGCGGAAGCCATTCGCATTCATCGCGAAAATCCGCGTTACCTCAAAGGCATCAAGATTCATCCGGCGGTGGAGCCGGTGACCGATCTGTTGGCCACCCTGAACGACAGTGACCTGTGTTTTGTCGCCTTACCCTCCAGCGCCCTGCGCTCGGTGCTGGCGCCCCATGCGCGGCTGCTCGCCGGCAAGCTGCTGGTCAGCCTGACCAAGGGCATCGAGGCGCAGACCTTCAAGCTGATGAGCGAAATCCTCGAAGAGATCGCTCCGCAAGCGCGGATCGGCGTGCTGTCCGGGCCGAACCTGGCCCGCGAAGTGGCCGAACACGCCTTGACCGCCACCGTGGTCGCCAGCGAAGACGAAGAGCTCTGCCAGCGCGTGCAGGCGGCCCTGCATGGCCGTACCTTCCGCGTCTATGCCAGCGCCGACCGCTTCGGCGTCGAGCTGGGCGGGGCGTTGAAGAACGTCTACGCGATCATCGCCGGCATGGCCGTGGCGCTGGGCATGGGGGAAAACACCAAGAGCATGCTGATTACCCGGGCGCTGGCGGAAATGACCCGTTTCGCCGTCAGCCAGGGCGCCAACCCGATGACCTTCCTCGGCCTGGCGGGGGTCGGCGATCTGATCGTCACCTGCTCGTCGCCCAAGAGCCGCAACTATCAGGTCGGTTTCGCCCTGGGTGAAGGCCTGAGCCTGGAAGAGGCGGTGGACCGGCTCGGCGAGGTGGCCGAAGGCGTGAACACCCTCAAGGTGCTCAAGGTCAAGGCACAGGAAGTGGGCGTATATATGCCGCTGGTGGCCGGATTACATGCCATCCTGTTTGAAGGTCGCACGCTGAATCAGGTCATCGAACTGCTGATGCGCGGCGAGCCGAAAACCGATGTCGACTTTATCTCCCCCAGTGGTTTCAACTGAGCAGGACAGGAGCGAGACATGAACGATACGAATTCCGAAGCCAAGTACGAATCCATCCTGCTGCGTGTGCTGTGGATGCTGGTGTTCGTGCTGGTCTGGCAAGTGGCGCAATTCATCCTCGGCGCGCTGGTGCTGGTGCAGTTGATCTACCGGCTGATCTACGGTTCGCCGAGTGCCAGCCTGATGAACTTCGGCGACAGCCTGAGCCAGTTTCTGGCGCAGATCGGTCGCTTCGGCAGTTTCCACACCGACCAGAAGCCTTGGCCGTTCGCCGACTGGCCGGCCCCGCGCGCGCCTGAAGGCGAAGCGCCGCACGTGGTGCCACCGGCGCCCCATCCGGCGCGCGACGAGGAGCCCAAGCTGTGAAGCTCTGGGTGTTGCGTCACGGTGAAGCCGAGCCGCATGCGCGCAGCGATGCCGAGCGCAACCTGACCGAGCATGGCCGCCAGGAAGCGCTGCGCAGCGCCGCGCACCTGATCGGCCAGCCGCTCAGCGCAATCATCGCCAGCCCTTATGCGCGGGCGCAGCAGACGGCGAAGCTGGTGCGCGAAGCCCTGGGCTTCGAAGCGGAAATCCGCACCGTGTCCTGGCTGACGCCGGACAACAACCCGCTGTCAGTGGTCGCCCAACTCGATTCGGTGGACAACGTGCTGCTGGTCAGCCACCAGCCGCTGGTGGGCAACCTGATCGGCCTCCTGCAGCACGGCCATCTGCGCAATCCCCAGCCGATGCACACTGCAGGCCTGGCGGAGCTCGAAGGCGACTGGCCGCTGGCCGGCCTAATGACCCTCAACAGCATCAAGAATCCCTGAACCCCTGGACTGTAGGAGCGCGGTTTGCCCGCGATAAAAGAGTGCCGCGTAGTTTCAGGTACCCCGTGTCGCTGCTCTTCGCGGGCAAGCCTCGTTCCTACGACGATCTGTTCTTTTCGCTACATTTCTTAACTTGCAGCGTTCCTTTGTGCGTGGAATAGTCGCCCGAGCAAGTGCTTGGTTGGCTAGCCTCACGATCAGAACAAAAACAAAGGAGCGAGTCGCATGTCTGCTGCTTTTCGTTTGCCGCTGGAAGTGTTCTACGAGCGCGAAGCTCGTCATCCCCGCCAACGTTTCCTGGTCCAGCCCCTGGGGGGTGGCCGGGTCGAAGAGCTGACCTGGGCCGACGTCGGCCACCAGGCCCGCTGCGCCGCCCACTGGCTGCGCGCCCGCGAGCTGCCGCCGGGCAGTCATGTCGCGATCATTTCCAAGAACTGCGCCCACTGGATCATCGCCGACCTGGCGATCTGGATGGCCGGTCACGTTTCCGTGCCGCTGTATCCCAACCTGACCGCCGATTCGGTGGCCCAGGTGCTGGAGCATTCCGAGTCGGCCCTGGTGTTCATCGGCAAGCTCGATGACTGGCCGGCGATGGCCCCCGGTGTGAAGCCCGGGCTGCCGACCATCAGCCTGCCGATCTGCCCCGAAGGCCGCTTCGACTTCACCTGGGACCAGTTGCAGCGGTGCTCGCCGATCCAGGACGACCCCAACCCCGCCGCCGAACAACTGGCGACCATCATTTACACCTCGGGCACCACCGGCCTGCCCAAGGGCGTGATGCACAGCTTCGGCACCCTGGGTTTTGCGGCGACCCGCGGCACCCAGCTGTTCGGCCTTGGGCCGACGGACCGGCTGCTGTCCTACCTGCCGCTGTGCCACGTGGCCGAGCGCATGTTTGTCGAGCTGGCGGCGATCTATACCGGGCAGACGGTGTTTTTCGCCGAGAGCCTGGAGACCTTTCTCACCGACCTGCAGCGGGCGCGGCCCACGGCGTTGTTCGGCGTGCCGCGGATCTGGACCAAGTTCCAGATGGGCGTATACAGCAAAGTTCCGGCCAAGCGCCTGGACTTCCTGCTGGGCCTGCCGTTCATCGGCAAGCGGGTCGGACGCAAGGTACTGGCCGGGCTGGGGCTGGACGCCCTGCGGGTCGCCTTGTCCGGCGCCGCGCCGGTGCCGCAGACCCTGTTGGACTGGTATCAGCGCCTGGGCCTCGATGTGCTGGAGGTGTACGGCATGACCGAAAGTTGCGGTTATTCCCATATCGGCCGCAGCGGCCAGCATGTACCCGGCTGGATCGGCCGGCCCTGCCCGGACGTCGAGGTGCGGATCGACGAGGCCGGAGAGGTCCAGGTGCGCAGCGGGGCGACCATGCTCGGCTACTTCAAGGACCCGCAGAAGACCGCGGAAACCGTCACCGCGGATGGTTTCCTGCGCACCGGCGACAAGGGCGAGCAGGACGCCGACGGCAATCTGCGCCTGACTGGGCGGCTCAAGGAGATCTTCAAGACCAGCAAGGGCAAGTACGTGGCCCCGGCGCCGATCGAGAACCGGCTGGCGGTGCATTCGCGGATCGAGCAGGTGTGCGTGGTCGGCGATGGCCTGAGTGCGCCTCTGGGCTTGTGCGTGTTGTCCGCGGCTGGACTGCAGGACGCCGCCGGCGGTGCCCGTGGCGGCCTGCATGCGAGCCTGGAAAGCCTTCTCGATGAGGTCAACGGCGCGCTCGACAAACACGAGCGCTTGCACCGCCTGGTGGTGGTGAAGGACAGTTGGGCGGTGGAAAACGGCTTTCTGACCCCGACCCTGAAGATCAAGCGCAATGTCATCGAAGCCACCTACGGCGAGCGCTTCAAAGAGTGGAGCGAGCGCTCCGAAGCGGTGCTGTGGCAGGATTGAGCGCGGATAACCACCTTAAAGGATGCAGTGATGAGCTTATGGCGTACCACCCCGAACATCGAGCAACTGAACGCGATCCAGAAAAACACCATCGGTGAGGTGCTGGACATCCGCTTCGAGTCCTTCGACGACGAATCCCTGACCGCGAGCATGGTGATCGACCATCGCACCCACCAGCCCTATGGCCTGCTGCATGGCGGTGCCTCGGTGGTGCTGGCGGAGTCGGTCGGCTCCATGGCCAGCTACCTGTGCATCGACTCCAGCAAGTTCTATTGCGTGGGCCTGGAGATCAATGCCAACCACTTGCGCGGCCTGCGTTCCGGCCGGGTGACGGCGGTGGCCAGGGCGATTCACATCGGGCGTACCACCCATGTCTGGGATATCCGCCTGAGTAGCGACGAAGGCAAGGCCAGCTGCGTATCGCGCCTGACCATGGCCGTGGTGCCGCTGGGGCAGATGCCGCCGGCACGTTGAGCGGTAACCATAGGCTGAAGCGGAGTGTCATCATTCTTGACCGTTACTGTCATTGCCGCCGGGTAATGGCGTGCGGACAATCAGCCATCGTTTTTTGTTCATGAGTTAGCCGGTATGTCGCAACAGGTGTTTTTCGCTCACGCCAACGGGTTTCCCTCGGGGACCTACGGCAAGTTGTTCGCCGCCCTGGCGCCCGAATATCAAGTGGCGCACTTGCAGCAGCACGCCCACGATCCACGCTTTCCGGCGGATGACAACTGGCTGAACCTGGTGGACGAACTGATCCACCATTTGCAACAGCAGGCCGAGCCGGTGTGGGGCGTCGGCCATTCGTTCGGCGGCGTCCTGCATCTGCACGCGGCGCTGCGTTGCCCAGAGCTGTATCGCGGGGTGGTGATGCTCGACTCGCCGGTGCTGACCCGTGCCGATCAATGGGTGATTCGCGCCGCCAAGCGTTTCGGTTTTATCGATCGCCTGACCCCCGCCGGCCGGACCCTGGGCCGGCGCGAGGAGTTCAGCGACCTGGAGTCGGCGCGCAAGTACTTTGCCGGCAAGACCCTGTTCCGCGGCTTCGACCCCGAGTGTTTCGACGCCTACCTGCAACACGGCCTGCATCAGGTCGACGGCCGTTTGCGGTTGCGCTTCGATCCGGCCACCGAGATCAGCATCTATCGCGGCGTGCCGCACACCAGCCCGGGCCGCCCCCGGCAGTTGAAGGTGCCGCTGGCGGTGGTGCGCGGGCGCCAGAGCCGGGTGGTGATGAAGCACCACGCCAGCAGTGTCGGGCGCATGCCCCATGGCGAATCCCTGAGCATGCCGGGCGGGCACATGTTTCCGCTGGAGCGCCCGCAGGACACCGCGGCCCTGCTGAAAAAACTCTTCAGCCGCTGGGAAGCCCGCGCCGAACGGAGCTGCGCATGAGCGCCGCGGTGGAAGAAGTCCGCCTGAGCCTGCCGCATATCGAGCTGGCAGCCCACCTGTTCGGCCCCGAGGACGGCTTGCCGGTCATTGCCTTGCACGGCTGGCTGGACAACGCCAACAGCTTCGCGCGGCTGGCGCCCAGGCTGCGCGGCTTGCGCATCGTCGCCCTGGACATGGCCGGGCATGGCCATTCCGGGCACCGCCCCCTGGGTGCCAGCTATGCGCTCTGGGATTACGTGTATGACGTGTTGCAGGTCGCCGAGCAGCTGGGTTGGAAACGCTTTGGCCTGCTCGGGCATTCCCTGGGCGCGATCGTCTCGCTGGTGCTGGCCGGCTCGTTGCCCGAGCGGGTGAGCCACTTGGCATTGATCGACGGGGTGATTCCGCCGACCGCCACCGGTGAGAACGCCGCCGAGCGCATGGGCATGGCGCTGCAGGCCCAGCTGGACCTGCGGGAAAAGCGCAAGCCGGTCTACGCCACCCTGGACCGCGCCATCGAGGCGCGAATGAAGGGCGTGGTCGCGGTCAGCCGCGAAGCCGCCGAACTGCTCGCGCAACGTGGCCTGATGCCGGTCCCGGGGGGCTACACCTGGCGCAGCGACAGCCGCCTGACCCTGGCTTCGCCGCAGCGCCTGACCCAGGAACAGGCCATGACCTTCGTCCAGCGCCTGTCCTGTCCGACCCATCTGGTGGTGGCGGCCGACGGCATGCTGGCCAAGCACCCGGAGTTGCTGGAGCGGCTACCCTTTAGCCGGGAACAGCTGCCTGGTGGCCATCACCTGCACTTGAATGATGAAGCCGGCGCGAGCCTTGTTGCAGACTGTTTCAATAGGTTTTTCGCCGTTTCTTGACTTGCAGCGGGCAACTGTCGAGGCTGGGCGGGTTGAAATGGGAGACAACCATGATAGATCTCTACACCGCTGCGACCCCGAATGGCCACAAGGTCTCTATCGTGCTCGAGGAACTCGGCCTGCCTTATACGGTGCATGCCCTGAGTTTCGACAAGAAGGAACAAAAGGCTCCAGGCTTTCTCAAGATCAATCCCAATGGCCGGATTCCGGCGATTGTCGACCGCACCAACGGCGATTTCGCCGTGTTCGAGTCCGGCGCGATTCTCCTCTACCTGGCTGAACTCACTGGGCAACTGCTGCCGAGCGATCCCAAGGGCCGCTCCCGGGTCATCCAGTGGCTGATGTTCCAGATGGGCGGCATCGGCCCGATGCAGGGCCAGGCCAATGTGTTCTTCCGGTACTTTCCGGAAAAACTCCAGGGCGCTATCGACCGCTACCAGCATGAAACCCGGCGCCTGTACGAGGTGCTCGACACCCGCTTGCAGGAAGTCGAATTCCTCGCCGGCGACTACAGCATTGCCGATATCGCCACCTTTCCCTGGGTGCGCGGCCATGAATGGTCCGGGGTTCCGGTGGAGGGCCTGACGGCCCTGCAACGCTGGATGGCGACCCTCGAGGCGCGACCGGCGGTGCAGCGCGGGCTGCTGGTTCCGCAGCGCACGGATGACGCCAGTGTCATCAAGGGTGCCCAGGCCATGCTGATCCGATGAGAGCATCCATGCGTTTATTCAATGTCCTGCTGCTGTCCTGTGCCAGCCCCTTGCTCCTCGCCGCCGACTTGCCCGGCAGCCATGACTTGCCGATCGTGCCGCGCATGCCTGACGCGCAGATCGTCGACTACCGCCCGGCGGCCGAGATGGAGCGGATCTATCCCATGGGCTCGATCCGCAAGATCAGCGGCCAGCTGCGTTTCGATGGCCAGGTCGGCGCGCGCGGCACCGCGACGTCGGTGACCTACGAGTTGCCGCCGGAGCATTCCTCGACCGCGGCCTTTACCGCCGCCCGCGAAGCCTTGCAGAAGCAGGGCGCCGAACTGTTGTTCTGGTGCCAGGCCCGGGATTGCGGGGAAAGCAGCCTGTGGGCCAACGAGGTGTTCGGCAACGCCAAGCTGTACGGCGCCGATGCCCAGCAGGCCTACCTGCTGTTGCGCCTGGCCGCGCCCAACGACAACTCGCTGGTGGCCCTGTACAGCATTACCCGTGGCAATCGCCGGGCGTACCTGCATGTCGAGCAGTTCGACGCCAGTACTCCCCTGGGCGAGTTGCTGCCGACCTCGGCCACCCTGTTGCGCCAGCTCAAGGACACCGGCGAACTGGACCTGCCCAAGCTTGGCGGCGAGCCCCAGCCCACCTGGCTGACCTTGCTGTCGCGCGGGTTGAACCTCGATACCACCTTGCGGGTCAGTGTTTCCGGGCCGAATGCCGAGGCCTGGCGCCAGGCTCTGATTGGCCAGGGCGTGCGGGCGGCACGCATGGAAACCGGTGGCAGCGAGGCGCCTGGCTTGCGCCTTGAACTGCTGCGCTGAATTGCTGCATTGAACGGGCGCAGGCGAACGAGTGATCCGCCGTTCGCCTACGCTGGGTGAGTTGACCTTTCTCGAGATCCTACATGCTCAATAATGATCGCCTGTTGGTGCAGATCCTGCTTCTGGTGCTGTTCGGCGCCAGCTTCTGGGTCATGGCACCGTTCTGGTCCGCATTGTTCTGGGGGGCGGTCCTGGCGTTTGCCAGCTGGCCGCTGATGCGCCTGCTGACCCGCTGGCTCAATGGCCGCGAGTCCCTGGCCGCGGCCGTGCTGACCCTGGGCTGGATGCTGCTGGTGGCGGCGCCGCTGGTCTGGCTCGGTTTCAACCTGGCCGACCATGTGCGCGATGCCACCGCTTTTATCAAGGATGTGCAGGTCGATGGCCTGCCCGAAGCACCGAGCTGGCTGGCCGGCGTGCCCTTCGTCGGTGAACGCCTGGTGGGGCTGTGGAACAGCATCGACCAGCAGGGCGCGGCGATGATGCTGGCGATCAAGCCTTACCTGGGGCAGGTCGGCAACTGGCTGCTGGCCCGCAGCGCGCAGATCGGTGGCGGGATCCTCGAACTGACCCTGAGCATTGTCTTCGTGTTTTTCTTCTATCGCGACGGCCCGCGCCTGGCGGCGTTCGTCCATGGGCTGCTGGAGCGCCTGATCGGCGACCGCGCCGGCTACTACATCGAGCTGGTGGCCGGTACGGTGCAGCGGGTGGTCAACGGTGTGATCGGCACTGCGGCGGCCCAGGCGATCCTGGCCCTGATCGGGTTCCTGATCGCCGGCGTGCCGGGCGCGCTGGTGCTGGGGATCGTCACCTTCCTGCTCAGCCTGATTCCCATGGGCCCGCCGCTGGTGTGGATTCCAGCCACCGCCTGGCTGGCCTGGAAAGGTGAATACGGGATGGCGGTGTTCCTCGGTATCTGGGGCACCTTCATCATCAGTGGCGTCGACAACGTGCTCAAACCCTACCTGATCAGCCGGGGCGGCAACCTGCCGCTGGTGATCGTGCTGCTCGGGGTCTTCGGCGGGCTGATCGCCTTCGGTTTCATCGGCCTGTTCATCGGCCCGACCCTGCTGGCCGTGGCCTACAGCCTGTTGACCGACTGGAGCACCAGCCAGGCGCGGGTCGAAGACAAGCGCTGATGCATGCAGAACGCGGGCATCCGTGCCCGCAGTCCCTGTAGCCGCTGCCGAGCAGCGCGAGGCTGCGATCGGCTTCGGCGGCACTCCGACGCAGCGGCCGTAAATCAGGCAACGGGTATGTGAGCTTTGTACCGGTCGGTACACACGGACGGTTCAGGCGCGGGGCAGGCGCACCACGGTGGTCAGGCCACCGCCTGGGGTTTCTTCCAGGTGCAGTTGCCCGCCCAGGCGTTCGGCGGCCTCGCGGGCGATGGTCATGCCCAGGCCGACGCCGCCGGAGTTGCGGTTGCGCGAGCCTTCCAGCCGATAGAAGGGTTCGAACACCGCTTCGCGCTGGTCTTCGGCGATGCCCGGGCCGTGGTCGATGACCCGGATCAGCACCTGCTCGCGGCTGTCCTGCAGGCTGATGCGGGCGTGCCCGGCGTAGCGCAGGGCGTTGTCCAGCAGGTTGTTCAGGCAGGAGCGCAGGGCCATCGGCTGCACTTGCAGGGGCGCGCAATGGCCGCTGGTCTGCACGTCGGCGCCCTGGTCCTGGGCGTTTTCACAGAGCGATTCCACCAGCGCCTGCACGTCCATCCACTGCACGGCCTCGCTGGTGCGCTGTTCGTGCAGGTAGCTCAGGGTCGCGTCGAGCATGCTGATCATGTCGTCGAGGTCCTGGCGCATCTGGCCCTGCAGCTTGTTGTCTTCGATCTGTTCCAGCCGCAGCTTGAGGCGCGACAAGGGCGTGCGCAGGTCATGGGAAACCGCGCCGAGCATGCGCCCGCGCTGCTTGACCTGCTCCTGGATGCGCCGTTGCATCAGGTTGAAGGTATGGGCCGCCTGCCGCGCTTCCCGCGGGCCGGACTCGTCCAGCGGCGGGCTGTCGAGGTCTTCGCTGAGACGCTCGGCGGCATCGCTCAGGCGCTGGATCGGCCGGGTCAGCAGCTTGGCGCCGTACCAGGCGGCGATGATCAGCGAGATGAACTGGAAGGTCAGCGGCACGATCGGCCCGCCGAACCAGGGCCGTGGCGGCCGCGGTTCGAAGCGCCCGCTGCCGGGTTGTGGCTGGCCGCTGAATTCGCTGGCCGGCGGACGCGGATGCGGATGCGGGCCGTAGAGGCGGAACCAGAAGAAGGCGAGCAGGTGGGCGAGCACGATCGCGATCAGCAATACCCCGAACAGGCGGCCGAACAGCGTATCGAAGCGCCCACGCATCAGCCGATGTCTCGGGCGTCGAACAGGTAGCCTTCGCCGCGCACGGTCTTGATCAACTGTGGCGATTTCGGGTCGTCGCCGAGCTTCTGCCGCAGGCGCGAGACCAGCAGGTCGATGCTGCGATCGAAGGCTTCGATGGAGCGGCCACGGGCGGCGTCCAGCAGCTGTTCGCGGCTCAGCACCCGGCGCGGGCGTTCGATGAACACCCAGAGCAGGCGGAACTCGGCGTTGGACAGTGGTACGACAAGACCGTCGGCGGAGATCAGCTGGCGCAGCACGCTGTTCAGGCGCCAGTTGTCGAAGCGGATATTGGCCCGCTGTTCGGTGCGGTCGTCGCGGACCCGGCGCAGGATGGTCTGGATCCGCGCCACCAGCTCCCGGGGCTCGAAGGGCTTGGCCATGTAGTCATCGGCCCCCAGCTCCAGGCCGATGATCCGGTCGGTGGGCTCGCAGCGGGCGGTGAGCATCAGGATCGGGATGTCCGATTCGTTACGCAGCCAGCGGCACAGGGACAGGCCATCCTCGCCGGGCAGCATCAGGTCGAGCACCACCACGTCGAAGTGTTCCGCCTGCAAGGCCTGGCGCATCGCCGCTCCGTCGGTCACGCCGGTGGCGTGGATATTGAAGCGGGCCAGGTAGTCGATCAGCAGTTCGCGGATCGGTACATCGTCGTCGACGATCAGCGCCCGGGTGTTCCAGCGCTTGTCGTCACCCGTGCCGGGTGCTTTCTGATCGTCAGTGAGGGGAGCTGGAGTGTTATGCATGCGTGCGATCATCTGCCAGGTAGGCTGCCAGCCACAAAGATGGGCGGCGAGGTGGTGGCTTCAGCATAGGCGTCCGGCCCTGGGGCTGGAAGTGCTGTTCGGGAGTGTTGCGGCAGGCGAGGGTAGCCGGGCTGGTTGTTGCCGACGTGTCGGGAGTGTATCGGGCTAGACACAATTGCCGCCAGGGTCGGGCATTTGGACGGTTTTATCGATACGGGAGCTGCCGTTGGCGATGAATTACCGATCATCGGGTCCCGGAGCGCCGTCGCTTGCGCTACAATCCGCGCCGATTTCGACTTGCCTGAGAGCCCCCTTCATGTCCGCTTGCCAGACTCCTATCATCGTCGCCCTGGACTTTCCCACCCGTGACGCCGCACTGAAACTGGCTGATCAGCTGGACCCCAAGCTGTGCCGGGTCAAAGTCGGCAAGGAACTGTTCACCAGTTGCGCCTCGGAAATCGTCGGCACCCTGCGCGACAAGGGTTTTGAAGTCTTCCTCGACCTGAAATTCCATGACATCCCCAACACCACCGCGATGGCCGTCAAGGCCGCCGCGGAGATGGGCGTGTGGATGGTCAATGTGCACTGCTCCGGCGGCTTGCGCATGATGGCGGCCTGCCGCGAAGTGCTCGACCAGCGCAGCGGCCCGAAACCGCTGCTGATCGGCGTGACCGTGCTGACAAGCATGGAGCGTGAAGACCTGGCCGGCATCGGCCTGGATATCGAACCGCAGGAGCAGGTGCTACGCCTCGCCGCCCTGGCGGAAAAGGCTGGCATGGACGGCCTGGTCTGTTCGGCCCTGGAAGCCCAGGCGCTGAAGGCCGCGCACCCGTCGCTGCAACTGGTGACTCCGGGGATTCGTCCGGCGGGCAGCGCCCAGGACGACCAGCGGCGCATCCTTACTCCGCGCCAGGCGCTGGATGCCGGTTCCGATTACCTGGTGATCGGCCGTCCGATCAGCCAGGCGGCGGACCCGGCCAAGGCCCTGGCGGCCGTGGTGGCCGAGCTGGCGTAAGCCGCAAAGACAATCGCGGGCAAGCCGCACTCCTGATCTTCTGTAGGAGCACGGCTTGCCCGCGATGGGTTTCAACCCTCGATGATCAACTGACCTTCAGCACCAGCTTGCCGAAGTTCTCGCCGCTGAACAGCTTCATCAGCGTTTCCGGGAAAGTCTCCAGTCCCTCGACAATATCCTCCTTGCTCTTGAGCTGCCCCTTGGCCATCCAGCCGGCCATTTCCTGCCCGGCGGCGGCAAACCGGGCCGCATAGTCCATCACCACAAAACCTTCCATGCGCGCGCGATTGACCAGCAACGACAGGTAGTTGGACGGGCCCTTGACCGCTTCCTTGTTGTTGTACTGGCTGATGGCGCCGCAGATCACCACCCGGGCCTTGAAGTTCAGGCGGCTGAGCACGGCATCGAGAATGTCGCCGCCAACGTTGTCGAAATACACATCGACGCCTTTCGGGCATTCGCGCTTGAGACCGGCGTGGACGTCTTCGCTCTTGTAGTCGATGGCCCCGTCGAAGCCCAGCTCGTCGATCAGGAACTTGCACTTGTCCTGGCCACCGGCGATGCCGACCACCCGGCAGCCTTTGATCTTGGCGATCTGCCCGGCAATGCTGCCCACCGCGCCGGCGGCGCCCGACAGCACCACGGTTTCACCGGCCTTTGGCGCACCGACGTCCAGCAGGGCGAAATAGGCGGTCATGCCGGTCATGCCCAGGGCCGACAGGTAGCGCGGCAGCGGCGCCAGTTTCGGATCGACCTTGTAGAAGCCGCGCGGCTCGCCGAGGAAATAATCCTGCACGCCCAGGGCGCCATTGACATAGTCGCCGACGGCGAAGCCGGGGTTGTTCGAGGCGATCACTTGGCCCACGCCCAGCGCGCGCATCACTTCACCGATGCCCACCGGCGGGATGTAGGACTTGCCTTCGTTCATCCAGCCGCGCATGGCCGGGTCGAGGGACAGGTATTCATTCTTCACCAGGATCTGTCCGGCCGCCGGTTCGCCGACGGGAACCTGCTGGTAGGTGAAGGTTTCGCGGGTTGCCGCGCCCACCGGGCGTTTGGCGAGCAGAAACTGGCGATTGGTCAGGGTGGTCATGGCAGGCACTCGAGGATCAATGGAACCCTAGTTGATAGACCTTCGGCCCTGATGCCGCAAGGTCTGCCGCTGTAGCGAATAGGGCGCGATCCAGAGGCGTGATGGTCGTATGGCCGCCTTCATCACCATCGCGGATAAGTGGGCAACCGGCCCTCTGATAATGCTGCCGCGTGCCCGTTGCCTGTGCCTAGACTGGGCCAATCCGATCCATGCATTCCATCGAGGGCATCACCATGAGCATGACGTTTTCCGGCCAGGTCGTTTTGGTCACCGGCGCAGCGGCGGGTATTGGCCGGGCCACGGCCCTGGCGTTTGCCGCGCAGGGGCTGAAAGTGGTGGCGGCCGACCTGGACGTCGCCGGCGGCGAAGGCACGGTGCAATTGATTCGCGCCGCCGGTGGCGAGGCGTCGTTCGTGCGTTGCAACGTCACCGACGAGGCGGATGTGCAGAACCTGATGGCCCAGGTAGTAAGCATCTATGGTCGCCTCGACTATGCCTTCAACAATGCCGGGATCGAAATCGAGAAGGGCAAGCTGGCGGACGGCACCCTGGACGAGTTCGACGCGATCATGGCGGTCAACGTCAAGGGCGTCTGGCTGTGCATGAAGCACCAGTTGCCGCTGATGCTCGCCCAGGGCGGCGGGGCCATCGTCAATACCGCATCGGTGGCCGGTCTCGGTGCTGCGCCGAAGATGAGCATCTATGCTGCCTCCAAGCATGCGGTGATCGGCCTGACCAAGTCGGCGGCCATCGAGTACGCGAAGAAGAAAGTCCGCGTCAACGCGGTGTGCCCGGCGGTGATCGACACCGACATGTTCCGCCGCGCCTACGAGGCCGATCCGAAGAAAGCCGAATTCGCCGCGGCCATGCACCCGGTCGGGCGGATCGGCAAGGTCGAGGAAATCGCCAGCGCGGTGTTGTATCTGTGCAGCGACGGCGCAGCCTTCACCACCGGCCATGCTCTGGCGGTCGATGGTGGCGCCACTGCCATCTGAGGCTTGCTTGCCTTATGGACGGCCCTGGTGAGCGAGCGTTGCCAGGGCTGTACCGGATCGACCTCGACCATTCTGAATACGACCTGAACGTAGCTTTTTGCCATTATTCCGACGCCAGATACTTGTGCTCCAGTGCAGCCCATTGCGAACCTGCAAAACTGGACAATGGCCCTGTCGCCATTGGGGACTGGAAGGGGACTGAGCGCAATGAATTCGGCCACGAACGGACGTTTTGCCAACCTCGGCATGGCGAAAAAACTGGGTGTCGGTTTCACCCTGGTGCTGCTTCTGACGGCGCTGGTGGCGGCTATAGGCGTCTGGTCCCTGCAGACCATCAGCCAGCGTTTCGATGGCCTCAAGCAGATGTCGTCGCTCAACAGCGGTCTGCTCAAGGTCCGCCTGCTCGAACAGAACTATGCCTTGCACGGCGATGCAAAAACCGCGGACGCCTTGCACGAGGGCGTCGATGGCCTGCTGGGCCTGGCGGCGCAGCTCAAGGAACGCTCGGCGGCGAACGTGCCGGTGATGACCGATGTCGAGCAGGCGCTGGGGGCTTACCGCAAGGCCTTCGATGAGTTCGTCGAGCTGACCCAGGCCAAGGACCTGGCGCTGGAAATGGCCAGTTGGTCGGTGTCCAGCGTGGCCAACAACCTCGATGTGCTGCAGGCCGGTCTGGCCGACGACGGCACCTATAGCCTCAAGGAGTCCGCCGGCAAGGAGGGCAGCGAGTTCGTCGAGCAGGCCAATCAGGTCAGCCAGGTTTCGCGCCTGATGCTGCAAGCCATGAACGAAGCCCGGGTGCGCCTGGACCAGAGCCGCAAGGGCGAGGAAGAGGTCGAGCAGGGCAAGATCGAGCAGGCCGACCAGGCCCTGGTCCAGGCCGAGCAGCTCAAGACCGTGGTCAAGGACGGCGGTTATCAGACCGTGCTCAACGAAGTGGTCGGGCATATCGGTGGCTTCAGCGAAAAGCTCGCCGAATACACCGGCTTGCTGGCGCAGGAGAAAAAGGTCTATCAGCAGCTGCATGAGCGCGCCGCGCAAGTGATGGAGCGGGTCGACCAGGCATACGGCGCGCAGGATCAGTCGATGCAGGCGGAGCTGAAAAAGAACTCGCTGTTGATCGTCGCGTCCTCGGCCCTGGCATTGCTGGTGGGCGTGCTGGCGGCCTGGATTATTACCCGCTTGATCGTCACTCCGCTGCGCAGCGTGATGCGCGTGGCGCAGCAGATCGCCGCCGGCGACCTGAGCGCGACCGTGGAAGTGACGCGCCGGGATGAAATCGGCCAGTTGATGCTGGCGATGCAACAGATGGGCAGCGGCTTGAGCAGTATCGTCAGCGGCCTGCAGGCGGGCATCGAGCAGTTGGCCAGCTCGGCCCAGTCGCTGTCGGCGGTGACCGAGCAGACCAACCTGGAAGTCAGCAGCCAGAAGGAAGAAACCGAACAGGTGGCGACAGCGATGAACCAGATGACCGCCACCGTGCACGATGTCGCGCGCAACGCCGAAGAAGCCGCGCAAGCGGCGCAGACCGCCGACGACAAGGTCGAAAGCGGCCAGCAGGTGGTGCGCCAGAGCATGCAGCGCATCGAGCAGTTGGCGGATTCGGCCAGCAGCGCCAGTTCCAGCATCGAAAGCCTCAGCGCCGAGATCCAGAACATCGGCACCGTGCTCAGCGTGATCAAGAGTGTCGCCGAACAGACCAACCTGCTGGCGCTGAACGCGGCCATCGAAGCGGCGCGTGCCGGCGAGCAGGGCAGGGGCTTCGCGGTGGTCGCCGACGAAGTACGGGCCCTGGCCAAGCGCACCCAGCAATCCACCGAAGAGATCGAGCGCCTGGTCAGTGCCTTGCGTTCGGCGGCGCAGTCCTCGGTGCAGCAGATCCAGAGCAGCGGCGAACTGGTCAAGCTGGCGGTCAGCGATGCGCTGCAGACCGAAAGCGCATTGGGCAGCATCGCCACGGCGGTGTCGCTGATTCAGCAGATGAACCAGCAGATCGCCGCGGCCGCCGAGCAACAGAGTTCGGTCGCCGAAGAGATCAACCGCAGCGTCACCAGCATTCGCGCCAGCGCCGATCAGTCGTCACTGGCCATGCAGGGCAATGCAGCGTCGAGCATCGAGCTGGCGCAGTTGGGGGCGGAGTTGAAGGGGATGGTCGGGCATTTCCGGTTGTAATGCCGCGGGTGCTTGCTACAGGCTGCGCCGCCAGGGGCGCAGCCTTATAGGCCGTGCCGAGCGAGTTGCTCGCCCGGCTGTTGCCGATCAGTCGTAAATGGCTTTCTTCTTCCAGTCGGCGTCGGCTTCGACGACTTTCAGGCCTTCGGTCAATTGGTTGACCTCGCCTTCGACCGGCTGGATGTTGGTCAACACCATCGCGTTGGAGCGGGCCAGGAGTTTTTCCAGGTACTCCAGCTGTTCCCGATAGACCGCCGGGTCCGGCTGCTTGCGCAGATACTGCACGCCACGCTCGAACGCCAGGCGCGCCTGGCCGGGTTGCTCCTGTTGCAGGGCGTACTGGCCGAGGTTGTTGAAGAACTCGATGTGCAGCAGCACCAGGATGTGGCGGATTTCCCTGATCCAGTGCTTGGCTTCGTTGGTCGGCAGGAAACCGTCCTGGGCGGCGCGGGTCACCTGGCCATGCAGGGCTTCCAGGAGAAAACGCACGTCCTTGGCCTTGGCTTCGGTCTGGATCGGGCAGGGCGGGTTGTTGACCGGGATCGATTCGCCCTGGCCGACCAGCGCGTTCAATTCGGCGATACGCGCCTTGAGCGCGGCATCGGACTTGTTCAGATTCAACAGACGCTGAACGACGTTGAGCTCCAGGCGGGTCATCAGCAGCTTGAGCGCCGGCGACATGAACTGGCCGGGGAAGGTCTCGGTGATTTCGCCGCAGCGGCGCAGGCGGTCATTGAGTTCGACCTTGGTACGGGCCTTTTCCAGTTTGTTGTTTTCCACCACATGGTTCATGTAGCCAATGGCGATCAAAAGTACGATCCCGGCTACTACTAGCAGGGTGATCATGAGTGGTGTCACCGTGTAAGACCTCTTTCTGGGGTTCGCGTACGAGTGGCGAGTGTAGTGACTTAGCCTTGGGGCGCCTAGCGCAGGTCGACGAGCAGAAACAGGCCGATTCTCTGCTTATATAGGAAATGTCTGGTTGGTTTCATATTGCCATCACCTATGGATGTGGACTATAGCGCCTTGTCGAGTGTCAGAATATAGGCGTCAAGGCACAGGCTGTACAAATGCCCGAAAGGGCTCGCAAACCACCCCGAAGTCATTGATTTAAATAAATTTATATCAGGGGGTTGACGACCCTCCAATCCATCCATAGAATGCGCGCCACTTGCAGCGTAAAGCTCACAGCGAAACGCGGCAGGGAGTGAATGTTGTAGTGTGTCCCCTTCGTCTAGTGGCCTAGGACACCGCCCTTTCACGGCGGTAACAGGGGTTCGAGTCCCCTAGGGGACGCCAATGCGGGAATAGCTCAGTTGGTAGAGCACGACCTTGCCAAGGTCGGGGTCGCGAGTTCGAGTCTCGTTTCCCGCTCCAATTTTAAACGGCACTGCTTTCGGGCGGGGCTGAGTGAAACCAGAACCAAGTCTTCGGATGCGGATCTGGACACCGAAACACACACACCATGTGTTCCGGGTAGCGTGTCCCCTTCGTCTAGTGGCCTAGGACACCGCCCTTTCACGGCGGTAACAGGGGTTCGAGTCCCCTAGGGGACGCCATTTGCGGGAATAGCTCAGTTGGTAGAGCACGACCTTGCCAAGGTCGGGGTCGCGAGTTCGAGTCTCGTTTCCCGCTCCAAACATAGAGCTACAGATTTTCAAAGGTCTGTAGTTCATCGAAAAAGGGTCCCATACGGGACCCTTTTTTCGTTTCTGTCGACAGTGGCCGAGCTTCGGCCCATTTGTCCCCTGTAGCTCGGGATGACACTGTTTTTCCCCTTGTCCTGTACGCTGGCGCCGTCCTGTTCAGCGTCTGCATGCTCCTGACCGTGTGCCCAGCCTTTGTGAGTGTGCGCTTGGCACGGGGTTTGCGACGGTCCGGGTCTGATTGACCATCGATAGCGTGGTGCAACCTTTAAATGAGTATCTCCGTGGCGACAACTAAGGGTAATTGGCGGGCAGTCATCGCACTGGCCTTGGCGGCCTTTGTGTTCAACACCACGGAGTTCGTTCCCGTCGGGTTGTTGAGCTCGATCGGCAGCAGCTTCGATCTGTCGACGGACCGGGTCGGCCTGATGCTCACCCTCTATGCCTGGATAGTGTCCCTGACTTCGCTGCCGGTCATGCTGCTGACGCGCAACGTCGAGCGGCGCAAGCTGTTGCTCGTGCTGTTCGGGATGTTCATTGTCAGTCACATCCTGTCGGGGCTGGCCACGAGTTTCGGTATGTTGTTGCTGAGCCGGATCGGTGTGGCCCTATCCCATGCCCTGTTCTGGTCCATCACCGCATCCCTGGCGGTGCGTCTGGCACCACCGGGAAAACAGGTCCAGGCCTTGGGCTTGCTGGCCACCGGTACTTCCCTGGCGATGGTGCTGGGCATTCCCCTCGGCCGGTTGCTGGGCGAGGCCATGGGCTGGCGCACCACCTTTATCGTGATTGCCAGCCTGGCTGCTGTGCTGGTGTTCTGGCTGGCCAGGAGCCTGCCGTTGTTGCCCAGCCAGAACTCGGGTTCTCTCAGGAGCCTGCCGGTATTGTTCAAGCGGCCTGCGCTGGTGGCGCTCTATGTGTTGACGGCCCTGGTGGTCACCGCGCAGTTCACTGCCTACAGCTACATCGAGCCTTTCATCAAGGGGGTGGCCGGCTTGAGTGGCGATGTGGTGACCCTCATCCTGCTGCTGTTCGGCGGTGCCGGTATCTTCGGCTCGCTATTGTTCAGCAGGTTTCACCGCTACAGCCCGCAGCGCTTTCTGCTGGTGACCGTGGCCTTGCTCATTCTGTGCCTGGCATTGCTGTTGCCCTTGAGCGGTGAAGTCTCGTATCTGGGCGGGCTCAGCCTGATCTGGGGGATGGCGATCATGGGCTTCGGGCTGGCTCTGCAATCCAGGGTCCTGGTGCTCGCTCCGGACGCGACCGATGTGGCAATGGCGCTGTTTTCGGGGATCTACAACATCGGTATCGGTGGCGGTGCGCTGCTTGGCAGCTGGGTAGGAGGCCAACTCGGGTTCGCCTATATCGGCTTGGCCGGCGGCTTGCTGGCGACCTTGGCGCTGCTGTTCTACTGCGCATCCATCTACCGTCTCACCCGGTCCAGCGTTTTGGACACCGACTGTGCCGATGCCGCGGTCGAGAAATAGCGCCCGGGAGGAGGGCGTCGAGAGAAGCCAGATAAAAAGAGGGGCAATGATTCGGCTGAATCATTGCCCCCTTTTTTTCAATCAGACATCAAGCCCTGCCCCCTGTAACGGCGGGCAGAGTTTCTACTTTCAGAACTGCAGGCCAACCTGCGGCACCTTGGTCGCTTCACCAAAGACGCTGTTGTTGGTTTGCAGATTTGGCTTGAAGTCGATGCCGACCAGGCCGCCGTAGATCTGTCCGGAGTAATAAGAACCATCGATCTTGCCGCCTGCCGATGACAGGTGCACCTTGCCAAAGTTCATCCCCACGAGACCGCCCATGCGTGCGCCATAACCGCCGCTGACGTTGCTGGTGGTTTTGGCGTTGCTGATCTCTCCTTCATTCATCCCGGCCAAGCCTCCCACACTGCTATAGCGACCACCTTTGACCGAGCCTTTGGCGGAGGAGTTGCCGACCTTGCCCTGTTGCCTGCCGACCAGGCCGCCGACCTGGCTATCGTCACCGCCGCTTACCGTGGCGGATGCCGTGGCGTTGTTGATATCGCTATCTTGGCTGTGACCGACCAGGCCGCCGACCTGGCTATTGCCGCCACCGCTCACCGTGGCGGATACCGAGGTGTTGTTGATACGACCATCCTTGCTGTAACCGATCAGGCCGCCAATGTCGGCATTCTTGCCGCCTTTCACCGTGCCCGAGACCGAAGCGTTATCGATGCGGCCGCTCTGGTTGTGGCCAATCAGGCCGCCTACATTTTTACTGTAGAGATCGGACACACTGCTGCTGGCAGAGCTGTTGGCGATCGAGCCACCCTGATTTTTGCCTACCAGGCCGCCGATCGCTTCCGTGCCATAGCCGGTTACCTCGCCACTGGCATGAGAGTTGGCCAGGGAACCCTGGTTGGACCCGACCAGGCCTCCGACCCGACCAGCCCGGCTACCCGAGACATTGGTGCTGGAGTGGGAGTTGCTGATGCGGCCATCGGCAGTATTTTCACCGACCAGGCCGCCGACGTTCAGGTTGGCGCCGGCGACATTGATCATGCCGGTGCTGGAGGCGTTGGCGATGATGCCGCCGCGGTTCGAGCCCACCAGGCCCCCGACCCCCGTGGAATCACGACTCATCATTTGACCCGAGAGGGTGGCATCGGCATGGCTATTGGAGATTTTCGCCACGCCATCGGGGTTAGAGATGTTTTCACCCACCAGGCCACCCATTGCATAGGTGTATTTGTTGCCGATCACCAGGCCGCTGGCCGAGGAGTTGGCGATGTCGCCGTTCAGGTTGAGCGCGACCAGGCCGCCCAGGGAGTTGAGATGAGACGCCCCGGTTACCCGTACATCCTTGGCCTTGACGTTGCGGATGCTACCCATGTTCAGCGCGGCAAGGGTGCCGACCTGGGTGTTGTAGTGGGTGGAAGAGGCGCCACTGGCTGAAATGCGCTCGAGGTTCAGGTTGCTGATCTGCCCCAGGTTCGCGCTGAACAGCCCGACAAAGGCGGTGGTGCCATAGATCGACAGGTCGCTGATGGTATTGCCCAGGCCATCAAGCTTGCCAGTGAAAGATTTGTTTTCGCCAAGCGTCTTGAAACGGCCTTGGCCGGTGATCTGGTTACCCAGTACAAAACGGCCATTCAAGTTGTTTTCGATATCGCGCAGTTGCTTCAGGTTCTGCACCACCTGATAGGCCTCGCCGTTGGCGCTGAAGCGGGCATCCGCACCGGAGAGTGTGACGCTCTTGTCATCCGTGAGGCTGTGGCCGTTTTGGGAGTTCAGCTCCAGGCTGGCTCCCGATCCGCTCAACGCGACATTGTCGTTCAGGCGGATGCTGCCCTGCGCGGCATTCAGGGCCAGGGCTGTACCGGCGCCGGTGGCGCTCAATGCTGAATTTACCTGGACGTCGCCGCGTTCGGCGGTCAGGCCGAGCTTGTTGCCGCTGCTCCAGGAAACCGCCTTGTTAACCGACAGGTTGCCCTTGCTGCTCAGTTCGACGTTGGTCCGGTCCAGGTTCTGGGCCAGGGTATCGGCATGCAGGGTCGGGGCAGCGCTGGTGGTGCCACCTGTTGCATTGTTGCCGTTGAGGCCGCCACCGATGACCAGGCCGCGGGTGCTGCTGTCCGCCTTGGAAACGCTCACCTCGTCCGAGCTGATCTTCCAGGTACCGGTCGCGCCCTTGTCGGTGCGGGTGTCCACTTGCGCGGCCAGTTGCACTTCGACCCTGGCGCCGCGGTTTTCCACCACGCCGCCGTTGCCCTGGCCGCCCAGGGCGCTGGCGTCCAGGCGCCCGGCCACCTGGACGATACCGGTGTCGCCACCGTCGAGGACAATCTTGCCGGCCTTGTTCTGCAAGGTCTTGGCTTCGATCACGCCCTGGTTGCTCACCACGTTTTTCAGCAGGCTGCCGGCGCTGCTGGCGGTCATCAACACCTGGCCGCCGTCGGCCTTGAGCAGGCCACCGTTTTGCACCAGAGCATCCACCGCGGCACCGTTCACCTGCAGGTTGAGCAGGCCGTTGCCGTCGAAGTTGACGCTGAAGTCCTTGCCCGCGCCCAGCGCGACGCTACCCATCTGCGCCTGGATCACCCCGCTGTTGCTGACCTGTGCGCCGAGCAGGGCGACGCTGCCGCCTTCGCTGGCGGTGATCTGGCCGGCGTTGTTCACGGCAGCGCTGGAGTTACCGGTGAAGCGGTAGGTGCCGTCGAGGAAATCCTTGTCGCTGATGTTCTGGGTGGAGGCCACCAGGCCGCTGACGTTGACCTGGGCGGACTTGCCGAAGACCACGCCATTGGGGTTGATCAGGAACACCTGGCCGTTGGCGTCGATGCGGCCCTGGATGTCACTGCCGTTGGTGCCGACCACTCGGTTGAGGGCGACCGACTGGCTGCCGGGCTGATGGAAGCTGACGCTTTCGTCGCCGGCGACGCTGAAGTCGTTCCAGTGGGTGATCAGCTTGTTGCTCTGCTGCTCGACGGTCATGTGCTTGCCGTCGTTGGTGGTGTGAATGCCGGCCTCGCCCGCGACTATCGCCGCTCCTCCCGGCAGGGCGAAGGCCGGGGCCTGGGCCAGCAGGCCCAGCAGCGAGAAGCCGGCGGCGATCACGACCTTGAGTCGGCTTGATTTGCCTCGGCGCCGGGTCCCTTCGCTGGCGACGTTCCAGCGACCAGTGGCCTGGTTCCAGATCAATGCATAGCTTTTGTTCATGGTGCATCCTCTAAATGAATACTCTGCTGATCCCCCCAGCAGAACGGGTACTACGGGTGTGGAGCGGGAATGGCGGCCTGCTCCGAAGCGATCGTGAAAGGCGGTTTATCAGTCCTCCCAAGCCATGGGGTGAGGGGGAAGGAGGGAAGAACGCCTGGTCCGTCGGGTGCTGCGCCAATACGCAATTGCGGGCTGTTTTTCTCAATCAAATTGGATTTCGTGCACTTGGGACCGATTGTTTGGATGGGGCATGAAAACCTTTATCGAGTCATGGGCTTTAAAGGGTGTTTCGTACTTTCGATATTCGATTGATTTGTTTGCTTCAAAGCATTAGTTGGCGCGGCTGTGGAGTCTTCTGGGAGTTGCTTGTATTTGCTGGTTGGGCTGGGGTGATTAATTAAGCAAAAGGCAAGGGGCAAAAAAACCAGAACTTTCTTAACTGGTGGTTAGCCCTTTCCTGTTTGAATGGGGAGACAGGAGGCTCTTGCTCGCTGCTGTCGACGCTTGTCCTGCCTCACGCCTGCACAGGGGCCGCATTGACGGGCTTTGTGCCATGTCCCGCGCTGCTTTTGTTTTGGCTGCATGCTCGGACCGCTTCTGGCTGGCCTCTTTTTTGGGGGCGGGGCGCGGCGGTATTGGGAAGTTTCAGCGTCGCTGAAAGTTTTGCGTGGTGATTGTTGGAATTGAGGTTCGGATATAAATGGCGGGGGAGTTTATTTGTCTTGAGGGAGTCGACTTATATTCGCCGGACCTCCAGGGCTTGAAGATTCTTATATTGCGTTTGTTTTTATCGGTAGTCAGGTCGATGGGGCATGAAGTTAGTAGTCATGTTATTTAAACAACGGCCGCACATTCATATCGACCTGAAATTTCCGGATTGCAAATACCCGAGGAGTTGTGACGCTGCCTGTGCTTATGATTTCCGCGCCGGATATTGGCGCGACAGGGGGCGAGATGAAGCCAGGCAAGGGCGATGCGACCATGAACTTCGTTCTCAACTACAACTGATCGTTATTGGCGGCGGGGCCCATCCTTTTGCTCGCCGACCTCTTCCCAGCCTCGGTCGGATCGCTGTCGCCAGCCCGTTGTTATCCAGCTTTTCCGAGCGCGCCAGAGACCAAATAGAAGGGCACTCGAGAGAGGCTCTCGCCGCTCGATTTCACAACAGCCGGCGCCCGGCTAGAATACCGACGGATCACTCTTGATCCATCCCCTATTTGCCACAGATCAAAGCGTCACTTTCCATAAGAGGGTGACGCTGTTGTTCGTGGGGCAATGGCCAGCTTGCGCCGGTTGCCGGGGTTCGATTTCCAGGAAGGTACTCCATGATTCGAGCGTGCTGTCGGATAGTCGTTCTCTGCCTGTTACTTGTTCCATCGCCGCTACTGCTCGCGCAGGAATCAGACATCTCGCTTATCGCAAGGGTGGCAGTGACCAGCCGACCATGGCTGAGCGAAGCAGACCGCCAGTGGCTGGCAAGCAGAGGTCCGCTCACGATCGGGGTGGCACTGCCCGACTACCCGCCGCTGGGCATGCTCGACGTCAATCGCTTTCAGGGAATCACCGCGGACTACCTGGCCTTGCTGTTCGAAGTCCCCCCTCATGTCCGTCTGTTTGCTTCCCGGCAGGCGGCGTTGACCGCGTTGCACAATGGCGAGATCGACTTGGTCGGCGGCGGCTCCGCAGTGGATGCCGAGGACCACGGCCTGCTACTGACCCAGGCCTATGAACCGAACCAGCCCGTGCTGGTAACAGCCGAGAGCCGCTCTTTCGACCCAGAGAAACCCGGCACCCGGCTGGGCGTATTTGCCGGCTATCGTATCGAGGAAAAAGTCTCCGCCATTTATCCGAACAGCCAGGTCCTGCCATTTGTCTCGACGCTGCGCGCGCTCGAAGCGTTAAGCCTGGGCGAGGTCGACGGGGTGATCGACGATGCGGTGTCGGCTCACTACCTGATCAACATCAACTACCTGCTGGACCTGCATATCGAAAACTTCGCTCCGGTGGAAAGCCGTGGCTTCGGCTTCCTGGTGCGCGCCTCCGATACGCGATTGCATGGCGTGATCGAACGCGCCTTGCCATTCATACGCTCGCGCCATAGCGAAAATATTCTGCGTAATTGGAGTGCGGGGAGCAGCCTGCGCCTGACCCAGCAGCGCGTGAAACTGACGCCCGCCGAGAACCGTTGGCTGGCGGCACACCCGGAAATCCCGGTGAGCGTCAGTGACTCTCTCGGAGCATTGGGGCAACTGGACAGCGGTGGGCAGGTACGGGGTATCGGCCCCGACTACCTCAAGTTGATCAGCCAGCGAAGCGGCCTGACGTTCCGCCCTGTCCGGGCGCAGAACTATACCGAGATGAAAACCCAGATAACCCAGGGCCAGACCCTGATGACCTCGGTCACGTCGGCAGATCCTGATACCGAGGCCGATATGGATATCCTCCTTCCTTATCTGAGGAGCTCGGTCGTGCTGATGGCCGGACCACGATCCGCACGCACCCAGGGCAGTCCTTTTCATAGCCTTGAAGACCTGCAAGGCAAGCGACTGGCCAGTGTCCCCGGCTACTTCATCAACCCGATCATCCAGCAGGACTATCCAGACATCCGGCTACAGATCTATCCCAACTTCCTGGAGGCCATGCGCAGCGTGGATGACGGGCGTAGCGACGCCTTCATCGGCAGTGACTACACCGGCCGTTTCCTGTCCGCGCAGCGTTTCAACAACCGCTTGCGCGTGATCGGCATCCTCGACGAGTTCTCCCGCCCCGTCAGCCTTGGGGTGCTAAAAGGGCAGGAAGAATTGCGCAGCATCCTGGAAAAAGCCCAGGTTGCTATCACCCCGGAGGAAGTGGCTGATATCGTGCGACAGTGGGAACCACGATTCTCTAGTAGCGGCAGCAACTTCTGGCGCGATCATCGTAGCAAGATCCTCCGGCTTGGCGGGGTCTTCGGTTTGCTGGTCCTGCTATCGCTGATCTGGGGCTTCTACCTGACTCGACAGGTGCGCAAGACCCGTCAGGCCGAAGGAGAGCTGGCGCTGGCGCGCGAGAAGGCCGAGACGGCCAACGAGGCCAAGAGCGTGTTCCTGTCCACCATGAGTCATGAAATCCGTACCCCGCTGAACGCGATCATCGGCCTGCAGGAAGTGGTGCTGCAGAAAGCCGAGCGGGGCGAACTGGACCTGGCGTCGCTGGGGATTGCGCAAGAGGCCGCGCAGGGGTTGCTGTTGCTGCTCGGCAATGTGCTCGACCTGAACCGGATCGAGTCCGGCATGATCGACTCGGCGCCCGAGGCGGTGCTGCTCAAGGCCCAGATCGAAGCGATCGCGCCCCTGGTGGCCGGCATGGCACGACAGAAGCACCTGGCGTTCGAGATGCAGTTCGCGGGCGACATGGAGCAATGGGTGCTGATCGACCCGCTGCATTTGAAACAGGTGCTGTTCAACCTGTTGAGCAACGCCATTAAGTTCACTGAGCAAGGCGGAGTAACGCTGCGTGCCTCGGGGAGCCAAGATGGCGGATATCTGCGACTGCTGCTGGAGGTCATCGACACTGGCCTCGGTATTGCCGTGCAGGACCAGGCTCGGCTGTTCCAGCCCTTCTCCCAGGTCAGCTCAGCCCAGGTCGGGCAAAGCTTCGGCAGCGGGCTGGGGCTGAATATCACCCGGCGCCTAGTTGAGCTCATGGACGGTAGCATCGACTTGAACAGCGAGCAGGGCAAAGGTTCCTGCTTCAGCGTCACCCTGCAACTGCCCCTGGCCGAGGCGCCTGCCGAAGCCAAAGTAGAAATACCGGCGACCAGCACCGGGCAGCCTTCACTGAACATTCTCGTTGCCGAGGACAATGCGTTCAGCCGGTTGACGCTGGAAGAGCAATTATTGGTTCTGGGTCATCGCGTGACGCTGGTCGAGGATGGGCAGGCGGCGTGGGAAGCCTGGCTGGCTGCCGAGTACGATGTGTTGATCACCGACAGCCAGATGCCGCGCCTGGGCGGCTATGACTTGACCCTGCGCATCCGCCAGATGGAGCGCGAGGAGGGGCGCCGGCGTTGCTGGATCCTCGGTGCGACCGCCAGTGCCGAGGATGCGGAGATCCAGCGGTGCCTGTCCGCCGGGATGGACGATGTGGTGTTCAAGCCCCTGACGCAGCAGGTGTTGCGCCAGGCGCTGGAAAATACTCAACGCGATCCTGCGCGGGCTTGAGCACGACGAGCCGGCCTCCAGGAAAGTCCCATCACGAATAATTGCGGCGCTGTCTGAGCTGGCCGGATGCACTCAGCGCCGCTGTCGTCATACCTGCCTGGCCGGCCCCGCCGATACATCTCCCCGCGCTTCACTTGGATAGGCCGCTGCCCGTTCGCTCAAGGTGGGTGGTAAGAAAAATCCTAGAAGTTTTAAGATTCGACTGATTTACGTCTGACATGGGCTCCACTCACTCTTTAACGCATTCGAGCCGCGTTCTGCCCACCTCCCTGCCTGCAGCCCCCCAATCACGCGTGGCACTCCTCTCAGAGACCAGCCGTGGACAGCGAAGCCGATCCCCTGAAGTCACCCCGGCCAATGCCGGATAGGTCCGAACGAACCGCAGATCGCTGGCCAAGCCCCTTCAAACATTCCTTCCACCGGAGATGACAATGACCATCCTCTATCGCGACATGAATCAAGCCCAACTCGATGCGGCGTACAACAATACGCAAGCGGTGCCGGATTTCCCCAGTATCTACGCTGCCTTGCAGGCGCGTAGCGCCAGTTTCTATGCCTCTGCGGCCGGTCGCCTCAACCTGCCTTATGGCAGCGGTCCCAGGCAGCGTTATGACTGGCTGCCTTGTGGAAAAACCGACGCCCCGACGCTCATCTTCATCCATGGCGGGTATTGGCAGAATTGCAGCAAGGAAGACTTTGCATTCATCGCCGCCGGGCCCCTGGCGGCGGGGTTCAACGTCGTCCTGGCCGAATACACGCTTGCGCCGCAAGCCTCGATGACACAGATCGTCAGCGAGATTGGCAGCCTGCTCGAGCATCTCCAGGCCGACGCCGATCAGCTGGGGATCACAGGGCACAAGGTGGTCTTGAGCGGGCACTCGGCAGGCGGACACCTGGCGCTGCAGTTCCGCTCGCACCCATGGGTGACCGATGTCCTGGCCATCAGCGCACTGGTCGACCTGGAACCCATCAGCCTGTCGTGGCTGAACGAGAAGCTGAGTCTCTCGGATGCGGAAATCGATGCGTATAGCCCGCTGCACCATATCGACAAGGGCGCCCGTACATGGGTGGCGGTAGGCGCCGACGAGCTGTCGGAACTGGTCCGCCAGTCCGATGAATACGCCAAGCAGGCCTTGGCTCGAGGAGAGTCTGTGCAACTGATTCACGTGCCGGGCTGCACGCACTTTTCAGTACTGGATGAAATGGCAAAACCGCAGGGAGCCTTGCTTCAGGCCCTGTCATCCATCCGTTGACCGTGGATCTGCACTGAGCAAAGCCTGGATCGAGCCGCCAGTTACCGGCGGCTCGATCAAGCAGGGCGTTGGGAGGCTTACATCGACAGGATCAGGCGCCCGGCGAACAGAATCAGGATCACCCCCATGGTCCGTTCGAACCAATGGCCCATGCGCATGAACAGCAAGCGCACCCGCGGGCTGGAAAAGAACAGCGCGACGATCACGAACCACAGCGCGTTCACGCAACACATCCACACACCGTAGAGCGCCTGCACCTTGAGGGGCGTGGTGGCGCTGATCACCGTGGTGAAAATCGCCAGGAAGAACAGCGTGGCCTTGGGGTTGGTGGCGTTGGTCAGGAAACCGGTCATGAAGGCCTTGGGCAAAGTCTGCCTTTGCGCCTGATCGTTGCCCGCATCGCTGCCTTCGATCGAGGTCTTGGGCTTGCTGCGCAGCAGGCTGACCCCGAGATAAAGAATGTAGGCACCGCCCACCACCTTGGCCACGCTCAGCAGCCATGGCGTGGTGTGCATCAGCGCACCGACCCCCAGCAGGGTGTACAGCACATGCACGGAAATCCCCGCGCCGATGCCGATGGCCGTGCCCAGCCCGACCACCCGGCCAAAGCGCACGCTCTGGCGGATGGTCACGGCAAAGTCAGGCCCGGGAGCCACCACGGCGAGAAAGTGGATGGTCGCCAGGGCCAGGAATTCGCCTAGATAGTTGGAAAGCATTTCAACTCCAGAAGGTCAGGGGGGACGAGCTGCCGCGATAGCCGACAAAAAAGGAAAGGCTCAGGCGCGGGTTGGCCACCCCTGGGGTGACGGCATGCATGCGCCTTGAATTGAACATGATGAAATCCCCGGGCTCCGGGCGGATCTCCAGCGAGGGTGTGCCGAGCAGGGCGGGATCGATGCCGTAGCTGTCGCCGCGCATCTCGTCGAACTGATCGGGTGAAATATCGTGATTCCACATCTGCAGGGCGCCGCCGGCCTCGGGCATGTTCAGGTAGAGGTTGCAGGCGAACTGTGCTTCCAGGCTGTGGGCCTGGAAGCTGTCGGGGGCGTCCTTGGCGAAGATGTCGCGATGGGCGAGGAAACACACGCCGGGCTTCACCACCCGCGACAGGCCGACGTACATCTTGCGCCCGTACAGGTTTTCCAGGTGGGCGCCGGCCGGCCAGGACTCGTCGAGCATGCAGCGCAGGGTGTCGACAGGAGAGGCGTAGGGTGCGCAGCGCGAACGCAGTTCGTCGATGTTGGCTGTGGCGCGCTCGAAATAGTCCTCGATCAGCAGCGGCTGGTTTTCCGCTTCGTAAAACGCCATGCCGATACGCCCGATGCTGGGAGCGTTGATGTAGCCCTCGAAGCCGGGAGCGAGAATCTTGTCGCCCAGCTGGATCGCCTGGGCGTGCGGCAGGAAGTTCTTGATGCGCAGGGCGAGCACTTGTTCCTGGGCCAGTTTCTTTATGCACGTCTCATCGAGACGCTCGACGTCAAGCATCATCTGCAGATCCCTCTATCCGATAATCGTCGAACCCGCGCACGCGGGTTTCCCCTGTGTCAGGCGATGCGTCGCGTGATGTGCAAGGCAACACCGCCGATGAATCAGTCCACGTGGTAGTGAACTGAAAGCATTCCTTTCTTTTGCGAGAGGGAGGCGATAGTGACGCTGCCCAATTCCTTCAGGCGCTTCACGTGGGTACCACCGCAACCATAGGCGGGAAGCTCGCCGAAACCGATTTCCCGCGAGCCTTCACGCAGCGAGATCAGGCGCGGCAGGTCGGCGGCAATCCAGTGATCGATGCCACTCTGCAGGCTGTCGACGTCGAGTTCCTGCGGGCTGTCGCCGGGCTTGAAGGACACGCGGCCCTCGCCAGGCCAGTGATGGGCCTTGACCGGAACCCAGCCGCGGGTTTCGCCGAAATGGCCGATCAGGTGCCCGGCCGAATGCATGCGGGTATTGAACTGGCGACGCTGTTCATCGACCTGGACCTGGACCATGCCCGGTTGTACCGGCTGGCTGACGTAATGAACGATCCGCTCGGGTTCCTGGACCACGCGCAATACCTGGCTGTCGCCGATCCAGCCGGTGTCGCAGGGTTGGCCGCCGCCTTGGGGATGAAAAATCGTGGCACGCAGGACCACCGCGAATTCGTTGTCCTGCGGGGTGCATTCGAGCACTTCAACGTTGGCCTTGAGTTCATCATTATGAAAAAAGAGGCGAAGCGTCATATTCCGTGCCCTTATTAAAATGTCTTTTTTAATTATATGGTGCGGCGGAATTGCGTGATAATCCGTTCAAACCTCAAAGGACTGTTGTGCTGTGAGCATAAATCTTCCCCTTCCGTTGCTGGGTGAAATGGCGATTTTCGTCAAGGTCGTCGAGGTCGGCAGCTTCTCCGAAGCCGCCCGCCAGCTGGGCTCTTCACCGTCGGCGGTGAGCCGCAGTATTTCCCGGCTGGAGAAGGCGCTGGCGATTCGCCTGCTGCAACGCACCACGCGCAAGTTACGCTTGAGCGAAGGGGGCGAGGAGGTGTTCAAGCGTTGCAGCGAGATGGTCAGCGCCGCCAAGTCGGTGATGGAAATCAGCGGTCAGTTCACCCACGAGGCCGAAGGGTTGGTACGGGTCAGCGTGCCCAAGGCCGTGGGGCGTTTTGTCGTGCATCCTTATATGCCCGAGTTTCTGCGGCGTTACCCGAAGGTCGATGTCGAGTTGTTATTGGAAGATCGCAACATCGATCTGATCGACGACAACGTCGACCTGGCCATCCGCATCACCGATCGACCGCCGGCGGGGCTGGTCGGACGCCAGTTGCTGACCATCGACCATATGCTGTGTGCCACGCCGCAGTACCTGGCCGAGCATGGAACGCCGAGCCATCCCCATGACCTGCTCAACCACAGTTGCATTTACCTGGGCGAAACCCCCAGCGATGCGCGCTGGAAGTTCAAGAACGGCAGCAAGTCGGTGACCGTCGGCGTGCGCGGGCGTTATGCGGCCAATCACACCGGGGTGAGGCTGGGAGCAGTGCTGGAACATATCGGCATCGGCAGCCTGCCGTACTTCACTGCGCGGCATGCCCTGGAGCAGGGCTTGCTGGTACAGGTACTGCCGGACTGGACGTTTCTCGCCTCCTACCATGGCGGCGCCTGGTTGCTGCATTCGCCGACCCGTTACCTGCCGCCGAAGCTGCGGGTATTCATCGATTACCTGGTGGAGTGCCTGGCCAAGGAGCCGACCTTGAGCCGGCAGGGCAAGCAGGAGGCCAAAGGCTACGAACAGCCCGAAGGTGATGGCGCCGGCTGAGCCAGCCGCTCATGGGCAGGAAAACAAAAGGCCCGCCGGTTCAACCGTGCGGGCCTTTGTAGTGTCCGGGTCGGACTCAGTGCTTGCTGTCCTGGGCGGAGAGCGCCAGCAGCTGCTTTTCCTGGTTCCAGTCGAACGGTTCATCGTTCTGCTCGGCCTCGTAGCGGCGCTCTTCAAGCGCCTGGTACAGGTCGATTTCTTCGTCGGGCATGTAGTGCAGGCAATCCCCGGCGAAGAACCACAGTAGATCGCGCGGTACCAGATGGGCGACCTGTGGATAACGCTGCATCACCTGGCACAGCAGATCCTGGCCCAGGTACTGGCTTTCGATCGGGTCGATCGGCAGTGAGGCGCGCAGTTCGTCGAAGCGTTCCAGGAACAAGGCATGGCTTTCTTCGGGAACCTGCTCGGCTTCACCCACGGCGACCAGGATACTGCGCAAATGGTCGAGCAGGACGAGATGATCGGCGACGACGTTGGACATGACATGAGTCCTCAACAGCAAAACGGGCGCGGGAGTATATAGCTCCCGCGCCCGGTTTCATAATCCGCCTGACGGTCTTGCGCCTTAGCGGGTTTTCCCTTTGCTCAGGGTCAGCTCTTCCTTGGCGAAGTCATCGACGTCGATGACTTTGCGGCGGGCGGCTTCAGCCTCGCGCAGGGTCTGGGCTTCCACCGGTTGCAATACGCCGGCTTCCAGCGCGGCGTCGATGGCATGTTCGCCGGCGACCGGTTTGACCTGGCCGCTTTTCAGCGCCTCGTGCAGTTTTTTCTGCAGAGGATGGCTGGCACTCAACAAGTCGAAGGCCTGTTGCAGGGCGCCGACCGGGTCCTCTACCGATTGTGGGCGGTAGCAGCCAGCCAGCAGCTCTTCCAGGGTCGGGTCGCCCTTGGCCCGGCCGATGATCGCGGCGACCTCGGCGTCCAGTTCATCGGACGGGCCTTTGTGACGGCGGCCGAACGGGAAGACCACCACCCGCAGCAGGCAACCCAGCACCCGGTTCGGGAAGTTCTCGAGCAGTTCGTCCAGCGCCCGTTCCGACTGACCGAGGCTTTCTTCCATGGCCCAGGTGAACAGTGGCTGCAGATGCTCCGGCGAATCCAGGTCGTGGTAGCGCTTGAGGGCGGCGGAGGCCAGGTACATATGGCTGAGCACATCGCCGAGGCGTGCCGACAGGCGTTCGCGACGTTTCAGTTCGCCACCCAGCAGCATCATGCTCAGGTCGGCCAGCATGGCGAAGGCCGCGGCCTGGCGGTTGAGGGCACGGAAATAACTCTGGCTGAGCTTGTCCCCCGGTGCCTGTTCGAAGTGCCCCAGGCCCAGGTTCAGCACCAGGGTGCTGGCCGCGTTGCTCACGGCGAAACCGATGTGCTTGAGCAGCAGGCCGTCGAATTCCACCAGCGCCTGATCGTGGTCTTCGCGATCGGCCAGGGCCATTTCCTTGAGCACGAACGGATGGCAGCGAATGGCGCCCTGGCCGAAGATCATCAGGTTGCGCGAGAGGATGTTCGCGCCCTCCACGGTGATGAAGATCGGCGCGCCTTGCCAGCTGCGGCCCAGGTAGTTGTTCGGGCCCATGATGATGGCCTTGCCGCCGTGCACGTCCATGGCGTGGCTGATGCACTCGCGGCCGCGTTCGGTCAGGTGGTACTTGAGAATCGCCGACAGCACCGAGGGTTTTTCCCCCAGGTCGACGGCATTGGCCGTGAGCATGCGCGCGCTGTCCATCAGCCAGGCGTTGCCGCCGATGCGGGCCAGGGCTTCCTGGATGCCTTCGAAGGCGTTGAGCGGGACGTTGAACTGCTCACGCACCTGGGTATATTGGCCGGTCACCAGGCTGGTGAACTTGGCCGCGCCGGTGCCGACGGCCGGCAGGGAAATGGAGCGGCCGACCGACAGGCAGTTCATCAGCATCATCCAGCCCTTGCCGAGCATTTCCTGGCCGCCGATAAGGAAGTCCAGGGGGATGAACACGTCCTTGCCGGAGTTCGGGCCGTTCATGAAGGCGGCACCGAGCGGCAGGTGGCGGCGGCCGATTTCCACGCCGGGGGTGTCGGTCGGAATCAGCGCCAGGCTGATCCCCAGGTCTTCATCCTCGCCCAGCAGGTGGTCCGGGTCGTAGGCCTTGAAGGCCAGGCCGAGGAGGGTGGCGACCGGGCCCAGGGTGATGTAGCGCTTTTCCCAGTTCAGGCGCAGGCCGATGGTTTCCTCGCCTTGCCATTGGCCTTTGCAGATCACCCCGGTATCGGGCATGGCGCCGGCGTCGGAGCCGGCCAGCGGGCCGGTCAGGGCGAAACACGGGATATCGTCGCCACGGGCCAGCCGCGGCAGGTAGTGGTTACGCTGTTCGTCGGTGCCGTAATGCAGCAGCAATTCGGCCGGGCCGAGGGAGTTGGGGACCATCACGGTGGACGCCAGGTCGCCGCTGCGGGTTGCCAGTTTCATCGCCACTTGCGAGTGGGCATAGGCGGAGAAGCCCTTGCCGCCGAACTCCTTGGGGATGATCAGGGCAAAGAAGCCGTGTTGCTTGATGTGCTCCCAGGCGGCGGGCGGCAGGTCCATGGACTGGCCGATCTGCCAGTCGCTGACCATGGCACACAGCTCTTCGGTCGGGCCGTCGATGAAGGCTTGTTCCTCTTCGCTCAGTTGCGCTTTCGGGTAGGCCAGCAGTTTGTCCCAGTCCGGACGGCCGCTGAACAGTTCACCGTCCCACCAGACCGTGCCGGCATCGATGGCGTCGCGTTCGGTTTGCGACATCGGTGGCAGGACTTTCTGGAACCAGCTGAACAGCGGGGCGCTGAAGTATTTGCGGCGCAGGTCGGGCAGTAGCAAGGGCGCCGCCACCGTGGCCAGCAATACCCAGAAGATCAGCAGCAACCAGCCCGGTGCACGGCTGAAGGCGCCCATGGCCAGCAGGTAGACGGCCACCACGCCCAGGGCGGGCAGGGGGGCGATACGGCGGTGGGCCAGGTAGGCAATACCGACCAGCAGAACCAGTATCCACAACAACAGCATATTTAAACCTCCGTGAAGCCAGGGGCAAAATCACCCAAAGAGCTTAGTCGGCATCCGACAAAAGGGGTGACAGGCAGTGCGCTTGAAGCGGTAAGTAGAAGCGGACGCAGCGCGTCAGGCATCGGGTCAGCAGCTTGTCGATCTTGTCAGGCTCGAAGCGGCAGCCTCTGATGTTTGGCCGAAACGTCGTTATCGCTGGGATGAGGCCGTCGTTAGACTCGAGACTTCACTCGGAGATCATCCCCATGCACGAGTACTTGAGTCCCAGCCGCTTCATCGATAGTGACCATCCCGCGGTGGTGGAGTTCGCGGAAACTCATCGTGGCCCCAGCAGCGATCCGCTGGAGCAGGCGGTGAGCCTCTATTACGCGGTGCGCGAGGCCGTGCGCTACAACCCCTACACCTTCAGTCGCGACCCCGAGACCCTGCGTGGCAGCCATGCCCTGGCCGCGGGCGAAAGTTACTGCGTGCCCAAGGCCACACTGCTCGCCGGTTGCGCGCGGCATTGCGGGATCGCCGCGCGCATCGGCCTGGCGGACGTGCGTAATCACCTGTCGCCCCCGCGTTTGCTGGAATTGCTGCGCAGTGACGTGTTTGCCATGCACGGTTATACCGAGCTGTACCTGCAAGGACGCTGGGTCAAGGCTACGCCGGCGTTCAACCGGAAACTCTGCGAGCTGTACGATGTGGCGCCACTGGAATTCGATGGCCGTCATGACAGCGTATTCCATCCTTTCAATCGCCAGGGCGAGCAGATGATGGAATACGTGCTGGACCACGGACAATTCGCCGATGTCCCCGAGACCTTCTTCTTCAAACACCTGGAAACGTGTTATCCGCACTTGTTCGGCGAGCAGATGCCGATGCTGCTGGGCGACATGCAGAGTGATTTGAGTCAGGTCTGATCCGGCGTAGACTGCCTCGGCATTCATCACTGAGGAGCGGTCATGCTGAAGATCTGGGGTCGGAAAAACTCGTCGAATGTCAGGAAAGCATTGTGGTGCGCCGAAGAACTCGGCCTGACCTACGAGGCGGTGGATGCCGGTGGTGCCTTCGGCGTGGTGGATACCCCGGCGTATCGGGCGATGAACCCCAATGGGCGGATTCCGCTGATCGAGGACGACGGCTTCGTGCTGTGGGAATCCAACACCATCGTGCGTTATCTCGCCGCGCGCCATGCCGCCGGTACGGCCTGGTACCCGGACGATGTGCGGGCGCGGGCCTCGGCCGAGAAGTGGATGGACTGGACCACCTCGACCTTTGCCGAACCCTTCCGCCACCTGTTCTGGGGTGTGCTGCGCACGCCGGCGGAGCAGCAGGACTGGGGCAAGATCAATGCCGCGCTGAACAGCTGCGGCGAATTGCTGGCGGTGGTCGACCAGGCCCTGGCCGAACATCCCTACCTGTCCGGCGACGAAATCGGCATGGGCGATATCCCTCTGGGCAGCTTCATTTATGCCTGGTTCGAAATGCCCATCGAGCGCCCGCCATTGTCTAATCTGCAAGCCTGGTACGCACGCTTGCAGCAGCGTCCGGCCTATCGCAAGGCGGTGATGACCGCGTTGACTTAATACTGACTATCAACACAGGTGACTGTACTTGTGCGGTGTCGGCAAGCACCATTGGGTGTATCCGGCGCCGTTGCAATGCAGGCGAACCGCCCTTACCTATAATGTTCTCCCTTCTTGGTGCGTAAATCCGATATGAGTTCCGCTCTGTCCATCCGGCAGCTAACCAAAACCTACGGCAACGGTTTCCAGGCCCTGAGTGGTATCGATCTGGATGTCGCCGAAGGTGACTTTTTCGCCTTGCTCGGCCCCAACGGTGCCGGCAAATCCACCACCATCGGCATCCTCTCGACCCTGGTGAACAAGACCAGCGGCACGGTGAGTGTCTTCGGCCATGACCTGGACCGCGAGCCCGCCGCGCTCAAGCGTTGCATCGGTGTGGTGCCGCAGGAATTCAACTTCAACCAGTTCGAGAAGACCTTCGACATCGTCGTGACCCAGGCCGGTTACTACGGCATCCCGACCAAGGTCGCCAAGGAGCGGGCCGAGCAGTACCTGACCCAGCTCGGGCTTTGGGACAAGCGCGATGTGCCGTCGCGCTCGCTGTCCGGTGGCATGAAGCGCCGGCTGATGATCGCCCGGGCCCTGGTGCACGAACCGCGCCTGTTGATCCTCGACGAACCAACCGCCGGCGTGGATATAGAGCTGCGTCGTTCGATGTGGACCTTCCTCACCGAACTGAACCAGAAAGGCATCACCATCATCCTCACCACCCATTACCTGGAAGAGGCCGAGCAGCTGTGCCGCAACATCGGCATCATCGACCACGGCATCATCGTCGAGAACACCAGCATGCGCCAGTTGCTCAGCCAGCTGCATGTGGAAACCTTCCTGCTCGACCTGAAGACCGACATGAAGGTGGCGCCGCAACTGATCGGCTATCCGAGCAAGCTGGTCGACAGCCACACCCTGGAAGTCCAGGTCGACAAGGCCGTGGGCATCACCGCTCTGTTCAGCCAGTTGGCCCAGCAAAACATCGAAGTGCTGAGCCTGCGTAACAAAACCAATCGCCTTGAGGAGTTGTTCGTGTCCCTGGTGGAGAAAAACTTGTCGAAGGTGGCGGTATGAGTTCCGAGCTACGGCCCAACCTTGTCGCGCTGAACACCATCGTCTATCGCGAAGTCCGGCGTTTTACCCGGATCTGGCCGCAAACCCTGCTGCCGCCGGCGATCACCATGGTTCTGTACTTCGTGATCTTCGGCAACCTGATCGGCCGGCAGATCGGCGACATGGGCGGTTTCACCTACATGGAGTACATCGTGCCGGGCCTGATCATGATGTCGGTGATCACTAACTCCTACGGCAACGTGGTCTCGAGTTTCTTCGGCAGCAAGTTCCAGCGCTCCATCGAGGAATTGATGGTGTCGCCCGTGTCGCCGCACACCATCCTCATCGGCTACACCCTGGGCGGTGTGCTGCGGGGGCTGGCGGTGGGGGTGATCGTGACGCTGCTGTCGCTGTTCTTCACCCATCTGCAAGTGCACCACCTGGGCATTACCTTGCTGGTGGTGGTCCTGACCGCGACCATCTTTTCGCTGCTGGGTTTTATCAACGCGGTATTTGCACGCAACTTCGACGATATCTCGATCATCCCGACCTTCGTGCTGACCCCGCTGACCTACCTGGGCGGGGTGTTCTACTCCATCACCCTGCTGCCGCCGTTCTGGCAGACGGTGTCGCTGGCCAACCCGGTGCTGCACATGGTCAACGCTTTCCGTTTCGGCATCCTGGGGGTTTCCGATATCCAGATCAGCGTGGCCATTACCTTCATGCTGGTCGCCACCGTGGTCCTGTACTTCGGTTGTGCCCGCCTGCTGGTCAGTGGTCGCGGCATGCGCCAGTAAGCTCGCACAGATACAACAACGGCCTCCCTCGGGAGGCCGTTGTTGCGTTTCTACAGCCGGCTCTGCTTGCGGCGGCGCCATTGCCGGCTGACCCACCAGCGCCAGTACAGCATGGTCAGGCAATAGGCGAGGGCGCCCAGCACCAGGCCGGCCACCACCGAGCCCAGCAGGAAGGGTTGCCAGAGGGTCGAAAGTTCGCCGCTGATCCATTCCCAGGTCAGCTCGTCGGGCAGGGTCCGGGCGGGTACGTTCATCAACCAGGCACCGACCTGATAGGTGCAGAAGAACACCGGCGGCATGGTGATCGGGTTGGTCAGCCAGACCAGGCTCACGGCAATCGGCATGTTGCCGCGCACGGAAATGGCCAGCACCGCGGCGAGCAACATTTGCGCGGGGATCGGCATGAAGGCCGCGAACAGGCCGACCGCCATGGCGCGCGCCACGGAGTGCCGGTTGAGGTGCCAGAGGTTGGGGTCATGCAGCAACGTGCCAAGAAAGCGTAAGGACTTGTGTTCCCTGATGCTGGTCGGATCTGGCATGTAACGTTTGAATAGGCGCCGGGGCATAAGGCTTCTCGGTCAGTTCAAGCGGCAAGTATGCCCGGATTCTAGAAGGCGCCCATTCAGACTTTGTGACAAATGATAAAGCTGACGCCCGGTCCGCTGAGCTAAGCCAGAGAGTGGGAACACTCAAAAACTGCTCAAGGACGGGCTTATGCGCACAGGGATGCTGGCGTTGGCGGCGGGGCTTTTGAGCCTGCGCTTTTTGCCGGCGCTGCCAGCGATCGGATGGCTGGCCGTGCTGCCGGTAGTGGCCTTGATGCTGCTGCCGTTTCGCACCTATCCATTGGCTTTTTTCCTGTTGGGCCTGGCGTGGGCTTGCATGAGCGCGCAATGGGCGCTGGACGATCGTTTGCCGGAACCGCTCGACGGACAGACCCGCTGGCTTGAGGGCCGGGTGGTGGGACTGCCGCAGCAGGCCGAGGGCGTGCTGCGTTTCGAACTGGAAGGCGGGTGGGCACGGCGCGGACGGATTCCCCAGCGCCTGCGCCTGGCCTGGTATGGCGGGCCGCCGGTGCACAGCGGCGAACGCTGGCGCCTGGCGGTAAAGCTCAAGCGCCCTGCTGGGCTGGTCAATCTGCAGGCTTTCGATCACGAGGCCTGGCTGCTGGCCCAGCGCATCGGCGCCACGGGTACGGTCAAGGATGGGCAACTGCTGGCCGCCACGCAGGAGAGTTGGCGTGCGCGTATTCGCCAGCGCTTGCTGCAAGTCGATGCCCATGGGCGCGCCGGTGGCCTGGCGGCCCTGGTGCTGGGTGACGGCTCGGGGCTGAGCCGGGAAGACTGGCGTGTCCTGCAAGACACCGGGACCGTGCACCTGATGGTGATTTCCGGGCAGCACATCAGCTTGCTGGCCGCCGTGATGTATGCCCTGGTGGCGGGGCTGGCCCGCTACGGCCTGTGGCCCGGACGTTGGCCCTGGCTGCCCTGGGCCTGTGGGCTGGCGTTCGCTTCGGCCCTGGGGTACGGATTGCTGGCGGGCTTCGATGTGCCGGTGCGTCGTGCCTGCGTGATGGTCGCCCTGGTGCTGATCTGGCGCCTGCGCTTTCGTCACCTGGGGGCCTGGTGGCCGTTTCTGCTGGCGTTGAATACGGTACTGTTGTTCGAGCCGCTGGCCAGTCTGCAGCCAGGATTCTGGCTGTCCTTTACTGCGGTGGCGGTACTGATTCTGATCTTTGGCGGGCGCCTGGGAGGCTGGCGCTGGTGGCAGTCCTGGACCCGTATTCAATGGCTGATCGCCATCGGCCTGTGCCCGGTGCTGCTGGCGTTGGGGTTGCCCATCAGCCTCAGCGGGCCGCTGGCCAATCTGCTGGCGGAACCCTGGATCAGCCTGCTGGTGTTGCCGCCGGCGTTGCTCGGGACCTTGTTGCTGGCGGTGCCTTACCTGGGCGAAGGCTTGCTCTGGCTGGCCGGTGGTTTGCTGGACGTGCTGTTCCGCGGTCTGGCGCTGCTGGCTGCCCAATGGCCGGCCTGGATAGCGCCGGCCATACCGTTCTGGGCCTGGAGCATCAGCGCGCTGGGGGCCTTTCTGCTGTTGCTGCCCGCGGGTGTGCCGCTGCGTCCCTTGGGATGGCCGATGCTGCTGTTGATGGTGTTCCCGCCGAAAAACACCCTGCCATACGGCGAAGCGGAGGTCTGGCAGCTGGATGTCGGGCAGGGGCTGGCGGTGCTGGTGCGGACTCGCGAGCACGCGATGCTGTATGACGCCGGCCCGCGTTTTGGCGACTCCGACTTGGGCGCCCGGGTAGTGCTGCCATCGTTGCGCAAGCTGGGCGTCGAGCGCCTCGACCTGATGCTGCTCAGCCACGCGGATGCCGACCATGCCGGTGGCGCCGATGCCGTCCAGCGCGGCTTGCCGGTGGCCAGGCTGGTCAGCGGCGATCCCGAGGGCTTGCCGGCCTATTTGCCGGCAGAGCCTTGCGCCAGCGACGAGCAATGGCAATGGGACGGGGTACGTTTTGCCCTGTGGCAATGGGCGGATGCGCAGAACGGCAACCAGAAGTCCTGCGTGATGCAGGTCGAGGCCAAGGGCGAGCGTTTGCTGCTGACGGGGGATATCGATGCCCAGGCGGAACGCGCGCTGTTGAATACCCCGCTGGCCGTCGAGACCCACTGGTTGCAGGCGCCACACCACGGCAGCCGTAGCTCGTCGTCCCCAGCCCTGCTCAAGGTCCTTGCGCCTTCGGCGGTGCTGATTTCCCGGGGCCACGGCAACGGCTTCGGGCACCCGCACCCGCAGGTCGTCGAGCGTTATCGCCAGCAAGGGACCGCCATTTACGACAGTGCGCAGCACGGAGCGCTGCGGTTGATGCTGGGCTCCTACACCGAACCGACGAGCCTGCGGGCGCAGCGACGCTTTTGGCGCAAATGGCCACTATCTCCTTAAATAACCGGGAGATATTAAAGCCTGAAGGCATGCGACATCAGGTTCTTCGGTGCATTCGGCCCCTATGTTAGAGTGGCGCACTTTTTCGAGGGGACTGTCACTGTGTGGGAATTGGTCAAATCCGGCGGCTGGATGATGTTGCCGATCATTCTGAGTTCCATTGTCGCGGTCGGCATCATTGCCGAGCGTCTGTGGACCCTGCGGGCCAGCCGCGTTACCCCGCCACATCTGCTGGGCCAGGTGTGGCGCTGGATCAAGGACAAACAGCTGAACAAGGACAAGCTCAAGGAGCTGCGTGCCCATTCGCCCCTGGGCGAGATCCTGGCCGCCGGCCTGGCCAACTCCAAGCATGGCCGCGAGGTCATGAAGGAGTGCATCGAGGAAGCCGCTGCCCGGGTCATCCATGAACTGGAGCGCTACCTCAATGCCCTCGGCACCATCGCCGCCATGGCGCCGCTGCTGGGCTTGCTGGGCACGGTGCTGGGCATGATCGATATTTTCAGCTCGTTCATGGGCTCGGGCATGACCGGCAACGCCGCGGTGCTGGCCGGTGGTATCTCCAAGGCGCTGATTACCACCGCGTCCGGCCTGATGGTCGGTATCCCGGCGGTGTTCTTCCACCGTTTCCTGCAACGCCGGGTCGATGAACTGGTCGTTGGCATGGAGCAGGAAGCCATCAAGCTGGTCGAAGTGGTGCAGGGCGACCGCGACGTCGATCTGGCCGAGGGCAAAGCGTGAAATTCCGCCGCAAGCCACGGGAAACCATCGATATCAACCTCGCGTCGTTGATCGACGTGGTGTTTATCCTGCTGCTGTTTTTCGTCGTGACCACCACCTTTACCCGGGAAACCCAGTTGCGCGTCGAGTTGCCGGAGGCCGTCAGCGGCTCGCCGGCCGAAGACCAGCAGACCAAACAGCTGGATATCGCCATCAGCGCCGACGGGGTGTTTTCGGTGAACAACCAGGTGCTGCCCAAGAGCGACCTGGCCAGCCTGATCGACGCCTTGCAGAAGGAGTCGGCGGGTGACACCAACCTGCCGCTGTCCATCAGCGCCGACGGCAAGACCCAGCACCAGGCCGTCATTACCGCGATGGACGCCGCCGGCAAGCTCGGTTTCAGCCATCTGCGCATGACCACCGTCGAGGCGGCGCCAGCACCCTGATGGCCATGTCCGATCGTTTGCTCGCTGCCTGGTACAACGGCCACCCCGCGCTGAAACTGCTGCAGCCCCTGGAGTGGCTCTATCGCCGGGTGGTGGTGCGCAAGCGCGAACGCTTCCTGGCCGGCGAGGGCAATGTTTATCAGCCGCCGGTGCCGCTGGTGGTGGTGGGCAACATCACCGTGGGCGGTACCGGCAAGACACCGCTGATCCTGTGGCTGATCGAGCATTGTCAGCGCAGCGGGCTGCGGGTCGGCGTGGTCAGCCGTGGTTATGGCGCCAAGCCACCGCAGTTGCCATGGCGGGTCGCCGCCGAGCAGAGCGCCGATGTCGCCGGCGACGAACCCTTGCTGATCGTCCAGCGCACCGGCGTGCCGCTGATGATCGACCCGGACCGCAGCCGCGCCGTGCGGGCCTTGCTGGCCGCCGAGCCGCTGGACCTGATTCTCTCCGACGACGGCATGCAGCATTACCGCATGGCCCGCGACCTCGAACTGGTGTTGATCGATGCCGCGCGCGGCCTGGGCAACCGGCGCTGCCTGCCGGCCGGGCCGCTGCGCGAGCCGGTCGAGCGCCTGCAAAGCGTCGACGCGGTGCTCTACAACGGCGCCAGCGACGATCGCGAGGATGGGTTTGCCTTTCGCCTGGCGCCCACCGCCCTGGTCAATCTGCAAAGCGGCGAACGCCGCGGGCTTGAGCACTTCGCGCCAGGGCAGGCGGTACATGCGGTGGCCGGTATCGGCAATCCGCAACGTTTCTTCACTACCCTTGAAACGCTACACTGGCAGCCTGTCCCGCATGCTTTTGCCGACCACGCCGAATACAGCGCGCAGGCGCTGAGTTTCACCCCGTCGCTGCCGCTGGTCATGACCGAAAAGGATGCGGTGAAGTGCCGCGCCTTCGCGGCTTCCGACTGGTGGTACCTGGCGGTGGATGCTGTGCCATCCCCGGCCTTCGTGGCCTGGTTCGATACACAGCTGATGCGCCTGTTGCCCGCTCGTCTTTTGCCTTAAACGCTTCTATCCAGGGAATTCTCATGGACACCAAATTGCTCGATATCCTCGCTTGCCCGATCTGCAAGGGACCGCTGAAGCTCAGTGCTGACAAGACCGAGCTGATCAGCAAGGGCGCCGGCCTGGCCTATCCGATTCGCGATGGCATCCCGGTCATGCTGGAAAGCGAAGCCCGCACCCTCAGCACCGACGAGCGCCTGGATAAATGACCACAGCCTTTACCGTTGTCATTCCAGCCCGATTCGCCTCCACCCGCCTGCCGGGTAAACCGCTGCAGTTGATCGCCGGCAAGCCGATGATCCAGCACGTCTGGGAACAGGCCTGCAAGAGCGCCGCCCAGCGCGTGGTGGTGGCGACCGACGATGTGCGTATCGTCGAGGCCTGCCAGGGTTTCGGTGCCGAAGCGCTGCTGACCCGCGAAGACCACAATTCCGGGACCGATCGCCTGGCGGAAGTCGCCAGCCAGCTGGGCCTGGCGGCAGACGCCATCGTGGTCAATGTCCAGGGCGACGAGCCGTTGATCCCGCCGGCAGTGATCGATCAGGTGGCCGCCAACCTGGCCGCCCACACCGAAGCAAGCATGGCCACCCTGGCCGAGCCGATCGAAGACGTCGAGACCCTGTTCAACCCGAACGTGGTCAAGGTGGTCAGTGACATCAACGGCCTGGCCCTGACCTTCAGCCGCGCCACGTTGCCCTGGGCGCGCGACGCCTTTGCGAAAAACCGCGACCTGCTGCCGGAAGGCGTGCCTTATCGCCGCCATATCGGCATCTATGCCTACCGCGCCGGCTTCCTGCATGACTTCGTCAGCTGGGGCCCGTGCTGGCTGGAAAACACCGAGTCGCTGGAGCAGTTGCGGGCCTTGTGGCACGGCGTGCGCATCCATGTCGCCGATGCCCTGCAAGCACCGCCCGGTGGCGTCGATACCGCCGAAGACCTTGAGCGCGTTCGTCGCCTGCTGGAGGCCTGATGCGGGTTCTGTTTGTCTGCCTGGGCAATATCTGCCGTTCGCCGACGGCGGAAGGCGTATTGCGCCACAAGTTGCGCGAAGCGGGGCTGGCCGATCGGGTCGAAGTCGCGTCCGCCGGGACCGGCGAATGGCACATCGGCAAGGCGCCGGACAAGCGCAGCCAGCGCGCAGCGCTGTTGCGCGGTTACGATCTGTCGGCCCAGCGCGCCCAGCAGGTCAGCAGTGCGGACTTTGCCCGCTACGACCTGATCCTGGCCATGGACGAGAGCAACCTGCGCAATCTCAAGGCGCTGCAGCCGGCCCAGGGCAAGGCCGAGCTGGACCTGTTCCTGCGCCGCTACGAAGCGGCGGTGGACGAGGTGCCGGATCCTTACTACGACGGTGAGCAAGGTTTCGAGCAGGTGCTGGACTTGATCGAGTACGCCAGCGACAGGCTGGTCATCGAGCTGAAGGGGCGCCTATGAGCTTGCATCTGCAGTCCCAGGTTTCCCTCAAGCCCTTCAATACTTTCGGTGTCGATGTGCGCGCGCAGCTGTTCGCCGAGGCCCACAGCGATGCCGACGTGCGTGAGGCGCTGGCCTATTCGGCGCAGCACCGACTGCCGCTCCTGGTGATTGGCGGCGGCAGCAATCTGCTGTTGACCGCTGATATTCCGGCGCTGGTCTTGCGCATGAGTACCCGGGGCATTCGCCTGCTGAGCGACGATGGCCAGCAAGTGGTGGTCGAGGCCGAGGCCGGCGAGACCTGGCATCCGTTCGTGCAATGGACCCTTGAGCAGGGCTTGTCCGGCCTGGAAAACCTCAGCCTGATTCCGGGGACCGTGGGCGCCGCACCGATGCAGAACATCGGCGCCTACGGGGTCGAGATCAAGGATGTGTTCGCTGGCCTGACCGCGCTGGATCGGCAGAGCGGCGAGCTGCGTGATTTCAGCCTGGAAGAATGCCAGTTCGCCTACCGCGACAGCCTGTTCAAGCAGCAGGCCGGCCGCTGGCTGATTCTGCGGGTGCGGTTTGCCCTGGCCCGCAGCGAGCATTTGCACCTGGAGTACGGCCCGGTGCGCCAGCGTTTGAGCGAGCAGGGCATCGAGCAGCCGACGGCCAGCGATGTCAGTCGCGCCATTTGCAGCATCCGCAGCGAAAAACTGCCAGACCCGGCCGTGCTGGGCAATGCCGGCAGTTTCTTCAAGAACCCGGTGGTGTCCGCGGCGCAGGCGGCCGAGATCAGGCAGCGGCATGCAGGGTTGGTGGGTTATCCACAGGTGGACGGGCAGGTGAAACTGGCGGCTGGCTGGTTGATCGAACAGGCGGGCTGGAAGGGTTTTCGCGATGGCGATGCCGGGGTGCATCGCTTGCAGTCGCTGGTGCTGGTCAACTACGGCAGTGCCACGGGCTTGCAGCTGTTGAGCCTGGCGCGAAGGATCCAGCAGGATATCGCCGAGCGCTTCCATGTTCAGCTGGAGATGGAGCCCAATCTCTATTGAGCCCGTTGAGCTAAGCTCAGAACGCACCAGCAAAGCCTTGCACGGGTTCATACCCTGCAAGGCTTTTTTGTTAATTGCGGCTTAACTTAGCCTGCTAACAATGCAACTATTTGTACCTCCAAAGGCCCGGTGAAGACGTTCCGTCTTCATAAGAGAGCCTATTAGCCTGAGTCGATCTGCTCCTGCAAGTCGTTGTACTCAACGGCAGATTGCTCGACCCCATAAACGGAAAATATGCGGGCGTGCCCATGATTACTCTGAAACTCAACGGTCAAGATCACCAACTGGATGTCACCGAGGACATGCCGCTGCTCTGGGCTATCCGCGACGTGGCGGGCTACAACGGCACCAAGTTCGGTTGCGGCATGGGCCTGTGCGGCGCGTGCACCATCCATATCGACGGCTCCCCGGCGCGCAGTTGCATCACGCCGATCGGCTCGGTGGTCGGGCAGAACGTCAGCACCATCGATAACCTACACAGCGACCCGGTCGGTAAAGTCGTGCAGCAGGCCTGGCTGGACAGCGCAGTGGCCCAGTGTGGCTACTGCCAGGGCGGGCAGATCATGTCGGCCACCGCCTTGCTCAAGGTCAACCCCAACCCCAGCGACGAACAGATCGAAGCCGCCATGGTCGGCAACATCTGCCGTTGCGGCACTTACAACCGGATCAAGACCGCCATCCGCCAGGCGTCCACCCACCTGAAGGAGGCCCAGGCATGAGCCAGCTGCCGAATGCCTTGAGCAACCTCAGCCGCCGCGGTTTTCTCAAGGGCGTCGGCGCCACCGGTGCGCTGGTGCTGGCGGCCAGCTGGGGTTGGCAGGATGCCTTTGCCGAAGAGAAGAAATTCGGTGCCGACGGCATGCCCCATGGCTGGGTCGATGACCCCAAGGTGTACGTGAGCATCGCCGCCGATGGCAGCGTGACCGTGCTCTGTAACCGTTCGGAAATGGGCCAGGGTGTGCGTACCAGCCTGAGTATGGTAGTCGCCGACGAACTGGAGGCCGACTGGGCGCTGGTGAAGGTCAAGCAGGCGCCGGGCGACGAGGCGCTGTTCGGTAACCAGGACACTGACGGTTCGCGCAGCATGCGCCATTGGTACGAGCCGATGCGGCGCTGCGGCGCGGCGGCCCGGACCATGCTCGAGCAGGCGGCGGCAGAGCAGTGGAAAGTCCCGCTGGCCGAGTGCCGGGCGCAGTTGCATAAAGTGATCCACCAACCGAGCGGCCGCGAACTGGGCTACGGCGCCCTGGCCGCCGCGGCGAGCGCCCTGGCCGTGCCGGCCCGCGACAGCCTGCGCCTGAAGCAACCAAGCGAATTCCGTTACATCGGCAAGGAGGGCACCCGCGCCATCGACGGTGCAGACATCGTCAACGGCCAGGCGGTCTACGGTGCCGATGTGCATTTCGACGGCATGCTCTTCGCGACGGTTGCGCGTCCACGGGTCTATGGCGGCAAGGTCAAATCCTTTGATGGCAGTGCGGCGCTGAAGGTCCCGGGGGTGATCAAGGTGCTGCAGATCGAGAGTCGCCCGCTGCCTTCCGAGTTCCAGCCGCTGGGTGGCGTGGCGGTGATCGCCAGCAACACTTGGGCGGCGATCAAGGGCCGCGAGGCGCTGAAGATCGAATGGGACGATGGCGTCAACGCCGGCTACGACTCGATTGTCTACCGCAAGGAGCTGGAAGCCGCGGCGCTCAAGCCAGGCAAGGTAGTACGCAGCACCGGCAATATCGACGAAGCCATGAGCAGCGCCGACAGCAGCCTGGAGGCCTCCTACTACCTGCCGCATCTGGCACAGGCGCCGATGGAGCCGATGGTCGCCGTAGCGCGGTTTCAGGACGGCCAGTGCGAAGCCTGGGCCCCGAGCCAGGCGCCACAGGTGACCCGAGAACGTATCGCCGAGCGCCTGGGCATTCCCTTCGAGAAGGTGACGGTCAATATCACCCTGCTCGGCGGGGGCTTTGGCCGTAAATCCAAGCCCGACTTCATCATTGAAGCGGCAATCCTCGCCAAGGAAGTGCCGGGCAAGGCGGTGCGGGTGCAATGGACCCGCGAAGACGACATTCACAACTCCTACTTCCACACCGTGTCGGCGGAATACCTCAAGGCCAGCCTGAACAAGGACGGCATGCCGTCCGGCTGGCTGCACCGCACCGTGGCGCCGAGCATCACCGCGCTGTTCGCCCCGGGCATGAACCATGAGGCCGCCTTCGAGCTGGGCATGGGCTTTACCAACCTGGCCTATGCGATTCCCAACGTACGCCTGGAAAACCCCGAGGCCGCCGCGCATACCCGGGTTGGCTGGTATCGCTCGGTGTCGAACATCCCCCACGGTTTCGCCATCCAGAGCTTTATCGACGAACTGGCCCATAAGGCGGGCCAGGACCCGTTGAAGTACCAGCTCAAGCTGCTGGGGCCGGATCGCCGGATCGATCCACGGACCTTGAGCGAGGAGTGGAACTACGGCGAGTCCCCAGAGCGTTACCCGATCGACACCGCCCGCATGCGTGGTGTGCTGGAGACGGCCGCCAAGGCGGCGGGCTGGGGACGCAGCCTGCCCAAGGGCCGTGGCCTGGGGCTGGCGGTGCACTACAGCTTCGTCACCTATGTGGCGGCGGTGATCGAGGTCGAGGTCAAGGATGATGGCACCTTGATTGTGCATAAGGCCGATATCGCCGTGGACTGCGGTCCGCAGATCAACCCCGAGCGTATCCGCTCGCAATTCGAGGGTGCCTGTGTGATGGGCCTGGGCAATGCGGTGGTGGGCGAGATCAGCTTCAAGGACGGCAAGGTCCAGCAGGACAACTTCCATATGTATGAAGTGGCGCGCATGTCCCTGGCGCCGAAGGAGGTTGCCGTGCATCTGGTGACGCCGCCGGGCGATGTGCCGTTGGGCGGTGTCGGTGAGCCGGGTGTGCCGCCGATCGCGCCGGCCCTGTGCAATGCGATCTTTGCCGCCACCGGCAAACGCATCCGCAACCTGCCAGTGCGTTATCAACTGCAAGGCTGGCAACAAGCGAGCAAGGCCTGATGGACAGCGTTGATCTGAATGTCCTGCGCAGCGTGCTGGAATGGCGCCGCGCGGGGCAGCGCGTGACCTTGTACAGCGTGGTCCAGACCTGGGGCAGCGCGCCGCGGCCACCGGGCGCCATGCTGGCCTTGCGCGAAGACGGCATGGTGATCGGCTCGGTCTCGGGCGGTTGTATCGAGGACGACCTGATCGCCCGTCTGCACGATGGTCGCCTGCCTCAGGACGGGCCGCCGGTACAGCTGGTGACCTATGGCGTGACCCGCGAGGAGGCCGCGCGTTTTGGCCTGCCTTGCGGCGGCACCTTGCGCCTGACCGAGGAACGGGTTGGCGATCCGGCCTGGGTCGCCGAACTGCTGGCGCGTTGCGAGGCGCATGAGATCGTCGCCCGGGAGTTGAGCCTGAGCAGCGGTGAAGTGCTGTTGAAACCGGCCAGCAAGACCGACGTGCTGAGCTTCGATGACACGACCCTGCGGGCAATCTATGGCCCGCGCTGGCGGCTGTTGCTGATCGGCGCCGGGCAGTTGTCGAGGTATGTGGCGGAAATGGCGCGGCTGCTGGATTTCGAAGTGCTGATCTGCGATCCGCGCAAGGAGTTCGTCTACGGCTGGGAAGAGCAGCACGGGCGTTTTGTGCCGGGGATGCCGGACGATGCGGTGCTGAGCATCGAGACCGACGAGCGTACCGCCATTGTCGCGCTGACCCATGACCCGAGGCTGGATGACATGGCGCTGCTGACCGCGCTCAATTCCCGGGCGTTTTACGTCGGGGCGCTGGGCTCTCGGGTCAACAGTCAGAAGCGTCGGGAGAATCTGGCCCAGCTGGGGCTGGAGCCGCAGGCCATCGAACGCTTGCACGGGCCTATCGGCCTGCATATCGGCAGCCATACGCCGGCGGAGATTGCCCTGTCGGTGATGTCGGAGATCGTCGCCATCAAGAACGGCATCGACCTGTTGCAGAAAAAGCCGTCTCAAGTCACTGCGCAGGTGAGCGCTTGAGTCAGTCGCTGTGCGCGGTGGTCCTGGCCGCAGGGCAGGGCAGCCGTTATCGGCAGGCGGCAGGGGCCGAGCAGGACAAGTTGCTGGCTCCATGCCAGGGGCGGGACAGGGTGGTCAGGCCGGTAATCGAACAGGTCTTGAGGAGCTTGCCCGCACTGTTGGCCCGAAGAGTCCTGGTGACAACGCCGAATCGTCCCGAAGTGATTGCGTTGGCTGAAGCCTATGGCTGCCAGGTGGTACTGCTGGATTCGCCGGGCATGGGTGACAGCCTCGCGGCGGCCGTTGGGGCCTGCGCCGATGCCAGTGGCTGGCTGGTGGTGCTGGGGGACATGCCCTTTATCCTGCCGTCGAGTATCGAGAGCGTGGCGCGGGGGCTGGGCGAGCGGATGATCAGGGTCCCGGTCTTCGAAGAGGACTATGGTCACCCGGTGGCTTTTGGCGCGGCTTTTGGGCAGGCGTTGCAGGGCCTGTCCGGGGATCGGGGAGCCAGGCCATTGTTTGCCACGGGGCAGGTTGTCGAGGTGGAACTGGCGGATGCCGGTGTGTTGTGGGATGTGGATGTGCCGCAGGCGTTGGTTTTTATCGGTTGAGATCGCTGTGCTCGCTTTCGCAGTAGACATGCGGACGAAGAATGGCAGGCATAAAAAAGCCCCGCCTGGGTGACCGGGCGGGGCTTTTTATCGGGCTAGGAATCAGACGAGGGGTTTAGGCTCGTGCTCTTCTTCCAGGGCCTTGGGCTTGTGCTCTACCACTTCTTCGACGGAACGCGGGGCTTCGTCGGCGGCAGGGGCAGGTTGCTCGATGACCGGTTCGGCAGCAGGAGCAGCCTCGACCACCTCGGCAACCACCGGCGCAGGCTCGGCAGCCACTACGGCTTCTACCGGAGCTTCAGCGGCGGCAGCGGCAGCCAGTTCGGCTTCCTTCTGCAGACGCTCGGCTTCGCGCTTGCGACGACGCACTTCACGTGGGTCGTTTGGTGCGCGACCGGTGCTGGTCAGGGCGCTGACCGGAGCGGCCTCGACAACCGGTGCAGCCACTTCGGCGGCAGGTGCTTCAACTGGTGCTGCCGGTGCGGCAACCACAGGCTCGGCAACTACAGGCTCAGCAGCCACGACTTCTGCGACTGGCGCAGGCGCTTCGGCAGCGAACGCCTCGGCAGCACGCTCGAAGGCACGAGGCGCTTCCAGGGCTGGCTCTGCCAATGGTGCTTCTGCGACTGGCGTTTCGATCACAGGCTCGGCAACCACTGCGGGTTGTTCTGCAACAACGGCAGGTTGCGCGGCCTGTTCTTCGCGCTGTTCTTCACGAACCTGGGCGACTTCAACAGCAGGTGCTGCTGGAATCTCTACCGCAGTGGTGGCCTCGACGACCGGTGCTTCGACGGTCGGTGCGGCTTCCCGGACGGCAGCGGTCGCACGTTCGGCCTGCTCGTGAGCCTGGGCTTCGGCAGGGGCGCTGATCACGGTGCTGGCAACAGCGGCGGTTACCGCCAGGCCTGCGGCCAGATCGGCGCTGCTTGGCTCTTCGCTGTTTTCTTCCGAACCTTCGATCACATTGCCGTTGGCATCACGCTGGCGCTCACGACGGTTGCTGCGACGACGCTGGCCACGGGAGCGGCGGCGTGGACGATCGCCTTCGACGTTCTCCTGGCCGTCTTCCTGCAGTTGCTCTTCGTTCGGCAGCAGCTCTTCTTCAGCCACGGCAGCAGCCTGTTCGGCACGCGGTTGACGCTCTTCACGCGGTGGGCGCGGTTGACGCTCTTCGCGTGGCTGGCGAGCCGGACGCTCTTCAGCGGTAGCGGCAGGAGCGGCATCCAGCGGTTCGCGCAGTTCACGCACACGCTCTTCACGCTCACCACGTGGCTTGCGGTCTTCGCGCGGTGGGCGTGGTTGACGCTCTTCCCGTGGCGGACGTGGCGCGCGCTCTTCGCGAGCGGTGGCCTGGACTTCCTCGCGAGCCTCGCGGACTTCACGTGGCTGACGCTCTTCGCGGGCTTCGCGCGGTGCGCGTTCTTCACGAGGGGCACGTTCTTCGCGCGGCTTGCGTTCTTCGTCGCGACGACCGTTACGGTTGCGGCTCTGCTGGCGACCGTTGCGGCGTTCTTCGTTGCGCGCAGGGCGCTCGGTGGCCGGTTTTTCAACCACGACCGGAGCGGCTGGTTCTTCCTTGGTGGCGAACAGGCTGACCAGGGACTTCACCAGGCCCTTGAACAGGCTTGGCTCGGCAACGGTGGCCGGAGCGGCAACAGGAGCGGCGGCAACTTCGGTTGGGACCGGTGCGTTGGCGCGGGCTGGAGCGGTCTTGACGGCCGCTTCCTGGCGAACCAGGGTGCGGGTCGCGGCGGCTGGCTGGACTTCTTCGGCTTCGGCAGCGGCAGCGGCGATTTCGTAGCTGGACTGGTTGATGCTGGCTTCCGGGCTGTCATCGCGCAGACGCTGGACTTCGAAGTGCGGCGTTTCGAGATGGTCGTTCGGCAGAATGACGATACGAGCGCGGGTGCGCAGTTCGATCTTGGTGATCGAATTGCGTTTTTCGTTGAGCAGGAAGGCCGCGACTGGAATCGGCACTTGGGCGCGAACTTCGGCGGTGCGGTCTTTCAGGGCTTCTTCTTCGATCAGGCGCAGGATCGCCAGCGACAGCGATTCGACGTCGCGGATGATGCCGGTGCCGTTGCAGCGTGGGCAGACGATGCCGCTGCTTTCGCCGAGGGATGGGCGCAGGCGCTGACGGGACATTTCCAGCAGGCCGAAGCGCGAGATGCGACCGACCTGGACGCGAGCGCGGTCGGCTTCCAGGCATTCGCGGACTTTCTCTTCCACGGCGCGCTGGTTCTTGGCCGGGGTCATGTCGATGAAGTCGATGACGATCAGGCCGCCGATATCACGCAGGCGCAACTGGCGAGCGATTTCTTCCGCTGCTTCCAGGTTGGTCTGCAGGGCGGTTTCCTCGATGTCGCTGCCTTTGGTGGCGCGAGCCGAGTTGATGTCGATGGACACCAGGGCTTCGGTCGGATCGATGACGATGGAGCCACCGGAAGGCAGTTCGACGACGCGCTGGAAGGCGGTTTCGATCTGGCTTTCGATCTGGAAACGGTTGAACAGCGGAACGCTGTCTTCGTACAGCTTGATCTTGCTGGCGTACTGCGGCATCACCTGGCGGATGAAGGTCAGGGCTTCGTCCTGGGCTTCAACGCTGTCGATCAGCACTTCGCCGATGTCCTGGCGCAGGTAGTCGCGGATGGCGCGGATGATCACGTTGCTTTCCTGGTAGATCAGGAAAGGCGCTGCGCGGTCCAGCGAGGCTTCTTTGATGGCGGTCCAGAGTTGCAGCAGGTAGTCGAGGTCCCACTGCATTTCTTCGCTGCTGCGGCCCAGGCCGGCAGTGCGCACGATCAGGCCCATGTCGGCAGGGGCTACCAGGCCGTTCAGGGCTTCGCGCAGTTCGTTGCGCTCTTCGCCTTCGATGCGGCGGGAGATGCCGCCGGCACGCGGGTTGTTCGGCATCAGCACCAGGTAACGACCGGCCAGGCTGATGAAGGTGGTCAGGGCTGCGCCCTTGTTGCCACGTTCTTCTTTTTCGACCTGAACGATGACTTCCTGGCCTTCGCTCAGGACGTCCTTGATATTGACGCGGCCTTCGGGGGCTTTCTTGAAGTATTCGCGGGAAATTTCTTTGAGGGGCAGGAAGCCGTGGCGCTCAGAGCCGAAATCGACAAAGGCAGCCTCGAGGCTTGGTTCGATGCGAGTGATACGGCCTTTATAGATGTTGGCCTTCTTCTGCTCGCGTGCACCGGATTCGATGTCCAGGTCGTAGAGGCGTTGGCCATCTACCAGTGCAACACGCAACTCTTCGGGTTGGGTTGCGTTAATCAGCATTCTTTTCATGTAGTACCGTCGGTTTCCGGGCTGCCGGAAACGGCGTTCGGCACACACGACTTCTCACGGTCGGTGTCAGGTGCGTCAGGAGCGGTTGGCCGCTCCAGTGTCTAGCGAAATCCGGCCAGTTGGGGCGAACTCGCGACTCACGCGTCCTGCTTGCTGGGGTGACAAAAGGCACCTCTTAAGCAAAAGCTCAATCAGGAGGAGGAATCAACCGGCGACTGTGGACGAGATGAAGCGTCTTGATAAAGCCTAATGCTACACAGTCCGACGGTTGTGCATCTCCACCCTACACGTATCCCTGATAATTCGGGTGCTGCCGCGCGCAGAATCCGCAGCGGGTTGGCATTTACCGTGAGCTCCGAAAGGGGAGCTCACGCATCATGGCTAATTTAGGCGGTGTTTCCGAAGCGCTCGCTCGGGTTCGTTCGTAGCTGACTGCACTTTGTGAACTGGCCGTGAATATTTGCTCGAAAGGCGAGTGGAAACTCTGCTTCTCGGCGTGCTTCAGGCCTCATGTCACCTGCGCTTGTTACAACTGCAAAACTCCACCGTTCGTAGCGAAAGCCCCGTAGGACGGCCTCGCATCCTGGTGAATTGCGTTGGTCAGGGCCGGCTGTTGGCCGTTGGTCCGCTGTCCAGGCCGCTTTTGGCGGCGTTCGCGACTATAGCAGTAATCATTAAGTGCTTCAATTCCATAAAAAATTGTTATCATTTGCGCCATGACGACTACTGCCCCCTCGACCCCAGGCGTTCAACTGCTTGAGGTCTCGCCGGAATATGCCGGCCAACGAATCGACAATTTCCTCCTCGCTCGGCTCAAAGGCGTGCCCAAGACCTTGATTTACCGCATTTTGCGCAAAGGCGAAGTGCGAGTGAACAAGGGCCGGATCAAGCCCGAATACAAGCTGCAGGCGGGCGATATCGTGCGCGTGCCGCCGGTGCGCGTGCCTGAGCGCGACGAACCTGTGCCGGTGGCACAGGGGCTGTTGCAGCGCCTGGAGGCTTCGATTGTCTATGAGGACAAAGCCCTGATCGTGATCAACAAGCCCGCCGGCATCGCCGTGCATGGCGGCAGCGGTCTGAATTTCGGGGTGATCGAAGCCTTTCGTCAGTTGCGCCCGGACGCCAAGGAACTGGAACTGGTCCACCGCCTCGACCGCGATACTTCCGGTCTGCTGATGATCGCCAAGAAGCGCAGCATGCTGCGTCATTTGCATGAAGCCTTGCGTGGCGATGGTGTCGACAAGCGCTACATGGCGTTGGTGCGCGGCAATTGGGCGACCTCGATCAAGCAGGTTCGCGCGCCGCTGCTCAAGAGCAACCTGCGTTCCGGCGAGCGCATGGTCGAAGTGAACGAGGAGGGCAAGGAGGCCTTGACCGTGTTCAAGGTGCTGCGCCGCTTCGGTGACTTCGCCACTATGGTCGAAGCCAAGCCGGTAACCGGCCGTACTCACCAGATCCGTGTGCATACCCTGCATGCCGGGCATTGCATTGCCGGCGACAGCAAGTACGGCGATGACGATTTCACCAAGGAAATTCGTGACCTGGGCGGTAAGCGCCTGTTTTTGCATGCCTACATGCTGACCGTGCCGTTGCCCGATGGCGGCGAGCTGAAATTGCAGGCGCCGGTGGATGAAATGTGGGCCAAGACTGTGGAGCGCCTGAGTGCACCCTGATTACAAGCTGCTGATCTTCGACTGGGACGGCACCCTGGCTGACTCTATTGGTCGGATAGTCGAGGCGATGCATGTGGCCTCCGATCGCTCGGGGTTTGCCCGGTGCGACGATTTTGCGGTCAAGGGCATCATCGGCCTGGGGTTGCCGGAGGCGATCCGCACGCTGTATCCGCACATCAGCGATGCTGAGCTGGTGGATTTCCGCCAGCACTATGCCGATCACTACATTGCCCTCGAGGCTGAGCCTTCTCCGTTGTTTGCCGGGGTAGTGCAGTCTCTCGAAGCTTTTCGGCGCGAGGGATATCATCTGGCGGTAGCGACCGGCAAGGCGCGTCGTGGTCTGGACCGGGTGTTGAAGGCCCATGGCTGGGAAGATTATTTCGACATCACTCGTGCTGCCGACGAAACCGCGAGCAAGCCTCATCCGCTGATGCTCGAGCAGATCCTGGTGCACTGTGAGGTGCGCCCCGAGCAGGCGTTGATGGTCGGGGATTCATCCTTCGACCTGCTGATGGCGCGTAACGCGGGCATGGCATCGGTTGCGGTCAGTTATGGCGCGCAATCGCTGGAAGCCTTGCAGGCTTATGAGCCGCGCCTGTCTATCGATAGTTTTCCTCAGTTGCATGTCTGGCTCAGCCAGCGGGGCAATTGAGTCTTTTGGGGTAAAGAAGCATGAGTGACGAATGGAAAGCGCCGAGCAAATCGGCTGCCGACAGTGCTGACGACAAGAGCTGGAAGCTGCTGGAAAAGACCCTGCTGGCCGGTGTGCAGGAGCAGCGGCGTTCGCGGCGCTGGGGGATTTTCTTCAAGCTCCTGACCTTTGTTTATCTGCTTGTGGCCCTGGTGCTGTTTACGCCGTTGATGGATATGGAAAAAACCGCCACCCGCGGGGCCGGTTACACGGCATTGATTGAGGTGACGGGCATGATCGCGGACAAGGAGTCGGCGAGTGCCGACAATATCGTGACCGGCCTGCGTGCGGCTTTCGAGGATGCAAAGGTCAAGGGCGTTGTGTTGCGTATCAACAGTCCTGGCGGCAGTCCGGTGCAGGCGGGTTATGTCTATGACGAAATCCGTCGTCTGCGCAGCCTGCATCCGGATATCAAGGTGTATGCGGTGATTTCCGATCTGGGGGCTTCCGGTGCCTACTATATTGCCAGCGCTGCCGATCAGATCTATGCCGACAAGGCGAGCCTGGTGGGCTCCATCGGTGTCACGGCAGCCGGTTATGGCTTCGTCGGCACCATGGAGAAGCTGGGTGTGGAGCGTCGTACCTACACCTCGGGTGAGCATAAGTCGTTCCTTGACCCGTTCCAGCCACAGAAGCCCGAGGAAACCCAGTTCTGGCAGGGTGTGCTGGATACCACTCATCGCCAGTTCATCGCCAGCGTCAAGCAGGGGCGTGGCGAGCGTCTCAAGGACAAGGATCATCCGGAGCTGTTCTCCGGTCTGGTCTGGTCCGGTGAGCAGGCGCTGCAGTTGGGCTTGATCGATGGTTTGGGTAGTGCCAGCTCGGTTGCCCGGGATGTGGTCGGCGAGAAGGAGTTGGTGGATTTCACCGTCCAGGAGTCGCCTTTCGACCGCTTCTCGAAAAAGCTGGGTGCCAGTGTTGCCGAGCATCTGGCCATGTGGATGGGTTTTCAGGGGCCGGCGCTGCGTTGATTGCGCTGTTTTAGAAAGAGCCGGCCCTATGGCCGGCTTTTTTAGTACGGGCGGTCAGGGGATTTCCACACCTTCGGCGAGCAGCATGTCTACCAGGCGGATCAGTGGCAGGCCGATCAGGCTGCTGGCGTCGCTGCCCTCGGTGCTGCGGAACAGGCTGATGCCCAGGCCCTCGGCCTTGAAGCTGCCGGCGCAGTCATAGGGCTGTTCGGCGTGCAGGTAGCGTTCGATGCGGGTGGGGCTCAGCTCGCGCATATGCACGGTGAAGGGAATGCAGTCGACCTGACAGTGGCCGCTCTTGCTGTTGAGCAGGGCCAGGCCGGTGAGGAAGGTCACGCTGGCACCACTGGCGGCGAGCAGCTGTTCGCGCGCCTTTTCGAAAGAGTGGGGTTTGCCAATGATGCGCTCGTCGAGCACCGCGACTTGGTCCGAGCCAATGATCAGGTGCCCGGGATGGGTGGTGGCCAGCGCTCGGGCTTTCTCTTCGGCGAGACGCTTGACCAGGTCGGTGGCGGACTCCCCGGGGCGGTGGCTTTCGTCGATATCCGGTGAGCTGCAGGTGAATGGCAGGCGCAGGCGGGTGAGCAATTCGCGACGGTAGGCCGAGCTTGAGGCAAGTAATAAAGGCAGCATGCACATCTCCTGAGACTGGCCGCGAATTCTAGCGAGGCTTGCAAGTGACGGACAGGGCTGAATTTCCTTTGACATGGCCGGGGGCATCCCTATAATGCTGCGCCTATGTTGAATGACCCGATTCCACCTCACGTTGACCCGCGCAAATTGGCTGACCGTGGCACCACCCTCCAAGGTGAACTGCTGCTGGCTGATTTGGAGAGACTCTGCGACCCGCTTTCCGACAATGTCGGTACGGTGCAGGCTAAATTCGTTTTCGAGCGTGACGAGCGTAAAGCTGTAGTTATCCACAGCTCCATCGACGTCGAAGTCAAAATGGTTTGCCAGCGTTGTCTTGAGCTGGTCACCCTGCCGATCCATAGCGAGTGCAGTTATGCTGTGGTGAAGGAGGGTGCGAATACCCAGTCGTTGCCGAAAGGTTATGACGTGCTGGAACTGGGCGAAGATCCTTTGGATCTGCAGGCTTTGATCGAGGAGGAGCTTTTGCTCGCCTTGCCCATCGTGCCTGCTCATCATCCGGAAGAATGCCAGCAGCCGGCGGGTCTCGATGAGCCCGAACCGAGCGAGGACGAGGTAACGCGGTCCAACCCGTTCAGTGTATTGGCGCAGTTAAAGCGTGACCCAAACGTTTAGGAGTTAATCAATTATGGCTGTTCAGCAGAACAAAAAATCCCGCTCTGCCCGTGACATGCGTCGTTCGCACGACGCTCTCGAGGCTAGCACCCTGTCCGTAGAAAAGACCACTGGTGAAGTTCACTTGCGTCACCACGTATCGCCAGAAGGCGTATACCGTGGTCGTAAAGTGATCGACAAGGGCGCTGACGAGTAATCCTTGTCCGCTCAAGTCATCGCGATTGACGCAATGGGCGGGGACTTCGGTCCCCGCAGCATTGTTCAGGCCAGCCTTGCTTGCCTGTCTGCCACCCCCTCGCTGCACCTGGCCCTCGTCGGTCAACCTTTCCTTCTAGAAGAACTGATATCCGGTCATTCGGCTGTGGATCGCGCGCGCCTGACGGTTGTGCCCGCCGCAGAAGTCATTGGCATGGATGAAAAGCCTTCCCAGGCTCTGCGTGGCAAGCCGGATTCCTCCATGCGGGTGGCGCTTGAGTTGCTGCGTGACGGCAAAGTCCAGGCCTGTGTCAGTGCTGGCAATACCGGTGCGCTGATGGCGTTGTCGCGTTATGTGCTGAAAACCCTTCCGGGCATCGATCGTCCGGCGATGGTGGCGGCCATTCCGACCCAGCGCGGTTATTGTCAACTGCTGGATCTGGGGGCCAATGTCGATTGCAGCGCCGAGCACCTGTTCCAGTTCGCTGTTATGGGGTCGGTGGCGGCTGAGACGCTGGGAATCGTTCGTCCGCGAGTGGCATTGCTCAACATCGGCACCGAAGACATCAAGGGCAACCAACAGGTCAAGCTGGCAGCGAGCCTGTTGCAGAATGCCAGGGGGCTGAATTACATCGGTTTCGTCGAGGGTGACGGGTTGTATCGCGGCGAGGCGGATGTAGTGGTATGCGACGGTTTTGTCGGCAATATCCTGCTCAAGTCCAGCGAGGGGTTGGCGACCATGATTGCTGCGCGTATTGAATCGCTGTTCAAGCAAAGTGTGGTTTCCCGTGTGGTCGGCGCCCTGGCGTTGCCGCTGATGCGGCGTCTGCAGGCTGATCTGGCGCCGGCGCGGCATAATGGTGCGAGCTTTCTCGGCTTGCAGGGAATAGTCGTGAAAAGCCACGGTTCGGCAGGGGTTCAAGGCTTCCAGAGTGCGATTCAACGGGCGTTGATCGAGATCCAGGAAAACCTCCCGGAGCGCCTGCGCGGCCGGCTGGAAGATCTGTTGCTTTAGGCGTTTGCACTCGGAAATGCTTAAATGTGACCGCTCAGTTCAATTGGCCATCCAACTCTCAGTTTCTTGCGTCCACCACGGTGGGGCGTCAATTCTCCGACGACAAGATCATTAGGGGCTTGTTACATGTCTGCATCCCTCGCATTCGTCTTTCCAGGACAGGGCTCGCAGTCCCTCGGCATGTTGGCCGAGTTGGGCGCGCAGTACCCGTTGATCCTCGAAACCTTCAAAGAAGCTTCCGATGCTCTGGGCTACGATCTCTGGGCCTTGACCCAAGAAGGTCCCGAAGAGCTGCTCAATCAAACCGATAAAACCCAACCGGCCATTCTGGCCGCCTCCATCGCCCTGTGGCGGCTGTGGCTGGCGGAAGGCGGTGCGTGCCCGGCATTCGTCGCCGGACACAGTCTGGGTGAATACAGCGCACTGGTTGCCGCTGGCAGCCTGACTCTGGGCGAGGCCGTGAAGCTGGTAGAGCGTCGCGGTCAATTGATGCAAGAAGCCGTTCCTGCGGGGCAGGGCGGCATGGCGGCGATTCTCGGCCTGGAAGATGCCGATGTGCTGGCCGCTTGTGCCGAAGCCGCACAAGGTGAAGTGGTCAGCGCGGTCAACTTTAACTCCCCGGGCCAGGTAGTGATCGCCGGTGCCAAGGCCGCTGTCGAGCGCGCCATCGAGGGTTGCAAGGCGCGTGGCGCCAAGCGCGCCATGCCATTGCCGGTCAGCGTGCCATCGCACTGTGAGCTGATGCGTCCGGCCGCCGAGCGCTTCGCCGAGTCGATTGCCGCCATCAACTGGCAGGCACCACAGATTCCATTGGTACAGAACGTCAGCGCTGATGTGGCGCCGGATCTCGAAACCCTCAAGCGCGACCTGCTGGAGCAGCTGTACAAGCCGGTGCGTTGGGTGGAGTCGGTGCAGACCCTGGCCGCCAAGGGTGCTACCCAGCTGGTCGAGTGCGGTCCGGGCAAGGTCCTGGCGGGTCTCAACAAGCGCTGCGCCGAAGGCGTATCGACCTCTAACCTGAACACCCCAGACGCCTTCGCTGCCGCTCGCGCAGCGTTGGTCTGAATTAGGAGAAGCCTGCATGAGTCTGCAAGGTAAAGTTGCATTGGTTACCGGCGCCAGCCGCGGTATTGGCCAGGCCATCGCGCTTGAACTGGGTCGCCTGGGCGCGATCGTTGTGGGTACCGCAACTTCCGCTTCGGGTGCCGAGGGTATTGCTGCCACCTTGAAGGAAAACGGCATTCAAGGCACCGGCCTTGAGCTCAACGTCACCAGCGACGAGTCCGTTGCTGCCGTGCTGGCCAGCATCCAGGAGCAGTTCGGCGCGCCGGCGATCCTGGTGAACAACGCCGGCATTACCCGTGACAACCTGATGATGCGCATGAAAGACGACGAGTGGTACGACGTGATCGATACCAACCTGAACAGTCTGTATCGCCTGTCCAAGGGCGTTCTGCGCGGCATGACCAAGGCTCGCTGGGGTCGAATCATCAGTATTGGTTCGGTGGTGGGTGCCATGGGCAACGCTGGCCAAGTAAACTACGCCACCGCCAAGGCTGGTCTGGAAGGTTTCAGCCGTGCTCTGGCGCGTGAGGTTGGCTCGCGGTCGATTACCGTGAACTCGGTAACTCCGGGTTTCATCGATACCGACATGACCCGCGAATTGCCTGAAGCGCAGCGTGAAGCGCTGCAAACCCAAATTCCGCTGGGTCGTCTGGGGCAGGCTCAAGAGATCGCGCAAGTGGTCGCTTTTCTTGCATCCGACGGTGCGGCATACGTGACCGGGGCTACAATCCCGGTGAACGGCGGGATGTACATGTGAGTTAAATGTGACGGATTGCTTCAAAAAAATGTCATACGAGCTGTCTAAAATCCGTTATAAAGCTGCAATCAATTTATAGGGCAGATGGCCAAAGGGTTTGAGGAGTGAAGCTTTCAGTTGAAAAGCTGAAAAGCCTTTCTATACACTTACCCACTGGCCAGCTGCCTGAATTTGTCCATTAGGAGTGAAAACAAGGTATGAGCACCATCGAAGAGCGCGTCAAGAAAATCGTTGCTGAGCAACTGGGCGTTAAGGAAGAAGAAGTTGTTAACACCGCTTCCTTCGTTGAAGACCTGGGTGCCGACTCCCTTGACACCGTTGAGCTGGTGATGGCTCTGGAAGAGGAATTCGAGACCGAAATCCCTGACGAAGAAGCTGAAAAAATCACTACCGTTCAAGCAGCTATCGACTACGTTACCAGCCACCAGGCTTAATCGTATTTAGTCGTCTTTTGCTGTCATGGAAAAACCGCACTGCCGTAACGGCGTGCGGTTTTTTCTTTAGGCCTGATGCAAAGTGTCGTCATTAGAAAAAAGGAGAGTGCTGTGTCGCGTAGACGCGTCGTAGTCACCGGTATGGGTATGTTGTCGCCACTGGGTACGGATGTTCCGAGCAGTTGGCAGGGCATTCTGGCTGGCCGCAGTGGCATTGGTCTGATCGAACACACCGACCTTTCTGCCTATTCCACCCGTTTTGGCGGCTCGGTAAAGGGCTTCAATGTCGAGGAATACCTGTCGGTCAAAGAGGCCCGCAAGCTCGACCTGTTCATTCAATACGGCTTGGCGGCCGGTTTTCAGGCAGTGCGTAATGCCGGCCTGGAAGTGACCGATGCCAACCGTGAACGAATCGGCGTTGCCATGGGGTCGGGTATTGGCGGTTTGACCAATATCGAAGAAACCAGCCGCACGCTGCATGAGTCCGGCCCGCGTCGAATTTCTCCGTTCTTCGTGCCTGGCTCGATCATCAATATGATTTCCGGGTTCCTGTCCATCCATCTGGGTGCCCAGGGGCCGAACTACGCCATTTCCACGGCCTGTACCACCGGTACCCACTGCATTGGCATGGCGGCCCGCAACATTGCCTTTGGCGAAGCCGACGTGATGATCGCCGGTGGCGCTGAAATGGCCGCTTGCGGCCTGGGAATGGGCGGCTTTGGCGCATCCCGCGCGCTGTCGACCCGCAACGACGAGCCGACCCGTGCCAGCCGTCCTTGGGACAAAGGCCGTGATGGCTTCGTGCTGTCCGACGGTGCTGGCGCGCTGGTGCTCGAAGAGCTGGAGCACGCCAAGGCCCGTGGCGCCACCATCTATGCCGAACTGATCGGTTTTGGCATGAGCGGCGACGCCTACCATATGACTTCGCCACCCGCCGATGGCACCGGTGCGGCGCGCTGCATCGCCAATGCGCTGCGTGACGCCAAGCTGAACGTCGAGCAGGTGCAGTACATCAATGCCCACGGTACCTCGACCTCTGCCGGTGACCTGGCTGAAGCCGAGGCGATCAAGAGCGTGTTCGGCGATCATGCCTACAAGCTGGCGGTCAGCTCCACCAAGTCCATGACCGGCCACCTGCTGGGTGCGGCGGGGGCGATCGAGGCTATCTTCAGCGTGCTGGCGATCAACAGCCAGGCGGCGCCGCCGACCATCAACCTGGATGAGCCGGACGAAGGTTGCGACCTGGATTTCGTCGCGCACACCGCACGCAACATGGACATCGACGTGGTGCTATCCAACTCCTTCGGGTTCGGCGGTACCAACGGCTCCCTGGTGTTCCGCAGGTTCGCCGGCTGATGGACAGCTGGGTCGACGGTCAGCCGGCTGACGTTCTGTCGCTCAAGGACCGCGGTCTGGCTTATGGCGATGGTCTGTTCGAGACCATCGCCGTGAAAGCGGGCCAGCCCTTGTTGCTGGAGCGACACCTGCTGCGCCTGGCCGAGGGCTGTTCGCGTCTGGCCATCGCTGTCGATCACGCCTTGATCCGCAGCGAACTCACCGCCTACGCCTCGCTGTTGGGGGAGGGCGTGCTCAAGCTGATCCTCACCCGTGGCGACAGCCAGCGCGGTTATACCGCTGACCCGCGGGCGCAGCCTCGACGTATCCTCCAGGGCAATGCGCCAGCGGCTTACCCGGCAGCGCATGCCGAGCAGGGGATTCGACTGTTCCCTTGTTCCACCCGCCTGTCCGAGCAGCCCCTGCTTGCCGGCCTCAAGCACCTCAACCGACTGGAGCAGGTCCTCGCCCGTTCCGAGTGGCAGAACAGTGAGCACGCCGAAGGCTTGATGCTCGACCTTTCCGGACGGGTGATCGAGGGGGTATTCAGCAATCTGTTCCTGGTGCGCGACGGTGCCTTGTTCACGGCCGATTTGAGCCGTTGCGGGGTCGCCGGAGTGATGCGCGCTGAAATATTGTTTCAGGCCGCGTCGTTGGGGATCCCCACGGAAATCGCCGATATCAGTCTCGAACAGTTGCAACAGGCCGACGAAGTCTTTGTCTGCAACAGCGTTTATGGCATTTGGCCGGTGCTTGCCTGTGGCGCGCTGTGCTGGTCGGCCGGACCGCTCACCCGTAAACTGCAACGCATTGCCCGCACGCTACTGGATGCCTGATTTGTGAGACGTAAACTATTGCTTCTGCTGGAGACCGGACTGGTTCTGGCAGGTCTGGCGCTGGGCGCCTCGGCCTGGAAGTTGAATTCGGCGCTGGAGCAGCCTCTCAACCTGACCCAAGAGCAATTGCTCGACGTGCCGGCCGGTTCGACGCCAGGCGGTACCTTCAACCGTATGGAAGCCAATGGCGTTCTCAAGGACGCGTTCTGGCTGCGCCTGTATTGGCGCTTCAACATGGAAGGGCAGCCGCTGCACAGCGGCGAATACCGCATGACTCCGGGGATGACCGCGCAAGGCCTGATCGGGGTCTGGCAGCGCGGTGAAGTGGTGCAGTACAGCCTGACCCTGGTGGAGGGCTGGACCTTTCGCCAGGTGCGCGCCGCGCTGGCCAGGCATGACAAGCTCGAGCAGACCCTGAATGGGTTGAGCGACAGCGAAGTCATGGAAAAGCTCGGCCACGGCGGGGTTTTCCCCGAGGGCCGGTTCTTTCCCGATACCTACCGTTTCGTGCGTGGGATGACCGATGTCGAACTGCTGGAAAAGGCCTACAACCGCCTGGACGAGGTGCTGGCCAAGGAATGGAACAAGCGCTCGGCCGATGTGCCGTACACCGAGCCTTATCAGGCGCTGATCATGGCCTCGCTGGTGGAGAAGGAAACCGGCGTGCCTCAGGAGCGTGGGCAGATCGCCGGGGTGTTCGTGCGCCGCATGCAGGTTGGCATGTTGCTGCAAACCGATCCGACGGTGATCTATGGTCTGGGCGAGCGTTACAACGGTAAATTGACCCGCGCTCTGCTGAAGGAAGCGACGCCCTACAACACCTATGTGATCAGTGGCTTGCCACCGACCCCGATCTCCATGGTCGGTCGCGAAGCGATTCATGCCGCGCTCAACCCGGTGCCGGGCAGCAGTCTGTATTTCGTGGCGCGTGGCGATGGCAGCCACGTGTTCTCCGACGATCTGGAGGCGCACAACAATGCCGTGCGTGAGTTCCAGCTCAAGCGTCGCGCCGATTATCGTTCCAGCCCGGCACCGGCGGGCAGCCCGGCAGCTTCCGAGACTCCGGAGTCGGCTCCGGCGGCGTCACCCGATACGGCGCCCGAGGCGGTTCCGCAGGTGGTGCCTCAGGAGCCCGTTGAGGAACCCTCTCAGGAGGCTCCCGGGATGAGCCCGGAAGCACCGCCGCAAGCACCGGTCGAAACTCCCGTCGAACCCGAGCCGAAAAGCCCGCAATGACTTTGATTAAGGACTGCCTGTGACTGGCTTGTTTATTACTCTGGAAGGCCCGGAAGGCGCGGGTAAAAGCACCAACCGCGAATACCTGGCCGAGCGCCTGCGCGCCGCCGGCATCGAGGTCTTGCTGACCCGCGAGCCGGGCGGCACGCCTTTGGCCGAGCGGATCCGTGAGGTGCTGCTGACCCCTGGCGACGAGGTCATGAATCCCGATACCGAGCTGTTGCTGGTGTTCGCCGCGCGCGCCCAGCATCTGGCCGAGGTGATTCGCCCGGCATTGGCGCGTGGCGCGGTGGTGTTGTGCGACCGTTTTACCGATTCCACCTACGCCTATCAGGGTGGTGGTCGTGGCTTGTCCGTCGAGCGCATCGCGACCCTGGAGCAGTTTGTCCAGGGTGAGCTGCGGCCCGATCTGACCCTGGTGTTCGACCTGCCGGTCGAGGTGGGGCTGGCCCGCGCCAGCGCCCGTGGTCGCCTGGATCGTTTCGAACTGGAAGGGCGGGTGTTCTTCGACGCGGTACGCCAGGCGTACCTGAAGCGTGCGGCGGCCGATCCGGCGCGTTACCTGTTGGTGGATGCTTCGCAACCGCTGTCCCAGGTCCAGCAGGCGCTGGACGCCCTGTTGCCGAAATTGCTGGAGTTGCACCGTGGCTGAGGCCTTTCCCTGGCAGGACGAGCTCTGGCAGCAACTGGCAGGCCGTGCACAGCATGCCCATGCCTATCTGCTCCATGGTCCGGCGGGCATCGGCAAGCGTGCGCTGGCCGAGCGTCTGATGGCGCGCCTGCTGTGCCAGCACCCGGCGGGGCTGGATGCTTGCGGGCAATGCAAGTCGTGTTTGCTGCTGCAGGCCGGCAGCCACCCGGACAACTACGTGCTGGAGCCGGAAGAAGCGGACAAGGCGATCAAGGTCGACCAGGTGCGCGAACTGGTCAGCTTCGTGGTGCAGACCGCGCAGCTGGGGGGGCGCAAGGTGGTGCTGATCGAACCGGTGGAGTCGATGAACATCAACGCTTCCAACGCGCTGCTGAAAAGCCTCGAAGAGCCGTCCGGCGATACGGTGTTGCTGCTGGTCAGCCACCAGCCGAGCCGTTTGTTGCCGACCATCAAAAGTCGCTGCGTGCAGCAGGCCTGTCCTCTGCCCAGTGAGGCCATGAGCCTGCAATGGCTGAGCAAGGCCCTGTCGGACTGCTCGGAAGAGGAGCGGGTCGAGCTGCTGACCCTGGCGGCCGGTTCGCCCCTGGCGGCTGTCAGCCTGCAAGCCCAGGGCGCGCGCGAGCAGCGGGCGCAGGTGGTCGAAGGGGTGAAGAAGTTGCTCAAGCAGCAACAATCGCCGACCCAACTGGCCGAAGGCTGGAATGCGATACCCTTGTTGCTGCTGTTCGATTGGTTTTGCGACTGGTCGAGCCTGATCCTGCGTTATCAGCTGACGCAGGACGAGGAGGGGCTGGGATTGGCCGATATGCGCAAAGTGGTGCAGTACCTCGCGCAGAAATCCTCTCAGGCCAAGGTTCTGGAGATCCAGGGCTGGATCCTTGCGCAGCGCCAGAAGGTGTTGAACAAGGCCAACCTCAATCGGGTGCTGTTGCTCGAAGCCTTGCTGGTGCAGTGGGCCGCACTGCCTGGCCGCAACTGACGGCGGCGCCTGGAAACAAACCGAATCGCCGGCTGCTGCTCGGGCCGGCCTGTTCATTGACCGAATGTGGTTGTCGCTTCTTATGCTTGTAGATTCCCATTGTCACCTCGATCGCCTCGACCTCGCCGCGCACGACGGCTCCCTTGACGCCGCCCTGGACGCGGCTCGTCAGCGCGGTGTCGGGCATTTCCTGTGTATTGGCGTCAGTGCCGACAATGCGGCCGACGTCAAAGCCCTGGCCGAGCGGTATGGCGATGTCGACTGCTCGGTGGGTGTCCATCCCCTGGATGTCCAGCCCGGCGCCGCGCCAGCCCTCGACTGGTTGCTGCAGGAACTGAACCATCCGCGGGTGGTGGCCATCGGCGAGACCGGCCTGGATTACCACTACGAACCGGAAGCCGCGCAGTTGCAGCAGGAGTCCTTCCGCCTGCACCTGCAAGCCGCCCAGCAGACCGGCAAGCCGGTGATCGTCCATACCCGTGGCGCGCGCGCCGATACCCTGACTCTGCTGCGCGAAGCGGCGTTGCCGCAAGCCGGGGTCCTGCACTGTTTCACCGAAGACTGGGACATGGCCAAGGCCGCGCTGGACCTGGGTTTCTACATTTCCCTGTCCGGGATCGTCACCTTCCGCAATGCCGATGCGCTGCGGGACGTGGCGCGCCAGGTGCCGGCCGATCGTTTGCTGGTGGAAACCGATTCGCCGTACCTGGCGCCGATTCCTTATCGCGGCAAGCCCAACCTGCCGCAGTACGTACGTGAAGTCGCCGAGTTCCTGGCCATGTTGCGGGGGGAGCCCTACGAGCGTTTTGCCGAGCAGACCACCGAGAACTTCAAGCGTCTGTTCCCGCTGGCGCACGTCAAGGGCTGAATCGCAGGCAAAAAAAACCCGGGTTCTGGGGGGGGAATCCGGGTTAAGACCATTAGGAGTAAAACAAAGGCACGCCATCCCTTGGTACCTTCATCGGCGCTTCACTTGGGGGAGATGTCACGCCGACATTTCAAGTATTGATCACTATTGAATTCAGTCCAGTTGGCCTTGCTCGTTTTTTAAACAAATTTGGAATACGCGCGCTTCGCTTGAGTTCTCATTGCCGGGCGATGTCAGCCACAATGGCGAGAGTTTCGTCGATCACGCGCTTTTCGGTATAGAAATGCGGTGAAAATCTGACTCCGGGGCCACGAGGGATACACGCCACCTGCTGCTGTTGCAGCGCCTCATAAACCACCTGATTATCGATGCCATCGATACTGAACGAAAAAATTCCGCCGCGTCGGGCAGGGTTGAGCGGGGTGTGCAGGCGTACGCCGGGGATAGCATTCAAGCCGTCCTGAAGCCACTGGACCCGTTCGGCGATCAAGGTCGCCACGTGCTCCATGCCCACTTCTTCCAATAACGACAGGCTGGCTTCCAGGGCCATGGCGCCGAGCATGTTCGGGCTGCCGCATTCGAAGCGCCGGGCACTCTTGGCCGGCTCCCATTCGCTGCGGCTGTAATCGCCCATGTGTTCCAGCATGTGCCAGCCGAACTCATGGAGCTTGAGCTGCACGCGCAGCTCGCTGCGGCAATAGAACACGCCGAGGCCTTCAGGCCCGAGCATCCATTTGTGGCCGTCGGCCATGGCGAAGTCGCATTGATAGGCCTGGACATCGAAGGGTTGGGCGCCCAGTTGCTGGATGGCGTCGATGCAGAACAGCACGTTCTGTTGTTTGCAGCCGGCGCCCAGGCGTTGCAGGTCCAGGCGCAGGCCACTGGCGAACTGCACCGCGCTGATCGCCATCAGCCGGGTGCGCGGCCCGCAGGCGGCCAGCAGCGCGCCTTCCGGGTCGTCGCCCTTGAGGCTGACCTGAAGCACTTCCACGCCCTGGCTGGCCAGGGCTTCCCAGACGATACGGTTGGAGGGGAATTCTTCGTCGCTGATGACGATCTGGTCGCCTTTTTCCCAGGACAGGCCAAAAGCGACGAATGACAGCGCTTCCGAAGTATTTTTGACCAGCGCGATATCATCCGTTGACGGTGCATTTAGCAGGCGCATCAGGCGTTCGCGCAGGCGTTGTTCAAGGGCCATCCAGTCCGGATAGTCCCGCGCACCCAGCAAGACGTTCTCTTTGGCGAAGCGCGCCACGGCTTCGGCGGCCCGATTCGGCCAGGGGGCGACAGCTGCGTGATTCAAATAACGCAGGCCCGGGGCCTGTACAAATTCATCAAGAAACATAGTCATGGTCGGATGATCCGTGCATTTTGGCGCAATTTAGGCATAATACGCGGCTTCGATTTTGACCCCGACAGACCTTTTCTTATGCAGAAAGAACCTCGTAAGGTCCGTGAGTTTCGTCGCCGCGAGCAAGAAATTCTCGATACCGCGCTCAAGCTGTTCCTCGATCAAGGTGAAGACAGCGTCACCGTCGAGATGATCGCTGATGCCGTTGGTATCGGCAAAGGGACCATCTACAAGCACTTCAAGTCCAAGGCGGAGATCTATCTGCGCCTGATGCTCGATTATGAGCGCGACCTGAACGAGCTGCTGCACTCTGCCGATGTCGACAAGGATAAGGAAGCCCTGTCCCGGGCCTACTTCGAATTCCGCATGCGCGATCCACAGCGTTACCGGCTGTTCGATCGCCTGGAAGAGAAGGTGGTCAAGGGCAACCAGGTGCCGGAAATGGTCGAGGAGTTGCACAAGATCCGTGCTTCCAACTTCGAACGCCTGACCTTGTTGATCAAGGGCCGCATCAGCGAAGGCAAGCTCGAAGACGTGCCGCCTTACTTCCACTACTGCGCGGCCTGGGCGCTGGTGCACGGCGCGGTGGCGCTGTACCACTCGCCGTTCTGGAGCAACGTGCTGGAAGACCAGGAAGGCTTCTTCCAGTTCCTGATGGACATCGGCGTGCGCATGGGCAACAAGCGCAAGCGCGACCCCGATAGCTCCGGCAGCTGATTCATTCAGTCGCCTTATGGCGCCATGATTTCTCTATATGGCGCAGTGTCCCAGGAATATACTCAGGCATGGGACTTGCAAAAACCTGATTTTTGAGTCAGGTTTTGGCCGGTTCACTCTTCCTCCGCCGGAGTCATCCATGATCGTTGACCGTCAAGGCAGGCGTTTTCGCAATCTGCGTATCAGCCTGACTTCTGCCTGCAACTATGCCTGTACCTACTGCGTGCCCAACGGCAAGCGGCTGGTGGCTGCCCAGGACGAGTTGTCGGCCGAGGCCATGGCGCGCGGCGTGGCCTACCTGATCGAGGCGGCAGGCATCGAGCGCCTGCGGATCACCGGCGGCGAGCCCCTGGTCAGCCCGAAACTCGAAGCCTTTATGGGCGCGGTGGGGCAAATGGGCTTGGAAGACATCAGCCTGACCACTAACGGCCAATTGCTCGCACGCAAGCTGCCGCTGCTGGTGGATGCCGGTATCCGGCGCATCAACGTTTCCCTCGACACCCTGGACGCCTCGGCTTTTCGCGGCATCGCGCGTGGCGGCGACCTGGCAACCGTGCTTGACGGCGTGGACCAGGCTCGCGCGGCGGGCATGAAAATCAAGGTCAACATGGTGCCGCTGCGCGGGCAGAACCTGGACCAGGTGATGCCGCTGCTCGACTACTGCCTGGAGCGTGGTTATGAACTGCGCTTTATCGAGCTGATGCGCATGGGCCACCTGGCCAGTGATTCCAATGCCTTCCTGCAGCAGTTCGTCAGCCTGCAACAGTTGCTGAGCCTGATCGGTGAACGCTACGAATACCTGCAGGCCGATGCCCCGGTGGATGCCACGGCCGTGCGTTATGAAATTCCGGGGCTGGGCCACTTCGGCGTAATTGCCAACGAAAGCGTGCCGTTCTGCCGGACCTGCTCGCGCCTGCGGTTGTCGTCCACCGGCTGGCTGCACGGTTGCCTGTCGTCGAGCAACCGGCATTATGTCGGCGACCTGCTGGACAAGCCGCGCCATCAAGCCTTGCCGGCCTTGCAGCGCCTGCTGGTCAAGGCCTTGGGCGACAAGCAGGATGTGGCGTTCTCCGGTGGGGCGACGGTGATGAAAATCATCGGCGGCTAAACCCCATCTCCCTGATCCCCGTCCTCTGTAGCCGCTGCCGCAGGCTGCGATCGAGGGCGCAGTCCTCGCCAATCCAGACGACCCATTTCTCTCCAGCCAATAGCCTTCACCGGGTTTGTGGCTGCTGCGCAGCCATTCGCAGCCTGCGGCAGCGGCTGCAGGCACCTGAGCTGGCGCGGAAGCTGCATCTCGTGGCCATTCGCCGGTTTTCCGTCACCGGCTTCTGGAGGGAAGGATGCGTAGCCTGGTTTTGCTGCTGGCTTTTTTGGGGCTCGGCGGCTGCATGAATGTCAGCGATATGGGTGAGGGTGTTCGCTATCACATGGGCGATGCGGGTTTCCTCGATCACAGTAATACCCAGCGCTCCAACTCGTTCCGCGTTCAACCGGACTCGTTCATTTTCATCGCCCAGGGCGCCTTTGCGCCGCCGGGCAGCGCCTACCCGCGCCCCAACGTGGTGGCCGAGGAAGCCTTCAAGGGCTTTATCGAATACTTCCCCATGGTTCGCCGCGCCCGGGCGCCGGAAGGCCTGGACCAGGCCATGGCCGAGGCCCGTGAGGTGGGTGCGCATTACCTGCTGTACACCCGTTTCGCCAAGGCCGACGACCGTATCGGCAACTCCGATGAATGGTTCGACCAGCAAGCCGTGGATCGTCTGGGGATCGACAACGGCGTGATTCAGATCATGCTGATCGAGACCAGTACCCAGTATCTGATCGACACCGCGCGGATTCGCAGTCGTGGCGGTTTACTGACGTTCCACGACAACAAGCCGGAAGACCTGCTTGGCCCGCCGCTCGAACAATACGCCCGCAGCCTGTTAGGCTTGAGCGATTAAGCCAAGCACGAGGAAAGCAGCATGAGTGGTCCGGGCAAAGCCAACGATCTGTTGGCGCAGATTCCCAAGGCGGAGAAGGGCTTGCCGCCGGTCCACCTGTGGAATCCCGACTTCTGCGGCGATATCGACATGCGTATCGCCCGCGACGGCACCTGGTACTACCTGGGTACCCCCATTGGCCGCAAACCCATGGTCAAGCTGTTCTCCACCATCATTCGCCGCGATGGCGACGACTATTTCCTGATCACCCCGGTGGAAAAGGTCGGCATCAAGGTCGATGACGCGCCTTTTGTTGCCGTCACCCTGGAGGTCGAAGGCGAGGGCGAGGAGCTGGTCCTGCGCTTTACCACCAATGTCGACGAGCAGGTCAGCGCTGGCAGCGAACACCCGCTGCGGGTGGTGATCGACCCGCAGACCCAGGAGCCGGCGCCTTACATTCACGTGCGCAGCAACCTGGAAGCACTGGTGCACCGCAACGTGTTCTACCAATTGGTGGAGCTGGCGGTGAGCCGTCCGATCGACGGTCAGAACTGGCTGGGCGTCTGGAGCGGCGGGGTGTTCTTCCCGATCGGCCTGGAGCCCTGAGCTCCGAAATACCTTGTTTCCCGAATAAATATCTTGCGACGAAGATCCCGTTTCGGGTATCAATTTGTACATGATTAGACATGTTCGATTTGACAAGAAAAAACGCGTGGTCGATGAGCTGATCCGACGCATCGAAAGCGGCCTCATGGAGGACGGTTTCCTGCTGCCGGGCGAGCATCAGTTGGCCCAGGAATTCTCGGTGAGTCGTGGCACCCTGCGTGAGGCCCTGGCCGAACTCAAACGCCGCAACTACATCGCCACCCAGAGCGGGGTCGGCTCCATCGTCACCTTTGACGGAGTGGTGCTGGACCAGCAAAACGGCTGGGCCCAGGCCCTGGCGGACAGCGGGGCGCTGATCAACACCGAGGTGCTGCGCCTGGAAGCGGTGCAGCGTCCGGACCTGCTCAGCCGCTTCGGCACCGACCAGTTCATCGCCCTGGACCGGCGCCGGCGCTCTACCGACGGCACCGTGGTTTCCCTTGAACGTTCCCTGATGCCCGCCACCGGAGCCCTGGAAAGCCTGCCGCGAGTAGGGCTGATCGATGATTCCCTGACCATTACCCTGGCCGCCTACGGCTACATCGGCGAGCGTGGCGATCAATGGATCGGCGCCGAGCCACTGGGTGAAGAAGAGGCACGACTGCTGGGACGTCCGGCCGGCAGTGTGTTTCTCAAGGCCCTGCGGACCACCTATGACCGCCGCGGGCGTTTCATGGAACAGGTGGAAAGTTTTCTCGACCCGCTGCACTTTCGCCTGCACCTGGAATTCGGAGCGCAGAAATGATCCCGCTGGATCGCGCTCTGGGCGCCTTTTACGGGTTGGCCCTGGGTGATGCCCTGGGCATGCCGACCCAATCCTTGAGCCGGCAGCAGATCAAGCAGGGTTTCGGTGCCATCCACAGCCTGGAAGACGCCGGTCCCGATCAACCGATTGCCGCCAACATGCCCAAGGGCTCGATCACCGACGACACCGAGCAGGCGATCCTGGTCGGCGACCTGCTGGTCGCGGGCAAGGGCCGGATCGAACCGGCGGCGCTGGCCCACAGCCTGATCGAGTGGGAAGCGGCGATGCAGGCCAAGGGCTCCCAGGACCTGCTGGGCCCTTCGACCAAACGCGCGATCGAGATGATCCTCGCCGGGCATACCGCGGAAGAGGCCGGGCGTTACGGCACCACCAACGGCGCGGCGATGCGCATCACCCCGGTGGGTATCGCGGCGAATGTCGACGATGCCCAGGGCTTTATCCGCGCGGTGGTAGAGGCCTGCCAGGTCACCCATAACACCACGCTGGGCATCTCCAGCGCGGCGGCGGTGGCGGCGGTGGTATCCGCCGGGATCAATGGCGTGCCGCTGGGCGACGCCTTGCAGATCGGCGTGCAGATCGCCCAGGAGGCGGAGCGGCATGGCCACTGGGTGGCCGGCGGCCGTATCGCTACGCGCATCAGTTGGGCGCGCACCCTCAGTGTCGAAAGCGACAAGGCGCTGCTGGCCGATCTGCTGTACGACCTGATCGGTACTTCCGTCGCTTCCCAGGAATCGGTGGTGGTCTCCTTCGCCCTGGCGCATCAGGTGGCCATCGGTGAGTTGCAAGCGTTCGAGGCGCTGTGCATGGCCGCCAGCCTGGGGGGCGACACCGATACCATTGCCGCGATCCTCGGCGCGATGCTCGGTGCCTGCCAGGGGATGGAGTGCTGGCCGGCCGCCTTGATCGAGCAGATCAAGCAGGTCAACGACCTGGATCTCGAACCGCTGGTGCAGGGGCTGCTGGCCTTGCGTTAAGGGCCGCGAGGCTGCATGACCAAGGCTCCCACCCCCTGTGCGCGAGCCGTCGTCGCTGAGGCCTATTTGCCATGGATAGCAGGAATACGGCGAGGAATGCCGGGACGTCTGATCGACTTCCGAAATTGCCGACAATCACAACAAAGGCAACAGGAGTGTTTTCATGAGTGCATCGAACCCCGGGCAAAGTGCCGGGCAGCTGGAAACCCGCGGCATCGAGCCGGTGCCGGAAGGCGAGTGCAACGGCCATCCGCTGCAACTGTTCTGGGTCTGGTTCGCCGCCAACATCAGCATCCTCGGCTTGCCGCTGGGCGCGACCCTGGTGGCTTTTCGCGGCCTGTCGATCGGGCAGGCGATCATCGTCGCCATCCTCGGCGCCGCCGGTTCGTTCGCGGTGGTGGGGATCATCTCCATTGCCGGGCGTCGTGGGCGGGCGCCGAGCCTGACGCTGTCGCGGGCGATCTTTGGCGTGCGCGGCAATATCGGCCCGACCCTGGTGTCGCTGATGTCGCGCCTGGGCTGGGAAACCGTCAACACCACCACCGCCGCCTTCGTCCTGCTGTCGCTGTGTTCGATCCTGTTCGGCTCGCCAGTGGAGGCCAAAAGCGCGCCACTGCTGACCCTGCTGTTCATCGGCATTTTCGTGCTGCTGACCCTGGCCGTCTCCGGCCTCGGCCACGCGACCCTCTTGGTAATCCAGAAGTGGGCCACCTATGTGTTCGGCGCGCTGAACCTGCTGGTGGGTGGCTTCCTCTGCGCCACCATCGACTGGAGCGCGGTGTTCAACGCCACCCCGGCGCCGTTGAGCGCGATGATCATCGGCGTCGGCACCATGGCCGCGGGCACCGGTATCGGTTGGGCCAATGCCGGCGCCGACATGTCGCGGTATCAGCACCGCAGCGTCAAGGCCGCGCGCCTGGTGGCGTCGGCGGCCTTCGGCGCCGGCATTCCGCTGGTGCTGTTGATTACCCTGGGCGGCCTGCTGTCGGTGGGCAACGACGACCTGGCCTCGGCCACCGATCCGATCGTGGCGATTCGCGACATGCTGCCGACCTGGATGGCGGTGCCGTACCTGATCACCGCTTTCGGCGGCCTGCTGCTGTCGAACAACCTGTCGGTGTACTCGGCCGGCCTGACCACCCTGACCCTGGGGCTCAAAGTCAAGCGGGTGTATGCGGTGGTGGTGGACATCGTGGCGATCTTCGCCGGCTCCATCTACTTCATGCTGATCGCCGAGAGCTTCTACGGGCCGTTCATTACCTTCATTTCGCTGCTGGCGGTGCCCATCACCGCCTGGGTCGGGATCTTCGTGGTCGACCTGATCCACCGTCACTACTACAGCCCCAAGGACCTGCTGGACGTCACCCCGAGCAGCGCCTACTGGTATCGCGGCGGGGTCGAATGGCGGGCCTTCGGCGCCTGGGCGCTGGCCATAGTGCTGGGTTTCAGCTTCACCACCATCGGCACCACGGCCGAGAACGTCTGGTTCGCCGGGCCGCTGGCCGATTCCTGGCTGGGCCATAACGGCCTGGGCTGGATCGTCACCTTCCTGGTGGCCGGCGGCGTGTATGCCGTGCTGGGCGGGGCCAGGGACCGCCGCGCTGCCTTTGTCGAGAATGCCAATGCCTAGAATGCTGCACACCGGCCAGGTCATGGTCGACCTGGTGATGTCCGTGGACCGCCTGCCGAGCTCCGGCGGCGACGTGCTGGCGCAGTCCGCCAGCTTCGAGGCCGGCGGCGGCTTCAACGTGATGGCTGCCGCCCAGCGTAATGGCCTGCCGGTGCTGTACCTGGGGCGACACGGCAACGGTCGCTTCGGGGATCTGGCACGGGAGGCGATGCGCGCCGAGGGCATCCAGATCGCTCTCGAGGCCAGCCGTACCGAGGACACCGGCCTGTGCGTGGCGCTGACCGAAGCCACGGCCGAACGCAGCTTCATTTCCTACATCGGGGCGGAAGGCCAGCTGTCGGCCCAGGACCTGGCCGGTGTCGCGGTGCAGGCCGACGACTTTGTCTATGTCAGCGGCTACAGCCTGCTGCATGTGGGCAAGGCCGAGGCCTTGCTGGACTGGCTGCTGGCCTTGCCACAGGCGATCCGGCTGGTGTTCGATCCGGGCCCGCTGGTGGATTCGCCGGACTCCGCGGCCATGCGCCGGCTGCTGCCGCGTATCGATCTCTGGACCAGCAACAGCGTCGAGGCCTTGCGTTTCACCGGGACCACGACCATCGCCGCAGCCCTGCGACGTTTGCATGAGGGGCTGCCGCGGGAGGTGTTGCTGGTGGTCAGGGACGGGCCGCAGGGCTGCTGGGTCAGCCAGCATGGCCACAGCGCCCATGTGCCGGGCTTCAAGGTCCAGGCGGTGGACAGCAATGGCGCTGGCGATGCCCATGCCGGAGTTTTCGTCGCGGCCCTGGCGCAGGGGCTGGAGCCGTTGCAGGCGGCGCGCCGTGCCAACGCCGCGGCGGCCCTGGCGGTGACCCGCTGGGGGCCGGCCACCGCGCCGGGCGCGGCGGAGGTGGATGCGCTGGTCAACGGGGATAACGTCCGAGCCTAGGTGTTTACCGACTGAACGAGAGCGATCGCGAGCAAGCTCATTCCCGCTGGGAGTGGGCCTGCTCGCGATCCACGGTTTATCCCGCCTTGCGCAATGCGTCGATCAATTGCTGCTTGCTCATGGTCGAGCGGCCGCGGATATTCTTCACCCGGGCTTCCTTCAGCAGGCTGTCTTTCGTCTGGGTACTCAGCGAGGCCTGGCTGTTACGGGCGTGCCCCTCACGGCTGGCGGCGGCACGCTTGGCCGAGGAGTGGCGTGCGGCGGCCTTTTCCGAGGCCGGTGTGCGTTGCCCGGAGCCGCCAGCCCGTTCCCCTCCACCGGACTGCTTGTTCACCGTGGCCCAGGCGCGCGCTTCGGCCTCGTCCTTGGGCACGCCCTTGGCTTCGTAGCCGGCTTCGATATGCGCGGCCTTGCGCTTCTGTTCGGCGGTGTATTTGGCTTTGCTTCCACGAGGCATGAGGGCTCTCCTTTGGCAATGGATACCTGAAGTTGGGGCGGGGAAAGGGCCGATAAGTGCCCGGGAATCGACGAATGGGGCTCTCGACACCGGTGCCCGAGGGGTGTGATCGCGATCACAGAAGCACGGCATTTCGCACAAAAGCGGCAGGCAGGACGGCCCGAGGTTTGCCAGGGCGGAGGAAGTCTCGCACAATGCCTGCCCCGGAAATGGATGCGTCTGACGAGTTGTCGGGCCTTTTCGCGAGATTCTCATGGATGATTCTTACGCCCCAGATCAGGGGCGGCTGATCGACACAGTACGCCCGCTATCAATCCCCTGTTGCGCAAATCCAACCCCGTCACCGGTCTGCCGCTGCCGTGCGGTGTGGTCGTGGCCTGTTTTTAAAGGAATGAACCAATGAATACCCGGATGTTTTTGGCTGCGGCCCTGTTGGGCGGCAGCGTGCTGCTGGCCGGTTGTGGTGACAAGAGTGAAAAAGTCAGCCAGCCCGCGGCACAGGTCGATGCCCGGCAGCAGGAAATCGACAAATACAACCAGTACGTCGGTGCGGCGAACAGCATCAGCGAATCCTTCCAGACGTTCTTGCAGCGTTACCAGCAGTACGAGGTGCCGGCCCTGGCGGCCAAGGCGCCGATCACCGCTTTCAGCGTCGGCAACGATATCCTCATCGATCGCCTGAGCCGGGCCCTGGATGGCGCCCTGGCCATCGATACGCCCATCCCGGAAGTGGATCTGGCGGCCCAGGCCTTTTCCGCGGCCCTGAAAACCCTCTCGCCGCTGAGCCATGAACTGCAGAACTACGCCACTTCCAAGGGCTACCTGAGCGACAACGGCGAGCTGGCCCGTCGCCAGAGCCAGGCCTATCTGGCCGCCCTGACCGCGGTCAGCGAAAAGGAGCAGGACTTCTACGCCGGCCTGGGCGCGCGCGACCTGGCGCTGACCAAGCAGGCCTTCGATGAGGCGCCGAAAGACACCGCGGCCTATTACCGTGCCGGGTTGATCTACTACGGCAAACTCAACACCGCCGATGCCGAGACGCTGTTCGCCGAACCGAACGATCCGCAGGCACTGGCGGCTTTCGAGAAGTCCCTGGCACTGGTGGCCGACGCGGCCGCGGGCTGGAATGGCAAGGTCAGCGCCCAGGCGGCACAGAGCGGCAAGTCGTGCGGTGGCGGCATGCTGGAAATCAATGAGTTCATCGGCCAGTCGCGTTCGATCATCCGCGACGTCAAGGACGGGGTGTACAAGCGCGCTCCCGAGGGCGCGATGAAGAACCTGCCGGCGCATATGCAGAGCTCGAGCATCGTTCGCTCGGCCAACCGCTACAACCGCACCTACGGCAACATGATCAATCGCTTCAACCATCCGACCTGCTGAATCGGCGCTGTCGGCACCCGCGTCGTAACGCGGGTGCCGGTGGGCGCGAACGAACGCCCGGGTCTTCGGTCAGGCGTCCAGCTTGCGGGCCGCTTCCACTCCGGAAGCGGTCAGCTTGATCGGCAGGTTCAGGGCATGTTCGCCCGCCGGGTTGAGGGTGACATGGCCCTCCTTGATCAAGCCGCGTTCCTGCAACATTGCCAGGGTGCTGGCCACGACTCTTTCGCCGCGATAGTTATCCAGCACCTCCTTGCCCAGGCCGTTGGGGTGGGCGTGCAGCAAGCGGGTGAGCACTTCTTTTTCCAGCTCTTTGTCGACGTTCATGCGGACCTCTGTGTGGGGGAAGGGTGCGTGCCTGGTTTATTGATCGGTGCCGTGGCCTTCGGAGCCTGTGCCGCCGGTGGTGGTTTTCGGCTTGCTGTCCGGCGGGTTGGTGTCCAGGGTGCCGGCGCGGCCGGTGTCGTTGCCCTGGATGCGCGGATCGGTACCCGTGGCGGGGGGCAGGGTGCTTTCATCCACCTGCGGCGGGTTGATATTGATGCTCGGCGAGCCTTGGGTGGCCGGGGACTTTGGCCGTTCCACCGGATCGGCGGGGCCGCTGGCGCCGGCGAAGGCCGCCGAGGACAGCAGCCCGGCCAGGGCGAGGAGCGTCAGCCTGGATTTGATCATGATGTCGCCTCCATTCGTTTTTAGAGTCGCTACCTGATCTTGGGCTGCCGGTGATTTTGATTGGTGCCTGATGAACGACGAACGGTTCAGGCGTTCTGCGCCACCCCGCCGGGTTTCAGCCCGCGCCAGACCAGGCGCCCGACGCTGATCAGCCAGTTCAGCAGGGCGATGCCCAGCACCGTGAGCATCAGGGCTGGCATGCCCTGTTCGACGATGATCCGGCCGGCCAGCAGCGGAAAGCCGAACACCCCGATGAAATAGGCCAGGCTGAACAGCAGCAAGGCTTGCGAGGTGTCGCCGGGCGGCGCTTCGTTGGCGGCCAGGCCGTTGATCACCGAGTAGGTCAGGCCGTAGCCGACCCCCAGGACCACGGCGGCCAGCAGATAACTCTCCGCGTCATCGACCATCAGCTGGAACATCAGGATCGATCCCAGCATCAGCCCCGAGAGCAGGCACGCCGCGCGATAGGCGTCGCGCTTGACCACAAAGCCGGCGATCAGCAGGCGGCTGCCGATGGCGGCCGCCATAAAGCCGAGAAAGAACAGCGAATAGTCCAGCGATCGGGAGGCCGCGTAGCTGGTCTGGAAACTCGACAGGCCGCCGAATACGCAGCCGCCGAGACCGACCATGAGGATCGGGAACAAGGCCTTGGACGAGAGCACCCGGGCACTGCTGGCCCAACTGATTTTCGCCGCGCCGGCCCCCAGATGGCTGGGGTGTCTTTTCAGCTGCGCGCCCAGGCGCCAGAAGATCAGCACGCCGATCAGGCTGGCGGCCGCGGCGAGCAGAAAGGCCGCAGTCAACGGGTAACCCAGGGCGTTGGCCAGCCGCCCCAGCAGCGGGCCCGAGCCGATGCCGCTCATCATGCTGCCCGACAGCAGGGCGAAGAACCTGGCCCGCTGCGCCGGCGCCACCATCATTGCCACGATGATCGGCCCCAGGGTGTAAAACACGCCCCAGCCCAGGCCCAGGGTCAGGCCGAAAAACAGCAGGGCATCGCCGAAGCCCGGCGTCAGGGCAAAGCCCAGGCTGGCGACCACCAGCAGGCAACCGAACAGGGCAATCGAGCGCGCGGCGCCGAGCAGGTCCGACAGGTGCCCCGAGAAGATCACCGCGACCAAGGTGCTGAGCATGGCGACCGAAATCACGCTGCCGGCATCGTGCTCATTGCCACCGCGCGAGCCGATCAGCAGCGAGAGCAGGAAGGTCGAGCCATAGGACAGCGACAGCAGGTAGCTGGCGACGCAGAACAGCCCGAACAGCCTGGCTGGAACCATGGGGGGGGTAGCGCTGGGCATGCGCGGGCCTCGTCTGTTGTTGGATTCATGAGGCGCCGTTCTACCATGGGCGGCTGTCGCGTTAGTTGTGATCTTGCAGGCTTCAGGATTAGCCCACAGCGGAGTAAGTCAGTCGCCGATCTCGTCAATGAACTCGTCCATGAAGCGCTTCAGTCGGGCATGCCGCACCTGCGCCAGGCGCGCGCCGGTCACGGTCTGAAAGCCCTCGGCCAGGTGCAGCAGCTTGGTGTGGAAGTGGTCGAGGGTGAAGTTCAGGTCGTCGTAACCGCGGTGCTCAGCGTGCGGGTCGTGGGGATCGTAGAAGGCTCGGTTCAACCGGCCGCCGATATAGAAGGTGCGGGCCACGCCGAGAGCGCCCAGGGCGTCGAGACGGTCGGCGTCCTGCAGGATCTTCGCCTCCAGGGTGTCGGCCTGGATGGCGGCGGAAAAGCTGTGGGCTTCGATGGCGTGGGCCACTGCGGCGATCTTGGCTTCGGGCCAGCTCAGTTGATGCAGCAGGACCGCGGCCTTTTCCGCCGACAGGCGCGAGGCCTGGGCGCGCAGCGGTGAGCTCTTTTCCACGGCGACGCAGTCGTGCAACAGGGTGGCGGCCAGCAACACCTGCAAGTCGCCGCCGTCTTCCCTGGCGATACGCCGCACATTGGCCCACACCCGCTGCAGGTGCGACAGGTCGTGGGCGCCGTCGTCGACGGGCTCCAAGGCGTGGGGTAGCAGGGTGTTGGCGAGATCGGGCAGGGGAGCAAAAGCGTGGGCGGTCATCAGGGGGAGCCATCAGCGGGTGAATAACGCGCCACTGTAGCCGCTGTCGAAGGCGGCGATAAGGCCCATGGCGCTCACACCTGCGTCCTTTGGTGGCTGGCCGGTCGGTCAGTCTGCGGCGCTGGTGGCGGGAATCGGCAATTCCGACATGGACAATCTCCCGCCACGACCTCCAGGCATATCCCTGTGAAATACCCGTGCATGTCCTTCCCCTGTCGATCTAATATGGCCGCCTGCCTTCCAACCGAGACCCGCCGATGTCCGTCGAAATCCGTCCAGCCCTGCCCAGCGATGCACCGCAAATCCTTGCCTTCATCAGGGAGTTGGCCGATTACGAACGCGCGCGCCATGAGGTCATCGCCAGCGTCGCCGACATCGAGCGCAGCCTGTTCAGCGAGGGTGCCACGGCCCACGGCCTGATCTGCCTGCGCGATGGCATGCCGATCGGTTTCGCGGTGTTTTTCTTCAGCTATTCCACCTGGCTGGGCAGCAACTGCCTGTACCTGGAAGACCTCTACATCACCCCTGCACAACGTGGCGGCGGCGCAGGCAAGCAACTGCTGCGACACCTGGCGCGGATCGCCTGCGACAACGGTTGCGGGCGCTTCGAGTGGAGCGTGCTGGAGTGGAACGAACCGGCGATCCAGTTCTACAAATCCCTGGGCGCCCAGCCCCAGGAAGAGTGGGTGAGGTACCGCATGGATGGCGATGTGCTGCGCGCGTTCGCCCAAGGCTGAGTCCATCGTCAACGCTGTAGGGGCAACCGCTCGCTATCCGGTTGCTCGCGATTCCTTGCCAGATCCCTCGCTGCCAAGACCGCCCCGTGTACTCGGGGCGGCTGTCGTTTTCCTTCGGGCTTAGGCCCGCATTCACTGCCCAGGCTCAAAAACCGATCTCACTCGTTGCCGGTTCCTGTTCCCTTGTGGGGACAGGCGGTCGACGCCTGCCTGCTCCCATGAAAACCAGACAGCAGCGGCCTGTTCTCATGCAAATCAATAAATCCCATAATATGGGAGTGATATTTATATATTGAGATTTTATTTGGGTCGGGTTTATAGTCGCCGCCATCAGCTCTTACGCACTCACTGCCAAAAACAACTCACAGGTGAAGCGATGCAGGCGCAATTGATCGCGCTCGATTGGGGAACCACCTCCCTTCGTGCTTACAAACTCGCAGCAGGCGGCCAGGTGCTGGAACTGCGCGCGTTGACCTCGGGGATCATGCAGTTGCCGAAGGTGGCGCGGATGATTGCCGGCCAGCGCTGCGACGACGGTTTCGAACTGGCCTTCGACGACGCCTGCGGCGACTGGCTCGACGCGCAGCCGGGGCTGCCGGTGATTGCCTGCGGCATGGTCGGCAGTGCCCAGGGCTGGTGCGAGGCCAGTTACTGCGAGACTCCGGCGGATGTCGCCCAGCTTGGACAGGCCCTGGTGACCTTGCGCAGCCGGCGCGGGGTGGACGTGCATATCGTGCCGGGGGTGATCCAGCGTTCGCGCTTGCCGAACGTGATGCGGGGCGAAGAAACCCAGGTGCTGGGTGTGCTGCCGCAACTGGCGGGCGGGGCAGGGGACGACGTGCTGATCGGCCTGCCCGGCAGTCATTCCAAATGGGTGCAGGTGGCCGATGGTTGCATCCTGCACTTCGACACCTTCATGACCGGCGAGCTGTTCGCCGTGCTCAGTCAACACAGCATTCTCGGCCGCACCCAAGAGCGTGGCGCGGCGTTCGCTATCGACGCCTTCGACCGCGGCGTGCAGGTGGCCTTTTCCGCCGAGGGCGAGATCGGCCCGCTGTCGACCCTGTTCAGCGCCCGCAGCCTGGGGTTGACCGGCGAACTCAGCGGCCGCGCCCAGCCGGACTATCTGTCGGGCCTGCTGATCGGCCACGAACTTTGCGCACTGGCCGCCGTGCAGCGGCGCCGCCGCCACAGCGACCAATTGCCGTCGATCGTGCTGATCGGCAATTCCCAGCTTTGCGCCCGTTACAGCCGGGCCTTGTCCGCCTGTGGTTTTCCCCGGGCAATCCTGGCCGAACAGGCCACCGAACGCGGTTTATGGCACCTGGCTGAAGCGGCCGGGCTGCTGGCGCGCGTCCCTTGCGCTCACCCTTGAAAAGAGGTCCGACATGCTCAAGCAAGCACTGGTACATAACGGCCTGATCGCCATTCTCCGGGGGCTGCGTCCGCAAGAAGCGGCGGCCATCGGCGAGGTGCTGTATCAGGCCGGGTTTCGGGTTATCGAGGTGCCGCTCAACTCTCCACAGCCCTTCGACAGCATCCGCATCCTGCGCGACGCCGTGCCTGCCGATTGCCTGATCGGCGCCGGCACGGTGCTGACCCCGGAGCAGGTCGAGCAGGTCAAGGCCGCGGGCGGCCAGGTGATCGTCATGCCCCACAGCGATCCCAGGGTGCTGCGCGCGGCCAGGGCCGCCGGCCTGTATCTGTCCCCCGGCGTGGCCACGCCGACCGAGGCCTTTGCCGCGCTGGCCGAAGGCGCCGACGTGCTCAAGCTGTTCCCCGCCGAGCAGATGGGTCCGGCGGTGGTCAAGGCCTGGCTCGCGGTATTGCCGGCCGGCAGCGTGCTGCTGCCGGTGGGCGGGATCACCCCGGACAACATGCAGGTGTTCGTCGACGCCGGGGTCAAGGGCTTCGGCCTCGGTTCCGGGTTGTTCAAGCCGGGGATGAGCGCAGCCGAGGTGGCGACTCGCGCCAAGGCCTATGTCACCGCCTGGAACGCCCTGGCTTAAGACTTTTTCTGCGCCATCGGCGCTGCATCCGACAAGAGAGACAAGCAGATGAAAATCACCAAACTGACCACCTTTATCGTTCCGCCACGCTGGTGCTTTCTCAAGGTCGATACCGACGAGGGGGTCACCGGCTGGGGCGAGCCCGTGGTCGAAGGGCGGGCGCACACGGTGGCCGCCGCCGTGGACGAGTTGGCCGACTACCTGATCGGCAAGGACCCGCGCAATATCGAGGACATCTGGACCGTGCTCTACCGCGGCGGCTTCTACCGCGGCGGCGCCATCCACATGAGTGCCCTGGCCGGTATCGACCAGGCACTGTGGGACATCAAGGGCAAGGCCCTGGGCGTGTCGGTCAGCGACCTGCTGGGCGGCCAGGTGCGGGACAAGATTCGCGTCTATTCGTGGATCGGCGGCGACCGTCCGGCCGATACCGCGCGCGCCGCCAAAGAGGCCGTGGCGCGTGGTTTTACCGCGGTGAAGATGAACGGCACCGAGGAGCTGCAGTTCCTCGACACCTTCGACAAGGTCGACCTGGCCCTGGCCAACGTGGCCGCGGTGCGTGATGCAGTCGGCCCCAACGTCGGGATCGGCGTCGACTTCCATGGCCGGGTGCACAAACCCATGGCCAAGGTGCTGATGAAGGAACTCGATCCCTACAAGCTGATGTTTATCGAAGAACCGGTGCTCAGCGAAAACTACGAGGCCCTCAAGGAACTGGCGCCGCTGACCAACACGCCGATCGCCCTGGGCGAGCGGCTGTTCTCGCGCTGGGATTTCAAGCGGGTGCTCAGCGAAGGCTACGTTGACATCATCCAGCCGGATGCTTCCCATGCCGGCGGCATCACCGAGACCCGCAAGATCGCCAACATGGCCGAAGCCTACGACGTGGCCCTGGCCCTGCATTGCCCGCTGGGGCCGATCGCCCTGGCCGCCTGCCTGCAACTGGACGCGGCCTGCTACAACGCCTTCATCCAGGAGCAGAGCCTGGGCATCCATTACAACGAAAGCAACGACCTGCTGGATTACGTCAAGGACCCGCGCGTCTTCGACTACCAGCAAGGCATGGTGAAGATCCCCAACGGCCCGGGCCTGGGCATCGAGATCAACGAGGAATATGTCATCGAGCGCGCGGCCATCGGCCACCGCTGGCGCAATCCGATCTGGCGCCACGCCGACGGCAGCTTCGCCGAATGGTGAGTTGATTCATCTCTCCCCGCCGGAGCGAACTGGCTCGCTCCCGCAGGTTATGCATTGCCCTCAATAACCATAAGAAGAGGCATTCCCATGCAACCGGAAACCTTCACCGGGCAGGCGTCGCTGGTCGCGCCGAGCCGCAAGCGTTTTTTCATCATGCTGCTGTTGTTCATCACGGTGGTGATCAACTACCTGGACCGCAGCAACCTGTCGATCGCCGCGCCGGCGCTGACCAGCGACCTGGGCATCGACCCGATCCACGTCGGGCTGATTTTCTCGGCCTTCGGCTGGACCTACGCCGCCATGCAGATCCCCGGTGGCTGGCTGGTGGACCGGATACCGCCACGCATTCTCTACACCGCGGCGCTGCTGCTGTGGTCGCTGGCGACGGTGATGCTCGGTTTCGCCGCCAGCTTTATCGCCCTGTTCGTCCTGCGCATGGCAGTGGGCGCGCTGGAGGCGCCGGCCTATCCGATCAACAGCCGGGTGGTGACCACCTGGTTTCCCGAGCGCGAACGTGCCACGGCGATCGGCTTTTACACCTCCGGGCAATTTGTCGGGCTGGCCTTTCTCACCCCGGTGCTGGCCTGGTTGCAGCATGCCTTTGGCTGGCAGATGGTGTTTGTCGTCACCGGCGCGGTGGGCATTCTGTGGGCGGCGATCTGGTACGCGGTGTATCGCGAACCACGGGATTTCAAGGGCGCCAACCCGGCGGAAATCGACCTGATCCGCCAGGGCGGCGGCCTGGTGGATATCCAGCGCGAGACGGCCAAGAGCAAGGCGCGTTTCAGCTGGACGGACCTGGGGATTGTCCTGAGCAAGCGCAAGCTGTGGGGTATTTATCTGGGGCAGTTCTGCCTCAATTCGACCCTGTGGTTTTTCCTCACATGGTTCCCCACTTACCTGGTGAAGTACCGCGGCATGGATTTCATCAAGTCCGGCCTGCTGGCGTCGCTGCCGTTCCTCGCGGCCTTTGTCGGCGTGCTGTGTTCCGGGTTCTTCTCTGACTGGCTGATCCGGCGTGGCGCCTCGGTGGGTTTTGCCCGCAAGCTGCCGATCATTGGCGGGCTGCTGATTTCCACCTCGATCATCGGCGCCAATTTCGTCGAGTCGACGCCGCTGGTGATCGCCTTCCTGGCGCTGGCATTCTTTGGCAACGGCCTGGCCTCGATTACCTGGTCGCTGGTCTCGACCCTGGCGCCGGCACGGTTGCTGGGCCTGACCGGCGGGGTGTTCAACTTCATCGGCAACCTGTCGGCGATTGCCACGCCGATCGTCATCGGTTTCCTGGCCAGCGGCGACTCCTTTGCCCCGGCCATTACCTACATTGCCGTGCTGGCGCTGGCGGGGGCCTTGTCCTACGTGCTGCTGGTGGGCAAGGTCGAGCGTATCGAGTTGTAGTGGCAGGGGGCGGGCGACCATAATGCCGCCCGTTCTCACCCTCAAAAGGCTGGATATGCAGGACGACGCAGCAAAGACCGCCAAGGATACCGCCCCCACCGGTACCCAGACATTGCTCCGCGGCCTGGCGGTGGTGCAGGCCGTGGCCAGCGGCGCCCGCGACCTCAAGGAAATCGCCCGGCTGATCGGTACCACCCGCAGCACCACCCATCGCCTGGCCAGTTGCCTGGTGGACGAGCGTTACCTGAGGGTGGTGCCGCAGGTCGGCTACCTGCTGGGGCCGAAGCTGATCGAGCTGGGTTTCCAGGCCCGCGAAGCCTTGCCGTTGGTGACCCTGGCCAGGCCATTCCTCGATGAGCTGTCGGCGTTGACCGGTGACACCATTCACCTGGCGATCCGCGAAGACGACGATGTGCTGTACCTGCACAAGAACCCGGGGCGCAACGGCCCGGAAATGCGCTCGCGGGTCGGCCATCGCATGCCGCTGGCGCGCACCGGAATCGGCAAGGCGCTGCTGCTCGATAGCTCGCCGCAAGAGTGGCAGCGCCTATATGAAGTGAGCCTGCCAGCGGGGGGCAGGAATGCGCTCTGGCCACAGCATGAAGAGCCGACCTGGGAGCAGTTCCAGCAGCGCATGCAGGAATATGTGGCGGGCGGTTATGCCTTCGACCTGGAGGACAACGAACCATCGATCCGTTGCGTGGCGGCGCCAGTCCGCGATGCCAGCGGCAAGATCGTCGCCGGCATCAGTATCGCCAGCACCGTGCCGTACATGCCGCTGGAGAAGATGGCCGAGCTGATCCCGGTGATCAGGCAGGCCGCCGCTGGCATCTCCGCCGAACTCGGCGGCTGACTTAATTCCTCTGTAGGAGCGAGGTTTGCCCGCGAGGCGGTGTACCTGATGTACCGCTGCGTCCGTATCGCCGGCAAGCCGGACTCCTACAAGATTGTGCTTATTGCTTGAGGGTCGCCATGTCGATGACGAAGCGGTACTTCACATCGCCGGCGATCATCCGCGCGTAAGCCTCGTTGATCTGGCGGATGTCGAGCATTTCGATGTCGCAGGTGATGTTGTGCTCGGCGCAGAAATCCAGCACTTCCTGGGTTTCGGCGATGCCACCGATCAGCGAGCCGGCCAGCACGCGACGGCCCAGCACCAGCTTGGCCGCGTGCACGGGCGGGTCCACCGGTTCGATCAGGCCGACCAGGATGTGTACGCCGTCAAAACGCAGGGTATCCAGGTAGGGGTTGAGGTCGTGCTGCACCGGGATGGTGTCCAGCAGAAAGTCGAAATGGCCGGCCGCGGCTTTCATCTGCTCGGCATCGGTGGAGACGATCACATGATCGGCGCCCTGGCGACGACCTTCCTCGGCCTTGCTCGCCGAACGGGTGAACAGGGTCACTTCTGCGCCCAGGGCCTTGGCGAACTTGATGCCCATGTGGCCCAGGCCGCCCATGCCGAGAATGCCTACCTTGTCGCCGGCCTTCACCCCGTAATGCTTGAGCGGCGAGTAGGTGGTGATGCCCGCGCAGAGGATCGGCGCGGCGCTGGCCAGATCGAGTTTCTCGGGGATACGCACGACAAAATGCTCGCTGACCACGATGCTGTCGGAGTAGCCGCCCATGGTGTTGCTGCCGTCGACCCGGTCCGGGGTGGCGTAGGTCATGGTCGGGCCTTCCAGGCAGTATTGCTCCAGGTTGGCGGCGCAGGCTTCGCAACGCCGGCAGGAGTCGACCATGCAGCCGACGCCGACCAGGTCGCCGATCTTGTGTCTGGTCACTTGGGCACCGACGGCGGTGACCTTGCCGACGATCTCGTGGCCCGGCATCAGCGGGTACACGGCGATGCCCCATTCATTGCGGGCCTGGTGGATATCGGAGTGGCAGACGCCGCAGTAGAGAATCTCGATGGCCACGTCGTCGGGGCGCGGGCTGCGTCGCTGAAAGCTCATGGGGGCGAGGGGCGTGGTGGCGGACTGGGCGGCGTAACCGATGGCTGTGTACATGATGAACCTCGCAAAAGCACTGACAGGTGAGGCGGGCCATTCTCGGCGCCGCTGCCTGGCGCGAACATGGCGATTCCTCGGCATGTCATGCCTATTCCTCCGCCATCGGCCATTTGCGCACGGCATTGGCGTTCAGACCTGCGATGATGTTTTCATCCCTTTTTCCGTGAAGTTTTCCCCATGTTGTTGACCCGTCATCTCGATGCCAACGCCACCCTGGTGTCCCTGATCCAGCCCCTTGCGACCCGCGACGGTTTCGTTCCCACGGAGCTGCCCGGGGTCATGGTGCTGCGGGCCAGTTGCGATGTGGCTCGCGGCCCGCAGATCTATGAGCCGAGCCTGATGATCATCGTCCAGGGCAGCAAACTGGCGTACCTGGGCCCGCGGACCCTGGAGTACGGCGCCGGGCATTACCTGATCCAGGCGCTGTCGGTGCCTTTCGAGTGCGAGACCTTCGCCATGCCCGATGCGCCGTTGCTCGGGGTGTCCATCGCCCTTGACCGGGCGTTGTTGGGCGAGCTGGTGCTGGCGATGGGCGTTGCCGCGGGGCGCAGTGCCCAGGCGCAGACCCCGGAGTCCATGACCTCGGTGGTGCTCGACGACACCATGCGCGGTTGCGTGGAGCGCCTGCTGCGCTGCCTGCACGATCCTCTGGAGTGCAAGGTCATGGGCCAGGCGCGTTTGCGCGAGTTGATGTTCACCGTCTTGCGCGGGCCGCAGGCCGATGTGCTGCGCGCGCTGGTGGAGCAGCACGGGCAGTTCGCGCGGATTTCCGCCTCGCTCAATCACTTGCACGAGCATTACACCGAGCCGCTGAACGTCGAGACCCTGGCCCGTTGCGCGAACATGAGCGCCTCGACTTTCCATGAGCACTTCAAGCGCAGCACGCTGCTGTCGCCGGTGCAGTACCTCAAGCGCCTGCGCTTGCTCAAGGCGCAGCAGTTGCTGCTGGGGGAAGGGCTGGGCGTGGCCCAGGTGGCGCACCGGGTGGGTTACCAGAGCACCTCGCAATTCAGCCGCGAATACAAGCGCTACTTCGAGCGCAATCCTGGGGATGAGCGGGCAGCCTGACGGCGTGGAGCGACACTCCTCTGTAGGAGCGAGGCTTGCCCGCGATGAATTGCGACGCAGTCCGGCAGACGCACCACAGTGATTTCATCGCACGCAAGCTGTGCTCCTACAGAAGCGAGGCAGTGGCGCGGGCAATAAAAAAGGCCCCCGTTCGGGAGCCTTTTTTCTTCCAGCGGACGCCTTACATGTTCGGGTAAGTCGGGCCGCCCGCGCCTTCCGGCGCGACCCAGGTGATGTTCTGCGCCGGGTCCTTGATGTCGCAGGTCTTGCAGTGCACGCAGTTCTGGGCATTGATCTGGAAGCGCTTCTCGCCGTCTTCCTTGGTGATCACTTCATACACCCCGGCCGGGCAGTAGCGTTGAGCAGGCTCGTCGTACAGCGGCAGGTTCTTGCCGATCGGGATGCTCGGATCGGTCAGCTTCAGGTGGCAAGGCTGTTCTTCTTCATGGTTGGTACCCGAGATGAACACCGAGCTGAGTTTGTCGAAGCTGAGCTTGCCGTCCGGTTTCGGGTAGTCGATCTTCTTGCAGTCCGCCGCTAGCTTCAGGCAGGCGTAGTCCGGCTTGGTGTCGTGCAGGGTGAACGGCAGCTTGCCGCCGAAGATGTTCTGGTCGACCCAGTTGAAACCGCCGCCGACGATGGCGCCGTACTTGTGGATCGCCGGGCCGAAGTTGCGGCTGGCGAACAGTTCTTCATACAGCCAGCTGGACTTGAACGCTTCTACATAGGTGTTCAGCTCGTCGGCGCCTTCGGAACCGGCGAACAGCGCATCGGCCACGGCGTCAGCGGCGAGCATGCCGGACTTCATGGCGGTGTGGCTGCCCTTGATCTTGGCGAAGTTCAGGGTGCCCAGGTCGCAACCGATCAGCGCGCCGCCCTTGAACACCATCTTCGGCAGCGAGTTCAGGCCGCCTTTGCAGATGGCCCGTGCGCCGTAGCTGACGCGCTTGCCGCCTTCCAGGTACTGCTTGAGCACCGGGTGATGCTTGAGGCGCTGGAATTCGTCGAACGGCGACAGGTAGGTGTTGCTGTAGGACAGGTCGACGATCAGGCCGACCACCACCTGGTTGTTTTCCAGGTGATAAAGGAAGGAGCCGCCGGTGTTCTCGGTGCCCATGATGTCCAGCGGCCAGCCGGCGGTATGGACCACCAGGCCAGGTTGGTGCTTGGCCGGGTCGACTTCCCAGATTTCCTTGAGGCCGATGCCGTAGTGCTGGGCGTCGGCGTCACTGTCCAGGTTGAAGCGCTTGATCAACTGCTTGCCGATGTGGCCACGGCAGCCTTCGGCGAACAGGGTGTACTTGCCACGCAGTTCCATGCCGGGGGTGTACAGGCCTTCCTTCGGATTGCCTTCGCGGTCGACACCCAGGTCGCCGGTGATGATCCCGCGGACCACGCCGTTCTCGTCGAACAGCGCTTCCTGGGCGGCAAAGCCCGGGTAGATTTCCACGCCCAGGTTCTCGGCCTGCTGGGCCAGCCAGCGGCACAGGTTGCCCAGGGAGATGATGTAGTTGCCTTCGTTGTGCATGGTCTTGGGCACAAAGAAGTCAGGGACTTTGGTCGCGCTGTCGGCGTTTTTCAGGACATAGATGTCATCGCGCTGGACCGGGGTGTTCAGCGGGGCGCCGAGTTCCTTCCAGTCCGGGAACAACTCGTTCAGGGCGCGCGGTTCGAACACGGCGCCGGAAAGAATGTGAGCACCGACTTCGGAGCCTTTCTCGACCACGCAGACGCTGATTTCCTTACCGGCTTCGGCGGCCTTCTGCTTCAGTCGGCAGGCGGCGGACAAGCCAGCGGGGCCGGCACCGACGATGACCACGTCGAATTCCATGTATTCGCGTTCCACTAGGCTATCTCCTACTCAAGGCTCAACGGTTTTTTTCTAATTGGAGGTTGGGTGTCGCATCGATGGTTTTCTCCGCCAAACAGGGGAGGGGACAATGAACGACTCGCCTTTATCTCTAGGCGGCGCATTATATCTACACCACTCTTAGCGTCCAATACAAACGTTTGTTTGAATTTGCTGCAGCCCATGTAAATCAAAGAAGCGCGGCTTATGACTGGCCATTTTGGCGTATTGACCAGAATAGGCGTTCCGGTCAAGATACGGTCGGTTTTGCGCTCGCCGTAGGCTGACTGTTGGTTTCAAGAGCACCTCTAAAGACAGGGCGAAAGCAGTACAAGGTGACGCAACGCGCAGTTTACACGCCGCGATAAAGAATGACCGGCCAGTCGCTACTGACGAACGGTCATCATCCCGTGAGCAGGGTCATCTGTCTGCTGTCCCAAGGGGCAATGCCAGCGTTTTTAGAGGTGCCCTTGTGCCCGATGAGCATCAACCGCCAGGTTCGCCTAGGCGACTTTCTTTTCACCGGAGAGTAACGAGGAATCCATGAAGGTTCTTGTAGCTGTCAAACGCGTTGTCGATTACAACGTCAAGGTTCGCGTCAAGGCGGACAATTCCGGCGTCGACCTCGCCAACGTCAAGATGTCGATGAACCCTTTCTGCGAAATCGCAGTGGAAGAAGCCGTACGCCTGAAAGAAAAAGGCGTGGCGACTGAAATCGTCGTCGTCTCCATCGGTCCCGCTACTGCTCAAGAGCAACTGCGTACCGCCCTGGCGCTGGGTGCCGATCGCGCCATCCTCGTCGAATCCGCTGATGAACTGAACTCCCTGGCCGTGGCCAAGCTGCTCAAGGCTGTGGTCGACAAGGAGCAGCCTCAGTTGGTGATCCTTGGCAAGCAAGCCATCGACAGCGACAATAACCAGACCGGCCAGATGCTGGCTGCCCTGAGCGGTTACGCTCAAGGCACCTTCGCCTCCAAGGTCGAAGTGTCGGGCGACAAGGTTGCCGTGACCCGTGAAATCGACGGCGGCCTGCAAACCGTTTCGCTGAACCTGCCGGCGATCGTCACCACCGACCTGCGTTTGAACGAGCCGCGCTACGCGTCCCTGCCAAACATCATGAAAGCCAAGAAGAAGCCGCTTGAAGTGCTGACTCCTGATGCTTTGGGCGTTTCCACCGCCTCTACCAACAAGACCCTGAAAGTCGAAGCGCCGGCTGCACGCAGCGCGGGTATCAAGGTCAAGTCGGTCGCTGAACTGGTCGAGAAACTGAAAAACGAAGCGAAGGTAATCTAAATGACTATCTTGGTTATTGCTGAACACGACAACAAAGTACTGGCCCCGGCCACGCTGAACACAGTGGCTGCTGCCGCCAAGATCGGCGGTGATATCCATGTTCTGGTTGCAGGTCAAGGCGCTGGCGCCGTGGCTGACGCCGCTGCGAAAATCGCTGGCGTGAGCAAAGTCCTGTCCGCTGACAACGCTGCCTACGCGCATCAACTGCCGGAAAACGTTGCCCCTCTGGTAGCAGAGCTGGGCAAGGGTTACAGCCACATCCTGGCTGCCGCCACTTCCAACGGCAAAAACATCCTGCCGCGGGTTGCCGCGCAACTGGACGTCGACCAGATCTCCGAGATCATCTCGGTAGAAAGCGCCGACACCTTCAAGCGCCCGATCTATGCCGGTAACGCCATCGCCACCGTGCAATCGAACGCCGCCGTGAAAGTCATCACCGTGCGCGCCACCGGTTTCGACCCGGTTGCCGCCGAAGGCGGTTCGGCCGCTGTCGAAGCGGTTGCTGCCGCTCACGATGCCGGCAAATCGAGCTTTGTTGGCGAAGAGCTGGCCAAGTCCGACCGTCCTGAACTGACCGCTGCCAAGATCGTCATTTCCGGCGGCCGCGGCATGCAGAACGGCGACAACTTCAAACACCTGTACGCCCTGGCCGACAAGCTGGGCGCCGCCGTGGGTGCTTCACGCGCCGCGGTCGACGCAGGTTTCGTACCCAACGACATGCAGGTTGGCCAGACCGGCAAGATCGTTGCGCCACAGTTGTACATCGCCGTCGGTATCTCCGGCGCGATCCAGCACCTGGCCGGCATGAAGGACTCCAAGGTGATCGTTGCGATCAACAAGGACGAAGAAGCGCCGATCTTCCAGGTGGCCGATTACGGCCTGGTGGCGGACTTGTTCGAAGCCGTACCTGAGCTGGAGAAGCTGGTCTAATCCAGCGGCTTCACTTATAAAGAGCCCGGTCTTTTGGCCGGGCTTTTTTATTGTCTGGGATGTGAGTGGGAGAATTTCGCCATGGATCTGCGCCGCCTGGGTGGCCTGTCAGTGCTGCTGGGCCTGACATTGATGCCGTTGCCGTCGATGGCCGCCGGCAAGTGCGAACGCCTGGTGGTGACCGGCAGTCCGGATGCCCCGCCGTATCTGTGGCGCGACCCGCAGGACCCCAGCCACCTGATTGGCGCCAGCGCCGAACTGCTGCAGCACGTGGCGCAGGAGCTGGGGATCAAGATCGAGTTGTTGTATGCCGGCAAACGCTCCGCCGCCCTGGATGAAGTGCGCAGCGGGCGCATGGACATGCTGGCCGACGCACCGCTGACGGTGAATGAGCTGGAAGCGCTGGACTACATTCATCCGCCGCTGCTGGAGAACGATTTCCTGGTCTGGACCCGCAAGGGCTCGACTCTGAGCTACAGCCAGCCGTCGGACCTGCATGGGCATACCGGCGCAGTGTCGGAAAGGGCGCGCCTGACGTCGTCCTTCGAGGCCTTCGCCAAGGACCAATTGAGCCTGACCCGCATGCCGAATCTGACCCAGGCGTTCCAGAAACTGCTGCTGGGGGAGGTGGAGTACGTACTGGCCGGACGCTACGCCGGCATGGCCCTGGCCCAGTCGCTGGGCATGGCCAACGATCTGCTGGCCTTTGAACAACCCGCCGACAAACCCGGCCTGTTCCTGGCCGTCTCGCACAACTCCGCCTGCAATGACCCATGGTTGCGCGGACAGTTGGCGAAAAAGATGACAGAATTGCCCGCGTCCGGTCTGACGGAAGCCGTGCTGCAGCGCAATCTCGAGCGGTGGAAGGCACAGCTGCAGCAACCTGTCAGCACCCCCAAACAGTAGGGATTTCTAGTGAGTATTCGACCTCTTTTCGCTGCCCTGGCCGTCCTGGCTCTGGTGGGTTGCGCAGCCGATCCGGCGCCGAATGAACAAATGCGCCTGACCGAACAAACCCTGGCCCAGGCCAAGGCCGTGGGGGCCACGGCAGAGGATGTGCCGGAAATGAAACTGGCCGAGGACAAGTTCGCCCGTGCCCAACGCAACATGCAGGAAGAGTCGTTCAAGCACGCGCGCATGCGTGCCGAACAGGCGGAACTGGACGCGCGCCTGGCCGAGGCGCGAGTCCTGACCCTGAAAAGCCAGGAACAGCTGAATCTGATCCAGACCCGCATCACTCGCCTGCGCAAGCAGTTGGGAGATGCCCAATGAATCGTATGACTCGAGTATTGGGTGGCGCCCTGTTGATCGCCTGCACCGGTCTCTACGGCTGTGCCGGGCAGCGCAGCGAAGCAGCGCTGGAACAGGCCAGCGAGGACTTCCAGAAGGTCAAGGAAGACTCCAACGTGCTGCGTATCGCGCCCAAAGATGTGATCCGTGCCGGTGAGTCCCTGGCCCGGGCCGATCGTCTGTCCAGCTACTGGGGCAGCGGTTCGGATGTGGTGCATTACGCCTACCTCAGCCAGCGCTACAGCGAAATCGCCCGCGAGCACACCAACCAGGCGCTGAACCAGGAGCAGGCGGCCAAGCTCGAGCTCGAACGCCAGCGCCTGCAACTGGCCCTGCGCGAGGCCAAGCTGCTGAGCGTGCAGCAGCAGGGCAAGTGGCTGGAGGAGCAGATCATCAACCTGGCCACGACCCAGACTGATCGCGGGCTGGTGATGACCCTGGGCGATGTGCTGTTCGACACTGGAGAAGCGGAGTTGAAAAGCTCGGCCAACCGCACTGTGCTCAAGGTCGTGCAGTTTCTCCAGCTGAACCCCAAGCGCGTGGTGCGGATCGAGGGCTACACGGACAACACCGGCGACAAGCAGAGCAATCTGGAACTGTCCCGCGACCGCGCACAGGCCGTGGCCGATATCCTGGTGGACCTGGGGGTCGAGGAGAAACGGGTCCAGGTCGAAGGTTATGGTGACGAGTACCCGGTCGAGGCCAATGCCTCGGAACGTGGGCGAGCTCAGAACCGTCGGGTGGAAATCGTCTTCTCTGACGAGAAAGGCCAGCTGGGCGCCGCGCGCTAAGACGCGGATGGTCAAAACAACCCGGTTCCCTTTGGAACCGGGTTTTTTTGTGCCTGACGATTGGCACACAAAACAGTACAGTTTTTGCTGACACTGCCCTGTACGGTCGACTATTGTGGCAACTGTCCCAGTACACTTATGAACTGTTCCGGTATCGTCATCTACAAGAATAAAATGCCGGTGAAATCGAGTGCAGCGTCATGACCAATCTCTTGCTTTATCAACGTATCGCTCAGCAACTGGCTGAAGATATCCGTCGTGGTGTGTACCAGCCCGGGGAGCGCGTGCCTTCGGTACGCAAGATGAGTTCCCAGCTCAACGTCAGCCATGCCACGGTGCTCCAGGCCTACGCCAATCTCGAGGATCAGGGGCTGATCCGCGCCCGTCCGCAGTCGGGTTATTACGTGCACCAGACTCCGGCGCTGACCGCGCCGACCCCGGACATCGCCCGGGTCGAACGGCCGGGCCTGGTGACGCGCAGCAGCATCATTCATCAGGTACTGGTGGAATCGCGCCGTGAAGGCGTGTTTCCGCTGGGCGCTGCGGTGCCGAGCGTCGATTACCTGCCGGTGCGGGCGTTGCACCAGCAACTGGCCAAGGTCACCCGTTTCCATAGTCCGCGCGCCTTCAGCTACATGTTCAGCCCCGGTTTCGAGCCGTTGCGCCGCCAGGTGGCGATTCGCATGCGCGACGCCGGCGTGGTGGTCGATCCGTCCGAAGTGGTGATCACCCACGGCTGCGTGGACGCCCTGCAGATGTCGTTGCGCGTGCTGACCCGCCCGGGCGACCTGATCGCCGCGGAGTCGCCGACTTACTACGGCCTGTTGCAACTGGCCGACCTGCTCGGGCTCAAGGTCATCGAGATTCCCAGTGACCCTTCCACCGGCATGAGCCTGGAGGCGCTGCAACTGGCGGCCAACCAATGGTCGATCAAGGCCCTGGTGCTGACCACGCGCCTGAGCAATCCACTGGGCGGCACCATGCCGGAAGAGCGGCAAAAACAATTGCTGCGCCTGGCCTCGGATTTCGATATCCAGGTGGTCGAGGACGATATCTACGGCGAACTGATGTTCGAGGTCGGTCGTACCAAGGCGCTGAAAGCCTATGACCGGCTGGATCGGGTGATCTACTGCTCGAGTTTTTCCAAGACCCTGTCACCCGGCGTGCGCATCGGCTGGATGATTGCCGGCAAGTACCAGCAGGAAATCCAGCGCTTGCAGACCTTCAGCACCCACTCGGCCTGCAGCGTCACCCAGATGGGTGTCGCGGCCTATCTGGAGAACGGCGGTTACGACCGGCATCTGCGCTTCATCCGTCAGGAGTACCGCAAGAACCTCAGCGCCTTTCAGCTGGCGGTGCAGCAGTACTTCCCGGAAGGCACGCAGATTACCCGTCCGAACGGCGGTTTCATTCTCTGGGTCAGCCTGCCGGGGCGGGTCAATACCCAGGAATTGCATGTCCGGGCATTGCAGCAGGGCATCAGTATCGCGCCGGGGCTGATCTTCAGTAATACGGAGCAGTTCAACCACTGCATTCGCCTCAACTGCGGTACCCCGTGGAATCGTGAGGCCGAGCGGGCACTGATGACCCTGGGCATGTTGGCCAGCCAGCTGTGCCAGGAGGCCGCGGGCGGTTTTTGAAGGATCGGTTGCCGCGCTTGTTTTCGCGCGGTCAACAGGCGAGCATATGGCTCTTCGCCGCCAATCCTGTTGTCTCTCTATGAAAGCGATTTTTCCTGTTGCCTGGGTCTTGGTCAGTGTCTTGAGTGCTTTCGGCACGGCCAGCGTCCTGGCGGCTCCAGCCCAGGAAAAGATCGCGGCAAGCGCCACCGCGAATAAATCGCAGAAAACCGCAGCAGCCAAGAAAGCCGCGCCGGTAAAGAAGGCGGCAGCGGCCAGCAAGGTCAAACCCAAGGCCAAGGCCCAGAAAAGGCGTGCGCCGATCGCCTCCAAGTCCAAGGCTGCCAGTGAGATCGTGAAGACGCCTTTGCCTTCGGCCAATGTGGATCTGAGCCTGCCACCGGAAATGGTCAAGCAATTGCAGCCGATCGGTTCGGTCAACCAACCCAAGCGCACTCCGTTGCTGCCGCCAATGTTCGGCGAGAAACCCAAGGACGACAGTCCGTTCCAGCTCAACGGCCGCCTGCTGAGCAACGAAATGCAGTTGCAGCTGCGCAACGACGAGCGGCGCGACGTGGAAGGTGCGGCGCTGGATTTCGAGTTCAAGCAGTAAACCCTCATCCTGACTGTGACCCGCGACCCTGACGCTTTGTCGGAGACTGGTCAGTCACGCGAGCCTGAGAGTAAAAACCAGCGGGCGGCCAATTTCAAACGGCTGTTTTAGCGGTTACTCTAGTCCGCGTCATTTCAATACTTTGCCCGTCGCGAGGAGCTTGTCGTCATGAACTGCCGTGAAGGCTGTGGCGCCTGTTGCATTGCCCCTTCCATCAGTACCCCGATTCCCGGAATGCCCAATGGCAAACCGGCCGGAGAACGTTGCATCCATCTTTCTGCCGAACTGCTGTGCGGTTTGTTCGGCCAACCCGAACGGCCCGCCGTCTGTGGTGCGTTCCAGGCCGATGTCGAAGTCTGCGGCAGCAGCCGGGAAGAGGCTATTCGCTTGTTGGGCTGGTGGGAGCAAGTGACGGCGGCGTGAAGTGTTTCAATGAACGGAACTTCAACAATAAGGAATAAGACAATGGGTTCGCTGCATCGAATTGCTGTGCTCTGTGGGTTGACCGTTCTGCTCTCGGCAACCGCCCACGCCGAAGATTGGCAAACGGCCAAGGATGAAGACGGCATCAAGGTCTCCTTGAGTGAAGTGGCTGGTTCCAAATACAAGGCCTACCGGGGCATGACCACCATGAAAACCAGCGTGGCCAAGCTGCGCGCGCTGCAGGACGATGTCACGGGCGCTTGCGCCTGGATTCACGAATGCAAGTCGCAAAAACTGCTCAAGCACGAAGGTGATCAGAGCTGGACCTACACCCAGTTCAATACCCCGTGGCCGGTTGCCCCGCGTGATTCGGTGCTGCACGTCACCACCAGCGAAGCGGCCGACGGCAGCCTGACCCGCAAGCTCGAAGGCGTACCGACCTATGTTCCCGACGAGAAAGGTTTCGTGCGTGTCGCCCAGGTCGAAGGTTTCTGGAAATTCGTGCCCAAGGGCGCGGACCAGGTCGAAGTGACCTACCAGGTGCACACCGAGCCGGGCGGCAGCGTGCCATCCTGGCTGGCCAACAAGTTTGTCGTGGATGCACCGTTCAACACCCTCAAGGCATTGAGGGCGCGCGCCGAGAAGCCGTAAGCGCCGATCGTTGCCAAAAAAGGCTGCCCCAGGGCGGCCTTTTTTAATGGCGCCGCCGGACCCTTGGTTTGAACGATTATTGGCTCTTCAGGGTCGACATCTTGTGAGTCCATCCATGGGCTTCATCAAGGAGGCACTGATGCAAAAGTGGCAAGTCACTTTCGTTGACGATCATGGTGTCCAGTCAGTGGAGCAATTCGACTGTGAGCAGCAGCCCAGTATGGAGGAGGCGGCACAATTGATTCGCGCAAAGCTCCTGCCGGTTCCGGCCGAGCTTGACCTCAACGATCTGGAAGGGCGTACCGATGACCCTACGGTCAAGAGCCTGAAAGATCAGAACAGCATTCAAATCCTCAACATTACGCCGATTTAATCTTTAATGCGCAAAGCCCTACCGAGCTTGAACCCAGACCTTGGCAGCGTCTGTGTCTTGGCGCTACTCTGCATCCGAGATCAGCGAATGAATCGCTAAGGTCTGGTCTTGTCAGCTACATGCTTGTTTCCTGGCGGCGATCTTCTCGCCGCAAGCCTGCACCGTGCGGTGACAGGCAAGGGAGTACGGAAAGTCTATCCATCGGTTTGAGGAGGACGTTTCATGAGCACAGCCTATCAAGAAGACATCAGCAGCAGCGTGCTGCGCCGCATGAAAGAAGGCGGTTTCGACTTTTCACGATTCCACCCCATCGAGTTCTACGCCATTTTCCCGGACGAGGAGCGGGCACGCAGGGCGGCAGGGCAGTTCCGCGGTGAATCCTTGAATGCCCAGGTCAGCGTGCGCGATGACGGCGCCTGGTACCTGGAGCTGAGCAAGGTGATGTACGCCACCTACGGCGGCATCGGCGATTTCGAGCAGGACTTTGAAGCGGTGGTCGCGCCCCTGGGCGGGATCATCGAGGGTTGGGGCGTGAAGCAGGAGGTTCGAGGGCGACTCGTTTAGTGCATATGAATAGCGTCAAGACTCAGCATCGGCTGACCTTCGGGTCGGCCGATTTCGTTTCTGTCCCTGGGATCTGTAGGAGCGGGCAAAAAAAAGGCCACCTGCTGAGGGTGGCCAAAAGGGAAGACCGGTAGGAGAGGAAACCGGTCGGGACATTCCGGCCCCGGCTGCCATTGGCGCCATGAAGGGGGAGCGTCGACTGCGCACCCTGGTGGCGCTGAAGTCATCTGCGCTGTTGCAGCGAATTCTGCGCAGTTTTGCCCAGGCGGTGAAATCGAGTCTGGCTATGCCGTCGATAGCCATTGCATGGCGTGGCAATGGAGCGCTTGCCGGGGAGTGCGCTCGACGATAGGCGTGAGGCTTGCCCGCGATGGCATCCTGGAGAACAACCTCGCAAGGCCAGCTTTATTGCGCCGCCTGTTTACGCCCCGCCATATGCTTCAGATACCCCACCAGCAACTCCAGCTCGGCATCCGGCAATACGCTGCTTGCGAAGGCCGGCATCTTCGCCTGTGGCCAGCGGCGCAGGCTCTGTGGGTCGCGGATATAGCGCTTGAGGAAGTCCGCGCCGAAATACTCGGTGGGGCTGTAGGGGATATTCAGGTCCGGGCCGAACTGCGAGTCGCCGGCACCGTTGAGGCGATGACAAGCCAGGCAGTTCTTCTGGAACAGGGCGAAGCCCTGGTTCACCGGGTCGCCGGCCGCCAGCGTGGGGGCCGGGCGCAGGGTCGGGAAACGTTCCGCCACTGGCGCCAGGCGCTTGATGCTCGCCACTTCGAACGGCCATTGCTCGGGGCTGATATGACCGGCCTGCGGGTTGGTCCACACCAGGTAGAAAGGCCCGGCGCTGTGCTTGCCTTCAGCCAGGGGCGGCCAGGGCTTGGCCGGGTCTTCGATGGCCAGCCAGGCCTGGGCGCCATCCTGGTTGAGCAGGGGCGCGGCGGGCAGTTCGGCGGCAAAGCCGTCCAGGGCGACGGCCTGCAGATGGTCATCGGCCTTGACGCCGGTGAGCAGGGCCGAGATCGGCACCGCGCGGTAACTCATGTCGCGTTTGTACGACACGTCATCCTTGACGGTGACGGTCCGGGCCAGAGGGTGCTTGAGCAGTTCATCGGTCTGCCAGGTACGGCTGCCGGCCCCCAGTTCCAGGGTCAGCTGCGCGGCATGCACGGGCGTGGCGAGCAGCAGGGCGCTGCATAGAAGGATAAGAGATTTCACTTGATCGCTGTTCCGTCGCTGGGGTGGAGAGCACCGCGTAGGGCCTGTCTCCAGTTTTCTGATAAGCGCGACGACGCCCTGATTCAGCGTGGCCGCGGCGTCAGAAAGAGTGGCACACAAGTGCCGGCCCCGGTAGCGAACCGGAGCACAAAGATTCGATTGCGTGACGGGATGGCCACGCCTCTAGCCGATCACTTTGGTGAGGTTCGGCAGGATCAGAAGCAAGGTGGTTGCGAACAGAATGAGCCCCGCTTGACGGACTTTCGAATGCTTGAACATGGCTGAATGCCTTTTGTTGTTATTCCTGAACATCAATTGCATGCCTGCCGCTTCACTATGGCCAGGCGATGTGTCCCTTTTCTTGCACGTGCACCGGCAAGACCCGGCTGCAACGATTCACTGCCTACAGTCCTACCTTAGGGGCCTTGTAACCCTTGGCTTAGATCCATTTCATATCAGCTAATAGGCAGATGCTTTAAAAAACGCATGAGGCCTATTGCCATCTTCTTGCCCGCCCTTTGTCTAGACAGTTCCGTTATGCGGCGGGCGGAATCCATTAGCTCACTACCGTTCGTCTGAGCGTGACCGTCAAGGTCAGTGAGCGCATCGGTCATTGAATCCGGGGTCCTCGGGGCCAAGAGTGGGAGCCCTGTCATCATTCATCTGCACAGCGGTTCGAGGACGTCATGACCCAGGCTTTGATATTCGATGCATTACGCACCCCCCGTGGCAAAGGCAAGGCCGACGGCGCCCTGTACAGCGTCAAGCCGGTGAACCTGCTGGCCGGGCTGCTCGATGCCCTGCAGCGGCGCACCGGACTCGACACCAGCCAGGTCGACGACATCGTGCTTGGTTGTGTGACACCGATCGGCGACCAAGGGGCCGACATCGCCAAGACCGCGGCGCTGGTCGCCGACTGGGACGTTAGCGTGGCTGGGGTGCAAATCAACCGCTTTTGCGCCTCGGGCCTCGAGGCGGTGAACCTGGGCGCGATGAAAGTGCGCTCCGGCTTCGAGGACCTGGTGGTGGTCGGCGGCGTCGAGTCGATGTCGCGGGTGCCTATGGGCAGCGACGGCGGCGCCTGGGTGCTCGACCCGCAAACCAACATGCACAGCCATTTCACCCCGCAAGGCATAGGCGCGGACCTGATCGCCACCCTGGAAGGTTTCAGCCGCGAGGATGTCGATACCTTTGCCCTGCAGTCCCAGCAAAAGGCCGCGCGGGCCAGGGCGGCGGGGGCTTTCAACAAGTCCCTGGTGCCGGTGCAGGACCAGAACGGCATCGTCCTGCTGGATCACGATGAATTCATTCGCGCCGATTCCACCCTCGAGGGCCTGGGCAAACTCAAGCCCAGCTTCGAGATGATCGGCCAGATGGGCTTCGACGCCACCGCCTTGCGGGTCTACAGCCATGTCGAGCGCATCCACCACGTGCACACCCCAGGCAACAGTTCGGGCATCGTCGATGGCGCGGCGCTGATGCTTATAGGCTCCGAAGCCAAGGGCCAGGCGCTGGGCCTCAAGCCACGGGCGCGGATCGTCGCCACGGCGGTCACCAGCACCGATCCGACCATCATGCTCACCGGGCCGGCGCCGGCCACGCGCAAGGCACTGGCCAAGGCCGGGCTGCGGGTCGAGGATATCGACCTGTTCGAGGTCAACGAGGCGTTCGCCTCGGTAGTGCTGAAGTTCATCAAGGACATGGCCATCGACCCGGACAGGGTCAACGTCAATGGCGGCTCCATCGCCATGGGCCACCCGCTGGGCGCCACCGGCTGCGCGATTCTCGGCACCCTGCTCGACGAGCTGGAAGCGCGGCGCCAGCGTTACGGCCTGGCGACCCTCTGCGTCGGCGGCGGCATGGGTATCGCCACCATCATCGAACGCCTCTGAGCCCTGACTTCAAGGAAACACTTTCATGACCGAAGCTATCCGTTACGAAAAGGGCCAGGACCAGATCGTCGTTCTGACCATCGACATGCCGGGCCAGAGCGCCAACACCATGAACGCGGTGTACCGCGAGGCCATGGCCGCCTGCGTGGCCCGCCTGCAAGCCGAGCAGGAATCGATTGCCGGGGTGATCGTCACTTCGGCGAAAAAGACTTTCTTCGCCGGCGGCGACCTCAATGAGTTGATCAAGGTCGGCAAGACCGAAGCCCAGGCTTTCTATGACATGGTGCTGACCCTCAAGGGCCAGCTGCGGGCCCTGGAGACCCTGGGCAAGCCCGTGGTAGCGGCGATCAACGGCGCGGCCCTGGGCGGTGGCTGGGAGATCTGCCTGGCCTGCCATCACCGGGTGGCGCTGGACGACCCATCGCTACAGATCGGCCTGCCGGAAGTGACCCTCGGCCTGCTGCCGGGTGGCGGCGGGGTGGTGCGCATGGTGCGTTTGCTGGGGTTGGAAAAAGCCCTGCCGTATCTGCTGGAGGGCAAGAAGGTTCGACCGCAGCAGGCGCTGCAAGCGGGCCTGATCGACCAACTGGCCAGCGACCGCGACGACCTGCTGGCCAAGGCCAGGGCGTGGATTGTCGCCAACCCGGCGGTCAAGCAGCGCTGGGACGTGGCCGGCTACCAGATTCCCGGGGGCACGCCGTCGCACCCGAAAGTCGCGCAGATGCTGGCCATCGCACCGTCGATCCTGCGCAGCAAGACCCAGGGTTGCCTGCCGGCGCCGGAGAAGATCCTCTGTGCGGCAGTGGAGGGCGCCCAGGTCGATTTCGATACCGCGCAGTTGATCGAAGCCCGCTATTTCACCGAGCTGACCACCGGCCAGGTGGCGAAAAACATGATCGGCACCTTCTGGTTCCAGCTCAACGAGATCAATGCCGGTGGCTCCCGTCCCCAAGGCTTTGCGCCCTATGTGACCAGGAAGGTCGGGGTGCTCGGTGCCGGGATGATGGGGGCCGGGATCGCTTACGTCAGCGCCGTGGCTGGCATTGAAGTGGTGCTCAAGGACATCAACCTGGCGGCGGCCGAGAAGGGCAAGGCCCATTCGGCGGCGCTGCTGGAGAAGAAGGTCGCCCGTGGCCATTTGAGCGCCGAGCAGCGTGACGCCACGCTGGCGCGAATCCGCACCACCGAGCAGGACAACGACCTGGCCGGTTGCGACCTGATCATCGAGGCGGTGTTCGAGGATCGCGAGCTCAAGGCCAGGGTCTCGGCGGTGGCGCAGCAGGTGGTGGGGGCGCAGGCGGTGATCGCGTCCAACACCTCCACTCTGCCGATCAGCGGCCTGGCCAAGGCGGTGCCTGATCAAGGCAAGTTCATCGGCCTGCATTTCTTCAGCCCGGTGGAAAAAATGCCCCTGGTGGAAATCATCAGGGGCGAGCAGACCAGCGACGAAACCCTGGCGCGCGGTTTCGACTTCGTCCAGCAGATCAAGAAGACCCCGATCGTGGTCAACGACAGCCGCGGCTTTTTCACTTCGCGGGTGTTCGGCACCTTCACCAACGAAGGCATCGCCATGCTCGGCGAGGGCGTGGCCGCGCCGATGATCGAGACCGAGGCACGCAAGGCGGGGATGCCGATCGGCCCGCTGGCGATCTGCGACGAGGTTTCCCTGAGCCTGCTGAGCCATATCCGCCAACAGACCGCCAAGGATCTGCAGGCCGAGGGCAAGCCGCTGCTGGAGCATCCGGCCTTTGCCGTGATCGACCTGCTGCTCAATGAATACAAGCGCCCAGGCAAGGCGGCGGGTGGCGGTTTCTACGACTACCCGGCCGGGGGGCAGAAGCACTTGTGGCCGCAGCTGAAAACCCGCTTCGAGAAAGCCGATGGGCAGATTTCGCCGCAGGACGTGCGCGATCGGCTGTTGTTCGTGCAGGCCATCGAAACCGTGCGTTGTGTGGAGGAGGGCGTGTTGCGTTCGACGGCCGATGCCAATATCGGCTCGATCTTCGGTATCGGCTTCGCGGCCTGGACCGGCGGGGCCTTGCAGTTCATCAACCAGTACGGCCTGAAGGACTTTATCGCCCGTGCCCAGTACCTGGCCGAGCAATATGGCGAGCGTTTCGCGCCGCCGGCGCTGCTGTTGGAGAAGGCCGCCAAGGGCCAGTTGTTCTGAGGCTGAAGGGATTAAAGTGATGCATCGCGGGGCTTGCCTTGATCGGGCGTTTCAAGGCAGGCTCTGGGGTGTTCATTATTCCCATCACGTGTCAGGTATTTTTTATGTCGCTACGCATCTGCATTCTGGAAACCGACATCCTGCGTCCAGAATTGGTCGATCAATATCAGGGTTACGGACAGATGTTTCAGCGCCTGTTTTCACAGCAGCCGATCGCTGCCGAATTTACCGTCTACAACGTGATGCAAGGCCACTACCCGAGCGACGACCAAAGCTTCGACGCTTACCTGGTCACGGGGAGCAAGGCCGACTCCTTCGGTACCGATCCCTGGATTCAAACTCTCAAGACTTACCTGCTGGAGCGTTATAAGCGCGGCGACAAACTGCTGGGCGTCTGTTTTGGCCATCAGTTGCTGGCGTTGCTGCTGGGCGGCAAGAGCGAACGCGCGACCCAGGGCTGGGGCGTGGGCACCCACAACTACAAGCTGGCGGCCAAGGCGCCGTGGATGAGCCCGGTGGTGGAAGAGCTGACACTGCTGATCAGCCACCAGGACCAGGTGACGGCCTTACCGGAAAACGCCACGGTCATCGCTTCCAGCGATTTCTGCCCGTTCGCGGCCTATCACATCAATGACCAGGTGCTGTGCTTCCAGGGCCACCCGGAGTTCATCCACGACTATTCGCGGGCCTTGCTGGACCTGCGCCAGCAGCACCTGGGCGAGCAGGTCTATCAAAAGGGCATCGCCAGCCTGGACCGGGATCATCACGGCAGCACCGTTGCCGAGTGGATGATGCGTTTTGTGGCGCACAAGCCGCAGGCCGGATCGGTTTGAATCCATAGGCATCGCCAGCCGGCTCGCTTCTACAAAGGCCTCAAGGCCCTTGTAGGAGCGTCCTGCCTGGCTCCGCTGTCAGAGCCATCCCGAGCGCTTGAAGCTCGCCCACAACCCGGTACAGCCCAGTACCAGGAACGCCAGCACGCCGAAGTAGCCGTAGTGCAGCTTCAGCTCGGGCATGTTGTCGAAGTTCATTCCGTAGATCCCGGCCACCGCGGTCGGGAACGCCAGGATCGCCGCCCAGGCGGCGAACTTGCGTTGCACCACGCTTTGTCGCGAGGCCTCCAGCAGCACGCCGATCTCGATGGTCTGGCTGGCGATGTCGCGCAGGGTCGCCAGGTCTTCCATCTGCCGGGTGACGTGGATCTGCACGTCGCGAAAGTACGGGCGCATGTTCTTGTCGATAAAGGGGAAGCTGAGCTTCTGCAGTTCTTCGCTGATCTCCACCATGGGCGCCACATAGCGGCGCAGGCGCAGCACATCGCGGCGCAGGCTGTGAAGGTGCTGGATATCCCGCTCGTTGAGCGAGCTGCACAACACGCTGTGCTCCAGCGCGTCGATCTCGGCATGGATCGCTTCGCTGACCGGCTGGTAGTTCTCGGTGACGAAATCCAGCAGCGCGTAGAGCACGAAGTCTTCGCCATGCTCGAGCAGCAACGGCCGTGCTTCGCAGCGTTGGCGGACGAATGCATAGGATTTGGAATGGCCGTTGCGGGCGGTGATGATGTAGCCGTTGCCGGCAAAGATGTGGGTTTCGATGAACTCCAGCTTGCCGTTTTCGCGCACGGGGGAGTAGGTGACGATAAACAGCGCGTCGCCGAAGGTTTCGAGTTTCGGACGGCTGTGTTTTTCCAGAGCGTCCTCGATGGCCAGCTCGTGCAGGTTGAACTGGCGTTGCAGATTGGCCAGTTCCTGGGCGTTGGGTTCTTCGAGGCCGATCCAGACGAAGTGCCCGGGTTTGGCGGCCCAGGCTGCCCCTTCGTCGAGGGTGATATCAGTGACTTTTCTACCTGCGCTGTAGACAGCGGCGGCAACAACTCTACCCATGGTTCCTGTTCGCTTCTTCTTATCGAAATGAGGAGTGAGACTCCGTGCAGCTTAGCCCCATGACTGATCAGAGTCAGCCTGGTGGGTGGAGTTCGCCGGCAATAAAAAAGCCCGCACGCGGCGGGCTGTTTTCAGGCGGTCTGTAGCTGGCGGTCCATCGACTCGATGCACTCGCGCATCTGTTCGCGGCATTGCTCGATCAGCCTCGGCATGTCGTCCATGCTCAGCCCGGCGGTGGGAATCGCCGGCAGCGAACGGATCAGAATCCTGCCGCTGTGCCAGCGGTTGAGGCGCATGTGGCGGATGTAGCTGCTGGCGCACACCGGGACGATCGGCACGCCGGCGGCGATGGCCATCTGGAAGGCGCCTTTCTTGAACGGCAGCAGGTCTTCGCCGAGGTTGCGGGTACCTTCCGGGAACACCCAGATCGAGGTGTCCTTGTGTTGCAGGGTATGAGTGGTGGTCAGCATCGAGCGACGCGCCTTGTGCGCGTTGGCGCGGTCGATCAGCACGTTGCCCGCCAGCCAGAACAGCTGGCCGAACAGCGGCACCCATTTCAGGCTCTTTTTGCCGATGCACACGGTGCGCTGGGGCACCACGTTGCCGAACACGAACAGGTCGTAGTTGGACTGATGGTTGGCGATGATCACGCAGCTCTTGGGCTTGTCCATCAGCGGCCCGACTTCGGCCTTGACCCGCAGGCGCAAAATGCACATGGCAGGCAAGGCATACAGGCGCGCGCACAGGCGGCTGTTATCCGGGTTGAACGGACGGCACAGCCCCAGCACCACGCCGAGAATCCCCGCTGCAATAAAATGCAGGCCCATCAATAACATACGAAACAGATACAGCATCTACAGGCCCACCGGGGACAAAAGGTGGCGCAGTGTACGGATGTGCACTGTTTTCGGCAATTACCTGTATAGAAGGGGAAGATGGCCGATGTTTAAGCGCATGTTTCCGACTCTTTGCTCAGCGGCGAGCTAGAGCATCGCGCCGGTCTTTCTCGCGCTCGGGCATAAAAAAGCCCGACGCGCAGGTCGGGCTGGTGTGCGGCAGGAACGGGCCTCAGCCCAGGTGTTCCTGATCGAGGATGATCGCGTTGTCCAGGGTTTCCAGCAGCGCCTTGCGCACTTTCAGCTTGGTGTTCTTGTGGGCGGTCATGTTGATCTTCTTCAGTTGGCGCGCGGCGGCCAGGGCGGCGCCTTGCAGCTCTTCGGCGCTCACCACCTTGTCGAGGAAGCCGGCATCCACCGCGCCTTGCGGGTCGAACATCTCGCCATTGATCACCGAGCGGTGCAGCGCGGATTTGCTTAGACGGTCACGGGCCAGCTCGATGCCGGCGTGGTGCATGGTCATGCCGATCTGCACTTCGTTCAGGCCGATGCTGAACGGGCCTTCGACGCCGATGCGGTAATCCGTCGACAGCAGCAGGAACGCGCCCTTGGCCACGGCGTGCCCAGGGCAGGCGACGATGACGGGGAAGGGGTGCGACAGCAGGCGGCGGGCCAGGGTCGAACCCGAAGTCACCAGGCTCACGGCTTCCTTGGGGCCGGCGGTCATCACTTTCAGGTCGTAGCCACCCGACAGAATGCCGGGCTGCCCGGTGATGATCACCACCGCGCGATCGGTGATGGCCTGGTCCAGCGCGGCATTGAAGGCGGCAATCACGTCCGGGGAAATGGCATTGACCTTGCCGTTGCTCAAGGTCAGGGTCGCGATACCGTCTTCGAGGTGGTAAGAAATCAACTCACTCATGACGCAATTCCTTGTATTGAAGTGGGGCAGACGTTACCCACGGTCACAGGTCAGGTAAAGCGCTGTGACTGACTGGTGAGTCAGCCCTTTCTGGCCTGACAAGCGTAGCCGGCCGCCTGGGGCGCGTATCAGCTCTGCTATATAGCTGCCCGTCAGGCCAGAGATTGGCCGGTTTGCCATGACGCTGATGTCGTCGAAGTGCCGGAATCCAGAGAAATGTCTTAAGCGCATGAAAATTCTGAAAAAAACCTTTGCCATCAGAAAAGCTTTCGACTACATTAGCGCGCCTCGACAGACTGAATCGGTTTGCCGAGACACGGTTGGGTGTCCGAGTGGCTTAAGGAGCACGCCTGGAAAGTGTGTATACAGGAAACTGTATCGAGGGTTCGAATCCCTCCTCAACCGCCATATTCGATCGACGCAAAACCCCTGATTTCCTCGAGAAGTCAGGGGTTTTGTGCTTTTCGGGTCCTGCTTGTCGCAGCCGTTGGCGAGCGGTTTCTTTGCTGAACGCCGTTTCCCCGCAGCGGTCAAAATCATTACGAGTTCGCAACAGCCAAGGCTGCTCCAGCGAGGTATCGATCACGCTGGATACCTGAGTGGTCTTTGGCTTTGTTACCCCTGCGAAGCCTGGCGGTCCGGTCACCTTGAAGGTGAGGTTTTCCGCCGATATCAGGCGGGCACCAGCGTGCGGTTTTCTGTGCCCGGTACTGGCTACGAGGAGACGCGCAATGGTCATTCACTTCAAGGTCGCCGGGCATCTGGCCTGCGGCCACAAGGGTTCCAATCTCATGTCCAGCACCGAGCCGGCGCGGGTCAAATGCCGCAGTTGCCGCAATACCGAGGTGTTCAAGGAAGCCCGCAAGAATCAGCGCAATGCGGCACGTCGAGCGGCGCGCAAGGCGAAGGCTGTGCACACGGCAAGCGATTGGCGTGCAGCCTGGACCCAACGGCTGACGGCCATGGCCGGGTTGCAGCGCCTGCCTCGGGGCTTCGATGGGCAGCCTTACGTTTAGCGTTTGTCCCGGGTACCCCACGCTTTCAGGTCTAGAATGGTCATGCGCATCGAGTGGGGCGATGCTGGCGGTCTGCGGGCGTGGGGCGATGTTGCCGGCGTCGGCAGGCTTTGCAGCTACTCAATCGAGGGCACGATCATGTCCACGCACGAACAGGTCACCGAGCATAAATCCTTCTCCGAACCGGATGAGACCCGCGAGTTTTCCAATGGCAAGGCAGAGATCCTGAAGATCGGTCAATGCGAAGTGGGGCGCTTCACTTTCAAACCGGGCTGGCGCTGGTCGAACGATATCCGGCCGCTGGCGCAGACCCCCAGTTGCCAGGCACCACACTTTCAGTATCACGTGGCCGGCAGGCTGGCGATCCTGATGGATGACGGCACCGAAATCATCGCCGGACCGGGCGATATCACCTCCCTGCCTAAAGGTCATGACGCCTGGGTAGTGGGGGATGAAACCGTGGTAGTGGTCGACTGGTTCGGGGCCAGCAACTACGCTCGTAAGGTCTAGGCGAAACACAGTCGCAAAGGAGCTGATGCAGGCCATCAGCTCCTTTTTCGGCGACGATTCGCTCTCTTGGACGAAGAGCTCCGGCTTGGGCCATTCGTCGGTCTTTTTTCCTGTGAACTGCAAGTCCGTAAATGACCGTCTAGTCTGAAGCGCCGTGACGGTCGATATTTTCTAGGCAGTCAGGTGCTTGCCGGTATTGACCGGTTGTTGGAGGGAGCAGGGAGATGAGCGATCCTTATATCGAGGACAACGGGGATGAGTTCCCAATCAACAACCTGGTGCGCTGCGGTCAGGCAGCGTTTGACAGCGAGCCACCGATCAAGGCATCGGTAGGCAAGACCAGGACCAGTGCGTTACCCAGGGTGACCCAGACAAAGTTTTTCCCGAAAGCGGCGCTTCCTAAGAGAAGATAGCCTTCATACCGAACGACCCCGCTTCCGGGCGGGGTTTTTGTTACCTGAACAATGGGCCGCCACGGTCGATTTGAATGAAGTTGGACCTTTCGTCTTATTCGTTGCACAGGGTAGCGGGGTTTTCACAATTTATTCACAAACGACTGCGTAGGCTCGACTCATCCGTTAAAGCAAATCCTATTAGCCCGTCTCCCCAGCGGGCTTTTTTTTGCCTGGGTGAAAACTCTTTGCGCAAAAATGGTCCAACCCTTCGACTAAAAGGATCACAGCGTTCTGCTGTCGCCGCTCAGCTTTAGTCAGACACCGCTATAGAATGATTCTCCAGCATCTTTTTTGAGGTTTACATCATGCGTTTAACACTGCCTGCTCTGGTTTTGGGGCTTCTGGCTGCTCAAGGTGCGATGGCCGCCGGTGATGGCACTGCTGCGGTCGGCGGCGGTTTGGGTGGCGCGCTGGGCAATGTGGTGGGACAACAGATTGGCGGCAGCACAGGCGCGGCAGTGGGTGCTGGCCTTGGCGGCGCTGCCGGCAGTGCGGTCGGTGCCCGTAAAGGCAGTCGGACCGAAGCGGCCATCGGTGGCGGCCTGGGTTCGGCCGGCGGTTCGGTGATCGGCAACAAGCTGGGCGGCAAAACGGGCTCGACCATCGGCGCAGGCCTGGGTGGCGCGGCCGGTGGTGCCTTGGGCAGCAGCATGGGTGACGATGACCATCACTCCGGCGGCAGGAAGCACAAGAATAAACACAAGCACAAGCACGATTGATTCTGCTGCAGTGCGCAAAAAGCCCGGCCCCATACCGGGCTTTTTTATGGGAACGAATATTGCTCCAGCCCCTCGAATTCAATGATGGACACACTGTGTCGACGAGGTTTGCCATGACTCCGGAAACGGCTGACAAGAAAGAAGAAGATGCTTCGGGCGTGCCCCTGGTCAACGATCCGGGCAATGAAGACCCTGGCTCGCTGATGGATGACGCCCTGGTGCCACTGAGCGATGACGATGAGGCAGGCGAGTCGGAGGAAAAACACCCGTGAAGTCTGCTTCCTGCACGTCGGCGTGACCGGTGTGAGGTGCATATGAAGCATGATCCGAAACATATCGAGCGGGATGAAACGCCCGAATATCCGCTGCCGTCCCCCACGGATGCGCTGACTCCCGAGCAGATCCTCCCGGACGCCAACGCCGAGCAGGAGCTTTCTCGACCCGAGCCGCAGCGCAAGGCGGCCAGGGGCAAGCGTCGCCCCGCCCCGGGAGGCTTGTCGTGAGCCGGGCAAAACTGCTGAGCCTGGTGCTGGTCGCCCTGGTATCGATTTTCTGTTTCTCCAGCCTGGCAGAATCCGCTGACGGACGGGCTTCAACCCATCCTTCCGGGCGCTCTTTCGAGGGTGGCTCCGGCAACGATCTCATGCTGCGACCTGGGGCCCTGGGCGGGAATGGTGTAGGTGTCACGGACAGCCGTTCCCGGGCCGACAATCCGCGCGGTTCTTCCAGCCAGGGCGGCGGCATGGGTTCCACCGGGGTCAATGGTTCCATCATGGGCGGCGGCGGTGCCGGCGGCGGAACCGGCAGCGCGGGTGGCGGCACCGGCGGTCCGGGAGGCGGTAGCGGACGGGCGGGGCGCTAGTGGGCTTTGTTCATTCATGATGTCGAGACCATCGAGCCCGGCCTGTCCGGGCTTTCGTCTGCTTGCAAGCCGACCCGAGGTTGCTCCCCGTCATCCGCCGCGGCTATGCTGCTGAACCCTTTAATCGGGCAAAAAACTGGCCGTACCTGAGCCGCTCCCCGGGATGTTTTTTGTTAACGGATCAGATGCGATGAATGCACAGTTGAATGATGTGGGCCCGATCAAGGCCGTGATTTTCGATATGGACGGTTTGCTGCTGGACACCGAAGGCATCTACACCGAGGTGACCCAGCTGATCGCCGATCGTTACGGTCGCACCTTCGATTGGACGGTCAAGCAGAACATCATCGGCCGTGGCGCCGCGGACCTGGCCCGCTACGTGGTCGAAGCCCTGGATCTGCCGATCACCCCGGAGGAGTTCCTGCTGATTCGCGAGCCGCTGATGCGCGAGCGTTTTCCCCGCGCGCTGGCGATGCCGGGCGCACAGGAGCTGGTGCAACACCTCAAGGCCAATAACGTGCCGATCGCCGTGGGCACCAGTTCTTCGCGCCAGTCTTTCGCCCAGAAAACCACCTTGCACGGCGACTGGTTCGCGCTGTTCGACACCATAGTCACCGCCGACGACCCGGAAGTGGGCGCGGCCAAGCCGGCACCGGACATCTTCCTTACCGCCGCGCGGCGCCTGGGCGTCGCCCCCGAGGATTGCCTGGTGTTCGAGGATTCGCCCTTCGGTGTCACTGCGGCGAAGGCGGCGGGGATGACCGCGATCGCCATTCCCGATCCGGCGATGGCGGACGCCAAGTACGCCCATGCCGATGCCATTCTGCGTTCGCTGAAGGGGTTCCAGCCGGCGGCCTGTGGCTTGCCGCTGCTGCAATGGAGCTGAACCTGTAGCCGCTGCCGCAGGCTGCGATAAGCCCGACAGGGCTTTAGCGGTCTCAAGTGCCGCGCCTCCTGAGGAGTCGATCGCAGCCTGCGACGGCTCCTACAAAAAAACGCCGGGCCACCTGATGAAAGTGGCCCGGCGTTTTTCATGGGCGCAGGAATCAGGCGCTGAAGCCACCATCGATGCTCAGGCTGGCGCCGGTGATGTAACCCGCTTCCGGGCCTGCCAGGTAAGCCACGAAGCTGGCGATTTCTTCCGCGTGGCCGTAGCGCCCGATAGCCATCAGCGGGATCAGGCTTTCGGCGAAGTCGCCGTGGGCCGGGTTCATGTCGGTGTCGACCGGGCCGGGCTGCACATTGTTGATGGTGATGCCCCGTGGGCCGAGGTCGCGGGACAGGCCTTTGGTCAGGCCGACCAGGGCCGACTTGCTCATGGCATAGGTACCGCCGCCGGCAAAAGGCATGCGTTCGGCATTGGTGCTGCCGATGTTGATGATGCGCGAGCCTTCGCCCATGTGTCGGGCCGCTTCCTGGGTGGCGACGAACACGCTGCGGATGTTGATGGCCAGGGTCCGGTCGAAGTCTTCCAGCTTGAAGTCTTCCAGCGGGCCGACGGCCAGGACGCCGGCGTTGTTGACCAGGATGTCCAGGCGGCCAAAGGTTTCGACCGTGCTCTCGACCGCCTGGCGGATGGCCGCGGCATCGGCGCTGTCGGCGAGGATCGCCAAGGCCTTGCCGCCGGCCTGGGTGATGCTGTCCTGCAAGGCCTGGGCCTTGGCGGTGGAACTGACGTAGGTGAAGGCCACGGCGGCGCCTTCGGCTGACAGGCGTTGCACGATGGCGGCGCCGATGCCGCGGGAACCGCCTTGAACCAAGGCTACTTTGCCGCTGAGGGATTGGGTGGTCATGTCGTTCTCCAAAAGTCCAAGGCGGGCTGCCTTGTGGTTGGAGTCGAGTATCGACCTCGGATTAGGTGCTGTGTAGATAGGAATCGCTCTAGTCTGTATAAACCAGAAGTTTAGAGTGAGGCGCCATGGAAACCTTCAGCAGCATCGAATGCTTCGTGCGTAGCGCCGAAGTCGGCAGCTTTGCCGAAGCTGCGCGACGCTTGAGCCTGACCCCTGCGGCGGTGGGTAAAAGCGTGGCCAAGCTCGAGGCCCGGCTTGGAGTCAGGTTGTTTCAGCGCAGCACCCGCCGCCTGACCCTGACCGAAGCCGGCAAGCTGTTTCTCGATGAGGTCAGCGCCAGCCTGTACACCATCCAGAACGCCGTGGCCAACCTGGCCAGCGCCGAAGGGCGCCCGGCGGGTACCCTGAAAGTCAGCATGGGCACGGTGTTCGGGCGGCTGTACATAGTGCCCATGCTCGGCGAGTTCCTGCGGCGTTTTCCGGAGATCAGCCCGGACTGGCATTTCGATAATCGCCAGGTGGACCTGATCGGCCAGGGCTTCGACGCGGCGATCGGCGGCGGCTTCGAACTGCCTCAAGGGGTGGTGGCGCGACGGCTGAGCCCGGCTCATCGCATCCTGGTGGCCTCGCCGGAGTATCTGGCGCGCTGCGCGGCGGTCGAGCAGCCCGAGGATTTGCAGCATTGCGAAGGCATCCTGATCCGCTCGCCGCAGACCGGGCGGATACGTTCCTGGGCCCTGACCGGCCGCACCCGGCAGCAAAGCCCGCTGAACCTGAAGGCGCGGATGACCATGAGCGATTCGGAAGCGGCCTGCGCCAGCGCCGCCCAAGGCCTGGGGGTGGCGCTGGTGAGCATGCCGTTCGCCGTCGGTTATCTGAATGCCGGCACCCTGCAGCGGGTATTGCCGGACTGGTACGTCGACGACGGCAACATCTCGATCTACTACGCCGAACACAAACTCTTGCCGGGCAAGACCCGGGCTTTCGTCGACTTCGTGATCGAGCAGTTCGCCGAGCTGGGCCTGGAGCAGCGCTTCAGCGCGGTTTGAAGGTGCGCGCAAACCCGCGTCCCTCCAGGAGCGGGCTTGCTCGCGATCGGCGCTGGCTCAGCGCCCGAAACGCCCTGGCCAGCCGATGATGGTCTTCGGCCGCGGCGTGGCATAGGTGCGCACCTTGGAGGTGGACAGCCCCAGCCGTACCAGGGATTCGGCGATGGTCACCGCCGCGGTCACGCCGTCCACCACCGGCACGCCGGTGCGCTGGCGGATCTGCTCGTCCAGGCCGGCCATGCCGCCGCAGCCCAGGCAGATCACCTCCGCCTTGTCTTCGCTGACCGCCAGCTCGGCCTGGCGCACGATGGCTTCCACGGCGCGCGCCGGGTCCTCTTCCAGCTCCAGCACCGCCAGCCCGCTGGCGCGTACCGAAGCGCAACGCTCGTACAGGCCGGAGAGTTTCAGGCGATCCTCGATCAGCGGCACGGTGCGATCCAGGGTGGTCACCACCGAGTAGGCGTGGCCGAGGAACATCGCGGTGCTGGCGCCGGCGTCGGTGATGTCCACCACCGGCACATTGAGCAGCTCCTGCAGGCCTTCGCGACCGTGCTCGCCATAACCGGCCTGGATCACCGCGTCGTAGGGCTGGTCGTAGGACAGCACGCGGTCCATGACGGCGATGGCGGCCAGGTAGCTTTCGAAGTTGCCTTCGACGGAGTCGGCGCCGAAGTGTGGGGTCAGGCCGACGATTTCGGTGCCGGGCGCGGCCACGGCCTGGGCCTGACGCGCGATGGCCTGGGTGATGGAGTCGGTGGTGTTGACGTTGACCACGAGAATTCGCATGGGCTGTCCTTATCGGTGAGGCATTCGGGGCCCGCCGCACGCGGGCCGTTCAAGGTTAGTGGCAGACGTTATCGACTGCGATGGATTCGCCGCTGACATCCGCATAGTGCGGCTGGCGTTTGGCGATGATCAGGTACAGCAGGCCGGCAATGCCGGCGCCGATCAGCCAGGAGAAGGGCGAGATGCTGGCAAACCCCGGCACCAGGGCCAGGACAATGGCGATCAGCGCCGACGGAATGAACGCCGCCACCGCCCGCAGGTTGACCCCGCGGCTGTAGAAATAAGCGCCTTGCGGGTGCTCGCTGTACAGCTCGGGCACGTTGATCCGGCCTTTGCGCAGCAGCCAGTAGTCGACCATGATCACCCCGTACAGCGGCCCCAGCAGGGCGCCGAGCCCGGACAGGAAGTACACGATCACCAGCGGGCTGTTGTAGAGGTTCCACGGCAGGATCAGCACCGCGATAGTCGCGCTGATCAGCCCGGCGCGGCGGAAGGTCAGGTATTTCGGCGCCAGGTTGCTGAGCACGAAGGCCGGGGCGACGAAGTTGGCCATGATGTTCACCGCCACGGTGACGATCAGGAACGCCAGGCAGCCGAGTACCAGAAAGAAGGTATTGGGGATCGAGGCGATGATTTCGGTCGGGCTTTCGATGATCTTGCCGTTGATCTGGAACTGCGCGCCGCAGAGCAATACGGTGATGGCCGCGAACACCAGGATGTTCACCGGCAGCCCCCAGAAGTTGCCGACCTTGATGGTCCGGCGGCAGGGCGAGGAGCGGGCGAAGTCGCAGAAGTTGAGGATCAGCGTGCCGTAGATCGCCAGCCACAGCGCACCGCCGGCGAAGATCTGGCGCCACATCTCGCCACCGCTCAGCGGCTCGTGGATCGACCAGGCGATGCGGGCGTTGGCCTGGGTGAACATCCAGGCGGCGAGGGCAGCAACGGTCACCAGGATCACCGGGCCGGCGAAGGCCTCGTAGCGCCGGACCATTTCCATGCCGTAGGCGAGGATCGCCAGCTGGACCAGCCAGATCGCCACGAAACACACCCAGCCCAGGCTCGACAGGCCGAGGATCGAGTTGTGGTCGTAGTCGGCGAAGCCGGGATGGATGGCCGTGAGCAATACCCGGAACACCACCGAGGCCAGGTAGGTCTGGATGCCGAACCAGGCAATGGCGATCACCGCGCGGATCAGCGCCGGAATCTGCGCGCCATGGATGCCGAAGCTGATACGGCTGATCACCGGGAAGGGCACGCCGGTCTTCTGGCCCATATAGCCGGACAGGTTCATGAAGAAGTACACCAGCGCCGCGCCGATCCCCAGGGACAAGAGGATCTGCCAGCCGCCCAGGCCCAGGGCGTACAGGCCGATGGCGAAGGAGTAATTGGCGATGTTGTGTACGTCGTTGGTCCACAGGGCAAAGATGCTGTAGCCGCCCCAGCGCCGGCCTTCGACCTTGGTCGGCGCCAGGTCGCGGTTGTGCAGGCGTGGGCTGAGGTCGACCGTGGCGGCGGTGCCGGGGTCGAGGTTGGCGTGGGAGGAGGGCAAATCCAGTGCGATGTTGTTGGCAAGGCTTGTACGCATTCCGGCAGGCTCCTGATCGCGGACCAGCGCTGACTGTGCTTGAGCGCAAGGCTCGGCAGTCTTCGGCGCGGGTCCGGGAATCACTGGGTTCTGGGCATCTGCAGGCGGATTCGGGAACCCGGCTTGCGGATGTAAGTTGTATGTATTTTTTATTTAATTTGTATACAAGATGCGAGGCGACTTAAGCCACTTCCGTGCCAGAACCCAATCTAAGCAAATGGCCGATAATTTCGGTTTGTTCTTAATAATTTCTAAGTGACTGAAACTGCGAAACTATAAATTGACCGATTGAACAGGTATTTATTTTTCGTGGGGCGAGGTGTGAGAGACGCTGCCTGGCGATGCAGGGCGCGAGGTGTAACTTTTTGGGGCATTGAAGCAGAAAGTGCACACAAAAATGGCACCTGTAGTGACGCTTGTGTGTACAGAGTTGTCGCCGCTGTAGGAGCGAAGCTTGCTCGCGAGACGGCGTACCTGACACACCGCTTCGCTCCTACAGACCAGAGGAAAGAGGAATGGGGGGCTTTAGCCCTTGCTGATGATATTGCCGGCGTGCAGGCCGCATTCCTTCTGCGTGGCTTCTTCCCACCACCAGCGGCCTTCGCGCTCGTGCTGGTTCGGCAGCACCGGACGGGTGCAAGGCTCGCAGCCGATGCTGATGAAGCCGCGCTCGTGCAGGCTGTTGTACGGCAGCTCGAGCATGCGAATGTAACCCCAGATCTCTTCGCTGGTCATCTGCGCCAGCGGGTTGAACTTGTACAAGGTGCGTTCCGGGGTGGAGAAGGCGCTGTCGATCTCCAGCACCGCCACTTGGCTGCGGGTGCCCGGGCTCTGGTCGCGGCGCTGGCCGGTGGCCCAGGCGCTGACGGTGGACAGCTTGCGGCGCAGCGGTTCGATCTTGCGGATACCGCAGCACTCGCCGTGGCCGTCCTTGTAGAAGCTGAACAGGCCTTTCTCCTTGACGAAGGGGTCGAGCTTGGCGTGGTCCGGCGAAACCACCTCGATGTCGATCTTGTAGTGCTCGCGTACCTGCTCGATGAAACGATAGGTTTCCGGGTGCAGGCGACCGGTGTCGAGGCTGAAGACCTTGACGTTCTTGTTCAGCTTCCAGGCCATGTCCACCAGCACCACATCCTCGGCGCCACTGAAAGAGATCCACAGGTCATCGCCAAACTCGGCAAAGGCCAGCTTGAGAATGTCCTGGGCGGATTTTTGGGCATAGGTCGCGGCGAGTTCAGCGACATTGAACGATGGGCTCATCAGGGCGGTTTCCTACAGGTCGGTGGCGCTGAGCGCTCTAGATACAGGCGATGGTAACAAAATCCGCCCCCGGCTGGCGCGCTCCTTGCGTTGCGTGGGTTGGGGCGAATCGCTAGAGTTCGGCAGTCCTTTTGCTCGCTCGAATAACCAATACAAATGGGAGTGTCTCGTGGAAATTGCCTGTCTCGACCTGGAAGGTGTACTGGTCCCGGAAATCTGGATCGCCTTTGCCGAAAAAACCGGGATTGAATCCCTCAAGGCGACCACCCGGGATATCCCCGATTACGATGTGCTGATGAAGCAGCGCCTGCGGATTCTCGACGAGCACGGCCTGAAGCTCTCGGACATTCAGGAAGTGATCGCCACCCTCAAGCCGCTGGACGGCGCCATCGAGTTCGTCGACTGGCTGCGCGAGCGTTTCCAGGTGGTGATTCTGTCCGATACCTTCTATGAGTTTTCCCAGCCGCTGATGCGCCAGCTGGGCTTCCCCACGCTGCTGTGCCACCGCCTGGTCACCGACGACAGCGGCCGGGTGACCGGTTACCAGCTGCGCCAGAAAGACCCCAAGCGCCAGTCGGTGCTGGCCTTCAAGAGCCTGTACTACCGGGTGATCGCGGCAGGGGATTCGTACAACGACACCAGCATGCTCGGCGAGGCCGACGCCGGCATTCTGTTCCATGCCCCGGATAACGTGATTCGCGAGTTCCCGCAGTTCCCGGCGGTGCATAGCTTTGCCGAGTTGAAGCAGGAATTCCTCACGGCGTCGAACCGTGAGTTGAGCCTGTAGGTTCGCGGCGCAGCTATCGCGGGCAAGCCTCGCTCCTACAGGTCCGCGCCGTAACCCGTAGGAGCGAGCGGGCGGCGATCCGACTTTCCCGCGATACTTTTAAAGGCTCTGCAAGGTCTCCAGCAGCACCTTCACCTTGGTGATGGACTCCTGATACTCGGCCTGCCAGTCCGAGTCCGCGACAATCCCGCCACCGCCCCAGCAGCAGACCTGCCCGTCCTTGACCAGCAGGCTGCGGATGGCGATCGAACTGTCCATCTCGCCACGCACATCCAGGTACAGCAACGAACCGCAATACAGCCCGCGTCGAGTCGGCTCCAGTTCGTCGATGATCTGCATGGCGCGGATCTTCGGCGCGCCGGTGATCGAGCCGCCGGGGAAGCTGCCGGCGATCAGGTCCAGAGCGTCCTTGTCGTCCGCCAGCTCACCGGTGACGCTGCTCACCAGGTGATGCACGTTCGGGTAGCTTTCCAGGCTGAACAGCTCCGGCACCCGCACCGAGCCGATGCGGCAGGTGCGGCCCAGGTCGTTGCGCAGCAGGTCGACGATCATCAGGTTTTCCGCGCGGTCCTTGGGGCTGGCCAGCAGTTCGGCGGCGTTCGCCGCGTCTTCGGCGGCATCCTGGCTGCGTGGGCGGGTGCCCTTGATCGGTCGGGTTTCCACCTGGCGCTCACTGATCCGCACGAAGCGTTCCGGCGACAGGCTGAGTACCGCGCCACCTTCCGGCAGGCTCTGGAACCCGGAAAAAGGCGTCGGGCAGGCCGCGCGCAGTGCGCAGTAGGCGCTCCATGGATCGCCGACGCAGGGCGCGCGAAAGCGCTGGGCGAAGTTGACCTGATAGCAGTCGCCGGCCTGGATGTACGCCTGGATACGCTCGAACGCCTGTTGATACTGCGCGGCGCTGAGGTCGGGGCGCATCGGCCCGCTGAGCTTGAAGCTGCCGTCGGTGCTGGCTGGCGCCTGGCTGAACAGGGCGATCAGGCGCTGGCGTTCGGCGGCGGCAAGGGCCGGGTGGAACACCAGTTGGCTGGTGCACTGCTGATGGTCGCTGATCAGTACCCAGTCGTAGAGGCCGAAGCGCGCATCGGGCAGCTGCAGGTCGTCCAGGGCCTGGCTGGGCAAGCGTTCCAGGTGGCGTCCGAAGTCGTAGCTCAGGTAACCGATCAGCCCGCCGGCGAAGGGCAGTTGGTAAGGCGCGGGGATCGCCGCCTGGCCCAGTTGATCCAGGTTGAGCCGCAGGCGTTGCAGGAAATCTTCGCCGCTTTCGTCCTTGAGGACGGCCAGCTGGGTCCGTGGCCAGGCGCTGAGCAGGTCGTAGCGGCCGCGCTCGGCACTGGGCCGGCCGCTGTCGAGCAGGACGGCACCAGGGGCATGGCGGATCGCCGCGAAATACTCGGCGGGGTTGGGGCGATAGGGCAGCGGGTGTACGGAGCAGGTCGACATGCGGGGTGGATCAGCCATCGGAGGAGCGCGGCTGGCGATTGTAGTCCTCTCAAGGATTTGCTCCTAGTGGGGATGTCGGGGATTGCCCGGTTTACGACGCATCGCACTGTAGCCGCTGCCGCAGGCCGCGATAGGACCGAAGGTCCTCCAGCGCTTTTAAAGGCCGCGCCCGCTTTGTGGTCGGGCGCAGCCTGCGGTAGCGGCTACAGGTCGATGCCGGTGGATCAGCCTTCCACCGCCGGGATATGGCCGAACAGGTCCTGGGCAAACTGCACGCGCTGCTCGACGGTTTCGCTGATGCCACGGGCCTTCAGTTCTCCCAGGTGCGCTTCGACCGCATGGGTGCGCTGGGTCAGGCCGCAGTCGTTGGCGATCTGGATGTTCAGGCCGGGGCGGGCGTTGAGCTCGAGGATCAGCGGGCCCTTTTCCTGGTCCAGCACCATGTCGACCCCGATGTAGCCCAGGCCGCACAACTCGTAACACCCGGCCGCCAGCTTCATGAAGCCGTCCCAGTAGGGCAGTTGCACGCCATCCACCGCATTGGTGGTGTCCGGGTGCTTGGCGATGATGTTGTTCAGCCAGGTGCCACGCAGGGTCAGGCCGGTGGCCAGGTCGACGCCGACGCCGATGGCGCCCTGGTGCAGGTTGGCCTTGCCGCCGGACTGGCGGGTCGGCAGGCGCAGCATGGCCATCACCGGGTAGCCCATGAGCACGATGATGCGGATGTCCGGCACGCCTTCGTAGCTGATGCTCTTGAAGATCTGGTCCGGGGTTACCCGGTATTCGATCAGCGCCCGGTCACGGTGGCCGCCCAGGGAGTAGAGGCCGGTGAGGATGCTGGAAATCTGGTGCTCGATTTCCTCATGGCTGATGATCTTGCCCGACACCGTGCGGTAGCGGCCTTCGAAACGGTCGGCGATCACCAGGATGCCGTCGCCGCCGGCGCCTTGCGCCGGCTTGATCACGAAGTCGTTGCGCCCGCCGATGATCTCGTCGAGCTTGTCGATTTCCTTCTCGGTTGAGATCACGCCGTACAGTTCCGGCACATGGATGCCGGCCTCGATCGCGCGTTCCTTGGTGATGATCTTGTCGTCGACGATCGGGTACAGGCTGCGCTTGTTGTACTTGAGTACGTAGTCCGCGTTACGCCGATTGATCCCCATGATGCCCCGGGCTTCCAGGGCCTTCCAGGTCTTCCACAGGCCGAACATTACGAATCAGCCTTGACGAAGGCTTTGAAACGGATCAGCTCGGTCAGGCGGTAGCCGCGGTAGCGACCCATCGCCAGCATGAAGCCCACTAGGATCAGCAGCATCGCCGGGAAGGTGAAGACGAAGTAGATCAACTCCGGCACGCTCATGATCAGGTGGGCCAGGGAGGCGGCGAACAGCGTGCCGATGGCGACTTTCATCGCATGGCCGGCGCCACGTTCTTCCCAGGTGATCGACAGGCGTTCGATGGTCATGGTCAGGATCACCATCGGGAACAGGGCGACCGACAGGCCGCGTTCCAGGCCGAGCTTGTGGCTGAACAGGCTGATGGCGGCGATCAGCACCACGACGAAGGTCAGCACCACCGACAGCCGCGGCAGCATCTGCAGCTTCAGGTGTTCCAGGTAGGACCTGAGCGACAGCCCGAGCGCGGTGATCACGGTGAACAGCACGATGCCGAAGCCCAGCTGGGTTTCGCGGAAGGCCAGGGCGATCAGCACCGGGGTGAAGGTGCCCAGGGTCTGCAGGCCGATCAGGTTGCGCAGCACCAGGATCACCAGCACGCCGATCGGGATCATCACCATGATCATGAAGGTCTGTTGGGTCTGCAGCGGCAGGCCGTACAGCGAGTATTCGAGGAAGTTGGCGTCGGTGTTCTCGTCGGTCAGCTTGGCCAGGCGAATGGCGTTCATTTCGCTGTTGTTCAGGCTGAAGGTGACGGTGGCTTTCTTGCCGCCATCGACGGTGATCAGGTTGTCGTCACCGATCCACCACAGCAGGCGGTCGCTGGGCAGGCCCTGTTCGCCGGTTTCCGGGTTGAAGTACAGCCAGTCGGTACCGTTGAAGCTGCGCAGCCACAGTTCCGGAGCCTGCGGCTGGTCGGCCACCAGGCGAATGGTGTGGACCTTTTCCATCGGTACGTGGGCGATGGACAGCAGCAGGTCGACGATCTTGGCCTTGTTCGCCGGCGACGGATCGCCCGCCAGGAGCATCTTGGCGTTGTCGTCGTTGCTGTTGTTGACCCGCTTGATGGCTTCGCTGATGAAGGTCTCGACGTCGGCCGAGTGCTGGCGGATCGGCGCGAGCAGGGCTTCGGCGGCGATCTTTTCCGGGCCTTCGACGGCGATGCTGTCGCGGAAGGTCGGGCCCTTGATCTTGGCTTTTTCCGCGGTGTAGCGCTTGGTCAGGACCAGGCGGTAGTAGAGGGTCTGGTTGCCCTTGGCGCGGCGTGCCGACCAGGTGACCTTGCGGTTGCCGTCGACGCGGTTCACCGCCACCCCGTAGTTATTGGAGATGAAACTCTCGTTCAGGCTGACGTAATCGCGGCTCAGCGGCGGCACGAACATCTGGATCTTGATCGGGTCCTTGGCGTTGGCGACGAATTCGACCTTGGCGTCGATGTTCCACAGGTCGTCGGTGGCGTCTTCGGTCACCGGGATGCCGAGCACGAAAATCTGATAGGCCGTGATCGAGATGCCCAGCACCACCAGGATGGCGATCAGGATTTTCAGATGGAGGGTAAGAGAGCGCATTGGAGTTACTCTGCGGTATGAGCGTCGGTGGCGCAGGCAGGTTTGCCAGCAGCGTATTTAAGACTGGGGTCGACCAGTGCATCGAAGCGCTTGAGCGCTTCGGAGCCGATCAAGAGCGGGTATTGGAATGCACTGCGGTCGGTCAAGTTCACTTCTATGCTGCGCAGGGCTCCGCCCATGCAGATATCCAGCTCGATGACCGGGCGCGCGGTGTACTTCTTGTTGTTTTCCTCATCGGGGTCGTAGTCGCCGGCGCGGCGCTTGATCTTGCTGACGCGGGCCAGCGGACGTTCGATGGGGTGGGAATGGGCGGCGTCGATGGCCAGGTAGAAGCGTACCCAGGACTCGCCATTGCGCTTGAAGCGCTTGATATCGCGGGCGCTGAGGGAGGCGGTCTTGGCGCCGGTGTCGAGCTTGGCGGCGACTTCCAGGTCGATCCCGGACAGCCTGGCGTATTCATTCAGACCGTAAACGGTCTTGCCGGCGGCGGCACTCAGGCCCGGCAGGCCGAGCAGGCAGAACAGTATGGAGAAGGCCTTGAGTCTCATAGATCCTGGTGCGTTGCATGGGTTCTTCAGTTCAAGGCGACTGGCATTGCTGCGCAAGCTCCCTCGTGTGCTGCCTTATTAATGTGACAGGCAAATGCGGGCGGCATTCTAGCATGCTGGTTTTATGGCGCCAGCGGCGGGGCGGGGGCTTTTGTGCCGGTTTGGTGCAAAGGGTTATTAGACGATTGTCGACAATATCTATTTTTACTTTGACTGCATGGCTTGTATTGGCTAGTTTTTGTCGCATTGATTTTCAAGGTGTCGACAATATGCTGGATCAGCTCGATCCCCCCGCCGGGACGCAGGACGATTCGGAAACCTTGTCCGAAAACGTCTTCAGGCGCATTCAGGCGGCCATCGTCAAGGGCGAGATCGCCCCGGGCAGCAAGATCTCCGAGCCGGAACTGGCGCGCACCTATGGCATCAGCCGCGGCCCGTTGCGCGAGGCGATCCACCGCCTGGAAGGCCAGCGCCTGCTGGTGCGGGTGCCCCATGTCGGGGCGCGGGTGGTGTCCCTGAGCCATGCCGAGCTGATCGAACTCTACGAAATCCGCGAGTCCCTGGAAGGCATGGCCTGCCGCCTGGCCGCCGAGCGCATGACCAACGAGGAAATCGACGAGCTGCGCCGGGTCCTCGATACCCACGAGCGCGACGCGGCGTTCCAGGCCGGGGTCGGTTACTACCAGCAGGAAGGCGATTTCGACTTCCACTACCGGATCATCCAGGGCGCGGGCAACCGCACCCTCACGCAGATGCTCTGCGGCGAGCTGTACCAACTGGTGCGCATGTACCGCATCCAGTTTTCCGCCACGCCCAACCGCCCGCACCAGGCGTTCGCCGAGCACCACCGGATTCTCGATGCCATTGCCGATCGCGACGGCGAACTGGCCGAGTTGTTGATGCGCCGTCACATCGGCGCTTCCAAACGCAACATTGCCCGTCATTACCAGGACGGCGCCAAGCAGACAGCCACTCCACGAGGTGAGTCATGAGTTCCAATAACAAGAGCACTCCAGGCCAGCGCTTCCGCGATGCGGTCGCCAGCGAACGACCGTTGCAGGTGGTCGGCGCCATCAATGCCAACCATGCGCTGCTGGCCAAGCGCGCCGGGTTCAAGGCGATTTACCTGTCCGGTGGCGGGGTGGCGGCCGGCTCCCTCGGCGTGCCGGACCTGGGCATCACCGGGCTGGACGACGTGCTGACCGACGTGCGCCGCATCACCGACGTCTGCGACCTGCCGCTGCTGGTGGACGTGGACACCGGTTTCGGTTCGTCGGCGTTCAACGTGGCGCGCACCGTCAAGTCGATGATCAAGTTCGGCGCGGCGGCGATTCACATCGAGGACCAGGTCGGCGCCAAGCGCTGTGGCCATCGTCCGAACAAAGAGATCGTCTCCCAGCAGGAAATGGTCGACCGCATCAAGGCCGCGGTGGATGCCCGCACCGACGACAGCTTCGTGATCATGGCCCGTACCGACGCCCTGGCGGTGGAAGGGCTGGAGTCGGCCCTGGACCGCGCCGCCGCCTGCATCGAGGCCGGCGCCGACATGGTGTTCCCGGAAGCCATCACTGAGCTGGAGATGTACAAGATCTTCGCCAGCCGGGTGAAAGCGCCGATCCTGGCCAACATCACCGAGTTCGGCGCCACGCCGCTGTACACCACCGAACAACTGAAGTCCGTGGATGTTTCCCTGGTGCTGTACCCGCTGTCGGCGTTCCGCGCCATGAACAAGGCGGCGGAAAACGTCTATACCGCGATCCGTCGCGACGGTACCCAACAGAACGTGATCGACACCATGCAGACCCGCATGGAGCTGTACGACCGCATCGACTACCACACCTTCGAGCAGAAGCTCGATGTGCTGTTCGCCCAGAAGAAGGGCTGAACCCGAACGCGGTTCGACTGCTGATGCAAAACCTGTAGCCGCTGCCGAAGGCTGCGATAGGACCACAGGTGCTTGGTGTTGTACCGAAGCTCCTTTAGCGCCGATAAGGGCGCCACGGTCGTACCGGCCGATCGCAGCGTGCGGCAGCGGCTACAGAAAGCAGCATTGGTTTTGACGATTTGCCGATTCCCTAACAAATTCAAGATTGGAGAGAGCAATGGCCGAAGCAAAAGTATTGAGTGGCGCTGGCCTGCGTGGCCAGGTGGCCGGACAGACTGCCTTGTCGACCGTGGGCCAGGCCGGTGCCGGGCTGACCTACCGGGGTTACGACGTCCGCGAACTGGCGGCCGACGCGCAGTTCGAAGAAGTGGCCTACCTGCTGCTGTACGGCGAACTGCCGACCCAGGCGCAGCTGGACGCCTACACCCAGAAACTGAGCAAGCTGCGCGACCTGCCGCAGGCGCTGAAAGAAGTGCTGGAGCGCATTCCGGCCGACGCCCATCCGATGGATGTGATGCGCACCGGCTGCTCGTTCCTCGGCAATATCGAGCCGGAACAGGACTTCTCCCAACAGCGTGACGTCACCGACCGTCTGCTGGCCGCGTTCCCGGCGATCATGTGCTACTGGTACCGCTTCAGCCACGACGGCAAGCGCATCGATTGCGTGACCGACGAGCCGTGCATCGGCAGCCACTTCCTGCACCTGCTGCACGGCAAGAAGCCGAGCGAGCTGCACGTCAAGGTGATGAACGTGTCGCTGATCCTCTACGCCGAGCACGAATTCAACGCCTCGACCTTCACTGCCCGGGTCTGTGCCTCGACCCTGTCCGACCTGTACTCCTGCGTCACCGCGGCCATCGGTTCGCTGCGCGGCCCGCTGCACGGCGGCGCCAACGAGGCGGCGATGGAGATGATCGAGCGTTTCGCTTCGCCGGAAGAGGCGATCAAGGGCACCCTCGGCATGCTCGAGCGCAAGGACAAGATCATGGGCTTCGGCCACGCGATCTACAAAGACAACGACCCGCGCAACGAGGTGATCAAGGGCTGGTCGAAAAAGCTCGCTGACGAAGTGGGCGACAAGGTGCTGTTCCCGGTTTCCGAAGCCATCGACAAGACCATGTGGGAGCAGAAGAAGCTGTTCCCCAACGCCGACTTCTACCATGCCTCGGCGTACCACTTCATGGGCATCCCGACCAAGCTGTTCACCCCGATCTTCGTCTGCTCGCGCCTGACCGGCTGGGCGGCTCACGTGTTCGAACAGCGCGCCAACAACCGCATCATTCGTCCAAGCGCCGAGTACGTCGGCGTCGAGCAGCGCAAGTTCGTGCCAATCGAACGTCGCTGAATGGTGGCTGCTTGAACGCCCTGGCTAAACCCAGAGCCCTGTAGGAGCGAGGCTTGCCCGCGAAGACGGACTGACATTCAACATCGATGTCGACCGTTGCGCCGCCATCGCGAGCAAGCTTTGCTCCTATCGGGGAGCGGTTTCAGCAGCACCACCTTTTGCAATCACCGTGACCGAGCCCTGACGATGAACACTGAATTTCGTAAACCGTTACCCGGTACCCGACTGGACTACTTCGACACCCGCGCGGCCGTCGAGGCGATCCAGCCCGGCGCCTACGACAGCCTGCCGTACACCTCGCGCGTGCTCGCGGAAAACCTGGTGCGTCGCTGCGATCCGGCGACCCTGACCGATTCCCTGAAACAACTGATCGAGCGCAAGCGCGACCTCGACTTCCCGTGGTTTCCGGCCCGCGTGGTGTGCCACGACATTCTCGGCCAGACCGCCCTGGTGGACCTGGCCGGCCTGCGCGATGCCATCGCCGACCAGGGTGGCGATCCGGCCCAGGTCAACCCGGTGGTGCCGACCCAGTTGATCGTCGACCACTCGCTGGCGGTGGAGTGCGGTGGCTTCGACCCGGACGCGTTCGCCAAGAACCGTGCCGTGGAAGATCGGCGCAACGAAGATCGTTTCCACTTCATCAACTGGACCAAGAAAGCCTTCAAGAACGTCGACGTGATCCCGCCGGGCAACGGCATCATGCACCAGATCAACCTGGAGAAAATGTCGCCGGTGATCCAGGCGCGCGATGGCGTGGCCTTTCCCGATACCTGCGTCGGCACCGACAGCCACACCCCGCACGTGGATGCCCTGGGCGTGATCGCCATCGGCGTCGGCGGCCTGGAAGCCGAAAGCGTGATGCTCGGCCGGGCGTCCTGGATGCGCCTGCCGGAAATCGTCGGCGTCGAGCTGACCGGCAAGCTGCAACCGGGCATCACCGCCACCGATATGGTGCTGGCGCTGACCGAGTTCCTGCGCAAGCAGAAAGTGGTGGGCGCCTACCTGGAGTTCTTCGGCGCAGGCGCCGCGGCGCTGACCCTGGGCGACCGCGCGACCATCTCCAACATGGCGCCGGAATACGGCGCCACCGCGGCGATGTTCTACATCGACCAGCAGACCATCGACTACCTCAAGCTCACTGGCCGTGAAGACGAGCAAGTGCAACTGGTCGAGACCTATGCCAAACAGGCCGGCCTGTGGGCTGACAGTCTGAAAGACGCGCAGTACGAGCGCGGCTTGCAGTTCGACCTGTCCTCGGTGGTGCGCAACATGGCGGGCCCGAGTAACCCCCACGCCCGGGTGGCGACCAGCGACCTGGCGGCCAAGGGCATCGCCGGCCAGTGGGAAGAAGTGCCGGGGCAAATGCCCGATGGCGCGGTGATCATCGCGGCCATCACCAGCTGCACCAACACCAGCAACCCGCGCAACGTGATCGCCGCCGGCCTGCTGGCGCGCAATGCCAACAAGCTCGGCCTGACCCGCAAGCCCTGGGTCAAGTCGTCGCTGGCGCCGGGTTCCAAGACAGTGGCCATGTACCTGGACGAAGCCGGACTGACCCACGAGCTGGAGCAATTGGGCTTTGGCGTCGTGGCCTTTGCCTGCACCACTTGCAACGGCATGTCCGGTGCGCTGGACCCGGTGATCCAGAAAGAGATCATCGACCGCGACCTGTATGCCACCGCGGTACTGTCGGGCAACCGCAACTTCGACGGGCGCATCCACCCGTATGCCAAGCAGGCGTTCCTCGCGTCGCCGCCGCTGGTAGTGGCCTATGCGATTGCCGGGACCATCCGCTTCGACATCGAGAAGGACGTGCTGGGCCTGGACGCCAACGGCAAGGAAATCCGCCTCAAGGACATCTGGCCGAGCGACGAAGAGATCGACGCGGTGGTCAAGGCTTCGGTGAAGCCCGAGCAGTTCCGCAAGGTATACATCCCGATGTTCGCCATTCACGAAGACACCGGGCCCAGGGTCGAGCCGCTGTACGACTGGCGCGAAATGAGCACCTATATCCGTCGCCCGCCGTACTGGGAAGGCGCCCTGGCCGGGGCGCGCAGCCTGACCGGCATGCGTCCGCTGGCGGTGCTGCCGGACAACATCACCACCGATCACCTGTCGCCGTCCAACGCCATCATGCTCGACAGCGCGGCCGGCGAGTACCTGGCGAAAATGGGCCTGCCGGAAGAGGACTTCAACTCTTATGCGACCCACCGGGGCGACCATCTGACCGCGCAGCGCGCGACCTTCGCCAACCCGAAACTGTTCAACGAAATGGTCCAGGAAGGCGGCAAGGTCAAGCAGGGTTCGCTGGCGCGGATCGAGCCGGAAGGCCAGGTCACCCGGATGTGGGAAGCCATCGAAACCTATATGCAGCGCAAGCAGCCGCTGATCATCATCGCCGGCGCCGACTACGGCCAGGGTTCGTCCCGTGACTGGGCGGCCAAGGGCGTGCGCCTGGCCGGGGTGGAAGCCATCGCCGCCGAGGGCTTCGAGCGTATCCACCGCACCAACCTGGTGGGCATGGGCGTATTGCCGCTGGAGTTCAAGCCGGGCACCGACCGCAAGACCCTGGGCATCGACGGCACTGAAACCTTCGATGTGGTGGGCGAGCGCAAGCCGCGCGCGACCCTGACCCTGGTGATCCAGCGCAAGAACGGCGAGCGCATCGAGGTGCCGGTGACCTGCCGTCTCGACACCGCCGAAGAGGTGTCGATCTACGAAGCGGGCGGTGTGTTGCAGCGCTTTGCCCAGGACTTCCTCGAATCGGCTGTCGCCAGTTAAGTGACGTACCGGGGGCGGGCCGCAAGGCGCCGCCCTCGCTCTTTATCAGGACCGAAATCCATGGCTTTCGTAGCGCAAATCAAGATTCCCGCCACCTATATGCGTGGCGGCACCAGCAAGGGCGTGTTCTTCAGCCTGCAAGACCTACCCGAGGCGGCACAACTGCCGGGCGCGGCCCGCGATGCGTTGCTGTTGCGGGTGATCGGCAGCCCCGACCCGTACGACAAGCAGATCGACGGCATGGGTGGCGCCACTTCCAGCACCAGCAAGACGGTGATCCTGTCGAAAAGCATCAAGCCCGGTCACGACGTGGATTACCTGTTCGGCCAGGTCTCCATCGACAAGCCTTTCGTCGACTGGAGCGGCAACTGCGGCAACCTGTCGGCGGCGGTCGGTTCCTTCGCCATCAGCAGCGGCCTGGTGGATGCCGAGCGCATCCCGCAGAACGGCGTGGCCGTGGTGCGTGTCTGGCAGGCCAATATTGGCAAGACCATCATCGCCCATGTGCCGATGACCAATGGCGCGGTGCAGGAAACCGGCGACTTCGAACTGGATGGCGTGACCTTCCCGGCGGCCGAAGTGCAGCTGGAATTCATGGACCCGGCGGCTGAGGAGGAGGGCGCCGGCGGTTCGATGTTCCCCACCGGCAACCTGGTGGACGACCTGGAAGTGCCGGGCGTCGGGACTTTCCAGGCCACCCTGATCAATGCCGGGATCCCGACCATCTTCATCAACGCCCGCGACATCGGCTACAGCGGTACCGAGCTGCAGGGCGATATCAACGGCGACCCCAAGGTGCTGGCGATGTTCGAGACCATTCGCGCCCACGGCGCGCTGCGAATGGGGCTGATCCAGCACCTGGACGAAGCGGCCAAGCGCCAACACACGCCCAAGGTCGCCTTTGTCGCCCCGCCGGCGGACTACCAGGCGTCCAGCGGCAAGGCGGTGAAGGCTGCGGATGTCGATCTGCTGGTGCGCGCGCTGTCCATGGGCAAGCTGCATCACGCGATGATGGGCACCGCCGCGGTGGCCATCGGCACGGCGGCGGCGATCCCCGGCACCCTGGTCAACCTGGCGGCCGGCGGCGGGGAGCGCAGCGCGGTGCGTTTCGGCCATCCGTCAGGAACCTTGCGGGTTGGCGCCGAAGCCGTGCAGGACAACGGCGAATGGAGCGTGACCAAGGCCATCATGAGCCGCAGCGCACGGGTCTTGATGGAAGGTTGGGTGCGTGTGCCCGGCGACGCCTTCTAAGGAAAAACCGCTACCCGCAGGAAGCCGCCGACCAGCGCTCCTGCGAGGGATAAAATAAGTAGACATAACCCGATCAGCCTGACCTTGAGGATGCAACCCACACCTAACCCTTGATGGAGTGAACTGCCCATGAGCGCCAACGTTGATCTGAACGAACGCCCCGATTACGACCAGGTCCTGCAGGACATTGCCGATTACGTTCTGAACTACCGGATCGAGTCCCACGAGGCTCTGGATACCGCCCGCAACTGCCTGATGGACACCCTCGGCTGCGGTCTGCTGGCCCTGCGCTTTCCGGAGTGCACCAAGCACCTGGGGCCGATAGTGGAAGGCACGGTCGTGCCGTTTGGCGCGCGGGTGCCGGGCACCCGCTTGCGCCTGGATCCGGTCAAGGCGGCCTGGGATATCGGCTGCATCGTCCGTTGGCTGGATTACAACGACACCTGGCTCGCCGCCGAGTGGGGCCATCCTTCCGACAACCTCGGTGGCATCCTCGCCGTGGCCGATCACCTGTCGCAAAAGCGCGTGGCCAATGGCGAGGCGCCGCTGACCATGCGCGCGGTGCTCGAGGCCATGATCATGGCCCATGAGATCCAGGGGGTGATCGCCCTGGAGAACTCCTTCAACCGCGTCGGCCTCGACCATGTGCTGCTGGTGAAGGTCGCCTCGACCGCGGTCACCGCCAAACTGATGGGCGCCAACCGCGAACAGCTGCTGGCGGCGCTGTCCCATGCCTTTGTCGATGGCCAGGCGCTGCGCACTTATCGGCATGCGCCGAACGCCGGTTCGCGCAAGTCCTGGGCGGCGGGGGACGCCACGAGTCGTGGTGTGCGCCTGGCGGATATCGCCCTGCGCGGCGAGATGGGCATTCCGGGAGTGCTGAGCGCGCCGCAGTGGGGTTTCTACGACGTGCTGTTCAGCCACACCAACAAGGACTTGGCGCTCAAGCCCGAAGACCAGCGCCATTTCAGCCTGTCGCAGAAATATGGCAGCTATGTGATGGAAAACGTGCTGTTCAAGATCAGCTTCCCGGCCGAGTTCCATGCGCAGACCGCCTGTGAAGCGGCGGTGACCCTGCACCCGCTGGTACGCAATCGCCTGCACGAGATCGACAGGATCGTCATCACCACCCACGAATCGGCGATCCGCATCATTTCCAAGGTTGGCCCGCTGGCCAACGCCGCCGACCGCGATCACTGCATCCAGTACATGACCGCTGTGCCGCTGGCGTTTGGCAACCTGGTGGCCGAGCACTATGAAGACGGCTTCCATGCCGCCCACCCGATCATCGATCAGTTGCGCGAGAAGATGCAGATAGTCGAAGAACCGCGCTACACCCGCGAGTACCTGGAGGCCGACAAGCGCTCCATCGCCAATGCGCTACAAGTGTTTTTCAAGGATGGCTCGAGCACCGGGCAGGTGGCGGTGGAATACCCGATCGGCCATCGCCGGCGCCGCGCCGAAGGCATTCCGCTGCTGGAAGACAAGTTCAAGGCCAACCTGGCCACCCGCTTCACGGCCCAGCGTTCGGCGCAGATCTTTGCCCTGTGCAAGGACCAGGCGCAGCTGGAAGCCACGGCGGTGCACCGGTTCGTGGACCTGTTGGTGATCTGAGGGCAGGGCGGACCGTTGGTCCGATTGCGACTAGCTCGCTCCTACAAGATTTTGTAAGCCATGGAGGAGCGAGCTTGCTCGCGATAGCGTTCTATTGGTCAGAAAAAACTATTTGAAGCGCCGCTCGACGCCTTTTTCCACGAGGATCTTCGCCGAGATCTCTTCCACCGAGAAATGCGTGGAGTTGATGTGCGGAATGTTCTCGCGGCGGAACAGGTTTTCCACCTCGCGCACTTCGAACTCGCATTGGGCGTAGCTCGAGTAGCGGCTGTTGGGCTTGCGCTCGTTGCGGATGGCGGTGAGCCGGTCGGGATCGATGGTCAGGCCGAACAGCTTGTGCTGGTGGGCGCGCAGGGCGGTCGGCAGCTGCAGGCGTTCCATGTCGTCTTCGGTCAGCGGGTAGTTGGCGGCGCGGATGCCGAACTGCATGGCCATGTACAGGCAGGTCGGGGTCTTGCCGCAGCGCGACACGCCGACCAGGATCAGGTCGGCCTTGTCGTAGTAGTGGGTACGGGCGCCGTCGTCGTTGTCTAGGGCGAAGTTCACCGCCTCGATCCGCTCCATATAATTGGAGTTGCCGCCAATGGAATGGGACTTGCCGACCGAATACGACGAGTGCTCGCTCAACTCCAGCTCCAGGGGGGCGAGGAAGGTCGAGAAGATGTCGATCATGAAACCATTGGACGTCGCGAGGATCTCACGGATGTCCTGATTGACGATAGTGTCGAAGATAATCGGACGAAATCCGTCCTTTTCGGCGGCAATGTTGATTTGTTGTACCATGGCCCGCGCTTTATCTACGCTGTCGATATACGGTCGCGTGATTTTGCTGAAGGTGATGTTTTCGAACTGCGCCAGGAGGCTCTGGCCGAGGGTTTCAGCGGTGATGCCGGTACCGTCGGAGATGAAGAAAGCAGATCGTTTCATTTGCACCTTGGGCCTTAAGCTAGTGACGAATCTTGGATATGATAGGCGCGATTTGCCGGCCTCCAATGGCCTGCATTCTCACTTATTTTCCAGGTCCAGGCCATACAGCTGGCAAGCGCTCCCCGAGCAGCCGGCTTCTGAGCTTTTCCAACACAGTTAGTGGAGAGATCACCTTGGTAGAGTACGTAGTTTCCCTCGATAAGCTCGGCGTCCATGATGTAGAGCATGTGGGGGGCAAGAACGCATCCCTGGGCGAGATGATCAGTAACCTTGCAGGCGCCGGTGTATCGGTCCCTGGAGGCTTTGCCACGACGGCCCAGGCCTATCGTGATTTTCTCGAATTGAGCGGTCTTAACGACCAGATCCACGCCGCGCTCGACGCCCTGGACGTCGATGACGTGAATGCCCTGGCCAAGACCGGCGCCCAGATCCGTCAATGGATCATGGAAGCCGAATTCCCCGAGCAACTGAATACCGAAATTCGCACCGCGTTCGCCAAGCTGTCCGCGGGCAACCCTGACATGGCCGTGGCCGTGCGCTCCTCGGCCACTGCCGAAGACCTGCCGGATGCTTCCTTCGCCGGCCAGCAGGAAACCTTCCTCAATATCCGTGGCGTCGAGAACGTCATTCGCGCCGCCAAGGAAGTCTTCGCTTCCCTGTTCAACGATCGCGCCATTTCCTACCGCGTGCACCAGGGCTTCGACCACAAGCTGGTCGCCCTGTCTGCCGGCGTGCAGCGCATGGTGCGTTCGGAAACCGGTACCGCCGGCGTGATGTTCACCCTCGACACCGAGTCGGGCTTCCGTGACGTGGTGTTCATCACCGGCGCCTACGGCCTGGGTGAAACCGTCGTTCAAGGTGCGGTGAACCCGGACGAGTTCTACGTCCACAAGGGCACCCTGCAAGCCGGTCGCCCGGCTATCCTGCGCCGCAACCTGGGCAGCAAGGCGATCAAGATGATCTATGGCGACGAAGCCAAGGCCGGTCGCTCGGTCAAGACCGTCGATGTCGACAAGGCCGATCGCGCACGTTTCTGCCTGACTGATGCCGAAGTCAGCGAGCTGGCCAAGCAGGCGATGATCATCGAGAAGCACTACAAGTGCCCGATGGACATCGAATGGGCCAAAGACGGCGACGACGGCAAGCTGTACATCGTCCAGGCCCGTCCGGAAACCGTGAAGAGCCGCACCCAGGCCAACGTGATGGAGCGTTACCTGTTGAAGGAAACCGGCACCGTGCTGGTGGAAGGTCGCGCCATTGGCCAGCGCATCGGCGCCGGCAAGGTGCGGATCATCAAGGACGTGTCGGAGATGGACAAGGTCCAGGCCGGCGACGTGCTGGTATCCGACATGACCGACCCGGACTGGGAACCGGTGATGAAGCGCGCCAGCGCCATTGTCACCAACCGTGGCGGCCGTACCTGCCACGCCGCGATCATCGCGCGCGAGCTGGGGATCCCGGCCGTTGTCGGTTGCGGCAACGCCACCGAACTGTTGAAGGATGGACAGGGCGTGACCGTGTCCTGTGCTGAAGGCGACACCGGTTTCATCTTCGAAGGCGAGCTGGGCTTTGACGTGAAGAAAAACTCCGTCGACGCCATGCCGGAGCTGCCGTTCAAGATCATGATGAACGTCGGCAACCCGGACCGTGCCTTCGACTTCGCCCAGTTGCCGAACGCCGGTGTCGGCCTGGCCCGCCTGGAGTTCATCATCAACCGCATGATCGGCGTGCACCCCAAGGCACTGCTGAACTACGCCGGCCTGCCCCATGAAATCAAGGAAAGCGTCGACAAGCGCATCGCCGGTTACAATGAACCGGTCGGTTTCTACGTCGACAAGCTGGTCGAGGGCATCAGCACCCTGGCCGCGGCGTTCTGGCCGAAAAAGGTCATCGTGCGCCTGTCGGACTTCAAGTCCAACGAATACGCCAACCTGATCGGCGGCAAGCTCTACGAGCCGGAAGAAGAAAACCCGATGCTGGGCTTCCGCGGTGCTTCGCGTTACATCAGCGAATCCTTCCGTGACTGCTTCGAGCTCGAGTGCCGCGCCCTCAAGCGTGTGCGCAACGACATGGGCCTGACCAACGTCGAGATCATGGTGCCGTTCGTCCGTACCCTGGGCGAAGCCAGCCAGGTGGTGGATCTGCTTGCTGAAAACGGTCTCAAGCGCGGTGAAAACGGCCTGCGCGTGATCATGATGTGCGAGCTGCCTTCCAACGCGATCCTGGCCGAAGAGTTCCTCGAGTTCTTCGACGGTTTCTCCATCGGTTCCAACGACCTGACCCAGCTGACCCTGGGCCTGGACCGCGACTCGGGTATCATCGCGCACCTGTTCGACGAGCGTAATCCAGCGGTCAAGAAGCTGCTGGCCAACGCCATCGCCGCCTGCAACAAGGCCGGCAAATACATCGGTATTTGCGGCCAGGGTCCGTCCGACCACCCGGACCTGGCCAAGTGGCTGATGGAGCAGGGCATCGAAAGCGTATCGCTGAACCCGGATTCCGTGCTGGAAACCTGGTTCTTCCTGGCCGAGGGGCAGGGTGCGGTCTAAGCGGAATGAAGCACCGGCCAGCCTTCGGGCTGGCCGGTGCTTTGAGATTCAAGTAGGGCGGGCTCCATCTGGAAGCCGCCCTTTTTTGTGCAAGAGCATTATGCAAAGCAGCAGCAACCTATTTCCCGTCGCCTTGATCAGTGCTGAACGTCGAGGCGACCTGAGTGAAGACGTCTACCGCCTGAAGCCTGGCAACAGCCCGGACGCCACGGTCGAGCTGGCCGTTACCCGCCTGGGGATGGCGGACGAACCCGAATCCCGTGGCGTGCCGGTGATCCTGCTGCATGGCAGCTTCTCCAATCGGCGCTTCTGGTATTCGCCCAAGGGCATCGGCCTGGGCGCGTATCTGGCGCGCATGGGCTTCGATGTATGGATCCCCGAGATGCGTGGCCACGGCCTGTCGCGACGCAATGCCGACTACCGCAAGAATCGCGTCGCCGACTATGCGCAATACGATCTGCCCGCCATCGGCGCCTTCGTGCGGGAACAAAGCGGCCAGGTTCCACACTGGATCGGTCATTCCCTGGGTGGCATTACCCTGGCGGCGGCCCTGGGCGGCCAGTACCTGGGAGAGCCGGCAGTGGCGTCGGCGGCGCTGTTCGGTTGTCAGGTCAGCCGCACCTATTGGCCGTTGAAAATCCCGGCGGTGGAGTGGGGCGGTCGTTTCATTCTCAAGCGTTTTGCCCAGTTGTCCGGCTCGCGGCTCAAGCGCGGCCCCGAGGATGAACCCATTGGCCTGGCCCTGGAAGGCATGCGCTGGTATGGGCTGTTCGGGCGTTTCGGGGATGGGCAGAAGGACTGGTGGGCCGGTTTGTCCGATGTTTCGCTGCCGGTACTGGCGGTGAGCGCGGCCGGGGATCATCAGGATCCGACCTGGGCTTGTCGCAAGCTGTTTGACCAGTTGAGTTCCGAGCACAAACAGTTTGTCTGCCTGGGGCGCGAACAAGGGTTCAGCGGCAATTTCGGCCACGTCGAGATGCTGGTGAGCAAAGCCGCCCAGGCCGAAGTCTGGCCTTTGGTGGCGCGTTGGTTGAAGGATCAGCAGAGCCCGTTGTTGGCATCGAGTACCGAACTGGCTGCCGCGAGTTGAGCTGTCAGGCTCTGACAAGAGCATTTCGTTCCGCTGCGCTTGCGGCTAAGATATGACGAATTTAGCGGTTATGGTCATATTCGGTCGCTGGTTCGGCATCCCGTTCGTGCTCATTGCCCCTGCTGAAATTGGCGTATGGTGGTGGCTGCACGGGGGGGCGAGGGCCAAGGCAAGATGTTAAACATTCGCCGCCAGCGCTCGTCACTCAGCATGAACCCTGCGAATTCCGACACCGCGACGTGTTCTTTCCATTACAGGAGTTTCTCGATGAATCATTACCTCACTCCCGACCTGTGCGACGCCTACCCGGATCTGGTACAGGTGGTTGAACCGATGTTCAGCAATTTCGGTGGCCGCGACTCCTTCGGCGGCGAAATCGTGACCATCAAGTGCTTCGAAGACAACTCGCTGGTCAAGGAACAGGTCGAGCTCAAGGGCCACGGCAAGGTGCTGGTGGTCGACGGTGGTGGCTCCCTGCGCCGCGCGCTGCTGGGCGACATGCTGGCCGAGAAGGCCGCCAAGAACGGTTGGGAAGGGCTGGTGATCTACGGCTGCATCCGTGACGTCGATGTCATCGCGCAAACCGACCTGGGGGTTCAGGCGCTGGCCAGCCATCCGATGAAAACCGACAAGCGCGGCATTGGCGATCTCAATGTGGCGGTGACTTTTGCCGGAGTGACTTTCCGTCCGGGCGAATATGTCTATGCCGACAACAATGGCGTGATCGTTTCGCCAAGCCCGCTGAAAATGCCTGAATAAGCAGTCGACCAAGCAAGGGATAAGGATGTTCGAGGAAGACAACGCGCAATGGGGGCTGGTGCATGCCCTGGTGCTGGATGGTAAAGGTGGTGCGCGTGCGATTGCCCGAACTGAACTGGACGACCTACAGTTGCAAGCCCATGAGAGCCTCTGGCTGCATTGGGATCGCAGCCATCCTCAAACCCAGACCTGGCTGCGTAAATCCAGCGGTCTGAGCGAGTTCAGCTGTGACCTCCTACTCGAAGAAAACACCCGGCCGCGCCTGTTGGCGCTGCCGGACTCCGAGTTCCTGTTGTTTTTACGCGGTATCAACCTCAATCCCGGCGCCGAGCCGGAGGACATGGTTTCGGTACGCATCTTCGGTTCGGCCCAGCGAGTGATCTCCCTGCGCCTGCGCCCATTGCGCGCGACCGATGAGCTGCTGGTGCAGCTGGGCGAGGGCAAGGGGCCGAAGACTGCCTCCGAACTCATCCTTTATATGGCTGAGTACCTGACTCATAAGGTGCAGGACCTGGTCAGCGACCTGTCGGAAGTGGTCGATGCCGAGGAAGAAAAACTGGATGCCGACGAACGGTATACTCCCGAGCACAGCAACATTCTGCAGATCCGTCGACGGGCTGCCGGACTCAAGCGTTTCCTCGCTCCGCAGCGGGATATTTTCGGTCAGCTCAGCCGCATCAGGCTGTCTTGGTTCGCCGATGACGATGGCGATTACTGGAACGAATTGAACAACAGCCTGACCCGCTACCTGGAAGAGCTCGAATTGACCCGAGAGCGCGTGGGGCTTGTGCTGGAGGCCGAAGACCGGCGCCTGAGCGTGCGCATGAACCGCATCATGTTTCGCTTCGGGATCATCACCGGGATCTTTCTGCCGATGAGTTTTCTGGCCGGTTTGCTGGGGATCAACGTCGGAGGAATCCCGCTTTCCAACAGCCCCTACGGGTTTCTGGTGGCCTGCCTGTTGATGGCGCTGGTAGCGTTGGGGCAGTGGTGGTTATTCCGACGTTTGCGCTGGGTCTGATCATGAACTATGTGACCCGGGGAATTTTGATCGCGTCTTTCACAGACATATCGAGAGGTGCGTATGCACGATCCGTTTGAACAGTCGTTGCGTGACATGCTCAAGGCCACACCGTCCACCCGGGACGACGATGCGTGCCTGGGCCGCGTACTGAAAACCGCCAACCGGCAGGTGGGGGCGGGCGATCTGTTCAGCCTGCTCGGCCGCTGGTTGCCGGCGCTGATGATTGCTCTGAATAACGGATCGGCCCATATCTCGCCGGTTTCCCGTCGTAAACCTACTGCTCGCACTGCTGATAAGGCTGATTGAATATGGAACTTGATCTCTGGACTCAGAGCCTCGTCACTGCGATGACTGCGTTGTGGACCAAGGTAGCGAACTTCATTCCCAACCTGTTTGGCGCGCTGGTCGTGCTGCTGTTGGGGTTCGTGGTCGCCAAACTGCTTGATACCCTGCTTTCCAAATTGCTCGCCAAATTGGGCCTGGACCGCTTGATGGGCGGTACCGGTTTGACCAAACTGCTGTCCCGTGCGGGCCTGCAGGTGCCGATTTCTACCTTGATCGGTAAAATCGTGTATTGGTTTGTTTTACTGATTTTTCTGGTTTCTGCTGCAGAATCCCTTGGCCTGGAGCGGGTTTCGGCTACGCTCGACATGCTGGCGCTGTATTTACCGAAGGTTTTCGGGGCCGCGCTGGTGCTGTTGGTGGGGGTGTTGCTGGCGCAACTGGCCAATGGGCTGGTGCGTGGAGCGGCCGAAGGAGTCGGTCTGGATTACGCCAGTGGCCTGGGGCGAATCGCCCAGGGGCTGGTGATCATCATTAGTATTTCCGTTGCGATCAGTCAGTTGGAGGTCAAAACCGACCTGCTCAACCATGTGATCGTGATCGTTTTGATTACCGTTGGTCTGGCTGTTGCCTTGGCCATGGGGTTGGGAAGCCGGGATATTGCCGGTCAGATTCTTGCGGGAATCTATGTGCGTGAGTTGTATCAGGTTGGGCAACAAGTGCGAGTTGGCGAGGTTGAAGGGCAGATCGAGGAGATCGGCACGGTTAAGACTACACTGCTGACCGATGAGGGCGAGCTGGTCTCTCTCTCCAATCGGATCATGCTGGAGCAGCATGTAAGTAGCCGCTAACCCGGCAAACCCTGCTAATGTATGCCGCCGCAAAATGCCCTTGTCTGGGCTGCGGTGGACATTGACCTGACTGTCGGCCCGACTCGTTTTGAATAAAGCCCAATCGCTATCCACGCGCTATGACCCCCGTGAGCTCTCTGACGAGGAGTTGGTTGCGCGCTCGCACACGGAGCTGTTTCATGTGACGCGTGCGTATGAAGAGTTGATGCGACGCTATCAGCGAACCCTCTTCAACGTTTGTGCACGTTATTTAGGGAACGATCGTGATGCTGATGATGTCTGTCAGGAGGTGATGTTGAAGGTGCTGTATGGCCTCAAGAACTTCGAGGGGAAATCGAAGTTCAAGACATGGCTCTATAGCATCACGTACAACGAATGCATCACGCAGTATCGGAAAGAACGGCGCAAGCGTCGCTTGATGGATGCGTTAAGTCTTGATCCCCTCGAGGAAGCGTCTGAAGATAAGGCGCCGAAACCTGAGGAAAAGGGCGGACTTGACCGCTGGTTGGTGCATGTGAACCCGATCGATCGGGAGATTCTGGTGCTACGATTCGTCGCAGAACTGGAGTTCCAGGAGATCGCAGACATCATGCACATGGGGTTGAGTGCTACGAAAATGCGGTACAAGCGTGCGCTTGATAAATTGCGTGAGAAATTTGCAGGCATTGCTGAAACTTAGTTCGGCGCAAATATCTCTTACGTCTAGGTAAGTTCTGATAGACTTACCGCCGAGTTGTCCCCCGGTATGTGGGACTGCTTTACAATCACCAGATGGGGATTTAACGGATGAAACTGAAAAACACCTTGGGCATTGCCATTGGTTCTATTGTTGCCGTGACTTCGTTCGGCGTTCTGGCGCAAGGCCAAGGCGCGGTCGAGGGTGAACTGTTTTACAAAAAACAGTACAACGACAGCGTTAAGCACATCGAAGACGGCTTCAACCCAGGCGCTCGTATCGGCTACTTCCTGACCGATGACCTGTCGTTGGACCTGAACTACGACAAAACCAACCACACCCGTTCGAACGACGGCACTGGCAACCAGAAGATCAAAGGTGACACCGGCAGCCTGCTGGCTACCTACCACTTCGGTCAAGCTGGCGTGGACTCCCTGCGTCCATACGTTTCGGGTGGTTTCGGTCACCAGAGCCGTACCAACGTCCTGGCTGACGGCCACAGCGGTCGCGACCAGTCGACCCTGGCTATCATCGGTACCGGTGTTAAGTACTACTTCACCGACAACCTGTTCGCTCGTGCCGGCGTTGAAGCCGACTACGCAATGGACAACGGCAAGTGGGACTACTCCGCTCTGGTTGGTCTGGGTGTGAACTTCGGCGGCAACGCTGGCAAGGTTGCTCCTGCTCCTGCTCCAGTTCCAGAGCCAACTCCAGAACCAGAAGCTCCGGTTGCTGAAGTTGTTCGTGTTGAGCTGGACGTGAAGTTCGACTTCGACAAGTCGGTCGTTAAGCCTAACAGCTACGCTGACATCAAGAACCTCGCTGACTTCATGAAGCAGTACCCACAAACCACCACCGTTGTTGAAGGTCACACTGACTCCGTCGGTCCTGACGCTTACAACCAGAAACTGTCTGAGCGTCGTGCAAACGCCGTTAAGCAAGTTCTGACCAGCCAGTACGGTGTTGAGTCGAGCCGCGTTCAATCCGTTGGTTACGGTGAGTCCCGCCCAGTTGCTGACAACGCAACTGAAGCTGGCCGCGCTGTAAACCGTCGCGTAGAAGCGCAGGTTGAAGCACAAGCTCAACAAGCTCAGTAATCTGTAGCTTGCAGCTTTGAAAAACCCGGCCTAGGCCGGGTTTTTCTTTGTCCGCGATTTGCTGAAAGAGTCTGGCGTCAGGCCGAAATTGCTGCCACCAGGGCCGCCTCGGAAAGGGCCGGCAGTTGTGCGCCGCAAGCAGCCACCTCGCCAACCACCAGGATGGCCGGGCTTTTCAGCTGGAAGGCATGGGCATCGTCCTGCATGGCGTGCAGATCGCTCCGGCACAGGCGCTGCTCGAGCAGGGAAGCGTTTTCGATCATGGCCACCGGGGTGTGTGGTGTCAGGCCGCCAGCGATCAGCTGTTCACGTATCTCACCCAGTTTGGCCACCCCCATATAGATCACCAGCGTCGTACCGCTTTGCGCCAGGGCCTGCCAGTTCAGGCTGCTGTCGTCCTGGGTATGGGCCGTCAGCAGGGTGACGCCACGGGCAACACCGCGCAGGGTCAGCGGGATCCCGCACTGGGTAGCCCCCGCCAGGCCGGCCGTGATGCCGTTCACCAGTTCCACCTCGACGCCACGTTCCTGCAGCCACTGCGCTTCCTCACCGCCACGGCCGAAGATGCATGGGTCGCCGCCCTTGAGGCGTACCACGCACTTGCCATGCCGGGCGTAGCGCAACATCAGCCGATGAATGAACGCCTGGGGCGTCGAGCGGCAGCCGCCACGTTTACCCACGGCAATGACCCGTGCCCGAGGGCAGTGCTCCAGCACCGCCGGATTCACCAGATCGTCGATCAGCACCACATCGGCGTCGCCCAGGGCCCGCACGGCCTTGAGGGTCAGCAGTTCAGGATCGCCGGGGCCCGCACCCACCAGCCAGACTTTTGCGCTCATGTTTGTTTCCTCACAGGGGGATTGCGACCGGCTGTGCCGAGCTGGCCAGCAGACGTTTTATTTCGGGGACACAGGAGCCGCATTGAGTGCCGCAGCCCAACTCCTGTTTCAGGCCATCGAGGTCCAGCCCGCGGGAGATCCCGGCACAGACCGCGTTCTGGCTGACGTTCTTGCAGTTGCACAAGGTCTTGCCGCTCGCGGCGATCAGCCCGGTCGCCCCCGGTGGCGCACTCATCGGCGCCAGCAGCCAGCGACGCAGTTGCTCATCGGCCTTGCCTTCCAGCCACAGGTTCTGCAGCCAGTGCTGGGCCAGGGTTTCACCGGCCAGGCGAATGGCGGTGATGCGCCCCTGTTCGATGCGTACCCGCTTGCCGATGGAGCGCCGCGGATCGTCATAGGCCAGTACCGGGCCTTCGTTGAGCCCCAGCAACTGGTCGATGTCCTTGAGCAACTGCGGTGCCGGCGCCTCGGCATTGGCTACCCGCAGCAGCAGGGCCGGACGTTCGCGACCGGCCAGGCTCAGGCTGACGTAGGCGAAGCTTTCGCAGAGCGGGCGCAAGGCTTCGAAGTGCCGCTGCACGTCACCTTCGATCAGGGCGAACAGCTGCCACGGCAGTTGGACCGGCTCCAGGCGTACACCGCTATGCTTGAGTTCCGGCTGTTTGGACAGTAGGTCGAACGCCGGCTGGGTCACGGCATTGACGCCGCCCTTGAGGAACCGGTCGCCCCAATGCATCGGCAGAAAAGCCTGGCCCGGGCGCACGCTGTCGTCGTCCGCCACGGCGACTATCACGCTGCCACGACGGCTTTTCAGTGACACCAGGTCTCCCGCTTGCAGGTTCTGCCGGCGCAGTTCGTCCGGGTGCAGGCTGAGGACCGCTTCGCTGACATGCCCGAACAGCTGGGCCGCGGTGCCGGTACGGCTCATGCCGTGCCATTGATCGCGCAGGCGGCCGGTGATCAGGGTCAGGGGGAAGCGCGCATCCCGCTGTTCCTTGGCCGCGCGATACGGGTCGCTGATGAAGTGTGCCCGCCCGCTGGCGGTCGGGAAGCGGCCATCAACGTACAGCCGCGCTGTCCCTTGTTCGGCGCCGGCGGGGAAGGGCCATTGCTGTGGTCCCAGTTGGTCGATCAGCGCGTGACTGATGCCGGAAAGGTCCAGGTCGCGGCCGCGGGTCAGCAGTTTGTACTCATCGAACACTTGGGCAGGCGTGTCCAGGGCGAACAGGCTGGGTTGTTGCGGGCGTAGGCGCTGTTCCAGGCGCCGGGCGAAATCCAGGGTGATGGCCCAGTCCGGGCGCGCTTCGCCCGGCGCGGCCACGGCGCGGCGCACATGGGAGATGCGCCGTTCCGAGTTGGTCACGCTACCTTCCTTCTCGCCCCAACTGGCGGCGGGCAGCAGCAGGTCGGCAAAGGCCGCGGTCTCGGTGGTGCGAAAGGCTTCCTGCAGGACCACGAACGGGCAGGCCAGCAAGGCCTCCCGCACCGCGTTCTGGTCGGGCAGCGATTGCGCCGGGTTGGTGCAGGCGATCCACAGTGCCTTGATCTTGCCGCCGCGCAGCTGTTCGAACAGCTCGATCGCGGTCAGGCCGGGGTTGGCCGGCAATTGCTCGACGCCCCAATAGGCCGCGACTTCGGCCCGATGCTCCGGGTTGGCGGCGTCCCGGTGCCCTGGCAGCAGGTTCGACAGGCTGCCGGTTTCCCGGCCACCCATGGCATTCGGCTGGCCGGTGAGGGAAAAGGGGCCGGCCCCAGGACGACCGATCTGCCCGGTGGCCAGGTGCAGGTTGATCAACGCGCTGTTTTTCGCGCTGCCGGCACTGGACTGGTTCAGCCCCATGCACCACAGTGATAGGAAGCTCGGCGAGGTGCCGACCCATTCGGCGCACTGGCGCAGTTGCTCGACGCTGATGCCGCACAGCTGCGCGACCATATGCGGGGTGTAGTCGTGGACCAGGTTCTTCAGCTCGGCCAGGCCTTCAGTATGCGCCTGGATGAAGTCGCGATCGATCCAGTCCTGCCACAGCAGCAGATGCAGGATGCCGTGGAACAGCGCGACATCGGTGCCGGGCAGGATCGCCAGGTGCAGGTCGGCCAGGTCGCACGTGTCGGTGCGCCGCGGGTCGATGACGATTACTTTCATCTGCGGCCGCAGACGTTTGGCTTGCTCCAGGCGGCGGAACAGCACCGGATGGGCGTAGGCCATGTTGCTGCCGACGATCATCACGCAGTCGCTCAGTTCGAGGTCTTCGTAGCTGCAGGGCGGGGCGTCGGCGCCCAGGCTGCGTTTGTAGCCGACCACCGCCGAGGACATGCACAGCCGCGAATTGCTGTCGATGTTGTTGGTGCCCACCAGGGCCCGGGCCAGCTTGTTGAAGGCGTAGTAGTCCTCGGTGAGCAATTGCCCGGAGATGTAGAAAGCCACGCTGTCCGGGCCGTGTTCGGCGATGGTTTCGGCAAATACGTTGGCCGCGTGCTCCAGCGCGGTATCCCAGTCGGTGCGGCTGCGCGCCAGGGCCTTGCCCAGGCGCAACTCCGGGTACAGGGCGCGGGCCGCGAGGTCGCCGGTCAGGTGCAGGGTGGAACCCTTGCTGCACAATTTCCCGTGGTTGGCCGGGTGGCTCGGGTCGCCACTGACGTCGAGGATGCGTTCGCCGTCGTGCTCGATCAGCACGCCACAGCCAACGCCGCAGTAACAGCAGGTCGAGGCGGTCGTCTGGCGGTTCATCAACCGGCATCTCGCAGGGCCAGCAGCACCCGGCCGTTTTCCACCCGCGCCAGGTGGTGATGGGCGCAGCCGATATCCGGTGCCTGCGCCTGGCCGGACTCCAGGCCGATCTGCCAGTTGTGCAGCGGGCAGGCGACCTTCTTGCCGTAGATCAGCCCCTGGGACAGCGGCCCGCCCTTGTGCGGGCAACGGTCGTCGAGGGCGAAGACTTCGTCGTCGCTGGTGCGGAAGATCGCGATGTCGCCCTTGGGGCCATTGACGATGCGCGAGCCCAGGGCGTTGATCTCGTCCAGGGCGCAGATATCCAGCCAGTTCATAGCGGCACCTCCAGTTGCTTGACGCGGATCGGCTCGAACTCTTTTTTCAGCAGCGGCTGTTCCAGGCGCTCCTTCCATGGGTCCTGTTCGAACGACAGGGCGAATTGCAGGCGCTCGTTGAGGGCCTTGCGCCGTTGCGGATCTTCGATGATGGCTTGCTTGATGTGCGCCATGCCGACCCGTTGCAGGTAGTGCACGGTGCGCTCCAGGTAGAAGGCTTCCTCGCGGTACAGCTGCAGGAAGGCGCCGTTGTATTCGCGCACTTCGTCGGCGGTTTTCAGCTTGACGAAGAACTCCGCGACCTCGGTCTTGATCCCGCCGTTGCCGCCGATGTACATCTCCCAGCCCGAGTCGACGCCGATGATGCCGACGTCCTTGATCCCGGCCTCGGCGCAGTTGCGCGGGCAGCCGGAGACCGCCAGCTTGACCTTGTGCGGCGACCACATGTTGAACAGGTCATGCTCCAGTTCGATGCCCAGCTGGGTGGAGTTCTGCGTGCCGAAGCGGCAGAACTCGCTGCCGACGCAGGTTTTAACGGTGCGGATGGACTTGCCGTAGGCATGGCCGGAGGGCATGTCCAGGTCCTTCCAGACCCCGGGCAAATCCTGCTTCTTGATACCCAAAAGGTCGATGCGCTGGCCGCCGGTGACCTTGACCATCGGCACCTGGTACTTGTCCGCCACGTCGGCGATGCGCCGCAGTTCGGAGGGGGTGGTGACGCCGCCCCACATCCGCGGCACCACCGAATAGGTGCCGTCTTTCTGGATATTGGCGTGGGCCCGCTCGTTGATCAGCCGCGATTGCGGATCATCCTTGGCCTCGCCCGGCCAGGTGGAAATCAGGTAGTAGTTCAGCGCCGGGCGGCAGGTGGCGCAGCCGTTGGGCGTGCGCCAGTTCAGGTAGCTCATGGTGCCGGCGATGGTCAGCAGGTGCTGTTCGCGGATCGCCTGGCGGAGCTGCCCGTGGTTGAGGTCGCTGCAACCGCAGATGGCTTTCTCGCTTTTCGGCTTGACGTCGGCGGCGCCACCGACGGTGTTGATCAGGATCTGTTCCACCAGGCCGGCGCAGGAGCCGCAGGAGCTGGCGGCCTTGGTGTGCTTCTTGACCTCATCGACGCTGAACAGGCCATGCTCCTGGATCGCCTTGACGATGGTGCCTTTGCACACGCCGTTGCAGCCGCAGACTTCGGCGCTGTCGGCCATGCTCATGGCCTTGTCCTGGCCCTGGTGGCCGACGTCGCCCAGGGCCTGCTCCATGCAACTTGAGCCGCCGAACATCAGGTGGTCGCGGATCTCGCCGATGGCGTGGTTCTCGCGGATCTGCCGGAAATACCAGCCGCCATCGGCGGTGTCGCCGTACAGGCAGGCGCCGACCAGGACGTCGTCCTTGATCACCAGCTTCTTGTATACGCCGCCGATGGGGTCGGAGAGGGTGATGGTCTCGGTGCCTTCGCCGCCCATGAAGTCGCCGGCGGAGAACAGGTCGATGCCGGTGACTTTCAATTTGGTCGAGGTCACCGAACCCTGGTAGCGGGCGAAGCCCAGTTGCGCCAGGTGGTTGGCGCAGACCTTGGCCTGCTCGAACAATGGCGCCACCAGGCCGTAGGCGATGCCGCGGTGGCTGGCGCATTCGCCGATGGCGTAGATGCGCGGGTCGTAGGTCTGCAGGGTGTCGTTGACCAGGATCCCGCGGCTGCACGGCAGGCCGGCTTTTTCCGCCAGCTCGGTATTGGGCCGGATACCAGCGGCCATCACCACCAGGTCGGCGGGGATGATGTCGCCGCTCTTGAACTGCACCGAACCGACACGGCCGTTGCCTGAGTCATGCAGGGCCTGGGTCTGTTCGCTCAGGCGGAATTTCAGGCCGCGGCTTTCCAGGGCGGTTTGCAGCAGTTGGCCGCTGGTCTTGTCCAGCTGGCGCTCCAGCAGCCATTCGCCGATATGCACCACGGTCACGTCCATGCCGCGCAGCATCAGGCCGTTGGCGGCTTCCAGGCCGAGCAGGCCGCCGCCGATGACCACCGCGTGCTTGTGGGTCTTGGCGGTGTCGATCATCGCCTGGGTGTCGGCGATGTCGCGGTAGCCGATCACGCCCTGCAGGTCGTTGCCGGGAATCGGCAGGATGAACGGGGTCGAGCCGGTGGCGATCAGCAGGCGATCGTATTCGGCTTCGCTGCCGTCTTCGGCGATCACCCGGCGCTTGACCCGGTCGATCTCCACCACCTTGCGGTTGAGCAGCAGCTTGATGTTGTTGTCCAGGTACCAGCTCAGGTCGTTGAGCACGATCTCTTCGAAGGTCTGTTCGCCGGCCAGTACCGGGGAGAGCAGGATGCGGTTGTAGTTGGTGTGGGGTTCCGCGCCGAAGACCGTGATGTCGTACAGCTCATTGCTCAGCTTGAGCAGCTCTTCCAGGGTGCGTACCCCGGCCATGCCGTTGCCGATCATCACCAGCTTGAGTTTCTTCATTTCGCTCTCCGCGTAGACAGGCCGTCGGGCACGCCGGGCCTGGCTCGATAAACGTTGCGCAAACAAAAAAGGCGTCCCGCCAGTTGCCTGGCAGGACGCCTTTGTCCGGTCCCGTTCTCTCGGGAAAAACCCATCCTTCGTCGTTGAAGGCCGGGTCGTATGTGCTGTTGGGAGAGTTGATGCAGTGGTTGTGCCAAGTTCCGCCGATCGCGGTTTTAGCGGGGCTGAAAGCCTGTCTCAGGCTCGGGAGGAGGGATTTTCTGCACCGATTCAAAGCGTCTTGCCCGTTTCTGGAGCAACCTGTAGCCGCTGCCGAGCCCCGTAAACCTGGCAGCTCGGTGTGCCTGACCTGCACGGTCGTCTGGCTTGGCGCCCGCTACGCGGTCGAGCGCAGCCTCGCTGCCGTTCGACAGCGGCTACAGGGTTATAGGCGCTATCAGTGATGCAGGAACAGGTACAGCAACAGCAGGTTGAGCAGCAGCGAGACCAGCGCCAGGGTGCGCCAGACCTTCAAGGGCTCGCGTTCCAGCAGCGGCCTGGGGCGCACGCTGAGGCTGCGGCGTTCGCCCTGTTCCAGCACCAGCAACCACTCTTCGGCGGTTTCATAGCGTTGGGCCGGATCGGCCTGTACCGCGCGTTCCAGGCTCTGTTCAAGCCAGTCCGGCAGGTCCGGGCGATAGCGGCTGGCGCTGACCGGGGTGGTGAAGCGCGGGCGCTGGAAGGCTTCTATTTCGCCGTAGGGAAAATGCCCGGTCAGCAAGTGGTAGAGGGTCACGCCCACGGCGTACAGGTCCTGCCGCGGTGTTGGCGCCACGCCGGTGAAAGCCTCCGGGGCGATATAGCTCGGAGTGCCGGGCAGCAGATGCGCCTGGTCCTCGGACAGGCCGGGGCAATAGGCCAGGCCGAAGTCCAGCAGGCGCAGCTCGCCGTCATCGCCGAGCAACAGGTTGTCCGGCTTGATGTCGCGGTGCAGGATCTGCCGGCGGTGCAGCAGGCCCACGGCCCGCAGCAGACGCTCGGCCAGGTCCTGCCACTGCGCCAGCGGCAAGGGGCCCTGTCGTTGCAGATAATCGGCCAGGGTCTGCCCCGGGTATTCGCGCATCACGTAATACAGATGCTGGCGGACGGTCGCGGCATGCACTTCGGGAAAGTGCCGTCCGGCCACCCGCCGCAGGAACCATTCCTCTGACAGCAGCGATTGCCCGGCCTGGTGATCGTCGTGCAGATGACCGGGCAGGGTTTTCAGCAGCCAGGGTTGTTGTTGCGCATCGAGCACGCGGTACAGCAGGGATTGCTGGCTCTGTCCGAGCACTTCGGCGACCTGCCAGCCTTCGAAGTGCTGGCCCGGCTTGAGGGCTGGCGGCAGTGGCCATTGCTGCAGGTGAATCAGGGCATCGCCAATGGAGCTTTCGCCCAGGGCCTCGACCCGCACCAGCAGGGCGCTGGCGTTGTCCTGGCTGCCGGCCAGGTGCGCGGCGCTGACCAGGGTCTGCACCGCGCTGTCGAGATCGGGCTGGTCGCGCAGGATCGCGGCGATGGCGGTGTCGCCCAGGGTGGCCCAGACCCCGTCGCTGAGCATCAGGAAACTTTCGTTTTCCCGCAGCTCGCCATCGAGGAAGTCCACCACTAGGTGCTGGTCCAGGCCCAGGGCACGCTTGAGCACGTGCTGCATGCCAGGCTGATCCCAAACGTGGTCGTCGCTGATGCGTTGCAACTGATCGGCGTGCCAGCGATAGACCCGGCAATCGCCGACATGGGCCAGGGTAAAGCGCCGGCCGCGCAGCACCAGGGCGCTGACGGTGGTCAGCAGCGGCTGACCGCCACCGTTGGCCTGCAGCCAGCGGTTCTGCGCCAGCAGCAGGCGCTCCAGGGCCTGGGCCACGGCCCAGGTTTCCGGGGTGGCGTAGTAGTCCAGCGCCAGCGCCTGCAAGGTCGAGCGCGCGGCCAGGCCGCCGTCGGCGCATTGGCTGACGCCGTCGGCGATGGCGAACAACAGGCCCTTGCTGGCGGCCAGGGTCGGCGCCGGAGTGACCAGGCGCAAGGCGTCCTGGTTTTCCGCGCGCGGCCCGATAGCGCTAGCCTGGGCGTGGCTCAGTCGCAGGCTCATGGACGGCTCAGACCCGGGCCGCGGTGACGGCGGCGGAGCCCCAGGTGGTCCGCCAGCGGCGTTTCACCCCATGCAGGCCGAACCAGGCCAGTATGCCCAGGCTGGCGAACAGCCATAGCGCCAGCTGATAGCTGCCGGTGCTTTGCTTGATCGCGCCCATGCCCGCGGCCAGGGCGAAACCGCCAATGCCGCCGGCCATGCCGATCAGCCCGGTCATCACCCCGATCTCGCGGCGGAAGCGTTGGGGCACCAGTTGGAACACCGCGCCGTTACCGGCACCCAGGCCGAGCATGGTGCACACGAACAGGGCCAGGGCCGCATAGGAACTGGGCAGGTTGAAACCGACCGCGGCGATGCACACCGCCGCGACGCTGTACATCACCAGCAGGGTGCGAATGCCGCCGAAACGATCGGCCAGCGCGCCACCCAATGGCCGCATCAGGCTGCCACCGAACACGCAGGCGGCGGTGTAGTAGCCGGCGGTGACCGGGCTCAGGCCGTACTGGTCGTTGAAGTAGCCGGGCAGGGCGCTGGCCAGGCCGATGAAGCCGCCGAAGGTCACGCTGTAGAAGAACATGAACCACCAGCTGTCGCGGTCGCCCAGGGCCTTGAAGTAGTCGGCCATGGATTTGGCCTTGGGCCGTTCCGGGGCGTTCTTGGCCAGCCAGGCGAACAGCACCAGGGTCAGGACCAGCGGGATCAGGGCGAAGCCGAACACGTTGCTCCAGCCGAAGGCGCCGGCCAGCAAGGGCGCGAACAGGGCCGCGAATACCGTGCCGGAGTTGCCGGCCCCGGCGATGCCCATCGCCTTGCCCTGGTGCTGCGGTGGATACCATTGCGAGGCCAGCGGCAGGGCCACGGCGAACGAGGCGCCGGCCATGCCCAGGAACAGCCCCAGCAGCAGGGCCTGTTCATAGCTGTGGATGCCCAGCTTCCAGGCGCAGAACAGCGCGCCGATGACGATCACCTGGCCGATCAGTCCGGCGGTCTTGGGGGACAGGCGATCGGCCAGCAGGCCCATGGCGAAGCGCAGCACAGCGCCAGCCAGGATCGGCGTGGCCACCATCAGCCCGCGCTGCTGGGTGGTCAGTTGCAGGTCGGCGGCGATCTGCACGGCCAGCGGGCCGAGCAGGTACCAGACCATGAAGCTCAGGTCGAAGTAGAGGAAGGCCGCGAACAGTGTCGGGGTGTGGCCGGATTTCCAGAAGCTTGAATTCATCGCGCACCTCAGCTGTAAAGAGTCTCGAAAGGAGTCATGAGCTTTTGCGTGGGGCGCCATTACGGCCGCTCCACCGGCCCCGGGCTGTGGGGCCAGAACGAAAAAAACGCCGCAACCCGTTTCGCGTGGGGCGAGAAGGGTGTGCGACGTCTTTGTCGTAGGTGGGGCAACCGCCGTTGGTTACCTGTGTCGATTACATAGCCAGATTTGTGCCAAGAGTTGCAGTCCCGGCGTTCCTGATCGCGGGCAAGCCTCGCTCCTGCGGAAACTCACAATCTTCTTCCGTAGAAGCGAGGTTTGCCCGCGATGGGGCCCGCGCCGATACCACGAGCTTTCAGCCCAGCAACTCGCTCATGGCGATGATCTGCTCCGCCACCTGGATCAGCTTCTGCTGCCGGCTCATGGCCTGGCGGCGCATCAGGGTGTAGGCCTGTTCTTCGTTGCAGTCTTTCATCTTCATCAACAGGCCCTTGGCCAGCTCGATGCGCTTGCGCTCGGCCAGCTGCTGGTCGCGGGCCTGCAGCTGCGCGCGCAAGGCCTGGTCGCTCTCGAAGCGGGCCATGGCCACATCGAGAATGGGCTGCAGGCGCTGGGCCTGGATGCCTTCGACTATGTAGGCACTGACCCCGGACTTGATGGCGTGGCGCATCACATCGGGGTCGTGCTCGTCGGTGAACATCACGATTGGCCGTGGCTGGTCGCGGCTGACCAGCACCACTTGCTCCATCACATCGCGGCTCGGTGATTCGGTATCGATCAGGATCACATCCGGACGCACCGTTTCGACGCGCGTCGGCAGGTCGATGGTCAGCCCCGACTCGTCGATCACCTCGAAACCGGCTTCCATCAGAGCCGCCTTGAGCCGACCGACCTTCTTGGCGGTGTCGTTGATCAGCAGGATACGCAACATGGTCTCGGGCTCCTGTCAGCGGCTGGCGAGAAGAGGCGAGCTGTCGCTCATGGCGTGCAGTTTGAAGCTGCGGGCATAGGCGGCCGGGTCCGACCCGTCCCACAGCTTGCCGTCGATCAACTGGCTGCTGCGCATGTCCTGGCCCCAGGACGCGACACCGACGGCGGTGGCGGCTTGACGATAGAGCTCGAGTTGCTGCACCTGGCGCGCGATGCCCAGGTAGTCCGGGTCTTCGCGCAGCAGGCCCCAGCGGCGGAACTGGGTCATGAACCACATGCCGTCGGACAGATACGGCAGGTTGACCGTGCCTTCATTATGAAAGCGTAGCGCGTGCGGGTCCTGCCAGCGGTTGCCGAGGCCGTCGGCATACTCGCCGAGCAGGCGCGGCTCGATGCAGCCCAACGGCGCATCGAGATACTCGCGGGCGCTCAGCAGCTGCGCGGTGCTCTGGCGGTTTTCCCGGCTCTGCTCGATGAAGCGGCTGGCCTCGAGGATCGCCATGACCAGGGCCCGCGCGGTATTCGGGTACTGCTCGACGAAGGCGCGGGTGCAGCCGAGGACTTTTTCCGGGTGGTCGGGCCAGATCGCCTGGCTGGTGGCCAGGGTAAAGCCCAGGTTCTGGTTCGCCGCGCTGGCGCTCCAGGGTTCGCCGACGCAAAAACCGTCGATGCGCCCGGCCTGCAGGTGCGCGACCATTTGTGGCGGCGGCACCACCACGCTGTCGACGTCCTGCAACGGGTGGATACCCTGGGCGGCCAGCCAGTAATACAACCACATGGCGTGGGTGCCGGTGGGAAAGGTCTGGGCGAAGGTCAGTCTTGCCCGGCTTTGGTGCACATGCAGGTAAAGCGCTTCAGGACTGGTCACGTTCAGCGCCTGCAGCTCCTGCGAGAGGTTGATGCTCTGGCCGTTCTGGTTCAGGCCCATCAGCACCGCCATGTCGCTGGCGTTGACCCCGCCGATGCCCAGGTGCACGGCGTAGATCAGGCCGTACAGGCTGTGGGCGGCATCCAGCTCGCCGCTCACCAGCTTGTCCCGCAGGTTGGCCCAGGACGCCTGGCGCTTGAGGTTCAGGGTCAGGCCGTAAGGCTGGGCGAAGCCCTGGGTGGCGGCGACCACCACCGAGGCGCAGTCGCTCAAGGCCATGAAACCGAGGTTGATCGCGGTCTTTTCCGGGGCGTCGCTGCCGTTGACCCAGGCCAGCGGGCTGACGGGGAGTTCATTCATGGGGTGGCGTCCTCCATAAAAAGCGGCCATAAAAAGCTTCCATAAAAAAACGTCGCACCCGCGCCAGGCAGAGCCGGCGGGGTAACGACGCCTTTGTCTTTCGACCCACGCCGCCATTGGCCTGGGTGCTGATGCAGGTTGTGGTGCAAGGCATATGCCATTCACCGCTGATTTCGCCGCGTGCCTCGCCTGCGAGCCCCATGCCCGGCTATAATCGCCGCCTCATTTCGCCGCCACCGAGTCAAGCCCGCCCATGTATACCCTGGCCCGCCAGCTATTGTTCAAACTCTCCCCGGAAACCTCCCACGATCTGTCCCTGGACCTGATCGGCGCGGGCGGGCGTTTGGGCCTCAATGGCTTGCTGTGCAAGGCGCCGGCGCAGATGCCGGTGAAGGTCATGGGCCTGGACTTCCCGAACCCGGTCGGCCTCGCGGCCGGCCTGGACAAGAACGGCGCGGCCATCGACGGCTTTGCCCAATTGGGTTTCGGTTTCGTCGAAATCGGCACCATCACCCCGCGCCCGCAGCCGGGCAACCCCAAGCCACGGATCTTCCGCCTGCCGGAAGCCGAAGCGATCATCAATCGTATGGGTTTCAACAACCTGGGCGTCGATCACCTGCTGGCCCGGGTGGCGGCGGCCAAGTACAAGGGCGTGCTGGGGATCAACATCGGCAAGAACTTCGACACCCCGGTCGAGCGCGCGGTGGATGACTACCTGATCTGCCTGGACAAGGTGTATGCCCACGCCAGCTACGTGACGGTCAACGTCAGCTCGCCCAACACCCCGGGCCTGCGCAGCTTGCAGTTCGGCGAGTCGCTCAAGCAACTGCTCAGTGCCCTCAGCCAGCGTCAGCAGGAATTGGCCGTGCAGCATGGCAAGCGGGTACCACTGGCGATCAAGATTGCCCCGGACATGACCGACGAAGAAACCGCCGAAGTGGCGCAAGCCCTGATCGAAACCGGGATGGACGCGGTCATCGCCACCAACACCACCCTGAGCCGTGTCGGTGTCGAAGGCATGGAGCATGGCGACGAGGCGGGCGGCCTGTCCGGCGCACCGGTGCGCGACAAGAGCACCCACACCGTGAAGGTGCTGGCGGGCGAGCTGGCCGGGCGTTTGCCGATCATCGCGGTGGGCGGTATCACCGAAGGCAAGCATGCGGCGGAAAAGATCGCTGCTGGCGCCAGCCTGGTGCAGTTGTATTCGGGTTTCATCTACAAGGGCCCGGCGCTGATTCGCGAGTCGGTGGACGCGATCGCGGCGTTGCGTTGAGTTTTTTGCGCGGCCAGTAAAAAGGGCTCCTGTAAGGAGCCCCTGGGCCGCAGCCCGCCGTCCGGATGGGACGTGCGTGGTTTAAGTCGTTACGTATTCAGATTTTGGTGTCGGAATGTGTGCCCTGTTTTAGCCGACGGCGTGAAGTTCGTTGAGTCTGTGGATTCCCGCAGTGCCGGTCATACCGTCCCAGTTGTCGCCGCGTCCTTCGCGCCAGCCATTGATCCAGGCTTGGCGTACCGACGGTAGAGTAAATGGGCAAAGCTCACGGGACTTGCCATGAACGCCATACTGATATCCGCGCAAAAATGCTCTTTCCAACGGATCACGCTTAAGTCTTCTCATAGGGTGTTTCCCTCACTTGTTGACTGTCTTATGTCCCGTCGGCCTCGTTTGAGGCCGGGCAGAATGCTTCTGCCGTTGGTGCTCGCTGCCGGCGTCGCGAGCGTGGTGTTGGCGTCGTTGCGGCGCCAACCTGAGTTGATTTCTAACCAATGCGTCACAGCGTGGGAATGATCGTTTTGTCATAAGGACGTAACGATAATGATGCTAAGGCCATAAGAACGGCCTGCTTTACATCGGGTCAGTCAGGCAAACCTCGCTCTGATCAGCCTCTTACTGGATGATGGGCTTAATGCTTTAGTGAGAATTCCACTCCGTTGCACTCAGGTATTATTCGATGAAAGGTCGAGTTATGACCTTTTGTTTCACTGACTTATTTATCTGCCCCGGCATCTAAGCTCTTTTGGCCCCCGTGGTCACCGCTAGCGGCGAGCTGAACGGCAGGGGCGGGACGGCACAGATTTGTGCCACGCGAGCGCTCTTCAAGAAAAGCGCTTGATTGAAAACCGGGCGGACGATGCGTTGTCCGTTCACTTATTGCTAAAGGCCCTGAACTCCCATGTCGGATCGCTACGAACTCTTCCTCACCTGTCCCAAAGGCCTTGAAGGCCTGCTCATCGAGGAAGCCGCCGGGCTTGGCCTTGAAGACGCGCGTGAACACACCTCGGCCGTGCGCGGCATGGCCGACATGGAGACCGCCTACCGCCTGTGCCTCTGGTCGCGCCTGGCCAACCGGGTACTGCTGGTGCTCAAGCGCTTCCCGATGAAGGATGCCGAAGACCTCTACCACGGCGTGCATGATGTCGACTGGCAGGACCACATGCTGGCGGACGGCACCCTGGCGGTGGAGTTCAGCGGCCACGGCTCGGGCATCGACAACACCCACTTCGGCGCCTTGAAGGTCAAGGATGCCATCGTCGACCGGCTGCGCACGCCGACCGGCGAGCGTCCCTCCATCGACAAGCTCAACCCGGACCTGCGCATTCACCTGCGCCTGGATCGTGGCGAAGCCATCCTCTCCCTCGACCTGTCCGGCCACAGCCTGCACCAGCGTGGCTATCGCCTGCAGCAGGGCGCGGCGCCACTGAAGGAAAACCTCGCGGCGGCGATCCTGATCCGTGCCGGCTGGCCACGTATCGCGGCCAATGGCGGCGCCCTGGCCGACCCGATGTGCGGCGTGGGCACCTTCCTGGTCGAGGCGGCGATGATCGCCGCCGACATCGCTCCCAACCTCAAGCGCGAGCAATGGGGCTTCACCGCCTGGCTCGGTCACGTCCCGGCCCTGTGGCGCAAGCTGCACGAAGAAGCCCAGGCACGGGCCCAGGCTGGCCTGGCCAAGCCGCCGCTGTGGATTCGCGGTTACGAAGCCGACCCGCGGCTGATCCAGCCAGGGCGCAACAACGTCGAGCGCGCCGGTCTCAGTGAGTGGATCAAGATCTATCAGGGCGAAGTGGCGACCTTCGAGCCGCGTCCGGACCAGAACCAGAAAGGCCTGGTGATCAGCAACCCGCCCTACGGCGAGCGCCTGGGTGACGAAGCCAGCCTGCTGTATCTCTATCAGAACCTTGGCGAGCGTCTGCGTCAGGCCTGTCTGGGCTGGGAAGCGGCGGTGTTCACCGGCGCGCCGGACCTGGGCAAGCGCATGGGCATCCGCAGCCACAAGCAGTATTCGTTCTGGAACGGCGCCTTGCCGTGCAAGCTGTTGCTGATCAAGGTACAGCCGGATCAGTTCGTCACCGGTGAGCGCCGCACCCCGGAGCAGCGGCAGATCGAGCGTGAACAGGCCGAGGCCGACAAGGCGCCGCTGGTTCCGCAGGAGCGCCAGTACAATAAGAACGGCAACCCGATCAAGCCGGCGCCAGCCCCAGTGGTCGAGCAGGCGCGCCTGAGCGAAGGCGGGCAGATGTTCGCCAACCGCCTGCAGAAGAACCTCAAGGCGCTGGGCAAGTGGGCCAAGCGCGAAGGCGTCGAGTGCTATCGCGTCTACGATGCCGACATGCCGGAATACTCCCTGGCCATCGACCTGTACCACGACTGGGTGCACGTGCAGGAATACGCCGCGCCGAAATCCATCGACCCGGAAAAGGCCCAGGCCCGTCTGTTCGATGCCCTGGCGGCCATTCCGCAAGCGTTGAACGTCGACAAGAGCCGGGTGGTGATCAAGCGTCGCGAGCGCCAGAGCGGCACCAAGCAGTACGAACGCCAGAGCGCCCAAGGCAAGTTCACCGAGGTCAGCGAAGGCGGCGTGAAGTTGCTGGTCAACCTCACCGACTATCTCGACACCGGGCTGTTCCTCGACCACCGGCCAATGCGCCTGCGGATTCAGAAAGAAGCCGCCGGCAAGCGTTTCCTCAACCTGTTCTGCTACACCGCCACCGCCAGTGTGCACGCGGCCAAGGGCGGGGCGCGCAGCACCACCAGCGTCGATCTGTCGAAGATCTACCTGGACTGGGCGCGGCGCAACCTGTCGCTCAACGGTTTCTCCGACAAGAACCGTCTGGAGCAGGGCGATGTCATGGCCTGGCTGGAGACCTGCCGCGATGAGTTCGACCTGATCTTCATCGACCCGCCGACCTTCTCCAACTCCAAGCGCATGGAAGGGGTATTCGACGTGCAGCGTGACCACGTGCAACTGCTCGACCTGGCCATGGCCCGGTTGGCCAGCGGTGGCGTGTTGTATTTCTCCAACAACTTCCGCAAGTTCCAGCTCGAGGAAAACCTGGCGGCGCGTTACTCCGTAGAGGAGATCACCGCCAAGACCATCGACCCGGATTTTGCCCGTAACGGCAAGATCCACCGGGCCTGGAAAATCACCGCCCGCTGATGTTGATTGGATCCACAGAGCCTTGATTTTCAAGGCTCTTTGCTCTAGCCAAATTAGTGGCGAATAGCTATAACTCAATGCAAGCCCATGTGACGCTCACGTTCGCTGGCGTTATGAGTTTTGCTTATGTCGTTGCACTCGGTACGCCCGAAAATCTTGGGCTTCATCAGCGAAGACGCATCGGCCTGGCTGGTCGCGCTACTGGTATTGCTGTTTGGCTGTGTATTGACCGGGCTGCTGGCCTGGTCGACCCTCAACCTGTATCAGCAGCAGTTGCGCCAACGCTTCCAGCTGTTGGCCAGCGAACGTTATAGCCGCATCGAAGAGCGCTTCGAAGATCAGGAGCAGCGCCTGGATGGTCTCAAGCGCTTCTTCATCAATTCCGGTACGGTCTCGCGCCAGGACTTCGACGGCTACACCAAACCTCTCTTGCATCGCACCCAGGCCTACGCCTGGGCGCCGCGTGTCAGTGGTGTCGAGCGGGCGTCGTTCGAGCGCATGGCGCAGGAGCAGGGAGCGCCGGATTATTTCATTGCCGACCTGAATGCCGAGGGCAAGCTGCAGCGAGCCGCCGAGCGCGATGAGTACATACCGGTGCTCTACAGCCAGACCCAAAGCCCGCTGGGTTCGCCCCTGGGGTTCGACCTGCTGGCCCAGCCGATGCGTCGCGATACCCTCGAACGGGCGAGGCAGCGCGGGGGCGTGGCGGTTTCGCAGCCGGTGCGCTTGGTCGGAGTCGAGCCTTCCTATGCACGCGGCATCATCCTGGCGACTCCCGTCAGCCCGCGCGCCGATGGGGCCATGTCGCCCCCCGAGCCATACGGTTATGTGATCGCGGTGATCAGCATGCGCCAACTGGTGGTCGATGGCCTGCCCGAGCAGAGCCAGGACAACCTGTTCGTGCAGATCATCGACCTGTCGACCGCCGAGTCGTACGGCAAGCTCTATGAATCGAGCAACGGCCCGGGGGACAGCCCGCTGGCGGTGAGCCGGGTGCTGAGCCTGGCCGATCATGATTACCAGGTGAACATCCGCCCCAGCGCGGTGTTCCTCCAGGCCAACCATTCTTCGGTGTCCAGCCAGGTGGTCCTGGGGATTCTGCTCAGCCTGCTGCTCAGCGCCTTGCTGTATGTCCTGGTCAGCCAGCGGCAGCGCGCGCTGCGGCTGGTGGAACAGCGTACCGAGGAGCTGCGGGTCAGGGAGCAGGAACTGCGCGGCACCCATGGGCAGTTGCGCAGCGTGCTCAATGCGGCGACCCAGGTGGCGATCATCGCCACGGACCTGCGGGGCGTGATCAGCACCTTCAATGCCGGCGCCGAACATATGCTCGGCTACAACAGCACCGAGGTGGTGGGCCACCTGACCCTGGAAAGCCTGCACCTGCCCGCGGAGCTGAATGCGCGCGCGCAAGCCCTCAGCCAGCGTTACGGCCGGCAGATCCCGATGTGCCAGGCGATGCTGGTGGACGGTTCCGAAGAGCGTGGCGAGGAAACCCGCGAGTGGACCCTGGTACGCCGCGATGGCAGCCACCTGGTGGTGAACATGCTGGCCACCCCGGTCCTGGACGATCACGGTTTATGGGTCGGGCACCTGGCCGTCTGCATCGACATCACCGAACGCAAACGGGTCCACGAGGCGCTGGCGGCCCGCGATCGCCTGCTGAAGAAACTCAGCGCCCATGTGCCCGGCGCCATCTACCAGTTCCAGGTGGATGCCGAAGGCCATTCCAGCTTCAGCTACGTCAGTGATGGCATCCGCGACATCTACGAGATCGATCCGCAGCAGTTGCAGCGCGATGCCAACCCGGTGTTCGAGCGTATTCACCCGGACGATGTGGCCCGGGTGCGCGGTTCGATCTGGACCTCGGCACGCAACCTCAGCCCCTGGCGCGAGGAATATCGGGTGCAGTTGCCGCAGCGCGGCCTGCGCTGGGTGCGTGGCGAGGCGACCCCGGAAAAACTGGCGGGGGGCGGGGTGCTGTGGCATGGCTATCTGTCGGACATCTCCGACCTCAAGCGGGTCGAGGAGGAGTTGCGGGCGCTGTCGGTCACCGACTCCCTGACCGGTATTCACAACCGCCGCTATTTCCAGGAGCGCCTGCAGACGGAAATGGCGCGGGTCGAGCGCGGGGTGGGCAATCTGGCGGTGATCATGCTGGATATCGACCACTTCAAGCGGATCAACGACCAGCATGGGCATGCCATCGGCGATATGGTGCTGCGCGGTGTCTGTGAGCGCATCAGCCTTCGTCTGCGCCGCACGGATGTGTTCTGCCGCTTGGGCGGTGAGGAATTCATGGTGCTGTGCCCGGACACCGATGGTCAGCAGGCTTATGTCCTGGCCCAGGAGCTGTGGCGTGGGCTGCGCAGCTCGCCGATCGATGGCGTGGGCATTGTCACGGCCAGTTTCGGCATCGCCAGTTGGCGGGAGCATGAAGGGGCCGACGGGCTGTTGCTGCGGGCGGATTCCGGGGTCTATGCGGCCAAGCAGGCAGGGCGCGACCGGGTCCAGGCCGAGATGGATTGAGGCGGAAGGGGACTGAGGAGCGGGGTGGCGCGGGGTTGCCGCGCCACCTGCGAGTGACGGCTTACAGGGTCGAAGCGGTGGTCGCCAGTTTCGGCTGGCGATACAGATCCAGCAGCACCTGGTCGAGCACCGAGGACGCGCCCCAGGGCTTCGGATCGTTGAGGATCGCCACCACGGCCCAGGTGTTGCCGTTGCTGTCACGGCTGTAGCCGGCGATGGCGCGCACGGTGTTCAGGGTCCCGGTCTTCACGTGGGCTTCACCGGACATGGCGGTGCGCTTCAGGCGCTTGCGCATGGTGCCGTCCATGCCGGCGATCGGCATCGAGCTGATGAACTCCGCCGAGTACGGGCTTCTCCAGGCCGCTTGCAGCATGGAGGCCATTTCCCGGGCGCTGACCCGTTCGGCACGGGACAGGCCCGAACCGTTCTCCATCACCAGATGCGGCGCGGTGATGCCTTTCTTCGCCAGCCACTGACGCACCACTCGTTGTGCTGCCTTGGCATCGTCGCCATCGGCTTCGGTGCGGTATTGCGCGCCGAGGCTGAGGAACAGTTGCTGGGCCATGGTGTTGTTACTGTATTTGTTGATGTCACGGATGATCTCCGCCAGGTCCGGCGAGAAGGCCCGGGCCAGCACCTTGGCGCTGGATGGCACGGCGGCCAGGCGGTCCTTGCCCTGGATGCTGCCGCCCAACTCCTTCCAGATGGCGCGTACGGCGCCGGCAGTGTAGGTCGCGTGGTCGAGCAGCGACAGGTAGGTCTGCGAGCTGCAGCCGTCGCCCAACTGGCCGTTGACGGTCACGGTGACGCCGCCGTCCGCCTGCGGGACCGGGTTGTAGCGAACGTTGCCGGTGCACTGTTTGCCGCCGACGGCCTTGACCTGATTGTCGATGCGAATGCTGGCGATCGGCGGCTCGACGGAAATCAGCACCTTGCCCGAATCGTTGCGCGCCACGAAGCGCAGGGCCTTGAGGTTGACCAGCAGGGCGTCGGGCTTGACCAGGAACGGCTTGTTCTCGTCATTGCCGTCGTCGTTGAACTGCGGCAGTTGCGGCTGCACGAAGAAGTTACGGTCCAGCACCAGGTCGCCGGTCACTTGCTGCACGCCGTTGGCCCGCAGGTCGCGCATCAGCAACCAGAGCTTTTCCATGTTCAGCTTGGGGTCGCCGCCGCCCTTGAGGTACAGGTTGCCATTGAGGATGCCGCCGCTCAGGGTGCCGTCGGTATAGAACTCGGTTTTCCACTGGTGGGTCGGGCCGAGCATTTCCAGGGCGGCGTAGGTGGTGACCAGTTTCATGGTGGAGGCCGGGTTGACCGACACGTCGGCGTTGTAGACCGTGGCCGTGCCCGGGCCGTTGAGCGGGATCATCACCAGCGACAGGGCGTTGTCTTGCAGTTTACTGGCCTTGAGGGCCTGTTGAACCTTGGGCGAAAGGGTGGTGTTGACGGGGGCGGCGGAAACGGAAATGGCCAGGGGTAGAAGAAGACCGGCAAGAAAAAGTGGGCGCAAAGATTTGATCATGTGAAGTAAAACCCTACAGCCGAGGGGAGAAAAGACGAGGGCATGACGATAAATTCCCTCAGTGGTCACGAAAGTGTCGGCATTATGCCCCAAGGTATAGCGGCTTGTGCCGTGCCGCGTCGGGCGAATCCGCTATTTTTTTCCCAATGGCCGGCCAAGGCCCTCATAGAGTCAGGCAATCGGTTGCTTAAACTGGTAAAGTGCCGCCCGTTATTACTTATGAGGATTGTTCCATGGCCACTAACCGTTCCCGCCGTCTGCGCAAAAAACTGTGCGTAGATGAATTTCAGGAGCTGGGTTTTGAGCTGAACCTGGATTTCAAAGAAGATCTGGCCGAAGAGGCTATTGACGCTTTCCTCGACGCGTTCCTCAAAGAAGCGATGGAAGCCAACGGCCTCGGCTATGTTGGTGGCGATGACTTCGGCCTGGTTTGCCTGAGCAAACGCGGTTCGGTCAGCGAAGAGCAACGTGCCAAGGTCGAAGCCTGGCTCAAGGCCCGCACCGAGCTGACCAGCGTTGAAGTCAGCCCGCTGCTGGACGTCTGGTACCCGGAAAACTCGATCAATCCGGTAGCCTGATGTGCTGAGTCGGTGGCCCGTCCGGGCCGCCGACTCATGGCTGTCGCTGTACAGCCTTTATCTGTTTATTCCCCACAGAACCTTTATATGCCTCGGGCCTGTTTCCCGGGATTTCGCGTGGGCGGGTTGTGGCCGCTGCCGGAGGCTGCGATAAGCCCGAAGGGCTTCGGCGATCCTGAGGCCTTGCGCGCCCTTCGGGCTTATCGCAGCCTGCGGCAGCGGCTACAGGCTTATTCGTTGTTCCAGTTCAGGATCACCAGGGTCAGCACGCCGGCCACGATTCCCCAGAACGCCGAGCCGACGGAAAACAGGGTCAGGCCCGAGGCCGTCACCATAAAGGTGATCAGGGCCGCCTCGCGTTCCTTCACCTGGCTCATGGCGATGCTCAGGCCGTTGATGATCGAGCCGAACAGCGCCAGGGCGGCGATCGACAGCACCAGCTCCTTGGGCAGTGCCGCGAACAAGGCCGCCAGGGTGGCGCCGAAGACCCCGGCGATGCCGTAGAAAATCCCGCACCAGACCGCCGCGGTGTAGCGCTTGTTGCGGTCTTCGTGGGCATGGGGGCCGGTGCAGATCGCCGCGCTGATGGCCGCCAGGTTGATGCCGTGGGAGCCGAAGGGCGCCAGCAGCAGGGAAGCGATACCGGTGGTGGTGACCAGAGGCGAGGCTGGCACGTTGTAGCCGTCGGCGCGCAGCACCGCGACCCCGGGCATGTTCTGCGAGGTCATGGCCACCACGAACAGCGGAATGCCGATGCTGATGGTCGCCGCCAGGGAGAAGTGCGGAGTGGTCCACACCGGCGTGGCGACTTCCAGGTGGAACTCGCTGAAGTCCAGCAGGCCCATCACTCCGGCCAGCGCGGTGCCGATCAACAGCGCGGCGAGCACCGCGTAGCGTGGCGACAGGCGCTTGACCAGCAGATAACTGAAGAACATGCCCAGCACCAGGCCGGTCCGGTGCTGCGCCGCGACGAAGATCTCGCTGCCGATCTTGAACAGGATGCCCGCCAGCAGTGCTGCGGCGAGCGAGGCCGGGATGCGCTTGACCAGGCGTTCGAAACTGCCGGTCAGGCCGCAGATGGTCACCAGCACCGCGCAGGTGATATAGGCGCCGATGGCTTCGCCGTAGCTCACCCCGGACAGGCTGGTGATCAGCAGCGCGGCGCCGGGGGTCGACCAGGCGACGGTGATCGGGGTGCGGTAGCGCAAGGACAGACCGATGCTGCACACGGCCATGCCGATGGAGATGGCCCAGATCCAGGAGGAAATCTGCCCGCTGGTCAGCCCGGCGGCTTGTCCGGCCTGGAACATCAGCACCAAGGAGCTGGTGTAGCCGGTCATCATGGCGATGAAACCGGCGACTACGGCCGAGGGCGAAGTATCGGCCAGGGGGCGTAACGGCGCGAGGGAGGCGTCGGACATGGAGCACTGTTCCTTGTTCTGATGAAGATATCTGCCACCCGAAAGCCCGGCGCAGGGGCGTTGGGTGACGAAAGCAGGGGCCAAGCCTAAACGTAAAAGTAACTATTCATTGCAATACAGCCAGGGCGGCAAATGGCCGTACAGTCGTTGCGACAGCCTGCGGACCATACAGTTATTGCGAATGGACCCCATGGGTTGTGTACAATGTGCCATTGTTTTTACGCGATACTTGTCAGCGACCCACTGTGCCGTATTACAGTCACGGTCAATTCGCCGCAGTTCTCCCGACTCGAGTGCCCATGAACGAACAGTTGCAACCCCTCAAGAAACAACCGCGAGCAGGCAAGGCCGGGCGCAGCGGGACCCAGGACGATATTGTCTACGCGCATATCTTCGAGGCCATCCTCGAACAGCGCCTGGCGCCCGGCACCAAGTTGAGCGAAGAGGCGCTGGGGGAAATTTTCGGGGTCAGCCGTACCATCATTCGTCGTGCGCTGTCGCGCCTGGCCCATGAGGGCGTGGTGTTGCTGCGGCCCAATCGCGGCGCGGTAGTGGCCAGCCCGAGTGTCGAGGAAGCCCGCCAGGTGTTCATGGCGCGCCGGCTGGTGGAACGGGCGATCACCGAGCTGGCGGTGCAGCACGCCACGGCCGAGCAGCTTGCCGAGCTGCGGCAGATGGTCAACGACGAGCGCGACAGCTTCTCCCGCGGCGATCGCGGCGCCGGTATCCGGTTGTCGGGTGAATTCCACCTGAAGCTTGCCGAGGCGGCGAAGAATGCCCCGCTGATCAGCTTCCAGCGCAGCCTGGTCTCGCAGACGTCGCTGATCATCGCCCAGTACGAAAGCGGCAACCGCTCGCACTGTTCCTACGATGAGCACACCCAGTTGATCGACGCCATCGAGGCCCGCGACGCGGAGCTGGCGGTGACCCTGATGATGCATCACATGGATCACATCGACAGCAAGCTCAACCTCGACGAAGAAAGCGCTTCGGACGACCTGCACGCGGTGTTCTCGCACCTGCTGCAAACCAAGAAGCCGGGCCGTTCTCCCGCCAAGCTGTAAGCCTCTGGCAGACGAAAAAAATCCCCCGCCTCAGTGCATGAGGCGGGGGATTTTTCGTTTCCGGGATTAGCGCTGGTGCACCAGATTGCCCGCGGCATAGGTCTGCGCCACGGTGCGGTCGTCGCCCAGGGTCATCAGCACGAACAGGGTCTCGGCGATGCTCTTGGACTGCTTCAGGCGATAGCTCAGCAGCGGCGTGGCGTTGTAGTCGAGCACCAGGAAGTCGGCATCGGTGCCCGGCTGCAGGGTGCCGATCCGCTCTTCCAGGCGCAGTGCGCGCGCGCCGCCGAGGGTGGCCAGGTACAGCGACTTGAACGGGCTCAGGCGCGCGCCCTGCAACTGCATGACCTTGTAGGCCTCGTTCAGAGTCTGCAGCAGCGAGAAGCTGGTACCGCCGCCAACGTCGGTACCCAGGCCGACATTCAGTTTGTGCTTCTCGGCCATCGGCAGGTTGAACAGGCCACTGCCGAGGAACAGGTTCGAGGTCGGGCAGAAGGCCACGGCCGAACCGGTCTGCGCCAGGCGCGCGCATTCGTCGTCACACAGGTGCACGCCGTGGGCGAACACCGAGCGTTCGCCCAGCAACTGGTAGTGGTCGTACACATCCAGGTAACCCTTGCGCTCCGGGAACAGTTCCTTGACCCATTCGACTTCCTGCAGGTTTTCGCTGATGTGGGTCTGCATATACAGGTCGGGGTATTCACCGAGTAGCTGCCCGGCGAGGGTCAGTTGTTCCGGGGTGCTGGTCGGGGCGAAACGTGGTGTCACCGCGTAGTGCAGGCGACCCTTGCCGTGCCAGCGCTCGATCAGCGCCTTGCTTTCCAGGTAGCTGGATTCGGCGGTGTCGGTCAGGTAGTCCGGGGCGTTGCGGTCCATCATCACCTTGCCGGCGATCATCCGCAGGTCGAGCTTCTCGGCCGCTTCGAAAAAGGCATTCACCGATTGCGGATGCACGCTGCCGAAGACCAGGGCGGTGGTGGTGCCGTTGTGCAGCAGTTCCTTGATGAAAATCTCCGCCACTTCCTCGGCATGGGCTTGGTCGGCGAACTGGCTTTCGCAAGGGAAGGTGTAGGTGTTGAGCCAGTCCAGCAACTGCTCGCCATAGGCCCCGACCATGCCGGTCTGCGGCAGGTGGATATGGGTGTCGATAAAACCGGGCGTGATCAGCGCATCCTGGTAGTGAGTGATCTCGGTATCGGCGGGCAGGCTGGCGAGCAATTCGCTGGCATGGCCGAGGGCACTGATCTGGCCGTTGTCGACCACCAGCAAGCCATCCTCGAAGTACTCGTAAGAGGCTTCGATGCCGACCTCGGCGGGGTCGGCGATGCTGTGCAGGATGGCGGCACGGTAGGCTTTGCGAGTCAGAGGCATGAGGCAGTCTCGGTTCGTGGCTTTTTAATGGGAGGCATGGCTGCGGCGCGAGGCCGGCAGCAGCTTGGCAATGGGTTCGGCGCGGGCACTGTGCTGGCCGAAATTGGCGTTATAGGTGGCGATGATTTCGCCGGCGATGGAGATGGCGATTTCCACAGGCAACTTGCCTTTGACTTCGCCGAGCCCCATCGGGCAGCGCATGCGTTGCAGCACGCTGTTGTCGAAGCCGCGCTCGCGCAGGCGGTGTTCGAACTTCACCCGCTTGGTCTTCGAGCCGATCAGGCCGAAGTAGGCGAAGTCGTTGCGCTTGAGGATCGCGGCGGTGAGCTCCAGGTCGAGCTGGTGATTGTGGGTCATGACGATGCAGTAGCTGCCGGCGGGCAGGTCGTCGATTTCATCGATGGGCTCTTCGCTGACGATCTTGCGCACGCCCTGGGGGAGCTGCTCGGGGAATTCCTGTTCCCGCGAGTCGATCCAGCGCACCTTGCACGGCAGGCTGGCCAGCAGCGGCACCAGGGCGCGGCCGACATGGCCGGCGCCGAAGACGGCGATCTGCGCCTGGACCTGGCCCATGGGTTCGAACAGCAACACGGTCACGCCGCCGCAGCACTGGCCGAGGCTGGCGCCCAGGCTGAAGCGCTCCAGGTGGGTATCCTGCTTGCCGCTGGCGAGCATTTCGCGGGCGATCTGCATGGCCTTGTATTCCAGGTGGCCACCGCCGATGGTGTCGAAACTCTGGGTGGCGCTGATGACCATCTTCGAGCCGGCATTGCGTGGCGTCGAACCCAGCTCTTCGATGATGGTCACCAGCACGCAGGGTTCACCGCGGGTTTGCAGGTCGGCGAGGGCGCTGATCCAGTTGTACATGTTTCACCTCAACATCGCTGTCGTCTGTTCGGCCATCATCGCGGGCAAGCCTCGCTCCTACAGGTTGTGCGTCGTTCGCGCGTTACCTGTCCGCAGGGGCGAGGCTTGCCCGCGATGGGCGCACCTCGGTCTAGAGCGGCGCCAGTTCAGACTCGGCCTCGACGGCCTTCGTCACCTTCAACTGGCGCATCTGCTCGCAGCCCCACAACACCCGCTCCGGCGTGGCCGGCGCGTCGATCCTTGGCTGGTGCCGGTAATCGCCAAGGCTGGCCACGGCGTCCTTGATCGCGCACCAGACGGCGATGCCGAGCATGAAGGGCGGCTCGCCCACGGCCTTGGAATGGAACACCGTGTCTTCCGGGTTCTTGCGGTTTTCCACCAGCTTGACCCGCAGGTCCAGCGGCATGTCGGCCACTGCGGGAATCTTGTAGCTGGCCGGGCCGTTGGTCATCAATTTGCCCTTGGCGTTCCACACCAGCTCTTCCATGGTCAGCCAGCCCATGCCCTGGATAAAACCGCCTTCCACCTGGCCAATGTCGATGGCCGGGTTCAGCGAGGCGCCGACGTCATGCAGGATGTCGGTGCGCAGCATCTTGTACTCGCCGGTCAGGGTGTCGACTATCACCTCGGCGCAGGCGGCGCCGTAGGCGAAGTAGTAGAACGGCCGGCCACGGGCCTGGGCACGGTCGTAGTAGATTTTCGGGGTCTTGTAGAAGCCGGTGCTGGACAGCGAGACCTGGGCGAAATAGGCCTGCTGGATCAGTTCCTCGAAGCTCAGGATCTGGTCGCGGACCCGCACATGGCCGTTGTGGAATTCCACATCTTCCTCGCTGACCTTGTACTGCCGGGCGGCAAATTCCACCAGGCGTTTCTTGATGGTCTCGGCGGCATTCTGCGCGGCCTTGCCGTTCAGGTCGGCGCCGCTGGAGGCGGCGGTCGGCGAGGTGTTGGGCACCTTGTCGGTGTTGGTCGCGGTGATTTGCACCCGGTCGATTTCCACCTGGAACACCTCGGCCACCACCTGCGCCACCTTGGTGTTCAGGCCCTGGCCCATTTCCGTGCCGCCGTGGTTCAGGTGGATGCTGCCGTCGGTGTAGACATGCACCAGCGCGCCGGCCTGGTTGAGGAAGCTGGCGGTGAAGGAAATGCCGAATTTCACCGGGGTCAGCGCCAGGCCCTTTTTCAGGACCGGGCTATTGGCGTTGTAGCGGCGGATCGCTTCGCGACGCTCGGCGTACTGGCTGCTGGCTTCCAGCTCGGCGGTCATCTCTTCGAGCATGTTGTGCTCGACGATCTGGTAGTAGTGGGTGACGTTGCGTTCGGTCTTGCCGTAGTAGTTGGCCTTGCGCACCGCCAGCGGGTCGAGGGCCAGATGGCGGGCGATGGCGTCCATCACTTCCTCGATGGCGACCATGCCTTGCGGGCCGCCGAAGCCGCGGTAGGCGGTGTTCGACGCGGTGTTGGTCTTGCAGCGATGGCCGTTGATGGTGGCGTCGCCCAGGTAGTAGGAGTTGTCGGCGTGGAACATCGCCCGGTCGACGATCGAGGCCGACAGGTCCGGCGAGCAACCGCAGTTGCCGGCCAGCTCCAGCTGGATGCCGTGCAGGCGCCCGGTGCTGTCGAAGCCGACGTCGTACTCGATATAGAAGGGGTGGCGCTTGCCGGTCATCAGCATGTCTTCGACCCGCGGCAGGCGCATCTTGGTCGGCTGGCCGGTGAGGTGCGCGATCACCGCGCACAGGCATGCAGGGCTGGCGGCCTGGGTTTCCTTGCCGCCGAAACCCCCGCCCATGCGGCGCATGTCGACCACGATCTTGTTCATCGACACGTCCAGCACCTCGGCCACCAGCTTCTGCACTTCGGTGGGGTTCTGGGTCGAGCAGTAGACGATCATGCCGCCGTCTTCGGTGGGCATCACCGAGGAGATCTGGGTCTCCAGGTAGAAGTGTTCCTGGCCGCCGATGTGCAGCGTGCCCTGCAGGCGATGCTGGGCGCTGGCCAGGGCCTTGGCCGAGTTGCCGCGCTGGTGGGTGTGGCTGTCGAGGACGAAATGGCGTTTGCGCAAGGCTTCGACCACGTCCAGCACCGGCTCCAGGTCCTCGTATTCGATGACCGCGGCCATCGCCGCCTTGCGTGCGGTTTCCAGATCGCGGGCGGCCACCGCCAGCACCGGCTGGCCGACGAACTGCACATCGTCGATGGCCAGCAGCGGGTCGCCGGGCAGTAGCGGGCCGATGTCTTTCAGCCCCGGAATGTCCTTGTGGGTGATGACGATACGCACACCGTCGAAGGCGTAGCAGGGTGCGGTGTCGATGCTGAGGATCTTCGCGTGGGCACGGTCCGAAAGGCGCGCGTACACATGCAGTTGGTTGGGGAATTCCAGCCGGTCATCGATGTACACCGCTTCGCCGGACACATGCTTGGCGGCGCTGTCGTGCTTGACGCTGCGCCCGACGCCGGTGGTCAGGTCCTGCTGAAACAGGGCGCTCAGTTCGGCTTGAGTCTTCTCGACTTTGTGATGATTAGACATAAGCGGTCACCCGGGTCTCGATGTGCGGTGTTTGCAGTTCGATAAAGTATTTGCGCAGCAGGTTCTGGGCGCTGAGCAGGCGGTATTCCTTGCTGGCGCGGAAGTCCGAAAGCGGGGTGAAGTCCTCGCCCAGGGCGGCGCAGGCACGTTCGACGGTGGCCTCGCTCCAGGGCGCGCCGAGCAGCGCGGCTTCACAGTGCTTGGCGCGTTTCGGGGTGGCGGCCATGCCGCCGAAGGCCACGCGGGCGTCGGCGACCACACCGTTTTCGATGCGCAGGTTGAAGGCCGCGCAGACCGCGGAAATATCGTCGTCCAGGCGCTTGGACACCTTGTAGGCGCGGAACAGTTGCCGGGCACTGGCCCGCGGCACGATGATCTTCTCGATGAACTCGCTTTCCTGGCGCGCGGTGACGCGGTAGTCGATGAAATAGTCTTCCAGGGCCAGGGTGCGGCGGGTGTTGCCTTTGCACAGGACGATCTGCGCGCCCAGGGCGATCAGCAAGGGTGGCGAGTCGCCAATGGGCGAGGCGTTTCCGATGTTGCCGCCCAGGGTGCCCTGATTGCGGATCTGCAGCGAGGCGAAGCGTTGCAGCAGTTCGCCGAAGTCCGGGTACTCGGCCTTGAGGACGTCATAGCAATCGGAGAGGGCAGTGGCGGCGCCGATTTCCAGGCGGTCGTCGAAGCGCTCGATGCGTTTCATCTCGGCGACATTGCCGACGTAAATCATCACCGGTAGCGGGCGGTGGAACTGGGTGACTTCCAGCGCCAGGTCGGTGCCGCCGGCCAGCAGCCGGGCTTGTGGGTGGGCGTCATACAGGTCGGCCAGGTCAGACACGGTCAGCGGCACCAGGCAACGTTTGTCGCCACTGTTCAGCTCGCCGGTCTCGCTGGGGGCGATGGCTTTCAGGCGCGCGATGGTCTCGGCTTCGCGGGCGTCGAACTGGTCCGGCTGCTTGCCGCAACAGGCCTGCTCGGCAGCGGCGAGGATCGGGCGGTAGCCGGTGCAGCGGCACAGGTTGCCGGCCAGGGCTTCATGGGCCTTGTGCGAGTCGGGTTGTGCGGAGTTCTTCTGCAGGGCGAACAGCGACATGACAAAGCCCGGCGTGCAGAAGCCGCACTGCGAGCCGTGGCACTCGACCATGGCCTTCTGCACGCTGTGCAACTGGCCTTGGTGCTTGAGGTCTTCGACGCTGATCAACTGCTTGCCGTGCAGCGACGAGACGAAGGTCAGGCACGAGTTGAGGCTGCGATAACGGATGTGCTCCGCACCCGTGTCGTCGGTGTGCAATTCGCCGACCACCACGGTGCAGGCGCCACAGTCGCCACTGGCGCAGCCTTCTTTGGTGCCGGGCTTGCCCAGGTGCTCGCGTAGATAGTTGAGCACCGTCAGATTCGGGTCCAGGCTGTGCTCGCTACGGAGTTCCTGGTTGAGTAAAAACTGGATCACGGAAGGCCTCGCAGACTCATTATTGTTGGTAACCGACGTAGGCCGAATTTAGTCATGTCTGACTTTTTGGTCAATTAATTTCTGACCCAAGGGTCAGGAAATTGCTTTTTGCCGATCAACAAGCGCTTTCAAACAGTATTGACCCTCCCGGGCCGCAGTGCTTTTTGCTTATTCCGTGCCAAATTCAGGCCCTTGGGCACTCCGCCATGAGGTAGCAATTGCGCTACACTGCGCCGCTTGTATCGATCTAAGAGTTTGAAGGAAAACCATGACGTTCAAGGCGCCGGACAGCCTCGCCGAGCAAATCGCTCACCACCTCGCCGAACGCATCATTCGCGGCGAGCTCAAGCCTGGGGAGCGCATTCAGGAACAGAAGGTCACGCTGGCCCTCAACGTCAGCCGCGGCTCGGTCCGCGAGGCCCTGCTGATCCTCGAACGCCGCCACCTGATCGCCATCCTGCCGCGTCGTGGCGCCCATGTGACCGAACTCACTCCGCACAAGGTGCAGAGCCTGTGCACCCTGATGAGCGAGCTGTACATCCTGCTGGGCAACTCGGTGGCCAATGGCTGGGAGCTGCAAGCCGACATGGCGCCGTTCCTGCAGATCCAGCAACGGCTGATCGCCGCCTACGAGCGCCAGGACATCCGCAGCTTCGTCGAAGACAGCTTCAACGTGATGCGCGCCGCCTATCCGTTCGCCAACAACCCATACCTGCAGGAAACCGTCGAGAACCTGCAGCCGGCGATGAGCCGTGCCTATTTCCTGGCCCTGGAGCAGCGCAAGGCGGAAATGAGCGAATTCCTCGACCTGTTCGAGCAACTGCTGGCCGCCGTGCTGGCCCGTGACCTGTCGACGATCCGCCTGGTGTTGACGGCCTATGCCCGGCGCAGTTGCGACCTGGTAGTCGCCGCCTTGACGGTTGCCTGAGCGTGCGGCTCAAGTGCATCAAGCTGGCGGGGTTCAAATCCTTCGTCGACCCGACCACGGTGAACTTCCCCAGTAACATGGCGGCGGTGGTCGGGCCCAATGGGTGCGGCAAGTCGAACATCATCGACGCCGTGCGCTGGGTGATGGGCGAGAGCTCGGCCAAGAACCTGCGCGGCGAGTCGATGACCGACGTCATCTTCAACGGTTCCACCAGCCGCAAGCCGGTGAGCCAGGCCAGCATCGAGCTGGTCTTCGACAACTCCGACGGCACCCTGGTCGGGGAGTACGCGGCCTACGCGGAAATCTCCATCCGCCGCAAGGTCACCCGCGACAGCCAGAACAGCTATTTCCTCAACGGCGCCAAGTGCCGCCGTCGCGACATCACCGATATCTTCCTCGGCACCGGCCTGGGGCCACGCAGCTACTCGATCATCGAGCAGGGCATGATCTCCAAGCTGATCGAAGCCAAGCCGGAAGACCTGCGCAACTTCATCGAGGAAGCTGCGGGGATTTCCAAGTACAAGGAGCGCCGCCGGGAAACCGAAAACCGCATCCGCCGTACCCACGAAAACCTGGCGCGCCTGACCGACCTGCGCGAAGAGCTGGAGCGCCAGCTCGAGCGCCTGCATCGCCAGGCCCAGGCGGCCGAGAAGTACCAGGAATACAAAGGCGAGGAGCGTCAGCTCAAGGCCCAGCTGTCGGCGTTGCGCTGGCAGGCGTTGAACGATCAGGTCGGCCAGCGCGAGTCGATCATCGGCAACCAGGAAGTCGGCTTTGAAGCGCTGGTGGCGGAGCAACGCAATGCTGATGCCGCCATCGAGCGCCTGCGCGACGGTCACCATGAGCTGTCCGAGCGCTTCAATCTGGTGCAGGGGCGTTTCTATTCGGTCGGCGGCGATATCGCCCGGGTCGAGCAGAGCATCCAGCACGGCCAGCAGCGCCTGCGCCAGTTGCAGGACGACTTGCGCGAGGCCGAGCGTGCACGCCAGGAGACCGAATCCCACCTGGGCCACGACCGCACCTTGCTCGCCACCCTCGGCGAAGAGCTGGAAATGCTCGAGCCCGAGCAGGAAGTCACCAGTGCCGCCGCCGAAGAGGCTGCCGCGGCCCTGGAAGAAGCCGAAACCACCATGCACGGCTGGCAGGAGCAGTGGGACGGATTCAACCTCAAGTCCGCCGAGCCGCGGCGCCAGGCCGAGGTGCAGCAGTCGCGTATCCAGCAGCTCGAAGGCAGCATGGAACGCCTGGGCGAGCGCCAGCGGCGCCTGGTGGAGGAGCGCGCGTTGCTGGCCGCCGATCCGGAAGACGCAGCGATCCTTGAGCTCAATGAACAACTCGCGGCCAGCGAGGCAACCCTGGAAGACTTGCAGGCCAGCGAAGACGGTCAAGTCGAGCGCCTGGAGCAGTTGCGCCAGGAACTGCATCAGGCGACCCAGGCCCAGCAGCAGGCCCAGGGCGAACTACAGCGTCTCAATGGGCGCTTGGCCTCGTTGGAAGCTTTGCAGCAGGCAGCGCTCAATCCGGGCACCGGCGCGGCGCAATGGCTGCAGGAGCAACAGTTGGCCGAGCGTCCGCGCCTGGCCGAAGGCTTGAAGGTCGAGGCCGGTTGGGAGCTGGCGGTGGAAACCGTGCTCGGCGCCGACCTGCAAGCGGTGTTGGTCGATGACTTTGCCGGTTTCGACCTGGCCGGGTTCGAGCAGGGCGATCTGCGCCTGCTCCAGCTGGCGGGCGAGGGCGCGCGGATACCCGGCAGCTTGCTGGACAAGGTCGATGCCCAGGTCGATCTGGCGCCCTGGCTGGGCCAGGTCAAACCGGTGGAAAGCCTTGAGCAGGCCCTCGCTCTGCGCGGTCAGTTGGCGGCCGGCGAGAGCCTGATCAGCCGCGACGGTTTCTGGGTCGGTCGGCATTTCCTGCGGGTGCGCCGCGCCAGTGAAGCGGAAAGCGGCATGCTCGCGCGCAACCAGGAAATCGAGCAGTTGAGCCAGGAGCGCGACGAGCGCGAAGCCAGCGTGGAAGACCTGGAAATCCACTTGCAGAACCTGCGTGCGCAACAGCGCCAGCAGGAGAACGGTCGCGAACACCTGCGCCGCCTGCTGCAGGACGAAGCCCGTCAGCAGGGTGAATTGAAAGCCAAGCTTTCCGCCGGCAAGGCCAAGGCGGAACAGCTGGCTCTGCGCCGTACCCGTCTGGATGAAGAAGTGGCAGAGCTGGGCGAGCAGCGCGCTGTGGAGCACGAGCAGGTGGGCGAAGCCCGTCTGCAACTGCAGGAAGCCCTCGACAGCATGGCCCTGGACACTGAGCAGCGCGAGTTGCTGCTGGCCCAGCGCGACAGTTTGCGCGAGCACCTGGACCGGGTCCGCCAGGAGGCGCGCCAGCACAAGGATCATGCTCATCAGCTGGCGGTGCGCCTGGGGTCGCTCAAGGCCCAGCACGATTCCACCCGTCAGGCCCTGGAGCGCCTGGAGCTGCAATCGGAACGCCTGACGGAGAAGCGCGAACAGCTCAGCCTGAACCTGGAGGAGGGCGCCGCACCGCTGGAAGAGCTGCGCCTGAAGCTCGAGGAATTGCTGGAAAAACGCATGACCGTCGACGTCGAACTCAAGAGCGCGCAGATCGCCATGGAGGATGCCGACCGCGAATTGCGCGATGCGGAAAAACGTCGGACCCAGGCCGAGCAGCAATCGCAATTGATCCGTGGCCAGCTCGAACAGCAGCGCATGGAATGGCAGGCCCTGAGCGTGCGCCGCAAGACCTTGCAGGACCAGTTGCTGGAAGATGGCTACGACTTGCAGGGCGTGCTTGCCACGCTGACCGAACAGGCCAGCGAGAAAGAGGCCGAGGAAGAACTCGAGCGGATTGCGGCGCGCATCCAGCGCCTGGGGGCGATCAACCTCGCGGCCATCGATGAGTACCAGCAGCAGTCCGAGCGCAAGCGTTATCTGGATGCCCAGGATGCCGATCTGGTGGAAGCCCTGGAAACCCTGGAAAACGTGATTCGCAAGATCGACAAGGAAACCCGTAATCGTTTCAAGGATACCTTTGATCAGATTAACAGCGGTTTACAGGCACTCTTTCCAAAAGTTTTCGGTGGCGGTAGCGCTTATTTGGAACTGACGGGCGAAGATCTACTCGATACAGGGGTAACGATCATGGCGCGTCCGCCAGGGAAGAAGAACAGCACCATTCATTTGTTGTCCGGTGGTGAGAAAGCATTGACGGCCCTGGCGCTGGTATTTGCCATCTTCAAGTTGAACCCGGCGCCGTTCTGTATGCTCGACGAAGTTGACGCTCCGCTGGATGACGCTAACGTTGGACGCTACGCAAGGCTGGTTAAAGAAATGTCGCAGACGGTGCAGTTCATCTATATCACCCACAACAAGATCGCCATGGAAATGGCCGATCAATTGATGGGCGTGACGATGCACGAGCCTGGCTGTTCGCGCCTGGTAGCAGTGGATGTCGAGGAGGCGATGGCGATGGTGGACGCCTGATATCCGGGCGACCAAAGCCGGTATGTAAGTGACAAGTAAGAGGTTTTTACCTGCGCCGAGTACTGGCTGATCGACATATTGAATGAAGCCGTTGCGACAGACGGTGTAAAGTTGTCTTTGGTCGTGCTAGTTTAATGTCAATTTTTCCTATACGTGGGCAAAAGGCCAGTCAGAACATAGAGTTGGCGCCACGTTTTAAAGCGGTTTGCAGTTTGCTAAACCTCTTATTTTTCAGCATTTTTCATAGAGGCACGGGATTACATGGAAATCGGTCTGCGCGAGTGGCTGATCGTCATCGGCATCATTGTCATTGCCGGTATTCTTTTTGATGGCTGGCGCCGTATGCGCGGCGGCAAGGGGAAGTTGAAATTCCGTCTGGATCGTAGCCTGTCCAACCTGCCGGACGACGACAGCAGTGCCGAACTGCTGGGCCCGCCCCGCGTTCTGGATACCCATAAGGAACCGCAACTCGATGAGCACGACCTGCCGTCGATGAGCGCACCGGCGCGCGAACCGCGCGAGTCCGGCTCCAAGCGCGGCAAGCGTGCCAGCGAGCCACAGCAGGGCGACCTGAACCTCAACCTGGATCTGGACGGCGGCCCGAGCTTCAGCAGCCGTGACGACGACTTCCCGGATGAAACCAAGGCTTCCGGTTACGCCGACAAGGATCAGCCGCAAGCCGAAGAAGTGCTGGTGATCAGCGTGATCTGCCGTGATGCCGGCGGCTTCAAGGGCCCGGCGCTGTTGCAGAACATCCTGGAAAGCGGCCTGCGTTTTGGCGAGATGGATATTTTCCACCGTCACGAAAGCATGGCCGGTAACGGCGAAGTGCTGTTCTCCATGGCCAACGCGGTCAAGCCGGGCGTGTTCGACCTGGATGACATCGACCACTTCAGCACCCCGGCCGTGAGCTTCTTCCTCGGCCTGCCAGGCCCGCGTCATCCGAAGCAGGCTTTCGACGTGATGGTGGCCGCGGCGCGCAAGCTGTCCCAGGAACTGAACGGAGAACTGAAGGACGACCAGCGCAGCGTGCTGACCGCCCAGACCATCGAACACTACCGTCAGCGCATCGTCGAATTCGAGCGTCGCGCCCTGACCCAGAAGCGCTGAGCGCTTCGCGAGCCAGCCGCTCCGGCATAACCCTTGGCCTGCCGGAGCAGGCTCGCGACAGGGTCGCAAGACCCTACAGACAAATATTGAGCAGCCTAGGCTGCTCTTTTGCTTTTTGAGAGAACACCATGAACGCCGCCGAAACCCGCATTCTTGAGTTGCGCGCTGAGCTGGATCAGCACAACTACCGCTACCACGTCCTCGACGAGCCGAACATTCCCGACGCCGAATACGATCGCCTGTTCCACGAGCTCAAGGCGCTGGAAGCCGAGCACCCGGAGCTGGTCAGCAGCGACTCGCCTACCCAGCGCGTGGGCAGTGCGGCGCTCTCGGCCTTCACTCAGGTGCGCCACGAAATCCCCATGCTCAGCCTGGGCAACGCCTTCGAAGAAACCGACATGCGTGAGTTCGATCGCCGGGTGACCGAGGGGCTCGACCTGCCGGTGGGCGACCTGTTCGGTGGCGGGGCGGCGGTGGAATACAGTTGCGAGCCGAAGCTCGATGGCCTGGCGGTCAGCCTGCTGTATCTGGACGGTGTGCTGGTGCGCGGCGCGACCCGCGGCGACGGCACCACCGGCGAAGACATCAGCGTCAACGTGCGCACCGTGCGTAACATTCCGCTGAAGCTGCATGGCAGCGGCTGGCCGGCGACCCTCGAGGTGCGCGGCGAGGTCTACATGTCCAAGGCTGGTTTCGAGCGGCTGAATGCCGCGCAGCTGGAAGTTGGCGGCAAGACCTTCGCCAACCCGCGGAACGCTGCGGCCGGCAGCTTGCGCCAGCTGGATTCGAAGATCACCGCCAGCCGCCCGCTGGAATTCTGCTGCTACGGGATCGGCCAGGTCACCGCTGACATTGCCGACACCCATATCGGCAATCTGGAGCAGCTCAAGCACTGGGGCATGCCCGTCAGTCGCGAGCTGAAGCTGGCCAGGGGCATCGACGAATGCCTGGATTACTACCGCGATATCGGCGAGCGCCGGAATGACTTGCCCTATGAAATCGATGGCGTGGTGTTCAAGGTCAACAGCATTGCCTCGCAGCGCGAACTGGGCTTCCGGGCCCGTGAACCACGCTGGGCCATCGCCCACAAGTTCCCGGCGATGGAAGAGCTGACCGAGCTGCTGGATGTGGAATTCCAGGTCGGCCGTACCGGCGCGGTGACCCCGGTGGCGCGCCTGAAACCGGTCAAGGTGGCGGGTGTCACCGTCTCCAACGCGACCTTGCACAATATGGATGAAGTGGCGCGCCTGGGCCTGATGATCGGCGACACCGTGATCATCCGCCGCGCCGGCGATGTGATTCCGCAAGTGGTGCAGGTGATCGCCGAGCGCCGTCCGGAAAATGCGCGCCAGGTGCATATCCCGGAAACCTGCCCGGTGTGTGGTTCCCATGTCGAGCGTACGCAACTGATCAAGCGCAGCAAGGGCAAGGAAACCATCAGCGAAGGCGCGGTGTACCGCTGCGTCGGTCGCCTGGCCTGTGGCGCGCAGCTCAAGCAGGCGATCATCCACTTCGTTTCCCGTCGGGCGATGGACATCGAAGGGCTGGGCGACAAGACCATCGAACAGCTGGTGGACGAAAAGCTCATCGGCTCGCCGGCCGACCTCTACAAGCTCAAGTACGAGCAGATCATCGACCTGGAAGGTTTCGCCGAGGTCTCCAGCAACAAGCTGCTCAAGGCCATCGAAGACAGCAAGAAGCCGGGCCTAGCGCGCTTCATCTACGCCCTGGGCATTCCCGATGTGGGTGAGGAGACGGCCAAGGTCCTGGCGCGCTCCCTGGCCTCCCTGGAGCGCGTGCAGCAGGCCTTGCCGGAAGTGCTGACCTACCTGCCGGATATCGGCCTGGAAGTAGCTCACGAGATTCACAGCTTCTTCGAGGACAGCCATAACCGGCAGGTCATCGGTGCCTTGCTCGATCCGCAGCAGTGCGGGCTGCAGTTGCAGGATCAGGGCGACCTCGGCGCCGAATTCGCCGCCAGCACCACCCTGGGCGGCATGCTCGACAAGCTGAACATTCCGTCGGTGGGGCCGGGTGCGGCGCAGAAGCTGGCGGACAAGTTCGGGACCCTCGAGGGTGTGGTCAAGGCGGACTGGCTGGACATGCGCCAGACCCTGCCGGAGAAGCAGGCCAAGGCGGTGCGCGAGTTCTTCGATATCACCGAGAACGCCACGCGGGCGCTGGCCATCGAGGCGCAGTTGCAAGCCTTCGGCATGCACTGGCGGAGCGAGAAAAAGGTGGTGGAAGGGCTGCCGCTGGCCGGCCAGACCTGGGTGCTCACCGGCTCCCTGGAACTGATGAGCCGTGATGTGGCCAAGGACAAGCTGGAAAGCCTGGGCGCCAAGGTCGCCGGCTCGGTTTCGGCCAAGACCCACTGCGTGGTGGCCGGGCCTGGCGCCGGCTCGAAGCTGGCCAAGGCCAACGAGCTGAACCTGAAAGTGCTGGATGAAGACGCCTTCGTGGCCTTCCTCGGCCAGCACGGCATCGCGGTCTGATCCTGTAGCCGCTGCCGAAGGCTGCGATAAGGTCCGCAGGACCTTCAGGCGCCTGGCGGCGCAACGCCCGCTACGCGGTCGATCGCAGCCTGCGGCAGCGGCTACATGGAATGGCGTTCCCCCACAGGAACGCCTTGAAAACGATGGAACAATCGTCTCCTGCCCATGATCTAGTCTTGGCAAGCCCAGGGAGAGATCGCCATGTACCGCTTCTTCGAACAGCTCAGTTCCCGTATCGCCGCGCCCTTTGTCCGTGAGAACAGCCGCAACAGCAAGATCTGGTCGTGCCGCTGCGGGCAGTCGCTGTTCTTTCGCAACAGCCAGTGCCTGGCCTGTTCGGCGGCCCTGGGTTATCAGCCCGAGCAGAGTCGCCTGTCGTCGCTGCAACCAGGGCCGGAGCTCGATACCTGGCGGCTGGACGTCGACCCGCAAGCGGGGCTGTTCCGGCGCTGCGCCAACCTCGATACCCCGGCGGCCTGTAACTGGTTGCTGCCGGCTTATGGCGCCGGCACCTTGTGCATGGCGTGCCGGTTGAACCGGACCATTCCCGATCTTGGCGTGGCGGAAAACCCCGAGCGCTGGCGCAAGGTGGAAATCGCCAAGCGCCGCCTGGTGGCGCAACTGGTGAGCCTGGGGTTGCCGCTAATCGCCAGGACCGAGGATGAAGCGGCCGGCCTGGCTTTCGATTTCCTTGGTGTCGATCAGCAGGGCAAGGCGCCCATGACCGGCCACGCCAACGGCCTGATCACCCTCGACATCAAGGAGGCCGATGACGCCTATCGCGAGCAGGTGCGGGTGCAGATGCACGAACCCTATCGCACCTTGCTCGGCCACTTTCGGCATGAGGTGGGGCATTACTACTGGGATCGCCTGATCGCCGACAGCCATTGGCTGGAACCCTGTCGCGCGCTGTTCGGCGACGAACGCGCGAGCTACGCCGAAGCCCTGGATCGGCATTATCAACAGGGCGCGCCGAACGATTGGTCGCAGGCCTACGTTAGCGCCTATGCCACCATGCACCCCTGGGAAGACTGGGCGGAAACCTGGGCCCATTACCTGCACATGATGGACGCGGTCGACACCGCGCTGGGCTTCGGCATGAGCGCCCGGGAAATGGACTTCGACTATCAGCCGTTTCCGCTGGACACCCTGTATGACCCACGGCATCCCGACGGCCCGGCGTTCCTCTCTTTCGTCAACGCCTGGATCGAACTGGCGGGCATGCTCAACGAACTGTCACGCAGCATGGGTCAGCCGGACTTCTATCCCTTCATCCTGCCGCCAGCGGTGATCGCCAAGCTGCACTTCATCCACCTGGTGATCCAGCAAGCCGGCGGCAAGGCCGACGAAGTGCTCGAACAGGCCTGAATCCACCACCTGCCTCTGTAGGAGCAAAGCTTGCTCGCGATGGCATCTATGCGGTCCTCTACCAGACCGCGTCGTCTGCATCACGAGCAAGCCAGCTCCCGGATAAGGCCGTCAGCGGCTGGTGCGCACGCCATCGAGCAGGGCGTCGACCACCGCGCGAGCCATCTCCACGGAATGCACCATGGACCAGATCAGCCCGCGTTCGATGCCGCGGCCTTGTTCGGTGATTTCATCCCAGCAGTCGCTGTTGAGCGCTGTACCAATGACTCTTCCAGACTTCCACATCCGGGTCGTTGAAACTGCAACGACCCACGCAGACTGCCCGATCAAATTCAGGGGTACAACCCGCCCAAAGGCGTTCCAGAGTTTCTAGGAAACCCCTTACAAAACAAAGCGAAAAATCGACTGCCAGCTCGCCGCAAAACTGCCACCTCGCTCATGCGCGGTCCCCTGTAGCCGCTGCCGCAGGCTGCGATCGACTGCGAAGCAGTCGCTAGCCATTTGATTGCGCTCAGCCAAAATACGGTATCACCCGCGATTGCGGCCGCTGCGCGACCGAACGCAGCCTGCGGCAGCGGCTACAGGAATCGGCGAGTGGGCGGGGGAGAAGGGTAATGATCCAAGTACTTGAAGCCGTTCAGATTTTTTAATCTTTACAGAGCGGTTGTAACTTCGCCGCAGATAGGTACAATGGCGCGGCTCACCGTCAGGTGAGCGTCGTTATGGTGACCCCATTGGTCCCCTCGCAACGATCAGCCGTGAACCCGGTCAGGCCTGGAAGGGAGCAGCCGCAGCGGTGACATTGTGTGCCGGGGTGTGGCTGGTGGGGTTGCCTCCATAACGCCTTCTGTCGGTCCTCGACGAATGTTCTGAATTCCCCCCCCTTGCTTTCATCCTGATCTGGCTCGCCAGTCGCTCGTTTCATTTCCCCAATCGTTCCTGCAACAACTGCGCAAACGCGTCCCGTGCGGTGTGGCGTTCTATTTCCTTGTTCCAGACAAAACGAATGTCGATCGGCTGCAGATCGGCGAAGCGGTAGCGCGCCAGGCCTGAGGACAGGGTGTAGCGGTCGAGCACGCCTTCCGGAGCCAGGGTCATGCCGGCGCCGGCGCTGACGCAGTCGATGATGGTGCCCCAACTGGCATAGCCGATGATGGGCGCCGTCACGTCGTGGACGTTCAGCCAATGCTCCAGGGCACGGCGGTAAGGGCAGCCGCCGGGCCACATGAACAGGGTCTGGTCCTGCAGGTCGCGCGGGTTCAGTACGGGTGCCGCATCGGCGCTGGCGACCAGCACCAGGGGCTCGCTGTAGAGGGCGGTGCGCTCCAGCTTTGGCTGGGGCGTGTCGACCGCAACCAGCGCGCCGTCGATCCGGTGGTGTTGCAGCTCTTCGAACAGCTGCGACCAGGTGCCGGTTACCAGCTCCAGGGTGACCTGTGGAAAGCGCTGATGGAATTCCGCCAGTAGCGGCGGCAGGCGCCCACCGGCGCAGGACTCGATGGCGCCGATGCGCAGGATGCCACTGGGTTCGGCCTGGCGGTCGACTGCGCGTTTGGCCTCGTCCACCAGGGCCAGGATGCGCTCGCTGTAACCGAGAAAGATTTCCCCGTCCGGGCTGATTTTCAGCCCGCGGCCGGCGCGGATAAACAGCCGCGTGCCCAGCTCGTCTTCCAGCTGCTTGAGGCGGTTGGTGATGTTGGAGGGCACGCAATGCAGTTGTTCGGCCGCCCGGGCGATGCCGCCGGTGCGGGCGACTGCTTTCACCATCTTCAACTGGCTCAGTTCCATTGCTCATTTCCAGTGAGGTTTGGCTTCAGTATCCGTTAATTGTGGTGAGTTGTGACGAGCGAGAGACTGAAGGCCTTCCTTGTGCTGCCGAGTCCTGTCTCTTGAGTATCTCCCCTGCGTTAAAGCTGGTCCTGGCGACCACCGCGGTCATTTTGTGTTGGGCTTATTCCCCGGTGGGCATCCACATCGGCCTGGAGGGTTACGAGCCCGGCCATCTGGCGTTGCTGCGGTTTCTGATCGCTTCGCTGTTCATGGGTGCCATTGCCTTGGTGAAAAGAATCGCCTTGCCACGCTGGCGCGATCTGCCCTGGTTGTTGGTGCTGGGCTTTTTTGCCATCGCCTTGCATCACCTCAGCCTCAACTATGGCCAGCAGGGCTTGAGTGCGGGAGCGTCCAGTGTGTTGGCGCAGTCGGCGCCGATCTTCAGCACCCTGATTGCGTTTTTCTGGTTGAGGGAGCCGGTCAGCGGTTGGCGCTGGGGGTGTGTCGGGCTGGGGTTGCTCGGGGCGGTCGTGGTGGTCTGGGGCGACCAGGGCGTGGCATCGATCAAGCCCCAGGGGCTGCTGGTGCTGCTGGCGGCCTTCTCCTGGGGGTTGTACTTCGTGTTGCAGCGGCGTTATTCGGGGCGCTACGACCTGTTGACCACCGTGTGCTACATGGTCTGGGTCGGCACCTTGCTGTTGAGTCTGTATTGGCCGGGGCTGACGGTCGCGGTAGTCCAGGCGCCCTGGCGGGTGAACCTGGCGGTATTGCTGCTGGGGCTGTTTCCCAGTGCGCTGGCTTACCTGGCGTGGGCCTATGTGCTGGCGCGAGTCGAGGTCAGCCGGGCGTCCATCGCCATGTACCTGATACCGCCGATCGCCATGCTGCTGGCGGCGCTGGTCCTGCAGGAGCGGGTGCATGGCGCGGTGGTGGTGGGGGCGGCTGTCGTCCTCGGCAGCGTGATGGCGATGCAGCTGGAGGGGCGTTGGTCGCGGCGTCGCTCGTTACTGCCGGATGCTATCGTCGCGACGCCCGTTCACTCCAGGGCCAGGCACAGCACCCTGAGCCGATGCCCGTCCGGGTCCAGGGCGACGAAGGTGTAGCCGAAGTCCAGGCGGGTCGGGGCCTGGGCGATGCTCACGCCGGATTCGGCCCATTGGCTGTGCAGCCGGTCGACGGTCTGGTTGTCGGTCACCGCCAGGGCCAATTCGCTGCCACCACCGGCGACCTGGGTGGCTGGCTCGACATCCTGCCTGGACCAGAGGCCGAGCTTGAGTCCCGAATCGAGGATGAACAGGGCGAAGGTCGGCGACAGCTCGACCGGCGGCCTGTCCAGCAGGCGGCTGTAGAAATTGGCGCTGGTGGCGGGGCTGTCGACGTATAGCAGAAGGTAAGTGCTGGTAGCGATCATCTGGACTCCTGGAAAGGTTGGGCTGCGCACGCCAGCTTAAGGGGCGCCGTTGTCAGTTCCTGTCAGGAGTCATCTGGGGGAAATAAAGAGGAGGCAGGCTATCGGCTTCGATAGGGCTGCCTCCTCTGCGTGTTGCTCGGCTCTAAGGCTTGGACAAGGCCAGGTCTACCGCTGCTATCAGCTTTCCCAGGTCCTTCGGGGTGGCTTTGTGAATGACACCGAACAGATACGCCCGCTGTTCGTCTTCGTCGCCCAGATCTGCGAAAAAGGCTTTCAGCTTCACTCCCAGTACATCGGCCAGCAGGAACAGCGCTTCCACACTGGGGGTGTAGGTGCCGGTTTCGAAGCGGCTGATGGTTTTAGGGTCAAAACCGGTTTTTTCGCCTAGTTCAGCCTGAGTAAGCCCCGCTACCTTGCGGTAACGCCTGATGGCTGGACCCAAACTTGAAATTTGCATCGCTCAATTCCCATTTAGAATCAAGAACTTAACGATAAATCTTTGCATTAGGCAACGCCATGATTCATCACCTTGTCTTGCAAAATGTGATGCAATTCGTAGAATCGACGCTTCGGACAGGCATTTGGTGATCTAGTTTCAGAAGATGAACTGATGAAACAAGAGCTCATTGCATTTTCCTTGTTCACCAGAATCGAGGGTATGGCACAGGCGCGAACGTCTCGCTGATGATTGCCAGTGTCCCACCCGCCAAATTCGGCTGATCCTTAAGTGATTTTAGTTGGTCTTCGTCGATTCGAAGGTCAATGACGGTGTCGGTCGCTGTACGGTTGCAATTGTGTCAGGTGGGGCAAGACGGTGCGCCATTTTCCGTGAGTCGGCCTCTTGCCGGCTTGTCTGGGCTGGCATTGTCGAATGCTGTCTATGGAGTTTTAACGTGCGTCTGAATGTGCCGGTCACCTCTGTTGAGCAGATATTTTCGGACCAGCAGCCCAGGCCTGCCTGGGATTGCGAAAATATTGAGAGTGAACGCCCAAACATCTCTTCCGGGCCCCGTGCCCTGGTCGAGCGGTTCAACCGCTAGCGACAGTGAGTCAGACTCATGGATGAGAAATACCGCAGGGCCGTGGATGCAGCCGCCATTTTTTCCGAAACCGACCTGACCGGCCGGATCACTTACGTCAACGACCAGTTCTGTTCGATTTCCGGCTACAGCCGCGAAGAGCTGCTGGGCGCCAATCACCGGATCCTCGGCTCCGGTCTGCACCCTCCCGAGTTCTTCAGCACCATGTGGCGCACCATTGCCCTGGGCCAGGTCTGGAAGGGCGAGATCTGCAACCGGGCCAAGGACGGGAGCCTGTATTGGGTCGACAGCACCGTCGTGCCCTTGCTCGATGAGGCCACTGGCCGGGTCCAGCGTTATGTGGCGATCCGCTTCGATATCAGCGAAAAACGGCGCTTGTTGCACTCGCTGCAATGGCGGGTCGGGCACGACGTGCTGACCGGTTTGCCCAACCGTTCCTTCCTTTCCGACCTGCTCAACCAGGCGCTGGATTACTCGCGCAAGGAAAACATCGCGCTGGCGGTGTGCATGCTCGATCTCGATGGCTTCAAGGCGGTCAACGATGGCTACGGGCACGCCAGCGGCGATCTGTTGCTGGTGGAGGTAGCGGCGCGCCTGCGCTCGATCATTCGCGGCGAAGACGTGGTGGCGCGCCTGGCCGGGGACGAGTTCGTGCTGATCCTGCGCCATGTGCGCGACATTCGCGAGTTGCGGGCGGCGCTGCATCGGGTGCTGGGGGTGATCTCCACGCCTTATCTGATCCAGGACAAGGAGATCAATGTCTGCGCCAGTATCGGCGTGACGCTGTTTCCCGCCGACAACGATGACGCCGACACTTTGCTGCGGCATGCCGACCAGGCGATGTACGTGGCCAAGCAGAGCGGGCGCAATCGCTTTCACTTGTTCGACGTGTCGCGGGACCGCGAGGTCAAGGCCACCCACCAGACCGTGGAACGGGTCCGGCAGGCGCTGGCGGCCGGCGAGCTGTGCCTGCACTTTCAACCCAAGGTCAATATGCGCAGTGGCGAGGTGGTGGGCTTCGAGGCATTGCTGCGTTGGCAGCACCCGCAGCGGGGCATGGTCGCGCCTCGGGAGTTCCTGCCGCTGGTGGAGGAAACCGACCTGATCATCGATATCGGCGAGTGGGTGATGGAGCAGGTCATGGCTCAGTTGCGGCAATGGCAACTGACCGGGCAGCGCTGGCCGATCAGTGTCAACATTGCTGCCCGGCATTTCCAGCGGGCGGACTTCGTCGACCGGCTCAAGGCGGTGCTCGAGCGTCATCCGCAGATTGCCCCGCAGTTGTTGGACCTGGAAATCGTCGAGGCGGTGGCGGTGGAGAATATCCAGCACGTCAGCGCTTGCCTCGAGGCCTGCCAGGCGCTGGGGGTGCAGTTTTCCCTGGGAGATTTCGGCACCGGGCATTCGTCGCTGAGCTACCTCAAGCGCTTGCGCACCCAGACCATCAAGATCGACCGCATGTTTGTCCGCGACATGCTGCACGACAAGGGCGATCTGGCGCTGACCCAGGCCTTGATCGGCCTGGCCCGGGCGTTTGACCGGCAGGTGGTGGCCGAGGGCCTGGAAAGCATGGAACACGGCGAGTTGCTGATGTCGCTGGGCTGCGACGTGGCGCAGGGTTATTTCATCGCCCCGCCCATGCCGGCCAGCGAGGTGCCGGGCTGGGTGGCAACCTTCCTGCCGCCGCTGGAATGGTGTCCGCACGACGAAGTCGGCTGACGCCTAAGGTGCCTCGTAGCTCTGCGGGGCGCTCTCGGTCGGCCTGCGGCCGGTGTACAGGCCGATGAGGTCGTCGATCTCTCCCGACATTTTCATGCGCAACAAGGTGCGCAGCACTCGTTGCACCGGCAGCGCCGGATCGTTGCGGACGACGCAGCCGACCGCCTGTTCCTGCAGGACGGCCACGCTGTGCAGTTGCTGTTCGGGCGGCAAGGTCTGATTGAACCAGTCCAGCGTCCATTGGTTGCTCACTGCGTAGCGGTAGCGGCCGGCCCAGAGTTTTTGCAGCACCTGTTCCTGGTTGCGCGCGTCGTCGCGGAGTAACTGGTGGTTGTCGAACAAGGGTTGCAGGGAAGGGTAGGTGTAGCTGAGGACGGTGCCGATGGGCTGCGTCGGCAGGTCCCGGGGCGTGACCGGGAATAAGTGTCGCTCGCGGCTGACCAACAGGTCGCGCTGAATGAACAGCGGGATGCTCCAGATGTAATCGCCGGCCTGGTTGGGCAGCCAGGACTGGGCGGCATAACAGCGGACATCGATTTCCCCATGATCCATGGCCGCCTGCACGCGGGCCCGCGCCAGGACGTGGAATTCGGCCGGGGTGCCGACCTGGGTGGCGAGGCTGGCCATCATGTCGTGGAGAATGCCCTGAGTGGGCCGGCCACGTTCGATCTGTACCACGGGCATGGCCCAGCTATCGGGGATCGAGAAGCGCAGGGCCGGTTCTGCGGCAAAACCATTCATGGCAACCAGCAGAAAGGCGCCCAAGGCTAAACGCATAGAGTCTCCGCGCAGGAAAAGGCCGCTGACGAGCCTGACAAAAAGCAGCTTAGCCAGATTAGACGAGCGCACCGGATGCAATTTCGCCCTTGCTCCGCTAGCATTACGGGCTTCCGCTTCCCAGTTGCGACGGTTTTCGATGAGTTATCAGGTTCTTGCACGTAAATGGCGTCCGCGCTCGTTTCGCGAAATGGTCGGCCAGACCCATGTGCTCAAGGCTCTGATCAATGCCTTGGACAGCCAGCGGCTGCACCATGCCTATCTGTTTACCGGCACTCGCGGGGTGGGCAAGACCACCATCGCGCGGATCATTGCCAAATGCCTGAACTGTGAAACAGGCATTACTTCCACACCCTGCGGCACTTGCTCGGTATGCCGCGAGATCGACGAAGGGCGTTTCGTCGACCTGATCGAGATCGACGCCGCGAGCCGGACCAAGGTCGAGGACACCCGCGAGCTGCTGGACAACGTGCAGTACGCCCCGAGCCGCGGACGCTTCAAGGTCTACCTGATCGACGAAGTGCACATGCTGTCCAGCCACTCGTTCAACGCCTTGTTGAAAACCCTGGAAGAGCCGCCGCCCTACGTCAAATTCATTCTGGCGACCACCGACCCGCAGAAACTTCCGGCAACGATTCTTTCGCGCTGCCTGCAGTTCTCCCTGAAGAACATGACCCCGGAACGGGTGGTCGAGCACCTGACTCATGTGCTGGGCGTCGAGAACGTGCCGTTCGAAGACGACGCGCTATGGCTGTTGGGCCGCGCCGCCGACGGTTCGATGCGCGATGCCATGAGCCTCACCGACCAGGCCATTGCCTTCGGTGAAGGCAAGGTCATGGCCGCCGATGTGCGGGCGATGCTCGGCACCCTCGATCACGGCCAGGTCTACGACGTCCTGCATGCGCTGATCAACGGCGATGCCAAGGCCTTGCTCGAGGCTGTGCGCCACCTGGCCGAACAGGGGCCGGACTGGAACGGCGTGCTGTCGGAGATTCTCAACGTCCTGCACCGTGTGGCCATTGCCCAGGCCTTGCCGGACGGTGTCGACAACGGGCATGGCGACCGCGACCGGGTGCTGGCCCTGGCCCAGGCGTTGCCGGCCGAAGATGTGCAGTTCTATTACCAGATGGGCTTGATCGGCCGGCGCGACCTGCCGCTGGCACCGGACCCGCGCGGTGGTTTCGAGATGGTCCTGCTGCGGATGCTGGCCTTCCGGCCAGCGGACTCGGCAGATGCGCCGAGACAGCCGCTAAAGCCAGTGGGGATCAGCCAGGCCACAGTTGATTCCGCCCAATCCGTGGCTGGCGCAGCCGTTGCTGCTCCGGTAAGTGTTGCCGCCGCTCCGGTTGCGGCGCCGGTGGTCGAGGCCGCTCCAGCGGTTGCCCCTACGCCTGTTCCTGCAGTGCCCGTGGCGCCTGCGCCACAGCCTGTGGTCGAGACACCAGCGCAGGCAGCGCCTGTCGCCGCCGAAGAGGTGGTCGACCTGCCGTGGAACGACCCGGTCGAACCGGTCGTCGCGCAGCAGCCGGCCGTCGAGCCCGTGCTGGAGACCGCCGCGGAGCAGCCTGAGCTGACCCCGATGCCGACGCCGACCCCGGACAGCGTGGTGCCGGATGCGCCGGAATGGGTCAGTGCCCCGGTGCCGGAGCCCAGCGTTGCCGAGGTCGATGCCGCGACACCGGGCATTGACCTGGATGACGAGCCGCCGCTGGACGAAGACTACATCGAGCCGGACATGGATTCGGCCTACAGCTACCTGGACGAACTGGCCAGCGAACACGCCGCCGATCCCGAGCCGGAACCCGAGCCGCTGCCGGCTGCCCAGCCGGCCACCGGCCTTGCGCTGGAGTGGCTGGAACTGTTCCCGAAACTGCCGATTTCCGGGATGACGGCGAGCATCGCCGCCAACTGCACCTTGATCGCCGCCGAAGGCGACAACTGGTTGCTGCACCTGGACCCGGCCCACAGCGCCTTGTTCAACGCCACCCAGCAGCGGCGCCTGAACGATGCCCTGAACCAGTATCACCAGCGCACGCTGACGGTGAGCATCGAGCTGATCAAGCCCGAGCAGGAAACTCCGGCCCAGGCCGCGTCGCGCCGCCGTGCCAATCGCCAGCGCGAAGCCGAGGAGTCGATCCACGGCGATCCGTTCATCCAGCAGATGGTGCGGGAGTTCGGCGCGGTGGTCCGTCACGATACTATTGAACCTGTCGAGGCCCTGGTCAGCCAGGGTTAATAACTGAAGGGCGCCGGGCCCTGAGGCCGGGCGCTGTTTATATCCAAGTACTTTGAGGTGATTCCCATGATGAAAGGTGGCATGGCCGGCCTGATGAAGCAGGCGCAGCAGATGCAGGAAAAGATGGCCAAGATGCAGGAAGAGCTGGCCAACGCCGAAGTCACCGGCAAGGCGGGTGGCGATATGGTCACCGTGGTCATGACCGGTCGTCACGACATCAAGCGCGTGAGCATCGACCCAAGCCTGCTGGAAGGTGTCAGCGAAGATGACCGCGAAGTGCTGGAAGATCTGTTCGCTGCCGCCGTCAATGACGCCGTGCGCAAGATCGAAGCCAACAGCCAGGACAAGATGTCCGGCATGACCGCTGGCATGCAACTGCCACCGGGTATGAAACTGCCGTTCTGATTCGCGCCAGCGCATCGGACGGACTTAAAAATGCCAGGCATCGCGCCTGGCATTTTTGTTTGTGGCGCCTGTAGCCGCTGCCGCAGGTGAGGGTAGGAGAAACATCGAACGCCGGGCGCTGTGCGATGGTCTGCACTCTGTATGGCCCGATTCAATTCTCGATAAGGAGTTGCTCTGATGTCGCAAGCATTGACCCTCAACCAGCGCATCGTTCTGGTCTCCCGGCCCCAGGGCGCGCCCGTGCCGGAAAACTTTCGCCTGGAGCGGGTGGCGCTGCCGGATCTGGCGGATGGCCAGGTGCTGCTCAAGACCCTTTATTTGTCGCTGGACCCTTATATGCGCGGGCGCATGAGTGATGCGCCGTCCTACGCCGCTCCGGTGGAAATCAACGAAGTGATGACCGGCGGCGCGGTCAGCCGGGTCGAGCGCTCGCTGAATCCGAAATTCCAGGAGGGCGACCTGGTGGTGGGTGCCACCGGGTGGCAAAGCCACAGCATTTCCGATGGCCGTAATCTGATGCCGGTGCCGGCGGGCTTGCCCAGCCCCTCGATGGCCCTGGGTGTGCTGGGTATGCCGGGGATGACCGCGTACATGGGCCTGATGGACATCGGCCAGCCCAAGGCCAGAGAGACCCTGGTGGTGGCCGCGGCCTCGGGTGCTGTGGGCTCGGTGGTGGGGCAGGTGGCCAAGATCAAGGGGCTGCGGGTGATCGGTGTGGCGGGTGGTCCCGACAAGTGCCGCTATGTGGTCGAGGAACTGGGGTTCGATGCCTGTATCGACCACCACAGCCCGAATTTTGCCGACGAGCTGGCGCAGGCCTGCTCCGAGGGCGTGGACATCTACTTTGAAAACGTCGGCGGCAAGGTGTTCGATGCGGTGCTGCCGTTACTCAACCCCAAGGCGCGGATTCCGCTGTGCGGGCTGATCGCCCAGTACAACGCCCAGGAACTGCCGCCGGGGCCCGATCGCCTGCCACTGTTGCAGCGCCAGCTGTTGACCAAGCGCGTGCGCATCCAGGGGTTTATCGTGTTCGATGACTACGGCGACCGGCAACCGGAGTTTGTCAGCGCCATGGCGCCCTGGGTGCTGCAAGGCAAGGTCAAGTTCAAGGAGGATGTGGTCGACGGCCTGGAGCGGGCGCCACAAGCCTTCATCGGGCTGCTGGAAGGGCGCAACTTCGGCAAGCTGGTGGTGCGGGTCGCCCCGGACTGAGCATTTGACGCTAATCGGAGGCGCGGGTATAAACCGCGTCTCGTCGTTTTGTCGGACCTTTACCCATGAGCTTCAGCCCCCTGATTCGCCAACTGATCGATGCCCTGCGCACTTTGCCGGGCGTGGGTCAGAAAACCGCCCAGCGCATGGCCTTGCAGCTGCTGGAGCGCGACCGCAGCGGCGGTACGCGGTTGGCCCAGGCGCTGAGCCAGGCCATGGAGGGTGTCGGCCACTGCCGCCTGTGCCGCACCCTGACCGAGGACGATCTGTGCCCGCAATGCGCCGATCCGCGGCGTGACGACACGCTGTTGTGCGTGGTCGAGGGGCCGATGGATGTCTATGCGGTGGAGCAGACCGGTTATCGCGGTCGCTATTTCGTGCTCAAGGGCCACCTGTCGCCTCTCGACGGCCTCGGCCCGGAAGCCATCGGCATTCCCCAGCTGCTGGCCAGGATCGAAGAGCAGGGCAGTTTCACCGAGGTGATCCTGGCCACCAACCCGACGGTGGAAGGCGAGGCGACCGCCCATTACATCGCCCAGCTGTTGACCAACAAAGGCCTGATCACCTCGCGTATCGCCCATGGCGTGCCCCTGGGCGGCGAGCTGGAGCTGGTGGACGGCGGCACCCTGGCGCACTCGTTTGCCGGGCGTAAGCCAATCAGCCTGTAAGCGTTTCGGCCAGCAAGCTCGCCGTTGCCAGAGGGGCTTGCTTGCTGGCCGCGCTCTGTCGCTTAAACGCGACTTTTCTTGAAAACCAAGCAAGCGCTAGGTAAGTTTCCTCAACCTTCAGAGGAGCTTGCCGATGTCTGCCTGCCAGGAATACTTCGACCCTAGCCATCAGTTGGTCCGCGACAGCGTTCGACGTTTCGTCGATCGGGAAATCCTCCCGGACATCGATCAATGGGAGGAGGCGCAAGGATTCCCCCGCGAGCTGTACCTCAAGGCTGGCGCGGCCGGCATCCTGGGCATCGGCTATCCAGAAGCCCTGGGCGGGAGCCACGAGGGCGACCTGTTCGCCAAGATCGCCGCCAGCGAGGAGTTGATGCGCTGTGGCTCCGGTGGCCTGGTGGCGGGCCTGGACTCGCTGGACATCGGTTTGCCGCCGATCGTCAAATGGGCGCGCCCCGAGGTCCGAGACCGGGTGGTGCCGCAGGTATTGGCGGGGGAGAAAATCAGCGCCCTGGCGGTCACCGAGCCCGGCGGCGGCTCGGACGTGGCCAACCTGCAGACCCGGGCGCTGCGCGATGGCGACTGCTACCGCGTCAGTGGCAGCAAGACCTTTATCACCAGTGGCGTGCGCGCCGACTTCTACACGGTGGCCGTGCGCACCGGCGAGCCTGGTTTCGGCGGTATCAGCCTGCTGCTGATCGACAAGGGCACGCCGGGATTCACCGTTGGCCGGCAACTGAAGAAGATGGGCTGGTGGGCGTCGGATACCGCCGAGCTGTTTTTCGACGATTGCCGAGTGCCGGCCAGCCACTTGATCGGGGTCGAGAACATGGGCTTCGCCTGCATCATGGGCAACTTCCAGAGCGAGCGCCTGGCGCTGGCCCTGATGGCCAATATGACCGCACAACTGGCGTTGGAGGAGAGCCTGAAGTGGGCCCGGGAGCGCGAGGCGTTCGGCAAGCCCATCGGCAAGTTCCAGGTGATCAAGCATCGTCTGGCGGAGATGGCCACCGCGCTGGAGGTGTCCCGCGAGTTCACTTATCGCCAGGCAGCGAAGATGGCGGCGGGCCAAAGTGTGATCAAGGAGATTGCCATGGCCAAGAACTTCGCCACCGATACGGCCGACCGCATCACCCACGATGCCGTGCAGATTCTCGGAGGGCTGGGCTACATGCGTGAAAGCCTGGTGGAACGGCTGTACCGCGACAGCCGCATCCTTTCCATCGGCGGCGGCACCCGGGAAGTGATGAACGAAATCATCAGCAAGCAAATGGGGCTGTAGGCCCGCTGAAGGGGTAGGGCGCTATCTCCGTAGGCGCGCAGCTTGCTCGCGATAGCGCCGGCCCGGCCTCCTTTTCTGCCGTGTGGTTTACCGTTCGCTCAACGAGAACTGCGTCAGGCAGAAGGTTGGAATGTCCATGTCTCGCAGGCGTTGCGAGCCGCCCAACTCAGGCAGGTCGATGATGGCAGCGGCTTCGTAGACGCTGGCCCCCATGCGGCGCACCAGGTTGGCCGCGGCGATCAGGGTACCGCCGGTGGCGATCAGGTCATCGAACATCACCACCGAATCGCCTTCGCACAGGCTGTCGGCATGGACCTCGAGAAAGGCTTCGCCGTATTCGGTCTGGTAACCCTCGGCAAGCACATCGGCTGGCAGCTTGCCTTGCTTGCGGAACAGGATCAGCGGTTTGTTCAACTGGTAGGCGATGATCGAGCCGATCAGGAAGCCGCGGGCATCCATGGCGCCGATGTGGCTGAAATCTTCTTCGACATAGCGCTGGGCAAAACTGTCGGCCGCCAGGCGCAAGGCCTTGGGCGACTGGAACAGCGGGGTGATGTCACGGAAGATCACGCCCGGCTTGGGGAAGTCGATGACTGGGCGGATCAGGGATTTGATGTCGAAGGAGTCGAAGGCCATCGTGGCGGTGTCCTGGCGGGCATGAAGTGGAGCGCGCCAGTATAGCCCCGCCCGAGCCGCTTGGCTCGGGCGGGGGCTCTGCCTCAGCCTTCCAGGGAGCCGCCGGCGAGGGCGCACAGCTGGATCGGGTCGAGAATGTGCACCTCTTTGCCTTCAGCGGCGATCAACGCGTTCTGCTGGAAGCGGGTGAACACCCGGGACACGGTTTCCACCGCCAGGCCCAGATAGTTGCCGATCTCGTTGCGCGACATGCTCAAGCGGAACTGGTTGGCCGAGAAGCCACGGGCGCGGAAGCGTGCCGACAGGTTGACCAGGAACGTGGCGATGCGCTCGTCGGCGGTCTTTTTCGACAGCAACAGCATCATCTGCTGGTCGTCGCGGATCTCGCGGCTCATCACTCGCATCAGCTGGCGGCGCAGCTGGGGCAACTGCAGGGCCAGTTCGTCGAGGCGTTCGAAGGGGATTTCACAGACCGACGTGGTTTCCAGGGCCTGGGCGGAAACCGGGTGGATCTCGGTGTCCATGCCGGACAGGCCGACCAGTTCGCTGGGCAGGTGGAAGCCGGTGATCTGTTCTTCGCCGCTGTCGCTGAGACTGAAAGTCTTCAGGGCACCGGAGCGCACAGCATAGACGGAGTCGAATGCGTCGCCCTGGCGAAACAGGAACTCGCCTTTTTTCAGCGGGCGACCGCGTTTAACGATCTCGTCCAGCGCATCCATGTCTTCCAGATTCAGAGAAAGTGGCAGGCAGAGGGGGGCCAGGCTGCAATCCTTGCAATGGGCCTGGTTGTGAGCGCGCAGTTTTACTGGCTCGGACATTCAATAGAATCCTTGTGGGAAAACACACATAAGCCGTAAGGGTAACTCACGGGAGGAGGTTCCGGCCAGTCCGTGCCGTATTGGCGCTTAGTCGTAAAGCTGTCCGTTTGTGGCCTCCAGGCCACTTCGGAGAAGTGCGCTCGTGCAGTCCGTTCAGGGTATTTCCAGCGCTGACCGTCACTTGCACTCGCCGATTGTCTCGGCGTCAAGTATCAGGCTTGCTTGCGCCCTGTCTCTCCCGACAGTTTTTGCCCGCAATCTGCGACAAGTTGTCGCGCCTGGTGCTCAGGTTACCGCGCCTGATGCCCCTAGATGACCCGGGAAAAACGCTGTCGATTCTGTTGCTCCAGATAAGCGTCGAACACCATGCACACCGAACGCACCAGCAGGCGCCCGGCAGGCAGGACTTCGATGCCTTCGTTGCTCAGCTTGATCAGGCTGTCTTCGGCCATGGCTTGCAGCTGTGGCCACAGCTCGCCGAAGTACCCGCGAAAGTCGATATTGAACTGCTGCTCGATGGCCTCGAAGTCGAGGCTGAAGTTGCAGATCAACTGCTGGATCACCGCGCGTCTGACGCGGTCGTCCTGATTGCATACCAGGCCGCGGCTGGTGGCCAGTTGTGCGCCGCCCAGCAGGTTCTGGTACTGGGTCAGGTCGCTGCTGTTCTGGCAGTACAGGTCGCCGATCTGGCTGATGGCCGAGACGCCCAGGCCGATCAGGTCGCAGTGGCCATGGGTGGTGTAGCCCTGGAAGTTGCGTTGCAGGGTCGACTCTTCCTGGGCGATCGCCAGCTCGTCGTCGGGCAGGGCGAAATGGTCCATGCCGATGTAGCGGTAACTGGCGGCTGTCAGTTGTTCGATGGTGCGCTGCAGCATCTGCAGTTTTTCCGCCGGCGCCGGTAGTTCGTGGCTGTTGATCCGCCGTTGCGGCATGAAGCGCTCCGGCAGGTGCGCGTAGTTGAACACCGACAGCCGGTCCGGCTGCAGGTTGATGACTTCCTCGACGGTGCGGGCGAAGTTGTCCGGCGTCTGTTTCGGCAGGCCGTAGATCAGGTCGATATTGATCGAACGAAACTGCAGGGTGCGCGCCGCTTCGATCACCGCCCGGGTTTCTTCCAGGCTTTGCAGGCGATTGACCGCGCGCTGCACCGCCGGGTCGAGGTCCTGCAGGCCGATGCTGACCCGGTTGAAGCCCAGCTCGCGCAGCAGGCCCATGGTCGACCAGTCGGCTTCGCGCGGGTCGATCTCGATGCCGTAGTCGCCCGAATCGTCGTCCAGCAGATTGAAGTGCTGGCGCAGATGAGCCATCAGTTGCCGCAGTTCGTCATGGCTGAGAAAGGTCGGGGTGCCACCGCCGAAGTGCAGTTGCTCGACCTTCTGCCCGGGGTCGAGATGGCAGGCGATCAGCTGGATTTCCTGTTCCAGGCGTTGCAGGTAGGGCAGGGCGCGCCCGCGGTCCTTGGTGATGACCTTGTTGCAGGCGCAGTAGTAGCAGATGTTCGCGCAGAACGGCACGTGCACGTACAGCGACAGCGGGCGCAGCGCCTTGCGGCTTTCGCGCAGGGCGTGGAGCAGGTCGAAGGTGCCCACCTGGCTGTGGAATTGCACAGCGGTGGGGTAAGAGGTGTAGCGCGGTCCCGCCAGGTCGTAACGGCGGATCAGATCGGTGTCCCAACGAATGGCGTCGAGCATGCGGGAATTCCCCCGGTAGGCAGGCAGTGTTCGCGAGTCTAGGGGGTTGGCGCCCAGGCCATCTTGATTTGCATCAAGGCTGGCGGGTGCGCGCTGTCTGCCGGGCGGGGCTTGTGTGGTTGCTGGCGATGGCCGGCAGCCTCAGTGCCCCATCAACCAATGCTGATGCGGACCAGGCAAGGTCCAGATGCCGAACAGGATCACCAGCAGGCCACCGGCCATGCGCACGCTGCGCCGACGCAGCAGCGCGGTGACCCGCTCCGCCGCCAGTCCGGTCGCCAGCAGCACCGGCCAGGTACCCAGGCCGAAGGCCAGCATCAGCAGGGCGCTGTCGAGGGCATTGCCCTGGCTGGCGGACCACAGCAGGGTGCTGTAGACCAGGCCGCACGGCAGCCAGCCCCAGAGCGCGCCCAGCAGCAAGGCGCGTGGCAGGCTCGACACCGGCAGCAGGCGGTTGGCCACGGGCTGTATATGGCGCCACAGGCCGCGTCCGAGGCTTTCGATACGGGTCAGACCGCTCCACCAGCCGGCCAGGTACAAGCCCATGGCGATCAGCAGCAGGCCGGCCAGCACACGCAGGGCCATGGCCGCCGGGCTGCTGGCCACGGCCCAGCCAGCCAGGCCGATCAGCAGGCCCGCGGTGGCGTAACTGAGGATGCGTCCCAGGTTGTAGGCCAGCAGCAGGCGAAAACGCCGGCTGCGCTGCTCCTGGGGAATGGCCAGGGTCAAGGCGCCCATCAGGCCGCCGCACATGCCCAGGCAGTGGCCGCCGCCGAGCAGGCCGAGGATCACCGCGGAAACCAGCAGTGGCGCCAGCTCAAGCATGGGGCGGCGCCTGGTCTTTGTGCGGCGGCTGTTCGGCCGCCGGCTGGCCCTTGGCCTCGTCGATCGCGGCGGTGTGCTTGGGGTCCTGGTCGTCGAACAGAATGCTGTGGGCCGGGCCGTCGAGGTCATCGTACTGACCGCTGTCGACCGCCCAGAAGAAGATGTAGATGGCGATGGCCACGATCAGCAGCGCCGCCGGGATCATCACGTAGAGAGCTGGCATGGGTAGGCTCCATGCCCGCGCGGCTCAGGCCGGCAGCGGGCGGGTTTGGGTCGTGGCTTCGGCCTGGGGCTGACGCGGCAGGCGAGTCAGGCGCAGGGCATTGAGCACCACGGTCAACGAACTGATGGACATGCCGATGGCGGCCCATACCGGAGTGATCCAGCCGAGGGCGGCGAACGGCAGCATGAGGCCATTGTACAGCCCGGCCCACAGCAGGTTCTCGATGATTATCCGGTGCGTGCGACGGGCCAGGCTGAAGGCCTGCACCAATGCATCCAGGCGGTTGGACAGCAGTACCGCATCGGCGCTGGTCTTGGCCAGGTCGGTGGCCGAGCCCATGGCCACGCTGATATCGGCGGCGGCCAGCACCGGGACATCGTTGACCCCGTCGCCGAGCATCAGCACTTTGCGGCCCTGGCGATGCAATTGTTGCAGTACCTGCAGCTTGTCGTCCGGGCGCAGGCCGCCGCGGGCGTCGTCGATGCCCAGTTCGGCGGCGACACTGGCGACCATCGGCGAGCTGTCGCCCGAGAGCAGCAGGGTGTTCCAGCCCCGCGCCTTGCAGGCGGCCAGCAGCGCCGGCGCATCGCTGCGCAGGCGATCGTCGAGGACAAACCAGGCCAGTGGCCCCTGGGTATCGCCCAGCAGCAGCCATTGGCCGGCTTCGTCCGGCATTGCCGGGACCGCACAGGCGCTGAGCTCGCAGACGAAGGCGGGCTGGCCGATGCGCAGGCGTTGCTCGCTCACCAGGCCTTCCAGGCCCAGCCCGGGCATACTCAGGACTTCCTCGGCGGCCAGCGGCGCGCGGCCGAAGGCCCGGGCAATCGGGTGTTCGGAGCGGTTTTCCAGGGCGGCGGCCAGGCCCAGGCACTGCTGGCTGTCGAGGTCGCCCACAGGAAGAATCGAGCGCAAGGCCAGGCGCCCCTCTGTGAGGGTGCCGGTCTTGTCGAAAATCACCGTGTCGATCTGGTTCAGGCCTTCGAGCACGTGGCCGCGGGTCAGCAGCAGGCCGAGTTTGTGCAGGGTGCCGGTGGCGGCCGTCAGTGCGGTCGGGGTGGCCAGGGACAGTGCGCAGGGGCAGGTGGCGACCAGCATCGCCAGGACGATCCAGAAGGCCCGGGAGGCGTCCAGCTGCCACCAGAGCAGACCGATGGCGGCCGCGGCGACCAGGGAGAACAGCAGGAACCACTGGGCGGCGCGGTCGGCGATTTCCGCCAGGCGCGGTTTTTCCGCCTGGGCCCGGTCCAGCAGGCGGACGATGGCCGACAGGCGTGTGTCCTGCCCCAGGGCCAGGACTTCCACGGTCAGCGCGCCCTCGACGTTGAGGGTGCCGGCGGTGACCGCATCGCCGATGCTGCGCGGTTGCGGCAGGTATTCGCCGGTGAGCAGGGATTCGTCGATGCTCGACTGGCCATCGAGGATCTTGCCGTCCGCCGGGAGGATGGCACCGGGGTGCACCAGCACCTTGTCCCCCAGGCGCAGTTCGCTGAGCAGGATGCGTTCGCTCTGGCCGTCAGTACCCAGGCGCAGGCACGAGGCCGGCAGCAGGTTCACCAGTTGCGCAGTGGCGGCTGCGGTGCGTTCGCGGGCGCGGCGTTCCAGGTAGCGCCCGGCCAGCAGGAACAGGGCGAACATGCCCACGGCATCGAAGTACAGCTCGCCGACCCCGGTGATCGAGGTCCAGATCCCGGCGATGTAGGCGGCGCCAATCGCCAGGGACACTGAAACGTCCATGGTCATGTGGCGGGTGCGCAGGTCGCGCAGGGCGCCCTTGAAAAACGGCGCGCAGCTGTAGAACACGATCGGCGTGGTGAGAAACAGCGCGACCCAGCGCAGGATGGTGTGCAGTTCGGGGCTCAGGTCGATATTGAACTCCGGCCAGGTGGCCATGGTTGCCATCATCGCCTGGAACCACAGCAGCCCGGCCACGCCCAGCTGGCGCAGGGCCAGGCGGTTTTCGCTGGCCAGTTGTTCGGAGGCGCGGTCGGCCTGGTAGGGGTGCGCTGCATAGCCGATCAAGCGCAGTTCGCTGAGCACCTGGCTCAGCGGTAGCTGGCTGTCGGCCCAGCGCACATGCAGGCGATGGTTGGACAGGTTCAGCCGCGCCTCGGCCACCGCCGGCAGGCTGCGCAGGTGTTTCTCGATCAGCCAGCCACAGGCGGCGCAACTGATGCCTTCCATCAGCAGGGTGGTTTCGGCCAGTTCGCCTTCATGCCGGACAAAGGGTTGCTGCACATCCGCGCGGTCGTAGAGCGCCAGTTCGTCCACCAGTTGCACCGGCAGGGCCTCGGGGTTGGCCGAGGCTTCGCTGCGATGGCTGTAGTAGCTTTCCAGGCCGCCGGCGACTATGGCTTCGGCCACCGCCTGGCAACCCGGGCAGCAGAACTCGCGAGGGGCGCCGAGCACGACGGCGGTGAAGCGGCTGCCGGCGGGAACGGGCAGGGCGCAGTGGTAGCAGGGCAGTGGCGTGGTCATCGCGGGTCTTTGTTCCAGGGGCGGACCTCATCGCCGACAGGCTGCTGCCTGGGAGAAGACAGCAGCCTGCCGGCGATGTACGGAGGGCGCTTACTTGTCCAGGTGTTCCGCGCCTTGCAGTGGCTCGTCACCCAGCAGCAGGTTCTTGTCGTGGCTGACCTGTTCCTCTTCGAACATGCGCCAGGTCTTGTCGCCTTCGACGCCCAGCAGTTCGACAAAACGGCGGCCATCGACCTTGTCGCTCAACTGGCCAATGTAGCGGCCCTGGTCGGTTTCGCTGCGGGCGAGGGTGATCTTGCGGTCTTTTTCCGGCTGGGTCGGCGAGATCAGGTTCAGCTCCAGGGTGGCGGGCATGCTGTTGCCGCTCAGGCGCAGGTCGACTTCGCCGGTGAGGTCATCCAGGTGCATGCTGGCGCGCAGTTGCAGGGTCTGGGCCAGAAGTTCGCGGTCCAGGGAGCGGTTGATGCCTTTGCCGGCCTCGTAGTAGTTGTCATTGACCAGGTTGTCCGGGTTGTTCACCGCAATGGTCACCATGGACAGGGTCAGGGCCACCGAGCAGGCCAGGATGCCGATGATGATCCAGGGCCAGAGGTGCTTGTACCAGGGGCTTGTGGCGGTCGCTGCGGGCATGGTGACTTCTCTTAACGAATTTGTGGGCCGATGAACCGGCTCTTGGCTTCAACGTGGACGCTTTCGTCGTCGGCGTCCTTGAGGATGAATTTCACCTCGTTGGTGCTCGACGGCAGTTGCTCCGGCGAACTCGACAGCTCGACCGGCATGCTGACGATATCGCCGGCCGCCACCTTGATCTCGCGTCGGCCCTGCAGCTTGAGGTCCGGCAGGCCGGTGGCGTCCAGTACGTAGGTATGGTCGCGCTGGTCCTTGTTCATGATCTTCAGGCTGTAGACGTTTTCGATCCGGCCTTCGGCGTTCTCGCGATAGAGTACGCGGTCCTTGCTGACATCGAAGCCCACCAGCGAACGCATGAAGAACGCGGTGACCAGCAGGCTGATCATCGCCAGCAGCACCAGCGCATAGCCGATCAGGCGTGGCCGCAGTTTATGGGTTTTCTGCCCGGACAGGTTGTGCTCGGTGGTGTAGCTGATCAGGCCGCGTGGGTAGTCCATCTTGTCCATGATGTTGTCGCAGGCGTCGATGCAGGCGGCGCAGCCGATGCATTCGATCTGCAGGCCGTCACGGATGTCGATGCCGGTCGGGCAGACCTGGACGCACATGGTGCAGTCGATGCAGTCGCCCAGGCCCATGGCCTTGTAGTCGACACCTTTCTTGCGCGGGCCGCGACCTTCGCCGCGACGCGGGTCGTAGGAGACGATCAGGGTGTCCTTGTCGAACATCACGCTCTGGAAGCGGGCGTAGGGGCACATGTAGATGCACACCTGTTCGCGCAGCCAGCCGGCGTTGCCATAGGTGGCGAGGGTGAAGAAGCTGACCCAGAAGTACGACCAGCCATCGGCCTGGCCGGTGAAGAAGTCGATGACCAGCTCGCGGATCGGCGAGAAGTAGCCGACGAAGGTCATGCCGGTGACGAAGCCGATCAGCAGCCAGAGGCTGTGCTTGCTGAACTTGCGCAGGAACTTGTTGGCGCTCATCGGCGCCTTGTCGAGCTTGATGCGCTGGTTGCGGTCGCCTTCGGTGACCTTCTCGCACCACATGAAGATCCAGGTCCAGACGCTTTGCGGGCAGGTATAGCCGCACCAGACGCGCCCGGCGTACACGGTGATGAAGAACAGGCCGAAGGCGGCGATGATCAAAAGCCCCGACAGCAGGATGAAATCCTGGGGCCAGAAGGTGGCGCCGAAAATGAAGAACTTGCGCTCCGGCAGGTTCCACCAGACGGCCTGGTGGCCGCCCCAGTTGAGCCACACCGTACCGAAATACAGCAGGAACAGGGCCGCGCCGCCCGCCATCCGCAGGTTGCGGAAGAGGCCGGTGAAAGCGCGTGTGTAGATTTTTTCCCTGGAGGCGTAGAGGTCTACGCTGTTGTTCGAATTCTTGGCAGGCGGGGTAACGTCATGTACCGGAATCTGGTTGCTCATCATTGCATCCCACGGCAGTGGAGAAATGCCCCGGTCAGTACGTGCCGACCGCGATCAAATAGGGGTGTTGCAGTGGCGCAATGATACGCCTGTCGCTCTAGCTCAAGGGTGCGACCTTTGGTCGCGTTGGGGGAAATCAATTGATGGTGTAATGACTTGAATCAATTGACTTGTGAATTATGGACGCTTTTCGCCGCGACCGCGTTCAATCGTTCCACGGATTGAGCAGTTGCACACCGCTGGACTGGAAGTCGGCGATGTTGCGGGTAACGACTGTCAGCCCGTGTTCCAGGGCGGTCGCCGCAATCAGGGCATCGCATTCATTGCTGCGATCCGGAACGTGCAATCGGGCGCAGCGCATAGCGACAGCGTGGTCAATGGCCAGTATTCGTCCGTCGAAAGCGGGCATCACGCGCAGTTCCAGCCAGGCACGCAGTAGCGCCCCTTGGGTGCGATCGCGGCGTTCCAACCGCAGGATGCCGGTTTCCAGTTCCAATAACGTAATGACTGATAAAAACAGGCTGGTTGGCGCCACGGTCTGAGCCCAGGCCACTACCTGGCGATCAGCATTGGGCTTGCGTAATTCGGACACAACGTTGGTATCGAGCAAAAACATCAGGACAGATCGATCTCGCGAGGAATGATGGTTGCGCGCTCTGTTTCGAAATCGATTTCAGGCGCTTCAGGCATGACCAGCATGTCGACGATGCTGGTGTTCAGGCCGCTCAGTTTTTCGTAGTCCTCAATGCTTAGCAGCACATGGGCGGGCCTGCCACGGTCGGTGATGATGACCGGGCCGTTTCTTGAGGCTTTTTTGGCACCACTTGTGTCCTGATTGAATTCGCGACTGGAGATGGTGGTGGTAGGCATCGTCATACCCTCGACAAAAAATTTCATGTAGCAACGTTACTACTCTTGGCGGGGAGGGGCAATCTCAAGCGGGGGCAGAGCGACGGACGTGAGGGGAGAGGAAAATAAAAAGGCCCCGCCAATGGATATTGGCGGGGCCTTTTCTGTTACCCGAAGGTGTCTGCCTTACTCGGCGTCCGCCGGCTTGTCACTGTGGGACAGGCTGTAGACGTAAGCGGCCAGCAGGTGAACCTTGTCGTTGCCTTGCAGCTGTTCCTGGGCAGGCATCTGGCCCTGGCGGCCGTAACGGATGGTCTGCTGCAGTTGGGCGAAGCTCGAGCCGTAGATGAACGCGCCCGGGTGGGTCAGGTCAGGCGCGCCCATGGCTGGGGTGCCTTTGCCGGCCGGACCGTGGCACGCCACGCAGTTGGCGGCGAAGATCTTCTGGCCGTTGGCCGGATCGGCCTTGGCGCTTTCCGGCAGCTTGCGGCCATCGAGGTTGCTCAGCACATAGGCGGCCACATCGCTGACGCCTTGCTCGCCGATGACTTCGGCCCAGGCCGGCATCACCGCGTGACGACCGCCCATGATGGTGGTCTTGATGGTTTCCGGCTCGCCGCCCCAGCGCCAGTCGGCGTCGGTCAGGTTCGGGAAGCCATAGGCACCCTTGGCGTCGGAACCGTGGCAGACCGAGCAGTTGGAGGCGAACAGGCGGCCCCCCATCTTCAGGGCTTGCGGGTCCTTGGCGACTTCCTCGATCGGCATGGAAGCGAACTTGGCGAAGATCGGACCGAACTTGGCGTCCGACTTGGCCATTTCCTTTTCCCACTCGTGCACGCCGGTCCAGCCGGTCTGGCCGTTGGCGAAGGGGGTCTGCTTTTCGGTATCCAGGTAGTTGTAGCCTGGCAGCAGGCCTTTCCAGTTACCCAGGCCCGGGTACAGCACCAGGTAACCCAGGGCGAAGACGATGGTGCCGACGAACAGCATGAACCACCATTTCGGCAGCGGGTTGTCGTACTCCTCGATCCCGTCGAAGGAGTGGCCGACCGTCTCGTCGGTCTGCTCGGCGCGCTGGCCCTTGCGGGTCGACAGCAGCAGCCAGGTCAGGGCGAAAATGGTACCCAGACTGAGGACTGTGACGTACAGACTCCAGAACGTAGTCATTCTTTGTTACTCCTAGAAGCTTGCTCGACGTGCTTGATGGCTTCGGGATCATCCGCGAACGGCAGCAAGGTCGCGTCTTCGAACTCGGACTTGCGCTTGGGGCTGAACACCCACAGTGCCAGGCCGATGAAGGCCACCATCACCACTACGGTGCCCAGGCCACGAATCATCCCGATATCCATTAAGAATCACCGTTTGCTTTTGATGATGGTGCCCAGGCCTTGCAGATAGGCCACCAGCGCGTCCATTTCGGTTTTGCCCTTCACGGCATCCTTGGCACCGGCGATGTCTTCGTCGGTGTAAGGGACGCCGAGCGTGCGCAAGACTTCCATTTTTTTCGCGGTGTCTTTGCCGTCGAGCTTGTTTTCTACGAGGAACGGATAAGCCGGCATTTTCGATTCAGGTACAACGTTGCGCGGGTTGTACAGGTGCGCACGCTGCCAGTCATCGGAGTAACGACCACCGACGCGGGCCAGGTCCGGACCGGTACGCTTGGAACCCCACAGGAACGGGTGGTCCCAGACGCTTTCACCGGCGACCGAGTAGTGGCCATAGCGTTCGGTTTCGGCACGGAACGGACGGATCATCTGCGAGTGGCAGCCGACACAGCCGTTGGCGATATAGACGTCGCGGCCTTCCAGTTCCAGGGCGGTGCGCGGCTTCATGCCTTCCACCGGCTTGTTGGTGACGTCCTGGAAGAACAGCGGAACGATCTGGGTCAGGCCGCCGATGCTGACGGCGATGACCATGAAGAAGGCCAGCAGGCCGATATTCTTCTCTACTGCTTCATGCTTCATCAGTGAGCTCCAACTACAGAGATCTGAGCGGCGGCTTCAGCTTCAGCCGGGTTCGAGGCGCGAACGGTGCGGAACACGTTGTACGCCATGAACAGCATGCCGGCGGCAAAGAACGCACCGCCCAGGGCGCGCACGATGAAACCAGGGTGGCTGGCCTGCAGAGCTTCGACGAAGGAGTAGGTGAGGGTGCCGTCATCGTTGATTGCACGCCACATCAGGCCCTGGGTGATGCCGTTGACCCACATCGAGGCGATGTACAGCACGGTACCGATGGTAGCCAGCCAGAAGTGCGCGTTGATCAGGCCGATGCTGTGCATCTGCTGGCGACCGAAGACTTTCGGGATCATGTGGTATAGGGCGCCGATGGAGATCATCGCTACCCAGCCCAGCGCGCCGGCGTGTACGTGGCCGATGGTCCAGTCGGTGTAGTGCGACAGCGAGTTGACGGTCTTGATCGCCATCATCGGACCTTCGAAGGTCGACATGCCGTAGAACGCCAGGGACACCACCAAAAAGCGCAGGATCGGGTCGGTGCGCAGCTTATGCCAGGCGCCCGAGAGGGTCATCATGCCATTGATCATGCCGCCCCAGCTTGGCGCCAGCAGGATGATCGACATGGCCATGCCCAGGGACTGTGCCCAGTCCGGCAGGGCGGTGTAGTGCAGGTGGTGCGGACCGGCCCAGATGTACAGGGTGATCAGCGCCCAGAAGTGCACGATGGACAGGCGATAGGAGTAGATCGGACGCTCGGCCTGTTTCGGCACGAAGTAGTACATCATCCCCAGGAAGCCGGTGGTCAGGAAGAAGCCCACGGCGTTGTGGCCATACCACCACTGGATCATGGCGTCGGTCGCGCCCGAGTAGGCCGAGTAGGACTTGAAGAAGCTGACCGGCAGGGAAGCATGGTTGACGATGTGCAGCATCGCGGTGACCACGATGAAGGCACCGTAGAACCAGTTACCCACATAGATGTGCTTGGTCTTGCGCTTGACGATGGTGCCGAAGAACACCAGGCCGTAGGTGACCCAGACGATGGCCAGCAGGATGGCCAGAGGCCATTCCAGTTCCGCGTATTCCTTGGTGGTGGTGTAACCCAGCGGCAAGGTAACGATCGCGCCGACGATCACGGCTTGCCAACCCCAGAAGGTGAAGGCCGCCAGGCTGTCGGAAATCAGTCGCGTTTGGCAGGTTCGCTGCACGACGTAGTAAGAAGTGGCAAACAACGCACATCCACCGAAGGCGAAAATCACCAGGTTGGTGTGCAGCGGGCGCAGGCGTCCAAAGGTCGTCCATGGCAGGCCGAAGTTCAACTCCGGCCAGACCAGTTGCGAGGCGATGAAGACACCGAGCCCCATGCCAAGGATCCCCCAGACCACCGTCATGATGGCGAACTGGCGGACTACCTTATAGTTATAAGCAGTCGGACTGATTGCTGTGCTCATTCTAAGGTTCCACGGTTTGGGTGTTTTATTAGGAGTAAAAAACGGCCGCAAGTATGGAGAAAGCGGGGGGTCATTGCAACGCGCCATGACCTGGGTCAATGCTTTCAAAAGCTGATTCTGCGGCCTTTCCATGCGCGGAGTAAGGACAAAATCGGCCCCGGACAAAATGTCGCAGCGGATGAAAAAGGCGAGGGGTACAGGTCAGTTGTAACCGGGTGTGTGGAAAGCCCTTGAACGAGCGACAGACGGTAAGTGGCGCGACAGCCGGTATAACCAGCCTTTGCGGCCTGTCCTCGAACGACGGCTTCGAATGGAGCGGCTACTTCTGGTCTGTGACCGGCCATTGCCAGTCCACTGCGAAGCAGCTTAGACGCGAATCCGGAGAGTTGAAAGGCAGGGAGTAGAGAGGGTGCGACACTTGGTCGCGCAGAGGCAGGGAACTGCCGCATCCGAGCGATGCGGCAGTGGGTGGAGCGGTTATTGCTCGCTTGGGGTTTCAGTCTGCGGCTGGTTGGCCGCGTTGTGGGACAGGCTGTAGACGTAGGCCGCGAGCAGCTGCACCTTGTCGTTGCCGAGCAGTTCGTTCTGCGCGGGCATGTGGCCCTGGCGACCGTGGCGAATGGTCTGTTGCAGCTGGGTCAGGCTGGTGCCGTAGATGAAGCCCGCCGGTTGCGTCAGGTTCGGCGCGCCCATGATTTCAGTGCCCTGGCCGTTGGCGCCGTGACAGGCGACGCAGGTGGTGCTGAAGGCTTGCTTGCCAGCGACGAGGTCGGCGCTGCTGTCGGCGGGCAACGGCAGGCCGGCGAGTTCGTGACGTACGTAGGCCGCGACATTCTTCACCCCGTCCTCGCCCAGTACTTCACCCCAGGCCGGCATGGCCGCCATGCGGCCACCCATGATGGTGGCCTTGATGGTGTCGGCGTTGCCGCCCCAGCGCCAGTTGTTGTCGGCCAGGTTAGGGAAGCCGAAGGCGCCCTTGGCGTCCGAGCCATGGCACACCGAGCAGTTGGAAGCGAACAGGCGTCCGCCCATTTTCAGCGCCTGCGGGTCCTTGGCCACTTCTTCCACGGGCATGGCGGCGAACTTGGCGAAGATCGGGCCGAACTTGGCGTCTGCCTTGTCCATTTCCTTTTCCCACTCATGCACGCCGGTCCAGCCGTTTTCATAGCCGGGCAGGATGCCTTTCCAGTTGCCCAGGCCCGGGTAGAGGATCAGGTAGCCGACGGAAAACACCAGGGTGCCGGCGAACAGCATGAACCACCACTGCGGCAGCGGATTGTCGTACTCCTCGATGCCGTCGAAGCTGTGGCCCATGGTTTGGTCGACGCTGCCCTTGGTCTCGCCCTTGCGCGTGCCGATCAACAGCCAGGTCAGGCCGATCAGGCTGCCTATGGTCAGTACGCAGATGTACGTACTCCAGAAGGTGGTCATGGCCGAATGCTCCTTGTCGCATGCTCTTCGGATTGAGCGTCATCAGATGGATTGCCGGGCACTTCCGGCGAAGGTTCGTCGGCGAAGGGCAGCAGGCGCGCCTGGGCGAACTCCGGGTTGCGCTTGGCGTTGAAGACCCAGATCGACAGGCCGATGAAGGCAATCATCACCACCAGCGTGCCGAGCCCGCGGATCATGCCGCTATCGAGTTCAAGACCCATGGCTCACCTCTTGCTCTTGATAGCAGTGCCAAGCACTTGCAGGTAGGCGACCAGGGCGTCCATCTCGGTCTTGCCCTTGAGGGAAGCGACGGCACCGGCGATATCGTCGTCGTTGTACGGCACGCCGAGGGTGCGCATGGCGCGCAGCTTGGTCTCGGTGTGGCTGCTGTCGACCGCCTGGGTGACCAGCCATGGGTAGGCCGGCATCTTCGACTCGGGCACCACGTTGCGCGGGTTGTACAGGTGCGCGCGGTGCCAATCGTCGGAGTAGCGGGCGCCGACCCGGGCCAGGTCCGGACCGGTACGCTTGGAGCCCCACAGGAACGGGTGGTCCCAGACGCTTTCGCCGGCGACCGAGTAGTGGCCGTAGCGTTCGGTCTCGGCGCGGAACGGGCGGATCATCTGCGAGTGGCAGCCGACGCAGCCTTCGCGGATGTAGATATCGCGGCCTTCCAGTTGCAGGGCGGTGTAGGGCTTCATGCCTTCCACCGGCTTGTTGGTGACGTCCTGGAAGAACAGCGGGACGATCTGGGTCAGGCCGCCGATGCTTACGGCAAACACCATCAGCAGCATCAGCAGGCCGACGTTTTTCTCGATGACTTCGTGTTTCATGGCGGACTCCTCAGGCCATCTGCGCAGCGGCGGTGATTTCGGCGGGCTGGGCCGCGCGTACGGTGCGCCAGGTGTTGTAGGCCATCAGCAACATGCCGAAGAGGAAGATCGCGCCACCGGCGAAGCGCACGATAAAGCCCGGATGGCTGGCCACCAGGGTTTCGACGAAGGAGTAGGTCAGCGTCCCGTCTTCGTTGACGGCGCGCCACATCAGGCCCTGGGCGATGCCGTTGACCCACATCGAGGCGATGTAGAGCACGGTGCCGATGGTGGCGAGCCAGAAGTGCGCGTTGATCAGGCCGATGCTGTGCATCTGCTGGCGACCGAAGACTTTCGGGATCATGTGGTACAGGGCGCCGATGGAGATCATCGCCACCCAGCCCAGGGCGCCGGCGTGGACGTGGCCGATGGTCCAGTCGGTGTAGTGGGAGAGGGCATTGACGGTCTTGATCGCCATCATCGGACCTTCGAAGGTCGACATGCCGTAGAACGCCAGGGACACCACCAAAAAGCGCAGGATCGGATCGGTGCGCAACTTATGCCAGGCCCCCGACAGGGTCATCATGCCGTTGATCATGCCGCCCCAGCTTGGCGCCAGCAGGATCAGCGACATCACCATGCCCAGCGACTGTGCCCAGTCAGGCAGCGCGGTGTAGTGCAGGTGGTGCGGACCGGCCCAGATGTACAGGGTGATCAGCGCCCAGAAGTGCACGATGGACAGGCGATAGGAATACACCGGACGCTCGGCCTGCTTGGGCACGAAGTAGTACATCATCCCCAGGAAGCCCGCGGTCAGGAAGAAACCCACCGCGTTGTGGCCGTACCACCACTGGACCATGGCGTCGGTCGCACCGGCATACACCGAGTAGGACTTGGTCAGGCTGACTGGCAGCTCCAGGTTGTTGACGATGTGCAGGATGGCCACGGTGATGATGAAAGCGCCGAAGAACCAGTTGCCGACATAGATGTGCTTGGTGTTGCGTTTCATCACCGTGCCGAAGAACACGATGGCGTAGGCCACCCAGACGATGGTGATGAGGATGTCGATCGGCCATTCCAGCTCGGCGTATTCCTTGGAACTGGTGTAGCCCAGCGGCAGGCTGATGGCCGCCAGGAGGATGACCAGCTGCCAGCCCCAGAAGCAGAACGCGGCGATTCTTGGCGCGAACAGCTGGGTCTGGCAGGTGCGTTGCACCGAGTAGAAGGAGCTGGCGAACAGTGCGCAGCCACCGAAGGCGAAGATCACCGCGTTGGTGTGCAGCGGGCGCAGGCGGCCGAAACTGGTCCAGGGCAGGTTGAAGTTGAGTTCGGGCCAGACCAACTGGGCAGCGAGAAAAACCCCGAGCCCCATGCCGACGATGCCCCACACCACCGTCATAATGGCGAATTGGCGGACCACCTTGTAGTTGTAGGCGGTACTGATAGAAGTGTTCATGGTTCCCCATCCACGGTTCAGCTGAAGTGAAAGCGACTGCGCACGGCAAGGCGCGCTCACTTCTTCTGGAGTTATAGGCAGACTAAAAGCGAGGTAAGCATGGGCAAACGGCAAGGGGCTGTTATTGACGGGGATCAATGGGCGCAGTGCGTACGGGAACGGGGCTGGCTCTGGGATATCGCGCAGCAGTCGCTGGCTGGCGAACCCCTGACCCTGATCCTGGCCCATGGCGCCGGCGCGCCGATGGACAGCGCTTTCATGAACGATATGGCCGCACGCCTTGCGGCGCATGGGGTCAACGTCCTGCGCTTCGAGTTTCCCTACATGGCCCAGCGCCGCCTCGATGGTGGCAAACGGCCGCCTAACCCGTCGCCGAAGCTGCTGGAGTGCTGGCGCGAGGTGTATGCCCAGGTGCGACCTCATGTCGCTGGGCGGCTGGCCATCGGCGGCAAGTCCATGGGCGGGCGCATGGCCAGTTTGCTGGCCGACGAACTGGGCGCCGATGCGCTGGTGTGCCTGGGGTATCCGTTTTATGCCGCCGGCAAGCCGGAGAAACCGCGGGTCGCGCACCTGGCCGAGTTGCGCACCAGGACCCTGATCGTCCAGGGTGAGCGCGACGCCTTGGGCAATCGGGTGGCGGTCGAAGCCTATGCGCTTGCACCGACTATCGAGCTGTTCTGGCTGGCGGCCGCCGACCATGACCTGAAACCGCTCAAGGCCTCAGGCTTCACTCATGAGCAGCATCTGGAGGCGGCCACGCGGAGGGTTGCCGAGGTTTTGCGCAGCCTGAATGGCTGAGCGACTCTTCTGTAGGAGCGAAGCTTGTTCACGATGCGGCCTGGCAGTCGCCATCGTTGTTGCCTTGAAAAAACAATCGCGAGCAATCGAGCGTCGACCGGCCGCTCCTACAGAAGACGCATGCGTAGGCTTGAAAACAGGCAATAAAAAACCCGGAAGGCGAACCTTCCGGGTTTTTGTTTTGCGGCTTAGCGGTTGAAGCGTTCGACCAACGAGTACTGCGTGTTGGCGGTGCGGGTCAGCTCTTCGCTGAGTTGCGCCGAATGCTGGGCCTGCTCCGAGGTCTGGTCGGCCAGCTGGGCAATGGTGCTGATGTTGCGGCTGATCTCTTCGGCCACCGCGCTTTGCTCTTCGGTGGCGGCGGCGATCTGGGTGGTCATGTCGGTGATGTTGGCCACCGCTTCGCTGATACCCACCAGCGCCTGGTCGGCTTCCAGCACCCGGGCCACGCCTTCTTCGGCCTGACGATGCCCGGCGTCCATGGTCTGTACCGCCGTGCTGGCGGTTTGCTGGAGCTTGGCGATCAGGTTGTGGATCTGTCCGGTGGACTCGCTGGTGCGTTGCGCCAGTTGGCGAACCTCGTCGGCCACCACCGCGAAACCGCGGCCCATTTCCCCGGCGCGCGCCGCTTCGATGGCCGCGTTCAATGCCAGCAGGTTGGTCTGGTCGGCGATGCCCTTGATCACATCGACCACGCCGCCGATTTCGTCGCTGTCCTTGGCCAGCTGGGTCACGGTCAGGCCGGTTTCACCCACCACCACCGACAGGCGCTGGATCGCTTCGCGGGTTTCCCCGGCGATGTCGCGCCCGCGCCCGGTGAGGCGGTTGGCTTCCTGGGTGGCGTCGGCGGTGCGCTGCACATGGCTGGCTACTTCCTGGGTGGTGGCGGCCATCTGGTTGACCGCGGTGGCCACCTGTTCGGTTTCCATGCGCTGGCGTTCCAGGCCGCTGGAGCTGTTGTGCGCCAGGGTGTCGGACTGCCGCGCCTGCTCGTTGAGGTGCTCGGCGGTGTCCTGCAGACGAGTCAGGCAGGTTTTCAGGCGGGCTTCCTGGCTGAGGATCGACATCTCCAGGCGCGCCTGGGCGCCACGGCTGTCGGTGTACATCTGGGCGATCAGCGGGTCGGAAGTGGTCTGCTCGGCCAGGCGCAGCAAGCGCTTGAGGCCACGCTGTTGCCAGCTCAGCCCGAGCAGGCCGAGCGGCACGGAAAGGCCGGCGGCGAGGGCAAAGCCCCAGGAAGAATTGAGCCAGACGCCAATCAGGAAGCTCAGCTGGCTGACCAGGATGAACGGCAGCCAGTCCTGGAGCACCGGCAGCCATTTGTCGCGTTTCGGAATCGCCGACTTGCCCTGGTTGATGCGTTGGTAAAGCGCTTCGGCCCGGCGGATCTGCTCGGCGGTGGGTTTGACCCGCACCGACTCGTAGCCGACCACTTGCTGACCTTCGAAGACCGGTGTCACGTAGGCGTTGACCCAGTAGTGGTCCCCGGTCTTGCAGCGATTCTTGACAATGCCCATCCATGGCAAGCCTTGTTTCAGGGTGGCCCACATGTGCGCGAACACCGCGGCCGGAACGTCGGGATGACGAACCAGGTTGTGCGGTGCGCGGACCAGTTCCTCACGAGAAAACCCGCTGATTTCAACGAAGGCATCGTTGCAGTAGGTGATCACGCCTTTGGCATCGGTGGTGGAGATCAACCGTTGCTGAGCCGGAAAGGTACGTTCGCGCTGGGTGACGGGCTGGTTGTTACGCATGGTTTTTCTATCCGCAAGGCTTTGATAGGTTGTCGGCGGTCTTCGCCAATTATTGAAGTTTTTTTCAGGAATTTGAGAAGTGCCTCATTGACAGAGGCCTGACTCTGCAAGGAAGGGCGAGGGAGAGCGGCGAAGCCGAGACCCGTTCAGGGAGCCCCGGCTTGGCCAGGGTCAACCCGCGAGCATCGGATAGGTGAATAGCCCGAAGTGCAGCAGGTTCAAGCCGAAATGGGTAGCCACCGCGGCGCCCAGGCCGCCAAAACGGTAGGCGAGGCCGTAACCGACCCCGGCGATGCTCGCCAGCAGCCACCATTGCCAGCCGGCGCCCACATGCACCAGGCCGAACAGCAGGGCCGCGCACATCAGCGCCAGGTTTTCGCCATAGGGCAGGTGCTTGAAGCGACGGTTCAGGCCGCCCTGGATGTAGCCACGAAACAGCGCTTCTTCCACCAGGGTGACCAGCAGCAGGTTGTTCAGCACCCACAGCCAGGCCTGGTCCGGCCATTTCGGCGCCCAGTCGATGATGCCCAGCAACACCGCGCCGCCCAGTGCCGCCAGGGCGGTCAGGGTCAAGGCCAGGGCGGTGGTATAGAGGGACAGGCGCAACGAGCGGCGGCCGATGATCCAGGGGCAGACCAGCAACAGCCAGAAGCCGATCAGCGGCTTGTCCTGGTTCAGGTACATGGAAAACGGCACGGCATCGGCGGTCAAGCGTTCCGGACCGATCGCCCGGCCATTGTAGAAACCGGGCAGCCAGTGCATGGCCAGCGCCAGGGCCAGCACCACGAACAGGCCATGTCCCAGGTAACGCGCATAAGGGCTTTTCTGCTGGCGTACGGCAAGGCCCGCGCACAGCAGCAAGGCGACGGAAACCGCCGCCAGCAGGCCCAGTTGGCCGTAGCTCAGGGCCAGGGCGTAGCCAATGGAGAGAAGTGCCAGGTACATCCATGGCAGAACAGTCATGTGAAATCCTTGTTGCGAAAAGAATGGAATCAGCCGCTCGCGCCACCTGCGTCAGCGGTTACTGGATAGAACGAGCGAGGGGCCAGTATAACGAGGCGGAGGCGATGAATAAGTGAAACAAAAACACCGCCCGTAGGCGGTGTTGGTTTTGCAGCAAGGCGTTATGCGGCGATCAGTTGCCGCAGGACGTAGTGCAGGATCCCGCCGGACTTGAAGTATTCCACTTCGTTCAGGGTGTCGATGCGGCACAGCACCTCGACCTTTTCCTGGCTGCCATCCTCGCGGGTGATCACCAGGGTCAGGTTCATCCGCGGCGTCAGTTCGACGCCGGTCAGGCCCTGGATGTCCAGGATTTCCTTGCCGGTGAGGTTCAGGCTCTTGCGGTTCTGGTCGAGCTTGAACTGCAGCGGCAGCACGCCCATGCCCACCAGGTTGGAGCGGTGGATGCGCTCGAAGCTCTCGGCGATCACCGCCTTGACCCCCAGCAGGTTGGTGCCCTTGGCCGCCCAGTCGCGGCTGGAGCCGGTGCCGTATTCCTGGCCGGCGATCACCACCAGTGGCGTGCCCGCTTGCTGGTAACGCATGGCCGCGTCATAGATCGCCAGTTTCTCGCCGGTGGGAATGTACAGAGTGTTGCCGCCTTCCTCGCCGCCGAGCATTTCGTTGCGGATGCGGATGTTGGCGAAGGTGCCGCGCATCATCACCTGGTGGTTGCCGCGGCGCGAGCCATAGGAGTTGAAGTCCCGCGGTTCCACGCCTTGCTCGCGCAGGTAGCGGCCGGCCGGGCTGTCGGCCTTGATGTTGCCGGCCGGGGAAATGTGGTCGGTGGTCACCGAGTCGCCCAGCAGCGCCAGGACCCGCGCGCCCGTCACATCCTTGATCACCGGCAGAGGGCCGGAGATGTCGTCGAAGTAGGGCGGATGCTGGATATAGGTGGAATCCGCCTGCCACACATAGGTCGCGGCCTGCGGTACTTCGATGGCTTGCCACTGGGCGTCGCCGGCGAACACCTCGGCGTACTCCTTGTGGAACATCCGGGTGTTGACCTGGGTGACGGCCTCGGCGATTTCCTGGCTGCTCGGCCAGATGTCGCGCAGGTAGACCGGTTTGCCGTCCTTGCCTTCGCCCAGCGGTTCGCGGCTGATATCGATGCGCACGCTGCCGGCCAGGGCATAGGCGACCACCAGCGGCGGCGAGGCCAGCCAGTTGGTTTTCACCAGCGGGTGCACCCTGCCTTCGAAGTTGCGGTTGCCGGACAGTACCGAGGCGACGGTCAGGTCGGCTTTCTGGATGGCTTTCTCGATCGGCTCCGGCAAGGGGCCGGAGTTGCCGATACAGGTGGTGCAGCCATAACCCACCAGGTCGAAACCCAGGGCGTCGAGGTATTGGGTCAACCCGGCGGCCTTGTAGTAGTCGGTGACCACTTTCGAACCCGGGGCCAGCGAACTCTTCACCCAGGGCTTGCGTTTGAGGCCTTTTTCCACGGCCTTTTTCGCCACCAGGCCGGCGGCCATCATCACGCTGGGGTTGGAGGTGTTGGTGCAGGAGGTAATAGCGGCGATCACCACCGCGCCGTTTTTCAGGCGATAGGTCTGGCCATTGTGGGCGTAATCGACTTCGCCTATCAGATCGGCGCTGCCCACGGCCACGCCACCACCGCCTTCGCTTTCCAGGCGGCCTTCTTCCTTGCTGGTGGGCTTGAACTGCAGGTCGAGGAAGTCGGTGAAGGCCTGGCCGACATTCGGCAGCGAGACCCGGTCCTGCGGCCGCTTCGGCCCGGCCAGGCTGGCTTCCACCGTGCCCATGTCCAGCGCCAGGCTGTCGGTGAACACCGGCTCCTTGCCCGGCAGGCGCCACAGGCCCTGGATCTTGCTGTAGGCCTCCACCAGCTTCACCACGGCGTCCGGGCGGCCGGACAGGCGCAGGTATTCCAGGGTGACGTCATCCACCGGGAAGAAGCCGCAGGTGGCGCCGTATTCCGGGGCCATGTTGGCGATGGTGGCGCGGTCGGCCAGCGGCAGGTCGGCCAGGCCATCGCCATAGAACTCGACGAATTTGCCGACCACGCCTTTCTTGCGCAGCATCTGGGTGACGGTCAGCACCAGGTCGGTGGCGGTGATGCCTTCCTTGAGCTTGCCGGTCAGTTTGAAACCTATGACTTCCGGGATCAGCATCGACACCGGCTGGCCGAGCATCGCCGCCTCGGCCTCGATGCCGCCCACGCCCCAGCCGAGCACGCCGAGGCCGTTGATCATGGTGGTGTGGGAGTCGGTGCCGACCAGGGTGTCGGGGAAGGCGTAGGTACGGCCGTCTTCGTCCTTGGTCCAGACCGTGCGGCCCAGGTATTCCAGGTTGACCTGGTGGCAGATCCCGGTGCCGGGCGGCACCACGCTGAAGTTGTCGAAGGCGCTCTGGCCCCAGCGCAGGAAGGCATAACGCTCGCCGTTGCGCTGCATTTCAATGTCGACGTTCTGTTCGAAGGCGGTGTTGCTGCCGAACTTGTCGACCATCACTGAGTGGTCGATCACCAGGTCCACCGGCGACAGCGGGTTGATGCGTTGCGGGTCGCCGCCGGCCTTGGCCATGGCCGCGCGCATGGCCGCCAGGTCGACCACCGCCGGCACGCCGGTGAAGTCCTGCATCAGCACCCGCGCCGGGCGGTACTGGATCTCGCGATCCGAGCGACGCTCCTTGAGCCAGGCGGCGAGGGCCTTGAGGTCGGCGCCGGTGACGGTCTTTTCGTCTTCCCAGCGCAGCAGGTTTTCCAGAAGGACTTTCAACGACATCGGCAGCTTGTCGAGATCGCCAAGGCGCTTGGCGGCTTCGGGCAGGCTGAAGTAGTGGTAGGTCTTGTCGTCGACTTTTAATGTTTTAAGGGTTTTCAGGCTATCGAGGGACGGCATTGAATCACTCCTTTTGGTCCGCACGGCTACGGACCTGACGGGAAGGGCAGAGCTCTTAAGCTAGCCCTGTTTTCAGTAGCTGGCTAATAACTGGACTCTATGGACAAGTCCAAGGTTCCGAACTCGGCTATCATGCGCCGGTTTTCGTGACAGGCTTTGCTACAGCGGGTTTGCGCATGATTCATTGCCAATTGCCCAGGAGATTCGATGAACACCCTCTTTATGCACTGCCGGCCGGGCTTCGAAGGCGAAGTCTGTTCCGAGATCGCCGACCATGCCGCGCGCCTGAATGTGGCCGGATACGCCAAGGCCAAGCCGAGCACCGCCTGTGCCGAGTTTGTGTGCAGCGAAGAAGACGGCGCCGAGCGCCTGATGCGCGAGCTGCGTTTCGCCGAGCTGATCTTCCCGCGGCAATGGGCGCGGGGCGTCTTCGTCGATCTGCCGGAAACCGACCGCATCAGCGTGATCCTGGCCCATCTGGCGAGCTTCCCGACCTGCGGCAGCCTGTGGCTGGAAGTGGTGGATACCAATGACGGCAAAGAGCTGTCGAACTTCTGCAAGAAATTCGAAGCGCCGCTGCGCAAAGCCCTGACGGCGGCCGGCAAGCTGGTGGACGATGCCGGCAAGCCGCGCTTGCTGCTGACCTTCAAAAGCGGCCGCGAGGTGTTTGTCGGCCTGGCCGATGCCGGCAATTCGGCCATGTGGCCGATGGGCATTCCGCGCTTGAAGTTTCCTCGTGAAGCGCCCAGCCGCTCGACCCTGAAACTGGAGGAGGCCTGGCACCACTTCATTCCTCGCGATCAGTGGGACGAGCGCCTGCACGGCGACATGACTGGCGTCGACCTCGGCGCCGCCCCGGGTGGCTGGACCTGGCAACTGGTCAACCGCGGCATGCTGGTCACCGCTGTCGATAACGGGCCGATGGCCGAAAGCCTGATGGACACCGGCCTGGTGCAGCACCTGATGGCCGACGGTTTCACCTTCAAGCCCAAGCAGCCGGTGGACTGGATGGTCTGCGATATCGTCGAGAAACCGGCGCGCAACGCCGCCTTGCTGGAAACCTGGATCGGCGATGGGCACTGCCGCGAAGCGGTGGTCAACCTGAAGCTGCCGATGAAGCAGCGTTACGCGGAAGTGAAGCGTTTGCTCGAACGTATCGAAGACGGCTTCAAGGCCCGTGGCATTCGCGTGGCCATCGGCTGCAAGCAGCTGTACCACGACCGTGAAGAAGTGACCTGCCACCTGCGTCGGCTGGATGAAAAGAAGCCCAAGGCCCGTTGAGCGCAGTTGCGGCGCAATGTCACAGATAGCGTCGATGCCGGCATTGCGCGACAATGCCGGCCAGTTTCAGGAGTGAGTTATGAGTCAAATCATCGATACGCCGGTCGACGGCACGCTGGATGCCTCCGGGCTCAATTGCCCGGAGCCGGTCATGATGCTGCACCAGCATATTCGTGACCTGCAGCCCGGCGGCCTGCTCAAGGTGATCGCCACCGATCCCTCGACCCGCCGCGACATCCCCAAGTTCTGCGTGTTCCTCGACCATGAGCTGGTCGCCCAGCAGGAAGAGGCCGGCACCTATCTGTACTGGATTCGCAAGAAGTCCGATTAAGCCGCCGCTCGGCTGATGCGGATTCGCTTGCGCGCGCTACGTGCCAGGCGGATCGACAGCATCAGCGCCGCGCAGCTCAGGCCGGCGATCAGACCTTCCCACAGCCCGCTCGGGCCGCTGGCAGGGCCGAACCAGTCGGTCAGCCCCAGCATATAACCCACCGGCAAACCGATGCCCCAGTAGGCGAGCAGCGTCAGGACCATGGTCACCCGGGTGTCCTGGTAGCCACGCAGCGCGCCTGCGCAGATCACCTGGATCGCGTCGGAGAACTGGTAGAGCGCGGCGTACACGATCAGCATCGCCGCCACCTGGATCACCGCGGTGTCCGGGGTGTAGATCGAGGCGATGGATTCGCGCAGCAGGAGGATCAGGCTCGCGGAGAACAGGGCGAAGGCCAGCGCCGCACCCAGGCCGACGCCGGCGGCGAAGCGCGCCTGATACGGGTTGCCGGCGCCCAGGGCCTGGCCGACCCGCACCGTGACCGCCATGCCCAGGGAATACGGAATCATGAACAGCAGGGAGCTGATGTTCAGGGCGATCTGGTGCCCGGCCACCACCGTGGCGCCGAGGCTGCCGATCAACAGGGCGATCACCGCGAAGATGCTCGATTCGGCGAACACCGCGATGCCGATCGGCAGGCCGACGCTCAGCAAACGCTTGATCACCGCCCATTGTGGCCAGTCGAAACGCTTGAACAGCTGGCTGCTCTGGTAGGCCGGGGCCCAGCGGGTCCAGCCGGCCATGGCCAGCATCATCGCCCACATCACGATCGCCGTGGCCCAGCCGCAACCGACGCCGCCCATGGCCGGCATGCCGAGGTGGCCATAAATGAACACGTAGTTGATGGGGATGTTCAGGGCCAGGCCGAACAGACCGATGACCATGCTCGGCCGGGTGCGCCCCAGGGCATCGCTGCAGCAGCGCAGTACGTAATACAGCGCCACCGCCGGCAGGCCGCTGGCGATGCCGTGCAGGTATTCCATGCAGGGGTCGATCAAGGTCGGGTCGACCTTCATCAAGTGCAGCACCGGCTCGGCATTGACCAGGATCAGGCTGGCGCTCAGGCCGACCGCCAGGGCCAGCCACAGCGCCTGGCGCACGATCGGGCCGATCTCGCCGTAGGTGCCGGCGCCGACCCGCTGGGCCACCTTGGGCGTGGTGGCCAGCAGGGTGCCGGTCATCAACAGGAACACCGGGATCCAGATCGAGTTACCCAGCGCCACCGCCGCCAGGTCTCGTGGGCTGACCCGTCCGGCCATCACCGCATCGACGAAGCCCATGGCCGTGGTCGCCAGCTGAGCGATCATGATCGGCAAGGCCAGGGCCAACAGGCTGCGCAGTTCAAGGCGCACTCGGGCCGGGCGGTTGAGGGAAGTGGCAGGAGTATCGGTCACGGAATTCACAGGCGAAGCGTCCACAGGGTTGATGCGCAGGGCGGCGTATTCTACGCATTGACGGATGAGTCAGGAAAAAACCTCTGTTGTCGATTTGTAAGTGCTGGCGGCGGCCGGTGAGGTGGATTGCTCGCTGGCCGAAAACAGCCTTCTACGCCTAAACTGCGGCTCCGCGAAAGGAGCCTGCCATGCTGATTGTTGCCGATGAAAATATTCCCCTGCTCGATGCCTTTTTTGCCGGCTTCGGCGAGATCCGCCGTTTCCCGGGGCGGGCCATCGACCGCGCCGCCATCGAGGGCGCCGATGTGCTGTTGGTGCGTTCGGTGACCCAGGTCAGCCGCGCCCTGCTCGAGGGTAGCCAGGTGCGGTTTGTCGGGACCTGCACCATTGGCACCGATCACCTGGACCTCGAGTATTTCCACGAGGCGGGCATCCGCTGGTCCAGCGCGCCGGGCTGCAATGCGCGCGGGGTGGTCGACTATGTGCTGGGCAGCCTGCTGAGCCTGGCGGAAATCGAAGGCGCCGACCTGACACAACGCACGTACGGCGTGGTGGGCGCGGGTGAGGTCGGTGGACGGCTGATCGAGGTATTGCGCGGCCTGGGCTGGAAGGTCCTGGTCTGCGACCCGCCACGGCAGGTGGCGGAAGGTGGCGACTATGTCAGCCTGGAACAGATCCTCGCCCAGTGCGATGTCGTCAGCCTGCATACTCCCTTGACCAAGGCCGGCGAGCTGCCGACCTGGCACTTGCTGGACAAGCGGCGCCTGCGTCAACTGCGCCCCGGCGCCTGGCTGATCAACGCCAGCCGTGGCGCGGTGGTGGATAATAGCGCCCTGCGCGAGGTGTTGCTCGAACGCGAAGACCTGCAGGCGGTGCTGGATGTCTGGGAAGGCGAACCCCAGGTCGACGTGGCCCTGGCCGAACTCTGCGTGCTGGCCACACCGCATATTGCCGGTTACAGCCTCGATGGCCGGCAGCGCGGGACGGCGCAGATCTATCAGGCGCTCTGCGATTACCTCGGCCAGCCGCAAGCGATTCATTTGCGCGACCTGCTGCCTCGGCCGTGGCTGTCGGAGGTGAGTCTCGATGCCAATAGCGACCCGGCCTGGTCCCTGGCGATGATCTGTCGGGCGGTCTACGACCCGCGGCGCGACGATGCGGATTTCCGCCGCAGCCTGGTGGGCAGCGTGGCCGAGCAGCGCGCGGCCTTCGATGCGTTGCGCAAGGGTTATCCGCCACGACGTGAAATCGATGGGCTGGCCGTGCGTATCCAGGGCGAAGCACCAGGCTTGCAGCAGATCGTATCGGCCTTGGGGGCGGTGTCGGTTCGTTGATCGGGTCTTGGGCCGGGTCGTTTCCGGCAGGCATAAAAAACCCGGCTTCAGGGCCGGGTCAAGAGGACGTGAGGCTATGTGTCAATCTTGCTGCGCAGGCTTGACCAGTCGCTTTTCCAGTTCGCGGCAGGCGTTCTGGATCATGTCTTCGGTGATCGGTACTTCGCGACCCTGAGCGTCGATGATGGCGCATCCCAGAGACTGGTCGGGGTGGGTACGAATCACTTCAATCTTGTCATTGCTGCTGTTTTGCAAGGACATGGCCTGTCTCCTCATCAGGTTGTGCGCTTACTTTAAAACCGCCAGGTGACCAAGCTGTGACAACTCCCTGCAAGGTCCCACTACGGCGTTTTCTATCCGGGGAGTCCTCAGTCCAACAGAAATGCCTGTGGACTTCCACTCGGACCTTAGACCAATAGCATCTAGGCTCTAGTGTCAGAGGACATAATTAACCTGACTCATTGTGATTTACCGAAGTTCCAGGAAAAGAAGGTTCCAGAAAAACAGGCTTCAGGAAATCGGTTCCGACAAACAGGGCTTCGCCTCATCGCTCTGCTGGATCATCCAGCGGTGGATAGGGCGGGGCCGTTCCCAGGTGTGCTCCCGGATGAACTTCATGCTTTCTTCACGTCAACGCCGGGCGATTCGCCTGGCCAGTCGTTTCATCGCGCCTTATCGCTGGCAGGCCCTGGGGGCGTTGCTGGCGCTGGTGGTGACCGCGGGCATCACCCTGTCCATGGGGCAGGGCATCCGCCTGTTGGTGGACCAGGGCTTCATGACCGGATCACCGGACCTGCTCAACCAGTCCATCGGCCTGTTTCTGCTGCTGGTGCTGGGGCTGGCGGTGGGGACGTTCGTGCGTTTCTACCTGGTGTCGTGGATTGGCGAGCGCTGCGTGGCGGATATCCGTCGGCAGGTGTTCAATCATCTGATCTACTTGCACCCGGGCTTCTATGAGAACAATCGCAGCTCGGAGATCCAGTCGCGGCTGACCGCCGACACCACCTTGCTGCAATCGGTGATCGGCTCGTCGCTCTCACTGTTTTTGCGCAATGCACTGATGGTCATCGGCGGCATCGTGTTGCTGTTTGTCACCAATCCCAAGCTCACCAGCATCGTGGTGATCGCCTTGCCTCTGGTGCTGGTGCCGATCCTGATTTTCGGCCGCCGGGTGCGCAGCCTGTCACGCTTGAGCCAGGACCGTATCGCCGACGTCGGCAGCTATGTGGCGGAGACCCTGGGCCAGATCAAGACCGTCCAGGCCTATAACCACCAGCCCCAGGATGAGCGGCGTTTCGCCCTGACGGTGGAGGAGGCGTTCAACACCGCGCGGCGGCGTATCGTCCAGCGTGCCTGGCTGATCACCCTGGTGATCGTGCTGGTGCTGGGCGCGGTCGGGGTAATGCTCTGGGTCGGTGGCATGGACGTGATTGCCGGGCGCATTTCCAGTGGCGAGCTGGCGGCCTTTGTTTTCTACAGCCTGATCGTCGGCAGTGCCTTCGGCACCCTGAGCGAAGTGATCGGCGAGCTGCAACGGGCCGCCGGCGCGGCGGAGCGGATTGCCGAATTGCTGCGTTCGGAAAACCTGATCCAGCCGCCGAGAGACGGCCTGGCCACCTTGCCCGAGCGGGTGCGGGGCGAGTTGGTGCTGGAGAACCTGCGCTTCTCTTATCCATCGCGTCCGGACAGTTATGCCGTCGATGGCCTGAGCCTGACGGTCCGCGAGGGGGAAACCCTGGCGCTGGTCGGGCCGTCGGGGGCGGGCAAGTCGACCATTTATGATCTGCTGCTGCGTTTCTACGACCCGGAGCAGGGGCGCATCCTGCTCGATGGCGTGCCCTTGACCCAACTCGATCCGCAGGATGTGCGTCGCTGTTTTGCCCTGGTGTCGCAAAGCCCGGCGCTGTTCTTCGGCAGCATCGAGGAGAACATTCGTTATGGCAAGCCCTCGGCCACCCCGGAGCAGGTCAAGGAGGCGGCAAGGATCGCCTACGCCCATGACTTCATCGAGAAAATGCCCGAGGGTTACCAGACCCACCTCGGCGATGCGGGGCTGGGGCTTTCCGGTGGCCAGCGCCAGCGCCTGGCGATTGCCCGGGCACTGCTGGTGGATGCGCCGATCCTGTTGCTGGATGAAGCCACCAGCGCCCTGGATGCCCAGAGCGAGCATTTGATTCAGCAGGCCTTGCCGAGCCTGATGAGGAATCGCACCACCCTGGTGATCGCCCATCGCCTGGCCACGGTGAAAAACGCCGACCGGATCGCGGTGATGGATCAGGGGCGGCTGGTGGCGGTGGGTACCCACCAGGAGTTGATCGCCAGCAATCCGCTGTATGCGCGCCTGGCGGCGTTGCAGTTCAGCGATGGCCAGGCTCTCCTGAGCCCGCGCTGAAAACAAAAATGCCCGCATCGCTGCGGGCATTTTTATTGGGCGTTATCGCTTACTGATCGTCGAAATACCGCTCATGCCAATCCACCAGTGGCTGTGGCGAATTGAGTTTCTGGCCGTAGATCACCGAGTAGGACAGCACGTTCTGCACGTACTGGCGGGTTTCGTCGAACGGAATGCTTTCGACCCAGACGTCGAAACTCAGGTGGTCGGCGCCCCTGAGCCATTGGCGCACGCGACCGGGACCGGCGTTGTAGGCGGCGGACGCGAGCACCCGGTTGCCGTTGAACTGGCTGTGCACCTGGCTCAGGTAGGCGGCGCCGAGCTGGATGTTCTTGTCCGGGTTCAGCACTTGCTGCGGCGAGGCCAGCGGGATGCTGAACTTGCGCGCGGTTTCCTTCGCGGTACCAGGCATCAGCTGCATCAGGCCGGCCGCGCCGACGCCTGAGCGAGCGTCGTCCATGAACGCGCTTTCCTGGCGGGTGATCGCGAATATCCAGCTCGAGTGCAGGCCGCGGACCTTGGCTTCGCGCACCAGAGTGTTGCGGTGGGCCATCGGGAAGCGGATGTCCAGGTCGTCCCAGTACTTCGCTTGGCTGATGGTGCGGATGGCCGGGAAGTACCATTTCAGGTCGTAGGCCAGCTTGGCCTGGGCGACCATTTCGTCACGGCTGAAATGACGGCTGACGTGGTACCACTCACGCCGGCCATCGACGATCTGGCCGCGGGCATGGAACTCCAGGGCGCGCCGCACGCCAGGCGTATTGCGTACCTTGTTGATCACCTGCTGGCTGAGCACCAGCGGTTTGTTGTTCAACTGATAAGGCAGCTGGGTGCGGTCGGCCGCGAGGAAACCATAGAAGTCGCGCTCGTTGGCCAGGCCCTTGTAGAGGGTCTGGGCCTGAGGGTTCTGCGGCTCGGCCAGTTCCAGGCTGCGCGCCTGCCAGTAGCGCCAGCGGTTGGTGGTCGCCAGGTCCTGGGGCAGTTTGCGGGTCAGCTGGTAGGCATCTTCCCAGCGCGCCAGGCGCAGCAACAGGCGCAAGCGCCATTCGGAGACCGTGTTGTCGCGCAGCTCGGGATCGTATTTGGTCATCACCTCCAGGCCGCGGCTGTCGAAGCGCCGCGCCAGGGTCAGGCCGATTTCCCGGGCGATCGCCACTTTTTCGTCACGGGAGAAGTGCATGCTGCTGGCATAACCGTCGAGCAGGGCCATGGCCCTGTCCGGATCCTGGCGGGCCAGGCGGCGCAGACCCAGGCCGACCACGTCGGACATGGCTTCGCTGGCCGGAGTGAAGCGCGACGGCTGGCTGAGCAGCTCGGGCTTCTGGGCAACGTCCACCAGCAGCCGGCCCTGGGGGGCGAGGGTGGTCATGCTTTTGACCAGGCTATTGGCCAGCGGATAGTTGCGGGCTTCGGCGGCCAGCTTGGCGCGCTGCCAGCGCTTCTGTTCGGTCAACTGGCCTTCGGCGGCCCACTGGGCAAACAGCGCGTCGCAGGTGGCCGGCAGGGATTTGCCGCTGAGCCAGAGCTTGTCGGTGGCGGCGTAACCTTCGGCCTTGAGGTTATGGCCTAGCTGGTATTGCGCGTTCAGGCAGTCCAGTTCGGTGAAGTTGAGCTTGGGGTCGTAATACTTGACGAAGGTGGCCCAGTCGCCGCGTTCGGCCAGCCAGCGCAACCAGCGCAGTCTCATCCAGTTGGCCTGGGGCAGGTCGCCGTGTTCACGGAGAAACTTTTCGATCTCGGCGTTGCTGGCGGTCTTTAGCCGGGCGGTCAGTTCGTCGTAGGCCAGATAGGGCTCGAGCGGGTAGTCGGCCAGGACCTGGCGGTAGCGGAAATACGGGCCGGTGTCGCCCTTGGCCAGGGCGCGTTTGGCCTCGTCGTAATATTGACGCTGGAGTGAGAGGTCCGCGGCCTGAGCAGTGTGCACGGCAGAGGCAGAAAGAAGCAGGCAGGATAAAAGACTGAAAAGGCGACTGCGCATGAGACATCCGGGCAGAGAAATCATGACAAGTGCCGACAATGCCAACACTGATTATTTCCTAGCTTAGCCTTTTGCCAGCTACGGGTGAAAGCTTTGCCGGCCTCTTGTCGCCAGTTCGCTGCAAATGTTGTTCAGGGTGCTTCAGGAGCGAAAATGCCGGCCTTCTGAGGCCTCAACTCAGGTAGAATGCGCGCCCGGTTTTTGGAGAAGCTCATGACCCTGCTCAAATTCAGCGATGTGTCCCTTGCGTTCGGCGCTATGCCGTTGTTGGACAAGGTGTCCTGGCAGATCGCCCGTGGTGAGCGGGTGTGCATCATCGGCCGTAACGGCACTGGCAAATCCAGCATGCTGAAGCTGGTCAAGGGCGATCAGAAGCCCGACGACGGTTCCGTATGGCGCGCGCCCGGTCTGAAAATCGGCGAATTGCCGCAGGAATTGCCAGTGGCCGACGAGCGGACGGTGTTCGACGTCGTCGCCCAGGGCCTCGATGGCGTTGGCGAGCTGCTGGCGCAGTACCACCACCTGAGCCAGAACATTGTCACCGATGCCGATCTGGAAAAGCTCATGCATGTCCAGCACGACCTCGAAGCCCGTGATGGCTGGCGCTTGCAGACGCTGGTGGACAGCACCCTGAGCCGCCTGCAACTGCCGGCCGACAAGACCCTCGCCGAGCTGTCCGGTGGCTGGCGTCGTCGCGTCCTGCTGGCCCAGGCCCTGGTGTCCGAGCCGGACCTGCTGCTGCTCGACGAACCGACCAACCACCTGGATATCGGCGCCATCGCCTGGCTGGAAGAAGCCTTGAAGGACTTCCAGGGCGCCGTCCTCTTTATTACCCACGACCGTTCCTTCCTGCAGAACCTGGCGACCCGGATTCTCGAACTGGACCGTGGTGGGCTGATCGACTGGAACGGCGACTACGCCAGCTTCCTGGTGCACAAGGAGGCGGTACTGGCGGCCGAAGAGACGGCCAACGCGCTGTTCGACAAGCGCCTGGCCCAGGAAGAAGTCTGGATTCGCCAAGGCATCAAGGCCCGCCGTACCCGTAACGAAGGTCGCGTGCGCGCCCTCAAGGCCCTGCGGGTCGAGCGCAGCGAACGTCGCGAGCGCACCGGCAAGGCCAATATCCAGCTGGAAACCGCGGACAAGTCCGGCAAACAGGTCATGGTGCTCGAAGACGTGAGCTTTGCTCATCCGGGCGGGCCATTCCTGGTCAAGAATTTCTCCATGGTCCTGCAGCGCGGCGACCGTATCGGCCTGCTCGGCGCCAACGGCACCGGCAAGACCACGCTGCTCAAGCTGATGCTGGGCGGCCTGGTGCCGAGCGGCGGCAAGGTCGAGGAGGGCACGCGTATCGACGTGGCGTACTTCGACCAGTTGCGTCACCAGCTGGACCTGGAAAAGACCGTGATCGACAACGTCGCCGAAGGTCGCGACTTTATCGATATCGATGGCCAGAGCCGTCACGTGCTCAGCTACCTGGGCGATTTCCTGTTCAGCCCGCAGCGTGCCCGCACGCCGGTCAAGGCGCTGTCCGGTGGCGAGCGTGCCCGTCTATTGTTGGCCAAGCTGTTCAGCAAACCGGCCAACCTGCTGGTGCTCGACGAACCGACCAACGACCTGGACGTGGAAACCCTCGAGCTGCTGGAAGAAGTGCTGCTGACTTTCCAGGGCACCGTGCTGATGGTTAGCCACGACCGGGCATTCCTCGATAACGTGGTGACCAGCACCCTGGTGTTCGAAGGCGAAGGCAAGGTTCGCGAATACGTCGGCGGTTATCAGGACTGGCTGCGCCAGGGCGGTTCGCCACGTCTGCTGGGTGTGACCGAGAACAAGTCGGGCAAGGCCGAGCTGAACTCGGCGGTGGTTGCGCCCGTCGCGGCGGCTCCTGCTGCGGCACAGGAAGCGCCTGCGGCCAAGAAGAAGCTCAGCTACAAGTTGCAGCGTGAGCTTGAGGCGTTGCCTGGCCAGATCGAAGCCATGGAACAGCAGATCGCCAGCGTGGAAGCGGAGATGGCCGACGCCGGTTTCTATCAGCGTCCTGCGGCCGAGACCACGGCGGTCATCGCCCAGTTGGAACAGCTCAACGCTGAACTGGACGTGATGGTCGAGCGTTGGGCCGAGCTGGATGCCTGAATGACCTGGCGTCAATAAAAAAGCCCGACATTCATGTCGGGCTTTTTGCAGGGCCGGGGCAGGTGAAGAGTTCTGCGGGCAGCGGGCTCAGCGTTTGACCAGGTGCACGGCCAGCACGTCGCAAGGGGCGCCGTGCAGTACGTCGTTGGCGGTCGAGCCCAATAGCAGGGCCAGGCCGTGCCGGCCATGGCTGCCGACCACGATCAGGTCGCATTCCTGTTCCTTGGCCAGATGGTGGATTTCCTGGCGTGGTTGGCCATAGGTCAGGTGGCTGTATTCCTTGGACAGTTCAGGGTATTTGGTGATGAGGCGATCGAGGCGTTCCTTGGCCTGGTCGAACTGCTGCTGTTGCAATTGGGACAGGTCCATCGGCACGTCGCCGCCGAACGCCATGGCCATCGGCTCGACAATATGCACCAGGGACAATTTGGCGCTGTTGCTGACCGAAAGCTCGCGGGCCCGGTGGATAACAGGATCGCACTCTTCGGTTAGATCTACGGCGACCAGAATATGGTGGTAGGGCATGAGGTGCTCCTCCTGAGGATTGCAATAGCTTCAAGTATGGCTGGTTTCAAGCGGATTGGTCCCGACCTGGATCAAACGGCTCATCAAGAATCGGGAGTACAGATATGACGGTCTGGATAGTGGTGTCAATCCTCGCGGTGGTGTTGAGCCCGCTGGCCTGGCTGCGCCCGTCGCGCCGCCAGAGCGGGCAGATCGCCCTGCGCATGGAGGCGCGCCGCATTGGCCTGGGTATGCAGCTGGCGCCTCAGGAATGGCCACACTGGATGGATCCGCAGCCTCCAAGCCCCTGCGCGCAATACCATCGGCCACGGCGCGGCACTCAGCCGGCCTGCTGGGCCTACTGGCAAAGTGCGCCGGGGATGTGGGTCAACCAATGGCGGGAAGCCTGTGCGGACCCGGCCTTGCTCGAGCACTTTCGCACGCTGCCGGCCAATGTGTTCAAGGTCGAGGCCGACCGGCAGATGATCGTCCTGTATTGGGGCGAACGTGGCGAAGCCAGTGTTTTGCAAGACATTGCCGCGGTGCTCAAGGCGCTGGCGTGAAGCATGACCTGCGCTGCAATGGCCAGGTTATTGAAAAACAGGCAATAAAAAGCCCGACAGGGTCGGGCTGGGTTGGCCAGGCAGGCCGGTAAATCCTTTCTGATCCCCTGGTTCTGACCGGCGGGGATAGAGTTGTCGCTGATCTTACGCCTGGTTTTCGGCCAGGCATCCATATTTTTGTTCCAGGATTGTGCCAGCGTAGCCGCGAATCGATTGTGGGGGCTACGTATTAGGGCGACTTTTCTAAAGATTGATTCTATGAATGTCCTGAGATGAGCAAGCTTGTTGATGGTGCGTGCCCGTCTGGAATGACTAAGAAGTCGCGTTTTAAACAACCTTTTGGGCGATTGACAATTGTCGGATTTTGCCTGAATGTGGCGTACCCAAATCAAACGGGCGTATGAATTGAGCGTTTGTATTACCAGACGGCTCTTCCAGAATCCCGACTATCGCGTTGGCGGGTGTGCCTGGCGGATTGGCGTAGCATCGATGGAAACGTCTTTGCCGAGTCAGAAGTTAGCGTCCGACGTGTACTGTTCAGCTTCCATATCGTGGAGATCAGTTGATGATTTACGAAGGTAAAGCCATCACGGTTAAGGCTCTTGAAAGTGGCATCGTCGAATTGAATTTCGACCTCAAGGGTGAGTCCGTCAACAAGTTCAACCGTCTTACCCTGAACGAATTGCGTTCGGCCGTAGACGCCATCAAGGCAGATGCGTCGGTCAAGGGTGTGATCGTCAGCAGTGGCAAGGACGTCTTCATCGTCGGCGCCGACATCACCGAATTTGTCGACAACTTCAAGCTGCCGGATGCAGAGCTTGTCGCAGGCAACCTCGAAGCCAACAAGATTTTCAGCGATTTCGAAGACCTCAACGTTCCGACCGTTGCCGCGATCAATGGCATCGCGCTGGGCGGCGGTCTGGAAATGTGCCTGGCAGCTGACTATCGCGTCATGTCCTCCAGCGCCAAGATCGGCCTGCCGGAAGTCAAGCTGGGTATCTACCCGGGCTTCGGCGGTACCGTTCGCCTGCCACGCATCATCGGTGCCGACAACGCCATCGAATGGATTGCCGCCGGCAAGGAAAACCGTGCCGAAGACGCACTGAAAGTCGGCGCCGTCGACGCTGTCGTCGCTCCGGAAAAACTGCATGAAGCGGCTCTGGCCACCGTCAAGCGCGCCATCTCCGGGGAGTTCGACTACAAGGCCAAGCGTCAGCCGAAGCTGGAAAAGCTCAAGCTCAACGCCATCGAACAGATGATGTCCTTCGAAACCGCCAAGGGTTTTGTCGCCGGCCAGGCTGGCCCGAACTACCCGGCGCCGGTCGAAGCCATCAAGACCATCCAGAAAGCCGCCAACTTCGGTCGTGACAAGGCGCTGGAAGTCGAGGCCGCGGGATTCGTCAAGCTGGCCAAGACTTCTGCCGCGCAGAGCCTGATCGGCCTGTTCCTGAACGACCAGGAGCTGAAGAAAAAGGCCAAGGCCTATGACGAAATCGCCCACGATGTGAAGCAGGCCGCCGTACTTGGTGCCGGCATCATGGGGGGCGGTATCGCCTACCAGTCGGCGTCCAAAGGCACGCCGATCCTGATGAAAGACATCAACGAACACGGTATCGAGCAAGGCCTGGCGGAAGCCGCCAAGCTGCTGGTCGGCCGTGTCGATAAAGGTCGCATGACCGCGGCGAAGATGGCCGAAGTGCTCAACGGCATTCGCCCTACGCTGTCCTACGGTGACTTCGGTCACGTCGACCTGGTGGTCGAAGCGGTCGTCGAGAACCCTAAGGTTAAGCAAGCGGTTCTGGCCGAAGTCGAAGACCAGGTCAAAGAGGACACCATCCTCGCTTCGAACACCTCGACCATTTCCATCAGCCTGCTGGCCAAGGCCCTCAAGCGTCCGGAAAACTTCGTCGGCATGCACTTCTTCAACCCGGTGCACATGATGCCGCTGGTCGAAGTCATCCGTGGCGAGAAGTCCAGCGAGCTGGCCGTGGCCACCACTGTTGCCTACGCCAAGAAAATGGGCAAGAACCCGATCGTGGTCAACGACTGCCCGGGCTTCCTGGTCAATCGCGTGCTGTTCCCGTACTTCGGCGGTTTCGCCAAGCTGGTCAGCGCCGGTGTGGACTTCGTGCGCATCGACAAGGTCATGGAAAAATTCGGCTGGCCAATGGGTCCGGCCTACCTGATGGACGTGGTTGGCATCGACACCGGCCACCACGGTCGTGACGTGATGGCCGAAGGCTTCCCGGATCGCATGAAAGACGATCGCCGTTCGGCTATCGATGTGCTCTACGAAGCCAAGCGCCTGGGCCAGAAGAACGGCAAGGGCTTCTACGCCTACGAGGCCGACAAGAAAGGCAAGCAGAAGAAAGTGGCCGACCCGTCGGTTCTGGAAGTGCTCAAGCCTATCGTGTACGAGCAGCGTGAAGTCACTGACGAGGACATCGTCAACTGGATGATGATCCCGCTGTGCCTGGAGACCGTTCGTTGCCTGGAAGACGGCATCGTCGAGACCGCGGCCGAAGCCGACATGGGCCTGGTATACGGTATTGGTTTCCCTCCATTCCGTGGCGGTGCACTGCGCTACATCGATTCGATCGGTGTTGCCGAGTTCGTTGCCCTGGCCGACCAGTACGCCGATCTGGGCGCGCTGTACCACCCGACCGCGAAGCTGCGCGAGATGGCCAAGAACGGCCAGAGCTTCTTCGGTTAAGCGCCCCCTACTAGAGCGAGAGTGAATATATGAGCTTGAATCCTAGAGACGTCGTGATTGTCGACTTCGGTCGTACTCCGATGGGCCGCTCCAAGGGCGGCATGCACCGCAACACCCGCGCCGAAGACATGTCGGCGCACCTGATCAGTAAATTGCTGGAACGCAACTCCAAGGTCGATCCGGCGGAAGTCGAGGACGTGATCTGGGGCTGTGTGAACCAGACCCTGGAGCAGGGCTGGAACATCGCGCGCATGGCGTCGTTGATGACCCAGATCCCGCACACCTCGGCCGGCCAAACCGTCAGCCGCCTGTGTGGTTCGTCGATGAGCGCATTGCACACCGCCGCCCAGGCGATCATGACCGGCAACGGTGACGTCTTCGTGGTGGGTGGCGTCGAGCATATGGGCCACGTGAGCATGATGCACGGCGTCGACCCGAACCCGCACATGTCCCTGTACGCGGCGAAAGCCTCGGGCATGATGGGCCTGACCGCCGAGATGCTCGGCAAGATGCACGGCATTACCCGTGAGCAACAGGATGCCTTCGGCCTGCGCTCCCACCAGCTCGCCCACAAGGCGACCGTGGAAGGCAAGTTCAAGGATGAAATCATCCCGATGCAGGGTTACGACGAGAACGGTTTCCTGAAACTGTTCGACTACGATGAAACCATTCGTCCCGAGACCACCCTGGAAAGCCTGGCGGCCCTCAAACCGGCCTTCAATCCGAAGGGCGGTACCGTGACTGCCGGTACTTCGTCGCAGATCACCGATGGTGCTTCGTGCATGATCGTGATGTCGGCGCAGCGTGCCCAGGACCTGGGCATCCAGCCGATGGCAGTGATCCGCTCGATGGCGGTGGCGGGTGTGGATCCGGCGATCATGGGCTATGGTCCAGTACCGGCCACGCAGAAAGCACTGAAGCGCGCGGGCCTGGGAATTGCCGATATCGACTTCTTCGAGCTCAACGAAGCTTTCGCGGCGCAGGCTCTGCCGGTGCTGAAAGATTTGAAAGTGCTCGACAAGATGAACGAGAAGGTTAACCTGCACGGCGGCGCGATCGCCCTGGGTCACCCGTTCGGTTGTTCCGGTGCGCGTATCTCCGGCACCTTGCTCAATGTCATGAAGCAGAATGGCGGCACCTTTGGCGTGTCCACCATGTGCATTGGCCTCGGTCAGGGGATTGCCACCGTCTTCGAACGCGTTTAAGCGTTGCGTTGATGGAAGCCGGGGCCCTGTGCCCCGGTTTTTGTTTTTCTGAAGATTTATTATTTTTTATTTTGCGCGAGGGCCAGAACATGCAATTACAACCCGGGCTCTATCAGCATTACAAGGGACCGCAGTACCGCGTTTTCAGCGTGGCGCGGCATTCCGAGACGGAAGAAGAAGTGGTGTTCTATCAAGCCCTGTATGGCGATTACGGCTTTTGGGTGCGCCCCTTGAGCATGTTCCTGGAGTCGGTCGAAGTTGACGGCGAGCAGGTGCCACGCTTTGCTTTGGTGCAGGCCGAACCCAGTCTTTTTTCACGGCCATGAGCCGAGGTCGCGCAAAACCCTGCGCTTGACCTCACCTTGTTGCCACTATATATAGCGGTGCCGCGTCAGGCGCCAACCGCCTCTCACTTCTCGAATTCAGGAATTTTCCGATCCATGGGCAAATCGCTGGTCATTGTGGAATCCCCGGCTAAGGCCAAGACCATCAACAAGTACTTGGGTAACCAATACGTGGTGAAGTCGAGTATCGGCCATATCCGAGACCTGCCCACCAGTGGTTCGGCGAGCGCCGCCAAAGAGCCTGCCGCCAAGCGTGGCAAGGCGGCTGCTGGTGAAGCACCGGCGCTGTCGGCCAAGGAGAAGGCGCGCAAGCAGCTGGTCTCGCGCATGGGAGTCGATCCGGACCACGGCTGGAAAGCCAAGTACGAGATCCTTCCAGGCAAGGAAAAAGTCATCGAAGAGCTGCGCCGGCTCGCCAAGGATGCCGACACCATCTATCTCGCAACGGACTTGGACCGCGAAGGGGAGGCTATTGCCTGGCACCTGCGGGAAGCCATTGGTGGGGATGACAGCCGCTACAAGCGCGTGGTGTTCAACGAAATCACCAAGAAGGCGATCCAGGAAGCCTTCTCCCAGCCGGGCGAGCTGGATATCGATCGGGTCAACGCCCAGCAGGCGCGTCGCTTCCTCGACCGCGTGGTGGGTTACATGGTTTCGCCGCTGCTGTGGGCCAAAATCGCCCGTGGGCTGTCTGCCGGTCGCGTGCAATCGGTGGCGGTGAAGCTGGTGGTGGAGCGCGAGCGCGAAATCCGTGCCTTCATCCCTGAGGAATACTGGGAAGTTCATGCCGACCTCGGCACTGCCAAGGGCGCCAATGTGCGCTTCGAAGTGGCCCGGGAAAACGGTGAGGCCTTCAAGCCGCTGAACGAAGCCCAGGCCATGGCGGCGCTGGAGAAGCTCAAGGCTTCGACCTACACCATCGCCAAGCGCGAAGACAAACCGACCAGCAGCAAGCCGTCGGCCCCGTTCATTACTTCCACCCTGCAGCAAGCCGCGAGCAACCGCCTGGGCTTCGGGGTGAAGAAAACCATGATGATGGCCCAGCGTCTGTATGAAGCCGGCTACATCACCTATATGCGTACCGACTCGACCAATCTCTCGGCTGATGCCCTGACGATGGCGCGGACCTATATCGAAGAAGAGTTCGGCAACAAGTACCTGCCGTCCTCGCCGAACTTCTACAGCAGCAAGGAAGGGGCCCAGGAGGCGCACGAAGCGATTCGTCCGTCCGATGTGAATACCCACCCAAGCAAGCTGTCGGGCATGGAACGTGACGCCGAGCGCCTCTACGAGCTGATCTGGCGCCAGTTCGTGGCCTGCCAGATGCTGCCGGCGCAATACCTGTCGACCACCGTCAGCGTCGCCGCTGGTGGCTTCGAGCTGCGTGCCAAGGGCCGTATCCTCAAGTTCGACGGCTACACCCGTGTCATGCCGCAGATGAGCAAGCCGGGCGACGACGATGTCCTGCCGGACATGGCGCAGGGCGATGTGCTGAAGCTGATCAAGCTCGATCCGAGCCAGCACTTCACCAAGCCGCCGGCGCGTTACTCCGAAGCCAGCCTGGTCAAGGAAATGGAAAAGCGTGGCATCGGTCGTCCTTCGACCTACGCGGCGATCATTTCCACCATCCAGGACCGTGGCTACGTGGCGCTGCACAACCGTCGTTTCTATTCGGAAAAGATGGGCGACATCGTCACCGAGCGTCTGTCCGAGAGCTTCTCCAACCTGATGGACTACGGCTTCACCGCCGGCATGGAAGAGCACCTCGATGACGTGGCCCAGGGCGAGCGCGACTGGAAAAACGTCCTCGACGAGTTCTATGGCGATTTCAAGAAGAAACTCGAAGTGGCCGAAGGCAGCGACAGCGGCATGCGTGCCAACCAGCCGGTGATGACCGATATTCCGTGCCTGACCTGTGGTCGTCCGATGCAGATTCGCACCGCCTCCACCGGTGTGTTCCTCGGTTGTTCGGGTTACAGCCTGCCGCCGAAAGAGCGCTGCAAGGCTACCGTCAACCTGGTGCCGGGCGACGAGATCGCCGCGGACGACGAGGGTGAATCCGAGTCGCTGGTACTGCGCGGCAAGCACCGTTGCCCGATCTGCAGCACGGCGATGGATGCCTACCTGCTGGACGAGAAGCGCAAGCTGCACATCTGCGGTAACAACCCGGATTGCGCGGGCTACGAGATCGAAGAGGGCAGCTACCGCATCAAGGGCTACGAAGGTCCGAGCCTGGAGTGCGACAAGTGCGGCAGCGAGATGCAGCTCAAGACCGGTCGTTTCGGCAAGTTCTTCGGATGCACCAATCCGACCTGCAAGAACACCCGCAAGCTGCTCAAGAGCGGTGACGCGGCGCCACCGAAGATGGACCCGGTGAAGATGCCCGAGCTGAAATGCGAGAAGGTCAACGACACCTACATCCTGCGCGACGGGGCCTCGGGTCTGTTCCTGGCGGCCAGCCAGTTCCCGAAAAACCGTGAAACTCGCGCACCGCTGGTACTCGAGCTGATCCCGCACAAGGACGAGATCGATCCGAAGTATCACTTCCTCTGCGAAGCGCCGAAGAAGGACCCGGAGGGTCGTCCGGCGGTGATTCGCTACAGCCGCAAGACCAAGGAGCAGTACGTGCAGACCGAAGTTGACGGCAAGCCGACCGGCTGGCGTGCGTTCTACGACGGTGGTAGCTGGAAAGTCGAAGACAAGCGTTAAGGTCCGCATCGGACGCTTCTGACGGGCCGCGTAAACTTCTAAGGGTGCGCGGCCTTTCTTTTGGGCTTGCGGTGGGCTGGAATGTTCCACGACACTGTACGGCCAGCCCGCTGTTATCTATTCGTTGTGGAGATTGCCGTCATGGCCCACGAACTCTATACCCGTACCAACCAGAAAATTTACTTCGCTGGCCTGTCGCTGGAAGCCTTGGCGCGAGCCGAAGCGGGTGGGGCAATGAATGCTCAGGCGCTGGTGCAGGCAGGGCGAGAATCGGTGTTGTTTCATCTGTACGGCGCGCTGCTTGGCTTGTGTCACGAGATTGCTGGCTTCTATCGCCTCCCGCAGGCCAATGCGCCCCGTGCCGAGCTGCTGCTGACCCGCGAGGTGCTGGAAAGCATCGCCATCCCTGAGCTGGCTGAGTTGGTGGAGCTGGCCCATAACCCGGAAACCTGGTTGGCGAAGCTGCTGGCTGCCCATTCGGCGATGTTCCAGCCACCGCGAGTGCCGCATAAACCCAAGGGCGATGTTACCCAGCCGCTGATCGTCGCAGTGAACCTCGATGAAGAAGAGCAGGCGCCGGAGCTGAGCCGGGAAGAGCTGGAGCAATGGCGTCAGAACCTCAAGGCTTTGGCTATACGCTTCCGTGACGGTCTGAATGAGTGTTGAGTGCTGGTACGACCCCACCATTCAAGGATGAGTAGGCGTTCAACAACGGCGTCCAGATGTTCCCGGGCTCGATGGTCAGTGCGCCATCAACACGAAACAGGTCATTACGCGGTTTTTCCGATAAGGAAGCCGCTGCCAGTTCTGATTGCAAACCGAATTTCTGTGACAAATGCCTGCTCGTAACCCCGGGCAAATAAAGAAAACCGTTCGGGCCCGCGCGAGGTCGGGGTGATGACTGATATAATCCCGGCCTTTCGTGGAGAACAGACCTTTATGCCAACGTCCTTTCTAGAAATTGTCGAATTGCCAGACGGTCGTATCGAGCTGCGCAGGGCTGAGGACGAGGGTTCTCTGGTCACTCTGGACTTTTCAGAGGATGCCAAAGCCTTCTTGCAAGGCCAGCATGTCGAGGTGGCCAAGGCCATGTTGAGCGTGGGTGTGCAGATGGCGGGTCGCCTGGTTGAAGGCGAATTGGAGAAGGAAGAGGGGCCGCGGATTCTTCACTGAGTCCGTTTGTCGGTTTTTTGCTGTCGTTCGTCGCCTCCTTTCGGCTTCTCAATCCTGGAGAAGCCTTGTGTCATTCAAGCGTGTCCATCGACGCTTCTAGCGGTCAGCCCAGACGAATATTCAGGCTTTGTGCGTCGCCCGTGCGGGCTGCGCTGATAAGTTGCTGACGGGCGCTGCTGTTCAACGGATTGAGCCAGCTGACGACGGTGTGGCTACGTCCCAGGCGCAGAGCCTCGCAAGCCAGCTGTTGCGCGCTTTGGGCGCCGCGCGGGTGCAGCAGCAGGATCCGTTCGCGATTCAGGCCGGCATCCCGCAACCAAGCCTGGGTCAGGCTTGCCGGCGGGGCAATCAATGTCAGCCAGCGCGCGTCCTGGTCCTGGCTCAGTTCCCTGAGAATCGGCGCCAGCAGGCTCAGGCAGTTCCCGGCGGCACCGCGTAACGACAATTCACTGAAGGCTTCCGGTTCGTTGCTCCAGGGCGATTCGACTACCTCTTTGAGGATAGGCGCCAGAGGTTGGGCCATGAAGGCTTCGAACAGTGGCAGTTGTGCATGCTGTGGTGTGTGAGGGAACTGCATAGAGCCTCCTTTAGCGGCGAATGACGCCGACACTCAAGCCTTCGATCACCAGGTCCTGATCTTTCAGGTTGACTTCGATAGGGGCGAACTCAGGGTTTTCGGCAATCAGCCAGACTTTGCTGCCTTCGCGCTTGAAGCGTTTCACGGTGACTTCGTCGCCAATGCGGGCGACGACGACCTGGCCATTGCGGGCCTCGCGAGTGGTGTGCACGGCCAGCAGGTCGCCATCGAAGATGCCGATGTCCTTCATGCTCATGCCGTGAACCCGCAGCAGGTAGTCCGCGCGTGGATGGAAGAAGGCCGGGTTGATGTTGCAGGACTCTTCGATGTGCTGTTCGGCGAGGATCGGCGCACCGGCGGCAACCCGGCCGATGATGGGCAGGCTGGAGTCGTCTGGCTTGGCTTCGAACCCCGGGATGCGAATGCCGCGGGAGGCGCCTGGAGTCATTTCGATCGCGCCCTTGCGGGCCAGCGCCTTGAGGTGTTCTTCGGCGGCGTTGGGCGATTTGAAACCCAGTTCCTGGGCGATTTCCGCGCGGGTCGGTGGGTAGCCGTTGTCTTCGAGGCAACGTTTGATAAAAGCCAGAATCTCAGCTTGGCGTGGCGTCAGTTTTAGCATATCGATCGCTCTGTCTTTTTATACAGTGACTGGAATTATATACAGTGAATGGCGCTTGGCAATCCTCCTTTTTCCAGTCGCCGCTGGACGGTCGAGTCGCCGCTGCGCCTGCCTGGTGTCGCGTGGCTGGCTACAGGATGCGGTAGGTATGGTTAAATAGCTGACTGACCGGCCGCAAAACGGACAGGCAGGCTTGACAAGGCTGGGGCTGAAACGTATGTTTCAAACAAGTGTTTGTCAGGCGGAGTAGCCATGGCCCAGTCGGAAACCGTTGAACGCATTCTCGATGCTGCCGAGCAGTTGTTCGCGGAAAAAGGTTTTGCCGAAACCTCATTGCGGCTGATCACCAGCAAGGCCGGGGTCAACCTGGCGGCGGTGAATTATCATTTCGGTTCCAAGAAGGCTTTGATCCAGGCAGTGTTCTCGCGCTTCCTCGGGCCGTTCTGCATCAGCCTCGACCGTGAGCTGGAGCGGCGTTCGGCCAAGCCGGACAGCAAGCCAAGCCTCGAAGAGCTGCTGGAAATCCTCGTCGAGCAGGCCCTGGTGGTCCAGCCTCGCAGCGGCAATGACCTGTCCATTTTCATGCGCCTTCTGGGCCTGGCCTTCAGCCAGAGCCAGGGGCACCTACGGCGTTATCTGGAAGACATGTACGGCAAGGTATTCCGCCGCTACATGCTGCTGGTCAACGAAGCCGCGCCACGCATTCCACCGATCGAACTGTTCTGGCGTGTGCACTTCATGCTGGGGGCGGCGGCATTCAGCATGTCGGGGATCAAGGCGTTGCGTGCGATTGCCGAGACTGACTTCGGGGTCAATACCTCGATCGAGCAGGTAATGCGCCTGATGGTGCCGTTCCTCGCGGCCGGCATGCGTGCTGAAACCGGCGTCACCGACGATGCCATGGCCGCGGCGCAGCTCAAGCCACGCAGCAAATCGACTCCGGCGGTCGCCAAGGCCTGACCGTCCGGGTGGGCGCGGCAGCTTACATCCGCTAAGCTAGCCGCCCATGTCGACTCTCGTTTCCCACCTCTCTTCACACCCTTCGCCGACCGTCGCTTGCCGGGCTCTGCCGCCGGCAATGGACTCGTGCGTCCGCGCCACGCCAGCACCCTTTGCGATGCCGTGTGCGCACTTCGTTACTAAGGAATTGCTATGACCACAGGCCTGCAAGGCTCCTTGATGGTGGATGTCGCCGGTACCTGGCTGACAGCTGAAGATCGCCAACTCCTGCGCCAGCCCGAAGTGGGTGGGTTGATCATCTTTGCCCGCAATATCGAGCATCCGCGGCAGGTGCGTGAGCTGAGCGCGTCCATTCGGGCGATTCGCCCGGACCTGCTGCTGGCGGTGGACCAGGAGGGCGGTCGCGTGCAACGCCTGCGCCAGGGCTTCGTGCGGCTGCCGGCCATGCGTGCTATCGCCGATAACCCGAATGCCGAGTACCTGGCCGAGCAGTGTGGCTGGATCATGGCCACCGAGGTGCTGGCCGTCGGCCTGGACCTGAGTTTCGCGCCGGTGCTGGACCTCGATCATCAGCGCAGCGCCGTGGTGGGCACCCGTTCCTTCGAGGGCGACCCCGAGCGCGCCGCGTTGCTGGCGGGTGCCTTTATCCGTGGCATGAACAGCGCCGGCATGGCGGCCACGGGCAAGCATTTCCCCGGTCACGGCTGGGCTGAGGCGGACTCCCACGTGGCGATCCCCAATGACGAGCGCAGCCTTGACGAGATTCGCGCCAAGGACCTGGTGCCTTTCGCGCGCCTGAGCAAGCAATTGGCGGCGGTGATGCCGGCCCACGTCATCTACCCTCAGGTCGATGCCCAGCCGGCCGGGTTCTCCCGTCGTTGGCTGCAAGAGATCCTGCGCGGTGAATTGCAGTTCGACGGCGTCATCTTCAGTGACGACCTGTCGATGGCCGGTGCGCATGTGGTGGGCGATGCGGCGAGCCGGATCGAAGCGGCGCTGTCGGCCGGTTGCGACATGGGCCTGGTGTGTAACGACCGGGCAGCGGCCGAGCTGGCCTTGAGCGCGGCCCAACGTCTGAAAGTGACGCCGTCGGCGCGTATCGCGCGGATGCGTGGCCAGGCGTTCGCCTGCACCGACTATCGTCAGGATCCGCGCTGGCTGGTGGCGCTCGGCGCACTCAAGGATGCTCAACTGATCGACTAAGGGTCTTTGCGATGACGGTTTACGCAATTATCGGCGGCACCGGCCTGACCCGGCTCGAAGGCTTGAGCATTCGTCAATCCTTGCCCCTGGATACCCCCTATGGCGCTCCGTCGGCGGATATCCAGCTGGGTGAATACGCCGGGCGCGAGGTGTTGTTTCTGGCGCGCCATGGCCATCCGCATCGCTTCCCGCCGCATCAGGTGAACTATCGGGCCAACCTCTGGGCGTTGAAGCAGGCTGGTGCCGAGGCGGTCCTGGCGGTCAACGCGGTGGGTGGCATTCATCCGGCGATGGGCTCCGGGCATTTCTGCGTGCCGCATCAACTGATCGACTACACCAGCGGTCGCGAGCACACCTACTTTGCCGACGACCTGGAGCAGGTCACCCACATCGACTTCAGCTATCCCTACAGCGAGTCGTTGCGCCAGCAATTGATCGCCGCGCTGGAGGCCGAAGGATGCGAATTCAGCAGCCAGGGTGTGTACGCCTGCACCCAGGGCCCGCGTCTGGAAACCGTGGCGGAGATCGCCCGCCTGGAGCGTGACGGCTGCGACATCGTCGGCATGACCGGCATGCCGGAAGCGGCGCTGGCCCGTGAGCTGGAGCTGGATTACGCCTGCCTGGCGCTGGTGGTGAACCCGGCGGCGGGCAAGTCCGCGACGGTGATTACCATGGCCGAGATCGAACAGGCATTGCAGGACGGCATGGGCAAGGTGAAGTCGACGCTGGCGCGGGTCCTGGCGGCAAGCCTGTAGCCGCTGGTGAAGGCTGCGCCAGCGGCTACAGGATCAGCGTCCACCTTTCTTGTCGGGCAGCGGGGCGAAGAGGGCTTCGATGTCTTCGCTCTGCAGCTTCCAGTCCCCGGCCTTGCGCCCATCCAGCACGCCCGCCGCCAGGTCGGACTTCTCCTGTTGCAGGTGCTGGATTTTCTCTTCCACCGTACCGCGGGCAATCAACTTGTAGACGAACACCGGCTTCTCCTGGCCGATCCGATAGGCGCGGTCGGTGGCCTGGTTTTCCGTGGCCGGGTTCCACCAGGGGTCGTAGTGGATCACGGTATCGGCTTCGGTCAGGTTGAGGCCAACGCCGCCGGCTTTCAGGCTGATCAGGAAGATCTGCAGCTTGCCGCTCTGGAAGTCCCTGACCGGCGTGCGGCGGTCGCGGGTCTGCCCGGTCAACAGGGCATAGGCGACATTGCGCCGTTTCAGCTCGGCCTCGATCAGGCTCAGCATCGAGGTGAATTGCGAGAACAGCAGGATGCGTCGCCCCTCGTCGAACAGCTCCTCGAGCATCTCCATCAGGCTGTCGAGCTTGCCGGAGGTGCTGCCTCGCGTCGGCACCACATCCCCGTTGACCAGGCGCAGGTCGCAACACACCTGGCGCAGTTTCAGCAGCGCTTCAAGAATGATGATCTGGCTGCGGGTCACGCCTTTGCGAGTGATCTCGTCGCGGACTTTCTTGTCCATGGCCAGGCGCATGGTTTCGTACACATCGCGCTGGGCTTCATTGAGCTCCACCCAATGGATGATCTCGGTCTTGGGCGGTAGCTCGGTGGCCACCTGTTCCTTGGTGCGACGCAACAGGAAGGGCTTGATCCGCCCGTTGAGGTGCTGCAGGCGCACTTCGCTGGCGTGCCTTTCGATCGGTACGCGGTAGTCGCGATTGAAGCTCTTCACGTCCCCCAGCCAGCCGGGCAGCAGGAAGTGGAACAGCGACCACAGCTCGCCCAGGTGATTCTCCAGCGGCGTGCCGCTCAGGCACAGGCGCTGCCGTGCATTGAGCGCGCGCGCAGCCTGGGCCGCCTTGCTCGACGGGTTCTTGATGTATTGCGCCTCATCCAGCACCAGGACATGCAGGGGCAGGGTGGCGAGCTGCTCGACATCCTTGGGCAGCAGCGCATAGGTGGTCAGGATCAGGTCGTAGTCGGCCAGCCGGGGGAAGTGCTTCTTGCGGCCGGCGCCATACAGGGCCAGAACCTTGAGCTGTGGCGTGAAGTGCGCCGCCTCGTCGAGCCAGTTGGGGATCAGGCTGGTGGGCATCACCACCATGCACGGCCGGTCCAGGCGGCCGGCGTTCTTTTCGCTGAGCACATGGGCCAGGCTCTGCAGGGTTTTGCCCAGGCCCATGTCGTCGGCCAGGATGCCGCCGACTTCCAGCTGGCGCAGGGACTGCATCCAGCTCAGGCCTTCGAGCTGATAGGGGCGCAGGGTGGCGTTCAGACCTTCTGGTGCGGGGGCAGAGTAATCCTTGATATCTCGCAGCCGTTGGGCGAAGGAGCGGATATGTTCGCCGCCCTCCCAGAGCAGGGGCAGGTCTTCCAGCGGATTGAGGCGGGTCGCGTCGGCACTGCTCAGGCGTAGCGTGGTTTCGCCGGGCTCCTGTAGATAGAACTCACCGAGGGTGGCCAGCACCGGCTTCAGCCGGCCGTAGGGCAGCGCCACTTGCAGGGGGCCGTTGGGCGAGTTGGGACGCCCGGGAATGTTCACCAGGATCAGCTCGTCGTCCCGGCGTTTGGCCAGGCGTTCCGGGTTGAGAATCTCGGTATGGGAGCGCATCAGGTTGAGCAGGATCGGCAGCAGGCTCAGGCGCTCGCCGTTGACGATGATGCCCAGTTCCAGGTCGAACCAGTCGCGCCCCGGCGCTTCGTCCACCGTGGCGTACCAGTCGTCCACGGCAGTCAGGTCGAAGCCGAAGTCGTCGTCGATCTGCAGCTCCCAGCCCTGGCTGCGTAGCTTGGGCAATTCGTTGAGGGTGAAGGTCAGCCAGGCGCTGTCGTTGACCATTTCATACAGCTCGCCGGCGCTTTCCGGCAGGGCCTTGCTCTGCCGGGTGGCGATCTTGAAACCCAAGGCCCGCAACTGTTCGCGATAGCGTTGTTCGACTTCCGGCTGGCGCTTGATGCGCAGGGTCTGGTGTTCCTGGCGAATCAGCACATCGGCGTTTTTCTGCCCGCTGACGTATTCCTCCAGGTAGCTGAACGACAGCGCGGCACGGTGCTGGATGTAGCGCTGCATCTTGCCGTTGCGCGGTTCGAAGGCGCTGAACTCGATGCTGGCCAGCCACAGCCGGGGTACCGGCTGCACGTTGTCCACTATCTGTTGCGGCAGCGGGGCGGGGCTGCGGTTTTCCAACACGGCCTGTAGCTTTTCCAGCAGCTCGGCGTCTTTCGCTGCCGCCGGGTAGGCCAGGGTTTCCTCGATTTTCAGCAGCACCGCGGCGATGTGTTTGCAATTGCTGCGCACCGGGCAGGTGCAGGAGGCTTCGACCATCAGCAAGGTGTTCTTGGCCGACTCGCGCAGGCTGATGGTCTGTCGATAGACGTTGCCCCCCGAACCTTCGCAACTGGCGGTGATGACGCTGCCGCCGGCCTGGACGATCCTGACGCGGTTCTCCAGGGCGTAGCGGCGGCCACGCTCCAGGGCTTGCTCCTTGAATCGGCTGACCCAGGAAGGTGCCAGGGGTTTGGTCAGGGTCGGGGGCATAGGGACTTCTGTCAGTCCACGATTTCAGGAGGTGCCTCGCGCGGCGCGGGGGCCGACAGCGAGGTGATCTTGATCAGCAGGGCCAGGTGACCATTGTCGAGGTAGTTGAGCTGGCCGTTCTTGGTGTGGCTTTCCTGCTTCAGGCGTTCGCTGGCGGTCACCAGGCCGTTGCTGTCGATCTGGTTGACCCAGAACTGCGCATCCACATCGGTGAAGCGCCCGAGCTTGAGGGTCAGGGTGCCCTCGATCGGGAACTGGCCGAACTGTTCCTGGCCTTCGCTGACAGCAATTTTCACCGGGTTTTCGTCCAGCGCCTGCTGCCAGGCCTTGTGCATCAGCACGCTGTAGTCGCCGCTGGCGGTGAGTTTCTCCACCACGCTACCCAGCGCCGGGGTGCGCTGGCTGTCGGCGCCCAGGCGTTGGGCGCCGGCGGCCCAGTCTTCGGGGGCGGCGCGGCTGACGATGGCGGGAACCGCGTTCTGCCGGACCAGAATCATTTCGACCTGATACATGTCGGCAAACGCCGAGGGAGCGACCAGGGTCAGGAGCAAGGTCAGTGAGCGAAACAGGCGCATGGGGCGTCCTTCAAGCAGTTTTCGGGGTGAGGCGCTCGAGCAGCGCCTCCAATGTGTTGAAGCGTTCTTCCGGGCGTTCCATCGGCACCATGAATTTGAACAGCGTGGCGCCTTCAAATTTGTAGCGATTGGGTTGGCCCTGGATGAGTTTGATCAATGCCAGCGGGTCCACCGGGGTATCGGCGGCGAACTCGAGACGACCACCCTGCGGGCCGCCGTCGACCTTCTTGATGCCCAGTTGCTCGGCCTGCAGTTTCAGCAGGGTCAGGCGCACCAGGTTCTTGGTCGGTTCCGGGAGCAGGCCGAAGCGGTCGATCATCTCCACTTGCAGGTCTTTCAGGCCGTCCTCGTCGGTGGCCGAGGCGATGCGCTTGTAGAGGATCAGCCGCGCGTGCACATCCGGCAGGTAGTCTTCGGGAATCAGCGCCGGTAGGCGCAGGTTGATTTCCGGACCGCCACCCAGCGGCTGGTCGAGGTTCGGCTGCTCGCCCTTGCGGATGGCTTTCACCGCGCGCTCAAGCATTTCCATATAAAGGGTGAAGCCCACCGCCTGGATCTGGCCGCTTTGGCCATCGCCCAGCAGTTCGCCGGCGCCACGGATTTCCAGGTCGTTGGTGGCGAGCACGAAGCCGGCACCAAGGTCCTGGGTATTGGCGATCGCTTCCAGGCGCTTTTCCGCGTCCGGGGTGATCTGCTGGCGCGGTGGCGTCAGCAGGTAGGCGTAGGCCTGGTGGTGGCTGCGGCCGACCCGGCCGCGCAACTGGTGCAGCTGGGCCAGGCCGAACTTGTCGGCGCGTTCGATGATGATGGTGTTGGCGCTCGGCACGTCGATGCCGGTCTCGATGATGGTCGAGGCGATTAGCACGTTGAAGCGCTTGTGGTAGAAGTCGCTCATCACCTGTTCGAGTTCGCGTTCGCGCATCTGCCCGTGGCCGATGCCGATGCGCGCTTCCGGCACCAGTTCGGCGAGCTCGGCGGCGCATTTCTCGATGGTCTTCACATCGTTGTGCAGGTAGTAGACCTGGCCGCCGCGCAGCAGCTCGCGCAGCAGGGCCTCTTTGACCGTGCTCTTGTTCTGCTCCATGACGAAGGTGCGCACCGACAGGCGTCTGGCCGGCGGCGTGGCGATGATCGACAGGTCGCGCATGCCCGACACTGCCATGTTCAGCGTGCGCGGAATCGGCGTGGCGGTCAGGGTCAGGATGTCGACCTCGCTGCGCAGGGCCTTGAGCTGTTCTTTCTGGCGCACGCCGAAGCGGTGTTCTTCGTCGATGATCACCAGTCCGAGGTTCTTGATCTTCACATCGTCTTGCAACAGCTTGTGGGTACCGATGACGATGTCGATCTTGCCTTCGGCCAGGTCGGCCACCGCGGCATTCACTTCCTTGGCGGACTTGAAGCGGCTCATCACTTCCACGGTCACCGGCCAGTCGGCGAAGCGGTCGCGGAAGCTGTTGTAATGCTGCTGGGCGAGCAGGGTGGTGGGCACCAGGATCGCCACTTGCTTGCCGCCGTGCACGGCGATGAAGGCCGCGCGCATTGCCACTTCGGTCTTGCCGAAGCCGACGTCGCCGCAGACCAGTCGATCCATCGGCTTGGCCGCGAGCATGTCCTCGCGCACCGCTTCGATGGTGGTTTGCTGGTCGGGGGTTTCTTCGAACGGGAAGCCGGCGCTGAAGGTGGCGTAGTCGGCTTTCGGGTCGGCGAAGGCATAACCTTCGCGGGCCGCGCGGCGAGCGTAGATGTCCAGCAGCTCGGCGGCGACATCGCGCACCTGTTCGGCGGCCTTGCGTTTGGCCTTCTGCCAGGTTTCCGAACCCAGGCGGTGCAACGGCGCCAGGGCGTCGTCGCTACCGGTGTAGCGGGCGATCAGGTGCAGGTTGGCCACCGGCACATAAAGCTTGGCGCCCTCGGCGTATTCGAGGGTGAGGAATTCGGCGGCCTGGTTGTCGATTTCCAGGGTGGCCAGGCCCAGGTAGCGGCCCACGCCGTGATCGATATGCACCACCGGCGCGCCTTCGCGCAGCTCGGTGAGGTTCTTGATCACCGCATCGTTGTTGGCGTCGGCGCGTTTTTCCCGGCGCCGGCGCTGCATCACGCGCTGGCCGAACAGCGGGCTTTCGGCCACCAGCGCCAGGGCCGGATCGTCCAGCAGCAAGCCTTCGTCCAGCGGCGCGATGGTGATCGCCAGGCGATCCTTGCCGGCGACGAAGTCCGGCCAGCTGTCGACGGTCTTCGGCCGCAGCTTCAGGCGCTCCAGCAACTCCAGCAACACCTCGCGGCGCCCGGCGGATTCGGCGGTGAACAGCACGCGTCCGGAGAACTCGTCGAGGAAGTTCGCCAGGGCCGCCAGCGGCTGGTTGGCCTTGGCTTCGATGGCGAGGTTGGGCAGGGTCTGCGCCGGGAAGCGCTCGCGGCCGCCACCGGCCTCGATGTCCTGCTGGCTGGCGACTACCCGCGGCCAGCTTTTCAGGCGGGCGAAGCAGTCTTCCACCGGCAGGAACAACTCGGCGGGCGGCAATAAAGGACGGGACGGATCGACGCGGCGTTCTTCGTAACGGTTGCGCACATCGTTCCAGAAGTTCTCGGCCGCCTGTTCGATGCCCGGCAGGGAGAACACCTGGGTGTCCTGGGGCAGGTAGTCGAACAGGGTCGACGTGTCTTCGAAGAACAGTGGCAGGTAATACTCGATGCCGGCCGGGGTGATTCCGCTGCTCAGGTCCTGGAAGATCGGGCAGCGGCGGAAGTCGACGTCGAAGCGCTCGCGGAAACGAGCCTTGAAGCGGGTGACGGCCTCTTTTTGCAGCGGGAATTCCTTCGCCGGCAGCAGGCGCACCGAATCGACCTTGTCGATGGAGCGCTGGTTTTCCGGATCGAAGGTGCGCAGGGTCTCGATTTCATCGTCGAACAGGTCGATGCGATAAGGCAGTTTGCTGCCCATCGGGAACAGGTCGATCAAGGCGCCGCGCACCGCGAACTCGCCGTGCTCGTAGACCGTATCGACACAGCGATAGCCGCTGGCTTCCAGGCGGGTGCGCATCTGTTCGACATCCAGCTTCTGGCCGATGTCCAGCACCAGGCTGCTGCCCAGCAGGAACTTGGTCGGCGCCAGGCGATGCAGGGCCGTGGTGATCGGCACCACCAGCACACCGTGCTCCAGCTCCGGCAGCCGGTACAGGCTGGCGATCCGCTGGGAGATGATGTCCTGGTGCGGCGAGAACAGGTCGTAGGGCAGGGTTTCCCAGTCCGGGAAGTGCAGCACGGGCAAACCCGGGGCGAAGAAACTCAACTCCTGCTCCAGCCGTTCGGCACTTTGGCTGTCGGCGGTCAGCAGCAGGGTGAAGCGCTTGGCGGCGCTGGCAGCCTCGGCAATGGCCAGGCTGAGGGCGGCACCGGGCAGATTGCCCCAGTGCTGTTTGCCGGCGGCGGCAGGGAGTTGCGGTAGACGCAGAACGGGCACGGAAGGTTGAGCTCCAGCGTTGCGACAAAGTCGGTAATTGTAGCGGTCCGGCATGCCGGCTGTCAGTTGCTGATGTGTCTATTAGGCGGTTGCGGGAAATGTAGTGGTTATGACAAAAAAACGCGTTTTTTGGCAGGAAATGTAGTGCCGAATTGGGGCGGTGTTACGGAGGGTTACAGACAACGCTGGGTTGCCGCGCAAAATGAGGCCTTTCTGAAACCCGCGTATTTACTGGGCTGGAGCGGGGCGTGTTTTTTCTGGATGGAGTTTTGTTACGTTCTGCGCGACAGGCGCGCATTGCTACGCAGGGGACTCGGCTGCATAATGTAGCCCCTTTTTTCAGCCCCTACATGTGGAAGGTTCCCGTGACTCAGAAGCCCGACCAGTGTCTTGGTGAATGGATCGACCGTGAAGCGCTCGCAGAAGCGATGATTCCGCTTATCGGTCAGCTCTACCGCAATAACAATGTGGTGAGTTCGATCTATGGCCGCAGCCTGATCAACCAGTCTGTCATCGCGATTCTCAAAGCTCACCGCTTTGCTCGCCATCGCTCTTGCGACGATAGCGAACTCTCCGTCCACGAAACATTCCCACTGCTCAAGGCCATGAGCGAGCTCAAGCTCGGCGCGGCTTCGGTGGACCTGGGCAAGTTGGCGTTCAAATTCCGCAACGAAGGCAATGGCCGCACCGCCGAGCAATTCGTTCGCGAAGAGCTGGCTGATGTGGTTGGCCAGCAAAACGCTTCGCCCCGTAAAGGCACCGACGTGGTCCTGTACGGCTTCGGTCGTATCGGCCGTCTGCTGGCGCGCATCCTGATCGAGAAAACCGGTGGCGGCGACGGACTGCGCCTGCGTGCCATCGTGGTGCGCAAAGGCGCCGAGAACGACCTGACCAAACGCGCCAGCCTGCTGCGTCGCGACTCGGTACACGGTTCGTTCAACGGCACCATCACCATCGACGAAACCAACAACACAATCACCGCCAACGGCAACCTGATCCAGGTTATCTACGCGAAGAACCCGACCGAGGTGGACTACACCCAGTACGGCATCAAAGACGCACTGCTGGTGGACAACACTGGCGTATGGCGCGACGCCGATGGCCTGGGGCAGCACCTGGCCTGCCCGGGTATCGACCGCGTCGTCCTGACCGCGCCTGGCAAAGGCAAGCTGAAGAACATCGTTCACGGTATCAACCACGCTGACATCACCGCTGACGACAAGATCGTTTCCGCTGCTTCCTGCACCACCAACGCCATCGTGCCGGTGCTCAAGGCCGTGAACGACAAGTTCGGCATCGTCAACGGTCACGTCGAAACCGTTCACTCGTACACCAACGACCAGAACCTGATCGACAACTTCCACAAGGGCAATCGTCGTGGCCGTAGCGCCGCGCTGAACATGGTGATCACCGAGACCGGTGCTGCCACCGCTGCTGCCAAGGCCCTGCCTGAGCTGGCCGGCAAGCTGACCGGTAACGCGATCCGCGTTCCGACGCCAAACGTGTCAATGGCCATTCTCAACCTGAACCTTGAGAAAGCTGCTACCCGTGAAGAGATGAACGAGTACCTGCGCTACATGGCGCTGCACTCCGATCTGCACAAGCAGATCGACTTCGTCAATTCCCAGGAAGTGGTTTCCACCGACTTCGTCGGCTCGCGCCACGCTGGTGTGGTGGACGCTGAAGCGACCATCACCCAGGATAACCGCGTTGTTCTGTACGTCTGGTACGACAACGAATTCGGTTACAGCTGCCAGGTGGTTCGCGTGATGGAAGACATGGCTGGTGTGAACCCGCCTGCATTCCCGCGCTAAGGCTTAGTAGCCGCACATGAAAACGCCCCGACTTGTCGGGGCGTTTTTGTTTGTGGCGTCTGCTCGCGATAGCGTCCTGTCAGGCGCCATCGGCTATCGCCGCCTGTGCGCTGCGCAGTTCGTGGCGATTGCCGCGGAACAGCACCAGGGTCGCGATCAGGCCCAGCACCGCCGCGCCGCTGAGCCAGATACCCGGCGCCGCCTTGTTGTCCAGCACATGGATCAGGTAGGTGCAGGCTGCCGGCGTGAAGCCGCCAAAGGTGGCGGTCGCCAGGCTGTAGGCCAGGGAGAAACCGGTGGTGCGTACTTCCACCGGCATGATCTCGGTGAGGGCCACCACCATGGCGCCGTTGTAGGAGCCATAGAGGAAGGACAGCCACAGCTCGACGATCAGCAGGTGGCTGAAGCTCGGGTTGGCCACCAGCCAGGACAGTGCCGGGTAAGCCGTCAGGATTGCCAGGGCAGTTGCCGCCAGCAGCAGCGGCTTGCGCCCGACCTTGTCCGAGACGGCGCCCATCACCGGCAGCCAGAAGAAGTTCGACAGGCCGATGCACACGGTGACCAGCAGTGCGTCGAGGTCCGACAGCTGCAGCTCGGCCTTGCCGAAGGTCGGGGTGTAGGCGGTGATCAGGTAGAAGGACACGGTGGTCATCACCACCAGCGCCATGCCGGCCAGGACGATGCCGAAGTTCTGGCCGATGGAGCGGATGATTTCCTGCAGGGTAGGGCGATGCTTGCGTGCCTGGAACTCCGGGGTTTCTTCCAGCGAGCGACGGATCATGAAGATCGCCGGCACTATCATGCAGCCCACCAGGAACGGCACGCGCCAGCCCCAGTCGCCCATTTGCTCCGGGCTCAGCCAATGATTCAGGCCCACGCCCAGCAGTCCGGCGAATACCACGGCGGCCTGTTGGCTCGCCGATTGCCAGCTGACGAAGAAGCCCTTGCGGCCCGGGGTGGAGATTTCCGCCAGGTAAACCGAGACGCCTCCCAGCTCCACCCCGGCAGAGAAGCCTTGCAGCAAGCGGCCGAGCAGCACCAGCAATGGCGCGGCGACGCCGAGGGTGGCATAGCCCGGGACGCAGGCAATCAGCACGGTACCCGCGGCCATGAGCAGCAGGGTGATGATCAGGCCCCGGCGGCGGCCATGGCGGTCGATATAGGCGCCGAGAAAGATCGCACCCAGTGGGCGCATCAGGAAGCCGGCGCCGAAGGTCGCCAGCGACAGCATCAATGACGCGAAAGCACTGTCGGCAGGGAAGAAGGTCTTGGCGATGGCCGTGGCATAGAAGCCGTAGACCATGAAGTCGAACATCTCCAGAAAGTTGCCGCTGACAACGCGAAAGATCGCCTTGCCTTTGCCCGTGGTCGTGGACATTTTATTCACTCACTTTGGCTATTTTGATAGCAATCCCTGGTCGTTACCCGTCCTGGCTGTACGATCTGGAGCGGCTAAGCTGCAGATCAGACAGTTTGTAACAATATGTGTATGAGTCTGCCGAGGCAACAAAAACTCTTAGCTTGCTTGCTAAATGGATGGAAGGCTTGGGATTTACTGCCAGCCAGTTCGCTGAACAAACCCGCAGGAGCAGCTCGCGATGAGCTGGGTTCGGCCTGCATCAAATCCGCGGTGGCTGCCGCATAATGGCCCGCCCTGATCGGCGACTGCCGAGAGGGAAATCGAGTGTCGGGAGGCGAAGTCTTGCTGGGTGGATCTTGGGTGCGAGGGTGGGTTCCTGTCGTTTTGGTCATGGTCCTGGCCGGATGTGATCGGGGCGACTCGCTGGAAAGCTTCGGCGGCCCGACCATGGGCAGCACCTACTCGATCAAGTACGTGAGGTGGGCAGGCCTGGCTGCACCGAGTGCGGTGCAGGCCGAGGTCGAGCAGATACTCGCGCAGATCGATCGACAGATGTCGACCTATCGCAGCGACTCGGACATCGAACGCTTCAACGATCTGCCGGCCAATAGCTGCCAGGCGATGCCGGCGGCGGTCCTGCGCTTGATCGAGGTGGGCCAGCGGTTGTCGCGGGACAGCCTGGGCTCCTTCGATCTGACGGTCGAGCCGTTGCTCAATCTCTGGGGCTTCGGCCCGCAGGGGCGCGGGGAGGCGGTGCCGAGTGATGAGGCACTGGCGCAGGCGCGGCAGCGGGTCGGCTATACCCATCTGCGTATCGAGGGCGACCAGTTGTGCAAGGACGCAGCGGTCGAGGTGGATTTCAACAGCATCGCCGCCGGTTACGCAGTGGACCGGATTGCCGCCAGGTTCGCGGAAATGGGCATCGACAGTTACCTGGCCGAAGCCACGGGCGAACTCAAGGCGGTCGGCAGGAAACCCGATGGTTCGGCGTGGCGCATAGCCCTGGAGGAGCCGCGGGACGACCGACAGGTGGCCGAGCGGGTCATAGCCGTCGACGGTTATGGGGTTTCGACTTCCGGCGACTACCGCAATTATTTCCAGCGCGATGGGCAGCGTTATTCCCACACCTTCGACGCCCGCACCGGCAGACCTGTCGAGCATGGGCTGGCCTCGGTCACGGTGATTCATCCAGCGGCCGTGATGGCCGATGGGTTATCGACCCTGTTGCTGATCCTTGGCCCCAAGCGCGGCTGGGACTACGCAGAAAAACACGATATCGCCGCATTTTTTGTGATTCGCGCCGATACAGGCTTCGTCACACGCAGCAACCGCGCGTTTGATCGCCTGTTTGCCGGACAAAAGCAGTAATCTTGCGCAACGCCGCGGCGCGATGTCGCAGGCAAAAGTAGCCGGCGACGCGACCAAGGGTTAATGTGCGCGGCGTTGACGCTTCTATAGACTGTGCCCGGCTTCGTAACCGAGCCAAATTGATCCTTCATGCCGCTGGCCGCGACATGATTTAGCCGCAGGTGCCACATCGGGTGCCGCGGCCTGTTCTGAGGAGTACGCATGGCTGTCTACAACTACGACGTAGTGGTGCTGGGTTCAGGCCCCGCTGGAGAAGGTGCGGCAATGAACGCCGCGAAAGCAGGACGCAAGGTAGCGATGGTCGATAGCCGTCGCCAGGTCGGCGGTAACTGCACCCACCTGGGCACCATCCCGTCCAAGGCCTTGCGTCACTCGGTCCGGCAGATCATGCAGTTCAACACCAACCCGATGTTCCGGGCCATTGGCGAGCCGCGCTGGTTCTCGTTCCCCGACGTACTGAAAAGCGCCGAGAAGGTCATCTCCAAGCAGGTCGCCTCGCGCACCGGCTACTACGCGCGTAACCGGGTCGACGTGTTCTTCGGTACCGGCAGCTTCGCCGACGAGCAGACCATCGAAGTGGTCTGCGCCAACGGTGTGGTCGAGAAGCTGGTGGCCAAGCACATCATCATCGCCACCGGCTCGCGTCCGTATCGCCCGGCCGATATCGATTTCCACCACCCGCGTATCTACGATAGCGACACCATCCTCAGCCTCGGCCACACCCCGCGCAAACTCATCGTTTACGGCGCTGGCGTGATCGGTTGTGAATACGCCTCGATCTTCAGTGGCCTGGGGGTGCTGGTCGAGCTGGTGGACAACCGCGGCCAGTTGCTGAGCTTCCTGGACTCCGAGATCTCCCAAGCGCTGAGCTACCACTTCAGCAACAACAACATCACCGTGCGCCACAACGAGGAATACGACCGCGTCGAAGGCCTCGACAATGGCGTGATCCTGCACCTCAAGTCGGGCAAGAAGATCAAGGCCGACGCCTTGCTCTGGTGCAATGGCCGGACCGGCAATACCGACCGGCTGGGCATGGAAAACATCGGGGTCAAGGTCAACAGCCGTGGCCAGATCGAAGTGGACGAGAACTACCGCACCTGCGTGCCGAACATCTACGGCGCCGGTGACGTGATCGGCTGGCCGAGTCTGGCCAGTGCCGCCCATGACCAGGGTCGTTCGGCCGCCGGCAGCATCGTCGACAACGGCAGCTGGCGCTTCGTCAACGATGTACCGACCGGGATCTACACCATTCCGGAGATCAGCTCGATCGGTAAGAACGAACAGGAACTGACCCAGGCCAAGGTGCCGTACGAAGTGGGCAAGGCCTTCTTCAAGAGCATGGCCCGTGCGCAGATCGCCGGTGAGCCGCAAGGCATGCTGAAGATCCTGTTCCACCGCGAAACCCTGGAAGTCCTGGGCGTGCACTGCTTCGGCTACCAGGCTTCGGAGATCGTGCACATCGGCCAGGCGATCATGAACCAGCCGGGCGAACTCAATACCCTGAAGTACTTCGTCAACACCACGTTCAACTACCCGACCATGGCCGAAGCCTATCGGGTCGCAGCTTACGACGGCCTCAACCGGCTTTTTTGAGCGACTCCGGCCGGTGGCCTGAGCCGGCCGGGGAGACCGATTTCAGTAACTCTCGAGCGTGGCGCTGGCCAAACCGGGAAAGTCTGTAATCAGGCTGTCTACGCCGAAGTCGGCGAGCCTGCGCATCAGCGCGGGCTCGTTGACTGTCCACACCGACACATGCAAACCCTGACGCTGCGCCCGTTGCAGCCGCTCCGGGGTGCAGAGTGTCCAGTTCAACGCCAGAATCTCGCAGCCGTAGCTTTGCGCGACCTTCAACGGGTCGAGCCAGGCGTATTCGGCGACCAGTCCGCGCGACAGGTCCGGGGTCAATTCGACAGCCGCCTTGAGCACTTCCCGTGAACTGGAGGTGACGGTGACCTTGTCCAGCAGGCCGAAACGCTGCGCCATTTCGCGAATCGCCAACACCGTGGTGGCGGCACGGGTGCGCGAGGCACTCTTGACCTCCAACTGCCAGTGCTCGAAGTCGCACTTTTCGAACAGCTCTTCCAGGCGCGGGATTGGGCAGGGCGTGACCCAGCCCGGGCCACCCTTGCGGGCGTCATAGGTCACCAGCTCTTCGGCGCTGTGTTCGACCACCTTGCCGCGGCGGTCGGTGGTGCGCTTGAGGGTTGGGTCGTGGATCACCATCAGCTCACCGTCCATGGACAGGTGCAGGTCCAGCTCGCAACGGCGCACGCCATGCTTGAGGCACTGCTGGAAGCTGGTCAGGGTGTTTTCCGGTGCTTCGCCTTTAGCGCCGCGGTGGCCATAAATCAGGGTCACGATTGCTCCTTCACGGAAATTTTTCCATTAGATGGTCGGTGCTGCGCGATGGGGACAAGGTCAGTCGGCTGCCGGGTCGTTCTGCTCTCGGGCCTGGCGACGTTCCTGGGCCTGCCGCTGCAGGATATAGCGCGCCAGCAGCTGGCGTTGGGCGTCGGTCAATGATTCGAACTCGGTACCGATTTCGAATGTGCCGAAACTGCGGGTTTCACAGTGGGTAACCTTGGCCCGCAACAACAGGCCCAATGCCTGGGGCATCAGCAGCAGCTTGACTGCCAGGTGGGTGCCGGCCGGGTAGGACAGGTGATGTTCGAACTCGATGCCGCCCTCGGAGAGAATCACCCGCTGCGGTTCGCCGAACTTGCCGAGCACGGTCTGCGCCACCACCTGGCTGAGCAGGTCGATGCGCTTGTTCATGGTCTTGAGGTAGTTGGCCAGGGTCCGGTCGCGCTCGCTGACCTGGCGCAGCAGGTGCTGCGATTCGAATTCGCTCAGGTGCAGCTCGCTGAGCAGGTTGAACAGCGGCGACGCATCCTGCAACACTTCCTTGCTCGCCGCTTCGTGGGCGGACAAGGGGCTAATTTCCAGTGCGATCGTGTCCTCGATACGGTAGTATTCGCGGCGATCTTCTTCATCTAATGTCGACATGGCGAACCCATGGTAGCGGCGGTGGTCTGAGTGTAAAGCTGCTTACCAGGACTCGCCACAAGGACGTCTTCTTTTCCTCCGAACAAGCCCGACATGTTCAGACCTCTCTTCGTATTTATTGGCACGCGTTATACCCGTGCAAAGCGTCGCAATCATTTCGTGTCATTCATTTCCCTGACCTCGATGATCGGACTCGCCCTGGGCGTGGTCGTGATGATCGTCGTGCTGTCGGTGATGAATGGTTTCGACCATGAGATGCGTACCCGCGTGCTGGGCATGGTGCCCCACGCGACCATCGAGTCCGGTGAGCCGATCAGCGACTGGCAAGGCCTGGCCGACAAGGTCAAGCAGAACCCCAAGGTGCTGGCGGTTGCGCCGTTCACCCAGATGCAGGGGTTGCTGACCAATAACGGCCAGGTGCAGAAAGTCCTGCTCAACGCCATCGATCCGGCCAAGGAACGCCAGGTTTCGATCATCGATAACTTCATGAAGCAGGGCAAGCTGGACGACCTGGCGCCCGGCAGCTTCGGCATCGTGATCGGCGACAAGGCGGCGACCAAGCTGGGGGTTGGCCTGGGCGACAAGCTGACCTTCGTCGCGCCCGAGGTCACGGTGACCCCGGCCGGGATGTTCCCGCGCATGAAGCGTTTTACCGTGGTCGGCATCTTCCATGTCGGCGCCGGCGAGCTGGACGGCTACCTGGGCCTGACCAACCTCGACGACCTGGGCCGCCTGCATCGCTGGAAGCCGGATCAGGTTCAGGGTCTGCGCCTGAAGTTCGACGACCTGTTCCAGGCGCCACGCACCGCCTGGGAAATTGCCGAGCATCTGGGCGAGAACCAGTACTACGCCCGTGACTGGACCCGTACCCACGGCAACCTGTACCAGGCCATCCGCATGGAAAAAGCCATGATCGGCCTGCTGTTGCTGCTGATCGTCGCCGTGGCCGCCTTCAACATCATTTCCACCCTGGTGATGGTGGTGAACGACAAGAAGGGCGATATCGCGATCCTGCGCACTCTGGGCGCAACGCCGGCCAGCATCATGGCGACCTTCATGGTCCAGGGCACGGTGATCGGTGTGATCGGTACCTTGATCGGCGCCGTGGTCGGGATGTTCGCGGCGTTGAACGTCAGCGCGGCGATCTCCGCCCTCGAAGGCCTGATCGGGCACAAATTCCTCAATGCCGACGTGTACTTCATCGACTACCTGCCATCGCAACTGATGGCCGAAGACGTGTTGATGGTCTGCGGTGCGGCACTGGTCCTGAGTTTCCTCGCCACCCTGTATCCAGCCTGGCGTGCCGCGCGCACCCAGCCTGCGGAGGCGCTACGTTATGAGTGAGTTGGGCATGAGTGAAAAAGCAATTCTGAGCTGCCGCGACCTGGGCAAGTCCTACGAGGAAGGTCCGGAGTCGGTGGTGGTATTGTCCGGCCTGCAACTGGAGTTGCACCCGGGCGAGCGCGTGGCGATCGTCGGCACCTCCGGTTCGGGCAAAAGTACCTTGCTCAACCTGCTGGGTGGCCTCGACACGCCAACCAAGGGCAGCGTCTGGCTCGACGGTGAAGAGCTTTCGGCACTGAGCGAGAAGGGGCGCGGCCTGTTGCGCAACCGCTCCCTCGGTTTCGTCTACCAGTTCCACCACTTGCTGCCGGAATTCACCGCCCTGGAAAACGTCTGCATGCCGCTGCTGATCGGCAAGACCGCGATCCCGGAGGCCCGTCAGCGGGCCACGGCCTTGCTGGAGCGGGTAGGGCTGGCTCATCGTCTGGAGCACAAGCCGGCCGAACTGTCCGGTGGCGAACGCCAGCGTGTGGCCATTGCTCGCGCCCTGGTCAACAAGCCAGGACTGGTGATGCTCGACGAGCCGACCGGCAACCTCGATTCCCACACCGCGCAAGGCATTCAGGACTTGATGCTGGAACTCAGCACCTCGATGCGTACCGCGTTCCTGGTGGTGACCCACGACATGAACCTGGCTCGCCAGATGGATCGCGTCCTGCACCTGCAGGAAGGTTTCCTGACGCCCATCTGACTGGCTGCAACCCGGCGCCTGAAGCAGGCGCCGGGTCTTTAATTTCCATACGGTGCCCCAGCGAATGTTCAGACCGTTATCGATCTTTATCGGCACGCGCTATACCCGCGCCAAGCGCCGCAATCGCTTTGTTTCCTTCATCTCCATGACCTCGATGATCGGCCTCGCCCTGGGCGTGCTGGCGATGATCGTGGTGTTGTCGGTGATGAACGGTTTCCAGCGCGAAATGAGCTCGCGCATCCTCGGCATGGTGCCCCACGCCACCATCGTCGGCGTCAAGCCGATCGACGACTGGCAGCCGGTGGCCGCCGCGGCGATGAAAAATCCCGAAGTGACGGCCGCGGTGCCGTTCACCGAGATGGAGGGCATGCTTTCCTACAAGGGCTCGATGCAGCCGATCCAGATCAGCGGCATCGACCCGGCCCAGGAAGGCAAGGTCTCCATCGTTGCCCAGCACATCGTGCAGGGTCGTCTGGATGCCCTGAAGCCGGGCGAGTTCGGGGTGGTGATCGGTGAGATCACCGCACGGCGCTTCCGCCTGAATGTCGGCGACAAACTGACCCTGATCGTGCCGGAAATCAGCTCCGCGCCGGGCGGCATCACCCCGCGCATGCAACGCTTGAACGTGGTCGGTGTGTTCAAGGTCGGGGCCGAGCTCGACGGTTCCATGGGTCTGATCCATGTGGCCGATGCCGCCGAAATGCAGCACTGGCAGCCGAACCAGGTGCAGAGCGTGCGCCTGGCGGTCAAGGACTTGTACGCCGCGCCCAAGGTTTCCAGCGACATCGCGGCCAGCCTGGGTGCTGGCTTCAAGGCCGATGACTGGACCCACACCCAGGGCAGCCTGTTCAGCGCGATGAAGATGGAAAAGACCATGATTGGCCTGTTGCTGCTGATGATCGTGGCCGTGGCTGCGTTCAACATCATCGCCACGCTGATCATGGTGGTGAACGACAAGGGCGCGGACATCGCGATCCTGCGCACCATCGGCGCCACGCCACGGCAGATCATGGCGATCTTCATGGTCCAGGGCACGGTGATCGGTATCGTCGGCACCTTGATCGGTGGCGTGCTGGGAGTGATCGCGGCGTTGAACGTCAGTGCGCTGGTGGGTTGGCTGGAGCGGGTCAGCGGCCAGCACATCTTCAGTTCCGACGTGTACTTCGTCAGCAACCTGCCTTCCGAGCTGCAGGGCGGCGACGTGGCCCTGATCTGCACCGCGGGTTTTGTCCTGAGCTTCCTGGCGACCCTGTATCCAGCCTGGCGCGCGGCGAAGGTCGAGCCGGCGACGGCGTTGCGTTACTCGTAAGGCCCAAGCCCGCTATCGCGAGCAAGCTCACTCCTACGAGGAGCTTGCTCGCAAACCCTCTGCTCACTCCTGCCTTGGCAACTCAATCACAAAGCTCGTCCGGCCTCGCGCCGATTCGCAACGAATCTGTCCGCCATGGGCGCGGATGATCGATTGGGTGATGGCCAGCCCCAAGCCTGCATGTTCACTGCTGCCTTCATGGCGCGCCGGGTCGGCGCGGTAGAAGCGGTCGAACAGCCGTGGCAAGCGTTCAGGCGGAATACCTTCGCCGGTGTTTTCCACCCGCAGATATGAACCCCTGGCGGTCTCGCCAAGCCGCACCCGCACTTCGCCGCCAGCCGGGGTGAAGCGCAGGGCGTTGTCCAGCAGGTTGGAAAGGGCGCGGCGCAACATGCTGCGGTCGCCCTGGATCTTCGCGCTGCCTTCGCGCCCCAGGGCGATGCCGGCGTCTTCGGCCAGCGGCGAATAGAACTCCAGCAGCATGTCGGTTTCGTCACCCAGCTCCAGGGCTTCGCGCTTCGGCGTCAGCAGGCCATGATCGGCCTTGGCCAGGTAGAGCATGTCGTTGACCAGTTGGGCCATCCACTGCAGCTCTTCGAGGTTGCTGTGCAGCGCTTCGCGATAGTCTTCCAGCGCCCGTGGGCGGGTGAGGGTGACCTGGGTGTGGGTCAGCAGGTTCGACAGCGGGGTGCGCAGTTCATGGGCGATGTCCGCCGAGAATGCGGAGAGGCGCTGGAAGGAATCGTCCAGGCGCCCGAGCATGGCATTGAAGGCCTGGGCCAGCTCGGCCAGTTCGCCGGGCATCTGCTGCTCCGGCAAGCGCTGGGTCAGCGAGCTGGCGGACACACCCGCGGCGACCTCGCTCATTCGCCGTAACGGACGCAGGCCGCTGCGCGCGGCCCAGGCCCCGAGCAGCGCGGTGGCCAGGGCCGAGAGGCCGACGGTCAGCCAGATCAAATGCTGCATGCGTTGCAGGAAGTGCTGGTGGTGGGTGATGTCGAGCATCAGGGTCAGCTCTGGCGAGCCGGCCTGGCCAGGCTCCAGGGCTGCACTGTAGATACGGTAGGCGGTACCGTCGTGTTGCAGGCTGTGCAGCCCGGTCGGCTGGGCCGGAGTGGCCGGCAGCCCCTTGGCGCTGTCGAACCAGACGGTGCCATCCGCGCCTGTGACCCGCAGAGTCAGGTCCGGTTGATGGCTGAGTTCGTCCAGCAGCTGTGCCTTGCGTTCGGCAAAACGTTGCGGGTCATCGGCGTCCTGCAGCGCACTGCGCATGGCGATCAGCTTGCCTTCCAGCAGTTGCTGGTCGAGTTCGATGAAGTGCGCTTCGCTGGCACGGCTGAACAGCACCCCGGCGAGCAACGAAACCACCGCGGTGCAGCCGGCGAACAACAGGGCCAGGCGTCCACTCAGGGTCAAACGGCGCATTAGGCCTGGCGCTCTTCGAGCACGTAGCCCATGCCGCGCACGGTGTGGATCAGCTTGTTCGGGTAATCGTCATCAATCTTCAGGCGCAGGCGGCGGATCGCCACCTCGATGACGTTGGTGTCGCTGTCGAAGTTCATGTCCCAGACCTGAGAGGCGATCAGCGTCTTGGGCAGCACTTCACCCTGGCGCCGCAGGAGCATTTCCAGCAGCGAGAATTCCTTGGCGGTGAGGTCGATGCGCTGGCCATTGCGTTCGACCCGCCGGCGAATCAGGTCCAGGCGCAGGTCCGCCAGTTGCAGGGTGGTTTCCTGGGACGTGGAGCTGCCGCGGCGCAACAGGCTGCGGACCCGGGCCAGCAGTTCGGAGAAGGCGAAAGGCTTGACCAGATAATCGTCGGCGCCCAGCTCCAGGCCGTGAACCCGGTCTTCCACCGCATCGCGCGCGGTCAGGAACAGCACCGGTATATCCAGCCCGGCGCCACGCACGGCTTGCAGGATCTGCCAGCCATCGCGGCCCGGCAGCATCACGTCGAGAATCAACAGGGAGTAGTCGCCGGTCAGCGCCAGGTGTTGGCCGGTGGTGCCATCGGCCACCAGCTCGGCATTGAAGCCGGCCTCGCTCAGGCCCTGGCGCAGGTAGTGGCCGGTTTTCGGTTGGTCTTCGACGATCAGCAGTTTCATGGGCGACTCATGGTAAATGGAACGCGGGCTTTATACCGTGGGCGGCGGCCGCACGGTGCAAGCTGACAAAGTTGTAATCTAGCAGTCATCTGGCTGGCAGCGGTGCGGCCTTAGAGTTTCACGCAAGCTGAATCTCATCTTGTTGGAGTGCAATTATGTTTTTGCCCAAGGGTGTTTTGCCTCGTTCGTTGACGCTGGCTGCGTGTTTGCTGACATTGGGTGCGCCGGCCTGGGCATCGCCGGCGCAGACCTACGATTTCGGTCAGGCGGCCTCGGCGGCCAAGGCCACGCGTACGGTGGAAGTGGTCATGAACGACATGTCCTACACTCCCAAGAACCTGGACATCAAGGCTGGCGAAACCGTGCGTTTTGTCTTGATCAACAAGGGCCAGTTGCTGCATGAGCTCAATATCGGTACCGCGACCATGCATGCCGAGCACCAGCAGGAAATGCTGAAGATGCAGCGGAGCGGAATGCTCACGCTCACCACCGTCAAAGATATGCCCGCCGGAGCCATGGATCACACCGCCATGGGGCATGGCGCGATGCCCGGCATGAGGCACGACGATCCGAACAGCGTGCTGGTGGAGCCGGGCAAGACCGCTGAGCTGACCTGGACCTTCAGCAAGGCCGGCAGCCTGGAGTTCGCCTGCAATATCCCGGGGCACTATCAGGCGGGCATGGTCGGCAAGCTGACGGTCAGCCAGTAAGCGCCTGGGGCTCAAAGGCGGAGGCAAAGACTGATAGAATCGCCTGATTCTTCAGTCAGGTTTCCGCCATGCATCCCGCAGCCGAACATTCGCCGCTGGGCAAGTCCAGTGAATACGTCTCCACTTACACGCCGTCCTTGCTGTTCCCGATCCCGCGGGCGGCGAAATGGGCCGAGCTGGGCCTGAGCGCCGACACCCTGCCTTATAAAGGCGTGGACTTCTGGAACTGCTTCGAGCTGTCCTGGCTGCTGCCCTCCGGCAAGCCGGTGGTGGCCATCGCCGAATTCAGCATTCCGGCGGACTCACCGAACATCATCGAGTCGAAGTCGTTCAAGCTGTACCTCAACTCGCTGAACCAGACTCCTTTCGCGGATCGCCAGAGCCTGGAAGAAATCTTGCGTGCCGACCTCTCGGCGGCGGCTGGCAAGCCGGTGGGCGTGCGGATCCGCAGCCTGGGCGAAGTGGAGGCGGAAGGTGTGGTGGCGTTGCCGGGTACCTGCATCGATGAGCTGGATATCAGCGTCAGCAGCTATGAGCATCCACGTCCGGAGCTGCTGCAGTGCGACAGGTCGCGGATCGTCGAGGAGAGCGTGCACAGCCATCTGCTCAAGTCCAATTGCCCGGTCACCAGCCAGCCGGACTGGGGCAGCGTGGTGGTGGAGTACCGTGGCCCGGCGCTGGATCACGCCAGCCTGCTGGCCTACCTGGTGAGCTTTCGCCAGCACTCGGATTTCCATGAGCAATGCGTGGAACGGATCTTCCTCGACCTGCAACGCTTGCTGCAGCCGGAGAAGCTGACGGTGTATGCGCGTTATGTGCGTCGTGGTGGCCTGGATATCAACCCGTATCGCAGCACCGAAACCGCGAGTTTCGCCAACTTCCGACTGGTTCGCCAGTAATGAAAAGCCCCGCTCTGGTAGCGGGGCTTTTTTGTCTGTAAGGGGTTAAATCCCCATGTTGCCGAGGGTTTGCACGATGTTGCGCAAGGTGCCGGCAATGGCGGGGTGTTCAAGCTCGAAGCGTTCGACGGCGAGGTTGACCCCGTCGGCCAGGCTGGTGTCCTGGGTGGCGTTTTCCAGTTTGAGCTCGAGCTCGATCTGTTGCATCAATTCCTGCAGATTGGCGCGTTCTGCTTCCGAAAGCGGTGGGTTCTGCTCCAATTGCTCGCGCAGGGTATTGAGCTGTTCTTGCAGTTCGCGGGCAGGCATGGCGTTCTCCCTTCATTGATAGACACAGCCATGGACCGCGCCGGTTCGCTAAAGGTCCATGTCTGAGCCTTAGCGTAATCCACTCGCGGGCAATGTGCATGATCTTGATCAAGTCAGGGTTTTTCACCCTTCAGGCGACGCTGGCCGATGTCGGCCAGGCAGGTCGACAGCTCGCCCAAGTGGTCGATCACCGAGTGCACGCCGAGGCTGAATAGATGCAGGGTGGCCTTGCCACGCTTGAACTCGCGTTCCTGCTGACTCAGCGCCTGCCATTGCGTCGGGCTCATGCCGCAGAGCGAACCGCAGGACGCCAGGCCGATGGTCCACAGGCCGGCGTTGAGGCCCGATTGCAGCAGGCGCGGTTCGCCGCTGACCAGCACGCAGCCGTCCAGCCGGCTGACATTCAGGGCCATCAGCGCCTGCCAGCAGGCATCGGGAGCAGGCCAGCGGGAGCCTGTGTTGGGGGAGGCGATGACCCAGTCGGGCAGTGAACTCGCCAGGCGCTTGCTGAGACTGTCGGGCAATTCGTCGAGCCAGGCGCAAGGTACGCCTTGTTGTTGCAGGCTGTGCAGAATGTCCAGGGCACCGTGGGTGGCGTGGGCCTGTTCCAGGACCGGGTGATCGGCGCTGTGCAGGCGCATCCGCGCGCCGAAATCCACCAGGCAACCGCTGAGGCCAAAGAGCACGGCGGTCAAGGTGGGGGCGGATACAGGCAAGGCTTCGGCGTGAGGCATCGTGACGTCCCTGAAATACCTTACAAGAGTATCGACGGCAGATGACCGTTGGGTGACAGCTCCGTGAACAGGCCATGCAAACGAGGGGGAGAGGGCTAAGCACTGCGCCAATGCTGCATAAATGGATATATCCGACTTATACTAGCGCGCTTACCGCCAGGGCATAGCGCCCGCGACAGTACAATCCAAGGAGTTTCTGCTATGCGCTGGAGCAATCGTCTCGCTCAGCTTATGTGTGCCGGCATGCTGCTGGTGCCGGTTTTGGCCCACGCTGCGGAAGACGATCCGTGGGAAAGCATCAACCGCCCGATCTTCACCTTCAACGACACCATCGATACCTATGCGCTGAAGCCACTGGCAAAAGGTTATCAGGCCGTAACGCCGCAATTTCTCGAAGACGGCATTCACAACTTCTTCCGTAATATCGGTGATGTCGGCAACCTGGCCAACGATATCCTGCAGGCCAAGCCCCATGCCGCTGCCGTCGACACTGCGCGGCTGCTGATGAACACTACTATCGGCGTGGCGGGTTTCTTCGATGTGAGCACCAAGATGGGCTTGCAGCGTAACGATGAAGACTTCGGCCAGACCCTGGGTTACTGGGGCGTCGGCAGCGGTCCTTACGTGGTGCTGCCGTTCTTCGGTCCGAGCACCCTGCGCGACGCGCCGGCCAAGTATGTGGACAGCTTCACCGACGGTTACCGTTATGTGAACGACGTGCCGGTGCGTAACAGCGTGTTTGCCCTGGAGGTCGTCGACACCCGCGCCAGCCTGCTGTCGAGCGAGAAGCTGATCAGTGGCGACAAGTACACCTTCATTCGCAATGCCTACCTGCAGAACCGCGAATTCAAGGTCAAGGACGGCAAGGTCGAAGACGATTTTTAAGCGTTGACCCTGTCATGAAAAAGGCGGCCCCAGGGGCCGCCTTTTTTATTGCTTTCAGAATCAGTTCATCTTCAGGATTGTAAGCCCAAGTTTCTGGCCGTTGCCTTCCAGTTCGGTGACCCAGACCATTTCGGTGTCCGCTTCCAGTCCCCTGAGGGTTGCATGGTCTGAATCGATACGCACGCTGAGCTGGTCGCCGACCTTGAATGAGCGGGGTGCCTGGACTTGCATGCCACTGCTGGAAAGGTCGATGCAGACGACTGGAATCACCTGGCCCTGATGGATCGACGTGACCTCTGCATCCACCCGCATGCGGATGTAATCGCGCTTTTCACTGTAGTCACGATCGTTTGGGCTCATAGGCTCCATCCTGCGTTTAAGTTGCGGATTTGTCTGTTCTTATAACTCCCGGTGATTTGAGGTGTAAAGACGTCCAGCGACCATCGGCATGAGCTTGAAACGCCCCGCGGATGGGAGTACCGTCTGCGCCTTAGAAGGGCACCTCTGATGGTCGAGCGTGCAGGGCTACGGGCCCTGGCTCCGTTTCCAGAGTGGCTAGAAAGCGAATCCAGTAGTGTGTGTCCAGGCCTCGTGCCCAGCCACCTACGCCAACCTAATTCTGGCGCCGTTTGCCCACATGCCAAAAACCAGTGCCACGCTGCTGATAATCGATGACGACGAAGTAGTGCGCGCGAGCCTCGCGGCCTATTTGGAAGACAGTGGCTTCAGCGTCCTGCAGGCCAGTAACGGTCAGCAGGGACTTCAGGTGTTCGAGCAGGAAAAACCCGACTTGGTGATCTGCGATCTGCGCATGCCACAGATGGGCGGCCTCGAACTAATCCGTCAGGTAACCGACATCGAACCGCAAACCCCGGTCATCGTGGTTTCCGGTGCCGGTGTGATGAACGATGCCGTCGAGGCCTTGCGCCTGGGCGCGGCGGACTACCTGATCAAGCCGCTGGAAGACCTCGCGGTGCTGGAGCACTCGGTGCGCCGGGCCCTGGATCGTGCGCGCCTACTGCTGGAAAACCAGCGCTACCGGGAGAAGCTGGAAGCCGCCAACCGCGAGCTCGAAGCCAGCCTGAGCTTATTGCAGGAAGATCAGAACGCCGGGCGCCAGGTGCAGATGAATATGCTGCCGGTGAGCCCCTGGACCATCGACCAGTTCAAGTTCGCGCACCAGATCATCCCGTCTTTGTACCTGTCCGGTGATTTCGTCGACTACTTTCGTGTCGACGAGCGCCGCGTCGCCTTTTACCTGGCGGATGTTTCCGGACATGGCGCGTCATCGGCCTTTGTCACGGTGCTGCTCAAGTTCATGACCACGCGCTTGCTGTTCGAGTCCAAGCGCAACGGCACTTTGCCGGAGTTCAAACCGTCGGAAGTCCTTGGCCATATCAACCGTGGCCTGATCAGCTGTAAGCTGGGCAAACACGTGACAATGGTCGGTGGCGTCATCGACGAGGAGACGGGCTTGTTGACCTATAGCATTGGCGGACACCTGCCATTGCCTGTGTTGTACACGCCAGACAGTGTGCGTTATCTGGAAGGGCGCGGTCTGCCGGTAGGCTTGTTCAATGAAGCCACCTACGAAGACCACATTCTGGAACTACCTCCGAGCTTCAGCCTGACGCTGATGTCTGATGGTATTCTGGACCTTTTGCCGGAACCCACACTCAAAGAGAAAGAGGCCGCCTTACCTGAACGGGTGAGAACGGCAGGCGGCAGCCTGGATGGTCTGCGGCAGGTTTTTGGATTGGCCACGCTAGGGGAGATGCCGGATGATATCGCCCTGTTGGTGTTGAGCAGGAATCTTTAATGAGTACCGGTAGAATCCAGTTCGCCGAGCAGGACGGCACCTTTGTCCTGAAGTTTATCGGTGAAGTGCGCCTGACCCTGTGTTCGGCGCTGGATGCGACTATTGAGCGGATCTTCACGGCGCTGAACTTCTCGGCGATCGTGATCGACCTGACCGAAACCCGCAGCATCGACAGCACCACCCTGGGCCTGCTGGCCAAGCTGTCGATCCTGTCGCGGCAGAAGGTCGGCCTGTTGCCGACCGTCGTCACCACCCATGAAGACATCACCCGACTACTGCAGTCCATGGGCTTCGATCAGGTGTTCAATATCGTTGACCGTCCGATCCCATGCCCGGAATGCTTGACCGACCTGCCATCCCAGGACCAGTCGGAAGAGGTGGTGCGGCTCAAGGTGCTGGAAGCGCACAAGATTCTCATGGGCTTGAACGATTCCAACCGCGAGGCGTTCCACGATCTGGTGAATGCCCTGGAGCGTAACTGATCCTGTAAGCGGCAGCGCATAAAAAAGGGCGAACCCACGAGGGTTCGCCCTTTTGCGTTGGCGCTCGCTCGATCAGAGCTTGGCGGCCAGCAGTGCCTCGAGTTTTTCCTGGTCGCGGGCGAACTGACGGATGCCTTCGGCCAGTTTCTCGGTGGCCATCGCGTCTTCGTTGGAGGCCCAACGGAACTGCGCTTCGTTCAGGCTCTGGCGGGCTTCGCCAGCATGGCCCGGCGTCAGTTTGCGCTCCAGCTTGCCGGTATCGGCGGCCAGCTTCTCGATCAGGTCCGGGCTGATGGTCAGGCGGTCGCAGCCGGCCAGTTGCTCGATCTGGTTCAGGTTACGGAAGCTCGCACCCATGACCACGGTCTTGTAGTCATTGGCCTTGTAGTAGTTGTAGATGCGGGTCACTGATTGCACGCCCGGATCGTCGGCGCCGGTGTAGTCGTTGCCGCTGGCCTTCTTGTACCAGTCGTAGATACGGCCCACGAACGGCGAGATCAGGAACACGCCGGCCTCGGCGCAGGCGATCGCCTGGGCGAAGGAGAACAGCAGGGTCAGGTTGGTCTGGATGCCTTCGCGTTCCAGCTGCTCGGCAGCGCGGATGCCTTCCCAGGTGGAGGCGATCTTGATCAGTACGCGGTCACGGCCGATGCCGGCTTTGTCGTACAGCTCGATCAGGCGATGGGCGCGCTTGAGCATGGCGTCGGTATCGAACGACAGGCGTGCATCCACTTCGGTGGAAATACGGCCCGGGATCAGTTTGAGGATTTCTTTACCCACCGCGACGCCAAAACGGTCGCTGGCCAGGCCGACATCACCCTTGACGTCGCTGACGCAGGCGTTCAGCAGCTCGGCGTAACCCGGAATGGCCGCGGCTTTGAGCAACAGGGAAGGGTTGGTGGTGGCGTCTACCGGTTTGACCCGGGCGATAGCGTCGAAGTCGCCGGTATCGGCAACCACGGTGGTGCACTGCTTGAGTTGTTCCAGCTTGGAAGTCATGAGTGTGCTCTGTCCTGTGGGTCTGTTGACATTACCCGAGCGCTGACAGCCGCTCAAGGGCGTGAAGAGGTAAGCGGAGGCCTAAACAAGCCCCAAGGGCAACAACCTGAAAAACAGGTGTTTGAATGCAGGGGCGCTATCCGTTTACTACGATGCCAAAACACCCGTCAGGTTCAACCCGCGCGACCGTTAGCGGCCTTCGAGCAACTGCCCCGCCTGATCCAGCAGCGCCAGCGGATCCTTGGCCTTGTGGATGTCCACCGAGAGCAGCTGGCGGAACTTGCGCGCCCCCGGAAAACCGGTGCCCAGACCCAGTACATGGCGAGTGATGTGGTGCATGGCGCCACCCGTGGCCAGGTGTCTGGCGATATAAGGCCGCAACTGTGCCAACGCTTCGGCCCGGGAAATCACCGGCGCCGTGCTGGCGAACAACTGTTGATCCACCTCCGCCAGCAGATATGGGTTGTGATAAGCCTCGCGGCCCAGCATCACCCCGTCGAAAGTCTGCAAGTGCTCATGGCAGGCTTCCAGGGTCTTGATGCCCCCGTTGAGGATGATCTCCAGCTCGGGGAAATCCACCTTTAACCGCGCCGCCACGTCATAACGCAGCGGAGGAATATCCCGGTTTTCCTTCGGCGACAGCCCTTCAAGAATCGCAATCCGCGCATGCACGGTAAAGCTGGTGCAGCCGGCCTCGCGCACCTGGCCGATGAAATCGCACAGTTCCTCATAACTGTCGCGGCCATTGATGCCGATCCGATGCTTGACCGTCACCGGAATGCTCACCGCATCGCGCATCGCCTTCACGCAATCGGCCACCAGCCCCGGATGCCCCATCAGGCAGGCTCCGATCATATTGTTCTGCACCCGATCGCTCGGGCAGCCGACGTTGAGGTTCACCTCGTCGTAACCATGCTCCTGCGCCATCCGCGCGCAAGCCGCCAGATCCGCCGGCGTACTGCCACCCAACTGCAACGCCAAGGGATGCTCGGACTCGTCATGGCGCAGAAAGCGCTCATGATCGCCGTTGAGCAACGCCCCGGTGGTGACCATCTCGGTGTAGAGCAGCGCGTGCTTGGACAGCAGACGCAGGAAAAAGCGGCAGTGTCTATCCGTCCAATCCATCATCGGTGCAACGCTGAAGCGACGGGATGGCTCAGGCAGCGTATTCTCTGGCTTTGAGCTTGATTTTGCAGTGTTTTCGTTCAACGTGTTTTGTACCGATTTTCGGGGGTTTTGGGGCGTTTTCACCAAGCGCTTGGTACAATGTACCAATCGACAGACGGCGTGTACCAATTCTCATATGGCAACAATCAGAACGCGTAAAAAGGCCGATGGCACCCTCAGCTACCTCGCCCAGATCCGCATCAATCGCGACAAGGTGACAGTCTACCAAGAGAGCCAAACCTTCGCCCGCAAACAGGCCGCTCAGGCCTGGGCGAAGCGACGGGAGACCGAGTTGGCAGAGCCTGGTGCGATCGAGCGGGCCAGCCGTGTAGGTCACACCATCAAGCAGATGATCGATCGCTACCTGGTTGAAGCTGAGAAAGCTCGGCCGCTGGGAGAGACCAAGCGGCGGACGCTCAACGCCATCAAGAACAGTTACCTGGGCGAAAAAGTCGACTCCGACATCAGTCAACAGATGCTCGTGGATTATGCACTCTGGCGCATGAGTCCCGAGGGCGGCTCGGTCAAGCCTCAGACTGCTGGCAATGACATGGCTCACCTGGGCTCGGTGTTGTCCTTGGCCAGGGCGGCTTGGGGGTATGAGATTGATCCGCAGGCGATGTCTGATGCCCGCCTCGTACTGAAGAAGTTCGGCTACAACATGAAGAGCCGCGAGCGGGATCGGCGTCCTGCGCTTGATGAGCTCGATAAGGTGCTGGAGCACTTCTTCGAGATGTTGAAGCGTCGACCCACCGTGATTCATATGCCCAAGGTAATGGCGTTCGCGATCTTCTCGACACGGCGTATGGACGAGATCACTCGCATACTCTGGGAGGATCTGGACGAGCACCGGCAGGCGGTGAAAGTGCGGGATATGAAAAATCCCGGGCAGAAGATCGGCAATGATGTGTGGTGCCATCTGCCGGATGAGGCATGGAGAATTGTGCAGTGCATGCCGCGGGAGTGCCCGGAAATCTTCCCATACAATACAGACTCAGTAGGCACTGCATGGTCCAAGGCATGCAAGATGACTGGAATCGAAGATCTGCACTTTCATGATTTGCGTCATGAAGGGGTGAGCCGACTGTTCGAGATGGACTGGGATATTCCGAGAGTATCGAGTGTGTCCGGTCATCGCGACTGGAACTCGTTGCGGCGATATACCCATCTGCGCGGTCGCGGTGATCGGTACAAGGACTGGAAGTGGTTGGATGCTATCCTGCAATCTCGTGTAACGCTTGGGGCGAGGGTGAGCTACGAATAAGGGCTGGATTGTGTTTTTTTCTAATGGTATTGCTTCCGAGGGAGATGCTTAATGGATGAAAGTGCAGTGACCTTAGTAGTTGGGCTCGCAGGTATTGTTTCAACGTTGTTAGTGAGTGCGCTGGGCCTTTACTACACCGCCAAAGCTAGGGTGGCTCCGTTAAGGGATGCACTTTTTTCTCGGCAATTGGATGTGGCCGTACAGATCAGCCATCTTCAGTCAAGGATTCGTGTTTTCGCTACTATCCTGTCAGCGAAAGATGCCTTGTATTGCGATGAGGCAAGGGCGGATATTGGGGAGTATTACAAGCAATTCTCTGAGTTGGAGGCACGATCTGCCGTAATTCTCCCTGTTGAGCTTTGGCTTGAATTGAAAGAGTTGTCCAACGCTATATGTTGTTTGCTTCAAGAATATGATGAGCAAGGCGCGATAACCTCGCCATGTATGCTCAAGGTTGAAGCGAGAATGACGAAGGTGGCTTTGCTGTGTCGCACAATTACGGGTGCAGATCAGTTGTCAGAGCACGCGATTCGTCTATTTTCAAGTCGGAAGGACTATCAGCGAGTAGTTGATATGGAGATTTCTAAATTTGAATCCATGCATGGGGAAGTGAATCGCAGCGGTGCATAGGTTTAGGGCGCCAGAAATGGCGCCCCTGTGTACTGTGCTTATGTTAGTAGGCGCGGCGTACTTTATTGAGTTGTTGGTGTTCTTTCAATGCTAGGGCACGTTGAGTCTCTAAGTACTCAGCGAGGTCTGTTATGTGTATCCCTTTTGCGCTTTTCTGACTGGGCTCAAGTCTTGTGATAGGGATTTTTATTTGTCCTGCTAATACTTTTCGCAGAAACATTTCTGGCGTTAAGTGTGTGAAGTAGTCCTTACACACCCGTTCCAGAGGGATGATGGCCTGGCCGTTGTACTGCGCCATCAGGATGAAGGCGGTGTTCATGGATTGCCTCCTTCATAAATTAGGCCTTGGTACGCCATATCCCGGCGGCTACCAGTGCAGCAGGTAGGGATGTCGGTTGCTTCGGGATCATCCTTTCTTATTGGGTGCTGTATTTCTTTTTTGCAGACGCGGCAGGTGTAGCGGAAGTGAGTGGGTGTGAGCTTCATGCTGCCTCCGCGACATTTACAGGTTCCCAACTGGACTCGCACAGCCCATAGGCGCTTGAGCAGGCGGTCGCGTCGGTGGCTATCATCAGGTCGTATTGAATACCGCCTCGGGCAGTCTTGGACCATTCGACGGCCTGTCGGATGTTGGCGATCTCCATCACTTCAAGTGCGGTCATTTTGGCTATGGAACCGTTGGGATGTTTGGCATTGCTTCCGGCGAAAAAAGTTGCAGCGCCGCGTTTGCTAGCCTGCTTTACCAGTCGCTCCCAGCGATCAATTCGGTCGATTACCTCGGGGAATCGTAGGTCAATAGCCCGCAGTTCCTCCTTACGGCAATTGATACAGGGCATACAGCCGACGCGGCCCATATCTTGGGAGTAGAGCGGGTTCGGCCTGATGCCCATGTAACGGTGGGCCTCGAATACTGCTGGGATGTCCCACTTCAAGATCGGTCTGTAGTTGAACAGCCCCCCTCCGACTTCGTCGCATTCGGGCAGGTAGCGCCTGTTCAGCGACTCATCTGCACGGACACCTTGCCAACTGATCAGCATGTCACCGTTGCCCATCAGCGGCATGATTACCTGCTCAAGCATCGGATCTCGCTTGAGCTCCATAGTGCAGAACTGCGCCTTTCGGCTGGGGAAGCGTCCTTTCCAGAGGCAGAGATCAAGGAAGGGATTCCCTGTGGGTTGCAGTACATCAAGTGCTGCCAGGACCACGGCGTCTTCGATGCCTTGTTCGCGCCATTTGGTTTCGATGAACTTCCTTTTCCCGGCAATCTGCCGGCTGAAGTCCGCACGAACCCGTGTAATGGTTACTCCGGTGGCTTGTTCCAGATATTCTAGGTACTGGTAGGTCTGGTCGTGTTCATTTCCGGTATCGGCAAACACGGCCTGCAGGTTGGGTGTTTCCAGGGCGATGGCGACGAGCAGAGTGGCGGTGCTGTCCTTGCCGCCGCTCACGCTGACAATGTTATGAGTTGTCATTGATAGCCTCCAGCGTCAGTCACTATCGATCGAGAGAAGGGCGAATGCTGTTGCTGCCACTCGTGGAACTTGTCCATTTCCAACGGCTCGATGTCGGTCCATTGCAGTGGCCACCCCATCAACCACTCGCTGAACTCTGGGTTGTGAAGCCCTCCAGGCAATAACCCCAGCAGGGTTAAGTGTTCGGGGAGACGAACACCTCGCGAAGATTTTTCGGCTCTCTTCCTGGCGGCTTCTGGCAAAACACTGCCTTTCCCGTCCGAAGCCGTCGGCGTCGGCCACAATCCAGATACGTTCCCGCTTGTGACCCAGGCCGGCGTCATATGCGCTGAGCACTCCCCATCGTGCATCGAACCCCAGCTCGGCCAAGTCCCCGAGAACTCGGCCAAGTCCTCGAGAAGTGAGCATTGGCGAGTTCTCCACGTAGACGAAACGGGGTCGTACCTCATCGACGATTCGGCGCTGTTCCACCCAGAGTCTGCTTGCGCCACCGTCGAGGCCTGCTCCATCCCCGCAGATTGCGATATTGGTGCAGGGGAAGCCTCCCGAAACCACGTCAACAAGGCCTCGCCACAGTCTTCCGTCAAAACTGCACACGTCAGACCAAATCGGGAAAGCTGGGAGGGCTCCATCGTTTTGTCGTTGCGCCAGAACTTGTGCGGCGTAGGCATCACGCTCAACGGCGCAGACGGTGCGCCATCCCAGCAAGTGTCCACCGAGTATTCCGCCACCAGCGCCTGCGAAAAGAGCCAGCTCATTCATATGCCCTCCCTGAAATGAAAGGGGCGCATAGAATGGGGTTCAAAAGCCAAAAAGCTGAGGGGTAGATTTTTATGGCTGCAGGAAGCAGTAGCGGCAGTACCACGCCTCCTGAGGCGGTTAGAACGTTTCAGATTAAAACTGTCAGCGACATGCTGGCCAAGCTCGAGTGGGAGATTGAGCAGCTTCAGGCAACCCAGTTTTCGCAAAGCGCCAAGTCGGTAGACATCTCGAGTTACTTCGCGATTAACGCAGCTCTGACTGCATTTCACGTTTGCGAGTGGATATGGCATATCGGTACGCAACAGCAGAAGGATGCCTGGCTGCAAGCAGCGCCTGCCGCTTCCAAAGCTCAAGGTAAAACGCGTTTTCAGGTAGGTTTGAAGTATCAATGCCCAGAGTTTGGGGTATGCAGAGCAATAGCGAATTCGTTCAAGCACCTTGCAGATGATCAGTTTACGGATACCAATGTTTTGACTGACGTACCTGTGTTCGAACTCTCGGTTCCAGCCACTGCAGGCTCCATGAGAGCGGGTGATCCTCTGGCTCAATTTGCAAAAGTCTTGATGGTTCGAAGCAAGGGCGGAATTACTCCCGCGGCGCACGTTCTCTCCAGAACATATGGTTTTCTTGAGGATTTCTGCGAGAAAAGTGGCTTTTTGACTGGTAGTCAGGTGAGCCCTTGAAAGGTGCATATACCCCTCAGAAAGCTGCGCGGGCGGACGTTCCCGAGCGATTAGCGTTGCACCAACACTGGCTGCCTCGCGCAGCTTTTCGTGGGGTATAAGCGCCTCGGCAGTGGCGCTGACAGGATCACTAACGCCTGCTGCTTCGCAGCAGAGACTGTTTGTTTTTTGCGCGTTGACGCCACAAGCGTCGGCTGCCTCTGGGCTCAAACGCACCAATGGGATGGGACGCTTCATGCTGCGTCCTCCTGAGGCACCGGCTCCAACGCCTCGGCCATGGCAAGTACCTGGTCCTGCAGGGCGAGTGTTTCTCGGGTGATGGTCTTGCCGGTGCGTAGCGCGCCGAAGGTTGCGGCTGCAATCCTCAGCTTATCGGCGACGTCCAACAGAAACTCCCGCGACTGGCCAGCCTTGAGCTTTTTGCAGTGCTGAGCGAGGTGCAGGTGGTTAGCCTGGATGAATTGCAGGGAGGCCTTCAGTTCCCTGATGGTCTTGGCGTTTTCTGCTTGGGTGATTTCTTTCCCTTCCTGCAGGCCTTTCGCCTGGCCGTCTTTACGGCCGAAGAAGTAGCCAAGGTTGATCAGCAGTGCGGCAGCGAGTGTCAGGCCGATCAGGGCATAGATTTGAGTTGCAGTCATGTGGTGTGCTCCTGGTGGTTTTGCTGGGCCGGTGGTGGCGGCCGTTGGGTTACTCGGTTGCTTCGGTTTGGGTGCGAGGCATGTCTTCATCCGCTCTATAGGCTCGGATGTCTATCAGCGCGGCGACATGCCGGATGTGCACGTATTTCGGGGCCTTGCGACTGTTGTCCAGAGTGGTGACGGGTAGCTCGATCCGGCCGCTGGTGATCTCGGCTGCAAACGACTCCTTGTTGAGGTTACGGAAATACTGCTCGCGCAGCCTTTCCAGGGGGATCAGCACGTCACCGAAGGTTCGGTAGAGCAGCTCGACAGTGGATGAATCCGGTGCGGGGTGCAGTCGCAGTGGTGCTTGGCTGTTAATGCTCATGGTTCTGTTGGGCCTCCTTGCGTTTGTGGCGAGCTGGGTGGTTCCAGGCATTCAGGCAGTGGCGCTTGGTCAGTTCCCGCAGATGTTCTGGTACCTCGAGGAGCGCGGCGTTGCGCTCCTCTTTGGTACCCAGGGCTAGGATCTGGCGGGCGTACTCCCTAGGCCACGTCACGGCGGTCTGCCGGGATCGCCGGCATCTCAAGTCCCAGTTGTTCGGCGAGCCAGGGCAGGCCGGCTTGCTTCACCCGGGTGGATTGGCTGTATTGCATGCCCAGCTCCGGGTGCCACCACTGGCCGTCCTTGATCCGCAGGTATTCGCGGTCGCGGGTGGGATAGGCCGGCAGCTTTTTGTCGTTGATCAGACCTTTCTCGCGCATGAGCTTGATCAGCGTTGGGCGGGTGATGCCGAAGTACTTGGCGGTCTTTGCCAGGTCGCGTTCCATGGTTAACCCCCTATGCCGCATGTGCTGCAGGAGTTGCGACTGCAGCCAGGTGGTTGATGGATTCGACGATCTTCTCGTACATCTCGGTGTCGCTACCGAACACGGTGAAGCACTTGGTGCGGGGCTTTTTCACGCCAATGCTCATGATGGTGGTCACGGCTTTGCGCGTGATGTTGCGATGGAGGGCAATCTGAATGGGGAGATCGAAGCCCATATCCAGGCTGATGGTGCCGCCTGTGCGTACCAGCTCGAACACCTGCTGCCGTTGTTCGGCTTCAAAGGTTCCGAAGCGGCGGCTTGCATGAGGAAGTGTCAGCAGATCGGCTGAGCTGCTTGGATCGAAGGGGCCGTTAACGATCTCTTCGATGAAGTCGGCCAGCTTGAGGTGCATCTTCTTTTCGTTCGGCAGGGTGAGCGTGTGGCGCTCGCTTCCCAGCTCGACGGTGAAGAGCGTGTCGGATTGGCTGCGTTCAACCTTGAGGCGGAACGACAGCACATCGCGCCGCGGGGTGGACCGGAGCGTATGAGTAAAGGTTTCGGTCAGATTGACCTGGGCGTTCAGCAGCTGCAGCGTGCGGTTGTCGAGTTTGTACTTCCTCATGCTGCATGCCCTCCGCCGTTCGGGCCGAAGGGGGCGGGGGTGCCGCGGGGTTTCTGCTTGGGTTTGCTGGCGACGAACTCGCATCCGGCCTCACGGGCCAGGCGGCGGATTTCAAAGGTACGGGATGGATCGGCAGCGGCCGGGTGGACGTGCAGGGTTGCTGTGGTGTGCATGGTGTTGCCTCGCTCTGTGGTGGAAGAGTGAGGCAATAATTAACCCTAAAGGTTATTTTGGTCAACCATTTTATACCTTTTGGGTTGTTTTTTGTGTTCAATTCAAAATTGTCAATTTCCGTTTTGATTCTTTTTTCTTTAGTATTCTCTGATTCATTACACAACACAGGGAACGTAGAAATGGCCTCACCGCTCTGGGATTTAGATGAGCTTGTATTGAAATGTAGAGATGAAAAAGCAAAAAGCTATATAAAGGAGGCTGTTAGTTGCTATAGGTCAGGGGCTTTTCGATCTGCAATAGTTTCAACTTGGGTGGCGGTGGCATTTGATATAATTGATAAGTTAAAAGAGCTGGCATTGGCTGGGGATAAGGCAGCTGAAAGTCAGATGTCCGAGTTCGAAAAAGCGAGGCGCGCAGGAGATATTGGTTTTTCGTTGAAGTTTGAGCGGGATTTGCTGAAGAATGCGCGAGATCAGACTGAATTAATATCTCATACAGAACATACCGACTTAGAGAGGCTTCAACAAGATAGAAATCGTTGTGCTCATCCATCAATGACAATAGATGGTGAAATTTTTAATCCTTCTGCTGAACTAGCAAGGATGCATATTCGATCTGCTGTTGAGCACTTGCTTCAGCACCCTGCGGCGCAAGGTAAGTATGCACTTGATCTATTGCTCGCAGAAGTTGACTCCGGGTACTTCCCACTGGAACTGGATAAGGCGCTTGTGGCCCTTAGAAGTAGTCCAATGGTAAGGGGGAGAGCCTCGTTGATACGGAACTTTATTGTGGTATTGCTTAAGAAGTTGCTACGGACTGACCTAGATCCAAAAGAGCAAGGAAGGGCAGTTACCGCGCTCAATGCGGTTGAGGTTATGCACAAAGAAGTGTATGACGAAACCATCGATAATAGTTTCTCTAGTTTCGCTCGGGCCCTTGAACCTACCCATTTGTACAGGGTATTCCCACTGTTGACTAAGCTGACGGATGGATGGGATATGCTAGATGCAGATATCCAGCAAAAAATTGCAGCCTTCGTAGAGGATCTTCCCGAAAAGCTTTTCAATACTCTGGATCCTATCTTGAATTTTACACCCCTGGCTGAGTTCACCAATAAACGTGTTGCAAAAGCTGTTCGAACCGAGCTTGGTTTGAGTTTTTTCTCGACACCAAGCAGACCTTTAATAGATCGGGTGATTGAACTTTTTGGTGGTTCAGTGAATTTTGATCAGGCGAATGCCTTCGGTGCGGTGGTTTTGTCGTACATCGGTTTCTTCTCTAGGGAGCAAATTGAAGAAATAATTAAGGTTTCTGGTCAGAATGGTCAGGTGAAATATAGTCGTGTTATTCCAGCAGTGATTAAAAGGTTGTATTTGACAGGTAAAGCTACGGATGATGATGTAGATGCTTGGCTTAAAGCAGCTAAGATGGAAGATTATATTCAGGAAAGGGTAGCTGCTTAATTATTTAAGTAGAAAAAAAGAAGCGTGATGAGCGCTTCTTTTATATGTTTATATGATGTGGTTGCCAGCATTGGTGAGGCTACAAATCAGATATTTTCCAACGTGCCCTGCCGCAGATAGACCACTCCTCAGATAGTCGAATTATCCGCTCTGGCCAATCTGGGTTCAGGGCATATAGATATCTTTCACTTCCTTCTTGTTTCAATTGTTTCAACGTCGCAGCTTGATCACTGGTGCGTTTTGCTGCAACAAAATGACCGGGCAAAGCCTCTAGAGACGGATCAATAACTATTTTATCACCCTCTATAAACTTAGGCTCCATGCTGACGCCCTCAACACGCAGGATGAAGGCTCGTGGTCCAACTGGGCCTGGAGCATCTATCCATTCCTCTGCGTCCCTAGAGTCAAAATTGCCATGAAATTCGCACCAGGCACCTGCTGCGATCGATCCCATAACCGGTAGTTTTCGTCCGGTATGGCTCAGAACGGTGGCATTGTTAAACTCGCCTATGCCAAACGGCATATCAAGATATCCATCGTGGAGATGAAGTGCTTTTTCTATTTCACGGGCAATCTGATCGCCGATGCCTTTCGTTGGATTTTTGCCCCCGAATGCGCTGACCTGCGCGGGTGCTTTACCCAATAGCTCGGCAATGTCGATCAGGCGGAGCTTCTGCTCAGCCAAAACTCTTCGGAAATTCTGAAGGCGTGTGTCTGAAATTTTCATGCACCGATTTTGGCTTGATTAACCTGATAGGTGAATGTCCTACAGGGTATTGCAAAAAATAACCTTTAAGGTTAATTTTGCATCAGGAGGTACACCCATGAATCTACGCGAGTACATCAACCACTTAGATGCTGAAGGGCTAACGGCTTATGCCAAGCGGTGTGGCATTGCCATAAGTTACATGCGAGTTCACGTCAAATACGCAAGCAAAGATCCAAGTGTTTCTTTGATCAAGGCATTGGCTCGAGAGAGTGATGGTGTTGTATCCCTTGTCGATGTTCTTGAACATTACGGAGTTACTGAGGTAGCTACGCTAGGCAAAGCAGCATAGCAAGAAAAAAGGCGACCCAAGGGCCGCCCAGTTCCTCCCAGCACGCACCACCACAGCGCTGCCGGGTCGCGATAAAGGTAGGCGGGCACACCACATGCGAACCGCCGACCTTTACCGCGCTTTCCAAGGCTCGGAAGCCTTGGTGTTGCTGCCTTTCTCCACCACAGATAGGGCAGCTGTTGCGCCAGGGGTGAGCGACGGATCGCTTGCCCCGGCACGGTGCCGGTGTCGGTCTTGCGGACCTAGCCGGCGTTTGGGCCCTTTCAAGCCACGCGGCAAATGTATCACCACTGCATGTCGCGCGGCACTGGCAACTTATAAGGATTAATGCCATGAGCCGAATTGCTCTTAGTTGTGTTGACCGGGCGCAGCGGGAAGTCCTGCCGCTCGATCTAGCGCTTTACCATGCCGCACGGGACTACCCCGGCGGCGCAGCTGCCATCGCCGCCACCACCGGCAGAAACTCCACCACGCTGCAGCACAAGCTGTCTCCAACCCACCCAAGCCATACCGTAAACATTCAGGAATTCGGCGAGATCCTCGAACTGACCAAGGATCGTCGGATTCTGGATGCCGTACATGCCCTGGTCGGCGACACCATCTGGCAGGAACTGGCCGAGACCTACACCACCGATATGCCCGAAACCCTGACCTCTGGTATCGCAGAGTATTTCCGGCAGGTAGCTGATCTGGCCGAGACATGGGCCAAGAGCATCGGTGATGGGGTTGTGAGTGACCAAGAACTGGCAGCTATTCGGCTGCAGGTGTTCCGCGGTATTCAAGGGCTGCTGGGGTTGTTCAACCGCGCCACGTACGTCAACCAGACAACGCGGGGTGCTGCCCGTGGCTGACATTGCCGACTTTGCCAACGACCTAGTGCAGGAGCGAATCGACCAGGCGCTTGCTGCACGTAACGCCGCCAAGCCTGCTTTGGCGGCACATTCATTTTTGTTCTGTGAGGGTTGCGAAGAGCCGATTCCAGAAGCACGCCGTTTAGCTTTGCCCGGATGTACTCAGTGTGTGCGTTGCCAGTCCATCGACGAAGCGCGGGAGGCCCGCCATGCTCGATGAGGTATTGGGACAATTCGCGGACTACGGCCTTGAGCCCGCGCAACCGCTGGTTTTCGGCAAGCTGACACGCTGTAAAACATCGCAGGACAAGGGCAAGGAAAAAAACGGTTGGTACGTTGTGCACGAACACCGCACGGAGAAAGGCGACACGCTGATCTTCGGTAGCTTTGGTGATTGGCGCTCGGGTGAAACGCAGAAGATCAAGGTCAAGGCCGGGCGGATGTCGCCGGAGGAGCGCGAGGTTATGCGTGCTCGGCAGGAAGAGGCCAAGCGCCGCGCCGCCGAGATCGCGGCCAATGCTGCACGTCGTGCGGCGAAGCGGGCGGTGGGTATGTTCAAGCGTATGCCGGAAAAGGGGCGCAGTGACTATCTGGATCGCAAGCAGATCGTCGGTTTCGGCGTTCGCTATGCACCACGTTCCGGCGCGTTCCTGGTGCCGATGTGCAACACCCGGGATGAGATTGTCGGCCTGCAGGTGATCTTCCCATCGAAGCAGGAAGACACCGGCCGGGACAAGTCCTATTGGCCCTACGGGATGTCGAAGGAGGGAGCATTTCACCTGATTGGCCCGCATCCGGATCCGGGCGAGCCTGTTCTGGTCTGTGAGGGCTACGCCACTGGTGCGAGCCTGCATATGGCGACTTCGCTGACGGTTGCTGTCGCGTTCGATGCAGGCAACCTGTTGGTGGTCTGCAAGGCTATGCGTGAGCGCTTTGCAGGTTGCCCGCTGATCATCTGTCGAGACGATGACTGGAAGACCAAAAAGCCGAATGGTGATCCATGGAACCCTGGAGAGGAGAAGGCCAGCAATGCTGCGCTAATCGTGGGCGGCCAAGTGGTTGCGCCGATTTTCTCGGTAGAGCGGGAGGAGAAGTGGACCGACTTCAATGACCTGCATGTTGCGGAAGGTCTGGAGGCGGTACGTCGCCAGGTATTGGCGGTGGTCAAGCCGCCTGCAGCTGGTGGCTGGAAGGATCTGCTGGCTCGTAGCGAAAGCGGTGCCTTGATCGCGCATATGCAGAACGTCGAGCTGATTCTGGCCAATGACGAGCGCTGGGCTGGAGTGATCAGTTACAGCGCTTTCAGTTCGAAGATCGTCAAGCTGCGTGCAGCCCCTTATGGCGGTGGCACGGGCGATTGGGCCGACATCGACGATATGCGTGTCATGAAGTGGCTCGCGCAGCAGTACAACTTGCGGGTCAAGGCATCCCATGTGATCGAGGCGGTGAGTGTGGTTGCGCATGACCATGCCTTCCACCCGGTGCGCCAGTATCTGCAAAAGCTGGAGTGGGATCGAGTGCCTCGCCTGGAAAGCTGGTTGACCGACGTCATGGGCGTTAAGCCCAGCGACTACACGTCGAAGGTCGGCAAACGCTGGATGCTCTCGGCAGTAGCCAGGGTGATGAAGCCTGGCTGCAAGGCCGACTCGGTGATGATTCTCGAAGGGGCTCAGGGTGCTGGTAAGTCAACGGCGATGAGCATCCTCGGCGGCGAGTGGTTCATGGACACGCCGTTTGCCCTGGGCGACAAGGACGGTTTCCAGGCAATCCGCGGTAAGTGGATCGTTGAACTGGGCGAGCTGGATAGTTTCAACAAGGCCGAGTCGACCAAGGCCAAGCAGTTCTTCTCGGCATCCACTGATACCTACCGCGAGAGCTACGGCCGCAGGACTATGGACGTGCCACGCCAGTGTGTTTTCGTGGGTACGACCAACCAGGACGAGTACCTGAAGGACGCCACGGGCAACCGCCGCTATTGGCCGGTGGCGTGTACCAAGGTGGATCTGGAGCTGTTGCGCTCGATCCGCGATCAGCTGTGGGCCGAGGCGGTGTTCTGCTACGACGCGGGCGACCTTTGGTGGGTAACGTTGGATGAGGCAGCATTATTCGCGGAAGAGCAGGACGAGCGCTTCGTAGTGGATGAATGGGAAACGCCAATCTTGACCTGGCTGGAAGAGTCGCAGATTGGTGAGACCACGACCGGCAGCGAGGTGCTGACGCAGGCACTCAAGCTCGACCCGGGACATTGGGGTAAGCCGGAGCAGATGCGTGTGGGTGCGATCCTGCATCGGCTGGGCTGGAGACGTTTCAGGCTCGGTGCTATGACCAAGAGTCGGCAGCGGTTGTGGGGCTATAAGAAGCCAGCGGACTGGGGGAAGGCGGCTGACTCAGAACTAGAAGTTGTCGAGGAGCTTTGTTTCGATGATTAAGGCAATCGATTCGTTGCTTCAGTTATGGGCTCGGGAGCTGCACTCCGACCATTCGAAAGGCGGTCTGGCCGGTGGAAACATGGTCGCGATGATGATGGAGAGTAACGGCCAGTTAATCCGCGGGCGGCGTGCATTCCGAGCGCCGTTGGAGAGCTCGTTGGATATCGAGCTGATAGTGAACAAGCACCTCGCGCCCGAGCTGGTGACGGTTGTGCGGGAGCACTACTGCACCCTTGATGTCGACATGCGTTTGCGTTATGCGCACTGCGGCTGCGGGCGTGACACTTATTATCAGCGTCTTCATGACGCCCATTTGGTTATCTGGGGCATGTTGATGGGGGTGGCTGCTTGACCCTAGGCATGGTTCCGGCAGTTGCTGTCCCACCGTCCCGCCTTGTCCTACTATGTTTAGACGCAGTGGGACAGGTGCGGGCCTTGTCTTTACTGGGCTGTCCCACCGTCCCACCTTGCAACGTCACCCGCCCACATATGCGTAGCAGGCACGATGCACGCGCGTTTCACGCGCAAGCGTGTTTCTTAATTTTCTCTCTTTACACGAGAAAAGAGATAAATAAGTAGGGCGGTGGGGCTGAGCCCCGAATTTAGGCGCTCTCAGGCGTCCCACCTTAATTCTAAAAGGTGGGACAGATGGGACGCCGCTGAAACAACAGAATGCCGTGGGGAGATATTCGCCGACATTCGCCAGACATTCGCCCGGTGTAGCCCACTTATTCACCGGGTGGCATTAAACCGGGGTTGCTGCCACCGGAATCGACCTGTAAAAAGTAGTCATCTTCGATAGGTGCGACCCGCAGAGAGCGGCAGGCACCACACTCACCAAACCCGGCCCTTGCGCCGGGTTTTTGCGTTTAAGGGGCAGGGGAATGACGAACGAGCAGCAAACGCTGGTGGACATGCCGATCTGGATGGTGATTGTCCTTTCACTGGTCGGTGGTGTCTCCGGGGAGATGTGGCGAGCCGACAAGGCGGGCGCCCGGGGCTGGTCCTTGATTCGCCGCTTGGCATTGAGGTCTGGAGCCTGCGTGGTCTGCGGGCTCGGCACCATCATGCTGTTGCACGCCGCCGGGGTTTCGATCCTGGCAGCAGGCGGGATCGGATGCCTCACGGCAATGGCCGGCGCCGATGTTGCGATTGGCCTGTACGAACGCTGGGCCGCAAAGCGACTGGGCCTCGGGCAGGTGCCACCGCCCAGTCCCCCTGGTGCTGAGTAAGACGGACCATCTGGATGACGGAGCGCCTTGTTTCGGGATGATTTAGCTCGGTAACCCAAAGTGGGTGGCTACGAAGCGGGAGCCCACCGACAGTACCTCGCCCGCCAGGCTGCCCACGATGCTCTTGGTACCGCTTTTGGTGGCATCAACGAGTTGGTCGCCCAGGGATGGACCTACGGTAAGGCTAGCGGGAACAGCCTTGAGCGCTTCAAGGCCTTTTGCGGTTAGAACTACTTCATCAAACCCCGCGTAATCCAGTTTCTCGTGAAACCGCAGATATCCGGCCTCTGCCAGCCACTCGACGCAGGCGAAGAAAAACTCACCGTTCTGATTGGGAAAGTCTCCCTGCGCGCCCTCATCGTAAGAAAACCCGTCTTCCAGGAAGTCTTCGATCAGCAGATGTCTGGCTACCGGGAAGTTTTCATAGAGAGCACCAAACACCTGGCCGGTGATCTCATCAAATTTCTGAATGTTGGAGGTGGTCATGTCCTTGACTCCTGAACAAGAGAAAAAAAGCCCCCAAAGCTGGGAGCAAGTATTGCGTTTTATTGACATGCAGGTGCGTCGAGATTTCGACCTGCTGCGTGCGCGACATTACTGGGAGAAGACCCTGGAGGAAACCCCCAAGGAAGTGCTTGTAGAAGCGTTGAGCATGGCGTTGGCCACGGGCCGATACCAAGAGAAACCACGCGGCCGGTGTGGACGGTGTTGCTGGTCTTGCTGATGTCTCAGCGTTCCAGGCACGGTTGACCCCGCCGGGCAGGGGCGGGCGTGGTGAAATTTTGGGTCCTCCCCACGGCCCGCCCCCTACACGGGTGCGCAGACTCGCGGTTTCTCTGCAGCTGAGATTTTTGCAGGGATGTCCGTCTTTTCAAGGACTTAGTGATGGGCAAGACAGTTAGCAAGGTCGAGCTCGGCGAGATCGTCGGTCGAGACGAGCGCACGTTGAGCCGGTGGCAGAAGGAAGGCATGCCGGTGATCGAGTTCGGCGTGGGGCGTGGCAACGAAAACCAGTACGACACCCAGGCGGTGATCGAGTGGCTGCTGCGCCAGGCCGCGTTGAACGGCAAAAAAGAGTCCGCTCGGGACAGGTATGACAGGTTGCGGGGCGATGATCTGGAGGTGGAGCTGGCCAAGAAGCTCGGCCAAGTGGTGTTAGAAGCAGACATGGTCGAGCGCTTCGAGGCGGTGATCACTACTGCCAAGATCGAGCTGCTGAACACCCTCCCCGATGAGCTGGCGGCGACCTTGTCCGCGCAGTACGGCGTGCAGGTCGACGACCAGCTTATCCGCGCGCCTATCGAAGCAATACTGAGGAGGTTGTCCGCATATGACGAGGACGATGATGATCCCGACTGGGATGCTGACGAGCCGGACGATGAAGAGGGCTCTGAAGAAGACGGCGATTAAGGGGATCCGTCGAGCGTGTCGCAAATGGGCCCCGGCCCCGCGAATGAGCATCATCGAATGGGCTGACAAGTATCGTTATCTCTCGACTGAGGAGGCGGGCAAGCCAGGTAAATACCGGTTCGATGTTACGCCTCACCTGATCTGGCCTGGTGGCCCACTGGAAGCCCTAGACGATCCAAATGTGTTTGAGGTCGTTGGTCGCAAGTCTGCCCAGGTGGCCTGGACATCGGGGGTGATGGGTAACGCTATAGGCAAATGGATTGATCTGGACCCGTCCCCGATCTTGATCCTGTTCCCCAAGGCCGAAGCGGCCAAGCAATACGTGGCGGAAAAGCTTGGACCTATGATCGCCGCGACCAAGCGCTTGCGCAAAAAGGTCGACCTGGGCAGCCGCAAGCTGCAGCAGCGTCAGGACTTCAAGCGGTTCCCCGGCGGCTTCCTCAAGATGGTCGGCTCCAACAGCCCGGCCAGTGTGAAGTCCACCCCGGTCCCTCGGGTTGCGGTGGAGGAGCCCGACGACTGTAACCTGAACCTGCGGGGGCAGGGGGATAGCATCAAGCTGGCTAAGGAGCGTCTCAAGACGTTCCGGCGGTCGAAGATCATCATCGGTGGGACTCCGACCATCAAGGGGCTGTCCGCGATCGATGCCGAGTTGGAACTGTCGGACAAGCGCGTGGGCCTGGTCCCATGTCACGGCTGTGGCCACGAGCACGCGCTGAGCTTCGACCATCTGCATTGCGACGAGGACGAGCACTACCTCCACGAGGTGTACGGTAAGCGTCGTCCGGAAACAGCGTATTACGCCTGTCCACATTGCGGTGAGATCTGGGACGACCACCAGAAGAACACCAACCTCCAGCATGGGCGCTGGGAGGCCACCGCCGAATTCCGCGGCATTGCTGGTTATATCCTCAACGAGCTGTATGCGACGTTCCATGGCTCCCGCTTTGAAAAGTTGATGGAGAAGAAGCTGCAGGCTGAGCATGCCGCGTCGAACGGCAATAACGGTCCTATGATCGCTTTTACCAACAGCCAGATGGGCGAGTGCTACGAGTACAAGAGCAACGCGCCGAAGACGGACGAGCTGGAGAAACGTGCCGAACCTTACGCCGAATTGACGGCCCCGAAGGGTACGCTGCTGGTCACGGTCGGTGTTGACGTTCAGGGCGATCGTCTCGCTCTGGTTATCGTGGGGTGGGGGCGAGGAGAGGAGTCCTGGAGGTTGTACTGGGGCGAGCTGCCCGGCAACCCGATCGACCCGAATGACGGGGTGTGGACGGATCTCGACAGGATCATCGCGACGCCGATCCCCACCGAGAGCGGTGCGCAACTGGCCGTGTCGGCGGTCAGCGTCGACAGCTCCGACGGCAACACCAGCGATGCGGTGTACACCTACGTTCGGGATCGCCAGCGCTTCAACATCATGGCGATCAAGGGCGCGTCCAACGACAGCCGGGACCGGGAGATCTTCACCAAGCCGGCCCAGTCAGCGGACACCAGCCAAGACAACACCAAGGCTGCGAGGTATGGCCTACGTGTGTTCATCGTCGGTACCCACAAGGCCAAGACGCTGATCGATGGCCGGATGCGCCTCAAGGGCAGCGGGCCAGGGCGTATGCACTGGTACAGCGAGATCCGCGCGGACTACTACGAGCAGGTGACCAACGAAGTCCTGGCGCCGCACCCGCGCACCCCCAGCAAGATGGTCTGGCAGAAGAAGGCCGGCCGGCGCAACGAGGCGCTGGACTGTGAGGTGTATGCCTTGCACGCGGCCCGCAGCCTGAAGACCCACCTGCTGCGCGACAACGAATGGGACCAGCTGGAGCAGCAGCTGCTTCAGCCCACCCTCTTCACTACTGAACAGGCGGTGGCGCCGATTCCTCGTCGCGTGGTTTCGCGCGGCAGGGGCACGCGGAGCCGCGTCAGCTAACCGAGGTTCACCATGACAGATGCACAACAACGCCTTGCCGAAGTCCGGGCGGCGATCTCACGCGTCCTGAAGAACGGCCAGCGGCTGCGTCGGCAGGATCGCGAGGTCCAGCTGGCCGAGCTCAACAGCTTGCGCTTGCTGGAGAAACAGTACGCCGAGGAGGTTGCCGCAGAGCAGGCCCTGCTTCAGGGCCGGGGCCGTAACCGCATTTCCTACGTGGGGATCTGACCATGTGGCCGTTCCGAAAACAGGAGTCGGCTGCCGAGCAGTTGATGACCGAAGCGATCCGCGTGGCCAGGGCATCGGTCGATGGACAACAGATCGTCGCCCAGGGCGGCGGCGGTGGGGTTGAAACCCGTTGGCGCGGCGCGTCGCGGGTATTGCGCAGCGTAGCCAGCTGGCTGCCTGGCCTCGGCAGTCCGCGGCGCGACTTCAATCAGAGCGAGCGCCGCATGCTGGTGGCGCGCTCGCGTGATGCCATGCGTAACCACCTGGTGGCTCGCGCGGCAATCACCCGGCTACGCACCAACGTCGTGGGCACGGGGCTGGTCTGTCGCGCCCAGGTCGACCATGAAGCGCTGGGCCTGACCGAAGAGGAGGCCGAACAGCTCAACGCTAAGCTGGACCGGTTGTGGTCGCTGTATGCCGATGACCCGAGGGAGTGCGACGCCGAAGCGACGCTCAACCATTACCAGCTGCAAGCCCTGGTGCTGGTGTCGTCGATGGTGGCGGGAGATGTGTTCGTGGCCAGCCCGGACCAAGAGCGCCCCGGTTGCATCTTCAGTACGCGGCTGCAGCTGATCGAGTCCGACCGTGTCGGCAACCCGAACGGCGGCATGGACCGCACGGACTTGGTGGAAGGGGTCGAGTTCGACGGGCTGGGTTCGCCTGTGGCGTACCATGTGTGTTCCGGCTACCCCGGCGAGCATTTGGCGGGTAAGGCGCTGTATTGGGAGCGGTTGACCGTGTTCGGCGCTGAGACTGGGCGGCGTCGTGTGCTACACGTCATGGCCGACAAGGAGCGGCCTGGACAGAAGCGCGGCGTACCGTACCTGTCCCCGGTGCTGGAGCCGCTGCAGAAGCTGGAGCGCTACAGCAGCGCCGAGCTGATGGCGGCGGTGATCTCGGCGATGTTCACCGTGTTCATCAAGAAGAGCAATGACTTCAACACCGGCAACCTGCCGATGTCGGCTCTGACTGAAGAACAGCCCGGAGGTGATGACAGCTCTGACGGCACGCTGGCTCTGGGTGAAGGCGCCATCGTGGATCTCGGCGTGGGTGAGGAACCGATGGTGGCCAACCCCGGCCGCCCAAACGCCCAGTTCGACCCGTTCTTCACCGCGGTGGTGAAGGAAATCGGCGCGGCACTGGAGCTGCCGCTGGAAGAGCTGCTGTTGCACTACAGCAGCAGTTACAGCGCTGCCCGTGCTGCGATGCTCCAGGCCTGGCGCTTCTACAGCTTGCGCCGCTGGTGGCTGGCCTGCGACTTCTGCCAGCCGAGCCGCGAGCTGGTCATCGATGAGGCCGTGGCCAGGGGGTTGATCGACCTGCCCGGATACAACATTCCGGCCAGGCGCAAAGCCTATTGCCAAGCCATCTGGATTGGCCCGGCCCGTGGCGCCATCGATGAGCTCAAGGAAGCCAACGCTGCCGGCAAGCGCATTGAGATCGGCGTGAGCAACGAGACCCTGGAAACGGCGGCCATGACCGGTGAGCCCTGGCAGCAGGTCATTCGTCAGCGAACCCGCGAAGTCACCTATCGCCGTACACACAACATGCAGGCCCTGCCCAAGAGCGGGCTCGAAACCCCGCCCGACCCCAACCCCGAAGAGGAATAGAGATGCCTCGAGCACTTGAGCTGGCTGCCTCGCAGCCCTGGCTGATGCTGCCCGACGCGCTGGACAACTTGCTGACCATCTCCGACCGCATGGGCGATCCGGTGGCGCTGGCGACCAAGCGCGGCGAGCAGCTGGAGGACACCCGCAAGGTGACCATGCGCAACGGCGTGGCAGTGGTGCCCATCGTTGGGCCGATCTTCCGCTACGCAAACCTGTTCACCGAGATCAGCGGTGCGACCAGTACGCAGATCCTGGCCACGGACATTCAGCGAGCGCTGGATGACCCCAAGGTCAGGTCGATCGTACTCAACATCGACAGCCCTGGTGGCGTGGCGTCGGGTATCAACGAGCTGGCGGAGATGATCTATGCCGGCCGCGCTCGCAAACGCATCGTCGCGTACATCGGCGGTATCGGTGCCAGCGCGGCCTATTGGATTGCCTCGGCTGCCAGCGAAATTGTCATCGACGAGGCCAGCCTGGCCGGCAGCATCGGCGTCGTTGTTGAGGCGGTAGTCGAGAACGAGAAGGTGAGCGGGCGGACCCGTTACCAGATCGTTAGCCGCAATGCCCCCAACAAGCGCCCGGACCTCAACACCGAGGAGGGCCGGGCGAAGCTGGGCGAGACCATCGACGCCCTGGGCGAAGTCTTCGTGGGCAAGGTTGCCCGCAACCTCGGCGTGGCTGCCGAGAAGGTGCCCGAGATGGGCGATCACGGCGGGATCCGCGTCGGTGCCGACGCCGTCAAGCACGGCCTGGCCCATCGCGTGGGCTCGCTCGAATCCCTGATCACTGAACTGGCCAAGCCGGCCCTCAACTCCCCAAGGATACACACCATGACCACCGTCACTACCACGGCAGAACTGCGCACGGCGATTGCAGCTGGCACCGACCCCAACACCATCGAGATCGCTCAGGCGGCCCAGCCTGACACCGCGGCGATCCGCACCGAGGCTGCCACCGCCGAGCGTGAGCGCATCAAGGGCATCAACGCCCTGGCCGCCAAAGGCTTCGAGAAGGAAGTCGGGGCGGCCATCGACGATGGCAGCTCTGTAGAAGCCACCGCCCTGGTGCTGTTCAAAGCGGCCCAGGACCGCGGTATCTCGCTGGCTGCCATCAAGGGCGATGCCCAAGGCGTCACCAGCACTTCCCCATCCACTGACAGTAAGCAAGCTGACCGCAAAGCCGCTGTCAGCGCCATTGTGGCCGGCGCGTCGCGCCGCTGAAGGAGAGTTTCATGAGCAACCCCGAACGCAATACCTACCTGCCGAGCCAGCTCTCGGCGGGCGACTTCCCCATCGTGATGGACACCGGCGTTATTGCAGCTGGCCAGAAGCTGGCCCGCGGTGCGGTGCTGGGCCAGGTCACCACCACCAGTGAGTACCTGCTGTGCAAGGCCGCTGCCGAGGACGGCTCGCAGACGCCCGCGGTGATCCTCGACCAGGACGTCGACACCACCGACGGCGCCAAGAGCGCGCCGATCCGTCTGACCGGCCAGGTGCTGGGCAGCCAACTCACCTTTGGCGAGGGCCTGACCCTGGCCGCTGCGAAGGCCGCTCTGCGTCCTCTCTGCCTCTTCATTCGTTGATCGGAGCACCCATGACTGACATTTTCGACACCCTGACCATGCTGGAAGCCGTCGAACAGATGGCGACGCCGCGGCGCTTCCTCATGAACACCTTCTTCAACGGCGGCGCTCCCGAGACCTTCGGCACTGAAACGGTCTCCATCGACATCGTGAAGGGTCAGCGCAAGATGGCGCCGTTCGTACACCCGACCCTGCCAGGCAGTGTGTCGCAGCGTTCCGGCATCAATTCTTCGACCTATAAGCCGCCGTACATTCAGCCGAAGCGCGAAACCCGTGCAGAGTTGATCCTGAAGCGCGGGGCGGGCGAGACCCCGTTCTCGACACGCACTCCGCTTGAGCGGGCCGGTGAGCTGCTCGGCCGCGACCTGGTAGACCTCGATAACGAGATCACTCGCCGCGAGGAGTGGATGTGCGCCCAAGCGCTGACTACCGGACGTATCCGGGTAGTCGGCGACGGTGTGGATGACACCATCGACTTCCTTATGGAAGACACCCACAAGGTCACGCTGGCCACCGGTCGCTGGAACACCGAGGGCTCTGACCCGATCGCCAATATGCGCCAGTGGCGCCGTCTGATCGCCAAGGATTCCGGTCGATCGGCAAACGTGGCGGTGTTGAGCGCCGAGGCGCAGGACGCCTTCCAGAGCAACAAGACGGTGCTGGCACAACTGAACAGCCGGCGCGTGGACATGGGCATGATCAAGCCTGAAGAACTGCCGGACGGGGTGACCTACCTCGGTTACCTCAACGATCCGGGCATCGATCTGTACGTCTACGACGAGTGGTACCTGGACGCAGCCGATACCGAACAGCCGGTGATTCCAGCTGGCGGCTTGATTCTGGGTTCTACCTCGACCCGCAACGCCATGCTCTACGCGGCCATTCAGGATCTGGAAGCCATCGAGAGCGGTCTGGTCGAAGCGGCGCGCTTCCCCAAGAGTTGGGTCACCCAGGAGCCGAGCGTGCGTTGGTTGAAGCTCCAGTCGGCTCCTCTGGCCGGCATGCTGGAACCGAATGCTTTCCTCTACGCGAAGGTGGTGTGACATGGCTGCGAAAACGGAATACGTAGTGGTGGACGGTTGTCTTCAGGACGGCGCCAAGGTGATCCGCCAGGGTGAGGTCTACGACCCGCCCAGTAAGGAGGTCGCCGATCTGTTGGTGAGCGAAGGCAAGATCGCTCGCCGTGGCCAGTTGCCGAAGGATGCTCAGGAAGGCGGTGACTGACCGTGGCCTTCCGTGATCAGGTGGTGGGCATGGATGCTGCGCTATTGGAAGAGCTGGGTGATGAGGTCGAGATCGAGGGTTTCGACGAGCCGGTGAAGGGGTTCATGTCCGTGCCGTGGCAGCAGCCCAAGGTCGGCACGATCAACACCGGCCTTCGTCAACCTGTCTTCTCTGTGCGTGTGGGTGACGCCGCGGGTATCAAGGAAGGTCAGCAGCTGGTCTGCGATCTTGCGCCTGCGGATGGCGGTGGACGATACATCATCGCCAAGCGTGACCCGGACGGCACGGGCTGGATCAATTTCGCTTTGCGGGAGGTTCGATGAATGTTGGCAGCTATCACAAGCAGTCCTCCGACACCGGCCTGATAACGCTGCAGGCGAACCCTCGACAAGTGAAGGGGTTCGAGCAGTTTGCCGGGTTGGTACCCAAGGCCGTCAGCGCAGCCCAGCGCCGGGCCATCAACAAGACCTTGCGCTGGTTGCGCACCCATGTCGCTCGTTCGGTAGGCCAGCAGGAGCGCATTGCCATCGCGGCGGTGCGGCAGCGCCTGCGGGCCTACACGGTGGGCAGCAATGGACAGGGCAGACTCTGGTTCGGCCTCAACCCGATCGAGGCCAGCCGTGCTGGCCGGGCCAGGCAGACCCGCGCCGGTGTCTCGGTGGCGGGGCGTCGATACCAGGGCGCGTTCTATCGGCAGGTCTACGGCGGCACGCCGGATATCTGGATCCGCACGGCCAGCAAGCACTTCAGAGCCAGTGACTATCCCGAGAGCGAGGTTTCGAAAGCGGGTGGTGCCAGCTCGGGCTGGATCGCCGAGAACGACAGTCGTTTCCCGCTGGCCAAGGCCAAGATCTCGCTCGAGGAGGTGAGGCCTCACTTCGAGTCATGGACGAACAAGGCGCACCAGCGGTTGCTGGTGGTGATGGAGCAGGAGCTGAATTTCGAGATGCACAAACTCTCACGGAGAACTGGTAATGGCTGATGATCCGATCCCTCTGGCGAGGGTGTACGCCGCGATGGAGGAGGCCATAGCTCAGGCCATTCCTGGCCTGCATTACGTGGGCACGATGCCAGGGATGCTTCAAAGCATCGCCGTCCCTGGGATTGTTCTGGAGCTTTCCGGGTTCGAGCCCGCTGACCATGACCCAGGCACGGGCGAAGTGGCGATCGAGGCGCGTTTCGAGGCACGGGCGATTGTCGGTGCCGAGCATGACGATCATCTGCACGTCGCGGCGTATATCGCTGCTCAGTTGGCGGTGCTGTTGCGTATGCAGACCTGGGGGCTTGAGGTTGAGCCGGCCCAGCTTGTGCGTGCTGAGCCAGACTGGAGCAGGCCAGAACTGGATGGTCTGGCTGCGTGGGTGGTCGAGTGGACCCAGGTCATCTACCTCGGTACGGAAGAGTGGCCATGGCCCAATCAGCCACCGGGCTCGCTTGTCTGGGGTTTTGCTCCCGACACCGGCCCAGGCAGTGAAGGCAGTTACCTGCCACCGGAGGCCATGGAGTGAGCTTCGCATCGGCAATGCACGACCGCATGCTGGCCGGTCTGGTGATCCCCTGTCGGGTAGTCGCGGTCGATCTCGCCGCCGGCATGGTCCGAGTCTCGGACGGCGGCGACTGGACCAGCGCCTGGGTGCGTTGGCACAGCCAGGCAGCGGGTAAGGCACGTCACTGGCGGGCACCGAGCCTGGACGAGCAGGGTGCCCTGATCAGCCCGAGCGGCGATCCCGCTCAGGGCACCTTCGTGCCGGGGCTGTACGGCAACGCCGGTGCCCAGCCGGACAACCGCGACCACGTCGAGACCTGGCGCTTCGACGATGGCGGCTCGCTGATCTACGACTGGAAGGCCAAGAGCTACACCATTCAGTTGCCCAGCGGCACGGTGAGCGTTCGGGTGGGCGCCTCGCAGGCGGTACTGACGGACGCTGCCATCACGGCCAAGTCCAGCAGCATCAGCGCGCAGGCCGACACAATCACATTGACCGGCCAAGTGACGATCAACGGTCCGCTCACGGTGACGGGCGACATCAACGGAGGTGGCCGGATCATCGACACCGCCGGCAACACGGCAAATCACAAACACTGACCAGAGCCCGCCCAGCGCGGGCTTTTTTATGCCTGGAGGTTCCATGGCCAAGACACAAAAAGAAGCCGGTGAGGTTGTCGAGCCCTTACCGCAATCCAGCAAGGCAGTCACCTTCATCGACCAGGAGTACTCTCGGCGCACGCTGGTCCTGCCCGATTGGCTGGTGCTCGAGGTTGTACAGGGGCAGGTCACCCTCGCGGGCGATGATGCCCCTGGCCTGGCCTACATGCGCAACCGGCCCGACTTCAAGGAGGCCTGACTGTGATCGGTATGGATCGTCGAACGGGGCAGCCGGTCTCCGGCCTGGCGCACCTGCGGCAGTCCATTGAGGACATTCTCGGTACCACGGTCGGCAGCCGGCGGATGCGTCCGGAGTACGGGTGCCAGTTACGCCGCTACGTGGACTTGCCGGTGAATGAGGGCTGGAAGAGCGCGGTACAGGCCGAGGTCGCCCGGGCTCTGGGCCGGTGGGAGCCGCGGCTACGGCTGGAGCGCGTGCGCGTTGTGGCCGTTGTCGATGGGCAGATCAGCTTGCAGCTGACCGGCGAGTACCTGGGTGACAGCGCAGTGATGGAGGTGAGTGTATGAGCGCAGTGGACTTATCGCAGCTCCCGCCGCCGCAGGTGTTGGAAGGCCTGAATTTCGAAAGGTTGTACGAAGAGGAGCTGCAGCGGTTCCGCGAGTACATGGGGGACAAGTGGGATGCGTTTCTCGAGAGTGACCCGATTACCAAACTCCTCGAGCTGAGCGCGTTCCGCCGGATGCAGAACCGTGCGCGGGTCAACGATGCTGCGAAGTCTCTGCTACTGGCCTATGCAACGAAGGCCGATCTCGACCAGCTGGCCGCCAATGTGAACCTGCAGCGGCTGGTGGTGCAGGCTGAGGACTTGAACGTGGTGCCTCCGGTGGAACAGGTTCTCGAGGCCGACGATGCTCTGCGGGAGCGCGTGCAGTTGGTCTATGAGGGCCTGACCACCGCCGGCCCGCGAAACAGCTACATCCTGCATGCGCGCAATGCTTCGGGGCGTGTGGCAGACGCCACGGCAGAGAGCCCGGCCCCGGCCGAAGTGGTCGTCACCGTGCTGGATCTGGAAGGCACGGGACTGGCTTCTCCGGATTTGCTGGAGGCGGTGCGGGTGTATTTGAGTGATGACGATGTGCGCCCAGTAGCCGACCGGCTCACTGTTCGGGCTGCTGAGATCCTGCCGTACCGGGTGGACGCTGTTGTGTACATGTCGGGCACTGGGCCTGAGAACGAAGCCATCCTGGCTGAATGCAAGGAGCGCCTCGAGGCCTGGGTGAATCCCCGGCGCCGGTTGGGGCAAGAGGTGGCGCGGTCAGGGGTGGATGCCCAGTTGCACATTGCCGGCGTCCGCCGGGTGGAGCTGATGGGTTGGTCGGATATCCGCCCGACCAAAGCACAAGCGGCCTGGTGCGAAAGCGTCAGCGTGACGCGGGGTAGCTGACATGAAAAGTCTGCTGCCGTTGAACAGCACCCTGCTGGAGCGGGGCATTGAAGTCGCCACGGAAGAAGTGACCGAGATCCCGCTTCGAACGCTGTACAACCCCGACACCTGCCCGGTTCATCTGTTGCCGTACCTTGCCTGGGCCTGGTCGGTTGACAGGTGGGAGCCGAGCTGGAGCGAGCCGGTCAAGCGCGCGGCGATCAAGGCCTCGTATTACATCCATGCGCACAAAGGCACCATCGGGGCTCTGCGGCGTGTGGTCGAGCCGCTGGGTTACCTGATCGAAATCATCGAGTGGTTCAACACCGTGCCCGAAGGTGTGCCTGGAACCTTTGCGCTCAAGGTCGGTGTGCTTGAGACCGGGATCACCGAAGAAATGTATCAGGAGCTGGAGCGCCTGATCGATGACGCCAAGCCCGTCGGCAGGCACCTAACGGGACTTGCAATCAGCCTTGAAACTCAAGGGGCTTTGAACATCAGTGTCGCTGTGTACGAAGGCGACGAAATCGACGTTTACCCGCCCGTCATGCGTGACATTGAAGTCACCGGCGCTTTCGGCGTGGTCGGACGCGAACACTCCATAGACACCCTGGACGTTTATTATGATTGATGCGAATTCGCAGTTTTTCGCCATCCTCACGAACGTAGGCATGGCCAAACAGGCGAACGCCGACGCGCTCGGCATTCCCTGGAAAATTACAGATATGGGGGTAGGGGATGCCAACGATACCGACCCGATCCCCAATGCAGCGCAAACACGGCTGATTAACGAATGGCGCCGGCGACCGCTGAATCAGCTCAGGGTTGACCCGGTCAACCCGGCAGTGATCATCGCCGAGCAGATTATCCCGGCGGACGAAGGCGGGCACTGGATTCGCGAAATCGGTCTGTATGACGCTGACGGGGATCTGGTAGCGGTGGCCAACTGTGCGCCGAGCTTCAAGCCTGTGCTGTCGCAGGGCTCTGGCCGTACTCAAGTCGTGCGGATGAACTTTATCGTTTCCAGCACTGGCAATATCACGCTGAAGATTGACCCGGCCGTGGTGCTGGCGACTCGCGAGTATGTCGATCAGCGGATCCTGGAAGAGCTGTACAAGCTCGACAGCAAGCAGTCTGTCCGGGTGGCCACCACAGTCAACATCGCGCTGGCTGGGCTTCAGACCATCGACGGCATCGCCCTGGTGGCGGGCGACCGGGTACTGGTGAAGAGCCAGGCCGTGGCCAAGGATAACGGACTGTATGTTGCGGCGGCGGGGGCCTGGGCTCGGGCGGCGGATGCTGACGCCAGTTCCAAGGTTACTTCGGCCCTGATTGTATCTGTCGAGCAGGGTACGACCCTGGCCGACACGCGCTGGCAGCTGGTGACAGACGGGGCGATCGTCCTCGGCTCGACGGCCCTGGTGTTTCAGAACATCACTCAAGGTTTTGCGCCGCTCAACTCTCCGGCTTTTCAGGGTACGCCGACTACTCCCACACCGCCGCAGTTCGATAGCAGTCAGCGGTCTGCAACTTCGGAGTTTGTGCAGCGGTCATTGGGCAGTAAAGCTGGCGTGAGAATTATTGATGCAAGCGTCGCGCTAACGGCGGCTGATGCTGGCTTCGTGATTCTCGCAAATATTTTAGCTTCTAATGGCGTGATAACTCTTCCAGCATTTTCAACGGTGCGGCCCGGTGTTTCGTTTTACATACAGTGCGGTGCTGCAACGAATGCAATTACCGTAAAGGCGCCTGCTGGGATGGCTTTTGGTGCTCCCTTGGCGGGGGCTGATCCGAGTTCTGTCACGATCCAGCCGGGTTCGGCGATCGAATTTATCTATTTGTCTGCATCGACAATCCTGGCAACAAATGGCGCCGGCATTGCTCAGCTAACAAATTTTGGATTCCAGAAGATGCCGGGCGGCTTGGTTTTTCAATGGGGTCTCGGAACAGCTAATGCGTCTGGTACTGTGCTTGTTACGTTCCCTATCCAGTTCCCAAACGCGTGCCGTCGAGTGCTGACAACACCGAGGAACCAAGGGGCGTACAACGCGACAGCAAGTGTCGGCGATTACACCGCTCAAAACGCTACGTTCTATACAACGCTGTCGCCGTCAGGCCAGGCCGGTGTCGCCCAGGCCCTTTCTTTTGAATGGTTCGCCATCGGCTATTAAAGGGGGAATTTATGTTCGCATCAAAATCCACTCGCAGTTTTTTTGACGTGTCTATTCATGCTTCTATGCCAGATGACGTTGTAGAAATTTCTGCTGATGAACACGCTGCGCTGGGGGCTGGGCAGGCGGAAGGCAAGGTTATTGACTGGGGCGATGATGGGCGCCCGGTGCTTGCTGATCCGCCTCCGCCATCCCCGGAGTTTCTCGCGGCAGTTGAACGAGACTGGCGTGATGTGCAGTTAGCAGAAACGGATGGTGTTGTTTCGCGTCATCGCGACGAGATTGAAGAGGGTGTCGCAACCACGCTTTCAGCAGGCCAGTACGCTGCGCTTCAGGCGTATCGCCGGGCACTTCGCAACTGGCCGGAAGCGGGCGAATTCCCGTTGATCGAACATCGCCCGCCTGCGCCTGAATGGCTGGCTGACCAGCTCCAATAAACGCCCCGCACTGACGGGGCGTTTTCATTTCCGCCATTTGAAATTATCACCCACCCAAGCCTCGCTCATGCGGGGCTTTTTCGTATCTGGAGACTCTAATGAGTGGCTTCTTTCACGGCGTTACCGTAACGAACGTCGATACCGGAGCGCGCACCATCGCGCTGCCGTCGTCATCGATCATTGGCTTGGTCGACACCTTCACCCCTGGCGCGGATGCCACCGCCAAGGTCAATGACCTGGTGCTGATCACCAACGAGCGCGAGGCGGTTGCCGCGTTCGGTTTGAATTCGGACATCACCAAGGCCTGTCGCGCTATCTATACCCGCGCCAAAGCGGTCATCGTCGCCTGTGGCGTGGCCAAGATGGAGAGCGATGCCGAACAGGCTTCGGCGATCATCGGCGGTGTGCTGGCCGACGGCAGGCGTACCGGTATGCAGGCGTTGCTCGACGGTAAGAGCCGCTTCAACGCCCAGCCGCGGTTGCTGGTGACACCGAAGTACAGCGCAACACAAGCCGTGGGCACCGCGCTGGTGGCCTTGGCCGACAAGCTGCGCGGCCTCGCTATCCTCGACGGCCCGAACACCACCGACGAAGCGGTCATCGCTTATGCCGGCGAGTTCGGCGCCAGGCGGGGCTTTCTGGTCGATCCTGGTGTGCAGTACTGGGACACGGACACCAGCGCGACCGTCAACGCGCCCAGCTCGGCCTATGTCGCCGGCCTGTTCGCCTGGACCGACAGTGAGTACGGCTTCTGGGCTTCACCCTCGAACAAAGAGTTTGTCGGCATCACTGGTACAACGCGTCCGGTCGAGTTTCTCGACGGTGACGAGACGTGCCGGGCGAACCTGCTGAACAACGCCAACGTGACCACGATCATTCGCGACGACGGCTACCGCCTGTGGGGCAACCGCACGCTGTCGAGTGATCCGAAGTGGGCCTTCGTCACTCGCGTGCGGACCATGGACATCGTCATGGACGCGATTCTCTACGGCCACAAATGGGCCGTCGACCGCTCGATCACTGCCACCTACGTCAAGGACGTCACCGAGGGTCTGCAGGCCTTTATGCGCGACCTGAAGAACCAGGGCGCGATCATCAACTTCGAGGTCTTCGCAGACCCCGAGCTGAACACGGCCAGCCAACTGGGGCAGGGCAAGGTGTACTGGAACATCCGCTTTACCGACGTCCCGCCTGCTGAAAACCCAAACTTCCGCGTCGAGGTCACCGACCAGTGGCTGACCGAAGTACTCGACACCGCCGCATAAGGAGCGAACCCGATGGCAATGATTCCCGAAACGTTGGCCAACCTGAACCTGTTCGTCGATGGCGTCAGTTTCCAAGGCGACGTGCCCAGCCTGACCCTACCCAAGCTCACCCTGAAGATGGAAGAGCATCGGCCCGGTGGCATGGACATGCCGGTGGAGCTGGACCAGGGCATGGAAAAGCAGGAGGCCGGCTTCACCACCACCGGCGTGCGCCGCGAATCGCTGAAGTTCTTCGGCCTGGCTGATGGCACCGCCTTCAACGGCACTTTCCGCGGGGCCTACAAGGGCCTCAAGGGAAAGATCACACCGGTCATCGTCACCCTGCGCGGGGCGTTGAAAGAGGTCGACATGGGCGACTGGAAGCCAGGTGACAAGGCCGAGATCAAGCACAACGTCGCAGTGACCTACTACAAGCTCGAGGTCGACGGACGCGTGGTCTACGAGATCGATGCTCTGGGCATGAAGCGGGTCATCAACGGTGTCGACCAGCTCGCCGCGCAACGCCAGGCCCTGGGCCTGTAACCCCTCACAGATAAGGACAACACTTCCATGACCAAGAAAATCCCCGCTTTCCTGCAGGTCGACGTCGACCGTGTAGCCGTCAAATTGAGCAAGCCGAGCGAGTGCAACGGTGTCACGGTCGACACGCTGACCCTGCGGGCGCCGACTGTTCGAGATATCAGGGCTGCCCAGCTCACCGCCGATGGTGATGATGAGCAGCGTGAACTGAATCTGTTCGCCTCGCTGGCCGAAGTCAGTGTGAAGGATCTCGAAGGCTTGGCTCTGAAGGACTACACCCGTCTACAGGCCGGCTATTTTCGTCTGGTGCAAGACGACGAGCTTTGACCCGCAGACCCAGAAGCAGCTGGCCAAACGGCTGGCTGCGGAGCTGGGCTTCTCGGCGGCAGAGATCTCGGTGATGTCCTGGATGGACATCGTCTGGTGGCTCACGGATTGAGCCTGCAGGAGGGTAGCGCATGGCAAAGCTGGCGATAGCGCTGGAAATCGGCGGTGCCGTTGCAGCATCGCTTGGTGCGGCATTCGGCACTGCCCAGGGGCATATCAAGAAGCTCGAGGACAAGGGCAACCGGGCCAAGGTGTTGAAGAACACCATCGGCGAAACGATCAAGCTCAGGGACGAATGGAAGAAGGCCCATGACAGCGGGTCGGCAGCGGCATCTGGTCTGCTGCGTCGCCTGGAGGGCAATCTCGATGCCCTGAAGAAACAGGGTGTCGAGGTCGGGCGCCTTGCCCGGGAGTACCAGCGCCTTGGGCGTGAAGCGAAGGCAGCAGATCTGCAGCAGAAGGGACGGCAGCAGATCGATGCGGGCAAGTCTTCGCTGAAGTCAAACATCGGCGCCGCGGTTGTCGGCGTTGGCATGGCCGCGGTCCCGACGAAGATCAGCGCGGATTACCAGGCCGTGATCCGTGACATTGCGATCAAGGCCGACGTGGCCAACAAGCCCGAGGAGGCCCAGCTGACCAGGACGGTCATCGATACGGCCAAGGATACGGGCATGTCGCGCAACGACGTTGCTGACTTGGTTAACCAACTCGTCGGTGCCGGTATGGAGCTGGACAAGGCGCTGGTCTATGCCCCTACCGCAGCCAAGTTCGCGGTCGGGCAGGGCGCCAGTGGCGTGGATACGGCATCGATGATCATGGCGCTGCAGCAGAACGCCAAGATCACCGACCCCAAGGTCATGCAGCAGGCGCTCGAGGCCATCGCGTACCAGGGCCAGGCGGGTAGCTTTGAGGCCAGTGACATGGCTCGCTGGTTTCCGCAACTGTTGGCCGGCATGGAGAAGAGCGGCAGCACAGGGCTAGAGGCGGTGACGTCTCTGGGTTCGATGCTTCAGGTGCAGATGAAAACTGCCGGCAGCTCGGATGAGGCGGCGAACAACTTCAAAAACTGGATCGAGAAGATTGGGTCTGGTGAGGTAGTCGATGCCTACAAAAAGGCTGGCATCGACTACCAGGCCTCGCTGAACACCGGCATCCAGAAGGGCATGTCGACGATTGAGTCGTCGATGTCCCTGGCACTGAAGTATGTCGAAGCCACGGACCCGGCCAAGGCGAAAAAGATCAAGGATGCCCAAGCCGGAATCAGCAATGAAGCTGACCCGGAGAAGGCCAGGGCTGCCTTGGATGCGCTGGAGAAGTCCCTGCGTACCGGGGACTTGTTCGCGGACATGCAGGTCAAGGCGGCGCTCACGGCCTACGCGCAGAATAGGGGCCTGTATACCCAGCTCAAGAACGACTCGACCAAGGCCACCGGGATTCTGGATAAGAACCTGGCTGAGCGGCGCGAGACATCGTCGCAGATCTGGAAAGAGACACTGCAGTCGATCGATGACGGCATGCGCAGCGTCGGTAACGCTATCCGCCCGGTGACGGACAAACTCGGGCTGGGCATCAAGTTTGTGGCACGCAAACTGACGGAGCTGTCGGACAAGGCGCCGGGCGTAGTGATGGGCATTGCCAGCATCACTGCTGGTATCGGTGCGCTGATCACCCTGTACAGCACGGCGAAGATCGGGCGCGGCGTCTTGAATGTGGCGCGCGGTCGGCGGATGGGGCGCGGTGCTGGAGGTGGTCTTCCGGAGACTGGCAACAAGGCGGTGGATGCTGGCCTCGGTGTACTGGGGAAAGTGTTTGGTGGAGCTGCTGCAAACGATGCAGGAGGCGTGCTCGGCAATGAGCCGCAGCGAGTCTTCGTCGTCAATGCCAGGGATCTCGGCGGGCTAGGCTCGTCGGCAGGAGCTCCAGAGCCAGGCGGAAGGCGTCGCCGTCGGCGCCGACGAGGTCGTGTCGGTGGCGCGGCTGTATCGGCTGCGGTGAGCATGGCTCCGGCCTCGACGCAGGTCGGGCGGATGGGGCGGGTGCTAGGCGCCGCCGGCAAGGCTTCAAAGTTCGTTGGGAAGCTGCCGGGCGGGAAAGTGTTCGATGCCGGCATGACCTTTGTCGACACGGCCCTCAACGCGAAAACCCAGGACGAGAAAGCCGAAGGCTACGGCACCGCGGCGGGCGGTTTGGCCGGTGCCCTGGCTGGCGGTGCTGTAGGGGCGGCGATTGGCTCGGTCGTACCGATCATTGGTACCGCCATCGGGGGTGCCATTGGTGCGGCCTTCGGCGGTATGGGCGGGGAGGGCATAGGTGGTTGGCTCGGCAAGAAGCTGTTCGGCGAGGACGAGCAGTTGGCCAAGGCCGACAAGGACAAGGGCGCGGCGCCTGGTGACGTGGCTCGCTCGATTGCAGCTGCAGCGCCGGCACCGACAGCTCCGGCAGTCGCCCAGGCGCTCGAGCAGGCCAAGCCCAAGTCTGAACCGCCCAAAGTCGATCAGCAGTTCTCCTACATGCCGAATATGCCGATCACCGTTCAAGGTGATGCCAAGGATCCGCAACAGTTGTTCCGCTCGCTCGAAGGGCTCATCCGCAATAGCTGGGATACCTGGTCGCGGGAGAACCTCGCACGGAAGGCGGCTGGTCAATTGTTCGATGAACCCCATGTCTAAGGAGGTCCTATGGCCTACAGCGAGTCAATGCAGTCGACGCTGTCGTCGTTGATTGCCGCGGGGGAGGCTGGCCGTACCAGCCTTGACGGCATGCTCGGGCCGCTGACCGGTGCGGTGAGCGATATGACGGGTGCTGCTGCCGAGTTGGAGGGCTTGCCGATCATTGGCCCGGCCCTTGGCCAGAAGCTGCAGCGCACCATGCGGGCGATCAGCGCAGCCCAATCCAACGTAGGGCGGGTGGCTTCCACCTACAGCCAGGTGGTCAGTGGCGCCGCGGCGGTGCAAGACCGTCTCGGCTTGCTGAAAGAACAGGCCGGCAAGGCGTCGGCGGCAATCAACCGGATGGCCGGCCAGGTTAGTCCGTCGTTGGCCAACATCCTGCCGACTAGCGCGCTCGCATCGCTGGCGACGCCGGCGGCCGAGGCGATCAAGCCCTTCCCACATCTGCTGATCCTGCAGCCGCTCGATGCCAAGTTGCAGCCGTATTACTTCAATCTGGACACCGCTGCGTTCGACGAGCTGCGACGGCAAACGGCAGCGCGCTGGGCCGGCCAGGAACGCCTGACGCGGGATATCGCGCAACAGGCGGTGGGGCAGGGCGAGGACAAGATGACGTTGAAGGGGGTGATCTATCCCGGCTTCAAGGGGGGGATCAAGCAGTTGGACACCCTTCGCGCTATCGCTCGCCGGCTGCAACCGGTCAGCCTGGTCACTGGTTACGGTGACGTACTCGGCACCTGGTGCCTGCTGAGCGTCGATGAAGAGCAGGGCGCGCTGTTGGCTGGCGGCATCCCACGCAAACAGGGTTTCTCACTGGAGTTCGTGAAGTATGGCAACGACATGCAGAACGTCTGAGGGGGATCTGCTCGACACCCTGTGCTACCACCACTACGGGCACCTTAACGGCACGGTCGAGTTGGTGCTGCAGGAGAATCCGGGTCTGGCCGATGAGCCGCAGCCCTACCGCACCGGGGTGGTGATCGTGCTGCCCGACCTTGCTGCGCCATCGATCGAAACCATCGAGCTGTGGGGGTAACCCCCAGCCCTCAACGAGCCCCGCCCAGTGCGGGGCTCTTTCATTCTGGAGTGCATATGCAACCCACCTTTCGCATCGTCGCTGATGGCGCGGACATCACGGCGCTGATCAATGACCGGTTGTTGCTGCTGAGAACAACCGACAAGCCGGGGATGGACTCCGACGAGTTCGAGCTGCGGATCGATGACCGTGATGCCGCGGTCGCCTTGCCCGCTCGAGGCGCGCGGATCGAGGTCTACCTGGGTTATGCGGGGCAGGCGCTGGCTCGCCTCGGGCGGTACACCGTCGACGAGATCGAAGTCTCTGGGCCGCCGCGCGAGATGGTCATCCGGGGCAAGGCCAGTGACATGCGCGGCAGCGGTAAGACCACGCGCAGCGGCAGCTGGGAGGGCGTGCCGCTGTCGCAGATCGTCCGCGACATTGCGGCCCGCAACGGCTGGGCACCGGCCTGCCCCGTGCAGACAAAGGTCGACCGAGTCGACCAGCGTAACGAGTCGGACTTCAACTTCATCACCCGCCTGACCAAGCAGTACGACTGCACCGCGAAAGTCGCGGACGGCAAGCTGCTGGTCCTGCCCCGTGAAGCCAGTCAGGGTGCCAGCGGCAAGACCTTTGGGGTGGTCACTATCGCGCCGGCGGACGTGAGCCGGTGGCAGTTCCGCCTCGGGGATCGCAGCGCACAGAAGTCCGTGAAGACCCAGCACCAGGACAAGAAGACCGGGAAGTTGGTGGTGGTCGAGCTGGGTAATGACGACGCCCCCTCGGGGCTGCCGGGCGTGCACACCGATCGACACATCTACCCGAACAAGTCAGCAGCTGAGCAGGCGGCCAAAGCCAAGCTCGCGGCGTTCAACCGCACCACTGCCAGTGTGCGCTTGCAGATGCCCGGGCGCACCGACCTGTTCGCCGAGCGCTTGATCAATGCCCAGGGGTTCAAGCAGGGGCTGGATGGCCAGTACCTGGTCGACAGCGTCGAGCAGACCTTCGATGCCTCCGGCTGGTCGACCGCGGTGGAGTGCAACGGTGGCAAGAAGGGCAAGGCGAAGGCCAAGGGCAAGAAAAAGAAATCCGACAAGCCACTGAAGGTGGTCGATGTGAAACCGGCCTGAGTGGCCACAGCAGGAGATTCAAGATGACTGTCACTCTCAAGCAACTGCAACAGATCCTCCCCAACGCCGGCACCCAAGCCGGCGTTTTTCTTCCCGTACTGAACGCGTCGATGGTGAAGTGGGGCATCGTCACCCCGCTGCGCAAGCGTGCGTTCCTGGCTCAGGTCGGCCATGAGTCTGGCCAGCTGCGCTACGTCCGCGAGCTGGGCGGCGATCAGTACCTGGCCAAGTACGACACCGGCAAGCTCGCGGCGCGGCTGGGCAACACGCTCGAGGCCGACGGCGACGGCCAAAAGTATCGCGGCCGTGGCCTGATTCAAGTGACCGGTCGTGCCAACTACCAGCGTTGCGGCGAAGCGTTGGGCCTCGATCTGCTCAACCATCCCGAGTTACTCGAGCGTCCGGAGCATGCTGCCGACTCGGCTGGTTGGTTCTGGCACCTGGCCGGCCTCAACTCGCTGGCCGACAAGGGGCCGTCGGCGTTCGAGGCCATCACCCGGCGGATCAACGGCGGACTCAACGGGCTGGATGACCGCATGGCGATCTACAAGCGTGCCGAGCAGGTGCTGATCTGATGTCCCTGGACTGGAGATGGGGCGTGCTGGCCCTGGTGTTCGGCGCTGCAGTTGGTGCGCGCCTCGCGTGGTTGTGGCAGGCCGATGAACTGGAAAGGCAAGCGGCAGGGTATGAGCAACAGGTTGCGGCAAAAGACCTGGCGCACAGTCGAGAGCGTGAGGGTGCTGCAGAGGCGGCGCTCGGCCAGCTGGACGTTCAGCAGAAGGCCCGGCGCGCGCTGGAAGATCGCCTGCAGACGCAGGACCAAACCCACTGGAAGGAGATGAACGATGCTCAACAAGCCCAGGCTCGTTTACGTGATCGGCTGGCTACTGCTGATCTGCGGCTGTCAGTCCTACTCGACGCCGGATCCGTTGCCACCTCGAGTTGTGACGGTGGGATGCGAGCGCCCGCCGGCACCGGAGGCCTGGTGGATGGAGCCCTACGTGCCCAACTTGACCCAGCGCATGCTCGACGAATTGTCGGAATCACCGGAGAAGGCGACCAAGGATTGATCGCGTTAGCGGCGTGTCAGGCTTATGTTAGAGCTCTGTCCAACTGACTCAGTTAAAGGTCTGGAGGCTGAATAAGGGGAGTGGCCATCCTCGCTGCAAAGTGCGCTCAATCACTTGTGATGGTCGTGCTGGTCACTTTACCATCTGAAAAACCAACGGCAACTCCAGGGCACGGAACGTCACTTTGAGTGCAGCGATAGATCGCTGTTTTTCCAATATCTTCCCCCTTGGAGTTTTTTTGGATGATGATCTTGTATCGATCTAATCCATATGCTGCATAGGCCAGACACTCTGGATCGCCTGCTTGCACGTTTGCCCTAATGGCCCGCTGGGCTTGTTCGATTGTGAGTGCTCGAGATGTGACCAGGCGCTGCATCACGCTTGGATCTTGCATCCCTTTCTTAACCCGATAGACGCCGCAGGTTGCGTATGCATTTTCATTGGTGCTGTTTGTCCAGCCGCTTTCGTAGGCGCTGGATGGTTGGTTCGAGCATGCCATCAGTTGTGAAAGAAGCAATAATGCCAGTAATTTCTTGATCATAAAGGAAGCATCCTAAGCTAGCTTCGCTCGGCACTGACGAATTAAAAAAGGCGCTCAACTTCGATAAACATAGGTTGAGCGCATTCTTTTGTTAATGCTCGAACGCAGTTAAAGTAACTATCTGAACGTCTTGTTACGGATGTGTGCCGTTTTTGATAAGGTTTCTTGCGGCCGTTGTTAATAACTCAGCCCTTGCATTAATAAAGTCTGCATAGGGCCTATCGCCATTGTGAAAACCTTCTGGAATCAGCGCGGCCTCAAAGACTATCGCTTTAATCGCCTCGTTGATTTCTCCAAAGTACGCATCTGGGGCTTTGTCGGATATGGTTCGGTTGTCGGAGGAATTAAGTAAGCAGATGTTTGCTATGATATTTGACTCGTGGAACCCAATGCCCTGCCCAAGTAAGTACGATTTTGGATAAATGTGATGGAATTCGCGAGAGTTGTAAGATGCTAGAGTTGTCCCGAGTTCGATGTTCTGACCGTTCAGAAAACTCTTGGGCTGAAGTTGGGCCAGTAAGCAGATTGTAGTTTTTGCAGCCGTGGTATTGATGCGCCAAGACTTCTTGAAAAGGTTGCTTTCAATTTTATCATCTAAGTCATCGAAGGGGGTTTCGTTATTAGAAAGCTTTTCCATCTTATCAATGTCTGCCAAGACCTGCTTGTTGGTGCCGGCCTTGTATCTTTGCGTGAAGGCGCAATGCCAAAACCACTTTTTGAGGCCGATAACTTGCAGTGCATTGGGCTTCAGTGTACGAGAGAAGAAGGTGACGAGAGGTACGAGCATAATTGGGAATGGGATGAACACGAAGTTCTTGATGTGAAGCTGTTTTTCAAGAAAGTCGGTGCAGCAGAACATAGCCTGTTTGAGTTTTGACATCCCTTCAATTAGCTGCTCGGCCGGCACGTCCACCAGTTCGTCGGCGTCAATTCTGTTAAGAGTGATGGTTGCTAGGCATCGCATAAGCAGTGATTCTTCAATCTGCTCGAAACCTTTATCGGCGAGCGTATCTAGAAGCTGTTCGATTTCGTTCCGGAGGTCAAACTGCTCAGACCAGGTCCAGGCGGCGAGTAACTCTAGTGTGCTAAGACTAGTACCTGAAGAGTTGATTCTCTGGAAAACGCGGCAAACTTCTTGGTTCGTGCGGTCTTTTATTGTTACTACTGGAAATTCATAGTCTTTGAAGCGCTCTGTGAGTTCGGCAATTGTTTTGCCTTCCTCTTGACCAAATCTTGCCAGCTCTGGGAGTAGTTTGGTTGTGTCGAGGATGTTTCGAAGATTAATCGAATTGTTAGGGGCTATGGATGTGTGGATGAATTCGCCTGTTGAAGGGAGGAACGAAACATTAAAACGTGCTGCGAGCTCAGGGTCGGCAGTATCAGTGTCAGAGTTGAACACGCCGTAAAGAGTTGTTAAACGCTGCTGTCCGTCTAGAACATAGTTGACGGGATAATCTTCGGGTGTTATCGGAAGTTTAAACCCCCCGACATCTCGCTCATGATTAAGCTTTTCTTTAGTAGACCATAACAGTAGCGAGCCGACTGGATAGCCACGGTAAATGGAGTCCAACAGGCTCATAATCTGCTCATCGGACCAAACATACTCTCGCTGGAAGACGGGAATTTTGATGTTGCCGCGTGCCACATCTGAAAGGAGCGACGATAGGCGGGGGTTGGTTGGGGCAATTTTATGGGTAGCAGCCATGAGAGGTCCTTCGATGATGGCGCATGGAGGTTGCTGGCAAGATAATGGCAAGTGTGGAGGTGTGCAACCTACTGTAGGGGTAAATATGCGAGTAAAACGGAGCAGCGGTTAGGGCAAATTTAGGGCATAACTGGGGCCTAAATAGGCCGCGACAGCCCACAAGTACTGCTTTTTGACCCAGCAAATACAGGTCTATCGCGGCCTGCCGAGTCCTTCGGTCGGGTTCGAATCCCTATCTCTGGCTGTCGAATCAGGCTAGCTATAGTGGATGTCGGAGGCGACAGAATGAAAAAGATCTGACGAACATGATCCTGCTCGACGATCCGCTAATGCATAAAACGATCGAGGCGATACATCGGTACCATGATGCACAAGCATTGGACAGCACTGCTCAGGAAGTGGAGCGTCTTCGCGTCTTGGCCGAGTCACTCTTTAAAGCGATAGCGGACTTCAATCTGCAAACTTTAGGGCACCCTGCGGAAAGCTGGCACTAGATTTAGGCGTGGGGCAAACCGGTCGCCAATCTATGCCAATCCATTGCCGATTACAGTGTGCATACGCGGACGTAAAAAAGCCCCTTAAACCAAGCATTCGTGGGGTTGAGGGGCTTTACTGTTAATACGAGATCACAATCAGGATATGAATGCCTTGCTGAAACGATGTGATGACCCGAGAGCGCAGGTATCAGTATCCTGCTTGCTCTGGGGGCAATCCCGAAAGCATGGTATAGGCGGTAATTGCCCGCTCCAAGAGATCGTCAAAGGTTAGGAATTCATCGATGTTGAACTGCTCCATCATCAGTCCCATGTAATCTCGTGCATCGGATACGCTTTTAAAATGCTGCTGAGTAAAGCGGCTCATAATAACGGAAGTCTTGCATTTTGATTGGATGCCTGGATAGCGCGATGCAACAAGTTGGTAATGGGTTTTTATATAATGTTTCCACTCGGCTGTTTGGAAGACGGCTTGGCCAACCTCAGCTCTGGGTTGTCCCTGCGTCGTGGCGATTTGTTTTGAGGGGCGTTCGATTTCGATCATTTTGTAAGATTGATCGGGATATCGGATTATGAAGTCTGGCTGAAGCTTTGTCTTTCCGATGGGGGAAGTCTGGCCGTGAGGATAGCTAAGCTCAGGCTTGCTTTCGCAAGAGCCGTAAACGTCCAGTAACACAGGGTGCTTTTCTAAGATTTCGTGAAATACAGATTCAATGCCCTCAGGCTGAAATCTCAACGCATCTCCAAGGTCGCTGATAGCGGTTTTTAAAGAATCAAGCCGGTTATTATAGGACTCAAGCCATTGCGGTTCGCCGCCGAATGACATCGTGCCTCCGCCGGGTTCACGCCCAGCTGCAGCCAAGGCTGAACCGATATCTCGGCGGAGATCCTGCTGAACGCGCAGATTTATCAAACGTGTATCCCACGCAGATTCATCGGCATGACTATACACCTCAATATGCTCAAAAAACCTTCTATTGTTTAGATCTGCGGGAAAGAATCCTAAGTTTTTAAGTATGTGCGGGCTTCCAAAATCCACCGTGCCGTCATGAAAGTTTGGGTCAAGGATGGAGCCGAAGGCCCCAAAGGTCAGTATATTAACTACTTTTTTAAAGGGCGAGTTAATCTGCTTGAGATTAAGTTTTAAATCAAGCTCGTCGTTTGCGATTGTCAGTTCTTTTTCGATGTTTTGAATTCGACCGCGCCATATGCATGAGGCTAGAGGAACTTTGGTTACTATCCTGTAAATCCCAATAGGTTTTCCAAGAAGTTGGTGGTCGTTTAAGAATTTGGTAACTGCATTTGGGGTCTTGCTCGGCTCATAATCGACTTTAAGAGCCGGTCCGCCAGCAATGTACCATTGGTGTGAGGGTTCGTTTTCAACGGATATCACAACTCCGTCTTGCGCTACGTAAACCTGAAGATTCGTAGCGTCTAGGTAGGCGGATCTCACTAATTTTGGATAGCCAGGTCCTTCTGGTTGCGGTGCGGTGGCCTTGGCGTAAGCGCTACGATACTTCCGTGTATACGCGAAGATGAATTCGGCAACTTGCTCTATTGTGACTGACATGCGCTGTAGCCTCCTGAGTGACGTTCCCTAACCTCTAGCGCTTCGTATGTTTTGCTTGTACAGGGTATGCGGGACACGCAAGCCTGGCCACCTTGTCTCAAAAAGTGATGGTTCGTCGGCGGCGGATTTGATGGGGGGTCGCCAGCCATCAGTAGGTCCACTGCTAGAAGCTTGGTACAAAGTTGGTATAGACCTCGGGTGTCGAACTTGTAGGCCTTGTATGTCGGGGTCTCTATAGAAACTATGCCCAATCCATCATCGGTGCCACAGAGAAGCGGCGGGAGAGGGCTGGCGAGGCAGTTGGAGCAGGAGATAAGAGCATTGGGCAATCTGGATGGGTGAGGCGAAGGAGGGGAAGTTTATCAGGAATGGAGTTCCGGGGTTGGAAGGGCGCGCGTACCAGGAGGATGAATGGTCTTCGTTTCTTACATTTCGATTGGTTGTATGAACAGCGGCAGGCTAATAAAAAGCGGGCGGCCTTAAGGTCGCCTGCTTTTTGTGTGATTCGATAGCTACTCGGTTAGGCGAATTTTCTCTGCATTTGAATCACTTGAAGCTGTCCGCCAGCTCCTGAGCCCGATTCCCAGCCGCTTGCCGCGCCGCCTGATCCACCTCATACCCCAGGATGGTCTTTTCTACGATCAGCGCGTGCACCCGGGTGACTCCGACGAATTTCAGCCAGGCCTCGACGTAGGGCTTCTGGAAGTCGAAGTGCTTCGCAGGCGTGTCGGATTGCGGTGAGAAGTCGAGGCCGCGGGCGTAGGCGACGACCGCGGTTTTGTTGTGCAGCAGGCCGAGCAGGCCGTGTTCGGCGGTGAAGCTGAAGAGGATGTCTTTCTGTGTGACCAGGTCGATGAAGTGTTTCAGCTTGTAGGGGATGCTGTAGTTCCACAGGGGCACGGAAAGTACCAGCAGGTCGGCGGTGTGCAGGTGGGCGGCGAGGGTTTCAAGGGTGTTCCAGGCGTCTTGCTGGTCGGGGGACAGGGTTATGCCTTGCAGGCCGGCGTATTTGGCGTCCATGGCGTGCTGGTCGAACTCCGGCAGGTCCAGGCTCCACAGATCCAGGGTGCTGACTTCGGTATGGGGATGGTGGGTCTGGTAGCGCTCGATAAAACCGCGGGCGATTTGTTGCGAGGCGGAGCGCTCTTTGCGGGGGGAGCATTGGATATGCAGCAGGCGGGTCATGACGGCATCTCGGATGAGGAATGCCGGTATTGCAACATAGCGTATTACGGAATATAAATCGTAAATAAATGGTTGATTGATCACGTATCTCTATATGTTCGATGTTCTGTTGCTCAAGACCTTTGTGACGGTGGTGGACGAGGAAGGCTTCAGCCGTGCGGCTGAACGGCTGCATCTGACGCAGTCGGCGGTCAGCGGGCATCTGCGGCGCCTGGAAGAGCTGGTCGGCAAGCCGCTGTTGACCCGTACCACGCGTTCCCAGCATTTGACTGTCGATGGCGAGCGCCTGATGGCCTATGCCCGCGCCATCCTCGCCTTGAACCGCGATGCCTGGGCCGAGCTGACGCGTTTGCCGTTTCACGGCCGGGTGCGGATCGGCATGTCCGAGGACTTTGTAGAGCCCCGCCTGCTGCGCCTTTTGCAGGAGTTCGCGGCGCAGTACCCGGGCATGGAAATCGATATCCAGGTGAATATTCCCGGCACGCTGCTGGAGCGCATGCAGCAGGGCGGTCTTGAGGTGGTCATCGGTTCGCTGTGTGAAACCCGTGAGTCGGGCCTGCTGCTGTGGCAGGAACCGCTGGTGTGGGCTAGCTCCGCGTATCTGGCTGGTCGTTTTCCGACGCCGCTACCGCTGGCGCTGTTTCCCGAGCCATGCCCTTATCGGGCGGTGGCCCTGCAGCGTCTGGCGCAAGCGGGAATCGCCCAGCGTACGGCAATGCTTTGCCCCAGCAACGCGGCGTTGCGCACGGCGGCCCTGTCCGGGTTTGCGGTGGCGCCGATAGCGACCAGTCAGTTGGGGCAGGGGCTTGCGGTGTTAGGGGCAGAACATGGTTTGCCGGCATTGCCCGACGCGGAGTTTCGGCTGTTCACGGCCAAGGATGCCGATCAGGACATAGTGGCCGCGTTGTCCCAGGTGATAGTGGCCTATTGTGCGGCGCGGCGGGTCTAGCCTTCGGCTTCAGCAGCGCGACTGCCCGAAGGGGCAGTCGCTTGAGCGGAGGTCAGAGATCCAGGCCTTCCTGGATCACCGACAGCAGGGTGTCTTCATTGAGTTCGAGCGGGTCCGGCCTGGTTTTACCGGGACCTGGAACCGTCTGGATCAGCCAGTGCCCCTCGCCATGCTCGCTGCCGCTGCGCAGCATATAGCGCTCCGGGCCTTTGCCATGGATTTCGACACGCCCGGCGCCACCCGTGGTGAAGCGGGCGATGGGGTCGAGGAGGATGCTCTGATGGTTGCCCTCGATCAGCAGTTGATCGATGGCATAGTTGAAGGTGGCACCAGAGGGGTGGCTCTCGAACACGCGAGTGGGGACGCGCCGGATATTCAGGCCGACCTCTGACAGGGGGGTCAGCCAGGTCTCGACCTGGTGGTACATCTCATAGACCTGCGCAGGCCACAGCTCAATGGCTTTGTCTGCCGAGATGTCTTCCTTGGCCCAGCCGTCCTGTTTTTGTTTCAGCCTTGCGGCGAGTTCATCGACCTTACTCATTCCGATTTCCTATCGCGATGTGAGGGTAAGTGTAGTCTCTGAAGGTACTTTACCTTGGCGGACGGTGACCAGCGATTCATGACCATCTGCCGATGCTTGTATTGTGACGAGGTGTTTTCTATATATCCCTGATGGGCATCAGAAAAATGCTCTACATTTTCAGACGGTGCCACCCTGAATTGTCCGCTATTACCTCTTAGGATTGGCCAGCCCGGCTGCATCGCATGCCTTACCTTGCCAGGATGATGCTTTGCCTATCCCGATTCACGATCCTCACCATTCTTCCGATCGAACCTTGAAGCGGCTTCCGCTGCTCAAGGCCGCGGTAGTATTCATTTCGATGGTTTGCCTGTGCCTGTGCGGCCTGCTTTATCTGCAGCTGGCGCAGTCCTATCACTACGATATGGCGCGGGCGCAGGTCGCCTCGTCGAACCTGACCCGGGCCATGGCACAACAGGCCGAGGACACCTTCATCGAGGCCGACCTGGTGCTGGCCAGCCTGGCCGACTGGATTCAGAAAGACGGTTACGGCCCGGCGCAGAAGCCTTTCTTGCAGAAGATCTTTGCGCAGAGGGCGCAGGCGCTCAAACAGGTGCATGGCCTGTTCCTGTTCGACCGGGCAGGGCAATGGGTGGTCACCTCGTTCGATCGCTTGCCACGCGGCGAAGGCGTGGCCAATCGGGACTACTTCCGCTTTCATCAGCAGAACACTTCCTTGCTGGCTCATGTCGGGCCGGCGATCCGCAGCCGGGAAAACGGTGAGTGGATCATTCCGTTGACGCGGCGTCTGAACGACAGGCAGGGCAATTTCGAAGGCGTATTGCTGGCCGGCATCAGGCTGGCCTATTTCGACCAGTTCTTCAAAAGCTTCGATATCGATGACAGCGGCACCATGTTCCTCGCCCTGTCCGATGGCACCTTGCTGGCGCGGCGTCCGCTGGAGGAGCGGCAGATCGGCGCATCCCTGGCTCGCGGGGAGATTTTCAGCAAGTACTTGCCCGAGGCGCCCTCGGGCACGGCCATGATTCGTTCGCTGGTCGACAGAGAGATGCGGCTCTACGGCTATCGGCAGTTGGAGGCCTACCCGCTGGTGGTGGGCGCGGCCAGCTCGAAGGACGCGGTCCTCAAGGACTGGTATGCCAGCGCCTACCAGTCCAGCGCCATTGTCGCCCTGGTGCTGCTGGGCATCGGCCTGTTCGGCTGGGTGTTCGTGCATCAGCTGCGCAACGGCGAACGCATCGAGGCGGACCTGCGGGCCGCGCAGGCGGCGCTGGAGGTGATCGCGACCCATGACAGCCTGACCGGCCTGGCCAATCGCCGGCTGCTCGAGCGGGCGCTGGAGACCGAGTTCGGGCGCGGAGGGCGGCAGGCGAGCCCGCTGAGCCTGATCATGCTCGATATCGATTTCTTCAAGCGCTACAACGACACCTACGGCCATGTCGCCGGGGACCAGTGCCTGGCCGAGGTGGCGCAGGTGCTGAGGGATTGCTGCCAGCGCAAGGCCGACCTGGCGGTGCGTTATGGCGGGGAGGAATTCGTGGTGCTGTTGCCCGACACCGAGATGCCGGGCGCCCTCGCCATGGCCGAGCAGATTCGTCGTAGCGTCATGGAAAAACACATCCCGCACACCGGCTCGCCCTTTGGCCAGGTCACTCTCAGCCTGGGGTGCCACTGCTTCGTGCCGAGCGGGCGCGACAGCATCGAGGCGTTCCTCGAGCACGCCGATGCCGCGCTGTATCAGGCCAAGAAGTCCGGGCGCAATCAGGTGGCGATCGAGAGCGTCAACCAGCCGTTGGCGCGCTCGGACCGCTGACGGTCAGGCTTGGGCCTGATCCGGGTAGGCCAACTTGTGTTCGAGGTGTTGCCTCACCTGCGGCCACTCATCGTCGATGATGCTGAAGCGCACCGAGTTGCGCTTGCGGCCATCGGGCATGATCCGTTCATGACGCACGATGCCTTCCTGTTTAGCTCCTAGACGCAAAATGGCGTTGCGCGACTTCTCATTGATTTCGTCGGTGGTGAATTGCACCCGCACGCAGCCGAGTACTTCGAAGGCATGGCGCAGCATCAGGTACTTGGCTTCAGTGTTGACGAAGGTTTTCTGCCAGCGCGTGGCGATCCAGGTGCTACCGATTTCCAGCTTGCGGTTCTTGCGGTCGATCTTCCAGAAGCGGGTGCAGCCGATCACCTCGTTGCTGGCCTTGAGGACGGTGGCGAAGGGCTGGACTGTGCCAGCATCGCGGCCGCCGAGGGCTATCTGCAAGTAATCGTTCACAGTCTCGCTGGACGGCACCACGGTGAATGGCAGGTTCCACAACTGGCCATCTCCAGCGGCCTTGACTAGGGCGTCGGCGTCGGAGAGCTGCAGCGGTCGCAGGAGGATTCGCGGGCCTTCCAGTGTTTCCATGACAGGTTTTTCCGACAGTGAAGGAGGGGGCTTCGGCCGCCTATTACAGGTGCGCGCCCAAGCCTTGGCAAGGTCCGTTAATGGGCCGTTTCGAGTAGGGATATTGGCCAAATCAATTGTCGGTTCGGGGCGTTAATGGCTTATACATAGCGCCGATACGCGACACCTCATGCATAAGGACAACCCCATGAGTCAGCCCCACCTGATGAACTTCGCGCTTTACCTGCAACGGCTCGGCTACGACAGCGCACCGCCACCGACCCTGGCGACCTTGTGCGAGCTGCAGTTGCGCCACACCAGTACCTTCGCCTTCGAAAGCCTGTCGACCCTGTTGCGCGTGCCGGTACCGATCGACCTGGCTTCGGTGGAACACAAGGTCCTGCATGAGGGCCGTGGCGGCTACTGCTACGAACTCAACCAGATGTACCTGGTGCTGTTGCAGTACCTGGGCTACGAGGCGCGCGGCATTACCGGGCGGGTGGTGATGGGCGGGCCGGAAGATGCCTGGCCGGCGCGTACCCACCGCCTGGTGCTGCTGACCCTGGATGGCGTGCGTTATGTCTCGGATGTCGGCTTTGGCGGCATGGTGCCTACCGCGCCGCTGCTGCTCGATACCGGGGACGAGCAGGCCACGCCCCACGAGCCCTATCGCATCACCGAGCGTGACGGCAGCTACACCCTGCGCGCCAAGGTCGTCGGCGAGTGGCGGGCGATGTATGTGTTCGACTTGCAGCGGCAGGAAGCGGCAGATTACGAGATGGGCAACTGGTTCGTCTCGACCCACAAGGACTCACCGTTTCTCGGCCAGCTGAAAGTCGCGCTGATGGGCGAAGGCCTGCGCCGGACCCTCAACAACGGCAGCTACGCCGTGCATCGCCTGGGCCAGGACAGCGAGCGGCGGCAGATCACCGACCCCGACGAGTTGATTGCCCTGTTGCAGAACGAGTTCGCCATTCGGGTCCCCCGGCATCCGCGGCTGCGAGAAGTCCTTGGCGAATTACTGGCAGTGCCGCAATCGGCCTGATCGGCCCGGGCTTCAGGGTTCCTCGGTGTCGAGGCGTAGCTAGAAATCGTCGGTTTCCGCCCAGGTTTGGCGGCGATCGACGAAGGTTTCCATGGAACCCACGGATACGCTGTAGCCCAGCCGGCTGCCCGGGACTGGCGAATGCCGAGTAAAGAGGCGGCCCAGGTCAACGCCATAAAGGCATCTGCTCATAACCATTCTTCAGCTGCCGGCGATACGTCCAGTGAGTCAGCAGCGCAATCAATGCACTGTCCAGCAGCCAGAGCGGCATCAGCAAACGCAAGGCTGGGTGAAGGCAGAGCACTCCAGCAATCGTCAATCCCAGCAGCAGGCTGCTGAGCCAATTGGCAAGCCCCTTGGCGCAGAGCAGGGCGTACAGCGGGGTAAACACCAGCGCCATGGGCAGAAAGCCGAATATCGCGCCGCCGGCGACGAACAGGGCAAAGGTCCCGAGGCCAGCCCAGAACCCTTGCCATAGGCTGTCGGCGAAGCTGGCGCTGTACATGGCCAGGACAAAACCCTGCAAGGCCACGATCGTGCGGAAGCTGCCATAGGCGAGGCTGAAGCTATTGCGGAGATGATTCATTCAAGCGCTTCCATGCGTAGACGAAGGGCGTTGCCTGGGTAGGCGCCCTTTGGACGCGGGATTCTATCAGGGTGTCTGGCGCAGTGTTCGGGAGGTGAAAGGCGGGAGCTGGCTGTCGGGTATCGCGGTTTTATGAGGTTGGGCTGTGCTGAATAAAGTGTATACAACTCTATAGACATTTGTCTCTGCTGTTGAATACAGTGTGCCCCATAACAAAAACCAGGGAACCCCCCAACCATGAAAACGCCCTCTGTTTCACCGCAACGGCCTGAAGATGAAAACCTCGGTCTTGGCGCAAATATGGCTTACGGCCTGCAACATGTTCTGACCATGTACGGCGGTATCGTTGCGGTGCCTTTGATCGTCGGCCAGGCCGCCGGCCTGGCCCCGGCGGACATCGGTCTGCTGATTGCGGCATCGTTGTTTGCCGGCGGCCTGGCGACACTCCTGCAGACTCTCGGCCTGCCGTTTTTCGGTTGTCAGTTGCCGCTGGTCCAGGGCGTGTCCTTCTCGGGCGTGGCGACCATGGTGGCGATTGTCAGTAGCGGTGGCGAAGGGGGCTTCCAGTCGATTCTCGGGGCGGTGATCGCCGCCTCGCTGATCGGTCTGCTGATCACTCCGGTGTTTTCACGCATCACCAAGTTCTTTCCGCCGCTGGTCACAGGCATCGTGATCACCACCATCGGCCTGACCCTGATGCCGGTGGCCGCGCGCTGGGCCATGGGTGGCAACAGCCATGCGGAAAACTTCGGCAGCATGGCCAATATCGGCCTGGCGGCAATCACCCTGGTGTTGGTGTTGCTGCTGAGCAAGATCGGCAGCGCGACCATCTCGCGGCTGTCGATCCTGCTGGCCATGGTGGTGGGGACGATCATCGCGGTGTTCCTGGGCATGGCCGATTTCTCCATGGTCACCCAGGGGCCGATGTTCGGTTTCCCGGCACCCTTTCATTTCGGCATGCCGACCTTCCATTTCGCCGCCATCCTGTCGATGTGCATCGTGATCATGGTGACCCTGGTGGAGACCTCGGCCGACATCCTCGCGGTGGGTGAGATCATCGACACCAAGGTCGACTCCAAGCGCCTGGGCAATGGCCTGCGCGCCGACATGCTGTCGAGCATGATCGCGCCGATCTTCGGTTCCTTCACCCAGAGCGCCTTCGCTCAGAACGTCGGGCTGGTGGCGGTGACCGGGATCAAGAGCCGCTACGTGGTGGCCACCGGTGGGGTGGTCCTGGTGATCCTCGGCCTGCTGCCGTTCATGGGGCGGGTGATTGCGGCTGTGCCGACCTCAGTGCTCGGCGGTGCCGGTATCGTGCTGTTCGGCACCGTGGCGGCCAGCGGTATCCGGACCCTGTCCAAGGTCGACTACCGCAACAACGTCAACCTGATCATCGTCGCCACCTCGATCGGCTTCGGCATGATTCCCATCGCCGCGCCGAACTTCTACGACCATTTCCCAAGCTGGTTCGCCACCATCTTCCATTCCGGCATCAGCTCGTCGGCGATCATGGCCATCGCGCTGAACCTGACTTTCAACCACTTCACCCTGGGCAACTCGGACCAGCAATCGGTGTTCGCCGTGGCGTCCGAGCGCACCCTGCGCTACCAGGACCTGGCGGCGCTGCGTGAAGGCGACTATTTCAGCGGCGGCAAGCTGCACGATGCCGAGGGTAACGAGATCCCAGTGGTGGATACGTCCCATGGCGAGCATTCTGCGGCTACTCATCAGCCCTCGGCCCATGCCTCGGGCGCGGTCGAAACCAGCAAGGTCTAGGGCCGATTGATCGAGTCGCCAGGCTGGGCGCATCAGTCCAGGCCTGGCGGCTGGTTACTCCGCGACCCGGTCCGGCAGCCCTTGCCGGACCAGCGACAAGGCGAACAGCACCACCACGGCGGCGGCCGCTGATAGCGCCAAGGGCAGGCCGTGGACGCTACTGCTCATGGCGCCGCCGCTGAGCAGCGGCCCCAGCAGGCTGCCGATACCCCACAACAACCCCGCACTGGCGTTGGCCGTGACCAGGTCGGGGCCGCTGAATTCCTGGCCGATCAGGATGATCGCCAGGGTATACACCCCGCCGGCCGCCGCGCCGAGTATCACCAGGCTCGGCCAGAGCAGCGCCGGGTAGTTCATCAGCAACGGCAGCCCCAGGCCGATCGCCAACGACACCACGCCGCAGCCCAGGTAGATGGCGGCGCGTCCGGCCTTGTCCGACAGCCAGCCCAGGGGAAACTGGAACGCCGCATCCCCCAGCAGAATGATACTGACCATCAGCGCCGCGAGTTTGATGGCGTAGCCGTGAGTCGCGGCATAGACCGGAAACAGCGAGAGAATCACCGTATCGAAGAAGGCGAAGAACAGGATGCCCACGCACAGCGCCGGCGCCACCCGGATAAAGCCCAGTACCGAGAAGCTCTTGTTCTCGGCGTGGGCGGCGACAGGGCGCTGGCGTGGCAGGGTCAACCAGATCGCCGCAATGGCCAGCAGGTAACCCGCGCTGACGGTGGCGATCACCGCTGGACCTTTGGTGCCGAGCAGGGCCACCAGGCCCGGGCCAATCATTTGGAATACGGTGAAGCAGGTGGTGTAGACCGCGATCACCCGTCCGCGCACGGTGTCCGCGGCCATCTCGTTGACCCAGGTTTCCCCCAGGATGATGATCAGCCCGGCGCCGAAGCCCATGACGATCCGCGCCAGCCCCAGGCCGGTGAGGCTGATCCCGGGGATTTCCAGGGCGCCGATGCTGAAGGCGCACAGGCTGAAACACAGCAGGTAGATCTGCCGGCGGCTGAGTCTCCGGCACAGGCCGTTCACCAGGAAAGCCGACAGCATCATGCCGGCGGCGGGAAGGGCCGACATGATGCCGATCTGGGTGTTCGAGGCGCCGGCCTGGTACAGGCGCAAGGCAATGACCGGCACGGTGGAGCCGATGCTCAGGCCGACAATCGAGATGCCGAGGATCAGCGCGGCCAACAGGGTTTTGTTCATGGAAGACACCTGCGCCCGACGAGTCGGGCGCTCAAAAAACGGTTTGCGGTGGCGCGGCGCTTTGGCTTGGACAGGGTTCCGGTTCGACTTACGCAGGCGTAGGCCGGGCCGGGATTCTGCGGTGCAAAGCGGCGGATGAATCGATGCGCGGCAGGCAAGGGCCGCTGCGGCATCAGCTCCGCGCCGGGTTCGGGCGCAACGGTGGGGTCAGGCGTGAGGGGAGAAGGTGAAGGCGAACAGCACGCTGCGGCGGCGTCGATTGATCGCGCAGTCGGATTGCAACATCGCGAAGGTCTGCGATGGGCTCATCGAGAGAACACTGTGAGGGGGCTGTGCGGGGAAAAACATGAGTCGTGACGGCTGGCATGAGAAGGGGCACAGCCTACTTCAGGCGCTGACGTCAGGCAATCGGAGACAGGCTGGAGTCGGGTGCAGCGCAAACGCGTATCCGCATGCCGATCTGGCATGCGGTGAATCGATCTTGGGGGAGGGGACGCTGAACTGATTCGCCGTAGGAGCAGGGCGCTCCTGTAAGTAGTGCTGGCCAATCAGTGTAGGAAGATGGCTCCACGACCTGGACTCGAACCAGGGACCCAGTGATTAACAGTCACTTGCTCTACCAACTGAGCTATCGCGGAATTCGGCGTATCTTACTGATTAAAAAGGAGAAGTCAAGCATCCAAAAACAAAATTTCGCTTGGGTGGGCTTGTTTGGTCCTGGTCATGACGCCAATCCGCGGCTATTTGCCCGTTGGCGGTTACCGGAACCGCGGTACAGGTCTACCATGGCGCCCCGGCAGTGGTTTCACGCGCTCCCGGCTTCCTGCCGAAAAGGTAACGCTCATGACCCTGTTCAAGTTTTTACCCGCTGTAGTGCTTGCCCTGTCGCCTCTGTCTGGGGAGGCCCTATGAGCATCGAGCAAATCAGCCTGCCCAAAGGCGTCGGTCCCCAGGCCATGAAACTGTGGGACGCCATTACCCAGGCTGGATCGGCCGCTGAATTGAACCGTGCAGGTGGCAAGGCCGAGGGTTTTGTCCTGGGGCTGGAAAGCGCCAAGGCCATCAAGAGCCAGGTCGCCGAGTCGCTGTATGTGGCCTTCGATGATGCCGCCAGCCAGCGCAGCGCTGAACTGGCCGGTTGAGCGCTCTTAACCGCCGAAGGTAAAGGTGCCCAGCATGAGCTTCGCGGCCAGCGAGGTGGCGGCCAGTTGCACCAGCCATAGCGCCAGGCCGCCGAAAAATACCCCCAGGGCAATTTGCAGGACCAGGTTCTTTTCGCGTTTCTGCGGGCGGGGGAAGTGGTCCAGTTCGTCGCGGTCGGCTCGCAAGTCGTCGTGTCTCATGGGAATTCTCGATAGGGAAGCGATGGGGAAGAAGGAGAGCTGGATTCAGTCTAGTGGGCATCGGGCCGGCGAGGGCGGCCCACAAAAAAGGGGGAAGCCCTCAGGCTTCCCCCTTTTCATTCACCGCACGTGGCTCAGATCACCTGGATGATGGCCTTGGTCACGACGTCGATGTTGCTCTGGTTCAGCGCGGCCACGCAGATGCGGCCGGTGTCCAGGGCATAGATGCCGAACTCGTTGCGCAGGCGCGTCACTTGATCGACGGTCAGGCCGGAGTAGGAGAACATGCCGCGCTGACGGGCGACGAAGCTGAAGTCGCGCTGTGGCGCGCCCTTGGCCAGCAGGTCGACCATCTGCAGGCGCATGCCGCGGATGCGCAGGCGCATTTCGGCCAGTTCGGCTTCCCACTGGGTGCGCAGTTCCGGGCTGTTGAGCACCGCGGCAACGATGCTTGCACCGTGGGTCGGCGGGTTGGAGTAGTTGGTGCGGATCACGCGTTTGACTTGCGACAGCACGCGCGCGCTTTCTTCTTTCGACTCGCTGACGATCGACAGGGCGCCAACGCGTTCGCCGTACAGCGAGAACGACTTGGAGAACGAGCTGGAGACGAAGAAAGTCAGGCCCGATTCGGCGAACAGGCGTACGGCGGCGGCGTCTTCGGCGATGCCGTCACCGAAGCCCTGGTAGGCCATGTCGAGGAACGGCACGAGGTTTTTCGCCTTGACCACCTGCAGCACGTTTTTCCAGTCTTCCGGGCTCAGGTCGACGCCGGTCGGGTTGTGGCAGCAGGCGTGCAGGACCACGATCGACTGGGCTGGCAGGGCATTCAGGTCTTCCAGCAGGCCGACGCGGTTCACGTCGTGGGTGGCGGCGTCGTAGTAGCGGTAGTTCTGAACCGGGAAACCGGCGGTTTCGAACAGCGCGCGGTGGTTTTCCCAGCTTGGATCGCTGATGGCCACGACAGCGTCAGGCAGCAGTTGCTTGAGGAAGTCGGCACCGATCTTCAGTGCGCCGGTACCGCCGACGGCCTGGGTGGTAACCACGCGACCGGCGGCCAGCAGCGGCGAATCGTTGCCGAACAGCAGCTTCTGCACGGCCTGGTCGTAGGCGGCGATACCGTCGATCGGCAGGTAGCCACGGGAAGCATGTTGAGCGGCGCGGATCGTCTCGGCTTCGACAACGGCGCGCAGGAGTGGAATTCGCCCCTCCTCGTTGCAGTAAACACCGACCCCCAGGTTGACCTTGTTGGTACGGGTATCGGCGTTGAATGCTTCGTTGAGGCCCAGGATAGGATCGCGTGGTGCCATTTCGACAGCGGAGAACAGGCTCATTATTACGGCGGCTCTGAATGGAATGTGGAGGGACGTGTCGCGCTCCAGCCGAATGCACTAGAGCGGTGCACAAACGGGGAGCTAGTATAGAGGCCATCACTGTGCGCGGCGACAGCTGAAAGGGCTTTTCCGGCAAGTTTTTCGGTTTATTTTTCGACCGTTAGTCTTATTGCAACGTCAAAGTCGTAGAGGGGCTTAGGGCCTTTACCTTGAAAGCTGTGGAATTTGCCTCCACATCCAGCACAATCCAGTATTTTCCCCGCGACACTCGTCGTTTGCGGTCTTTCTCGTTCCTGTGCGGCGGCGTCGCGCTGGAGTGAATCCAGAGGTACGTTATGTCTGAATTCCAGCTAGTCACCCGCTTCCAGCCCGCCGGCGATCAGCCGGAAGCCATCCGCCTGATGGTCGAGGGCATCGAGGCCGGGTTGGCGCACCAGACGCTGCTCGGTGTGACCGGCTCGGGCAAGACCTTCAGCATCGCCAACGTGATCGCCCAGGTGCAGCGCCCGACCCTGGTGCTGGCGCCGAACAAGACCCTGGCCGCGCAGCTGTACGGCGAGTTCAAGGCGTTCTTCCCGAACAACGCGGTGGAGTACTTCGTTTCCTACTACGACTACTACCAGCCGGAAGCCTATGTACCGTCCTCCGACACCTTTATCGAGAAGGACGCCTCGATCAACGACCATATCGAGCAGATGCGTCTGTCGGCGACCAAGGCGCTGCTGGAGCGTAAGGACGCGATCATCGTCACCACGGTGTCCTGCATCTACGGCCTGGGCAGCCCGGAAACCTATCTGAAGATGGTGTTGCACGTCGATCGCGGCGACAAGCTCGACCAGCGCGCCCTGCTGCGCCGCCTGGCCGACCTGCAATACACCCGCAACGACATGGATTTTGCCCGCGCCACCTTTCGCGTGCGCGGCGATGTGATCGATATCTACCCGGCGGAGTCCGACCTGGAAGCGATTCGCATCGAGCTGTTCGATGACGAGGTGGAAAGCATCTCCGCCTTCGACCCGCTGACCGGCGAAGTGATTCGCAAGCTGCCGCGTTTCACCTTCTATCCCAAGAGCCACTACGTGACGCCGCGGGAAACCCTGCTGGACGCCATCGAGGGGATCAAGGTCGAGCTGCAGGAGCGCCTGGAATACCTGCGCAGCAACAACAAGCTGGTGGAAGCCCAGCGTCTGGAGCAGCGCACCCGTTTTGACCTGGAGATGATCCTCGAGCTGGGCTACTGCAACGGCATCGAAAACTACTCGCGCTACCTGTCCGGGCGGCCTGCCGGGGCGGCGCCACCGACCCTGTATGACTACCTGCCGGCGGACGCCTTGCTGGTGATCGACGAGTCCCATGTCAGTGTGCCGCAGGTCGGCGCCATGTACAAAGGCGACCGCTCCCGCAAGGAAACCCTGGTGGAGTACGGCTTCCGCCTGCCCTCGGCGCTGGACAACCGGCCGATGCGTTTCGACGAATGGGAAAGCGTCAGCCCGCAGACGATTTTCGTCTCGGCCACGCCGGGCAACTATGAAGCCGAACATGCCGGCCGGGTGGTCGAGCAGGTGGTGCGCCCCACCGGCCTGGTCGACCCGCAGGTGGAAGTGCGTCCGGCGCTGACCCAGGTCGATGACCTGCTGTCGGAAATCACCAAGCGCGTGGCCGTGGAAGAGCGGGTCCTGGTGACCACCCTGACCAAGCGCATGGCCGAGGACCTGACCGATTACCTCGCCGATCACGGTGTGCGCGTGCGTTATCTGCACTCGGACATCGACACCGTGGAGCGGGTCGAGATCATCCGCGACCTGCGCCTGGGCACCTTCGATGTGCTGGTGGGGATCAACCTGCTGCGCGAAGGCCTGGACATGCCGGAAGTGTCGCTGGTGGCGATTCTCGATGCGGACAAGGAAGGTTTCCTGCGTTCCGAGCGCTCGCTGATCCAGACCATCGGCCGGGCCGCGCGTAACCTCAACGGCCGGGCGATTCTCTACGCCGACCGCATCACCGGCTCCATGGAGCGGGCGATTGGCGAGACCGAGCGCCGTCGTGACAAGCAGATCGCCTTCAACCTGGCCAATGGCATCACCCCCAAAGGCGTGTTCAAGGACGTCGCCGACATCATGGAAGGCGCCACCGTGCCCGGTTCGCGCAGCAAGAAGCGCAAGGGCATGGCCAAGGCCGCCGAGGAAAATGCCCGCTACGAAAACGAACTGCGTTCGCCCAGCGAGATCGCCAAGCGCATCCGCCAGCTCGAAGAGAAGATGTACCAGCTGGCTCGCGACCTGGAATTCGAAGCCGCGGCGCAGATGCGCGACGAAATCGGCAAGCTGCGCGAGCGTTTGCTGACGGTCTGATCTGCAATTGTTGCCTGCAGCCGCTGCCGCAGGCTGTGATCGGCCGGTACGGCCGTGGCGTTCTTGAAATCGCTGGAGGTCCTGCGGACCTATCGCAGCCTGCGGCAGCGACTACAGATTCGTTTCGAATAGCCTCAACCTTGGCTTAAATGCCCTGCTCACTGGAGCGGGGTCGGCATCGCCTGTTACCATTCGCCTCTTGTTTGATCTTCGCTTTTCATCTTCTTTCCGAGACATGCCATGACCACCGTCCGCACGCGCATCGCGCCATCGCCTACCGGGGATCCCCACGTAGGTACCGCTTACATCGCCTTGTTCAACTACTGCTTCGCCAAGCAGCACGGCGGTGAGTTCATCCTGCGCATCGAAGACACCGATCAACTGCGTTCGACCCGCGAGTCCGAGCAGCAGATTTTCGACGCCTTGCGCTGGTTGGGCATCAACTGGAGCGAAGGCCCGGACGTGGGCGGCCCGCACGGCCCTTACCGGCAGAGCGAGCGTAGCGAGATCTACCGGAAGTACACCCAGCAGCTGGTCGACATGGGTCATGCCTTCCCGTGCTTCTGCACCGCCGAAGAGCTGGACCAGATGCGCGCCGAGCAGATGGCCCGTGGCGAGACGCCGCGCTACGACGGCCGCGCGCTGCTGCTGCCCAAGGAAGAGGTCGCCCGCCGCCTGGCCGCTGGCGAACCGCACGTGATCCGCATGAAGGTGCCGAGCGAAGGCGTCTGCGTGGTGCCGGACATGCTGCGTGGCGATGTCGAGATCCCGTGGGATCGCATGGACATGCAGGTGCTGATGAAGACCGATGGCCTGCCGACCTACTTCCTGGCCAACGTGGTCGACGACCACCTGATGGGCATCACCCACGTATTGCGTGGCGAGGAATGGCTGCCTTCGGCGCCGAAACTGATTCTGCTCTACGAGTATTTCGGCTGGGAACAGCCGCAGCTGTGCTACATGCCGCTGCTGCGCAACCCGGACAAGAGCAAGCTGTCCAAGCGCAAGAACCCGACCTCGGTGACCTTCTACGAGCGCATGGGTTTCATGCCGGAAGCCATGCTCAACTACCTGGGCCGCATGGGCTGGTCGATGCCGGACGAGCGCGAGAAGTTCTCGCTGCAGGAAATGGTCGACAACTTCGACCTGTCGCGCGTCTCCCTGGGCGGGCCAATCTTCGATATCGAGAAGCTGTCGTGGCTCAATGGCCAGTGGCTGCGCGACCTGCCGGTGGAAGAGTTCGCCAGCCGCGTGCAGACCTGGGCGCTGAACCCCGAATACCTGATGAAGATCGCGCCGCACGTGCAGGGCCGGGTGGAGACCTTCAGCCAGATAGCACCGCTGGCCGGGTTCTTCTTCGCCGGTGGCGTGACTCCGGATGCCAAGCTGTTCGAATCGAAGAAGCTGTCGGGCGACCAGGTACGGCAACTGATGCAACTGATCCTGTGGAAGCTGGAAAGCCTGCGTCAGTGGGAAAAGGACAGCATCACCGCGACCATCCAGGCCGTGGTCGAATCCCTGGAGCTGAAGCTGCGTGATGCCATGCCGCTGATGTTCGCCGCGATCACCGGTCAGGCCAGCTCGGTCTCGGTGCTCGATGCCATGGAGATTCTGGGGCCGGACCTGACCCGTTTCCGCCTGCGCCAGGCCATCGACCTGCTGGGTGGCGTGTCGAAGAAAGAAAACAAAGAGTGGGAAAAGCTGTTGGGCGCCATCGCCTGATTCAGCGCGCTGATTCGCGGGAGCCGGCACGCTGGCTCCCGCGGAACTGTGCAAGAAGTGAAATTGCGGTCGTTGGCGGAGGGCACAACGGTCCGCAAAAGCCCCGGATTTACGGGGGAGGGCGGTAAGTGGTTGTTATGCCGGCAAATTTTTTTAAAAAAAGCTGAAAAAAAATTTGACAGCCTTCCGATACGCCCTTAAGATTCGCCCCGTCCTCACCGACGAGGGGCTATAGCTCAGCTGGGAGAGCGCTTGCATGGCATGCAAGAGGTCGACGGTTCGATCCCGTCTAGCTCCACCAATTTACAGTTCAAGGTCTGGCCACACCGGCCTTGAATCGATCAGTTCTCAGCACTGATCAGTTGTTAGAAGGGTATGCGTCCCCTTCGTCTAGTGGCCTAGGACACCGCCCTTTCACGGCGGTAACAGGGGTTCGAGTCCCCTAGGGGACGCCAGTTTTACAGAAGCGATGTTGCAAGATGTCGCTCCGCCGCGAGGCGAAAAATCCGGGGCTATAGCTCAGCTGGGAGAGCGCTTGCATGGCATGCAAGAGGTCGACGGTTCGATCCCGTCTAGCTCCACCAATTTTACAGTTCAAGGCCTGGCCACACCGGCCTTGAATCGATCAGTTCTCAGCACTGATCAATTGTATAGAAGGGTTTGTGTCCCCTTCGTCTAGTGGCCTAGGACACCGCCCTTTCACGGCGGTAACAGGGGTTCGAGTCCCCTAGGGGACGCCACGATTACCCGCTTTGCGGGATTTATAAGGGTCATTCAATTATTGAATGGCCCTTTTGTTTGTCTGGCGTTTGGCCATTCTTCCTTTCTCCCCACACTGTTCTCTGACCGGCGGTCACACTAACGACTTGCGAAAATTTATTATGAGAATAATATTCTGATTGTAATATTCGGAGGCAACGATGAACGATAAAAAAGCTCAAACCCGCGAACGCATTCTCCAGGCCGCCAGCTCCGCGCTGGTGCAACGTGGCCCGGCCGAGCCGAGCGTGGGCGAAGTGATGGGCGCCGCGGGCCTGACGGTCGGTGGCTTCTATGCGCATTTCGAAAGCAAGGACGCCCTGATGCTGGAAGCGTTCAGCCAATTGCTGGCCCAGCGCCGGGGCCTGATCGCCGATATGGATGCGTCGTTGACCGGCGAAGAGCGGCGGGCGCTGGTGGCGGCGTTCTACCTGTCGCGCAAGCACCGCGATTCCAGCGAGCAGGCCTGCCCGATTCCCGCATCGGTCGGTGAGATGGGGCGCCTGCCGGACGATTTCCGCAAAGTCCTGAATGAACACATCGAGCTGATGCTGGCTCAGTTGGCAACCACCCCCGAAGACATCGACAAGGCTCTGGCCGACCTGGCCCTGATGGTGGGTGGCTTGTCTCTGGCCAGGGCGCTGGGAGCCGGTGAGCTGTCGGACCGTTTACTGCGCGCTGCCAAGTCGGCGGTGCTATGACCTGAGGCGCTGGCCTGAGGAGAGGAGCGATGAGCACGTTAAGTTGGGTTCGTGGCGTTAACGGCACCTTGGGCTGGGTTGCACCGAAGCTGGTCGCCAGCAAGATGCGACTGGCATTCATGACGCCGCGCGAGCGGCTGCCGCGTGACTGGGAGCTGCCGCTGCTGGCGCGTTCGGAGCGCATCACCCTGCGGTTCGGGCTCTCGGCATTGCGCTGGGGCCAGGGGCCGGCGGTGCTGCTGATGCATGGCTGGGAAGGGCGTCCGACGCAATTCGCCAGCCTGATCGATGCGCTGGTGGACGCCGGTTACAGCGTCGTGGCGCTGGATGGCCCTGCTCACGGACGTTCTCCCGGGCACGAGGCCAATGTGATGCTGTTTGCCCGGGCCATGCTCGAAGCCGCCGCGGAGTTACCGCCGCTGCGCGCGGTCATCGGCCATTCCATGGGGGGCGCCAGCGCCATGCTGGCGGTGCAACTGGGCTTGCGTACCGAGACCCTGGTCAGCATCGCCGCCCCGGCGCGGATACTCGGTGTATTGCGCGGCTTCGCCCGTTATGTGCGCCTGCCGCCCAAAGCGCGCTCGGCCTTTATCCGCCAGGTGGAGCAGGATGTCGGCATGCGCGCGGCGGCCATGGATGTCGCGCACTACCAGTTGGATATGCCCGGGTTGATCGTGCATGCCGAAGACGACAACTTTGTCCCGGTCAAGGAATCCGATCTGATCCACGAGGCCTGGTTCGACAGCCGCTTGCTGCGCCTGAAGGAGGGCGGGCATCAGCGTGTACTGGCCGATCCACGTGTGATCGAGGGCGTGCTGACGCTGTTGGCCGGCCGCAGCCTGCAAGCGCGCCAATCCGCCTGAGCAATCCGTTACACTGCCCCGGTCGAATAATCTGACCGGGAGTGGGGCATGGGCTGGGATCTGGCAACGCCATTTATCATCGATCTGCAGGTGGGTGCCGAAGACATCGACGGCTTGGGGCATGCCAACAACGCGGTGTATGTCACCTGGCTCGAGCGTTGCGCCTGGCGTCATTCCCAGCGCCTGGGCCTGGACCTGAGCGAGTACCGCCGCCTGGATCGGGCCATGGCGGTGGTACGCCACGAGATCGACTACCTGGCGGCGGCCTATGAAGGCGACGAGCTGCAACTGGCGACCTGGATCGTCGATTGGGACCAGCGCCTGAAGATGTCGCGGCGCTTCCAGCTGGTGCGTCCGAGCGACGGCACCACCTTGCTGCGGGCCCAGACCACCTTTGTCTGCATCGAGCTGTCCAGCGGCAAGCCCAAGCGCATGCCGGTGGAATTTCTTGAAGGTTATGGGCCGGCGTTGCAAGGCGCGAGCTGAGCCTTCGGCATGGCTTCATCGCCGCCGGTGACCATCCACCCGTTGAAATACCTGCTCCCCGGCGAAACCCAGTAAACTGCCGCACGTTTTTTTATCGCGTTTTACGTTGAGTGTGATTCATGCAAATTGCTTTGGCGCCCATGGAGGGGTTGGTCGATGACATCCTGCGGGATGTGCTGACCCGGGTCGGTGGTATCGACTGGTGCGTGACCGAGTTCATCCGGGTCAACGACCAGTTGCTTACGCCGGCCTATTTCCACAGGTTCGGCCCCGAGTTGTTGAATGGCGCGCGGACCGCGTCCGGCGTGCCGCTGCGGGTGCAACTGCTGGGTTCCGATCCGGTGTGCCTGGCGGAAAACGCCGCCCTGGCCTGTGAGCTCGGTTCCGAAGTCATCGACCTGAACTTCGGCTGCCCGGCCAAGACCGTCAACAAATCCCGGGGCGGTGCGGTGCTGCTCAAGGAGCCGGAGCTGCTCAGCCAGATCGTCGAGCATGTGCGGCGTGCCGTGCCGGCGCATATCCCGGTGACCGCCAAGATGCGCCTCGGCTTCGACAGCCCGGATGGCTCGCTGGTGTGCGCCACGGCGTTGGCCGAAGGTGGCGCGGAACATATCGTGGTGCATGCGCGGACCAAGGTCGACGGCTACAAGCCGCCGGCGCACTGGGAATGGATTCCGCGGGTGCAGGACGTGGTCAAGGTGCCGGTGTTCGCCAACGGCGATATCTGGAGCGTCGAAGACTGGCGCCGCTGCCGGGAAATCAGCGGCGTGGAAGACATCATGCTCGGTCGTGGCCTGGTGTCGCGTCCGGACCTGGCCAAACAGATCGCCGCCGCACGTGCTGGCGAGGAAGTCGTCGAGATGACCTGGGCCGAGCTGATGCCGCTGATCCAGGACTTCTGGCTGCAAGCCAAAGCTCAAATGACGGCGCGCCAGTCGCCTGGTCGTTTGAAGCAGTGGCTGGCGATGCTGACCCGCAATTATCCCGAGGCGGTGGAGCTGTTCACCGTCCTGCGCCGTGAAACCGAGCCGGATCAAGTCTCGCGTTTGCTGGGCTTGCCGGTGGCCGAGGCGGCCTGAAAAAAATCTGCAAAAAGTCTCTTGAAATGCAATCGGCGGTCCCTATCTAAGGGTTACGCGATGCCGAATTCGGGTCGCGGAGACAAAAAACTTGCTGATTGTTTTCAGGAGATTTGAACCATGAGTACTGCATTTTCCCTCGCGCCACTGTTTCGTTCCTCGGTGGGTTTCGACCGTTTCAACGACCTGTTCGAAACCGCCCTGCGCAATGAGCCAGGCAGCACCTACCCGCCCTACAACGTCGAAAAGCACGGTGACGACCAGTACCGCATCGTCGTGGCCGCCGCCGGGTTCCAGGAAGAAGACCTGGAGCTGCAAGTCGAGAAGGGCGTGCTGACCATCAGTGGCGGCAAGCGTGACGCGAACGAAGGCGTCACCTTCCTGCACCAGGGCATCGCCCAGCGTGCGTTCAAGCTGTCCTTCCGCCTGGCCGATCACATCGAAATCAAGGCCGCCGGCCTGAGCAACGGTCTGTTGAGCATCGACCTGTTGCGGGTGATCCCGGAAGAAGCGAAAGCCAAGCGCATCCCGATCAACGGGACGCAGAAGCCAGCCCTGCAGCATTGATCCCTGCGCCGCCACACCGGTGTGTGATCGAGCGCTGAGTCGCTGAAAAAGGCCCCGACCAGTCGGGGCCTTTTTTATGCCCGGGAAAATCATTGTTCGCCTTTGCCGCGTTGTGGCGCTTTCTCTACAATCCGCCGCAGTTTTGCCGACCCCCCATTCCTCACTGGTCGGCCTGGAGCCTTTTTCATGGATGAGATACAGCAGCACTGGCTGTGGAGCCTCTCTGCGCCGATGGTTGCGCTCAACCCTCGCGCCGGATACGACAACCCCGCGTTCTACCCCGGCTCGGACTCCATCGACCTGCAAGGCAGTTGGGGCATCAGTGACCGACGGCAGTTGCTGGGCATGCTGGAAAGGATGACTGACAACGGTCATGCCACCCACCTCGACGACGCGTATCGCGCCTGGCAGCGTTGTCTGCCGAGCGAATGGCAGGCCCTGCTCGAGACGCTCGAACCCCGTGAACGCATCCTGCATGGGTTTGCCAGCCGCACCTTTGGCGCTTGCGGCCCGGGTGGGATCCTGGCCTGGGATTACGGGCGCATGGGGTTTCTCTTGCGTTGTGGCGTGCGCAATCAGTGGATCGATCTGGCCGAGAGCCTGTGGTTGCACAGCCGGCTGGCGGTCAGGGCGCAATACCACTACGGCAGCTGGTTCGCCTATTTCAATGGATTCCTCGCTGGCCGCGCGTTCTGGGGTTGCCTGGGCAATAGCGATGACGAACTGGCTTACGAACTGGATCGACAGGGGGAGAACCCCCACAGCCAGATGATTGCCCGCGGGCTCGCTGAAAACATGGCGGATTGTCTGGCGGACTTGCCTTGGCACCTGGATCTCGACTTGCCGCAGCGTCCGGCGTCGCTAGAGGAGTTCGACTGGTCATGAGTTGCTGGATAAAGCTGGGCATCGACCCTACCACCGATGAAGCGCTGATTCGCAATGCCTATCGGGCCCGTCTGCCGGAGCATCATCCGGAGACCGATCCCGAAGGGTTCCAGGCACTGCGCCAGGCCTACGAAAGTGCGCTGCGGCTGGTGCGTGACAACGAGCAGGAGCTTGAGGCGTCGCAGGAGAGCGAGCCTGCGCCCGAGCAAGCCATCCTCGATTTCGATGCGCTGCTGAATGATCCGGTGCGCCGCTTCAATCCGGATGCCTGGCAGGCTTTTATCAAGGCGCTGGATCAACTGCCGCTCGGCCTGCTCGATGACCTGCGCTGGGAGTTGTTCCAGCGGACGGCCAACGCCGGGCCGCTTTCCTACCGTTGCGCGGGCCTGCTGGCCCAGCGCATGGGCTGGGAGCAGCAGTTGCTGGAGCTGGGTTTCGATCAGGCCCGCCATGTCGAGGACTATCTGAACCGGATCAAGGCCCCGGACCCATTCGACACGGCGCTGATGGGGGGCTGGTCGGAGCCGGCGCAGACCGAAAGCCTGTGGTTCGCGCGCAGCCTCGATTTCATCTTCGACCGGCGACCGCTCCACGAGTACGAAGGCTTCGCCAGCCAACACACCTGCCTGCCGTTACCGAACGACGCAGTGTTTATCAAGCGCCTGCTGGTGCAATTCACCCAGGCCGGCATCGGTGGCCAGGGGCTGCTGCAGTTGTGCATCGAGCAGCAGCGCGAAGCGCCGGATGATGTGGACTGGCTTTACCTGTTGGCGTGCCAGAACAGCCTGCTGGGGCTGGACGATCAGGCATTGCCTTGCTGGGTCCGGCTTTGGCAGGAACATCGTCATCCCAAGGCCGAGAGCCAATTGCTGGCGCTGTGCGCCAAACGTCAGCCGGACTTTTTGCCGCTGCTGATTCAGGCCTTTGATCGTCTGGAGCCTTTCAGCGACTGGTCCACCGATCTCGCCCACGTCACCCAGGAATACGGCAGCCCTTCGCAACGTCCCGAGACGCTGATCCGCTGGCTCGGCGTTGGCCGGCTCGAGCTGCAGGGGTTGGCGCAGGCCTTTATCGATTGGCGGATGAGCGGCGACGAGTTGCCCTTGCTGGCGCAGTTGCTTGGCCAGAACACCGATACCCGGTTGTTGCGCCTGTACCGGCATGCCTGGGTCTTGCACCGTGGCGCAGCAGACCTGTTGCAACAAGTGCTGGACGAGCCACAGCCGCTGGATGCCCTCGAAGCCCTGGTGCTGAGCGGGTTCAAGGACCAGGCCGGGCAGCACTTGCGCTGGTTGAGCCAGGCGCCGATTCCGTTAGCGATGAAAGCCTTCATCGATGAGGGGGGCGCTTCGGTGCAACTGGCCAATGCGCTGACAACCGGTGAGCCGCACCAGATCTGCCGTTTGTGGCTGCGCCGATTGCGTCCTTACGGTCATGCCGCCCTGGAGCGTATCGCCGAGTCTTTCGAATTGAGCGATACCGATGCCGCGAGCGATCTGTCGGAACTGAACCTGCTGCTGCAACTGAGCCAGCGCGGCGTCGTGTTGCCGCCACCAGGGACAGGCGAGGCGGTCTGGCACTGGTACGCCCATACGCTGTTCCTGATGGCATTGCTGGAGCAGCCGGAACGCTGGTGGCAATTGATCGACTCGCAGTGTCTGGCGCGTCTGGCGCTCAATCCGTCCCATCCGCTCAGCCGGCTGCAGCCGCAGCTTGCCCAGTTGCAGCGCGAACAGGGCGACCTGAGCGCTTTGCTCGGCTGGCTGCAATTGGACGATCCGGTGCATGCCTTGCTCGACCGGCAGGTGCTTGGCGTCCAGGAAGCGCTCGACAGTGCGCGATTGTTGAACAATGAGCGCTTGTACCAATGCCTGCGCAGTGACCTGCATGCTTTCGCGGACGATTTGCTCGGGCGCATGCTCTTGAGTGGCGTGTTGTATCACGACCCGGTAATCGATGCGCAACAGCGTCGATACCTGCTCGACCGGATTACCGAAATCACCAACCCCCAGGACTGGTTCGATGGCTTTCGCCACGGCTTGATCAAGGGCGAGCCGCCACGACCGCCGCATCAGACGCTGGCCGAAGACGAAGGGATCGACAGCGAGGCCTTTTACCTGGCCCTCGATGTGCTCAAGGGGCTGGTGCGTTACGGCAGTGCCGGTGTGCCACGGCAGAAAGTGCTGCTGCGCATGCAGCGAGCCAAGGACAACCCGGAGCACGGACTCGGCCTGCGCTTTGCCTTCAGTGCGCTGCTGTCCTGGAGCGAGCGTCTGCTGCTGGCCAAGGGCGACAGCCGTCCGACGCCGGCCACGGCTTTCTGGCGGCTGGGCACACGGCTGGGGCGTGGAGCGTTCTTCTGGCAGGTGCTGGGCGCTGCGCTGATCACGCCGCTGGCCGCGTTATTCAGCGGCACATCGCTGTCCGCGATCGTCGTGTCGTTGCTGGGCACTGTGTTTTTGCTCGGGGCGATGTTGCGCCGCCTGCATGACATGGGCAGTGGCATCCCGACCTTTCTGGTGCTGGGCGGTCTGTCGGTGTTCTTTCCATTCCTGGCGCTGATTCTGTTTGCCTTCCCTGGCGACAAACTGCCCAACCGCTATGGCGTACCGCCGGACAGCGCCGCTGAAGACGCGCTGCCTGGCGGTTTGCAGGCCAGCTTGCGGCGGCTCAACGGCTAGAGGCGCAGTTGATCCAGCGCCTTGTTCAACTGGGTTCGATGGCTGGCAATCTCCGCCGGTTGCTGGCCGCCGAGCACGGCGGTGAAGGTGCCCAGCCAGTCGGCGATTTGTTCGCGCTCGTCGCCCAGGCTTTGCGCCCACGCCCGTTCCAGCCGGGCCAGCAGAGTGCGGTTGGGCAGGGCGTCGCGAGGGTGGATTTTCAGCGCGGTCAGCCGCTCATGGCTGGCTTGCCGGGAGTGCGCATCGAGCCCGGTGGGGCTGCGGTCGATGCTGTGGCTATGGCGTTCGCCGCTGGCCAGCAGGGTGACGTCGACTTCGAGCAGGCCATTGATGTCATAGCTGAAGCGTACGTCCAGGGACTGGATCTGTTCGCTGGGCTTCAGGGGCACGTCGAAGGCGTCGATGAAAATATTGTCCTCTACCCAGGGCCGCTCACCCTGATACACCGCAATACGGATCAGTTCCTGATACGGATGGGTAGTATGAAACTGCTTCACCCGCGACGTCGGGATCACCGTATTGCGTTCGATAATCGGCGAAAAGGCGTCGCGGACGTGTTCGCGACGGTTGGTCGCAATCCCCAGGGTGTAGGGGCAGACGTCGGTCAGGATCAATTCTTCGATGGCCCCGTCCCGGGCCTTGCAGGCGGCCTGGGTGGCGGCGCCCAGCGCGACAATCGTATCCGGGTCGAGGTGACGGTAAGGCAGGCGCCCGAATAGGGTGGCGACCATTTGCTGCACCGCCGGCATCCGGGTGGCGCCGCCCACCAGCACCAGGCTGTCGAGATCGCGGGGCTTGAGGCGGGCATCGCGCAGGGCCTGCTCGATGGGTGCCCGCAGGCGGGCCAGCAGCGGCTCCCAGATCTTCAGCGCCAGCGCTTCGTCCAGGGTCCATTCATATGACCGGTCCCCATTACGCCAGCTCAGTGACTGAGTGCCGTCGGCGAGTTTGCACTTGAGCTGTTCCAGGGCGTCACCCAGGCTGGCCATGCCCTGGGCGTCGATCTGCGCCGGGGTGAGTTGCCAGTCCTTGAGGCAGGCCTGCAACAAGGCCTCGGTAAAGTCTTCGCCGCCGAGGAAGTTGTCGCCCGTGGAGGCGTGCACTTCAATCAGCGGCAGGGCGTATTCCAGCACCGTGACGTCGAAGGTTCCGCCGCCCAGGTCGAAGATCAGCGTGCGTTCGAACTTCTGTTCATGCAGCCCGTAGGCCATGGCGGCCGCGGTCGGTTCGTTGATCAGCCGCGACACCGTCAGGCCCGCCAGTTCGGCGGCGAATAAGGTGCGCTTGCGTTGTTCGTCGCTGAAGTAGGCCGGCACCGAAATCACCGCTTCCTGCACCGGATGGCCGAGAAAGGCTTCGGCATCCTGTTTGAGCGAGCCGATCACCAGCGCCGAAAGTTCTTCCGGGCTGAACGGCCGGCCGCCCAGTTCGAGGCGCTTGTCGCTGCCCATGAAGCGCTTGAAGGCGGCCACCGTGCGCTCCGGGTGGGTCGTCAGGCGGGCCCGCGCGGCTTTGCCCACCAGGATGCTGTCGTCTTCATCGAGGCTGACCACCGACGGGGTGAGGACATCGCCGAGGGCATTGGGGATCAGCTGGGCGCGGCCGTCCTGCCAGACGGCGATCAGGCTGTTGGTGGTGCCAAGGTCAATGCCCAGCAAAGCCGGGCGGGGGAGGGTTGCATCCTGCATGATCGATCTCGTGGGGCGTCACAAAAAACGCGACCCTACAGGTTGCGCCAGACACTGGCAATTGCTGCCCCGTTGATCTGTCAGACCGGCGATTGTGTCGTCGTCCATTCAGGCCAGCAGGGCTTTCAAGCCCTCCAGCGGCAGCGGTCGGCTGTGCAGGTAACCCTGATACAGATGGCAGCCCAGGCCTTGCAGGAACTCGAGCTGCTCCGCGGTTTCCACGCCTTCGGCGATCACATTCAAGTCCAGGCTGCGGGCCATGGCGACGATGGCGCGAACGATCTCCGCGTCGTTGGGGTCGTGGGTCGCGTCGCGGACGAAGGACTGGTCGATCTTCAGCGCATCCACCGGCAAGCGCTTGAGGTAGGTCAGCGACGAATAACCGGTGCCGAAGTCGTCCATGGCGAAACTCACGCCGAGTTTTTTCAGGCGCCGCATCTTGCTGATGGTGTCTTCCAGGTTCTGGATCACGATGCCTTCGGTGATTTCCAGCTTCAGCAGCGAAGACGGCAGTTGGTATTGGCTCAGGCTGCGCTCTATGCGTTCGACGAAGTCGTTCTGGCGGAACTGCCGCGGGCTGATGTTCACGCACAGGCTGAAGTCGAGCGGGTCCACCAGGCCTTCGGCGATCAGCTGGCTGAAGGCCTGGCAGGCTTCGTCGAGAATCCAGGTGCCGACCTCGAGGATCAGGCCGCTGTCTTCCAGGACCTTGATGAACTCGGTGGGCGATTGCGCCCCCAGTTCGGGGTGGTGCCAGCGCACCAGGGCTTCGGCGCCGACGATGCGGTTGTCGCGGGCGTCGACCTGGGGCTGGAAGTGCAGGCTGAACTCGCCCCGGGACAGGGCCAGGCGCAGGTCGGTTTCCATGCGCAGGCGCTCGCTGGCGGCTTTCTGCATGGTGTTGTGGAACATCTGGGTGGTGTTGCGCCCGGAGTCCTTGGCCCGGTACAGCGCGATATCGGCGCGCTTGAGCAGGTCGGTGGGGGTCGAGCCGTGATCGGGAATCAGGGCCACGCCTATGCTCGGGGTCACCTGCAGGCGCTGGCCGTCGAGGAACATCGGTTCGGACAGCAGTTCGCGCAGGGTATCGGCCAGCTCCCGTACCTGGTCGCTGACTTCGCTGCGGCTGCCCTCCAGGCCGCTGAGCAGGACCACGAATTCGTCGCCACCCAGGCGCGCCACCGTGTCTTCCATGCGCACGCTGGCCTCGAGCCGCGCGGTGACGATCTTCAGCACGGTGTCGCCCACCGGGTGGCCGAGGGAGTCGTTGATGTGCTTGAAGTGGTCCAGGTCGAGGAACAGCAGGGCGCCGCGCAGGTTATGGCGCTTGAGCAAGGCGATCTGCTGGCTCAGACGGTCCATCAACAGGGCACGGTTGGGCAGGTTGGTCAGCGGATCGTGGTAGGCCAGGTGGCGAATCTGCGCCTGGGCATTTTTCAGCAGGCTGACGTCCCGCGCGGTGAGCAGCAGGCAGGGGGTTTCATTGAGGGTGATGGGTTCGACCGAGACCTCGACCGTCAGGATGTCTCCGCGCTTGTTGCGGCCGAGCATTTCCAGGTGATTGACCCGGCCTTTGAGCTGCAGCTCGGCGAGCAGTATCGAGCGCTGTTTTTCCTCGGCCCAGATACCGACCTGATACACGGTGCGACCGATCACTTCTTCGGCGCGGTAACCGGTCAGCCGGCAGAAGCCGTCGTTGACCTCCAGGTAGCGCCCGGTGTCGCGCTCGGTGATGGTGATGGCGTCGGGGCTGGAGTGGAAGGCCTTGGCGAACTTCTCTTCGCTGGCCTTGAGCGCGGCCTCGGAGCGTTGTTGCTGGGTAATGTCGCGCAGCGTGGTGACAATGCAGGGCTGTTTGTCGACGGTGATCTGCCGGCTGGAAATGATGCAGGTCAGGGGTTGCCCGTCCTTGTGCCGGACCACCACCGCGACGTTGTTCAGCGCCTGTTCGCGGATCACCTGCTCGACCCGTTGCAGGCGCTGGGCGGAGTCGTCCCAGAGACCGATTTCGTCGGCGCTGCGATTGAGCACTTCGTCGGCGGTCCAGCCGAAGGTCTGGGTAAAGCTGGAGTTGATCTCGATGAGCTGTCCGGTTTCCTGGAGCGTGACGCAGATCGGGTCCGGGCTGACCTGGAACAGGCTGGCGAACTTCTCCTCGGACGTCACCAGGCGCTGCTCGCGCTCGACCTGTTCGGTGATGTCCAGCAAGGTCCCGGCCATGCGCAGCGGGTTGCCTTGCTCATCGCGATAGAGGCGGGCGCGGCTTTCCAGAAAGCGTGACGAGCCATCGGCCAGCTGTACGCGGTAGGTCAGTTGATAATTGCCGGCCGGGCCTTCGCGCAGGCTGCGGTAGGCATCGCGCATGCTGTTGCGCTCTTCGTCGGGCACGCCCTCGAAAAACGCATCGAAGGACTCATGGAACGGCATCGGCTCCAGGCCATGCAGCTGCGCGGCGCGGGCCGAACCGTAGAGCATGCCGCTGGGAATGTGCCAGTCCCAGGTGCCGAGCTGGGCCGAGTCCAGCGCCAGGTCGAGGCGCTCCTGGCTGTCCTTGAGGGCCTGTTCGGCGCGCTTGCGTTCGCTGGTGTCGAGGAAGGTGCTGAGCAGGTAGGCCTGGCCTTCCAGCTCGACTTTCTGGGCGCTGAGAATGCCGTCGTGAATCTGCCCGTTGCTGGCGCGCAGTTGCACCTCGAGGGTGGCGGCCTGGCCGCGCTTCTGGACCGCCTTGACCATTTGCGCGCGTTGTTCCGGGTCGACCCACAGGCCCAGTTCGAGGGTGGTGCGGCCGATGACGTGCTGCAGCGGCCAGCCGAAGAGGATTTCGAAGTACTGGTTGGCTTCGCTGATCAGGCCATCTTCCAGGCGGGTCAGCAGCACCATGTTCGGGCACAGGTGAAACAGCGTGGCAAAGCGTTTTTCCGAGCTGCTGAGGGCCTGTTCCCGCTGGCGTTGATGGGTGATTTCGCGAATCACCCCGATCATCCGCGGCTTGCCGTGCTTGTCCGGCAGTACGCTGCCATTGATTTCCAGCCAGTGCAGGCTGCCGTCGGGCCAGCGGATGCGGTGATGCATCGCCTGCTCCAGCGGCGCGCCGGCCAGCACCGAATGGAAGGCGCGAATGGTTTTGGCGCGATCTTCCTCGGGCAGCAGGTCGAGGTATTCCAGGTCTTTGGGCAACGGCTGGCGCGGATCGAAGCCAAACAGCGCCTGGGTGCCCCGCGACCAGCTGATTTGCCCGCTTTCGATGTCCCAGTACCAGGCGCCCAGCCGTGCGCCATTGAGTGCGGCGAGCAACTGCGGGGCGCTCTCCCAGCTTTGCTCCGACTGCTTGGGGTCGAGCGCGTGAATGCGCGGCATGGGCGGTAGACGGTCAGCGGGTTTGGGCATGAGCAGCGGGCCTTGGGCTGATAAGAGCGTTGGGCGCGGGTTCAGGCAATCAAGGAAGGGGCATAAGTCATGCCGGGACGCTTACGCCTTGGTCCCTGGCCAATCGACTTGTGCATCCAGTAAGGCCATGAAAGCCCGCGCGGCATTCGACAGCGTCCGTTCGGTATGCAGGATATAGCCTAGCTGGCGAGTGAGCTGTATGCCCGGTAAAGGAATGCGCGCCACCTGCTCGTCGAGCATGGTGCGGGGCAAGACGCTCCAGGCCAGGCCGATGGACACCATCATCTTGATGGTTTCCAGGTAGTTAGTGCTCATGGCGATGTTCGGGGTCAGGCCCTGGGCCTCGAACAGGCGCTGGACAATATGGTGGGTAAAGGTGTTGCCGCCGGGAAATACCGCCGGATGCAGGGCGATATCGGCCAGGCTGACCGTGCCGTTGCTCACCAGCGGATGCTCGGGGGCGGCGACGAAGTCCAGCGGGTCGTTCCACACCGGCGTGGCCTTGACCAGAGCATGGGGCTCGGGGGCCAGGGTGATCACCGCCAGTTCGGCGCGACCGTGGAGGATCTCTTCGTAGGCCACTTCCGAGTCGAGAAACTGGATGTCCAGGGCCACTTCCGGGTAACGCCGGGTAAAGGCGCGCAGCAGGGGTGGCAAGCGGTGCAGGCCGATATGGTGGCTGGTCGCCAGGGTCAGGCGACCGGTGACTTCGCCGGTCAGGTTGGTCAGCGCCCGGCGGGTGTCGTCCAGCACGTTGAGGATCTGATAGGCCCGTGGCAACAGGGCGCGTCCGGCCTCGGTCAAACCCACTTCGCGGCCCAGGCGATCGAACAGCCGCACATTGAGCTGTTGCTCAAGGCCGGCGATGCGCTTGCTGATGGCCGGCTGGGTCAGGTGCAGGCGCTCGCCGGCTCCGGAGAAGCTGCCGGTTTCGGCAATCGCGATAAAGGCATTGAGGTTGGCCAGGTCCATGGTTGCATTCCAGTTGGTTATCCAAAGTATAAAAAATATGAATTTGAGTTATTTAATGTAACGCCATAGCATCAGCCTCACAAGCCAAGGGGTTATTGACCGGTGTCAGAGACCCGCGGCATAGAAAATGATGAGGAACCGTCTGATGGCCGGCAAAACGCTCTACGACAAGCTCTGGGATTCGCATTTGGTCAAGCAGCGCGACGATGGCTCGGCGCTGATCTATATCGATCGTCACATCATCCACGAAGTGACCTCGCCGCAAGCCTTCGAAGGCCTGCGTCTGGCCGGGCGCAAGCCTTGGCGCATCGATGCCAATATCGCGACCCCGGACCACAACGTACCGACCACGCCGGAGCGCAAGGGCGGCATCAGCGCCATCGCCGACCAGGTCTCGCGTTTGCAGGTTCAGACCCTCGACGACAATTGTGACGAATACGGCATCGTCGAATTCAAGATGAACGACGTGCGCCAGGGCATCGTTCACGTCATCGGCCCGGAGCAGGGCGCGACCTTGCCGGGCATGACCGTGGTCTGCGGCGACTCCCACACCTCGACCCACGGTGCCTTTGGCGCCCTGGCCCACGGCATCGGCACCTCCGAGGTCGAGCACGTGCTCGCCACCCAGTGCCTGGTCGCCAAGAAAATGAAAAACATGCTGGTGCGGGTCGAGGGCAAGTTGCCATTTGGCGTGACCGCCAAGGACATCGTCCTGGCCGTGATCGGCAAGATCGGCACCGCCGGCGGTAACGGCCATGCCATCGAGTTCGCCGGCAGCGCGATTCGCGACCTTTCCATTGAAGGCCGCATGACCATCTGCAACATGTCCATCGAAGCCGGCGCCCGCGTGGGCCTGGTGGCAGCGGACGAAAAGACCGTGGAATACGTCAAGGGTCGTCCGTTCGCCCCTAAAGGCGCGGAATGGGACCTCGCCGTCGAAGCCTGGAAAGACCTGGTGTCCGACGCCGACGCCAAGTTCGACACCGTGGTCGAACTGGATGCCGCGCAGATCAAGCCACAGGTCAGTTGGGGCACTTCGCCTGAGATGGTGCTGGCCGTCGATCAGAACGTGCCGGATCCGGCCAAGGAAATGGACCTGGTCAAGCGCGACTCTATCGTCCGTGCCTTGAAATACATGGGCTTGACCGCCAACCAGGCGATCACTGACATCCAGCTGGACCGGGTATTCATCGGTTCCTGCACCAACTCGCGGATCGAAGACCTGCGTGCCGCGGCCGTCATCGCCAAGGGTCGCAAGGTGGCCTCGACCATCAAGCAGGCCATCGTGGTCCCGGGGTCGGGCCTGGTGAAGGCCCAGGCGGAGTCGGAAGGCCTGGACAAGATCTTCCTCGAAGCAGGCTTCGAATGGCGCGAGCCGGGTTGCTCGATGTGCCTGGCGATGAACCCGGACCGTTTGGAGGCCGGCGAGCATTGCGCCTCGACCTCGAACCGCAACTTCGAAGGTCGGCAGGGCGCCGGTGGGCGTACTCACCTGGTCAGCCCGGCCATGGCCGCGGCGGCCGCCGTCAGCGGTCGTTTCGTCGACGTCCGTGAATTGATCTAAGGAGCGCAGCATGAAAGCTTTCACCCAGCACACCGGTCTTGTCGCGCCTTTGGATCGTGCCAACGTCGACACCGATCAGATCATTCCCAAGCAGTTCCTCAAGTCGATCAAACGCACCGGCTTCGGCCCGAACCTATTCGACGAGTGGCGCTACCTGGATGTCGGCCAGCCGTACCAGGACAACTCCAAGCGTCCGCTGAACAAGGACTTCGTGCTCAACGCCGAGCGCTACCAGGGTGCCAGCGTGTTGCTGGCCCGGGAAAACTTCGGTTGCGGCTCCAGCCGTGAGCACGCCCCTTGGGCGTTGGAAGAATATGGTTTTCGCAGCATCATCGCGCCGAGCTACGCCGACATCTTCTTCAACAACAGCTTCAAGAACGGCTTGCTGCCGATCATTCTCAGCGATGCTGAAGTCGATGAACTGTTCCAGCAGGTCGAGGCCGAGCCGGGCTATCAGTTGCAGATCGATCTGCAGGCCCAGACCGTGACCCGTCCCGATGGCAAGGTGTTGAAATTCGAGATCGATGCGTTCCGCAAGCATTGCCTGCTCAACGGCCTGGACGATATCGGCCTGACCTTGCAGGATGGCGACGCGATAGCCGCTTTCGAGGCCAAGCATCGGGCCAGCCAGCCGTGGTTGTTTCGCGACGCCTGATCGGCGTTAAAGTGACGCAGTGATCGCGAGCAAGCTCGCTCCGGCAGGAAAGGACACACAACCTGTAGGAGCGAGCTTTTTGCTCGCCGGAACCGCCAAAAAAGCCATGGCGGGTTTGATATTCAGGCCAGCGTTTCGTTCTCTACAGGTGGACGGACGCCGCGGGCCAGGCAACAGTATTTTTCCGGGCGTGCCGACCAGCACACCGACAGAGCAAATGAGGAAAGCATGAGCAAGCAGATTCTGATTCTCCCAGGTGACGGTATCGGCCCGGAAATCATGGCCGAGGCGGTCAAGGTGCTGGAGCTGGCCAACGCCAAGTACAGCCTGGGCTTCGAGCTGAGCCACGACGTGATCGGTGGCGCGGCCATCGACAAGCACGGCGTGCCGCTGGCCGACGAGACCCTGGATCGTGCGCGGGCAGCCGACGCGGTCCTGCTGGGCGCCGTGGGCGGCCCGAAATGGGACAAGATCGAGCGTGATATCCGCCCTGAGCGCGGCCTGCTGAAAATCCGCGCGCAGTTGGGCCTGTTCGGCAACCTGCGTCCGGCAATCCTTTATCCGCAACTGGCCGATGCTTCCAGCCTCAAGCCGGAAATCGTCTCCGGCCTGGACATCCTCATCGTCCGCGAGCTGACCGGCGGTATCTACTTCGGCGCGCCACGCGGCACCCGCGAACTGGAAAACGGCGAGCGTCAGTCCTACGACACCCTGCCATACAGCGAGAGTGAAATCCGTCGCATCGCCCGTGTCGGCTTCGACATGGCCCGTGTGCGCGGCAAGAAGCTATGCTCGGTGGACAAGGCCAACGTCCTGGCGTCCAGCCAGCTGTGGCGCGAAGTGGTCGAGCAGGTGGCCAGGGATTACCCGGATGTCGAGTTGAGCCACATGTACGTCGACAACGCCGCCATGCAACTGGTGCGTGCGCCGAAGCAGTTCGACGTGATCGTCACCGACAACATGTTCGGCGACATTCTTTCCGACGAAGCGTCGATGCTTACCGGTTCCATCGGCATGCTGCCGTCGGCGTCGCTGGATGCCAACAACAAGGGCATGTACGAGCCATGCCACGGTTCGGCACCGGACATCGCCGGGCAGGGCATCGCCAACCCGCTGGCGACCATTCTGTCAGTGTCGATGATGCTGCGTTACAGCTTCAATCTGAACGACGCGGCGGATGCCATCGAGAAGGCCGTGAGCCTGGTACTGGACCAGGGATTGCGCACCGGCGACATCTGGTCGGTCGGTTGCACCAAGGTGGGTACGCAGGAAATGGGCGATGCAGTAGTCGCCGCGCTGCGGAATCTGTAATCTTTCGGGCCCACCGCTCAGACGGTGGCCCACTTTTGTATAGGTGTAGTTGCGATGAAACGTGTAGGTCTGATCGGTTGGCGCGGTATGGTCGGTTCCGTGCTCATGCAGCGGATGCTGGAAGAGCAAGACTTCGATCTTATCGAGCCGGTGTTTTTCACCACTTCCAATGTCGGTGGCCAAGGCCCGTCCGTGGGCAAGGACATTGCTCCGCTCAAGGACGCTTACAGCATTGAAGAGCTGAAGACCCTCGACGTGATTCTGACCTGCCAGGGTGGCGACTACACCAGCGAAGTCTTCCCCAAGCTGCGCGAAGCCGGCTGGCAGGGCTACTGGATCGATGCCGCTTCCAGCCTGCGCATGCAGGATGATGCGGTGATCATCCTCGACCCGGTGAACCGCAAGGTCATCGACCAGCAACTGGACTCCGGCACCAAGAACTACATCGGCGGCAACTGCACCGTCAGCCTGATGCTGATGGGCCTGGGCGGCCTGTTCGAAGCCGGTCTGGTGGAGTGGATGAGCGCCATGACCTACCAGGCTGCGTCCGGTGCCGGCGCGCAGAACATGCGTGAACTGATCAAGCAGATGGGCGCGACCCACGCCGCCGTGGCGGATGACCTGGCCAACCCGGCCAGCGCCATCCTCGATATCGACCGCAAGGTCGCCGAAGCCATGCGCAGCGATGCCTACCCGACCGAGAACTTCGGCGTACCGCTGGCTGGCAGCCTGATCCCGTGGATCGACAAGGAACTGCCGAACGGCCAGAGCCGCGAAGAGTGGAAGGCCCAGGCCGAGACCAACAAGATCCTCGGTCGCTTCAAGAGCCCGATCCCGGTCGACGGCATCTGCGTGCGCATCGGCGCCATGCGCTGCCACAGCCAGGCGCTGACCATCAAGCTGAACAAGGACGTGCCGATCGCCGATATCGAAGGGTTGATCAGCCAGCACAACCCTTGGGTCAAGCTGGTACCGAACCAGCGTGACATCAGCATGCAGGAGCTGAGCCCGACCAAGGTTACCGGCACCCTGAACATCCCGGTGGGCCGTCTGCGCAAGCTGAACATGGGCTCGCAGTTCCTCGGCGCGTTCACCGTCGGAGACCAGCTGCTGTGGGGCGCCGCCGAACCGCTGCGCCGCATGCTGCGGATCCTGCTCGAGCGTTGATCCTCTGATGCGTTGAAAGAGCCCGCGCCTTGCAAGAGGCGCGGGCTCTTTTATGTCGGAGCCACTCCTGATTACTGGCTATGAGCATGTTTGCGAAAAGTCTGATGTGTCAGGTCTGATAAATTGCCTCGCCCCCAAGCGCCGGGTAAAGTGCCGCTCCCCCCGTTTCGCCAGAGGTAGCACCATGAACCAGTCCTTCGATATCGCCGTGATCGGTGCCACCGGTACTGTCGGCGAAACCCTCGTCCAGATTCTCGAAGAACGCGATTTTCCGATCGCCAACCTGCACCTGCTGGCCAGCAGCGAGTCGGCGGGGCATTCGGTGCCGTTTCGTGGAAAGAATGTGCGGGTGCGCGAGGTCGACGAGTTCGATTTCAGCAAGGTTCAGCTGGCGTTTTTCGCTGCTGGTCCGGCGGTGACGCTGAGCTTCTCCCCGCGGGCCACGGCGGCCAATTGCGCGGTGATCGACCTGTCGGGCGCATTGCCTTCGGCCCAGGCGCCGAATCTGGTGCCGGAAGCCAACGAGCGCATGCTGGCCGGCCTGAAGAAGCCCGTTCAATTGAGCAGCCCCAGCGCCGCGGCCACGTCGCTGGCGGTAGTCCTGGCGCCCTTGCAGGCATTGTTCGAGATCCAGCGGGTCAACCTGACCGCCAGCCTGGCGGTGTCCACCCAGGGCCGCGAAGCGGTAACCGAACTGGCACGGCAGACCGCCGAACTGCTCAATGCCCGCCCATTGGAGCCACGCTTCTTCGACCGGCAGATGGCCTTCAACCTGTTGGCGCAGGTCGGCACGCCCGACGAGCACGGTCACACCTTGTTGGAAAAACGTCTGGTCCGGGAGTTGCGCGAGGTGCTGGCGCAGCCTTTATTAAAGATTTCTGTCACTTGTGTTCAAGCCCCGGTGTTTTTTGGCGATAGCTATAGCGTGACTCTGCAGTCAGCCACGGCGATCGACCTGGACGCGGTCAATGCCGCGCTCGAAGCGGCGCCCGGCATCGAACTGGTCGAGGCGGGCGACTACCCGACCGCGGTGGGCGATGCGGTCGGGCAGGATGTAGTCTACGTTGGTCGGGTGCGCGGGGGGATCGACGACCCGGAGGAACTTAATCTCTGGCTGACGTCAGATAACGTACGCAAAGGGGCTGCGCTCAACGCGGTGCAACTGGCTGAGTTGTTGATAAAAGACCTTCTGTAAAAGATACTTGGCAACAATTTGCAGAATGATTCTAGCTGGGCGCTATGCTTGGCTGGTTGCTGGAGGTGAGCTGTCGTCGCGCTCTTCCAAGGCATGCAGACATAATCGCGCGAAGCGGCCCTTCAGGCCGCACGCAATGCCTTACGGCAGCGCTACAACACCTTCTCGCTGGCCGAGGAATGTTCAAACAAAGGATGAGGCTATGGTTCAAGTTCGCAAACTGGTGTTAGCAATGGCGGCCGCGTCGGCGCTGTCCTCCGGTATGGCGCAGGCGCTTGGGCTCGGGGAGCTGACCCTGAAGTCGACTCTGAACCAGCCACTGGTTGCAGAAATCGAGTTGCTGGACGTCAAGGATCTCACCGCCGCCGAGGTGGTGCCGAGCCTGGCCTCGCCTGAAGATTTCGCCAAGGCGGGCGTCGATCGCCAGGCCTTTCTCAATGACCTGAGCTTTACCCCGGTGCTCAATGCCAGCGGCAAGAGCGTGCTGCGGGTCACTTCGAGCCAGCCGCTCTCCGAGCCGATGGTCAAGTTCCTGGTGCAGGTGATGTGGCCCAATGGCCGTCTGCTGCGCGACTACAGCGTCCTGCTCGATCCGTCCAAGTTTTCCCCGCAGACCGCTGAGGCGGCCGCGCAATCCGCGGCGCAGGCTCCAGCGGTTGCTGCGCCGGTCACCGGTGCCAGCAAGCCTGCCCAATACACCACCTCGGCCCGCGACACCCTCTGGGAAATCGCAGCCAAGGCTCGTAATGGCGGTTCGGTCCAGCAAACCATGCTGGCCATCCAGGCGCTGAATCCGGATGCCTTTATCGATGGCAACATCAACCGGTTGAAAACCGGGCAGGTATTGCGCCTGCCCGATGCCGTGCAGAGCACCAGCCTGCCGCAACCACAAGCGATCGCCGAGGTCGCCGCGCAGAATACGGCGTGGCGTCAGGGGCGTCGCCTGGCATCACGCGGTGCTCAGCAGCAACTGGACGGCACCCGGCGCGCCGGTGCGGACAAGGCGTCTGCACAAGGCGCGGTCAAGGATAATCTGAGCCTGGTGTCTGCCGAATCGGGCAAGGCGCGGGGCAAGGGTGCGGCTGGCGATAGCCAGGCGCTAAGCAACAAGCTGGCAGTGACTCAGGAAAGCCTCGATGCGGCCCGTCGCGATAACGCCGAGCTGAAAAGCCGCATGGCGGACCTGCAGAGCCAGCTGGACAAGCTGCAACGCCTGATCGAGTTGAAGAACGACCAGTTGGCCAAATTGCAGGCGGAAGGGGCGGGTGCCGTGGCGCCAGCACAGCCAGCCGCGGCCATGCCGGCGCAACTGGCCGAGCAGCCTGCGACCCCGGCGGCGCCCGTGACCGATCCTGCGGCAACTGCGGGCGAGGCCCCGGCTGAAGCGGCACCGGCCCAGGCGCAAGCGCCGGCGTCCGATGAAGACAAATTCAACGACCTGCTGACCAACCCGATCCTCTTGGGTCTGGCGGGTGGCGGGGCGATATTGGTGCTGTTGTTGCTGCTGTTGCTGGCTCGTCGCCGCAAGGCCCAGCTGGAAGCAGAAAAACATCTGCGCATGGCGCGTGCCCTGTCCGAAGAGGCTGAGCTGTCCAAGGACCTGGATCTGCCGGAAAGCAGCTTCGAAGGCCTTGAAGTTCCACCGCCGAGCGTCAAGCTGGCTCCAGCTCCAGCTCCAGCTCCAGCTCCAGCTCCAGCTCCAGTCGTGGCGCCTGTGGTGGTCGCGGCGCCGGTGGCTGCCGTGGTCGAGCATCCGGTCGATGTGCTGGATCAGGCCCAGTCCCATATCGATGGCGGTCGCCTGAACCAGGCGGCGGCGATCCTGGAGGAAGCCGTCAAGCTTGAGCCGCAGCGTAGCGAGTTGCGTTTGAAGTTGATGGAGGTCTATGGCCATCAGGGCGATCGCAGCGCCTTTGTGGCCCAGGAACGTCAGCTGGTGGCCAATGGCAAGAACCACGCTGAAGTCGAGCAACTGAAAAGCCGTTTCCCGGCAATGGCTGCGGTGGCGGCTGCAGGTCTCGGCGCGGCTGCTGCAGCGGCGCTGGATGCTCAATACGTCAAGGAACTGTTGCTCGACGAGCCGCAGGAGCCTGCGCCGGCAGCGGCTGTCGACGACCTGGATACCGATTTCGATCTGAGCCTGGACGATCTGGAGGCGGCCTCTCCAGCGGTGTCGGCTGCTCCTGCTGCTTCGACTCAAGCTGAGCCCGAGCTGGACGACTTCCCGCTGGATGACGACCTGAGTTTCGAGTCGGTGCTGCAGCAGCAAACCGAGGCCAAGGAAAGCCTGGACGACCTGTCGGATTTCGACCTGGATCTGGGTGAGGACCTTCCTGCCGCGGCGCAAGCCGATGAGGATTTCCTTCTCAGTCTGGATGACGACCTGAAGGATCTGCCGGCTGCCGAGGCGCCGACGGTGACCGAAGCTGCGCTCGACGATCTTGAACTGCCTGCGGATTTCGACTTGTCCCTGGCGGACGAGATGGATGCGCAGCCCGCTGCCAAGGATGCTTTCGCGTCCGAGCTGGACGATGTCAACGCCGAGCTGGATCGCTTGTCGCAAAGCCTTGAGCAGCCGGAATTGGCCGAGCCGACCTTTACCGCGGAAGACGCCGCGGGCAGTGCCGACGAAGGGGATTTCGATTTCCTTTCCGGCGCCGACGAAGTGGCGACCAAGCTCGATCTGGCCCAGGCCTACATCGATATGGGCGACAACGATGGCGCGCGGGATATTCTCGGCGAAGTCATCAGCGAAGGTAACGACGGTCAGAAAAGCGAAGCCAAGGAAATGCTCGCGCGTCTGGTCTGAGTCGGCAGTAGCAGCAAAAAAACGGCAGCCATCGAGGCTGCCGTTTTTGTTTCTGGGTCAATGGCAGCGCTTGTGCTGTCAGGCCAGCAGGTCTTCGTAGAAAGCGCCGAACGGCCGGGTAGGGTGGGCGATCTGGATTTCCAGAATCCACAGGCCGACGTTGGGGCACGCCTCGAAGTTTCCCAGGTCGCCCGCTCGATAAATGGCATGGGGGAAGTCGCTGACCCGGTGCCCCTTGATCTCCAGATTCAGCACCCAGCCCATGGCGCTCGCCTGTTCTTCGGCATAGCGATACAGGGCGGTGCCGGCCACCTTGTGCTCGCACCAGTGATCGCGAACCCGTTCGAACAGGGTTTGGGCTGCCGCGGCGCAGGCTTGCATCTCGGGATCGTTGCCGGTGACGAAGGTCGCGCCGCAATCGCCTTCGTGGCAGTCCCAGACCACCCCCAGGTCGATAAAGAAGATGTCGTTGTCACCCAGTACCGGATCGCCTTCGGAGCGTTGCTTGAAGGTTTTCAGGGTGTTTGCGCCAAAGCGCACCAGCGCCGGGTGCCAGATCCTGTCCATGCCCAGCTCTGCAAGCACCTCCAGCCCCAGCGCGCGAGCCTGGGACTCGAGCATACCTGGCCGGATGCGTGCGGCTATCTGCGTGATGGCTTCCCAGGTCTTGTGCTTGGCGTGGAGCATGCCTTGCAGGCTGTAGGTGAGGCCTACGGCCTCCTTGTTGATGGCAGTCATTGGTCGGGTTCCGGTCGAGTGGATTTATGCTTATCGCTATATATTTTTCTATATAGCGTTTTTCCTGGTTTTCACGCAATCCTGTTTGCGTTCGCCGGCGCATAATCGGCAAACCTCAACTAAAAGCGGGCCGCGCATGGCGTCTGTCTGCGCGCGCCTTATAATGGCCGCCTTTGCGCATATCAGCAGGCTGTAAGTTCTTGGCAAATATAGATAACGCGGCCGCCGAAATGGCGGCCGCAGGCTTTTTCAGAATCGCGTTGGGTGTCGAATACAAGGGCTCGCGTTATCGCGGCTGGCAGCGTCAGGCTTCCGGTGTCCCTAGTGTCCAGGAAACCCTCGAGAAGGCGCTGTCCCGGGTGGCGGATTCGCCGGTGCTGCTGTCTTGCGCCGGGCGTACCGACGCCGGCGTGCACGCCTGCGGGCAGGTGGTGCACTTCGATACCCAGGCCGAGCGTTCGATGAAGGCGTGGGTAATGGGGGCCAATATCAATCTGCCCCACGACATCAGTGTGAGCTGGGCCAAGGTCATGCCGGCGCATTTTCATGCACGGTTCAAGGCGATTGCCCGCCGCTATCGCTACGTGATCTACAACGACCAGATCCGTCCGGCGCACCTGAACGAGGAGATCACCTGGAATCATCGTCCGCTGGATGTCGAGCGGATGGCCGAGGCCGCCCAGCATCTGGTGGGCACCCATGATTTCAGCGCATTCCGCGCCGGGCAGTGCCAGGCCAAGTCGCCGATCAAGGAAATCCATCATCTGCGGGTCACCCGCCACGGCAAGATGATTGTCCTGGATATCCGCGCCAGCGCGTTCCTGCATCACATGGTGCGCAATATCGCCGGGGTGCTGATGACCATCGGCGCGGGCGAGCGTCCGGTAGAGTGGGCCAGGGAGGTGCTGGAGAGCCGGATTCGCCGCACGGGCGGGGTGACGGCGCATCCTTTCGGCCTGTATCTGGTGCAGGTCGAGTACCACGATGAGTTCGAGTTGCCCGAGCGATACATCGGGCCACATTTCCTCACCGGCTTCTCGGAACTTGACGGCTGACGCCCGGAAAAGCATTTGCTACCATCCGGGACTTTCCCTGGATTTGCCCTGAGGTTTAAACGACATGTCAGCCGTTCGCAGCAAAATTTGTGGGATTACCCGCATTGAGGATGCGTTGGCGGCGGTCGAGGCCGGGGCCGATGCCATCGGGCTGGTGTTCTACGCCAAGAGCCCGCGAGCGGTGAACGTCCAGCAGGCGCGGGCAATCATTGCCGTGCTGCCGCCGTTCGTGACCACCGTGGGCCTGTTCGTCAATGCCAGCCGCTGCGAGCTGGGCGAGATCCTCGATGCGGTGCCGCTGGACCTGTTGCAGTTTCATGGCGATGAAACTCCGGCGGACTGCGAGGGCTATCACCGGCCTTACATCAAGGCGCTGCGAGTCAAGGCCGGCGACGATATTGCCGGCAGTTGCGCGGCTTATGCGCGGGCCAGTGGCATCCTGCTCGATACCTATGTCGAGGGCGTGCCCGGTGGAACCGGCGAAGCCTTCGACTGGTCACTGGTACCGCAAGGCTTGAGCAAGCCGATCATCCTGGCCGGTGGCTTGACCGTCGAGAATGTCGGCCAGGCGATAGCGCAGGTTCGCCCGTACGCGGTGGATGTCAGCGGTGGGGTGGAGCAGAGCAAGGGCATCAAGGATCACGCAAAGATTCGCGCATTTATGCAGGCCGTTCGCGGCAGCTGTTAGTCGATGTGACGGCTGGCAGTCTGCCGCCGTCCATAACACCACTGTACAAAACAGGCCGGCACCGTCGCTGGGCGGGCCGAAATCGAAGTGGCAACCGCTCTATCCGGGGGTTGCCGGGATGGCTGAGGAACCGTTCGGTACAGGCAGGTCAAGCTCGCGCTGACCGCGGTAGCGAACAGATCATCGCCGCACACATGAATTTAGCTCAAGGGCATACGCGGGGCCGCGAACCAGAGCGTTCGGGCCGCCGGTACTGGAGAAAGAAAGCATGAGCAACTGGTTAGTAGACAAACTGATCCCTTCGATCATGCGTTCCGAGGTGAAGAAAAGCTCGGTGCCTGAAGGTCTGTGGCACAAGTGCCCATCCTGCGAGGCGGTGCTGTATCGTCCGGAGCTGGAAAAGACCCTGGACGTTTGCCCCAAGTGCAACCATCACATGCGCATCGGCGCTCGCGCCCGCATCGACATTTTCCTCGACGCTGAAGGCCGTGCCGAACTGGGTGCCGACCTGGAGCCGGTAGACCGTCTGAAGTTCCGCGACGGCAAGAAGTACAAGGATCGCCTGACCGCGGCCCAGAAGCAGACCGGTGAAAAGGACGCGCTGATTTCCATGAGCGGTACCCTGCTGGGTATGCCGGTAGTGGTGTCGGCGTTCGAGTTCTCCTTCATGGGCGGTTCCATGGGTGCCATTGTCGGCGAGCGTTTTGTGCGTGCCGCCAACTACGCGCTGGAAAAGCGTTGCCCGATGGTCTGTTTCTCCGCTTCCGGCGGTGCGCGGATGCAGGAAGCGCTGATCTCCCTGATGCAGATGGCCAAGACCTCCGCGGTGTTGGCGCGCCTGCGTGAAGAAGGGCTGCCATTCATTTCCGTGTTGACCGACCCGGTCTACGGTGGCGTTTCCGCCAGTCTGGCCATGTTGGGTGACGTGATTGTCGCCGAACCCAAGGCCCTGGTCGGTTTCGCCGGGCCTCGCGTGATCGAGCAGACCGTGCGTGAAAAACTGCCGGAAGGTTTCCAGCGCAGCGAGTTCCTGCTGGAGCATGGCGCCATCGATATGATCGTCCCGCGTCAGGAACTACGTCCGCGCCTGGGCAATCTGCTGGCTCAACTGATGGGCTTGCCGACGCCTGAATTCGTGGCCGCGCCTGTCGAGGCGATCGTGGTGCCTCCGATGCCTGCAAACATATGACTGAGCGTACCCTTGGCGACTGGCTTGCCTACCTTGAGCAGTTGCATCCGTCAGCCATCGACATGGGGTTGGAGCGCTCGCAAGAAGTAGCATCCCGCATGGGATTGGGCAGGCTGGCGCCTCGGGTCATCACGGTGACCGGTACCAACGGCAAGGGTTCTACCTGTGCGTTCGTGGCGTCTTTGCTGCGAGCCCAGGGGCTGAAGGTCGGTGTCTACAATTCTCCCCATCTGTTGCGCTACAACGAGCGCGTACAGATCGATGGCGTCGAAGTCAGCGATGCCGAGTTGTGCGAGGCTTTTGTCGCGGTCGAAGCCGGGCGTGGTGAAATTTCCCTGACTTATTTCGAGATGGGTACTTTGGCGGCCTTCTGGCTGTTCCAGCGTGCCGGTCTCGATGCGGTGGTGCTGGAGGTCGGCCTGGGTGGGCGCCTGGATGCGGTCAACCTTGTGGATGCCGATCTGGCGCTGGTCACCAGCATCGGTGTCGATCATGCCGATTACCTGGGCGACACCCGTGAATCCGTAGCCTTCGAGAAGGCCGGCATTTTCCGCCAGGGCGCGCCTGCGCTCTGCGGTGACCTGAATCCTCCCCAGCCCCTGCTGGACAAAGCGCGTGAGTTGAGCTGCCCGTTCTTCCTGCGCGGTCGTGATTTCGACCTGGGGATTACCGATGCGAACTGGCAGTGGCGTGGCCTCGATGCGCAGGGCAATGCCGTCGAATTGTGGGATCTGCCGCTGCTCGATCTGCCCATGGAGAACGCTGCGCTGGCCTTGCAGGCCTATTTGCTGCTGGGGCTGCCTTGGCAGGCCGAGTGCATCGCCGGAGCCTTGCAGCAGACGCGTGTGGTCGGGCGCCTGGATCGCCGTCAGTTCGAATGGCAGGGCAAGCGCCTGAGCCTGTTGCTGGATGTCGGGCACAACCCCCATGCCGCAGAATATCTGGCCGAGCGCCTGATGCGCCGACCTGTGGCGGGCAAGCGCCTGGCGGTATTCGGCTTGTTGGCGGACAAGGATCTGGAAGGCGTGGTTGCCCGTCTGGATGCCTGTGTCGAGCGTTGGGCGGTGGCGCCGCTGGATTCTACTCGCGCGCGTCCCGTTGCGGACTTGCAGGCGGCACTGGAGAACCTTGGGGCTTCGGTAACGTCTTACGAGAGTGTCGCCGCTGCCTTGGAAGGGCAGTGTGCGCAGGCTACGGCCGAAGACGAGATTCTGCTGTTCGGATCTTTTTATTGTGTTGCCGAGGCGCTCGAGTGGCTCGCTCGGCGCTCCACGGAGGAAGCTGCACATGGCTATGCTGGATAACGTCTACAAGCAGCGAATGGTTGGGGCCCTGGTTCTGGTGGCGTTGGCGGTGATTTTCCTGCCGATGCTGTTTTCCCGCGAAGATGAGCAGCGGCATGTCAATGTCGAGGCGCCGGCAGCACCTCAGTTCCCCGCGGTAACCCAGATCCAGGTCGAGCCTGTGGCGGTGCCCGAGCCGCAGGCGTTGCCACAAGAGCCGGTACCCACCGATGAAGAGGTAGCTCAGCAGGCCGCGCCTTCGATGCCGATTGCTCCAGGTGCCCCGATTGCTTCAGTTCCAGCCCCGATTCCGACTCCGGCGCCGCCAGTCGCTGCGAGCAAGCCAGTGGCTCCGCCGCCTGCACCCGCGCCCAAGCCGGCTCCGGCCCAGCCGATTGCCGCAGCGCCAGCCAAGCCCGATGCGACCCCAAGCCGTGTCGATGCGAATGGCCTGTCGGTCAGCTGGTCGGTGCAACTGGCCAGCCTGTCCAGTCGGGAAAGTGCTGAAAACCTGCAGAAAACCTTGCGCAGCCAGGGTTACAACGCCTATATCCGTTCCGCCGATGGCAAGAACCGGGTATTCGTCGGTCCGTTGATCGAGCGGGCCGAGGCAGACCGCCTGCGCGATTTGCTGAGCCGTCAGCAGAAACTCAAGGGTTTTGTCGTGCGCTTCCAGCCTGAACGCGGTTAAGGCTATCGCCTTGATTTGCAAAGCACAGTGAATCGCAGCTTACCGACGGCCATGCGCTCTGTTAAAATGCGCCGCCTTATCCGTCTGTAGGCTGCACTGTGCCATTTACCTGGGTTGACTGGGCGATCGTTGCAATCATCGCCATCTCCGCTTTGATCAGTTTGAGCCGCGGCTTCGTCAAAGAAGCGCTGTCGCTGCTTACCTGGATCGTCGCAGGAGTCGTTGCCTGGATGTTTGGTGGCTCTCTGTCCGAATACCTCGGCGGATATATCGAGACTCCCTCGGCTCGCGTGATCGCGGGCTGTGCCATCATGTTTGTCGCCACTTTAATCGTGGGCGCAATGATCAATTATCTTATCGGCGAATTGGTTCGCGTCACCGGGCTATCCGGGACCGATCGATTCCTCGGCATGGCCTTCGGCGCAGCGCGTGGCGCGTTGCTGGTGGTCGTGGCAGTCGGGCTATTGAGCCTGGGGCCGGTACAACAGGATTCCTGGTGGCAGCAGTCGCGACTGGTGCCACAATTTCTATTGGTTGCAGACTGGTCAAAAAACCTCATATTGGGGTGGAGCAGTCAGTGGCTGGCCAGCGGTATCAGCGTACCCGCTGAAATACCGTTCAAGGAACAACTCTTACCGGCCAAAACGCCTCAGTAAGATGTGTTCAGTTCAGTTTCATTAAGTAGGGGTTGTGTCGCATGTGTGGCATCGTCGGTATCGTCGGTAAGTCGAACGTCAATCAGGCGCTGTATGACGCGCTAACCGTCCTCCAGCACCGCGGCCAGGACGCTGCCGGTATCGTGACCAGCCATGATGGCCGGTTATTCCTGCGCAAGGACAACGGTCTGGTCCGTGACGTTTTCCATCAACGGCACATGCAGCGCCTGGTCGGTCACATGGGTATTGGCCATGTGCGTTATCCGACCGCTGGCAGCTCGACTTCGGCCGAAGCTCAACCGTTTTACGTCAACTCGCCTTACGGCATTACCCTGGCGCATAACGGTAACCTGACCAATGTTGAACAGCTGGCCAAGGAGATCTACGAATCTGACTTGCGCCACGTCAACACCAATTCCGATTCGGAAGTCCTGCTCAACGTCTTCGCTCACGAGCTGGCCCAGCGCGGCAAGCTGCAGCCGACCGAAGAAGACGTGTTCGCCGCCGTGACCGACGTGCACAACCGTTGCGTTGGCGGTTATGCAGTAGTGGCCATGGTCACCGGTTATGGCATCGTCGGCTTCCGCGACCCGCACGGTATTCGCCCGATCGTGTTCGGTCAGCGTCACACCGACGAAGGCGTCGAATACATGATCGCCTCCGAAAGCGTGTCCCTGGATGTACTGGGCTTCACCCTGATCCGCGACCTGGCGCCGGGCGAAGCGGTCTACATCACTGAAGACGGCAAGCTGCATACCCGCCAGTGCGCGACCAATCCGAAACTGACTCCATGCATCTTCGAACACGTCTACCTGGCGCGTCCGGACTCGATCATCGACGGTGTGTCGGTGTACAAGGCACGCCTGCGCATGGGTGAGAAACTGGCCGAGAAGATCCTGCGCGAGCGTCCGGATCACGATATCGACGTGGTCATCCCGATTCCGGATACCAGCCGCACCGCGGCGCTGGAGCTGGCGAACCACCTGGGCGTCAAGTTCCGTGAAGGCTTCGTGAAGAACCGCTACATCGGCCGGACCTTCATCATGCCGGGCCAGGCTGCGCGGAAAAAATCCGTGCGCCAGAAACTCAATGCCATCGAGCTGGAGTTCCGCGGCAAGAACGTGATGCTGGTGGATGACTCGATCGTTCGCGGCACCACCTGCAAGCAGATCATCCAGATGGCCCGTGAAGCCGGCGCGAAGAACGTCTACTTCTGCTCCGCGGCGCCTGCCGTGCGTTTCCCGAATGTGTACGGCATCGACATGCCGAGCGCGCATGAGCTGATCGCACACAATCGTTCGACTCAGGATGTGGCCGATCTGATCGGCGCCGACTGGCTGATCTATCAGGATCTGCCTGACCTGATCGAGGCGGTCGGTGGTGGCAAGATCAAGATCGAGAGCTTCGACTGCGCGGTATTCGATGGCAAGTATGTCACCGGCGACGTCGATGAGGCCTACCTGAACAAGATCGAAAACGCACGTAACGATGCCTCCAAGGCCAAGACCCAGGCGGTCAGTGCAATCATCGATCTGTACAACAACTGATCTAGAGCATTAAAGACATAGGAGTAGGCGGCATGAGTCAGGATTGGGATGCCGGTCGGCTGGACAGCGACCTTGATGGCGTAGCTTTCGATACCCTGGCCGTGCGCGCCGGCCAACACCGTACCCCGGAAGGGGAGCACGGTGATCCGATGTTCTTCACCTCCAGTTACGTGTTCCGTACGGCCGCCGATGCGGCTGCGCGGTTCGCCGGCGAGGTGCCGGGCAATGTCTATTCCCGCTACACCAACCCGACCGTGCGGGCATTCGAAGAGCGCATTGCCGCCCTGGAAGGCGCCGAGCAGGCGGTGGCCACGGCCACGGGCATGGCGGCGATTCTTTCGGTGGTCATGAGTCTGTGCAGCGCGGGTGACCATGTATTGGTTTCGCGCAGTGTGTTCGGCTCGACCATCAGTCTGTTCGAAAAGTATTTCAAGCGCTTCGGTATCGAGGTCGATTACGTACCCCTGGCGGACCTGTCCGGCTGGGATGCGGCAATCAAGGCCAATACCAAGTTGCTGTTCGTTGAGTCGCCGTCCAACCCGCTCGCCGAGCTGGTGGATATCGCTGCGCTGTCCGAAGTGGCTCACGCCAAGGGCGCGATGCTGGTGGTCGACAACTGTTTCTGCACGCCGGCGCTGCAACAGCCGCTGAAGCTGGGCGCGGACGTGGTGGTGCACTCGGCAACCAAGTTCATCGACGGCCAGGGTCGTTGCATGGGCGGTGTGGTGGCTGGTCGCAGCGAACAAATGAAAGAAGTGGTGGGTTTCCTGCGTACCGCGGGGCCGACCCTGAGTCCGTTCAACGCCTGGATTTTCCTCAAGGGCCTCGAGACCCTCAACCTGCGTATGCGCGCCCATTGTGCCAATGCCCAGGCCCTGGCCGAATGGCTGGAGCAGCAGGACGGCATCGAGAAGGTGCATTACGCCGGTCTGCCAAGCCATCCGCAATACGAGTTGGCCAAGCGTCAGCAGCGTGGTTTCGGTGCGGTGGTGAGCTTCGAGGTCAAGGGTGGCAAGGAAGGGGCCTGGCGTTTTATCGACGCCACTCGCCTGATCTCCATTACCGCCAACCTGGGCGATAGCAAAACCACCATCACTCACCCGAGCACCACCTCTCACGGCCGTCTGGCGCCGCAAGAGCGTGAAGCGGCGGGCATTCGTGACAGCCTGATTCGTATCGCTGTCGGCCTTGAGGATGTGGTAGACCTGCAAGCCGATCTGGCGCGCGGCTTGGCAGCCTTGTGATCGAGTTGTCCGAGCAGCAGAGTATTGCCAACGGCCGCGTTGCGCTGGTGACCGGCGCGGCACGCGGTATCGGCCTGGGCATTGCCGCCTGGCTGATCAGCGAAGGCTGGCAGGTGGTGTTGACTGATCTGGACCGCGTACGCGGCTCCCAGGTGGCCAAGGTCCTGGGTGACAGTGCCTGGTTCATCGGCATGGATGTGGCGGATGAGGCGCAGGTCGCCCTGGGTGTCGCCGAAGTGCTGGGGCAGTTCGGGCGCCTCGATGCACTGGTGTGCAATGCGGCGGTCGCCGATCCACGCAATATCACCCTGGAAAGCCTCGACCTGGCTTACTGGAATCGCGTGCTGGCGGTGAACCTCAGCGGTCCGATGCTCCTGGCCAAGCACTGTGCGCCGTATCTGCGTGCCCACGGTGGAGCCATCGTCAACCTGGCGTCTACCCGTGCCCGGCAATCGGAACCCGACACTGAAGCCTATGCGGCGAGCAAGGGCGGCCTGCTGGCCTTGACCCATGCATTGGCCATGAGTCTGGGGCCTGAGATTCGGGTCAATGCGGTCAGCCCTGGCTGGATCGATGCCCGGGATCCGGCGGCGCGTCGGGCCGAACCTTTGAGCGATGCCGATCATGCCCAGCATCCGGCAGGCAGGGTAGGCACGGTCGAAGATGTGGCGGCGATGGTGGCTTGGCTGTTGTCGAAGAACTCCGGTTTTGTCACTGGCCAGGAGTTTGTGGTCGACGGCGGCATGAGCAAGAAAATGATTTATCGCGATTGATGGCGTGTGAAGGACGCAGCGAGCGCGGCTTGAGGTCGCCGGTGTTGTCGATCCCTTCTGCAGGTGTTGTCGTGATTTTGTCTTTTTCAGAAAAACTTCAAGCAGGGTATTGACTTAGCATCGGTATCTGCGTAAATTTCGCGGCCTCAACGAAGCAAAGGGTGATTAGCTCAGCCGGGAGAGCATCTGCCTTACAAGCAGAGGGTCGGCGGTTCGATCCCGTCATCACCCACCACTTCTTGAGTATCTTTCGAAAGAAAGGCGGAGGCTTCCACGGAAGCATCCAACCGACGCGCAGCGGTAGTTCAGTCGGTTAGAATACCGGCCTGTCACGCCGGGGGTCGCGGGTTCGAGTCCCGTCCGCTGCGCCATATTTTCCAGATCAGGGATTCCTGCTCTGAGATTGAAAAGCCTCGAAGCTTACCAGTCAGACGATTTAAACGGTTCACATGGACGCAAGTCCAAGCGATACGCAGCGGTAGTTCAGTCGGTTAGAATACCGGCCTGTCACGCCGGGGGTCGCGGGTTCGAGTCCCGTCCGCTGCGCCATATCTACTTGAGGGAGCACTGAACGCCCTCAGGTGACGAAGAAGCCAAAGGCTCTTCGGATCGATAGCAAAGACCCTGGTCGAAAGATTGGGGTTTTTTGTTTTCGGAATCCGCTTTTTCCGGTGCCACTCAGGCAATCGATATTCCCCCTCTGCAAAGCTCAAAAAACCGCCTTATGGGCGGTTTTTTATTTGGAGAGGGGCAGGGTTATCAGAACCCCAGCTTGTCCCGCAGGCTGTAATACCAGGCGCCCATTGCAGTGAATGGAGTGCGCAACAGTTGGCCGCCAGGGAAGGGGTAGTGCGGCAGCTCGGCAAAGGCGTCAAAACGCTCTGCCTGGCCGCGCAGGGCCTCTGCCAGTACCTTGCCCGCCAGATGGGTGTAGGTGACGCCATGGCCACTGCAGCCCTGGGAATAGTAGATGTTGTCGCCCAGGCGTCCGACTTGTGGCAGGCGCGACAGGGTCAGCAGGAAGTTGCCGGTCCAGGCGTAGTCGATCTTCACGTCCTTGAGTTGCGGGAAGGCCTTGAGCATCTTCGGTCGGATGATGGCTTCGATATTTGCCGGGTCGCGAGCGCCGTACACCACGCCGCCGCCAAAGATAAGGCGCTTGTCGGCAGAAAGGCGGTAGTAATCCAGCAGGTAGTTGCAATCCTCGACGCAGTAGTCCTGAGGGAGGAGACTTTTTGCCAGCTCATCGCCCAGTGGTTCGGTAGTGATGACCTGGGTGCCGCATGGCATCGATTTAGCGGCCAGTTCCGGCACCAGGTTGCCCAAGTAGGCGTTGCCCGCGACTATGACGAACTTGGCCCTGACTTTGCCTTGTGGGGTGTGTATCACCGGATTGGCGCCGCGTTCGATGCGCACCGCGGGGGATTGCTCATAGATAACGCCACCCAGGGATTCCACGGCCGCCGCTTCACCCAGCGCGAGGTTGAGTGGATGGATATGCCCGCCGCTCATGTCGAGCATGCCGCCCTGATACAGGTCACAGGCGACGACTTCGCGAATGCGACGCTGATCCAGCAACTCCAGCTGGGTGTGGCCGTAGCGCTCCCACAGGCGCTTCTGCGACTCCAAGTGGCCCATCTGCTTGCCGGTGATGGCGGCGAACACTCCGCCATCCTTCAAGTCGCACTGGATTTGATACTTGGCGACCCGCTCACGAATGATCCTGCCGCCTTCGAAGGCCATCTGGCCAAGTAATTGAGCCTGCTTGGGGCCGACACTGCGTTCAATCACATCAATGTCGCGGCTATAGCTATTGACGATCTGCCCACCGTTACGCCCGGAAGCGCCGAAGCCAACCCTGGCCGCTTCCAGGACGGTGACTTTAAAACCGTTCTCAAGCAGGAACAGGGCGCTGGAGAGGCCGGTGTAGCCGGCACCGATCACGCAGACATCGATTTCCACATCATCTTGCAGCAGCGGGCGGGCTGGAGCAGCGTTGGCTGATGCCGCGTAATACGACTGTGGGTAAGGAGTGTTCGCCATCCTGCAACCTCTGTTTAATATTCTTGACGATTGCGTGGATCCTACCTGAGTTGAAAAACGCCTACCAGCCATCGAAAAATCTTCTTGGCAGGCTCAAAAAATAAAAATTCGCATATTCAGAGGGTTAGCTGCAAAAAAGGTGTTGACACCCCTCCGGAATTCCGTAGAATGCCGCCTCACAGCAGGCACGTAGCTCAGTTGGTTAGAGCACCACCTTGACATGGTGGGGGTCGTTGGTTCGAGTCCAATCGCGCCTACCAAACAAAATCCGCTCTGCTGGGCGGTCTAGAAGGGCTCACCGAAAGGTGGGCCCTTTTTTGTTGTCTGCGGTTTGGGCAAACTTTGGGAATACTTTGGGAAAACGTTTCCCGATAGAGCCAAAGCGGATCCTTGAATGCAGCATTCTCCGGCGCCAAAAAGTGAGCTAGATAAAGCAGGTGTGTTCATCGTAGAGATGGAGCGCGCAAAAAGCCTTGATGACTTTGAAGAGGCATGGAAAGGCTTTCTATCCAGGCTTGAGCGTTGCTTTAACAAGGCCCATGCCCACTTCAAGAAAAGCCCGAAGTGGGATTGCTGGTGGGGGAAATACAAGCGACTGCGAAATACTGATGAGCTTTTGTCGTATCTGATAAATGCTCGAGGTGCTGAAGAGCACTCAGTTGAACAGATTGTTCAGCGTCATGCGGGTGGCATCGGAATAAACCCTGCGGCGGGAAAATCACTCTATATCGAAAAGATGACGTTTGATGATTCTGGAAACGTCTCTATTCTCTCGCCTCAGAAGTTGTCAGTTGTGTTCATTCCAGAAAAGATGACGCTTCTTCCCATCATGAATAGAGGCGTCATGTATCCCGTTCCAAGGTTCCATCTTGGCATAGCAATAAACTCGGCTGATGTGTGTGGAATCGCAAAGCTGGCACACGATTTTTATTCTAAGTTCCTTTCATCGGCCGAAGAATATTTCGTGAAGTGACTACGCTTTAAGTTCGGCGCTGACTTTCATATACACGACTGCATCATCGCCATGGCCCGCCTGGTAGTGTTCAGTCATTTTGACGTCGGCGTGACCCATCAGGCCTTGGATGTATTCCTGCGGGAAACCCTGTTGCTCATATAACCAGGCACCCAATGCACGAATTTCGTGAAAGGTGGGGCGCTCGCCGGCCGGCATGTCCTTGTAGGCCTCGGAATCGTCCCGCGCCTGGGCGAATGACTTGGTCAGGTAGTCAGGTGTTACTGCGTTCCAGTGGAGCTTGGCGTCGAGCTGCGTGCGCTTGCGGGCCTTCGGCGAGTAGTGGATCAGGTACGGGCACACAACCGGAGATCGCACGCACTCGGCAACGACCTCGCGTAATGCTGGGCCCATGGCAATCTCCAGGTGCACAGGCTTGCCATAGTTCTGCGTCTTTCCGGGTGACACCTTGATGGTGTTCTGTTCGAGGTCGACGGCCGACTTCGGCCACATCACGATATCTTCCCGCCGCTGAAGACTCAGCAACCCCAGCCGGATGGCGCGCTTCAGCCAGATCGGTGTCCCCACGTAATTCAAAATCGTGTTCAAACCATCGACGGTGTGGCGCTGGCGCTTCTTCTCGGCCTCCTTTTTGACCAGTGTCAGCTCAGCCGAGTTACGCTCGCACAGGCCCTTGGCCACGGCGAAGGCGAATATCTGGACGAGCAGCCCGCGGTGCTTGGTGTAGGCGTTGTTCTCGAAGCCGTCCAGGTATTCCGCCACGGTCAGCACGTCCAGTTGCCCCATCATCAAATCGCCCAGGTCTTCCCGATACCGGGCCAGCTTGAATTTGATCTCCTTCAGCGTCCGCTCGGCGTAGTTCCGGGTGCCCAGCCATTCCTTCTCGAAGCGCTCAAGGCAGCCGCTGAACTTCGGCGCGGCCTCGCCGGTGAGCATTGCCAGCAGCGCGCCATCGTCGGCCAGCAGGGGCAGCAACTTCGCGTTGGCGGCATTGGCCAGCTTGATGGCCTCCGCCATCGGCTTGTTTATGCTGGTCTTCTTGCCGGTGATCGGGTTCTTGTATTGCCAATATTTCCCGTTTGGGTAAAGGTTGGCCGGCAGATCCCGGTTTTTGATTGTCCTGGCGCGCGGCGGAGCCATCAGCCCACCTCCATCATCTTGGCGAGCAGGGGGTCATTCGACCCCAGCACAACCGCCTGCAGGTCCACGAAATACATCCCGCCTTTTACCTCTCCCACAACTTCTCCTTCTTCAATCCACTTTTTTAACTGTTGCAGGCTCGGCTTCCCGCCAGCGTACCGCAGCTTCCTGTATTCGCCGGCCTCCATGAGGCGGGGTAGCCTGGCCGTAATTTGGGCAATGACTTTTGCCATGATGTTGCTCCAGGCCGCTCGTGGCGGCAGAAGGTGGTGATGGGATTACGTGGGCAGCAGACCTTTGTCTTTAGCTTCCTTCTGGCATTGCTCTCGGAACAGGCGGGCCGATTCGATGGCCTCCCGCCTGGTGGTAGATCTCCAGTTAGCGCCGATTTTGATGAACTCGCCGCGCAGCTTCCCGCACCAATAGGTGACGATTTTTCGATTCTCGATCTGGCGGATGGGGCCGGCAGAGGCTTTGGGTGCTGTCGCGTAGTGGATCAGTTTCTGGTCGTACGTTAATTCGGACATGCAGGAATCCCTCGCCCGCCGTCGGCAGGCTTCTGAAAGTTGAGTTGGGGTTTCGGATGTTTCTGATGGCTGCCGGCGTTGCGCGCGGCTACTGTTGAGTTGTTCGCCCGGCCCGTTGTCAGGCAAGAGCCGACTACTCGCGGGCTGTGGCGAACTCCTTCTGAATTACCAGCGGCCACGCCTATCCGATAAGGAAATGCCTTGCCTTCCCATTTACCAGGCTTACCGCGGATTGCTCCATGACGCTCATAACGATGAGGTTTCTTGCTGCTGAATAGCGCCTCACAAGCTTCGAGCAAGGCTATCTCTCCCTGAATCTCCATCAACTCCCTACCAGCAATCGAACCCACTTGAATCCAGCCCGACTTTTCGCGGCCGTAATTTTCCGTCTTGAATAGACGGTAGCGATTCCGGTGCCCGGTATTGGGGGATGAGGTTTCAGAGTTCAGGTAGAAGGCCACACCCTTGCTTCGGGCCCGAAGGAGTGTCCTAGCCATTCTGGGGCTCTCCCTGTTCCGCAGTAGCTTTCAGCTTGAAGCTGATACCGCATGCTGCTGCCAGGGAGGTGAGCTCACCTACGGTTGTTGAGCCTTCCTGTAGCGCCTGGCCGAAGCGAATCAGACGAGCGCCAAGGTTGGCGAATTCATTTCCTTGGGAGGGTGTTGTGGCCGTGTGCATGCTTTTCTCCAGGCAAGCCGGTGGCCTGCCGCGTTGTTGGCTGTCGCAAAAATGGATGGGGTGGGTCAGCGTCTTGAGTGACGTTAGCTAAATTAGCATAATGTAATTTTTATGCAATGCATTTTGCTAAATTTCAGTTTGCTAATTTTTCGAGCAGGTCAGGGAAGGGGCGTTGCTAATCGTAGTGGCGAAGTAATGGTGCTAGATTTCGTACCGAAAAATTCGTATTGACGCCAGCTTCAGGGCTTTCAGATCTGATGGAGGCCTGTGTTCTGATAGGCGATGTTTTTGCGCTGATCCCCCAGCGCCGCGGAAGTGTTATTGAATGGCAAAGAAACAGCCGGCGGATACCAAAGCAGCAACTGCTGCTGATATCGAGCGATCCATCCAGGCCCTCAACAAAATGGCTGAGCGGCTTTGGGGCGATGGACGAGAGACTGAGGCGCAGGCCCTGCTTAACGCCCTGGACGCGTTAAACCGGGCGCTGGATCGGATAAGGATTGGAGAAAGTCGCAAGGTTGTGACTCTCCATTAAGAAGGACTGGCGCGGCGGGGATTTTTAGGAGTTCACCATGGGCCTCACTAAACCGAATCAAAAGCTACGCCGTGACTTGAAAGCCGCTGCATTTTCCCTCGAAGAAGCTGCCCTGGAAATGTTCAGGTTGGCAAAACAGCGCGGGGATGTAGAGCTTCTGGAGGCTATGGATACAATCGAAAAGCTGCATGAGCAAGCGGACCGACTGAAGGCTTATGCGGATGAGGTGAAAGATCAACGTATCACCAGGGCGAAGGCTAATAGCTGATGGGGCTGCTCGATTTTTTATCCGACCTTCTCGGCGGTCTCGCTAATCTCCAGCCTTACGAAAAGCCTCGCAGGGTCTTCACGCGAGGCTTTGTTGCATTCTGCGTGATGGTGGCTGTTATTGAGCTAATAGCACTGAACCTATACTACTCGAAGGTCGGGTGAGGCTTAGGGCGCGTGCTCTGGCAGGCAATGTACTCACGGCAAGGCAGTCACGTCGCACACACAAAATCGGAAAGGACTCCATGAAAAAGCTGATAACTGCTGGATTTGTTGCCCTGATCGCGGTAGTGATCTACACCCAGATCACTATTTTTGTCGTGCCACCGATCGGCGCGGTGCCCGAGGGCCGCACTGTGATAATGCTGCGTTTGAATAAGACCAACTTTATCGACAGCGCGGACGCAATGTGCGATCGACTGCAGGGCGGTGTTAGCCTGCTTTGCCGAGGCGTCACCATGGGCGCGGTGGTGAGTAAGACGAAAATTATTGTGCGCCTACCGTATTCAGAGTGGCTTTACCTAATCTCTACCGGCGGGAAGAAATACGAGCGGTAATGCAGATACGCCGCTATGGAGACGCCATGCCCCTCCCGAAACCTAACCAAGAACTACGCCGCGACCTGAAACAGGCGGCAGCCACTCTAAAGTGGGCAGGCGTTGACCTGTTCGGTGTGGCAAAGCGCCTACTGGCCGCCGGCGACGAGCAAGGCGCCAACGATCTGATGGAGATCGCCCTACAGTTTCAGGAGACTGAAGACAAGCTTGAGGGGTATTCGGAAGAGGTGAAGGCGGGAAGGATTGTGCGTGCTGGATTAGAATAGCTTTGCGTTAGGCGAGATATCTGACAGATGCTCCCGCCCATCGCCTCATAAATCTTCGATCAACAGATCGTCATACTCACCGGCGGCTAGGGCTTCTTCGTTGTATTCATAACCTAGTGCTTCAATCTTTTTGCGTTTTTTGAACAGGCCAAGCTCCTGCCTTGCATGACTCAAAGCTTCGTCTTTTATGAAGTCTTCATACCCACTAAAGACTGGGTAGTCGTTGAAAATAAGAAGCTGATCGAGCTTTTGGTGAAGCGAGCTCATGGTCATTTCTTTCTTTGTGAGCGCTGTGCTTTCTGCATAAAGCATGAACTGCTCAGATAAAAGGTGTAGCCGGTACAACTCATCGCTATTGAGGTAGTTTTTTCCTGTCTTAGCCTCTTCAAGCGTTGGAAAGTCACCACGTGTCGTCTGCATGCCCATTGATTCGGATTTATGATCTGCCCTATCCAGGATCAGCTTCGAGCTCGTCATGCCCGTGACCGCGTGGTGAAACTTGTCCTGCAGCAAGGCGTAAAAACTTCTGACTGTTTTTGAGTTTGGGTCGTAGTCCGAAGAGCAAATCTTGAAGCACTCACGAACCTTCGCGTAGACCTGTTTCTCCTCCGACCGAAGGGCTCGAACTGCCGCTGCGAGTTTGTTTAATTTCTCAGGAGACTCACGGAGAGCCTTCTCGTTAATCACATACCCTTGCTCAAGATAGGTCTTGAGGGTTTGCGTAGCCCATTGCCTAAATGCAATGGCATTTTTGGCGTTAACACGGTATCCGACCGACAGAATCGCATCGAGGTTGTAATGCTTTAATGTCCGCTCCACGAAGCGACCACCCTCCCTGCGAACTACCGAGAAATCCTCGGTAGTTGCCTTTTCTTCAAGCTCGCCAACCGCAAAAATGTTCTTTAGGTGCAGCCCTACGTTGTCTGCTGTTGTTTCAAAAAGGTCCGCCATGTTTTGGGTTGTAGCCCACATTGCTTGCTGACCCGGCTCGAACTTCAGCTTTACTTTGGAACCATCGCGCACGAACGAGACTGTGTTTTCGCTCGGTTTTATAGAATCATCTTCCATCGTCATGCGTTACTCCTTGGGACGGCGTTTCCAGCAACGATGCCACTTCACTTGAGTCGCAGCAACAAACCCGTGCGGATTGACAAAGCACGGCCCAGCGCCGGGCTTTTTGTTTCTCGCGTCCCCACCAAGACAATCGATGAGTAGCTGAATGAACAGTGTTCGCCACTTTGAGAGGGGACGACATACCAAAGTGATACGATCACCAGTCTCCACTGCCAGGATCTGCTTCCAGTGACTCCTATCATCTGCGCCAATGAGTTCGATATCTGTGTCTCAATGCCCGACTTTGTCACCTGGATAGAGGACGAGCACATTCCCAACGCTGACCTATCAGCAGCATTGAGCGCTATGGGAGTCCCGCTCAACATTGGCGACCTGTATGACGCTTATTTTGACGACACTCCTGTTGGCACTGGTGATGTCCACGTCTATCCGTCCGATAAAAATAAGAGCTTCCTGATCATCGACCTGTATCGGGACCCCACCGATCAACTGGACATCGTCACCATCTCGTTGAAAATTGAGTCAGAGCTACTCACATTGGTCCTGCCGCATCTGAGGCGTTTTTTTGATGCCGCCGAGTGCCAGGTTGCATTTAGGCAATCGAGCCATTCACAACAGCTACGTTCACTGATCGATGAAGGCAGGTACCCGGTCCTGATAGATGAGAGTGGGTATCGGCAGCAGCTAATTGCCCACATTTGATGCCTTTCTCTTCCCCCCTAGACGGAAGTCGATCCACCGCCAATGAGCGGGCTTTTTGCTTTAGGTTGAGGGGAGGGCGGCAACCTGTAGTGGTCTAATGAAACCGGACACCCATTTAGGCGAGAATGCTCGCCAGATAGAGGTGTCTGATGACCAAGCAACGTCGTTCCTTTTCCGCTGAATTCAAACGCGAGGCTGCAGCTCTCGTGCTCGATCAAGGCTATAGCCATATCGAGGCCTGCCGCTCGCTCGGGGTGGTCGAGTCCGCGTTGCGTCGCTGGGTTAACCAACTCCAGCAGGAGCGCAGTGGTGTTACTCCGCAGACAAAAGCGCTGACGCCCGAGCAGCAGAAGATCCAGGAGTTGGAAGCCCGGATCGCTCGTCTTGAGCGGGAGAAATCCATTTTAAAAAAGGCTACCGCGCTCTTGATGTCGGAAGAGCACGAACGCACGCGCTGATTGATCAACTGAGCACCCAAGAGCCGGTTGATTGGCTTTGTGTCGTCTTTGATATCACTCGTTCGTGCTACTACGCCCACCGCCTCAGATGTCGAACTCCGGACGTTGAACGACTTCGGTTACGCAGTCGAGTCAATGAGTTGTTCACGCAAAGTCGGAGCGCCGCCGGCAGCCGCAGCATTGTGTCGATGATGCAGGAAGATGGCGAGCAAATCGGACGGTTCAAGGTGCGTGGTCTGATGCGGGAGCTGGCGTTAGTCAGCAAACAACCTGGATCACATGCTTACAAACAAGCGACGGTTGAGCGGCCGGATATTCCGAACATCTTGAATCGAGAGTTTGAAGTGCCGGCACCCAACCAAGTCTGGTGTGGCGATATCACCTACATCTGGGCCCAAGGGAAATGGCATTACCTGGCTGTCGTGCTGGATCTCTATGCGCGCCGAGTTGTGGGCTGGGCGCTGTCGAGCAAACCGGACGCGGACTTAGTGATCAAGGCTCTGGATATGGCTTACGAGCAGCGTGGCCGGCCTCAAGGACTGCTGTTTCACTCGGATCAGGGCTCGCAATACGGCAGTCGCCAGTTTCGCCAACGGCTCTGGCGTTACCGCATGCGCCAAAGCATGAGCCGTCGTGGAAACTGTTGGGATAATGCGCCGATGGAGCGTGTGTTTCGCAGTTTGAAAACTGAATGGATACCGACCGTGGGCTACATGACGGCTCAAGAGGCGCACCGAGACATCAGTCATTACCTGATGCATCGGTACAACTGGACTCGACCGCACCAGTTCAACGATGGGCTGGCCCCGGCTCAGGCCGAGAAAAAACTTAACGTCGTGTCCGGGATTAGTTGACCACTACACATCCTGGACCTGACCAGATCAGGATTGCTTCAGGGAAAGCTACGCCTGATGCGTTTTCGCTCGGGTTGCCAGGGTAGTAGCGAACGAGGGAAGGGGAGCCAAAGAAGGCCTTGGCCCAGCTCCTAGTCGAGGGTGCGACACCTTTATTTTGCAGCCCTATCACCAGATCCAGGTCACCACACGTCATTGCACCGCGGGCATAAGATCCCACAACCCAGATCAACGTTATTTCGAGCTCACAAGTGAACTCACGGTAAATGTGCTTGTGGGTGATGCTACGGATGGAATGCTCATCAAGCCTCTGGCAGATCCGGATCAGCTTTTTGGTGAACGACTCACGGGGATGACGCTTTTCGAGTGCGGCCATGCTCTCATCTCTGCAGGCGGGGCGAGGAGAACGACCGTATCATTCGGAGTGTTTGTAACACCATTAGCAACGGGTACAGCGGGTTCCTTCTTTCAGGGAGGGCAAGCAGGGAGCACTACACATGACTCGAATCTATGGCTATGTCATCACCCATGACACTGGCTTTGCCCCGAATCCCTATGGAGGCGTTCTAACTCTATAGGGGATCTGGGGAAAGGCCTTTCGGAAACTGGTCGTAACCATCAAGTCGAATCGGCCGGAAGAGCATCCTCATGAGTGCCATTGATGCCTCCTTGGCATGAGGAAAACCTCTCTCAAGCTCTCTCCACATTTGTCTTGCTAGGGGCCTTAGCTCTAGTCGTGCTCCGACTCGTGAAGTGTGGAGCCAAATCATCACAGCAGCGGCCTCTTGAAGGCGTCCTTCAGTTTGGAGGGTTCTGATCATCCCGTTGAGGGCGGAAGGGGTTTCCGGCTGAACTGTGTAAGCTCCAATTGGATCACTCAGAAGGAAACCTGTTTCCTCTAGTCGGTTTCGAGTGTCCGCGGCCAAGGCGACGATCATGCCGATCTCATCGGAGTCCATTTGGCTGAGCTGTGTAGTAAAAGCTGATAACTCGCGTTCTTGAATGCGAAGGTATCGAGCGAGCCTCCATTTTGTGAACAGTCCCATTTTTCCTTCCCTGATGATCGGTGCTCGGGGTTGGTTGACGATAACCCACCTCATGGGCCTATGCCATGACGGCATTCCCGGTTGTGTTCCTGGGTTGTGCAGCGCTGGCTGTTACCTTTTGCTAACTGGCGATAGACTGAGTGCTATTGCTGGTTGGATAGACAGCTAAAAGGTGCTGCATGCGGAGTAGGACATGAGCTTCAGCGGATTTTTGGCTGTGGATCCTTATTTAACCTTCGCTGAAGGCAAGCCAGGGTTTAAGGAGAAGTTGTTTATAGGACTCGATGGTGTGCCAAGCGATAAGTCTTGGTATGGCAAGGAATGGAGTGGGCTGTCTTCGCTTCCGTCTGTTTGGCGTCTTGGGCGTGAGGCATACGTCGTGGTTGCAAAAAAACTAGGCTCTGTACGAAATCCGCTGAAACCAATTTGAATTCCACCGGCGTCGAGATTCAGTAAAGTCCGCGTCCATCAAAGGCAGGAGCCCACGATGGCCAAACGGTACGAACTCCCCGACGCAGCCTGGGATTTGGTTGCGGACATCTTCAATGAACCGCGCCGTAGCGGGCGACCGCGAACAAATGATCGCCTGATGCTCAACGGCATACTTTGGGTGCTCTGCTCCGGCGCTGCCTGGCGCGACATGCCTGAGCGCTTCGGCCCCTGGTCAACGGTCTATCAACGTTTTCGTGATTGGCGCAATCGTGGAGCGTTTGACCAGATGCTTAAGCGGCTTCATATCAAGCTCAACGAGCAAGGGTTGATTGATCTGGAGACCTGGATGATTGACTCCACCGCAGTACGCGCAACCCGGGCCTCTTCTGGTGCTGGGAAAAAAGGGGGCCTGAAGAACCGCAAGATCACGCGCTCGGGCGCAGCCGGGGCGGCCTGACGACCAAGATCCACATGCTGTGCGACGCGAATGGTGTGCCACTGAAATTTCTGTTGTCGGGCGGGCAAGCCAGCGATATCGCTTATGCCCAGCCGTTGCTGGATGAGGCACACATTCCAAGTTTGCGCGGTCGTCCCCGCAAACGCTGTCGGTGGTTGCTTGCAGATAAAGGTTATGACGCTGAAGCTTTGCGTCGTTACTGCGACCGGTATCGGATGCAGCCGGTGATCCCTCTGCGCAGCATGAAGCGCAAACCCAAACCGGGGTTGCCGAGACTGTTTGATCGTCCCAAGTACCGGCAGCGCAATATCATCGAGCGTATGTTCGGCTGGCTGAAGGAGAATCGCCGCATCGTTACGCGGTTCGACAAGCTTGCGAAAAGTTATGCAGCGATGGTCTCGCTGGCCTGCGCCATGCGGTGTTTACGACATTACTTTTCGTACAGACCCTAGGACGAAATCCAACGATTCAGGACTTTAAAGAGATTTATGGGGAAATTTCTGACATTGAAGAGGAATTTGCACCAGTCGTGCAAAGTTGGATTGATGCAGATGTATTAGTTTTATACTCAAATGCGGATGAGGCGCCTGTAAAAAATTTAGTCTCAGAAATTACAGATGCCCCATTTGGTTGGCTTTTAGATGTTTTCATGAGGGTGTCAAAAGACTCAATAATTAGTGGTGAAATATCTGCGGATAAATTTCCTGATTTTGAGAAATTGCTTGCTGCGATAGCGGTTATGCACGTGGATAGTTGTGTCATTGCAAGTCATATAGATGGGCGGGGGCTGGATGAAGCAATTGATATCGTCCAAACGAATTTATCGTCTGCGAAACTATATAGGGAGTGCATAGATTCGGTTAGCCTTGCTTTGGGATCTAGAGCCAAAAAAGCAAGTAAGAGTAGGCATGCTCCTACAAATCTACTCAAAAGCAAGCTCGTCAACGAGTGGGCTGAATCAAAGCACGAATACAAAAGCCGTGCTGATTTTGTACGGATTGTTGCTCGGGTTAACGGCGTAAAAGAAAGAACGTTATACGAATGGATTGGTCAGTACGAGCAATCACAACGGTAGGCTTACGGTCTGCGCGCATACCGTACAGTCTGCGTGTAAGCAGGACTATTTCGCTTTGGGATATTGATCTAGTCTGTGCTGATGGAGATGCGGGACTATTCGTTCAGGTCCTTGGCTAGTAGTTTCAGAAGCTTTTCGTATGCACCTGGCATGTCTGCCTCCAACTGTGCACGCATATCAGGGTTCTTGTCGTACCTCATTTTGAGTCCCATAGCCATTATCCTTTGAACGGCATCATTGAAATTTAGGCTTTCTGACTCAGCAAACCTTTCAATTTCTTTGGTTTCTTGGTCAGTAAGCATAAGAGTAATCTCACGACCGTTATCATCCTCGGCATCTCCAGATAGTGTCTCAGACGTTGTCCCTAGCGCATCGGCTAACTTGAGCAGAACGGCAAGGCGTGGCTTTGCTTTACCAGCTTCATATCGAGAAATCTGGGACCAAGTAATCCCGACGGCATCGGCGAGCTCTCTTTGAGTCAGATTTTTTTCTGCGCGAGCGTGGGCTAGACGCTTTCCAAAACCGTTGTCCATCAAGCACCCCAAAGCTATAGAAGGTTTTGAAAATACACCTACAGCGTTAAAAGTGCAAAAAAAGCAACAAAAGCATTTACAAAGGCAACAAAGGCCAATAAAGTCGCTTTAGGCAACAGGTTGGAACCAGCAAAGGAGAGATGAGATGCAAGAGAAGAAGGTCATAGGGATAAGAATCGAAGATGCGATGCGTTCTCTCTTGGCTGATAAGGCCCGGAAAAATGATCGGAGTCTCAGCAAGGAGATTGTTTCGCGGCTACGAAAGTCACTGGAACAGGAGTTAGCGCATGAAAAACGGCAGGCATGAAAAAGCCCCAAGCGCGCCAACGCTTGAGGCCGATGAAGCAGAACGTCAATCTACTAGGAAAAACGTCATGGATAAGCATACCGAAGTAACCGGAAAACTCAATGCTAGCACTAGCAAGGTGCCGGTCACCGTTGAGAGCACCTTCACAATCTGTAATGTCGAGCAGCAAGAGCTGTTTGCTGTTCGGCCAGGTATCCCCGCAGTGGATGCGCTTGTGGAGGCTTCTTGCATTCTCAGCGAGCTGAAAGGCCAACTCGAATTCATGGCGATGGGGAGGGATGCCATCCCTTCAAGCAATGCTTGGTCCTTGTTTCGGGCCGTGAATTCCGCGAAGGCAGTAATCGACTCTGTCCAAGAAGGTCTGGAGAAAGCTCGATGAATATCTCCTCCAGTCAACATGGGCAGCCGTTGGGCGCCGCGACACATTTTCAGATTCAATAAAGTGCACCACCTACCGCCATGTCCTCTCGCGAGATCGCAGATCTGGTTGGCTCTCGCCATGACAAGGTCAAGCAATCCATCGAAAGGCTGGCGGAGCGTGGCGTGATTCAACTTCCCCCAATGGGGGATGTTAAAAATCATCAGGGGCAGACCGTTGCCGAGTACCAAATCTGCAAGCGTGATACCTACATCATCGTCGCTCAGCTCTGCCCTGAGTTCACGGCCCGCCTGGTTGACCGCTGGCAAGAGTTGGAGGAGCAGGTCGCCAAGCCAGCCTTCGACTACATGGCGGCTCTACGCGATCCTCGAACCCTATTGGCGTTGCTTAATGAAAACGTGACAAAGGTTGTCGCGTTGGAGGCTGACAACACCGAGCTGACCAAAGAGAACCATCTGCTGGAAGTGAAGGTGGAGCAGGACGCGCCGAAGGTGGCTTTCCACGACATGGTTGTGGTGTCACACAAGACGTACAACGCTGCCCGGGCTGCAAAGATCATTGGCACTGGCCGCACTCGATTGCTGCAGTTCATGCGGCAGAAGGGCTGGGTGACCAGGACCAATGAGCCGTACCAAGCGAAGATTGAGGCCGGGTTGCTCGATGTGAAGCTGGGTACCTTTGATCATCCGACCCAGGGCACGATCCCAACGTGCTCGACGCTGATCACCGGCAAGGGGCTGACTAAGCTGCAGGCCATGTGGCAGAGCAGGGAGGCGGACTTGTTGGAGTAGGAGACAGAGCCCGGCCCAGCGCCGGGCTTTTGTTTGGAGTGTTGATTAATCTCGATGGCGCATCAGCGGGCCAGGAAAAGGGGTGTGCGGCTGCGCTGTTTAAATGTAGGCAATTTGCGTATACTTACCCCCAATGAAAACAGTCTTCTTTGAAACTACAAGCTTTACCGCCACGGTAGGTGACTATCTGACTGACGATGAATATCGGCAGCTTCAGGCGGAGATGCAGGCGAACCCTACGGCTGGCGACGTGATGCCGCGTACGGGGGGATTCAGAAAGCTTCGTTGGCATGACTCCCGTAGAGGAAAGGGGAAGCGTGGTGGGCTTCGTGTCATCTACTACTGGCTGCTTGATAACGATCAGTTTTGGATGTTTTCGATCTACGACAAGGACGAGGTTACAAAGCTGACTTCCGACCAGGAGAAGGCACTGAAAGCTGCGATAGATGCAGAGCTGAAAAAGCGAGGTGGGAAATGAAAAAGCGCGATCTATTTGCTGAGTTGATGCAGGGTGTGGAAGAGATGGGCGAGCACCGGAAGGGGAAGATCACTCTTCGTCAGTACGAGATGGAACCTCTCCCTGCACCAGAGGTGACTGCCGCTGAGATCATTTCTATCCGTGAAAAGCTTCATATGTCGCAGCCAGTATTCGCCAGGCAGATCAGGACCAGTCCGGATACTCTGAAGAATTGGGAGCAGTCGAAGTCAAAGCCGAATGCCCAGGCAGCATTGCTGATTAAGCTGGTCCAGCGTTTCCCTGATATGGTCGAGCGCCTTAACACTGTTTGAAGCGTTGACTACCCCATAAGCCCGGCCTAAGTGCCGGGCTTTTTGCATCTGGCTTAAGGCTTTTCGGCGTTTGCCTTCTCGAGCAGGCCGGCGATGCCTTCCAGCAGCACCAGATCAGACTCTTTGAGCTTGCCCTTTGCCGCGGCTCTGGCCAGTTTTTCGATCACGGCGATCGCCCTGGGCGAGGCGGTTTGCTGCAGGGCTTTGTAGGCAGGGGATGGCTGATCTCGAACTTCGTGGCGGGTGAACTCACCCTCGATGAGGTTTGAGCCGTAGCCGTTCGGGTTGACCAGGACGCCTGGTGCCAGGCCGATCTTCTGCTCGAGATTGAGGGCTGCCTTTTCGCCCAGGCCTCGATGCCCGTTGAGGATCTGGGACAAATAGGAAGCGTCCAGATCGTGCTGGTCGGCGAAGTCTTTCTGACTGAGTGGGCCGATGACACGCCGCAGCGCTTCGGCCCGAAGAGTTTTCATATCCATAGGCGAATAGTGTCCCTGAATTAGCAAATGGTAAATGACAAATAGCTATTGCGCGACGAATTAGCAATGTGTAATCTGAAGTCCTTAGGAGGATGACCATGACGCTAATCGAATTCATGCGCTCCCTGGACGCCGTTTCGCTGGAAGCCCTGGCTAAGCGTTGCGATACCAGTGTGGGCCAGCTCAAGCAAGTTGCTTACAACGTACGCCGGGCTAATCCAGCTCTCGCTATCAAGCTCGAACGCGAGTCGGGGAGGGAGGTGACCTGTGAGGAGCTCAGGCCTGATGTCGATTGGGCGTATTTGCGAAATACCGCGACCGAAACGAAGCAATCCGCCGCCTGATTTCGGCCTCGGCTAGCCCAGAAACTCAGTCTTTAAACTTGATTAAAAGCCTTCCTGCGGCGGTGAGCTCATTGTGCTCATCAGGCGAAAACACTGCCACGACAACTCCAAAGAGGTTTCCCGAATGGAACAGGTACATCGCGCAATTCATGAGGCAGTGCTGGAGGCGGGGCCGAAGCAATTGGCCCACCTGATGGGTATGAGCCACACCGCGCTGCTCAACCGCAGTAACCCGAACGACGACTCGCACCGGCTGAACCTGGAGCAGTTCCTACAGATCTTGGTGCACAGCAAGAACCCTGAGCCGCTTCAGCTTCTGGCAAGTGCCTTGGGCTATGCGCTGGTACCTCAAGTGAGACCTGAAGGGGTCAGCCTGGTTCAGGCATTGGTGCACTTGGCTGCAGAGTCAGGTGACGTCTCTCGCGCTGTTCACGACGCCCTGGCGGATGGTCGTGTAACGCAAATCGAGAAGGCAGGCATCCAGAAAGAAATCGGCCACGTGCGGCAGAGCTTGCTGGTACTGGAGGAGTCGGTGAAGGCGGCTTGAGCAGGCCGAGGACAGTCTTAAACGGTGCTGATACTCAACTGATCCATCGCATCAGTGACCATGAGATTGCTCACCTGAAACAGCTCAGCAGAGCAGGACTTGCATTATTTCAAAAGGGTGGATGATGAGATTCGCCCGGCCCAGAAAGCAACAAACCCGGCGGGAACCGGGCTCATTAATCGTCCTGTGCAACCAGGACAACACATCTCGAAGAGGTACCTAATCATGGCACACGCAATCCGTAGTGAACAAGATCAATCGAATGTGCGGGCGCTTGCGACTCGGAAACTTACCGTTGTTAAAGGGGGGAAGGCCACGAAGCTCGTTGCTGAACTCAAGCTAAATCCGCGCGCCAAAATTCCCTGCCATCGCCTTCCGTTTGTTGGCAGAAGTACTCCTAAAGGTGAGTTCAGTTTTTGGAATGTTCCTATGACCGGAGGCTACGGCGGAGGATGTGACGCAGGAGGGTGGCTTGCCATGTTCATGTTGATTCATTTACGCGAACAGTCGCAGAGCGATATGGCGATTCCCCTCCTTGGGCAGGTAGCAAGTAGTTGGCTAGAAGCTGCTCGAACAGCATCCGACGAAGAGTTTGATGCTCTGCAAGGCCAGGCGATTGGATTCATGACGCGTCTATCTCCTTGGTTGATGTTGGCTGCTAGAGAGGCGGGTAGGAACCTTGATCGTGTTAATCAGAAAGAAGTCTTGCTCAAAGCAAATGCTGGATTGGCTGTATCTATCAATGGGGAGATTGCTCAATGAGCCAGCAAAACCTCTCTTTGAAACGCATCGCTAATGAAGCCGAGTCGATGCACTACGCAGGCTACTTCGTCGATGCCCTTGGTCGTCTCTTCAACGACTTGGCTACTGAAGCACCTTGCTCTGTCGAAAGGATTCTCAATGGCTACACCCTAGGAGGAATGGCTGCTGGGCTGCAGGTCGTTGGTACCCAACTGATGGTTCGAGCAGAAAAGCTGCAGGACCTACTGGGAAAGCAGACGAGCGAGGAGGGTGCTCTATGAGCATTTTACGGCAACCTCATGTCGAGCCCTCTACAGCCTGCAAGATCGCCGGCCCTTGGCCCAACTATGCCAGCTTCCGAAGTCTGCCTGAGCGCGATCGCTGGGTGCTTTACGGGAGTGCAAAGGCATACAGACAGGCTCTGGAAGATCAGGGCTTCGTCATGGCTGAGTCGTATGACGCGTTCATCAAACGAGTCACTGACGAGATGGAGCTCTGAACTATGGGGATCATTCGGGCGCCTCGTCCTGAGGTGAACTTCTACCTACTCGACAAAGGGATCAGCGAGGACGCCCGGCTTAGCTGGGCGGCCCGCGGGTTGCTGGTATTCCTTCTGGGTAAGCCTGATCACTGGGAAATTTCGGTCGCGCATCTTCGTGGGGAGACTGTGCGGTCAACAAAACCAACTGGACGGGACGGTGTGTATTCCCTGCTGCAGGAGTTGATCAGCGCTGGCTATGTGCGTCGTGAGCAGAATCGCTCTGACACTGGAGTGCTTGGCGAAATCAACTATTTGGTCTCTGAAACACCGCTTCCGGCTTTACCGGAAACGGCTCAGCCGTATACGGCAAATCCGACACTAGTAAGTATTGATATTAAGCAAGGACTGAAAAAACCAGTAAGGACTGAAGAACCTTTGTCCAAAACTGACCTGGCGGAAGGTTTTGACCAATTTTACAAACTCTACCCTCGTCGACAGAAACGACCGGCTGCTGAACAGGCTTGGAAGAAGCTTGCGCCATCGAGTGAGCAACAGGTCGTGATACTCAAGGCTCTAGCTGAACACTGTAAGCAACCTGAATGGCAGAAGGACGGTGGCCAGTACATACCGTTGCCCGCCTCCTGGCTGAATGCTCGCCGTTGGGAGGATGAGCTCCTTCCAAGTGTAGGTTCAGTTGCTTCCAAAAGTTCGGCCTATCACGGCCTGCCGAACCATACCCAGGAGATGTATCCGGAGGTGCCGAATGGCCAAGCTAACTTCTAATTTTTGTCGGCAGCCTCGTGTTCGTTTCTTTGATATCGAATGCCCGATCCATAGCTCGGTGAACAGTTCAGAGATAGAGCAGTTCGATGGTTCTGTGCTTGCTCGGGGGTGTAAGCACTGCCACTGGGAGGCCCTGCATACAGCACCAAGGCCGAGTGAGGCATATACCCAGGCGAGTGGTAGGAAGAAGGCTGAGGACCTCAACAGGCTGCTCGTAGGCGCCGGTATTGCACCACGGTTCCAAGGGTGCACATTCGACAGTTACAGGACTACTGCGGGGGACGTTGGCATGGCCAAGGCCCTCAGCGCCTGCAAGGACTACGTTGCTCAGTTTTCCGATAACTACGCTGCCGGTCGTTCACTCATTCTTTCGGGCAACGTCGGTAATGGGAAGACTCATCTGGCATGCGCGTTGGTTCAGGCAGTGATCCGTGAGCATGGCGCTCAAGCAGTTATTACTACAGCAGCCGAGATCATTCGTGTCTTCAAGGGAGCTATGGACCGAGATGCTGAGTATTCGGACAGAGATGTTCTGAGCGAGCTCTCAAGCTTTGATCTGCTAGTGATCGATGAAGTCGGTGCCCAGAGTGGTAGCGCATACGAGCTAGGGGTTCTTCATGAAGTGATTGATCGACGCTACCAGCTCGTTCTGCCGACGGTTGTGGTTTCAAATTTGGTCACTGCAGATTTGAGCCGTTATATCGGTGATCGAGCGGTGGACCGTTTGCGCCAGGGTGGTGGGCAAGCTATCGGTTTCACCTGGGCCTCGGCACGAGGTGCTGTATGAGTCGCGAACTGTTCAGCACTGAGGCCGAGCACGGGGTGCTTGGCGCGCTTCTGCTCGAGGGCGGTCTGTTCGATCTCATCACCGACAAAGTAAAGGTTTCCGACTTCCACGATCTGGAGAATGCCGCGTTGTTCCAGGCAATGGTCGATTGCAACGCCGCCGGCCAACCGATTGACGTGGTCACAATTTCCGACCAGTGCCGGGTTTTGCCCAGCGGCGAGACGACCCTGGCCTATGCCGGTGAAATTGCCCGGAACGTGCCCAGTGCGGCGAACTGGTCGGCCTATGCCCGCATCATGCGCGAGCGAGCGGTGCTGCGGCAGGTCATCCAGGCCGCTGACGTGATCCGTGAGGAAGCCAGCGCTGATCGTCCGGTCGCTGAGATCGTGGCCATGGCCCAGCAGGCCACGGCCGACCTGCGCGACCTGGACGATGGCGCGCCGAAGTATCAGCGCCTGGACCAGATGATGGGCCGCGCGGCTGACATCATCGACGACAAGTTCAATGGCCGCATGCCGTCGTGGCCCTCGACCGGGCTGAAGGATCTGGATGAACTGGTGCAGGGCGTTCGGCCAAAGAAGGTCACGGTCATCGCGGGGTTGCCGGGTAGCGGCAAGACCACCTTGGCCCTGCAGATCGCCCAGCACAACGCGATTGCCAAGCGTAAGCCTTGGCTAGTGTTCTCCATCGAAATGCCCGGCGAGGAGCTGGGCGTACGGGCCATTGCCTCGCTGGGTGGGGTCGACCTGCGCCGGCTCGATAACCCGACGAAGATGCAGGATGACGACTGGTCGAAAATGGTTGGTGCCGTGGCCCAGGCTGCGAGTGCGCCGCTGTTCATCTGCGATGACCCAGTGCAGACGCCGGCGAGTATCCGCACCACCGCGCGCCAATGCCAGCGAGAGCATGGCTTGGCGGGCATCGTTGTTGATTACCTGGGCCTGATCCAGCTGGAGAGGAAGGGCCGCAGCCGTACCGAGGAGGTCGGCGCGATCAGCAAGGCACTTCTGCGGCTGGCCAAGGAGCTCGATGTGCCGGTGATCGAATTGGCCCAGCTCAACCGCGATTCAACCAAGCGCCCCGGGAAGAAACCCCAGGCCAGCGACCTGCGCGACTCCGGCGAGATTGAGGCAGATGCCAGCTGCATCATCTTGGTTCACCGCGACATGGACAGCGAGGCGGGCCAGAACGGCGTCACAGAACTGCTCATGCCTAAGTGTCGTCACGCCAAGGTCGGCAGTTGCATTGTCCAGCAGCAGGGCGAGTACGGGCGCTTTGTCGACTTCGCGCGTAACTCATTTCCATCCGACGAGGAGGTCGAGATGAATCGCCGTCCTTTCGCCAGCAAATACAAGGGGACCGTATGAGTAGCCGAGTAGCGGCAATGCTTCCGCGCAAAAGCATGAGCGAACTGGAGCGTCAGTTCTTGAGGATTGCTGGTGAGGAACTGGCGAAGGTTAAGGTCGGAGGACCTACAGCTTTGGCGTACCTGCTGGACATGGTCGCGACCTGGCATGGCCTCCGAGCTGAGATCGGTTTCCACGATTTTGGTCAGCGTTGGCTGATTGAGGGGAATGCGAAGAACAAGCCTGCAGATCGACTTCTTCGTGATCTATTTGGCTTGAGCGATCCTGCCCCGAGGAAAGCGGCATGAAGAAACGAACGTATGCTGACAAGCCGCTGGGTGACACTGAGTACTTGCTTGAACAGTGGGGGTGGTGGCGTATGGATGGAATGGGGGTACCCAGGTATGTCTCGCAGCTTGCTGTGATCATGAGCCAGAACAACCCGGTCCCCAGTACCAAGTCCTACGTGATCACCGATGACGTTGCCACTCTGGTCGACGGCGTGCTGGCCAGGTTGATCAAACGGAACCAGCAGATGGGGGATTTCGTTTGGTTTTACTTCGGCGCCAAGTGGCCCGCGAACCGGATCGGGCGGGAAAACGATATGTCGGAGCGCAAGGCTTGGGAGTTGATCAAGGCCGGAGTTGCATGGATCGACGGCGCCTTGGATGGAGAATTGGACGCGGCATGAAAAAAAGCTTTCCGTACAGATAAACACCTGTTTTGATGGCACGGTGTTCAGCTGTTTCAGCGCACACCACAGAGAAAACCCGGCCAATGAGCCGGGTTTTTTGTGGGTGATAGAATCAAGTGTCTAAATGTTGTCGCCATTATCTTGACATCACTGAAGGGGCTAGGCGAAATTGGGATCCAATCCACAATAGAGTTTTACTGATGCGTAAAATTATTGCCTTGGCCGTACTTTTTCTTTCGACTGCTGTGATCGCTGATGATCGGGTCACCGTGTCAGGTCTTCAGGTAGGTAAAGCTGATGCGGGATATCCGGCTGTTTTGGGTATCGCGCACAACAACACGAATGCAACACTGGAAAACGTGTTCGTTAAGTTCAAGCTTTATGATTCGGCCGGAAATGTGGTTGGTAACACTGTTGCTCATGGCCAAGACATTGGCCCGGGTGAGAGTTGGAAATTCTCTGCCCCAGCGACCCAGAGGTTCGAAAAAGTTACGCTGAGCGATGTGAAAATTTACTGATCTGCTCGTTCGATAGAGCCCTGCTAGCCAGGGCTTTTTTACGCATCGATTTTACCTGTTGCCAGGACAGCCCCTCGGGAAGACCTGGACGTCGATAGCCGGAAAGTGCGACGAACTGAATCAACACCGGCAGCCCGCGCACCCTTACCTCACATGCTCTCGGGGTGGCGCGAGCTATTTTTCATGGCGCGACGATAGATCCTGCTGGGCTTGGTCCAAGCAAAACCATCCTTCTGGACTGAGTCTGGAGAGGTAGAGAATGAATTACAAAATACTGGTTGTGCATACAGTGTTTTGTTGAGATAGTCATTCCACTCCTCGGGTGGATCAGAAGTGAAAACACAGCGTGTCTCCGGTGTTTACCTTCTCCGACTCGCGTGAAGGCCTTGAGCTTCGAGTAATCGCCAAGAGCGGCTATATGCGGCATCGGCCGTGATCATTAAAAAGCTCAGGGAGATCCAATCATGCAACCAGTTAAGATCGGTGAAAAATTCTATCAATCGAAAGGCTATACAGAAGCCTATGTCACTGTGATTGATGCCTCACAAAACACCGCAGGGGCAACTATTCGAACCTGCTCAGTGAATGGCGGAACCCTCTTCACAGGTACGGTAAAGCCCACCAAGCCCAGTGGATACCTTCAGTATCACGCATTCTATGTGGGTAAGCTCGAAGCGTGGTCAACTATTCCGTATGAGGTGTTCGTGCCGGCTGGCCAAGGTGTGTACTGGGCGCCAGAAAACGACAGGGCGTGGTTTATGATGACCTACGATATGCAGCCCTAAGCAGCCATTTGTGCTCGGAACCAAATGAGCTAGTTACAGGCTGCGCTTAATCGAAGAGCCTCGGCATCCGCCGGGGCTTTTTCGTTTTCGGCTCCCCACACCCATTGCTCCGAGCTGGGAGTGCTGATGGGGCCGATTCAAATCCGCAGGTGGTTGTCTGCCAATTGACCATCACTCCCTGACGGGGAGGAACAGAGATGCCGAACATGCCAGAAAAAGACCCTTCGTTCTGGGTGTTGGTCCTAACCGCCCTGAGGGACAACGGCCTCGCTATGGGGCTGACCTTCGCACTGACCTGGCTTCGCATCCAGTATGACGCCAAGGAGACCAGCCCCTGGCGCCAATTCATCGAGGCGGCGCTGGGTGCACTGATTGTGATGGTGGTGGGGCTGGTTGTGAAGGAGCTCGGCTTCAGCATCGCCTGGTCATTTGCCACTGCCGGCTTTATCGGTGTCCTGGGCGTCGAGCAGGCTCGCCAGCTCGGCAAGCGCTGGGCTGAACGGAAAGTGGATGAGGTGGGGTAGTGGACTACGTCATCGGCGGCCGCGAGTACTCGGCCAGCTACCGAGAGCTTCGCGAGGAGCACGCTCGATTCGTCGGGATGACCGACAAGCGCTTCTTGAAGGAGCTGCCCGCGGCATTGCACTTCGCGGTGTTCGTGTGTTGGTTAAAAGAGCTGCCGTCGAGCGTTGTCCTGTCGGATGAAGGGATCGTTCACCAACTGGCCCACCTGATTCATTTGAAGGGCGAGCCGCTGGTGATGACCAGGCTTGGCGAGATCCGCGAGCTCTTCAACAAGCAGCTGCAGCTAGCAGCGTAGGTCGCGACACGTTTCGCGAATCATCAAATTGTGTCGCGTCATGCGGCAAAGGAGAAAGGCATGAGCAGTGGTTACTCGAACCCGGTTTGCAAAGGCGATTGGGCGCTGGGCTCTGCGTGCGGTCGGTGCGAGCGCTGTGTAGCGGGTCGTCCTGGTACAGCCAGCGTCACGCGCTTACACCATGTCTTGCCGATAAGCACAGACGTCAGCAAGGCTCTGACTGATCTGGATGGCGCGATCGCCAAGGCCATCGATGCTGCCAAGGCTGCTGGTCTGCCCCAGGGCCTGATCGTCGCAGAGCTGCATGGGCATGCCCACGCACAGACCCACAGCATGGTAATTCGATGACCGCAGACATCCATGACATCGCTGACCAGCGCCCGCACCTGACGGTTGCGGCTGATGACGGTGTCCATGTGCTGCCCTGCGACCTGGTGCGCTCGGTGATCGCCGGCGACAAACCATCAGTCAGCCTGACTGAGCAGGTTCTGCGCCGGATCATTGAAGAGTGGTTCGAAAAGGTGACGGCGCAGTAGGTGTGCCGCAGGTGGGTGCGGCACTTTGTGTTACCGAACTTCAAGCGCTTGCTGAATGAGATCAGCGTACGAAGAAAGACGCTTCAATTCCTCATCAAGGATTGTAGAGCGCTCCGGCGAGTTGCCAACTTTTGCCTGGATAAGTACCAGGGCGGCTGCCACTGCTGCTTCTCGAGCATCTGCCGGGGTCTCGCTGTTGTACCCGTCGCGGGCGCGTAGGTTCTTAAAAAACTCAGACATCTCAGTTGCCTCTGGGTGATTGGATCCATACCAATACCGGCAAGCCGCCACTATTTCAAGCTCAAGGTGATCCATGGATAGGCCATACCCTCCATCGTCACTGCTTGAGCTGTCCGATCTATCCGACTTTGGTATCCGCCTCATCCCTGCACCCAAGGTATGGGAATGGCTACAGGCGGAGATCCTTGCCGAAACCGGCAGCATCCATAACGAAGACCACTCCCACCTACTGGATGCGGACATTCAGGTCATGTGGGCATCGTCGGGCTTCGAGAAGCAGAGCAGGACAGTACTCGGCCAGGCCGAACAGGTCGCGTTCCGTGCCGGTGGCTGGCAGAAAGCCCGGATGGAACAGCAGATGCGTGACTGGTTCGGCGAGGTGCCGGCTTTCATCATCACCTTGGCTGCCGACTACTGTGCCCAGTGCTCCGACGCTGAGTTCTGCGCACTGGTTGAGCACGAGCTTTATCACATCGCCCAAGCGACCGATAAGTACGGTCAGCCGGCCTTCACTGAAGAAGGCGCTCCCAAGCTGAAGCTGCGCGGCCACGACGTCGAGGAGTTCGTCGGTGTGGTCCGGCGCTACGGCGCGAGCCGAGAAGTGCAGGCCCTGGTGGATGCTGCAAACAATCCTGCCGAGGTGGGGAAATTGAACATATCGAGGGCCTGCGGAACCTGTCTGCTCAAGTCGGCCTGATTCTGGACAGGCTCTGGACGGATGAAAATCTATGGCAGCCCTTCAAAACGACGTGAAGGCCTTTATTGTTCAGGCCCTGGCGTGCTTTGACACGCCATCACAGGTGGTTGAAGCAGTCCAGAAAGAATATGGGTTGACGGTTACTCGCCAGCAGGTGGAGACGCACGACCCAACCAAGACGTCAGGCAAAGGCCTGGCAGCCAAGTGGCAAACCCTTTTCCATGACACCCGCAAGCGCTTCCGCGAAGAGACGGCCGAGATCCCGATCGCCAACCGTGCGTTCCGGCTTCGCGCCATGAATCGCTTCGTGGAGAAGGCTGAGACGATGAAGAACATCGGCTTGGCTATGCAGATCCTGGAGCAGGCCGCGAAGGAAGTCGGCGACGTCTACGTGAACCGAAAGATCGAACCCGATAAGCCCCTGGGCTCCCAGGCGGACCAGCAGCACGCAGTTGCTGAGTACACCCTGGAGCCAGACGAACGTGTCCCGACTACCCCGCACCTATGACCCGCCGGTAAAGCTGACGCCGAAGCAGGCGAACATTTATGTGTGGGGATTCCAGCCTGAGGCGCGCTTCCGCGATGCGGTGTGTGGTCGCCGGTTCGGCAAGACCTTCCTCGGCAAGGCGGAGATGCGCCGAGCTGCACGCCTGGCTGCTGAATGGGGTGTGAGCGTCGAGGATGAGATTTGGTATGCAGCCCCGACGCAGAAGCAGGCCCGCCGGGTCTTCTGGCGCCGACTGAAACAGGCTATCCCCCGCGAATGGCGTGAGTGCAAGCCGAACGAGTCGGACATGCTGATTACGCTGAAGAGCGGTCACTTGATCCGCTGCGTGGGTTTGGAGAACTACGACGACCTGCGGGGATCTGGCCTGTTCTTCGTCCTGGTGGACGAATGGGCGGACTGCAAGTGGGCGGCCTGGGAAGAAGTCCTGCGTCCCATGCTTTCGACGTGTGAGTACGTCGTTCCAATTGTCGGCAAGTGCAAGGGTGGCCACGCGCTGCGCATCGGCACCCCGAAGGGCTTCAACCACTGCTTCGATACATACCGCGACGGGCAGCCAGACGGCGAGCCTGACCATAAGAGCTGGCTCTACACCTCGCTGCAGGGCGGCAACGTCCCGGCGGAGGAGCTGGATGCGGCGCGCCGGAAGATGGACCCGCGCACGTTCCGGCAGGAGTACGAAGCCAGCTTCGAGAACTACGCCGGGGTCGTCTACTACACGTTCAGCCGTAGCGAGAGTCGCACCAGCGAGCGCATCAAGCCCGGCGAGGCCTTGCACATCGGCATGGACTTCAACGTCATGAAGATGGCCGCAGTGGTCTACGTGGTGCGGGAAGGCCTGCCCTTGGCCCTGGATGAGTTCCACTCGGTGCGCGACACGCCCGAGATGATCGAGAAGATCCAGGCACGATTCCCAGGGCACGGCATCGCGGTCTATCCCGATGCCAGCGGCCAGAACACCAGCAGCAAGAACGCCAGCGAATCCGACCTGTCCCTGCTGCGCAAGGCTGGCTTCACGGTGATCGTGGACAGCCAGAACCCCAGCGTCAAAGACCGGGTGAACTCGCTCAACGCCATACTCATGAACGCCTACGGCGAGCGCCGGCTGAAGGTCAATATCGACCAGTGCCCGCAACTGACCTTGTGCCTTGAGCGGCAGACCTATGACAAGCATGGCGATCCCGACAAGGATCCGAAGAAAGGGCACGACCACATGAACGATGCCGCCGGCTACTTCATTTGCAAGCGCTACCCGATCAACGTCGATATGACTGCAACCCAACCTTTGAGAATGTGACCATGTCCAACAGCCCCGATGCCACGCTGCCAGCGGTCAACGCCATGCGCGTGTACTGGGAGCGGATTACCCCTCTAATGCTTGGAACGCTGGCCATGCGCGCGGCGGGCAAGACGCTGCTGCCGCAGTACCCGGCCGAGGATGGCGAATCCTACAAGGAGCGCCTGCGCCTCTCGACGCTACTGCCGGCATACTCGGAAACGGTCGTAAACATGACTTCTCGAGTCTTTGCCGAGCCGCTGCAGCTGGGCGACGACGTTCCAGCGCAAATCGCCGAGATGGCCAGGAGCATCGACAACGCTGGCAACGACCTCAACTCGTGGTCGGTCGCCTTCTTCGGTGAGGGGCTGAGCCATGGCCTGTGTCATGCCTTTGTAGACCACGCCCGTGTTGAAGGCTTGCGCACCCAGGCCGACGAACAGGCCGCAGGGGTTCGCCCCTACGCCGTGCTGGTGAAGCCAGAGCAGGTGCTGGGTTGGCGCTCCAAGGGTGGCGTTCTGACCATGATCCGGTACCGGGAAGTGGTTGAAGAGGAGGAAGGCGATTTTGGTGCCAAGTGTGTCGAGCAGATTCGCGTCCTCGAGCCTGGTTCCTGGCGGATATTCCGCAAGGGCGAGAAGGCCGGCGACTGGGTCGTGTACGACGAAGGCGTGACTAGTCTCAAGGAAATCCCTTGGGTCACCTTCTACACCGGGCGTACCGGCTTCATGACGGCCAAACCACCGTTGATGGAGTTGGCCCACCTGAACGTCAAGCACTGGCAGAGCCAGAGCGACCAGGACAACATTCTGCACGTTATCCGTGTGCCTATCCTGGCCCGAATCGGCGTACAGCAGCAGTACGACAACCAGGGCAAGCCGCTGCCGAGCGAATTCAAGGTTGGTGTCGGCGCGCTGACTGACCTTCCGAAAGATGGCGACATGAAGTACGTCGAGCACACCGGCAAGGCTGTCGAGGCGGGCCGCACCGCGCTGAAGGATCTCATCGACGAGATGCGGATGGCCGGGGCCAAGCTGCTTATGCCTGAGAAAGGGGCGACCAAGACCGCCACGCAAGCGGAGGAGGACGCGGCGCAGGAGCTTTCGCCATTGGAGCGCATGGCGCACCAGTTCGGCGACTGCCTGGCGCAGCTGATCCAGTACATGGCCGACTACCGCAGCCTGGGCGAAGGCGGCACCGTTGAGATGCGCGGCAACTTCGACGTGGACTACATGCCAGAGGTGTCGCTGCCGACCCTAGTATCCATGGCTAACGCTGGCATGCTCTCGAAAGAAACCCTCTTCACCGAGATGCAGCGCCGCGGCGTGATCAGTGATGAATACGACTGGGCAGAAGAGCTGGCCAGGATTGATTCGCAAGGCCCAGCCCTCGGAGCGATCTGATGAAGACCGCCAACGAGAAGCTGCTGGACGAGTTGATCGGGCATGAGGTCGACCTGTCCCGCCTGAGCAATGCCCAGGTGATAGCGATCATCAAGATCCTGAACAGTCGCGATGCTGAGCTGCGTGCCGCGCTGATCGAGGCGCTCGACAACCTGGGCACCGACCTCTCGGCGGCAGCGGTTGATCTGGCACTGTCCGCCGTGCTGCGCCTGAATCAGGCCATCTTCATCGAGATCCGCCAGGCGCTGGATCAGACAGCTGACGGACTGATCAGCTACGAGATCGCCTTCCAGCATGGCGCGCTGCGGGCTGTGTTGCCGGTAGTGGTGCCGGAGGCCTTTCCGGTCGCGGCTCCAGTGTTCAGCCAGGTCAAGGCGATTGCCCAGGCCAGGCCATTCCAGGGGCGGCTGCTCAGAGAGTGGATGGCCGGCATTGAGTCGAACCGCGCCGCTGCGGTGCGTGATGCCGTCCGTGCTGGCGTGGTGGAGGGTCGCACGACGGCGGATATCGTCCGCACGGTCATGGGCACCCGGGCGCAGAACTACGCCGACGGCATCCTGCAGAAGTCCAGGCGCGAGGTTGAGGCGGTCGTCAGGTCTGCTGTATCGCACACTGCTGAGGCGGCCAGTGATGCGGTTTATGAGGCGAACAGCGACATCATCAGTCACGTTGAGTGGCTGAGCACCTTGGATAACCGCACCTCGACAGACTGCCGGATCCGTGATCGAAAGCCCTACACGCTGGGCACCTACAAGCCCATCGGTCACAAGATCCCATGGCTGGCTGGACCTGGCCGCATTCACTTCTGCTGCCGCTCGACCAAGCTGCCGATCCTCAAGAGTGCCTCGAAGCTTGGCTTCAGCGATAGCGCCACGCGGGCCTCGATGGACGGCCAGGTGCCGCAGTCGACAACCTACGCCGAATGGCTTGGCCGGCAGTCGGCAGTGCGCCAGGACGAAATCCTTGGGCCTGAACGCGGCAAGCTGTTGCGCCAGGACAAGCTGAAGCTGGATGACTTCTACAACGACAAAGGCAAGTTCCTGACGCTCGACGAGCTGAGGGAGCGCCTGCAATAACCTGCGACACGAAATGCCGACATTCGATTTTGTGTCGTAACCCAGGCCTCGCCAAGTGCGGGGCTTTTTTCTGCCTGCGGTTCGGATGGACGGGGCGCAACAGGGGCCGGATGGCTCACCAACTGGCCGGATGGCCCAGAGAGACGAGATGAGACTCAAGACTGTTGAAGTGGATGGCAAGCAGTACGCCGAGATCCAGGATGGCAAGCCCGTATATGTCGAAGACGACGGTAAGGAGGTCGCCTTCGATGCACCTGGAACCCGCGCCACCATCACCCGACTGAACTCCGAAGCCAAAGACAACCGCCTGCGCGCCGAGACTGCCGAGAAGACCGTAAGGGCCTTCGAAGGCATCGACGACCCGGAAGCGGCCAAGAAAGCTCTCGGTATCGTCGCAAATCTCGATGCAAAAACACTGGTGGATGCCGGTGAAATCGAGAAGGTGAAGACCGAAATCAGCAAGGCCTACCAAACGCAGCTGGACGAAGCCAACGGTAAGGCGCAGACCTTCGAGCAGCAGCTGTATGCCGAGAAGATCGGCGGCAGCTTCGCCCGCTCCCAGTTCATCGCCGAGAAGCTGGCGGTTCCGGCCGACATGGTTCAGGCCACCTTCGGCAACAGCTTCAAGATCGAGGAAGGCAAGGTCGTCGCCTATGACGCCCAGGGTCAGAAAATCTTCAGCCGTTCCCGCCCAGGTGAGCTGGCCGACTTCAACGAAGCGCTGGAAACCCTCGTTACTCAATACCCCCATCGCGACCACATCCTGAAGAGTTCCGGCGCCAATGGCGGCGGGGCTCCGCACGGCGGTGGTGGCAACACCCAGACCCACAAGAAGCTCTCCGACTGCAAGACCGACGCCGAACGTGTGGCGTGGGCTCAGTCGCAGGCTTAATCGATCACTGAGAGGCCTATATGCCATTCGATCTTCAGGTATTCAACAAACAGACCTATGCCGCCATGACCGAGGTCGTGGATCAGCAGGTCAACGCCTTCAACGAGGCATCCGGTGGCACTCTGGTGCTGACCGCCGGCCAGAACCAGGGCGACTTCTCCATGGAGGCGTCGTTCAAGCAGATCGCCGGCCTGGTGCGTCGCCGCAACGCCTATGGCACCGGTACCGTCGCAGCCAAGCGCCTGGAACACCTGCTCAACGTTTCGGTGAAGGTTGCCGCCGGCACCCCGCCGATTGAATTCGAGAAGCAGCAGTACACCTGGATTCTCCAGAACCCGGAACTGGCCGCAATCAAGATCGGTGAGCAGTTGGCTATCGCTCAGGTGCAGGACCAACTGAACGCTGGTATCCGCGCACTGGTTGCCGCCACCTCCGGCAATGCGGCAGTAGTTCACGACGACTCTTCGGCGGCCCCGACTTTCCGCGTGCTGAACAAGGGGGCAGGCAAATTCGGCGATCGTGCCGGCTCGCTGCGTGCGTGGGTCCTGCACTCCACCACGCTGCATTCGCTGTACGACAACGCACTGGCCAACGCCGAGCAGCTGTTCACCTTCGGCACCGTAAACGTCATGCGTGACGCCTTTGGTCGTCTGTTCGTGGTCACCGACTCCGACGCCCTGATCAATGCCGGCGCGACTCCTACCTACAACACTCTGGGCCTGGTTGAGGGTGCCGGCATCGTTCAGCCGAACGGCGACTTCCATGCAGTGCTGTCGGATACCGTGGGCGGCGAAAACATCAAGACCACCTATCAAGCTGAGTGGACCTACAACGTGGGTCTGAAGGGCTATGCCTGGGATACCGCCGCCGGCGGCAAGTCCCCGACCGATGCTGCCATTGGCACTTCGGCCAACTGGGACAAGGTGGCCACATCGAACAAGGACACCGCTGGCGTCCTGGTCAAGACACTCTAACCCTGATAGGCGCCGGGCTCGCTCGGCGCCACCGAGGTGATCATGAGCAAGAAAAAGATTCTGTGGTTCGTCCCGGGCGCGACCACTCCGGAACTGAAGGAACTGGCCAAGTCCAAAGGCCTGACCATCCGAAATCCGCTGGCCTACAGCGAGGGTGCCGGCCTGGAGGACTGTGACGCGGTCACTGGCATGGTGCCAAAGGCCTACGCGGACAACTGCAAGGTGATCGACGAACCGGATGGCTGTTCCTGGCAGGCCGTTACTCAGTATCAAGACGGCTCAGCCGCGGAAGAGGGCTCCGGTAAGGTCAGGGCGCCGGGTATTGATGACCTGCGCGCAGCATTGACCGCCAAGAACATCACGTTCGACCCCAAGGCCAAAAAGCCCGATCTGCAAAAGCTGCTCGACGAGGCTAACGCCGTCGAAGAGCTGAAAGCCAAGCTGAAGGGCGCGCTGACCGAAAAGGGCATTCAGTTCGAACCTGAAGCCAGCCTGGAAGACCTGCAGAAGCTGCAGGATGGTGCCGCGTAATGACCACCTACATCAGCATCGAGCAGGTGGACGCACTGCTGGGCCCGGCCTGGGCACCGGACGACAAGAAGCCGCGCGCGGTACTGATGGCCAACACCTGGCTCACCAATCTGCGCTTGCCTGAATTCGATCCGGTTCCGGAGGATGTGGCCCAGGCAGGCGCGGAGGTGGCCAGGGAAGCCGCGGCCGGCAATCTGTACGGCGCCAAGGAAACCGGCGTACTGAGCAAGTCGGTCAATGCCGATGGCGTGTCCAGCAGCAAGACCTACGCCGAATCGTCTCGTTCTATCAGCGCTGGCGAGTCGTTCGCCCTAGCCCTGCTGGCGCACTACCTGAACAACAGCGGTCAGACCAAAGTCGTGAGGTGCTGATATGGGCCTTCGAGATGAGCTGCAGGCCGACCTGGCCGAGGCATTCGACACCGACCTGGCCGATGCCGTAGGCGCGGTGGATGGTAGCAGGTCGGTGAAGGGGGACTATGACCCAGCGATTGGGGGCGCCCCGGAGGTGATTGTCTTCTATACCGGGCGCGGCGTGTTCGGGCAGTACAAGGACCGGGAGGTCGACGGAACTCGCATTCTGTCCACGGACGTGCGTCTCAAGGCACTGCAGAACGAACTGTTCATGAAAGAGGGTGGGGTGGTAACTGCAGTGCCGGCTGTACCCGTCATCGGCGACCGAATCAGCGGTTATCGCGTAATCAACGTCGCTCAGGACGCCGCCAAGGCCACCTGGGCCGTTCAGCTGAGGAAGTGAATATGCCGCGTGGTTCGCACATGACAAAGCGGTATGGCGGGCAGTCCGGCAGCTTCGCCCTAAGCCTTGCCGAGTTCGCAGCCCAAGCCACAGAAGCCATCGATGCCAGCCTGCGCGAGATCATCATCGAGGTCGGCAGCAGCCTGATTCGTATGTCACCTGTAGGTAACCCGGAGATCTGGGCACAGAACGCTGTGGCGACCCAGTACAACAAGGCTGTCGACGAACACAACACCGCGCTGCGTAGCGACCCGGCCAATCTGACGAAGGCCGGCCGGCTGAAGCCTGGGCGTAAGCTGAACGACGGCATGGATATCGTTGCACCTGAAGGCTACGTCGGCGGCCGGTTCCGGTCGAACTGGCATCTCTCGATAGACGTGGTCGAGAACGTCACCTTCGACGAGGTTGACCCGGACGGCCAAGAGACGATCGCAGCGCTGGTTTCGGCGGTTAGCGACTTCACCGCCGGCCAGGTTGCCTACCTCATCAATAACCTGCCATACGCCATCCCGCTGGAGTTCGGACATTCGACCCAGGCCCCTAGCGGCATGGTCCGCGTCACCGTAGCCCGCTTCCAGCAGATCGTGCAGGAAGCCATCAGGAACAATCAGGTATGAGCCACAACGTGATTGCCTCGATCTACGAGGCCAGGGTTATCGGCTGGGCGAAGGCTTTGCCTGCACCGCTGAAGGTTGTGGTCGAGAACGAGGCCTACCAACCTGCTGATGGAGAAACCTATCTACGGGTATTCACCTTGCCTGCTGATACTGCGAGCAACACGCTCGGCGGCGATCACCGGCTATACACCGGCGTGTTCCAGGTCAGCATTGTGACGCCTGCTGGCAAGTATCGCGGCGTGGGCGGCACGCTGGCCGACCAGATCGCCGCGCTGTTCCCGCTGTACGAGCGAAATACGAAGAACGCGTTGACCGTGGTGACTATGACCCCAGTCGATCAGGGGCCAGGAGTTCCCAGCGACACAACCTACACAATTTCGGTTTCGTTCGCGTACCGCGCCGACACCAACTAATCCGCCCATTGGGCAAACCACTGAACCCGCCATTGAGCGGGTTTTGTCATTTCTGCAAAGAGGAAAAACCCATGGGCTACAAACTCCCGAACGGCGGCACCTTCCAGCACGCCGCGACCTATGCTACTGCGCTGGCATTCACCGCGATCACCAACGCATCCGAGGCAGTGGCCACGGTCGTCGGCGCCACCTTGTCCGCCGGCGATATCGTTCTGCTCAGCTCTGGCTGGAGCAAGCTCGATAACAAGGTGGTGCGTGTGAAGGCAGCCACTGCAACTGCGATCACCCTGGAAGGGATCGACACCACCGACACCCAGATTTTCCCGGCCGGTGGTGGGGCTGGCAGCATGAAGAAAGTGTTGACCTGGGTGCAGGTTCCGCAAGTAACCGACCTGGCCTTCTCCGGCGGTGAGCAGAACTACCTGGACGTGGTGTTCCTGGAGAATGATCAGGGCAAACAGATCCCGACCGACAAGTCCGCCGCCAGCATGGTGCTGACTATCGCCGATGACCCGGCCCAGGCTTTCAACGCGGTGCTGCTGGCGGCTGACGCTGGCAAGCAGGTGCAGGCCGCACGCCTCAATCTGCCGGGCAATGACTCTCTGCTCTACGGCGCCTATACCTCGTTCTCCAAGCAGCCTGCAGTTTCTCGCAACAATCTGCTGACCCGCACCGTAAACCTGGCACTGCAGGCAGAACCGACCCGCTACCTGATAGCGGTGGTGTAACCCATGGCTAAGTTCACGCTGATCCAGAACCCGACCTTCAAGGCCGACGTAATGATCCCGCGCGTCGGCGGCGAACCGGTGAAGGTGGAGTTCGAGTTCAAGTATCTCGATCGAACCGCACTGGCGGCTCTGTACGCTGAGTGGGGCGAGCGTCACAGGGAGCTGGGGCTGAAGGTCGAGGAGATGGACCTGAAAGAGTTCACCGCTGCCAAGATCGACCTGGAAGTCGACCAGATCAAGGCCGTGGTAGCTGGCTGGGACATCAAGGAAAAGTTTACCGAGCAGAACATCCGCATCTTGGTCACATCGATCGTATCGGCGTCCGGTGCGGTGCTTGCTGCGTACTCTGAAGCCTTCAACCAGTCCCGCCTGGGAAACTCCTAAGCGCCGCGCGCGCCCTCTATGAGCAGGAGCCTTCCGCTGATGAGCTGAGGTCCTTTGGCTTCTTGGCGGGAGATCTGAATGGTCAGGATTGCGAGGTTTGGCCGGACAACTGGCCGGCCTTCACCGTCTTCGAGGCGATGAGCACTCAGTGGCGGGTGGGCGCGTGCGGCGCTACCGGCCTGGACTACGGCGTCTTGCCGAGCGTCATCCGAATGTGTGGCGTGCCGGCGAATTCCAGGCAAAGCATTTTCAGTGACATCCGGCAGATGGAGGCTGAGGCCCTGGCCGTAATGGCTGAACAGAGAGACGACAAATGAGCACTACCTTCGCTTCGCTTGGCATTGCGGTTGAGTCATCCCAGGCAGTCAAGGCCGCTGATGATCTCGACAAACTGGTCGATTCGGCGGTTGATGCCGAGAAGGCTATTGATGATCTCGGCAAGTCTGGCGAGGGCCTGGCCAACACAGGCAAGAAAATCAGCCAAGCGGAGGCGGAGGCCGCCCAGGGTATCGATAAGGCCACTGGCGCGAAGGAGCGCCAGGTCGACGCCAGCCGCAAGGCCGGGGCAAGTGCTGCCAGCGAAATCGCGATTATCAGCCAGCTTGATAAGGCGATGTCCGGCAACATCGGCAGCATTGAGCAACTGATTCAGGCTGAAGGCCTCCTTGAGCGCGCTCGCAAGGGCGGTCTTGTCACCGCTGAGCAGCAGGAGGCGTATCAGGATCGCCTTGGCAAGGCTTACGAGAAGATCGAGAAAGCCGAGGCCAAGGAGTCAGCTCAAAAGCAGCGGCTGATCGAGGCTGAAAATCGCCAGATCGAAGCGCTGAAGCGCACGGTCAACAGCATTGATCCGGTCACTGCGAGGTTGGCCAAGCTCGAGGCCCAGGAGATGGCGCTGGAGGCTGCGCATAAGGCGGGTGTGATCGATGCGAACCGTTACAACGAGGCGCTGGCCAAGATCGGCAAGGACCGTTCCGCACTTACGGCCACAGAGACGGCTTTCGACAAACTGAAGCTCGGTACCCGCCAGGCTCAGGAAAACGTTACCCAGCTGGGCAACGCTTTGGCCTCTGGCGACTTTGGTAGCGGCGCGCGGGCGATCGCGCAATTGGGGGTAGGGGCTGGGGCTTCGGCCAAGAACATGGCCGCGCTGTTGCTTCCTGCGGGTGCTCTTGCCGGCGTGATCGGTGGCTTGGGCTACGCCTACTTCGATGCGATGAAGCAGGCGCGCGAGTTCAATGCTGCTATCAATGGCGGCTCGAACGATGCTGGCCAGACCATCGGCGGTCTCAAGTCCATGAGCGAGTCGGCAGGCGTGCTGACTGGCAACCTGTCAGGCGCACGGGAGGCCGTCATTGCCCTGGCATCTGGCGCGGCCACCAGCAGCACCCAAATGCAGAACTTGGCACAAGCTGCGGCAGCCATCGGCGAGGTAACAGGGAAGGGCGCTGGTGACATTGCGAAATCGCTGGCCAATGCTGGTGACACCGCTACGGAAGCCGCTTCGAAGATCAGCGACCAATATGGCCTGCTGACCTACGAGCAGTACCAGGTCATCAAGGCGATCGACGAGCAAGGAGATCATCAGCGCGCCCTGGACACCCTCAGTGAGAACCTCAACCAATCAGCGCAGGAGCGGCTGAAGAACTATCGCGGCTCGCTGTCCGATATCGAGCGCGATTGGGATCGGGTCAAAAACGCGATCAAGGGCGCTTACGCGGAAATTCGGTCGGAGATATTCCCTGACCTGGCCAAGCAGATCGAAATCACCCAGCGGGTACTGGACACCCGGAAAGGTGGCGGCGTTGCTGGTGCGGTATCGAACGGGCTCAGCTCGCTCAACTCCTTCCTGGGGTTGAACGATGGCGAGAACGACGACTCGACGCTGGCATTGGAGGCAAAACTGGCTTCGCTCAAGGCGCGCCAGACTGCGAGTGAAGGGCTTACCGCTTCCACCGGTGAAGCAACTCATGCGAACAAGGAACTGATCGCGGTCCAGAAGGAACTGGACAAGCAGCTCGATAACTTGAACCCGCTGGCTAAGCGCCAAGAGGCCTACAAGAAGCTCGACGACCAGTTCACCAAGCTTTACCAGAATGCCGAAAAGACAGGGCAAAAGTCGGCGACCCTTGATGGTGTGCAGTTCGACGGGAAGAAGTTCTCCGGCGGTGCCTACGACAAGTTGCGCAAAGCAATCGACGACCAGAACAAAGACCCTAAGTCAGCATCTGGCACCGTCGACCTGACCGGCTTCAACGACTCGAAAAACGCGCTCACCGGCATCCTGTCCGAGTACAAAAACGCTCAGAAGGAACTGGACGCAGCGCAGAAGGCCGGCCTGGTCTCCCAGGCCGACTACCTGCTCAAGCGCCAGGCCATGATCGGCAACGAGCGCGACGAGGTTACCGCGGCTTACGAGGCGGAAATCTCGGCGCTCGAGGCGACCAAGGGCAAGGCCGGTACCTCGGCGGCTCAGCGCATCCAGCTGGACCAGAAGATCGCCGATGCCCGCGCCTCCATGGTCAAGGCGCAGAAGGATGCTGACTCGGAACTGGCTGTGCTGGCCTCGAACGAGGAGGGTAGGCTCAAGAAGCAGGCCCTGGCCGTCAGCACCTATACCGGCGCCTTGCAGCAGCAAGTCGACACTCTGCGCAGGCAGGGGCAGCGTGCGGCCGCCGGCCTTGGACAAGGTGACCGGCAGCGCGGCCTGACCGACCAGCAGAACGCCATCGACGATCGCGTCAATCAGCAGCGCCTGGACTTGGCCAACCAGTACGGTGACGGTTCCCGAGGCATGAGCCTCGACGAGTACAACCAGAAACTGGCGGCCCTGGACAAGGCGCAGCGGGACCTGCAGGAAACGGCGATTGCCAACTACGACGAGATGACCGCTGCCCAGGGTAGCTGGAGCGCCGGCGCTACATCGGCGTGGCAGAACTACCTGGAGTCGGCTCGGGACGTCGCAGGGCAGACGAAAAGCTTGTTCACCAATGCCTACAGCTCCATGGAGGACGCGGCCGTCAACTTCGCGGTGACCGGAAAGGGCTCGTTTTCCGACTTCACCAAGTCGGTGCTGGCGGATATGGCGCGGATTGCGACCCGTCAGGCCAGTTCAGCATTGCTGGGCAGCTTGGTAGGTGCAGCAACCAGCTATTTCACCGGTAGTGGTACCGGGGCGGCCTCGGCTGGTAGCACACAGGCTGGTTATACCGGGGTCGATTTCTCTGGATATCGAGCTGCTGGTGGTCCTGTCGCGCCCAACTCCCTGTACGAGGTCAACGAACTGGGGCCGGAGTTGTACAACGAGGGCGGTCGGTCATTCCTGATGACTGGGGCAAATGGAGGCAGCGTTACGCCCCTGAGCTCTGGAGGTGGGGCTGGAATAGCGGCTATGAGTGGTAGCGGCGGGCCAAACATCCAGATCAACGCACCGGTGAGCATCGTCACGCAGGACCGTAGCGGGGAGGGCATGCAGCTCGACCAGCAAGCTCTTCAGCAAAGCCTTCAGGCTCAGATGAAAGCGGTAGCCGAAAAGGCTGTGGCGGATTCGTGGCGCGCCGGTGGTACCAGTTTCAGGAACACAAACGGGAGGGCCTGATGGCTATCGAAACATTCATTTGGCCAACCCAGAACGGGGATGCACCCGAGATCACTTATCGGGTGCGCACCTCTCAATTCGGTGACGGCTACAAGCAGGAGGCCGGCGACGGTCCCAACAACAAAGTGGACTCCTACCCAATCACCTTCAGCGGCACGAAGGCCAGGGTGTTGGAGATCATGGCTTTCCTCGATCGGCACGCTGGAGCGAAGGCTTTCCTTTGGACAACGCCACTTGGCCAGCCTGGCCTTTTCACCTGCAAAAACCCTGTTCCCACCCCGGTGGGCGGGGGCGTTTTCAAACTCACGGCCACCTTTGACCGTGCCTTTCATCCATAAGGGGCAACCATGCCACTGATCAGCGATATCCAGTCCCTCGAGCCTGGCAGTGAGGTACTGCTCTTCGAACTGGACGGTTCCGACTACGGGGCGGACGTGCTGCGCTTCCACGGGCACGCCATCCCGCACACACCGGAGGAGCTGTTGGCGGCGGGGCCAAACGCCGACCAGCTTCCGGCCAAGGCGATCTGGTGGCAGGGCAACGAATACGGCGCCTGGCCCATGCAGATCGACGGCATCGAAGCCAACGGCGACGGCACCGCGGTACGCCCTACGCTGTCGGTCGGCAACGTCAACGGCCGCATCACTGCCTTGTGCCTGGCTTTCGATGATCTGCTCGAGTTCAAGCTGACCATGCGCCACACCCTGGGCAGCTACCTGGATGCGCAGAACTTCCCAGGCGGCAACCCAACGGCTGATCCAACCCAGGAGACGATCGAGGTCTGGTATATCGACCAGAAGACGAACGAGGACGGGGAAACGGTCAGCTGGGAGCTGGCCAGCCCTGGCGATGTTGGTGGCGAATCCATCGGCCGGCAGGCGACCACGCTTTGCCACTGGTGCCTCACCGGTGGTTACCGCGGGCCGAACTGCGGCTACACCGGCGGCTACGTCGACAAGGACGGTCTGCCTACGGACGATCCCGAAAAGGACGAGTGCGACGCCACCCTGGGCAGAGGGTGCATTCCGCGCTTCGGTGAGGGTAACGAACTGCCTTTCGGTGGTTTCCCCGCTGTATCCCTTATTGCCCGGAGCTGATCATGCGCAAACACATCCTGAGCGCGATCCAGGCGCATGCGGCAGCCGAGTACCCGAAAGAGTGCTGCGGCCTGCTGCTGGCCGTTGGGCGCAAGCAGCAGTACTTCCCGTGCCGCAACATCGCCTCGGAGCCGAACGAGGAGTTTCGGCTGGAGCCTGAGGACTACGCCGCGGCCGAGGACCTGGGTGAGGTGATCGGCATCGTGCACTCGCACCCTGACGCCACCAGCCGGCCGTCGCCGCGCGACCTGGCCATGTGCGAGGCTACGGCGCTGCCCTGGCACATCCTGAGTTGGCCCGAAGGGGATCTCAGGACTATTACGCCGGCGGGCAACACGCCGCTGCTCAAGCGTCCATTCGTCCACGGCGTCTGGGACTGCTGGCAGGTCTGCGCGGACTGGTACAGGCGCGAGTGGGACTTGGAGTTCGAAGCCTTCCAGCGTGCTGATGGCTGGTGGGAAGACCCGGCCGGGCCGAGTCTCTATGAGCAGGCCTATGAAGCGGCGGGATTTGTGCGGGTAGACCAACCGCAGCGCGGCGATATGATCGTCATGTCCGTGGGGCGCACCGCGCATCCGAACCACGCGGGGGTCTACCTCGGTGCCGATCCGGAGCTGCCCGGGGAGTCAGCCGAGGTGTTCGGCCCTGGGCCTTTCCTGCTGCACCACCTGTACGGCCGACCAAGCGAGATCATCGTATTTGGCGGGCCTTGGCTCGATCGAACCCGCCTGATTCTTAGGCATAAAGCAGCTAAATTGGATTTTGCCTAAGCTGGCTCTGGGGCTCGTTCAACTTGCCTTAGAATATCCGCGCCATGGTCAATTTCGGCTCGACGAAGATCATACGCAGACTGAAGATTCGTCCAAAATTGTGCGCTGGTATTCAAGCAAGCAGCCAAACGCAGCGCAACGTCAGCAGTAATGCCGCGTTTCTCACGAACAATTTCATTCACCGTTGGCGGGGATACGTGAAGCATTCTCGCAAGAGCCGTCGGCGTTAAATCCATTGGGAGAAGAAATTCTTCCCTGAGAATTTCGCCCGGATGTACAGGGCGCATGCCGTTATTAAACACAAGTCACCTCAGTGGTAGTCTACAATTTCAACGTTTTCTGGCCCCTGAGCATCCCAGGTGAAGCAGATACGATATTGATCATTGATTCGGATGCTGTATTGGCCTTGTCGGTTCCCTTGTAGTGCTTCCAGCCGATTGCCGGGCGGCGAACGCAAGTCCTGTAATGCGATCGCCTGGTCTAGCATGGTCAGCTTCCGTTGTGCCACAGGCAGGATAGCCCTCCATTTTCGGGAGGATCCGGTGGTGAACAGGGTCTCGGTGTCGCCACAGCGAAAACTGATAATCATCATTAACGCTTAACGTTATTCGTTAATGAGGATTGTAGGTCTGCAAAAAATCATAATTTATTTATTCGATGAACGGCATCCCAGGGACATTTTTGCGAGTGGTGGTACATTGCGCCACTTTCAGGACGAGGAAAAGTCATGCGGATTTTGATTGGTGCGGCGATGGTAGCGTTGCTGGCTGGGTGTGCGTCTTCGGCCATCCCGGTTAACCAGGCGGAGCCGGTGCCGCACGATGAGCTTTACGCGTTTCAGGCTAAGCCGGCAGGAGAAAGCGGCAAGGTCACTGTTGTCAGAGACTCAGGGGCGGTCGGATCAGGCTGTGACATCGTGGTGTATGTTGATGGTCGAAAGGCAGCAAAAATCGGAACCGGTCAGCGCGCCTCGTTCTATCTGCCGCCCGGAAACCCGAATATTGGTGCAGGCTTGGCTGGCTCTGGGTTGTGTGGCGGGGCGGCGATTCGAACAATCTCCGCCAATGTGCAGAGCGGGAAAGAGAGCCTTTACAGAATCAGTGGGGACATGGGCGGGTTTTACATAGGCCCGTATGTCGATTACCAATAAATGAAATTCAAGTAGCCGCCTTCGGGCGGCTTTTTTGTGTCTGGAGGAAAGCATGCTGGCAACTGCTGCTCATTATCAGCCGATGACTACGATTAAGTTGTCTGGATCACTCGCCACAAAGTTTGGTCGGGTTCATCGGCGCTTGCTCGACTCCGGGCAGGCCTGGGAGGCATTCAAAGCGCTGAAATCCACGCTGGAGGGGTTCAAGGAAGAAATTCAGCGCCTTGATCGCCTGGGTATGCGCTTTGCAGTGTTTCGCAACCGAAAGAACGTTGGCGAGGAAGAGTTTGGGATGGGCGGTGCTACTGAAATTCGAATCGTGCCGGTCATTCATGGAAGCAAGAGGGGCGGGCTCATTCAGACCATTGTCGGTGCAGTTTTGATTGTGGCCGGTACGTTTCTTTCAGCCACGCCGTTCGGTGCCCCTCTGATCGGCGCCGGTATTGGTCTGGTCGCCGGTGGCGTGATCCAAATGCTCAGCCCCCAGGCCTCTGGCCTCAAGCAGAGCGCATCCCCCGAAAACCTACCTTCGTATGCCTTCGGCAGCGCCAAGAACACCACCGCCAGCGGCAACCCTGTCCCGATCTGCATCGGTGAACGTCGGTGGGGCGGGATGATCATTTCTGCATCGATCTACGCCGAAGACAAAACGTAACCAGAACACCGCACACAGGCCGCCCATGAGGCGGTTTTTTTATGCCTGGAGGAAAGCATGGGCGCAGCAGCACAGATCGAGATCCGCGGGGAAAAGGGCGGCAGCAGCAAGCCGAAGTCGCCGACCGAAGCCAACGACAGCCTGCGCTCGACCAACTTGGCCAAGATGCTTATCGCTGTGGGCGAGGGCGAATTCGATAGCGTCCCGACCGACTACGACATTTACCTGGACAACACGCCGATCAAGGACGCGAGCGGGAACATCAACTTCCCGAACGTGAAATGGGACTGGCGCTCGGGCTCTGTCGATCAGTCGTATATTCCGGGTATCCCCTCGGTTGAAAACGAGACCACGTTGAACATCGAGCTGCGCAGCGATACCCCGTGGGTGCGCTCGATCACCAACACCCAGCTGTCGGCCGCGCGCATCAGGTTCGCCTGGCCGGCCCTTCAGCGTCAGGACGACGAAGGGAACGTTGGTGGCTATCGCATCGAATACGCGATTGACGTGGCCACCGATGGTGGCGCCTATCAGCAGGTTCTGCTCGAGGCCGTGGACGGCAAGACCACCACTCGCTATGAGCGGTCCCGCCGCGTCGATCTGCCGCCTGCCACCAGCGGCTGGCTGATTCGCGTGCGCCGGCTGACGCCCAACCAGAACAGCAACAAGGTCGCCGACACCATGCTGATCGCCGGCCTGACCGAGGTGATCGACGCCAAGCTGCGGTACCCGAACACCGCGCTGCTGTATATCGAGTTCGACGCCGAGCAGTTCACCAACATCCCGGCCGTCACCGTGAAGTGCAAGGCGCGCAAGTGGCAGGTGCCGAGCAACTACGATCCCGTGGCCCGCACCTACACCGGTACCTGGGACGGCACCATGAAGCAGGCCTGGACCAATAACCCGGCCTGGATCACCTACGGGGTTTGCACTGAGGACCGCTTCGGTCTGGGCAAGCGCATCAAGCCCTGGATGGTCGACAAGTGGGAGCTGTACCGGATCTCGCAGTACTGCGACCAGAACGTGCCGAACGGCCTCGGCGGCCAGGAGCCGCGCTTCCTCTGCGACATGAACCTGCAGGGCAAGGCCGATGCCTGGTCGCTGCTGCGCGATATCGCCGGCATCTACCGGGGCATGACCTATTGGGCCCAGGGTCAGCTGGTGATGCAGGCCGACATGCCGCGCGCCCAGGACTATGACTATGTCTTCACCCGGGCCAACGTCGTCGATGGGAAGTTCTCCTACGGCAGCGCCTCGGCAAAGACCCGGTACACCCGGGCCCTGGTCAGCTACGACAACCCGGCGAACAACTACGACACCGACGTCATTCCGTTCGCGGACCTGGAGCTGCAGCGCCGCTTTGGCGACAAGCCCACGGAACTGACGGCCATTGGCTGCACCCGTGCCTCGGAGGCACAGCGCCGCGGTAAGTGGGTGATCCTGAGCAACAACCAGGACCGGACCATCAGCTTCAAGACCGGTATGGAAGGCGTGATTCCGTTGCCTGGGCACATCATCCCGGTGGCTGACTCGCTGCTCGCCGGTAGGGCTGTTGGCGGACGGATCTCGGCGTCTGCTGGCCGCGTGGTAACGCTCGACCGCGATACCCAGGCCAAAGCCGGCGATCGGCTGATTATCAACCTACCAGGTGGGCGCGCCGAAGGCCGGACCGTGCAAAGCGTCGCCGGGCGCGCCGTCACGGTGACTACGGCCTACAGCGAGCCGCCATCGCCGCAGTTGCAGTGGGCGCTCGATGCTGACGACCTGGCGATTCCGCTTTACCGAGTGCTGAGCACCAAGCGCACCACCGAGGGTGACTTCGAGATCAGCGCGCTGCAGTACGAGCCCGGCAAGTTCGCTTTCATCGACACCGGCGCTCGCCTCGAGGAGCGGCCGATCAGCGTGATCCCGATCACTGTCGTACCGCCTCCGGCGAGCGTGACCCTGACCTCGAACTATGCGGTCGACCAGGGCATCGCCGTCAGCACCATGAACATCTCCTGGCCAGCCGTGAACGGCGCTGTGGCCTACGACGTGGAGTGGCGCAAGGACAACGGGAACTGGATCAAGCTGCAGCGCACCGGCGCGACCAGCGTGGACGTGACCGGGATTTATGCCGGCGCCTACCTGGCGCGGGTGCGGGCGGTGAGTGCCTTCGATATCTCGTCGATCTGGAAGGCGTCCAACCTGACCCAGCTCAACGGCAAGGAAGGTCTGCCACCGTCGGTGTCGTTCCTGACTACCACCAGCGAGCTGTTCGGGATCGGCATCAAGTGGGGATTCCCGGCCGGCGCCGAGGACACCCAACGGACCGAGATCTGGTATGGACCTGCGAACGACCTTGGCGCCGCCACGAAGCTTGCCGATCTTGCGTACCCGCAGGCCGACTACCGCATGCAGAGCTTGCTGGCAGGCGCAACCTTCTTCTTCTGGGCGCGCCTGGTGGATCGGACCGGCAATATCGGGCCGTTTTATCCGGTCGTGAACGGGGTAATGGGCCAGGCCAGTTCGGAGGCCGGGCCGATCCTCGACATGCTCGCGGGCAAAATCAGCCGCACGGAACTTGGCCAGGACCTGATCTCGGAAATCGACGGCCTGCAGGACCAGATCGACGCACTGGACAACATCCTGCTGTACGACGCCGAGAAGACGTATATCAAGGACGATATCGTCCAGCAGGGGCAGCGGCTGTATCAGGCCCTGCAGGCGGTGCCGCTCAACACGCCACCGCCGAACCCGACCTACTGGCTCGATGTGGGCCAGTCGATCGAGACGGCCAACGGCCTGGCTCAACAGGTGGCGACCAACACCGCCGACATCACCGAGCTGGACGGGGTGGTAACGGCGCAGGCGAACTCCACCAACACGCTCCGCGCGTCCTGGCGGGAAGATGATGGCGCCGGCGATCTGGCCGATGCCATGAAAGGCTGGGACAACACCGCGGCGATCGTTACCGAGGAGAAGGTCCGAGCTTCTGCGATCGAGGCCGAGGCCACTCGCACCACACAGCTGCAGGCCACGGTGGGTGCGAACACTTCGGCGATCCAGGAAACGTCTTCAGCCCTGGCGAACACCAACGGCCAACTGTCCACCATCTGGTCGGTGAAGATGGAGACCACCACCGGCGGCCAGAAGTACGCGGCCTCGTTTGGCCTGGGCCTGCAGGTCGATCCGTCCGGGGTTTCGTCGCAGTTCGTTGTGCGTGCTGACACTTTCATGCTGCTGAACCTGGCCAACGGCACGCCGGTGTCGCCGTTCGCGGTAACCGGCGGCCAGACATTCATCAACTCGGCGTTCATCCAGGACGGCACGATCACCAACGCCAAGATCGGCAACTACATCCAGTCGAACAACTACGTCGCCGGCAGTACCGGGTGGCGGCTGTGGTTTGACGGGACGTTCGAGATCAACAGCGCCCTGGGCGCCGGCGCGCGCCAGGTCATCAATAACAATGGCGGCAAGGTGTTCGATGAGAACGGCGTGAAGCGCTATCAGTGGGGGAACTTGGCCGCATGAGCTATGGCATTCGGATCTGGGGCGCGGATGGTTCGCTCCAGGTCGACGAGAACTCCTTCACCATTCGTGTGGCACTGTCGACGCTGGTCACCTTCGCGGTGGGGGCTCCCAAGAGCAGTCAGGATTTTGCCGTGCCTGGCGTAGGCCCAAGCAACGGAACAGCCATCGTCGTTCCTGTCGGCACCTACGGCGACAGCAACCTGCAGTTTGAAACCGAGGTGCTGAGCGGGGTGGTGCGGGTCTACAACCACACCCGCACCTTTGCTGCCAGCACCACGTCCTCTGGGACTATGCGCTTGATCGTGATGAGGTGGAGCTGATGAGCTATGGAATGCAGTTCACGAACAACGGCGACGTGGTGGCGCTCGACTCGGAGTTCGCACGGCTGATGGTGATCTCCACGGGGCGTTATGCGCCGACGGAGGAGGGTGGGCTTGGCTCAACTACAACCTTCGTTCGGCCTGTCACGTCCCAGGAACCGCCGCTGGTGTTCATCAGGCCTGACACGGTGAATGGCGTTGCTGGCCTCTGCCGGATGCGCCTGACGGGATCTGCGGGGAACTGGACCGGATTCTATGTCCGGGCCTATAGCGCAGACACCGCGCAGCCGAACGGGCGCTACTTCGTTGCGGCCTTCGCGGCTCAGCCAGTGGCGCAGTACGGGGCTCGTCTATGGGATGGTGCCGGGAAGTTGCTATTCGATTCTGGCACCTCCGCGGCGACCTTCACTCGCGCCTTCCAGAACTGGAGCTATGTCAAGGACGACAAGGACCCGCAGGGCCTGACGCGGATCTACTACACCGTGCCGTTCAACTTCCCGCAGAACGAGTTCCTGCTGCTGAACAACTTCGGCATGAACATGACTTCGGGTAGTGGCATTCCTCGGAACCTCTACTGCTGGTGGGACTTCCCGAACAACACGCTGTATGCGATCACGATTTCCTCGGCGAACCCGATCGCCTTCTTCCTCCCGGCGGTCTTCGCCAAGATGAACAACTGAGAACAACCCGATAACCAGCCGGCCATGAGCCGGTTTTTTATTGCCCAACGAAAGGATAAACCCATGGCTTGGCTTCGAGCAGGGACCGTGGCCGTCACGAACGGCTCAACGACGGTTACCGGAACCGGAACTGGTTTTGCTGCAAACACCCGGGTGGGGGATGCGTTCATCGGCCCTGATGGCCGCCAGTACGAGCTGGCAAACGTCGCAAGCGATACGGTGATCTCGATCACCCCGGCTTACCAGGGCGCCACGGCTTCCGGCGCCTCCTACGCGATCATGCCGGTACAGGGTTACCAGAAAGGCCTGGCCGACCAGGTGCGAGACTGGGTGAACACCTATGGCGCGAAAATGGCTGCGCTGGGCACGACCGGCAACTACGATATTTTGCCCTTGGCCAAGGGGGGCACCGGCAATACCACCGGCACCGCGACAAAGCTGGCCGCTGCCGCCATTGTTGGCCCTGTCTCCCAAAGCGGCGGGGTTCCTACCGGCGCGATCATCGAGTCGGGGAATGGGGTGAACGGTCGGTATACGCGCTGGGCAGATGGGACCCAACATTGCTGGATCACCATGAACTACTACACCGCGATCGATGCCCCGCAGATGGGTGTGTATGTGTCTGGATGGATTACCTGGAGTTTCCAGGCTCCCTTCATCGCCCGGCCGAATGTGCTCATCACTGCTCGCGACGACACGTTCCTTTTCGGCTCGAGCGTAAGTGGGACCACTGCGGGGGAGGTCGTGAGGTTTGCATCGGCAACCCCGCTTGCTGCTGGCGCAAAGCTTGCGACTCTTTTTGCCGTTGGGAGGTGGTTCTGATGATTATTAAACTCTGCCCACAGCGCGGCGATGAGCCGTACAACGTTGTGAAGGATGGCAACACGCTGACGATCAACGGGGTTCTTTTCGATTTCTCGAGGATGAAGCCAGGTGACACGCTGCCCGGCGAAGCCGTTGAATCCATGTGGTTCAAGCCCGGCCCGGTCGAGATGATCGACAGTGAGCTGGTGGTCACGCTGCGCTTCCCGTTCCCTGCGAACTTCAGCCAGGAGCAGATGTTTCCGCGCGATCTGATCGCCGTTCAGGACGGGAAGGTTGCATTTCCTGAGCCGCTGCCAGGTGGCGAGCCCGTGGCTGTAGATGACACGTCGACACCATCAGTTGGGCAGATCGATTGGTCACAGCTGATCACCGCAGAAATGAAGGCAGCGGAGGCCCAGTCTGAACGCCTGGCTGAATCTAAGGCGCAACTGGCTGCCAGAAACGCCACGGCCGCGGCGCAGATCGACCGCATCACCGACCGTATCGAAACCCTGGGCTACGGCATCGAGGCCGGCGAAGCCACGCCCGAGGATGAAGCCGAGCAGGCCGCATTGATCGTGAACTTGAAAGGTTGGAAGGCATACAAGTTCGCCCTGGGTAAAGTCACTGCGCAAGCGACCTGGCCGACCACGCCGGTCTGGCCCACGGAACCGCCAATCCCGGAGATTGCAGCAGCGCCAATGCTGGCCGCCGAAGCCGAAGCCGAGTAGCGCAATACCGAATGCAAAGCGCCCGCCTTGAGCGGGCTTTTTTTCGCCTGGAGAAAAGTATGCCGAACACAGAAACGCGCGGGGTGCGCAATAGAAACCCCGGCAACATCGACTACAACCCCGCCAACCAGTGGCAGGGCCAGCTCCCACCCAACCCAGCGCTTGAGAAGCGGTTCGCCAGGTTCGATACACCGGAGAACGGGATCCGAGCCCTGGGCAAGGTGCTGCTTACCTACCAGCGCAAGCACGGGTTGAAGACCGTGAAGGCGATCATCAGTCGCTGGGCACCGGCAGTAGAGAACGACACGGCCGCCTACGTGCGCGCCGTCGAGGCAAGCACTGGCACCCGGCCTGGGGCGGAGATCGACCTGAACCAAGCCCAGGTCATGGCCGGATTCGTCAAAGCGATCATCCATCACGAAAACGCAGGGTACGAATACCCGGCCGACGTGCTGGATGAGGGCGTGCGGCGGGCGCTGGCATGAGCGCGGTACAAAAGCTGGCCGCCCTGATGGCGCTGGCCGGCCTGCTGATCGCCGCCGGCGCCGCATCTGCCTGGAAAGTCCAGGACTGGCGCTATGGCAAGCAACTGGCCGAGCAGGCGCAGCTTCACCAGGATGACCTGGCCGCTATCAGCAGCGCGGCAGCTGCCCAGCAGCGTGCTGAGCAAGACAAACGCCTCGCCCTGGAGCAGCAGCTTCAGGCCAGCGATCAAACCCATCACAGAGCCCTGACCGATGCCCAACGTAATCAAAGCCGCCTGCGTGACCGCCTTGCTACTGCTGACCTGCGGCTGTCAGTCCTACTCGACGCCGAAGACAGTGCTGCCGGCTGCCCAGTGTCTGCCACCCCCGCCACCGGCGGAGTGGTTCATGGAACCGCACGCGCCCGACTTGACCCGGCGCATGCTCAACGAATTGTCGGCATCACCGACGACGGCGACCAAGGACTGATAGCCCTGCAGGCGTGCCAGGCGTATGTACGGGCAATTAATCCGGGTTTGAGTCAATGATTCGCTGAACCTCAAGTTGCTTTGCTCGACGCACCAAGACAGGCTCAAAGCGAGATTCATATATATGCTTTTGCCTTGGTGACATGGAGTCAAAGCCCTGATCAATGACCTGTCTTGCCACTCCCGCCTCATCTGATGCGGGGTCAATCAGACCTTCATCAACGAGATCGTCATACGCGAGGCGCAGCTCTTCATTGCCGTGATCGTTAAGTCCCATTTTCCACCTCATTCCGTTGAGTTTATCTGTCAGCCAATACTGCAGCAGTATCAGCCGTTATTCACGAACGCGCCGCCATGAATCTCGCCGACAGGGTCGATCAAGTGCGCTCCCTGGTTCTTTGTGTTGCCCGCGGCGTGGTCGACCTTGAACCACTCGAACGCTTCGGACGGTTCGCCCTGGTGCATCAGCATCAGCTCGGCCCGCTCCTTGGGTGTCGCCGGGTCAAGCCATTCCCGTGCCAGCTCAGGCGCCAGGACTACTGGCCGCCGATCGTGAATATCGACCATGCCGCCGGCGGAGTCCGCTGTGATGATCACGAAGCCATCGTGCTCCCGAGGTGGCTCATCAGCATGCGGCCAATGGCCAATCGACGCGCACAGGCTGGGCAAGCCATCGCGTCGCCGGATGTAGTAGGGTTGTTTTCCGCCTTCATCTGCCAGCCATTCAAACCATCCGTCTATCGGCGTGATCGCTCTATTTGGCCAGGCAGCCCGGTAATAGGGGTTGTGCGCGACCTTTTCGGAGCGGGCATTGGGTTCGGCTCGATTGGTTGCCCAGTGCGGTTTCCAGGACCACCTGAGCAGGTCAGCATGTAGCGCGCCGTTTTCCATGTGGAGCAGGGCGATCTGCGTTGTTGGCGGCACGTTGTACCGCCCCAGCGGTTGATAGCCGACGGTGTTGACCAGAGCCCCTGGCATGCTGAGGACGGCCACGAATTCGTGAATGCCGCGGTACTGCGCGATACGTCCGCACATGCTCGCCTCCGAAGTGATGGTCCACTTCATTCAACGTAGACCAACGGGCGGTCCGCTCGTCAGCACCCGATTGATGGTCGGGGCACCATGGGTAATATGCTGTGTTTTTATACAGTGTTGAGGCTTGCGATGTACTTCAAGATTGTCCCGATGAGAGATCGAGGGATAGCAAGGTCCTGGGAGGCGATAGGCAGGGATAAGCCGATCCGTGGCGACGTGAATATCCGCCATGAGATGTGCAAGATCATGAACCGTGATAGCAACATAGCGAGGATTCGGCCGGTGATGCCGCTTGATCCTGAGCTGCTTCCACCATTGATTGACGCTTTTCTGTCTGGGATGGCAACCAACGCTTTCACGCTGAGCGGTATCGAAGAGGTAGACGGGTGCCTGTATGCGCAGTCGTGGTACTGCAGGCCGGAGTAGGGGGGATGGTGTTTGGTCGGCAGAACGCCGGAGGAGGGGAAGTACTGTAGGAATATACAACGCTAAGTTCTTGATTCTTATAGGCTGATATGCTGACTTTTTGTCTTGCCTAAATCATATATTTTTCTTTGTATATCAGTAGGTTGCGTTGATTTTGTGGTCACCTTGACATGGTGGGGGTCGTTGGTTCGAGTCCAATCGCGCCTACCAAACAAAATCCGCTCTGCTGGGCGGTTTGGAAGGGCCCACCGAAAGGTGGGCCCTTTTTTGTTGTCTGCGGTTTTTCAAAGCCTTGGCAAAGCTTTTGTAAAACCCTACCACTCAAAAGGCCAAATCGGCACCCACCTCCAGGTACACGATCTTTTTTTCGGTGTGCCCCTAGTGTTTCGTCATCTTCTCGTCGACATGACCACCAAGAGGCTGGATATATTCCTGTGGGAATTTCTGCTGTTCGTACCGCAATGCTCCTCAGGTATGAATCTCATGAGGAGCAGGGGCTCACCGGCGGGAATGTGGTCATACGTATGCGCAGCATCCCTGTTGCTGCTGACCACCAAGGTCAAGTGCGTCGGCGTGGAGACCGCTGATCTTAAGAGAAGAATCTAATACTTTAGGAATCGTCCTACAGTCTAAAATTGTTCTAGCTGATAGAACCTTCCTTCTGATATTCACGAGGGAATGGAACGTGTTGAGATTGTTGGGTTGGATGCTGCTGTGTTCATAGCAGTTCACATTCGTGCATGCCGCGCCCGGTAGCAATTACTTCAATATCCCTGACTGGTCGGGTGACCAGGAATCATGTCCTTCGCCACGAGATATCAAGGGCAAGATGGGGGGGAGCGCGCCAGCTAAAAGTGAGGGTGCTGAATGGGTAGGTGTGTTGGTGGATGGTGTCATGGAAGCCGTTACCAACTTCGAGAAAAGCTACTTTGTGCTGACTCACCAAGGTGTCGATAAAGTTGGTTTTATAAATAGCTATATCTATGTGACCTCCGGGGGTAGATATTTGAATATGCATCTTGATCTCGGTGGCAATTACAAACAGGTCATGTGGATTGGGAGCTCGTTGTCATGGAAAGAGTCCCGAGATTTCTCCTCATCTATAATCCTGGAATGCACTGATACCTATAGAGATGCATGCAGTTTTTACTTGAGGTAAATGTCTCTGTTTGTGTGGATAGGCTTTGCCGTTCTTTGAGTCGCCGACATGCTTCCTCCCTCCAGGCGATGCCGTTGTCTTTTTGGCATCCTTAATGCTTACGTATTTAATGACATTTTTGTGACATTTTTAAGTCGATTGCGGTCTGTATGTACGTTCCCTGTGCAATGCGGGCAGGGCGTGGTCGGGTAGGGTGCAGGTATGAAGAGCAGAGCGACGGTTATTTGTGCACACGGAGGGCACATTCTTTTTGTACGCAAGGATCGCTCCAAATGGTCTTTACCGGGTGGCAAGGTCGAGCCTGGGGAGTCTCTCGCTGCTGCCGCGATACGTGAGTTGCGGGAAGAGACAGGGTTGGATGCCAGTGAGCCTCTTTATATCCTGGAGTTCGAAGCTGGCAATGTGCGGCATCACGTGTTCGAGGTGGCCGTGGCCAATGCCGGGGATGCCCGTCCCTTGAATGAAATTGCGGCCGTCGCTTGGCATGCCTATGGGGCTGCCAGCGAGCTGGATGCAACGGCCGCTACCAAAAATATTGTGAGTTCGTTTTTACGTCGTCTTTAACCGAGGTGTTATCGATTCATGAAGAAGCCCGCCTTGTGCGGGCTTTTGCTTTTGCAGCCAGTGGGCGAAATGGTTGGCGAGCGGTTTTCTCGCAGCCGAGTGCCAATCGCTTGCCATGTGAGTGGTACAGTCGCGTTTTCACGGCGAGGTAGCATGATGCGGGTGTTGATGGCGGTAATGGTCGCGGCGTTGCTGGCGGGATGTGCCGGCTCGGTGATGAATGAGGCGCGTTCGAAGAGCCCCTACAAGGTGCTCTCGTCGGCCAAGTCGGAGCAGATCGTGGCGCAGTGTGTGCAGTTTGCCTGGCAGGACGAAGCTGTGTTCGGTGTGGATGCGTCGGCCTATCTGGAGTCTGCCAAGGTGGGTGGATACACGGTCTATACCCGTTCGGCGGAGTCTTTTACCGATATTCGGGGACAGGCTTCGGGTACCACCGTCAGTTATTACGCGACCCAGGACAACTGGGTTGCCAAGCGTAGACTGGCAGCATTGGCGACTTGCCTGTAATTCCTTTCTGAACATTATCCAGTAAGCAGATCATGGACCCGGCTTTTGTCGGGTTTATGCTTTCTTGGGGATACTCATTGGTTGTCCTGAACGGTTAGTTAACACAAGGCTAGTTGAATTCGTTCTTTTATTTGCTTGTGTAAGTTATTTGCCTTCTCTCTGTAGGTTTGCGCTGTAATTATTTTCTGATGTCCCGGCTTTGTTGAGGTGCGACAATTGGCTTGGCATTCTGTGCGCGGGAGTCAGTAGACAAAATATTAATTTTGACTAGTTTAAAAGTTCTCCTCAAGAAGGAGTTTTATTTCATCGATGGAGTGAAGAATCATGAATAAACCATTAGTTCAACTGAAGCACGGGCGTGTCCTGTCTCCCTCCAGTCGTGGCGCTGTCGCCGTCGAGCTGGGGCTGCTCGGCATCTGGCAGGTCAACGAGATGGAAGGTGGCAAAAACTTCCCGGACCTAGTGGGTGGACCTTTCCAGAAACCATACGAGAGCGATGTCGCCAGCGTTGTGCCACCGGCTGATGGGCATATCCTCAGCGGCGGCAAGACCGACGAGCGTGATTGCCTCAACTTCACCAATGAAGAAATGTCGAAGAAGCTTGGCCGTGCATTCTCCTGGCCGTTGCTCAACGTCGACCCGGGGCAGGTGTTCCAGGTCAAGTGGGAGTACACCGCTTCTCATGTGACCCGCGGCTACAGCTGGTTCATCACCAAAGATGGCTGGGATCCGAAACAGCGTATCAGCCGTGCGCAACTGGAGCCGCAAGCCTTTTTCAAGGACTTCTATACGCAAGTTCCCTTTGACCAACACGGCGATGAACTGAAGGCCAAGGTCGAACATCAAGTGACCCTGCCCAGGAACAAGAAAGGCCATCACGTGATTGTGCTGGCGTGGATTGTCGCCGACACCGGCAATGCGTTCTATCAGGCATTCGACGTCGACTTCAAATAACGGCAGAAGTCGTCACTCTCTTTAAATGGTTCTGAAGGATTAGAACGTGAACAAGAATGAACAACCACTGGCCGCCGAGATCATTCGCCTGGTAGAAACCTATGGTTTCGACGGCCTGGACATCGACCTCGAACAGAGCGCCATCGATTTTGCCGACAACAAGACCGTGTTGCCGGCGGCGCTGAAGCTGGTGAAGGATCACTACGCAGGCGAGGGCAAGCATTTCATCATCAGCATGGCACCGGAGTTTCCCTACCTCGCCGCAGACGGTAAATATGTCGGTTACATCCAGGCACTGGAGGGCTATTACGACTTCATCGCGCCGCAGTACTACAACCAGGGTGGTGACGGTGTATGGGTTCAGGAAGCCAATGGAGGACAGGGTGCCTGGATCGCCCAGCACAATGATGAGATGAAGGAAGACTTTCTGTTTTATCTGACTGAAAGTCTGGTTACTGGTACTCGCGGATTTACCTCTATCCCCGCCGACAAATTCGTGATCGGTTTACCAACCAACGTCGACGCGGCGGCGACCGGGTACGTTATCGATCCTGCGGCAGTGAGCAATGCCTTCAAGCGTCTGGATGCTGCCGGCTTGCCAATCAAGGGCCTGATGACCTGGTCGGTCAACTGGGATAACGGCCTCAACAAGTACGGCGTCCGTTACGACTGGGAGTTCCGTGATCGGTATGCGCCGCTGATCCATGGCGGTGGTGGCGGCGAGGAGCGCCCCTCAGCCCCAGGTAACCTGTTCTCTCCGACACAGACGGAAAACAGCGTGACCTTGAACTGGAGCGCTGCCCACGGCGTTCGTCCGATCGAGTTCTATACGCTATTCCGCGATGGCGAGCCGGTGGCCCAGACCGCCTCGCTGACCTTGAAAGACGAGGGTCTGAAAACCGATACGCTGTACAGCTACTTTGTCAGCGCCACGGACGTTCAGGGCAATCAGTCGTTGCCAAGCAGCAACCTGAACATCAAGACCGCCGGTGGTGTACCTGACCCGCAATACCCGGAATGGCTGTTGAACCATCACTACCGCAAGGATGACGGTGTGACTTATCAAGGCAGTCTGTATCTGTGCCTCCAGGAGCACACCTCGAATGCCGGCTGGACTCCGGATGTCGCCTTTACCCTTTGGGCCAAGGTGGCGGTTCAGCGTCGTGCGTGAGCACTGGTAGAGGCAGTACAAAGGCGCCCCGATGACGGGCGCCTTTTTTGTTGGGCACTGAGCACAGCAAAGCTGCGGGTTATGGGCTAATACTGACAGGCCGTTTTTTGTCATCCGTCAATGGAGAGTGGAGCGATGCTCATGCACTGGTTTCTCGCAGCCGTACACCTGTTGGCCTTTGCTGTCGCCTTTGCGGCGGTGCTCAATCGTGGTACGGCGTTGCGTCGCGTGGTCACCGAGGGGGCGGACGTGCGCCGGGCGCTGCTGGCCGATAACGGCTGGGGGCTGGCCGCGGCAGTGTTATTGATTACGGGTTTGTTGCGGGCCTTCGCCGGCTACGAAAAAGGTACGGATTACTACCTGCATCAGCCGCTGTTTCACATCAAGATGACCTTGTTCGTCATCATCCTGTTGCTCGAAATATTGCCGATGGTGGTGCTGATCAAATGGCGAATCGCCCTGGGGCGCGGGGCGTCGATCGATACCGGCCGCGCCACGTTGTTTGCGCGCATCAGCCACCTGCAGGCGCTGCTGATTGTGCTGATGGTGGTGGCGGCCAGCGGCATGGCGCGTGGAGTCATGCTCGGCCAGTCATGAGGCGAGCAAGGGCAGCGAGTCAAGCGTTCTCGGGCTCGATACGGGCTGTTGCGCGGTAGCGAGCACCGCGCGTTCTAGCAGAGTTGGCTGAAAGCCTTGCTAATGGTGGCCCGGTTGGTTTTGAACTCGGCCTGTTGCACGGGAATGATGCCGAACTCGTCGCTGACGATGGCCAGCGCACGGTGCAGGTAGTCGACGTTGGCCTGGGAACGGAAGGTGAATATTCCGCGTTTGACTTCGTAGAGCCCCTCCGTCGAGCAGGCGGCAATGGTCCGCATTGCATTCAGGTCGTTGGTGATCAGAAGGTAAGCGAACTCTTGCATATGACCGCTCCTTGTTCGTAAAGCGTCTGCCGGTGGCAAGGGGGGAGCCTCGGCAGGCTCGCGGAGGCGGTAGGTCTTGAAATTACTCCTCCTGTTCGTTGCCACGCTACTGAGTATTTATACAAAAACGAGGGAGGGCTTTCTCCCGGCCGCGTCGTATCGACAGATTGCCGGGATGGAGCGCTATCGGTGGAGGGCTTGGGTAACGCACTTTGCCAGGGCTGGCGCTGGCGGCCTGAACTGCGCCGCTGCCATTTGAAGAGGGGAATGTACTGCGGAGGAATCAATCAACGACGACGCTGCGCCAGCCATTGTGATGAGACAAAGGGCTGGTCGCTCATGATGCTCAAGGGGTTTCGCGTTTGTCCGGGGCGGTGAGGCCGGCTTGGATCCGTTGGTAGATTTCTTCGCGATGGACTGCAACGTCTTTCGGGGCATTGATGCCAATCCGGACTTGCTGGCCGCTAACGCCCAGAATGGTGATCGTGATGTCGTCACCGATATTTATGCTTTCACCGACTTTGCGGGTGAGTATCAGCATGATCTTCTCCTTGATTGCTTTGTAGGGCACCTGATTCAGACAGTGCAGATGTCGGTAGTAGTGCGTATAGATTACTGCGAAGTACCACTGTGTGGGTGCCTCTTTCTGACGCGCAGACGCGGTATTAATTCCCGAGCTGCAACTATACAGAGGCGATAAATATCATTCTCCTTGTTTTGCGCTGATTTTGTGGCGTTTGCGCAGGGGATTGGGGTGCTAAAATCGCCGCCTCAGACTTTCAAGGGGTAGGTTGTGCGCACAGTAGCGATGATGATGGCGGTCCTGGCATTGGCGGGATGCGGTGAGGGCAAGAAGGTCGAGGTCGACAAGAAGGTGGCGCCGGTCGTCCAGGCACAGCCGCCGCAGGCCGCCACGAAACCGCAATGGGATGTGCTGGTCGTCGGCACCCTGCCTCAGGCGACGAGCGATCTGGCCGGCTGGCTGATCGAACACGGGATCATTTCCTATGTCGTCGTCGAAAAGGGCAAGGATCGGGTGCTGATCGGTCCGTTCGATTCCCAGGCCGAAGCCGAAGCCAAGAAAGCCGAACTGGTCGAGAAGCTGACCAAGGCCAAGAAGCGCAATATCGAACCGCAAGTGATCGAGCACCGCGTCGCGCAGTAAGCCGCTCTTCTGAGTGCCGGGCCAGGTCGTCGCTGCGGCGTTGGGCGACCGGCCTTGTCGGCGCTCGGTTATCTTGAAGGGGCTGGCCCCAGGCGTTTATCGGCAAGCTGAACGGGGATCAGCCGCAGGCGTTCAGGTTCACCGGGCCGACAAACTCGTTGCCGCGCCCCATCACACAGGCCACGCTCTGATTGCGCTGGCGCTCCCAGGGTTGTACCGGATAGGTCTTGTTCCAGGCTTCGTACAGCTGGCGATCCTGTTTCGACAGGCGCAGGTTGTACTGCTTGCTCATATAAAAGTAGGTCCGGGCGATCATGCCGCGAATGGACGGGCGCGGCATGACCTTCTTGGCCTTGAAGTCGACCTGGGTCAGGCATGAACCGTACTGGCCGGACTGCGCTGGCAGCCACCCGAAGCTGAAGTTGTTACGGTCGCCATTGACCTCGCCGATGCTCGGCACCAGGTTGTGCAGGTCCGCTTCGGCGCGTTGATAGATCGGGTCGTGGCGAGTGCAGTTCTTGCGCCCGCCTTGCTGCCAGCATTGGCGTTGATGGCCGATCTGCCAGGCAGGAACTATGTGTTCCCACTCGATGCGCGCGGCGCGGTTGGCATTCTTGCGTGGTACGTAACCGCAGGCGGCGAGGTTGACCCGATTGCCGCTGTACTTGCAGCCGCAGTAGAACTCGGTGGATTGCGGGGCGTACAGCTTCCAGGCGATTTTCTTCGCTTCGTTGAAGGTGCGGGGCGCATCGGCGTGGGCATTCAGGGCAACACAAAACAGCAGTACAGCAAAACAGCGGACACTCATCGACTCAGTCTTCCTTCGGCACGACCCAGAAAATCTGCACGCCGCCGTCATCGCGATAGGCGAGGGTGACGTTGTCGTTCTCGGCGATTTCTTCGAGCAGGCGCTCCCACTCGTCGACCGCTTCGTCGGGCTGACGGAAGATCAGGGCGGCCTTGGTTTTTTGCGCGTTGGGCGAATTGATGATTTTCTGAACGCGCAAACCGAGGCGTTCATAAGAGCTTGGTGGGGTAGTTGCTGCGGCGAGCACGGAACATTCCTTATTAAGCTGTATGCGCGTACAGTATTTTACTGTAGGAAATTTCGCAACCGCTTAAAATTCAAGAAGTTCTTCTGACAGCGATATCCGCGGATTGCTGCAAAACGATTGAGTTTTTTATCGGCGGGAAAGGAAGAGAGTCGGCCAGCTGGGGCGGAGCACTCGCCCGGGGCGGGCGAGTGCGGGGTAGAGCGGTGCCCGACCTGAGCAGGTCGGGCGGGTCAATCAGTATTCCCAGAACATCCGCTGCAGTTCCTTGCTGTCCTGGGTCTTGGTCAGGGCGACCATGGCCAGGATGCGGGCTTTCTGCGGATTCAGGTCGTTGGCCACGACCCAGTCGTATTTGTCGTCAGGCTGTTCCGCGTTGCGCAGCACGAAGCCGCCGGCATTGACGTGGGACGAACGAATGATTTGCACGCCATTCTTGCGCAGCTCTTGCAGGGCAGGCACTACGCGGGAAGACACCGAGCCATTGCCGGTACCGGCGTGGATGATGGCTTTGGCGCCGGACTGGGCCAGGGCCTTGTAGGCGGTGTCGCTCACGTTGCCATAGCCATAGGCGATTTCGACGTCAGGCAGGCTCTTGATGGTCTTGATGTCGAATTCCGAATCCAGGGTGTGACGCTTGGCCGGCAGGCGGAACCAGTAGGATTTGCCTTCCACCACCATGCCCAGCGGGCCCCATGGGCTCTTGAAGGCTTCGGTCTTGATATTGATCATTTTGCTGACGTCGCGACCCGACTGGATCTCGTCGTTCATGGTGACCAGCACGCCCTTGCCATGGGCTTCCTTGCTGCCGGCCACGGCGACGGCGTTGTACAGGTTGAGCATGCCGTCGGCCGACATGGCGGTGCCTGGACGCATGGAGCCGACCACTACGATGGGCTTGTCGGTTTTTTCCACCAGGTTCAGGAAATAAGCGGTTTCTTCCAGGGTGTCGGTGCCGTGGGTGATGACAATGCCATCGACGTCCTTGCTGTCGGCCAGTTCGGCGACGCGGCGGCCCAGTTGCAGCAGGTTTTCGTTGGTGATGCTTTCAGAGGCGATCTGCATGACCTGTTCGCCGCGCACGTTGGCGACCTGGCTCAGCTCGGGGATTCCGGCGATCAACTGCTCGATGCCGACTTTGGCGGCCTGGTAGGTGGCGCTATTGGCGGCACTGGCACCGGCGCCGGCAATGGTGCCGCCGGTGGCGAGCACGACCACGTTGGCCAGCTTCTGTTGGGTTTCGACTTCCTTGGCCTGCAATGCAGTCGGAAGGAGCAAGAGGAGGGCCAAGGCGCCCGGAACAAGGGTGTTGAAAGCAGATTTCATTATTTTCTCTCTAGTAGTGAGACGGTGCTGGTGCAGGTTCATCTAGATACACCCGAGACAGATCTGAATGCCGCGGGCGAAAAGGAAGAGCAGGATCTGTACCAGCCGGACTGTGGCCGCAAAACTCTTTTAACTTAATGATTTATATCAATTTATTTTTATTTACCAGGTGCACGGGGCGTTTTGCTGTCCGGTTTTCCGAATAGTCGGAAGATTCGCGTTCGGTTGTCCGACAGTTCTGATTGGCATGAGGAAAACCCTGAATTAAAGAGCTGCTCCTTGCAGCCGATGCCCTTCAAGGATCGTTTCTTTATGGAGCTCACATGTCTATTTCTGTCGGTTTCCCTGCTGCCGGGGCCATCACCATCAACGGTAAATCGCCGGCCACTATCGATGCCCTGAGCCAGGGCGCCGCTGATAACGCTGCGCAAGCCCTGGGGCTGGACGAAGACGGAAAACTGCGGGTGGCGTCCGGTGCCGAAGCCGAGAAGGCCGAGACTCAAGACTCCGAAGGGGGCAATCAGAGTCTGGTGGTGAAAATGCTGCTCAAGCGCATGAAAGAACTGCAGGCGCAATTGCAGGAGCAACAGCAGCAGTTGGCCGCAGCACAGACGGCGAGCTACCCGACCCCGGAAGCCAAGGCGACTGTGGTGATGGCGATTCAAGGCCAGATCGCCGATACCAGCGGTGCGTTGCAGGAGGTGGTGGGCAATCTGGTCAAGGAGTTGAGCAAGGATTCTTCGTCGGGCGCGGGCGGGCTGGTCAGCACCACCGCATGATTGCGCGATGTTCTGGCGGGGCGCCTGTCCTGGCGTTCCGCGGTGCTCATGGGCGCTGGCTTTCCCGTTGACAAATCCCGGCAGGGTTCGCATAGTTCGTTCTACGCAAACGTTTGCGCAGGCCCTGGGTGATAAGAGTCACACCCGCCTCAGGTTCGCTTCAAGCCGCGCTCATCGGGTCTGAAGGTCGTCGAGCGTACTCCAGCGCAAGCGTTGCTCACAATAATCATAAGATCGGAGTGAACCCATGAAGCTGCCATTCGCTGGACGTCTTCTCGCTGTCGCTGTTCTGGCTGCCGCATCCGCTACGCTTCCCCTCTCTTCGGCATTCGCCGAGACCCCGGAAAAACCCAAGGTCGCCCTGGTCATGAAGTCCCTGGCCAACGAATTCTTCCTCACCATGGAAGACGGCGCCAAGGCGTATCAAAAAGACCATGCCGCCGATTTCGACCTGGTCTCCAACGGCATCAAGGATGAAACCGATACTGCCAACCAGATCCGTATCGTCGAGCAGATGATCGTTTCCAAGGTCAACGCGCTGGTGATCGCCCCGGCGGACTCCAAGGCCATGGTGCCGGTGATCAAGAAGGCGGTGGACGCCGGTATCACCGTGATCAACATCGACAACCAGCTGGACCCGGCGGTACTCAAGAGCAAAAACATCAGCGTGCCTTTTGTCGGCCCCGACAACCGCAAGGGCGCGCGTCTGGTGGGCGAGTACCTGGCCAAGGACCTGAAGGCTGGGGATGAAGTCGGCATCATCGAAGGCGTGTCCACCACCACCAACGCCCAGCAGCGCACCGCAGGCTTCAAGGATGCAATGGAGGCCGCGCAGATCAAGGTGGTCTCGCTGCAATCCGGTGACTGGGAAATCGACGCCGGCAACCGTGTCGCCGCCGCCATGCTCAGCGAATACCCGAACCTCAAGGCACTGCTGGCCGGTAACGACAGCATGGCCGTCGGTGCCGTCTCGGCGGTGCGTGCGGCGGGCAAGGCCGGCAAGGTCAAGGTGGTCGGCTACGACAACATCAATGCCATCAAGCCGATGCTCAAGGACGGTCGCGTGCTGGCGACCGCCGACCAGTTCGCCGCCAAGCAGGCAGTCTTCGGTATCGAGACGGCGCTGAAGATTCTCAAGGGCGAGAAGGTGGACGGCGGCGCCAATGGCGTGATCGAAACTCCGGTTGAGCTGGTCACCCAGTAATCTTTCTGGCGGCGCAACGGCGCCCGCCTGAACAGGCGGGCGCATGGAGAGTTTCTTATGTCAGTTTCCGCTGTGAACGCTGTCCTTTCGGTCAGCGGCATCGGCAAGACCTATGCGCAACCGGTATTGACCGGCATCGACCTGACGCTGATGCGCGGGGAGGTGCTGGCGCTGACTGGGGAAAATGGCGCGGGCAAAAGCACCCTGTCGAAAATCATCGGTGGCCTGGTGACCCCGACCACCGGCGAGATGCGCTTCAACGGCCAGGCTTACCGTCCCGGCAGTCGCACCCAGGCCGAGGAGCTGGGCATCCGCATGGTCATGCAGGAGCTCAACCTGTTGCCGACCCTGTCGGTGGCCGAGAACCTGTTCCTCGATAACCTGCCCAGCCTTGGCGGCTGGATCAGTCGCAAGCAGTTGCGCAAGGCGGCGATCGAAGCCATGGCCCAGGTCGGCCTGGAAGCGATCGATCCCGATACCCTGGTCGGCGAACTGGGGATTGGCCACCAGCAGATGGTGGAGATCGCGCGCAACCTGATCGGCGATTGTCATGTGCTGATCCTCGACGAGCCGACCGCGATGCTCACGGCTCGCGAAGTCGAGTTGCTCTTCGAGCAGATCACGCGTCTACAAGCCCGTGGCGTAGCCATCATCTACATCTCCCATCGCCTGGAAGAACTGGCCCGGGTCGCCCAGCGCATTGCGGTGCTGCGTGACGGTTGCCTGGTCTGTGTCGAGCCGATGGCCAATTACAACAGCGAGCAACTGGTCAACCTGATGGTGGGCCGCGAGCTGGGCGAACACATCGATCTCGGTCCGCGCAAGATTGGCGCGCCGGCCCTGACGGTCAGCGGCCTGAGCCGTTCCGACAAGGTCCTGGATGTGTCTTTCGAGGTGCGCAGCGGTGAGATCTTCGGTATCTCCGGGTTGATCGGCGCCGGGCGCACCGAACTGCTGCGCCTGATCTTCGGCGCCGACAAGGCTGACAGCGGCACGGTTGCCCTGGGTTCTCCGGCGCAGGTGGCGAATATCCGCTCGCCGGTCGACGCGGTGGCCCACGGCATTGCCCTGATCACCGAGGATCGCAAGGGCGAAGGCCTGCTGCTGACGCAATCCATCAGCGCCAACATCGCCCTGGGCAACATGCCGGAAATCTCCCGTGGCGGCCTGGTCAATGGCCGTGACGAATCGGCGCTGGCGCAGCGGCAGATCGATGCCATGCGCATTCGCAGTTCGGGGCCGGCGCAACGGGTGTCCGAACTGTCCGGGGGCAATCAGCAGAAGGTGGTCATCGGTCGCTGGCTGGAGCGCGATTGCGCGGTGCTGCTGTTCGACGAGCCGACCCGTGGCATCGATGTCGGCGCCAAGTTCGATATCTATGGCCTGCTCGGCGAGCTGACTCGCCGGGGCAAGGCGCTGGTGGTGGTTTCCAGTGACCTGCGGGAGCTGATGCTGATCTGCGATCGCATTGGCGTGCTGTCCGCCGGGCGCCTGATCGATACCTTCGAGCGTGACAGCTGGACCCAGGATGAACTGCTTGCCGCCGCTTTCGCCGGCTATCAAAAACGTGATGCGTTGCTCAACGAAGCGGCGCCTAGGGACCTCCCATGAAAACTGCATCTTCGGCCGGCAAACGTGGCGGCAACTACTACGGCCTGGGCACCTACCTGGGGCTGGCCGGTGCCTTGCTGGCCATGATTGCGCTGTTCTCGACACTGAGCAGCCACTTTCTTTCCTACGACACCTTCAGCACGTTGGCCAACCAGATTCCGGACCTGATGGTGCTGGCGGTGGGCATGACCTTTGTCCTGATCATCGGCGGCATCGACCTGTCCGTGGGTTCGGTGCTGGCCCTGGCGGCCTCCACCGTCAGCGTGGCGATTCTCGGCTGGGGCTGGAGTGTCATCCCGGCGGCACTGCTGGGCATGGGCTGCGCGGCATTGGCCGGGACCATCACCGGCTCGATCACCGTGGCCTGGCGTATTCCTTCGTTCATCGTCTCCCTCGGCGTGCTGGAAATGGCCCGCGGCGTGGCTTACCAGATGACCGGTTCGCGCACGGCCTATATCGGTGATGCCTTCGCCTGGTTGTCGAACCCGATCGCCTTTGGCATCTCGCCGTCCTTCATCATCGCCTTGCTGATCATCTTCATCGCCCAGGCGGTGCTGACGCGCACGGTGTTCGGCCGTTACCTGATCGGTATCGGCACCAACGAGGAAGCGGTGCGCCTGGCGGGCATCAATCCCAAGCCCTACAAGATCCTGGTGTTCAGCCTGATGGGGCTGCTGGCGGGCATCGCCGCGCTGTTCCAGATTTCGCGCCTGGAGGCGGCGGACCCGAATGCCGGCTCCGGCCTGGAGCTGCAAGTGATCGCGGCCGTGGTGATCGGCGGTACCAGCCTGATGGGCGGACGCGGGTCGGTGATCAGCACCTTTTTCGGGGTATTGATTATCTCGGTGCTGGCCGCGGGGCTGGCGCAGATCGGCGCGACCGAGCCGACCAAACGCATCATCACCGGCGCGGTCATCGTGATTGCGGTGGTGCTGGATACTTATCGCAGCCAGCGCGCAAGCCGGCGGAGCTGAGTCATGGCAACGATCAAAGATGTGGCGGCCCTTGCGGGGATCTCCTACACCACGGTTTCCCACGTGTTGAACAAGACACGCCCAGTCAGCGAGGAGGTGCGGATCAAGGTCGAGGCGGCGATCCAGCAGCTCGACTACGTGCCCAGCGCCGTGGCGCGCTCGCTGAAGGCCAAGACCACGGCGACCATCGGCCTGTTGGTGCCCAACAGCCTCAACCCGTATTTCGCCGAACTGGCCCGGGGGATCGAGGATTATTGCGAACGCAACGGTTACTGCGTGATTCTCTGCAACTCCGACGACGACCCGGAAAAACAGCGCAGCTACCTGCGGGTGCTGTTGGAAAAGCGCATCGACGGCCTGATCGTGACCTCGGCCGGTGGCGACGGTGGGCTGGCCAAGGGCCTGGCGGCTGTGCGCACGCCGATGGTGATCGTCGACCGTGGGCTGGAAGGAGTGGATGCGGACCTGGTGCGTATCGATCACGAATACGGCGCGTACCTGGCGACCCGTCATCTGCTCGAGTTGGGCCATCGTGATATCGCCTGCATCGGCGGCCCGGACTACACCAGCGTGGCGCAGCTGCGTCTGGCGGGGTTCCAGCGGGCGTTGCGCGAAGCCGGCGTGGAAGTGCCTGCGGAACGTATCCTGCAGAGCGACTTCACCAGTACCGGTGGTTATCACGCGGCGGCCCAGTTGCTGGAGCGCAACCCGCCCAGCGCGATCTTCGCCGGCAACGACATGATGGGCATCGGTGTGCTGCGCGCGGCGGCGGAGCGCAATATCCGGGTGCCGAGCGAGCTGTCGGTGATCGGCTTCGACGATATCCAGATGAGCCGTTATGTGTATCCGGCGCTGACCACGGTCGGCCAGTCGATCCTGCAACTGGGCGAGCAGGCGGCAGAGCTGTTGCTGCGTCGTATCGCCGCCCCTGGATTGCCGACCGACCAGCGTATCGTCACGCCAAGCATTGTCCTGCGCGAGTCGACGGCGCCCGTGGCCGGCGCATTCGCCGAGTACCGTTGAATCGAATTGTGAGTATCGATGTATGCCAGCAAAAGTAGTGGTAGTAGGCAGCCTCAACATGGACCTGGTCACCCGGGCCGAGCGGCTGCCGCGTGCCGGTGAAACCCTGATCGGCCAGTCGTTCGCCACGGTTTCCGGTGGCAAGGGGGCGAACCAGGCGGTGGCGGCGGCCCGCCTGGGGGCCCAGGTGTCGATGATCGGTTGCGTCGGTGATGATGCCTACGGCGAGCAATTGCGTTCGGCGTTGCTCGCCGAACAGATCGATTGCCAGGCCGTCACCGCTGTCGCCGGCTCCAGTGGCGTTGCCTTGATCGTGGTGGACGACAGCAGCCAGAACGCGATCGTGATCGTGGCCGGCGGCAATGGTCAGCTCACGCCAGAAGTCGTCAGCGGCTTCGACAAGATGCTGCAGGCGGCCGACGTGATCATCTGCCAGCTCGAAGTGCCGCTGCCCACCGTGGGGCATAGCCTCAAGCGCGGTCGTGAACTGGGCAAGACAGTGATCCTCAACCCCGCACCGGCCAGTGGCCCGTTGCCGGCGGACTGGTACGCATCCATCGACTATCTGATTCCCAACGAAAGCGAGGCCGCGGCCCTCAGCGGCTTGCCAGTGGATTCCCTGGCGAGCGCCGAAGCCGCGGCCGGCCGTTTGATCGCTGCCGGGGCCGGCAAGGTCATCATCACGCTCGGGGCCCAGGGTTCGCTGTTCGCCAATGGCACGAGCTTCGAGCATTTCCCTGCGCCCAAGGTCAAGGCGGTTGATACCACGGCCGCCGGCGACACCTTCGTCGGTGGTTTCGCCGCCGCCCTGGCTGCCGGCAAGAGCGAGGCCGAGGCGATTCGTTTCGGCCAGGTCGCGGCGGCGCTGTCAGTGACCCGTCCAGGCGCGCAGCCTTCCATTCCCACGTTGTCCGACGTACAGGCGTTCTCTCCCGCATGAAAAAGACACCCTTGCTCAATGTCGCCCTGTCGCGACTGATTGCCTCCCTGGGGCACGGCGATATCGTGGTCATCGGCGATGCCGGCCTGCCCGTGCCACCGGGCGTCGAATTGATCGACCTGGCCCTGACCCAGGGCATTCCGGATTTCCTCAGCACCTTGCAGGTGGTGCTTTGCGAGATGCAGGTGGAGGGCCATGTGCTGGCGCAGGAGATCCTGGACCGACAGTCCCCGGCCTTGCAGGCACTCGAGGCGCTGAACGCCGAGGGGGCGCTGGGTGCGCGCAAGCTGTTGGGCCACGATGAGTTCAAGGTACTCAGCCGCCAGGCACGGGCAATCGTCCGGACGGGGGAGTGCCAGCCTTATTGCAACATCGCTTTGATTGCCGGGGTGACGTTCTGAGCGTTGCCTCTCTCTGTTCAACCACGCAAAGGAGTGCGCCATGCACCGCTATGCTCAGCTACTGAAGCACCTGATCCGGAGTGTTCTGCTCGTGTCCCTGTTCACTGCTACCAGCGCCCATGCGGCAGAAAAAATCGATCTGATCATCGATACCGATCCGGGTGCCGATGATGTGGTGGCGTTGCTGTTCGCCCTGGCGTCGCCGGAAGAGCTGCAGATCCGCGCGCTGACCACGGTGGCCGGCAACGTGCGCCTGGACAAGACTTCGCGTAATGCGCGCCTGGCCCGTGAGTGGGCGGGGCGCGAAGAGGTGCCGGTGTACGCTGGCGCGCCGAAGCCGCTGCTGCGCACGCCGATCTATGCCGAGAACATTCACGGCAAGGAAGGCATTTCCGGGGTCACGGTGCATGAGCCGAAAAAAGGCCTGGCCGAGGGTAGTGCGATCAATTACCTGATCGACACTCTGCGCGCTGCCAAGCCCCACAGCATCACCATTGCCATGCTGGGGCCGCAGACCAACCTGGCGCTGGCGCTGATCCAGGCACCGGATATCACCCAAGGCATCAAGGAAGTGGTGGTCATGGGCGGGGCGCATTTCAATGGCGGCAATATCACTCCGGTGGCCGAGTTCAACCTGTTCGCCGATCCGCAGGCCGCCGAGGTGGTGCTCAAGAGCGGCGTGAAGCTGACTTACTTGCCGCTGGACGTCACCCACAAGGTGCTGACCAGCGATGCGCGCCTGCAGAAGATCGCGGCCTTGAACAACAATGCCAGCAAGGTGGTGGGCGATATCCTCAATGAATACGTCAAGGGTGACATGGAGCACTACGGCATCCCGGGTGGCCCGGTGCATGACGCGACCGTCGTTGCCTACCTGCTCAAGCCCGAGCTGTTCAGCGGGCGCCAGGCCAACATGGTGATCGACAGCCGTGAGGGCCCAACCTTCGGCCAGACCATCGTCGATTGGTACGATGGCCTGAAGCAGGAGAAGAATGTGTTCTGGGTGGAAGATGGCGATGCCCAGGGCTTCTTCGATCTGCTGACCGAGCGCCTGGCTCGCCTGAAATAAGTGATATTCCCGGCAGGTGCCAGCCTGTCGGGCGTTACGCCTTCCCTGTATCCGGCGTGCCCGAGTGCTCGCCGGGATACTTCTCGAATATCTGCTCGATGAACGTCTGGGCCGCTTCGGTGCCCAGCTCCCTGATCAGTAAGTCGATGCCGATGATCGCCAGCTCTTCGGGGCTGCCGGGGCTGTAGGAGCAATGACCTTCGGGCCATTTGGCTTTGATGTCGGCGTCGATCGTCACGGTGGCCATGGATGTCTCGCAAGCTCGGAAATGGGCGGGCCGGACAGGCGCTTGTCGAGGGCTTCCGGTCTTGTAGAGTTAAACACCTTGGCGGGCTTTTCGCACTCCGACTTAGGCATGAGGGAAGGGCTGTGCGACACTTGGTCATTGTCTGTTTTCAAAGGGTGCCAGTGTGCAGATCGATTTGAACAACCCTGATGCCTTGACCTTCGAGGCGGTACGCCAGTTGCTGGCGTCGGCCAGTGACGATGTGCATACCCAATTGCGAGTGACCAAGACGGGCATTGCCTATATCTCGTCGGGCGTGGTCGGTGGTGCGGAAATCGACGGCCTGTTGTTCAGGCTGGAAACCTGGGCCGCTGGCTCCGGTTATGTCGGGCGGGTAGCGGCCAGCGATGAGGTCTGGGTGACGCAGATTCTTAACGCACTGAAACAGAACTGGCCGAAGCCACCGTTCGATTACATCGATATTTACTGAGGCTGTTCATATCCGGTCACGATTGCTGCATGAAACGTGGCCGTACCTGATGCAGACTTGCCCGCTATCTGGCCAAGAGGCCATTGGCCAGTCCGTTTGTGAAACCAATAGTCAGAGTGGTTGTCGCACTATCTCTGCTTATTTTTGAAAAGGAGGCTTCATGCCTTGGAAGCTCGCGTCATTCGGTACCTTGTTGGCTGCAGTCGTTTTGGCAGGGTGCAGCACTTCTTCGCCGGATAAGGATCCGGTAGCGACCGAGAGAGGCCATAGCCGCTGTGAGGCTAAGGCGGCCGAATTCGCCATCGGCAAAAAAGCTTCGCCTGAGCTGCTGGAGCAGGCACGCACTCGCGCAGGTGCGCAGAACGCCCGTATTCTCAAGCCGAATGACATGATTACCCTGGAATACCGTTCCGATCGGCTGAACCTCAACACCGATAACAACCTGGTGGTCACCCGGGTCAACTGCGGCTGATTCTGTCAGCGCTTTTGCACCGTGCATAAAAAACCCCGTCACATGGACGGGGTTTTTTAGCTCGCTGAGAAATTACTCAGGACGAACTTGTGCAGCTTGCATACCCTTTTGGCCTTTCTCAGCCACGAAGGAAACGGTCTGGCCTTCTTTCAGGCTTTTGAAACCGTCGCTTTCAATAGCTTTGAAGTGTACGAACAGGTCGTCACCGCCACCTTGAGGAGTGATGAAGCCGAAGCCTTTTTCATCGTTGAACCATTTTACGGTGCCGGTTTGGCGATTAGACATGGTGTATCTCCAAGAAACATATATTTTCAGTAGTACTGTGCTGCTCAGGCCAACTGGGCACACCGGGCTATCATAGTCGAAATGTTCGACTTGGGAGCCCCCCGGACATGCCGATTCCCAGGTGCTTGAGTCCGTTTTGTTGCTCCGATCCGCTGAAGGCCCCGGTTTAAGGGGCTTTCACCGAAAATATCCGGTGATAAAAAAAGCCGTAAAAGCTGCGTAAATTGTGAAAAAAGGCCGGTTTTCAGATCGCATCGAACCTGATTCAAGGCCCTCTCTCGCGCTTTAAAGACTTATTTCACCACCCGGCAAGCGGCAATAGCATCCAGCGCCTTGGTTCTCAGCGCCGGATCCGGTTGAGTCTGCTTGCTCATGAGTTGTTTGATTTCGTCGGTAGTGAATTTCTCATTGAGCTTGTCCGCACCACAGGCGCAGTGCTTTTCCGCACTTTTCACATCAACGCTCTGGCTGGCGGCAGCCGTGCAATCCTTCATGTATTCGGCGCGTACCCCGGCTGGCCAGGCGGCTTGCGCGCTCAGTGGCAGCAGCAGGGCGAAAGGGGCGGCAAGGGCGAATAGTTGGGTGAGGCGCATGAGTCGGGCTCTCCTGGGATTGGTACAAGAATGGCGATTCTCGGTGTATTTGAGACGTTGCGTACACATCAAGTTCACTTTGTAGCTTAGAAAGCGCTGCTACGCTGCTTCCGGTGGGAAGTACGGCGCGATGACCGTTCATCTGTGCTAGCATGCCCGGCTTGGGTGTTTTCAGGCTCTGGGCGAGTTTCAATCCCACCGCGGTCTATGCCTCTATTTTTCTGATTTGAACTCCAGTCACTCTGGTTCGTTTTACCGGTTGGCCGCAAGGCTCCTGCCACTGTGAGGCAGGCGTTCGTCATGAACGGCCTGGATCGAACCGCGTACTGGCTCATCCCAACCCACGTGACCTTTGGTAGGGGTCACCACTAGGAGAGGAGGCGCCATGCCCACCATTACTCTTCCCGACGGCAGTCAACGTTCATTCGATCATCCGGTTTCCGTAGCCGAGGTCGCCGCATCCATTGGTGCAGGTCTGGCCAAGGCCACCGTGGCCGGCAAGGTCAATGGCAAACTGGTCGACGCCTGCGATCTGATCGACAGCGACGCGACCCTGCAAATCATCACGCCAAAGGATGAAGAGGGGCTGGAGATCATTCGCCACTCTTGCGCTCACCTGGTTGGCCACGCGGTCAAGCAGCTGTATCCGACGGCGAAGATGGTTATCGGTCCGGTGATCGATGAAGGCTTCTATTACGATATCGCCTACGAGCGTCCTTTCACCCCGGATGACCTGGCGGCCATCGAGCAGCGCATGCAGCAACTGATCGAGAAAGATTACGACGTCATCAAGAAGGTCACTCCGCGTGCCGAAGTAATCGAAGTGTTCAAGGCTCGCGGCGAAGACTACAAGCTGCGTCTGGTCGAGGACATGCCGAACGAACAGGCCATGGGGCTGTACTATCACGAAGAATACGTCGACATGTGCCGCGGTCCGCACGTGCCGAATACTCGCTTCCTCAAGTCCTTCAAGCTGACCAAACTGTCCGGCGCCTACTGGCGTGGCGATGCCAAGAACGAGCAGTTGCAGCGCGTCTACGGCACTGCCTGGGCGGACAAGAAGCAACTGGCGGCCTACATCCAGCGTATCGAAGAAGCCGAGAAGCGCGACCATCGCAAGATCGGCAAGCGCCTGGGCCTGTTCCATACCCAGGAAGAAGCGCCGGGCATGGTGTTCTGGCATCCGAACGGCTGGACCCTGTACCAGGTGCTCGAGCAGTACATGCGCAAGGTTCAGCGCGACAATGGCTACCTGGAGATCAAGACTCCGCAGGTGGTCGATCGCAGCCTGTGGGAGAAATCCGGGCACTGGGCCAACTACGCCGAAAACATGTTCACCACCGAGTCGGAAAGCCGCGACTACGCCATCAAGCCGATGAACTGCCCGTGCCACGTGCAGGTGTTCAACCAGGGCCTGAAAAGCTACCGCGAGCTGCCGATGCGTCTGGCCGAGTTTGGTGCCTGCCACCGTAACGAGCCGTCCGGTGCATTGCACGGCATCATGCGTGTGCGTGCCTTCACCCAGGACGACGCGCATATCTTCTGTACCGAAGAGCAGATGCAGGCCGAATCCGCGGCGTTCATCAAGCTAACCATGGATGTCTATGCTGATTTCGGCTTCAAGGACATCGAAATGAAGCTTTCGACCCGCCCTGAAAAGCGTGTGGGTTCCGACGAGCTGTGGGATCGCGCTGAAAATGCCTTGGCCGCCGCGCTTGATAGCGCCGGGTTGCCATATGACCTGCAGCCTGGGGAGGGTGCGTTCTACGGCCCGAAAATCGAGTTCTCGCTGAAAGACTGCCTGGGGCGTGTCTGGCAGTGTGGTACCTTGCAGCTCGATTTCAATCTGCCGATCCGTCTGGGCGCTGAATACGTTTCCGAAGATAACAGCCGTAGACATCCGGTGATGTTGCACCGGGCGATCCTCGGTTCCTTCGAGCGTTTCGTCGGGATTCTGATCGAACATTACGAAGGCGCATTCCCTGCGTGGCTGGCTCCGACCCAGGCCGTGGTGATGAATATCACTGATAAACAGGCAGATTTTGCCCTCGAAGTGGAAAAAACACTCAACCAAAGCGGATTTCGTGCCAAGTCCGACTTGAGAAATGAAAAGATCGGCTTTAAAATCCGCGAGCATACTTTGCTCAAGGTTCCCTATCTCTTGGTTATTGGAGATAGGGAAGTCGAGACGCAGACTGTCGCTGTGCGTACCCGTGAAGGTGCTGACCTGGGCTCGATGCCCGTTGCTCAGTTCTCGGAGTTCCTTGCACAAGCGGTTTCCCGGCGTGGTCGCCCAGATTCGGAGTAATTATTATTAAGCGTGAAATGAGACAAGATAAACGAGCTGCACCGAAAGCCCCGATCAACGAGAATATCTCGGCACGCGAGGTTCGGTTAATTGGCGCTGACGGCGAGCAGATTGGCATCGTCTCGATTGATGAAGCGCTTCGTATTGCTGAAGAAGCCAAGCTTGATCTGGTGGAAATCTCCGCCGACGCAGTCCCACCGGTCTGCCGTGTGATGGACTACGGCAAGTCGATCTTCGAGAAGAAGAAGCAGATTGCTGCGGCGAAGAAGAACCAGAAGCAGATTCAGGTAAAAGAAATCAAGTTTCGTCCAGGGACGGAGGAAGGGGATTACCAGGTAAAACTGCGCAACCTGGTACGTTTCCTGAGTGACGGGGACAGGGCCAAGGTATCCTTGCGATTCCGCGGCCGTGAGATGGCCCACCAGGAGCTGGGGATGGAACTCCTCAAGCGGGTTGAAGCTGACCTGCAAGAGTACGGTTCGGTCGAACAGCATCCTAAGATGGAAGGACGCCAGCTGATCATGGTCATCGCCCCGAAAAAGAAGAAGTAATCAACAGGGCACGGCAGGCCTTCTGATTATGTTTATCAACTGAATGCGGAGTATCCGAACATGCCAAAGATGAAAACCAAAAGTGGTGCTGCTAAGCGGTTTCTGAAAACTGCTAACGGTATCAAGCACAAGCACGCTTTCAAGAGCCACATCCTGACCAAAATGTCGACCAAGCGTAAGCGTCAACTGCGCGGTAGCAGCTTGCTGCATCCGTCTGACGTGGCAAAAGTCGAGCGCATGCTGCGCCTTCGTTAATTTTTGGATCAAGAATAGAGGAAGTAACTCATGGCTCGTGTAAAGCGTGGCGTCATTGCCCGTAAACGTCACAAAAAAATTCTGAAACTTGCTAAAGGCTACTACGGCGCGCGCTCCCGCGTATTCCGTGTTGCCAAGCAAGCGGTAATCAAGGCAGGCCAATATGCCTACCGTGACCGTCGTCAGAAAAAACGTCAGTTCCGCGCTCTGTGGATCGCTCGTATCAACGCGGGTGCTCGTATCAACGGTCTGTCCTACAGCCGTTTCATCGCAGGCCTGAAAAAAGCGTCCATCGAGATCGACCGTAAGGTTCTGGCTGATCTGGCAGTGAACGAAAAAGCGGCGTTTGCTGCGATTGTCGAGAAAGCTAAAGCCACTCTGGCTTAAGTACCCCCGACAGTCACCCGGGCTCACCTCTGTGGGCCCAGGTGTTAAACGTCATAAATAGGGGAAGAGCCTACAAGCTCTTCCCCTATTTTGTATCTGGAGTCTGTACATGGAAAACCTGGATGCGCTGGTCTCTCAAGCACTAGAGGCTGTGCAAAGCGCTGAAGATATCAATGCCCTGGAGCAAATCCGGGTTCAGTACCTTGGCAAGAAGGGTGAATTGACTCAGGTGATGAAGACCCTGGGGAATTTGCCGGCAGAGGAGCGCCCGCAAGTCGGCGCCCTGATCAACGTTGCCAAGGAGCGTGTTACAGAGGCTCTCAATACGCGTAAGGCTTTGTTTGAAGAAGCCGAACTGGCTGCCAAACTGTCCGCCGAGTCCATCGATGTGACCCTACCTGGCCGCGGTCAGGTCTCCGGCGGTCTGCATCCTGTGACCCGGACTCTGGAACGTATTGAACAGTTCTTCACCCATATCGGCTACGGCATCGCCGAAGGCCCTGAGGTCGAAGACGACTATCACAACTTCGAGGCGCTCAACATCCCAGGCCACCACCCGGCCCGTTCGATGCATGACACCTTCTATTTCAATGCGAACATGCTGTTGCGCACCCATACCTCGCCGGTACAGGTCCGCACCATGGAATCGCAGCAGCCGCCGATCCGCATTGTCTGCCCAGGCCGCGTGTATCGTAGCGACTCCGATATCACCCACTCGCCGATGTTCCACCAGGTCGAAGGCCTGCTGATCGATCGCGACATCAATTTCGCCGACCTCAAGGGAACCATCGAAGAGTTCCTGCGGGTGTTCTTCGAAAAAGAACTGGCGGTGCGTTTCCGCCCTTCGTACTTCCCGTTCACCGAGCCGTCCGCCGAAGTCGACATGGAATGTGTGATGTGCAGCGGTAAAGGTTGCCGTGTCTGCAAGCAGACCGGTTGGCTGGAAGTCATGGGCTGCGGCATGGTTCACCCGAACGTGCTGCGCATGTCCGGGATCGATCCGGAAGAGTTCCAGGGCTTTGCCTTTGGTATGGGCGCCGAGCGTCTGGCCATGCTGCGTTACGGCGTGAATGACTTGCGCCTGTTCTTCGACAACGACTTGCGGTTCCTCGCGCAATTTCGCTAGGTCGCACCCGTAACGAATCTTTCAGGAGAGCAGGATGAAATTCAGTGAACAATGGCTGCGCGGCTGGGTAAGCCCGCAGGTAAGTCGCGATGAGCTGGTTGCTCGTCTGTCGATGGCCGGTCTTGAAGTCGATAGCGTGACGCCGGCCGCCGGTGTTTTCAGTGGCGTGGTGGTGGGCGAGGTACTGAGCACCGAACAACACCCCGATGCCGACAAGCTACGTGTTTGCCAGGTCAGCAATGGCACGGAAACCTTCCAGGTCGTGTGCGGTGCGCCAAACGTGCGTCCGGGCCTGAAGATCCCTTTCGCCATGATCGGTGCGGAGCTGCCTGGCGACTTCAAGATCAAGAGGGCCAAGCTGCGCGGCGTCGAGTCGAACGGCATGCTGTGTTCCCAGGCAGAACTGCAGGTGGGAGAGGGCAATGACGGTCTGATGGAATTGCCGGCCGATGCGCCGGTAGGCAAGGATTTCCGTGAGTACCTGGAGCTAGACGACGCCAGCATTGAAGTCGACCTGACTCCTAACCGCGGTGACTGCCTGTCGTTGGCGGGTCTCGCCCGTGAAGTCGGCGCGCTCTATGCCGCACCAGTCACCCGGCCGGTGGTGCTGTCCGTCGCGCCTGCGCACGACGAAGTGCGTCCGGTTGAAGTACTGGCGCCCGCGGCTTGCCCGCGTTATCTGGGCCGAGTCGTCCGCAATGTCGATCTGTCCAAGCCGACCCCACTGTGGATGGTCGAGCGTCTGCGTCGTGCTGACGTACGCAGCATCGATGCGGCTGTGGACATTACCAACTACGTAATGCTCGAATTGGGGCAGCCGCTGCATGCTTTCGATCTTGCCGAAATCAACGGTGGCATCCAAGTACGGATGGCTGAAGAGGGTGAGAAGCTGGTCTTGCTCGACGGCCAGGAAGTGGCCCTGCGTAGCGATACCCTGGTTATCGCCGACCATACCCGGGCTCTGGCGATTGCCGGTGTCATGGGTGGTGAGCACAGTGGCGTAACCGCGACTACTCGCGACGTTTTCCTGGAAAGTGCATTCTTCGACCAGATCGCTGTCGCTGGTAAAGCTCGCTCCTATGGCCTGCATACCGACGCCTCGCATCGCTACGAGCGTGGTGTGGACTGGCAACTGGCCCGTGAAGCCATGGAGCGTGCCACTGGCCTGCTGCTGGAGATCACTGGTGGCGAAGCCGGCCCGATCATCGAAGCGGTCAGTGAACAGCACCTGCCGTCGATCGCTCCGATCACCCTGCGTGCCGAGCGCATTACCCAGATGCTGGGCATGGAAATCGAGGCGCCGGAAGTCGAGCGCCTGCTCGGCGCCCTGGGCCTGAAGATTTCTGCCGATGGAGCAGGGCAGTGGCGCGTTGAAGTGCCAAGCCATCGCTTCGATATCAGCCTGGAAGTCGATCTGATCGAAGAACTGGCTCGTCTATACGGCTACAACCGCCTGCCGGTCCGCTACCCACAGGCGCGCCTGGCTCCACAAGCCAAGGCCGAAGCTCGTAGCGATCTGCCTGAGCTGCGTCGTTTGCTGGTGGCCCGCGGTTATCAGGAGGCTATTACTTACAGCTTCATCGATCCGAAACAGTTCGAGTTGTTTAATCCAGGTGTCGAGCCGCTGTTGCTGGCCAATCCGATTTCCAACGATATGGCTGCCATGCGTTCGTCGCTGTGGCCGGGGTTGGTCAAGGCGCTTCAGCACAACCTGAACCGTCAGCAGGACCGTGTCCGTCTGTTTGAAAGCGGTCTGCGTTTCGTCGGTCAACTGGAAGGCTTGAAGCAAGAGCCGATGCTGGCCGGTGTGGTGTGCGGCACTCGTCTGCCGGAAGGCTGGGCACAAGGTCGCGATGTCGTGGACTTCTTTGACGTCAAGGCCGACGTGGAAGCAGTGCTGGGCTTTGCCGGCGCACTCGATGCGTTCACTTTTGTGCCTGGCAAGCACCCTGCGTTGCACCCGGGTCAAACCGCGCGCATCGAACGTGAAGGTCGTTTGGTTGGCTATATCGGTGCTATCCACCCTGAATTGTCGAAAACCCTCGGTCTCGACCGTCCGGTCTTCGTTTTCGAGCTGGTTCTGGCCGAAGTAGTCTCGGGAAAAATGCCTGAATTCCGTGAGTTGTCGCGCTTTCCTGAAGTACGTCGTGACTTGGCCCTGCTGGCTGATCGCGATGTTGCCGCCAGTGCGGTGCTGGATGTAATCCGTGAGAATGCAGGCGAATGGCTGACAGACCTCAGGTTGTTTGACGTGTACCAAGGTAAAGGCATTGATCCTCATAGAAAAAGCCTTGCGGTTGGCTTGACCTGGCAGCATCCATCGCGCACTCTTAATGACGATGAGGTGAACTCCACGACGCAAAATATCCTCACCTCGCTCGAACACAGGTTGAACGCCACGTTAAGGAAGTGACGTATGGGGGCTCTGACGAAAGCTGAAATGGCCGAACGTCTCTACGAAGAGCTGGGCCTGAATAAACGTGAGGCCAAGGAATTGGTCGAGCTGTTTTTTGAGGAAATCAGGCACGCTCTCGAAGATAACGAACAGGTCAAATTGTCCGGTTTCGGTAACTTCGACCTTCGGGATAAACGCCAGCGACCTGGCCGCAACCCGAAGACGGGTGAAGAAATCCCGATCACGGCACGCCGTGTGGTCACCTTTCGTCCAGGGCAGAAGTTGAAGGCCCGAGTTGAGGCTTATGCTGGAACCAAGTCATAACGACGAGCTCCCGGTCATTCCGGGCAAGCGCTACTTCACCATTGGTGAAGTCAGCGAGCTCTGTGCGGTCAAACCGCATGTGCTGCGTTATTGGGAGCAGGAGTTTCCTCAACTCAACCCCGTCAAGCGCCGCGGAAATCGCCGGTATTATCAGCGCCAGGATGTGCTGATGATCCGGCAGATCCGCGCGTTGCTTTATGATCAGGGGTTCACCATCGGTGGAGCGCGCCTGCGCCTTTCCGGTGATGAAGCCAAAGACGACACCACCCAGTACAAGCAATTGATCCGCCAGATGATCTCCGAACTGGAGGACGTTCTGGTGGTACTCAAGAAGTGATTTTCGGCTTTTAAAATACTTCCAAATTTCAAAAGCTTGCGATATATTCTTGAACGCTTCGTTAAGAAGCAAACCCAGTAACACGCCTAGTCGGGGCGTAGCGCAGTCCGGTAGCGCACTAGCATGGGGTGCTAGGGGTCGAGTGTTCGAATCACTCCGTCCCGACCATATTTCTGAGTAAAATCAGACACTTAAGCCGATCAGAAGATCGGCTTTTTTGTGCCTGCGCAATACCCGCGCAAAACTACCCGGTGATTTCGCTGATATTCAGGTCTGGAATCGCCTCGGACCAGACGCTTTCCGCATGGTCGCGCTGGTAGTTTTTGGTCATGCTCTCGCTCGCGTGACTGGCGATTTTCTGCCCGTCCTTTCCAGCTTTCTGATACAGGTGTAGTGATAGCGCTCGCACTTCGGGAAGCCTGGCATCTCCTCTTCTTTCCAGCCTTTGTAGCAACCCGCCAGTTCCCGGGCCCCTTTGAAGGCTCGCGTCAACGCCGATCAGATCTGCACCACGCATGAACTCCAGGTTCAGCTGCTTCGCTGCGTCGATTGCTTTCAGGCGACCGGAGCCGAACGGGAAAAACTTCCCGTCGGTCGGCCTCCGGTAGCGATATGTCCCGCGCCGCGCATCGAAGTACAGATTCTGCGGAAGGCACTTGTTTGCAGTTTTACGCGGCCTTGGTGCCATCATGCAGCTCCTTTCAATACCATCGCGACGAGATCGTTTCCGGCTGACTTGGTGAGCGCGGCCCAGTCAACGTACCAGAGCTTGCCTATTTGCTCGCCTGGGAGTTGTCCATTTCGGATGTAGTTGCGGATCGCCTGGGGGCATCCAAGGGCGATCTGCCGAAGATACTTTCCCCAAAACATTTCGGAAGGATCGAATTATCGAGTTCCTTCAGGGGGCAAATTTGTTGCTAAATGAGGCTGCTCCGCTAGCTCCAAGGCTACGGCCAAAGCCTTCTGCTCTCGCGGCATTCGAAGCTGCCTCCCGCACTCCGCAGCCCAAGACACCGTCTGGTGGACTAAATCAAATTCTCTTTACTGGATTCCTAGCTGCGCACCGTGCCGAGCTTGAGCAAAAAGCTTCGGATTTTGGGTTGAAGGTTATGAAGACTCCTGGCAAAACGCTCACCTTCCTCTGTTATGGCGATAATGTTGGACCGACTAAGGTTGCGAAGGCGCAGGAGGCAGGGGCTTTTATCATTGATTCAGACCAGTTTCTGAGTTTGATCACGACCGGCGAGCTGCCTTAGCGAGTCCTGGCGGGGCAAGAGTTTGCAGATATTTCACCGTGGTAGCATATGCTCTTGCGCTGACTCTCCAGTGCCGCGGAAATGTTACGAATGACAAAGAAAAAGCCGGCAGATACCAAAGCAGTAACTGCTGCGGACATCGAGCGATCCATCCAGGCCCTCAACAAAATGGCTGAGAGGCTTTGGGGTGATGGACGAGAGGTTGAGGCGCAGGCCCTGCTTAACGCCCTGGACGCGCTAAACCGTGCGCTGGATCGGATCAGGATTGGCGAAAGTCGCAGGGTCGTGACCCTTCATTAGCAAGGGCCCTCTAGCTAGGCAGGGGATCTTTAGGAGCAGACATGGAAGCCTTTGCAAACACTGAATCGCCCGGGACTTTCTAGGCACTCATCGCATGTCACTTTTCAAACTCCATCCATGACTCAGTGAGTGATGCAGGGCATCCTGCCATAGCGCGGCCGGCTCTGTGATAGTCCGCACAAGTGCTAAATGCCTCGAGCTCCGTGTCTTATCGCCTTCTCAGATACTCAAGGGAGTGCCGTTCGCGCTGGGGTCTTGGTATGGCCCGGTTGAGTAGTATTCACGGAGCTGCGCCTCAAGGCTGCGAAGGATCTCCACATCAATCCGAAGGCCGGCCTCACCTGGTCGGTTTTGAGTTAGACCCTGAACATAACCACCGGCTATGAGCGAGTTGAGTGTGTTTCGAGCGTACTCGGCAGATTTGTCAGCCATCTCTAGACTCCAGAAACTCATGAGGGGAGGCCCTCCGCCAATGTAGAGGCTGTGGGCGCTCATAACAGCTTAGCCCTTCGCAAGCCTGCGCCTGGGTTGTGTGGCTTTTGGCTATTACCTTTCGCTAACTGGCGATAGACTGAGTGTTATTGCTGGTTGGATAGACAGTGTGTGTGTAGTGGTCAACTAATCCCGGACACGACGTTAAGTTTTTTCTCGGCCTGAGCCGGGGCCAGCCCATCGTTGAACTGGTGCGGTCGAGTCCAGTTGTACCGATGCATCAGGTAATGACTGATGTCTCGGTGCGCCTCTTGAGCCGTCATGTAGCCCACGGTCGGTATCCATTCAGTTTTCAAACTGCGAAACACACGCTCCATCGGCGCATTATCCCAACAGTTTCCACGACGGCTCATGCTTTGGCGCATGCGGTAACGCCAGAGCCGTTGGCGAAACTGGCGACTGCCGTATTGCGAGCCCTGATCCGAGTGAAGCAGCAGTCCTTGAGGCCGGCCACGCTGCTCGTAAGCCATATCCAGAGCCTTGATCACTAAGTCCGCGTCCGGTTTGCTCGACAGCGCCCAGCCCACAACTCGGCGCGCATAGAGATCCAGCACGACAGCCAGGTAATGCCATTTCCCTTGGGCCCAGATGTAGGTGATATCGCCACACCAGACTTGGTTGGGTGCCGGCACTTCAAACTCTCGATTCAAGATGTTCGGAATATCCGGCCGCTCAACCGTCGCTTGTTTGTAAGCATGTGATCCAGGTTGTTTGCTGACTAACGCCAGCTCCCGCATCAGACCACGCACCTTGAACCGTCCGATTTGCTCGCCATCTTCCTGCATCATCGACACAATGCTGCGGCTGCCGGCGGCGCTCCGACTTTGCGTGAACAACTCATTGACTCGACTGCGTAATCGAAGTCGTTCAACGTCCGGAGTTCGACATCTGAGGCGGTGGGCGTAGTAGCACGAACGAGTGATATCAAAGACCACACAAAGCCAATCAACCGGCTCTTGGGTGCTCAGTTGATCAATCAGCGCGTGCGCTCGTGCTCTTCCGACATCAAGAGCGCGGTAGCCTTTTTTAAAATGGATTTCTCCCGCTCAAGACGAGCGATCCGGGCTTCCAACTCCTGGATCTTCTGCTGCTCGGGCGTCAGCGCTTTTGTCTGCGGAGTAACACCACTGCGCTCCTGCTGGAGTTGGTTAACCCAGCGACGCAACGCGGACTCGACCACCCCGAGCGAGCGGCAGGCCTCGATATGGCTATAGCCTTGATCGAGCACGAGAGCTGCAGCCTCGCGTTTGAATTCAGCGGAAAAGGAACGACGTTGCTTGGTCATCAGACACCTCTATCTGGCGAGCATTCTCGCCTAAATGGGTGTCCGGTTTCATTAGACCACTACAACTGGCTCTCATCGATCTACCGTTCACCTTTGTAGCTGATACCGCTTCGCTCTCGTTCTGTTGGTATTGACGTGGTGTGGCGTCGTCGGCCACGCATTGATCCTGCTGTCACCTTTGTCTTGCGTTGCCGAGCGCCATCACCTGCTCAACGTACTGGCGGTGCTCGCCCGTCATTCCTGCATGCGCAGGGTTGACCGAATAGAAACCCGGCCATCGAGCCGGGTTTTTTATTGACCGCCGTTTATCCATTTCTCGGCACTTGCAAGGCTCTGTCGTTTCTCACGTTTAAGGCACGGATTTCCCGAGCATTGAGAACGGAGAGCCAGCATGAACATTAACGATAATGCACCTGGTAGCTGGTCGCAGCAGGGCGTAACGCGAGCCACGGACAGCGACGCAGGCCATGATCCAAAGCGTAAGGAGCCTGAGGTTCCATTGCCTGCGAACGATGAAGCGCCGGTCGATGAAGAGATGATCGACGTAGATGTAAACAACTCGGTGTCGAGTGAGCACCCGGAAGCAGGCAAAAGTGGTCGCGTCGATGATCCTGATGCAGGCACACAGGACGAAAAGGACAATGAGCCTCGTGGCATGCCCGCGAGTGACCCTGAGTCAGGGGCGTGAAATTCAGATCATCCCTTTGCCCGCTCAGTTGCTGCCCAGAACCTTGGTGACTGCCCGGGCCTGCTCGGCGGTCATGCCCATCTGCAGGCCGAACGGCCCGTTTTAGGCACACCTCTTGTTTGCAGCCGCCTCGCCCTGGTGCAACGCCATCTGCTCGGCGCGCTCATCAACCTTCGTCCAGTGATCCTGGGTTTGCATGGGCTTGTGCCTCAGGTGACCAGGACCTCTTTTCAAAACATGGCTATCGCTTGCGTCGTTAAAGTGAAGTTTTCTAGAATTTCGCCGCCGCTTGGCCGGATCAGCCAATCGGTTTCCATCCGCGAGAAAAAAGGAGGTGCCCTATGACCCAGATTCCAACGATGTTTTCGCTACTGAACCATCAACGAAATTCTGGAGGGGCGATCACCGCCCCGCGGAGAAAACCCAATGCGTACGCTTTACCCTGCTGTGCTTCTTGCTCCGATATCCACTCGCGATGAAGAAGCAGAATGTTGCGCTCTGCAAGTGCGTGACGAACAGATCGACTTTATTGCCAGCAACGCCGAATCATTGGAAGAAGCTGCCGAATGTCCTTGGTGTGAACCCTTAGCGGTGCGCGCCGTTCATTCTGGAGAAATGGTCGGCTTCCTTATGCATGCCCTCGACCCGGACGATAACGGTCGCTGGCTCTATCGCCTGATGATTGACCGTCACCATCAAGGTTTAGGGTATGGACGCGCAGCTCTGCGCGCGCTAGTGGCATACCTGAGAGGCTTGTCGGGAGGTCCTGACATCACTCTGGGCGTCGCGCCGGAGAATATTGGGGCACGCAATCTTTATGCTTCTGAGGGGTTTCTAGAGACGGGCGAAGTGCTTGATGGCGAGCTCGTGATGCGCCTGAGAACATAGTGCTCGCGGTTGCTGATCGGTATTGCGAGTGCAGGATTGACTAAACAGAAACCCGGCCATCGAGCCGGGTTTTTTCTACCCGCGAGAAACCATCCAGCGTATCCGGAGCGGCCTGACGGAGCAGACCGATACAGGCTCAAGAGCAGAGCCTTCGTCGGATGTGTGTGGGGTGAGCTTGCCGATGGCTCAAGTGCCCTAAATGAAGAATGGACGATCAAAAAAAGGGCCCACCCCAAGGTGGACCCTTTGTGTTTCTGACGTGGCCAAAGCCGGCTGGAGCAACACCCTCACACGAACGGAGGGCGTGCCCATCGAGCGTCAGACCAGGCTGATCATGTCCGCACTGAGTTGCGCGGGGTTGAACCCTACCAGGGTGATGCTGCTGTCTCCCGCCACGATCAGGCTGTCGCTGCCTTGTTGGCTGGTGGCGCTGATGACCGCGGCCGTTGAGGCGAACAGGGATTTGGAGAACACCAACTGATCGAATCCGTTCTGGTGAACGTTGAAATCGCTGATCAGGTCATGGCCGAACCCGCCCTGGTCGAAGACAAACAGATCGCTGCCCACGCCACCACTGAGGGTGTCGTTGCCCAGGCCGCCCACCAGGATGTCGTTCTGTGCGCCGCCGTAGAGTGCGTCGTTGCCATTGCCGCCGAGCAGGGTGTCGTTGCCACTTCCACCGTGCAGCAGATCATGGCCCGCGTCGCCTTCAATAAGATCGTCACCGCCCTGGCCGAAGATCAGGTCGCGGCCGGCGGTCCCCTTCAGGAGGTCTGCCAACTGCGTGCCTTCGGTGGCCTTGGCGTAGCTCTTGTCCGATCCGAACAGGCCTTCGAAGTCGAGCTTGCCGCTGGTCACGGTATAGGCCGGGGTCAAGGTCTGGCCCAGGAGCCCTTCGAACTCGACATGCTCGACGTCGTGCAGCTCCTTGAGGCCGTAACGCCCGCCGGTATCGTTGAGAAACAGGCTGCCATCGCTCAGGCGCACGGCTTCGTAGCTGGTGACCGTACCCTGCAGGAAGACTTTGTCGTCGCCCACCCCGGCCGCGACGATGTCGGTGCCGGTGCTGACCCTGAAGCTGTCGTTGCCGGCGAAGCCGTCCAGGAAGTCATCGTTCCTGCCATCCTGCAGCTTGTCCGCGCTGTCCGTGCCGAGGAGAAAGGCCGGAGTGCCGAAGTGGTTGGAGGTGGCGGAGTACTTGTCGCTGACCCAGGTAAAGCTGCGGCTGACCGGGTCGAGGTTGCTGATGATGATGGTGCTGTCGCGTTCGATGTAGTCGTAGAACGTCGACTGGCCGATGCGCTGGATAGGGTTGATGAAGATGCCTTCGAGGTGCGCCACCCAGCCGTTGGGATTGACCACGGAGAAGGGGCCGTTGGGCCAGGTGGGCAGGGCGTAGACCGTGTCGAACAGCACGATGTTGTCGGTGGTCGAGGTGTAGTTGGCGTCACTGCCTTTGAGGGCCGCGAGAATGGCGCCGCTCAGGTCGGTCTGTTCGCCGATCAGCCGATGCACGATGTCGTTTTCGAAGCCGAAGTTGAAGATGCCGTCACTATTGCTGGCCTTTGGCGAGGCCATGCCGAAGTAGTCCGAATCCTTGAAAAAGCCGTCGGCCAGGGTCTCCCTGCCCAGGTACATGCTGTTGGTCACGGAGCCGCCCTGGCTGTAGCCGGTGACCAGCACGTCCTTGCCCGTCAGGTTATGGTGGGTGGCGTAGTTCTTGATCGAGTCGAGCAGGTAGTCGTAGCCGTGGATATAGGAGTTGTCGATCATTGCCGGGTAGCCCAGCAAGTCCATCGGCGAGTTGGTGCCGGCAATCGAAAAGCCCATTTTGACCAGCTTGCCGCTCTCGTCGTACTGGCCGAATACCTTGGCCTGGGAGCCGGATACGTTCTCGCCCTTGAAGCTGCCTGTCAGGTCGAGGTGGCTGCCGTCGATGCCCAGGTCGCTGGCGCTGATCTCGCGCCAGCCCTTGGGCAGGACAAAGGTGTTGCCTTCGCCCAGGACCGCCCCGGGCAAGTGGTAGAGCGCGCCTATGGTCGCTACGCCGCTGGTGTAGGTGGCCAGGTTCCAGGCATCTGAAATGAGCACGCGGCCGTCTTGGCCCTTGTAGTCGAATATCGCCATGGTTCGTTTTCCCTCACAAACTAAAAAGTCATGAAAAAAAACAAGAGCTGAAGTCTTCTTGTTCTTCTTCGCTCGGATTGCGGAGCCTGGTGACTGCGTGCTCCGGAATCTGCGCCCAAGCTACTCATTCATTTGGAGGACGTGGGCCAGGCAAGGGGGTGTTGGCACGATCGTCCTGGGAAAAGCCCGATCCAGCCGCTAAAAATTCAGCGTCATTACAGTTTGGTTAGCTCGAGGATGGTTCGCAGCCGTCCACCCTCCCTACCTTTGAGATCGGATGCATGCACGACAACCTGGCGAAGGTGCCGGACGTGTCGACATCCGACTGAAAATACCCAGTTGCACAAGGCTGGCCGGGCACATTGAGGTTCCAGTGAAGCCGCACTGAAACCGTGTTATGCCCGGCGAACAATCCCTGCCTTATACCCAGCGCCGGAACAGCACGCTGGCATTCACCCCGCCAAAGCCGAAGCCATTGGACAAGGCGTATTCCATCGCCAGCGGCCGCGCCTGGCCACGAATCAGGTTGAGGCCTTGCGCGGCGGCATCCGGGTTTTCCAGGTTGAGGGTGGCGGGGGCGATCTGGTCGCGCAACGCCAGGATGGTGAAGATCGCTTCGATCCCGCCGGCGGCGCCCAGCAGGTGGCCGGTGGCCGACTTGGTCGAAGCGATGGCCAGCTCGCTGCTGTTGCCAAACACACTCTTGATCGCCGCCAGTTCGCCTTTGTCACCCACCGGGGTCGAGGTGGCGTGGGCGTTCAGGTGCTGGACCTGGGACGGCTCGACGCCAGCCTGACGCAACGCCTGTTGCATGGCGCGGCGGGCACCGTCGCCGTCTTCTGGGCCGGCGGTCATGTGATAGGCGTCGGCACTGGTGCCGTAGCCCACCAGCTCGGCGATCGGCGTGGCACCCCGGGCCAGGGCGTGTTCCAGCTCTTCGATCACCAGCAGGCCGGCGCCTTCGCCCATCACAAAGCCGTCGCGGGCCTGGTCGAAGGGCCGCGAAGCGCGTTCCGGAGTGTCGTTGAAATCGCTCGACAGGGCGCGTGCGGCGGCGAAACCGGCAAGGCTGACCCGGTGAATCGTGGCTTCCGTGCCCCCGCAGACCGCGACGTCGATCTCCCCGGCACGAATCATCCGCGCGGCATCGCCGATGGCCTGGACACCCGCGGCGCAGGCTGTCACCGGCGTGCCCAGTGGGCCCTTCAGGCCATGCTGGATCGACACATGACCGGCGGCCATATTGCTGAGGAAGGATGGAATGGTGAACGGCGAAAGACGACGCGGCCCCTTGCTGTCGGTGGTGCGCACGGCGTCGACGATGGCCGGGAAACCGCCCACGCCCGAAGCGATGATGGTGGCGGTACGTTCCTGCGCCTCCGCCGTCTGCGGAGCCCAGCCGGCCTGGGTCAATGCCTCCTGGGCCGCGGCGAGGGCGAACAGGATGAAGCGGTCCATCTTGCGCTGTTCCTTGGGCGCCAGCAGCGCGTCCGGATCGAAGCCGGCCTGCGGGTCCTGGATGCGGTCCGGAACCTGGCCGCCGATGCTGATCGGCAGGTCGCCGATCAGTTCTTCCGGTAGCCGGCGGATACCCGATTGTCCGGCCAGCAGGCGTTGCCAGACCTGTTCGACGCCGCAGCCCAGCGGGGTCAATGCGCCCATGCCGGTGACGACAATGCGTTTGTTCATGACCTTCAGCTCCTTCATCTCGAGTAGGGTGTGTCGCTCTATGGACGTCACTATCATCATGAAAGTAACATGGCCGGACCACAAATACGCAACTGTGAAATTCGAGGAACCGCCATGCAACGCAAGACCCTCCTTCACGACGAATGCCCGATTGCCCGCAGCCTGGAGCGGGTGGGCGAGTGGTGGAGCATCCTGATCATGCGCGACGCCCTGCATGGCCTGCGGCGTTTCGAGGAGTTTTCCCGCAGCCTGGAGATCGCCCCCAACATGCTCACCCGACGCCTGAATTCGCTGGTCGAGGCCGGCTTGCTGGAGCGCCAGGCCTACAGCCAGCGGCCGCTGCGCTACCAGTATGTGCCGACGGCCCGGGGCGAGGACTTCCGTGTGGTGCTGATGGCGTTTGTCGCCTGGGGCAATCGCCATTACGCGCCGGAAGGGGAAAGCGTGCAGATCGTCGAGCGCGCCACCGGCCGGCCGGTGCGGCCGATGATGGCCGACCTGGTCGATGGCCGCCCGGTGCCGCTGGAGCACTGCACGGTCCAGGCCGGGCCGGTGGCCAGCGAAGGCATACGTCAGCGCCTGGGAGCGTTGCAGGTGATGGAGGCCAAGGGCGAAGCCTGAGGTACCGCGGATCGCCACGGCACCCTTGGCTTAACCACCAGCGCCTGTCACTGGTCCTTTTCGCAGTTGACCATCCACGAGGCGCCGAAGCGGTCGACCAGCATGCCGAAGCGCGCCGCCCAGAAGGTGGCGTCCAACGGCATCTGGACAGTGCCCTGGTCCGCCAGCGCGGCGAACACCCGCTCGGCCTCGGCGATGCTGTCGACATTCAGCGATATCGAGCAGCCGTGGATCCCCGCGTAAGGCCGATCGGGCGTGCTGTCCGAGCCCATGATGGCCTGGTCGCCCACCAGCAGGCGGGTGTGGATGATCAGGTTGTGATACTCGGCGGGAACATGCTCGCGGGCAGGGCTTTCGCCGAAGGTCATCATCACTTCGAGGGTGCCTTGCAGGCTCTGGGCGTAGAACTTGAAGGCGGCTGCGCAATCGCCGTTGAAGATCAGGTAGGGATTGATTTTCATGCTGGGACTCCCGGATGGCAGGGCCGCGGGCGCGCCGGATAAGCCGGCCCGCTGGCAAAAAACCGATGGATTGAGACCTCCACTAGCAAAGCCTAAACCGGTGTGGCAGTGGGCTTGTTCTTAGACGGTTTTTTCATGGGGCGGTGGCGGGTTATCGCCCTTGGTGCACCCCTTGTCAGGCCCGCCGCCGCAGTCGGCGGCGAGCCTGGGGTAGCGCTACACCAGCCGGGTCTGGGGCATGCCCAGCAGGCCGGTCAGGCGATCCATGATTGCCTGCTGCCGGGCGCGGTCGGCCAGGTAGTCGGCCTCGGCGCTGGCCACATCGGCCGAGCAGTGCGGGCAGGTGGTTTCGTGGCTATGGATGTACTGCCAGCAACTGCGGCACAGGGCCAGACGGGTGGGCAGGCGTCCTTCCTCGGGGGATTTCTGCCCCTGGTTGATCCACGCCAGCTTGATCACCTGGCCGCTGTCGCTGACGCTACTGACCGTCTCGCCGGTGTCGATGCGTTCGGTGATCAGGTCGAAGCGCCCGACCGCGAACGAGGCTTTGGCGGCATCCTCGAGTTTGACGATGCGTTCGCGCAGGCCCTTTTTCTGCAGGTCCAGGGCGCGGTAGTGGCAGTACGGATTGTTGCCGGGCTTGCCCAGCAGCGAGTGCGAGGTCCAGGTGCAGCCGCCGCGGCACACGTCGTTGTAGTAGCAGCCACGGCAATAACCCCAGAGGTCGTCGACCGAGCGCAGGCGGCCAAAATGCATGCCTTCGCTGTAGTGCCAGATGTCGTGCAGGTTCATGTCGCGCACATTGCCGCCGGAGAACCCCACCGTCGCCAGTGACGGGCAACCCTTCACCGTGCCGTCGGCCTCCAGGGCCAGCACCGTTTGCCCGGCGGCGCAGCCGCTCCAGTGCACGCGCTCGTCGCCGAAGCCGCGCCACATATGCTCGTAAGGGCCGTAGTAACCGATGTTGTTGCCCACGTTCATCAGCAGGCCGCGTTCCTGGCCTTCGCGGTAGAGGCGCGCGAGCAGCGGCATGACTTCCAGCAGTTGATAGGGTTGCAGCAAGAGTTCCGGGTGATCCACCGCGTTACCCATGGCCACCGTCAGCTGGATCTGCCAATGGGTGGCGCCCAGCTCGATGATCAGGTTCATCAGCTGTGGCAAGTCGGGCAGGGTGGCCGCGCCGATCTGCGTATTGACGCTGACCGCGAGCCCGGCCTGCTTGGCCCGGCGCAGGGTATCCACGGCCTTGTCGAAGGAGCCCGGGACGTTGCGCACGGCGTCATGCAAGGGCGCCAGGCCGTCCAGCGAAACCCCCACGCCGTTGAGCCCGGCCTCCACCGCGGCCTGCATTTTCGCCGGGGTGAGGTTGCGCCCGCCGGTCTGGATCGCGCAGTAGATGCCGTGGTCGTGGATGGCCCGGATCAGGCGGGTCCAGTCCTTGCGCAAATAGGCTTCGCCGCCGATCAGGGTGACCTCCCGCGTGCCGAGGGCGGCGAGGGCGTCTATCACGTCGAGGCATTCCTGGGTGTTCAGTTCGTTGGGGCGTCGATGGCCGGCGCGCGAGCCGCAATGCAGGCATTTGAGGTCGCAGGCGAGGGTGATTTCCCAGACCACATGCACCGGTACGTAACGCTTGAGGTCGGTTTCGCTGAGGTAGCGGGCGGGGCGATTGGCTGACATGGACAGTCCTTTGGGCGCACACAGGCGCGCAGCACGAACCTGGCGGATGTCCGCGCCGTCCCTGGCGATGCCGGCCCGAGCGGACATAGGGTTTGCCAGTGGCGAGCCAGGCCTGGCCCCGGGGAAGGAAGGCCAGGCCCGGACGCCACTGCTCAGCGAGCTTCGAGGCGGGCGATCTCGGCGTTCAGCTGCTGCAAGGCGCTGCGCAGCGCATCGCTGCTGGCCAGTTGCTGCTCGCCCTGGCGGACGACCGCCTTGAGCTGCGCCAGGTCACCGCTGCTTTGCGCCTGCTGCACCGCCACCGCATACAGCGGCACAGGGTGATGGGGCACAGGCTCGGGGTGCGGGATCGACGCCTGGCTGACCGTGGCGTGCTGCACGTCCTGCCAGTTGCCCTGGTAGCAGTATTTGTAGCTGGCGAAACCGCTGACCCAGTCGAGCCCGAGAATCCCGTGCAGGTGGAAGGTCGCGGCGATCTGGCTGGTCGGGCCGCTGGGGTTGCCGGTCAGGCTCAGGATGATGTGGCCTTCGGTCGATGGGTGCAGTTGTGCCTTGGAATAGTCGCCCCACACGTCGGCGAAGAAGTTCACCGGCGGGTAGGTGCTCTTGAACACTCGGGCCACGCCGCTGACTTTTTTCTGCACGGTGTTGACCAACAGGTCGAGGGTCAGAACCGGGGCGCCCAACAGCCCCGTGGTGGCTTGGATGCGGGTATGGAACAGTCCAGTGTGCATGGTGCAACTCCTTGTTCTTGTTCAGGGAAGTCGGTGGGTTGGCACGCCGTGGTCAGCGCCGCTCGAGCCGGCCGATCTCGTTCTTGGCCGCATCCAGCGCGCTGCGCAGCTGGGGCAACTGGTCCAGTTGCTGCTGGGCCAGGCTGGCCAGGCTCTTCATCTGGGTCAGGTCGCCGCTGGCGATGGCGCCATGGATCGGTGCGGCATACAGCGGGGTGATCGGTGGATACGGCAGCAGGACCGGACCGGGTTCCAGCGGTATTGGCAGGGCTGACAAGGCGTAGGAGGGCACCGACTCGACGAGGTGGGCGGGTGCGTTCTCCACCGATACCCAGCGCTGGCCGTTGTAGTACTGGTAGTTGGCGATGCCGTTCTTCCAGTCGTGGTCCACCACCAGCTGAATCTTGAAAGTGACGATCGAGTTCGAGCCCGGCCCGCCCTGGTTACCCTGGGCGGTGACCAGGATCTTGCTCGAGCTGGGTGGCATGACGGTGAGGTAAGTGTATTGCCCCCACACATCGGACTGCAGGTCCAGCGGCGGGTTGCTGGCCTGGGTCACCACCGAGGTGCCGCGCACGGTCTGCTCGGGGGTGTAGACCAGCAGGTCGAGGGTAAGGCTCGGCGCGCCCGGGGTCGGATTGCCGATCCGGTAGCTGAGGGGAAACAGGCCAACAGGGGACGTAGTGGAACCGGACATGATTGCCTCCATTGCATTAGAAAATGGAACAGCCTTAGCGCCGTTCCAGACGGGCGACTTCCTGTGCCAACTGCTCGTAAGCGCTGCTCAGTTCTTTGGATTCCTTCTGGGATGAATCGCGTTGTTTGAGCAGGGACTTCATCTGCGGCAGGTTGCCGAGGGAGATTGCTTTCTGAATCGCCACTCCATAGGGCGGAATGACATGTTGCGAGGATGAACTCATGGCGTTGCCTTCCGTGGGAGGTTGTAGAGACTGCGCTATCCGGCAGCTTTTGCAGTTAAGCAGGCCGGGCACGGGGCAAACGCAAGGGCCACCGAATAACTTTGAATAGCCGTTATCGGGAAAAAATATATTCAGGCGGGACAAGCAACTGGCGCGGCGACATAGCGCGTTTGGCAATCAGCAGGACGCGGCTTACGAAGAATAGATACAAGCGGCGCTGCGCACTTCGACTCTCGGAAGTGGGCGGAAAAGGGCAGGATCGCCCCGGCCCGGCGTCAGGCCACGGCACTCTGCGGCGCGCTGTTCAACAGTCGCTCCAGGGCGCCGCTGAGCAGGTGTTCCAGCAGGGTTTCGCGCTCGTGTTCGGCCAACGGCTGTTCGGCCAGCCAGCCGGGCGCACTGTTGAGCAGGCTGGCGATGGCATGCCCGGTGGCCAGCAGCGCCGCGTCGCCGAGCCGCGGCAGCGGGCCGAGGAGCATCAGCAGGCGGCGTTCATATTGCTCGCGCAACTGGCGCACCCGTTGCTGCTGGTCCGGGTTCAGGCAACCGCTGTCGCGCTCCACCAGGCGGAAATGCCGGGGCAGTTCCCGGTGCAGTTTCAGGTGGGCGCGGATCAGCGTGCGCAGGCGATCGTCCGGCGCCTTGCGCCGCCGTTCGATGCGCCCCAGGGTGCCGAGCAGTTCGTCGTAGAACTCTTCGATCAGGTCCAGCAGCAGGTGCTGCTTGCTCGGGTAATGGTGATACAGCGAGCCCGGGGTCAGCCCCAGATGGCTCGCCAGCTCGCGCATGCCGACCTGGCCGAAGCCCTTGCTGGCGAACAGCTCCAGGGCCCTGTCGCGGCTTTCGGCGAAACGCGAGCAACGCTCAGCCATAGCGGTGGAAGCCGCGTTCGGTCTTGCGCCCCAGGTAACCGGCGGCGACCATTTCCTTGAGCAGCGGCGCGGGCCGGTATTTGCTGTCGTTGAAGCCATCGTAGAGGGCCGCAAGGATCGCCAGCAGGGTGTCCAGGCCGATCAGGTCGGCCAGGGCCAGCGGGCCGATCGGCTGGTTGCAGCCCAGGCGCATGCCGGCGTCGATGTCCTCGGCGCTGGCCAGGCCTTCCTGCAGCACCAGGATCGCTTCGTTGATCATCGGCACCAGGATCCGGTTGACCACGAAGCCCGGGCGGTTGCCGGCGGTGATCGCGACCTTGCCCAGGCGCGTGGCCATGTCCAGGGCCAGGGTGTGGGTCGCGTCGCTGGTCTGCAGGCCGCGAATCACTTCGATCAGGCCCATCACCGGCACCGGGTTGAAGAAGTGCAGGCCGATAAAGCGCTCGGGCGCGCTGACGCTGGCGGCGAGCTGGGTGATCGACAGCGACGAGGTGTTGGAGGCAATGACACAGGTGCTGGCAACCTGGGCGGCGATCTGTTGCAGCACCCGCAGTTTCAACTCGAGGTTTTCCGTGGCCGCCTCGATCACCAGATGTGCCTCGACCAGGCTGGCGTAGTCGGTGCTGGTGCGGATGCGCCCCAGCGTCGCCAGTTTCTGCGCTTCGTCCAGGCTGCCCTTGGCGATCAGCCGGTCGAGGTTCTTGCTCACCGTGGCCAGGGCCTTTTGCAGGGAGCTGTCGCTGATGTCCAGCAAGGTCACTTCGAACCCGGCCTGGGCACAGACCTGCGCGATACCGTTACCCATGGTGCCGGCGCCGATCACGCCGATATTCTGCAGATTCATCTTGGCTTCTCTTTCTTCGTCCGGGCGTGTCGCAGAGCAGCGCGAACGCGTCTTGCAATGCAACCTTCGAGGCGCGAGTCTAGTGCCCGCGCCACCCCCGGCCTATGCCAAAAGCGCTCAGCCGCGCTGGCGTTTTTTGCCATGTTCACAGCCACAGAGAGCAGTCATTCCATGCGGGAAAAGGATTCGGTCGCGGTCTACTTCGTGCAGGTCATGGTCCACGCCTTGCGTGAGCGGCCCGAGCGCCTGGCCGCGGTGCTGGCCGAGGCGGGCATCGATCCGACCTTGCTCGGCCAGCCCGAGGCGCGGGTGCCGGCCAGCGCGTTCGCGGCCCTGTGGCTGATCCAGATCCGCGAACTGCGGGACGAGTTTTTCCAGCTCGACTCCCACGGCCTGCCGCCGGGAGCTTTCGCCCTGATCTGCCGGGGGCTGATCCAGGAGCCGACCCTGGAAAAGGCCCTGCGCCAGTGCCTGGCCAACTTCGGCCTGTTCCTGCGCGACTTTCGCGGCAGCCTCAGTGTGCGTGGCAAGCGCGCGGTGCTGAGCCTCGACAGCCAGCCTGGCGATGAAGCCACCGGGCGTTTTGGCGAAGAGACCTTCCTGGTGCTGATGATCAGCCTGCTGTGCTGGCTCGGCGGGCGGCGCATTGCCATCGACCGCGCCGACTTCCGTTATCCGCGCCTGTCCCTGAGCGACGATGCCTTGCTCTGGGGGCCGAACCTGACCTTCGGCGCCGAGCGTACCGAAATCGAATTCGCCAGTCGCTTCCTGCGCTTGCCGGTGGTCCAGGACCTGGCCTCGCTCAAGGTCTTTCTGCGCAGCGCGCCGCAATGGCTGGTGATCCGTTTTCGCAACCAGCACGGCCTGGCGACCCAGGTCTATCAACGCCTGCGCCGCAGTCACTACAGCCAGTGGCCGACCCTGGAGGCCTTCGCCGGCGAGGTGCAGGTCAGCCCCAGCACCCTGCGGCGGCGCCTGGAGCGCGAAGGCGTGTCGTATCAGGAAATCAAGGACGAAGTGCGGCGCGCCATGGCCGTCGAACTGCTGCGCCAGAGCCGCGCGAGCATCGGCGAAATCGCCGAGCGCACCGGCTTCCAGGAGCCCAGCGCCTTCCACCGCGCGTTCAAGAAATGGACCGGCGAAAGCCCCGGCCGCTACCGCGCGCGGTACCAGCCGACGACCTGACAGGCTGGCGCGCCCGTACCCACTTACGGGCGGCCCGAGGTTGATTCAGGCCGGGCTGCGTCCGGGCATCTGGATGCCGTGCTGCTGCACCCGGCGATACAGGGTCGCGCGGGAAATACCCAGGGCCCTGGCTGCCGCCACTGGTTTCCAGCGATGGCGCACCAGGGCATCCAGCAACACTTGGCGCTCGGGGCTGCCGCCGGTTTCCTGGGCGGGCAGGGCGTCTGCGGCCTCGACCCCGCGCACCTGTTCCGGCAGGTCGTGCAGCTGGATCAACGGCCCCTCGCACACCGCACAGGCATAGCGCAGTACATGCCGCAATTGCCGCACATTGCCCGGCCAGCGATAACCCAGCAGGCATTCCAGGGCCGCGTTGCCCAGTTGCACCGGCGCCCCGCAGCGCTTGGACTCCTCCTCGACAATCCGCGTGATCAGCGCCAGCCGGTCGCTGCGTTCGCGCAGGGGCGGCAACTGAAAGCGCGCGCCGCCCAGGCGGAAATACAGGTCCTCGCGAAAGCTGCCCTCGGCCACCAGGCTTTCCAGGTCGCGGTGCGTGGCGCAGATCACCTGGATATCCACCGACCGCCGCTGTGACGCCCCCAGCGGCGCCACTTCGCCTTCGGCCAACACCCGCAGCAGTCGGGTCTGCAAGGCCAGGGGCATGTCGCCGATCTCGTCGAGAAACAGGGTGCCGCCATCGGCCTGTTGCAACAGGCCCTGCATGCCCTTGCCGGAAGCCCCGGTAAAGGCCCCGGCGACATAGCCGAACAGCTCGCTCTCGATCAGGCTTTCCGGGATCGCCGCGCAGTTCACCGCCACGAACGGCCGTTCGCGGCGCTGGCTGGCCTGGTGCAACTGGCGGGCGAAGACCTCCTTGCCGGAGCCGGTCTCGCCCTGGATCAGCACCGGCAGGTGGCGGTCCTTGACCCGCACCGCCAGGCGCAGGCTCTGTTCCACCCGCGGGTCCAGTGGCTCGCCGGCCAGGCTCAGGCGCGGGCGGTTCAGGGGCCGTCGTGGCGCCCGCAGCCGTCCATGCAATTCTGCGGACAGCGGGTACAGCGCTTCATCCCGGGCGCGATGCAGCAGTTGCGGGTCGAACACCTGGGCGATATGCCGGGGCAACTGGCCATAACGTTGCAACAGGTAGGCCCGGGCCGCCGGGTTCAGCGCGCGCAGGCTGCCGTCGTCGTCCCAGGCCAGCAGGTAGTCGGGCTGGCTGTCGACATAACCGGGGCTGGCATGGGCCCGCAGCACCCAATACCCCTGGGCGCTGCTCATGAAGAACGCCTGCTCGATCTCCCGCGCGCTCTGCACCACCATCTGCCGGATCAGGTGCTGGGAACGGCGCTCGTCCGGAGAGCGCACCGCCGACACGTCCAGCACCCCCAGCAGCTCGCCCTGGGGATCGAACACCGGGGCGGCGGAGCAGGTCAGGCCGATAAAGGCCGCGCGAAAGTGGTCGCGCTTGTGCACCGTGATCGGCGCGCGGGCGGTGAGCACCGCGGCCACGCCGCAGGTGCCTTCCTCGCCCTCCGACCAGCAGGTGCCCAGGTACAGGCCGGCCTTGCGGCAGTCGTTGCGAATGGTCGATTCCACCCGGTAGTCGATGGTCCGGCCCTGGGCGTCGGTGAGCAGCACGCAGTAATCGGCGTCGCGCACCCGGCCATGGAGGCGCGCCACTTCTTCGCTGGCAATGCGCAGGAACAGTTCGGAGCGCTCGCGGCATTGCTTGAGCACGTCCTGGGACAGGATGCGTGGCCCCTGCAGCGAACCGGGGTCCAGGTGGTGCTGCTCCATGGAGCGGCGCCAGGAGTCGAGGATCAGGCTCGGGACCGGCGCCTGGGGCAGGTGCGCGGCGTTTTTCAGGACCCGGCTGACGCAGTCCACGTGGGCTCTCGAGTGTGCGGAAAGCATGAAGGCCTCCGGTTGCAGCTTCTTATCGTTGTGGGCGCAATTAAGCGCCGATCCGCCCGCCTCGACAAGCGCCGGCTGCCCCGGCGGCGGGCGTGAGACGCAACGTCTCAAGGTCTCGCCAAGGCCCCGTGCAACCTGACATGCCACGTCTCATCGGCGACGCTGGCCAAGCCGTCCTCACAGCCGCGGCAAGCGCTCTGGATCGGCCCTGTCCGGGTTTTCCAGGGTAATTGGCACCGGCCTTGCTCTATCCCTGGATAACCAGCCCAGACTGGCCCATCCAAGAATAACAACGAGGTGCCCCATGTCTTGTCCTGCCTGTGATCCGCCCGCGGTGGCCTTATGAGTCGCCGCCCCCTGAGCGTGGGGATCATCGCCAATCCGGCCTCGGGCCGCGATGTGCGCCGCCTCACCGCCAACGCCGGGCTGTTTTCCAGCACCGACAAGGTCTCGGTGATCCAGCGCCTGCTGGCGGCCTTCGGCGCCACCGGCGTCGAGCAGGTGCTGATGCCCACCGACACCCGCCAGGCGGCGCGCTGGATGGCCCAGCGCGAGGTGGCGCTGATTGCCGTGCTCGGTGGCGACGGCACCCACAAGGCGGTGGCCGCCGAGGTGGGCGATATCCCCTTGCTGACCCTGTCCACCGGCACCAACAACGCCTTCCCGGAACTGCGCGAAGCCACCAGCGCCGGGCTGGCCGGCGGCCTCTACGCCAGCGGTCGGGTGCCCGCTGCAATCGCCCTGCGGCGCAACAAGCGTTTGCTGGTGCGCGAGCCGTCCCGGGGCCTCTGCGAAGTGGCCCTGGTGGACGTGGCGGTGTCGCCGTTGGCCTTTGTCGGTGCCCGGGCCATCAGCCGCGCCAGCGATCTGGCCGAGGTTTTCGTGACCTTCGCCGAGCCCCAGTCCATTGGCATTTCCGCGCTCTGCGGGTTGTGGCTGCCGGTCACCCGCCAGGCGCCCCACGGCGCCTGGATGCGCCTCGACCCACAGTCCCCCGAGGCGCTGCTGGTGCCCCTGGCCCCCGGCCTGTTGCAGGGCTGCGGCGTGCTGGACGCCGGCTACCTGCCACCCGACGTGCCCCAGCCGCTGTGCCTGAGCGCCGGCACCCTGGCCCTGGATGGCGAGCGCGAGATTGAATTCAACGTCCATGACCGGCCCACGGTCACCCTCGATGGCGGCGGCCCGCTGAGCATCGACGTCAACGCGGTGCTGGACCACGCGGCGCGCCAGCGCCTGCTGGCCATCGATCGCCAGCACCGGCAACACCCCGTGAACCTTCAGTCCCAAGACACCCTGGAGAATAAAAATGTCGACACCTTTGACCACTGAGCAGTTGCTGCATGCCTACCGGGTGATGCGCACCATCCGCGCATTCGAAGAACGCCTGCACGTGGAATTCGCCACCGGCGAGATCCCCGGTTTCGTCCACCTGTACGCCGGCGAAGAGGCCTCGGCCGCCGGGGTCATGGCCCACCTGCGGGACGATGACTGCATCGCCTCCAACCACCGTGGCCACGGCCATTGCATCGCCAAGGGCGTGGACGTGTACGGCATGATGGCCGAGATCTACGGCAAGAAGACCGGGGTCTGCCAGGGCAAGGGCGGCTCCATGCACATCGCCGATTTCGAGAAGGGCATGCTCGGCGCCAACGGCATCGTCGGCGCCGGCGCACCGCTGGTGGTGGGCGCGGCCCTGGCGGCGCGGTTGCAGGGCACCGACGGCGTGTCGGTGGTGTTCTTCGGCGACGGCGGCTCCAACGAAGGCGCGGTGTTCGAGGCCATGAACATGGCCTCGGTGTGGAACCTGCCGTGCCTGTTCGTCGCCGAGAACAACGGCTACGCCGAAGCCACCGCGTCCAACTGGTCGGTGGCCTGCGACCACATCGCCGACCGCGCCGCCGGCTTCGGCATGCCCGGGGTGACGGTGGATGGCTTCGATTTCTTCGCCGTGCACGAGGCCGCCGGCGCCGCCGTGGAGCGGGCCCGGGCCGGCGAGGGCCCCTCGCTGATCGAGGTCAAGCTGACCCGCTACTACGGCCACTTCGAGGGCGATGCCCAGACCTACCGCGCGCCCGACGAGGTCAAGCATTACCGCGAGCACAACGACTGCCTGATGCAGTTCCGCGAGCGCACCACGCGCTCGGGATCGGTCCAGGCCAGCCAACTGGAACGGATCGACCAGGAAGTGGACGCGCTGATCGAGGATGCGGTGCGCAAGGCCAAGTCCGACCCCAAGCCGAGCCCCGCCGACCTGCTCAGCGACGTCTATGTCGCCTATCCCTAACGCCCTCCAGAACAACAAGAGATCACCATCATGGCGAGAAAAATCAGTTACCAGCAGGCCATCAACGAAGCCCTGGCCCAGGAAATGCGCCGCGACCCCAGCGTGTTCATCATGGGGGAAGACGTCGCCGGCGGTGCCGGCGCCCCCGGCGACAACGACGCCTGGGGCGGCGTGCTGGGGGTGACCAAGGGCCTCTACCATCAATTCCCCGGACGGGTGCTGGACACGCCGCTGTCGGAAATCGGCTACGTCGGTGCGGCGGTCGGTGCCGCCACCCGCGGCGTGCGCCCGGTGTGCGAACTGATGTTCGTCGACTTCGCCGGCTGCTGCCTGGACCAGATCCTCAACCAGGCGGCCAAGTTCCGCTACATGTTCGGCGGCAAGGCCCAGACCCCGCTGGTGATCCGCACCATGGTCGGCGCCGGCCTGCGGGCCGCGGCCCAGCACTCGCAGATGCTCACTTCGCTGTGGACCCATATCCCCGGCCTCAAGGTGGTCTGCCCGTCGTCGCCCTATGACGCCAAGGGCCTGCTGATCCAGGCCATCCGCGACAACGACCCGGTGATCTTCTGCGAGCACAAGCTGCTCTACAGTCTGCAGGGCGAAGTGCCGGAGGAGTCCTATGCGATCCCGTTCGGCGAGGCCAACTTCCTGCGCGACGGCAAGGACGTGACCCTGGTGTCCTACGGGCGCACGGTCAATACCGCGCTGGAGGCGGCGCGCAGCCTGGCCGGGCGCGGCATCGATTGCGAGGTCATCGACCTGCGCACCACCAGCCCGCTGGACGAAGACAGCATCCTGGAAAGCGTGGAGAAGACCGGGCGCCTGGTCGTCATCGACGAAGCCAACCCGCGTTGCTCCATGGCCACCGACATCTCGGCGCTGGTGGCGCAGAAAGCCTTCGCCGCCCTCAAGGCGCCCATCGAAATGGTCACCGCGCCGCACACCCCGGTGCCGTTCTCCGATGCCCTGGAAGACCTGTACATCCCCGACGCGGCGAAGATCGAACAGGCCGTGCTGAACCTGATCGAGTGGAGCCGCCGATGAGCCAGATCCATACCCTGACCATGCCCAAGTGGGGCCTGTCGATGACCGAGGGCCGGGTCGATGCCTGGCTCAAGGAAGAGGGGCAGAGCATCAGCAAGGGCGACGAAGTGCTGGACGTGGAGACCGACAAGATTTCCAGCAGCGTCGAGGCGCCGTTCTCCGGGGTTCTGCGCCGGCAGGTCGCCCGCCAGGACGAGACCCTGGCGGTGGGCGCCTTGCTCGGCATCGTGGTCGAGGGCGAGGCCAGCGACGCCGAGATCGACGCGGTGATCGAGCAGTTCCAGGCGTCTTTCGTGCCCGGCGATGCCGCCGACGAAGACAGCGGCCCGGCGCCGCAGAAGGTCGAGCTGGATGGCCGGCTGATCCGCTACTTCGAGCGCGGCGAAGGCGGCACGCCGCTGGTGCTGGTGCACGGTTTCGGCGGCGACCTGAACAACTGGTTGTTCAACCACGAGGCCCTGGCCGCCGGGCGCCGCGTCGTCGCCCTCGACCTGCCGGGCCACGGCGAGTCGGCCAAGGCCCTGCAACGGGGCGACCTGGACGAGTTGAGCGACGTGCTGCTGGCCTTGCTCGATCACCTGGAGATTCCCGCGGCCCATCTGGTGGGGCATTCCATGGGCGGCGCGGTGTCGTTGAACACCGCGCGCCTGGCGCCGCAGCGGGTGCGCTCCCTGAGCCTGATCGGCAGCGCCGGGCTGGGGGCCGAAATCAACGGCGATTACCTGCGCGGTTTTGTCGAGGCCGGCAACCGCAATGCCCTCAAGCCACAGCTGGTGCAACTGTTCTCCAACGCTGAGCTGGTGAACCGGCAGATGCTCGACGACATGCTCAAGTTCAAGCGCCTGGAAGGGGTGGACGCGGCCCTCGGGCAACTGGCCGGCCAGCTGTTTGCCGAGGGTCGCCAGCAGGCCGACCTGCGCCCCGTGGTGCAGGACGGCGGGCAGCCGGTGCTGGTGATCTGGGGCAGCGACGACCGGATCATCCCCGCCGCCCACAGCGAGGGGCTCAAGGCCCGGGTCGAGATCCTCCCGGGGCAGGGGCACATGGTGCAGATGGAAGCGGCGGAGCAGGTCAATCGCCTGATCCTGGAATTCGTCCAGCAGCACTGACCTTCACGGCGGCGGCCGCTGGGCCGCCGCCCAACCGATTCAGGAGCAAGCCTTATGAGTCTTTCCTTCAAGCCCACCTCGAGCATGCGCGCGGCGGTCTGGCATGGCCGTCACGATATCCGCGTCGAAGATGTGCCGCTGCCCGAGGCGCCGCCCGCCGGCTGGGTGCAGATCCGTGTCAACTGGTGCGGCATCTGCGGTTCCGACCTGCACGAGTACGTGGCCGGGCCGGTGTTCATTCCGGTGGAAGCGCCGCACCCGCTGACCGGGATCAAGGGCCAGTGCATCCTCGGCCACGAGTTCTGCGGCGAGATCGTCGCCCTCGGCGCCGGGGTCCAGGGGTTCAGCGTTGGCCAAGCGGTGGCCGCCGACGCCTGCCAGCATTGCGGCAGCTGTTATTACTGCACCCACGGCCTGTACAACATCTGCGAGAACCTGGCCTTTACCGGGCTGATGAACAACGGCGCCTTCGCCGAGCGGGTGAACGTGCCAGCCAACCTGCTGTATGCCCTGCCGGCCCATTTTCCCGCCGAGGCCGGGGCGCTGATCGAGCCCTTGGCGGTGGGCATGCACGCGGTGAAAAAGGCCGGCAGCCTGTTAGGGCAGAACGTGGTGGTGGTCGGCGCCGGCACCATCGGCCTGTGCACCATCATGTGTGCCAAGGCCGCCGGCGCGGCCCAGGTGATCGCCCTGGAAATGTCCGGCGCGCGCAAGGCCAAAGCCCTGGAAGTCGGCGCGACTCATGTGCTCGATCCCAAGGAGTGCGATGCCCTGGCCGAGGTCAAGCGCCTGACCGGCGGGTTGGGGGCGGATGTCAGCTTCGAATGCATCGGCAACAAGCACACCGCCAAGCTGGCTATCGACCTGATCCGCAAGGCCGGCAAATGCGTGCTGGTGGGTATCTTCGAGGAGCCCAGCGAGTTCAACTTCTTCGAGCTGGTGGCCACCGAGAAGCAGGTGCTGGGGGCGCTGGCCTACAACGGTGAATTCGCCGACGTGATCGCCTTTATCGCCGACGGCCGCCTGGATATTTCGCCGCTGGTGACCGGGCGTATCCAGCTGGAACAGATCGTTGGCCAGGGCTTCGAGGAACTGGTCAACAACAAGGAACACAACGTCAAGATCATCGTTTCACCCGGACCGTTGCAACGCTCCTGAGTTGGGCGATTTGGCGATGGCCGGTAGCGGCCATCGCCTTTTTTTATCGCAGATCGGTTGATCCCCGCTGTCACTGCGGCAACGGCTTCATCCCGCTATTTCACATCCCACCCAGCAGCCCCAAGACCTGCAACTGGCGACGGGTTTCAGCCGCCGACTGGTGGTGAATCGCATTCCAGCCCAGGGCCTTGGCGGCGACGATATTCGGCGCGTGATCGTCGATGAACACCAGCTCCTGAGGCGCCACATCCGGCAGGTGCGCGCGAATGCGTTGCAGGGTGGTGTGGTAGATCTCCGCGTCAGGCTTGATCTGCCGCTCCTGCCCGGACACCACGATGTCGCGAAAACGCCGCAGGAACGGATAGTTGTCCCAGGCATAGGGGAAGGTTTCCCGGGACCAGTTGGTCAGCCCGAACAGCGGCATCTGCGCCTGATGCAGGTCTTCCAGCAAGGCCACGCCATCATCCAGCTGGCCGCGGAGCATTTCCGGCCAGCGCCCGTAATAGGCTTCGATCAGGGGCGCATGTTCCGGGTGTTCGGCCACCAGGCTGCGGGTCGCTTCGGCCAGCGTTCGCCCGGCGTCCTGCCGGGTGTTCCAGGCCTGGGTGCAAATGGTGTCGAGGAACCATTGGCGGCGGGTATCGTCAGGGATCAGTTGGCGGTACAGATGGTGCGGATTCCAGTCGAACAGCACGCCACCAAAATCGAAAACCACAGCACGAATTGTCATGAGCACTTCCTTTGAGCGGTTGTGGGTCAGGGCAGACATCCTGCGACGGTAGGCGACGCAATGCAATTTGCCGACGGCCCGGGCCCGGTTTCCGGCGCACTGACATGCGGTGTTCGTCGGGCTGTTCGAGCCGGGGGCCACAGCCCTCTTTCAGTCGACCATCACTCGCTCGTTCGGGTCATCGCCCAGGCACACCGTCAGCTGTTGCCCGGCCTTGTTGAATGCACAGTTGGGCAGGGCCTGCTGCTTGATGAAGTTCAGCGGTGGGAGGAGGAACAGGCTGGCGAGGATCAGCGCGCCGACGGTCCGAGGCAGCAGCACATCCGCGCCAGTGGCGACCGGGCGGGGCTTGAGGCGCCCGCGCCGGCACCAGTACAGCCCGCTGAAGATAAAGCCGCAGCCGATCGCCATGGCGTAGTCCAGCTCCCAGGCTTGCGGGCTGAAGATCAGGTTGCCGTCGGCGTCGTCCGGGTAATTGATCCGCCACCAGGCGCCCAGCAGCAGCGGCACCAGACCAGCGACTATCCAGGCCAGGCGGGCGCCGGGCATGCGCGTGAGCAGGGCGATACCCAGGCCGAGGGCGCAGAGGAGCCAGATGCCGAGGTACAGCTGAAAGCCCATGGCCCCGCCGAACAGGGTGCCGCTGACGTCCCGGGGGACGATCAGTTGCAGGTCGGCAAACACCATCACGGACAGCGGGGCCGCCACGGCGATTCCGCTCAGGAGAGCGTTGATCCATAACCACAAAGTGAACAGGCGATGCATGGGCGTACTCGGCAAAGACAGGGAAGGGGATTGCACGGGGCGTGCCGGATTCAAGGCAATGGCAAGCCACTGCCGGTGGCGGACGGGGCCGGATCACCAGGCTGGAATAGACGGGTAGCGAAGGTGCGGATCAGGTGCGCAGTGCCGGGCAGCAGCATGGCTGGACCGGCAATGATCGGGGCAGGCGCCAACACGTTTCTTCCTTGGGCGGTGTTCGGGGCGCGCAGTATGCAAGGCCGCCGCCGGTTTTGCACCAGCAGCCGTGCAGTGCCGGGCAGCAGGGCGGGGCACAGGGGCTCCGCCCGAGGGGGTTAGAACTGCTCCGCTTCCAGGCCGAACAGCGAGGAGCTGCCGGCGCGGATGCTCTGCTCCAGGCTGAGGATGCGCGGCAGCAGACGGCTGAAGTAGAAGCGCGCCGTGGCCAGCTTGGCGCCGTAGAAACTTTCGTCCTCGGCGTGCTTGTGCTCGGCCACCTGGGCCATGCGCGCCCACAGGTAGGCGTAGGCCACGTAGCCGAACAGATGCAGGTACTCGACACAGGCGCTGCCCACCGCGTTGGGGTTCTGCACCGCCTGTTCGCGCAGCCAGTCGCTGAGGTCTTCCAGGCGCTGCACGGCGTCCAGCAATTCGGCGGCGTAGGCGGCGCCGGGCAGGTAGGCGTAGTCGCGGATCTCGCCGGTGAACAGGCGCAGGGCCACACCGCCGTTGGCCACTACCTTGCGGCCCAGCAGGTCCAGGGCCTGGATGCCATTGGTGCCTTCGTAGATCTGCGCGATGCGCACATCCCGCACCAGTTGCTCCTGGCCCCATTCGCGGATATAGCCGTGGCCGCCGAAGACCTGCTGGCCGAGGATGCAACTGTCCAGCCCGGTGTCGGTGAAGAACGCCTTGGCCACCGGAGTCAGCAGTGCCACCAGGGCCTCGGCGTTGTGCCGCTCGTGGGGCTGGTCGGCGAACTTGGCCAGGTCCAGCTGCTGGCCGACGTAGCTGGCGAAGGCCCGGCCGCCCTCGGTCATGGCTTTCATGGACAGCAGCATGCGCCGTACATCGGGGTGGACGATGATCGGGTCGGCGATCTTGTCCTTGGCCACCGGGCCTGCGGGCGAGCGGCTCTGGATGCGCTCGCGGGCGTAGGTGCGGGCGTTCTGGTAGGCGTTCTCGGCGCAGCCGATGCCCTGGATGCCGATCGACAGGCGCTCGTAGTTCATCATGGTGAACATCGCCGCCAGGCCCTTGTTGGCCTCGCCGATCAGCCAGCCAGTGGCGCCGTCGAAGTTCAGCACGCAGGTGGCCGAGGCCTTGATCCCCATCTTGTGCTCGATGGAGCCGCAGCTCACCGCGTTGGCCTGGCCCAGGTTGCCCTGGGCGTCGACCTGGATCTTCGGCACCAGGAACAGCGAGATGCCCTTGGGCCCGGCCGGGGCGTCCGGCAGCTTGGCCAGGACCAGGTGGATGATGTTTTCGGTCAGGTCCTGCTCGCCGCCGGTGATGAAGATCTTGCTGCCGCTGATCCGGTAGCTGCCGTCGGCCTGGGGTTCGGCGCGGGTGCGGATGATCCCCAGGTCGGTGCCGGCATGGGCCTCGGTCAGGCACATGGAGCCGGCCCAGCGGCCTTCGTACATGGGCGGCAGGTACAGCGCCTTGAGCGCCTCGCTGGCGTGGGCATCGATGGCCAGGCAGGCGCCGGAGCTCAGGGCCGAATACAGGGCGAAGCTGGAATTGGCGGCGTAGAGCATCTCTTCGAACTGCACCGCGAGCATCTTCGGCATGCCCATGCCGCCGTAGGCCGGGTTGCCGCTCAGGCCGACCCAGCCACCCTGGATATAGGTGCCGTAGGCCTCCTTGAAACCGGCGGGGGTGCGCACCTGGCCGTTGTCCCAGGTGGCGCCTTCCTCGTCGCCGCTGCGGTTGAGCGGGGCGATCAGCTGGCCGGTGACCTTGGCCGCCTCTTCGAGAATCGCATCGGCGGTATCGGCATCCACCGTCTCGGCCAGGGCCGGCAGCCGGGCCCAGAGCCTGGGCGCGTTGAACACCTCATGGAGAACGAAGCGCATGTCGCGCAGGGGAGCGTTGAATTCGGGCATTGCAAGAACCTCGGGCAAAAGTGGAGGTTGAACGGCCGGGGCCGGGTGATTCAAAAAGGGTAGACCCCGCCGTGCCGACTCCCAGCAGGACAACGACGTGCGCGGGGTTTCTGTCTATTCAAACTAGAGGTTTTTCGCCATGTCGCGCAGGACGAACTTCTGGATCTTGCCGGTGGAGGTCTTGGGCAACTGGCTGAACACCACGGTGCGCGGCACCTTGAAGCCCGCCAGGTGTTCCCGACAGAAGGCGATGATCTGCGCCTCGCTGACCTGCTGGTGATCGGCCTTGAGGGTGATGAAGGCGCAGGGCGTCTCGCCCCATTTTTCGTCGGGGCGGGCTACTACCGCGGCCTCCAGCACCGCCGGGTGGCGATAGAGCACGCCCTCCAGTTCGATGGTGGAGATGTTCTCGCCGCCGGAAATGATGATGTCCTTGAGCCGGTCGCGAATCTCCACATAACCGTCCGGGTGGGTCACCCCCAGGTCGCCGGTGTGGAACCAGCCGCCCTCGAAGGCCTCGGCGGTGGCGCTGGGGTTCTTCAGGTAGCCCTTCATCACCGTGTTGCCGCGCATGAAGATCTCGCCGATGGTCTGGCCGTCGCGGGGTGTGGGTTCGAGGGTTTTCGGGTCGGCCACCATCACCCCTTCCAGGGTCGGGTAACGCACGCCCTGGCGCGACTTGATCTGCGCCCGTTGTTCCAGGGGCAACTCGTCCCAGGCCGCGTGCCAGGCGCACAGGGTCACCGGGCCGTAGACCTCGGTCAGGCCGTAGACGTGGGTCACCTTGATGCCCATTTCCTCCACCGCGCCTATCACCTTGGCCGGTGGCGCGGCCCCGGCGACCATGGCGTTGACCGGGTGGTCGATGGCGGCCTTGGCCGAGTCCGGCATGTTCACCAGGGCATTGAGCACGATCGGCGCGCCGCACAGGTGCGTGACCTGGTGCTCGCGGATCAGGTTGAGGATCTTCTGCGGGTCGACCCGGCGCAGGAACACATGGACCCCGGCCAGGGCGGTGACGGTCCAGGGGTAGCACCAGCCGTTGCAGTGGAACATCGGCAGGGTCCACAGGTACACCGGATGGTTGCCCATGGCCCAGGTCATCTGGTTGCCCAGGGCGTTGAGGTAGGCGCCGCGGTGGTGATAGACCACGCCCTTGGGGTTGCCGGTGGTGCCCGAGGTGTAGTTCAGGGCGATGGCCTGCCATTCGTCATCCGGCCACTGCCAGGCGAATTCCGGGTCGCCCTCGGCGAGGAAGGCCTCGTAGTCCAGCTCGCTGACCGGCTGGCCCTCGCCGTACTCGGGGTCGTCGAGGTCGATCACCAAAGGCGGCTGGTCGAGCATGGCGACGGCGGCGTGGATCACCTCATGGAACTCGCGGTCGGCGATCAGCACCTTGGCCTCGCCGTGGGCCAGCATGAAGGCGATGGCCTCGGCGTCCAGGCGCACGTTGAGGGCATTGAGCACGGCGCCGATCATCGGCACGCCGAAATGGGCTTCGAGCATGGCCGGGATATTCGGCAGCATCACCGCCACCGTGTCGTTCTTGCCGATCCCGCGCCCGGCCAGGGCCGAGGCCAGGCGCCGGCAGCGGCGGTAGGTCTGGGCCCAGGTGCGGCGGATCGAACCGTGGATCACCGCCGGGTAATCGGGGTAAACGGCGGCGGTGCGCTCGATGAAGCTCAAGGGGGACAGGGCGATATGGTTGACGGCCGTCGGCGCGAGGCCTTGCTCGTAGATGGACATGGTTCGGGTATCCGGTGGCTGATTGTTAGCTCTATTGGCCGAGACCGTTTTTAACGGTGCTCGGTGACTTATCCGGAGGCTTTTATATACTGCTTGGCAATGGATATGGAAGTACTACCTGAGTTGTATAGTATTTCTACTATATCAATAATTCGCTGATCCGGCCCGCAGGTTTATCGACGATGCCCACCTCCACCCACTTGAATCGCTGGCTGCGCCTGCAGCGCGAAGGCCGGCTGCCGGACTCGCCCTGGCTCGGTCATGACCCGCAACCCAGCCTGTTGCTGGACGCCGAGGCGCGGCCGGTGGACCTGAACCCGGCGCTCTTGCAATGGCTGGATGCCGAGGCGTCGAGCGAGGTCGCGGCGCTGCTGCCGGTCAATCACCCGACCCTGGTCCGCGCGTGCCTGGAGCAGCAGCGGGCCATTGAAGAGGTCGAGGCCCAGTGGGGCGAGCGGGTGCTGCTCTGGAGCTTTATCCCCGACCCGCACCGGCAACGGGTCCTGGCCCGCTGCCGCGAAGCCACGGCGCAGATCCTCGCCGAGCGCGAGTCGGCCACGGCCCGGCGCCTGTACCGGCTGATCACCGAGAACACCACCGACCTGATTTCCCGGCATACCCCGGACGGCACTTTTCTCGACGCCTCGCCAGCCTCCTGGACCCTGCTCGGCTACTGGCCCGAAGAGTTGCGCGGGCGCCTGGCCCGCAGCCTGTTCCACAGCCAGGACCTGGCCGGGCTGACGCAGCGCACCCGGGACGCCCTGGAGCAGGACGGCTACCACACCATGACCTACCGCATCCGCCATCGCGACGGCCATTACCTGTGGTTCGAGACCGCCTGCCGGGCGATCCGCGAAACCTACACCGGGGCGGTGGTGGAAGTGGTGGCGGTGTCCCGGGACATCACCTCCCGGGTCCAGGCCGAAGAGAACAAGCGGCGCCTGGCGGAAGTGGTGGAGGCCAATCCCGACCCGGTGCTGTTCATCCAACCCGGCGGCGCGGTGACCTACCTCAACCCGGCGGCCCGGCGCACCCTGGGCCTGGAGGCCGGGCAGCCGATGCCGGACCTGGCAAGCATCCTCACCCCGGAGGTGCTGCACAGCCTGCAACGCGAAGGCTGGCACCGCGCCGAACACACAGGCCGCTGGAGCATCGAAGCGCGCCTGCAACCGCCGGCCGGCGGCGCTTCGGTGCCGGTGTCGCTGATGCTGCTGGCCCATCGCGCGGCCAGTGGCGAGCGCTTCTATTCCCTGGTGGCTCACGACCAGAGCGAACGGGAGTTGCGCGAGGCCCAGCAGCGCCATCACCAGGACGAACTGGCCCACACCGCGCGCCTGGTGACCCTGGGCGAACTGGCCTCGGGCATCGCCCATGAGATCAATCAGCCGCTGGCGGCGGTGGTCAACTACGCCAACGCCAGCCAGCGTTATTTGCAAAACCTCGAGACCCAGCCCCAGGCCGCGCAAAAGGTCGCCCAGGGCCTGGAACGGATCGCCGAACAGGCCACCCACGCCGCCGAAGTGATCAAGCGCCTGCGGGCCTTCCTGCGCAAGGGCGGGCGCCGGGTCCAGGCCCTGGACCTCGCCGAGGTGGCCCGGGAAACGGTGCGCCTGTGCGCCTGGGAAGCGCAGGCCTGCCAGGTGACGATCGAGCTGCGCCTGGCGGATAATCTGCCGCCGGTGTACGCCGACCGGATCTTGCTCGAGCAGGTCCTGTTGAACCTGTTGCGCAACGCCATCGAGGCCAATCGCGAGGTGCATCCGCAGCAGGGTTCGCAGATCGTCCTCGGCGCCCAGGCCAGTGGCGAGGGCGGGGTCGAGGTCAGCGTCAGCGACCAGGGCCCGGGCGTCTCCACCGAGCAGCTGGCGCAGCTGTTCACCCCGTTCTACACCAGCAAGGCCAACGGCCTGGGGCTCGGGCTGTCCATGAGCCGCAGCATCGTCGAAGGCTTCGGCGGCGACTTGCAGGCCCAGCCCCAGAGCCGCGGCCTGAAGATGTGCTGCCACTTGCCGGCGACGGCCCCGGCGCAAGCCGATTCACCGACCCAACTGACAACAGGAGCAAGGCAATGACGAGTGCGGCGCAGCAGCTGGTGTATGTGGTCGACGACGATCCGGGCATGCTCGATTCCACCGTCTGGCTGCTGGAGTCGGTGGGCCTCAAGGCCGTGCCCTTCACCAGTGGCCGGGAGTTCCTTGAACACTGCGACCCGAGCCTCGACGCCTGCGTGCTGCTGGATGTGCGCATGCCCGGCATGGGTGGGCTGAATGTCCAGGAAGAGCTGCGCCAGCGGGATATCCACCTGCCGCTGATCTTTGTCAGCGGCCATGCCGATGTGCCCATCGTGGTGCGGGCGTTCAAGGCCGGCGCCGTGGACTTCATCGAGAAGCCCTACAACGAACAGCTGCTGCTGGACAGTGTGCAGCAGGCCCTCAGTCGCGCCGACGACCGCCACAGCCGCAACGCTGGGCAGGCCCGGGTCGAAGCGCGGCTGGAGAGCCTCACGCCGCGGGAGAAGGATGTGTTGCTGCCGTTGGTGCAGGGCTACAGCAACCGCGAGATCGCCGAGCAGTTGGGGGTCAGCGTCAAGACCATCGACCTGTACCGGTCACGGGTGATGAAACGCATGCAGGCCGAACACCTGCCGGAACTGGTGGGCATGGCCATCGCCGTCGGCCTGGTGGACCCGCTGCAATTGCGCTGAGGCTGCGGCCACCGCACTTTTTGCGTTTTTGCGGTTCTATTCAGGGCCAGGCCGCGCCGATCCCCCGCGCGACCAGAGTCCAGAACGGTGCCGATGGTTTATCCGCTTTCTCGTTGTTTCCTGCGCGTCTTTTGCCTGCGTATAGCGCGCCAGCCGTTGTGGCTGGCCGCTGTCTTGATGGTCTGCGCCAGTGGCTGCAGCCAGCAGCAGGGGCGTGACATGGTCCACCAGTTCAGCAATGGCAAACCCCAGGAATTCTTCCAGACCAGCGTCGACCGCATGGCCACCCTGAGCATGCGCGACAACCTGCAAAGCCTGTACCTGCTGATGAACAAGCTCTACCTGCGCAACCCCAGCCAGTGGCGTGAGTGGGGGTATACCGATGCCACCAGCGCCGCGCGGGATATCCGCCAGGCCATCGAGCAGCAGAAGGCCTTGCCGGCCCTGGGCAACCGTCGCGACCTGGCGGCGTTGAGTTATGCCTTGAGCCCGGAGTTTCGCGGCGACCGGGTCGGCGCCTTTATCTATGCCATCGGCAGCATGCTGGTGACTGCCCATGGCGGGCGTACCGAGTTTTTTATGACTGACACTATCGATCCGCGGTTTGTCAGTAACGCTGCGCGCAATATTGAAAAGGCCACCTGGATGCTCAGCCAGCGGCAGGGGGCCAATGGGGAGTTGTTGCTGTTTTCCAATGAGATTTCGGAGGAGGGCAGCAATCTGAGTTTTGCTGTGGAGTTTGGGAAGATCGTTGCGCGGTTGGATTTGTTGACGCAGATGCTGGATGAGCGTTATCGGCGTATTGGTCTGAACTATGCGCAAAGCCTGTTGCTGATGAATTTTTTGCCGGTGCAGTAGGGGGTTGTCGTTCGCGGGGCCTCCGTTGCTGCGGGGGCTTCTGTAGGAGCAGCCGGTCGACGCTCGATTGCTCGCGATGGCGTCGGTTCTGGCGCTGCATTTTTGGATGTGTACATATCCATTCCTGCGGTAACGGCTGCTTATGGTTTCGCCCTTACGGCGAGTCCCTTTTTACAAACGCCTAAAAAGGAACCAAAAACGCTTGCCCCACCACTCGGTGCCTCGCTAAGGCTCGGCATACCCTCACTCCGGCATTGATCCGTGGGCCGCCGCCACAGGCCATCCATGGCCTGGGGCGGCTAACCCGGCATCCCTGCCGGGTTACCCACGGCTCAATACCTGCGTTCGGCCATCGTGGTTAACGGGGCGTTCAGATCAAAAGCCAAAGCAAGGCGGCCTACCGGCCGGCCTGGAATCTTGGGCTGTGTGTAGAGAGAGCTTGAGGTGTTTAACGTCCCAGCTTTTCCATCGCCGCATCCGCCAGGAAAGACGACCGGCTCTTGATGTTGTGCTCCCGTACAAAGCGGTCGATTCGTTGAATCACGTAGCCCGGCAGGGTCACATTGACCTTTTCGGTTTTGCCCAGGTAAGGCGTGATATCGATATCCAGCATGCCCCAGCCCATGCCCTCGAAGTCGGGGTTGGCGCGGTGCGTGCCGGTGGGCGAGGGCAGGGGAATGGCTTGCCCGTCACGGGCCAGCTCTTCGAGCATGACGTGGGCGATCTCGATGGCGGCGCTGTACGCGGCCTCGAAGGTGTCGCCGGCGGTGACCGCGCCAGGAATGTCAGGAATCTGGATGCCGGTAGCAGTGTGCTCGTCGCCCCACTCGATGCAGATGGGATATTGCACGGGGATCTCCTCAAAAGGTGCGAAGGCTGAAAGGGCTATATCAGCCCGGCCAGTTTCTGGATGGCCCTGACCGTCCCCCGTGGCAGATCCTTCTTCGGGTGAGGCACCGGAACGGTCTCGGGCCGGTAGGGATGCTTGAACAGATGATGGCTGCCGGTAACGCGCTCCAGCACCCAGCCTGTGGCTTCAAGCTCCTTGATCAACTGTCTGCTTTGCACCTCCATCTCCTTATCGGGGCGAGAGGTGCTTTATAACTCCAGGCGCATAGTAGCGCAGGTTGAATTGTGTGTCTGGAGTTATGTATCGGGACCTGTCGTTGTAGCCGCTGCCGAAGGCTGCGATCGGGCTGGGCGGCACTCCGACGAAGCGCCCGCCAAACCTGGCCACGCGGTGTAACGGATAAGTCCGGGGAGGCCGAATGTGCGTCTGCTACGCAGCCGATCGCAGCCTTCGGCAGCGGCTACAAATAGCGTTTCAGGCAGTGAGGGCTGTGCTTTGGCTTTGATCAGAGACTCAAGTGTCGGGGCCGCAACGCGGCCCGAACACACCATTCAATAGCGCTCAGGACTCCTGCGCCGTGCGCCACTGAATCACCTCCAGCACCGCACACCCTTCCCGGGTCAGCAGATGCACTCCTCGGGTCACCCGCGCCAAGTCGCAGTCGGAAATATCTTTCAGGTTAAGCGTGGACAGGCTGTCCATCAGGTCGCGCACCACGGTGAAACGATGGGCTGCGCAAGCCGCCAGATCGCTCAAGGGGGCGTCGGTATCGAGGTAGAAAACGGGAGCGTCGGCGTCGTGGGTATCGACGGGGGTGAAGCGGGAAGTTTGATGGTCAATCATCGGTGCAGCTCCTATGAATAGAGCAACCACCTTTCGCGGCCAAGCGAATAAGGGTGGCAGCTGTACGCGGGTTGGCCGACCGGGCATAGGACACCGGCACACCCGAAGGTGTCCCACGCACAGCCGCCATGACACAAAATCGCAGGCACAAAAAAAGCGCCTGCAATGGTGTTTGGACGCTGATGCGTTCCTATGCTCGGCCGGCCAAGGTCGTTCGCGGATTTTGCCGCGAGCGCGAACTATAGGGGCGACGGTTTAACGGCGCAACCGAGTATTGGTGGGGATGTTTGAGTGGTTGTGTCGGGCGGTGTTGGTGGCGACGGTGGCGGGGCGTAATTACATGGACTTGACGCCCCCTTGTTGGTGTCGATCCTTTTTTATTTCTGTTGTCGATCGTGGATGTCAGTTCATCACCGACCTCAAAGCCTGCAAGCAATTTCCTTCCACATGTAGTCGTAGTTGTACTTCAGCCATAGAACCAGCACCTTATCAAACTGCCTGCGTAACCAATTACGCTTCCGCGCCGCCAGCCTTTCCTCGATCCTGGCTCTGAGCCAGTCGGGGTCAAAGCCTGTCCAGACAGAGGGCAAGACTGCTGCAAGGTTAGAGAAGCACACGGGCGCCACTTCTGAATAAAAGATTTCGTAGAGTACGTCAGGATCGACGCCTTTGACCTGTCGCGCGATGTAGTCGTAATCGGTCGGAAAATAGTTGAATGGCTCAGACAGTGCGGTTCTGACTTCTGTCAGTTGTGGCTCGGTCAGAAAATGTCCCAATGCGAAAACTCCTCCAGTTCCTCATCAAGCGAGTCCGCGACCACGCCGCCTGCGACGCTACCAGCCACTGACCCCGCCAAGATGACCGCAATTGCACAGATCGGAGCTCCAGGGCCACACAACGCACTGACGCCCATCCCAGTTAGTACGCCGCCTAACGCACCTCCTCCGACGAGGATGCCTTGTCGGGCCGTTTCTTTTGGTTTGTTCTCAGCATTCAGGATTTGATAAGTCGCCAGCGCAGCGGTCACGAGAACGCCGAGTTTGCCCATGATCAGCATTTTTTTAGTGCCTTTCGTAAACTTGGCATCATCCCGGCCGGCGGCTTCCAAAATGGTGTAATGAACCTTCTTTTGCTCTGCGGCTGAAAGGTTTTCATAGCTCTTTTTGAAGAGATCGTTGGAGTAACGATCCAAAAGCCATTTTAGTGTCCTACCGTCTTTTTTCTTCCTTTGAACGACCGCCAGGCCCTGCGCAGAAGTCCACTTACGATGTTCTATCAAAATTTTGTTTCGCATTTCATGGCTGAACGCTACACCTTCTTGCGCCGTAATTTTTCCTGCTTTCACGTCCTCCATTGTTTGCTGAGACATGCGTTTGATATTCCTGAGATAGCTAGCCCTGATTTTTTCATCAGAGATAGCATCCAAAGAAAATCTCAGCGCAGCGCCCTCCATCAGCTCTAAGGCCCTATCGAGTGGAGAGTCTTTTAAAGCATGCTCGCGCTGAACAATATAGCTGCCAGTGACGATGTACGGTTCTGTCACAGGATGTTCCTTATCCTAGAATTTTGTTCAATAAGCTCTCAGTGAGAGAGGGGGTCTCAGCAGGCGCTTCATCTTCGAACTTGAGCATCAAGCACGTCTTGCCCGATGGGTTCGAAAACTTCACGGTATTTTCTTTATTAAACACGCCAGGGAGTGATGAGCCATCGTCAAAATGAGCGGTGCACGATAAGCCCTCATAGCTTTCGTCAGCAGGAATTCTGAAGCCGATCCATCTTGCATGGCCGGCTAAAAGCTCAGGAGAAATGAATTCGCAGGGTATATGGGTATCACCAATGATCACCGTACTCGATCCACCGATGACGATGCTGCCATGGGTTCCCCCCGTATCGATGGTGGCGGCATTTTTGCCGTTTATGAAGACGCTTGAAGACAGACCCGACGACAACGTACTGCCACAAGTACAAGTGTCGCCCTGGCGTGCAGCGGGTAGGCCATCGAAAAGCACATCAGAAGAGCCTGTCGCGATAGGGTTGGTACCGTGCCCTGGCATAGGGCAACTAGATGGGTCGCTCTTACGCGCCGCTGGTTTAGCCATGATGACCTCCTGTCAAAAACTCGTGAGCGTCACAACCTATCACGAATGCCAAGCCCAATTAGTAACCCTCGCATAGGACGCTAGAGACAGAAACGCACAAAATGCTCCACTTTTAAAAACTACGAGTCCGCTTTCGGCTGTGGATTATGATCATTGCCGCATGCGGACCATTTTGTGTTTTGGCTCCCATGCGACTTCATACATTAGAAGCGCTCTGAAAAGGCCTCCGTGATTTGGCGCAACCCATGAACATCTATCACCGAGCACAGAGAACTCAATCCGCCGCCACCGGACATTACAGAATGCGCAACATCCACAGCACACCCAAATAAACCACGGCTATCCCCAACGGCAGCACACAAAGCAGTCGAACCTGCGAAAAGAACGAAGGCACGGCTTCCACCGGAGTCGACTCCTCCAGTTGCTGCAACGTCATGACCGCGACACCTTCTTCTGCTGGCGCGTTGAGTCGAGCCTGGATCAGCGGTTCGACTTCTTCGACTTTGCGCATCAGGGTCCGGCCCCAGGTGAACAGGGCCGCGCCGACGAAGATCAACAGGTAGATCACCAGGAATTTCCAGTGGGGCGGGTTGCTCAGGCGGATAAAGTCCGGGGTGGGGCTGTTGTCCCAGAACCAGTCCAGGGGCCGGGTGTTTTCATAGACGGTGAACATGAAGTTCTTGATCGGGCGGTTGATGGTCGCCGCGGCGGTGGTGTAGCTGTCCAGGCGCCAGTGGAGCATTTTCAGGGTGGAAAACACGGTGGAGATCAAGGCGCCGGTAAACAGCAACGCGCCTGCGGCGATGGACAGCCGGTATTTCAGTTGGGCCTGGGTGTAATTCATCTTTGCGTCCTGCGATGAAGAAAAGGGGCGCAATACTATAGCCCGTCGCCTCTGGTCGATAGGGCGGCGCTGGTTCCGAACCTCGAAGGTTTCAGCCGGCACGGCTGTGACAAATGCCACCGGTACCTCGGCCTGAACCACGGGCAAAGCCTGCCGCCAATGAATTTCCTGCCGATGCAATAAGCGCCGTACCAGCACGAGCTAAAGCTGACCAGCGCACCCGCCAAATCGAGACGCCCGTCCCAAACGCTGTCAATATTAAAAATTGTAATCATTTGTATTTACATACAAAAGATAATCGTTATCATTCGCGCGATAATTCCTACAAGAAGGTGTCCATGGTGGTTTCATCGCGCATTTACCCAGCCTCTCTATCGTTGCTGGGCATTCTGGTCGTACCTGATCTACAGGCAGAAACGGAGTCTGCTCTAACCCTTCCGGCCACCGCTGTGAACAGTGAGTACAGCGAGCAGAGCTACATGCCGACCGAGAGCAGGAGTGCGTTGAAGATCGATGCGCCGCTGCGTGATATCCCGCAAACCGTCAACGTGATCCCCCAGAGCGTGATCAAGGATCAGGGCGCGCAGTCGATGGAGGACGTGCTGAAAAATGTCCCCGGTGTCGGCCTGTCCAACGGCGATGGTCAGCGCGATCAGGTCACCATCCGCGGTTTCAGCGCCATTGGCGACATGTACGTCGATGGCATTCGCGACGACGCCCTGTATTTCCGCGACCTGTCCAACGTCGAGCGGGTGGAGGTGATCAAGGGGCCCGCGGCGGTGCTTTATGGCCGCGGCTCATCCGGCGGTCTGATCAACAGCATCAGCAAGAAGCCCAACTTCGCCCCCAAGCAGGAAGTGGGTGTCAGCTTCGACAGCGAGGGTAAAAAGCGCACGCAATTCGACGCCGGTTGGGCCGACCAGCAGCACAACGACAAGGCGTTCCGGGTCACGGGGGCGCTGGAGAACAGCGACACTTTCCGCGATGACGGTTATATCGACCGCAAGGCCATCGCGCCGTCGGCCTACTTCAAGCTCTCGGACGATCTGGAACTGAACCTGGGCGCTACCTATCTGTACGACAAGCGCCTGATCGACTTCGGCATCCCGGCGCGTGGCAATCGCCCGGTCGATGTGGACCGTGACAAGCGCTTCGGTTCCGCCGACCCGGATGACGACTACACCCGCAGCGAGGTGTTTTCGTTCACGGCGGGTATCGACTACCGCATCAACGACGACTTCAGCCTGAGCAACACCAGCCGTTACTACCACTACGATCTGGATCGCAACAACACGCTCGCCGACTCCAGTCCGACTCGCTTCGTCACCGCGCCCAATGGCGAACTGCTGGTAAAGCTCAACCGCGGCAATGTGCAGCGCAAGGAAGATGGCTGGTTCAACCAGACCGAGCTCAAGCAACAGGCGGTGCTCGCCGGGATGAACCACAGCCTGCTTTATGGCGTGGAGCTGGGGCGCCAGGTGAAGGACCAGTCGGTGTTCAGCCAATCCAATGTGGCGCGGGTGCCGGTATATCGCGATGCCCTGGTCGATGTGCCGTTCCAGGCCAACCGGCAGACCGCCAAGGGCAGCAACACCCAGGACACCGCCGGCTTCTATGTGCAGGACCTGATCGAACTGACGCCCCACTGGAAAGCCCTTTTGGGCGTGCGCTATGACGTGTTCGACCAGGAGTACTCCGACGACCTGACCCACAGCAGCCTGTCCCGCACGGATACCACCTGGAGCCCGCGCGTCGGCCTGGTGTATCAGCCTGACCAGATCCAGTCCTATTACATCTCGGTCAGCCGTTCCTACCAGCCGTCCGCGGAAATGTTTGCCCTGAGTACCAGCAACCAGGACCTGGAGCCGGAAGAGACCACCAACTTCGAGATCGGCGGCAAGTGGGACCTGTTCGACAACCGGCTGGCCTTGACCGCGGCGCTGTTCCGTCTGGAACGCACCCATATGAAAACCACCGATCCGGCGAACCCGAGCAAGCTGGTGCTGGCGGGTGAGCAGCGTACCGATGGTCTGGAACTGACCGCCAGCGGGCAGTTGAGCGACAAATGGCAGGTCTATGCCGGCTATGCCTATCTGGATGCCGAGATCACCAAGTCCAACAGCCGTACCAACGGGGTCGCCAACGAAGGCCAGACTCCGACCCTGACCCCGCGCCACAGTGCCAATCTATGGTTGGTGCGTTCCCTGACCCAGGAATGGCGGGTAGGCATGGGGGCGAACTATGTCGATGAGCGTTACACCGCCCTGGACAACCAGGTGGTCATGCCGGCCTACACCACGGTGGATGCGGCCTTGCTGTATAACCTGCCGAAATGGGACATGGCCCTGCGCCTGCGTAACGTTTTCGACAAGGACTATTACGCCTCGGCGCATGGCTCGGTGGACCTGATCACGCCCGGCGCGCCACGGACCCTGGAGCTGAGCGCCAACTATCGGTTCTGAAGGCGGACCTGAGAGCAAAGCCCGGCAGTGCGAACACTGCCGGGCTTTTTTTATGCCGGTCACTCGGCCCTGGCGGGTCTCCTATACTGATTCGCGCCGACAGGTTCCAGATACCCGAATGCCGCCCCGTCGGCACCCTCACAGCTCCCCCTCCCAGTCACTGCAAGGAGACCAACCATGGCAATCCGCATTGGCGACGAAGCACCCGATTTCACTGCCGACACGACCGAAGGTCCGCTGCATTTCCACGAGTGGATCGGCGATAAATGGGCAATCCTGTTCTCCCACCCCAAGGACTTCACCCCGGTGTGCACCACCGAGCTCGGTTATATGGCCAGGCTCAAGCCGGAATTCGACAAACGCAACACCAAGATTGTCGGGCTCAGTATCGACCCGGTCAGCGACCATAAGGCCTGGATTGGCGACATCCAGGAAACCCAGGGGCATGCGGTCAACTACCCGATGATTGGCGACGAAAACCTGGTGGTGGCCAAGCTCTACGACATGATCCACCCCAATGCCAGTGGCGGCGCGCGCACCGCCGTGGACAACGCCACCGTGCGTTCGGTGTTCATCATCGGCCCGGACAAGAAGGTCAAGGCCATGCTGGTCTACCCGATGAGCGCCGGGCGCAATTTCGATGAGGTGCTGCGCCTGCTCGATTCCCTGCAACTGAATGCCAAGCACACCGTCGCCACCCCGGTGAACTGGCGCCCGGGCGAGGACGTGATCATTCCCACCTCGGTATCCGACGAGGACGCCAGGAAGAAATATCCGCAAGGCTTCAAGACGTTGAAGCCTTATCTGCGCACCGTGCAGCAACCGAAGTAACCACCACCGACAAGGGCTTGCTCACGGAGCTGGCCTGCGGGGATGACGCGACGCCGGACAGGGCTCACCCGGCAAACCTCCGTGGCGCCGCAGTTACTTCCATGGGTGCGCTTTTAGCCAGGATGGGCAGCCACTGCCCATCCGCGGTTCGAACCGTCCGTCTTGCCTATCGATACCGCTGAGTGCCGGGCGGGGTGCGCCGCGAACCCTCGTGGCCTGACAAGCGCTATCCTTGAGCCTTCCTTCCGTTGCCAGAGCCCACCCATGCTCGATGTTCAAGCCGTCTGCAAAAGCTACGCCACGCCCCAGGGCCCGTTGACGGTGTTGCAGGGGGTCGACCTGCACCTGGAGCAGGGCGGCAGCCTGGCGCTGATGGGCGAGTCGGGCAGTGGCAAGAGCACCTTGCTGCACTTGATCGCCGGCCTGGACAAGGTCGATCGCGGCAGCATCCGCATCGGCGAGCAGCAGCTGGAGCGGATGAACGAAAACCAGCTGGCCAACTGGCGGCGGACCGAAGTCGGGCTGGTGTTCCAGCAGTTCAACCTGATCGGCAGCCTGCGGGTGGAGGACAACCTGGGGTTCCAGGCGCGGCTGGCCGGGCGTTTCGATGAGCGCTGGCAGGCGCAACTGGTGGAGCGCCTGGGCCTGGGGGATCTGCTGCTGCGTTATCCGGAGCAACTGTCCGGCGGCCAGCAACAGCGGGTGGCCCTGGGCCGTGCCCTGGCCGGCAAACCGCGGCTGCTGCTGGCCGACGAACCCACCGGCAGCCTCGACGAAGCCACCAGCGATGACGTGCTGCAACTGTTGCTGGAGCTGCTGGCCGATACCCCCACCAGTCTGTTGATGGTCACCCACAGCCAGCGCGTGGCCAGTCGCCTGGGGCGGATCGCGGTGCTGCATGGCGGGCGTCTGGCCGGCGCGGGCGAGCACTGAGGTGCGGGTTTTCTGGCACAGCCTGCGGGCGCTGCTCAGCCATTGGCGGCGGCACCCGGTGCAGTTTTTCAGTGTGCTGACCGGGCTGTGGCTGGCCACCAGCCTGTTGACCGGGGTGCAGGCGCTCAACAGTCAGGCGCGGGACAGTTACGCCAAGGCCAGCCAGCTGATCGGCGGCGCGCCCCAGTCCAGCCTGGCCACGACCAATGGCGCGCCGTTTTCCCAGGACGTGTTCGTCGGCCTGCGCCGGGCCGGCTGGCCGGTGTCGCCGGTGGTGCAAGGCCGGTTGACGCTCAAGGGCCATGAGCAGCAGCGCCTGCAATTGCTGGGGATCGAGCCGCTGTCGTTGCCGGCCGGTTCGGCGGTCGCCGGCCAAGTGCTGGATTCCGCGCGGATGGTCGAATTCGTCAGCCCGCCGGGCAACACCTGGATCGCCCCGCAGACCCTGCAAGCCCTCGGCTATCGCGAAGGCGATCGGCCGACCACCGCGAGCGGCCAGCCACTGCCGCCGCTGCACAGCCAGGCGGACATGGCGCCGGGGCTGCTGCTGGTGGATATCGGTTTTGCCCAGTCGCTGCTGGGCTTGCCGCAGCAGCTCTCACGGCTGCTGTTGCCGGCGGATTTCGCCGCCAGCGCGCCGGCCTTGCCCGATGAATTCAAGGGCCTGCTGGTACTCAAGCGCGGCAGTGAGGAAAACGATCTGGCGCGCCTGACCGAGAGTTTTCACCTGAACCTCGATGCCCTGGGGTTCCTGTCGTTCCTGGTCGGCCTGTTTATCGTGCATGCGGCCATCGGCCTGGCCCTGGAGCAGCGGCGCGGCCTGCTGCGGACCCTGCGCGCCTGCGGGGTCAGCGCGCGGATGCTGATTGCCTGCCTCTGTGTCGAACTGGGCGGCCTGGCCTTGCTCGGCGGCCTGGCCGGGGTGCTCAGCGGCTACCTGCTGGCCAGTGTGCTGCTGCCGGATGTCGCCGCCAGCCTGCGTGGCCTGTATGGCGCCGAGGTAGCGGGGCAGTTGAGCCTGAGCCCCTGGTGGTGGTTCGGCGGCATCGGCCTGAGCCTGCTCGGCGCCTTGCTGGCGGGGGCCAACAGTCTGTTGCGGGCCGCGCGTTTGCCATTGCTGGCGCTGGCCGATCCCCAGGCCTGGCACCAGGCGTATGCGCGCTGGCTGCGGCGCCAGGCCTGGGTGGCGACGGCCCTGGCGGCGCTGGCGGGCGCGGCCTGGATCTGGGGCGACAGCCTGGGCAGCGGTTTTGTCCTGATGGCGGGCTTGCTGTTGGGGGCGGCCCTGGGGCTGCCGGTGTTGCTCAATGGGTTGCTCAGCGTGCTGCTCGGGCGCAGCCGGTCGGTGCTCGGGCAGTGGTTTCTCGCCGATTGCCGGCAGCAGTTGCCGGCCCTGAGCCTGGCCTTGATGGCGCTGCTGCTGGCCCTGGCCGCCAATATCGGCGCCGGCAGCATGACCGCCGGTTTTCGCCAGACCTTCGACGACTGGCTCGACCAGCGCCTGAGCGCCGAGCTGTACATCAATCCGCAAACCCCGGCACAGGCGCGGGAACTGCAACGCTGGCTGCCCGAGCAACCCGCCATTGCCGCGGTACTGCCGGTCTGGCAGGTGGCGCCGCAACTGCAAGGCTGGCCGGCGGACCTGTACGGGGTGATCGACCATGCCAGCTACCGCCAGCATTGGCCCTTGCTCGAGGCCCTGGGCGAGCAGCCCTGGACCCAACTGGCCAGCGCCGACACCCTGATGCTCAGCGAGCAGACCGCGCGCCGGCTCAAGGTGCGCCTGGGCGATCGGCTGGAGATTCCCGTGCCGGTGGGGCAGTGGGCGCCGCAAGTGGTGGCGATCTATGCCGACTACGGCAACCCCAGGGGCCATCTGCTGGTGAATGCCGAGCACCTGCTGGCGCATTGGCCGCAGCTGACGCCCAACCGCTTTAATCTGCGCATCGAACCCGCCGCCGTGGCGCCGCTGGTAAGCGCCTTGCAGCAGCGCTTTGGCCTCGACGACAGCCGCATCGTCGAGCAGGCGCAGCTCAAGGGCTGGTCGAGCCAGATATTCGAGCGCACCTTCGCCGCCACCGCCGCGCTCAACAGCCTGACCCTGGGGGTGGCCGGCGTGGCGCTGTTTATCAGCCTGCTGACCCAGAGCCAGAGCCGCCTCGGCCAGCTCGCGCCGCTGTGGGCGCTGGGGGTGAGCCGGCGCCAGTTGATGCTGCTCAACCTCGGGCAGACCTGGCTGCTGGCGCTGCTGACCTTGCTCCTGGCGCTGCCGCTGGGCATTGCCCTGGCCTGGTGCCTGGACACGGTGATCAACGTCCAGGCCTTCGGCTGGCGCCTGCCGTTGCGGGTGTTCCCGCTGCAACTGGTGCAACTGCTGGCCCTGGCGGTATTGGCCACCTTGCTTGCGTCGGCCTGGCCGTTGCTGCGGTTGTATCGCAGCCAGCCGGCGGATCTGCTCAGGACTTTCGCCCATGAAGATTGAACTGCTGCTTGGCCTGTTACTGGTGTCAGCCCTGTGCGGTTGCGATAAAGGCGCCGAGCCGGCGCAAGGTTTCGCTGGCCTGGGCGAGGACGCCGCGGCGTTCACCCAGGTGGTGCCGGGGCGGGTGTTCAGCTTCCCGGCGGACCATGGTGTGCATGACGGTTTTCGCATCGAGTGGTGGTACCTCACCGCCGACCTCAAGGCCAGCGACGGCCAGCGCTTGGGCGTGCAGTGGACGCTGTTTCGCAGCGCCTTGCGCGCCGAGCCCGACCAGCCTGGCTGGCAGGCGCCCAATGTCTGGCTCGGTCACGCCGCCGCGACTTCGGCCAACACCCATCACGCCACCGAACGTTACGCCCGTGGTGGAGTGGGGCAGGCCGGGGTGACCGTGCAGCCGTTCAAGGCCTGGATCGACGACTGGAGTTTTACCAGCCAGTCCGCCGGTGCCGATCCGCTGGCCCATATGCAATTGCAGGCCAGCGGCCCGGGTTTCGCCTACCGCTTGCAGCTGCGCAGCGACCGGCCCCTGGTGCTTCAGGGCGAGGGCGGCTACAGCCGCAAGTCCGAGCAGGGCCAGGCGTCCTATTACTACAGCCAGCCGTTTTTCCAGGCCACCGGCAGCCTGCAGATCGATGGCCAGACCTATGAGGTCAGCGGCCCGGCCTGGCTCGACCGCGAATGGAGCAGCCAGCCCCTGGCGGCCGGGCAGAGCGGTTGGGACTGGTTCTCCCTGCACCTGGACAGCGGCGAGCGGCTGATGCTGTTCCGCGTGCGGGAAAACCACAAGCCGCCCTATATCACTGGCACCTGGATCGAGCCCAACGGCCACACCCAGACCCTGCACAAGGACGATATCCAGCTCACCCCGCTGGAGGATTCCAAGGTGGCCGGGCGCACGCTGCCCACCCGCTGGCGTCTGCGCATTCCCGGCCGCGGCCTGGATATCAGTGCCGAGGCACTCAACCCCAAGGCCTGGATGAACCTGCGCATTCCTTATTGGGAAGGCCCGGTGCAACTGAGCGGCAGCCATACCGGCAGCGGTTATCTGGAGATGACCGGTTATTAACGAGGTATTCGTGAGTACCACTCATTAGTTATTTGCCCAATATTCATTTATCTCTTGCGTCAAACTGTGAGTGGTTTTCTGTTGAACTAATAAAGTGTCGATTCATGATTTCGACTCAATATTCTTTTCCCCTGCGCAGCATTTATCTTTTTTCTCAAAGACGGAGAATTCGCTCAACTTAAATATCACTGAGGTTCTCCGTCATGTTCAGCCTGAAAAAATTCGCAGCCTTGTTCCTTGCCTTGCTGGCCTTGTCTTCCGTGCTCAGCGTGCAGGCCGAGGAGTCCGGCGCCTTTGTCGAAAGAAACCGCGTACTGAGCGCGGGCTCGGCACAAAACTGAAGTTTCAAGTTCAAGCGGCCGCTGCTGGAAAGTAGGCGGCCGACTCTTTTGTGTGCCTGAAAACTGGGTTGCAAAGTTGTTCGCCAGCCCCGGAGAAAGTTATGAAACCAGGATTATCCGCGATGAAGTCCAAACCCTTGAAGTTTGCCGCATTGTCGGCCGTCGGCCTGGCGCTGCTGTCGGCGTTGTCCGGCTGCGGTCCGGACCAGGTACTGGCCCCGCCCGCGCCGCCGACGGTTTCGGTGAGCCAGCCGGTGAACCGGCAGATCATCGATTGGGACAGTTTCACCGGACGTTTCGAGGCTACCGATTCGGTGGAAGTGCGTTCGCGGGTCAGCGGCTACCTGGAAGAGGTCGCCTTCACCGACGGCGCCATCGTCAAGAAGGGCGACCTGCTGTTCGTCATCGATTCGCGCTCCTTCCAGGCCGCGGTGGTCCAGGCCCAGGGCAAGCTGGCCCAGGTACGTTCGCAACTGGCCCTGGCCGAGCAGGAGTATGCCCGGGCCAAGGTGCTGATCGAGTCGAAGACCATTGCCCGCAGCCTGTATGACCAGCGCTTGCAGGCGCGGCAGGCGGCCCAGGCCGAAGTCCTGAGCGCCGAAGGCGCCTTGAGCAATGCCCGGCTCGACCTGGAGTTCACTCGCATCACCGCGCCCATGAGCGGGCGGATCAGCCGCAAGCTGATCAGCGAAGGCAACCTGGTCAATGGCGGCAACAACAATGCGACCCTGCTGACCACCATCGTGTCCCTGGACCCCATCGACATCTACTTCGATATCGATGAGCAGAGCTACCTCAAGTACCGCCGCCAGGAGCAGGGCGCCGTGGGCCAGAACCCGGTGCGCATCGCCTTGCCGGGGCAGAGCGAGCCGACCCTGAGCGGGCGCATGGACTTCATCGACAATCGCCTCGACCCGTCCACCGGCACCCTGCGCCAGCGCGCCCGGGTGGCCAACCCGGATTTGCGCCTGAGCCCGGGGCAGTTCGGGCGTGTGCAGTTCTCCGGGCGCCCGAGCTATCAGGCGCTGTTGCTGCCGGACACGGCGATCAGCGTCGATGCCACGCGCAAGGTGGTCTATGTGCTCAATGCGCAGAACCAGGTGGAACTGCGTCCGGTGCAACTGGGCAAGCTGCATGACGGCCTGCGCGAAGTCGCCAGCGGCCTGCTGCCCGAGGACCGGGTAATCGTCGACGGCATCCAGCGGGTGCGCGTCGGCGAGACCGCGACCGCCAGCGAGCAGGCCCTGGCGCTGGCGCCGAAGGCCTCGGCCAGCGAAGGAGCGCCGCTATGAACCTGGGGAAAATCTCCGTCGAACAGCCGGTGCTGGCGATCGTGCTGTCCATCGTGCTGATGATCGTCGGCGGCCTGGCCTACCTGATCCTGCCGACGTCCGAGTACCCGGACATCGCGCCGCCCACCGTGGTGGTGCAGGCGACCTACCCGGGCGCGTCGGCGCAGACCGTGGCCGAGACCCTGGCGATCCCCCTCGAACAGGAGGTCAACGGCGTCGAGGACATGCTTTACATGTACAGCCAGGCGACCTCCGATGGCAGCCTCAACCTGACCGTGACGTTCAAGAGCGGCACCGATGTCGACAAGGCCCAGGTGCTGGTGCAGAACCGTGTGGCCCTGGCCACGCCACGCCTGCCGGAGCCGGTACAGCGCAGCGGCGTGTCGGTGCGCAAGTCGTCGCCGACCCAGCTGTCGACCATCTTCATTTCCTCGCCCAAGGGCACCTACGACCAGCTCTACGTTTCCAACTTCGCCATCCGGACCGTCGCCGATACCCTCAAGCGCATCGACGGCGTGGGCGACATCAATCCGCTGGGCGCCCGTGAATACTCCATGCGCATCTGGCTCGACCCGGAACGCGTGGCGTCCTTCAACCTGACACCGGCGGACATCATTGCCGCGGTGCGCGCGCAGAACACCCAGGTGGCGGGCGGGGTGATCGCGCAACCGCCGGTGGCGTCCCAGGCCTTCCAGCCGAACCTGATTTTCGAAGGCCGCCTGAAAGAGCCGGCAGACTTCGACAACATCGTCATCAAGTCCGGCAGCGCCGGGCGCCTGGTGCGCCTGAAGGATGTGGCGCGCACCGAAATCGCCGGCCTGGCCTACGTCAACAACACCTATTACCTGCGCCACCCGGCCATCGGCTTGCAGGTGCTGCAACGTCCCGGCGCCAATGCCCTGGCCACCATGAAGGTGGTCGAGCAAACGATGCAGGACCTGAGCAAGGAATTCCCCGAAGGCATCGAATACAGCATCGGCTATAACCCCACCGCGTTCATCGCCGACAGCATCGGCGAGCTGGGCAAGACCATCTACGAGGCGGTGATCCTGGTGGTGCTGGTGATCCTGGTATTCCTGCAAGGCTGGCGTCCGTCGATCATCCCGATCCTGGCGATTCCGGTGTCGCTGGTGGGGACCTTCGCGGTCATGGCCATGCTCGGTTACTCGATCAACAACCTGACCCTGTTCGGCCTGGTGCTGGCGGTGGGCATCGTGGTCGACAATGCCATCGTCGTGGTGGAAAACGTCGAGCGTCATCTGGCCGAAGGCAAGAGCCCGTTGCAGGCCACGCTGATCACCATGCAGGAAATTGGCGGCGCGCTGGTGGCGATCACCCTGGTGCTCTGCGCGGTGTTCATTCCCACGGCGTTCATTCCGGGGATCTCCGGTGAGTTCTTCCGTCAGTTCGGCATCACCATCGCGGTGGCCACGGCGATCTCGCTGTTCAACTCGGTGACCCTGTCGCCGGCGCTGGCGGCGATGATTCTGCGACGCCACGACCCCAAGGCGCATCAGGCGCCACGGCGCGGCGTGTCCGGCCTGCTCAAGCGCGCAGCGGAAGGCTTCAACCGCGGCTTCCTCAAGCTTTCGGTGGGCTATGCCGGCAGCGTACGTGGCCTGGTGGCGCGCACTCCATTGATGCTGGCGATCTACGCGGTATTGATCGCGGCCACGGCATACCTGCTGGTGTCCACGCCCAAGGGCTTCATTCCGGCCCAGGACCGCGGTTACCTGGTGGTGATCGTGCAACTGCCGGAAGGCGCTGCGCTGGAGCGCACCAATGAGATTTCCCGGCAGATCGAAGCCATCGCCCTGCAGGTGCCGGGTGTCGACCGGGTGCCGACGTTCTCCGGGTTCTCCATGGTCACCGGTACCAGCTCTTCCAACTCGTCCGGCCTGGCGCCGGTGTTCGAACCCTGGTCCAAGCGCAAGCTGCGCGGCCTGACCTCGGACAAGATCGCCGCCGACCTGCGTGAGCGCCTGAAAGTGGTCAGCGGCGCGTCGGTGATTGTCGCCACGCCGCCTCCGGTCCAGGGCCTGGGCAGCACCGGCGGCTTCTCCATGCGCCTGCAGGACCGTGCCGGCCTGGGCAGCCAGGCCCTGGCCAAGGCCACCGAGCAACTGATCGCCGCGGCCAATGCAACCCAGGGCATGACCGGTGTCTACTCGCCGTTCTCGGCCCGTACGCCGCAGGTGTTCGTCGAGCTGGACCGTGAGCGCGCCGAGATGCTCGGGGTGCCCAGCAGCCAGATCAACCAGGCCATCGAGACCTATTTCGGCTCGACCTACATCAACGACTTCAACTTGGTGGGGCGCACCTATCGGGTGACGGCCCAGGCGGACTTGCCGTACCGGGTCACGCCAGAGGACCTGGCGCGGGTCAAGGTGCGCAACGAGGCCGGTGACATGGTGCCGATCGCCAGCGTCACGCGGTTGCACGAGTCGCTGGGGGTCGAGCGTTTCCCACGCTACAACCTGTTCCCGACCGCGGAAATCAACGGCGACACCTTGCCCGGGCTGGGCTCCGATTTCGCCCTGCAAACCATGGAGCGCCTGGCCGAGCAGACCCTGCCTCCGGGCATCACCTACCAGTGGACCGACCTGAGCTACCAGCAGACCACCGCCGGCAACATGGGCCTGCTGGTATTCCCGCTCTGTGTGATCTTCGTCTACCTGGTGCTGGCCGCGCAGTACGGCAGCTGGAGCCTGCCGCTGGCAATCCTGCTGATCGTGCCCATGTGTCTGCTGGCCGCCGCCGGTGGCGTGCGCCTGATGGGCCTGGACATCAACATCCTGACCCAGATCGGATTCATCGTGCTGGTGGGGCTGGCGGCGAAAAACGCCATCCTGATCGTCGAGGTGGCGCGGCAGCAGGAGCAGGACGGGCAGGGCATCGTTGATGCCGTGGTGGAGGCGTGTCGCCTGCGCCTGCGACCGATCCTGATGACCTCCCTGGCCTTCATCCTCGGTGTGCTGCCGCTGGTGCTGTCCGAGGGCGCCGGTTCGGAAATGCGCCAGGCGGTCGGTTCGGCGGTGTTCTTCGGCATGATCGGCGTGACCCTGTTCGGCCTGCTGTTCACCCCGATCTTCTATGTCCTGATCCGCCGTCTCGCCGGGGGCGAGCGGCGGTTGCAGGCCCCATCCAGCGTCTCTGCTTCGGGAGTGGTCCATGAATAACCTGCTGCGTTTTCCCGCCCTGGCCTTTACCGCGGCGCTGCTTGCGGCCTGCGCCGCGCCGACCTTGCCACCGGCTGTCGAGGCGCCCGCCGGGCGTTTCGTCAATGCGCCGCAAATCCCGACGGCGGGCATTGCCGAGCAATGGTGGACGCTGTACCACGACCCTTTGCTCGACCGCCTGGTGGCGCGGGCGCTGGAGGAAAGCCTCGACCTGCAGATCGCCCTGGTGCGGATCGATGCCAGTCGTGCCTTGCGCGGCGTCGCGGCCGCCGGCGCGAGCCCCGAGCTGAACCTGGGGGCCAGTGCCGCCCGGCAACGGATCTCGGCGGACCAGGCCGGGTTCAGCGAACCCTTGATTACCGAGCCGCTGAGCCTGGGTCTCGACGCCTCCTGGGAGATCGACCTGTTCGGGCGGATTCGCGAAGGCGTGCGGGCCGCCGATGCCGACCTGCAGGCCAGCGCGGAAGAGGCGCGCGGAGTCAAGGTGGCGCTGGTCACCGAGGTGGTGCAGGCCTATGCCCAGGCACGGGGGCTGGAAGAGCGCCTGAGCATCGTGCGGCAGAACGCCGAGAGCCAGAGCCGCACCCTGCAACTGACCGAGCAGTTGTATGCGGCGGGCAGCAGCCCGCAGGCCGATCTGCTGCGGGCGCGTTCCCAGTCGGAATCCACCGCGGCCCAGGTGCCGGCCCTGCAACTGGAGTGGCAGCGTTCGCTGCACCGCCTGGCAGTGTTGCTGGCGCAGCCGAGCGAGGCGCTGTACCAGCAGTTCGCCGCCAGCCCGGCGCAACTGAGCGAGGTGGATCTGGTGGATGCCGGCACCCCGGCCGACCTGCTGCGTCGGCGCCCCGACATCCGCGCTGCCGAGGCCCGGCTGATCGCTGCCTACGCGCGGGTCGGGGTGGCCAAGGCCGACCTGCTGCCGCGCCTGAGCCTGTCGGCGGCCCTGGGCTCGCTGGTCGACGGTGTCAGTGCCGCGAACCTGGCCAGCTCGACCTTCTGGCTGGCCGGTATCAATGCCAGCGTGCCGCTGCTGGACGGCGGACGCCGGCGCGCGGTGGTGGAACTGCGCGATGCCGAGGGGCGCCAGGCCTTGCTCGGCTATCGCCGTACCGTGCTCGGCGCAGTGGCGGAAGTCGAGTCGGCCCTCGCCGCGGCTCGGCGCAATGCCGAGAGCCAGCAGCATCTGGCCAGTGCCGCGGCGCAGGCCAGTTCGGCGGCGCAGCAGATCCAGCGTTCCTGGGCCGCCGGCGAGGCGCCGTTTCTCGATGTGTTGCAGGCCCAGCGGGTCGAGCTCACGGCGCAGAACGCGCTGTCGCGGATCAAGACCGCGCAGTTGCAGAACCAGGCTGTGCTGGTGCGGGCGCTCGGTGGTTGAACGGGGAGCAACGAATCTGTGGTTCGCGGCGGCGTGGGCATTTACAGCGTCTATGCTCAAGCGGCACCGCGCATCTGAAAGGCGCGGGTCTTGTCTTCAATTACAAGGATGAATGTCTATGAAGCCGCTTCACTCTCTGGCCAAAGCCGTTGCCTTGGCCACTCTGTTGTCCGCTGCCAGCCTGCATGCCCATGCCGCCGACATTCCGTTGGCCGGTACCGTGGAGGCCGATGAACTGGTGACCAAGGTGCTCTCCGTGGATGCCGCCAAACATCGCGTGGTGCTGGAAGGTGCCCAGGGCCAACCGGTGCATGTGCAACTTAGCGATCAGGCCAAGGACCTGGGCAATTTGAAGGTGGGCGATCAGGTCAATGTGCGGGTCACCCACGCAGTGGTGGCGGTGCTGGATACCGATGTGGAAAAAGGCCTGCCGAACTCCGCTGAACGCGCCGGGGTGGTTCGCGCCACCAAGGACAACCCCAACCCGGGCGGTGAAGCCTATCGCCAGGTGCAGGTGCAACTGAAGATCACCGACATCGACCTTAAGAACAACCAGCTGACCTTCCAGGGGCCGGCGGGCAACAAGAAGGTCCTGGACGTGGAAAAACCGGAAGTCCAGGCCCGGTTGAAAGACCTCAAGATCGGCCAGAGCGTGGTGGTGACCTACACCGATGTATTGCAAGTCACGACCCAGCACGAAGGTTGACTGAGACCGGGCGCTGGTCGTTGTGGCGGCCGGCGTGCCGGATCTCGAAAGGTCCGTGCGGGGAGTTGAACGAAAGTGAGCGGAATGAAAAAATTTCCGCCAGCTTTGTGTTCAGAATTCTTCAGAAGATGTGCACGGACTTTCTTTTGTCGTTCGATTAAAATAGTTCTCGTTCGCCCGGTGCAAGGGCTCTTTACCGGTGCATGGATTGCCAGGCCAGAGCACTGGGCGAACACCCTCTCCAGGGTTCCCGCCCCACGATTTCCGTAACGCCGCTCATGCCACCCGCACAGGTTCGACGCCTGTTGCCAGCGGTTGCCAAGAGCGCTCGGCTCCCCCTCCAGCAAGACGCCTTAGCGACACAGCCGCCTGCTGCATTGCCTGCCGCCTTGGCCAGCTTCAGCCTCGGGATACGGTGGTGCACAGCTGCAGGCCCAGCGCGCGCATGACCTTGACCACGGTATCGAAGCGCGGCTTGGCCCCCGGGGCAAAAGCCTTGTAGAGGCTGGCCCGGCCCTGGCCGGTGGTCTTGGCAATCTGCGTCATGCCCCGGGCCCTGGCGACGTGGCCCAGGGCGCGGATCAGTTCGTCGGTATCGCCATCGGCCAGGACCTGGGACAGGTATTCGCTGATCGCCTGATCGCTGTCGAGCAGGGCGGCGATGTCGAAGGGAACCAGTGTGTCGGACATATCAGAACTCCTTGGCCAGGGAACGGGCCTGGCAGATATCGGCGGGCTGGCTGGACTTGTCGCCACCCAGCAGCAGGACGATCAGGGTATTGCCGCGAACCGTGAAATAGAGGCGGTAGCCGGCGCCTGTATTCACGCACATTTCCGGGAGGCCGCCACCGAGGTTTTTCACATCGCCCAGGTTGCCCGCCGAAGCCCGCTCGATACGCCGAGCGATGGCTATCCTGGCGCGCAGGTCCCGTAGTGTGGTGTGCCATTGGGCAAAGACGGTCGTCTGCAGGATCTCGTAATCCATGAGAACTGTATCCATATAGAGACAAAATAAAAAGGGGTAATGACCCCCAGGCGACTGACGGTGCACCTGAAGACGTCATGGGAAGGTAAGCAGGAGGGGAGTGGGCGAGGCGGGCTGTTTCGTATCGGCATGTTGTCGACCAGGGCTAGCGAAACACCCTTTAGCCATTGCCCTGCGGCGGCTGCCGGAAAGGGCCAGCATCAGCCGTTCTGGCTGATGCTGTGGGACGCAAAATCAGAGAGCGGGCAGGTTCAGTGCCGTAGCGCATTCCTGGAGCGAGCGCTGTTGGGTGTCGGCGTACAGCTGCAGTTCATCGATGGTCGGGCGCCCCAGGGCCCGCTCGAAAGCCTGCCGGTTGGAGTGACCGGCGTAGTGGCTTTGCGCATCGTCGCCCAGGTTGGACTGGAAGATCCCGGCGGCGCTGACCGGCAGGAAGTCCTCGTACACCAGCGGCTCGGCCCGCACATGCCCGGCGCGGATCAGCGCCTCCAGGCTCGTCGGCCGATCCGCCTGCTGGCGCGCGGCCAGGCCCTGGTCGCTGACGAAGTAGCGGAAGTACGCCAGGCCCTGTTCACGCATGGCCTCGTGGTTGTCGGGAAAGACGCGAAAGTGCTCGGCCATCAGTGTGTTGTAACGCTGGGCGTTGGCTTCGTTGGGGAAGTCACCCAGGGCGTCGCGGGCGGCGTTCAACAGCTGGTCGTACAGCGCCCGGCCTTTGGGGGTGAGGGCGGCGCCGCGCTGTTCGATCTCGCCGAAGCGCGCGCTGTGGCTGCCGCGGCTGTCGGGCTGGTCGGTGAAGGCCACGGGCTCTTCCAGCGCCTTGAAGCTGGTCTGACGCAGCAGGATCGGGCATTCCCGGCGCGGCGGGCCTTCGATCACCGCCTTGGGCGTGATGCCGTGGGCGGGCATCAGCGCTTGCACCTGGTCGATGTCCAGGGTGCGTGGCGTCAGGTGGTTGATATGCGGCCCCTTGAACGCCACCACGTCGGCGATCAGCCGGTGCTGGGCGCTCAGTTGCTGGTACTGCCCGGCCGTGACCGTGGCGCTGTGGTGCCAGCGGAAGGTTTCCAGGGCCTGCTCGACGAATTCCTCGGCGGCGCGATCGTCGAGGCCGCCCTGGGTTTCGGCCTGCTCGATCAGGGCCAGGGCGCGCGGGGTGAAAATGCTTCGGCGCGCCAGCACCGATTCGGCGAAGCTACGCAACTGCGGATTGTCGATCAGCTCCAGGCGCAGCAGCGAGGTGAAGACCCGGAACGGGCAGACCTGCAGGGCGCTTTCATGCACCGCGCGAAAGGCCGTGGAATGCACCGGCACCCCGGCCGGGGTGAGGTCGTAGTAACCCACCGGCTGCATGCCCATGACCGCGAACAGCCGGCCCAGGGTCGCCAGTTCCGTGGCGGTGCCGACGCGAATGGCGCCGTGGCGTTCCAGGTCCAGGCGCTGGATTTCGCCGGTGCTGCGCAGCTGGCGGGCGATCCTCTCGTCGCTGCCCAGGACCCCGGCGTTGACCTGGGCCACCAGTTCCATCAGGGCGCCGTACAGCGGTACTTCCTCGCGGTACATGTCCGACATCGCCCGTGAAAAACGTTGGCGGATCAGGTCTGGGCTGACGAAGCTCTGCAGGCTCATAAACAAGGATTCCCGGCGTAGTGAGACAAAGAGGGTAGCGGTGTTGGCTGGGCCTGATTCTGGTCGGCGCGGGGTGTGCTGACAAACGAAGTTTCTTCCGGACTTCATTCTGCAAATGAATGCAGGCGGGCAGGACGGCTGCACGGTTTGCCCTGGGCGGGCATGGGCCCTCGCGGCCAGGCGAGCCGTAGCGGTTTCCGGGGGGCTGAGCGGTGATGGCTATTTGCCGTTGCGCTGATAGACTTCTGAACACGACCGCATCCCATGGCTTGCGTACCGTTCAACGGAGGCGACTTGGCCTTGACGCCGCACAATGGAGGAAAGGGACTTTCACTGGCCAGGAGGCTGTACAAAACGCGAATTCTGGGGCTGGCCCTCGGTTTCCTTTGCGTGTCCGCGGGCATGTACCCGCTGCACCCGCCGCCCTGGGCCTGGGCGTTCATGCTGTTCAATGCCTTCATCTGGCCGCACCTGGCGTACCAGTGGGCGCGCCGCTCGCCAGTGCCGTTTCGCGGCGAGCATCGCAACCTATTGTTGGATGCCTTCCTCGGCGGGTTCTGGGTGGCGGCCATGCACTTCAACCCGCTGCCGACCACCACCACCCTGTCGCTGATGGCGATGAACAATATCGCCCTGGGCGGCGTGCCCTTTTTCCTTGCCGGTTGCCTGGCGCAAGCGCTGGGGATCGCTGTCGGGCTGCTGCTGTTCGGCGTCGGGTTCGTGGCCCAGAGCAGTGCGCTGCAACTCTATGCCTGCCTGCCGATGCTGACCCTGTATCCGCTGGCCCTGGGTTTTATCTGCTACCAGCAGGCCAATGTCCTGTCCCGGCACAAGCGCGAGTTGCTGGCCCTGAGCCGCACCGACAGCCTGTCGGGCCTGCTCAATCACGGGGCCTGGAAGGACCAGCTGGAAATCGAGTTCCAGCGCTGCCGGCGCCAGGCCTCGACCCAGGGCCAGGGCGGCGCCATCGCGCTGATCGATATCGACCATTTCAAGGCCATCAACGACACCTACGGCCATGTCGCCGGCGACATCGTGTTGCGCCAGTTGAGCAAGCTGCTCAGGCAGAACCTGCGGATCAGCGACCAGGCCGGACGCTACGGTGGCGACGAGTTCTGCGTGATCCTGCCGGACGTGCCGCTGGAGCATGCCGCCGAACTGATGGAGGCCTTGCGTTGCCGTTTCGGCGGGTTGGGCTATGAGCAGAGCCCGGCCCTGCAGGTCAGCCTGAGCATTGGCCTGGCCGCCTATTCTTCGGACCACAGCGATGCCTTGGACTGGTTGAACGATGCCGACCAGGCCTTGTACGAGGCGAAAACCACCGGCCGCAACAAGGTCAGCTGTCGCCGCGGCGACCACTCGCCAAAGGCCCTGCTGAACTCCTTGTGAGGTCGCTCACAGAGCATTGCGCCAGCATGGAGGGGGGCGAATTTGTCAGGTAGGGTGGGCAGCTTCCGACACGAAACAAGGACCGATTCATGACGCAGACTTCCCCTCGCTCATTGCTGGCCGCCCGTATCGGCCTGACCCTCGCCCTTGGCCTGCTGGCCACCCACGCCAGCGCCGCCCCCCACCCCCAAGTGCAGAACGATGCGCAGCAATACCAGGGCGATGCCCTGAAACTGCTGGAGCGCCTGGTGAACATCGACTCAGGCTCCGGCTACGAGGCGGGGCTGAACCAGGTGAGCGACATCGCCATCGCCGAGCTGGAAAAACTTGGCGCCAGCATCGAAAAAGTCCCCAACGGCGCTGCCGGCGGCAACCATGTGCTGGCCAGCCTCAAGGGCACCGGCAAGGCCAGGATCCTGCTGATGGCGCACATGGACACGGTGTTCAAGGAAGGCACCGCGGCCGAGCGGCCGTTCCGCATCCAGGACGGTCGCGCCTACGGCCCCGGGGTGATGGACGACAAGGGCGGTATCGTCGCCGGGATCTATGCGCTGAAGGTCCTGGATAACCTCAAGTTCAAGGACTACGCACAGATCACCTTCCTGCTCGACGCCAGCGAGGAAACCGGTTCCGAGATTGCCACCGAGCTGATCAAGAAAACCGCCAAGGCCCACGACGTGACCTTGAACCTGGAACCGGGGCGCCCGGCCGACGGCCTGGTGGTATGGCGCAAGGGCAGCGCCACGGCGCTGGTCGAGGTCAAGGGCAAGGCGGCCCACGCCGGCGTCGCGCCGGAGCTGGGGCGCAACGCGGCGATGGAAGCGGCGCACCAGATCCTGCAACTGGGCAAGCTGGGGGATGAAGCGAAGAAAACCACCATCAACTTCACCGTGCTCAAGGCCGGCGACCGCACCAACGTGATTCCCGACCAGGCCACCGCCAAGGCGGATGTGCGGGCGGCGGTGCCGGAGGAGTTCGACCGCATCGAGAAGGACCTGGCGCGGGTTTCGGCCAACAAGCTGATCGCCGACACCGAAGTCAAGACCACCTTGCAACGCGGTTTGCCGCCGATGCCGCAGACCGAGCAGTCCGACGCGCTGGTGGCCATGGCCCAGGGCATCTACGGCGAGCTGGGGCGCAAGCTGACCATCGAGGGCAGCGGTGGGGCGGCGGACTCCAGCCTGTCGGCCGGCGTCGGTACGCCGACCCTGGATGGCTTCGGCATCGTCGGCGGCAATATCCACACCCCCGAGGAATACGCCGAAGTCGAGAGCGTGGCGCCGCGCATCTACCTGCTGGCGCGGATGATCATGGAGCTGTCGGCCAAGCACTGATCGCAGGAACAGACGCACTGCATTGTCTGCATGGCCGGACCCTGTAGCCGTGTAACCGTGTAACCGTGTAACCGTGTAGCCCTGTAGCCGCTGCCGAGCCCGCGAGGCTGCGATCGACTGCGCAGCAGGCGCAAGGATCTCAAGACCGCTGGAGGACCTGCGGTCCTGTTGCAGCCTCGCAGGCTCGGCAGCGGCTACAGGGGTGGCGACAGGCGCCCCCGATCCCTCTGCCTATACTCGAAAGCCTCGTCCCCCACCGCGGAGCTTTCAATGAGCAACAACCACCTCACCGAATACTTTGATGCCAGCCCCGAAGTGCGGGCGGTGTTCGATGACATCATGCGTACCCGTCAGGTCGACCAGGTGAACAACTTCTGGAAATGCCTGGCGGCCCATCCGCCGACCCTGCGGCGTACCTGGGACAGTCTCAAGGAGATCATGGCGCCGGGGGCGCTCGATCCGTTGACCAAGGAGCTGATCTACGTGGCGGTCAGCGTCACCAACAACTGCCCGTATTGCATCGCTTCGCACACTGCCGCGGCGCGCAAGGCGGGGATGACGGAGGCGATGTTCGGCGAGTTGCAGGCGGTGGTCGGCATGGCCAACGAAACCAATCGCCTGGCCAACGGCTACCGGGTGCCGCTGGATGATGCGTTCAAGCTTGAATGAGTCTGTGACCCACAGGGATGCGGCCCTCGGCGCTGCTCGTATCGGCCAGCGCCGTCATCAGGCTTTCAGGCCGCCGCTGCCTTGGCCTGGGTGGCGAGCAGCGGCACGGCGCGCACCAGGTCGCCGGGTTGCAATTGCAGGCGCTTGGCGCTGAGGCGGTCCACCAGCAGGCAGCCGGACACCAGGCGGCCGCGGGCGCTGGTGACGCGGCAGCTTTCCAGGCGGCGGTTGTGGATCAGCCAGATCGGCGCATCGTCGTCCGGGGTGCCCACCAGCAGCGGCAGCACCTGGCTTTCGCGCACCGCGCGGACTTTGCCCAGCTCGGCCTCGATCACCGGCCCGCCGTCGAAGATGTCGATATGGCCCTGATGGGCAAACCCTTCGTGGCGCAGGATGGCCAGCGCCGCCTCGGCGTTTTCGTGAGCCTGGCCGATCGCGGCCTGGGCCGGTTCGCTGAGCAGGCAGGTGTACAGCGGCTGGCGCGGCAGCAGTTCGGCGATAAAGGGTTTGTGGCCGAGGCTGGACAGGTGGTCGGCCTGGACGAAATCCATCTGCAGAAAGTGCCGGCCCAGGCTGTTCCAGAAGGGTGAGCAGCCGTTCTCGTCGCCCTTGCCGCGCAGCTCGGCGATCAGCTTGTCGCCGAACAGGTGCGGGAACTCGGCGACGAACAGCAGGCGCGCCAGGGACAGCAGGCGGCCGTTGGTGTCACGGCGCTGGTCGGGGCGCAGGAACAGCGAGCAGAGTTCCGATTGGCCGGTCATTTCATTGTTCAGGAACAGGGTCGGGATCTGCCGCCGGATCCCCAGGTTCGGCGCCGAATTGACGGTCATGCCGACCCGGTAGCTGTACCAGGGTTCGCGCAGGCCCACGGCGCCGGTCAGGGCGCTGATGCCGACCACTTGCTGGTCGTCGTCTTCGAGCACGAACAGGTAGTCGGCGTCGGCCCGTTCCACCTGCTCGGCAAAGGTCCGCTGGGCCCAGCGAATCCGATGGGTCAGGCGCTCCTGGTTGGCTGGCAGAGTGGTGAGCCCCAGGCCCGCGCGCTGGGCCAGGGCCATCAGCGCGGGCAAGTCAGTCATGCGTACCGGGCGAACGATCATGATGCAGCTCCTTCTGCGCACCTGTTGCGGCGGCGAATGCAAACGTGTCCGGGATTCTTCATAGGGCGACCAGCCGTACCGGGTCGCCGGTTTGCAGTTGCAGGGCGTGGAAGGTTTCCGGGTTCAGGTTGACCAGGTCCCCCGGCGCTTCGTCCAGGTGCACCAGGGCCGCCCGGTATTGTCCCAGCCGCTCGTTGCTCGCCAGCCAGGCCCGGCCGCTGCCGCTCTGCGGGCCCGGGCAGGCGTTGGCGATCAGGCTGTGGCGGATGGAGCGAACGCCGTTGTGGCGGGCGTACAGCGTCGGGCCACCGTCGAACAGGTCGACATAGTGGTTGGCTTCGAACCCCTCGCGCAGCAGGATCTCGTAGGCCTCGCGACCCTGCGGGTGAACCTGGCCGATGCAGTCCTGGGCCGCTTTGGGCAGCATCGGGATGTAGATCGGGTATTGCGGCATCAGGTCGGCGAGGAAGCTGCGGCTTTGCAGGCCGCACAGGCGCTCGGCCTCGACATAGGGCAGGTCGAAGAAGTGCTTGCCCAGGGCATCCCAGAACGGCGAGTGGCCGTCGTCGCTGCTGTAGCCGACGATCTCGGTGATGCTGGTGTCGGCGAAGCGCGCGCCATGGGCGGCGATAAACAGCAGGCGGGCCCTGGAGAGCAGCTCCGCCATGGGCGTGCCGACCAGGTCCGGGTCGATATGAAAGCCGCGCAGCAGGCTGTGGTTGCTCAGGTCCTGGCACAGCGACAGGGTCGGCACGCCATGCTGCACGTTCAGCTCCCGCGAGCTGCTGACGAAAGGCCGGTTGCGCAGGCTGTAGAAGGGCGCGGAAAACCCGGCCATGGCGAGGATTTCCGAGCAACCGCGCAACTGGCCGCGGGCCGGGTCGTGCAGGACAAAAAAATAGTTCTCCGGCCCCGGCGCCTGCACGTTGGCGGCGAAGGAGGCGCAAGAGTCGAGAATCTTGTCCAGCAGGTGCTGTCGATCGTCCGGCAGGGACGTCACCCCCACCAGGCTTTCACGGGCCAGCCGTTGCAACTCCGGCAAATCGTCTGGCGCAACTGGGCGTAAGACCAGCATGGATGTACTCCTGTATCAAAATGATCGACGCCTGGCCGCGAGACCTGGGCGCCGAACCTGACAATCACTGTCGGTTTCCACGCATTACTGCCACGGCCCGCGACGGCGGGCGGTGGCACGCAGGCACCTGTCGGCGCCCGCTCGGATTCGCCGGAGCACCTTCATGGTGCCGCGGCGGCCGGGGGTGTTGATTAAAGTGGATCGGCCAGCGCCGTATTGGCGCCCAGCCTGTTGAGGAAAAACAGGTAGACCAGGCCGATGGCGATCCAGATGCAACCGAGTTTCTGCGCATCGACCCCCATGTTGTACATGATCGCGCAGACAATTAGGAAGCCGATCACCGGACAAATCAGATGACGCAGCACCTGGGCCGACTTGTTGCGGCGCCAGTAGTGATTGATCACGGTCAGGTGCAGCAGCATGAAACCGCTGAGGGCGCCGAAGTTCACCAGGGAGGTGAGGGTGTCCACCGAGTTGATGAACAGGTAGCAGATCAGCAGCGACAGCACCGCCACCAGGTAGATGCTGACATGCGGCGTGTTGTGCCTGGGGTGGACCTTGGCCAGGATCTTCGGCAGCTTGCCGTCGCGGGCCATGCCGAACAGCAGGCGCGACACCGCCGCTTGCGAGGTGATGGCCACCGCCACGCCCCAGGCCAGTGCAGTGGCCACCGCGGTCAGGGTCGCCAGCCAGCTGCCGCCGGCGATTTCGGCGATCTCGTAGAAGGCCGTGTCGGCCGACTTGAAGCCCATGCCGGCGGCCAGGTCGGTGGCGATCCAGGTCTGCGCCACGAAGATCGCGCCCATCACCAGCAGGGTGATCAGCGCGGCGCGGCCGACGCTCTTGCCCGGCTCGCTCTTGATCTCTTCGGCCAGGGTGGAGATGGCATCGAAACCAAGGAACGACAGCACGGCGATCGACACGCCCTGCATCAGCATGCCGAAGTGGAAATTCTCCGGGCTGTACAGCGGCGCCAGGGTCAGCTGGCCGTTACCGGTGCCGCCATGCAGGGCGTTCCAGGCGTAGAACAGGAAGATCCCCAGCACCACCAGCTGCGCCAGGAGAAATACGATATTCATCCGCGCGGTGAAGGTGATGCCGCGCAGGTTGACGAAGGTGGCGCTGACCAGGAACGCGAGGATGAAGCCGACCTTGGGAATGTCCGGGTACAGGTGGTTCAGCGCCATGGCCGCGTAGACATACAGCAGCGGCGGGATCAGCAGGTAGTCGAGCAGCATCAGCCAGCCGGCGATGAAGCCGACATGGGGGTTGAGCCCGCGCTGGGCGTAGGAGTAGACCGAGCCGGCGATGGGAAAGGCGCGGGCCATGCTACCGTAGCTGAGGGCCGTGAAGAGCATCGCCAGCATGCCGATGATGTAGGCCAGCGGCACCATGCCCGGTGCTTCCTGGTTCACATAGCCATAGACCCCGAACGGGGCGATGGGGATCATGAAAATCATCCCGTAGACCACCAGGTCGCGCAGCGTCAGGCCGCGCTTGAGTTCCTGTTTGTAGCCGAATTCTTCAATCTCCATGAAGAGGTTCTCCTTGTCAGCCAAAGGGGGGGCGGATACCTGTCGCTGATGTCGATGGACGACCTGATAGCGGCAGGCAATGTATTTGAACCTGGCAGGTTTAAAGACACGCCACGGCGGTTTTTATAGTTGTTGTACCGGTACAGCAAACAGCTTTTTTACAACGACAGCTCTATCCTGGTTCACAGCCTTTTCTACAACAGCGGTGCCAGATAATCCGTCCAGCACTGTATGGCCTGCGGGGTGCGCAGCAGGTCGTTGCGCACCTCGATCAATACCGAATCCAGCCCGCGGGCATCGCCGTGGGCCGGCACGGTCATGTCGCCCAGGGCGTCGATCTTGTACGGTTCGTTGCCGGCGATCTTCACGTCGTGGACCGACATGCCTGCCAGCAGGCGCCGGGCGTAACCCTCGGCGCGATCGAACAGGACGCCCATCTCCAGCGTGCGGCGCTGGCCGTAGTACAGCGGGGTAAAACTGTGGATGCCCACCACCCGCACCGGTCGGCCGGCGGCCAGGCGCGCGTCGATCAGCCCGCTCAGGCGCGCATGGAAGGGCCTGAACAACTGCTTGCGGCGGTACTCGCGGGTGGCTTCGTCGAGGTACTGGTTGCCCGGGATCTGGTAGATCTCGCTCTGCAACGGAATGCTGTCGTGGGCCTGGCACGGGCGGTTGAGGTCGATCAGCAGCCGCGAATAATTGGCCGTCAGCAGGGTGGCGCCGAGGGTCTGCGACAGGTTTTCCGCCAGCTCCAGGGCGCCGGGGTCCCAGGCGATATGTTCGCGCGCCGCTTCCGGGTCCAGGCCGAGGTCGTTGAGCGCCGCCGGGATATAACGGCTGGCGTGTTCGCAGACGAGGATCAGCGGGTGCGCGGAGTCTTCCCGCAGCAGCCGGTAGGCCGGTCGGGTGTACAGCCCCAGTTCAGCGGTTTCAGTACAGGTGTGCATAGTGCTCACAGAGTTGGGCAGGGGTCAGGTGCTCGGTCAGTTTCACTTCCTGGTGTTTGACGGCGAAATAGGTTTCCAGCAGCGGGGCTGGCAGTGCTTGCAGCAGTTCCGGGCAGTTGCGCAGGCAATCCAGCGCCTGCGGCAACGAGGCCGGAAGGGCGACGATGCCGCGGTCCTGACGTTGCTCTGCGTTCAGTTCGTCCGGCACTTCGTCGGTCACGGCGCGCAGTGGCAACTTCTGTTCGATGCCCAGGCGCCCGGCGATCAGCACCGCGGCCATGGCCAGGTGCGGCGAGGCGGTGGCGTCCAGCGCGCGAAATTCCAGGTTGTACTGCGGCGCCACGGGCTTGCCGCCGATGCTCACGGTGGGGCAGATGCGCAGCGAAGCTTCGCGGTTGCGCTGGCCCAGGCAGGCATAGGAGGCGCTCCAGTGATGGGGCTGCAAGCGCGCGTAGGAAATCGGTGTCGGCGCGGTAAAGGCGCAGAGCGCCGGCAGGTACTTGAGCACCCCGGCCGCCCAGAATTGGCCGAGGGACGACAGGCTGTTGGCCCGTCCTTCCTCATACAGCACCGGCGTGCCATCCAGGTCCTGCAGGCTCAGGTGCAGGTGCACGCCGTTGCACACCGCGTGCTCCGCGGTCTTGGGCGCGAAGCTCAGGCCATGGCCGAGTTGCCGGGCGATCTCGCGGGTGATTTCGCGCACGTTCACCGCGCGGTCGGCGGCGGCCACGCCCTGGGTCGGGCGGCAGGTGATTTCGTACTGGTGCTTGCCGTATTCGGGCAGGAACATTTCCGGCTCGACGCCCGCGGCGCGCAAGGCGCTGAGCAGCCAGCCACCGAAGTCCGCGCCCTGGCGCTGGGCTTGCAGGGAGAAGGCCAGGCGCTCCGGTTGCGCGGTGGCGCTGTGCAGGTTGAATTCGTGCTCGAAGGCGGCGGTGATCTGCAGCCCCAGCTCGCTGGCGTAGCGCTGCACCTCGTTGCGCAGCAGGGTGCGCGGGCAGGCGGCCCAGGGCTGGCCGTCGGTCTCGCAGATGTCGGCGTGGATAAAGTCCAGCGGCGAGGCGCTGGCGTCCGGGCCGTTGCCGACCTGGACCCGGCTGGCCAGGTCGGGGATCAGTCGCAGGTCGCCACGGGCGCCCCAGGGATTGGGCTCGGCAATGATGTCCTGCGGGGTCAGCGCGCTGTTGGCCGGAACCCAGCCGCAGCCGGCGCTGGTGTAGCTGTCCAGTTCGTCGCTGGGGAACGAGCGGCCACGGCTGACGCCGATCAGGTCGGTGGTGAGCAGGGTGGTCATGGCCACCGGGGTCAACAGCTCGTTGTTCCGGCTCATGCCTGCATCTCCCGCAGGCGGCCGAGCACGGTCCGGGTGTCGGTGATCCAGCAGTAGCCCTTGATCGCATTCAGGCAGGCCTGGTGCCGGGCGTCGGTGTAGGTGGCGCAGGCGTCTTCCACCAGGGTCACCAGGTAACCGCGGTCGGCGGCGTCGCGCACCGCCATGTCGACGCACTGGTCGGTGACGATGCCGGCGACGATCAGGTGGCGGGTCTGCAGGTTGCGCAGCACGTAGTCGATGTTGGTCGAGTTGAAGACCCCGGAGGAGGTCTTGGGCAGGACGATTTCGTTCTCCTGCGCCGCGAGTGGCTCGATGATCGCCGCCTGCGGGCTGCCCTTGGGCAGGTGCATGTCCGACAGCTTGTGGTCCAGCGAGCGGTCGCGGCCATCGGCGGTCAGGCTTTCGATAATGGTGTGCAGCACGTTCTGCCGGGCGCCACGCATGGCCGCCAGGAGCTTCTGCTGGTTGGGAATCACCTGCTCACGGGTGCGCTTGATGAAGTACTCGGCGTCCGGCACCTGCAAATGCGGGTCGAGCTGCGGATCGAGCCAGGCCCGTTGCATGTCCACCAGCAGCAGGGCGGTGTGATCGAGGGTGAATGGCAGGTCGCGGGGCGAGTGATGGGGAAGGCAGACCATCCTTATTTGTCCTCCAGCAGGTGAGTGGCGAATTCGTTGCGCAGGGCGTCGATGCCTTCCAGGCGTCGGTCCAGGTCGGTGCTGCGCAGGCTCAGGCTGGCGACCAGCGCCTCGACCTGGGCCAGGGCCGGCACCAGGGTGTCGAAGGCCGAGGCCGACTCCACCGGGGCGCTGATGATCAGGTCCGCCAGCTCCCGCAGGGGCGAGGCGTAGATGTCGGTGAACAGCACCACCCGCGCGTGCCGCGCCTTGGCCGCGCTGGCCACGCGCAGGGCCTGGCTCTGGTAGCGGCGGTAGTCGAACAGCAGCACGATGTCCTGGCGCTGCACGTCATACAGGCGGTCGGGCAGTTGCGCATTGTCGTCCAGGGCCATGCAGCCGGGGCGCATCAGGCGCAGGTGATTGAGCAGGTAGCTGGCGAGAAAGTTGCTGAAGCGCCCGCCGTAGCAGTACAGCGCGTGCCGGCTGTCCAGCAGCCAGTCGACCAGGATGCGCACGTCTTCGGGCTGGGTCAGGGCCTGGGTCTGTTCCAGGCTGCGCAGGCTGCCTTGCAGGTAATGGCTCCAGGCGTCGTCCTGGGGCACATGGGCCCGTGGTTGCAACAAGGTGCTGGGCGAACGCAGGCGATCGTCCATGTCGCTGAGCAGCGCTTCCTGGAACTGCGCATAACCGCCGAAGCCGAGTTTTTTCACCAGCCGCACGATGGTCGGGTCGCTGACGCCGGCGTGTTCGGCCAGCCGCGACATGGGCCCCAGGCCGTTGCGCGGGTAATGGTCGAGCAGGGCACGGATGACCTTGCGCTCCGAAGGCGTGAGGTCGAGGGCCGGGTCGGTGATCTGGTCTCTGAGAGACGGCATAAAAACGCCTTCGCGAGTGGAATGTCGTTTTTGTTTCACTGAAAGTGAAAACAGTATTTATGTAATTTACGCTACATGTCTAGTGAAAAATGGAAGCGCCCGCGAACGCCCCAAAAGGGGGCGCAAAAGCCCCGGTTTATCGGCTGCTCGAAGTTTTTTGGGGCGCGGCGTCAGCGCGGCAGGGTGCCGCGAAAGGCCACGCTCAGGGCGCGCAGGGTTTCCTCGGAGCGGGCGTCGGTGGGCCGCGCGAGCAGGACGATTTCGCTGACCGGCAACAGCGGCAGGCCGAGGCGTTCGCCAACCTCCACCGCGCCGGCCGGCGCCACCCGATGGGCCAGCGCCGCCACCCCGAGCCCGGCGCTGACCGCGGCGCAGACGGCCATCACGCCACCACCGATAAAGACTTCGGTCCAGGGAATGCCAGCCTCGTCCAGCACGCGCACGGCGATATGCCGCACGCCACAGGGCGCGGCCATGGTCGCCAGCCGTAGCGGGGTGCCCGGCGCCTGCTGCCAGGCCGGCGCGGCAAACCAGCCGAAGCGCTCGACCACCAGCACCTCACCGTCCTGGCGCGCGCCTTCGTTGCGCACGATGACTGCGTCCAGTTCCTCGCGGTCGAAGGCCGCCGTCAGGTCCCGGGAGGAGGCGATGCGCACCTCGATGATCAGCAACGGATCGTAGGCGGCGATGCGGCTCAGCAGCTGCGGCAGTTCCGCGCCGGCCACGTGGTCGCTGATACCGATGACCAGCCGCCGCGCCGGCGCCGCCTGCATGTCGCCCAGGGCCCGCTCATGGGCACGCAGCAGGTCGCGGGCGGCCTGCATGAACTGCTCGCCGACCGGGGTCAGGCGCACATGCCGCGGCGTACGCTCCAGCAGGCGATAGCCGAGGCGTTCCTCCAGGCGCTTGAGCTTGAGGCTGATGGCGGCCTGGGAGGTGTCCAGCGCCTGGGCGGCGCGGGTGAAGCTGCCGAAGTCGGCGATCAGCACGAAGGCGTGCACGGTGTCGATGTCCAGCGGCCTGAGGGGTTCGCTCATATCGGATACTTATCGCAGATATATTTGCCGATATCTTGTTGTAATGGCTGGCCCTGCGCAAGCTGGCAACACCTTCACGCACAGGAGCATCGCCATGTTGGCCAAACAGTATTCGCACCGCCTGCCCACCGATTACGACATGGGCGTGATCCGCCATCGCGCCGCGGATCGCGGGCCCTTGTGGGACGAGGTCGACGGTTTGCTGTTCAAGGTCTTCGCCGGGCAGGAGCGGGGCGTGCACGGCGCGCGGCATAACCTGTACGCCTCGATCTACCTCTGGGCCGATCCGGCGGGCGCCGCGCGGTTTCTCATGGGCAGCGGTTTCGACAGCGTGATCGACTCCTTCGGCCGTCCGCAGATCGAGTCCTGGCTGCCCCTGGACTGGCGTCGCGGCCCCGGCGGCCAGGCACGGACCCTGTACCGCGAGCATCTGGCGATCGATCCGCTGGCGGACCGCGCCAGGTTGCTGGCCGAGCTGGTCGAACACAACCAGCGGCTGGCCGATGACCCGGACACCTTCGCCGTGTTCGTCGCCCTCGACCTGCAGGCCTGGGAACTGGTGCGCTTCACCCTTTCGGCCAGCGCGCCCGACCGCACACGCGGCGCCGAGCGCTACGAGGTGCTGTACCTGGCCCGGCCGGGGCTCGCCAGCGCTTAAGTCTGGCGGCGACAAGTTGGGAATCCCCCGGCGACAAATGATACAAACGCAGCCACATTGCCCACTGCGTCCATTCAACGTCGAGAGATTCCCCGTGCCGGCCACCCGCTTGACCCTGATCTGCCATGCCCGAACCGTCGCCCAGAAGCTGGCGCGTTTTCCGCTGGATGAGCCGCTGGAGATGGACTGGCAGGCGCTGGCGGGCTCGCGGGCCGGGGCGTTCAAGCGTCCGCCGCGCCTGCTCAGCGCTCCTGAGCAACGGGCGCGGCAGACCGCTGCCTTGTATGGCCCCGCCGTGGAGACGGTGCCGGCGCTGCGCGACTGTGACATGGGGCACTGGCAGGGCCTGTCCATTGAGTATCTGCACCGTGAGCAGCCCGAGGCGCTGCAAACCTGGCTGGCCGACAACCACTCGGCGCCCCATGGCGGCGAGTCGGTGGCGCAGCTGTGCGAGCGGGTCGCGGCGTGGCTGGCGGCGCTGAGCGAGCAGCCCGGGCATGTGCTGGCGGTGACCCATCCGCTGGTCATCCGCGCGGCGCTGTTGCACGCCATGCAGTGCCCGCTGGCCAGTTTCAACGCCATCGATGTCGAGCCGCTGGCCCAGGTCGAACTGCGCTTCAATGGCCGCTGGAGGTTGCGCCTGGACCGGCGTGATTGACGCAGCCGCCCTGTGACGCCACCCGCCAAGCCGGCCATACTCGACCGCAGTATCGACTCCGAGATTTCTTCCATGAAAACCCTCCTGATCATCGGCATCGGCGCCGGCAACCCCGACTACATCACCCTGCAGGCGGTCAAGGCGCTCAATCGCACCGATGTGTTCTTCCTGATGGACAAGGGCCAGAGCAAGGACGCGCTGATCGACCTGCGCCGGGAAATCTGCGAGCGCTACATCGAGCAGCCCGGCTACCGGTTTGTCGAAGCGCAAAGCCCGGAGCGGCTGCGCGGTGCCGAGGTGGATTACCGGGCCAGCGTCGCCGAGCTGAACCGCGACAAGCAGCGCACCTTCGAGCGCCTGATCGACGAGGAACTGGCGGACGGCGAAACCGGCGCCTTCCTGGCCTGGGGCGATCCGGCGCTGTACGACAGCACCATTCGCATCCTGCAGGCGATCCTGGCCAGCGGCCGCTGTGCGTTCGAGTTCGAGGTGATCCCCGGTATCACCAGCGTCCAGGCCCTGGCGGCGCAGCACAAGGTGCCGTTGAACCGCATCGGCCGCTCGGTCGAGATCACCACCGGCCGGCGGCTGGCGGCGGGGCAGGTGAGCGATGCCGACAGCCTGGTGGTGATGCTCGATGCCGAGGATTCCTATCGCCAGGTTGCGGACCAGAATTTCGAGATCTACTGGGGGGCCTACCTCGGCACTCCGCAGGAAATCCTGATCGCCGGCCGGCTCAAGGATGTCGCCGGGCAGATCCAGCAGGTGCGCAAGGCAGCGCGGCAGGCCAATGGCTGGATCATGGACACCTATCTGTTGCGCAAGCCGGAGGATTGAGGAGGGCTGGGACATGCTTCTGTAGGAGCGAGCGGGCGGCGATCCGACTTGCCCGCGATAACGTCCTCCCAGTCACCGCCTCACTTGGCAACCACCTTCTCCCTACGCCCGAACCGTTCGCGATACGCCGACGGCGGCAGGCCCACCACGCTGCGAAAGGCCACGCGAAAACTCTCCACCGAACGGTAGCCGCAGCGCAGGGCGATGGTTTCGGTGTGCTCGCTGCCGCTCTCCAGCAACTCTCGCGCCCGGGCCAGGCGTTCGTGCTGCAGCCAGGCCTTGGGCGAGACGCCGGTGGCCTGGTTGAAGCGCCGCAGGAAGGTGCGCTCGCTCATCAACGCCTGGCTGGCCAGGTCCCGGACTTCCAGCGGTTCATGCAGGCGTTCGCGGGCCCATTGCATGACCCGCGACAGGTCGTTGCGCGGCGTGCGGCTGACCGGCGTGGGAATGAACTGCGCCTGGCCGCCGGTGCGCTGCGGCGACATCACCAGGCGCCGCGCCACCGAGTTGGTGACGTGGGTGCCGAAGTCGCGGCTGACCAGGTGCAGACAGGCATCGATCCCGGCGGCGCTGCCCGCCGAGGTGATGATCTGCCCCGAATCGACATAGAGCACGTCCGGGTCCACCAGGATGGCGGGAAAACGCTCGGCCAGTTCATCGGTGTATTGCCAGTGAGTGGTGGCGCCGCGGCCGTCCAGCAGCCCGGTGGCCGCCAGGGCGAACACCCCGGAGCAGATCGACAGCAGCCGCGCGCCGCGTTCATGGGCGCGCACCAAAGCCTCGCTCAGCCCGGGCGGCAGCGGCTCGTTGCGGTTGCGCCAGCCGGGGATGACAATGGTCCGCGCCTGTTCCAGCAGCTCCATGCTGCCATCGGCCAGCACCTGGATACCGCCCATGGCCCGCAGCGGCCCGGGCTCGACGGCGACTATGCGGTGTTCGTACCAGGGGAAATCGAACTCCGGGCGGGCCAGACCGAAGATTTCCACGGCGATACCGAACTCGAAGGTGCAGAGGCCGTTGTAGGCCAGGATCGCGACTAAACCGGGGGCATTGTGCATTTGGCGGGAAGTTACCAGTCAGTGTCTTGTGCGCCACTGTAGCGGCGTCGGCCGGGTCGATAAAGTCCTGTCACACCCACTGTTGTTCTGGAGACGCTGCAATGACCAGCCTGGTTCGTGACATTCCCGCCGCCCCCTCGGCCATCGCCCTGATGCATTTCTCCAACCGCCTGAGCTTCGAGACCGACTGCTCCGATGTCTTCGGCAGCCAGGAAGCCGGGGAGGTCGACTTCGTCCTGCTGGACGTGCGTGGCCCCCTGGCGTTCGAGCGCGGCCATGTGCCGGGGGCGATCAACCTGCCCGGGCGCCTGATCAACGCCGAGCGCCTGGCGGGCTACCCCCGGGACACCCTGTTCGTGGTCTATTGCGCCGGCCCGCACTGCAACGGCGCCAACAAGGCCGCGGTCCGGCTGGCGGCCCTGGGCTACCCGGTCAAGGAAATGATCGGTGGCGTGACCGGCTGGCTGGACGAGGGCTTCAAGCTCAGTGTGGAGCCCGAGCGGCCGGCGAGTGCGGTGGTGGAGTGTGCTTGTTAGGTGTTTTCGCGGGGTTTCTAAACGCTGGAGGCCCTGCGGGCCTGGCGCAGGCTTCGCCAGCGGCTGCAGGTATTGTGCTTGTGGCTGTTGGAGAGGCCTGTCTGATAGGAGGAATGACGCCGCCCAGGGCGTTTGCAGCGCGACTTGTGGGTCGCAATACAGGCGCGGAAACCCGGGAAAGTGCAGGGATAGAAGGCATTTCCGGCGCCATTGCACCACCGCGGGGCGGCTCGCCCGACGCCTGAATGCGGGCGTGGATTTTATATAAGTATTTGTCGCATAAACACAATTTGCCTCCCGGGCGCCGCTCTAGACTGCTGGCCACTTCGATTTCCCCCAATCGAACCTTTCTGCCAATAAGAGCCTCCGTCTACGGGAGTTATAAATGAAGAAGCTTGTGATGTTCGGTGCCCTGGCACTGTCCATGCTGTCCCTGACCGCCGTGGCTGACGATGCCAAGCCGATCCGCATCGGTATCGAAGCCGGCTACCCGCCATTCTCGATGAAGACCCCCGACGGCAAGCTCACCGGCTTCGACGTGGATATCGGCGATGCGCTGTGCGAGCAGATGAAAGTCAAATGTACCTGGGTCGAGCAGGAGTTCGACGGCCTGATCCCGGCGCTGAAGGTGCGCAAGATCGACGCCATCCTGTCGTCCATGACCATCACCGACGACCGTAAGAAAAACGTCGACTTCACCATCAAGTACTACCACACCCCGGCGCGCTTCGTGATGAAGGAAGGCACCGAGGTCAAGGACCCGCTGACCGAACTCAAGGGCAAGAAAGTCGGGGTGCTGCGCGCCAGCACCCATGACCGTTTCGCTACCGAAGTGCTGGTGCCGGCCGGGATCAACCTGGTGCGTTACGGCTCCCAGCAGGAAGCCAACCTGGACATGGTGTCCGGCCGCATCGACGCGCTGCTGGCCGACTCGGTCAACCTCGACGACGGCTTCCTGAAAACCGACGCCGGCAAGGGCTTCACCTTCGTCGGTCCCGAGTACAACGATCCGAAATACTTCGGTGGCGGTGCCGGCATCGCCGTGCGCAAGGGCGATACCGCCCTGGCCGAGAAATTCAACACCGCCATCACTGAAATCCGCGCCAACGGCAAGTACAAGGCCGTGCAGGACAAGTACTTCAAGTTCGACGTCTACGGCGAGTAATTCGCTGAGCTGAAAAAGGCGGCTACCGTGAAGACGGCGCCGCCTTTTTTGTTGGCGTTGTTGTGCCGGTTTGGGCAATGGAGCGCCTGGATGCAGCATTGTCGAGGAGCAGGGCGATCCCCTGTAGCCGCTGCCGCAGGCTGCGATCGGTCTGGGCCGCATTCGGAGTACGGCCGTGACGCCCTCAAGATCGCTGAAGGTCCTGCGGACCTTGGCGCAGCCTGCGGCAGCGGCTACAGAAGCTCGCATCAACTGGCAGCGGACGACGACCTTTTCACGGCCACGCAAATGCCTCAGGCTACGGCCCCCGCCGAACTCCATTTTTCTTCCGGAGCCCTTCATGCAACGCATCGACCATTCCTTGCCCTGGAGCCACCTGGGCACCCAGCGCCAGCTCAGCGTGTTCCGTTTTGGCAGCGACAGCCGCAAGGTCTATATCCAGGCCAGCCTGCACGCCGACGAACTGCCGGGCATGCGCACCGCCTGGGAACTGAAAAAACGCCTGAGCGAACTGGAAGCCCAGGGGCAGCTCAAGGGCGTGATCGAGCTGGTGCCGGTGGCCAACCCCATCGGCCTCGACCAGCACTTGCAAAGCAGCCACCTGGGGCGTTTTGAAAGCGGCAGCGGGAAGAATTTCAACCGCGCCTTCGTCGAACTCAGCGGCCCGGTGGGCGACCTGATCGGTGACCGCCTGGGCAGCGATGCGGCGACCAACGTCGCCTTGATCCGCCAGACCATGGGCGAAGTCCTCGACCGCCTGCCGGCCCCGGCTTCGCAACTCCAGGCCCTGCAACGCCTGCTGCTGCGCCATGCCTGCGACGCCGACATCACCCTCGACCTGCACTGCGATTTCGAGGCGGCGATCCATCTGTACGCGTTGCCCCGGCACTGGCCGCAGTGGCAGTCCCTGGCCGCGCGGCTGAAGGCCGGGGTGGCGCTGCTTTGCGAAGACTCCGGCGGCAGCTCGTTCGACGAATCCTGCTCCACGCCCTGGCTGCGCCTGGCCCGCGACTTCCCGCGGGCGGCGATTCCAGCGGCCAACCTCGCCACCACCCTGGAGCTGGGCAGCATGGGCGACACCCGGGTCGAACAGGCCCAGGCCAACTGCGAAGCGATCCTGGGGTTTCTCGCCGAGCAAGGGTTTATCGACGGCCAATGGCCGGCCACCCCGGACGCCTGTTGCGAGGGCATGCCGTTCGAAGGCACCCAATACCTGTTCGCCCCGCACCATGGGGTGGTCAGCTTCCTGCGCGAGGCCGGTGAGTGGGTGGAGCGGGGCGATGCGATCTTCGAGGTGGTCGACCCGCTGAACGACATCGTCACCGTGGTGCGCGCCGCCACCAGCGGCGTGCTGTTCGCCCTGGACCGCGGCCGCTACACCGAGCCGGGCATCTGGCAGGCCAAGGTTGCCGGCCGCGAGCCGATCCGCAGCGGCAAGCTGACCAACGATTGAGGCGCTTGCCGCCGATGACGGTCGAGGGTTTTCCCTGATTGCAGGCCAGGCCACACCGCCAGGCCTGCCCACCCGTAAGGACGTCCTATGTTCAAGTTCCTGGCCCTGTTGCTGCTAAGTGTTTGCGCCACCGTCCAGGCGCAGACGGCGCTGCACGACGACCTGCCGCTGCTCTATCTGGAACAGGCCCCGGCCGACTCCCGCGATCGACCCCTGGTGATTTTTCTCCACGGCTACGGCAGCAACGAAGAGGATCTGTTCGGCCTCAAGGACGGGTTGCCGGCGGATTACACCTACCTTTCGGTACGGGCACCGCAAACCCTGGAAGAGGGCAGTTACCAGTGGTTTCACAAGCAGGGTGAAGGGGCTTATGACGGGGTGACCGCCGAGCTGGCCGACGGTGCGAAGCTGATCGACGCGTTCGTCCGGCAGGCGGTCGCCAAGTACCACACCCGCGCCGACCGGGTGTTCCTGGTGGGCTTCAGCCAGGGCGCGATCATGTCCTACGAGCTGGGCCTGCGCCATCCCCAGGCGGTCCGCGGGATTGCCGCCCTGAGCGGGAAGATCCTGCCGGTGCTGCGCTCGCAGCTCAAGAGCGGCGCGGGCCTGGAGCGGCTGGCGATCTTCATCGCCCATGGCACCGCGGATATGCGCCTACCTTACAGCGACGGCTCCGAGGCCGACAGCCTGTTGCGCGGGCTGGGCCTGGCTCCGCAATTCCATGCCTACCCGGGCATCGGCCATACCATCAGCGACACCGAGCTCCAGGACCTGAACCGCTGGTTGCTCAGCCTCAACCCTTGAAACGGATGAACCCGTAGCGGCCGCTGTCGCTGCGGGTTCCTAAGGGGTTACTTGCCGACGATCTGGCTGACCAGCTTGTCGTGATTGGCCTTGTCGTTGATCCGCGAAATCACCTGCACCACCGCCATGCGGTTGCCGGAGCCGGCGAGCAGGGTGGAGCTTTGGGTCATGCCGCCGCCCTGGGTCGCGGTGCTGTCGATCTGGCGCAGGCCGAGGCCGCCGCGGGTCATGCTTTTTTCGCTCTGCTTGCTGAAATCCGGCAGGGCCGCCGCCTGTTGCGAGAGGAAACCCGAGACCGCGCTGTCGAGGAACTGCGCGTCGTTGTCCTTGGCCTGCGCCGCATCGGGGATCAGATTCTCCGCGGCGATGACCACGGTCTTGGTGCTGGCGTTGGTGTACAGGGTGCCGGTGGCACCGGCGGTGCCGCTGGCTTCGTCGCCGGCCGGCAGCGGGTTGGCGATGAAGCCCTTGGGCAGGCTGAACTTGAACTTGCCGCCGAGCATCGAGACGGTCTCGACCTTGGCCTTCTTGTTCGTCGGCTGGGCCGCGGACACGTCCAGGGCGCTGAAACCGGCCAGCGCCGCCAGGACCAGGACCGCGGCGTGTTTACCGAACAGGGACATGCAGATTCTCCAGAGTGAACGCGTTGGGGGCGCGCATCTTCCCACGGCTGTCGCGGGGCACTCCAGCGGGATATGCGGTGGCACGAAATTTCGGATAAAAGGGCGCGGGAGCGGCCTTTGTGGCGCTTATCGGACGCTCCTCAACCCTGGAGGGAACGCCCCCCCGAAGTCGCCAGCACCGCCCCGGCGATGATCAACAGCGCCGGCACCAGCAGCCACGCACTGGCCGGGCTTTGCCCGATGACGATCAGCAGCAGGGTGGAGATCAGCGGCGCCAGGTACGACAGCGCGCCGAGCGTGGCCAGGTTGCCGTGTTTGGTGGCGTGGTCCCAGGCGAAAAAGGCCAGGCCGACCGGGCCCAGCCCCAGGCCGATGATCGCCAGCCATTGCTTGAGGTCTGGTTGCGCCGGGGTTTCGAACATCAGGTGGCAAAGCAGCCCGGCCAGCGCCACCAGCCCGCAGATGCCGCCGATCAGGCTGCTGGGCACGCTGCTGAAACGGCGGTTGAGCACCGAGTAGCCGGACCACACCAGGGCGCAGCCGAACGCCGCCAGGTAACCCGCCACCGGCATCGCGCCGACCTGGCTGGAAGCGCGCTGCTGCATGATGAACGCGGTGCCGGCCAGCCCCAGCAAGGCGCCGCTCAGTTGCCGGCCGCGCAGCGGTTCGCCGCCGGCCCGGGCCGCCAGTAACACGATCAGCAACGGCCAGAGGTAGGCGATCAGGCTGGCCTCGGCGGCCGGCGCGGCTTTCAGGGCGAAGAAATACAGCGCGTGGTAGGCAAAGATCCCGCCGAACCCCAGGGCCCAGACCGGCCAGGGCTGGCGCCAGCCACGAAAACCGGCGCGCCCCCGCAGGCCGAGCAATACCAGGCTGGCGCCGCAGGCCACGGCGAAGCTCAAGGCCAGCAACTGGAAGGGGGGAATGCCGGCGGTGAGGGTGGTCAGCAGCGCCAGGCATGACCAGAGGAACACCGCGATCACGCCGATGGCGGTGGCGGCGCCGCTGCGGGAGGGGGCGAGGCGGGTTGAGTGGATTACAGTCATAGGCACACCGAGGCAAGGGCGGTGTGGCCAGCATAGAAGCCGCCGCGACGGCGGTATTGATCAGGCCTGCCGAACTCTTGTCGCAGCCTGCGCCTGGGTGTCGCGAGCGGCCTTGCGCAGGGCCGCCGGGGTCTGGTTGCGCGCCTTCTTCAAGGCGTGGGTCAGGGCACTCTGATCGGCGTAGCCGACCCGCTGGGCGATCTCGCTGATGGGCAGCAGGGTACGGCCGAGCAGGTCGATGGCACGGTCCAGGCGCAGGGTCGAAATGTAGGCGAAAGGCGTGCTGTGCATGTCCCGCTCGAACAGCAGGTACAGGCTGCGCTCGCTGACCCCCGCGGCCTGGGCGATGGCGTGGGCGCTCAGCGGGCTGCCCAGGTGCTGCTCGATATAGGCCAGGGCCCGCGCCAGCGCCTGGCGCTGCGGCGCGCTTGGTGTCGGGCGGGCCAGGCAGGCCAGCAGCAGGGCGCTCCAGGCGCTGGCGACCTGGCTGCAAGAGCTGAGCAAGGCGCCGCTGTGGCTGGCATAGCCGAGCAGATGGCGGATCTGCGGGTCGATGGCGAAGAAGCGGGTATCGGCCAGAGGTGCCTCGTTGCCGGGGCCATCCAGGTCGAGCACCAGAAAGGTATTGCGGCGCTCGGCCAGGAACGCATGCCGGGCGCCCGGGGCAATCACCACGCCCTGGCTGGCGTCGACCTTGCCGCCGCGGCCCTCCACCTCGATCTCCATCGCCCCCGACTGCGGCAGCACGATCTGCGGAAAATCGTGATCGTGCAGCTCGACCTGCCCGGAATACGAACGCGTCGCCAGGGCGACAGTGGGTTGGGCTGGAGTGTTCATGGCGCTGCTCCGCGGATGGCTGCCCTGCATCATGCCTGAAAATCCCCGCCCGGCAGGAGTCGCCGGGCGGAGCTTGATGGCTTGCGATGGGTGTCGGGCTGAGCGGTGCTCTCAGGCATCCGCAGACGATAGGCGGGCCGGTGTCGACGAGCGCGCCAACAACCGCTTGCTAATGCCCAGCACGGCCAGCGACACCGCCACCCCCAGGGCAAACGCCGTGAGCCCCAGGCTCGGCAACGCCAGCGCCAGGACCAGGCAAAACGCCGCGAAGGAATACAGGCCGGTAGCCGTTGCCCGCAACAGCACGGCAGTAAAGGCCGGCCCCTGGCTCCGATGCGAGAACACCGCGAGCACGCTGGTGAGTACGGGGAACACTGCGAGCAGGCCGCTCCAGCGATAGCCGACGGTGCTGGCCAGCCAGGTGACGGCCAGGGTCAGCAGGGCACCGGCAAGCATGCGCTGGATCAGCTTGTCGGACCTCGGCGCCGATGTCGGCACCAGCGGTTGTACCCGGGGAAACAGATAAGGCGCTGCCAGCAGCCCGATGGTGGCACAGAGGATGGAGAACGCCAAAGAGCCAGGAGCCCAGGAGATCAAGGTCGCCAGGATGGCCCAGACCAGCACCGCGATCGTCAGCGCCCAGGGCCATGCCAGTTTTTGCGCGGCCTGGGCGTAGGCGATGCCGAATGCAATCATGGCCAGCAGCGCCGACAGCGCCGCGACCGATGCCTGGGCGGCAAAGGCATGGCCCTGCTCGACGGCGAGAAAGAACAGGATCGGCCCGACCACCACCGGGAAGCCCGCCAGCCAACCCGCGATACTTGGCCCCCAGCGCCGACTGGCCAGGGATATGAGCAACAGAAAGCCGGGGACCATTATTATTTTCAGCAGCAGCACGCGATCACTCCTTTGTCAGCGAGCCGCAACGCTAACACCCATTCAACGGTCGTCGTGTTTTTTCGTAGGGAAAATTTCCGGCCAACGCTGCCAGTGTCGGTCTGCTGACGGGCAGGAACATCAGGCTTTGCGCCTGGCCGTCGGCAAAGACACCGAGGCGAGTACACAGCCGATCCAGCATTCCATGCCCGGCGCAAAAGGCCCGAACAGGGCGCTATCAAGGCTTGGGCCGGTTCGCTGAAACGTCTAAGCTGGGCCACCGTTCCAGCCTTCCGGATGCCCGCGTGAAATTCACTCTCCCCAAAGTCGGTACCGCCCCGTTCTGCCCGCCGGAAGTCGCCGGCACCATTGTGGTCGATCCCTCCGCGCCACTGTTCAAGCGCATCCTGCGCTTCGCCGGTCCCGGCCTGCTGATTTCCATCGGCTACATGGACCCGGGCAACTGGGCCACCGCCATCGAGGCCGGTTCGCGCTATGGCTACAACCTGCTGTTCGTGGTGCTGCTGGCGAGCCTTGCGGGCATGGCGGTGCAGTGCCTGTGTTCGCGCCTGGGCATCGCCACCGGGCGCGACCTGGCGCAGCTTTGCCGGCAGCGCTACAGCACCCGCACGGCGCGTACCCAGTGGCTGCTGGCGGAGGTGTCGATCATCGCCACCGACCTTGCCGAGGTCCTGGGTTGCGCCCTGGCGTTCCACCTGTTGCTCGGGGTCTCGCTGACCACCGGGATAGTCATCACCGCCTTCGACACCCTGTTGATTCTCGCCTTGCAGAACCGTGGCTTTCGCCGCCTGGAGGCGATCATGCTGGTGCTGGTGGGCACCATCGGCCTGTGCTTTTTCGTCGAGCTGCTGCTGATCAAACCCTACTGGCCGGACGTGGCGCGGGGTTTCACGCCATCGCTGGCGGCGATCGGCGAGGCAGCGCCGCTGTACCTGGCGATCGGCATCCTCGGCGCCACCGTGATGCCGCATAACCTGTACCTGCACACCTCTATCGTGCAGACCCGCCTGGTAGGCAAGGACGAGGCCAGCCGGCGGGATGCGATCAAGCTGGCGCGCATCGACACCATTGGCTCCCTGGCCTTGGCGCTGCTGGTCAACGCGGCGATCCTGATCCTCGCCGCCGCGGCTTTCCACGGCACCGGGCACACCGAGGTGGTGGAGTTGCAGGACGCCTATCACCTGCTCGATCCGCTGGTGGGCGGGGCGCTGGCCAGCGTGCTGTTTGGCGTGGCCTTGCTGGCGTCGGGGCAGAGCTCGACCTTCACCGGCACCATCGCCGGCCAGGTGATCATGGAGGGCTATCTCAACCTGCGCCTGCCGTGCTGGCAGCGGCGCCTGATCACCCGCGGCCTGGCGCTGGTGCCGGCCTTCGTCGGCGTGTGGCTGATGGGTGACGGCGCGGTCGGCCAGCTGCTGGTGCTGAGCCAGGTGGTGCTCAGCCTGCAACTGCCATTCGCCCTCTACCCGTTGATCCGCATGACCTGCGACCCGCAGTTGATGGGCGTGTTCGTCAACCGCTGGCCGACCCGCATCCTCGCCTGGAGCCTGTTCGCGATCATCAGCGGCGCCAACGCCTGGCTGATCGCGCAGCTGGTAGTGTAAGCCCGCTTCTGTAGGAGCGAAGCTTGCTCGCGATGGACCGCGCAGCGGTCCCGATCTTCAATCCAACGCCTGGGCAGCGAACAGCGCGACCTGGGCATCCTCCCCGGACTTGACCCCGGACACACCGACGGCGCCGATCACCTGGCCGTCGAACACCACGGGCACGCCACCTTCCAGCGAAGTCAGCAGCGGCGCCGAGAGAAACGCCGTGCGTCCGCCGTTGACCATTTCTTCATAGCCCTTGGACTCGCGCCGGCCGAGGGCCGCGGTGCGGGCCTTTTCCACGGCGATATAGGCGCTGATCGGCGAGGCGCCGTCCAGGCGTTCGAGGGCCAGCGGGTGGCCGCCGTCGTCGACGATGGCGATGCTCACCGGCCACTGGTTGCGTTCGGCCTCGTCCCGCGCGGCGAGCAGGATGCGCTGGATTTCGCGATGACCCAGGATGGCTTTGCTGTGCATGGCGTGCTCCTTTCAGGGGGTAGCTGGTTGAGGGGAAGCGTTCAGGGGCGGCAGGGCGGCCTCGACCCGTTCGATCCAGTGTCGCACCGGGGTGCGCCCGGCGCCGTCGAGGTGAGTCTGGCAGCCGATATTGGCGGTGACTATGACCTCGGGCCGGCCGCTTTCCAGGGCATTGAGCTTGTTGTCGCGCAGTTGCCGCGCCAGTTCGGGCTGGGTCAGCGAGTAGGTGCCCGCCGAGCCGCAGCACAGGTGGCTGTCGGGCACTTCGGTGAGTTCGAAGCCCAGGCGCTTGAGCACTGCCTCCACCGCGCCGCCGAGTTTCTGCGCGTGCTGCAGGCTGCACGGGCAGTGGAAGGCCAGGCGCTGGTCGCTGTGGGCGTGCAACTGTTCCAGCGGTTCGTCGCGCAGCACCTCCACCAGGTCCCGGGCCAGGGCGCTGACCCGCTCGGCGCGGGCGGCATAACGCGGGTCGTGGGCCAGCAGGTGGCCGTAATCCTTGATAAAGGCACCGCAGCCGCTGGCGGTCTGCACCAGGGCTTCGGCGCCGTTTTCCAGGTGCGGCCACCAGGCGTCGATATTGCGCCGGGCCCGTTCCAGGCCGGCGTCCTGGGCGTCCAGGTGGTAATCCACGGCGCCACAGCAGCCAGCCTCGCTCACGGCTTGCACGGCAATGCCCAGGCGGTCGAGGACCCGCGCCGTCGCTGCGTTGGTGTTGGGCGACAGGCTCGCTTGCACGCAGCCTTCCAGCAGCAAGACACGCCGCGCGTGAGCCGTGGTCGGACGCGCCTTGGCCGGCTGTACCTGACGCGGCAGCTTGCCCTGCACGGCCTCGGGCAGCCACGGGCGCAAGGTGGTGCCGGTGCCGATCAGTGCCTTGAACAGCGCCGGGTTCGGTGCCAGGGCGCGCAGGCCCTGGCGCAACAGGCGCTGGCCGAGGGGCCGGGGGACGGCGGCATCGACCACGGCGCGGCCGATGTCCAGCAGGTTGTGGTAATCCACCCCGGACGGGCAGGTGGTTTCGCAGTTGCGGCACGACAGGCAGCGGTCCAGGTGCAGCTGGGTCTTGGCCGTGGCCTCGTGGCCTTCCAGCACCTGCTTGATCAGGTAGATGCGCCCCCGCGGTCCGTCCAGTTCGTCCCCCAGCAACTGATAGGTGGGGCAGGTGGCGTTGCAGAAACCGCAATGCACACAGGTGCGCAGGATGCTCTCGGCTTCCGCCGCGCGGGGCAGCTGGCGCGCCTGTTCGCTCAAGGTGGTTTGCATGCTTCGGGTCTCCGTTCAGAGCTCGGCGTAGAGCCGGCCGGGGTTGAAGATCCCTTGCGGGTCCAGTTGCGCCTTGAGCTGGCGGTGGTAGCGCAGCAGCACCGCCGGCAATGGCTGGAACGGGCTGTCCACCAGGCCGTGGCTGTAGCAGGTGGCGTGGCCACCGACGCGCTCGACCAGGCTGCGGATGCGCTCCGCAGGCGCCGCGGATTTCAGCCAGCGCTGGGCGCCGGCCCAGTCGATCAGCTGCTGGCCGGGCAGCTCCAGGACGCTGGTGTTATTGGGCAGCGACAGGCGCCACAGCGGCAGGCCTTCGTCGAAGAACGCCAGGCGTTGCTCGTTGAGGTCGGCCCAGTAATCGGCGGCCAAGGGCTCGCCACCGAGGCGATCGCGGGCCGCGGCCACCGAACCTTCGCCGCCCTCCAGGCGCAGGTGAAGGCGCTGGCCGTCATGGCTGGCGGCGCTGATGGGCAGCGGCTGCTGGCCCCAGTCGGCGAGCCGGGCCAGGGCCTTGGCGCTGTCCATTTCCAGGCTCAGGCTGAGGCACTGGCGGGGTTTCGGCAGGACCTTGAGCGACACTTCGGTGAGCACTCCGAGGCAACCGTAGCTGCCCACCAGCAAACGCGAGAGGTCGTAGCCGGCGACGTTTTTCATCACCTCGCCACCAAAGCGCAGGAGCTTGCCGGTGTCGGTGATCACCCGGCTGCCAAGCACGAAGTCGCGCACCGAACCGGCCCAGGGCCGCCGTGGCCCGGACAAGCCGGTGGCGACCATACCGCCAACGGTGGCGCCGTCGCCGAAGGTCGGCGGCTCGCAGGCCAGCATCTGCCCGGCGGCGTCCAGCGTTGTCAGCAGTTCCGAAAGCGGCGTGCCGGCGCGGACCGTCACCACCAGCTCGGTCGGGTCGTAGCTGACGATGCCGCGATGGCCGCGGGTGTCGAGCACCTCGCCGGCGCTCAGGCGGCCGAGAAAGGCCTTGCTGTTGCCACCCTGGATCAGCAGCGGCGTGCCGTCGGCCAGCGCCTGCCCGACCTGTTCCAGCAGTTCGCCGCTGGCGTCGTTATCCGCGTGTGCCGTCATCAGAAACGCTCCAGCTCGGGGAAGGGCAGTTGCCCGGCGTGCACGTGCATGGCGCCGAATTCGGCGCAGCGGTGCAGGGTCGGGATGTTTTTGCCGGGGTTGAGCAGGCCGCCGGGGTCGAAGGCCGACTTGACCGCGTGGAACAGGGTCAGCTCGTCGCTGTTGAACTGCGCGCACATCTGGTTGATTTTCTCCCGGCCGACCCCGTGTTCGCCGGTGATGCTGCCGCCGACCGCGACGCACAGTTCGAGGATCTTGCCGCCCAGGGCTTCGGCGCGGTCCAGTTCGCCGGGCTGGTTGGCGTCGAACAGGATCAGCGGGTGCATGTTGCCGTCGCCGGCATGGAACACGTTGGCCACCCGCAGCTGGTACTCGGCGGCCAGCGCGGCGATGGCCTTGAGCACCCCCGGCAGTGCGCGGCGCGGGATGGTGCCGTCCATGCAGTAGTAGTCCGGCGACAGCCGGCCCACCGCCGGGAAGGCGTTCTTGCGCCCGGCCCAGAAACGCACCCGCTCGGCTTCGTCGCGGGCCTGGCGGACCTCGGTGGCCCCGGCCCGTTCGAGCACCGCGCGGACCCGGTCGCAGTCGTCGTGGACATCGGCTTCGACGCCGTCCAGCTCGCACAGCAGGATGGCCTCGGCGTCCACCGGGTAGCCGGCGTGAATGAAGTCTTCGGCGGCGCGGATCGCCAGGTTGTCCATCATCTCCAGGCCGCCGGGGATGATGCCGGCGGCGATGATATCGGCCACCGCGTGGCCGGCTTTTTCCTCCGAGTCGAAGGCCGCCAGCAGCACCTTGGCCAACTGCGGCTTGGGCAGCAGCTTGACCGTGACCTCGGTGATGATCCCGAGCAGGCCTTCGGAGCCGGTGAACAGCGCCAGCAGGTCGAAGCCCGGTGCGTCCAGGGCGTCGCTACCGAGGGTCAGGCGTTCGCCTTCGACGCTGAGGATTTCCACCTTGAGCAGGTTGTGCACGGTCAGGCCGTATTTCAGGCAGTGCACGCCGCCGGCGTTTTCCGCGACGTTGCCGCCGATGGAACAGGCGATCTGCGAAGACGGGTCGGGGGCGTAATACAGGCCGAACGGCGCGGCGGCCTGGGAGATCGCCAGGTTGCGCACCCCGGGCTGGACCCGCGCGGTGCGGGCGGCGGGGTCGATATGCAGGATCTGGTTGAAGCGCGCCATCACCAGCAGCACGCCCTGTTCCAGGGGCAGGGCGCCGCCGGACAGGCCGGTGCCGGCCCCCCGGGCGACCACCGGCACGCGGCGTTCATGACAGATTCGCAGCAGTTCCTGCACCTGCTCGATATGCCGCGGCAGGGCCACCAGCATAGGCGTGGTGCGGTAGGCCGAAAGGCCGTCGCATTCGTAGGGTTTGAGGTCTTCGCTCTGGTGCAGGAGGTCCAGGTCGGGCAGGCGCTGGCGCAGCACCTGGAGCAGTGCCGTTTTATCGACTGGGGGCAGCGCGCCGTCGACGCGTTCGTCGTAGAGGATATTCATGGGTGGCTAACGACCCTGAGTTGTTTTTATGGGCGCTCGGCTGGCTAGGATCTGTTCCCGTTGGGTGACAGGCCGCTCAGTTGCATCATTGGCCCGGCTGGCCTTACTGTCCACGGGGCCGGGCGCTGGTCGAACCAGTTTGTTTCGCCAGCGATGCCGGGATTCTTATAAAAACTGAAGCATTTCAGCGGGATGGCTTGGCGATCCGGTTGATCGGGTTTTTTCTTCGCGGCTGGTCCTACCAGTGGAGGGCGCATGCACAGAAGCGATTCGGGGCGGCACCAGGTGGCGGACGTGGTCTGTGAGCGCATCGAGCGCCTGATCGTCGACGGCGTACTGAAGACCGGCCAGTTGCTGCCCTCGGAGCGGCGCCTCACGGAAAAACTCGGGGTCTCGCGCACGGCCTTGCGCGAGGGCCTGAAACTGCTGCGGGCGCGGGGCATCATCGAAACCGAGCAGGGCAAGGGCTCGTTTGTCGCCCAGTTGTCGGGGCAGGGCGCGACCTCGGCGCTGATGCATCTGTTCAGCTCCCAGCCGCGCACCCTCTACGACCTGTTCGAAGTGCGCAGCCTGCTGGAAGGCGAGTCGGCGCGGCTGGCGGCGTTGCGTGGCACCGATGCCGATTTCGTGCTGATCGGCCGCGCCTATCAGGCGCTGCTGGACGCCCATGGCCAGGAGCTGGAGGCCTCGGCCCACGCGCGGCTGGACCACGCGTTCCACCTGGCGATCTGCGAGGCCTCGCACAACCCGGTGCTGGTGCAGACCCTGCGCTCGCTGACCGACCTGCTGCTCAACTCGGTGTTCGCCTCGGTCAACAACCTCTATCACCGCCAGGCGCAGAAACGGCAGATCGACCGCCAGCACGCGCGGCTCTACAACGCCGTCACCGGACGCCTGCCGGAGCAGGCGCGCAAGGCCGCCATCGCGCATATCCAGGGCCTCTGCGACAACCTGCGGGAGATCGAAAACGAAGAGCAGCGCCTGGTGCGGGCGACCTTGCGCCTGGAAGGCTGGAACTGAATCCGCCGCGACCAGGGGTCAATGACGGCCACAGGCAGCCACTACACTGCTAGAGACGCGGCAATATTCGCGTCGTCGACGACCACCACAAAGGAGTCACCCCATGTCCAACGAGACTTGTGCCTGCCCGGGCTGCACCTGCAAGGTCGGCGCCCATGCCATTGTCCGTCACGGCAAGCACTACTGTTGCCAGGCCTGCGCCAGCCACCACGCCAACGGCGAACCCTGCGCCTCTACCAAAGGCTGCGATTGCGCCAAGGGCGCGCATCACTGAGCGCCCGCGGTAGGGGGGCGCGAACGCAGAGCCGAGGCGGCTCCACGTTCAACTGCCAGCCTCCTGGTCGGCCTCGAGGATCGAGGCGGCGAGGGGGCTGCGTACCTTGGCGAACCACCACAGGGCCGCCGCGCCCAGCAGCGTGGTCAGCACCGCCAGGATCAGGATCACCCGTTGCGTGCCCAAGGGCGCGGCCAGCAGCGCCACCAGCAAGCCGGCCAGGGGTTGCGAGAGGTTGTTGAGCAGGGTGATCACGCCCACGGTCTTGCCGAAGTCCCGGGGCGGAATCACCCGCTGGCGGGTGCTGCGTATGTAGATGTTGAACATCTTGTCGAAGCCGACGATCAGCAGGAACCCCAGCACATAGCCGGCCAGGTTCGGGCTCAGGGCGCTGATGAAGGCGCCCGCGGCGATCATCGAATAGGCCAGGCTACCCAGTACCCGCAGGGGCAGTACCACCCGGGCGAGGAAGAACAGGATCAGGATGGTGGTCAGCGCGCCGGCCGCCTGCAGCCAGGCGTAGGCGTCCTTGCCGGCGCTGTACTGGCCGATCACCATGGCCGCCGAGGTGGCCAGGGTGACCCCGACGATCAGGTTGACCCCCACGGCCAGGGTGATGATCTTCTTCAGTTCCGCCAGCTCGCGGATATGCTTGAAGGCGATGCGCAGGGGCTGGATCCAGAGGTCATGATGCTGCTCGAACACCTCCAGGGTGATGTGGCTCAGGCGTTGCCACAGGCGCATGCTCAGGTCGGCCAGCAGGAACAGCCCGGCGATCCACAGCACCACCCAGTGCCAGGCCCAGACCTCCAGCAGCAGCGCCGCCAGCAGCGGCCCGAGGACCAGCCCGGTCTGGTCGGCGATCTGCGAATAGGACAGGGTCTTGGTGTAGCTGTAGTGCTGGAAGACATGTGGCATCAGCACTTCGCGGGCCATGATGCCCTGGGTGGTCAGCACCCCGCACAGCGCCGACAGCGCTACCACCCAGGCGATGCCGCCGAGGAGCCCGTGGAGCAGCACCGCCAGCACGCAGAGCAGCGCCCGGTAGACCTGGCTGATGTGCAGGATGAGGATCGGCGAGAACTTGTCGCACAGCGCCCCGCACAGCGGGAACGCGAGAAAGCGCGGCAGCGATTCGACGAAAAACGCCAGTCCGGCCCAGGACGCGCTATGGGTGGTCTGGAACACCACCAGCGGCACGATGAACAGCAGGATCTGATCCGCCAGCCGCGACAGAAACAGCGAGATGAAAAAAGCCAGGTAATCCTTGCGCATGGTGACTCCTGTCGGTGGGCGGCGGGGCGGCCAGCGATGAAATAACACGCCTCCAGGGGCTGGCGATAGTGCAGCGGCGATTCAGTCTGGGCGCAGGGTCATGACGCGCCATGGCGGCGAGTCGGGCAGGCTCGGCGGGTAGGGCGTCGACGAGCGGTGCCAGATCGATGATCGAGGGGATGAAGTAGGGCGCCCAGGGACGGTCGCGGTAATCGAGGCCCGGCTGAGAGGGAGATGTTCGGGGCGGGCCCGCGGCCAGGCCATGGCTTTAGCCCGGGCACCCTGCCGGTGCGCGGTGACCGACAAGGTGCCCGGGAGCTGCCGCGAGGGGAGGCGAGGTCAGGTCGACGGTCGCCAGGTGACGTTCTCGATACCGAATTTTTCCGCCAGGGGTTTGCTGGTCTTTTTTACCCGTTCCAGGCCGAAGCGGCCGATGCGGCCGACACCGGCGTCACAGCTTGCCCAATGCCACGCCTCGGCATTGTCCATCTTCTCCGAGCGGATGATGAAGGACTTGGGGGTGCCGTGCAGGGTGTATTCGATGACGAAAAGTTTTGCGTTGTTCATAAAGCTATCAATCCTCCCTGTGATGGTTTAGTGACCCGCGCGGGCAGGGAAAAATTCACTCGGATTGTCGAGCAAGGGTATCAGCGGTCGGGCAGTGGTCGGGCAAGCATCCGAACGGGTTATCGCCTGGCGCTGCGGCGTCCGTTCGGATGTTTTTTCGCGGTTTTCCAGGCGGATCGACGGGGTTACCATGGGCCCCCTGCTTGACGACGATGCCCGGCCATGGCCCTTGCCGCACCTCCCGACCTCAGCGACACCGATATGCCGGTGCAACCCCTGGCGCGCACCTATCCGCGCGGCCTGTTCATCGAGCCCCACGAACATGCCTGGGGGCAGCTGCTGTATGCCATGAGCGGGGTGATGTGGGTCGAGACGCCGAACGAGGCGCTGGTGGTGCCGCCGCAACGGGCGGTGTGGCTGCCGCCGGGCGTGCCCCACGGGATCCGCGTGGTGACCGACCTGCAGATGCGCAATATCTATCTGCGCCCGAGCCTGGCGGCGACCCTCGACAGCCAGGTGCAGGTGTTGCAGGTGGACAACCTGTTGCGCGAGCTGATCGTGCGCCTGGTGGAGCAGGCCGGGGCGCCGCAACCGGAGTACTACGACGCGCTGGTGGGCCTGGCCCTGCTGGAGTTCAAGCGCGCCCGGCGCTCGCGGTTGAAGATCGTGCTGCCGGACAGTTCCGACCGGCGCCTGATCAACCTTTGCCAGGCGGTGATGGCCGCGCCTTCCCTGGATATTCCCTTCGAGCGCCATGCCGAGGCGGCGGGCGCCAGCGTGCGCACCCTGGCGCGGCTGTTCAAGGACGGCCTGGGCATGGGCTTCGCCGAGTGGCGCCGCCAGGTGCAACTGGCCACGGCCGCCGCCGAGCTGATCCAGGGTGTGCCGGTGAGCACCATCGCCCGCGAGCTGGGGTATTCCCCCGGCAGCTTCAGCGACATGTTCCGCCGCGAGCTGGGGCTGGCCCCGTCGCAATACGCGGCCGGAGAAGCCCGCACCTGAGTGTGTAGCCGCTGCCAAGCCCCGCGAGGCTGCGATCGACTGCGTAGCAGGCGCAAAGCCTGAGAATGCAGTCGGTCTGGATAAACGCGGTGCTCCGGTCGCAGCCTCGCAAAGCTCGGCAGCGGCTACAGGGCTTTGCGGCATCCATTGTGTGGGCGCTGCAATCCCGTAGGAGCGAAGCTTGCTCGCGATAGCGCCGTATCTGGCCCGCCACAGTATCTGCATCGCGAACAAACCAGGCCGCCACGGCGTCCGCCAGCAGATTGGCCGAAATCCTGAAGTGCTTGGCCGGTTGCGCAGGTTTTCGCTCCCTACACTCCCGGTATGCCCAATCGCCGCCGCCCAGGCGCGGCGCACTGCCCGGAGTTCGTTATGCATTACCTCATCTCCCTCGCCATCGGCCTTGGCGTCGGCCTGCTTTATGGCGCCCTGAACTTTCGCTCGCCGGCGCCGCCGGCCATCGCCCTGGTCGGGCTGCTCGGCATGCTTGCCGGCGAACAGCTGTGGCCCATGGGCCGGCAACTGGTGAGCAACTGGTTGTCCTGAGGCCTTTCGATCCTTTTATTTATTCCTGTTCATGGAGGCGCTTATGCACGCCCTGCAATTTTCCAAGACCGGCGATCTGTCGTCGTTGCACTACGTCGAGGTGCCGACCCCGGTGCCGGCCGCCGATCAGGTACTGGTGCAGATCAAGGCCGCCGGCCTCAACCCCAGCGATGTGAAGAACGTGCTCGGGCGTTTTCCCTACACCACCGTTCCGCGCATTCCCGGGCGGGATTTTGCCGGGGTAGTGGCGGACGGGCCCCGGGAGTTGGTGGGGCAGGAAGTCTGGGGCACCGGCAAGGAGCTGGGGTTCTACGCGGACGGCTCCCATGCCCAGTACGTGGTGCTGTCGGCCAAGGGCGTGGCGCACAAGCCGACACACCTGAGCTTCGCCCAGGCCGCCAGCCTGGGCGTGCCTTACACCACTGCCTGGGATGCCCTGGAGCGCAGCGGGGTGGGCGCCGGAACCACCTTGCTGGTGATTGGCGGCGGGGCGGTGGGCAGCGCCGCCCTGGCCCTGGCGAAGATTCGTGGAGCCCGGCTGCTGGCCGCCGCGCGGCGCCCGGAGCAGGTCAAGGCGTTGCAGGCACAAGGGTTCCAGACCGTGCAGCTGGACCAGCCGGAAGACCTCGGAGCCCAGGTCAATGCCGTGTTTGCCGGCGGTGCCGAGGTGATCTTCGACACCACCGGCTTCTGGCTGCCGGCCTCGGTCGCGGCCCTGGCGCCGTTCGGCCGCATCGCCATCATCGCCGCGCCGGTGGACGGCCATGTGCAGTTGCCGGCCCTGGGCCTGTACCGCAAGGGTGGCTCGGTGGTCGGGATCAACTCGCTGCTGTATGGCGTGCAGGCCTGCGCGGCCATGCTCGAGCAGTTCGGCCGGTTCTTCGATGAGGGGTTGTTGCCGTTGCCGCAGGGGTTGTTCGAATCGCCGCTGGAGCAGGGCGTCGAGCGCTACCACGAGATCAATCGGGGCAGCGGCGAGAAGGTGATTTTGCTGCCATAAGGGTGGGGCCTTGTGCGGGTCAGAGGATTGGCGTGGCTTGTTGTAGCCGCTGCCGAAGGCTGCGATCGCCCCGAAGGGGCGCGGCGATCTTGCGTTCGCCGAGGTCCTGCGGAGCTTATATTGAGCTCCTGCGGACCTATCGCAGCCTGCGGCAGCGGCTACAGGTTGGGGGCTGTGTCGTGCCTGGGGCCTTGCTCGCGATGACGTCAGCCCAAACAACCTGGCAACAAAGGTTGCAGAGCTTTTCCGATCACGCCTCCGGCACACCTTTCTCCCACACCGACCAGTTCTTCAGGATGTCCTGCACCAGCGGGTTTCCGGTGCGATAGAGGTTCTCCAGGGCCGGGACAAAACCGCCCTGGTCGGCGTACTTGAGCAGGTTGTCGACCTCGCTGCCGCCCGGTTCGGGGCGGTCGAAGTCGGAGCCGGCGCGGACCACCGCCAGCCGCTGCACGTCCACCCGGCCTTCACGGCTGGCGCGCAGCAGGGCCTCGTAGGTCGAGTTGTCTTCCTGCTGGGTGGTGCAGTACTCGCCCTTGTTGTCGGTCAGCAGGCGGGTCCAGACCTCGGCCCGTTCGCTCAGGCGCGTGCCGGAGAACCAGGTATTGCCCGCCAGGGTATCGCACCGGGTCACCACCGGCGGCTGGTTGGCCGGGGCCGCCGGGTACTTGAGGCGCCAGGCCGCCGATTCCTTGCTTTCGCTCAGGCTCACCCGGCGCGACAGGGCGAAGGCCTTGGCCTGCAGTTTCGGGTTGAGTTCGAAGACTTCGGTCTTGTAGTCCAGCGGCGGTTTCTCGTTCGGGCCCTTGGTGTTGATGCCCAGGTAGCCGGTCGGCCAGTCCTTGGGCGCGTCCCGTGAATCCAGTTCCCACTGGGTGCCGAATTCCACCAGGTAATGGGCCCAGGCGGTGGTGCCGAGGGTGCCGTATTTGGGGCTGATGCCGGCGATCCCGGCGACCAGGAAATAGCTTTTGCGCAGGTCGAACTTCGGCGACAGCGCCAGTGCCAGAGTCGAGGCCGCGGCGTTGGTCTGGCCCATGCCGGTGACCAGCAGGCAGACGTCCTTGGTATTGCAACGTATCGCCGGGTACTCCGCCGACAGCCCCGGGACGCGCACTTCCTGTTTCAGTTCCAGGCGCTCGATCCAGTGCTGGGCCTCGGGGGCGAACATGGTGATCAGCATCACCTTGGGTTTGATCGGTGTGGCCGGGGCCTCGGCGGCCCAGGCCGTCGAAGCGAGCAGGGTGCCACAGGCCAGGCCCACGGAAAGGGAAAGACGGGTCATCGCGTGCATGAAAGCCTCCATTGCTTGAGTGATCAGAACTGGTAACCGATGCCGGCGTAATAACCCCAGCCATTGGACCGGGCGCGGAAATCGCCATCGCCGAAATTCAGCTCGCTGCCGTCCTGCCAGTTGCCGCCGTTGTGGAAGTAACGGCCGACCAGGGTGAACCGCAGGTGGGTGAAGGAATACAGCAATACGTTGGTGGACACCGTGGCGTTGGCCGTGCGGGCCGGGTTGTCCTTGTGCAGGTCCGAGCCGAAATCGAAGTTGGTGAAGCCTATATAGGTCAGCGACGCACCGTTGCTGAATTTGTCTATGGGCACGATGTACTTGAGCTGGGCCCGGTAGCCGTCCCATGAGTATTCATTGCTGGCGCCATAGTTTTCCCACTGGTAGCGACCGTAGAAGTTGGCCGACAGGTTGACCCGCGAATGGGTGTCGATGTCGGTGCCCAGGCCGCTGTACAGGGTATTGGCGCGGTTGGCGCTGTTGCTGCCGTGGTCGTAGATCCAGTCGAAGGCCACGTACCACTCCTTGAACGGGCCGATGGCCAGGCTGCGTCCGGCCAGGTAGTCGATGGAGATCCGCGGCTCGTGCTCCATGAACACCGGCGAGCCGTGGTCCCACACGCCTTTGTCATGGCTGTTGCCGATGTTGAAGATCTTCGGGATGTCGATGTAGCCGTACAGCTCGAACGGCCCCTTGCGGCCGAAGTACTCGTACTCCAGGTAGATATCGTCGGCCGGCTGCGGGCCGAAACTGATGTCCTTGCTACCGATCAGGGTCAGGTCCTGGTTGTACCAATCCGACAGGTATGCACCTTTTTTGGGCGGATTGGCGTCCGGGCTGAGGGTTTCGCCTTGGGCCGAGTCATCAACGCTTTTTTGGACGTCGACGGTTTTTTCCTGGGCCTGGGCAGCGCTGCTGAGTACTCCCGTAACGGCAGTCAGTAGCAGGGAAACAGCCAGGGTGCGACAGGAGGCCGAAGGTGTAAGAGGTCGATGCATTGAAAATCCCTGTTCATGCGGTAGGAAAGCCATGGCTGGCCGGGTTGAAGCGAACCTGTATTGATTATCGGTTTAACGGGTTCGCGCAAACGTTTGCATATGCTGTACCAACGTCGATCAGGTATTTGAAACAATGAAGAGTCGGCGCCGAAACTGACTGTCTTGTTAGGAAATATCCGGAAAATTAATTCAGATACTTCTGAAATCGCTGGATGGTAAGGAGGGTGGGCAGAAGGCGGGGCAGTTGCGAGGGAACGTATCTGATTTGACAAAAAAGCTGTTTTTTAAATATTTGATAAATAACGAATTAGTAAATTTTTCCGAAGTTTTATCGGTCAATTCTTACCATAGTATTAATGCTATTTAATCCCGCGGTTTCGTCTCTGCCCTCGCAAAGCTCGTCTACGTTTCTGACACGTAGCAATTTTCGCCACGGTCAGGCATTCGAAGTCAGTGCGTATCGACTCAGGACGTTGCTGAGCGAGCAGTACACGCATTCATGGATGAACGGCTTGGCCCCTTAGCAAGGAGTTGAGCGTGGACAAAGTTCAGGTCAGGGACGCCGTCAATCATCTTTCCCCCCTCTCTTTGGCAGTTCGCCTGGGGCTTACCGGGTTGCTGCTCAGCCTGGTCAGTCCTTCGGCCATGGCCACCTGTTCCACCGTCGGCAGCGTAGTGACCTGTACCGGAGTGCCGGGCCTGCCGCTGTTCCTCAACAACTTTTCCAGCGCCACCGATGGCCTGACGGTCAACGTCAACAGCGGCGCGCAAATGAACGCGACCCTGGGCGGCAGGGTGCTGGACCTGACCGGCAGCACCATCACCCTGAACAACGCCGGGACCATCGACCCGGCGCTGCTGGGCCTGGTCTCGGTATTGAGCGGCGGGGCCTTCATCGGCAACGGCGCTGCGGGCGTGGTCAACGTCACCAACGCCGTCACCGGGATCATGCGCGGTACCGGGCAATTGCTCGGCCTGAACCTGAGCAGCCTGGATGGCGCCGCGCTGAACATCAACAACGGTGCTGGCGGCACTACCACCATCGTCAACGACGGCACCATCACCTCGACCGGCCTGTCGCTGCTCAGCGTGACCCTGGCGGACACGCCAGTGGTGGCGGTTTACGGCGGCTCCCAGGTGAACATGACCAACAACGGCACGCTGCAAGGCCGGGTCGCCTTCGAGAGTTCCAGCGGCGGCAACACCTTCCTCAACACCGGCACCATCCAGGGCGGGGTGTCGATGGGGGTGAACAGCACCAACACCTTCACCGCGGTCACCGGTTCCAGCGTCAGCGTCGGTGATGGGATCAACATCAGCCTCGGCCTCGGTGGCCTGCCGGGGATCGACCTGACATTCGCCCCCACCGGCAAGGTCGACGGCGGCGCGGGCGGTACCAACACCCTGATCCTGCAGAACACCATCGGTCCTGGCGGCGGCACCAGCGGCAGCGGCACGCTGTCGAGCGACAACTACATCAACTTCAACAACCTCATGCTCAACAGCGGGACCTGGACCCTGCAGGGAGCCCTGGTCAGCGGTAGCACCACCCTCAACGGCGGCATCGCCCAGTTCGATAACAGCGGCACCTTCGGCAGCGGTGTGCTGACCAGCAATGGCGGGATCCTGCAGGCCAGTACCGGCGGCCTGACCCTGAGCAACCTGGTGACCCTGGGCGCCGGCGGCCTGACCGTGCAGGGCGGCAACGACCTGAGCCTGGCCGGGGTGATTTCCGGCACTGGCGGCCTGACCAAGAGCGGCGCTGGCCAGTTGAGCCTCGACGGGGCCAACACCTACAGCGGCAACACCAGCATCAGCGCAGGCTCCGTGCAGCTGGGCAACAACCTGGCCTTCGGCAGCGGCACGCTGAGCATCGATGGCGCGGCCACGCTGTCGACGCCCGGCACCATCACCCTGAACAACCTGGTCACCCTCAACAACAGCATGATCGCCACCGGCGCCGGCAGCCTGACCCTGGCGGGGCTGATCAGCGGCAGCGGCGGGCTCACCAAGAGCGGCACTGGCAGCCTGGCCCTCAACGGCATCAACAGCGGTTATTCCGGCACCACCACCCTGAGCGCCGGTACCCTCAGCGTGAGCAACGACAATGCCCTGGGCAGCGGCGGGTTGACCGTGAGTGGCAGCGCCAGCCTGGACAGCAGCGCCGGGGTGAACCTGAGCAACGCCGTGACCCTGAATGCCAACCTGACCACCCTCGGCAGCAATGCCCTGACCCTGGGCGGTGTGATCAACGGCGCTGGAGGGCTGATCAAGGACGGGGCCGCAGCCCTGACCCTGAACGGTGTCAACGGCTACCTGGGCGATACCGCCCTCAACAGCGGCTCGCTGATTCTCGGTTCGAACACCGCGCTGGGCCTCGGCGCCCTGAACACCGCCGCCGGCACCACCCTGGATGCCAATACCGCGGTGACCCTGGGCAACACCCTGAACCTGGTCGGCAATCTGAACCTCGGCGGCAGCGCCGACCTGACCCTGGGCGGCGTGGTCGGCGGCAGCGGCGGCCTGACCAAGAACGGCACGGCCAACCTGATCCTCAACGGTGCCAACACCTTCCTCGCCGGCACCACCCTCAATGGCGGCACCCTGACCCTGGGCAACGCCGGTGCGCTGGGCAGTGGCGCCCTGACCGTGGGCGGCGCGGCGACCCTGGACAATGCGGCCGGCATCAGCCTGACCAACGATGTCACGCTCAATGCCGACCTGACCCTGGCCGGCAGCAATGCCCTGACCCTGGACGGTCTGGTCAGCGGCACCAGCGGGCTGATCAAGAACGGTGCGGCCGACCTCACGCTCAACGGTGCCAACACCTTCCAGGGGGGCACCACCCTCAATGCCGGTGGGCTGATCCTGGGCAGTGGCACGGCGCTGGGCAGCGGTGCCCTGACCGTAGCCGGCGCCGGGACCTTGAGCGGCAGCGGCGCACTGACCCTGAACAACGGTGTGCACCTCAACGCCAACCTGACGCTGGACGCCAGCAACCCCCTGGTGCTGGGCGGGGTCATCGACGGTACCAGCGGCTTGATCAAGAACGGCACCTCGAGCCTGACCCTGAGCGGCAACAACAGCTACCAGGGCACTACCGCGCTGAATGCCGGCTCGCTGATCGTCGGTTCCAATACCGCCCTGGGCACCGGAGCGCTGAATGCCGCCGCCGGCACCACCCTCGATGCCAGTGTCGCGGTCAACCTCGGCAACGCCATCAACCTGGGCGGAAACCTGACCCTCGGCGGCACTCAGGACCTGACCCTGGGCGGGGTGGTCAACGGCGTCGGCGGGCTGATCAAGAACGGTGCGGCCGACCTGGCCCTCAATGGCGCCAACGGTTATCTGGGCGACACCGCGCTCAATACCGGCACGCTGATCGTCGGGGCCAACGGCGCCCTTGGCGACGGTGCGCTGAACGCAGCCGCGGGCACCACGCTGGATGCCAATACCGCCGTCACCCTGGGCAACCAGGTGAACCTGGCCGGTGCCCTGAACATCGCTGGCAGCGCCGACCTGACGCTGTCCGGCACAGTCAGCGGCGCCGGCAGCCTGGTCAAGGACGGTAGCGCCAACCTGGTGCTCAATGGCAGCAATGGCTTCCTCGGCGGCACCACGTTGAATGCCGGCACCCTGACGGTCGGCGCCGACGCGGCGCTGGGCCTCGGCGGCTTGACCGTCGGCGGTGCGGCGACCCTGGACAGCAATGCCTCGGTGACCTTGAACAACGGTGTGGCGCTGAATGCCAACCTGACCCTCGGCGGCAGCAACGGCCTGACCCTGGACGGCGTGGTCAGCGGCACCGGTGCGTTGATCAAGAATGGCACGGGCGAGCTGCAGCTCAACGGGGTCAACCTCTTCGCCGGCGGCACCAGCCTGAATGCCGGCACCCTGAGCCTGGGCAATGCCGCGGCATTGGGCAGCGGAGACCTGACCGTGGGGGGCGCGGCCACCCTGGACAACAGCGCAGCCTTTACCCTGGGCAACGACATCGTGCTCAACGCCGACCTGAGCATCGCCGGCAACAACAACCTGACCCTGGGCGGCGTGCTCAGCGGCGGCGCAGCCCTGATCAAGAACGGCCTGGGCGACCTCGCCCTGTCGGGCAACAACAGCTTTACCGGCGCCCTGAACATCAACGCCGGTAGCGTCAGCACCCTGAGCACCGGCGCCCTGGGCAACACCTCGGGAGCCAACGTCAGCGCCGGGGCCAGCCTCAACCTGGGGGCCGACAGCAGCCTGGCGAGCCTGACCGGCAGCGGCGGGGTGCAGATCGGCGCGGGCACCACCCTGAGCGTCGGCGGCGTCAGTTCCAGCAGCACCTTCGAGGGCAGCCTGAGTGGCAGCGGCCTGTTGAGCAAACTTGGCAGCGGCACCCTGACCCTGGGTGGCAGCAACGCCCTGACCGGCGACACCAGCGTCAATGCCGGCACCCTGAACGTCAGCGGTTCCCTGGCCAGTACCAATGTGGTGGTCAACAACAGTGGCACCCTGACTGGCACCGGCAGCCTGAGCGGCGCAGTGACGGTGGCCGACGGCGGCCATCTGAGCCTCAGCAGCGGCAACAGCCTGACGCTGGGTTCGCTGGTACTGGCGCCGAACGCCAACCTGGATGTCGGCCTGGGCACGCCAGTGGTGGGGGGCGGGACTTCGCTGCTCAACGTCGGCGGCAATCTGACCCTTGACGGCACGCTTAACGTCAGCGATATCGGCGGCTTCGGCAGCGGCGTGTATCGCCTGATCGACTACACCGGCAGCCTGACCGACAACGGCCTGGTGGTCGGCAGCGTGCCGAGCAGCGTGGTGCCGGGCGACCTGCAGGTGCAGACCGCGGTGGGCAGCCAGGTCAACCTGCTGGTGACCGCGCCCAACACCCTCGTGCTGTTCTGGGACGGCGGCCAGCTGACCGGCAACGGCGTCATCGAAGGCGGCAGCGGCACCTGGGCCAGCGGCACCAGCAACTGGACCAATGTCGATGGCACCCTCAATCAGGCCTGGGGCAACAGCTTCGCGGTGTTCCAGGGCGCGGCAGGCAACGTCACGCTCAACGGCACGCAAAGCATCACCGGCATGCAGTTCGTCACCGACGGCTACAACCTGATCAATGGCACCTTCGGCGCGTTGAACGCGGTGAATGGCGCCACCGGCAATACGGCGATTCGGGTCGACCCGAACGTCACCGCCACCATCGGTGTGGACATCAACGGCGTCGGCACCCTGGCCAAGCTCGACAGCGGCACCCTGGTGCTCAATGGCAGCAATGGCTATACCGGCGGCACCGCGCTCAATGGCGGCACCCTGGTGGTGGGCAGCGACAGCGCCCTGGGCAGCGGTGTGCTGACCGCGGCCAACGGCACCACCCTGGACAGCAACGGCGCGGTCAGCCTGGGCAACGCGGTAGTGCTGAACGGTGGGTTGAATGTGGCCGGCTCCAACGACCTGACCCTGGCTGGCGTGGTCAGCGGCAGCGGCAGCCTGATCAAGAACGGCGCGGCGAACCTGACCCTCGACGGCAGCAATAGTTATCAGGGCGGTACCCAGCTCAATGGCGGCGAACTGACCTTGGGCAACAACGCAGCCATTGGCAGCGGCGCCTTGAGCGTCGGCGGCAATGCCCAGCTCGACAGCAGCACAGCCTTGCAGCTGGCCAACGCCATCAACCTGGGCGCCCAGCTGACCCTGGCCGGCACCCAGGACATCACCCTCGGCGGCGCCATCGGCGGCAGCGGCAGCCTGGTCAAGAATGGCAGTGGTGCCTTGCTGCTCAGTGGCGCCAACAGCTACACCGGCGGCACCACCCTCAATGGCGGCAGCACCACCGGCGATACCTCCAGCCTCAAAGGCGCGATCCTCAATAACGCAGCGCTGACCTTCGCCCAGAGCAGCGACGGCACCTACAGTGGCAACCTCACCGGTAGCGGCACCCTGACCAAAAGCGGCAGCGGCGAATTGCTGCTGACTGGCAGCAACGGCTTCACCGGTACCACCAGCGTGCAAGCCGGCTCGCTGCAGGTCGACGGCACCTTGAACAGCGCCACGGTGAATGTCGCCTCCGGCGCGGCCATTGGCGGCAGTGGGGAAATCGGCGGGACGCTGCAACTGGCCAGTGGCGCCACCCTGAGCGCCGGCGGTGCCGCCACGCCATTGTCGGTGGGCGCCTTGAGCCTGGCCTCCGGGACGACGCTGGACTTCACCCTGGGGCAAGTCGGCAGTTCGACCACAGTGGTCGATGTGGCGGGCAACCTGACCCTCGACGGCACCCTCAATGTCACCAATGGTGGCGGGTTCGGCGTCGGTATCTACCAGCTGTTCCGCTACGGCGGCAGCCTGACCGACAACGGCCTGCTCTACGGCACGCTGCCAACGGGCGTGCTGCCTGAGAGCCTGACGTTGCAGACCGCCCTGGCCAATCAGGTCAACCTGCTGGTGCAGGGCACACCGGGTGAAGTGCAGTTCTGGAACGGTGGCAAGACCACCGCCGACGGCAGCATCACCGGCGGCAGCGGTACCTGGGGCCCGGGCACCAACTGGACCGACCCGAACGGCACCCAGAGCCTGGGTTCCAACAATCAGTTCGCGGTCTTCGGCGGGCAGGGCGGCACGATCACCGTGGTCGGCAACCAGGGCTTCACCGGCTTGCAATTCCTCGACGCCGGCTACAACCTGGTCGCCGGGGAGGGCGGTAGCCTGAGCCCGACCAATGCCGCCGATGGCACCCTGGCCGCGGTGCGGGTCAACGCCGATGTGACGGCGCAGATCGATGCGCCGCTGGTGGGCAGTGGCGGGATCAACAAGCTCGACGCCGGCACCTTGCTGCTGACCGGTGCCAATACCTACACCGGTGGCACCACCGTCAGTGGCGGCACCCTGGCCGGTAGTACCACCAGCCTGCAAGGACGCATCCTCAACAACGCGCACCTGCTGTTCGTGCAGAACAGCAACGGACGCTTCAACGGCGTGCTCAGTGGCACCGGCAGCCTGGTCAAGCAGGGCAGCGGCCTGTTGCTGCTCACCGGCGACCAGCCGTTCAGCGGCGCAGTCGCGGTGGAGCAGGGCGAGTTGCAGGTCGGCGACCGCAGTACGCCAAGCGTTTTCGCCGGGCAGGTCACGGTGGCCAACGGCGCCGCCCTGAGTGGCAACGGCAGTGTCGGTTCGCTGGACAACCACGGCCTGACCCAGTCCGGTGGCGCCGCCGGGACCCTGAGCGTGGCGGGCAACTTCAGCAACACCGCCGACGGTGTGCTGGACCTGACCGTGACGTCGCCTACCAGCACCGTGCTCGCCGTGGGCGGGACCGCCACCCTCGGCGGCGGTCTGCAAGTGCGCTCGCTGGCGCCTTACACCGGCAACACCACCTACTCGCTGATCACCGCCGGTGGCGGGGTCAACGGTACCTTCAGCAGCACCCGCCTGCCGTCCCTGGCCTTCCTCGACACCTCGCTGGTGTATGGGCCCAACCAGGTCGGCCTGGCGGTCAGCCGCAACCAGACCACCTTCGCCGAAGTGGCGGCCACCCCCAACCAGCGGGGTGTCGCCAGGGCTCTGGAGAGCTACACCGGCGCCGAAGGCTCGGCGGGCGATGTGCTCAGCGACCAGGTCGTCAACCTGGATCGCGACTCGGCCCGTGCCGCGTTCGACAGCCTGTCGGGCGAGATCCACGCCAGTACCGCCAGCTCGCTGCTCGAGGACTCGCGCCATGTGCGCGATGCCCTCAACGACCGCATGCGCCAGCCCGGCTGCGGTACCGAGGAGGATGAGCTGCGGCGCACCCTGGCGCCTGGGGAGAACCGCCTGAGCCGCGAAGGCTGCCAGGACCAGGACGAGATGGTCGGCTGGTTGCGGGTGCTCGGTTCCTGGGGCGACATGGAAGGCGACAGCAACACCGCCGGCCTGGACCGCAACCTGTCCGGCTTCATGCTCGGCACCGACCGCCAGCTCGGCGACCAGTGGCGCGGCGGCGTTGCAGCCGGCTATACCCACAGCGATATCGACGCGCAGCGGCGCCAGTCCGATGCCACGATCAACAGCACCCACCTGGCGGCCTACCTCAACTCCCAGCATGACGCCCTGGCGGTCCGCCTCGGCGCGGCCTACAGCTGGCACCGGATCAGCACCAAGCGCAACGTCAGCGTCGGCAGCTACAACGATCGCCTGAAAGCCAACTACGACGCGCGCAGTGCCCAGGTGTTCGGTGAGGTCGGCTATGCCCTGGAAGCGGCGGGTGTGGCGCTGGAGCCCTTCGTCGGCCTGGCCTATGTCAACTACGACAGCGATACCGGCCGCGAAAAAGGCGGCGCCGGACGCCTGAGCGCCAAGTCGAGCCAGGACATCACCTTCTCCACGGTGGGCCTGCGGGCCGGCAAGCGCATCACCCTGGGCAACGGTTCGCAGATCACACCGCGCGCCGCCCTGGGCTGGCGCCATGCCTACGGCGATACCAAGCCCGATGCCGACCTGACCTTTATCGAGGGGGGCGGTTCGTTCACCACCCAAGGCGTACCGATCGCCAAGGACAGCGCCCTGGTCGAGGCCGGCCTGGACTACCAGATCAGCCCCACGGGCAAACTGGGCATCGGTTACTCGGGCCAGCTGTCCCACGACAACCGCGACCATGCGATGACCCTCAGTTTCACCCTCGGTTTCTGATCACCGCCGAGGTTTCTTGCAACCGCCCGAAAGGGCGGTTTTTTTTGCCGCTATGCTTGCGGGCTGGATCGACTGGAGGGCAGGCAGGCGGCGCCGGTGGTCGATGGCTCAGGACACGATCAGCGCGCAGGGCTCTCTATTAGCGCCGGGGCTCAGCGCTGAAGGTTCTCTATTAGCGCCGAGGGCTCAGCGCTGAAGGCTCTGCTAGAATCGCCGCTCCACGACTTTCAGAGGTGCCTCATGAGCGAGCCGATTCGCCTGACCCAGTACAGCCACGGCGCGGGTTGCGGTTGCAAGATTTCTCCCCAGGTCCTGGAGGTGATTCTGGCCGGCAGCGGCGCGCAGAACCTCGACCCGAAACTCTGGGTCGGCAACGCCTCGCGCGATGATGCGGCGGTATACGCCATCGACGAAGAGCGCGGCGTGGTCTCGACCACCGACTTCTTCATGCCGATCGTCGACGACCCGTTCGACTTCGGGCGCATCGCCGCCACCAATGCCATCAGCGACATCTACGCCATGGGCGGCGATCCGTTGATGGCCATCGCCATCCTCGGCTGGCCGGTGAATGTGCTGGCCCCGGAAGTCGCCCGCGAGGTGATTCGCGGCGGGCGCGCGGTGTGCGACGCGGCCGGCATTCCCCTGGCCGGCGGCCATTCGATCGACGCGCCGGAACCGATCTTCGGCCTGGCCGTCACCGGCCTGGTGGAAAAACGCCACATGAAGCGCAACGACACCGCCACCGCCGGTTGCCTGCTGTACCTGACCAAACCCCTGGGCATCGGCGTGCTGACCACGGCCGAGAAGAAGGGCAAGCTGCGCAGCGCCGACGTCGGCCTGGCCCGTGACTGGATGTGCACCCTGAACAAGCCCGGCAGTCGTTTCGGCAAGCTCGACGGCGTGACCGCGATGACCGACGTCACCGGTTTCGGCCTGCTCGGGCACCTGGTGGAAATGGCCGACGGCAGCAACCTGACCGCGCGCATTCACTACGATCGCGTGCCGCGCCTGCCAGGGGTCGAGTATTACCTGGACCAGGGCTGCATACCGGGCGGCACCCAGCGCAATTTCGACAGCTACGCCAACAAGCTCGGGCGTATCCAGGCCCTGCACAAGCTGGTGCTGTGCGACCCGCAGACCAGCGGCGGGCTGTTGATCGCCGTCACCCCAGAAGGCAATGCGGCCTTCCTCGCGCTGGCCGCCGAACTCGGCCTGGAACTGGCGCCGATCGGTGAGCTGGTGGAGCGACAGAGCAACGCGGTCGAGGTGATCTGATGCCCATCGATATCACCGACTACCGCGAAATCTTCCTCAACGACCGGCCGATGATGGATACCCGCGCGCCGATCGAGTTCGCCAAGGGCGCCTTTCCCGGCGTGGTCAACCTGCCGCTGATGACTGACCACGAACGGCAGCGGGTCGGTACCTGCTACAAGCAGCAGGGCCAGCAGGCGGCGATCGTCCTCGGCCATCAACTGGTGTCCGGGGCGATCAAGGCCGAACGCATCCAGGCCTGGGCCGACTTCGCCCGGGCCCACCCCGACGGCTACCTGTATTGCTTCCGCGGCGGCCTGCGTTCGCAGATCGTCCAGCAGTGGCTCAAGGATGAGGCCGGCATCGACTACCCGCGGGTCGGTGGCGGCTACAAGGCCATGCGTACCTTCCTGCTCGACACCCTCGAGGGCGCGGTGGCCGAGTGTGATTTTGTCCTGCTCGGTGGCATGACCGGCATCGGCAAGACCGAGGTGCTCAATCAACTGGCCAACGGCCTGGACCTGGAAGGCCACGCCAACCATCGCGGTTCCAGTTTCGGCAAGCACGCCAGCGGCCAGCCGTCGAACATCGACTTCGAGAACCGCCTGGCGGTGGACATCCTGAAAAAGCGCGACCGTGGCATCGCCGGGTTCGTGCTGGAAGACGAGAACCGCATGATCGGCAGCTGCGCCTTGCCGTTGCCGCTGTACCAGGGCATGCAGCGTTTTCCCATGGTCTGGCTGGAGGATGGCCTGGAGGGGCGAATCGAGCGGATCCTGCGCGACTACGTGATCGACCTGTGCGCGGAGTTCGTCGCGGTGCATGGCGAGGATGGCTTCGCGCGGTTTTCCGAGCGCCTGCTGGAAAGCCTGAACAACATCCGCAAGCGCCTCGGTGGCGAGCGTCACCAGCGCCTGTACCAACTGCTGGAGGCTGCCCTGGCCGAGCAGGCCCGCAGCGGCAGCGTGGACCTGCACCGGGCCTGGATCGAAGGGTTGCTCAAGGAATATTACGACCCGATGTATGCCTTCCAGCGCGAAAGCAAGGGCGCGCGCATCGAGTTCGTCGGCGAGCAGGCGGCGGTGTTGGAGTATTTGCGCGAACGGGCCCGTCAGCGCGGCTGAGTCGATGGAAGGGCGGGGCCTTTGGCCCCATCGCGGGCAAGTCGGATCGCCGCCCGCTCGCTCCTACAGAAGAAGATCATGAGTTTCTGTAGGAGCCGCCGGGCGACGTTCGATTGCCCGCCATGACGTCCAGGCGGACGCCATCGAACCTTGGCTTACAGCAGCGCCGCGCCAATCAACCCGCACACCACGCCGATCAGCATGGTCAGCCCGGCGACGGTCACCAGCACCCGCGCGTCGAAATCCTTGCGCAGCATCAGCAGCGACGGCAGGCTGATGCTCGGCAGGGTCATCAGCAAGGCCACCGCCGGGCCGGTGCCCATGCCCAGGGTCATCATGGTCTGCACGATAGGGATTTCCGCGGCGGTGGGAATCACGAACAACGTGCCGACAATCGCCAGCGGCACCAGCCACAGCAGGCTGTCGCCAATCGCGCCCTCGACATGGGGGAACAGCCAGACCCGCGCCGCGCCCAGCACCAGCACCGCCAGCACATAGATCGGAATGGTGCTCCAGAACAGCTGCCACAGGCTGCGCGCCCAGCGGCTGAAGAAGGCGCCGTCGTTACCTGAGCTGGCCTCGACCACAGCTTCCACCGCCGCCTCCGGCAATTGCTCGGGACGGGCGATGCGCTGGGCCACCAGCGACACCCCCAGCACCAGCACGATGCCCGCCACCAGCCGCAGCGCGGTAAAGCCCCAGCCGAGGACGAAACCCATGAACACCAGGGTCGCCGGGTTGAGCACCGGGTTGGCGATCCAGAAGGCCAGCGCCGCGCCGACCGAGACATTCTGCCGACGCATGCTCGCCGCCACGGGCGCGGCGCAGCAGGAACACATCATGCCCGGTAGGGCGAACAGTCCGCCGCGCAGGGTCGAGCCGAAGCCGGCGCGACCGAACAGGCGCAGCAGCCAGTCCCGCGGGATCAGCACTTGCAGCAGTGAGCCGAGGATCACCGCCAGCACCGCGGCTTTCCAGATCGCCAGGAAATACACCTGGGCGTAGGCCAGGGCGGCGCTCAATGGCGAGGAGGGCTGATCGTTGATGATCGAGGCACCGATGCTGTGGCTGTCGGCGGCGATAAAGGCCTTGGCGTAGTAGGGCGACCACTTGACGAAGTAGAGGCCGACACACGCCACCAGGACGAACAGGGCGGGTTTCCACCAGAACGACCAGCCCCGGACGGGGCTGGCAGGAGCAAGGCTGGACATGAACAATGATTCCGGGCAGTGACGTTAGGCCGCGAATCTTAGCCTACTCGCGCACCTTGCGCGCCTCTGTAGCCGTTGCCGAAGGCTGCGATCGACCGCGCAGCGGTCGTAGAACCTTGCAACGCCGAGTGCCGGGCCAAATCCCGGAGTCCGCACCGGCGATCGCAGGTGTCTACAACAGTGTCGTAGCCACTCAGAGCGTACGAATCGAGGTCCGAATCGCCCGCGCGCACTCGATCACCGAGGGCGCCAGCTTGCGTTCGGCTTCTTCCAGGGTCCAGCGGCTGCTGGGGATCACCACGTGTACGGCGGCTACCGGCAGGCCCTGGCTGCCGATAATCGGCGCGGCGATGCTCATGTCGCCGAGAAACAGTTCTTCCTGGTTCAGGGCGTAACCGCGCTGGCGGGTGGCGACGATTTCCCCATGGATCGCGTCGATCCCGGTCAGGGTGTGCCGGGTATGGGCCTGGCGGTCGCTGGCCTGGAGCATCGCCAGGGCTTCCTGGTCGGGCAGGGCGCTGAGGTAGGCGCGGCCGGAGCCGGTGCAGTACATCGGAATGCGGCTGCCGATGGGCATGTGGATCGGGATGAACTTGGGCGCCACGAAGCGCGCGACATAGACCATGTCCAGGCCGTCGGGCTCGGTGAGGTTGGTGGTTTCGCCGGTGACCTGCGCCAGTTCGGCGAGGAACGGGTTGGCCACGTCCACCAGGGTGTCGGCGGCCAGGTAGTTGTAGCCGATCTCCATCACTCGCGGGGTCAGCTGGAAGCGTTTGGTCTGCGGGTGCTTACGTACGTAACCGAGCTGCTCCAGGGTGTGGATCATGCGTTGCGCCGAGCTTTTGTTGATCTCGGCGGCCTCGGCGATTTCCGCCAGGTTCATGGTCCGTTGGGCGGCGTTGAAGGCACGCAGGACCGCCAGGCCTTTTTCCAGTGACTGATTGAACAGGCTATTGGGGGTATCGCTCATGGCGGTTCCTTTGGACATTTTGTGTTTTAAATATCGATATTCGATATTTATAAATCTCTTTACGATTTTTGTAAATTGTTTATAGTCGGTTCCATGCCTCCTGCCACCTCCAGAGGCCAGCCATCACGGACTTCAAACAATAAAATCGTCCAATGGGAGATTCGCCATGCAAAAGCGTTTTCGTGTCCTTGCATTGTGCTGCGCACTCACCGCCGGCCTCGTCGGTTCCGCCAGTGCCGGCGCCGCGCCGGTGTACAAGGTCGGCGCCACCGCCACCGGCATTCCCTTCACCTTTCTCGACGTCAAGAGCCAGAGCATCGAAGGCATGATGATCGACGCCGCCCGGGCGGTGGGCCAGGCCGGCGGCTTCGAGGTGGACATCCAGCAGACCACCTTCGCCTCGCTGATCCCCTCGCTGACCTCGAACAAGATCGACATCATCTCCGCCGCCATGCTGCGCACCCCGGCGCGGGAGAAGGTGGTGCAGTACTCCACCCCGGTGTTCAGTTACGGCGAGGGGCTGATCGTGCGTGCCGACGACAACACCGCCTACACCCGCATGGAAGATTTCAAGGACCAGGTGGTTGGCGCCCAGGTCGGCACAGTGTTCATCGATGAGTTGAACAAGCGCGGGATCTTCAAGGAAGTGCGCGGCTACGACTCGATCCCCGACCTGCTGCGCGACCTGGCGCTGGGGCGGATCAAGGCCGGTTTCGCCGACCGGCCGATCGTCGCCTACCAACTGGCCCAGGGCACCCAGAACAAGGTGCAGCTGGTGAAAAGCTACCAGCCGGTGGTGATGGGCGATGTCTGCCTGATCGTGCGCAAGGGCGATGCGCAGACCCTGGACGAGGTCAACCGCGGCATCGCGGCGATCAAGGCCGACGGTTCCCTGGAGCGGATCATCGAGAAGTGGAAGCTCAACTGACCACCCCGCGGCCCGGCTGCCCGGCGGGGTCGCTTCACTCCTGATTGCGCAGGTCCTCCTATGTTTCTCCAGAACGCTCTGGACTTCCTACCCATTCTGCTGAAAGGGGCGGTGGTCACCTTGCAGGTCACGGCCGGCTCCTTTGTGCTCAGCTCGCTGATCGGCCTGGTATTCGCCTTGATGATGGTATCCAAGGTGCGCTCGATCTCGCTGTTCGCGATTGGCGTGGTCAACGTCATTCGCGGCCTGCCGATCATCGTGCAACTGTTCTACATCTACTTCGTGCTGCCGGATTTCGGCATCCAGCTCACGGCCATGCAGGCCGGGGTGATTGGCCTGGGCATCGCCTACTCGGCATACCAGGCGGAGAACTTCCGCGCCGGCATCCAGGCCATTCACCAGGGGCAGATCGAGGCGGCCGAATCCATTGGCATGCGCGGCGGCATGATCATGCGCCGGGTGGTCCTGCCCCAGGCCTTTCGCATCGCCTTGCCGCCCTACGGCAACACCCTGGTGATGATGCTCAAGGACTCCTCGCTGGTGTCCACCATCACCGTGGCCGAGATGACCCGCGCCGGTCAGCTCATCGCTTCCTCGACCTTCGAGAACATGACCGTCTACACCCTGGTGGCCTTGCTCTACCTGGCCCTGAGCCTGCCGTTGTCCTTTGCCCTGCGTCGCCTGGAGGCGCGCTTCAGCACCCGGAGAAAGTCATGATCGAGATCAAGGGCGTACACAAGAGTTTTGGCAACGTGGCGGTGCTCGAAGGTATCGACCTGAGCGTGCAGAGCGGTGAAGTGGTGTGCCTGATCGGGCCCTCGGGGTCCGGCAAGTCAACCCTGCTGCGCTGCATCAACGGCCTGGAAAGCTACGAGCAGGGCGACATCCTGGTCAGCGGCGAACGGGTCGACCGCCACGGCAAGACCATTCACCAGTTGCGCACCCAGGTGGCCATGGTGTTCCAGCGCTTCAACCTGTTCCCCCATCGCACTGCGTTGCAGAACGTCACCGAAGGGCCGATCTACGTGAAAAAGCAGAACCCGCAGCAGGCCCGGGAGCGGGCCGAGGCGCTGCTGGAAAAGGTCGGCCTGGCCCATCGCATGCACGCCTATCCGGACGAGCTGTCCGGCGGCCAGCAGCAGCGGGTGGCGATCGCCCGGGCCCTGGCCATGGACCCGCAGGCGATCCTGTTCGACGAGCCGACCTCGGCGCTGGACCCGGAGCTGGTGGGCGAGGTGCTGGCGGTGATGCGCAAGCTGGCCGACGAAGGCATGACCATGATCGTCGTCACCCATGAAATGGGCTTTGCCCAGGACGTGGCGGACAAAGTGTGCTTCCTCCACAGCGGCAAGATCGTCGAGGCCGGCCCGGCGAAGCAGGTGCTGAGCACGCCGCGCCATCCGCGCACCCAGGACTTCCTCAAGCGCCTGCTCAACCAGGGCGCGGAGGTGCAGGCATGAAGGCCGCCGAAACCTTGCGCCTGCCGCCTTCCTTGTGGGCCGCCACGGCGACTGCGGCGGTCGAGACCCCGGCGCTGGTCGAAGACCTGCGGGCCGACGTGGCCATAGTCGGCGCCGGTTATACCGGGCTGGTGACCGCGTTGCGCCTGGCCGAGGCCGGGGTCAGCGTCTGTGTGCTGGACGCCGGGGAACCGGGTTGGGGCGCTTCCGGCCGCAACGGCGGGCAGGTGATTCCCGGGCTCAAGTACGACCCGGATCAACTGCTGGCCAGGTTCGGCCCGGCCCGCGCCGAGGCCATGCTGGAGGCGGCCGGCTCGGCCGCCGATGAAGTGTTCGCCCTGATCGAGCAGCATCGCATCGCCTGCGATGCCACGCGCAAGGGCTGGATTCAGCCGGCGTTTTCCGCCAGCTCCCTGCAGGCCATCGAGCAGCGCGCTGAGCAGTGGCGCCGGCGTGGGGTGGCGGTGGAATTGCTCGATCGCGCCGCCGTCGGTCGGCGCATTGGCAGCCAGAACTACCTCGGCGGCTGGGTCGATCCGCGCGCCGGCAGCCTGCACCCGCTGAACTATGCGCGCGGCCTGGCGAGGGTGGCGCAGCAGCGGGGCGTACGGATTCACGGGCAGACTCGGGTCGAGGCTTTGCAACGCGAAGGCGGGCAGTGGCAGCTGCGCACCGCCCAGGGCCATCGGGTCCAGGCCCAGCGCGTGGTGCTGGCGACCAATGGCTACACCGACGACCTGTGGCCACGGCTGCGACAGACGGTGATCGCCGCCAACAGTTTCATCATCGCCACCCGCCCGCTGTCGGCCGAGCTGCGCCAGAGCATCCTGCCGAACGGCGAGGTCTGTTCAGACGCCCGGCGCCTGCTGCTGTATTTCAAACAGGATGCCCAGGGACGCTTGTTGCTGGGGGGACGCGGGCCGTTTTCCGAACCGACTCACAGTGGCGACTGGCGTCACCTGGAGCGTTCGTTGCTGGGCTTGTTTCCGCAGTTGGCGGGCACGCCCATCGAGTATCGCTGGAGCGGGCGGGTGGCGTTGAATCAGAGTTTCCTGCCGCAGCTGCATGAGCCACAGCCGGGGTTGTCGATTCTGCTCGGCTACAACGGCCGTGGCATCGCCTTGTCCACGGCCCTGGGCAAGCACCTGGCGGCGCGGCTGTCGGGGGCGAGCAGTGAATTTCCGTTTCCGGTGACGCCGATCCGGCCGATTCCGCTGCATGGCTTGCAGCGCCTGTACCTGGGGGCGGGGATCGCCTGGTACCGCCTGCTGGACGCCCTGCGCTGAGGGCGGTGCATCAGGTCGGGCAGCTTTCCTCGCCGTTATCCAGGCCCTGCTTGTAGCTGCGGCTGTCGAGGGTGGCCTTGCCGTTGTGCCAGGTCAGGGTCAGCACGTACAGCGAGTCGAAATCGTTGGAGGCCCAGTCGTCGGTGATGGTGCGTTTTTCGCCGACGGCTTCCCGCGCCACTTTGTTGATCAGTTCCGGCAGGTAGCCGTGGGACCAGGCGGTGTAGATGATCGAGTTGTGGTAGCGGTCGTGCAGCAACTCGTCGGCCAGGGCGCTGGTGTCGTTGGCCGAGAACTCGATGTTCACCGGCAGGCCGAGCTTGATGGCGCTGGGGCTGATGGTCATCAGCGGACGGATGTAGCTGTAGGAGTTGTCGAGTTCGCCTTCCTCGACATTGCGCGTCGGGTTGGCGGCGAACACGTAGTTGGCCTTGCCGAATTTTTCCGGCAACAGGGACGCCAGGTCGATGGCGCGGTTCAGGCCCTGGCAGTTGAGCTGGCCGAGGCCGCCGGCGGGTTTTTCCGCGTGGCGCAGGAAGATCAGGGTCTGGGTGCCGTCCACCGGCTGGGCGCGACTTTCACTGGATTCCAGCGACAGCAGCAGCGCACTGGTCAGCATCAGCGCCGGAAAAAACACATAGGACCGGCGTTGCAGGCGTTGGGTGAAACTCAGCAGATTCTTCATTTGATTGTGGGTACTTCAGCGCAATCGGTTAAGGCTGACAAACCTTTCCACGGCGAGCTCCCGGCTTCGCGTGGTTTTCCCTGTCATTGAACGAGTGTTCTACCCGCAGGTAGCTCAGAGTCCCAGGACGCCTTTTGGTTCGATCCGGGCGTGGGACGGCGAGTATGGGCTCGTTACTTTATCCGCACCGCTGTCTGGCTGCCGGGAAGCTTAACCACCGGATGTTTCGAATTTAAGAATGCGCGCCGCGAACCGATGCCTGTAATCTAGCGCCGTCGTCGCCCGGCCCGGGGCCACGGCCTTTCATCTGACTGTCATTGGAAGCCTGTCATGACCGATCTCTCCGCATTCCCCATCACCCAGAAATGGCCTGCGCAGTACGCCGACTGGATTCAGCTGTATTCCTTGCCGACTCCCAACGGCGTCAAGGTCTCGATCATGCTCGAAGAGATCGGGCTGCCCTACGAGCCGCACCGCGTCAGTTTCGAAACCAATGACCAGATGTCCCCCGAGTTCCTTTCGCTGAACCCGAACAACAAGATCCCGGCAATCCTCGACCCCCACGGTCCGGGCGACCAGCCGCTGGCGCTGTTCGAGTCGGGGGCGATCCTGATCTACCTCGCGGACAAGAGCGGGCAACTGCTGGCCCAGGAGTCCGCCGCGCGCTACGAGACGATCCAGTGGCTGATGTTCCAGATGGGCGGCATCGGCCCGATGTTCGGCCAACTGGGCTTCTTCAACAAATTCGCCGGCAAGGACTACGAGGACAAGCGCCCGCGCGACCGTTACGTCGCCGAGTCCCGCCGCCTGCTGAGCGTGCTCGAAGGCCACCTGCAAGGTCGCGACTGGATCATGGGCGAGCGCTACACCATTGCCGATATCGCCACCTTTCCCTGGGTGCGCAACCTGATCGGCTTCTATGAAGCCGGCGATCTGGTGGGCTTCAAGGACTTCCCCAACGTGCAGCGCGTGCTGGAGCGTTTCCTCGCGCGCCCGGCGGTGATCCGCGGCCTGGAAATTCCCAAGCCGGTCTGACTGCCTCCCTGTAGCCGCTGCCGCAGGCTGCGATCGGCGACGCAGTCGGCGCAAGACGGCCTGATGCGTTGTGCCAGGCAGAGCGTGTCGCCAGGTTTTACGATGACTGCGTCATCGATCGCAGCCTGCGGCAGCGGCTACAGAGGTTTCACAGGCTTCGTGCAGGTCAGGCCGATCCAGGCCTGACCGCGTTCATTCAGACAAGGACCCGTAATGAGCCGATTCGATTTCAAGCAGGTGGATGTCTTCAGCAACGAGCCGCTCAAGGGCAACCCGCTGTCGGTGGTGTTCGGCGCTGACCAGCTGAGCGACGCGCGCATGGCGGCGTTCGCCAACTGGACCAACCTCAGCGAAACCACCTTTATCCTCGAACCCCGGGACCCGCGGGCCGACTATCGCCTGCGGATTTTCACCACCCTGCAGGAGCTGCCGTTCGCCGGCCATCCGACCCTCGGCAGTTGCCATGCCTGGCTGGAGGCCGGCGGCGTGCCCAAGGGCGAGGAGATCGTCCAGGAGTGCGCGGTGGGCCTGGTGCGCATTCGCCGCAACGGCGCCGAGCTGGCGTTTCTCGCGCCGCCCTTGCTCAAGTCCGGGCCGGTGGAGGCCGGGTTGCTGGAGCAGGTGCGCCAGGGCCTGAGGCTGGCGCCCGACGCCATTGTCGACGCGCAATGGGTGGACAACGGCGCCGGCTGGCTGGCGGTGCTGCTGGCCGAGCGCGGTCAGGTGCTCGACCTGCAACCCGACTATTCCCAGCTCAAGGGCCTCGCGGTCGGAGTGATCGCACCCTGGAACCCCGAGCGCGATGGCGACGCGGCGCAGTTCGAAGTGCGCGCCTTTATCGCCGGCGACGGCATGCCGGAAGACCCGGCCACCGGCAGCCTCAATGCCGGCATCGCCCAATGGCTGCTGGGCGCGGGGTTGGCGCCGGCGACCTACGTGGTCAGCCAGGGCTTGAGCATGGGCCGGGCCGGGCGCATCCAGGTCGAGCGGATCGGCGATGAAATCTGGATCGGCGGTTCGGCGGTGACCTGTATCGAGGGCAGCCTGCGGTTGTAGGCGAGGGCGCTCCCCGGTCAGGCCCGGCCCGTCTGTTGCCTAAGTGGCCTTGGACGCATGGCGATAGGTTCTGGGGGACACGCCGTACCAGCGTTTGAAGGTCTGGGAGAAACTCGACAGGTCGCTGTAGCCCAGTTTTTCGGCGATGTCTGTCAGTTTGAGCGCCGGGTCGCCGAGTAACTCCAGGGCCGCGGCGCTGCGTGACTGCTCCAGCAGGTGCCGGTAACAGGTGCCTTCGTCGTGCAGGCGACGTTTCAAGGTGCGTTCGCTGACATTGATCAGGCTGGCCATGCTCGGCAGGTCTGGCGGTGCGCCCTGGGGGGTGATGTTCAGGTACTGGCGGACCAGGTTGGCGATGCCTGTGCGGGGGATCCGGCGCTCCATCAATTGCGCGCACATCTGCTCGCACATCGAGACGGTGACGGTGTTTGCCTGGGGTAACGGACGGTTCAGCAGCGAACGATCGAAAGCCAGGCTGTTGCTGTCGGCAAGGTAGTCGGGGCGCACGCCAAGAATATTGCCGGCACTGGCGGCCGACTGATCGACCGGGCGTTTCTTCTTCAGGGTAAAACCCGCCAGCGAGAACTCACTGCCAGCTATTTCCTTGAGCAGCACCGCGGCGGCGGCCATGTCGCGCTCGATCACAAAGTCTCTGAGCGAATCATCCGCCAGTGGCGGTTCGGTGAATGTCAGGATGCCGAGCGACGGTTGCTCATGGTAGGCGATCCGGGTGACCGCGTAGGTCAGCGGCAAGAACCGCAGGGCCAGCTGCAAGGCATCGCCCACGGTCGCGCTGCTGATCAGGCCATAACCGAACAGCCCGTAGGTCGAGAAGTGATAGCGGGCGCCCACTTGATAGCCCAGCCCCTGCGGGTGCCCCGACAGGTTGAGCAGGTTATTGATCAGGCGCAGTTCCTGGGTGCATGACAGTTCGAAGTTGGGGTCTGCCAGCCGGGTCAGCGACAGGCCAGAACCGGCCAGCAATTGCGCAGGCGAGAACCCTCTTTCGCGACCGAAATCCACCATCAGCAGGGCACTGGCCGGTCCCCGCAACAACTCCAGCATGTTCATGCTCGCTACCCGGGTCAGGGAAAGGGATTGGCCTGAATACTAAAGTAACTGTCCCTTTACGTCATGGGCCTGTCGAGGCTGGGCAAGCATGATGGGCGCACAGGCTACGCTGATCGGGATTGCCGGGAAGGCCGTGGACCCCATCATGCGAAGACCTGCGCCTGCCCATGAAAAAACAAGAAAAGAGGTACTTCATGCCCCAACTCGAACCCGGCCTGCAATCGACGTCGCCGCTCACCGCCGTGATCATCGGCAGCGGTTTTGCCGGCATCGGCATGGCCATCGCGCTGCGCAAGGCCGGTGTCACGGACTTCATCATTCTGGAAAAACAGCAGGATGTCGGCGGCGTCTGGCGGGACAACAGTTACCCGGGCGCGGCCTGCGATGTGCCGTCGCATCTGTATTCGTTTTCATTCGAACCCAACCCCGGCTGGACGCGGATGTTCGCCCCGCAAGCGGAAATACAGCGTTATCTGCAGCACTGCGTGCGCAAGTATGAGGTGGCGCGGCACATCCGCTTCGGCGCTGAAGTACAGGCGGCGCGATTCGACGAGGCCAACGCGCAGTGGTGCGTCACCGAAGCCGGTGGGCGGGTGCATCGCGCCGCCCTGCTGATCAGCGCCACTGGCCAGCTCAGCCAGCCGGCGCTGCCGATGTTCGAAGGCATGCAGGCGTTCAAGGGGCAGGTGTTCCACTCCGCAAACTGGGATCACGGCTACTCGTTGGCGGGGAAACGGGTGGCGGTGATAGGGACGGGCGCTTCGGCCATTCAGTTCGTGCCGGCCATCGCCGACTCGGTGGCGCAGCTCAAGGTATTCCAGCGCTCGCCGGCCTACATCCTGCCCCGGCCCGATCGCGCCTACAGCGACGAAGAAAAGCAGCTGTTCGCCAGGAGGCCCTGGCGCATGGCGCTGCATCGCGCCGCCATCTACCTGCGCTACGAATCCAGGGCCTTGGGTTTTACCCGCCTCAAGGGGCTGATGAAGTGGGCGGTAGGCCTGCCGTTCCGCCGCTTGTTGAACCAGTCGGTGGGCGACCCGCAGCTGCGCCGGCAGCTGATCCCGGACTACCCCATCGGCTGCAAGCGCATCCTGCTGTCCAGCGATTACCTCAAGACCCTGGCCAGGCCCAATGTGCAGTTGATCACCGAGGGCTTCGGGCGCATCACCGAGCAGGGCATCGAGACGCTGGACGGCAAGCACCACCCGGTCGATGCGATCATCTACGGGACGGGTTTCGCGGCGACGCAATTTCTTGCGCCGATGACAATCGTCGGGCGCGACGGGGTAGCGCTGCAGCACGCCTGGGAGCAGGGCGCCCGGGCGTATCTGGGGCTGGCGGTGCCGGGCTTTCCCAACTTTTTCATGTTGTATGGCCCCAATACCAACCTGGGGCACAACTCGATCGTCTACATGCTGGAAAGCCAGATATCCCATGTCATGCGCTGCTGGCGCGCGATGCACAAGGCTTCGGCCACCACCGTCGAGGTCGATGAGCAGACGGAGCAGCGTTTTCATCAACGGATACAGCGCCGCCTGGCCGGTTCCGTGTGGAGCGGTTGCAAGAGCTGGTATGTCGACGCAGCGGGCAACAACAGCACCAACTGGCCGGGTTTCACCTTGTCCTATCGCTGGCTGACCCGTTATTCGGCATTGCGTGCCTATGGTTTTTCCAGGGCGCTGGCCAGCGAGTCGGGCCAGGTCTACGGGCGGCTGGTTGCCGAGCCCCGCGATGGCCTCGAAGTCCTCAGTGCCGGCGTGTTGCGCCAACTCTTGCGGGTGAGCTTCCGGGCGCTGATCGGTCCGCCGCGAAGCGTTGCCGCACAGCGGCGTATCGTCAACGGCCTGTCGTGGTCGATGCCGGGCTGCGCGGGCGTGAGCCAGGCACAGGCGCACGTCTGGGGCGTACCGCTGCGGGTCCTGACACCGGACCACACCGAGGCGGGTGGGGTGATGCTTTATCTGCATGGCGGTGCCTTCTGCCTGGGCGGCCCTGCCACTCATCGTAGCGTTACCAGCCGCCTGGCTCGGGAAGCGGGGATGGCCGTCTGGGTACCGGACTATCGGCTGGCGCCGGAACACCCGTTTCCCGCGGCCCTGGAAGATGCGTTGGCCTGTTACCAGGCGATCCGGGCGCAAGGCTATTCGGCGCGGCAGATCCTGCTGGCCGGCGACTCCGCGGGTGGCTCTCTCGCCCTGGCCCTGGCGCTTACCCTGCAACAGCGGGGCGAGCCCTTTGCCGCGGGCCTGCTGTTGTTGTCCCCGGTGACGGATGCGACGCTGAGCGGGCCGACCCTCATCACGCGCCAGTACGCCGACCCCATGCTGCGCCGTGATTGGCTCGAGCAAGGGCTGCGTGCCTACGCAGCGCCTGCCGATAGCCCGTTGCACAGCCCATTGACCGTCGACTTGCGCGGCCTGCCGCCGATGCTGATCCAGGTGGGGGATCAGGAATTGCTGCTGGCGGACTCCACACGCCTGGCCGAGCGCGCGCTGCTCTGCGGCGTGGCATGTCGCCTGGAGGTGCATGCGGCGAGGTGGCATGTGTTCCAGTTGCAGGCGTTCTACCTGCGTTCGGCCAGGCAAGCCCTGCGTTCAGCGTCCCTGTTCGCTCGCAGCCGCCTGGAGGATCGTGGCGAGCCTTGTGCCGATGCGGTTGCAGAAGCAGCGGTGGTGGATGTCGCAGCCCTTGATGGATAGGCAGGCTTTCTCGGTCTGGCAAGGTTGTCGCCAGGATTTTCGGGCAAAAAAAAGCCGCCCAAGATGGCAGCGTTAAAGGAGAGCACGCGTTGTTGATAGCGCGAGTATCACTGCGGAAAATGACCGAATGATGACAGGCCCCTTGCCGCCGAAAAGCCTTTCGTGACCGGGCTGCGGCAGGGCAAGGCCTGTTTGAGCGCAACTGGAGGGCAGGGCGTATCAAGGCGGGGGCTGTCATCTTGGCGTCATCGAAGGAATGGCAGGATCGCCGCAAACCGTCTTTAGTCTTCGACAGGCCGCGGCCTGCCGGTCGATGAATCTGCCAGGAATCCTCCATGAAAGGCGACGCCTCTCTGTTCGCGGCCATTGATCTTGGGTCCAATGCGTTTCGCCTGATGATCGGCCAGCCGGTCAGGCGCAGCCAGGGGTTCATGATCCAGGAGGTGAAGACGCTGCGGGAGCCGGTGCGCCTGGCCGAAGGCTTTCAGGAGGGTGCGCTGGACGAGCTGGCGCTGGACCGGGGCTGGCAGGCGCTGGCGCGCTTCGGCAAGAAACTGCGCGGTTTCGAGGCCGGGCGGGTGCGGGCGGTGGCCACCAGCGCCGTGCGCGAAGCCGACAATGCGCCGCTGTTCCTGGCCAGCGCGGAGCGTCACCTGGGGTTTCGCATCGATGTCATTTCCGGGCATGAAGAAGCGCGGCTGGTGTACGCCGGCGTCGCCCATACCGTGCCAGGCAGTGAAAGCATGCGGCTGGTAGTGGACATTGGCGGCGGTTCCACCGAGTTGATCCTGGGGCAGGGCGCCCAGCCCTTGCTGACCGAGAGCATCGCCATTGGCAGCGCGACCTTCGGCGCGCGCTACTTTCCGGGCGGCGTGGTCTCGGCTCACGCCCTGCAGGAAGCCGAGCGCCTGGCCAGCCTGAAGTTCGAGAAAGTCGCCCGGCGTTATCGCCAGCTGGGTTGGCAGCAGGCCATAGGCTCCTCGGGCACCACCCGGTTCCTGGCCAAGGTGCTCAAGGCCAACGGCCTGAACGACGATGGCCAGGACGGCATCACCTACGGCGGGTTGTTGCGCCTGTCGCTGCGCCTGCTGCAAGCCGGGCATGTCAAACGCCTGAGGCTGGCGGGACTGCAATCCCATCGCCTGAGCATCCTGCCCGGCGGCTTGGCGGTGATGCTGGCGGCGTTCAAGGTGTTTGGCGTCACCCATATGACGCCTTCCGAGCCGGGGCTGCGCTTCGGCGTGCTGCATGGCCTGATATGTAACAACTGATTACCAATCGTCATCTGCAAGCCGCTGGCCTTCCTCCGGCCAGCTGTTCCCGCCAGTGTGTTCCGTCGCTCTATTTCAGTCCTTTACAGGTCACGCCGGAATCAGCCGACGGGCAACGCGTGAGCGCCGTCGCCGCGGCATCCCGCCGTCGAAAAACAGGCTGTAATAAAAAGTGCGATTTTCCTCGGCACTATCCCAGCAGTCTGAAAACAGGGGAATGAACCATGAGTGACAAACGCCGCGTGCTGTTCGTTTGCGCCAGAAACGATGCCCGTTCACTGATGGCCGAAGCGCTGCTGCGCCACGCCGACGCCGAAGATTTCGACGCCTTCAGCGCCGGCCTGGAGGCCAGCGAGATCGACCCGCGCACCCTGGAGTCTCTCGAACATATCGGCATCGACACCGTGGGGCTGCGCAGCAAGGCCCTCGACGAGTTCGCGGGGCAGCAGTTCCACTATGTCATCACCCTGTGCGACAAGTCCTCGGAAGAGGCTGCGCGCATGCCGTCCTCCGGCGAGGTGATCGTCTGGAACTTCGAGGACCCGGTCACCAGCGACAAGCATGAGCCGTTCCGCCACACCCTCCAGGAAATCCACGATCGGCTGCATATGTTCATCACGGTGAAGACCCGTTCGTGATGGGCAAGGATCGCAGATCCCTCTCTTGCTGAATCGCTGATCTTCTCTCGCTGATAAGCACGGCCGGGCTTCTATTCCGGCCAACTGCTTTCCACCCCGAATCAAGACTCCCCAGGCGCGCCCCTGGCGGGAGCGTCGGGCCCTGGGCGCATTCTTTACCCGGGGTTCCCTCCTCGGGCGGTCGCCAACCGCCGGCCGTCTACACTTAACCGCAGGCCACACAGGGCGACTGCCCTGGGCGCATTCAACCGGTATCAACAAAAACAATAGTCTCGGGAGAAACCTGATGTTTACAGCACTGCGTCGATTCAGGCGCGGCATGGCCATTGCCGCCAGCCTCGCCACGCTCACCCTCGCGACACCGACATTCGCCCTGGATACGGTCAAGTTCATGGCCCCAGGCTCCGTGGGCGGCGGTTATGACCAGACCGCGCGGGTTTTGGGCAAGGCCTTGCTCGAGGCCGGCACGGCCAAGTCCGTGACCTTCGAGAACAAGGGCGGAGCTGGGGGTACCCTGGGGCTGGCGCAGTTCGCCAACAGCACCAAGGGCGACCCGAATGCGCTGCTGGTGGTGGGGGCGATCATGGTTACGGCGGTGGAGCAGAACAAGCCGCAGATCAGCCTCAAGGACGTGACGCCGATCGCCCGGCTGTTCACCGAATACAACGTGTTCGCCGTGCGTGAGGAGTCGCCCTACAAGACCCTCGAGGACCTGCTCAAGGACTTCAAGGCCAACCCGGCCAGCATCAAGTGGGGCGGTGGCTCCAAGGGCTCCATCGACCATATCGGCATCGCCGAGCTGGCGAGCAAGATGGACGTGCCGGTGAACAAGGTGAACTACGTCGCCTATGCCGGCGGCGGCGAAGTGGTGGCCGCGACCCTGGGCGGGCACATCACGGTGATCACCGGCGGTTATGCCGAACTGGCCAAGTACGTGCAGTCCAAGCAGTTCCGCCTGCTCGCCATCGGCGCTCCGGAGCGTGTCCCGGGCATCGATGCGCCGCCTCTCAAGGAGAAGGGCTACGACGTGATCATCGGCAACTGGCGCGGTGTCTATGGCGCGGCCAACCTTACGGCCGAGCAACGCAAGGAAGTCACCGACGCGGTCCTGGCCGCCACCAACAGCAAGGTCTGGCAGGACAATGTGAAAGCCAACGCCTGGTCGCCGAGCATTCTCACCGGCGATGAGTTCGGCAAATTCGTCGACGAGGAACACCAGCGCCTGCGGGCGATGCTGGTCAAGGTCGGGCTGCTTTGAGATGGCCGGGCGCAGCAGGGTCGTGCTGTCGCAGTTGGCGATTGGCCTGGGGCTGATCGCCATCAGCCTGGTGCTGGTCATCGGCGCCTTGCGCTTTCCGCCCGAGATGGGCTTCGTCATCCTCGGCGCCCATGTCTATCCCTGCGCTGTCGGCGCCTTTCTGGGCGCCGTCGGCCTGCTGTTGAGCTACCAGGCCTGTACCGGTGGTTTGCGCGAGTTGGGCGAGCCCGGCGACGACAGCGCCCAGGCCCAGCCCGGCGGCAGGCTGGGGGCGGCCTGGGTCACCGCCGGCCTGGTGGCGATTGCCGTGTTGATCAACCTGATCGGTTTCGTCCTGGCCGCCGGCTTGCTGTTTGCCTGCTCGGCACGGGGTTTCGGCAGCCGGCGTCCGCTGCGGGACCTGGCCATCGGCATCGCCCTGACCCTGCCGATCTACTGGCTGTTCAACGCCGGGCTGGGCGTGGCCCTGCCACCCCTGGTCAATGCCTGGATCTGAGCCGGGCCGAAGGAGGTCACACGGTGGACATTCTCTTGAGCCTGGCGACAGGTTTCTCCGCGGCGCTGGCGCCGATCAATCTGCTCTGGGGGTTTATCGGCTGCCTGCTGGGCACGGCGATCGGTGTGTTGCCGGGGATCGGCCCGGCGCTGACGGTGGCCCTGCTGTTGCCGATCACCGCCAAGGTCGATCCCACCGGCGCACTGATCATGTTCGCCGGCATCTATTACGGCGCGCAGTTCGGTGGCTCGACCACCTCGATCCTGCTCAATACCCCGGGTGAGTCGTCGTCCATGGTCACCGCCCTGGAGGGCAATCTCATGGCCCGCAACGGCCGCGCCGGGCCGGCCCTGGCCACCGCGGCGATCGGCTCGTTTTTCGCCGGCACCATCGCCACCGTGCTGCTGACCCTGTTCGCCCCCCTGGTCGCCATGTTGGCGCTGAAGTTCGGCCCCGCGGAGTATTTCGCGATCCTGGTGCTGTCCTTCACCACGGTCTCGGCGGTGCTCGGCGCGTCCATGCTGCGCGGTTTCGCCTCGCTGGGGATCGGCCTGGGCATCGGCCTGATCGGCCTCGACTCGACCTCGGGCATTGCCCGCTACACCCTGGGCGTTCCCGAGCTGGTCGATGGCATCGAAGTGGTGCTGGTGGCGGTCGGCCTGTTCGCCGTGGGGGAGGCTTTGTACAGCCTGCTGTATCAGAAGGAGGAAGCCTCCGGCCGCCATCGCCTGACCTCCTTGTGGATGACCCGCGCCGACTGGAGGCGCTCGATTCCCGCCTGGCTGCGGGGCACGCTGATCGGATTTCCGTTCGGCTCGATCCCGGCCGGTGGCGCGGAGATTCCGACCTTCCTGTCCTATTCCACCGAGCGCAAGCTGAGCAAGCACCCGGAAGAATTCGCCGCCAGCAAGGGGCAGGGCGCCATCGAAGGGGTGGCCGGCCCGGAAGCCGCCAACAACGCCAGCGCCACCGGTTCCCTGGTGCCTCTGCTGACCCTGGGCATTCCGACCTCCGCCACCGCGGCGATCCTGTTGGCGGCGTTCCAGAACTACAACCTGCAGCCGGGGCCGCTGCTGTTCCAGACCTCGGGTGACCTGGTCTGGACCCTGGTGGCCTCGCTGTACATCGGCAACCTCATCCTGCTGGTGCTGAACCTGCCGCTGGTCGGGCTCTGGGTGAAGCTGCTGCAGATCCCCCGGCCGTACCTCAATGCCGGGATCCTGGTGTTCGCCTCCATCGGCGTGTACGGCATGCGCCACTCGTCCTTCGACCTGTTGCTGATGCTGGCGATCGGCTGGGGCGGGGTGCTGATGCGGCGTTTCGATTTTCCCGTCGCGCCGGTGATCGTCGGCATGCTGCTGGGGCCGATGGCGGAAAAACAGCTGCGCAACGCCTTGTCCATCAGCCAGGGCGACTGGTCGATATTCGTCACCCAACCGATAGCGGCGGCCTTCCTCGGCTTGACCCTGCTGGTGCTGGTGGTGCCCCACCTGCTGCACGCCCGGGGCATCAAATTGCAAGAGGACGATTGAGCACACGGCGATGCGTGCCAGTCGGCGTGGCACGTCACTTCAGAATGTCATGGCAGGCCCCTAGGATGGGGGCTGCCAGGCGATTTGCGTCCTGGAGCATTGCCTGCAATAGAGCCGATCCGGGTGCGGTGCCGAGACACTGACCCGGCGAGCGGTGCTTTCTGCCCTTTCGATACGCGGCAAGTGAAGGCACAATGCGCATCCTTTTTTTGGCTGGCCTGGCCGGAGGCCTCGAAATGATCAAAACGCCGTACTACCTCATCGACAAACAGAAACTGCTCGGCAACATGCAGAAGATCGCCTATGTGCGCGAGCAGTCCGGCGCCAAGGCCCTGCTGGCGCTCAAGTGCTTCGCCACCTGGTCGGTGTTCGACCTGATGCAGCAGTACATGGACGGCACCACCTCGTCGTCGCTGTACGAGCTCAAGCTCGGCCGGCAGAAGTTCGCCGGCGAGACCCACGCCTACAGCGTGGCCTGGGCCGACGACGAAATCGAAGAGATGCTCGACAACTGCGACAAGATCATCTTCAACTCCATCGGCCAGCTGCAGCGCTTCGCCGCGGCGTCCGAAGGCAAGGTCCGCGGTCTGCGGGTCAACCCCCAGGTGAGCAGTTCCGATTACCTGCTGGCCGACCCGGCGCGTCCGTTCAGCCGCCTGGGCGAGTGGGACCCGGTGAAGGTCGAGGCCGTCATCGAGCAGATCACAGGCTTCATGTTCCACAACAACTGCGAGAACAGCGACTTCGGCCTGTTCGACCAGATGCTGGGCACCATCGAGGAGCGCTTCGGCCACCTGCTGCACAAGGTCGAATGGGTCAGCCTCGGCGGCGGCATCCACTTCACCGGCGAAGGCTATGCCCTGGATGAGTTCTGCGCGCGCCTCAAGGCGTTCTCCGAGAAGTACGGCGTGCAGGTCTACCTGGAGCCGGGCGAAGCGGCGATCACCCAGAGCGCCTCGCTGGAAGTCACCGTGCTCGACACCCTCTATAACGGCAAGCACCTGGCGGTGGTCGACAGCTCCATCGAAGCGCACATGCTCGATCTGCTGATCTATCGCCTGAACGCCAAGCTGGCGCCCAGCGCGGGCGAACATACCTACATGGTGTGCGGCAAGTCTTGCCTGGCCGGAGACATCTTCGGCGAGTACCAATTCGATCGTCCGCTGGCCATCGGCGATCGGCTGTCGTTCATTGACGCGGCGGGTTACACCATGGTCAAGAAAAACTGGTTCAACGGCCTGAAAATGCCGTCCATCGTAGTGAAACAACTCGACGGTAGTGTCGAGGTGGTTCGTGAATTTGGGTTCGAAGACTACCTGTCCAGCCTCTCGTAAGCTGGCGGAAAGGAGAGATAAAGAAATTGAAGAAGAACGTTCTTATCATTGGTGCAGGAGGTGTCGCCAAGGTGGTGGCCCACAAGTGCGCGCAGCACAACGACGAACTCGGTCGTATTGCTATCGCGTCGCGCAACATCTCCAAATGCCAGGCCATCATCGACAGCGTCAAGGCCAAGGGCAGCCTCAAACAGCCCGCGCAAATCAAGGCCTACGCGCTCAATGCGCTGGACATCGAGGCGACCAAGGCGCTGATCCGCGAGACCGAATCGCAGATCGTCATCAACGTCGGCTCCGCCTTCCTCAACATGTCGGTGCTGCGTGCCTGCATCGATACCGGCGTGGCCTACCTGGACACCGCCATTCACGAAGAACCGGGCAAGATCTGCGAGACGCCGCCCTGGTATGGCAACTACGAGTGGAAGCACCTCGAGGAATGCCAGCAGAAGAACATCACCGCCATTCTCGGCGTGGGCTTCGACCCGGGTGTGGTCAACGCCTATGCGGCCCTGGCCAGACAACAGTATTTCGACCGCATTGATTCGATCGACATTCTCGACGTCAATGCCGGTTCCCATGGCAAATATTTCGCCACTAATTTCGATCCGGAAATCAATTTCCGCGAATTCACCGGACAGGTGTGGAGCTGGCAGGACAGCCAGTGGACCAGCAACACCATGTTCGAAGTCAAGCGTACCGACGACCTGCCGGTGGTGGGCGCGCAGAACCTGTACCTGACCGGCCACGATGAAGTGCACTCGCTGTCGAAGAACCTCGACGTGCCCAACGTGCGCTTCTGGATGAGCTTCGGCGAGCACTACATCAACGTCTTCACCGTGCTCAGGAACCTCGGCCTGCTCTCCGAGCAACCGGTCAAGACCGCCGAAGGCCTGGAAGTGGTGCCGCTGAAAGTGGTCAAGGCCGTGCTGCCCGATCCCGCCTCGCTGGCACCGGGCTACACCGGCAAGACCTGCATCGGCGACCTGGTCAAGGGCACCAAGGATGGCCAGCCGCGTGAAGTCTTCATCTACAACGTGGCCTGCCACGAAGAAGCCTTTGCCGAAACCGACAGCCAGGGCATTTCCTACACCGCGGGCGTACCGCCGGTGGCCGCGGCTCTGCTGGTGGCCCGTGGCGAATGGGACGTGCAGCGCATGGTCAACGTCGAGGAGCTGCCGGCCGAGCCGTTCCTCAAGGCGCTGGACGTGATGGGCCTGCCGACCCGCGTCAAGGACGAGAACGGCGACCGTCCCTGGAACTGATTCACCTCCCGCTGTAAAGAAACCAGGTGCGCATGGATGGCGTGCCTGGCTCTCGATTCCCGCTACTCCCTCCTGCCAAGACAATTGCGCCCTGCATGTAACCTCAGGCGTGCGACCGTACCCGACCGACGCCAGAAGCAAGCCCCGGCAGTTCCAGATCAAGCACCTGGCCCGCATCAAGGGCGTGCAGAGCCTGAAGACGGAAATCCCCATGCAGAAAATCAAACTGAGTACCGAACTGCCGGTGTGACGCTCGTCGGTTACCTGGAGGGAAATGGCCCGTCAGCGATACTCAAGGGTCGGAACGACACCCCTCCAGAGGATGACCAGGATGAAGAAACAGACCAGCGACACCACGCCGGCAGAGCAGAGTGGTGCCGCTTCACTGCTGATAGATGGGCGCATCGAGGAACTGGGCGATTGGCGCGGCGAGATGCTGGCCCGGGTCCGGAGGCTGATCAGGCAGGCCGATCCGCAGGTGGTCGAGGAGTGGAAGTGGCGCGGGGTGCCGGTGTGGTCCCACGGCGGCATCCTCTGCACCGGCGAGACCTACAAGAACGTCGTCAAGCTGACCTTCGCCAAGGGCGCCGCGCTGGACGACCCGGCGGGCCTGTTCAACGCCAGCCTCGAGGGCAATACCCGCCGGGCGATCGATCTGCATGAGGGTGACAGCCTGGACGAGGCCGCCTTGCAGGCGCTGATCCTGGCGGCCGTGGCGCTCAACCGCTCGTGCTGAGCGGGCATTCGCGTCTGATTGTCATGCGCCTTGCCGACACGATGGATGCACGGTCTCTATTGTTGGCCGGCCAAAAAAAGCCCCTTGCCGATTTCCCGGCAAGGGGCTGGCTGGCCTGGGTCATTCGCCTTTGATCTGCACGACCTTGTCCGCATTCAGGGCGGCAGGTTTTTTCGGCAGCGAGATGCTCAGCACGCCTTTGCTGAAGCTCGCCTCGATCTTCTCGGCATCGACCCCTTTGGGCAGGTTGAATACCCGCTCGAAGGAACCGTAATGACGTTCGCTCAGGTGATAGCCTTTTCTGTTTTCTTGTGTTTCCTCTCTCTTTTCACCCTTGATGATCAGGCTGCCGTCGGAGAGTTTGATCTCGATATTCTTCTGATCCATGCCGGGCAATTCGGCAGTGATTTCGAAGCTTTCGTCTTTCTCGGTGATGTCGACGGCAGGCATGCCACGGCCGATCAGTTCGCGCCGCCAGAACGGGTCCACATCGAACAGCCCACGGCTGAAGGGAGACAGGCCGGGGCCGCGATTGAAGTCATCGAACAGGTGATCGACCTGTTGCCGCAGCTTTTCCAGAGGTTGCCACAGGTCGCTCATGCTCGAACGCCGGGTGGCCTTGTCTTCAGTCTCGATCGGCATTTTTTTCACGGAGTTGGCCATTTTCGCTTCTCCTCCCGGGTTGAGGGCGGGCCGCGAGCCTTCCCTGGGGCGACCCGCCACGACAGAACGGCAACCGGGTCCGCAGGCCTGCAAACCCGGTCTTTGCGCCCACGACAGCCATCCCGCGAAACGTGCTGCCAAGGGGCTCGATCTGAGTGCTCGAGGATGCCCGGCAGGCGATCCGCCAGGGCCGTCTCCATGGGGCGGGCGGTCCTGCACACGCGAGCAATTCCTGCCGCAGGCACTGGCCTTCAAGGCTCGCGCGAACGGCTCGGGCGTGTATTGGTTAGATCGAAAATCGGTCCGACAGTTGCACCTCGGGCCATTTGTCTGACAGGCGTAACACCCGCGTTCACGGGCATTGTTACCAAAGCGGCAACGCAGTCTTGGCGACGCGGTGTTTGTGCCGGTCGCGGCTTCGGGCATAAGCTTCGCTCTTTTTAGCTGCGGTCGTTATTGCTCCCAGCCTTGTCTCACGTGGCCTGCCCTGAGGAAATCCCATGTCCAGCCAGTTCCCCCAAGCCCGTCCCCGTCGCCTGCGCCGCTGCGAACAGATGCGCAGCCTGTTCCAGGAAACCGAGTTCACCCTCAACGACCTGGTGCTGCCGATTTTCGTCGAGGAAGAAATCGACGATTTCGTGCCGATCAAGAGCATGCCGGGGGTGATGCGCATTCCGGAATCGAAGCTGGCCGGGGAGATCGAGCGTTACGCCCGCGCCGGGATCAAGTCGGTGATGACCTTCGGCGTGTCTCACCACCTGGACAGCAACGGCAGCGACACCTGGAACGACAACGGCCTGGTGTCGCGCATGTCGCGGATCGCCAAGGACGCGGTGCCGGAGATGATCGTGATGTCCGACACCTGCTTCTGCGAGTACACCGACCACGGCCACTGTGGCGTGCTGCACGGCCATGAGGTGGACAACGACCAGACCCTGGTCAACCTCGGCAAGCAGGCGGTGGCCGCGGCCCGTGCCGGCGCCGATGTGATCGCGCCGTCGGCGGCCATGGACGGGCAAGTCCAGGCCATTCGCCGCGCCCTGGACGAGGCCGGCTTTACCCAGACCGCGATCATGGCCTATTCCACCAAGTTCGCCTCGGCGCTCTACGGTCCGTTCCGCGAGGCCGGCGGCAGCGCGTTGAAGGGCGACCGCAAGAGCTACCAGATGAACCCGATGAACCGCCGCGAAGCGGTGCGCGAGTCGCTGCTGGACGAGCAGGAAGGCGCGGACTCGCTGATGGTCAAGCCGGCCGGGGCTTACCTGGACATCATCCGCGACATCCGCGAAGCCTCGCGCCTGCCGGTGACCGCGTACCAGGTCAGCGGCGAGTACGCGATGATCAAGTTCGGCGCCCAGGCCGGGGCCATCGACGAAGCGCGGGTGGTGCGCGAAAGCCTGGGCTCGATCAAGCGCGCCGGGGCGGATCTGATCTTCACCTACTTCGCGATGGACCTGGCGTTGAGCGGGATCTGACGCGTTTTATATAGCCTCATCGCGGGCGACGCTCGATTGCCCGCGATGACGTCAGCGCTAACACCACAAAAAATCCCTGCGGCCCAGTCGACTGCGGCTGCAACGCTACTCACAACGCAATCTTGCGCTCCTCGAAATACCGCTCCAGCACCTTCGGGTCCGCCGATTTTTCCGCCAGCGCCACATAAGTGTCCGGCCGCAGCAGGTAGAAGCCGTTGCGCGCCAGGCCGGCGGCCTGGTGCGCCGGTTCCCAGTCGAACACCGTCAGCGGCAGTTGCCGCTCGGCGCACCAGGCGCGCAGGGCGTCGCTGGTGACGCCGTACACATGCACCTGCCACCCCAGGTGGTCGAGGCTGGCGAAGTTGTCGGTGACGGCGCCATGGGCCCAGGGCAGGCGATCGCCGCCGTGGACATGACCGGCGCTGCCGCAGCTCAGGGGCGTGTCGCGGTAGTTGAGGGTGATCTGCGACACCGTGCGGAACAGGAACTCGCGCGCCGCTTCCACCGCGGTCACCTTGGGAATCAGCAGCGGCGCCAGGCGGGTGCGCAGCAGGTTGGCGATCGGCCCGTCGGCGGTGACGAAGCTGAACACCCGGTCGGTGGTGGCCACCAGGCGCCGGGCGAATTCGATGCGTTCGAACTCATAGGTCGCCAGCAGGTGCTCCTCGGCCTTGCCGCTGAGCACCGCGGCGAGTTTCCAGGCCAGGTTGATGGCGTCGCCGATCCCGGTGTTCATGCCCTGGCCGCCGGCCGGGCTGTGCACGTGGGCGGCGTCGCCAAGCAGGAAGGCGCGGCCGCTGAAGAAGCGCTCGGCCACCCGGTGATGCACGCGGTAGGTGGAGAACCAGTTGACCCGGTCGACCTGGACCTTGAGGTTGTCCATGGCGCGACGGCTGACGTCCTCGAATTTCAGGGTTTCCGCCTGTTCGGCGCGTTCGTCGCGCACCGTGCCGATCAGCCGTGCCCGGCCTTCGCCGGCCAGCGGAAAGACCGCGAGGAAATCCGCCTCGTCGAGGTCGGCGTGCAGTTCGCCATTGAGCGCCGGGCCCCTGGCGTCGACGTCCGCCACATAGAACACCTGCTGATAGGTACCGCCGGGAAAGTCGATGCCCAGGGTCTTGCGCACCGTCGAGCGGGCCCCGTCGCAGCCGGCCAGGTAGAAGGCCTGGCAGGTTTCCTCCTGGCCGTCGGCGCCGCGCAGTTGGGCGCTGATCAGGTGGCCGTGGTCGGTGAAGCTCAGCAGTTCGGTCTGGCGCTCGACCGTTACGCCGAAACGCTGCAGGCGCTCGATCAGTAATTGTTCGTGCTGGTCCTGCGGGTAGATTTCCAGGAAGGGGTAGGGCGTCAGGTCCGCGCCGATGCTGCTCAGGGGCAGGTGGGCGGCCTGTTCGCCCTTGACCCAGAGGTTGGCGGCCGGCACCCGGTGGCCCTGGTCGAGGATGGCCTGGGTCAGGTCCAGCTGGCGGTACAGCTCAAGGGTCCGCGCCTGCACCGCCAGGGCCCGGGAAGTGGTGCCGGGGCCGGCGGTCTGGTCGAGGATGCGCACCTTGACCCCCTGCCGGCTCAACCACAGCGCCAGAACCAGCCCGGTGGGGCCGGCGCCAATGATCAGTACGTCGCTGCGGTTCATGTCCTTGTCCTCGTCGAGAGATCAATGTCATGCCGGTGTCGTGTACCAGGTTTCAGCGCTGGGCGAACGCCAGGTTCAGGCCCAGGGCGGCGAAGCTGGCGGCAAAGCTGCGGCGCAGCCAGTTCTGCACCTGGGGCGACTCGATCACGGCCTTGCGGAACAGGTTGGCCAGCAGGCCGTAGGCCACGAACACGGCGAAGGTCATCGCCATGAACACGCCGCTCAGGCCGAGCATCTGCATGGCCGGCGAGGGGCCGTCGTGGCTGATGAACTGCGGCAGGAAGGCCAGGAAGAAAATCGTCAGCTTGGGGTTGAGGATGTTCAGCAGGCAGGCCTTGAGCACCAGGCCGCCAGCGCTGGCGCTGGTGGCAGGAGCGCTGGTGTCCACGGCGAAGGCCGAGCGGTCGCGCCAGGTGGCGTAGGCCAGGTGCAGCAGGTAGGCGACCCCCGCGAACTTCAGGCCCTGGAAGGCCAGCGCGCTGGTGTGCAGGATGGCTGACAGGCCCAGCACCGAGGCCAGCAGGTGCGGGACTATCCCGGCGGTACAGCCGATGGCGGTGAACAGGCTGGCGCGCTTGCCGGCCACCAACGCCGTGGAAATGGTCAGGATCACGCCGCTGCCGGGGATCAGCACGACGATCAGCGAGGTGATGAGAAAATCCAGTGAGAGCATGGCGCAGGGGACTCCAGAGCAGGTAAAGGAGGCTCAGGTCTGGCTGAACACTTCCAGCAGGTGGCCGTCGGGGTCATCAAAATACACCCGGCGAGCGCCTTCGTGGCGGTTGATTTCGTTCGGGCGTTGCTTGCCCGGGTCGGCCCAGAAGGCCAGGCCGCGCTGGCGAATGCGCTGCAGGATCGGCTCGAAGTCGTCGGCGGCGACCAGAAAGGCATAGTGCTGGGAGGCGATGGGCGGGTCGTTGTCGTAGTAATCCAGGGACACGCCGTTATCCAGCTGCACCACCAGCATCGGGCCGAAGGGCGTGGGTGGCGGCAGGCCGAGCAGTTGCACGAGAAAGTCCGCCGACCGTTGCTTGTCGCGGCACCAGACGATGGTGTGGTTGAGTTGCACGCTCATGATGGGCCCCGCCTGTTGTTTTCCTGTGGGCGATGAGGTTTCAGATTAGGTGAAATTCGCCGTCGGTCACGGGGAATGCTCAAATGGCCCGTCGCTGGTACGGAACAGTGCGGCGCCTTGAGGGTCGATATCCGCGGCGACGCGCCTCCCTCGGGCGCGGGCCACCTTCGGAATTACTGGGAAGCCATGTCTATAAAACCTCTGCATTCACTTCGCTGGGCCGCTGTCGTGGCCTCGCTGGCCCTGGCTGGCTGTGCCGGCCAGCTCGGTTCAAAGGCGCCGGCGCCAAGCCCGGCGCAGGTCCAGGCCCAGGTGGCGCGCCTGCTGCCGGCCAAGGTCGCCGACCGCCAGGGCTGGGCCCGGGATATCCAGGTGGCCTTTACCGCCCAGGGCATCGAGCCGAGCAAGAGCAACCTCTGCGCGGTATTGGCGGTGGTCGAGCAGGAGTCCACCTATCAGGTCGACCCGCCGGTGCCGGGGCTGGGCAAGATCGCCCGCAGCGAAATCGACCGCCGCGCGGCCAAGGTGCATGTGCCGTCGATGCTGGTCAGCGCGGCGTTGCAGGTGCGTTCGCCGAACGGCAAGTCCTACAGCGAGCGCCTGGCCGGGGCGCGCACGGAGAAGGAACTGAGCACGATCTTCGACGACTTCATCGGCAGTGTGCCCATGGGCAAGACCCTGTTCGGCGGCTTCAACCCGGTGCACACCGGCGGGCCGATGCAGGTCAGCATCGACTTCGCCGAGCAGCAGGCGCGCAATTACCCCTACAGCGTGGACGGCTCGATCCGCCGTGAGGTGTTCAGCCGGCGCGGCGGCATGTACTTCGGCGTCGCCCACCTGCTCGGTTACCCGGTGAACTACCCGCAGCCGCTGTACCGCTTCGCCGACTTCAACGCCGGCTGGTACGCCAGTCGCAATGCCGCGTTCCAGAACGCCCTGAGCGTGGCCTCGGGGATTTCCCTGGCGCTGGATGGCGACCTGATCCGCTACGACTCGATCATGCCCGGCAGCACCGAGCTGGCGGCGCGCGCCCTGGGCAAATCCCTGGACATGCGCAACCCGACCATTCGCGACCAGCTGGAGAAGGGCAACAGCCTCGAATTCGAGGACACCAAACTGTACAAGCGGGTATTCGCCCTGGCCGATCAGGCCCAGGGCAAGGCGTTGCCGCGGCAGATCCTGCCGGGCATCCAGCTGAAGAGCCCGAAGATCACCCGCAAACTGACCACCGCCTGGTTCGCCAAACGGGTGGATGAGCGTTATCAGCGCTGCATGGCCAGGTGAGCAGGGCGCTGAGCCGGGTGATGGCGACCGATCGGGGAATCCCGACGCGCTGAAATGAAAAAAGCCCGGCTGATAAGGCCGGGCTTTTTTTCGAGTACCGCGGACCGCGCAATCATACGGCGCGACGCTCGATCAGACGATCAGCACCACCTTCAGCGACGCGACGTTCGATCAGACGATCGGCGCCACCTTCGGCAACACGGCGTTCGATCAGACGGTCGGCGCCACCTTCGGCAACGCGGCGTTCGATCAGACGATCGGCGCCACCTTCGGCAACGCGACGTTCGATCAGACGATCGGCGCCACCTTCGGCAACGCGACGTTCGATCAGACGATCGGCGCCACCTTCGGCAACGCGGCGTTCGATCAGGCGGTCGGAGCCACCTTCGGCAACACGGCGTTCGATCAGACGGTCGGAGCCACCTTCGGCAACACGGCGTTCGATCAGACGGTCGGAGCCACCTTCGGCAACACGGCGTTCGATCAGACGGTCGGAGCCACCTTCGGCAACGCGGCGTTCGATCAAACGATCGGCGCCACCTTCGGCGACACGTTTTTCAATCAGGCGATCCGAGCCGCCTTCGGCGACTACCGGGTAGGCCGAGGACGCGGCAAAAGCGTTTGCTGCAAGAACCGAGAAAGCGATGCTGAGAAGGATCTGGCGTTTCATGGTGGTGTGCTCCGGGTGTTGTTGGTTGGTATGGAGCAGATGTTACGCGGCGGATTTTTTTTGAGAATTTCATTGGGTCGATGGTGACCATCGACGCCAATGATAGCCGTGCCAACCCCCCGGAACAGAGCCTCAGGCCGGCTCTTCGCAGGTCTGCGGCGGGCTCCATTGCAGCCCCGAAGCCTGCAACAGTTCCCGGGTATAGGGGTGTTGCGGCGCGCTGAAGATCGCCTGCGACGGCCCCTGTTCCACCACCTTGCCGTCCTTGATCACGATCAGGTCGTGGGCCAGGGCGTGGACCACCGCCAGGTCGTGGCTGATAAACAGGTAGGTCAGGCCGTGGCGTACCTGCAACTCCCGCAGCAGTTGTACCACCTGCTTTTGCACGGTGCGGTCGAGGGCCGAGGTGGGTTCGTCCAGCAGGATCAGCGCCGGCTCCAGCACCAGGGCGCGGGCGATGGCGATGCGCTGGCGCTGGCCGCCGGAAAACTCGTGGGGGTAGCGGTGGCGGCTCTGCGGGTCGAGGCCGACTTCCTCGAGCACGCGGATCACCGCCGCCTCGCGTTCCTCGGCGGTGCCGATACCGTGGGTCAGCAGGCCCTCGGCGATGATCTGCTGCACCGACATGCGCGGGCTGAGGCTGCCGAAGGGGTCCTGGAACACCACCTGCAACTGCCGGCGCAAGGGGCGCATCAGGCGCTGGTTGAGGATGCTCAGTTCCTTGTTGCCGAAGCGGATACCACCCTCGGACTCCACCAGCCGCAGGATCGCCTGGCCGAGGGTGGACTTGCCCGAGCCGGACTCGCCGACGATGCCCAGGGTCTTGCCTCGGTGCAGGCTCAGGCTGACGCCGTCCACCGCCTTGATGTAGTCGCGCTGGCGGCTGAACAGGCCCTTGGGCAGGGGAAACCAGACCTTGAGTTCATCCACTTCCAGCAGATTGTGCGAGTAGGCGCTGGGCGCCGGGGCGCCGCTGGGCTCGGCCTCGATCAGCAAGCGGCTGTAGGGATGCCGTGGGGCGCGAAACAGTGCCTCGCACTCGGCCTGCTCGACGATCTCGCCCTGGCGCATCACGCACACCCGCTGGGCGATGCGCCGCACCAGGTTGAGGTCGTGGCTGATCAGCAGCAGCGACATGCCCAGGCGTTGCTGCAGCGCGATCAGCAGTTCGAGGATTTTGCGCTGCACCGTCACATCCAGCGCCGTGGTCGGCTCGTCGGCGATCAACAGCTCCGGCTCGTTGGCCAGGGCCATGGCGATCATCACCCGCTGGCGCTGGCCGCCGGACAGCTGGTGCGGGTAGGCCTTGAGGCGTTTGTGCGGCTCGCCGATGCCCACCTGCTCCAGCAGTTCCAGGGTCCGCGCCCGGGCCGCGCGACCGCGCAGGCCCTTGTGCACGTCCAGCACTTCGCCGATCTGTTTCTCCACCGTGTGCAGCGGGTTCAGCGAGGTCATGGGTTCCTGGAAGATCATCGCGATGCGGTTGCCGCGCAGGGTGCGCAACTGGGCGTCGCTGGCCTGCGCCAGGTCCAGGCCGGCGTAGCGGATGCTGCCCTGGGTCTGCACCTTCTGCGCCGGCAGCAGGCGCAGGATCGAGTGGGCGGTCACCGACTTGCCCGAGCCGGACTCGCCCACCAGGGCCAGGCATTCGCCACGGCGGATATCCAGGTCCAGGCCATGGACCACTTCGGTGCCGGCGAAGGCCACCTTGAGGTTGCGGATTTCAATCAGGTTGTCGTGCATGTCAGCTCCGGGGATCGAAGGCGTCGCGGCAGGCTTCGCCGATAAACACCAGCAACGAGAGAATCAGCGCCAGGGCGAAGAACGCCGTCAGGCCCAGCCAGGGGGCTTGCAGGTTGCGCTTGGCCTGGCCGATCAGCTCGCCCAGGGAAGCAGTGCCGGCGGGCATGCCGAAGCCGAGAAAATCCAGGGCGGTGAGGGTGGCGATGGCGCCGGTGAGAATGAACGGCAGGTAGGTCAGGGTGGAGGTCATGGCGTTGGGCAGGATGTGCCGGCGCATCAGCTCGCCGTCGCTCAGGCCCAGGGCCCGCGCGGCCTTGACGTACTCCAGGTTGCGGCCACGCAGGAACTCGGCGCGCACCACGTCCACCAGGGCCAGCCAGGAGAACAGCGCCATGATCCCCAGCAGCCACCAGAAGCTCGGCGAGACGAACCCCGAGAGAATGATCAGCAGGTACAGCACCGGCAGCCCCGACCAGATTTCCAGCAGGCGTTGCCCGAACAGGTCGACCCAGCCGCCGTAATAACCCTGCAGGGCGCCGGCGGTGATGCCGATCAGCGCACTGATGGCGGTCAGTACCAGGGCAAACAGGATCGACATCCGCGTGCCGAAGATCACCCGCGCCAGCACGTCCCGGGCCTGGTCGTCGGTGCCCAGCCAGTTCTGCGCCGAGGGCGGGCTGGGCGCCGGTTGCGCCAGGTCGTAGTTGACCGTGTCGTAGCTGAAGGGGATCGGCGGGAACAGCATCCAGCCGCCCTGGCCCTCGATCAGTTCGTGCACGTAGCTGCTGGCATAGTCCGGCTGGAACGGCAGTTCGCCGCCGAACTCGGTTTCGTCGTAGTCGCTGAGGATCGGGAAATACCAGGCGCCGTGATAGCGGATGACCAGGGGCTTGTCGTTGGCGATCAGTTCGCCGCCCAGGCAGACCAGGCACAGGCCGATAAACAGCCACAGCGCCCAGCGACCCCGGCGGTTGGCCTTGAAGTGTTCGATGCGGCGACGGCCCAGGGGAGAAAGTGTGAACATCAGGCAGTCCTCGCCGAGAAGTCGATGCGCGGATCGACCAGGCTGTAGCACAGGTCGCCGATCAGCTTGATCAGCAGGCCGAACAGGGTGAACAGGAACAACGCGCCGAACACCACCGGGTAGTCCCGCGACACCGCCGCCTCGTAGCTCATGCGCCCGAGGCCATCGAGGTTGAAGAGGGTCTCGATCAGCAGCGAGCCGGCGAAGAACACCTCGATCAGCGCCGTGGGAATGCCGGCGATCACCAGCAGCATGGCGTTGCGAAACACATGGCCGTAGAGCACCCGATGTTCGCTCAGGCCCTTGGCCCGGGCGGTGACCACGTACTGGCGGCTGATCTCGTTGAGGAAGCTGTTCTTGGTCAGCAGGGTCAGGGTGGCGAAGCCGCCGATCACCAGGGCCGACACCGGCAGCACCAGGTGCCACAGGTAGTCGCCGACCTTGGCCAGGGGCCCGAGGCTGGCGAAGTTGTCCGAGACCAGGCCCTGCACCGGGAACCAGTCCAGGTAGCTGCCGCCAGCGAACACCACGATCAGCAGGATGGCGAACAGGAACGCCGGCATGGCGTAGCCCAGGACGATGGCGCTGCTGGTCCAGGCATCGAAGGCGCTGCCGTTGCGGATCGCCTTGCGCGCCCCCAGGGGAATCGACACCAGGTAGGTGATCAGGGTCGCCCACAGGCCGAGGGACAGCGAGGTCGGCAGCTTCTGCAGGATCAGGTCGGTGACCTTGGCCCCGCGAAAGAAGCTGTTGCCGAAGTCCAGTTGCGCGTAGTTCTTCAGCATCAGCCACAGGCGCTGGTGCATCGGCTTGTCGAAGCCGTAGTGGTGCTTGATCTCCTCGATCAGCGCCGGGTCCAGGCCCCGGCTGCTGCGTCCGCCGCCGCCCACCGCGGCGACCTCGGCGCCACCGCCCATGGCATGCCCGCCGAAGCCTTGCAGGCGGGCGATGGTCTGTTCCACCGGGCCGCCGGGCGCGGCCTGGACGATCAGGAAGTTGACCACCAGGATGCACAGCAGGGTGGGGATGATCAGCAGCAGGCGACGACTCAGGTAACGGCCCATGTCAGTGCGCCCCCACAGTGCCGCGCAGGGCGCTCATCTGGCTGGCGGTCAGCGCCTTGGGGCTGACCTCCCACCAGGTGTTCAGGCCCTCGTCGTAGATCGGCGCGATGGCCGGCCGGCCGAAGCGGTTCTGGAACACCGTGGGCGTGCCCTTGGAGTAGTAGTTGGGAATCAGGTACTGGCCCCATTGCAGTACCCGGTCCAGGGCCCGGGCGTAATGCACCATCTCGTCGCGGCTATTGGCCTGGACCAGGCCGTCGATCAGGCGGTCCACCGCCGGGTTGGCCAGCACCATGGAATTGGAGCTGCCGACCTGGGTCGCGCTTTGCGAGCCATACAGGCTGTACAGCTCGCGACCCGGGGAGACGATGGGGTCGCCGCTGCGGGGGAAACTGGTGACGATCATGTCGTAGTCCCGGGCGTTGAGCAGGTTGATGTACTGCGCCGAATCGATGCGCCGCAGGTTGAGGGTGATGCCGATCTGCGCCAGGGTGCGTTTGTACGGCAGCAGCATGCGGTCGAAGCCGCCCTGGCCATCGAGAAAGGTGAACTCCAGCGGCTCGCCGGCGGCGTTCACCAGGCGGTTGTTGCGGGGTGTCCAGCCGGCCTCGGCCAGCAGGCGCAGGGCCTGCAGCTGCTGGTCGCGGATGCGGCCGCTGCCGTCGGTCTGCGGAGCCCGGTAGACCTGGCTGAAGACTTCGTCGGGGATCTGCCCGCGCAGGGGTTCGAGGATCTCCCGCTCGCGGGCGTCCGGCAGGGCGCTGGCGGCCATTTCGCTTTTCGGCCAGTAGCTCTGCTGGCGCACGTAGAAGCCGCGCATCATCTGCTTGTTGGTCCACTCGAAATCCCACAGCAGGGTCAGCGCCTGGCGCACCCGGCGGTCGTGGAAGACCGGCCTTTGCAGGTTGAACACAAAACCCTGGGCGGCGGTGGGTTTGTCTGGTGCGAGGATCGCCTGTTGCAGGCGGCCGTCGCGCAGGGCCGGGCTGTCGTAGCCGACCACGTAACCGGACGAGGAAAACTCGCGGTTGTAGTCGAAGGCGCCGGCCTGCAGCAGCTGGCGGGCGACGTCGGTGTCGCCGTAGAAATTCACCGTCAGGCTGTCGAAGTTGTACATGCCGCGGCTGACCGGCAAGTCCCTGGCCCACCAGTTCGGATCGCGCTCGAAGCTGATGCTGCGCCCGGCGTCGACCTTGCCGACTTTGTACGGCCCGCTGCCCAGGGGCGGTTCGAAGCCGCCGCCGTTGGCGAAGTCGCGGGTCTTCCACCAGTGTTCGGGCAGCACGCGCAGGGTCGCCAGGTCCAGGGCCAGGGTGCGGTTGAGGTTGTTCTTGAAGTCGAAGCGCACCTGCCCGGGGCCTTCGATCACCACGTCCCGCACGTCGCCGTACTGCTGGCGATAGCTCAGGCTGCCCTTGCTCAGCAGCAGGTCGAAGGTGTAGCGCACGTCTTGCGCGGTGATCGGCGTGCCATCGGCGAAGCGCGCCCTGGGGTCGAGATAGAAGCGCACCCACAGGCCGTCGGGGTCGCGTTCCATGCGTTCGGCCACCAGTCCGTAGACGGTGTAGGGCTCGTCCAGGGAGCGAAAGGCCAGGGGCGAATACACCCAGTCGTTGACCTGGGCCACCGCGATGCCCTGGTCGGCATAGGGGGTGATGTAGTTGAACTGGCCGATCTCCATCGAGGCGCGACTCAGGGAGCCGCCCTTGGGCGCATCGGGGTTGACGTAGTCGAAGTGCTGGAAGTCCGGCGGGTACTTCGGCGGCTCGCCATAGACCGTCATGGCATAGCTGCCGTGGGCGGCGGCCAGGGTCTCGCCGGCGGCGCCAAGCAGCGCGGTGGCAAGCGCCAGCCCAGCCAGGGTGCGGGTCAGTGCAGACATGATCGAAAGATTCCTCGTGATGCCGGAAAGCCTGGGTCGGCAGGGCGAAAAGACCCACGGCGGCGGGCCGCCATGGGGCGCGAATTCGCAATGCGGCCGGGGCCGGCCGGAGTCTTGCGCGGCCCCGGCGGTGACTCAGAAGTGGTACGTCATGCGCGCGAACAGGGTGCGACCCAGCGGGTCGGTGTAACGGGGGTCGTAGCCGCTCTGGAAGTTGTAGGCCTGGTTGGAGAACGGCGGCTCTCGGTCGAAGACGTTCTTCACCCCGGCGTCGACGTCCAGCACCTTGTCGAAGGTGTAGCCGGCCGCCAGGTCCCACACCGAGTACGAGGCCACGCGCGCATTGGTGGTGCGGTCGTAGTCGTTGTAGCCGGTGGTGAAGCGGTTGCTCAGCGAGGCCCGCGCCGCGCCCAGGGTCCAGGTGCCGGTGAGGTTGTGTTTCCAGCGGGCGATCACGCCATCGCCCTCGAAGTCGCCGACCTTGTCGGTGAACGGCCCCTTGATGGTGCTCTGGAAGTCGTAGCTCTTGACGTAGGTGCCTTGCAGCCCGAGGTCGAACTGGCCGTAGGGGGTATTGGGGAAACGGTAGTCCAGGGACACGTCGACACCGTTGGTTTCGACTATGCCCAGGTTGGCGTTGCCGGTGACGATGTAGTTCAGCGAACCGTCGGCGTTGCGCACGAAGCGGTCGGCGTAGGCACCGGACTGGTCGAACACCGTGGATTCGGGGAACGGCTGGATCTGGTTGGAGATGTGAATCCACCAGAAGTCCAGGCCCACCGACAGGTCGCGGATCGGCTGATAGACGAAGCCCAGGGTCACGTTGCGGGCCTTTTCCGGCGCCAGGTCGGTGTTGCCGCCGATCTGGTTGAGGAACTGCTGGCCGCAGTCGCGCCCGCCGTTGCCGCCGGGCTGCACCACGCCGCCGGTACAGAGCACCGGGTCGTTGTAGTAGCCCTGGGTGTAGGTGATGCTGCGCGGCGCATACAGCTCGTACAGCGATGGGGCGCGGAAGCCTTCGCTGTAGGCGCCGCGCACCACCAGTTCCTTGAGCGGCTGGTAGCGGAACGAGTATTTCGGGTTGGTGGTGCTGCCGAAGTCGCTGTATTTGTCGTGGCGGATGGCGACGGACAGCTCCAGGCTGTCGAGCACCGGTACGTTCAGTTCGGCGTAGGCCGCCCTGACACTGCGATTGCCCTCGACGCTGCCGGACGGGTCGATGCCCAGGCTCTGGATGTCGCCGGCGAACTCTTCGTAGTCCTGGTGGAATTTCTCCTTGCGGTACTCGCCGCCCAGGGCCAGGCCGGAGGGCCCGGCACCGAACCAGTCGCCGATCTCGCGGCTGACGCGCCCATCGAAACCGACGACCCGACCGACTGCCGTGGAGTAGGCGCCGTGGTAGGCCGCCTGCTCGATGTAGTCCTGGCCGGCCTGGGTCTGCGGGCCGAACGGGTTGAGCAGGCCGCTGGCCAGGCCGGCGATCATCGCGCGGTCGCTGACGTAGCCGTTGGTGACGCTGGAGACCACCTTGTTCTGGTTGTAGGAGGCACCGAGGTTGTAGTCCCAGCCGGCCACCAGGCCGTCGAAGCTCAGGACGAAGCGCTGGCTGGTGTTCTGGTCCTTGGATTCCCGGGCACCAGCGGCGGTTTCACGCCAGTTCACGCCGATCGGCTGGCTCGGGTCGAGGCTGAAGCCGGTCGGCGCCGGAGTGATGCCGTTGCCCGGGTAGTAGGGCGAGGAGGCGTCCAGGCTCAGGCCGGTGAGGGGCGCCGGGCCGACCGCCGTGGCGTTGTTGTTGCGCGACCAGAAGTACTCCAGGTTGACGTTGTGGTCGTCGGCCAGCTTGGCGGTGCTCTTGCCGAAGAACGAGGTCTTTTCGGTCTCCGGCAGCAGGTCGATGTACTCGCGGGTACTGAAGCGGCACAGGCCCTGGCGGGCAATCAGGTTCGGCCCGTTGCAGTTGCTGCCGGCCAGCGGGTTGGTGGCGTTGTCGCCCTGGGTGTAATTGCCCGGAAAGGCCGTGCCCGAGGTCTGGTCGAGGCCACGGCCGGGGCGGTAGTCGGTGGCGAAGGAGCGGTCGTTGGCGTCGAGGTTCTGCTGCTTGTTGTAGTTGAACACCCCGAGCACGTTGAAGCGGTCTTCTTCCAGGTCGCCGAAGCCCCAGCTGGCGCTCATATCCTTGCTCGCACCGCCGCCGCTGTGGGTCGGGGTTTCGCCGCCCAGGGTCAGTTGGCCGTCGGTCAGGGATTTCTTGGTGATGAAGTTGATCACGCCGCCGATGGCGTCGGTGCCGTAGAGGGCCGAGGCGCCGTCGCGCAGCACTTCGACGCGGTCGATGGCGGCGAAGGGGATCATGTTCAGGTCCACCGCGCCGCCGGCCGAGTTGGTGCCCGACAACGCGTTGTTGGCCAGGCGTCGGCCGTTGAGCAGTACCAGGGTCTTGTTGGCGCCGATGCCGCGCATGTCGGCGAAGGAAGCGCCGCCGGTGGCGGCTCCCACCGAGCCGGCGCTGTTGTTGATCGACTGGCTGCCGGTGATGCGCTGCACCAGTTCGGCGGTGGTGCTCACCCCCTGTTTGCGCAGCTCTTCGGCGCGCAGGATGGTGATCGGCACGGCGGTTTCGGCATCGACCCGGCGGATCGCCGAACCTGTCACTTCGACCCGTTGCAGCTGGGTGGTGGGCGCCACGGCCGCGGCACTGGCGGCCGGGACGACGCTGCTGTCAGCGTCCTCTTCGGCGGCTTGCGCGGTGCCGGAGCCCAGGCCCATGGCCATCAGGTACAGCGGGACAAAACGGTGCCGTTGCAGCGTGGTCACCAGTGGCTTGAGCGTGAAACGTGGAATGTTCATCAGCATGATTACTTCCGACTCTTTCAGACGTTTATCGAAATGGCCTTGTGGGCCCTCATTGCTCCGGCTGGGTTGTACCGACCCCGGAAAACCACTTTCTTCAAGCAAGCCGATCCCCTCCGCAGGCGCGTGGCGTCTTGCGGTCGGCCGATTGCGACGGGATTTTTCGAGGCAGTGCCTGGCGTGTCCCTCAGGGGGCGCCAGGCACTGCCTTCATCGGGTGGTCATCACGGATATCCTGGTGATCCCCGAACGTTCGATGGAGGCCATGGCCTTGGCCACCTGGCCGTAGTTGACGGCGGCGTCGGCCTGCAGCTGCACGCGCACCTCGCTGTCCTTGGCCTTGACCTCCTTGAGGCTGCTTTCCAGCAGCTCGGGGGCCATTTCGGACTTGGCCAGGTAGAACTTGCCGTCCTGGTCGACGCTGACCACCACCGGGTCTTTCTTCTCGGCGGGGGCCACGGCGTCGGTCTTCGGCAGGTTGACCTTGATCGCGTTGGTCATCAGCGGGGCAGTGACGATGAACACCACCAGCAGCACCAGCATCACGTCCACCAGTGGCGTGACGTTCATTTCACTGAGTACTTCGTCGCTGTCTTGAGTAGAGAAGGACATCAGCTGGCCTCCCGTACGGCGTGGGCGGTCTTGCTGGCGATGGCCTGGCGGCTGATGGCGAAGGCGCTGCGCTGGGCCAGGGCGTCGAAGTCATGGGCGAAGTCGTCCATGCTGGCCGAGGCCAGCTTCAGGCGGCGCAGGAAGAAGTTGTAGATCAGCACCGCCGGCACGGCGACGGCGATGCCCACGCCGGTGGCGATCAACGCATGGCCGATCGGCCCGGCCACGGTTTCCAGGCTGGCCGAACCGCTGGCGCCGATGCTCTGCAGGGCTTCCATGATCCCCCAGACCGTGCCGAACAGGCCGATGAAGGGCGCGGTGCTGCCGATACTGGCGAGCACCGCCTGGCCGCTTTCCAGGGCCCGGCGTTCCTTCTGGATCTGCTGGCGCAGGTTGCGCTCCAGGCGATCGGCGCGGTTGATGGTGTGGGCCAGTTGCTGGGTGGTGCGTGGCGACTCCTCCACCAGCAGGGCTTCGAAACCGCTGCTGGCGATGCGCGCCAGGGAGCCGGGGTACTGGCTGGCGTGTTCGGCGGCGGTGAGCAGGTCCGGGGCGCTCCAGAAGGCTTTGCTGAACTGTCGGTTCTGGGTCTTCTGCCGCAGGTACTGCGCCGACTTGACCAGCAGCAGTGCCCAGCTGACCACGGAAAACAGCACCAGGGCCCAGAGCACACCGGGGACAATCAGGGATGTCAGGGAATCGTTCATGGCTACACCTCGCATGCGTAAACAGGTTGTGAGTTCAGGTCAGGCCGCGGTCATTGCGGCAATTTGAAATCGATGGTCTGGGTGGCGAAGCCTTCGATCGGCGTGTCGCCGCGCTTGGCCGGGATGAATTTCCAGTTCTTCACCGCGGCCACGGCGGCCTCGTCCAGTTGCGGCTTGCCGCTGGAACGGGTGACTTCCACACTGCCGGCGCGGCCGTTGGGCAGCACCTTGATGCGCAGCACCACCGTGCCTTCCCAGTTGCGGCGCAGGGCCAGGGACGGGTATTCCGGCGGCGGGTTGCCGAGGCTGGCCAGGCCGGAAACTGCCGCCGATTCCTTGACCGGCCCGGGGGCCGCGGCCGGTGCCGGAGCGGCGGCCGGCTGGCTGGGCGCTGTGGGCGCGGCCGGTGGCGCGGGGGCGGCTGGAGCCGGTGTTTTCGGTGGTTCGGGCTTTTTCACCGGCTTGGGTTTCTCGACCGGTTTGGGCTTTTCGATGGGCTTGGGTTTCTCCACCGGCTTGGGTGGCGGCTTGAGCGCGTCTTCGTCTTCCACCGGTTGCTCGGGTTCGGGCGGCGGCGGAGGCGGCGGGGGTTCCGGGGCGGGCGGCGCGGGCGGGGTCGGGCTGCTCAGCTCGACGGTCATTTCCGGGATTTCCGGGGGCGTTTCCAGTGGCGCGGCGCGGGTCTGCTGGAAGAACCACCAGGCGCCACCATGGAGCAGGGCCGAGACCGTCACCAGCAATAGCACCTGACGGTTGCTCAGGCCTCCGGGTTTCGATGCATTGCCCTTATAAGGACGGCCCCGCGCAACCTGGACGACGGCTTCATCGTCCAAGGGCCTCGGCAGGGTTCTGTTCTTTACCGCATCGTTCATTAAAGCTCCCTCGGTCGGATGAAGGGCAATAAGGCACCGTTCGAACATTGGCTGGAATGTTCGAAAGTCGGGTTTAACTTTTTCAAGGGTGAGCAAAAGCCGATAGTTGAACTATCCAGTTGAACGGCCTTGTGCAAACGAGTGGCTTAACGCCTTCGACTTAGATTGTTCATTACCACTCCCTGGAACATTGTTATGGGATGAGCCGGTGTTTGTGGTGCACCTGTCTCGTACTCGTTACATATAGCAACCGCTATGCCAGATTGTGTCGCTTGTTATGCAATTGGCGACGGCCCGTAGTGCATGTCGCATTTATATAAATTTGCGAGAAAAACTGGCGCAGCCATATATATTCAGCGTCTCGAAAAGTTGACCTTAAATGCTTTTTACGGGCGAGCCTGCCTGCCCTGGGTTATCCGTTTTTCAGCCGGAAACAGGGGCGATCAATACCCTGGCCAACGCACTAAAAAGCGTCTGGCGAATTGATTTGGTGCAAATAAACAGTGACTAGCCGGTCATTGCCTGGAGGTCCTTGATCTTGTTGTTTTCAGGGCTCTGCGTGGGGCTTCTGTAGTCTTTACGGCCCGCTCGGGGAGCATTCTTGAGTATCCATGGCGCGCTCGCCTGCCCGCCATTGAGCAGGGCGATGACGGAGCTCTTATTAACCTGCTGGGGGTATAAATAATTAACCGGTACGTACATTGAGTGTATGTAAATAGCGGTCCGCTCATTACCCCGTGGTCGATGCCTTGATATTGAATTGCCTTATTGTCGGGCAATGCGTTGATCATCCAGTTTTAACGCGCTTGGCGCGTTTGTTTGTTGTCGAGTACGCAACAATAGAAATACGGATTTCGCTCGGTGAAATGTCACCGAGTGCAAAATGAAGTTGGCCGCTTAGTGGTTCAAAAACAATCGACGATAGGTCTTGTCGAAGGTTCTTCCGCCGACGCTACTTGAACAGTGGCGAGACCGGGCTGGGGGCGAATGTTTGTGTCGGGATGCCCTGGGCAGTACCCGGGAAGACGGGCTTGGATATCGGCACCGGGACAGGGTCGGCCTTATAACAGCCGCTGCCGCCAGCCTGGAAGTTGTCCTGTCGACTGGAGCGAGGGGGATTACCGGAGGCCGGCACAGGCAGTGCCGCGTAGCGTGCGCAAGGTCGACCGTCGATGACGCGCAGGGCGCGAGGGCTGGTCCGGGCAGGGCTGCCGGACGAGGCGGAACCAGGGGCGAAACGGTGGAGCCAATAGCGGAAAACGCCGGTGAACATGACTGCACATCGCACATGAGACTTCCTTATCGCCAGTCTCAGCTCAACGAGCTTTTGGCTCGCCGTCTGCACTTTATAGGGACGCGGATAGCGTCCGATGATTGCTATTGGTGCGGGTAGGCACCGTCGATGCGGCTCTTGCGGTGGGTCGATTCGCAAGCTGCAGGTGCATGGGAAAAACGTGCCAGTTTCAGGTACGTTCGTGCAGTTTTCTTCGTCAGTGCTCGCCAGGCCTTGTTTAGCGGGGCTTGGCGGTGGGCAGGGGATGCTGGTGAGGCGAGGCTGATCGTGCCCATGAAAAAGCCCGGCACATCAGGCCGGGCTTCTCGGGTTTTGCAGAGTGCTGCGACTCAACGACGGCGTACGAACCGGCGCCACAGCCAGACCCAGATCATCGCCAGCGGGAAGGCCAGGATCAGGAACGGCAACACGTAGCTGCCTTTCTCCAGGGCTTCGGCGGTGCCGTAGGCGAGGTTGTCCAGCAGGTTGTCGAAGGCCCGTTGCAGTTTCGAGCCGCGCTGGCTGCTGTCGGTGGGCACGAAGTTCAGGGTCAGGCGATTGGTGTCGAGCCGCCGCTGGTGCCCGGCGGCGGCCTGGGCCAGGGCTTGCAGGTCGTTCTCGATGCTCGCCTGTTCCTTGCTCAGGGCGATCAGGTCGCTGACGGTGATGTCCTTGCGCGCCGCCAGCTGGTCGAGGCGTTGCTGCTGGGCCTTGAGCCGTTCCTGCTGGCGCTGCACGTCGGCCACGGCGTCGGCCAGGTCTTCGGCGCTGGTGATGCGTTCGCCGATTTCGGCGCCCTGGGCGGCCAGCGCGACTATCGGTTCGACGCCGTCGGGCACGATGCGCAGGATCACTTGGGCGTGGTACTGGCCTTGTTGCAGGCGCAGGATATTGCAGGCGCCGAACCTGGCGTTTTCGCAGGCTTCGCGGGTGGCGGCCAGGCGCGGTGCGATCTGCGCCGAGGGTAGCGACAGGCTCAGCTCGTGTTCGTAGGCCAGTTGCGCACCGGCCTTGCCCTGGGCGCCGCCGACCGCCACCGAGGACGAACGATCGCTGGGGGAACAGGCGGCCAGCAGCGTGCTGAGCAGCACCACGGCGAGGCTGCGCAGCGGGGTGGGGGTGTCGTCCTGAGGGTGCATGGTCGCTCCTTGAAATAAATGATCGTGCCCGGGGCTGGCGGGACGGCTGCGTATCTTATCGTCGATTGCCCGGGGAGGGGCGAGGATGACGTGTCGCCGCGGCTTATCGCCAGGGATTTGCCGGATGGATACGGCTGGTCGCCGGCGCCGCTTCGGGGTACACCTCGGTCATCGCCATCGGCAACGGAGACCCGCCATGAGCACGCCCGAGCTACCCGAAGGTTATGCCCCCTTGTCCCGCAGCAGCCCGCTGCTGGAGTTGATTGGTCCGGTGTATTGCCGTGGCAGCGGCTTGCAGCTGGAGATCGGCCTGCGCGCCGACAGCCGTCACGCCAACGGGCGTGGCACCATGCACGGCGGCATCCTCGCCACCCTGGCCGATATCGGCATGGGCTACGCCATGGCCTTCGCCAGTGACCCACCGTTACCGCTGATCACCGCCAGCATGCACCTGGACTACCTCGGCGCGGTGCAGGTCGGCGAATGGATAGATGTACGCCTGGAGCACTCCAAGCGCGGCCGGCAGATGGCCTTCGCCACCGTCACCCTGCAGGTCGGCGAGCGGGTGGTGGCCAGGGCCAATGCGGTGTTCGCGGTGCCGGGTGGCTGAGGGTAGGTCAAGTGTGTGGGGCGCTTTTGCGAGCGCTCTTAGTCCGCTGGTACAACTATCTGCTTCCACTCCAGGCCGAAGCGCGCCAGGTACTTGCGCAGGCGGTCGGCGTCATTGGGCTGGGCCTTGGTCTGGCGAGACACGCCAAACAGTTTGCGTCCGGCATCGGACAGGCTGTCGGCCTGGCGGCAGACCTCGATCACCGCCTGCAATTGCAAGCGGTCGAACAGGTCGAGTTCGGCCGTGTCGCCCAGCAGGGTGGCCAACGGATCCTGCGCCTGGCTCAAGCCCCAGGCATAACGTAGCCGCTCGATTTCTTCCTCGGCCTGGGCTTCGTCGATGCGTCCGCTGTCGGCCAGGGTGGCCATGCGGGTGATGGAAGCCGACAGCTCGCGGAAGTTGCCCAGCCACGCCGCTTCGCTGGAGCTGGCAAACGCCAGGTAGCGCCGCCGCGCCTCGAGGTTGAAGCGCACCAGGCGACCTTGTTCCCGGGCGTGGCGTTCCAGTTCGAAATCGATGTTCGGCTCGATGTCCTCGCGCCGCCCGGCCAGCCCCGGCAGGTTGAAGGTCCAGAGGTTGATCCGCGCATACAGGTCCTCGCGGAACAGGCCCTGGGCGACCTGGCCGCGCAGGTCGCGGTGGGTGCCGGCGATGATCAGGAAGTCGCTGTCCACTTCCTTGTCCGAGCCCATGGGGAAGAAGCGTTTTTCCTCGATGGCCTTGAGCAGCATCGCCTGTTCGTCGAGCCCCAGTTCGCCGATCTCGTCGAGAAACAGCATGCCGCCGTCCGCCGCCCGCAGCAGGCCGTCGCGGGCGTTCTGGGCGCCGGTGAAGGCGCCCTTGATATGCCCGAACAGCGCCGACATGGCGCCGTCGCCGCGCAGGGTGGCGCAGTTGACCTCGACAAAACGCCCCTGGGCCTGGTGCCGGCCGCGCTTGAGTTCATAGATGCGCCGGGCCAGGAACGACTTGCCGGCACCGGTGGGGCCGATCAGCAGCATCGGTGCCTTGGAGCGTACGGCCACCCGCTCGATCTGTTCGATGGAACGGTTGAACGCGGCGTTGCGGGTGGCGATCCCCGACTTGAGGAAGGCCAGGCCCTCCAGGCGCTTGCCGGCGAAGCGCGAGGCGATGCGGTCGTAGCGCGACAGGTCGAGGTCGATCAGGGCATGGGTGCCGGTGGCGTGCTGCTCCGGGTCGCGACGCCGCGCCGGGGAGGTCTGGATCAACCGCGCCGGCATGTAGCGCGCCTCGGTCAGCAGGAACCAGCAGATCTGCGCCACGTGGGTCCCGGTGGTGATGTGCACCAGGTAGTCCTCGCGCTCGGTGTCGAAGGGGTAGGCGCTGGTGAAGTCGTGCAGGGCGCCGTACACCTCTTCGAAGTCCCAGGGGTTCTTCAGGCCCATGGGGTGCAGGCGCACCGTGGTTTGCGGCGATACCTGGCGAATGTCGTTGGCCACCCGCTCGGCCAGACTGACGTCCCGGGCGTCGACGCCGTGGATCAGCTCCAAGCGATTGATCAGCACGTCCTGCTGCTGGCACAGGCCGACACTGGGGCGCCAGTGGCTCCAGCGGTTGGCGCCCTTGCCGACGCGATCGAGGGTGGAACCGACAAAACCTATGGCGACCGTGGGCTTGCCTGACATGTTTATACCTGAAGATAAATAGCGATAAATAAAGATATAAAATTATCAGCAGTTTTGTCTCGAAGATTTGCAAAGGAAAAAGTATTTAAAAATAAAATTGTTATAAATCAATTGGTTAAAAAATAACTCGCAGGAAAGAATAAAACTGGCATAGCGGCTGCAATCTCTCTGGCAACGAACAAGACAACAGAGCGAGATGCCAAGATGGCCAACTTCCAGCTGTTCAACACCCAACAGGCAAAAGCGCCGGCGAGCAACACCCTGAACGCTGCCCAGGCCCCGGCCTATGCCTACAACGCCAAGCATCGCCTGGCCCAACTGACGGTGACCGGTTGTCTGAACTCGACCTTCTACACCTCGCCTGAAGGTCAGCTGGACGCGGTGTTGCAGCTGGTGAACGAAGTCGACAGCCGTTTCGTCGCCCAGGCCGCGCGTTACGCTCGGCAGCAGGGTCATATGAAAGACATGCCGGCCTTGCTGCTGGCGGCGCTGACCGCGCAACGCTCGGCCCTGGTGCCGGAGCTGTTTGCCCAGGTGGTGGACAACGGCAAGATGCTGCGCAACTTCGTGCAGATCCTGCGCAGCGGGGCGACCGGGCGTAAATCCCTGGGGTCGCAGCCCAAGCGCCTGGTGCAGAACTGGTTGAACAGCGCCAGCGAACGCCAGCTGTTGCAGGCCTCGGTGGGCAACCAGCCGTCGCTGGCGGACGTGGTCAAGATGGTTCACCCCAAGCCAAGCGAGGCCTGGCGCGCAGCCTTCTTCGCCTGGTTGATCGGCAAGCCGGTGGATGCGCAGGCGCTGCCCGAGCTGACCCGCGCCTTGCTGGCCTTTCGCAGCGGGGCGACCAGGGCTGTGCCGCAGGTGCCGTTCCAGTTGCTCGGCAACGAACCCCTGAGCCGCGAGCAATGGGCCGAACAGGCGCACAATATGGGCTGGCAGGGGCTGCGCATGAACCTCAACACCCTGGCCCGCCATGGCGCGTTCCAGGTGCCGGGTTGCACCGAGTATGTGGCGGCGCGGCTGGCGGATGCCGCCGAAGTGGCCAAGGCCCGGGTCTACCCGTACCAGTTGCTGGCGGCCTACCGCATGGCCGGGGACGAGGTGCCGCAGCCGGTGCGCGAGGCGTTGCAGGATGCCCTGGAGCTGTCGCTGGCCAACGTGCCGGCGCTGCAAGGCGCGGTGGTGGTGTGCCCGGATGTCTCGGGGTCGATGCACAGCCCGGTCACTGGTTATCGCCAGGGCGCCACCACGGCGGTGCGTTGCATCGATGTGGCGGCGCTGGTGGCGGCAGCGGTGTTGCGCAAGCAGCCGGCGGCGCGGGTCATGCCGTTCGAGGTCGGGGTGGTGGATATCCGCCTCAACCCGCGGGACAGCGTGATGAGCAATGCGCAGAAACTGGCGGCCATCGGCGGTGGCGGGACCAACTGCTCGGCGCCCCTGGCACAACTGGCCAACGCCAAGTGCAAGGTGGACACCCTGATCCTGGTCTCGGACAACGAGTCGTGGATTGATGCGCGGCGCCATGGGGCGACCGAAACCCTGCGCCAGTGGGAGCGGATCAAGGCCATCAACCCACAGGCGCGGCTGGTGTGCATCGATATGCAACCCGGGGCCACCACCCAGGCGCCGGACCGCGAGGACATCCTCAACGTCGGCGGCTTCAGTGACGCGGTGTTCGATGTGATCCAGCAGTTCACCGCGGGCAACTACGGTGCGCAGCACTGGGTCGAGGCGATCGAGGCGATGGCGCCTTGATCGGCAAGACATGAGATAAACCGTGCGCCGCTCACCCGGCGCACGCCGAAGATTTTTTGTTCATTGGCCCCGAATGCCGCTGTGACTACATCCAAAGACGTCCCAGCAGATTTAGTCAGGGCCTGTGAAGGCACGAATGCCGGTGGCTGTACATCCTGGTTATGCCGGTTCGATTCCGGCGATCAGTCACTCCTTTTGTCGTGCCACCTTTTTTTGCAGTTTCAGCGACGAATGCTGATGGAACTACATCCCAGATTCGTGATGCGGGTTCGAGTCCCGCCGGTGCCCGAAAAGGCGCCGTAGTTCAACGGTCAGAACACGAGTGCACGGTTTCATCGACCCTTGTCGTCGCAGGTTTTTCTCCCGCCCGAGCGGGATGGCAGCGAATGCCACAGGTACTACATCGTGTCGCGGGTTCGAGCCCCGCCAGCCGCAAGGCTGTAGCTCAGTCGGTAGAGCAAAGGTGCCTGTTCTCTTGTCGCTGCCCGCAGGCCTGGCCTGCACCGATTGACCCGGCGAATGCCGGTGGAACTACAGGACAGCGTGGTCGCGGGTTCGATTCCCGCCAACCGCAAGGGGCTAGCTCAGTGGCAGAGCGCGCTGCATGTTTCACCTTCACTGGTCGCCGTTTTATGCCGGACCACCCGGCCACCGAACAGGGTCGAAATGTCGACCACAGAAAAAAGAGCCGAGAACATGGAACACAAGACCTACCAACTGCTGGAAGTCGCCAACGGCAAGCCGATCAAGATGTGGACCGAGGGCGTGCCCGTGGAAAACGAAGCCCGCCAGCAGTTGATGAACACCGCGAAGATGCCGTTCATCTTCAAGCACCTGGCGGTGATGCCGGATGTGCACCTGGGCAAGGGCTCGACCATCGGCAGCGTGATCCCCACCGTGGGCGCGATCATCCCGGCGGCGGTCGGGGTGGATATCGGCTGCGGCATGATCGCCGCCCGCACCTCGCTGACCGCCGCCGACCTGCCGGATAACCTGCACGGTTTGCGCAGCGCCATCGAACAGGCGGTGCCCCACGGTCGTACCTCGCCGCGCAGCGGTCGCGACAAGGGCGCCTGGGGCGACGTGCCGCGCCAGGCCGACCACACCTGGGCGGCCTTGCACCCACGCTTCAAGGCGATCACCGACAAGTACCCGGCGCTGGCCAACAGCAACAACCGCCAGCACTTGGGAACCCTCGGCGGCGGCAACCACTTCATCGAGGTCTGCCTGGATGAAGCCAACCGGGTCTGGTTCATGCTCCACAGCGGTTCCCGTGGCGTGGGCAACGCCATCGGCAACCTGTTCATCCACCTGGCCCAGGCGGACATGCGCCAGCACATCGCCAACCTGCCGGACCGCGACCTGGCCTACTTCGAGGAAGGCAGCCAGCACTTCGACGATTACGTCGAGGCCGTGGCCTGGGCCCAGGATTTCGCCCGGCACAACCGTGAACTGATGATGCAGTTGGTGATCCAGGCCACCCGCAAGGTGATCGACAAGCCCTTCGACGTGGCGCTGGAGGCGGTGAACTGCCACCACAACTACGTGCAGAAGGAGCGCCACTTCGGTGAAGAGGTGTTGGTGACCCGCAAGGGCGCGGTGTCGGCGAAGAAGGGCGAGCTGGGGATCATCCCCGGATCGATGGGCGCCAAGAGCTTCATCGTTCGCGGGCTGGGCAACGAGGAGGCGTTCTGCTCCTGCAGCCACGGGGCCGGGCGCACCATGAGCCGCACCAAGGCCAAGAACACCTTCACCCTGGCCGACCAGATCCGCGCCACCGCCCATGTGGAGTGCCGTAAGGACAGCGCGGTGATCGATGAAATCCCGATGGCCTACAAGGACATCGACCAAGTCATGCACGCCCAGCGCGAGCTGGTGGAAGTGCTGCACACGCTGCGTCAGGTGGTGTGCGTCAAGGGGTAGAAAAATGCACGACAGGGAAGCAGTGGTACAGGTCTCGCTCAGCTGGCATGACCAGTTGAGCGACTATGAAGCCCGCCGGGTGCGGGAAGTGCTGGAGGCACAAGACGCGCACAGCGCCTGGCTGGAACTGAGCCGATTCGGCAACGGGTTCGTGCGTCAGGCCGCGGTGCGCGGCCTGGCCGCACAACCTTCGGCAGAGGCCCTGGCCGCCTTGCTGGAGCGCCTCAACGATTGGGTGCCCCAGGTTCGCCAGGAAGCGGCTGCGGCGGTCGAGTTTTACCTGGTGCCGGAGCGCGCCGGCTTGCTGTTACAGGCCCTGGTGCCGCTACTGGTCCTGGCCGACAAACAGCGGGCGGACCATGGCGCCACCCTGGAACGGGCGCGTGCGGTGTTGCTGATGGCCCAGGTACGGCCCGAGGTGGAAAGCGCCTTTGGCCGCTGCCGGGGCAAGGCCGCGCGCTTTGTCTTCGAGCTGTTGCTGGAGGGCGTGGAGGATCGCGCAGCGCTGCTGGCGATCGCCCTGGGCCACAGCGAGGTCAGCGTGCGGCAGAGGGCGGTGGATGCCTGCGCCGGGTTGCCGGCAGAACAGGCGGTGCCGTTGCTGGAACAGGTGATGCGCAGCCGCGGCGCCAGTGTCCGGGTCAAGGCGTTGCGGCTGTTGCTGCCGTTGCTGGCCGACCCGGGCACGCATCTGCGCCAGGCCTTGCTGGACCCTTCGGCGGCCCTGCGTTGCCTGGCTCACTGGGCGGCGCCGCGTTATCGGCTCGAGCCGCGGGAGGTATTGCTGGCCCGGTTGCTCGAGCCGGCACCGCTGAACAAGCGCCAGTGGCTGGGCCTGCTGGGGCTGGCCAAGGAGCTGCGGGAGCCACGGGCCGACGCCATGCTGCACCAGGCCCTGGCCTCCAAGGCGCTGACGGTGCGCCTGCTGGCCCTGCAAACCCTCGGCGAGCGTGGCCTGGCCCAGCAGCTGGCGGCCCTGGACGATCCGTCGGACAAGGTCTTCGACTGCGCCCTCGGCCTGCTGCGCGAGCAGCCCTGGGCGGCGTTCGAGGAGGCCCTGGAACAGCGTCTGGACCAGCATTGGCATGCGCTGCCGAAGGCGCGTCGCTGGGCCTTGCTGGGGCTCAAGCCGGGCTGGCGCCAGTTGCAATACCTGCTGCATCGCCTGGACCAGGCGGGCAGCCAGGCGGCTTATTGGCGCGAGGCCCTGGCCTGTTGGTGCGATGCCCGCTACGCGATGTTCGACCCGGTAACCCCCAAGCCACTGCGAGAAGCACTGGCGCAGCGGTTGCAGGCGATGGAGGAGGCCGGTGAAGTGCCTCGGGGATCGCTCAAGCGCCTGCTGTGAACGAAGCAAGACGATCAGGCCAGCGTGAGAAGTGGCTGGCGATCGTCGATTGAACAGGACAAGGAACCATGGAACTTCATGAACGTCACCCGCTGAGCAGCGCCATGCGCGCACGGGTACTGGATGAGCTGGCGCGGATCGAGCGCGAGCGCAATGTGCGGGTGCTGTATGCCTGCGAATCGGGCAGTCGGGCCTGGGGCTTTGCCTCCACCGACAGTGATTACGATGTGCGTTTCGTCTATGTGGAAAAGCCCGAGTGGTTCATCCAGGTGGACACCGGGCGGGACGTGATCGAGCGGCCGCTGGACGACGAACTGGACATCAGCGGCTGGGAACTGCGCAAGACCCTCGGGTTGCTGCGCAAGTCCAACCCGACCCTGCTGGAGTGGCTGGATTCGCCCCTGGTGTATCGCAGCGAGCCGGCGGCAACCGCGCGCCTGCGCGAGCTGGCGGAGGCGTTCTACAGCCCGCCGGCGGCCCGTAATCATTACCTGTCGATGGCCAGGAAGAACTTTCGCGGTTACCTGCAAGGCGACAGCGTGCGGTTCAAGAAGTACTTCTACGTGCTCCGGCCGTTGCTGGCGGTGCGCTGGATCGATCAGGGGCGCGGCCGCCCGCCGATGACCTTCGCCGACCTGCTGAGCACCGTCGACCATCGGCCACTGCTGGACGAGGTGGATGAGTTGCTGGCCTTGAAACGCAGCGCCGACGAGGCCGCTTACGGTCCGAGGCGCCCGGCGCTGCACGCCTTTATCGCCGCCGAACTGGAGCGCCCGGTGCCCAAGCTGGCGCGCACCCATCAAGACAATGCTTTGCTGGATGCCTACTTGCGAGACAGCGTCCGGCGCTACGCCTGAGGAATGTAATGAAACAGGATGTCATCGAACTGGACGGCGCCATTGGCGGCGGCCAGGTCCTGCGCAGTGCCCTGAGCCTGTCGATGCTCACCGGCAAGACCCTGCGTATCCACAACATACGGGCCCGGCGCGCTCGCCCGGGGCTGCTGCGCCAGCACCTGACCGCGGTGCTGGCGGCGGCGCAGGTCTGCGCGGCCAGGGTCTCGGGCGCCGAGCTGGGCTCCCGGGAGCTGACCTTCGAGCCGGGGCCGATTCGCGGCGGCGACTACCGCTTCGCCATCGGCACCGCCGGCAGCTGCACCCTGGTGTTGCAGACCCTGCTGCCGGCCCTGTTGCAAGCCCCGGAGCCCAGCCGCGTGAGCATCAGCGGCGGCACCCACAACCCGCTGGCGCCGCCGGTGGACTTCCTCCAGCAGGCCTGGCTGCCGCAACTGCGGCGCATGGGCGGGCAGGTGGAGTTGCAGCTGCTGCGTCATGGCTTCGTTCCCGCTGGCGGTGGCGAGCTGGAGGCTTTTATCCAGCCTTCGACCCTGCACCCCCTGCACCTGGAACAGCGTGGCGAACTGCTCGGGCGTCGGGCCTGGGCCCTGAGTGCCGGCCTGCCGGAACATGTGGCGGAACGCGAATTGCGCCGGGTCGGCACTCGCCTGGACCTGCCTCGGGAACACCTGAGCCCGGTGCGGCTGGAGGAGCAATACGGCCCGGGCAACGTGCTGTTGCTGGAGTTCGCCTTCGAGCACCTGACCGAGCTGTTCAGCGGGTTTGGCCAGAGCAGCCTGCGGGCCGAAAGCGTGGCCGATCGGGCCATCGACCAGGCCCGCGACTGGCTGGACTCCGGCGCGGCGGTGGCCGAGCACCTGGCCGATCAACTGCTGCTGCCCATGGCCCTGGCCGGCGGCGGGAGCTTGACCACTCCACGCATGAGCGAGCACCTGCAGAGCAATATCCGGGTGATCGAGGCATTTTTGCCGGTGCGTATCGACTGTTCGACGAGTGCTCACGGAGTGCTGCGCGTCGAGGTTCTCCCCCCAGCGTCATTGAGCTGAATGTCTGCGTTGCCGGACCTACTGAACACGAGAATATTGGATGAATTTCACTGAAGTCTTTTTGCAGAAGAAACTGCGCCTTACCGAACAGCTGTTGCAGGGGTTCGATATTGCCAATGATCTGGTGGTTTACCGGCAGAAAACCGCGATCAAGGACGGGGTGTCGCATAGCTATACCGATGCACGCAGCCACCATCCGTTGTTAGTCCGCAAGTCCTTGGACAGCCATGAGCATCTTTCGATGTTCCCCGTGGTCTTCGACTACCTGGACCTGATGGTCGACCAGAACCATAGGACGACCAATATGCGGTTCGAGGAAAAGCTCAAGGTTTTCCGCCGCAAGAACCAGCAGCCCGATCCGTTGCTCAGGCATATCGAGATCATGGTCTTCGATTACGCGATCACCGTCCGTAACAAGCTTGTCCATCACAAGACCCGGTTTTCTGTGTGCGGCAAGTTTTTAGAAGTAAAAGGCGGCATGAGGCTGGAGATCGAACGCTTCGGGCTGCTCAATCGACTGATCTGTTTCCTGGTGCGACGCATGCGGGCTCCCGAGCCGCTGAGCCTTTATCGGCGGGCGCTGCTGGTAAGTGTTTATCGTGCGATATTCGGGCATCTGGATAACAAACTGGATGGGCTGGTCGCTAGCGGCCCACGGTTACCGTCGATGAATATCGAGCGGCCCCGTTATCTGTTCGATATGGCTCAAGAGAACATTGCCGAGGATGTGGTGATGTTCGATAAGTTGGCACTGTTCCCGGACCCTAGCGGTTATCCCGACCACCAGGCCTTCCTCAAGGTGCATCCGGACCCTGACCGCAAGATCCTGTATGGCAATTACACCTATCTTCTGAGCTATCGTGGGAGCGTGTTGCGCGTGCCGGCCGAGGCTATCAATCAGCATCCGAACTATCGCCTCGCGGACTTCCGGCACTGGAAGGAACAAGCCACGCAAGCAACCCGTCAGATGTAAGGCCCAGTCAAGCGAGGGGATGGTCATGTATCAACTTTATGGGACACAAGGCTCCGGCTCGGCCATCGTCGAGATCGCCCTGGAGTGTTGCCAGGTGCCGTACCGCATCGTCGAAGCCTCGTCCTGGGCGCCGTCGCCCGGGGCCGACGAGCTGGCGCGGCTCAACCCGCTGAAACAGGTCCCGACCCTGCAACTGCCGGACGGCAGTGTCCTCACCGAGAGCGCGGCGATCCTGATCGAGCTGGGCTTGCGTTATCCGCGCTCGGCGCTGCTGCCCGAGGATGAGAGCGCCCGGGCGCAGGCGATTCGCGGCCTGGTGTTTATCGCCGCCAATTGCTACTCGGCGATCAGCGTGATCGATTACCCGGAACGCTGGCTGCGTGACGCCGATGAAGCGCTGAGGGCGCGGGTACGCGACGCGGCCCATGAGCGCCTGCACCGCAACTGGGAGGTGTTCGCCGATCAGTTCGCCACACAGTTGTACGCCAGCGGTTCGCCCCTGGCGGCCCTGGATTTCCAGGCGGCGGTGGTGTCGCGCTGGTGCGGCACGCGCGAGCATCTGCGGCGCGAACGCCCCGAGTGTTGCGATCTGCTGGAGCGCATCGACCGCCATCCGCAGGTGGCGCAGGTGCTGGCGCGGCATTGGCCGGACTGAATACGGCAGGGCGCGGGGCAGCAAAAGCCGTCGATGGTTGAGCGCGAGGCTCTTATACTCGCCGGCTTTCTTTATGCCTACTACTCACCGCCTACTACTTAAGAGGAATGCCCCTTGGCCAACGAACCGGATCAGGACTTCTACAACCGCGCCGATGCCATCATCGAACTGGCGAACACCCATATCAGCGACAGCAGCCGCGACAAGGCCAGTGCCTCGCTGATGTACGCCAACTCGCGGTTTGCCGCCTGGGTCAGCGCCTGCGGTTGCCGCAACGCCGAAGAACTGGCGGCGGCCAAGCAGCAGGCGGTGGATTACTTCGTCGAGGAGTTCCGCCTGATGCTGGAAGAGAACCTTACCGACTATATCGAGAATTTCAGCCTGTACATGACGCCTCAGGACAGCTGAAAAGCATCGCGGGCAAGCTCTGCTCCTACAGAAGACCGTGAGCTTCTGTAGGAGCGGAGCTTGCCCGCGATAGCGTCAGTGATGTCGCCGCAAAAAAAGCGGACTTACAACCCCATTTCCAGTTCCAGCAGATCCGCCAGCGGCTGGCGGCGGCGGATCAGTTTCACCTGGCCATCCTCGAACAGCACCTCCGGCAGCAGTGGCCGGCTGTTGTAGTTGGAGGACATGCTGGCGCCGTAGGCGCCGGTGTCGTGGATCACCAGCAGGTCGCCGACCCGGGCCTGGGGCAGCAGCTGCGGGGTCAGGCTTTCGTCGTCCTGGGTAAAGATATCGCCGGACTCGCACAGCGGGCCGCCGACCACGGTGGGACGCGGTTCGCGCTGGACCGACTGGCCGTTGGCGTCGATCAGGCTCATGGCGTGATAGGCGCCGTACATGGCCGGGCGCATCAGGTCGTTGAAGCCGGTGTCGGCCAGCACGAAGTGATGATTGCCGGCGTCTTTCACCACCCGCACTTCGCTGACCAGGCAGCCGGCCTCGGCCACCAGGAAACGCCCGGGTTCGATTTCCATGCGCACGCCGTGGCCGAGCCAGGCTTCGATTTCTTCGCGGGCCTGGCGCCAGGCGTTGGCATAGCGGCGCACGTCCACCGGCTCGTCGCCGGCGCGGTAGGGGGTGGACAGGCCGCCGCCGATGGAGAAGGCCTCGATGTCGTGGTCCAGGGACTTGACCGCCGCCACCATGGCCGCGCCGACCTGCTCCAGGTGCCCGTAGTCCACGCCGGAGCCGATGTGCATGTGCAGGCCCACCAGTTTCAGGCCGTACTGGCGGATCACCGCCAGGGCTTGGTCGACCTGTTCGTGCCAGATGCCGTGCTTGCTGTTTTCGCCGCCGGTGTTGGTCTTGCGGCTATGGCCGTGACCGAAGCCCGGGTTGATCCGCAGCCACACGCGGTGGCCCGGGGATTTCTCGCCGAGCTGGCGCAGCATGTCGATGGAACCGGCATTGACCTCGATGTTCAGCTCCACCACCCGTTGCAGGGTGGCGGTGTCGAACAGGTCGCAGGTGAAGACGATGCCGGCCGGGTCGCCCTCCGGGCTGAACCCGGCCAGCAGCGCCCGCTCGATTTCCCCCAGGGACACCGCATCCACCCGCACCCCGGCCTCGCGGATCAGGCGCAGCACCTGCAGGTTGGAGCAGGCTTTCTGCGCGTAACGCACCACGTCGAAGGCCTTCAGTTGCTGGATGCGCACCTTGATGGTCCGCGCGTCGTAGCACCACAACGGGGTGCCGTACTGGCGGGCGGCGGCGGTCAGTTGCTCGGGAGAAAAGGGAATGGCCATGGCAATCGTCTGTGGCGAGGAAAGAGGCCTGCATGATGCCGAGGGTGGTGTATTCAATAAAATATCTATTCTTTGTATCTCGATTCAGTTTTGATATGAGGTGAATGAATCAACGTCTCAAACCAAGGAGCAAGCGGTGGACATTTCCCTGCGCCATATCGAGGTGTTCCGCGCCATCATGCAGGCCGGCAGCGTCACCGGCGCGGCGCGCCTGCTGTTCACCTCGCAACCCACGGTCAGCCGCGAGCTGGCGCGGCTGGAGAGCCTGTCCGGGCTGAGCCTGTTCGATCGTGAAGGCGGCCGCCTGCTGCCGACCGCCCAGGCCATGCTGTTGCTGGAGGAGGTGGAACGGGCCTATGTCGGCCTGGAGCGGATCAACAGCGTGGCGCAGTCGATCCGCCGCTTCGAGCACGGCCAGCTGAGCCTGACCTGCCTGCCGCTGTTCTCCCAGACCCTGCTGCCACGGGTGTGCAAGCACTTCCAGCAGCGCCACGCCGGCATCGGCCTGAGCATCACCGCCCAGGAATCGCCCTTGCTCGAAGAGTCCCTCAGCGCCCAGCGCCACGACCTGGGCCTGACCGAAAGCGAGCACCTGCCACGGGGCACCCAGGGCGAACTGCTGTTCTGCGCCGACATGGTGTGCATCCTGCCGGAAGGGCATCCGTTGCTGGCCAAGCCGCTGCTGCACAGCGAAGACTTTCGCGGGGTGGATTTCATCAACCTGTCGGGCCTGGACATCTATCGTCAGACCCTCGACGAGCACTTTCGCCAGGCCGGCATCGACCGCCGGGTGGTGATCGAGACCACCAACGCCGCCTCGGTCTGTGCCATGGTGCGCCAGCAACTGGGGGTGGCGATCATCAACCCGCTGAGCGCCATGGAGGAGGCAGGCAGGGGCCTGGCGATCCGGCCACTGCAGTTGTCGGTGCCGTACCGGGTGATGCTGATTCGCCCGGATTACCGGCCGTCGTCGATTTTCGTCGAGGCCTTCTGCGCCTCCTTGAAACAGGAGGCGTCGGCCCTGGCCGCGGCCCTCGAGCGTCGATTGCAACGGGGGCCATGACAGGCATTGCCGCCGTTGTCGGCCTAGGCTTGGAGCAACCGGATCCTTTGTAAACCCTGGGGGATGTCTGTCATGGCGGGACCTGCAACGAGCGAATCCGGGAAGCACCTGAGCCGCGGTATTCCGCGCACCGTCTGGGCGCTGGGGTTCGTCAGCCTGTTCATGGACGTGTCGTCCGAGCTGGTGCACAGCCTGTTGCCGCTGTACATGGTCGGTACCCTGGGGATCAGCATGCTGGTGGTCGGCATCATCGAGGGGGTGGCGGAAGCCACGGCGCTGATTGTGAAAGTCTTTTCCGGGGCCCTCAGCGATTTTATCGGTCGGCGCAAGGAACTGCTGTTGCTCGGTTACGGCCTGGCGGCGCTGACCAAGCCGCTGTTCCCCCTGGCGGCTTCGGCGGAGCTGGTGTTCAGCGCGCGCCTGCTGGACCGCATCGGCAAGGGCATTCGCGGCGCGCCACGGGATGCCCTGGTGGCGGATGTGGCCCCGGCGGAAATTCGTGGCGCCTGTTTTGGCCTGCGCCAGTCGCTGGACACCGTGGGGGCGTTCCTCGGGCCGATCCTGGCCATCGGCCTGATGCTGTGGCTGGCCAACGATATCGCCCATGTCCTGTGGCTGGCGGTGATCCCCGCGGCGCTGGCCGTGGCCCTGCTGGTCTTCGCCATCCGCGAACCCGAGCACGCCCCCGGCACCCGGCACTTCCAGTCGCCATTGCGCCTGGCCTCGCTGCGGCGGTTTTCCCGGCATTACTGGTGGGTGGTGGCCATCGGCGCGGCCTTCACCCTGGCCCGTTTCAGCGAGGCGTTCCTGGTGCTGCGGGCCCAGCAACTGGGCTTCTCCGCCGCCTGGGTGCCGCTGGTGATGGTGGTCATGGCCGGGTTCTACATGGTCTCGGCCTATCCGGTCGGCAAATGGTCGGATCACACCAACCGCAGCGCCTTGCTCAGCGTCGGCCTGCTGTTGCTGATCCTCGCCGACCTGGTGCTGGCCTATGCCGACTCGGTGCCGATGGTGCTGCTCGGCGTCGCCCTGTGGGGCCTGCACATGGGCTTCAGCCAGGGCATCCTCGCCACCCTGGTGGCCGACACCACGCCCGCCGACCTCAAGGGCACGGCCTTTGGCGTGTTCAACCTGCTGAGCGGGATCGCCCTGTTACTGGCCAGCGTGATCGCCGGCTGGCTGTGGCAGGTCCATGGCGCGGCGCTGACGTTCTACGCCGGGGCGGGGTTTGCCGGCTTGTCGCTGCTGTTGCTGATGGGCAAGCCGAAGTTGCAGTGACGGCGCTTGCGGTTGGCCCGCTTAGGGCAGGTTGGGATGAAACAGGTCTTTGCGAATGGCAGCCTGGATCTCGCTATAAGGCTTGATCATTCCGGACATGAAATTGCTGCTGTTCGCTGGCCTGACGCAGTTATCCAGTAATGGAAAGTCACTGATAGGGAGGGTGAGAAGAGTTCCGATGAATTTCTGTCGAGAGTCTTCATATTCCGTTATCAGCTCCCCCAGATAGCTATCCATCGTGTGCAGTTTTTCAATCAGTTTTTCGGGGGTGGTAATGGTCTTGGAGATAGTTCTGATATCCCGTTTGAGATTCTCCAGCTCCAGTTGAGCCTCGTTGACCAAGTCAAAAAAAACGTCATATTGGGCCAGCGAAAGCTGGCGTGTCGTCCCTGTGAGCGTCATATGCGCCCTAGTCATTCGCCGGGCTTTTTTTGCCCTACTGTAGGCGTTCGCGGCTCGGGAAAGCACGGAGATCAAAAGCGACTCTCGATATTCGAAATGCTTTTGCTGTTGGTCGCGCTTTTTTTCGCTGGCTTGTCGTTCTTGCTGATACTCAAAGACCAGCAGCGAGACAATCGTGCCGATCACGGATACCACCAACAGATGCAGGGCCGATTTACCTATTTCGGGGCGTAAGTCTTTTATGCCGACGGGCAAATAGAGGGCCAGTAGTATGCAGACACTCCCGAGAAAGATGCCGGAAAGAACAAAAACAATCCTTTTTTTCATGACTCGATCCTTGATAAATGGCTTAGCTACTCCCGCCGGGCTGATCGGCCGACAGGCTCCAGACAATGGAGCTGAGGATGCCCAGGTCGAGCAACAGGGCCTGCGAGCGCAGGGCCTTGCGCAAGGATGGGTAGTCGGCCTTGGTCGCCTTGAAGCTGGACCTTTCCAGCGCATGGATATGCCTGGTCACCACAGTGACGGCCAGATTGGCCAACTGTTTCTCGGTGCCGGGCACCGCGATATCCAGCTCTTTCAAGCGGTTCTGGAAGGCGGCGATGGCTTCTTTTTCACTGTCATCCCGGGGCTGGTAGACGATCTTCTGCTCGGGAGCGCTCGCAGTGACTTTCTTGTACAGGGCAACCGACTCGTTGAAATGTTCCAGGGCCGCTGCCTTGGCCTCGGTGGCGTGCAGGGTGTCCCGCAGTTCGAGGTACATCAGCATTTCGTGGAATTTCTGCAAGCCTCGATGCAGCTCGGCGCCGGCGTTGGCCGAGAGCTTCTCGAGTCCTTTCCTGTCCGCATCGAAGGAGGGGCCGGCCGTGGCCGGGAGGCTGGCCAGCCCCGCCAGCACTATGCAAAAGCCGGTGTAGAGCAGCCATCTGGTCAGGTGCATGTTCCGCTCCTCGTTATCGGGTCGATGAAGCAGGCGAAGGGTTGGGTGGCAACCGGGCGCTGCCCGTGCAGGCTTGAGCGCTGTGATCCGGCTTCGACAGATAACGCACCGCGCACCGGCCTGGACTGTTTCAGCCGTGAGTCAGTGGGCAGGAAGGCGTGGAAAATGGGGCTCGCCAGCCGTATGAGTTGAATGTAGCTGACGGATGGGCGGCTGCCAGCGGCCTCTGTTCAGCGTCTGCCGGGCCGCAGAATGAACCCGGCGCACCATGAGGTGCGCCGGGTGTGTTGCCGGCCAGCCGCCGGATGTCGTGGGTCCGAGGGCCGGCCGTGGTGCGCGGTAAGTTAGCGTTCGATGGCCAGCGCCACGCCCTGGCCGCCGCCGATGCACAAAGTCGCCAGGCCTTTTTTGGCGTCGCGCTTGAGCATCTCGTGCAGCAGGGTCACCAGCACCCGGCAGCCCGAGGCGCCGATCGGGTGGCCGAGGGCGATGGCGCCGCCGTTGACGTTGACCTTGCTCGCGTCCCAACCCAGTTCCTTGCCCACCGACAGCGACTGGGCGGCGAAGGCTTCGTTGGCTTCGATCAGGTCCAGTTGTTCCAGGGACCAGCCGGCCTTGTCCAGGCAGCGGCGGGTGGCCGATACCGGGCCGATGCCCATGATCGCCGGGTCGACGCCGGCGTTGGCGTAGGCGGCGATCTTCGCCAGTACCGGCAGGCCCAGGGCCTTGGCCTTGGCGGCGCTCATCAGGATCACCGCGGCGGCGCCGTCGTTCAGCGACGAGGCGTTGCCGGCGGTGACCGTGCCGTCTTTCTTGAAGGCCGGCTTGAGCTTGCCCAGGGACTCGGCGGTGGTGCCGGCGCGTGGCTGCTCGTCGGTGGCGAAGGCCACGGGGTCGCCCTTGCGCTGGGGAATCAGGATCGGGGTGATCTCATCGACGAAACGCCCGCCTTCGATGGCGGCCACGGCCTTCTGCTGCGAGGCGGCGGCAAAGGCGTCCTGGGCTTCGCGGCTGATGCCGTATTTTTCCACCAGGTTCTCGGCAGTGATGCCCATGTGATAGTCGTTGAAGGCGTCCCACAGGCCGTCGCTGATCATGGTGTCGACGATCTGGCTATGGCCCATGCGCAGGCCGGTGCGTGCACCGGGCAGCACGTAGTTGGCCAGGCTCATGTTCTCCTGGCCGCCGGCGATGATCACCTCGGCATCGCCGCAGCGGATCGCCTGGGCGCCCAGGTGCAGGGCCTTGAGGCCGGAGCCGCAGACCTTGTTCAGGGTCAGCGCCGGCACGGCGTGGGGCAGGCCGGCCCTGATCGCGGCCTGGCGCGCGGGGTTCTGCCCGGCGCCGGCGGTGAGCACCTGGCCCATGATCACTTCATCGACCTGGGCGCCGTCCAGGCCGGTCTGGGCCAGCAGCTGGCGGATCACCGCGGCGCCGAGATCGACCGCGGGGATATTGGCCAGCGAACCCTGGAAACTGCCGACCGCGGTGCGGGTGGCGGCAACGATTACGACGTCTTGCATGGTCTGGTTGCTCCTCAGGCGAACTGCATTTCAGGCACGTGGGCCGGCACGATCAGCTTGCCGGCGGTCTTGCTGACGATTTCCTCGACGCTCACGCCCGGGGCGCGCTCCTTGAGGATGAACGCGCCGTTCTCGATCTCCAGGTAAGCCAGGTCGGTCAGCACGCGCTTGATGCAGTTGGCGCCGGTCAGCGGCAGGCTGCAGCGCGACAGCAGTTTCGACTCGCCGTCCTTCGAGGCGTGGGTCATGGTGACGATGATGTTTTCCGCGCCGGCCACCAGGTCCATGGCGCCGCCCATGCCCTTGACCAGCTTGCCGGGGATCATCCACGAGGCGATGTTGCCTTGCACGTCGACCTCGAAGGCGCCGAGCACGGTGAGGTCGATATGGCCGCCACGGATCATCGCGAAGGATTCGGCGGAAGAGAAAATCGACGCGCCGATGCGCGCGGTGACGGTCTGCTTGCCGGCGTTGATCATGTCCGCATCGACTTCGTCGTCGGTGGGGAAGGCGCCCATGCCGAGCAGGCCGTTTTCCGATTGCAGCATCACTTCCATGCCGTCGGGGATGTAGTTGGCGACCAGGGTCGGGATGCCGATGCCGAGGTTCACGTAGAAGCCGTCCTGCAGTTCACGGGCGACGCGTTGAGCCATTTGTTCGCGGGTAAGAGCCATTTTTTTATTCTCCGTCAGTCGTTGGGCGGGCGATTACTTGCGCACGGTGCGCTGTTCGATGCGTTTTTCGAACGTGCCGCAAATGATCCGGTCGACGTAGATGCCGGGGGTGTGGATCTGCGTCGGGTCCAGTTCGCCCGGCTCGACGATCTCTTCGACCTCGACCACGGTGATCTTGCCGGCGGTGGCGGCCAGCGGGTTGAAGTTCTGGGCGGTGTGACGGTAGACCACGTTGCCGAAGTGGTCGGCTTTCCAGCCTTTGACGATGGCGAAGTCGCCGGTGATGGACTCTTCCATCAGGTAGGCGCGGCCGTTGAATTCACGGGTTTCCTTGCCGTCGGCGACCGGGGTGCCGACGCCGGTGGCGGTGAAGAAGGCCGGGATGCCGGCGCCGCCGGCGCGCATTTTTTCGGCCAGGGTGCCTTGGGGGGTCAGCACCACTTCGATTTCGCCGCTCAGCAGCTGCTTCTCGAACAGGGCGTTTTCACCGACGTAGGAGGCCACCACCTTGCTGATCTGCCGGTCTTCCAGCAGCACGCCGAGGCCGAAGCCGTCGACGCCGCAGTTGTTGGAGACCACGGTCAGGTCGCGGGTGCCGCGACGCTTGATCTCGGCGATCAGGTTTTCCGGAATGCCGCACAGGCCGAAGCCGCCGGAGATCACGGTCATGCCGTCCTTGAGACCTTCGAGGGCTTCCTCGTAGGACGCCACGCGCTTGTCGAAACCTGCCATCTGCACATCCTCTTGTTATTGGTATTTGCATTGCCAGCCGGCTGGCCGGCCGTATGAATAGAGTGAGCGGCAGTGTTGCGTCACGGGATTGATTTGTTAAGTTGATTTTTAAGGTTGATTGATAGATAAAACTCAACAGTCGATCCCGAGGGCAGAGCATGACCGTCAAACAGATCCGCGCCTTCCTGGCCGTGGCCCAGAGCCTGAGTTTCGCTGTGGCCTGCGAGCGCCTGCACCTGTCGCAGTCGGCCCTGAGCCTGACCATCAAGGCCCTGGAGGACGGCCTGGGCGGGCGGCTGTTCAGCCGCAACACGCGCAACGTCGCCCTGACCCCGGAAGGCGAGGCCCTGGTGCCCCTGGCGCGGCGCCTGATCGCCGACTGGGACAACGCCGAGGACGAACTGCGCCAGCGCTTCACCCTGCAGCGCGGGCGAGTGACCCTGGCGGCCATGCCGTCCTTTGCCGGTAACCTGCTGCCGCCGATCCTCAAGACCTTTCGCGCGCGTTATCCGCAGGTCAATGTCACGGTCAACGACGTGATCAACGAGCAGGTGCTGGAAATGGTTCGCGACCGCCAGGTGGAACTGGGGGTGGCCTTCGAGCCGCAGCAAAGCGCGTCGCTGCAATTCACCCCGCTGTACATCGATCGTTTCGTCGCCGTGGTGCCCAGCGACTCCCCCCTGGCCGACCTGAAGGACATCGACTGGCAGTCGCTGCTGGAACAGCCCTTTATCACCCTGCAACGGCCGTCCACGGTACGGGTGATGCTCGAAGAACATTTGCTGGCGCGGCAGATGAAGTTGCCGGTGGAATTCGAAAGCCATCAGTTGGCGACGGTGGGGCGCATGGTCGCCAGCGGCCTTGGCGTCAGCGCGGTGCCGGCCCTGTGCGCCGGGCAGATGCGCGAGCTGGGTGCGCGCTGCATCACCCTGCGCGACCCGGTGGTGGAACGCGCCATCGGCGTGCTGACCAAGCCCGGGCATGAGCTGTCGAGCGCGGCCCAGGCGCTGTTCGACATTCTGCGCGGGGCCAATCTCGCCGAGCGCCTGGCGGTGCTTTCCTAGGAGGTCAAGCGTTCGGCGAGCAGCGGCAACAGCTGCTCGCAGGAGGCGGCGATCTTCAGGTCCAGCAGCTCGTCGGCGCGGGTCTTGCCGAAGTTGATGGCGATCAGCGGCTTGCCCTGGCCGGCCATGACCTTGCACAGGCGAAAGGCCGAATAGGCCATCAGGGACGAGCCCACCACCAGCAGGCCAGCAGCCTGCTCGACGCTGTGCATGGCCTTGGCCGCGGTGGCCTGGGCCACGTTTTCGCCGAAGAACACCACATCCGGTTTCAGCCGTTCGCCATCGCAATGGGGGCAGCGGGGCACCTGGAAACGTTCTTCGAACACCGGGTCGAGCAGGGTATCGCCGTCGGGGGCCTGCACCGCATCGATGCCAGCCAGGTAGGGGTTGTGCAGTTCCAGCAACTGCTGGATCGCCTGCCGATCGCTGCGTTGCGTGCAATCGAGGCAGACCACCCGGTGCAGGTTGCCGTGCAGTTCGATCACGTCGCGGCTGCCGGCCTGGTCGTGCAGGGTATCGACGTTCTGGGTGATCACCCCGGCGATCTTCTGTCGTGCCTGCAAATGCGCCAGGGCTTCGTGGGCCGCGTTCGGCCGGGCCTGGCGGATCCGCGGCCAGCCGAGCATGGCTCGCGCCCAGTAGCGGCGCCGGGCCTTGGGCTCGGCCAGGAACTCCTGGTACATCATCGGCTGGCTGCCGCGACGCACACCGTCATTGTCGCGGTAGTCGGGAATCCCCGAAGGGGTGCTGATGCCGGCGCCGGTGAGCACCATGAAGGGGCGCTCGGCCATCAGTCGCTGCAACTGCTCCAGAGGGGTGTCCAGGGTGTCGGTCATGTGCGTCCTCATGCTCTGGCGGTGGCGCTGCGGACCGCAGCGAGGCCATACCTTGTGCCTGACGAGGAGTTTAGACAAGGGCGCGGAAGCTGGACGGTGGCGCCGCCATCCTGCTTCCCGGGGAGGACATTCAGGAGGACTGCGCGCTGTCGTCCTGGGGGTCTTCGCTGCTTTCTTCTTGCCCCGGCAGTTCGGTGATCACGCTGAAGTCACTGACTTCCACCGCGCCCAGGCCGTAGCCCAGCAGGTGGAAGGAGAAGGCCTTGCGCGATTCCGGGTTGGCGAAGCTGAAGTCCATTTCCAGCGGCTGGTCGGGGGTGACCAGCATCTCTTCCGGCAGGCCCAGGGGCACGTCCTGCTCGCGCTCCTTGCCCTTGAGCAGAATGTAGGCGTTCTGCTGCGGGTCGGCCGAGCGCACGGTGAAGCGCACGCGGGTCAGCGAGCCCTTGGGCATTTCCAGGTACTGCGCGCCGATCAGGTTGTCGGCCCAGTCATCCTTGATCTGTGCTTGCAGCGGGATGATCGCCGGGCTGCCGAACTGATAGTGCAGGTTCAGCGGCGATTGCAGCAGGGTGCGGTCCAGGCCTTCGGCCCGGGCGCTGATCTGGCGCGCGCGCAAGCCGCCGTACTGGCCCTTGAAGGTGGCGCTGTCGGCGATGAAACCGGTGCTAGCGTAGTAGCGGCAGCGCTGCTGGAAATCGCACTCGGTCAGGGTGCCCTGGCCATCGTGATAACGCAGCTTGCCGTTGGTGTAGGACATGATCTCCCGGCCCAGGGCGTAGTCGCGAAATAGCGAGCGACCGCTGAGGCTGTCCGGCACCTGGAAACCGAAGTAGTCGAGCACCGAGGCGCTCAGGTCGACATGGCCGTAGGTCCCGGACTTGAGTCTGGGCAATTGTGCCTGTTCCGGGGCGAGCATCAGGTTGAAGCCCCAGGACGACGCCAGCCGCACGCCATCGATGCCGTGGGACTCGTCCGAGGTGATCACCACCAGGGTGTCCTTCAACACGCCCTGGCGCTCCAGCTGGTCCATGAACTGGCCGATGGCGTCGTCCAGGTAGGCCACCGCGGCCTGCTTGGGCGTGTCGAAGCGGTTGAGGTATTCCTCGGGCGCGGAGTAGGGCTGGTGGGTGCCGACGGTCAGCAGGGTGAGCATCCACGGCTGCTTCTGCTTTTTCAGCTGGCCGACATAGTCCAGCGTGCCTTCGAAGAAGGCCTTGTCGTCCTTGCCCCAGGGGAAGTCCAGGTAGTTGGCATTGCTGAACCACTCCAGGCCGTGGGTCGAGTCGAAGCCGATGTGCGGCATGATCTTGTCTTTGGCCATGAAGCGCAGGCCGGCGCCTTGCAGGTAATGGGTGGTGAACCCTTGCTTGCGCAACTGGGCCGGCAGGCAGGCCTGGTTGCGCTGATTCTGGGTCAGCAGCTCGATGCCCTTGGGCGTACCGTTGTCGAGCTTGTCATAGTCGCCGCAGAGCATGGCGTACAGGCCGCGGATGGTCTGGTGGCTGTGCAGCACATAGTCCGGGGTGTTCATGCCGCGCTCGGCCCAGGCGCTGAGCTTGGGCATCAGGTTGTCCTGGTAGCGGCTGTGCAGGGCCTGGCGGTTGGTGCCGATGTAGGCGCCGGGAATGCCTTCCAGGGCGATCACCAGCACGTTGCGCGCCTGGCCCGGGGCGGCCAGCAGCGGCTCGCCGTCGAGGTCGAGCTGGGTCAGGCCGGCCATCTGCACCGGCAGTTCGGGCACATCGCCTTCCAGCCATTGTTCCAGCTGCACCTGGCCCTGGCCGGCCGCGGCCGCGAGCAACTGGTGCGGCAGGTTGAACAGGCGCCACTGGTCGGCTTCGCTGGGGTTCAGGTATTGCACGCCGCCATGGGCCAGCCACAGCAGCGCCGGGGCGGTCCAGGCATGGCGCGGCAAGCGCGGGGCGCGGGTGCCACGGGCGGCCCATTGCACGGCCAGCCACAGCCCCAGGCCGGACAGTAGCGCGGCGGCCAGCCAGGGGTGGGCCAGGCCGCCGCCGGTGGAGTTGCCGACGAACTGCGGGTCGAACAGATAATGCAGGTCGGCGGCATTGGGCAGGCGGCCCACGGCGCTGACCAGCTCGGCGCTGGCGATGCTCAGCAGCGTCCACACCAGCAGCACCGGCAAGGCCAGCCACCAGGGGCGGCGGTACAGCAGCAGGGTCAACAGGCCCGCGGTGCCCAGGTCCGAGAGATAGCCCAAAGGGTCGGACCAGCCGAGCAGCGCACGCGCCACCAGGGGCACGAGCAGTACCAGGCTCAGCAGTGCGCCGAGGGGAGCCAGGGGATGATGGAAAACACGCCGGATGAAATTCACGAAAAACCTGCCAGTCATTAAATCGTCATGCAAATGTGCGCCATGGTAGCAACAGCCGGCGGCAAGACGTTTCTTATTCGAGAGAGAAATAAGCTCCCGGGCCGCTGCTGAAACGGCCCAGGGTGCTGCAGGACGGTGGCTTGAAGCCCGTATTCAGGCGCCTGGCGGCGGGGCCAGGAAAGGGGGGGTGGCGCTCGGATTTACTATTTCAGAGTGTTTAAAGACGCGCGGCTCCAGGGTTCAGCGCGACCACTTGATGATCAGCCGGGCGAAAAAAGCCCCGCTGACGATCACCGCGAACAGCCGCAGAGTCTGCATGGCCAGCACCAGGCCGACGTCGGCGTGGGTGTCCACCGCGATGATCGTCATGGCGTCCAGGCCGCCGGGGCTGGTGGCGAGGTAGACCGAGAGGAAATCCTTGTCCAGCCAGTGCGCCAGCAGCCAGGCCGACAGCGCGCAGAGGGCGATCAGCAGCACCGCGCCGAAGATCATCGCCGGTAGGCGGGTCCAGACGTAGCGCAGGGTCGGCCGGTCGAAGCGCAGGCCGATGTAGCAGCCGATGGCGCCGTAGGCCAGGGCCAGCAGCCAGCCGGGCAGGGTGATGTGCAGCAGCCCGGAGATCTGCAGCGCGCCGCCGATCAGCAGTGGCACCAGCAGGGCCCCGGCCGGTACCTGCGAACCAAGCAGCACGCCCAGCACTATGGTGCCCAGGGTCAAGCCGAGGTTGAGCAGGGTGAAGGTCTGCAGGACCACCTCGGTGCTGTGGGCCTGGCTGCCGCCGGCCGGGACGCCGATCCAGTGGCTGGCCAGGGCGCCGATCATCACCACGCAGACCACTCGCACGTACTGCATGGTGGCCACCACCCGTGAGTCGGCGCCGAAGTCGTCGGCCATCGCGACCATGGCCGAGGCCGCCCCCGGCGCGGTGCCCCAGGCCGCGGTGCTGGGTGGCAGGCCGCCGAGGCGTACCAGCGCCAGGCCGACCAGGGCGCTGAGGCAGACGGTGAGCAGGGTGGCGAACAGCATTACAGGCCAGGACTGGGCCATCGAGGCCAGCACCGCCATGGTCATGGAGTGGGCGGCCAGGACCCCGACCGAGCCCTGGCCGAGGCGGAAGGCCTGGCGCGGCACGCGGATGCTGGCGCCGCTGACGCCGAAACCGATGGCCACCAGCATCGGCCCGAGGAACTGCCCGGCAGGAACTTCGAAATGTTTCAGCAACTGCCCGGCGCTGCCGGCGAGGATCAGCAGCGCCAGCCATTGCAGGGCAAGGGGCCAGGCGGACAGGGATAAAGGCGAGGGACGAGGCAAGGGCATTCTCCAGCGCGCTGGCCGCTCCTGTTGCGGGACCGTTGCTACCAGCGCTTCGGAGCAAATTATTGATAGCGCAATTGATCAAGTCCAGTTTCTAATTGTGATCAACCAATAACTCTGGTTTATCGATCATGGACCTGCGCGACCTGACCTATTTCGAAACCATCGCCGAGCTCGGTCACCTCGGGCGCGCGGCGCAGAAGCTCAACCGCAGCCAGCCGGCGCTGACCAAAAGCATCCAGCGCCTGGAGGAGTCCTTCGGCACCAAGCTGTTCGAGCGTGACGGGCGGCGGATCAAGCTGACGGCGGTGGGCCTGTTGCTGCAACAGCGCGCCCGGCAGTTGCAACAGAACATCGCCGAGACCCATCGCGAGGTGCGCGATTTTGCCAGCGGCGTGCTCGGCAATATCCGCCTGGGGTGCGCCGCCAGCATGGCCGAGCACCTGCTGCCGCAGATGACCGCGACCTTGCTGGAGCGCGCCCCGGACATCACCCTGAACCTGGTGATCGGCCAGGACGACGTACTCCGCGAGTCCCTGCGCTCGGGGCGCCTGGACATGGTGATTTGCCCGCTGTTCGAGGGCGACCCGCACCTGAGCCACCACACCCTGTTCGAAGACCAGGCCGTGGTGGTGGCCAGCCGCGACCATCCGGTGTTCGACACGCCGATGCGCCTGCGCGACCTGTGCGACTACCGCTGGGTGCTGCCGGGAACCGGGGTCTCGGCCCGCCGCTGGATCGACAACGTGTTCCAGAGCCACAAGCTGCCGTTGCCCTCGGTGCAGATCGAGACCAACACCATCTCCCTGCTGCCGCGGCTGATCGCCAAGACCGGGCTGCTGAGCTTCCTGGCCCGGGAAACCCTGGACGACTTCAAGGGCATCGCCCACCTGCGGGAAGTGCCGCTGGCGCAAACCCGCATGCATCGCAGCATCGTGGTGCTGGTACGGACCGAAGGCTACCTGTCGCCGGCAGCCCAGCTGCTGCTGGATCTGCTCAAGCGCGATGGGCGGCAGTTTTTCACCGCGGGTTAAACACCGACTGTTAACGGGCTACGCATTGCGGAGCGAAGCTTGCTCGCGATAGCCGGCAAAGCCGGCGCAATTAAACGACGCTGGTCGTTCAGTGTGCGGGGCTTTCCGTCAGCGAGGCGGGAATGTCCCGCATGGCGTGCAGGACGCGCCACACGTCAATATGGTCGTCGTGCCGGGCGTAGAACACCAGATAGGGATAGCGACTCAATGGCCAGTAGAGAAGCCCTGGCAAATCGAGCTCATGGGTGTAGCGGGCAAGACCTGAGGCAGGATGCCGGGCGATATGGGCGTAGGCGGCTTGCAGATCGTCGATGAAGCCCAAGGCCGCCTGCTCGGCCTGTTGAGTCAGGTAGTAATCGATAGCGTCTTCTACATCCTGATTGGCCAGGGCCCTGGGAATGACCCGCTGTGCCTTCATTCCTTGCGGACCCTGGTGCGTAGAGCGTCGAAGTAACGATCATCCACAGGAGCGCCAGGCGCCGATTCAGCACCCGCCAGCAGCAGACCGCGCAGGTGCTGTCGATCCTGATCCTTGCGGATCAGCTCCCGGACGTACTCGCTGCTGGTGCTGTAGCCCCGCTGGCTGACCTGATCGTCGACGAAGGCCTTGAGCGCTTCTGGCAGGGAAATGTTCATGGTGCTCATGGTTTTGTCCACGTTTGACAAAATTTGCCAAAGTATACGCCGCTAACCAGGCCTTGCCACAGTCGATGAAGCGGATCCCACTGTGCCCGATTGTGGCGAGCGAGTCGGCGGGATGTTTGCGATGCAGGAGCCGGCTTGCGGGCCTCTTCGCCGGCAAGCCGGCTCCTGCGGGGAGGGTATCGGGGAGAGGGCTTACTCGCCGCGAATGTACTGTTCCAGCTGGCGGATCAGGTCGGCCTGTTCGGCGATGGCTTCCTTGACCAGGTCGCCGATCGACAGCAGGCCCAGCAACTGGCCGTCTTCCACCACCGGCAGGTGCCGCAGGTGGCTGTCGGTCATGATGCCCATGCAGGTTTCCACGCTCTGGTGCGAGTCCACGGTGATCACCGGCGAACTCATGATCGCGCTGACCGGCGTGCCCACCGAGGAGCGGCCGTGCAGCACCAGCTTGCGCGCGTAGTCGCGTTCGCTGATCACCCCGACCACTTCGCCGTTCTGCATCACGGGCAGGGCGCCGACGTTCTTCTCGGCCATCAGCATCAGCGCCTCGAGCACCATCTGGTGGGGCGCGATGGTGTGCACTTGCTGGTTGTGCTTGGCCTTCAACTTCAGTACTTCAGCGACGCTCTTCATGGGGCGCTCCTGTTGTTTTGCCTGGGACAGCCTGGCGCCGCCCCGCGGGGGTCTCTACAGAATCGTAGAGAGTGAACGAAGGGGCAAGGTTGAAAGCGGCGCCCACAGGAGGAAAAACGTCACTGAATCGTTTCTGCCTGGAAAGCGCCCCGTCACAAGGCATCCAGGCACCGCTCAATGGCCGAAACGCGCCAGGGAAAACGCGCTCAAATCGATCTCGCTGCGTCCGTCCACCAGCCGCTGGGCCAGGGCTTCGCCAATCGCCGCCGAGTGCTTGAAGCCGTGGCCGGAACAGGCGCTGACCACCGTGACGCTGGCCAGGCGCGGGTGCTCGTCGATGATGAAGTGCGAGTCCGGGGTCACGGTGTAGGCGCAGACCGCGGACTTCACCAGTTGCGGCGTGACCCCGGCGATATTGGCCAGCACCAGGTCGCGGTACATCGCTTCGCTCTGCGCCGCGCTGACCTGGCGGTCCAGGTTGTCCGGCGTCGAGGTCTCGCTGTACTGCTCGGTGGCGATCTTCATGCTGCCTTCGCCGGGGATCGGCGGGAAGCCGTAGCAGGTCTGCTCGTCGCTGGCGCCGTGGACGATAAAGCTCGGCGAGTGCTCGGGGAAGATCAGCGGTTCCGCCAGCTGGTACCAGTACAAGGTCTGCCGGCACACCCGCAGCAACTTGTCGAACGGCGCGCCGAGCAATTGGCTGGACCACATGCCGGCGCAGACCACCACTTTGGCCGCGCTGATGCGCCGGTTCTGGCTGGTGATATGCACCAGATCCTGCTCGTTTTTGATATCCAGCACCGTCTCGCCGGTGATCAGCGTCGCGCCCAGCTGGCGGGCCAGGGTCAGCTGCGCATCGATGCAACGCTCCGGCCGCACATAACCGCCGCCGGGTTCGAAGTAACCCACGGCGCTGTCGTGGATCGGCGCGAACTGTGGGAAGCGCTGGCGGATCTGCGCGGCGTCCAGCGCCTCATGCTCGATGCCGAACTGGCGAGCCAGGGCCAGGGTGTTTTCGGTGAAATCCGGTGTGGCGTCCTGTCCGCTCGGGGTGGCGCTGGAGGTCATCACCAGCACGCCGCACTGTTCGAACAACGGCTGCTCTGTCGGTACATCCAGCTGCGCTTCCAGCTCGCGCCAGATCTGCTGCGCGCGGATCGCCAGCGGCACATAGGCCGCGCCTTCGCCCACCGCCTGGCGCGTGATGCGGGTGTCGCCATGGCTCGAACCCTGGTCGTGGGGCGGGGCAAAACGGTCGATGCCGGCCACCTTCACGCCACGCTTGGCCAACTGGTACAGGGTCGCGGCGCCCATGGCGCCCAGGCCGACCACCACCACATCAAAATGCTGTTCTTGCACGGTAAAGTCCTTGTCAGGCAACAACGTTAGCGCTGATTGAGCATGGCCAGCATGCGTGGCGCGATAAACCGGTGGAACGGCGCCACCGGCAGCATGTACAGGCGGCCCAGCCGGTTGTGCGGATGGACCAGGGTCGAGAGCACCACCGGCCGTTCGCCCTGCGCATCAAGCGGCAGGCGGTTGATGGCCAGGTACACATCCAGATGCCGGTCCTGGTCGACCAGTAGCACTTCGTCAGGAGTTTGCGATACCAGGGTGAAAATCCCCACCCGATCGCCGGGCTGATAGTCGTCGTCCTGGCGCTCGAGATCAATGCGCGTCAGACGCCCCAGGTCCTTGAGCCCAAACGGCTGTACCAGCCGATTGCGCAGGCTCATCAGGTGGTCGATCCAGGCCGGAGTGCGGGCCATCAACCGCAGCGCATGACGCAGGGCGCTGCGCTCGCGGTCAACGGCCAGGGTGCGCTGGCAATCGATAAAGCTTGCGCCCGGCGCATGGCGGGCAATGCTCGAACCAGGAGGCAAGGAACAGCGGCTGACGCTGGATTTCATAAGGCGAGTCCGAGGAGAAGGTTGCGACTCGTTTCCCTGACTGAGCCACGCAGGGGGTTGTGCTCAAAGGCCTTCGCGACACTTTGGGATTCGGCTATTTGTGCGGCCACTCTGGTGGTTACGTAGGCGGTCCAGGGGGGGTGTTTGGCTCATTGAACGCTGTCCTGTGTGGGCTGGCCGGCCTGGCCAAAGGTTGGTTATGGCGCGCGCAGTGGCCGCTCCGCCATCTCAACCAGTAACTGGCCGAACTGGCGCGCCGCCGGGGTCTTTTCGCCGGCGCTCCAGGCCAGCAGGAAGTGCGCCTTGGGCAGCGCGGGCAGGCCGTATTGGCCGTCGACGATGCGCATGCCGGGTTTCAGGTCGCTGGCCATTTGCACTGTTGCGCCGAGGCCGCCGAGCACCGCCGTGCGGATACCTTCCTGGCTGGGTGAGGTGAATGCCACGTGCCAGTTGACGGGCGTACCCTGCAAGGCCTCGACGGCTACCTGGCGGTTAACGCAGGGTGCCGGCGCCAGTGCCAGCGGCAGCGATGCGCCGGGGGCGAGGTCGAAGTGCTCGGCCGCGACCCAGACGAACTGCGCCTCGCGCAGCAGCGTGCCACTGTCCGCCGCGAGCGGGTCCGCCAGCACCACTGCCAGGTCGAGTTCGCCGGCACCGAGCAGGGCGCGCAGGTCCAGATAGGTGCCGACATTCACATCCAGGCGTACGCCGGGGTAGGCCCGCGAGAACTGGCACAACAGGGGCGGCAGGCGCTCGCCCATGAAGGTCTCGGGCACTCCGAAGCGCACGATGCCCGATAGCGGCGACGGCTGGAAATGCCGGGTCAGGGCGTTCATTGCGCCGAGCACGGCGTGGGCGTGGCGCAGCAGTTCGTTGCCGTCTTCGGTCAAGGTCAGGTGCCGTGTGGTGCGGTACAGCAAGGGGCGGCCGATTTGCGCCTCGAGGCGCCGGATCTGATGGCTGACAGCCGACTGAGTGAGGTTCAGGCGTTCGGCTGCACGGGTGAAACCACCGGTTTCCTGCACGGCGACAAAGGCGCGGAGCAGGCTGGGGTCGATGTCCATGTGCGGTCTGTCCATGATGAGAATTACTGGATCCTACAAAATTAAATCATTTCCGTCATTGAACCGGCTTGCCCAGACTTGAGGTCTCAGCAAGCCCGGGGGTTGCCCGGGCCTTGGCTGGTTCCTGCCTACGAGCCCTTCGGAAACCCTCTCGATGCCCAAGTCCGCCTCCCGTAACCCCCTGGCTTTGCTCGCCATCTGCCTGGCTTCGCTGATGTTCGGCCTGGAAATCTCCAGCGTGCCGGTGATTCTCCCGGCGCTGGAAAGCCGCTTGCAGGGCGACTTCAAGAACCTGCAATGGATCATGAATGCCTACACCATCGCCTGCACCGTGGTGCTGATGGCCACTGGCGCCCTGGCAGATCGTTTCGGTCGCAAGCGGGTATTTCTCCTCAGTATCCTGGCGTTCGGCCTGGCTTCGTTGCTGTGCGGCCTGGCCGACAATCCCACCTTTCTGATCGCCAGCCGGGCGATTCAGGGCCTGGCCGGTGGCGCGATGCTGATCACTCAGGTGGCGATCCTGTCCCAGCAGTTTCGCGAGGGCCGGGAGCGCAGCCGGGCGTTCGCCGCCTGGGGCATGGTGTTCGGCATCGGCCTGGGCTTCGGGCCGATCATCGGCGGGGTGATCCTGGCGCTGTCCAGCTGGCCGTGGATCTTCCTGGTGCATGGTCCCCTGGCGTTGCTGACCCTGGGGCTGGCCATGGGAGGGGTGCAGGAGTCTCGCCAGGCCCGGGCCGGCAAGCTCGATGGCGCAGGCATTGTCCTGCTGTCCCTGGCGGTGTTCGGCCTGACGTTTCTGCTGACCCAGGGGCCGACCCTTGGCCGTTCGAGCGCCATGACTATCCTCCTGGCGACTGTGGTTTGCTTCATTGCCTTCATCAGGGCCGAAGCCCGCAGCCCGCAACCGATGTTCGACCTGCGGGTGCTCGGGAACCGGCGGTTTTCCGGGGCGCTGCTGGGGGCTGTGGGCATGAACTTCAGCTTCTGGCCGTTCATGATCTACCTGCCGATCTACTTCCACAGCGTCCTGGGTTACTCCAGCCTGCACAGCGGCCTGGCGCTGCTGGCCTATACCTTGCCGACCCTGGTCTTTCCGCCGCTGGGCGAACGCCTGGCCCTGCGCTTCGAGCCGGGACGGGTGATTCCTTTGGGACTGTTCTGTATCGGCCTGGGCTTTGTGGCGATGTACGCCGCCAGCCAACTGAGCGCGGCCAATGGCCTGGCCATGCTGCCCGGCGCCCTGTTGGCGGGGATCGGCCTGGGTATCACCAATACACCGGTGACCAATACCACCACCGGCTCGGTGCCGGCAGACCGTGCCGGCATGGCCTCGGGCATCGACATGAGCGCGCGGATGATTTCCCTGGCTCTGAATATCGCCTTGATGGGGTTGATCCTGGTGGCTGGGATTGGCGCCTATCTACGGCGCAGTTTGAGTGGCGTCCTGGATGCCGGGCAGTTGCGCAACTGGGCGGAACAGATTGCTGCCGGCCAAGGTCCGGCGCAGGGCATGCAGTGGCTGGTGGACTGTTCGGCACAGGTCGCGCTGGCCCATGGTTTCGGTTGGGTCATGCTGTATGGCGGGCTGAGTGTCTGGGGGCTGGCGCTGCTCAGCGCCATGACATTCGCCCCATGGCGGCGTCCGGAACGCAGTGCCCCTGCACCCCTGTAGCTGCAGGCTGTGATAGGCCGGGATCGCGCTCGGCACGCAGGACCTTCCGGGCCTCCCAAGAGCGGCGCCTCCTTCGGAGCCGATCGCAGCCTGCGGCAGCGGCTACACGAAGCCAGACCCCGATCCTGTAGCCGCTGCCGAGCCCGCGAGGCTGCGACAAGGCCCGCAGGGCCTTCATCGGTCTCGAGATCGCCGCATCCCTTCGGGACGTGCGCAGCCTGCGGCAGCGGCTACAGGGTTTTGTGCGGCCTGAAAGCAAAAAAGGCGCCCGAGGAGGGCGCCAAGGAGTCACCTGAACCGAGGGAGCCAGGCGAGCCCGTTCGCAGGGGTGTCGCGGTGGTAAGGCGCGACTGAACGGAAGAGGGCAGCGGCGCCCGCCGCGATTACCGGGCGGGCGCGGGGTGTCATTTGCCGAGCTTGATCCGCGTCCAGCCGCGGTTCATCACGCGCTGGATGGCGATCGGCTGGTCCGGCACCGCGTACAGGGTGGCGAGCACCGCTTGCGGCGGGTACGAGGCCGGGTCGTTGCGGATGGCTTCGTCCACCAGCGGCGTGGCGGCGGCATTGGCGTTGCTGTAGCCGAGGCTGTTGGTGACCTCGGCGATGATGTCCGGGCGCATCAGGAAGTTCATGAACAGGTAGGCGTTGTCGACGTTGGCCGCGTCCTTGGGCATGGCCATCATGTCGTAGAAGCTGCCGGCGCCTTCCTTGGGAATGCTGAAGACGACCTTCTCCTGGTTGCCGGCCTCTTCGGCGCGCGAACGGGCCTGCAGCACGTCGCCGGAGTAACCCACGGCCACGCAGATGTTGCCGTTGGCCAGGTCGGAGATGTACTTGGAGGAATGGAAGTAGGTCACTGAAGGGCGGATCTTCATGAACAGCGCCTCGGCCTCGAGGATCTGCGCCTTGTCCTTGCTGGTCACCGGGTAGCCCAGGTAGTGCAGGGCGGCGGGGAGCATTTCCGTCGGCGAGTCGAGGAAGCTGATGCCGCAGGCCTTGAGCTTCTCGGCGTTCTCCGGCTTGAACAGCAGGTCCCAGGAGTTGGTCGGCGCATCGCTACCCAGCACCGCCTTGACCTTGTCCGGGTTGTAGCCGATGCCGATCGAGCCCCACATGTACGGGAAGGCGTGGGCGTTGCCCGGGTCGCTGGCGGCGGCGTTCTGCAACAGCACCGGATTGAGGTTCTTCCAGTTCGGCAGCCGCGACTTGTCCAGCTCCTGATAGACCCCGGCCTTGATCTGCTTGGCCAAAAAGCTGTTGGACGGCACCACGATGTCATAGCCGGACTTGCCGGTGAGCAGGCGCGCTTCCAGGGTTTCGTTGCTGTCGAAGACATCGTAGGTGACGTGGATGCCGGTCTCGGCCTCGAACTTTTTCAGGGTGTCGGGGGCGATATAGTCCGACCAGTTGTAGACACGCAGCTCCTTGTCGCTGGCTTGAGCGCCGGTCACCATTGCGCCCATCAAGGACAGTGTTAGCAGAGTCCTGCCAAGCATTTTCATCACTACAACTCCATTTCTTATTGTGCAGAATTGCTGCATTCGCAATGCGGTGTGCCAGGGCGGACGCCATCGCCCGCAAGCGGGTTTCTACAGAGATTGCCCCTGTAGGAGTCCGCTTGCGGGCGATCCGGGCGTCGCGGTGTATCGTGAAACATGACGACTCAGGCCGTCGCTTGCATCCGTGGGGAGCTCGCCGGTTGATAGGCTTCGTTGGCGGTGTATTCCATGGCTTCCTGGATCGCCCGCTTGCGGGCCGCTTCGGCGCGACGGCCGAAGTACCAGACCAGGAAAGTCACCAGCGACACCGCCAGCAGGATCAGGCTGGCCACCGCATTGATCTCCGGCTTCACGCCGAGGCGCACCGCCGAGAACACTTCCATCGGCAGGGTGGTGGAACCCGGACCGGAGACGAAGCTCGCCAGCACCAGGTCGTCCAGGGACAGGGCGAAGGACATCATGCCGCCGGCCGCCAGCGACGGCGCGATCATCGGGATGGTGATCAGGAAAAACACCTTCCACGGCCGCGCCCCCAGGTCCATGGCCGCCTCTTCGATGGACAGGTCCAGCTCACGCAAGCGCGCGGAGACTACCACGGCCACATAGGCGGCGCAGAATGTGGTGTGGGCGATCCAGATGGTGACGATGCCACGCTCCTGCGGCCAGCCGATCATCTGCGCCATGGCCACGAACAGCAGCAACAGCGACAGGCCGGTGATCACCTCCGGCATCACCAGCGGCGCGGTGACCAGGCCACCGAACAACGTGCGGCCCTTGAAGCGGGTCACCCGGGTCAGCACAAAGGCCGCGAGGGTGCCCAGGGCCACCGCGGCAATCGCGGTGTAGCAGGCGATCTCCAGGGAACGCACCACCGAGCCCATCAACTGCTGGTTGTCCAGCAGGCCGACGTACCACTTCACCGACCAGCCGCCCCAGACCGTCACCAGCTTGGAGGCGTTGAACGAGTAGATCACCAGGATCAGCATCGGCAGGTAAATGAACGCCAGGCCGAGCACCAGCATCAGGCTGGAAAATCCGAAACGTTTCATGCCCGTCCCTCCATCTCTTTGGCCTGGCTGCGGTTGAACAGCAGGATCGGAATAATCAGGATCGCCAGCATCACCACCGCCAGGGCGGAGGCCACCGGCCAGTCACGGTTGTTGAAGAACTCCTGCCACAGCACGCGGCCGATCATCAGGGTCTCCGGGCCACCCAGCAGTTCGGGGATCACGAACTCGCCGACCACCGGGATGAACACCAGCATTGCTCCTGCGATGATGCCGTTCTTGGCCAGGGGCACGGTGATTTTCCAGAAGTTGTTGAAGTTGCTCGAACCCAGGTCCGACGCCGCTTCCAGCAGGCTCTGGTCGTGCTTGACCAGGTTGGCGTACAGCGGCAGCACCATGAACGGCAGGTAGGCGTAGACCACCCCTATATAGACCGCGGTGTTGGTGTTGAGGATTTCGATCGGCTCCGAGGTCAGGCCGCTCCACATCAGGAAGCCGTTGAGCAAGCCGTTGTTGCTGAGGATGCCCATCCAGGCATAGACGCGGATCAGGATCGCGGTCCAGGTCGGCATCATGATCAACAGCAGCAAGACGTTCTGCGTTTCCTTGCTGGCCTTGGTGATCGCGTAGGCCATGGGGAAGCCGATCACCAGACACATCAGGGTGCTGAGCAGGGCGACTTTCAGCGAGCCGAGGTAGGCCGAGATATACAGCTCGTCACCCACCAGCAATGCATAGTTGCCGACGTTGAGCAGCAGCTGGAATTTCTGTTCGGCGAAGCTGTAGATCTCCGAGTAGGGGGGAATGGCCAGGGCCGCTTCCGAGAAGCTGATCTTCATCACCAGGAAAAACGGCAGCATGAAGAACAGGAACAGCCAGAGGAAGGGAATGCCGATCACCAGCTTGCGACCGCTGGGCAGCACACGGGTCAAACGCTGATTGAGAGTCATGGTGGAAGTACTCATGTGCGCAGTACCACGCCGCTGTCGTCTTCCCACCACACGTACACCTGGTCGTCCCAGGTCGGCCGCGCGCCACGGCGTTCGGCGTTGGCCATGAACGACTGGACGATCTTGCCGCCAGGCAGTTCGACGTAGAACACCGAATGCCCGCCGAGGTAGGCGATGTCATGCACCTTGCCCTGGGACCAGTTGTAGCGGTGCTCGGGCCGGGTGGTGCTGACCAGCATCTTTTCCGGGCGGATGGCGTAGGTCACCGACTTGTCCTGCACCGAGGTGCTGACACCGTGGCCGACGTAGATCTTCTGTTCCAGCTCCGGGCAGTGGATCACCGCGTGGCCTTCCAGGTCTTCGATGACGGTGCCGTCGAAGGCGTTAACGTTGCCGATGAACTCGCAGACCATGCGGCTGACCGGGGCCTCGTAGATGTCCACCGGGCTGCCGATCTGGGCGATCCAGCCCAGGTGCATGATGGCGATGCGCTGGGCCATGGTCATGGCCTCTTCCTGGTCGTGAGTCACCATCACGCAGGTCACGCCGACGCGCTCGATGATCTCCACCAGCTCCAGTTGCATCTGCGAGCGCAGCTTTTTATCCAGGGCGCCCATGGGTTCGTCGAGCAGCAGCAGCTTCGGTCGCTTGGCCAGGGAGCGGGCCAGGGCCACGCGCTGGCGCTGGCCGCCGGACAGCTGGTGCGGCTTACGCTTGGCGTACTGGGTCATGTGCACCAGCTTGAGCATTTCGCCGACCCGGGCCTCGATCTCGTCCGCCGGCAGGCGATCCTGCTTGAGGCCGAAGGCGATGTTCTGGGCCACGGTCATGTGCGGGAACAGCGCATAGGACTGGAACATCATGTTGATCGGCCGCTCGTAAGGCGGCATGTCGGTGATGTCCACACCGTCCAGGTAGATACGCCCCTCCGTCGGCCGCTCGAAACCCGCCAGCATGCGCAGCAGGGTGGACTTGCCGGAACCCGAGCCACCGAGCAGGGCGAAGATCTCGCCCTGGTGAATGTCCAGGGACACATCGTCCACGGCCACGGTTTCATCGAACTTCTTGGTCACGCGGTCGACTCTCACCAGCACCTTCTGCGGTTGCGGGTGACCTTCCAGAGCCTTTCTGTACGTGCTGGAGGCGTTTGCCATGTGGAACTCCCAACAGATGTCAGTCGTCGGGCCAAAACGGCCCGGCTTAATAGATGGATGACAAACCCGTGGTGGCGGGTTTATTCGGCGCTGCCGTCCTGGCGGCCTGACGCTGGTTCTTGTTCTTTGTGTTGCTGGGTGTGGCTTGAACCGCCCCACGGGCCAAGGCGGGCGCACAAGGGCGCACCGCCGCCGGCCGGGGGCGTGGCAGTCAATTTCGCGGGTGAAGCTTTGAATCAGTGGCCGTTGCGCTGCGCCGCCCGTTGCCGGCAGGCGTCGCCGAAGGCCTGGAAGATCCGCAGGTAGACCGGGTTCGACAGCACCTGCCATTCAGGATGCCACTGCACGCCCAGGGCAAAGGCCGTGCTGTGTTCGACCGACACCGCTTCGATCAGGCCGTCCGGCGCCAGGGCCTCGGCGCGCAGGCCGGGGGCCAGGCGGTCGATGCCCTGGCTGTGGATCGAGTTGACCTGGAATTCCTGTGGCAGATCCAGGGCCTGGAACACGCCGCCCGGTTGTACCCTGACGGCATGGGCGGGGGCGTATTGCACGGCCAGGTCCGGGTGGTCGGCCTCGCGGTGATCGAGATAGCCCGGCAGTTCATGCACCTTCTGGTGCAGGCTGCCGCCGAAGGCCACGTTCATTTCCTGGAAGCCGCGGCAGATGCCCAGCACCGGCACGCCGGCGGCAATCGCCGCGCGCAGCAGGGGCAGGGTGGTGGCATCGCGCTGGGGATCGTGGGCGGTGCCCGGTTCGCTGGCCGGGCCCTGATAGTGGAAGGGCTCCACATTCGATGGCGAGCCGGTGAACAGCAGGCCGTCCAGGTTCTGCAGCAGAGCCTCGGTATCGATGAGGTCCGCCAGGGAAGGAATGATCAGGGGCAGGCCCTCGGCCGCGCTGCTGACAGCACGCAAGTACTTGTCGCCGCTGACGTGGTAGGGGTGCAGCCCGATCTCTTTGACGCACGCAGTAACGCCGATCAATGGCTTGAATGCCATTTTTATCACCTCGAAATTCACGCTGGAACGAGTTTTTCGAGAGCTTATCCTCGTTGATTTTAATTAACAACTTCCGTGTAAAAAATTCTAAACGCAATTCGTCGGATGCTCAGTATCTGTGGGTGTTTTTCCTGCTGTGGCGACCATAAGGGGCAAAATATTTAACGATCAGGGCCCTCTGTTCGCTATTGACTTCACTTTTTCTTTCGGATTGACTGCTGCCACGAAATCGCTTTGAACATAATAATTAACACATAGGTGCATCATGTCGGTCCCACTGCGTGCCGTTCAGCTCAACGAAGCCAACTCCTTCCTGAAGAACCATCCCGAGATCCTCTACGTCGACTTGCTGATTGCCGACATGAACGGCGTGGTGCGCGGCAAGCGCATCGAACGCACCGCCCTGCACAAGGTGTACGAGAAGGGCATCAACCTGCCGGCCTCGCTGTTCGCCCTGGACATCAACGGCTCCACCGTGGAAAGCACCGGCCTGGGCCTGGACATCGGCGACGCCGACCGCATCTGCTACCCGATCCCCGGCACCCTGAGCGTCGAGCCCTGGCAGAAGCGCCCGACCGCGCAACTGCTGATGACCATGCACGAGATCGAAGGCGAGCCTTTCTTCGCCGACCCGCGCGAAGTGCTGCGGCAGGTGGTGAGTAAATTCGACGCCCTGGGCCTGACCATCTGCGCGGCTTTCGAGCTGGAGTTCTACCTGATCGACCAGGACAACGTGAACGGTCGCCCGCAGTCGCCACGTTCGCCGATTTCCGGCAAGCGTCCGCAGTCGACCCAGGTCTACCTGATCGACGACCTGGACGAATACGTCGACTGCCTGCAAGACATCCTCGAAGGGGCGAAAGAGCAGGGCATCCCCGCCGACGCCATCGTCAAGGAAAGCGCCCCGGCGCAGTTCGAGGTCAACCTGCACCACGTCTCCGACCCGATCAAGGCCTGCGACTACGCGGTGCTGCTCAAGCGCCTGGTGAAGAACATCGCCTACGACCATGAGATGGACACCACCTTCATGGCCAAGCCGTACCCGGGCCAGGCCGGTAACGGCCTGCACGTGCACATCTCGATTCTCGACAAGCAAGGCAACAACATCTTCGCCAGCGACGACCCGGAAACCAACGACGCCCTGCGCCACGCCATCGGCGGCGTATTGGAGACCCTGCCGGCGCAGATGGCCTTCCTCTGCCCGAACGTCAACTCCTACCGCCGCTTCGGCGCGCAGTTCTACGTGCCGAACTCGCCGAGCTGGGGCATCGACAACCGCACCGTGGCCGTGCGCGTGCCGACCGGTTCGGCGGATGCGGTGCGCATCGAACACCGCGTGGCCGGCGCCGACGCCAACCCCTACCTGCTGATGGCTTCGGTACTGGCCGGTATTCACCACGGCCTGACCAACAAGATCGAGCCCGGCGCGCCGGTGGAAGGCAACTCCTACGAGCAGAACGAACAGAGCCTGCCGACCAACCTGCGCGACGCCCTGCGGGTGCTGGACGACAGCGAGGTGATGGCCAGGTACATCGACCCGATGTACATCGACGTGTTCGTCGCCTGTAAGGAGAGCGAGCTGGCCGAGTTCGAAAACTCGATCTCCGACCTCGAATACAACTGGTACCTGCACACGGTCTGACGGCCGTTCCTTTTCCTGCGTTGAGTATTTGCCATGACTAAATCCCGCAGCGACTGGGAGCAGCGCTTCCAGTCCTTGACCCTCGAAGGGCGCGCCTTTATCGACGGCCAGTATTGCCACGCCGCCAGCGCGGCCACCTTCGAATGCATCAGCCCGGTGGACGGGCGTTTCCTGGCCAACGTCGCCAGCACCGACGAGGCCGACGCCGACCGCGCAGTGCAGGTGGCGCGCCAGGCATTCGAGTCCGGCGTCTGGTCGCGCAAGGCCCCGGCCGAGCGCAAGCGCGTGCTGATCCGCTTCGCCGATTCGATCCTCGAGCACCAGGACGAACTGGCGCTCCTGGAAACCCTGGACATGGGCAAGCCCATCGGCGACTCCCTGAGCATCGACGTGCCGGCCACCGCCAACGCGATCCGCTGGAGCGCCGAGGCCATCGACAAAATCTACGACGAAGTGGCGGCCACGCCCCACGATCAGCTGGGCCTGGTGACGCGGGAGGCCTCCGGCGTGGTGGCGGCCATCGTGCCGTGGAACTTCCCGCTGATCATGGCCAGCTGGAAATTCGCCCCGGCCCTGGCGGCGGGCAACTCGTTCATCCTCAAGCCTTCGGAAAAGTCGCCGCTGACCGCGATCCGCATTGCCCAGCTGGCGCTGGATGCCGGCATCCCCAAAGGCGTGTTCAACGTGCTGCCGGGCTACGGCCACACCGTCGGCAAGGCCCTGGCCCTGCATATGGACGTGGACGTGCTGGCCTTCACCGGCTCCACCGCGGTGGGCAAGCAACTGCTGGTGTACTCCGGGCAGAGCAACATGAAGCGCGTCTGGCTGGAGGCGGGCGGCAAGAGCCCCAACGTGGTGTTCGCCGACGCGCCGGACCTGCGCGCGGCAGCGGAGGCGGCGGCCAGCGCCATTGCCTTCAACCAGGGCGAAGTCTGCACCGCCGGCTCGCGCCTGCTGGTGGAGCGCTCGATCCGCGACCAGTTCATTCCGTTGCTGGTGGACGCCATCAAGGCCTGGAAACCCGGGCATGCCCTCGATCCACAGACCCGCGTTGGCGCACTGGTGGATCAGCGCCAGCTGGACAACGTGCTGCGTTACATCGGCATCGGCAAGGAGCAGGGCGGCCAACTGCTGGCCGGCGGCGCGCGGACCCTGGAAAGCACCGGCGGGCTGTATGTCGAGCCGACCATTTTCGACGGCGTGACCAACGCTATGGCCATCGCCCGTGAAGAGATCTTCGGCCCGGTGCTGTCGGTGATCAGCTTCGACACCGAAGAAGAAGCGCTGACGATCGCCAACGACAGCATCTTCGGCCTCGCCGCCGGAGTCTGGACCAGCAACCTCAGCCGCGCCCACCGCTTCGCCCGTGGCCTGCGCGCCGGCAGCGTGTGGGTCAACCAGTACGATGGCGGCGACATGACCGCGCCGTTCGGCGGCTTCAAACAGTCGGGCAATGGTCGCGACAAGTCGCTGCACGCCTTTGACAAGTACACCGAGCTGAAAGCGACCTGGATCAAGCTCTGACTCTGATAACAACGGCGGGGCTGGCTGCAGCTGGCACCTGCTGGGGAATTCGATAATGCAAACCTACGTAAACAGCTACTACGCCGCGACCCGCAACCAGACCAGCGACTTTCCGGTATTGGAAGAAATGGTCGACTGCGACGTCTGCGTGATCGGCGCCGGCTACACCGGCCTGTCCTCGGCGCTGTTCCTCGCCGAGGCGGGCTACAGCGTCGCCGTGCTTGAAGCGGCCAAGGTCGGCTTCGGCGCCAGCGGGCGCAACGGCGGGCAACTGGTCAACTCCTACAGCCGCGACGTCGATGTGATCGAGTCGCGCTACGGCGAGAAAAGCGCCGAAGTGCTGGGCAGCATGATCTTCGAAGGCGCCGACATCATTCGCCAGCGCATCCAGCACTACGACATCCAGTGCGACTACCGCCCGGGTGGCATCTTCGCCGCCATGAACAAGAAGCAGTTCAAGGGCCTGGCCGAGCAGAAGGCCAGCTGGGAGCGCTACGGCAACAACAACTTGAAGCTGCTGGACCAGGCGCAGATCGCCCGGGAAGTCGGCTCCGACGCCTACGTCGGCGGCCTGCTGGACATGCAAGGCGGGCACATCCACCCGCTGAACCTGGCCCTGGGCGAAGCCAGCGCCATCATTGGCCTGGGCGGCAAGATCTTCGAGCAGTCGGCGGCGGTGGAAATCACCTACGGCGAACCGAATATTGTGCGCACCGCCAAGGGCGTGGTCCGCGCCAAGTACCTGCTGATCGCCGGCAACGCCTACCTGCAGCAGGACCTCGACCCACGGGTGACGCGCAAGAGCATGCCGTGCGGCTCGCAGATCGTGGTCACCGAACCGCTGCCTGCACAAATGGCTCGCAGCCTGATCCGCAACAACTACTGCGTCGAAGACTGCAACTACCTGCTGGACTACTACCGCCTCACCGCCGACAACCGCCTGCTGTACGGCGGCGGCGTGGTCTACGGCGCCCGTGAGCCGAACGACATCGAGCAACTGATCCGGCCGAAGATCCTCAAGACCTTCCCCCAGCTCAAGGACGTGAAGATCGACTACCGCTGGACCGGCAACTTCCTGCTGACCATGTCGCGCATGCCGCAGTTCGGCCGCATCGAAAAGAACGCCTACTACATGCAGGGCTACAGCGGCCACGGCGTCACCTGCTCGCACCTGGCCGGCAAACTGATCGCCGAGATGATCCGCGGCGACGCCGAACGCTTCGACGCCTTCGCCTCGCTACCGCACATGCCGATGATCGGCGGCCGTACCTTCCAGGCCCCGCTGACCGCCATGGGCGCCGCGTACTACGCGTTGCGCGACCGCTTCGGCATCTGATCCCGATACGTTTCCTGCGTTTGCCCGCGCTTGCGCGGGCTTTTTTCAGCCCCGAAACCCACATCCGAACCCGCAAACCTGTAGCCGCTGCCGCAGGCTGCGATGAGGGGCGCAGGCCCTCCCGGGGCCCGAAAAAACACCGCCGGTTTTCAACGCCTGGCACACGCCACGACAAGGCCAATTACCACCATCGGCCACCGCTACAGCTCCACCCACAAACGTGATTTAATAGCCGCCTTTCAGGTTCCGGGGCCACTGGATCGGCGAACTTCGCAACTAAACTTCGCAACTAAAAGTCACCGGCCGCACTCCAACTTGCAACACCCCCCACGTACACCTCACACAAGGCTGCTATGGACACGGGCACTCGACTCAAACTCGTTCGCGAAAGCTACAAACTGTCCCAGCGCGAGCTGGCCCGGCGCAGCGGCGTAACCAACGCCACCATCTCCCTGATCGAACAGAACCGCGTCAGCCCCTCGGTCAGCTCCCTGAAAAAACTCCTCGAAGGCATCCCCATGTCCCTGGCGGACTTCTTCACCTTCGACCAGCCCCCGCGCGAACACCAATACGTCTTCCGCGCCAACGAACAACCCGACCTCGGCCGCGACGGCGCCCGCCTGCTGCTGATCGGCGCCGCCCTGCCAACCCGCCAGATGCGCTTTCTGCGCGAACAATACGCCCCCGGCGCCAGCTCCGGCGACGAACCCATAGTGCACAGCGAAGGGGAGGAGTGCGGCCTTGTGACTCGTGGCACCGTGGAGTTGACCGTGGACGGGCAGGTGAGCGTGTTGAACCCGGGGGATGGGTATTATTTTCCGACGACCTTGCCGCATAAGTTTCGCAATATTGGGCAGGATGAGGCGGAGATTATTAGTGCGAATACGCCGGCGAACTTCTGAGGCGGGCAATCCCTGAAACTTTCTCTTGATCCTGAGCGGCTATCGATAGCCGCTTAGCGCTCATCGCGACTGTGATTTTAAGGAGCGCTTTTGAGCTATCTCTCGATTCTTGAATACTTACGAGTTATGTAGACATCTGCTTGGTTGAGGAGCGTCCGCTTTCGGCTGTGGATTCAACCGGTCGATGCAACAGATTGGCTAAATCGTTCAGCGGGCGTTTCGTAGTTTAGGGTTTTCCGAGGACGGCTGTTCAGCTGCCTTGCTACTTCATTGAGCGTGGCTTGCGAGTGCTCCGCAAGGTCGGTCCCTTTCGGGAAGTACTGTCTTAACAACCCGTTGGTGTTCTCATTTGATCCCCGTTGCCAGGGACGATGAGGGTCGCAGAAGTAGACTTTGATGTCGGTAGCCACCGTAAAACGTTTATGGTCCGCCATCTCTTTGCCGCGATCCCACGTCAGCGATTGGTAGAGTTCCTCGGGGAGTTCGCGGGCGTTTTCGATCAGGGCGCTGATGACCGTCTCGGTGTCCTTACCGGCCAACTTCACCAGCATTACGTAACGGGTATGACGCTCCACAAGAGTGGCAATTTGGCTGTTCCTGCTACCGCACAGCAGGTCACCCTCCCAGTGACCTGGCACCGCCCGATCCTCAGCCGTGGCCGGGCGTTCGCGGATCGATACCGCGTCTGTGATTCGACCGTGATTTTCTTTCTTCTGCGTGTGATGGCGCGAGCGACGCATGGCTCGTGTTCGCCGTAAATGCTCAAGCAACTCCTTCTTCAGAGCCCCGCGAGCCTGTATGAAGAGGGTGCGATAGATCGTCTCGTGTGACACCTGATAGCTCGTATCGTCCGGGTAGGTGCGCTTCAGCCAGCCGGCAATTTGTTCCGGTGACCACTGCAATTGAAGCTTGCCTGCAACAATTTGCGCCACCGCTCGGTTCTCAACAAGCTTGCAGACCTTGGGTCGATGTGCCCGATCCCAAGCCGCCTGATCAGCCTGATTTGCCCGGTAGCATCCTTGGCCACCGTTGCGTCTGATCTCACGGCTGATGGTCGAGGCTGCTCGCCCTAGCTGCGTTGCTATGGAACGGATCGAGTTACCTGCCACTACTGAACGCGAAATCTCTTCGCGTTCAGCCAACGTCAGCGCCAATCTGGACCTGCGCCGTACAGCGGGTCTGATCCCCCCGGTCTCCGCCAAGATGCGCTGTATCGATGAGTGGTTTCGATCAAATAGTTGGGCGATCTGCTGGAGAGAGTCGCCTTTCCGCCAGTGATCCCACATCAGTTTTTTCTGGCTTTCGGTGTAATAGATCCGAGGTCTCTGCTTCATCTGCAACACTCCTTCTGCTCACACAGAATTTAGTTGTGTTGCGTCGACCGGTTGAATCCACAGCCGTAAGCAGCCATTCACAAGTTGCTCACGGCACATCTTTGAAACGAAAAAACGAACAACCTTCGACCTAAAAGCTGTCCCCAAGAGAACACAGCTTCTATAGTTCAACACGTCATTGCTGACTAATGACTGGTCATCGCGGGCCAAAAACTATGTGCATAGCACCTCACTCATCAACCGATTCTCTATTCGGTTGGATGACGGAGGCAGGGCTTAAATACTCATGGAGCTTCACCAATGACCCGCACAGAAATTTGCAACCTCGTTCCTCTCACCCGCAACGACACCGACCACCCCGTCCTCTATCTGGATGCTAACGCTACACTCTCCGATCTCTACACTTGCGCCCAACAACGCATCGGCGCTGCCCGCAATCTGCTGGAAATCCTCGACTGCGCTTCCGGTACTCAAGATGTCGCCCAGATACGTTTTGCTATCGGCCTGCTGCTCAGCGACGGCTGTGATCTGTTGCGTACTTTGGGTGATAAGTCTCAGGCGCTGAGCGCTTAATCCGACAAGCAACGACTGGGCAGTGCAGGTCCGGTCGTAACCTGCATTGTCGGAAGAAAGCCAGGACGAGGCGCGTTAGTCATCGATAAGTGAACCGGCCTTCATCATTTTCAGATGTTCCCTACAGACCATCTCCAACCGCATGCAGTAACGTCCCGAAGCCAACTGCAAATGCTATTCGCCCCCATGACGGGGGCTTTTTTATGCACGGAATAAGGACGGAGCATGATTTCTTCTGCACGATTGGGTGACAAGCATGTTTGCCCAATGCCCGGTCACGGCATTACCCCGATTGCTTCTGCCAGTGCTGACGCCCATATCAATTTCATGGGTGCCGCTCGTGTCGGTGACACTTGCGGTTGCGGTGCAGTCATCACCACGGGCTTTCCCTCGATCCTAATCAATTACCGCCCCTTGGCTCATATGGGCAGCCCTACCAGTCACGGTGGAACAATCATCACTGGATCAGGTGATACCTTCGGCGGGTTCGTGATGGGAGTTGCACCAGGGGCAGTCATTATCAACTTCGCAGCGCTAGGGGCATTCCGGCCAGATGGCTCTGTAGATGATGAAAAGATGGCTACCCTGCTAGCTGATCCGAATCTCAAAGAAAAGGCCGTTGCTGCAAATGCTCTGGTAGATCCCGGCGATTCGCCCAAAACACAGGATACGGGGGCAGCGGAGCCGGTTGTATGTAACCATCCCGACCAGATGGAGCAACTGGCCACCTACATCGCTGACGAGATGAATCGCAATATTCACGACCCGGCTGTGTTGAAGATGAGAAATCTTATTGGCTACGATCCCGAGGTTGCGGCGAAGCGGTTCACAGCGCTACCGCTGTTTGCGCGCATAGGCGGACGGCCAAACTTTGGCGATATTGCAAAAGCCCGGAAAGCTGCGGCAGCGGCGATCTGGACTAAAAAAGTGGGTCAGAATCAAGAGTGGGATCACAAGCCCAAGTTGAAAGCGCTGTTTAACGGCACCTTCTGGCACAAGCAAGGGAAGTACATGTACTTCTACGACATTTGGTCGAATATCCATTACGGGTATGTTGGAATTATTGGCGGACTATCCGAAAGCGTGCTGCTGGATGGCGCAGGAGCTGAACAGATTGTCTCGGACACCCTAAGGAAGGGGGAGGAGTGGGTCAAAAAGCCGCAAAAGGATTGGAGACTCCCCGGCCCCCACCCAACAGCCAGCCCATGGACAGAGTTGCGATCATGGGACGACGTTGCTGATAGGGTGGCGATCAGTATCGGTGTGAAGCTCGCCAACCAGCACCCCAACGGAGGGATAACAGCGAAGATGGTCATGGACGAAGTATTAGCAGTACCGCCAGAAAACTGGGGAGAAGGGATTGACGACCACAAATGTGAATAAGGGACGATCTGGATGCGCTTGGCTGCTGTTGATTCCATTACTACCGGTATTGTTTTTTATAGGACAGAGCATTCTTGAACCGACAGTAACCGTTCACTATGCCGAAAACGGCAAGGAAGAGCTGAAGTACATCTGGAACGTGCAGAACCGGATATATAAAGGACGGATGCAACCCGGAGGCGGAACATCAGATAACGGCTTTATATTCCCAGACGAAGACTTTTTCATGCAGTTGGATTGGTGGAGTGAAGAGGGCCGCCATCATTGCGTCAGCATCACCCCAAAATGGCCAAACACCAATATCTATCTCGACCTGAATGGGAATATCGACACAGAGAAAGGCGTTGGGACTGATGAGGACCGATTGGATCAGTGCAAAGGAGGCTGGGCAAAGCCATAAGACGATATTTCCAACCGGGCAGTGCAAGCCCGGTTGGGACTTGGATAGGGGCATTGGGAGCAGCGGAGGTTGAGCTTACTTTCTTTTGCATTCCTCAATGCTTGTTTTGGTATTGAGAAAAACCAGAGACCTGATTGTGTGAAACCTAGCAATCTCCTGGCAGATCAAAACAAAAGCCCCGACAAGTCGGGGCCTTTTGTTTTAAGCCGCTACAGCCAGCTCAGTTAGTACAAGTAAGCCGTGAATAAGTCGGCGGATCGAGCAGTATCCCCGGGGTCATGAAGGTCGAGCAGTTGAACACGCGGCCCTTGGCGGTGGTGGCCTTGAAGTTCAGTTCCGCGCCGCCGAGAAAGTCTTCTTTGCTTTTGGTGACGGGCCCCATGGTGAGTTCGTCGGTCGAGGCCAGGCCAATGGTTTCCGAGGTGACCTTGTGTATTTGCAAGACATTGGGAGTGGTCGAGCAACCCGCCAAGGTACCCGCCAGAAGCAGTAACGCGGGGGCAAAGATGTAGTTTTTGTTCATGGCATATTTTCCTTAATAGTGTTTCGCCCTGGTTATCCTCGATCCTCGACAGGGGGGCACGTCGGAAGACGTAAAGCAGGGGATTCTGACCAGCCACCCCCTCTTGAATCTGACTCGGTAGAGTGACTCATTTCAGCATGGCGCCGGGGGGGGCGCCTATAGGTCATATGTGCTATTCAGGAGGCCTTCCCAAGCCCAAGGGGCTGACCGGTAGCCGTCTGTCACAGGGAAGGGCTAGCGGCCAGGTCGCCGTCAGCTAGCGGCGCCAGCCCCGTGACCAGGGCCTCCAGCAGGACCCTGACCTTGGGCAGCGTTTCCCGGCTTTTGACCCAGGCCAGGTTGATCGGCATCCCCTCGGTTGCCCGATGGGCAAGCACCTCCACCAATGTTCCTTCGTCCAGCTGCTGCTGGACGAGCCATGATGGCAACTGCGCGATACCGCAACCCGCCATGACCGCCATGACGATGCCCTCGCCATTGCCCACGACGAGCTGGGCGGCGACCTGCCGGCGTATCGTTGCGCCCTGGTCGTCGGCGAAGTTCCAGGGGGTGACTCTTCCATCCACCCAGCCATAGGCGATGCACTGATGATGCTGCAGCTCGCGATCGGTCAGGGGCATGCCTTGCCTGGCCAGATAGGCGGGGGAGGCGCACAAGATATGGCGTTCACGGGCCAGGCAACGCTGCCCCACTGTATCGGGCCAGGCATCCGCGCCGCCAATACGCACAACGATGTCCACGCCTTCCTTGAACGGGTCGACGAAACCGTCGGAGAAGGAAATATGCGGAGTCAGGGCCGGATGATCCTGAGCAAGGCGCAGGAGGATCGGCAGCACCTGGGCGCGGCCAAAAGCCCCTGGCAGGTCTATGCGAACGCTGCCCCGGACCTCGCTGGCTTCGGCCTGGAGTGCAAGCTCGGCCTCTTCCAGGTCGGCCAGCACGCCGGTGCAGGTGCGATAGAAGGTCATTCCCGCGTCGGTAAGCGCCACGCGTCGTGTGGTCCGATGCAACAGGCGAGTGCCCAGTCGGCCCTCCAGGCGCGCGATGCTTTTACTGATGGCAGAGCCTGTCAGGTGCATTTTCTCGGCGGCGGCCGTGAAGCTGCCGGACTCGGCCACGCAGACAAATACATCGATGCCCTTCAGGCGCTCGGAGGAAAACATAGACATTCCTTATTCGTGAATCTGGCTCCATGCACCCGGTAAAAACCATCAGCAATGAGAATTGGGTTCAGCAGTATGCTTGATCCGCGCCGGCTTTCCAGTGAGTGCCGCAGCGCGACCCCGACAAAAAATGATGGCGATAACGATGAGGCAAGGATGCTGGCCACACTAAGAAACTATCCGACCACGGTAAACCTGCTGCTTTCAGCGTCCCTGATCCTGACCCTCGCCCGCGCGGTCACCCTGCCTTATCTGGTCATTTATTTATCGGGCAACTTCCACTTGAGCATCGCCGATGTCGGCCTGGTCATCGGCAGCACGCTGATCATCGGGTCGCTGTTGAGCCTGTATGGCGGGTTTCTGGTGGACCGGATGTCCGGCTACAGGCTGATCCTGGTCTGCGGTGGCGTGTTCACAACAGGTTTCCTCGGGACCTTTGTCGCGCGCGATCTCTGGCTGTTTTACCTGTGCCTGGTGTCGATCAACCTGGCCTACGCGGTCATCGATATCGCCGTGAAATCAGGCTTTGGCAGCCTGCTCCCCGTCGTTGGTCGGGGCGAAGTGTTTTCGATCAAATACACGCTGACCAATATCGGTTATGCCGTCGGTCCTTTTCTCGGCGCGGGTCTGGCCGGGCTGGATATCAGCCTGCCTTTTCTGTTGTCCGCAGGGCTGGGCGCAGGGTTCTTTTTTATCTACTTCGTGTGGGGCGACAGGGGCTTGGCTGGCGGCGAGGCACGCCAGCCCCGCGCGCCGTTCCTGGCCGTGGGCAAACGGTTGCTGCGCGATCGCCGGCTGGTGTGCTTTACCCTGGGCGGGCTGCTCAGCGCCGTGGTCTTCGGCCAGTTCACCGCCTATCTCTCGCAGTACCTGGTGGTGACCACCACAGCCGAAACCACCTACCGGATGATCAGCAGCATCGTGGCGACCAATGCCCTGACGGTGATCAGCCTGCAATACCTCATCGGCAGAAGAATCTCCCAGCAACACTTGAGCCTGTGGCTCGCCGGTGGGCTGGTTATGTTTGTCCTGGGGTTGGCGGGCTTCGCCCTGTCGACCACCCTGGTGTTCTGGGTCTGCGCCATGGTCATTTTCACGCTCGGCGAGATTATCGTGTTTCCCGCCGAATACATGTTCATCGACCACATCGCCCCCAGCCATCTGCGGGGCATGTACTACGGCGCCCAGAACCTGAACAACCTGGGGGCGGCACTGGGGCCTGTGCTGTGCGGGGCGGTATTGGCGGCGCAGCCTGCCCACTACATCTTCTACATGCTGATGCTGTTCATCATCGCGGGCGGGATGCTGTATTTCCTGGGCGCTTCCATTGCGGGTGATACAGCGGCAGGGAAGGGGGGGTGAAGGTGTCGCTGGCGGTCAGCAGGCCCACGCCGGCAACTCGCTGATCCAGCGGACCTGTCGGGTGAGGTCCTGGATTTTCCCAGGCATGGCGGGCCGCTGTGATCCGAACCGATATCGGCCAGGCGCGCAAGACGCCAGGCCAATATCCGTTCGTTCAACGGCAGGCGTTTTTCTCTGGCCCGGCCATCAGTTGGCTTGAGCCGTCACCTTGGCCCGCGCCGCGTGCAGCTTCTTGTAGCTGTCGATCAGGCGCAGGTGGCGGTCGATCCCTTCCAGCTTCATGCTGGTCGGCGTCAGGCCATAGAAGCGCACGCTGCCATTCACCGAGCCAATCACCGCATCCATCCGCTCGTTGCCAAACATGCGACGGAAATTGGCTTCGTAATCCGCCAGGTCCAGATCTTCGTCGAGTTCCATCTCCAGCACCGCATTCATCGCCTGGTAAAACAGGCCACGCTCGGCGGTGTTGTCGTTGTACTGCAGGAACATCTCCACGCACTCCTTGGCTTCTTCATATTGCTGCAAGGCCAGGAAGATCAGCAGCTTCAACTCCAGGATGGTCAGTTGGCCCCAGGCGGTGTTGTCGTCGAACTCGATGCCGATCAGGGTGGTGATATCGGTGTAGTCGTCCAGCTCGCTTTCTATCAGGCGCTCGAGCAACGCCTGCAACTCATCCTCGTCGAGGCTGTGCAGGTTGAGGATGTCGGAGCGGAAGAACAGTGCCTTGTTGGTGTTGTCCCAGATCAGGTCTTCCACCGGGTAGATTTCCGAGTAGTCCGGCACCAGGATGCGGCAGGCGGTGGCACCCAGGTGCTCGTACACGGCCATGTAGGACTCTTTGCCCATGCCTTTGAGAATGCCGAACAAGGTCGCGGCTTCCTGGGCGTTGGAGTCTTCGCCTTGGCCTGAGAAGTCCCACTCGACGAATTCATAATCCGACCGGGCGCTGAAGAAGCGCCACGACACCACGCCGCTGGAGTCGATGAAGTGCTCGACGAAGTTGTTCGGCTCGGTGACCGCCTGGCCTTCGAACGTCGGCGGCGGCAAATCGTTCAAGCCCTCGAAACTGCGGCCTTGCAGCAGTTCGGTGAGGCTGCGCTCCAGCGCCACTTCCATGCTTGGGTGAGCGCCGAACGAGGCAAACACGCCACCGGTACGCGGGTTCATCAGGGTCACGCACATCACCGGGAACTCACCGCCCAGCGACGCATCCTTGACCAGTACCGGAAAGCCCTGGGCTTCCAGGCCCTGGATGCCGGCGAGAATCCCCGGGTATTTGGCCAATACGTGCGCCGGTACATCCGGCAGGGCGAATTCGCCCTCGATGATTTCGCGTTTGACGGCGCGCTCGAAGATCTCCGACAGGCACTGCACCTGGGCTTCGGCCAGGGTGTTGCCGGCGCTCATGCCGTTGCTGAGGTAGAGGTTTTCGATCAGGTTGGATGGGAAGTACACCACTTCTCCGTCCGACTGGCGCACGAACGGCAGCGAAACAATGCCGCGCTCTTCATTGCCGGAATTGGTGTCGAACAGGTGCGAGCCGCGCAGTTCGCCATCGCGGTTGTAGATTTTCAGGCAGTAGGGGTCGAGGATTTCGCTGGGCAGCTCATCATTGCGGCCAGGCTTGAACCAGCGCTCGTCCGGGTAATGCACGAACGGCGCGTTGGCGATTTCCTCGCCCCAGAACTGATCGTTGTAGAAGAAGTTGCAGTTCAGGCGCTCGATGAACTCGCCCAGCGCCGAGGCCAGCGCGCTTTCCTTGGTCGCGCCCTTGCCGTTGGTGAAGCACATCGGCGACTGCGCGTCGCGGATATGCAGCGACCAGACGTTGGGCACGATATTGCGCCACGACGCGATCTCGATCTTCATGCCCAGGCCGGCCAGGATGCCGGACATGTTGGCGATGGTCTGTTCCAGCGGCAGGTCCTTGCCGGCGATATAGGTGCTGTGCGAACCCGTGCTCGGCATCAACAGGGCCTGGGCATCGGCGTCGAGGTTTTCCACCTCTTCAATCACAAACTCAGGTCCGGCCTGTACCACTTTCTTGACGGTGCAACGGTCGATGGAGCGCAGGATGCCCTGGCGGTCCTTGTCGGAGATATCCGCCGGCAACTCGACCTGGATCTTGAAGATCTGGTTGTAGCGGTTTTCCGGATCGACAATGTTGTTCTGCGACAGGCGAATGTTATCGGTGGGGATATTGCGGGTGTCGCAGTACAACTTCACGAAGTACGCCGCGCACAACGCCGATGACGCCAGGAAATAGTCGAACGGTCCCGGTGCCGAGCCATCGCCCTTGTAGCGGATGGGCTGGTCGGCCACCACCGTGAAGTCATCGAACTTGGCTTCAAGTCGGAGGTTGTCGAGAAAGTTGACCTTGATTTCCATGGGGAACACCGAATAACGAGCAAAACGAAATGGCGGCCATTATCCGGTTTTTCAGCGCGAAGTCTTGCGCTTTTCGGCAAGCGGGGCAGGTCGCTGGGGCGCGTGGGGTGGCAGGGCGTTGGCTTGCGCGGGGGGAGGGGGTAGGGGCTTTGGATGTGGGGATCGATCATCGAATGCGCTTTCAGGTGCTGCGCCTTCCTCGGGCCAGCGGATTTGCTATGTAGGTTTCCCCGACCTCAGCCTGCCCGCCTGTTCGCTGGTGTTTTCTCAGCCGCCCTGAAGAGGCATTCGGAACGGTCGATTTGTGACTATATATCTTATCGGTCACAAGTTGTCAGTCCGCCATAGGGTGAGTAAGCTGTTCCCATGAATCAGCCATCGATATCTTCGCCCAGCGCCCGCGGCCCAGCCGATCACGACATTCGAAACCAGATTGTCGCGGCGGCCAACGAACACTTCAGCCAGTACGGCTATGGCAAAACCACGGTCTCCGACCTGGCTAAAGCCATCGGCTTTTCCAAGGCCTATATCTACAAGTTTTTTGATTCCAAGCAGGCGATCGGTGAAGCCATCTGTACAAATTGTCTGGCAGAAATCGTTGCGGCTGTCGAGCAGGCCATCAATGTCGAGACCCTTTCGCCAACGGAGCGCTTTCGACGCTTGGTCAAAACGGTGATCGCCACAGGGGTGAACCTGTTCTTCAATGACCGGAAACTCTATGACATCGCCGCGTTTTCTGTGTCGGAGCGTTGGCCCAGCTCGCAAATTTATGACGCCCAGATCAAGCAATTCATTTTGCAAATTGTGCGTGAAGGGCGAGAGGTAGGTGAGTTCGAACGCAAGACTCCCCTGGACGAGACAGTAGAGGCGATACATCTTGCTCTGCGGCCATTCGTCAATCCGCTACTGCTGCAGTACAACCTCGATTTCGTCGAAGAGGCGCCCACGCTCACTTCCAACCTCATCTTGCGTAGCCTCATGCCTTGACCTTCGGCTAACGGTCGCACGCCTACCAGGCTAAGCGACATATCACTCAATCAGCTTTTCACTTTGCCCTTCCTCCCACCGTCGAAGGGCATTTATTTATCCGTAATGTGACTGTTGACTGAAATGGTCACGTGAATAAATATGGTCGTCCGTTGTTTCTACCCTTTCATCTCGGCGATAACCATAGAGTTCCAATAATGAAAAAAATATTGCTCAAGAGCCCACTTGGCCTCGCTGTTGTGCTCGCATCTTCCCATGTGTTTGCGAGCGGTTTCGCTCTCAATGAACAGAGCGTCAGTGGGATGGGCTCTGGATTTGCCGGTCGCTCTTCCTCTGCTGAAGATGCGAGCACGGTCTTCGGCAATCCGGCGGGCATGTCTCGTCTGAAAAGAGAACAAGCCAGCGTAGGGGCGGCGACTCTTTTCGCGAAGTCCGACATAAGCCAGACCCGCGGTACATTCGGAGGCCAGGAAGACGGCGACATGGTGCCTGCGACTACGGTGCCTATGGGGTACTACGTCAAACCCATTGATGAGCATTGGGCGTTCGGTGTTGGGTTTTATGTGCCTTTTGGCCTGATCACCGATTATGGCAGCGGCTTTGCGGGGCGTTACTACGCCAACAAAAGCGAGGTCACGACCCTTACGTTCCAACCCACCATCAGCTATGCCTTTAACGACACAGTTTCGATCGGGTTCGGCCCCACCATCAACCGTATCAGCGGCGAGTTGTCCGGGATGGTGCCCAATCCGCTCAGCCCTGGTCGCAACGACGGAAAACTCAAAAGCACGGGCGACGACACGGCCCTCGGTTTCAACGCCGGCATTCTGGTGCAGGCTACAGATCGAACTCGCCTCGGCTTGACCTACCACTCCAAGGTTAGTTACCACCTGGATGCCAAGACCAAGGTCACCGACGGCATCTTTAGCGTGTTGGGGGTCAGTGGCCGAAGCTATGACGCGTCGCTGGATGTGGATACGCCGGAATCAGTGGATTTCTCGGTGACTCATCAGCTCAATAATGACTGGACCCTGTATCTGGGGAGCACCTGGACCCGCTGGAGTCGCTTCAAGGAACTGACCATCGAGAACACGGGTTTGCCCCCTTTGTTGAGCGGCTCGCTGGGCACTGTTACCGAAGAACAGAATTGGCGTGATACGTGGGCTCACGCTATCGGTACGTCGTACCAACTGAACAACCATTGGGTTCTTCGGGCAGGCTTGTCAGTCGACCAGTCGCCCGCCAACAACACCAATCGTGGACCACGTATTCCAACGGGCGACCGAACGGTTATCAGCTTCGGTGCAGGCTGGACCCCGGTGGACAATGTCACGATCGACGTTGCTTATTCCTATCTGTGGGAAGAGAGCGTGCAGGTCAACGATACTTCCGCAAGCCGGGGCGCATACAGTGCCAAGTATAAGAACAGTGCGAGCGGGCTCGGCACTTCCGTCAGCTATCGTTTCTGATAGATAGAGCACCGTTCTACGATAATTGTCCGGTCGGGAGCGCTCGTTACGCCCCGGCCTTGTAAAGCACATCCCTGGCATTTCCCCTTGGAGGGAAGCGGTTTCGTCGGAGCGCCACGTCGCCTGGTCAAGTCATCGAGCCGCTACGGACCGGGTCTCAGGAGGTTGCCAGCCACCACCGAGCGCCTTGAATGCCGCGACCGCCGCCCGTGCCGATTCCGTCCGCGCCTGCGCTCGGGCATCGGAAGCCTGCAGCATCGTTTCGTCGGCGTGCAGAACATCAATCAGACTGGCCGTGCCTTTTTCGTAGGCAATGAACGACGATTGGCGAGCCTGTGCCAGAGATGCCTCGCCTCCAGTCAGAGTGGCTGCCTGAGCGTCCCGGTTCACCAGGGCGGAGAAGGCATTCTCGACATCCTCGGTGGCGCGTAATACCGACTGACGGTAAGCGGCCAGGGCTTCGGCTTCTTGTCCCTTGGCTTGATCGATTTGAGCGTTTATGCGGCCAAAGTCGAAAAGTCTCCAGCGCAGCCCCAGTACACCCGCCGACTGATTGGCGCCGCCGGTGAAAAGGTTGCCGCCGGATACAGCCGTGGCGCTACCGAGCAATGCGCTGAGGGAGAATTTCGGGTAGTACTCAGCGATCGCCACCCCGATGCGTGCATTGGAGGCTGCCAGGCGGCGCTCAGCCACAATGAGATCCGGCCTGCGGCGCAGCAGATCGGCCGGCGTTCCCGTGGCCTTTATCTGCGGCGCAAGAGGAATACTCCCGGCATTTGCCAGTTGCGTGCGATGGGTGCCTGGCGGTGTACCGAGCATTACATCCAGTGCATTCATGGCAGCATCCAGGCCGGTCTGCAGGACTGGCACTGTCGCTTGGACCTGCGATAGCGCTCCCTCAGTCTGGTGAACCTGATAGTGGGCAGCGAGGCCCTTGCCGTAGAGCAAGCGGACTTTCTCCAGCAGTCCCTGCTGGGTTTTGACTTGTCGGTTGGCAATGTCCAGCCGGGCCTGCAATCCGCGGATGGTGATGTAGATATCGGCGGTTTGCGCGGCGATGGCCAGTCGTGTGGCAGCGGCGCCCGCCTCGGAGGCCTGGTACTCGGCGAGTGCGGCTTCGCGTCCGCGTCGCAGGCCGCCAAAGACATCAATCTCCCAGCCAGCACCGAGGTTAACCTCGTAGGCGCTTCCGTACCGATCATAGCCAGGCGTTGAGTTCAACACCTGGCCGAGTGGAGTCTCGATTGATTGGTAGGAGCGCGCGGCCTGACCACTGATGTTCCCCGAGGGCAGCAAGGCGGCATTTGCGGCACCCAATCCTGCCCGTGCCTGCGTAACTCGCGCCGACGCCTGCGCCAGATCCAGGTTCTGTTCAAGAGCCTTGGAGACGAAGTCGGCTAGCACCGGATCACCAAAACCTTCCCACCAGGCCACAAGACTGGCCGGCGTCGCTACAGGTCTCAGCTCGACAGCGGACTGACCCAGGTAACGATCCGAAAGAGGAGCGTCCGGACGTTGATAGTCCGGACCGACCGCGCAGCCTGCCATCAAGCTGGCGCTCACCAAAAGAGCAAGGGGGCGAAGGGAAGGCATTAAGGTTCCTTCAATCGAGGATGTTTGTGACTATATTACGTTATGGTCACGAGCTGTCAATCAACGGTATTGGCCAGTATTTCAAAAAATACTCAATGAATACGGTATTTTTCGCGTAGTCGCGGGCAGTCTCAATGGATGATTATTTGTGACTATTGACAGATATGGTCACTGTGCTGAGAATGTGGGGCATGTCCTATTGTTCAGTAAGGGAACCTATGCGCCGGCCTCGACCTGTCCCCATTGCCGCTTGCTTGTTGCCTCTAGTCCTGGCGGCGTGTGGCGACTCATCCACCGTTGAAGATCCCCGCACCCATGCCCCTCTGGTGAGGGCCTCTGCGGTTCAGGGGGCGTCCGACGTTTCACGCTCCTTCACTGGCGTCGTGGCGGCCCGCGTCCAGGGCGACCTGGGCTTTCGGGTATCAGGCAAGATACTTGAGCGCTTGGTCGATACGGGGCAGACCGTCAAGCGAGGTCAGCCGCTCATGCGTCTCGACCCAATCGACCTGGGGTTGCAGGCGCGAGCACAGCAAGAGTCGGTCATGGCTGCTCGGGCCCGAGCCAGGCAGACAGCTGATGATGAGGCCCGATATCGCGACCTGGTCGGCGCAGGTGCTATTTCTGCATCGGCGTACGATCAGATCAAAGCCGCGGCTGATACCGCAAAGGCGCAGCTCAGCGCAGCTCAAGCGCAGGCCGACGTGGCTCGCAATGCTTCCGGTTATGCGGTGCTGTTTGCCGATTCCGACGGCGTTGTGGTGGAGACGCTCGCCGAGCCCGGGCAAGTCGTCAGCCCAGGGCAGCCTGTGGTTCGACTGGCGCGGGCCGGGCAGCGTGAAGCCATCGTGCACCTGCCCGAGACACTACGCCCGGCAGCAGGATCCACTGCACAGGCGACGCTTTACGGCAACACCGCGGATGCTGTTACAGCGAAGCTGAGGCTGCTGTCTGACTCGGCCGACCGTATGACGCGCACCTTTGAGGCGCGGTATGTGCTTGAGGGTGCGTTGGCCAATGCGCCGTTAGGTTCGACCGTCACGCTTCGGATCGCCGAAGGCGCCGCACATGGACAGGTGCTGCAAGTGCCGATCGCTGCTGTTTATGACCCGGGCAAAGGCACTGGCGTGTGGGTCATCGCTGGCGAACCAGCGAAGGTGACCTGGCGACCTGTCCGGGTCCTGGGTTTGAGCGACGACGCAGCGCGAGTTACAGGCGATCTCAAGGCCGGCGAGCAGATTGTAGCCTTAGGTGCACATCTGCTGCGCGATGGTGAGGAGGTGAGACTGGCTCGACAGGGTGACGTCAAAGTTGCCGGGAGCCATCCATGAGCCAGGGGCGCTTCAATCTTTCGGCGATCGCTGTTCGCGAGCGCTCGATCACGGTATTCCTGATCTTCTTGCTCGCTGTGGCAGGGATCCTGTCGTTTTTCCAGCTGGGGCGTGCCGAAGACCCGCCGTTTACGGTCAAGCAGCTGACGGTCATTACCGCGTGGCCGGGCGCCACGGCGCAGGAGATGCAGGACCAGGTTGCAGAGCCACTTGAAAAACGCCTGCAAGAACTGAAATGGTACGACCGCACGGAAACCTACACCCGTCCAGGTCTCGCCTTCACCATGGTGACGCTGCTCGATCGCACACCGCCTTCTCAAGTGCAGGAGGAGTTCTATCAGGCGCGTAAAAAGCTCGACGATGAGGCCATCAAGTTACCGGCGGGTGTGGTTGGCCCGATGGTCAACGACGAGTTTGCAGATGTGACATTTGCGCTTTTCGCCTTGAAAGCCAAAGGCGAGCCGCAGCGACTGTTGGTGCGTGATGCGGAATCGTTGCGCCAGCGCCTGTTGCACGTGCCGGGCGTGAAGAAGGTCAGCATCATTGGTGAGCAGGCCGAACGCATCTTTGTTTCCTTCTCCCATGATCGGTTGGCCACGCTGGGCGTATCTCCCCAGGACATTTTTGCCGCGCTGAACAATCAGAACGCGCTCACGCCTGCCGGCTCAATTGAAACCGATGGGCCGCAAGTCTTCCTCCGCCTCGACGGTGCCTTCGATAAGGTGCAGAAGATTCGTGACACACCTCTTGCGGTCCAAGGTCGAACACTGAAGCTCTCGGACGTGGCGACGGTCGAGCGGGGTTATGAAGATCCGGCAACCTTCCTCGTGCGTAACAACGGTGAAGAGGCCCTGTTACTGGGCGTCGTGATGCGTGAGGGCTGGAACGGCCTTGACCTGGGCAAGGCATTGGACGCGGAGACGACGAAGATCAATGACGGCATGCCGCTGGGCATGACGCTCACCAAGGTCACCGACCAGTCTGTGAATATCAGTTCGGCCGTCGACGAGTTCATGGTCAAGTTCTTCGTCGCCCTGCTGGTGGTCATGCTTGTCTGCTTTCTCAGCATGGGCTGGCATGTAGGTATTGTGGTGGCGGCGGCTGTGCCGCTGACGCTGGCCGTGGTGTTTGTGGTGATGGCGGCCACTGGAAAGAACTTTGACCGCATTACCCTCGGGTCGCTGATTCTGGCGCTTGGACTGCTGGTGGACGACGCCATCATTGCTATCGAGATGATGGTGGTGAAAATGGAGGAGGGCTACGACCGCATCAAGGCTTCCGCCTATGCCTGGAGTCATACGGCCGCACCGATGCTTTCCGGTACGCTGGTGACCGCTATCGGCTTTTTGCCCAATGGCTTCGCCCAGTCGACGGCCGGCGAGTACACCAGCAACATGTTCTGGATCGTGGGCATTGCCCTGATTGCATCATGGGTAGTGGCGGTGGCCTTCACTCCCTATCTGGGTGTGAAGCTGTTGCCGAAGATCAAGACGGTCGAAGGGGGTCACGCGGCCATCTACAACACCCCTGGCTACAACCGCTTCCGCCGGATCTTGACGCGCGTCATCGCCCGTAAATGGCTGGTGGCCGGTGCCGTTATCGCTACGTTTGTCGTGGCGATTCTCGGCATGGGCCTGGTCAAGAAGCAGTTCTTCCCCACCTCGGACCGTCCAGAAGTGTTGGTCGAAGTGCAAATGCCCTATGGAACCTCCATCGAGCAGACCAGCGCCACCACCGCCAAGATTGAGGCCTGGCTGCAAAAGCAGGCTGAAGCCAAAATCGTCACGGCCTATATCGGGCAAGGTGCGCCGCGCTTCTACCTGGCGATGGCGCCGGAACTCCCGGATCCATCATTCGCCAAGGTTGTGGTGCTGACGGATAGTCAGGAGGCACGTGAGGCCCTCAAGTTCCGTATTCGTGAGGCAGTTGCTCAAGGGCTTGCCCCAGAAGCGCGTGTCAGGGTTACGCAGCTGGTGTTCGGTCCGTATTCGCCATTTCCTGTGGCATATCGGGTGATGGGGCCTGACCCATCAAAATTGCGCGAGATCGCCGACCAGGTACAGAAAGTGATGCAGGCGAGTCCCATGATGAGAACCGTCAACACTGACTGGGGCCCGCTAACGCCGACGCTGCATTTCACCCTGGATCAGGATCGCTTGCAGGCGGTGGGGCTGACGTCCAGCGCTGTCGCGCAGCAGCTGCAGTTCCTGCTCGCGGGAGTACCGATCACGGCAGTTCGTGAGGACATTCGTTCGGTGCAGGTGATCGGGCGTGCTGCGGGTGATATCCGGCTCGACCCTGCAAAAATAGAAGGCTTTACGCTCGTGGGCACGGCGGGCCAGCGGATTCCGTTGTCCCAGGTAGGGGAAGTCGGCGTGCGTATGGAGGATCCGATCCTTCGGCGTCGTGACCGCACCCCGACCATTACCGTGCGCGGCGACATTGCCGAAGGCTTGCAGCCACCGGACGTCTCGAGCGTGATCATGAAGGCGCTGCAGCCGGTCATCGACAAGCTGCCTGATGGGTATCGTATCGAGCAGTCGGGGGCCATTGAGGAGTCGGGCAAGGCCGGCCAGGCGATATTGCCGCTGCTCCCGATCATGATTGCCATCACGCTGCTGATCATCATCCTGCAGGTACGCTCGACCTCGGCGATGATCATGGTGTTTCTCACCGCGCCGCTGGGATTGATTGGCGTGGTACCGACATTGCTCATCTTCCAGCAACCGTTTGGTATCAACGCCCTGGTCGGCCTGATCGCACTTTCGGGCATTCTGATGCGTAATACGCTGATTCTGATTGGACAAATCCATCACAACGCACAAGAAGGACTGGATCCGTTCCACGCAGTGATCGAAGCCACAGTACAGCGTGCTCGCCCGGTGTTGCTGACAGCGCTGGCGGCCATCCTGGCGTTCATCCCCCTGACACACTCCGTCTTCTGGGGGACCCTGGCTTACACCTTGATCGGAGGCACGTTCGTCGGAACCATCATGACGCTGGTGTTCCTGCCGGCGATGTACTCCATCTGGTTCAAGATCAGTCATGTCAGTCAAAGGCAAACTGAAACAGCAGAACTGGCGTAAGCACGCGAACTTACCAAAAGAGAGGACGCCACCCCGTCCTCTCGTCGTGCACCTCACTACAAAGCTGGGTTCTCAATACCCAGCCTGCAAGCTTTTCTCACTCATCACCTATTAATGCCAGGCTGGCAGCCCACTCTTGCGTGGCAGTGTAGCGGGCGTAATAAGCCCGCTTCTCTACCTCGCTCAAACCGGTAAAGAACGGCAGGAAGTACTGGTCGTTGTAGTAGCCCTGGGCACCTTGCAACTGCGTTCCCCACCATGCCGGGTTGTAACCCTCGAAGGCTATCCAGGGCGGCGGAACGGCGAAACGCTGGCGCTGAACGGCCTCGAGGAAGTCAGTGCTGTTGGTTACCAGGCGCACCGTGACGGCGTTGAATTCCCGGGTGGATATAAAGCAAATCAGGCGCTGGTTGTTCTGGGCGTTTTCATACTGCCTGACAGGAAGCTCGTTGAAGCTTCGCTCGTGGACCAGGGTGAAACTGGACTCGATAAGGGCCTGGAAAGAATCCCTATCGCTTCCATCGATCAGCAAGGCCCGGTAATAAGCCGACACGCCTGTGCCTTCCAAAGAAACCGCGTGCAGTGGAAGGGGTAGGGCAGGCGTAGTGTGTTGCAGAGGTACGGTGAAAACCGCTTGGAGTTCTGACAGGGAATAGCCCGCAATTTGCTCCTTGGGGCCCCGGTCAAAAAGACCTGCGATACGGCTGAAAAAATTCATATCGTCCTTGATTCAGCTTTGGTGGGTTTAGTGGAGTGGCTCTTCAAGGCCATTGATTTAGGGTTCCTTGAAACCTGGAAAACCGTTGGCCAGCCACGCTGGCTTTTGCGTGTTGTAGCCGTAGCCCTTCAGCGTGCCGTCGGGTAGCTGTTCGATGTGCAAGCGCACGCGGGTGCGGCCTTCTTTAGGGGCGTCGAGTTGCTCGGGCGTGTACAAGGCGCTTTCGCCCAGGCTCGACGGCCAGAGCATGGCCACCACGCCAGCCAGGGCACCCGCGATGACTCCGCCGGTTGCCACGCCAGCCCCGGTGGGCGCCAATCCCTTGCCACCCAGCGCCAGGTTGCCCAGGGCGGCGGGAAGGGCGCCGCCGCTGATTTTCTTGAGCGGGATATTCCCCGTCGCGTCGGCTCCACGACCACCCAGCACGACAAGCTCGCCATAGTCCTTGATGGCATCGGTGGGGATTGCCCCGGATGGGCTGAGGTAGTCCATGACCCCGTCGGGCAGCTTGCAGGATTTGGTCTTGCCGCTGCTCGGGCTGGCGTTGAACGGCACCTCGTCGGTGCTCTATGGCGCGGTGCCGGACCTGGCGGGGGCGCGCAAGCGCGAGCAGGCGTTTGCGATCTTCTATACCGGCACCATCGGCGGTGGGGCGCTGGCGCCGGTGCTGTTCGGCAGCCTGGGTGATGTCACTGGCGTGCCCATCGCGGTGATGGTGCAGGCGGCTCCTTGCTGCTGACGTTGCCGCTGTCCTGGTTCGTGCAGCGCGGCCTGGACGCGGATGCCCGGCTGGCCTGAGCCGGCTCGGGCTTCCCGCCCGTGGGCCGCCGCGGCCAGTTGCTCGGTATCGACCCGCACGAAGATCGAGTCGCCGATCGCCGTCAGCACATCGCCGGCGTAGACCTCGCAGATCACCCGGCTCTTGCGGCCGAGTTCGCCTTCGACCTTGGCGCGCAAGGTCAGGGGCACGCCCATCGGCGTCGGCTTGATGAATTTGATGCCGAGGTTGCCGGTCACGCAGTTGATCCGCGGCAGGCTGTCCAGGGCGCGTCTTTCGGCGCGGTAGTGGTAGGCCATGGCGGTCCAGTTCGAGTGGCAGTCCACCAGCATGGCGATCAGGCCGCCGTACACCAACTCGGGCCAGCCGCAGTATTGGCTGTCCGGCAGGTGTTCGGCCATCACATGCACCCCATCTTCATGCCAGTGGCTCTTGATGTGCAGGCCATGGGGGTTGCTGCTGCCGCAACCAAAACAAACGCCGTCCGGCGCGGTGCTGTCTTGCAGGGAGAGTGGGTGCATGTGTCTTTACCTTTTTTATTGTTGGAGAGGGCCCTGGCGAAGCCCTCAGGCCGCCGCTTGTGCCTGTATCTGCAGGTCGCCTTCGACCTCCTTGACCAGCCCGCTGGCCAGCAGCAGCGGCAGCAGGCGCTTGTGCAACTGCGGCTCGACGAACTCCTTGACGGTGTCCAGCGCCAGGTTGCCGCTGGTTTCCAGCTCGGCCTTGGTGTAGGACAGCCAGGCCTTCTTCAACACCAGCAGCACGTCGCTGCCGGCGGTGGTGGCGAAGCGGCGGTGGGTCACCCGGCCGTCGAAGTCGAAGCTGTGCTGGTAGGCATAACCGCTCTCGTCACCCGCGCTGGCGACACAACGACCGCAGGTGCATGCGCCGTCGCCGAAGGCCGTGCGCAGATAGGTGTTGAAGTCCACCACGGGCTTGAGCCCCAGGCGCTTGTCGACTTCGAACAGATCCCCGGTCATTTTTGCTTCACTGCTCAAGGTCATTTTCCTCATGTTCAGGCGGTGTATTGCTTCAGGGGCGCACCTTAACAGCCAGATCGGCGGACGGGTACTTTTCTGCTGTCATCGGGGCCGGATCGCCATCTGCTAGGATTCTCGGCGCGCTGCCCCCGGGCGCGCTGCCTGCGCCTTGTCCACCGCTGATTCCTGCGAGGAGAAAGTATGTCGATCTATGCCATGACCGTCCCCTGTTTCGCCCAGATGCTGCGGGCGTTGAACAGCTTCTTGAGCAAGGGCGAGGAACATGCTCGCGAACGGCGCTTCGACCCGCAGGTCCTGCTGCAGGCGCGCCTGGCGCCGGACATGTATGACCTGGCGGCGCAGGTACGCTTTACCTGCACCCAGGCCCGGGAAGCGGTCCAGCGCCTCAGCGGCTTGCCGGCGCCGGCCAGCATGGCCGAGGCCAAGGCACTGATCGAGCAGACCCTGGCGTTCCTCGCCGAGGCGGATCAAGGGCTGATCGAAAGCAGCGGCCAACGCGCCGTGGCCATCGAGTTGCCCAACGCCATCGCCTTCGACATGACCGGCGAAGAGTACGCCCGCAACTGGGCGACGCCGCAGTTCTATTTCCACCTGGTCACGGCCTACGACATCCTGCGGCATAACGGCGTGCCGCTGGGCAAGGCCGAGTACGCGCAGCATATGTTTGCCTATCTGCGCCAGCCGCAGGGCTAGCGCCGGCTATCGACCGGATATCCCTGCCGAGGAAACTGTCGCGGCCCACCGGCGTTTCCCGGGGCCGGACAAAACGCTTGAGCAGGCGGCCGAATGTCGCGGCGCTGCGCCAGTGGTTGCCGTCCGAGGCTGGCCGCGGCACGAGTAGTGAATAGGTGGCCATTAAAAGAGCGGCACATTGCCTTCTCCGACAAGGCATCGTGCTGGCCCCGCAAGCGCCGAATCGTCGCCAAAATCACTTTAATTTCAGGTGGTTAGGTAGATCGAAAAATGCGCAATGTGTGGATGACGCTGACCTCGTTCGCCTTGGTCAGCATGGCTGTCGCGGCCGAGGGCAAGGAGTTGCCGGCCAATGACCGGTATGTGTGCAGTTGGGGCGCGGGGACGGCGGCGCGGGCGCAGGAGCTGAAACTGTCGGGCGTTTCGCTGTATGCCGCGCGGCAGAAGCTGCAGACCTACAAGTTCAGCAAGGGCTGGATGCGCATGCTGGCCCTGGGCATTACCGAGCAGACCTACGACAGCCCCTCGCGGGCCAAGCCGGCGACGGTGCGGCAGAGCTTTTACGACGATTGCGTGCGCTACAAGCTGGCGGGCAAATAACCCGAGGGGGAGGCGTGCGCAATGGCCGGTTGTCCGGGCTGCCATGCTGGTGCGGGCGCCGACGATACTGGGGCGAGGCATATCGGCCTTGTCTCATGTCCTCGGAGCGTTGGCCCATGAAGCGACAGAACCCGTCGCCATCTGATCCGTATTTTTCTTTGGCACCTGCGTCTGTATCGGGATCAGATCTGGCCTGACAATAACGCACCCCTCAGGCGCACCGGCCTGCCGGCTGGAGCCTGAGGCGGCGTTCTGCTTTTCGCGCTGGCGAAAACCTATTGTTCAGGAGGCCTTTATGGCGAAGATGGCGATTTTCTTGTTTGGATTCTTGGCGCTGACCATCGCGATTGGTCTGTTGGCGACCATCTCCCCGGTCTGAGGGGAAACCTCAGGCCAGCCCAGTCTCTCCGAGGCGGGCCGAACCGCTATTTCGAAAACTTCCTCGCCCCGGCCACGCACAAGATCACTGCCACGGTCACTCCCAGCATGCCCAGGCTGACCTGTTCATGCAGCAGGGTGGCGGCCAGGGCCAGGCCAAAGAACGGTTGCAGCAATTGCAACTGGCCGACGGCGGCGATCCCTCCCTGGGCCAGCCCGCGATACCAGAAGACAAAGCCGATCAGCATGCTGAACAGCGCGACGTACGCCAGGCTCAGCCAGGCGGGCAGGGTGAAGCCGCTAAACGAAGATGGGGCACGCAACAGCGTCAGCAGCGCCATCACCGGCAGCGCCAGCACCAAAGCCCAGGAGATCACCTGCCAGCCGCCCAGAGTCCGGGAGAGCTTGGCGCCTTCCGCGTAACCCAGGCCGCAGACCAGAATCGCCAGCAGCATGAGGACATCTCCGGCCGGCGCGGCGCTCAGCCCCTGGGACGCGGCAAACCCCACCACCAGCAGGCTGCCCAGCACCGAGAACAGCCAGAACACCGGCCGCGGCCGCTCGCCGCCGCGCAGCACACCGAACACCGCGGTGGCCAGGGGCAGCAGGCCGAGGAAGACGATGGAGTGGGCCGAGGTCACGTACTGCAAGGCCAGCGCGGTCAGCAGGGGAAAGCCCACCACCACGCCCAGGGCCACTATCGCCAAAGGCCACAGCTGGTTTCTGCTCGGGCGTTGTTCCTTGAACAGCAGCAACAGGCACAAGGCCAGGACGCCGGCGATGCTGGCGCGGGCCACGGTCAGGAACAGCGGGTCGAACTCCAGCACGGCCACCCGGGTGGCCGGCAGCGAGCCGCTGAAAATCAGCACGCCGATAAAGCCGTTGAGCCAGCCGCTCGCGGCTTTTTGCGTGGTGGGGTGTGGCAGGGATGATGTCCGTTCCATTCAGGGCTCAGCTCTGTCCAAGGGTAAGCGCTGCGCTCCAGGGCGAGATTGCGCCTGGGCTGTTCAGGCCCCATCCTAGGAGTGCCAAGCAATACAATCAAAACATTGTCATGGATACATTGCCTATGGCCCGTGCCCGCTACAAACAACTGGTCGATGGTTTTGCCGCCGATATCCGTGGCGGTGCATTGCCGCCCGGCACCCGCCTGCCGACCCACCGCGAACTGGCCGCCAGGGAAGGGCTGGCTCTGGTGACTGCCTCGCGGGTGTATGCCGAGCTAGAGGCCATGGGCCTGATCAGTGGCGAAACCGGGCGCGGCACCTTTGTCCGCGAGACCGCGTTGCCGCCGGGGCAGGGCATCGACCAGCAGGCGACCGCGGCGGGCACCCTCGATCTCAATTTCAACTACCCGGCGTTGCCCGGGCAGGCCGAAGTGTTGCGCAGTGGCCTGCGACAGCTGGCGGCTGCCGGTGACCTGGAGGCGCTGCTGCGCTACCAGCCCCACAGTGGCCGCAGCCATGAGCGGGCCACCGTGGCCCGGCACCTGGCGTGTCGCGGGTTGCAGGTGGAAGCGGACCGGGTGTCGATCGTCAGCGGCGCCCAGCACGGCCTGGCGACCACGGTCATGGCGCTGCTCAAGCCCGGCGATGTGGTGGCTACCGATGCCCTGACCTACCCGGGGTTCAAGGTGGTGGCCGAGGCCCACGGCGTGGAACTGGTGTCGATTGCCCTGACCGAGCACGGTCCCGACCTGCAGGCTTTCGAGCGGTTGTGCCGCAGCCGGCGGGTGCGGGCGGTGTATGCCATGCCGACCCTGCACAACCCCATGGGCTGGGTGCTGGACCTGGCGTGGCGCGAGCGTCTGGTGCACATAGCCCGGGAGCACCGGCTGCTGATTATCGAGGACGCCGCCTATGCCTTCCTCGCCGAGGATCCACCCGCGCCGCTGGCGGCCCTGGCGCCGGAGCTGACGGTGTATGTGTCGGGGTTTTCCAAGAATGTCGCCACCGGGCTGCGGGTCGGTTTTGTGGTCGCGCCGCCGGCCTGGGTGCCGCTGATCGAACGGGTGATCCGCGCGACCACCTGGAACACTCCCGGGGTGATGACGGCGCTGGTCTGCAACTGGATCGACGACGGCACGGTGCAGCGCCTGGAAGCCGAGAAACGCCAGGACGCGACCGCCCGGCAGGCCCTGGCCAGGGAAGTGCTGGCCGGCCTGGCGTACATCGGGCATCCGGCGTCCTATTTCCTCTGGCTGCCGCTGCCCGAGGAGGTGCGCGCCGATCAGGTGGCGATGGCCTTGCTGCGGGAGAACGTCTCGGTGTCCACCGCCGAGCCCTTTGTCAGCGCCGCGCCGGTGCCCCATGCCATCCGCCTGGCCCTGGGCTCGGTGGAACTGGATCAGTTGCGGGTGGCGTTGGAAAGGGTGCGCCAGGTGATTGGCCAATACGCCTATTGAAGGCTCCCGCGTGGCAAGGCACGGGAGCCTGTGGCCCTCAGACCTTGAACTGGGTCACCAGGCCGTTGAGTTCCACCGCCAGGCGTGACAGGTCCTGGCTGGCGGCGTTGCTCTGGTTGGCCCCGGCCGAGGTCTGGGTCGCCAGGTCGCGGATGTTCACCAGGTTGCGGTCCACCTCGCGGGCGACCTGGGCCTGCTCTTCGCTGGCGCTGGCGATCACCAGGTTGCGTTCGTTGATCGAGGTGATGGCCTGGGTGATCTGGTCCAGGGCCAGGCCCGAAGCGCGGGCGGCTTCCAGGGTCAGGTGGGCGCGTTCGTTGCTGTGGCGCATGGCGCTCACTGCGCCTTCGGTGCCTTCTTCGATGGTGTTGATCATGCTTTCGATTTCCTGGGTCGACTGCTGGGTGCGATGGGCGAGGGCCCGCACCTCGTCGGCGACCACGGCGAAACCGCGTCCGGCGTCGCCGGCCCGGGCGGCCTCGATGGCCGCGTTGAGGGCCAGCAGGTTGGTCTGCTCGGCGATCGAGCGGATCACCTCCAGGACCTGGCCGATATTGCGCACATCCACCGCCAGGTGTTCGACCTGCTCGCAGGTGCGGGTCACCTCGTCGGCCAGGTCGCCGATGGAGTCGACGGTGTGTTGCACCTGTTGCCGGCCGTGATGGGCGGTGGCGTCGGTTTCCCGGGACGCCTCGGAGGTGCTGACGGCATTGCGCGCCACTTCTTCCACCGCCGCGGTCATCTCGTTGACCGCGGTGGCGGCCTGCTCCAGCTCGTTGCTCTGCTGGTGCAGGGTCTTGCTGGAATCCTCGGTCACCGCATGCAGCTCTTCGGCGGCCGAAGCCAGTTGGCTGGAGGAATCGGCGATTTTCTGCAGGGTGCCGCGCAGGCTGTTCTGCATGCGTTGCAAGGCGTGCAGCAGGCGCGCCGGTTCATCGTTGCCGGTCACGCTGATGGCATGGCACAGGTCGCCGCTGGCGATGGTCTCGGCGACTTCCACGGCCTGGCCCAGCGGCCGCACGATGCTGCGGGTCAGTACGATGGCCAGGCCGACGGTGAGCACCAGCACCAGGGCCAGGATCGCCAGCACCAGGCCGACGGCGCTGTGGAACACCTCGTTGCTGCGCGCGGCCGCCGCTTCGCCACCGTGGGTGTTGACCTCGACCATGGTCAGCAGCTCCTTGAGCATGGCGTCGGCATTGGCCAGGAACGGGCCGCCGTCGACAATGGCCACGGCCTCGGCCTTGCGGCCTTCGCGTATCAGGTCCACGACCCGTTGCTGATCCCGCAGGTACAACGCCTTGGCCTGGACAAAACGCTCGTAGGCGGCTTTTTCCTCGGGGTCGCTGATCAGCGTTTCGTAGACCTTCTGTTGCGCCGACAGCTGTTCGTCGAGCTGCACGACCCGGGGCAGCAGTTCGGCTACATCGTTGCTGTCACGGATCACCAGCAGGCGCAGGGTCAGGGTGCGGATCTGGGTGCTGGTCAGGGCCATGGCGTTGGCCGCGACGATCGAGGGCAGCCAGTTCCTGTCGACCTCGAGCGACTGCTCGTTCATGCGGCGCATTTCCAGCAGGGAGAAGGTTCCGAGCGCAACCGCCAGCAGCGCGATCAGGGCAAAACTGAGGCCTGCACGGCGGGAAATGTTCATCGATCGTAAAAGCATGACTGTGTTCCTTGTGGCGGCAAAAGGCACAACCTGCGCGGCATCCGGCAGGTTCGCAGCAAAGCGGCGCGCGCTCGGAAGGCTCCGGGGCGTCGTCGGTTCTTGCAGGCAAGGCAGGCGGGAGGCGCATCGTGGCGCCTTCTTTATGGGGGCTTCCGGTGTGGACGGGGTTGCGCGGGCCCTGGCCGGAAAGGTGGCGATGATATCACAGTGATATCTATGGCGTCGGCGAGGTGGAGTGTGCAGCTCCACCTCGAAGGGTTCAGCCGTGCTGGATGCCCGCGCGTTTGAGCAACTGCTTGCAGCGCTCGGACAGGTGCGTCACCCGCAGGTGCTTGCCGGCCTTGCCGTAGCGTTCGCGCAGGGTTTTCAGGGCGGCGATGGCCGAGTAGTCGACGAAGCTCAGGTGGCGGCAGTCGAGGGTCACCAGGGCCGGGTCGCCCGCCGGGTCGAAGTGGTTGAGGAAGGAGGTGGTCGAGGCGAAGAACAGAGTGCCGTGGACCCGGTACAGCTTGCTGCCGTCGGCTTCCTCGTGGCTGTCGGCGTAGAGCTCGCGCGAGTGCTGCCAGGCGAAGTTGAGGGCGGCGATGACGATGCCGCACAGCACCGCGATGGCGAGGTCTGTGAAGACCGTAATGATGGTCACCGCGACTATCACCAGCATGTCGTTCAACGGCACTTTGTGCAGCACCCGCAACGAGCCCCAGGCGAAGGTCTGCTGGGCCACCACGAACATCACCCCGACCAGCGCCGCCAGCGGAATGCGCTCGATCAAGGGCGAGAGGAACAGCACGAACAGCAGGATCATCGTCCCGGCGACCACCCCGGACAGCCGGCCGCGGCCGCCGGAGCCGAGGTTGATCACGGTCTGGCCGATCATCGCGCAACCGCCCATGCCGCCGAACAGGCCGGAGGCGATATTGGCCGCGCCCAGGGCCACGCACTCGCGGTCCGGGAAGCTGCGGCTCTCGGTGATTTCGTCGGTGAGGTTGAGGGTCAGCAGGGTTTCCAGCAGGCCGACCATGGCCATCAGGAAGGCGTAGGGGGCGATGATGCCCAGGGTTTCCAGGTTCCACTGGATATCCGGCAGCACCAGGCGCGGCAGGCCGCCGGCGATATGGGCCATGTCGCCCAGGGTGCGGGTCGGCAGGCCCAGCAGGTAGACCAGCAGGCCGACTCCGAGGATCGCCACCAGCGCCGGCGGCACCGCGCGGCTCAGGCGCGGCAGCCAGTGGACGATCGCCATGGTCAGTGCCACCAGCCCGAGCATCAGCCACAGGGGCGTACCGCTGAGCCAGCGTTCATCGGCCTTGAAGTGTTCCAGCTGGGCCAGGGCGATGATGATCGCCAGGCCGTTGACGAAGCCGAGCATCACCGGATACGGCACGATCCGCACCAGCTTGCCCAGGCGCAGCAGGCCGAAGGCGATCATGACCAGGCCGCCCAGTAGCACTGTGGCCAGCAGGTACTGCACGCCGTGCTGCACCACCAGCGCGACGATCACCACCGCCATCGACCCTGCGGCGCCGGAAATCATCCCCGGGCGGCCGCCGAACAGCGCGGTCAGGGTACAGATGATAAAGGCGCCATACAGGCCCATCAGCGGGTTGAGGTGGGCGACCAGGGCGAAGGCGATGCACTCGGGCACCAGCGCGAAAGAGGTGGTGAGTCCGGCCAGGACGTCGGCGCGAAGGCGAGCGGGTTTCATGATTTACCTGAGAGGGCGGCCAGGAGCGGCCGGGGTTGCGAGGGATTGTCGAAAGGCGGCGAATGTTACGGAATAACCGCCGCGCCGGCCACCGGGGCTTGTATTGGCGGGCGCTGGCGGCAAGACTGCGCAGCCGCACAGCCCCGGCGATCAATGTCGGGTCGCCAAGGAGCCTTCATGCCATCAAGCAAACGCGAGCAGGTGCGTCTCGAACGCCGCCTGGTCGCCAGCCTCACCGACGCCTGCGAAACCGCCAAGGCGGAAATCGTCGGGTTTTCCTGGCTGACCCATGTGGCCGATTACGCGGCGTTTCCCGCCAGCCTGAGGGTGGTGTGGGTCTTCGACACCCAGGTCAGCAAGGCCCAAGCCCTGGCCAGCGGGCAGGGCGAACGCATGCTCGAACTGACAGCCATGGCCCTGCATGACGTCGGCCTGGAGTTGCAGGCGCCGGCGGCCCACGTGCGGTACGACAGCGAAGAACAATGCCAGCGCATCAACGGCGGCAACTGGCAAAAGCGCCTGGCGCGGCTCGGCTGAGAGCCGCTGGAAAGCGCGGCTAAACGCCGCACCCGACCATGGTCGCACACAACCTGTCATCCATTTGGCAGGAAGCGGGGCGCCTCGTTTTGCTACCATGCGTGGCTTTTACGGATGAGCCGCCCGGCGGGTCGTCTGGATTTTCGGCTCCTCAAAGGGCGGTAACGAATGAGTGTTTTGTTGAGTCGCCGCGAGGTGATTGCAGGTATGGGGGTGTTGGGGCTCGGTCTTCTGGCCGGCTGCGATACCCGGGGCCAGCTGTCGTACAAATACGGCAAGGACCTGAGCGACAAGATCATGGGCCGTACCTTCAAGCTGAAGGACACCGAGGGCAACGTCAGGACGCTCTCAAGCTATAGCGGCCTGATGCCGATGGTGTTCTTCGGTTTCACCCAGTGCCCGGCCATCTGCCCCACGACGCTGGCGCGCGCGGCCCAGGCCAAGAAACTGATGGGCCGAGACGGCGACCGCCTGCAGGTGATCTTCATCACCCTGGACCCCGAGCGGGATACCCCGGAGGTCCTCGACGCCTACGTCAAGGCCTTCGACCCGAGCTTCGTCGCGCTGTACGGCACGCTGGAGCAGACCGCGGCCACGGCCAAGGAATTCGACGTGTTCTACGAGAAGATCCCCAGCGGTTCGACCTACACCCTGTCCCACACCGCGACCAGTTTTGTCTACGACTCCCGGGGCACGTTGCGCCTTGGCTTGTCCCAATCGCTTACCGCGCAAGAGTGCGCGGAAGATCTACTGACCGTCATGGAGGTCTGCTGATGTACCCGGCCCTGAACCCATCCACAATCGCCCAACGCGCCAAACACCTGCTGCTGGGCCTGTCCCTGCTGGGCCTGGCTGGCCAGGCCGCGGCCCAGACCCAGGTCGATGACGCCTGGGTGCGCGCCACCGTCGCCGGGCAACAGGCGACCGGGGCCTTCATGACCCTGACCGCCAGCGACGACAGCAAGCTGCTCAGCGTCGAGTCGCCGGTGGCCAAGATCGTGCAGATTCACCAGTCGAGCATGCACAACGATGTGATGAGCATGCGCCCGGCGGACTTCGTCGCGTTGCCGGCCGGCAAGGCCGTCGCCCTGGATCCCCACGGTTATCACGTGATGCTGATCGACCTGGTCGCCCAGGTGAAGGAAGGCGACAAGGTGCCGCTGACCCTGGTGGTGGAAAACGCCAAGGGCGAGAAAGAGTCGATCAAGGTCGAGGCCCAGGCCCGCGCGCTGAACATGCCCGACCACAGCAAGATGCAGCATTGATGGTTCGCGGCGCCCGCGACGACCGACGGCCAGGCTGAAGCATGGCCAAGGAAATCGACAACCCCTGCATCGCCGTTTGCCAGTTGAGCGGCGACCTGTGCCTGAGTTGCGGGCGCAGCAAGGACGACATCCGCCAATGGAAGCGCATGAAGCGTCCGGAAAAGATGGCGGCGGTGCAGCGGGCGAGCCAGCGCTTGAAGGCGCTGCGCAAGAAAGGCGGCGGCGCCAGCCGCTGATTTTCCCCAGCCGGCCATTGCGCGCCGGCCTTCAGACTCCCGGCGTTTGCGCCGCGCACTCCTGCAACCAGGCGATACAGGCCGAGACCCGTCGTGGCAGGGCCTCCAGGGTCGGATGGACGATGTAGTAATCGTATTCGCCGCTGCGGGTAAACCCGGTGAACGGCAGCACCAGCCGGCCTTGCCCGAGCGCCTCGCTGACCAGATGCTCGCGCCCGATCGCCACGCCGGCATGGTGGATGGCGGCGGTGACGCAAAGGTCCGAGCGATCGAAGGTCACCCCGCGTTTTGGCATGGGCACGCCAGCGCCGTGCTGGCGAATCCACAGCGCCCATTCGGAGTCGAAGGTGGCGTGGTCCCAGGCCAGCGAGTCATGCAGCAGGGTGCACTGCTGCAGTTGCTCCACCTCTCCGGTCAATCCATGGCGCTCGGCGTATTGCGGGCTGCACACCGGCGCGACCCGCTCCTGCATCAGCTTGTGCGCCACCAGCCCATGGAACTCGCCATTGCCGTAATACAGCGCCAGGTCGATCTGCCGGGTGCGGAAGTCGATGCGGTCGTTGCCCACCCGCAGGTCCAGCCTGACCCCGGGGAAGCGCAGGCCGAACTCGGCCAGGCGCGGCACCAGCCAGGAATGGGCGATGGACGGGTGGGCATAGAGGGTCAGCGGCCCGGCCAGGTCGGCATCGACCGGCTGGGCCAGGACTTCGGACAGGTCGCCCAGGGTCTGCTGGAGGATCGCGAAAATCCGTTCGCCGGCCTCGGTCAGTTCAACCCGTCGGGTCAGCCGGCGGAACAGCTGGATCGACAGCTCCGCCTCCAGCCGGGCGATGCGATGGCTGACCGCGCTGGCGGTCAGGCACAACTCATCGGCGGCCTTGCTGAAGCTCAGGTGGCGGGCCGCGACCTGGAAGGTGAACAGGTTCGAGAACTGGCTGCTGTTGAGCTTGGCGTCCAGTCGGGGCGGTAGGTTGTACAAGCCGGCGCTTCTCCTGTCGGTCTGTTATGAGCCTTGCAGCACCCGGGCACCTTGCGCCAGATAAGCCTGCATCTCGGTGTCCGGGACCATGCTGCCGCCCGTGGCCCAGACCAGGTGGGTGGCCCGGGCGTACGCCTCGGCGCTCATGCCGCTGCGCCGCAGGTACTGGTCCTGTTGCGCGTGCACGCGGGCGATACCCGGGACACCGGCCACCGCCGAGGGCTCCAGGTGCAGCTGTTGGTGCCTGGCCATCAGCCAGACCAGGGCATGCAGTTCGTCATCGCTGACCGTGTAGTAACCCTCGATCAGCCGCTGCATGGCGCGGCCGACAAACCCCGAGGCGCGGCCGACGGCCAGGCCGTCGGCGGCGGTGAGGTTGTCGATGCCGAAGTCCTGCACCGACACCTCGTCATGCAGCCCGGTGTGCACCCCGAGCAGCATGCACGGCGAATGGGTGGGCTCGGCAAATATACAGTGAACGGCGTCGCCGAACGCCAGCTTCAAGCCGAACGCCACGCCGCCAGGGCCGCCGCCGACGCCGCAGGGCAGGTAGACGAACAGCGGGTGCTGGGCATCGACCCGGACCCCGGCCTGTGCCAGTTGCCGGCTCAGGCGCTCGGCGGCCACGGCGTAGCCGAGGAACAGGTCGGTGGAGTTCTCGTCATCGACGAAATGACAGGCCGGATCGGCGCTGGCCTGCTGCCGCCCCTGGGCCACCGCTATGCTGTAGTCGCTCTGGTATTCCATGACATTCACGCCGTGGGCGCGCAGCTTGTCCTTCTTCCATTGGCGGGCATCGGCGGACATGTGCACCGTGACCTGGAACCCCAGCCGGGCGCCCATCAGGCCGATGGACAGGCCCAGGTTGCCGGTGGAACCCACGGCGATCCGGTAGCGGCTGAAGAGCGCCCGGGCCTCGGGCGAGTCGAGCACGCTGTAGTCCTGGTCCAGGCGCAGCAGGCCGGCTTCCAGGGCCAGGCGTTCGGCGCGCTTGAGTACTTCATAGATACCGCCGCGGGCCTTGATCGACCCGGAGATCGGCAGGTGGCTGTCCTGCTTGACCCACAGCACGCCGGGCAGGGCTTGGCCGTAACGACTGGCCAGCACCGCCTGCAAGGCTGGCAGCGGCTGGATCGGCGATTCGAGAATGCCGTTGTTGGCCAAGGTCTCGGGAAAAGCCACGCGAAAATACGCGGCGAAGCGCTCGAGGCGCGCGCTGGCGTCGGCCACGTCGGCGGCGCTCAGCGCCAGGTCGCTCAGGCCATCGGCCAGGGGCGCGCGGATGGGGGTGAACCAGGTGGTTTCGCGCAGCGCCATCAGCTCTTCGAGCAGCGGGTAGCGGCGGGTCCAGGTAGCGAGTGGCTGGCCTGCGATCATGGGGGATGACTCCTGTGACAAAGGTTTTAAATGAAATGAGCGAGGCTCAGGGTCAGCAGCAGGGCGACCACCGAAGCCAGGACCGTGGCACTGGTGAAGGTCTTGAGCGCATCGGCCAGCGACACCCCGAGGTATTCCTTGACCACCCAGAAGGCCGAGTCGGTGACGTGGGTCCAGCCGATGGCTCCGGCGCCGATGGCGACCACGATGATCTCCTTGCTGTAGCCGGAGTCGACGCCCAGGGTCGGCAGCACGATGGCGGCGGCGCTCATCATGGCCACGGTCGCCGAGCCCACCGCGAAGTGCATCAGGCCCGCCACCAGCCAGGCCAGCACCACCGGGTTGATGTCCAGCCGGGTCAGGGAATCGGCCAGCACCGTGCCTACGCCGCTGTCGATCAGGATGCCGTTGAAGGCGCCGCCGGCACCGATGATCAGCAGGATGCTGGCCAGCGGCGGCAGGCTCTTCTGGGTGTGCCCCAGCAGGTCCTGCATGCACAGGCCGCGGCGCAGGCCCAGGGACCAGTAGGCGAAGGCCACGGCGATCACCAGTGCCACCAGCGGGTTGCCGAAGAACGACAGCAGCACCGACAGCGTCGAACCGGCGGGCAGGGTGCTGGCGAAGGTCTTGCCGATCATCAGCAGCAGTGGCAGCAAAATGGTCAGCAGGGTCAGCCAGAAGCCCGGCAGCACTCGCGCGCCACGGGCCTGGCAACGCTCCTCGAGGAAGGCCGCCTGCCAGGGGTCGGCCTGGCGGCGCGCCACCAGGCGGATCCACAGCGGCCCGGCGATCATGGCGGTGGGCAGGCCGACGATCAGCCCGTAGAGGATCACCTTGCCGACATCGGCCCCCAGCAAATGGGTAATGGCCATGGCCGCGGGGTGGGGCGGCAGCATGCAGTGCACGCACATCAGCGACACTGCCAGGGGCACGCCGAGGTACAGCAGGTTGAGCCGGGTTTCCTTGGCCACCACGTACACCAGGGGAATCAGCAGGATATAGCCGACCTCGAAGAACACCGGGATACCGGCGATGAACCCCACCAGCATCATCACCCAGGACGCGCGCTGCTCGCCCAGGGTGTCGAGCAGGGTCTGGGCGATGCGTTCGGCGCCGCCCGATTCCTCGAGCATCTTGCCGAGAATGCTGCCCAGCCCGATGATCGCGGCGAGAAACCCCAGGGTATCGCCCAGGCCCTTCTGGAACGACTCGAGCATGGCGTTCAAGGGCATCCCCGAGCCCACCCCGACCAGGCCGCAGGCGGCGATCAGCGCCAGAAAGGCATGCACCCTGAACCTGACAATCAACACCACGATCATCACGATCGCGGCCAACAACACCCACAGCAACGCGCCACTGCTTTGCATCGGCCAACCCTCTTATTGATTTTGTGACGGGGTCCGTCAAAGGACTTCGCGGGGCGAGAGTTAACTATCGGGCGCGCGGGGCTGACAAAAGATCATTGGTCAGCAGATGGGTGATGCTGGGTCAGGCGTGGGCAAGGCTGATCTGCCCGGCGGCCGTGGAATCCCGGGTCACGGCCGCGACCCGGTCGAGAGGCGTGAATCAGCCGGCGGTGCTTTCCGGCAGCCTGGCGATGACCTTGATCTCGAAGTCGAAGCCATAGAGCCAGGTCACGCCTACGGCGGTCAGCGTCGGGTGCGGCGCCTGGCCCCAGAATTCCGGCACCACCTTCCAGATGGTTTCGAAGCGGGTTTCGGGATCGACGATAAACACCGTGACATCGATCACGTCGTCGAAGGAGCTGCCGGCGGCCGCCAGGATTGCGTTGAGGTTGGTGAACGCGAGGCGCACCTGGGCCTCGAGGTCCGGCTCGGGCGAGCCATCGGCGCTGCTGCCGACCTGCCCCGAAACGAACAAAAAGCCATTGGAGCGGATCGCCGGCGAGTAGCGGTTGCGCTCGTAAAGCGCCTGGCGTCCGGGTGGAAAAACCACGTCGCGTTGAGTCATGTGTTGCCTCCATCGATAAGGGTCGAAGCCGACCTGGAATGAACGATGAAGCTGACTCTAGGCACTTGTGCCTGGCCGATAAACGAGCAACCGTAGCCATCACTGTTTGTGGAATCCAAACAATCCAATGGTTAGCCGGGGGTGGAAATGGACCGATTTGATGCGATGCAGGCCTTTGCCCGGGTGGTGGAGGCGGGCAGCTTCACCAGGGCTGCCGATACGCTGCACATGAGCAAGACCAGCGTGACGCAATTGGTGCAGCAGCTGGAGGCGCGCCTGCGGGTCAAGTTGCTCAACCGCACCACGCGCCGGGTCCACCTGACGGCCGATGGCGCGGTGTATTACGAGCGCGTGGTGCGCCTGCTGGCCGACCTCGACGATGCCGAGACCAGCCTGTCCAGCGCCTCGGCGGTGCCCAGGGGGCGTTTGCGGGTGGATGTACCCAGCCCGCTGGCGAGCATGATCCTGGTCCCGGCGCTGCCCGGGTTTCACGCCCGCTACCCGGACATCCAGATCGACCTGGGCGTCAGCGACCGCATCGTCGATGTGCTGGGTGAGAATGTGGATTGCGTGGTGCGCGGCGGCGAGCTGACGGACCAATCGCTGATGGCGCGGCGGATCGGCGATCTCCAGCTGGGCGTGTATGCGGCGCCCAGCTACCTGGAGCGTCTCGGCACTCCCGCGCATCCGCGCGAGCTGGAGGACTCCTTGCATCGTATCGTCGGTTTTCTCTGGGCGCGCACCGGCAAGGCCCTGCCGTATGCCATGCGCGGCCACGGCGAGAGTCTGCAGATCAAGGGGCGCTACGTGCTGGCGGTCGACGATGGCAATGCCTACCTCGCCGCCGGCCTGGCGGGCCTGGGCGTGCTCTGGCTGCCGGACTACATGGCCAGGGCGCACCAGGAGCGGGGCGAACTGCTGCGTCTGTTCGAGGACTGGCAGCTCGATCCGATGCCGATCTACGTGGCGTTCCCACCCAATCGACATATCAGCATCAAGCTGCGGGTGTTCATCGACTGGGTCGCCGAACTGATGGCCCGGCACGCGCCGGTCGCCAGCCGGGCGGGGGTGTGAGGCGGTTGGCTATATAAATTTCTGCCGCCCCCCCCCGAAATCCGCCGGAGCAGCTTTACTTGTCCAGGCAAGTCGCGCCTGTAGATGGCCGTTCGGCCGCCGCATTCTGCCCGGGACCGGCATTGCGAGAAGGACACGGAGTGTCGTTCAACCCCGTACAAGACCCTTGTCGCCCCCCTGACATGAACGCCTGCTGGAGCAGTCGTTTGCTGGCCAGTACCTCACCGCAGTCTGGTCGCACCCGCGCCATCGCAGCCCGGGCGCCGCCTCTTTAAAGGAGTAAAGAAATGACTCAGTACGACAAACAGCTCAACAACCCCAAACAGCCTTCGCGGCAGGCGCGCCTGGAAAGCACCGGCGCCGAGCGCCTCACGCTGGCCAACGCCGGACCGATCCAGATGGGCTTCTGGGTGCCCAACCGGGTATGGGCCACGGCCAGGTTCCTGGTGCCGCTGCGCAACCTGATCGCCGAGAAGAAAAAGGCCGGCACCCTGACGCCGATGCGCGCGGAAATCATCGAGTTCAAGACCTGGGTCACCCACAACAGCGTGTACCGCATGTGGGTCAACTCGATGATCGAACAGTCGAACGCTTACGTGGCGACCCTGGACGAAGCGACCAAGGAACAGATCAAGGATTCGGACGGCGATGCGCTGTGGATCGCCGGCTACGACAGCTTCTTCGAGATCCTCAACGAGATCATCAGCACCTCATCGTCGTTCAACGCCACGGCCCAGGTCGGCACGCCGATGAACGCCTTCCTGGCGGTGTCGATGGGCACCGAGGCGGGCGTCGCGCTGTTCCACGACACGACCTTCAACCAGCAGTTCAAGAAGGTGCTCAACGCCTGGAACAGCTTCCTCAAGAGCAGCGCGTCCCTCGACAAGCTGGATATCAACGACCCGGAAAAAGAAGGTTCGTGGATTTCCAAGGCGGCCCACGAGGCCGGGGTCTGGACGCAGATGGAGCATGATCCGAACCTGCCCGGCTACGGCTTCGATTCCTGGAATGCGTTTTTCATCCGCAAGTTCGTGCCCGGTGCGCGGCCGTTCCTGGGCAATGCGCTCACCCAGGTCAATATCGGCTGCGAGACCACGCCCTGGCAGTACGAAAACAACGTGGCGTTCGAGACCGAGTTCTGGATCAAGGACGTCAATTACTCGCTGCTGGACCTGTTCGGCGGTCAGGAGCAGTGGGCCGCTCCGTTCCAGGGTGGGCAGGCTTACCAGGGCTTCCTGTCGGCGACCCACTATCACCGCTGGAACGCGCCGCTCGATGGCAAGCTGGTGCGTTCCTGGGTACAGCCGGGCACCTATTTCGCCCAGCGTCCGGCCCAGGGTGAAGGCGAGGGCACCTGGGAGGGCACCGAGTCGCAGCCGTACCTGGGGCATGTCGCCGCCCGGGCGATCTTTGTCTTCGAGCACCCGACCTGTGGGTATGTCGCGCTGATCTGCATCGGCATGGTCGAGGTCTCGACCTGCGTGATCGAACCCCAGTTCATCGTCGATCAGGGCGCCGCCCCGGTGAGCATCACTCGTGGCACCGAGATCGGGCATTTCGAGTTCGGCGGTTCGACCCACATGATGATCTTCCAGAAGGACCGGGTGCAGCTGGAGGCCTGGGCGCTGAACGCGGTGCAGCACCAGAACGACCCGCAACCGACGCCCATGGGCACGGTGATCGCCACGGCGTTGCTGAAGGAGTGAGCCGTTGAGTACAAGCGACGGCGCGCTCGCGCCGTCGCCTGCAAACCGCTGCCAGCCGCTGGCTAGACCAGGTATTTGCGAAACCACGCCAGCGTCCGGTCCCAGGCCAGGGTGGCGGCTGCCTCGTCGTAGCGCGGGGTCGAGTCGTTGTGAAAACCGTGGCTCACCCCGGGGTAGATATAGGCCTCGTAAGTCTTGCCCGCGGCTTTCAACGCCTGCTCATAGGCCGGCCAGCCTTCGTTGATGCGCGTGTCCAGTTCGGCGTAGTGCAGCAGCAGGGGCGCCTGGATTCGTTCGACCTCCGCGCTGTCCGGCTGGCGTCCGTAGAAGGGCACGGCCGCCGCCAGCTCCGGGTAGGCCACGGCCGCGGCATTGGCCACCCCGCCGCCATAGCAGAAGCCGGTGATGCCGACCTTGCCGGTGCTGGCGTCGTGCTTGAGCAGCCATTCGATAGCGGCGAAAAAGTCGTTCATCAGCTTTTCCGGATTGACCTTCTGTTGCAGCTCGCGGCCCTTGTCGTCGTTGCCCGGGTAGCCGCCGACCGACGTCAGGCCGTCGGGAGCCAGGGCGATGAAGCCGGCCTTGGCCAGGCGCCGCGCGACGTCCTCGATATAGGGGTTGAGCCCGCGGTTTTCATGGGCCACCACTACCGCCGGCAACTTGCCTTCGGCTTTCGCCGGGCGCACCAGGTAACCCCGGACCTGTTCGTGGCCCTTGGGCGAGGGGTAGGTGATGTATTCGGCGACGATCTGCGGGTCGGTGAACGACACCTGTTCGGCCAGGGCGTAGTTCGGCGTCAGGGCGGCGAGGGTGGCGCTGGCGGCCAGCCCGACCAGGGTGAAGGCCGCCGCCCGGTCGAGGAACTCGCGGCGGCTGATCTTGCCGTGGGCGTAGTAGTCGTAGAGTTCGAGCAACTCGGGGGCGAAGTCTTTGGCACTGAGACGTTCCATCGCGCGCTACCTCTTCAATCATGGGGGACGTCCTGGTGCCGCACGGCCTGTGGGGCGGGACAGGTTCGACCTGAGATTGAATCAGTAAAGCAAGCCTGGGCCCCGGCAGCCAATGCGCAGGGTGAGCGTTGTGTTTGGACGGGGCCTTGGCTAATCTCGCATAAACACGCAAAAACAGGCATAACCATGCAAAACCAGCATTCAGTCGCCGAGCTGCCCCATGTGCGCCGGCAGAAGATCCTGTTACTGCTCGAACGCGACGGCAAGGTCATGGCTTCCGAGCTTGGCCAGCATTTCGCGGTCTCGGAGGACACCATCCGCCGCGACCTGGCGGAGCTGGCCGACGCCGGGCTGCTGCAGCGGGTCCATGGCGGCGCGCTGCCACGGCCCAAGGACACCGGCAAGGATGTGTTCACCCGCCTGGGCGAAAGCAGCGAGGTCAAGCGCCACCTGGCCAGGCTCGGCGCGCAGCGGGTGCAGGAAGGGCAGATCGTGATGTTCGACTCGGGCTCGACCACGCTGCTGATCGCCCAGTCGCTACCTGCCGATATCGGCATCACCGCGGTCACCGCTTCGCCGCTGATCGCCATCGCCCTGGCCGAATACCCGCGCAGCCAGGTGATCCTCGCCGGCGGCCGGCTCAACCCGGCGACCCTGTCCTCCGGCGGCCATGAGGCGGTACGCCTGATCCAGGGGATCCGCGCCGATCTGCTGTTCACCGGGGTGTGCGCGATTCACCCGGAAGTCGGCATCACCTCGCTGCACTTCGACGAGGTGCCGGTGAAACAGGCCCTGCTCGACAGTGCTTCGCAGGTGGTCGCGGTCACCACCGCCGACAAGCTTGGCGCGGTGGAGCCCTTTGCCGTGGCGCCGTGCAATCGCCTGCATACGCTGATCACCGAGCAGCACCTGGCCTCGGGCAGCATCGAGGACTACCGGCGCCTGGGTATCGAGGTGGTGCAGGCGCCGGTGTGACGGCGGCGGGAGGTGCCGGTTGTTATCAAGGTGCTGGCCTGGGTCGGTGGATTGCGGGTGCGGATCTGTGGCAAGCCCGGCCTGAGCCGCCGCGCGCTTATTCGACCCGGCGGAACACCAGGGCCTTCAGGCCGCTTTCGATATCGGTATCGGGAAACTCCGGCGGGTTGTCCAGGCGTTGCTCGAAGCGCAGGCCCGGGGCTTCGCGGGTGACGCCGTCGATCAGGAAGTCCGAGGCGACGGCCGGGTCGTTCATGCAGGCCAGTACGCAGCCGTCGGCGGTGAGCAATTCCGGCAGACGCCGCAGTACCCGGGCGTAGTCCTTGGTCAGCAGGAAACTGCCTTTCTGGAACGAAGGCGGGTCGATGATCACCAGATCGTAGGGGCCGGCGTTCTTCACCTTGCTCCAGGACTTGAACAGGTCGTGGCCGAGAAAGGTTACCTGGCTCAGGTCATGGCCGTTGAGCCGGTGATTGTCGCGGCCTCGGCTCAGGGCCGGGCGCGACATGTCGAGGTTGACCACATGGGTCGCGCCGCCCTCGATGGCCGCCACCGAGAAGCCGCAGGTGTAGGCGAACAGGTTCAGCACGCGCTTGCCCCGGGCATTGGCGCGCACCCAGTTGCGGCCGTAACGCATGTCGAGAAACAGGCCGTTGTTCTGCTTCTTGCCCAGGTCCACCCGATACCGCAGGCCTTCCTCGACCAGGGTCCATTCCTCGATAGGTTCGCCCACCAGCCAGTCCACCGGGCTTTGCAGCTGATAGCGGTGTTGCAGCAACAGGGTATGGGCGCCACAGGCCTGCCACTGCGGCGAGGTGCTGATCGCCAGCAGCAACTGCTTGAGCGCCTCCAGCTGTTCCGGCTCCGGCTCCTTGAACAGCGCCACCAGCACCACGCCCTGCAGCCAGTCCACGGTCACTTGCTCCAGCCCCGGCCAGCAACGCCCGCGGCCATGGAACAGGCGCCGGGTTTCCGCGGGAGCGGACGCCAGGGCTGTCAGCAGGTGATGGTGCAGGATGGAGAGGGCTTCGGGGTTCATCGCAGGGGCCAGCAACGGAAAAGGGTGGGCATTTTAAACACAAATGCCGCGTGGGGAACGCGGCAAGTCAGTGGCCTGCACCCGTGCCGATGGCCGGGTGCGATGTCGAGCGGGGCTGCCGATCAGGTGTGGAGCAGGGCGATGGCAAAGGAAACCACGATCATGCAGGCGACCGCAAAATTGATATTCATGACGTACTTGTCCGACGGTATTGAAGGTGGCGCCATTCTGAAGGCATCGGCGGAAAATAAAAAATCCGCTTTCATGATTTGAATGATCGACGGCAGTGATGGTTGGTGGCGTCATGCCCGGCAGGCCGTGAAACGGGGAGCGAGTGGATATCTGCGCGAAGCTGATTATTCAGGCTTCGCGCAATCCAATGAGATCGTCGAGGGCCTGCCTCCAGTTCGCCATGCCATGGCTGTTCAGTTCTGCTGGACGATCTGGATAAGGTTGCCGCAGGTGTCGTCGAAGACCGCTAGGGTCACCGGGCCGGCGACCGTCGGCGGCCGGGTGAACTGCACGCCCAGGGCGCTCAGCCGGGCATATTCGGCGTGCACATCCTCGACCCCGAAGAAGGTGAAGGGAATGCCATCGCGTTTCAGCGCCGAGGTGAACGGCTTGGCGGCCGGGTGGGCGTCGGGCTCCAGCAGCAACTCGACGCCGTCGGGGTCGCCGGGCGAGGTCAGCGTCAGCCAGCGGTGCTCGCCCATGGCGATGTCGTGCTTGAGCTGAAAACCCAGCACGTCCCGGTAGAAGGCCAGGGCCTTGGCCTGGTCGTCGACGACCACGCTGGTGATCACGATCTTCATGGGTTGGTTCTCCGTATTGATGCGCGAATGGCCAGCAGGATGTCGAGGGCCTGTCGGCGATAAATGCCTGACAGGGATAATAGTTGGGCGGCAGCGTCGCCCGCGCCCTGGAGTGTTACAGGCTGCCACCGGGCGAGGAGGGCGGTCTGGGTTTTCCAGCCGATTCCCGCACGACCCGGCGCCGGGGCTGTAAACTGGCGCGCCAAAGCCGTTGTCCAGCGAGGCGCCGGCCATCCTTTATCACCCCGAACAAGAGAGCCCCATGGCCAACCACGATATCGACTTCATTCCCGATCCCGACGCCGACTCCATTTCCTCTGACGTCGCCGGTTTCGCTGGCATCCTGGTTTCCACCCAGATCCCCACCCGCGCCGACGGCAGCCTGGAACTGGGCGGCATCACCGCGCAGAGCGAGTGCACCCTGCAGGCGCTCAAGGTAGCGCTGGAAAAGGCCGGCAGCTCCATGGACCGGGTACTGCACCTGACCATCTACCTCACCGACATGGCCGACCGCGCCGCGTTCAACGAGGTCTACCAGCGCTTCTTCGCCAAGCCCTGGCCGGTGCGCGCCGCCGTTGGCGTGGCGTCCCTGGCGGTCGAAGGCATGCGCGTGGAAGTCACCGCGATGGCGGCCAAGGCCTGAGTTCCAGTCTTTAGCCGGTGGCGCCGCTCGGCGAGTTCGCGCCACCGGGCAGTACACGGGTGCCGGTCAGGCGTTTCGCCGCTACAATGCGCGCCTCGACCGTGACAAGCCTGACTAAAAAAATATGTCCTTGCCCAAGCATCACCTGGAATTGCTCAGCCCTGCCCGCGATGTAGCCATCGCCCGCGAGGCCATCCTGCATGGCGCCGACGCCGTGTACATCGGCGGCCCAAGCTTCGGCGCGCGCCACAACGCCTGCAACGAGGTGAGTGAAATCGCCGAGCTGGTGGAGTTCGCCCGGCGCTACCACGCGCGGATTTTCACCACCCTCAACACCATCCTCCACGACAACGAGCTGGAGCCGGCGCGCAAGCTGATCCACCAGTTGTACGACGCCGGCGTCGACGCGCTGATCGTCCAGGACCTGGGCGTGATGGAGCTGGACATTCCGCCGATCGAGCTGCATGCCAGCACCCAGACCGATATCCGCACCCTGGCGCGGGCCAAGTTCCTCGACCAGGCCGGCTTCTCGCAACTGGTCCTGGCCCGCGAGCTGAACCTCAAGGAAATCCGCGCCATCGCCGACGAAACCGACGCGGCGATCGAGTTCTTCATCCACGGCGCGCTGTGCGTGGCCTTCTCCGGCCAGTGCAACATCTCCCATGCACAGACCGGCCGCAGCGCCAACCGGGGCGACTGCTCCCAGGCCTGCCGCCTGCCGTACACCCTCAAGGACGAAAAGGGCGGGGTGATCGCCTACGAGAAGCACCTGCTGTCGATGAAGGACAACAACCAGAGCGCCAACATCCGCGCCCTGGTGGAGGCCGGCGTGCGCTCGTTCAAGATCGAAGGGCGCTACAAGGACATGGGCTATGTGAAGAACATCACCGCCTACTACCGCCAGCGCCTGGACGATGTGCTCGAAGACCGCCCGGACCTGGCCCGCGCCTCCAGCGGCCGCACCGCGCACTTCTTCCTGCCCGACCCGGAAAAGACCTTCCACCGCGGCAGCACCGATTATTTCGTCACCGATCGCAAGATCGACATCGGCGCCTTCGACTCGCCGACCTTCACCGGCCTGCCGGTGGGCGTGGTGGAGAAAGTCGCCAAGCGCGACCTGCAAGTGGTAACTCACGAGCCGCTGTCCAACGGTGACGGCCTCAACGTGCTGGTCAAGCGCGAAGTGGTGGGTTTTCGCGCCAACATTGCCGAGCCCAAGGGCGAGTTCGAAGAGGACGGCGAGAAGCGCTATCGCTATCGCGTCGAGCCCAACGAGATGCCGGAAGGCCTTTACAAGCTGCGGCCGAACCACCCGCTGAACCGCAACCTCGATCACAACTGGCAACAGGCCCTGCAGAAGACGTCCGCCGAACGTCGCGTGGCCCTGAGCTGGGTCGCGCGCCTGCGTGAAGAGCAACTGGAAGTGACCGCGACCAGTGAAGAGGGGATCAGCGCCAGCGTGACCCTGAACGGCCCGTTCGGCGTCGCCAACAAGCCGGAGCAGGCGCTGGAGCAATTGCAGGACCTGCTCGGCCAGCTCGGCACCACGCAGTACCACGCCATCGACATCAAGCTCGATGCGCCGCAGGCTTACTTCATCCCCAACTCGCAGCTCAAGGCGTTGCGCCGGGAAGTGATCGAAGCCTTGACCGCCGCGCGGGTCGCCGCCCACCCGCGTGGCGGCCGCAAGGCCGAGACCACGCCGCCACCGGTGTATCCGGAATCGCACCTGTCGTTCCTGGCCAACGTCTACAACCAGAAGGCCCGCGACTTCTATCACCGCCATGGGGTGAAGCTGATCGATGCGGCCTACGAGGCCCACGAAGAGGCCGGCGAAGTGCCGGTGATGATCACCAAGCACTGCCTGCGTTTCTCCTTCAACCTGTGCCCGAAACAGGCCAAGGGCGTCACCGGCGTGCGCACCAAGGTGGCGCCGATGCAGCTGATCCACGGTGACGAAGTGCTGACCCTGAAGTTCGACTGCAAGCCGTGCGAGATGCACATCATCGGCAAGATGAAAGGCCACATCCTCAACATGCCGCAACCGGGCAGCGTGGTCGGCCATATCAGCCCCGAAGACCTGCTCAAGACCATCCCCCGCGCTCCGCATTGAGTGAGTGGGCGGGCGCGCCGCTCGCTCACTCGGTCAAACGCTGGCTGTCGCGCATCAACGCCATTGTCGACCTGGGTCGGCAATGGCGTTGTTGTCTCAGCGACTTGCCTCAACGCGCCGGGTTTTCTTCCGCGCGCAGTTGCACACTCATGTCATCGCAGCTTTGCGACCAGTCTTTCAGCCACTGTGGCAGCTCGGGCGATTGGTCCAGGCCCAGCTCGTGGACGAACTCACCGGGGGCGATCGTGCCTTTGGCCGAGCGGAACAGGCCGCGCATCACCACCACGCCGGTGACCCGGCCTTTGCTCACGAAGCGGTGTTCCATAAAGCTCCATTTCTCGTCCCAGCCGAGGATCCGGCTGTGGACCTCGAAGGCTTCGAACAGCTTCAGTTCGCGGCGGAACTTGCCCCACACATCGCCAACGATCGGCACCGCCCTGTGGCGCAGGGCCACGCGGTAGGCGCCGCTGCGCAGGACGAAGTCCATGCGCCCGAGGTCGGCCAGGGTGAAGTAGCGGCCGTTGGTGACGTGGCGGTTGAGGTCGAGGTCGAGCGGCCAGACGCGCATGCGCACGACGGTGGTGGCCAGGCCTTCGACCGGCCTGCGCCACGGACGACGAAACAGCATGAGCAGCATGCGGAACCAGAGATTCATGAGTACACCGATGATTGAAAGGATGGCCGCACTTTAGGCAAGGGGAATCGACTAAGCTAGGTGCGCAAATGACTTTTTTCATGCGAAAAGCGCAACGGAATTCACTATGCACGTCACCTTGCTCCTGGCCGACCACTGTTCCGCCGCCAGCGCCACCCTGGCCCTGGAGGTGCTGGGCGCCGCCAATCTGTTCGCCGAGACCGCCAGCGCGCCGTTCGAGGTGGTGGTCGCCTCGCTCGATGGCGCCGATGTCAGCGCCTGGGGCGGGCAAGCGCTGCGGGTGCAGCAGTCCGTGGCCGAGATCGCCCGGACCGACCTGGTGCTGATCCCCGGTTTTCTCTTCACCCTGAAGGAGGCCTTGCCGGCATTTGCCGGGCATGGGCCCTGGCTGCGACAACAGCACGCCCAGGGTGCGGTGCTGGCCTCGATGTGCACGGCCACTTTCCTGCTGGCCGAAGCCGGCCTGCTGAAGGACGCCCGCGTCACCACCCACTGGGCTTTCGCCGAGCCGTTCAGGCGGCGTTATGCCGGGGTCGAACTGGACGAGGGGCAGCTTCTCTGCGAGGACCGGGGCCTGATCACCAGCGGCGGTGCGAGCGCGGCCATGGACCTGCTGTTGCATCTGGTGCGGCGATTCGCGTCCCTGGAGCTGGCGCAGAAATGCGGCAAGTACCTGCTGATCGACAAGGTGCGCAGCGAGCAGTCGGTGTATGTCATGTGGTCATTGCCGAAGAGCCATGGGGATGGCGAGATCCTGCGGGTCCAGGACTGGCTGGAGGAACACTTCGACCAGCCGCTGCTGATCGACGACACGGCCCGGCGCTTCGGCTTCGGCGTGAGGAACTTCAAGCGCCGTTTCAAGGAGGCCACTGGCTACACGCCCCTGGCCTATCTGCAGACCCTGCGCCTGGAAAAGGCCAAGGAGCTGCTGGAATCCACGCGCATGACCCTGGACAGCATCACCTACAAGGTGGGCTACGAAGACAGCAACTCGTTTCGCCGGCTGTTCCAGCAACGGGTCGGCCTGCTGCCGGCGGCTTACCGCAAGAAGTTCCAGGGCAGCGCGAGCTGATTCGGAGGGGAGTGGGGGAAGGCGTTGAAGCTCGCGTCGTAGCGATCAGGTGAACTGGAAAGAAGGGGGGGGAAGCTACACAGGTATAACGCGCAGGGCTGCCGAACCCTCTGCCGCCTGGATGGATGTCCGCCTAATCAGGCAAGGTAATGAAGGTCGATGTTCTTGTTAATTGCATCATGGGTTGGTCTGAGCGCACAAAGGTGGCTTTAGGGATTTTCCGATAGGTTCTGTTTGCTGGTATCCCTAACCTTGGATGCATGAAATACAAACAGTTTCTTCAACCACTGGACAAGAACTTTTCCTCGCCCAAGGCGGTTGGCAAGCTCCTTCTGCTTTTGGCCTGGCTACTCCTGTTGTGCCTGTTCTGCGGTCTCTGCTTCTATTGGGTGTCCAGTTTAAGTAACGAAATCTCCAAGCACCGCCGAGTGATGAACGATGAAGTTTTCAAAGTTCAAGAGTCGTTGTTTCAGCGTGAGGCCCTGCTGCTGCATTTCAGCCGTTCGGTTCATTTGAATGCGCCAGATGTAGTCTCTCCTCCCGAGGCGCTGGAGGTTCCTCTGGGCCAGGACCAACGTAAGAGAGTCCTGCTGGGCAACTACGACTCCCCCTGGAGCCTGACTCTGTCTGGGCGCGATATCCACGAGCTGGAAGAGTTTCAGCTCGGTCTTGTGTACGTATCCAACAATGCAGAGCACACCATCAGCCGCATCTACGATCGCAGCTTCGATCATTACGTCCTGCCGAACAATGTGCTCAATGCGCTGGCTACGACGACGATGGCAAGCAAGCAGCAGTTTATCTGGTTGAACGATCCTGGTGATCCGCTCACGCGAATCTACATATTTCGACGCATTTCCAATGAGAAGGATGCTGGGTGGCTCGGGCTGGAAATGGTCGGCAAAGAGTTGGCGGTGGGGCTGATCGGTCAAGGTTCGGATGGTTATCTGTTGTTGAACAAGGCGCGCCAGCAAGTGTTGAGCAGTACGCCTGGCAATGACTTGAGTGTCTATTTCTCCAGGGTCTGGTCCAAAGACAGTTTCGGTTTTACTGGCCGCGGTCTGAGCCTTGGTTATCTGGCTCTGACCAAAAGCATCGGTGGTTCAAAGTGGGTGCTGATTTACTACGTGCCATTCAAGGCACTGTTGACGCCGCTGTGGCGGGACTCCGTGCTGGCCCTGTTGGTATTCGGCCTGATGGCCATGGGCGTTCAGCGTTTGGTGCTGCGGATCAATCGGCGGTTGGTCAACCCGGCTCTGCACCGCTTGGAAGCCTTGATCGAAAGTGAAGAGTTCAGTCGTACGGTCATCGACACGGCTCCGGTAGCCCTGTGTGTGTTGCGGCGTCTTGATGGCCAGGTGGTACTGGAAAATCGTCTGTGCGTGCAATGGCTAGGTGGAGACGCACAGCGTATTGCTCTGGATCAGGACTGGATACGACGCGCGTTCGACGACAATTCACCCGTCTGCGAAGAGTTGGAGACTGCCAGTGGCCATCATTTGTACCTGAGCTCGGTGCCTACCCGCTACAAGGGGGAGGACGTGCTGTTCTGTGCCTTCAGCGACATCAGTGCGCGCAAGCAGATGGAGCTGGCATTGGCTCGGGCCAAGCAGCATTCCGATGCTACCAACGAGGCTAAAAGCGTCTTTCTCGCGACCATCAGCCACGAAATTCGCACGCCTCTTTATGGCTTGCTCGGCACGCTGGAGTTGCTTGGCTTGACGAAGCTCGAACCGCAGCAGGCGAACTATCTTGATGCCATGCAGCGCTCAGCGTCGACCTTGGGGCATTTGATCAACGATGTATTGGATGTCTCCAAGATCGAAGCTGGTCAGTTGATGCTTGAGCCCGATGATTTCAACCCCTGCGAATTGGTGCAGGAGTTGATCCAGATGTTTTCCGCGGCAGCACAACGCAAGGGATTGATCCTGCAAGCGTTCTGCGACCCGAAACTGCCGACGATGATGCGCGGAGATGTAGCGCGGATTCGGCAGATTCTCAGCAATCTGCTGGGTAATGCCTTGAAGTTCACTGACTCCGGTCGCGTGGTGTTGCGCGTCAGGATCGAAAGTCGCGATTGCGAACGGTTGAACCTGCTTTGGCAAGTGACCGACACCGGCTGCGGCATTCGCGTGGAAGAACAAAGTCGTCTGTTCGAACCCTTCTATCAGGCTGGAGACCGTCAGAGCCGAGCCGGCGGTACCGGGTTGGGCTTGTCTATTTGTCAGCGTCTGGCCGAGTTGATGAATGGCGATATCCGTCTGGTCAGTGCCTACGGGCTGGGTAGCAGTTTCACCTTGTCGTTGCCGCTGGAGCAGGGTCGCCCGGAGAGCATGAGCGAGCAGGGCATTCGCCTGGCATCGTTACCGGTTTTCGTCAGCTCTCCTCTCCAGGAAGCGGCAGAGAACGTATGCGGTTGGTTGAACCGCTGGGGGGCGTCCGCGCAGATCCTCAACAGTACCGAGTTGCAACTGCCGCCCAAGGCGACATTGGTGGAACTGATCGTTGAGAACGACGCCGCCAGACCGCTGCTATTACCCAGCAGTTCGCGGGTACGGGCTTACCTTGGGGCGCCAGGGCAACCCGTACTGACGGACACCGCCTGGGAGGTCAACCTCAACAATATTCACGCTATCGGCCAGGCGGTCAGCCTGGCTCAAGGCAGCAGCCAGACTCATGCCGAGGCCAGCGCCGAACCCTTTCGTCAATTGTTGCAACGAGTGTTAGTGATCGAAGACAACCCCATCAATCAGTTGGTGCTCAAAGAACAACTCGAAGTGCTGGGCTGTGAGGTGACTCTGGCCAGTGACGGGCGCGAAGCGCTGATGCAATGGGCATGCGGCACCTTCGATCTGGTGCTGACCGACATCAACATGCCTGGCATGGATGGCCACCAATTGGTGCGGCAAATGCGGCGCATTGGTTGTGCCGTACCGATCGTGGGCGCAACCGCCAACACTGACCCCGAAGAGACTGCGCGCTGTCTCGATTCGGGCATGAACTTGTGTTTGACAAAACCCGTGGATCTTCTGTCCCTGTTCAACAGTTTGAACGCATTAAAGCCGGAGAAAATCGTATGTGCGCCATGAGTGTATTGATCGTCGAAGATCACCATTTTCAACGCGAATATCTGAAATCGCTGTTCAAGGCTGAGGGCGTGCATCGCATCGAGATTGCCGCTGATGGACAGGAAGCCCTGCAATGGCTGGACAAGCGAGACTTCGATCTGGTGCTCAGTGATCTGATGATGCCGGAGCTCGATGGCGTGCAGTTCATCCAGCAGCTGTCGTTGTCGAAGAGGCCGCCCCGCCTGGCACTGATGAGCTCGTCCTCGCGGCGCATGCTGGGAAGTGCCTGTACCGTGGCTGAAATGCTGGGAATCGAAGTGATCGATACGATTTCCAAGCCTGCCATGCCGGCCTCGATCAGGAGCTTGATCGAGAAGTGTGCGGCTCCTCAGCCGATCCCCGAAAGTGCACTGGCTCCGGTGTTGGTATTCAATCGACAGCAGTTGGAAGAGGCCTTGGAACAGGGGCAGTTCAAAGCGTGGTTTCAGCCGAAGAAGGCGTTGAGAAGTGGCAAGATCGCTTCGGCCGAAGCGTTGGTGCGCTGGGAGCATCCAACCTTGGGTACTTTGTTGCCAGGGCAGTTTTTATCGCAGATGGTTGATGCCGGACTGGAAGAGGCATTGTTGTTCTGCATGATCGAACAAACCGTTGAGGCCCAATTCAACTGGCAGAACAACGGCTTTCGAGTTCCGGTTTCGATCAACCTGCCGACACATTTGTTGAATGACTCCACCTTGCCCGATCGGCTTCACGAATGTGTTCTACGCTTGAACGGCATGCCATCCAAGTTGTGTTTCGAACTGACCGAATGCAGCATGACTGAGTTGCTCAGTCACTACATTGCCGGGGTATGCCGGTTGCGAATGAAAGGTTTCGGATTGGCCCAGGATGACTTCGGACAAGGGTTCAGTTCTTTTTACAACCTGGTCAAAACACCCTTTACCGAGTTGAAAATCGACCGGGCTCTGATCGCCAATTGCGAACATGAAGAAAGTACTGCGGTAGCGCTCAAAAGTATTATTGCACTGGGGCAGCATCTGGGGCTTGAAGTCGTCGCAGAGGGTGTTGAGAATCACGCGCAGCTGGCGTTATTGCGTCAGTTCGAGTGTGACGCGGTACAGGGCTTTTTGATTTCCAAAGCCGTCTCGAAAGAATCGTTTTCGGCTTTGCTACAACAGGAGGGTCGATGATGAAACAGTCGGTCCTCTAGGCTTCTCACTGGGTTGAATCAGTCGGATGGTTTATGGGAAACGATAATCTAATTAAAAATTTTGCCCGTACCTCCTTGCGATTGAACATGCTACTGATCGTAGCGGTTTCGCTGGCAATTCTGTTGTTCACCATGACCTACTGGGCTGCCGAGCGTCTGGTCCAGGAGCAATTGTTCAAGATCGAATTTCACTTCTCTCGCCTGATGGGCAACATCCATGAGCAGGAAGAGTTCTTGCTGCGTGTTGCCAGGCATAGCGATGAGGTGACACAAAAACGGGATCAGGCAGTCATTCCGTTTCAGCATCGCTTACTCAAGGAAGCGCGCGACTCCTTGATCTACGAAGGACGCGAATTCTCCTTTTCCATGCCGTTCACTCTGGCTGTTCCCACTGAGATGGCTTCGCAGGATGAAGTTGCCGGTATTGGAAAGTTTGGCGTGCTGGTTTCTAATTTGTACGGCTCGTATTGGAGCATTTCTTCTTATGCTGCGCCGCAAACGCTGCTGCTTGATCTTGATAGCTCAATCAGTATCGGTGTTCCGGCAGCCACTGCATCAAGGGAAGATGGACAGATCGGTCAGAGCGACTACCTGGAGCTGAGTGAAAACCTGAAAAAGCAAATTTTGAAGTTCCGCCCGGCACAATCGGATAATGCCGTGATGTGGGCGCCGGCCAATCATGTTCAGGGTGACGGGTCGTCTATCAAGTTCATTACCTACATGTACACCGACACACCGCAAAACCTGTGGGCCCACGATCAATCGAAGCGTCAATTGGTCATCGCCTCGTTGCTGGATCTGCGTTCAATTACCGATTCTTCTCGCCTTAGCGACTGGACGGTGTTCGATGCCATGGAACTCATCACCCCCGATGGATTGCTGCTGACGGGCAAGATACCCAGCTTCGATGATGCTCAAGAAGGGTTGCAATTGACCAGTGCCGGGTTCCTGGTCAAGACCACCAGCAAAGATGGCTGGCGTGGTTACTATCACCTTGATTACCGAAGTTTTTTTCAATATGCCAAGTGGCAGTTACTGGTATTGCTGGCTGTATGCCTGGCGTTTGTTGTCGTAGGTTATTTCTTGTTGCGCTGGTATGCCTTGAGGGTGGTCGTACCTGCTCGTCGGGCTCATGACAGGGTTGTAGAGAGCGACTCGTTCAGCCGCGCGATCATTCAGAATGCACCTGTGGCGTTGTGCGTGCTGGCGCGCAAAGATCGCAAGGTGGTCATGGAGAATGACCTGGCACTGCAATGGCTGGGAGACACACAAACCATCAGTCAGCTCAGCCGCGGCTGGCCTTCCGTAGCCGAATCGGCTGGAGCCGTCGGGGACAAGCATCTATCGATCACAATCAACGACCGACAGTTGGAAGTCAGTTTTTCGCCGTCGCGCTATCAAGGCGAAGACGTGGTGCTTTGTGCATTCAGTGACATCAGTGCTTACAAGCTGGCGGAGCGAGCACTGGCTGAAGCCAAGCAATCGGCGGATGCCTCGAATGAGGCCAAGACCGTATTCCTGGCGACCATGAGCCATGAAATTCGCACACCGCTGTATGGTGTGCTCGGTACCCTGGAGCTCCTGACCCTGTCGCCACTCAATGCCCTGCAACGTTCGCAGGTGCAAACCATGCAACGTTCCTCCTCGATTCTCTTGCAGGTGATCAGCGACATTCTGGACGTGTCGAAAATTGAAGCCGGGCAACTGGCGATCGAACACGTCGAGTTCACGCCATTGGAAATGATCGAGGATGTCCTGCAGTCCTACTCGGCTGCTGCGGGCGCCAAAGGGCTGCACCTCTATGCCTGTGTGGAAGTCGAGCTGCCGCGAAGACTCAGAGGCGACGCAGCCAGAATTCGGCAGATACTCAACAATTTGCTCAGCAATGCCATCAAGTTCACCGATGTCGGACGGATCGCCTTGAGGGTCAAAAGCGAGCCGGTCGAGGGCGGGTGGCAATTTCAGTGGCAGGTCACCGATACCGGCTGTGGCATTTCCAGCGAGCATCAGGTCCGCCTGTTCGAACCCTTCTATCAGGCGCACAGCCAGCAGCACACCGTGGGCGGTACTGGGCTCGGCCTGTCGATTTGCTGGCGACTGACGCAAATGATGGGCGGCAACCTGGCGATCGTCAGTGACACAGGACTGGGCAGCAGTTTCACATTGAGCTTGCCGCTCACGGTTGTGCCTGGTGAGTATCCGCTCCTGCCTGGATTCACCCTGAAGAACGAGGCCGTTGCAGTACGCGCTCCCATCAAGGAGTTGGCCATCAGCGTCTGTAACTGGCTGTCGCATTTCGGAGCGCTGGCGGTGACCGGTAGTGAGGTATCCGATGACCGTTATCCTGGCGCGGTGCTTGTCGATGTGATCCCGGAGCTCTTGCCGGAACTGGAATGGAGTGGTGAGCGGGTACGTTGCTCGGAAGAGGGGCTGGTCAAACCACAACGTACCTCCGATGGATATATCGTCAGTCTGCACAGCATCAAGGGCTTGTTACGGGCAGTGGCACTGGCCCAGGGCGAGCCGCTGGCTGAGGGTGAAAGCTGCGAGGCGATACAGCGTTGGTGTCGGTTCAGTCTGCATGTGCTCGTAGCCGAAGATAACCCTATCAATCAGACCTTGCTCAAGGAGCAACTCCAGCAGTTGGGGTGCAGCGTGGCATTGGCGTCCAACGGCGTGGAAGCGCTGCGACTCTGGGATCATGATGCTTTCGATGTCGTGCTGACTGACGTCAATATGCCGGAAATGAATGGGTATGAATTGACCACGGCGCTACGTCGATCCGATAGCAACACTCCCATTGTCGGCGTGACCGCCAACGCGATGCGTGAAGAAGAGGAGCGCTGTATCGGGGTGGGCATGAATGCCTGTGTGGTCAAGCCGATGTCATTGCAAACCCTGCACAATGTGTTGTTGAAGCTCTGCGGACATCTGGACGGCGCAATACTGCCTGCGCAAGAGGCGTCGGAAGAAAAAAGTGTCATGCAAGTGTCCAGTCAGTTGCGTGATGTGTTCATTCAGACGTTCAAGGAAGACCTGGCCAAAACTCGCGCCGCAGTGCGGGACAAAGATGCCAAGGCAGTGGGCTCCATGTTGCACCGGATACGCGGTGGGTTGTCGGTGGTTCAGGCACAGGACCTGCTCGATCGTTGCGTGGCTATTGAAGCGCAATTGGATGCAGAGGGGTGGGTGGATGAAAGACGGCGTGAAGTAGAGGATGTCCTCGAGCAAATCACGCAGGAGATGGAAAAGTTATGAACGCTATGGAAAGTGGCAGGAGCGGTTTGATCATTTCTTTTTCAAGGACAGTCTTAGCATGAATAAAATAAAAGTGGTGCTGGCCGATGATCACCCCATTGTATTGGCAGGGGTGAAAGAAACTATCGAGAGTGACGGCCTGTATGACGTGGTGAGCGTGGCCAAGACGTCTGGCGAGTTGATGAGTGCCATCAACGAACATTCGCCGGATATCGTGATCACTGATTTCTACATGCCAGGCGATGAGCACTATGGCGATGGCATGCGCCTGATCAGCTATCTGGTACGCCATTTCCCTCAGGTACGTTTTCTGGTGCTGACCATGCTGAACAACCGTTCGATTCTGGGGAGTCTCTACGATTGCGGAGTGTCCGGCGTGCTGCAGAAAAGCATCAACCTTGATGAAATAAATGTGGCGCTGCGCACTATCTCCAAGGGCGGCATCTACAAAGGTAACTTCACTCTTGAGCCTGACAGTGTGATGGCCTCTACGTCGTCAGTCAGTGAGCGTATTGCGAGTATTTCAATCAAAGAGGCAGAAGTGCTGCGGCTGTTTTTGGCGGGTGAGCGGCTCAAGGATATCGCTACCAGTCTCCAACGTAGCGCAAAGACCGTCAGTACTCAGAAGACTTCGGTCATGCGCAAATTATGTGTCCACTCCGACCAGGAGCTGTTCGCATTCTGTCAGGAACATCAGGTCGTCTGAAAGGCCCTGGATTCAACGACTGACTTACCTTCTTGCGCTCTATTTTTCATGTTGCTGACCACCTTGGGTGGTCATGTCTCCAGCATTGATCCAATCGGATTGCTGCTCGTATTTTGATTTCTACCTTCTTTCCTTTCTCGCTCGCGCCTCGACTCTGTTCGGATCGGCGCGTTTTAGGTTTTTCCCTAAATACCCCTTCAGGGGGGCTCCTTACCATTTGATTAATTCCAAGCATTGGCTCCGCCCATTGTGAAACGGTCCTGAGAGAACGCTGTTCCCAAGGACCGGTATTGGAAGGAGGTACGACAGTACGAAACCGCCATTGAGTAGCCGTTTCGCTCTGTGCAGGACTTGAATTGAATGTTTAACGGAGTGGTTATGTTACCGATCAAGATCATCGCAAAAGACACTGGGCATCCTCTGGATGTCACGGGCAATAATCTGCTGACAATCAATCGGCCGGCGGTCATCAAGATGTCCACGGCAGCCGAGGATATTCAGTCGGTCAGTCGCGAAGGCGAACGTCTTGTTATCAAGCTCAAGAGTGGTGAAACCATCTCCATCGATGGCTTTTTCGAGGTGGTCGATGGCGTAAAAAGCGATCTGGTGTTCGAAGATCCCAACACTGGTGAGCTGCTGATCGCCGATTACTCGGTCCCTTGGACTGGCGTGTCACTGGTGTCGCTTGAGTCGATCGACTCGCTGCTGGCCGTGGCTGAAGTCGAGTCCACGGGTTGGCTGGCGCCCTTGCTGGGCCTGGCCGCCGTGGGCGGCGCGGTGGCGATTGCCAGCCATCACAGCGGTGGTGGCGGCGGTAGCAGTTCCGATGCGGCGAGTGCCGATCAGGGGCCGACCACACCGTCGACGCCGAGCGTACTGTTCAACAACATGCATGGCCTGACCGGCAAGGCCGATGCCGGGGCGACCATTTCCCTGACCCTGGCCGACGGTACTGTGGTCACAACAGTGGCCGATGATACCGGGCTCTGGCATTTCAACCCCAATCCGCTGGCCGATGGCGAACAGGGTTCCCTGCAAGCCAGCCTGAATGGCGTGCAGAGCGGTTCGACCAGCACCGGCGTGGCTGACGTCACGGCGCCTGCCGAGCCGGTAGTGACCCAGAACAACCAGGATGGCCTGGCCGGTAGCGCCGAGCCGGGCAGCACCATTACCGTCAGTCTTGCCGATGGCAGTACCGTCATTGCAACCGTGGGGGCAGACGGTCAATGGAGCATCATCCCGACCCCACTTACCCCGGGTGTCAGCGGATCAATCATTGTCACTGATGCTGCCGGTAACTCCAGCGCGAGTGTCGAAACCGGAATAATGGGTACCGCGCAACCGGCACCTCCTACGATTGACCAGGACAATAGCAATGGCCTGAGCGGTACCGGCAAGCCGGGCAGCACAGTGACCGTCACACTGCCAGACGGCAGTACTGTCACCACTATTGTCGACGAAAACGGCAACTGGTCCTTCGTGCCGAGCCCGCTGAAACCCGGTGAGCAGGGTACGATCACCATCACTGACGAGTCTGGCAATACCAGCGATGCTGTGGGCACGGGCACCGGCGATCGGACGCCCCCAGCGCCCCCTGTCATTGACCAGGACAATAGCAATGGCCTGAGCGGTACCGGAGAGCCGGGCAATACGGTGACCGTCACACTGCCAGACGGCAGTACCGTCACCACTATTGTCGACGAAAACGGCAACTGGTCCTTCGTGCCGAGCCCGCTGAAACCCGGTGAGCAGGGTACGATCACCATCACTGACGAGTCTGGCAATACCAGCGATGCTGTGGGCACGGGCACCGGCGATCGGACGCCCCCAGTGCCCCCTGTCATTGACCAGGACAATAGCAATGGCCTGAGCGGTACCGGGGAGCCGGGCAATACGGTGACCGTCACACTGCCAGACGGCAGTACCGTCACCACTATTGTCGACGAAAACGGCAACTGGTCCTTCGTGCCGAGCCCGCTGAAACCCGGTGAGCAGGGTACGATCACCATCACTGACGAGTCTGGCAATACCAGCGATGCTGTGGGCACGGGCACCGGCGATCGGACGCCCCCAGCGCCCCCTGTCATTGATCAGGACAATAGCAATGGCCTGAGCGGTACCGGGGAGCCGGGCAATACGGTGACCGTCACACTGCCAGACGGCAGTACCGTCACCACTATTGTCGACGAAAACGGCAACTGGTCCTTCGTGCCGAGCCCGCTGAAACCCGGTGAGCAGGGTACGATCACCATCACTGACGAGTCTGGCAATACCAGCGATGCTGTGGGCACGGGCACCGGCGATCGGACGCCCCCAGCGCCCCCTGTCATTGACCAGGACAATAGCAATGGCTTGAGCGGTACCGGGGAGCCGGGCAATACGGTGACCGTCACACTGCCAGACGGCAGTACCGTCACCACTATTGTCGACGAAAACGGCAACTGGTCCTTCGTGCCGAGCCCGCTGAAACCCGGTGAGCAGGGTACGATCACCATCACTGACGAGTCTGGCAATACCAGCGATGCTGTGGGCACGGGCACCGGCGATCGGACGCCCCCAGCGCCCCCTGTCATTGACCAGGACAATAGCAATGGCTTGAGCGGTACCGGGGAGCCGGGCAATACGGTGACCGTCACACTGCCAGACGGCAGTACCGTCACCACTATTGTCGACGAAAACGGCAACTGGTCCTTCGTGCCGAGCCCGCTGAAACCCGGTGAGCAGGGTACGATCACCATCACTGACGAGTCTGGCAATACCAGCGATGCTGTGGGCACGGGCACCGGCGATCGGACGCCCCCAGTGCCCCCTGTCATTGACCAGGACAATAGCAATGGCCTGAGCGGTACCGGGGAGCCGGGCAATACGGTGACCGTCACACTGCCAGACGGCAGTACCGTCACCACTATTGTCGACGAAAACGGCAACTGGTCCTTCGTGCCGAGCCCGCTGAAACCCGGTGAGCAGGGTACGATCACCATCACTGACGAGTCTGGCAATACCAGCGATGCTGTGGGCACGGGCACCGGCGATCGGACGCCCCCAGCGCCCCCTGTCATTGACCAGGACAATAGCAATGGCCTGAGCGGTACCGGGGAGCCGGGCAATACGGTGACCGTCACGCTGCCAGACGGCAGTACCGTCACCACTATTGTCGATGAAAACGGCAACTGGTCCTTCGTGCCGAGCCCGCTGAAACCCGGTGAGCAGGGTACGATCACCATCACTGACGAGTCTGGCAATACCAGCGATGCTGTGGGCACGGGCACCGGCGATCGGACGCCCCCAGTGCCCCCTGTCATTGACCAGGACAATAGCAATGGCCTGAGCGGTACCGGGGAGCCGGGCAATACGGTGACCGTCACACTGCCAGACGGCAGTACCGTCACCACTATTGTCGATGAAAACGGCAACTGGTCCTTCGTGCCGAACCCACTTCCGGCGGATGAGCAAGGTTCGATCACTGCCACCGACGAGGCTGGTAATGTCAGCGAGGCAACCCCGACTGGCCCAAGCGATCAGACCGCACCGATCATCGAGGAAAGCTCGCTGGATCTGGTGGATAATGTCGGCACAATTACCGGCACCATTGCTCGTGGCGATGTCACCGATGATGCGCAACCGGAGTTCACGGGCGCGTTCGCACCTGGCGACGCGGCGTTGGTTAATGTCTATGACAACGGCGTATTGATCGGCAGTGCCGCAGTGGATGCTTCCGGTAACTGGAGCTTCGTACCGACATTGCCACTGACTGCGGGTGAGCACAGTTTCGTGGCTGAGGCTGTGGACGCTGCGGGTAATGTCAGTGACAAGACGGCGGCCTGGGACTTCACCCTGGCAGGAGACGCTCCGGCGGCACCGGCCATCATTCAAGTGCTGGATGATGTCGGTACGGTCACCGGCGCCTTGCAGAAAGGCGACACCACCGACGATAACGCCTTGACCATCACCGGTACCGGCGCGGCAGAAACGCTGGTCACTGTGTTCGTCAATGGCACCGTTGTCGGCTCTGTCGTGGTCGACGCCAGTGGCAACTGGAGCCTGACCACTGTGGATCTGGGCGCGGACGGTGTGAAAAACATCACGGCACAGGCCTCCGATGCGGCCGGGCAATTGAGCCCGATGACCGGCGAATATTCGGTCACCCTGGACACCCAGGCACCGACTCAACCCGTCCGGGTCGTCGCGACTGACGATCAAGGAGCACAGGTAGGCCCGATTGCCCAGAACGGCGTCACCGACGATGCCATCCCGACCTTCAGTGGCAGCGGTGCGGAGAGTGGGGCGCTGGTCAAGCTCTACGACAACGGTGTCGTCATCGGTTCGACCACGGTCGATGCCAGCGGCAACTGGAGTTACACCGCATCCACCGCATTGGCCGGTGGCGCCCATGCCATCACTGCGACCCTCACGGACAAGGCGGGTAATACCAGCGTTGCCAGCGAGGCACTCAACTTCAGCGTCGAAACCGGTGAAGTGGTGGTCAGCATCGTCAAGGCCGTCGACAGCGTCGGCAGCATCCAGGGGGATGTCGCCAGCCGTGGCCTGACCGACGACGCCACGCCGACGCTGGTCGGTACTGCGACCGCCGGTGCTCTGGTCACCGTCAGCGAGGCTGGCAAGGTCCTGGGCAGCGTGACGGCCGATGCTTCCGGCAACTGGAGCCTGGAACTGCCGACGCAGACCGAAGGCCTGCACACCTATACCGCCGTAGCGCGCAATGGTGCCGGTACCGAAGGCTCGGCCGATTTCACGCTGGATATCGACCTGACCGCGCCATCCGCACCCGTGGTATCCGGTGCGTTCGATGACGTGGGCGTGTACCAGGGGCAACTGGCGCAGAACGGTTTCACGGATGACACCACCCCGACCCTGACGGGCAGCGGCAATGCCGGCGACACGATCAAGGTCTACGACAACGGCACCTTGCTGGGCAGTGTGACGGTATCCGCCGAGGGCGCCTGGAGCTTCACCCCATCGACGCCGCTGGCTCAGGGCGCTCATAGCCTGACCGCCACCCAGTCCGATGCGGCCGGTAATGAAAGCGTGGCCAGTGCTGCGGTTTCGTTCACTGTCGATACGACTGCGCCAACCGCCACCGTGCAGATCACGGCCATTGACCAGGACACCGACGTGCCGGGTGATTTCATCACCTCCGATACTTCCCTGAGCCTGTTTGGCACGCTGTCCACGGCGCTGGGCGCCAACGAGAAGGTGCAGATCAGCATCAACGACGGTAGCACCTGGTTCGATGTGGTCGTGAGCGACCTCAACTGGCGTTATGACGATGCCCGGGTGTTGACCGATGGCCTGCACAATTATCAGGTGCGCGTCATTGACGCGGCTGGCAACGTCGGCTCGCAAGCCTCGCAAGCGGTGGTCATCGATACCGGTATCGGCATTGGCCTGAACATCACCGATATCACTCCGGATTCGGGTGTGTTGGGTGACTTCATCACCAGCGCCACCAGCATTGCCGTCAAGGGCACGCTGAGCCAGGAGCTGCCAAGCGGTGCACGGGTACAAGTGTCCAGCGACGGTGGCCTGACCTGGGCCAATGCCGCCACCACCGGTACGAGCTGGATTTTCGAAGATCCGACCGTACACGGCGACTCCGTTGTGGTTTATCAAGCGCGTGTGGTTGCAGCCGGCGGCGAAGTGGTGGATACGGCCAGCCAGGAGGTCACCTTCGACACCGCGGCACCTGCGGCTTCCGCTCTGATCGAATCGATCACCGAAGACCGCGGCGCCAGTCCGAGCGACTTCATCACCAACGACAATCGCCTGGTGATCAACGGCTCCCTGAGCGATGCCGCCGAGGCTACCGATCGGGTCGAAGTCAGCCTCAACGGTGGCAACACCTGGGAAATGGCCGCTTTCGAAAACGGGAAGTGGAGCCTGGACATGACCGACCGCGAGCTGGCCGATGGCACTTACATCGTCCAGGCGCGTGTGGTAGATGCGGCGGGTAACCGTGGCACCATCAGCAGCCAGGTTCTGGTCATCGATACTGTCGGCCTGGGCGCCAACGGCATGACCTCGAGCTTCACCGTCGCCACCGACACCGCGGTCGGTATCAGCAACGGTCATAGCACTGCCGAAACGGCCACCAACAGCGACCTGATTACCCGTGATACCACGGTCACTGTATCTGGCACGCTGAACACCGCACTGCAAACGGCGCAGCACTTGCAAATCTCGTTCGACAACGGCCAGAGCTGGGTTACCGTGTTGTCGTCCAGCGGTTCGCTGTGGACCTACACGCTGCCTGAGTTCGCCCAAAGCCAGACACTGAACGTGAAGATGCAGCTGGTCGATACTGCCGGTAACGTCGCCACGGGCACCAGTTTCAACGACTACACCGTGGTCGTGGATCTGGATGCACCGGAACCCGTCACTGTCGCTCCGGTCGTGGCTTCGGCCGTTACCACGGGCGCCGCGTTGTCGTTCGCCAGCGATGTCCATGGTCGTGTCGAGTCCGGCGCGCTCATTGCACTGGTCGAAGACAGCAACAAGGACGGTGTCTACAGCGAAGGCGTCGACAAGATCCTGGGTTACGCAACGGCGGATGCCCAAGGCGACTGGCGCATTGATGCCGCGTTGAGCAAGGGCAACCACTCGATCGGCTTCGTGGTCTGGGATGCTGCCGGTAACCGCTCCAATATCAGCGATCTGGTGCAAGTGACTGCCAGCGATGCGACAACCGCCGGCAGCCGGGTGCTGCAGACAACCTGGGGTGGCACCGCCAGTGGCGCGCAGAATGGCTTGAACGCCGCTGCGGTGACCGTCAACGAAGACGGTACTTGGTCGTTCTTCCAGAGTTCGATGTCGCAGAGCGGCGGTGCAATGGCCAATGCCGGTTATGTCTATAGCGGCGTTGACGATCAAACCTATACCGCCACTTACCTGGCGGAACCGACTGGGGTCAACAATCACGACTTCGGCGGGGTCATCAGCCAGGCTGTCTTTGCGGACTACAACCGTGATGGCTTGCAGGACGTCATGAGCCAGACCAGCAGCAGTACCCGCAATACGGCGCTGTGGACAAAAAATAGCGACGGCACCTATACGGGTACATCGCTGTCCCTTGGAAATGCGGGGGTCTTGGGAATTGGTGCCAGTGGTGCCGAAACCCATGTCGGTGGTGTTGTGGCTTACGACGCTCAAGGCGACGGTTATCTGGACTTCGCATTTGCAGGTTCCACTGACACCGACCCCTATATCAAGGTCAGTAATAACCAAGGAACGTTGAGCTATTCGACAGAAGGCGGCGCTCGTTTTGCCCATGAAATCAGCGCGGTCGACGTCAACAACAACGGTACGGTGGAACTGGCGGGTCACTCAGCCTACGACTGGCTCAAAGGTTTGTCGGTCCAACTGAGCAATGCGGACGGAAGCATCGCCTCTACCTATAACCAGGGAGGTGTGTTCCGCCGGGACAGTCAGCTCGACGATAGTAACCTGCCGATCTCCATGACCTGGGCGGACTTCAACGGCGACGGTTACCTGGACCTGTTCATCAGTCGCAGCCTGGGTGACGACCGTGCAACCGATACTGACGAAAGCCGCATCTACCTCAACCTTGGCAACGATGCCAACGGTAACTGGCTGGGGATGAGTCAGAACGAGCAGTCGTTGAAATTTGGCGACAGCATGGATGGCGGTGCTTCGTTCGCCGTGGACTGGAACCACGATGGGCAGATGGACGTTATCGAGGTGCCACGTCGCAATGCGACTGACAGCGCAGCCCAGACAGGCTCGCCTACGGTGTACCTGAACCAGGGCGACAACGTCTGGAGTGGCACCGGGCAGTCCCTCAGTGGTATCACGACCTACGACAACATCACCGGTGCAACGGCAGTGGACTATGACTGGGACGGCGCGGTCGACCTGATCATGTACCGTGCCGGCAGCACCAGTGCCGGCCTGCATGCGGATACCGCCACCTCGATCCTGGTCAGGAACGAAAACGTGGTGGCCGACGGCACCAGCCTGCATATCCGTATCCTGGACAAGAACGGTCTGAACGTGTTCTACGGCAACACCGTCAAGCTGTACAACTCGGCGGGGGACTTGGTTGCAACCCAGATCATCAACCCGCAGTCCTCGGCATCGAGCAACAGCCAGGGCCTGGTGAACTTCTACGGCCTGGACGCCAGCGAGACGTACTCGGTGCAGTTGTTGCGCACCGAGAACAGCACCATCAACCATGTGGGTGCCTCGACCTATCAGCAGAACTATGTCAATGGCACGGTGAATCTGAACTGGGGCGGGCTGACGACCGGTGCGGCGCACGATGCCTATGTGCTGACGGCGGAGTCGACCGCGGCGGTCAACGACAGCATCGGTGAGTCGGGGATGGTCGGGACCGGTTACAACGACACTTTCTTCGGTTCCGAAGGCAACGACACCATCACCGGTGGCGGAGGCTGGAACACCGCCATGGACGGTACCCAGACCTGGAGCGCGACGCAGGGCATGGACGTGGTCGACTACAGTCGTGCCACCCTGGCCATGCAGATCAACCTGGAGTCGGGTGTGGCGATCGGCATGGGGACTGACACCCTGATCAGCATCGAAGGCATCATCGGCAGTGCGTACGCCGACAGCATCACCGACAGTTCGGCCAACAACCGGATCGAAGGCGGCGCTGGCAACGATGTGATCTACCTCACCAATGGCGGCAATGACACGTTGCTGTACAAGGTGTTGGACGCCAGCAATGCCGCCGGTGGCAATGGTAGCGATCAGATCTACAGCTTCCACGTAGGCAATGTGCTCACCGACGGTAATGCCGATGTCATCGATGTCAGCGAACTGCTGGGCTACAAAGGCACGGCGGGGCTGTATCAGGACCAGGGTGTGACCAAACTGGACAGCGCCTCTACCGAGTTGCTGGACTACCTGAAAGTGCAGGTCGTGGGTAACGATACGGTTATCAGCGTTGATCGTGATGGTGCCGGGGCTGAGTTCGGCTTCAGCTCCATCGCCACGCTGGTCGATGTCAAGACCGACCTGTTGACCCTGCTGCAAAACCACCAGTTGGTGGTGTGATGTAAAGACACTTTCTCGGCCGACGGATCGGCCGGGGAAGGTTTGGTATGAGAAAAACGCAGACGATAAGTCTGCGTTTTTTTTCGCCCATCCAAAAACCTGACCTGCGGCAACAGTGCCGATCGTAAGTCTGGCCCAGGTTTTTCGTGATGGACATTGCGCCTTATCAGGTTGCTTACGCTTTAGGGTTTACCCTACAGATCCCGCCGTGTGGGGTTCTTACCATGGAGACCTTGCTTCATGGAGGTCTACCACAATGCGTTACAAATATTGGAAATCAGGCCTGATCACTGTTGTATCGTCGATCGCCTTGCTGGGCTTTTCCGAACAGGTGATTGCTGATACATCACCTCGTTCCCAGGCGCAGAAGCACATCGTCTGCAATCCGCAATGTGCACAGGTAAGCACTTCTCCAGCGCCAGCCCCGCGGCCGGTTCAATCGATACCTGCGCAGCCTGTATACAAGCAGTCGGGCACCACGGGTAAACGTAATCCGTTCTCCTATGACCGTTTGCCGGCAATGGACGGCAAGGCCGCACGCGCGCCGTTCGCTTCGGCAAACCAGGCACCGGTGCAAGCGGATGATTTATGGCAAGTCGTCTCGCTGGCGGTCAGTCATTACCCATCGATTCGTGATGCGGCGTCGGTCCTTGAGGAGCAACGTGAAGGCATCGACGTTGCACGCGCCGGATACCTGCCAAAAGTGGACGTGGGCATCAGTTCCGGCCGGCAGAGTTTCGGCAGCAACGGTCAGGCCCTGTCGCTCACGGCCAGCCAGATGCTGTATGACTTCGGCAAGGTTGGCGGTGCTGTCACCGAGGCCGAATCCAACGTCGTGCTGCAACAAGTGAAATGGCAGGGCGAGATCGACGACATTGCCCTGCAGGCCGCGGAGGCGGTGATCGAGGTTCGTCGCTACGAAGCGCTGGTCAATGCCGCCCAATCGCAAAAAGAACAACTGAAAAAACTGCAGCAACTGGCTGCGCGCCGGGTCAGCGAAGGGGCCAGCACCCAGGCCGACCTGATCCAGGCGCAATCGCGGGTCGAGGCGGCCGAAGCGTCGCTGCTCGCCAGCCAGACTCAACTGAGCCAGCAACGTAGCAAGCTGCGCACTCTGATTGGCCAGGAGCCGCTCAATAAGATTGCGGTGCCCGAGAATCGTTTGGTCCAGGCCCTGGCAACCATTGATCCCGATGTGGAAATGACCATTGGGGTGCAGCAGGCCGAAGCCGAATGGAGTGTCGCCCAGGCGCAGGTCAGCCAGGCCCGAGCCAACGCCAAGCCGACCGTATCCCTGGATGCGGGCGTCGACAAGTACCTGGGCAATGTCCCCACCGGTCGGGACGAATACGCCTACACCCTGACCGTCAGCGTCAAGCACAGTCTGTTTGACGGCGGTGCGCCATCGGCGCGGATTCGCGGGGCGGGCCAGGCAGCCCGTGCCGCCGAAGAGCGCATCCATACCCGCAAGCTCGAAGCCCAGAATTCCTGGTTCCGCTTGCAAGAACAAATGGCCGGGCTGTCGAGCCGGATCAAGGTGCTGGGTGACCGCTACAAAAGCATGGTCGATACCCGTGCGCTGTACGAACAGCAATACCTGGCGCTGGGTACGCGGTCCTTGCTCGATCTGTTGAACGCCGAACAGGAAATCTTCCAGGCCCAGACCGACCAGGAAAACTCCCGGCACGACCTTTGGCTGGCCCAGGTGAACTACATCAATGCCACCGGCCATATGCGCAACGTATTTGCCCTGATGGGAGCTTCATCATGACCACTATCCCCAAAGCCGATTCCCCGACCGTTGTGGCGGATGTAGCAAACCCTTGGTTGGACGCCATGCTGCAAGTGGCCCGGCATTATCGGCTGGAGACCTCGGCAGAGCGTGTACGCGTCATGCTCGACTGGCAAGCCGAGCATCCGGCCGATGTACAGCTCAAGCAGATGGCCCGCGACATGGGCATGTCGCTGTGCTTCGAGAAGCTCGACAAAGGCATCCTGGACCCCTGGCGCCTGCCGGTGGTGGCTGAGTTCGACAACGGTCAGGTCGGCGTCATTGAAAGTGTCGACAACGGCCAGTTCGCCGGTGTGCGTTTGAGCGGTGAGCAGGGTGTGCTGCAGGCCTTGCCGGTAGACGAGATCTGCGCGCGGGTGCAACGGGTTCTGCTGTTGCGCCCGGAGGTGTCGGCGCCGGATGCCCGGGTCGACGACTACATCAAGCCTTATGAGGCCAACTGGTTCTGGAAACTGGCGCTGCACGACTGGCGGCGGTACTCCGATGTGATGCTGGCTTCGCTGATCGCCAACGTCCTGGCCCTGGCCGCCATGCTGTTTTCGATGCAGATCTACGATCGGGTGATTCCGGCCCAGTCCGAGCCGACCCTGTGGGTACTGTTCGGCGGGGTGGTCATAGCGATCGTTTTCGAGTTCTGCATGCGTCTGTCGCGCACCCATCTGACCGACAAGATCGGCAAGCGCGCCGACCTGCGGATTTCCGATCGGGTCTTCGGTCATGCGCTGCGCATCCGTACCCAGGACCAGTCGAAATCCACCGGCTCCTTCATCTCGCAGATCCGCGAACTGGAGCAGGTGCGTGAGTTGATCACGTCCACCACAGTGAATGCCTTGGCGGACCTGCCGTTCTTCTTCCTGTTCCTCGGTGTGCTGTGGTATGTCGGCGGGATGATGGCCCTGGTACCGCTGGCGATCCTGCCGTTGCTGATCATTCCCGGCCTGTTGGCCCAGCGCTGGTTGGCCAAGTACTCCAAGGAAGGCATGCGCGAGGCTTCGTTGCGCAATGCGATTCTGATCGAAGCGGTCCAAGGCAACGAAGACATCAAGCTGCTGCGCGCCGAGCAGCGCTTCCAGACCCAGTGGAACCACCTCAATCAGGTCTCGGCCGACATCAGCATGCGCCAGCGCTTCATCACCGGTGCCTTGATGACCTGGACCCAGGAGCTGCAATCGCTGGTGTATGTGCTGGTGATTCTGGTGGGCTGCTTCATGGTCATCAGTGGCGACCTGACCACGGGGGCCTTGATCGGTACCTCGATTCTGTCGTCGCGGATGATTGCGCCCCTGGCTCAGCTGTCCGGTGTCATGTCGCGCTGGCAGCAGGCCAAGGTCGCGCGTGAAGGCCTGGATGAGTTGATGAAACGCCCGGTCGACCAGCCCCTGCATAGCAAGATGTTGCACCGTCCGGTGATCCAGGGCGACTACCGCTTCGAGGGCGTGAAGTTCCGCTACGAGCAGCAGCAGAAGCAGCCATCGCTGGAAATCCCGGGCTTGACGATCAAGGCCGGCGAGAAAGTGGCGATCCTGGGCCGCAACGGCGCAGGCAAGTCGACCCTGCTGCATCTGTTGTCCGGCTTGCAGGCCCCCCAGGAAGGAAACGTACTGCTGGACTCATTGAACCTGTCGATGATCGACCCCTATGACGTGCGCCGTGATGTGGGCTTTCTCAGCCAGCAGGCATCGCTGTTCTTCGGCTCGCTGCGGGACAACATCATCATGGGTAAACCCATGGCCACTGACGACGAGATCATTCAGGCCCTGACCTTGAGTGGCGCGTTGTCCCTGGTGCAGTCGCTGCCCGATGGCCTGGATCACCTGATCCGTGAGGGTGGCAAGGGCCTGTCCGGCGGCCAGCGGCAAATGCTCTTGCTGGCTCGTACGCTGATCCGCAACCCCCGCGTGCTGCTGTTGGACGAGCCGACTGCCTGGCTCGACGAACTCAGCGAACAGCACCTGATTGAAAAGCTGCTGCCGTGGCTCGCAGGCCGCACGCTGATCGTCGCCACGCACCGGCCGGCCGTCCTCAAGTGGGTGGACCGCATCATCGCGGTCGACAAGGGCCGAGTGGTTCTGGACGACACCAAACACATCGTTATCAGCCAGATGAGCAAGCCGCGCGCGTCCGCTGCCTGATCGCTGAACGGGAGAGATTATGAACATCAAATTACCTTCATCCGATCGCTTGAACCCGATCAATTTCAGCCTGACCCGTCCGGACCTGTTCGAAGCCCACAGCCGCCTTCCCCGGGCATCCTGGTTCGTCTGGCTGACCTTCGCCGGCCTCGCCTTGCTGCTGGTCTGGGCGTACTGCTTTACCCTCGACGAGGTCTCCAGTGGTACCGGGAAAGTGATTCCCAGCTCGCGGGAACAGGTCATTCAATCCCTCGAAGGCGGGATTGTGGCGCAACTCAACGTCAAGGAAGGCGACGTGGTTCAGGCCGGGCAAGTGCTTGCGCAACTGGACCGCACACGTTCCGAGTCTTCGGTGGACGAAAGTTCCTCCCGAGCCCGTGCCGCCCTGGCAACGGCCACCCGCTTGCGTGCGGAAGTCGAGGGGAGCGATCTGGCGTTTCCCGACTATGTCATGGAGGACCCGGCCCTGGTACGTTCGGAAACGGCGTTGTTCAAGTCGCGTAAAGACAGCCTGGCCAAGAGCCTGGCGGGTATTCAGGAAGCCCTGGCCCTGGTCAAGCGGGAGCTGGTGATGACCGAGCGGCTGGCCAAGATGGGCGCGGCCAGCAACGTCGAAGTCCTGCGCCTCAAGCGCCAGGCCAACGAACTGGAAATGAAGGCCAACGATACGCGCACCCAATACCTGGTGCGTTCGCGTGAAGAACTGGCCAAGGCCAATGGTGAAGTCGAGGCCCAGCAATCGGTGACCCGTGGGCGTGCCGACATGCTGTCGCGCCTGACCGTGGTGTCGCCGGTGCGCGGCGTGGTGAAAGACATTGAGGTCAACACCGTGGGCGGTGTCGTCCCGCCGAACGGCCGGCTGATGGTGATCGTGCCGATCGAGGATCAATTGCTGGTCGAGGCGCGGATCTCGCCGCGGGATGTTGCCTTCCTGCATCCAGGCCAGCGGGCCACGGTGAAGATCAGCGCCTATGACTACGCCATTTACGGTGGCCTGGAAGGTGAAGTGGTGACGATCTCGCCAGACACCATCCAGGATGATGTCAAACGCGATGTCTATTACTACCGGGTCTTTGTCCGCACCCAAAGCGACTCGCTGTTCAACAAAAGTGGAGAAGCCTTCCCGATCTTTCCCGGGATGATCTCCACCGTGGACATTCACACCGGTGGCAAAACGGTTTGGGAATACCTGGTCAAACCGCTCAACAGGGCTCGCGAAGCCTTGCGCGAACGTTAAGCATCACCTGTTCCATACAACACATTTGCACGCTGGGCTGGCCTTCGGGCGGCCCAGCGAGGACCTTGTCATGTCTAAAAAAGCTCGAAAACCCGGTATTCCGGCAATCCGCAATTCGGCGCAGTTATTGGTCGAAACCGCTGGCAAGCGCGCCAAGGCTCTGCATCAGCAAGGGCGCTACGAAGAGGCACTCAATGTATGCCAGCAGGCAATCCGCATGACTCCTGGACTGACGCAGGCCTGGATCGATGCGGCGGTCAATTGCCTGAAGCTCGAGCGTTGGCAACAGGCAGTGGGCTATGCCGAACAGGCACTGGCGCGTGGAGGCCATGGTTTTGCCTTGTTCGACGCCTTGTCCCATGGGCATGGCGCTTTGCGGCAATGGGAGGACGTCAGGAAGTACGGCTTGATGGCCCTGCAACTGCGGGATCAGCGTTTCGGCGTGACGCCAGCGGCGCCCCATATGGCACCGGAAATGCCGCCTTTGCCTTCCGCGCAAACGCGGGATAAGAACATCATCGCGTTCTCGTTGTTCGGTGCCGACTCCAAGTATTGCGAAACGGCAGTGCTCAACGTGATTGAGCAACCGATGATCTATCCGCATTGGACATGCCGTTTTTATATCGACGACAGCGTGCCATCGAGCGTGGTCGAAAGGCTGGTCGCAGCAGGAGCGCAAGTCATACAGGTCGATGAGCAGGCCCATGGCTGGCCCGGCCCGATGTGGCGGTTCCTCGCGCTGCAGGATGAGCACTTGCACCGAGTGCTGTTCCGGGACGCTGACTCGGTGATTTCGACCCGAGAGGCCGAGGCGGTCGAGGAGTGGTTGCACAGTGATTGCCGGTTCCACTGCATGCGTGATTGCGCCACCCATACCGAGCTGATGCTGGCGGGGCTGTGGGGCGTGGTGGCCGGTGCTCTACCGCCATTGGAGCAGTTGACGCAATCGTTCTTCAGCGCCGGTGTCGAGTCGCAGCATTTCGCGGATCAGTATTTCCTGCGCCAGTACGTCTGGCCTTATGCACGGCAGAGCCTCCTGCAGCATGATTCGATGTTCGGTTTCATGCAGGCGCGGACTTTTCCGGGTGGCCTCATGCCGGCCGATTTTCATGTCGGCTATGCCGAAGGATCACCGCTGTTCAAGGCCCGGACGGAATGGGCTGATGGCACCCCGGTGCAATGGACACTACTGCTCAAACAAGCGGAGCAAGAGGTCGTGGTCTGTCGCTATCCTGGCGTGGTGAAGGAGGGGCTGGTAACCGCGCATATCCCGGCGCGGTTTGCCAGGATGATCAGTAGCACGGAGGCGGAGATCAGGTTGACACGGTCCGTTGAAAGGCATGGAGGCGTATAGCTTCCGCAGGAGCAAGGGAGGGAACGGGTCCTGGTGCGCGATGAACGATAACTCGGTGGTAAAGGCATTCCACGTCGCGGCGATTGCGGGCAAGTCGGATCGCCGCCCGCTCGCTCCTACGGCTGGGGGGCGGCGACCCTGGCGTCGCTGGGCACCATTCCGGTGGCAGGCATGGTGCTGCTGTTGGGCGTCGACCGCTTCATGTCGGAAGCACGGGCGATCACCAACACCATCGGCAACGGGGGCGGCACCCTGGCCATCGCCAAATGGGTGGGTGCGCTGGACACGGTGAAGATGCACAAGGCGTTCAATGGCGAAGTGAAGGAGCCGCAGCCTGCGCCTGACAGCACGCCGCCAGCGAAAGGGACAGGCACCTTGCTGCCCGGCCTTGAGAAAGCCTCCCGGGCCTAGCGTTCGGGCCGCCTACAAAACCTTGCTCATGAATACCCGGCTGCTGCCTTCGGGGTCGCAGGGGATTTCGCCGAAGCGTTGCCAGCCGTGTTTTTCGTAGAAGGACGGCGCCTGGAAGCTCAGGGTGTAGAGCACGGCCGAGCGGCAGCCGCGGCGCCGGCCTTCGTCTTCGCACGCCTGCAGCAGCTGGGCGCCGAGGCCCGCGCCGCGCAGGCTGTCGGGCAGGTAGAACAGGTCGATGAACAGCAGGCCCAGGGAGGTGCGCCCACTGATGCCGCCCAGGACCTGGCCGGTTTCCGGGTCCTTGAGTTCCACGGCCAGGGGCTGCCGATCGTTGTAGCCGGTCATCTGCTCATTGAAGGTGGCGAGACCGTGATCAAGCAGGGTTTCGAAGGTGCTGTCGAGGGTGTCGCTGATGACGATCGAAGGGCTGGTCGTGACAGTGGGTTTCATAGGGGGTATTCCAGTTCAGGCGTCGCGCAACAGGTCGTGGGCGTCGAGCAGGCGGTAGGCGATTTCCGGGTTCTTCTCCAGGCCACGGCGGATCGCGGCGGGGATCGATTGGCGGGTCTTGCGGCACAGGCCCGGCAGCTCGTCGAGCTGGATGGCGATGCCGCGCATGCTGCGTACTTCGTTGAAGCTGGGGGCGATCTGCACGCGGATGCCCAGCAGTTCGTACATCCGTCGCTGCATGTGTTCGAGGTCGCTCAGGCTTTGCAGGTTCTCCAGCCGGTCGAGCAGGCGTTTTTCTTCCTGGCGGGTCAGGCCGAGGATGCGCAGGTCGGTGCCAGGGGTTTGCAGCAGGCGCTCGCGGTCGCAGTCACAGGCGCCGGGTGGGCAAGGCTGGCGGATCTGGAAATCGGGCATCTATGGACTCCACTCGAAGCGATCGCCGATCGCCGTTGCCCATTGGGTTGCCTGGAAATATACACAGACGGGGTGGGGTGTGGCGCGGGATTCGCCAGCCACGCCGTCGGTTTTTTCAAGGCTGCCGGCGCCGCCACCACAGCCGCCCGTAGACCAGGGCGTTGATCAGCAGCACCAGCGCGCCGAGGCCCAGCTGGATCTGCGGTGTCAGCCCGGCCGGGTAGATCAGCGGGATCAGGTAATGTTCGATGAAGCCGTCGCCATAACCCTGCTGGCCGGCGCCGTGGCGCATGCGGTTTTCCCAGTCGGTCAGCGGGCAGGGCAGGTGGAAGACCTCGACCGCCACGCCCCAGGCCGCGGCGGGCAGGTGCAGCCAGGCCAGGCGCGGCCACTTGAGCACCAGCAGGCCGCCGAAGAGCACGAACAGGATGAAGGCCAGGTGCAGTGATACCAGGGTGTCGGCGGCGAAGCGGTAGAGCATGTCGAGTCTCGTTGCGGTCAGGGGTACGGCAGGGGGTCAGGTGCGTGCGCGGTCGAACCAGCCCAGCGCGGTGCGCCAGATGCAGATGCCCAGGAAGTACGCCGACATCGCCAGCCACAGGCCCATCACCCAGAGGCCATTGTAGGGATGGTTGATCACCAGCGACAGGCTGCACAGCAGCCAGATGGCGGTCACCGCGATGTTCACCGGCATGAAGCGGCGCACGCGGAAGGGGTGGAGGAATTTCATCCGGGTCAGGGTCAGCAGCGCCAGGACCACGATGCTCGAAAGGCTCAGCCAGGGCGTCGGGGCAAGGATGTACAACGCTAGCGCCACCACGTTCCAGGCCGCGGGAAAGCCGACGAAATAGTTGTCCTTGCTCTTCATGTTGACGTTGCAGAAGCAGAACAGCGACGACACCAGGATCACCGAGGTCGCCAACAGCGCGCTGTAGTCCGGCAGCGGGATGTAGCGATAGATGAACAGCGCCGGGATGAACACATAGGTCAGGTAGTCGATCACCAGGTCCAGCACCGAGCCGTCGAAATGCGGCAGCACCGACTGCACATTGACCTTGCGCGCCAGCGAGCCGTCGACCCCGTCGACGATCAGCGCCACGCCCAGCCACAGCAGGCAGGCCTTGGGCTGGTTGTCGAACAGCGCCAGGGTGGCGAGGAAGGCCGTGACCACGCCGGTAGCGGTGAATCCATGGGCGCCCCAGGCTTTGAGACTGGCGATGTGTCGGGTCGTTATCACGGGTGTTCTCCAGGAAATGAAACCAGCCGTACGACGCCCCATTGGAAGAAACGGGGGCTTATCGCCAAACCTGGCCAGACTGCATCTATCGACCGGGCAGGCGGCGATAAGGTTCACCGCTGCCCATGTCTTTGTCAGGCCGCTCATGGACTTGCCGGCGTGCAGCATGGCGTCCAGGCCCGTGGCGGCTCCTAAGACTGTAGCCACAGTTTGGCGGGGGCGGGCCCTGGCGAACGCGAATTTCTCCGCGGCGCTGGGGGAGGCAGGGCACCCACCGGGGCATTCACTTCCGGTGTCGCGGTGCTACATCCCGTTGGCGAAGGGCACGGCCCGGATGTCGATGCGCGAGCGCAGGTGCTTCATCGCGCCGGCGTATTCGGCCAGGACTTCCAGGGTCCAGTCGGCGCGAGCGCGCAGGTGGCGTTCTTCGGGCGTGGGTTCGGAATGGGCATTGAATGCGCCTTCCACCTGGCGAACGATCAGCTGTTCCGGCAGGTAGCAGATCCGGCAGTTCTTGTAGCTGGAGGCCCGCAGCTCGGCGAGGGGGTAGGCGCCACCGAGGCCGGCCGAGACCCCGACCAGCAACGCCGGCTTGTGCCCCAGCTCGGTGTGGCTGGCATACACGAAGAGATTCTTGATGGCCGGGCAGGCCATGCCGTTCCACTCCGGCGTCACCACCACCAGCGCGTCGGCCTGGCGCAAGCTGGCCGAGTATTGGCTCCAGGTGTCGTTCGAGTCCGGGCTTGGCCAGAGCGGCAAGGGCGAGCGCCCGAGGTCGAGCAGCGTGACCTGCTCGCAGAGTTTCAACTGTTGCAGGCGTTGGCCCAGGTAATGGGCGACCTTGGCCGACTGGCTGTCGAGCTGGCTGGAGCCGGCGAGCAGCGTGATATGCAAGCTCATTGCACCACCTCCTGCTTGGTTTCGGGACGCGCCACGGGTTTGGGCGAACGCACCAGCGGCCAGAACAGTTCCTGCTGCCAACTGATGGGGCGCAAATCCTCGATGCCATAGGCGCTGGGCCGGCTGCGGGTGATTTTCGCGGTGCCGAACAGCACATCCCAGAAGAACAGCAGATTGCCGAAATTGCCCTTGTAGTGGGTCACCCCGTCATGGGCATTCAAACCGTGGTGGGCGGAGTGGGTGGAAGGGGTCGAGATGGTCCGCTCCAGCAGCCACATCAGCGGGCGCAGGGCCGGGATGCGATAGAGCCTGTCGTCCCAGGCGACGCTGCTGTGGGCGGCGAAGATCACCGTCATCTTGACGATCAGGTAGCCGTAGTAGACCGGCGCCAGGCCCATGTAGATGAGCAGGCCGGAGAGCCAGATACCCGGCATCAGCAGGTAATAGAAGCTGTTGTTGCGGTAGACGATGCGGATGCTCATGTACGGCGCCGAATGGTGCGCGCGGTGCAGCGCATAGAGGAACGGCAGGCGGTGGGTCAGGCGATGCCACCAATACTGGGTCATGTCATCGAGCAGCAAGAACAGCGCCGCGCCCGCCACCCAGTGCAGGTCGCCCAGGCTGTTCTTCAGGGACGGCGCGAAGGTGTCGAGCAGCAGGGTGCTGAGGAACATCACCAGGGGGAAGGTGAGGCCGAGCAACAGCGAGGAACCGATGATCTCGATCAGCACATCGCGGCGCTGACCCTTGGGCTGGCGAAAGCAGGTACAGGCGATTTCCAGGAGGATGAAACCGAGGAAAATCCCGGCCACGACCAGGATTGGATTGTTGGCGAGCATTGTTGTATTCATGGCAATCTCGAGTCAGGCCCGACATGGGCATTGCCCGAACAATAAGAAACCAAGAGCCGCCCGGACCCTATGCGCGAACTGGACAAAAACACTGGCGAAGAGGCCAATCAACCGGTCCGCCGCTTTCACCGGGGCCAGCTCGGCCGGGTGCTGGAACGGGTGCTGCAACGCCAGACCCGCGGCGACCGCCAGGATTACAACCTGCTCGAGCTCGAACAATTGTGGCGCCTGGCGGCAGAGCGCGACCCGGCCATCGGCCTGCGCCTGTTCGGCGAATTCACCCCCCAGGACCTGCACGTACTGGCCTACATCTGCCTGTACTGCCCGGACGTGCGCGGCGCCATGCAATGCTGGGCCGACTACGCCGCGCTGGCCTCGGACATGGACAGCCTGAGGCTGGTCCGCGACGGCGATCTGCTGGGCGTCGAACTGTGCATCGACGCCCCCGCCAGGCTGACCCGCTACGTGGTGGAGCATTACTGCGTCATGGCCCTGACCCAGATGCGTCACGGCACCGGGCAACCTGTGCGGCCGGTGCGCGCCTGTTTCAGCCATCCTCGGCCGGCTTACCACGCTGAATATCGCCAGTGGTTCGGCGATAACCTCGAATTCGATTGTCCGCGCAACTGCCTGTACTACGACCAGGCCACCCTGCGCCTGCCGCTGCTGACGCGCCACGCCGGCATGCAGGAGTTGCTGCGCAGCGAGCTGGACCGGCGCCTGGCCCAGCGCCTGCAACTGGGCGGCTGGACCGGCAAGGTCGCGGCCAGCATGCGCGACAGCCTGGCCCGTGGCGTGGTGCCGAGCCTGGAGAACCAGGCCGAGGCGCTGTACCAGAGCCCGCGCACCCTGCGTCGGCGCCTGGAAGAGCAGGGCATGACCTTTCGCCAGTTGCTCGATCAGGTCCGCGCTGAGCTGGAGCAGCAGCTGGAGTTTCTCGGCGAGAGCCGCGCCCAGGTGGCGGCCCAGCTGGGTTACGGCGACCTCGCGGCGTACCTGCATGCCCGCAAACGCTGGAAGCGCGACTGAATCCAGCACGCGCGCGACATCACAGCAGGCGTTGTATGGATTCCCAAAAGGAATCCACTCTATAAAAAACATGAATTTTATTTATCGAATTCGAGGCTGTAGCGTGGCCCCGTCCCTGACCGATGGAGCGCCCCAATGTCCACCCCGCAGCCGCTGTCTCCCGCCGAACGCTACTGGCAGCGCAACCTCGCGGTGTGCGCCCTGGGGGCGTTCACCACCATTGTCGCGATGACCCTGCTGTTACCGTTCCTGCCGTTGTACGTCGAGCAACTGGGCGTCAGCGACCCGGCGGCCATCGTCCAGTGGTCCGGCGTGGCCTTTGGCGCGACCTTTCTGTCGGCGGCGATCACCGCGCCCTTGTGGGGCCGCCTGGGCGATCGCTATGGGCGCAAGCTGATGCTGATCCGCGCCAGCCTCGGCATGGCGCTGGCCATGTCGCTGATCGGCCTGGCGGAGAACGTCTGGCAACTGGTGTTGCTGCGCCTGCTGGCAGGCTTGCTCGGCGGTTATGCCTCGGGGGCGACCATCCTGGTCGCCACGCAAACCCCCAAGGCGCGCTCCGGTTGGGCGTTGGGCGTGCTGTCTTCGGGGATCATGGCCGGCAGCCTGGCCGGGCCTTTGGTAGGTGGCCTGCTGCCGCCGCTGATCGGCATCCGCAGCACCTTCTTTATCGCCGGCGCGGTGATCTTCGTGACCTTCCTGGCCACCACCTTCCTGCTGAAGGAGGCGCCGCGCGAGCCGCGCACGGCGACGCAAAAGGGCCAGGCGCCGGACCATTCCTGGGCATCGGTGACGGACAAGAAACCACTGCTGAGCATGTTCGCGGTGGCTTGCCTGCTGATGTTCGCGACCATGTCCATCGAGCCGATCATCACCGTGTATCTGCAGGAACTGCGGGCGGAAAACGTCACGCTGATGGCGGGGCTGGTGATGTCCGCCACGGCCCTGGGCAGCATCATTTCCGCTTCGCAGCTGGGCAAGCTGGCCGACCGTATCGGCCACTGGCGGGTGCTCACTGTATGCCTGGCCGCGGCGGCGCTGTTGCTGATTCCCCAGGCGCTGGTCAGCGCCCCCTGGCAACTGGTGCTGCTGCGTTTTCTCATGGGCCTGGCCCTGGGCGGGCTGTTGCCTTGCATCTCCAGCATCATTCGCCATTCGGTGCCGGAAAACATCGCCGGGCGGATGCTTGGCTACTCGACTTCCAGCCAGTACGTCGGGCAGGTGCTCGGCCCCCTGGCCGGGGGCTTTCTCGGCGGGCACTTCGGTATGCGCACGGTGTTTGTCGGCACCTGCGGCGTCATGGCCTTGTGTGCCCTTGTGACCTGGTGGTTCGGCTCGATGAAACCTGCCGTGGCGGTGGCAGGTGAAGCCGGTTAAGCCGGGCCGGCACCACGCCGCGCGCTGCGCTCGACCATGGCGACAATGGTCTCGAACAGCTCGTCGCGGGCCTGCTCGCGGCTGATTTCTCCGGTGGCCGCGGCATGGGACAGCGCCTCGGCGGCCCCGAGCATCGCCCGCAGGCTAGCCGTGGCTATGGTCCCGGGGGCCGCGAAGGGGGCGAGGGCGGCGCGGCATTTTTCCAGGAAGATCAGCTCGTACTCCTCCTTGATCCGCGCCAGTTCCGGCGTACTGGCCAGCGCGGCGATCACCCCGGGGATCTCCCGGCCCTGGGTCAGCACGCAGTCGACATAAGAGCCTGCGATAACTGTCGCGCGGCTGTCCAGGGTCGCTTCGCTGCGGTCCAGGGCGGCGTCCATCAGCAGCGTCTGGCGTGCATCGAAGTCCTGGTAGAGCGCCGCCAGCAGCCCGGCGCGGGTGACGAAATGGTCATAGACCACCGGCTTGGTCACTCCGGCCTGTTCGGCGAGGCGGCCCAGGGTCAGGGCCTCGGTGCCTTCCGCGCCGATCAATTGCCAGGCCACTTCCAGCAACTGTTGCAGGCGCTCTTCCCGGGACAGGCGGCGACGGGGTGGTGAAGCCTCGGAGAGGGTGCTTGACATGCTTATATACCAAAAGTAACTTACTGTTCGTAACTTACTAAAAGTATATAGGGCCTGGTTGCCGCCCTCAATCCATTTGCCCCATTTGCAGGAGTCCTCGCCATGCATGCGCTTATCGTTGTCGCCCACCATGATCCCCGCTCGCTCAGTCACAGCCTGGCGACCCAGGTCGCCGAGGGCCTTGGGCCGTCCCATTCGTTCGAGGTCGCCGACCTGTTCGCCGAGGCGTTCGACCCACGCTTCAACGTCGCCGACCACGCGGTCCATCGCCGGCAGGAACAGCCCCCGGCCGACGTGCTGGCCGAGCAGGCGCGCATTGATCGCGCGGATGCGCTGGTGCTGGTCTATCCGGTGTACTGGTGGTCGATGCCGGCGCTGCTCAAGGGCTGGATCGACCGGGTGTTCGCCAACGGCTGGGCATTCGATTTCAACCTCGAAGCCAATCGCTTTGAGAAGAAGCTCGGACACCTGCGGGTGCATCTGCTCGGCGTCGGTGGGGCCGATGCCGGCACTTACGGGCGCCACGGCTACGAGACGGCGATGAAGACCCAGATCGATCACGGGATCTTCGATTACTGCGGCGCGCGGGTGCTGACCTCGCAGCTGTTGCTGGAATCGGAAAGCCAGGACCCGGCGCTGCATTTGCGCACGGCCCGGACCATCGGTCGTGGTCTGTTCACCCGCGCCGAAACCGCCGCGGCGGTCCAGGCGGGGTGAAAGGGGGATGTGTCCTGTGCGGCTCCGCGACGTCCCGGTCGCGGAGCGCAGGACGGCACAGGCCGTTAGTGCCCGGCGGGCTGCGCCTGTTGAGTGAGGATGGCCCTGGCCAGTTCTTCATCGCTGGCGTTGAGGCCTGGGTTTTCCTGGCGGATTTTCTGCAGCACCGACTCCAGGTAGACACCACGGATGGCACCACCGCTGGCGACGAAACTGGAAGCGTCGTCACGGGCGGGAATCACCATCTTGTCGTCCTTGAAGGTCGAGTACAGCGAGGCGGAAACCCCTGCCGAGGTGGCGACATCACCCGCATCGACACGGGCCATGGCTGAACCTGCGGGCAGACAGAGCAACAACGAAGAAACGAGTAATAGGCGGCGCATGAGGGCGTCCTCCGACAGCATGAAGCAAAAAGGAAGTGCTACACAATCTAGGATGCGCGGCGCAGCCCAGGAGTTCCCTGGGCGCTCGCTGTGCCCGCTGGCCGGCGTTTTCTGTGGGGCCGCAAGCAGCCCCCGGCATTGCACCGGGGGCTGTGGTCACTGGGCTGTCAGCTGACGACCCGGTAGCACGGCACATAGGCCGCGCCGCCCGGCAGTTTCATCCGGTGCTGCTGGACGAAGGATTTGAGCAGGTGATCCAGCGGCTGCATGATCGCGGTGTCGCCGTGGATTTCGTACGGGCCGTGCTTCTCGATCAGGCGGATGCCCTTGTCCTTGACGTTGCCGGCGACGATGCCGGAGAACGCGCGGCGCAGGTTGGCCGCCAGTTCGTGGGACGGCAGTGCGTGGTCCAGTTGCAGGCCGGCCATGTTGGCGTGGGTCGGGTCGAACGGACGCTGGAAGCCTTCGTCGATTTTCAGCAGCCAGTTGAAGTGGAAGGCGTCGTTGCGTTCTCGGCGGAACTGCTTGACCTCCTTGAGCCCCTCGGTCATCTGCCGGGCGACCTCGGCCGGGTCGTCGATGATGATCTGGTACAGGCTGTGGGCCGCATCGCCCAGGGTCGCGCCGACGAAGGCATGCAACTGCTCCAGGTACGGCGCGGCGCTTTTCGGCCCGGTGAGGATTACCGGGAACGGCAGGTCGCGGTTGTCCGGGTGCATGAGGATGCCCAGCAGGTACAGGAACTCCTCGGCGGTGCCAGCGCCGCCCGGGAAGATGATGATGCCGTGGCCGACGCGGACGAAGGCTTCCAGGCGCTTCTCGATGTCCGGCAGGATCACCAGCTCGTTGACGATCGGGTTCGGCGCCTCGGCGGCGATGATGCCCGGCTCGGTGAGGCCCAGGTAACGGCTGCCGCTCATGCGCTGCTTGGCATGGGCAATGGTCGCGCCCTTCATCGGGCCCTTCATCACGCCCGGGCCGCAACCGGTGCAGACGTCCAGTTTGCGCAGGCCCAGCTCATGGCCGACCTTCTTGGTGTACTGGTATTCCTCGGTGCTGATCGAGTGGCCGCCCCAGCACACCACCATCTTCGGCTCCACGCCCGGGCGCAGGGTGCGGGCGTTGCGCAGCAGGTGGAAGACGTAGTCGGTGATGCCCTGGGAGCTTTCCAGGTCGATGCGCTGGCTGGCCAGCTCGCTTTCGGTGTAGACGATGTCGCGCAGGGCGCTGAACAGCATTTCCCGGGTGCTGGCGATCATCTCGCCATCGACGAAGGCATCGGCCGGGGCGTTCAGCAGTTCCAGGCGCACGCCACGGTCCTGCTGGTGGATGCGAACCTCGAAATCCTTGTAGGCGTCGAGGATGGTCTTGGCGTTATCGACGTGGGCGCCGGTATTGAGGATGGCCAGGGCGCACTGGCGGAACAGGGCATAGATGCTGCCGGAACCGGCTTCGCTGAGTTGTTGCACTTCACGTTGGGACAAAGTCTCCAGGCTGCCTTTGGGGCTGACCGAAGCGTTGATGACGTGTCTTGGTTGCATTCTGGATTCCTTGAAAGCGAGACCACCGGCCCATGCGGGCCCATGGCTTAAGAATAGTGAGCGGCGGTCGGGACGCCGGGAAAAACATTCTCCCGGGCTTCACGACGCAAAGGCAAACGGGGCCACTGGAACGTACGGCCCGTGCGCCTCGCTACTTTCTCACAGCTGGTGGTCCGAAGCGAAAGCGGCGTGCATTGCCCTTGGCTATGCTCAGCCCATTCACCCATAGGGCTGGGGAGCGCAACCGGGCGCCAGCAGTGCCAGTCTCGTCACGACATCGGGAGTGCGTGAACATGGCATCTGCATCCGAGCGTTCCGCGGTCAAGAAGGGCAAGGCTGCGGCTACCCCCAAAACAGGCGAGAAAAAAAACACGAAAAAAACCGCTGCCGCCAAGGCTGGCAAGAAGGTCGCCAGCCGCAAGACCGCCACGGCCCCGGTGCGGGTGTTGAACGTACGGCCGGACGGCCTGGATTTTCGTGACACCATGTATATCCCGACCCTGGTGGAAGTCCCGGTACGCCGCGAACTCAGCGACTACCGCGAGACCAGGGTGCCGGTACTCGACCAGGGCCAGGAAAACGCCTGCACCGGTTATGGCCTGGCGACAGTGGCGCATTACCTGCTGCGCACCCGTCGCTATCAGTCCGACGCCACGCTCGTCAGCCCGCATATGCTGTACGACCTGGCCCGCCGTTATGACGAATGGGCCGGCGAGGCGGACGAAGGTTCCAGTTGTCGTGGGGCGATGAAGGGCTGGTACAAGCACGGGGTGTGCCCGGCGCCGCAGTGGCAGGCCGGCAACCAGGCCACGACCCTGACCCAGGTGCTGGCCGAAGAGGCGGCGCTGCGTCCGCTGGGGGCCTACTTCCGGGTCAACCACACCGACATCGTCGCCATGCATGCGGCGATTGCCGAAGTCGGCGTGCTGTATGCCAGCGCCAGTGTGCATGAGGGTTGGCATGTGGTCGGTGGGGATGGCCATATCCAGCCTTCGGCGAACATTCTCGGCGGGCATGCCTTCGCGATCGTTGCCTATGATCAGGACGGTTTCTGGATTCAGAACTCCTGGGGCGAGACGTGGGGGTACGAGGGTTTTGCCCACCTGCGCTACGACGACTGGCTGGCCAACGGCGCGGATGCCTGGGTTGCGCGGCTCGGTGCGCCGATCACCCTGCGCGTGCCACTGCAGGCGAGCTCGCAGGCCAAGGCGGTGGCGGCGGCTTCGTCCAGCGAGACCCTGCGGGAGATTCGCCCGCACGTTATCAGCCTGGGCAACGACGGCGCCTTCGACCCGCGTGGCGACCTGGCGACCACCGCGGCCAGCGTCCAGGAAATATTCGCCGTGGACTTCCCGCGCATCACCGCCGGCTGGGCGAAAAAACGCATCGTGGTGTATGCCCACGGCGGCCTGGTGACGCAGGCCGGGGCCATCGAAACCGTGGCCGGCTACCGCGCGGCCATGTTGCAGGCCGAGTGTTATCCGCTGGCGTTCATCTGGAAGACCGATTACTGGAGCACTCTGGGCAACATGTTGGCCGATGCCGCCCGGCGCCGGCGCTCCGAAGGAGTACTGGATGCGACCAAAGACTTCATGCTCGACCGCCTGGACGATGCGCTGGAGCCCATTGCCCGGCTGCTGACCGGCAAGGCCGAGTGGGACGAAATGAAGGAAAACGGCCTGCGTGCCACGGTCAGTGCCAACGGCGGGGCGCGGGTGGTGGCCAAGGCCCTGGCGCGCCTGGCTGCCCAGGGAGTGGAGATCCATATCGTCGGACACAGCGCGGGCAGCATCCTGCTGGCGCCGATGGTGCAGTACCTGGTTTCCAGGGGCACGATGAGCAGCGGGCCGATGGCGCGCAGCCAGCTGAAGGGGCTGGAGGTGAGGATTGCCAGTTGCCACCTGTGGGCGCCGGCCTGCACCGTCAAGCTGTTCCGCGAGACGTACCTGGCGCCGATCCGTGACAAGCGCATCCAGAAGTTCGGCCTGTTCACCCTGACCGACCAGGCCGAGCGCGATGACCACTGTGCGCATATCTACAACAAGTCCTTGCTGTACCTGGTTTCCGATGCTTTCGAGGACAAGGTGCGCATCCCGCTGATTCGGCCCGACGGTGAACCTATCCTCGGCATGGAGCGCTTCGTCACCGGCGAAAGTGATCTGGCGCAGCTATTCGCCAGCACCTCGAACGCCGACTGGGTGCGCGCGCCCAACGACTTGCCGATGGGCAATCAGAATGCCTCCGGGGCCCGTCACCATGGCGACTTCGACAACGATGAAACCACGGTCCGCGCGACCCTGGCGCGGATTCTCGGGCTAGGCGGAGCGCGGCATGCCCTGGTGCTGTCGCAACCCATCGCCGAGCGGGTGCAACGGCGGCGCCAGGTGGACCTGGCCAGCAGCATCGGACGGCGGCAACCATGAGCATGCCTTCACAGACCCTGCCCATCGTGGTACTGGCCGACCAGTCCTGTGTCGCCAGCGAGTTCGAGATCGAGGCCGGTCATCGCTACCGCTTCCTGGTGGAAGGCCTGTGGGCCGATGCCAAGGACCCGCCGACCGGGCCCGAGGGAGTGGCGCACCCGGGCGGCATCCGCGAGGGCTTCGGCTGGGCCAGGCGATTGCCCGAGGCCGCCTGGATGGCGCTGCTGGTGCGCACCGAAGGCCCAACGGGCAAGTCGCCCTGGCGCCTGCTCGGGGGCGGCGATCAGGTCTGGTCGGACCTGCCGTCGGGGCGCTTGCAGTTCTGTGCCAATGACGTGCTGGGCTTCTACTGGAACAATTCAGGGAAGATGGACGTCAGGGTGATCGATGTCACCCAGGATGCTTAGCCTGGGAGCGGCTTTGGGGGCAGGTGGGAGCCCGGCGCCCCTGGCGGTCATCCCGTTGCCGCCGGCGCAACCGACGGTGCGTGGGCTGTCTTGTCCGACACCTCGGCAGGCCGAATGAATTTATCGGCCCGGCACTGCTCATAACTCTAAATGGCGTAATCGTGCCAGGGTCGTGTACGCAGTCAGGGAGCGGCATCCTCATGAGTCCAGTGTCATCCGTCAATCCAGGCCAGCCTTCTCGCCTGCTGTTGGTGGTCGAGGACGAGCCGATGATCCTGGACTTTCTCTGCGAGATCCTGCAGGACGAGGGTTTCGCGACCCAGGCCATGCCCAGCGCGGATGAGGCGCTGTTGTTCCTGGAAAGCCATCCGGAGCAGGTGCGCCTGCTGCTGACCGATATCAATATGCCGGGCACCCTGAACGGCGCGGGCCTGGCCAACCGGGTGCGCGAGCGCTGGCCGGGCATGCCGGTGCTGGTGATGTCCGGTTACGAGACGCCGCAGAGCTCCGGCATCCGCTACCCGGTGTCGTTCATCCGCAAGCCCTGGACCATCGGGCAGATCCTCGACAGTGTCGATGAGGCGTTGAACGGGACGGGGGAATAGAGAGTGGGGCGGGGGGAGGAGCGAAGCGGCTTTCGACCACCCAGGACCTCGGGTCCTCGGTGATCGCAAGGGAGGGTGAGCTAGCGGCTCACTCTTTGACGCTCATGAACTCTTTGGCCCAGACGATGTAGTCCTCGGGCTGGGTGTAGGTGTGGGCCAGCTCGGTGGCGCTGAGGTCCGAGGCCTGGGTGAAGATCTGCCGCTGTTCGCGCAGGCAGTCGTAAGTGGCCTTGATCGCCGCGAAATACGCCGCGTGGCCGTCAACGATGATCTTCGCGCCCAGTTGCGCCAGGCGCGCATCGTCGCGCAGCGCCGGGTTGCCGTAGGTCACCAGCATCAAGGGCACCGACAGGTGCTCGGAAATCTGTTCCAGTTGCTCGAAATCCTTGACCCCGACCATGCAGATGCCGTCGGCGCCGGCGCGCTCGTATTGCTGGGTACGGCTGATGATTTCCTGGATCGGCAGGATCGCCGCGTTGGTCCGCGCGATGATTGCCAGTTCCGGGTCGACCCGGGCTTCCAGCGCCGCGCGGATCTTGCCCACGCCTTCGGCGACCGAGATCAGGTCGGTGGACTTGCGCCCGAACTGGGCCGGCAGCAGGGTGTCTTCGATGGTCAGGGCGGCGACGCCGGCGCGCTCCAGTTCGACCACGGTGCGCATCACATTGAGGGCGTTGCCGTAGCCGTGGTCGGCGTCGGCGATCACCGGCAGTTGGGCGACGCGGCCGATGCGGGTGGCCTGCTCGGCGAATTCGCTCAGGGTGATCAGGGCGAAGTCAGGCGCGGCCAGCACCTGCAGCGAGGCGACGGAGCCGCCGAGAATGCCGACTTCGAACCCCAGGTCGGCGGCGATCCTCGCCGACATCGGGTCGAAGACAGAGGCAGTGTGGAAGCAGGAGTCTGAAGCGATCAACTCGCGAAAACTACGGCGTAAATCTTGATGAGACAGCCTGGACATACGAACTCCCGGAAGGAGGTAAAAGAGATGCCGACGATAGCGTCGAGTCAAAAATGCAATCGGTCGTCCAGCGAGCCTGTATAGGAGGGTCGCTGCGAAAACCTGGGCAGATGAAGACGAAGCAAGCAGGTATGAAACGGCGGGTGACGCCGCACCGGATGGAAAAAGCCAGGCGGGCGCTCTTGTTATGGCCGGGATGAAGGCTATCACGCCGCCGCCGCGAAAATGATGACGAATTCGTATGGACCCATGCCAGAACGGCATAGGCCATGCCGGTTGTCATGGGCGCCAAGGCGGGTCGCTCATGCCGAATAGGACGGTTCGCTCATCACTGGTGTTTATGGGAGTGTCGATCGCTCGCGGCGAAAACGAGCCTGCGCAGCGACGGTTCCCGCACCACGGATCATGGGCATGGCTCAATAAAATGTCAGAATTTGAGTCCAGGTCTGGACCTTTTCCCCTGATGCGCAATCATTAGGACGTGGATACCCAAAGGAGAGACGCATGTTCATTCGGTCATTGACCCTCGCAACGCTGCTCGCTGTCGTCGGCCCCGCAATGGCGGCCGACAACGAAGGCCCCCTGGCCCAGGACCAGGGCAAGGCGCGCCCACTGATCGTGATCGCGCCCAGCACCGTGGACCCGACCCTGGTGGCGCTGAAGAAATCCCTCGACGAGCCGGCCAACCGCCAGGCCTTCAGCGAACGCAACATGGTGCTCTACACGGTGATCAACACCATCGGCCAACGCGACGGCAAGGACCTGGACCCGCAATCGACCATGGCGTTGATCCGCAGCCTGAAGCTCGGCGCCGGGGCGCAGACCAAGGTGATCCTGGTGGGCAAGGACGGCGAGAAGAAGCTCGAGCATTCCGGGGCCATCGAACTCAAGGAAGTCTTCAGCACCATCGACCAGCTGCCGGCGGCGGAGAAGGAAGCCATTGCGCCGACGTTAGCGCCGGTCTCGGAAGTCAAGGCAGCCCATGCCGGCAAAGCCGCCAGATCGGGCAAGCCTGCGGCGCCACCCAAACCGCTGGACGACTGAACACCGCACAGTATCGCGAGCAAGCCTGCTCCCAACAGGAGCGGGCTTGTTCGCGATAGCGTTCCATCTCACCTCGCCTGACCGTCCGTCCGGCATCGGCTCACGATACCGCCAGCACTCCTGCCTCTTTTGTTGCATTGCCATCGACCTCGGCGTTTTGCAATGTCCGGCTGACCCCGCGCACGATCATCTCGACTTCCCGCTCGTCGATGATCAGCGCTGGCAGCAGGCGGATGGTGCTGCCCCGGGTCACATTGATCAGCAGCCCGTGATCCTGCGCTGCCCGTAGCGCCAGCTCGCGCCGTGGGGCTTTCAGCTCGATGCCGATCATCAGCCCCAGGCCACGTACCTGCAGGACCTGTGGATGATCGGCCAGCTCCGCCCGCAAGCGTTGCAGCAGGTACTCGCCCTGGCGCCTGGCGTTGGCCAGCAGGCCTTGTTCTTCGATGATCTCCAGCACGGTGCAGGCCACCCGGCAAGCCAGCGGGTTGCCGCCGAAGGTGCTGCCGTGGCTGCCGGGGGTGAACAGGTGCGCGGCCTTGCCCCGGGCCAGGCAGGCACCGATGGGGATGCCGTTGCCCAGGCCTTTGGCCAGCGTCATCACGTCCGGGACTACGCCTTCATGCTGGCAGGCGAACCACTGGCCGGTGCGGCCGATGCCGGTCTGGATCTCGTCGAGCATCAGCAGCCAGTTGCGCCGGCTGCACAGTTCGCGCACGCCCTTCAGGTAGCCGGGCGGGGCCAGGCGGATACCGCTTTCGCCCTGGATCGGTTCCATCAGCACCGCGGCGATACGCGGGCCGTGGGCCTGTGCGGCTTGCTCCAGGGCAGCCAGGTCGCCGAAGGGCACCTTGAGAAAATCCCCCGGCAGCGAGTTCAGGCCCAGGCGCACCGCCGGCCCGTCGCTGGCCGCCAGGGTGCCCAGGGTACGGCCGTGGAAGGCGTTCTCCATGACAATCACCAGCGGCCGCTCGATGCCTTTGTGCCAGCCGTGCAGCCGCGCCAGCTTCAGCGCGGTCTCGTTGGCTTCGGCGCCGGAGTTGTTGAAGAACGCCCGGTCCATCCCGGCCAGGCGGGTCAGCCGCTGCGCCAGCCGCTGTTGCCAGTCGATGCCGTAGAGGTTGGAGGTGTGCAGCAGCAGGCCGGCCTGTTCGCTGATGACGCTGACCAGCCTGGGATGGGAATGGCCGACGCCCGTCACCGCCACGCCGGCCACCGCGTCCAGGTATTCGCGGCCGGCCTGGTCCCAGAGGCGCGTGCCCAGGCCGCGGGTGAAGCTCAGCGGCAGCGGCTGATAGGTGTTCATCAGGCAGGTGGCGGTCATGACGGGAAGCTCCATCCAAGGGGTGTGCGGGCAGTATCGTTAGCCACCTGGGCTAGATAAACTCGTCAATTCTTTAATCATCTTCAAGTCAGGGTTGATAATGGATCTGTTCCAGGCGATGTCTGTGTACGTGAAGGTGGTGGAGGCAGGGAATATGACTGCCGCCGCCCGTGAGTGCGGCCTGTCCACCACCATGGTCGGCAATCACCTGCGGGCCTTGGAGCAGCGCCTCGGGGTCAGCCTGCTCAGCCGCACTACAAGGCGCCAGCGCCTGACCGAGTTCGGCGCCGAGTATTACCAGCGTTGCCTGGCGGTGCTGGGGCTGGTGGCGGACTCCGAGCGCATGGCGGAACAGGTCCAGGGCGAGCCGTCCGGCACCCTGCGCATCACCGCGCCGCTGACCTTCGGCACCGAGCGCCTGGCGCCGGCCCTGAGCGAATTCCAGCAGCGCTGTCCGCAGGTCAAGGTAGAGCTGACACTGGCCAACCAACGCTTCGACCTGATCGACGGTGCCTTCGATGTGGCTTTTCGCCTGGGAAACCTGGACACCTCGTCGCTGATCGCCCGGCCCCTGGAGGACTACACCCTGACCATCTGCGCCGCGCCGGACTATCTACAGCGCTGCGGCACGCCACGAGTCCCGGAGGACTTGCAGCACCACAACTGCCTGGCGTTCGCCTATCCGGCCGGTGACGAGTGGAGTTCCACTGCCACCCAGTGGCCGTTGCGCGGGCCCGAGGGGGACGTGCTGATTCCAGTGTCCGGCTCGTTGCTGACCAACACCTCGTCCGGCCTGCACCGCGCGGCGCGGGGTGGCCTGGGGGTGGTGATGATGCCCGATGCCCTGGTGGAAGAAGACCTGCAACAGGGACGGCTGGTGCCCGTGCTGCAGGACTATCAGTTGCCCCGGCGGGCGATGCATCTGCTCTACGCCCAGGACCGTTACCGCCTGCCCAAGCTGCGCAGTTTCGTCGAGTTCGCCTTGGAGAAATGGGGGCGCTAAGCAAGCGCCAGGTCATGAAACAAAGACCCCGTCGTGCCGGTCTGGCAGCGACGGGGTCTGAAGTGACGCTATTTACCGGTCAGCTCAACTCGACCGGTTTCAACTGCTCCCAGGACTCCACCGGCCCCGGGTTGTTCGGTTGGCTGCCGCCGCCAAAACAGACCGCCAGTTTGTTCAGCGCATTGATCGCGGTGGTGACCGCGCCTTCGGCCCAGCCGGCGGTCCAGGACACGTCATCGCCCGCCAGGATGAAGCGGTCGGGATTGCCCGTGTCGATGCCGCTCATGAACTGGGAAAAGATCCGCCGCTGATATTCGTACTGCCCTGGCAGGTTCATCTTGAAGGCGCCCAGGTACAGCGGCTGATCCTCCCAGTTGTGCTCCACGAACGCATCGCCCGTGCTGTATTGCTCGTTGAGGTTGATCCCCGGGTAGATGTTGTCCAGCAGGTTGGTGCACAGCTCGACATGCTGCGGCAACGGCGCGGGGCGGTCGCCGAGGAATTTCAGCGCATCGTCGTTCCAGGTGTAGGACAGGAAGATCCCGCTGCCTTTGTAGTCGCCCTTGCTGGCCGAGTAGTCGACCAGGTAAGTGCCGCGGGTCAGGCGGTCGGAGAGGGTGATGCTCATCTTGCGTTGCTCGTCGCCCACCACCGGGTCGTTCCAGAACGGGCGCTGGGTGGCGGCGAAAATCTTCGCCGACTGCATGTAGTGGGTGTACATGATGGCTTCCCAGGTATCGATGGGCAGCAGGCTGTTCATGGCGGGAAGGCTTTGTGGGTTCCCCGAGTAGCGCAGTTTGTCGAGGATCCGCACATGCGGGGTGTAGATGACGCTGGGGAAGTGGCACTGCTGGGTCTGCCGGGTGCGGGTGTCGGTGATGGCGACGCGGAAGGAGCCGTCCGGCTGGCGTTCGATGTGTCGCACCTCCTTGTGGAACGGGTCGGCGAATACCTCGCGCGACAGCGCTTCGACCGTGGTGTCCTCGCCCCAGTGCAGCATCACGTCACCCAGTTCTTTCGGCGCCTTGGACCAGAGTCGTTGCGGCAGGCTCGAGGAACCGTCGAACATCAGTTGGTGGTCGGCGTCCAGGCCGGTGTACAGCACGCGCAGCAACTCGAGGATGCTGTTGGGATAGTCGGTGTTCCAGCCGCCGGTGCCGAAGCCGATCTGGCCGAACAGGTCGATGTCGGCCTTGCTCCAGCCGGAGTTTTCCAGGAGCGCGGCGTAGAAGCTGACGTCGTCGCCGCTGGTTCCCGACTGAGGTTTGACGATGGCATTCCAGAGCTGCTTGATCTTCTGTTGATCGATGAAGCCCTCGGTCATGGCCTTTTCCAGATCTTTGAAGTGGTAGTTTTCCAGGAAGTCATCGAAGAATTGGTTTTCCAGCTCGACGTATTCCTGTGGCTTTGGAAAGGCCGGGTTGCCGTCCACTTCGTAATAGACCTTCTCCCCACGGTAATCGACCACCGTACTGATCGCCGCGGCAGTCCCCGGGTTGGGAAAGTCCGCCGAGTTCTCGGTCATGCCGACTTTGCGGAAGTAGTGGAACAACGCCTTGCCCGACACCGGGAAACGCATGGCGCCCAGTTCACAGAGCACCTGGCTGCCCGGGTTTTCGGGGTCGCCCTGGACCTTGGAGTAGAGCCGTCCGCCGATGCGCTCGGAGGCTTCGACCACCACCGGGTGCAGGCCCATGCGCATGGCTTCATAGGCGGCGACCAGGCCGGCGACGCCAGCGCCGACGATCAACACTTTCTGCCCATAGTTCGCCGGGTCTACCTGGCAGGGGGGAAGCTTTCGATTAGCCGCGCTCTGCAAATAGTTGGCGTAGTGAAAGGGGAAGTCCGGAATCAGCGCAGTGACATCCTTGTTCATGCGCAGGGGAGAGCGGTTGGTTCTTGAAGGAATCGCAGACATGGGGTATCTCCTTGAAAGTCATTTCCATGTGTTTCCACTGGCTCGATGGCTCTATATCCATAGTCGCCAGAGGCTTCAGCCTAGAGCAGATTCCGGGGTTGTATAGGTTGGGCGGGATTTGTGCGGCTTCGCTTTGGAGAAGTGGGGGGCGTTAGGCCGACTCGCTGGCCAGCAGCATCATCGCCGCCGACAGGGTGTGGCCGTCGGTGATCTGGCCGGTGGCAATCATCGTCATCAATTCCTGGTGACTGACCCACAACAGATTGTCCACTTCACCATCGGTGGTGGCGGCCTGTTGCTCGACAATCTGCACCTGACACACCGCCACCGCGCTGGCGATCAGCGAAGTATTGCTGTGCAGCAGGCCCAGTTCGCGAACGTGCGACGCCTGCCAGCCGGTTTCCTCCAGCAATTCGCGGGCCGCGGCGTCAACAGCACTTTCCCCTGCATCGATGGCGCCGCGGGGAAACTCGATGGACTGGCCGCCGATGGCCCGCCGCTTGAGGTTGACCAGCATCAACCGGCCATCGGTCAGGGTCGGTACGGCCACCACGCCGTTCACCGCCCGGGGTTCCTTGATGATGAAGTAGCCTTGCTCACGGACCACCTTGAAATACGGGGTATCCAGCAGGCACTGGTTGTCGGCGATGGAACTCATGGGGGGTATCACTCCAGAAAACAGCGATCGAACAGGTACAGCTCGGTGAGCTTGAGATTTTCCACTGTGGCTTGCGGCCGGCCGCCGTCGCCGCTCTTCTTGCGTCCGGTATCGCGCAGGTGGCCGGCTTCGCACATCTTCAACAGGCGCTGGCGGATGCTGGTCTTGAGCACCGGCCGTTGCAGCACCAGGGAGAAGATGCTCACCGCTTCGGGGGCGCTGAACTCGCTGCCGAGAAACATCAGCGGCAGGCTGCTGTACAGGGATTTGGAAAACAGCCGCTCGTGCACCTGGGCCACCAGGCTGTTGTGGTCGAAGGGCAGCTTGAAACTGCCGCTGGCCACGTCCCCGAGGGCAAAGAAACCCTGCTGCGGGCCGGGCTCCACCGGTTCGCTGACGATCCCCAGGTAGAAGGTCGAGGACGACCAGCAGCGCGGGTCGCGAAAGGCGTCGCCGACCGTGCCCACCTGCTCCAGCCAGGCCAGGGGCATGCCCACCTTGCTGGAGCGCCGCAGACGCTCCACCGCATCATTCAGGCTGCGATCCTCGACATCGCCATTGACCACGATGCCTGGCAGCGCCCAGTGCCCGGCGAAAGGTTCGCTGTCGCGTTGATGGAGGAGGATTTCCAGTTCAGAGCGCTCGCGGTTATAGCGCAGCAGGCACAGGTCGATGGTGTGCAGGTAGGCACTGGGGTAGGGGGGGCGGTCGTGCATATCAACTTCCGTGGACGGCGTAGAGGCCGTAGTTTAGCGGATTCATTCCCGGTGCCAGCCACTGGCTTGGCGGTGTTTCGCCGCGGGCCAGGCACTGGCGCAACAGGGTACTGCGTACCCCCGGTTGTTCCTCGATCCGCAGGATGGAAAAGCGCCGCTGCAGTTCTTCGCCACGATGGAACCTGGGCAACTGGCGCGCCACGTCTTCACCCACCACCAGGGCAATGCGCTTGCCGTCCAGAGCCAGGTCGTCCGCCAGGCGTTGCAGCAGGGCGTAGCTGTAGACCGGGGCGGGATCGGCCAGGGCCAGTTGCTGCTCCAGGCGGCTCACTGCCAGTTCGGCGGGGCACTCCGGTTGCAAGTGCCGGGTAATGGCCTGCAACCAGTTCACTCGTTGCTCGAAGTCGGCCATGCGCTTGCCGTCCGGATGGCGAAAGCTGGGGACCACCAGCACGCGCCGGGCGTGGCGGGCGGCTTCGAGCATGACCCGGGCGTGACCGGCGTGGGGCGGGTTGAAGGCACCGCCATAGAGGGCCAGTTCAAACATCTGCTTCTCCTCTTTTGGTACATGACGTGTACTTTATCATTGCTTGTGTGCACAGGGAATCGACATATTTGGCGCTGTTTATAATATTGGATTGGGTGGTTTAAATAAAAAAACAGGGTCAAGGGATTGCCATGAAAGTACATGACATGTACTTTGTGATCCATGCAGAGGAGAAAACCAGCATGAACAGCCAAACGATGAAGACCGCTTCCTTCGATGTCGATGCACAAAAGAGCTTCACCCCGCTGTGCCCAGGCGAGTTGCCCGTGGCCGAGGGTGACCGCATCGGTGGCGAGCTGAATTTCATGGCGACCCTGGCCAGCCTGCGCATCGGCAGCAAGGACGCCCACAGCCCCCAGGCCCCCTGGGTGGTGGCCGAGCCCGGACAGATGCTCCAGCCCACCGGCCTGGAGCATGCCGACCTGACCTGGGTCAGCCACTGCGTACCGGGCACCGAAGGGTTCACCCTGCTGGACGAATTACCGACTCCCTATGACTACGACTACTTCGTGTGGAAAGGCGTGGAGCCGGACCTGCACCCCTACGGAGCCTGCTACCACGACCTGCACGGCAAGCTGTCCACCGGGGTCATCGAGTACCTCGACCGTCAGGGCGTGCAACGGGTCATTGTCGGCGGCCTGGCCCTGGATTTCTGCGTCAAGACTACTGCCCTGCAACTGGCCGCCGCGGGCTTCAAGGTGATCATCCACCTGCCGGCCTGCCGCGCCATCAGCGCAGAGGGCGCCACCCAGGCGATCGACGAGATGCAACAAGCGGGTATCGCGGTTGCCGCGACCCGCGAAGAAACCGCCAGATTGGCCAGTGCCTGAGGAGTCACCATGGAAAGTGCATTTGACCGTGACAACGGCGTGATTCAGAGCCTGCTGGACACCGACTACTACACCTTCACCATGATGCAGGCGGTGCTGCACCAGCACCCCAATGTCGAGGTGGAATACCAGTTCATCGTTCGCTCCAAAGAGTCCCTGGCGCATCTGATCCCAGAGATCCGCCAGGAACTGGAAAAGCTCGCCAGCCTGCAGATGCGCGAAGGCGAACAGCGCTTTTTATTCAACAAGCGTTTTCGCGAGTACCTGACCCCGGACTTCGAGCAGTTTCTCGGCCTGTTCCGTTTCAACCTGCGCTACATCCACGTGGCGGCGGTCGATGGCCAACTGAGCATTCGCGTCCGTGGCCCGATGTTGCACTGCATCATGTTCGAACAGCCGGTGCTGGCCATGGTCAGTGAGTTGCGCAACCGCGACAGGTACCCGGAGGTGGAGCTTGCGGACGTTACCCGCCGGCTCTATCAGAAGTTCGAATGGCTGGAGAAAAACGCCAGCCGCGAAGAGCTCGCCGAGCTGCGGGTCTCGGACTTCTCTACGCGTCGACGCCTGTCGTTCAAGGCCCAGCGCGAGGTGGTGAAGATCATGCGCAGCGACTTTCCCGGGGTCTTCGTCGGCACCAGCAACGCCCACCTGGCCTACGAGTTCGACCTGCCGCTGATCGGCACCATGGCCCACCAGTGGCTGATGGTGCACCAGCAATTGGGCCGGCTGCGGGAGAGCCAGAACACAGCCCTGGAAAACTGGGTGCACGAATACCGCGGCCGCCTGGGCATTGCCCTGACCGACTGCATCAGCACGGACTTCTTCCTCAAGGACTTCGACCTGTACTTCGCCAAGCTCTACGACGGCCTGCGCCAGGATTCCGGGGACCCGATTGCCTGGGCCGACAAGGTCCTGGCCCGCTACCGGGAACTGGGCATCGATCCACGGACCAAGGACCTGATGTTCTCCGACGGCCTGAACTTCGAGAAATGCCTGCCGATCCTGCGCCATGTGCGTGGCCAGGCGAAGTTCGGCTTTGGCATGGGCACCAGCCTGGCCTGCGACGTCGAAGGCGTCGAACCGCTGAGCATCGTGATGAAGCTGGTGCGGGTGCATGGCGAACCGGTGGTGAAGTTCTCCGATGACCCGATCAAGAACGTCTGCGAAGACCCGTCGTTCCTCAGGTACGCGGCGCAGGTGTTCAACGTCAACCTCAGCAACTCGCCCCTGGAGGCCTGATATGAGCAGCCAGACCCAAGAACGAATTGCCCGGGAGCTGGGTATCGATCGGCAATTGGCGCGCGGAGACGAAGCCGCGGAAATCGTCCGGCGCGTGGATTTCATCCAGCAGGTGTTGCGCGAGTCCGGCGGCAAGACCCTGGTGCTGGGCATCAGCGGCGGCGTCGACTCCCTGACCGCTGGCCGCCTGTGCCAGCTGGCGGTGGAGCAGATGCGCGGGGCAGGGCACGACGCCCGTTTTATCGCCATGCGCCTGCCCTATAAAAACCAGGCTGACGAACACGATGCCCAGGTCTCCCTGGACTTTATCCGCCCGGACTCGGTCAGCACCTGCAACATTGCCGACAGCGTCGACGGTTTGATGAGCCAGGTGCGGATCGATGGCTTGCAGCCGTCGGCCGAACTGACCGACTTCGCCAAGAGCAACGTCAAGGCGCGGGCGCGGATGCTGGCGCAGTATGCGGTCGCCAACTTCAGCAACGGCCTGGTGGTGGGGACCGACCACGGGGCCGAGGCCCTGATGGGGTTTTTCACCAAATACGGCGACGGTGCCTGCGACCTCGCTCCGCTGTCGGGCCTGACCAAGACTCAGGTACGCGCGCTGGCCGAGGCGCTTGGCGCTCCCGGGCATCTGGTGCACAAGGCCCCCACGGCGGACCTTGAAGAACTGGCGCCGGGCAAGCTGGACGAAACGGCTTATGGTTGCAGCTACGCCGAGATCGACGCCTACCTGATGGGCGAGCCTGTGTCCGATGCCGTGCGCCAGCTGATCGAAACCGCCTACCAGCGCACCGCCCACAAACGCGCCTTGCCACGCACTCCCGCCTGACTCCTCTATGGCTGTAGGAGCCGGCTCGCCAGCGAAGAGGTCCGCAAGGCCGTCTTCGCCGGCAAGCGCAAGGCCGTCAATCCGGCCACTTCTTCAGTGCCGCTCGGCACTCTTCGGTCAGCTCGGACATGTGTTCCTGCACTTCTAGCCAACCCAACAGCTCCAGAGCCTCTTGGGCGTCCAGGCGCAGCGGCGCCCATTGTGGGTGTTCAAAGCCATTGTCTTCGAGGGTCATTCCATAGGCTTGCGGGCTCAGGGCTTCACAGGCACTCAACAGGGTTTGCAACCGCTGGTGCAAATGCGGCGCCAGGCGCGCAGGGAAACGCTGCACAAAGTGCACGAGATAATCGAGATAGTCAGACCACAGATTGCACTCCGCGCAGCAGCCGATCTCCGTTCGCTGCCGGCCTGCATCCAGGGCCAGGAATTCCAGGGCTGGGCCTAGTTCGCCGACCAGGATGATTTTTCGGTACTCGTCCTGGCCATACCAGGTCCAGATCCTCGAGCCGATGGTTTGTGTCTCGTCGATGCCCGCTTGCACCATTTGCCTTCTCCTTGATGTCACCCATGCGGCCATCCATTTATGGATTCGCGCCGCTGCTGCCATAGGCTACAGCAGCGCGTCGGGCCCGTCCGGCGATGCTTGCATTCACCTCAACGCAACCGTTCAAGCATCTGGTAGTACCACATGCCCGCCGCCAGCATCGGGTTGCCCAGCTGGTCGCCGAAGGGCACGCGGATGTGCTTGCAGGCGGCGAAGGTGTCGTAGTGCTCGAGGTGGCCGGTGATGGCCTGGGCCATGATCTCCCCCATGATGTGGCTGGTGGCGATGCCATGGCCGGAGTAGCCCTGGCAGTACCAGACGTTGTCCGAGAGCTTGCCCAGCTGCGGGATGCGGTTGATCACGATGCCCATGGCGCAGCTCCACTGGAAGTCGATGGCCACGCCCTTGAGCGCCGGGAAGGTGCGTTCGATGCAGGGGCGCAGTTCGCCGGCGATGTCCCGCGAGTCCTTGCCGCTGTAGTTGGCGCCGCCGCCGAACAGCAGGCGGCCGTCGGCGGTCATGCGGTAATAGTCGAGCACGAAGCGGCAGTCGTAGACCGCCAGGTCCTGGGGGTTGAGGCGCTTGGCCAGGTCGCCCAGGGGCGCGGTGGTGACGATGCCGCCCATGGCCGGGAAGATCTTGCCCTTGAGTTGTTTCGGCTCCAGCTTGTGGTACACGTCGCCGGCCAGCAGCACTTGTTTGGCGTCGATGCGGCCGTGGGCGGTGATCACCGCCGGGCGCTCGCCGTGGACGATCTGCAGCACTTCGCTGTGCTCGAAGATCAGCGCGCCGAGGCTCTCGGCGGCGCGGGCTTCGCCGATGCACAGGTTCAGCGGGTGCAGGTGCATGTTGCGGGTGTTCTTGATCGCGCCGTGGTAAAGCTGGCTTTCCAGCACTTCGCGCACGTGTTGTCGGTCCAGCAGGCTGACCTCGTCGCCCATGCCGCGGCGCACCGCTTCTTCGTAGTCGGCGCGCAGGCCAGCGAGGTGGCTGGGCTTGTAGGCGGCATGCAGGTGGCCGTGCTTGAGGTCGCAGGCGATGGCGTATTTGGCCACGCGCTGGCGGATGATCCGGTGCCCGCGCCAGCGCAGTTGCCAGATGAAATCGTCGACCTCGTCGCCCAGGGTGCGGCGCATCTGCTTGCGCATGGCCTCGTCGCCGGACAGGCTGCCGGTGACCTGGCCGCCGTTGCGCCCGGTGGCGCCCCAGCCGATCTTGTGGCTTTCGACCAGGGCCACTTTCAGGCCTTTTTCCGCCAGTTCCACGGCGCTGGCGACGCCAGTGAAACCGCCGCCGATGATCACCACGTCGACGCTCACCTGGCCTTGCAGGGGCGGGTAGGCGGTTTCGTTATTCAGGGTGGCGCTGTAGTAGGAAGGGCAGCGTTCGGCTGCCGGTGTTACCGGGTTGAATGCGGCTGTCATGGGTCGTTCTCGAATGCTGGGAGGGGGCCGGGCCGGCGCCGTGACGCCGGCCAGCGCGTCATGCCTGGGTCAGGTACCAGCGCCAGTCCTGTTCGCCGACTTCGGCCATGAACTGGCGGTATTCGGCGCGCTTGACCGCCAGGTAGACCCCAAGGAACTCACTGCCCAGGGCGTCGCGGGCCCAGCTGGAGTTCTCCAGGGCGGTCAGCGAGGTCAGCCAGTCGGTGGGCAGCAGTTCGCTGGCCTGGGCATAACCGTTGCCTTGCACCGGATCGCCCGGATCGAGCTGTTCGCGCAGGCCGCGATGGATACCGGCGAGAATCGCCGCGGCCGCCAGGTAGGGGTTGGCGTCGGCGCCGCAGATGCGGTGCTCGATATGCCGGCTGTTGGCCGGGCCGCCCGGCACCCGCAGGCTCACCGTGCGGTTGTCGACGCCCCAGGTCGGCGCCAGCGGCGCGTAGCTGTTGGCCTGGAAGCGGCGATAGGAATTGGCGTTGGGGCAGAACAGCAGCAGCGAGTCGAGCAGGGACGCGAGCATGCCGCCCACCGCCTGGCGCAGCAGCGGAGTGCCGGCCGGGTCTGCGGCGGCGAACAGGTTGTGGCCCTCGGCGTCGGCGAGGCTGACGTGCATGTGCATGCCGGTGCCCGCCAGGTCATCGAAGGGCTTGGCCATGAAGGTCGCTTGCATCCCGTGCTGGTGGGCCACGGCCTTGACCAGGCGCTTGTAGCGCACCGCCTGGTCCATGGCCTCCAGGGCATCGCCGTGCTCCAGGGTGATTTCCACCTGGCCCGGGGCGTATTCGGAAATCGCCGTGCGCGCCGGAATGCCTTGCAGCTTGCAGGCGGCGTAGAGGTCGGCGAGGAAGGGTTCGATCTGCTCCAGTTCGCGCAGGCCATAGACCTGGGTGTGTCGTGGCCGGCCGCCGTCGGCGTCCAGCGCCGGTTGCGGGCGGCCGTTGCCGTCGCGCTTGGCATCCAGCAGGTAGAACTCCAGCTCGCAGGCCATCACCGGGTGATAACCCTCGGCCTTGAGCTGGTCGATGACCTTGATCAGCAGGTGGCGCGGGTCGGCGATGCTGGCGGGCAGGCCTTCCTGCGGGTGCATGCTGACCTGCACCGCGGCGGTGGGGATCTGCCGCCACGGCAGGCGCACCAGGCTGCCGGCCAGGGGGTAGGCGCGGCAGTCGATATCGCCGACGTCCCAGACCAGCCCGGAGTTTTCCACGTCGTCGCCCTGCAGGGTCAGGCCGAGGATGGTGCTGGGCAGCGGGCGGCCGCTTTCATAGACCGCCAGCAGTTCTTCGCGGTGCAGCAGCTTGCCGCGCGGCACGCCGTTGGCGTCGAGGATGAACAGCTCGATCATGTCGATATCGGGGTTGGCGGCCAGGAAGCCACGGGCCTCGTCAAGGGCTGCAAATTTCATGGTTCTCTCGCTTGCGCCATGGCGGCGCGCAGGTTCGGTTCATGCAGCGGCGCCGGCATGGCCCGGTTGCAATGGCAGATAGCAAGGCGGCAAGGCTCGACGCGCAAAGGTGCGCGTTCAGAGCGAAAGCGAGGGATCCGGAGGGCGCGAGGAATGACGCAGGCGGGAGCGGCACAGGGCCATGGGCAGGTTGACCAGCAGTTTCATCGCAGGTCCCCGGGGTTGCCGTGGAGATCGCCGTGGGTGCGTTGCGTTGTTCCCGTTCCAATGCCGATGCCGAGGCGGCTGCACGGGGCAGCAGCGCATGTCTGGCAGGATGGGTGGCAACACAAGGCGTTCATCGGCCGGCGGATCTCGTCAAGAATTCACGGACATTTCGTGCAAGTGAGGCTCACCGTTTTACCGGGACTGGTCCTCGCTGCCAAGGGGCGCGTCACAAAATATTTAACACCGCCCCCGGCAACGTGGCGGAAAAAGTCCTCAGTAGATCCAGGGCAGCAGGCGCCAGGTGTAGGCGCAGTAGGTGTCGTATTGCTTGCCGAACTCTTTGCGCAGCAAGGCTTCTTCGGCGTGGATGCGGGCGATCAGCGGGATCAGCATCAAGGCGGTCAGCAACAGGCCGACCCCGGAGCGGAAGGCCAGGGCCCAGCCCACGCAATTGATCAGCAACCCCAGGTAGCTCGGATTGCGCAAGGTGCCGTAGATGCCAGTGGTCACCAGCTGGTGGCCGGGCTGGATCGCCACCAGGCCACTGAAGCGATTGCCCAGCACGAACACCGGCCACAGCCGCAAGATGCCGCCGGCGATGAAGAACACCACACCGAACCAGCGCGTGTCGGTGCCGCCAAAGGTCCAGAAATTCAGGCGGTCGGTGTAGGCGGGAAGAAAGGCCAGCAACAGACCGAGGATGCCGAAGGCGACGAGGACCCAGCGGTTTTCCCGGTCTTCCTGTTTGCCGGGGCTCAAGTTGCCTTCGCTGAACTGGGCCACGCCGGCCATGGCCAGCAGGGACAGGGCGATGACCCACAGCGCGGGGTGGGAAAAGAACGCCACCAGCCCGCCCATGCCGAGGATGGCCAGGCCGAGGTAGACGAGGGTGGCGACCAGGCTGAGCGCTGCGAGTCTGGGAGAATTGCGCATGATGGCCCCTCACGAATGCCGAGGTGTATGCATTCAGTGTAGGTCCATCGCCGCTGCATCCCGTGCCGCCTACAGAAGCAGAGGCGAGGTGGCCATCGGCGTGATGGTTATCCCTGGCCCTACGGATGCAGGGGCGCTTGGTCGGCCAGTTGGGTGACCAGGAACTCGATAAAGGCCCGGGTCTTCTGCGGCACGCGCCGGGCCGACGGGTACACCGCGTGGATGCTGATCGGCGGTGCCTGCCATTCGCACAGCACCGGCACCAGGCGGCCGGCGGCCAGGGCGTCGGCGACGATGAAGTCGGGCAGCAGGGCGATGCCCATGCCGGCCTCGGCGGCCTGGGCCAGCAGGTCGCCGTTGTTGGCGTGCAGCGGGCCGGTGACGTGGACGCGCTGGGTGTCCTTGCCGTTGCTCAATTGCAGGCTGACCCCGCTTTGCAGGTAGCCGTAGTTCAGGCACTGGTGGGCGGTCAGGTCACGAGGCGTCTGCGGGATGCCGGCGCGCTTCAGGTAGTCCGGCGAGGCCACCATGATCCGCGGCGCCGGGGCCAGCAGCTTGGCGACCATCGACGAGTCGGCCAGGCTGGCGATGCGGATGGTCACGTCGAAACCGCCACGCACCGGGTCCACCTGCTGGTCGCTGAGCACCAGTTGCAATTCGATGTTCGGGTGCTGCTCATGAAACAGCGGCACCAGCGGCCCGAGGCGGCGCAGGCCAAAGGACATCGGCGCGTTGACCCGCAGCACCCCGCGCAATTCGCCGATGCCGTCCCGCGCCCGTTGTTCGGCCTCGTCCACGGCGGCCAGGACTTCCCGCGCCGACTCGTAGTACTCGGCGCCGGCTTCGGTCAGGTGCAGGCTGCGAGTAGTACGGTGCAGCAGCTGTACGCCGATGGCTTCCTCCAGCGCCTGGATCTGTTTGCTGACTTTCGAGCGCGGCACGTCCATGGCCCGGGCCGCGGCGGCGAAGCCATTGGCATCGACCGTGACGACAAACGCGCGCATGCATTCGATGCGATCCATGACTGTCCCTATTTTGGAATCAATGATTCTCGATTTTATGGAATTGTCCCTTTTTAATCCAGCCCCTAAATTAGCCACCAAGCCGGCAGCAAAGCCTCCCCAGCGGAACCCGCGCCGAGCTCCCGAATTTTGCAACTCAACGTTTGAACCTACTCGACATCAAAAGGAACGCGCCATGTCTATCCGTGAACTGCTCAACCCAAGCAACTGCGCCCTGATCCTGATCGACCACCAGCCACAGATGTCCTTCGGCGTGCAGTCGATCGACCGCCAGACCCTGAAGAACAACACCGTGGGCCTGGCCAAGGCGGCGAAGATCTTCAACGTGCCGACCATCTTCACTTCGGTGGAAACCGAGAGCTTCAGCGGCTACATCTGGCCGGAACTGCTCAGCGTGTTCCCCGATCACCAGCCGATCGAGCGCACCTCGATGAACTCCTGGGAAGACAAGAAGCTGGTGGAAGCGGTGAAGGCCACCGGGCGCAAGAAACTGATCATGGCTGCGCTGTGGACCGAGGTCTGCCTGAACTTCCCGGCCCTGGAAGCCCTGGCCGAAGGTTATGAGGTGTACATCGTCACCGACGCTTCCGGCGGCACCACCCAGGAAGCCCATGACATGTCGGTGCAGCGCATGATCCAGGCCGGCGCGGTGCCGGTGACCTGGCAGCAAGTGCTGCTCGAGTTCCAGCGCGACTGGGCGCACAAGGAAACCTACGACGCGGTGATGGACCTGGTGCGCGAGCACAGCGGCGCCTACGGCATGGGCGTGGACTATGCCTACACCATGGTGCACAAGGCGCCGCAGCGTCAGGTCAAGTAAGCCTGCCGCCAACGATAACGCGGTTTAGCAGAAGTACTGCGTCATCCAAATAACCGGCATGCAATAAAAAAGGGACGCTCTTATTGGAGCGTCCCTTTTTATTTAATGGATCAACGGTTGATCAGCGACAACGACAAGTTGCACTTAGCAGAACCGGTCAATCACCCGAACTTCCGACTTGTTCTGCAGCGATTGCCATTCATTCTTCAGGGTATCGAATACCCGTCCGATGAAGTCCCTGTCGGCGGCGGCCTTCTTGCCGACGTAGCCCTGGCCACGGCGGTACATTTTCAGGCGGGCCAGCAGGTCCTGGTTGTTCTTGTCGAACTCTTCTTCATGGGCGTGGGGCGACAGGCAGTCGATATGGACCTGGCCAGACTTGGCAATCCACAGGATGTGGCTGTCATGGCTGTCTTTCTGTGCCGCGAACATACGAGCCAGTTCATCAATAGTAGGTTGATTGTTCAGATTCATTTGTAAGCCCCTTGACCATTTCGATCTATCTAGTTGAGTCGCTAATTGATATCGCTACATCGGTAAGTTGAACCCTGATACCGGAAACAGGGCGACAGAGGGTGTCTGTCGGATACAGATAAGGCCCAGAGCCTGATGCGTGTAGTCGTCTTGATTAACTGCTACGCAATAGCGTCACAACGAAGAGAAGCAGCGTAAACCTGGATCAAGCTGCCGAAGTTTTCAGTTTCGGCCACAAGCATCTTGAGGAGTTTTCGCCAGCTTCCCGCCCTTTGTACTGGACGTTCATGCCAGGTCAGTTTCATCAATCTGCCTTGTGGGCAGTACACATCCGGGTTAACAGCTCGGCGGTCAGACGAGCTTGCTCATAACACCTTTGCCAAGTCTCCCGATCGGGGAGACGCCTGCATCATGCAAGGGCGAATTCGCCTCGTCAACGGTTTTGTAGTGAAAATTTTCAAGCACTACATATTGTCCGACAAAACCTTTCGGCACATGCCCGGAACGGGCTATCGCGACCGAGGACAGGTAGAATCAAGGCCTTGAAACAGGTTCTTGAGGTTGCAGTGGTGGATTTACAGCAGGGCTTCGTCCTGACCCGGCACTGGCGTGACACGCCGGCAGGCACGGAAGTCGAGTTCTGGTTGGCGACCGATGCCGGGCCGTGCCAGATCCGCTTGCCGGTGCAGACCTCCGTGGCCTTCATTCCCGCCGAACAGCAGGAACAGGCGCGGCGCCTGCTGGCCGACGATCGCGATGTCGAATTGCGCCCCCTGGGCCTGTGCGACTTCCAGCACCGCCCGGTGCTGGGCCTGTATTGCCCGCAGCACAATCAATTGATCCGCCTCGACAAGACCCTGCGCCGCGCCGGTGTCGAGGTGTTCGAGGCCGATGTGCGGCCGCCCGAGCGCTACCTGATGGAGCGTTTCATCACCGCGCCGGTGTGGTTCGGCGGCACCCCGGGCGAGGGCGGGATGCTGCTGGAGGCGCAGATGAAGCCGGCGCCGGACTATCGCCCATCGTTGAAGCTGGTGTCGCTGGATATCGAGACCAGCGAGACCGGCGAGCTGTACTCCATCGCCCTGGAAGGCTGCGGCCAGCGCCAGGTGTACATGCTCGGCCGCGCTCGCGAGGACGACAGCGCGGTGGACTTCGATCTGGAGTTCTGCGCCAGCCGCGAGCAGTTGCTTGAGCGGCTCAACCAGTGGCTGGCGCGGCACGATCCGGATGCGATCATCGGCTGGAACCTGGTGCAGTTCGACCTGCGGGTGCTGCACGAACACGCGCGCCGCCTGGCGGTGCCCTTGCGCCTGGGGCGCGGTGGCGAGGAGATGCAGTGGCGCGAACACGGCAGCCGCACCCATTATTTCGCCGCGGCCGCCGGGCGCCTGATCATCGATGGCATCGAAGCCCTGCGCTCGGCGACCTGGAGCTTCCCGTCCTTCAGCCTGGAGAACGTCGCCCAGACCCTGCTCGGCGAAGGCAAGTCGATCGACAACCCTTACCAGCGCATGGACGAAATCAACCGCATGTTCGCCGAGGACAAGCCCGCCCTGGCGCGCTACAACCTCAAGGACTGCGAGCTGGTGACGCGAATTTTCGCCAAGACCGAACTGCTCACCTTTCTTCTCGAGCGGGCCACGGTCACCGGCCTGCCGGCCGACCGCAGCGGCGGCTCGGTGGCGGCCTTCACCCACCTGTATATGCCGCTGATGCACCGCCAGGGCTTCGTCGCGCCGAACCTTGGCGAGCAGCCGCCGCAGGCCAGCCCCGGCGGTTTTGTCATGGACTCGCGGCCCGGTCTGTACGAGTCGGTGCTGGTGCTGGACTACAAGAGCCTGTACCCGTCGATCATCCGCAGCTTCCTGATCGACCCGGTGGGGCTGGTGGAAGGACTGCGCCACCCGGCGGACGACGAGTCGGTGCCGGGCTTTCGCGGCGCGCGGTTTTCCCGCACCCGGCATTGCCTGCCGTCGATCGTCGCCCGGGTCGCCGAGAGCCGCGAGGTGGCCAAGCGCGAACACAACGCGCCGCTGTCCCAGGCACTGAAGATCATCATGAACGCCTTCTACGGCGTGCTCGGCTCCAGTGGCTGCCGCTTCTTCGATCCGCGCCTGGCGTCGTCGATCACCATGCGCGGCCACGAAATCATGCGCCGCACCCGCCAGCTCATCGAAGCGCAGGGCCACAAGGTGATCTACGGCGACACCGACTCGACCTTCGTCTGGCTCGGCAGCGCCCACGCCGAGGCGGATGCCGCGCGCATCGGCCGCGCGCTGGTGCAGCACGTCAACCAGTGGTGGCGCGATCACCTGCGCGATGAGTACGGCCTGGAAAGCGCCCTGGAACTGCAATTCGAAACCCACTTCAGTCGCTTTTTGATGCCGACCATTCGTGGCGCGGAAGAGGGCAGCAAGAAGCGCTACGCCGGCCTGGTGACCCGCGCCGACGGCACCCAGGAGATGGTCTACAAGGGCCTGGAAGCGGTGCGCACCGACTGGTCGCCGCTGGCCCAGCAGTTCCAGCAGGAGCTGTACCAACGGATCTTCCATCGCCAGCCGTACCAGGACTATGTGCGCGACTACGTGCGGCGCACCCTGGCCGGCGAGCTGGACGAGCAGCTGGTGTACCGCAAGCGCCTGCGCCGCCAGCTGGACGATTACGAACGCAACGTCCCGCCCCATGTGCGCGCCGCGCGCCTGGCCGACGAATACAACCGGCAGCACGGCCGGCCCCAGCGCTATCAGAACGGCGGCTGGATCAGCTACGTGATCACCCTGGCCGGCCCCGAACCCCTGGAAAACCGCACCGCGGCCATCGATTACGATCACTACGTGACTCGCCAATTGCAGCCGGTGGCGGATGCCATCCTGCCGTTCGTGCAAGATGATTTCAGTACATTAGTGGGTGGGCAGATGGGCTTGTTCTGAGGTCCTTGGCACCCTCCAAAAAAACACAAGGAAGTGAATCTGTCATGAGTAGCTTGCAGCCTGGCAACACCGCCGAAAGTCTGGGGCGAATTATTCTGAGTACGCGCCGTGCGCAGCTTTTTTCCCGCTTCATGTGGGGCGGCAATATGGTGCTGATCGCGGCCAGTTATCTGATGCTGATCTGGCCAGTGTTCATGCCGGCCGGGTTCACCAACCCGGCAGTGGTGAAAGTGGCAGGTTCTGAACGCTATCGACAGATGACCGACTCGCTGCGCCAGGAACTCAAGGCCTGGAACGAGGGGCTGGCCCAGAGCACGCTGCAGCGTGATCCGCCTCCGGACTTCATGCTGCTCGACGTGCCCTGGCCCGGTTTGGTGGTGGAAATGAATTACCGCGCTGTGCCAAGGTCCGATGCGCTCTCGACTGGTGAGTCTGCGCCGAACCCGTTGCGTTACAAATACGACCCGCAGATTCGGGTCATGCCGTCGGTTATCGGACTGATCATCTTTGTCACGCTCGAAATCGCCATGGCGTTGTTTATGGCGTTTTTGTTCGTGCACAAATCCAGGGAACAGGCCGATTTCGAGTCTGGGGTCTTACGCCGCTTTTTCCACGATGACGAGACCCCTGTGCCGCTGAACAACCCAGGGGTCGAGCGCCTGCTGGCCAATTTCCATACGTTTGCCGTGCAGCTCAACCGGCGGCGTGGTGGACGCAGCGGTATTGTCGTCAAGGACGAATATGACGTGCAGGACGTGCTGCATGCGTTGCTCAAACTGCACTTCAAGGACGTCAGGGCCGAAGAGCAGACGCCCAGCCATGCGGGTGCGGCGGCGCGCATGGACTTTCTGCTTCCTGACGAACAGACCGTGATCGAAGTGAAGATGACTCGCGACGGCTTGCGCGATGGCAAGCTGGGTGAAGAGCTGATTGTCGATGTCGAGCGCTATCGGGGCCACCCGGGCTGCCGGCGGCTGATCTGCTTTGTCTACGATCCGGAGCAACGGGTGGTTAATCCGTTTGGCCTGGCCGCCGATCTGGCGCGTGCCTCTGGCGACATGTCAGTCGAGGTGATTTTTTCACCGGCTACTTCGCAGGCCTGACAGGTCCCACGATGGCCATGTTTCGGGTATTCAATCGACAATAAACAACTTGGCGCCGACCGCGGTGAACGAGCGATGGGGTTCGGCGTTGTCCGCCACCTGGTAGCTCATGCCGGGTGTCAGCACGAACCGGCGGCCGTCTTCGAGTTCGGTGTGCAGTTCGCCTTCCAGGCAAAACAGAATATGCCCCTTGGAGCACCAGTGATCGGCCAGGTAGCCGGGGCTGTATTCGACCATCCGCGCGCGGATGGCGCCGAACTGCCGGGTGCGCCAGTAGGCACTGCCAGTTTCGCCGCGATGCTCGGTGGCTTGGATCTGTGACCAGTCGGTGGTGCCGAAGGGAATGCCTGCAATGTCCATTGAATGCCTGTCTGTCCTGGTTTAAGGGGCTCAGTCGTCGACCGAGGTACAAATGCCGCTGGCGCCTTGCTTGCCGCTGTAGGTCACGACCACCGAGTCGTCATCTTCCACGCTGATGGTCACCGTGATGCCCGAACCCTTGGCCTCGAAATAACGCTCGTTGACGGTCTTGGTCTGGGCCTCTTTGCCGTTGATGAACACCGGTCCCCCTTCCTCCGCGCTGACCGGGATATTGCCCGGACAGTCGACATTGAACAGCGGGATGCCTTCGGCGTGGGCGGCACTGGCGACCAGCGACAGGGCGCAACTCAGGAGGATTCTTTTCATCGCGGACTCCTTGGGATACAGGCAGGAACCGGGGCGCGGCGGCGTGCTCCGTTAGCGCTGAAGCTTAGCCCATGGCGCGCTTGGGCTGGGCAGCGAGCCGCGATTTTAATCAGGCGAAAAGCCCTCTGGCGGTTTTGTCGGACAATAAAAATCGTGGACGAGGCGCCGATTTCTGTGTCAATTTTCCCCTGCCTTGAATAGGGCGAGTGATAGGACGATCTCGCTAACAGGTCGCCGTGGTCTATCGGAAATTTTCAGCGTTGAACAAGGATGTAAATGATGTCAAAAGCCAAAGAAAATGCCGGTTTTTCGGCAGCTCCAGGCAGTAATGCCTACCAACTGATCACTGCCTTCAGCCATGCCTATGACCGTGGCGGCGCAGAGCTGGTGAACGGCAAGCCGTCGTACACCGCGGACCAGGCCGCCGAGCAGATCCTGCGCAAGGGCCTGTCCTGGCACGACCAGAACGGCGACGGCAAGATCGAGCTCAGCTACAGCTTCCTCACCAGCAAACCGGCCAACTACAACCCGAACCTGGGCACCTTCAGCGAGTTCAGCGCGTTGCAGAAAGCCCAGGCGTTCCTGGCGCTGCAATCCTGGTCGGACGTGGCCAATGTGAGCTTCAACGAAGCGGCGAGCGGCGGCGACGGGCACCTGAGTTTCGGCAACTACAGCGTCGGCACCGGCGGTGCGGCCTTCGCCTACCTGCCTTCGGGCAGCAGCTATGACGGCCAGTCCTGGTACCTGATCAACGATCAGTACCGGGTCAACGAAACCCCGGGCAACGGCAACTATGGTCGCCAGACCCTGACCCACGAAATCGGCCACAGCCTGGGCCTGTCCCATCCGGGCACCTACAACGCCGGCAACGGCAACCCGACCTACAACGATGCTTCCTACGCCCAGGACACGCGCGGCTACAGCCTGATGAGCTACTGGAGCGAGAGCAATACCGGGCAGAACTTCAGTAAGGACGGCGGTGGCGCCTATGCCTCGGCGCCGCTGATGGACGACATTGTCGCGGTGCAGAAACTCTACGGTGCCAACCACGAGACCCGCTCCGACGACACCGTGTACGGCTTCAACTCCAACACCGGGCGCGATTTCTACAGCGCCAGCTCATCTGCCTCCAAGCTGGTGTTCTCGGTGTGGGACGGCGGCGGCAACGACACCCTGGACTTCTCCGGCTTCACCCAGAACCAGAAGATCAACCTCAACGAGGGCTCGTTCTCCGACGTCGGCGGCCTGGTGGGCAACGTGTCCGTGGCCCACGGCGTGACCCTGGAAAACGCCATCGGCGGCTCGGGCAACGACCTGCTGATCGGCAACGCCGCGGCCAACATCCTCGAAGGCGGTGCCGGCAACGACATCCTCTACGGCGGCGGTGGTCGCGACACGCTGTGGGGCGGGGCAGGGGCGGACACCTTCGTGTTCGGCAAGGCTGCGGATTCGACCCTGACCGAACCCGACTGGATCATGGATTTCACCAGTGGCCAGGACAAGATCGACCTCAGCGGCCTGGCGCAGTTCGCCTCGGGGCAGGCGACCCTGAACTTCGTCAGCGGCTTCACCGGCCACGCCGGCGACGCGATCCTGACCTACTACGCCGAGACCGACCAGACCAGCCTGCTGGTCGACCTCACCGGCCTGGGCGCGGTGGACTTCGCCGTGGGCACCATCGGCCAGGCGGCGACCACCGATATCGTGGCCTGATCGACAGCAATGGAAGCGGCGCGCCATGGCGTGCCGTTTTTTTTGGCCGCTACCCTTGGCTGACGATGATGGCCCCAAGGCCTGCAACCATCCTTGGGGCGCTATCGTCAGCGAGGGTTTTCCGGGGGTTTTTCAGTTCTTGTCGATATCGACGTCGCGGGTTTCCCGCAGGCAGGTCAGGCCGACGAGCAGGCTGACTCCGGTGATCACCACCGGGTACCACAGGCCGTAGAAGATGTCGCCGGTGTACACCACCAGGGCGAAGGACACGGTGGGCAGGAAGCCGCCGAACCAGCCGTTGCCGATGTGGTAGGGCAGGGACATGGAGGTGTAGCGGATGCGGGTCGGGAACAGCTCGACCATCAGCGCCGCCAGCGGGCCGTAGCACATGGCGGCGATCAGGATCAGCGCGACGATCAGCACCACCACCATGGTTTTGTTGACGTTCTGGGTATCGGCCGATTGCGGATAGCCGGCCAGGGTCACGGCGCCGCGCAGGGCCGCTTCGTCGAAACCGTCGAGCTGCACTTCGCCGACGCTGACCTGCACCGGGCTGCCGGCCGGCGCGGCGACGCTGGTGTAGGGCAGGCCCTGCTTGACCAGGAAGGTCTTGACCTTGTCGCACGGGCTGTCGAAACGCGCCTTGCCCACCGGGTCGAACTGGAAGGTGCAAGTGGCGGGGTCGGCCAGCACGCTGATCGGCGCCTGGCGGCTGGCCTGGTCGATGGCCGGGTTGGCGTAGTGGGCCAGGGACTTGAAGATCGGGAAGTACAGTGCGGTGGCCAGCAGCAGGCCGACCATCAGCACCGGCTTGCGGCCGATCTTGTCCGACAGCCAGCCGAAGAAGATGAAGAACGGCGCGCCGATCACCACGCTGATGATCAGCAGCATGTTGGCCAGGGCCGGGTCCATCTTGAGGAACTGGGTGAGGAAGAACAGCACGTAGAACTGTGCGGCGTAGAAGGTCACCGCTTGCCCGGCGTTGATGCTGAACAGGGCGATCAGCACCACCTTGAGGTTTTCCCATTTGCCGAAGGACTCGCGGATCGGCGCCTTGCTGGCCTTGCCTTCTTCTTTCATCTTCAGGAAGGCCGGCGACTCGTGCAGGCTCAGGCGGATCCAGGTGGAAATGCCCAGCAGCACGATCGATAGCAGGAACGGCAGGCGCCAGCCCCAGACTTCGAACTGGTCGCCGGTGAAGTAGCGGCAGCCCAGTACCACCAGCAGCGACAGCAGCAGGCCGAGGGTCGCGGTGGACTGGATCCAGCTAGTGTGGAAGCCGCGCTTGCCCTGGGGCGCGTGCTCGGCGACGTAGGTCGCGGCGCCGCCGTATTCACCGCCCAGGGCCAGGCCCTGGAGCATGCGCAGGGCGACCAGGATGATCGGCGCGGCGATGCCGATGCTCGAGTAGGTCGGCAGCAGGCCCACGGCGAAGGTCGCCAGGCCCATGAGAATGATGGTGGCGAGGAAGGTGTACTTGCGCCCGATCATGTCCCCCAGGCGACCGAACACCAGGGCGCCGAACGGCCGCACCACGAACCCGGCGGCGAACGCCATCAGGGCGAAGATGAAAGCGGTGGTGTCGTTGACCCCGGCGAAGAACTGCTTGCTGATGACCGCCGCGAGGGCGCCGTAGAGGAAAAAGTCATACCACTCGAAGACCGTCCCCAGGGACGAGGCGAAGATGACTTTCTGGCTTTCCTGGCTGGTGGGCGCGGCGGCGGCCGCGTCCAGCGATTGAGCATGTTCCGACATATCGATATCCCTCACAGTGATTGTTTTTGTTGTTCCACTGTCGGCGCCGGCGTGGCGTCGCTATCTGCATCTTGCTCTTGCTTCTGTAGGAGAGAAGCTTGCTCGCGATAGGCCCTTGAGCTTTGCACCGCTCTATAGGCCGCCATCGCGAGCAAGAACTAGGCGTCCCCCTTGCTCCTACAAAGATCAGGCGGGGGTAACGGTTTGTTTTTCGGCGGCAGGGCTCCTGGTCGAGGTGGCAAGAATCAGCTCGGCGGCTTTCTCGGCGATCATCAGCGTCGGCGAACAGGTATTGCCGGAGGTGATGTACGGCATGATCGAGGCATCGGCGATGCGCAGGCCGGGGATGCCATGCACCCGCAGTTCGGCATCGACCACCGCATCCGTGCCCTGGCCCATGCGGCAGGTGCCCACCGGATGGAAGATGGTGGTGCCGATGCGCGCGGCGGCTTCGTGCAGTTGTTCTTCGCTGCGCAACTCGGCCCCCGGCAGGTATTCGCAAGGCTTGAAGGCTTGCAGGGCCGGCGCGGCGACGATGCGCCGGGTCAGGCGGATGGCGTCGGCGGCGACCCGCAGGTCTTCTGGGTGGCTCAGGTAGTTGGGCTGGATCAGCGGCGACGCCTGCGGGTCGGCGGAACGGATTTCCACCCGGCCACGGCTTTGCGGACGCAGGTCGCAGACCGACGCAGTAAAGGCCGGGAAGGCGTGCAGCGGTTCGCCGAAACGTTCCAGCGACAGCGGCTGCACATGGTATTCGAGGTTGGCCGAAGTCTGTTCCGGCCCTGAGCGGGCAAACGCTCCCAACTGGCTCGGCGCCATGGACAGCGGGCCGCTGCGGTTGTACAGGTAGCGCAGGCCCATGCCCATCTTGCCCCACAGGCTGCCGGCGATCTGGTTCAGGGTGCGGGCGTTTTCCAGCTTGTAGATCAGCCGTAGTTGCAGGTGGTCCTGCAGGTTGCCGCCAACCCCCGGCAGCTCGTGGGCAACGCCTATACCTAGGCGTTGCAGCAGCGCGGCGGGGCCGATTCCCGAACGTTGCAGGATGCTCGGCGAGCCGATGGCGCCGGCGCTGAGGATGATTTCGCGATGCGCCTTGAAGGTCTGCGGCTGGCCCTGGTGACGGGCGCTGACCGCGGCCGCGCGGCCATTCTCCAGGAGCACGCGATCGACCTCGACCCCGGTCAGTACGGTGAGGTTGGGCCGTTGGCGGATCGGCTTGAGGAAGGCCTTGGCGGCGTTCCAGCGCACCCCGGCTTTCTGGTTGACCTGGAAATAGCCGCAGCCTTCGTTGTCGCCGCCGTTGAAGTCGTCGACGCTGGCGATGCCGCTCTGTTCGGCGGCAGTGCGAAAGGCATCGAGGATCGGCCATGACAGGCGCTGGCGCTCGACCCGCCATTCGCCGGCGGCGCCATGGAACTGCGAGTCGCCGGCAAAGTGGTTTTCGCTTTTGCGAAACAGCGGCAGCACGTCCTGCCAGTTCCAGCCGGGATTGCCGTCGGCGGTCCAGCGCTGATAGTCGCCGGCCTGGCCGCGCATATAGATCATGCCGTTGATCGACGAGCAGCCGCCCAGCACCTTGCCGCGCGGGTAGCTCAGGCTGCGGCCTTGCAGGCCGGGTTCGGCTTCGGTCTTGAAGCACCAGTCGGTGCGCGGGTTGCCGATACAGAACAGGTAGCCGACGGGAATGTGAATCCAGGGGTAGTTGTCGCGGCCACCGGCTTCCAGCAGCAGGACGCGGTGGGCCGGGTTGGCGGACAGCCGATTGGCCAGCAGGCAACCGGCGGGGCCGGCGCCGACCACTATGTAGTCGTATGGATCGAAGGCAGGCAGCATCCATGACCTCGCTTTATCGTTCTTGTTGGGCTCATCCTAGTTGTTAGCTTTCGTTAAAAGAATGTTAGTTTTTGCTCAGCCGCTGTGCGTTTTTAAACAGCGGCTTCCCCCGGCATCTGCAAGGAAGAGTCATGTTCGACTGGAACGACCTGCGGTTCTTTCTCGAGCTGCAACGCAGCGGTCGCCTGCTGACCGCTGCCCAGCGGCTGAAGACCACCCACGCCACGGTGGCCCGGCATATCGAGGCGATCGAGAAAAGCCTGGGCACCGCGCTGTTCATCCAGCACGCCCAGGGCTACGAACTGACGCCGGCCGGGGAGGCCTTGCTCAAGCACGCCGAGGCCATGGAGAACGTGGCCTTGCTGGCCCAGGAGGAAATCACCCAGTCCACCGCGCCCCTGGGCAAGATCCGGGTGGGCGTCACCGAGGGCCTGGGCATCATGTTTCTCGCCAGCCGCCTGCGCGGTCTGTTCGAGCGTTATCCGGGGCTGGAGGTGGAACTGGTGGCGGTGCCGCGTTTTGTCAGCATTCTCAACCGCGAGGCGGAGATCAGCATCCACCTGGAGCGGCCCAACGCCGACATGCTGGTGACCCGCAAGCTCACCGATTACCGCCTGGCCCTGTATGCCAGCCAGGCGTACCTGGACCGCGCGCCGCCGCTGCGCAGCCGCGAGGACCTGGGGCGACATGCCTGGATCGACTATGTCGACGACCTGCTGTTCAGCCAGGAACTGAAGTTTCTCAACAGTTTCTGTCGCAACCCCAAGGTGGTGTTCCACAGCACCAGTGTGCTCGCCCAGCAACAGGCCGCGCGTTCCGGCCTGGGCATCGCCGTGCTGCCGTGCTACATGGCCGCCGGCGATCCGCAGCTGGTGCCTTTGCTGCCCGGCGAGAGCATCCAGCGCGCCTACTGGATCAGCACCCGGCGCGACCTGCACAAATCCGTGCGCCTGCGGGTGGTGTGGGATTACCTGGTCGAGTTGTGCGCGGCCGAGCAGGGCTTGCTGCTCGCGGAGTCGAACTCCCTGGCCTGATCGTTCTTCTGTAGGAGCGAGGCTTGCCCGCGATGGCGGTCAACGATAATGCGCATTACCTGAATGGACGCGTTGTTCTTACGTCCATCGCGGGCAATCGAGCGTCGACCGGCCGCTCCTACTGACGATCAGGTCTTTTTCGCTGCACCCTTGAGCTGGACCAACTGCCGCGCTTGCTCGGAGCAGTCCTTGGCCTGGCTGACCATGGCCTCGAACGGCGCGCTGATGATGTCCTCATGGCTCAGCCAGCGTTTTTTCTGGCTCAGGCGGTAGTGATAGCGGTACTCGCCCTTGACCCGTTCGCTGCGCAGGTCCATGTCGAACCAGGGCGAGCGCACGTTGCAGGCCTTGACGTCCTTGTCCAGCTGGGCGCCGGAGAGGGTGATGGTGTAGCGCAGGGTATTGGCGTCGCCGATGTACAGGTCCGCCAGCTGGCCGTTGCGGCGGTAGTTGATCAGGAAATCCCAGTCGCCCTCCAGGGCCGGGCTTTTGTAGAAGTAGCTGCCGGAGATGTTTTCCAGTGGCTTGAGGTCGGTCAGGGCGGCCTTGACCCGGTAAGTCCTGGGGGCGACGAAGGCGGTCGGCTCGCGGTCGATCTGGCAGTCGCGCAGTTCCCGGGTGAAACGCTCGCACAGGCTCCGGTCGTTGCTGGCGATGCCGTTCTGGTTGTCGGACACCATCAGCCGCATCAGCTCCATGTGGCTGAATTCGATACGCGCGTTGACCCGGGCCTGGCCGCCACTGTCGAAGTGTTCCTGCTTGTCCAGCACGATGCTGGTGTCCGGCGCTTCCAGCGGGATGTAGTCCTCGCGCACCTGGCCGTTGGCGTCGCTGACAAAGGCCCAGCGTTCCTGGATGTCGGGCATGCTGCGGCCCGGGTCGAACACCGGGTTGGTCGGGTCCAGCCACCACACCTGGCCGTCGACCTCGGCCCGCACGATGGCGTGGTTCGGCGCGTGGGTGCCGGGGATCAACAGCGGCGCGACGACGTTCTCGCGACTGACCCAGGCCGTCTCGGCCTTGATCCCGCTGGCCTTGAGCATGGCGGCCAGGAGCACCGCCAGGTCCTTGCAGTCGCCATAGCCGCGCTGTTCGATCTGCTCCAGCTCGAAGGGCAGGTAACCGCGTTCGGTGGCGCGCCAGTCGCCCAGGTAGCGGTAGTTGTCGTTGATGTGCTGCATCAGCCCGGCGACTTTCTCGGCGGGCGGCAGGTCGCGCAGGGCGACCACGGCCTTGGCACTGGCCGCTGGCAGCGGCGTGGCGAGGATCTGCTGGTAGCGCTGGGCCAGTGGGCCGAAATAGTCCTGCACCTCGGTGCTGCTGCCCAGCTCGACCCGCGGCACCCGCCGGATAAAGCCGATCGCGGGTTCATTGATGTAGTTGAGGAAGACCGGCGCCTTCTGTTCGATGGTGAGTTTTTTTCGGTCTCTGGAGGCCGTAAAGCGATAGTCGTCCATCTGCTCGCTGCGCCAGATGATCGGGCGCGTGGCGCGGTAGGTGATCTTGAAGCTGTCCTGGCGCACCGGCTTGGGGCCGAATTGCAGCACCGAGTGGAACTGCCCCAGCAGCGGTTTGGTCGCGTAGTGCTGCTGCACGGTGTAGCTGAGCCGGGTGCCGACCCGCAGGTTGGGGAAGGCCAGGGACGTCTGTTTCTCGCGCAGGAAACCCTGTTCCGGATTGGGTGCGGTGCGGGTATCGATCTGCGCCGGCGCCAGCGCCACGGGCTTGCCGCCCGGCTGGGTGAATTCGGCCTTGCGCAGTTCGAAGCCATCGGTTTCGGCATAGCTGAAGTCGATGCGCGAGAGCATTTCCCGGCCCGCCGGGGTGAGAATGGTGTAGTGCTGGGTGGTGGTGCAGTCGCTGCTATGGTCGGCGTTGAACTGGCATTCCATCACGGAGTCGGCGGCCAGGGCGGCTTCCGATTGCGGTTGATAGGCAGCCAGAGCTTGCCAGGAGAGCAGTCCGAGACCGGCGCAGATCAGGGGACGGTAAAGCGGAAAACGGTACATGAGCGCCTCGGGTGAATCATTGAAATCAGCCACTTCGCACACGGCGAATCGCGCGTGACAGGCGGGTGGCTAGCGGGGGAGGCGCCAAATGATAATTTATCGCAATACGGATTTACAGCATTGTCTGACAATTAGTGTCGGCTTTAATGCCCGAGATAGAGCGGTTTCTTCGAGTCAGTCGAGATCCTTGGACGGCTGGAGAGGGCGTCCGCGGGGTTGGAATTTCTCCTCGCAACAGGGTTTTCGTCCCCGCAGATATGGCCCAAAGCCATATCTGCGGGCTAAACGCTTCCAGGCGGTTTTCCGTTGTTTTCGCAAGAAGTCGCTCGGCTGATTTTGCGAAATAATTTGTTACGAGATCGGCGCTCGCTGGCTCAGCCGTCGAGCAGGTCGGTGCCATAGGAATTGTCGATCACACAGCGCCAGGCGCCCGACGGCTCATGGCGAAAGACATAGGTGGCGCGCCGTTCCAGGGTGCTGGCGATGCCGTCCCGGTCCAGGGTGTCGAGCAAGGTATGCATGATCACCAGCGCGGTGCCGGCGCCTTCGATGACCTGCATCGCGCCTTGCCGGACCACCATGCTGTGGTTGAAGTGTTCGGCGATGGCCACGAAGGCCCGGCGGATCTGTTCCTTGCCCCGGGCTTCCAGGCCCGGCCTGACCACCAGCGTGGCGTCCTCGGCGTAGAAGTCCATCAGGCTGTCGAAGTCTTCGGCGGTGATGGCGCGGTCGGCGGCTTCGATCAGGGTTTTCAGTGGATGGGCCGGCATGGTCGCTCCTTGCGGTTTCAGTTGTGGATCTCGAACGCTGTGCTGCCCAGGCGCTCGCCGTTGACCAGGATATGCAGCTCATGACGCCCGGGATAGTGGCGGCGGGTGGTCAGTTCGCGGATGTGCTGGGCGCGGCCGAGCTGTTCCCGGGCCTTGGCGGGCAGGGTGAAGGCCTTGAGCTTGAACACCTTGGCGCTGGTGGCGCCCGAGGCCTTGACGTAGTCGATGGCGTAATCCACCACCAGGCGCTGGCTGGCGTCGGCGGTGGACTCCAGGGCAAAGGACAGGTTGATCCGTTCCCCCAGGCGAATCACCGCCGGCTCGACCCGCAGGCCCTGCAACTTCACCTGCGGCGCCTGCCCGGCGCCGACGATCGCCAGCGCCCGGCGATTGCCCTGCTTGATCAGGCTGCGCAGGGCGTGGCGGGCGATCCAGGCGGTGTGCGGGTTGTCCAGGGACCAGCCTTCGATCAGCACCAGCACCCAGTCGGGATGGTCCTTGGTGATGTCGTTGAGGTGATTGGCCACCGACTTGCGCACGTACAGGCTGGGGTCGGCCTTGAGGCGTTCGAGGATTGGCGCCGCCAGGGTCGGGTCGGCCTGGATCCGCTCCAGGCGGAACGACCAGGGCAGGCGCGGGCGGCTGCCTTCGCTGGCCAGGCGGCGCACATGCTCGTTGTCGTCCCGGGCCCAGTCCTGCATCACCGCCAGGGTGCGCGGCAGGTCGCTGGCGAGGAACGGGCGGATGGCGAACTCCGAGGAGCCGAAGGCGGTGAAGTACTTGAGCGCCTGCATCGAACGCTCGAAGGCGTGGCCGCCGTAGCTGGCCACATAGTGCGGCAGGAACATGCAGACGAAGCGGCTGTTCAGGCGCGGGGCGAGATCGTACAGCCGTACGAGGTTGGCGTCGTAATCCGCCGGCAGTACCGCATGCAGGCTTTCGCTGACCCGCGCCAGGCGTTGCATCACCGAGAGGTCAGCGAGGTCCTTCTTCGCATGGGCGAGAAACCCGCGGTGGTCGAAGGCCGGGTACACCGCGAGCATTTCCCGGGCGATGTGTTCCAGGCGTTCGACGTTGAAGATTTCCTTGAGGGCGGGGGGGCTGGGGCTGGCTGCGGTCATCGGCGTATCCATTCGGGACGGGGCGCCGAGCACTGTAGCGCAGTGGGCTGACAGATTGTGTCAGGAGCGCCCCGGCGAGCCCCGTTCGCTGGCCAGGCAGGCAATGCGGCGTCATCGTTCATCGCGGACAATGTAGGAGCGAGGCTTGCCCGCGAAAGGCCGCAGCGCACGGCCCGATATTCAGCGCGGTGGCGGCAACACCCCTTCGGACTGCTCGTCCTGGGCGTCCGCCTCGAACAGCCGCGCCAGTTCGGCCCGGGCTTCCTGGGCCGATTGCAGGATCTTGGCGTGGTCGTCGTAGATCGCGTGCTGGGCTTCGAGCACTTGTTCGTCGTGGGCGGTGAAGCGCTTGATCCGCGATTCGGCCTGGGCGTGGGTCAGGCCCAGGCCGATCAACGCCTTGCGGCTCATTTCCAGGCTCGAGTAGTAGGTTTCCCGCACCGCCTCGGCACCCAGGTCCACCAGCTTGTGCACGTGCTGGCGGTTACGGGCGCGGGCGATGATCTTGATGTGCGGGTAGAGCTTGCGCACCACCGCGGCGGTGTTGATGTTGGTCTGCGGGTCGTCGGTGGCGATCACGAAATATTCCGCCTCGCCGACCTTGGCCGCCTTGAGGATTTCCGCGCGCATCGGGTCGCCGTAGAACACCGGCATGCCGCCGAAGCTGCGGGTCAGCTCGATGGTGTCGACCGAGGTGTCGAGGGCGACGAAGGGGATCTTCTGCGCCCGCAGGATCCGCGCGACGATCTGGCCCATCCGGCCCATGCCGGCGATCACCACCCGTGGCGCGTCGGTTTCGATCTCGCGGTATTCGGCGGGCATCTCCACGGGCTTGGCCTTGGGCTGCAAGAAGCGCGCGCAGGCCAGGAGCAGCAGCGGGGTCAGGGCCATGGACAGGGTGATGGTCAGCACCAGCAAGTCATACAGGCGCGCTTCGAACAGGCCCTGGTCGCGGCCGATCTTGAACACCACGAAAGCGAATTCACCGCCGGCCGCCAGCACCACGCCCAGGCGCACCGCGCTCAAGCGCCCCAGGCCACCGGCCAGGCGCCCGACCACGAACAGCAGCGGCAGCTTGATGGCGATCAGCAGCAGGGTCAGGCCCAGCACCGCGATCGGCGCGCTGAACAGCAGGCCGATATTGGCGCCCATGCCGACGCTGATGAAAAACAGCCCCAGCAGCAGGCCCTTGAAGGGTTCGATCTGCGCTTCCAGTTCGTGGCGGTATTCCGAGTCCGCCAGCAGCAGGCCGGCGAGGAAGGCGCCGAGGGCCATGGACACGCCAACCATGTCCATCAGCCAGGCGGTACCGATCACCACCAGCAAGGCGGTGGCGGTGGACACTTCCGGCAGGCCGGTGCGCGCCACCACGCGGAACACCGGGCGCAACAGGTAGCGGCCGCCGATCACCACCACGGCGATGCTGCCCAGCACTTGCAGGCCATGGCGCAGGTCTTCGGCGCTGCTGGTGTTGTGGTCGACCCCGGCCAGTACCGGGACCATGGCGATCAACGGAATCGCCGCGATGTCCTGGAACAGCAGGATGGCGAAGGCCAGGCGTCCGTGGGGGCTGGTCAGCTCCTTGCGTTCGGCCAGGCTTTGCAGGCCGAAGGCGGTGGACGACAACGCCAGGCCCAGGCCCAGCACGATGGCGCTGTTCAGTGGCTGGCCAAACAGGAACAGGGCCACGCAGCCGATCACCACCCCGGTCAGCAGCACCTGGGCCAGGCCGACCCCGAACACCGATTTACGCATCACCCACAAGCGCCGTGGCGACAGCTCCAGGCCGATGATGAACAGCAGCAACACCACGCCCAGTTCCGACACATGGCTGATGCTCTGCGGGTTGCCCACCAGCCCCAGCACCGCCGGGCCGATGATTACCCCGGCCAGCAGGTAGCCAAGCACGGCCCCCAGTTTCAGGCGCTTGGCCAGGGGGACGGTCAGCACCGCCGCGAACAGGAACACGACAGCGGCTTGCAACAGGTTGCCTTCATGGGGCATGGGCTTACTCCTGGGAAAACGGTATTGGGTGATGCACGGAAAAAACGGCTGCGCCTCAGGCAACCGTTTGGCCCGCAGGTTCCATGGGGGGATGGCTGTGCAGCATAAAGTCTGGGCCCGGCGCAGTCAGCCGTTAATGGCCGATACGCCGCAGGTTGTCAGGCGCAGGTTTCAGGTGTTCGTGCTGTTCCTCGTCGGCTTGCCTGCGCCACAGGCCGTCAATGCGGCCACTGTTCGAGCAGGATCGACACGAACTTTTCCGCGGCGGGCGACAGCGAGGCGCCGCGCCGGTAGACCAGGCCCAGGGTGCGGTTGACCACCGGTTCGCTCAGCGGAATGCTCACCAGGGTCGGGTGGTCGGCCGCGGGCATGGCCAGGCTGGGCATGGCCGACACGCCGAGCCCGGCCTCGACCATGCCCAGCGAGGTGGACAGGTGTTGCACCTCGTAGAACCACTGGGGACGCCAGCTCAGGCCGGACAGGGCATGGTCCAGCAGCATGCGGTTGCCGCTCAGGCGGCCGACGCCGATCAGCCGGTAATCACTGAGTTCCGACCAGGTGACCGAGGTCTTTTTCGCCAGTTCATGGTCACGCCGGCACGCCAGTACGAAAGGTTCGTTGACCAGGGGCACGAACTCGATGTCCGGGTGCTGGCCGCTCATCATGTTGATACCGAAGTCCGCCTCGCCGCGCAGCACCGCTTCCAGCCCTTCGTTGGCGCTGAGGTCGAGCAGGCGGATGCGGATTTTCGGATAGCGCTCGTTATAAAGGCGGATCACCGACGGCAGGAAGTAGAAGGCCGCGGTGGGAATGCAGGCCAGGGTCACCTGGCCGATCTGCCGTTCCGCCAGTTCGCGGATATTGAGGATCGAGTCGTCGAAGTCATCCAGCAGGCGCCGGGCCTTGGGCAGGAAGTCCCGGCCGACGCTGGTCAGGCTGACCTTGCGCGTGGTGCGGTCGAGCAGGGCAGTGCCCAGGCCTTCCTCCAGCTTCTTGATCCGGCGGCTCAGGGCCGGCTGGGACAAGTGCAGGGCATCGGCGGCTTCATGGAAACTGCCGAGTTCGGCGATTTTCACGAAGGATCTTATGTCCTGGAGCTCATATTCCATGTTTTTCGTCTCAGGCGAGGGCAGGAAGGCAGGCGCTGCCACTTTAGAATTTTCATGTGTGAAGCGCAATAATCGCTACGATATTTGCATTGGAAACATGGTTCGTTCCCTGACACTCTTGTGCCCAGAACATCAATTAACCCGATTGATTAACAAGAGTCTATGTCCATGCAACGAATTCCTTGTGTGCTCATGCGCGGCGGTACCTCCAAGGGACCGGTGTTTCTCGCCTGGGATCTGCCGGTGTCCATCGAGCAGCGCGATGAGCTGCTGCTCGACCTGATGGGCTCGGGACATGAGCTGGAAATCGACGGCATTGGCGGTGGCAGTCCGCAGACCAGCAAGGTCGCGATCGTCAGCCCGTCGCTACACCCCGAGGCCGATGTCGACTACCTGTTCGTGCAGGTGATGGTGTCCCAGCGCCGGGTCGATACGGCGCCCAACTGCGGTAACATGCTGTGCGCGGTCGGCCCCTTCGCCGTCGAGCAGGGCCTGGTCAAGGCCACTGGTGAGCAGACCCAGGTGCGGATCCGCAATCTCAATACCGGCACCTTCGTCCACTCCCTGGTGCAGACGCCGGCGGGCAAGGTCAGCTACGAAGGCGATACCGCCATCGATGGCGTGCCCGGCACCGCGGCTCCCGTGCAACTGACGTTCCTCGACGCCGCGGGCAGCAAGACCGGCAAACTCTTTCCCACCGGGAACACCCAGGATCTGATCGATGGCGTACCGGTGACTTGCATCGACATGGCCATGCCGATGCTGATCGTCGAGGCTGGGCAATTGGGCAAGCGCGGCGATGAATCTCCCGCCGAGCTGGACGCCGACAAAGCCTTTCTGGAGCGACTGGAGTCCTTGCGCTTGCAGGCCGGCCTGGCCATGGGGCTGGGCGACGTCAGTGACAAGGTGATTCCCAAACCGGTGTTGATTTCCCCGGCCAAGGCGGGGGGAACCATGCAGGTGCGCTATTTCATGCCCCACAGCTGCCATCGCGCGCTGGCTATCACCGGGTCCATCGGCCTGGCCACCGCCTGTGTCAGCGCGGGCAGTGTCGCCGCCGAACTGCTGGGCGGAGCCACGCAACTGAAGCAAGTGCGCCTGGAACACCCCAGTGGCGGGATCGATGTCGTATTGTCCTACACCGGCGACCAGGGAGAGACCATTCGCGCCTCGGTGGTGCGCACCGCGCGAAGGCTGTTCTCCGGTTTCGTCTACGCCCCGGCGTCACAACGCCTGGCCGGATAGTCCTGCACCGCAGTGACAGTCGTTCGCATCAGAACAATTCTAAAAATGGGTGATGCCATGAAAGTCGTTAAATCGCTCTACTTCCAGATCATCTGTGCCGTGCTGCTGGGCGTGGTGGTCGGGCACTTCTGGGCCCAGCAGGCCATTGCCCTCAAGCCCCTGGGCGATGCCTTCATCAGGCTGGTCAAGATGATGATCGCGCCGGTGGTGTTCTGCACCATCGTCACCGGGATCGCCGGGATGAACGACAAGCGCTCCCTGGGGCGCCTCCTGAGCAAGACCTTGCTGCTGTTCCTGGCGTTGACGGTGATCAGCCTGATCATCGGCCTGGTGGCGGTCTACCTGTTCAAGCCCGGCGCGGGGATGAACATCGACCCCACCCAGCTGAGTACCCAGGGCCTGTCGCAGTACACCGAGTCGGCGGCCAAGCTGAGTGTGGTGGAGTTTTTCATGCACATCATCCCCGAGACCTTTATCGGCGCCTTCAACAAGGGTGAGGTGCTGCCGGTCTTGTTCATCGCAGTGCTCTGCGGCTTTGCCCTGTCGTCCCTGGGCGAGCGCGGCAAGCCCGTGCTGGATGTGCTGGAAGCCGCTTCGCACATGGTGTTCAAGATCTTCTCCTACCTGATGCGCTTTGCCCCGGTCGGGGCGTTCGGCGCGCTGGCCTTCACGGTCGGCCAGTACGGCATTACCTCCCTGGGCGCCCTGGCCAAGCTGATCATGACCCTCTACATCGCCTGCGGATTCTTCGTCTTCGTGGTGCTGGGCGGCCTTTGTCGCGCCCACGGGTTCAGCCTGTGGAAGCTGTTGCGCTACCTGCGTGAAGAGTTCCTGGTGGTGCTGGGCACCTCGTCCACCGAGCCGGTGATGCCGCGCATGCTGGAAAAGCTCCAGGCGCTGGGTTGCAAGAAAGGCGTGGTGGGCCTGGTACTGCCCACTGGCTACTCGTTCAACCTCGACGGCACGGCCATCTACCTGTCGCTGGCGGCGATTTTCATTGCCCAGGCCTGCAACATCGACTTGAGCCTGGGGCAGGTGCTGACGATGCTGGCGATCATGCTGCTGTCGTCCAAGGGCGCGGCGGGTGTCACCGGCAGCGGTTTCGTCGCGCTGGCCTCGACCCTGACGGTGATCCACGACATCCCCTTGGCGGGGCTGGCGCTGTTGATCGGCATCGATCGCTTCATGTCCGAGGCCCGGGCGCTCACCAGCCTGGCCAGCAATGCCGTGGCCACGGTAGTGATCTCGCTGTCGGAAAACGCCTGCGAGCGCCAGGTGCTGCTACAGACCCTGGATGGCCAGGCGACGCACAATGCCCAGGCCAGTGACGAACCCTGGGAGCCGGTGCAGGCCGGCAAACACCTCTAGCCGTTCGCGGCGCCCTCACAACACCGTTCGACCCGGTTGCAACCCTCGCCAGGCTCCGCCTGGCGGGTAAGGGGGCCGTGCGCCTGGGCGTCGGCCATGCTTGTCCATAACAACAAGAGAATCCCACATGCTTGCATTACTCGGCCTGGCCATGGTGGTCGTGTTCACGTTCCTGATCATGACCAAGCGCTTGTCCCCGATCGTTGCCCTGACCCTGGTGCCGATCGTCTTCGCGGTGATCGGCGGATTTGCCGGCAGCACCGGAAAAATGATGCTCGACGGCCTGAAAATGGTCGCCCCCTCCGCGGCACTGCTGCTGTTTGCGATTCTGTTCTTCGGCCTGATGATCGACGCGGGCCTGTTCGACCCGCTGATCCGCAAGATCCTCAAGCGCGTCAACGGCGACCCGGTGAAGATCGCCATCGGCACCGCGTTGCTGTCGCTGCTGGTGGCCCTGGACGGTGACGGCACCACCACCTACATGATCACCTGTGCGGCGATGCTGCCGCTGTACAAGCGCATCGGCATGAACCCGATGATCCTTGCCACCATCGCCATGCTCTCCCTGAGCATCATGAGCGGCATGACCCCCTGGGGCGGTCCGGCCACCCGGGCCATCGCCGCCCTCGGGCTGGATGCCGGCGAGTACTTCGTGCCGTTGCTGCCGACCATGATCGGCGGTGCGGCCTGGGTGGTGTTCAGCGCCTTTCTGCTGGGCCGCGCCGAGCGCAAGCGCATCGGCAACACCCAACTGCAGAGCGGTGGAGGCAACTGCTACATCAAGGCCATAGTCGAGGACACGCCCTGCAAGCGGCCGAAGCTGGCCTACGTCAACCTGATGCTGGTGGTGGCGGTGATGGTGGCGCTGGTGATGGGCCTGATGCATTCGGCGATCCTGTTCCTGATCGGCTTCATGCTGGCGCTGATGATCAACTACCCGCAGCTGGAGCTGCAGAAAGAGCGGATCCTCGCCCATTCGGGCAATGCCATGACCGTGGTGCTGCTGGTGTTCGCCGCCGGCATCTTTGCCGGGATCTTCTCCGGAACCAAGATGGTCGATGCCCTGGCACAGACCCTGGTGGAGTGGATCCCGCCGTCGTGGGGGCACCTGTTCCCGCTGGTGGTGGCGATCACCAGCATGCCGCTGACCTTCGTGCTGTCCAACGATGCCTACTACTTCGGCGTGGTGCCGATCCTCGCCAATGCCGCGGCGGCCTATGGCATCGATCCGCTGGAAATCGCCCGGGCCTCGATCCTCGGCCAGCCGGTGCACCTGATGAGCCCGCTGGTGGCCTCGACCCTGCTGCTGGTGGGGATGGTCGATCGCGACATCGGCGACTTCCAGAGAGCCACCGTCAAATGGGCGGTGCTGACCTCCCTGGTGATTACCGCCCTGGCCCTGCTGACCGGCGCGCTGACCCTGTTTTCCTGAGCCTGTTCTCCTGTGAACCCGCAAGGGTTCCCCGGCGCGCCACGGGCGTGGCGCGCGCAACACCTCGAATAACAACAATGAGTAGTCCGATATGACCCTTTCGATCACCCGTGGGGCGTTGCTGCCCCTGGCCGCTCTGTTGCCGCTGACGACCGTTGATGCGGCAGGCTTCGGCGACGACAGCACGCTCAAGCTGCAACTGCGCAATGTCTATTTCAATGAGAACTTCCGTGACGAGCATGGCCTGAGTGCCCGGGCGGCACGCACGGCCAAGAGCGAGCGCACGGAATGGGCCCAGGGCCTGCTGCTGGATTTCCAGTCGGGTTTCACCCCCGGCACCCTCGGCCTGGGCGTCGACGGGCTGGCCCTGGTCGGGGTCAAGCTCGACTCGGGACGGGGCCGCAGCGGTACCGGCTTGCTGCCGGTGCATGACGACGGTCGCGCCGCCGACGCGTTCGCCAGTGCCGGTGTCACGGCCAAGGCCAGGCTGGCCGGGACCACGCTCAAGTACGGCACCTTGCTGCCCAGGAACCCGGTGCTGATCTACAACGACGCGCGCCTGCTGCCGCAGACCTACCAGGGCACGCAGCTCACCAGCAGCGACATCGACAACCTGACGCTCACCGCTGGCCGGCTGGATCGCTTCAAGTTGCGCGATTCCAGCGACAGCGTGCCGATCGTTGCGGACGGTTATGCCGGCGACAAGTCCGGGGACTTCACCTATGCCGGGGGCGACTACAAGCTCGGCAAGAACCTGCGCCTGAGCTACTTCTACGGCGAGCTCGAGAACTTCTACCGGCAGCACTTCGCCGGTATCCAGCACGACCTGAAGCTGGGCGCCGGCGTACTGACCAGTGACTTGCGTTACTTCCACAGCAGCGACAGCGGTTCGGCCTACGGCGGCAACATCGACAACGATATGCTCAGCGGCCTGCTGTCCTATGCCATTGCCGGCCATACCCTGGGCGGCGGCTACCAGGTGCTCAACGGGGATGCCGGGTTGCCCTATATCAGCGGCGCCACGGTGTACTCGTTCAGCAACGTGGGCATTGGCAAGTTCATCGAGGAAGACGAGAAAACCTGGATGCTCAGCTACGGCTACAACTTCGCCGCGCTCGGGGTGCCGGGGCTGGCGTTTTCCACCCGCTACCTGAGCGGCAGCGACGGCCGCTCGAACACGGCGATCAAGGAATGGGAACGCGATGCCGAACTGGCCTATGTGGTGCAGCAAGGCCGCTTCAAGGGGCTGGGGGTGAAGCTGCGCAACTACGTGTACCGTTCCGAATTCGCCCGGGGACGCGACAGCAACCGCCTCTATTTCACCTACGAGATCGCGCTCTGGTAAGGATGGCGGTGCCTGCCCAGGCTGGCGCTGGGCAGGCATGGTTGACCGGTACTCAGAGCGTGGCGGTCTGGGGGGCGCTGACAGATGCCGGGGAAGACACTGGTTCGGTGACTGCCGAGGACAGCAGCGGTGGCATCGGGCAATCCAGCACGTCGGCTACGGCGCGCATCAGCTCGGCTTCGGCCACGGTGACCTGGCCGTCATGGCAGACGCAGCGGGCCATGGCCTGCAGCAGCGTCGGCCGTTCCTCGGGCATCAGCTGGCGCAGGCGCACCAGGGCGGCATCCAGGTGTTCGAGGTCGACCTGCGCCGGTTGCGGCTGGGCGAAGGGCAGGCCGGTCCAGGCATGGGCCAGGGCCAGCTGGGCCTGCTGCGCGGTCTTTTGCCCGGCACTGGCCAGGGCGCCGAGCAGGACCGCCACTTCTTCGCTGCGCTGGAACAGCCCCCATTTGTATTCGGGCGCCGGCAGGCCTTCGACATTGCGCTGCACGATGCGCAGCAGCGTCCACTCCAGCAGCTCGACCTGGTCGTCGGCGTCGATCAGTTGTCGCAGGTTGTCCATGAACGGCTTGCAGGCTTTCTTGTCCAGTTGCTGCAGGGCCGGAATCGACAGGTCCAGCAGCGGCAGGCGCAGGTTCGGGTCGAGGGCCGCCAGTTGTTTTTGCAGGGCTTGCAGGCAACCGAAGACCTCGGCGGGGCTGTTGGCATCCAGCTGCGCGAGTTGCCGGCGGCGTATCGAATCGTTGGCGGACAGCAGCAGGCCATAGACCAGCGCCTGGGCGCCGGTGGTGCTGTGGGCGCTGCGCTGGAGCGCCGGGTCGAGGCTGACCAGCGTTGCCTGGGCCACCAGCAGATGTTGCGCGTTCGGGCTGCCGATGCTGGCAATCGACTGCTTGATCGCATTCAGGTCGAAGACCAGGGCGCTGGTCGCTTGCGACTGGCGGCTGAACTCCCCGGAGCTGTCCAGGCCGGCGCGGGCGGGCTCGGCCGGCAGTTCGATGGCTTCGACGGTGGGCAAGCGGCCGTCCCAGCCCGGTTCCAGGCGCCGGATCCGCGCCGAGAGGGGCGGATGGGTCGCGGACTGGCCGTAGACGGAGAGGGTGGCCCCTTCACTGAAATACAGGTGGCTGTATTCAGCGCTGAAGGCACTGTCGAGTTTCGAGCTGGCGGCATAACCGCCGATCTTTTTCAGCGCGCCGACCAGGCCGGCCGGGTTGCGGGTGAACTGCACCGCCGAGGCATCGGCGAGGAACTCGCGCTCGCGGCTGATGGCGCCCTTGATCATATTGCCGAAAAAGGTCCCGACCGAGCCCAGCAGGATCAGCGCCAGGCCACTCCACATCGCCAGCCCGCCGACCCGATTCTGCGCCAGCCGGCCGGCCTGGTTGACCCCGTTGGCCATCGCCTCGCCGGTCAGGCCGATGACCAGGATGCCGTGGACAATCGCCACCAGCCGGGTGTTGAGGCGCATGTCGCCGTTGTAGATATGGCTGAACTCATGGGCGATCACCGCCTGCAGTTCCTCGCGGTTGAGCACCATGATGGCGCCGCGGGTGATCCCGATCACCGCTTCCTGTGGGGTAAAGCCGGCGGCGAATGCATTGATCCCGGCATCGGGCAGCACGTACACCTGTGGCACCGGCGTGCCCGAGGCCAGGGCCATTTCCTCGACCACATTGAGCAGGCGTTGCTCTTCCAGGCCGTCCGGGTGCAGGTTGATCAACCGGCCACCCAGGCGCTTGGCGACCACCTTGCCGCCGGCCTTGAGTTCGGAGTGCTTGCCCATGCTGCTGCCGATCACCACCAGGAACACCACCGCGGCGATCATCGCGGTCAGCCGCCAGTCGAAGCTCGGCGACTGCTTCATCTCCTTGAGAAATTGCAGCCAGAGCAGGTTCAGCGCCAGGCTGGTGACAGTCACCAGGCACAGCACGGCCAGGATCATCAGCAGCACCAGGGTCCAGGTACGCCGCTTGGCCCGGGCCTGGTGTTCAAAAAAATTCATCGGACCATCCAGGGTGACAGGGGGTTAGAACGCGACCTTGGGGGCTTCCTGGATCAGGGCGCTGTCGGCGAATTGCAGCAGGCTGGCATCGGCGCCATGGCCGAACAGGCCGGCCAGGATCACCGGCGGGAAACTCTGCTTGTAGCTGTTGTAATCCATCACCGTGTCGTTGAAGGCCTGGCGGGCAAAGGACACTTTGTTTTCGGTGCTGGTCAGCTCTTCGCTCAGCTGTTGCATGTTCTGCGACGCCTTGAGGTCCGGGTAGGCCTCCATGCTCAGGTTCAGCCGGCCCATGGCGCTGGACAGCGCGCCTTCGGCCTGGCCCAGCTGCGCCATGTGCTGCGGGTTGCCGGGCTCGGCCGCGACAGCCTTGAGACCCGCCAGCGCGGCATTGCGCGCCGCGGTCACGGCTTCGAGGGTGTCGCGCTCGTGCTTGAGGTAAGCCTTGGCGGTTTCCACCAGGTTGGGGATCAGGTCGTAACGGCGCTTGAGCTGGACTTCGATCTGCGCGAAGGCGTTCTTGAAGCGGTTCCGGCGGGCCACCAGGCCGTTGTAGACGGTGATGACGTAGACCACCAGCAGGGCCAGAACGAACAGAATCACAATAGTTGAAACAGCCATACGGATGTCCTTATCGGCGTGCGGATTTCAGGGGGCGCCATGGTAACCGAATTTATCGCGGGCGCCGCCATGGCCTGCCGCCGGTCTTCGGCAGCCCAGCGAACCCGGCAGGGCATGCATCGGCTGAATGATTGCCGCTCGTTGTGGTCGGACCTTGCAGGGTGCGTCGTCGGTGCCGGAGTCCCCGGCAGGCGCGCCGCCCAACCTTGAGTCCGTCGGCCACGCCGCGGGCGTCACCCCGTTGAAGGATCATCCCGACCATGCTCGAACCCACCTGGACGGCACTCAAACACCATAAGCGGGTGCATCAGATAGTCGCCGTGCTCGCGGCCTTCGGTGCCCAGGACGTGCTGCTGCGCCTGGGCCTGGGGCGCCTGCTGGGCGAGTCGCAAGCCGGTACTGAAACGCAGCCGCAGGACTCGACGCCGCAACGGGTGCGCCTGGCCCTGGAAAAACTCGGGCCGACCTTTATCAAGCTCGGGCAGATCCTCGCCAGCCGCAGCGACATCCTGCCGCCGCACTGGATCAGCGAACTGGAATCGTTGCACAGCAGCGCCGCGACCTTGCCCTGGAGCGAGCTGGAAGACCAGGTGCGCGACGACCTGGGCTGCGAGCTGGACCAGGTGTTCGCCGAGTTCGACACCGAGCCCCTGGCCGCGGCCTCCATCGCCCAGGTTTATCGCGCGCGCCTGCTCAGCGGCGAGGCGGTGGTGGTCAAGGTGCAGCGCCCCGGCCTGCGGCGCAAGATGAGCGCCGACCTGCAACTGCTGGAAGGCGTGGCGATGCTGGTGGAAGAGAGCGCCGCCCTGGCCCATTACCAGCCGCGGCAGATGGTCCGGCAACTGGCCCGGGCCATGCTCGAAGAACTGGACTTCACCCAGGAAGGCCAGCACTGCGACACGGTGGCGGCGAATTTCGCCGAGCATCCGCAGATCGCCATTCCGCGTATCCACTGGCTGCACAGCAGCGAGCGCCTGCTGGTCCAGGAATTCCTGCCCAGCCATACACCACTGGAACGACAGGCGCTGATAGAGCAGGGGCTGGACCCGAGCCTGCTGGCGCAGCGCGGGGCCCAGGCCTTTATCAAGATGCTGCTGGAAGATGGCCTGTTCCATGGCGACCCGCACCCCGGCAACCTGCGGGCCATGGACGACAACCGCGTCGGCTTTATCGACTTCGGCATGGTCGGGCGCCTCGACGAACGCCGGCGCCTGGAGGTCATGGGCTTTATGCGAGCCATGACCGAGGGCAGTACCGAAGCGCTGGTGGCGGTGCTGATCGACTGGAGCGGGGAGCAGGTGCGAGACCTGTCCGCCATCGAACAGGCCGCCCGGGAGTTCATGGGCCGGCACGGCGGCAAGGCGCTGAACATGAGTGCGATGATCGAGGACTTCCTCGGCCTGATGCGCGCATACCAACTGTTGCTGCCGGCCGACCTGCTGGTGCTGTTCAAGGCGCTGATCACCGCCGATGGCGTGCTCACCCGGCTCGATCCGCAACTGGACCTGGTGGCCACCGCGCGCCCGGCGATCAGCAAGATGCTCAAGCAGCAGTTCAGCTGGAAACTGGCTCGGCGCCTGGGCCTCGACGGCCTGGAGCTGGGCCGCGGCGTGGCCGTCGAACTGCCGCAGCTGACCCGCCTGCTGATCAACCGCCTGAAACACGGGGTGGTCGACCTGCGCCTCGACATGCCAGGCGTCGAGCGCCTGGAAAAATCCCTGCGCCTGGCCTCGACCCGCTTGTCCCTGGCGCTGCTGATCAGCGCGCTGCTGATCGCCTTCGGCCCACAGCTCGCCGCGGCCGGCCCGGCCTGGCAGGGGCTGTCGGTAGTGGGCTGGCTGGCGGGAGGGGCGCCTGTGGGCGGGTTGCTGGCGTTTGTCTGGAGTTTGTTCAAGAGTTCTTGAGGGGGGAGCGGGGATCAGGGCTTTGCCAGATTTCCCTGACATTGCTCCAGGCGGTCAATATTCGTCTGGTTTCCTTTTTGGGCATCGATGTTGCCGTTCAAGTCGAGATAGATGTCGGTACAGGGCCATGTGGTTGTAATGCTGATGCCGTGATGACGGCCCTTGTCGTTCCACCAGTCCAACTGCATGAAAAACGTTTTGTCTGGAAAGATGAAGCCGTTATCGGTGGTCCCGTCACCAGGTTGCTTCCGGCCTTTGTATATCTGGTGCTGCACATTCCAGATGTACTTGAGTTCTTCCTTGTCACGACATCAGGTGCCCGAACTTCGCTACTGGCTGCGGCATCCACGGATGTTGGCTATGACTGTTGATCCGGGTTGCGTGGTTTTTCAGAACTGTCTTATTCGAGGAGGGAATGTTTTAACGAATAATTAGGGTTTTCATGAGGTGAAACGATTGTGATAGGTATATCGAAGTATCAGTTAAAACTCCATCGCTCAAGTGCTGGGTTGTTTGTTCTATGTTTGCTGGGATTGTCCAGTCAGGCATATGGTCAATGCAGCTTTCAGGGGACGAGTGGGACGATCAGTGTAAAATTCACATCGCCTAAGTCACTATCAATTCCAGCAGATACTCCGAATGGAACAAAAGTTCTTACTGTGAATGGTAGTGGTATAGAGAGGGTATTCAAATGTGGAAATACTGATAAGCACGGGATACAGGACGTTTCGGGGGGAGTGGCAAGCAACGGCATATTACCTTTTGCAGACTCGGGTCTTGGGTATAAGCTTTCCTCCGCCGGTGGCCTCGAATCTATTTATCCTACCGACTACAATTCTTCGTATACTACTACAGTTAAGACGCCATATGTTATGGAAATCTATAAGACAGGTCCGATCAAGGAAAGCAAAATAACGGCGGGAAAATTTGCATCCTATTTGGCAGGGAACTTGACTATCTATGAGGCTAGCCTGGTCGGCGATCTTAATGTTGCCGCTGCCAGTTGTGAAGTCCGGTCAAAGAATGTCGATATGGGACGGCACCTTGTTTCCGACTTCAAGGGGCTTGGCTCAACCTTGAAGCGCAAGGATTTTAATATTGAGTTGCTTGGCTGTGGCGCGGGAATCAAAAATATAGAATATAAGTTGGATCCGGTGAACGGGATCTTTGACCCGGAAAAAGGTATCGCGAAACTCGATGCAGGCGGTGTACCCGGGGTTGGAATACAAATTAAGCGTGGAGACAATCCAGTGCCGTTGGGACAATGGTTGACCGACTTGTCAGCTCCAGCGGAAGGGAATAATTCCTATGGCTTCTCTGCTGCTTATTATCAAGCAGAGAAAAAGATCGATAGCAGTACAGTGGGTCGGGCCAATCTCTCGTTGACCGTGACAGTAAATTATCTTTGATGGTTGGAAGTCAAACCAAAGATTGAGTGTTCTATAGCGCAAGTCTTGGAACAAACTAAAGACCAGATCAGGGATTGGCACGCAACAGAAAGGCCGATCCAGATATAAGCAGCCAGCAGGAAAAAACGCCGTTTGCGGGGTTCCTCAAGAAGCCCCATGCGAGTCGCGAGAGTAAAAATTTGCTATTTTCCGCACCCTCGGTGGCCACTGGCGGCTGCCTCCAACAGAGAGTGAATAGATGAGCGACCCGTTGCAGGTGATCGATATCGAAGTGGGCGAGGGCAAGGCGGTGGTCAAGGGCGCCTTGATCACCACCCAGTACCGCGGTTTCCTGGAAGACGGCACGCCCTTCGATTCGTCCTGGGAGCGCGGCAAGCCGTTCCAGTGCGTGATCGGCACCGGGCGGGTGATCAAGGGCTGGGACCAGGGCCTGATGGGCATGCAGGTCGGCGGCAAGCGCAAGCTCTTGGTGCCGGCGCACCTGGGTTACGGCGAGCGTTCGATGGGCAAGATCCCGCCGAATTCCAACCTGGTGTTCGAGATCGAGTTGCTGGAAGTCCTGACTCGCGACGACTGATTTCGCTTATTGGCCAGATCAGGACTCTGCCTGATCGGGCCGCGTTACCCGGGCCGGGCGTGGGCTCGAACAGAATCGCCACGCCCTTGCTCACTAGATCTCCCTTGAAATCGGGTTTCCGTGCTTTCGCCAGGCGGGGTCAGGCCGTGGCTGGTTGAAACGCAGCGTGCTTTGGCCTCTTGCGTCTGTTCCAGCCATCGGCCAGGATGGGTGCCGTATAGGTATAGGGGGTATAGGTATGTCGCACACACACGCACAGAAAGACGATCTGCTCAAACGGGTCCGGCGCATTCTTGGCCAGGTGCAGGCCGTGGAGCGGGCCCTGGAGTCCGGCGCGGAGTGCGCCAAGACCCTGCACCTGGTGGCGGCCACCCGCGGCGCGATCAACGGCCTGATGGGGGAAATCATCGAGGCCCACGCCCTGGAGCATGTGGCTCACCCCGAGCTCAGCGATGAAGAACGGGCCAAGGGCGTGAACGAACTGCTCGAAGCCATTCGCCGTTATTCCTGACCGGAGACCACCCCATGCGCCCCACCTTGCCCTCTGCAGGCTTGACCCACGACCACCACTTCCTCGGTGCCGCCCACGATGAAAACGCCCGGCGCACGCTGTGGGTGGTGGCGCTGACCTTCGTCATGATGATCGGCGAAATCGCCGCCGGTTATCTCACCGGTTCCATGGCCTTGCTGGCCGACGGCTTCCATATGGCGACCCATGCCGGGGCCCTGGGCATCGCGGCGGCGGCCTACGGTTTCGCCTGGCGCAATGCCGACAATGCGCGCTTCAGTTTCGGCACCGGCAAGGTCGGCGACCTGGCGGGATTCGCCTCGGCGCTGATCCTCGGCCTGGTGGCCATCGGCATCGCCGGCGAGTCGTTGCTGCGGCTGTTGCAGCCGACCCAGGTGGCGTTCACCGAGGCGACCGTGATCGCCGTGGTTGGGCTGGGCGTGAACATTGTCAGCGCCGTGCTGCTTTCCGGCGGCCATGCCCATCACGGCCATGATCACGCTCATCAGCCTGCTCATGAGCATCCGCATCCGCATTCACACGGGCGCGGCCATCACCACGACAACAACCTGCGCTCGGCCTACGTCCATGTGCTGGCCGATGCCCTGACCTCGGTCCTGGCCATCGCCGCCTTGCTGGCGGGGCGTTATCTGGGATGGGTCTGGCTCGACCCGGTGATGGGTGTGGTCGGCGCGCTGGTCATCGGTCGCTGGGCCTATGGCTTGATGAAGTCCAGCGCGGCGGTGTTGCTCGATACCACGGACGAACACCTGGCCGGCGAGATTCGCCAGTCGGTGGAAGCCGCCGGCGATGCGCGCATCACCGACCTGCATGTGTGGCAGGTCGGCCCCCAGGCGCGGGCGGCGATCGTCAGTGTGGTAGCGGCTGCCGGCGTCAGCGCCGAGACCATTCGCCAACGCCTGGCACCGGTCCATGAACTGGCGCACCTCACCCTCGAATATCGCAGCCTGTAACGCTAGGCCCCTGTCTGCACGGCAGGCGGGCAGGGGTAGTTTCTCCCCAGAAAATCCAGCAACCGCAGATTGACCTCTTCCGCCTTTTCGCTCTGGATCCAGTGCCCGCAATCCGCCAGCCGATGCTGTTCCAGGCGTGGCACCTCGCCGGGCATGCGCTCCAGGGTACGGGCTTCCAACTGACCCACCGGGTCGCGGTCGCCGATCATGAACAGGGTGGGTTGGCTCACCTGGCGTTCGCCCAGGTGTTCGGTCCGCTGCCAGTTGCGCTCGAAGTTGCGGTACCAGTTCAAGGCGCCGCGAAAACCTCGCCCCGCAAAGGTGCGCCGGTACACCGCGAAGTCCTCCGGCGTGCACCAGGCGGGCGGTGCCTGGTGCGGCGGCATGCCCTCGAACAGCAGGGCCGACGGACTCTTTTCATCCAGCAGGCGTTCGCAGTCGTGCATGAAATGCAGCAGGCTGCGGTCGATGTCGGCGTCCAGTTCCCGCTCGGCGACGCCGGGCTCCTGGAAGTACAGGATGTAATTGAAACGCTCGGCGAACAGCTCGGCCATGATCTCCACGGCCGGGCGCTTGGGGCGGCCGGCGAAAGGCACCGACAGGGTCACCAGGGCCTTGACCCGCTGCGGCTCCAGCAGCGCCAGGTGCCAGGCGACCACGGCGCCCCAGTCGTGACCGACGATACAGGCCTGCTCCTGGCCCAGGGCGTCCATCGCCTGCTGGATATCCGCGCATAGGGTCAGCACGTCATAGGCGGCTACATCCTCTGGGGCGCTGCTGTCGCCGTAGCCGCGCATCTGCGGGATCAGCACCCGGTAGCCGGCGGCCGTCAGCGGCGCGACCTGCCGGCGCCACGAATACCAGCACTCGGGAAAACCGTGCAGCAGCCACACCGGCGGGCCGTCCAGCGGGCCGTCGGCATGCAGGTGCAATTCGATGCCATTGAGCTTCAGGGCATGTTGGGTCATCTGGCTCATGAGCGTGTCCTCCGGGGTCCAGGCATGACCCTAGCAGAAGCCCGATGACCCTCTGAGCACCATTCATTGGTCGAATAGGCGCCCAGCAGTTTTACCCGGCATGGGCCCGGCGACTGTCCGCCGGCGCCTGGTCGCGCTGGGTCAGCCCGTAGTCGCGCGTTACTTCGGCAACCCGCAGCCGGTAGTCGGCGAACACCTGGGTCCGCCCCAGGGCCTGGGCCGTGCGATGGCGTTCCAGGGTGCGCCAGGCCTCGACCGCGTGCTCGTCGCGCCAGAACGACAGGGACAGCAGCTTGTCCGGCTCGCTCAGGCTCTGGAAGCGTTCGATGGAAATGAAGCCGTCGATCTCCTGCAGCAGCGGTTTCAACGCGGCGGCGATGTCCAGGTAACGCTGGCGATGTTCCGGGCGGGGCAGGGCTTCGAATATCACGGCGATCATCAGTGCGACTCCGGCAGGGGGGTGAACAGGGGGATGCGCCCGTTGAGCGAGGGCTTGTAGGTCCAGGCGATGGGGTGGTCGAGGGTCGGTTGCGGCAGCAGCGCACCGACCACCGTGCTGGCGATGGTCAGGGCCAGGGCCTGGCCGGGGCATTGGTGGCGGCCGCTGCCAAAGCTGAAACTGCGCCGGGTTTGGCGTTCGAGCAGCAGGCGGTCCGGCTCCGGGTTCAGTTGCGGGTCGCGGTTGGCCGAGGCCAGCAGCACCAGCACCACAGCGCCCGGCTCCAGCGTCATTCCGGCGATGCTGCAGGGGGCAGTGACGAAGCGCCGGGTGTTCTGCACCGGCGGGTCATGGCGCTGCACTTCGGCCAGCAGGTCGGCGACACGGTTGGGCGTCGCCCGCAGGTCCGCGAGCAACCGACGATCGTTCAGCAGGGCGCAGAGGCTGTTGCCGATCAGCCCGGCGCTGGCCTCTAAGGCCTGGGACAACAGACCGATCAGGTTGGCGGTCAGGCTGTCGTGCTCCTGCCTGCCGAAGCCGTTGACGATCCGCTGCAACAGCGGGCTGACGGGGGCCTGGTCGAGCAGGACCTCGAAGTGCCGGCTCAACGCTTCGGCTGCCCGGTGGGCGGCATTCAGTTGCGCTTGATTGCTGACCGGCGACAGGCAGGCGACAAAGTCCCGGGTCAGCCCGGCAATCGCTGGCAACTGGTGCGCGGCAAAACCCAGCAGCCCGGCGACCACCGCCACCGGCAGGCGGAACTGGCAATCGTGAAGCCTGGCGGCGGTATCCCTTGGCAGGCCCAGCAGCAGGGCGGCGACCCGCTGCTGGATTTCCCCGGCATGCACCTGTTGCAGGCCCGGCTCGACCGCGGCCCGTGGGCAACGCTGGCGTTCGCCGTCGTTCATCCGCATCAGCTGGCCGAACACTGTGCCGGCGGCGCCGTCGGCTATGGCCCGGGGCACTGGCTCGTGGGCGGGACGTACCCGGCACTCGGGATGGGCCAGCACCGCGGCCACCGCTGCGGCGCTGCTGGCCAGCCACATCCCCAGTCCGGGGTCGAAGGCCAGCCCGCCCCGGGCCCGCAGGCTGGCGTAGTAAGGGTAGGGATCGGCGTGGGTGACGGCGGTGATCGGGTCCATGCTGGGCGGCCTTATTCGCGGGGGAGAAGTGTTGCTACTATCGGCAACCTGCGAGAGGCACGATTCGTTCGGGAGCGAAATATGAATGCACAGCAGCACGACAACGCCGTATCCCAGGTCGCCGCGGCCATTGCCGAGCCGGCGCGGACGAAGATGCTCTGCGCGTTGATGGACGGCCACGCGCGCACCAGCACCGAGCTGGCGGCGATCGCCGATGTCAGCGCCTCCACCGCCAGCGCGCACCTGGGCAAGCTCAAGGAACTGGCCCTGGTGCGCCTGCATGTGCAGGGCCGCCATCGCTACTACAGCCTGGCCGACAAGCGTGTGGCCCAGGCCCTGGAAGCCCTGATGGTGATCGGCCGCAACGCGATGCCAGCTTTCAGCCCGCGCACCCCGGACCGCCTGCAGTTCGCCCGTACCTGCTACGACCATATGGCCGGCACCCTGGCGGTGCGGCTGCATGACCGCCTGCTCGACGCTGGCTGGTTGCAGGAGCCGCAGGAGGGCGCCCAGGAGTACAGCCTGAGCCCGGCCGGCGAAGGGTTTTTCGCCGGATTGGGCATCGATGTGCAGGCCCTGGCGACCTTGCGTCGACGCTTTGCCTGCCCGTGCCTGGACTGGAGCATGCGCCGCCCGCATCTGGGTGGTGCGCTGGGAGCCGCGTTGTTGCAAGAGGCGATCCGGCGCAAATGGCTGACCCAGGACCTGGACAGCAGGGCGCTGGGGTTGACCGCCCTGGGGCGCCGCGAGCTTGCCAGTCGGTTCGCGGTCCAGCTCGAAGAACCGGACAGCCCGGCCCTGCGGGACGGGAACGCTGCCAAACCGGGGCAGCCGTCCATTACCCAGGCCACATAGGCCGGTCCACAATCCCATGGTTGGCGTTGCCGTCAGCCTGTGAATGCAGCATTTTGCTTGGAGTTATCCCTATGCTCATCGTCTTCAGTGGCCTGCCCGGCAGCGGCAAGACCACCATCGCCCGGGCACTGGCCAGCCATCTGCGGGCCACCTATCTGCGCATCGACTCTATCGAGCAGGCGCTGCGCAACGGCGGGATGGCGGAGGTCGGCAAGGCCGGGTACGAGGTCGCCAATGCCCTGGCCCGCAGCAACCTGGCCCTGGGCAACCGGGTGGTGGCCGATTGCGTCAATCCGGTCGTCGAGAGTCGCCAGGCGTGGCAGGGCATTGCCGAGGCGGAGCAGAGCCCCTTGCTCAATGTCGAGGTGGTCTGCACGGACCTCGCCGAGCACCGGCGCCGGGTGGAAAGCCGTGAGGTGGATGTACCCGGCCTGCGTCCACCAAGCTGGCAGTCGGTGCTCGATCACGACTACCAGGCCTGGAGCGGCGAGCGCTTGAGGCTGGACAGCGCTGTGCTGTCACCGGCAGCGGCGGTGCGGATCATCCTCGAACACCTGGAAGCGCTGTAGTGCCAAGGCGTGCACATGGCTGGCCCGGTCCTGGCACTGAACGGCGATAAATTCCGCTTGCCCGCGCCAAATCGATAAACACTGGAATGAAGAGTTCGGCGGATAACGTCGGCGAACGTTATTCCTTCGGGCGCGAACCGTGCACAGTCGGAAATGCCCGGTTCAATCCTGTCCGACACTTTTACAAACTAGCGCTGGCGAAAAGCTGAAATTGCGCCAATAGTTGGCGCTATTGGGTGTTTCGTTCGCCGTTGGTGCGTTTTCCGGACCGCTAATGGTGCGCTGTTCTTTCTCTCGGCAGGCCGCGTCAACTCTTGCTTTGTGCAAAGCGATAACAGCTGCTTTGCCAAAAATCCCCGTGTCAGGGCAAAAAAACCTTCCTCGACAGTTTCTGCACTTTTTTCGTTCGCGCCAGTGTTGTGCAAAGCCGTTCCGGCGGCATTCCGGATAAAACGTTTCAGCGTCAACAGGGAGCGGAGCCCCCTGATGGAGTGAAAAGTGTCGCCAAACTGTCGTTTTTCCAGCCTTGGGGACTTTCTTCGCGGGGAGGCGGGGTTTGGGCACAGCGATTGCTACAGCAGATAAACAGCCTTCGGATTTCAGTGAAGTGTGCTGTTGAAGTTTCGGAAAACTTTCAGTTTGAAAGTTCACATTAAAATGAAAAAGGAGGTGACGAGTTCCACAACCAATGGACGTCATCGCGGGCGATCCATTGCCGAAAATCCATACGGGAAGTTTCGCCAAACGACTGGCGTCAAGTAAGTGGGGGGTATTTCCGTCGGCATCGAGCGGAATATTCAAACCGCACAATGAGGTGCTCAACAGAACAGTTTCTATCGCACAGCGTAAGGCCCGATTTATTGAAACAGAGAGTTTAAATAAAAAAGCCGTTTAAACCACGGCGAGGAGTTGGGGTATGTCCCGTGCTTTTTTTAACGAAATGTATGATGCGAGTGGTGGCTGCCGCCCACATTACCAGGAGTTCGCCCGCTGGCTGGCGGACACCCCCGTGGAGCTGCTGGACCAGCGTCGGCGCGAAGCCGACCTGCTGTTCCACCGCGCTGGCATCACCTTCACGTTGTACGGTGACGAGCAAGGCACTGAACGGCTGATTCCCTTCGACATCATCCCGCGCAGCATCAAGGCCAGCGAATGGCGGAACGTCGAGCGCGGCTGCATCCAGCGGGTCCAGGCCCTGAACCTGTTCCTGGCCGATATCTACCACGGGCAACGCATTCTCAAGGAGGGCATCATCCCGGCCGAGCAGGTGCTGGCCAACGAGGGTTACCAGGTGGCGATGCGCGGCCTGGACCTGCATCGCAATATCTATTCGCACATCTCCGGCGTCGACCTGGTGCGTGACGGCGACGGCAGCTACTACGTGCTGGAAGACAACCTGCGCACCCCCAGCGGCGTGAGCTACATGCTCGAAGACCGCAAGATGATGATGCGCCTGTTCCCCGAGCTCTTCGCCGCGCAACGGGTGGCGCCCATCGACCACTACCCGAACCTGCTGCTCGATACCCTGAAAAGCTCCAGCCCGCTGGACAACCCGACGGTGGTGGTACTGACCCCGGGGCGTTTCAACAGCGCCTATTTCGAGCATGCGTTCCTGGCCCGGGAGATGGGCGTGGAACTGGTGGAAGGCGCCGACCTGTTCGTGCGCGACGACCGCGTGTTCATGCGCACCACCTCCGGCGCCCAGGCGGTGGACGTGATCTACCGCCGCCTCGACGACGCCTTCCTCGACCCCTTGTCGTTCAACCCCGATTCCATGCTCGGGGTTCCCGGGCTGATCGCCGCCTACCGTTCCGGCAACGTGGTGCTGGCCAACGCGGTGGGCACCGGGGTGGCGGACGACAAGTCGATCTACCCCTATGTCGACGAGATGATCCGCTTCTACCTGAGCGAGGAACCGATCCTGAAGAACGTGCCGACCTGGCAATGCCGAAAACCCGAGGAACTGTCCCACGTACTGGCCAACCTGCCGGACCTGGTGGTCAAGGAAACCCAGGGCTCCGGCGGCTACGGCATGCTGGTGGGGCCGGCCGCCACCGCGGCGGAAATCGAAGACTTCCGCGCCCGGCTCAAGGCTCGTCCGGAAGCCTATATCGCCCAACCCACCCTGTGCCTGTCGACCTGCCCGACCTTTGTCGAGAACGGCATCGCGCCGCGGCATATCGACCTGCGCCCGTTCGTCCTGTCGGGCAGCGAAACCCGCCTGGTGCCGGGCGGCCTGACCCGCGTGGCCTTGCGCGAAGGCTCGCTGGTGGTGAACTCGTCGCAGGGCGGCGGCACCAAAGACACCTGGGTCGTGGAGGATTGACCGATGCTTTCAAGAACCGCTGCAGACCTCTACTGGATGTCCCGTTACCTGGAGCGCGCCGAGAACCTGGCGCGCATGCTCGAAGTCAGTTACTCGCTGTCGCTCATGCCCCAGGCGGGGCGTAGCGACGGCCATGCCGAGCTGGCGATGTCGCTGCTGGCCGCCGGCACCCTGGACGATTACAACCAGCGTTACGGCGAGCTGAACACCGAACGCATGCTGCACTTCTTCGCCCTCGACGAGACCAACCCCGGCAGCATCTATTGCTGCCTGCGGGCGGCGCGGACCAACGCCCACGCGGTGCGCGGGCGGATCACCGCCGACATGTGGGAAAACATCAACGCCACTTGGCTGGAGATGCGCAACATCGCCAAGAGTGGCCTGGGACGCTACGGCATCAGCCATTTCTGCGAATGGGTCAAGGAGCGTTCGCACCTGTTCCGTGGCGCGACCTCGGGCACCATCATGCGCAACGATGCCTATTGCTTCATTCGCCTGGGCACCTTTATCGAGCGGGCCGACAACACCCTGCGTCTGCTGGACGCGCGCTATGAAATGTTCGGCGAGGAGTCGGAGGAGGTCAGCGACAACTCGGCCCGTGGCTACTACCAGTGGAGCGCCTTGCTCCGCGCCCTGTCCTCGTTCGAGGCGTTCAACGAGATCTACCGCAACGCGCCGGGGGCCGAGCAGGTGTCCGAGATGCTGCTGTTGCGCGCCGACGTACCGCGCTCGCTGCACGCCTGCGTCGAGGAGCTGGACCAGATCCTCGCCAGCCTGCCGGGCAACAACGGCCGTCCGGCCCAGCGCCTGGCCGCCGAGCTGAACGCGCGCCTGCGCTACACCGGGATCGACGAGATCCTCGCGTCGGGCCTGCACCTGTGGCTGAGCGATTTCATCGCCCAGATCCGTCACCTGGGGCAGACCGTCCACGAATCCTATCTGGAGGTTGTATGAAACTTTCCATACGCCACGACACCACCTACAGCTACGCCGACGAAGTCTGCACCAGCATCCAGTTCCTGCGCCTGACCCCGCAGAACAGCGAGCGCCAGCACATTCTCGAATGGCACCTGGAACTGCCGCGCCTGGTGCGCAGCCAGCTCGACCCCTACGGCAATATCCTGCACGTGCTGACCATGGACGAACCCCATGGCGCCCTGGTCCTGAGCGCCTACGGCCAGGTGGAAATCGACCAGGCCCGGGAGGTGGAGCACGACAGCCAGTCGCCGCTGCCATTCCTGCGCAGCAGCCCGCTGACCAAGGCCGACGCCGCCCTCAGCGCCTTTGCCGCGCAGCACTGCGGCACCCGGCGTGACCGCGCGGCGCTGATCGAGCTGATGCACGCCCTGGCCGCGCACATGGTCTACAGCCCGGGCGCGACCACGGTGGACACCACCGCGGCCGAGGCTTTCGCCGGCCGGGTCGGGGTCTGCCAGGACCACACCCATGCGTTCCTGGCCTGCGCCCGCGGCCTGGGGATTCCGGCGCGTTATGTCTCCGGCTACCTGTGCACCGAAGACGAAAGTCACCTGGCCAGCCACGCCTGGGCGGAGGCCTGGATCGACGATGGCTGGTACAGCTTCGACGTGACCAACCGCCTGGCGCGGCCGGAACGGCACCTGAAGCTGGCGGTCGGCCTCGACTACCTCGACGCCTGCCCGGTGCGCGGCATGCGTCGCGGCGGTGGCGCCGAGCACATGCTGGCACAGGTCCAGGTGAACTCGATGTTCCAGGTCCAGCACCAGTAACCGCGGCCTTTCCCGCGCTATCGGGTATGCCGGCCCCGGCATGCCCACCCCTTGGGGCGCAGTAGCCCTGCATGGCCCATCTGCGCTTTCCTGTCGTCGGACTTTCTCAGCGACTTTCGGACTTTTCCTAAAGACAGTCTTTCCCCCCGGTCCCTAGCATGCGCCGCTCCGCAGGCCTGCAACGCAGCAAGCCAGGCAGGGAAAGGAAAGCAACGTTCAAGGGCCAGTCATGAAGAAATACACCACGGTCTTAAGCCTCTTGCTGGCGATGGCCGGTTGTACCAGCAGCCACCAAGACACCTCCGAGGCCACGCTCACGGAGAAAGACGGCTACGTCCTTTCGAAAGGCGAAAGGGCGGTGGCGAAGAACCACCGGATCCGTTTCCTGGTCCTGCACTACACCGCGCTCGATCAGGCGCAGTCCTTCGAAACGCTGACGCGATCGGAACACGTCAGCGCCAACTACCTGATTCCCGACCAACCGAAGACCTACAAGGGCCTGCCGGTGGCCGACCAGTTGGTCGATGACCACGACCGCTCCTGGCATGCGGGAGTGAGCCAGTGGAAGAACCGCAGCAACCTGAACGACACCTCGCTCGGGATCGAGATCGTCAACGCTGGCTGGGACCAGGCCACCGGCCAGTTGCTGGGCGAGCCCTACAACGAGCAGCAGATAGAACTGCTGATCAGCCTGACCCGGGACCTGGTCAGCAAGTACGACATACAGCCGACGGACATCGTCGGGCACTCGGATATCGCCCCCGGGCGCAAGATCGATCCGGGACCGTTCTTTCCCTGGAAACGGCTTGCCGAAGCCGGCATTGGCGCCTGGCCCGACGAGCGCACCCTCGACGACTATCTGGCTCGCTTCAGCGTGTCGCCGCCGAGCATGGTCCAGGTCACGAAGGCGCTGCAAACCTATGGTTATGGCTATCTGGACGCACAACCGGAAAGGGTGGTGGAAGCCTTCCAGATGCGCTTCAACCAGGAAAATGTCAGCGGGATCGTGGATATCCGCACGGCGGCCATCCTGTTTTCCCTGATCGACAAATATCACGGCAAGGACAAGGCGAGCGCCATTCTGCTGCCGCCGGAAGTGGCGGCGCTCGGCTAGGGGCAAAGGTTTCGACGGCCTCTGGCGACCATGAAAAAGCCCGCCGTTCGCGGTGGCGAAGGGCGGGCTTCTCAGCACCTGGCGGCTGGGGTCAGACCTTGACGATCCAGCCCGCTGGCGCTTCGATGTCGCCGGTCTGTACACCGGTCAGCTCTTTGTAGAGCTTCTGGGTGATCGGGCCGACTTCTTTTTCGCTGTAGAACACGTGCAGCTTGTCCTTGTACTCGATGCCGCCGATCGGCGTGATCACCGCGGCGGTACCGCAGGCGCCGGCTTCCTTGAAGTCCGACAGCTTGTCGATCAGCACGTCGCCTTCGATCACTTCCAGGCCCAGGCGGGTCTTGGCCAGCTCGATCAGCGACAGGCGGGTGATGCCCGGCAGTACCGACGGCGACTTCGGCGTGACGAATTTGTCGTCGTGGGTGATGCCGAAGAAGTTGGCCGAACCGACTTCCTCGATCTTCGAGTGGGTCAAAGGGTCCAGGTAGATGCAGTCGGCGAAGTGCTTCTTCTTGGCTTCCGAACCTGGCATCAGGCTGGCGGCGTAGTTGCCACCGACCTTGGCCGCGCCGGTACCTTGTGGCGCCGCGCGGTCGTAGCTGGAGATCAGGAAGTTGTGCGGGGTCAGGCCGCCCTTGAAGTAGGCGCCGACCGGAATGGCGAAGATCGAGAAGATGAACTCGGGGGCGGTACGCACGCCGATATTGTCACCCACGCCGATCACGAACGGGCGCAGGTACAACGCGCCGCCGGTGCCGTAAGGCGGGATGAAGCGCTCGTTGGCGCGTACCACTTCCTGGCAGGCGGCAATGAATTGCTCGGTGGACACCTGCGGCATCAACAGGCGCGCGCAGCTGCGCTGCATGCGGGCGGCGTTCTGGTCCGGGCGGAACAGGTTGATCGAACCGTCCTTGCAGCGGTAGGCCTTCAGGCCTTCGAAGCACTGCTGGCCATAGTGAAGGGCGGTGGAGCCTTCGCTGATGTGCAGCACGTTGTCAGAGGTTAAGGTGCCTTTGTCCCACTCGCCGTTACGCCAGTGCGACAGATAGCGCTTGTCTGTCTTGATGTAGTCAAAACCCAGCTTGTCCCAATTGATGCTTTCGTTACCCATGACACCCTCTATCGCTTAACAACCGTCGCAACGGCTCAAGGCTTCTGACGTTTTTTGGATGGGCACAACAATACTGCATTCCGGGGTGGCACCGCATCCCGGGCGATGGGAGGGGAAGCAAAAAAACTTAGCCTGCTCATGAACCCTCCTGTCGTCTTGTGGAGCGAACCCTGTAGCCGCTGCCGAAGGCTGCGATCGGCCTCGAAGAGGACGTGCTCTTGAGATCCTTGAAGGCCCTGCGGGCCTTATCGCAGCCTGCGGCAGCGGTTACAAGGGACGGGGTGTTGCCTCCCGGTGTGGCGTTTTACAGATGCAAGGCGTGGCCCAGGGCCCGCAATGCCGCTTCCTGCACCGCCTCGCCCAGGGTCGGATGGGCGTGGATGGTGCCGGCGATATCTTCCAGGCGCGCCCCCATTTCCAGGGACTGGCCGAAGGCCGTGGACAGTTCGGACACGCCGACGCCCACCGCCTGCCAGCCGACAATCAGGTGATTGTCACGGCGTGCCACCACCCGCACGAAACCGTTTTTCGATTCCAGGGTCATGGCGCGGCCGTTGGCGGCGAACGGGAAGCTCGAGACGATGCAATCCAGGCCGGCGGCCTTGGCCTCGTCCGGGGTCTTGCCGACCACCACCAGTTCCGGGTCGGTGAAGCACACCGCGGCAATGGCCGTCGGGTTGAATTCCCGGTGGTGGCCGGCGATCAGCTCGGCGACCATCTCGCCCTGGGCCATGGCCCGGTGCGCGAGCATCGGTTCGCCGGCGAGGTCGCCGATGGCCCAGACATTGCGCATGCTGGTCTGGCAACGCTGGTCGATGCGGATGGCCGAGCCGTTCATGTCCAGGTTCAGCGCTTCGAGGTTCCAGCCCTGGGTGTTCGGCTTGCGCCCGACCGCCACCAGCACCTGATCGGTTTCCAGCTTCAGGCTGTCGCCGTTCGGGTCGCGCACCTGCAAGGTGTGGGTCGCGGCATCGAAACCTTCGACGCTGTGCTTGAGGTAGAGCTTGATCCCCAGTTGTTTCACCGATTCGAGCACCGGTTGGGTCAGTTCGGCGTCATAGGCCGGCAGGATGCGCTCCTGGGCCTCGACCACGCTGACTTCGGCGCCAAGCTTGCGGTAGGCGATGCCCAGCTCCAGGCCGATGTAACCGCCGCCGACCACGATCAGGCGCTTGGGCAGGGCCTTGGGCGCCAGGGCTTCGGTGGAGGAGATGATCGGCCCGCCAAGCGGCAGCATCGGCAGGTTGACGCTTTTCGAGCCGGTGGCCAGCAGCAGGTGCTCGCACTGGATGCGGGTGTCGGCGCCTTCGATTTCCACGGTCTTGCCGTCGATGACTTTGGCCCAGCCATGGATCACCTGGACCTTGTGCTTTCTCAGCAGGGCGGCGACGCCGGTGGTCAGGCGGTCGACGATGCCGTCTTTCCATTCCACGCTCTTGCCGATGTCCAGGGTCGGCGCCGAGACATTGATGCCCAGGGCCGCGCCCTGGCTGTGGTGCCGGGTCTGCTGGAACTGTTCGGCGACATGGATCAGCGCCTTGGACGGGATGCAGCCGATGTTCAGGCAGGTACCGCCCAGCGCCTGGCCTTCCACCAGGATGGTCGAGATGCCCAGCTGGCCGGCACGGATCGCCGCCACATAACCGCCAGGGCCACCGCCGATGATCAGCAATGTAGTGTTCAGGGTTTGTTGCATGGGTTACTCCAGAAACAGACTGGCGGGTTGTTCGAGCAGGCCGCGAATGGCCTGGATGAAGAGCGCCGCGTCCATGCCGTCGACCACCCGGTGATCGAAGGAGCTGGAGAGGTTCATCATCTTGCGGACCACGATCTGGCCTTTGATCACCATCGGCCGTTCGACGATCTTGTTCACCCCGACGATCGCCACTTCCGGCAGGTTCAGCACCGGCGTGCTGACGATGCCGCCCAGGGCGCCGAGGCTGGTCAGGGTGATGGTCGAGCCGGACAGTTCATCGCGGGCCGCCTTGCCCGTGCGCGCGGCCGTGGCCAGGCGCGCGATTTCCGCGGCGCTGTCCCACAGGCTGCGGGCTTCGGCGTGGCGCACCACCGGCACCATCAGGCCGACGTCGCTTTGCGTGGCCACCCCGACATGCACCGCGCCGTGGCGGGTGATGACCTGGGCTTCGTCGTCGTAACGCGCGTTGATCTGCGGGAAGTCGCGCAGGGCCACGACCAGGGCCCGCACCAGGAACGGCAGCAGGGTCAGCTTGCCGCGGGTGGCGCCGTGTTTTTCATTGAGGTGCGCGCGCAGTTCTTCCACGGCGGTGACGTCGATTTCCTCGACATAACTGAAGTGGGCGGCGCGCTGGGTGGCTTCCTGCATGCGCTGGGCGATCTTGCGGCGCATGCCGATCACCGGGATCTGCTCCTCGTCGTGACGCTCGGCGTAGCCGGACGGCGCCGAGCCGCCATGGGCGCGCTGATTGCCCTGGGCCAGGTAGGCGTCCAGGTCTTCGTGGAGGATGCGTCCGGCCGGGCCGCTGCCCTGCACCAGGCGCAGCTGGATGCCCAGGTCCAGCGCATGCTTGCGCACGGCCGGGGAGGCCAGCGGGCGCTCGTCGGCGTCGCGGGCCACCGGCGCCTGTGGCGCGGGGCGGCACGCGGCGACGGGTTTGCTTTGCACCACTGGCGCGGCTTCGACCTTGGGCGCTGCTACTGCGGGTGCTGCTTCTTTAGTCGCCGGTTCCTTGACCAGCTGATCGGAGGCCTTGAGGTTGCCGGCGCCTTCGACCTCGATGCTGATCAACACACTGCCCACCGCCATCACTTCGCCGGGCTGGCCGCCCAGGGATAGGACCTTGCCGTGCACCGGGGAGGGGATATCCACCATGGCCTTGTCGGTCATGACGTCGGCCAGCACCTGGTCCTCGACCACCAGGTCGCCGACCTTGACGTGCCACTGCGCCAGTTCTACTTCTGCGATGCCTTCGCCGATGTCCGGCATCTTGATAACGTGCGTGCCCATTCAGACCTCCATGACCCGTTGCAAAGCCGCGCCCACTCGGGACGGGCCAGGGAAATACGCCCACTCCTGCGCGTGCGGGTAGGGGGTGTCCCAACCGGTCACACGCTCGATAGGCGCTTCCAGGTGGTGGAAGCAGTGTTCTTGCACCAACGACACCAGCTCGGCGCCGAACCCGCAGGTGCGGGTGGCCTCGTGGACCACCACGCAGCGGCCGGTCTTTTTCACCGACTTGACGATGGTCTCCAGGTCCAGCGGCCACAGGCTGCGCAGGTCGATGACCTCGGCGTCGATCCCGGTTTCCTCGGCGGCCGCTTGCGAGACATACACCGTGGTGCCGTAGGTCAGCACGGTGACGTCCTTGCCTGGCCGGGCGATGGCGGCGACATCGAGCGGCACCTTGTAGTAGCCGTCCGGCACCTGGGCCGACGGGTGTTTCGACCAGGGGGTTACCGGGCGGTCGTGGTGGCCGTCGAACGGGCCGTTGTACAGGCGCTTGGGCTCGAGGAAGATCACCGGGTCATCGTTTTCGATGGAGGCGATCAGCAGGCCCTTGGCGTCGTAGGGGTTGGACGGCATCACGGTGCGCAGGCCGCAGACCTGGGTGAACACCGCCTCGATGCTCTGGCTGTGGGTCTGGCCGCCGTAGATGCCGCCGCCGCAGGGCATGCGCAGGGTCAGCGGCGCGGTGAACTGGCCGGCGGAGCGATAACGCAGGCGCGCCGCTTCGGAAATGATCTGGTCCGTGGCCGGGTAGACGTAGTCGGCGAACTGGATTTCCGCCACCGGGCGCAGGCCGTAGGCACCCATGCCGACGGCGACGCCGACGATGCCGCTTTCCGAGATCGGGGTGTCGAACACCCGCGAGGTGCCGTACTTGGTCTGCAGGCCTTCGGTGCAACGGAACACACCGCCGAAATAACCGACGTCCTGGCCGAACACCACCACGTTGTCGTCACGCTCTAGCATCACATCCATGGCCGAGCGCAGGGCCTGGATCATGGTCATGGTGGTCGTGGTCATGGCGGTGTCCAACTGGATATTGTTGTTGTGGTCGTTCATGTCAGATTCCCAGTTGCTGGCGTTGGCGCTTGAGGTGCTCGGGCATTTCCTTGTACACGTCCTCGAACATGGTCGCGGCGCTGGGGATCTGCCCGCCGGCGAGGGTGCCGTACTGCTCGGCCTGTTTCTGCGCGGCGATGACTTCGGCTTCCAGTTCGGCGCTGACCGCGGCGTGTTCCTCTTCGGACCACTGGCCGATCTTGATCAGGTGCTGCTTGAGGCGGGCGATCGGGTCGCCGAGGGGGAAGTGGCTCCAGTCGTCGGCCGGACGGTACTTGGACGGATCGTCGGAGGTGGAGTGCGGGCCGGCGCGGTAGGTGACCCATTCGATCAGGGTCGGGCCGAGGTTGCGCCGGGCGCGTTCGGCGGCCCAGCGGGACGCGGCGTAGACCGCGATGAAGTCGTTGCCGTCCACCCGCAGCGAGGCGATACCGCAACCGACGCCGCGTCCGGCGAAGGTGGTGGCTTCACCGCCGGCGATGGCCTGGAAGGTGGAGATCGCCCACTGGTTGTTGACCACGTTGAGGATCACCGGCGCGCGGTACACGTGGGCGAAGGTCAGGGCGGTGTGGAAGTCCGACTCGGCGGTGGCGCCGTCGCCGATCCAGGCCGAGGCGATCTTGGTATCGCCCTTGATCGCCGAGGCCATGCCCCAGCCCACGCCCTGCACGAACTGGGTGGCCAGGTTGCCGGAGATGGTGAAGAAACCGGCTTCTTTCACCGAGTACATGATCGGCAGTTGGCGGCCCTTGAGCGGATCGCGCTCGTTGGACAACAGCTGGCAGATCATGTCCACCAGCGGCACGTCGCGGGCCATCAGGATGCTTTGCTGGCGGTAGGTGGGGAAGCACATGTCGTCGATGTTCAACGCCAGGGCCTGGGCGCTGCCGATGGCCTCCTCGCCGAGGCTCTGCATGTAGAACGACATCTTCTTCTGGCGCTGGGCGACCACCATGCGGTTGTCGAAGATCCGCGTCTTGAGCATGGCGCGCATGCCCTGGCACAGGACCTCGCCGGGCACCTCTTCGGCCCATTCGCCCAGGGCATTGCCCTGGTCGTCGAGCACGCGAATCAGGCCACGGGCCAGGTCGGCGGTGTCAGCGGGTTCTACATTGATTGGGGGTTTGCGCACCGTGCCAGCGTCGGTCAGACGCAGGTAGGAGAAGTCGGTTTTGCAACCGGGACGGCCTGAGGGTTCAGGCACGTGCAGGCGCAGCGGTTCGTACGCTTGGGTCATGGCTTGTCTACGCTCGATCTTGTGAATTTCTTGTAGTGGGCGCGCTTAGCTGACAGTCATTCTTTGGGTAAAAGAAATCTTGTCCTACAACAATCATAGGCCGGGCCACGGAGAATATTTATCTCTGTTTCGTTGCGCTAAAGATGATTTGCAGATAAAAAATCTGCATAAACATAAAAAACAGGTTGATTTGTCTCATGCGCAAACTGGACCGTACCGACATCGGCATTCTCAACAGCCTCCAGGAGAACGCCCGCATCACCAACGCCGACCTCGCCCGTTCGGTGAACCTTTCGCCCACCCCGTGCTTCAACCGCGTGCGCGCCATGGAGGAGTTGGGGTTGATCCGCGAGCAGGTGACCCTGCTGGATGCCGACCTGCTGGGGCTGCACGTCAATGTGTTCATTCACGTCAGCCTGGAGAAGCAGGTGGAAGAAGCGTTGCAGCACTTCGAAGAGGCCATCGCCGACCGCCCGGAAGTCATGGAGTGCTACCTGATGGCCGGCGATCCGGACTACCTGATCCGCGTGCTGGTGCCGACCATCCAGGCCCTGGAGCGCTTCATGATGGACTTCCTGACCAAGGTGCCCGGCGTGGCCAATATCCGTTCCAGCTTCGCCCTCAAGCAGGTGCGCTACAAGACCGCGCTGCCGTTGCCGGTCAATGGGTTGACCCTGGGTTCCTGAGGTTCATGCGGCGACTTCGCTCGCTGGCGGTTGGCGCGGCCTGAAGTCCCGATCCCCCGGGCTTGACCCTTATCAACACGGCTTTCGCGGTTCCGGGTCATCCTTGCGGCCTTTGCAATGGAACAGGAACAGGCCCATGACCCAGCCTCTGACAACGGCGCCCGCGACCAAGGCCGTATTACCGATTGGCTTGCTGATCGCCGTGCTGGCGATGGTCGGGGTGCTGCTCCTGCCACTGCCCGCCGACCTGCCGGTGGTGGGGCACCGGATGCTGGCGATCCTCGCGTTCGCGGTGGTGGTGTGGATCAGCGAGGCGGTGTCCTACGAGGCCAGCGCGATCATGATCACCGCGCTGATCGCCTTCCTGGTCGGCACCGCGCCGACCCTGCAGGACCCGACCCAGCTCTACGGCAGCTCGGCGGCCATCGGCCTGGCCCTGACCGGTTTCTCCAACCCGGCCCTGGCCCTGGTCACCGGCGCTTTGTTCATCGCCGCCGCCATGACCCACACCGGCCTGGACCGCCGTATCGCCCTGGTGACCCTGACCCGGGTCGGCACCAGCACCCGGCGCATTCTCCTCGGCGCCGTCGCCGTGACCATCCTCCTGAGCCTGCTGGTGCCTAGCGCCACCGCGCGCAGTGCCTGTGTGGTGCCGATCATGATGGGGGTGATTGCCGCGTTCGGCGTCGACAAGCGCTCCAACATCGCCGCCGGCCTGATGATCGTGGTCGCCCAGGGCACCAGCATCTGGAACGTCGGCATCCAGACCGCCGCTGCGCAGAACCTGCTGACCGTAGGCTTCATGGACAAGATGCTCGGCCAGCGGGTGGCCTGGCTCGACTGGCTGATCGCCGGGGCGCCCTGGGCGGTGATCATGTCCCTGGTGCTGCTGTGGCTGGTGCTGAAACTGCTGCCGCCGGAAACCGACAGCATCCCAGGCGGCAAGGAAGCGGTGGCCCAATCCCTGGCGGACATCGGGCCCATGACCGGTCCGCAGAAGCGCCTGCTGGCCGTGTCCTTGCTGCTGCTCCTGGCCTGGTCCACCGAAGGCAAGCTGCATCCGTTCGACACCACGACCACCACCTACGCCGGCCTGGTGATCCTGCTGCTGCCACGCATCGGCATCATGACCTGGAAGGATGTGCAGGCGCGGATTCCCTGGGGCACGGTGATCGTCTTCGGCGTTGGTATCAGCCTCGGTTCGGCGCTGCTCAGCACCCAGGCCGGGCAATGGCTGGGTGTCCAGGTGGTGACCCACACCGGCCTCGACCAGGTGGGGCCGCTGGCGGTGTTCGCGATTCTCGCGGCATTCCTGATCCTGATTCACCTGGGATTTGCCAGCGCCACGGCACTGACCTCGGCCTTGCTGCCGATCCTGATCGCTGTGTTGCAGACCCTGCCGGGCGAGTTCAGCCGGCTGGGGATGACCATGCTCCTGGGGTTTGTCGTCAGCTACGGTTTTATCCTGCCGATCAACGCGCCGCAGAACATGGTCTGCCTGGGTACCGAGACCTTCACCGCCCGGCAGTTCGCCAAGGTCGGGCTGCTGGTGACCCTGGTGGGCTACCTGTTGATGCTGGTGTTCGCCATGACCTGGTGGAAGTGGCTGGGCTGGCTCTAGTCCAGCCTCCAGGGGGCGCATGGCTGCACCGGCGCCCTCGACTCACAGCCAGCCGCTGAATATCGGGGTGACGCTGCCGGCCAGCCGCACCTTGCCCTGGCCGTCCCAACTGACGGTGACCGGGCCGCCGTCGCACAACACCCGGACCGGGCTGTCCAGCAGGCCGCGGCGTATGCCGTTGACCGCCGCGCCGCAGGAGCATGAGCCGGAGCCCAAGGGGATGGCGCCGTTGCGTTCCCAGATGCGCAGGCGAAGGGTCTGGCGGTCGATGACCTGGACGAAATGCACATTGGTCTTCTGCGGGAACAGCGGATGCGCCTCGATCTGCGGGCCCAGTGTCGCCACGTCGATGGCGTGCAGGTCCTCGACGAAAAACGTGCAGTGCGGGTTGCCCATGCTGCACGCCGCCGGCTCGCCGGGCAGGGCCAGGGCCAGGCTGTCGAGGGCCGTCGCCAAAGGAATCTCCTGCCAGGCGAATTGCGGCACACCCATCTCCACCGACACCGACTGATCGTCCAGGCGCAGGCAGTGCTGGATGCCGCGGACGGTCTTCACCCGCACCGAGTCCTCACCGCTTTCGCGCATCAGCAGGTCGGCCGCGCCGCGGGTGGCGCTGCCGCAGGTGCTCAGGCTGGAACCATCGGCATTCCAGAAGGTCAGTTGCGCCGCTGTCTCGGGGCAATGGCTGAGCACCACCAGTTGATTGAAACCCACGCCGCGATAGCGGTCGCCCAGGGTCCTGGCCAGCTCGCCGGTGATCGGGTTGTCGCGCCCACGGGCATCGACCAGCATGAAGTCGTCGCCATTGGCATGCAGCTTCTGAAAGGACAGGGGCATTGCGGGGCTCCGCGGGAGGCACAGGTGACGGCCGATTCTAGGGGGCGAGCAGCGGCAATGATAGGCAGGGCCTGTGGCGGATTTGCATCAGCGCCAGGGGTATTTCGTCAGGCTGCCGGCAGTGGGCTGAAAAAATCCTCTGCGCCGTGATTAGCTTTGCATAAAGTTCGTCAATCGAGCCCGGCAGTGTGCCTGGAGCCCGAGGTTTTCCGGCACACTGCCGGGCAACCCGGAATAACTCTGGATCGTCCGCCATTCGGGCGGACATGGAACAAGGTCAGCGAATGGCAAGGTCACTGAATGGATAGCTACGCCCCGCGCAACTGGCAACCCCACGAAAAGCCCAGCTTGCCCGGTTCCCCCTCGACGCCGCTGCACCCCACCCACAAGCGCCTGGCCTATGCCCTGGTCGGTCTGCTGGTGGCGATCACCGGCGGCCTCGGCAACTCCCTGGTGGTCGCCAACCTGCCGTATCTGCAAGGAGCGCTGGGCGCGACCACGGCGGAAATGGCCTGGTTGCCGGCGGCCTACGTGATGACCAACGTCTCGATGAACCTGCTGCTGGTGAAGTTTCGCCAGCAGTTCGGCCTGCGCGCCTTTACCGAGGTGTTCCTGGTGCTCTATGCGCTGGTGACCTTCGGCCACCTGTTCGTCAACGACCTGAGCTCGGCCATCGCCGTGCGCGCGGCCCACGGCATGGTCGGCGCGGCCCTGAGTTCCCTGGGCCTGTACTACATGGTCCAGGCGTTCCCGGCCAAGTGGCGGATGAAAGCCCTGGTGCTGGGGCTGGGGGCCTCGCAACTGGCCTTGCCCCTGGCGCGGCTGTTTTCCGAAGACCTGCTGCAGATCGCCGAATGGCGCGGCTTGTACCTGTTCGAGCTGGGGCTGGCGATGGCGTCCCTGGGCTGCGTGTTCCTGCTCAAGCTGCCGCCCGGCGACCGTTTTCGCACCTTCGAAAAACTCGATTTCCTGACCTTCGCCATCCTTGCCAGCGGCGTCGCGCTGCTGTGCGCGGTGCTGTCCCTGGGGCGCATCGACTGGTGGCTGGAAGCGCCGTGGATCGGCTACGCCAGTGCCGGTTCCATCGTGCTGATCCTCGCCGGGCTGGCCATCGAACATAACCGCAGCAACCCGATGCTGATGACCCGCTGGCTGGGCAGCGGGGCGGCGATCCGCCTGGCCCTGGCGGTGATCCTGATCCGCATGGTGCTGTCCGAGCAGTCCACCGGCGCCGTGGGCTTTCTCCAGGCGCTGAACATGAGCAGCCAGCAGATGCGCCTGCTGTATGGGGTGATGCTGCTGGGCAGCATCGCGGGTCTGGCCACCAGCGCCCTGACCATCAACCCGGCGCACCTGTTCATGCCGCTGGTCATCTCCCTGGCGCTGATGGCCGTGGGCTCGGTGATGGACAGCTTCTCCAGTAACCTCACGCGCCCGGCCAACATGTATGTCAGCCAGTTCCTGCTGGCCTTCGGCGGGACCTTCTTTCTCGGCCCGACCATGGTCCTGGGCACGCGCAACGTGCTGACCAACCCGCGCAACCTGGTGAGCTTCTCGGTGCTGTTCGGCATCTGCCAGAACCTCGGTGGGCTGATCGGTTCGGCGCTGCTGGGGACCTTCCAGATCGTCCGCGAGAAATACCACTCCAGCCATATCGTCGAGCAACTGGTGATGATGGACCCGCGGGTGCTGGGCCGGGTGCAGAGCGGCGGGGCGGCCGTCGGCAGGAAGATCGCCGACCCGCAGGCGCGCGAGCTGCAAGGCATCCGCAGCCTGGCCAGCGCCGCCACCCGCGAAGCCAACGTGCTGGCCTACAACGATGTGTTCATGCTGATCGCGGTGATCGCCGTGCTGACCATGATCTGGATCTTCATTCGCAGCCTGTGGCTGATGAGCACGACCAAGGCGGTCGCGCCCGCCACTTCAACCCCAGCCACGACTCCCGTCCAACCCAGCGGTGCCATTTCTTCATGACCGAACCGACCATCACCACCACCAACGCCATTGCCTCGACGCCGGAAGGCAGCGCGCCGCCCTCGATGCCGATCACCGAGCCGCGTTCGCTGCGGGTGCGGATCATTTCGTCCCTGGGGTTCGCCGCGATCGCCATCAGCGGCGTGCTGGTCGTGCTCTATGCCTGGCAGCTGCCGCCGTTCAGCAGCGCCATCGAAAGTACCGAGAACGCCCTGGTGCGGGGCCAGGTGACGATCATCGGGCCGCAGCTCAGCGGTTATGTGTTCGAGGTGCCGGTGCAGGACTTCCAGTTCGTCAAGGCCGGCGACCTGCTGGTGCGCCTCGACGACCGCATCTACAAGCAGCGCCTGGAGCAGTCCCTGGCCCAGCTGGCGTCGCAGAAGGCGGCCCTGGCCAATGTGGTGCAGCAACGCAACAGCGCCGAAGCCACCATCAAGCTGCGCCAGGCGGCGCTGGCCGACAGCCAGGCCCAGGCGCGCAAGAGCGCCGCCGACCTGCGCCGCAACCAGGAACTGATCGCCGACGGTTCGGTGTCCCAGCGTGACCTGGACGTGACCCGCGCCGCCAACGCCCAGACCCTCGCCGCGGTGGCCCAGGCCCAGGCGCAGCTGGACATCGCCCGCCAGGACCTGCAGACGGTGATCGTCAATCGTGGTTCGCTGGAGGCCGCGGTGGCCAATGCCGAGGCGGCGGTGCAACTGGCGCGGATCGACCTGTCCAACACCCGGGTCACCGCGCCGCGCGATGGCCAGCTGGGGCAGATCGGCGTGCGCCTGGGGGCCTACGTCAACTCCGGTGCGCAGCTGATGGCGCTGGTGCCGAACCAGCTGTGGGTGATCGCCAACATGAAGGAAACCCAGATGGACAACATCCGCGTCGGCCAGCCCGCAAGCTTCACCGTCGATGCGCTTGGCCACCGCAAATTCCACGGCCATGTGCAGCGCATCTCGCCGGCCACCGGCTCGGAGTTCGCCTTGTTGCAGGCCGACAACGCCACCGGCAACTTCGTCAAGATCGCCCAGCGGATACCGGTGCGTATCACCGTCGACCCCGACCAGGCAGAAAGCGAACGCCTGCGCCCGGGGATGTCGGTGGTGGTGAGTATCGATACGGCAGCGGAAGGGGATACCCGGGTCGAATGACCCGACGCTTCTGTAGCCGCTGCCGAGTCCCAGCGAGGCTGCGATCGGCTTGGGAGGCACTCCGACGCAGCAGACGCCAAACCAGGCACCGCGCAGAGTCAGTTACACCACGCCGCCAGGTCTACGGGACTGTGCCCCGATCGCAGCCTCGCCAGGGCTCGGCGGCGGCTACAGGGGGCGGTGAGAGATGGCAGGGTTCAGGCGGTGAGGGGCGGCAGGGTGCCGAGCAGGGACACGGCCGCCACCGCGGCGATCCCCAGCAGCCACTCCAGCAGCACGCTACGGCGCAGGGTGCCCAGGCGCTGCTGGCAATCCTCGATCCGCAGGCGGTTGAACAGGGCCAGGGCGAACATGCCGCACACCAGCAGCACCTTGATCAGCAGGATCAGGGCAAAGCCGGACAGCAAGGGTGTCGGCCACAACTGCCCGGTCAGGACCCGCACATTGATCAGGCCGCTGAGGCTCAGCCCGGCCACCAGCCCATAACCGACCCCGCTGAAACGCCGCAACAACTGGCCCAGCGGTTGGCCATCCGGCTGCCGCAGGATCATCAGCAACACCAGCAAACCGCCGAGCCACAGGCTGACGCAGCCCAGGTGGACGATCTGGTTGAGGATCAGCAGCTGGCCGCCGAGACCGTCGAGCATGGCGCTGTGGCCCACCGGGGCGAGGGTGGCCAGCAGCAGGGCGGCGAGGATCAGCCGTAGCGCCAGCCGCTCACCCAGGCGGGTCAGCAGCAAAACCACCAGCGCGGCATTGAGCAGCAGGTGCCAGCTCCACACCTGGCCGAAAAAGGTCTTGCCCAGCACCCGTCGCAGGGCGGCCGGGTCCAGGGCCGCGGCGCCGCTGCCGGCCATGCTGGCGGTGATCAGCAGCAACCAGCAGACGCCCGTGGCCAGGGCGATCCCGGCCAGCCAGCGGCCGAGTCGGGTCAGGTTGCGATCCAGTGCGGCACAGGGCTCGCTCCCCAACAGCAGGGGCCTGAACACCCAGGCCCCGAACAGCAAAAGGACTGCCGCGAAATGTACGAAGCGGCAGAGCACCAACAGGGTCGACATTGGTTACTGGCCGACCTTGAAGCTGTAGCTGCCTTCGCTCTTGTGGGTATCGACCGACACCGCGTGCCACTCGACCTTGTAGGCGCCCGCCGCCAGCGCCGCCGCCGGGGTCACGATCAGGGTCTTCTTGTCTGCGCCTTCGGTGGCCAGGGCCTTGACGGCGACCGCCGCGCCATCCTTGCTCAGGCTGACTTGGGTGAAGGCCGCCTCGACCCCTTCGGAGAACACCAGGCGCAGTTCGCTCGGCGCGCTCACCGTGCTGTCGGCGGCCGGGGTTTGGCTTTGCAGGTGGGCATGGGCGAAGGCCGAGGAGGCGGCGACGAGAGAGGCCAGCAGGGCGCTGGCGGTCAGCAGTTTTTTCAGCATGTGAAATACCTGTTCAATGAGTGTCGGGTCGTCGCTGCGCCGATGAGTATAAGGACTGCGGCAGGGTCGCTGGATGAAACATCGGCGCGCTGTTCAAGGGGTTTGCAGGCGCATATGGATGATCGGGAACGGCCGGCCCTGGCCATCGGTTTCCGAGCGGCCGACATCTTCGAAACCGTAGTGCCGATAAAAACCATGGGCCTGGGGGTTCTGTTCGTTGACGTCGACACTGAGCCGAGGATGGCGGCTGCGCACGTGGTCCAGCAGTTGCCGGCCAACGCCCTGGCCACGGCGGGCCGGTTCGATAAACAGCATTTCCACCTTTTCGCCGGCGCTGGCGATAAAACCGACCGGGGTGCCGTCGTCGTCCTCCAGCAGCCAGACCTCGAGGGCCGGCAGGTAGGTGTCGCGCACCAGGGGGTAGAGCAGTTGGATATCGTCTTCGCTAATGAAGTCGTGGGTGGCCCGCACCGAGCGGTCCCACAGGGCGGCGAGCTGCGGATCGTCCGCGGGCCAGCGTTTTCGAATGTGCATGAGCATGATCCATGGCGGCGTTGCAGGATGGCCGAAACCCTCAGGGTTCGGCGGCGAAAGTCCTGCCTGCATGTCCGTGTCGCGAATCAACGCCTGGACGGAACACTTCAGGTGCCTGGGAAGAAGGCGGGAAGGATCCTAACCAATCGTTTTTGCCGCGCAAAGCCAGGTTCAGGAAGTTTCGTTTTTGTACGAAGGCCAATGGTAGTCTTGCAGCAGACTGTTTTCAGGGAGCCCATATGGGCAATCACAAGATCGAGATCCGTCGCAGCAACGTCGAGAAGATCCTCCTGGCGGCGGAAAAGGTATTCGCCGAAAAAGGCTTCAGCGGCACCGCCATGGCCGATATCGCCGCCGAGGTGCAGTTGCCGCGCTCCAACCTGCATTACTACTTCAGCACCAAGAGCGAGCTGTACAGCGCGGTGCTGCTGGAGCTGCTTGAACTGTGGAAACAGGACGCCCTGTGCTTCGAGATGTTCGACGACCCGCGGGTGGTGCTCAGCAGCTACATCCGCGCCAAGATGAACCATTCCCGCAGCCGGCCCTATGGCTCGAAAGTCTGGGCCAACGAAATCATCCACGGCGCGCCGACCCTGGGCGAGGCGCTGGACGCCAGCCTGTACGACTGGGCGAAGATGAAGGAAGCGAAGATCCGCCAGTGGGTCGAAGACCAACGCATCCTGCCGGTGGAACCGTCGAGCCTGCTGTACATGATCTGGGCCTCGACCCAGCACTACGCCGACTTCGACCACCAGATCATGATCATCAACGAACACCAGCCGCTGTCGGACATGCAGTTCGAAAAGGCGGTGCAGACGGTGACCAGCGTGATTTTGCGCGGGATTGGGCTTGAGCCTTAGGCGTCCCTGAGATTGCTATCGCGGGCAAGCCTCGCTCCTACAGAAGCATGCGGTCTTCTTCTGTAGGAGCGAGGCTTGCCCGCGATGACGTCGGTGCGGTTAAACCGCCTCGCGATACGGATTGCGCGGATCATGCTGCCAGTCGAGGAACGGCTTGCCGGTGTCCTGGGGCACCATCTCGATGCAGTCCTGCACCGGGCAGGTGATCTGGCACAGGTTGCAGCCCACGCATTCGGCGTCGATCACCTCATATTTATGCGTACCGTCGGCCTGCCTGAGGCTGGCGATGGCCTGGTGCGAGGTGTCTTCGCAGGCGATATGGCAGCGGCCGCAACCGATGCAGGCGTCCTGGTCGATCCTGGCGATCACCTGGTAATTGATATCCAGGTACTTCCAGTCGGTGGTGTTGCCCACGGCCTTGCCGGAAAACTGCTGCAGGTTGCTGTAGCCCTGGCTGTCCATCCACCGCGACAGGCCGTCCTTCATCTCCTCGACAATGCGGAAACCATGGAGCATCGCCGCCGTGCACACCTGCACCGCGCCGCAGCCCAGGGCGACGAATTCCGCGGCGTCGCGCCAGGTGCCGATGCCGCCGATACCGCAGATCGGCAGGCCCTGGGTCTGCGGGTCGCGGGCGATCTCGGCGACCATGTTCAGGGCAATCGGCTTGACCGCCGAGCCGCAGTAGCCGCCGTGGGTGCTCTGGCTGCCGACCATGGGATTGGCGACCATGCGTTCCAGGTCGACGCTGGTGATCGAGTTGATGGTATTGATCAGCGACACCGCGTCGGCGCCGCCGCGATGGGCCGCGCGGGCGGCCATGCGGATGTCGGTGATGTTCGGCGTCAGCTTGACGATCACCGGCAGCGAGCACCAGGTCTTGCACCAGCGGGTCACCTGTTCCACGTACTCCGGCACCTGGCCGACCGCCGCGCCCATGCCGCGTTCCGGCATGCCGTGGGGGCAGCCGAAGTTCAGCTCGATGCCGTCGGCGCCGGTGGCTTCCACCAGCGGCAGGATGTTTTTCCACGACTCCTCGACGCAGGGCACCATCAGCGACACGATCAGCGCGCGGTCCGGCCAGTCCTTCTTGACCTGGGTGATTTCCCTGAGGTTGATCTCCAGGGAGCGGTCGGTGATCAGTTCGATATTGTTGATGCCCAGCACTTCGCGGTTGGCGCCGAAGTGCGCCGAGTAGCGTGACGACACGTTGACCGCCGCCGGGTCCTCGCCCAGGGTTTTCCAGACCACGCCGCCCCAGCCGGCCTCGAAGGCGCGGACCACGTTGTAGGCCTTGTCGGTCGGCGGCGCGGAGGCCAGCCAGAATGGGTTGGGGGCCTTGATACCGGCGAACACAATCGAGAGATCGGCCATTTACGCAGCCTCCACGTTGAGCATGAGTTGGGCATGCATGGCTTCGGCGGCCCGCTTGCCGTGTTGCACCGCCTGGACGGTGAGGTCCTGGCCGAGGTTGACGCAGTCGCCGCCGGCATACACCCCGGGGATGCTGGTGCGCAGTTGCTCGTCGACCTCGATGCGCTCGCCGGCGCGCTTGAGTTCGCGGGCCAGCGGGTCGCCCAGGGCGGCGCCGTCGAACGCCTGGCCGATGGCCTTGAAGATCGCGTCGGCGGCCAGTTCGAAGGTTTCCCCGGTGGTTTGCAGGCGGCCCTCCACCAGGCGGGTGCGGGCGAAGCGCATGCCGCGCACCCGGCCCTGGGCGTCCAGCAGTACTTGCTCGGGCGCGGCCCAGGTCAGCAGGCGCACCTGATTGGCCTTGGCGATGTCCTGTTCATGTCGAGTGGCGCCCATGTCCTCGACGCCGCGGCGGTACACCAGGTTGACATCGCGGGCGCCGAGGCGGGCCATCTGCACCGCCATGTCGATCGCCGTGTTGCCGGCTCCGAGGACGATGCAGTGGTCGGCCAGGGGCAGTTGGGTAAGGTCTTCGGCCTGGCGCAGCTCACGGATGTACTCGGTGGCGGCCAGCAGGCCGGGGGCGTCCTCATGGGGCAGGCCCAGCTGTTTGCTGGCGGCCAGGCCCAGGCCGAGGAACACCGCGTCGAACTGCTGGTGCAGGTCGGTGAGGCTCAGGTTGTCGCCGAGTTTCTGCCCGTGGCGGATCTCGATGCCGCCGATCTGCAGCAGGAAATCCAGCTCCTTCTGCGCGAAGTCGTCCACCAGCTTGTATTTGGCGATCCCGTATTCGTTGAGGCCGCCGGCTTTCTCCCGGGCCTCGAAAATCACCACCTCATGGCCGTGCATGGCGCAGCGGTGGGCACAGGACAGGCCCGCCGGCCCGGCGCCGACCACGGCGATGCGCTTGCCGGTGGCGGCGGCGCGCTGGAACGGGTGCTGGCTGAAGTGTGCGTTGTCCACTGCATAACGCTGCAACAGGCCGATCAGCACTGGCGCGCATTCCTGGGCGTTGTTGCGCACGCAGGCCTGCTGGCACAGGATCTCCGTCGGGCACACCCGGGCGCAGCTGCCGCCGAGGATATTGGCCGAGAGAATCTTCTGCGCCGCGCCCTGGACGTTGTCGGTGTGGATATGGCGAATGAACGAGGGAATGTCGATCTCGCTGGGGCAGGCGTTGACGCACGGCGCGTCGTAGCAATACAGGCAGCGCGAGGCTTCCAGGTGCGCCTGGCGGTCGTTGAGCGGCGGCGCCAGGTCGCTGAAATGGCCGGCGAGGGTGGCCGCATCCTCCTGGGGATGGGGCAAGTGGTTCAGGGTCTTGATCACGGTTCTGGCCTCACGGTTTTTTGTCGATTGCCTCTGACGGGCATTGTTTTCACGAACGGGGCGGACACCCCGCTGGATTCGCTGCAACGCGTCCTGTAGCCGCTGCCGAGCGCAGCGAGGCTGCGAACGGCAACGTAGTTGCCGCAAAACCTGAATCCGCCGTGTGTCAGGTCTTGCGCGTTATCCGGGTTGCGGCCGCTTCGCGCCCGATCGCAGCACTCGCTAGTGCTCGACAGCGGCTACAGGGATCGCGGAGATCACAGGTCGTCGGGCTCAGCGTTTGACGGCCGTCGGCTTGTGCGCCTCGGCGCGCTTGCTCAGCAGGTCGAACACCGCCGGATAGGCCGGGCGCTCGACATAACGCCCCGCGCCGCGTTCGGCGCGCAGGTCGCCGTCGGCCCAGACCAGCTTGCCCTGGCTGATGGTGTGGCTGGGCACGCCGCGTACGGTCTTGCCTTCGAAGATGTTGAAGTCCACCTGCTGGTGGTGGGTTGTGGCGGAAATGGTGCGGCTGCCTTGCGGGTCCCAGAGCACCAGGTCGGCATCGGCGCCGACGCGGATCGCGCCCTTGCGTGGGTAGAGGTTGAAGATCTTCGCCGCGTTGGTGGAGGTCAGGGCGACGAAGTCCTGCATCGACAGGCGCCCGCTGTTCACCCCTTCGTCCCAGAGCACGGCCATGCGGTCTTCGATGCCGGCGGTGCCGTTGGGGATCTTGCTGAAATCATCACGGCCGGCGGCTTTCTGCTCGGCGCAGAAGCAGCAGTGGTCGGTGGCGGTGGTGTGCAGGTTGCCCGATTGCAGGCCGTGCCACAGCGCGTCCTGATGCCCGCGAGGGCGGAAGGGCGGGCTCATCACGTAGCCGGCGGCGGTTTGCCAGTCCGGGTGGCGGTACACGCTGTCGTCCAGCAGCAGGTGCCCGGCCAGCACTTCGCCGTACACCGGCTGGCCCTTGCCGCGGGCGTAGGTGATTTCGTCCAGCGCCTCTTTGGTCGAGACGTGCACCAGGTACAGCGGCGTGCCGAGGGTTTCGGCAATGCGGATCGCCCGGCTGGCGGCTTCGCCTTCGACCTGGGAAGGGCGCGACAGCGGGTGGGCTTCCGGCCCGGTGATGCCCTGGGCCAGCAGCTTGCGTTGCAGGTGGTAGACCAGCTCGCCGTTCTCCGCGTGCACGGTCGGCACGGCGCCGAGTTCCAGGCAGCGCTCGAAGCTCGCCACCAGGGTGTCGTCGGCGGCCATGATCGCGTTCTTGTAGGCCATGAAATGCTTGAAGCTGTTGACCCCGTGCCGGCTCACCAGCTCGGCCATTTCCTCGCGCACCTGCTCGCTCCACCAGGTGATGGCGACGTGGAAGCCGTAGTCCGATGCCGACTTCTCGGCCCAGCCGCGCCATTGGTGAAAGGCCTCCAGCAGGGACTGCTGCGGGTTGGGAATCACGAAGTCGATGATCGAGGTGGTGCCGCCCGCCAGGCCCGCCGCGGTACCGCTGAAGAAGTCTTCGCTGGCCACGGTGCCCATGAAGGGCAGTTGCATATGGGTATGAGGATCGATGCCACCGGGCATCAGGTATTGGCCACTGCCATCGAGCACTTCGCAGCCTGCAGGACTGTCCAGATTCTGGCCGATGGCCTTGATCACGCCGTCGGCGCACAACACATCGGCCTTATAACTTTCATCATGGGTAATAGCGGTGGCGCCACGGATCAACAGAGACATTCCGAGTTCCTCGCAGGCATGACCGGCTTATGCCGGTTCTAGTGTTTTTGTAATAAGCAGGCTGCGGAATTTTTATTCCTGTCAGCTGTGTCAGGAATAAAAACTAGCTGGTGTTCAATCAATCGGCAAGATTATTTTTTATAAGCATATGTCGATATTAAGTTATTGAAATATAAGGTTTTAATTCTTAAATCCGCAAAATGGTGCAGCCTTTCACCATTTTGACGCACTTGACAGGATCGAAATATGAGCAAGATTTCCTATGTGAAATCAGCCGCTTGAAGGAGGCCTGTGGCCCATACGAAAGTTTGAAAAAAGTTTGCGTGCACCAGATTGAGCCCTGACCCGATGGACAACTTGCCCGGCATTCGGCCTGAGTGAACCGGCACCTTATCCAGGGCAGGAAGTTGTTCAGAATAAAACTGAAGAAACATCAGTTGTTTACATGGATTTTATCGACTGTGGAGCACCGTCGATGGACAAGCCGGCACGCTTATTGAGTGCCGCCGTCGACAGGATGGCCGGTCGGTAAAAGTCGTCAGTTCTCCGGCCATCGCCGGGCTGGCAGCACGTCTGCCGGCCCGCCTGATGAGCAAAAATAATCAGAAAAAAGTGGAGCGGCCATGCAACAGAACAGATCTCAAGTGACCGAGCGTGCCGGCCTGTACGAGCTGGACGCCGGCAGCGACGTGCTCGACAGCCCCCGTTACAACCACGATATCGCGCCGACCAAGGTCCATGAGCGCACCTGGAACAAATGGCACATCACCGCGCTGTGGGTCGGCATGTCGATCTGCGTGCCGACCTACACCCTGGGCGGCGTGCTCACCGCCTATTTCGGCCTGACAGTGGGCGAAGCGCTGCTGGCGATCCTGCTGGCCAATATCGTGGTACTGATCCCCCTGACCCTCAACGCCTTCGCCGGCACCAAGTACGGCATTCCGTTCCCGGTGCTGCTGCGTGCCTCCTTCGGCGTCATCGGCTCCAACGTGCCGTGCCTGATCCGCGCCCTGGTGGCCTGCGGCTGGTTCGGCATCCAGACGATGTTCGGCGGCCTGGCGATCCACCTGTTCCTCGGCTCGATCTTCGAGGGCTGGAAGGCCCTGGGCGGCACCGGCGAAGTGATCGGCTTCATGATTTTCTGGACCCTCAACCTGTGGGTGGTGCTGCGCGGCGCCGAGTCGATCAAGTGGCTGGAAACCCTGTCCGCGCCCTTGCTGGTATTGGTGGGCGCGGGGCTGCTGGTGTGGGCGTTGCCCAATGTGTCGCCGAGCGAACTGCTGGCGCAACCGCCCAAGCGTCCGGAAGGGGCGAGCGTCTACAGCTACTTCTTCGCCGGGCTCACGGCGATGGTCGGTTTCTGGGCCACCCTGTCGCTGAATATCCCGGACTTCAGCCGCTATGCGAAGAGCCAGAAGGACCAGATCCTCGGGCAGATTTTCGGCCTGCCGCTGACCATGTTCCTGTTCGCCGCCCTGGGGGTGGTGATGACCGCCGCCTCGGTGAAACTGGTGGGCGTCACCGTCTCCGACCCGGTGAGCCTGATCGGCCATATCCAGAGCCCCGGCTGGGTGGCCCTGGCCATGGCGCTGATCATCATCGCCACGCTCTCGACCAACACCGCGGCGAACATCGTCTCGCCGACCAACGACTTCCAGAACATCGCGCCCAAGCTGATCGGCCGTACCAAGGCGGTGATCCTGACCGGGCTCGTCGGCCTGGCGCTGATGGCCCACGAACTGCTGAAAAAACTCGGCCTGCTGGTCTCGGACGTCAGCCTGGAGACCGTGTATTCCAACTGGCTGCTGGGTTACTCCAGCCTGCTGGGGCCCATCGCCGGGATCATGGTGGTGGACTATTTCATCATCCGCAAACAGCAGCTGGACCTGGCCGGGCTGTACCGCGATGACGTCTACCCGGCGTGGAACTGGTACGGCTTTATCGCCTTTAGCGTGCCCGTGGCGCTGACCCTGCTGTCCCTGGGCAGCGATGCGTTCAGCTGGTTCTACAGCTACGGCTGGTTCACCGGATCGGCGCTGGGCGGCTTGCTCTATTACGGGCTGTGCAGCATGGGCAACCCGCGAACCGCGACCGCCAAGACGCCGGTGTAAAGCGTAAAAGCCTCGCTTCTGTAGCGAGGCTTGCCCGCGATGGGATCTATAGAACACTGCATCACTCCAGACGAGCGCACCCTCAAAGGACCCCTCGTCAACGACAACCAGAAAAGCCTGAGGAGATCACCATGAACGCTGCCGTCGACGTTCTGCAATCCAGCCACCGGCACATCAACCGCGACCGCTTGTGGCAGTCGCTCATGGAGCTGGCGAAACTCGGAGCCACGGTCAAGGGCGGGGTCTGTCGCCTGGCCCTGACCGACCTCGACCGCCAGGCCCGCGACCTGTTTGTCCAATGGTGCGAGCAAGCGGGGTGCACGGTCACGGTGGATGGCATCGGCAATATCTTCGCCCGCCGCCCCGGGCGTAACCCGCAGCTGCCGCCGGTGATGACCGGCAGCCATATCGACACCCAGCCCACCGGCGGCAAGTTCGATGGCTGCTTCGGCGTGCTGGCCGGGCTCGAAGTGCTGCGCACCCTCAACGACCTCGGGGTGGAAACCGAGGCGCCGCTGGAAGTGGTGGTGTGGACCAACGAAGAAGGCTCGCGCTTCCCGCCGTGCATGATGGGCTCCGGGGTGTTCGCCGAGAAATTCACCCTGGAAGAAACCCTGGCCAAGACCGATGCCGAGGGCGTGAGCGTCGGCGATGCGCTGAACGCCATCGGCTATGCCGGCAGCCGCCAGGTCAGCGGGCACACAGTGGGGGCCTACTTCGAAGCCCATATCGAGCAGGGGCCGATCCTCGAGGACGAGAAGAAAACCATCGGCGTCGTACTTGGCGCCCTCGGCCAGAAATGGTTCGACCTGAAGCTGCGCGGCGTCGAAGCCCACGCCGGCCCGACCCCGATGCACCTGCGCAAGGACGCCCTGGTCGGCGCGGCGGCGGTGGTGGCCGCGGTCAACCGCGCCGCCCTCGGCCATCAGCCCCATGCCTGCGGCACCGTGGGTTGCCTGCAGGCCTATCCCGGCTCGCGCAACGTGATCCCGGGGGAGGTGCGCATGACCCTGGACTTCCGGCATCTGGAACCGGCGCGCCTGGATTCGATGATCGCCGAGGTGCGCCAGGTGATCGACAGCACCTGCGAAGAACATGGCCTGACCTTCGAGATGCAACCGACCGCGGACTTTCCGCCGCTGTATTTCGACAGGATCTGCGTCGACGCGGTGCGCGAGGCGGCGCAGGGGTTGGGGCTGAGCCATATGGACATCGTCAGCGGCGCCGGGCACGACGCGATCTTCGTCGCCGAGCTGGGGCCGGCGGGGATGATCTTCGTGCCCTGCGAGGGCGGCATCAGCCACAACGAAATCGAAAACGCCGACCCCGACGACCTCGCCGCCGGCTGCGCGGTGTTGCTGCGGGCAATGCTGGCGGCGTCCCAGGCGGTCGCCAAGGGGCAGCGGATGGCCTGAGGACATGCACCTGTAGCCGCTGCCGAGCCTGCGAGGCTGCGATCGACCCCGCAGGGCGCGCGGGGATCTCAAGACCGCTGAAGGCCTTCGGTCTTATCGCAGCCTCGCAGGCTCGGCAGCGGCTACAGGGCGATGGGGTGATCGGCCATCGCATGCAGCTTGGGATCGTCCACCCGAACCTAAGCTAATTCCTAAAAAGTATTTATATCTTAATTCTTAGATCGATTAGCTTTTAGCGACTTTCCTGTCTTCCAGAAGGTCCGCCCCCATGCGCCTGCCCTTTGCTTTGCGTCGTAGCTTGTCGATCACCGCCCTGGCCGGTCTGGCGCTGGGCATGGCCCTCGATGCCCATGCCGATACCGACCTGCGTATCGGCTACCAGAAATCCTCGACCCTGCTGGCGGTACTCAAGGCCCAGGGCACCCTGGAAAAACAACTGGCGGGGCAGGGCGTGAAGATCTCCTGGCATGAATTCACCAGCGGCCTGCCCCTGGCGGAATCGCTGAACGTGGGCAACGTCGACATCGGCGCCGATGTCGCCGACACCGTGCCGGTCTTTGCCCAGGCCGCCGGGGCCAAGCTGACCTATTTCGCCACGGAAACCCCGTCGCCCGCCGCCCAGTCCATCGTCATTCCCAAAGACTCCACCCTCAAATCCCTGGCCGACCTCAAGGGCAAGCGCGTCGCCGTGACCAAGGCCGCCGGCAGCCATTACCTGCTGATTGCCGCGCTGCGCGAGGCTGGCCTGAGTTTCGCCGATATCCAGCCGGTGTACCTGACCCCGGCCGATGGCCGCGCCGCCCTGGAGACCGCCAAGGTCGATGCCTGGGTCACCTGGGAACCCTTCGTCGCCAGCGCCGAACGCCAGCAGGGCGCGCGGGTGCTGCACGACGGCCAGGGCCTGGCCAGCTACCGGCGTTATTACCTGGCCTCCAACGATTACGCCAAGGCTCACCCCGAGGTGCTAAAGCAGGTGTTCGCCGAGTTGCAGAAGACCGGCACCTGGGTCAAGGCGCACCCGACGGAGGCGGCAAAACTGCTGGGCCCGCTGTGGGGCAACCTGGACGTGAGCACGGTGGAGCTGGCCAACAGTCGCCGCACCTACAAGGTGGAAGCGGTGCAGCCGGACGCCCTGGGCGAACAGCAGAAAATCGCCGATGCCTTCTACCAGGAAAAACTGTTGCCCAAGCCGGTGGATGCCCGCGCGGTGCAACTGTGGAGCCCCACGCATCTGTAACTGAGCCTTGGCTCACCTTCTTCGGCGAGCCCATTTCCCTGGGGTAGCCGGCTGGCTGGCCCCATTCATATTTCTTGTTCATCACCGCCGTTGGCGTCACCCCCGCGCCCGGCGTCAGGAGTTCCCGTGTCCGCCGTTCACCCCCAAGCGGCCTTTGCCGTCCCAGCCTCGTCCGCCCCGCAACCGGCCAACGCCGAGGTGGTGCTGGAGCTGCGCAACCTGACCAAGCACTACGGCCGCGGCTCGTCCGTGCCGCCGGCGGTGGAGCAAGTCAGCCTCAGCGTGCGCCGTGGCGAAGTGCTGTGCCTGATGGGCACCTCCGGCAGTGGCAAATCCACCTTGCTGCGGCACATCAACCGGCTGATCGAACCCAGCGGTGGCGAGGTGTTGATCGACGGCGCGGCGATCAGCCAGCTTTCGGCCAAGGACCTGCGCACCCTGCGTTCGCGGCGCATCGGCATGGTCTTCCAGCACTTCGGCCTGCTGCCCCATCGCAGCGTGCGCGACAACGTCGCCTTGCCCCTGGAACTGCGCGGAGAACCCGAGGCGCTGCGCCAGGCCGCCGCCGATGTGCAGCTGCGGGCCATGGGCCTGGAGGGCTGGGGCGAGCACTATCCCCATGAACTGTCCGGCGGCATGCAGCAGCGGGTCGGCCTGGCCCGGGCCCTGGTCAGCGAGCCGGACATCTTGTTGATGGACGAACCCTTCAGCGCCCTCGACCCGACCATCCGCCGAGACCTGCAAAGCCACTTCCTGCGCCTGGTGCGCGAGCGCGGCATCACCACCTTGCTGGTGACCCATGACCCGGCCGAGGCCCTGCGCCTGGCCGACCGCATCGCGGTGCTGCGCCAGGGCCACCTGATCCAGCTGGGCAGCCCCGGCGAGTTGCTGGAGCACCCGGCGGACGCCGAGGTGGCGGACTTCTTCCAGGAGCACGGCGCGCGCAGCGACACCCTTGCCGCAGCGCCCGTGGCTTCGGCTAAAACAGCGGCCGCTCCGGCGCCCGTGGCCCCGGGGTTTTCCTTCTGGCAGGCGCTCTTGCTGGGGCCGGCGGCCTTGGCCGCCAGCGGGCATGGCGCCTTGTATTGGCTGGGCTTCGCCCTGGAACTGGCGGCGGCCAGTGCCTTGGGCCAATGGTTGGCCAGCGCCAGTCTGGGTTGGGCCGGGTTAGCGATTCTCGGCCTGCTGCTCAGCCGTCTGCTCAGCGTGACCCTGGCCCGCCGTCCGAGCCGCCAGGGCCGTTCCGACTGGCGCTTGCCGTGGCTGGTGTTGCTGCTGTGCCAGGGCCTGGTGCTGTGGCGGGTGGTGGCCGTGGATGCCAGCGGCCCCTGGCTGCAATTTCCTGCCGACCGCCAGGCGCTGCTGAGCACCGCGGCCGCCATCGATCAATTGATCGGTTGGTCCCAGGTCACCTTCGAAAGCACCTTCGTCGGCGTGATAGTCGCCGTGCGCACGGTGATCGAAAGCATCGAAAGCCTGCTGGGCTGGCTGCCCTGGCCAGTGCCGGCGCTGGCCCTGGTGCTGCTGGCCTGGCGCTCGGCCGGCGCGGCCCTGGCCCTGATCAGCGCGGCGGCCTTGCTCTATATCGGCCTGTTCGGTTTCTGGGAGCGGACCATCGCCACCCTGGCCCTGGTGGGTTCCTCGGTGCTGCTGTCGCTGCTGATCGGCGTGCCCGCCGGCATCCTCCTGGCCAAGCGCGCCCTGGCGCGGCGCCTGATCACGCCTTTGCTGGACGTGATGCAGACCCTGCCGACCTTCGTGTACCTGATCCCGGCGGTGGCGTTTTTCTCGGTGGGCAAGACCCCGGCGGTGATCGCCACGCTGATCTTCGCCCTGGCGCCGATGATCCGCCTCACCGCCCTGGGGATCCAGGAAGTGCCCAGGACCGCCGTCGAAGCGGCCCTGGCCCATGGCGCCACGCCGTGGCAGATCCTGACCAAGGTCGAGCTGCCCCTGGCCGCCGGCTCGCTGCTGCTGGGGATCAACCAGACCCTGGTGATGAGCCTGTCGATGGTGGTGGTCGCGGCGCTGATCGGCGCCGGCGGCCTGGGCTACGACGTGATGACCGCGCTGCGCAATATCAAGGGCGGCGAGGGCATGTTGGCCGGCGCGGCGATCGTGTTCTGCGCGCTGATTCCCGACCGCATCATTCAAGCGACCCTGCGCCAGCGGGATCGCGCTTTCCATCAGTCATGAGGTGTGTCTTGAACAAGTCGTTTTCCCGTACCCTGGGCGCCGCCGCGCTGCTGTTGGGGTTGTCCCTGCCGGTGCTGGCCAAGGACAAGATCGTCATCGGCGAACAGAACTGGACCGGCGCCATCGCCATCCAGAACATCCTCGGCGAGGTGATCAAAAGCCGCCTCGACGGCGACGTGTCTTATCTGGCCGGTGACATACCGGTGCTGTTCGCCGCCGCGGCCAAGGGCGACGGTTCGGTGGATGTGCTGACCGATATCTGGCTGCCTAATCAATCCGCCGCCTGGGCCAAGTACGTCACCGGCGGCACCCGCTCCCTGGTGCCGAACAAGCAACCCTACCTCGGCGTCCAGGGCTTCTATATCCCTGGTTACCTGCAAGACAAATACAGCGTGAGGTCGGTCTACGACCTGCAGAAACCCGAGGTGGCGAAACTCTTCGAACCCCTGGGCGGCGGCAAGGCGCAATTGCTGGTGGGCCCGGCGGGCTGGGAGTCGACCTATATCGGCCAGATCAAGGCCAAGGATTTCGGCTTTGCCGATAAATTCGAATCGGTGTCCACCGAAGCCTCGGTGACCTACGCCAAGCTCGCCGCGGCCTACAAGGCCCAGCGCGGCGTGGTGTTCTACGCCTACACCCCGGACTGGATCTTCTCCGCCTTCGACCTGCGCCGCCTGGACGAGCCGGCGTTCGACGGCTACGCCCAGGACAACAAGAAGGGCGACCCGCTGTACAAGGCCGACGGTTGCTGGAAATTCGTCAGCCCGACGGTGGACGCCGACTGGCTGAACAAGAGCAAGATCACCTGCGCCTACCCGGACGCCCGGGTCTATGTCCTGGCCTCCACTTCGCTACAGAAACGCGCGCCACGGATCGCCGCCTTCCTGGAAAACTTCAGCATCGACCCCCAGGTGCTGAACGACCTGATCCTCAGGATCGAGAAGGAACAACAACCGGCGGCGCAAGCGGCCAAGGCCTGGGTCCAGGCCAACCCGGCGATCGTCGATCAGTGGCTGGGCGCCAGCGGCGAGAAAGTTGGAGCGGTGCAGTGAGCGAGGAGCGTCGGAACATGAGCGGGATCAAGCAGGCGACCTTCGGCGCGGGCTGCTTCTGGGGCGCGGAAGCCGCGTTCCGGGTGCTGCCGGGGGTGGTAGATACGCGGGTGGGCTACGCGGTGGAGGCGGGTGATGAGTCGTTGCGGATCGAGGTGGTGCAGGTGGATTTCGATCCTCGGGTGTTGGCTTATTCGAGCCTGATCGAGCACTTCTGGGGGCTGCATGATCCGACTTCGGTGGATCGGCAGGGGGAGCATGGAGGGGGGAAATATCGTTCGGCGATCTTCCACACCGACGCCCTACAGGCCGAACAGGCACGGCAGGCCAAGGCGGCCCTGCAAGACTCCGGCCGTCTCAACAAACCTGTGGCCACGGTGGTTGTGCCGCTGGGGCGGTTTGAGTTGGCGGATGAAGCGCACCAGCGGTATTTGGAGAAGAATGGGTTGAGTAGTTGCCATATCTGAGGCGCTGGTTGCAGGTGGCTTTGCTCTCGCTGCAGGTCGGTTTCTGTAGGAGCGAGGCTTGCCCGCGATAGCGGTAGTGGTTTCGCTGGTGATGTTGGACGGGGTACATATCCGTTTCTGCGGTCACGGCCACTTAGGGTTCCGCCCTTACGGCGGGTCACTTTTGGCAAACGCCCCAAAAGTAACCAAAAGGGCTTGCCCCACCACTCGGTGCCTCGCCTAGGCTCGGCATGCCCGAACGAAGGCATTGATCCGTGGGCCGCCGTCACAGGCCATCCATGGCCTGGGGCGGCTAACCCGGCATCCCTGCCGGGTTACCCACGGCTCAATGCCTGCGTTCGGCCATCGTGGTTAACGGGGCGTTCAGATCAAAAGCCAAAGCAAGAGCAAGACGGCGGCCTGCCGGCCGGCCTGGGGGGAGTGCGCTCCCTGTAGCCGCTGCCGCAGGCTGCGATCGGGCGCGAAGCGCCCGCCAAACCTGATGACGCGGTGTGACAGGTAAAGCCGGGAGGCAGGATTTGCGTCTGCTGCGCAGCCGATCGCAGCCTACGGCAGCGGCTACATGGCTACGGCTACAGAACGCGTGCTTTCAAACACAGGCCGGCCGGTAGGCCGCCTCGCGTTGCTTTTGATTGTTTGCCCCATCGGGAGGCCGAGTGGAGGTTCTGCGCAGTGGGCAACTCGGCAGGGATGCCGAGTTAGCCGCCCCAGGCCATGGATGGCCTGTGGCGGCGGCCCACGGAGCAGGACCGGAGCGAGGGAATCCGAGCCTTAGCGAGGACCGGACGCCAGGGGCAGGGCCCTTTGGTTACTTTGGGCTGGGCCGGCTTCCGGACTTTCCAAAGTGACCCGCCGTAAGGGCGGAACCCTAAGTCGCCGTTACCGCAGCAACGGATATGTACACAGAAGGATCGAGCTTTCTATAGCCCCGCATCTAGGGTCAGGCTCCAGCTTTCCACCCCCCACCCAACGCCACCACCAACCCCACACTCGCCTGCAATCGCCGGGTCTGCAGCGCCTGCAGGCTGCGCTGCGCCTGCAACGCCACGGTCTGCGCCGTCACCACCTCCAGATAACTCACCGCCCCCGCCTGATAGCTGTTCATGGCCAAAGTCTGCGTGTGCTCGGCGGCATTCACCGCCGCCTGCTGGTCCAGCGCCTCCTGCTGCAAATCCCGCAACTGCCCCAGGTTGTCCTCCACCTCACGCACCGCCCGCAGCACCTGGCTGCGGTAATGGGCGGCGGCTTCCTCGAATTCGGCGTAGGCCTGGCGTTCGTTGGCGCTCAGGCGGCCGCCGTCGAAGATCGGCAGGTTGACCAGAGGGCCTAGGGCCCAATAGCGATTGCCCGCCGCCAGCAGGTTGCCGCTGCCCTGGGTCTGCCCGCCGAGCAGGCCGGTGAGGCTGAAGTCCGGGTACCAGGCGGCCCGGGCGACGCCTATGTTGGCGTTGGCGGCGAACACCCGGCGTTCGGCGGCGGCGATGTCCGGGCGGCGTTGCAGCAGGGCGCTGGGCAGTTGTTGCGGCACGCCGGGCAGGGTCAGTGCCTGAGTGGCCGCGGGCAGCTGGAACTGGCTGGCCGGCTCGCCCACCAGCTCGCCGATCGCGTGTTCGGTGAGGTTGCGTTGCCCGCGCACTTCGTCCAGCTCGGCCTCGGCGCTGGCCAGCTGGCTTTGCGCGCGGGTCAGGTCCAGCTCCGAGGCGATCTGCCCCTGGTAGCGGCTGCGGGTCAGTTGCAGGGCCTGGGCGTAGTCGTCCAGGGACTGGCTGAGGATCGCGCGCTGCGCATCCAGGCCATTGAGCTGCACATACAGGCTCGCCAGCTGCTGTTGCAGGCTCAGGCGCGCCACCGCCAGATCGTCGGCCGAGGCCTCGGCCTGGGCGTCGCCGGCGGCCACCTGGTTGCGAATCCGCCCCCACAGGTCCGGGTCGAAGCTCAGCGAGAAACCCGCGGTGTTGCTGTTGTACACCGAAGGCTGGCTGCCGCCACGCAACGGCCGGTGGTCCGACTGGCGCTGGCGCAGCGACTGGCCGCTGGCGCTGATCTGCGGGAACAGCCCGGCATGCAGCTGGCTGGCGTAGGCCTGGGCCGCGTCGAAGTGCGCCAGCGCCGCCGCCAGGTCCGGGTTGGCCTTGAGCAGGCGTTGTTGCAGGTCATCCAGGCGCGGGTCCTGGTACAGCAGCCACCACTGGCTGGCCAACTGATCCGCCGGTTGCGCCGGATGCCAGGGCCCGTCGCTGGTCTGTTCGCGGTAGTGGGCCGGCAGGTCCACGGTTGGCAGCTGGTAGCCGGGCGCCAGGGAGCAGCCTTGCAAGGCCAGCAACAGCAACACAGCAAGCGGTTCAAGCCTTGGGCGCATGCTCACCTCCGGCGTCGGCCAGTTGCACCAGGTCGCCTTCGCGCAGGGCGTCGGGCGGGTTATCGATGACCCGGTCGGCGGCTTGCAGGCCCTGGTCGATCACCAGCCGCGCGCCGAGGTCGAGGCCGATATGGATGTCGCGCAGGTGCACGTGATTGTGCTCGTCGAGCAGCGCCACCTGGGTGCCCTGGGCGCGGAAGATCAAGGCACTGGCCGGGATGCTCACGCCCCGGGTGTCGGCGGGTAGGGCCAGGGCGGCCTCGGCATAGTCGCCGGGCATCAGCGCGCCGTCGGGGTTGTCGGCGACGAACTGGGCGAGCAGGGTGCCGGAGCGCTGGTCGATGGCGGTGGAGTCGCCGATCAGCCGCGCGCTGAAGTGCTGGCCGGGGTGTTCCGGCACCGTCAGCTCGGCTGTAAGGCCGGGGCGGATCACGCTGGCGTAGTTCTGCGGCACCGGCACGTAGAGCCGCAGCTTGTGGGTGTCGGCCAGGTCGAACAGCTGCGGGTCGCTGTCGTTGTCGGCCTTGATCAACTGGCCGATATCGGTGTGGCGCGCGGTGATGGTGCCGGCGAAGGGCGCGCGGATGGTCTTGTAGTCCTCCAGGGCCGAGAGCCGCGCGTAATCGGCGGCGGCCGCCTCGGCATTGGCTTTGGCGGCCGCGGCGTTGGAGGTTTTTTCATCGGCCTCCTGGCGCGACACCGAGTGGCTGGCCACGAGGTTCTGCCAGCGTACCGCGGTGGTTTGCGCCAGGCGCGCATTGGCCTGTTCCTGCACCAGCCGGGCATGGGCCTGCGCCACCTGCTGGTCGAGGTCGGGGCTGTCGATCTCGGCGAGGACTTGCCCGGCCTGAACCTTGGCGCCGATGTCGCTGTTCCAGCTTTTCAGATAGCCGCTGACCCGGGCGTGGATCGGCGCCTTGCTCCAGGCTTCCAGGTGCGCCGGCAGGCGCAGGGTGTCGCCCTGGCGGTTCTGCTGCGGCTGGAACACCAGCACCTGGGGCACGGCGGCGGTTTCGGTCCAGGCGGCCACCGCGCGTTCATGGCGGCTGCGCGCGGCCAGACCGTTGGCCACTAGCAGGGCGGCCAGGGTCAGGCCGCCGATGCCGAGCCACAGCAGGCGTTTGCGCGAGGGGGTGTGATCAGGCGACATGGGTACTTTCTCCAGCGACAGCGCGAGTGGGGTGACGCCCGTGGACCAGGCTGAATACCACGGGAACAAAGAGCAGGGTGGCGGTGGTGGCGAGGATCAGGCCGCCGATCACGGCGCGGCCCAGGGGCGCGTTCTGCTCCTCCGACAGGGCCAGGGGCAGCATGCCGATGATCATTGCCAGGGCGGTCATGCACACCGGGCGAAAGCGCGTATAGCCGGCCTCCAGCGCGGCCTTCAGGGCATCGCCGTGTTCGGCCAGGCGTTCGCGGCAGAAGCTCACCACCAGGATCGAGTTGGCCGTGGCCACGCCCATGCAGAGGATGGCCCCGGTCAGCGCCGGCACCGACAGCGAGGTGCCGCTGAGGAACAGCATCCATACGATCCCGGCCAGGGCCGCGGGCAGCGCGGTGATGATCACGAACGGGTCGAGCCAGGACTGGAAGTTGACCACGATCAGCAGGTAGATCAGCACCACCGCGCCCAGCAGGCCCAGGCTCAGGCCGCTGAAGGCTTCGTGCAGGGCGTCGATCTGCCCGTGCAGGCTGATGGTCGCGCCCTTGGGCCGCAGCGCCTGGCTGTCGTCGAGGACTTTCTGGATATCCCGGGCCACGCCGCCGAGGTCGCGGCCCTGGACGTTGGCGTAGAGGTCCAGGGTCGGCTGGATGTTGTAGTGGGTGACCACCGCCGGGCTGTCCACCCGCGAGATGCTGGCCAGGCCGCCGAGGATCTGCGACTGGCCGTTGCTGCCGGTCACCGGCAGCGCTTCCAGGGATGGCAGGCTGTCCAGGCGGTACTGCGGGGTGGCGGCGACGATCGAGTAGGACACGCCGTTCTGCGGGTTGAGCCAGAAGGTCGGCGCCACCTGGGAACTGCCGGCCAAGGAGGCCACCATGCTGTTGGTCACGTCGCGCTCGGTGATGCCCAGGCCATTGGCCCGCAGGCGGTCGACCTTGACCGCAAGCGAGGGGTAGCCGGTGGACTGCTGGATACGCAGGTCGGCGATGCCCGGCACATGCTGCAGGCGCCGTTGCAGCTCCAGGGCATAGGCGCGGTTGGCGGCGCCGTCGGGGCCGGAGATTTTCACGTCCAGCGGCGCCGGCGCGCCGAAGTTGAGGATCTGGCTGCTGATGTCCGCCGGCAGGAAGGCGAACTGGCTGCCGGGGAAACTTTCCGGCAGGGCTTCGCGCAACTGCTTCACGTAGTCGGCGGTCGGCGCGTGGCCGGGCTTGAGGGTGACCTGGATATCGCCGTCCTGCGGGCCGATGGTGCCGCTGCTGCTGTAGGCCATGTCGATGCCGCTCAGGGGGATGCCGATATTGTCGATCACGCTGTCCAGCTGCTCCGGCGGAATCACCTCGCGAATCCGCGCCTCGATGCGGTCGAAGGCCGCCGCGCTTTCCTCGATCCGCGTGCCCAGGGGCAGGCGCACATGCAGGGCCAGGGCGCCGGCGTCGGTGGCCGGGAAGAAGTCCTGGCCGAGGCTCGGCAGCAACGCGAAGGAGGCCAGCACGCAGGCGAGGAAGCCCAGCAGGAAGCGCTTGCGGTGGGCCAGGGCCAGGGTCAGCAGGCCATGGTAGGTGTCACGGACATTGGAGAAGCGCCGCTCGAACCCCTGCTGGAACCCCAGCAGCCCGCGCACCAGGGCATGCCGTGGCGGGGCGTGCTGCTCGCCCTCGTGGTGGTTGATGAATTCATCTTCCGGGTGATGCCCCGGGCCTGCTTCCGGCACATGGGGCTTGAGCAGGTACATGGCCAGGGTCGGCACCAGGGTCCGCGAGAGGATGAACGAGCTGGCCATGGCGAAGATCACCGCCAGCGCCATGGGCCGGAACAGGTAACCGGCGATGCCCTGCAACAGGAACATCGGCACGAAGACGATGCAGATGCACAACAGCGAGACGAAGGCCGGGCCGACGATCTGCCTGGCGCCGTCGAGGATCGCGGCCTTCACCGCCTTGCCCTGTTCCAGGTGCCAGTTGATGTTCTCGATGGTCACCGTGGCATCGTCCACCAAAATCCCCACCGCCAGCGCCAGCCCGCCCAGGGTCATGACATTCAGGGTCTGGCCGCTGGCGGCGAGCAGGGCGATGGCCGCGAGCACCGCCAGGGGGATCGAGGCGGCGATGATCAGTGTGGAGCGCCAGCTGCCGAGGAACAGCAGGATCATCGCGCTGGTCAGCAGCGCGGCGATGATGCCTTCGCGGGCCACGCTGCCCACCGATTGCTTGACGAACACCGAGGCGTCGCCCAAGAGCGAAGTCTTCAGCGCCGGCGGCAGGGTTTCGTCGATGCGCGGCAGCATCTGGCGAATGCCGTCGACGATCGACAGGGTGGAGATATTGCCGTTCTTCAGCGCCGGCATCAGCACCGCGCGATGGCCGTCGACCCGCACGATATTGCTCTGCGGCGGCGAGCCGTCGCGCACATGGGCCACCTGGCCGATGGTGATCAGCGCGCCGTCGACGGTCTTGATCGGCAGGTCGTTGAGCTCGTCGATGGCGCTCGGGCTGTTGTTCAGCAGCACCGTGTACTCGCTGGCGCCGAGCTTGGCGGTGCCCACCGGGATGATCTGGTTCTGCGCCGCCAGGGCGTTACCCACGTCCTGCGCCGACAGGCCCTTGGCGGCCAGCGCCTGCGGGTCCAGGTCGAGGGTGATCTGCCGCTGCTTGCCGCCCATGGGCGTCGGCATCGCCAGCCCGGGCACGGAGCTCAGGGGCAGGCGGATATTGTTCTGCACCAGGTCGCGGATCCTGGCTTCCGACAGGGTCGGGCTGGAGAAGGCCATCTGCAGGATCGGCACCGTCGAGGCGCTGTAGTTGAGGATCAGCGGTGGGGTGATGCCCGGCGGCATCTGCTTGAGCACGGTTTGCGACACCGCCGTGACCTGGGCGTTGGCGGTGCGGATATCCACCCCCGGCTGGAAGAAGATCTTGACGATGCCCATGCCCGGTAAGGATTGCGACTCGATGTGCTCGATGTCGTTGACCGTGGTGCTCAGGGAGCGCTCGTAGGTGTAGATCACCCGCCCGGCCATGGCGTCCGGCGACAGGCCGGTGTACTGCCAGACCACCGCCACCACCGGAATGCCGATATCGGGGAACACATCGGTGGGCGTACGCAGGGCCGCCAGCGGCCCGATGATGCAGATGAAAATCGCCAGCACGATAAACGTGTAGGGCTTGAGCAGAGCGGTCTTGACCAGCCCGAGCATGGGGTGGACCTCCGAGGCGGAAACAAAGCTCGGCAGTCTCCAGCGACCCACCTAACACGCGGCTTTCAGCCAGGTGAAGGAAGTTTTAGGTAAGGCCTGAATTTCCTTTCACGGGGATTCATTTGTCCTCTGCCCGGGGCCTCGACAAGCTGGATGGCAATCCGGCGCGGCTGCTTTTTTCGCTTCGCCCTGTGTCGATTTTTTTACTGCCGAGGTACCTGCCATGAATGCCAAACCCCTGCTGCTGATTCCCGCCCTGAGCCTGGTGCTGCTGTTGTCCGCCTGCGCCGGCCCGATGCCGCAACCCGACCCCAAGGAAGCTTGGATCAGCCTGGAAGAAGAGGGCCCCAGCGACCTGCTGGCCGAACGGGTCGACGGCAAGAACGTCGACGACGGCCGCTACTTTGAAGTCCAACCCGGCGCCCACCGCCTGGACGTGACCCTGTTCGAAGAAGTCGGCGGCGACTCCAACCAGGTCGACTGCCACGGGCATGTGAGCTACCCGAACTTCCAGGCGGGGGAGCATTACAAGCTGGTGGAGTCGACCCTGGGCACCGAGGTGCGGGCGCGGTTGTTTGATGCCCAGGGCAAGCAGGTGGCGAGTGCGCATGGGTTTGAGTGCATGCCGGGGTGATAGGGCTGTCGGCGTTGCTCAATCCAGGAAATTTCGCTCAATAGAAAGAGACGCGGCTGACTGCACGTTGATTGAGGGCCGCCTGATGATGGTGGACTACATCCTTCAGGCAGGACCCTTTTTATGAATCAAGCACTGCCATCCACCGATGCGGCCTTCAACGAAGTGGCGCAAATGATCGCCGCCGCGCGCCAACGGGCGATGCGGGCAGTGAACACCGAACTGGTGGAGCTGTATTGGCAGGTCGGCGCCTATATCAGTCGCAAGATCCAGGCGGCGGAGTGGGGCGATGGAGTGGTTCAGCAACTGGCGGATTATCTTGCGCGGAAGCAGCCGGGGTTGCGGGGTTTTACTCGACCGAATCTGTTTCGTATGCGGCAGTTTTATGAGGCTTATCGGGATGAAAAGAAAGTCGCACCACTGGTGCGACAATTGTCCTGGAGCCATAACCTGGTCGTTCTTGGGCAGAGCAAACAGCCTAAGGAACGTGAGTTCTACCTGCGCATGGCGGTTCAGGAACATTGGTCGTGCCGAGAGCTGGAGCGCCAGATCAAATCGGCTCTTTTTGAGCGCTCACTGACCCGGCCGGCAAAAGTCTCGACAGCGTTGAGACAAATTCACCCAGAAGCTCTAAAGGTGTTCAAGGACGCCTATGTAGTGGAGTTTCTCGACCTGGCCAAAGGTCATAGCGAAGCCGACTTGCACAGTGGGTTAGTGCAGCAACTGAAAGACTTTCTGATCGAAATGGGGCGGGACTTCTGTTTTGTCGCTTCGCGCTACCCATTGCAGGTAGGCGGGCGCGATTTCTTGCTGGACCTACTGCTGTTTCATCGCGGGTTGAATTGCCTGGTGGCCATTGAACTCAAGGTTGGGCGTTTCGAGCCGGAACACCTGGGCAAGCTGGATTTCTACCTGGAGGCGCTGGACCGTCAGGTGCGCAAACCCCATGAGAACCCGGCCCTGGGTGTGTTGCTCTGTGCCAGCAAGGACGACGAGGTGGTCGAGTACGCCCTCAACCGCTCACTCTCACCCGCATTGATCGCCGAGTATCAGACACAACTGCCAGACAAGAAGCTGCTGCAGGCCAAGCTGCATGAGTTGTATGCCCATCAACATAACGATGGGCTTGAGCCTGCGCCAACCGAAGAAAAACTTAACGCTGTGTTTGGGGTTAGTTAGTTACTAAAAACGCACAACCTAGTTTTCGAGGGTGGAGCTGTTTTTATAGTGCTTGGCTATCTCTAGCCAAATGTATTTGTATCTGAACTCAAGCCAGCGAATGAGTAATTTATCTTTCTTTTGTCTGAAGTAACTTTCGTTTCTGGCTTTCAACGTTCTTTTTATGTCCTTTTCCAGGTTTTCCAGATTGAAAGCCGACCATATCAAGGGGATTACTGTTTCAAGGTTCGTATGGCAGACAGGTGCTACTTCATGATAGAGAATTCTCTTGATTTCCTCTGGGTCGTAGGCTTCTGTCTGGCGTGCAATGGCTTCATAGTCAACTTCAGTGTCAACAAATGCATCGGACAATGCCCAGTAGACATAAGATCGTTCTTCGTCGGTCATTGCACGTCCCATGTCAGGGAGAGGTGAACGGTGCCGGCGTATGCGAATCTCCGATAATTATCGTGCCAGAGCCGCCTATTACGATGTTGCCATGAGTGCCGCCGGTATCGATGGTTGCAGCATTCTTGCCGTTGATGAAGACCGTTGAGGCCAAACCCGTCGACAGGGTACTGCCACAGGTACAAGTATCGTCCTGGCGTGCAGCTGGAAGGCCGTCGAAGAAAACGTTTGGGGAGCCTGTCGCTATTGGGTTGGTGCCGTGCCCTGGGATCGGGCAACTGGTTGGGTCGGTTTGGCGTGCGGCTGGTTTCGCCATAATGACCTCCTGTCAATAAATCCTTGTTGGGGGCAATAACCTAACAGAGATCTTGCAGGTGTTGGGCGCCTGTGGCGTTGTTTGCTTTGGATGGGGTGCTTTTATCGGGGCGGGAGAAGATGCCCGAATTATTTTTCCACCCCCCCGTCACAAACCGCCAGGCTGGCCCGTCATGTCGGTGTATCCCTCAAATAACGGAGCCACCCCATGTCATCCAGCCACCCGACCCAAGCCGTCAACCTGCTGCAAACCATCCCCGAGATCTTCGAAAGCCTGGGCCAGGTCCATGGCCTGATCGACGCCCATGGCCTTGCGCGCAAGCTGCACCACCTGGTGGTGTTGCGTGCCTCGCAGATCAACCAGTGCGGCTTCTGCGTGAAGATGCACACCCGCGAGGCCCGTGAAGACGGTGAAAGCAACGAGCGCCTGGACCGCCTGGTGGTCTGGCGTCATGTCAGCGACTTCAACGCCGCCGAACGCGCCGCCCTGGCCTGGACCGAAGCCCTCACCGTGCTGCGCGAAGACACCGACTTCGGCCCGTTGCGCGCCGCCCTGCGCGAACATTTCAGCGAAGCGCAGATCGCCGCCTTGACGGCCGATATCGGCATGATCAACCTGTGGAATCGCTTGCAGGTGTCGAGGCACTGAGGATGGATCGAAACGATGAAACGACGGTGTTCGAAAGCCGTCGCAGCTTCCTGCTGGGCCTGGCCTACCGCCTCCTCGGCTCGCGCGCCGAGGCCGAGGACGTGGTGCAGGACCTGTTCATCAAATGGCTGGAGGCCGACAAGGCCTCCATCGCCACCCCGGCCGCCTGGCTGACCACCGCCTGCACCCGGCATTGCATCGACCTGCTGCGCTCGGCCCAGCGCTCGCGCCTGGACTACGTCGGCACCTGGTTGCCGGAACCGATCCACAGCCTGCATCACGACTCCCCCGAACAGAGCCATGAACTGGCCTCGTCGCTGTCCACCGCCTTCCTGCTCCTGCTCGAACGCCTGACCCCCAAGGAACGCGCCGCGTACCTGCTGTACGACATCTTCGACCTGGACTACCCCCAAGTCGCGCAAACCCTCGGCGTCCAGGAAGCCACCTGCCGCAAACTGGTCTCCCGCGCCAAAGCCAGCCTGGGCAACACCCAGGCCCGTTACCAGCCAGACCCTTCACGCCAGGAACAACTGCTGAACGCCTTCCACGCTGCAATCACCAGCGGCTCGACCCAAGGCCTGGCCGCCATGCTGTCCGAAGACGTCGAGCTGTGCGCCGATGGCGGCGGTAAAGCCAGCGCCATTCGCGAGACCTTGTATGGGTTGGAGGCGGTGTTGGCGTTTGTGGGCGAGTCGTTGAGCCGGTACTGGCGGGAGTATCAGTGGCAGGAGGTGGAGATCAATGGTGGGCGTGGGGTGGTGTTGCGGGGAGAGGGGGAGGTGGTTGCGGTGGTGAGTTTTGGGTATGACGCAGAGGGGCGGGTGAACCGCGTCTTCATCATGCGGAATCCGGATAAGTTGGTGGGGGTGGGGAGTGGGGTGTTGGTTTGAAGCTTATAGTGCGCAGCCCTGAGGACTGCGGATCAACAAACCGAGGCTACCAATGCCATTCAGTTAAGCGAATGTACTGTAGGAGCGAAGCTTGCCTGCAATGGTCGTGGATACCGGTGTGTTGACTGAGTAAACGCAGCGCTCTTAAATCCATCGCGGGCGGTCGAGCGTTGGCTGATCTCAGCCAAAGCGACTAAGTAGGCGATCAAGTAAGCGACTAAGTAGCTCGCCTGCTGCATGTCCTGATGGGCAACGCGAGGGAGATAGTACGGCACCTTGCTCTGCCCCACCTTGAATCGCCCCGGGTTTCGTAGACACCTCTTTGCCTTAAACTGAGGCCAATCAGGAGGTGCCATGAGCAACCCGCGTTACCCCGAAGAATTCAAAATCCAAGCGGTCAATCAAGTGACCGAAAAGAAGCTGCCTGTCGCTGATGTAGCGGCCCGTCTTGGCGTGTCGACGCATAGCTTATATGCCTGGATAAAGCGCTACAGCAAACCTCAAGAAGAACGACAGCAAGACGATGATCAGCACGCTGAACTGCGTCGTCTGCGAGCAGAACTCAAGCGCGTCACTGAAGAGCGAGACATCTTAAAAAAGGCCGCCGCGTACTTTGCCAAGGAGTGCGGCTGAAGTACGCCTTTATCAAGCAGCGCGCGGGCGACTATTCGATTCGGCGGCTTTGCCTGATGCTGAAAGTCCATCCCAGCGGTTATTACGCCTGGCTGTCCGAGCCGCAATCTGTACGCGCCAAAGACGACCAGCGACTGCTGGGTTTGATCAAGCATTCATGGCTGGAGAGTGGCGGCGTTTATGGCTATCGCAAAGTCCATGACGATCTGCGCGAGGTCGGTGAAGATTGTGGTCGCCATCGTGTAGCGAGGCTGATGCGTCTTGAAGGTCTGCGCTCTCAGACAGGGTATCGACGCCGCCCTGGAAAGTACGGCGGTAAGCCAGCGGTCGCCTCACCCAATTTGCTGAAGCGCCAGTTTGATGTCGTAGAACCCAACAAAGTTTGGGTCACCGACATCACCTACATTCGCACTTATGAAGGCTGGCTGTATTTGGCTGTGGTGTTGGATCTGTTTTCTCGCTAGGTCGTTGGCTGGTCAATGAAGTCGCAGATGACCAGTGATTTGGCTATTGACGCGTTGTTGATGGCGGTTTGGAGGCGTAAACCGAAGCAAGAAGTGATGGTTCATTCCGACCAAGGCAGCCAGTACAGCAGCTCCGATTGGCGCAGCTTTTTGAAGGCAAACAATTTGGTTGCCAGCATGAGTCGCCGAGGCAACTGTCATGACAACGCTGTGGCCGAGAGCTTTTTCCAGCTTCTGAAACGGGAACGGATCAAGCGAAAAATCTACACCTCGCGGCAAGATGCTCGTAGTGATGTGTTCGATTACATCGAGATGTTCTACAACGCAAAACGCCGTCATGGTTTCAACAATCAGCTGTCACCGGCAGAGTTTGAAAAGCGTTACGCAATGAGCTTGCAAGGTGTCTAGAGAATCCGGGGCGATTCAAGTATCAGTTTTTTTGTGTTCAGGTAGGCCTTCATTTCACCAGGTTGCCAGCCCAACTCTCAGATTAGATTCATCATGAAAGTCGCCAAAGGCTTTTCCCTTCTGATGAACCTATTGTGCCGCCTCACCAGTCTTCTCGTTGGTACCTCAGATGGGTTTAACCGCAATTTGGAGAAATTTATTGTCTGTGTACCGTGATGGTGACTTATCGGGGGGCGCATGCGGTGCCCTGCTGTAGGGCTCAGAAAAGCATGGCGTCATTTTGCTTGTGCTGTATATTTAAACAGTATTTTCTGATTCTCGCTGCTAGGGAGGGCGAGGATGCTTACTGATTGCACCATGGTCTTTCCCTCGCTGGACGGCTTAGGGTTACGCGGGGTCAGCCTTGCCGGTGATACCAGTCAGTTTTACTTGGTTGCCTAGCTGAGATGTAACCCAGGCGTTTACTGGCATGCTGCGTGCCACTTGGTCTGGCTTGAGTTTAGGGTAATCGGTTGCAGAACCAACACTCCTACGATTGTTAGGTGTCATTTCATCACGCAATATTGCGCAATATTGGTCGGACGGGATGCTAAATCCTGTATAGTCTCGGCCCGCAAAAAGGGGGGAGTATGGCTCACAAGGCACAGGCAAAACAGGCACAGCAGGCAGACCACATTACTGCGGAAACCCCGAGCCAGGTGGTCGCCTCGGCACGAGTCATGGCCCGCGCCTTGGCTATCACTTTTCCAGTTGATCAACAATTGGCTTTGGCGCGCGCGTTCGGCGTTCGTCTGGTTGAGGCTTGGTGGCGTGGTCTGACGAGCGTCGACATCGTTCCTCAGGAGTTGCGCGCGCCACTCCAGCCGTTTCACATTGAACAACTGCCTGAGGCGGCCGTCGCGTTGGCGGAAACTATAGGTCGCACCGCCGCGAGTTTCGATGCCGAGACTGCCGCTTACCAGATCGGACAGACTTATACCGGCATGCTCCCAGCAGAGCATCGTGGGCAGTACGGCATTTTCTACACCCCGCCCGCACTTACCGCCCACCTGATCGACCAAGTAACAGCCGCGAACGTCGACTGGGCGAAGTGCCGCGTGCTCGATCCTGCTTGCGGTGGAGGTGCCTTCTTAGCCCCTATTGCCCAGCGTGTCATGGATGAGCTGAAGGATTGCAGTCCGAAATTTTTGATGCAGAGCATTGGCAACAGGCTGCGCGGCTATGAGATTGATCCCTTTGGGGCCTGGCTTAGTCAGGTCACTCTAGATGCTGTCGTTTTGCCGATCAGTCGGTTGGCCGGGCGCAAGTTGCCCGTTATGGTTACCGTCTGTGACTCGCTGCGTCGCAGCCCACCGAAAGACCGATTTGACCTAGTGATCGGCAATCCGCCATATGGTCGGGCCAAACTCGATGTCGAGACCCGGGAGCGCTACAAGCGCTCGTTGTACGGACATGCCAATTTATATGGTTTGTTCACCGATTTGGCGTTGCGCCACACCAAGTTGGGTGGTGTGATTGCCTATGTCACGCCGACATCATTCCTGGCTGGGGTTTACTTCAAGAATTTACGAGCCTTGCTGGGGCGTTCAGCGCCGCCGCTGTCCATCGATTTCGTCACCGCCCGTAAGGGCGTTTTTGATGACGTGCTGCAGGAAACTGCCCTGGCAACCTATCGTCGTGGAGCTGACACCGCCCCAGTTGCAGTTGCTGAGATTACCACCGCTAGGGGCGGGCTGGAGGTCCAGCAAGTGGGTGAAATCATCTTGCCCACGGACCTCTCCCTACCCTGGCTATTGCCGCGAACGATTGAGCAACGTGTTCTGGTCGAACACCTGACGCACATGCCCCATCGCCTGGCTGACTGGGGATATGGTGTGAGTACCGGGCCGTTAGTGTGGAACCGCTTCAAGAGCCAGCTCGCGCATCGTCCGAGCAGCAAGCGCCTGCCGTTGATCTGGGCCGAGGCGATCACTTCTGACGGTTGCTTTGTCTTCCGCGCGGATAAGAAGAATCACGCCCCTTACTTCGAGCTGAAGGCTGGGGACAGCTGGATGATCACTACCAAACCCTGTGTCCTGCTGCAACGAACCACGGCCAAGGAGCAAAACCGGCGCCTGATCGCCGCCGCTCTGCCTGCCGAGTTCTTAGAGAAGCATGGTGGCGTCGTCATTGAGAACCACATCAACATGATTCGGCCGATTACCGAGGCGCCTCAGGTCAGCGCCGAGGTATTGGGTGCATTCATCAACAGCGCGGCAGCAGACCGCGCGTTTCGCTGCGTAAGCGGATCGGTCGCGGTCTCTGCCTATGAGCTGGAGTCGCTGCCGCTGCCTGCACCTGAGGACCTCGGAGTACTGACCCGGCTGGTCGATGCTGGCGCAGACCGCGAAGCCATTGAGGCTGCATGTAGTCAATTGTTTGAAGGGGATATGTGAGTGCTGTCACCGTACGTACCAAGGGAGTTGGTCGCTGAAAGGCTTCCTCTGATCTTCCCGGAAGGAACTCCGAATCGGATTTATTGCACCCGCGAGTTGGCCGCCAGCACGGTATTCACGATGCTGTATATCGGAGCTATCGAGCACTCCAACGTGCGGTTGGGACCGGTGCATGTCTATCGCATGACTGACGTACAGGCGATGAGTGACAGTGACGAAGAGCGCCTTAGTTACAGGTCGAACCTGCGCAAGAAGTCGTTCGAGGTTCCAGGCAAACGCTGGTACGCCGACAATACTCGCGAACCTATCCGCGACGAGACCCTCCGTGAAGGCTTGGTAGCAGTTGGTGCTGTCATGGAGGATAAGGACGTTCCCACCACGTCCGGTAAGCCGCGATACGCACTTAAGTCTGATCTCGCGGCCTTGTTTGATCCCACGCTCCAGGGGGACGCCCTAGAGGCTGCTATTTTCAAGTGGCAAGAGGAGCATTTGAACAAGGGAGCGCTCGCCCGTGTTTCGTTGATGCGCCTTGGTGCCGTCGACAAAGAGGGCGTGATGGTTCACTTTCCAAACGGTGAAACGCGCACGCTGGCTTACGGCCCTAGCTCACTGATTTCGCGAGCAGTTGTTGAGGTGTTCGCCCAGCAGTTCTTAGAGAAACCTGCGGTTCTGTGGCTCAGTGAGTCGAGTAATAAGGTCGCTATACAGGACCTACGCATGGCTTCCACCATTGGCCTCGACATTGAGGCGCAGAAGAACCTTCCCGATCTGATCTTGGTGGACCTGGGCCCGACCCACCCCTTGATTGTCTTTATCGAGGTGGTGGCCACCGATGGCGCCATCACAGCGCGCCGCAAGGAAGCTCTGCTCGAGCTGACGGACAAGGGGGGCTTCAAGCGCTCGAAAGTGGCATTTGTCACTGCGTATGCAGATCGGGAGTCGGCTGGCTTCAAGAAGACTGTCACAAGCTTGGCCTGGGGCTCGTTTGCTTGGTTCATGAGTGAGCCTGATAATATTTTCATGCTTCGCGGCGAAACCAGTCAGTTGTCTAGTCTGAATCAGATGCTTTCAGGTCAGGGAGACTGACTGCGCTCAGCTCAGACAGTCTCGTACCATTCCTCTGTTTCGTTAAAAAGCCGGCTTTTAGCCGGCTTTTTTAATTCGCGCTCATACGCTAAAAGCACGCGTCTCAATCACCGCCAACACATCCCGCACATCCTGCAGCAATAGCCTGGCGGTATTAGCCACAGTATCGATGTCCTTGTCGCTGGAGTCGCGCAAGCTAGTGCAGGCCATCAGATTCAGATAGTCGAGGGTGGTATGCAAACGCTCGCTAGCGCAGGCATGCAGATCTGATAGAGGCGCGTGGCTGTCAATAAAAAGCACAGGGGTATCGCTGGCAATTGGGGTCAGGGGAATAAAGCGTTCGGATGGAGTTTGGGTGTTCATCGCTGTTCCTTGTCGAATAAATATATTGATTGAATGTCCTCTCGATAAGGCTGCGAACCCCTGTGCTGATCGAAATCAGCAGACGTGAAAACTATAGGTGTGGGGTGGATTAGGAACAACGGCAGGGCTGTAGGAAAGGTCTCGATTGTGGGTAGGGCGAGGCTGAGTCGTTGATCGCTGCTGAGAACGAGATGGTCACCATAGACTTTTGTTACTGCAGGTCTAGGCGGCGGAGAAGCGTCCGCCATTCAACCGCTGAGGGTGTATCTGAACAATCGTGGTGCGCCGTTTGGGGCCGCTGCGCGCCCCATCGCAGCCTCGCGGGCTCGGCAGCGGCTACAGGGCCGCAGCAACACCCTCTGATCCCCAACCAACTTTGCTATCCTGCGCGCCTTTTACCCATTGCAAGGAGCGCAGGCATGACCCAGTCCGTTGGTGGCGGGAGGCGAGTAGGGGCGGGGACGCGGGGGTGTGTGTCTCGCCTGGGGCATTTTCTATTCCGGTTGGCGCCGGCGCTGTTGGTGGGTATGGCGCTGAGTGTGCCCACGGCCAATGCCAACCCCATCACCACCTATCGCGGCACGCTCGGCGACACGCCGGTGGAGTTGGCGCTTATCTATGACTCGCAATATGGCGGCGGGATGTCCGGCTATTGGTTTAGCGGGGCCGAGCGGTTGCCGATGCCTTTGGAGCTCACGCCGTTTCGTCAGGGCGGGGGGCTGTTGATCAATATCATGGATAACCCGACCTTGCCGGCGGCGGCTGTGTCGTTGCAGCCCTTTGCCGAGGGGACCGAGGCGTTGCAGGGGGCCTTGGTCGATTTGCGCACGGGCGTGCAGCAGCCGTTGCAGCTGCAGCGGGTGATGCGTTTTGGCGGGAGTCAGCGCGAGGCCTTTGACGGTGAGTTGTTGCAGCCGGCGGCCGACAAGCAGTTCTATTTCAGTGTGCATGCCGTGCGCAATGCCGGGGAGGACACGGGGCGGGTGGACAACATCCGGGTGCTGAGCCGGGCCACCGGCGAGGTGGTGCAGGAGGTGGGCGGGCAGTGGTGCCTGGCTCCGACCGGGACCCGCACCCTGACCTTCGAGCATTTCGATGCCGACTCCACCCTTGATTTCCAGGTACAGAGCTACAGCTTGAACGGCCCGTACGGCAGTGTGCTGTGCGCGCCGACCCAGTATTACCTGTACCACCCACAGACCCAGGCGTATCTGCGCCATCCGCAGTTGGAGCAGTTCGCCGCACAGGGCACTGTGCGCTTTGCCGCGGGCGGGCAGATGGAGTTCAGCAAGCAGGACTTTATCAACTTCAGTGCGGGCACCCGGCGTTGGGACTATTACCGCGTGACCGGCCCTGACCGGCTGGAATTCATTCAGTCTGGCGAGGAGCGTTTCTGATGCGGTTGGTTGATCTTTTTCGTGGGCTGGCGGCGTTGTGGCTGGTGGCGTGGCTAGTGCCGGCGCAAGCGGCCCATGGGGTGTACCAGGGCACCTTGGGCAAGCAGGCCATCGTGCTGACGCTGGGCAGCCAGAACGCGCTGTACCAGGGGACCTATGCCTACCAGCGCTATCGCACGCCGATCCGCCTCAAGCCGACCTTCAGCTTCAGCAACAAGGTGCTGGCCATGGACGAGCTGGATGAGCAGGGCCTGCCGGTGGCGCGCTTGCAGTTCAACGACCTGATGGTCAGCCGCCAGAGCGAGCAGGTGCGCGGCAGCTGGACCAGCTATCGCACCGGCAAGACCTTGCCCATCGCCCTGAAGCTGGTGGCCCTGGTGGACTCGGACCGCTCGTGGCCGCAGCCGAACACCACGCTGTTGCAGAGCGCGTCCACCAAGCGTTGGTATTTCCAGGTGCCGATGCAGGGCAATGACCAGCGGATAACGGCGATCGAGGTGGTGGACAAGGCCAGCGGCAAGCCGCTGCAGACCCTGACGCTCGCGGCGCCGGGTTGTCTGTATCAAGGGGTGGATATGTTGCAGGTGCAGGCGGAGGGGGAGAGCCTGCGGATCAGTTTGAGTGACTGCAAGTTACCGGGGTTTCAGTGGAATGAGGGGAGTGGGCGGTTTGAGGCTTTGCCTTGAGTCGGGTTCGGGTTTGTAGGTTGGCTTGGTGTTTAGTCAGGCAGGCTGTGCTTGCAGGTTTGGCGACTGCTGCGCAGTCGGGCGCAGCCTCGCGTTGCTCGGCAGCGGCTACAGGTTGTGCGTTGTCTGATCTAGCTCGCGCTGCATGATCAGGGTGCGTTCCTCTCCGTGGTATTGCTCGCGCAGGGTGTGGAAGCCCAGGTTGGTGTAGAAGCCTTCGGCGGTGATCGAGGAGGGGACGGTCAGCTGGGTAATGCCGGCGCCCAGGGCCTGGCGTTCGAGCTCGGCCATCAGCTGGCGGCCGACGCCCTGGCCTTGTCTTTCCGGGGCGACGAAGACCGAGCGCACTACATGGCCGTCGAGGCTGGCGGTGCCGACGATTTCGCCGGCCGCCTGGGCCACCCAGACCTGGCGTTTGCTCAATAACTGGCGCACGGCGTGCGGGCTGAAGTTTTGCCGCACCTGGGCGATCACGGCGGCTGGGTAGTCCTGGGCGTTGCTGGTCTGCAGGGCGGCGATGATCAGGCGGCTGATGGCGTCGGCGTCCTGCTCATGGGCGGGGCGGATTTCACAGTCCATGTGGGGGCATCCTTTGAGAGGTAGACCCGGACACTAACCTTGGCGGGCCTGGTTCGCCAAGGGCTCAGTGCATGCGGCGCGCTTCCAGCCATTGAAACAGCAGCATGCCCGCCAGCAGGGCCAGGACAAATACCCAAGCCTGCCAATGGAGCGTGAACAGCAGGGTCAGCCCCGGCCCCGGGCAGATGCCGGCGATGCCCCAGCCGATGCCGAACAGCAGGCTGCCACCGATCAGGCGGCGGTCGATGTCGCGGCGGGTGGGCAATTGCATGCTCGCGCCGAGCAGGGCATTGGGCTGTTTGATGGCCCAGTGGAACGGCCACCAGGCAGCGCCGATGGCGCCGAGCATCACCAGGGCCAGGGACGGGTCCCACTGGCCCGCCAGGTCCAGAAAATTCAGGACCTTGGTCGGGTTGCTCATGCCCGACAGCAGCAGGCCGAGGCCAAACAACAGGCCGGCGATAAAGGCCGTGACCTTGCGCATTTTCATAGCCTTCCCGTTCATAGCCCCATCCCGTGGCGCAGCAGCCAGACCGTGATAAAGCCGGTCAGCATAAAACTCAGGGTGGCGACCAATGAGCGCGGCGACCATCGGGAGATACCACAGACGCCATGACCACTGGTGCAGCCCGCGCCGTAGCGCGTACCCAGGCCCACCAACAGCCCGGCGCCGATCAGGCCGGCGATGCCGCTTTGGAACTCGATTGTCGGCAACACCTGGAACAGCCCCCAGAACAACGGCGCCAGCAACAGGCCCGAGAGGAACAGCGCCTTTTCGCTCCAGCCTTCGCTGCCCGGTTGCAGCAGGCTGCCCAACAGGCCACTGATCCCGGCGATGCGCCCGTTGGCCATCACAAATATGCCGGCGGCCAGACCAATCAGCGCGCCACCGGCGAGGGCGCTCCAGGGGGTGAAGTGCAGCCAGTCGATGTTCATGGGGATATGGGGCTCATGAGAGGGAAGGGTGAGTGGAGTTTAGTCTTTGGGGGGGTGATATGGGCGAGGTGGCTAGAGGGGAGTGGTGTTGTCAGGTGGGGAGTTGCCTGTGAGAGCAGCGGTATGCGGTAGAGCATTAGCGTGTAAGTTGGGCGATGAGTGCTCTCATTACCAAGGCGTCCCTCTACCAGAAGGGGAGCCTACCAACTGCCATAGGGAATGCCATATTTCTCTATGTAGCGTTTGGACCCTTCACTGATCTGGTAGGCGTAACGGCCATTGGTTTTGCCTTGGCTCGGCCCTAAAGGCTCAACTTCAGCTTGGACGCGGGTGACTTTGATTGGGTGATGACATTCATCTCTTACCCAGACCTGGACAATGCCTCCCGGCGCCAGCCCTAGATTGACTGAGGCCATATAGCTGGCGGTTTGCTGTGGCGTTTCCGGGCACCGACGGGCCGTGGTCTTGCGCATGATCTGTCGGGCCTCTTCCGGGATATCGATCCATACCCGGTAGGTTTGTGGTTCAACCACCGATTGCCAGCGCACGAAAATGCGTTTGGGCAGGTCGGCACCGATCACTGATCTGCCATCACCACCAACCTCGCTCCAACCTCTGGCCCATTCCTTTTTATAACCAAGGTTTCCGCCTGATGCAGTCCCTCGGCCGGTGCGGTGAAACAGTTTTCCGTTGATATCCTCTACCGCGCTGTCTTCAACCCAGACTTCCATGTAGTAGGGTTCGGTAAAGCCAAGTTCCCACCAGGGGCTTTTGGGATCGTTTTTTGCGGAAAGCGGATCGCTGGCCAGGCAGCCAGTCAACAGCAGTGCGCCAAGCAAGGCGATGAATACTTTCATTGCCGGCGTCTTCGGTTGTAAGTCGGGGGATGTGTTCACGTAGTAAAGTGCGTCGATACCAAGAGAGTTCTGCTTACCAACTGCCATAGGGAATGCCGTATTTCTCTATATAGCGTTTGGATTTTTCGCTGACCTTATAGGCGTAACGCCCATTGTTTTTGCCTTGGTCCGGTCCTAGTGGCTCAACTTCGGCTTGGGTCCGCACTACTTTGATCGGATGACGGCATTCATCCCTTACCCACACTTGAACAATGCCGCCCGGCGCCAGCCCCAGATTGACCGAGGCCATATAGCTGGCGGTTTGTTTTGGCGTTTCTGGGCAACGACGGTCGGTCGCCCTGCGCATGATCTGTCGGGCCTCTTCCGGGATGTCGATCCATACCCGATAGGTTTGCGGCTCAACCACCGATTGCCAGCGCACGAAAATGCGTTTGGGCAGGTCGGCACCCACCACGGATTTGCCTCCGATACCGACTCCTGTCCATCCCCTTGCAGACTCCCGGTTGTCCTCAGGTTGTTCGCCTGCTGCAGTTCCGCCGCCGGTGCGGCGAAACAGTTTTCCGTTGATATCTTCTACCGCGCTGTCTTCAACCCAGACTTTCATGTAATTGGGCTCGGTGAAACCGAGATCCCACCAAGGATTTTTAGGGTCGTTTTTTCCGGATAGCGGATCGGTGGTCAGGCAGCCACTTAATAGCAGTGTGCCCAGCAGGGCGATGAATACTCGCATTACCAAAGCGTCCAGTCAGGTACGTGAGGGTGTTGTACTCGCACGGCATCTGCCGTGGGGGCGTTGATGTAGACGACTTTAAGGCTGCCGCCATCCTGTTTGCCAAGCGGGTGGTTCCAGTGGGCCGAGAGATGGATATAACGCAGCTTGAGCATGGTTTCCTCGGCTGGAGTCGTACTGTAGTCACCAGCGACAAACCTGTCGCAAAGGGCTTGAAGCTCTTGCGGGATGGCGTAATACGGATCTTGTTCGTCGATGGTGTTGAAGCACACGCCATTCTCCCTGGCCAGTTCATATATAACGCGTAGATACACCCTCGATAGCCTGTTGCTCATAGGGCGCTTGAGTTGTAGGCCGGCATACACCCGTTTTTGTCGTAAACCGAGGCGGTCCTGTGGGTTTTGCGACAGAACCATAGGCTTCGGTGTGACGATCTCCAGCCATTGTGCGGGCCAGCCCTTGTCCAGCCAGCACGATTTTGCCTGTACCGCGTCTCGGTAAATCGAGGTGTGGGTCACATCAGTATTGAGCGGCACCTCCAGCGCCTGCATTGGACTGACGAGTACACACTCCTGCACCTCATCCAGATAACCACCACCGATATCCGAGTGTGCACCGGGCAGGGTGATCTCCATGTGGTCGGGTTTGACCCGGCTCAGGGCAAAGTTGGCGCGGTACTCGTCGCGGGCAACCAACTGGACGACTGAGCGAAAGTAGCGACGGTCGAGGTGCAGTTTGATTCCTGGGGTAATGGCGCTGCGCACGTTACCCAGATTACTCACGCCGGCAACCGACGGTACCGTATCGAACAGGCCGATAAAGCCCATGTCTAGGTCGTTGCCGTACTGTCGGTTGAAGCGGGGACTGAAGGCCTTGGAGTGGTCGTGCAGAATCAGCTCGAGTGGCCCGAGCCAGCGCACGACTTCATTGGCAAAGTGCCGGGCTGCTGCGACGCCTCGGCTAAAGCCGAAAGCATCGAAGGTCAGAGAGGTAATTTCGCTGTCAGGGTTCTGCTCGAAGAAAATGCCAAGACGTTGCTTGATCTCGATAAATGCCTTCTGCACACATCCTGATATTCCCGTACCGCCACGCCCCGTTCCCGAGGTGATCACGCTATCTTTTTCGCCAGCTTGCGTGCCGATACCTTCGATATAGATGGAGCGAAAGGCCTGTCTTTGTAGGCCCTTACCTTCAGATTCCTGTTCGGAAAAGTACAAATCACTCAACCGCTTAACATTGCTCACATCATTCCCATAACTGCTCTCTGGATCCCTCATATACGGCTTGCAACTGCCATCGATATCCCTGGCTTCGATAGGATTCTGCGCCCCGCAAATCTGGCCCATGGCCGAGTTGCTGGCGTTGTTGCCAGTGCCGTCGAAAAACACACCGATGCGCAGCGCCACCTGAACCTTTTCAGGTGGTGGCGCAGGCTCCTTGGCGTATTTCTCGTACTGGGCCCAGAGCTGTTCGCCGTAGCTGGGCTGTTCGGTCTCGGCGGCGCGTTCAGCGGAGCGCTGGTTGGGGGTGGCGGGCCGTAGAAGGTTGGGCATTGGCCCGTGTCCGTTGCTGGCCATGGGTGGTCCTGGTTCAGGCGAAAGGGGCGCTGGAAACCGTACCGGGAATGGCGGGGCAAGGATCTAGGAGGATTCTGCAAGAGGCCGGGTTGTGGCTGATTTGGTTGTAGGGGGATGGGCGATGGGGTGGTTGGTCGTTGGTTTTTTGTCGTCTGGTGGGGTGCTATCGCTGGCGAGCCAGGCTCCTACAGAAGCAGGAGGAGGGTGCCAGCGATCTGTGGTCGTTGATTAACGCCAGGCTCCTAGCGCCCCCAGGCTGAGCATCACCGCCGCCAACATCCCCACCAACGCAAACAACTGCTGCAACCGCGGCCCCGCCAGGTAACGGGCGACCTGCCGGCCGGCGATCAGCCCCAGCACCGCGCCGCCGGCGAAGGGCGCACCCACGGCCCAGTGCATCACGCCGCTGAGGCTGGCGGTGATCACGCTGCCGGTGGACACCAGGGCGATCACCGCCAGGGAGGTGGCGACGATGCTTTTGCTGTCCAGGTTGGTGTAGCGGGTCAGCGCCGGGATGATCACGAAGCCGCCGCCGACGCCGAGCAGGCCGGAGAGCAGCCCGGAGAGCATGCCGGTGAAGGTCAGGGCGCGAGCGCAGGGCAGGGTCCAGCGCAGCCGGCCCTGCAAGGGGTTGAGCACGCAAGGCTGGAAGGCCGCTCGGGGTGCGGGTTGGCCGTGGCGCAGTTCGCGGGTGGCCTTGAGCAGGATGCGTCCACAGGCGTACAGCAGCACCGCGGAAAACAGCAGGGCCAGGGGCAGGTTCGGCAGGCGGTGGGCCAGCCACAGGCCGACCGGCGCCATGAGGATGCCGATGGCGGCGACGAAACCGGCGGCGCGGTAACGCACGATGCCTTCGCGCAGCCCCAGCACCGCGCCCACGGCCGCGGCCAGGCCCACCGCGAGCAGGCCGATGGGCGCCGCCTCGACCATGCTCAGGCCGAGGCCGAACACCAGCAGCGGCACCGCGAGAATCCCGCCGCCGGCCCCGGTCAACGCCAGGATCGCCCCGATCAGTGCGCCGAGCCCGGCGCCCAACAAGCTGTACTCACTCATGATTCTGGCAGGTCCGTCACCAGGCTGGGCCGCGCCAGCCACTCATGGCCCTTGAGCATGCCGCGCCAGTACAGCGGCGGCAGGATGCGCTCCTTCAGCCACCAGGCGCGCCGGGTCGGCTGGCGCCCGTCGAGCAGCCAGGCCGGAAAGCTCGGCGCGACCTTGCCGCCATAGGTGAATTCGGCGAGGACGATCTTGCCGCGCTCCACGGTCAGCGGGCAGGAGCCGTAGCCGTCGTACTGCGCCCGGGTCGGCAGGCGCTTGAGGTTCACCAGCACGTTGGTGGCCACCACCGGCGCCTGCTTGCGCGCGGCGGCGGCGGTTTTCGCGTTGCTGGTATTGGTCCCGTCGCCCAGGCCATGGATGTTGCTGTAGCGCGTGTGCCGCAGGCTGTGCGGGTCGACGTCGATCCAGCCGGCGGCGTCGGCCAGCGGGCTGTTGCGGATAAAGTCCGGGGCGGTTTGCGGCGGCACCACGTGCAGCATGTCGAAGGGCAGCTCGACGCGTTCCAGCTGGCCTTCGGCGTTGTTGCGCACGAAGGTCGCCCGTTTGCCAGGGCCGTCCACCGCCACCAGGTTGTGGCCGAAATCCAGGGCGATGTTGTACTTCTTCACGTACTCCATCAGTGCCGGTACGTAGTCCGGCACACCGAACAGCACGCCGCCGGCATTCAAAAAACGGGTGTTGATCTGCCCCAGCCGGCCGCTGCGCAGCCAGTGATCGCAGGACAGGTACATGGCCTTCTGTGGCGCGCCGGCGCATTTGATCGGCATCGGCGGCTGGCTGAACAGCGCCTGGCCCTGCTTGAGGTTCTGCGCCAGTTGCCAGGTGTAGGGCGCCAGGTCGTAGCGGTAGTTGGAGGTCACGCCGTTTTTGCCGAGGGTTTCGCTCAGGCCCTCGATGGCGTTCCAGTCGAGCTTGAGGCCCGGGCAGACCACCAACTGGTCATAACCCAGCACGCGACCGTCGTTGAGCAGCAGGGCATTGTGCTCCGGCTCGAAGCTGCTCACCGCCGCCTGGATCCAGGTCACCCCCTTGGGGATCAGCGAGGCCATGCTGCGCGCGGTGTCTTCGGCGCGGAACACCCCGGCGCCGACCAGGGTCCAGCCGGGTTGGTAATAGTGGGTGTCGGCCGGGTCGATGATGGCGACGTCCAGGTGCGGTTCGCGGCTGATCAGGCTGGACGCGGTGGCAATGCCGGCCGCGCCGCCGCCGACGATCAGCACCTGGTGGCTGCCGTTGACGGCTTGTTGGGTAGGGGAAATAGGGCGCATGGCAGCGTCTCCTGGTGGAGTGGCGTTATAGGTTTTAAAGGACGTTCAGCGGGATCTTCAGGTAGCTCACGCCGTTGTCGTCGGGCTCGGGGAACTGGCCGCTGCGCATGTTGACCTGCACCGAGGGCAGGATCAGCACCGGCATTTCCAGGGTGGCGTCGCGGGCTTCGCGCATGCGCACAAAGGCGTCCTCATCGATCCCTTCATGGATATGGATATTGTTGGCGCGCTGTTCGGCGACCGTGGTCATGTATTGCAGCTCGCGGCCGTTGGGCAGGTAGTCGTGGCACATGAACAGCCGGGTCTGCGGTGGCAGGGCGAGGATCTTGCCGATGGAGCGGTACAGGGTGCGCGCGTCGGCGCCGGGGAAGTCGCAGCGGGCGGTGCCGTAGTCGGGCATGAACAGGGTGTCGCCGACAAAGGCCACGGTCTCCTCACCGACCTGTACCAGATAGGTCATGCACGCCGGGGTATGGCCGGGGGTGTGCAGGGCGCGGGCCTGGAGGTTGCCGATGGTGAAGCGGCTGTCGTCTTCAAGCAGCACGTCGAACTGGCTGCCGTCGCGGGCAAAACCCTGGCCTTCGTTGAACAACTGGCCAAACACCTGCTGCACCACGGTGATCTGGTTGCCGATCGCCACCCGGGCGCCGAGCTGGGCCTTGAGGTAAGCCGCGGCGGACAGGTGATCGGCGTGCACGTGGGTTTCGAGGATCCAGTCGACCTGGGCATCGAGTTCGCGCACCCGGGCAATCAGCTTGTCGGCGGACTCGGTGCGGGTGCGGCCGGACTTGGGGTCGTAGTCCAGCACGCTGTCGATCAGCGCGCAGCGCCGGGTGTCGAGGTCCATCACCAGATAGCTGATGGTCCACGTCTGGTGGTCGAAAAAGGCTTCTACGCACAGCGATGCGCCGATGATCATTGGGCTCTCCGAACAATAGGGTGACGCCGGCCGGGACTGGCAGTTGTCCCTAGGCTCTGTACGAAAAGTGGCTGCGCGCTGGGCGCCTTCGGCGCTACGCAGGCCATGCTGCGTTAAAAACAGGCTCGGAATGCTCATGTAGGCCCCTACAGTCGGACGCGACCCCGGCCGTTCCTCGCCTGTTTTTGCCTTGCCTGACCTTCGCTCGCCGACTTTTCGTACAGACCCTTGGACTGTCAATAAGCGTGCCAACCGGTGCGCGCCGCTTTTACCGCCCATTCATTGAGTTCAAAGGCCTGGGGCGGGCATTCCGGCTGTCACTGTCAATTGTAGATGGCAGTCAGTTGGCAGTTACTGGCAGGAAATGGCAGAAGCCGGGCCCATGGTTTAAGCTGCCGCGCAACGTCCAGGAGTTGCCATGCCCCAGTCCACCCATGCCCTCGCCAATGCTGAAATGTTAGCCCTGATGTCCTATCTGGAACATGACGCGCAGCCGACGATCCTGTTAGACACCGACTACAACATCCTCGCGGCCAACACCGCCTACCAGCGCCAGTTCGGCGTCGAGGGCAAACCCCATGTCGGCGCCAAGTGCTACCGGGTGTCCCACCAGTTCGCGGTGCCCTGCGACCAGGCCGGCGAACATTGCCCGATGCGCAAGGCCTTCGAGACCCGCCTGCCGGAACGCCTGCTGCATATCCATCACACCCCGCGCGGGCCGGAGCATGTGGACGTCGAGCTGCGGCCGATCCTCGGCGACGCGGGGCAGGTGGTGGCCTATGTCGAGCGCTTGAGTTCGGTGGCGGTGGCCTCGGTGCAGCCGCAGCAGAAGGGTTTGGTGGGCCGTTCGCCGGCCTTCAATGCGGCCTTGAGTGCCCTGCAACGGGCGGCGCCGTCGCAGATCCCGGTGCTGTTGCAGGGCGAGTCCGGTACCGGCAAGGAGCTGTTTGCCCGTGCCCTGCACGACGGCAGCCCGCGCGCCAGCGGGCCGCTGGTGGTGGTCGATTGCACCGGCTTGACCGAGACCTTGCTGGAGAGCGAACTGTTCGGCTACGAGAAGGGCGCCTTCACCGGCGCCCTGCAACGCAAGATCGGCCTGGCCGAAGCGGCCCATGGCGGCACCCTGTTTCTCGACGAGATCGGCGAAGTGCCGCTGGCGATGCAGGTCAAGCTGCTGCGGCTGATCGAGTCCGGCAGCTTTCGTCCGGTGGGCAGCCTGCGCACCGTGCATTCGGACTTCCGCCTGGTCTCGGCGACCCACAAGCCGCTCAAGGAAATGGTCGCCGCCGGCGCCTTCCGCCAGGACCTGTACTACCGCATCAGCGCCTTCCCGATCCGCCTGCCGGCCCTGCGCGAGCGCAGCGACGACCTGCCGCTGCTGATCGACAGCCTGCTGCAACGCCTGGCACCGGGCGCGGTGCCGCGGGTCGCGCCGCAGGCCCTGGAGCGCCTGGGCCTGTATGCCTACCCGGGCAATATCCGCGAGCTGCGCAATATCCTCGAACGGGCGCGCTTGTTCAGCGACGACGGGGTGATCCGCGTCGAGGACCTGCCCGAGGAGTTGCGCGCCGGCAGCGCCGCCGTCACCACCCAGCCGAGCCGGCGCCGCGCGGGCAAGGACCTGGAACAACTGGCCCACGCCCTGGAAGTGTTCGAAGGCTCACGCAGCGAACTGGCCAAGGCCCTGGGCCTGAGCGAACGCACCCTGTACCGACGCCTGAAAGCCCTGGGCATTTCCTGAACCTGTTCGCACCCTCGATATTCCGCTCCCGCTCATGCGTGTAGCCGCTGCCGCAGGCTGCGATCGAGCGGCACGCTCGCAGCGATCTTGCCGGCGCTAGAGACCCTTCGGGTCTATCGCAGGCTGCGCCAGCGGCTACAGGGGAAGCGTCGGTGAAGTTGGATCAGCTCCAGGGCACGATGGCGATGCGCCGTGGTCGTAGCTTCTGCCCCCTTTATCCGCCGCCTTGCCCGTAGCGCCGGGCCTTTCAGGAGCTGACATGAGCCAGGATCTACTCGCCACCGAAACCAATCGCCGCCAGTTGCAGCAGATCATTTCCGGACTGTCCGACGGGGTCATCCTGCTCGAGGCGGACCGGCGTATCGTCTGGGCCAACGAGGCGGCGCTGGCCATGCACGGGGTCGAAGACATCAGTGAGCTGGGCGCCGACGACCGCCAGTACGCCGAACGTTTCGCCCTGCGTTATCGCAACAATCACCCCCTGGCGCTGGAGAGTTACCCGATCAACCGGGTCGCCGCCGGAGAGACCTTCAGCGATGTGGTGGTGGAGGTGCGCAGCGGCGAGGGCGAGGAGGAACGCACCTGGGTGCATCGGGTGCGCAGCATGATCCTCACCGACCGCGCCGGCGAGGTGGAGTCCCTGGTGCTGATCCTCAGCGACGCCACCGAATGGGCCAGCGCCGAACAGCGTTTCGAGAAGACCTTCAATTCCAACCCGGCGCCGGCGGTGATCTGCCGCCTCAGCGACCTGCGCTACATCAAGGTCAACCAGGGCTTCCTGGAAATGACCGGTTATGCCCGCGACCAGGTGATTGGCCGCTCGGTGTACGAAGTGGATGTGCTGGAGGGCGCCGAGCGCAAGGACCTGGCCATCGAGCGCCTGAACCAGGGCGCGACCATCCCGCAGATGCAGGCCGAGCTGCGCCTGCCCGAAGGTGGCAGCAAGCTGGTGATAGTCGCTGGCCAGCCGCTGGATATCAACGAAGAAGACTGCATGCTGTTTTCCTTTATGGACCTGGAGCCGCGGCGCAAGGCGGAGGTTGCCCTGCGCCAGAGCGAGGAGCGTTTTGCCAAGGCGTTCCGCCTGACGCCGGTGCCGACCCTGGTGTGCGGCGCCGACAGCCAGCAGATTGTCGACGTCAACGAGGCCTTTCTCGACAGCACCGGTTATGCCGCCGAAGAGCTGCTGGGCAAGACCGTGGAGGAGGTGGGTTTTATCGCCAGCCCGCAGGCCTGCGCCAGCCTGTTCGGCGCCTTGGAGAAAAGCGCCGACGTGCGCAACCTCGACCTCCGGGTGTTGAAGAAGGGCGGCGAACTGCTCGACTGCGTGGTCTCGGCCGACACCGTGAACATCCAGGACAAGCCCAGCTACTTGCTGGTGCTGATGGACATCACCGAGCGCAAGCGCTCCGAGCTGGAGCTGGTGTCGGCGATCGAGGAGGTGATGCGTGACGCCTCGTGGTTCAGCCAGACCCTGATCGAGAAACTGGCCAATGTCCGTAGCGCCAACCAGGCCGAGCAGCCCAGTGCGTCCTTTACCGACCTGACCGTCCGCGAGCGCGATGTGCTGGGGCTGATCTGCGAGGGCCTGGCCGACAAGGAGATCGCCGCGCGCCTGCAGCTGGCGCCCAGCACGGTGCGCAATCACGTGGCCACGGTGTACTCCAAGCTGGCGGTGCACAGCCGCGCCGAGGCCATCGTGTGGGCTCGTGAGCGCGGGCTTTTCAGCGGCGACCGTCGCGGCAAGGCGCAGCGCTGACCGGTGCAAATGCACCAGTGCCACCAGTACAAATGGTGCTTCTGCGGCTTCACGGGGTTTCTTAGGCTGGGTGATGTGCGGTGCCGTGGCGGACACGGGCCGCTCACGAACATCATCAGCTGAAGGAATGCACGATGCGTAGCGAACAGATCAAAGGTGCGATGGACACGGCGGCCGGCAAGGCCCAGGGCGCAGTAGGCGAGCTGCTGGACGACCAGCAGATGCGCCTGGAGGGCGCGGCTCGCCAGGCGGCCGGGCAGTTGCAGGAAACCTATGGCGAGGCCCTGGACAGCGTCTCCCGCTTTGTCCGTGACAAACCCATGGCCAGTGTCGCCATCCTCGCCGGGATCGGCCTGCTGGCCGGCCTGTTGTGGCGTCGCCGCTGAAGGAGGCCTGGGTGATTTCCCAGGCGCAGTTGCGCCGCTATATCGAACAGGGCTTTGCGCCCCTGGCCTGTGCCTTCAGCACCGGCTCCGATTCCACACTGACCCTGCGGGTCTTCGAGCCTGAAAGCGGACGGGTCGACCTGGTGGTCACCGGCATCGACCCGCGCACGCTCGCGACAGAAGCGGACGTGCTGGCGATGATCGAGGAGCTGCTGTACGAGTTGCGCAGCAACTCCATCAGCCTGGTGCATTTATCCTGAGCACAGCGACCGGCCGCTCCTACAGAAGAATGCGTTCCTCTGTAGGGCGAGGCTCCCGCAGATTCAGTCCTTGGCGATCAAGCTCGGCCGGCAGTCGAGGCTCAGGCGGGCGCCGCCGCTGTCGCTACTGCCGACGTCGAGCTTGAAGCCGTGCAGGCTGACGATGGCGGCGACGATGGACAGGCCCAGGCCAAAGCCGCCGTGGGAGTTGCTGTCGTCGACCCGGTAGAAGCGCTGGAACACCGCCTTGCGCTCGGCCTCGGGAATGCCGGGGCCGGAGTCGAGGACTTCCAGGCGCGTGCAGCCGCCGTCCTCCACGCCACGCAGAATCACCTCGCCGCCCGGCGGGGTGAACTTGATCGAGTTGCTCAACAGGTTGGCCAGGGCCTCGAACAGCAGGGCGCGGTCGCCGGTCAGGCTCGGCAGCGTGTCGGGTACATCCAGGGTCAGGGTCAACTGGCCTTCCTCGGCCAGCGGCAGGTAAAAGTCATACAGCTCTCGCAGCAACGGCAGCGGGTCGAGTTCGACAAAACCCGAGCGGCGCTGGTGATCCTCGATTTCGGAAATCCGCAGCAAGCCGCGAAAACGCGCCATCAATCGGTCGGCCTCGGCCAGCACCTGGTCCAGCTGCAAGGCTTCGGGCGTGCCCTCGACCGCCTGCTGCTGCATGCGGTACAGCTGGGCGCGCAGGCGGGTCAGCGGGGTGCGCAGGTCGTGGGCGATGTTGTCGCACACGCCCTTGACCTCGATCATCAGCCGCTCGATGCGATCGAGCATGGCGTTGACGATGGCCGCCAGCATGTCCAGTTCGTCGCGGCGGTTGGACAGCTGCAGGCGGTGGGTCATGTCGCCGGCGACTATCGCCTCGGCGCTGGCCTGGATGCCGCGAATGCGTCGCAGCGGCCGGCGCCGGAGCAGGTGCCAGCCGGCGGCCCCGGGGATGATGGTCAGCGACACGCCCCACAGCAGCGCATGGAGAATGATCCGCGTCACCGCGAACAGCGAACCGTTGTCGCGCACCAGGATCAGCCAGCGGCCGTCGCGGGTGTAGGTGGCCACCGCGTCGCAACCGTCGCGGGGCAGGTTGGGGTCGTCGGAGTCGATGCAGCTCTTGAGCTCGTGGATCTGCCCGTCCAGCGGCAGGTCGTCGGGGATCTCGCGGATCGGCCCGCTGCGGTAGCGCAGTTGCTCGTCGAACAGGCCATAGGCGTCGATGGCGCGCATGTCGAAGGTCATGCTGGTGGTCAGGGCTTCTTCCAGCTGCTCGCCCTGGAAGCGCGCGAACAGGTGCTGGCGCTGCAGCAGCGAGTGCTTGGCGAGGCTTTCCAGGTAGCCGGACACCTCGTAGTACATGACGCCCATGAGGATGCAGCTCCAGGCCACGAACAGCGAACTGTAGAGCGCCAGCAGGCGGCTGCTGGAGGAGCGCCAGCCCTTAGAGGGGTTCAGCAATGACATAACCCGAGCCTCGCACGGTGCGGATCAGCGGGGTCATGCCGGGCGGATCGATCTTCTTGCGCAGGCGGCCGATATGCACGTCGATCAGGTTGGTGCCCGGGTCGAAGTGATAGCCCCAGACCTCCTCGAAAATCATCATCCGCGAGAGGATCTGGCCGGTGTTGCGCATCAGGAATTCCAGCAGCTTGTATTCGGTGGGCAGCAGGCTCAGCAACTGGTCGGCGCGGGTCGCTTCGCGGCTGATCAGGTTCAGCTCCAGGTCGGCCACCCGCAGGCTGGTTTCGAACTCCTGCACCGTGCTTTTGCGCCGCAGCAGCACCTCGACCCGGGCGGCCATTTCGTCGGAGGCGAAGGGCTTGGTCAGGTAGTCGTCGCCGCCGGCGCGCAGGCCGCGCACGCGCTCGTCGACGTCGGACAGGGCGCTGATCATCAGGATCGGCGTCGACACGCCGATGGTGCGCAGGGTGGTGACGATCGCCAGGCCGTCCAGCTCGGGCAGCATGCGGTCGAGGGTGATCAGGTCGTAGTCGCCGCTGACGGCGCGCACCAGGCCTTCGCGACCGTTGTCGACCCAATCCACGTCCAGCCCGTGGCTGCTCAGTTCGGCCACGATTTCGCGGGCTGTTACGGCATCGTCTTCGATGGTCAGAATGCGGGTCATAAGGGCTTACCTGATTGGGGATTTCATGACACAGGCCAGCATTTTGCCAAGAAATCGCCGCCGGCTTTCTAAAAAATCTTTCATCTTCGCGCCAGTGCCCTGGCGAACGCAGGGTAGCAGGCGGGCCGGGTGCGGCAATCGTTGATATCATCCAGCTACTACTGGCTGGCATGGACGCTGCGCAATGCACCTACCTCATTACCTCGACTTCAAAGCCCTGGGCGTCGGCCTGTTGCTGCTGGCGGCGGCCCCGGCGTTCGCCGCCAATCAGCCGTGCTCGGGCAAGAAGGGCGGGATCGCCGGTTGCGACGGCGAGCTGTTCCTGTGTAACGACGGCTCCATCAGCGGCTCCAAGCAAAACTGCGCCGCGCGCTACGGCGACTCGGGGCAGGCCGCGCGTCCACAAACCCTGTTGCGCGGCGGCGACGGCTGCCCCTGTGGCGGTGGCAGCTTCTGCACCGGGCCGCGGGGCGGCGTCTATTGCCTGACCCCGAGCGGCAACAAGAGCTACAAGCGTAAATAAAAGACAGGCGCGCGACAGTCCGGTGGCACCGATTGGACAGGCCCGGGCGCCTCTACTAGCGTTGCCGGCACGGCGCCGCCGGGGGCCACTATCGGGGACAACACGGATGGACAAACAGCAAGCCAAGCGCCAGGTCATCGCCAGCCTCGAGGCCGGGCGCTCCAGGGGTGAAACCTTTGCCGCCTTTGCCGGCAGCGGGATCAAGGAGCGGCTGCTGGCGTTCTGGACCGCCGCCTATTCCGACCCGGCGCTCTATGCCCGGCACCGGCGCAAGATCCAGATCCTGCTGGCGGTGATGCTGCTGCAGGCGGTGGTCGGCGCGCTGGCCGGGTTCTTCCTCGGTTCGGTCATAGGCCCGAAAGCCGCCTGGGTATTTGCGCTGTTGGGCGGCGTGGTGCCGCTGCTGTTCGCCTGGGGCTTCCATAAACCTTCGGCCAACGCCTACACCTTCTATGCCCTTCTGACCCTGTCGCAATTCCCGCGGTTGTTCGAAGGTTATGCCGAGGACCCGCTGGGCACTTTGATTGGCGTGGCCATTACCCTGGGCGTGGTGTTTTTCGCCATGTACGTGCGCAGCCTGATCTTTCCGGACTTCGCCTTTATCGGGCCGCGCAAGGTCAAGGGCCGCTACGTGTTCTCCAGTTAGGGCAGGGCGGCGCAAGGCTTATTCCAGGGCCTTGTGCTTTGCTTGGCCCAGATCAATGTTCTTGTTCGACAAACCTACTAGATTGGCCCGGTGTTCAGCCCCGAGGAGCTGGCGCCGCGCAACCCTGGACCGGGTCGATGACCCGGTCCAGGGCGATGCACAGCAGGACGCTGGCATTCCTCTTCACTCCGTTCAAGGACGAATTTCCTGATGCGCCATACCGAACGAACTTTCGATATCCAGCCGCTGCAACAGGCGGACATGACCATCAGCCTCAATGGCCAGCCGGTGACGGCGGCGATTGGCGAAACCGTACTCAGCGTCATCCAGTCCCTCGGGCTGCGTCAGGTGGCGCGCAACGACCACGGCCAGCTGGCCGGCGCCTATTGCGGCATGGGCGTGTGCCATTGCTGCCTGGTGCAGATCGACGGCCGGCACAAGCGCCGGGCCTGCCAGACCCAGGTGCGGCCGGGCATGCAGGTGCAGACCGAGGTCAACCGCATCGTCGCGGCGCAGGAGGTGCTATGAGCCTGAATCCACTGATCGTCGGCGGCGGCCCCGCGGGCATGGCCGCGGCCATCGAACTGGCCGAGCACGGGGTACGCAGCACCCTGATCGACGAGGCCTCGCGCCTGGGCGGCGTGGTCTACCGCGGGCCGCTGCGCGACGGCGTGCAGCTGGACTACCTGGGGCCGCGCTATTGCGAAGCCCTGGCGAAGCTGCACGGCGCTTTCTCTGACTGCGAACAGATGATCGACGTGCGCCTCAACCACCGGGTGGTGGGGGCCGAAGGCAAGGGCAGCCTGGTCTTGCTGGATGCCGACGAACAGCTGCAGGAAGTGGCCTATCCGCAGCTACTGCTGGCCGCCGGCTGCCATGAACGCAGCGTGCCGTTTCCCGGCTGGACCTTGCCCGGGGTGATGCTGCTGGGCGGCTTGCAGTTGCAGATCAAGAGCGGCGTGGTCAAGCCGCGCGGGCCGGTGGTGATCGCCGGCACCGGGCCGCTGCTGCCGCTGGTGGCCTGCCAGCTGCACGCCAGTGGCGCGCACGTGGCGGCGGTCTATGAGGCCTGTACCTTTGGCCGGATCGCCAAGGAAAGCCTGGCGCTGCTGAACAAGCCGCAGCTGTTCCTCGATGGCCTGAGCATGCTCGCCTACCTCAAGCTGCATCGCATTCCCCTGCATTACGGCTGGGGCGTGGTCGAGGCCCAGGGCGCGGACGGGCTGGAAAGCGTCAGCGTGGCGCCGTACTCGGCGCGCTGGGAACCGGACCTGAGCCGCCGGCAACAGGTCGCCGCGCAGACCCTGGCGGTGGGCTACGGTTTTATTCCGCGTACCCAGCTCAGCCAGCAGATGGGCCTCAACCACGGCTTCAGCCATGACGGCTACCTGCGGGCCACGGCCAACGTCTGGCAGCAAAGCAGCGAGCCGCACATTCACCTGGCCGGCGACATGGGCGGGATTCGCGGCGGCGAGGCGGCGATGCTCACCGGGCGCATCGCCGCGCTGTCGATCCTGATGCAACGCGATGTGCTGAGCAACGAGGCGGCCCTGGAGCGGCGCCAGAAGTACCAGAACAAACTGGCCTCCATCACGCGTTTCCGCGCGGCGGTGGACCGCTACACCGAACGCGGCACCGGGCAGATCGAACTGCCGGCCGCCGACACTCTGATCTGCCGTTGCGAACACGCGACCCGTGGCGATATCGACCGCGCCCTCGAGCAGGGCGTGCAGGACATGGCCAGCCTGAAGATGCGCACCCGGGTGAGCATGGGCGACTGCCAGGGCCGCATGTGCGTGGGCTATTGCAGCGACCGCCTGCGCCAGGCCACCGGGCGCCAGGATGTGGGCTGGTTGCGCCCGCGCTTCCCCCTGGACCCGATTCCTTTTTCCGCTTTCCCTCAACCGAGCAAGGACGCTTTGAATCATGAGTAAGTTCTACGACGTGGTCATCGCCGGCGGCGGTGTGATTGGCGCTTCCTGTGCGTACCAGTTGTCCAAGCGCAAGAACCTGCGGGTGGCGTTGATCGACGCCAAGCGCCCGGGCAATGCCACCCGCGCCTCGGCCGGCGGCCTGTGGGCCATCGGCGAGTCGGTGGGGCTGGGTTGCGGGGTGATCTTCTTTCGCATGATGTCGGCGCGCAACAAGCGCCAGGCCCAGGGCTCGGCGGTGCTGGTGGACTCCAGCACGCCGCATATCCTGCCGCAGTCGTTCTTCGACTTCGCCCTGCAATCCAACGGCCTGTACCCGCAGCTGCACCAGGAACTGCGCGAGCGCCATGGCATGGACTTCAAGTTCGAGCGCACCGGGCTGAAATTCGTGATCTACGACGACGAGGACCGGCTGTATGCCGAGCACATCGTGGCCTGTATTCCGCACCTGGCCCATCAGGTGCGCTGGCTCGACCAGGCGGCGCTGCGCGAGGCGGAGCCGAACGTCAGCCATGATGCCCAGGGGGCCTTGGAATTTCTCTGCGACCACCAGGTCAACCCGTTCCGCCTGGCCGACGCCTACACCGAAGGCGCGCGGCAGAACGGCGTGGACATGTACTTCAACACCAACGTCACCGGCGTGCTGCACCAGGGCAGCCGGATCAGCGGGGTGCAGACGGCGGAGGCGGGGCTTTTCCATTGCGACACCCTGATCAACGCCGTCGGCGCCTGGGCCGCCGAGCTGAGCCTGCAAGCCACCGGCGCGAGCATTCCGGTGAAGCCGGTCAAGGGCCAGATCCTGCTCACCGAGCGCATGCCGAAACTGCTCAACGGTTGCCTGACCACCAGCGATTGCTACATGGCACAGAAGGACAACGGCGAGATCCTGATCGGCAGCACCACCGAGGACAAGGGCTTCGACATCAGCACCACCTACCGGGAAATCCAGGGCCTGGTGCAGGGCGCGGTGCGCTGTGTGCCGCAGCTCGAGCAGGTCAACCTCAAGCGCTGCTGGGCCGGCTTGCGCCCGGGCTCGCCGGATGAACTGCCGATCCTCGGGCCGATGTGCGGGGTGGAGGGCTACCTCAATGCCTGCGGGCACTTCCGCACCGGCATCCTGACCTCGGCGATCACCGGGGTGCTGCTGGACCGGCTGGTGAATGAAGAGGCGTTGCCGCTGGATATCACGCCGTTCCTTGCCGAGCGTTTCGGCTTGCAGGCGGTGGCGCCGTTGCAGGTGGCGCTGGCCTGAGGCGGGGTTGACGCGGTGCTGCTTGAGCACCGCGTTGCCTTGATGTTCTTTCGCGGGCAAGTCGGATCGCCGCCCGCTCGCTCCTACAGAAGCATGCGTTCTTCTGTAGGAGCGGCCGGTCGACGCTCGATTGCCCGCGAAGGAGGTTAACGATGACGCGGTTTTGTGGTTTCAAACCAACGGCGTACTAATAAACAACTCCAACCCTTCGGCATACTCCGCAAACGCCTTGACCCTTGGGAACCGCGTGGCATCCAGGTGCTCGGCCACCACCAGTTGGGTAAAGCTCCAGGCCACGGCCAGGCTGATACCGGCCTGATCGATGTTGCCGTCGGTGGCCAGCGGGCGTTTTTCCAGTTCTTTTTCCAGCTCGCCATAAGCCGCCGCCAGCTGCCCGCGAACCCGCTCCAGCCACGGCTCGTGCTGTTTTTCCGCGGGGCGCAGCTGGTACTCGTAGTAGATCTGCACCGACTTCTCGCACGCCGCCAGCGCCAGGCCGATCAGCCGCAGGTCGTGGGCCCGCGCCTGGGGCGCCGCCGGCAGCAGGCTGCGGCCGGCCAGGGCTTCCAGGTAGTCGATGATCAGGCACGAATCCATCAGCACCGTGCCGTCGTCGCAGATCAGGGTCGGCGCCTTGACCACCGGGTTGATGCGCTGGAACTGCTCGAAGGTGCGAAACACCGACAACGCTTCATGCTCGAACGGGATATCCAGGCGCTTGAGGGTAATGGCGACACGGCGAACATAGGGGGAATCGAGCATACCGATCAGTTTCATTGAGCATTTCCTTGTGCGGAACAACGAGACAGGGGGAGGGCAGCGGCTAATTTAGCGGCAAATATCCGGGGTTGGCTATCGGGGGCCGGTTATATGAGTGCGAATGTTGTAAAAGTCTCACGAGGCACTTTGCTGATATGCCGTTGATAACGGTTGAGAACCCGCAGTTTGATACCGCGCTGCGGGTTCAAGTGTCCGAAACAGTAGTGAGCCAGTTCGACTGTTTCGGTTTGGCAGGCTCATTAATCCGCCGTGCATTTCAAGCCGCCTGTTTATTGTTCACTCCAGGCGATTGCCCGATTGAAGGCCTCATAGGTTTCGGACTCGATAAACTCTGCAGTCGGAACGATCTTGAGTGATTTCAGCAGGTCCTCAACATCGTCCTGCTGCCCGATTTGAACGAAGAACTGCTGGATACTGCTCATCTCGCTGTTGGTCAGGCTGCCCAGGAAATTCTTGCCCTGGTAGTTCTCGGCTACATAAAAGCTGTAGTTATTGTTGCCAACCCTGGACTTGTAGATTGACGTCAACCCACCGCTGCCCAAGGTGATTTTACCGTCGCTTTCCTCTTTCATCTCTCGGGCGATAGTGTCGTGATCGGTTTCTCCCGCATTCTTGGTTCCGCCGAAAAACTGCGGCATGCCGCCATACACGAGATTGGCGCGTTTAATGGGGAAGTAGAGGTAGCCATTATCCTCGTCTTCGGAATGGAGAAGAATTGCGTATGCTTTATCGACCATGATGCGCTCCTTGCGTGAGTTTGAACTTGAACCTCAAACTTCCCTGGCACTACGAGGGACTTGTCCTGATGCCCATGACCAGCACTTGATTGAACGGCGCAAGCACGAGTGTGCTGTGGAGCATCCGTTACCCAGCGTAGGTGAGCGATGTAGCCGGTGCCGGTCTTTCAGATGAAGAGCCGCCAGACGGCCTCGTAGCCAGGTGTGGCAGCGCTATTGTGTAGGAAGCAATGGCTGCACATCGGCAGGAGAAGCGCTATGCATCCCACCCGAACCGCCCTTGTCCTTGCCGGTGGCGGCAGCCTCGGGGCTGTCCAGGTGGGGATGCTGCGGGCGCTGATCGAAAGACACGTGGTGTTCGACCTGGTGGTCGGGGCGTCGGTCGGGGCCCTCAATGGCGCCTACTTTGCCGCCAGGCCCAATGCCCGCGGGGTCGCCGAACTGGCCGATTTCTGGCGTGGCTTGCGCAAGGCCGATGTGTTTCCGTTTTCCTTGATTGACGCGTTGTCCTCCGTGCTCAAGCGTCGCGGCTGCCTGTTGCCCTCGTCGGCGCTGGCGAGCCTGGTGCGCCGGGTGCTGCCGGTCACCCGCATCGAAGACACCGAACTGCCTCTGCATATCGTCACCACCAACCTGCTCACCGGGGCCGAGGAGCTGTTATCCAGTGGCAGCGTCGAGCTGGCCCTGCTGGCCAGTGCCGCGATTCCGCTGGTGTTTCCCTGGGTGCAGATCGGCGACAAGCTGCTGGTCGACGGCGGCGTCGCCAGTAACACCCCGATCGCCGCGGCGGTGTCGCTGGGCGCGACCCGGGTCATCGTGGTGCCGACCGGATTCGGTTGCGCCTGCCCGCGACCGCCGACCGGCTTGATCGCCTTGGCCTTGCACACCCTGAACCTGATGAGCATGCGCCAGCTGGTGCGGGACATTGAGCTGTATTCGCCACAGGCGGCGATCCATGTGGTCGCGCCCTTGTGTCCGCTGGGCATTTCGGTGTTCGACTTCAGCCAGACCGAGCAACTGCTGCAACGGGCCCACCACCAGACCCTGGCCTGGATCGAGGAGGGCGGCCTGCTGCGTACCGGCGTGCCGGGGGCGTTGCAGGCGCATACGCACTCGGCGGGGTGAGGCTCAGTCCTCGAACCCCGCTTGCTCGTGAATCTCGTCGACCTTCAGTTCCAGGCGGTAGGCCACGGCGATGAACAGCGCCTGGCACAGGCACAGGGTCGCGCTCAGGGAGCGGAAGGCGAAGGAGCTGCCTTCGTTGACCAGCAGCACGGTGTTGGCGCGCTTGGCCAGGGGCGACAGGTTGCTGTCGGTGATGATCAGGGTCTTGGCCTGATGGTGCTGGGCAATGCGCAGGCAGTGCTGGGTTTCCTTGGCATACGGGGTGAAGCTGATGGCGATCACCAGGTCGTTGGGACGGATGCTGCGCATCTGTTCGCGGTAGCTGCCGCCCAGGCCCGACACCAGGTGGATGCGCTTGTTGGTGTGCTGCAGGTTGTACACCAGGTAATCGGCCACGGCGAAGGAGCGGCGCACCCCGACCACGTAGATATTGTCGGCGTTGACCACCAGGTCCACGGCCTTGTCGAAGGCTGCGTCATCCAGCTCCAGGCCCAGGCGCTCGATACCCGACAGGGTGGCGTTGATGCACTCGCGCGCCAGGTCGCCGCCACTGGCCTTCTGCGACTTGTTGGCGATCATGCTGCGGATGCGCTGCTGGTAGTTCTGTACCGGGGTGGCCTTGTGGGTGTAGGCCTCGCGAAACAGCGCCTGCATTTCACTGAAGCCGCTGAAGCCGAAGCGCTGGGAGAAGCGCACGATGGCCGAAGGGTGCACCTCGCATTCGCGGGCGATGTCGCTGATGCGGTCGACCATGATCCGGTCGCTCTGCTGGCTCATGTAGCTGGCGATGCGCTTGAGCTGGCGCGGCAGGCTTTCGTATTCCTGGGTGATCAGCTGCAGCAGGCGTTCGGCATTGATCGGGGGGCTGGCGAGGTCGCTGTCTTGCGGGCTCTCGGTCGTGGCCGGCTGATCGGTGCGGGACATAGGCAATCCTTCTGTGCTTACTGGCTTGTACTTGATGGGAACGGGCGGGTTGATCCATTCCCTGACAATAGGTGGGCTGTGCGCAGTCTACAGGGTCGGCGCAGGGAAAATCTTGAGGCGCGGGCCCACAGGCCGTCTGCTGAAACGATGCACGCTGCCTGGACCGGCCTTGAGAAAGTTTATTGGAAAAAATATTCCACGTAAAAATTTTATAGAAAAAATATTGATTGGCGCCGGTGAACGTTCTAGTCTGCATCCACCAAGAGCGTTCGGCGCCTTCCTCGGTGCCACGCGCAGGCTGATAAAAATAACAGGAGCCAGCATGGGCCAGACTCGTTTTGCCAATGGGCGTCAATTGGATCTGATTTGCCTCGGACGCCTGGGCGTCGACCTCTATGCGCAGCAGGTCGGGGCCCGGCTGGAAGATGTCACAAGCTTCGCCAAATACCTCGGCGGCTCGTCCGCCAACATCGCCTTCGGCACCGCGCGCCTGGGCTTGCGCTCGGCGATGCTGAGCCGGGTCGGCGACGATCACATGGGGCGTTTTCTGGTGGAGTCCCTGGCCCGCGAAGGCTGTGATGTCAGTGCAATCAAGGTCGATCCGCAGCGCCTGACCGCCCTGGTCCTGCTCGGACTCAAGGACCGCGAGACCTTCCCCCTGGTGTTCTACCGCGAGAACTGCGCCGACATGGCCCTGCGCGCCGAAGACATCAACGAAGCCTTTATCGCCTCCAGCAAAGCCTTGCTGATCACCGGCACCCATTTCTCCGCCGACGGCGTGTACCAGGCCAGCCTCCAGGCCCTGGCGTACGCCGAACAGCACAACGTCAAGCGCGTGCTCGACATCGACTACCGCCCGGTGCTCTGGGGCCTGGCGGGCAAGGCCGACGGCGAGACCCGGTTTGTCGCCGACCAGAACGTCAGCGCCCATGTGCAGAAGATCCTGCCGCGCTTCGACCTGATTGTCGGCACCGAAGAAGAATTCCTTATCGCCGGCGGCAGCGACGAATTGCTCAGCGCCTTGCGCACCGTGCGTTCGCTGACCGCCGCGACCCTGGTGGTCAAGCTCGGTCCCCAGGGCTGCACGGTGATCCATGGGGCGATCCCGGCGCGCCTGGAAGACGGCGCCATCTACCCCGGGGTGCGGGTCGAAGTGCTCAACGTGCTGGGGGCGGGCGATGCCTTTATGTCCGGCTTCCTCAGCGGCTGGCTGGAGGACGCCAGCGACGAGCGCTGCTGCCAGTTGGCCAACGCCTGCGGCGGTTTAGTCGTGTCGCGCCATGCCTGCGCCCCGGCGATGCCGACCCGCGCCGAGCTGGATTACCTGTTCAGCAGCCCGGTGCCCATCACCCGGCCGGACCAGGACAGCACCCTGCAGCGCCTGCATCAGGTCAGCGTGCCGCGCAAGGCCTGGAAGCAGCTGTTCATCTTTGCCTTCGACCATCGCGGGCAGTTGGTGGAACTGGCGCAGAAGGGCGGGCGCGAACTCAAGGCCATCGGCCGGCTCAAGCAGCTGTTTATCCAGGCCGTGGAGCGGGTCGAGGCCGACTTGCGTGAGCAGGGCGTCGAGGCCGATGTCGGCCTGCTGGCCGACCAGCGTTTCGGCCAGGGCTCGCTGAACGCCGCCACCGGCCGTGGCTGGTGGGTGGCGCGGCCAGTGGAAGTCCAGGGCTCGCGGCCGCTGGCCTTCGAACACGGGCGTTCGATCGGCAGCAACCTGATTGCCTGGCCCCAGGAGCAGATCATCAAGTGCCTGGTGCAATACCACCCGGACGACGAGCCGCTGCTGCGCCTGGAGCAGGAAGCGCAGATCAAGGGGCTGTACCAGGCGTCCCAGGTCAGCGGCCATGAGCTGCTGCTGGAAATCATTCCGCCCAAGGACCACCCCTCGACTCACCCGGACGTGCTCTACCGCGCCCTCAAGCGCCTGTACAACCTGGGCATCTTTCCGGCCTGGTGGAAGATCGAGGCGCAAAGCGCCGAAGACTGGACCCGGCTCGATGAGTTGATCGAGGCGCGCGACCCCTATTGCCGTGGCGTGGTGCTGCTGGGCCTCAACGCCCCGGCGGCGGCCTTGGCCGAGGGGTTCCGCCAGGCCGGCAACAGCCGCACCTGCCGCGGGTTCGCCGTGGGCCGCACGATTTTCCATGAGCCGAGCCGAGCCTGGCTGGCGAACGAGATCGACGACGAAACCCTGATCCGCCGGGTGCAGGCGACCTTCGTCGAGCTGATCGACGCCTGGCGCGCCGCCCGCGCCTGAACATTAGAGCCTGACCGCAAGAGCCTTGACGCAACACCTGTAGCCGCTGCCGAGCGTAGCGAGGCTGCGATCGAGCGCGAAGCGCTCGCTAAAGCTCGGCAGCGGCTACAGCAGCAGGCACGAGGCCGGGAATTTTTCAGAACGCTTTAGAAAACAATAAAAGGTGCAGCCATGCCCGCAATCCGAATTGGCATCAACCCGATTTCCTGGAGCAACGACGACCTGCCGTCCCTCGGCGGCGAAACGCCTTTGAGCACGGCGCTGAGCGAGGGCAAAGAGATCGGCTACGAAGGTTTCGAGCTCAACGGCAAGTTCCCCAAGGATGCCAAGGGCGTCGGCGATGTGCTGCGCCCGTACGACCTGGCGCTGGTCTCGGGCTGGTATTCCAGCCGCCTGGCCCGGCGCTCGGTGGCCGAGGAGATCGACGCCATCGCCAGCCATGCCCAACTGCTGGCGCAAAACGGCGCCAGGGTGCTGGTCTACGGCGAGGTCGCCGACTCGATCCAGGGCCAGCGCATTGCCCTGGTGGAGCGTCCGCGTTTTCACAGCGAGCAGGCCTGGCAGGAATACGCCGACAAGCTCACCGAGCTGGCGCGGTTCACCCTGTCCCAGGGCGTGCGCCTGGCGTACCACCACCATATGGGCGCCTACGTCGAATCGCCGGCGGACATCGACAAGTTGATGAGCCTGACCGGCAGCGAAGTCGGCCTGCTGTTCGACTCGGGTCACTGCTACATGGGCGGCGGCGAGCCGCTGGACGTGCTGCGCAAGCACATCGGGCGCATCTGCCATGTGCACTTCAAGGACGTGCGCAAGCCGGTGGTGCAGCTGGCGCGCAATAACCTGTGGAGTTTCCCCGACTGCATCATCAACGGCACCTTCACCGTGCCGGGGGATGGCGACATCGATTTCGCCGCGCTGCTGGACGAGTTGCTGGCCGCCGATTACCAGGGCTGGCTGGTGGTGGAGGCCGAGCAGGACCCGGCGGTGGCGCCGAGTTACGTCTACGCCAAGAAGGGCTACGACACCCTGCGCGCGCTGCTCGATGACGCCCTGCTCAACAAGAGGACCGGACAATGAGCCTGCTGGTGAAAAGCGCGGCCAAGGGTCGGACCATGGTGCAGTTGACTGAGGGCCGATTGAAGTACGTCGGTTTTGCCGCCTACCGCCTGAGCCTCGGTGAAAGCCTGCCTCTCAGTGCCGGTGATAAAGAGCTGTGCCTGGTGCTGCTCAGTGGACGCATCGGCATTCAGGGTGAGGCGCCGGGGCAGGGCGCTTTCGGCTGGGACAACCTCGGCGACCGGCAATCGGTGTTCGAGGACAAGTCGCCCTTCGCCGTCTACCTGCCGCCCGGCAGCCAGGCCCGGGTCACCGCCCTGAGCGATGTGCAGATCGCCGTCTGCGCCGCGCCCGGCTGCACTGTAAAAAGCTCCGCCGCAAACGGCCTCGGCCCAAGGCTGATCCTTCCTGCGAGCATGAAGCGCAGTGTGCGCGGCAAGGGCGCCAACACCCGCTATGTCTGCGACATCCTGCCAGACAGCGAGCCGGCCCATTCGCTGCTGGTGGTGGAGGTGCGCACGCCGTCCGGGCATTCCTCCAGCTACCCGCCGCACAAGCACGACACCGACGACCTGCCGCACCAGAGCTTTCTCGAAGAGACCTATTACCACCAGGTCAACCCGCCCCAGGGCTTCGTGTTCCAGCGGGTCTACACCGACGACCGCAGCCTCGACGAGGCCATGGCCGTGGAGCACGGCGACCTGGTGGTGGTGCCCAAGGGGTACCACCCGGTCAGCGTGCCCTATGGCTACGAGTCCTATTACCTGAACGTCATGGCCGGGCCCAAGCGGGTCTGGCAGTTCCACAACGATCCACAGCACAGCTGGCTGCTGGATCTGTGATTTCCAACATCTGAATTCCAACAGTCGAATGGAGAACAAGAACAATGAGTGACGCCCCGGTAATCGGCCATTACATCGACGGTCAGGTGCAGGACAGCGGCGAACGCTTCGCCAACGTATTCAACCCGGCCACCGGCCGCGTGCAGGCCCGGGTCGCCCTGGCCAGCCAGAAGACGCTGGACGACGCCGTTGCTTCGGCCATGAAGGCCTTCCCGGCCTGGTCCGAGCAGTCGGCGCTGCGCCGTTCGCGGGTGATGTTCAAGTTCAAGGAACTGCTGGACCAGCACCATAACGAACTGGCAGAGATCATCACCCGCGAGCACGGCAAGGTGCTGGCCGACGCCCGCGGCGAAGTGACCCGCGGCATCGAGATCGTCGAATTCGCCTGTGGCGCGCCGAGCCTGCTGAAAACCGATTTCAGCGACAACATCGGCGGCGGCATCGACAACTGGAACCTGCGCCAGCCCCTGGGTGTGTGCGCCGGGGTCACCCCGTTCAATTTCCCGGTAATGGTGCCGCTGTGGATGATCCCGCTGGCCCTGGTCAGCGGTAACTGCTTCATCCTCAAGCCGTCCGAGCGCGACCCGTCCGCCAGCCTGCTGATGGCCCGCCTGCTGACGCAAGCCGGGCTGCCCGATGGCGTGTTCAACGTGGTCCAGGGCGACAAGGCGGCGGTGGACGGGCTGTTGCAGCACCCGGACATCGAAGCGATTTCCTTTGTCGGTTCGACACCGATCGCCGAGTACATCCACCGGCAGGCCACCTCCCGCGGCAAGCGCGTGCAGGCCCTGGGCGGGGCGAAGAACCATATGATCGTGATGCCCGATGCCGACCTCGAGCAGGCCGCCGACGCGCTGATCGGCGCAGCCTACGGCTCGGCCGGCGAGCGCTGCATGGCGATCTCCATCGCCGTGGCGGTGGGCGATGTCGGTGACCGGCTGATCGAGAAACTGCGGCCGCGCATCGACCGGTTGAGGATCGGTAACGGCATGCAGGGCGACAGCGACATGGGGCCGCTGGTGACCGCCGAGCACAAGGCCAAGGTCGAAGGTTTCATCGACCAGGGCGTGGCCCAGGGCGCGCAACTGCTGGTGGACGGTCGGGGCTTCAAGATGCCGGGCGCGGAGCAGGGCTTTTTTGTCGGCGCCACCCTGTTCGACGACGTGACCCCCTCGATGAGCATCTACCAGGAAGAAATCTTCGGCCCGGTGCTGGGCATCGTCCGGGTACCCGACTTTGCCAGCGCGGTGGCGCTGATCAACGCCCATGAATTCGGCAACGGCGTGTCCTGCTTCACCAGTGACGGCGGCGTGGCCCGGGCCTTTGCCCGCAGCATCAAGGTCGGCATGGTCGGCATCAACGTGCCGATCCCGGTGCCCATGGCCTGGCACTCCTTCGGTGGCTGGAAGCGTTCGCTGTTCGGCGACCACCACGCCTACGGCGAGGAAGGCCTGCGCTTCTACAGCCGCTACAAGAGCGTGATGCAGCGCTGGCCGGACAGCATTGCCAAGGGCCCTGAGTTCAGCATGCCGACCGCCAAGTAGACCCATTCAACCCGTTGCCCTGGAGAACAAGAATAATGAGCCAGCCCCTGCGTTTCGCCCTGAATCGTATGGTTGCCCCACGTTTGAGCCTGCCGGCGTTCATCGAGCTGGCGGTGACCCTGAAAGCCGATGCCATCGAGATCCGCAATGACCTTGCGGGCGTGGAAATCGAAGACGGCACGTCGCCGCAACAGGTGCGCCAGTTGTGCGCGGCCCACGGCATCCAGGTGCTGTCGATCAATGCGCTGTACCCCTTCGATGTCTGGAACGACGAGCGTCGCGCCCAGGCCCTGAAACTCGCCGCCTATGCCCGCGACTGCGGCGCCCGCGGCCTGGTGATGTGCCCGCTGAATGATCGTGCTGATAGCCGCAATGAAGCCGAGCGCGGCGCCGGTTTGCGCACCGCCTTGACTGAGCTGGCGCCGATCCTGCGCGAGCACGGGATTCTCGGTTTTATCGAACCCCTGGGCTTCGAGGAGTGCTCCCTGCGGCGCAAGCGCACGGCGGTGGAGGCGATCCGCGCCATCGGCGGGCTGGATGTGTTCCGCCTGGTGCACGACACCTTTCACCATCATCTGGCCGGCGAACAGGAGTTCTTTCCCGAGCTGACCGGGCTGGTGCATATCTCCGGGGTCGAGGACCGCGAGGCCCCGCTGGCGAGCATCCGCGACGGCCACCGGGTACTGGTGGGCGAGGGCGACATCCTCGGCAACGCGGCGCAGATCGAGACCCTGCTCGAGCGTGGCTACAGCGGCCACCTGTCGTTCGAGCCGTTCGCCGACAGCGTGCATGGGCTGGCGGATATCCAGCGAGCGATCGGCGCGAGCATCGACCACCTCAAGCAGGCCCTGGCCTGATCTGTAGCCGCTGCCGCAGGCTGCGATCGCGACCGAAGGGCGCGCAAGGCCTCAAGATCGCCGAAGGCCTTCGGCCTTATCGCAGCCTGCGGCAGCGGCTACAGAGTGGCAGCCTTCACCCTATTCAAAGGTGCAGATATGACTACGACACGACTGACCATGGCCCAGGCCCTGGTGAAATTCCTCGACAACCAGTACGTCGAGGTCGATGGGGTGCAGAGCAAGTTCGTCGCCGGGATCTTCACCATCTTCGGCCACGGCAACGTGCTCGGCCTCGGCCAGGCCCTGGAGCAGGACAGCGGCGAACTGCTGGTGCATCAGGGTCGCAACGAGCAGGGCATGGCCCACGCCGCCACCGGCTTCGCCAAGCAGCACCTGCGGCGCAAGATCTACGCCTGCACTTCGTCGGTGGGGCCGGGCGCGGCGAACATGCTGACGGCCGCGGCGACCGCCACCGCCAACCGCATTCCCTTGTTGCTGCTGCCCGGCGATGTCTACGCCAGCCGCCAGCCCGACCCGGTGCTGCAACAGATCGAGCAGTTCCACGACCTGAGCATCAGCACCAACGATGCCTTCAAGGCCGTGAGCAAATACTGGGACCGCATCAACCGCCCCGAGCAACTGATGACTGCGGCGATCCACGCCATGCGCGTGCTCACCGACCCGGCGGAAACCGGCGCGGTGACCCTGGCCTTGCCCCAGGACGTGCAGGCCGAGGCCTACGATTACCCGGATTACTTCCTGCAAAAACGCGTGCACCGCATCGAGCGCCGGCCGGCCACCACGGCCATGCTCGAGGATGCCGTGGCGGTCCTCAAAGGCAAGCGCAAGCCGCTGATCATCTGCGGCGGCGGGGTCAAGTACTCCGGGGCCAACGAGGCACTGCTGGCCTTCGCCGAAAGTTTCGGCATTCCCTTCACCGAAACCCAGGCCGGCAAGAGCGCGGTGGTTTCCAGCCATCCGCTGAACCTCGGCGGCATCGGCGAGACCGGTTGCCTGGCGGCCAACCTGCTGGCGAAAGAGGCGGACCTGATCATCGGCATCGGCACCCGCTACAGCGATTTCACCACCGCCTCGAAGTCGCTGTTCCGCGCCGATGCGCAGTTTCTCAACCTGAATATCAGCCCCTGCGATGCCCTGAAACTCGACGGCGTGCAACTGCTGGCGGATGCCCGGGAAGGCCTGGATGGGTTGGCCGAGGCCCTGGCGCGCAGCGACTACCAGGCCGCCTGGGGCGACCAGATCAGCCAGGCGCGGGCGCAGCTGGACGCGGAGGTGGACCGGGTCTACCAGGTCGAATACCACGCCGAGGGTTTTGTCCCGGAGATTAACGACCACCTGGACCCGGCGGTGCTGCGCGAGTTCATTGAGCTGACCGGTTCCTGCCTGACCCAGAGTCGGGTGCTGGGGGTGCTCAACCAGACCCTGGCCGACGACGCGGTGATCGTCGCCGCCGCCGGCAGCCTGCCCGGCGACCTGCAACGCAGCTGGCGCAGCAAGGGGGTCAACACCTACCACGTCGAGTACGGCTATTCCTGCATGGGCTACGAGGTCAACGCGGCCCTGGGGGTCAAGCTCGCCGAACCGCAGCGCGAGGTCTACGCGCTGGTGGGCGACGGCTCCTACCTGATGCTGCATTCAGAGCTGGCCACCTCGATCCAGGAGCGGCGCAAGATCAACGTGGTGCTGCTGGACAACATGACCTTTGGCTGCATCAACAACCTGCAGATGGAACACGGCATGGACAGCTTCGGCACCGAGTTCCGCTTCCGCAACCCCGAAACCGGCAAGCTCGACGGCGCCTTCGTGCCGGTGGATTTCGCCATGAGCGCGGCGGCCTATGGCTGCAAGACCTACAAGGTGAGGACCGTGGAAGAGCTGCGGGCGGCCCTGGCCGATGCGCGGACCCAGAGCGTGTCGACCCTGATCGATATCAAGGTCCTGCCCAAGACCATGATCCACAAGTACCTGTCCTGGTGGCGGGTCGGGGTGGCGCAGGTGTCCACCAGCGCCCGTACCGACGCAGTGGCCAGACAACTCAACGAACGCCTGGCCAAGGCCCGGCAGTACTGATTGCTCTCAAACGAACAACAACAGGAGTAGCACCATGTCTTTGAAACTGGGCGTCATCGGTACCGGGGCCATCGGCCAGGACCATATCCGTCGTTGCAGCCAGACCCTGCTGGGCAGCCAGGTGGTGGCGGTCACCGATATCAACCTGGAGCAGGCGGCGAAGGTGGTGGCCGAACTGAGGATTGCCGCCGAGGTGTATCCCGATGGCCATGCGCTGATCAAGGCGCCGGAGGTCGAGGCGGTGCTGGTCACCTCCTGGGGGCCGAGCCATGAGGAATTCGTGCTGGCCGCCATCGCCGCCGGCAAGCCGGTGTTCTGCGAGAAGCCGCTGGCGGTGACCGCCGCCGGCTGCCACAAGATAGTCGAGGCCGAGATGGCCCACGGCAAGCGCCTGGTCCAGGTGGGCTTCATGCGCCCCTACGATGCCGGCTACCGCGCGCTGAAGGCGGTGATCGACAGCGGCCAGATCGGCGAGCCGCTGATGCTGCATTGCGCCCACCGCAACCCGCGGGTCGGCGAGAACTACAAGACCGACATGGCGATCACCGACACCCTGATCCATGAGCTGGACGTGCTGCGCTGGCTGCTGGCCGACGACTACGTGTCGGTGCAGGTGGTGTTCCCGCGCAAGTCGAGCAAGGCCCTGGCCCATCTGAAAGACCCGCAGGTGGTGCTGCTGGAAACCGCCAAGGGCACGCGCATCGACGTCGAGGTCTTCGTCAACTGCCAGTACGGCTATGACATCCAGTGCGAAGTGGTGGGCGAGACCGGCATCGCCCGGTTGCCGGAGCCGTCCCAGGTGCAGCTGCGCAGCGAGGCCAAGCTGTCCAACGCGATCCTGATGGACTGGAAGGACCGCTTTATCGCCGCCTATGACGTCGAGCTGCAGGCCTTTATCGACGGTGTGCGAGCGGGGCAGGTGGGCGGTCCTTCGGCCTGGGACGGCTATGCCGCGGCGGTGGCCGCCGATGCCTGCATCGAGGCGCAGAACAGCGGGCAGATCGTCAAGGTCGCGCAGCCGCCGCGCCCGGCGTTCTATGGCTGACCTTCTTCTGCATCTTCTGTAGCCGCTGCCGAAGGCTGCGATAAGGCCGCAGGCCTTCAGCGATCTTGAGGCCCTACGCGCCCTTCGGTCGCGATCGCAGCCTGCGGCAGCAGCTACAGGCCAACACTTCAGATTCGGGGAGAACACTAAAATGCGCATTGCACTGGACCCCTACATGTATCGCCACCTGCCGCTGGGCAAGATGACCGACAAGGCCGCCGAGCTGGGGTATCAATACATCGAGCTGTCGCCCCGCGAGGACTTCATGCCGTTCTACAAGGCGCCCCGGGTCGACCGGGCGCGGATCAAGGCGTTTCGCAAGGCCCTGAGCGACAGCGGCGTGCAGCTCTCTTCGCTGTTGCCGATGTACCACTGGGCCGCCGCCGACGAAGGCTTGCGCGTGGCGGCGGTGCGCAACTGGAAGCGGGCGATCCAGATCGCCGTGGAAATGGACTGCGAGCTGGTCAACACCGAATTCACCGGCCAGTCGGACAACCCGCTGGTGTGCGAGAACCAGTTCATGCGCTCCATGGACGAGTTGATCCCGGAGTTCGAGCGCGAGGGCATCAGGCTCGATATCCAGGCCCACCCCTATGATTTCTGCGAACGCAACAACGAGTCGGTGGACATCATCCGCGGCTTGGACCGGGACTGGATCAACTACCTGTACGCGGCGCCGCATACCTTCTTTTACGACGACGGCAAGGGCGACATCGTTTCGATGCTCAAGTACGCGGGCAGCAAACTCAGCCACCTGATCATCGCCGACACCTACAACCACAAGGCGTCTTCGAGCCTGCGCTATATCGTCAACCCACCGGGCGTCACCGCCACCGTGCACCAGCACCTGGACATCGGCCAGGGCGAAGTGGACTGGACGGCGTTCTTCGATACCTTGCGCGAGATCCAGTTCGATGGCATCGCCACGGTCTCGGTGTTCGCCTGGGAAGACCGCCCGGACGAATCCAACCGGATGATGCTGGAACGGGTCAGCAGCGAGCTGTGCCGCTGACACAAGACCTGTAGCCGCTGGCGCAGCCTGCGATCGAGGACAGCGTCCTCGTAAAACCTGGCGGCGCGGATCGAACTGAAAGACCGCAGGTGCCGTGATTGCGACCACTGCGTGGTCGATCGCAGGCTGCGCCAGCGGCTACAGCGGCTACAGCAGTACAACGGGTTCTATATAAGGAGGGCTTTGCGATGCGCATTGGTTTGGTGGGTTACGGCCATGGCGGCCGACATTTTCACGCACCGCTGATCGCCAGCCTGCCCGGCGCGACCTTTGTCGGGGTGGTCACCCGCTCGGCCGAGCGCCGGCAACTGCTGGCGGCGGAGCATCCCGGGGTGGGGGCCTTCGACAGCATCGAGCAACTGGTCGCGGCCGGGGTCGACGGGCTGGTGATTTCCACCCCGCTGGAGGGCCGCGCGGCGCTGGTGCTGGAAACCATCGAGCGCGGTATCCCGGTGGTCAGCGACAAACCTTTCGCCATCGACCTCGAACAGGCCAAGGCGCTGATCGAGATCGCCGAGAACCGCCAAGTGCCGCTGAGCGTGTACATGAACCGGCGCTGGGACTCGGACTTCCTCACCCTGCGCAAGCTGATCGACAGCGGCACCCTGGGCAGCGTCAGCCGCTTCGAGTCGCGGGTCGAGCGCTATGTGCCGCAGGCCGTGGGCAATGCCAGTGGCGGCGGGTTCCTGCGCGACCTTGGCAGCCATCTGGTGGACCAGGCCTTGCAGCTGTTCGGCCCGGTGACCCGGGTCTATGCCGAGTTGCAGTACGCCGCCCAGGCGCCGACCTGCGACTACGGATTTTTCCTCGCCCTGAGCCATGCGGGCGGCGTGGTTTCACATTTGTCCGGTAGTTGTCTGCAGAACTGCCAGGGACCGCGGTTCCGGGTCAGCGGTTCGGCCGGCAGTTATACGGTCGAGGGCCTGGATGGCCAGGAGCAGGCGCTGGTCGCCGGCCTGTCGCCACAAACCGAGGGCGAGCGCTGGGGCGTCGAGGAACACCGGCGCTGGGGCTGGTTCGAGCAGGGCGAGATTCGTGAGCGGATAGCCTCCGAGCGAGGCGACTGGTTGCAGTTCTATAAACGCTGGCAGGCGGCGCTGCAAGGGCAGGGGCCGCTGCCGGTGACGCCGGCCGAGGCCCTGGCCACCACCCGCGTGCTGGACGCCGCGCGCCTGAGCTGGCGCCAGCGCCAGGTGGTGGAAATGGCCGATTTCCGGTTGCAGAATGAATTTGGAATAAAATTCTAAAATGAGTTGATATAGAAATTATTTTCCAATAAAGTCGTTTCCAGGTTGCCGACTAGCAGGGTTCTCGCACCGATCTCAAGCCCGCCTTGAGCCGAGTGGAACCCGCCAACAAAAACAACAGGTACCGTCGATGAAAACCTTCAGTTCCGCTTTGCACCTGCTTCGTCGCGCATTCTTGCGCCGCCGTCCGCTGTCTCGCCAAATATCCCGGCCTGCCGCCATCGTCCAGTCCCTGGTCCGCCTGCTTTGCGTCGAACGCAAGGGCGCGCTGGTGTGCTGCATGCCCGGCGCGCCGATCGTGCGTCTGCCTCACTGAGTGGTTTCTGCGCCTTATCCATAAAACCTACAAGAATGTGGAGAAAGACCTTTCATGAAGACCAAGACCCGTTTTGCCACGCTCGCCCTGTCCCTGTTGCTGGGCAGCGGCTCGGCGTTCGCCGACCTGAAGATCGGCGTGAGCATGTCGCAGTTCGACGACACCTGGCTGACCTACCTGCGCGAATCCATGGACCAGAAAGCCAAGTCCCTGCCGGATGGCGTCACGCTGCAGTTCGAGGACGCCCGGGCCGACGTGGTCAAGCAACTGAGCCAGGTGGAAAGCTTTATCAGCCAGAAGGTCGACGCCATCGTGGTCAACCCGGTGGACACCGCGGCGACCCGCAAGATCACCGAGGCGGCGGTCAAGGCCGGGATTCCGCTGGTCTACGTCAACCGTCGTCCGGACGACTTGAACCTGCCCAAGGGCGTGGTCACCGTGGCCTCCAACGACCTGGAGGCCGGGCAGATGCAGATGCAGTACCTGGCCGACAAGATGGGCGGCAAGGGCGAGGTGGTGATCCTGCTGGGCGACCTGGCGAACAACTCCACCACCAACCGCACCAAGGGCGTCAAGGAAGTGCTGGCCAAGTACCCGGGGATCAAGGTCGAGCAGGAGCAGACCGGGATCTGGCTGCGGGACAAGGCCATGACCCTGGTCAACGACTGGCTGACCCAGGGCCGCAAGTTCGACGCGGTGGTGGCCAACAATGATGAGATGGCCATCGGCGCCGCCATGGCGCTGAAACAGGCCGGGGTGGAGAAGGGCAGCGTATTGATCGCCGGTGTCGACGGTACGCCCGACGGCCTGCGCGCGGTGCAGAAGGGCGACCTGGCGGTCTCGGTGTTCCAGGATGCCAAGGGCCAGGCCGACGGCTCGATCGACACCGCGGTGAAGATGGCCAGGCACGAGCCGGTGGAACAGGCGGTGTGGGTGCCTTATCGCCTGATCACCCCGGAAAACGTCGCCCAGTTCAAATAGGCCCGGTTCAAAAAAGCCTGGTTCAAGAAAGCTCGCCCGTTCCACAACAACAATAAGCCGGCGGGGTGGCCCAGTTGCCCCGCGGATGGAGTACCTGATCATGTTCGCTTCAGCGACTGCTTCGAGCATCCCGGCGGCGGCCGTGCCGCCCGCCGCCCAGTCCGGGCAAGAGCCCTATCTGCTGGAAGTCATCAACGTCAGCAAGGGCTTTCCCGGTGTTGTCGCCCTGTCCGATGTGCAACTGCGGGTGCGTCCCGGCACGGTGCTGGCGCTGATGGGGGAGAACGGCGCGGGCAAGTCGACCCTGATGAAAATCATCGCCGGGATCTACCAGCCGGACGCCGGCGAGCTGCGGCTCAAGGGCCAGCGGGTGAATTTCGAGACGCCGCTGGCGGCCTTGCAGGCGGGGATCGCGATGATCCACCAGGAACTCAACCTGATGCCGCACATGAGCATCGCCGAGAACATCTGGATCGGCCGCGAGCAGCTCAACGGCCTGCACATGATCGATCACCGCGAGATGCACCGCTGCACCGCGCTGTTGCTGGAACGCCTGCGCATCAACCTCGACCCCGAGGAACAGGTGGGCAACCTGAGCATCGCCGAGCGGCAGATGGTGGAGATCGCCAAGGCGGTGTCCTACGACTCCGACATCCTGATCATGGACGAACCGACTTCGGCCATTACCGAGAAAGAGGTGGCGCACCTGTTCTCGATCATCGCCGACCTCAAGGCCCAGGGTAAGGGCATCATCTATATCACTCACAAGATGAACGAAGTGTTCGCCATCGCCGATGAAGTGGCGGTGTTCCGCGACGGCGCCTACATCGGTCTGCAACGGGCCGACAGCATGGACGGCGACAGCCTGATCTCGATGATGGTCGGCCGCGAACTCAGCCAGCTGTTCCCGGTGCGCGAGAAGCCCATAGGCAATCTGCTGATGTCGGTGCGCGACCTGCGCCTGGACGGGGTGTTCGAGGGCGTGTCCTTCGACCTGCACGCCGGGGAGATTCTCGGCATCGCCGGGCTGATGGGTTCGGGCCGCACCAACGTGGCCGAGACGATTTTCGGCATCACCCCCAGCGACGGCGGCGAGATCCGCCTCGACGGCCAGCCGGTGCGCATCAGCGACCCGCACATGGCCATCGAGAAGGGCTTTGCCCTGCTGACCGAGGACCGCAAGCTCAGCGGCCTGTTTCCCTGCCTGTCGGTCCTGGAAAACATGGAGATGGCGGTGCTGCCGCACTATGCCGGCAACGGCTTCATCCAGCAGAAGGCCCTGCGCGCCCTGTGCGAGGACATGTGCAAGAAGCTGCGGGTCAAGACCCCGTCCCTGGAGCAGTGCATCGACACCCTGTCCGGCGGCAACCAGCAGAAGGCCTTGCTCGCCCGCTGGCTGATGACCAACCCGCGGCTGCTGATCCTCGACGAACCGACCCGTGGCATCGACGTCGGCGCCAAGGCCGAGATCTACCGGCTGATCGCCTACCTCGCCGGCGAAGGCATGGCGGTGATCATGATCTCTTCGGAGCTGCCGGAAGTGCTGGGCATGAGCGACCGGGTGATGGTCATGCACGAGGGCGAGCTGATGGGCACCCTCGACCACGGCGAAGCGACCCAGGAGAAGGTCATGCAACTGGCTTCCGGGATGTCCCTGGTCCACTAGCCGGCAAACGTATCAAGGCCATCGGCGAGCTGTGTTCGCCGCCGGCCATACAAGAAGAAGGTGAAGGCTTATGAACGCGATACTGGAAAACAAACCCGCGGCGGCGCCAGCCAGAACGCGCCGGCGCCTGCCCACCGAACTGAGCATCTTCCTGGTGCTGATCGGCATCGGCCTGGTGTTCGAACTGTTCGGCTGGATAGTGCGCGACCAGAGCTTCCTGATGAACTCCCAGCGCCTGGTGCTGATGATTCTGCAGGTGTCGATCATCGGCCTGCTGGCCATCGGCGTGACCCAGGTGATCATCACCACCGGCATCGACCTGTCGTCCGGCTCGGTGCTGGCGCTGTCGGCGATGATCGCCGCCAGCCTGGCGCAGACCTCGGATTTCACCCGCGCGGTGTTCCCGTCGCTGACCGACCTGCCGGTGTGGATACCGGTGGTAGCCGGGCTGGGGGTAGGGCTGCTGGCGGGGGCGATCAACGGAAGTATCATCGCGATGACCGGCATCCCGCCCTTTATCGCCACCCTCGGCATGATGGTCTCGGCGCGCGGCCTGGCGCGTTACTACACCGAAGGCCAGCCGATCAGCATGCTCTCGGATTCCTACACGGCCATCGGCCACGGTGCGATGCCGGTGATCATCTTCCTGGTGGTGGCGGTGATCTTCCATATCGCCCTGCGCTACACCAAGTACGGCAAGTACACCTACGCCATCGGCGGCAACATGCAGGCGGCGCGGACCTCGGGGATCAACGTCAAGCGCCACCTGGTGATCGTCTACAGCATCGCCGGGCTGCTGGCGGGGCTGGCCGGGGTGGTGGCCTCGGCGCGGGCGGCGACCGGGCAGGCGGGCATGGGCATGTCCTATGAGCTGGACGCGATCGCCGCGGCGGTGATCGGCGGCACCAGCCTGGCCGGCGGCGTGGGGCGCATCACCGGCACCGTGATCGGCGCGCTGATCCTCGGGGTGATGGCCAGCGGTTTCACCTTCGTCGGTGTCGATGCCTACATCCAGGACATCATCAAGGGCCTGATCATCGTGGTGGCGGTGGTCATCGACCAGTACCGCAACAAGCGCAAGCTCAAGCGCTGATTTTTCTTCTGTAGGAGCGAGCGGGCGGCGATCCGACTTGCCCGCGATGGCGTACTGACTGATACACCGCTATCGCGAGCAAGCTTCGCTCCTACAGAAGCGTCAGGCGCGCCATACTCCACGGCAGCGTCAGGCCTTTTTCGGGCCTGCCGCTGCCGTTTGTCTTCTAAAAGACCCCGGTCGATGGAATTTCTTGTTATAAACGCACTCCGATAACCGCCGCCAAAGCCAGCCCTGGCGGGCTTTCAGGGCTTGTCGGACAAATTCGATGTCATTTCAGTTGCTGAGGCCTCAAACGGGCCTTAGACTGCCGCCCCTCGTAAATTGAGTGCCGGGTGGCGCTTGGAATGTACGGCGCCTTTCCGATGCCCCGAAAGGGGGCACGGAAAACAGCTTTAATTCGCCTTAATGCACGTATTTTTTATAGAGAAATCAATGACAAAGGAAAAGTTGCTGGCCATGCCGGCGGATGACTACATGAACGCCGAGCAGCTGGCTTTTTTCACTGAGCTGTTGCAGGCCATGAAGGTCGAAACCCACGAGCGCATCGAACAGAACCGAATCGCCATTGAGAGCCTGGACACCCCGGCCGACCCTGCCGACGCGGCTTCCGTAGAGGAAGAGCGGACCTGGCTGGTCAACGCTATCGACCGCGACCAGCGCATGCTGCCGCAGCTGGAGCAGGCCCTGGGCCGTATCGGCGACGACAGCTTCGGCTGGTGCGACGACAGCGGCGAGCCGATCGGCCTGAAACGCCTGCTGATCAGCCCGACCACCAAGTACTGCATCGAAGCTCAGGAACGTCACGAGCAGATCGACAAGCACCAGCGTCAGGCCTGATCGCCAAGACTTCTCCCCTCGCGGGCAAGCCCCATCCCAAGGTCGCCACTGCACCTGGGATGGCGGGCTTGCCCGCGAGTCGTTTATGGGCGCCCTGAAAGCCCCCGCGCATTTCTATTGATCTGCTGCAAACCTGCGACTAATGGACCATGGATAATGGCTTTTTAGTGGCGTTCAATGCAGAGCAAATAATTAGAAAAACGTGGGGTAATCCAGATGACGCAAGACGGATCTTTGTCGGCTGCCACTGCGCAACCGCTGCCAACAGCCCAAGCCACCCGGCGCTGGCGGGGGCCAGCCCTGCAAAGCAGCGCCTTGCTGCTGGTGTTGTATGCCCTGTCCCAGGGGCTGCTTTCCTTCTACCTTGCCGTGCCGCTGATGCTGCTGATCGTCTGGCTGCCGCGCCTGGTCGCGACCAAGGCCGTGACGCCGGCCAGCAATGTCGACAACGGCGAGATCGCCGCGCTGACTCGCGACCTGTCCTACAGCACCAGCCATAACGCGCTGTCGGCCGCCGGCGTGGCCTATTCGGTCCGGCAACTGGCCGGGCGGGTGCAGTCGCAACTGGACTCGGCGGCGCGCATCGTCAGCAGCGCCGAGGCGATGATCCACACCGAGCAACTGGCCGCGCAGCTCAGCCAGCAGGCCCTGAGCGCCGCCAGCGAAGCCCATCGCAGCAGCGCCGAAGGCAGCGCGGTGCTGGGCGAATCCATCACCCGCATGCACCGCCTCAGCCAAAGCGCCAACGACAGCCGTGAACTGATCGAAGCCTTGAGCCAGCGCAGCGAAGACATCCAGCGGGTGGCGCTGGTGATCCAGTCGATCGCCAGCCAGACCAACCTGCTGGCGCTGAATGCCGCCATCGAGGCGGCGCGGGCCGGGGAGCATGGGCGCGGGTTCGCCGTGGTGGCCGATGAGGTGCGCGGCCTGGCCGGGCGCACGGCCACCGCCACCGACGAGGTCGGGGTAATGGTCGGCGATATCCAGCAGCGCACGGCCCAGGTGGTGGAGCAGATCCGCCAGCTGTCCAGCGACCTGAACACCGGGGTGGAGCAGGTCGAGTCCACCGGCCAGCACTTGCAGAACATCGCCCGGCTGGCGGCCGGGGTGGAAAGCCAGGTCGGCGAGATCGCCCGCGGCGCCGAGACCAATCGCCAGCAACTGGACAGCCTGTTCCATGCCGTGGAGCAGGTGCGCGGCGACCTGGCGGTGAGCGACCAGCAGACCCGCAGCCTGGCCGAGGCGGCGGTGCAGATGGAAGGGCAGACGGAAATTATCAGCGAGCGCCTGGCGGCGGTCGGCCTGGATGACTATCACCAGCGCATCTACGACCTGGCCCAGGAAGGCGCCCGACGCATCGCCGAGCAGTTCGAGGCGGACCTGGACGCCAGCCGCATCAGCTTCGACGACCTGTTCGACCGCAGCTACCAGCCAATCGCCAATACCCAGCCGGTGAAATACCAGACCCGCTTCGACCGTTACGCCGATCAGGTGCTGCCAGCGATCCAGGAACCGTTGCTGGCGCGGCACGAAGGCCTGGTGTTCGCCATCGCCTGCACGCCCCAGGGCTATGTGCCGACCCACAACAAGGTGTTCTCGCAGCCGCTGACCGGCGACCCGCAGGTAGATACCCTGCACAACCGCACCAAGCGCAAGTTCGAGGACCGCACCGGCATCCGCTGCGGCAGCCACCAGCAGCCACTGTTGCTGCAAACCTACACCCGCGATACCGGCGAGCTGATGCACGATTTGTCGGTGCCAATCAGGGTCAAGGGCCGGCATTGGGGCGGCCTGCGCCTGGGCTACAAACCGGAGCAGGCCGTCGAGGCCGCGCGCGGCTGAGCCCGAACGGGCCGGTCATTGTTACCGGCCCTGCAACGAAGCTGTGCAAGAGATGGCTTTTTCCCAGCATGGGAACTCATTAGCATGAGCGACATTGTTAGCTGGCTAACTAGTTACCAGGAGAAGTCCTCATGCAAAGCAAAGTCGATGTCGCAGTGATGATTGGTAGCGGTGTACCGGCCACCTTTCGCGCGGTCGGGCTGAATGTGTGCTGGGTCGTGCTGGTCAATGGCGAGCGCCGCGGCGCGCCGTTCGCCAGCCGGGAGGAGGCCGTGGAATGCCAGGCGTCCTGGCTGGCCCAGCTGGCGCGGGACAAGGCCGGACACCCAGTGTTCAGCCGTTCGGCCTAACGGCGCTGATGCAGGCGCAGGTTGAGCTCGTCGACTACCCGCGCCCAATCGGCGTCCTCGCGTAATTCTTCCTTGAGAAAGGCCGCCTGCTGGGGCGTCCAGAAGTCGGCATCGATCATCCGCACGTCCGCGGGCAGCGGCGAATGTCGGGCGATGAAGGCGTCGATGGCGCCTGGGCTGGAGTCCAGGCCGAGTTGGTCGAACAGCCCTTTGAGGTCGTGGGTCGGTGAGTCCATGTTGATCTCCTTCGCTTGGCAATCCGGGCGTTGTCTTGTATCTGAGGCGCCGGGCAACCAGGCGTTCGATCGGCTTGGCGGGCGCTCAGACCTCGCTGCCGATCACCGCGCTTTCGGCCTGGAACAGCGCCACCTGGGCCATCGACAAGGCGCTGCTGGCGGCCTGCGCCTGGGCCCGGGCGGCGGACAATGCCTGCATGTGCGCATCGGTGGCGCGATGCCGGGCGGCGCTTTGCACCATCGCCAGGCGCTCGTTGGCCTTGCGCAGCCGTTGCTGCAATTGCTCGATCTGTTTGCGCAGCAGCCTGATGCGCTTCTTTTTCGCTTCGAGCACGCCGTCGGGAGCGGCATTGCTCGCCCGGGTGATCGCGGTGCGCAGGTCCAACGGATCGCTCGCCGGGCTTTCGCTGCCCGCCGCGCCTGGCAGGGCGAACTCGGCCAGGGACGGGAGGCGGGCAGGTGGGGTGAGGTCGATCATCATGGCGCTCTTTATCGGAAGGCTCGCCAATATGTCGGTCGGGCGCGGCAATCCTTTATCGCCGTTCAGAGGTTCAGGGCGCCCTGGTCGACGGCCTGCTTGAGTGCGCGGGCGGCTTCCTTGGCGGCAGCTTCGGCCAGTTCCGCGGTCTTGAACCAGCGGTCCTTCTCCACCTGGTGGCAGCGCACGGTGCGCAGCGGTGGCTTGGCGCGCATCACGATCACGGCCTGGAACTCACCCTCGACATCCCGGGCCTCGCCATGAATGAAAAACTCGCCTATATCGAATTCCGTCACGTCCGACTTTCCCCTGGAAAATATGCTGGTGAAGCTGGCCGGTGGCTGGCTTCAAGGTCGCGGCAGTATGGCAGTTGTTGCCCGTCGATGGCTGAGTTAAGTCATGCAAGTGGCTGGCCGGCACGGTGAAAGAGATTTTTTCAGCGATTTGCTAACGCATGGGTTGCTCTGAATACATAAAGTTGCTCTAGAATTGCCCCGGCAGTCAGAGATTGATGTTTACCTGCAGCACTCCCGTCCCATTAAGGGTGACGAAAGGATCGTGAGGTTTTCCGATCGACAGTGAGGGCGCAGCTTTCTCGGCGGGTCGGAACCACTTCTTCTGCGCTTGATGCGGGCCAAACGGTCCGGTAGTCCTTCCGGTTGTCCTGGGGAGGGGCGCACCGGTGTTTGCGTCTATGCGTTGGCGGGTGGTGCTTTTTCGGATTGTTTTCATGTGGAGTCACGGCGCCGGTTCGGCCGCCTTTTTCTGCTGTCCGTCGTTTACGCGGGCAGAGTCATTTTCAGTTTCGGGGATCTTTCCTTGGCAGTCAGTAATCTTGATATGCACGCGTTGTTCGTCCTGGGCGACTTGCGCGCAAAGTTGGTCAAACAGTTCCAGTCACGTTTCGTCTACATCACCGAACAGACGCCGGAAGGCATTTACGTCGCCGAAATCGACACCGAGACGGCGCTGGTCGTGGACGACAAGCCACGCCTGGAACTCAAGGTCGGCGATCATTTCCGCGCGGCGGTCCTGCCCAGCCGTGAAGGCGGCAAGTTCGAAATCCGTTTTCGCGAAATCAAGCTGACCGTCTACGGCCTGGGCGAATACGCCTTTGTCAGCACCGCCGACGGCCACGCCATCCTGTTCAAGGAAGGCCACAGCGTAGTGACGGTATTTGCCGCCAACCAGCAGTTGCAGGAAGGCCTGACCAAGACCCTGAAAGCCGTGACCGGCAAGGCCGCCAAATGGCGCAAGGGTGAACTGGTGAGCTTCAAGGCCAGCGAGTGAGCCGCACCGAATTCCACCAGCAGCATCTTGCGCGCGCCCGCGCCGAGGCCCAGCGCCTGTTCGAACGCAAGGCCGTGCTGCAAGGCGCCTGGCTGGCCTGGGTGGCCTCGCAGCTGTATGTCCTGAAGCCTGCGGCATACGCCAGCATGGTGCGCCGCGAGTTGCAGCGCCTGCAGGAGCAGGGCGAAAACTGAAGTCCCCTTGAAAGCAGGAACCTCTACTACAGTCAGATGACTCAATTAGTCAGAGGCTTGCGGTCCCAAACCGCGAGACCATCCTGCAACGCTGTGAACGGCAAAAGGGGCACAGGCATGAAACGACTGCGGACACTGCTGGGCGGCGCGCTGCTCGGCCTGGGTATTTTGCTGGCGCCCGCCGGCGCTTGGGCGGCACCGGCGCCGATCCACTTCGCCGACCTGAACTGGGAAAGCGGCAGCCTGATCACCGATATCCTGCGCACCATCGTCGAGAAGGGCTACGACCTGCCGACCGATACCTTGCCGGGCACCACCATCACCCTGGAAACCGCACTGGCCAACAACGATATCCAGGTCATCGGCGAAGAATGGGCCGGACGCAGCCCGGTGTGGGTCAAGGCCGAGGCCGAGGGCAAGGTGGCGGCCCTGGGCGACACGGTGAAGGGCGCGACCGAAGGCTGGTGGGTGCCGGAGTACGTGGTCAAGGGCGACCCGGCCAAGGGCATCAAGCCGCTGGCGCCGGGCCTGCGCAGCGTCACCGACCTTGCGCGCTACAAGGATGTGTTCAAGGATCCGGAAAGCCCGGGCAAGGGACGTTTTCTCAACAGCCCCATCGGCTGGACCTCGGAAGTGGTGAACAAGCAGAAGCTCAAGGCCTATGGCCTGACCGACAGCTATGTGAATTTCCGCAGCGGTTCCGGCGCGGCGCTGGACGCCGAGATCACTTCATCGATCCGTCGCGGCCAGCCGGTCCTGTTCTACTACTGGTCGCCGACCCCGTTGCTCGGCCGCTTCAAGCTGATCCAGCTGGAAGAGCCGCCGTTCGACGCCGAGGCCTGGAAAACCCTGACCGATCCCGAGCACCCCAACCCACGTCCCACGCGTTCGCTGGCCTCGAAGCTGTCGATTGGCGTGTCCACGCCGTTCCAGAAGCAGTACCCGCAGATCGCCGAGTTCTTCAGCAAGGTCGATTTGCCGATCGAACCGCTGAACAAGGCCCTGGCGGAGATGAGCGAGAAGCACACGCCACCCCGGGAAGCTGCGCAGGCCTTTCTCAAGGCGCATCCGCAGGTATGGCGGGCGTGGCTGCCCGAGGATGTGGCGGACAAGGTCAGCGCCAGTCTCGACTGAGACGCTGTGGTGAGGATGAGATCGCTATCGCGGGCAAGCTCCGCTCCTACAGCAGCATGCAGTCTTCTGTAGGAGCGAGCGGGCGGCGATCCGTCTTGCCCGCGATGCTTCTAGAAGCGGCTCTGCACCGCCAGTTCGAAGGTCCGCGGCGTGCCCAGGTAGTAAGCCGGCGAGACATGGGCGAACTCGGCGTAGACCTCGTTGGTCAGGTTGCGCACCCGCCCGGTGATCGAAGTGTGGCTGTCGAGCTTGTAGGTGAGGAAGGTGCCGTACAGGGTGTAGGACGGCACGGTCAGGGTGTTGGCCGTGTCGGCGTACACCGACGCCACATAACGCGCGTCGACCCCGGTCTGCCACTGCGGCGCCAGGTCATAGGTCAGCCACAGGTTGCCGACCCGGTCCGGCACGTTGGTCGGGGTATTGCCCTTGCGTGACACCACCACGCCCGCGGCGTTCTTCTCGGTGAACTCGTCGTACTGCGCATCGACCCAGGCGAAGTTGCCCTCGAGCAGCAGCTTCGGGGTGACCCGCAGCGAGCTGGCCAGCTCGATGCCCTTGGAGGTCTGCTGGCCCACCGGGATGCTCAAGATCGGGTCCAGCGGGTCGGTCACCGCGAAGTCCTTGCGCTCGATACGGTAGGCCGCCAGGGTCGCCGAGCCGCGGCCGTCCAGGTAATCGAACTTGCTGCCCACTTCCCATTGCTTGCCCGTGGAGACATCGAAGTCCTGGGTGCTGTTGTTGGGCTGCTCGGCGGCGGTGCTGTACTGCAAGTAGACGTTGGCGCTGGGCAGGAACTGGTAGGTCAGGCCGACTCGGCCGGTGACCGGTTCCCAACGGCGCTTGAGGTGCCGGGGATTGCTCGCCGTCACCTGGCGATGGTTGGTCACGTCCAGGTCGATGTCGTCGTAGCGCAGGCCGGTGAGCAGCGCCAGCTGGTCGGTCAGGGCCAGGCGATTCTCGACGAACAGCGCCTTGGTGGTGACCTCGTTGGTCTTATCGCTGACAAAGCCCTGGCGAGTGCCCGGCAGGTCGTAGAAATGCCCCGGCTGGTAGTCGTTCGGGTCGACGCTGTTGGCCGCCTTGACGTTCAGCGGCGAGTTGGTGGTGCGGTTGACCTTGTACTCGAAGCCACCGGACCAGGTGCTGTCCAGGCCGAAGATCGAGGTATCGTGGCGCAGCTCGAACTGGTTGCCGTTCTGCTCGCCCTGGTGCCGCACCTGATAGGCCGTGGAGCGGTTCACCGCGCTGTTGTCGGCGTTGTACTGGTAGGTCTCCAGGTTGCGGTAGTCGCGCTGGCTGTCCAGGTGATAGAGGGTGTTGCGCAGGCTGGTGCTGTCGTTGATCCGGTAGTCGACGATCGAGCGCACCCAGATCGTGCGCTGCTCGTAGCGGCCGTCCTCGACGTTGTAGTTGTTGAAGCGGTTGTGCTTGTCGATCTTCAGCTCGCCGGCCTTGGGGTTGAGCACCGGGGTGCCCCAGTACGGGCTGTCCTCGTGTTCGTCCTGGTATTCCACGGCCAGGGTGTGGGACAGGTTCGGCGTCAGGTCGCTGAGCAGGGAAAACGCCAGGCTCCAGGCATCGCGCTCCTGGCGGTCGATGTAGCCGTTGCTGGTGTTGTGGCTGACGTCGAGGCGGGCGTAGTGCTGCACCTCGTCGCCGGCTTCACTGAGGGCGTGGTTGAGGCCGAAGGCGGTTTCCGTGGTGTCGTAGCTGCCGTAGCTGACCCGGCCCTCGATGGCCCGTTCCTGGCGGTCGGCCAGCTTGGTCACGTAGTTCAGCGAACCGCCCACGGAGCCGGCGCCGTTGACCTGCGAGGACGGGCCGCCGAGCAGCTCGACCCGGTCATAGATCCACGCGTCCACCGGCCGTGCCAGGCCGCTGGACACGTTGATGCCGTTGAACATCTGGGTGATCTGGCTGTTGGTGAAACCACGGTAGGAGACGAAGCCGCCGAACCCCGGCGGGGCGCTGGCATTGACCCCGGGCAGGCTGTTGGCGGCGTCCTGGAAGTTCTGCGCACCGCGCCGCTCGATGTCGTTGCGGTTGGCCACCGCCACCGAGGCCGGGGTTTCGCGCAGGCTCAGGCCCAGGCGCGAGGCCATGCCGCTGGACTGATCGAGGGCCAGACCGGGTTCGACGGGCTGCTCGCCGTCGATGGTGATCGGTGCCAGGTCGACGCTGGATTGCGCCCAGGCGCTGACGGACAGGCAGCCGCACAGGCTGGCCAGCAGGGGAATGTGTTTCATCGGTAGATCCTGAATTCTTGGCTAGGAAGCAGCCCACGGACAAACACCGTGGGTCAGGGCACGGGGCGGGCTGATGACAGGGGCAGAAGACTCAGGCGAAGGCGGGCGGCGCGCGCGGGTGGGCCGCGGGCCAGGTGAAGCGGGTGGGGATGTCAGCGGTGGCGCGGGGCGCCAGCGGCGGGCTGTGGTGCTGCGGCAGGATCGCCAGGGTCAGGCTGGAGTTGAACGCCGGGCCCATGCCGCCGGTGGAGCACAGCGGGCAACCGAAGGCCTTGGACAGGGTCGGTAGCGATTCGTCGGCAGGGTTGGAGGAGGCCGGCGCCTGGGTACGCGGGTCCACCGTACAGAACTGGCCGCCGATTCCGTTGAGCTGCTGGCCGACCATTTGCCCGTGGCCGATGCTGCAGGCGAACACGTTGAACAGGACACAGCAATAGAGCATCCAGGCAACGAGCGAGCGATCGGTTCGGGCGAGTTTCATGGGGCGGCACTTTACCATCGCAGGCGACGAACGTACTTACAAAAACGCGCGAGCGGGTCCATTCTTCAGCAACATTTTTTGCCATGGATGTTTGCATATGAATGTTTTGATCGCGCAATGGATGGCGGGAGCCTTCCTGCTGATCAGCCTGATCCACCTGTACTGGGCCGCCGGTGGCAAGCGCGGCAGCGACGTGGCGATTCCCCAGGTGCCGGGCAGGAGGCCGGGCGAGCTGGAGCCGGCGTTCAAGCCCTCGGGGTTCGCCACCTTGCTGGTGGCGGTGGGCTTGCTGCTGATTGCGATGCTGGTGTGCCTGCGGGTGGGCCTGTACCTGCCGACGGTGAGCCACCCGGCGCTGCAATGGGTGATCAGCGCGATGGCCTTGCTGATGTTCGCCCGGGCCATCGGCGACTCGAACCTGGTGGGGTTCTTCAAGGAAGTCAGCGAGTCCAGGTTCGCCCGGCTGGACACCTTGTTCTATTCACCGCTGTGCGTGGTGCTGGGGGCGGGGTTGCTGGTGGTGGCCTGGAGCTGAGCAAAAGCATCGCGGGCAAGTCGGATCGCCGCCCGCTTCTACAGAAGCACACAAATCTTCTTCTGTAGGAGCGAGGCTTGCCCGCGATAGCGTTGGTCCAGGCGCTGAAGAACTCAGCCGCCGCTTTCGCGACGCCGGCTACTGACCTCCGCCGGCACATCGTCGCCGGCCATGCGCTTGCGGAACAGCGCCGCCCGCGCCAGCAGCAGGGTGGTCACCGGCACGGTGATCGACAGCAGGATCGGAATCAGCCAGGCGTGCAGCACCGGCGCGGATTTCATCCCCGAGAAATACAGGATCGACGCCAGGGCCACGCACCAGGCGCCCAGGGTCGAGGCCAGGGCCGGTGGGTGCATGCGCTGGAAGTAGCCCTTCATGCGCAGCATGCCGATAGCGCCGATCAGGGCGAAGGCGCTGCTGAGCACCAGCAGGATCGCCACCGGTATCTCGATCCACCACGACAGTTCACTGACGGCATTCATTCGATCACCTCGCCACGCAGGAGGAATTTGGCCAGGGCGAAGGAGCCGACGAAGCCGAACAGGGCGATCAGCAGCGCCGCCTCGAAGTAGGTGTCGCTGGCATAACGGATGCCCAGCACCAGCATCATCAGCATCGCCAGGATGTACAGGTAATCCAGGGCCAGGACCCGGTCCTGGGCCGAGGGGCCCTTGAACAGCCGGACCAGGGTCAGGACCATGGCCACGGAGAACAGGAACAGGCTGAACAGGATCGCGTTCGTGAGCAGGGCACTCATTCGAAGATCTCCATCAACGGACGCTCGTAGGTCGTCTTGAAGTGCTGGATGAAAGCCGCTTCGTCGTCCAGGTCGAACACATGCAGCAGCAGGACGCTGCGGTCCAGGGACAGCTCGGACCACACCGTGCCCGGCACCACCGTGGTGATGGTCGAGAGCGCGGCCAGGCCGTTGGCGTCGCGCAGGTCCAGGGGGATCTTGACGAAGCGCGAGCGCGGCGGGCGGCGCCCGGCGTTGAGCACGCCCCAGGCCACGGCCAGGTTCGACAGCAGCACATCGCGGCCGACCAGCAGGAACAGGCGCAGGATGGTCGCGGGGCGGCGGATGCGGATCGGCAGCGGGCGCAACGGCCGCATCATCAACGGCGCGCAGAAGCCCAGGAGCGCGCCGAGCAGCAGGTTGCCGGGGCTGACGGACAGGTTCAGCACCAGCCACAGCAACCACAGCGCCAGCGACAACCAGGGCGCGGGGAACAGGCGCTTCATGGCTGCACCTCCGGCAACGCCGCCTGGGCCTCGGGGCTGGGGATCGCCCGGGTGCCGAGCACGGCCATCACATATTGCTGCGGGTCGTTGAGGCTGTCGGCGGCGGCCTGGGTAAAGCGCAGCAGCGGCTCGGCCTTGACGGTCAGCAGCATGCACAACCCGAGCAGGGCAATGATCGGCACGCACTCGAAGCGCCGCAACAATGGCGACGGCCGTTCTTCCGGGGTCCAGAAGCGCTGGATGCCCAGGCGTGAAAAGGCGATCAGCGACGCCAGGCCGGAGAGGATCAGCAAGGCCAGCAGGCCCCAGGCGGCGCCGGACAGCGGCGTATCGCTGGCCTGGCCCAGCCCGGCCGGGTTGAGCAGGGCGCCGATCAGGCTCAGCTTGCCGATGAAACCCGACAGCGGCGGCATGCCGATGATCAGCAGCGCGCAGGCGATGAAGCTCAGGCCGAGGAAGGCCATGGTCCAGGGAATCACCTGGCCGACCACGGCTTTGCGCTCGTCGTCGAGGTTGGTGCCCGGTGGCGGTTGCAGCGACTCCAGGGGCCGGGGCAGGGTTTCGGCCTCGTCGTCCAGGGGGATTTCGTTGGCCGAGCGCGAGCGTTCGATCAGCTCCGCCAGGAGGAACAGCGCGCTCAGGGCCAGGGTCGAGCTGACCAGGTAGAACAGCGCGCCGGCGATCAGCCTGGGCTGGGCGAAGCCGATCGCCGCCAGGAGGATCCCGGCCGAGACCAGGATGCTCAGGCTGGCCATGCGTTCCAGGCGCTGCGCGGCGAGGATCGCCAGGGCCGCGCAGACGATGGTCGCCATGCCGCCGTAGATCAGCCAGTCGCCGCCGAAGTAGGCCGAGGCCCCGGCCTGGCCGGAGAACAGCAGGGTCCACAGGCGCAGCAGGGTGTAGACGCCGACCTTGGTCATGATCGCGAACATCGCCGCCACCGGCGCGCTGGCCGCGGAGTAGGCCGGCACCAGCCAGAAGTTCAGCGGCCAGATGCCGGCCTTGGCCAGGAACGCGGTGGCGAGGATCGCCGCGCCGGCGTGCAGCAGGCCGCGGTCGGCTTCCGGCACCAGCGGGATCTTCAGCGCCAGGTCGGCCATGTTCAGGGTGCCGGTGACGCCGTAGATCAGCGCCGCGCCGATCAGGAACAGCGACGAGGCCAGCAGGTTGATCGCCACGTAGTGCAGGCCGGCGGACACCCGCGCGCGGCCCGAACCGTGGAGCATCAGGCCGTAGGAGGCGGCCAGCAGCACTTCGAAGAACACGAACAGGTTGAACAGGTCGGCGGTCAGGAAGGCGCCGTACAGGCCCATCAACTGGATCTGGAACAGCGCGTGGAAGCTGGCTCCGGCGCGGTCCCAGCGGGCCATGGCGAACAGCAGGGCGCTGACGCCGATGATCCCGGTGAGCACCAGCATCAGCGCCGACAGGCGATCGACCACCAGTACGATGCCGAACGGCACCTGCCAGTTGCCCGGCAGGTACACGCCGACGGAGCCGGGCACGCCGGTCTGCTGGGTCCAGTACAGCAACAGCACGGAGATGCCCAGGCCGAGCATGCTGGAGAACAGGTTGATCCTGGCTTTGAGCGGGCGATGTTTCTCGCCGAGCATCAGCATCACCGCGGCGGTCAGCAGCGGCAGCAGGATAGGCGCGACGATCAGGTGCGGCATCAGGCTCATTCCTTGGGCTCCCGGCCATCCACATGGTCGGTGCCGGTCAGGCCCCTGGACGCCAGCAGCACCACCAGGAACAGCGCGGTCATGGCGAAGCTGATGACGATCGCCGTGAGCACCAGCGCCTGGGGCAGCGGGTCGGTGTAGTGCAGCAGGTCCTGGGGCACGCCGTCCTTGATGATCGGCTCCTTGCCGATGAACAGGCTGCCCATGCTGAAGATGAACAGGTTGACCCCGTAGGACAGCAGGCACAGGCCCATCACCACCTGGAAGGTCCGTGGCCGCAGCACCAGCCAGACGCCGGAGGCCGCCAGCACACCAATGGCGATTGCAATGACTTCTTCCATCAGGCGGTGGCTCCTGTCTTGGCAAGGGATTTGGACGGGCTCGGCTTGTGCGCCCGCACCGACTGGTGCGCCAGCGCGGTGAGGATCAGCAGGGTCGAGCCGACCACCACGGCATACACGCCGATGTCGAAGAACAGCGCGCTGGCGATATGGATATCACCCAGCAGCGGCAGGTCCAGGTGCAGGGTGTGGGTGGTCAGGAACGGGTAGCCGAACGCCAGGGCGCCGAGCCCGGTCAGGGTGGCGAACAGCAGGCCGGTGCCCATCCAGCGCAGCGGCCGCAGGCTCATCTGGGCCTCGACCCACTGGGTGCCGGCGACCATGTATTGCAGGATGAACGCCACCGACATCACCAGGCCGGCGACGAAACCGCCGCCCGGCAGGTTGTGGCCGCGCATGAACAGGTAGAACGACACCACCAGGGCGATCGGCAGCAGCAGGCGCACCAGTACCGCCGGCACCATCATGAAGCCCAGGGCGGTGTCGCTGGCATGGCGCGGGTTGACCAGGTCGGTGACCACGTCGGGCGCCAGCAGGCGCTGCTGGGCTGGCAGCTGCATGCTTTCCTTCGGTGGGCGGAAGCGCCGCAGCAGGGCGAACACGGTCAGGGCCACGGCCGCCAGCACGGTGATCTCGCCCAGGGTGTCGAAGCCGCGGAAGTCCACCAGCATCACGTTCACCACATTGCTGCCACCGCCTTCCGGCAGGGCGCGGCTGAGGTAGAACGAGGAAATGTCGTTGGGGGTCTGGCGGGTCAGCATGGCGTAGGACAGCACGGCCATGCCCAGGCCGACGGCGATCGACAGCAGCAGGTCGCGCAGGCGGCGGGCACGGGCCTTGGGCACGCTGCTCGGCAGCGGCGAAACATCCTCGATCCGCCGTGGCAGCCAGCGCAGGCCGAGCAGGATCAGCACCGTGGTCACCACTTCCACCACCAGTTGGGTCAGGGCCAGGTCGGGCGCGGAGAACCAGACGAAGGTCACGCAGGTCATCAGCCCGCAGACGCTGACCATGGTCAGGGCCGCCAGGCGGTGGTACTTGGCTTGCCAGGCGGCGCCCAGGGCGCAGGCGATGGCCAGCAGCCAGAGGGTGACGAAGACGATGGAGCCCGGGATCTTCGGCCGGTCGCCCCAGCTCAGGCTGCTGTAGAGCATCGGGATCAGGCCGGCCAGCACCGCCACCAGCACCAGCAGGAACAGCTGGGTTTGCAGGCGCAGGGTGCTGATCCGCCGCTCCAGGCGCCGGGCCAGGCGCATCATGCTCACCAGGCTGCGCTCGAACAGGCGCTTGCCGTTGAAGCGGCCAATGAGCGGCGGGTAGGCGAAGTGGCCGCGCACCAGCGGGGCACGCAGCAGCAGGTAGAGCACGATGCCGCCGGACATGGCGATCAGGCTCATGATGATCGGTGCATTCAGGCCGTGCCAGATCGCCAGGCTGTACTCCGGCAGGGTGCCGCCGACCACCGGCTGGGCGGCCGCGGCCAGCAGCGGGCCGACCATCTGCGCCGGGAAGATCCCCACCAGCAGGCAGGTGAACACCAGCAGTTCCACCGGCGCGCGCATCCAGCGTGGTGGCTCGTGGGGCGTGTGCGGCAGGTCTTCGGCCGGCTTGCCGAAGAACACATCCACGGTGAAGCGCAGGGAGTAGGCGACGCTGAAGGTCCCGGCGATGGTGGCGATCACCGGCAGGGCGGCCTCGACCCAGGCGGTGGAATTGATGAACACCGTTTCGGCGAAGAACATCTCTTTCGACAGGAAACCGTTGAGCAGCGGCACGCCGGCCATGGAGGCGCTGGCGACCATGGCCAGGGTAGCGGTGAACGGCATCAGCTTGATCAGGCCGTTGAGCTTGCGGATGTCACGGGTGCCGCTTTCGTGGTCGATGATGCCGGCGGCCATGAACAGCGAGGCCTTGAAGGTGGCGTGGTTGAGGATATGGAACACCGCGGCCACCGCGGCCAGCGGGCTGTTCAGGCCCAGCAGCAGGGTGATCAGGCCCAGGTGGCTGATGGTCGAGTAGGCCAGCAGGCCCTTGAGGTCGTTCTGGAACATTGCGCAGTAGGCGCCCAGCACCAGGGTCGCGGCGCCGGCGCCGCCAACGATCCAGAACCATTCTTCGCTGCCGGACAGCGACGGCCAGAGGCGGGCGAGGAGGAAGACCCCGGCCTTGACCATGGTCGCCGAGTGCAGGTAGGCCGAGACCGGTGTCGGCGCGGCCATGGCGTGGGGCAGCCAGAAGTGGAAGGGGAACTGCGCGCTTTTGCTGAGGGCGCCGATCAGGATCAGGGGCAGGAGGATGGGGTAGAGGGCATGGGCTCGGATGAGATCTCCGGCAGCCAGGACCTGGTCCAGGTCGTAGCTGCCGACCACATGGCCGAGCAGCATGACCCCCGCCAGCAGGCACAGGCCCCCCGCGCCGGTGACCATCAGCGCCATGTAGGCGCCGCGCCGGGCATCGGAGCGGTGGTGCCAGTAGCCGATCAACAGGAAGGAGAACAGGCTGGTCAGTTCCCAGAAGAACACGATCTGGATCAGGTTGCCGGAAATCACCAGGCCGAGCATGGCGCCCATGAAGGCCAGGAAAAACGCGAAGAAGCGCGGCACCGGGTCTTCCGGCGACATGTAGTAGCGCGCGTACAGCGACACCAGAGTACCGATGGCCAGTACCAGCATGGAGAACAGCCAGGCGAAACCGTCCATGCGCAGGACGAAGTTCAGGCCGAGGCTGGGCAGCCAGTTGAACTCTTCACGGATCACGCCGCCATGGGCGATCTGCGGGTACATCGAGGCCACCGCCACGGTACCGGCCAAGGCGACCAGGCCTGCCAGCAGGGACTCGGTGTTACGCGCGTTGTGCGGTAGCAGGGTCGCCAGACAGCTGCCGATAAAAGGCAGAAGCAGTAGAACTATCAGGGACATAGGCTTCTAATCTGCGGGAAATTGTGATGCATCATACGTGCCGACTCTGTGATCACCAACCTTGAAGCTGTGGCAGGATCCTACAAAACCCCTTCGGCCAGCATTCAAGACCGGGGACAAAAAGCCGGCTGGCGCCAAAGTCATGGCAGTTTGCCCGGCGTGAATGACAGCAAAGCGCTGCGCGCGGTGTTAGGGTCGCGCCCCTCGGCAACGGACCCGCTTGAAAGGAAGCAGACAGGCCCCTTATGACCCTCGGAACCTTTACCCGCAAAGCCCTAACCGGCCTGCTGCTGATGGCCTTCGGCGGCTGGATCGTCTGGCTGTGGCTGACCCTGGCTGGGCCCACTGCCGGCATGAGCCGCTTCAAGACCCTGGAACCCTTGTCGATCGAGGGGCAAGCGGCGGCGGCCTTGCCCGCCGGCACGGTGCTCTATTACGACACCGGCTTTGCCGAGGGCCATAGCCGCTACCTGGCGTACTTCTATCACAAGGGCGTTATCGCCCAGGAAGCCCTGCCCAAGGCCTTCTGGCCGGGGCAGGCGCAGATCAGCCCCCTGTGGTTATGGAATGTCGATGTCGAGCAGGTCCCGGATAAAACCATGACGCGAGAAGACATTGTCGCCGCGCTGCAGGCTGGCCAGCTCTCCCGGCAGGAGCTGGCGGCCATTGTCGAGTCGTTGCCGCGCTAACTCAGTGTTGCGAATCCGCGGTCTCGTCCAGCCGATCCGCCTCGAGCATCTCGCCACTCTTACCCTTGGTCTTCAACTCGCTGACGATCACCGCCGCGACGATCAGCGCGCCGCCCAGCAGGGCCAGGGCCGGCAGGCGCTCGCCGGCGATGCGTCCGACCAGCCCGGCCCACACCGGTTCGCCGGCGTAGATCAGGGTGGCGCGGGTCGGCGAGACGCTTTTCTGCGCCCAGTTCATCGCCACCTGGATCGCCGCGCTGGCGGCGCCCAGGCCCAGGGCGCTGGCCAGCAGCAGCCAGGAAAAGTCCGGGATGGTTTCCTGGGTCGGCACCACCATCAGGAACGACAGCACCGAGGTCGCGGCCAGTTGTACTACTGTGACCCGGCGCACATCGACCTGGCCGGCGTAGGTGCTGATCAGGATGATTTCCGCGGCGATGGCCACGGTGCTGATCAAGGTGGCGATTTCGCCCGGGCTGAAGTCCAGCGCGGCGCCGCTCGGCCCGGAGAGCAGCATCAGGCCGGTGAAGGCGAGCATGATGCCGATGCTCGGCATCAGCCCCGGGCGCTTGCCCATGAACAGCCATTGCAGCAGCGGCACGAAGGGCACGTACAGCGCGGTGATAAAGGCCGACTGGCTGCTGGGAATGCTTTGCAGGCCAACCGTCTGTAAGCCGTAGCCGAGCATGATGGCGGTGCCGATGAAGACCCCGGCCTTGAGTTCGAACAGGGTCAGCCCGCGCAGGCTGCGCAGGGAGAACAGCCCGACGATGCAGGCCGCCGCGGCAAAGCGCAGGCCGACGAAGAACATCGGGCCGCTGACGGTCATGGCGTGCTGCACGGTGAGAAAGGTCCCGCCCCAGACCATGGTGATCAGCACCAGCACGCACTCGGCTTTGCTCAGTTTGAGGAAGAAGGAGGAAGGTTTGGAGGAGTTCACCGACGTCATGCCCTTGCGCGCTACCCGGGGCGGCCGCACAATGCGCCGCGAAGTTGGGCAGTATACTGCGCAAATCCATACAGTGAGCAATATAGTGCACAAAGATCCCGGGCAGCGCGCATCCGTGCTGCAGCATGTCAGTCATAACGTCCGGCGCTTGCGCCACGCCGCCGAGCTGAGCCAGAGCGCCCTGGCGGAAAAGTCCGGGGTCAGCCGGCGCATGCTGGTGGCCATCGAGGCCGGTGAGAAGAATGTCAGCCTCAGCACCCTGGACCGGGTGGCCGAGGCCCTGGACGTGGCCTTCAGCGACCTGATCCAGGCCCCCGATGCCCGCGACCCGAGCCGCATCAACGAACTGGCCTGGGCCGGGCTGATTCCCGGGAGCAAGGCGGTGCTGCTGGCCAAGGCCAACGCCTGCCGCGAAGTGGAGCTGTGGGAGTGGCGCCTGGAGCCGGGCGAGCAATACCTGTCCGAGCCGGACGCCGAAGGCTGGAGCGAGCAGCTGTATGTCTGCGAGGGCTGCCTGACCCTGGTCCTGGGCGAGCAGGAGCGGCGCCTGGACAGCGGCGAGTTCTTCATGTTCGCCAGCAACCTGCCGCATGCCTATCGCAACGATGGGACGGTGGCGGTGCGTTTCGTGCGCAACGTGGTGATCTGAGCACTGTTGCCTGAGCAACAGTGCTTGAACATTTTGCCTGTTTTAAGTTGATTCCATTTCTTATGAATTCGATTCAACTTACTGATTCACAAGCTTTACAGGCTTCGGCACGACTCCTGCAATCTCCCGGTCAGAACGGATCTTCCGCATTCGACAGGACCTGGAGTCGGCCATGACAGCCACTGCTCAACCCACCCGAACCGCCCACCTCATCCGCTCCGATGCCGAGGCAATCGCCGTCGCCCGGACCCTGGCCGAACGTTTCGCCGTCGAGGCCAGCGTGCGCGATCGCGAGCGGCGCCTGCCGTTCGCCGAGCTCGACGAGTTCTCCGCCAGCGGCCTGTGGGGCATCACCATTCCCAAGGCCTACGGGGGCGCCGGGGTGTCCTACGTGACGGTGGCGGAGGTGATCAAGATCATTTCCGCCGCCGACTCGTCCCTCGGCCAACTGCCGCAGAACCACCTGGGCGTGCTCGACATCCTGCTGCAGACCGCCAGAGAAGAGCAGAAGCGCTACTACTTCGCCAAGGTGCTGCAGGGTTATCGCTTCGGCAACGCGTTCTCCGAAGCCGGCAGCAAGCATGCCGGCGCCTTCGAGACCCGAATCCGTTTCAATGCCGACGGCGCGCGGATCGACGGCGAGAAGTTCTACTGCACCGGCGCCTTGTTCGCCCATATCGTGCCGGCGGTGGCGGTCGACGAAGAGAACAAGGCGTTCATCGCCTTTATCGAACGGGATAACCCCGGCCTGACGGTGATCGACAGCTGGGACGGTTTCGGCCAGCGCACCACCGCCAGCGGCGGCGTCACCCTCGAGGCGGTGCAGGTGCCGCTGAGCGCGGTGATCCCGGCCCATCGCGCGTTCGACGAGCCCACCGCCGACGGGCCGATTTCGCAGATCATCCAGGCAGCGGTGGACACCGGCCTGGCGCTCGGCGCCCTGGAAGAAGCCAAGCGCCACGCCCGCCAGTCGCGGCCCTGGATCGACAGCGGCCAGGACCATGGCTGGCAGGACCCGTTCACCCTCGCTGCCATCGGCGACCTGGAATGGCGGGTGCACGGCAGCGAAGCGATCCTGGAAAAGGCCGGCCTGGCCATCGACCAGGCATTGCGCGAACCCAACGAAGACACCGTGGCCCACGCCTCGGTGGTGGTGGCGCAAGCCAAGGTGCTGTCGACGGAAAGCGCCTTGCTCGCCAGCAGTAAGCTGTTCGAGCTGGCCGGCACCCGCTCGGTGCTCGGCAAGTACAACCTCGACCGCTACTGGCGCAACGCGCGGACCCACACCCTGCATGATCCCGCGCGCTGGAAATACCACCTGATCGGCAACTTCCTGCTCAACGGCGTCAAGCCGGCCCGCCACGCCTGGAACTGAGGAACCGCCCATGAATGCATTGAGCCAAGCCAGCGCCCAGCAAAAGCACTCCGATGTACAGTCCGAATCAAGCCACGACGACCTGAGCCGCGCCCGCGAACTGCTGCAGTCGACCCTCACCTTTGTCCGCGAACAGGCCAAGCCCTGGCCCGGCAGCGGCCTGGCCAGGGCCAGCGACGACCCTTATGTGATCAGCCGCTTTGGCGACCTGCTGATCCGGATCGAAGTTGCCGCCGCCTTGCAGGAGCGGGCGCAGGCCTTGCTCGCCAGGGAACAGGATGTCGCCGAGGTCGGCGTGGCCCAGGCCGAGGCGGCCATCGCCAGCCGCGAGGCCTTGCTCGCGGTGAGCAACGCCGAGTTCGAGCTGACCGGCCAGCGCAGCCCGCTGCCCGCCGCGCAGGATGAGCCGTTGCGCTGGAAATAGCCGTTGATCGGCAACTACCGCCTCAACGGCGTGGTGCCGCCCAGTTTCAGGAGTGCGGTTTGATGCCCCGTGAAATCCGTCTCAATGCCTTCGACATGAACTGTGTCGGCCACCAGTCGCCGGGCCTGTGGGCCCATCCCCGGGACCGTTCCTGGCAGTACAAGGACCTCGAATACTGGACCGACCTGGCGCGGATCCTCGAACGCGGCAAGTTCGATGGCCTGTTCATTGCCGATGTGCTGGGCATCTATGACGTCTATCAGGGCAATGGCGAGGCAGCGATCCGCCAGGCAGCCCAGGTGCCGGTGAACGACCCGCTGCAACTGATCCCGCCCATGGCCCTGGTCACTGAGCATCTGGGCTTCGGCCTGACCGCGTCGCTGTCGTTTGAGCATCCCTATCCCTTCGCCCGGCGTCTTTCGACCCTCGATCACCTGACCAAGGGCCGGGCCGGCTGGAACATCGTCACCTCCTACCTGGAAAGCGGGGCGAAGAACCTCGGGCAGAAAGCCCTGACCGAGCACGACGCCCGCTACGACTACGCCGAGGAATACCTGCAGGTTTGCTACAAGCTCTGGGAAGGCAGCTGGGAAGAGGGCGCGGTGCTGCGCGACCGGGAACGGCGGATTTTCAGCGACCCGAGCAAGATCCATGAAATCCGCCACTTCGGCCAACACTTCCAGGTACCGGGCATCCACCTCTGCGAGCCTTCGCCGCAACGCACCCCGGTGCTCTACCAGGCCGGCGCATCGAGCCGCGGCAAGCAGTTCGCCGCCGAGCAGGCCGAGTGCGTGTTTGTCGCCGCGCCGTCCAAGGTGCTGCTGAAGAAGACCGTGGCCGATATCCGTCACCGCGCCGCCGAGGCCGGGCGCGATCCGGCGAAGATCCTGATCTTCAACCTGCAGACGGTGATCCTCGGCGAGACCGACGCCAAGGCCAGGGCCAAGTTCGAGGAGTACAAGTCCTGGGTCAGCTACGAGGGCGCCATGGCGCTGATTTCCGGCTGGACCGGCATCGACTTCAGCCAGTTCAAGCCCGATGAGCCGCTCAAGCATGTGCACACCAACGCCATCCAGTCGGCGGTGGAGGCCTTCTCCACGGCCGACCCGAACAAGGTCTGGACGCCCCATGAGCTGGCGGACTGGGTCGGCATCGGCGGCTTCGGCCCGCTGTTCGTCGGCAGCCCGGAAACCGTGGCCGACCTGCTCCAGGAGTGGGTCGAGGACACCGATGTGGACGGTTTCAACCTGGCCTATGCGTTGGCCCACGAGACCTTTGTCGACGCCGTCGAACTGCTGGTCCCCGAGTTGCAGAAGCGCGGCGCGTACAAGACCGAATACGCCCCCGGCACCTTGCGCGAGAAGCTGTTCGGCGCCGGGCCGTGCTTGCCGGAGCGTCATCCGGGCAGTGCTTATCGCGATCTGGCGGCCTGGCATCGCCAGGAGCAGCAGGAGGCCTCCATCCGGATACCTTCTCTGTAGCCGCTGCAGCAGGCTATGGTCCATGTGCTGGAGGGGCGCCATGTGTTCCCGCAGTTGACGGTGGAGGACAATCTGCGCAGCGGCGGTTTTGTCCGTGGCTTGAGTCGCCGGCAACTGTCCGCCGACCTGGAGCGCATCTACGCCTGGTTCCCGCGCCTGAAGACCAAGCGCGGCACCCGCGCCGGGCTGACCTCGGGCGGCGAATCGTCCAGGAGATTTTCGAAATCGTCGCGCAACTCAATCGCGAGGCGCGGGTGAGCTTCCTGATCGCCGAACAAAACATTAATGTGGCGCTCAAGTACGCCTCCAGGGCCTACCTGCTCGACACCGGGCGTGTGGCCTGGTCCGGCACGGCCGATGAACTGCTGGCCCGGGGCGATCTGCAGGACTTCTACCTAGGCAGGCACTGATCCGTGAGAACCCCATGAGCCAAACACCCAACGGACAGGCGACTGGCGCCACCCGTGATGCCGATGTACTGATTGTCGGCGGCGGCCTGAGTGGCGCCTTGCTCGCCGCCCAACTGCTGCGCCTGCCGGGCCGGCGCCAGGTGCGGGTGATCGAGCCGCGCAGCGAGCTGGGGCGCGGCGAGGCCTACAGCGCCGTCGAGCTGGGCCACACCCTGAACGGCAACGCCGCGCGCATGAGCGTCGACCCGGACAACGCCGACGACCTGACCCAGTGGCTGAGCGACTACATCGCCGGCGGCGGCTGGCCCGAGTCGGAGCAGCAGCCCGTGCCGGTCAGCGAGCTGTTTCCGCCTCGCGGGATCTTCGGCCTGTATGTCCAGCAGCGGCTGGCCGAAGCCCAGGCGATCGGCGCCTTGCAGGGCTCGACGGTGGCGCATGTGCGCGCCGAGGCGGTGGACTTGCAGGCCGACGCCGAGGGTGCCTGGCTGACCCTCAACGACGGCCAGCAACTACGCGGCGCCTTTGCCGTGCTGGCCACCGGCATGTTCCCGGCGGCGCGTACGCCGCAGACCGAATCCAGCGGCCTCAACGCTGCCGCCCTCGACCCCTGGGATGTCTCGGCCATGAGCCGGCTCGACCCGCAGGCAACGGTGCTGATCATCGGCTCCGGGCTGACCATGGTCGACGCCGTGGTGTCCCTGGAGCAGGCCGGGCATCGCGGGCCGATCGAGGTGTTCTCGCGCCACGGCCTGTTGCCCCATGTGCGGCGCCAGCCACCGGCCTGGGTCGATTTCCTCGCCGAGGATCCTGGCATCCGCACTCCGCGCCAGCTGGTGCACGAGCTGCGTCGCCAGTGCCGCCAGGCGCTGGCGGACGGCGTGGACTGGCAGGCGCCGCTGGATACGGTGCGCGCCCATATCGGGCGTTTGTGGAGCCAGGCCACGGATGGGCAGCGCCGGCAGTTCGTGCGGCATGTGCGGCCCTGGTGGGAAAGCCATCACCACCGTTCTCCGCCCCTGAGCGCCGAGCTGGTGGCGCGTTTGCACGGGGAAGGGCGGCTGCGCATCCATGCCGCCTCGTTCAAGGGCCTGGAGCCTTCGGCGGATGGGCGCCTGGCGATTCGCCTTCGCCGCCGCGGCGAGACGCAAACCAGCTGGGTCGCGGGCGATGCGCTGATCAACTCCAGCGGCATCGAATACGACTGGCGCCGGGTGGCCCGACCGTTGCCGCAGCAACTGCTGGCCCGTGGCCTGATCCAGCCGGGACCGCTGGCCCTGGGGATCCGGGCCGACGCCGGTGGCGCGGTGGTGGACGCCCAGGGGCAGGTGGCCAGCCGGCTGTTCGCCATGGGCCCGCCGTTGCGTGGCATGTGGTGGGAAAGCACCGCGGTGACCGATGTGGCCAGCCAGGCCAAGGCATTGGCGGCGCGGTTGGTGGCGCTGGCGTAACAACGCCACCCCCCGTAGGAACGAGCTTGCTCGCGATAGAAACAACGCGGTGTGTCTGATACAACGCTTCGCGAGCGAGCTCCTACAGGTATGGCGATGGGCTTTAAAGGGAGTCGACCCTCACCCAACGTTGCTCCCGCGCCGCAACCCGGATCGCCGCCGCCAGCCGCTCCACCTGCCAGGCCTGCGCGAAATCCGTCCCGCCGTGCCCCTGGCCGCCGAGGGCCATGATCAGTTCATGCACCTCCAGGGTCTTCAGCTCGTTGTAGCCCAGTTGATGCCCCGGGGCCGGGCTGAAGGCGGCGTAGCCGGGCAGGGCGGGCCCGGCCTGCAGGCGCTGGAAGCCGCTATCGCCGGCACGGTACAGGCGCAGTTCGTTGAGGCGTTCCTGGTCGAAGGCCAGGGTGCCGCGGGTGCCGCTGATCTCGAAACTCAAGTGGTTCTTGTAGCCGTGCTTGAGCCAGCTGCTGCTGAAGGTCCCGCGGGCGCCGCTGGCGAAACGCAGCAGGGCGTGGGCCTGGTCGTCCACGGCGATCGGGCGCTGTTCCTGGCTGCCGGCGCTGGCCGGGCGCTGGTGGTGCACGGTCTGGCTGTCGGCGCAGACCGCCTCGACCTCGCCCAGCAGATAACGCGCCATGGCCAGCAGATGGCTGCCCAGGTCGGCCAGGGCGCCACCGGCGTGCTGTGGGTCGCAGCGCCAGGAGAAAGGCGAGGCCGGGTCGGCCATGAAGTCTTCGCTGAACTCGCCCTGGAAGCTGACGATCTGCCCCAGTTCGCCGCTGTCGACCAGCGCCTTGGCCTGCACGACCATCGGGTTGTGCTGATAGTTGTAGCCGACCCGGGTGACCACCCCGGCGGCCTGGGCCGCGTGTTGCATCTGTTGCGCCTGCTCGACGCTGACCGCCAGGGGCTTCTCGCAATACACCGCCTTGCCGGCTTTCAGGGCGGCCATGGCCATGGGGAAGTGCAGGTGATTGGGCGTGGTGATCGCCACCAGGTCGACCCTGGGGTCGTCGATCAGCCGTTGCCAGTCGTTGTGGGCCCGGGCAAAACCCCAGGCCGCGGCGCAGTGCTCGGCGCGCTGGCGGTCGGCATCGGCCAGCGCCGCCAGGTGCAGGCGCACCGGCAACTCGAACACCGCGCTGACATTGCGGAACGCCAGCGCATGGGCCCGGCCCATGAAGCCGGTGCCGATCAAGCCTATTCCCAGTTCACCCATAACCGACCCCTTGCAGAATTGTTGTTTTAAGGAAGGTTATTTATGGAATAAATATTCTCTAATTGCAATTAGTGGAAAAAATATTCATTTTTGCTCCCCAGAGCTTCTGTAGGAGCGAAGCTTGCTCGCGATGGTCGTCAACGGTAACGCGTATTGCCTGAATGAACGCGTTGTCCTTGCGTTTATCGCGAGCAATCGAGCGTCGACCGGCTGCTCCTACACGTCCGTGCCAGAAATGAAAAAAGGCAGCCCGCAGGCTGCCTTTGTTGTACGGCGAGAATCGATCAGGACAGGAAACCGCCATCCACGTTCAGCGACACGCCCGTGGTGTAGCTCGAGGCATCGCTGGCCAGGTAGAGCACGGCGCCGGCCATTTCGCTCGGGTCGGCCACGCGCTTGAGGGGGATCTGCGCCAGGGCGGTCTTGAGGATGGCGTCGTTCTTCACCAGCGCCGAGGCGAACTTGGTGTCGGTCAGGCCCGGCAGCAGGGCGTTGCAGCGGATGCCGAACTGCGCGCATTCCTTGGCGAAGACCTTGGTCATGTTGATCACCGCCGCCTTGGTCACCGAGTAGATGCCCTGGAAGATGCCGGGGGACACGCCGTTGATCGAGGCCACGTTGATGATGCTGCCGCCGCCGTTGTCGCGCATCAGCTTGCCGGCTTCCACCGACATGAAGAAGTAGCCGCGGATGTTCACGTCGACGGTTTTCTGGAAGGCGCCGAGGTCAGTGTCCAGCACATTGCAGAACTGCGGGTTGGTGGCGGCGTTGTTGACCAGGATGTCCAGGCGCCCGAACTGTTCGCGGATGCCGGCGAACACCTGGCTGATCTGCTCCATCTCGCCGATATGGCAGGCGATGGCGGTGGCCTTGCCGCCAGCGGCAACGATCGCGTCGGCCACATGCTGGCAGCCTTCGAGCTTGCGGCTCGAGACGATCACATGGGCGCCTTGCTGGGCCAGCAGCTTGGCGATGGCTTCACCGATGCCGCGGCTGGCGCCGGAGACGAAAGCGATCTTGCCATCGAGGTCGAACAACTGAGTCTTGGACATGGTTTTTCCTTATTGTGTGCCTGGCGCCGGGACGATCAGAGGCTGGATTTGTGGATGACCTGCAGGCTCATCTGCTCCAGCAGCTTGTTCATGTGGATGAACTGCGCGAAGCGTTTGTCCTGGGTCTGGCCATGGAAGAAGCGGTAGTAGATCTGCTGCACGATGCCGGCCAGGCGGAACAGGCCGTAGGTGTAGTAGAAGTCGAAATTGCCGATCTGGATGCCGGCGCGTTCGGCGTAGTAGTCGACGAACTGCTGGCGGGTCAGCATGCCCGGGGCGTTGCTCGGCTGGCGGCGCATCAGTTGTACCGGCGCCGGGTCGCTGGCTTCGATCCAGTAGGCCAGGGTGTTGCCCAGGTCCATCAGCGGGTCGCCCAGGGTGGTCAGTTCCCAGTCCAGCACGCCGATGATCTGCATCGGGTTGGCCGGGTCGAGGATCACGTTGTCGAAGCGGTAGTCGTTGTGCACGATGCTGGAGGTCGGGTGATCGGCCGGCATCTTGTCGTTGAGCCAGGCCTTGACCGCTTCCCACTTGGGCGCGTCGGGGGTCAGGGCTTTCTCGTAGCGGTCGCTCCAGCCCTTGATCTGGCGTTGCACATAACCTTCGGGCTTGCCCAGGTCGCTCAGGCCGCAGGCTTTGTAGTCGACGCGGTGCAGCTCGACGAACTTGTCGATGAAGCTCTTGCACAGGGCTTCGGTCCTGGCCGCGTCGAAACCCAGCTCCGGCGGCAGGTCGGAGCGCAGGATGATGCCCTTGACCCGCTCCATCACATAGAACTCGGCGCCGATCACCGATTCGTCGGTGCAGTGCACATAGGCTTTCGGGCAATACGGAAAGCCGTCCTTGAGCTGGTTGAGGATGCGGTACTCGCGGCCCATGTCGTGGGCCGACTTGGCCTTGTGGCCAAAGGGCGGGCGGCGCAGGACGAATTCCTGTTCCGGGTATTCCAGCAGGTAGGTCAGGTTCGAAGCGCCGCCCGGAAACTGGCTGATCTGCGGGGTGCCGGTCAGGCCCGGAATATGTGCCTTGAGGTACGGATCGATCAGGCTGGCATCGAGTTCCTCGCCGGAGCGAGTACGGGTGGACTGGTCAGTAAGCGCCATGCTTATCCCTTCTGCTTATTCTGGAGGCCAGAGATTATTGACTAATCTAATGCGCCCACCTGAGCGCCACAATCGCCGAAGGGCTTTATAGGTGAGCGTGTTGCCGGACAATCATTGCTTTTGATACAAGCGTTTGAATGTGCCCGGCTTCACTCTAGTCCAGATCGCGGGGCCTGAATGAGCATTCCGACCGGGCTCGCGCATCGGCAGCCGGTTTCTACGCAGCGTGGCGGGCGCCTTCGTACCGCGCCTGGTTCAGTTCGGCGCAGGCAGGGCGATAGGCGTCAACAGCGGCTGGCCGCTGAAATGGGCGACGAGGTTCTTGCCCACCAGATCCACCGTGGCCTGGGTCGCTTCCGGCGACAGCCCGGCGACGTGCGGCGTCAGCACCACATTGTTCAGGGTCTTCAAGGCATCCGGCACCCGCGGCTCGTCGTCGAACACGTCCAGGGCCGCGCCGGCGATGCTGCGTTGCTCCAGGGCTTGCAGCAGGTCGGCGGTATTCACCACGCTGGCGCGGGCGATGTTCACCAGGAACCCCTCCGGGCCCAGGGCCTGGAGCACGGCTTTGTCGATCAGCTGGCGAGTGCCCAGGCCGCCGGGCGTGGCGACTATCAGGAAGTCCGAATGCCGTGCCAGCTCGCTCGGGGTCGAACAGAAGCTATAGGGCACGTCGCTGCGGATCTGCCGGTTGTGGTAGCTGACGCTCATGTCGAAGCCATTGGCGCAGCGTTTGGCGATGGCCAGGCCGACGGCGCCAAGGCCGAGGACACCCAGGCGCTTGCCGGCCAGGGAAGGGCGCATGACTTTCGGCCATTCGCCACGCCGCACGGCGGCATCGACGCGGGGAATGTCACGGACCAGGGACAGCAACAGGGCCATGGCGTGGTCGGCCACCGACGAGGCGTTGACCCCGGCGCCGTTCGTTACTGCGACCCCGCGGTTGCTCGCCGCTTGCAGGTCGACCTGCTCGTAGCCGGCGCCGATCACACAGATGATTTCCAGGTGCGGCAGGGCGGCGATTTCTTCGGCGGTCAGGCCCAGCGGGCCCCGGGTGAGCACCGCGTTGATCTGCCCGGCATGGGCCTTGATGGCGGCCGCCCGTTCGCTGGGCGTCGGCGCGAGGATCAGGTGGAAGCCCTGGTTTTCCAGGATCCACAGGTAGTCATTGATGGTTTCGACGAGGACCAGAACGGTGGCGGGCATGCGTGTCTCCTGAAGGACTGAAGAGGGAGGGACGGCGTACGGCACATCGACGACAACCGGCGTACAGCTCATGGAACTGCTGTACCGTGATAAACCACTCAAGCGCTCAAGATTGCGGATTGCAGGGCACTTTGGCAAGGCGCTGTCGCGGGTTTTCCCCGCGACAGCGGCCTGGAAAGCGTCGCCGTCCGCGAGGGCCTGATCGCCGGCAAGCCGGCTCCTGCAGAGAGGGCATTCAGAAGCGGATATCGGCGGTTTTCACTCGCCGGACAAAGGCGCCATCCAGGGTCGCGTTGTGGTGCTCGATGATCGCCCGGGCCGGCAGCGCCGGGGTGTCCATGCAGGTATGGGCATCCTCCACCAGCACGGCGGCGAACCCCAGGTCCAGGGCGGCGCGGCAGGTGGCGTCGATGCAGTACTGGGTCTTCATGCCGACGATCACCAGTTCATCGATCTGCTCGGCCCGCAGCTGTTCGGCCAGCCCGGTGCCGACAAAACAATTGGGGCGGGTTTTGTCCAGCCGCTGGTCGCTGGCCTCGAGCTGCAATTGCGGCAGCAGTTGCCACGGCGCGCTGCCGGCGGCGATGGGCGAACCTTGCGGGCCGGTATGGCGCACGGCGATCACCGGCGTGCCGGCCTGCCGGGCGCGGTGGATCAGTTGGTTGATGTTGTCGAGCACGCGCTGCCCCTCGAAGGGCTGCTCTGGTCCGTGAAACAGGCCGACCTGCATGTCGACGATCAGCAGGGCGGGGCGCTGGGCCTGGGGTGACGGCATGGTGTTTCTCCTTGTGAGCCAGCTGGACGGAGAAACAAAAGGCCCCGTCCATTGCTGGCGGGGCCTTGGGTTCGACTGCGCTGTTGTCAGCTCATGCAGCGACCACACGACCCGCCGGAAGCGGTCGTGGTGGTAGTGCGGGTGAGGTGGCGCGGGAAAGGATTCATGGCGCCGATCATGGGGCCAGGGTTTGCGCACTGTCAATCCGAGGGGGATGCTGGTTTGAGTGTCCGGGCCTTGGCGGTTTCCAGCCGTCGGGCGAAGGCGCCGAAGGATTGTTGCCGCTTTTTGCAGCGCTGGATCAGCGAGCCGGGTGGGTAATCGATGGGGCCTGTGAACTACGCTGAGCTTGCTTGAGTGTCTTGAGCGGGTGCGGGTCAGTGCTCCTGACCAGCAGGTCGCTTTCAGGACACGATGGGTCGCCTGGGTGCAATCGCCGGGCTATGGTGATGGGCAAGCTTCCAGGATGCCCCGGACCCGGTGCGCCAAGACACTTGGCCGGAGAGCAAGAATGGTGACCGAGGATCCACGCCTCCGTGACGTGGTCGGGCGCTGCAGCCGAAGACTCCGGACGGGCTGCCGCTATGCGGCGGTGGCGTTCGAGATGCCGAGGTACGTTTATGTCTGATGACACGCTTCACCTGCCTCTGATTCACAGCGTGTTGGAGCGCGAAAAGGACACCCCCGGTGCCTTGCTGCCGATTCTCCACGCCATTCAGGACGGTTGTGGGTACATCCCCGACGCCGCCATCCCCGAGATCGCCCATGCCCTCAACCTCAGCCTGGCTGAAGTGCACGGCGTGATCAGCTTCTACCACGATTTCCGTACCACGCCGCCCGCGCGCCATACCCTGCGCCTGTGCCGGGCCGAGTCCTGCCAGAGCCGGGGCGCCGAACACCTGGCTGCGCAACTGCGCGAACAACTGTTGCTGGACGACCATGGCACCACGGCCGACGGCAGTATCAACCTGCGACCGGTCTATTGCCTGGGGGCCTGCGCCTGTTCGCCGGCCCTGGAACTGGACGGCGAGCTGCACGCCCGGATCACCCCCGAGCGCCTGCGCCAGCTGGTCAGTGGCTGCCTGGAGGATGGCGCATGCTGAAGCTCTATATCCCCCGCGATTCGGTGGCCCGTGCCGTGGGCGCGGACAAGGTGGCCGTTGCGCTGGTGCGTGAGGCCGAACGTCGACAACTGCCGTTGGAGCTGTGCCGCACCAGCTCCCGTGGCCTCTATTGGTTGGAGCCGCTGCTGGAAGTGGACAGCGCCGACGGCCGCCTGGGTTTCGGCCCCCTGACCCCGGAGGACGTGCCGAGCCTGCTCGACGCCCTGGCGGCAGACCCAAACAGCCACCCATTGGCCCTGGGGCCGGTGGAAGAGATCCCCTATCTGAAGAGCCAGCAGCGCCTGCTGTTCGCTCGGGCCGGCATCACCCAGCCGCTGTCCCTGGACGATTACCGCGCCCAGGGCGGTTTCCGGGGCCTGGCCCGGGCCATCCAGATGGAGGGCGCGCAGGTGGTGGCCAGCGTGCTCGACTCCGGCCTGCGCGGCCGGGGTGGCGCGGCCTTTCCGGCGGGTATCAAGTGGCGCACCGTGCGCGAAGCCGCGGGTGCCCAGAAGTACGTGGTCTGCAACGCCGATGAAGGCGACTCCGGCACCTTCGCCGACCGCATGCTGATGGAGGGCGACCCCTTCCTGCTGATCGAAGGCATGATCATCGCCGGCCTCGCCGTGGGCGCCAGCAAGGGCTATATCTACGTGCGCTCGGAATACCCGGACGCCATCGGCACCCTGAACGAGGCCCTGCGCATCGCCCGCGAGGCCGGTTACCTGGGGGCGAACGTGGGCGGTAGCGGCCGCCCCTTCGAGCTGGACGTGCGGGTGGGGGCCGGCGCCTACATCTGCGGTGAGGAGACGGCGCTGCTGGAGTCCCTCGAGGGCAAGCGCGGCACGGTTCGCGCCAAGCCGCCGCTGCCGGCCCTGCAGGGCCTGTTCGGCTTGCCGACGCTGGTGCACAACGTGCTGACCCTGGCCTCGGTACCGATCATCCTGGAGAAGGGCGCGCAGTTCTATCGCGACTTCGGCATGGGACGTTCCCTGGGCACCATGCCGTTCCAGCTGGCCGGCAACGTCCGCCAGGCGGGCCTGGTCGAACGTGCCTTCGGCCTGAGCCTGCGCGAACTGGTGGAAGGTTATGGCGGCGGTACCGCCAGCGGTCGACCATTGAAGGCGGCGCAAGTGGGTGGGCCGCTGGGAGCCTGGGTGCCCCCCGCGCAATTCGATACGCCGCTGGATTACGAGGCGTTCGCCGCCATGGGCGCGATGCTCGGCCACGGTGGCGTGGTGGTCGCCGACGACAGCCTGGACATGGCCCAGATGGCCCGTTTCGCCTTGCAGTTCTGCGCCGAGGAATCCTGCGGCAAGTGCACGCCGTGCCGGATCGGTTCGACCCGCGGGGTGGAGGTGGTGGACCGCTTGATCGCCAGCACCGACGCCGCAGCCCGTGAGGAACAGGCGCTGCTGCTGCAAGACCTCTGCGACACCCTGCAATACGGCTCGCTCTGTGCCTTGGGCGGGATGACTTCCTACCCCGTCGCCAGCGCCCTCAAGCACTTTCCCGCCGACTTCGGTCTGGCGACCACGGAGGCCGACCAATGATCAATATCTTCGACCCTACCAGTGATATCGACCTCGGCACCCCGGCCCGCGAAAGCGCGGTGCAGGTCAGCCTGACCATCGACGGCCGCGAAATCAGCGTGGCCTCCGGCACTTCGGTGATGCGCGCCGCGGCGTTGCTCGGCACCAGCATCCCCAAACTCTGCGCCACCGACAGCCTGGAAGCCTTCGGCTCCTGCCGCATGTGCCTGGTGGAGATCGAGGGCATGCGCGGCTATCCGGCCTCCTGCACCACGCCGGTGACCGAGGGCATGGTCGTCCACACCCAGACCTCCAGGCTCGCCAGCCTGCGGCGCAACGTGATGGAGCTGTACATCTCCGACCACCCGCTGGACTGCCTGACCTGCTCGGCCAACGGCAACTGCGAGTTGCAGACGGTGGCGGGGCAGGTGGGCCTGCGGGAAGTGCGCTACGGCTACGAGGGCGCCAACCACCTGGACGAACGGAAGGACGTCTCCAACCCCTATTTCGACTACGACCCGAGCAAGTGCATCGTCTGCAACCGCTGCGTGCGCGCCTGCGAGGAAACCCAGGGCACCTTCGCCCTGACGATCAGCGGGCGCGGCTTCGACTCCCGAGTGGCGGCGGCCGGCGGCGACAATTTCCTCGACTCCGAGTGCGTGTCCTGCGGCGCCTGCGTACAGGCCTGCCCGACCGCCACGCTGATGGAAAAGAGCGTGGTGGAGATCGGCCAGCCCGAGCGCAGCGTCATCACCACCTGCGCCTACTGTGGCGTGGGCTGCTCCTTCCGCGCCGAAATGAAAGGCGAGCAACTGGTGAGCATGGTCCCGGACAAGAACGGCCAGGCCAACCACGGCCACTCCTGCGTCAAGGGGCGCTTTGCCTGGGGCTACGCCACTCACCCGGACCGCATCACCAAGCCGATGATCCGCAAGCACATCAGCGATCCGTGGCAAGAGGTCAGCTGGGAAGAGGCGGTCACCTACGCGGCCAGCGAGTTGCGCCGCATCCAGCTGAAATACGGACGCGACTCCATCGGCGGCATCACCTCCAGCCGTTGCACCAACGAAGAGACGTACCTGGTGCAGAAGCTGGTGCGTACCGCCTTCGGCAACAACAACGTCGACACCTGCGCACGGGTCTGCCATTCGCCCACCGGCTACGGGCTCAAGCAGACGCTGGGCGAGTCCGCCGGCACCCAGAGTTTCGACTCGGTGATGCAGGCCGACGTCATCCTGGTGATGGGCGCCAACCCTACCGACGCGCACCCGGTATTCGGCTCCCAGCTCAAGCGCCGCCTGCGCCAGGGCGCGCGGCTGATCGTCATCGACCCGCGGCGCATCGACCTGGTGGATTCGCCCCATGCCCGTGCCGACCTGCATTTGCAGCTGCGTCCGGGCACCAACGTGGCCATGCTCAATGCATTGGCCCATGTGATCGTCACCGAGGGCCTGGTCAACCAGCCTTTCGTCGATCGGCGCTGCGAGGCGGCGGACTTCGCCCGCTGGCGCGATTTCGTCAGCCTGGCGGAGAATTCCCCCGAGGTCCTGGGGCCGATTTGCGGGGTACCGGCCAAACAGATCCGCGACGCCGCGCGGCTGTACGCCACCGGTGGCAACGCGGCCATCTACTACGGCCTGGGCGTCACCGAGCACAGCCAGGGCAGTACCTCGGTGATGGGCATCGCCAACCTGGCGATGGTCACCGGCAACATCGGCCGCGAGGGTGTCGGGGTCAACCCGCTGCGCGGGCAGAACAACGTCCAGGGCTCCTGCGACATGGGCTCCTTCCCCCACGAGCTGCCTGGCTATCGGCATATTTCCAACGAGGCGGTGCGCGCCCAGTTCGAACAGGCCTGGAACGTGACCCTGCAACCCGACCCGGGCCTGCGCATTCCCAACATGTTCGAGGCGGCCCTGGACGGCACCTTCAAGGCGCTCTACTGCCAGGGCGAGGACATCGCCCAGAGCGACCCCAACACCCAGCACGTGACCGCCGCCCTGACGGCCATGGAGTGCGTGGTGGTGCAGGACATCTTCCTCAACGAGACGGCCAAGTTCGCCCATGTGTTCCTGCCGGGCAGCTCCTTCCTCGAGAAGGACGGCACCTTTACCAACGCCGAGCGCCGCATCTCGCGGGTGCGCAAGGTCATGGAACCGCTGGCCGGCAAGGCCGACTGGGAGGCCACCATCGCCCTGGCCGACGCCCTGGGCTACAAGATGCAGTACAGCCATCCATCGGAGATCATGGATGAGATCGCGCGCCTGACGCCGACCTTCCACCGCGTCAGCTACGCCGAGCTGGACCGTCACGGCAGCCTGCAATGGCCATGCAACGATGCCGCGCCGGACGGCACGCCGACCATGCACATCGATGAGTTCGTGCGCGGCAAGGGCCGCTTCATGCTCACCGGCTACGTGCCCACCGAGGAGAAGGTCAACAGCCGCTACCCGTTGCTGCTGACCACCGGGCGCATCCTCAGCCAGTACAACGTCGGCGCCCAGACCCGGCGCACCGACAACGTGGCCTGGCACGAGGAGGACCGCCTGGAAATCCACCCGGCCGACGCCGAGAACCGCGGCATCGTCGATGGCGACTGGGTCGGCATCGGCAGCCGCGCCGGGCAAACGGTGCTGCGGGCCAAGGTCAGCGAGCGGGTGGCGCCGGGGGTGGTCTACACCACCTTCCACTTCCCGGAATCGGGCGCCAACGTGATCACCACCGACAACTCCGACTGGGCCACCAACTGCCCGGAATACAAGGTGACGGCGGTGGAGGTGGTGCGGGTCAACCAGCCTTCCGAATGGCAGAAACGCTATCAGGCGTTCAGCGATGAACAGGGGCGCCTGCTGCGGGAACGTCGTCACGCCGAGAAAGCCGAGGTGCGCCGATGAGCAGCGAAAGCCTGATCAAGATGGCCAACCAGATTGCCCAGTTCTTCGCCAGCGAACCAGACAAGGCCCAGGCAGTGCGCAGCGTGCGCCAGCACCTGAAAAGCTTCTGGACGCCGGCCATGCGCAGAGAGTTGACCGCCTGGGAGGTGACACACCCTGGCGCGGCGCTGCACCCCCTGGTGCAGGCGGCGTTGAAGGAAGAGGAAACGCAAGGGCAGACCTAGCGTCTGCCGTTGGCGGGCAAACCTTGAACCGGACCGCCTCGTTGCAACCAACCAGAAGCCAGGGCCTTGCCCTGGCTTCTGCGTTACATCTCCAGCACGAAGGCCAGGCCTGAACCCGAGCCCAGCACTTGCCGCAGATCAATGAAAGGCGGTGCCTGACCCCGCAAAACCGCGCTCCAGACATCTGCACCGGCAAACCGTTCCTCAGCTAAGTCTTTGCTTCTGCCGAGTAATCCCGGACAATCGCGCCCCTGTTTCGGCGAGGGCTCTGTCTGTCGGGTATTCCGACGCGTCCTGGCCGAGTGGCAAATGACCGGAATGTGGAGATCCCACCGGATGAATGATCAGGCCAACAGCGTTGATCAACGCTTTGAAGCGGCAGCCCCAGCGACCCTCGCGAGCTGGAATCGCCAAGACACTACCTGGATGCTGGGCCTGTTCGGCACCGCCATCGGCGCAGGGACCCTGTTCTTACCGATCAACGCCGGCCTGGGCGGCTTCTGGCCGTTGTTGATCCTGGCGCTGCTGGCGTTCCCGATGACCTTCTTCGCCCACCGTGGCCTGACCCGCTTCGTGCTCTCCGGGCGTGACGGCGCGGACATCACCGAAGTGGTGGAAGAGCATTTCGGGATCAAGGCCGGCGCCCTGATCACCTTGCTCTACTTCTTCGCCATCTTCCCGATCCTGCTGATCTACAGCGTGGCCCTGACCAACACCGTGGGCAGCTTCATGGAGCACCAGCTGCACATCATGCCGCCGCCGCGCGCCGTGCTGTCGCTGGTGCTGATCCTCGGCCTGCTGGCCGTGGTGCGCTGCGGCGAGCAGGCGATCGTCAAGGCCATGAGTCTGATGGTCTACCCGTTCATCGTCGCCTTGCTGTTCCTCGCGGTGTTCCTGATTCCGCACTGGAACGGCGGCATCCTCAGCACCGCCAGCACCCTGCCTGAACCTTCGGCGTTCCTGCACACCCTGTGGCTGGCGATCCCGGTCATGGTGTTCTCGTTCAACCATTCGCCGATCATCTCGGCCTTTGCCGTGGACCAGAAGCGTCGTTATGGCGCACACGCCGAAGAGCGCAGCTCGCAGATCCTCTCCCGCGCGCACTTGCTGATGGTGGCGATGGTGCTGTTCTTCGTCTTCAGTTGCGTGCTGACCCTGTCGCCGGCCCAACTGGCCGAAGCCAAGGCGCAGAACCTGTCGATCCTGTCGTACCTGGCCAACCACTTCAGCAACCCGACCATCGCTTTCGCTGCGCCGTTGATCGCGTTCGTGGCCATCGCCAAGTCGTTCCTGGGTCACTACATCGGCGCCAGCGAAGGCCTCAAGGGGCTGATCGTGAAGAGCGGCCGCCGTCCGGGCGCCAAGGCCCTGGACCGCATGACCGCGGCCTTCATGCTGGTGGTGTGCTGGATAGTCGCCACGCTCAATCCGAGCATCCTCGGGATGATCGAAACCCTGGGCGGCCCGATCATCGCGGCCATCCTGTTCCTGATGCCGATGTATGCCATCCGCAAGGTGCCGGCCATGGCCCGCTACCGCGGCCAGGCTTCCAACGTGTTCGTCACCCTGGTCGGCCTGGTGGCGATCACCGCGCTGGTCTACTCCCTGAGCGCCTGACCCGCCGGCGGCCCACCGCGCGTTGGCGGTGGGTTGCCGCGCAGAAATGCCTGATTCAGCGAAGCCACGGCCGCTGACTGCGTATAAAGCGCGGCGCGGCCGTTTTTTTGGTAAGCCGGAAAGTCCAGGGCCAGCAAGCAGTCGCGGTTGACCCGCTGCGGCTGGCCGAGCCGGCTCAGTGCCACGCCATGGCGCAGGAAATAGCGCTCCAGGGCTGGCGTGGTCACCGCCACCACCGAGTTCGCCCCCAGGGTCCAGGCGGTGTGCAGGGTGTGCCAGAACACCCGCATCGGCAGCTTGCCGTTTTCCAGGGCCGAGGCGGCGAAACGCGAGATTTCCCAGGTGTCGTGCTGCCGCGGCGCGGGCCGGTCGCAGAGAAAACCGAACACGTCCGCCAGCAGATAGGGCTGGGTGGTCGGCAGCAAGCGGGCGCAGCCATGGACCTTTTCCTCGCTGTCCAGCGCCAGTGTGTAGCGGGTGTCGGCATGGTCGAACTGATCGACCTCGTGCCCGCACTGGCGGGTGCCGGCGGGCAGTCGCCAACCCAGTTGCTTGATGAAGACCGCATGGCGATAGCGACCGAGGTCGTCGCGCAGTGTCGGTGAAAGCTGGCTTTCATGCCGTGATATCACAGTGATCATGGGTCGATATCCTTATCGTCGGGTGAAGCGTCAGATCAGCCCCAGGACGGCGGCATAGGCGGCGGCCAGGGTCTTGTTGGCCGCGCCGAATTTCTTCTGGATGACCTTGAGGTGGAAGTTCACGGTATTCACCGAGATGCCCAGGATCAGGGCTATCTCCCCGGAACTCTTGCCGTCGGCCGTCCATTGCAGGATTTCCCGCTCGCGCGCGCTCAGCTCCAGCTGTTCGACCTGGCTGCTGGGGTGCCCGAGTTCGCCGAGGCGCGTGGTTGCCAGTTCGATGATGCAGCGCAGGCGCAGGCGGATTTCTCCCAGTTCCACGGCGCTGATCGCCGTGCATTCCCGGGCCACCGACAACACGCTCAGGGCGCTGTCGGGCGTGTGGATGGGCAAGGTGGCGCCCACCCGCAAACCCCATTCCCGAGCCTCGCCCCACAGCACCGAGCCTTTGCCGAACAAGGCGTCGCTCCAGATCACCATTTCCGTGGAGCGCAGGCCGTTGAGGATCGTCGGGTCGATCGCGGCGTAGTTCTGTTGCTGGTAACGCTCTATCCAGGCTTGCGGATAAGAACCATAGATATCGATTTTCGGGCGGGTAAAAGGTATCGAATGCCTGACTCCGTAAGCGTAGAAATCAAACCCCAGGGACCGGACTTCCCGTTCCAGCAGCGCGAATACCTGTGCGCTTTCCTGTTGCTTGAGCATCTCCATGCGCAGGTCGTTCCACCAGTGCATGAAATCCTGTCGTTTCTCCATGGCGTTTGCCTTGATTCCTTGCACGTCAGGGAATCTAGTCCAGGGCAATACGCTGTCAATATTCATGAAGTTCATAGAAAATCCCACAACTGCCCTGATCCTGCGTCCTTCACCTGGCCGCCCGGGCGCGGGGCCGGCAATTCGGAAGGTGGCACTCTGCAAGGGGGGTCATGGCCAAGGCTGGGTTGCGTCAATACGTCGCGCTGTGGCCGTGTGCCGTAAAGGTGCTGGCCAGGCCAGTAAGGGGAAAAGACGTCCCCGGCAAAACCGCTGGCGATCATGCACATAACTCTTTTCCTTGAGTGTTCTGGCTGTCTCCGGCCAGGGGATGGGCAGTTTCAGGCAAAACGCAGGCGGGTGATGGGTTCCACAGCGGTGGCCGGCTCGCGGGCGCTCGGCAGCAACTGGGCGAGTAGCGCGCGATGCACGCCGTCGGCGGCGGTTCTCGATTCCAGGTCGAGAAAATGCCCGCTGCCCTCGACCACCGCGAAGCTGCAATCGCGGACATAACGGCGGAACTGCTGGGCATCCTGCGCCGGGGTGTATTCGTCCCACGCGCCATTGATGAAATGCACATGGCTGTCGATCGCTGCCAGGCGCTGGACGAAGGTGCCCTGGTTGAGCCTGAGCGCCTGTTCGATATGAAAGCACACCTGGTGCCGCTCGGCGTCCACCAGGGTGGCCATGTGCAGCTGGTTGGCGACCTTCAGGCGCGGTGGCAGGTGCTTGCCCAGGGTGCCGTTGAGCAGGTGGCCGATCCCGCCGCTGTCCTGCCGCTCCAGCAAGGCCTGGGCGCCGCTTATGTAATCGAGCATCGGCGGGTTGAGGGTCGGGGTGAAGGACATCACCACCGAGCTTTCCACCGTATCCGGGTTGTGGGTCAGGGCCAGCAGGGTCGACAGGCCGCCCCAGGAGGTGGACACCACATGGTTGACCTTGAAGCGCTCGATCAGCGCCAGCAGGATCGCCACTTCGTCGTCCTTGGTCACCAGGCGCTGGTCCGGGTTGTGCGGCCGCGAGTTGCCGGAGAACGGCAGGTCGAACATCACCACATTGAAATGTTCGGCCAGGCAGCGGCTGGTGCGGGCGAAGGCGGTGGTGGTGGCCATGGCGCCGTTGACCAGCAACACCGTCTTGCGTTGCGGGTCGTTGCCCAATTGTTCGACATGCACACAGTAGTCGTTGAACGCTTTTTCGATCACACAATGGTTACGCCACATAGCACACCTCCATTTGTTGCTTTTGACGGGGCGAAAGAGTCCGCGGCAGCTGAGATCCAGCTGTCGTGCGCGGGATGTTTTTATAGTCGTGTGAGCGCTTTGAGCGATCGGCGCGGGTTGACAGCTGTCATCCCAAGGCCGTGGCAAGCGGGCAGCGTTCGACGTTCGGACGAGCGTCGGGTGCCGTTGGCAGTGGCGTGATTTTTAGCAAGGGCGGGGAGGGCTAACAACTACCAGATCTGGTAGGCAAAGACGCCTGGCGTTCTGCTGCCAGAGCGACTAGCGAGGTGATCGCCGGGATAAAAAAAACGCCGCGTATCGTCGTGGGATACGCGGCGTTCTTCATTGCCTTGCAACCTTAGGCTTGAACCACCGGAATCTTGGCGTTCGCAGCAGCCTCACGGAACTCGGCGATCTGGTCGAAGCTCAGGTAGCGGTACACGTCCGCTGCCATGCTGTCGATCTTGCCGGCGTATTCCATGTACTCCTCGACGGTCGGCAGGCGACCCAGGATGGACGCAACGGACGCCAGCTCGGCCGAAGCCAGGTAGACGTTCGCGCCGTCACCCAGACGGTTCGGGAAGTTACGGGTCGAAGTCGAAACCACGGTGGAGTTCGGCTCGACGCGGGCCTGGTTACCCATGCACAGCGAGCAGCCCGGCATTTCCATGCGCGCGCCAGCCTTGCCGTAGATGCCGTAGTAGCCTTCCTCGGTCAGCTGGTGAGCGTCCATCTTGGTCGGCGGCGACAGCCACAGGCGGGTTGGCAGCTGGCCCTTGACCTGATCCAGCAGCTTGCCGGCAGCACGGAAGTGGCCGATGTTGGTCATGCAGGAACCGATGAACACTTCGTCGATCTTCTCGCCAGCCACGCTGGAGAGCAGGCGAGCGTCGTCCGGGTCGTTCGGCGCGCAGAGCACAGGCTCCTTGACGTCGGCCAGGTCGATCTCGATGACTTCGGCGTATTCGGCGTCCTTGTCGGCTTCCAGCAGCTCAGGGTTGGCCAGCCAGGCTTCCATGGCTTGAGCGCGACGCTCCAGGGTACGGGCATCGCCGTAGCCTTCGCCGATCATCCAGCGCAGCAGGGTGATGTTCGACTGCAGGTATTCGGCGATCGACTCTTTGGACAGCTTGATGGTGCAACCGGCAGCCGAACGCTCGGCCGAGGCATCGGACAGTTCGAAGGCTTGCTCGACGGTCAGGGTTTCCAGACCTTCGATCTCCAGGATGCGGCCGGAGAAGGCGTTCTTCTTGCCTTTCTTCTCGACGGTCAGCAGGCCTTTCTGGATCGCGTAGTAAGGGATGGCGTGGACCAGGTCACGCAGGGTGACGCCAGGCTGCAGCTTGCCCTTGAAGCGGACCAGGATCGATTCCGGCATGTCCAGCGGCATGACGCCAGTGGCGGCGGCGAAGGCCACCAGGCCGGAACCGGCAGGGAACGAGATGCCGATCGGGAAACGGGTGTGGGAGTCGCCACCGGTGCCGACGGTATCCGGCAGCAGCATGCGGTTCAGCCAGCTGTGGATGATGCCGTCGCCCGGACGCAGGGATACGCCGCCACGGGTCATGATGAAGTCAGGCAGGGTGTGGTGGGTGGTGACGTCGATCGGCTTCGGATAGGCCGCGGTGTGGCAGAACGACTGCATCACCAGATCGGTAGAGAAGCCCAGGCAAGCCAGGTCCTTCAGTTCGTCACGGGTCATCGGGCCAGTGGTGTCCTGGGAGCCGACGGTGGTCATCTTCGGTTCGCAGTAGGTGCCTGGACGCACGCCTTTGACGCCGCACGCCTTGCCGACCATTTTCTGCGCCAGGGTGAAGCCCTTGGTGCTTTCGGCCGGAGCTTCCGGCTTCTTGAACAGGTCCGAAGGTGGCAGGCCCAGTTCGGCGCGTGCCTTCTCGGTCAGGCCACGGCCGATGATCAGCGGGATACGGCCGCCGGCACGGACTTCGTCGAGCAGGACCGGGGTCTTCATTTCGAAGGTGGCCAGGACTTCGTCGCTGTTGTGCTTGGTGACTTTACCGGCGTGCGGGTACAGGTCGATCACGTCGCCCATGTTCATCTTCGACACATCGAATTCGATCGGCAGGGCGCCGGCGTCTTCCATGGTGTTGTAGAAGATCGGTGCGATCTTGCTGCCGAAGCAGAAGCCGCCCGCGCGCTTGTTCGGCACGTAAGGAACGTCGTCGCCGAAGAACCACAGTACGGAGTTGGTCGCCGATTTACGGGACGAACCGGTACCGACCACGTCGCCGACGTAGGCGATCGGGAAGCCGTCGTTGCGCATCTGCTCGATCTGTTTCATCGGGCCGATGGCGCCTTGCTGGTCCGGAACGATGCCGTCACGGGCCATTTTCAGCATGGCCAGGGCGTGCAGCGGGATGTCAGGACGGGACCAGGCATCCGGGGCAGGGGACAGGTCGTCGGTGTTGGTTTCGCCAGGCACCTTGAACACACGCAGGCTGATCTTGTCGGCCAGTACCGGGCGGTTCTTGAACCACTCGCCGTCGGCCCAGGATTGCAGTACGGCTTGGGCGTGAACGTTGCCGTTCTTGGCTTTTTCCGCGACGTCGTGGAAGGCATCGAACATCAGCAGGGTGTGCTTGAGCTGTGCGGCCGCGACCGGAGCCAGCTCGGCGTCGTCCAGCAGCTCGACCAGGGTCACGATGTTGTAGCCGCCCTGCATGGTGCCCAGCAGTTCAACGGCGCGCTTCTTGTCCAGCAGAGGGGATTGGGCTTCGCCTTTGGCCAGCGCGGAGAGGAAACCGGCCTTTACATAGGCGGCTTCGTCGACTCCTGGCGGAACGCGATGGGTGATCAGGTCAACGAGGAAGGCTTCTTCGCCAGCGGGGGGATTCTTCAGCAGCTCGACCAGGCCTGCAGTTTGTTCGGCGTTTAGCGGCTGGGGAACGATACCCAGGGCTGCACGCTCTTCGATATGTTTGCGGTAGGCTTCAAGCACAGTATTACCCTCATCAGTGGTCCCAAATGGGTGTCCGGGACGCTCATCCCGAAATTGCCGTACTCATGCGCTGCGTGACGTTGTGGGTCGCTTAGCCAGAATTGCCGACAATTCCTTACAGAAGCTGCTTTCAAAGTTTTACGCCTGCAGAACGGGAGCTGATGAGGGTTGGCGCTGGGCTTTCCCCGCTGGAAAGACCCATCGCCAACACCGCTCTGAAGGAACGACTGTGCTCGTGACGCTTTGAAAACAGCTTCTAACGGACATTGGCGCCTAAAAAGGCTGGCTGATTCTACGGCAAAAAAAAATTAAAGGTAAGACAGGGTCTATTGGACTTTGGTGGCGGCCGCGACGGATGCCCGCTTGGTGCAGGGCAAGGCGCGAGCAACGCAGCCCTGCACCAAGCGGGCCCCGTCCCTTCGGGTTGCGTGCCAACGTGCGCGAGGCTGCGGCGCGGGATTTGCCAAGGGAACGACCATTGGCGGCATCCCGTGCCTTGCCTCGCACACGTTGGCCCAGCAACGCGGCTCGCCACCAAAGTCCAATAGACCCTGAGGCCCCTGAAGCTTGAGGGGTGATCAATGTCAGACAAAGGGCTAACATGCGGGCCTGTTTCGCTTTTTTCCGCCAATTGCCTACTTATGCCCAATCAGACGATCAAGACCCCCTGCGTCGGCCTCTGCTCCACTGTCTACGGTGACCTGGTGTGCCGTGGCTGCAAGCGTTTCCACCATGAAGTGATCCACTGGAACGGCTACAACGAGGAAGAAAAGCGCGCGGTGTGGCTGCGTCTCGAGCAATTGCTGGTGCAGGTGATGGCGGCCAAGCTGGAAGTCTTCGATCCCCAGCGGCTGCGCGAGCAACTGGAGCAGCGCAAGATCCGCTTCGTGCCGCACCAGTCGGAATATTGCTGGGCCTATCAGCTGATCGCCCGCGGGGCGCGGGTGATCAACCAGCTGGAAGCCTATGGGATGGTGTTGCTGCCGGAGTTTCGCGACTGGGAACTGCCGGAATTGCGCGATGCCATCGATCGGGAGTTTTTCCTCCTGTCGGAGGCCCACTACCAGCGTTATATCGCCCCGGGGTTTCTCAAGGACGCCTTTGGCGCCTGACCATTAAAAGCATCGCGGGCAGGCGGCGATCCGACTTGCCCGCGATAGCGTTCTCTCTGCTAACCCATCATTCAATGCTTGCTGGCCACCTCTTCCAGGTGGTCCATGATCACCTCCGGCTTGAGCACCAGCACGTCGCTTTCCAGGGCATCGAGCACCACTTCCGCGGTGTTGCCGATCAGCGCCCCGGAAATCCCGGTGCGCGCCACGGTGCCGATGATGGTCAGCGCTGCCTGCAATTCATGGGCGGTGTGCGGGATCAGCACGTCCGCCGGGCCTTCTTCTATATGCAGGTGGGTATCGTCGATGTCGAATTCGGCCTGGAACGCCTTGCACTGCTCGCGGTAGCGCGCCTCGATGGTTTCCTTGAGCTGGAACACCGGGTCGGACGCCGACAGCATGGGCGACGGATGGGCGCTGATCACATGCAGCTGCGCCTTGGCCAGGCTGGCGATGTCGAAACCATGGTCGATGATGCTGGCATGCAGGGTGCGGTGCTCGCCATCCGTATTGCCGACGTCGATGGCCGCCAGGATTACGCCGCCGGTCCAGGGCTTGGCGGTTTTCACCAGCAGCACCGGGCTTGGGCAGTAGCGCAGCAGTTTCCAGTCGGCGGGGGTGAGCAGGGCCTTTTTCAGCGGGTTGTCGGCAAAGTGCTGCTTGATCACCAGGCCACAGCCTTCGGCCTGCTGCACGTCGATGATGGTGCCGTGCAGGCTGTCGTTCCAGGCCTGCTCGGTGGTCACGCTGTAGCCCTCGCTGAGCAGGCTGCTCTTGAGCACGCTCAACAGCGCCGAATGCTCGTGCTTCTTGTCGCACACCAGCAGGTGCAGATGGGCCTGGGTCACCCCGGCGATCAGCTTGGCGCGCTTGAGCGCGAGGCTTTCGGAATGCTCGGGCTCGATGACCACCAGGATGCTGCGGATGGCTTGCATGGTCGGGATCTCCAGAGAGGGATGAAGGCTACGTTGCACAACTATAGTTGCTGCGCGTCGCCGTGGCTGTTGACGCACATCAAGCGCCGCGGCTGGTGGTCTGCGACGCGGCCGGTATAATCGGCGCCCTTCGCCGTGAACCCTTATGCCGTGAGCCCCATGTTATCTATCCCTGAAGTCGCCACCGTCCTGCCTTGCGAGCACCTTCTCCAAAAGGACAAACGGCCATGAACCTGCCGGAAATCCATGAGTTCCTCGGCTGCCGCACGCCGGATGCCTGGGTCCGAGCGGCCCTGGCGGATCAGGAAACCCTGCTGATCGACCACAAGAACTGCGAATTCAAGGCGGCCAGCACGGCCCTGAGCCTGATCGCCAAGTACCACTCCCATGTCGACCTGATCAACATGATGTCGCGCCTGGCCCGGGAAGAGCTGGTGCACCACGAACAGGTCATGCGCCTGATGAAGCGGCGCAAGATCGAACTGCGCCAGCTGTCGGCCGGGCGTTATGCCTCGGGCCTGCGCAAGGTGGTGCGCAGCCACGAACCGGTGAAGCTGGTGGATACCCTGGTGGTCGGCGCCTTTATCGAGGCCCGCAGCTGCGAGCGTTTCGAGGCGCTGGTGCCGCACCTGGACGAAGAACTGGGCAAGTTCTACTTCGGCCTGCTGAAAAGCGAGGCCCGGCACTTCCAGGGTTACCTGAAGCTGGCCTATCAGTACGGCGACGCCAAGGATATCGCCCAGGTGATCGAGAAGGTGCGCGCCGCCGAGCGCGAACTGATCGAGTCGCCGGACGTCGAGTTCCGTTTCCACAGCGGCGTGCCTGCTCTGTAAAGGATGAAAATCCTAGGTGTTGGAAACTGCGGGCAAATTGTAAAAAACTCTTAAAAGCATGAAACATCACTGAAAACCGGCCATCTTGGCCGGTTTTTGCTGTCTGCCCTGGTCTCAGATTTATCCGATGCCGCCTATAATGCGCGCCCCAATTGTGCGCACTCAGACTGGTATTTATGGATAACCCGGGTCTTGGCAAAGTATTGCTGGTGGAAGATGACGAGAAGCTCGCCGGGCTGATCGCGCACTTCCTGTCCCAACACGGTTTCGAGGTCCTGACGGTACATCGTGGCGATGTGGCGCTGGCGGCCTTTCTCGAGTTCCAGCCGAAAATCGTCGTCCTCGACCTGATGCTGCCGGGCCAGAGCGGCCTGCATGTGTGCCGGGAAATCCGCAACGTGGCGGACACGCCCATCGTCATTCTCACCGCCAAGGAAGACGACCTGGACCATATCCTGGGCCTGGAGTCCGGCGCCGACGACTATGTGATCAAGCCAATCAAGCCGCCGGTGCTGCTGGCCCGCCTGCGCGCCCTGCAACGGCGCCAGTTGCCGGAGCCGACGGTGCGCGGCGCGCTGGAATTCGGCCGCCTGACCCTCGACCGCAGTTGCCGCGAAGTGCGCCTGGCCGGCGAGTCGATCGAGCTGACCACCATGGAGTTCGAGCTGCTGTGGCTGCTGGCCAGTTCGGCGGGCAAGATCCTCTCCCGCGACGACATCCTCAACCGCATGCGCGGCATCGCCTTCGACGGCCTCAACCGCAGCGTCGATGTCTACATCAGCAAGCTGCGCGGCAAACTCCAGGACAACCCCCGCGAGCCGGTGTGCATCAAGACCATCTGGGGCAAGGGCTATCTGTTCAATCCGTTCGCGTGGGAGCTCTAGATGCTGCGGCTGTTCCTGGGGTTGTACATTGTTCTGGCCATAGGTTTTGCCGGGGCGATCACCGCGGTCGATCACATCTTCACGGCCATCCTCGAAGACCCGCTGGAAGCCTATAACCGCGATGCGGTGCGTGGGCCGGCCTATAGCCTGGTGGAACAGTTGCGGCCGTTCGATAGCGCCGAGCGCGAACGGCAATTGCAGGCGTTGCAGCCGCACTACGGCTTGCAGTTGCGCCTGGTGAACGCCGATGCGCTGGGCCTGAGTGCCCGGGAACAGGCCTTGCTGGCATCCAACCAGTTGGTGGTGCGGCAAGCGTTCACCGAGTTTATCGCCAGCATCGACCAAGGCCGGCAATTGCTCAGCATCAAGTTGCCGGAAGAGCCCTCGCTGACCCGCTTCTACACCACCGCCGCCTATTTTCTCCTCGCTACGCTGGTGGGCATTGTCCTGTATTTCTGGGTGCGCCCGCACTGGCGCGATCTGGAGCAACTGCGGCTGGCGGCCGAACGATTCGGCGACAACGACCTGAGTACGCGCCTGCACCTGTCGCGGCGCTCGAACATTCGCGAGCTGGCCGAGCACTTCAACCGCATGGCCAGCCGCATCGAAGGCCTGATCGCCAATCAGCGCGAGCTGACCAACGCGGTGTCCCATGAGCTGCGCACGCCCATCGCCCGCCTGTCGTTCGAGCTCGACCAGCTCAAGCAGTCCGATCCGAAACACAACCGCGAGCTGATCGCCGACATGTACGCCGACCTTGGCGAGCTGGAGGAAATGGTCTCCGAACTACTGACCTATGCCAGCCTGGAACACGGCGCCACGGTGATCAACCGCGAGACTATCCAGGCCCACAGCTGGCTCGACAGCGTGGTCGGCAGTGTCGCCCTGGAGGCGGAAGCGGCGGGGGTGCAGATCCTGATCCGCGCCTGCGAGGTCGAGTGCATCAGTATCGAGCCGCGGTTCATGGCGCGGGCGGTGATCAACCTGCTGCGTAATGCCATTCGCTACGCCGAGCGGCGCGTCGAGGTGTCCCTGGTGCGGGTCGGGCAGGGTTATGAAGTCCAGGTCAACGACGACGGCCCGGGCGTGCCGGTGGAAGGACGCAAGAAAATCTTCGAGCCGTTCTCCCGGCTCGACGCCAGCCGCGACCGCCGCACCGGCGGTTTCGGCCTCGGCCTGGCGCTGGTACGGCGGGTGTCGCAGTCCCACGGCGGCCAGGTCGAGGTGACGGATTCGCAGTGGGGCGGCGCGTCGTTTCGCATGACCTGGGCTCAGGTCGAGTAACTCAGGCACCTCGGCGCGTGCCCGCGATAGCGTCAGGACGACCAACACCGCTTAAAAGTTGTACTCCAGCGTGGTCGCCAACGACGTCTGCAGCCGCCGCTCGACAATCGGGCTGTCCGCCGCTTCCCGGCCCAGGTACTGCAGCGCCAGCACCGTCGATACGTTCATCTGTTCACTGACCGGCACTGTCCAGGTCAGGTCGCCGCCACGGCTGAGAAAACCACCCTTGGGACGATAGGTGCCGAAGCGGGTCCTGCCAGCCTGGGCCGCGCTGACGCCATACCAGGTGCGCAGGTAGTCTCCATCGCCGAACTGGCTGTTGAGGCTGCCCTCGAGGCGGCCGTAGCGGCCTTCATACAGCGTGCTGCCAATGCTCAGTTGCAGGTGGTTGTAGGCCGAGCCGGTGTCCGGGTCGTCATTTTTCTTCAGCGCGTGCTGCAGCGTGGCCCCGAGCTCCACGGCGCCCAGGGTGTAGCCCAGGTGGGCGCCGAACTGCGCGCGGGACTTGATCGAGCCCATGTCGGCCAGATGGTCCGAGCCCTTGTAGCCGCTCTTGCGATCCTTGCGTGCCGCGCTGGGGCCGACCCAGGTACTGAACGCCAGGTCGCCCCATTCATTGCCCCAGCCAAGGCCCTGTTCGGTATTGAGGAACACCCCGTAGGGGCTGACGATTGCGCCGCCCAGGATCGGCGCGACGCTGCGTTCGTCGCTGCCGCTGTAGCGCGGCAGGCTGGCGGCGCCGGCTTGCAGTTGGTACTGCCAGTCCGCGGCGTAGAGCGGGCCGCTGGACGTCAGCAGGCACAGCGAAGCCAGAGGCAGCGCAGCAAGGGACAGGCACAAGGTTTTCGGACGGATCGAGGTCTTCATCGGCGGCTAGAAACTCAGCAGGGTGTGGGAATGGTCGTTGGGAGTGGAATAGGAGCTGCCCAGGCCATCGCGCGCTCGCTTGGCAGCCTTGCTCGCCGGGGCGACAGGGGCCGGTTCGGCGCGCAGGGCGGTCTCGGGTGGCGTGGCGATTTCAGGCGGCGGTTCGACGCTGGGCGTCGGGGCCGTGGGCGGCGTGCCCTGGCAGCTGAGGCCACCGAGCAGCACACCGATGAAGAGCGTGAAGAACCGACCGTACATGACGCACCCGTGGGGAAATGGATGCGTTCATGCTAGGGATGCGGGTGCGGGCAATCTTTGGCAGCTTTGTCGGAAAACTGTCAAAGACTGTGAATGCCCGGCGCTTAGCGTTCCAGGTCCAGGCGCTCATGCCACTGAGCGATGGATTCCTCGGGGTAGTGGGCGAATTGCAGGTCGTGGGGATGCCAGTCGATTTCCACCCAGGGCGCCCTGGAGTCGAGCATCAGGTGGGTATGTTCCGGCGGTATTGGCAACGGCGTGTCGATGGCCGAGGCGAAGGGATGGATCAGCTCCGGCCATTGCGGGCTGAACAGCCACAACCCGGAGCCGCAGCGGGCGCAGAAATGCCGTTCTGCGCTGCTGCGCCGGGCGCGTTTGCCGGGTTCCCTGAGCAGCGCGTGGTAGATCGTGATGTGCTGGCGGCCGCGGACTTTCAGGCTGGCGGCATCGCCGCCGAGGTTGATCGCATACCCACCGCCGCCCTGGGTCTTGCGGCAGATCGAGCAGTAGCAACGTTGATAAGGGTAGGGATGGGCGCTGTTCAGGCTGAAGTGGACAGCGCCGCAATGGCAGGAACCTTCGAGTTGCATGACGACCTCCGACGATCCATGGGCTATGACCGTCAGCCTAGTCGTTGTCGGCTGGAGCGTTCGCCATGGGCATTGGTCGCGCCGAGTTGACCCTGTAGCTGCTTCAGGCTTTTTACTGTCGACTCCCTATATCAGGAGTGATCGACATGAGCTTTTTCGAACGTTTGCTGGGCGGTCATCGGGGCCGTGGGCATGGCGGTTATCAGGGTGGGCATCACGGTGATGGGCATGGCAGCGGGCATGGCCGGCGCGCAGGTGGCGCAGCGCCGGCAGCGGGCGGCCCGCTGTGTCCGGACTGCGGGGCGAACAACGTGGCCAGGGCGCGTTTTTGCCAGCAATGCGGGACTTCGCTGCAACCCGCCGCGTGCCGCCAGTGCGGCAGCACGCTGGCCTCCGGCGCGCGGTTTTGCGCGCAGTGTGGCGGGGCGGCGGGCTGAGGCCGGTTACAGCGTCAGGTGGTAGCGGACCTGGGTCGCATCGTCCGGATCGATGGCGCGACTGAAGCCCAGGGTCGCCGCCAGCTCGCGCATACGGTGATTGGCCGGGCAATCCAGGGAGTACATCTGCTTGAAGCCCTGGTCCTTGGCCCGGGCGATCAAATGGCGCATGAGCAAGGCGTCCAGGCCCTGGTGCTGCCACTCGTCAGCCACGGTGACGGCGAATTCGCAGGTGTCCGCGTCCGCGCCGATCGTGGCGTAGCGGCTGATGCCGATTTCCCGCAGCGAGCCGTTGTCGTGGACCAGCGCCACGTAAGCCGCGCGCTCGCAGCCATCGACGTCCATCAGCTGGCTGAGCAGGGCCTCGCCGACTTCCTTGACTTCCCCGAGGAACCGGTGGTGCCGGGTGGTCGGCGAGAGGTTCTCGATAAAGGCCTTTTCGCGGTCGCGGTCTTCGGCGCGCAACGGGCGGATCAGCACCGGGCTGCCGTCGTTGAGGGCGTCTATCCAGTGTTCGCCCTTCTGCTGAGCGAAGGCGGCCAGGGCTGGCGTGTGGATGGCGGTGCTGGTCATGGGCAAGTCTCCGTGAAGGTGCAGAGGATTGCCTGAACATTCACATCTGTCAGGCGCCGGGCCCTTGATTCAGGTCAACGGGCGGCGGTGTCGCGGAGGGTTTTGCGCCAGGAGGCAGATTGGCCGCGAACCATCAGGCCTTGGGCATCAAGGTGGCGATCAGCGCCCGCACGGTGCCGGGCAGGGCCTCCAGTTCGCGGACGATGATGCTGCGTTCGCGCACCGCCCAGGCCTCGTCGAGTTTCACCGTCACCAGCTGCATGGTGTGGCTGTGCCGGATGGCGGCCGACTCGGGAATGATGCCGATACCGACGCCGGCCTCGACCATGCGGCACACCGCTTCGAAGCTCGACACCTGGATCCGCAGCGACAGTTGCTTGCCGGTGCGCTCCACGTGTTCGCGCAAAAAACTCAGCAAGGTGCTGCCTTCGTGCAGGCCGATGTGCTGGTAGGCCAGGGTCTGCTCCAGGGTCACCGCCCGCTGCGTCGCCAGCGGGTGGTCGACCGGCAGGATCAGCACCAGGTGGTCGGTGCTGAAGTGCAGGACCTGCAGGCCGCTGGCTTCCACCGGGCCGGCGATGATGCCCATGTCGGCGGTGCCGTCGAGCACGCCACGCACGATGTCCCGGGACAGGCGCTCCTGCAGGTCCACCGTGACCCCCGGGCGTTTCGACAGAAAGCCGGCGAGGATCTCCGGCAGGAATTCGGTCACCGCCGTGGTGTTGGCGAAGATGCGCATATGCCCGGTGGAATCGCCGCCGTATTGGGTGAACTCGCTTTTCAAGTAGTCCACCTGGCGCATGATCAGCCGCGCATGCTGTAACAGGCGCTCGCCCGCCGGGGTGACTTCGACGCCGCGACTGTCGCGGTACAGCAGGCGGGTCTCGAGCTGGCTTTCCAGGGCCTTGATCCGCGCGCTGGCCGCCGCCGGCGACAGAAAGGCGCGCTTGGCGCCCTGGGTCAGGCTTGGCGATTCGGCGATATGGATAAACAGGCGCAGGTCGGCCAGATCGAAATGCATGGGCGGCTCCTGGGGGGGATGAGGGGTAAAGCGGCGTTCAGCATAACCGAACGCCGGTTTATTGAAATGCAAATTCTCAGAACGCACAGCGGCTTGCATGATCGGGCTCACCACCACTGCAACAGGATCCGACCCGATGAGCGTGACCGACCCCAGCGCCTGGATAGGCCGAAGCCAGCAAGCCCGAGACCTGCTCAGCGACAACCTGCTCAAGCGCATCGCCGCGACCTTTGGCGAACCCGTGCCGGCCCATGGCGAGGCCTTGCCGCCGCTGTGGCAATGGTGCTTTTTCCAGGAGCCGCTGGCCGAAAGCGCCCTGGGCGGCGACGGCCATCCGGCCCGTGGCGGCTTCCTGCCGCCGGCGGCCAATCGCAACCGCATGTGGGCCGGTGGCCGGCTGGAGTTCCTCGAGCCGTTGCGCGCCGGTTTCGCCGCGGACTGTGTGTCGACCATCAGCCATGTCGAGGAAAAGACCGGGCGCACCGGCGCGCTGCTGTTCGTCACGGTGCGCCATGAGTATTCCCAGGACGGGCGCCTGGCGATTCGCGAAGAGCAGGACATCGTCTACCGTGAGCCGACCCCGCCCAAGCAAGCCAGCGGCGAGCCACTGATCCAGGGCGACTGGCGCGAACCCGTCGAACCCAGCCCGACCTTGTTGTTCCGCTACAGCGCCGTGACCTTCAACGGCCATCGCATCCACTACGACTTTCCCTACGTCACCGAGACCGAAGGTTATCCGGGGCTGGTGGTGCACGGCCCGTTGATCGCCACCCTCAGCCTGCGGGCGTTCTGCCGTGCCCATCCCGGAGCCAGGTTGCGGCGCTTCGCCTATCGCGGCCTGCGGCCGTTGATTGCGCCGCAGCCGTTCGAGGTCGGCGGGCGCATCGTCCGCCCCGGCGTTGCCGAACTCTGGGCCGGCAACGACGCCGGCCTGGCCCAGCGCGGCGAAGTGCTGTTCGACCCGATCCCACAACAATAGCCACAGGCGGAGAGCCGTTCGATGAACCCCAACAGCAATGAAGAATTGAATGCCATCCGTGAAGGCGTGCGGGCCCTGTGCGCGGACTTTCCCGCCGAATACTGGCGCCGGATCGACGAGAAAAAGGGCTTCCCGCAAGCCTTTGTCAAAGCCATGACAGAAGCCGGCTGGCTCTCGGCGATGATCCCCGAGCAGTACGGCGGTTCGGGCCTGGGCCTGGCCGAAGCCTCGGTGATCCTCGAAGAAGTGAACCGCTGCGGCGGCAACTCCGGCACCGTGCACGGGCAGATGTACAACATGTTCACCCTGCTGCGGCACGGCAGCGAGGCGCAAAAAAGCTACTACCTGCCCAAGCTCGCCAGCGGCGAACTGCGCCTGCAATCGATGGGCGTCACCGAGCCCACCACCGGCACCGACACCACCAAGATCAAGACCACCGCCGTACGCAAGGGTGACAAGTACGTGATCAACGGGCAGAAGGTGTGGATCTCGCGCATCCAGCATTCCGACCTGATGATCCTGCTGGCGCGCACCACGCCGCTGGCCGAGGTCAAGAAAAAATCCGAAGGCATGTCGATCTTCCTGGTCGACCTGCGCGAGGCCATCGGCCACGGCCTGACCGTGCAGCCGATCGCCAACATGGTCAACCACGAGACCAACGAGCTGTTCTTCGACAACCTGGAGATCCCCGCCGACAGCCTGATCGGTGAGGAAGGCAAGGGGTTCCGCTACATCCTCGACGGCCTCAACGCCGAACGCACCCTGATCGCCGCCGAGTGCATCGGCGATGGCCGCTGGTTTATCGAGAAGGCCAGCCAGTACGCCCGCGACCGCGTGGTGTTCGGCCGGCCGATCGGGCAGAACCAGGGCGTGCAGTTCCCCATCGCCGAAGCCCATATCGAGATCGAGGCCGCCGATCTGATGCGCTGGCGCGCCTGCGAGGAATATGACAGCGGCCTGAACGCCGGAGCCAGCGCCAACATGGCCAAGTACCTGGCGGCCAAGGCTTCGTGGGAGGCGGCCAACGCCTGCCTGCAGACCCACGGCGGTTTCGGCTTCGCCAATGAGTACGACGTCGAGCGCAAATTCCGCGAGACCCGCCTGTACCAGGTGGCGCCGATCTCCACCAACCTGATCCTGTCCTATGTGGCCGAGCACCTGCTCGAACTGCCGCGCAGTTTCTGAGGAACCGAGCATGAGCCATACCCAAGCCTTGGCCGGGTTCCTTGCCGGCCTGAGTTACCAGCAGCTACCCGACAGCGTGCTGGCGCGCACCGAGGAGCTGTTCCTCGACTGGCTCGGCTCCGCCCTGGCCAGCCAGGGCGCGCATCCGATTCCGTTGTTCGAGCGTTACGCCCGGCATATGGGGCCGGCCGATGGCCCGGCGCGGATCCTGGTCAACGGTCGCGGCAGCTCGGCCTATTTCGCCGCCCTGGTGAACGCCGCGTCCTCCCATCTGGTGGAGCAGGACGACCTGCACAACAGCTCGGTGTTGCACCCGGCCACCGTGGTGTTCCCGGCGGCCCTGGCGGCGGCCCAGGACCTGGGCAAGTCCGGTCGCGAGCTGCTGTTGGCGGCGGTGGCCGGTTACGAGGCGGGGATTCGCATCGGCGAGTTCATGGGCCGTTCCCATTACCGGATCTTCCACACCACGGCCACCGTCGGCACCCTCGCCGCGGCGGTGGCGGTGGGCAAGCTGATGGACTTCGACCAGGCACAGTTCATCGACCTGCTGGGCAGCGCCGGAACCCAGGCCGCCGGGTTCTGGGAGTTTTTGCGCGACGCCGCGGACTCCAAGCAACTGCACACGGCCAAGGCCGCGGCCGACGGGCTGCTCGCCGCCTACCTGACCCGCGACGGGCTGACCGGCGCGCGCAATATTCTCGAAGGCGAGCAGGGCATGGCCGCGGGCATGTCCTGGGATGCCGAGCCGAGCAGGCTGTCCGATCGGCTCGGTTCGCGTTGGGCCTTGCTGGAAACCTCGTTCAAGCTCCACGCCGCCTGCCGCCATACCCACCCGGCCGCCGATGCCTTGCTGGCGCTGATGCAGCGCGAAGGCCTGAGCCACGGGCAGATCGCCCGGGTGGAAACCCGCGTGCACCAGGGTGCCATCGATGTGCTGGGGCGGGTGAGCGTGCCGCAGACCGTGCACCAGGCTAAGTTTTCCATGGGCACCGTGCTCGGCCTGATCGCCGTGCATGGCAAGGCCGGGCTGCCGGAGTTCCATGAGCTGGCGCTGAACGATCCGGCGGTGGCGGCGTTTCGCGACAAGGTGTCGATGGTCCTCGACCCCGAGGTCGACCGCGCCTACCCGCAACGCTGGCTTGGCCGGGTGCTGGTCACCACTGTCGACGGCCGCACCCTGCATGGCGTCATCGACGAGCCCAAGGGCGATCCGGGCAATGGCCTGTCGCGGGCGGAGCTTGCGGACAAGTTCCAGCGCCTGTTGCGCTTCTCCGGCGCCCGCACGGCGGAGCAGGGCGCGGCCCTGATCCGCCAGGCGTGGAACCTGCGCGACACCGCGCAACTGAACGAATTGCTCTGAACCAGCCCGAGGACGCCTTATGACAAGCACTACCGCACAACCCCGGCCGCTGGACGGCATCACCGTGGTCAGCCTGGAACACGCCATCGCCGCGCCGTTCTGTACCCGCCAACTGGCCGACCTGGGCGCCCGGGTGATCAAGGTCGAACGCCCTGGCAGCGGCGATTTTGCCCGTGGCTACGACGAGCGCGTGCGCGGCCTGGCCTCGCATTTCGTCTGGACCAACCGCTCCAAGGAAAGCCTGACCCTGGACCTCAAGCAGGACGCCGCCGGCGACATTCTTCAACGCCTGCTGGCCCAGGCCGACGTGCTGGTGCAGAACCTCGCGCCGGGCGCGGCGGCGCGCATGGGCCTGTCGTTCGAGGCGCTGCACGAACGTTTTCCGCGGCTGATCGTCTGCGACATTTCCGGTTATGGCGAGGGCGGCCCCTATGAGAAGAAAAAGGCCTACGACCTGCTGATCCAGAGCGAGGGCGGGTTCCTGTCGGTGACCGGCGGCCCGGGCGAGGAGCAACTGGCCAAGGCCGGCTGCTCGATCGCCGACATCGCCGCCGGCATGTACGCCTACAGCGGCATCCTCTCGGCGCTGTTGCTACGCGGCAGGACCGGGCAGGGCAGCCGCATCGACGTGAGCATGCTGGAAAGCCTGGTGGAGTGGATGGGCTACCCGATGTACTACGCCTTCGACGGCGCACCGCCACCGCCACGGGCTGGCGCGGCGCACTCGACCATCTACCCCTACGGGCCGTTTCCGGCGGGGGACGGCGGCACTGTGATGCTCGGCTTGCAGAACGAGCGCGAATGGGCGGCGTTCTGCGACAAGGTGCTGTTGCTACCGGAGCTGGCCGGCGACGAGCGCTTCTCGGCCAACTTCAAGCGTTCGGCCAATCGCGAGGCGCTGCGCCAGATCATTGTCGACAGCTTCGCCCGGCTGACGGTGGAGGAGGTGATCGAGCGGCTGGAGCAGGCGCAGATCGCCAGCGCCCGGGTCAACGACATGCAGGGCGTGTGGCAGCACCCGCAACTCAAGGCCCGCGACGGCTGGCGCGAGGTGGACAGCCCGGCCGGCAAGCTGCCGTCGTTGCTGCCGCCGGCGCGCAATGCCGCGTTCGAACCACGCATGGATGGCGTCCCGGCGCTGGGCCAGCACAGCGGCGCGATCCTCGCCGAACTGGGCCTGTCCACCGAGGCCATCGAACAGCTGCAGGCCAACGGCGTGATCTGAGATCCGCAGGCTTGCACGGCTTCTGTAGGAGCAGCCGGTCGACGCTCGATTGCTGGCGAAGAGGCCCTTGAGGTTTGCGTCGAATTCGCGGGCCTGCCGCGGGCAAGCATGCGCGGCCAATACATAGATAACCCGGTCCACGGACCCCACATCACTTACAAGGAATTCAACATGTCCAACCCTATTGTCCGCTCTGCCTTGTTCGTGCCGGGCAGCCGTCCCGAGCGTTTCGGCAAGGCCCTGGCCAGCGGCGCCGATGCGGTGATCGTCGATTTCGAGGACGCCGTGGAGGAGCCGCTCAAGCGCCAGGCCCGGGACAACCTCGAGCAGTTCCTGAACACCCAGCCCCAGGTCAGGCTGTGGGTGCGGGTCAATGCCCCGGAACATGCCGAGCATGCCGCCGACCTGGCGTTCTGCAAGCGTCACGCCGGGGTCGTCGGCATCCTGCTGCCCAAGGTCGAAAGCGCCGCCCAGGTGGCGACCGTGGCGGCCACCGGCAAGCAGATCTGGCCGATCATCGAAAGCGCGCGCGGGCTGTTGGCCCTGGCGGAGATCGCCCGGGCCGCGGCGGTGCAGCGCCTGTCTTTCGGCGGCCTGGACCTGGCGCTGGACCTCAACCTGTGCAGCGGTTCGGTGGCGGCGCAGTTCGCCCTGGACCAGGCGCGGCTGGCGCTGATCCTGCATTCGCGCGCCGCCGGGTTGGTCGCGCCGCTGGATGGCGTGCACCCGGCCATCGACGATCCGCAAGGTTTGCGCGGCTCCATCCGCCACGCCTACGAAATGGGCTTCGGCGGCGCCTTGTGCATCCACCCGAAACAGGTGCCGGTGATCCACCAGGCCCTGGCCCCCAGCGCCGAGGACCTGGCCTGGGCGCAACGGGTGGTGGACGCCGGCAGCCACGGCGCCGGCGCCTACCAGATCGACGGCCAGATGGTCGACGCGCCGGTGCTGCTGCGGGCCCAGCGCCTGCTGGCGCTGGCCTCCTAGGCGGCCCTGGGCTGTAGGGGCGGCCGGTCGACGCTCGATTGCTGGCGATTAGGGCCTTGAGGTTTGCGTCGGCCTTGAGGGCCTATCGCGGGCAAGTCGGATCGCCGCCCGCTCCTACAGAAGACGCGGTGGCGTTCGGTTGAGGCGAACGCAGGTGTCAAAAATTCAAAATTCTCAATACGCATGCCCTTAGGCACTCTGCGATCAACCACAACAATAAGAAGGTGAAGTCCATGTTCAAGCTCTCCCGGGCGTTGTTCTGTGCCGCCGCATTGCTGGGCGCCGGTCTTGCGCAGGCCGCCGACCCTATCGTGATCAAGTTCGCCCACGTGGTGGCGGAAAACACCCCCAAGGGCCAGGGCGCCCTGCTGTTCAAGACACTGGCCGAGGAGCGCCTGCCGGGCCGGGTCAAGGTCGAGGTGTACCCGAACTCCTCGCTGTTCGGCGACGGCAAGGAAATGGAGGCGCTGCTGCTGGGCGACGTGCAGTTGCTCGCGCCGTCCCTGGCCAAGTTCGAGCAGTACACCAAGAAGGTGCAGATCTACGACCTGCCATTCCTCTTCGACAACCTCGCCGCCGTCGACCGCTTCCAGCACGCCGAGGGCAAGCAACTGCTGACCGCCATGCAGGACAAGGGCATCCTCGGCCTGGCCTATTGGCACAACGGCCTCAAGCAGCTGTCGGCCAACAAGAAACTGGTGGAACCCAAGGACGCCCGCGGCCTGAAGTTCCGCGTGCAGGCCTCCAGCGTGCTGGAGGAGCAGTTCAAGGCGGTGCGCGCCAACCCGCGCAAGATGAGCTTCGCCGAGGTCTACCAGGGCCTGCAGACCGGCGTGGTCAATGGCACCGAGAACACCTGGTCGAACTATGAAAGCCAGAAGGTCCACGAGGTGCAGAAGTACTTCACCGAGACCGACCACGGCCTGATCGACTACATGGTGATCACCAACGCCAAGTTCTGGACCGGCCTGCCGCCGGATGTGCGCGGCGAGCTGGAAAAGATCATCGCCGAGGTCTCGGTGGAGGTGAACAAGCAGGCCGAAGCCCTGAACCAGACGTCCCGGCAGAAGATCATCGACGCCAAGACCAGCGAAATCGTCGCCCTGACCCCCGAGCAGCGTAACGAGTGGCGCGAAGCCATGCGCCCGGTGTGGAAGAAGTTCGAGGGCGATATCGGCGCCGACCTGATCCAGGCCGCCGAAGCTGCCAACCAGGCGCAATAACGACCTGCATCCCGGCCGCTGCGCTCGCAGCGGCCCATCGGCAGCCGTTATCGGGCTGCACTCCACTGGCACTTTCACGGAGAACCTCAATGCACAGGCTGAGGCGGTTCTGGGAACATTTTGAAGAGGCGTTCATCGCCTTCCTGCTGGCGGCCATGACGCTGGTGACTTTCGTCTACGTGGTGCTCAACAACCTGTACCCGCTGTTCTATGCCATCGGCGATGCCTGGGAAGGGGGCGGCGCGCTGTTCCTGGGGATCGGCGACGTCCTCATGGAGCTGGCCCAGGAGATGGTCTGGAGCGTGGCGCTGACCAAGGTGCTGTTTGGCTGGCTGATTTTCTTCGGCATTTCCTACGGCGTGCGGACCGCCGGCCACCTGGGGGTGGACGCGCTGGTCAAGCTGGCCTCGCGTCCGGCCCAGCGCCTGCTGGCGGTCATCGCCTGCCTGTGCTGCATGGTCTACGCCGGGCTGTTCATGGTCGCCAGCTTCAAGTGGCTGATGGCGCTGATCCAGGCCGGCATCGAAGCCGAGGACCTGGACCAGTTCGGCATTCACCTGTCGCATATCGCGATGATCGTGCCCTTCGGTTTTGCCCTGGTGCTGATCCGCTACCTGGAAATCATGTGGCGCATCCTCATGCGCGGGCAGATCAACCTGGGCCTGGCCGATGAGGCGGCCGAGGCCAGCAAGCTTGCCAGTCACCACGAGGATCAGCACTGATGGCCATTCTCTGTCTGTTTCTGATGCTGTTCGTCTTCATGTTCCTCGGCGTGCCGATCGCCATTTCCCTGGGGCTGGCCGGCGCCACGTCGATCCTGCTGTTCAGCCCGGACTCCCTGAGTTCCCTGGCGATCAAGCTGTTCGAAACCTCCGAAGCCTATACCTTGCTGGCGATCCCATTCTTCCTGCTGTCCGGGGCCTTCATGACCACCGGCGGCGTGGCGCAACGCCTGATCGATTTCGCCAACGCCTGCGTCGGGCACATTCGCGGCGGCCTGGCGATTGCCGCGGTGCTGGCGTGCATGCTGTTCGCCGCGCTGTCGGGTTCGTCGCCGGCAACGGTGGCGGCGGTGGGTTCGATTGCGGTGGCGGGCATGGTGCGTTCCGGCTACCCACGGGAGTTCGGCGCCGGGATCATCTGCAACGCCGGGACCCTGGGCATCCTGATTCCGCCGTCGATCGTGATGGTGGTGTACTCGGCGGCCACCGAAACCTCGGTGGGCAAGCTGTTCATGGCCGGGGTCGTTCCGGGGCTGCTGCTGGGCGTGATCCTGATGGTGGTGATCTACATCGTCGCGCGGATCAAGAAGCTCCCGGCGCAACCGCGGGTGTCGTTCCGCGAATGGCTGAGCACCGCGCGCCGGGCTTTCTGGGGCCTGCTGTTGCTGGTGATCATCCTCGGCGGCATCTACAGCGGCCTGTTCACCCCGACCGAGGCGGCGGCGGTGGCGGCGGTGTATTCGGCCTTCGTCGCGCTGTTCGTCTACAAGGACATGCGCCTGTGCGACTGTCCGAAAGTGCTGGTGGAGTCGGGCCGGCTGTCGATCATGCTGATGTTCATCATCGCCAACGCCATGCTCTTCGCCCATGTGCTGACCACCGAGCAGATCCCGCAGCAGATCACCACCTTCGTCATGGATGCCGGGCTGTCGCCCATTGGTTTCCTGCTGATGGTCAATGTGGTGCTGCTGGTGGCGGGCAGCTTCATGGAGCCCTCGGCCATCGTGCTGATCCTGGCGCCGATCTTCTTCCCGATTGCCATGGAGCTGGGCATCGACCCGATCCACCTGGGGATCGTCATGGTGGTCAACATGGAAATCGGCCTGGTGCATCCGCCGGTGGGCCTGAACCTGTTCGTCACCTCGGCGGTGACCGGCCTGAGCCTCGGGCAGACCATCCGCGCGGCGCTGCCGTGGCTGATGATCCTGCTGGCGTTCCTGATCCTGGTGACCTACGTGCCGTTCATTTCCCTGGCGCTGCCGAACTGGCTGGGGATGAACTGAAACGCTGATGCGCTGAGTGGGCGTACATGGTCTCTGTAGGAGCCAAGCTTGCTGGCGATGAGGCCCTTCAAGGCAATGCTGTTCTTGAGGTCGTCATCGCGGGCCAGCCGGGTCGCCGCCCGCTCGCTCCTACAGAGGCGCGTATGGCATGGCCCAATGGTTTGCAGGAAGCCGCCTGACAAAGGCTTGTCGCCCGTCGCCCGGCGGCGCAGCATGGACGCCTTCATTTCGGGGGCTTGGATATGCGACGTCTGCCTTCCCTGGCGGCATTACGGACTTTCGAGTGCGCGGCGCGGCATGCGCATTTCGGCCGGGCGGCGGCCGAGCTGTGCGTCACCGACAGCGCGGTGAGCCATCAGATCCGCCAGCTCGAGGAGCAACTCGGTGTGTCGTTGTTCGTCCGCGAGGGCCGGCAGATCCGCCCGACCCTGGCGGCCGGGCGGTTGATGCAGAGCCTGCAGCAGGCCTTCGAGCTGATTGGCGAGGCCTGCGACGAGTTGCGCGACCCGTCCTCCCTGGCGGTACTGCGCCTGGCGGTGACCGCCGAGCTGGCGCAGAAATGGCTGATGAGCCGGCTGGCGGACTTTTCCGCGCGTTACCCGCATATCACCCTGCATCTCTATGAACAGCCGATCGACGCCAGCGTGCCGGGCGAAGACATCGACCTGGCGATTACCTACGGCAGCGGCCCGCAGGACAGCAGCGCCTACTTCGTGCGGCCGTTGCCGACCCTGCAATTCTTCCCCGTGTGCAGCCCCGGGCTGTTCAACCAGGGCAACCTGAAAAGCCCGCGGGACCTGGCTCGCCATTGCCTGCTGCACGACGATCAGGACGGCAAGACCTGGACCGCCTGGCTGACCAGCCATGCCGGCGACCTGCGGCCGGCGCGCCAGCTGTATTTTGCTCACGCCGGGCTGGCGCTGGAAGCGGCGGCGCAAGGGCAGGGCGTGGCCATGGGCGACAATCTCACGGCCCAGGAAGACCTGCTCAATGGCCGGCTGGTTCGGCCCTTCAACGCCGCCAGCATGACCGCCCTGGGCCAATACGCCCTGGTCTGCGAGCGGGTGCGCCTGGAGCGGCCGGCGCTGCTGCAGTTGCTGGACTGGTTCAGCGATCAGTTGAGCGATTGATGAGTTGAATTCAACAGTCGCGCAATATTCATCGTTGGTGCCTTGACCCGGCGCGGCGCTAGTTTGGTGGCCATTCCCTAGCGCTGACGAGGTTTGCCCCCATGGCCCGATTGCTCGACACCACTCCCAAGCACGATGGTTTTCGCCTGCCCGGCGAATTCGAAGCCAAGGCCGGTTGTTGGCTCGGCTGGCCGGAGCGCACCGATGTCTGGCGCAACGGCGCCAAGCCGGCGCAGAAGGTCTGGGTGCAGGTCGTCACGGCGATTGCCCAGAGCGAACCGGTTACCGTCTGCGCTTCCGCCGCGCAGTTCGCCAATGCCCGCCGCCTGTTGCCGCCGCAGGTGCGGGTGGTGGAAATGACCTGCAACGACACCTGGTTTCGCGACAGCGGCCCGTGTTTCGTGGTCAACGACCAGAGTGGCGAGGTGCGTGGCGTCGACTTCGAGTTCAACGCCTACGGCGGCCTCGACGGCGGCCTGTATTACCCCTGGGACAAGGACGATCAGATCGCCAGCAAGATCCTCGAGATCGAAAATGTCGACCGCTATCGTGCGCCGCTGATCGCCGAGCTGGGCGGCATCCAGAGCGATGGCCAGGGCAGCATTCTCACCACCGAGCAGTGCCTGCTCAACCGCAATCGCAACCAGCACCTGGGCAAGGCCGAGGTCACCCGGCGCCTCACCGACTACCTGGGGGCGGAGCAGGTGATCTGGCTGCCACGGGGCTGCAAGTTCGACGAAACCGACGGCCATGTCGACGACCTGGCGTGCTTCGTGCGCCCTGGTGAAGTGGTGTTGCAATGGACCGACAACCGCGACGACCCGCAGTGGGAAATCTACCAGGAGGCCTACGACATCCTGCGCAGCACCCGCGACAGCCGTGGCCGCGAATTGATCGTGCACAAGCTGCCGCAGCCGGACGTGCTGGAATGGACCGCCGCCGAAGCCGAAGGCCTGGATCAGCTCGACAGCACCCACGAGCGCAAGGCCGGTACGCGGATCTGTGCCTCGTACATCAACTACTACGCCGGCAACAGCTCGATCGTGGTGCCGCTGTTCGGCGACCGTAACGATCCAACTGCGTTGGCCACCCTGGCCGAACTCTTCCCCCGGCACCGCATCGTCGGCATCGACAATTCGCGGGAAATCCTCCTCGGCGGCGGCAACGTCGCCTGCATCACCATGCCGCAATACGCGGCTGCCCGGCGCACCGGCGAAGAGGGCTGAACATGAATCTGCACAGGCTGGGCCGCGCGTTGCTGCTGGTGCTGGCGCCGTTGTGCGCCGAGGCGGCCGACGAGGCCACACCCACGGTCAATCTGTATATCTGGGGCGAGTACCTGGCCCCGGACACCCTGAGCGATTTCGAGCGCCAGACCGGCATCCGCGTGGTGGTCGATCACTTCGACTCCCTGGAGACCGTGGAGACCAAGCTGCTCACCGGGCGCAGCGGCTACGACCTGGTGCTGACCGCCGGCCAGCACCTGTCCCGGGCCATCGCCAGCGGGGCGGTCCAGCCGCTGGACAAGCAGCGCCTGCCGCACCTGGCCGGGGTCGGCGAGGAGTTTCGCCAGCACATGGCGGTGTTCGACCCGGGTAACCGCTATGCCGGGATCTATGCCTGGGGCACCACGGGAGTGGGGTACCAGGAGCAGGCGGTCAGCCAGCGCCTGGCCGCTGCGCCGCGCGACAGCTGGGCGATGCTGTTCGACCCGGCGGTGGTGGCGAAATTCGCCGACTGCGGGGTCAGCCTGCTCAACGATCCCAACGAGGTGTTCGCCGCGGTGATGAAGTACCTGGGGCTGGACATCAACCGGCAGAACCTCGACGATCTGAAACTCGCCGAGCAGCAACTGGCGAAGATCCGGCCTTACATCCGCTACTTCGACAACGACCTGAACATCAGCGACCTGGCCAACGGCAACACTTGCGTGGCCATGTCGTGGAACGGCAACGTGGCGATCGCCGCCGGCCAGGCCGAGGCGGCGCACAAGCCCTTTACCTTGAGCTATCGCATCCCCAGGGAGGGCACGCTGATCTGGTTCGATGCCATGGTCGTCCCCAGGGACGCACCGCACCCGGAGGCCGGGCTGGCGTTGATGGATTACCTGATGACCCCGCAGGTGATCGCGTCGATCACCGACACCATCCATTACGCCAACGCCATCAGCGCGGCGGATGCCCTGGTCGATCCGGCGATTCGCAACGACCCCGGCACTTATCCGGCGCCCGAGGTGCGGGCTTCGCTGTACAGCAAGAACGACAACGGCAAGGCCTTCAACCGCGCGTTGATCCGCGCCTTCAGCCGCCTCAAGTCGGGGCTGTGAGCGCGCGCCAGGTGGCCCCGACGGCATAGCCCTGCTCGTTCAACGCGCCGGCACCCGCCACAGATACCAGGCCGCCACGGTGCGATGCGGGCGCAAGGACAGGCCGATATCGATCATCTGCTTGCGCGTCGGCTGCCGCTCCAGGCCCTTCAGGCGCCGGTAGCCTTCGCGCACGCCGAAGTCGTCGGCGGGCAGGATGTCCAGGCGTTCCAGGCTGTAGATCAGCAGCATCTCCACGGTCCAGCGGCCGATCCCACGCAGGCTGGTCAGGCGCTCGATCAGTGCCTCATCGTCCATGCTCCGGGCCGTCTCGTAGTCCGGCACCACACCGCTCAGGGTCGCTTCGGCAATACCACGAATGGTGGCGATCTTGCCGGCGGAAAAACCGCAGGCGCGCAACTGCTCGACATCAGTGGCGAGGATCTGTTCGGGGGAGGGGAAGGCCGCCGAGCCATACAAGCCAAGAAAACGCCCGAGAATCGCATCGCCGGCGCGGGCATGCAGCTGCTGATAGGCAATCGCCCGCACCAGCGCCTCGCAGGGTTCGCGGGTCGGCTTGGCCTGGTGCAGGCACGGGCCGACTGCCTCGACGTGACGAGCCCAGTCGGGGTCGAGCCCGGCCAGAAAGGCGCGGGCCTCAAGAAACGGATCGGGCACGGAAAGTCCTGGGCAATGGGTGTCGCCAGAGATTAACCAGCAATGCCTGGCGCCGCACTCGGTCTCTTGCGCTGGAATTCGTGGTGCGGGATTTGGATTTGAAGAGCTCGATAACTATTCTGGTGTGGTGTGGGGAGGGGTAAATGGAGCTGATTTTTTGACGGTAGTGGCTTTTTGCGACTGCAGTCGGGTAACAGAAACACACAATTTTCCACGGGATTATTGGTTTCATGGGGAGGCATCTGCTTTAGATTGAGCCGATTTACAGCCCTGAGATGGAGACTCATATGGGACGAAAGATGATCGGGATAGGATCACTTACTTCTACTGGTGGACAGGTACTTGAGGGCAATACAGGTATCAGTATCGACAGTGCGATTGACACCTCCTCTATAGGACACATTGCAAGTTGTCCGGTATGTAGCAAAGGTCAAGGGCCTATAGTTGCTGTTGGGCCCAGAACTGTGACTTTACCAGCAGGGCCGATTGCTCTTGAGGGAGACTATGTAGCCTGTGGCTGCCCGCCTGGGGCTAATACCGTGATTGCTACCCAGTCTTCAGTCTACGGCGGCGCCGAGCATGCTGGTGCAAGTATTTCTTCTGTTGCTCCTCTGTTGGCGGCACCTAAGATCATACAAAGTATTTTCCTGTCGCATGGCCCAGAAAAAACTCCGGTTGATTCTCTTTCTCGATTTTATGTGGATCTGAATATTCATGTGAAAACCACGGGATATCTTCCTGGCGAAAGAGTCTCGGTCACTGTAAGCGAGCCTGTTGAACAGACGTTATCTGGTGTTGTTGCAGCAGATGGCGTAGCAAATATCATGAGCGCATTTGATGGTGTAGCGTTTGACATGGAAGGAGAGTGGTGATGACCAGGATAGCTATCGCTGCAGGGGGAGTTTCGTCGAGCGTGGATGTAAGACGTCCTCGTTTCAGTACGTTATGGAAGGCCTATACGGAAGTCGGCCACAAAGACTCTGTGAGCGTATATCAATTAGTCGGTGGTGAAGTGGAAGCGCATAGGGCCGCAAAGCCTGCCGCCTATGCGAATGCCTGTGCATTGAGATTGAGCAGGGCATTCAATTATGGGGGTTATAAGATACCCAAAGGTACCATTATCAAAGAAACCCCAATTTACAGGCTGCGCGGAGGAGATGACCTTCCCTATATCATGAAGGTCGAGGGTTTTCTTGCATTCTTGAAAAATAACTGGAAGGCACCCGATCATGAGGTTAAACCCAATAACCTGAGCTTTATCAACGGTAAACAAGGTGTGCTGGTTATGGTGATATCTGGGTGGAATGATGCTACGGGGCACGCAACGTTATGGGATGGAAAAAACACGGGTGATGGTAGCGACTATCATCGATTAGATAGCCACACATATGACGATCCCCGTGTAAAGCTTGAGGTTATAAACTTTTGGGAGTTGAAAGGATGACGCGTTGGTTCGCGGCGTTTTGCCTATGTCTGCTGTGCTCTTTTGCTGTTAATGCTGCTGATCTACCCAAGGCTCGTGAAATGCTCAAGAACTACGGGCTGGCTAATTGCATCGACAGTCAGTTCAAGGAACCGTCCGCAATCAAAGAGGATATCTCGCTGGCCATTGGTGCCTACTCTTTCATGGGAAAGGGCATGCATATGATCGTGCAGAATGAAGACACACAAGAGGTGCTGCATGATCCTTATGGAGCAACAGAAAAATTCTTTCTGGATGCCTACCAGAAGACCTCGGCCTTGAGTAAGCATTCTGATCAGAAGATGGTGTTTTATGGATGCCTGGACGTTTACAACTCCCAGGCATTCGACGCGTTTGTCAGAACACAGGACCAGTATGTTCCTCAGTGAGTGAAAGTCTGTGCCGGGGTTTCAACATCAAATCGAATGCTGATTGACCCGGCTGGACAGCGCCGCGGCGCTTTCCTTGCGTTCCGAGTAGCGGTCCACCAGCAGGTCGGCGCGGCCGCGCAGGAGCAGGGTGAACTTCATCAGTTCCTCCATCACATCCACCACCCGGTCGTAGAAGGGCGAGGCCTTCATGCGGTCGTCGTCATCGAACTCGAGAAAGGCCTTGGGCACCGAGGACTGGTTGGGGATGGTGAACATGCGCATCCAGCGGCCCAGCACGCGCAGCTGGTTGACCGTGTTGAACGACTGTGAGCCGCCGCAGACCTGCATCACCGCCAGGGTCTTGCCCTGGGTCGGGCGCACTGCGCCGAGGGCCAGGGGGATCCAGTCGATCTGCGCCTTGAACACCGCCGACATCGCGCCATGGCGTTCCGGCGAGCACCAGACCTGGCCCTCGGACCACAGCACCCGTTCGCGCAGTTCCTGGACCTTGGGGTGATCCACCGGCGCATCGTCCGGCAGGGGCAGGCCGCTGGGGTCGAAGATGTAGGTTTCGGCGCCGAGGAACTCGAGAATGCGCGCCGCTTCCCGGGTCAGCAGGCGGCTGAACGAGCGCTCGCGGGTGGAGCCGTAGAGCAGCAGGATGCGCGGTTTGTGCGCGGCGGTTGCCGGGGTCTCCAGATGCTCCGGGGCCAAGGCTTGCAGCAGCTCAAGATCAAGGGCGGACAGCTGTTCTTCGCTGTGCTTCAGGTCGTCACTCATCACAGCGCTCCGATGCGGTCGAGGGCATTTTTCAGCTCCGTGGGCGAGAGGTGGTCGAGGTCCAGGGCGAAGAAGGCGGCGAAGCGCTGGCGGATTTTCTGCACGGTCTGCTCGAAGGCAGCCTGGATCGCCTGTTCATCGCCCTGGACCTCCGAAGGGTCCTCCAGCCCCCAGTGGCTTTTCAGCGCCGGGCCGAAATACACCGGGCAGGGCTCGCCACCGGCCTTGTCGCAGACGGTGATGACGATATCGGGCGGGCTGTCGGCGAAGACCTCCGAACCTTTGCTGTACAGGCCGGCGGTGCTGACGCCAGCCTGTTCCAGGGTGGCCAGGGCGCGGGCGTTGAGCGTGCCGCTGGGGAAGCTGCCCGAGCTCACCGCCTGATGAGCGGCCGGCGCCAGGTGATTGAACAGGGCTTCGGAAAGAACGCTGCGGCAGCTGTTGGCGGTGCACATGAAGAGGATTTTCATCGGGGCTTCCGGGTAGAAGGGTTGGGCCATGAGGTTAAACGGGCGTCACTGACTTGAATATATGGTTATCCGAATATACGGATGCGAAGGAGCGTTGCCAAGCTGCCGATACGGCTGAGCGGCCGAACGCAAGCTGCGCGTCTCGGCCCGGGAGCGGGCAGGGGATTTACCCTGTGTTCTATGCTTCAGGTTCGGCGCGGGCCGAAGATGCCAGGCCTATTCATGATGTTCACCGGGCCAGGCTTCATCTCTCTGCCTATGGGTGAATGCTATGCAAACCCCTTCCACATCTCGGGATCCGGACCCGATGTCGCGCGGCACGGCCATCGCCTATGCGATCGGCCTGCCGCTGGCGCTGCTGGGATTGATCTTCCTGCCGGCCGGCACGCTCGCCTGGTGGCCCGGCTGGATATTCCTCGCCGTCATGACCCTGGGCTTTGGCGTTTCGGCCCTGCTGCTCGCCCGGGTCAACCCGGTGATCTACCGCGCGCGCAGCCGCTTCCAGGCGGGCACCAAAAGCTGGGACAAAAAACTGCTGGCAATCATCCTGCCGGCGATGGCGGCCGTGCTGCCGGTCGCCGCGCTCGATGCCGGGCGGCTGCACGGCTCGGTTGTTCCGGCATGGCTGGTGCTGGCGGGTTATCTGGCGGTGCTGGCGGGTATCGCGGTGACCGGCTGGGCGCAGGCGGTGAACCCGTTCTTCGAGCCGGGCGTGCGGATCCAGTCCGAGCGACAGCAGCGGGTCATCGATAGCGGGCCTTACCGTTTCGTGCGGCATCCCGGGTATCTCGCCGCGCTGTGCCTGTTCTTCGGCATGGCGCTGGCATTGGGGTCGTTCTGGGCGCTGGTTCCCGCCGCGCTGGCAGCGGCGCTGCTGGTCGTGCGCACGTCATGGGAGGACCAGCTGTTGCAGGCCGAGCTGCCCGGTTATGCCGACTATTGCCAACGGGTGCGCTGGCGCTTGTTCCCCAGCCTCTGGTAATGGCAAGGAGGCGCCAGGGCACGGCACCTGCGCGGTAAAGCCAGGGCAACGTCGGATCTACAGCAACTGGTCGATCAACACCGCATTGCTATAGATCAGGCTGCCATCGCTGGCTCGATGCCCCACCAGGTGGAACTGGCCGCGGCCGTGCTGCAGGTAGACGCGCATCCGGCAGTCGGACAAGGGGGCGTACCCCTCCGGCATGATCAGCTCCATGGTGTCCATGTCGACGTCGACCATGGCGTCCTGTTCATGGGTTTTCTGCAGGCGTTCCTCGGCTTCTTCCAGGCGCAGGTGCAGGGGGCCATCGACGTAGAAATGGATCTCTCCCAGCGGCGTGGATTTTTGCCCATCGCCGGCCTTGCACCAGCCTTCGATCGTCAGGGCGCTCATGACGAGACCTCCATCGTGAATGACAGGGCGTTGTGGGCTGCCCCGTTCTCAATGCCATCACTGTTCAGACCGCCGCGCGGGCCGGTTCGTTTCCTTGGCGGGGGCCTGGCGGGCTACCGCGGGTCGCGTCAGGTCGTCGCGGGCCGATGGCTGCAGGCGCCAGGCTTTTGCCAGCTTGTGCGCCACCTTGCCCGGCAGCACCGTGGATCCGCTGTGCCGCGCCGCCTTGGCGTGTTCGGCAAGCCCTTCGACCAGTGCGGCCCATTCCGGCCGTGGGTCGTTGACATAGTCCCAGCCCAGCCCCAGCCACGGGCAGCGTCCACCGATCCAGGCCTGTACGGCGGGTGTCGCACGCCGGATATAGTCAGGGGCCTTGGCCGCCTTGGGGCGGAGCGCGCGCGCCTTGACGGCCGGTATTTGTAGCTGTGGGGTGCCGTCTGGCTCCCGGGTCACCCGCATGGCCCCGAGCAAGGCGATGTCGAAAGGCACCGGCTGATCCTGGGCGGCATAAAAATACGCCAGGCGCCGGATGCTGTCGTAGTCGGCAACGGCGCGGTACAGGTAGGCGCAGATCACCCCCAGCATGGGGTCGGCATGCTTTTTGTGGCACACACCGGCGGCGAACTGGTCGATGTCTTCGGCCTGTAGCCGGCCAGCGGCGAAATCGTCGATCGCGCCGAGCATCGCCAGGTATCTGTCGGGGGCCTTGGGCATTCCATAGGCCTGGAAAATATCGCCGAGGGGGCTGGGCATCACCACGGCGTACTGACCCGCGTAAGGCACCACCGGCGTGGCGGTGCCATCGGCCAGCTCCACCAGGACCGGCATCCCCTGGGGATCGCTGGGGGCGTGGAACGTCTCGAACAGCGAGGAGCTGTCCAGTCGCTCGATCGGGTTGCGGGACAAGAGCTTCGCGCCCTCGCCGTAGACGATCAGGTTGGCCTCGCCGGGGTCGCCGATCTGTTTCATCCTGCGCCGAACCTCGGTGGCCGCGGACTGGCGCATCTCAGCGGCGGCATCCGCTTCCAGGCGCTGGACCAGCGCCTTGACCTTCTGTTTCTTCTCGGGAAAACGCGGGCTCTGCTGGCGGAGCACCACCAGATCCTGCAGTAACTCCTTGCTGGAATCGGGAATGCTGATCATCTGGTCGGCGGGAACTGTCAGGTCGTGCTGCTTGAGCCCGAAATCGGCGCCGAGCATGCGCTCGCGAAAGGCCGCGTCGCTGTGGATCCGCTCAAGGTTATGCTCGGCGGAATCCACCGGGCCTGCCGCCGGGGACGGGCCCATGGTGGCGGCGTTGCCCGCGGCTGGCCAGGGCTGCAGTCCGGTGGGGCCCGGCAACGGCTTGGCGGTGTTGTAGAGCACCGCCGGTTCCGGATCGACCAGGCACTGCGGGTTGAGTTTGAGGCGATACTCCTTCGCCCGCTCGGTGGTGCGCGAGCGCACGCACATGCCGAGGGTCGCGGTGGTGACCAGGCCATTGCTGATGGCGGTCGGCTCGATGCCCCACAGCGCATCGGCGATCACCCCGGAGAACACGCACTTGCCCGGAGCACCGGACATCGGCTCGGACACCATGTAACCCAACTGCCCGTCCTGGCAGGCGGCCAGGCGATCGAACCTGGGGTTTTCCACTTGCGTGCCTTGCACGACGATCCCGCGCACCGGATCCAGTCGCGTCAGGTCGAGGTTCTTCGGCGCTTCGCGGCAGGCATCGGTGATCAGGGTGATGCGCTGCACGCCGTGCAGCAGCAACTCGGTGTAGAACGAGTCGGCCAGGACGCGGTATTTCTGGCGCAGCGAGTCGCTGAACAGCCAGGAGATCGAGCCGATATTCGCGTCGGTCAGGCCATGGCCGCAAAACGCCAGGATCAATTGCTCGACCACTTCGGCGCCGGTGGGGAACAGCTCGTCCACCGCTTGTTGCACCCGTTCGCGGGTGACCGGATTGCCCTGGCCGTCTATGGGGCCGTCGTCGACGATCCTGACGTTGTCGGCGCCGAAGCCCGAGCGCAACGCCCAGTCGCCGATCGAACGGGCGGCGAGCACGGCGCCGTCCAGGTAGGCGAAACGCAGTGTTTGGTTGGGTAGCGGCGTCAGCGTGCTCACGCCGATCGTCAGGCAGGTCCGTCTAGTCATGGGCGTGCGCCACCTTGCGCGTAATAAGGAGCCAGAGATCGAGTCGAGGGAGAATGATGGGCCAGTGCCAGCGCGGCCGATCGCCCGGTGCCAGGCGCTCGACCAGCATGATGGCCCCGGCCACCAGCATCAGCGCAATGTGCCAGGCCCCGCCCAGCAGCGGCACCAGCATCCAGGCCCAGCACGAAGCGATGCACAAGGCCCCATGGATTGCGCCGAACACCAGGCAATCGCGGTCGGCGGCCCAGCCGAAGAGACCGATCCGGCGCATGCGGTGGCCACGGTTGAGCGCCGCGCGTTGCCACGGGCTGGCACTCCACAGCAGGGCAGCCAGCAGGGCCGTGGCCAGCGCTGCGTCGGCGACGCTCAGTTGCAGCAGCAAGGCGAGCCCCATCAACAGCGGCCCGGCGGCCAGCCATAAGGCGGTGTAGCCGAGCAGGAAGACGAGCGCGGCGCGAATGCGCCGACGCGGCAGGCTGGAGCGCCAGACATGCATGAGCGGCATCGCCAGCAGCGGCGGCATCATCGCCAGCAGCATAAGGGCCCAGTCCGCCAGCATCTGCTGCGCCGGGTTCAGGGCCAGCTCCGCTTTCAGCGCGGTGGGCCAACTGGTGACGATGGACAGCCCACCCACAGCGCTGCAGAAGGCGGGAAGGCTGCTGTGCCCGGCGGTGTAGAGGCACAGGGCCAGGCCCAGCCCGGCCGTCGCGAACAGCAACGGCCAGGGTGCCCGGGTGAAGCTGAGCAAGACCGCTCCGGGTTGCATGGGGCGTGACTCAGCTGACGATACCACTGCGCTTGAGCACGCTGATCCGCTCCACGGTCACCGGTTTATCCGCCGAGACCTGCTCGCCGGGGACCAGGGTCACCCGCAGATAGTCCGGGTTGAAGTCGCCGGCATCGGCCAGCCGCTGGGCCAGGTCGGTGATGTCGATGGTATAGCCAAGGCCGTGGCCGCCGTGGCCACCGTCCGGGCGCGAGGCGACGTTCAGCCCGAACAGCGTCAGGCTGCCGGCATGGCACTCGGGGTGCTGCTGCGGATCGCTGTCTTTCGGCAGGTTGATGTAGACCGCAAGCTGCGGCGAGGGCGCGAAGCCGCGCACCGATTCCAGCGCCAGGTACAGCCGGGTCACCGGCTGGCCCAGGTCCGTCGCGCCCATCGCGGCGATGCCGGTACTGGTGGCCTGGCGGTCGAGGTCGACCTGGGTGCGTACTGGCGAGCCGCCGACCGTGACCACCGATCGGTTGGCGCCGATCGGTTCGATGTTCTGTTGTTCCGGCGCACCCATCTTGACCCGTGTCACAGCCTCTACTCCTGGTTTCACGCCCGTGCCGATGCTCAAGTCGGCATAACGCGGATGCAATTTGCCATCCTTCAACGTGTCGCGGCCGGTGAATTTCATGCCAGGGTCACCGCCACCGACCGCCGGCATGATGAAACGGCGGTCGGCCGGACCGTCGAGCCAGCGCGGATCGCGGACCATGGTCTTGCCCGGGGTGTTCATCCAGGCTTCCCAGAGCCGGTCGACGTTGCAATGGTGCAACCAGAAGATCGGGTCCAGGGCGGCGAGGTACGGATCGGCCATGAAGCCTTCGCCACCGCCGATCAGGCGATGCACGGTGTTGTGCGGGTTGTTCTCCAGGTCGCCGGTCCAGCGGGCGAACTGGGCGAAATTGCCGGTGACCCCGCCACCGAAGCCGATGCTGCCGTCATTGCCGACCTGGAAATCGTTCTCCTGCATCGCCGCCAGGCTGAAGGCATCGAGGGAGTTCGGCCGCAGCGTGGTAAAGCCCTGCCGGCGAGGGTATTTCTTCAGCGGGTTGGGGCTGCCATCCGGCAGGGTGTCCGCCAGGAACGCCTCCGGGGCCCGCCGTGCATCCGGGTTTTTGCTATTGAGGTAGTTCCAGTACGGAAGCGCCCAGTCGTCGCCCGTCAGTTCCTTGACCTTGGCCGCGACGATCGCCTCGAAGGCCGCCAGGTAACCGCGGTGCCAGGACAGGAAGTACCAGCTGCCGTGCTGGCATTGGCTGCCGTAGGTAAAGTTGGTCAGGTCCTTGGGAACCGGATCGGAATCGCCCAGGACATTGACCTCGACCCACAACTGCCGATCGAAGCCGTGGATGGCGCCGAGGAACTTCCAGCTGTTGCGGTTGGTGATCGGTAGTTTGTCCAGTTCGCGCATGGCCAGCGCGTAATTGAGCAGGACCTTGTTGTCCCATCCGGAGCCGAGTGTTGCCACATCCTGTCGAATCGTGTTCATGAATGCACCTTCCTTGCAGCATCAGGCCAGGTGGCGCGTGTGGCGCCACACCCCTCGCAATCCTTTGCCGCTGGCGACTTCATGTTCACGGCGGAACTGCGCTCATGAGGCCCGCTGTGCTGGTGCGCGCCCCTGCGAAAATGAGTATAGAAGCCCGGGAAAAACACCATGGCCGATTCCGATTATCCCGATGAACGACACGGGTTCCGGCTCCTTAAGCAGACGGGCGGGAGATTGGCCTGGGTGTAATGGAAGGAACCTTTGTTCACAACGCCTGCAGCAGGCGCTGCAACTGCTGGTGTTCCCAGATGCTCAGCAGCTTGACCGGGTCGGTGCCGTAGCGCTGCCAGGCGTCGAGCGTCTCGGCCCGGCCATCCGGCGAATGGCATTGCTCGCAATGGCTCAGGGTCTGGCCATGGTTGACCAGGGTCAGGGTCCAGCCTTCGATGTCGAGCCGCACCTGCCAGCTATCGTCCGCCAGCAAAACGCGGTGGCTCGAGGGACCCAGGGTGCGGGTGCCGAGCGCCAGCTCCCTGAGTACCTGGCAGATTTCCCGGGCGGTGAGGGTGGGGGTGCTTTGCATAGGGACGATCTCGGGCATGGACGGCGGCTATTTTGCCATTGTTGCCGGCCAGCATCAGGCGGGATGACGGGTTCCCTGAGCCGAAAAAAATGCCCGTATCGCGCGATACGGGCATTTTCTATGGGTCTCCACCTGGTCCAGGCGAGGCCATCAGCGGTATTCGGAGAAGGGGGCAAGGCTTACTTGGCGGACTTTCGCACGCTGGACGAGCGCCAGGCCTTTTCTTCCCCTGGATGCTGCACGGTCAGGTAGGCCCTCACGCCCAGTCCCGCCAGACAAAAGACCATGCCTGCGATGAATTGAAATGTAGTCATGACATGCCTCCAAAACAATCAACAGGGGACCATCTCATTTTAAGCGGTGCCGGGGCCAGCCGGAGTTGTTACAGGTTGTCTAAGGACGAAGTCATTCAGCTGATGCAGGAGGGCGTAACGGCAACGGTGCCGGTTCGGGGCTCAGCTGGTCGGCACCCGGGCTGGTACTGCAGCGGCGACCTTCGCCGGCCGGGCGTGCAGCAGGGTATCCAGGGCCTGGCGATAGCGCTCGCCGGCCAGGCGCATGCTGTTGTTGTGGGTGGCCCCGGGAACCAGCAGCAGTTGCTTGGGCTGTTGCGCGGCGTCGAACAATTGCTGGCTGAAGCGCGCGGGCACGTAACGGTCGTCCAGGCCGTGGACGATCAGCAGCGGCATGCCGATATGGGCGATCTTGTCGAGGGAGTCGAACTTCTGCGACAGCAGCCAGCGCACCGGCAGCGAGGTGTTGCCCAGCTCGGCGGCGATATCGGCCAGGGAGGTGAACGAGGATTCGACGATCAACCCACGGGCCGGAATCGGCGTGCCGTCGCTGGCCGCCCGTTGTCCCAGTTGCGCGGCCAGTTCCACCGCCACCGCGCCGCCCAGGGAATGGCCGTAGATCAGGCGTTTGCCGGCGTCGGGTTGCAGTTTCTGCAACTGCTCCCAGGCAATCCGCGCGTCCTCGTAGACACTGGTTTCCGACGGCGGCTCGCCAAGGCTCTGGCCGAAGCCGCGATAGTCGATGGCCAGCACCGAGAACCCCAGGGCGTGCAATTGCTCGATGCGGAACAGCTGCCCGGTGAGGTTCCAGCGCACACCATGCAGATAGAGGATGGCCGGCGCATCGGCCCGTTGGGCCGGCCACCACCAGGCATGAATGTTCTGCTCGGGCTTGAGGCTGTCGCCCTTGAACTCCAGCTCGCGCACCCCGGCCGGCAGGCCGCGATACCAGCTGGCGTTGCCCGGTTCGACGCGAAACACCAGTTCGCGCTCCTTGTGCTCCAGCACCTGGCAACTCACCGGCAGTCCTGTCAACAGGGCGGCCATGCCGAGCAGCGACCACCAGCGAGGTCGCCAGTGCGAGAGGAATGAGGAGGACATGGGCTGTGGCACCGCGCACGGATAAAAACCGCGTTTTAGCAGATGCACTCACCAGCCCAATAATCATTTCGCCAATCTGTGTCCGGGGAAGCTTTACAAAATGTGGCGACTGAGCCGGGGCCGGGCTCTGAAAGATAAGGTCACAACCCTTGGGGTGGACTGTCGGTCCATTGAAGAAAAGCTGTGTGTTTGCCTTGAGGGTTTTGATTTATTGGATCCATTGAGGCCGGGCTCTGTAGTCACTCACAGCCAGAGGATCCTCGGTGACCCGTGCCTTCCAAGTCCGGTCGATAATCGCCCGAAAATATCAGGCGATGATTGTTTAATTAAGTTATTGATTTTTATCTTTTAAATATAAACGGATCAGCGTTCCTCCAGAGATTTCAGCCATTTTTTCAGGGATCCCCTCGATCTCGCCTCTTGTTAATGGATCCACTGGGTGGTTGATTAGCCACCTGGCGATGGCGGGTCCCTCCCGACCGTCCCCCGATAAAAACTACAAGAAGGGTCTCGTCATGAATGGCTTATCAAGGGCGCGGAATTGCCTGGGTTCCGTCCGCCGTCTGTCTGTGTGCACGCTGCTGTTTTCCCTTTCGCTGTCGCCGGTATGCGCTGGGGAGGTGCGGTCATGACGCTCGACCTGAAGAACCGCGTGGACAGCGGCCCGATGAGCGCCTTCCAATGCCTGGCCATCGGCATCTGCATTGTCTTGAACATGATCGACGGTTTCGACGTGCTGGTGATGGCCTTCACCGCGGCCTCGGTGTCGGCCGAGTGGGGGCTGAACGGCGCGCAGGTTGGCCTGTTGCTCAGCGCCGGATTGTTCGGCATGGCGGCGGGCTCGCTGTTTATCGCGCCCTGGGCCGACCGGTTCGGCCGGCGCCCGCTGATCCTGTTCTGCCTGGCGCTGTCCGGGCTCGGCATGCTGCTCTCGGCCCTGAGCCAGACTCCCTTGCAACTGGCGCTGCTGCGCGGCCTGACCGGGCTGGGCATCGGCGGCATCCTGGCCAGCAGCAACGTGATCGCCAGCGAGTATTCCAGCAAGCGCTGGCGCGGCCTCGCGGTCAGCCTGCAATCTACCGGTTATGCCCTGGGCGCCACTCTGGGCGGGCTGTTGGCGGTGTGGTTGCTGGGCCATTGGGGCTGGCGCTCGGTGTTCCTGTTTGGCGGGGCGGTGACCTGGCTGGTGATTCCCCTGGTGCTGCTGTGGCTGCCCGAATCCCTGGACTTCCTGCTTGCCCGCCGCCCCGGCAATGCCCTGGCGCGGGTCAATCGCCTGGCCCGGCGCCTGGAGCAGCCCGAGCTTGAACAGTTGCCGCCAGAGGTGCCCAGGCAACCCGGGGCGCCCGGCGGTTTTGGCCAATTGCTGGCGCCGGCCATGCGCCGCACCACCTTGCTGATCTGGCTGCTGTTTTTCCTGGTGATGTTCGGCTTCTACTTCGTCATGAGCTGGACCCCGAAACTGCTGGTGGCCGCCGGGCTGTCGGCGCAGCAGGGGATCACCGGCGGGGTGCTGCTCAGCGTCGGCGGGATCTTCGGCGCGGCGCTGATCGGCGGCCTGGCCTCGCGCTGGCCGCTGGGCCGGGTGCTGGCGCTGTTCATGCTGATCACCGCCGGCCTGCTGGTGCTGTTCGTCGGCACGGCCTCGTCGATTGCCGCGGCGCTCGGCCTGGGGTTGTTGATCGGGCTGTTCTCCAACGGCTGCGTGGCCGGCCTCTATGCGCTGTCGCCGGTGGTCTATGACGCCTCGGTGCGCGCCACGGGTGTTGGCTGGGGCATCGGTATCGGCCGCATCGGCGCGATTCTTTCGCCGACCGTGGCCGGCTTCCTGCTGGATGGCGGCTGGCAGCCGCTGCACTTGTACGGGGTGTTTGCCAGCGTGTTCGTGATCGCCGCCGGCTGCCTGTTGCTGCTCAAGCCGGCCCGGGCCCGGGCGCAGCCGGCGATGGCCGGCGTCTAGCCCTGGCTCTGGCCCTGGCCGCTGATGATGGCGTCGGCGATGGTGTCGCAGAACCAGCGCAGGGCAGCGGAGCTGTCGCTATTGGGGTGCCAGTTCAGGGACACAGCGAACTCGGCCACCGGGAACGGCAGTTCGAGCATCTTCAACTCGCCCTCGTGGATGAACAACCGGGCGATCTGCGCCGGCAGCACCGTCAGCAGGTCGGTGCCGGGAATGATTTTCGGCAGCACCGAGAAGTGCGGCACATGCAGGCTGATGCGCCGTTCCACGTTCATGTTTTTCAGCACGTCTTCGACATTGCCGTGGCCGGTGGTGCGGGTCACGGTGACGTGCCGTTCGGCGAGGAATTGTTCGAGGCTCAACTGCTGGTCGATGCGCGGGTGGCCGGTGCTGAGCAGGCACACATAACGCTCGTGCATCAGCACCCGGCTGCGGACGCCGGGGACCGGCTGGCGGCAGATCGCGGCATCGACCTTGCCGCTGGCCAGCCACTCGCCGACCTGGTCCACCTGCAGCGGCAGGACCTCGACTTCGGCCAGCGGCGCGTCCTGGTTCAGGCGCGCCAGGATCAGCGGCAGAAAGCCGATTTCGCCGAGGTCGGAGAGGGCAATGCGAAAGCGCCGCTCGGTGCTCGCCGGGTCGAAGTGGCGACAGCCCTGCACGGTGCTTTCGATGCGGGTCAGGGATTCGCGCAAGGGGCCGTACAGCTGCTCGGCGACAAAGGTCGGCTGGATGCCGTCGCGGGTGCGGCTGAACAGGGCGTCGTCGAACAGCTCGCGCAGGCGCGCCAGGCCATAGCTGACCGAGGGCTGGGTGACGAACAGGCGCTCGGCGGCCAGGGTCACGCTGCGGGCTTCGTAGAGGGTGACGAAGGTGCGGATCAGGTTCAGATCGATGTGGCTCATGCTGTCTCTTGATATAGATCTGTTTTATTTTTGATAGAGATAGTATCGATTTGATCAATTTAGTAGCGGCTGCAAGAGTAACCCGAAATCCAATAACAAGGGTCCTTATGAAAACCGTTCACTCTGCGTCCTACGAGATTCTTCGCGAGCAAGGCCTGACCACTATCTTCGGCAATCCTGGCTCCAACGAGCTGCCGTTTCTCAAGGGTTTTCCCGAGGACTTCCGCTACATCCTCGGCCTGCATGAAGGCGCGGTGGTCGGCATGGCCGACGGTTACGCCCTGGCCAGCGGCAAGCCGACCTTCGTCAACCTGCATGCCGCCGCCGGTACCGGCAACGGCATGGGCGCGCTGACCAATGCCTGGTACTCCCATAGCCCGCTGGTGATCACCGCCGGCCAGCAGGTGCGCTCGATGGTCGGGGTGGAGGCGATGCTGGCCAATGTCGATGCGGCGCATCTGCCCAAGCCCCTGGTCAAGTGGAGTCACGAGCCGGCCTCGGCCCAGGACGTGCCGCGCACCCTGAGCCAGGCGATCCATATGGCCAACCTGGCGCCACGCGGGCCGGTGTATGTGTCGATCCCCTATGACGACTGGGCCTGCGCGGCGCCGGTCGGGGTCGAGCATCTGGCGCGGCGCCAGGTGGCCAGCGCTGGCCTGCCTTCGGCGGCGCAACTGCGGGCGCTGGCCGAGCGCCTGGCGGCGGCGCGCAGCCCGGTGCTGGTGCTCGGCCCGGATGTCGATGGCAGCGGCAGCAACGGCCTGGCGGTGCAGCTGGCGGAAAAACTGCGCATGCCGGCCTGGGTCGCGCCTTCCGCTTCGCGTTGCCCGTTCCCCACCCGTCATCCGTGTTTCCGTGGCGTGCTGCCCGCGGCCATCGCCGGGATCAGCCGTTGCCTGGTCGAGCACGATTTGATCCTGGTGGTGGGCGCCCCGGTGTTCCGCTACCACCAATACGCCCCGGGCGATTACCTGCCGGCGGACTGTGAGCTGGTGCACCTGACTTGCGACCCGGGCGAGGCGGCGCGGGCGCCCATGGGCGATGCGCTGGTGGGCGATATCGCCCTGACCCTCGAAGCTTTGGTCGAGGTGCTGCCACAGAGCGAGCGGCCGTTGCCGAGCGCCTTGCCGCTGCCGACGCCGGTGCGCGAGGAGGGCGGCCTGCTGCGTCCGGAAACGGTGTTCGACCTGATCGACCAGCTGGCGCCGCGGGACGCGATCTACGTCAAGGAATCCACCTCCACCGTGAGTGCGTTCTGGCAGCGGGTGGAGATGAGCGAGCCCGGCAGCTACTTCTTTCCCGCCGCTGGCGGTCTGGGCTTTGGCTTGCCGGCCGCGGTTGGTGTGCAACTGGCGACGCCCGGGCGGCGGGTGGTGGCGATCATCGGCGACGGCTCGGCCAACTACGGCATCACCGCGCTGTGGACCGCCGCGCAGTACGGCATCCCGGTGGTGTTCATCATCCTCAAGAACGGCACCTACGGCGCGCTGCGCTGGTTCGCCGATGTGCTGCAGGTCAACGATGCGCCGGGGCTGGACGTGCCGGGCCTGGATTTCTGCGCCATCGCCCAGGGCTACGGCGTGCAGGCGCAGCATGCAGCGACCCGCACCGAGTTCGCCGCCGCCTTCAGCGCGGCCCTGGCCGGCAATCGCCCGGTATTGATCGAGGTGCCGACCCTGACCATCGAGCCCTGATTCTCAAGGATTGAGCTTGCGCCGGGCTGCAGGCCCGGCAATGCCAAGCGCGCTTTGCGCACACTCACCACAACAATAAAAAGAGGTGGCTATGAACACGACTTCGGTCAGTGAAGTGATGGAGGGGACGCCCCGGCAATCGCGGCCTGTTGCCGGCAGTGCCGATATCGGCACCTTGCTCGATGACGGACCCTACACCGGGATGCAGAAGATCGTGGTGTTGCTGGCCGCGCTGTCGATCGTGATGGACGGTTTCGACGGTCAGCTCATCGGTTTCGCCATACCGCTGATGATCAAGGAATGGGGGATCACCCGCGAGGCCTTTGCCCCCGCGGTGGCCGCCGGGCTGATCGGCATGGGCATCGGCAGCGCCTGCGCCGGCCTGTTCGCCGACCGTTTCGGCCGACGCATGGCGGTCATCGCCAGCGTGATCCTGTTCGGTACCGCGACCTGCGCCATCGGCCTGGCGCCGGATGCGCTGACCGTGGCGGCGCTGCGCTTTATCGCCGGGCTGGGTATCGGCGGTGCCTTGCCCAGCGCCACCACCATGACCGCCGAATTCACCCCGGCTCGCCGTCGCACCCTGGCGGTCACGGCGACCATTGTCTGTGTGCCCCTGGGCGGGATGCTGGCGGGGTTGTTCGCCTCCCATGTGCTGCCGCTGTATGGCTGGCGCACCTTGTTCTTTATCGGCGGCAGCCTGCCCATCGTCCTGGGCCTGTTGCTGCTGGCGACCTTGCCGGAGTCGCCGCGTTTCCTGGCGCGCCGGCCGCAGCGTTGGGGCGAGTTGACCGCGCTGCTGGGACGCATGGGCCGGCCCATGCCCGAGGGCGTGCGCTACACCGATGCGCTGGAGCAGAAGAGCGAGCAGCAGGGCGGCTTCCGTGCCTTGTTCGCCCCCGGCTACGGGCGCGATACCCTGGCGGTCTGGGTGGCGTTCTTCATGTGCCTGACCGCTGTCTACAGCGCCTTCAGCTGGCTGCCGACCATGCTCCTGGCTGAAGGCTTGCCGCTGGCGCTGGCCAGTTCGGGCCTTACTGCCTACAACCTGGGCGGGGTGATCGGCGCGCTGGTCTGTGCGGTCGCCATGACGCGCTGGGGTTCGTTCTGGCCACTGCTGATCTGTTGCGCCGGCGGCGCGGCCAGCGCCTTCGCCATGCAGGCGGTGGACGTCGACCAGAACACCAGCCTGTTGATCTTCGGCTTTGGTGTGCACGGCCTGTTCGTCAACGCGGTGCAGTCCACCCTCTATGCGCTGTGCGCCTTCATTTATCCCACCGCCGTGCGCGCCACCGGCACCGCATCGGCCCTGGCCTTCGGGCGTATGGGCGCGATCCTCAGCGCCTTCGTCGGCGCCACGGTGATCACCCAGGGCGGCGCCCACGGTTACCTGACGCTGCTCGGAACGGTGATGGTCTTGGCGCTGATCGCCCTGGTGCTGGTACGCCGCCATATTCCCCGGCGGGTGCCTGGATCAGCCCGGGCCGACAAGCAGCACCTTGCCGATCAACCCTCACAGCCATAAGGAGGTTCGATGAACATCACCATTCTCGGGGCGGGCGCCATGGGCTCGCTGTTTGGCGGCCTGCTCGCGGAAAGCGGGCAGCAGGTCACGCTGCTGGACATCAACGACACGCACCTGGAGGCGATCCGCCGCCAGGGTTTGCGCCTGGAGACCGACAGCGGCGACCGGCGCATTGGCGGCCTGAGCGCCTGCCGGCCAGAGCAGGTGGCGGGCCAGCCTGACCTGTTGCTGGTCTTCACCAAGGCCCAGCACACCGACCACGCGCTGCGCGGTATTGCCGGCCATATCGGCGAGCACACTCTAGTGCTGACCCTGCAGAACGGCCTGGGCAACGCCGAAGCGCTGTGCCGCCACGTCGCCCCGCAGCGGGTGATGATCGGCATGACCACCTGGCCCGCCGACATGGCCGGGCCGGCCCATGTCCGCTCCCAAGGCCAGGGCGTGGTCCGGCTGATGTCGCTGGAGGGCGTCGATTGCCAGGCCAGCAACCAGGTGGCCGCCGTGCTGGAGGCGGCGGGGCTGCAATGCGCGGTGGACCCGCACGTCTGGACCTCGATCTGGGAGAAGGTGGCGTTCAACGCGGCCTTGAACAGCCTGTGCGCTGTCACCGGTTGCACGGTGGGGCAACTGTATGCCGCGCCGGAAGGCGTGGCGCTGGCTCGGGCCATCGTGCTGGAGGTGCTCAGCGTCGCGCAGTCGGTGGGGGTGGCAACGGATGCGCAGCGCTGCCTGGAGACGGTGGCCTATGCCATTGCCCACCACCGGGCGCACAAGCCGTCGATGCTGCAAGACGTGCTGGCCGGCCGGCCCACGGAAATCGGCGCGATCAACGGCGAGGTCCTGGCCAGGGCGCGCCAGGCCGGCATCGCCGTGCCGCACACCGAAACCCTGCTGGGGCTGCTGCGCCTGATCGAGGCGCGGGTGGCCACCGGAGGCGGTCATGAATAGCCACGCAAACCCGGTTCGGTGGCCTGAGTCGCGAGCCCCTCTTTCCTGTGAGTCCTGCCTTCGAGGAGTTTTGTCATGAGTGAGTCCCCAGCTGTCTACAGCGATCTGCACCTGCAACCCATCGCCGGGGCATGGCGCGCCGGCGCCGCCGGCAAAACCCTGGCGGTGTGCAACCCGTTCGATGGCGCGCTGTTGCTGGAAGTGGCCCAGGCCGACCGCGCGGACCTGGATGCCGCCTATGCCAAGGCCGCCGAAGTGCAGCCGCAGTGGGCGGCGCTCGGGCCGTCGGCACGGGCGGCGGTGCTGCATCAAGTGGTGGCGGTGTTCGACCGGCGCCGCGAGGAAATCGTTGACTGGATCATTCGCGAGTCCGGCAGCACCCGGCTCAAGGCGCAATTGGAGTGGGGCGCGGCGCGGGCCATCGCCCTGGAGTCGGCGTCGTTCCCGGCGCGGGTCCATGGCCGTATTGTCGAGTCCGATGTGCCGGGCAAGGAAAGCCGGGTCTATCGCAGCGCCCTGGGGGTGGTCGGGGTCATCAGTCCGTGGAACTTCCCCTTGCATCTGACCCAGCGATCCATCGCCCCGGCGCTGGCCCTGGGCAACGCAGTGGTGGTCAAACCGGCCAGCGACACGCCGGTGTGCGGCGGTCTGCTGCTGGCGAAGATTTTCGAGGAGGCCGGCCTGCCGGCGGGCGTGCTCAGCGTGGTGGTGGGGGCGGGTAGCGAGATCGGCGATGCCTTTGTCGAGCATCCGATTCCCTCGCTGATCACCTTCACCGGCTCCACTCCGGTGGGTCGTGGTATCGGCCGTATCGCCAGCGGCGGCGCGCACCTCAAGCACGTGGCCCTGGAACTGGGCGGCAACAGCCCGTTCGTGGTCCTGGCCGACGCCGACCTCGAACAGGCGGTGAACGCGGCGGTGTTCGGCAAGTTCCTGCACCAGGGGCAGATCTGCATGGCGGTCAACCGGATCATCGTCGACGACAGCCTCTACGACGCCTTCGCCGAGCGCTTCGTCGAGCGGGTCAAGGGCCTCAAGGTCGGCGATCCGCAATCGATCGAGACGGTTATCGGCCCGGTGATCAACGAGCGGCAGTCGCAGGGCCTGCGGGAGAAGATCGAACTGGCTCGCCGCGAAGGCGCCGAGCCGCTCTACGAGGGCGGGGCCCAGGGCAATCTGCTGGCGCCCCATGTCTACGGCGAGGTCGGGGTCGACATGGACCTGGCGCGCAACGAAATCTTCGGCCCGCTGGTGGGGCTGCTGCGCGCCCGGGACGAGGCCCATGCCCTGGAGCTGGCCAATGCCAGCGAATTCGGCCTGTCCAGCGCGGTGTTCAGCCGCAACCTGGAGCGTGGGGTGAACTTCGCCCGACAGATTCGCGCGGGCATGACCCATATCAACGATATCCCGGTGAACGATGAGGCCAACGCGCCCTTCGGTGGGGAAAAGAACTCGGGGCTCGGGCGCTTCAACGGCGACTGGGCGATCGACGAGTTCACCCGCGATCACTGGATCAGCGTGCAGCACTCGGCGCGTCGTTATCCCTTCTGATGCGTTGAGCTGACGATATCGCCCGGCCCCTGAACAAGGCCGGGCATTCTTGCAGCCGATAGGAGGCGGGCCTGGAGCGGCCTGTCGGGGAACGGCTGCGCCTATGCAAAGCGGAGAACAATAATAATGAACACCCCTCACTGCATCCTCGCGCGCTCGCTGGCCGCGGCTTCATTGGCGCTGGGCACGGGCCTGCCGGCCTGGGCCGAAGACGGCGATTTTTTCAAAGACGCAAAGACTGACCTGGTGCTGCGCAACTACTACTTCAATCGGGATTTTCGCGATCCGGGGGCGGCCAAGAGCAAGGTCGAGGAGTGGGCCCAGGGTTTTATCCTCAAGTTCAATTCCGGCTACACCCCGGGTGTCGTCGGGTTCGGCCTGGACGGCATCGCCATGTTCGGCGTCAAGCTCGACAGCGGGCGTGGCACCAGTGGTTCCGAGCTGCTGCCGGTGCACGACGACGGGCGCGCGGTGGACAACTACGGCCGCGCCGGTGTGGCTGCGAAAATGCGTATTTCCGCCACTGAATTGAAGGTTGGCGAGTTGCTGCCGGACATTCCGCTGCTGCGCTACGACGATGGCCGGCTGCTGCCGCAGACCTTCCGTGGGGCGATGCTCGACTCGCGGGAAATCGCCGGGCTGGGGTTGCAGGCCGGGCAGTACCGTTCGGTGAGCCTGCGCAACTCCTCGGACATGCAGGACCTCTCGGCCTGGGCCGCGCCCGGGGTGACCTCCGATGGCTTCACCTATGCCGGCGCCGAGTACCGCTTCAACCAGCAGCGCACGCTGGTCGGTGCCTGGCATGCGCAGCTGGAAGATATCTACCAGCAGAGCTACTTCAACCTGCTGCACAAACAGCCGGTGGGCGACTGGGTGCTGGGGGCGAACCTCGGTTATTTCATCGACAAGGATGACGGCCAGGCGCGCATCGGCGAGATCCAGAGCCGCACCGCCTATGCCTTGCTCTCGGCCTCCACCGCCGGGCATGCCCTGTACCTGGGCTTGCAGAAGGTCAGTGGCGACAGCCCGTGGATGTCGGTGTATGGCAGCAGCGGCCGGACCCTGGGCAACGATATGTTCAACGGTAATTTCAGCAACGCCGACGAGCGTTCCTGGCAGGTGCGTTATGACTACAATTTTGCCGCCATGGGCGTGCCGGGGTTGTTGGCCATGGTGCGCTATGGGCATGGCGAGAATGCCACGACCAAGGCCGGGAGCAATGGCAAGGAGTGGGAGCGGGATACGGAGGTGGGGTATACCTTTCAGAGTGGGAATCTGAAGAACCTCAGTGTACGGGTGAACAACGCCACTAACCGGCGTAGTTTCAACAGTGACTTTGATCAGACTCGGGTGATTGTGAGTTATCCGTTGTCGTTCTAAGTCTTCCCGCTCCATCGCGGGCAAACCCGCTTCTACTGTAGGAGCGAGGCTTGCCCGCGATGGCGTCCGTGCTGGCGCTGCATTTTTTGGACGGTGTACATATCCATTTCTGCGGTAATGGCGGTTTATGGTTTCGCCCTTACGGCGAGTCCCTTTTTACAAACGCCTAAAAAGGAACCAAAAACGCTTCGCCCCACCACTCGGTGCCTCGCCAAGGCTCGGCATACCCTCACTCCGGCATTGATCCGTGGGCCGCCGCCACAGGCCATCCATGGCCTGGGGCGGCTAACCCGGCATCCCTGCCGGGTTAGCCACGGCTCAATGCCTGCGTTCGGCCATCGTGGTTAACGGGGCTTTCAGATCAAAAGCAAGACGGCGGCCTACCGGCCGGCCTGGGGCTGAGTCGCTCCCTGTAGCCGCTGCCGAGCCTGCGAGGCTGCAATCGACCCCGAAGGGGGCGCAAGGTTTTGAGATCGCTGAAGGCCTGCGGCCTTATCGCAGTCTGCGGCAGCGGCTACGGGGAGGGGGGCGCTGTGAGGCAGTCGGTTACGCATTTTCTGTAGGTGCGAGGCCTGCCCACGATGGCGTTCGTGAGGTCGCTATTGTCGCCACGCCGCTATCTGCATGCCGTCGGCGCAAGGCTTGCGGTACTATGGCCGCCCACGTTTTCTGGAAGTTGCCTGGATGAGTAAGCCCGGTCAATTGGTGTTGGTCGCGCTGCGCAAGATGATCGCCTCGGGCGAGCTGGCGGCGGGGGAGCGGTTGATGGAGATTCCCACGGCACAGCTGTTCGGGGTGTCGCGGATGCCGGTGCGCATGGCGTTTCGTACCTTGGAGCAGGAAGGCCTGCTGGTGCGGTTTGGCGGGCGTGGGTTCCAGGTGCGTTCGGTGAGTACCGAGGATATCGCCGGCGCGGTCGAGGTGCGGGGTGTGCTCGAGGGGCTGGCGGCGCGTCAGACTGCCGAGCGTGGGTTGTCGCAGGAGGCGCGGGCGGCCCTTGAGTTGTGCCTGGCCCAGGGCGACCAGTTGTTCGCCAAGGGTTATGTGACCGAGGACGACCTGGAGGTCTATCACGACCTCAACATGCGTTTTCACCAGGTGATTGTCGAAGGCAGCCACAACCCGGCGATCGCCGATGCCCTGGCGCGCAACGATCACCTGCCGTTCGCCTCGGTGACCGCGCTGGCGGTGGATCGCCAGGACATGGCCCGCGAATACCGGCGCTTCAACTACGCCCACATGCAGCACCATTCGGTGTTCGATGCCCTGGTCAATCGCCAGGGTGCGCGGGCCGAGGCGATCATGCGCGAGCACGCCAACGCGACCCTGCGGTATGCCGAGATTTTCAGCAGCGCGGCGGCGGACGAGCGGATGAAGGTCATTCTCCGCCCCGCCTGAATCCCTTCAGATATCCAGCACCAGCAGCGGCGTTTTCGAGCGCGAGCAGCAGGGGGTGAACTGGTCGTTGCGCGCCTGTTCGTCCTCGGTGAGGAACAGGTCGCGGTGCTCCGGCACCCCCTCCAGCACCCGGGTCAGGCAGGTGCCGCAAATCCCTTGTTCGCAGGACATGGCGATGTCGATGCCATGGCTCTCCAGGACCTGCACCACGCTCTTGTCCGCCGGCACCGCAAAGACCTGGCCGCTGCTGGCGACCTTGACCGAGAAACTGCCATCGGCGCGGGTGTCGACAGGGGCGGCGGCGAAGTACTCGCGATGCAGGCAGGGTTCCTGCCAGCCCGCGGCCTTGGCCGTGTCCAGCACGTGCTGCATAAAGCCGCCGGGGCCACACACATATAGATGAACGTCGTTGCGAGGCGTGGCCAGGACCTTGGCTGCGTCCAGTGCCGTCTCGGGGTTCTGGTCGAAATGCAGGAACACCCGGTCGGCAAAAGACGAGCTACATAGACGCTGGACAAAGGCCGCGCGCTCGCGCGAGCGGGCGCAGTAGTGCAGCTCGAAATCCGCGCCGCTGTGGGCCAGGCGTTCGGCCATGCACAGGATCGGGGTGATGCCGATGCCGCCGGCGAACAGCAGGCTGCGTCGAGCTTCGTGGGCCAACGGAAACAGATTGCGCGGCTCGCTGATAGACAGCCGCGTGCCGGGGTGGATCTGTTCGTGCATGGCCAGTGAGCCGCCGCGGGAGGTCGGGTCCTTGAGCACACCGATCAGGTAGCGATGGCGCTCTTCGGGGTGGTTACACAGGGAGTATTGGCGGATCAAGCCGCCGGGCAGGTGCACATCGATATGCGCGCCGGCACTGAAGGCCGGCAGCGGGCTGTCATCGGCGCTGGCCAGCTCGTAGCTGCAGATGTCCTGGGCTTCGTCGTTACGGGATACCACCACCACATCGATCATCGTCGGTCCTCCGAGTGCTGCCGCCCATGGCGGTCACTTCTGTTTCTTTTGTTGGGTAAAGGGCAGGGCGCAGCACGGGGGAAATGCCGCGCAGGGTTCAGGTCGTGGTGGTGGCGATCAGCTGCGCTTCGCCGGCGCGTTCCTGGGCGATCAGGCGCTCCAGCACCCGCCGCGACTGCACGCCGCCGGCGTCGATATTCAGCTTGAGCAGGTTGCGCGTGGGGTGGGCGAGCAGGTTCTGTTGCTGGCGTTCGAGCATTTCCAGGTCTTCGCTGAAAATCTTGCCCTGGCCTTCGCGAATGCTCGCGGTCAGCGCCTCGTCCCGCGGGTTGAAGTTGCGCGCCATGCCCCAGAAGTACCAGATCGAGGTGTCGCTCTCCGGGGTGATGAAATCCACCACTATGCTCGACGCCTTGGAGTGCGCCGGCGCGGCATAACCGCCCTGGCCGGCATGGGCCACGCCAACTTCGATCAGCACATGGCTGGGCGGGGTGAAGCGGCAGATCTGCCAGCGGTCCACCGGCACGTCGTCGGCCAGGCCGTTGCCGCGCAAGGCCATGCGCCAGAACGGCGGAGCCATGATGTTTTCCATATGCCGCGCGGTCACCACTTCGTCGCCTTCGACCATGGTGGTCGGCGGCGCCTCGTCGATTTCCTTCTGGCCGATGCTGGAGGCGTGGACGTAGGTTTCGTGAGTCAGGTCCATCAGGTTGTCGATCATCAGGCGGTAGTCGCACTGGATGTGGAACAGGCCGCCACCGTAGGCCCACTCATCGCTGACCGCCCATTCCAGATGATGGATCAGCGCCGGGTCGGCCCGCGCCTGGTCGCCGGGCCAGACCCAGATAAAGCCGTAGCGCTCGACCACCGCGAAGGTCTTGTTGCACGGGAAGCCGCGCACCCGTTGCCCGGGCATTTCCACGGTCTTGCCATCGCAACCCATCACCAGGCCGTGATAACCGCACACCAGGTTGCCGTTTTCCACATAACCCAACGACAGCGGCGCGCCGCGATGGGGGCAGAAGTCCTCGACCGCCGCGATCCGGCCCTCCAGGCCACGATAAAACACCATCTTCTCCCCGCAGATCTGCCGCCCCAGGGGCTTGTCGGCGATTTCATCGGGGGTGCAGGCAACGTACCAAGTGTTCTTGGGGTACATGGAAGGCTCTCCAGGCGAGTGATTGTTTTTATTTAATGGATCCATTAAATGGGCGGCGGTGTTTAAGTGTCAACGATGAAGGCGCGGGTTAAGGTTGATTTGTGGGCGATTATCGGACTGTTAGTTGTTGGTTTTGTTTTTAATGGATCCATTTGTGGGTGTTGTTAAACGCCCCAATGACAGAAAAAATGTCAGCGATGAAGGAGAGGGCGACGTTCGTCGACCCGAACTGGCGAGCGGGAGAGCCGCTCATGCGACGGCATTTCTTGGGGGAGATTGCTGGGGGACAGACCGTTGTTACTTCATAGGGGTGAAGCCGAACGCCTGTTCTTCCAGATTGGCCTGGATCAACTCATCCAATTGCCGGGTGGCCGGCGTAAGGTCCTTGCTGCCGCGATGAAGCACATAACCCAGGGTCGGTACCGCGGGTAAACCGGGCATGGGGACGAGATGGCTCGGCAGCCCGATGCGGGTGCGCAAGGTCACCCCCAGCCCGGCCGCCACGGCCGCCCAGATGCCGGCGACGCTGGGGCTGGTCAGGGCGATCCGCCAGGGAATACGCGCCTCGTCCAGGGCCTGGGTAGCAGCACTGCGCAGCACGCAGGGGGCATCGAACAGGATCAGCGGCAGCGGCGACTCCGTCGGCAGCGACGGCATGTCGCGCGCGCCGATCCAGTGCATCTGGGTTTCGCCCAGCCGCGTGGCATGGGGCGATGGCTGCCCCGTGTCCCAGGCCAGCGCCAGGTCCAGGCCGTCGCTGTCGATCAGGGCAAGCAGTTCGGCATTGCGCGCGATCCTGACTTCGAGATTCACCCGTGGGTAGGCCTTGACGAAGCGCCGGAGGATATCGCTGAGAAAGTGTTCGCCAAAGTCCTCCTGCAACCCCAGGCGTACCGTCCCGGCGGTCTGCTGTTCATGCAGGGTCTGGAAAATGCTGTCGTTCAGTTCCAGGAGCCGGCGGGCATGGCTGAGCAGCGACTCGCCGGTGGGCGTCAAGGCCAGCCCTCGACCGGACCTGGCCAGTACCGGCGTGCCGATCTGCTCCTCGAGCTTCTTGAGTTGGGCGCTCACCGCGGAGGTCGAGCGGCCGAGTCGATCCGCCGCCTTGGTGAAGCTGTTGAACTCCACGCCGGTGACAAAGGTACGCAGTACATCGAGATCGAAGGTCGGACGGCGCATTCGAATAGTCCACTGATTCGGGATTGTGGCTTCCATTAAATCCAATATTCGGGATGGTTTCGAGTTGATATTTTTCTCCCGTCATTGGGTTATTCAACGAGGAAGCATCATGGATACAGCGATGGGGCAGGGGCGAGAGCCTGAGTACGCGCAAAAATTCGCCGACCTGACCAGGGATGTACTGTTCGGCGATATCTGGCAGCGCACCCAACTGCCGGCTCGGGAACGCAGCCTGGTGACGGTGGCGGCGCTGGTGGCGTTGTACCGCCTGGAGCAACTGCCGTTTCATCTGCAGCGGGCGTTGGACAATGGCCTGGGGCGCGACGAGTTGGCTGAGGTGATCACCCATCTGGCGTTCTATTCCGGCTGGCCGACGGCCGCCTCGGCGCTGAAGGTGCTCAGCGATCTACAGGGTTCCAGCCTCGGTTTACAGGAGTAAGCGCTTATGCCCTTTGCCCGTATTTCCTTGCACCGAGGAAAGTCCGCCGAGTACCTGCAGGCCTTGTCGCAGGGGCTGCACGAGGCGCTGGTCGAGCGTTTCGAAGTGCCGGTGGCGGACCGCTTCCAGATCATTCACCAGCATGAAGTGGGCGAGCTGATATTCGACCGCGATTATCTGGGCGGCCCGCGCAGCCATGACTTTGTGCTGATCGCGATCACCGCCGGCCGGCCTCGATCGGTCGAGACCAAACGGCGTTTCTATCGCGACCTGGTCGAGCGGCTGGGCCGGGCGCCGGGCATCGATGCCGAGGATGTGATGGTGGTGATTACCACCACCGAGGCAGAGGCATGGTCCTTTGGCGGTGGGCGGGGCAATTAGCCTGCCTATGCGTTTCTGGTATCAGTCCTATCCAACGGATCGAAGCGCTCGCTCGTGTCCATCCGGATATTTCGCAGGCCCAGGGTTTCCAGATGAGATGGGTACAGAGACTCGGAAAAATAGCTGATCAGGAGCGAGCGACGGCGTGCGCCGCTTGGGTTCAGGCTGCCGGCATGCAGCAGATCGACATCGAACACCAGGATGTCGCCGGCGGAGCCTGAAAGCTGCACGGACCGCGACTCGTCGGTGAGGTCGAATGGCGGCTCTCCCGGATCGGGGCGATGGCTGCCGGAGACGATACGGGTGGCGCCGTTCTCGGGGCCGTAGTTGTCGAGAAAAGCCAGGGCATTGGCTATGTCGCCTGGCCGTTGGGCCGACAGGTCGCGGTGCAACTGCTGATGGCCGCCACCGGCCAGGGGCTCGCGACCTTCCACCTGGGAGAGGAAGAAACGTTCCCCGATCAACTCGCCCACCACCGCCAGCAGCTGCGGCAGGCGGCACACCGCCTGGACCTTCGAAGCGGCGTCCAGCAGCGAATGGCGCCAGTCCATGCCGCGGGGCACGGGCCATTGGTTCGACGGCGTCACGCCCGCATCGAACGTGGCACGCAAGTCATCCAGCCATTCGGCCGGGATGACCCGACGCAGCAGCACATAACCCTGTCGATGGAGTTGCTCGCGGTCAGTCACGGTTTTCTCGATTTCCTTATCAGCAATGCGTCCTGCAGAACGGCCCGGGGCTAAGTAGTCGGACAGTAATCAAGCGTAGCTTTAGCGATTCCAGCTCGATGCGGCCTCCCCAGCCATATTCATTCGCTACACCTCACCCCCCGATCTCGTGCGCACGATCATCTCCAGCCCGGAAATGGAAGTGCGGCAAGGCACAAACGGTAGCTTGCTGGCGGCGGAAGATTACCTGGACGACACGTTGCAAAACCAGCCAGCCGCGATAGCGCTACGAACCGCCCAGGCCATCTGGAACGAACTCCACGGCGACCTGATGAGGGCAGGGCATCCGGATGAACTGATACCCTGGGAACCGAACGGCCCGCGTCGCTAGCTTCCTGCTATTTCTTTCGCGCTGCTATTTCTTGCACTCCGCCAACACCACTTTGCAGGTGCCGGGCGTGCCGCCGGAGCGGCCGGCATAACGGATGCAGTTATTCAGGGATTTCTGGCGCGCCATGCCCAAGGTGGAACCCCAGGCCAGGCCGCCTTCGCCGGAAGTGGGGAGCGCTTTGGCGTAACAGTTCGAGCCGATGCTGGCAGTCGAATATCGATACTGGGCGGTTTTGCTTGAACATCCCGCTATCAGCGCCAGGTTGATGGCGAGCAGGGAAAACAGGATCCATGACGAGTAGTGGCGTACTGCTGTTCTGGTCATTCCAGTTCCCCTGTATCAAGACGGTAGAAACGTGTTTGCAATGCTGCTCTATTCAGCTTAGAGGGTATCGCGCCTGGCCCTGGAGCCGTCTGGCGGAGTGGGTGCGTTTGGCCGTGCCTTACGTCGGTTGCCATCCGTTTTTGCCTGATTGCCGTCATGGGTGTTGCGGCCAATGATCCTGGATTTCGTACCACGAAGCCTTGAACGCCACCTGAATGTGTTTCTGTTTATCCGCGGTGAAGGGCGTATCCAGGGTGCCCAGGGCGATCGAGATCCAGTCGGCATGATCGCCCTGGTCCCTGGACCAGAACAGCGACGAACCGCACTGACCGCAAAACTGGCGCAGCACCGACTCGGAGGATCGATAGGACTGGAGGCTCTCGGCCCCCTGAACGATGTGCAGGTCGCTGCGCAACACACTGCCATAACTGGCGAACGCCGCCCCATGGCTTTTCCGGCACTGGCTGCAATGGCAGTGGGAAAGCGCCTTGGGGCGGGACGAGAGCTGGTATTCAACGGCGCCGCACAGGCAGCTGCCCTGGAAGGTGTCAGTCATTTAAGGGCGCCCCTTGAAACGAAAGGGCGCCCATTTAAGCAGTCGGTGTTGAGGATGTCGAACGGCTGATAAAGCTCAAGGCGCTCGGGCAAGTAGGGTTAACCACAGGGCAATACCGAAATCGCCCCTGATCGTATTGCGACTGCCCGCGGCACTGGCATAACCGTAATCCTTGGCGAGAGCATAAAGCGCTTCTGGACTTACGTTGCCGCCAAAAACAGAGACTGCATTTGAAAAAGCTTGCGCAGGGAAGAATATTCTTCCAAACCAGGATGCTCTCACTCCTGCAACTTCTAGAATTACATCCTCGTTTACTGCGACAAGTTCGTTGATACTTCGATCAGAGACCGACTCTAGGCCCGTATCAAGACTTTTCCCTCTTAGGGCGAGTATGGATGCACCGTATATATGGTTTGTGAGCTGACCAAACTTTCTGCCCGGAACCTTGAAGGTGGAAAAGTCCTTGCTTTTCTTATAGATCAGATGCGCAACTTTGTAATCCAGTTCGAATGCTTCTGAAACCGCTGAAAGATCGGAGCGATTTATCGGGAAGATGAACCCGAAGTAAGCATCTCTGGTCGCATCAATTTTCTCATGAAGATGCCTCTCCTTTTCCTTGTATAGCAATTCAACGTCTTCGCACGTCACGCTACTCAAGTGAATAACATCCGATGATCTGTTCATGGCAATTCCCTTCGACTATCCCGAGAGATGATAAACGTTGAGTCGCGGGGGATCTCAACGCCCTACCTGACGATTAAGCTCAGGGGCGGGCTTTAGCTCGTCCCTGCAAACGAAGCGGGCGATTTAAGCGCATTGTTATGTCTTGTATTAAAGATCAAGTTCCTCCGTGAAAGTGACTGCGAATGTATTACATATAGTTCGAAAATCGCGCTTCATAATATCAATGTGCGTTTATTTATATAGCCAATCTCTCCAAGGATTCAGCCAGGGATATTCCCTCCTTTGGCAAGTATGGGAGGCTAAATCAAACTTTGAATCGTCCCTGATTTCCCAGGCACCCTCGAACGACCGCAAAGGGTCTAGGCAGTCAGGCGTGACTGGTCGCTATCGGCCCAAAGCGGTTGTACCGGGATGGCGATCTTGCATTCATTCAAGGCAGGCTTCAGGCGTCGCCGGCAAGCTATCGAGAAACGCGGCAATCTGCCGGGTGCCGCGCAAGTGCAGCGTAGGAATCTGCGGGCCTATGGCCAGGCGCACCGCCTCGATACCCGGGCGGTAGCCACGGTCGAAATTCCACACGAAGTTCAGGAAGGTCAGGAACGCCCGGTCGAGCTTTTCCGTGCAGCCTGCGGCAAGGTCAGGCCGGGGGCGGTTCATTAGGCTGCGTATGATCACCCGGGTGAAACAGGTGAGCCGTGGGGTATCGAGCCAGATGATCAGGTCGGCACGGGGCAGGCGAAGGTCGAAGGTCCGCCGGGCATAGTTGCCTTCACACACCCAGGCAGCCGGTGCGACCGCTGCGCGGACCCGTTCGCGGAACTGCTCGGCGTCGGGTTCGACCCAGCCGGGCTCCCAGAACAGTGTGTCCAGGTGGGCCACAGGCAGGTTCCGGCGCTTGCCGAGGGCGCGGGCGAGGGTGGACTTCCCGCTCCCGGCATTACCCAGAATTACAATCCGTTGCATGGGAACTTCCTGTCGCGAAAAAAAGCCGGCGATTGTGCAGGTTTTGCATCGCCAGTTAAAGGCGGATAGCGGGGGCGACCACACCGGGAATGAAATTTGTGGTTCCTGAAGCCGAGCGCAGGATGTCGATCCATCCTTGTCCGCATTGGCTGTTCGTTCCGACCGATTCCTGCCTGTCATGAAAAGCCGAGTCCGACCCTTTGTCGCCTGTCGGCAGCTCTCACCTTTCAGGGGTGTCTACTGCTAGTGAGGCTCTGTAGGTACAGAGAGGAGAGCGCCATGAGCAATGAACAGGAGGCACCTGAAACCAAAGGGGTTGCAGTGCAGTTACTGGCAACCGTTGACCTGGGTCCCGAGATCGAGGGGATGGCCGGGCGCCAACTCAGAATGCGTCTGGTGACCATCGAGCCTGGAGGTGTATTCGGGCCGATTCACAACCATAAAGACCGGCCAGGCGTCGTCTACATACTGGAAGGAACCATCACTGACCATCGCAATGGCATCGACACGGACTATGGCCCGGGACTGGGCTGGCCCGAGGACAGGGACACCACGCACTGGCTCGAGAACAGAGGAACGGTTCCGGCGCGGGAGATCTCGGTCGATATTATCTGGCAAGAGTAAGCCCAGGCCGAACATCGATAGGGGCGAGTCCGAGGCGCGGTTCACTCAAGGCCGGTCATTCCCCGTGCCCGCCGCCCCATTGGTAGGATTGCCCTCGGCCAGCATGCGGACCAGGATTTCCCGTTCCTTCACTCCAGGCACCAGGCCGCTGGTCTGGCCTTCCAGCAGCTTTATGATAATCGCCTGTCCAAGCTGCCCAGCGTCCAGCGCCTGACCTCGACGCTGGTGATGAAACGGGTGATTCAGGATTGTTCGCTGCCGCTGTGATTTGGGCTCTGCGGGGATCATGCATGGGCCTGTCAGGTTGTTTTTCCTGTTCGATAATCCTGGCTTAATCCGGCTACGCTGATATCGCGCCGAGCCTGGAGCCGCTGCCTGTTTATGCCCCGGCCCGAATTGTAAGAGTCGTTCTCCAGCACTAGACTCCATTCCCATGAAACGCTACCTGCGGTTTTGTCTTGTCTTCCTGATCAGCCTGGCGCTTCCCCTCAGCGGGATGGCTGGCGTCCAGGCGCCGACCGAACCTTGCCCGATGAAGACGATGGGCATGGCGATGATGGACGACATGGGCATGGACTGCTGCAACGACATGAAAAGCCCGGCCGAGCACGGCAAACCCTGCAAGCCGGGCCAGGAATGCAAGACCGGCGGCATGCTGCAAGTCTCGATCGTCAAGCCTGCCGTGACCCTGACCCACCCCGTTGTCCTGTCGTTCTCCAGCTATTTCCTGCCCGCGCAAAGCCCTTCCGGGGTGTGGCGACCGCCCCGGGCCTGATTCCTGTACCACACTGAGTCCCATCGCCTATTGAAGCGATGGCATATCTGCGCGCATGTCTGAAGAGCCGCGCAGGGATTCATCACAGGAATCGTCAACATGAACCCCAAGTGCTATTGCACCGGCTGGTCCCTCGTGGCCGGCCTGGCGGCAGGCGTGCTGGTCTGGCCGAGCCTCGCTGGCGCCTTGACTCTCGACGAGGCGTTGCGCCTGGCCGAGAACAACGCGCCGTCGCTGAGCGCCCAGGACGCGAAAATCCAGGCCGCCAGCAGCGCGGCCATCCCCGCCGGCGAACTGCCCGACCCCAAGCTGTTGCTGGGGGTACAGAACTACCCCATTGGCGGCCCGGATCGCTGGCGCCTCGACCAGGACTTCATGACCATGCAGATGGTCGGGATCCGCCAGGAAATGCCCAACAGCGACAAGCGCAAGGCCCGCGTCGAAGTCGCCGCCGGAGCGGTCGAGCGGGCCGCCGCCGAGCGTCGGGTGGAGTTGCTGAACGTGCGCCAGGCCACGGCCCTGGCCTGGATCGGCAGCTATTCGGTGGAGCGCAAGGCGGCGCTGCTCCAGGACCTCTACGAGGAAAACCGCCTGCTGGGTGCCACCGTGCGCGCGCAGATCGCCAGTGGCCGCGGGTTACCGGCGGATGCGGTGACGCCCCGCCAGGAGGCCGCGCAACTGGCCGAGCGCGAGGATGAACTGATCAGCCAGCGGGCCCAGGCCCGGGCCGCGCTCAAGCGCTGGATCGGCGCCGCCGCCAACGACCGGCCCGAGGGACGCTTGCCCGAGTGGCCGGTGGACAGCACAGGCTACGTGCACAAGCTGCAACACCACCCCGAACTGGCGGCCTTCGCGCCCATGACCCGCGAGGCAGAGGCCCGGGTTCATGAGGCCGAGGCCGACAAGCAGTCGGACTGGAGCTGGGAGCTGGACTACCAGCGCCGTGGCCGGGAGTTCGGCGATATGGTCAGCGTGCAGTTTTCCTGGGACTTGCCGTTGTTTCCCGGCTCGCGCCAGAACCCCAGGATCGCCGCCAGGCAGGCCGAGCTGAGCCAACTGGAGGCCGAGCGCGAAGCCCTGTCCCGGGAGCATGCCCAGCAACTGGAAGCGCAGTTGGCCGACTACGAGCGCCTGGATCGCGCGGTGCGCCGCAACCAGCAAAGCCTGGTGCCGCTGGCCCGGGAAAAGGTCGACCTGAGCCTGGCCAGCTATCGCGCCGGCAAGGGCGACCTGGCGGCGGTGGTCGCCGCCCGCCGCGAACTGATCGAAGCCCGCCTCAAGCAGATCGACGTCGAGGAACAGCGTGCCCTGACCAACGCGCGCCTGTATTTCGCCTATGGGGAGAGTGCGCAATGAATTCGCCGATCTGGAAAGTCGCTTCGGTGGTCGGCGTCTCGCTGGCCCTGGGAGTCGCGGGTGGTTACTGGCTGGCCCAGCCGCACAGCGGCGAAACGCCGGCGGTGGCGATCGGGCAGGAGGCCTCGGCCGAACCCAAGGCGCTGTACTGGTACGACCCGATGTACCCGCAGCAGAAGTTCGACAAGCCGGGCAAGTCGCCCTTTATGGACATGCAACTGGTTCCGCGCTACGCCGAGAGCCAGGGAGCCCAAGGGGATGGCGCGGCGGTGCGTATCGATCCGGGCCTGGCCCAGAACCTCGGCCTGCGCCTGGCCAGCGTCACGCGCGGGGTGTTGGCCAGCAGCGTCGATGCGGTCGGGGTGCTGGCGTTCAACGAACGCGAGGTGGCGGTCGTTCAGCCGCGCACCGCGGGTTTTGTCGAACGGGTGTATGCCCGGGCTCCCGGGGATCTGCTCAAGGCCAACGCGGCCCTGGCGGACATCCTGGTGCCGGAATGGGCGGCGGCCCAGGAGGAGTTTCTCGCCCTCAGGGCCAGTGGCGATGCTGGCCTGCTGGCGGCCGCCCGCCAGCGATTGCGCCTCAGCGGGATGCCGACGGCCTTGATCGCCCAGGTCGAGCGCAGTGGTAAGGTCCAGCCGAACCTGACCCTGAGCAGCCCCATCGGCGGCGTGCTTCAAGAGCTGAACGTCCGCCAGGGCATGACCCTGGCCGCCGGCGAGACCCTGGCCCGGGTCAACGGCTTGAACAGCGTCTGGCTGGCCGTGGCGGTTCCAGAGTCGCAGGCCGGCTCGCTGGTCAGCGGGCAGGTGGCCGAGGCTCGTTTGCCGGCTTTTCCGGGGGAGGTGTTCGCGGGCAAGGTCGACGCGATCCTTCCGGAAGCCAATGCCGATAGCCGCACGCTGCGTGTGCGGGTCGAGTTGCCTAACCCGCAAGGTCGGCTGCGGCCGGGCATGAGCGCCCAGGTCAGTCTCCAGCGTTCGACCCGGCAAGCTCTGTTGTGGGTGCCCAGCGAGGCGGTGATTCGCACCGGCCGCCGGACCCTGGTGATGCTCGCCGAAGACGCAGGGCGCTACCGCCCGGTGGAGGTGCAGCCAGGGCCGGACAACGCTGGCCAGACGGCGATCTTGAAAGGCCTGGAGGAGGGGCAACAGGTGGTGGCGTCCGGGCAGTTCCTGCTGGACTCGGAAGCCAGCCTCAAGGGCATTGTCGCCGCTTCGTTGGCAGAACCCGCAGCGGTCCTGCATGAGGCCGAAGGGCAGATCCTGGCCATCGACCGCCAGGAAGTCACACTGGCCCATGGTCCCTTCAAGACCCTGGGCATGCCGGCCATGACCATGACCTTTCCTCTCGCCAATCCCGGCCTGATGCAGGACCTCAAGGTGGGCGACACCGTACGGTTCGCGGTGAGCCAGACCGATACCGGTCTGCGGGTCGAGCGTCTGGAGAACGCGGGGAGCCAGCCATGATCGCGGCCGTGATTCGTTGGTCGGTGGCCAACCGTTTTCTGGTGTTGCTGGCGACGCTGTTCGTCAGCGCCTGGGGTGTCTGGTCGGTGCAGAGCACGCCAGTCGACGCGCTGCCGGACCTGTCGGATGTGCAGGTGATCATCCGCACGCCCTATGCGGGGCAGGCGCCGCAGATCGTCGAGAACCAGGTGACCTATCCGCTGGCCACTACCATGCTCTCGGTGCCCGGGGCCAAGACCGTGCGTGGCTATTCGTTCTTCGGCGACAGCTTTGTCTACGTGCTGTTCGAAGACGGCACCGACCTGTATTGGGCCCGCTCGCGGGTGCTGGAGTACCTGAGCCAGGTCCAGAGCCGCCTGCCGGCCAGCGCCAAGCCGGCGCTGGGGCCGGATGCCACCGGGGTCGGCTGGATTTTCCAGTACGCCCTGGTGGACCGCGGCGGCGGGCATGACCTGGCGCAATTGCGCGCCCTGCAGGACTGGTTCCTCAAGTTCGAACTCAAGACCCTGCCGAACGTGGCGGAAGTCGCCACCGTGGGCGGCATGGTCAAGCAGTACCAGGTGCTGCTCGATCCGCTGAAGCTGGCCAGCCTCGGCATCACCCAGGCCGAGGTCGGCGCGGCGATCGGCAAGGCCAACCAGGAAACCGGTGGCGCGGTGCTGGAGATGGCGGAGACGGAGTTCATGGTGCGGGCTTCCGGCTACCTGAAGAGCCTCGATGACTTCCGCGCGATCCCGCTCAAGCTCGGGGCGGGCGGGGTGCCAGTGACCTTGGGCGAGGTTGCGACTGTCCAGCTCGGCCCGGAAATGCGCCGCGGCATCGGCGAACTCGACGGCGAGGGCGAAGCGGTGGGCGGCGTGGTGATTCTGCGCAGTGGCAAGAACGCTCGGGAAACCATCGCCGCGGTGAAGACCCGCCTCGAAGAGCTCAAGCGCAGCCTGCCGGCGGGGGTGGAAATCGTCACCACCTACGACCGCAGCCAACTGATCGATCGCGCGGTGAGCAACCTCGGCCACAAGTTGCTGGAGGAGTTCATCGTCGTCGCCCTGGTGTGCGGGATCTTCCTCTGGCACCTGCGTTCTTCCCTGGTGGCGATCATCTCCTTGCCGATCGGCGTGTTGATCGCCTTTGTGGTGATGCGCCAGCAGGGGCTCAACGCCAACATCATGTCCCTGGGCGGCATCGCCATCGCGGTGGGGGCCATGGTCGACGCGGCGGTGGTGATGATCGAGAACGCCCACAAGAAACTCGAGGCCTGGTACCAGGCCCACCCCGGGCACACCCTGCAGGGCGAACAGCGCTGGCAGGTGATCACCGCGGCAGCGACCGAGGTCGGGCCGGCGCTGTTCTTCTGCCTGTTGATCATCACCCTGTCGTTCATCCCGGTGTTTACCCTGGAGGCCCAGGAAGGACGGCTGTTCGGTCCGCTGGCGTTCACCAAGACCTATGCCATGGCCGCGGCGGCGGGGCTGTCGGTGACCCTGGTGCCGGTGTTGATGGGTTACTGGATTCGCGGGCGGATTCCCAACGAGCAGCAGAACCCGCTGAACCGTGGGTTGATCCGCCTCTATGAGCCGGCCCTGGACGCGGTACTGCGCAGGCCCCGGGCGACCTTGCTGGTGGCCTTGCTGGTGTTTCTCAGCGCGCTATGGCCGCTCTCGCGCCTGGGGGGCGAGTTCCTGCCGCCGCTGGACGAAGGCGACCTGCTGTACATGCCTTCGGCGCTGCCGGGGCTGTCGGCGCAGAAGGCGGCGCAACTGCTGCAACAGACCGACCGGCTGATCAAGAGCGTGCCTGAGGTCGAGCATGTGTTCGGCAAGGCCGGCCGCGCGGAAACCGCCACCGACCCGGCGCCCCTGGAAATGTTCGAAACCATCATCCAGTTCAAGCCCCAGGAACAGTGGCGCCCGGGCATGACCGCGGAAAAACTGGTGGCCGAGCTGGACCGGGTGGTGCGGGTGCCGGGGCTGACCAATATCTGGATTCCACCGATTCGCAACCGCGTCGACATGCTCGCCACTGGCATCAAGAGCCCGATCGGGGTCAAGGTGGCCGGCAGCGACCTGCGGCAGATCGATGCCGTGACCCAGGCTGTCGAGCGGGTGGCCAGGGGTGTGCCCGGGGTCAGCTCGGCGCTGGCCGAGCGCCTGACGGGTGGCCGTTACATCGACGTGGATATCGACCGCCAGGCGGCCGCGCGCTACGGCCTGAACATCGCCGACGTGCAGCTGATCGTCAGCGGCGCCATCGGCGGTGAAAACATCGGCGAGACCGTCGAAGGACTGGCCCGCTTCCCGATCAGCCTGCGTTACCCCCGTGACTGGCGGGACTCGCTGGGGGGGCTGGAGCAGTTGCCGATCTACACCCCGCTGGGCAGCCAGATCACCCTCGGCACGGTGGCCAGGGTCAGGGTCAGCGATGGCCCGCCGATGCTCAAGAGCGAAAACGCCCGGCCTTCGGGTTGGGTGTATGTCGATGTGCGCGGGCGGGATCTCGCCTCGGTGGTCGCCGACCTGCGCCGGGCGGTGAGCGAGCAGGTGCGCTTGCAGCCGGGCATGAGCCTGGGCTACTCCGGGCAGTTCGAGTTCCTCGAACGGGCCAATGCCCGGCTCACGTGGCTGGTGCCGGCCACCTTGCTGATCATCTTCGTGCTGCTGTACCTGACCTTCGCCCGCTTCGACGAGGCCTTGCTGATCATGGCCACGCTGCCGTTCGCCCTGACGGGCGGGGCGTGGTTTCTCTACTGGCTGGGGTTCAACCTGTCGGTGGCCACCGGCGTCGGTTTTATCGCCCTGGCCGGGGTGTCCGCCGAGTTCGGCGTGATCATGCTGCTGTACCTGAAGAACGCCTGGGCCGAACGCCAGGAGTCCGGCGAGGGCAGCGAGCGCGGGTTGCTCGCGGCGATTCGCGAAGGCGCGGTGCAGCGCGTGCGCCCCAAGGCCATGACCGTGGCGGTGATCATCGCCGGCCTGTTGCCGATCCTGCTGGACAGCGGCACCGGCAGCGAAGTGATGAGCCGCATCGCCGCGCCCATGGTCGGCGGCATGCTCACCGCGCCCTTGCTGTCGCTGTTCGTCATACCGGCGGCCTATCGCCTGATGCGCCGCCGGCACCTTCCCGCTACCTCCATCACTCAAGGAAAAAAACCATGAAACCGATCCGGATCGTTGTTGCTGGCACCCTGGCCGCGCTGTCCCTCGCCGCCCACGCGCAGGACATGCCCGGCATGAAAATGGACGACATGAACATGAACGGCATGCCGATGAAGCAGGAGGCCCGGCAGGCTCGACAGGCCACCGCCGAGGGCACGATCAAGGCCATCGATACCGCGAAGCAGCGGGTGACCATCGCCCACGGCGCCGTCCCCGCCGTGCAATGGCCACCGATGACCATGGCCTTTGCCGCGACCGCGGAGCAGCTGCAAGGGCTGGCGATCGGCGACCGGGTGACCTTCTCATTCCGCCTGGAAAGCGGCGCGGCCACTATCCTTTCCATCGGCAAATAAAACCGCGAGGCCGGCATGCGCAGGCATGCCGGCCTTGCGTTCATTATTCACAGCAGCGCCGTCGATTCGTTCCTCTCTCTACCATCCAACAGAGGGAACGCACGATGAACAACACCGAACTCAGCCACCTCATCCTCAGTGATCACTCGCGCATCGAAGCCGCCATCAGTACCGGCGCGGCCTGGGAAGTCTGGTTCCAGGTCGAGTTTCTGATGCTGCTGCGCGCAGCCCACCTGGGGGTCGCTCGTGAAGTGCCTTACCCACCGCCGAACCAGGCCTTGCACCTCGACGTGCTGGCCCGGCACAACGTCGAGAGTTATGCCATCGAAGTGAAAGTCGAAAGCGCTACCAATGCCGGCAACAAGCTGTTGGCGGAAACCCGCAAGGACATCGAGAAGATTGCCAAGTACACCGGGCCGGTCGATGCCCGCTGGGTGGTTTCCCTGGCCTACAGCGACGTGGCCAAACACTCGTTGCGCGGCTTCACCGCGCAGAACAATGGCCATGCCATCTACCATGAGTCCGGTGCGATCGGTTGCATGATCGTCACGGTTTGACCCCTTGCCGGCGACAGGAGGACTCACGGCCCTCCCGTCGCCGGGTTGGTTTTTCCAGGGCATGCCCTGACGCCGAGGACGATCAGGCCCGCCTCAAAGACGATCCGCATCGATCACCGCCTGGGCGAACGCCTGCGGGTCTTCCTGCGGCAGGTTGTGGCCGATGCCGCCGCTGATCAGGCGGAACTGGTATTTGCCGGTGAAGCGCTTGGCGTAGTCCGCGGGGTTCGGGTGCGGCGCGCCGTTGGCATCGCCTTCCAGGGTGATGGTCGGCACGCCGATGGCCGGGGCCGTGGCCAGTTTCTGCTCCAGGGCGGCGTAGCGGCTTTCGCCTTGAACCAGCCCCAGGCGCCAGCGGTAGTTGAACACCGTGATGTCGACATGGTCGGGGTTGTCCAGGGCCTTGGCGCTGCGCTCGAAGGTGGCGTCATCGAACTTCCATTGCGGCGAGGCCAGTTGCCAGATCAGCTTGGCGAAGTCGTGAGTGTTTTTCTCGTAGCCGGCGCGACCGCGGTCGGTGGCGAAATAGAACTGGTACCACCACTGCAATTCCGCCTTGGGCGGCAGCGGGTTCTGCCCGGCCGCCTGGTTGCCGATCAGGTAGCCACTGACCGACACCAGCGCCTTGACCCGCTCCGGCCACAGCGCCGAGACGATGTCCGCCGAACGCGCGCCCCAGTCATAACCGCCGAGCACCGCTTGCTTGATCTTCAGCGCGTCCATGAAGTCGATGACGTCGCTGGCCAGCGCGGCCGGCTGGCCATTGCGCAGGGTGTTCGCCGACAGGAAACGGGTATCGCCGTAGCCGCGGGCATAGGGCATCAGCACCCGATAACCCTTGGCGGCCAGCAGGGGCGCGACCTCATCAAAGCTGTGAATGTCGTACGGCCAGCCGTGCAGCAGAATCACCACCGGGCCATCGGCGGGGCCTGTTTCGGCGTACGCCACGTCCAGCAGCCCGGCGTTGACATGCTTCAGCGGGCCGAACGGCGAAGGGGCGGCATAAGTGGTGCCGCTGCCCGCATCGGCTTGCGCCGCCGTGCTCGTCTGCGCCTGGGCCGTGCCGAGGATGCCGAACAGGGTGAGGGCCAGGATCGACGCGCCGATGGTGTGGTTGCGCAGTGTCATCTTCATGCTGATCTCTCCATTGATTGTTAGCCGGGCGGGGGACCTGGCTGATCCCCTTCAACCTGGGTTGCATTTGACGACCGTGACGTATCTGGCCTGTGTCCGAATCCCGGGGCGGATGCAAGCTTATGTGGCGGGAGGTCATGCAGATACATTGCGATACACAGTGGCTTGGCAGCAGGGCTGCGGCGTCCCATTCCCGCCTCCCGGGCTCTGCAAAGATCGAAGCAAAAGCGGCTCATGCCCCAGCTTGCCTTGGCGCCGATACGCGAGCGGCAGGGCGAGGCGGGCCAGGGGCCTGGTCGCATAAATTTGAAATGCACGGCATTGCCCGACAGAATCGCGCCCCGATCCGGCCAAAGGCGCCGGACGTTCATGGTGAAAAGGGGCGGCAGTTGAACCAACAGACATTGTCCATGCGCCTGGAGCGCGTGGCGGCGCATGTGCCAGCGGGCGCGCGCCTGGCCGATATCGGCTCGGATCACGGTTACCTGCCGGTGGCGTTGCTGCGCCGTGGCCTTATCGCCGCGGCGGTGGCCGGCGAGGTGGCGTTGACGCCGCTCCACGCGGCCCAACGCAGCGTGCGCGAAAACGCCCTGGACTCGGCCATCAGCGTGCGCCTGGCCAACGGCCTGGCGGCGATCGAGCCGGAAGACGGGATCACGGCGATCAGCATTTGCGGCATGGGCGGCGAGACGATCCGCGACATCCTCGACAGCGGCAAGGCGCGCCTGAATGGCGAGGAACGCCTGATCCTGCAACCCAACGGCGGCGAGCAGCCCCTGCGCCAATGGCTGATGGAGCATGGCTACCGCATCCTCTGCGAGGAAGTGCTGCGGGAAAACCGCTTTTTCTACGAAATCATCGTCGCCGAGCGCGCCGGGCCGGTGAGCTACACCGCCGAGGAACTGTACTTCGGCCCGCTGCAACTGCAGGCCCGCAGCCCGGCGTTCTTGGCCAAGTGGCAGCGCATGCTGCGCCTGAAACAGAAGACCCTGGCCCACTTCGCCCGGGCACGACAGGCCGTGCCCGAGGAGAAGGTCCGGGACATCGCCCGGCAGGCTCGCTGGATCAGCGAGTTGCTGGCTTGAGCGCGGTCCAGGGTTGTAGGAGTCGGGGGGGCTCTGAGTCAACCTGAAACTTGTAGAGACAGCGGATGCTTGAAACTGGAAGTTCAGTTGGAAGAGTTGTTCAGTTGCTGAAGCTCAAGTTGCTTGGCAGCACTGGCTTCGAGGTTGGCACGCTCTTCATCCAGATACCGATAAATGCCTTGGAGGTTGGCGATTTTCTGTTTGATTTCTGCCATCTTCTTTTCAATCAGCTTGGCGCCGTCAGCACAATCGATCAGCTTGTTGCGCTGCGCATCCAGAATCTCGCCTATTTCCCCCAGGGAAAACCCCATGCTTTGCGCGCGCTGGATAAAGTCCAGATCCTGCAGAGTTTGCGTTGTGTAAACGCGATAGTTGTTAGTTTGCCGCAGCGGTGAGATCAGGCCGATTTGCTCGTAGTAACGCAGCGTATGGCGGCTGGCGCCGCTGCGGGCCTCAAGTTCGCCGATTTTCATGAAAACACCGCTTGACTATAGAGTTGGGTCGATAGTTTACGCTTGATTTCTCACCTTAAACAAGGAACAGGGAAATGAGCGTGGAGTGTTTTGTCACGGGGGGTACCGGCTTCATCGGTCAACATCTGGTGGCGTACCTGAGTGCAAAAGGTCACACCATTCGGGTGTTGATGCGTCGCCCAGAGCGACTAGCTGCACTGCGGGAGCAAGTCGATAATTTGGGAGGGTGCGCAACCCGGGTATTTGCCGTAGCTGGCGATCTGGAACGGGACAACCTCGGGCTGAGTCTTGCTGACCGAGAAGTGCTAAGGCACGCCAGAGTCATATTCCACCTGGGCGCCCACTTCGCATGGGGGCTTTCAGTGGAGCATTCTCGTGCGGTGAATGTGGAAGGGGCAAAGCGCGTGGCGCTGTTGGCGGCTGAGCAAAAAAGCCGGTTAGTGATGATCGGCGGCTACATGCTGAAAAATCATGAACATCTGCAACGCATCGGAATTGATCCTCGTTATCCGGAGCTGACGAATTGGCCTGCCGTCTACCGACAGGTCGGCGGTTACGAGGGGAGCAAGCTGGAGGCGCATTTTGCGAGCCTGGAGGTCATGTCCGCCAAGGGCGGGGAGATTACCGTTGTCCACCCCGCGACGGTCTGTGGCCACAGCCGCACGGGGCATATCCTTGACGGTCAGCCGCTGGTGGAGCTGATACGCAACCTTGTGCAGGGAAAGCTGACCGCAGTGCCCGGTACCGCCGAGCACTGGCTGCCACTGGTCACCGTGGATTACCTGGTTGAGCTGGTGGCGGTTTGTGCTTTTGATCCTGCCATGGCGGGCCAGGAACTGCTGGCGCTTGATGACCAGACTCCCAACTTGCGAGAACTCCTGGTACAGGTGGCACAACCTTTGGGCTTAAAGTCTCCCAAGCGTTACATTTCACTCCGATTGCTGAAGTGGCTACTGAGTATTCCCCCTGTCGCGCGGTTTTTGAATACAAAACCCGAAGCCTTGGACTTTATCCAGACCACTCGTTTTGATACAGCGGCGGTCGAGCAATTTGCCAACAGGCATGGAATAGCCAAACCGGATATACGTCAGTCTTTGCGGCACACCGCAACGTTCGTCAACTCATATTGCCTAGCCAAGGGCCAGGCCCTCTGACTTCTTCATTGGGGGCGACAAACTCGTTAGTCCATTTCGTACGGGAACTTCAAGAAGGCCGACAGCATCCTGCTGGGCGATCCAGCTTATGCCCCAATAAATACTGGGGTTGGTGGGATCTTCGTATCCTCAAACTTTGCGCCGTCGATGTAGGGCGGCATTCTATCGACCGACCATTCAGCGACAGGGATCGTCATCAATGCAATCTACTTTCAGCAAAGGCGTCATATTTGCACTCTCCGCTGCGGCACTGAACGCAACGATCGGTGTACTCAGCAAAGTACTCATGAGTAATGGTTTCACCGCCAGCAGTGTCGCTGTCATCAAGACCCTACTGGGTTGCGTGCTTCTCTCGATCTTACTGTTTTTCCTCAAGCGCCCGGCGGCGTCGACCAAATGGACTCAGGCGGCTATCTGCGCATTCCTTGGCATCTTTGTGCTGTTCTATTTCGAAACGTCCGCTTATCAACACTACGCTGCGGCAGGTGTGGTGGTGGTGCTGATGGCCAGTGCCTCAATTTCCTCGATCATTCTGGGGCGCATTTTCCTCAAGGATGCCATCACCGCGAACGCTACCGTTGGCGCCGCACTGGCTATCGCTGGGATCTCGGTGATCTTCGGCGGCGACCTGCAGCAGGGCTTTACCCTGCAAGGTGCTGCGCTCGCCTCCATGGCCGGCTGCGGCTATGGGGCCTTTTCGGTTGCCATGAAGCGTATGGGGGTGTCGGGAGGGCTGCACTTTACCCGACAATTGTTGTTCTTTGGCAGCCTGTACCTGCTGATGCCGGCGGCGGCCGATGGTTTCGCGATGGGCGAGCTGTCGCCGCTGGCGATCGCCGCGCTGCTGGCGCTGGCCACGTTGCCGACAATCCTGGGCTTCTTCTGCACCACCAAGGCCATCGAGTATCTCAAGCCATCCCAAGTGCAAGCGCTGGAGCTGACCGAGCCACTGTTCGCCGCGTTGCTGGCGTTTGTGGCGCTCAATGAAGTGCCGCGCGAAAGCCTGTACGCGGGAGCGGCACTGATCATCGTCGGCCTGTGTTTCTCCAATGAACTCATCCGCTTGGGCAGCAAAGCATCCGTCCCTTCGACCGAATGAGCTATTTTCGGCGCCTGATTACTTTGGCAATCAGTGGTTTGATACCCACGAGCGATCAATAGTCCCAGAAGGCCGCAATCCAACGGAGCGTCTCACCGTCGACCGCCACCCGGCCGACTGAGGGGAAGGGCGGGTGGGTGGCGACGAACAGCTCGCCGCTGGCCTCTTTGCCTGGCTCATCGGCGTGCACAGCACTACGTCCGGTTTTCAAGATTAGCTCCCGGAAGGGCGTCACTCACTCTGGACCGAAAGCGGATGTTGTGCCGGGATGTCGACCGCTATCGGCGCAGGAGCGCCCATTCGCAGGCCTTTGGGAAACCGGTGGCTCCAAGGTTATGCATTCAGTGCGCGGCACAGGAATCCGGCCCGATATCGTTAGCTGATATCATTCGAACACTTACCGGCCGAGCAGAAAAATATGAACCGTCGTAAAAAAATAAACCAGTTATTAAAGGCTCACGCGAAAAAGGCCAGTGCCAAGCTGGCACCGCGAAAGCCCAAATACATCAGCAAGGCCGACCGCTTGAAGCTGGATGCCGAATCCACTCCCGAGTCCGTGGTTTCCTCCGAGAGCTGATATCGCTGCTTTCCCGGGTGGCTTCATGCTGCCCGCCAAACGGGATCGCCTGCTCACGTCTGGCCGTTCCTGGCCTTAACGCAGGCTCCACGACACCCCGACATACATCGCCATGCCTTCGCCCGGCGTCGATCGCGCCGCGTCCAGCCCTTTGTCGTCGTAGCCCGGGGTGACGGTGGCGGCGTAGTGCTGGTCGGTCAGGTTGCGCAGGTCGAGCCAGGTCTGCCAGTCGCCCTTGGGCGCGTTGTAGCCCAGGGTGGCGCCGAACAGGGCGTAGGGATCGGCGTAGTAGCTGTTGGCGTAGTCCACCGCCACCTTGGACACCAGTTGCGTGTTGAGGGCGGCGAAAAAGCCCTGGGGCCAGTCGTAGCGCAACTCGCCCTGGTAGTAGTGCATCGGCAGGCCTGGCAGGCGGTTGTCGCCGAAGCGCTCATCGTCGCGGTAGTGGAAGTCGCTGAAGGTGTAGCTCTGGCGCAGGCTCAGCTGGCCGCCATCGTCCCGCGACCACAGGGTGCTCTGCAGGCTGGCTTCCACGCCCTGGTGCACGGTGGGGCTGGCGTTGAGCTCGTAGGGCGTGGTGGCGTTGGCGTCCGGCAATACCGAGAGCAGTTCGTGGCGCACCTGGGCGTAGTACCAGGCCAGGCTCCATTGGCCGATGGCGCTGTCGCCACGGCCGCCGAGTTCCAGGGTGGTGGCGGTCTGGTTTTGCAACTTGATCGGGTCGCGCTGGGTGCCGGTGGCCGCGCCGCTGCCGGTCGGGAAGCGCAGGTTGGAGCTATAGATCAGCGACCAGGGATGCGGCGCCTCGACCGAGCGGCTGAGATTGCCGAACAGTTGCAGGTCGGGGGTCAGCTGGTAGCGCAGGCCCAGGCGCGGTGCGTAGTCCCAGTCGCCGAGGCTGGTCTTGCCGCCGCCCTCGGGGTAGGTCACGGCGCTTTCGCGGCGGGTATAGAGGGCGGCCAGGCCGGTGGTCAGCCACAGGTCGTCGGCGATCTCCAGGTCATTACCGACATGCAGGACGCTGTCCGAACCCTGGTAGGTGAAGTTGCGCATGTGGGTGTCCGGCGCATAACTCGCAGTGTTGCCGCTGGGAATACGCACCCGCTCGCTGGCCCCTGAGTTGGGCAGGTGCTTGGTCACCCGCAGGCCCAGGGTGCTGTGGCTTTCCAGGCCCCAGAGGGTGTCGCGGCGCTTGTAGTCGAAGGTGCTGCTGACATCGGTGTAGGCCACCTTGAGGCGGTTGGGGCCTTCGCGCAGGTCCATGGGGTAGTCGTGGTAGACCAGGCCGGTCTGGAGGCTCGAATCGTCATCGATGTACCAGGTGGTCTTGTTGCCGATAAAGGTGCTGCCCGGCTGGTCGCGACTGTCGTTGCGCGTCACGTAGGCCGGGTTGGCCGCTCGTGGGTCGTGCTCGATGGAGCGCTTGGTGACCCGGCCGGCGAGGTCGTTGTCGGTCTGGCGATGGCGAATGTAGAAGCGCGTTTCCAGGTTCGGGTTGAAGCGATAACCGAAGTTGGCGATGACCCCCTGGCTCTCACTGGCGGTGTGGTCCTGGTAGCCGTCGGAGCGCGCGTCGGTCAGTGCAAGGTAGTAGTCGAAGTCGCCCAGCACTTGCCCGGAACTGACCTGGCGCTGCTGATAGCCGTGGCTGCCCGTGGCGTAGCGCACCTGCAACTTCGGGGCGTCGTAGCCGGTGTGGCTGATGTAGTCGATGGCGCCGCCCAGGGCCAGGGCACCACGGTCGAAGCCGTTGGCGCCGCGCAGCACTTCCACACGCTCGAGCCACAGCGGTTCCAGCAACTCATAGGGCGTACCGCCGGGGCCGGTCAGCGGCAGGCCGTCGAGCATCGCGTACAGCCCCGAGGCATGGGCGCCCGGCGCGCGGTTGATGCCCGAGCCGCGGATCGAGATCTTCACCCCTTCGTTGCCCGCGGACTGGGCATAGACCCCCGGCTGATACGCCAGCACATCCTGATTGCTGGCCACGCGGCCCTGCAGCGGGCGGCGCAGGTCCACCACATTGCTGCCGCCGGGCACCTGGGCCAGCCGCGCCTTGGCTTCCTCGATCGATGCGTCTTCGCCGCTGTGCTCCTCGGCGCCGATCAGCACTTGTCCCAGCTCAAAATCCTGAGCCTCTGCCATGGCCGGACAGACAAGGGCCAGGCCCAGCAAGGCAGAGGGCAGGGGATGGGACGAGGGCATCGGGGGGAACTCCAGGCATGGGGAACGGGCAGTGAGAACTGCGACGTATGAAAGAACGAAGGAAACACATGGCGATTTGGGTTCTTTTGCCAGGTCGACGGGCCTCGGCCGATTGGCCGGCGGTTGCCTGTGCGGCAATACCCATGCGCTATCGAGGCTGTTCGCAATGGATATATCCGCGCATCGGCGTTCGGCTATCGTCACCTTAAACGACCTGATCGCGCAGCCGCTGTGCTTTTGCGTTGACGCTCTGTTGGCCGCTGCGATTCACCCATCGCTCTCAAACGCGAGGACATCACGATGAGCGCCCACAAAGCTGTCGCTGTTTCACTGGCCCTGCTCGGCGCGGCCTTCCTGGCCTCTGCCGCTCTGGCCGAGGGCACAGGGTTGGTTTCCGCCACCCCCGCCGAACTGAAATGGACACCCGCGCCCTCGGTAGGGCCCGGGGTGATGATTTCGGTGATCGAAGGCGACCTGAAAAAACCAGAGCCCTTCACGATGCGCCTGATGCTGCCGGCCAACACGAAAATCGGGGTGCATACCCATCCCGTGACCGAACGTGTCACCGTGATCTCCGGCACCTTCTACTTCGCCACCGGCGACACCTTCGATGCAGCCAAGGCCAAGGCCTATCACCCGGGCGATACCCTGATCATTCCCGTCGGTACACCGATGTACGCCGCCACGCAAAAACAGGAAGCCGTGCTCCAGCTCCACGGCACGGGGCCCTGGGGGATCACCTACCTCAACCCGGCGGACGACCCCAAGAACAGCAAAAAATAGGCAATGGCTGAAGGCTGGATTCGATCTGATATGTGTCAGGCAGGGCCTGACACATATCCCTCTGTTTTGACTATTAACAGGCTATGGATTTTGCACCCTCGATATACTCTTCAACCGAGTTGTTGGCAGAGTGGACCCTTACGCCTTTGAGCTTACCCAGTGGCGGGTTTTCCCAATGCTCCGATGCGGTGATGGGGTAGACGGGGAGTATGGAAACTCCCTGAGGCGGGTCAGCAACGAAGTCGAAGTCTTGAATCCCGTCTTTCGGGAAGTCGATGTAAAACCGCGGTTGCAATCTTGGGTTGGTCCAGCCCGGAGAGCCCACCAGGCCATGGGCCAATATATGCAGCTGTGGCGGGTTGGACTTGAGCAGTGACAGGTGGATGTCCAAAACTTTCATTATGCTAGCCATCTTCGATCTCCTTTCGATGAGTGCGCCTCTTTTCACCTCGGCGCTCGGGTGTAAAACCCTCTAGCTGAAGCCTGATACGTTTCAGAATGTCCCTTGGCAGGCAAGAAGTGTCATGTGCACTTCCTGGATGGTTCTCTCCTTGAGTACCGGGAGGAACGAGTAGGTGACTGCGCTACTGTTCGAGAAGGAGTACGGCATGGACAGTGAACTCAGGCCAGTCAAAACCGGTTCGGCTGCTGTTGGGTAGACACTAGTAAAGGAGCCTGCCAGCTGCCAGGCCCGATCATCGGATACCGCGGCTGGCTGGGCGCCACCCGCGCAAGCGTTTCGCCAGGAGGCAACTGTGGTGCTTGCTAAACCAGGGGAGGCTCGATACGCCGCAATTTTATTGAAAAGAAAACCGACTCTGCTTATCTCTCATCCAGGGCATGAGGTTTCGCGCCCGGATACCCCTTCGTCAAAGCCCCTGATCAAAGGTACCTCCATGCTGCTCGCCCGTTGGCTGCCAGGCTTGGCCAATCTCCTGCAATACCGCCGCGAATGGTTCAGGTACGACCTGCAGGCCGGGTTGTCGGTGGCGGCCGTGCAGATCCCGATTGCCATCGCCTACGCCCAGATCGTCGGGCTGCCGCCCCAGTACGGCTTGTATGCCTGCGTGTTGCCGATGATGGTCTATGCCCTGGTGGGCAGTTCGCGGCAGTTGATGGTCGGGCCGGATGCGGCCACCTGCGCCATGGTCGCCGGGGCGATCGCCCCCCTGGCGCTGGGCGATCCCGAGCGCCTGGCGCAGCTGGCCGTGATTGTCACGGTGCTGGTCGGCCTGATGCTGATCGGCGCCGGCATCGCCCGGGCGGGGTTCATTGCCAGTTTTTTCTCGCGGCCTATCCTGATCGGCTATCTGAACGGCATCGGCTTGAGCCTGCTGGCCGGGCAACTGGGCAAGGTGCTGGGCTACAAAATCGAAGGCGACGGTTTCATTCTCAGCCTGCTGAACATGCTGCAGCGGCTTGGCGAAACCCATCTGCCGACCCTGGCCATCGGCGCAGGCGCCCTGGCGCTGCTGATCTGGTTGCCGCGGCGCTTTGCGAGGTTGCCGGCGGCGCTGGTGACGGTGGCCATCGCCACCTTGTGCGTCGGGGTGCTGGGCCTGGACAGCTATGGGGTCTCCATACTGGGCCCGATCCCTTCGGGCATGCCGCAGTTGAGCTGGCCCAAGACCAACCAGGCCGAACTGAAAAGCCTGCTGCGCGATGCGCTGGGTATCGCCACGGTGAGTTTTTGCAGTGCGATGCTGACGGCCCGCAGCTTCGCCGCCAGGAACGGCTACACGGTCAATGCCAACCATGAGTTCCTGGCGCTGGGCGTGTCCAATATCGCCGCCGGGGTTTCCAGTGGTTTCGCCATCAGCGGCGCCGATTCGCGCACGGCGGTCAACAGCATGGTGGGGGGCAAGAGCCAGTTGGTGGGGATTATCGCCGCCCTGGTGATTGCCCTGATCCTGCTGTTCTTCACCGCGCCCATGGCCTGGATCCCTCAGGCGGCGCTGGGGGCGGTGCTGTTGATGGCGGGCTGGGGGCTGATCGACATCCAGGCGATGCGGGTCATCCGCAAGCTCAGCCGTTTCGAGTTCTGGCTGTGCGTGCTGACCACCCTGGGGGTAATTGGCGTGGGGGTGCTGCCGGGCATCATCGTCGCGGTGCTGCTGGCGATCCTGCGGCTGCTCAAAAGTATCTATCAGCCCACCGATGCGGTACTGGGCTGGGTGCGCGGGATCGAAGGCCAGGTCGATATCAGCCAATACCCGCAGGCGCGCACGCTGGCGGGGCTGGTGGTGTACCGCTTCGATGATGCGATCCTGTTTTTCAACGCCGACTACTTCAAGGCGCGCCTGCTGGAGGCGGTCGAGCGCGAGCCCGAGCCTCGCGCCGTGCTGTTCGTCGCCGAGGCGGTGACCTCGATCGACGTCAGCGGCATCGTGGCCTTGAGGGAGGTACGCGACACCCTGCTGGCCCGCGGCATCGTCCTGGGCATTGCCCGGCCGCACGGGACATTCCTGCGGATGCTGGTGCGTTCGGGCCTGGCGCGCGAGCTGGAGCAGAAGCTGTTGTTTTCCTCGGTGCGCGCCGGCATTCGCGCTTATCGGATCTGGCGCAATCAGGTGCAGCGTGAGGCGCTGAAAGATGAGCAGCGGGCCGGCACCGCATAACGGGTGGCCAAGCCGTCTCATGACCGAACGCGGCCTTGGCCAGCTATCACCCACGCTTGACCCAAGAGGAGGTGCGGCATGCAACGATTCACCGGCGGTTGTCTGTGCGGCAAGGTGCGGATCGTGGCGTCGGGGCGCCCGTATCGGGTCGGCCTGTGCCACTGCCTCGATTGCCGCAAGCACCATGGCGCGCTGTTCCATGCCTCGGCGATATTCCCCGAGGATGCGGTGACCATCGAGGGCGAAACCCGCGACTACGCCGGGCGGTTTTTCTGCCCGCATTGCGGCTCGTCGGTGTTTGCCCGCACGGCCGATGAAGTCGAAGTGAACCTGGGCGCCCTGGACGCCCCCGACCAACTCAGGCCCAGCTACGAAAGCTGGACTATTCGCCGCGAGTCCTGGTTGCCGGCGTTTCCACTCGCCAGGCGCTACGCGCGCGATCGTGATGCCACCAGTCGTTTCGAGGAATAGCGGGCGCCCAGGCTATGAATAGGGCGTTTGTGGCGCCACCCCGCGCGGACGTTTCGCCAGGAGCTTGCGGGCGGTCTCGACGAAGGGCGTGACGATCAGGCTGTAGACCGTCAGGTAACGTTGCGGGTCCTGCTCCCCGGTGCCAAAGCGCAACGGCTCGGGTGTCGAGCGGGTGACGTAGAGCGTACCGAACATCCAGTCCCACAGGGACAGGTTGGTGCCGAAGTTGCGGTTGAAGTGGCGGGGCGCGTCACTGTGATGGATCTGGTGCTGGGCCGGGCTGTTCAGCACATGCTCGAGCCGCGGGCCGAACGACAGCCAGACATGGCTGTGCCGCAGGTTGGCCGCCAGGCTGTTGAAGATGAACACCAGGTAGGTCACGCCGAACAGGGTGTAGCGGCTGATCTCGCCGCCGCAGGCGTACCAGAAGCCACCGGCATAGAGGCCCAGGCACAGGCTGATGCTCAGTTTCTCGACGATCTTTTCCACGAAGTGCACCCGGCTCGCCGTCGCCGGGACCAGCACCGGCGCCGAATGATGGACCTTGTGGAATTCCCACAGCCAGCGCGAGTGAAAGGCCCGGTGCGCCCAGTAATGGATGAAGTCCTTGAGCAGGAACAGCCCCAGCCCGTAGAGCAGCGACAGCCCCAGGTTCTGCCCCAGGCGCGGGCGCTCGCCCCAGAGGTTGCTGAAAAAGGCCAGGTAATCCCCGGAGCGCAGGATGTAAGGATCGACCAGATGAACGATGGGCAGCACCAGCGCGACCTTGAGGATGGCGCGCACGAAGTAGTAGCGGTAATCCAGCAGAGCCGAGGGATGCAGGTGCACCCGGCTGCCGCCGATGAAGTGCCAGAATGAACCGGCGTCGCTCAGGCCGCGGCGCTTCCTGAAACGGAACAGGCCATAGGCGACGCCATAGGACACACACAGGAACAACAGCCCGAGACGGCCGTTCAGATTGAAAATGCCGAGAAACTGTTGGGTAACAGGGGCGATCACCCAGTCGATCAGGTGCTTATAGACAAGCGACAGAGCATCCACGAAACGCCAGCCTCAGGCAAAGGAACGGCATTGTAAATCAGTTCGGTTTGGCCGGGGATTGCCCCAGGTCGCTTCTTTTGTGCTTGGAAGTTGCCAGTGTTCCTGGGGTACGCTGGCCGCTCGCTGTATCCCATGGGAGGTGCCTGGCTTATGAGCGTATCAAGGGAATCCGCAAACCTGTCGCTGGAGCCCCGGATCGGCGCGGGCTGCATCCGGGCGCGGGGCGCCGAGGGCGCGGTATTGCAGTCGGCATCGCTGTTCGATGGCCTGGTGACCATCGATCACCGCCGCTGGGCCTGCCGCGAGGCCGAGCTCAGCTGGACGGCGCCGCAGCACGTGGTGATTCTCACCGAGCGCGGGGCCACGGCCAAGACCCATATCCGCAGCAGTTCGACGCTCAATTACCAGGGCTGCGACCGCCCCGGGTCGATCAGCTTCGTGCCGGCCGGCGTCGAGCGCCAGGGTTATTTTCGCGAGGCCGACCTGATCTACACCGCCCTGTGGATCGACACGGCCCTGGATTTCCCGGGCTGCCCGCAATTGGCCGAGCTACCCATGCGCATCAACAGCGGCGATGGGGTGATCCATTCGCTGCTCGCCGCCCTCAGTGCCGAGATGGTCAGCGGGCAGGTCCTGGAAGCCAGCTATATAGAACACCTGGTGGCGCTGGTGGGGCTGCGTTTGGGGCGGGTCGATATCGGCAGCGCTGGCCACGGGCGTCTGGGGCCGCAGTTGCTCAAGCGCTTGCGCGACTACGTCGATGCGCGTATCGACGGCAGCCTCTCGCTGACCGAGCTGGCACGGATCGCCGGCATGCCCGTGGATACCTTCGCCCGTCACTTCAAGGCGGAAACCGGCATGGCGCCCTATGCCTATGTGATCGAGCGCCGGGTGCGCCGCGCTGAAAGCCTGCTGCGGGCCGGCAGCATGCCGATCAACGCCATGGCGCTGGAGCTGGGGTTCTCCAGCCAGAGCCACTTCACCTCGACCTTCAGGCGGATCACCGGGACCACCCCGAGCAGCTACCGCCAGCAGGCTTCCCGAATCCTGACAAGCTCGTCCTGATACCTGAAAGAACGGCGCCACGCCCTTGGCGATACTCGTGCCCAGCCGTTCATTTCAGGAGAGCACCATGCAAGACCTGGACTCACCGCGTCCGTCGCGCCGCGCGCTGCTGCAAGCCGGGGCCGCCGCCAGCCTGTTGTGGGTAGGCGTTGGCAGGGCCCAGCTCCAGTCTCAGCCGCAATCCGCCCCAGCGCCATCCGCACCCGCTCGCCCGTTGCCGTCCCAGGTGATCACCTTGCGCATCAACGCCAGCGACCAGTTGCTGGACCTCGACCCACGCACCACGTTGCTCGACGCATTGCGCCATCAACTGGGCATGACCGGCTCGAAGAAGGGCTGCGACCACGGCCAGTGCGGCGCCTGTACGGTGCTGGTGAATGGCCGCCGGATCAACGCCTGCCTGAGCCTGGCGGTCATGCATGACGGCGACGAGATCACCACCATCGAGGGGCTGGCCAATGGCGATCTGCTGCACCCCCTGCAAGCCGCTTTTATCGCCCGCGATGCCTTCCAGTGCGGGTACTGCACGCCGGGGCAGATCTGCTCGGCGGTCGGCATGCTGCAGGAAGTGCGCGCCGGCTGGCCCAGCCATGTCACCGACGACCTGACGAGCCAGCCCGTCGGCCTGAGCGACGCGGAGATCCGTGAACGCATGAGCGGCAACCTGTGTCGCTGCGCCGCCTATCCGAACATCGTCGCCGCCATCCGCGACGCCGCCGAGGAGGCCTGAACCCATGCTGCCTTTCAGCTATGAGCGGGCGGGCGACGTACAGCAGGCCGTCAGCCTGATGGCCGCGCAGCCACGGGCGCGCTTTATCGCCGGTGGTACCAACCTGATCGACTTGATGAAACTGGGCATCGAGCGGCCCACGCACCTGATCGATATCAGCCGCTTGCCCCTGGCCGCGATCGAGGACAGCGCCGACGGCGGCCTGCGCATCGGCGCCCAGGTGCGCAACAGCGACCTGGCCGCCGACAGCCGTGTTCGTGAGCGTTACCCGTTGCTGTCCCAGGCGTTGTTGGCCGGTGCCTCGGGGCAGATCCGCAACAAGGCCTCGGCCGCCGGCAACCTGCTGCAACGCACGCGCTGCCCGTACTTCTACGACCCGGGCATGGCCTGCAACAAGCGCGAACCCGGCAGCGGCTGTTCGGCCTTGCAGGGGCACAACCGCATGCACGCGATTCTCGGCGCCAGCGAAACCTGTATCGCAGTACATCCCTCGGACATGGCGGTGGCCATGGTCGCCCTGGAGGCGCGTGTGGAAACGGTCTTGCCCGACGGCCAGCGCCGTTCCCTGGCCCTGGATGAGTTGTACCGCCTGCCGGGGACGACGCCCGAGGTCGAAACCCAGCTGGCCCATGGCGAGATGATCGTGGCCATCACCTTGCCGCCACCGCCGCCGGGGCGACAGCTGTATCGCAAGGTGCGCGATCGCTCTTCCTATGCCTTCGCCCTGGTTGCCGTGGCGCTGGTGGTCGAGGTTCGCGCGGGGCAGGTCCGCACGGCCCGCATCGCCCTCGGCGGCGTCGCTGCCAAACCCTGGCGGGCCACGGCGGCGGAGCAGGCGCTGCTTGGCCAGCCGTCCGATATGACGGTTTACCAGCGCGCCGCCGAGGTTGCCCTGGCCGGCGCGCGCGGGCAGGGCGGCAACGATTTCAAGATCCCCCTGGCCAAACGCACCCTGCGCCAGCTGCTGGCCAGCGCCACCCAAGAGCGAGCATCGGCATGAGCACATCAAGGCAAACCCAAGCAGCCGACGACGGTCCCATCGGCCAACCCCTGGACCGGGTCGATGGTCGGCTGAAAGTCACCGGCCGCGCAACCTACGCCTACGAGCAGCGGGAAATGGGCGACACCGCCTATGGCTATATCCTCGGGGCGACCATCGCCCGGGGCCGCATCAGCGCGATCGACACCCGCGAGGCCGAACGGACGCCGGGCGTGCTCTATGTCATGACCCATCGCAACGCCCCCGCCCAGGCGGCATTCGGCCCAGCGCTGACGCCGACCCCGGGCGAAGTCTTCACCCGCGCCCGGCCGGTGCTGGCGACGGACTCTGTGCGTTATTACGACGAACCGGTGGCGCTGGTGGTCGCGGCATCCTTCGAGGCCGCGCGAGCGGCGGCGCGCCTGATTCGCGTGAGCTACACCCCCGAGCAGGGCGACTTCGAGCTCGCTTCACGCCTGGCCCAGGCCTACATCCCGCCGCGCACCAACGCCGGCTTCCAGACCGACAGCGCCGTCGGTGACTTCGAGGCGGGGTTTGACGCTGCGCCGGTCAAGCTCGACAGCACCTACGCCACCCCATACCAAAGCCATGTGCCAATGGAGCCCCATGCCTCCATCGCGGTCTGGTCCGGGGACGACCTGACCCTCTACACCTCGGCGCAAACCCTGGCGAACTTCCGCGGCGGCCTGGCCAATACCCTGGGCATCGAGCCGGCGCGCGTGCGCATCGTCAGCCCTTATATCGGCGGCGGTTTCGGCGCCAAGCTGATCATTCACCCCGACGCGGTGCTGGCGGCGCTCGCCGCCCGGGTGCTCAAGCGCCCGGTGAAGGTGGCCCTGACCCGCCAGCAGATGTTCGCCAACGCCGGCTATCGCCCGGCCATGCAGCATCGGGTGCGGCTGGCGGCGGAGCGCAGCGGCAAGCTGGCGGCCCTGGGGCACGACGTCTGGTCGAGCACCTCGCGCTTCGAAGAGTTCTGCGAGCAGACCGCGGTGTTTGCCCGCTCGCTGTATGCCGCGCCGAATCGCCTGACACGCCATCGGCTGGTGCCGGTCGACCTCAATCGCGGCGAGTGGATGCGCTCGCCGGGCGAGGCGCCGGGCATGCTGGCCTTCGAAAGCGCCATGGACGAGCTGGCCGAGCGCCTGGGCCTGGACCCCATCGAATTGCGGGTGCGCAATGAGCCGGAGCGGGACCCCGAGCTCGGCGTGCCGTTCGCCTCGCGCAATCTGCTGGCCTGCATGCAGACCGGCGCCGAGCGCTTCGGCTGGAACCGCCGCAAGCCCAAGCCCGGCAGCGTGCGCGAGGGCCGCCAGCTGATCGGCATGGGCATGGCCGCGGCGATCAGGCCCAACTACCTGGGGCTGTCCAGGGCCCAGGTGAGCCTGGGGCCGACCGGACGGGTGCTGGTGCGCCTGGACATGACCGATATCGGCACCGGCACCTACACCATCCTGACCCAGGTCGCCGCCCACAGCCTGGGCGTGCCGATGTCGGCGGTGCAGGTGCAGTTGGGTGACAGCCGTTTCCCGCAGACCTCGGGCTCCGGCGGTTCCTGGGGGGCGGCCAGTTCCGGCTCGGCGGTGGAGGCCGCCTGCCAGGCCTTGAAGCAGCGGATCATCCAGGCCGCCGGCGCGCCTTACAACCAGGCACCGGTGCGCTTCGCCGACGGCCGTATCAGCACCGGCGAGCGCTCGGAACGCCTCAGCGACCTGCTGCTGCGAGTGGCCCCCGCGGGGTTGCAGGCCGAAGGCAGCGTCGGGCCTATGGGGGAGAACTACAAGCAGTATTCCCAGCATTCCAACGGCGCACATTTCGTCGAAGTCGCGGTGGACATGGACACCGGCGAAGTCCGCCTGCGGCGCATGCTCGCGGTGATCGGCGCCGGGCGCATCCTCAACCCCAAGACCGCGCGCTCGCAGATCCTCGGCGGCATGGCCTGGGGCGTCGGCGCGGCGCTGATGGAGCAGACCCTGCTCGACACCCGCCATGGGCATTTCGTCAACCATGACCTGGCCGAGTACCTGGTGCCGGTCAATGCCGATATCGCGGCGATGGATGTGCTGTTCCTCGAACAGCCCGATACCAAGGCCAACGCCCTGGGCGTCAAGGGCCTGGGCGAGCTGGGCGTGTGCGGCGCCGGAGCGGCCCTGGCCAATGCCGTCTACAACGCCACCGGCATCCGGGTGCGCGAGTTTCCGTTGACCCTGGACAAGCTGCTGCCGGGGCTGGCCGCCATGGAGGGGTAGCGAGACCTGCATCGACAAAAAAGAGTCTCGACGGCCTGCGCTGGATTGGGCAGGCTTATGGGGCCGCAGCAGCCCGGTCGGCTGCTGTGGAACCCAAGCCATCAGCCGACGGACGCCTCCATGAACCTTGCCACCCTGATGCTCTTCCTCCCGGCCTGTTTCGCCCTGAACATGGCGCCAGGGCCGAACAACCTGCTGTCGATCCGCAATGCCACCACCTATGGCTTTCGCGCCTCCTGCCTGGCGGGAGTAGGGCGGCTGGCCGCCTTCGCGGTGATGATCGCCCTGGCCGCGGCCGGGCTGGCGGTGGTGCTGCAAGCCTCGGAACTGCTGTTCCACGGGATCAAGATTCTGGGGGCCGGCTACCTGCTGTACCTGGCGTACCAGCTGTGGACCGCGGATACCCAGGTCGAGGCCGAGAACAAGACCGCGCCATTGGGGCTACTGGCCCTGGCCCGGCAGGAGTTCCTGGTCGCCATCGGCAATCCGAAAGCAATATTGATCTTCACCGCCTTCCTGCCGCAGTTCGTCGACCCCCAAGCGCCGGTGTCCGCCCAATTCCTGGTGCTCGGCGCACTGTTCCTGATCCTGGAATGGATCGCCATCAGCGCCTACGCCTACATGGGCCTGCATATGCGCCGCTGGTTCGCCGAGCCGCGGGGCAAGAAGCTCTTCAACCGCGGCTGCGCGGTGCTGTTGTCGGGTGCTGCTTCGGTGTTGCTGCTGGCGCGGCGGGCCTGACAACGGGATTGAAGCGCGGTAGGCGCAGAACCTGGCTGCCGCGTTCACCCTGGCGCTCGATGATCAATGGTTGGCGGGAGGGAAGGTGACGGTGAAGGTCGTCCCGCTGGCGAGCGACGAGGTCACCGCCACATCGCCGTGATGGGCCCTGGCGATTTCGCGAACGATGAATAGACCGAGCCCGACACTGCGCAGCTCGGCATTGTCATGACTGCCGCGGATCATCGGTTCGAACAGGTTGTCGAGCAGCTCTGGCGGTATGGGGGTGCCAAGGTTGTGGACGGCAATGGTCACGCCATGGTCCTCGCAAAGCGAAGAGACTGTGACCCCGCCCGCTGCCGAGCCATAGGCGATTGCATTGGCAACGAGGTTGCCGATCAGTTGATAGAGCCGGTCGCTGTCGGCGCTGAACTCGCCGGGGCCAACACGCAGGTGGGTCAGTTCATGCCCGGGGAAGACCAGCCTTAACTCCTCCAGGCAGCCCGCCACCAGTTCGTGCAGGTCGAGCTGTTTGGGGGAGACGGCGATACCGCGCCCGACCTGGGTCAAGGTGAAGTCCAGGAGGTCCGCGACCAGGCGCTGCGCCCTCTGCGCCGAGTGAGTGATATGGCCGAGTATCTGCCTCTGCTTGGCATCGAGCTCCCTGCGGCCCAGCAGGTCCGCGGCCATGGTGATCGCCGAGAGCGGGTTTCGCAGGTCGTGGCTGACGATACCGATCATCTGCTCGGCGAAAAGCGCCCGGTCTTCTGCCGCGGCGTAGGTAATACGCAGTTTGCCCTGGGCAATATCCTGGGCACGTTGGGCCTTGAGGTGTTTGGCCAGATGCCTTTCGGCGAGCATCCTGGCGTTGAGCAGGTTGCGCTCGTATCGATGGCGCTCTTCGGCCCTGAACAAGGCCAGTTCGTGAAAAATACCGGTGGCATGTTCACACCGGATGGCATTGAGCATCATCGGGGTCGCTTGACCGTTGTGATGAACAAGGTCGAATTTCACATCCGTGACCGCCCCCTGGATACGCATGAGGGGCACCCAGTAAGTCTGGTAAAAGGTTTTCCCCTCTGGGGTCATGAGGGTCTGGATCTGCCGGCCGAGCAGTTCCTCCCGGCTGTAACCGATCCAGTGACAGAAGGTGAGGTTGACCCGCTCGATCTGACCGTTTTCCGCGGTGTGCAGCAACCCACAATCAAAGTCGTCGAAAAGTATGTCGCCGCTTGGCGGCTGGTCATCTGTTGGCATTTTTCCTGCTCACACAGAAGGGGTTGAATGACTTGAGTTCATGATCGGCACCGACACGGCCAGCTAAATATTAGACTCAAGCGTGGCCCCAGGGCGCCTTGGGTCATGGGGAAGGCGCGGCAGCGGGGCAGAGGCCGATGAGTGGTCGCCTGGTGCGCCGTAACGTTTTGGATACCTGGAGGATATGTTCCCGGCCTTGGAATGGATCGCCATCAGCATCTACGTCTACATGAGCCCGCACATGCGCCGCTGGTTCGCCGAGCCATGGGGCAAGAAAATCTTCAACCGCTGCTGTGCGGTACTGTTGTCGGGCGCTGCTTCGGTGGTGCTGCTGGCGCGGCGGGCGTGAGCCGGTCGGTAAGTATTGTCGGGACTACGGGCGCTCGGTTGAATCCACAGCCAGAAGCTGCCTTTCACGCTGTCCACAGAAACACACTCAACGTATCCTGCTGAAAGACAACATTGAAAAGGAGTTCGAACGAAAACCGCATATGACTACCGCCACCAGGCTGGCAAAAAACAATCTGACGCTTAGATTCACGGGCAATCACCCGGCGGAGACGGATCTGTCATCTCTGGTTTGAACGTCTCCCATGAGGCGGGAGCCGCCCCTAGCCGAAACGAACAATAGAGGTTAGAACCCATGCTTCGTGAGGGATCACAAAGGAAAACTCATGCCTATTGATAATTGTCTTCATACATTTGAAGAGCTTGTCTCAACGGTGTTGCCTAGCCATTTTGCAAGGCTGAAGGTTGCCCTGGAGACTCCAATGCCTGCTGCAACCTTTGTTGGCTTCAAGAGCGCATCAAAAGAAGCTCTGTCCAAGGTGGGTAGAGCCACAGACTTCCCAGGGTGCTACGTCTTCAGCGATCAAGGTAAACCGGTCTATGTAGGTATCTCGAGAGGGGTAGTAAAAAGGCTCGTCCAGCATTTGAATTTCGAGTCGCACAACACCGCAAGCCTCGTCTACAAAATGGCTGCAGAAGACTATCCGCACGAAATGAAGCGTGATCAAGCGATGAAAGACGAACAATTCAAGGAAGTCTTTCTTTCAGCTCAGGGGCGCCTCCGACAAACAACGGTGGCCTTTATCGAAGTCAGCAATGACCTTGAGTTGTACGCCTTCGAAGTACTTGCGGCCATGAAGCTAGACACAGATGTATGGAACACATTCCGCACACATTGAAGCTGATAGCGAACCTTTCCATAAAGCGGACTCTGCCACGAAAACAGGTCGCCGCCGTTCATTACAAACGTCAAGTCGCGTCCGCGCTGAATCGAATGTGGTCTGAAATGAGCGTCTGCTTCCGGCCATAAGCGAACATCTGGATAGCCCAATCTCAAAGAGACTGGACACTGGGGGCATCGGTTATTTAAGCCGCAGCTCCCTAGAACTTTTCTCTATTTATCGGTCTATGTGGATAGGCTCATTTGCTCGGTAAGCGCGACCTCGCAGGCTTCCCGCTACCAGATGGCCACACGTCCGATTGTCAAGCAGAGGTTGTCTTCGCTCATGAAATTCCATGACCCACGGATGCTGCTTTTCGGCCTGTTCGCGTTCGCGGCATTGGGCTCGGCATCAGCAACACAGATGAAGACCTCAACCCCTGTTTTCGCAACTGAAGTCACCGCCGTTCAGGCTCCTGCCCAGACCGCCGGCAACCCTTGGCCGACCTTGGCCAGCATGGCTGGCAAGCAGCCCGGGCCCTTGCTTGCCCATGACGACCGATACTGGCATGACGGCCGTTGGCACGATCGTAGAGACGATTGGCGCCGGCACGACTGGCGTCGGGAACAGTGGCGTAGGGAGCAGGCCCGCCGAGAAGCGGAGCGCCATCGTGATTGGGAGCGCCACCACGATCGCGCCATGCGGCACCGCTACGAAGACAATCACCGCTACTATCGTCGCTAGCGCGGCGCCACGAGATTAATCCACCTGCAACGAATCGGATGTTTGTTCAGTGCTTCCGGAGTGAAGCCTGGCTCCTATTTCTCGCTCGGATTGACCAATCCGCCGGACGGTCTGTTAGTCGTTACGTGTCTGTTCAAGCCGCTTATCAAGCTCGCTTGGCGGCAAGTTCGGCGTCGAGTGAAGCGTCAGCCAGACGGCCCGCAGAATGTTGATCGCGGCCATGTTCAGGTGTTGTTCGGCGGCGTGCAGGGCCAGTTCGGCTGCCAGGCGCTTGTCGGCAGCACTGAGGTGCGCCGTTTTGTGGGTCATGTCCGCATCGACGTTGGCCAACAGCCCCTGGAGTTCCTGCACCGCCTGATCCGATGCCTGACGCATGTCCGCCAGCAGGCGGCGAGCTTCGGCAGGCGTCATGGCCAAGGCGCGGACGCTGCGAAAAGTCAGGCGGGCGGGCAAGGTGGCCAAACTGAAACCCGTCGAAATTAACTTGCCAATCATGCGAACAACTCCTGTAAACGAGTGTTTCAGCAGCGTATCAGAGTAAATCGCAAAAAAATGTCTGCTCATCGCTTGCCAGAATCAACTCTCCGCCTCTTTTTGGCATCAAGCGTCTGATCGTCGTCAGAACCCTCGAACGATGCGCCCATAGGCACTTTGGAGTCGGATTCCGGCAGCCTTGGCAAAGGTGTTGCACCTAGCCGATGTCCAATTTCTTCAATCGAGCCAGGCCTTGTTTGATATGACCGGCGTTTTCACCCATGGTCCACAGTGCACACGGACATTTCCGCCCACTTCCTGTGCCCCTTGCTCCTCAATCAGCAGGGTCAACTCCAAACGACAGTGCCCCCAATTGGAACCTGCAATAGGTTGATTGGAGTATGGTCAATTGATGAAGCTGTCACCGGCTACTTTCGACTGTGGATTCAACCGGTCGACGCAACACAACTAAATTCTGTGTGAGCAGAAGGAGTGTTGCAGATGAAGCAGAGACCTCGGATCTATTACACCGAAAGCCAGAAAAAACTGATGTGGGATCACTGGCGGAAAGGCGACTCTCTCCAGCAGATCGCCCAACTATTTGATCGAAACCACTCATCGATACAGCGCATCTTGGCGGAGACCGGGGGGATCAGACCCGCTGTACGGCGCAGGTCCAGATTGGCGCTGACGTTGGCTGAACGCGAAGAGATTTCGCGTTCAGTAGTGGCAGGTAACTCGATCCGTTCCATAGCAACGCAGCTAGGGCGAGCAGCCTCGACCATCAGCCGTGAGATCAGACGCAACGGTGGCCAAGGATGCTACCGGGCAAATCAGGCTGATCAGGCGGCTTGGGATCGGGCACATCGACCCAAGGTCTGCAAGCTTGTTGAGAACCGAGCGGTGGCGCAAATTGTTGCAGACAAGCTTCAATTGCAGTGGTCACCGGAACAAATTGCCGGCTGGCTGAAGCGCACCTACCCGGACGATACGAGCTATCAGGTGTCACACGAGACGATCTATCGCACCCTCTTCATACAGGCTCGCGGGGCTCTGAAGAAGGAGTTGCTTGAGCATTTACGGCGAACACGAGCCATGCGTCGCTCGCGCCATCACACGCAGAAGAAAGAAAATCACGGTCGAATCACAGACGCGGTATCGATCCGCGAACGCCCGGCCACGGCTGAGGATCGGGCGGTGCCAGGTCACTGGGAGGGTGACCTGCTGTGCGGTAGCAGGAACAGCCAAATTGCCACTCTTGTGGAGCGTCATACCCGTTACGTAATGCTGGTGAAGTTGGCCGGTAAGGACACCGAGACGGTCATCAGCGCCCTGATCGAAAACGCCCGCGAACTCCCCGAGGAACTCTACCAATCGCTGACGTGGGATCGCGGCAAAGAGATGGCGGACCATAAACGTTTTACGGTGGCTACCGACATCAAAGTCTACTTCTGCGACCCTCATCGTCCCTGGCAACGGGGATCAAATGAGAACACCAACGGGTTGTTAAGACAGTACTTCCCGAAAGGGACCGACCTTGCGGAGCACTCGCAAGCCACGCTCAATGAAGTAGCAAGGCAGCTGAACAGCCGTCCTCGGAAAACCCTAAACTACGAAACGCCCGCTGAACGATTTAGCCAATCTGTTGCATCGACCGGTTGAATCCACAACCCTTTACGGTCGTTCACTGCTGGCAGCTACCTGCCACGCTCCATGAACGACTGGTTCCAGTTGCGCGAACTCCCGAGTGGCTGAACGAGCCCCATGAAAGACAGGACACTGTTTCCCCCTTACGATAAGGGATAGGCAAACGGTTATGTTTATGACTAACAGCAACGATAAGAGTGGGGAGCTTTTGGGCCAGGAGCGGCGGCGCCGCTGGAGCCCAGAGCAAAAGCTGGCCATGGTTCGCGAGAGCCTTGAGCCAGGACAAAGTGTGTCGGTCGTCGCTCGGCGCAACGGCATCAATGCCAATCAGCTGTTCTTGTGGCGCAAGCTGTATCAGGACGGCAGCCTGTCGGCGGTCAGTGCTGGCGAAGCCGTGGTGCCTGCCTCCGAGCTGAGCGATGCGCTCAAGCAGATCCGTGAACTGCAACGGATGCTGGGCAAGAAAACGATGGAAGCCGAAATCCTCAAAGAGGCCGTGGAGATCGCCCGGTCGCGAAAATGGATTGCGCACTCACCCTTGTTGCCGGGGGACGACCAGTGAAGCTGGTCAGCGAATGTCTCGGTGTGGCGCGCTCGCAATTAACGGTTCGAATCAAGCAATCGGTATCGCCCAAAGTACGGCGAAGTAGGCCTGTGGACGATGCTGCGCTGGTGGTCGAAATCCAGCAACAGGTCAGCGAGCTTCCCAGCTATGGCTACCGTCGTGTCTGGGGATTGCTGCGTCGCGCCCGTGAAACCCAGTCGCTGCCGGCGATCAACGTGAAACGAGTTTACCGGGTCATGCGTGATCACAACTTGCTGTTGGAACGTCGACTCAAACAGCCCGGCGTGCCGCGTCGGCACGAAGGCCGTATTGCGGTGAAAACCAGCGATACGCGTTGGTGCTCGGACGGCTTTGAGTTCCGCTGCGAGGACGGGGCCAAACTGAGCGTGACCTTCGCCCTGGACTGCTGTGATCGCGAGGCCATCGGCTGGGTCGCGAGCCCGACCGGGTACAGCGGCGATGATATCCGCGACTTGATGCTGGAAAGCGTGGAGAAGCGCTTTGGTGATCAACTGCCCGTCACGCCGGTGCAATGGCTAAGCGACAACGGCTCGGCGTACACCGCCGAACAGACACGCCTGTTTGCTCGACAGATCGGCTTGCAGCCGGTGACCACCCCGGTGCGCAGCCCGCAGAGCAACGGCATGGCCGAGAGCTTCGTGAAGACGATCAAGCGTGACTACGTGGCGCACATGCCCAAGCCGGATCGAGAAACGGCGTTGCGTAACTTGGCAATTGCCTTCGAGCATTACAACGAGCAGCATCCGCACAGCGCCTTGAATTACCGTTCACCGAGGGAGTTCAGGCGCTTGGCGCCAGCATCAATTTAACGGGGAGTTGGTGTCCGGTTTTGTAGGGGCAAGTCCAGCCTTCCACGCTTCAACTACAGCCTTTTCCTTCTTGTGATCCTTCATGAACTCAAGGTCGATTCGATTAAGTGCCTCGACATGAGCCCAAGAGATGCCATAGGAGCGAGTTGCCATCAGTGTTTTGAAGATGCTGAGCTTGCGTCCCCGAATCTCGTTGCGCTCGTCAAGGAGGCGCGATGCCTGTACTGCAATGAATGGGCTGAACAATGTTACCAAGATAATGAGCACCTGATGGCAATCAATGACACTGCTTTTATCGCCTATTATTCCTAGCTCCTTTCCAATCTAGGCTAGGTTCCATTAAGTAGATTAAACTTAGGCCAAGGAGGGTGAGAAGAGTGAGCAAGCAGATTATTATTGTGGGTGGCGGTGTTGGCGGCACGATGCTTGCCAACCAGTTGGTCAACAAACTCTACCCTGAGATCCTGCGCGGTGAGGTACGTATTACCTTACTATCGAATTCACCTGATCATTTTTATAAACCTGCGTTCATGTACGTGGCCTTCGATCAGTTCTTTCAAGAAGAGTTGAAGCGCCCGGAACGTTCATTGTTGCGCCCGGAAATTGACTTTCAGGTCGACGAAGTCACTCGTTTCGACTTCTCTGGACAGCGCGTGCAGACCCGTAGCGGCAAACGTCATGGTTATGATTTCCTAGTCATCGCCACAGGTTGCGTTCCAGCTCCCGAGCGCATCGATGGCCTCAAAGAGGCTGGCGACCACTTTTATCAATACCAGGCGGCGCGGCAGTTAGCGCAGCGTTTGAGCACCATTGAAAAGGGTCGGATATTTATCACCGTATCCTTTCCCAAGACGCCTAACGTTCCACATCAATGCGGTATCGCCCCGGTGGAAACGACCTTGATGCTTGACGACTTTCTGCGTCGTCGTGGTGTACGGGATAAGGTTGAAATCATTTACACCTATCCCACCACTGCCCAGCTCTTGCGCAACTGTCTGTTCTTACAGCGACCGACCGGCGAGATACTTCCAAACCTTTTCGAGCAGAAAAACATCCGCTTTCAGCGCAGTTTCACCTTGAGCAGGGTTGACCCAGACCGGCGCATCGCCTACTCCGAAGAAGGTGAGGAGCAGCCCTTCGATATTCTGATGGCGACTCCACCAATTCGTGCGGCGGATGTGGTTCTCGAGAGTGGTGCATCACAAGCCGAGAATCACGAAGGCTGGTTGCCGACCAATCATGAAACGCTACAGGTCTATGGACTCGAGGGTGTCTATGTAATTGGCGACGCGGTGGACCTGCCTATCAGTAAGGCTGGAGGTGCCTGCCACAATCAGGCACCAGTGATCGCCAATAACATCGCTGCTGAAATCCGCCTAGGGGCACCCAACACAATGTATGACGGACGCGTCCAGGCGGTAGCGCAGATGGGGCTAAATGCCGGGATGCCACTGTGGTACGACTACGCCCACGATGTTCTACCGACTCCGCCGAGCAAACTCGGTGGTCTGCTGCGTAATGGATTCAACCGCGGCCTGTATTGGGCCGTGGCTCGCGGAATGCTTTGATCCTGTACAAGGAGGAGTGAAAACTCATGGATGCCCCCAATGAGTCACCGGTAATCAGTACCAGCGTCAACGCTTTATTACCTGATCACAATGTTGGACTCGAAACGCTGCTGAGTAAGCTGCAACCGCTGTTGGACGGCGGTCGCATGGATAATATCATCGATGCCCTCGCTTTGGTTTCCGACCTTGTCGATCTGCTAGATCCTGCCTTGGTGGAAAAGCTTGCCGGGTTGTTCGAGGATGCCACTGCTGTTTCCTGGAGCCTTGGCAATGCGTTGCGTATGGCCAAGGCCGAAACCACTGCGCAGGCGGTTCCCCCCAGCCTCTATGGGTTACTGTCGCTGCTCCGCGAAACAGACACCCGTCGCGGAGTGGCACTGATACTCAGAACGCTAAATGTCATTGGAAGACAACTTTGACTTAAGGATTAGCTCATGATCATCAAGCCTCAGCCGTCAACGGTAGGGATTGCTTGCACCCAATGGGATCCCCAAGCTTATCTGAAATTTGCCCGTCTGAGAGAACGCCCAGTGGTAGAGCTGCTGGACCATATCGGCCTGCAGCATCCAAAACGTATCTATGACCTGGGTTGCGGCACCGGAATTGCAACTCAGTTATTGGCCAAGCGCTGGCCACAGGCTGATCTGACAGGAGTGGACAGCTCGACGGAAATGCTCAACGAGGCTAGTTACCTGCCAATCAAGGCGCTTTGGCACAAGTGCGATCTGCAACATTGGCAGGCTGATCAACCAGCAGATCTGTTGTTCGCAGCTGCAGTTCTGCACTTCATCAACGGTCATGAAGTGTTGCTACCACGCTTGCTGAGACAGCTCAAGCCCGGGGGGTGCCTGGCGGCGCATATGCCAAACTGGCGTGATGCACTCTGGTATCAGCTGATGCTCAACACTCTGGAACAGGCCGGTCCAGATGGCGGCCCGCTGGGTACACCGGAGCTGCGCCGATTCATGGCCGAACGCCCAGTGCTGTCACTGGACTGTTACTATCGTTTGTTGGCTCCACTGACCAAGGACTTGGATATCTGGGAGACAGAACACTTACAGGTTGTTGAAGGCCAGTCACCGATCTTCGACTGGGTCAAAGTCTCGGCACTGCGTCCGGTGCTGCTGGCACTAGACGAGCAGGAGCGGCAAAGGTTTCTCGATCATTATCTGGCCCAGGTCCATCAGCACTATTCACCAGAGGGAGATGGACATACCCTGTTTCCGTTCAAACGGATCTTCATTCTCGCTACTGTCTGAATGAAAGATTGCGATAGCCGTTATACAGCTCTCCACTCTAATTTTACAGAGACTCCATCAATCACTCCAAATTCTAGGCGTTCGGTCCCGGAATGAGATGGTGCGGATTAATTGTGAAACGGTCTGGATTTTGAGTCCAGGCCTCACAGATCACCTTGAAGGGCGTGCGCCATCGCAAGGCCTTTAAATACCTAGCGAAGTTGTAGGCCATCACGAAAGCCAATACGTGGGCCTTCAGAGCATCAAAATTGGGGTAGTGGAACACCTTGACCGTCGCCTCTTTTATCGTTCGATTCATTCGTTCGACTTGGCCGTTGGTCCAAGGATGATAAGGCTTGGTTAGGCAGTGTTTGATGTTGTGCTCGTAGCAAACACGATCAAAGATGTGTCCCCCAAAGCGATTGGTGGCGCCGCCTCGATGCCTTGGCAGCTCGGTAAACGCTACGCCGTTGTCAGTCAGGACGGTATGGATCCGGTACGGAAATGCTTCAATAGCCTGACGCAAAAATGTTGCGCCGTTGCGTTTCGTTGCGGCATCGAAAAATGCGACATAGGTGAACTTGCCGCGCTTGGCTGCGTTGGTGTTCTTGGGGATTAGGCTGATTCCGTGACGTACTAGGCAGCGATGCAAGGCGCTGCGGCTCAACTGGGGAAGGCACTCATGAAGATGCCCCAGCATGTCGTCCAAAGGCAGCATTGTCCGTCGACGGAACTCAACCACCATCTCTTCTTCAGTCGGTGTCAACTTTTCGCTGCGCGGTCGAGCAGGCCCCATTCGCGAGTCCTTGGTTGTTGACCGCGAGCGCCATTTGGCTACGGTTTTACGTTCAGTCTGTAACGGGTTGCAAGCTTACGATTCGACTCTTGCGACCCTTGGAGCTCGGCTCGAATTCTCGGCGTTGTTCGGGCTGAACCATGAAGACGTCCTTCCATAATGCATCCTCTTGTTCAGTTGTTAAGGATGCACCATGACTCTCCGAGACTGAACACCTAGCATTGCGTTCAATATCGTCTAGATCAAAATGCGATTATTGATCAGGCTTCAATTTCTTTCCAGATCAAAACTCTTAAAAAAACATATAAATACATACCTTTAACCGTTCGTCTGAATGCTATGTCACAGATATGCATGACCTAAATATGTAACTACCTTCATGTGCGGAATGTTCTCTGCATCGGTAGATAATGTCGAGAAAACAAATGCCTTCACTAAACAAGGAGCGGCTAGATGGATCTGGTGCAATGGAAGTGGCGGCCCCTTCAACAATTGCACGTGATTACAGCTACAGGCCACGTACTGCAGCGGGGTCATTCCTGGGCGTATGGCCCACAGCAACTTAACGGTATTCCGCCTTCGATATATGAACTGTTCCAGTCTGTAACGCGGACTCCCGTGCGCAACGCCGTACTGGTCGCCGATCAGTACCCAGATAGTCCAGAACAGCAAATCCAGATAAGGTTGTCATACAGCGATGGCTTTGGTCGTGAGCTACAGACCAAGCAAAAGACCGAACCTGGCTTGGCTTACGTCGCCGGTCAAGATGGCCAGCTCGTGCTGAATAGCACTGGCCAGCCATTGGTCGAGGATACAACGCCAGCCTATCGCTGGATTGTATCCGGACGCGTGGACTATTCGAATAAAGGTCAGCCGGTGCGTCGCTACCAACCGTACTTCCTCGATCAGCCTCAATACATCAATGACGCCGCGATGCGCGAATGGAGCTATGCCGATACGTACTATTACGATCCGTTGGGGCGAGAATGTGCGGTGGTGACTGCGCTTGGCTACTTGCGCCGGATACGTTTTTATCCTTGGTTCACGATTACTGAAGACGAGAATGACACCCTGGGTGAGGTACTCACATCATGAGCCGTCATTCGGCTGTTCCTCCAAGCGATTCAGCAACTCAACCGGACCTGCCCACCGCCCAACGCTGCCAGGGCACTCCCACCCTGGCAGTGGTCGACAACCGCGGGCTTATGGTGCGTACCGTGCAGTACAACCGCACCGAGATGGAAGGACCGCTGGAGGAACTGATCACCCAGCAGACGTATTCCGTACTGGGCCACCCGAGCAGTAGTATCGACCCTCGATTATTGGCCGAACAGCAGCTTGACGCCTCTGTGCAGCCCAACTTCCGCTACCAGCATTCGCTCTCCGGGCGCCCCCTCAAAACCCACAGCCAGGACGCCGGCGCGCTACTGGTGGTGTACGACTGCGAAGGTGGACCGGTCTGGCAACGCAACAGTCGGGACCAGCAACAACGCCGTACTTATGATTCCTTGCATCGCCCAACGACTTACTACGAACAGGCCGCCAATGACCCGGAACAGGTCAGCGAGAGATGGTTCTATGGTGAAGAACTGCCTGTCCCGGCCGCCAATTGTCGGGGGCAACTGCTACGCCATTATTCTCCCGCCGGGCTCTCTGTCACCCCGTCCTATAGCGTTATCGGCCAGCTGCTGACCAGCGAGCAGCAGTTCCTGCGCGACGAAGTCCTCAACAGCGACTGGTCGGGTGACGATCCCGCACGCTGGAACGACGACCTGACCGTGCAGATCTACACCAGCCACTGGGGGTTCAATGCCCTGGGCATCCAAGTCCATAGCGCCGACGCCAAGGGCAACCAACAGCGTCAGCGCCTGAATATCGCCGGCCAGTTGGCGGGCAGCGAGTTGCAACTGTTCGGACACACCACGGCGCACGCTGTGCTGCGTACCATCGACTACAGCGCCGCCGGTCAGGTGCTCCACGAGGAAGCCGGTAATGGGGTGGTCACCGATTACGGGTATGAACCGCAGACCCAACGCCTGGCGGCCCTGACCACCAGCCGTCCCGAACTGACGGGACGCCCGCGGCTCCTGCAAGCCCTGACCTATCAGTACGACCCGGTGGGTAACCTGCTATCCATCAGCGATGGCGCCGAACCGACCCGCTACAGCCATAACCAGCGGGTCGAGGCAGCCAGTCAGTACAGCTACGACGCACTGTACCAGCTGCGTCAGGCCTCCGGCCGCGAGAACGCCAATGCCACCCAGCAGGCCCAGGCCCTGCCCCCGGCCATCGTGCCGTTGTGGCAGGAAACCGGCGAGCTGACCCATTACAGCCGCACTTATACTTATGACCGCGGCAGCAACCTGACCACGATCCGACATGTCGGACTGCATCCCTATACCCAGCAGATGGTAGTGGCCCCCACTTCCAACCGCGCGGTTCAGCAAACCCTCGGGGTAACCCCCGGCGATGTCGATAGCTTTTTCGACGCCTGCGGCAACCTACGTGAGCTAAACGCCGGCCAACCCCTGGCCTGGAACAGTCGTAATCAGTTGCAACGCAGCACCCAGGTGGTGCGCAGTGGCCTCGACGATGACGCCGAACAATACTGGTACGACGGCCAGGGCCAGCGCAGTTGTAAACTCGCCACCACCCGAACCAGTGGCACCACCCACACGGCCCGAGTGTATTACCTGCCCGGCCTGGAACTGCGCCAGACCCGCGTGCAACCACACGTGGGCGAACCGAGCGTGAGCGAAGCGCTGCAGGTGATCAATGCCGGTGCGGCCGGCCGTCAATCGCTGCGGGTGTTGCATTGGGAACAGGGCAAACCGGCTGCGATCGAAAACGACCAGTGTCGCTACAGCCTGGACGATCAAATCGGCTCCTCTCTGATCGAGCTGGACCAGCGGGCCGATATCCTGACCTGGGAAGAATACTTCCCCTTCGGCGGTACGGCGGTGTGGTCGGCGCGCAATGAGACCGAGACCCGGTACAAGTTTGTTCGGTATTCGGGTAAGGAGCGTGATGGCACCGGACTCTATTACTACGGTTTCCGCTATTACGCGCCGTGGTTGGGACGCTGGTTGAACCCGGATCCGGCGGGAACCGTGGATGGACTGAATCTGTTTTGCATGGTCGGAAACAACCCGATTACATTTAATGATAGCGATGGCAGAAGTAAAGGAAAGATGCTCTTACGTATCCTGGCGCAGATCATCCAACCGTTTGCGGCGGTGCGAGAGTGGATCGGAAACCTGCTGGGTCACAACACACCGCAGGCTGCGCCCGAGGTCCAACAGGCGATCGGTCGGGAGTTGAGGGGTAAAGTCGTGACCTTGCCACCTGCCGACAAACTGGCCGATGCACTGATCGAACATTTCGGGTTGGAGGCCGAACAGTACCTGGATGAGCCTAAGGATGGTAAAGCCTCAGCCTTCAGCAACGGGGAAGCGATGTCCATCGGGCTCTACACCAATGGTGAATATAAGTCTTTGAACAAAAAATTGCGGGCCGGCAAGGAGTTGGATCAGGGCCAGTTGCTAATTACCAAGGGTTTAAGCTCAGCCTTCGATAAGGCGGACGCTGGCAAGAGCGTCGTCAAGACCTTCCGAGGCACCCATGACGGTGACGCCTTCAGCGATGTTGCAGAGGGCCAGAAAGGCCGGGACGCAGGTTATCTGTCGACGTCCTTGAATGCGCAGACCGCCAAGGAATTTAGCAAAAATGGCACCCTGTCGACCGTGTTCGGCAAATCCGGGCTGGATGTCAGCGCCATCTCGATCGAAGCAAACGAGCAGGAGATTCTCTACAACAAGGATGCAGAAATGACCGTGCTGTTTAGCACCACGGACAGCCAGGACCTGACCAAGCGCGTGCTGGAGGAGTCGGCTCTATCATCGGAGAGCGGACGTCAGAAGGGCATGGTCGATGCGCTGGATTTACCCGCAGCACCGAAGGCGCAGTCAGGTAATGCCCTCAGCCAGGATCCACGTCTGAAACTGCGTGGCCTGTCAGGCCGCTGGCAGCGAAGGTGTTGAGCCTGGGAGAGATCATCGCCGAGGCCGCCGGGTTCTGTTGCGGTTGGTAGGCGGGTAAAGTGCAAGTCTGACGCCTACGAAAAGCGATAGGCACGCTTAACTGGCTGGTATCAGGGTACGGTGTTTTGCGTTCCAGCAGACAAAAAAAGGTTCTTCACGGAATCCCGGGAAACACAGAAACAAGAACGCCGATTTGATTGATGATGTTCGTGCGAGCAAACACATCTAACGATCCGGTGTTCTTATGCATAAGATGTTGCCCAGGTTGACGTCGATCATGTGCCCAAGGAACGCTGAGTCGAAGTAGTGCAACTCAAGCTTCGACTTTCGGCAATCAGCAATTCAGCATTAATGTGAATTCGCCATTACTTTCTCGGAAGAGAGATGATCTTCGAGGCCCTGGCCATCTGCAGCTGCTCAAGGAGGGTGGCATTCTTGGCCTGCAGTTCAATAATCAAGGAAAGTGCCTCTTCGCGCTCGGCTTCCGCAACCTGAAGATCAAGTTCCGTCTTGCGATGACTATCAACCAATCCCTGGTACTTGCCCTTCCATGCCTCGACCCGCTCCGCGTAGGTACGGCGCACACGCGTTTGAATCGCCCCGGGTTTCGTAGACACCTCTTTGCCTTAAACTGAGGCCAATCAGGAGGTGCCATGAGCAACCCGCGTTACCCCGAAGAATTCAAAATCCAAGCGGTCAATCAAGTGACCGAAAAGAAGCTGCCTGTCGCTGATGTAGCGGTCCGTCTTGGCGTGTCGACGCATAGCTTATATGCCTGGATAAAGCGCTACAGCAAACCTCAAGAAGAACGACAGCAAGACGATGATCAGCACGCTGAACTGCGTCGTCTGCGAGCAGAACTCAAGCGCGTCACTGAAGAGCGAGACATCTTAAAAAAGGCCGCCGCGTACTTTGCCAAGGAGTGCGGCTGAAGTACGCCTTTATCAAGCAGCGCGCGGGCGACTATTCGATTCGGCGGCTTTGTCTGACGCTTAAAGTCCATCCCAGCGGTTATTACGCCTGGCTGTCCGAGCCGCAATCTGTACGCGCCAAAGACGACCAGCGACTGCTGGGTTTGATCAAGCATTCATGGCTGGAGAGTGGCGGCGTTTATGGCTATCGCAAAGTCCATGACGATCTGCGCGAGGTCGGTGAAGATTGTGGTCGCCATCGTGTAGCGAGGCTGATGCGTCTTGAAGGTCTGCGCTCTCAGACAGGGTATCGACGCCGCCCTGGAAAGTACGGCGGTAAGCCAGCGGTCGCCTCACCCAATTTGCTGAAGCGCCAGTTTGATGTCGTAGAACCCAACAAAGTTTGGGTCACCGACATCACCTACATTCGCACTTATGAAGGCTGGCTGTATTTGGCTGTGGTGTTGGATCTGTTTTCTCGCTAGGTCGTTGGCTGGTCAATGAAGTCGCAGATGACCAGTGATTTGGCTATTGACGCGTTGTTGATGGCGGTTTGGAGGCGTAAACCGAAGCAAGAAGTGATGGTTCATTCCGACCAAGGCAGCCAGTACAGCAGCTCCGATTGGCGCAGCTTTTTGAAGGCAAACAATTTGGTTGCCAGCATGAGTCGCCGAGGCAACTGTCATGACAACGCTGTGGCCGAGAGCTTTTTCCAGCTTCTGAAACGGGAACGGATCAAGCGAAAAATCTACACCTCGCGGCAAGATGCTCGTAGTGATGTGTTCGATTACATCGAGATGTTCTACAACGCAAAACGCCGTCATGGTTTCAACAATCAGCTGTCACCGGCAGAGTTTGAAAAGCGTTACGCAATGAGCTTGCAAGGTGTCTAGAGAATCCGGGGCGATTCAAACTGTGTTTGCCGAGATCGATACCGATCAGCGCTGATTCGCTCATGATGATGGCCTCCGAAAGTAAAACACCCTGCGAAAGGGTAGTCCTCGCAGGGGGTGGGGGTGACCATCTCATTAGTAATGTTGTAAACACCGCATGGCGCAGGCCAGCGAGACCATCGCCGCATAACTTTTCGCCAGCTTGTCGAAGCGCGTAACGATGCGGCGGTTCTCCTTCAGCCAGCCAAACATGCGCTCGATGATGTTGCGCTTTCAGTACTTGTGCTTGTCGCACAGTCTGGGCAAGACAGGCTTGGGCTTACGTTTTATGGTGCGCAAAGGAATCACCGGCTGCATCCGGTAGCGATCGCACTAGCCGCTCCTTGTTCAGTGAAGGCATTTGTTCTCTCAACATTATCTACCGATGCAGAGAGCATTCCGCATATGAAGATAGTTACATATTTTGGTCGTGCATGGTTGTGGCATAGCATTCAGACGAACGGCTAAAGGTATGTATTTACATGGTTTTTTAAGAATTTGATCTGAAAAGGAATTGAAACCTGATCAGTAATCGCATTTTGATCTAGGTGATATTGAGCACAATGCTAGCGTGTTCCTCACCGCCCGGATCGCTAACTCCATTCAGAATTGATGCGCGAATCAGGTGTTTTTTATTTGCAAGGAGATGGGACATGACAGGCTACTCACTGGACGAGCTCCTGGTCTGGATGGATGGGAAATCGAAAACCTTGGGTTGGGACGCACTGGTTTCTTACGATCAAGCCAAGATCAATATGCTGATGGAACAGCAGTATGTATCCAAAGTAGGGGCGGAGCAGATTATCCCCCCGATCACTCAGCGCATATCAGGGACAGGTGTCACCAGCGTTATAACCGGGATGGTCCTGGGCAATCCGCTGTTGTCTTTTGAATCTGCCGACCTGCAGAACTCAAGAGCCAACCTGACGATGCCTTTTCTGGCGGGCACCTATACGGCCGAGATCAGGTCCACTGGAGTGCCGGTGCATATCGACAAGATGAGCACTGTCGTGCCCGGTTGTAACTATGTATTGACCATGGGTATTGATCTGCAGGGCAGTACCGGAGCGATCAATGGCCAAGGGGAAGTTTTCCTCGACCTGGGGACCGGCGTCGATTTCAAGGTTAACTTTGTGGACACCCCTGAAGAGCAGGAAAGAATCGGCAACGAGTTCAAGCGGCTCTACCTAGATGCGCCCGACAAAAAGAGGAAGTATATTCTGGGCATGCTTGATGCCGTTGGCGATTACGCCTTGACGCCTCAGAAGTTTTACATCCGGACCCAACCGGCACCTGGTGCAAATTTACGGGGAAGTGCCTCGTATGGCGAGGGGGCGGTTGTGTTGTTCGTGAAAACAAAAGCAAGTATTAGAGAGCCAGAGGGGACTTTTCCTTCGTTAGGCTCGGATTTTCGTTATTTGATTCCGAACAATACGGACCAAACAGGTAAGGCTCTCTACTCTGGTACGGTGCTGATTGCCAGCAGAACGCTCTTTACATCCCTCTTGGCGCCTTACTACTCTTCGCTACTAAGTGATGCCGAGTTCATCGTTGTAAATGGCGGAACTAATGATCTTGCATGCAAACTTGAAGTAAGGGAAGGGGCTTACCAAAGTGGTGAGCCCTTTTTTCATCAATATTCGTGGCTTGGGCCTGACAATGTAGGTTATATAAGTCAGTTCTGGTCTGGTCATACCAGGTATATTGAGGAGCGAGTGCCTGTAACTCTTCCATGCAAGGGCTTGGATATAGGCTCTACCAACGGGATGTTGAAAGTTAAATGGGCAAACGAATCCGATCAGCCAGGTACCAGGTACGTGTATACGCAGCGTTTCGGTCCTAAGGAGGGGGCAAACTCGAATGACCAGAAATATATACATGTCTCATTTGATAGTGAAGGGGTTTCTCATGCGGAAGTTGGTGCTGAGAACATGGTTTTCTTTGTACAAAATTCAGATTTAAGCCGCGAGAAGGTATTGGTAAGCAATACCGGATGGATGAATTTGAATGATGAAACGGATATTATTATAGCTAATCAGCTTACAGAGATAACCAAGAATTCTACGCATCATATCTGCAGTGCTACCGTGCCGCAAATAGATCTGTTTACTTTGGCTAATTTGCTTTTTCCTGAAAAAAATACCTTACAGCTGACCAGCGCCAATCTTCCCGGCGACTTGGCCTGCTTTGGTCAATTGGCCTCTGAGCGGAGCAGTTTTAGAATAACCCCGCTGCAACCGGTGGTAGTAGCGGAGCAGACTCAGCAGTTTCGTGTCGACCCCCCTGTTTATACGAGCGAGCCAGTGACCTGGAGTGTCCGGGCGGTTACCGACGGATTACCTGGATCGATTGACGCCAATGGGCTCTACCGTGCGCCCTCCGCCGTAGCAGGAGCTTCGGCGCATCAGGATATCATCACGGCGACCATTGGGACGGGGACCGGTTTGAAACAAGCCAGCGCCGTGGCGGTAGTCGTCAATCATGCCATTACCGTGAACCCGGCGTTCAAGCTTTATGATCCAGTGGTAGGGGGAGTAGAACTGAGCGCCGCGACGCAAGGCGCCAGCGTCGAGTGGCGAATCGTCAGTGGTGGCGGCACATTGACCACATCTACAGGCTTGAGCACCACATTTACAGCGCCTCCTGCAACGAGCGCTCCCGCTCAGGTGAGCGTCATTGAAGCGCGGGATGCTGAGCAAGGCGATATCGGTCGCTCGACGGTCCTGACGCTGAAATCCGGCACGATGTTGGGCCTTGAAATAATCCCGGTCTCGATTGAGGTACGCGGTCCATCGGCGCAGATTCAGTTGAATGTCCTAAACGATGAAGCTAATTCATCAGCTTACCAGTGGGAAGTGTTGTCGGGTGGCGGCATTGTAAAAGACGGACTCTATACCGCTCCGGAGCTTGTAGAGGATAGCTGCGCAATCGTCTGGGTGACTCTTGCTTATGGCTCGATGCGACTATACGGCTATGCAGTCATCCCGCTGAAACGATGAACATTGCCTCCCACAAGCGGCGTTTCACGACTGATATTACACAGACCGAGTTAGAGATATACGGTATGAAGCTTTCAGGTGCGTTGGGTAGCGAACTCTCTATATCGACCCCTCAATTAGGTTTTAATGGTTGTCTATTCGATTCGATCACCGGTTGTTATCACTTAGGTAATGGCTACCGACTGTACAACCCTGCCTTGCGTACGTTCTATTCCCCGGACAGTTTCAGTCCATTCGGTGCTGGTGGTGTCAATCGGTATCAATATTGCAATCTGAACCCGATCAATTTCATCGATCCTAGCGGGCATATCAGTGTGCAAGCGGGGGTTGGGGTTGCTTTAAGCGTTGTAGGTATTTTGCTATCGGTCTATACCCTGGGCGCAAGTCTTTCGCTGGTGGCGGGGGCGGCGGCGATGACTGGTGGGGGGGCGCTGGCGGTAGGTTTGGGAGTCACCACCTCTGTTTTGGGATTGGCTTCCGGTGCCACGGGTATTGCTTCGCATGCTCTTGAGGAGTCTGACCCTGTTACCTCTGAGGCATTAGGGTGGGCATCCTTGGGGTTGGGGATAGGAAGCATGATCACTGGAATTGGTGGAGCCGTAGCGACGACCAGGGCATTGAGAATGGCGAACAACCCAGGACGCAATTTAGAGACGATGCTGGCACGTGGTCGTGTAAGAGGAATACTTGAAGGGGGTGTACCTACGCGGCAGCAGGCTAATTATCAGTTCTTGCCTTATAAGAGCGGAAGCGTTCAAAGCATGCGGTTAAATAATACTACGCCGTATTTTGCAACTGATGAACTTACAGGCTGTGCAATGACGGTAAGTCGCTCAGGCGGAAACGTAAGCGTTTCGCATATTGCGGCTAATTATATGGAAAAACCATTCTGGCGCTTAATGAATCCGGCCCGAAATATACTTCGCGAGAATGCATATGGAGAAATGGCTCGATTCGCTGGCGGGCGTGTAGGCAAGACGTGGGCATTCGGGTATCAGAAATATTCGACCCCAGTGAACTCACTTTTCCCTAGGCCATCTGGAGAACCAATTATTCTGAATTGGTAAGCTAGTCCAGAAATTCGGTCGGTTCAAGTTTCTAGGGTGTTACCATGAGATACTTGAAACTTGATATTAAAACAAAGGGTGCCATGAACAAGTATGGCGGCATGCTGTAGTTTTCAAGTTGAACGGGCTTATGGCATTTTCAATGTGTAGTCACTGGCGGAAGTAGCATAATACAGAGCAGCAGTATAAGATTTGAACCTATCCGTCATTAAGCAGGCTGCTTTGCTAATGTAAATCTCCGCAGCCGGTGAATGCTTAGCTTATTATTCAGGAGAATAATCTTATGACCAAGGATATAGATACCCTTGTGGAGTCGGAGTCGCTCGCCGCAACACCACAAAAAGTATTCTCTGAGGCTTATAATCTGAGTGGTTTAACGTCGTCGGTTAACAATCGCACAGGTTCATTTCAAGCATCAGTCATATTGGCCCAACTTTCCCGCGGACTCCAATGCCCAGCTAGCTTTAACCTAATTCTGTTTGTAGGGGCTCCTAATCATTATGGCAATATGGTCTCCGGCACGGCGGCTACTGCATATTTTGGGTTTAACGTCCCACGTTTGGTTCTCACTCCAATCGAGAGTCGAATGTACTGTGCAAATGGTGCAGTAGAGGAGATTGTCGTGCCCACTAACAACGATGAAAACAAACTGGGGATGCTGTACCACCGTACCAAGGACATGTTAATTGAGAGGGTCCCGCAGCCGCCCTATCCAACCCCCATCTGGGATGATAAATATCAGGTATCTTATAAGAATGGCACAGTAGAGTATTACGATAAAAACGGCTATTTGGAGAAAATTATTTCCTCGGCAGGACACGTATTAAGCTTTTATTACTATAGTAATAATACCTTAAAAAAGGTAAGTGACGAGGACGAAAACTCAATAGAGTTGAACTATGTTACTCAGGGCGACAATACAACTCTTACCGTCACGCAACTTATTGCTGGGGAGAAAGTCGAAAGAAAGGTGACAATCTCAAGAATTATGCGTGATAGTGTTGCGGAATATTTTGTCGATAACGTCACCATGCCAAACAGCAAAGAGCTCATTCGTTTTCTTAGGAGCAATATTTTAGGTCAGCCTTATCTTGGCGCAATCATTCAACCTACGGGTTTGGCGCAGATAGTATACCACAAGGCGATAAAATATAGTGACACCCAAGACATATATGTCGTAGAGCTGTTACTTGAAAAAGACGCTGGCGAATATGAGTCGGCAGGGACTCCGCAAATAAAAGTTAAATATGATTATAGTGAACATAACTTTACCGGTTATACGAAGGGGTGGACTCCTATCTCTGGGGTGGATAACTGCATTCGGCACACTACTGATTATACCTATACTGTCACGGAAAAGCACAGTGATATGACCATTGAAAGGACGTTTAATCGGTTCCATCTATTGATCAAGGAGATCACACGAGATGCAAATGGCTTTAATAGCCAGACTGACGATTATACATACCATGTGGTGGCTGGGGATATAAGACAGCAGCCTCATAATTATTCGTTCTGGAAAAAATTGAAAACTACCTTCAGGCGTTGTGAGTCGACGCGCGAAGAGTTTCAAGAGCGCACGCACGATGACTTCGGTAATCTGCTTTCCCAGAAGCAGGCATCCGGAATAAAGATAGAAAACAAGTACTACCCTGAAAACTCTACCGTGGAAGAGGGATGTCCGCCTGACCCAAAAGGCTACTTTCAAGGCTATTTAAAAGAAACAGTAACCTCGCCAAATCCCAATGCGGAGATAAAGCCCGAAAATAAAGTTTCCACATTCAAATATTCAAGGGTAGACGGTTATTCATACAACGATCCCAATACGGGGAGGGTAGTGACACCTTATATGATACTGCCGTCTGTTAGTATTGTTAATGGGGTTAATACTGGAGATATCTTCTATAAGTTGAAATCTGAAATCACTACGACAGAGAATAAGATATTTGTCGGGGTAAAATATAATATTGCTAGCACGTCTGCGGGCTGTACTTGTCTGGAAATATATTCCTGGGGGTTTGATGAGCGCAAGGTAAAAGTCTCGACGGAATATACGGCATGGAAGAATAGTGAAGGTGATAGCAATAGAGTCATTCAACTCCGTGGTTCTTCTTCATTTAGTCTGGCATCAGGAAAAGTGTATACAGAAGTATCCGCTGCAGGAGACACAACAAAATATGAGTACAATGACCAAGGTTTTTTGACGAAAAAGACGAGTTTCTTCGATACCCCCGCCGTAGAGGTAGAGAGGTACGAGTTTCAGTACTGGTACAAGTTTAGTCCCCCTATATGCCAGGAAAATCGCTGCAAATTGACGACAGCAAACAATCAAGTATTTAATTACTATTATAATCGTAATGGTCAGTTGACTTACGTAGAGCTTGTGGGGGAGCTGGAGAGTCAGATATTGCAAAAGCTGACATACAATCAACAAGGGCTCATGGAGACAGATACTTTATATGAGAAAGGGGTCAATGGGAATTCTTTCGATGATATAACAGTTGAGAGCACTACCCGTTATACGTACCAGATGCGTAATTTGATTTTGAGTGAATTTGCTGATGGCACTCAAGAGTATTTGTCTGAAAATCCGGTGCTGCGTATGCAGAAACGGTACAGCCAGCCCAAGGGTGCTGTGTATTTGACTTTCTATAATCAATACGGACTCCCCGGTCAGTCACGAGTTACTTTTTATGAGTCCGGTAGTGATGTTAGAAGCGAAGCAACTCTGGAGAAAAACGTATACGATGGGTTCGGGCGGTTAATTGAGGTCACTAATTCGAGTGGCGGAGTCACCTCTTTTGAATATGACACCTTGGACCGGGTGGTTAAGGAGAAAGTAGCAGACGCTGGCTTCTCGCCACACCAACCCAATGTGACGGCCTATGGCTATTCTTCGTATATTCCTGTCATGGACCTTCCAACCCGTATTGAAAGTAGCATTGCTCAAAGTCAGATCATGTTGGCAGCTCGAACTTATGATCTATTGGGGCGCTTAGAAGAGCAAAAGACACCTGGCGGTGTCGTAGAAGTGGTAGAAAAATATCTTTATTCCAACAGCCAGAGCCAGCAGCCTTCGACTGTCAGAATTAATCCAGGTGCGACTCCGAACGAGAATGACGGAGAAATGGCATATACGTACGATCCCGTCACACAGCTGGTGACGGAGTCGGTAAGCAGGGGGATAAGTTCTATACCTGTTGCTACCTCAAAGTTTTACTATGATAACCTTACCAAGCAAATCACGCGTTCAACCATAGAGTCTGAAGGAACTCAGTGTGTGTGTAAATATACATACAATGCTTTCGGCTCTCAGCTTAGTATGGGTACCACCACTGCCAAAAAAGGGGAGAGTTACGAACTGACAATGCGATATTCTTCAAGTTCAAAGTTTGTAAACTTTAAAGATGTAATGTTAGAATCCCAGCAAAATCAGCTGAAGCTCAAGCTTTCTAATGGATATGATTCAATAGGTCGACTAACTAAAAGGATTTACGAGGCCATAAAAGAAAATAAAGAAATTGAGTCATTTGGAATGGAGATACAAGTGAGTGTGCAGTACCTGCCGATGAGTTCTGGGTTCGGCGCAGGGCAGGTTGGGTCGATTGTGGTGCTTGTTTTAAATCCGAACTCCGAGGTGGGGACACCGCCCACTAAGATGGAGATCTCTTTTGGATATGATCAGTTCGCTATGGAGGCGTACCGCGAGTATAAAATAAATGGTGTTTTTGTATTGCGGATTGAAAATTCATTTATGCCAAATTTGATGTTAGCTAAGAAGGTTTCTAAAAAAACGGATACCGCAATAATTCATCAAACTTTCAGTTATCATCAATCGTATGGGCAACTTTCGCTGTCTACCTCTGGTGCTTCTCCGGAAACGAGCACTAGCACCTCGTATACATTTAATGGTCTTTACCGAATCAACACAGTGGTGGAACCGTCAGCGACCACGCAATACACTTATTTGAAGGATAGGGTTGTGTCGTATAGAGCGGGTAGTGAGGCGATCCAGGGATTTTCCTATGATAGTCGCGGGAATGTGATGACTGACAATTCGCAGAGCATGTTGAAGTATAACGCTGCCAATCAGTTGGTATGGTTTAATCGAACAGGAGAGCAACGCTATACCTATATGTACACACCTTCTGGCCAACTCAGCCAAATAGAGAGCCCCACAGGCGAAGTGAACACATATATGTATGATGAAGAGAACCTGATAGGAGAAATGAGTGGCGATCTCAAAGCGCTTTATCTTGAGGTGAATGGTATTAGATTCGGCCGATATGTTCAGAGCGCTGAGATAGAACAGCTTGAACTCTACGCGGTAGAGATATCGGGTAGTGTGCGCTGCGTGTGCAAATATGATAGCAAGGGTGTTGAGCTTGATAAAATGTACTATAATTATTCTGACTATGGCGAAAGAAAAGAATGGTGATAATTTATCTTGTTCTGAGTTTCGTGGGAGTCTCCGAGGAGGCTCTCAGCGAAGCAGATAGTGTTAGCAGATTATCCTGAACTTCTTTGGTGACACACATTGGAGAAAACCATGAAAGAATCTAACGGTAAATCTGGTAAGGAACAAATGAGTGCTTCAGGCGATGATGCGTCTGTCAACGCAACTGAGAAAAGCTTAATTGTTCAACCTACAAGCACCCCGAATTCTGCAAAACAAGCACTTGATGTACCAATTGGATTCAACGGACAATTATTCGATGCGATTTCAGGCGCTTATCTATTAGGCAATGGCTATCGCGCGTATAATCCAATCATGCGTGCGTTTTACTCACCGGACAGTTTTAGCCCTTTTGGGGTTGCAGGGGTTAACCGCTATCAATATTGCTCTCTGGATCCCATCAATTTCGTAGATCCTAGCGGGCATCTCAGCTGGCAAGCAGGTGTTGGCATAGGCCTTGGTGTTGTTGGGATCCTTATGTCCGTCTTCACGCTGGGGGGCAGTTTGGCGATGCTTGGAGGGGGTGCGCTACATGCGGGAGGATTGGGAGTTACGTCGGCTGTATTGGGGCTAGCATCTGGTGCTACCGGAATTGCATCGGCCGCTTTGGAGGAGTCTGATCCAGATACATCGGCTGCGTTAGGGTGGGCTTCATTGGGGTTAGGCTTGGGCAGTATGGCATTTGGCGGGGCCAGTGCTGTAGCGCATCGTTCGGCTCGAGGAGCCGCTAATCTATATCCTCGTGCTCCGGGCATTACTGGTCCGGGAATAAATCCCCCACGCCCGTTGTACGGCGGAGTGATGGTAACTCAGAATCGCATTAGTAACATCCATGGCTATCCCTTCAATGTTGTGCTGAAATATAATGGTGTTCATACCACCAATGGCACTGGTTTGGCGAGCGCTCTAGCGAGTGAGATCGGCGAGAGCCGTAATTTACTAACTCTGACAAGCTGTTTTGGTGGGTTCGGTGGGAGATTTTCAGCGGCTCAACTTCTTGCAAATACAAGTGGCAGGCCGGTTGCTGCTGCTCGTTTTTTTCATAAAGCTTCTCAGACAACTAAAGATATTAACACTTGGTTTACACCACTAACCGGGAGCGCCTTGAGCAGATCAAATGCTATAGGAGGTGCGCTTTCAAATATTGCACGCTCTGGAGCGCAAGGGTATTCAGCAGCTGCCTCAGGTTTGTCGGCGTTATCACCGATGCTATTTTTTCAGTGACCTGGTTGGGCCGATCGGGATGGTCTGAAGTGCCCCGTGTTTTTTGATGTTCCTTTGTTTGAGATTAAATAATTGTCAGTCGGGCCTAAAATCAAATCTTTACTGTTTTAAGTCATCGTTTTACCCTTGGATGGCGCACCTTCACGAGTCTTTCCAGCACGGCACCTGATTTCGAGGATTGTCTTCGTGCATGTGATTCACAACCAGTAACCGACAATCCACAGCGATTCTCGTGATCTGATCGAGCGTCCTCGTGAACGAACCGATAAGCAATTCTGGCTACTGGGAAACGACAGCGATGATAGGTTGTATGCCAGTGATACCCGATATGGCATGACGCTGAATGATGTAGCCAATACAGTGAACAGAGCCAATGCAATACGGATGCCTGGGCAGCGGTACGAACCCTTTCGCTGAAAGGGCTACCATCAAACTTGGGGCTAGCTGCCATTGTATCGATTTTTATCCAGTGCGCAGGACTCACCAGCAGATTCAAAAACCGACGACCAAGACGGCTGCTGCCTGACGGGCTTATCCTCGCTATCGCTACACTACCGTAATACACCACTCGATACCAAACAATGAGCCATCCCTTCTGACCTGGACGCCGGATTTTTCACTGGCGTACCGTTGGTCAGGCTCAATGCAAATGACTGGTCAGCGCGAATGCAAACGGGTGGTCGCCTGGCTCGCAATCTTGTACTCAATTTGCGGACGTGCGCGGGATGAAACTGCCCGAGTTACTGCCACCAAAGTGGACGCCTACTTAATCGCGTAAGTTGCGTTGGGCAGATACAAAATAGTCATAAGTATTAGACTGTTGAATTATATAAATATAATCAAACCTAGGCACTGTACGAAAATCCAACAGCCCCCAATTATCGACCACCGATAGCGTCGGGGTGCCCCGGCAGCGTTGGGCGGTGGCGACGTCGGCTATGGTGGTCATGATGACTGTACCTCGTTCAGTGTGTTGTTCTTGTCTTCAGCAATTATCACCTTTTAGTGCGTGAGTGGGAGCGGGCTGCATTCATTGAACATACTTTATGCAGTTTTATTGTCAGGCACTCAAGATGGAACGTGATCCAAGAGAAAAATATTTTATGCAAGAGAATGAGTCATTGAGTTTGTCCCGCGGTGTCGTTGTGGTAGTCACCGGCCGCATACGGCTATTCACATGTTAGTGTCTAACTAATCGCTTTGCGATGAATAGTAATAGTAGATAATCATATGATGAAAAAAAGCTAGGCTGTTTTAAAGAATAGCTAAGCCGTGAGAAGCTACCGAGCATACTTTTGACTTTTTGTGCGGGGTTGAAGTTGATAGTTGTTGGAGTCGCTTGCTTGATATGGCTTGACGCACCGATTGAATCAGAATTGCCCCTCCTCTCTTGGATCTCTCCTTGGCTCGAAGCGGTTGGTAATGGGCTCCAGTCGAGGAGTTCTTCTTCAAGGGATCCAACTAATCCCTCGATATTGAGCTTTTGTATGTCTTGAAGCCATGTGCCGTCATTGTGTCCTCGGTCATCCCACTCATAATTTTCAGATATTTCAAACTCTATGGGAGAGAACTCTCTTAGCTCTATGGATTCAGCGCTTATGGGGGCGCTTGCATCAGGGCTGGCTAAAGCCATCCGCGCTTGTACGCTGAAATTTTCGGTAGTTTTGCGATCTTCGTTTATCGATGGGCCAATGTATATGTGCGAGGAGGCGGCAGGTACCTCATCATCCACAACCTCACTTCTATCTATACGTTTGGGTAGAAGCGAAGTTGAGCTTTGTTTCCATCCATGAAGTGTAGAAAACAGTTTTTTAAAAAACTGACCTGAACGAGGAGGTGTTGAAGCGGATTCAATTTCTTCGATAGTAGGGCCGTAGACACTATTATAGGTTGGTATCCGCTGATAGTCGTCCTGCTTAAACACTCGCGACGCGATGCGTCTTGCGCCGCTGGCAATACCTGAGACGATATTTGACATTGTACATCTCCCGGTTCCTTGTCGACTTTGTCCTTCTTCTGAATCGAGTCGTGTGTAAGGTGTCCCCTTGAGCCCGGCAGGGTCCTTTCTGGTAATCGGATTATTCCCCACCATGCAAAACAGATTCAGTCCATCCACCGTCCCCGCCGGATCCGGGTTCAACCAGCGCCCCAGCCACGGTGCGTAATAGCGGAAACCGTAGTAATAGAGTCCGGTGCCATCACGCTCCTTACCCGAATACCGCACATACTTGTACCGGGTCTCGGTCTCATTGCGTGCCGACCACACCGCCGTACCGCCGAAGGGGAAGTATTCTTCCCAGGTCAGGATATCGGCCCGCTGGTCCAGCTCGATCAGAGAGGAGCCGATTTGATCGTCCAGGCTGTAGCGACACTGGTCGTTTTCGATCGCAGCCGGTTTGCCCTGTTCCCAATGCAACACCCGCAGCGATTGACGGCCGGCCGCACCAGCATTGATCACCTGCAGCGCTTCGCTCACGCTCGGTTCGCCCACGTGTGGTTGCACGCGGGTCTGGCGCAGTTCCAGGCCGGGCAGGTAATACACTCGGGCCGTGTGGGTGGTGCCACTGGTTCGGGTGGTGGCGAGTTTACAGCTGCGCTGGCCCTGGCCGTCGTACCAGTATTGTTCGGTGTCATCATCGGGGTCACTGCGCACCACCTGGGTGCTGCGTTGCAACTGATTACGGCTGTTCCAGACCAGGGGTTGGCCGGCGTTTAGCTCACGCAGGTTGCCGCAGGCGTCGAAAAAGCTATCGACATCGCTGGGGGTTACCCCGAGGGTTTGCTGAACCGCGCGGTTGGAAGTGGGGGCCACCACCATCTGCTGGGTATAGGGATGCAGCCCGACATGTCGGATCGTGGTCAGGTTGCTGCCGCGGTCGTAGGTATAAGTGCGGCTGTAATGGGTCAGCTCGCCGGTTTCCTGCCACAACGGCACGATGGCCGGGGGCAGGGCCTGGGCCTGCTGGGTGGCATTGGCGTTCTCGCGGCCGGAGGCCTGACACAGCTGGTACAGTGCGTCGTAGCTGTACTGACTGGCTGCCTCGACCCGCTGGTTATGGCTGTAGCGGGTCGGTTCGGCGCCATCGCTGATGGATAGCAGGTTACCCACCGGGTCGTACTGATAGGTCAGGGCTTGCAGGAGCCGCGGGCGTCCCGTCAGTTCGGGACGGCTGGTGGTCAGGGCCGCCAGGCGTTGGGTCTGCGGTTCATATCCGTAATCGGTGACCACCCCATTACCGGCTTCCTCGTGGAGCACCTGACCGGCGGCGCTGTAGTCGATGGTACGCAGCACAGCGTGCGCCGTGGTGTGTCCGAACAGTTGCAACTCGCTGCCCGCCAACTGGCCGGCGATATTCAGGCGCTGACGCTGTTGGTTGCCCTTGGCGTCGGCGCTATGGACTTGGATGCCCAGGGCATTGAACCCCCAGTGGCTGGTGTAGATCTGCACGGTCAGGTCGTCGTTCCAGCGTGCGGGATCGTCACCCGACCAGTCGCTGTTGAGGACTTCGTCGCGCAGGAACTGCTGCTCGCTGGTCAGCAGCTGGCCGATAACGCTATAGGACGGGGTGACAGAGAGCCCGGCGGGAGAATAATGGCGTAGCAGTTGCCCCCGACAATTGGCGGCCGGGACAGGCAGTTCTTCACCATAGAACCATCTCTCGCTGACCTGTTCCGGGTCATTGGCGGCCTGTTCGTAGTAAGTCGTTGGGCGATGCAAGGAATCATAAGTACGGCGTTGTTGCTGGTCCCGACTGTTGCGTTGCCAGACCGGTCCACCTTCGCAGTCGTACACCACCAGTAGCGCGCCGGCGTCCTGGCTGTGGGTTTTGAGGGGGCGCCCGGAGAGCGAATGCTGGTAGCGGAAGTTGGGCTGCACAGAGGCGTCAAGCTGCTGTTCGGCCAATAATCGAGGGTCGATACTACTGCTCGGGTGGCCCAGTACGGAATACGTCTGCTGGGTGATCAGTTCCTCCAGCGGTCCTTCCATCTCGGTGCGGTTGTACTGCACGGTACGCACCATAAGCCCGCGGTTGTCGACCACTGCCAGGGTGGGAGTGCCCTGGCAGCGTTGGGCGGTGGCGACATCGGCTATGGTGGCCATGATGGCTGTACCTCGTTCAGTATGTTGTTCTTGTCTTTAGCAACCATCATCTTTTATTGCGTGGGTAGGGGCTGGATGGGCAGCCCTGTATTCATTGAACATAATTAAATGGTTGTGTTTAACGCCCTTTAATTTTTGCACATTGGTGCAAACTAGAAAGGGCGTTCATTTCATTATAGCCAAAGTGTCGGGCTATACCTTTCGGTATTTTGCATATTTGTCATAAAAAAAGTAGGTAATGTCGTACCGAAGGTCAGAAAATTTATCTTTCAACCATTGCCACCAAGTTTTTGGTTTTGTTTCTCTGAAGTTATTATTAAAAGTTTCTCTGAAGTTATTATTAAAAATAATCTCCCTAAGAGCGGGGTCTTCAAGTGCCATGCGGTTTGCAAACTCCACCCCCGCAAGCCAAGAGTCTTTAAAGTAAAAATCTATAACACCGTAAACTAAATCCTGGTCCTCATCTGTAGCGTCAGAGGGTATATATAAAGCGCTCCGTTTCGTTATCTGATCAGCTGAGTTGCGCATGCCTTCCATCGTAAAAAAATCAGGGGGAAGTGCTCCTTGTTTGTTGAGTTTTTCTAATGTCTGCCATGCTGTTGGTCGATGGGAATCAAACATGACCTGTATCTTTTCAGTAAGTTTAAACTCACTGATATCGAGCCGTGCTCTCACTCGGGGCATCAGATAATCTTCTCTTTTGGCGAGATGTTTTTCAATCATTATCTTCTGATCTTCGGTGAACGTTGAAACGCTCTTGGTCTCAGGGGGAAAGCCTTCGCCGCTGGCTTGTGCATTATTAATGAGCGGCTGTCTATCTGTTGCCCTAGACTTCGGACTTGCGCTGTTGCCACTTGGAACGTGTTGTTTTGATCGTCTATCCAGGCGTTTATTGATAGCGTGCGTAAAATTTTTGAACCCCCCCCTCTCTTTTGCTCTTTGTTTTTTAGCCTCCGATGAAGTATCGAGATTAGCCCCTTTAGCCCCTTTCATTAAACCCGCGACATCAAAGAAAGTAATGGGATTATTCCCCACCATGCAAAACAGATTCAGCCCATCCACGGTTCCCGCCGGATCCGGATTCAACCAGCGCCCCAGCCACGGTGCGTAATAGCGGAAACCGTAGTAATAGAGTCCGGTGCCATCACGCTCCTTACCCGAATACCGAACAAACTTGTACCGGGTTTCCGTCTCATTGCGTGCCGACCACACCGCAGTACCGCCGAAGGGGAAGTATTCTTCCCAGGTCAGGATATCGGCCCGCTGGTCCAGCTCGATCAGAGAGGAGCCGATTTGATCGTCCAGGCTGTAGCGACACTGGTCGTTTTCGATCGCAGCCGGTTTGCCCTGTTCCCAATGCAACACCCGCAGCGATTGACGGCCGGCCGCACCGGCATTGATCACCTGCAGCGCTTCGCTCACGCTCGGTTCGCCCACGTGTGGCTGGACGCGGGTCTGGCGCAGTTCCAGGCCGGGTAGGTAATACACTCGGGCCGTGCGAGTGGTGCCACTGGTTCGGGTGGTGGCGAGTTTACAGCTGCGCTGGCCCTGGCCGTCGTACCAGTATTGTTCGGTGTCATCATCGGGGTCACTGCGCACCACCTGGGTGCTGCGTTGCAACTGATTACGGCTGTTCCAGACCAGGGGTTGGCCGGCGTTTAGCTCACGCAGGTTGCCGCAGGCGTCGAAAAAGCTATCGACATCGCTGGGGGTTACCCCGAGGGTTTGCTGAACCGCGCGGTTGGAAGTGGGGGCCACCACCATCTGCTGGGTATAGGGATGCAGCCCGACATGTCGGATCGTGGTCAGGTTGCTGCCGCGGTCGTAGGTATAAGTGCGGCTGTAATGGGTCAGCTCGCCGGTTTCCTGCCACAACGGCACGATGGCCGGGGGCAGGGCCTGGGCCTGCTGGGTGGCATTGGCGTTCTCGCGGCCGGAGGCCTGACGCAGCTGGTACAGTGCGTCGTAGCTGTACTGACTGGCTGCCTCGACCCGCTGGTTATGGCTGTAGCGGGTCGGTTCGGCGCCATCGCTGATGGATAGCAGGTTACCCACCGGGTCGTACTGATAGGTCAGGGCTTGCAGGAGCCGCGGGCGTCCCGTCAGTTCGGGACGGCTGGTGGTCAGGGCCGCCAGGCGTTGGGTCTGCGGTTCATATCCGTAATCGGTGACCACCCCATTACCGGCTTCCTCGTGGAGCACCTGACCGGCGGCGCTGTAGTCGATGGTACGCAGCACAGCGTGCGCCGTGGTGTGTCCGAACAGTTGCAACTCGCTGCCCGCCAACTGGCCGGCGATATTCAGGCGCTGACGCTGTTGGTTGCCCTTGGCGTCGGCGCTATGGACTTGGATGCCCAGGGCATTGAAACCCCAGCGGCTGGTGTAGACCTCCGCGGTCAGGTCGGCGCTCCAACGTGCCGGATCGTCGCCCGACCAGTCGCTGTTGAGAACTTCGTCGCGCAGAAACTGCTGTTCGCTGGTCAGCAACTGGCCGGTAACGCTGTAGGACGGGGTAATCGTGAGTCCGGCGGGAGAATAGTGGCGTAGTAATTGCCGCCGACAGTTGGCGGCCGGGGCAGGCAGTTCTTCACCATAGAACCATCGCTCGCTGACCCGTTCCGGGTCATTGGCGACCTGTTCGTAGTAAGTCGTTGGGCGATGCAAGGAATCATAAGTACGGCGTTGTTGCTGGTCCCGGCTGTTGCGTTGCCAGACCGGTCCACCCTCGCAGTCGTACACCACCAGTAGCTCGCCGGCGTCCTGGCTGCGGGTTTTGAGGGGGCGGCCGGAGAGCGAATGCTGGAAGCGGAAGTTGGGTTGCACAGAGGCGTCAAGTTGCTGTTCGGCTAATAATCGTGGGTCGATGCTGCTGCTCAGCTGGCCTAGCACGGAATACGTCTGCTGGGTGATCAGTTCATCCAGTGGTCCTTCCACCTCGGTGCGGTTGTATTGCACGGTACGCACCACAAGCCCACGGTTGTCGACCACTGCCAGGGTGGGGGTGCCCTGGCAGCGTTGGGCGGTGGATGCGTCGTTGATAGTGGACATGATCACGCGCCTCATGCAGGGAGGGTATATATTTCAACATCTTTCAAACCAGTGGACTGATTATTTAATTGGAGGAATCAGGACAGGCTGGCGAGTAAGTTTTTCTAAAACAGCACGCTGGGTGCTGTAAAAGGTTATCTGGGGATCTGATGTTTTTTGAAATTGACGCATGGAGATGTAAATTTAGTTTTTTGACCAACTAGCTTGAGACCCCTTCGATCAAATTTTTTCTTCATGGTGTATGTGGTCTCATAATGTCCTATTATTGTATGGCTGCCTTTTGTGTACTCTTGGAGTGGTGTCGATTTAGTGTATTTAATATCCATGATGTTAGCAAGTTTGCTTCTTGAGCGCCTTGTTGTTATGTCTATTGTTACGCTTGTTTTTCTTTCTGCATCAGTTTTGAAGTTGTGCATATTCATCATTGTTTCTTCCTCTTTTTTTGCGAAATCTTCGATTTTGTAATTCACTACTTTTTCTTTGATATATTTTTTTTGGTCAGCGCTTAAATCAGCTTCTTTCATTTTTTTATCTATAAGTGCATCCTGCCGGGTTTTTTCTGAGGGGGAGGAAATTTCTATATTTTTAATGTTTAATGTGACGTAGTCGTTTTTTAAGTATGTATAAAAAAGTCCAGGTGGAGATTTTTGGGGTTTTGGCTTTTTGCTGGGTTTAGGTTCTGGATCGAGCCATGAAGATATGGTTGCGACTACTCTTCTTATAGCATTTGTAACTAAGCGAACTACCCCCATAAAATATGCCTTAACTCTTTCCCTCGCACTGGATTCTATGGGTGGAATTGTACTCTCTGTTGTCAGATCATCGGCATCGGGTTCCATGAGTGGAATTGTATCCTCTTCTGCCAGACCATCAGCATCCTGCCGAGTAATGGGATTATTCCCCACCATGCAAAACAGATTCAGTCCATCCACCGTCCCCGCCGGATCCGGGTTCAACCAGCGCCCCAGCCACGGTGCGTAATAGCGGAAACCGTAGTAATAGAGTCCGGTGCCATCACGCTCCTTACCCGAATACCGCACATACTTGTACCGGGTCTCGGTCTCATTGCGCGCCGACCACACCGCCGTACCGCCGAAGGGGAAGTATTCTTCCCAGGTCAGGATATCGGCCCGCTGGTCCAGCTCGATCAGAGAGGAGCCGATTTGATCGTCCAGGCTGTAGCGACACTGGTCGTTTTCGATCGCAGCCGGTTTGCCCTGTTCCCAATGCAACACCCGCAGCGATTGACGGCCGGCCGCACCAGCATTGATCACCTGCAGCGCTTCGCTCACGCTCGGTTCGCCCACGTGTGGTTGCACGCGGGTCTGGCGCAGTTCCAGGCCGGGCAGGTAATACACTCGGGCCGTGTGGGTGGTGCCACTGGTTCGGGTGGTGGCGAGTTTACAACTGCGCTGGCCCTGGCCGTCGTACCAGTATTGTTCGGCGTCATCGTCGAGGCCACTGCGCACCACCTGGGTGCTGCGTTGCAACTGATTACGACTGTTCCAGGCCAGGGGTTGGCCGGCGTTTAGCTCACGTAGGTTGCCGCAGGCGTCGAAAAAGCTATCGACATCGCCGGGGGTTACCCCGAGGGTTTGCTGAACCGCGCGGTTGGAAGTGGGGGCCACTACCATCTGCTGGGTATAGGGATGCAGTCCGACATGTCGGATCGTGGTCAGGTTGCTGCCGCGGTCATAAGTATAAGTGCGGCTGTAATGGGTCAGCTCGCCGGTTTCCTGCCACAACGGCACGATGGCCGGGGGCAGGGCCTGGGCCTGCTGGGTGGCATTGGCGTTCTCGCGGCCGGAGGCCTGACGCAGCTGGTATAGTGCGTCGTAGCTGTACTGACTGGCTGCCTCGACCCGCTGGTTATGGCTGTAGCGGGTCGGTTCGGCGCCATCGCTGATGGATAGCAGGTTACCCACCGGGTCGTACTGATAGGTCAGGGCTTGCAGGAGCCGCGGGCGTCCCGTCAGTTCGGGACGGCTGGTGGTCAGGGCCGCCAGGCGTTGGGTCTGCGGTTCATATCCGTAATCGGTGACCACCCCATTACCGGCTTCCTCGTGGAGCACCTGACCGGCGGCGCTGTAGTCGATGGTACGCAGCACAGCGTGCGCCGTGGTGTGTCCGAACAGTTGCAACTCGCTGCCCGCCAACTGGCCGGCGATATTCAGGCGCTGACGCTGTTGGTTGCCCTTGGCGTCGGCGCTATGGACTTGGATGCCCAGGGCATTGAACCCCCAGTGGCTGGTGTAGATCTGCACGGTCAGGTCGTCGTTCCAGCGTGCGGGATCGTCACCCGACCAGTCGCTGTTGAGGACTTCGTCGCGCAGGAACTGCTGCTCGCTGGTCAGCAGCTGGCCGATAACGCTATAGGACGGGGTGACAGAGAGCCCGGCGGGAGAATAATGGCGTAGCAGTTGCCCCCGACAATTGGCGGCCGGGACAGGCAGTTCTTCACCATAGAACCATCTCTCGCTGACCTGTTCCGGGTCATTGGCGGCCTGTTCGTAGTAAGTCGTTGGGCGATGCAAGGAATCATAAGTACGGCGTTGTTGCTGGTCCCGACTGTTGCGTTGCCAGACCGGTCCACCTTCGCAGTCGTACACCACCAGCAGCGCGCCGGCGTCCTGGCTGTGGGTTTTGAGGGGGCGCCCGGAGAGCGAATGCTGGTAGCGGAAGTTGGGCTGCACAGAGGCGTCAAGCTGCTGTTCGGCCAATAATCGAGGGTCGATACTACTGCTCGGGTGGCCTAGTACGGAATACGTCTGCTGGGTGATCAGTTCCTCCAGCGGTCCTTCCATCTCGGTGCGGTTGTACTGCACGGTACGCACCATAAGCCCGCGGTTGTCGACCACTGCCAGGGTGGGAGTGCCCTGGCAGCGTTGGGCGGTGGGCAGGTCCGGTTGAGTTGCTGAATCGCTTGGAGGAACAGCCGAATGACGGCTCATGATGTGAGTACCTCACCCAGGGTGTCATTCTCGTCTTCAGTAATCGTGAACCAAGGATAAAAACGTATCCGGCGCAAGTAGCCAAGCGCAGTCACCACCGCACATTCTCGCCCCAACGGATCGTAATAGTACGTATCGGCATAGCTCCATTCGCGCATCGCGGCGTCATTGATGTATTGAGGCTGATCGAGGAAGTACGGTTGGTAGCGACGCACCGGCTGACCTTTATTCGAATAGTCCACGCGTCCGGATACAATCCAGCGATAGGCTGGCGTTGTATCCTCGACCAATGGCTGGCCAGTGCTATTCAGCACGAGCTGGCCATCTTGACCGGCGACGTAAGCCAAGCCAGGTTCGGTCTTTTGCTTGGTCTGTAGCTCACGACCAAAGCCATCGCTGTATGACAACCTTATCTGGATTTGCTGTTCTGGACTATCTGGGTACTGATCGGCGACCAGTACGGCGTTGCGCACGGGAGTCCGCGTTACAGACTGGAACAGTTCATATATCGAAGGCGGAATACCGTTAAGTTGCTGTGGGCCATACGCCCAGGAATGACCCCGCTGCAGTACGTGGCCTGTAGCTGTAATCACGTGCAATTGTTGAAGGGTCTGCCAGAGAACTATGGCTTCAGAAGGTGCTACGCAGACCGACAATTGCTCAACGGAAACCTGGCCCATCCAACTGTAGAGTTCATAGAGCGTCGTCGACGCCGCGTTTTGAAGCGCGCCAGCCGGGTCGGTTAATGCTTTGTCGATAGACATTAAGGCAAGCGCTTGTGTATCAAAGTCGCCCACGGGAGCAAATCCGACATTCACCGGCGTAATATCATCGGATGCAAGTTGCGTACCAAAGAAAGAGTTGGCGACCACTCGGCCTAATGCATCGAACAGCACTTGCTGTTGATTCTGGTTGGGGTCAGTGATTTGCCAAGGCGTCAAAAAGCGGTAGTCATACAAGGCTGAGGTTTGGTTATCCAAGGCGTCGGTCACCGCAGTCACCACGCAACTGTGAGCATCATAAGTCAGCCGTTGAGGGCCGACGATCAAAGTGCTTTGCTGTGTTCGAGGAAGGCAAAATGGTAACCAGTCACCCGCCGTATCTACATAAGTTGTATAGGCGTGAGGTATGACCCAGATTGTGGCAGGTGGTGTGCCTGGTTCAGATAACACTATCGGCTGTTGCCTATAGCCAGCATTGCTCAGGGTCGTATTGAGGTCGAGGGTAGGAACGCCCTGATAAGCGAGCAATGCTTCGTCATCCAGCTCTGCTGTCTCGATGTGATGAACCAAAACCAATGGCGGTGGTGGTGTTCCGCCAGTCAGTGGTAGCGTGCCAGCCGAATTGAAGTAGTAAGTGATGTTTTGACCGGCAAAGTCCCGTACTTGACTGATCCCAAGCACGCCGTCAGGGCGGCGTAGTTCTTCATAATCAAGCCCTTGAGCGGTGGCGGGGTAACCCGTGTAGCCACCGGGATTGGTAATGACGTTTTGCCGTTCCTGATAGGGAATTGCCAGGTGCCAGACTTGTGGGTTGTCCAAGTTGTAGATCGTTTGACGTGTTTCGATCAATCGTAACGCTTGCTGGCTTGGATCGTAGCTGCTTTGCCACTGAATATCGGGAACAGTGTCAGGGTAGGGGTTGCTCGTTGGCCTAGGGCGACGGGCATAGTGAATCTCCACATTCCAGAGCGGATTACCATACTGGTCCGTCTGCAGGAGAACGGTCTGATGGACCTGTGGGTCTGCTTCGATACGCTCATAGGTGGTCGTCAACTGTTCCAGAGCCAGCGTGATGGTGGCGCAATAAGGATGAGCGGCAGAAGCGGGTTGCACCAGACGGACTTGGTACTGGTTGGTTTGAACGCTATACGGTACCTGATCCTCAGGGCTGTTATCAGCGCCATAGACCTCCGTGCGCAATACACTACCTTTTAATGCCCGGAACAGTTGATAGCGAGTCTTATCATCTACGGGGCCAAGTGGATCGTCCCAACCGGTCACGGGATTGAAAACAGTGAAGCGCGATGCCCTCAGAGTGAATATGGCAGGGTCATCGTAGGGGGGAGCAACCAGGTTGAATTCAGTATTTTCCTGACCAGTGTGGTACCACGTTTTCGTCAACGCAGGTGCCGTGTTCTCTATATCCTGGGCGGTCGAAGCTGCAGTATTGCTCGTGTCGAGTTGCTGGACGAATCCAAAGCCGCGAAACTCACGATCGACTCCTGCATAAACACCGTTTCTATAGAGGTACTGTTGAGTCAACGTATTCCCGCTGATCTCGTCCAGGCTGAGCACACCCGAAAGCAGTGGCATGGCAAACGGCAGATGACAGACAGTGCCGGGGTTCGCTTGCTTTTCATCCAGCCACTCTTGCGCCGAGCTCCGGTAAGTCAGGGTTGTGGATGCCCCCAGATTATTATCGATTCGCTCCAGCAGATAAGGTTTGGTGCGTGAAAACGTGTAGCACCAATGTGAGGGAGTCATATGGGAGATGCTCAACACAAGGTTGGTGGTGCCGGTCCCATCCATATCGACAAAACTGACCTGGTCGAGTCTGTCGTAGCTAATACCTGGTGGCATTGGTAATACGAGTGGAGTTGTGTCGAAACCATTTCCTGATTTGTTCATGAATATCAGAAAACGATCGGACTCGGCATAAATCAAATCGGCAGCGCCGGAGCCATCAATATCCGCAAGAAATACCCGTGAGGGATCGAAGCTCGCCTGGTCAAAGTTCAGCGATGCCAGCATGAGGGGAAGGCCAAAATGCCCGCGACCTAAATTGGGCCAACACTCCAAGCTGTTATACCTGATGTAAACTAAATGAGACTGCCCGGAACCCAGTACATCGCTGAATGCCACGAGTGCTGCGGGATCGTGACCGAATACCGGTAATTCGTTATCACTCATGTGGGCGACATTGACCGGGGGACTAAAGCCATCGGATCTACGGTTTGTATACAGGCGCACACTTTTAGGACCGATAAGCGCCAGATCGGACAGCCCTCCGCCCACCAAGTCCGCCAACTGCGCGGAGGGCTGCAGGAATTCGGCGGGAAAGGTCGGAAAAGGGATAAATCGGGACCACCTACCGTCCGGATTCAGCGTGAAATATCCGCAGAGTCCCGGTTGGGTGACTATCCAGTCCAGGCGCCCATTACCAGTGAAGTCCATTAGCATGCGATAGGCTGGGGTCAATGAGGGGACTACAGGCAAGGATTGCCAGGTACTGTAGGTAATGGCATCAGGGCTACCGGTTCCTCGCTGTGGGGACTGATAGCGCCAGTCACCGAGAACCTGGTACAAAATGCCAGGTACTCCCTCCCCATAAAGATCGACGATCTGGTATTGAACCCCATTATTCCAGCCAGCAAACGCGGGTAGGGCTTGGTACTCACTGGAGGAAAAGTCTTGATTGAATGGAGTGTAAGCCAGCTCAAGCGGAGGAATAGACTGTACGGCCCCGTTGGTTTCGTAAGCGAGGTTTTGGGCTGTAAGCAAGTGGCTGAGCCTAGGCGATTGTTCGTACTGCAAAAGCAGCCGACTCACCAAAGTGTTTGGTTCACCCAGCTCCACGGGGAAATGATGAAACATCAAAACCTGATGGCATAATCTGTGTGTGCGTACTTCGAATCCTAGTGCATAGTCGGAAAATGAATCCTTCCGACAGGGCCATGGTTCTATGGGGAGCCAGGATGGCTTGTCTAATGGGGCGAGCGTTCGTTCGCCATAGTCGAACACTAGCGTGAAAAGCCACTGCGGCTGATCAATGGCCGGAACATCGCCCCATGCGTACAGTGGGGTATAAGCGCGTGAGTTACCATATTGCACATGTGTTAAGTAACGGTTGGCAGTCTGGGTTCGATTGACCTCCTGCCCTTCCATATCGACGTTGGTGGTGTCCTCAGCTTTGTAGATGTAGCAGATATGTTCCCCATTGGGTGAACAAGACTCTTCCAGCAGCCACACGCCAATTTTAGTCATTGGGTTATTAGGATCGGCAATTCTCGATAATGCCTGCTTACCTAAGCAGTGCAGCTGTCCATCGACTGTATGAACCAGCCAGAAGTCCTCGTCAGTGGATTGCCAGCGTTCAATACGATCAAAGCCATCCATGACACACGGAAAATAGCGCGTGACGGTATAGGTTCGACCTAACGCAACCTCGGCATATTCGGATATTTGTGTAGTAAGGACTTGGCCTGAGCCGTCCAGCTCGGGAGTCATTACTTCACCGTTCGGTGCCAGAAACTCATCATCGGCCAGATAACGGGGTACTCCTTTACTGGTACGGCGTTGTATGGTCAGCCCGGGGACCGCCCAGCCAATGGCAAAGCAACCGTTGCCTTGGCCGTTGTTGTAGACAAGCGACAAACCGGGTGAATAACCGCGACCTTTAGAAATCGGCAAGGGAATGGTCAATGTGGTTTGGCCTGTCATGCCGACACTGCCGACAGCTTCTCCCATCCCTTGAATAGACCCACCCCCCTTGGGGAGGGAGGGAGGAAGTACCGGTGCAGCTTCTGATATATTCGTCGTGTTCATATCAACTCCTTGTTTGTACTGGCTGGGCCTGACACTATTATCTTGGCTTTAAGGTATAACGTAGTTGATAGATGACATCGACCAAACTATTCACCAAAGCAGCCTGTTGGCCAGTGGCTTTATAAAAGCTCAGAATCAGCTCTCCCTTGTCGATAGGATCCCCCTCAAAAGGGAAGTACTTAGGATCGTTATAGTCGAGCACAAACATGCCTGAATCATCTAGGCCTCGTGATAAGGCAATCAGTGTGTCATTGAGCTGCAATGTTGCTTCTACGTCCTGATAGGGGCCTAGCAATGTCGGTAAGGTAACGCTGATTGTTTTGAAACGCCCTATTGAAGTCAGGGGGCTGTTGTTATAGATGGTATCAAGAGCAAGCGGGGTGATATCAAGTTTGATTATGAGCGTGTCTGCAACGTCATCATAAGATATGGTAACGCTGCCATAACGTTTAGATATTTCTGTTTGGATCGCTTCGGCTACGGCGCTAGAAAATGTAGCGGCTGATAATGATTCGTTGATGATGAGTGTGTCGAGGGAAACGGTTTTCTGGATTTCCAACCCGCGCTTATCATACTGGAGGTAGGCTCTCTCCATCCTGGTGAGTTCAAGAAGCAAGCCTTCTCCAGCTAACAGACCTTGATACAGATCGTTCCACATGGGCGTAATGAACAGATAATCAGTTTTATCTGCGCCAATCTCCCGGCTCAAGGCCGCCTTTGCTGTTAAGCAGAGAGGTAATGTCACGTCATACAGCTGGTAATAGAGTGCTGAAAGCCTGCCGACCATCCAGTTATATAATGATTCGCCAGTAAAACGAGTGATTTGTAGGCTGTAGATGTCCTGTTGGTTTTTCTGCTCCAGTTCGTTCAATGCAAGCTGCTTTTCAGCCATTGTGATCTGCTGGGTTTGGGCCTGAATCTGAGCGTCGAGTTGAGCAATTTCGCTTTCAGCATTTTTCTTCTGAATAAACCACTCTTCTCGGCGCCGACGGTATTGCTCACTGAAGTTGATGCGCGAAGAGCTATTCTGAAGCACCTGGGCTTCCGTCTGGAATCCAAAGCCAACCGCTCGAGCAATAGCACCACGTTGAGCTCCGCCTGTAGCCATGCCGTAGATATTGGGTGCTGAGTCAAGTGCTGCGGACACTGTCCAGCTTGTAAGGCTCATCGCCTGAATAGAGCCGGCAGCCGCCAGCATGTTCATGGCATCTGACTCTGCCGGTGAGATATTCTCTCTATAGAGCGCGTCATAGTGAGTAAAGCGATCCTTAGCACCTTCCAAGGCTTTCTGAAGAGCGATGAGTGTGTCATTTTGAAAGTCCAGCGAGCTGTCAAGAATCCCTTGTGTCTGGGTAAGAACTTGTTGCTGCTGTCTCTGCAACATCAATGTCATTTTTTCATTATCGCTTTTCTCTAAAGTACTGAGCAGCTCTGTGCCGAACTGAATAACGCTGTTGACGGCAGTTCGGGCTTTTTCCAGCAGCACAACAAATCTGAACTGACTGTTAAAAGGTTTGTTCTGAACCGAGCTTCCTCCTGAACCATCGCCCACGCCATGTCTGCGTTGCAATTCCTCAGGAGGTACAGGAGTAGCATATACTGGCAACGACAGCGGCTGTCCGGTAATGCTCAGATTATGGCGTAGGTTGTAAAGACGCAGCTCGACCTTGTCCCAGTACTCTAGAAGGTCCTCATTGTAAGGCGGGAGGAAGTTCCCGTTTTGCGAGGTCAGATAGAACCGAAAAGCTTCGGTTAGATAGGTAGGGGATGCAGGCTCAGGATTGTCTGAATTTATAACGGCTATACTCTTGGCTTCGGTGGCTACACTTGGATCTGGCCAGCTATTGTTTATATCAAATTCGGGACGTGGACCAAGCAGTTGAGAGGCTTCAATGTAATACATCTTGGCCTTGGCCAGCGTATCTCGCTCCAGTTGACGATAATAATTGTCGCCAGTACTGATCAGTAAATTAACAACCTTGAGAAAGATCGCCATTTTGAAGTGCATCGGATCGTTCATGGCAATCACGTCAGGGTCCACGCTCATAGCAGCGGAGTAGTTCCAACTCAAATCTTCCTGCAAGGGAACAACATTCCAGTAGCGTACATTGTCATCAATCTTTTCCTGCTCCCCATTAGCATCGCGATAGCCGGTATAACTGAAAATATATTGATACCAAATGGCTGAGTTTTCATGGTTTTGTTCTATGAGGTAGCGGTCCGCTATTTGGAATGCAATGTAAAAGAATATTTCCCAGAAGTACGGACCATAAGCGCTGTTGAAGTCAATAGGGAAATAACCCCAAGGAGATGGCTCGATAGGCACTGTTTGGGTGCTATAGCTTAGTAGTGCGCTTATATCTTTCTTTTGCAAAATTTCATAGAAGAATGGGCCTGAGCTTGTACTGATCCTTGAGAGAGGGGTGGACTTGAACTTAAAGAAGTTAATGTCGAACGAGAAACTGCTCTCGCTAAAATAGTTGGCTGCAAAGTCTTGATGTATATAACTTTTTACATAGAGTTTTAAGTTGCCTGGGTTGGAGTTCTGTATTGTAATGTAGGCAACATTGGATTCGTAAGGGATAGTAAATATTGTGCCATTCTTTGAGGCCGCTAATGGACCTTTAACGCATTCGTCAGCCTCATTGAATGCGGAGTAGGTCAGGGTGGAAAGGGTGCTGGAAATTTGGATGTTGTTGGAGGTTACAGCAAATACGGTACAGAGATCGGCACCGACATAGAATTGATCTCCTGCGTGAACCAAGGTGCTATCAAAATCATAGTCGGTATCTCGGTATATGGATCCGGCGGGAGACCATTGGTTGCCAACAATTTCCCAAGAACGATCAGCGATGTAAGCGAATAGTATCTGGTCGTTACCGCGGAACGCCTCGATAAAAAGAACATAGCTATTGTTGCTACTGTCATAGGCCCCGAATACCCGCTGCGGGCGTTCTATGTAGGAAGGGACGGGCACGCTACGGAATGATGACCATTGTCCGTCACTGTTGTGGTAGTAAACGTTGACTGAGTATTCGATAGTGTTGTCTTTCTCCTTGGCCTCAAGCCAGCAGACGTATAGCCTTGAGTGACACCAAAACGACGAAAGATGGTTGTTCGGGTTATCCTCAATTGCGGCGGAAACTTTAATCCATTCCGACCACGATCCGGCAGTCAAATAAGTCGTCCCATTGTTGGAAGGATCTGGATCGCTACGCACTGCCATGTTGCAACGCCTGTAATAATATTGGTAAGGTTCATCTTTAGTTCGCCCAATAAAATAGACCATGTCAGTGCTGGTGGCGGTCGCTGTAAAACCAGCCTGATAGCCACTGACTGTGGTGAGATTAGCGAGCAATTCGAAGCCAGTCAGGTATTCTGTAAAGGCTTCTTTGACTCTATTGGTAGAGATTTTTCCCTGGTTGATGCATTGTTCAAGAGCAATGAAAAGTGATGTTTTTGTGTAACGCAGGGCTGGTGAAATGTAGATAGAAGGGTAGTATTGCAAACGCTCTTTACCTGCCCAAGTCGAATATATCTGATTGTAAGCGCTCCAGTCATAGAGAAATCCGCCGGGTCTGGACTCCTCAACCATTGTTGAACCTGAGGCATTATCTACTCCCGGCTCATAACCTCCCAGGCAACGATTGATATATAACTGTAGACTAGAGATAGCTTCGGCAATGGGGGTGGTGTTGACATCTGAAGAGACCTTAACATCAATTAGCAGGTACTCTGATAAGTCATCTAGCGTCTTTATTTCTTCGTTCAGCGGGACGCCTTCAGTTTCTCCATCAGCCGGTATGTCGGGTATATAGTAGGCAAGATATTGCCCAGCGTACGCGTCGCGACGTTCCTCCATGACTTGTTGAATAGCGTCTTTGTCCGTGTAGTTCTGAATACTGGCCATCATGCTCTGGGCTACAGATCCGATCAGGGGCGATGCCTCCGACGAAGTATTGTTGAGTGACATCGTATACAGATCGTTAATGCAGGTGCTGCCAACCCTAAGGTCCTGGCTGGCTTGCATCCACATAACCAGACGATTCAACTGTTGAAATGTTTTGGGGAATTCAGTGTAAATCCCCATTGTGACCAGGCATGTATTCATTTCCTCAGTGGTCTCCAGCACCCACCCTTGGATATAGGCGAGCAGGGCAAGAGCATTCTTGTCGTTTTGAGATGACTGATTGGCCGAGTTAAAATAGTTTAGGGCTTCTGCTTCACTAGTGACTACCTGTTGTTGCCATTCTTTCAAACGCGAGAGCATCAGCAGTACCGGTAGTGAAGGCGGAGGTGCAATGGTTTCATTGTCTAGGAACCGATGGGGAGTATTAACAACCAGTATCAAGTCCTGTTGATTTAGTCCTGCCCACTGAGAAACTAATATGAACTGCCCAAGGGCGTTACTATAGCGGACTAAGTCGGGGTGGGAGCTCAGGCGTTCAACGCTAGGCTCAGGCGCGGAGAAAAAGTTCTCGATTTCGGCCCAGAAGTCATTAAGTCCGTACGGGAGCGGAACAGTGGTTGTGTTTTGAAAGTGAAGGTCTAGCCAAGTGATCAACTCACCCATTATATTGGCTTTGACTTGGAACGTACCGGCAATAATTCGATATAGACTTTCCCTCATGGATGAACTCAATGGTTCAGTTGCTTGATAACTTATGGCTGTTGGGTCGCTGCTCAAGGTGACGTATATGTTATTTATAAAATTGAATATTTCAGGGGTCGCTTCGGTGCTGTACTGGCTGGTGGTCATTGCAGCAAGCATGTTGGCATCTAAATGTTGAATATCCATCCAGGCAAGAACGGTTTCAGTTTGTTTTATTATATCAAGAGTTTCTAGGGTAGGGGGGCCGGCAACAACGTTCTCCAGGCTCCGTTCAGGGGCTAATATTTTCCAGAGTGTACGGACCTCTTGCAAGCTCATGCCTAGCATGTTTGGAATCATGGCTAGTCGATATAGCTGTGCGTATTTAGATGCATCCATGGTGATACTGTTGATAGCATTTGTACCAAATGCAATTTGCGCCATCATGTACAGGTCGCTGGCCGATACACCAAGCCCACCACAGATCAATGTTGCATTTGGATCATTGGCTATCGGTTCGAAGTCTATTGTGGCTGTGAGCGAGGGTGTCGCCCCTGTAACTGGAGAGGTGAACAGAGTCTCGAACATGCTTGTGCTGTATTTTGTTGCATAAATATTCATCGACCCGATGAGGCATGAGAAACCATCCGCGGAAAGTGCGTATTTAGTGGAAAGTCGGCTGAATTCGGCAATGGCATCCAAGACCGGCTTGTCCAGCTTCCAGCCGCCCATGCTGCTGGTTCTCCCGATTGCCACATTGATGTTCTTGATTAGCCAGTCCAGTAATGGATATTCGAGCCTGGTTTTACGTTGCAGTCGAAGCAGGCGTTCGGCGCGATCAGCCAGCGATACCACTGTGGATTCAATAAAGTTCAACTCATATAGATAGTCAGCGTCAGATATTGGAGTCACCAGCATTGGTGTCGGACTGGCACTTGTGTTGGCCAAATATGTTTGGCCATACTCACTGACAGCCACAGGAGTGGATGCCGCATATGCATAATATTGACTTGCATTCAACAACTCTGGTGTTGTAGCTTGATAATCAAGCTGCGCTGTCATATCAATAAGCTGGTTAAACGTCAATTGAGTCCTATCAGTGAATAATGGGATGGCTTTTAGGGTTAAGAGGTCTTCATCGGGCGCCAAGTTGTAATGCTCTTTGACGGTTCCGAAACCGGCCGGCTCCGAAACCAGTAGCTTGTAGGCGTTAGGTGTGAGTTCCAGTTGTTCGCGTGAATATGGGGAGGGGGTCGTATCATCCAATTCCGGGGCTGGAGCTTGATAACGTGTCGGTTGAAACAGTGTCCATTGGGTATCTTCAAGCCTGGTCCAAATAGCTTGAAGTGATATTTTCAAAGCAGAAAACACGCTTCTGATTTGTGCCAGATTATCGTCGTATGGCAGTGTCATGGGATAAAACATATCCTCCAATAGGGCGTTGTTCTTCAACTTGAAACTATCAATCCTACTTTTCATTACCCCGTTAGCGATCATTAGGGTCGGAACTTTTTGATCCATATTCAACTGGTTAAGAATAAGATTTCTAATGTCCGGTCGGCGATTATCAATCTGTAGAGGGCTGGTTGGGGTGTGCAAACCTTGGGCAATTTTATACAACTCGACCAAATAGCGGCCTGGAGAAAATAGCGATTGAATTGATGTGACTTCCGTATAGCCATCAATGGATTGCTTTGGGAATAACTCGCTGAAGTCAGGAGCCCCATTAAGTGCACTAAGAAGGGCGTTAGAGAGTGCTTCAGGATTTGGACTAACTCCCATCTTAGACAGGTTTTGCATGGTGGGCTCATTACGAGACTGCAGAGCGCGGTAGAGGCGCATTAATGTCTGAGCACGGGATTTGGCAAGGTCGTAAATTTCTTTGACTTGGTTTTCATCGAAAGACGAAAGGCTTTCAACAAACTGCCCTCTAGTTTTTGCAATAATATCAAATATTGACTGTTGGCCTTGCTCTTGTAGAATGGAGATAATAGATGAATTGATCGTGACAGGAGTTGCCATTCCATAAATTTCAAATTTATCGTTCATGATGTTTATTCCCTGCTCGATAGTTATGGCAATCAAAGAGGCCTGATATTGCTCACGCATTTGATCTTATTGATTTCAAAAGCAGCTTCAGGTCAAAGTGCGTGAAAAAGCAGCAGCATATTCTTTTCTTGGTGGTCAGCGGCCGCGAACACCTGACAGTAGCCAGTTCTCGTTTAAGGCACACCTCGCTTGAGCTGACGCACAAGTACGCGCCTTCACCTAATGCTTGGCTCCTTGAGTACGTTTTTTTTTGGGGGGGGGGGAGGGGCGCTTCTTTCGACCCCCGAGCGGTCTTGTAGAGCGCATCGTTCCTTGCCGATTTGCGCTCGTCGAACCAGCATCACCCCTGAGCCAGCACGGCATTGCCCATAGACGATTAGTCAGGCGAGCGTCTCTACACTTCGGGTGGTGTGGATCGGTCAGCTCGGCCCACCACTTCCATTGCACCAGATCCATCTAGCCGCTCCTTATTCAGTGAAGGTATTTGCTCTCTCAACATTATCTACCGATGCAGAGAGCATTCCGCATATGAAGGTAGTTACATATTTTGGTCATGCATATCTGTGGCATAGCATTCAGACGAACGGCTAAAGGTATGTATTTACATGGTTTTTTAAGAATTTGATCTGAAAATGACTTGAAACCTGATCAGTAATCGCATTTTGATCTAGGTGATATTGAGCACAATGCTAGCGTGTTCCTCACCGCCCGGATCGCTAACTCCATTCAGAATTGATGCGCGAATCAGGTGTTTTTTATTTGCAAGGAGATGGGACATGACAGGCTACTCACTGGACGAGCTCCTGGTCTGGATGGATGGGAAATCGAAAACCTTGGGTTGGGACGCACTGGTTTCTTACGATCAAGCCAAGATCAATATGCTGATGGAACAGCAGTATGTATCCAAAGTAGGGGCGGAGCAGATTATCCCCCCGATCACTCAGCGCATATCAGGGACAGGTGTCACCAGCGTTATAACCGGGATGGTCCTGGGCAATCCGCTGTTGTCTTTTGAATCTGCCGACCTGCAGAACTCAAGAGCCAACCTAACGATGCCTTTTCTGGCGGGCACCTATACGACTGAGATTAGGGCCACTGGAGTGCCGGGGCATATCGACAAGATGAGCACTGCCGTGCCCGGTTGTAACTATGTATTGACCATGGGTATTGATCTGCAGGGCAGTACCGGAGTGATCAATGATCAAGGGGAAGTTTTCCTCGACCTGGGGGACGGCGTCGATTTCAAGGTCAACTTTGCGGACACCCCTGAAGAGCAGGAAAGAATCGGCACCGAGTTCAAGAAGCTCTACCTAGATGCGCCCGACGAAAAGAGGACGTACGTTCTGGGCATGCTTGATGCCGTTGGCGATTACGCCTTGACGCCTGAGAAGTTCCACATTCGGACTCAGCCGGCACCTGGTGCAAATCTACGGGGAAGTGCCTCGTATGGCGAGGGGGCGGTTGTATTGTTCGTGAAAACAAAAGCAAGTGCCGGAGAGCCAGAGGGGACTTTTCCTTCGTTAGGCTCGGATTTTCGTTATTTGATTCCGAATAATACGGACTCAGCAGGTTATCCGCTATTCTCAGGAACGGTTCTTATTTCAAGTAAAGTGTTATTTAAAAATATCCTTGCGCCATATTATCAAGAGGTGCTCCGTAAAAGTGGCTCTGATATTGAGTTTTCTGTAATTAACGGTGATACCTCGGATAGAGTCTGCTCGCTACTGGCACTGGCTGGTGAAAGCAATGTAGGGGTGATTGAGGTAAAAGACAGTTCTTATACAAATCATAATGACTTTTATTATTGGTCTGGCAAGGACAAGGAAAAGCTCGATCTGCTTGTGCCTACCGCGGAAATAACTATTTCGACGGCTGGGAATTTATTGAGAACAGTGTGGAGTAAGAAATTCAGCACTCCTATTGTTTATTGTCATTATTCCCCTTCCAGCCCGGGGGGGATACGTGAATATTATGAGTATAAAAATATAACGGGGGCAGTGGACTTCAGCTCCTCAGCCACTTCTGGTGCCAAGGTTGAGGCTAGTACCAATATAGTTTCATTTGCGTCAACCAATAATAGCGCAGATTCAACACTTACGGCTAGCTCGGAGCAGCGAGAGGCTTTAGAGAAAAATTTTGCGAATGTTTTTTCATCCCGCATACGCACGGAAATGACTAGGTTTAATGATCTTTTTGTGCCACAAATTGATTTGTTTACTCTGGCTAATTTGCTTTTTCCTGAAAAAAATACCTTACAGCTGACCAGCGCCAATCTTCCCGGCGACTTGGCCTGCTTTGGTCAGTTGGCCTCTGAGCGGAGCAGTTTTAGAATAACCCCGCTGCAACCGGTGGTAGTAGCGGGGCAGACTCAGCAGTTTCGTGTCGACCCCCCTGATTATACGAGCGAGCCAGTGACCTGGAGTGTCCGGGCGGTTGCCGACGGATTACCTGGATCGATTGACGCCAATGGGCTCTACCGTGCGCCCCCCGCCGTAGCGGGAGTTTCGGCGCATCAGGATATGATCACGGCGACCATGGGGACGGGGACCGGTTTGAAACAAGCCAGCGCCGTGGCGGTAGTCGTCAATCATGCCATTACCGTGAACCCGGCGTTCAAGTTTTATGATCCAGTGATAGGGGGAGTAGAACTGAGCGCCGCGACGCAAGGCGCCAGCGTCGAGTGGCGAATCGTCAGTGGTGGCGGCACATTGACCACATCTACAGGCTTGAGCACCACATTTACAGCGCCTCCTGCAACGAGCGCTCCCACTCAGGTGAGCGTCATTGAAGCGCGGGATGCTGAGCAAGGCGATATCGGTCGCTCGACGGTCCTGACGCTGAAATCCGGCACGATGTTGGGCCTTGAAATAATCCCGGTCTCGATTGAGGCATGCGGTCCATCGGCGCAGATTCAGTTGAATGTCCTAAACGATGAAGCTAATTCATCAGATTACCAGTGGGAAGTGTTGTCGGGTGGTGGAATTGTAAAAGACGGACTCTATACCGCTCCGGAGCTTGTAGAGGATAGCTGCGCAATCGTCTGGGTGACTCTCGCTTATGGCTCGATGCGACTATACGGCTATGCAGTCATCCCGCTGAAACGATGAATGGATCTTTGCACTCTTAAGTCCAAAGTGGTACAGGGCTGGGATGGCCAGATGTGCAATGACGGTAAGTCGCTCAGGCAGAAACGTAAGCGTTGCGCATATGTAACTAATTACATGGAAAACTGTTTTGGAGCTGAATGAATGCTGCTCGAAATATAAATTATAAGCTTAAAATATATTCATTATTAAGCAAGTAGCTTTGCTAGTGCGAATGTTCGCAGTTGGTGAATGGTTGACTTGTTATTCAGGAGAACTACTTCATGAACAATGATGTCAATACCCTTGTGGAGTCAGAGTCGCTCGCCGCAACACCACAAAATGTATTCTTTGAGGCTTATAATCTGCGCGGTTTAATGTCGTCGGTTAACCACCGTACAGGTTCATTTCAAGCATCCGTCATATTGGCTCAATTTTTCCATCATCTCCGATACCCAGTCATCTAGGGGTTCTCAATCATAGCTGCAATATGTACGGCAGCTACTGCATGTTTTGGGCTTGACGTTCGAGTCAATGGATTCAGCCTGAAAACCTTGATAAACCTATCGATGCTGCCTACGATGTTTGGATAAAGATTTAAAGACTCCCTATACGCAGAAGAGGATCAGAATTATGAGTTACAATTATCTCGACTATTTCTCTGAGGCTTACAATAGCAGTGCATTACAGTCAGGTGTTTCTCCGCAAACCGGGATTTTCCAGGCGACGTTAACTATCGCCAGTATCAGCAGAGGAATACAAGAGCCGGTTGATTTTACTCTTAATCTTGCGATCGGGATCCAGTCGGCGCCCAAATCAAGAGCTGAATCCGCTGCACGCCAGGTCAGCGCCGCACATCAGACCAAGTCCGAAATTGATGAGGCACTACTGAATGCAAGTCTTAATATCCCCTATATTGATCTCAATAGACTGAAAATATTTTTTTCCAGTGGAAAGGCTGAGGAGCTGACACGTTCTGGTGATACCTACACCATGCCTTATCATCGTCTGGATGATGTAAAAATTGAAAGGATTCTGATTGATTTTACTTCAACTTACTATTATCGGGTGGCCTACAAAGGCGGGGTGGTCGAATACTACAATCATTATGGATATCTTCTGGTACGGGCCTCCGCTGCCGGCCATGTACTTCGGTTCACATACGACTCTGATTATCGGTGTACGCACATCGGGAGTGATGGGGCTGGTGAAATACTTGTTGCATACGGCGAAAATAATACACTGACCATTACAAAAAAAAATCCTGGCATGTCTGATCTTGTGACGAAGGTCTATACCACCAGGAAATACCGGGGTACCAAAGACGAGCAGGACCAAAAGCTCTACCCGGAGGACTGTGTTGAAAGCGTCAGCCTGTCAAATGACGATGATCACCGCTATCGCTTCGAATATAAAGCCCCGGTGAATAACCTCCCGGAAGTCCTTTACTCCGTCACCACGCCCTATGGCATGAGGCAGCAGGCAATCTATACGGCGGTGAAATACGGGAAGACTGAGGACCAAAAAGACAACTATATTGCGGTAGTCAGCCGTCTCGAAACCCTGAACAATATTCCCGCTGGGGAACAGTCCGAGCCATTAGCCCGGATGGGTTATACCGAATATGACTATATTTCCGGGAACCCGACCGATTCCGAATTCCATAATTTCACTGGCTATGAAGATTCGGACACGTACAGGCCGGTCTCAGGTATAGATAACTGTATACGTAAAAAAGCTGACTATACGTACACCGTCATCGAAAAGAAAGTTGACCCGACCAAGACTAAAACAACAGAGGTAGTTAGCCGGACCTATAACAGATTTCATTTGATTGAAAAAGAAGTATTCTCATTTGATAGTAAAGACTACTATGAAATAACCCGGTCCTACAAATACCCCATCACGGCGGGGGTTGGTGTTGAAGATCAGCCCAAGAACTTTATGTTCTGGACCACTTGCACAACAACATCTCAGTTGATAAAGGATGGAAAAAAAGATCCGAAAGCCGTGAGGGCTGAAGTCGAGTCCAGAAAATTCGACAACTACGGCAATTTAGAGAGCAGCACCCCCACGACCGGAATCACAATGATCCACACCTATTATGAGGCCGTCCCCACCGAAAAAGGCTGCCCTCCGGCCCCCGATGGCATGCCCCTCTATATCAAAAGCACGTCTATCACCCCTAATCAACTGGCAACAGACAAGCCGGCCTCTAAAGTGGAAGAATTCACCTATCTTTCGCTCACCGGGAATATGTATTCCGTCACCATCAACCCTGCCCCGGATGGATCAGGTAATGTTTTTACCGTTACCCCCTCTATGGTGTTGCTGGAAACGACGACGAAAAATGGGATGTTGATGAGCAAAAAATCATATGAAGGTGCGAAGGGAGCCACGCCGGACTCACTACTGACCGGGGTTCTGATAGAGGAAACTTCCTCTTCTGGTGGGAGAACAGATCGGACTGAAGTCACCTGGAAATTCGAGGATAACAATACCAAATTACGTCAGGAGACGACATTCCATACCAATTTGACGACGAAACCTGAAACCAGGGAGTCCAGAGCAGGCGGCGGAAAAATAACGTGGCTGGGGACAGGTCAGACGGATACTGAGATCGCCCCAAATGCGTCAAAGACAAAGTTCGAATACAACACTAAAGGACAACTGAAAAAAAGAACCGCATTTTACGGCACTGAGTATGCGCAGGAGGAGACATTCAATTTCACACTCTGGGAAAAACTGAAGTTTGGCTCATATTATGGCAATACGCTTAAATACAGTAAACAAAAGGCGTCTTCGAGGGAGTATGCACTGAATCGCGACCTGCAGGTGGAAGCCGTCACAGAACCAGATATTCCCGCTCCCAATAGCCTGTTCAGGAATCGTTACACGGCAGATGGCTCACTTTACACCCACTCTGTTTTTGATCTGTCAGATAAGTCCACCATCAGCAAAGTAGCCACCCACACCATTAATCCGATGTCAGTCAGCACGTTAAATGCAGACGGCTCATCCCCCTGGGAAGCTTTCGATCCGGTTAACAGGGCAGAGACAAAAAGCATGGCTCTGGCTGATGTTATATATTTTAGTGAACTCAGTGTGTACGGCTCGGTTTTCAGGACGGGATACACCCAGACGGTAAAATCGGACAGCGGAAAAGAAGAGGTAAAAAAAGTCATTCTACGTCAGAACATTTATGATGGTTTTGGCCGGCTGGTCCGCACTTCGGGTGTGCAGATGAAACCCAATCCCTCGGGGCCAGATATTGTTCAGGAGATACACCCGACAACATTTGAGTACGACCAGTTTGATCGCCTCAAGACGGAAAAGTCATACGAGAGCTATAGTGATGGCGAGGATAAGTGGACGGATAAGCTTCAGCAAACAACAACTTACACCTACAGCTCGCATATCCCCTGCATGTACTTACCGGTAGAAGTCAAATGCGTGGCCGAAGAGTCGGTCGATCCGACGACAACGAAAAACATCATGTTCGCCACCCGGACTTATGATGGATTTGCCCGCCTGACTCGTCAGGAGACACCCGGCGATACGTCCACGACAACGGTGACAGAGTCATATAGTTATGCTAGGACGATAGATAATGAGCCCAGTCGTGTTCAAAAAAACCGGGGCTCCGTTGAGCACAGCTACAATGCAACAACAGAATTACTGGAGTCAACGACCCTGGTCAATGATACCAGTCCCGCTCAGACTGCGGCGACAAAATCAACATTTGAGTATGATAAAACCACCCGGCTATTAAAGAAGGAGGCAATAGGGTTAACCAGCGATGATAAGTTACTCAGCCAGTACGCTTATATTTATAATGCCAACGAGCAGGTCACGCTCATGGAGTGCTCAATTCCTGAAATTAATGAGGTGTCTAAGGGGGCTTATGTCTCTTCATACATGTACACGACACTTCAGGGTGATATGAGGCTTGCGGATTTTGGTGTTCAGGCGACTGCAAAAGCAATACCACGCAGCCTGTGGAAAGAAGAGTATGTCTACAATAAAATTGGACAATTAGTGCAGGTTTGTATTACGACGAACGATGGTGACTTACAAATAGACATATCACTTGATTACCTTGGGCAAAGTCAGGGTTATGATGCTGGGGATGTCGATGTAATATACATAAGTATGTTCGATACGAAGCAACGCTTCACCTGGCTTAACTCGTCATTAAGTTTTTTGAGTAACGAGAAGGGTATGGAGAAAGAGCGAGTATATGTCTTTAGCGTGGGTGCAAAGTCTGAATCATTTAAAGTGGAGCAGGACTTTAACAGTGATTTAAAAATATCCGCGCGAAACATTAGTCGCCGGCGGGGAAGTGGAGACAAAGGTCTATACAAAGCTGTATATGGATATGGTACCAGTGCAGGAGCACCACTGAAGTCATCCATCCATACGGCTAATGGTCAGGAAATACAGAACCTTAAATACGAATTTAATGGTATGTCCCGATTTTATAGAGTGGATAGTACCGCTGAGAAGATATACGAGAAATATTCATACAATAATGACAGGGTCACCGGTTTCCGGGACAAGTATGGCGCGCTGCAGGCATTTACCTATGACCGTAACGGCAATGTGCTCACGGATAACCAGCAGTCCACACTGCGTTACAATGCATTAAACAGCATTGGGTCGTTCGATAAAAACACGGATCACGGTATAGAACGGACAGAGTATTTCTATACGCCTGATGGCAAGCTCCTGAAGGTATTAGATAAATCCACTAATCAGTCAATTTACTATCTTTATGAAGGGGATGCTGTGATCGGGGAGCTGGAGGCCATTAATGGTGTGGTGACTGCCAGGGCTTTCTATCTGCGGGTCGCAGGCATCATGCTGGGACGTTACATCACGGTTCTGGCAGCATCGGGGGAAGAAGCAAAGCACTTTTTGGATATGTATATCACCGATGCGGTCGGAAGTGTCCTTGGTGTTCAACGGTATACGCAAGATAGTATGGAACCTCCAGCAGTGCAGTATTACACCTATACTGACTATGGGGAACGACGTGATGGGGGATTTACCCAGTGAGCTCAACATGCAGGGTTGAAATGACATAGAGTACGCTGACTAACTGTGCCTGATATCACTACACGTTAGTCAGCCCATATAGTTCATAGGAGGCTGAATCAATCATGGCAAAACGTCAAAAAAACGCGGCTCCCACCCCGGCACCGTTACAGGATACGCCCGTAACGCGCAGTATGCTGGATACTTTTACCCCAATCGGCTTTATGGGTTACCGACTTGATCAAGCGAGCGGATGCTACATTCTCGGCAATGGTTATCGACTCTACAATCCAGTGATGCGTGCATTTTATTCTCCAGATAGTGAGAGTCCTTTTGGTAAAGGAGGGATCAGTCGTTACCATTATTGTTACCTGGACCCGATAAATTTATATGACCCGACGGGACGTTTCAGCTGGTGGGCATTTGGAGGGATCTTACTTGGAGTTCTGGGGATTGTTGTGGGTATTTTAGCAGCCATCCCTACGGGAGGAGCCAGCCTGACTGCTACCGCTGCCGGTTTTGCGGTAGTCGCTGCAGCAACTGGGGCTGCAGCGATTGGAACGGGAGTTGCTGCGTTTGTTTACGAGGCCAAGGGCGACCAGGACAAAGCTGATTTGCTTGGAAAGATTTCGCTTGGATTAGGCGGTATTTCCTTTGGTGTGGCTTCTATTGGAGCTGCAGCAGCCCCAACTACCGCAGCGCTCTCTCTCTCGGGTGGTGCCAAGTTACTGGCTGGTATCGGTGGTGTTACACAAGTGCTTGGGGGCTCGACGGTACTCACTGGCGTAGCCACTGGAAATGAGACGCTTGTAAAAGTCGGCGCGATAGCCGTTGGGGTTGGTGCCGCCCTTAGCACAGTGGGGATAGCACCTGCCGCTATATCGAAGGCCGCACCTCGAACTGCCCGTGTTCTGACCGGTCCGAGACCAGCCATCCTACGGCCGACAAGTGCTGTGAGAGGGGGCGCTGTGAGAAATCAGTTTCATGCTGGAGCGACTGGTACCAAGTACCAGCCGCCTGGATTAGGTGATACTATGAGTGGAGTACTGTCGAAAATACCCCATCCTCGAGTGGGGGTGTGACTGGGGGGCCATTAATCTGACTGGCATCCCGCCTGGTGCCGAACACGACATGAACATCGCAGCAAACATCTGCGTGAGTGCGGCTGCCATGCAACCGCACTCTTCTTCATTTATTCTGTTTCACATGTTTTAATACTGTTAGGTAAGCTGAATGGTCGCGGTAGGAATGGCAGTCACGAGTTTGGATACAACATATGGCGGCTTTACGGAGCAGGCCGCGTTTAGCTATGCCCCCACTGAAGGCTATGACGCTGAGCCAAGCTGAGGGCGATTTTGTTAAAGGCATTGTGGGTGAAGACATGTATTCGGTGCATTTTTCTGGTGCAGACTATCAAACTAGGCATGGTGCTCCACGCCGCAGCAAGTTAGCCCACAAGGATGGACGCGGTACAAATGACCTGCGTCAATCAATGCCTCCCAATAGCATCGACGACTGCGTAGCCGTCCGCGGCCTTGTTCCAGGCGCGTGCAAAACAGGTATATCCCGTCGCGTCCTGCCGTAGCAATTTGCCCGGATTGCCGAGCAGTCCGAGAAAAGCAAACGTCTGCCCCAAGAACTGATCGGCTTCCAGTTTAGTCTGCAGTAGTGCGGCTAAGCCGTCGAAGCGACGATGCATGTCGGTGACGCCGGCGGCGTCTAGGATACACGTAGCGTGGCTTTACCCTCGCCAATAACCAGTTCAGAATGAATCCTGAATGGAGGTCGGACGGCTTGCGAGGCATCCGTTGACGCTTCGATTACTTGGACAAGAAAAACGTTGCATGTTGCTTAACCAGTTCAGAAGGCACTCTTCTGATGCTGACACAGTCAGCGAAACACCAGATTAACATTGACTTCATGCACGCGAACGACAGACGATAAGGAGGTGGCCGGCGGAAGCGCGGCCTCGACGATCTAACGTTAGAAGTATAACGGAAGTTGGGGCAGGGGCCAGTTCGAGGGCAGTGGTATCCAAGGAGTGTGTAGAAATTCAGACTTGATCTGACAGTTACCGGATCTGTGGCCGTGACTGTCAGGTCAAATTCAGTTGATCATTTTGGCCTGCCAGATTCTCTTTCCATCCTCAAATGTCTCGGCCGGTGTCCGGCCACAGCACATCTTTCCTTGATGGGTTCGTTCATCATTGTAGTGGGCCATCCACTGGTCAAGATCGGCCTGCAATTGCTCCATGCTTTGGTAGATCTTTTTCCGGAACGCGACCTGGTAAAACTCCTGCAATATCGTCTTATGGAACCGCTCACAGATACTGTTGGTTTGCGGTGATGCCGCTTTCGTCCGAGTATGCTTGCTGTCGTTCATGGCCAGGTAAAGCTGGTAGTCATGCTGTTCAAGCTTGCCGCAGTACTCCGTTCCACGATCCGTCAAAATGCGCAGCACAGGTATGTTTTGCCCGGCGAAGTACGGCAGCACTTTGTCGTTTAGCAGGTCTGCCGCTGTGATTGGCGCCTTCGTTGTATAGAGCTTGGTGAGCGCAACTTTGCTGTAGGTATCCACAAAGGTCTGCTGATAAATACGGCCTACACCTTTCATTGTGCTGACGTAGAACGTGTCCTGGGAACCGAGATAGCCAGGGTGGGCCGTTTCGATTTCGCCGCAGGCGATATCGTCATCGCACTTTTTCTCCAGAGCAACGACCTGGGTCTCGGTAAGAACCACGCCGGTAGCAGCAACATGCTTTTCCAGTGCCGCCAGGCGTTGTTTGAAGTTCACCAGCTCATTACGCAGCCAAATGGATCGCACGCCTGAAGGACTGACGAATGTGCCACGCTTGCGCAGTTCATTACTGACACGGATTTGACCGTGCGCAGGCTGCTCAATGGCGTAATCCAGCACGCGTTGCTCAGCAGTCTCATCGACTCGGTTTTTCAGGTTTGGCTTTTTACGGTCTTTCTGTAGCAAGGCTTCGACCCCTCCAGCAGCCTTGGCCTCCTGATAGCGGTAGAAGGTGTCTCGCGACACGCCCATGATTTTACAAGCCTGTGAGACGTTGCCGAGTTCCTCGGCTAGGCTCAACAAGCCTAACTTGTGCTTAACAATCGGTTGATTTACAACGTTCATGCGGGGCTACTCCTCTTGGGTTGGTGATTGCTCGCACAACCATCAAACCCGGTAGCCCCGTTCTTTTTCAAGACGGGTGTCAGATCAAGTCGAAACTTTTACACCTTAGCCCATTTTGTGTTAATGGAAATCGTAAAGTCACCAAACGGGTTTCCCCAGCCTGTGCCACGAACAGTTGCTTCAGGCTCTCCGTATGCTCTTTTACCTTCAGGTCTTAAAAGAATTCCAAAATCGATATTCACTTCTCCTTCGACGTTCTTTAAGCGCTCCGATGAAGCACCACCATATTCATCTCTAATATAGAATTCATGAAACGTCATCTTAACATCAATAGTAGCTTTATTATTATCGGCTTGAATGATGTATGTAGGGTGGTCAGCGCCACCCGTCATAGGCAAAACTTCTTTCACCATATGGGATGCTGGTACAAATGCTTGGGCAGATAAACCTTGATGTGCATAGGACTCAACCAAGCTACGCACCTCGGCGTTTGGTATTAGGCTTTTTATCGCTTCCCTATCTTTATCAGGATCAGACGAGCCACGCGCCTGGAATTTTTCTCCGTTTATCCAGTAATCACCTCTAGGGAGATCTATGTAAAAATTTTTATCACTATTTGTCCCTACGACTTGTTCCGAGAAAGGTATCGTATATACCCTTATGGGGGGGGCAGTCTCGTGTTTGCGTGAAACAAGAGCTTTCAGTGCTGAAGTGATACTCGATGCAGCACGACTCACCCCTGACGTGATACTTGATACAGCACGACTCACCCCTGACGCAACGCTTGAGCCTAGACGTCTCGCCCCGCGAGCGACACCTGAGGCGATGTTTGATGCAGTGCCCCCCACACCCACCTGAGAAAACCTGTGCTTAAAGTTGTGCCAAGAGTTGTTCGTGTAGCAGTATTCGTTATTTCTTTGCTCTGAGCCGAATTGAGTGTAAGGGACCCTCGCGAGTCCAGCAGGGTCCTTCCGGGTAATGGGATTATTCCCCACCATGCAAAACAGATTCAGTCCATCCACGGTTCCCGCCGGATCCGGGTTCAACCAGCGCCCCAGCCACGGTGCGTAATAGCGGAAACCGTAGTAATAGAGTCCGGTGCCATCACGCTCCTTACCCGAATACCGCACATACTTGTACCGGGTCTCGGTCTCATTGCGCGCCGACCACACCGCCGTACCGCCGAAGGGGAAGTATTCTTCCCAGGTCAGGATATCGGCCCGCTGGTCCAGCTCGATCAGAGAGGAGCCGATTTGATCGTCCAGGCTGTAGCGACACTGGTCGTTTTCGATCGCAGCCGGTTTGCCCTGTTCCCAATGCAACACCCGCAGCGATTGACGGCCGGCCGCACCGGCATTGATCACCTGCAGCGCTTCGCTCACGCTCGGTTCGCCCACGTGTGGTTGCACGCGGGTCTGGCGCAGTTCCAGGCCGGGCAGGTAATACACTCGGGCCGTGTGGGTGGTGCCACTGGTTCGGGTGGTGGCGAGTTTACAACTGCGCTGGCCCTGGCCGTCGTACCAGTATTGTTCGGCGTCATCGTCGAGGCCACTGCGCACCACCTGGGTGCTGCGTTGCAACTGATTACGACTGTTCCAGGCCAGGGGTTGGCCGGCGTTTAGCTCACGTAGGTTGCCGCAGGCGTCGAAAAAGCTATCGACATCGCCGGGGGTTACCCCGAGGGTTTGCTGAACCGCGCGGTTGGAAGTGGGGGCCACTACCATCTGCTGGGTATAGGGATGCAGTCCGACATGTCGGATCGTGGTCAGGTTGCTGCCGCGGTCATAAGTATAAGTGCGGCTGTAATGGGTCAGCTCGCCGGTTTCCTGCCACAACGGCACGATGGCCGGGGGCAGGGCCTGGGCCTGCTGGGTGGCATTGGCGTTCTCGCGGCCGGAGGCCTGACGCAGCTGGTACAGTGCGTCGTAGCTGTACTGACTGGCTGCCTCGACCCGCTGGTTATGGCTGTAGCGGGTCGGTTCGGCGCCATCGCTGATGGATAGCAGGTTACCCACCGGGTCGTACTGATAGGTCAGGGCTTGCAGGAGCCGCGGGCGTCCCGTCAGTTCGGGACGGCTGGTGGTCAGGGCCGCCAGGCGTTGGGTCTGCGGTTCATACCCGTAATCGGTGACCACCCCATTACCGGCTTCCTCGTGGAGCACCTGACCGGCGGCGCTGTAGTCGATGGTACGCAGCACAGCGTGCGCCGTGGTGTGTCCGAACAGTTGCAACTCGCTGCCCGCCAACTGGCCGGCGATATTCAGGCGCTGACGCTGTTGGTTGCCCTTGGCGTCGGCGCTATGGACTTGGATGCCCAGGGCATTGAACCCCCAGTGGCTGGTGTAGATCTGCACGGTCAGGTCGTCGTTCCAGCGTGCGGGATCGTCACCCGACCAGTCGCTGTTGAGGACTTCGTCGCGCAGGAACTGCTGCTCGCTGGTCAGCAGCTGGCCGGTAACGCTGTAGGACGGGGTAATCGTGAGTCCGGCGGGAGAATAGTGGCGTAGTAATTGCCGCCGACAGTTGGCGGCCGGGGCAGGCAGTTCTTCACCATAGAACCATCTCTCGCTGACCTGTTCCGGGTCATTGGCGGCCTGTTCGTAGTAAGTCGTTGGGCGATGCAAGGAATCATAAGTACGGCGTTGTTGCTGGTCCCGGCTGTTGCGTTGCCAGACCGGTCCACCTTCGCAGTCGTACACCACCAGTAGCGCGCCGGCGTCCTGGCTGTGGGTTTTGAGGGGGCGCCCGGAGAGCGAATGCTGGTAGCGGAAGTTGGGCTGCACAGAGGCGTCAAGCTGCTGTTCGGCCAATAATCGAGGGTCGATACTACTGCTCGGGTGGCCTAGTACGGAATACGTCTGCTGGGTGATCAGTTCCTCCAGCGGTCCTTCCATCTCGGTGCGGTTGTACTGCACGGTACGCACCATAAGCCCGCGGTTGTCGACCACTGCCAGGGTGGGAGTGCCCTGGCAGCGTTGGGCGGTGGGCAGGTCCGGTTGAGTTGCTGAATCGCTTGGAGGAACAGCCGAATGACGGCTCATGATGTGAGTACCTCACCCAGGGTGTCATTCTCGTCTTCAGTAATCGTGAACCAAGGATAAAAACGTATCCGGCGCAAGTAGCCAAGCGCAGTCACCACCGCACATTCTCGCCCCAACGGATCGTAATAGTACGTATCGGCATAGCTCCATTCGCGCATCGCGGCGTCATTGATGTATTGAGGCTGATCGAGGAAGTACGGTTGGTAGCGACGCACCGGCTGACCTTTATTCGAATAGTCCACGCGTCCGGATACAATCCAGCGATAGGCTGGCGTTGTATCCTCGACCAATGGCTGGCCAGTGCTATTCAGCACGAGCTGGCCATCTTGACCGGCGACGTAAGCCAAGCCAGGTTCGGTCTTTTGCTTGGTCTGTAGCTCACGACCAAAGCCATCGCTGTATGACAACCTTATCTGGATTTGCTGTTCTGGACTATCTGGGTACTGATCGGCGACCAGTACGGCGTTGCGCACGGGAGTCCGCGTTACAGACTGGAACAGTTCATATATCGAAGGCGGAATACCGTTAAGTTGCTGTGGGCCATACGCCCAGGAATGACCCCGCTGCAGTACGTGGCCTGTAGCTATAATCACGTGCAATTGTTGAAGGGGCCGCCACTTCCATTGCACCAGATCCATCTAGCCGCTCCTTGTTTAGTGAAGGCATTTGTTTTTCTCAACATTATCTACCGATGCAGAGAACATTCCGCATATGAAGGTAGTTACATATTTAGGTCATGCATATCTGTGACATAGCATTCAGACGAACGGTTAAAGGTATGTATTTATATGTTTTTTAAGAGTTTTGATCTGGAAAGAAATTGAAGCCTGATCAATAATCGCATTTTGATCTAGACGATATTGAACGCAATGCTAGGTGTTCAGTCTCGGAGAGTCATGGTGCATCCTTAACAACTGAACAAGAGGATGCATTATGGAAGGACGTCTTCATGGTTCAGCCCGAACAACGCCGAGAATTCGAGCCGAGCTCCAAGGGTCGCAAGAGTCGAATCGTAAGCTTGCAACCCGTTACAGACTGAGCGTAAAACCGTAGCCAAATGGCGCTCGCGGTCAACAACCAAGGACTCGCGAATGGGGCCTGCTCGACCGCGCAGCGAAAAGTTGACATGACAAAGCCACCGAAGACATCGCCTGACCCGGTGATGATTGTCCCACCGTGACTGGTCGGGCTCCCTAAGTGGGCCATGGGACGACCATTCAGGATGATCGAGGGAAACCCCGTTGTGATGACTGCGCCGCAACCGCAAGTGTCACCGACTCGGGCCGCTCCCATGAAGTTGATGTCTATGTCGCCAGAAGCGGAAGCAATAGGTGTCGTGCCGTGACCGGGAAGAGGGCAGAGGTGTTTGTCGCCCAGGCGAGCAGAAGAGAGCATTTATCGCCCTTGCATTAGCTGATCCGCGAGGCTCTTTGTCGAGCTTCGCGAGCCTACCAAGGATCATCAGGAATGGCTGTAGGACGATTCTGAACTTTGCTGAAGCCCTTCGAGAATCTGGCAGAAAAATCTGAATGACCACCTCAATCCACGTATGCGCCCAGGTTCCCCCCGTGGGCCCTCGTTAGCTGCTCGCCAGCTCACAGCGCGCCTGAGCCTTATCGCGTGTCCGCATGGGGTCCTTATCTGCGCCCGCGCAGGCCTCTGAAAGTGGGCCTTCGAGGTGTCACAAACTGTTAGAACTCCGTTAGAACACTGTTAGACATTGGCGGCGAGATGCCCATAGAATGGGGCTTTCAAGCCTCATTGGATGCCCTATGGAGTTTCTCTCCGAGTACGCCAGTTTCCTGGCCAAAACCGTCACCCTGGTCATCGCCATCCTGGTGGTGCTGATCACCGCTGCCTCGCTGCGCAGCAAAGGCCGGCGCAAGGGCGCCGGGCAGTTGCATGTGAGCAAGCTCAACGATTTCTACAAAGGCCTGCGCGAGCGTCTGGAGCAGAGCCTGCTCGACAAGGACCAGCTCAAGGCGCTGCGCAAGTCCGAGGCCAAGGCCGAGAAAAAACACAAGAAGCAGCACGAGGAAAAGCCGCGGGTGTTCGTGCTGGATTTCAGCGGCGACATCAAGGCTTCGGCCACCGAGGGGCTGCGCCACGAAATCACCGCGCTGCTGAGCCTGGCCACGCCCAAGGACGAAGTGGTGCTGCGCCTGGAAAGCGCCGGCGGCATGGTGCACAGCTACGGCCTGGCTTCGTCGCAACTGGCGCGGATTCGCCAGGCCGGCGTGCCGCTGACGGTGTGCATCGACAAGGTCGCGGCCAGCGGCGGCTACATGATGGCGTGCATCGGCGAGAAGATCATCAGCGCGCCGTTCGCCATCCTTGGTTCGATCGGCGTGGTGGCGCAGTTGCCGAACGTCAACCGTCTGCTGAAAAAGCACGACATCGACTTTGAAGTGCTGACCGCCGGCGAATACAAACGCACCCTGACCGTGTTTGGCGAAAACACCGAAAAGGGCCGGGAGAAGTTCCAGGAAGACCTGGACGTCACCCATCAGCTGTTCAAGAACTTCGTTTCCCGTTACCGGCCGCAGCTGGTCATCGACGAGGTGGCCACCGGTGAAGTCTGGTTGGGGGTCGCGGCGCAGGAGAAAAAGCTGGTCGACGAGCTGAAAACCAGCGACGAATACCTGGCCGAGCGCGCCAAGAGCGCCGAGCTGTACCACCTGCACTACGCCGAGCGCAAGAGCCTGCAGGAGCGGGTAGGGCTGGCGGCCAGCGGTTCTATCGACCGTGTGCTGCTGACCTGGTGGAGCCGCCTGACCCAGCAGCGTTTCTGGTAAGGGACACCACGTGAATCGGTTTCTTCTGTAGGCGCGAGGCTTGCCCGCGATCGTCGGCGTCGCGGTAAAGATGGCAGGCACAAAAAAGCCCTGGACCGGGAAACCGGTCCAGGGCTTTTTGTTGGCGCGGGCCTTAGCGGCGACGGAACAGCGGCAGCGGTTCGTCGGTGGCGGCCTGGTAGGTCACGGAGAAGTCCTTGAGGCTTTCCAGGGCTTCGTACGGGTCCTTGTCGGCGCGCAGGGCGTAGGCGTCGAACCCGCAGCGGCGCAGGTAGAACAGCTGGTCGCGCAAGATGTCGCCGATTGCCCGCAGCTCGCCCTTGAAGCCGTAACGGTCACGCAGCAGGCGGGCGTTGGAGTAGTTGCGGCCGTCGGTGAAGGCCGGGAAGTTCAGGGCGATGACCTGGAAGTGCTGCACGTCATCGCCGATCTCTTCGGCTTCTTCATCGCTGTCCAGCCACACGCCCAGGCCGCCGTCGCGGGCCTTGAGGGCATGAGCGTGCTCGCGCCACAGGGCCAGCGGCACGATCAGGTCGTCGCAGTTGGAAATGCCGTCGAGGGTCGCGTCCTTTGGCAGCAGGTGCCAGGTTTCGTCGATGACCTCGTTGTTCTTAATTATTCGCTGCATAGACGCGCTCCTTGAAGAGGTCGATGCCAATACGTTGGTAGGTGTCGATGAAGCGCTCGTCTTCGGTACGTTGTTCCACGTACACGTCGATCAGCTTCGAGATCACGTCGGGCATATCGTCCTGGGCGAAGGACGGGCCGAGGATCTTGCCCAGGCTGGCGTCGCGGCTGGCGCTGCCACCCAGGGAAACCTGATAGAACTCTTCACCTTTCTTGTCCACGCCGAGGATGCCGATGTGGCCCACGTGGTGGTGGCCGCAGGCGTTCATGCAGCCGGAGATGTTCAGGTCCAGCTCGCCGATGTCGAACAGGTAGTCCAGGTCGTCGAAACGGCGCTGGATGGATTCGGCGATCGGGATCGACTTGGCGTTGGCCAGGGAGCAGAAATCCCCGCCCGGGCAGCAGATGATGTCGGTCAGCAGGCCGATGTTCGGCGTGGCGAAACCTTGCTCGCGCAGCTCGCCCCACAGGGTGAACAGCTGGCTCTGCTCGACGTCGGCGAGAATCACGTTCTGCTCGTGGGAGGTGCGCAGCTGGCCGAAGCTGTAGCGATCGGCGAGGTCGGCGATGCCGTCCAGCTGCTTGTCGGTGACGTCGCCCGGGGCTACGCCGGTGGGTTTCAGCGACAGGGTCACGGCGACATAACCCGGTTTCTTGTGGGCCAGGGTGTTGCGCGTGCGCCAGCGGGCGAAGCCCGGATATTGTTTGTCGAGCTCGGCCAGTTCGGCGTCCTGGTTGGCCAGGGCCTTGTAGTCCGGATCGACGAAGTGCTTGGCCACGCGATGCACTTCGGCTTCGGTCAGGGTGGTCTGGCCGCCGCGCAGGTAGGTCATTTCCGCTTCGACCTTCTCGGCGAACACCTCTGGGGTCAGGGCCTTGACCAGGATCTTGATCCGCGCCTTGTACTTGTTGTCGCGCCGGCCGTAGCGGTTGTAGACCCGCAGGATGGCGTCGAGGTAGCTCAACAGGTCCTGCCACGGCAGGAACTCGTTGATGAAGGCGCCGACCACCGGGGTCCGGCCCAGGCCGCCACCGACCAGGACCCGGAAGCCCAGCTCGCCGGCGGCGTTGTGCACCGGCTCCAGGCCGATGTCGTGGACTTCGATGGCCGCGCGGTCCGAGGTCGAACCGTTGATGGCGATCTTGAACTTGCGCGGCAGGTAGGCGAACTCAGGGTGGAAGGTGGTCCACTGACGGACGATTTCACACCAGGGGCGCGGGTCGATCAGCTCGTCGGCGGCGACGCCGGCGAACTGGTCGGTGGTGACGTTGCGCAGGCAGTTGCCGCTGGTCTGGATGGCGTGCATCTGCACGGTCGCCAGCTCAGCCAGGATGTCCGGGATGTCTTCCAGCGCCGGCCAGTTGAACTGCACGTTCTGCCGGGTACTGATGTGGGCGTAGCCCTTGTCGTAGTCGCGAGCGATCTTGGCCATCATCCGTGCTTGGCGCGAAGTCAGCTGGCCATAAGGCACCGCCACCCGCAGCATCGGGGCAAAACGTTGGATATAGAGGCCATTCTGCAGGCGCAGAGGGCGGAATTCTTCTTCGCTCAGCTCGCCTGCCAGATAGCGCCGGGTCTGATCACGGAACTGCTTGACGCGGTCCTCGATGATCCGCTGATCGTACTCGTCGTATACGTACATATAGATCCTGTTCTCAGGCTTATCAGGTGACGCAGAGGCGGATGTCACCCAAGAAATTCTGCGCGCACGGCCGCGCACTCCCAACGGAGCCGGGCGAAGATACCAGTTTGCAGTTATGCGCAAAAGTGATGTTTGAGTATATGCAAAGAACCAAAACGACTAACGGTATCCAACCGGCTCAAACCCACATTTGTGGTGAGGGCAATCCTCGACTTAACTGTGCTCGAGTCTTTGTGCAGTCACCGATAAAACCGACAAGAGGCGATGCTATGAGCAATCCAACCAAGGCAAGGAAAAGCGACAGCGCTGTCGATGCTTGGGCCATTCTCTTTCTGATCATTCTGGTCGTGGGAGCGGCGGTGTTCTGGGTCAGTCATCAATAATTGCGGTCGAGCGATGAACAGAGTCCGAATTGTCTGTGGGAAATGACGATTTGCCGACATTGGCCAGTATTTTGCCAGTTATACTGCAGGGCAATATTCCGGGACTCTGGTCGCAATGTTCAATGCGTTTGGTAAGTGTCTGCTGCTGGTGCTGCTTGTACTGAGTCCAGCGTTCTGGGCCATGGCCCATGCCACCTCGGTCGTGTTTTTGAACCCGGGCCACTCCACTGAAACCTTCTGGGTCGGTTATTCACAGTTCATGCAGGCCGCGGCCAACGACCTCGGCCTGGATCTGCGCGTGCGTTATTCGCAGCGCGATTCGCAAACCACCATCCGCCAGGCCCGGGAAGCCCTGCAGGGGCCGGACCGGCCGGATTACCTGGTGGTGGTCAACGAGCAATATGTCGCGCCGGAGATCCTGCGCCTGTCCCAGGGCTGCGGGGTGAAACTGTTCGTCGTCAACAACGCGCTGACCGCCGATCAGCAACGCTTGCTGGGCGAGCGCCAGAGCCGTTATCCCGACTGGATCGGCAGCATGATCGCCAACGACGAGGAAGCCGGCTACCTGATGCTCAAGGAACTGATCCGTCGTCACGGTCCGTTAGCCCCAGGGCAGTACATCGACTTGCTGGCGTTCTCGGGGGTGAAGAACACCCCGGTGGCGCAATCCCGTGAGCAGGGTCTGCAACGAGCGCTGGCCGAACATCCAGAGGTGCGGCTACGGCAGCTGGTGTATGGCGAGTGGAATCGCCAGCGCGCCTTTGAGCAGGCCCAGCAGTTGCTCAAGCGCTATCCGCAGACGCAATTGGTCTGGTCGGCCAACGACGAGATGGCCCTGGGGGCGATGGAGGCGCTGGAACAGCAGGGGCGGCGACCGGGCAAGGATGTGCTGTTCAGCGCCCTGAACAGCTCGCCACAGGCCTTGCAGGCGTTGATCGACGGACGCTTGACGGCGCTGATCGCCGGGCACTTCACCCTGGGGGGCTGGGCGATGGTGGTGCTCAACGACGATGCCCGGGGGCTGAACCCTGCGGCCCATGGTGGCCCGAGCTGGCAGCTGGATGTGTTCCAGCTACTGGACAAGGTCCAGGCGCAACGCCTGCTTGAATTGCAGGGCTCGCAGCAGTATGGCGTGGATTTTCGCGGGCTGTCGGTCGAGGGTAAGCAGGCCGGCTACCGTTATCCCTTCTCGCTGAATCTTTTACTGCACTGACAAGCGTTCAAAGCCCTGCCAGGTGCACTACCAGCTTGACGATACCGAACAGGGTCAAGGCGAACACCGCGGTGAACAGAATGCCCAGGATCACGAAATGGCTGGGCTTGCCGTGGGTGAAGTCGCGCTTGCGGTTCTTGCCGCTCTGTACGCCAAAGGCGGCAGCGGCGACGCTTTGCAGCATCTGCCAAAGGGTCGGCGGCTTGTCGTTGATGGGGTCGTCCATAAATCCCTCGACACAAGTGGGTGTAGGGAAAGCATAGACAATACCGCTTGTTCCAGCCTGCGGGAGCGCCGACCGGCGGCTCCCGCAAGTGAAGTGCACTGGGTTTTTAGTTGTCGTAGCCCAGGTTCGGCGCCAGCCAGCGCTCGGTCACGGCCAGGTCCTGGCCTTTGCGCGCGCTGTAGCTGTTGACCTGGTCCTTGTCGATCTTGCCCACGGCGAAGTACTGCGCCTGCGGATGGGCGAAGTACCAGCCGCTGACTGCCGCCGCCGGGAACATGGCGAAGTGTTCGGTGAGGAACACACCGCTGCGCCCGGCCTTGCCTTCGCTGGCCTCGGGGTCGAGCAGGGCGAACAGGGTGCTCTTCTCGGTGTGGTCCGGGCAGGCCGGGTAACCCGGGGCAGGGCGGATACCGCTGTACTGCTCCTTGATCAGCGCCTCGTTGTCCAGTTGCTCGTCCTTGGCGTAGCCCCAGTAGTCTTTGCGCACCTGCTGGTGCAGCCACTCGGCGCAAGCCTCGGCCAGGCGGTCGGCCAGGGCCTTGACCATGATCGAGTTGTAGTCGTCGCCCTTGTCCTGATAGGCCTTGGCCACTTCTTCGGCGCCGATGCCGGCGGTAGTGATGAAACCACCGACGTAGTCGGTCACGCCGCTGTCCTTGGGCGCGACGAAGTCGGCCAGGGAGAAGTTCGGCTTGCCGTCGGTCTTGATGGTCTGCTGGCGCAGGTGGTGCAGCCTGGCCAGGGGCTGGCCGTCGTCGCCATAGACTTCCAGGTCGTCGTCCTGCACCTGGTTGGCCGGCCAGAAGCCGAACACCGCGCGGGCGCTGATCAGCTTCTCGTCGATCAGCTTGTCGAGCATTTCCCGGGCGTCCTTGTACAGCGCGGTGGCGGCTTCGCCCACCACTTCGTCCTCGAGAATGCGCGGGAACTTGCCGGCCAGGTCCCAGGAGATGAAGAACGGCGTCCAGTCGATATATTCGGCCAGGACCCGCAGGTCGATATCGTCCAGTACCTTGGCGCCGGTGAAGGTCGGCACGGTCGGCTGGTAGCTGCTCCAGTCGAACTGCGGCTTCTTTGCCACGGCCGCCGGGTAGCTCAGGCGCTCGGTGCGGGCGCTGCGGTTGGCGGTGCGCTCGCGGACTTCCACGTACTCTTCGCGGGTGCGCTCGACGAAACCGGCCTTGAGCTCCTTGGACAGCAGCTGGGTGGCCACGCCCACGGCGCGCGAGGCGTCGGTGACGTAGACCACCGCGTCATTGCTGTACTTGGGCTCGATCTTCACCGCCGTGTGCGCCTTGGAGGTGGTGGCGCCGCCGATCATCAGCGGTAGGTGGAAGTCCTGGCGCTGCATTTCCCGGGCGACGTGGACCATCTCGTCCAGCGACGGGGTGATCAGGCCGGACAGGCCGATGATGTCGCACTTCTGTTCCTTGGCCACCTGCAGGATCTTCTCCGCCGGCACCATCACGCCGAGGTCGACGATGTCGTAGCCGTTACAGCCCAGGACCACGCCGACGATGTTCTTGCCGATGTCGTGCACGTCGCCCTTGACCGTGGCCATGAGGATCTTGCCCTTGGCTTGCGGCTTGTCGCCTTTTTCCAGCTCGATAAAGGGGATCAGGTGGGCCACGGCCTGCTTCATCACCCGGGCGGACTTCACCACCTGGGGCAGGAACATTTTGCCGGCGCCGAACAGGTCGCCGACGATGTTCATGCCGGCCATCAGCGGGCCTTCGATGACTTCGATCGGGCGAGCGAAGGACAGCCGCGACTCTTCGGTGTCTTCGACAATATGAGTGGTGATGCCCTTGACCAGGGCGTGCTCCAGGCGCTTGTTGACGTCCCAGTTGCGCCACTCTTCGGTCTCGGCTTCCTTGACGCTGCCGTCGCCCTTGTACTTGTCGGCGATGGCGAGGAGGGCGTCGGTGCCTTCCGGGGTGCGGTTGAGGATCACGTCCTCCACGGCGTCGCGCAGCTCCTGCGGGATCTGGTCGTAGATCTCCAGCTGGCCGGCGTTGACGATACCCATGGTCAGGCCGTTGCGGATCGCGTACAGCAGGAACACCGAGTGGATCGCCTCGCGCACCGGGTTGTTGCCGCGGAAGGAGAACGACACGTTGGACACGCCGCCGGAGCTCAGCGCGTACGGCAGCTCGTCGCGGATGTAGGCGCAGGCGTTGATGAAGTCCACCGCGTAGTTGTTGTGTTCCTCGATGCCGGTGGCCACGGCGAAGATGTTCGGGTCGAAGATGATGTCTTCCGGCGGGAAGCCGACATCGTTGACCAGGATGTCGTAGGAGCGTTTGCAGATTTCCTTCTTGCGCGCCTCGGTGTCGGCCTGGCCGGCTTCGTCGAAGGCCATCACCACCACGGCGGCGCCGTAGCGCTTGCACAGTTTGGCGTGATGAATGAACTGCTCGACGCCTTCCTTCATGCTGATGGAGTTGACGATGCCCTTGCCCTGGATGCACTTGAGGCCGGCTTCGATCACTTCCCACTTGGAGGAGTCGATCATGATCGGCACGCGCGAGATGTCCGGCTCGCCGGCGATCAGGTTGAGGAAGGTCACCATGGCCTTCTTCGAGTCCAGCATGCCTTCGTCCATGTTGATGTCGATCACCTGGGCGCCGGCTTCGACCTGCTGCAGGGCGACTTCCAGGGCTTCGGTGTAGTTCTCTTCACGGATCAGGCGGGCGAACTTGGCGGAACCGGTGATGTTGGTGCGTTCGCCGACGTTGACGAACAACGACTGGCGATCGATGGTGAACGGCTCCAGGCCCGACAGGCGGCAGGCCTTGGGGATGTCCGGGATCTGCCGCGGCGCATAGCCGGCGACGGCCTTGGCGATGGCCTCAACGTGCCCCGGGGTGGTGCCGCAGCAGCCGCCGACGATGTTCAGGAAGCCGCTCTGGGCGAACTCTTCGATGACCTTGGCGGTTTGCGCCGGCAGTTCGTCGTACTCGCCGAATTCGTTGGGCAGGCCGGCGTTGGGGTGCGCGGATACGTGAGTGCTGGCCTTGTTCGACAGCTCTTCCAGGTAGGGGCGCAGTTCGCTGGCGCCGAGGGCGCAGTTCAGGCCGACGGAGATCGGCTTGGCGTGGGCCACCGAGTTCCAGAAGGCTTCGGTGGTCTGCCCGGACAGGGTGCGGCCCGAGGCGTCGGTGATGGTGCCGGAGATCATGATCGGCAGTTCCAGGCCCAGTTCTTCGAACACGCCCTGCACGGCGAAGATCGCCGCCTTGGCGTTGAGGGTGTCGAAGATGGTCTCGATCAGGATCAGGTCGGCGCCGCCCTCGATCAGGCCCTTGGTGGCCTCGGTGTAGTTCTCCACCAGCTCGTCGAAGGTGACGTTGCGGTAGCCGGGGTTGTTGACGTCCGGCGACAGCGAGCAGGTGCGGCTGGTCGGGCCCAGCACGCCGGCGACGAAGCGCGGCTTGTCCGGGGTCTCCAGGGTCTTGGCGTCTGCGACCTTGCGCGCCAGGCGCGCGCCTTCGACGTTGAGCTCGTAGACCAGCGCTTCCATGCCGTAGTCGGCCATGGAAATCCGGGTGGCGTTGAAGGTGTTGGTTTCGAGGATGTCGGCACCGGCATCCAGGTAGGCTTTCTCGATGCCGCCGATCACGTCCGGACGAGTCAGCACCAGCAGGTCGTTGTTGCCCTTGACGTCGCTCGGCCAGTCGGCGAAGCGTTTGCCACGGTAGTCCTGCTCCTCGAGCTTGTAGCTCTGGATCATGGTGCCCATGCCGCCGTCGAGAATCAGGATGCGCTCTTTGAGGGCTTGCTGAAGGGCTTGGAGGCGCGTGCTGCGATCGGACATGAAAGACTACCTGGAAGGGCCATTACGAAGGGCGAGGATCATAGCAAACCTGTGCGCTTTTAGAGCATGCGGCGGTTTTGCATGAATATCGCTCATGTTGGTGGTGGTGCTGGCCCGGTAGAATCGCCGGATTTTCTTATGGATTGGACCAGGGATATGTCTTACCGCGTTGTCATCGGCAGTGCGCTGCTGCTTTTAAGTTCGTTCGCCAGCGCCCAGGGTCCCGCGCCAGCGATCTCCTACACCCGCGATATCCAGCCGATCTTCACCGAGAAATGCGTGGCCTGCCATGCCTGCTACGACTCGGCCTGCCAGCTCAACCTGGGCAGCGGCGAGGGCGCGGCCCGTGGCGCCTCGAAGATCCCGGTGTACGACGGCGAACGCAGCAAGGCGCAGACGCCGACCCGCTTGTTCTACGACGCTTCCGGCAAGCACGCCTGGCAGGGCATGGGCTTCTACTCGGTGCTCGATGCCCAGGGCAGCCAGGCGGCGCTGATGGCGCGCATGCTCGAGCTGGGGCACAAGACGCCGTTGCAACCCAACGCCAAGCTGCCGGACGACATTGTCCTGGGCCTGAACCGCGAGAACATGTGTGCGCAACCGGCCGAATTCGACGGTTATGCCAGGGCCCATCCGCGCGAAGGCATGCCGCTGGCGGTGACCGGCCTGACCGATCAGCAATACCAGACCCTGCAACGCTGGCTGGCCTCCGGTGCGCCGATCGACGAGCAGGGTCTGGCGCCGAGCGCCAAGGAAGCGATGCAGGTGCTGCAGTGGGAAAACCTGCTCAATGCCCCGGGCGCCCGGGAAAGCCTGGTGGCCCGCTGGTTGTTCGAGCACTGGTTCCTCGCCCACATCTATTTCGAAGGCGGCGAGCCGGGGCATTTCTTCCAGTGGGTACGTTCGCGCACGCCGAGCGGCCAGCCGATCGACCTGATCAACACCCGCCGGCCCAACGATGACCCAGGCACCCAGGTGTATTACCGCCTGTGGCCAGTGCAGGGGGTGATCGTGCACAAGACCCACATCACCTACCCGCTGAGCGCGGCGAAGATGGCGCGGATCAAGACCCTGTTCTACAGCGGCGATTATCAGGTCACTGCGCTGCCGGGTTATGGCCCGGGCCGCCGCGCCAACCCGTTCGAGACCTTCGAGGCGATTCCGGCCAAGGCCCGCTACCAGTTCATGCTGGATAACGCCGAGTACTTCGTGCGTACCTTTATCCGCGGCCCGGTGTGCCGCGGGCAGATCGCCACCGACGTGATCCGCGACAACTTCTGGGCGCTGTTCCAGGCCCCGGAACACGACCTCTACATCACCGACCCGGCCTACCGCGGCCAGGCCACGCCGCTGCTGGCCATGCCTGGGCAGAATGATGATGTCGGCAGCGTGCTGAGCCTGTGGCTGGCCTACCGCGACAAGCGCAACGAATACGAGATCCTGCGCCGCGACTCCTACGCCGCCGCGCCGCCGCCGAGCTGGTCGACCCTGTGGGCGGGCAACGACAACGCGCTGCTGAGCATCTTCCGCCACTTCGACAGCGCCTCGGTGACCAAGGGCCTGATCGGCGAGGTGCCGCAGACCATGTGGCTGTTCGACTACCCGCTGCTGGAGCGCACCTACTACCAGCTGGCGGTCAACTTCGACGTGTTCGGCAATGTCTCGCACCAGGCGCAGACCCGGCTGTACTTCGACCTGATCCGCAACGGCGCCGAGCAGAACTTCCTGCGCCTGATGCCCGCCGGCACCCGCGAGGACTTCCTCGACGATTGGTACCAGAACAGCGGCAAGTTCAAGATGTGGCTGGACTACGAGTCCATCGACGACGACAAGGCCAGCGCCCTGGTCCTGGACGAGAAGGACCCGAAACGCGACTTCGCCCGCCAGCTGCTGAGCCGCTACGGCGACCTCAATGCGCGGCCCGATCCGATCAACCGCTGTGACGGCGCCTACTGCTCGCGGCCGAACATCGACCCGGCGCTGCAGAGTGCCGAACAGGCCCTCAGCGGCCTGGTTTCGCGGCCGGCGGCCGGCATGCGGGTCATCGACCTGCTGCCGGAGGCCACCATGCTGCGCATCCAGGCGCCGAGCGGCAAACGGGTGTTCTACAGCATGCTGCGCAACCGCGCCCACAGTAACGTGGCGTTCCTGCTGGGCGAGTCGCTGCGCTACCAGCCGGGCCTGGACACCCTGACCATCTACCCGGGCGTGCTCAGCAGCTACCCGAACTTCATGTTCAATATTCCTGCCGGGCAGGTGCCGGAGTTCGTGGCCGAGATGGAAAACGCCAAGGATGCCCACCGTTTCGAGAAAATCGTCGAGCGCTGGGGGATCCGTCGCAGCCATCCGCAGTTCTGGCAGTACTTCCACGACCAGACCCAGTACATCCTGGAAACCGATCCGAAAGAGGCGGGGGTACTGGACATGAACCGCTACGAGAACCTCTGACGGCGCCAAGCCCTTGAAATTCCGGGCCGGAGCCCTCAGGTTCCGGCCCGGCCCATCCCGCAAGAGCCTTGTTAAAAAGTCCCAGGCGTTGCGTCGACCACGCAGCGCGGGCCTATCGACCAAGGTCTATCCCGACAAAAATACTAGGACTTTGTCCGGCACGCCGATTGGCGTAAACTGCGCCCACGCCTGCGAGGAATTTCCATGACCGCTATTACCATCACCGACGCCGCCCACGATTATCTGGCTGATCTGCTCTCCAAGCAGAACACTCCGGGCATTGGCATCCGCATCTTTATCACCCAGCCCGGGACTCAGTACGCCGAGACCTGCATCGCCTATTGCAAGCCGGGTGAAGAAAAAACCGAAGACAAAGCCCTGGGGCTGAAGAGCTTCACCGCCTACATCGACGCCTTCAGCGAAGGTTTCCTCGATGACGCGGTGGTCGACTACGCCACCGACCGCATGGGCGGCCAGCTGACTATCAAGGCGCCCAACGCCAAGGTGCCGATGGTCAACGCCGACAGCCCGATCAACGAGCGCATCAACTACTACCTGCAGACCGAGATCAACCCGGGGCTGGCCAGCCACGGCGGCCAGGTCAGCCTGATCGATGTGGTCGAGGACGGCATCGCCGTGCTGCAGTTCGGCGGTGGTTGCCAGGGCTGCGGCCAGGCCGACGTGACCTTGAAGGAAGGCATCGAGCGCACCCTGCTCGAGCGCATTCCCGAGCTCAAGGGTGTACGTGACGTCACCGACCACACGCAGAAAGAAAACGCCTACTACTAAGGCGTTCGCTGCGAACATGAAAAACGGCGCCCCGTGAGCGCCGTTTTTTATGCCTGATGCTTGTGATTTGAGGTGCGCCGTGTCGCCTGCTCTTCAAGGCCGATATAAATGCGCATGCCCCGCGCGATACAACGACGACTCGCTGAAACTGTCTGTGGCCAGTACCCGGCCCACCAGGATCAGCGCCGTGCGCCGAAAGCCCTTGGCCTGGACCTTTTCGGCAATGTCCGCCAGCGTGCCCAGCACCCAGTCCTGGTCCGGCCAGGTCGCCCGGTGCACCACGGCAATCGGGCAGTCGGCGCCGTAGTGGGGCAGCAGCTCGGCGACAATCTTCTGCAGATGGTTGACCCCCAGGTGAATCGCCATGGTGGTGCCGTGGGCGGCCAGGCTGGCGAATGCCTCGCCGGCGGGCATCGAGGTCTTGTCGGCATAGCGGGTCAGGATCACGCTCTGGGCGACGTCCGGCAGGGTCAGTTCGGCCCCCAGCAAGGCGGCGCAGGCCGCGGTGGCGGTCACGCCGGGGATGATCTCGAAGGGGATGCCCAGATCGCGCAGGCAGCGAATCTGCTCGCCGATGGCGCCGTACAGGCTCGGGTCGCCGGAATGTACCCGGGCCACGTCCTGGCCCTTGGCATGGGCGTCCTTGATCAGCTCGATGATCTGTTCCAGGTGCAGTTCGGCGCTGTTGACCAGCTGTTCGGCGCTATGGCCCTGGAGCACGGCTTCGGGCACCAGGGAGCCGGCATAGATAATGACCGGGCAGCTGTGGATCAGCCGCTGGCCCTTGACGGTGATCAGTTCCGGGTCGCCGGGACCTGCGCCGATAAAAAAGACGGTCATGGCGTTCTCCTGTGAAAAAAGGGGCGGGGCAACCTCACAGATGAAGATTGCTCATGATCAGTGGCGGGGATTATCGAAGATTTACCCGGAGCAGGCCAAGGCGAGGGTCGCCTGGGCGTATTTCTGCCGCGGGACCAGCAGCTTTGCCGGGCCTCGGGCCAGCTGTTCGGCCAGGGCCAGGGCGGCGCTTTCGGCAACCCCGTAACAGCCGGTACGCTCGTAGGCGATCTCTGAACGATGGCTGAGTTGCAGCACATAAGGCGTCAGTTGGCGGCTGCTGAAACAGGTCAGGGGCAGTCCCAGTTGCGCGGCCAGGGCCAGCAGGCCGGGCTCCTCGCGTTTCAGGTCGATGCTGGCCAGTGCCTTGATCTGCCCGAGGTCGATGCGGTGGGCGCTCAGGGTCTGGTCGAGCAGGGCGCGCAAGGTCTCCACCGGGCAGCCCCGCTGGCAGCCCAGGCCGACCACCAGGGTCGGCGCTGTGCTGGCAGCCGTCATGCCGAGTACTGATCGTCGCTCTTGCGGCGGAACAGCCAGGCGCTGATCAGGCCCAGGGCCAGCCAGAACGCGGCGTTGGTCAGCTGCGAAGCAATCTTGAACTGCGCTTCCAGTGCTGGCGGCGCGAGCATCGAATGCACTTGCGGCTGCGGCGCGCCAATGAGGTGCGGTACGGCGAGGATGGCCATGCCCAGCACTTTCAGCAGCCAGTGGCGAGCGAAGACGATCAGGGCGATGCCGACCGCGGTGGAAGCGGCGGTGCCGACCCACCAGATCTGCCGTTGCGCCAGGTCCGCGGCGGCGGTGCCCGGCAGTTCAGGCGGCAGGCCGAGGGTCGGCGCCAGGCAGAAGGTCGCATAACCGGCCAGGCCCCAGAGCAGGCCCTGGGAAGTACGGTTCGGCGCACGCAGGGTGTAGAGGCCGGCGAGCATCAGGGCGAAGCCCACGGCGACCACCAGGTTGCCGCCGGTGGTGGACAGCACGCGCTGCCAACCGTCTTCCGGCTCCCAGGCTTCGGCGTCATGACTATGGGCGGCGGTGCCGGCGGCATGCTCATGCGCTTCTTCATGCTGGGCGGCCGGGGCCTTCTCGTAGGTTTCCGCCTCCAGGATCAGCGGCGCGACCCAGAAGCTTTGCAGCAGGGTCAGCAACAGGGCCGCCAGCAACCCGGTGAACCCCGCGGTTTGCGCGATACGCTTGATCATCTCGGCAGGTCTCAGTGGCAAGGGAAGGCGGCGCTGTGACGGGTATCGTGGGCGGCGTTGTGCACTGCTTCGATATGGGAGAAGCCGGCGAAATATACAAGGCTAGCACCGAGGATCGAGGCGCCGATGGCGGCGACCAGGCGTTGGCTCAAGGTGGCGGTGCTGCTGGTGGAGTGGCTGGTGCTGCTGATGATCGACATGGCGCTTCCCTCTGGTGTGTCAGCGGGTGAATCGAGCGCAACAAGACCCCGCGAGACGGGCTCGCGGGGAATCAACAGCGCCCGCCCACCGCGGGTTTGTTATGACTGTGTAGCGGGCCGGTCTCCGGGCTCGCGAGGGGCGGGGGCTTGCGCCACACCTGCAAGAATCGCCTTCCCATGCCGGACTGCTGGCACAGTGGATCTGATTCTTCGCTCGCTTACCGTTGCGGGGGCAGCACCGGACTGATCAAGGCTTTTGGCCTGTGACGCACCGGTTTCCCGTTTCACCCTGTGAAGGGCACCCGTAACAAGGCGTGTAGGAGAGCATGGGCGAGGGAGGGGCGTCAATTGGCAAGGGTTCTCGTTTTCGATCGCGATTGGCCTGTTTTCGCGCCGTATGAACATTGACCGCCCCCCACGCTCTGCGTAGCCTTGCGCTTTCGAGGTTCTTCGGCGTCTGCCGAAGCTAAGAAGGGAACGCGGTCCAAGCCGCGGCTGCCCCCGCAACTGTAAACGGTGATGAACGATGCAAGGCCACTGCCAGGCGGCGGGAAGGCGCATCGTTCGCCAGTCCAACGACCGGCGCGCCGTCAGCCAGGAGACCTGCCTCGGACCCGATTTTCACTACAACCGGGCGGGGTGATCCGGTGGCGAACTCTTCCGTGCACCTGGCTGCGCGGTTCTCGTCCCGCATGCCCGCCACCTTGCCAAAGGGCATCCGATGAAAACACTGGCCAAACTTCCCGTCACCATCGTTACCGGCTTCCTCGGCTCGGGCAAAACCACCTTGCTGCGGCATATGCTGGACAACGCCCAGGGTCGCCGCATCGCGGTGATCGTCAACGAGTTCGGCGAGCTGGGCATCGACGGCGAGATCCTCAAGCAATGCGCCATCGGTTGCACCGAGGAAGAGGCCAGCGGTCGCGTCTACGAGCTGGCCAACGGCTGCCTGTGCTGCACCGTGCAGGAAGAGTTCTTCCCGGTGATGCGCGAGCTGGTGGCCCGTCGCGGCGACCTCGACCATATCCTTATCGAAACCTCCGGCCTGGCCCTGCCCAAACCTTTGGTCCAGGCTTTCCAGTGGCCGGAAATCCGCAGCGCCTGCACCGTCGACGCGGTGATCACCGTGGTCGATAGCCCGGCCGTGGCCGCCGGCACCTTCGCCGCCTTCCCGGACCAGGTGGACGCCCAGCGCAAGCTCGACCCGAACCTCGACCATGAATCGCCGCTGCACGAGCTGTTCGCCGACCAGCTCTCCAGCGCCGACCTGGTGATCCTCAACAAGGCTGACCTGATCAGCCCGGAAGACCTGGCCAAGGTGCGCCTGGAAGTCGCCGAGGAACTGCCGCCGGCGGTGAAAGTCATCGAAGCCAGCAGCGGTCGCCTGCCGCTGGACGTGCTGCTGGGCCTGGGCAACGGTTCGGAAGAACATATCGACGGCCGCCACAGCCACCACGATCACCACCATGACGGTGATGACCACGATCACGACGCCTTCGATTCCATCTCCATCGAGCTGCCACAGGCCGACGAAAGCCTGCTGCTGGACGCCCTGACCCAACTGGTGGTGCAGCACGGCATCCTGCGGGTCAAGGGTTTCGCGGCGATCCCCAACAAGCCGATGCGCCTGTTGATCCAGGGCGTGGGCACCCGCTTCGACAAGCACTTCGACCGCCAGTGGGGCGCCGACGAAGCCTGCACCACGCGCCTGGTGCTGATCGGCCAGGAACTGGATGCGACCCTGCTCGAAGCGCAATTGCGCGCCGCGCTCAGCGTGTAAGCCATGCACCTGCTCAGGACCCAGCCCGGCGGTTTCGTGTCGGATGACAACATTGCCGACCTTGGACAAACCCCCGCCGAGCTGGTGATCTTGTGCAGCGGCGACTCCAGCCTGGCGCTCTTGGCCGAAGCGGCGCAGCAGTTGCCCGAGGACTACCCGAGCTTTCGCCTGGCCAACCCGATGCAGGTGCAGAACCACGCCTCGGTCGACCTGTATGTCGACCAGGTGCTGCGCCACGCCAAGGTGATCCTGATTTCCCTGCACGGTGGCATCGCCTATTGGCGTTATGGCATCGAGCAACTGGTGCAGCTGGCGCAACGCGGCGTGCAGCTGATCCTGGTGCCGGGCGACGATCGCCCGGACCCGGAGCTGAGCGACCTGAGCACGGTGCCCGCCGCCGACCGCGAGCGCCTCTGGCACTTCCTGCGCCAGGGCGGCATGGGCAACGCGCTGAACCTCTACCGCTGCCTGGCCAGTGGCTGGCTGGGGCGCGACTACCATTGGTCCGAGCCGCAGACCCTGCCGCGCACGGCGATCTACCACCCGAACAGAAGCAGCGCCGCCCTCGGCGATTGGCAAGCCGACTGGCGGGCCGGCCAGTCGGTGGCGGCGCTGCTGTTCTACCGCTCGCATTTGCAGGCGGCCAACACCGCCTTTATCGATGAGTTCTGCCGGCGCTTGCAGGCGGCGGGCCTGAACCCGCTGCCGATCGCCCTGGCCAGCCTGAAAGAACCCGGTTGCCTGACGGTGGTCGAGGAACTGCTGGATGAGGTGCGGGCGGCGGTGATCCTCAACACCACCGGTTTTGCCCAGTCCAGCCCGGAGGCCCCGCACCTGCGGCCGTTTCGCCGCAATATCCCGGTGATCCAGGCCATCTGTGCCCAGGACAACGAACCCGGCTGGCGCGCCAGCGAACAGGGCCTGGGCCCGCGGGACCTGGCGATGCACATCGCCTTGCCGGAACTGGACGGGCGTATCATCAGCCGGCCTATCAGCTTCAAGGACCTGGCCTGGCGCAGCGAGCGCAGCCAGTCGGACGTGGTCTGCTATCGCTCGGCCCCCGAGCGCATGGATTTTGTCGCCGAACTGGCGCGGCGCTGGGTCGATCTGGCCCGGTTGCCCAATGGCGAAAAACGCATCGCCCTGATCCTCGCCAACTACCCGACCCGCGACGGCCGCATCGGCAACGGCGTGGGCCTGGACACGCCGGCGGCGGCGCTGAATATCCTGCGTGCCCTGCAAGCCGAGGGTTACCCGTTGCCGGCCGAGTTGCCGGACAGCGGTACGGCGCTGATCCAGCAATTGCTCGGCGGGGTCAGCAACGACCTGGACAGCCTCGACCTGCGCCCGTGCCAGCAAAGCCTGGCGCTGGACGAGTACCAGGCCATGTTCGATGCACTGCCCGAAGCCAATCGCCTGGCAGTGCTCGAACGCTGGGGCGGCCCGGAAAACGACCCAATGTTCCGCAGCGGGCGGCTGATGATCGCCGGCCTGCGTTTTGGCCTGACCTTCGTCGGCATCCAGCCGGCGCGCGGTTATCAGGTCGATCCGAGCGCGGTCTATCACGACCCGGACCTGGTGCCGCCTCATGCTTACCTGGCGTTCTATTTCTGGCTGCGCCGGACCTACGGCGCCCATGGGCTGATCCATGTCGGCAAGCACGGCAACCTGGAATGGCTGCCGGGCAAGGGCGTCGGCCTGTCCGAGCGCTGCTGGCCGGACGTGCTGCTGGGGCCGCTGCCGAATATCTATCCGTTTATCGTCAACGACCCGGGCGAGGGCGCCCAGGCCAAGCGCCGGACCCAGGCGGTGATCATCGACCACCTGATGCCGCCGCTGACCCGCGCCGAAACCTACGGTCCGCTGCGCGACCTGGAACTGCTGGCCGACGAGTACTACGAAGCGCAATTGCTCGATCCGCGCCGCGCCCGCGAGTTGCAGAAGGACATTCTCAAGCTGGTGCGCGTGACCCGGCTCGACCGCGAACTGCAACTGGATGGGCAGCTCGACGGCGAGGCCGACGCGGCGCTCTGGCTGCCGCGCCTGGATACCTACCTGTGCGACCTGAAGGAGTCGCAGATCCGCGACGGCCTGCACGTGTTCGGCGAATCGCCGGTGGGCCGCCTGCGCATCGACACCTTGCTGGCCTTGCTGCGCATTCCCCGTGGCGATGGCCGGGGCGCGCAGTCGAGCCTGTTGCGGGCCCTGGCCAAGGCCTTCGAGCTGGGGTTCGATCCGCTGGATTGCGCCCTGGCCGAACCCTGGAGCGGGCGCCGGCCCCAGGTCTTGCAGGGCATCAGCGAGCAGATGTGGCGCACCGCCGGCGATGCCCGCGAACGCCTGGAGCTGTACGCCGGGCAGTTGATCGAAGCCGCGTTGTCGGGCGAAGTCGAGCAACTGAACGAGCCCGCCTGGAGCGAGGTCAAGGCGATCATCGACAGCCTGCGCGAGGTGGTGGCGCCGCGCCTGGATGCCTGCGGCCCGGCGGAGATGCGCGGCTTGCTGGATGCCCTGGGCGGGCGTTTCGTACCGGCCGGGCCCAGCGGCGCACCGAGTCGCGGACGCCTGGATGTGTTGCCCACCGGGCGCAATTTCTACTCGGTGGACGTGCGCAACCTGCCGACTACCACCGCCTGGCGCATCGGTTTCCAGTCGGCCAACCTGATCCTCGAACGGCACCTGCAGGACCATGGCGACCACCTGCATCAGCTCGGCCTGTCGGTGTGGGGCACGGCGACCATGCGCACCGGCGGCGACGATATCGCCCAGGCCATGGCGCTGATGGGCGTGCGTCCGGTGTGGGCCACCGGCAGCCAGCGGGTCGACGACTTCGAGATCCTGCCGCTGAGCCTGCTGGACCGCCCGCGGGTGGACGTGACCCTGCGGGTGTCCGGGTTCTTCCGCGATGCCTTCGCCAACCTGATCCGCCTGTTCGACGCCGCTGTGCAGGCAGTGGCCGCGCTGGACGAACCGGACGACCTCAACCCGCTGGCGGCCAAGGTCCGCGCCGAGCGCGAAGCGCTGCTGCAGTCTGGTCTCGATGCTGAAGCGGCGCAGCGCCAGGCCGGCTGGCGGATCTTCGGCGCCAAGCCCGGGGCCTATGGCGCGGGCGTGCAGGGCGCTATCGACGGTCGCCTGTGGCAGAGCCGCGAGGACCTGGCCGAGGTCTATCTGAACTGGGGCGGCTACGCCTATGGCGGCGCCGACGAAGGCTCCGCGGCCCGTGGCCAGTTCGCCCGGCGCCTGAGCCAGGTGCAGGCGGTGCTGCAGAACCAGGACAATCGCGAACACGACCTGCTGGATTCCAACGACTACTACCAGTTCCAGGGCGGCATGCTCGCCGCCGTGGAAAGCCTCAGTGGCGAAAAGGCCGCCAGCTACCACGGCGACCACAGCCAGCCGGACCTGCCGAAAATCCGCAGCCTCAAGGAAGAGCTGAACCGGGTGATCCGCTCCCGCGCGGCCAACCCGAAGTGGATCGCAGGGGTGAAGCGCCACGGCTACAAGGGCGCCTTTGAAATGGCCGCCACCGTGGATAATCTGTTCGCCTTCGACGCCACCACCCAGTTGATCGACGATCACCAGTACGCCTTGCTGGCCGACGCCTATCTGCTGGACCCGGCGACCCGTGAATTCATCCAGCAGCACAACCCCCATGCGTTGCGCGATATGACCGAGCGCCTGCTCGAGGCCCAGCAGCGCGGGATGTGGCAGGAGCCCGGCGAGTACCGCGAGGCCCTGGAAAACCTGTTGCTGGATATAGAAGAAGATGGCTGACGTCCCCTGTAGCCGCTGCCGCAGGCGGCGATCGGGCCCGCAGGGGCCGCTGGAGCGGGCAACGCGGTTGGTCAGATACCAAGCGTCATCTGTTTTATGCCGACTGCGTCGTCAATCGCAGCCTGCGGCAGCGGCTACAACTATTGATGTTCGTGCATCCCTTTACCGAGAACCGACATGAGCGATACCCCACATTTCCCGCTGTCCGCCGTGGTCGGCGCCGATGACCTGAAACTGGCGCTGTGCCTGACGGCCATCGACCCGAAAATCGGCGGGGTGTTGATCGAAGGGCCGCGGGGCATGGCCAAGTCGACCCTGGCCCGCGGCCTGGCGGACCTGCTGGCGAGTGGGCAATTCGTCACCTTGCCCCTGGGCGCGACCGAGGAGCGCCTGGTCGGCACCCTGGACCTGGACGCGGCCCTGGGCGAAGGCCGGGCGCAGTTTTCCCCGGGGGTGCTGGCCAAGGCCGATGGTGGGGTGCTCTATGTCGACGAGGTAAACCTGCTGCCGGACCATCTGGTGGACCTGCTGCTGGACGTGGCCGCCAGCGGCACCAACCTGATCGAGCGCGACGGTATTTCCCACCGGCATTCGGCCCGGTTCGTGCTGATCGGCACCATGAACCCGGAGGAGGGTGAGCTGCGTCCGCAACTGCTGGACCGCTTTGGCCTGAATGTTGCCCTGAGCGGCCAGACGCCGCCCACTGAACGGGGCCAGATCATTCGCCGGCGCCTGGATTTCGACAGCGATCCCCAGGGCTTCTGCCAGCAGTGGGCCGCCGAGCAGGAGGCGCTGCGCCAACGCTGCCAGCAGGCGCGGGTGTTGCTGGCGGAGATTGCCCTGGACGACCAAGCGCTGGAGCGGATCACCGAACGCTGTTTCGCCGCTGGCGTCGACGGCCTGCGCGCGGACCTGGTGTGGCTGCGTGCCGCCCGCGCCCATGCGGCCTGGCGCGGTGCCTGGGCTATCGAGGAGCAGGACATCGATGCGGTGGCCGAATTCGCCCTGCGCCATCGCCGTCGCGACAACCCGCCGAGCGCGGCGCATCAGCCATCTCAAGCACCAGCCCCGGCCCAGTCCAGCCCCGCCGAAGGCCAGGGCCAATGGGGCGAGCTGCCGGCCCAGGCGCTGGCCACCGGCGCCCGCCGTGAAGTGCCGAGCTGGCCAAAAAAGCCCTAGGCATTCGCCCCCGGTCCGACGCGGGGGCGAATGCCAAACCCCGCGCCGGACGGTTGGACAAGGGCAGGCAAGGCCGCGCGCGTGCAGCCGTCCACGGTTCGATCAACTGGCCAGGCACCTTGCTCAACGGCCGGCCCCGCCAGCGCGACGACCTGTTGTGGCACCTGCGCAATCGCTCGCCCCATGAGCTGTGGCTGATGATCGTCGATGCGTCGGCCTCGACCCGCCGCCATCAGGCGCTGAGCGATGCCAAGGGCCTGCTGGCCCAGCTGTTCGACGATGCGTATCGACAGCGCGCGCGCCTGGCCTTGCTGACCGCCAGCGGCCGCGCGCCGAACTGGCAGGTGCAGGGGTTGAAGGCCTCGAAGGATTTGCGCGACTGGCTCGACGGGCTGGGAGCGGGCGGCGGCACACCGTTGCTGGCGGCCCTGGCCGAGGCGGGGCAGTGGCTGGTCTCACGGCAGAAACGTTATCCGGCCGAACAGCAGCGGGTGCTACTGCTCACCGATGGCCGGGTCAAGGCCCTGCCGCCCTTGGAGCGCCTGGGTTGCCCGACCCTGTTGATCGATATCGAACGCGGACCGATCCGCCTCGGTCGCGCTCGCGAGCTGGCGCAGCAACTGGATGCGCAGTATCGGCATATCGATGGGATGTGATGGGGGTGAGGGCAGTCCGGCCATGAGCCAGTCGACGACTGCCCCCGGATCGGCGTTTTAGCCGCCGAAAGGAGCGGAACGGATGGCTTCGCCTTTCCTGGCGCAGGAAGGCGGGTTGGTCATCCCCAGGGTGAGCAGGTTGCCGCCGTTGATGATGCAGTTGAATTCCTTGTTGTCGTTGGTTTTCAAGGCCACGTAGGTGTTGGTGCCTTCGGTGCGACGGCTGACGATGCTGACATCCGAGGGCGAGTAGCCCAGGGCGCCGCTGGTCTGGGATTTGATCTGTTCATCGCTCAGGGTATTGGTCTTGCCGGCGATGGAGTTGCAACCGGCGAGTCCGAGGGTGAGGGCGCAAGCCAGGGCAAGGGGGACGACTCTCATGTGTTGCTCCTTATTATCAGGGGGGGAGGTCCGCCAAAAATCCTAGCAGCGGAGTATTTTTTTGCTGGGTACGCTGCTGGTTTTTTGCGATCCGCCGCGCGAATTGAGCATTACCAGCCGACGGACGGATGCGTTTGGTGGGCGCCCCGCCCTTTCACTCGAGAGCGTCCCCTCGCTTGCGCCCTTGCATCGGCTATCACCTGGCCATTTCCTGTCGGTACTGGCGCATGCGCCCGATGCTGTTCAACTGCTCGAGCAGCAACACCAGCCAGGGGCATACTTGAGGTTTGCGCGCACGCCCGCGACTCAGGCAATGCATCTGCAGGCGAGCGATGGCCATGGCCACCGAACGATTTCAGCGGCCGTATGACGGACCCTTGGCTGATTTCACTCCACACTCAGCGTCAATGGCCGCGGCTGCGGGATGGGGTTGCGCATCAGCGTACCCACCGTCACTGCCGCCAGCAGCGCCAGGAGGCCGGCGACCCAGAGCACCACGCCGAAGCCGTCGACGAAGGCCTGGCGGGCCAGGGGTTCGACCAGCCCTTTCGCGGAGTCGGGCAGCAGCGCCAGGGCCGCGGGCATGTCGCCGGCCACCACCTGTGAGGCGATGGCCTGGGCCTGGTCGAGCCATGGCGTGGCGCTCTCGCCCAGGCTGGCGTGCAGGCGTTGCTGGGTATGGCTGCCGAGCAGGGCGCCGAACACGCCGATGGCCAGCATGATGGCGCTGAAGCGCATGGTGGTGCTCAGGCCCGAGGCCATGCCGGCGCGGTCGCGGGGCACGCAGGCCATGATGTTTTTCTGCGTGTCGCCGTTGAGCAGGCCGGCACCGGCACCGGTCACCGCGATAGCCAGGGCGAAGCTCAGGTAGCCGCCCGCCTGCACGGCCCAGGCCGCGAGCAGGTTGCCGCAACCGACCAGGGTCAGGCCGGCGGCCATCAGGGTCGCCGGGGCATAACGCGTCGCCAGGCGCACGCCGATGCGCGGGCAGATCAGCATGGTCAGGGCAAATGGCAGCATGCCCAGCCCCGAGGCGATGGCCGAGAGGCCCAGGCCGTTCTGCAGGTAGAAGGGCAGCAGGGTCATCATCACCTGGGCGCAGCCGGCGTAGGCGAACATCCCCAGCAAGGCACCGATAAAGCGCGGATGACGGAACAGCTGCAGGTCGACCATGGGCCGGCGCTGCACCCGCTCGATCAGCACGAACAGCCCGAGCAAGGCCACGCCGGCCAACAGCCGGGTGTAGGTCAGCGGGTGGCTCCAGCCGATGCGATTGGCTTCGATCAGGCCCCAGATCAGGCACAGCAGGCTGGCACTGAAGGCCAGGCTGCCCCAGGGATCGAGGCGCGCGGCCTGGGTATCGCGGGACTCCGGTATCGCGCGCAACACCATCAGCACCAACAGCCCGCCCACCGGCAGGTTGAGGTAGAAGATCCAGCGCCAGCCGATGAACTCGGTGATCAGGCCGCCGACGGTCGGCGCGGCGGTCATCGCCACGCCCATGCAAGCCCCCCAGAGCGCCCAGGCCTTGGCCCGTTCGACCTCGTCATGGAAGGTGTGGCCGATGGTGGCCAGGGCCGAGGTCAGCAGCAGCGCCGCGCCGACGCCCTTGATCGCCCGGGCGATGTCGAGCAACAGCACGTTGGGCGCGGCGCCACAGCCGAGCGAGGCGAGGATGAACAGCCCGAGGCCGCAGAGCAGGGTGCGCTTGCGCCCGAAGCGGTCGGCCAGGCTGCCGGCCGGCAGCAGCAGGGCGGCGAAGGCCAGCATGTAGGCGCTGACCACCCACTCGATATCGGCGAAGTTGGCCCCCAGGTCGCGGGCGATGCTCGGCAGCGTCACCGCGACTATGTTGGTGTCGAGCACGATCAGCGAACACACCCCGGACGCGGTGAGCAAGGTCAGGCGCGGGCTGGCCGGCCTCATGGCTGCACCCGTTGACCCAGCGTGGCGAGGGCGGCCTGGGCGATTTCATCGTCGTGGGCCGGGGTGTCGGCGCTGATGCCGATGGCGCCGATCACCTGGCCGTCGACGCGGATCGGCTGCGCGCCTTTCATCATCAGCAGGCCCGACGTGATGGCCGCCTGGCGCCCGCCGTTGATGGCATTTTCCAGGTCGCCGGAAGGGCGCTTGAACAGCGCCGAAGTGCGCGCCTTGCCCTGGGCCAGTTCGATGCCGGCCACCACCGGCGCACCGTCCATGCGCGCGCTGAGGATCGGCCAGCCGCCGTCGTCGACTATCGCCACGGCGCAGGGCCAGCCCTTGGCCGTGGCGGTTTCCTGGGCGGCGTTGAGCAGTTGCTGGGCGGTGGCGAAATTGAGGATTGCCTTCTGGGCAACGTCGGCGTTTTTCTCGGCGGCGAAAGTCGCGGGCACGCTGCAGCAAGTGATCAGGGCCAGAAACAGAGGTTTGACGTGCATGGCTTGGGCTCTCTACTGTGAAGGTCCAGCCAGCTTATCCCGGGCTTTCGCCCGCTCTGTTAGGCGCGCTGGAGCACTTCATTACCTTTGAGCTAACGCACTTATGGAAATCCGTCATTTCCGCTATTTCCTGGCGGTGGCCCGGCAACGCAATTTCACCCGCGCCGCCGAACAGCTGGGCATCGCGCCGCCGACCCTGAGCCGGCAGATCCAGGACATGGAGCAGGCCCTGGGCACCCGTTTGTTCGTGCGCCAGCAGCGCGAGGTCAGCCTGACCGAGGCCGGCGCCGCCCTGGTGCGCGAGGCCGAAGCCACGGTGCGCCAGTTCGAGTTCGCGCAACGTAACGCCCAGCGCGCCGGGCGCGGCGAGATCGGCCATATCGAGTTGGGCTACGTGGCCTCGGCGGTGTATTCGGGGCTGTTGCAAAAACAGGTGCAGCGCTTCAGCCAGGACTGCCCGGACGTCAGCCTGAGCGTGCGCGAAAGCCCGATGGCGGCGCTGCCGGGGTTGGTGGCCGAGGGACGCTTCGACATCGGCTACATCCGCTCGCCCATGACCCTGCCCGAAGGAGTGGAAGCCGTCCGCCTGGATGCCGAAGGTTTTGTCCTGGCGCTGCCCGCCGAGTCCTGGCTGGGGCGCTTGCCGGAGATCGCCCCGGCCCATCTGCACAACGAGACCTTCGTGCTTCCCGAGCAGATCAGCGGCACCTTGCAGGTCGCCGCCGAGGGCGGTTATGCGCCGAAACTGGGGCCGCAGCCCGGCGGCCTGGTGGCGGTGCTGGCCCTGGTTTCCCTGGGGCAGGGCGTGGCCGTGGTGCCGGAGTCGGTGGTCGGGCACGTGGGGCTGCCCAATGTGTTGTACCGGCCGATCCAGGGCAGCACGGCGTCGTCCTGGCTGTCGCTGATCCACCGCCGCTTCGAAAAGGCCCCGGCGGTGGCGCGGTATATCGAGCAGGTCAGAGGCCAGTTTCGGGGGTAGGTGAATGATGCCAGCGATGCGGAGTTCTATCTGTGTTTCTTGCGTCTACGCAATATGACCTGAGACCGTACGGAGTGCTCATGGACACATTCAAGCGTTTTAATTTCAAGTTGAGTTTTGATAAGCAGAAGATTTCCCAGGTTGCCGAACAGGAACAAATCGACAGGAGCCTGGCCTTTCTCAAGGCGATAGGCGAGATCGACCCGATCCTCAAGAAACTGGTTCTTATGCGCCGAAGGCAAGGATGACGGCCTGACGCACAATGTGCTCCTCGACCCGAACAGTCTGCGGCGGGAAATAGCCTCCTGGAAAGACTGGGGCTTCGACGTCAACGACATGAGTTTTGTGCTGTGGAACGGGATATCCGATCCACTCAAGGGCGGGCTTTCGATCACCTATCACGCACGAAGCGGCGGCTCGTTGCCCGCGGGTATCGAGTTTTCCGAAGCCGGGACATTGGTCCGTTGCCAGCAGGATCCTCGGCAGGGCATTGTCGAATTAATGAACACGGCGGTCGGTCTCTGGCCGGAAATTTCCTGGGGCGTGGTCGCTCCCAACGAATATTTTCGCAAGCAGCGGGTGTTCCAGGACCGGCAGACCATCGGCTGGATCGGCTATTGTCCGCACCCGCTGTCGGCGGCGGATTTTCCGGAGGTCGCTGAACTGCGTCCCATCCCGGGGAACCATCGTCGTTGCCTGTCCCGGCATCATGGACGAGAAGAACGTCCAGCATGTGCAGATAGTGGGTGACACCGATATCAAGCTGGTGGAGCTCGGGCTTTTGCCCGGGCGCTATTGAGTCAGCCCAGGCAGGCTCGCTTTTGCAGGAGCGAGCCTGCTCGCGCAGCGCTTCAGACCAGGCACGTCTCTATCGAGTCCGCCAGTTGCGTGAGGATCAGGCAGCAGGACACGGCGCCGGCATCCAGTACCCCCAGCGAGCGCTCGCCCAGGCGGCTGGCGCGGCCGATCTTCGCCACCAGGTCGCGGGTCGAGTCCCGGCCCTGGGAGGCCGCGCTTTTCATCCGCTGCAGGGCCTCCTTGAACGAGGCGCCGCCGGCTTCGGCCTGTTCGAACGCCTCCACCGCGGGAATCAGCGTATCCATCAGGCACTTGTCGCCCACCCCGGCGTCGGTGATGTCCTGCAATGAGCTCAGCCCGCCGCGCAATAGCCGGGCGAAGCGGGCGGCGTCGATGTGCTGGCAGCTGCGCACTTCGTCGGCCATGCCGATAAACAGGCTGCCGTAGAGCGGGCCCATGGAGCCGCCGATGCCTTCCATCAGGCTCAGGGTCAATTCGTCGAGGGCGCCGGCCAGGTCCAGCTGGCGGCCGGTGATGACCCGGCCGCAGTGGGCGAAACCCTTGGCCATGTTGATGCCGTGGTCGCCATCGCCGATGGCGCCGTCGACTTCGCTGAGGTATTCACGGTTGGCGACTATCACCGTCACCAGGTCGTTGACGATGGCGCTGCCGTCGAGGCTGGAAAAATGCTGGCTCATGGTTCACTCCGCCTGGGTCATGCCGATGGAGCGGCAGGGGTGGTCGATCAGGGTTTTCAGTTCGGCGTCCAGGCCCAGCAGGGTCAGGGTCACGCCCATCATTTCCAGGGAGGTGAAGTAGTTGCCGACATAGCAACGATGGATCTTCAGGCCCCTGGCGGTGAGTTGGCGCTCGACTTCGGCGTAGAAGATATACAGCTCCATCACCGGCGTGGCGCCGAGGCCGGAGACCAGCACCACCAGGCTGTCGTCGCGGCTGAAGTTGCGATCGGCGAGGATCGGCGCGAGCATGCGCTCGGCCATGGCGGCGGCGGACTCGACCGGCACGACCTGGATGCCGGGTTCGCCATGGTGGCCGATGCCCAGCTCCATCATACCGTCGGCGATCTGGAAGTTCGGCTTGCCCACCGCGGCAATGGTGCAGGGCGTGAGGCCGACACCGATGGAGCGGCACTGGTCGACGGCCTTTTGCGCCACACCGATCACTCCGTCCAGGTCATAGCCCTGGGCGGCGGCCGCGCCGCCGACTTTCCACATGAAGATCTCGCCCGCCACGCCGCGGCGTTTGCCGATCTCTTCACGGGGCGCGGAGGCCACGTCGTCGTTGGCCACCACGGTGCGGATCCGCATGTCCTTGCTGGCGGCCATTTTCATCGCCAGCTTGACGTTCATGTTGTCGCCGGCGTAATTGCCGTACAGGCAGGCCACGCCTGCGCCCTGGTCGGCGGCGCGGAAGGCGTCGAAGAAGCTCTTGGCGGTGGGCGAGGAGAAGATTTCACCGACCGCCACGGCATCCACCAGGCCGGGGCCGACATAGCCGAGAAAGGCCGGCTCATGGCCGGAGCCGCCGCCAGTGACGATGCCCACCTGGCCGGCCTGCGAGAGGCGGCGCTTGCGGATGACCCGTGGGTTGGCCTCGTATTGGGCCAGTTCGGGGTGGGCCAGGAGTATGCCTTGCAGCATGTCCTCGACCACCTGGTCCGGATCGTTGATCACTCGATTCATGACGCGGTTCCTTGTTCCTGTTAGCTGCACGGCTGTGCAGTGAATCGTCGGCAAGCTCGCCTCCCGGGGAGGGAGTGGGAGAGTCCGCGGGTGCGGGCTTGCCGGCGAACCGGTTGGAAGGCAGTGGGGCCTCAGGGCTTGAGCACCACCTTCAATGATCGGTCGCCGCGCTCCATCACCGCGAAGGCCTGCTTGAAGTCGGCCAGGGCGAAGGTGTGGGTGACCACGTCGCGCATGTCGATCTTGCGCTTGCCGATAAAGTCGATGGCCCGTGGGTACATGTAGGGCCCCAGGTGCGAGCCGAGCACGTCCAGCTCCTTGCGGTCGCCGATGATCGACCAGTCCACCGTGGCTTCGTCGTTGAACACGCTGAACTCGACGAAGCGCCCGAGCTTGCGCAGCATTGCCAGGCCCTGGTTGACCGCCTTGTGATGACCGGTGGCTTCGATATAGATGTCGCAGCCGTAGCCGTCGGTGATCGCGCGAATCTTCTCCAGCACGTTCTCTTGGGCCGGGTTCCAGACTTCGTCGGCGCCCATGCGCAGGGCCAGCTCGGCGCGTTCGGGCTTCATGTCGAGGACGATCAGGCGCTTGGGGTTGCGCATCCGCACCGCGCCGATGATGCCCAGCCCCAGGGTGCCGGCGCCGGCCACGACCACTATGTCGTCGAAACCGACATCGGCGCGCTCGGCGGCGTGCAGCGAGCAGGCCAGGGGTTCGATGAGGATGGCTTCGTCCGGTGGAATCTCGTCCGGCACTTTGTGCACGATGCCTTCTCTGGTGAAGATCATGTACTGCGCCATGGCGCCCTGGACATTGTTCTGGAAGCCGTACAGGTCGTGCTTCTGGCACATCCAGTACTGGCCGTGGTTGCAGAAGCGGCAGCCCCAGCACGGCACTATCTGCTCGGAGATCACCCGGTCGCCGACCTGCACCCCGCGTTTTTCCGCGCCCGGCCCCAGGGCCACCACGCGGCAGACGAACTCATGGCCGGGGATCATCGGCGGCTTGACGTAGCGCGGCTGCTCGGCGTCGCCCCAGAAGGAGGGGGCGCCACGGTAGGTCTTGATGTCGCCCATGCAGATGCCGCACAGCTCGACCTTGGTCAGGATTTCGTCCGGGCCGGGTGTCGGCACCGGCACCTGTTCCAGGCGGTAGTCTTCGGGGCCGTGGCAGACCACGGCCTGCATGGTGCTGGGAATCTCGGGTGACAGGTGTTCGGCGGACAAGGTGGACATGGCGACGGGCCTCACTGCATGAATGGGAGTAGCGCTCGATTACTGGATGCTGTAGCCGCCATCGATCACCACGTTCTCTCCGGTGATCATCTGCGCGGCGTCGCTGAGCAGGTACAGCACCAGCCCGGCGATTTCCTCGGGCTGGGCGAAACGGCCGACCGGGATCTGCGATTTGGCCCGTTCGCCCAGTTCGCCGGCCCAGGCCTTCTTGCCCAGGGCGGTCTCGACTATGGTCGGCGAGACGGCGTTGACGTTGATGCCATGGGCGGCCCATTCCATGGCCAGGACCTTGGTCATGCCCACCACCGCGGCCTTGCTCGCGCAATAGGCCACGTGCCGGTCCAGGCCGATGACGGCGGCCTGTGAGGCGAGGTTGACGATGCGTCCGCTGCCTCGTTCGAGCATGTGCCGGGCGCAGGCCTGGGCAACGAAAAAGCTGGCCTTGAGGTTGATATCCAGGGTGGTGTCCCAGGCGTTTTCGTTGACTTCCAGGGCCTTGTCCAGCAGGGCGACGCCGGCGCTGTTGACCAGGAAATCCAGGCGCCCGAAGTGCTCGGCGACCCGGTCCACGGCATGCTGCACCTGGTCCAGCTGGCGCAGGTCGAGGGCCAGCCCCAGGTGCCCGCCGCCGAGGCGGGCGGCGATCTCGACGACCTCCGGGTCGCGATCCAGCAGCGCTACCTTGGCGCCGCGTTCCACCAGCAACGTGGCGCAGGCCAGGCCGATCCCGGCGGCGCCACCGGTGATCACCGCGCAGCGACCGCTGAGGTCGAAGGCCTGATCCCAGAATCCGGACATGATGTTGACTCCTGTATGGCGAGTGAATGGCTGTAGGAGCGAGGCTTGCCCGCGATGGCGGATTCATAGCCACGCATGCGTCGACTGGAAGGACGCCAGCTCCTGCAGTGGGGTTATTTGCTGCCGGCGACCTGCTGGTACAGGCTGTCGGCATTGCTGTTGGTCACCGGCACCCACGGCAGGATGTACAGCTTGTCGGTGCCATCTCCCCATTTCACGTCCTGGGCATAACGCTCCCAGATCACCGACTGCGGCTTGTAGTCCTTGCCGGCCAGGGTGCGCAGGGCCACGTCCAGGGCGCCCTGGGACTGGGCCTGGGCGTCTTGCAGGAAGGTGGTGACTTCGCCTTTTTTCGCCGCCTGGATCGCATCCGGCATGCCGTCGATGGAGGTCACCGGCACGTCGCTGGGCGACAGGCCGCGGGACTTCACGGCCTGCAGGGCGCCGAGGGCCATGTCGTCGTTTTGCGCGATGATCCCGGAGATTCCGCCGTTGGGGTGGGCATTGAGCCAGTCCTCGGTCAGCGACAGGGCCTCGGCGCGCGACCAGTTGGCGGTCTTCATTTCGATGACCTTGATCCCGGGGTTCTTCTTCAGCACCTCCATCTCGCCTTTCTCGCGGTCGATCTGTGCCGACTGGCCGATCGGGCCCTGGATGATCACCACGTTGCCCTTGCCCTGGAGCTTGTCGACCATGGCCTGGGCCTGCAGGCGGCCGCCCTCGACGTCGTCGTTGCCGACATAGGGCACGCTGGCGCTGGCGACCTTGGTATTGGAGGCGATCACCGGAATGTCGTTTTCCTGGGCGCGGGCCACGGCGCCGACACCGGCCTTGGTGTCGATCGGCACGAAGATGATTGCGTCGTAGCGCTGGGTGACCATGGTTTCGATCTGGTTGTTCTGGGTCAGCGCGTCGTAGTTGCCGTCGAACACGGTGATCTGCACCGCGCCGTCCTTGACCGCCGGATGCTGTTTCAATTCACGTACCCAGTTCTGCATGAACTGGCCCTTGAGGCCGTAGACCGCGGCACCGATCTTGTAGGGCTTGCCTTCGGCCAGGGCCATGCCGCTGGCGAGCAGGGAGGCCGTGGCCAGGGTGAACAGGGAGGTGCCAAAGGTGGTGGGGGAACGCTTCATGGGGAACTCCGTTATTGTTGTAGTCGTGCCATGGAAAGGACGGGGGGAGTCAACGTTTCTTCTTGCGCCAGACATCGATGAGCACCGCGAACACGATGATCAAACCCTTGGCGACTTGCTGGTAATAGGAAGACACCCCGAGCAGGTTCAGGCCGTTGTTGATCACACCGATCAACAGCGCGCCGAACAGGGTGCCGACAATGCTGCCGGTGCCGCCGGAGAGGCTGGTACCGCCGATCACCACCGCGGCGATGGCGTCCAGTTCATAGGAAGTGCCGGCCTGGGGCAGGGCGGAAGTGGTGCGGGCCGAGAGCACCACACCGGCCAGGCCCGCCAGGAGCCCCGAGACCACATACACCGAGAACATCACCTTGCGTACGCCGATCCCCGAGGTGCGGGCGCTCTTTTCGTTGCCGCCCACCGCGTACACGTAGCGGCCGTAGGTGGTGTAGCGCAGGACCATCCAGAAGATCAGCGCGACCACGGCGAAGATCACGATCGGCACACCCACCGGGCCGATCTTGCCGATGCCCAGGGCCAGGTAGTTGTCCGGCAGGTCGGTGACCGGGCTGCCGTCGTTGAGAATGAAGGTCATGCCACGGGCGATGCTGAGCATGCCGAGGGTGGCGACAAAGGGCGGGATCGACAGGTTGGCGACCATGAAGCCGTTGACCACCCCGAGCATCGCCCCGGCGAACATCCCGGCGCTGACCGCGGCCAGCAACCCGTAGCCCTGGGTGGCTACCAGGGCGCTGCACAGGCCGGCGAAGGCGAGGATCGAACCCACCGAGAGGTCGATGCCCTTGGTCAGGATCACGTAGGTCATGCCCACCGCGAGAATGCCGTTGATCGAGGTCTGGCGCAGGATGTCCATCCAGTTGCGCCAGGTCATGAAGTACTCGCTGGCAAAAGCCATGACCACGCACAGCAGGATGAAAACCAGCGGCAGGCCGAAGCGGTCGAGGGCCAGGCGCAGGCGGCTGCGGGGTGCCGGGCCGACGGCGGTGGAGGCGGGTGTGGCGGCAGGGGTGACAAGGGTCTTGGCGTTCATGAGGCGAGACTCAGCAGGGCTTCCTGGGAAAGAGCGGTATCGGTGCTGATGGTGACCAGGCGGCCGCCCTTGAACACCGCGATGCGATCGCTCAGGTGGAGCAGTTCCGGGGCTTCGGACGAGACCACTATGGCCGCGCCGCCAGCCCGCACGAACTCGTCCAGCAGGTGATAGATCTCCTGCTTGGCGCCTTCGTCGATGCCTCGGGTCGGTTCGTCGCACAGCAGGCACACCGGCTGGGTCGACAGGCACTTGGCGAGCACCACCTTCTGCTGGTTGCCGCCACTCATGGAGGCCACCGGCAGGTCCAGGGAGGAGACCTTGATCTGCAGGCGCTTGACCATGTCTTGGGCCAATGCCTGCTCCTTGCGGGCGTTGATCAGCGACCAGTTCGACAGCTGCCGGTAGGCCGACAGGGCAATGTTGGACAGGATGCTGCTACTGAGCACCAGGCCGCTGTCCTTGCGGTCTTCGGTGACCAGCGACAGGCCGGCGCGAATGGTCGCCGCCGGTGCGCCGACCGGCAGCGGCCGGCCTTGCAGGCTGACCGTGCCGGCGTCGGGTTCGGTGAGGCCATAGAGGCAGTTGAGGAATTCGCTGCGGCCTGAGCCCATCAAGCCGTAGATGCCGAGGATCTCGCCCTGGCGCAGTTGCAGGCTGATGTCCTGGAACTCGCCGTCGCGGCTCAGTCCCTGGACCTCCAGGCAATTGTGCGCCGCGCATTCGCGCCCGACCTTGTGGTCGATACGTTGCAGTTCCTGGCCGACGATGCCGCGTACCAGGTGGGCGCGATCGATGTCGGCCATGCGCCCGCTTTCGACGAAGGCGCCGTCGCGGAAGATGCTGTAGTCGTCGGCGATCTGCGCCAGCTCGCTCAGGCGGTGCGAGACATAGACGATCCCGGCGCCGCGGGCGGTGAGGCGGCGGATGGCCTTGAACAGGGTCTCGGCTTCGCGCTCGCCGATGGCCGAGGTCGGCTCGTCCATGATCATCACCTGGCAGTCATGGCTGAAGGCCTTGGCGATTTCCACCAGTTGCACCTGGGCCACGCTCAAGCGGTGCATGGGGCTGTCGGGGTCGACCTCGAACTCCAGGTTTTCCAGCAGTTCGCGGGTGCGCCGGTTGAGGGCCTTGCGGTCGACGATGCAGCCGGCGCGGCGCGGTTCGCGGCCGAGCCAGATGTTCTCGGCGACGCTCATGTAGGGAATGGGTTCCAGCTCCTGGGTGATCATCGCCACCCCAGCGGCCAGTGCATCGCCGGGGCGATTGAACTGCACCGGGCGACCGTTGAGCGCAATGCTGCCGGCGTCACGCTGGGTGATGCCCATCAGGATGCTGAGGAAGGTGGATTTGCCGGCGCCGTTGCCGCCGCACAGGGCGTGCACGCTGCCGGCGCGCAGGGCGAGGCGGCCATCGCGCAGGGCAGGGATCCCGGCATAGGCCTTGGCGACATGTTCAGCCTGGAGCAGTAATGGCGTGGCCATCGGCGTGTCCTCGTGCTGTGAATTCTTATTAGGTCGCAGAGTCATGTTTCGCTGTGATCATATGTGTATCAAATGAAATTCTGATCAGTCAATCTCTTTCATGGTAAATCTGTATCGGCGCTCATTTATGCTTTCGTAACCCTTTGTGTAGGGCTTTGACCCGGTTATCAGGTAAATCTTGCTTGACAGTCAGGGGGTGAATGCTTGAGAAATGCCTGAACAAAGTTTCATATAGTGATCATATGATCAATCTTGCTCTCACCCAGACAGCGGAGCGAAATGCCATGAACACAGCCTTTTCAGTGGCCATCGGATGTGATGAAGCGGGTTTCGAGCTCAAGGAGTTGCTCAAGCGCCATATCGAGACCCTGGGCCATCCGGTGGAGGATTTCGGCACCCATTCCCTGGAGCCGGTGCTTTACCCGGACATTGCCCTGGCGGTGGCCACGGCCATCGGTGCCGGGCATCACCGCCTGGGGGTGCTGGTCTGCGGGACGGGCATCGGCATGGCCATCTCGGCCAACAAGGTGCTGGGCATCCGCGCGGCCCAGGCCCACGACACCTACTCGGCCGAGCGCGCACGCAAGAGCAACGATGCACAGATTCTCTCCATCGGCGCGCGGGTGGTGGGGGCCGAGCTGGCCAAGAGCATCGTCAAGTCGTTCCTCGAGTCGGAGTTCGAGTCCGCGCGCTCGGGGGCCAAGGTCGAGCGGATCAACGCCATCGAACGCGATGGCCACCGGTAGGCGCCGGCTGCCGTGGAGCCCGCTGCCCATGGGGCAGAACCGGCTGTAGACGCGACCTGCATCGACTAGAGAGAATGCGCCTTTGATGCCCATACGGAAGCCAGTCCACATGAGTGACAGTACCCCGCGCGGAGCCAGCGACATCGATCTGATGACCGAGGTGGCGATGCTCTATTACCTTGAGAACGTCACTCAGGAGGCCATCGCCAAGCGCTTCGATCTGTCCCGGGCCAAGGTCAGCCGCCTGCTCAAGCGCGCGCGGGACGAAGGCATAGTCGAGGTCCGGGTGTTGCAGCATCCGGCGATGAACAACGAGCTGGAGCAGGCGCTGGTGGAGCGCTTCCAGCTGGATCGGGCGCTGATCGCGGTCGACCATAGCGACCCCGACACCCAGCGCTCGGCGGTGGCCAGCCTGGTGGCCAACTACCTGAACAAGACCCTGAGCGACGGCATGATCGTCGCCGTCGGCATGGGCCGCAATGTTGGCGCGGTGGCCGACAACGTGTTCCTGCCGGTGACCCGCAACTGCACCTTCGTCTGCGCCATCGGTGGCTCGTTGCGCGCCGGCGAGTACATGAACCCAGACCACATCTGCCGGCGCCTGGCCCTGCGTTTCGGCGCGGAAAGCGAAACCCTGTACGCCCCGGCGCTGGTGGCCAACCCGGAACTGCGCAGCGTGCTGATCAGCAACGACACCGTGCGTTCGACCCTGGACCGCGCCCGGCGCGCCGACATCGCGCTGATCGGCATTGGCGACATGAGCGAAAACAGCAACATGGTGCGCATGGGCTGGTTCTCGCCCCAGGAAATCGCCCAGGCGCGGTTGTCCGGCACCGTGGGCGACATGATGGGCTACGACTTCATCGACATTCATGGCCAGCCGGCGGTCAACGCCATCCAGGGCCGGGTGATCGGCCTGACCGTGCAGGAGCTGGTGCGCATCCCCGATGTGGTGGCCATCGCCAGTGAGAACACCAAGGCCGCGGCGACCCTGGGCGCCTTGCGTTCTGGAGTGATCAACACCCTGGCGACCACTGTGACCAATGCCCATACCATCCTCGCGTTGGACGATGCGACCCGTAAGGGCTGAGGTCGCCAGAGCGCTTCACGGGCCAGCCTGCTCCTGCAAAAAGTGGCCTTTGCAGGCGTGGGCCGGTTCGCGATAACGCTGGCCCAGGCAGTGCCCGATAAGATCTTGAAATGATTTCCCGATAGGAAATCTCCCTTGAGGTTGTAGGATTCAAGTCCGTTTTTCTTCACAGGACTTGCATGAACACCCTCTCGGAGCCTCCCAGTCGTCCCTATTCCTGGACGCCTCAGCCTTTCCTCGTTCGATCCGCCTCGCAGCGCCTTCCCTCAGTCATAAGGCGCGGCCGTTACCCCGAACCTGCTGTTTTTCGCTGCTCGCCGCCGGTTGTCGCAACCGTCGGGCGCTGGCCTGCGTTCGCCGTTCCAAGGCCTTGTGGCCTTGCCTTGCCGTGCCCGGCTGTCTGATTTCACTGGAGAGATAGAGTCGTTTTTATGGAATGGATAATGGACCCCACGGCCTGGCTTGGCCTGTTGACCCTGATCGTGCTGGAGCTGGTGCTGGGTATCGACAACCTGGTGTTTATCGCGATCCTCGCGGACAAGTTGCCGCCCCATCAGCGTGACCGTGCACGGATAATCGGCCTGTCCCTGGCGCTGATCATGCGCCTGGGCCTGCTGGCGAGCATTTCCTGGTTGGTGACCCTGACCGCGCCGCTGTTCGAGGTGTTTGGCAAGAGCTTCTCCGGCCGTGACCTGATCATGCTGTTCGGTGGTGTGTTCCTGTTGTTCAAGGCCACCATGGAATTGCATGAGCGCCTGGAAGGCCATGTCAGCCAGCGCACCGGCAATGCCGCTTACGCGTTGTTCTGGCCGATCGTGGCGCAGATCGTGGTGCTCGATGCGGTGTTCTCCCTGGACGCGGTGATCACCGCCGTGGGCATGGTCGACGAGCTGGCGGTGATGATGATGGCGGTGATCATTTCCATCGGCCTGATGATCGTCGCCAGCAAGCCGCTGACCCGCTTCGTCAACGCCCACCCGACGGTGATCATGCTGTGCCTGGGCTTTCTGATGATGATCGGTTTTGCCCTGACCGCCGAAGGCCTGGGTTTCCACATTCCCAAAGGCTATCTGTACGCGGCCATCGGTTTCTCGATCCTGATCGAGCTGTTCAACCAGATCGCCCGTGCCCGCCGCAAGAAATCCATGCAGGGCCTGCGGCCGATGCGTGAGCGCACGGCCCATGCGGTGATGCGCCTGCTGGGCGGTCGCCAGTTGGCGGTGGAGGAGGTGGGCGAGGAGATCGTCGACCTGCTGGACAATGGCCAAGCGCCGAGCGCCGAACTGTTCGACCGCCGCGAGCGAGTGATGATCAGTGGCGTGCTGCAACTGGCCGAGCGGCCGATCCGTACCTTGATGACGGTGCGAGCCGACGTCGACTACATCGACCTGGCCGACGATGCCGAAGCCATCCGCAACAAGCTGATGCATTCGTCCTACTCGCGCCTGCCGCTGATTCGCGACGGCTCGGTGGAAGAGCCGCTGGGCTTCGTGCACAAAAAGGAACTGCTCAAGGAGTACCTGGCCGGCAACGAGCCGAACCTGGAGCACCTGGCGCGTACGGCGATCAACCTGCTGGACAGCTTCTCGATCCTCAATGCCCTGGAACAGATGCGCAAGGCCTCGACCCACATCGCGTTCGTGATCAACGAATTCGGCGACTTCGTCGGCGTGCTGAGCATGACCGACATCCTCGAGTCCATCGCCGGCGAGCTGCCTGATGCCAGCGAAATCGAAGGTCCGGACATAGTCGAAGAGCAGGGCGGTTTCATGGTCAGCGGCGCCTTGAACCTGGCGCAGATCCGCCAGCGCACCGGCTTCAACGCCGAAGCCACCGAGGACTACCAGACCCTGGCCGGGCTGGTGATGAGCCTGCTGGACCGCTTGCCGGTGATTGGCGACCGGCTGCAATGGCAGGACTGGACGCTGCAGGTGGTGACGGTGGAAGAGCGGCGGGTGACGCGGGTGCTGCTCAGCCGTGAGGGCGAATAATCGAGGCCGGCCAGCTGGCCGCCGTCGCCCTCACTGCGGTTGAAGCCTTGCGTCTATTCCTGCACCATCGCCGCCCGCTTGTTCAATGGATGGAAGAGAAGTATGCGCAAGGTTCGCATGGGCGCGGTACGCGGCAGGGCCGTCATGGGGGGATTCTGCCTGTTCACCCTGGTGCTGCTCGGCGGTTGTGATGACCAGGATGCGGCACCCGCGGTGGCGCACCCGGTGGTGGAAATAGCCCTGCATGAGCCCATCGCCCAGGTGCTCGCCCGGAGCCCGCTGCCGTTTTCCAAGGACTGTCTGAAACCCGTCAGGATGTGCTGGTACAAGATCGAGCGCTCCGGCAATGACAAGAACCTGCCGGTTGCCCTGATCGGCGGTGAGCATGGGGTCAGGATCGAACAGGTCTCGGGGATCAGCACGGTGATCGACGAGGTCCTTGGAGATACGGTCAGTAATATCGACATCACGTTGCGAGGCCTGCCGGACAAAAGCCCTTACGTCGAGCAACAGGCCTTCATTCTCCAGCGTATCGCCGAGCTCAAGAGCGCTGGCTGGAAGCGTTACTACCTGCCGTCGCAGCCGCGGGTTTCCGGCTCGCAGGCCGACAAGATTCCCTCTGGCGACAATGTGCTGGGCCACTACGTGCTCAACCATCCCTGGCTCGACCCGGATTACCCGATCCCGCTTGAGCGCTGGCTGCACAATAAGTCCTTCTACAGCTGGTACTTCCATCGGGACGACGCCTACCTGCATGTCTGGTCCTGGTGTTGGTATGACAGGCAGGCGCCCATGGAGCGAGCCACTTGCCTGACCACCCTGCAGTTGCAGAGCGAGTACGACTTCTGGTCGTCCAGCTTCGAGGAGAACGAGCGACCGCGCTGGAAGGAACTGATGCCCGCCAAGCTGGCCAAGGACCGGGAGGCGCGGCGAGGGGTGGAAGAACAATTACGGGCCGCCGGAATCAAGATCGACGACAGCTACCAGGATCCGCCGATCAAGGCACTGGCACCCTAAGCGCCTGAGACCTTGGGCGTGAGCGGGCGGGGGCGACAAGCCTCCTGGCGAGCGCGGACTGCGCAGGGCCCCGGGGCTGAATGAAAGCAGTGGGCGTGGGACTTGTCCAACTGCGGTGGGCGCTGGCGTGGGAGTCCTTCAACGCCGCGGCGCGGGGTGTTGCAAGGTAGGCAATCCGGTTGCGCGCTTGAGGGCGGCGCCGATGCGTGATGGCCACTGCCGGAGCGCGCAAGCGTGGGAAGTATGCGCAGCAGCAGAGGCCTCGACGAGGCCTCCGCGCCTGGGCTTCAGCCTGGCTGACGCTGTTTCAGCGCCGCATCCTGGGCATTGAAGGTGCGTGCCGCGGCGGCCACTTCCTTGCGCACGATGGTCTTGCCGATCGGCGCCAGGGCGATGCCCGCCAGCTTCAGGTGCTGGATGCCGAAAGGAATGCCGATGATGGTGATAAAGCACAGCAGCGCCGACATCACATGCCCCAGCGCCAGCCAGATACCGCCGAACACGAACCAGAGCACGTTGCCGATCACCCCCAGGCCGCTGGTGCCGATATCGTCCTTGTTGTTCAGCTCGCGCCGGCTGATCGCCTCCTTGCCGAACGGAAAGAACGAGAAGGTGCCGATGACGAAACAGGCCCGGCCCCAGGGAATGCCGACGATGCTGATAAAGGCCAGGATGCCCCACAGCCACCAGCACAGACCCATGAAAATGCCGCCGAGGATAAACCAGAGAAAATTGCCGATGGCGCTCATGTGAAGCTTCCTTGTTTGAACCGTGAAGGGTATCGAGCAGGCCCCGTTCGAGGCCCGTGCAGGTATAGACGCTTATTCCTTGCGCCGAGTCAGACCGGAGACGATCGCCACCAGCAACAGGCTGATGCCCCAGCCGATGAGGGTCTCGAGCCACACCAGAAAGCGGACGCTGTGCCCCCAGTCCCAGTTCCAGAACTCCAACCAGGCATTGGGGGAGGGCGTCGTGGTGATCGCTCCCCAATCTTTCTCCTGTTGCAGATCGACCAGTGACAACAGGATATCCAGCGAGTAGGCGCCAGGGCTGAAGCCAGTGTACTCACCACGCAAGGCATCGCAGGTGTACCAGTTGCCGATCCCTGAGGGGATTGGCGTATCGGGCGAGCGCTTTTGCCAGCCCTCTCCATACTCTTTTCGGCAGGTGGTATAGGCGTCGTTCTGGAACACCAGCGGGTTGCTTGGGGCGAACACGTTCTGCTCGACGGCGGCGTACCAGTAGACGGTGGTGAAGAACAGCCAGATGCCCAGTATCCAGGCCAGCAGGCGCATGGGGCGATAGCCGTAACCAGTGAGAGCGCCATAGAGCACGTGAGGGATCAGGCCCAGCCAGCGAAACCCTGGCCACCATCGAGCAGTACCCTGGCCTACCAGCCCCACTTTGCGTAGCCGCTTCTCGAAGGCGATCCCTACTTTTCGAGCCTCTTCGGAGTGGCCCATTTCTTCAAAAACTTTCTGCAGATGACGCCAGGGTTGGGGGCGAAATTCGCTGTTACTACCTTTGAGACCGTCGTTTCCGCTGTTGGCAGGGTTTTGGCTGTTCAACCAAGCAATACGGGTTTCTGCGGTGAGCGGGATACGGCTATTTATAAAGTTGTAGATGAAGCCATTGAGTGATAGTTCGTTTCCCCAGGTTTTCTCATCATCAGTCAGGCTCTTCACATGGGAGCCATTGAATGCGGCCATTCTGAGTGGTGAGGGAAAATCAGTCATTATCAGGGAGCTGCCTACTTGCATCCCTTGTGCCGATAGGCAGTTCTCTCCATTTTCTTGAAAATGTGCGCCTCTCAGGCTGAGTTGCCCGGCAATACGAGCACCTGAAATACGCACTAGACCAACTGAGTGAAATCCTTTTGTCAGGTAGACCCCACCTTTAACAAGGATGTTATCTGCATTAAAGGCGGGGCCTTTGATAGCTATAAATGTGCAGTTGCTGCAACTCAATTGATTATCTATCAGGGCACCGACCAGTGAAAATCCACCAATCACTTTGGATTTGTCTTCAACCCGTATCACGCTACCGACAGAGATTCCCCCCATCAGTAGGGCCGGCTCTCCTAGGCCATATAGGTAACTGTCTCTTATATATATCGATCCGCCTATTTTTGCGGCTATCAGCTGGATTGTGCCGTGGGAATAGACCTTATTCAGGTATAACGAGCCGGAGATGGATGCTCGAGAGGCGACAAGTCCGGGAACGGCGCTGAAATTCAGGTTCAGCGAGCCCTTCAATTGCATGTCTTCTAGGTAAAGCGGCTGAAAGCACAAACAGTGCTCCAGCGTGACGCTTATATTTATCTCGGCACCACGCAGATCCAAGACCCCCACGATGTAGGCACCGCGCAGATTGATGCCTCGTTCATGTACCGGGTTTTCAGCATCGCCACCCAAGATGAGAAAGCGAAGAAAGCGGGCGCGCACCTTGTTTTCTTTTGTTCCGGTCTCCGGCCGACTATCGGCGATCCTGGCCAGGGAGCCAGATGCTGCATGTTCCAGCAAGATTCTTTCTGCAGCCGTCAACTCACCGAAGTGCTCCAGCAAACGACCGTTTGGCAGGGTCTTCAATGGACTTCCCCCAGCAGGTTTGTGGGGGTGGGCTGTGGTTTGCTGCTGCAACCAACGAGAAAGGAAAAGGCGCAAGGCACAAGCAAGGGATGCATGGAAACTTCCGTGTAGAATCGCCGGGCGGCAAAAAAAGTGGCGTTATGCTATCGACTTGCCGCAGCCAACAAAAGCAGAAATCCATGCATTGCAGGGTGAGCCCTAAAAATCGCGGGTGCCTCAATCGTGAGTAACCGAAGCACTGAATCCTGTGCTCCCCACGCTGTTTTCCCTTTTCACCCGAGAGTTTCGAACAAATGGAATTGAGCCCGTTGTCCAGTCCATTGCGCACCGCTGCAGCGCGGCGCAAGTTGCCGTTGATCATTGCCGGCCTGCTGGCGCTTGCCGGCTGCCAGACCCAGGCTGTCACCCCGGCTCAACCGCTTGCGGCCGATGATATCCAGCAGCAGAAAATGAACTCGTTCGCCCGGCAGTTCAGCGGTGTGCTGGTGCGCAATGCCTTTGCTGCCAACGGCCAGGGACTGGTCGGTTCGGTGGACCTGAAGGTGAAGATCAATCGCCAGAACCAGGTGCTCAGCTGCGAGATCCGCCCCAATGCCCAACTGGCCCCGGTCCTGGCCCTGGAAAGCCTGGCCAGGCAAGTGTGCTGGGACAGCCTGTTCCCCGAGATGCCGGCCGAGCTGTTCGGGTCCGAGGGCGAGCAGGAGATCGTTGCGCCGATGGTCTTTCCGATCCTTTTGGATGAGTCGACACCGGAGCGGCAGCGGCGACTGGACGCGGTCGAAGCCTATGCGCAAAGCCGCTTCTTCTGGACGCAGACCCTGGGCAAGCAGCCCGTCGACAGCATTGGCAAGGCCCATGTGCGGTTCGTCGCCAATGCCCAGGGGCAGGTGCAGGAGTGCCTGGTCAACCTCGATCCGGTTGGTGAGCGGCGGGATGCTTTCAAGCTGGACAGCGACCTGCAGGCGCGCCTGACCGCGCAGTGCAAGCAGATGAACCTGCGGCAGATGCCCGGCTTCAAGGTGGGTGATAAGGGGCTGGCGCGGGGCAATGTGCTGGTCGAATACGCGCCGTGGAAAGGTGGTCCGCAACACAACTGAGGGTCGCGCTCCGGACCTGGGATGCTTCAGGGATCGACCTGCGCCATCAGCTCCGGCACCGACTCGGGGCGTTTGGCGTAACGCTGGGCCAGCACCGCGCAGACCATCAGCTGGATCTGGTGGAACAGCATCAGCGGCAGGATCAGCACGCCCATGGTGCTGCCGGCGAACAGCACTTGGGCCATGGGTACGCCGGTGGCCAGGCTCTTCTTCGAGCCGCAGAAGAGGATGGTGATGCGGTCTTCCTGGTTGAAGCCGAAGAGCTTGCTCAACAGGCTGGAGGCCAGCAGCGCCAACGCCAGCAGCACGCCGCAGGCCAGCACCAGGCCGGCCAGGTTCCACAACGGGATCTGGTGCCAGATGCCTTCGTTCACCGCCTCGCTGAAGGCGCCGTAGACCACCAGCAGGATCGAGCCCTGGTCGACGAATTTCAGCCAGTTCTTGTTGCGGCCCACCCAGGCGCCGATCCAGCGGCGGGCGATCTGCCCGGCGATAAAGGGCAGCAGCAATTGCACGCTGATCTTCACAATGGCATCCACGGTCGAGCCGGCATCGCCATGCACATTCAGCAACAGGGTCACCAGCAACGGCGTGAGGAAAATCCCGAACAGGCTGGACGCCGCGGCGCTGCAGATCGCCGCCGGCACGTTGCCCCGGGCCAGGGAGGTGAAGGCAATCGCCGATTGCACGGTGGCGGGCAGGGCGCAGAGGTAGAGCATGCCCAGGTACAGCTCGTTGCCGATCAGCGGCGATAGCAGTGGCTTGAGCGCCAGCCCGAGGATCGGAAACAGCACGAAGGTCAGGCTGAAGATCAGCAGGTGCAGGCGCCAGTGGCCGGCCCCGGCGATGATCGCTTCGCGCGACAGCTTGGCGCCGTGCAGGAAGAACAGCAGGGCGATGGCGGCGTTGGTCAGCCAGCCAAAGCCTAGCGCCACCTGGCCGCTGGCCGGCAGGAAGCTGGCTAGCAGCACCACGCCGATCAGGGTCAGGGTGAAATTGTCGGGCAAAAGACGTGAGCGACTCATAACGGGATCATCCAGGGGTTGCCAGGGCGGTGGGCCGACTCTAACGTGATGACGGACTGCCGACTAACGCCAATGAGCCAGTAAATGCCGCCTAAAGGACATGAAAAGATCGTCCGCCGCAGTATTCCCGGTCTGCCGAGCCTGCCGCGACCGGTGTACGGCCGCACCGAATCCCTGCCCAATCGGGCGCTGACCCGACGCCACAGCCACCCCTGGGTGCAATTGTCCTACGCCATCCAGGGCGTGCTGGAGGTGCAGACCAGCGCCGGGCGTTTTATCGCTCCGCCGCAGCGGGCGGTGTGGATTCCGGCCGGCATGCCGCACAAGGTATTCAGCTCGCCGCGCACCGAAATGCGCAGCCTGTACCTGGATTGCAGGGTCACCGCCTGGGCCGGCGCGACCTGCCAGGTGCTGGCGGTGAGCAGCCTGCTGCGCGAATTGATCCGTGCCTTCAGCGAGCTGCCGGTGGAATACGCCGAAGACGGCGCCGACGGCCGCCTGGCCCAGGTCCTGCTGGACCAACTGGCCGCCGCGCCGCAACTGGACCTGATGCTACCGCTGCCCCAGGACCCGCGCCTGCGGCAGATCTACCGTAGCCTGCAAGCGCACCCGGACCAGCCGACCACCCTCGGGCAGTGGAGCGAAAAGCTAGGCGTGACGGAGAAAACCCTCAGCCGCCTGTTCCTGCAGGACACCGGCCTGACCTTCCGCGCCTGGCGCCAACGCCTGCGCCTGCTGGGCGCGCTGACGCCCCTGGAGCAAGGCGAGCGGGTGACGGACGTGGCGCTGGCCTGCGGCTACGACTCGACCTCGGCCTTTATCGCGGCATTCCGCCAGCAGTTTGATGCAACACCTGGAGAATTCTTCCGCTAATGCTCGTTCCCTGACGCTTCTCGTCTGCTCTCAAGGTGCTTTTCTGCGCAAAGGTGCTATTTTGAGTGCTCTTAACAGCACTCGTGAGAGCACTCCATGACCCATGTCCTTCTGTCCAACGTCGTCGCGAGCATTTCCGAGCTCAAGAAAAACCCCATGGGCACCGTTGCGGCCGGTGGCGGTTCCTCCGTGGCCATTCTCAATCGCAACGAACCGGCGTTTTACTGCGTTCCGGCCAAGGAATACGAAGCCATGATGGAGCGTCTGGAGGATATGGAGCTGCTCGCCTTGTGCCGTGAGCGAGAGAATGATCCGACCATCAAGGTTTCGCTCGATGACTTATGAGCTGGAGTTCTCCGAGAAAGCCTGGAAGGAATGGCAAAAGCTGGGCCCCACGCTGAAAGAGCAATTCAAGAAGAAGCTGCAGGAACGACTCGTCAACCCCCATGTTCCGGCCGATCGCCTGAGCGGTTTGGGCAATGCCTACAAAATCAAACTGCGCACAGCGGGCTACCGCCTGGTGTATCGGGTGGTGGATGAGGTGTTGGTGGTGACGGCCATTGCCGTGGGCAAGCGGGAGCGGGGGAGTGTCTATCAGCAAGCCAGGAAGCGTTAGTCAGGAGAATCTTGCCGCAGCCCGGATTGTTCGCAATGTAGCCGCTGCCGCAGGCTGCAATCGGGCGCTTGCGCCCGTCACGATCTGACTTCTGGAATGCGCTGACGCCGGCGGCCGCCCCCCCTCAACCCTGGACCTTGTACCCATCATCCAGCGCGAACGGCCACCTCGTCATGCAAAAAACTAAGCCGGCGTCAGCCGCTCAATCCTGGCCGGCGCAGCCACGGCCAGCGGCGCGAAGCTGTGGGGCTGGGCCATGTTCCACATGCGTGCATAGAACTCCGAACTGATCGGCCGCTGCAGCAGTTCGCCGGGTTCGAGGAACACATGGATCTGCGAGAACAGCCGCACCTCGGTGGTGGTCATGCGTCGTACCAGGTGCTTGGCCTGCAATTGCGCCGGGTGGTCGAGGCCGGCGGCGCTGAGCATCTCGCCGAGGGCGGCCAGGGTATTGCGATGGAAGTTGTGCACCCGCTCGGCCTTGTCCGCGACCTGCAGCGCTTTCTGGCGCAGCGGGTCCTGGGTGGCGACGCCGGTGGGGCATTTATTGGTGTGGCAGCTTTGCGACTGGATGCAGCCGATGGCGAACATGAAACCGCGCGCGGCGTTGACCCAGTCGGCGCCGATGGTCAGCACGCTGGCGATGTCGAAGGCGCTGATGACCTTGCCGCTGGCGCCGAGCTTGATCTGTGAGCGCAGGCCGGCGCCGACCAGGGTGTTATGCACGAACAGCAGGCCTTCGCGCATGGGCATGCCGATGTTATCAGTGAACTCCCGGGGCGCGGCACCGGTGCCGCCTTCCTTGCCGTCGACTACGATAAAGTCCGGCTGGATGCCGGTCTCGAGCATGGCCTTGACGATGGCCATGAACTCCCAGGGATGACCCACGCAGAATTTGAAACCCACCGGCTTGCCGCCAGACAGGTTGCGCAGCTTGACGATGAACTCCAGCAACTGGATAGGCGTGCTGAACTCCGAATGCCGCGCCGGCGACACGCAGTCATGGCCCATCTGCACGCCACGGGTCTGGGCGATTTCGGCGGTGATCTTGTGTTTGGGCAGGATGCCGCCATGGCCGGGCTTGGCGCCCTGGCTGAGCTTGATCTCGATCATCTTCACCTGCGGATGGCTGGCCTGCTCGGAGAAGCGCTGGGCATCGAAACGGCCGTCCAGGGTGCGGCAACCGAAGTAGCCGCTGCCGATTTCCCAGATCAGGTCGCCGGCGAACTCCTGGTGATAGGGGCTGATGCTGCCTTCCCCGGTGTCGTGGGCGAAGCCGCCGAGCCGGGCGCCTTTGTTCAGGGCGCGGATGGCGTTGGCGCTCAGCGCGCCGAAGCTCATGGCCGAGATGTTGAACACCGAGGCGCTGTAGGGCTGCAGGCAGTCCGGCCCGCCGACCACCACGCGGAACTGGCCGGGGTCGCAGGCATCGCCCGGGACCATCGAATGGCTGATGAATTCGAAACCGGGCTGATAGACGTCGGTCAGGGTGCCAAAGGCCTTTTCCGCGGGCTGGTTCTTGGCACGGGCGTAGACCATCGAACGCTGCGAACGGGAGAAGGGCAGTTTCTCGTCGTCGCCTTCCAGCAGGTACTGGCGGATCTCCGGGCGAATCGACTCGATCAGGTAGCGGATATTGCCGATGATCGGGTAGTTGCGGCGCACCGCATGGTGGCTCTGCAGTAGGTCATTGAAGCCGACCAGGCTGAGCACCCCGGCCAGGATAATCAGCCCCTGGCCCCAGAGGCTGGCGGGCCAGAACAACAGGCTGAACAAGGTCAGGGCAAGGCAGAGGGTCAGGGTCGCGTAGCGACTCAACAGCGATATTTTCATGATCGTTCCTTGGGCAAATCGCAAGACATGGGTTCAGGCGGGCAGGCAGGGCGGGCTCAGTCCGAGTTGCGGATCTGTTGGTAGCGCTCCTGCAGCTCCTGGCGCTGTTGTTTGCGCAGCAGGCCCTGGGCGTAGCGGCGTTTTTCGATGGCGGTTTCCGGCACGAAGGCGCGCACCGGGTGCGGGCGCCCGTCGGGGTCGACGGCAACCATGGTGAAATAGCAACTGTTGGTGTGGCGCACCGTGCGCTCGTGGATGTTCTCGGTCATCACCTTGACCCCGACTTCCATCGAGGTGCGCCCGGTGTAATTGACCGAAGCCAGGAAGGTCACCAGTTCGCCGACATGGATCGGCTCCTTGAAGATCACCTGATCCACCGACAGCGTGACCACATAGCGCCCGGCGTAGCGCTTGGCGCAGGCGAAGGCCACCTCGTCGAGCAGTTTCAGCAGGGCGCCGCCGTGCACGTTGCCGGAGAAATTGGCTTTGTCGGGCGTCATGAGCACGCTCATGCTCAATTGATAACTGCCTGGTTCCATGGGTGACCTCATCAGGGGCGTCGGGGCTGTCCGTTGGCTCGCAATGGCCGGCCTAGGGCCTGCGGACAGCTTTTGGCTGGAGGTCGGAAGGGTAATCAGAAGTGTTGATAGTTAGCTAGCTATCATTTGAAATGAGCTGTTGCGGGGATTGCAACAATGAGTGGGGAAGGGGCGATACCTGATCCACGATTTGAACGAGAGGGGCGCTACGGTAACGACTGTTTCTTTGCATGACACCGACCCTGTAGGAGCGAGCTTGCTCGCGCTGCCGTTTTTTGGACGGTGTCATGGGTAGCCAAAAAAATTGAATGCAGGGTCAATAATGATAGCGACGGATTGCTTGCTCAAGACGGAAGTCCGTCTTCGGAGGATTGTCCACGAGCCGCGCAACAATGAAGAGCTTATCGACATCATCGATCATGTGTCGCATGTAACAGTTGACCATTCGATAGCGTTCTATGGCGAAATAGGTGTTCATTATTTTGATTTTTTCGTCCATATCGCCGTCATCACCTACGTTGCCACTACCTGGCCCGAAAACATTGTGGCTTTCAAACAGTAGGTAGCCACCCGGCTTTAGAAACGACACCAGGCGCTTCATGTAGTTTTCAAACCCCATATTGAGGTTGCCATCAATGGTGTGATGATTGGAAAACGACAGCACCACATCAAATTTTTTATCTGTGGCAAATACCGAAAAATCGCTTTCTATAAACTCTATATTGTCGCGCTTCAAATAACGCGCGGTATCCTTCGCCACTTTATTGAGAAAAGGGTTGAGTTCGACGGCTGTCACGGATTTCGCCAGGCGCGAACAATATACTGAGACAAAACCGCAGTTGCTGCCGATGTCCAGTACGTCAGCGCCCTTCAATTCTTCATCAATGGCGTATTGCTTGAAGCGAAAACCCGTAGGCTTCAGGCCTGTGATTCCCAGTTCTTCCAAGCCCTGATAGAAATATCCCTGGCTGTATTGTTGCTTCTTTGGCCAGTTCTTCTGCTGCTCCTTCAAATGCCCCCGCAAACGCTTCTGGATGAAAAGCGTGCCTTTGAAGAGCCCCTTCCAGAAATCAAAAAATGAAAGTCTGACGCTGTATGGAATTTCCATTGATAACCCTGAAATAAGACGTCGATGCTGGTGGTCCTTGCATGCTATCGGCCGCAGGTGGGTTCACATTAGGCGTGCAACCTGAACAAAAGCGTGGTCATCACGACCAACCTCAGCTTCTCGGAATGGTCGAGCGTATTTGGCGACGCCAAGATGATCACGGCGTTGCTGGATCGGCTGACACACCACTGCCACATCGTCGAAACGGGCAACGAGTCCGCCTACAACACAGCAGCTTGGTCGCCCAGACAAAGATCAAATCAGGTGAACGAAAGCGCAAGGACGATGAGCCGTTTTGATCTGCACCGAAAATACCTGCCGCATGCCTACTTGCGGTGGGTCAGTTTTCAATCAGCGTCGACACATATCCATTCCTGCGGTCACGGCGGCTTATGGTTTCGCCCTTACGGCGGGGGACACTGCTATCTGGTTTCTGGTGCAGCTCACCCACATGGGTAACAGAGCAGTTCAATCACATAGGTGACAGGTTTTAACTGATGCCTGAGGTGATCACTGCATCTGTAGGAGCGAGGCTTGCCCGCGATGGCGGTGGTGGCTTCGCTGGTGATGTTGGACGGGGTACATATCCATTCCTGCGGTCACGGCCGCTGGCGGTTCCGCCCTTACGGCGGGTCACTTTTTTTCAAACGCCAAAAAAAGTAACCAAAAAACGCTTGCCCCTGCGTACGGCCCTCGCTGCGCTCGGGTTCCCTCGTTACGGTGTCCATCAGGGGGCATCGACTCCGGTCGGCTTCGCTTCGACCTCCATACGATGTCCTCGACTGCGTCGAGGGGCGCTGCGCGCCAATCCCCTGATGAACACCTCCACTCGGCCTCCCGATGGGGCGGGTGGATCAAAGGCCAAAGCCAAAGCACAGCAAGAGCAAGAGCAAGAGCAAGAGCAAGAGCAAGAGCTAAGGCTAAGGCTAAGGCGGGTCGGTTATGGCTCTGGCAGGTCCATCGCTCGTTGTTCTGCCACGTGCAACACATCGCATCCGTCCTGCAACAACAAGGTTGCCACGCTGGAGAAGCGCATCAGGTCGAGGTCGTCGGCGTTGCGGCTGGTCATGCCGGACACGCTGTCCAGCATGTCGCGGGCAGCGCGGATGCGCAGGCCGGCGTAGGTCAGCAGGTCAAGCAAGGGGGCTTGAGGGTTGATAAAGGCGACGGGGTGGTCGGTGGTGTTGGAGGAGGTGAAGGGTTGGTAATCCATAACGATGACGCTCCATGAAGAGTTGAGGAGCTGCCACCTTTCGCGGCCAAGCGAATGGGGGTGGCAACTGTACGCGGGTTGGCCGACCGAGCTTCATGACCTCGGCACACCCGAAGGTGTCCCACGCACAGTCGCCATAACACGAACGTGCGGATGCAAAAAAGCGCCCGCTTTCGCATGGTGGGCGCTTATGCGCATGAAGGTTCGGACGGCCAAGTCCGGTCGCTGAATTGGCAGCGACGAGGCGAACTATAAGTAACTAGTCGAAGATGATCAAGGAGTTTAATGGGCCTCTTGCTAGTTTGGAGAAATCTTGCATCAATTTGCTGGGGGTTCTGAGGAAATATTAGTATTTTGTTCTTATTTTGTGTGTGGTGACTTTTTTCGTGTGCGGGTGCTTTTCAGACCAAGATAGTTGGTTTCATAAGTAGATAACAAGTTCCACATTTGCCTATCTATAGCGTCATGCTTTTCCGGGCTTCGAAGCTTTTGTAGTAATTTGCTTAGAAATTTTGCTGGTAGCTTCATAATTAGGCATTGATGAGAGGTATACATTTCTTTGGTCCAGTCTAGATCTTTTCCTGAGTTTAAGTTCTCACTTTCATCTCTATTTATAATGAATCCAAGCTTTCCATAAGGACCTGTTAGGTATGATTGGAGTTGACGATATTCGTCTGGACCTAGATCTTGAAAGTTTTTTGCATCAAAAACCACTTGCCTAACCTTGTAGTCTTGCAGAATTCTTTCCCAGAACTCAGACTTTGCTCGGTTGGTTCCAACTATATCTCGACGTTGAATAGCTGCACCGTTTGGGTGTAGATTGAGGCCGGTTAAGTGGGCGGCAAAAATAACCCGTAATGCTTCAAGGCACCACTGTTCGAATTCTCGATCTCCTTCTTTTCCCTGTTGGATTTTATCTAGGTGCGAGACAATTTGCCCAATCTTTGAGTTTCTGATTTTGGGGTTTAATGATTCAACATTGATATCGTATTCATCATTTATTTCCTCGGCCTCGTCGGGGGATAAGGCGTTTTTACTAAGGTTCAAGCCTAGCCAGTAACAAGGGTGTATGAGGATTTTATCTGCGCTCTCGAAGCCTTTATCTGGTGTTCTCCCATCATGGCAAAATGTAAAAGAAGAAGTGTTCTGGTCGTGCATGCCAATAAAACCGACACTGTATAGTGATTGTAATATGCCGCTGGCTTTGAGTAGGCGAGCTTCAGAAAGTGATGCTTGGTCACCACTATCCTCTATAATTTCAGTGGCTTGTTCAATTTTAAATAAGGCGCTTGTTACTGATAGTTCTGGTTCGCCATTTTTGAATCCACTAGTGATAGCTTGAATAGGTGGGAATATTTTTTGGTATTCCTTCCAGAGGTCCTCTAGGCGAGCCACGGAGATTGATTTTGCAGCATACTCCAGATCTTCTAGAATCGCTGTTGAACGTCCGTGTCTGAATGAGCAAAAAAAGGATTCATTTAGTAGTGAGAGTAGGTCCCTAGGGCGATATAGGGTAAATTGCAAGCATTTCTTAAATCCGTCTCGACCCTGCAAATCTCCAGCTGTGCAGCGGTCCCAAACTCGCTGATCTTTTTCAATGTCTAGTTGGAATGTGACTTTCATTCTTTTTGCTGCTAGGAGCAAAAGTAAAGCCCAGTCCCAGTGGAGCCGAATCACTTGGCCCTCAATGTTTCTTGAGTAGTCTGGATCCTCTTTGGCTAGTGCTCTAAATACATTATCTCGTAAGAATATTATTGGCCTTATGAAGGCTGATTTTTGATTAAGCTCCACGGCAGCGTATGCTAATCCAGCAATAATTCCTATGCCTATAGCATCTGGCTCGTATCCTTCGTCAAGCCTATCCATTAATATGACAACCCTTCTGTCAGATTTTGAAAGCAGCTTTAGGACACTTTCTTCAATCGAAGCAAGTTCTAAGTTTAAAGGCAGATCTCCAATTGCTTCTTCGGGGGATTCTATGGATAAAAAGCTCTTTGCGATTTTTCGGCACTTTGTGAGGAAGGGGGTTTGTGATTCGCTCCAGCGGTCTAAGTGCTCTCTTAATCTGTCCTCCTTTTCTACTAAGTCTGAGAGTTTGTAGTGTTTGGATATATAGAATGCAATTTCCATAAGCATGGCGTAGCGCCAAAGCATTCGAGTAGCTGCTCTGGCTAATGTGAAGGAGCCCGAAAAAGGACGTAATAGAGATCTGAAACCTATTATCTCTGTATCTTCTGGGGAAAATGTGAGGCTGATGGTCTTTTTGTCTTTTGCCCAATGTTTTTTTAGATTGATAAATAATGCACTTTTTCCAGTTCCTCTACGGCCTACAACTACAGTTCGGTCGTCGGATTCAATCAAAGTACGAAAGTCTGGGGTCTCAATGAAGGCGCTAGATAGCATCTTGTTATCGTTTTCCGCTGTAGTGTCACCTAACGGATTGGTTTGTGTTAAGGGCAGTATTGCAGTCACTTGAGAGTCTCCTAGGGTTGGCATATCTTCCATTTTTTTTATTACTGCTTGGGAAGTGCGTTTTGGATGTTTCATACACGAACCCAAGAGTTTTTGGATTTTTACTGTTTCTACCAAAGGATGTGCCCAGCGTGAGCCGTATCGACTCATGCATTTAACATAGACTCACGTAACCATTTTTGTGTGGAAAGATTGAGTTTTTTTGATTTTTTCCTGAAGCTTGGGCTGAAAGGCTCGACTTAAGCTTCTATGTGTACTTATAAAGGAATGCGTTTCCTTGAGTCTTCTTTACCCACCTTTGTATCCTTTCGTATCACCATTCTTGATCTTTCTGTTCCCCCCCAAATTCATCCATTTCTTATCCCCTTGATTCTCAATAATTTCCTCTTCCTCTGTTATCGCCTCACCTTCCATGGCACACTCTCTGCTATATATTCCGCTATTGTGTTTTTTGGTCCTTTATAGCGGAAAATTTTCTTAGTGCAGATTTTTAAAACCGACTTTTTGACGATCAGCCTCACCCTTTCACCCAGGAGAACTTCTTATGAGCATCACTCGCTACGGCACCGGCAGTACCGCCGGTGGTGGCCAACCCCGTCCTTTCGCTCGTGCCGTTGAGGCCGATGGCTGGTTGTATGTGTCCGGTCAGGTGCCGGCACTGGATGGCGAAATTATTCATGGTGGCATCGTTGAGCAGACGCATCAGACGATGCGCAATGTGGTGGCGATTCTGGAGGAGGCGGGGTACGGCCTGGAGGATGTGGTGCGGGTCGGGGTGTGGCTGGAGGATCCGCGGGATTTCTGGAGTTTCAACAAGGTGTTCGGGGAGTACTTCAAGCCGGAGCATGCGCCGGCGCGGGCTTGTGTGCAGGCCAGCATGATGGTGGATTGCAAGGTTGAGATTGATTGTGTGGCGTACAAGAAGAAGGGCTGATGTGCGGCGTTTTGTAGACGCCTGTAGCCGCTGCCGAGCCTTGGCGAGGCTGTGATCGGCCCCGAAGGGGACGCGGCGATTTTAAGATCCATGCGCCCGCGTTGCGGTCGATCGCAGCCTCGCCAAGGCTCGGCAGCGGCTACAGGGGTAGGGGCAATGCCGGGTTTTGGGCGCGCCGGGAATTTCGTGATTTGTAGGAAATGGCACTGATATGACCGAAGACACCATCAAGCGTCGGGCCAAGGGGCTGGACCGGGCGTTCGATATTCTCGATTTCCTCAAGGAAATCGGCCAGCCGTTGCGGCCCCACGATATCGCCAAGGGTATCGGCAGCCCCAAGTCCACGGTGTACGAACTGGTGGCGTCCTTGCTGGAGCGGCGGATTCTCGAGCCGGTGGGCCAGGACGGGCATGTGTACCTGGGCCGGCAGCTGTACTTCCTGGGGCAGGCCCATCTGCGCCATTTCGACCTGACGCGCGAGGCCGACTCGGCCTTGCAGGAGATTGTCAGCCAGACCCGCGAGACCGCGCAGATGTGCCTGCTCAACGGGCGCAAATACACGGTGGCGCTGATGAAGGAAGGCGAGCGGCATTTTCGCATTTCCTCGAATATCGGCGAGAACGCGCCGATTCCCTGGACCGCTTCCGGGCGGCTGTTGCTGGGACATTTGAGCGATGAGCAGATCGTCGAGTTGATCGACGAGCGCGACTTCATTCTTCCCGACGGGGAACGCCTGCCTTTAGCGACGTTCCTGAAGGAAATCCGCCAGGCCACGGAGGACGGTTTCTTTTCCTTCGACAGCGTGGCCGACACCTTTACCCATTGCTTCGCCGCCCCGGTGCGGGACGAGCGCGGGGTGTGCATCTGCACCCTGTGCATCGTCGCGCCACGGGCCGATGCCCAGAACAATTACGCCGACTACCGCCGGGTGCTGATCGACAGCGCGAATCGCCTGGCCCGTCGCATCAACGACTAGCGCCGGCCCCAATGGCTGCACTGTAAGGAGTTCGAATATGTCTTCTGTCTTGACCAACGCAGCGGTGGAAAAGGGCGCGGCCCAACCCGGTGTCAGCCTGGTGCGCGATGTCAGCCTGCCGGCCCTGGTGCTGCACCGCGCGGCGCTGGAGCACAACATCCGCTGGATGCAGAAATTCGTCAGCGACAGCGGCGCCGAGCTGGCGCCCCACGGCAAGACCAGCATGACCCCGGCGCTGTTCCGTCGGCAGCTGGAGGCGGGTGCCTGGGGCATCACCCTGGCCACCGCGGTGCAGACCCGCGCGGCCTACGCCCACGGCGTGCGCCGGGTGCTGATGGCCAACCAGCTGGTGGGCACGCCGAACATGGGGCTGATCGCCGAGCTGCTGGCCGACCCAAGCTTCGACTTCTATTGCATGGTCGATCACCCGGACAACGTCGCCGACCTCGGGCAGTTCTTCGCCGCGCGCGGGGTGCGCCTGAATGTGATGATCGAATACGGCGTGGTCGGTGGGCGCTGTGGCTGTCGCAGCGAGCAGGAAGTGCTGGCGCTGGCGCAGGCGATCCAGGCGCAACCGGCCTTGGCCTTGTGCGGCATCGAGGGTTACGAAGGGGTGATCCATGGTGATCACGCGGCGAGTGGCATCCGGGAGTTCGCCGCGTCCCTGGTGCGCCTGGCGGTGCAGTTGCAGGACGACGGGCTGTTCGCCATCGAGCAGCCGATCATCACCGCCTCGGGGTCGGCCTGGTATGACCTGATCGCCGAATCCTTCGAGGCGCAGAACGCCCAGGGGCGTTTCCTCAGTGTGCTGCGGCCCGGCAGTTACGTGGCTCACGACCACGGCATCTATAAAGAGGCGCAGTGCTGCGTGCTCGACCGCCGCGGCGACCTGCACGAAGGCCTGCGCCCGGCGCTGGAAGTCTGGGCCCATGTGCAGTCGCTGCCGGAGCCGGGGTTCGCGGTGATCGCCCTGGGCAAGCGCGACGTGGCCTATGACGCCGGCTTGCCGGTGCCGTTGTTGCGCTACAAGCCGGGCGTGCTGCCGGCCAAGGGCGATGATGTCAGCGCCTGCAAGGTCACGGCGGTGATGGACCAGCACGCGTTCATGACCGTTGCGCCGGGGGTTGAGTTGCGGGTGGGGGACATTATTGCCTTCGGTACTTCGCACCCGTGCCTGACCTTTGATAAGTGGCGCACCGGGTTGCTGGTGGATGAGCGGCTGGATGTGCTGGAGAGCATGGATACCTGTTTCTAGGGTGGGGCCTGGCACCTGCTGCATAGGTGATGACGTCCTCCCCAACAACAAAAATTCGCCAGAGACACCTCCACCATGGACACCTCCACTACCGGGAAACGCATCGCCCTGATCGGCGAATGCATGATCGAACTGCAACACCGCGCCGACGGCAGCCTGCAACAGAGCTTCGGCGGCGACACCTTGAACACCGCGGTGTACCTGGCCCGTGAACTGGGCGAGGGCGCCTGGGTCGACTATGTCACTGCCCTGGGTGACGACAGTTTCAGCGATGCGATGTGCCACAGCTGGGCCGAGGAAGGCATCGGCCTGGATTTGGTCCAGCGCCTGCCGGGGCGCTTGCCCGGGCTGTACTGCATCCAGACCGATGCCAAGGGCGAGCGGCGTTTTCTTTACTGGCGCAACGAAGCAGCGGTGCGCGACTGCTTCACCACCCCCGCGGCCGAGCCGATTTTGGCGGCGCTGCCGGCCTACGATGTGCTGTATTTCAGCGGCATCACCCTGGCGGTGCTGGGCGAGCAGGGGCGCAAGAAGCTCATTGCGACCTTGATCGAGGCGCGCCGGCGTGGGGCGCGGATCGTCTTCGACAATAACTATCGGCCACGGCTCTGGGCTTCGGTGGAGCAGGCGCAGGCGGCTTATCGCGAGGTGCTGGCCTATGTCGATCTGGCGCTGTTGACCGTGGATGACGAGCAGGCGCTATTCGGGCATGGCGACAGCGCGGCGGTGTTTGCCGCTTACCCGGATACCCCGGAAGTGGTGCTCAAGCGGGGCGCCGAAGCGTGCCTGATCCGCTGTGGCGGCGAGTCGTTCGAGGTGCTGGCGCAGCGGGTGGAAAAGGTGGTGGACACCACGGCGGCGGGGGATTCGTTCAGCGCGGCGTATCTGGCGTGTCGCTTGAAGGGCGGCAGCCCGCAGCAGGCGGCGCAGGCGGGGCATCGCTTGGCGAGCCGGGTGATCCAGGTGCCGGGGGCGTTGATCCCAAGGACCTGAGGCAATTCCTGTAGCCGCTGTCGAAGGCTGCGATCGACCGGAACGGTCGTGGCGTACTCAAGATCGCTGAAGGTCCTTCGGACCTTATCGCAGCCTGCGGCAGCGGCTACAGGGGCGCGACGGAGGCCGCATGGCGGTCACGCGTGACACATCAATCGCGGTAGAACACCTGCACCAGGTGATAACCGAACTTGCTTTTGATCGGCCCGTGCACGGTGCGCAGGGGCTTTTTGAAGATCACCTGATCGATGGCCCCGACCATCTGCCCCGGCCGTACTTCACCCAGGTCGCCGCCGCGCTTGCCGGAGGGGCAGGTGGAGTATTTCTTCGCCAGCACGTCGAAGGCCTCGCCCTTGGCGATGCGCTGCTTGAGCTGTTCGGCCTCTTCGGCGGTTTTCACCAGGATGTGGCGGGCTTGGGCTTTCATGGGGCGGTTACCTTGGAACGGTGCGGACGGCGGCCGCGGATTATGCCTGAAATCAGCCTTGCTGGCCGATCATCTGACGAATCTTCTGGGCCAGCGCCTCGATGGAAAACGGCTTGGCGATCAGGTTCATGCCAGCGTCGAGAAAGCCTTGGCGTTCGGCGGCTTTTTCCGCGTAGCCGGTCATGAACAGGACCTTGAGCTGCGGCCGCCGCTGGCGGGCGATTTCCGCCAGTTGCCGGCCGTTCATGCCCGGCAGGCCGACGTCGGTCACCAGCAGGTCGATGCGCCGCTCGGACTCCAGCAATGGCAGCGCGCTCTTGGCGTCCTCGGCCTCGAAGGCGGTGTAGCCCAGCTCGCCCAGCACGTTGAGCACCAGCATGCGCACCGCCGGGTCGTCCTCCACCAGCATCACCGATTCGCCAGCCACCGCGTAGGGCGCTTCGACGCTGGCCGGTGCCGGGCTGTCGGCCTGGGCAGCGCTGTGCAGGCGCGGCAGGTACAGGCGCACGCAGGTGCCCTGGCCCGGTTCGCTGCTGATGGTCAGGTGGCCGCCGGATTGCTGGGCGAAGCCGTAGATCATCGACAGCCCCAGGCCCGTGCCCTGGCCGATGGGCTTGGTGGTGAAGAACGGGTCGAAGGCCTTGGCCAGCACCCGCGGGGTCATGCCGGCGCCGTTGTCGCTGACGCCGAGCATCACGTAGTCGCCGGCCTTGACCGGCTCCAGGGTGCCCAGGTCGCTGCCGTTGAGGTAGCTGTTGGCGGTCTCGATGGTCAGCACGCCGCCGTCGGGCATGGCGTCGCGGGCGTTGATCACCAGGTTGAGCAGGGCGTTTTCCAGCTGGCTGGCGTCGCTGTTGATCGACCAGACGTTGTCGCCCAGGTTCATCTTCAGCTCGATGTGTTCACCCTTGGTGTGGTTGAACAGGTCGTGCAGCGAGCGCACCAGCTGGTTCGGTTCCAGTGGCCGGCGGTCCAGCGACTGGCGCCGGGAAAACGCCAGCAGGCGATGGGTGAGGGCGGCCGCGCGCTTGGCCGAGGACATCGCGGCCTCGGTGAAGCGGCCGATCTCGGCGCTGCGATTGTCATCGATGTAGCGCTGCATCAGCTCCAGGCTGCCGATGATGCCGGTGAGCATGTTGTTGAAGTCGTGGGCGATACCGCCGGTGAGCTGGCCCACGGCTTCCATCTTCTGCGCATGGCGCAGGGCGTTTTCGGCGCGCTCGCGCTCGAACATCTCACTCTGCAGGCGCTGGTTGGCGGCGGCCAGCGCCTGGGTGCGCTCGGCCACCCGTTCTTCCAGGGTTTCGTTGAGGTGGCGCAGGGCTTCCTCGGTCTGTTTGCGCTCGGTTTCGTCGATCACGAAGATGTAGAAACCATTGATCGCGCCGTCGGCGCCGTAGCGCGGCAGGTACTTCATCAGCGCATGCCGCGCGCGCCCGTCGCGGTGCGGTGAATTGGCTTCGAAGCTGCACGGCTTGCCGGCCAGGGCAGCGGCGATCTTGTCGGCGCGGGTGGCGTAGATCTCGTCCCCCACCACTTCGCGGATGGTGCGGCCGTACAGCTCCTGCGGGGTCAGGCCGTACCAGTCGAGGTAGGCGCTGTTGTTCAGGCGAAAACGCTCTTCGTGGTCGACGTAGCCGATCAGCACCGGCATGGCGTTGATGATCAACTGCAACTCGGTCTGGCTCTGGCGCAGCGCCTGTTCCATCTGTTTGCGGTCGGTCAGGTCCAGGGCGGCGCCGAGGAAGCGCACCGGCCGGCCGTGGTGATCCTTGTAGCAGCGCCCGCGGGCGAAGACCCAGCGGACCTGGCCGTCGGGCTGTTGCAGGCGGTATTCCTCGGCGTACTCGGTGCCGTGGGTGATGCAGTGCTTGATGCTGCGCGCCACCATGCCGCGGTCTTCCGGGTGCACGCCCTTGAGGTATTCGCTGATGGGCAGTTGCCCGGCCAGGGCCGGGTCGATGCTGTGCAGTTGGGCGAAGTGGGCGTCGGCGATAAAGCGGTCGTCGCCGATGTCCCAGTCCCAGGTGCCGACCGCGTCGGTCGCCGCCAGCGCCAGTTGCAGGCGTTCTTCGGTTTCGTGCTGGGCCTTGAGGCTGGCCGCCGAGCGCTGCTCCAGTTCCAGGGCGATGCGCCGGCGCTCGTTGGTTTCGATGCTGGTCACCAGGATCCCGGCGACTTCGCCGCTTTCGTCGCGGATCGGGCTGTAGGTCAGGTCCAGCCAGACGTCCGACTCGCGGCCGTGGCGCTGCAGGGTGAAGGGTTTTTCGCTGAAGGTGCGCACCTGGCCTTGCAGCACGGCGCTGTAGATCGGCGCGGTGAAGTCCTGGAGTTCCGGCCAGGTCAGGTGGGTCGGCTGGCCGAAGGCGCCAGGGTGCTTGTTGCCGGCCAGCAGAGCGAAACCGTCGTTGTAGATCTGGGTCAGCTGCGCGCCCCACAACAGCAGCATCGGCATCGGCGAATGAATCACGATGTCCACCGCGGTGCGCAGGCTCTGTGGCCAGTGGTCGACCGCGCCCAGCGGCGTGGCGGCCCAGTCCAGCCGGGCAATCAGGGTTTCGGCTTCGCTGCCGGAGGTGGGGGCGTTCATGTCGGGGCTGTCCTGAGCGTGCATCACGCCGGCATTGTAGCCGCTGCCGCGGGCTGCGATCGACGGCGTAGCCGGCGCAAGGGCGGTTTGCGCGATCCGGCAGGTGGACCGGGTTGCCCGGTTTTGCGGCCCCTGCGGTGCCGGGCGCAGCCTGCGGCAGCGGCTACAGGGACGGCGGTCAGTCCCGTAGCTCAGGGCGATCGCGAAACTGCTCCAGCGCCTCGGGGTTGGCCAGGGCGTCGGTGTTTTTCACCGGCAGGCCGTGCACCACGTTGCGCACCGCCAGTTCGACGATCTTGCCGCTGATGGTCCGGGGAATGTCGCTGACCGCGAGGATCTTCGCCGGCACATGGCGGGGCGTGGTGTTGGCGCGGATCGCCTGGCGGATCTGCTCCTGCAGGGCGTCGTCCAGTTGCACGCCGTCCTGCAGGCGCACGAACAGCACCACCCGCACGTCGTTGTCCCATTGCTGACCGATGGCCAGGCTTTCCAGGACCTGTTCGAGTTTCTCCACCTGGCGGTAGATTTCCGCGGTGCCGATGCGCACGCCGCCGGGGTTGAGCACGGCGTCCGAGCGGCCGTGAATCAGCCAGCTGCCATGGGCCAGTTGCTCGGCGTAGTCGCCCTGGGCCCAGACCCCGGGGAACTGGCTGAAGTAGGAGGCGCGCAGCTTCTCGTGCCGCGGGTCATGCCACAGGCCGATGGGCATGGCCGGGAAATGCCGGGTGCAGACCAGTTCGCCCTTTTCGCCGATCACCGCCTGGCCCTGGTCGTTCCACACCTCGACCGCCATGCCCAGGCCCTTGCCCTGCATTTCGCCGCGGTGCACCGGCAACAGCGGGTTGCCGATGATGAAGCAGGAAATGATATCGGTGCCGCCGGACATCGAGGCCAGGCACAGGTCCTGTTTGAACGCCCGGTACACGTAGTCGAAGCTCTGCGGCGACAGCGGCGAGCCGGTGCTGAGCAGGGTCTTGAGGCTGGCCAGGGAATGGCTTTGCCGTGGCTCGATGCCGGCCTTTTCCAGGGCCACCAGGTACTTGGGGCTGGTGCCGAAAACAGTGATGCCTTCCTGGTCGATCAGGTCGATCAGGTGTTCGGGCGCCGGGTGGAACGGCGAGCCGTCGTACAGCAGCACCGTGGCGCCCACCGCCAGGGCGGAGACCAGCCAGTTCCACATCATCCAGCCGCAGGTGGTGTAGTAGAACAGCACCTCGCCTGCGTGCAGGTCGGTGTGCAGGCCGTGTTCCTTGAGGTGCTGCAACAGCACGCCGCCGGTGCTGTGGATGATGCACTTGGGTACGCCGGTGGTGCCGCTGGAATAGAGGATGTACAGCGGATGGGCGAAGGGCACGGCGACGAACGCTGGCTCGCCGCCGGGGCGGTAGAAGTCGTCCCACAGCGCGACCCTGGCCGAGGTGCGGAAGTCTTCGGCGCGGGCTTCGGGCCGCGCATATGGCACGATGATCAGCTGTCGCAGGGACGGCAGGCGTTCGAGGATTTCGTTGACCTTGGCCGTCTGGTCGATCTGTTTGCCGGCGTAGCGGTAGCCGGCGCAGGTGATCAGCACCTTGGGTTCGATCTGGCCGAAACGGTCGATCACCCCCTGGGTGCCGAAGTCCGGCGAGGAGCTGGACCAGACGGCGCCGAGGCTGGTGGTGGCGAGCATGGCCACCAGGGTCTGCCAGGTGTTGGGCATGCAGGCGGCGACCCGGTCGCCAAGGCCGACGCCGGCGGCCCGCAGGCTCTGTTGCAGGCCGGCGACATGGGCTGCCAGCTCGTTGTAGGTCAGCTGTTCGCGCTGGCCGTTCTCGTTGATCGCGATTACCGCGACGCCGTCGTCACGGCGCTTGAGCAGGTGCTCGGCGAAGTTCAGGGTGGCGTCGGGGAACCACTGGGCGGCGGGCATGCTGCTGCCCTCGATCAGCACCGCGCTGGGGGGCGCATGGAACTCGACGTCGAAGAAGTCGACTATGGCCTGCCAGAAGGCTTCGCGCTGCTCGATGCTCCATTGGTGCAGGGCGGGGTAGTCATCGATGTCCAGGTCGTAACGGTGATTGATCAAGCGCCGGAAGGCTTCCATGCGGGTCTTGCTGATGCGCTCGGCACTGGGTTGCCAGAGTAATTCGGACATGGGTGGCCTCTTGTTTTTCTGCTGCACACACAAAGCTGTTCCAACTCTACCCGTAGCCGCTGCCGCAGGCTGCGATAAGGTCCGAAGGACCTTCAGCGATCTTGAGTACGCCACGACCGTTCCGGTCGATCGTCCGAACGCGGCCCGAACCTGCGGCAGCGGCTACAACGGCTTATTGCGCCAGCCAGCCGCCGTCGATATTCCACGCCGCGCCACGCACCTGGCTGCCGGCCTCACTGCACAAGAATAGGACCAACTCGCCCAGCTGCGAAGGCGTGACGAACTCCAGGGACGGTTGTTTTTCCGCCAGCAGGTCGTGCTGCGCCTGTTGTGGGTCGACACCGGCCGCGGCGCGGTCGTCGATCTGTTTCTGCACCAGCGGGGTCAGGACCCAGCCTGGGCAGATGGCATTGCAGGTGACGTTGCTGGTGGCGGTCTCCAGGCCGACCACCTTGGTCAGGCCGATCACTCCGTGCTTGGCCGCCACATAGGCGGCCTTGCCCACCGAGCCGACCTGGCCATGCACCGAGGCGATGTTGACGATCCGCCCCCAGCCCTTGGCGCGCATGCCCGGCAGGCTCAGGCGGGTGCTGTGGAACACCGACGACAGGTTGATGGCGATGATCGAGTCCCAGCGCTCCACCGGGAATGCCTCCACTGCCGCCACATGCTGGATGCCGGCGTTGTTGACCAGGATGTCGACGCCGCCGAACTCGCGCTCGGCGTAGGCGAGCATGTCGACGATCTGCGCCGGGTCGCTGACGTCGGCCGGGTGATGGCCGACCTTGCCGCCGCGGTCTTTGTTGAGGCGCGCGACCTCGGCGATCACCGTCGAGGCATCGCCGAAACCGTTGAGGATCAGGTTGGCGCCGGCCTTGGCCAGGCTCAGGGCTATCCCTAAGCCAATGCCGCTGGTGGAGCCGGTGACGAGGGCGGTCTTGCCCGCAAGATTGCTCATGAATACCTCACACAATGCCGGTGGCGTAGAAAGTGGCGATCACGACGAAGACGGCCAGGGTCTTGATCAGCGTAATGCAGAAAATGTCCTTGTAGGCTTGGCGGTGGGTCAGGCCGGTGACCGCCAGCAGGGTGATCACCGCGCCGTTGTGCGGCAGGGTGTCCATGCCGCCGCTGGCCATGGCTGCCACGCGGTGCAGCACTTCCAGCGGGATGTTGGCGGCGTGGGCGGCGCTGATGAAGGTCTCCGACATGGCCGCCAGGGCGATGCTCATGCCGCCCGAGGCGGAGCCGGTGATGCCGGCCAGCAGGGTCACGGTGATGGCTTCGTTGACCAGCGGATTGGGGATGCTTTTCAGCCAGTCCGACAGCACCAGAAAGCCCGGCAGGGAGGCGATCACCGCGCCGAAGCCGTATTCCGAGGCGGTGTTCATCGCCGCCAGCAGGGCACCGCTGACCGCGCTCTTGCTGCCCTCGGCCAGCCTGCCGCGAATGGCCGAGAAACCGAACACCAGGACCATGATGATGCCCACCAGCAGGGCCGCCTGGACCGCCCAGATGGCGGTGAGCTTGGCGACGTCGGTCTGCACCGGGGCGGCCATGCCGGCCAGGGCCAGGCTATGGGTCTTGCCGTACCACTGGGGAATCCAGTGGGTGAACAGCAGGTTCATCAGGCCCACCAGCAACAGCGGCGACAGGGCGATCCAGGGGTTGGGCAACTGGATGTCGGCGGCGGTTTCCGGCTCGTTGCGCAGGTCGCTGCCGTAGCCCTCACCGGCCTTGTGCGCCTTGTTGCGCTGGCGCTGGAGAAACAGCATGCCGGCGCAGAACACGAAAATGGTGCCGATCACCCCCAGCCAGGGCGCGGCCCAGGCGGTGGTATTGAAGAAAGTGCTGGGGATGATGTTCTGGATCTGCGGGGTGCCGGGCAGGGCGTCCATGGTGAAGGAGAACGCGCCGAGGGCGATGGTCGCCGGGATCAGGCGCTTGGGGATATTGCTCTGGCGGAACATCTCCGCAGCGAACGGATAGACCGCGAACACCACCACGAACAGCGAGACGCCGCCGTAGGTCAGCAGGGCGCAGACCAGCACGATCACCAGTATCGCCTGGCGGGTGCCGAGCAGGCGGATGGCCGCCGCGACGATGGAACGGGAGAAGCCCGACAGCTCGATCAGCTTGCCGAACACCGCGCCGAGCAGAAACACCGGGAAGTAGAGCTTGATGAAGCCGACCATCTTCTCCATGAACACGCCGGTGAAGGCGGGCGCCACGGCGGACGGGTCGGTGAGCAGGACGGCGCCGAGGGCGGCGATGGGGGCAAAGAGGATAACGCTGTAGCCACGGTAAGCAGCCAACATCAGCAGCGCGAGGGCTGCCAGGGCAATGATCACACTCATGGTGTGTCTCTCCAGGATTGTTATTTTTGTAGGGTGTTGCGGGTGTGGGAGGGGCTATAGCGAGTTTTGTGCCAGATGGTTAAGTATTTGATAAATAACAATATTTTATGGTTTTTGAGGGTGAAAGCAGAGCTTTGTCTCTATTTTGAGACTTTTGTCGGCTACAAGGGCCTTATCGCGGGCAAGCCTCGCTCCTACAGAAGCATGCGTGGACCTTGTAGGAGCGAGGCTTGCCCGCGATCAGCGCGTAGCGCTGGCTCTTTCTCTGTATGGAGATGTGTATCTCTTTATTGAGACTCTTCGATCCCCAGCGCCGCCATCTTCTTGTACAGGGTCGAGCGCCCCAGCCCCAGGCGTGCCGCGGCTTCCACCACCTTGCCGCCACAGTGGGCCAGGGCTGCCTCGATCACCTGGCGGTCGAAACGCTCGCGCGCGGCGGCGAAGGTTTCGTTGGCTTGCACCTCGGCGGCCTGGGCGCTGGCCGCGCGTGGTACCGGGCTGAAGGTGCCGATGGCCGCGCGCAGGTCGGCGGCATTGAGCATCAGGTCGTCGCTGAGCAGGGCGGCGCGTTCCAGGACGTTGCGCAGTTCGCGGATATTGCCGGGCCAGGCGTGCTGGCCGAGCAGGGCCAGGGCATCGGGGGTCAGTTCGTGCTGGCTGCGCAGTTCTTCGAGGATGGCTTCGCTGAGGGCCGGCAGGTCGTCCAGGCGTTCGCGCAGCGGTGGCACCTGGATCGGCAGTACATTGAGACGGTAGTACAGGTCGGCGCGGAATTCGCCGCGCTTGATCGCCGCTTCCAGGTCGGTGGAGGTGGCGGCGATCACCCGCACGTCGCTCTGGATCACCTCGTTGGAGCCCACCGGCTCGAACTCTTTCTCTTGCAGCACCCGCAGCAGCTTGCTTTGCAGGGGCAAGGGCATGTCGCCGATCTCGTCGAGAAACAGCGTGCCGCCCTGGGCGATCTGCAGCTTGCCGGCGCGGCCCTTGCGGTCGGCGCCGGTGAAGGCGCCGGGAGCGGTGCCGAAGAACTCGGCCTCCAGCAGGGTTTCCGGAATCGCCGCGCTGTTGATGCTGACAAAGGCCTTGTGCGCCCGTGGCGACGCGGCGTGGATGGCCTGGGCCAGCAGCTCCTTGCCGGTGCCGGTCTCGCCTTGCAGCAGCACCGGCGAGTCGGCGCTGGCGCTGCGCCGGGCGCGGCGTTTGACTTCCAGGCTGGCGGCGCTGGTGCCGATGAAGTGGGCGAAGTTGTATTTGGTCTGCCGCGCCCGCAGCAGCGAGCGGGTCGAGGCCAGTTCTTCCTGCATGCTCAGGTAGCGCTTGAGCATCGGCGACAGGCTGCGCAGCTCGTCGAACAGGGCAAAGCCGATGGCGCCGATCACCGCCCCGGCATCGTCGTGGATCGGCAGGCGCATCACCACCAGCGGGTCCTTGGGGGTGTCCTGCATGTCCAGCAGGATCGGCCGTCCGGTGCGCACCACTTCGCGCAGCAGGCTGCCGGGGATCACGCTTTCGCAGGCCTTGCCGATGGCGAACGCCGCCGACTCCAGGCCGAAGCGCCGGGCGTAGCGCTCGTTCATCCAGACGATATTGGCGTCGCGGTCGACAATCACCGTGCCCTCGCTGGATTGCTCGATGATCTCGAACAGCGAACGGATCGCCAGTTGGCGAACCCGCTGGTAATCCTTGAGGCTTTCGGTGTCGTTCATGGGGAAGGTCCTGAAGGGAGCGCGGCGCCGATTATGCCGGGAATCTTCACGGCTGGCTCTTGCCTTGTAGCCGCTGCCGCAGGCTGCGATCGACCGGAACGGTCGTGGCGATATCACTGGCGCTGGAAGACCCTACGGGTCTTATCGCAGGCTCCGCCAGCGGCTACAGATCTGTGCTCCTACAGAACAGGGTCAGGCGGGGTGGGCGGCGGCCAGCAGTTCCTGGGTGTAGGGATGCTGCGGCGCTTCGAACACTTCGTGGCTGGGGCCGCGCTCGACTACCTTGCCGTCCTTGATCACGATCATGTCGTGGGCCAGGGCTCGGACCACGGCCAGGTCGTGGCTGATGAACAGGTAGGTCAGGCCATGCCGCTCCTGGAGCTGGCGCAGCAGCGCCACCACCTGCTTCTGCACGGTGCGGTCGAGGGCCGAGGTCGGTTCGTCCAGCAGGATCAGCGCCGGCTTGAGCACCAGGGCGCGGGCAATGGCGATGCGCTGGCGCTGGCCACCGGAAAACTCGTGGGGGTAGCGATGGCGGCTGGCCGGGTCCAGGCCGACTTCCTCCAGCACCTGGATCACCTGCTGCTCGCACTGCTGGGCGGTGGAGTGGCTGTGCACTTCCAGCCCTTCGCTGATGATCTGTTGCACCGACATCCGTGGGCTGAGGCTGCCGAACGGGTCCTGGAACACCACCTGCATCTGCTTGCGCCACGGCCGCAGCTGCTTCTGGTTGAGGCCGTCGAGGGCCTCGCCCTGGAAGCGGATGCTGCCTTCGGAATCCAGCAACCGCAGGATCGCCTGGCCGAGGGTCGACTTGCCCGACCCGGACTCACCGACGATGCCCAGGGTCTTGCCCCGTTGCAGGCTCAGGCTGATGCCGTCCACCGCCCGCAGGTATTGCTTGCGCCGGAACAGCCCGCCGCCGATCTGGAACTGCACATTGAGGTCGTCCACCTGCAGCACCACTTCGCGCTCGTCCCGGGGCAGGGCTTCGCCTTCCGGCTCGGCGTTGAGCAGCACGCAGCTGTAGGGATGCTTGGGGGCGGTGAACAGGGTTTCGCACGGTGCCTGTTCGACGATCTGCCCGGCCTTCATCACACAGACGCGCTGGGCGATGCTGCGCACCAGATTGAGGTCGTGGCTGATCAGCAGCAGCGACATGCCCAGGCGCTGTTGCAGGGATTTGAGCAGCAGCAGGATCTTGCGTTGCACCGTCACGTCGAGGGCGGTGGTCGGTTCGTCGGCGATCAGCAACTCCGGTTCGCAGGCCAGGGCCATGGCGATCATCACCCGCTGGCGTTGGCCGCCGGAGAGCTGGTGCGGATAGGCCTTGAGCCGCTCCTCGGGCTTCTGGATGCCCACCAGTTGTAGCAACTCGAGGATCCGCGCCTGGGCCGCCTTGCCGCCCAGGCCCTTGTGCAGCAGCAGGGTTTCGCCGATCTGCTTTTCGATGCTGTGCAGCGGGTTCAGCGAGGTCATCGGCTCCTGGAAGATCATGGCGATGCGATCGCCGCGCAGTTTCTGCAAGGTCCGCGCATCGGCGCCGAGCAGCTCCCGGCCACGGTAGCGAATGCTGCCGCTGCTCTGGGTGTCGCAGTCGGGCAGCAATTGCAGGATCGAATGGGCGGTCACCGACTTGCCCGACCCCGACTCGCCGACCAGGGCCAGGCACTCGCCGGGGCGGATATCCAGGCACAGGTCGCGCACCACCTTCTGGTCGCCGAAGGCGACGTTGAGGTTGCGGATTTCAATCAGGTTGTCAGTCATTTCAGCATCCGCTTGGTCAGGAACATGGCTCAAGAACGTGGATCGAAAGCATCGCGCAACGCCTCGCCGATAAACACCAGCAGCGAGAGGATCAGCGCCAGGGTGAAAAATGCCGTCAGGCCCAGCCAGGGCGCCTGCAGGTTCTGCTTGCCCTGGCCGATCAACTCGCCCAGGGATGCGCTGCCAGCGGGCATGCCGAAGCCGAGGAAATCCAGGGCGGTGAGGGTGGAAATCGCCCCGGTGAGAATGAACGGCAGGTAGCTCAGGGTGGCGTTCATCGCATTGGGCAGGATGTGCCGCACGATCACCTTGCGGTCGTTGAGGCCCAGGGCGCGGGCGGCCTTGACGTATTCCAGGTTGCGCCCACGCAGGAACTCGGCGCGCACCACGTCCACCAGGGCCAGCCAGGAGAACAGTGCCATGATCCCCAGCAGCCACCAGAAGTTCGGCTCGACGAAACCGGACAGGATAATCAGCAGGTACAGCACCGGCAGCCCCGACCAGACCTCCAGCAGGCGCTGGCCCAGCAGGTCGACCCAGCCGCCGTAATAGCCTTGCAGGGCGCCGGCGGCGATGCCGATCAGGGCGCTGATAAAGGTCAGGGCCAGGGCGAACAGGATCGACACCCGGGCGCCGTAGATCACCCGGGCCAGCACATCCCGCGCCTGGTCGTCGGTGCCCAGCCAGTTGACCGCGGTCGGCGGGCTCGGCGCCGGGCGGCTGAGCTCGTAGTTGGGCGTGTCTTCGCTGAACGGGATCGGCGGGAACAGCAGCCAGCCGCCGTCCTGGCGGATCAGCTTCTGCACATAATCGCTGCGATAGTCGGCCTGGAACGGCAGCTGGCCGCCGAACTCCTGCTCGGTGTAGCGCTTGAACACCGGGAAATACAGCGAGCCCTGGTAGCTGACCACCAAGGGTTTGTCGTTGGCGATCAGTTCGCCGCCGAGGGTGAGGAGGAACAGGCCGACAAACATCCACAGCGACCACCAGCCACGGCGGTTTTTCTTGAAGCGGTCGAAGCGCCGGCGCGCCAGCGGGGAGAGCTTGAGCATCAGGCGTTCCTCGCGGCGAAGTCGATACGCGGGTCGACCAGGGTGTAGCAGAGGTCGCCGATGAGTTTTATCAGCAGGCCGAACAGGGTGAAGATGAACAGCGAGCCGAACACCACCGGGTAGTCCCGCGACACCGCGGCCTCGTAGCTCATGCGCCCGAGGCCGTCGAGGGAGAAGATCACCTCGATCAAGAGGGAGCCGGCGAAGAACACGCTGATAAAGGCCTGGGGAATGCCCGAGACCACCAGCAGCATGGCGTTGCGAAACACATGGCCGTACAGCACCCGGCGTTCGCTCAGGCCCTTGGCCCGGGCGGTGACCACGTACTGGCGGGTGATCTCGTTGAGGAACGAGTTCTTGGTGAGGATGGTCAGGGTGGCGAAGCCGCCGATCACCAGGGAGGTCACCGGCAGCACCAGGTGCCAGAAGTAGTCGGCGACCTTGCCCAGGGTGCTCAGTTGCTCGAAGTTCTCCGAGACCAGCCCGCGCACCGGGAACCAGTTCAGCGAGGTACCGCCGGCGAACATCACGATCAGGAACATGGCGAACAGGAAGGCCGGCATGGCGTAGCCGATGATGATCGCGGTGCTGCTCCAGATATCGAAATGGCTGCCATGGTGCACCGCCTTGCGAATCCCCAGGGGGATCGACACCAGGTAGGTGATCAGCGTCGCCCAGAGCCCGAGGGAGATGGTCACCGGCATCTTTTGCAGGATCAGCTCGGTGACCGTGGCGCCGCGGAAGAAGCTCTTGCCGAAGTCCAGCTGCGCGTAGCTTTTGAGCATTAGCCACAGGCGTTCGTGGGCCGGCTTGTCGAAACCGTACTGTTTCTCGATGTCCTTGATCAACTGCGGGTCGAGGCCGCGGCTGGCCCGCGAGTTGCCGCTGACGCCGTCGCTCGAGCCACCGAGGTTGCCGCCGCCCCCTATGCCTTGCAGGCGGGCGATGGCCTGTTCCACCGGGCCGCCGGGGGCGGCCTGGACGATGGCGAAGTTGACCAGCAGGATGATCAGCAGGGTCGGGATGATCAGCAGCAGGCGCCGCAGGATATACGCCAGCATCAGTGCGGCCCTCCAGGCTTGCCGCGCTGGACGCGCTCGGCCGCCATTTGCTCGTTGGTCAGGGGCGTGCGGCTCATTTCCCACCAGCTTTCGATGGCTTCGTCATTGCTGGCGGGAATGGCCGGCATGCCGAAGCGGTTCCACCACACGGTGGAGGTGCCCGGCGGGTAGTAGTTGGGGATCCAGTAGTAATTCCATTGCAGCACCCGGTCCAGGGCATGGGCATAGCGCAGCATCTGCGGCTGGCTGGTGGCCTTGACCAGGCCGCTGATCAGGCTGTCCACCGCCGGGTTCTTCAGCACCATCAGGTTGCTGGAGCCGGGGTCGTTGGCCGCCGCCGAACCGAAGTAGTTGTACAGCTCCAGCCCCGGCGAGGTGGTCACCGGGTAGCCGGTGACGATCATGTCGTAGTCGCGGGCCATCAGCCGGTTGACGTACTGCGAGGCGTCGATGCGGCGGATTTCCAGGGTGATGCCGATCTGCGCCAGGTTGCGCTTGTACGGCAGCAGCAGGCGCTCGATGCCGTTCTGGCTGTTGAGGAAGGTGAAGCGCAGCGGTTCGCCGTCGGCGTTGACCAGCGTGTCGCCGTCGGGTTTCCAGCCGGCCGCTTCGAGCAGGGCCAGGGCTTGCAGTTGCTTGTCGCGGATCAGGCCGCTGCCATCGGTTTTTGGTGCCTCGAACACCTGGGTGAAGACTTCGTCGGGGACCTGCCCGCGCAGCGGTTCGAGGATTTTCAGCTCTTCGGCATCCGGTAGCGCCCGCGCGGCCAGGGCGCTGTTGGAGAAGAAGCTCTGCTGGCGGATATACAGGTCGCGCATCATCTGCCGGTTGCTCCACTCGAAGTCCCAGAGCATGGCCAGGGCCTGGCGCACCCGGCGGTCCTGGAACATCGGTTTTTGCAGGTTGAACACGAAGCCCTGGGCCGGTTGCGGCGCTTCCTTGGCCAGGTGGGCCTTTTGCAGGCGGCCGTCGTCCAGGGCCGGGCTGTCGTAACCGATGGAGAAGCCGGTGGCGGAGAACTCGCGGTTGTAGTCGTAGGCGCCGCCGCGCAGCACCTGGCGGGCGACGTCGGTGTCGCCGAAGTACTCGATGCTGAAGCGGTCGAAGTTGTACAGGCCGCGGCTGACCGGCAGGTCCTTGCCCCACCAGTCGGCATCGCGGGTGAAGGTGATGCTGTTGCCGTTATCGACCTTGCTCACCTTGTAGGGGCCGCTGCCCAGGGGCGCTTCGTAACCCCCGCCACCGGCGAAGTCGCGGCTCTTCCACCAATGCTCGGGGAGCACCGGCAGGGTCGCGATATCCAGGGGCAGGGTACGGTTTTCATTGCTCTTGAAGTCGAAACGGATCACCCGCGGCGACTCGACCTCGACGTCCTTGACGTCGGCGAACTGGGTGCGATAGCGCAGGCTGCCCTGGGTCATCAGCAGGTTGTAGGTATAGCGCACGTCCTCGGCGGTGATCGGCTTGCCGTCGGCGAAGCGCGCCTTGGGGTTGAGGTAGAAGCGCAGCCACAGGCCGTCGTCGGCGCGCTCCATCTTTTGTGCCACCAGGCCATAGACGGTGTAGGGCTCGTCCAGCGAGCGCTGGGCCAGGGGCGAATAGATATAACCGTCGAGTTGCGAGACGCCGATGCCTTTGTCGATGTAGGGCAACACATGGTCGAAGCGGCCGATCTCGATGGCCGAGCGGCGCATGCTCCCGCCCTTGGGCGCCCGTGGGTTGGTGTAGGCGAAGTGGCTGAAGCCGGCGGGGTATTTGGCCGGTTCGCCATAGACGGTCAAGGCGTGTTGCGGTGCGGCGTCGGCACTCGCGGCCCCCAGCAGCAGGGCCAGGGCGGTGAAGATCATGGAGGGGAAAAGCAGGCGCATTGTCAGCCTTAAGAGCCGGGTGATCGATGACCACGATTTGTACGCTACCGGCGCGCTGCTGACCAGCGCGGGCCGTAGCCCAAACACAACGGCCCACCAAAGGGCGGGCCGTCGTTCACGCAAATCGCGACAGGATCAGTCCTGGCGGCTGGTCACTTCCAGCAGGTGATAACCGAACTGGGTCTTCACCGGGCCTTGCACGACGTTGACCGGGGCGCTGAACACCACGGTGTCGAATTCCTTGACCATCTGGCCTGGGCCGAACGAGCCGAGGTTGCCGCCGTCACGGCTGGATGGGCAGGTGGAGTTCTTCTTGGCGACTTCGGCGAAGTCGGCGCCGGCTTCGATTTCGGCTTTCAGTTCATTGCACTTGGCTTCGCTGGCAACGAGGATATGACGGGCGGTGGCTTTGGCCATGGGAGTTGCTCCTTTCAAGAAAGTGGTGAGCCTACCGGATTGTGTGGCCTATTTCTCGTCAAAGTTCCGTCAAGGCATTGCAGCAAAGGATGGCCGGTAGGGCCACCCGCCGTAACCCCTGGCGCAGGCGGCGAAGGCCCGGGCCAGGGCTCTGCTTCTGTAGGAGCAGGGGGGGGGACGCCCAGTCCTTGCCCGCGATACAGGCGACGCGAAAGGTCAGTTACACCGCGTCATCATTTATCGCGGGCAAGCCTCGCTCCTGCAGTCCCAGGATCAGGCGGAAGCCGGAATGTCTTGCCGGGCGTTACGCAACTGCCGGGCGGCATTGCGCAACAGCTGCTCGGTAGCGTCCCAGCCCAGGCAACCGTCCGTCACCGAAACCCCGTAGCGCAGGGTCGGGCTCAGGGGCTGGCAACCCTCGAACAGATGGCTCTCCAGCATCACCCCGACCAGGGACGAATCGCCCTGCAGGCGCTGCTCCAATACTTCGTCGAACACCGCCGGTTGGCGCAAGGGGTCCTTGCTGCTGTTGGCATGGCTGCAATCGACCATGATCCGCGCCGGGATCTTCAGCTTCTGCAGGTCGTTCTGGATCTGGGCCACGCTCTGGCGATCGTAGTTCGGGCCGCGATGGCCGCCGCGCAGCACCAGGTGGGTATCCGGGTTGCCCGGGGTCTGGATCACCGCCGGATGGCCCTGGCTGTCGACGCCGAAGTGGCGGTGCGGGTGCGCCGCCGAGCGCATGGCGTCGCAGGCGATGCCGACGCCGCCGTCGGTGCCGTTCTTGAAGCCCACGGGGATGCCCAGGCCGCTGGCCATTTCCCGGTGGATCTGCGATTCGGTGGTGCGCGCGCCAATGGCGACCCAGCTCAGCAGGTCGTCGAAGTAGCCGGCGGCCATGGGTTGCAGCAATTCGGTGGCGATCGGCAGGCCCAGGCGGAGCATTTCGCGCATCAGTTCACGGGACAGGGTCAGGCCGCCGGCCATGTCGTCGCTACCGTCCAGGCGTGGGTCGTAGGCCAGGCCTTTCCAGCCGACGGTGGTGCGGGGTTTTTCGACGTAGGCGCGCATCACCAGCAGCAGTTCGTCGCTGACTTCGGCGGCCAGGCTGGCCAGGTTGCTGGCGTATTCCAGGGCGGATTGGGGATCGTGGATCGAGCAGGGGCCGACGACGACCAGCAAACGGGAGTCTTCACCGTTGAGGATGGCGCGCACCGCCTGGCGATGGGCGGCGACTTGCTGGCCGAGGGCCGGGCTGAGGGGCAGTTGCTGCTTGAGCTCCAGCGAGCTGGGCAGGCGCCGGGTCAGGGTTTCGTTGGCGCAGTTGCGGGTGGACAGCGGCAGAGCGGAGACGGACGAGTTCATATTCAAGGCTTCCTGGGCAGGGCGGCGGGTGGTGTCCCGCGCGCGGCCCTACTGGGGTGTTCGACAATTGGCCGGATTGGCTGTGCAGGTGTGTTTGCCACCAGTAGGTGACCGATCGGAGGCGGCAGGCTGTCCCGAACGGAGGCTGCTAAATCGCCAGGCGCAGCAGGTGTCGTAACGGTAATAAGTGGCGTAGTTCATGGTTTGAATCCTCGGTAAGTTCGGCGTGTTGCTGAAAGTCGTGGTTAAAAATCTTTGGCCCGGAAAAACAAAACCCCCGGTCGGGAGGCCGACCGGGGGTGAGATTTTCTCTGGTAGGCGACCCGTTCAAGTGGGCGCCGTTTGGGTATCAGGCGCGCCAGTGGCTAAACCAATACCCAAAATAAAAGCTCGCCGGAGCGCAGGCGTTTTTCACCCAGGCAGCCGCACCGGCGCGCGAGGCGCTGGCAGTGTGACGATGCAGGGAAAGGGTGAGGGACGACATGCTGTTTCTCCGTGAAGTGGGCCGAGCTTACTAGAGGCCGGGGGCGCGGTTCAATCAGAAAATCCTATTACCTTGCCAGTAACTGCCTATGAGTTAAGCGCTTCGAGGTTTTATGACACACTCGCCACGCCCTTATTTGTGCTCATTCAGGACCCGTCATGCCCCCCCTGACCCTTGCTGCCGCCCAATCGATTTCCAGCGCTGGCGACCTGCCGGGTAATATCGTCCGGCACCAGGCCTTTATCCGCATCGCCGCGGAGCAGGGCGTGCAGTTGCTGGTGTTTCCCGAGCTGTCCCTGACCGGTTACGAACCGGCACTGGCGGCCGAGCTGGCGCTATTGCCGCAGAGCCCGCTGTTGCAGCCGTTGCGCGACCTGGCCCGGGAACTGGGGGTGACGGCGGTGGTGGGCATGCCCATCCGTCTGTCGGCCGAGGGCCCGCTGTTGATCGGCGCCCTGGTGCTGGCCGCCGATGGTTCGCTGGCGGTGTACAGCAAGCAGCATCTGCATGCCGGCGAGGCGTTGGTGTTTAGTCCCGGGACCGGTGGCGCGAACCTCACATTCGCCGAGGATCAAGTCGCCCTGGCGGTGTGCGCCGATTTCTCCCAGGCCAGCCATGCGCGTGCGGCGGCGCATTCCGGTGCCGGCATCTATGCCGCCGGCGTGCTGATCAGCGAAAAAGGCTACGCCGCGGACAGTGCCTTGTTGCAGGGCTATGCCGCGGAGCACGCAATGCTGGTGCTCATGGCCAACCACGGCGGGCCGACCGGAGGCTGGGTGTCGGCCGGGCGCAGCGCGATCTGGGGCCCGGATGGCGGGCTGGTCGTGGCCGCGGCAGGCACGGGAGATGAGTTGCTGATCGCCCGGCGCACCGACGGTCGCTGGAGCGGCCAGCAGCTGAGGGTAGAAGCGTCTTGAGCGGTTTCCAACTGCGTCCGGCCAACACTCCGGAGGATCTGGTTTTCGCCCGCGACCTGACCTGCAGCGCCATGCTGGGGTATTACATCCGTCACGACCTGTTGTGGCTGGACGAAGCCTTCGATGTGGCCTGGGCCGGGCGGGAGAACCTGCTGATCTGCCTGGGCGCCAGGGTGCTGGGGTTTGTCAGCCTGAGTCGCGACTCCAGGGCTTTGTATATTCGCGAGTTGCATGTGCTCGAGGCGTTTCGCGGGCAAGGTGCCGGGGCCTGGACCATAGAACAGGTGCTGGCGATGGCGCGCGGCGAACGGCGCGGGCTGCTGCGGCTGACGGTATTCAAGGACAACCCGGCGCAGGCGCTCTATGGACGCATGGGGCTGAAGGTGGTCGGGGAAGATGAGTGTTTTCTGCGGATGGAGCGAAGCAGCGCCACGGATGCGTAGCTGCTGGTTGCTGTGCGCGGCGCGGTCGTCCCGAGCGGTGGGGCGCAGGCGGGGGTCAGGCGGGTTCCTGGTCGGGCCCCTCGGGCTCGGCGAGGATGATGCCGTCTTTCATACCCAGCAGTACCGCCACTTTGTGCGCCTCTCCGCGTCGTCCTTTCTTGCGTCCGGCCAATACCTGATAGGTGGTGGCTGGGTCGACCCCGTGTTCACGGGCGAACTGTTGAACCGATTTACCTTGATGTTCAAGCCAGGCCTTGGCTTGTGCGGCAGTGCGGATACCGGGCATAGTTCAAAACCGTTCAAATTTGTTCAATGCTTGAAGGGTGTAACACCCCTAGGGGTGCATAAAAAAGGATCATACATCCAAATGAGTGGAATCGGTTCGCGGTTAAGACAGGAAAGGGAACGCCTGGGGTTGTCGCAGAAGAAGTTTGGTGAAGTTGGCGGCGTGGAAGCCAATGCCCAAGGCAGATATGAAAGTGGAGACCGTGTACCCAAGGCGGACTATTTGTCCCGGGTGGCGGCAAAAGGAGTCGATGTCCTTTATATAGTGACCGGCAGGCGGACCCCGACCAGGGCCGATAACCTCAGCCAGAGCGAAGAGAAAATCCTCGTCAGTTATCGGGCCTTGTACAAGGAAGATCAGGACGCGATCCGGCACCTGACCCATACCCTTGCCGAGCTTTCGGTTTCCAGCCTCATGAAAAGAAAGGCGGATGCCCGAGAGCCTTAGGGCAGGGCGTTCGCAGTGCATTAACCAGCCACCGGATACCCCTGGTGAACAGGTGCTTTTTATATGGCGCTTGTCATTAGGTCAGCAAGCCGCTTTTTTGCTAAGGTGTCTGGCAACCTATAAGACCAAATCGCGAGGTGTCTGCTTGATTAGGGTGCTAGTAGTCGATGACCATGATCTCGTTCGTACAGGTATTACACGAATGCTGGCTGACATCGATGGCCTGCAAGTGGTCGGCCAGGCCGAGTCAGGGGAGGAATCCCTGCTCAAGGCCCGGGAATTGAAACCCGATGTGGTCCTCATGGACGTCAAGATGCCCGGGATCGGCGGTCTTGAAGCCACGCGCAAATTGTTGCGCAGTCACCCGGATATCAAAGTCGTGGCCGTCACTGTGTGTGAAGAAGATCCGTTCCCGACCCGCTTGCTGCAGGCCGGTGCGGCGGGGTACCTGACCAAGGGCGCGGGCCTCAATGAAATGGTGCAGGCCATCCGTCTGGTGTTTGCCGGCCAGCGTTACATCAGCCCGCAGATTGCCCAGCAACTGGTGTTCAAGTCATTCCAGCCGTCCAGTGAGTCGCCGTTCGACGCCTTGTCGGAGCGTGAGATCCAGATTGCGCTGATGATTGTCGGCTGCCAGAAAGTGCAGATCATCTCCGACAAGCTGTGTCTGTCGCCGAAAACCGTGAATACCTACCGTTACCGTATCTTCGAGAAGCTCTCGATCAGCAGTGATGTCGAACTGACGTTGCTGGCGGTTCGCCACGGCATGGTCGATGCCAGCGCCTGACAATGAGCGACCCGTTTGATCCCAGTGCTTTTCTTTCCACCTGCAGTGGCCGTCCTGGCGTGTATCGCATGTTCGATGGCGATGCACGTCTGCTCTACGTCGGTAAAGCCAAGAACCTGAAGAGCCGCCTGGCCAGCTACTTTCGCAAGACCGGCCTGGCGCCGAAGACTGCCGCCCTGGTGGGGCGCATCGCGCAGATCGAGACCACCATCACCGCCAACGAAACCGAGGCCCTGCTGCTCGAGCAGACGCTGATCAAGGAATGGCGGCCGCCGTACAACATCCTGTTGCGCGACGATAAGTCCTATCCCTATGTATTTCTCTCGGACGGCGAGTTTCCGCGGTTCAGCATCCACCGCGGGGCGAAAAAGCAGAAGGGCAAGTACTTCGGCCCGTACCCCAGCGCCGGGGCCATTCGCGAGAGCCTGAGCCTGCTGCAAAAGACCTTCATGGTCCGCCAGTGCGAGGACAGCTACTACAAGAACCGCACCCGGCCGTGCCTGCAGTATCAGATCAAGCGCTGCAAGGCTCCCTGTGTCGGCCTGGTGGAGGCCGAGGTATATGCCGAAGATGTGCGCCACTCGGTGATGTTCCTCGAAGGACGCAGCAATGCCCTGACCGATGAGCTGTCGGCCGGCATGGAGCAGGCGGCCAGTACCCTGGACTTCGAGAAAGCCGCCGAGCTGCGCGACCAGATTTCCCTGCTGCGGCGGGTGCAGGACCAGCAGAGCATGGAAGGCGGTAGCGGCGACGTGGACGTGGTGGCGGCCTTCGTCAACCCGGGCGGCGCCTGCGTACACCTGATCAGCGTGCGTGGCGGCCGGGTGCTGGGCAGCAAGAACTTCTTTCCCCAGGTGGGTATCGAGGAGGACGTGGCCGAAGTCATGTCGGCGTTCCTCGGCCAATACTTTCTCAGCAGCCCGGAGCGCGACCTGCCGAGCGAGCTGATCGTCAACGTGGTCCATGAAGACTTCCCGACCCTGATCACCGCGATCCAGGCCTTGCGCGGCCGTGAACTGAGCATCAGCCACCGGGTGCGCGGCACGCGGGCGCGCTGGCAGCAACTGGCGGTGACCAATGCCGAACAGGCCCTGAGCGCGCGCCTGGCTAACCGCCAGCATGTGGCGGCACGTTTCGAGGCCCTGGCCGAAGTGCTGAACCTGGACGATCCGCCGCAACGCCTGGAGTGCTACGACATCAGCCACTCCAGCGGCGAGGCAACCGTGGCGTCCTGCGTGGTGTTCGGCCCGGAGGGGCCGCTGAAGTCCGATTACCGACGCTACAACATCGAGGGCGTCACCGCCGGCGACGACTATGCGGCGATGCACCAGGCCCTGACCCGGCGCTTCAGCAAGCTCAAGGACGGCGAGGGCAAGCTGCCGGACATCCTGCTGGTGGACGGCGGCAAGGGCCAGCTGTCCATGGCCCGCGACGTGCTCAACGAGCTGGCGGTGCCCGACCTGATCCTGTTGGGGGTGGCCAAGGGCGCGACGCGCAAGGCCGGTTTCGAGACCCTCTACCTCAACGATGCGGCCCATGAGTTCACCCTCAAGGGCGATTCACCGGCGCTGCACCTGATCCAGCAGATCCGCGACGAAGCCCACCGTTTCGCGATCACAGGCCACCGCGCACGCCGCGGCAAGACCCGCCGCACCTCGACCCTCGAAGGCGTGGCCGGCGTCGGCCCCAAGCGCCGCCGCGACCTGCTGAAACACTTTGGTGGATTGCAGGAGCTGTCTCGCGCAAGTATCGAGGAGATTGCCAAGGCGCCGGGAATCAGTAAAAAGCTCGCTGAGTTGATTTATGCGAACTTGCATAGTGAGTAGGGGAGAGTTCAGGGGCGGAAAGGATCAGGCTCACCCTGTAGTGGTCTAATGAAACCGGACACCCATTTAGGCGAGAATGCTCGCCAGATAGAGGTGTCTGATGACCAAGCAACGTCGTTCCTTTTCCGCTGAATTCAAACGCGAGGCTGCAGCTCTCGTGCTCGATCAAGGCTATAGCCATATCGAGGCCTGCCGCTCGCTCGGGGTGGTCGAGTCCGCGTTGCGTCGCTGGGTTAACCAACTCCAGCAGGAGCGCAGTGGTGTTACTCCGCAGACAAAAGCGCTGACGCCCGAGCAGCAGAAGATCCAGGAGTTGGAAGCCCGGATCGCTCGTCTTGAGCGGGAGAAATCCATTTTAAAAAAGGCTACCGCGCTCTTGATGTCGGAAGAGCACGAACGCACGCGCTGATTGATCAACTGAGCACCCAAGAGCCGGTTGATTGGCTTTGTGTCGTCTTTGATATCACTCGTTCGTGCTACTACGCCCACCGCCTCAGATGTCGAACTCCGGACGTTGAACGACTTCGGTTACGCAGTCGAGTCAATGAGTTGTTCACGCAAAGTCGGAGCGCCGCCGGCAGCCGCAGCATTGTGTCGATGATGCAGGAAGATGGCGAGCAAATCGGACGGTTCAAGGTGCGTGGTCTGATGCGGGAGCTGGCGTTAGTCAGCAAACAACCTGGATCACATGCTTACAAACAAGCGACGGTTGAGCGGCCGGATATTCCGAACATCTTGAATCGAGAGTTTGAAGTGCCGGCACCCAACCAAGTCTGGTGTGGCGATATCACCTACATCTGGGCCCAAGGGAAATGGCATTACCTGGCTGTCGTGCTGGATCTCTATGCGCGCCGAGTTGTGGGCTGGGCGCTGTCGAGCAAACCGGACGCGGACTTAGTGATCAAGGCTCTGGATATGGCTTACGAGCAGCGTGGCCGGCCTCAAGGACTGCTGTTTCACTCGGATCAGGGCTCGCAATACGGCAGTCGCCAGTTTCGCCAACGGCTCTGGCGTTACCGCATGCGCCAAAGCATGAGCCGTCGTGGAAACTGTTGGGATAATGCGCCGATGGAGCGTGTGTTTCGCAGTTTGAAAACTGAATGGATACCGACCGTGGGCTACATGACGGCTCAAGAGGCGCACCGAGACATCAGTCATTACCTGATGCATCGGTACAACTGGACTCGACCGCACCAGTTCAACGATGGGCTGGCCCCGGCTCAGGCCGAGAAAAAACTTAACGTCGTGTCCGGGATTAGTTGACCACTACACCCTCGCATTTCTTCAAGCGAGCAATAATGTCAGGAGTGGTTCTCTCGATATCGACCCTGCCAGTCCTGTCAAGGTAGATGTCTATCGTTGCCCAGCGCTTAGGTGTGATGTCGATACATTTCCGAAAACCTCTGTCGGTCCACCAAAAGAACACCATGAAGAAGTTCTCATCAGGGAATACATGACCAAGCTCAGATGTAGCTTCCCCTGGTAGCATCCGCTGCCGCGTAATCTGGTCGTGCGTGTCCCAAATTAAGCGCAGTTCGTCCGTGGCCTCTTTAGGGTAATGGACAATTACGCCGGGAATAGCGAAGTACCAAGCCACCAGCGGAGCTATTAATAGGAAAAGGAACAAGTAACGAACCTTAAGTTTTCTTGCATTTGTGCTCAATGACACCTGCTCCCCATTCCTGTGGTGTAACTGCAAGAACCTCATCCATAACCATTTTTGCTGTTACCCCACCGTTGGGATGTTGGTTAAAGAGTTTAATGCCGATACTAATAGATATACGGTCTGGGTCGTCGTCCCAGGCACGGAGTCCGTCAACATTTTCAGCCCGGTGAGGTCCTCGGTGTTTCCGTCTTTCTGGTGGTTTCGTTATATCCGTGACCTTCCCCCAGGAGTCTGAAACTATCTGCTCGGCTCCTGCCCCATCAGCAAGTACGCTCTCGGAAAATCCCGCAACGCGGCCCACATAGCCATAGTGCGTAATTGCATGGACTTGACCACCCAATTGCATTGCACTTGACCACCCGCTTGCATTCAACTTGACCAGTCATTTGCATTCGCAATGACCATCCAATTGCATTGCCGCTGACCAGCCATTTGCATTCGCACTGACCACCTAATTGCATTTGACTTGACCATGTAACTCAAGCCCTAGCAAGGCTGTCCTGACCTTTTGGCAGGAATATATTCAGCCGCTCAGAGGGGCCTACAGAGTTCTAAAAAATCGTATGCAAAGGTCCGCTCGCATGTGCCTTGAGGATGCTCCAGCAGCCCCTATACTGGTTTTGTCTAGGGGAGGGAGTGGAATGGAAAGCCTGCTGCGCATGAATCGCCCAGACTTTCCCTAACCATGAGGAGAGTGCCCATACAATAAGACCACCACCCCCTATAGAAACTATCCCAGCAGTGAATAATCTGAATGCGTCTTCCAAGCTCACAATAGGTATCCTCGGATCAAAGGAGGGCAGTATGGTCGTATTGGTGGACTTTCGAGAATCTGACAGAAAAATCTGAACGATCACCTCAATAGCGATTAGGCGCTACATGTTAGAAAAAGCTCCAGATTCTTAGGCAGTTCCAGTGAACAGAGCTGTTCGATAGCGCTGATTTGCTCCGGGGTCAGCTGGTAATCGTAAACACAATCATCATCCGTTGCCCAACCCATAATTGGCTTAAGGTCCGCGACAGAAACCGGAAGATCCTTTTCAAAGGTTGCGAAGTCCTCGCCTTCAGGAACTCCCATAATCGTGTGCTTCATGGTTCTACCTTCCTTGTTGGGTCTGCTGGTTTATTCTGAGCGCCTGTCTCGTGGTTGTACTCACCAAGGTGCTTACCACGCTTGTTGTACACCTCGACCGCTCCATGCTGGAAATCCCACTCGTAGATCGTGCCGTCTCTATCCTTCCAACGTGGGCGTATGCCGCCGCCTTGAATTGGGGTCTTTGCTTTGGCCCATTTTGCGTCTGGAAACCCTGGTAAGAAGTTAGGCTTGGGATGGTAGCGGTTCCCTGGCACGCTAAGCGCAATATAAATTGGTTGAATGCCCGTATCGGGGAACCAGATGATTGCGTCTTGGTAGTCAGGCGGATGCTCTGGGTTGACCAGGATTTTATCGGCCTGTTCGGTCGGCGGGTATACCCATGCCCCAGGCTTCAACGAGGCGCCTTCAAGTGCGGGAATGCCTAATACAGCATTTGGGTCGGCTGCCGGGGTCCATATGACCTCTATGCCATTCCCAATGTCTGCGACCAGTTGATCACCCCGTGCTTTTGCTTCGATGACAGGCACCTGCTGCCACTCTGCCTTGGTCCCGGTATAGAACCCGTACACGCTCACAGAGCCATCTGGAAGGTGTTTCACGTTGACCCGCACACGGGTATTCCCTTGGCTCAACTGAGCGTACTGCTCGGACGTATAGAAAGCGCTGTCAGCAGACGTATCGTCAGGCAGTAGTAATGCAGCAAATCCCACAGCTGTCGCTGGACCGGCCAACGCTAAGGTGCCTCGAAGACGGGCCAAGAGGGCGGCAGCACTATCGGAGCCACCAATCCATTGCAATACAGTCCCGCTTGCGGATATCGCTTGGCCGGTCCCCATCACCGCATAGGTGCCGTACTGCTTCAGTGACTCGACAGGTACAAAACCGCCTGGGTTGCTGTGGTTGATTACCCCATCGGGTAACGTGCAGGACTTGGCAAAGACACAGCCTATAGGGTCGGGCGCTGCCTCTGGCTTCGCAGGGAGGTCTTTGTATTCAGCCCAGCGCTGTTCACCGATATCAACCGGCTCCACGCCTTTGTTTCGATAACCTTTAGGGGTATTGGCTACATAAGCGCTCATCCGTGTCTGCTTCCGCATTGTCCATAAAAAAGCCCCCAGGATGGAGGCGAATTGTTTGCAGTTGGCAGCTGGACGTTACCTTAAAGAGAGGCGAGCGGTATGTAGGATAATTCTGAACTTTAATGAAGCCCCTTCGAGAATCTGGCAGAAAAATCTGAATGACCACCTCAATCCACGTATGCGCCCAGGTTCCCCCGTGGGCCCTCGCGCCTGAGCCTCATCGCGTGTCCGCATGGGGTCCTTATCGCGCCCGCGCAGGCCTCAAAGTGTTAGAACTCTGTTAGAACAGTGTTAGACATGTCCCGCGAGAAGCCCGTAGAATGGCCACTGCCTGCCTCATCTGGGCCCTTTCTGAGTAGATTGCCAACTCACCTCGTAGCCAGTTGTGCCGATGAATATCCCTAATCTGATCACCGTTCTACGCGTTCTGCTCATCCCAATCTTCATTTTGCTGTTTTACTTGCCTTACAACTGGAGCTACATGGCCGCCAGTTCCGTCTTCGCGTTCGCCGCGGCCACCGACTGGCTCGATGGCTACCTGGCGCGACGCCTGGAGCAAAGCACGCCGTTCGGGGCCTTCCTCGATCCGGTGGCCGACAAGTTGATGGTGGCGGTGGCCCTGGTACTGCTGGTGCAAGAGCACGGCAACCTGTGGCTGACCCTGCCGGCGGCGGTGATCATCGGACGCGAAATCGTCGTTTCCGCCCTCCGCGAGTGGATGGCCGAACTGGGTGCCCGCGCGCAAGTAGCGGTATCCAACATGGGCAAATGGAAAACCGCCGCGCAGATGCTGGCGCTGGTGATCCTGCTGGCCAACCCACCGGCCTTCACCTTCTGGGTGCTGCTGGGTTATGCACTGTTGCTGATCGCGGGAGGGCTGACCCTGTGGTCCATGCTGCAGTACCTGCGCGCTGCCTGGCCGCATCTGAAGACTGATGTAGAAAAGAAATAAAACTTTTTTGAATCAAGGGGTTGACGCAGTTTCAAATTTCTATAGAATGCACACCACCAAGACGCGGGAATAGCTCAGTTGGTAGAGCACGACCTTGCCAAGGTCGGGGTCGCGAGTTCGAGTCTCGTTTCCCGCTCCAAATATTGCGCTGCAGAGTTCCACTGAATTCTGTAAGTGATTGAAATCAGGACCTTCGGGTCCTTTTTTCGTTCCGGCGGGAACCACTGAAATCCAGCACTATCCAGTGCTTTTAAGTCCCGATTTAAGTCTCGAATGGAGATCTTGAATTCGGATGTGCACTGAATCGGATTTTTGTTGGAGCAGCTTGGATAGCGAGACGAGCATCCGACCCTGGCTCTGTTCAGGAGCTCGCGATGGCACTCTCGGATACGACCGTTCGGCAAGCCCAGAATCACTGGCATGACTACACGATAGGCGACACGGATGGGCTTGCGCTCAACGTGACGGCCCGCGGCGGGAAAATCTGGCGTTTCAGATACTACTGGGCGGGCGTGCAGAAGCGCATGTCTCTGGGTAGCTATCCGCAAATCAGCCTCAAAGAAGCCGTGCCCGACGTGACGAGGCGCGAGCCTTGGTCGCCCAAGGCTCAATCCCTATGAGTCCTGTCGACAATGGAGCGTTAGTCGAGCTCCGCCACGTTCGCTGGTACCGACCTCCAGCTTAAACTCGTGCAAGTTGATAATGGCCGCCACAATCGACAGACCAAGCCCAAAGCCGGCATGTTGACTGTTATTGCCGCTGCGATAAAAGCGCTGAAACACAGAGGCCCGTTCGGCAGGCGAAATGCCAGGACCGGAATCCAGCACTTCGACCCGGATACTGCCCTTGTCGTTGTCCGCTCTAAGAATGACTTCACCTCCCTGCGGCGTGAATTTGATCGCATTGTTCAGCAAGTTGGCCAACGCTTCAAACAGCAGCGCCCGATCACCAGTCAAGGGTGGCAGCGACTCTGGGACCTGCAACTGGAATGTGAGGCGGTCTTCCTCGGCGAGCGGTAAGTAAAAATCATGAAGCTCTTGTAGTAACGCGAGCATGTCGAATTGAACGAAACCCGAGCGGCGTTGGCGATCTTCAAGTTCTGAGATGCGCAGCAGGCCCCGAAAACGCGCCATCAACGCATCGGTTTCGGCAATCACCTGGTTCATCTGCAAGGCTTCGTGCGAGTTCTTCGCAGCTTGTTGTTGAATGCGATAGAGCTGCATGCGCAAGCGGGTGAGGGGCGTGCGCAAATCATGGGCAATGTTGTCGCACACACCCTTGACTTCATTCATTAGTCGCTCGATATGATCAAGCATGGCGTTAACAATGGCCGCCAGCATGTCCAGTTCATCGCGTCTATCCGACAAGAGCAGGCGGTGCGTCAAATCCCCTGCAACGATTAACTCGACGCTGGCTTGAACTGCTCGAATCCGATGGAGCGGGCGGCGGCGCAACAGGTGCCACCCGACAATGCCTGGGATGATGGTCAGAGATAGCCCCCAAAGCAGCGCATGCAAGATGATTCGCGGAATGCCGAAAAGCGACCCGTGATATCGGGCCAGGACCAACCAGCGTCCATCATGGGTCTGTATGGCCACGGCGTCGCAACTGTCCTGAGGCAGCGTGGTGTCTTCGACCTCGGAACAACTCCTTAGCTCGTGAATCTTGCCGTCCAGAGGCAACTGCGCAGGAATCTGCCGGATCGGCCCGTTCAACGGTTTTTTCTTCTTATCGAACAGTCCATAGGTATCAACTTCATTCGTATCGAATGCCAGGCTGGTGGACAGGGCCTCGGTCAGTTGCTTGCCTTCAAAACGCGCGAACAAATGCTTGCGCTGCATCAGCGATTCGTCGGCAAGATCATCCAGGTAGGTGAAGACTTTGTAGTAGAGCACGCCCATGAGGATGCAGCCCCAGGTCACAAAGAGAAAACTATACAGCGCCAGCAGTCGACTGCTGGAGGAACGCCACCTTTCACAAGGTGTTGGCAGTGACATAGTTCGATCCTCGTACAGTTTGTTTAAATGAGATCAGGCCAAGAGTATCGCTGCGCAAGTGTGTGTTAGGCGCGTCGAGTGGTGGAGGGCTGGATTGAACCGGTACGCTGAAATGTCTTCGAAAATGATTCGAAGGAACCTGTTTGTAATCACACACCGGAAGTAGGGTCTCGATTTCAGCGGCTCAAAGGCTGTTTGGGCCGGGTTTCATGAACTTTACGGTTGATTCGGTTGGGTATTTTAATCACCTTGGTCGCGTCAGAGCATCATCTTTGGTGCTCAGGCCATCGCGCATGCCATATCTCTCGGCAAGCCCACCAAGGGTTTTAGTAATTTGCCAATATAAAATAGGTTGCTTATTAAAAAAGTTTCATGATGAGAGAGGCATCGTGTCGCCAGGTGAATGTAGCGCTCAACTAATCCCGGCCCCTGAATCGCCCCTGGGTTTCGTGGAGGCCGTTTCATTTTAGTCGGGCAATATCTGCTTGTTGCCGGTAGACGTTTGCCTCCTTGGGGAATGCGCCTTGATCAAGGCAAGCAACCGGCTCCATGGCTCGACCTGCTCTATCTCGTCGAAGAAGCACTCGCGCCGGGTTGCTTGCCACGGTCACCCAGATAGCCGTTGATGACCTGCAAAACCCCGGCCGCTAATTCATGTTTTCCCAGCAGGCGCCGAAGCTTGAGAATCGCCCGCCTCATCGAGAGGCGGTCCCGAAAAGCTGGCACGAGATCGTGGTCTCGTAGAGGGCTTCCTCCATCGCCGGATCGCTGTAGTCGAACCAGTTCTGCATCGAGTGAGCCCGCGACATGGCGAGCAACGGATGCTGCGAATGCCCCCTTCGCCGTTCGGATAATACGATTCGATCGAGGCAATCAATCCCTTCCAGGGCCCGACCTGATCAGCATATTAAATGCTTCAAATTTTTGTTGGGCGACTCAAAGAAGTTTCAATTAAATAGTTGGTTAATGTTTTTAAATAGTTAGTTAATGGATTTGAATTTTATTTTTATGGGTATTTATGTGCAGTGGGTAGTGGGGCTTGACACACTCTGCAGTTGGGTGGCGTGTGAATTTTTTTTTATAAATGGGTGCCGCGATTTCACTGGAAGAGTTGGTCCTCTGTGATACTTTTGGTTGCGGTTTTTAATGGCTATTTGATTGTCGAATTGATTGGGTTGGTGAACTTCTCTGTGGTCGATCAGTACTTGCAAGTGTTCTTGCAAACTGTGTGGCTCTGCTATCAGCTGAATGTGTGGCATGCCTGAATCCAATATTAATTTGAGGTCCAGTTGTGCCTGCTAAAAGGTGATTGAATGCAAAAGATCTATGTTTTTCCCGGCCAGGGTTCGCAATTCAAGGGCATGGGCGAGGAGGTTTTCGACAAGTTCAAAACCTATACGGACCTGGCCAGCGACATTCTCGGTTACTCCATCGTCGACCTGTGTCTCGAAGACCGGGATCAGCGCCTGAACCAGACTGAATACACCCAGCCGGCGCTCTATACGGTCAGTGCGCTGACGTACCTGGATCGGTTGCAGAGCGCTTCCGGGAACGAGCAGGTGGCGTATTTCGCCGGTCATTCCCTGGGCGAATACTGCGCGCTGTTTGCTGCTGGAGGCTTTGATTTCACCACCGGGCTGCAACTGGTCCAGCGCCGGGGCCACCTGATGAGCCAGGCGCCCAAGGGGGGCATGGCCGCCGTGCTGGGGCTGGGCGAGGAAACAGTCCGTACCATCCTGCGCGACAAGGGCCTGGACAGCATCGACCTGGCCAATATCAATTCACCGGATCAGATCATTCTTTCCGGCCTGCACGACCACATTGCCGACGAACGTACCCGAGTCATCTTCGAGCAGGCCGGCGCCAGTTATTTCCCGCTGAATGTCAGCGCGGCCTTTCACTCGCGCTACATGAAGAACGTCGAACGCGAGTTCGCCAGCTATCTGGCAGGGTTCGCGCTGCAACCCCTGGCGACCCCTGTCATCTCGAACATGACGGCGCGCCCTTATCCGCAGGGCGATTACGCCGCCATCCTCAGTGGCCAGATAACTCATCCGGTGAAGTGGTACGAAAGTATTTCCTGGCTGCTGACCCAGGATATCCAGCCGATCGAAGAACTCGGGCCCGGCACTGTCCTGACCAAGCTGACCGACAAGATTCTCAAGGCGCCGATGGTCATCCTGCCACCCGCCGCGGCGCCGGCCCCGGTTGCCTCGTCGATGCAGGACACGATCTTCATGTATGGCGGGCAGGGCACCCAGTACTTTCAGATGGGACGCGAGCTGTACCAGCACAACCCGGCCTTTCGCCAGCAGATGGATGCCTGCAGCGCGCTGGTGGAAGCGGAGGTGGGGTTTTCCCTGGTCAAGGTTATCTACGATGAATCGCGGCGGGTGTATGAGCCGTTCGACTCGATCCTGCAAACCCATCCCGCGCTGTTCGCCATCGGTTACAGCCTGACTGCTATGATGCGCGCCGAGGGGGTCGAGCCAAAAGCCGTCCTGGGCTACAGCCTGGGTGAGTACATCGGCTTGACGGTCAGCGGCTGCCTGTCCTGGCAGGACGGGCTGCGCCTGACCCTGCGCCAGGCGCGGGTGTTGGCCGAGCATGGCCCCAAGGGCGGGATGTTGAGCGTCCTGGCGCCCGTGGAGCACCTCCAGCAACACCCTGAGCTGTACCGGGGGGTGGAATTGGCCGGGATCAACTTCGCCGACAATTTCTGTGTCGCCGGCGCCCAGGCGGATCTGGCCCGGATCAGGCAAGGCCTGGACGCCATGGGGGTGATTTCCATCGAACTGCCCGTCCAGTATCCGTTTCACTCCAGCCATATCGAGCCGGTGCGGGACAAGGTCCTGGCGATCCTCGAGGGTATCGATTTCAAGGCGCCGGGCATTCCCTATTACTCCTCCACGTTTGCCCGGGCCATCCATGCCGGCGACCTCTCGAACGCCCGGGACTACCTGTGGCGCATCATTCGCCAGAGCGTCGACTTCCATGGCTTGATCAAGCACCTCTCGAACAGCGGCAACCAGGCGCTGTTCGTCGATCTGAGCGCCACCGGCTCGCTGGCCAACTTCATCAAATACACCCGCCCCAACGGTCTCAGGTACAGCCATTCGATCAATCAGTTCGGCAAGGACCTGAGCAACCTTCACATTCTTCTCAACGAAATCACCGGCCGTTCAGGGGAGTAGCCCATGTCAGTCAATCCTGTCCCATCGGCGTGGAGTGTCAGCACGCGCGACTTCGACGACCAAGCGGGTTTTCATCAGTTATTCGAGGCCCGGTCCCGGGCGACGCCGGACGCGATTGCCCTGGCGGATGCGCAGCACAGCCTGAGTTATCGCCAATTGGCGGAAAAAAGCACCCAGCTGGCTGCCTACCTGGCCGGGCAGGGGGTGGGCACCGGCTCGCGGGTCGCGATTTTCATGAACCGTTCCCCCGATCTGGTGCTGGCGATGCTCGCCATCGCCCGGGTCGGCGCTACTTATATCCCGCTGGACCCGGCGTACCCCGAACAGCGCTTGCGCTACATGCTCGAGGACAGCGACAGCCACTGGGTGCTGACCCAGGCAGCGGTCGAGCCGAGGCTCGCCGCGCTGCTGGGCGAGCACTGCAGCAGCCTTGCCCTGGACCGCCAATGGCCGCTTGTAGCCGCGTGCCGGGCGCACTTGCCGGAGTCGGCGGCGGCTGCCGGCAGCCTGGCCTACATCATCTACACCTCTGGCAGCACTGGCCAACCCAAGGGGGTGATGATCAGCCATCGTGCGTTGAGCAACTTTCTCCTGTCGATGGCCGAAGAGCCCGGCATGTCCGCCGCTGACACCTTGCTGGCGGTGACCACCCATTGCTTCGATATTTCCGGGCTGGAGCTGCTCCTGCCATTGGTCGTCGGCGCTCGCTGCCATATCTGCCCGGCCGAGACCGCGGGCGACGCCAGCCAACTGATGAGCCTGATTGCCCGGGTCCAGCCCAGCCTCATGCAGGCGACGCCGGCGACCTGGATGATGCTGTTCCACGCCGGCTGGCAGCCCTCGGCGCAATTGCGCATCCTCTGTGGCGGCGAGCCCTTGTCGGATGCCCTGAAAAGCTGTTTCGAACAGGCCGGGAACGCCGTCTGGAACATGTACGGGCCGACCGAAACCACCATCTGGTCGACGCTCCAGAAGCTTGAGCCCGGGCAACCGGTGTCCATCGGCCGCCCCATTGCCAACACCCGGCTTTACCTGCTGCGCGAGGACGGCAGTCATTGCGCCATCGGCGAACCGGGAGAGCTGTGCATTGCCGGCGCGGGCCTGGCCGTGACCCGCAAGGGCCTGAAGCTGGTGCTGCTGAACCTGACCCATGACGGCCAGACCGATGGAGTTCAGGAAAGCCTGGCGAAGTACTTCAGTTTCCTGCGCTACGAAATCCCGGAAATCGGCAGCCTGGTGCTGGACACCGACAGCCTGGACGGCACCCGCCTGGAGTAGATCGTCCGGCACCTGCATTGCCGGCAGCCGCACCTGCGCTTGCGCTGGCAGGGCGACCAGTGCCTGACCCCGGCCTTGCAACCGCTGGCCATTGCCCGTGATCCCGCCTCGGACCCGGCGCCGGACCTGTCGGGCAGCATGATTGTCACCGGCGGTTTCGGCGGGATCGGCTTGACTGTATTGCGCTGGCTGGTGAGTAAAGGCTTGAAATCGCTGATCGTCATTGGCCGCAAACCGCTGTCGGCGCCGCTGCGGCATCCCAGCCTGAGCGCAGGCACCACCGGGCAGGCGCTGATTGACAGCCTGGCCCGGGAACAGGGCGTGCGGCTGCACTACGTGCAATCGGACTTGAGCGACGAAGCCGCCCTGGCCCGGCAACTGGACGGCTTGCGCCCGATCCTCGGCGGGCCGATCAGCGGCGTGTTCCACCTGGCCGGCGTGACCACCGAAGCCGTTGCCATCCAGGCGACCTCGGCGACCCTGCTGGCCGACGTTGCCCGGCCGAAACTGGTGGGCGCGCAACTGTTGGAACGGCTCACGCTGGGAGACCCGCTGCGCTATTTCTGCCTGTTTTCGTCGATCTCGGCGGTGGAGGGCATGCAGGGCAACGGCCTGAGCGCCTACAGCGCCGCCAATGCCGGCCTGGTGGCCTTCGCCGCCGAGCGTCGGCAACGGCGCTTGCCGGCGCAACTGATCCAGTGGACCGACTGGGACGGCGCCGGGATGGCGGTGGCGCACAATCACCGGGCCTTTTTCGATGCCCTGGGCATGCGCATGCTGACCCCCGAGCAAGGGGTGATGTTGCTCGAACGTATCCTGGCCAACGCCATCGACGAGTGCATTGTGTTTGATGCCGATTGGGACCGGTTTGCCGCGATCAACCCGGCGATACAGACCCTGCCGGTGTTTGCCCATTACCGCGAGCGCCTGCGCAAGCCGGCGGTACAGGCGATGGCAACAGCCCGGGCCGCAGCGGGCGAACCGCTCGACATCAGCGCGCTGCTGCGTGACGAACTGCAACGGCTGCTGGGGTTGGAAGATATCCATCCAGACCAGACGTTCGCCGAGATGGGCCTGGACTCGGTCAACTCGCTGGCGTTCTTCTCCACCTTGTCCCAGCGCCTGGCCTATCAGGTACTGCCATCGGCGATCTTTCGTTATCCGACGATCCGTGCCCTGGCCGACTACATCGCCGCCAATCGTCAGCAAGGCCCGCTGAGCGACAGCCGCGATCCAGCCCCGGCGGCCATCGGTCAGTCGCCGGTCACCCGGCCGGCCGAGGATTACGCCGCCATTGCCATCGTCGGTATGTCCGGGCAGTTCCCCAAGGCGCCCGACCTGCCAAGGTTCTGGGAGCAGTTGTGCGCAGGCTTCGACGGGGTCGGCCACTACCCCAGGGCCCGGCGCGACCTGCTGGGCCTCAACGATAGCTTCAGCGACCAGGACCTGCTGGGTATCCATGGCGGTTACCTGGACGACATCGAGCTGTTCGACCCGGGCCTGTTCAATATCTCGCCTCGGGAGGCGCGCTTCATGGACCCCCAGCAGCGCCTGCTGCTGCTCAATGCCCACCGGGCCATCGAGGACGCGGGGATCAAGGACCATCCGGGCTTTGCGTGCACCGGGGTCTTCATTGCGCAGTACGCCAGCGAATACATGCAGTTCGCCAATGACTACGACAAGGACAATGCGCTGTTCATCGCCACCGGCAACGCGGGCTCCATCGCCGCCAACCGGCTGTCCTACCACTTCGGTTTCCGCGGCCCCAGCCTGGTGCTGGACACGGCCTGTTCCTCGACCCTGGTGGCCATCGATATCGCCTGCCAGTACCTGCGCAGCGGGCAGATCGACTTCGCCCTGGTGGGCGGCGTCAGCCTCAACCTGAGCCCGGCCCTGACCCGTCTGTTGCAGGACTCGGGCATGTTGTCGCCCTCGGGCCGCTGCCAGACGTTCGATGCCAGGGCCGACGGCTATGTGCCGGGAGAGGGCGTGGGCATGATTGTCCTGCAACGTGAGGCCGATGCGCGCCAGCACCTGGCGCAACACCCGGATGCGCGGGTGTATGCGCTGATTGCCGGTTCTGCGGTCAACCAGGACGGCAAGAGCAACGGCATGACCGCGCCCAACGGCCTGGCCCAGGAAGAAGTGATCCGCCAGGCCTTCCAGCGCGCCGGCCTGGCGCCGGCCCAGGCCGGCTACGTCGAGACCCACGGCACTGGCACCTACCTGGGCGACCCGGTGGAGATCGAAGCCCTGGGCAATGTGCTCAATGACGGGCGTGGCACCGGCGAGGGTTGCATTCTCGGTTGCCTGAAAACCAATATCGGCCACCTGGAACCCGCCGCCGGCATCGCCAGCGTGATCAAGGCCGCCTTGTGCCTCTACCTGGGAAGAGTCCCCGGCAATAACCACCTGGCGACCCTCAATCCGTTGCTGGCGCCGAGCCAGCCGGCGTTTCGCCTGCCGGACCGTCCTCTGGACTGGGACGGGACGGGCCGGGTGGCCGGGGTCAGCTCCTTCGGCTTTGGCGGGGTCAACGCCCATGTCGTGCTCACCTCGGTGGACACGCCAGCGCCAGCCCCTGAGCGCGAGCGGCTGTTCCTCGCCCATTACCCACGGCCCAGACTGGCGCTCAAGGCCTACTGGGCGCGGCGTGCGGCTCCCGCTGCCGCGCCCGCCGTGGCCACTGCGCCCGATGCCTTCCTGAAGGTGGCGTACTCGGGGCAGGGCAATGCTACCCGCGAGGCGCTGTTCACCCTGCCAGCGCAGACCCCGGGCTTGCTGGACACCGGAAATTTCCATGTCGGCTTCTATCTGGAGGCCATCTACCAGGTGTTTCGTGACTGCTTCGGGCGCAGCACCCTGCATGTCAGCCGTTTCGACTTCCAGTCGCCGCTGCTGATCGCCCACAACGTCACCACCCAGGTGCGGATGAGCATCGAGCCACTGGCCGCCGAGGCTTATCGCCTGAGGTTCGATTATCGGGCCCTGGTGCAGCACCCGGGCGCCTGGATGCAGACGGCCGAAGCCCTGGTGGATTTCGCCTCGATGGCCCAGGCCGATACTTCGGCACAGGCGCATCTGGCCGCGGTGTTGCAAAGCCCTGGCACGCTGAACCGGACCCTGGACGAAACGGCGTTTTACGCTCGTTACACGCAAATGGGCTTTCCCGCCGGCGGCTTCGTACGGGCCATCGACGAGTGCCGGTTCCACGAGCGCTTCAGCCTGTCGACCCTGACCGCACAGTTCGAGCCCGGTGGTTATGCCTTTGGCGCCCATCCGGGGCTGATCGATGCGGCCTTGCAGCCGTCGATCCTGCTGGCCGACAGCGACGGGAACGTGCCCTACATGACCACCGCGATGGAGGACATTTACCTCAACGGCCCCTTGCGCCGGGAGGAGGCGTATCGCCTGGTCAATCTGCTGCACGCGCCGACAGTTGAGGCCATCCCGGCCAGCGCTGTGCGCCGCTTCCAGACCGCCTGGGCGCTGCTGGACAGCCGCGGCGAAAGCCTGGTCACCTGCGGTCGCGCCAGTCTGCAGCAGCTGGCGGCGAGCAATCGCGAACTGTCCGACGCCGTGCAGACGCGGCTGGCCGAGGCGGGAGGACTGTCCAGCGCCGGGTTGCTGGCGATCATTGCCGAGCTGCTGGACTGCGCTCCCGAGGAGATCGACCTGGACAAGGCGTTGCTGGAGCTGGGCATGGATTCGCTGATGCTGATCAAGCTGCAAAAACGCCTGGATCATCAGCAGGTCGCCATCAGCGGCCTGTTCAAGATGACCCTGCGCCAACTGCTGGAGCAGGTGCGGCCGGGCGCGGCAAACGGCGCCGAGGTAGCGCACCCGGTCAGTCCTGCACAGCCAGCGGCGGACAACGGGTTTTCACCCTTTACCCAGCTTGCGCCCTGGTCTCGGGACAAGAACCGCTGGCTGCGCGGGCAGGCGCGACCAGGCAGTCGGATTCGCCTGTACTGCTTCCCCTACGCACACATGCCCACCACGGTATTCAAGGAGTGGCAGGCCTTGCTGCCTGATTATGTGGAGGTGCGTCCCATCGAACTGCCCAACCGCGGCGATCGGCTGCGTGAAAGACCGCTCCAGGATATGTGGACTTTGGCCGCGACCTTGACCGAGATCCTGGGCGATGAACTGGACCAGCCCTTTGCCCTGTACGGCCACAGTGCCGGAGCGCTGATGGCGTATGTCTGGTGCCTGCATCTGCGGGCGGTCGGCAAACCGTTGCCCCGGCATCTGTTCGCGGCGGCCTATTCCGCGCCGCGCCAGGAGGTCAATCCGGTGATCCGCGGCATGCTCGAGGTTTATCGCCAGCACGGCCTGGAGCGGATGCCCTCGCTGGACGACATCTGCCAGCCCGGCGCCGAGTCGGTGATCGGCAAGTTGATCGACGCGCTGGAATTTTCCATGAAGCAGGCCGGGGTATTCAATTTCAGCCGTGAGCTGATCCATGCGCAGTTGCCCTCCCTGGTGGCCACGTTCGAGATGGTCGACCGCTTCCAGCCGGGCACGCCGTCGCCCTTGGAGTTGCCGATTTCTGGCTTGCATGGATTGGCGGACATCCAAGTGCCAGAGGCCGATGTAAACGGCTGGCGACACCTGAGCAGTGCGGGATTCACCTTCAAGGCCTTCGAGGGCAACCACCTGTTTATCGAACCGACGCAAAGCATCAACCAGGTCACGGCGTATGTCGCTCAGGTTCTGCAAGCCATCGTCGGCAATGACCTTGAACCGCCGTTGTTCACTCCCGAAATCCGTTTGCCGCCCTCGGACATGGCCGTTGCGCTGCACGACAGCAGAAAGACCGGGGCCTGACGGCCCCACACCCACTTATATGTTTTGATCAACTCACATCGAGGTTAATAGTTATGAGAACGCTCAAGGATCTACCAAAACGCCGTGGCCTGCCCTTGCTGGGTAATCTGCACCAGTTGGAAAAAACCTCCTTTTTCCTGTCGCTTGAGCAATGGTCGCGGGACTTTCACCACGAACCATTCCACTTGCAAATGGCCCATATGCACTTCGCTGTCTTCAGCAGGCCGGAGCAGGTACGCCACATCCTCAAGCACCGGCCTTCGCAGTTCCGGCGCATGAAGGAGATGGCCAAACTGTTCGATGAGGTCGGCTTCAGCAGTATGTTTACCGATGAAGGGGAGGCCTGGAAACGCCAGCGGCGGCTGATCATGCCGGCGTTTTCCAAGCGCAGCCTGGTGGCGTTCACCCCACAGATCGCCACTACTGCCCTCAAGTTGCGCGATCGCCTGCGCAGCAACCTGGGGCAGTCGCTGGACCTGCGGGAGGACCTGCGGCGCTTTTCGGTGGATGTCAGTTGCTTGCTGGTATTCGGTTTCGACCTCAAGAGCCTGGAAAGCAACGATAGCCAGTCGCTACAAATCTTCCAGGATGTGGTCAACACCATCAATAATCGCGTGCAGACGGTGGTGCCTTATTGGCGAGTGCTTAAGCTGCCGTCTGACCATCGTTTCGACCGCTCCTTGAATGAACTCAAGAGCTTGGCGGTCGGCATCGCCAGAGATACCCAGGCGCGTATGCGCCGCCAGGAAGACGTGGGCCCCCATTGCATTCTGCATACCATGCTCGAGGCGACAGACAGTGACGACGGAGCGCTCAGCGAAGATGAGCTTTTCGCTAACATGATGGCTCTGATTCTGGCCGGGGAAGGCACCACGTCGGCGATGCTCAGCTGGCTGTTTTTTTTTCTCGGGCAGGACCCGGCCTTGCAGGACAACCTGCGCCGCGAAGTCGCTCGCTTGAATCTGCATCAGCTTGACTATAACGATCTGGTCGACCTGCCGCTGACGGAGGCCGTCATCGAAGAAACCTTCAGGGTCAAGTCCACAGTGCCTGGGTTGTTCGTGGAGCCCCTCGAGGATACGGTCATCGACGATATCGTGCTGGAAAAGGGCACCAAGATTATTGTCCTGACCCGAGTCGACGGTTTGAAGAATCTGCCGGAAGACTCGGTATTCAACCCCTATCGCTGGCTGGACGAACAGCAAGCCTTGATCGATACGAAAGAGGCACGGCAGAAGCAATTTCCCTTCGGATTCGGTCCACGTTCGTGCCCTGCAGCACCTATGGCCAATCTTGAGCTGAAAGTGGCAGTGGCGATGCTGGTCAAATACTTCGAGCTGGAGTTGATCGACAAGGACCAGGTGAAGGAGGTGTTCACCACCTCGGCGGTGCCGAATGACCTGAAAATCCGTCTCAGCCCCCGTCCGGAGCAGGATGTGCCCGCGGCGCCGGTCGCGGCAACCGATGCCGTCTGATGCCCAAGCCCGCGCAAGCGGGCTGTTTCCAATGCGTGTGCTTACCGGGGTACCCCCATGCGGCTATTTACCGTGTCAGATCTTCATACCGACCATCCGCAGAACTGGAAATGGCTTGATCGGTTGTCTCGCGAAGACTTCCTCGACGACACCCTGATCGTGGCGGGGGACGTCGCCGATGAAATAGGCCTGCTCAGGGCCAGCCTCGAGCAGTTGAGCAGGCGTTTCCGGCATGTGTGCTTCGTGCCGGGCAATCACGACCTGTGGGTGATTCGCTCGGACCTGAGCTCGTCGTTCGACAAGTACCGCACGGTCACCCAGGCCTGCCGCGACGCCGGGGTCCATACTCAGGCGTGTCGCGTGGGCAGTACCCTGATCGTGCCGCTGCTGGGCTGGTATGACTATTCCTTCGGCCCGTTCAACGAGACGTTGCGCAGCAACTGGATGGACTTCGCGGCCTGCCAGTGGGACGGCCATGACGACGAGGCGGTGAGCCGGGTGTTCGACGAGCTCAACCGGCCGCCCGATACCCAGGGGGTCCGGCATATCGTGTCGTTCTCCCATTTCCTGCCCAGGATCGACCTGATGCCGGCCGGCGTACCGCCCCAGTATCGCTACCTGTATCCGGTGCTGGGCTCGGCGCGCCTGGAGCGGCAAGTGCGCCGTCTGGGGGCCCAGACCCATATCTATGGGCACAGCCACCTCAATCGCCGCGTCACCCTGGAGGGGGTGACCTACATCAACAATGCATTCGGCTATCCATCGGAGCGGCATATCGCCAACAAGGCCTTGTTATGCCTGGGGCCGCTGTGAGCGCGCTTGAGGATCGGCCTTTGCGGCTCGTGCCCGGGGACATCCATGTCTGGAGCGTCCGGGACGAAGAGATTGGCGACGAGGGGCTGCTGGCGCTGTATCGCTCCTGGCTGAGTGTCGAGGAAACCGAGCGCATGGGCCGCTTCATGTTTGCCCGCCATCGCCATCAGTACCTGGTCACCCGGGCGCTGCTGCGTTCGACCTTGTCGCTGTATGCGCCGTGGGTGGCGCCGCAGCAGTGGGTGTTCGCCAGTAACGCCTGGGGTAAGCCGGCCGTTGTCGCGCCGGCTGTACCGATGGCCTTCAACCTGTCCCATACCGAGGGCCTGGTGGTGCTGGCGCTGACCTTGGAAAGCAGCGTCGGTATCGATGTGGAGTCCCGGCATCGGGCGGTCGACCTGGAACTGGCCGAACGTTTTTTTTCCCCCCACGAGGTGCGACACCTGTCCGGCCTGGCGGAGGCTGAACGAGCGTCGGCCTTTATAACGTTCTGGACCTTGAAGGAAGCCTATATCAAGGCCTGCGGCCAGGGCCTGTCGATCCCCCTGGACAGTTTTTCCTTTTCCTTGGCAGTACCGGGACAGATCGGGTTTTCCTGCCAGAACCTGGACCCGCTGAGCGCCGGGCGCTGGCGTTTCTGGCAAGGGGAAAGCGGGGCGTTCGTCCTGTCCCTGGGCTGCTCACCCGTGCAAACGGAACCCGCGATGGCGGTGAGGTTTTACGAGACGGTGCCTGGACGTGGGCATACGCCTGGGGCGGCCGTCATGTGCCGGACATCCAGTGGCTGAATGACGGTGGTCGACTTCTTGGTTTGGGTCTAACGATGAAGGTGTAGGTGTTGCTGTTTACATCCCTGGAGTCGGCTACCTTCATTCTCAACCTAGCGGTCACAATGTGTATTCGCCCGTCCATGCTCACATCGTCCTCGATCAGATGTCGGGTCTGCACTGGCAGCCATTGGTAAAGCCCCGACGGCGTTTTCCAGCGCCGGCGCCACCCTGAAAGCCCAGGCCTTCGACACCGAGCTCAAGGCCGGCTACCTGTTCCTCAGTATATCGCCTGCCGTGCCGGATCGTTACGGCGCCGGGCGTGCTAATCATGTGCCGGCGCAGCGGCGCACTTGCCCATGGCGATCGAGAGCACGCGGTTCGCAGGAAGAACGGAACCCAGTTCGAGGAATGGCATAGCGGCCGGGCCTAGATGAAGTCCAGGTCGCGGAATGCGCAGGGCAGGGCCGAGCGCCGAAGCCGAGGTCAGCTTGAGACCTGGCCACGAAGAGGTTCAAAAAGCCGTGGGCAAGCGGGGGAGTCGCCATCCAGATTCCCAGGACCAGCAATGTGCGTGAGCAATATTGTTATATAACTATAACTATTATATTGTAGGCTTTATGAAAAGACATGACAGTACATCAGGCGATGCCTCCCGCCTGCGCGGCCAGATCATGGCGGTCGTTCGCCGTTTGCGCCGAGAAACGCGAGGCGGCTCGATTCCACTCGCTCAACTTGCCTTGCTTGGCGCCATCGATCGCTTTGCTGGAGAAGCGACGCCCTCTGCGCTTGCGGCGACAGAGCAGATGCGCTCGCCCAATCTCGCCTCACAGCTGCGTGCGCTGGAGGGCATGGGCCTGATTCAGCGCACTCCCGACGCCCAGGATCGTCGCAAGGTACGGGTCAGCCTGACCGAGGATGGGCGTGAGGCATTGCATCGAAACCGAATCGGTCGCGACGAATGGCTCGCGGCGACGATGCTGGCTTGCCTGACTCCTCAGGAACAGCAACTGCTGGCAGACGCTGGAATGCTGCTTGAGCGCATCGCCAAATTTGAAAACCCATCTACCCACGACAAACTGGAGCAACCATGAACACAGCATTCATTGGCCTTGATTACATTATCGATATCATGCATCCAGATGGGAAAATCGCTCGGTCGGCCGCGCACGCAGCCCAGCGCGACATCATCAGGAAGGCAAACCGGGCGCTTGCCATTGCCGAGTCCAACGGATGGCTAAAGCTGCTGGTCAAGGTTGGATTCGCTCCGAACTATCTCGACCAGCCCAAATCCTCTCCGATGTTCGGGCGAGCTGCCCAGTTCGGTGCATTGAAGCTTGGTGAGCGAGGCACCGATTTCCACCCGGAACTCAAAGTAACCGCTGACGACCTGGTGATAGTAAAACCCCGCGTCAGTGCCTTTTATGCAACGCCGCTTGAGGCCGTCCTGCGCGCCAATAAGATCGAGCGACTCATCGTGGCGGGCGTCAGCAGTTCATGGGCGGTGCAGGCGACGGTCCGTGATGCGCATGATCGGGACTATCAGGTGTTGATCGCGGAAGACGCGTGCGCTGCCGGCGATGAAAGTGAACACCAGGACTCGATGAAACTGATGTCGGCCATCGCACGCATCATTACGGTCGACGACATGGAAAGCCTCTGATGCGTGCCGATGCTCCCTTGAATGCCCGCCTTGCGGGGGAAATCAAGGGCAGGGCGCTCGTCAGAGCAGTGATTGTGCTGGCCCCCTTCGGACTGGCCTGCGCAATCACCGCCAATCCGTTGTGGCTGAAGGTTTCGCTCCTCGCGATTGCAACGATGATCCCTGAGGAGCGGCTCGCGCTCACTCCCCAGGGCGTGTTGCTTCATGGTCTGACCGTAATCGCGGGTATCTACTTGCTGCTGTTCGCGCAACAGGTTCCTGCGCTTTTCGTCATGGCGTGCATGCTGTTGGCCGCGGGCACCATCTGGATCGCCGCAGCGGGCACAAAGCTCAGGGCGTTGGGGAGTTGGACCTTCATACCGGTGCTCATTTTAGCCAATGAGCTTGGTTCTCCCGCGGAACCGCATCTGGATGAGGCCTTGAGGTTTCTTCCCTATCTGCTCATTCCGCTGATTCCCACTTTTGCGGTCGCTGTGTTCAAGTCCCGGAGGGCGCGGGGCAATATCAGCGGCATGCGGTGGTTTTCGAGGCTGGGAGACTTCGGACCGGCGACGTCCTATGGCGAAACGATGGCGGCCATGGTTGTCGGCGTGGGGCTCGCGGCTGCGTTAGTTGAATACAATACGATGCATCACGGACAGTGGATGATCTGGGGAGCCGCCAGCGTTATTGCCGGCACGGTGGATTCGGCTCGGGCAAAACTGCGCAGCCGGGCTATCGGTGTCGTGGCCGGTGTGCCCTTGGGCATTGCGCTCGGGACGTTCGTTATCCCGCATTCGGGTATAAGCGTGACCGTCGCCACGCTGGCAACCTTTCTAACGCTGGTGGCCTTTGAAAGGTATGTCGTTGCCTATTTTTTTCGCTGCACCCTCGTCGCTCTTTCAATCGTTCTGGCGAACCAGTCGGTGGCTGATGCGCTCGAGCGTCTCACGCATGTATTGCTGGGTGGAGCGATCGGCATGGCATCGGTCATTGTGTTCCATATAATTGCCGGGAATATGCAGGCTAGAACGCCCCAGTAAGGTCGTGGACGGACACGACCTGATAGTGGTGCTTTATTGAGTTGTGCAGGCTGTGCTTGTGCTCGACCTGTTCGATAAATATATCAAGAGGTAAGGGCGGCTATGTAAGTAGCCTTGCAGATATTCGACTTTAGTTCTTTCCGGGACTTTTGTCGTTCTGGCATTTCTACCCCTTCAGCGACCACTGAAAGATTTTTTTCTGACAGTGGCAAGATGCTTTCCATTATGTGTGTCGATGAGGCGTCTTTCCCAATCATCGATACAAAGCGCTTGTCTGTTTCAAGACAGTCAACCTTGAGTTTTCTGACAACGACTGGGCATGACCAGTTTGTCTGGGGCATTGCCCAGTCTGTCTGTTCACGGCTCATAGCCTGCTCTAGCAAAATTGCTGGTTTGACCCGTGCGCGTTGCGTAGCGCGTCATCGTAGAAAAATGCCTTATCGGTATCCAGCGCGAGCCAGTGTCAGGCCTTTACTGCATCGCCGAAGATTACTTCGGACTCATGATTCCAATGTCACAGATTGCTTAACCAGGGTTGCCGAGAACTGGCTTGAATGTGGATGTCCTCATCTGAAACGCTTGCGGGAAAAGAAAGAGAAGCTTGTAGCCGGATATGGTAAGTAGGAATCGATGCGTCAATCAATAAACCTGAATAGCTAATAAGGTCCCTTATATTTAAATATTGAATTCCTCTAGCTTGTTTTTAAATAGCCAATCTCGTGTTCCACACAAGAAAATAGTTTATTCTCTGGACGATTAGCTCTTATCAGCTAGATAGGCTTCGTTCCTATGTCAACAGTCAAGCACTTTCTACAACATAATCCTGATTTGATCGGGTTACTTGCTTTCGTCCGTGTCGCCGAACTAGGCAGTTTTGTCGCTGCCAGCCAAACCCTGGGCCTATCCAAAGCAGCGATCAGTAAGCGATTGGCGGCTCTTGAAGCTCATTTAGGCGCCCGGCTATTGCATCGCACTACCCGTAGACTAAGTCTTACCGAAGCAGGCCTAATCTACCTGGAGCATGCGCAAAAAGTCTGCCGAGAAGCGCTAGTGGCGGAGGATGCCGTCAGCGAAATCCATTCCCGACCCCGTGGCACGATTCGCGCTAGCGTCCCGCTGAGTTTTGGTCTTTTGCATATAGCACCCTGGTTAGCCTCCTTTCTTGAGTGCTACCCGCAGATAACGGTTGATTTACACTTCGATGACATGATTCACGATCTGATCATGGAAGGCCTTGATGTAGCGATACGCATTGGCGACCTTCGCGATTCAAGCCTGATCGCTCGTTGCATAGCCACCAGCCGAGTAGTGCTCTGTGCCGCGCCAGCGTATCTGGAAAAGCGTGGTCGCCCGCAACGACCGGAAGACCTTCATGAGCATGATTGTCTGCTGTACAGCTTGGTTGCGTGGGGGCAGACGTGGGAGTTGAGGCGGGGCGAGGAAAAGTTTCGCATGGCCTTGGTCTCTCGCTTACAGGCGAACTCCAGCCTGGCGTTAAAAGACGCCACTCTGCACGGCGCTGGCGTGCTACGTATTCCGGAATTTGCGGTTAAACAAGAGTTACAGCGGGGACAGCTTGGGCGCGTATTACCGGACTGGGAAATGAACGATCTCAAAATTCATGCGGTGATGCCAGAACGAAGGTATATACCGAAAAAGATCCGAGTATTTGTGGATTTCCTGCAGCAGTGCTGGTTGCGTGAAGAGGAGGTATTGGGAGAACAATGCCAGATGCGAGATACAGAAAGCTACTCGCTACTGCAACAAGCCCATATATAACAGAGTCCTTGAGGGTTGAACGTTATACTTGGTTTTGTCGGTGTTGTGTCGCTGGTCAGTCCCTGCGATCAGAATAGTTGTCAGTGTCTATCGCGCACTGCTTGATAGGTTGCTGAAAACTATTGATTGCCTTTGTATCAATCATCCATGATTCGGCCATAGTCCAAAGAGGTAATATTATGCAAGAACGGAAAAAGCTAGTGATTCTCCCAGGCTGGAGCAACGATGGCGATCGCCTGTGGCAATATCAAATCCAGCATCTTGCTGAGCAATATGATATCGAAACCATTGTTGTCTCTAATCAGAGCAATGCTAGTGACATGGCGGACGAAGTATTGCGGCGGGCGCCAGAAACCTTCATTTTGCTGGGGCATTCGTTAGGAGGCTTTATTGCACAGCATGTGGCCATTAAAGCGCCGGAGCGTGTGGAGCGCTTAATTCTTGTAGGAACTTTTCCAGGCAATGTACCTGATGAGCAACGGACATTCTTCAAGCAAGGCATGCTTGAGCCTTTGCGTGAAGGCGCTATCCCCGAAGATTACTGGCAAACACTCAATCCATCCTGTGTAGACCCAGAGAGGGCCGAAGATGGTGTTTTATTAGCCCAGATGGCTGCGGGGCAGAATCTCTCTTGCGAGAGTCTGATTAATCAAACTAATGTCTTGATCAGCGCGCAGGATATCTCAGAAAAGCTACCAGCAGCGGATATGCCTACGCTGATTATTTATGGTGCTCAAGATCAGTTATTTTCGAAGACCATGCAAGAGCTGATGCTCGATAAATTACCAAACGCCACCTTGGAAGTTGTTGAAGATTGTGGGCATATGCCATCGATTGAACGACCAATGACTGTCACTAAACTATTGGTATCATGGCTCGCATCTGATAAAAATACCTTTCGCTGAAGCTAAACACATATAAGAAAATCTGCTGCGGACGCTTCCTGGTCGAGAGAGATCAGGAGCGTTCTAAAGATACAATCCATAGAGGGATTATCCAGCGGCAGTACAGTAATGTCCCGTCCCAGAAAAACTCTACTTAGGTTCGCTCTCATTGAGCCAATGCCAGTATTGAAAGCGCCCCCTCAAATTCCAGGTCAATAACCACGGCCTGTCCAGTATCAGTGCTGCATGACTATTGTCGCCGCTGACCGAAAACTGACCCAAGGCAGTTAAACTACGTCTATCGGCGAAAACCTGGAACAATTCAAGGCGCTTGGCTGATTAACTACTGGTCAGTGTTTTTCAAAGGAATAACGGCAGTCACTTGCACCTCGACCATCATGCCTGGCCATGAAAGTTGGCTGATATTAACAAAGGTATTAGGAGGTAGCGGTGCCGTACCAAGACTTTCTTTTTGGCACTCCAGATACGTTTTGATGTTGCGAGCATCGGTTACATAGGAGGTCATATTAACGATATCGCCCATATCGCCACCTTGAGCTTGTAACACTTTACGTATTTTGTCGTAGGACATCTTGCATTGAGCAGAGAAATCACCAAGATGAGCAATTTTCCCAGTAATTGAGTCTTCCGCCGCCATGCCGGCAATATAAATGGTTTTATAGGCGCCCTGAACAATTGAAGCGTCTGCAAAAATATTTTTGCTCCACACGCCGTAAATATTCTCTTTCTTAAATGGCGCCGGGGTATCAACGGATGCCGCCTGCGCATAAGACAGATGTACTGCGCAGAAAGAAAGCATTGCCCTGGCCAATAGACTTGAATACTTCATAAAAATCCCCATATCTATATGTTGAATTACACTGGCGCTTTTTTTAAGCTTCAATTGCTGATCTATGTTTTAGAAGCGCTAAATGATTGATACCGACCAATACCTATTGATCGAACCCCACTCAAGGATATGGTTTATTCTCTGAATGATTAGCCCTCGTCAGCAAGATTGATTGTTTCTCTATGTCAACAATCAAGCGCTTTCTATAATCCACCTCTGACTTTATGAGGCTACGCGCTTTCGTTTGTGCGCCAAACCAGGCAGTTCATCACTGTCAGCCACCCCTTGGGCTTATCTAAGGTTCTTCATGGAATCCCGGCAAACACCGAAAACAAGAACGCCGATTTGATTGATGATGTTCGTGCGTGAACGAGCCCCATGAAAGACAGGACACTGTTTCCCCCTTACGATAAGGGATAGGCAAACGGTTATGTTTATGACTAACAGCAACGATAAGAGTGGGGAGCTTTTGGGCCAGGAGCGGCGGCGCCGCTGGAGCCCAGAGCAAAAGCTGGCCATGGTTCGCGAGAGCCTTGAGCCAGGACAAAGTGTGTCGGTCGTCGCTCGGCGCAACGGCATCAATGCCAATCAGCTGTTCTTGTGGCGCAAGCTGTATCAGGACGGCAGCCTGTCGGCGGTCAGTGCTGGCGAAGCCGTGGTGCCTGCCTCCGAGCTGAGCGATGCGCTCAAGCAGATCCGTGAACTGCAACGGATGCTGGGCAAGAAAACGATGGAAGCCGAAATCCTCAAAGAGGCCGTGGAGATCGCCCGGTCGCGAAAATGGATTGCGCACTCACCCTTGTTGCCGGGGGACGACCAGTGAAGCTGGTCAGCGAATGTCTCGGTGTGGCGCGCTCGCAATTAACGGTTCGAATCAAGCAATCGGTATCGCCCAAAGTACGGCGAAGTAGGCCTGTGGACGATGCTGCGCTGGTGGTCGAAATCCAGCAACAGGTCAGCGAGCTTCCCAGCTATGGCTACCGTCGTGTCTGGGGATTGCTGCGTCGCGCCCGTGAAACCCAGTCGCTGCCGGCGATCAACGTGAAACGAGTTTACCGGGTCATGCGTGATCACAACTTGCTGTTGGAACGTCGACTCAAACAGCCCGGCGTGCCGCGTCGGCACGAAGGCCGTATTGCGGTGAAAACCAGCGATACGCGTTGGTGCTCGGACGGCTTTGAGTTCCGCTGCGAGGACGGGGCCAAACTGAGCGTGACCTTCGCCCTGGACTGCTGTGATCGCGAGGCCATCGGCTGGGTCGCGAGCCCGACCGGGTACAGCGGCGATGATATCCGCGACTTGATGCTGGAAAGCGTGGAGAAGCGCTTTGGTGATCAACTGCCCGTCACGCCGGTGCAATGGCTAAGCGACAACGGCTCGGCGTACACCGCCGAACAGACACGCCTGTTTGCTCGACAGATCGGCTTGCAGCCGGTGACCACCCCGGTGCGCAGCCCGCAGAGCAACGGCATGGCCGAGAGCTTCGTGAAGACGATCAAGCGTGACTACGTGGCGCACATGCCCAAGCCGGATCGAGAAACGGCGTTGCGTAACTTGGCAATTGCCTTCGAGCATTACAACGAGCAGCATCCGCACAGCGCCTTGAATTACCGTTCACCGAGGGAGTTCAGGCGCTTGGCGCCAGCATCAATTTAACGGGGAGTTGGTGTCCGGTTTTGTAGGGGCAAGTCCAGTGCGAGCAAACACATCTGGCAAACCGGCGTTCTTAGGCGCGATATTTCCTTCCTTTTTGGGAGGGCTTCCCTGTTGTCACCATCAGGCCTGATGGCGATGCTCTTCAGATCGACCTGATACCCACGCCACCCTATTTTTCCTGCTTGTGGCGCCTGCCAAACTCATCTTGAACAACTGGACTGGAAGACTCGGGTCTCCTCTGATTTCGATGTCAATTGGTTGAGGTGGTAAACGTGCGGCCAACCCGTCTTGCATCAGGTTACCTACCTAGGAGTTTGTCGACGCAAGACGGGTTTTTCCTCGCCAAACGAGTGCCGGTATTGCCCGAATGTAGATCAGCTCACCTACCAGCTCGACCAATGTCTGTGTGATCACCGCTGCGGCAGCGAGCCCCCGAATATCTTCAGGCAATGCTAGAGCCAGAGGCAGAACAACCAAGGAATTTCGAGTCGATGAGCTAAAGGTGACTGCTCGCGCAGTGGTGGCTGGCAGTTTGGCCGCTCTTGACGCCAAAACCCCCACCAGAGGTGCCAAAATCAAAAAGCCAATGTACACGGGGATAACTGGAGCGAGCAGATTGATGTCGCGAACCACCGAAGAGATCTGAGATCCGACCACCACGATCAGAACGACAGCCATTGCTGGAACGGGTAACCATGCCCACGCTGCGCTCCACTTGGCGACAATGTTCGACCGTTTGGCAGCCGCATCTGTAGCGATCGCCAAAAATAGTGGCGCGACGATCAGAAGAAGAAACGCTTCAACGAACGGGCCGATGGAGATTACGACTTCGGACTGCCCACCCAGCATGAAGACCAGGTAAACGGGCAGCAAAACAAGCTGGAGTAGCAGTAGAACCGGGGGTTGCCGAAAGAATCGCGCGCGAGTCGCCCTTGCCAATGTGAGTGAATACCACCACGTAGTCGATACAGGGTGTCAGCAGTACCAATAGCGCGCCAACGAGTATGGCCGGGTGGTCTAAAAGGCCCCTGGTGATGCCCCAAACCAATAGCGGAATCAGTACGAAGTTGGCGATGAGAAGCGCCGACATGAAACGTTTGTTGCTAAGCCCTTCACGCAGATCCAGGAAGGGTATTTGCAGAAACATCGCATACATCAGCACAGCGATTGTAGGGGTTACCAGCCCATTCAGGCCTTGTGCTGCTGAGGGGAATATCAATCCGCCGGTTGCTGCGACTATGACCGCTATGAAATAGATCGGTATTTGGTTCTGCTCAAGCGTATCCCTGTTCATGACTCTCCCTCGGTTACGAAAAGGGCTTCATATTAGCAAGCCTGTCTGGGTAAAGGGGCCCACCTATGCGGTGAGCAATGGCCGAATAACCAGCTTTGCGGCTAATGATGAAGAGGGGGACCGCTGGGCAGGGGGGAGAGTGCAGAGCTTATGCCCACTGATAACGGAACCAATACCGAGCGCCGTGTCTTTCTCCAGGGCGCTAGTCTGATAGCTGCGGGGCTTTCATTTAAACCGTTTTGTAGTCGAGCGGCAGAAACTGAGACTCGGGACTTTGCCAATGGAGCCCGGGAGTTGATGGCTCATCCGCAGAAAAGACCACTGATGTGTATCACTGCTCGTCCACCGCATTTGGAAACACCGTTTTCCCAGCAGTACTCCGGACTTCAACGGACCCAACGAGCGTTCATGGAAACTCAGGTACGCCTATGATTTTGCTGGCCTCGGTCCTGTCCTCCCCCCGTGGCACGCTGGACCTGAGCAGGGGCGACCCGAACAGCCATTAGGATCGAACATCAGGTAAAGTGAATTTTTACGATCCCCCATGGTATGACCTGTTGTTTTCAAACCCTGATCAATTAAATTTACAAAATACTTTCCATCGCCCTCGATTTCTTCAAAGCACTCCGGACATGGGGCGGTGTTTCTATTCTGGCTGGAACTACTTATGGCGGGGCGATGTGCGGGGAGTAGCGGATAGGCTAATATCGCGCAATTGTTTGACTTGCTTAGCCACGGTGTCAGCTCAGCTCAGCGCTGTTATGTCACTTCGATTTTATAGCTTGCGCTGACTGCATCGCCCAGATCCTGGATAGATTGAGTACCCGCTAGCATTCGCTCATAGCCATTCTTTCTTCGCTTATATGAACCTTCATCATCTCTTAATCTTTCACACGATTACCAAAACCGGCAGCATTACTGCCTGCGCAAAGGCGTTGCACATCTCGCAACCGGCTTTGTCTCGCGAATTGCGCAAACTGGAGGAGCGCTTCGGTCTGACGCTCTTTGAGCGACAACCGCGTGGCATGCGTTTGACCCACCCCGGCGAAGTGCTTGCCGAATATGCCGATCGTCTCTTTGATATTGCCAGAACAGCTGACCTGGCGATGAAGGAACTGGCAAGCGCCAAGATTGGACACTTATCCATAGCAGCAAGCAACACCATCGGTACCTATATGTTGCCGCGCGTTCTTGCACGTTTTCGCCGTAACAATCCAGGTGTGAAGGTAAGTCTTTTCGTGGGTAACACTGAACAGGTTTCTCAGGCCGTTGCGGACATGCGCTACTCGCTGGGTTTCATTGAAGGTCCTTTGCATATAAACGGTTTGACCGCGACCCATTTTCGCGAGGACGATTTGTTGCCGGTAGTGGCCGCGTGGCACCGGTTGGCCGATGCTACCGCCATCAAACCCCGGGATCTCAATGACGAGCCATTACTGATGCGCGAGGTGGGATCGGGTACGCGCGAATTGATTGCAGAAGTACTCGAAGATCTGGACGTGCGGCAAGGATCGATCATGGAGTTTGGCAACACCGAGGCCATCAAGCAGGCTGCCATTCATGGCGGCGGCATTGCCTGGCTGCCCGCCATCAGTATCGCGGATGAATTGGCCAACGACGTACTCATCCCTTTACCCTGCGCGCAGCTCACGCTTCGCCGGACGTTGAGCATTGTGCGTCGCGTGGCCGTGCCTGATGGGCCGGCCGAGCGCGAATTGCTTTCTTTGCTCGAGCAGTAACTGCAAACGATGGGCAAGAAAAGGGCAGAGCGGTGAACTCTGCCCAAAAGCTATTCAAATGGAACCCTCAGAACACCGCTTGGGTTTAGTTGTTACCCGTCGTCGGTCGTTGACGGACATGCCCGGCGACATTGACCAAGTGGCTGGCATAGCGACCCTGAATTGGATCGAGCCGCTGTGCCAGGCACTTGGTCATTTTGGCCAGCGCGGGAAGACCTTGGCCAGCCAATGGTCGGCGCTGACATAGCGACCTGCGCCATAGAAGAACAGCACCATGATCATGACCGCATAGGTCACCGTGAACTCGATACCGTTGTTGAGGATGATTGGATCCCCCAGTTCCGTCACATAGTTGAAGCGGCCCGGGAAGGAGTGCTGCAGCCAGGTCATGAGACCACTGAGGCGCATGCTTGCCTCCGTGGTTTTTCCGGCGATCGCGGCCCAGCCGTGCGCCCAATGCACGGACAAGCCGGCGACGGTCATCAAGATCGCCAATGGAATGGTGACGATACGGGTGAACAGGCCTAAAGCGATGCAAATGAGCCCTGCTACTTCGGTACCCGTAGCAAGGGTTGCCATCAGCGTGGGCAAGGGCATGCCTAGGCCGCCTTGGGCCACTGGGGTGGAGAACCACTCGACCAGGCCACTGAAGCCGGTGACTTTGGCGTGGGCACCCTCGTAGAGGGTGGGCAGCAGATACAGACGGATGGAAAGTAGCGCTACGAAATCCAGCTTTTTGGACTTTTCGAGGCCGCGATTGAGAAGTGCGATCAGTTTAGCCATGGCGATGCCCTACTATTCGTGAGGTGAAGTAATGAGTTCGTGCCCAAGCGCGTGCGTGAACCAGTGTGCTGACTCTGTTGGAGATACGAGCCGCTCACCACCCGCGAAGGTGGACAGTTCTGCGATGTCGTGATTTGAAAGCCGTTGCGTCACGACCCTATGGTCGAATGTGCGAAAGACGGCATAGGCACAAGGCGCGTCGTGGTGTAGCAGCGCTTGCTCCGCAAGTCGGTCGTCCGCGTGCAGGTCAAACGGAGTGGCCAGCCATCGCACGGTGGGGTTGAGGCGAAGGTGGGTCGGGCGACGAGCCCCCCCTCCATGGGGACGGGGAACTGGGGTCTTATCGACCTCGACGTCAAACAACATCCATTCGTACTCGATAAGGGGGCACCCGATACCCGCTGGCAGGCGCGGCTGCATGAAGCGGACAAATTCGGTCGCGAGGTGAATGAATTCGGCCCGCGTTGCGCCAAAGCATTTATAGAATGCGTCGATATCCTGGCGCAGGTGCTCGGCACCGCGATGTTGGGCAAACCGTGGGAACATCGTGGTGAGTAGCTCTTGCGCGTTCGCACGGACCAACTCGCCATACGGGCCGAGATCACCGCGACGCACAGCCTGGCACCGGCGCTCAGCTTCGCTGGCGACATCCGGGGCGATGCAAAAATTCATTGCAGATTCCCCGTCGAGCCGATCATGGCCTGGTGGATGCCGCGCAGCTCCTCACATAGCTCGTCGAGGCTGGGTATATTGTTGTCGCGCTCCAGCACAATGGGCCGCTCGCCGAATCGATGAACCGCATAGGCACCCAGGTCCAGCACGGCAGCCGAAACATCGGTTCCATGGGTGTCCAAGACCCGCCCTTGAGGTCCATTATCGAGATGACCGGCCACGTGAAAGTAGGTCACCGCGTCCGTCGGCAATGCGTCTATGAATGCGCGCGGATCGGATCCGTGGTTGCGCGCGTTCACATACGCATTATTGACATCCAATAGCAGCCCGCAGCCCGAGGCGTCGACCAGCCGAGCGATGAATTCGGTTTCGGCCATCTGCCCCTCCTCATCGTAGTAGTAGGAGATGTTCTCCAATGCGATACGCCGGGACAGGTAGTCCTGCACCGCCTTGACCTTGTCGACCATTAGCTGCAGGCTCGCCTGCGTGCGATGCACAGGAATCAGCTCGTACAGGTAGCCGCGGCTATCGCGCGACATGCTTACGTGATCGCTATAGATCGCAATGTCGTAGCTGTCTAAGAAGATCTTCAGCGCCCTCAAATAGTCCATATCCAGTGGTTGTGCGTCGCCGATGGACAGGCTCAAGCTGTGGGCCACCATCGGATACTTGCCCGCGATCGCGTCGAAGTGTTCCTTGCTCTCTCCGCCCAACCCCATCCAGTTGTCCGGTACGACTTCTAAAAAGTCGAAGTCAGTCCGAACCGGACCGTTGGCGAGAGGCAAGGCAAACTCACGCCGCAGCCCAAGTCCTCGTCCTTGGATGATCATTGGCCACAGACCCCTTCGGCGAGCTTCTTCAGGGGCGTTTCGGCTACGTCGTAGCCTTGAGCGGTCAGACCACATTTGCCGTCACGTGTACGGACCAGGCGATCCTGTGGGTCCTGATTGATCTTGGCCTTGCTGTAGATCTTCTCGGTGCCGCACTTGCCGCTGGCACATTTGCCGCCACCCTTGGTGGTCTTGGCAATGGCCGGTGGCGGGGCTTCACTGGCATGCGCCGGCTGGCTGATGACAGCGAACGAGGCGAGAGAGGCAACGGCGATGGAGAGTGCGAGTGTGTGTTTCATGGGGTACTCCTGGTTCATGGCATTTCGAAGCGCGACAGATCACGTCCTGCGTAGACCGGACCGTGGTAGTAGCGCTTGATGGTTGCGATGTTGCTCTCCTTGTTCTTCAGGGATTTGCCCATGAAATGATTGAGGACGAGCATCTTGGGATTGATGGCTGCGGCGATCTTGCCGACGACCGTTGGCGTTGCATGGAGAAACTTGGAGGTGGTGTCGGCGTCGTCGTCGATGGCAGCCGGCATGACCAAGATGTCGGCGCCCTTGGCAAAATCGATGAATCCGGCACGGCTGCCGTTCTGATCCGCGGAGATCACGATCGTGCCGTACTTGCCCTCGATGCGGAACGCCAGGGTCGGTACATCGCCGTGCGGAATGCCGTAGGCATATACCTTGACCTCGGCGTCTTGATAAACGAGGGACGCTTTCTCGGCGTGGCGATCCACATTGATGATCGGGCTGACCTTTAGGTTCAACCCATCGCTGCCATCATGCAGACCCTCGAGGTAGGCAAACGAGCCAGTCTTGGCACCGAACGTGTCATGGAAGAATGCCGTCATGCTTGGGAACGAGTCAGACCCGTCCGGACCGACCAGTGCAATTGTGTTGCTCGTAGCCATGAAGTACGCGCCCTTCAAGATGGCGGGCAAGTCGGCGCTATGGTCCGTGTGAAAGTGCGAGATGCCGATGAAGTGCAGGTCTTCCAACCGGGCATGTGCCTGGCCAAAGCGCAGGTACGTACCGCCGCCGGCGTCGATGAGCAGCCGCGACTTGCCATCGATCCAGACAATCTCGCCCGATGAAGCCCGGGCGTCGTCAGAGATAGGGCCACCAGAGCCGAGCAGTTGGATGCCCATGGAGTGCGATGTGTCGTAACTGGTCGTAGCGGAGAATGCGCCGGTGGAGAGTGCCGCCAAGCCGAGAGCGGTGGCGATGCGCAAGATTTTTTTCACAGTGAGGCTCCAAGCGGGCTGAAGTGGAATGTGCGGGTCACCGAGTGGTGCCAGGCAGCACCAATGAGGTGTGACATATCGTCACCTGTTGCTGAGCTATGCGCCATTGCTTGTTTTCGATATGTCGCATGCCTTTTTGATATGTATTGGCGCGGTGCAACTGTGCGGAGGGCTTTGACGCTTTTGTTGGGGCTGTGGGAGGTAAAAAATCCATGCCTATGGGGCATGGCGCGCATGCAAAAAATGTCATCGTGCATAGCGGGGGAGAGTGGGAGGATGAATTCGAGCCATTCACCGGCCCATACCGAGTTACTTGCTAGTTGCTGTGGGCCCATTACCAGTTAACAAGCAACTTCCCACTAGAGAGATACCTTCATGAAATTGCTTATGCTTGGATTTGCTGCATTGCTCACCACCGGTTCAGCGTTTGCCGACACTACCGAGAGCTCACCGGTGATTCACGACAAGACCGGCTTCTACGTTCATATGGATGTAGCAAAAATCATATCCATGACTCAAATCCCGGACCAGTGTGGTGTGGTTCCCGCGCGTCTGGATTATCTGGACCATCAGGGGCGGGAGCATGTTCTGGATTATCAGGTTCAAGGAAATTGCACGAACGAAAACTGATGGAGTGTTTTTATTATGAGCACTTAACGGTCAGTTGATAACGACACTTCCTAAAGCGCCATCCATAACTTTCATTTAGCCCAAGCGGCTCTTCCCTTTATCACCTCAGGAGATTTGATCCTATGAAATGCTCCACACTTGTCATTGCCTGCCTATTCTCCGTTACTTCTATCGCCGCCGTTGCCGAAGACGGCTCTGACCGGGCCCGCGCCCGTTGGGAGGCGTTCCAGGCCAGCCATGCGCAGGCGCACGCTGAAGCCGCGCAGAAGACCTTGACAGCCCAGACCAAAAACAACGGCTCCTCCGCAGCAGACACTACCGAACAGAAGCAACAGCCCGATACCTGATTGCTCGAACCCGCTCCCGACGCTCACTTTTTCTATGCTCTGCTGCTCTTGATGCCCCCTGAAAACAAGTCCAGAATTAAGTCTCTTTCTGTTTCGGCAAGAAGAGAAAACCCTTAGATTTCAATGGGTAGGGAACCAGATGCGAGTCTCGTTTCCCGCTCCAAGATTCAGAAAAAGCCACTCAGATGAGTGGCTTTTTTGTGCCTGAAAAATACCTCAGCGTGACATGCATTGCGCTGGACGTTCGAGCGCGTCAGTCGGTAGGCAGGTGCAACTGCACCTCAATGGCATCATGAAGGAGTCGGACGACCTCGATCACGTCGTCGTTTGCCACGCGATAGAATACGACATGGCGCGGGCTTTTGACCGTTCCATGGGGGTGTTTAGCCTGCTGGCGTGAGTAGATGAGGTGATAGCTGCGAAGGCCCGGTGCAAGCTCATCGCGGTCGTGGCTGCCAATGCGATAGGGCGTGCTGGCGATATCTTGCAACGCGGCGAGTATCAACGCTTGGTATCGCTGGCGTGCTTGATCGCCAAACTGCATCTGGGAGAGCCTGAGGATGTCGACAATGTCGGCGCGCGCCGCGTTGGAAATCCGGTACTGCGGCATGCTCAGTGTTTCTCTCTCGCGGGGAGGGTTGCCTCAAGGCTCAAGCCCTCGAGGTAGTGCTCCAGATCCCCTTCGTTCAACTGAGTAAAGCGCCCGTGTTCAAGGTCCATGATGCCGATCGAGGTCGCCTGGCGCAGGGCCTCAATTTTGGCAGTGTCTTCGGCGATGCGCTGCTCCAATAGACGCAAACCTTCTCGCATCACTTCGCTGGCATTCTGATAACGGCCGGACTGCACCAGGTCCTGGATAACCTGGTCCTGGTGAGGGGTGAGCACAACGTTTCGCGTCGCCATAATTAGCTCCAGCTCTGGGCAAACAGGTTTTTTCGATCATTGGCATATTATGCCATTTTACCCGGGAGCACATAGCTTGAGAGCTGTATCTGACGAACTGGGGCGTACGGGGCCATCCTTTATGTTCCCGCACGCCACTAACGCCTAAAATTCCCGGCAAATACGCAAGACTGTCGACGACTTCGCAGGGGCTGCCTGCCGGGTCGCGTCTACCGCTCCTCGTTTCGCAAGTACCTCAAGGAAGGTTCCCCATGCTACTGAGGTCCCTCGCAGCTATTGGCATTCTGTTGCTGGGTTTTCTTTCACCGATATTTCCGGCTCAGGCGCAGGACATCACGTTGTCCGGTCGCATGACCACAAGCAGTCATCCCTGGCTGGACGCCAAGGCGCGGCAGTGGCTGGAAGGGCGAGGGCCGCTCAGGGTCGGGGTCGTGCGTTTCGACTATCCGCCCCTGTCAGTGCTCAATGGCGATCGCTACCAGGGCATCACCGCCGACTACCTGGCCCTGATGTTCGAACGGCCGCCGCAGGTGCGCGCCTACTCGTCGCGGGCATCCGCACTGGCGGCCTTGCGCAGTGGCGAGATCGACCTGCTGGGCGCGGGCAGCGATGTCGAAGGCCGGGAAAATGGCCTGCTGCTCAGCGAAGCCTACCTATCTGACCGGCCGGTGCTGGTGACTTCGCAGGCCCAGCCCTTCGATCCCGGCCAGGCCGGTACCGTTCTGGGAATGACTGTCGGCTATCTTCAGGAACAGGCGGTACGGGAGGCTTACCCCCATAGCCAGGTGGAGTTTTTCGATTCGCCTCAACACGCGCTCGAAGCGCTGGTGCTGGGGGACGTAGACGCGGTGTTGGGGGATGCCGTGTCCTCGCATTACCTGATGCAAACCCATTACCTGCTGGGCCTGCGCATCGACAACTTCGCTCCCGTCGACAGTCGGGGCTTCCGCTTCCTTCTGCGTCCGGGAGACGAGCCGCTGAGGGGCATTATCGACCGGGCAATACCGAGGATATCCAGGCGCTATGGGGAAGACATCCTGCGCAGCTGGAGCGCCGGCCGCCGTTTGAGCATCGACGAGGCGCGCGTGAAGCTGACGCCCGCGGAACAGCGCTGGCTGGACAGCCACCCGCAGGTGCCCGTGGCCATCAATTACTCGCTCGGGGCGTTGGGCGAGCTGGGACGGGACCGCAGCGTCACCGGCATTGGCCGCGACTACCTGGAATTGATCAGCCAGCGCAGTGGCCTGAAGTTCGCCTACCTGGGCACGCCAAACACTTTGGAAACCAATAAACTTATCGCCGAGGGGCGGGCGCTTCTGACCCCGGCCATGCCTCAGTCCGAGCTGTTCGAGACGCCACTGGATGTCTTGCCGGCGTACCTGCGCAGCTCCACCGTATTGATGACCGCGACCAGTGCTGGCCGTCACGCCGGCCGGCGTTTCAACGGGCTTGCCGATCTGAATGGGAAGACCCTGGCGACGGGTGAAGGCTACTTTTTCATCGATACGATAAGACGTGACTATCCGGCAATTCAGCTCAAGGTATACCCCACGTTCCTCGAGGCCATGCGCTCGGTCGATTCGGGGCAGAACGAGGTGTACCTGAGCAGCGACTACACCGGCCGCTATCTGTCGGCCCAGTATTTCGACAATCGCATCCAGGTCACCGGGATCCTGCAGAATATCTCCACGCCCATCGGCATCGGGGTGGCGAAGAACCAGCCGGAGTTGCGCAGCATCCTGGAGAAGGCGCAGCTGGCAATCACACCGGAAGAGGTCGCGGACATAGTCCAGGCCTGGGCGCCGCGCTTCGCCAGGGGCGGGAGCGACTTCTGGCGCGACCATCGCGACAAGATTCTCCAGCTGGGCGGCCTCTTCGCGACCCTGATCGCCATCTCGCTGATCTGGGCGTTCTACCTGCGACGCCAAGTCTGCAGGACCAGGGCCGCCGAGGAGCGGGCCGAGGCCGCCAACCAGGCCAAGAGTGTCTTCCTGTCGACGATGAGCCATGAGATACGCACGCCGCTGAACGCGATCATCGGCATGCAGGAGCTCGCGCTGCTGAGGGCGAAACAGGGGGAGGCCGACAGCGTATCCCTGTCCGTGGCCCAGGAAGCGGCCCAGGGGCTTCTGTCGCTGCTGGGCAATGTGCTGGATATTGCTCGCATCGAGTCCGGAAAGATTGATTCGTTTCCTGAGCCGGTGCTCATCAACAACCAGATTGAAGGCGTCGCCTCGGTTGTCACTGGCATGGCGCGACAAAAAGGCCTCACCCTGGACGTCAAGGTCGAAGGCGAGTTGCAGGCATGGGTGCTACTGGACCCGCTGCATTTCAAGCAGGTGCTGTTCAACCTGCTCAGCAACGCCATCAAGTTCACCGAGCGTGGCGGCGTAACCCTCCAGGCTCGCACCCGCCGTGAAGGGGACAGGTTGCGCCTGGACCTCGATGTCATCGATACGGGCATCGGCATTGGCGCCGAAGACATGGACAAGCTGTTCAAGCCCTTCTCACAGGTGGGCATGCCAGGCGCGGGGCAGGCATCCGGAAGCGGGTTGGGGCTGAACATCAGCCGCCGCCTGGTGCAATTGATGGGGGGCAAGATCGACCCGCGTAGCGAACCTGGCAAAGGATCCTGCTTCAGCCTCGAATTGAGCCTGCCCATCTGCGACCCTCCAGCCGCTATCGAGGACGAAGCTGCGCAGCAGGAGCCGCCCGTTTCTGCCGAAGTGCCTCCATTGTCCATCTTGCTGGCCGAAGATAACGCCTTCAATCGCGTCACCCTCAACACCCAGCTGGAAACCCTGGGGCATCGAGTGGTGGTCGCGAAAGATGGGCAGGAAGCCTTCAAGCGCTGGCTGAGCGCGGACTTCGACATCGTGCTCACGGACGGCATGATGCCGAGGATGGATGGCTTCGAGCTCGCCAGGCGGATCCGCTGGGAGGAATCCCACAGCGGCCTGCCACGCTGTCGCATCATTGCCCTGACGGCCAGCATCGAGGCGAGGGCGGTGGAGCGATGCAAGGCCGCCGGGATGGACCAGATTCTGTTCAAGCCCGCGACACTGGAAACGCTGCGGCAGGCTATCGCGTCCAGCCCGGCAGGCGAGACCAGCCCCGAGGAGTCCCGATAAGCCGAAGCGGTCCTTTGCACGCCGAGTATCGGCCGCCCCCGCAAGCGCGGCCGATTCGATGAACCCGGGAGCAGGGTTAACGGGATCGCTCCTTATGGATGAACGGGGTAGTCGATGTATCCGCGCTGGTCGCCGCCAAAGAAGGTGCTTGGGTCTGGCGTGTTCAGCGCCAGCCCGTCGCGGATCCGCCGGGGCAGGTCGGGGTTGGCCAGGAAGGGGCGACCAAAGGCAATCAGGTCGGCGCGGTTGGCGGCCAGGGCCTGCTCCGCCGATTGTGGATCGTAGCCGCCGGCGAGCATCAGCACGCCTTTCCACTCTGTGCGCAGTTGCCCGATGATCGCGTCCCAGCGCGGGTCGAAGTTCTCGTCCTTGACGGTGCCGACCACGGCCGGTTCCACGAGGTGCAGGTAGGCCAGGGGCCAGCGATTCAGGGAACGGACGATATGGCCGAAGGTGGCCTCGGGCGTTGCGTCGCCCATGCCCATGAAGCGCCCCATGGGAGTGAGGCGTACCGCCACTCGTTCGGCGCCCACCTCATCGGCGACGGCTGCCACGACCTCCAGCAGCAGGCGGGCGCGATTTTCCACGCTGCCGCCGTACGCGTCCTCGCGCTGGTTGCTGTTGCTGTTGATGAACTGGTCGAGCAGGTAGCCGTTGCCTGCGTGGATTTCCACGCCGTCCATGCCGGCCTTCAGGGCGTTACGCGCCGCGCGTCGATAGTCGTCGACGATCTGCGCGATCTCCGCCACTTGCAGGGCGCGTGGCACCGGCACATCGCCCCAGACGCCGTTGCCCTCGTCGTCGACGATAAAGGTCTTGCCAGGAACCGGCAGGGCGCTGGGCGCCACCGGCAGGGCGTTGTCGGGCTGGAAGCTCGGGTGAGAGACACGCCCCACATGCCACAGCTGCATGAAAATCAGCCCGCCGGCTTCGTGCACTTGGGTGCTCACCTGGCGCCAGGCCGTCACCTGGGCATCGCTGTAGATCCCCGGGGTCCAGGCGTAGCCCTGGCCCTGGCGGGAAATCTGCGTGGCCTCGGTAACGATCAGCGCGGCGCTCGCGCGCTGCCGGTAATACTCGGCGTTCATGGCGGTGGGCAGGTCGCCCGGCTGGCCGGCGCGGGAGCGGGTCAGCGGGGCCATGGCCACGCGGTGAGCCAGGGTGTAGGGGCCGACCGCAAGGGGTTGGAACAGGTGCTGAGTCATGGGTATTTCCTTATGAGGGCATCGATCGGGATGCCGTGGGTGCTCAGGCGGACGGTGCCTGGTTGAACAACAGGGATTGCCGGTTTGCGTGTCTTTGTTGGGCACTAACCTAATCCGCCGGGCCGTGGCTGATAATCCAGCCGCCGCTCTACGCTGCATTGCGTGAAACGCAACGTCCTGAACGGCGGCGGATGCAGGGCGCGGCGGGCGGGCAGTCGATGACGGGCGCGGCGATTGGCCCGTTCGATCCTCGATGCCTTGGCAGCGCGCGAAGGGCCGCCGCCGAAGCAGCGGCCTGGCCCAGCGCCGGACTCCAGGCTAGGCCGGCTGCTCGGAGCGGGTCAGGGGCAGGTTCAGCCAGCGCCGGCCCGTCGCATTGGCCACGGCATTGCCGATGGCGGCGGCCATGGGGCCCTGGACGATCTCGGCGGCGCCGAGGAACGGCTGTCCCGGCTGGTCGAGCAAATGCACCTCGACCTGCCGGGGCAACTGGGGAAAACGCAGGATCGGATAACCGCTCCAGTCATAGCTGCGCACTCCGCCCGGGTCGTAGCCGACCTTTTCGAACAGGGTCCAGCTGGCGGACTGCACGATGCCGCCTTCCACCTGGTTGCGCAGGCCATCGGGGTTGACGATCTGGCCCACGTCCACCGCCGTGACCACTCGATCGAGCTGCACCTCGCCAGTCTGCGGATGCACCCGCAGCAGGACGGCAATGGCGCAGTAGCCCATGATGTTTTTGTAGCGGGCAAACGCGAAGCCGATGCCCGCGCCGGGCTCATTGCCCTTGTGCGGCCAGCCGCTGGCGTCCCGCACCCGTTCGACCACTGCCCGCGCCCGCGGATCGCTCAGGTGGGCGAGGCGCAAGGCCACCGGATCGGCGCCGGCCCGGGCGGCCAGTTCATCGATGCAGGCTTCGATGGCGAAGATATTGATGTGGGCCCCCAGCGAGCGCATGGCGGAGGTGCGAAACGGCATGCGGGTGACGAAGTTCATGTCGATACGGGTGGACGCCAGGGTGTACAGCGGCACGGCATTGCGATCGCCATCCCCTTCGGGCTGGGCGATGGGGATCGACGGCGCGGAGACGAACGGCCGGGCCAACAGCCGCGCGGGAATCAAGCGGCCGGCATTGACGATGCGTTCGTTGTGCGGCGTGGTCCACAGGTCATAGGCCCAGTCCTGCAATCGGCCCTGGGCGTCGAGGCTGGCCTGGACCTCGGTGAGCATGGCGCTGCTGTAGGGCTCCCAGAGGTTTTCCTGCTCGCGCATCCACTGCATGCGCACCGGCGTGCCGGCGAGCCGCATCGCGATCAATGCGGCATCGGCCGCCGCGTCGTCCGCGCCGTTGTGGCCGTAGCACCCGGAGCCCTCGATATGGATGCAGCGCACTCGCTCCGGCGCCAGCCCGACCATCTCGGCGATCCCCGCGCGCAGCGGATAGACCCCCTGGGTGTGGGTCCAGACCGTGAGCACGCCGTCCTTGAACCAGGCCACGGCGCAGGACGGGCCGATGGAACCGTGCATCAGGTACTGCTTGCTGAACCGCGCGCGATAGCTGGTGCTGGCGCCGGGTGCCGGGTTGCCTTCATGGCTGATCGGGTAGCGGCGCGCGGGCAGGCGGGTCAGTAGCGCGTGGATGTCCCGCGCTTCGGGGATCGCCTCTCCAGCGCTCCAGCGGGCCTGCTCATAGCCGCTGCGCATCGCCTTGATGGCTTGCCACTCATCCCGGGCGACCACCGCCAGGTAGTTGCCGTCCTGCACCACCCGCACTACGCCGGGCAGGGCCTTGATCGCCTCGGCATCGAAGGCTTCCAGGCTGCAGCCAGGGCGGGGCGGGCGGATCACCCGGGCATGTAGCATGCCCGGCAGGCGCAGGTCCTGGACGAACGCGGCGCCGCCACTGACCTTGGCCGGGATATCCAGGCGAGGCAGCGAATGGCCGATCAGCTTGAACGTGGACGGTGGCATCGAGGGCGATTGCGCCTGCGCATAGTGGTGCAGGTCCACGCCCTTGACGGCCTCGGCATAGGGCATGCGCTGCCCGGCCGGGCCCTGGATCAGGCCCTCGTGCGTCGTCAGCAGCGCGGCGTCGACGGCCCAACTGCGCGCCGCCGACTCCAGCAGCAATTGCCGGACCTGGGCCGCGGCGTTGAACAGGGCCGTGCCGCTGTCGAAAATGCTGTGGCTGCCGGCGGTGTAGCCTTCGTTGGGCGTCAGCGCGGTGTCCGCGGTGAGCAGCGTGATCGCGCCTGGCGCAAGGTCCAGGCGTTCGGCGGCAATCTGCAACAGCGCGGTTTTCACCCCCGTCCCCAATTCGGCCTTGCCGGTGTAGACGGTGACGCCTTCGGCCGCGACGCGGATCCAGGCATCGAGGTAGGGGTTGGTGCGCAGGCTGCCGGGGAGATCGGGCGCCAACACCAGCGTGCCGAGGGTATCGACTTCGCTGTCGGCCAGCGCCTGGCGCGCCGCCGGGACCAGGGTGAACGCCAGCACCAGCGCGCCGCCACGCAGGAACGCGCGGCGCCCCTGATCGACTTCATGGTGCCGGGTCATGGGGCGCTCCGCTCTTGCCTGGCCACGCGGCCGATGGCGTCGATGATCCGCAGGTGGGTGCCGCAGCGGCACAGGTTGCTCGCCATATGCTCGCGAATAGTGGCTTCGTCCGGATGAGGGTCGCGCTCCAGCAGCGCCTGGGCGCGCATCAGCATGCCAGCGATGCAGTAGCCGCACTGGGCGGCCTGGGTCTCGATAAAGGCTTTTTGCAAAGGCCCCGGGCACTCCGCCGTACCCAGGCTTTCCACCGTGCGGATGGCCTTGCCTTCCAGGCCGTTGCAGGGCGTCAGGCAGGAGAAGACCGGCTGGTCATCCACCAGCACCGTGCAGGCTCCGCATTGTCCCAGGCCGCAACCGTACTTGGCGCCATTGAGCCCCAGGTGATTGCGCAGGGCATACAGCAACGGCATGTCGGGCTCCAGCTCCAGCGCATGGGGTGAGCCGTTGACGTTGAGGGTCATGTGGGTCATTGCGCCTCCTGGCGTAATTCGTGAAGGGTGGAAGAAAGGTCGGCCCACGGCTGGCCCGGACTGGCCTGTTCGCGCAGGAACGAGGCCAGCGCCGCCAGTTGCTGGTTGTCCAGGCTGGCGGCGAAGGGCGGCATGACCGGGCCGGGCAACCCCGGGGTGGAGGGCACGCCTTCGAGCAGGGTCTTGAGAAAGTTGCGCGCGCTTGAGGCATGCAGCGCCGACGTCCGCTCCAGGGCCGGGCGCCCATCGATCTGGCGCATCGGCGCGGCCGGGCCATGGCAACCGGCGCAGGCGCTCTGGAACAGTTGGACGCCAGGTGCTTGTTCGACCACTTCGGTGGGGCGCGCGGTGGCTGAAGCGGGTGCGGCGGGAGCGGGGTCCTTGAGGCTCAGCAGGTAGTCGGCAATCGCCTCGGCGTCGCTGGCCGGCATGTTGCCCAGGCTGAGGCTGACCGGTCGCATCGGCCCCGCAGCGGTGCCATGGCCCTCGACCACCTCAGCCCGCAGGTAGCCCGCCAGTTGCTCGCGGCTCCAGGGCGCGGCGCGGTCGGCCAGGCCCAGCAGGGACGGCGCCTGCCAGCCGTCCACCATGCCGCCGCCAAGATGCTGGGCGGACTGCTCGGCGCCCAGCGGGTTGAGCGGAGAATGGCAGCCGGCGCAATGGCCGGGGCCTTCGACCAGATAGCGGCCACGGTTCCAGGTTGCGGACTGCTGCGCCACGGGCGTCAAGGGCTCCGCGTGCAGGAACAGCAGGTTCCAGAACGACACCAGCGGGCGGATGTTCATCGGGAAATTCATCCGGTTCGGCATTGCCGGCGAATGCACGGCGGGGCCGCTCATCAGGTAGGCGTAGAGGTCCGCGATGTCTCCGTCCGTCATGCGCCGGTAGTAGGCGTAAGGGAAGGCCGGATACAGCAAGTGCCCGTCGCGGGCGACCCCTTCGCGCATCGCCCGCTCGAAGGCCGGCAATGACCATTGGCCAATTCCGGTCCCGGCGTCCGCGGTGATGTTGGTGCTGTAGAGCGTGCCGAATGGCGTCACCAGCGCCAGCCCACCGGCCAGGTAGCGGCCGCCGGGGCGGGTATGGCACACCGCGCAATCGCCGGCTTCGGCGACCCGCGCGCCGCGCTGCACCTGGGCGGCATCGAAGCGTTGTGGCGCCGTGGCCGGCGCGATCGCCGGGCGCCACATCAACAGCGCGGCGCCTATCGCGCCTGCCGTGGCGAGAACCACGGCGCCCAGCCACAACTGCCTGGTGTTCATCGGGTCACCCTTCATTGGTCCGTGGAATCCGCGCGGGCGGACAGTGATGCAGTCGAGGTCATGGAAGTCTCCTTGAGCCGAAGCGCAGTGCGGTGACGGACCGCCCCGTGGCAAGTGCCCAAGGGTAGATAAAGGGTGTGGACGGCGGTATTGGCAAACCGCGCAAAGACCTTTTGCGCCATCGGCAACGCCGGGATCGTTGCGTGATGCGCATCGCTCAATTGTCCCGGCGGTGGATTCTCCCGATTGAGCATCGCGCCTAGCCTTGGCGAAACTTTTCTCCACGCGAACGAGGTTTCATCATGCCTACCGGCAACTTTGCAACGACGACCAGCCCGGCGGTGAAGGGCGAACGGCCCGCCACTCTCTCTGGCGCCCTGGTGGCCTTGCTGGCCTTTTGTTGTGGCGCGGTCGTCGCCAACCTTTATTACGCCCAGCCGATCGTCGAGCTGATCGCCCCGCAGATCGGCCTGTCGAACGCCCATGCCAGCCTGATTGTCTCGCTGACCCAGCTCGGTTACGCCGCGGGCCTGCTGCTGTTGGTGCCCCTGGCCGACCTGATGGAAAACCGCCGCCTGGTGGTGGGGTTCACGCTTGCAGTGAGCCTGTGCCTGATTGCCGCCGGCTTTACTGAGTCGCCTTCGCTGTTCCTGGCGCTGTCGTTGCTCATCGGCCTGACTTCGGTGGCGGTGCAGATTCTGGTGCCGTTGGCCGCGCACATGGCGCCCGAGGAAAGCCGTGGGCGGGTGGTCGGCAACATCATGAGCGGGCTGCTGCTGGGCATTCTGTTGTCGCGCCCGCTGTCGAGCCTGCTGGCCCAGGCGTTCGGCTGGCGCGGGGTGTTCTTCAGCGCTGCGGGCCTGATGGCGGTGATCGCCTGCGTCATGGCCGTTGCCCTGCCACGGCGCATGCCGACGCATCAGTCCTCCTATGGCGAGTTGATCCGCTCGGTCTTCGCCCTCGCGCGCCGCCATGCCGGCCTGCGTGAGCGCTCCTTGTACCAGGGTTTGTTGTTCGCCAGCTTCAGCCTGTTCTGGACCATCGTGCCCATCGAGCTGATTCGCCAGCACGGCTTCAGCCAGGCACAGGTGGCGGTGTTCGCCCTGGTGGGCGCGGTGGGGGCGATCGCGGCGCCGATCGCCGGCCGGCTGGCCGACGCCGGGCATGGCCAGCGCGGCACTCTCGTGGCCTTGCTGTTGGCGCCGCTGTCCCTGCTGATAGGTGCGCTGCCGGGCAGTGGCTATCTGTGGCTGGTGGTGTGCGCGGTGCTGCTGGATTTTGCCGTGCAGCTGAACATGGTGCTTGGCCAGCGTGAGGTGTACGCCATCGACCCGCACAGCCGGGCGCGCCTGAATGCGGTGTACATGACCAGCATCTTTGTCGGTGGCGCCCTGGGTTCGCTGGTGGCCAGCCCGCTGTATGAGCAGGTGGGATGGAGCCTGTCGGCGACCTCGATTGCCGCGGTCCCTGGCTTGGCGCTGCTGCTGTTTCTGATCCGTCACTACCGCCAGGGCTGAGGATCCGGGGCGAAGGTGCAAGCGTAGGCCACGGTGCTTGAGCACAACCGTACAAGACACTCGATGCGTGCTCAGGCATAGTCCCTGGCTTGATTTTTCGCTCTCGGAATCGGCTTATGGACAAGTTGCTGGCGCTGAAGATGTTCGTTGAAACCGTGCGCTGTGGCGGCTACTCATCGGCGGCGCGCAAGCTCGGCCTGTCGACGTCGTCGGTGACGCGGCAGGTGGCGGGGCTGGAAAGCGAACTGGGCGCCAGCCTGCTCAATCGCACCACGCGCAACACCAGTGTCACGCTCGCCGGGCAGGCCTATTTCGACAAGGCCGTGGCGATTCTCGAGGCCATCGACGAAGCCGACGCCAGCGTCGCCGACCGTGGCAGCGAGGCCCAGGGGCATCTGCGGGCCAGCGTTCCGGTGGAGTTCGGCCGGCGCATCATCGCCCCGCACCTGGGACGCCTGCTCGAGCGCCATCCGGGGCTGGAGATCAGCCTGTCGTTGAGCGACCGGGTCAGCGACCTGATCAGCGAGCGCATCGATGTCTCGGTGCGCCTCGGTTCCTCGGTGGTCAGCGATGACATCGTCAGCAAGAAGATCGGTGACTTCCAGCGTTGGCTCGTGGCCAGCCCCGACTACCTGGCACGCACCGGCCTGCCGCGCCAGCCGAGCGACCTGCTGGAGCACCAGTGCCTGCGGTTCGACTATGGCGGCGTGCACCAGGACTGGACCTTCCAGGGCGACGAAGAGCCGCAGCGCCTGAGTGTGCAGGGCCGCTTGCAGAGCAACAACGCCGACATCCTGCGCGAGGCGGCGCTGGCCGGTGGCGGCGTGGCGCTGCTGGCCGACTGGCTGGTACGCGACGATGTCGGCCAGGGCCGCCTGACCCGCGTGCTGGAGCAGTACGAGGTCAATCCCGGCACCGCCAGCACCTGCATCAATGCGCTGTACCTGCCCAACCACCGTGGCTCCAGCCGCATCAATGTGTTTATCGAGTTCCTCGAGGAAATCCTCGCCGCCTGAGCCTCGCCCAGGTCTTGAGCAAGACAGCGTTGCGCGCCCTGTGGCTACTCGTCCGGCAGGTGCGCGCCTAGAGTCTGGCCATCATTGGTAGAAGCAAGGTGGTAGCTATGGGTAACGTCATTCATCTGGCGTACGACTTCATCAATCCCTGGTGCTGGATCGGCGAGCTGAACCTGCGCCAGGCCATGGCGGCGCACCGGCCATGGCCGATCGTCTATGTGCCGAGCCGCTCCACGTTCGACCTTCCCGCCAGCCGCATCGAGCAGGGCGAGTACGCCCGGCGCCGGTTCGGCAGCCTGGCGCGCAGCCGGCTGTTCGAAGCGCAGATCACCCGGGCCGGCCAGGCGCTGGGGCTGCGTTTTGCCTTCGAGCGAATCGAGCGCCTGGTCGACAGCGACGCGGCGCACAGCCTGATGCTCGAGCGGGCCGCCCGCGGTGGCGACTGCGCCGCGCTGTTTGCGCGGATCTTCCGGGCCTATTTCTGCGAGGGCCGCGATATCGGCGATGCGCGGGTGCTCGCGGAGCTGGGCGGGGACGGCAAGCGCGAGCAGGAGCGGCTGCTCGACTACCTGTGCAGTGGTGAAGGGCTGGCTGCGTTGCAACGCCACAAGCGCGATGCCGCGGACTGGTCGGGCGGGGTGCTGCCGGCCTTTCGCATCGGCGACACCCGGGTCTCGGGTGCCCAGCCCGACGCCTTGCTGGCGCGGGTGTTGCGGGACGCGACGGTGCCAGAAGCGCAGGTGGCCCATGCCTTGGGTTAGCGGCGATTTGGCTGCTGCCAACGGACTTCCCCGGCGCAGGGTTCGAGCAGGCTCGGCCCGCCGCGCGCGATCAGAACGGCCCGAGCTTGAGCGGGTACTGAATGACGATGTACAGCCTGTCGATATCGTCGCCGGCCTGGGTGGCGTTGGCCCGGTGGCTGACGTGGGACAGTTGCAGCGACAGGTCCTTGGCCGGGCCCGATTGCACGATGTAGTGCAGGTCCAGGTCGCGTTCCCAGTGGCGTCCGCCCCGGCCCTGTTGCGGGCTGTAGGTGCCGTTGGCGCTATCGAAGGGGTTGTAGGCGCCGCCCTGGGGCGCGTGGCTGCCGTCGATGCCGCGGCCGCTCACATAGCGGGCCATGAAGCTCAGGCCGGGAATGCCCAGGGCGCCGAGGTCGAGGTCGTAGCGCGCTTGCCAGGAGCGTTCGCCGGGGCCGTTGAAGTCGGCGTATTTGATCGAGTTGGCGAGGTAGATGGCGTCGCCGCCGACAAAGTCGAAGGGCGTGTCGCCGTGGATTTTCTGATAGGCCAGGGTGAACGCCTGGGCATCGATCCGGTATTTGCCGGAGAGGCTGTAGGCCGTGGTGTCGATGGCGCCGGCCGTGGCCTGGCCCTGGTCGCGGGTGCGGTACAGGTTACCGTCGAGGAACAGCTGGCCAAGGCTGGCATGCAGGTTGGCGTAGTACTGGCGCCAGGTGTCGCTCAGCTCCGAGGCGTAGAGGGCGCCGCCCAGCGCCTGGGCGGCGAACAGGTCGGCGCCGATGAAGTCGATGCTGGCGTGGCGGGTGGTTGCCCCGTAGCCGGAAAAGTCGCCCTTGGCGGTCGAGGCGTCCTGGTTCTTGAAGGCGCTGAAGTGACCGGCCTGCAGGTCGAGCCCCTCGAGCTCACGGCTGGAGAGCAGCAGTCCGCTGGCGTATTCCGGTTGCAGGCGTTTGTCGGCGGTGTCGAACACCGGGGTCGCCACGGTCATTTCACCGAGCGCCAGGGTGGTCCGCGAGGCCTTGAATTTCAGCGAGCCACCAGCGCTGGAGTAGCTGTCTTCGCTGCGCCCGTCATGATCCAGCGGCAACAGGCCCGTCCCGGAATGCCCCTTGCCGCCGTCCAGTTTCAAGCCCAGGAAACCGTGGGCATCGACCCCCACGCCGATGGGGCCGGGGGTGAAGCCGGACTCGAACGAGGCGATGAAGCCCTGGGCCCATTCCTGCTTGTAGCTCTTGCCGGCCGGGGTCGGGGAGCGATAGTCGTTGTTGAGGTAGAAGTTGCGGCTGAGCACTTCAAGACTCGCCCCCTCAAGGAAACCGGGGGTGTCTTGCGCGCTCTGTGCCGCCAGCGCCGGGGCGCCGCCGCTGAGCAAGGCGAGCAGCCACAGCGGCTTCAGGCGCAGGCGCAGCGGCCCGGGGGCAGCGAGGTGTTTCAAGGCAAGCAGCATGCTTATTTCCCGCGTCAAGGTGGGTGGCCCAGGACGTGGCTGGCCGCGGTTCCGACAGCTGCCGGCACGCCTTCGGTCAGCCCGCGTCCGCTCGGCGTGGCCATCGGATCGAGGCGAAGCATGGTTGCCTATTACAGGGCGCGGGGATTGTACGGCTGTGCTGCATTCGGCCGTTTGCGCGGCCAGGCGGGCGGCAGGTGCCGTTCGCGGTGGGCGGTACGGCAGTTTTTGAATTGTCCCTGTTTTGGAATCAATGATTCTCGATTTTATGGAATTGTCCCTCTTTAATCCAGCCCCTAAATTAGCCACCAAGCCGGCAGCAAAGCCTCCCCAGCGGAACCCGCGCCGAGCTCCCGAATTTTGCAACTCAACGTTTGAACCTACTCGACATCAAAAGGAACGCGCCATGTCTATCCGTGAACTGCTCAACCCAAGCAACTGCGCCCTGATCCTGATCGACCACCAGCCACAGATGTCCTTCGGCGTGCAGTCGATCGACCGCCAGACCCTGAAGAACAACACCGTGGGCCTGGCCAAGGCGGCGAAGATCTTCAACGTGCCGACCATCTTCACTTCGGTGGAAACCGAGAGCTTCAGCGGCTACATCTGGCCGGAACTGCTCAGCGTGTTCCCGGATCACCAGCCGATCGAGCGCACCTCGATGAACTCCTGGGAAGACAAGAAGCTGGTGGAAGCGGTGAAGGCCACCGGGCGCAAGAAACTGATCATGGCTGCGCTGTGGACCGAGGTCTGCCTGAACTTCCCGGCCCTGGAAGCCCTGGCCGAAGGTTATGAGGTGTACATCGTCACCGACGCTTCCGGCGGCACCACCCAGGAAGCCCATGACATGTCGGTGCAGCGCATGATCCAGGCCGGCGCGGTGCCGGTGACCTGGCAGCAAGTGCTGCTCGAGTTCCAGCGCGACTGGGCGCACAAGGAAACCTACGACGCGGTGATGGACCTGGTGCGCGAGCACAGCGGCGCCTACGGCATGGGCGTGGACTATGCCTACACCATGGTGCACAAGGCGCCGCAGCGTCAGGTCAAGTAAGCCTGCCGCGAATGACCACCGGCTGACGCAACCCGCTTGCGTCGGCCGGTGGTCATTCGCGGTGAAAAAACGCCCGGACTCCACACCGTTCCCACGACTCAAGGACCGTCATGAAACAGACCCTCGATTCCTCCCGTAGCGCGGCCTCCCTTTCGCCCTGGAGCCCGCTCAAGCATGGCCTGTTTCGCGGGCTGTGGCTGGCCAGCATCGCCTCGAACATCGGCACCTGGATGCATGAGGTGGGCGCCGGCTGGCTGATGACCTCGTTGTCGGCCAGCCCGATGACGGTGGCGCTGGTGCAGGTGGCCGCCGCGGCGCCGATGTTTTTCCTCGCGCTGCCGGCGGGGGCACTGGCCGATATCGTCGACAAGCGTCGCTATCTGCTGCTGGTGCAGGGCTGGATGGCCAGCGTCGCCATGCTGCTCGCGTTCCTGACCCTCAGCGGCCTGATGACGGTACCCTTGTTGCTGCTGTTGACCCTGGCCATGGGCATCGGCACGGCGCTGATGATGCCGGCCTGGTCGGCCCTGACCCCGGAACTGGTGCCCGCCGGCGAGTTACCCGCGGCCATCGCCTTGAGCAGCGTCGGGACCAACGTGGCGCGCGCCGTGGGCCCGGCCATCGCCGGCGTCCTGGTGAGCCTGGCCGGGCCCTGGGCGACCTTCGCGGTGAATGCGCTGTCGTTCTTTGCGGTGATCGCCGTGCTCGCCTGCTGGCGGCGCGAGCCGAAGGTCGCGGTGCTGCCGGCGGAGCGGCTGTTCAGCGCGATCCGCGTGGGCTGGCGCTACGCCCGCAGTTCCCATCCTCTGCAACGGGTACTGATTCGCACCCTGGCGTTCTTCTTTGGCGCCAGCGCCGGCATGTCCTTGCTGCCGTTGATCGTGCGTGGCGAGTTGCAGGGCAGCGCGACCCAGTTCGGCGTGTTGCTCGGCAGTGTCGGCCTCGGCGCCGTGCTGGGGGCGATGCTGTTGCCGCGGCTGCGCCAGCACCTGGCGGTGGATCGCCTGGTGGCGCTGGCCAGCGTGATCTACGCCCTGGTGCTGTTTGCCCTGGCCTGGTTGCGCGACTTCTATCTGTTGATCCCGGTGATGCTGATCAGCGGCGGCGCCTGGATCGCCGTGCTCTCGAGTTTCCAGGTGGCGGCCCAGACCTCGGTGCCGGCCTGGGTGCGGGCGCGAGCGCTGGCGGTGTATATCCTGATGTTCTTCGGCAGCATGGCCCTGGGCGGATTGCTCTGGGGCTGGGTCGCCAGCCTGTTGTCCATGAGCGTTGCCCTGAGCGTGGCGGCGGCGGTGCTGCTGGCCGGGGTCGGGCTGACCTGGCGGGTCGGCTTGCCCCAGCGCAGCGCCGAAGACCTGGCGCCGTCGCTGCACTGGCCGCAACCGCTGCTCAGCGACGACCAGGACCTGGAGCGCGGCCCGGTGATGATCCGCCTGGAATACGACATCGCCCCCGAACACGCCCAGGCCTTCCAGCAGGCGATGAACCCGGTGCGACGCATGCGCCAGCGCAACGGTTCGTTTTCCTGGTGCCTGCTGCAGGACAGCGAAAATCCACGCCTGTGGTGCGAGATTTTCTTCGACGAATCCTGGGTCGGCCACCTGCGTCACCACGAGCGGGTGACTCGCGCCGAGCTGAAGATCGAGGCGGCGGCCCGCCGTTTCCAGAGCGAAGGAGTGAAGATCCGGATCCGCCATTTCCTCAAGGGGCAGGGCTGAAGGGCTGCCGTGCGCCCAGCGGATCAATACTTCCAGAATACTGGCGTCACCAGCACCAGCACGGTCAGGATTTCCAGGCGCCCCAGCAGCATGCCAACGGTCAACAACCATTTCGCCGCATCGGGCAATGAGGAGAAGTTGCCCGCAGGACCAATGATCGTGCCCAGCCCGGGCCCGACGTTGCAGACCGCTGTTGCGGCGCCGCTCAAGGCCGTCGTCCAATCCAGCCCGATAAGGGCCAGCCCCAGAGCGATGAAGGCAATAGTGATGGTGAAGAAAAATGAAAAGGTCAAAAGCGAACGCACGATTTCCTCGTCGATCGGATGCCCGTTGTACTTTTTCTGAATCACGGCTCGAGGGTGGATCAATTGTTTCAAGCTGCTCACCAGCAGGCTGGCGGCCACCTGAAAGCGGAAGATTTTAAGGCCTCCGGCAGTTGAGCCTGAACATCCACCGACAAAGGTCAGGTAGAAAAAGAACAGGACGGCGAAGCTACCCCACAGCGTGTAATCGCCAACCGCGATCCCGGTGGTGGTGACAACCGAGGTCACGTTAACGGCTACGATGCGAAACGCGTCCCACCAACCATAGTCGCTGTGAAAGCACAGCCATGTCCCCACCGACAACCAGATGACGATTAAGAACCCAATAAACCCACGGACCTGGTGATCCTTGATCAACGCACGCCGGTGGCCACGCAATGTTGCGACATACAAGGTGAAAGGCAGACTCCCCAAAATCATAACGACCACCGCTATCCAGTGAATCGTTGGCTGCGGCCAATGCCCGAGTGACGCGTCAGAAGTTGAAAAACCTCCCGTCGAAATCAGCGACATCGCGTGGTTCACTGCTTCGAAAGGCGTCATCCCAGCCAACCAGAGCGCTAGAGTCGCAGCCCCCGTGAGCCCCAGATAAAGCCAGAGGATGTACTTGGCGGCAACATGGGAGCGTGGCGTCACCTTCTCCGACCAGTCTGAGGACTCTGTCTGGAAAAGGCGCATGCCACCCACCCGCAACAGTGGAAGGATCGCCACGGCCATGCCGATGAAGCCGATACCCCCCAGCCAGTGAAGCATCGAGCGCCAGATCAGTAACCCTGGCGACGCGGTATCCAGCCCACTCAGAACAGTTGAACCCGTAGTGGTGATGCCGGACATCGTTTCAAAAAAAGCGTCGGTGTAACTGATATGGCTGATGAACACCATGGGCAACGCCGCGAAGGCACATACCACGATCCAACTGCTGGTCGTCAGCAGGTACATATCCCTCGGACGCAGCTGGGCGATATCCGGACGCCCGCGCGCGATCAACAAAAGACCACAAACGAGGGTGATCAGGCTCGACCAGAGAAACGCCGACAGATCGTCGCTGCGCTCATGGGCCACGAGCGTAATCAGGGGGATCACCATACTTGCGGCCAGCGTGATCAGAAAAATACCAAGGATAAAAGCGATAAGCCGTATTGCTGCGAGGGACATACACAGTCGCCTGTCAAAAAACACCGCGCAGTATCAGGTGCGCAAATGCCACTCCCCGTAAATTTTGCGTAAAAATTTTTACGGGCCATAGTCACGAATCACCGCGGTCTTCATGTCGAAAATGCGCAGCTCACTCCACTGTAGCGCAGCAGGTGTACAACCAGGCCGACCAGCGTACAGGCCAGGCTATCCTTCCAGCCGAACAGCGCCTCGGTTCCCTATCGGAAAGGTCCATGACACGGCGCCGGGGAGGGGCGCCGCAGACGTTCTGGCCAACTGAAGGAGGAGTGGCCGGGAGAACAGGGGGGGGGCATCGGTCACTGCCCGGTCCCGGGCAGCGGTTCGCCCATCGCCGCAGCGGTGGGCGAGCTGTACTAGCGCAGCCGGCGTGCGGCGAGATCCAGCACGATGGCCAGCAGCAAGGCCAGGCTGGCGATCACGAATAGCTGCTGATGATGGCCGCCGCTGGCATTGAAGATCAGCGAGTAGGCGGCCCCGGCCAACGCCTGGAAGCTGGCGAAGGCCACGGTCGCGCGGCTCCAGGCGACTTGCTGGGCATGGGCGTGCTTCTTCAGTTCGTGGACCCGGGCCAGGGCCAGGGGCACGATGCCGGGCGGGAACGAACCGATCAGTACCGCCAGCCCGCACAGCAGCCACGGCTGGCTGGTGATGCTCAACGCACCCACCGCCAGCGCCTGCACGATCAGCACCCAGCGGATGCTGCGGCGGGCGCCGAGGTGGTCGGCGAGCATGCCGTAGACCATCGGCCCAAAGATCGCGCCGACGCCATACATCACCCATACCAGCGCCGCCACATGGGTGCCGGCATCGAGGCCGCGGGCCACGTAGTCCACCAGGAACACCATGGCCGGCACCAGCCCGGTGGCCATCAAGGCGTACTGGGCGAACAGCAGGCGCAGGCCACGGCCGGAGGCCGGGTTTTCATGATCGACCGGCTCGCTGGCCTTCACTGCGACAGCGGGCGTGGGCTGGTTTTGCGGCCAGCAGAACCAGCTGGCGGCGGTCAGCACCGCGGCCACCAGCCCCAGGCCTAGCCAGGTGTCGCGCAGGCCCCATTCCAGCAGGGCCGGCACCAGGATGCCGGAGCCGGCGATGCCCAGGCCGATGCCGAGGAAGATCGCGCCGCTGGCCGCGCCTCTGCGCGCCGCCGGTACGTGGGGCAGCACGGTGGATGCCACCAATACCATGATGGCGCCGCCGGCGATCCCCGAGAGCAGGCGCCAGACGAAGAACCAGCTGAAGGACAGGGCCCAGGCACAGGCAAAGAACGACAGTGTGGCGACCACCAGCATCAGCCGCAGCACCAGCGGATTGGTCAGGCGCTTGCCCAGGGGATGGCCGATCAGCGCGCCGATCAGGTAACCGGCGAGGTTGGCGGCGCCGAGGTAGACCACGTCGGCCTGCACGAACCAGTGGGCCTGGATCAGTTGCGGGATCAGCGGGGTATAGGCAAAGCGCGCCAGCCCGATACTGACCAGGCTGGCGCACAGGCCGGCGAAAATATGCAACCAGACTTCATTGCGCATGGGGAGTGTCGCGGTGGTAGGCGCTGACATGGGGGCGTCCTTGATGAGTGAGCGGTGGAAAGGGATGGGCTGGAGTGGATTCTGGAAGGCGGCGCCCGTACGGCGGAAATCATCGGTATCGATAGCGGATATGCCTCGCCGATATCGCCTCAAACGCTTGCGGGGCCTTGGCTGTTTGCCAGTCAGGCCCGGGGGCGCAAGCCCCCAGGCCAGTGCCGGTCAAGGCATCTCGGGCAGTTCCTGCGCCCGCAGATCGAACACCAGCACTTCGGCATCCGCGCCGTTGCTCAAGGTCAGCGCCTGTTCCTCGCGGACCCGCACGCCATCGCCTTCCTGCAAGAGCAGGCCATTGAGCTCGACCGAGCCGCGGGCCACATGCACATAGGCGTAGCGGTTGGCGTCGAGCGTCAGGGTGGCGCTTTCCTGGCCGTCGATCAGCCCGGCATAGACCCGCGCATCCTGGCGCACCTGCAGCGAACCGTCGGCCCCCTCGGGGGAGATGATCAGTTGCAGGCGGCCGCGTTTTTGCTGCGCTCTGAAATGCTCTTGCTGGTAACGCGGCTTGGCGCCGCTGACATCCGGCACTATCCAGATCTGCAGGAAGTGCACCGCTTGGGTGGCCGAGTGGTTGTACTCGCTGTGGGCCACGCCGCTGCCAGCGCTCATCAGTTGCACGTCGCCAGGGCGGATCACCGAACCGGTGCCCAGGGTGTCCTTGTGTTCCAGGGCGCCTTCGAGCACGTAGGAGAAAATCTCCATGTCCCGGTGCGGGTGCTGGCCGAAGCCCTTGCCGGCGGCGACCCGGTCGTCGTTGATCACCAGCAGGTCGGAAAAACCCTGCTCCCGCGGGTTGCGGTAGTTGGCGAAGGAAAAGGTGTGGAACGATTTCAACCAACCGTGGTTGGCGGCGCCGCGATCAGAGGCTTTGCGAAGGGTCAGCATGGGGGAATCTCCTGTCGGGACGGGAATTCGTCCGGTCGAGGAGAAGGCTAATGTTTACCCTGCGATGCAATAAGTAGATGTAAGCTGAAATGCTGTCTCCTTCAGGTTGACAATTTTGTGCGCTGAATCACGTATTCTTGTCCGACGATCGCGCGCCGTCCGGGCATAATCTCCAGGGTCGGCGTTAGGCTTTTAACCCTTTGATATCAGTGATCTTTACCCATGAAAACCGTGGCAATGGTGCTGTTTCCAGACTTTCTCCTGCTCGACATGGCCGGGCCCATGGAGGTGTTTTCCATCGCCAATCGTTATCTGGAGCCGAAGGACCATTACCAGCTCTCGACGATCGGCACCGAGCACGGCCCGTTGCGCGCTTCCAACGGCGTCAGCGTCCAGGCCGACATGCATATCGACCAGGCGCGCGACAACTATGACCTGCTGCTGGTGCCCGGGGGGCCGGGGGCCTACAACGAAAAGCACCCACCCTTGCTCGACTGGCTGGCGGGGGCCGTGCGCCGCTCGGCCGTCTATGGCTCGATCTGCACCGGGGCCTTCATCCTCGGGCATGCCGGGTTGCTCGACGGGTTTCGGGTGACGACCCACTGGCACTACACGGAGCGCCTGATCCGGGCCTTCCCCGAGGCGACGGTGGAGACCGACCAGATCTTCGTCGAGGACCGCAACCTGATCACCTCGGGCGGGGTCACCGCCGGCATCGACCTGGCACTGGCGGTGGTCGCCCGCGACCACGGCAAGAAAGTCGCCCAGGACGTGGCCAAGGTGTTGCTGGTGGTGATGAAGCGCCAGGGCGGGCAGGCGCAGTTCAGCCCGTTGATGGCCGCGGTGGCGCCGCAGGAAACGCCGGTGACCCGGGTGCAGAATCATGTGCTCGAACGCCTGGACGAAGCCTTCAGCATCGAGCGCATGGCCAGCCTGGCGAACATGAGCACGCGCCATTTCGCCCGGGTGTTTGCCCGGGAAGTGAACATGACGCCCATGGAGTTCCTGCAAAGCGCACGCATCGACCGCGCCCGGAACCTGCTGGAGACCAGCGACCTGCCGCTCAAGACCGTGGCCTACAAAAGCGGCTTCGGCAGCGTGCGCCACATGCGCTTTCTGTTCAGTGAAAAGCTCGGCCTGACCCCCACCCAGTATCGCGAACAGTTCAGCTAGCGCCGGCGTGTCCGTCCGGCGCACCGCGATGGCCGTGACGCTCCCTCCAGGGCGGTTGTACCGTCATCGTTGCCTGCCAAGATACCGGGGAACTCTTGGAAATGGAGGTGCGGGAGCCTGGCGCCAGGCCGGGTTTCCAGCACGTGGATGCGCATGAACAGCGTCAGAGATTTGAACAGTGATGCGGTGCTGCGGTTCGGCCCCTACGCCTTCCACCTGCGGCAGCGGCTGGTCCTGGACGGCGATCGGCCGTTGCGCATGGGCGGGCGTGCCCTGGATATCCTGCGGGTGCTGGTCGAGCGCGCCGGCCAGGTGGTGGGCAAGGACGAACTGATCGCCTGCGTCTGGCCGAACTCGGTGGTCGAGGACATCAACCTGCGCGTGCACATCGCCGCCCTGCGACGCACCCTCGGCGAGGGCCAGGACGGGCAGGGCTACATCGTCAACATTGCGCAGCGCGGTTATTGCTTCATCGCCCCGGTGCTGCGCGAGGCGCAAGAAGAGCCGGTCGCGCTGGCGAGCCTGCACAAACCCCAACACAACCTGCCGGCACGGCTGACCCCGGTCACCGGCCGCGACCCGGTGGTTGGCAGCCTGGTCCGGCAGTTGCCGGTGCGCCGCTTCATGACCCTGGTCGGCCCGGCGGGGATCGGCAAGACCACGGTCGCGCTGCGGGTCGCCGAGCTGCTGTTGCAGCACTACCGCGACGGTGTGTGGTTCATCGACCTGGCGAGCATCGACGACCCGGCGCAACTGGTCGAACACATGAGACACAGCCTCGAGCTGGACGCCGGCCTGGAGGCGCTGGCAACCCGGCATGCCTTGCTGGTGCTGGACAATTGCGAGCACCTGCTCGAACGCTGCCGGGCAGTGGTGGAGCAGGTGCTGGCCTCGGCGCCACGGCTGTCGATCCTGGCCACCAGCCGCGAACCGCTACAGGCTGCGGGGGAGACCGTGCATGGCCTGGCGGCCCTGTCGGTGCCGCCGGCTTCGGCGTTGCACAGCGTGGCCGAGGTCATGAGCCATTCGGCGGTGCAACTGTTCGTCAGCCGCGCCCGGGCCCGCCAGCAAGACTTTGCCTTGCGGGAACAGGACCTGAAGGTGGTGCGGGAAATCTGCCGACGGCTCGATGGCTTGCCATTGGCCATCGAACTGGCGGCGGCGCAGATCGACGCGCTGGCGCTGGTGGGGCTGCAAGCGCAGCTGGACAACTGCTTTCAACTGCTGACCCAGGGCCGGCGCACGGCCGTGGCGCGGCATCAGACGCTCAAGTCCGCCCTGGACTGGAGCTATCAACGCCTGAGCCGGCTGGAGCAGACCCTGTTGCAGCGCCTGGCGGTGTTCGACACGGCCTTCACCGTGCGGGCCGCCACCGACGTCATCAGCTGTGCGGTGCTGCGGCCCGAGTGCGTGGCCGAGGTCATGGCGCAGCTGGCGCGCAAGTCGCTGCTGGCGGTGGAGCAGGGCCAGGGCACGACGCATTACCGCTTTCTCAACACCACCCGCGCCTACGCGCTGGAAAAGCTGGAGCATAGCGGGCAGCTGCGGGTGTTCGAAAGGCGGCATGCCCACGCCATCGGCAAGACCCGCTGGCTGTCAGTCAGGACGGTCTCGTTGCAGCTCATCGAGCAATTCACGGACGCGGGTTAGGTCCGGCGTGGCGAAACCTTCGGTGAACCGGGCGTAGAGCGGTGCGAGCAGCTCATGGGCGCGCCGGGCCTGGCCCTGGCGCTGCCAGAGCCGGGCCAGCGAGGTGGCGCTGCGCAATTCCCAGGTCAGTGCGCCCTGGGCCCTGGCCACTGCCAACGCCTGGTGCAGCACCGCTTCGGCGGCGTCAGGCGCATTGTCGGTCAGCAGCGCCTCGGCCCTGGCGCGCAGGATCTCCGCCGTGCTCCAGCCGGCCGTGCCGCTTTCGGCCCGTTGCAGCAAGGCGTTATCGATAAAGCCGCCGTCCAGGGTCACCATGATTTCGCCGATCAGCCCGACGCCGGATTGCGGTGGCGAGAACTGCGGGGCGCCTTCGATGACCTGCGCATAGTGCCGGCCCCAGGTGTAGAACAGCAGCACCGAATGCTTCTGCGCCTGCTCCAGCAGCAGGCGCAGGAGTTCGCGGGCGGTCGCGGTGTCGCCGTTGTAATGGGCGATCAGGCAGCCGGCCAGCGCCAGGGTGTAGCAGATGGACGTGCCGTGGTTGATCTGCAAGGCGATCTCCAGGGCCTGGCGCGCGGTGCGCCAGGCTTTTTCCGGATGGCCCTGCAGCCAGAGGATCCGCGCCAGGATCGTCAGGGCGGCGACGCTCTGGTCGTACTGCACGCCAAAGCCGAGGGTGAAGCGGCTCAGATTGCCGCTCTGGGCCATCAGCTGGATGACTTGCTCGGCCTTGTCCCGGGCCTGCGGCTGATCGCCGGCAAAGTGCAGGGCCAGCACTTGCAGGCGCTGGGTGCTGAGGGACATTGCGCTGGGGCCGGCATCGCGCAGCGCCAGGTGGTCGAACTGCCGGCTTTGCTCCAGGGCCAGTTGGTAGTGGCCGCAACTGAGGTTGACCGCCATGTGCCCGGACACCGCCTTGAGCTGGGCGGCCACATCGTCGCTGCCTTCGGCCAGGGTCCTGGCGGCGACGAAGGCCTCGATGGCTTCGGCGCTGTTGCCCTGGGTGTGGTAGCAGGCGCTGCCGAGGGCCAGCTTGAGGGCCTGGGTCAGGCGCGGGCAGGGCTGCTCTGTCGCGTGCAGCAGGGCCAGGGCCTTGCGCACATGGACGCCGTGTTCCTTGAGCAGCGACAGCTCTTGCCACAGCGGCGCGGAGACCGCGGCCAGGCGGATCGCCAACTGTTGCGGGCCCTGGGCATTCAGGCCCCAGTCGAGCGCCGCGCGGATATCTTCCAGGCTGCGGGCATGACGCTCGACCCAGAGCGTCGAGGGGGTCTGTTCCCAATCGTCCTGGGCCTGGTGCATCAAGGCCAGGCAACGTTCGGCGTGCCGCCTGCGGGTAGCCGGCAATTCGGCAGCCTGCTCGAGTTTTTCCAGGGCATAGCTGCGGGTGGTGTCCAGCAGGCGATAGAACACTTCCTCGTCGCCGACCTCCACGTTCAGCAGGGACTTGGCCACCAGTTGGGTGATCGAGGTAAAGACCACGCGGGCTTCGATGTGCTCGCCGACGATCACCGCCGCGGCCGATTGCAGGGTGAAGCCGCCCCGGAAGATGCCCAGCCGGCGCAGGCAGGCCTGCTCGCAGGCGCTGAGCAGCTCGAAGCTCCAGTCCAGGGTGGCGCGCAGGGTCTGGTGGCGGCCCGGGGTGATCTGGCCGCCCTGGGGCAGCAGGCGAAAACTGCCTTGCAACTGGCTGAGCAAGCCGGCGAGCCCCAGGTTGCCGACCTGGGCGGCGGCCAGTTCGATGGCCAGGGGAATGCCGTCCAGGCGCCGGCAGATATCGATCGCCAGGGGCAGCTCGGCATGGCTCAGTTCGAAACTGTCGTGGCTGGCCATCGCCCGTTCGACGAACAACTGCAGGGCCGAAAAAGTCAGGGCCTGGGCGCGGTCCAGCACCGCGATGGGCGGTGGGCAATCGAGGGATTCCAGGCGTTGCACGAATTCGCCCTCGGCCCGCAGGCTCTCGCGGCTGGTGGCCAGGACATGCACCTGCGGCGCCGCGCGCAGGATGCTTTCGCAGAGCGGCGCAATGGCGTCGAGCAGGTGCTCGCAATTGTCGATCACCAGCAGCATCTGCCGCTCGCGCAGGAAGCTCGCCAGGCCGGCCACCGGTTCGCCGTCGTGCAGCGCCAGGTCGAGGAGGGTCGCCAGGTGGCTGGTGATCATCTGTGGGTCGTTGAGCGGCGCCAGGTCCAGCAGGCGGATGCCGTCGCGGTACTGGCCGATCAGCTGTTCGGCGACCCGCAGGGCCACGGTGGTCTTGCCGATGCCGCCGGGGCCGACCAGGGTGATGAAACGCTGGCGCGCCAGTTGCCGCATCACATTGTCCACCAGCACCTGGCGCCCGATCAGGCGGGTGCGGCGCACCGGCAGGTTATGCCCGCTCGGCTCGGCGGGAGCGCCTGCGGGGCTTTGCTCGAAACGCTCGGGGGAGAACGGCTCCAGGGAGAAGGGCGCGACGAAGCTGTAGCCGCGCTGGGCCACGGTGACGATGTAGCGCTGGCCGGCCTGGCCGTCGCCCAGGGCCTTGCGCAACGCCGCCATGTGCACCCGCAGGTTGGTGTCTTCGACCACGCTCCTGGGCCAGACCCGGGCGATCAGTTGCTGCTTGCTGACCACTTCGCCGGCGTGTTCCAGGAGGATCAGCAGGATGTCCATGGAGCGGCGGCCCAGGCGCAAGGGCCGCTCGGCTTCCAGGATCAGGCGTTGCCCGGGGTAGATCCGGTAGGGGCCGAAATGCACAGCTTGTTCGGGGGCTAGGGTCAACGGCTCACTCCTGCTGCTTTGCTTTTTTCTAGTGCTTCCCGTTGCACCTGTGCGGGAAGGGCGGACGAAGGGCACGACCTTCTATCTCGCGGTTTTCGGGCATGTTCCTCAGGTTTCCCGAACAACGCAACGCGGCGCGGACGGGCGTGCATCCGGTGCGCTGACCGCAGCAATCTCCTTGCCAGCGATGGGCCCCGTATTCATTGGCCGCGGTCCTGGCGACGAGCGGGCAGGGGCGATGCCCGCGCCATTGAAAATTAACAACGTTTAACTCGCCCTGCATCCGCCCTACGCCCAAAACTCCAGGTCTTCATGTCGCCGATCGAAGGGACGATCGTGCATGCCGCGCGAAGAAAAAAGGGATGAACACGTCTGGAGGATGCCGGAATGAGCAAGGTGGTGGTGGTCTATCACAGTGGCTATGGCCATACCCGGGTCATGGCCGAAGCCGTGGCCCAGGGGGTGGAAAGCCACCTGAACAGCGCCTGCCGGCTGATCCCGGTCGAGGAGGTGCACGACCAGTGGGAGCGCCTGCACCAGGCCGACGCCATCATCTTCGGCGCGCCGACCTACATGGGCAGCGCCTCGGCGCCGTTCAAGGGCTTCATGGAAGCCACCGCGGCGTTCTACCTGGCCCAGCCCTGGCGCGACAAGCTCGCCGCCGGCTTCACCAATTCCGGTTGCCTGTGTGGCGACAAGCTCAACACCTTGTTGCAGATGGCGGTCTTCGCGGCCCAGCACTCGATGATCTGGGTCGGCCTCGACCTGCTGCCGGCGCGCTCCAGCAGCGGGGTGTTCGATGGCCAGTTGAATCGCCTCGGCAGTTCCCTGGGCGCCATGGCCCAGTCGAATGTCGAACAGTCCCCCGAACACGCGCCCCCGCTCGAAGACCGCCGCACCGCCGCGCACCTGGGCCAGCGGGTGGCGCGCCTGGCCGAGCGCCTGGCCCATTCATCGATTTGAGTCACCCAACCCCCTGAAGGAGCAAAACGCCATGAGTACATTCACCACCCGCGACGGTACCGAGATCTATTACAAGGACTGGGGCAGCGGCCAACCCATCGTCTTCAGCCATGGCTGGCCGCTGAATGCCGACAGCTGGGAAGCGCAGATGATCTTCCTGGCGTCCAAGGGCTACCGGGTCATCGCCCATGACCGCCGCGGGCATGGCCGCTCCAGCCAACCCTGGTCGGGCAACGAGATGGACACCTACGCCGACGACCTGGCGCAACTGATCGAACGCCTGGACCTGCAAAACGCAGTGCTGTTCGGCTTCTCCACCGGCGGTGGCGAAGTGGCGCGCTACATCGGTCGCCACGGTACGGCACGGGTCGCCAAGGCCGGGCTGATTTCCGCGGTGCCGCCGCTGATGCTCAGGACCGCGGCCAACCCCGGCGGCCTGCCGATCGAAGTGTTCGACGGCCTGCGCGAAGCGTCTCTGGCCGACCGTTCGCAGTTGTACAAGGACGTCGCCAGCGGGCCGTTCTTCGGCTTCAACCAGCCTGGCGCCAAGCCGTCCCAGGGCATGATCGACTGGTTCTGGATGCAGGGCATGACGGCGGGCCACAAGAACACCTATGACTGCATCAAGGCCTTCTCCGAAACCGACTTCACCGAAGACCTGAAGAAGTTCGACGTGCCGACCCTGGTGGTGCACGGCGACGCCGACCAGATCGTACCGATCGAGGCCGCCGGCATCGCCTCGGCCAAGCTGGTCAAGGACGCGAAGCTGCTGGTCTACCCAGGCGCGCCCCATGGCCTGACCGACACCCACAAGGATCAGCTCAACGCCGATCTGCTGGCGTTCATCGAGGCCTGAGTCGCTCGGCGACCTGCGCCTGATCCATAAAAAACGCCGAGAGGTTTTGCCCCTCGGCGTTTTTTATTACCGGCCCTCAAGCGTGTCGTGGCCTTATGCGCTGGCCTGGTTGAGGCAAGGGCGGGCGCGCAGGACCCGGCACCGCCAGGCGAACGGGTTGATGCCTTCGCTGTGGGTGAAGATGTGGCAGAAGTGCGCCTGGTCGCAGAAGCCACATTCCAGGCTGATCTGCGTCAGGGTCAGGTCGGTGTCCTGGATCAGTTGCTTGGCCCGGGCGATGCGCTGGCAGCGAATCCATTCCTGGGGCGACAGGCCGGTGCTGCACTTGAAGGCACGGGAGAAATGGCTGCGGGACAGGGCGCAGGCCCGGGCGAGTTCGGTGACTTCCAGGGTGCTGCTCAGGCCGTCGAGGATCATTTGCTTGACCAGGCTTTCGCGCCAGGGAGAAAGGCCGCCGGGAATGGTTTTTCGAGTTTGTGGGGCGGGCGCCCTGACGGCGTTGTGCTGAGCGTGGGCCATGACGAAATTCCGTGTCGGTGGGCATGCGCCGGCGCACCGCAGGGTGGGTCGGGCGCTTCCCGATTTAGAAAACAGGTCTGCGCAGAGGGCTTCATTCTTGGTGGCGTGGCGGGGGCTTGCGAGTTAAACGTTGTTAATTCCGTTCACCCGCAGGTGGGCAGTGGCCGCAACTGAGCACATGGCTGCAATTTTTGCGGTGCACGGCCGGTGCATGATCGACCTTGTACGGCTGGCTCGGGAGTGGCCGTTTTTCTGACTCGATCAAAAAGGTGAAGGCATGACGCATTCTCTGCTGTGCACGCTGCGCGGAGCAGCCCTGGCATTGGCCCTGACATCGCTTGGCGCCCAGGCGCAGGCGCCGGTCCAGGGCACCCAGGTACCCGGTTACTACCGCCTGGCGGTGGGCGACTACGAAGTGACGGCGCTGTTCGATGGCTACAACGACCTGTCGCCGAAGCTGCTCCAGGGCATGACCCAGGGCCAGATCCGCGCCTTGCTGGCCCGCCGCTCGATCGAGACCCCGGGGGTACAGACTGCCTTCAACGCCTTTTTGGTCAACACCGGCAAGCAACTGATCCTGGTGGACACCGGCGCCGGCCAGTGCATCGGCGCCACCGCCGGCATGCTCTCGGCGAACATGCAGGCCGCCGGTTATCGTCCGGAGCAGGTCGACGCCATCCTGCTCACCCACCTGCACCTGGACCACGTGTGCGGGCTGGTGGACGGCCAGCAGCAACCGCTGTTCGCCAACGCCACGGTCTACGCGGCCCAGGCCGAAGCCGACTACTGGCTCGATCCGCAGGCGCTGGCCAAGGCGCCCGCCGGTGCCCGGGAGTTCTTCAAGATCGCCCAGGACTCCACCGCCCCGTACCGCGCCGCCGGACGCTTCAAGACCTTCGCCAGCGGCCAGTCGCCGGTGCCGGGCGTCGAGGCCCAGCTGGAAGCCGGGCATACCCCGGGCAGCACCACCTACCGCTTCACTTCCCAGGGCCAGAGCATCCTGTTCATGGGCGACCTGGTGCATAACCTGGCGGTGCAGTTCGAGCACCCGGAAGTGTCGATCCGTTTCGACGTCGACAACCAGCAGGCGATCAAGGCCCGGGCCAAGGTCTTCAGCGAGGCGGCCAGCAACAAGACCTGGGTGACCGCGGCGCACCTGCCGTTCCCGGGCGTGGGCCATATCGCCGCGGTGGATGGGCATTTCCAGTGGGTGCCGGCCGAGTACGGGCCTTACCAGCGGGCGGCCAAGGTGCTGATGATCGAGTGACGTGCGCTGGCTGAACACACAAGGGGACTGCCGCTATGAACCGTAACGATCTGCGCCGCATCGACATGAACCTGCTGGTGATTTTCGAGGCCCTGATGTTCGAAAAGAACCTGACCCGGGTCGCGGAAAAACTGTTCATGGGCCAGCCCGCGGTGAGCGCCGCGCTCGGCCGTCTGCGCGACCTGTTCGACGATCCGCTGCTGTTGCGCAACGGCCGCGGGATGGAGCCGACGGCCCGGGCGCTGGTGATTCTCAAGGAGCTGCAACCGGCGATGGATGCGATCTCGGGCGCGGTCAGCCGGGCCAAGGAATTCGACCCGGCGACCAGCTGCGACCTGTTCCGCATCGGCCTGTCGGACGATGCCGAGTTCGGCCTGTTCCCGCCGTTGTTGAGCCAGTTGCGCGAGGAGGCCCCGGGCATAGTCGTGGTGGTGCGCCGGGCCAATTACCTGTTGATGCCGGCCTTGCTGGCCTCGGGGGAGATCTCGGTCGGGGTCAGCTACACCACCGAGTTGCCGGCCAATGCCAAGCGCAAGAAGCTGCGCGACATCGGCTGCAAGGTGCTGCGCGGCGACAACCGCCCCGAGCCCTTGACCCTCGATGAATACTGCCGGCGGCCCCACGCCATGGTGTCGTTCTCCGGCGACCTGAGCGGCAATATCGACCTCGACCTGGCCAAGGTCGGGCGCACCCGCCGCGTGGTGTTGGGCGTGCCGCAGTTCAGCGGTCTGCGGGCCTTGCTCGCCGGCACCGAGATGATCGCCACCGTGCCCGACTACGCGGCCTGTGCCCTGGTCGAAGGCTGCGCCTTGCGCGCCGAGGACCCGCCGTTCGCCATCGAGGCGGCGCAGCTGTCCATGGCCTGGAGCGGGGTGCACGACAACGATCCGGCCGAGCGCTGGTTGCGTTCGCGGATCGCCCAGTTCATGTCCGAGCCCCTGAAGATCCACTCTGCCTAAGCACTGGTGGTCGCGCCGGGCCCTGCGGCGAAGAGAGCACATACGTTCAATTTTTCCCGCCCGCGCAGCGGCACCATGCACTCTCGGCGTCGACGCCGGGGATTTTTCAAATTGTGTGGGTGCGCCAATGAACGCTTCACCATGGGATGACCGGGCCCGGGACCTCGGGCTGCTGTTTCTGCGGGTCAGCGCCGGGCTGTTTCTGCTGTGGGTGCACGGCCTGCCGAAACTGCTCGACTACAGCGCCGAGCTGCAGCGCATCGAAGACCCGTTCCAGTTGGGCGCCAACCTGACGCTGATGCTGGCGATCTTCGCCGAAGTGCTGTGCCCGTTGCTGATTGTCGCCGGGGTGGCGGTGCGCCTGGCCTGCCTGCCGATCCTCGCGGTGCTGCTGGTGGCACTGCTGGTGGTGCATCCGCACTGGAGCCTGGCCGAAGGCCAGTTCGCCTGGCTGCTGCTGATCCTGTTCGGCAGCATTCTTATCGCCGGTCCGGGACGGCTGGCCCTCAATGATCGTTTCGCCGGAGCCTTGCGTTATGTCTGATTCCAATCGCCTCGAGGCCAGTGCGCGGCCGGACTCCGATGAGGTCGTGACGCTGATCGTCAAGCATCGGGTCAAGGCTGGCCTGGAAGCGCCTTATGAAGCCTGGTTGCGGCGCATTGTCGGGGTTGCCGGGCAGTACGAGGGGCATCTGGGCGTGGACGTGATCCGCGGCAAGAGCGGTGGCCTCGACCTGTTCACCTGCGTGCTGCGCTTTTGCTCCACCGAGGCGATGCAGCGCTGGCTCGACTCGCCGCAACGCCGGGCGCTGGTCGACGAAGCCGCGCCGATGCTGGCCGACGGCGACCAGACCGAAGTCCACCCGGTCCATGAATTCTGGTTTTCCACCCAGGCCGATGCCGCCTCGCCACCGCCACGGTGGAAACAGGCGTTGTTGACTATGCTGGTAATTCTGCCGCACACCCTGCTGGTGCCGCTGATCTGGGGGCCTGTGCTGCAACTGAATGCCTGGCTTGGCAATTACGTGGTCGCCACTTTCCTGATCACCCTGACCATCGTGCTCTCGGTGGTCTACCTGTTCATGCCCCTGGCGACCCGGCTGTTCGCCCCCTGGTTGCGAGCCTCTGTCACCGATCGACACCTGGAGCCCGGCCATGGCCAATAACGACGACCCGACCGATCCACTGCGCCGCCACTTGCTCGCGGCCGGATCCTTGCTCAGCGCCGCGGCGGCTTTCTGGCCGCGCCTGTCCCTTGCCTCTTCCCATTCAGAAGGACATCCGATGAACGCCGATCTGATTCTGTTCAATGGTCAATTCCACACCGTCGACCGTGAGAAACCCCGCGCCAGCGCGGTCGCCATCAGCCAGGGGCGCTTCGTCGCGGTGGGCACCGATGCCGAGGCCATGGCCCTGCGCGGCAGCGCCACCCAGGTCATCGACCTCAAGGGCCGCACGGTGATCCCCGGCCTCAACGACTCGCACCTGCACCTGATCCGTGGCGGCCTGAACTACAACCTGGAACTGCGCTGGGAAGGCGTGCCGTCGCTGGCCGATGCCCTGCGCATGCTCAAGGACCAGGCCGACCGCACGCCGACCCCGCAGTGGGTGCGGGTAGTGGGTGGCTGGAACGAATTCCAGTTCGCCGAAAAACGCATGCCGACCCTGGAAGAACTCAACCAGGCGGCGCCGGACACCCCGGTGTTCGTCCTGCACCTGTACGACCGTGCGCTGCTCAACCGCGCGGCGCTGCGCGTTGCCGGCTACACCCGCAACACGCCGAACCCGCCGGGCGGCGAGATCGTCCGCGACAGCAACGGCGAACCCACCGGCATGCTGGTGGCGCGGCCCAACGCGATGATTCTCTATTCGACCCTGGCCAAGGGGCCGAAGCTGCCGCTGGAATACCAGGTCAACTCGACCCGCCAGTTCATGCGCGAACTCAATCGCCTGGGCCTGACCAGCGCCATCGATGCCGGCGGCGGTTTCCAGAACTATCCGGACGACTACGCGGTGATCGAGCAACTGGCCCGGGAGCAGCAGTTGACGGTGCGCATCGCCTACAACCTGTTCACCCAGAAGCCCAAGGAAGAGCTCACCGACTTCAAGAACTGGACCGGTAGCGTCAAGCTGCACCAGGGCGACGACTTCCTGCGCCACAATGGCGCCGGGGAAATGCTGGTGTTCTCCGCCGCCGACTTCGAGGACTTCCTCGAACCGCGTCCGGACCTGCCGCAGACCATGGAGCAGGAACTGGAGCCGGTGGTACGGCATCTGGTGGAACAGCGCTGGCCGTTCCGCCTGCACGCCACCTACGACGAGTCGATCTCGCGCATGCTCGACGTGTTCGAGAAGGTCAACCGCGACATTCCGTTCAACGGCCTGCCGTGGTTCTTCGACCACGCCGAAACCATCACGCCGAAAAACATCGAGCGGGTTCGCGCCCTCGGTGGCGGCATCGCGATCCAGGACCGCATGGCGTTCCAGGGCGAATACTTCGTCGACCGCTACGGCGCCAAGGCCGCCGAACAGACCCCGCCGATCAAGCGCATGCTCGCCGAGGGCGTGCCGGTGGGCGCCGGCACCGACGCCACCCGCGTCTCCAGCTACAACCCCTGGACCTCGCTGTACTGGATGGTCAGCGGCAAGACCGTGGGCGGCATGGAGCTGCACGCCGAAGGCCTGCCACGGCAGACCGCGCTGGAACTGTTCACCCATGGCAGCGCCTGGTTCTCCTCGGAGCAGGGCAAGAAGGGCCAGATCAAGGTCGGCCAGCTGGCGGACCTGGCGGCCCTGTCCGCGGACTTCTTCAGTGTCGAGGAAGAAGCCATCAAGTGGATCGAGTCGGTGCTGACCGTGGTCGACGGCAAGGTGGTGTACGCCGCCGGCGACTTCTCCAAGCTTTCGCCGCCGATGGTGCCGGTGCTGCCGGACTGGTCGCCGGTGGTCAAGGTGCCGGGGCACTGGCGTCCGACCTCGCCGCTGGTGGCCCAGGTGCACCAGTGCAGCGGCCCGTGCGCGGTGCACTCCCACAGCCACGAGCGGGCGCGCCTGTCGAATGTGCCGGTCAGTGACTTCCAGGGATTCTGGGGCGCCTTCGGCTGCTCGTGCTTTGCCTTCTGACGATCAACAACAGTGCCGGCCGCAGCGGCCGGCACCCATAGCGACATCCATCCACCTAGGAGTTTCACATGAGCAACGTACCCTACAAACGTCTGGACATTAACGACGCCGTTGTCCTGCTGGTCGACCACCAGACCGGCCTGATCTCGCTGGTCCAGGATTTCTCGCCCAACGAGTTCAAGAACAACGTGCTGGCCCTGGCCGACTGCGCCAAGTTCTTCAAGCTGCCGACCATCCTCACCACCAGCTTCGAATCCGGCCCGAACGGCCCACTGGTACCCGAGCTCAAAGAGATGTTCCCGGACGCGCCCTACATCGCTCGTCCAGGCCAGATCAATGCCTGGGACAACGAAGACTTCGTCAAGGCGATCAAGGCCACCGGCCGCAAGCAACTGATCATCGCCGGCGTCGTCACCGACGTCTGCGTGGCGTTCCCGACCCTGTGCGCACTGGAAGAAGGTTTTGACGTGTTCGTCGTGACCGACGCTTCCGGCACCTTCAACGAAGTGGTGCAGCAGGCTGCCTGGGCCCGCATGTCCGCCGCCGGTGCGCAACTGGTCAACTGGTTCTCCGTGGCGTGCGAGCTGCAGCGTGACTGGCGCAACGACATGGAAGGCCTGGCCAACCTGCTGTCGCAGCGTATCCCGAACTACCGTAACCTGATGAACAGCTACTCGGCATTCACTGCCAAATAAGCCTCGCGTCATCGCCGAGCTGAAAAAATGCCCGCCCTGCGCGGGCATTTTCTTGCCCGGGGTTTTGGTAGCCATGCGGGGAAGGTACGTTGGTGGGGCGACAGGCTTGGTGGGTTGAACGACCAAGGCAGTCAACAAAAAGGCAGGCAGCAAAAAGCCTGCCGCGGGGCAGGCTTTCTGGTGGTGGGGGAGGTTCAGTTCAGGTGCGTCTTGAGTTCCAGCGCTGCCTGGCGGACCGCCGCCTTGACCTCGGGAATCTGGCTCAGGGGGTTGAGCAGGCCGAAGTCGTGGATCATGCCGTTGTAGCGCACGGCCGTGACCGGCACGCCGGCGGCGTCCAGGTGGCGCGCATAGGCTTCGCCTTCGTCGCGCAGCACGTCGAACTCGGCGGTCTGCACCAGGGCGGCGGGCAGGCCGCGCAACTGTTCGGTACTGGCCTGCAACGGCGAGGCGTGGACCTGCGCCCGCTCGGCGGCGTCGGTGGTGTAGTTGTCCCAGAACCAGCGCATCATGCCCTGGGTCAGGAAGTGGCCTTCGGCGAATTGCCGGTAGGAGCCGGTGTCGAAGCGGGCGTCGGTCACCGGCCACATCAGCACTTGATAACGCAGGGTCGGGGCCTTCTGTTCCTTGGCCATCAAGGCCACCACCGCCGCCATGTTGCCGCCCACGCTGTTGCCGGCCACCGCCAGGCGCTTGCCGTCGACACCGATCTCGCGGCCGTGCTCGGCGACCCAGCGGGTGGCGGCATAGGCCTGGTTGATCGCGGTCGGGTAGCGGGCTTCCGGTGACGGGGTGTAGCCGACGTACACCGCCACCGCGCCGGAACCCACCACCAGGTCGCTGATCAGCCGCTGGTGGGTCGGGTAGTCGCCCAGCACCCAGCCGCCGCCGTGGAAGAACATGAACACCGGCAATTCACCCTTGACCTTGGCCGGGCGCACGATCTTCAGCGCGACGTCCTGCTGGCCGACCTTGATCGTGCGTTCGCTGACCTCGACCCCGGACAAATCGACCTGCACCGAAGACTGCGCGCCCGCCAGCACCGCCCGGGCGTCCTTGGGGCTCAGTTGTTCCAGTGGGGTGCCGCCGCCTGCCGCGAGGGCATCGAGGAAGGCCTGGGTGTTGTGCTCGACGCCCTGGCCAGCGGCCTGGCTGTCGGCGGCATAGGCGCTGCCGACACACAGGGCGAGAAGGCTGGCGGTCAGGGTTTTGCGGGCGATGTTCATGGAGAAATCCTTTTTTGGTCGTTGGCAATCGAATAGTGGAAAGGGCGCTCGGCGGGCCTCTCGATCGAGGGCCTTGGCAGCACCGTGGACACAGATTAATCAGGTGCCAGAAAGCGAAAAAGCCGCTATAAAGCGTTTGACTGTCAACCATGGAGTGACAATGAACCCGTTCGAAGACATGCGTATTTTTTGCCAGGTCATGGACTCCGGCAGCTTCACCGCGGCGGCGGATCAGCTGGGCCTGTCCAAGCAGTTCGTCAGCCGGCGCCTGATGCAACTGGAGGAGCGCCTTGGCGTGCGTTTGCTCAATCGCTCGACCCGGCGCCTGGACGTGACGCCCCTGGGGCAGAGCTATTACGAGTCGGCGCTGCGCCTGCTCAGCGAAGTCGAGCAGGTGGAGCAGGGCATCGCCGGCCAGACCGTCGAACCCCGGGGCACCATTCGCCTGAGCGCGCCGCTGTCGTTCGCCATGGCCCACCTGGGGGAACTGTTGCCGCTGTTCCTGCAGCGCTATCGCGATGTCGCGGTCGAGGTCGATCTCAGCGACCGCCCGGTGGACCTGCTCGGCGAAGGCTACGACCTGGCCTTGCGCATCGGCGTGCTGGAAGACTCGACGCTGATTGCCCGGCGCATCGCTTCGATCCAGCGGGTGTATTGCGCCAGCCCGGCGTACCTCGCCGAGCGCGGCACCCCGCTCAGGCCCGAGGAGCTGCAGGGCCACGACTGCCTGCCTTACGGCCACGGCCGCCAGGTGCAGTGGCGTTTCGAAGGGCAGGGCAACAAGCCCCTGCTGGTCAACGTCACCGGCAGGATGCGGGTCAACAACGGCGAATTGCTCAAGGACGCGGCCATCGCCGGCATGGGCATCACTTACCTGCCGACCTTCATCGTCGAGGCCGCGCTCAAGGACGGGCGGCTGGTGTCGCTGCTGGACGACTTCGAGCCCGAGCCCCTGGCCTTGTCGGCGGTCTACCCGCAACACCGCCAGGGTTCGCGACCGGTGCAGGTATTTATCGAGTTCCTACGCGAACAGCTCAATCGCGGCGTGGCCTCGGTCGCGCGATAAGGCGCGGGGAGCATGCGCTGGCGTTAGCGGCAGGAGCCTGGTGCCTCCGGGGCGGTTGCCGGCTCAGCGCCCGAACCCCGCAGGCTCTCCCAATAATGCCTTTTGCCGCCAGGCGGGCGCGCTGGTGGGGAAAAGCACTTCGGTCGGCCGCAAGCGCGCCATGCCGCATGCCGCGGCGATACGCTGGCGTTGCTGGCCCCGGACAAGCGCTTGCCGATAACTGCTTTCGCTCTGTCGCAGCCCCAGCACATAACCCACGCCCGCCTGGAAATCGCCTGCATGGGCTTGCCACCAGGCTGCGATCAACGGCGGGTCGGGCCAGGGCAGGTTCTCATCGGGGTCCATGGCGACATTGGCATCCTCAGGGTCGTCGTTCGGGCCGGCATCGAAGTCCGGCAGGTCCTGCAATTCCAGGTCGAGCAGCGCCAGGTCGGCGCCAGTGATCAGACTGAAGGCTTCTCCGGCGACGCGGGCATGCGACAGGTCGCTCATCTGCTGGATCAGCCAGGGCACGCTGACCGGATCGCCCAGCAGCCCAACCGCCTGGATGCCGATGCGCCGTTGCCCGGGGTTCTGCATCAACTGGCGGATCCAGGCGATGCTGCGCTCGCGCTGTTGCCAGGCCAGCAATACGCAGAGCGCGCGGTACTGGAATTCGCCCGCTTGCTCGGCGAACTGGCGCAGCGGCTCCAGCGCTTCCTCGTCGCCCATCTGCGCGGTGGCCCAGTTGGCCCAGAAGCGTGGGGCTGCCTCCTGATGCCGGCGGTGGGCACGAATCGCCGGCATCAGGTCACGACGGCGCAGCTCGCCGGCAGTACGAGCGGCCCGCGCCAGCACGCCGGGGTCGGCATGGGAAAGCCCGGCCAGCAGGGCGGGGCCAGGGTCGTGGCGATGCATGCCACAGGCGGCCAGGCCGAGTCGACGGAACAGGGGCTCGGGGGAGGCGAGCATACGCTCGATCCAGGGCGATACCCGCTCCCAGTCGAGCCAACCCAGGGCCGCGGCCATAAAGCGCTCGCTGCCTTCGCGGGTGCGCACCTGTTCGGCCAAGGTGGCCATGGCGGCGATATTGCCGGTTTCGAATGCCGGCACCGTGGCGGCAAATACCTCGCCCTGTGCGTGGGGGCCCAGTTGCTGCAGCACGGCGTCCAGTCCGGGTAGACCGGCGATGCGCAGACCATCCAGATGGGCTTCGATGCGGTCGTCGAGCTCGCCCAGGTCATCCAGGTCGTAATGCGGTGCATGCATCGCCTGATCGCGCAGAAGGGCGAGGAAACTGGCTTCTTCGGCGTGTTGGTCAATCATGTTTATTATCAGGGGCATCATAAGAGTCCCGCAGGGAAATGGCTGAAGAACAGTCACGGGATTTTGTGTCCGAAGAAGTAGCGGATACCATCTTCGTATTTGCTGGAGTCAGGGTCTTCGAGGAAAGTCTCGATAGTAGCGGTAGCCGCTAGCGGCTGCAGTTTTTTCGCCTTGTACCAAGCACTACAATTTATTCCAGTCGCGGCTTCAAATTGCAGCTTCCAGCGCAATGATGAAAAGTACGGAGATTGAATATCCTGCAAGATGAACCGTGCCAGATGAGAAACCCCATACCGTTCACCCTGTAAAACCAATGTCCGCTCGTCACCGAACTTGTCAAGCAACTTCTGATGACACAAGATGACCGCATCCTCGTAGTCGTCTGCCTCAACGGAAAATAGTTGTTTACCAAGTAGGCCCTCGATGTAATCGGTCAGGCGCTCGGCCTCTTCACTGCCTTTGTTTGAAAGGTGCTTATCGAGGAGTATCGGGACGTAAGACAATTCGCTGCGTGCAGTCAGCGCGCCACAAAGATCGAAGACTCTGTGGAGATCCGGTTCGTTTTTCACGATCTCTGCGATCTTCGAAAAACAAGCGCTCGTTCCTGCGTCGGAGAGCAGCTCCAAGCATCTGTGATCAAGTGCGATGTCGTGGGTCTTACCATAAAGCTGAAGCACGACCGGCATCAACTCGAAGTCTCCCCGCTTGGCGCGATCAAGGGCTAGGGCACACACGCGCCAAGGGTCGTCAAAGGGCGCGCGTGGCAGCTGGAGCCCTTCTGGCAGAGGAGGACTGCCAAGGTAACCCTTGCCATAATAATCGATTTGAAATTGAAATTCGTTTTGTGACATGACTTCGCGCTAGTTCAAGCGCCTCCTGTCCGAATGCAGCGATTAGTTGTTGATATTGACCGTCTGAAAAGCCGAGAACTTCTTGTCGATTGCTTTGCACACATCGCATAAGGGATCTTTGCACTGGAGGTTGCCATTCTTCCCTGGTTTGCCGGGGCACCCTCCCGCGGACAACGGTACCAAGTGCATGACTTCGCCGCTGCAACCGGTGTTTGCTTTGAAGGCGGCTGAATATCCAGTTTCAGGTTTCCCTTCCACTCCTCTCCAGGTGTCGCGGCTTTTTTTGGTAGCGGCGCTCTGCAAGGCTTGAGCGGCTGCGAGGTCGGGAGTCGCGGGTGGTGGGGCATAAAACACATGGCATGGTGGCTCTGGAAGCAGCTTGGGCTTCGGGTTCGAGCAGGTGCATCCAGGACGGGTTCTCGCCTCCTGCAACAGATTGGCCGCTTCTGTTTGCTTGGCCTCGACAGACTTGAATGCCACCGCTGGTCTTGGGTTATTCCCTTTTGTCTTTTCCGGTCTTGCTTTGGTGTCGCCTTCTCTCCTGGCCCGCTCGGCATACCACTCATCTGCTGTCATCGGTGTTCCGCTCGCGTGTTCTTCTTCTCCACAGCAAGGGCACTTGTTCTGCTTTATCACTGCCTTTTGGGTGTTGGACAAGTTTAGGGCCGGAGATGGGGTATTGGCTGTCGGACTGGCATGATTCGACGTGGTCATATCCGCATGTCGATCGATGTTCTTCCCTTCGAACAGCACGTCCATGGACCAGGAGACAAAATAGGTCTTGCCGGTGATGACGTGGGTGATAACCCCTGCGCCCTGGCTTTTCGTCGCCGCCTCGTCACCCAGAGGGGAGGTCTTGTAATAGGAGAGGTCCTTCAACATGACTTCCTTTCTCTTGATCTTCACCGTCTTGCTGCCCTTCTTCATGTCCTTGGAGAAGGATGTGTCGGGGTACGGCACCGGGATCGGGCCGGCTGGTGGGGCAGGAGGGGTCAGGCAGACGTCCGGAAAGGCGGCGATCACCTTGCCATCGCCGGCCTTGCAGGCGATCTCGTCCCCGTTGGCATAGACCTCACAGCCCATGGTTGGTCCCTCCGTCCTTTGGTGGACTAAAACGGCTCAGGGTTGCTGCTCTCAGGATGGTGGCCGCTCGGCTGCCTGCGACCGAGCTGGTCAGGCCCATAGCCTTCGTCCCCGGAGCATAGCCCTTGCGAAATGCCTGATCGGCAAGCACCAGTTGTGCAATGCCCGCAGCGGCCCCGGAATCGCCGATGGCCTCTGCCCAATGCCACAGCGGTTGTGCCTGTTTTCGGACAACCCGCATGAGCCGGCCCTCCATGAGAGGGAGTTCCTTGAACCCATACAACTCGCCGGCAACATCCGACAAGCGCAGATCGATCTCATGCAGGCCGAGTTTTGCCTCGGCGAGTGCAGAGCGTGCGGCGGCGGTGAGGCCAAGCCCGAGCAATGGTTCGCCTGAAAGGATCGATGCTTGCTCCTGGCCGAAGCCGATCCCGATGACCTCGGCGTGGGTATCGCCCCAGGGCTCTGCCTGGACCAGCACGGCGGCGGCGGCTTCGCCGGGAATCACGCCGTCCCGGTTGGCTGGCGTCTTCAACCGGTGATGCTCATCCAGCCACTGGAGCGTCGTCGCGTTGAGCAGAGAATCGACTCCGCAGACCAGGCACGCGGGGACCTGCTCCTGCTGAATCAACCGTCGTGCTTCATGCAGGGCCAAGAACCCCGCGGTGTGGCCCGTTGGAAACACCCGTGAACTGGAGGGATGGAAGTGAACGCCGAACGCGTCGTATAGGTGGTTCACGATCGATTGAACCAGGCCCGCGTTGCGGCTCCCACCTCCGGGGCGTTCCGGTTCGGCCAGGCACAGGAGCAGCGGTATCTGGTCCCAGGGCATATCGGGTGGCCCGTGCAGCAGATCCGCCAGCGCCTGGCTCAGCAATTCATTCAAACGAGAGGCGCGTGGCAGCGTCCAGTCCAGGCCGGGCACCATGGCGCCAACGATGGGTTCGCATGAGTTGTCGAGGTAGGGCAGGTTTTCCAAGGCTGAGAGGCCGGCGCGTTTGGCCGCGCAGGCGCTGGCGGCACTCAGGCCGACAGGACAGGCCATACCGCTGCTCGTTATGAATATGTTGTTATTCCTATGCATGATCAGTCATCGTCCAGGTCGTTCGGATGGCGCGTTGTTTTTGACCACTCGACGACTTCGGCCAGTGACTTGAACCGGCGCTTCCCGCGCATGCGTTCGTCCCTGGCCCGATCAAGCATCATTTGCCGGCAGCTTGTCCCGAGCTTGACTTGCGATACTTCATGGATGTTGCGTCGCAGCGGAATAGATGCCCGCCACACCAGGGTCAGCCGTCCTTCGTCCGGCTCCAGCAGCACGGTATCGACGACGGCCGGAACCTCGGTGATCCGATCTTCCCGGGAGAGGAACAGGACAGGTAGACGAAGATCGGCCGGAAGCCTGAACGCTGTCCTGCCTTGACGGGTCAGGTTCATCAGCGCCACATCCTCACCTCCGTGGGGATAGTCGATCTGCTGGTCCTCCGGGGCGCTTTGGAAGTAGCGGGTGTCAAAGTCTGCCGGTAGAAACGGGAATTGATGATCCAGCCACTTCTGATCGTAGGTACCCGCCCACCGTATGCGTTGTTGCCAAGCGCGACCGATCGGACCGAATGCCATGGGTCTATAGCCGCCTTGCGGCTGGGTTACAGGATTGTCCAGTTCCTCGGTGTTGGGTAGCGGCTTGCCATGCAGTTGTGCCGCAGTAGCCTTGGGGTGAAAACCGACGCCAGCGTGGTTCAGTGGGTACCAGCGGTGCTTGGCTGGGTCTTGATGTGTTCGGTCGACTCCCCCGTAGGCGTTGTTGTAGCTGATTGGCAACGTAGTGAACGGCTGAGGTGTGGCGGGCGAGGCTGATAGCAGCCCTGCCTCGTACGCGCGAGGCCCCACCACCTTGAATGCTTTGATGAGGGAGCCCGCCTTGATCGCGACGGTAACGGCGGTTGCCGGCTTCCCGTGCGGGGCATGGCAACTCCCATTGAGCAGTACGTCACAGCGGGGCTTGCCAGGTGCGAAGTCATTCTCGTACAGCGGTGCCGATGAACCGGGCTCGCCAGTGAAGATGTCCGTCATCACCAAGGGACGCTGATCTTCCAGCAGTTGCGGTTCCCGCTCTGGACGGTCGGGAATGGCATAGGTTCCCTTCGCCACGACCACGAGCCACTCGCGGCCGACCTTGTCGGTGGAGGTCGTATAGCCGGCTACCAGCTTAGTGGTGTTGAGCAGTTCCATGCGTGTGGTGCCTCGGTTGATCTGCAGCGAACCGCCGCTGATGCGGTTCGCCCCTCAGGAGCGGCTGGACAGGTGGGCATCCAGGGTGATCGCCTGGCCTGCGCTGGGCGCGCCGCTGGTCGCCGTCGGCGCGGGTTTCGCTGCTGGTTGTCCAGGGGCGAGAGTGGCTGACGCTCATCGCGCGGCGCACGCCCGACAGGGTGGCGCATGGGCGGGAGGCAGGACGCGCGCTCCCTGACTCGTTCGAGCCCAGCGCAGGTGACGGGTAGGCCCATTCTGTGTCCGTCGACGCCGCGCGGCTGCGGGAACTGCGCGTAGTCGACATGGATTCAGTAGGCGGGATCATTGTAATCAACCGGCGTCCAGTTCTTGCCGTCCGAGGTAAATGCCAGATGCCGATTGCCGACCGACCAAAGAACGCCATCGCCTGCTGACAAAAAAGACGCCGACCCTATTCCGTCAGATCCAATAGCGGCTTGCTCGAGGCGTTCATCCGCTAGCTTGAAGACTGCTTTGGAGGAGGAAACGAACACATCGTCATTCAAGCTTTCCACTCCCCAGAGGTCATCGCTGAAGTCGCCCAGATCGATGACTTCCCATCGGTCTTCCCTTCCGGCAAGAACCACACCGGCTTGCCCAACGATATAGGTCTTGCCATTGGGCGCGCAGTGAACACGTTGCAGGGCAACGGAGGTCGGGCTGTCTATGGGCTGCCATTGCGCGCCGTTGAATAGCCATATTTCACCATCCAAGCCCACCGCATAGATTTCATTCGCCGAGTATCCATCGATGGAGTTGAATCCCTTGATACCCCCTCTGTTGAGAATTGGGGCGCTGAGCGGTAGCCAATCACCGGAACTGCTACGCCGATAGACCTGTCGCTGCATACCCGCGACGTAATTGCTACCCGCGATAACCCGCATGTCACGCAGTGGACCAGTTTCCCTTGGGCCAGTGACGGACTCATGGGTCTTGGCACCACCCTGGAATACATGAATGTCGCCATCCAGGCCCATGCAGAACAGTGTCAGTGGGCTAGCGAAGGCAGTGATGGCGGTAGCCGTCCAATCGATCATGAAATGCGCAAACGCACCGTTTTTCCAACGGATAACCTTGGTATGGCCGATATCCTGATTATTCAAATCGGTTATCTGGGCGGTGATAAATACCAAGTCTTTCCTGATGACGGTGCACTCCGAAAATGTAACTGCCCCGTTATTCATATGAGTACTCCATGAGGTTCTCAGCCATCGAGGTCCATCAACTGTTCTGCGCCATATTCCTTTTGTTCGTCGTTGAGGGGAGACCTGTCGGCACGCAACGGCGTCTTGTTATCGGTGACGCCGACTTGTTTGTGATAATTGTCCATTTGAGCTTCAAGGCATTCTTTTTTACAGGGCTTGCCGTCTTTACCCGAAGCAGGGAAGGTCTTTTGATGCGCAAATACTGCGCTTTCCTTGGCTGCGCCATAGTTCCACGCATTGTCCTTGCCCCCCATCTGAGAGCGTGGGCCATCGGCATCCATGGCTCCCTTCTCGGCAGTGTTCTGAATGGCATGCATCTGACCATGTGTCTCTTTGTAGCGGGAGCCAGTGACACAGACACAAGGTGCACGCGTATCGTCATAGCTCTTGAATTCCTCCAGGCGTTTTTTCGAGGTACGCCCCCCGGCCTCGGTAAAACAATGAACTTCGATCAAGTGGTGAGGCGTCTCGCCTTCGCAACAGCCCTGTTGGTTTTCGGTCGAGCGTGGGGTATGAGGAACCAGCATGCATTTCTTGGCGCGCTGGCAATCGTCGTTCTTGCAATCTTTGTCATGATCGCCAGAGCATTTGTCTTCGACTTCCTTGCGCTCGTCTTCGCAACCCTTGCCGGGCGGACCGCCGGCAACCTCGTCGAGATACGGCCAGGTGGGCGTGTTGCCAGGGTACGACGCATGATTGTGGGTGGTCATATCCAGGTTTCTGACTATGTTCTCGCCTTCGAACTTCACATCCATGGACCAGGAAGTGAAGTAGACCTTGCCTTTGATTTTGCTAGTGACTACCCCTTTCTTCGGGGCACAGCCTGCTTCGTCGCCATAGCTGGTCTTGAAGTAACTCTTGTTCTTCAGCATCACCTCTTTACGGGTGATCTTCACCGTCCGACTGCCCCTGGTGGTGTCCTTGGCCATACCGGTATTGGGGTAGGGGATGGGCACCCCTGTCGGTGTCGGCGGAGCCTGGGGCGGGGTGAAGCAGACGTCCGGGAAGCAGGCGACGGACTTGCCATCGGCCGCCTTGCAGGAAATCTCCATGTCGTTGGCGAAAACCTGGTTGCCCATCACGTAGCCCTCACAGTCTGATAACTGAGCAGCGCGGCGGCGCGTTGCCCGGCGTCGTTGCCGAGGTGGCAGAAGATATTCGGGCCTTCGCCGTAGCCCTTGCGGCTGGCGGCCAGGGCCACGGCGAGCATCGCCGGGCCGATGGCGGCGCCGGTTTCGCCGATGCAGTCGGCGGGGTGCCAGAGGTGGAAGAATTCCTTGCGCACCCGCAGGGTGCGGCTCAGGGCCAGGGAGGCTTCCTTGAAGTAGTACTGCTCGCCGGAGATGTCGGTGAGCCGATAATCCATCTGCTCCAGCCCGCAGCCGGCTTCGCTCAGGGCCGCGCGCACGGCTTGCGTCAGGCCGTCGGCGCGCAGCGGAATGTCTTCGGCCTCCACCGTGGCCTTTTCCACGCCGAAGCCCAGGCCGATGCACGCCAGCTGCGGCGTTTCGCTGGCGGTCGGGGCATTGATCAGCACAGCGGCGGCGCCTTCGCCGGGGATAAAACCGTTGGAGTTCTGGCTGGTGAGCAGGCGTTCGCGCTCTTCGAAAGCGGCCAGGGTCGGGCCGCTGAGGAAGGAGTCGACGCCGGCGATCAGCACGTGGCGATGGCCTTGCTCATAAATCAGTTTGCGCGCATTGAGCAGGGCGACCGCGCCGCTGACTCGACCACGGGGGATGACATTGGAGCTGCCATGAAAACGCACGCCCAATTCACGCTCAATGTCGTGCAGCAGGCAAAGATCCAGGCCGTCGAGACGGCCGGGGCGGTCGGCCTCCGCCACCCCGAGCAGCAGCGGGGTTTTCTCCGGGTCGACGCCCGGCGTGCTCTGTAGTGCCTCGGCGATGGCCCGTGCAGCCATCTTGATCAGCTTGCTGCGCCCACGCCAGGGCTGTTCCAGGGGCACGCTGGCAGCGATCAGCCATTCGCCACCTTGGTCAATGAAACGGGTCTCCTGGAAGTTATCGATAGCGCAACGGATCGCCGCGCAGCTCGCGGGGGCGCTAAGGCCTACGGCGCTGACCATGCCGGAGCCGATGATGCAGAGCGCGGCCATCAGGGCGTCTCCTCGGGCGCGCGCTTGGCTTTCACCAGCGCCGACAGCGACGGGTAGTAATCCTTGCCCAGTTCGCGGGCGCGCCACCAGCCTGTGGACATCGTGCCGACCAGCACCTGAGTGATCTCGAACAGGTTGCGTCGTAGCGGACGGGAGACACGCCAGGTCAGCTGCACCTGGAGCGCGTCAGTGTCGATCAGCAGCGTGTCGATCACCGCCTGCACAGTCTCATGGCCGCCTTTTTTCAGAAAGAAGGTCACCGGCACCTGCATTTCGGGAATGCGAAAGCCCGCGCGCTCCTGGGACGTGAGGTTGAGCAGCAGCACATCCTCGCCACCGCGCAGGTAGTGGGTCTGCTGATCCTCAGGGGCCGCCTGAAAGTAGCGGTTGTCGAAATCCGCCGGCAGAAAGGGAAAGCAGTCGGCCAGCCAGGCCTCGTCGTAGGTGCCGGCGAAGCGGGCGCGTTGTGGCCAGCCACGGCCGATGGGGCCGAGGGCCATGGGGCGGAAGCTGCCAGAGGGACTGTCGATCGGTTTGCCCAACTCCTCGGTGCTCGGCATTGGCATGCCAACGATGTCGGCACTGTCGGCGCTGCGCGGGTACCAGCCGCAACCGACCGGATTGTCCAGGTAGCAGTGGCGCAATTGGGGGTCGTTGGCGATCGGATGGTTGCCGCCAAACGCCCGGGCATAGGAGATGTCCTGCTCGGTAAACGGCTGTGGCAAGCCGGGAGCAACGCCCAGAAGCCCCGCTTGCCATTGCCGTGGACCGAGGACGGAAAAAGCCTTGCTCATCCGCCCGACGCGAATGCCTGCGGTCAACTGCGTCACGGGGCGCCCGCCTGGGGCGTAGGCCTTGCCGCGGACCAGGACATCGCAGCATGGCTTGACCGGGGCGAAGTCCATTTCCTGCAGCGGGGCGCTGAGGCCGGGCTCGCCGAGGAAGGTGTCGGCCATCAGCAGCGGTTGCTGGGTGTCGGCGAGGGTGGCCGCGCGGCCGTCCAGCGGCAGGTTGAACGTGCCTTTGGCCACCACCACCAGGGACTCGCGGCCATCGGGCGCCAGGCCCTGGGTATAGGCGGCAAGCAGTTTGCTGGCGTTGAGCAGTTCCATAGGCCGGATACCTGTCTAGTTGATCTGCACCGAACCGCCCTTGATGCGGTTGACCCCGCTGGAGCGGCTGGACAGGTAGGCGCCCTGGATGATCACTTTGCCCGCGCGGGTCAGGGTGATGCTGGCCTTGCCGCAACGCAGCACGATCTCGCGTTCGGCGCTCAGCTCCAGGCAATGCTCGTCCAGCCGCACGCTGGCGACTGGCTCGGGCGGGGCGTCCGCGCCGAGCAGGCGGCCGAGCACCAAGGGGCAAGCCGGATCGCCGCCTTCGAACATCAGCGCGACCTGGCCGCCGATATCCGCAGGCCCCAGCAGCGCGGTGCAGCGGGCAACGACGCCGCTGGCATCCGGGCAACCCGGGTAAACGACCCTGGGCGCGCTGGCGTGCGGCAGCTCGAGCAGGGTGCCGATGACGACCGCGTCGATGCGGGCCTGTATGGGTAGCGGGTGCTGAATCGTCATATACACACCTCCACTGTGCTAGTTCTGCAGGATCTTCTGGCCTTTGACCACAACGTTCCTGTTGGCCTTGATGTTGATGGCGCCGGAGCCGTCGATGGTGATGTCCTTGCCGCGAATCATGATGGTGCCGTCCTTCTTCATGGTGATGCTGGCCGCGCCCGTGGTCAGGGTGATGGAGTCGCTGGCGGTGAGGGAGAAGTTCTTGCCGACGTCCAGGCTGTCGTTCTGCTGGATGTTGGTGGTGCGGTTCTGGTTAACGTCGCGGGATTCGTTCTTGCCGATCCGGGTGCTCTGGTTGCCGTTGATCTCGATACCTTCGTTGCCCTTGACCGTTTCGTTGCGGTTGCCGGTGATGTCGATGGTCTCGTTGCCGCCCACGTCCTCGGTGCGGTTGCTGACGATGCTGATGGTTTCGTTGGCACCGACCTTTTCCGTGCGGTCCGCGCCTATGGTGATGGTCTCGTTGTTGCCCACCTTCTCGGTGCGGTTGGCGCCGATGGTGATTTTCTCGTCGCTGCCGACATCCTCGGTACGGTTCACCCCGATGGAGATGGTCTCGTTATTGCCGACCTTTTCCTTGCGATCCACGCCGATGGTGATGGTTTCGTTGTTATCGACGGTTTCGGTGCGGTCGTGTTTGACGTGCACGGTTTCGTCGTGGTCGATGGTCTTGCTGCGGTCGTGGCCGACCCAGTGGGTTTCGTCGTTCTCGACCTCGATGTCCTGGTTTTTCTCGGCGTGGATGAACAACTGCTCCGCGCCCTTTTTGTCCTCCATGCGGATTTCATTGAAGTTGGCTGGCGAGCCCTCCTTGCTCGAGCGGCTTTTCACCCCGCTCTGGGTGGCATTGGCCGGCAGTTCGTAGGGCACGGTCTGTTCGGCGTTATAGACGCGGCCGGTGATGATCGGGCGATCCGGGTCGCCTTCGAGGAAACTGACGATCACTTCCTGGCCGATCCGCGGGATCTGCACCGACCCCCAGTTCTTGCCGGCCCAGGCCTGCGACACGCGCATCCAGCAGGAGCTGTTTTCGTTGGATTGGTCGTGGCGATCCCAATAGAAATGCACCTTGACCCGGCCATACTGGTCGGTCCAGATCTCCTCGCCGGCGGGGCCCACCACCCTGGCGGTCTGCGGCCCGCGGACAATGGGCAGGGGCGTCAGGGGCAGGGGGCGGAAAGCCTGGCCGGCATCCATGCAGTCCAGTTCGCTGATGAACTGCTCGGCCAGGTCCAGCTGCCCGCTTTCATAAAGCTCCTGGCGGATCTGATAGCGGGCGACCACCACCAGGTATTCGCGATTCTGGTCGGCGCGGTCATAGCCGGTCAGCTTGAACAGATGCCCGCAGCCCAGGCCACGCGCACGACCGCGCAACTGCACGCGCTCGAACTGGCTGTGAATGGCCTGGATACGGGTGCGTGCGTAATGCTCGCCATCCTTGCTCTGTACGTATTCGCCCGGGTAGTCGTAGAGCGGATGGTCGCCGTTGCTGTGGCTGCGCGACACGCTGGAGCGCACTTCGAGGCTGGCGCCGGGGCGCTGGAAGTCGTAGTCGTTCAACGCCAGCGAGCCCGGCTGGACTTCCCGCGCCAGTTGCCAGTCGTAGAAGTGGTCGCGCTCGCGCATCTGTTGATCGGGCGGGTAGAAGGGCACCGAAGCGTAGTCTGCCACCGTCGAGTGAGCGCCGTAGGCGTCGGCCAGCACCAGGACATGCCGCGCTTTCTCATGGCGGAAGTAGTAGTAGATGCCTTCCTGTTCCATCAGCCGGCTGATGAAGTCGAAGCTGGTTTCGCGGTATTGCACGCAGTATTCCCACTCACGGTAACTGCCGCTCAGGTTGTCTTCGAAATCGGAGAAACCGAGGTCGCGGAATACCTGCTTGATGATGTCCGGCACCGTCTTGTTCTGGAAAATCCGGCAGTCCGAGGTGCGCGTGAGCAGCCAGAACCAGGGCCGCAGGCTGACCCGATAACCGGCGAACTGGCCGTGGCCGGTCAGTTGCCGGCAGCCGCAGGCAATCCCGTGGAAATAGCGTTTGCCGCCGCCGTGCAGCTCCAGGGTCAGGCCCATCGGCTTACCCAGCAACTGGTCGAACTTGATCGCCCGGTCTTCGGACGTGAGGTCCAGTTCGTAATGGAACAATCGCCCCAGCTCCTCGCTGCCTTCCATGCTCTGCAACAGCAGGACCTCGCCGCCGAGGGGGCTGTCGACCTGCACCAGGCGATTGCTTTGCGTGATTGCCATAAACGGCTTCCTCTGGCTCGCGTTCGGGCGTCAGTCGGCCGTCTCGAAAACATGCGGGTCGAATGCGTAATGCAGCGCATTGTCACGCTGGCTGATGCGCACGCCAGCCAGCGGCTTGCCCTCGAGCATGCGGGTGAGAAACTCCCGGCTCATGTCCGGCAACAGGGTATTGGTCAGGATGGCGTCGATCATCCGTCCGCCGCTCTCGATCTCGGTGCAGCGCGAGACGATCAGGTCGACCACGCTGTCGTCGTAGGCGAAGGGCACCTTGTGTCCGCTTTCCACGCGTTGCTTGATCCGCTCCAGTTGCAGGCGGGTGATGGCCTTGAGCATCTCGTCGCTCAGCGGGTAGTAGGGGACGGTCACCAGGCGCCCGAGCAGGGCCGGCGGGAATACCTGGAGCAACGGCTCGCGCAGCGCCTTGGCGATGGCATCGGGATCGGGCAGCCGTCGCGGGTCGCGGCACAGGCTGGCGATCATCTCGGTGCCGGCATTGGTGGTGAGCAGGATCAGGCAGTTCTTGAAATCGATCAGGCGGCCTTCGCCGTCCTCCATCACCCCCTTGTCGAACACCTGGAAGAAGATCTCGTGCACGTCCGGGTGGGCTTTTTCCACCTCGTCCAGCAACACCACGCTGTAGGGTTTGCGCCGCACCGCCTCGGTCAGCACGCCGCCTTCGCCGTAACCGACATAGCCGGGCGGGGCGCCCTTGAGGGTGGAGACGGTGTGCGCCTCCTGGAACTCGCTCATGTTGATGGTGATGATGTTCTGCTCGCCGCCGTACAGCGCCTCGGCCAGGGCCAGGGCGGTCTCGGTCTTGCCCACGCCCGAGGTGCCGGCGAGGAGGAACACGCCAATCGGTTTGCTTGGGTTGTCCAGCCCGGCGCGCGAGGTCTGGATGCGCTTGGCGATCATCGCCAGGGCATGGTCCTGGCCGATGATGCGTTTTTTCATGTGCTCGTCGAGCCTGAGCACGGTGTCGATTTCGTTGCGCGCCATGCGTCCGACCGGGATGCCGGTCCAGTCGGCGACCACCGCGGCCACTGCCTGGTAATCCACGGTGGGCAGAATCAACGGGCTTTCGCCCTGCAAGGTGGCGAGGCGGCTCTGCAGCTCGCCGAGCTTGTCGCGCAATGCCGTGCGTTCGGCTTCATCCAGGCGCGGCGATGGCGCACCGGCCTCGCCGCTGGTGTCGTCCAGCGGTTCGGCGGCGGCGCGCAGGGTGGCGCGGGTCGCCAGCAATTCATCGACCAGGGCTTTCTCTTCGCTCCAGCGAGCCTCCAGGGTCGCCAGGCGTTGGCGTTCCTCGCCGAGGGCTGCCTCGACCTCCTGCTGGCGAGTACCGATGGCGATGCCAATGGCCTGCTCACGGCCGATGATCGCCTGCTCGGTGCTCAGCGCCTCGATGCGGCGGCGGCTGTCGTCCACCTCGGCCGGTACCGCATGCAGGCTGATGGCGACTCGCGCGCAGGCGGTGTCGAGCAGGCTCACCGATTTGTCCGGCAACTGCCGGGCCGGAATATAACGGTGCGACAGCTTGACCGAGGCCTCCAGCGCCTCGTCGAGGATCTGCACCTTGTGGTGCTGCTCCATGGTCGAGGCGACGCCACGCATCATCAGGATCGCCTTGGCCTCGGACGGCTCGTCGACCTGCACCACCTGGAAGCGCCGGGTCAGGGCCGGGTCCTTCTCGATGTGCTTTTTGTATTCGGCCCAGGTGGTTGCCGCCACGGTGCGCAGGGTGCCGCGGGCCAAGGCCGGCTTGAGCAGGTTGGCGGCATCGCCGGTACCGGCCGCGCCGCCGGCGCCGACCAGGGTATGGGCCTCGTCGATAAACAGGATGATCGGCTTGGGCGAGGCCTGCACATCCTCGATGACCTGGCGCAGGCGCTGTTCGAACTCGCCCTTCATGCTCGCGCCGGCCTGCAACAGGCCGACGTCCAGGGTGCGCAGTTCGACGTCCCTGAGGCTCGGCGGCACGTCGCCGGCGACGATACGCAGGGCGAAGCCCTCGACCACCGCGGTCTTGCCGACCCCGGCTTCGCCGGTGAGGATGGGGTTGTTCTGCCGGCGGCGCATGAGGATGTCGACCAGTTGGCGAATCTCCTCGTCGCGCCCGACTATGGGGTCGAGCTTGCCGCTGCGGGCCTGCTCGGTGAGGTCCACAGTAAAGCGCTTGAGCGCCTCCTGCTTGCCCAGCGCGCTGGGCGCCATGGCGCCGCTGGCTTCGCCCGGCGTGGCGCCAGCGTTGAAACCGTCGCTGGCGGCCAGGCCGTTTTCCGGCGAGTCGCCGAGGTACTCGTCGAAACGCTCGATCAGGTGCTCGACCTTGATCTTGTCGAACTCGCGGGAGAGGGCCGAGAGGGCGTGGCGCAGGCTCGGTGTCTTGAGCATGCCGACGATCAGGTGGGCGCTGCGTACCTGGCTCTCGCCGAACAGCAAACTGCCATAGACCCAGCCGCGCTCCACAGCTTCCTCGACCTGCACGGACAGGTCGGTGATCGAGGTCGAGCCGCGCGGCAGGCGGTCCAGGGCGTCGGTGATATCCCTGGACAGGCGCGCCGGGTCGAGATTGAACTGGCGGACCAGGCGGTGCAGGTCGCTGTCCTGCAATTGCAGGAGCTGATGCAGCCAATGCACCAGTTCCACATAGGGGTTGCCGCGCAGCTTGCAGAACACGGTGGCGGCTTCGATGGCCTTGTAGGCCGGGCTGTTCAACTTGCCGAACAGCGCGACGCGGCTGATCTCACTCATGATCGCTGCTCCTTGAGGGGGTGGTATGGCTGGCGTATTCGCGGACCAGCAGCAGGTCGTCGGCATCCGTCGGCGGGCTGCCGAGCCAGGTGTCGAAGCCCAGGCGGGTCTGGCCGTCGAGATCGATGCGCGGAACTTGCGCGCGCTGCAGCAGCAGATTGACTTCCCAGTCCAGCTCCTCGCCCTGGTACTCGGCGACCCAGGCGGCCAGTTCGCCGAAGCTTTCCTGGCCAGGCAGCAGGCGTTGGTATTGCGCAAGGCTCAAGGGCCCCAGGCGGATGCGGAATTTATGCTGGCGATCCCAGACGTGGGTGCCCAGGCTCAGGTCGCTGCCGAGCGAGCACAGCGCCACGCCCAGTTGGCTGCGTTGCGGCAACTCCAGCCACTGGCCGACGTATTCCTCGATGCTCACCGGCACGCCGAAATAGTCTTCCAGGATCGCGCGCAAGCCGTCCGGGTAGCGGGTTTGTGCCGCCAGGTGGCCGGTGAAGTGGTAGCGCGCCGAGTCGGCGATCGGGCCCTGGCCGAGCAGGCTGGTCATGCCCCGCCCGGACAGCGCGGCCAGGCGCATCGACCAGTAGTCGTGGTCGGGGCGGTCATGGCTGACGGTCGGCCGTGCCTCGGCCCAGGCGCGGTAGAACAGGCACAACAAGCGGTGATTGAACACGTCGAGAAAGCGCGTGAAGCTGGCGTCGCCGCTGTTGCGCTGGCGATCGCGGGCGTATTCGGTCAGGTGCAGCGGCAGCGGGCCGTTGGGCCCGGTCAGGCCGAAAAAGAACTGTTCGATGCGCGGCGCGGCGCCCTCGGGGTCGGTCTCGATGCTGGCCAGGGTCGAGGGGGCGAAGCCGCAGTCGGGTTTCTGCCCCAGGCGCAGCGGGTCGTCGTGCAAGCGCAGGGAATGGCCGATGCGCGGCCGGTCGCTGGCCTCGCACTCGATGCGCCGCAGCGCCTGGAAGAAGTCGTAGGCCCAGGGCTCGTCGGCCATCCGATCGATGCTTTGCAGCGGTTTCAGAGGTTCGGTCGACATCCGGGGTGCGCCTGCCATCGCATGATTTCGCCGCGCTCGGTGGTGCGCAGCACGGTTTCGGTGAAGCTGTTGATCGACACGTAACGGGCCAGGAAGCGCTCGAACACCGCGCCCAGCAGGTACACGCCGGTGCCGCGGAAGGCGTTTTCGTCGAACTCCAGGCTGATCTCCAGGCCACGGCCAAACACGATCGGCCCCGGCATCGGCAACCGGCGGGTGCAGGGCGTGCTGCGCACCTGGCGCAGGCCTTCGATTTGCAACTGCAGCGCCGAATCGCCGGGGTCGCCGTACAGGCGCAGCAATTCGCGCAGCGCCGCGGCACCCTGGCCCTGTTCGCTCAGCGACAGGTAGTTCAGCGACAGCTGGCTGATCAGCCGCCAGGCGCTGGCATCGTGCGCGCGGCTCGGCCGCGGCCGGCTTGGCCCGGCCAGGCAACGCACGGCCAGCACCGGGGCGCTGTCTTCCAGAGTGAAATCGCTTTTGCCGGTACCCACCGGCATCAGCAACGGCAGGTCGCGGTTGGTGCACAGGGTGCTGAGGCCGAGCTGGCGCAAGTCGTGGCGATAGGGCGCCTGGTTGACATCCACCAGCGAGACGAAGGTTTCGCTGCCGATATAGGTCGAGCGGGGCCCGCGTCGCCGTTGCTGGCTGGACAGGCGACGCGGCTCGCGGCGGACGATGTAGTAGGCCTGCTCGCGGCCATAACGCAGCGGGTCGCGGATCGCATAGAACGGCTGGAACGGCTGCTCGGGGCCGCTGCCATGGCCGGTGACCTGGGTCAGGGAATGGATCTCGAAATCCAGCGGCCGGGTGCGGTCGGCGATCACCTGGTGCTCATGCACCCGCTCGCTCAGGTGAATGCGATCGGCGCGGCGTGGAAACAGGTTCACCGCCGGCGTACAGAAGGGCACGAACTGGGCCGCCGACACCGTGCCTTCCAGGGTGCTGTCGAGACGATCGAACAGCACCACCAACTCCAGTTCCTGGCTGCCGCAGCGCCGCACACCGGTGCTCAGCCCGGTGAAGTCGACGAACAAAAAGCGATTGGGCAGGGCGAAATATTCCTGCAGCAGGCGATACCCCTGGAAGGCCCGGGGCACCACCGGCAGCACTGCATCCTGATCGTCGAAGCCGCGGGGTTTGAGGCTCTCCACAGGCAAGCGCTCGGCCCAGTCGCCGTCGACGCTCTTGATAAACACGGCACAGGCATTGCCGAGCAACTGCTCGTACAGACGAAAAGGTTGCTCGTCGGCGCCATTGAGGTAGAGCGGCAGGCTGTCCAGCGCCAGGGCGTTGAACGGCAACCCGGCACCGCAGCGCAAGCGCAGGCGCAGCCCGGCCTTGGCCCTGGGTTCGCTGGCGGCAAGGCGGCCGAGGGTCGCTGCCGGGTTGCCGAAGTATTCGGCATGGCCGACCTGCAACGGCCACAGCGTCACCGCATGGGCGCTGCGGTACTCGCAGGCGGTCTGCTCGCCAAGGCCCAGCTGGCCGCGCAGGGCGGCGTGGCGTTCGACCGTGAAGCCGCTGGTCAGTGAGCCCTCGTTGGGGTCGGCGACCAGCTGGACCACCACCACCGAAGGCGTTGGCGCCAGGTAGTGGGGGTAGGCGATCTCCAGCAGATTGTGGGTGAAGGTCGGGTATTCGGCGTCCAGCTTCAGGTGGACCCGCGCGCTCAGGTAGGCGAAGCCCTCCAGCAGGCGCTCGACATAGGGATCGGCGCATTCGATGCCGGACAGGGTCAGGCGGCTGGCGATCTTGGGGAACTCCTGGGCGAACTCGGCGGCGCTCTCGCGGATATGCTGCAGCTCCTGGTTGTAATACTCGAGCATGCGCGGGTTCATTGGCGTCTCCTGACGGGTTCGGCCGGCGTCACCTTGACGTGCCCGGTTTCCAGGTCGAGGGCGGTGCTGAGCAGCAAGCGCAGGGGTACCGGCTCGGCCCACAGATCGCCCTCGATCTCGAAGCTCAGGGCGTTGTGACTCATGTCATTGCCGTCCAGTTGCGCGCGAACCTTCAACGAGCCTTTGAGGATGCGCGGCTCAAAGGTGGCGATGGTGTCGCTGAACAAGGCTTCGATGGCCTGTACATCGATACTCGAGGCGGTATGTCCGGCCAGGGGCGGCAGGCCGAAATTCAGCACCGAGTTGCCCGCCGGCATCTGCGCGGCCTGCTCCGGATCGAACAGCACGCAGGTGTTGAACAGCCAGGCCAGATCGCGCAGCACGCACGCTTTGAGCTGGGTCAGCGACATGACGCGGCGCTCGGCGGCTTCTTTCGGGTTGTGCGGATCATCGTCGGTCAGGCGATCGAGCAACGAGGGTTGCAGGCGTTCTTGCAGGGTCAGCTCGGCCATCTTCAGTTATCCCTGTCGGCGCAGCCGAGGCTGCGCAGTTGATCCCGCAGGGCCCGCAGGGCGCCGCCCAACTGACCTGCACGCATCGGCTGCTCGGCGTTCATCGCCATCTCCTTGTTCGCAGGCTTCGAGCCGAGCCCTGGCGTGCGCTCAAACGTCGGGTTCGAACAAGCCGATAAACACTTTCTCATCCCACTGGAAGGGCGGGCAGGCCGTTACCCGGCTCACCGCCGACGAGGCTTCCAGACCCTGCCCGGTACTGCGTATCGCCTGGATCTCGGTGCGGCAATCCCGACTGGGCGAGGGCAGCTGCTCGCTGCTTTCCACCAATATCACCTGGCGTGTACCCACCTGCTTGGTGCGCAGCATGCCGCTGGGGTCACGGTGGAACTGGCAAGGCCATTTCAGGCTCAGGTCGATGCCGGGCTGCTGCGGGACCAGCACGCGACAGTTGCCATTGCGCTCCTCCAGCAGCAGATCCCGGGCCAGGAAGCGCGCCTGGGTGGCGCTATCGGCCGGGTTCTGCGCGCAGGCGGGCAAAATCAAACCCGCCAAACCCGCGACGATAAGGCGAAACCGGCGCTGACTCATGACAGCTCCCAGAACCACACCTGGGCGGAGTGGTTGGCCGGGTCGTCGTAGGTCTTGGTGAAACCACGGCTCCACAGATCGATATGGTCGCCGGCCGCACGACTCTCGCCACTGCGGGTAAAGCAATCCTTGAAAAAAATGATCCCGTTCTTCTCATTGAGCTGCAGCTTGGCCTTGGCCGCGTCGGTAAAGATGCTCGGCCGGCCCAGATGCTGGCGCCACAGCCAGTTCGCCAGCGACTCGGCGCCGCGGGCGTGGCCGTGGCTGCAGCGCGGCTCCGAATAGGTGTGGCCATCCACGAGGATGCTTCTCTCGGCGTTGAGCGTAATGCTCATGCGGATCGCGCATTGATTTTCCCAACCGCCATCGCAAGGCTGGCTTTCCGTCGGGTAGTTGTTCCACAGATTGATGAACGCGGGTCTGGCCATCATCGAACCTCCTGTTGCGCCGTGGCCCCTGGTACAAAGCCGAGCACCCTGCGGCAGGGCTGCAGGGTGGCTGGCGTCACACCTTGACGTTTTGGCGGATATTCCAGCCGTACTTGACCGGGCCGCCGTCCTTGGAACCGTCCTGCTTCTGCGGTTGGTAGTCGACCAGCACCTGGCCGAAATTCAGCGCGATGTTTTCGGTCAGGCGATCCGCGCCGCCGCTGCCGCCAGTGCCGATCGAGGACACCAGGACCTCCTTGAGGGTGATGGTCAGGTACTCGACCGGATCGTCGCCGCCGGCCTTGCGCACCGTCAGCTTGGCCTCGTCGTAATGCTTGCCGCTGGAGCAGGCCATCATCAGGTTGGGGGAGGATTTGTCCACCCACTTGGTCAACGTCAGGTCGTGGATATTGACCTTGCCGGCACCGCCGCCACCGCCCACATGCATGTTGCCGGACTGGGCCATGGCCCAGCTCCAGGAAAGCACGTCGATCTCCTCCTTGTGGTTCTTGTCCTGGGACTCGCCCTTGACGTCGCCGATCTTGATAAACATATCAACAGCCATCATGCCTCCTTGAGTGGTCTACACCACTGTGCTCCAGCGATTGGCCACGCTGTGTTGCAGTGCACCCGCCACCACGGCGAGTGCCACCGGGGATGGATCAAACCGCCTTGGCGGATGGAAGCTTGGATACCAGCCGCAGCGATACCGTGAGCCCTTCGAGTTGGTAGTGCGGGCGCAGGTAGAACTTCGAGCTGTAGTAACCGGGATTGCCCTCGACCTCTTCGACCACCACCTCCGCCGCGGCCAGGGGGTGCTGCGCCTTGGTGGTTTCGGTGGAGTGGGCCGGGTCGCCGTCCACGTAATTGAGAATCCAGTTCTGCAGCCAGCGCTGCATGTCGTCCTTTTCCTTGAACGAGCCGATCTTGTCGCGAACGATGCATTTCAGGTAATGGGCGAAGCGGCAGGTGGCGAACAGGTAGGGCAGGCGTGCCGCCAGGTTGGCGTTGGCGGTGGCGTCGGGGTCGTCATACTCGGCCGGCTTCTGCAGCGATTGCGCGCCGATGAAGGCGGCGAGGTCGGTGTTCTTCTTGTGCAGCAGCGGCATGAAACCGTTCTTCGCCAGCTCCGCCTCGCGCCGGTCGGCGATGGCGATTTCGGTCGGGCACTTCATGTCCACGCCACCGTCATCGGTCGGGAAGGTGTGCGTCGGCAGGTTCGGCACCTCGCCGCCGGACTCCACGCCGCGAATCCGCGAGCACCAGCCATAGAGCTTGAACGAGCGGTTGATGTTCACCGCCATGGCATAGGCCGAGTTGGCCCAGGTGTACTTGGAACTGTCGGCGCCGTTGGTTTCCTCTTCGAAGGCGAAGGCATCCACCGGGTCGGTCTTGGCGCCGTAGGGCAGGCGGGCGAGGAAACGCGGCATGGTCAGGCCGATGTAACGCGAGTCCTCGGAATCGCGCAGCGAACGCCAGGCAGCGTATTCCGGCGTGGTGAAGATCTTGGTCAGGTCGCGCGGGTTGGACAGCTCCTGCCAGGAGCCCATGCCCATCACCGTCGGTGAGGCCGCGCTGATGAAAGGCGCATGCATCGCCGCGCAGACCTTGGCCAGCTCGCCGAGCAGCTCGACGTCCGGCGACGACTGGTCGAAGTAGTAATCGCCCACCAGGCAGCCGAACGGCTCGCCACCGAACTGGCCGTATTCCTCTTCATACATTTTCTTGAAGATCGGGCTCTGGTCCCAGGCGGTGCCCTTGAACTTCTTCAGGGTCTTGTGCAGGTCGCCCTTGGCGATGCTCATCACGCGGATCTTCAGCTGCTCGTCGGTTTCCGTGTTGTTGACCAGGTAGTTCAGGCCGCGCCAGGCGCTTTCCAGTTGCTGGAAATCGGCGTGATGCATGATCAGGTTGACCTGCGCGGTGAGCTTGGCATCGATCGCGGCGATGATCGATTCGATGGATTTGATCGCGTCGTTGGAGATCAGCTCGGTCTTGCTCAGGGCCTGCTCGGCCAGGGTGCGCACGGCGCTTTCCACCGCCTCGCGGGCGTGCTCGGTCTTGGGTTTGAACTCTTGCAGGAGCAGGGCGGCGAAGTCGCTCGGTTGTTCGATCGCGGCGTCTGCCTGGGCCTGCGGGTCTTTCATCAATTCGGCCATGGTCTGCGTCCTCTGTCAGGCTTGCGGCTCGGGTTCGGTCGGTTTCGGCGCACTGGCCAATGCCTGCAACAGCGCCGGGTCCTTGATCGCCTTCATGATCATGTCCTCGGCGCCGGTCTTGCCGTCCATGTAGGTCAGCAGATTGGCCAGCTGGGTGCGGGCCTCAAGCAGTTGGTTGAGGGCATCGACCTTGCGCGCCACCGCGGCGGGGCTGAAGTCGTCCATGCTCTCGAATGTGATGTCCAGGCTCAGGTTGCCTTCCCCGGTCAGGGCATTGGGCACGTTGAACGCCACCCGCGGTTTCATCGCCTTGAGCCGCGAGTCGAAGTTGTCGACATCGATCTCCAGGAACTTGCGGTCGGCCACCGCCGGCAGCGGCTCGGCGGGCTTGCCGACAAGGTCGGCCATCACCCCCATGACGAAGGGCAATTGCACCTTCTTCTCCGCACCGTAAAGCTCTACGTCGTACTCGATCTGCACCCGGGGAGCACGGTTACGGGCGATGAATTTCTGGCTGCTGGTGTTAGCCATTTTTCCTCCTGCGCTGCCTAGGCGGCTGTGTTGGATGGGCGTCGATTAAGCGTGTTCACTCGGACTGTTCACCTTCAGGCCCGCGCAATTTTTCGAACTGGGAAAAACCGTCTGGAATCAGGTTGCTCACGATGGTGGCGAAATCCGCGCTGACCAGGCTCTTGGCGCGGCTCAAGAGCACTGGCACCGGGCTTGAGGGCTCGTGCCTGACGTAGTAACCGAGGATGCGGTCGAGGCTGCGCAGCACATCGTCACGACTGCCGATCTCGCCCGCGATGCGCGGCGCGGCGGCGCTGGGGGCCGTGGACATGGCTGCATCGGCAGGCTCGCCGGCCTGCGCGACAGCGCTGGAAACGCCCGCTTGCGGGGCGTGCTCGGCGATGATTTGCACGGCATGCCGAAGCAGTTGCTTGATCGTGCCCAGGTCCGCGCCGCGCGTGGAGCCGACTCGTTCGTTGACCTCGCGTTCTATGGTCAACAGCGTGCCATGGGCATCGTTCAGGGCGGCGCGGCAGGCCTCGAGCTGTTCGCCCGCGCAGTCCTGAAAGGCCGCGCCGAGCTGTTCCGAACTGAGGCTTTCACTGGCGAAGCGCTGCAAGCCGGCGGCATTCAGCGCGGCCCGCAGGCCGACGTTGCCAAATGCCCGCGAGCTGATCAGCGGCATGCCCCAGAGCAGGCGAATGACTGGCTCGGCGTTGAGGCCGGCGAGGGCGTTGATCCGGAAAGTGGGGTCATTGCCATCCTCTGCATCCAGCCTGGGATGCAGGTCGTCCCAATACTGCGCGAGCAGCTGCTGGATCAGCTGCAACCCCAGCACCAGGCCGGGCAAGCCTTGCAGGGCAATGGCGCTTTGCAGGAAGTAGTTGGCGATGCGCAGGTCTTTGCTGCGCGTGAACAGCTCGACGCAGAGGTCGCGGACCTGGCGCCATTCCGGCGGCGTGGCGGGTAACACGGCATCGCCCATCTGCCGTTCGGGCTGGCCTTGCGCCGCGCGTTCAAGCTCGAGAAAGGCGGCGTCGTACTCGAGGTCGCCGCCACAGGGGGAGTCAGGGGAAATGGTTTCCAACAAACGCTGTACATCCATCACGGACGTGATCTCCATATCGGCCCGGCCATCGGCGCCCGCTCAGGGTGAGCGCACGACTAAATCCCTTTCCTGCGGATGAGTGTTCTGTCCAGACCACTTTTGGGTCATATCTGGATTCAATAATTGAACTGAAGTTTTAGCCCAGTTCAATTGTTGTCAAGAAACTCTCCGACCAGTGGGATAACCCTGTGATGTTTGAAGATAGGCGGTCGGCGGTGTTTTTTTTAGTTTCTTTTGTTATAGGGCTTATTTGAAAAAAGCGAATATAAGCGCAGGAACTTTGACGGCACGGAAATCTTTTAGGGGGCTATACTCGCTTTGCACTCGCTGGCATGCCCGAGCTGTTGTTATTGAGCAATACCGTACAAGGAGTTCTAATGCCGCTGCGTTTGACAATCACCAGTTATCACAAGCTGACTCCCGGCCAACGCGCGGAGTTCGAGCTTGATCGCGGTGAGCTGAAAATCGGTCGCAACCCCGAGAACGACTGGGTACTTCCAGACCCGGAGCGCCTGGTATCCGGCCAGCATTGCGTCATTCAACTGCGTGACGGCACCTACTACCTGACCGACACCAGCACCAATGGCGTACAGCTGGTGAATGCCGGCGTGCGCATGCACCGCGGCAACAGCGAACCCTTGCGCGACGGCGAACTGCTGCGCGTCGGCGAGTACGACATCCTGGTGCAGATCAACGGCGCTCCACAGATCGTCCACGGCGCACCCGGGATGAGCGATCCCTTTACCGGCTTCGATGCGCTGATCAAGCGCCAGGCGCCGGGCGAGATTCCCGGCGCAGCCGCGGCGCCCCCCAGCAGGGTGCAGATCCACGCGGGCGGTTCGCCCCTGGATACCAAGCCCGACCTGTTCGATTTTCTCGCGTCCCCGGCCGTCCCCCCTCCGGCCCTGGCCGACCACGTGCCGCCCGAACGCCATGATTTCCGCCCGCCCGAGCCACAACGCGCCAGCGCCCCCCAGGCCAGCGAAACCGGCGCGGCACCGGCGATTCCGGCGGATTGGGACCCCTTCGCCGAGCTGGGTGCGGACCCGGCGCCGGTGGCGCCGCCCCCTGCGCAAGCCCAGCCGCAACCATTGCCAGCGGTATCGGAGAATATTGCCGGCAGCGCACCCGACCCGGCCGTGCAACGGGCCGCGGTTGCGCCTCTGGCACCTGCAATCGGGGGCGACGATGTGGAGGCGCTGGAAGCCTTTCTCAGGGGCGCGGGGCTCGAGCACTTGCGTATCGACAGAGGCGAAACCCGCGCGCAAATGGAAGCCATTGGCCGCAGCTACCGGCATATGGTCGAGGGGTTGATCGAGGTGCTGCGCGCCCGTGCCAGCCTCAAGGGTGAGTTCCGCATGGCCCAGACCATGATCCGCCCGGTGGAGAACAACCCCCTCAAATTCGCCCCCAATGTCGATGAGGCGCTGCTGTTATTGCTGCGTTCCGGCAACCAGGCCTTCATGCCGGCCGACCAGGCGATCAAGGAAAGCTTCGACGACCTCAAAGCGCATCAACTGGCCGTCATGGCGGGCGTACAAGCCTCGATCAAACACCTGCTCCAGCGTTTTCAGCCAGCGGTATTGGAAGCGCGTTTAAGTCAACCTTCGGCTATTGGCGCTTTGCTGCCCGGTAGACGTCAAGCGCAATACTGGGAGTTGTTCACGGAACTCTATGCGAGCATTTCCAGGGAGGCCGAAGATGATTTCGAGGATTTGTTCGGGCGCGAATTCAGTCGTGCCTATGAAGAACAAAATGCCAAGTTGCGAAAGGGCTGAATGCCATCGGCTAGTTGGATAAAGGCTAATGGCTATTAAATAGTGAGTTGATCTTGTTTGGCTATCGGTAGTTTCGATTTGGAATAATAAATGTCAGTGAGGACGACGACATGCCAAAGTTCTTGTTGTTCGCAACAGCAGTACTGCTGACTGCCTGTACTTCGAGTCCGCCACCCGCTACTCCTACTGTCGTTGTCATGCATATCCAGGCCGCTGCCGATCTGAATCTTTCGGCGGGCGGCCAGGCGACGCCGGTGCGGGTGCGCTTGTATGAGTTGAAGAGCGGCGCAGCCTTCAGTCGCGCTGACTATTTCTCCCTGGTGAATGCCACCGGCGCGACCTTGTCCGCGGACCTGGTGGCGCAGGACGAATTGCTCATCCAGCCGGGGCAACGGCTGACCCTGGAACGCACGCTCGACGAGCAGAGCCGTTTGCTCGGCCTGGTGGTGTCCTACCGTGAACTGGACAGCGCCGTGTGGCGCCAGATGGTCAGTATCCCGAGCAATGAAACCACGCCATTGACGGTTTCCCTGACGGCCAGGGCGATCAGCGCGGCAGCCACGAAACCTGCGAATTAGTCCTGTCGAGGAAGCCAGCCCATGTCCTGGAATAACCGTGTGGTGTGGTCCGAAGGAATGTTTCTGCGGCCGCAGCATCTCCAGCAGCATGATCGCTACATGGAAGCCCTGATCGATGGCCGTTGCCGCCCGTTGAGCGCCGGGGGCTGGGGGTTCTCCGAGCTGCGCATCGACGAGTCCCTGCTCAGCCAGGGCAAGGTGGCGATTGTCAGCGCGCGTGGGGTGCTACCCGATGGCACGCCTTTCGACATTCCCGGCGACGATCTGCCGCCGCCGCCACTGAACGTGAACGACAACCTGCGCGATGCGCAGGTCTTCCTGGGCTTGCCGCTCAAGCGTGCCGGCAGCCGCGACACCGTGGGGGAGGGCGAAGCACCTGGCGGTGCGCGCTATATCAGCCAGGTGCGGGAAGTGCGCGATGACAACGCCGCCTTCGAGAGCCGGGCGTCACTGGCGATCGGCGGCAAAGCCCTGCGTCTGCTGACCGAGCGCGACGGCCTCGGCGAATATGCCTGCCTGGGTTTGATCCGGGTGCTGGAAAAGCGCGCGGACAATGCCGTGCAACTGGACGACGACTATATTGCGCCGCTGCTCGATGTGGCCGCCTCCAGCGTGCTGGCGGCCTTTCGCAGCGAGCTGCAAGGGTTGTTGCACCAGCGCGGCGAGGCCCTGGCAGGAAGGGTAGTGGCCTCGGGGGCCGGCGGCGCCTCGGAGATCGCTGACTTTCTGCTGCTGCAACTGGTCAATCGCGCCGAGCCCTTGCTCAGCCACCTGGCCCGGTTGAGCCCCTTGCACCCGCAGGATTTCTATCGCGAGGCGGTCTGCCTGGCGGGGGAGTTCGCCACCTTTTCCGCAGCCGGGCGTCGCCCCAGCGACTACCCGGCCTATGCCCACGACGACCTGGCGAGCAGTTTCGCCCCGGTGATGCACGATCTGCGGCAAGCCTTGTCGATGGTCATCGATACCCGCGCCACGCCGATTCCCATCGTCGAGAAGTCCTACGGCGTGCATGTGGCGATGCTGGCCGACAAGAGCTTGCTGGAAATGGCCAGCTTCGTCCTGGTGGTGCGGGCCGAGGTACCGGCCGAAACCCTGCGCACGCATTTCCCCCAGCAGGCCAAGATCGGCTCGGTGGAGCACATCCGCGACCTGGTCAATCTGCAGTTGCCCGGCATCGCCTTGCTGTCCATGCCCGTGGCGCCGCGGCAGATTCCCTATCACGCCGGTTCAAGCTATTTCGAACTGGACCGTGGCAGCGAACACTGGAAACAGTTGGCCAACTCAGGGGGATTCGCCTTTCACATTGCCGGCCAGTTCCCGGGCCTGAACCTGGCCTTCTGGGCCATCCGAGGATAGTTCGTCATGCACCCGATCGATGATCCCTTCGGCAGCTCTGGCGTAGGCGGCACTTCAGGCGGCGCCTCGCCGGGCGGCAACGACCATACCCTGATCATGCCGCGGCCCGGCGGGCGCTCCGTCGAAGCTTCTGCCCCCAGGACGGGCGCCGCCGGCGCCGCCGATCCGCACATTGCGATGCCGGGCGCGCCGGTTGCGAGCAGCCTGGCCCAGGGCCTCAACCCGCTGGAGCGGGCGGCCGGCCCGATACTGGCGCTGCTGACCCGCTTGCGCAGCACCCTCGCTCACCCGCAACCGGCCAGCCTGCGCGCCCAGTTGCTGGCCTACCTGCGCCAGTTCGAGGAGCAGGCGCGCGCCGCCGGCGTGGCCCAGGATGAGGTGATGCTCAGCCGTTATGTGCTCTGTACCGCGCTGGACGAGGCGGTGCTCAGCACGCCCTGGGGCAGTACCAGCGACTGGGGCAAGCAGAGCCTGCTGATCACCCTGCACAACGAAGCCTGGGGCGGCGAAAAAGTCTTCCAGCTGCTCGAACACTGTCTGCAGAACCCACAGCAGCGCCTGCACATTCTCGAGCTGCTGTACCTCTGTATCTGCTTGGGCTTCGAGGGCCGCTACCGGGTCATGAATGACGGCCGCAGCCAACTGGAAGCCTTGCGCGAACGCACCAGCGCGACCATTCGCAGCGTGCGCGGCGAATTCGAGCGCGAGCTGTCGCCGCATTGGCGGGGGCTCAGCGTGGTGCGCGATCGCTTGTCGCAATTCCTCCCGCCCTGGGTCGGCGTGGCCATTTGCCTGGCCGTGCTGTTGCTGCTGCTGTTCGGCTTGCGCCTGAAGCTGGCGGCCGACGCCGAGCCGGTGTTTCGCAATATCCACGCCCTGGGCGAGATCCCGGTGCAAACCATCGACCGTCCGCCGCAGCAGCCCAGGTTGATCGAGCGCCCACGCCTGGCGCGCTTCCTCGCCGAGGACATCAAGGCCCAGCGCGTTGCCGTGGAGGATGCGCTGGATCGCTCGGTGGTGACCATTCGTGGCGACGAGTTGTTCGCCTCCGGCAGCGCGAGCATTTCCGAACAGTTGCAGCCCTTGCTGCTGCGCGTCGCCGATGCCCTGCGCCAGGTCAAGGGCACGGTGCAGGTCACCGGGCACAGCGATAACCGACCGATCGCCACCTTGCGCTACCCCTCGAACTGGAAGCTGTCGCAGGATCGGGCGCAGCAAGTGATGGATATCCTCGCCGCCCGCAGCGGGCAACCCCAGCGCTTCACCGCCGAAGGGCGCAGCGACGCGGAACCTGTCGCCTCCAATGACAGCGCCGCCGGACGCGCCAGGAACAGGCGCGTAGAGATTACCGTGCTAGCGGAGGGCAACCAGTGAAGGCCTTTATCAATTTCCTGGTGCGCTGGGTGGTGCCGCTGCTCGGCCTGCTCGCCCTGAGCCTGGTGATCTGGTTCCTCGGTCCGCTGATCATCGTCGCTACCTATGAACCCTTGGCCCCGGCGGCCGTACGCTGGGCGCTGATCGCCCTGTTGTTCCTGTCCTGGATCGGTGTGCGCGTATTGCGCATCGTCCAGGCCCGGCGCAACGCCGCCAAGGTCATGCAGGGCCTGGCGGCGGTGGCGCCGGATGCGGCCAGCGTCGCCACCGCCGAAGAGCTGGCGGCCCTCAAGCAACGCATGGACGAAGCGCTGCAACTGCTCAAGCGCAGCAAGCTCGGCGGTAACGAGCGGCGCACCCTTTACGAGTTGCCCTGGTACGTGATCATCGGCCCGCCGGGCTCGGGCAAGACCACCGCGCTGGTCAATTCCGGGCTGCACTTTCCGCTGGCCGAACAGATGGGGAATGGGGCGATCCGCGGAGTCGGCGGTACGCGCAACTGCGACTGGTGGTTCACCGACGAAGCGGTGCTGCTGGACACCGCCGGGCGCTACACCACCCAGGACAGCCATGCGGCGGTGGACAAGGCGGCCTGGCTGGGCTTTCTCGACCTGTTGAAGAACCAGCGCAAGCGCCGGCCGATCGATGGCGCCTTCGTCGCCATCAGCCTGTCCGACCTGCTATTGGGCAGCGAGGCCGAGCGCAGCGCCCATGCCCGGGCCATCCGCACGCGGGTGCAGGAGTTGTATAGCCAGCTCGGTGTGCGTTTCCCGATCTACGTGATGCTCACCAAGTTCGACCTGGTGCCGGGGTTCATGGAGTTCTTCGACGCGCTGAGCAAGGAAGAGCGCGCGCAGGTCTGGGGCGTCACCTTTGCCCTGGACGATGGCAAGAGTCCCCAAGGCCCGCTGGCCCGTTTCGACGAGGAATTCACCGCCCTCGAGGCGCGTCTTACCGAGCGCTTGGTGGAACGCCTGCAACAGGAGCGCGACCCCAACCGACGCGATCTGATCTACGGCTTCATCCAGCAGTTCGCGGCGTTGCGGCACAACCTGTCGTCCTTCCTCGAGGGGGTATTCAAGCCCAATCCCTATGAAGAACGTGCGCTGTTGCGCGGGCTTTACTTCACCAGCGGCACCCAGGAAGGCAGCCCCATCGACCGTCTGATCGGCAGCATGGCGCAAAGCATGAACCTGGATCGCCAGCATCTGGCGCGCCAGACCGGCACAGGTCGCAGTTACTTCATCACCCGCTTGTTTCGCGATGTCGCCTTCGGCGAGCGCGGCCTGGTCGGCAGTAACCCCAAGGTCGAGCGCCGGCATCGCTGGATCAATCGTGGCGTACTCGCCGCCAGTGCCTTGGTCTTGCTTGCGGTGACGGCCATCTGGGTCGCCAGCTACCGCGCCAACCAGGCCTATATCGCCGAGGTGGACGCGCGCCTGGCGCCGCTCAAGGGGCAGGTCGAATCGCTCAGCCCGGCGCAGCGCGAGGTATTGGCCGTGCTGCCGCTGCTCAACGCCATTCGCCATGTCGCCGACAATTCGCTGTCCTGGGCCGAAGGCTATGGCCTGTTCCAGGGCGACATGCTCGGCGCCGAAGCCGCCAGCGTGTACCGCAAGCTGCTGATCGCGGTGCTCGCGCCGCGTCTGCTGACGCGCATCGAGGAGCAGTTGCGTAGCGGCGGCAACACGGAGTTTCTCTACGAAGGCCTCAAGGTCTACCTGATGCTGGCCAGCGCCGAGCACTATGACGCCGATGCCATCAAGACCTGGATCAACCTCGACTGGGACCGCAGCCTGCCGCGCGACCTGGCCCCGGAGCAGCGGCTGGCCCTGGCAGAGCATCTCAATGCGCTGTTCGCCCACAAGCCACCACCGGCGAGGCTGGATGAGGAGCTGCTGGCCGACCTGCGTCGGCAATTGCAACAGATGTCCGTGGCGCAGCGGGTCTACAGCCGGGTGAAACGCCAGAAGCTGCCCGAGGGCGTAGCGGATTTTCGCCTCAGCGAAGCGGCCGGGCGCGACGCCGCCCTGGTGTTCACGCGCAAGAGCGGCAAGCCGTTGAGCGATCCGTTATCCGGTTTCTATACCTACCGCGGCTACCGCCAGGCGTTCATGGTCGCCAGTCTCAGCCAGTCCGGCGCCCTGGCCGAGGAGCAATGGGTACTCGGCCGGCCGCTGAACGACAACCAGGATGTTGCCAGCCTGGCCCTGGAAGTGCGGGCCCTGTACTTCCAGGATTTCCTCAACCAATGGGAAACACTGCTCGGCGATCTCGACTTCGTCTCGGTCAACAGCATCGCCCAGGCCGCCGATGTGCTGCGGGTGCTCTCCGGCCCAAACTCGCCACTGAAGAAACTGCTCGCCGCAGTAGCCAAGGAAACCAACCTGCAACAAGAGGATCGCCTGCTGGCCGAGAAGCTCAAGGCCGCCGACGGCACCGTGGACAAACTCAAGCAGCAGCTCGGCTCGCTGGTCGGCCAATCGGCCCAGGACGATTCGTCGGCAGCCTCGCAGGTCGATCCCATCACCGCGCGCTTCGCCGAGCTCAATAGCCTGCTGGCCACCAGCGGGGAGGGGCCCGCGCCGATCGACGATCTGCTGGCCCAGCTCAACGAGCTCTATGTGCAGGTCAGCGCCATGAGCGGCGCCAGCGGCGAGGCCCTGCTGGGCGAGGCGAAGAACCAGGCGGTGGCCACGGCATCGCGGGTCAAGCTCGGCGCCGAACGTCAGCCGCCACTGGTGCAGAAGCTGGTCAACTCGGTGGTCAACGCCACCACCAGTAGCATGATGGGCGGCATCCGCACCCAGCTGAACGCGGCCTGGGTCAGTGAGGTGGTGAATGTCTACCGCCAGTCCCTGGCTGGCCGTTACCCCATGGTCAACTCCAGTTCGCGGGAGGCGACCCTGGAGGACTTCGGCAACTTCTTCGGCGTGGGCGGGGTGATGGACAACTACTTTCGCAAGTACCTGCAACCCTACGTCAACACCTCGACCAGCAGCTGGCGCTGGCAGCCGGGCGCGGCGGAAAAACTCGGCATAGGCCCGGGCGTACTGCAAACCTTCCAACGCGCCGCGGCCATTCGCGATGCCTACTTCCGCGCCGGAGGCACCCGGCCGACGGTTCGCTTCGAGCTCAAGCCCGTGGCCATGGACGCCTCCATCAGCCAGTTCCTGCTCGACCTGGACGGCCAGCAGCTCAGCTACGACCATGGCCCCAGCCGCCCAATGGCGATGCAATGGCCCAGCCCCAACAGCCTGGGGGTGGTGCGCCTGTCCGTCACGCCGCCCACCAGCGCCGGTCGTTCGGGGCTGACCCTGGAAGGGCCCTGGGCCTGGTTTCGCCTGCTGGAACAGTCCGACCTGACCCAGGGCAACGCCCCGGACCGCTTCACCCTGCGCATGCGCGTCGACAGCTCCAGCATCTCCTGCGAGCTGCGCGCCAGCAGCGCGTTCAACCCGTTCAAGGGCCGGCTGCTGTCCGGCTTCAGCCTGCCGGAGCGCTTGTGAGCAGCCCCGGTTTCTACGGCAAGCTGGCCGGCCGCGGGGACTTCATCCACCGCGGCCTGTCGCCGAGCTTTATCGAGCGCTGGGATGCCTGGCTCTCCGCCGGCATGGCCACCAGCCAGGCGGCGCTGGGGGCGGCCTGGCTGGATGCCTACCTGGTCAGCCCGCTGTGGCGCTTTGCCGTGGCGCCGGGCCTGCTCGGCAGCGAGGCGGTGGTGGGAGTGATGATGCCCAGCGTCGACCGGGTCGGGCGCTACTTCCCGCTGACCATTGCGCTGCAGCTGGAGGCCGAGACCGATCTGGGCGCGCTGGTGGCCGGCCCGGATGACTGGTTCGAGGCGGCCGAGGCCCTGTTGCTCTCGACCCTGGAGCCCGAGGCCGATGTCGAGGCCTTCGAGGCCGCGGTGCCGGCCCTCGGTAGCCCGGTCTGTAGCGCGCAGGTGCTGTGCATGCCGGCGCTGGAGGGGCAGATGCGCTTCGCCGCCACGACTGCGGCGGCGCGCGGGGCGGTGCTGATGCAGCATGCCTGCGAGGGCGCGAGCCTCTGGTGGGGCAAGGGCTCCGGACGGGTCGCCGCCGGCCTGCTGCGCTGTCAGGGGTTGCCGGCGGCGCAGGATTTCAGCGGTTTTCTGCTGGGCGAGGGCGGCTGCGCGTCGCTTGCGCAAACCGTGCAGTTCGATTTCGGGAGCTGATTTTGGGAATTAAGGACATTTCGGGAGCCAAGGCATGTCGTCAGCCGTAACGCGTTACGAATCCGCCAGCCACAGCCACGTCGGCATGGTGCGTCAGGTCAACGAGGATGCCTGTCTGGATGCCGTGCAAGCCGGCCTCTGGGCGGTGGCCGACGGCATGGGCGGGTATGCGGCGGGCGATTTCGTCAGCAGCCTGATCGTCGACACGCTGCGCGCCATCCCGCCCGAGCCCGCCTTGCCGGCCTATGTCCAGGCATTGCGGGCGGGGCTGGAGCAGGCCAACGCGGCGGTTCGCCAGGAAACCGCGCAGCGCGGCGTCGGCATCATGGGCAGCACCCTGGTGCTGCTGGCCGCCCGAGGTGACAAGGCCACCTGCCTGTGGGCCGGCGACAGCCGCCTGTATCGCCTGCGCGAGGGCCAGCTGGAGGTCATCAGCCATGACCACAGTTATGTCCAGGAGTTGCTGGACAGCAGGCTGCTCAGCGAGGACGAGGCGCGCGAGCACCCCATGTCCAACATCGTCACCCGCGCCGTGGGCACCCAGGACCGGCTGGAACTCTCGGCGGTGGACCTGGATGTGCGTCCCGGCGACAGCTTCCTGCTGTGCAGCGACGGGCTGACCAAGACCGTCGAGGACCATGAACTGCGCGATGTGCTGGGCAACGCGAGCCCCTATGAGGTGGTCCGCAGCCTGGTGCACCTGGGGCTGACCCGGGGCGCTCCCGACAACATCACGGCGGTAGTCGTCAATGCCCACTGAAAACGCATCAGCTGAAGAACGCTCGAGTCTGGACATGGACATTCCCGGCTATGCGATCGAGCGCGAGCTGGGCGAGGGCGCCATGGCCACGGTCTACCTGGCGACCCAGCGCTCGCTGGAGCGCAAGGTGGCGCTCAAGGTCATGGCCGCCGCGCTGGCCGCCGACCGCAGCTTCTGTGAGCGCTTCCTGCGCGAGGGCAAGACCCTGGCGCGGCTCTCCCACCCGCACACAGTGACCATCTACGACATCGGCAATGTCGGCCACTTCTACTACATGGCCATGGAGTACCTGCCGAACGGGACGCTCAAGGAGCGGATTGCCGAGGGGCTCAGCCCGCAGCAGGGCCTGGTCTACCTGCGCCAGATCGCCCTGGCCCTGGGGTATGCCCATGCCCAGGGCCTGGTGCACCGGGACGTCAAGCCGGCCAATATCCTGTTCCGCGCCAACGGTTCGGCGGTGCTCTCGGACTTCGGCATCGCCAAGTCCCTGGAGGACCACACCCAGTTCACCCAGGCCGGTTTCGCCGTGGGCACGCCCAGCTACATGAGCCCCGAACAGGCCCGCGGTCAGCAGATCGACGGGCGCACCGACCTCTACGCCCTGGGGGTGGTGCTCTACGAGATACTCACCGGCAAGCTGCCCTATACCGGCAGCGACTCGCTGTCCACGGCCCTGGCCCACTTGACCGAGCCGCTGCCCGAACTGCCCATCGCCCACGGCCGTTACCAGGGGATCCTGCGCAAGCTGCTGGCCAAGGACCCGGCCGAGCGCTTTGCCGATGCCGATGCCCTGATCGCCGCGCTGGACCATCTGCCGCCCGCCGGGCCGGCCGATGCCGAGGCGACACAGTTGCGCCCACTGCCGTTGCCGCCCACCGCGGCGGCGACCGGCCAATCCGCGACGACCGACCTGGGCGGGCTGGCGCCGGTTTCCCTCGACATGCCGCCGCTCGCTGCGCCAAAGCCCGCGCCTGAACCCGCACCCCAGCCAGCCGCCACGGCCACAGCCACCCGGACCGCAAGCCTCGGCGCAGAGCCGCCGGCCGGGTCGCGCGGGCCGTTGTGGGCGCTGCTCGGTGTGGCCGTGGCCGGGGTACTGGCCCTGGCTGGTGGGGGCTACTGGTGGCTGCGCCCGGCGCCGCCGGTGGAACCGCAAAACGACCAGGTCGAGGCGCAAAAAACGCCGGCTGGCGATGCGCAGGACTCGCCCGCCAAGACGGCCAGCGCAGCGCAACCGCCGCTGGCGACGAACGCCGATGGCGGCGACCGTCCGCTGCTGATGCCGGGCAAGAAAACCCTGTTCCAGCGCGTGCTGAGCAAGCCTGGCGCGCAGGTGTCCGGCCAGCCCGGGGCGGCGCCCAACGGTGCCGCGCTGCCGGCGTTCTCGGTGCTGTATGTCTATCAGCGCAAGGCGGTGGCGGGTGGCAGCTGGCTGGAGGTCGGCGCCGCCAGCGATGGCCAGCGCGATGGCTGGTTGCCGGCCGAGCAGGTCAGCGACTGGAAACAGAGCCTGGTGCTGAAGTTCACCGAGCGCTCCGGTCGTTCGCCGGTCATGTTCCTGCGCGAGGCGAGCAGCCTCGAACGGTTCCTGGCTGACACGGCGCAGGCCCGCGCGGCCCTGCACAAGGCGCAGAACGAAGGCAGCGTGGACCCGCAGATCGTCGCGCTGGAGCCTGTGGCCAGCGCCATCCCCCAGGACCAGTTCTACCTGCTGCCGATTTTCCAGGCCCGAGAGAGCTTCGATGCCAACGGCCAGCCGGTGCAACTGCTCAACGTGGCCTCCATCGACCCCGGCAATACGCCCCAGGGCAAGGCCGAGGGGGCGGCCAGGGCCGGCAGCGATGCCTTCCGCACGGCGATAGTACTGGTGGTCGACACCTCGGTGTCGATGCAGCCCTACATCGACCGGGTGCGCCAGGTGGTGCAGGCGTTGCACCGGCAGATCGCCGGCCGTGGCGACCTGGACAGCGTCAGCTTCGGCCTGGTGGGGTTTCGCAGCAATGTCGAGAAGACCCCGGGCCTGGAATATGTGGCGCAAACCCTGGTGAGCCTGGAGGAGGGCCGCGATCCACAGCGCTTCCTCGAGCTGGCTGGCCAGGTCAAGGCCGCCCAGGTGTCCAGCCACGCCTTCAATGAGGATGCCTTCGCCGGCGTGATGGCGGCGGTCGAGGGCATGGACTGGAGTCCCTATGCCGGGCGGCTGATCCTGCTGGTCACCGACGCTGGCGCCCTGCGCAAGAACGATCCGCTGGGGCGCACCCAGATGAACGAAGCCGAGGTGCGCGAAGCCGCCCTCAGCAAACAGATCAAGATCTATACGCTGCACTTGCGCACCGAGGCCGGCCGGAAAAACCACGGCTTCGCCGAGCAGCAGTACCGCAGCCTGACGGCCGACGCCAACCCGCAGATCGGCGACCTGTACATTCCGGTGGCGGGCGGCGATGTCGGTCGCTTCGGCGATACGGTCGCCGAGATCGGCTCGGTATTCGCCGAACAGGTGCATCAGGCGCGCAACAACCAGCTGCCGAGCCTGCCGCCGCTACAAGGGACAGCGAGCGTCGCGAGCAAGGCCACGGCCATCGGCTACGCCATGCAAATGGACTTTCTCGGCCGCCAGTCGGCGGTCCGTGCGCCGCAGCTGATCACCGCCTGGACCTCCGACCACGACCTGACCAACCCCTCGCTGCCGGCCTTCCAGGTCTGCGTGCTGCTGACCAAGCTGCAGCTCAACGACCTGCAGCAGTCGCTGAAACTGATCGTCGATGCGGCCCGCCGTACCCAGACCTCGCCCAAGGATTTCTTCCAGGAAATCGCCAGCGCCAGCGCCCACATGAGCCGCGACCCGACGCGGTTGAAGCAGGGCGGCAACCTGGTCGAAGGCGGCATCCTCGGCGAGTACCTGGACGGCCTGCCGTATCGCAGCAAATCGCTGAGCATGACCCAGGACCTCTGGCTGTCCCTGAGCGTGGCCGAGCAGCAGGACTTCATCGACGAACTGGAGTCGAAGATCCGCCTGTACGAGACCTTCCACAATGACATTGCCAACTGGGTCCGCTTCGGCGAGGCCCAACCGGGCGATGCGCTGTACCGCGTGCCCCTGGCGACGCTGCCCTGATGCTCAAGCTCAGGGATATCCGCAAGACCCGCGGCGAGGGGCCACAGCGCTACAGCCTGGTGGTGCCCCAACTCGACCTGCGGCCGGGCCAGCGCCTGGCCCTGGTAGGCCCCAGCGGCAGCGGCAAGAGCACCTTGCTGGACCTGCTGGCCCTGGTGCTGTCGCCGGACCCGGGTGGCGTCTTCGAATGCCGCGCCGACGACCGTACGCTGGATGTCGCCGGGCTCTGGCGCAGCGGCCGCCAGGATGTGCTGGCCGGGCTGCGCAGCCGGGTCATGGGCTATGTGCTGCAGACGGGCGGGTTGCTGGGGTTTCTCGACGTGCAGCGCAACATCGGGTTGTCGCGGGCGCTGCTCGGCCTGCCGGCCGATGCCACGATCTGGCGCCTGGCCGAGCAGCTGGAAATCGCCGACCAGTTGCACAAGCTGCCGGCGGCACTCTCCGTGGGCCAGCGCCAGCGGGTCAGCATCGCCCGGGCCCTGGCCCATGGGCCGAGCATCGTGCTGGCGGACGAGCCCACCGCCTCGCTGGACCCGCTGAACGCCGAACGGGTCATGCAACTGCTGGTGGCCCAGGCCGAGGAGCGCGGCGTGTGCATCCTGGTCGCCACCCATGACGAGGCGCTGGCCCGGCGCGCCGGGCTGCAGCTGCATCCCTTGCAAGTGCAGCGCGGCGCGGATGGCGGGGTCACCGCGACGCTGGCGGGAGGTGGGTGATGCGGCTTGCCCTGATGGCCCTGCTGGCCTGGCACGACTACCGCGCCGAGGTGCGCCTGTCGGCTTGCGCGGTCCTGGCCCTGGTCGCCGTGCTCGCGCCCTTGCTGGTGCTGTTCGGCCTCAAGTTCGGCCTGGTCACCACCCTGACCGAACGCCTGGAGCGCGACCCCGCCGTGCGCGAAGTGGTGCCCATGGGCGGCGGGCGCTTCAGTGCCCAGGCCATCGCCGAACTGGCCGCGCGTCCCGAAGTCGCCTTCGTCGTGCCGCGTACCCGACAGATCGCCGCGACTGCCGACCTCTACCCGGACTCGGCCGGCCAGGCCTTGACGGTCGAGATGATCCCCACCGCCGCGGGCGACCCGCTGGTGGCGCCCGCGCTGCTGCTCCAGGCGCCGGACCAGGTACTGCTCAGCCAGCGGGCGGCGGAGAAACTCGGGGTCCAGGGCGGCGACGTGCTGAGCGCCGCGTTCGGCCGTCAGGTAGCCGGGCGCCAGGAATACCAGCGCACCCGCCTGCGGGTGCAGGGGGTCTTGCCACTCGCGGCCTTCCCGCGCGATGCGCTGTTCGCGCCCCTGGCCCTGCTGGAAGCCGCCGAAGACTACCGCGACGGCCAGGCCTGGCCTGGGTATGAGCCACAGGTGAACACGGCGCGGGTGTATCCGGGGTTCCGTCTCTACGCCGCGGACCTGGACGGCGTGGAGCGCCTGCGCCGGTATTTCGCCGAGCGCGGGCTTGAGGTCGCGACCCAGGCCGGCGTCATCGCCCAGGTGCGCTCGCTCAGCCACAACCTGACCCTGGTGTTCTGGATCATCGCCAGCCTGGCCCTGGCCGGGGCCTTCGCGGCGATGACCGCCAGCGCCCTGGCCGCCGTCGAGCGCAAGCGCAGGGCCTTGTCGGTGTTGCGCCTGCTGGGTTTCTCGACCGGCGCCCTGGTCGCCTTCGTCGTGCTGCAGGCGCTGTACACCGGGGTGTTCGGCCTGCTGCTGGCCTGGGGCTTGTACGGCATGGCCGAAACCGGGCTGAACCGACTGTTCGCACCGGCGGTGGGGGAGTACGCCTGCCGGCTGCTGCCGGTCCACTACCTGCTGGCCCTGCTGCTGACGCTGCTCTGCTGCCTGCTGGCGGCGGCCTCCGGTGGCTGGCGAGCGGCGCGGATCGAAGCATCGGAAGGACTGCGCGATGTGTAACTGGTTGAGGGGCCTGGTTTGGCTGAGGGCTCTCGTCTGGCTGAAGGCTCTGGTCATGCTGGCGCTGGCCGGCACAGTGCAGGCGCAGGACGCCCCGGCGGATAATCCGAAACCGCTGCCCGATGACCTCAGCCTGCCGCTGCCCTGCGAAGGTGAATTGGTGTTCCGCTACGTCTATGTCCTCGCCAAGGGCACCCTGGACGACCGCGAGGTCAATCTCGGCTACCCCTTCAGCGATGACGATCCGGGCTACCGGCAATCCTTCATCTCCGGCTACCGGCGCGACTACATCAACGGTCAGTTCGTCCTCGACGACCTGCCGGCCGACTGGCAAGCCAGAATCGCCCCGGCCCTGCCCAAGAGCGGGGCCGACAGCCTGCTCAAGCCGATGTTCTATTTCGTCGGTAAATACGAGGTCACCGAGCGCCAATACGCCCTGGTCATGGCCCAGGAGGCAGCCTTGGCGGGGCAGGGCGAGGCACCGGCCTGCGCGCCCATGAGCGACATGTCTGCGCGCCTGCCCAAGGTCAAGCTGTCGCGCCTCGAGGCCGAGCGTTTTACCGCGGTGTACAGCGCCTGGTTGCTCAAGTACCACCGCGACCGGTTGCCGGTCAGCGGCCGCGGCAAAGCGCTCGAGGACGGCGGGATGGGCTTCGTCCGCCTGCCGACCGAAGTGGAGTGGGAATTCGCCGCCCGCGGTGGCCATGCGGTCAGCCGCCAGGCGTTGGAGGCGCGGCTGTTTCCGCGCAAGGTGCAAGGCAGCGACAGCGATGGCCCGCTAGGGGACTGGGCGGTGTTCAGCCAGGTCGCCGGGGGCACGGGGCAGGGTGCACGGCTGTTGCCGGTCGGGCTGAAAAAACCCAATCCATTGGGACTGTTCGACGTGATCGGCAATGCCGCGGAGATGGTCCAGGAGTCCTTCCAACTGGTCCACGCCGGCCGCCGCCAGGGCAGTTACGGCGGCTTCGTGGTCAAGGGTGGCAACTACCTGGAAGGCGAGCTGACGCTGTTCACCGGCATGCGCCGCGAATACCCGCTGTTCGCCGCCGACGGCAGCGAGCAGCGCAACGCCACCACCGGTTTCCGGGTGGCGCTGGGGGCGTTGTCGGCACCGCGCTCGCGCTACGAGGAGCTGTTCGAGCAGTGGCAGCAGGAGGGCCGCCTGGCGGGCCTGACCGATGAAATCGAGGCTGCCGAAGATCCGACCCAATTACTGGACAGTCTCATCGCCAGCAGCACCGACCCGGACCTGCAGGCCCGCCTGGCGCGGGTGAACGAAGAGCTCAAGCGCAACGTGTCGCTGATCGCCCGGCAGCGCGAGGAGGCCGCAGGCAACCTGATCCAGTCGGCGGCCCTGGTGGCCGAGACCGTCAACAACTACAACATTCGCCTGACCAACCTGAAGAAGGATCGCGATCAGGCGCGGGCCGCCCGGGACGAAGCCACCGCCAAGCTCTATGAAACGGCTATCGCCAATGGGCGCAGTGCGCTCGAGGGTGCCCTGGCGATCTACATTGACAACCTGGCGAACGGAACGCGCTACACCGACGCGGTGATCCAGGCGCAGTTCCAGCGGACCCGGGAAGAGCTCAATCACAAGCCGGTGCTGGGAAAAAGCCTGGTCGCCCGGGCCACGCTTTTCGTCAGGCACGTGGGCCAGTTTCGCCAGCAGCGCCGAGCCGATCCGGAGACGATCCTGAAGGAACTGCTTGGACCCTGAGCAGGGTGTCGGAACGGTCGTCGGTGGCGGCGAAGACCAGCTAGGCTGGATGTAGCGTCGGCAGGCTTCGCTCACGTCGGACAGCGCTCACTCTGCGCAGAAGCCGAAACGGAATTGATACGCACAAAAAGGAGAGACATGACCATGGATACTTCACTCAAGAACTGCGCTTCGATCCTGGCTCGTACCCTGCCGTTGCCTACCGCGGTCTGCTGCGCCCTGCTGCTGGGCGGATGCGCGGGCTTCGGGGCTCCAAGCTCGAAGGTCGCGGCCCAGACCAAGGTCGAGTACTACCCGAAATGCTATGAGCCGGTCAGCCAGTTGCGCAGTTCCGACAAGTCGATGACCAAGTCGGTGGCCACCGGCGCCATTGCCGGTGGCCTGCTCGGCGGCCTGACCGGGGCCCTGGTCGGCAATAGCGGCGATGCCGGCCGCAATGCACTGATAGGCGCCGCCGCCGGGGCCCTGGTCGGCGGCGCGACCGGCTACTACAGCGAACGCCAGAAGCAGATCAGCGACGACCGTGCGCGCATTGCTTCCTACGCCAGCGACATCGACCACAGTACCGGCGAAATCGACCGCAGCATCAGCTACACCCGTACCGCGCAGAACTGCTACCAGCGTGAGTTCACCTCACTGCTCAATGCGCGCAAGACGAAGAAGATCAGCGACAGTGAAGGGCGCCTGCGTCTGGCCGAGATCGTCAGCGGACTGAAGGAAACCAACGAGCTGATGGCCGCCGTGGACGGGCGTGCGGGCGAGAGCATTGATGTCTACACCCAAGCCTATGAGAAAGACCTGCAGACGGTCGGTGTGCAACGCCAGGACGTCGCTCAGGTGGCCGCCGTGAAGCCTCCGGCCGCCACCGATAAGAAGGCGACCAGCAAGAAGGCCAGCGCCAAGCCGGCGACGAAGAAGAACGTGCCCAAAGAAGCCGTCACCACCGAGCGCACCTTGCAGCAAGCCACGGCCAAGCGTGAGGAAGGCCAGAAAATCGCTGCCCGTGGCCAGACCATGGTCAACGACGTGTGCAGCAACCCCGACATGGGTGACTGGGCACCGCCTGCTTGCTCGAAAGCCTGAGGCGAGAAAAGGGCAGCGGGTTCCTGTCTATGGCCATCACCGGCAGGTATCTGGCTCGTCACGTTGATCGCCTGGTCGAGGACTCTGGCAAGGAGGGGGTGGGCCTCTTTCCAGGGTTTGGGTGAGCCGATTGGAAGCTCGATCTGTTTGACGACGGCGTCCTTGATGTCCGGCGCGGCCAGCCCACCAATGAATTTTTGGAGGTCGACGGATTTGGGGGTAGAGGTGCCGTTTTCCGGATTGGGCGGCGGGCCACATCACGTCGTCGGGTGGCGGTATTTTTGTATTTTGTGTTGATTGGAAACAATCGTGGTAAGCTGACCGGCGGATGATTGGAGCGCTCCGACAAAGCCTCGATCATTCATCGGGTGTCAGGGGTGCGCTCTATATCCCTTCATCTGGCATGACGTCCTGTTGAGTCTTGAGACGACCCACTTCATCCAGATGCTTCCAGAGAAATTGCGCGGCTTCTTCGCGCCGATCGGATTCGATGAGGTCGAGCAAATGGATGTGTTCCTGGCATTGCGCCATAAGACGGGTGCGATCGACGTTGGCCTTGTAGCCGATGAAGCGCCTGAGCTGATTTTGCTGGCGTATGGCATCGATGAAAAAGACATTGCCGGAGCACTGCACGATCATTTCGTGAAACTGGGCGCCCACCTGGAACAGCTGGGCACGGGACAAGGTCTGGATATCCCCGTCGAGCATGGCCTGCTGTTGCTGCCTGGCCTGGGCGAACGCGGCGTGATTGACCTGATAACCAGGCTCGAGCAGGGCAGCCGGTTCGATGGCCATGCGGAAGCGGTAGCTCTGGATGTGCGCCTGGGCGTTATGCACGAAGTCCTTCAAACCCCATCCTTGCCCCGGCTTGCGCTCCACCATGGCTTCGCTGGCCAGCCTGTTCAATACCTTGAGCAACTGCCCGCGCGGTACTTCGTAACGGCGCAGCAGTTGGGCTTCGAAAAAGTGCTCAGGAATTTCACCGCCAAGAATGTCGTCGACCACGCGAAGGTAAAAATCTTCGAAAGGATCGCTGGCGAGCGGGAAGGTCGTTTCTTGAATCTGCCCGGCGTCTTGTTTCAGAAAGTAGCCTCGGTTGGGTTCCTGGATGGCGAGGTCCCATTCAGCGAGCAAGGCAAACACTCGCCGGACCGGCGAGCGCGAAACACCCAGCGCTTGGGCAAACGCCTGCTCGCGCAACGGCTCACCGGCCTTCATCGAGCGCGCGCGAATCATCTCGATAACGCGGGGGGCCAACTGCAAGGCGAGGTCTTTCTTGATCACAGGCTCTCTCTCGGATGATTGACGTCAGTCCGTTTCCGCTGGGGCGGGTGCCACCACCGGACTGGAGTTGGAAAATACCATACGAAGGTGTGGGGATCTGCGCAAAGAGCACTGGCGGATGGGGCGAACAATCTGGTCGAGGTACATGAGCATGAAGGCTCCACGTATTTTCCTGATCCACGCGACTGCACTGGCGATCGATCCGATCGCGACGGCCTTTGCCCGGCATTGGCCACAGGCACAGGTGATCAATCTGCTCGAAGACTCGTTGTCCCGGGACCGCGTGGAGGAGGGCGAATTGACCGCGAGCATGAAGGCGCGCTTTCTGACGCTGTCCCATTACGCCGTACAAAGCGCAGCGGACGCGATTCTGTTTACCTGCTCGGCTTTTGGCGATGCCATCGACCTGTGCAAACCCGAGATTGCCATTCCACTGCTCAAGCCGAACGAAGCCATGATCAACCTGGCTCTCACGCAAGCATCGCGTATTGCGGTGCTGGCGACGTTCGAGCCGACCATCCCCTCGATCATGGCCGAGTTCAGGCAAGCGGCTGAGCGCAGTGGCCGAACGCTGGAACTGGTGCCCTATTTTGTCCCTGGGGCGATGCAGGCGCTGCGTGAAGGGGACAAGGAAGGTCACGATCGCGCCATCGCACAAATGGCCACTCAGGTCGACGCCTGCGACCTGATCTGTTTCGCCCAGTTTTCAATGACCAGTGCCGCAGGGCAGGCACAGGCCTGCTCCGGTCTGCCGGTGTTGACCACGCCCGACAGTGCAGTGCTGGAGATGCGCAGGATGCTCCAGGCTGATGATTTCATTTCTTCCCAGGACGGATGTTTACCCCATGCTCAAGTTCAATGCTCATCTCGGTTTCCAGTTCAATGAATGGCCTTTTCTGCAGCGTATCGAGGCTGCCGCCGCCGCTGGTTTTCGGGGGGTGGAGTTCCCGTCGCCCTATGAGTTCGACGCCAGTCTCCTGGCTGACCACCTGGCTCAGCACAACCTGTCGTTGATTCAGTTCGCGGCACCGGCCGGGGTTACCAAAGGCATCGCTGCCTTGCAGGGCAAGGAAGAAGAGTTTCGCAACGGCTTGCGCCAGGCCGTGAACTACGCCAAGGCGCTGGCGTGTTCGGATGTCCACATCATGTCAGGAGTGACGACACAGGAGGAGGCGGCGCTTACCTTCGGGAGCAACCTGGAGTACGCAGTCAAATACTTCGAAGACCAGGGGGTGCGCCCGCTTATCGAAGTGATCAGTGCGCAGGCGATGCCGGACTACTACATGTCTGACTTCAACAAGGCGCATCAGGTGCTGGAGAGCTTTGCGAGTGTCGGGCTGATTCTCGATCTTTACCATGCCCAGCTTCTGACTGGAGATGCAGCCGGGGTTCTGGCCCGGTTTTATGACAGGACCGTCCATGTGCAAATTGCCGACTGCCCGGGCCGTCACGAGCCGGGAACGGGGAGCATGGACTTTGCTGCCTTGTTCGCGGCGCTGGAGCAGCGTGGCTACCCAGGATGGATCGGCTGTGAATACCGCCCCTCCGGCGCTACTGTTGCGAGCCTTGACTGGATCAAGCCGCTAAGTGCCTAGGTCCTGTACGAAACCCTTTGAAAAGCTGAATGGGTAGAGATGGCGGCGATTCTACCCATTCAGCTTTTCAATCGCCGCCATCAAAGGCAGAAGCCCCAGGTAGCCACAGTGGTTATATCTACTGGGGTGAAGTGTCTGTCACAACATCCTGACGTGCGTAACCGGCAACCCTGACGAAATCCGACAGATGCCAGATATCGCCGTTAGCGGCCCAGGTTCCATCCACCACGTCGTTTATCACGATGGAGGTCATCAGCACACGAGGATCTTCCGCGCTCAGGCAACCGGCAATTGCCTTATGCAGTACTGCGGCGTAGTGAGCCCGGCGCCCGGCATTCAATTCTCCGGCAGGAGCCAGTACCTGTATGTGGCAGGGTATGAATTGGTCGAAGTCGCTACGCCCACCACACATCCAGCGTGAATCAGGAACCTCATCGAGCATGACCCAACACAGAAGCCGCTGACGAGGATCATTGCCGAGCCCGGTGGCTTCTACTGCTGCGCAGTCAACAGCTGCCAGAAGTTGTTGAATGGTGCCTTCGCTCAGCACATTGGCGGGCAGTTTAATCGTGATGTTTGGCATAAATGGATGTTCCTGATGAGAGGGACACCATTGAAGCGTTATCCGCTTTGAGGCGGAATTGGCTGATCAGACATCTTTCGTGCAGAATCGGCCAATGAACGATTTTATTGTTGTTGTCCCCCCTGGGGCGTTTGCCTCCAGTGTCACGTTGTCCCTGGACATACTTTCAACTGCATCAAAGTTGGCGCCACGGCTAGGTTTGCCAGAGCCACGCTGGATTGTCTGCTCAACAGTAGAGGGGCCCATTTCATTAGGTGGAGGTCTGAGTCTGCTCACGCAGAGCTTGACACTCCCGTCTGATGGACGAGCCTGCTGGATTCTTCCTGGGTTGGATGTTGATGATTCGGCTGAGTTGAAGTCGAGTTTGTTACAGCCTGAGATTGAATCAGTGCTGGCCGCTTTACGTCAGCATGTGGCCGCTGGTGGGACTGTTGCGGCGTCATGTTCAGCCGTATTTCTCTTGCACGCAGCTGGACTAACTGAAGGGAAGACGGTGACGACGACTTGGTGGCTGGCCGCCACATTGCGGCAGCTAGCGGCAGGTTGCTGTAACGTCGACCCGGACCGTATGGTGATTGAGGATGCTCCCCTGGTTACTGCGGGCGCAGCCTTGGGGCACACCGATTTATTGATGCACTTGATCGGCCAACGTTTTGGCCCGGAACTGGTCGCCGCAGTGGCCAAAGCGTTGCTTCTAAATCAGCGGCAGTTGCAATCACCCTTTATGGTGCCGGCGTTGATGGCACATGGTGAGCTGATTGCGGAGCTGATCGCTCATGTCGAGGAGTCGCTTCCAATGCCGGTGAGTGTTGATGCTCTGGCGGAAAAGATGCGAATGAGTACACGAACGCTATCCAGGCGGGTATCCAAGGCTACAGGGCATGGGCCTTTGCACTTAATTCGAACTGTCCAGTTGAATAAGGCGCGAGCGCTACTGGAAAGTAGTCGATGCTCGGTGGAGTCTGTCGCCGAGCAAGTGGGTTTCAGCGATTCAACGGCTTTGCGCCGCCTCTTGAAGAAGCACTTGAATGCGACCCCGAGACAACTGAGGTAATGCAACTCAACGGGCGAACGGGAGTTGCCGCACAAATGGGCAACCGTTTGAACATCCAGAGTGGTTGGCCTGATGCTTGTCGGTCGTTCAATTGGTATCGCGATGTCGACGCAGCCACTCATCGACGACCTCTCCGAGAGTCTGAGTCCAGTAATTCTGTCGTTCGTATTCATCATCTTCCCAGTATTCGCCGTCCTTATCGGCGCCTGGTACGAAGGCACGCCCATCTCTCGACAGTTGATCCTCTATTCGCTGTTGCTGCTGGCAGGCTTTGCCATCACCCAATTGCCGGTAGAACGGCTTCTTGGATGGGGCAGACAACCAATCTCTGGCCCGCAGCCCTGCGATCGAAATCAGCCGCTTGCGCATAGAAGTTCTGCCTCCCGCATACCTGTTATCCGCTGCGAGCACACCGCTGGTCATCGCAAGATCGACCGGCCAATCCAGTAACTAGACTAATCGGGATACCCCGGCGCGGCATGTACTGCACCTGTCGCTACCGACAATCGGATTTTCCTGGGCGAAGCAGGTGTGCGGCGCCCCTGTCGCGCGCCTGGAAGGCCTGTTCCGGCATCCCGCGGCGCCCCTGCAGCAGCCACTTCCCAGCTACCCACGATGGCGCCCAAAGCCCGTGCCAGAGCCCTCTGCTCTCCAGGCCGCGGGGCGCTTGCGCATGCTTGCGCGCCGGGCCGTTGCCGGGGCCATTCCGGGTGCCCGAGGCGATCCGGCCAATGGCAGCACGCCGCTGTCCGGCATGATCTAAGCTCCACAAAGGCTGGCCTTTCGAGCAGAGGTTTCAATGCAAAGCCCACCTGAAAACAGTCTGAAAAATGCGTTGAAGGTCTGTCGAGACAGCTTTGTTTTCGTCGGTTTTTTCAGTTTCTTCATCAATGCGCTGATGCTCGTCCCGACCTTCTACATGCTCCAGGTGTATGGGCGGGTGATGACCAGCGGCAGCCTGACCACCCTGGCCATGCTGACGCTGATCATGACCGGGCTGGTGATCACCCTCGGCTCCCTGGAATGGGTGCGTTCGCGCATCATGGTGCGGGTCAGTACCCGGCTGGATGTGCTGCTCGGTCGCCAGGTCTACAAGGCCAGTTTCAAACGGGCCCTGGACAGTGGCGGCATGGATGCCTCGGCCCAGTCGCTCAACGACCTGACGGGCTTGCGGCAGTTTCTTTCCAGCAGCGGCCTGTTCGCCTTTTTCGACGCTCCCTGGTTGCCGATCTATATCGCGGTGATGTTCCTGTTCCACCCCTGGTTCGGCTGGGTCGCGACGGGCAGCGCGCTGTTGTTGATAGTGCTCGCCTTCGTCAACGAGAAGCTCACGGGGCCGGTGTTGGCCGAGGCCAACAAGGAGTACATCGGCGCGACCCTCCATACCACCAAGAACCTGCGCAACGCCGAAGTCATCGAGTCCATGGGCATGCTGGAAACCCTGATGGATCGCTGGGGGCGCCGGCAAAGAAGCGTTCTGCTGCTGCAATCGCTGGCGAGCGACCGGGGCGGCATGGTCACGACGCTTTCGCGGACTTTCCGTCTGCTGGTGCAATCGCTGGTGCTGGGCCTGGGGGCCTACCTGGCGGTGGACCATCAGGTGGGGGCCGGCCTGGTGTTCGCCGGGGCCGTGCTGCTGGGGCGGGCACTGGCGCCCATCGACCTGATGATCGGCAGCTGGAAAGGCTTTATCGCCGCCCGTTCGCAGTACAACCGCCTGAACGACATCCTCGGCAAACAGCAGGCGCAACCCGAGCGCCTGTCCTTGCCCGCGCCCGAGGGCAACGTGCAGGTCGAGAACCTGATTGTCGCGGCACCTGGCTCGAGTACCCCGATCCTCAAGAACATCAGCTTCAGCGTACCGGCCGGTTGCGTGGTGGGCATCATCGGCCCGAGCGCCTCGGGCAAGTCGACCCTGGCCCGGGCGCTGATCGGCGTCTGGCCGCCGCAGCATGGGGTGGTCCGGCTCGATGGCGCGGACATCAGCACCTGGGACAAGCATGAGCTTGGCCCGTATATCGGTTACCTGCCCCAGGACATCGAGCTGTTCGAGGGCAGCATCGGCGAGAACATTGCCCGCTTCGCCGAGATCGATTCGGCGAAGGTCATCCAGGCCGCGAGGACCGCTGGCGTCCACGAAATGATCCTGCTGTTGCCCGATGGCTATGACACCGTCATCGGCAGCGAGGGCGTCATGCTCTCGGCAGGGCAGCGCCAGCGCATCGGCCTGGCCCGCGCGCTGTACGGCAACCCGCGGCTGATCATTCTCGACGAGCCCAATTCCAATCTGGACGAGGTCGGCGATCGCGCGCTGGCGGCCGCCATCCAGCAGATCAAGCACACCGGCGCGACCCTGTTCGTGATTACCCACCGCACCAACATTGTGTCGCAACTCGACCGGCTGCTGGTGATGAAAGCCGGGATGGTCGGCCTCTACGGGCCGCGCGAGGAAGTGCTGGCCGAACTCAGCGGGCAGCAACCGCCGGTCCCGAAACATGCCGGGCCAGTACCGGTGGTGACCAACGTGGCGTCGATCGATGCCCGTAAGGACGATGGCGGTGAATCCTATGCCTGATCGTCAAATCGAAAGCTCCTCCGACCTGCCGGTGTCCGATCGCAAGGCCCACCGCCTGGGCATGGGCATCGTCGGCGTGACCTTCGGCCTGTTCGGCACCTGGGCGGCGCTCGCGCCCCTGGATGGCGCCGCTTACGCGCCGGGGGTGGTCACCGTGCAGACTTACCGCAAGACGGTCCAGCACCTGGAAGGCGGCATCGTCAAATCGGTGTTGGCCCACGATGGCGACATCGTCAAGCAGGATGATCCGCTGATCATCCTCGACGATACCCAGCTGCGCTCCGAATACGAGGCGACCCAAGGCCTGCTGGTCGCGGCCAGGGCCATGGAGTCGAGGCTGATTGCCGAGCGCGACGGGTTGCCGGCGATCGACTTTGGGGCGATGCCCGAATCCGCCAGTGTGCGAGGAGAGGAAGCGCGCCAGGGCGAGACCCAGGTATTCAACGCGCGGCGCGGCTCGCGGCTGGGCCAGATCTCGGTGCTGCGCGAGCGCATCGGCCAATTGCACCAGCAGATCAAGGGCCTGGAGTCGATGATCGCGGTCAAGGTGCGCCTGGAGAAATCCTACAGCGGTGAAATCGGTGAGTTGACCGAGTTGCTCAAGCAGGGGTTCGTCGACAAGCAACGCTTGCTCGAGCAGGACCGCAAGCTGGGGATGCTCAGGTCGGAGGTGGCCGATCACCGTTCCACCATCGACAAGACCCGTCTGCAGATCAACGAAACCCAGCTGCAGATCCTCCAGGTCGACAAGGATTTCAATTCCGACGTGGCCAAGCAGCTGGCCGAGGTGCAGACCAAGATCTACGACCTGCAAGAGAAGAACTCGGCCCTGGAAGACCGCCTCAGCCGGATCGTCATCCGTGCCCCCGACGCGGGCATGGTGATCGGCATGACCGTGCACACCATCGGTGGTGTCGTGCGTTCGGCGACGCCCTTGCTGGACATCGTGCCCTCGGTCTCGGAACTGGTCATAGAGGCCCAGGTGGCGCCGGTGGACATCGACCGTATCGCCATTGGCAAGCGCGCCGATATCCGTTTCGGCGCGTTCAACAGCTCGACCACGCCGGTGATCGAAGGCGAGGTCAGCAGCGTCTCCGCCGACCGCCTGACCAACGAAAAGACCGGGACCGCCTATTACCTGGCGCGGGTCCGGGTCACCGAGCATGGGGTGCGCACCTTGGGTGAGCGCAAGTTGTTGCCGGGGATGCCGGCGGACGTGTTGATCGTCACCGGGCAGCGCACGCTGTTGCAGTACCTGATGCAGCCGGCCCGGGATGTGATGTCTCAATCAATGATCGAGGAGTGACCCGTGGGAGCGCCGTCAGTTCTGCTAGCGAGTGCATTCATGCTTGCGGCGGGGGCCGCCTTGGCGCAAACCGCTGCGGTAACGTCGACCGGGGTCAGCGCCTCGACCTATTCCACCGACCTCATGCAGTTGTATCGCGAGGCGCGGCTGGAAGATCCACAGGTACTGGCCTCTTTTGCGCAAGCGCAGGCCGGCAAGGAGCATCAACGCGAGGCGCTGGGGGCGCTGTTGCCGCAACTGTCGCTGAATGCCGGGAGAAACCGGATCCACCAGGAAAACGACCTGATACAGGAGCGCAGCTACGATAGCGAAAGCTACAGCCTGGTGCTGCGCCAGTACCTCTACAACAAGGCCGCGTGGGAGAACTACCAGAAGTTCAAGAGCCTGGCCAAGCAGTCCGAATCCGAGGCGCTGGACGCCCAGGCCGAGGCCACGGTGGAGCTGGCGCGGCGTTACTTCACCGCGCTGGCGGCCGAGGATGAGCTGGAACTGGTGAGGGCGGAGCGGCGAACCACGCAAAAGAGCCTGGACCGGGTTAATGCGTTGTACGAAAAGCAGTTGGCGATGATTACCGACCAGCTCGACCTCAAGGCCCGGGTGGACCTGCTCGCGGCCCAGGAACTGGATGCCCGCAACCAGGCCCGTATCAGTCGCGAGGCGCTGGCGGAGCTCGTCGGCCGGCCGGTCAAGGAGAAGCTCAACCGGATTCGCAACGACGCGCAACTGCGTGTTTCGGCGCAGAGCCTGGAGTCCTGGGTGCGCGAGGGCATGGAGCTGAACCCGACGCTCAAGGCCAGCGAGAGCGGCGCCGAAGCCGCGAACGCAGCATTGCGCAGCGGCAAGGGCGGGCACTATCCGACGGTGAGCCTGAACCTCAGCGCGCAGCAGACCAACGAGGGTTACAACAACACCCTGACGCCACGCACCGACAGCTATGTCGCCGGCATCGGCGTCCAGGTGCCGCTGTACAGCGGCGGCTCGACCTCGGCGCGGGTCCGTGGGCTCTACCAGGACCAACTGGTCGCCGAGCAGCAGCTGGAAGCGATCCGGCGCCGGGTGGTCAAGGAGATCACCAGCGCCTACCTGACCGCCAATTCGAACGGCGAAAAGATCGACGCCAGCCGTTCGGCCCTGGCCTCGGCTCAGCTGTCCAGGGTGGCGGCGGAGAAGGGGCTGAGCTACGGCATGGTCAATGCCGTCGATGTACTGACCAGCGTGCGCAACGAGTTTCGCGCCCGGCGCGACCTGCTCAAGACGCAGTACGAGTTCCTCAGCAACGTCTTCACCCTCAATCGCTGGGCGGGCAAACCGCCGGTGGAAAGTGTCGAGAATGTGAATGCCTGGCTCAGCCCCGGTAGCGCCGGCCAGGCCATGGGCGTTGGCATCGAGGACCAGGAGTAAAACACCGGAGTTCTGTCCCGGCTGACGAATCGCTTGCGCAGGGGATTGGCGTTGAGCCGCTGATTTCATGGCATTGCCGGCTTCGTCGATAAATTGACGCTCTCATTACGTACTGACTTATCCGTGCGCCACTCGTCTGTTAATTGACGAGGCTGGTCGGATCCGACTCTGCCCACGGGTCACCCGTAGCTAGCCTAAGACCTTGATTTGCGGGGGGCAGGGCGCCTCGGGGGCGCATCGACCACGTGACCCGCACCCGGCCTGAGCCGAAGACCGACGGATGGGTTGGCAGGCAGCACAGTGGGCTGGCCTAGACTCAGTTGAGGGCTCGCGGATGCCCTGCAGCACATGCAAGCTATTGATAGTTATTCTTATTTATGCGGTTTCAATAACGTTGCCCGGCTTCGGGAAATCTCCGCAATGTCTGCCTGTACCCCGGGTCGCCAAGACCCGGGCGGGCACTTCCAGAGCCTGTCGGCGCTCGCATCCGTCCTTCAAGAGCGAGTGGCCGATCAAGGAAGGCCAACGCGTATGAAGGTCATGGTTCGTTTTTCAAGGGGAGGCAGGAAGATCATGCCAGACCAGAAAAAAACGATACGCGTGATGCTGATCGATTGCCGTCCCCTCGTTCTTATGGGGCTTCATGATTTGATCAATGCGAGGAAGCCCCGGATGGAAGTGAGTGGCCAGGCCACCACCTACACGACGGCGCTGGACCTTGCCGATCAGCTGCGTCCCAATGTGATTTTTTTCAGTTTCTTTCCGGATGCGCTGAACCCCCTGGAGGTCGTCGCGGGCCTGACCCGCCGCCCGGATATCAAACTGCTGGTGCTCAAGGGCCTGTACGAATCCGTCCCGGTTGCCCAGGCGATCGAGGCGGGCGCGCGCGGCATCGTGCTGGCGGAAGACCCGACGGAATCGATCGTCCGGGCCATCATCAAGGTCCACCATTACGACGTCGGACTGGACAGGGCCTGGTCCGGCGGGCTTTCCGGCTATGCCGCGACCCGGCACATACCCTTGCGATGCAACCTGGAGCAGGCGAAACAGGCGCGGCTGACGCTGCGCGAGCGGGAACTGATTCGCGCCATCGTCGGCGACCCGTCCGCCAAGTACATGAGCATCGCCGAGCGCCTGGGCATCAGTGAGCACACCGTGCACAACCACCTCAGCAACATCTATCAGAAGCTCAACCTGATCAACCGCATCGACTTGTTGATGTATGCGCTCAAGCACGGGCTCACCGACGACGAAGAGCCGCCCGACTCCACATGGGTGGAACTGGAGTGAGCTGATCAAGACAAGGCAGCCCGGTGGTTGTCCTTGTCGCAGTTCTTGTCGTCGGCCTGGGTGTCCAGGCCGAGGCTGATACCGTGCTCATTGTTTCCTGCCCCCATGAATCCGCAGGCATGCCGTCGCGCTCTTTGCGCTGCCTGGGCATTTGCCGCGGATACGATCGAGGACTTTCGGACGGTAGCGGCAAAAAAAAAGCGAGGGTGGTTTCCAGGCCACCCTCGCTTGGGTTTGACGCGCGAGGTTTCAGACGCTGCCCATCACAATGTCGGTATTGAGCAGATCGACCCCGACCAGGGTAATGGTCGTTATCTGCCCGCCCGTCTCGGCCACCGTCACCACGCTGTCGGCGCCAGTGTTGTCGACCGATTGCACGACGGCGCCCGGGTCACCGATGAGCACCACCGCATCGCGCTGGCCTGCTCCGGCATCGAAGCCGCTGACCTGGTACTGGTTCTCGGCCACCGACAGGTCGATGTTGAAGGCATCCCGCTCACCCGTGGTGCCCACCAGCCTGAAGTCGAAGAGCGCGTCGGCCGTGTCGTTGGCGAACAGGTTGGCGTCGAACGCGCTGGTCGCGGTATCGCCATCCTTGTCCGTCACCGTCGCGTTGAACGCCAGCTTGACGTCGCTGGCCAGGCTCTCGGTCTCGTGGGTGAACTCGATCGTCGGGATCTTGATCTCGCCCCGGGCCATTATCAGCTGGACCGCATCGATCAGCGACGTCGCCGATTGCCCGACGGTGAAGGACACCTGCCCACCGGCCTCTGGCGTCAGGGTGTTGACCTCGATCAGGTTGGAGAAGGTGCCATCTTCGTAGAAGACCCTGTAGTACAGGTCCTCGGTGGCCGTGTTGTAACCGCCCACGGAGTTGTCGATAAACACCTTCATGCTTGTCAGCAGGCTTTCCGGATTGACCACGAAGCTTTCATCGGCCGCGCCGATCGCCGCCTGGTTGTCGCCCTGGAGCAGGTTGTTGGCGATGCCGATGCCGGCCGTGCTGACGTTCAGGGCCGCCGAGCCGATGAACGACGGCAGTGGGTTGGTTTGCAGTTGCGCTTCGGTAGGGTCGGACGCTCCAAGCCCGATGCCGGTCTGAATGCTGTTCGCGCCGCTTGCCGGAGCCAGCGGGTTGGCGCCGAAGAACACGATGTCCTCGCTACCGATGGTCAGTGTACGCACGGGGTCCGGGCCACCGGCATCCAGCGAACCGTCGGCACTGCTGAGGACGATGGTCGAACGGAAGCCTTCCTCCAGGTCCAGCGCATAAGTGCCGTTGGCGTAGGCGCTCAGCGTGTAGTGCACGGTGGTATCCGCCGTGGCCGCATTGTTGTCGAAGTCACCGGTCAAGGTGCCCGCGAACTGATACGCGCCATTGGCGTCGGGTGACGGCGACTGCTCGACCAGCGTACCGGTGCCGGTGGTGGTCGTATCGTCCGGCCGGACCAGGGTGAACTGGCCGTTCACCAGCGAGATGTCCAGGCCGGCCGCACCCAGCCCGTCGGCGCCGGCGGCCATGTTCCAGTAGCCTTGTTGCGCCTGGTCGGTCCCCGTGCCGATCAGGTTGCCGAAGGCCAGGGTCGGCGTGTCGTCATCGACGGTAATCACCAGTTTGTCGGCCGCGGCGGTCACGGTGTCGCCATCCTTGTCGGTGGCCTGCAGCAGGGTGCCCAGGTTGAGGACGAGGTCGTTCTCATCGTTGCCCGCCGCATGATCCAGCGGCTGGAGCAGGCTGAAGGTGTAGGCACCCGCTACCGTCAGGCTGAGGGTGAACACGTCAGTCGCGCCGGCCTTGGCGGTCAGGGTGTTGCCCAGGACGCTGTAGGTCAGTGCCACTCCGCCGGAGCTCAGGGCTGGCAAGCCGCTGGTATTACTCGACAAGGAGTAACTCAGCGGTACGTCGGCCCCGGACTGGAAGATGCCGGTAACGTTGCCGCTGACCGTGGTGACCTCGCCCGGCACGTCGCCGATACCGCCGGCGATGCCATTGGCCAGGCCGTCCTCGTCGACGGTGCCGGCCTCGGCGGTGCCATTCGCCGTTGGGGTGTCGTCATCGACGGTGATCACCAGCTTGTCGGGCGCGGCGGTTACCGTGTCGCCGTCCCTGTCGGTGGCTTTCAGCAAGGTCCCCAGGTTGAGGGTGATGTCGTTTTCGTCGTTACCGGCGGGGTGATCCAGCGGCTGCAGCAGGGTGAAGCTGTAGGCACCCGCGGCGCTGAGGCTGAAGGTGAATACATCCGTGGTACCGGCCTTGGCCGTCAGGGTATCGCCAGCGACGCTATAGACCAGCGCCACGCCGCCCGAACTCAGGGCTGGCAAGCCACTGGTATCACTCGACAAGGCGTAAGTCAGCGGCACGTCGGCACCGGACTGGAAGACACCGCTGACGCTGCCATTGGCCACGGTGGCTTCACCCGCCACATCACCAATACCACCGGCAATGCCATTGGCCAGGCCGTCCTCGTCGACGGTGCCGGCCGCGGCAGTTCCGGTTGCGGTGGGTGTGTCGTCATCGACGGTGATCACCAGTTTGTCGGCGGCGGCCGTTACCGTATCGCCGTCCTTGTCGGTGGCCTGGAACATCGTGCCCAGGTTGAGGGTGATGTCGTTTTCGTCATTGCCGGCGGGGTGATCCAGCGGCTGGAGCAGGGTGAAGCTGTAGTCACCCGCAGCATTGAGGCTGAAGGTGAATATATCGGTTGCGCCAGCCTTGGCCGTCAAGGTGTCGCCGGCAACGCTATAGACCAGCGCCACTCCGCCCGAACTCAGGGCTGGCAGGCCACTGGTATCGCTCGACAGGGAGTAAGTCAGCGGTACATCGGCCCCGGACTGGAAGATCGCCGTGGCGCTGCCGCTGGCCGTGGTGGCTTCGCCAGGTACGTCGCCGACACCGCCGGCAATACCATTGGTCAGGCCGTCTTCATCGACGGTGCCAGCCTCGGCGGTTCCGGTTGCGGTGGGCGTGTCGTCATCGACGGTGATCACCAGTTTCTCGGCGGCAGCCGTCACCGTATCGCCATCTTTATCCGTGGCCTGGAGCATTGCGCCCAGGTTGAGGGTGATGTCGTTTTCATCGTTGCCGGCTGGATGATCCAAGGGTTGCAGCAGGGTGAAGTTGTAGTCACCCGCGGCGCTAAGGCTGAAGGTGAATACATCGGTTGCGCCAGCCTTGGCCGTCAGGGTATCGCCGGCAACGCTGTAGACCAGCGCCACGCCGCCCGAGCTCAGCGCTGGCAAGCCGCTGGTGTCGCTCGACAGGGAGTAAGTCAGCGGCACATCGGCGCCGGACTGGAAGGTACCCGTCACGCTGCCGCTGGCGGTGGTGGCCTCACCAGGCACGTCGCCGACACCGCCGGCAATACCATTGGCCAGGCCGTCTTCATCGACGGTGCCGGCCTCGGCAGTTCCGGTTGCGGTGGGCGTGTCGTCATCGATGGTGATCACCAGTTTCTCGGCGGCAGCCGTCACCGTATCGCCATCTTTATCCGTGGCCTGGAGCATTGCGCCCAGGTTGAGGGTGATGTCGTTTTCGTCATTGCCGGCCGGATGATCCAGCGGTTGCAGCAGGCTGAAGCTGTAGTCACCGGCGGCATTGAGGCTGAAGGTGAACACATCGACGGCGCCCGCCTTGGCGGTCAGGGTGTCGCCGGCGACGCTGTACACCAGCGCCACTCCACCCGAACTCAGGGCTGGCAGGCCGCTGGTATCGCTCGACAGGGAGTAAGTCAGCGGCACGTCGGCCCCGGACTGGAAGATCGCCGTGACATTGCCGCTGGCCGTGGTGGCTTCGCCAGGCACATCGCCGATACCGCCGGCGATGCCGTTGGCCAGGCCGTCTTCATCGACGGTGCCGGCCTCGGCGGTTCCGGTGGCGGTGGGCGTGTCGTCATCGACGGTGATCACCAGCTTCTCGGCGGCAGCCGTCACCGTATCGCCATCTTTATCCGTGGCCTGGAGCATTGCGCCCAGGTTGAGGGTGATGTCGTTTTCGTCATTGCCGGCGGGGTGATCCAGCGGCTGGAGCAGGGTGAAGCTGTAGTCACCCGCAGCATTGAGGCTGAAGGTGAATATATCGGTTGCGCCAGCCTTGGCCGTCAAGGTGTCGCCGGCAACGCTATAGACCAGCGCCACTCCGCCCGAACTCAGGGCTGGCAGGCCACTGGTATCGCTCGACAGGGAGTAAGTCAGCGGTACATCGGCCCCGGACTGGAAGATCCCTGTCACGCTGCCGCTGGCCGTGGTGGCTTCGCCAGGTACGTCGCCGACACCGCCGGCAATACCATTGGTCAGGCCGTCTTCATCGACGGTGCCAGCCTCGGCGGTTCCGGTTGCGGTGGGCGTGTCGTCATCGATGGTGATCACCAGTTTCTCGGCGGCAGCCGTCACCGTATCGCCATCTTTATCCGTGGCCTGGAGCATTGCGCCCAGGTTGAGGGTGATGTCGTTTTCATCATTACCGGCCGGGTGATCCAGTGGCTGCAGCAGGGTAAAGCTGTAGGCACCGGCGGCACTGAAGCTGAAGGTGAAGACATCGACGGCGCCCGCCTTGGCGGTCAGGGTGTCGCCAGCGACGCTGTACACCAGCGCCACTCCACCCGAACTCAGGGCTGGCAGGCCACTGGTATCGCTCGACAAGGAGTACGTCAGCGGCACGTCGGCCCCGGACTGGAAGATTGCCGTCACATTGCCGCTGGCCGTGGTGGCTTCGCCAGGCACATCGCCGATACCGCCGGCGATGCCGTTGGCCAGGCCGTCTTCATCGACGGTGCCGGCCTCGGCAGTTCCGGTGGCGGTGGGCGTGTCGTCATCGACGGTGATCACCAGCTTCTCGGCAGCGGCCGTCACCGTATCGCCGTCCTTGTCGGTGGCCTGGAGCATCGCGCCCAGGTTGAGGGTGATGTCGTTTTCGTCATTGCCGGCCGGATGATCCAGCGGCTGCAGCAGGCTGAAGCTGTAGTCACCTGCGGCATTGAGGCTGAAGGTAAACACATCGACAGCGCCCGCCTTGGCGGTCAGGGTATCGCCGGCAACGCTGTACACCAGCGCCACTCCGCCCGAACTCAGGGCTGGCAGGCCACTGGTATCGCTCGACAAGGAGTACGTCAGCGGCACGTCGGCCCCGGACTGGAAGATTGCCGTCACATTGCCGCTGGCCGTGGTGGCTTCGCCAGGTACGTCGCCGATACCGCCGGCGATGCCGTTGGCCAGGCCATCTTCATCGACGGTGCCGGCTTCGGCGGTGCCATTCGCCGTTGGCGTGTCGTCATCGACGGTAATCACCAGCTTGTCGGCGGCGGCCGTCACCGTATCGCCATCCTTGTCGGTCGCTTGCAACAGCGTGCCGAGGTTGAGGGTGATGTCGTTTTCATCGTTGCCGGCTGGATGATCCAGTGGCTGCAGCAGGGTAAAGCTGTAGTCACCCGTAGCGCTGAGGCTGAAGGTGAACACATCGACGGCACCGGCCTTGGCGGTCAGCGTGTCACCAGCGACGCTGTACACCAGCGCGACGCCACCGGACGTCAGGGCTGGCAGGCCACTGGTATCGCTCGACAGGGAGTAAGTCAGCGGTACATCGGCCCCGGACTGGAAGATCGCCGTGACGCTGCCGCTGGCCGTCGTGGCTTCGCCCGGTACGTCGCCGACACCACCGGCAATACCATTGGCCAGGCCATCTTCATCGACGGTGCCGGCTTCGGCAGTCCCGGCCGCCGTTGGCGTGTCGTCATCGACGGTAATCACCAGTTTCTCGGCCGCGGCCGTTACCGTATCGCCATCCTTGTCGGTGGCTTGCAGCATCGCGCCCAGGTTGAGAGTGATGTCGTTTTCATCGTTGCCGGCTGGATGATCCAGCGGTTGCAGCAGGGTAAAGCTATAGGCGCCCGCCGCGCTGAGGCTGAAGGTGAATACATCGGTTGCGCCAGCCTTGGCCGTCAGGGTATCGCCGGCAACGCTGTACACCAGCGCCACTCCGCCGGAGCTGAGAGCTGGCAGGCCGCTGGTATCGCTCGACAAGGAGTAAGTCAGCGGTACATCGGCCCCGGACTGGAAGATCGCCGTGACGCTGCCGCTGGCCGTCGTGGCTTCGCCCGGTACGTCGCCGACACCACCGGCAATACCATTGGCCAGGCCATCTTCATCGACGGTGCCGGCTTCGGCGGTGCCATTCGCCGTTGGCGTATCGTCATCGACGGTAATCACCAGCTTGTCGGCCGCGGCGGTTACCGAATCGCTGTCCTTGTCGGTGGCTTGCAGCATTGCGCCGAGGTTAAGGGTGATGTCGTTTTCGTCGTCGCCCGCTGGGTGATCCAGCGGTTGCAACAGGGTAAAGCTATAGGCGCCCGCGGCGCTGAGGCTGAAGGTGAACACATCGACGGCGCCGGCCTTGGCGGTCAGGGTGTCGCCCACCACGCTGTAGACCAGCGCCACTCCACCGGAGCTCAGGGCAGGCAAGCCGCTGGTGTCGCTCGACAGGGAGTAAGTCAGCGGCACATCAACGCCGGACTGGAAGATGGCGCTCACGTTGCCGCTGACGCTGGTGACCTCGCCAGGCACGTCGCCGACACCGCCGGCAATGCCATTGGCCAGGCCGTCTTCATCGACGGTACCGGCCTCGGCGGTTCCGGCCGCTGCCGGTCCATCGTCCTCGAAGATCATCTGCGAGCCGATTTCGCTGGTGATCGTGGAGGGATGGCGCAGCGAGAAACCACCGATATCGAAATCGGCGTGGTTATCGCCCCTGGCGTTCACGGCTGCGCCGTTCTCGATCAGCACGCGGTTGTGATCGGCGCTGGTGGTGTATTCGATCTGATAGTTGGCCTTGACGCCGGTGACGGTTGCGACCCCGCCCGTAAAGCTGATGGCGATGCCCGGATCATTCACCGAGCCGTCGGAGTTCTCGATCAGCAGCCCGGTGCTTTTATCGAAGACGCGCACATTGGTGATGGCTACCGACGTATCGTTCGCATAGCCGTTGACGAAGTCCACGCGGTCTTCAACCGCGGTGCTGTAGGCACTGATCTTCACCACGGCAGTCTTGCCACCTTGCAGTTGCACGACATCGAAACTGGCCGTCGTCGCATTGAACATGGCGGTAAAGTCGATGTTGTCTTCGACATCCGCTTCGGTCTGGCTCAGGTTGGGCACGGTCACATCCAGCCGGGCACCGGTGACGAAGGTCAGGCGGATGCCTTCCTGTTCCGTGATCATCTGGTTGTTGGTACCGATGGTGACCGCACCACCGCCCTGGCTGGTATTGATCCTGTCGCCAGTGTTTATATTCGCGCCGCTCGACTGGTCTGCCGGGTCTTTACCGGTGGCGATGATCGTCGGATCGCTGACCCGCAGCACACCGCCGTCATCGACCACCGTCGGGTTCGCCCCGGTGAACATCAGGAACAGGTTCTGCCCGGAAGGTGCATTGGTCAGGTCGAATCCGTCCTGGACGGTGCTGACGAACACCTTGTTCAGCAGGTTGAGGGCATCGTCCGGATTGCTGGCGTCCGGATGCTTGAGCGGCTGGTATTCCACGGTCCAGATCTTGCCGCCTGATACCGGCGATCCGGTTTCCTCGATATAGGCCGCGAACACGATCGCGCCGTCAGGGCCGCCGGCCCGGCCCAGCAGGATGTTGTTATCCGTATCGGTATAGAGAAGGATGCTGGTGCCATCGAGGGTGTCCAGCCCGCTGTCCAGGCCATTGAGCGCCGCGCCCAGGCTGTCGGTGAACTTGATATCGAGGACGTTGACGCCGGGCGTCAGGTTGAGGGTGAAGGCATTGCTGCCGGTGTCGCCCACGGCACCGGTATAGCCACTCAAGGCGGCGTCCATGGCGGTACCGGCGCCCAGGGCGGTCAAGCGGGTGGCGAAGGCCGAGGGCAGGGCGGACAGCAGGATGTCATTGTCGTCGGCGTCTCCCGCCGGGCTTGGCGTAACGGTGAAGTTCTGCAACCCGCTGGTTTCGTCCAGGGTCACGCTATCGCCGAACACCAGGAAGGGGGGATCGCAGTCCGACTGGGTGGTGGTCAGATCGTTCGTGGGCGATGTTGTTGTTTTAGAGGTAATCATGACGTTCTCCAGTGCAATACCAGTCATTGAGGCCGCACCTGGGCCCCCTGTTGGCAGATGCAACAACTATGGAGATGCCACGCCGGTTGCGCATTGGCCGATACTCCCAGGCCGGATGGGAGTTTCAGCCCATGCGGCAGGGGATGCAGAGGAGGTAAAACAGCGATCGCGCAAAGGACCCCCGGGGGGCATTTGGTTAGCCCGCGTTGGCCGACGACAGGCCGTCGCCGAGCGGCTCGACGAGCTGCTGGAACGTTCGCCGCGACGCTTGTATTGGCGCGCAAAAAAAAGCGAGGGTGGTTTCCAGGCCACCCTCGCTTGGGTTTGACGCGCAATGTTTCAGACGCTGCCCATGACAATGTCGGTATTGAGCAGGTCGACCCCGACCAGGGTAATGGTCGTTATCTGCCCGCCGGTCTCGGCCACCGTCACGATGCTGTCGGCACCGGCGTTGTCGACCGATTGCACGACGGCGCCCGGGTCACCGATGAGCACCACAGCATCACGCTGGCCCGGGCCCGCATCGAAGCCACTGACCTGGTACTGGTTCTCGGTGGCTGCCAGGTCGATGTTGAAGGCATCCCGCTCACCGGTGGTGCCCACCAGCCTGAAGTCGAAGAGCGCGTCGGCCGCGTCGTTGGCGAACAGGTTGGCGTCGAACGCGCTCGTCGCCGTATCACCATCCTTGTCCGTCACCGTCGCGTTGAACGCCAACTGGATATCGCTGGCCAGGCTCTGGACCTCGTGAATGAACTCGATGGTCGGGATCTTGATCGTACCCTTGCCCATGGTGAGCTGGACGGCGTCGATCAGGTGGGTGCCGTCCCACTCTAGGGTGAAGGATGTCTGGCCTCCGGCTTCCGCCTGCAGGTCGGCGGCCTGCACCTTGATGGGCGCGCCCGAGGTCGTGCCGTTGTCGTAGTAGATCGTGTAGTACAGCTCTTCGGTGGCCGGGTTGTAGCCCTGTACCGAGTTGTCGATATAGACCTTCATGGCCGTCAACAGCGTCTCGGGGTTGACCACGAAACTCTCGTCACCGGCATTGATGCCCGCCGTGTTGTTGCCCTCCAGGTTGTTGTTGGCGATGCCGATACCGGAGGTGCTGACGTTCAACGCCGCCGAGCCGATGAACGATGGCAGCGGGTCGGTCTGCAACTGTGCTTCGGTAGGGTCGGGCGCTCCAAGCCCGATACCGGTGAGGATGCTGTTCGGACCGGTCTGTGGCGCCAGCGGGTTGGCGCCGAAGAACACCACATCCTCGCTACCGATCGTCAGCGTGCGCACCGGGTCCGGGCCACCGGCATCCAGCGAGCCGTCGGCACTGCTGAGGACGACGGTCGAACGGAAACCTTCCTCCAGGTCCAGGGCATAGGTGCCGTTGGCGTAAGCGCTCAGGGTGTAGTGGATGGTGGTATCGGCCGTTGCCGCGTTGTTGTCGAAGTCACCGGTCAGGGTTCCGGCGAACTGGTAGGCGCCATTGCCATCCGGTGACGGCGACTGCTCGACCAGCGTACCGCTGCCGATACTGGTGGTGTCGTCCGGCCGGACCAGGGTGAACTGGCCGTTCACCAGCGAAATGTCCAGGCCGTTGGCATCCAGCCCGTCGGCGCCAGCCCCCAGGTTCCAGTAGCCTTGTTGCGCCAGCTGGGTGCCGGTGCCGATCAGGTTGCCGAAGGCCAGGGTCGGGGTGTCGTCATCGATGGTGATCACCAGCTTGTCGGCCGCGGCAGTCACCGTGTCGCCGTCCTTGTCGGTGGCTTGCAGCAGGCTGCCCAGGTTAATGGTGATGTCGTTCTCGTCGTTGCCCGCCGCATGATCCAGCGGCTGCAGCAGGGTGAAGGCATAGGCCCCCACGGCATTGAGGCTGAAGGTGAACACATTGACGGCGCCCGCCTTGGCGGTCAGGGTGTCGCCGGCGACGCTGTAGGTCAGCGCCACCCCGCCCGAACTCAGGGCTGGCAAGCCGCTGGTATCAGTCGACAAGGAGTAGCTCAGCGGCACGTCGGCACCGGACTGGAAGATCCCCGTCACAGTGCCGCTGGCGGTAGTGAGTTCACCCGGCACATCACCGACCCCACCGGCAATGCCATTGGCCAGGCCGTCCTCATCAACGGTGCCGGCCTCGGCGGTGCCATTCGCCGTTGGCGTGTCGTCATCGACGGTAATCACCAGCTTGTCGGCGGCGGCCGTCACCGTATCGCCATCCTTGTCGGTGGCTTGCAACAGCGTGCCGAGGTTGAGGGTGATGTCGTTTTCATCGTTGCCGGCTGGGTGGTCCAGCGGTTGCAGCAAGGTGAAGCTATAGTCACCCGCGGCATTGAGGCTGAAGGTGAACACATCGACGGCGCCCGCCTTGGCGGTCAGGGTGTCACCCGCGACGCTGTACACCAATGCCACTCCGCCGGACGTCAGGGCTGGCAGGCCACTGGTGTCACTCGACAGGGAATAGCTCAGCGGCACGTCGGCCCCGGACTGGAAGATCGCCGTGACGCTGCCGCTGGCAGTGGTGAGTTCACCCGGCACATCACCGACCCCACCGGCAATGCCGTTGGCCAGGCCATCCTCGTCGACGGTTGCGGCCCCAGCGGTGCCATTTGCCGTTGGCGTGTCGTCATCGACGGTGATCACCAGTTTCTCGGCGGCGGCCGTCACCGTGTCGCCGTCCTTGTCGGTGGCTTGCAGCAGCGTGCCGAGGTTGAGGGTGATGTCGTTTTCATCATTGCCCGCTGGATGATCCAGTGGTTGTAGCAGGGTGAAGCTGTAGGCACCGGCAGCACTGAGGCTGAAGGTGAAGACATCGACGGCGCCCGCCTTGGCGGTCAGGGTGTCGCCCAGGACGCTATAGACCAGCGCCACTCCGCCGGAACTCAGGGCAGGTAGACCGCTGGTATCGCTCGACAGGGAGTAAGTCAGCGGCACGTCGGCCCCGGACTGGAAGATCGCCGTGACGTTGCCGCTGGCAGTAGTGAGTTCACCCGGCACATCACCGACACCGCCGGCAATGCCATTGGCCAGGCCATCCTCGTCGACGGTCCCGGTCTCGGCGGTTCCGGCTGCCGTTGGTGTGTCGTCATCGACGGTGATCACCAGCTTCTCGGCCGCGGCCGTCACGGTGTCGCCGTCCTTGTCGGTGGCTTGCAGCAGGCTACCGAGGTTGATCGTGATGTCGTTTTCGTCATTGCCCGCTGGATGGTCCAGCGGCTGCAGCAGAGTGAAGCTATAGGCGCCCGCGGCGCTGAGGCTGAAGGTGAACACATCGACGGCGCCGGCCTTGGCGGTCAGGGTGTCGCCGACCACGCTGTAGACCAGCGCCACTGCGCCGGACGTCAGGGCGGGCAGGCCGCTGGTGTCGCTCGACAAGGAGTACGTCAGCGGCACATCGACGCCGGACTGGAAGATAGCGCTCACGTTGCCGCTGGCGCTGGTGATTTCGCCAGGCACGTCGCCGACACCGCCGGCGATGCCATTGGCCAGGCCGTCTTCATCGACGGTGCCGGTCTCAGCGGTTCCGGCTGCGGCCGGTCCGTCGTCCTCGAAGATCATCTTCGAGCCGATTTCGGCGGTCGCGGTGGAGGCCTGGCGCAGGGTGAAGGCTCCGATGTCGAAGTCGGCGTGGTTATCGCCCTTGGCGTCCACGGCTGCGCCATTCTCGACCAGCACGCGGTTGTGGTCCGCACTGGTGGTGTATTCGATCTGGTAGCCGGCCTTGACGCCAGTGACGGTGGCCACGCCGCCGTCAAAGCTGATGGCAATGTTCGCATCGTTCACCGAGCCGTCCGAGTTTTCGATCACCAGCCCGGTGCTTTTATCGATGACCTGGACATTGCTGATCGCCACCGAGGTGTCGTTGGCATAGCCGTTGACGAAGTTCACGCCGCTTTCGACCGCGGTGTTGAAAGCACTGATCTTGACCACGGCAGTCTTGCCGCCTTGCAGCTGCACCACATCGAAACTGGCCGTCGTCGCATTAAAGACCGCGGTGTAGTCGATATTGGCTTCGACGTCCGCTTCGTTCTGATCCAGGTTGGGCACGGTCACGTCCTGCCGGGCGCCGGTGACGAAGGTAAATCGAATGCCTTCCTGTTCCACGATCATCTGGTTGTTGGTGCCGAAGGTGGTCGGGCCACCCCCCTGGCTGGTGTTGACGGTGTCGCCGGTGTTGATATTGACGCCCGTCGACTGGTCGGCGGGGTCCTTGCCGGTGGCGATGATCGTCGGATCGCTGATCCGCAGGACACCGTTATCGTCGACCACCGTCGGGTTGGCCTTGGTGAACATCAGGAACAGGTTCTGCCCGGAAGGCGCATTGGCCAGGTTGAACGTCAGGTCCTGGCTGGCGCCGATAAACACCTTGTCCAGCAGGTTGAGGGCATCGTCCGGGTTGCTCGCATCCGGATGCTTGAGCGGTTGGTATTCCACGGTCCAGATCTTGCCGCCGCTGACCGGCGACCCGGTTTCTTCGATATAGGCGGCGAACACGATCGCCCCGTCAGGGCCGCCGGCCCGGCCCAGCAGGATGTTGTTGTCCGTATCGGTATAGAGAAGGATGCTGGTGCCATCGAGGGTATCCAGGCCGCTGTCCAGGCCATCGAGCGGTGCACCGAGGCTGTCGGTGAAGCCGACATCGACATTGATCGCATCGGGCGCCAGGTTGAGGGTGAAGGCATTGCTGCCGGTGTCGCCCACGGCGCCGGTGTAGCCACTCAAGGCGGCGTCCATGGCGGTACCGGCGCCCAGGGCGGTCAGCCGGGTGGCGAAGGCCGAGGGCAGGGCGGCCAGCAGGATGTCATTGTCGTCGGCGTCTCCTGCCGGGGCTGGTGTGACGGTGGCGTTCTGCAACCCGCTGGTTTCGTCCAGCGCAACGTTGACGCCGGTCGCTACCACGAGCGGGTCGCCCGTTAGGGATAGGTTTTCTTGGAGGGTAGTCATGACAATTCTCCTAGGCAGTTCCAGCTATTGGGGCCGCAGCCGGGCCCTCTGCTGGCAGATGCCACAACTATGGGGATGCCTGGGAGATTGCGCATTGGCCGATACTCCCAGGTCGCCTGGGAGTTTCAGCCTATTGGGGTGGGGATAAGGGGTGAGGCGAAGGCCCCGCTGCATTGCGTGCGCTTCAAGCCTGGTGCTGCTCGAGCGTTCGGCGCGGCAAGCATTGCAGCCAGGCCTATTGAGGCTGCAAAAAAAAGCGAGGGCGGTTTCCAGGCCGCCCTCGCTTGGGTTTGCCGTGCCAGGTTTCAGACGCTGGCCAGGACAATATCGGTATTGAGCAGATCGACTCCGAGCAGGGTAATGGTCGTCAATTGCCCGCCGGTCTCGGCCACCGTCACGATGCTGTCGGCACCGGCGTTGTCGACCGATTGCACGACGGCGCCCGGGTCACCGATGAGCACCACAGCATCCCGTTGGCCCGGGCCCGCATCGAAGCCGCTGACCTGATACTGGTTCTCGGCCACCGACAGGTCGATGTTGAAGGCATCCCGCTCACCCGTGGTACCCACCAGCCTGAAGTCGAAGGTCTGGTCGCTCGGGTCGTTGGCGAACAGGTTGGCGTCGAACGCGCTGGTCGCGGTGTCGCCGTCCTTGTCTGTCACCGTCGCGTTGAACGCCAGCTGGATATCGCTGGCCAGGCTCTGGGTTTCCTTGATGAACTGGATCACCGGGACCTTGATCGTGCCCAGGCCCATCGTCAGTTGGACGGCGTCGATCAGGTGGCTGCCATCCCACTGGACGGTGAAGGATGTCTGGCCTCCGGCCTCCGCCTGCAGGTCGGCGGCCTGCACCTTGATGGGCGCGCCCGAGGTCGTGCCGTTGTCGTAGTAGATCGTGTAGTACAGCTCTTCGGTGGCCGGGTTGTAGCCCTGCACCGAGTTGTCGATAAAGATCTTCATACTCGTCAACAAGGTCTCGGGGTTGATCACGAAACTCTCGTCACCGGCATTGATGCCGGCGGTGGTGTTGCCCTCCAGGTTGTTGTTGGCGATACCGATGCCCGAGGTGCTGACGTTCATGGCCGCCGAGCCGATGAACGACGGCAGGGGGTCGGTCTGCAACTGCGCTTCGGTAGGGTCGGGCGCCCCGAGCCCGATACCGGTGAGGATGCTGTTATCGCCGGTTTGCGGCGCCAGTGGATTGGCGGCGAAGAACACCACATCTTCGCTGCCGATTATCAGTGTGCGCACCGGGTCCGGCCCGCCGGCAGCCAGCGAGCCGTCGGCACTGCTGAGGACGATGGTCGAGCGGAAACCTTCCTCCAGGTCCAGGGCATAGGTGCCGTTGGCGTAGGCGCTCAGGGTGTAATGGACAGTGGTATCGGCGGTGGCCGCGTTGTTGTCGAAATCACCGGTCAGGGTTCCGGCGAACTGGTAGGCGCCATTGCCATCGGGTGAAGGCGACTGCTCGACGAGGGTCCCGGTGCCGATGGTGGTGGTGTTGTCCGGCCGGACCAGGGTGAACTGGTCGTTCAGCAGCGAAATGTCCAGGCCGGTCACCCCGAGCCCGTCGGCGCCGGCCGCCATGTTCCAGTAGCCTTGTTGCGCCAGCTGGGTGCCGGTGCCGATCAGGTTGCCGAAGGCCAGGGTCGGCCCATCGTCCTCGAAGATCATGTGCGAGCCGATTTCGGCGGTGGTGGTGGAGGCTTGGCGCAGGGTGAGGCCACCAATGTCGAAGTCGGCGTGGGTATTGCCCTTGGCGTCGAGGGCTGCGCCGTTCTCGATCAGCACGCGGTTGTGGTCCGCGGCCGTGGTGTATTCAATCTGGTAGCCGGCCTTGACGCCGGTGACGGTGGCTACGCCGCCAGAAAAGCTGATGGCAATGCTTGGATCATTCACCGAGCCGTCCGAGTTTTCGATCACCAGCCCGGTGGCGATGTTGATCACCCGAACATTGGTGATGGCCACCGACGTATCGTTGGCATAGCCGTTGACGAAGTTCACGCCGCTTTCAACCGCGGTATTGAAGGCGCTGATCTTGACTACGGCACTCTTGCCGCCTTGCAGTTGCACGATATCGAAATTGGCCGCCTTGACATTAAACATCGCGGTGAAGTCGATGTTGGCTTCGACGTCGGCTTCGTTCTGATCCAGGTTGGGAATGGTCACGTCCTGCCGGGCGCCGGTGACGAAGGTAAAACGAATGCCTTCCTGTTCCGTGATCATCTGGCTGTTGGTGCCGAAGGTGGTCGGGCCACCCGCCTGGCTGGTGTTGACGGTGTCGCCGGTGTTGATGCTGGCGCCCGATGACTGGTCGGCGGGGTCCTTGCCGGTGGCGATGATCGTCGGATCGCTGATCCGCAACACACCCCCATCATCGACCACCGTCGGGTTGGCCTTGGTGAACATCAGGAACAGGTTCTGCCCGGAAGGCGCATTGGCCAGGTTGAACGTCAGGTCCTGGCTGGCGCCGATAAACACCTTGTCCAGCAGGTTGAGGGCATCGTCCGGGTTGCTGGCGTCCGGATGCTTGAGCGGCTGGTATTCCACGGTCCAGATCTTGCCGCCCGACAGCGGCGACCCGGTTTCTTCGATATAGGCCGCGAACACGATCGCGCCGTCAGGGCCGCCGGCCCGGCCCAGCAGGATGTTGTTGTCCGTATCGGTATAGAGAAGGATGTCGATGCCATCGAGGGTATCGAGGCCGCTGTCCAGGCCATTGAGCGGTCCACCGAGGCTGTCGGTGAAGCTGATATCGACATTGATCGCGCCGGGCGCCAGGTTGAGGGTGAAGGCATTGCTGCCGGTGTCGCCCACGGCGCCGGTATAACCGCTCAAGGCGGCGTCCGTTGCGGTACCGACGCCAAGGGCGGTCAGCCGGGTGGCGAAGGCCGAGGGCAGGGCGGCCAGCAGGATGTCATTGTCGTCGGCGTCCCCCGCAGGGGCTGGCGTGGCCGTGGCGTTCTGCAACCCGGCGGTTTCGTCCAGGGCAACGTCGACACCGGTCGCTACCACGACCGGAGCGCCATCCGTCAGGGCGGTGGTGGTCAGTGGGTCGTTGCTGGGGAAGACGGGGTACAGATCGGTAGAGGTATCAGCGGTCAGGTCGGTGGTGGGGGACTGGGGTGTGGTCATGGCAGGCTCCTCGGCGGTTCTAGTTGTGGGGGCCGCACCTGGGCCCCTCTGCTGGCAGGTGTCACAACTATGGGGATGCGCCGGAGGTTGCGCATTGGCCGATTCTCCCAGGCGGCCTGGGAGTTTCAGCCTATGCGGCGGGGGAAAACGGGGGAGCGCTGGCGCCTGTTGCCTTATCTGTCCCCGGCGAATGCCTCCTCGATGAAGGCTTCCAGCTCGGTCTCTTCAAGCAGCTCGATGGAAAAATGCCCGAAGCGTTTCGGTAGCCAGAGGATGCGCGTCCCGCTGGGCGATTGCAGATTGTCGCGCGACAGGGGGTTGCCGTTCTCGTCTTCCGGCTGTACCCCCGCGGCCAGCAACTCGTCGTAGGCGGACTCGATGTCCGGCGTGGAATAGCAGTGACGGTAGATCGTGCCTTCGCCGTTGCTGTCCATCAGCGTCTTGAGATTACCGGCAAAGGGTTGCACCAGCATCAGGCGCTCGGTGCCGAACCCGACGATCGCATAACGCACATGCAGGCCGTCGCGCTGCCAATCCAGGGTCCTGGAAATCCTCGCGCTGAAGACCCGGGCGTAATACGCACAGGCTTGCTCGAGGTCTTTGACGAGCACATCCACATGGCTGAATTTCAATTTCAATGGCTTCTCCTTTTTCCCTGGTGCGATTCGTTTGCCGCAGATCCGGGCAGGCTACCCATTGGCTGCCTCTGGATGCACAAAAAAGCCACTCACTAGAGTGGCTTTTTTCATGCCCGAGAGCTGGCCCCGCAGCCAAACAGTCTTGTCGCAGGACGCTCGAAGCCTCGGCTCAAGGTTTCGGCGGTGGGGTAAAGGTGCCTGGGCAATACGCTGCCTTCCCGTAGTTCTGGGTTTTCTTGACGATTTCGCTCAGGTCCGCTGCGCTGTTGAAGTCATAGGCATAGATCCCAAGCTCAGGGTCGAAGAAGAACAGGTTGGTGGTGTTCTTGTAGATGCCCATCGCATGTCCGCCGCCGGCCACACTGTGGCCCTCGGCGGACACGAAGATGAAGTTCCCTGCCTTCAGGGCCTTCAGCGAATCCACCGTGGTCGGCACCGGGTTGAACGGGTCGAAACTTGAAGTAGGCAGCAGCATGGGGGGCAGCAGGAAAACGAACGTCTCTCCGTCTTCCACCTGATCCTGCAGATCATCGCATTGCTGGGGTGTCAGCTTCATGGCCTGGGCCAGGCCGGAGTTATCGATGGCCGCCAGCCACTTCATCACGGCCGCCTCGCAAACCCCGTGGGGGTGCCGATCGGTTCTGTTGACCCATTTGACTAATAGTTTTCCGCTCATGACCGCTCCTTGGTGATGCCTCTGTCCAGTTGTCCGGTGCGTTGAATGCCTGGCTCGCCGCAGGCGCGACGAAGTCCGGGTTGCTTCAGCCGTTGCAAACAGCCTGTTGAGGTATAGATCGGCTTTTTGGCCTTAACAAGACGCTCACGACCGCGACGCGATGACCGGTGTCGTGGCCTTGTCTGCCGGCATGACTGAAGGTGCCAATACCGATCGCCAAAGGTTGTGGCAGCCCCTTGGAACGCCGCGAAAAAACCTGTCTTCCCCACGCAAAGCAGGGTAGTTTACGCGCCACAATTACAAGGACGTTTGGGGTCGCGAGTGGGTGCGTATCGTCTGTTGTTGGCTGTTCTGGTTGCTGTTTCACATATGGGCAAGACATTCCTGGGGCTCAATCCCGGGGTGATCGCCGTGATTTCCTTCCTGATCATCAGCGGTTTCGTGATGACCTCGCTGATCGAGCGCAGCTACCAGGCGCCGGGAAAAATCGGCCTGTTCTACCTGGACAGGGCCTTGCGGCTTTACCCGCAATTTCTGTTCTACTTTGCCGCCTCCTGCGCGGTGATCTATTTCCTGCTGCCCGGCACGCCGCAAGCCGCCGAGCTGACACTCGGGAACATCGCCGCCAGCCTGCCGATCGTGCCCCTGGGGTTCTATATGTTCGGGGCGGCCGGTGTGGAGATCTTGCCACCGGCCTGGTCGCTGGGGCTGGAGATGTGCTTCTACCTGGTGATCCCGTTCCTGATCCTCTACGGCGTGCGCGGCGCTGCCTTTGCCCTGTCTGTGGCGGTCTTCCTCGCCGCGTGCCTGGGCTTCATCGACACCGACCTGTACGGCTACCGGCTATTGCCCGGTGTGCTGTTCATGTTCCTGTGCGGCAGCTACCTGTACCAGGCGCGGGCGAAGGGGCTGCTGATCGCTGGCGGCAGCGCCGTGGCTGCGGCGATGATCTTCGTGGCGATCATGGCCGGCTGGATAGAGCGCCGGCCGTTCAATGCCGAGGTGACCGCCGGCCTCGCGCTGGGCGTGCCCGCGGTGTACCTGCTGACGAAGCTCGGATTCCACCGGATCGACGAGCTCCTCGGGAACATCAGCTACGGCGTGTTCCTCAATCACTTTGTGGTCATGTACCTGCTGCGTGCGTTCTGGCCGGTGGCCTACGAGGCGCCCATCGTTGCCAGCGTGCTGGCGCTGTCGCTGTTATTCAGCGGCGTTTCGTACTACTGCATCGAACGGCCGGCGTTGAAGCTTCGCCATGGGCTTCGGGGCGGCGCGAGGTATGAGGCGGGGGCGGCGCAGGGGCGGGAAGTGGCGGCTTGATGCTGGGGGCTGGTGTTTTTGAGCGCCACCTGACCGGATCGATCACCGGGCATCTGTCCGGCGGTGCACCAGATCGGGGGGAGGGAATCGAAAGTCGCCCATGACGGCGCGACCCGATCGGCACGAGTGGACCCGCCAGGGCGGCGGGTCCGAAAGGGCTCAGAGTCTCGGCAGCTGGCCGATGCGACCGAACATTTCAGTGACGATCTGCAGGTCCAGCTGGAACTGCTCGACGGTCTTGAACTCGTTGTCGTTGTGGCCGGTGTACTTGACCTCGGGACGGGCCAGGCCGAATTGCACGCCGTTGGGCAGTTCATGCACCGAGGTGGCGCCGGCGGAGGTGCCGAACTTGTGCTGCATGCCCAGGTTCTCGCTGGCCACCGCCAACAGCGCCTTGACCCATTCACCCTCGGGGTTGCGGTACATCGGCTCGGCGATCTTGTAGTCGAAGTTCACCGCGACCTGGTTCTTCTTGCTCCAGGCGGCCAACTTGTCGGCAATTTCCTGTTTCAGCACCTCCGGGGTCTTGCCCTTGGGCACGCGCAGGTTGACCGCCAGCTTGAAGGCCTGTTCATCCTGGCCGACATAGGTCAGGGAGGTGGTCAGTGGGCCCATGAAGTCATCGGCGAAACCGACCCCCAACTTGTTGCCCAGGTAGTCCAGGCCCCAGTTGTCGGCGGCGTAGCGGGCCGCGTCGGTGATCGGGTTGTGCTTGAGCGCGACCTTGCCGTCGAGGCTGTTGATGAAGTCGAGCATGCGCGCCACCGGGTTGACCCCGGACTCGGGCTCGGAGGAGTGGGCGGACACGCCGGTGACTGTCAGCTTGACGTCCTTGCCTTCGACCTTGGCGGCCACGCTGAAGTCGCCGCCGTGGGCCTTGGCGTATTCGCTGCCGGCCTTCTGCAGGCTGGCGGCCAGTTCGGCGGGCTGGTCGGTCACCAGGGTGGCGACCGAGGCGCCCGGGATCTGGTTGGTGGCCAGGCCGCCGGTCATCGAGACGATCTCCGCGCCTTTGCCTTCGGCGGTACGCCGCGGGAAGCTGGCCATGACGGTGCCGTAGCCTTTCTCGGCGATCACCACCGGGTAGCCGCCATCCAGCGCCAGGTTGTAGTTGGGCGTCGGGTTGCGTTCGAAGTAGTAGGGGATGGCGTCGCCGCTGGTTTCCTCGGTGGTGTCCACCAGCAGCTTGAAGTTGCGCGCCAGCGGCAGCTTCTCTTCCTTGATGATCTTCATGGCGTACAGGGCCACGACTATGCCGTTCTTGTCGTCCTCGGTGCCGCGGCCGTACATGCGGTCGCCGACCAGGGTGACCTTGAACGGGTCGAGCTTGGTGCCGTCCTGCAGCACCCAGTTCTCCGGCGTCACCGGCACCACGTCGGCATGGGCGTGGATACCCACCACTTCTTTGCCGCTGCCTTGCAGGGAGATCTCGTAGACGCGGTTGTCGATGTTGCGAAAGTTCAGGTCGAAGCCCTTGGCCAGGGCCTGGATCTTGTCGGCGATCTTGAGGAACTCGGGGTTCTCGTGCTGGGGCACGCCGTCGACGCGCACGGTGGGGATGGCCACCAGTTCGCGCAGGGTTTCGGTGGCGGCCTTGCCGTATTTCACCCGCGCATAGAGGCCCAGCAGGCGATGGATCTCGTTCTGCTGCTCGGCGGAAAGCGCCTTGTTGTCGAGAAAGGCATTGATGGCCGGGCTGAGGTTGGCGTTCTTGGCCAGCTCGCTCTTGCCCAGGGTGTCGAGGAACTGGCGGAAGTCCTTGACCGAGGCATCGGCGAAGCTCTTGAGGATCGCCGCGTTCTGCTGCGGGGTGATGTTGGCGTGGGCGGTGGTGGTGAAGGCTGACAGGCTGGCCAGCATCAGGGTGGCCGCGGCCAGTTGCTTGAGGGAGAAATCCATTGCGGGAGGCGTTCCTTGCAGATTGTTAGGAAGTTCTGATCAACCTTCCCAACCTAACATCACGAGGGAAGGCTACGGGAGCCCCCGAAGTGGGATCTGTCGCACAGAAATGCAAAAGCGGCGCAGAAACGAAAAAGCCCCGGGAGGGGCAGTCCTGAGCGTTCCGCGCGGGCGGGGCGCTGTTTCAGCCTGGGCAACCGCGTTGCGACGGCAGTCAACCAGGCTGATGTCCTGCTGGGTCAAGGCTTCAGGGTTTGGGTGCGGCCGGGTTCGCCGCAGCCAACCCGGGTTCGACCCGCGACGCCGGGCGGGCGATCACGCTGATGATGCTCAAGGCGGCAATCACCAGGCCCGGCGAGGTCGCCAGCAAGACCCCGCTGGTGCCGGCGCCGGCCGCGAGGATCTGCCCGGCGGCCAGGGGGCCGGCCACCGATCCCAGGCGGCCGATGGCTACCGCGGCACCGACGCCGGTGGCGCGCACCAGGGTCGGGTACGAGGGTGGGGCCAGGGCGTACAGCACCAGTTGCGCGGCCATCACGAACAGCCCCGCGGCGAACCCGGCGCAGGCCATGGGCAGCAGGCCCGCCGACAGGCCGACCCCGGCCAGCGCCGCGAGCAGCCCGGCGTAGACGAACAGCACCACCTTGATGCCGTTGCAGCGATCCAGCAGCAGGCCGCCGAGCAGCGAACCGAGGGCGCCGCCGAGGTTGAACAGCATCTGCACCAGCCCGGCCTGGGGTTTGCTGAAGCCTTGTTCCAGCAGCAACGACGGCAGCCAGTTGAGCAGCATGTACATCACCGTCAGGGTGAAGAAATAGCTCAGCCACAAGGCCAGGGTGGTGCGCGCCCGGCCTTCGCCGAACAGCGCCTGGCCGGTGGAGATGCGGGTCAGGCCGGGGTTGCCTTGTTGCTGGCGAAAGGCGCTGGACTCGGGCAGCAGCAGGAGCATCAGCGGCACCACCAGTAGCGGCGCCAGGCCGCCGACGATAAAGGTCGCCTGCCAATGATCGGTGAACAGCATGGCCACCAGCGCCGCCAGGGCGCCACCCAGGGGTACCCCGGCGTACATGATGCTGATGGCGGTGCCACGGCGTTGCTCGCCCGCGGCCTCGGCGCACAGGGCGATCAGGTTGGGCAGGGCGGCGCCCAGGCCCAGGCCGGTCATGAAGCGCGCCAGCAGCAGGCCCGAGAGGCTGGCGACATAGGCGGTGGCGAGGGAGAACAGGCCGAACAGCAGCACGGCGCCGATGAGGATTTTCTTGCGGCCGATGCGATCGGCGATCCAGCCGCCGAAGAAGGCGCCGGGCAGCAGGCCGACGATCCCGGCGCTGAACACCCAGCCCAGCATTCTCGGGTCCAGGGCGAAGCTCTGGCGCAGGCCCGCGGCGGCGGTGCCGGCGGCTTGCAGGTCGAAGCCTTCGATCAGGGCAACGATAAAACACAGGGCGATGGTCAGCGTCGTGCGACGCGATGGAGTGTCCATGGCAAACCTCATTGTTGTTTTTGTTGGGGGCGGACGCAGTGGAACGCGCCTGTTCGCTCGAGCGTTGGCAGGCGAAATTAAGATTAACAAAGATAACTAAAAATTGAAGGGTGGCCGGATCAGCCTGAAAGATCGATTTAGTTTTATGTAAATCAATTACTTATCGGTCTTGTCCGGTGTTATCTGGTAAATAGATAATAATATTAATGTTCGATTATCGGTCATTATGGATTGACGCCAGCCCTTGGCTGTTTCCATTCTCTGGCCGTGGACGCCTGCCATGGCCAGGCGATCCCGTTCCGCAAAACAACAACAATAAGTGGACTCGAACATGCCGAACCTCTCACGCAACGCCCTCGCGGCGCCGCTGGCCCTACCTGTTCGCCTGTGCTGCCTGGCCCTCTCGGGGCTGGGCGTGGTGGCCGCTCCGGCGCAGGCCGCGGGCTTTATCGACGACAGCCACGGCACCCTGACCCTGCGCAATTACTACCTCGACCGCGACTACAAGGACGACGGCGCGAAAACCGCGGCCCGGGAATGGGCCCAGGGGGCGATCCTGAACCTGGAGTCGGGCTTTACCCCGGGGACCGTCGGCTTCGGCATGGATGCCCGCGGGCTGCTGGGGATCAAGCTCGACTCGGCGCCGGACCGCAGCGGCACCGAACTGCTGCCGGTGTCGGCCAGCGACAAGCGCGCGGCGGACGAGTATTCGCGCCTGGCGATGACCGCCAAGCTGCGCCTGGCCCAGACCAGCGTGAAGACCGGCGATGTGTCGATCTTCCTGCCGTTCGCCTTTGCCAGCCCGTCGCGGCTGCTGCCGCAGACCTTTCGCGGCACCACCCTCAGCTCCAAGGACATCGACGGCCTGACCTTTAACACCGGCTATATCGATCGCATCAACAAGCGCGACTCCACCGACTACCAGGCGCTGAGCATCGCTTCGCCGAACCGGCGCTTCAACGGCGCGGTCACTTCGTCGCACATGGCTTACCTGGGGGGCGATTACCAGGTCGATCCGGACCTCAGCCTGCGCGCCTACCACGCCGAAGTGGCGGACCTCTACCAGCAGGACACCCTGGCCCTGCTGCATAACTTCAAGCTCGGGGACGGGGTGCTGAGCAGCGACCTGCGCAGTTTCTTCAGCCGCGAAGACGGCAGCGCCAAGGCCGGCAAGGTGGACAACCGCAATCTTTCGGCGCTGTTCGCCTATCGCTGGGGCGGGCATCGATTGAGCCTGGGCTACATGCACGCCAGCGGCGATACGGCGACGCCATATCTGTCGGGCACCGAGTTGATGGGCATGAGCGAACTGACCATGAGTTCCGATTTTCTCAATGCCCGGGAACGCACCTGGCAGGCCATCTACGACTACGATTTCGCCGCCGCCGGGCTGCCCGGGCTGAAGAGCCGCCTGCGCTACGTGCGCGGCGACCATATCGAACTGGCGGCGCTGAATGCCGAGGATCGCAAGGAGCGGGAGTTCCAGATGGAACTGGGGTACGTGATCCAGAGCGGGCCGCTGAAGAACCTCGGGCTGCTGGCGCGCAAGTCGATCTACCGCAACGATTTTCCCGCCGGCGCGGCGTTCCGCGATGAAAACCAGACCCGCTTCCTGGTGCTCTACACGCTGCCGATCTGGTAACGCCAGCCGCACCACCGGCCCTGTAGCCGCTGCCGAGCCCGCGAGGCTGCGATCGGCAACGCAGTTGCCGCAAAACCTGCATCCGCGATCTGCCTGAATAAAGGCGTTCGCCGGGTTGCGACGGCTGCGCCGCCGATCGCAGCCTGCGGCAGCGGCTACAGGGATCGCGGGTTACTGTTGATAGACCTTTTTCAGCAGCCTGAGCAGTTCTTCGCGTTCCCGGTCGTCGAGGGAGGCGGTGGCGTCCTGGTCGCTCTCGGCGGCGATCAGCTTCAGTTCCTTGAGCAGGGTCTCGCCGGTCTTGCTGAGAAAGATCCCGTAGGAGCGCTTGTCCGGTTTGCAGCGCACCCGCACCGCCAGCGCCCGTTCTTCCAGCTTGTTCAGCAACGGCACCACCTGCGGCGGCTCGATGGCCAGCGCCCGGGCCAGGTCGGCCTGCATCAGCCCGGGATGTTGCTCGATGATCGCCAGGGCCGAGAACTGCGCCGGCCGCAGGTCGTGGCTCGACAGGCGGCCAATCAGGTTCTGGAACAGTTTCAGCTGCGCCCGGCGCATGGCGTAACCGATCAGGTCGTCCAGGGCAGAGTCCAGGGGCGCCTGGGTTTCGCTGTCGGCGACGGGAGCCTCGGCGGCGGTGGCTATCTTGTTGGAAGACTTGGCCATTGCAGGGGAAATCCTCGGGCTGGCAGTTAAGAAGGCTATCTAGTTTGCCGGGATTGACGGGGGATAGCCATGGCCGATGGCAGATGTCTTGCTGTTGAAGCGCTCCGGGCACTTGGGAAATGTTTGTTAATTTTATTAATAGTTAATTGACATAACTAATTAGGCGATTTAGTTTTTGCCCATCTCAAGCCAAGAACAAAGAGAGCAATCGCCATGAGCAACTACGAAGGTCGCTGGACAACCGTCAAGGTCGAGATCGAAGAGGGGATCGCCTGGGTCATCCTCAACCGTCCGGAAAAACGCAACGCCATGAGCCCGACCCTGAACCGCGAGATGGTCGAGGTGCTGGAGACGCTGGAGCAGGATCCGGCCGCCGGTGTGCTGGTGCTGACCGGCGCGGGCGAGGCATGGACCGCGGGCATGGACCTCAAGGAATACTTTCGCGAAGTGGATGCCGGCCCGGAAATCCTCCAGGAAAAAATCCGCCGCGAGGCCTCGCAATGGCAATGGAAGCTGCTGCGCATGTACGCCAAGCCGACCATCGCCATGGTCAACGGCTGGTGCTTCGGCGGCGGCTTCAGCCCATTGGTGGCCTGCGACCTGGCGATCTGCGCCGATGAAGCGACCTTCGGCCTCTCGGAAATCAACTGGGGTATCCCGCCGGGCAACCTGGTGAGCAAGGCCATGGCCGACACCGTGGGCCATCGCCACTCGCTGTACTACATCATGACCGGCAAGACCTTCGGCGGGCAGAAAGCCGCCGAGATGGGCCTGGTCAACGAGAGCGTGCCGCTTGCGCAACTGCGCGAAACCACCGTCGGGCTGGCGCGCAACCTGCTGGAGAAGAACCCGGTGGTGCTGCGGGCCGCCAAGCATGGCTTCAAGCGCTGCCGCGAGCTGACCTGGGAGCAGAACGAGGATTACCTGTACGCCAAGCTCGACCAGTCGCGCCTGCTGGACACCGAAGGCGGCCGCGAGCAGGGCATGAAGCAGTTCCTTGACGACAAGAGCATAAAACCCGGCCTGCAGGCTTACAAACGCTGATGCAAACCCGGCGGGCGGCAGCGTCCGCCCACTGTTCGGCGCAGCGCCCAGGCGCCGGCGTGAACCGCTCCACTGTATTCCCGATAAAGACAATAAAGAGGAATCACCATGCTGGACGTGCCCCTGCTGATCGGCGGCCAGTCGTGCCCCGCCCGCGACGGTCGAACCTTCGAACGGCGTAACCCGGTGACCGGCGCAGTCGTCTCGCGCGTCGCCGCCGCCACCCTGGAAGACGCGGACGCCGCGGTGGCCGCGGCCCAGGCGGCATTCCCGGCCTGGGCGGCGCTGGCGCCCAATGAACGGCGCAGCCGCCTGCTGCGCGCGGCCGGGCAATTGCAGGCCCGTAGCGCGGAGTTCATCGCCGCGACCGGCGAGACCGGGGCCATGGCCAACTGGTACGGCTTCAATGTGCAGCTGGCGGCGAATATCCTGCGCGAAGCCGCCTCCATGACCACCCAGATCAATGGCGAGGTCATCCCCTCCGATGTTCCCGGCAGCTTCGCCATGGCCCTGCGCCAGCCGTGCGGCGTGGTGCTGGGCATCGCGCCGTGGAACGCCCCGGTGATCCTCGCCACCCGCGCCATCGCCATACCGCTGGCCTGCGGCAACACCGTGGTGCTCAAGGCGTCCGAGCTGAGCCCGGCGGTGCATCGGCTGATCGGCCAGGTGTTGCAGGAGGCCGGCCTCGGTGACGGGGTGGTCAACGTCATCAGCAACGCCCCCGAGGATGCCCCGGCCATTGTCGAGCGGTTGATCGCCAATCCGGCGGTGCGCCGGGTCAACTTCACCGGCTCGACCCGGGTCGGGCGCATCGTCGGCGAGCTCTCGGCGCGGCACCTCAAGCCGGCCCTGCTGGAGCTGGGCGGCAAGGCGCCGCTGCTGGTGCTGGAGGATGCCGACCTGGATGCCGCGGTGCAGGCCGCGGCCTTCGGCGCCTACTTCAACCAGGGGCAGATCTGCATGTCCACCGAGCGCCTGATCGTCGATGCGCGGGTGGCCGAGGACTTTGTCGCCAGGCTGGCGGCGAAGATCGCCAGCTTGCCGGCGGGCAACCCGGAGGCCGCGGATTCGGTGCTTGGTTCGCTGGTGGACGCCAGTGCCGGCACGCGCATCAAGGGGCTGATCGATGATGCCCTGGGCAAGGGCGCGACCCTGGTCGCCGGTGGCCAATTGGCCGGCAGCATTCTGCAGCCGACCTTGCTCGACGGCGTCACCGACGCCATGCGCCTGTACCGCGAAGAGTCCTTCGGGCCGGTGGCGGTGGTGCTGCGCGGCGAGGGCGACGAAGCACTGCTGCGGCTGGCCAACGACTCCGAGTTCGGCCTGTCGGCGGCGATCTTCAGCCGCGACACCGGGCGCGCCCTGGCCCTGGCGCAACGGCTCGAATCGGGCATCTGCCATATCAATGGCCCGACCGTGCACGACGAGGCGCAGATGCCGTTTGGCGGGGTCAAGGCCAGCGGCTACGGCAGTTTTGGCGGCAAGGCGGCCATCGAGCAGTTCACCCAGTTGCGCTGGATTACCCTGCAGAACGGTCCACGGCACTACCCGATCTGAACTCCGGCCCCCGGACTCAACAATCACAAGGCCCCAGCCCCTGGCTGCCAGGTCCCCGGCCGAGTTCGCCGGCGACGGGCCTTGATGGAGGACAAACACGTGAATTCCGAATTCAGATCGCCAGCGCCGAACGCGGCCGACGCGCCGCCTTATCGCCAGGTGGCCATTGCCCATCCCGCGGTCGAGGTCAGCGAAGAGCAGGGCATCCTGCAGATGCGTTCCCTGGAGCCCCTGGCCGAGCTGCCGACGCGCTTGCTGGACCGCCTGGTGCATTGGGCCTGGGTGCGCCCGCAGCAGACCTTTGTCGCCGCGCGCCAGGACGGCGGCGACTGGCGCCGGGTGAGCTACGCCGAGATGCTGGCCAGCGTGCGGGCCATCGCCCAGAGCCTGCTGGGGTATGGCCTGTCGGCCGAGAAGCCGCTGGTGCTGCTTTCCGGCAACGATATCGAGCACCTGCAACTGGCCCTGGGGGCGATGTACGCCGGCATTCCCTATTGCCCGGTGTCGCCGGCCTATTCGCTGTTGTCCCAGGATTTCGCCAAGCTGCGGCATGTCTGCGACCTGATGCAACCCGGGCTGGTGTTCGTCAGCGATGGCGCGGCCTTCCAGCGGGCGATCGATGCCGTGCTGCCGGGCGACACGCCGCTGATCGTGGTGCGTGGCACCGTGGCGGGCCGGCCGCAGCGCGATTTTTCCAGCCTGTTGCAACACCCCGGCGACGCCGAAGCCGAAGCGGCGTTCGCCGCCACCGGTCCGGACAGCATCGCCAAGTTTCTCTTCACCTCGGGTTCGACCAAGCTGCCCAAGGCGGTGGTCACCACCCAGCGCATGCTCTGCGCCAACCAGCAGATGCTGCTGCAGACCTTCCCGGTGTTCGGCGAGGAACCCCCGGTGCTGGTGGACTGGTTGCCGTGGAACCACACCTTCGGCGGCAGCCACAACCTCGGTATCGTGCTCTACAACGGCGGCACCTTTTACCTGGACGATGGCAAGCCGACGGCCCAGGGTTTTGCCGAAACCCTGCGCAACCTCAAGGAAATCGCCCCCACCGCCTACCTGACGGTGCCCAAGGGCTGGGAAGAACTGGTCAACGCCCTGGAGCAGGACGGCGAGTTGCGCGAGCGCTTCTTCTCGCGCATCAAGCTGTTCTTTTTCGCCGCGGCCGGCCTGTCCCAGAGGGTCTGGGACCGCCTCGACCAAGTGGCCGAAGCCCATTGCGGCGAACGCATCCGCATGATGGCCGGGCTCGGCATGACCGAGGCGTCGCCGTCCTGCACCTTCACCACCGGGCCCTTGTCCATGGCTGGCTATATCGGCCTGCCAGCCCCGGGTTGCGAGGTGCGCCTGGTGCCGGTAGACGGCAAGCTGGAAGGGCGTTTTCGCGGGCCGCACATCATGCCGGGCTACTGGCGCGCGCCGCAGCAGACCGCCGAAGCCTTCGACGAGCAGGGTTTCTACTGCTCCGGCGATGCGCTGAAACTGGTCGACGCCGCCGATCCGCAACTGGGCCTGATGTTCGACGGGCGCATCGCCGAGGACTTCAAACTCGGCTCCGGGGTGTTCGTCAGCGTCGGTCCGTTGCGCAATCGCGCGGTGCTCGAAGGCTCGCCCTATGTGCAGGACCTGGTGGTGACCGCGCCGGACCGCGAATGCCTGGGGGCGCTGGTGTTTCCGCGGCTGTACGAATGCCGGCGGCTGGCCGGCTTGCCCGCGAATGCCAGCGATGCCGAGGTGCTGGCCAGCGCGCCGGTGCGGCGTTGGTTCGGCGATTGGCTGCAACGGCTCAACCGCGAGGCCAGCGGCAACGCCAGCCGCCTGGAGTGGATCGCGCTGCTCGACGAACCGGCCTCCATCGACCGTGGGGAAATCACCGACAAGGGCTCGATCAACCAGCGCGCGGTGTTGCAGTGGCGGGCGGCCAAGGTCGAGGCGCTGTATCGCGGCGAGGAGCCATCGATCCTGCGCGCTGAGCCTGGCCTGTGAGTGTCGCGTCCCCCTGAGGGCCGCAATGTCGCCAGTGCCGTGACCACGGCACTGGACATCACCCGGAAGCGCTTCGCCATCGCCGCCGAGGTCGCCATCTTGCGCAAGAGTCTTTTGGCGCATGGTCATTCGGACCACCTTCGCCTATGACCCGAGCATCCAGGTGGCGCCACAGCGGACCGCTGCGCTGAATGTGCGTTTTCCTCAAGTTGCAATCCACATCCCTGGCGTTCAACTGAGCCGGCTTCTGGCCCACGACTTTTTTCTATAGCCTACGGCTCCGCTTCGCCCGAGCGATGGTGGGTGGCGCGAGCAGGAATTTTTTTGGATGCCTGGATTCGACATACACTGGATCTGCGTTCGGTAGGGTAAAAAAGGCGAGGGCGTATGGCGGTTGAACGACGGGATTTCAGTGGCGGCATGAAGGGCAAGAACCTGAGGTATCTGGAGGAGCTGCGGCTGGCGCCCGCGGCCCACACTCGGGCAGGTTTCCTGCTGCTCGAACACTTCTCGTTGCCGGCCTTCACCCAGGCCCTGGATACCATCATCACCGCCAACCTGCTGCGTCCCGCCTTGTTCTCGACCAAGACCTTTGGCTTGCAGGACGGCGAAGTCACCAGCGATCTCGGGCTGGTGATCCGCCCCGATGCGCGCCTGAGCGCTCCAGCGCTCAAGGATCTCGACCTGCTGGTGATCTGTGGCGGCTACCGCACGGAGCTCAAGGCCGATCCCGAGCTGATCAGCCTGCTCAAGACCGCCGCCGAGCTGGGCATCACCCTGGCCGGGCTGTGGAACGGGGCCTGGTTCCTGGGCGTCTCGGGGTTGCTGGAGGGTTACCGCTGCGCGATCCATCCGGAACACCGCCCGGCGCTGACGGAGATTTCCAAGGTCGCCCATGTCACCAGCGAGGCCTTTGTGGTAGACCGCGACCGGCTCACCGCCTCCAGTCCCGCCGGGGCCTTCCATATGGCCCTGGAGTGGATCAAGGGGCTGTATGGCAAGGCGCTGGTCGAGGGCATCGAGGACATTCTGTCGTTCGAGGAGTCCCGCTACCGGCGCATCAAGCCGACCCTGCATGTCTCGCTGAGCGCGCCCTTGCGCGAGGTGGTCAAGCTGATGGACGCCAACCTGGAAGAGCCGCTGCAAATGGAGCAACTGGCAGAGTATGCCGGGCGTTCCCGGCGGCAGATCGAGCGCCTGTTCAAGGAGCAGCTGGGCACCACGCCACAACGCTATTACCTGGAATTGCGCATCACCGAGGCGCGCCGGTTGCTGCAACACACCGAGCTGTCCCAGGTCGAGGTGCTGGTGGCCTGCGGCTTCGTGTCGCCGAGCCATTTCAGCAAGTGCTACAGCTCGTATTTCGGCTACCGGCCCTCGAAAGAAAAGCGCCTGGTGAAATGACTGCGGGCGTCAGCATCTATCAGTTTTCGAGCCACCAATATAAAAGTGTCTCATCCTCGTCATCATCCAGGTTTTTATAGATATTGCAGTAGTACCACTGAATCTCTGTCCTATCTCGAAACCTGTTAAAGAAGTTGTTGATCTTCTCCATTCCATTGCGCGCGGGAATCGCCAATGACAGGTTTCCCTCAAATACACCATCCAGTGTTCCACCCAGCTCACAAACCACAGCGTTTTCCAGCCGGGCTATTTCTTCTTGAGGAATAGCGTCCGAATAGATCTGGACGCAAAAGTTTCCGCCTCGTTTCAAGACAACGGCAGGTGCTTCTCTGTCTTTGATTGAAACAATATCTCCTCGTGCCAGGTTCAGCGCGATACCCGGAGAGGAGAGCAACTCGTAAGTATCCTGATCGATCTTGCGAGCAGGCAGCTCTTCAAAAAAAGGGCCGTCATCATCTGTTACATAAACTTGAATCAGGACGGTTGCTTCTTTATCGTTCATGCACTGCTCCGTGGATGTAACTCTTTGCTGAATAATTTGCTTGCAACCAACCCTGAAATGGCTCTTGGGTTTCTGTGCCCACATCTCATCTCAAAATCATCGATTTTTTGAAATAACACCCGTCATGTATTGATGCAGGTCGCGCAGATCCTTAATGCTCCAAGCGTGCGGCGGTATCTTTACACCGTTCTCTTGCAAGGTTCTTGGAATCAGGTCTCCATTTGGACGAAGTATGATCGATGACACAATAACGCCCGGATAATCATTGAGCCGTTTCTTGAAAGTGGATGTTGTAAGGTCGGGTGTTGGCGGGTTGCTTTTATTGGCCAAGGGGCCGGTTCCCTTGATATCGGCTCCGTGGCACACGGCACATCTCTGTGAGTAGAGTGTTTTCCCATTGGCATTGTCCGCGAAGGACAGGGGTGTTTGAACGAGCGCTAGAATTCCTAGCGAAGCGATGAATAGTACTTTCACTTTCCATGTGGCCTTGTTGTATGAATTAGTCTGAATCGAGGGTAAACCCCGGTGCTACCACTGCAATATGACGGTTATTAGAGGCCCGCCATTCTCCTTCGGGAAGCCCTTGCTGGCAAGGATCGCCCAGAGGGGCTAGTGAACCATCTCGGTTAAATGATTTTCACTCGCTGTCAGCTTCCATCCAAACATCTTCGTAGCCTTCGTTGTCGATAATGAACCTGGCGCCAGCGGGTAGGCAGAGGTAATTCATCACCTGTGGCAGCATTTCCCTTAGATGCTCAGTGTGAGCCGCTTGATAAAAATCATCAGCGCTCGAATGTTCTCCACAGTGAATAAACCAACTGACATTACCGCCCTCCGGCAGCGAAATTCGTGTGCCATAAATAGGTGACTGGCCCAGCGTGGCAATCGCAATGGCGACCATCTCGTCTGGAGGCAGTACAGGTAGTCCGTATTTTTCACAGATATCTTTCTGCATGTTAGGCAATGCCTCGGAATACTTCGATCTGGAACGAGCAAGCGTTTGAGGGGGACATAACTTTTGAAAGTACTTGAAAAACGCTTGCGCCGCGTCCGGGTCCAGGTTCTTCAAATAAAGATAAAAATAAAATAGCGGAGTTTCTTCACCCGAGTTATCGCGTAGCCAATCGCTTTCATTGCCAAAACAGCAAATGACACTGCGAGCCAGGGCGGAGCACGCCGGGTCCGACTCGCGATATGTTTTTTCCATGGGCCATAGCTTGAGAAAGGATTCTTGCCTCAGGCTCTCATTGGACTCCAGTGTTCCAGGGACAATGGCCTGTTTCAAATAGCCAGCCATCTCTTGAAGTTTTTCGTCAGAGATGTTTTTTAGTTTTCCATTCTGGACAAGTTCAAGCAGGAGTTTTGCATAGTGGCGCACCATGTCATTAATTGAAATTCCCTTGCCAAGCAATTGTGATTCAAGAGACTCAATGTCTTCGATTTCTTGAGGGTCGATCATATTGCTTTTTGGCGCCTGTAAATGACATGGATTCAATCGTTATCGAGAGGCTAGGCTTTTAAACCAGGGCAAAGGCAGTTGTCAAAGACAGCTCTTTAGGCGGAAGGCCTTATTCGGCTCTACCTCATCAGCCGCTGAGACAGTCCGTTCATTGTTTAGGTCGAACGGTGGGCCATGGCGAACGCTTGCATCCATCCCAAAATCGCCTTCCAGCAAGTGCTCATGATCCTGACCCGTTGCATCCAACTCACGCCGCCACGTTCGATGCCCGGAAAGGCGCACGCGTGGCGGCGCGGGCCACCAATGCCGCCAGCACGGCAGCCACCACCAGCACTGCCGCGCTCAGTTCGAAGGTCGCCTGATAACCGCTCAGGTCGAAGGCCAGGCCGCCCATCGTGGCGCCCGCGGTTATCGCCAGCTGGATGATCGCCACCATCAAGCCGCCACCGGCTTCCGCATCGTCCGGCAGGGCGCGGGTCAGCCAGGTCCACCAGGCGACCGGAGCGGCGGTCGCCACCAATCCCCAGAGGCCCAGCAGGACGCTGGTGACCGACACCGAAGCGCCAAACGCCACCAGGGCCATGGCGATCGCCGCCATCATCAGCGGGATAATGATCAGCGTGCGATACAGGGCGTTTTTCAGGAAGGCTTCGATCAGGAAGGTGCCGGCCAGGCCGGACACGCCGATTACCAGCAGCATCAGTGACAGCGTCGATACCTGGACCTGGGTGACCGTTTCCAGGAAGGGCCGCAGGTAGGTGAACAGCATGAACTGGCCCATGAAAAACAGGCTGACCGCCAGCATGCCCAGGGCCACCGGGATTCTTTTCATCAGGCTGAAGACATTGCCGGTGCCGGCGGCCGGCTGCGCTTTCAGGGGCGGCAGGCTGACCAGCAGCCAGACGGCGGCGAGGGCAGCGACCGGCACCACGCAGAAGAACGCCCCGCGCCAACCGATCAGGGAGCCGAGGAAGCTGCCCAGGGGCGCGGCGATCACGGTCGCCAGGGCATTGCCGCCGTTGACGATGGCCAGGGCGCGCGGTACCTGGTTCTGTGGCACCAGGCGCATAGTGGTGGCCGCCGACAGCGACCAGAAACCGCCGATCGCCACGCCGATCAGCGCGCGACCGGCCATGAAACTCAGGTAGTCCGGGGCGAATGCCACCACGGTTCCGGAGACGATCATCAACAGGGTCAGGGACAACAGCAGCCGCTTGCGATCGACCCGGGCCGCCACCGAGGCGATCAGCAGGCTGGTGAACAGGGCAAACAGGCCGGAGATGGAAATGCCCTGGCCGGCTTGCCCCTCGCTGACCTGCAGATCCGCGGCGATAGGTGTCAGCAGGCTGACCGGCATGAACTCGGAGGCCACCAGGGCAAAGGCGGCGAGGGCCATGGCCAGCACGGCGCCCCAGGTGTGCCGGCCCTCGGGCGATTCGGCGTGGAAGATAGCAGTCATGGAGACAGGTTTCCTGTGTGGCTGGAAGCACCCGTGCTGACCGACAGCCTTGTGGGCCGGATCTTGCGGGCGCTTCGGTTCATAAGTGGGTGCACGGCAGGTGCGTGAATGAGGACCGACAGCCTTGCCTGTCAGCCGCCCCGGCGCTGGAGCAGGTCCAGTCGCGGCCGGGGAAAACGCGGCACCGGAACCGGCACCGCGAAGCAAAGGGGGCCCAACCTGGGCACCCACCGGACTACTTAAGGTGGCTCGGGATCAGGCGATTGCCGTGCTCAGCCCGCGAGGGTGGCGTTGTCGATCACGAAGCGGTACTTGACGTCGCCCTTGAGCATGCGTTCGTAGGCGTCGTTGATCTGGTCCGCGCGCACCAGTTCGATGTCGGCGACGATGCCGTGCTCGGCGCAGAAGTCGAGCATCTCCTGGGTCTCGGCAATGCCGCCGATCATCGAGCCGGCGAGGGTCCGGCGCTTCATGATCAGGTTGAACACATTGGGCGAGGCGTGGGGCGTCGCCGGGGCGCCCACCAGGGTCATGGTGCCGTCGCGCTTGAGCAGTACCAGGAACGCGTCGAGATCGTGGGGCGCGGCGACGGTGTTGAGGATCAGGTCGAAGCTCTTGGCGTGGGTGGCCATTTCCTCGGCGTTGCGCGACACCACCACTTCGTCGGCGCCCAGTTGCAGGGCGGCCTCGCGCTTGGAGTCGGAGGTGGTGAAGGCCACCACGTGCGCGCCCAGGGCATGGGCCAGCTTGATGCCCATGTGGCCCAGGCCACCGATGCCGACCACGCCGACCTTCTTGCCGGGCCCGACGTTCCAGTGGCGCAGCGGCGAATAGGTGGTGATGCCCGCGCACAGCAGCGGCGCGACGGCGGCCAATTGTTCCTCGGGGTGGCGGATGCGCAGCACGTAGCGCTCGTGGACCACGATCTGTTGCGAGTAGCCGCCCAGGGTCCAGCCCGGGGCATCCGGGGTCGGGAAGTTATAGGTGCCGATCATGCCGTCGCAGTAGTTCTCCAGGCCGTCCTCGCAGTCGGCGCAGTGCTTGCAGCTGTCGACGATGCAGCCGATGCCGACCAGGTCGCCCGGGCGGAAACCGTGCACATGGGCGCCGACCGCCGCGACCCGGCCGACGATCTCGTGCCCGGGCACGCAGGGAAATTGCGTGCCTTGCCACTCGGCGCGCACCTGGTGCAGGTCCGAGTGGCAGATGCCGCAGAAGGCGATGTCGATCTGCACGTCATGGGCGCCGGGGGCGCGGCGGGTGATCTGCAGTGGTTGAAGAGGTTGGTCGCCCGCATGGGCGCCATAGGCGTTGACTAACATTGCACACTCCATCCAGCGTTACGTTGGACGGTCATTTTCCCGGCCAGGCCCAAGTAGCCTGTAGTGCATTACGCTGGAGTTCTTGCCCGATTCTCTGGACTTTGCTTTTTTCGGTAGGACGCCCGCAAGGGCCGGGTTAACGTTTGGCGAGGAGGGTACACACCGACATGACACGCAAACACGACACTCACACCCAAACGCCCCAGGAAACCCTCGCGCGCATCATTGGCGCCCGGATCAAACACTCGGGAGACTGCTCGACAGCGATCCCCGGCCTGGGTTTCTTTCGCCGCGACATCCCTTCACCGCCCTCTGTGTGCATGGTCGAGCCGAGCATCATCCTCGTTGCCCAAGGGGCGAAACAGCTGTGGGTCGGCGGCGAAGCCTACCCCTACGACACCTCGCGCTTTCTCGTCACCTCACTGGACCTGCCAGCCAATTCCGAGGTGACGGCGGCCAGCCTGGAACAACCCTGCCTGGGGCTGGGCTTCAAGCTCGACCCGCGCATGCTGGCGGAACTGGCCGCCCAGGGCGGGCTGCTGCAACCTCGCGATCGAAGCACAGGCAAGGGCGTGGGCATCGGCACCGCGACATCGGCCATGCTCACCTCGTTCGTGCGCCTGCTGGAATTGCTGGACGAGCCCGAAGCCATTCCGGTGCTGGCCCCGTTGATCCAGCGCGAGATCCACTACCGCCTGCTGATGAGCGACCAATCCGCGCGGCTGCGGCAGATCGCCTCCGTCGACGGCCAGGGCCACCGCATCGCCAGGGCCATCGACTGGCTGAAACTGAATTACACCGCGCAACTGCGCGTCGATGAACTCGCGTCCCGCGTGCAGATGAGCACGCCCACCTTCCACCACCACTTCCGCCAACTCACCGCCATGAGCCCGCTGCAATACCAGAAATGGCTACGACTGACCGAAGCCAAACGCCTGATGATGAACGAACACCTGGACGTATCGAGTGCCGCCTTCAAGGTCGGCTATGAAAGCCCGTCGCAGTTCAGTCGGGAGTACAGCCGGTTGTTTGGCTTGGCGCCCAAGCGGGATATTGCGCAGTTGCGGGCTTGTGGGGGAGGGGGTGAGCAGGAGGGGCTGGGGCTTACGGGCATTTGATTACACCCTCAATTGAACGTCTGCGGTTTCTAATGAGAGACCGCAAACACCCTCGAAGCAATCATTTGCGAAGGGCAGCAATCGGCCAATTGCGGCCTGTTGCGAACGGCTGCATTGACCCTGAATGGCCAGTCGTCAACGTCATTTCGGGGTCGAAAGGTGCTTGCTCCACAAGTGCGGGAAGTCCTTCCAGAGAGACAGGGGTGCAGTTCACGGCCTTTCCCGATGACAGACACTAATGAACCGCGCTAAGGGAAGGGTTACTTTGCCACAGCCGACATCAGCAACTTGCGAATTTCCCCTGTAATCGCACTTTTGGTGCCTTGTTCCAATATCCCCACCCGGCGTACTGCCAGGTCGCCCGGCAACGGCAGCACCCGCAGGCTTGGGTCTTTGTGCCAGTCGAAATTTTTCAGCAGCGGCACAATCGCCACCCCGACTTGCTGGCGCACCAGGTCGGCGATTCCGATGATCGAGTTCAGTTCCAGGATCTCCAGCGGTTCGACCGATTCACTCTTGATGATCGACTGCACCTTGCGACCCACTGCCGTGGACCTGTCGTAGCGAATAAACGGCTGGGTTCTCAGCAACTCCACTGCATCGTTGATGCCGGCGGTCTGTGTGGCATTGGCGAGCATGACGATCGGTTCGTTGTACAGCAGGGTCCAACTCAAGCCATCGAAGTTTTGCCGCGCGGTCTCGATCAGCAGCGCGGCGTCGAGTTTGGCGGCCTGCACCAGGTTGACCACTTCGTCGGAACGGGCGGTCATCAGGTTGACCGATATCCTGGGGTGCAGCTTTTTCAGTTGCACCAGGCAATTGGCGAGCAGGCCCATGCCAGAGGTAATGCCGCCGATCGACACTTCGCCCTCCATGGCCTCGCCGTCGGGGGCTTCGGTGATCATTTGCTCGTAGTCCGCCAGCAGACGCTTGGCCTTGGGCAGCAATAACACACCATCGCGGCTCAGCTTGATTTGCCGCTGGCTGCGGTCGAACAACGGCCGGCGCATTTCCTCTTCGAGTGCGCGCATTTGTTGGCCGACGGCGGCGTTGGTCAGTGCCACGCGGTCGGCAGCGGCGGCAAAGCTGCCGTACTCGGCGACGGCGATAAACGTCTTGAAAAACCGAATGTTGCTCATGGGTCAACTCGCAGCCATGGGTAGAGCTTGATCGTAAAGGTTTTGTTTGCCCTGGATAAAGTTTAATTAGTTTTTCTTTTTATAGCGCCCGACCAATACTCAAGTCCGAACTGACTCGGCGAACTTTCCACATGAGCAATCCAGATACCAACCCCATCGACGCGGCCTTGCGTGCGGCCAAAAACGTGTATCACCTCGGCGCTACCACGGTGTACTCGCACCGCGAGGACAGCCGTTTTGCCTACACCCTCTATGTGCCCGAAACCATCGAAGACAGCTCCCGGCCAGTGGATCTGGTGGTGTCGCTGCACGGCTCGACCCGTGCGATGGAGATTTATCGCAATGGCTTCGCGGAGTTTGGCCGCTGGAACGATTGTGTGATCCTGTCGCCACTGTTCCCGGTCGGCGTGCTGGGTGACAGCAACGGCGATGGCTACAAGCAACTGGTCGAGGGCGATATCCGTTACGACCAAGTATTGCTCGACATGATCGCCAGCGTCGGCAAGCGCTACGGTCGTCGCTTCGATACCTTTGCGCTGTTCGGCTATTCCGGCGGCGGACAATTCACCCACCGGTTCTGCTACCTGCACCCCGAGAAACTCTGGGCGGCGTCCATCGGTGCGCCGGGCTCGGTGACCTTGCTCGATTCCGAGCAGGACTGGTGGGTCGGCGTGCGGGACTTCGCGACGCGCTTTGGCAAACCGTTGAACCTGCAAGCCTTGCAGCAACTGCCGGTGCACATGGTGGTCGGCGATTCAGACCTCGAAACCTGGGAAATCACCCACCGCGAAGGGGGCAAATACTACATGGCCGGTGCCAACGCTGCCGGACGCACGCGCCCGGAGCGCCTGGCCAGCTTGAAGGCGAGTTTCGAAGCCGCCGGCGTGCAAGTGCACTTCGACCTGTTGCCCAACGTCGCGCACCAGGGCATCAAGGCCATGCCGGCTGCCCAGGACTTCTTCGCCAAGGTGTTGCGCCGCAAGCGCAGCCTTGGCTGATACACCGCTGGTAGATGCACTCAGAACAGGCCGTATAACAATAACCAAGGATTCACTCATTCTGATGCCGGTCCTGCCTTGGCCCTCGCCACTGACCGGAAAATTTCTTCAAGGAGTCTTTCTCCCGTGAATAGTTACGTAAAGACGGCACTGGCCGTCGCGATGTCGGCGTGCACCTTTTCCATGGCCGTCGCGCAAGACAAGGTCATCAGCGTTGGTCTCAATGGTGATATCCGCAGCACCGACCCGGGCGTCAACCGTGACGACAATACCGATGCGGTGATGATGCATATCGTCGAAGGGCTGGTGGCGTATCGCGAAGACACCAGCATCGCGCCGATGCTGGCCAGTGCAGTCGCTGTCTCGCCGGACGGCCTGCGCTACACCTTCAGCCTGCGAGACGGCGTGCACTTCCAGAATGGCCAGCTGTTGACGGCCAAGGATGTGCAATGGACCTGGCAGCGCTACCTGGACCCCAAGACCCAGTGGCGTTGTCTGGCGGAGTTCGACGGGCGTGGCGCAGCCAAGATTGTCGATGTCGCCACCCCTGACCCGAAAACCGTGGTATTCACGCTGGACCAGGCCAACGGTTTGTTCCTCGCCGCGATGGCTCGCCCGGATTGTGCCGGCAGTGGCATCCTGCACCCGGACTCCCTGGCCGCCGATGGCAGTTGGCGTGCACCGATTGGCACCGGGCCCTTCACCCTGGGCAAATGGCAGAAGGGCCAGTACGTCGAACTGGATCGCTTCAAGGAATACACGCCGCGTGCCGAGGCCGAGGCGGACGGGTACACCGGCAACAAGCAGGCGTTTGTCGACAAGGTGCGTTTCGAGGTGATCCCCGATTCGGCCTCGGCCAAGGCCGCGCTGTTCTCGGGTGGCGTCGACCTGCTGCCGGACGTGACGGCGATGGACGCCGCACAACTCAAGCAGGTCAAGAATCTGCAGATCCAGGTCAGCCCGATCATGACCATCAGCGGCCTGCTGTTCCAGACCCGTGACCCGTTGCTCAAGGACGTACGCATTCGTCGCGCGGTGGCGTTGTCCCTGGATTACGCACAGATGGTGGCGGCCTTGTCCGATGGCTTGTCGGTAGTTAACAACTCGGTCATCCCCACCGCCAGCCCGTACTACGATGACACCGCGCACCAGGGCTACACCTACAACCTCGACGAGGCCCGGCGCCTGTTGAAAGAGGCCGGTTACGGCGGCGAAAAAATCCGCATGCTGGTCAACAAGCGCTACCCGCAGATGTTCGACATGGGGTTGCTCAGCCAGGCCATGACTCAGGCGGCGGGGCTGAATATCGAGATGGAAACCCTGGAGTGGGGCACGCAGCTGGAGCGCTACCAGACCGGCAGCTACCAGATGATGTCCTTCTCCTATTCGGGGCGTTTCGATGCGGCGCAGAGCTACGAATCAGTGATCGGCGACAAACAGAAGGAGCCGCGCAAGGTCTGGGACAACCCCGAAGCCTTGGCGATATTGCGCGAGGCCCAGCGTGAGGTTGACCCCGCCAAGCGCCAGCCACTGTTCGACAAGCTACACACCTTGATGCTCAAGGATGTACCGATGGTGGTCATCTACAACGGTACCGCCATCGGCGCCATGGGTAAGCGCGTTGAAGGTTATCGCTCCTGGCCCGTTGCCAAACCGCGCCTGTGGGGCGTGAAGCTGGCCGACACTTCCAAGTAAGGCGTACCGCTATGTTTCGATTCATATTGCACAGGCTCGGCATGGCGGTGCCGACCCTTCTGTTGATCTCGGTGATTGTATTTGCCTTGATTCGCCTGATCCCCGGCGACCCGGCGTTGTTGATGCTGGGCGACATGGCCGACCCGCAAAGCCTTGCCGACATGCGCAGCAGCCTGGGGTTGGACCACTCGGTGGTGACCCAGTACCTGATCTGGATCAAGTCGGTGCTCAGTGGCGATCTCGGGATGTCCATCAGCAGCCGCCAGCCGGTATTGGAGTTGCTGATCGAACGATTCAGCGTCAGCGCCACAGTGGTGCTCGTCGCGGTGTTACTGGCGACCCTGCTCGCGGTGCCGGTGGGTTTGCTCGCTGCCTGGAAGCAAAACAGTGCGCTGGACTTGGGCCTGGTGGCTACGGCGACGTTGCTGCTGTCGGTGCCGAGTTTCTGGTTGGGCTTGTTGTTGCTCTATGTGTTTGGCATTCAGCTCGGCTGGTTGCCGGTGATCGGTTACGTCGGCTTTGCCAGCGACCCGATGAAAGCGTTGACCTATGTGGTGCTGCCGATCATCACCCTGACCCTGGTGGAGTTCGGCGCCATTGCGCGGATGGCGCGGGCCAGCACCATCGAAGTGCTGCGCCTGGAGTACATCGCCCATGCTCGGGCCAAGGGGTTATCGGAAGGGGCGGTGCTGTGGAAACACGCTCTGCGCAATGCGTTCGCGCCCACCTGGACCTTGATTGGCCTGATTCTCGGCAATTTGCTCGGCGGCATTGCGGTACTGGAAACCGTATTCACCTTGCCCGGTATTGGCCGCTTGATGGTCGATGCGATCTTCTCCCGTGACTACCCGGTGCTGCAGGGTTGCCTGCTGCTGGTCACCTGCATCTACGTGTTGGTCAACCTGTTGGTGGATCTGTTGTATCCGCTGTTCGATCCAAGGGTGAAGCTATGAACCTCAAGACTCCTGCCTTGCCGGCAGGGCTGGATAACCAGCCTCGACGTGCCTGGCGTTACCCGCCGTTGAATGCATTGATCGGCGGCAGCTTACTCGCGGCACTGGTATTGCTGGCGTTGCTCGGCGTGGTGTGGACACCTTATGACCCGCTCAAGCTGGACCTGTTGTCGCGCCTGCACGCGCCAAATGCTGTGCACTGGCTGGGCACCGACGAATTCGGCCGTGACGTGTTCAGTCGATTGATCATTGGTGCACGCACCAGCCTGTGGATCAGCCTGCTCTCGGTGAGCGTGGCGGTTATCTGCGGCACGGTAATCGGTATGCTTGCCGGTTACCTGCGCGGCTGGACCGACCGCGTGCTGATGATGTTCAACGATGCTCTGCTGGCGTTTCCGGGCATTCTCATGGCCCTGGGCATCATGGCAATCATTGGTGCCAGCCAGTACGGCATCGTGCTCGCCCTGGGCATTGCCTATACCCCGTCAGTGGTGCGGGTAGTGCGGGGCAGTGTGTTGTCGTTGCGTGAGCTGGAGTTCATCGAGGCCTCTCGGGTGATCGGCAACTCCGAGCTGTACACCATGTTCCGCCATATCACCCCCAACTGTCTGGCGCCGCTGTGTGTGCTGGGCACGAGCATGTTCGGCTGGGCGTTGCTCTCGGAGAGTGCGCTGAGCTTCCTTGGTCTGGGCGTACCGCCGCCGGCCGCGACCTGGGGCAGCATGCTCTCGGCGAGCCGCACCTACATCTCGACGGCGCCGTGGCTGGGGATCTTCCCGGGCATTTTTATCAGCCTGACGTTGCTGGCTATCAATCTGTTCGGCGATGCCTTGCGTGATCGTCTCGACCCGCGCATGAGGAAATGAGCATGAGTGTTCCAGTGCCATTACTGGCCGTTGAAAATCTACAGATTCGCGTCGGTGCAGACGGTCCGCTGGCCGTCGATGATTTCAGCTTCACCATGGCCCCTGGCGAGATCGTCGCGCTGGTAGGCGAATCGGGCAGCGGCAAGACCATGGCCGCACGCGCTGCCATTGGCTTGCTGCCGGCACCGATGCAGGTGTGTGGTGGACGCATCACCTTCCAGGGCGAACCGCTGGACAGCGGCAATGCCAAGGCGATGCGTGAAGTGCGCGGTGCGCGGATCGGCATGGTGTTCCAGGAACCAATGGTCTCGCTCAACCCCGCGCTGACGATTGGCCGGCAGATGAGCGAGGCGCTCAAGCTGCATACCGCGCTGGATGCGGCGACGATCCGCGAGCGCTGCAGTGCCATGTTGCAACGCATCGGTATCAAGGATGCCGAGAAATGCCTGGGGTCCTACCCGCACCAGTTCTCCGGCGGCATGCGCCAACGCATCATGCTGGCCTCGGTGATGTTGCTGCGTCCGGCGCTGCTGATCGCTGACGAGCCAACCACGGCGCTCGATTGCCTGGCACAACTGGACGTGATCGAGTTGATGCTGGAGCTGACGCGCGAGCAAGGCACCGCGATTTTGTTCATCAGCCACGACCTGTCCCTGGTGGCGCGTTATGCCCACAAGGTAGTGGTGATGCGTGCGGGCAAGGCGGTGGAGCAGGGCCGTATCGAAGACATCCTGTTCGCGCCGAAGGCCGACTACACCCGGCAGTTGCTTGAAGCGCTGCCACGGCGCGGCGAGCTGGTGCCATTGCCGGCCACCGACAACGCGTTGTTACAGGTCCGGGATGTGTGCATCGAACACCCGGGGCCGCGCAGTTTCTGGGGGCGCAGCGTACCCAGGCGCGTGGTGCATTCGGTGAACCTGAGCATTGCACCGGGCGAGACCTTGGCCTTGGTCGGTGGCAGCGGTTCGGGCAAAACCACCCTCGGGCGTGCAGTGGTCGGGTTGGTCGCGCCATGCGCTGGGGCCATCCTGTTCCAGGGCGTGGATATCCTCAAGGCCGCCAACCGTGGACACCGCCTGCAATGCCAGATGATTTTCCAGGACCCGTATTCTTCCCTCGATCCACGCATGACCGTCGGCCAGATCATTGCCGAGCCGCTGCGCCATGAGCCGGGGCTGACGGCCGCGCAAAAACGTCAGCGGGTCACCGAGACCCTGGTTGACGTCGGCTTGCCCGAGCAGTTCCGTGAGCGCTTTGCCCATCAACTCTCCGGTGGCCAGCGCCAGCGCGTGGCGATTGGCCGGGCGCTGGTCAGGCGGCCCAAGCTGGTGATTGCCGATGAGCCGATTTCGGCGTTGGACATGACCATTCAAAAGCAGATTCTTGAGTTGTTCGAGCGCTTGCAACGCCAATACGGGTTCGCCTGCCTGTTCATCTCCCACGACTTGTCGGCAGTGGAGCGCATCGCTCATCGCGTGGCGGTGATGAACCAGGGCGAAGTGGTTGAAATGGGGCCGCGCGACACCATTTTCGACACCCCACAACATCCCTATACCCGCCGGCTGCTCGCAGCGGCCAGCCCCTTGGAGAAACGTGCGGATGGCAGTTACCGCCTCCGCGCCGGTGTGATTTAGGTACTGCTGCACCCCAGGCCATGTTTTGAAACCCAACCCTTCGTCAATCGGTGATTGGCGAGGCGGGCGAAGCCATGGCCGAAGAAAACAAAAACAACCCCACTCAACCTGTCTGCCAGGAACCTACACATGAATAACCGCATCAACAAAGTTGTCACCAGTGCCAGCGTCATGGGCGTCGGTTTCATGCCCTTGTTTGCCCAGGCCGACTTTGTCGCCGACAGCAAGGCCTCGCTTGAATTGAAGAACTATTACTTCAACCGCGACTATCGCGAGTCCAGCGGACAGAACAAGCGCGCCGAGTGGGCGCAGGGGTTTATTCTCAACCTCGAATCGGGCTTTACCGACGGCACGCTGGGTTTTGGCCTGGACGCGGTCGGCATGCTGGGCGTGAAGCTCGACTCGAGCCCGGATAACTCCGGCACCGGGCTGCTGGCGCGCTCGAGCGTGGCCGAACCGGGCTCTCCCAGCTATGCACGCCGTGCCCATGACAATTACTCCAAACTCGGCATCACCGGTAAGGCGCGTATGGCCCAAAGCGAGCTGCGTGTGGGCTATATGGTGCCGGACCTGCCCACCCTGCAACCAAACCTCAGCCGTCTGTTCCCGCAGAGTTTCAGTGGCACAGCGCTCACCTCCAAGGACATCGACAAGCTGACCCTGACCGTGGGCCAACTGGACCAGGTCAAGCAACGCGACTCGACCCACTACGAGGACATGGGCCTTACCAGCCAGTACGGCGCCTACAAAAGCAGCGCCAAAAGTGATGAGTTCCGCTACGCCGGCGGCGAGTACAAGCTCACGCCAACCACGGTCGTTACCTATCAGTACGCACAACTGGAAGGCCTCTACCAACAGCACTACCTGGGTTTGAAAAATAGCTTCAAGTGGGGCCCCGGTACGTTCAAGACCGACATTCGTTACTTCAACGCCAGTGAAGACGCTGCGGCCCTGGCCGGCAAGGTGGATAACCGTGCGTTGAGTACCCGTATCGGCTACAGCCTCTATGGCCACAACCTCAGCGGCGGTTACCAGGAACAATACGGCTCGACGCCGTTCACCTACGTGGACGGCACTAACACCTACCTGTTCACCGAGTACCAGCTGGCCAACTTCTCCCAGACCGGCGAGCGCGTGTGGCATGCCCGCTATGACTATGACTTCGCCTCGCTGGGCCTGCCGGGCCTGCTGTTCTCGACGCGTTATGCCACGGGCGACAACGCCAAGGTCATCGGATTCAAGGGCGAAGGGCGCGAGTGGGAGCGCGATTTCAGCCTCGGCTACGTCGTGCAAAGCGGCACGTTCAAGGATGTGTCTCTGCGTTGGCAGAACGCCAGCGCCACCAGCAACTTCACCCGTGACACCAACGAAAACCGAGTGATCCTGGGTTACACCGTGGCGCTCTGGTAGCAGTAACGGCGTGCAACAGGGTCAGCCTGTTGCACGCCAAGGCAGTGGAAATGAGGGGATAGATCAGATGACGAGTTTGCCGTTGCGGCGGGCACTGCCCAGCCAACAACGCGTATCGGCGCGTGGCGTGAGTGATTTCATTGATGCGGTGAACGCTGCGGGCCTGGAGTTGCACAGTTTCATGCTGTACCGCGACGGTGCGGTAGTGGCCGAAGCGTTTTGGGCGCCTTATCGCGCCGATCGGTTGCATGTTCAGCATTCGGTCACCAAAAGCTGGGTATCCATGGCCATCGGGCTGTTGGTGGATGACGGCGTGCTGTCGCTGGACGCCAAGGTGGTGGACTTTTTTGCCGCAGATTGCCCGGTACCTATCAGCGCAAACCTGGCAGCCATGACCGTGCGCGATTTACTGACCATGCGCACCGGCCATCGCCAGGGCATTTCCGGCGGGGCCTGGCGTGGGCGCAATGAAAGCTGGGTCAAGCTGTTCCTCGATGAACCGGTTGAAGACCCACCAGGGCAGCAGTTTATCTACAGCAGCGCCTCGAGTTTCATGCTCTCGGCGATTGTCAGCGTGGTCAGCGGCCAGACCGCCTTTGAACTGTGCAACGCACGTATCTTCCAACCCATGGCCATGGGTGCCATCGAGTGGGACCTTGCACCTGGTGGCTTCAACACTGGCGGCAATGGCCTGAGTTGCAGCACTGAGGACTTGCTCAAGTTCGGTGTGCTGCACTTGCAACAAGGCAACTGGGAAGGACAGCAGTTGCTATCCCGGGAATGGGTGGCCGAAGCCACCCGTGGGCATGTCGACGATGTATGGATGGGTGCCTTCGACGGCAAGTGCTACCAGGGCCGCGACTCGAGCGACGCAGGTGTCACGCGCCGCGAAGGCTACGGCTACCAGTGGTGGATGACCCTGCACGGTGGCTACTACGCCTCCGGGGTATTTGGCCAGCAGTGCATCGTCTTGCCACGCCATAACGCGGTGATTGCGTTTACCGCCGGGCTGCCCTTGGGCGAGCGGCGCTTGCACAGCCTGCTCTGGGAACATCTGTTGCCGGCGCTGGGTGTACCCGCCGACGGCGCGGCGGATGCCGAGTTGGCGGCGCTGTTGGCAAGCCAGCGGCGGCCGTCCCTCTCAGGGGCGTCGACCTCGCCGCGTCACGTCGAGTTCAACGGCACGTTTGTGGTGGAGGCCAACGAAGATCAAGTCAGCGAAATACGTTTGGTGCTTGGCACTGACCATTGCGACTTCTACCTCACCGACCCCCGTGGCACCCACTGCATTCGCGCCGGGCTGGCCAACGGCATCGAAAGCCAGACCAGCATGACCGGCCATTATCTGCATCACCAATACCAGCCGGAACTGACCCCGGTGGTGGCGCAGGCGCGCTGGACCGACGACGGGGTGTTAAGCATGACCTGGCAGTTTGTCGAGATGGCGTTTTGTGACCGTGTCAGCTGCCGTATTGAGCGCGGCATGTTGTATGTGGACCGCAGCGTCAACGTTAACGCAGGCCCGTTGCAGCGCCCGACGCTGACCGGCCATCCAAGAACAGCTTTGCAGGAGTCGCTATGAACGATATTTCCAACCCGACAGGTTCCGAGCGTGGCGCGTTCTGGGCACCGTTTACTCCGATGCGCCAGTTCCAGCAACAACCGATGATGTTCGCCAGTGCTGACGGCATGTACTACACCACCACCGATGGGCGTCGTGTACTCGATGCAATGGCGGGGCTCTGGTGCGTCAACGCCGGGCATGGCCAGCCGAAAATCGTCGAGGCCATTCGCGAGGCGGCGGGGCGCCTGGACTTTGTCTCGTCATTCAAGATGAGCCACCCCCACGCCCTGGAGATGGCCGAGCGCCTGATCGACATCAGCCCGGCCGGCATGGAGCAGGTGTTCTTTACCAACTCAGGTTCCGAGGCCGTCGACACCGCGTTGAAGATTGCCCGGGCGTATCACCAGGCCCGCGGCGACAGCCGCCGTACCAAGTTTATCGGACGTGCCAAGGGCTATCACGGCATGGGTTTCGGTGGGCTGTCGGTGTCGGGTATCGGCCGGCAGAAGCGTGACTTCGGCCCGTTGTTGGGCGAAGTGTCACACCTGCCGCTGCCTTACGACGCGGGTATGCGTTTCAGCGCCGGGCAACCGCAGCAGGGCGAACATTACGCCGACGCGCTGACACAATTGTTGGACATTCAGGATCCGAGCACTGTGGCCGCGGTGATCGTGGAGCCGGTGACAGGCTCCGGCGGGGTGTACCCGCCGCCCCAGGGTTATCTGCAACGCTTGCGCGAGATCTGCACCCGGCACGGCGTGCTGCTGATTTTCGACGAAGTGATCACCGGTTTTGGCCGCATCGGCGCCAGCTTCGCCGCCCAGGCGTTCGGCGTAACGCCAGACCTGATCACCACCGCCAAAGGCCTGACCAACGGCGCCGTGCCCATGGGCGGCGTGCTGGTAAGCGGTGCGGTGTACGAAGCGTTCATGGCCGGGCCGGCGAACGTCATCGAACTGATGCACGGCTATACCTATTCGGCGCATCCGCTGGCGTGTGCGGCCGGGCTGGCGACCATCGAGGTGCATTGCGAACTGGGCATCAATCAACACGTCAACGCGGTCAGCGGGCCCTGGCAGTCGGCCGCGCTGGCTCTGCAGGGTGTGGGGCCGGTGCTGGACGTACGCACCATCGGTTTGCTTTGCGCCGTCGAACTCGAGCCGCGCCCCGGTGCCGCCGGCGCGCGTGGCAGTGAAGTTGCGCAGTGGTGCTTCGAGCACGGCGTACTGGTGCGCGGTTCGGGCGACACCATCGTGATTTCACCGCCGTTGGTGATCAGCCAGCACGAGATCGCCCAGGTGTTCAACACTTTGGCGGGTGCCTTGAATCAGGTTGCCTGAAGGGAGTCGATGGTATGTACGATTTGTTTGAGTTCTACATTGACGGCGCCTGGGTCAAGCCCCACGGCGAAACCGTCGAGACAGTGGTAAATCCGTCCACCGAGCAGGGGGTTGCGCGCATCATCCTAGGCGACGCTCGCGATGTAGACCATGCGCTCGGTGCTGCCCGGCAGGCTTTTCCGGCGTTCGCCGCGAGTTCGCTCGAGGCACGTATCGACTTGCTGCAGCGCATCATCGAAGCCTACAAACGCCACAGCGAGGCGTTGATCGAGGCGGTTCATCTGGAGATGGGCGCGCCGCTGTCCCTGGCCCGAAGCGCGCATGTCCCGGCAGGCCTGGGCCATCTGGCGCAGGCGCTGGAAGTGCTGCGCGAGTACCGCTTCGAACGGCGCCTGGGCCAGACGCTGGTACTGCGTGAGCCTATCGGCGTGTGCGCCCTGATCACCCCCTGGAACTGGCCACTCAATCAACTCACCTGCAAGCTCGCACCCGCCCTGGCGGTGGGCTGCACCGTCGTACTCAAGCCAAGTGAGTGTGCGCCGTTGTCAGCGTATATCGTCGCGCAAATCCTGCATGAGGCCGGGGTGCCGAAGGGGGTGTTCAACCTGGTCAACGGTAATGGGCCGGGGGTTGGCGCTGCGCTGGCCAGCCATGCCGAGGTGGATATGGTGTCGTTTACCGGCTCGACCCGCGCTGGCATCGCAGTGGCCAAGGCGGCGGCCGATACAGTGAAGCGTGTGTCCCAGGAACTGGGCGGCAAATCCGCGAATATCCTGCTCGACGATGCCTACCTGCCTAGCGCGGTGCGTCACGGGGTACAGGCGTGCATCCGTAACAGCGGCCAGTCGTGCAATGCGCCAACGCGCCTGCTAGTACCGCGCGCGCAACAACAGGCGGTGATTGATATCGTCCGGGGAGTGCTGGCGCAGGTGTGCTTCGACGACAGTAACCCGACCTCCGCCATCGGTCCCGTGGCGAATGCCCTGCAATTCGAACGGGTACAGGCCATGATCGCCCAAGCCATCGCCGAGGGTTCGCGATTGATCGCAGGAGGGCTGGGACGACCACAAGGGATTGAGCGCGGCTACTACGTGCAACCTACGGTATTTGCCGACGTCACCCCGGACATGCTGGTGGCGCGGGAAGAAATCTTCGGCCCGGTCCTGGCGATCATGCCGTACGACAGCGAAGCCGAGGCGATAGCCATCGCGAACGACAGCCCTTACGGCTTGTCAGGTTACGTCACCTCGACCAGCCTCGAACGCAGCCGCAGGGTTGCACGGCAATTGCGCACCGGCATGGTCCATCTCAATGGCGCCCGGGCCGACCAGGCCGCGCCGTTTGGCGGCTATAAACAGTCGGGTAATGGGCGTGAGTGGGGGGCGTTGGGGTTTGAAGAATACCTGGAGAGCAAGTCGCTGTTTGGGTATTAACGGCTTCAGAGGCGCGCAACGGGGCGACAGATAAATCAACGGCCCCTTTGCGCTCTGGTTGGCGCTCACACGCGAAGAAAGCCGGCCGCTTTGGTTTGCCATGATAGATCCCCGGATAGTGAGCAGTAGCGAAGGTCAAAAGCCTATCAAGACAAGGCAGCAGGCCTTACCCCTGCGATCAAACAGAATTGCAGTCTTAATGATGAATGGATCGGATAATTGTCGGTTCGACGGGGTCACGAAAATTACTAAGCGTGAGGCAGGCAATGGTGGCCGAATTTTCCTGTACGCATCGGAGAGTGGTCGGCTGCTGCATGAAGGGCCAGTAGAGGATTCATCGACAGGCAGCGTTGAGGTTGTTCTGTATCCTCGCAAAATGTGCGAAACGTCCTCACGGAGGCTGCGGTAGCCGTTTTCCATTAGCCATTGGCGCAGCCGCCGCTCGCTACCGTTGGGCGCAGGATCAGGCGCGCCTTGCAGCTGCCGAGAATGTCGCAGGTCGTTCGGGAGGAGATGTACCTGGCTACGCAATCTTGTGCTTATATCGCCGCTCTCGAAAAGGCCAGGAACATCAGGATGAAGACCCAACAGCTACCAACGATGCCGCGCTCATGAAAACGCTGTTGATCGCAACCGCCTTGACGCTACTAGCGGTGTTCTATGTCGGCTATTACCAGGCGCTCGAGGATGGCGATATCGAGACGATTGTCTTCATAAAGCAGCACCCGACGGTTCAGATGAAGTTCTACAACCTGCACGCCAACGATGGCGAGATCAGGAGAGTCGAGCGCCTCTCTGAGCAAGAGCGACGCTGGATTATCGATTACTGCCGCTACCGGCTGGGTATCGACACTGCCTTGACCCGTCAGGACGATGTGGAAACCTGCGGGAAAAAATAGCCATTGAGTGGCCGCCCGGAATGCTGCGCGTCGCTGGCTGGCGGTGAACGCGGCACTAGACAGCTCTGTCGCTCAACGGCACCGCTTAAACACCTCTATATCGATACACCGTTGCACTCCAGTACCGACTGCCGCCATTAGGTGCTTGGCGAGTCCATCCCTCTGCCTCCAGTTGCCTGGCGATCAGTCGATTCATGAAGCCATGACCGAGCAGCAGAACCGGTCCATCGCTGGCAAGGGCCTGAAGACGTTGCGCGGCGGTGTTGGCGCGGGTCTTTGCAGTGGCGACGGATTCGACGCTGGGTGAGTAGCCGCACAACCACAGGACCCGAAGGATAAATGCCCAGGTAAACGGCGACAGCCGTGGCCGTTTCCAGCGTCCGTAAGGCAGTTGCGCTTCACCGAAAAGCGCGTCGACCAGGGCGGGTTTCAGGCCAAGCGCCTGGACAGAGGTCAGCGCCCGTAGCGCGTTGCTTGAGACAATCACCCTGGCGGTTGCGGCGAGTTGCAGGCTGGCCTCCGGGACGGGTTGTTGGGTGATTTCGCAGCGGTTGTATTGTTCGATCCAGTCCTGCATATCGAGCGCGGACAGTTTGTCGGTGGCGGCCAGCTTTGGCTGGCCGTGGCGCATCAGGATGATTTCCCTGTTCACAGTCTTTTACGTCCTTGAGGAGCTTGTGGAGAGGGTACGCTAAGTGCGGTTTCGAGCGCTCGAGACATCGCTCTGATGCCAGTACGAAACCGCAGCAATGCGAGGCGCGACCAGCGGCTTTGCGGGCGCGACGGTCACGCCATTTGCAACAAGTCAGTCTTCGGCCATGACGCGGGTGGGTCTTGCGCGCTGGGTTTTAAACCAGTTGCGGTCGCGGTACCACGCCACGGTGTCGGCGATCGTCAGTTCCAGCGCCCGGAAGGTCAGGCCCAGTTCTTCCTCGCTCTTGCGGTGGTTGAAGCGGGTGCGGTCCTTCTCCCGTACCAGCAGGCGCAAGGTGGCCATGCTCAGCAGGATGGGCCTGCCGGTCAGGCGCGCGTAGACCTCCTGCACCGCCGCCAGGGTGTAGAGAAGGGGGAGCGGCACGTAGCGCGCAGGTGTCTTGACCCCGGCGATACGCCCGAGCACAGGCACCAGTTCGGCCATGGTCATATGCCGGCCCGCCGCCAGATAGCGTTCACCGCTGCGCCCGTGCCTGGCCGCGGCAATCTGCGCCAGGGCCACATCGCGGGCATCGACGACGGAAAAGCTGCCGGGGATCAGCCCGGGCAACTTGCCGCGCAGGACATCGTTGACCAACTGCCCCGAGGAGGTCGGGCCGAGGTCGCCGGGGCCCCACATCCAGCCCGGCAGGACCATGCAGGCCTGCATTTCGGGATGGGTCTCAAGGAACGCCAGGATGGCTCGGTCGGCGAGGATCTTGCTGCGGTAGTAGTCATCGGCGTTGGCGTCGGCGCGCAGGCAGGTCTCATCGATGGAGGTGCCAGGCGCGCCGTCGAGCACGGCAATCGAAGAGGTATGGATAAACCGGCGGATACCGGCGCGGTAGGCCTGGGCGATCAGCTCCTGCGTGCCGATGACGTTGATCTTTTCGAGTTCCTGCCAGTGGCTGCCGCCCTGGTAGTTGTCGCGAAAGAACGCCGCGGTATGAAACAGCGTATCGCAGCCTTGCAGGTCCGCGGCGAAGGCCTCGACATCGCCCATGTCGCCCACGATCAGCTCCACGCCCGGCAGGTTCTTGAACTGCTGTTCACCCTTGGCCCTTGAACGCACCAGGGCCTTGACCGCGCAGCCTCGCGCGACCAATTCCCGCACCAGGTTGTTGCCCAGCAAACCGGTGGCGCCAGTCACGAATGCATGACGCATGGTTCAACCCTCGCTCGGTTCGGCTGACGGCATCAGCACCGTGCTGTCGAAGAACACCTCTTCATGGATGGCCAAGCCGTCCTTGAAGGTGAAGTGGGCGGCGTAGTACACGGCAATAAAGCGTCCATGGGGTGGAATCACCCGGCCCGGCAGCACCAGGGGCGCGGCGAAGGTGCCGCTGAGCATGGCCGTCAGCGCCAGGCGATCGACGCCGACGGCGAACGGGCTGAGGATCACGTGGGCATCGGGGAAGGCTTCGAACAACGCGATTTCTCGGTGGCGCATGGCTTCGCGACCCACTTGTATCCCCGCGCCATCGAGGTAGGTGAAGTCTTCGCTCACCAGCGCCAGCATCGCCTCCACATCACGGCGATTGAAGGCATTGGCGGCGTGTTGCGCATAGTCGTTGGGGCCAATCGGCATACAGTCCATTCCATTCGTTTCCAGGGCCTGTAGATATACCGTCGAGACCCCCTCTCGAAAAACAGCGGCTCCTGCATAATGGCTTTGCATATCTGCAAGGCAGGGAGGAGATGAAGCATGGTGTCGGAAGCGAATTGGGACGATCTTCGCCTGTTGTTGGCCGTCTCGCGGCGTGGCAGTTTTCTGCAAGCGGGCCAGCTGCTGGGGATCGCGGCGTCTACGGTGTCCCGCCGGTTGACTCAGCTTGAGAGTGCCCTGGGCGAGCCGCTCGTCGAGCGCGGCGTCGAGGGGTGCTGGTTGACCTCGCGGGGCCAGTCCCTGGTGGAAGTGGCCCTGGCGGCGGAAGCGGGCTTGAGGCGGCAAACCGTTGCCGGCCTGTCCGCGCTGGACACCGAGCTGTCGGGCAGTGTCCTGGTCAGTGCGGGGGAGGGCTTTGCGTCGTGCGTGCTGGAGGCGGCGAGTCGCTTCACCGCGCTTCACCCGCGTTGCACGGTGGAGTTGCTGGTGGCCGCCGACTTTCACAAGATCGTCCGTGGCGTGGCCGACATTGCAGTGCGTACCGCCCACCTGGGCGAGCCGTCGCTGATTTACCGACCCATAGGCCGGCTCGCCTACGGGGTCTTCGCCGATGCGGATTATCTGCGGCGCTTTCCACAGGTGACGCCGGCTTCGGCAGTCAATATCGGCCTGCTGCCACCGCTGGACATGTTGCCGCAAGTGCGGGTGGCCAAGGCCGCCGGCCTGGAGCGCGCGCAGATCAGCGTGAACTCGTTCGCCTTGCAACTGGACGCGGTGCGGCGAGGCCTTGGGGTAGCCGTGCTGCCGCGTGTGCTGGCGCAGGACCTGATCGAGTTGTTCCCGGAGCTCCAGCTTCCCGATATGGAGGTCTATCTGGTGACCCGGCCACAGGCCTTGAAGCAGGCTCACATCAAATGTTTTTTTGCCATGCTGGAGCAGGTGCTGCTCGAAGCCCTGGCCCTGGAGAAGGTTGAAGATGGTGCCTTGGGAGGCGAGGGCTGAGGTGTGAAGCGCCCCCGGTTTTCCCGGGTGTTATGCATGATCGGCAGAGAGCGGTCAGAACTCACCCCTGTACCAGGTAAGCTCCGGACGGAACCCGATCGCGCAGCTTCTTGCATTTGCCGGGCTTGGGCTGATGCCCCGGCGGGCGATCGGGAAACCAGATTCGACATTTACCCGGAGGCGGTCGATGGCCACGGGGAATCTCAATCTCGTCGTACGTGGAGGCTGGCTCGGCGGACGTCATTCGCAGTTGCCCTTCGGGGCTTGGCCTGTCATCCGTTGGCCAGTCTGCTGTGCTCTCCGCCGCTTCGCGGGTGAAGGTCTCAGGGCGGCGTTCAGTGTCCGGAGGGGGCTGCTCGGCGGCGACAGTTTCTGCTTCACGGCGCCTTTTAACCTCTTCTTCCAGGCCCTCCCGTACGGCAACCAGGCGCTCGTCGGTGTTGGGTGGGTTATTCGACGCCTGGGCCTTCTGCGCCGCCTGGATCAATTGGAGGTTGCGATTGCGTAACGCGAGGTTGCGACCGACCCGCATGTTGGAGCGCGTCGCCAGCGCCTCAGCCTGCTGATACTGCCCCTGCTGAAGACGCAACACGCCGAGGTAGTGCAGGGTCGCGGGATTGTTCGGTTGGATATGCAGGGCTCGTTCCAGTGTGGCAGCGGCCTGGTCCAACTGGCCATCTGCATACTGCTGCGAGGCAGATTCAATCAGGGTGGTTGATGCGGTGTTACTTTGCTGAGAGGCTTTGCGCTCGGCCGCAACCGAACAATGCGACGCGACTGCGCAGAGCGCCAGGATCAGACCTGGCAGAAAACGCTTGGTTGGCATCAGGGGGCAGACTCGGTTGATCATCGACGGCACTGGCGTAAAACAGGTCTTCAGCGTTGCTCGGCCGGGGGTGTGTTCACTGTCCCGTCATGACCGATGAAGGGGCTGCTATCGACCTGGCCAGTCACCTGAAGTTCCCGCAGGAGTGGCCAGCAGATGGGCAAGTCCGGGCAATGACCCATGAGAAAAAGGAGAGGTGTGCATGCAGTCGTTCAAAGTGCGCGAGCTGAGCCATACGGATACTGAAGCGCTGCTGGCCTTCGAAACCCGGAACCGTGAGTGGTTCGAATCCCATATCGAGGCGCGCGCCCCTGCTTTTTATTCGGTGCAGGGTGTCGCCGAACATATCGAAGGCTACCTGGCCGATTTCGCGGCTGGCACCTGGCACCCCTGGGTGATCGAGGATTGCAGCGGAACAATCATCGGCCGCGCCAACCTGAAAAACATCGATAGCGCGCAGGGTTCCGCCGAAGTCGGCTATCGGATTGCCCAAAGTGCTTGCGGCCAGGGGCTTGCGACACAGGCGCTGCGGCATCTGATCCAGCAAGCGCGGACGCGTTGGCAACTGACGCAGCTGGTGGCTTATGTCTACAAGGAAAATCTCGGCTCGACCAAGGTGGTGGAACGCTGCGGGTTCTTGCCGGAGCCATCCGCAGAAGACGGCAAGGCGGGAGCCGAGTGCCGATTCGTTCTCTCGATCTGATAAGGGTTCTAGCCGTTTACCGCCCTCGCGACTCTGACTGCCTGCAACCGCCACGTCGCGCCAGCCAATTGCACATCCTCACCCGCGCCGCTCGGCCACCAGCAGCAACGACTGCGGCACCGGGCTTTGCGGGTGTTGCGGCTCCTGCAGGCTGGCCAGCCGCAAGCCGGCCATGTCCAGGGCATTGAGCCAGCTGGACAGGGTGCGGAAGTACCACGGCATGGGTTGCCACTGGCCCTTGAAGCCGGCGAAGGTCTCTTCGCGCCAGCCGTCCTGATAGTCGCCGGCCGCCGCGCTCCAGGGGTGCAGGGTCTGGATCGCCAGTGCGCCGCCCGGGGCGAGCAGGGCGTGCATGGCGGCCAGCAGCGGGATGATGTCCTGGTGCAGCAGGGCGAAGTTGGCGCAGATCAGGTCGTAGTCGCGGCCGATGTCCACCTGCGCTTCCACCAACGCGGCATAGCTGGCCACATGCACCGTTGCCGAGCCCGCGGCGCGCGCGGCCTCGACCAGGGTCGCATCGCCATCCACCCCGACCGCCTCGATGCCCCGCTGCGCCAGGGCCCGCAACAGCCAGCCTTCGCCGCAGCCCAGGTCTAGCACACGCTGGGGCTGACGGCCCAGCACCGCCAGCAGGATCGCCTGGTCGGTGACTTCGACGCGGCTTTCGATGGCGCCGCCGCGGATGGCGTCGATCCAGGCCTGGGCGTTGTGCTGCCAGCTGTGCAGCAGGGTGGATTCGGGAGCAGGCATGTGGGTGTCGTCCAGAGTGGGTGGTCGGGTCTGGAGGGTGGCTAGCGCTGACGTTAGCAGGCCGGGCGCCTGTGTCCAATACGCCGGTCTTCTGTATGTCGAGTCCTACGCCAACCTGGTGGAAGGTGTGGACCTGTGTTGGCTGGTGGGGCTGCTGGTGAGCTGTCCGCTGCATTACTGCCTGGCCACCCGTAGCCGGGAGGAGTGGGTGAAGGCGGCGCGCTTGGGATTTGTCGACTGATAGAGCGGTTGGGTGAAGCAGGGCGCCTGGGGTGAAGATCCAGGCATCTTGTTCATGGATACAACGTTTTGCGGGAGATGAAAAACGCCTCTACTTTTTGCCTCGTGCCGATTAGATTTGCCGATTTTCGACAGATGGCGCGATAGCCCCCGCCCGTATCTCAAGGAGGAGAGTCATGCAGTGCTTCGATCGTAGTGCCGTACCACCGCCAAGTCTGTTGCGGAGCCGGGAGGCCAGCACTGACAGGCAGGTGCTGGTGGAGTATTTTCTGGCCGACAAGACCAAGAGGGCACAGAGTCGGGTGCCGGAATCGCTTGTCGATCTGAATGAAGACTCTGTCCGTCTTGGCCTGAGCCGGCTGTTTCACGGCAAATGTGCGTTCTGCGAGCGGGCAGCGGTCCCCACGGCCGTCTATCGATTTCGTCCGAGGTCACAGGCAAGCCCATTGAAGCGAACGCCGGATGCCCACCTGTATTACGTCTGGCTGAGCAGCGCCTGGGAAAATCTCTACGCCATCTGCATGGGCTGCGAGCCCGAGCGAGTGGACTACTTTCCTGTTCAGGGCAGCCGCTCGCCTTTGCCTTCGGTGCGGCAGATTGAGCTCTATGTACTGGAAAACATAGGACTATGGCACGACTACCCGCTCAAGGAGCGTCAGGTCCTGCTCGACCCCTGCGAGCAAGTCGACCTGGCCCGTCATCTGTCAGTCGATCTCTCGGGCCAACTCTATGGGCTGAGCGAGCGTGGAGCTGAAACGATCGAGCATTTCAAGCTCAATCGTCTCCAGGTACTCAAGCAGCGCAAGATCAAGCTGAAGGAGTACTTTGACGAGCTGATCGACAACTGGTTCTTCCGGTCGGAGGACGAAAAACCGCCGTTCATGCTCTTCGACTTTGCCACGCTGGACTTTGGCGGCTGCTGGTACCTGCTATGCCGGCGTCTCGTCCTGGCGCTTGCAAAGTCCAAGGTGTCGTCGGCGGAACTTGCTCCTGAGCGTATCGAGGAGACATTGCGAGCACTCTCCCATAGCGCTGACGTCTTCGAATGGAATGGAGACCTTGAGTCCCGGCTGGCAGAGTCCGTGGTACAACGATTCGCCCCAGCCTCGCAAAGAGTGAAATCCTTGCCCCGTGAATATCCGGCACTGGCATCGATTCGCTTTAACAATTTCAAGGGCATCGAGCAGCTTGAACTGCAGATGCCCGCTGTACAGTCGACGCGGATTTCAGGTACGAGGCCAGCTCAACCGGCCCTGCTGATACTTGGCGAAAATGCCGCTGGAAAAAGCTCCATCCTGGAGGCCACGGCCCTGGTGCTCAGCGGTGACAAGGCCTGCAGCAAATTGCCGATCGACATTTCCTCGTTGCCCCTGGACCCCGAACTGCTGGGGGTAGAGCACGCGCCGCGATGCCGCTCAGCGTCCGTGGTCGCGATGTTTCAGGATGGTAGTAAGCGCGATCTGACCGTCGAGGAGGGGATGTTCTGGCACGACGGCACCCACGTCGTGCCTCCGGTCTTCGCTTACGGCGCATTCCGGCAATACCAGAAGCAGGTGCGGCGCTACAGCCCGAGCAAATCGATCATCAATCTTTTCGACTCGACAGCCTTGCTGTCCAACCCGGAAAAGTGGCTGCTGGGCCTCAAGCCGGACGAGTTCAACACCGTGGTGCAAGCCCTGCGGGGCATCCTGTCCATCGAAGGCGCGTTCGACGTCATGGAGCGCGACGAGCAGAACCAGCGATGCCTGATCGTTACTGCGGCAGGGGATGACCAGCTGTTGTGCCGGACACCGCTGAGCCTGGCTTCCTCCGGCTATCGTTCGGTACTGGCGATGGCCTGCGACATCATCCAGGGCTTGATGGATCGGCGTATCAATCCGTATTTCGAAAGCCTGGAAACGGCCCAGGCGGTAGTGCTGATCGACGAAGTGGAAGCGCATCTGCACCCGCGCTGGAAAATCCAGATCATGCGGGCGCTGCGCCAGGCACTGCCCCAGGTCACCTTTATTGCTAGCACTCATGATCCGCTGTGCCTGCGTGGCATGCAGGACGGTGAGGTGATCGTCATGCAGCGGGTACCCAGCGAAAAACGCTCCGATATCCAGTGGCCGGTGATGGTCGAGCAACTGGTCCGCTTGCCGGAGGTCAGCCAACTGACTGTCGAGCAGTTGCTCACCTCGGACTTTTTCAGCCTGACCTCCACTGACCAGCCAGATACCGAGCGTGAATTGGCTCACCTGGCCGATCTGCTGAGTGCCCGGGGAAGAGGGGAATTGCTGGCGCCGCCACAGCAGGAAAGGCTGCGTAGCCTTGAGCGCAATATCAGCGCTGCCTTGCCGGTCGGCTCCACCGAGGTACAACGGCTGGTACAGGAGGCTGTTGTCGAGTACCTGGATAATCGGCGGCGGGTATCGACGCACAAGCTCGGGCAACTGCGGGTCGAGGCCAAGCAGCGCATCCTCGGCATTCTGGAGGGGCTCTGAAGCATGCGCGCCGTCAGTCGTGAGAGCGTGGTCGTTCCCGATGTTATGTCGGGAGACGAGTCGCCGGCGAACAAGGAACTGCAGAAATTCCAGGACTACTTCAATGCGCCAGCGGGGGCGTTGCCAGCCTTTGCCGTCTACAGGTCAGACAGCGTCAAGAAGCAATTGCATGAGTTGTTCCATGGCAAATGTGCCTACTGCGAGAGCTTCTACTATGGCAGTGCGCCGGTGGATATCGAACACTACCGACCCAAGGGGCGGGTATACGAGGAGCCGGACCATCCCGGCTACTGGTGGATCGCCATGGACTGGGAAAACCTGTTGCCTAGCTGTATCCATTGCAACCGACGCAGCGGGCAGGTGACGCCCAGGCTTTCCGCCAGCCTGGTCAGCCTGGTCAATGAAGGAAAGGCGTTCAGTCGTTCCAGTGTGATGCAGACTGGCAAGCAGGACAGCTTTCCGATCCTCGGCCAGCGAGCGGCGGTGGGAGTCCGGGACTTTAGCGCTGAACAGGCGTTGCTGCTGGATCCGTGTCGGGATCAGCCGCAGGAGCACCTGCGGTTTCATGTCGATAGCGGCAATCTGATCGGCCTGGTGCTACCCAGTTCCCATGACAGCGGTGGCCTGGCCTTGGCTGGCGGTGTGGCGGGGATCAGGCCGGAACTGCAATCGGTCATCGAGCAGGCCCTGGCCGATGGGCTGAGCCTCAGGGGCGCGGTGTCGATCCATGTCTATGGGTTGAACCGGCTCGGGCTGGTGCAAGAGCGCACGCGCGTACTGCGTCAGTTGGAGTTCCTGGAAATGCTCACGGTGGAAATGGGTTTGATGGCCCAGGAGTTGGACCCTGACCCGGATATCCCGATGGCCGACGGGCCTGATCGGGACAGCAGGTTGCGCGACAAGCGTATCGCCAAGCGCTTGCGCTTTCTTCAGGAGCAGATTCTGGGGCAGATGAAAGCGCTGGCCAGCCCCGAAGCGCCGTATTCGGCCATGGTCCGGGAGTGGGTCGAGGGCTTCAAGGCGCGCCTGTTGGCCTGATCAGGGTGTCGCCGCTCAGGCCCTCCTACGGCGTTCGCATCCGGTCCTCGTCAGACGATTTGTTGCGACTCACGAACAGGCTCAACAGCACCGAAACCAGAATGATCCCGCCGACGACGGCCAGCGACCATTCCACCGGCATGTGCAGCCACGGCATCAGCGTCATCTTGGTGCCGATGAACACCAGCACGATCGCCAGCCCGTACTTGAGCAGATGGAAGCGGTCGGCCATGTCGGCCAGCAGGAAGTACAGGGCACGCAGGCCCATGATCGCGAAGATGTTCGAGGTGAACACAATGAACGGGTCGGTGGTGATGGCGAAGATCGCCGGGATGCTGTCGACCGCGAACATCAGGTCGCTGGCCTCGATCAGCACCAGCACCAGGAACATCGGCGTGGCCCAGCGCTGGCCGTTTTGCAGCACAAAGAAGTGCTCGTCATGAAACCTTTTGGTAATGCGCAGATGGCCTTGTACCCAGCGTAACAAGGGGTTCCTGGCGAGGTCGGGCTGCTGGTGGGCGAATAGCAGCATCTTGATCCCGGTGATGATCAGGAACACACCGAACGCATACAGCAGCCACGCGAACTGCGACACCAGCCACACGCCGGCGAAAATCATCGCCCCGCGCATCACGATCGCCCCGAGCACCCCGTACAGCAACACTCGGCGCTGCAACTCCGGCGGCACGGCAAAGTAGCCGAAAATCATCACGAAGATGAACATGTTGTCGATCGACAGCGACTGCTCGATCAGATAGCCGGTAAGGAATTCCAGGGTCTTGTGTCGTGCGATCTCAGGCCCGAACTCGGCCTCTAGGTACCACCAGAGCAACCCCGCGAAGACCATCGCCAGCGTGGACCAGGCAATCACCCAGCACGATGCCTCGCGCACCGATACACGGTGTGCCTTGCGCCCGCCGAGGACAAACAGGTCCACGGCCAGCATGGCAAGAACGAAGGCGATGAAGGCGAACCACATCCAGGGTTCGCCGATGTGCAGGGACTGCATGCCGTTCTCCCGGTCTGGGCTTGTGCTGGCACCAACGGTTCATGCTAGCGGCGAGATTGCCGTGAAGAAAAATCGATTATTCCTGAGCAGTGATTCGTTATTTACGAAGTGTCGCTGAGGCTTATGTTCTGGCTTATTCGATAAAGGTATTTAAAAATTTATCTTATAGTTCTTTATGCTATATGTCCGGTCAGCTGGATCCATTCTTAAAACAGAATCGATGATCGCCACCGTCCGCCGCACGGATCGCTCGTCTGCATGCCAGGCGTTGTTCGCCCTGGTTTTAGCGTCAAGGAGAGCGGTATGGGGGGCTACACAAAACACCTTCTGTCCACGGCGATCGTCTCGGCCAATGTGCTGGGCGCCGTGCTCTGGAGTGGCGGCGCAGGGGCCGCGCAGGCCACGGAAGACAGCGACACGTCGGCCCGGCTGGATACGCTGATCGTCACCGGCACCCGGGCCCAGGAACGCACCGCCAGCGCTTCGCTGTCACCCATCGATGTGATTTCTGGCGAGAGCCTGCGCAGTTCCGGTTCCAGCGAACTGGCCACGGTGCTGGCGAAGTTGATCCCGTCGATCAACTTCCCGCGCCCGAGCCTGGTGGACGGCGCCGAGCTGACCCGCCCGGCGCAGTTGCGCGGGTTGTCGCCGGACCAGGTGCTGGTGAACGGCAAGCGCCGGCACACCTGGGCCTTCGTCAACCTCGGCGGCGCAGTGGGGCGCGGCTCGGCACCGGCGGACCTGAACGCGATCCCGCTGTCGGCCATCGACCATATCGAGGTGCTGCGCGATGGCGCCTCGGCGCGTTATGGCTCGGATGCCATCGTCGGGGTGATCAACATCATCCTGAAAAGCGCCGACCACGGCGGCTCGATATCCACCAAGTACGGGCAGTACAAGAAGGGCGACGGCATTCAGCGCCAGGTCGCCGGCAACAGCGGTTTTGCCCTGGGGACAACGGCTTTGTCAGCCTCTCCGGCGAGGGTGCGAACAACGACTACACCGACCGCGCCGGTTTTCCTGGTTGCCGGGCGGCCTCGACGACTTCGTCGCCAAGGTCATTCCCGAATTGCAGGAGAGGGGGATTTTCCGTCGCGAATACGAGGGTGCCGCCTTGCGTGAAAACCTCGGGTTGCCGCGGCCGGCGAACCGGTTTTTTGCCTAGGGATTGCCCATCGATACCGGGTGCTGACCCGGCAAGCGTTTCAACCTGTACTGACAGATGGCCCCACAGTCGAGAAAAGCGTTGGCCGGCAACCGCACGGCCTCGTTCCAGGGGGAGGGCGCCTGTCCCATCGCGACAGGCCCTTCATGTATAGGTTGCAACCCGCGATGACACGGATGACAATGCGAGTCATTATCAGTCGCGAATTATTCCATCGTCATGCCCGCCAACGACCTGTCCTTACGCAGCGCTGTCAACGATCTGTATTGTGACCACCACGGCTGGCTCCAGGGCTGGCTGCGCAAGCGCCTGGGCAATGCCTTCGATGCCGCGGACCTGACCCAGGACACCTTCGTCCGGGTGATCAAGGCCCGCTCCGCGCTGGACATTCGCGAGCCGCGCTCGTACCTGTCGATGATTGCCAAGGGGCTGCTGATCGACCTGTTTCGCCGGCGCTCGCTGGAGCAGTCCTACCTCGAAGTGCTGGCCGCCATGCCCGAAGCCCTGCAGCCATCGCCGGAGGAGCAGGCGATGCTGTTCCAGGCGCTGATGGAAATCGACCGCCTGCTGCAAGGGCTGGGGCCGCGGGTCAAGCAGACCTTCATCCTGTCGCAGTTCAATGGCCTGACCTACCCGCAAATCGCCGAGCAGCTGGGCGTCAGCGTGCGCACGGTGAACAACCACATGGCCAAGGCCATGGAGCATTGCTGCCTGATGCAGATCCAGTTGCAACTCGCATGAGCCTGCCTGCCGAGGAAGTGAAGGCCATCGGTGTCGCGGCGCGCTGGTATGCCCGCTTGCATTCCGGCACCGCGACCGACGCCGATCGCGCCGCCTGGGACAGCTGGCTGGCGGCCGATCCAGTGAATCGCCAGGCCTGGCAACGCATGGCCGCGGTGGCCGAGCAGATGGCCAGCGTGCCGGGCGCCCTGGCGGCGCCGACCTTGAGCAAGGCTGGCAACAGTTCCCGGCGCCAGGTGCTGCGCAGCGCCTTGCTGCTGACCTCCGCTGGTACCCTGGGCTGGCTGGGCTGGCGCAGCCAGGCCGCGCAGAACCTGATGTGCGACTACCGCACCCGGGTCGGCGAGCGCCGCGAATTCCGCCTGGCGGACGGCAGCAGCCTGCTGCTCAACACCGACACCTCGGTCAACCTGCGCTTCGATGGGCGCCAGCGGGTGCTGGAGTTGCTGTGGGGCGAGATCCTCGTCAGTACCGCGCCTGATCCATTGCAGCGACCGTTCAAGGTGGTCACCCGCCACGCCGAGGTGCTGGCGCTGGGCACTCGTTTTATCGTGCGCAGCCAGCCCGGCGGTGGCGAGGTGGCGGTGCTGGAAAAAGCAGTCGAGATCAGCCTGCCGGGCAGCGGTTCGGTAATGCGGGTCGAGGCCGGCAAGCGGGTGGCGTTCAACGAGCGCAGCCTGGGCACGCCACGTGGCAACGATGTCTCGGTGGGCGCCTGGCAGCAGGGCAGCATCATCGCCATCGACCGTCCCTTGGCCGCGCTGCTCAACGACCTGTCGCGCTATCGTCCCGGCGTGCTGCGTTGGGACCCGGCCATCGGCGAGCTGAAGGTCTCCGGGGTCTTTCCCATCGACGATACCGACTTGGCCCTGGCGGCGCTGGAGAGCGGGTTTGCCTTACGCGTGACCCGCTACAGCCGTTTCTGGGTCCAGGTCGCCCGGGCCGATTCACGCTGACGCCGGGCCTTGGATAAAAAAATCTTCGGCGCCTGCACTTTTCGGCCGCACCGTTCGGCTCATCCCTCAGTGAGTTGTCATTGACCGTTTTGGGGGAGGGAGCATGTCTCGGGTGAACGCGCCAGGTCGTCTGGCGAATGCAGTGAAAGTCGCGTTGTTGGCAACCAGCATGGCCAGCGCCTGCTCGGCGAATGCCGACCAGGCCGCAGGGGCCACGGCGCAGCAGAGCCAGGTCCGCGCCTATGACGTCGGCGCCGGCAGCCTGGTGGATGTGCTGACCCGTTTTTCCAGCGCCGCCGGGGCGGCGATTTCCTTTGATGCGCGCCAGACCCAGGGCCGGCAATCGCCCGGGCTCAAAGGGCAGTTCGGGGTCGACGAAGGTTTTGCGCGGATTCTGCGCGGCAGTGGCCTGCGCGCCGAGCCCCAGGCCAACGGCAGCTATGTGCTGCGCGAGGCGCCGGTGCTCGGCTCGGCGCTGGAACTGGGCGCCACCAACATCAACGGCCAACTGCTGGGGGCGACCACCGAGGGCAGCGGCTCCTACACCACCGGGGCGGTGACCATCGGCAAGGGCGAGCACTCGCTGCGGGAAACCCCGCAATCGGTGACGGTGATGACCCGCAAGATGCTCGACGACCAGAACCTGCACAGCATCGACCAGGTCATGGAAAAGACCCCGGGCATCACCGTCTACGACTCGACCATGGGCGGCAAGTATTTCTACTCCCGCGGCTTTCGCATGTCGGGCCAGTATCAGTACGACGGCGTGCCGCTGGACATGGGCAACCAGTATGTCCAGGCCGACAGCTTCAGCGGCGACATGGCCTATTACGACCGGGTGGAAATCCTCCGTGGCGCGGCGGGGATGATGAAGGGCGCGGGCGGCACCGCCGGCGGGGTGAACTTCGTGCGCAAGCGTGGCCAGGGCACCCCGCAGACCGAAGTCACGCTGTCCGGCGGCAGCTGGGACAACTACCGCGGGCAGGTCGACACCGGCGGCCCGCTCAACGAGTCCGGCACCCTGCGTGGTCGCGCGGTGGTGGCCGAGCAGAGCCGGCATTACTTCATCGACGACGCCAGTCGCAAGGACCAGGTGTATTACGGCGCGCTCGACTTCGACCTGAACCCCGACACCACCCTCGGCCTGGGCATCGCCTATGAGGACGTCGACGCCAACCCATGCTGGGGCGGCTTGCCGCGCTACAAGGACGGCAGCGACCTGAAGCTGGGCCGCTCGACCTGCCTCGACCCGTCCTGGAACACCTGGCGCAGCAAGCGCACCACGGTGTTCGGCGACCTCAAGCACCAGCTCAACGACGACTGGGCGCTGAAGGTCGCCGGCGTCTACACCAAGAACACCCAGGACATCAAATACGCCTTCGCCTCCGGCACAGTGACACCCGGCATCGACACCACCGGCATGCTCGGCAGCATGTACGACTACGACCAGGTCGATTACGGCCTCGATGCCTACCTGGATGGCAAGTTCAGCGCGTTCGGCCTGCAACATGAGCTGGTGGTGGGGCTCAACGGCAGTCGCGCGGACAAGGACGATTTCTTCTCGGTGGCCTTCCTGCCGCAGCGGCAGAACGTGTTCAACCCGGACCGGCATATCCCGGAACCGGACGACAGCTACTTCATCGAGAACTCGAGCCGCGGTGGCCCGGTGAAGACCGTCACCGAACAGCGTGGCCTGTACTCGACCCTGCGGCTCAAGCTGGCGGAGCCCCTGACCTTTGTCGTCGGCGGCCGGGTCAGCTGGTACCGCTCGAAAAGCGATTCGGTGTTCCTCAGCTCGGGCACCTCGGAGCACGCCAGGAGCACCGAGACCGGGCAGGTCACGCCCTTTGCCGGCCTGTTGCTGGACCTCAACGACAACCTCACCGCCTATGCCAGCTACGCGGAGATCTTCACGCCCCAGGGCAACTACCGCTCGCAAAGCGGCTCGGCGCTCAAGCCGCTGGTGGGGGAAAGCTATGAACTGGGGATCAAGGGCGAATGGTTCGAAGGGCGCCTGAACAGCTCCTTCAACCTGTTCCAGACCGTGCAGAAGGACCAGGCGCAGACCGACTACAACTCCAGTTGCGCATCATCGGACGGCTACTGCTACCTGAACTCCGGCAAGGTCCGCGCCCAGGGCTTCGAAGCCGAGATCAGCGGCGAAGTCATCGAGCGCCTGCAACTGCTGGCCGGTTACACCTACACCCAGACCAAGACCCTCGACGACATCGACAGCGGCCTCAATGGCGCCGCGTTCAACAGCTATGTACCGCGTCATGTGTTGCGCTTGTGGGGCGACTATGCCCTCGACGGCGCGTTCGAGCGCTTCAGCATCGGCGCCGGGGTCAACGCGCAAAGCGACAACTTCCGGGTATCGCCGGCCAACGGCGAAAAAATCACCCAGGCCGGCTACGCGGTGTGGAACGGCCGCATCGGCTACCGCATCGACGACACCTGGTCGCTGGCGCTCAACGGCAACAACCTGTTCGACAAGCGCTACTACGCCACCATCGGCACCGAAAGCTTCGGCAACTACTACGGCGACCCACGCAACTTCACCATGACCCTCAAGGCGCGGTTCTGAGTCGGCCAGCCAATAAAAAACGCCACTCCCGGGAGTGGCGTTTTTGTTTGTGGCTGGTTTATCCGATCTCTACCCATTGTCGGGCATTGCCGGCACCCAGCAGATCAGCGACCGCCTTCACCGCAATCCGGCCATCCACGGTGCCCAGCGCCAGCTGCCCGGCGTGGGCGTCCATGGCGTGGATGATGGTCGGCAAGCCATCGATCCGCGCCTTGGCGTTCAGCCGCAGTTGGCCGGTCCGGGCCTCGATCAACAGGAGTGTCCCATCCAGGAACGCCGCCGCCACCAGGCCCGCTTCGGGTAGGTGGACGATCGCGCTGGGCGAGGCCGGGGTGGGGTGGCGCCACGGTTCCTGGCCGCGATCCAGGTGCCGGCGGTAGATGAAACCCTGGTATGGGGCGCAGACCGAAGGGGTGTAGTGCTGGCCGGCGATCACCACGCCCGTGCCCAGGGCATCCGCCACATAAGCGCCGCGGCATTCCATGGCGTGGCTGGCCTGGCTGCCGTCCTGCCTGAGCAGCGGCCAGAGTCTTTGCAGGGTGCCGTCAGGCTGGACGAGGCACAGGTACTTGTGTTTATGGGAGCTGGCCGGCGTGCCCTGCAGCGCGAAAAGATAGGGTGCGCCGCTGATGCCGATGTAGTGGTTGAAGCAGTCGTAGTGGCCCACGTCGACAGGCTGGACGCTGTCGCGGCTGGGGTCCAGCAGCAGGTCGACGGCCTTCGAGCCGGGGTCTCTCAGGCGGTTGCGCCGCCCCAGGAGGCGGCCGTCGCTGGCTGCCGAAAAGGTGTATTCATCGTCGTAGTCCTGCACCAGGACCAGGCCGTTGTCCGTCAGGGCATACAAGCGCGAATCGCGGCGATAGGCCTCGGGGCCGTCCTGCACCTGCACCCCGTGCACATGCACGCCGGCCCCGCGCAGGATTTCGGCGCCGTAGCCTGGACCCCTGTGGTGGGCGAGTCGGGTGCCGTCCGTGCTGTAGATATCCAGCAGGCAGTCGTCATGGGTGACGCCTATCCGGTCCGGGCCGAGCCAGGCGATATCGCGGATCGCGCCCCGGCATTCCAGCTCGGGCACGCCCAGCCAGCGGGCCAGGCGCACGGCCGGCGGGCTCTGGTCATCTGCGGCAAGGCCCGAGGCAGCGACGGTCGCGGTCGGGTCCAGTTCCAGCACCTCTGAGGTTCGGGCTGTCCACGCTGCTTCACTGTCGTCGATCTGCACCAGAAACAGCGTGTCGAGGATCACCGACCAGTCGCTGTCGTCCAGCCCGTCCCATTCTTCGTTCCATGGCCGCACCCAGGCTTCGATCCGCTCGCCGCTGGCGTCGTAGCGGCAGCGCACGACTTCGGGAATATCGGCATAGGGACGCCGGCTTTCACCGGTCTGCCAGTTCCACACCGCCAGCTCGCCTTCGAACAGGTAGCCGCCGTCATAGCGGCCGGCACCGACGACGATACGGGGCAGGGTGGGGTGGAAACCCACGTCGTTGATCGGCAGGCGCAGTTCGTCGAAGATGGCGAACGGCACCGGCTCGCCACGCCGGTACAGGCCGAGCCGATAACGCAACCCGGTGCCGCCATAGGCCGCCCGCGCGGGCGGATTGACCAGCAACGCAAACTCCGAGACCACGGCGACGATATCCCCCGCCGGGTGCAGGAACGCGCCGGTGATCCTGCCGGTTCCGTGCAAGGTGGGGTCCATGATGCTGGTCATTGCTATTCCCTGAGTGATGGTGTGCTGGCGTTGCCTGCGCATGCTACCCGCAGCCCGCGCGCGCGGGAAATCCTCACGCCAGTCTTGGCGGTTGGTCTTGCAATGTCGGCTTTCTTGATTGACATCAACCGTGCCCGCGGGCCGGCGCAGTAGTCTCGTTGCCATCCAACGGTGTGCGAGGGCGATCCCGTCGCGCTTTTCGCCGCCATGACTAAGGCTCCTGTCCATGAACGACGCGGTACTGACCCACCTCGATTCCCTCGGCCGTGCGCGCATGGTCGATGTCACCGATAAACACGTGACCTTTCTCGAGGCGGTGGCCGAGGCCTGGGTGCATATGCGTGCCGAGACCGCGCGGTTGATTGTCGGCGGTGGCCATCCCAAGGGCGATGTGTTCGCGGTGGCGCGCATCGCCGGTATCCAGGCGGCCAAGCGCACCAGTGAGCTGATCCCGCTCTGTCATCCGTTGCTGCTGAGCAGTGTGGTGGTCGAGCTGAACCTCGAGGACGAGCACCGCGTGCGTATCGTGTCGCGCTGCAAACTGGCGGGGCAGACCGGGGTCGAGATGGAGGCGCTGACCGCCGCCAGTGTCGCCGCCCTGACGCTGTACGACATGTGCAAGGCAGTGGACCGCGGCATGCATATCGAGTCGGTGCGGCGGCTGCGCAAGTCCGGGGGCAACAGTGGCGACTACCAGGCGTCGTCGGCATGAGGTTGCAGGTGCAGTATTTCTCCCGCTACCGGGAAACCCTGGGCTGCGCGAGCGAGGTGGTCGAAGGTGACTTCGCCTGCCTCGAGCATTTGCGCCGGCACCTGGCGAGCCGCTGCGGCATCTGGCGGGTGCTGGCCGAACCGAGCCTGATGTGTGCCCGCAACCAGGATATGTGTGGGCTCGACGAGGCGCTGGACGACGGCGACGAGGTGGCGTTCTTTCCCACGGTGACTGGAGGCTGAAGCGATGATCTATCCGCTGCTGCTCAGCCTGCACCTGTTCGCCGCGCTGGTCTTTATCGGCACGGTGTTTTTCGAAGTGCTGTTCCTGGAACACATCCGCAAGCAACTGCCGGCCAAGCTTATGGTGCTGCTCGAACAGGGCATCGCCGGCCGTGCCCGCCAGCTGATGCCCTGGGTGCTGCTGGCGCTGTTCGGCGCCGGGCTGGGCATGGTCTGGGGGCGTTATCTGCCGGTGCTGGCCGCGCCCTTGGCGTCGTCGTTCGGCACCTTGTTGCTGCTGAAGATTGTGCTGGCCGCCAGCGTGCTCGGGCATTTCCTGGTGGCCATGCTGCTGTTCCGCAGCGGGCGCATGAATGCCTGCTATTCGCGCTTCATCCATCACAGCCTGTTCGGCCATATGCTGCTGATCGTGCTGCTGGCCAAGGCCATGTTCTACCTGAACTGGTAGGCCGGCGCCGACCCCACGCTTGATGCAAGTCAAGGAGCTCCGGGCGTTAACGCCGGACACTGGCCCTCCACCGCCAGCCATGGAGCCCAGTCATGCCTGATCTACTCCCGCACCGCAGCGAGCCGGCCGTTCGACGCGATCAAGGTGTGCTCGATCCCAACTGCCATGTCGACACCCGCCGCTTTCACGGCGGTATCGGTTCCCTGGACCTGCTGCGGGCGTTGCGCAACAGCCGGCAGAAGCGCCGGCCGCTGTCGTTGAACGTGCAGTTTCCGACACGCCTGGCGGGCACGCCGGTGGACGCTGGCGAAAGCTACCTGCGGCGGCTGGAGCGCGAGATCGACCTGGTGGGTTGCCACCTGGGGCCGGAGCAGCGGATCGAGCAGTTTCACCTGGGTGGCGGCACCCCGGACGCGGCCCATCTGCAACGCTTGATGACCCATCTGCGCCAGCGCTTTCACTTCCTCGAACACGATTGCGGCGACTACAGCGTCGACGTCGACCTGCACCACACCGACTGGGCGACCATGGGCCTGCTGCGCGACCAGGGATTCAACCAGGTCAGCATCGGCGTGCCGGATATCGGCGGCGACAGCCAGCTGTCGGTGGCCTGCTACCAGAACCCGGCGCCCATCCATTCGCTGATCGATGCGGCGCGGACCTTCGGTTATCGCTCGGTGAATGTCGACCTGGGCTATGGCCATGCCTGGCAGACCCCGGAGAGTTTCGCCTTGAAGCTCGGCACCCTGATCGAGCTGGAGCCCGACCGCCTGCAGGTGTTCGACTACGCCCAGCCGCCGTTGCGCTACCGGCGCCAGACCCAGGACCAGCCCGCAGCAGCCTGCAGCCTGGAGGCCAAGGAGGCGATGCGGCGGATCTGCTTCGAGCACCTGCTGGCGGCGGGTTACCAGTACATCGGCCTGGGCCAGTTCGTGCGGCCCGACGACGACCTGATGATGGCCCAGGAGCGTGGCCGGCTGCGCCGCAACTGCCAGGGGTTTACCTGCCACGGTTATTGCGACCATGTGGGCTTCGGCCTGGGCGCCATCAGCCAGTTCGACGAGCTGTATACGCAGAACAGCGAGGTGCTCGGCGACTACCTGCAACAGCTCGACCTGGGCCAACTGGCGACCTGTCGCGGCTGGCGCTGCGAGGCCGGCGACCAGGTCCGGCAACTGGTCATGGAACGCCTGGCGTGTGACCTGGAGCTGGACATCCTGGCCATCGAAAGCCGCTACGGGCTGATCTTCGGCCAGTACTTCGCGTCCGCCTGGCTGCGCCTGCAACAGCTGAGCTGGAACGGCCTGGTGGAAGTCTCGGAGCGCTTTATCAGCATCCTGCCCGCCGGCCGGCTGGAGGTGGACAGCATCTGCCAGCTGTTCCGGGAGGACCTCGACAGCCCGGGGCAGGCCTCGGATTGCGCGTGCGTGGAGCCTGATCCCGGGCGCTGATTTCAACCCCTTATGCTGAGCAACTGGCTGACCGCCATCAGCGCGTCCAGCTGTTCCTCGTTCAGGGCGCAGGATCTGGCGATGCGCGCGATGAAGCACCATGAATATTCATCCTTAATGGGGCTTGGAGGGGAGGGCGGCTGCCAGGCAAGAGCTGTCAGACAAGGCCGAGGGCGACACGGCTGGCGAGGGCGAGGATCGCGCCGAGGACGACAAACCACGTCAGTGGCTGGATGGCTTTTTTTCATGGCGGCTCCGGTAATGCGGGAGGGGGTTGGGTGCCCTGTGTTCAGCAAGACCCGGGCCAGGCGCCAGGCCCCCTGTATTCGGGGGATCTGCGTTTGCATGGTCAAAAAGACCTGGCGATTTGGGGTGTAAATGACTAGCGAATGGTCAATTTGACCCGCTCGTTGGAAGGCGAACCCCGGCAACGCGCCGGCGGCAACCCCGGCCCGCCGGCTTATGGCCGCGCGAGGCTGCGACCGAGCCCCGGGGCACGCCCCTTGCACTGCCGGAAAGGACGGTGGGCACAACAGCCCGCCGCATCCCGGGCAAGCTTGATTTGCGACAACGGCAAGGGCGCGCCAATGGCCGATGATGGCCGGGGATTTCATTCGCCGCGTGTCGACCGTCGCCGGGTCGGCCGCTGGGTAAAGGGGTGGGCTTGATGCAAGTACTTGACCGTCGTGCAGCGCTGGCGATCGTGCCGCTGTTACGCCTGGCCTTCCGGCCGTTCTTTCTCGTCGGTTGTGTCCTGGCGCTGCTGGTGGTGCCGCTGTGGCTGACGGCCCTGCAGGGTGCCCTGGGCGACTGGCAACCGGCGGGGGGCTGGCTGGGCTGGCACCGTCACGAACTGCTGTTCGGTTTCGGCCTGGCGATCATCGCCGGCTTCCTGCTGACCGCGGTGCAGACCTGGACCGGCCAGCCGGGCCTGAGCGGCAAGCCGCTCGCGGCCCTGGCCTTGCTTTGGCTGGCCGCGCGCCTGGCTTGGCTGGGCAGCGCGCCCTGGCCGCTGTTGGCGGTGCTGGAGCTGGGCTTTCCCCTGGCGCTGGCGGGGTTGATGGGGCGCATGCTGTGGAAGGTACGCCAGCGGCGTAATTACCCGATTGTCCTGATGCTGCTGTTGCTCGCCGCGGCCGATGGCCTGTCGGTGGCCGGCCTGCTGCAAGGTCATGAAGGCTGGCAGCGCCAGGGCGTGCTGAGCGGCCTGTGGCTGGTGGCGGCGATGATGAGCCTGATCGGCGGGCGGGTGATTCCGTTTTTCACCCAGCGCGGCCTCGCTCGGGCCGTGGCCGTGGCGCCCTGGCCGTGGCTCGATTATCTGCTGCTGGTGGGCTCGGCCTTGGTAGCTCTGCTGTATGCCGCCGGGCCGGCGCTGGTGGCCAATACCTGGGTCGGCGCGTTGTTCCTGCTGCTGGCGGCCGCGCACCTGCTGCGGCTGTGGCGCTGGCAGGACCGGGGGCTGTGGCGGGTGCCGCTGCTGTGGTCGCTGCACCTGGCCTACGCCTGGCTGGCGCTGGCGTGCCTGGGCATGGCGCTGTGGCATTTCGGCGCGCCGCTCAACCCCAGCCTGGCGCTGCACGGCCTGACCATCGGCGCCATGGCCGGGCTGATCCTGGCGATGATCGCCCGGGTCAGCCTGGGCCACACCGGGCGGCCGTTGGCGCCGCCAGCAGGCATGACCCTGGCGTTCATCCTGCTCAACCTGGCCTGCCTCAGCCGGGTGCTGCTGGTGCTCTGGCTGCCGGCGGCGGCGTTGTGGCTGGCGGGCCTGTGTTGGGCCCTGGCCTTTGCCCTGTATGTCTGGCGCTACGGGCCGATGCTGCTGCGGGCGCGGGTCGACGGATACCCGGGCTGAGCCTGAGCGCAGAGCAAGGAGAAGGGCAATGATTTATCCCTGGTTACTGGTCACGCATTTGCTGGCCGCCATCGCTTTTATCGGCACGCTGTTCTTCGAGGTGTGCATCTGGCACACGGCGCGCCGGCAACTGGCGAGCGACGCCCAGCTGGCGGCGGACCAGGCCATTGCAGTGCGTTCGCGCAAGGTCCTGCATGGCGTGGTGCTGCTGTTGTACGGCGCCGGCATCGGCCTGGCCTGGCAGCATCGCGGCGCCTTGAGCCAACCCCTGGGCAGCAGTTTCGCCAGCCTGTTGAGCCTGAAGATTGTCCTGGCCCTGAGCATCATCGGCCATTACCTGTTGCTGGCGTACTGGCTCAAGACCGCGCGGCTGAGCGCCGGCCGCGCCTGCTGGATCCGCCGCAGCGTGCTGGGGCACATGCTGCTGATCGTGGTCCTGGCCAAGGCGATGTTCTATTGGCACGGCTGAAGGGGTGTGCCAGCCATAGGGCTGGCACGGAAGGGCGGGGCTCAAGCGTTCAGGGCATTGACGAACAGCACGTTGTTTTCCAGGTGGATGTGTTGCATCAGGTCGTCGCGCAATTCGCTCAGCCCGCGGTACAGCGCGCGCCAGGTGTTGCAGGCGTCGGCGGGCGGGGTGATGTGGTCGGTCAGCACCAGCAGCTTCTCCAGGGCCTCGCCATGTTGATCGTGCTCCAGGCGCAGCACATGGATCGGCGGCGCCGCCCGGCGGCCCAGGCCTTGTTGCAGCATCGGGAACAGCACCTGTTCTTCCTTGAGCATGTGGCCTTCGAGCTCCTGCTGCATGTCCCGCAGATGATCGGCCAGGCCGTTGGGGCAGCTGCTGCGGGCGCCATGCACCTGCTCCACGCGGCAGGCCAGGCGGATCAGTTCCGGCAACTGTTCGCGGTGGCGGGCGTGGTAGCGGGTGAGGAGATGGGCGATCAGCGCCTCGCTCGGCTCATCGCGCCAGTCCTGCTGCTGGGCGGCGCTGTCTTGCAGCAGGTGCAGGGCCTCGGCGATCTGCACCGGGTCGAGGCCTTTGCCGAGGGCGGCGTCGCGCAGGGTTTTCTGCCCGCCGCAGCAGAAGTCCAGCTTGAACTCATGAAACACCCGGCTGGCGCCGGGGATGTCGCAGGCCAGTTGGCCGAGGCTTTGCTCCAGGAGGTTGTGCTTCGAAGCGTCTGGTTGGGAAGGCGCGGGTCGTTCCAGCAGTGTCGGGTTCATCAGGTTTTCCTTGTTGGAGTGGCAACGGTTCCCCTGGGCCGTTGCAGCCGTCATGCCAGCTGTAACTTTTTGAAAATAATGGATTAATTTTTTTGTCGTGGTGCGGATGACCCTGAAGTCTCGGGGTTAAAACCACCAGAAAGGGTGATGACTACCATGTTGCGTGAAAGTCTGGCGGCCGACCTGATTGTCGAGCTGCCCAATGCCGTGCGGTTGCAGCGTCTGGTGCAGACCCTGCGGGAATACTTCAAGGCCGGGGCCGTGGGCCTGCTGCGCCTGGACGACGACAGCCTGCGGCCGCTGGCCACCGTCGGCCTGGTGCACGAAGCCCTGGGGCGGCGCTTTGTGATCGCCCAGCACCCGCGCCTGGCGGCGATCATGGCGTCCCGCGAGCCCACCTGGTTCGAGCCCGACAGCCGCCTGCCGGACCCTTATGACGGGCTGCTCGACCACCCGGACAACGGGCCGCTGGCGGTGCATGACTGCATGGGCGTGAGCCTGTATGTGGAAGGGCGGGTCTGGGGCGCCATCACCCTCGACGCGCTGCGGCCCGGGACCTTCGACCGCCAGGCCCGCGACGAACTCAAGCGTTGCAGCCTGCAGATCGAGGCGGCGCTGCGGGTCACCCGCCTGGAGCAGGAGAACCGCAGCCTGCGCCTGTCCCGCAGCGAGCCGCAGGATGCGCGCGGGCCGGTGGAGGAGGGTGAGATCCTCGGTCAGAGCGAAGTCCTGCACCAGTTGCTCAACGAGCTGGATGTGCTTGCCGATTCCGAGTTGCCGGTGCTGCTGCTGGGCGAGACCGGGGTCGGCAAGGAACTGTTCGCCCGCCGCCTGCATCGCCTGTCGCGGCGCGCCCACAAGCCGTTGGTGCAGGTCAATTGCGCGGCGCTGCCGGAGTCCCTGGCCGAAAGCGAGCTGTTCGGCCACGTCAAGGGTGCTTTCTCCGGCGCCACCAGCGACCGCGCCGGGCGCTTCGACGCGGCCAACGGCGGCACGCTGTTTCTCGACGAGGTCGGCGAGCTGCCATTGAGCGTGCAGGCCAAGTTGCTGCGCACCCTGCAGAACGGCGAGATCCAGCGCCTGGGGGCGGACAAGCCGCTGCATGTGGATGTGCGCATCATCGCCGCGACCAACCGCCACCTGCCGGACAGCATCCGCGACGGGCTGTTTCGCGCCGACCTGTACCACCGGCTTTCGGTGTACCCGGTGCCGATCCCGCCGCTGCGCGAACGCGGTCCGGATGTGCTGGTGCTGGCCGGGCATTTCCTCGAGCTGAACCGCAGCCGTCTCGGCCTGCGTGGCCTGCGCCTGTCGCCGGCGGCCGAACGGGCGCTGCTGGCTTATCCCTGGCCGGGCAATGTGCGGGAACTGGAACATGTGATCAGCCGCGCCGCGCTCAAGCAGCTCAGCCGTGGCGGCAGTCGCAGCCAGATCCTGACCCTGGAGCCGGACGTGCTCGATCTCGACAGCTCGGTGAAGGGCGCGGAGCCGCTCGAGCAGTCGCCGCTGGCGGCCGACGACGGGCCCTTCCAGCCCCTGAGCGAAGCCGTCGACGATTACCAGCGGCAGAAGATCCACCAGGCCCTGAGCCGCAGCCGCAACAACTGGGCCCGCGCCGCCCGGCTGCTGGAAGTCGACCCGAGCAACCTGCACAAACTGGCCCGGCGCCTACGGCTCAAATAGCAGGCCCGGCTGCCGTTCGATTGCCTCTGTAGGAGCGAAGCTTGCTCGCGAGGGTCGTCAACGATGGCGCGCATAGGTGCCAGGCGCTGAAGGCGGAAGGCGGTTTACCCGATCGTGGTGGATTGATACGCCAGATACTGGACAATGCCGATCACAAGCTGGTGGCCAGCTACATCCCCCACCGCTGGGCTTCCTTACGTCGCTGGCAAGAGGCGCTGAAGAAAAGCGCCTCGGTGACTGATACAGAGCTTTTCGAGGCAGAAAAGGCCCTGGAGGAAATCACCAGGCAAATGATGAAGGCGCTCTCCAATTCCACCCCAGCGGGAACGATCAAGGCATCCCAGCTACAAGACGAAATCGCCAAGGTACGAGAGCCCCGGCTTCGTCTGCTGAAATTAGCAAAGAGCAGGTCACCGAGGCGAAGGTCTACGGCTTGATCGCCAACCAGCCCGAGGTATTGGCAATGAGTTTGGAACACTGGTCGACGCACCCCTTCAATCGCGTGCCTGAACAATTCGCGATGGCACCGCCGGATGCCGACAGCAACGAGCGTGCGAAGGGTGCCAACTGTCCCCTTATCAGGATGAGCGAAATGCTCAAAAAAGTACTTTCTGGCTGTGTTTCGGAGAAGTTGAATAATGAGTTTCAAATGTATGGCGCCTGTCCCGGAACCTGATATGAAGTGCGGAAAACGAAATCGATATGCCTCTCTTTTGGCCGCAGTCCTGTTGTCACTATGCACCCCCGCCTGGGCTGCGGAACCGAAGCAGGAACTCTCCTACATACTATTGCTGAAAGCGCAGCGCCTGGATCGCGAGGAATCTCTCGCGGCGGCCACGGTCGCGGCGCGGGTGGCGATGGAGGCGGGCCGCAGGGAGGGCGTCAACGGCATCAACGCGAGGCTGGACGGGGGCACCTTGCTGGTCAACCTGCTGTTCAAGCAGGGGAAGTACGCCGAGGCCCGCGCCGCCGCCGAAGAGCAGGTGGCGTATGAAGACTCGGCGGAATCGCTTTCCAAGGGGAAGCGATTTCGCAACTACCACAGCGCGAAGCTGCTGGGCGTGGCCATCGAGGCAAGCATGCGTGCAGGTGAAAGGGCGCAGGTCACCCGTCTGCAGGAAAAACTCTTTGCCGTCGGCAGGCCCTATTCCGGGTTATGGCGCCTGGCGCCAGACGAGCCGCGTTTGCGTTACGAGCTTGCCGGTTTATCGCTGCCGCTGATGGTGGGGCAGTGGAAGTTAACGGAGTTCGAACCGGCCGATAAGCGGGACTTCGGCGCTCGCGTGCGCTATACCCAGGCGCTAGTGAACGGTCCTCTAAGCGCCGAGATTTCTTTGTATTACGACGAAACACAGCGCGGACGGGATGCTACCCAGCGCCAGGAGTCGCTCAAGCGCTATCAGGGGACGCCCGCTGAGCAAGTGCGTGCGTCGGCAATGCCCGATCTACCCTTCGAAGGCCTGACGTCAGTCAAAGCGAGAGTGCAATGGGAGGACTCGGGCGAACAAGGTGTCAGGGGTATCTGGGTGGCACAGCGGGGTGATTGGCGCCTGCACATTGCCGTTGACTTCAGTGTGCAGGACGAGGCCCAGGCCATGGAGCAACTGGGCAAGTTTTTCGCAACACTGCGATGGCAGGGCGAGCATCCGTTGTTCCGTGAGCGCACCATGGCTGAGCAGGACCGGGCAATCGATTTGCTCTGGGCGACGCCGGGCGGCTGGTCCAAGGCCGGCGAGCTGGCGGAACAGGCGCTGCCTGATGCGTTTTTTGCATTGGAAATCGCCCGCCTCAATACCTTTGTCGGCGTGTCCCAGTACCGCCGCGGCGCCTTGGAGGACGCCCGCAGTTCGCTGGAACAGGCCCTGTCCGCCTGGCAGTACAACGGCGGCGATCCCGACGGCGGGATCTATCAGACTGCGCTGGACTATGCCGCGGATATTGCCTACCGCCAAGGCCGGAACCGCGAGGCCATCGCCTTGAACAGGACCTTCCTTGATTGGCAGGAGAGCGATGCGGTGTGGGGTTGGGGGATACCGGAAGGCGGGAATGCCCTGATCAACAGAGCGACGGGCATGCAATTACCCATGCGCGTGGGTACCTATCGCCTGAGCTATGGCAGCGCCAATCGTTTCTACTACGAGAATTTGCAGACAGGGGTGCAACTGGGCCTGAGCGCGGGATTGGATGCCTCATCTGACGACGAATTCGAGCCGATGCTGCGTACCTTCATGGCAGAACAGCTGCAGCTGCAAGCGGGCAACGTGCGCAAGACGACGTTTGTGCCCAAGTCGGTCAAGCGCGAGGCCGCGCCGGTAGTCGGTCGTAAATGGGTGTTCGACGTAACGAAGGGGGTAAAGGACGAAGGTGTTGCCGATGTCGACCCCATCACCGGCGCCCAACGGGCAACGCCGACGAGGATGGCGTTCTGGATCGTGGATCGCAAAGGCCAGCGGTCATTGCTGCGGGCACCCGTCATGAGCGGAGGTCAAACCGAGGCCGAGGCCAATCAGGTTGCGCAGGCGTTGTCCTGGTAAAGCTGGACGAGGTGCTGACCACGCTTGCTCCAGGTGGATGCACCTCTGAGCGCTGATTGCGTCAAGTAGCCCTGGAGCCAAGCGCGTCTGATGGTGGGAGTCATGCCTCTGACTGACGTGCTGGCCTGAGATATCCCGGCATCGGGCCAGGAGGTCGCAGTCCGGATCAATCGGCCTCCTGCCCAGCGGCGATAACGATCTTCTGGTCCCCCAGCCAGCGCCGGGCGCCGCAGCCGTTGCGCGAGTAGATGTCCTCGGGGTTGTTGAGCCCGCAGTGTTCCAGCGACATGCAGCCGCAGCCTATGCATTCCTCCAGGCTTATGTTCAGCCGTTCGAGTTCGGCGATGCGTTGCTGCACCCGGGCTTTCCAGGTGGCGGTCAGGCGTCGCCAGTCCGCGCCCGCCGGTGCCGTGTTGATGGGCAGGCCAGTCAGTTGCTGGATGATTTCGTCGAGGGAGAAGCCGATGCGCTGCGCGAACACGATGTAGGCGATGCGCCTGAGGACCGAGCGCGGGTAGCGGCGGTGGCCGCTGCCGACGCGGATCGAGTGGAGCAACCCGCGGGACTCATAGAAACGCAGCGCCGAGGCCATGACGCCGCTGCGCCGGGCGACTTCGGTGATGGTCAGCAGCGGCTCGCTTGATTTGTTCATGGGCCCTCCGAAGGGGCTTTACTTAAAGTTGGCTTTAACTTTTATATTCCGCCTGCCTATAAATCAACAGTGCAGTGACAGCGGAGTCCACTTTCATGAATCGAATTCGCCGGGTGCTCGGTCGAAGCAGTTCTTCAACCCATCGACTCGGAGCGCTGTGCCTCCTGTTGGCGCTGGGCGGTTGTAACGAGAAGGCCGAGCCGGTCGCCGCCGTGGCGCCGGTGGTCGAGGTGACGACCGTGAGCGTGCAGGCGGTGCGTGAGTGGGACCTGTTCAATGGCCGCATCAGCGCGATCGATGCCGTCGACCTGCGGCCGCGGGTCAGCGGTTATGTCGACCGGGTGGCGTTCCGCGAGGGCGACGAGGTGGAAAAGGGCCAGACCCTGTTCGTCATCGACCCGCGTCCGTACCGCGAGGCGCTGGCCAGTGCCCAGGCCCGGCTGGCCCGGGCTCGCGCCACGGTGCGCCTGGCTACCGAGCAGGACCGCCGCGGCCAGGCGCTGGTCAAGCAGTCGGCGCTGTCACGGGAGGAGGGCGACATTCGCAGCGCCTCCCTGGCCCAGGGCATGGCGGATGTGAACGCGGCCGTCGCCGAGGTGGCCACGGCCCAGCTCAACCTCGATTTCACCCAGGTCCGCGCGCCGTTTTCCGGGCGCGTCGGGCGGGCCATGCTGACCCTCGGCAACCTGGCCCAGGCTGACCAGAGCGTGCTGACCAACATCGTTTCCCAGGACCCGATGTACGTCTATTTCGACGCTGACGAGCAGAGCCTGCTGCGCTACACCGAGCTGCTGGGTAAGGGCCAGCGTCCGGGCGTGAGCAATACCGTGCGGGTCGGCCTGGCCAACGATGTCGGGACCTTCCCCCTGACCGGCACCGTGGACTTCCTGGATAACCAGGTCGACCCGGCCACCGGCACCATCCGCGTGCGCGCGGTGCTGCCCAACCCCGAGCGCCGGCTGACCGCGGGCCTGTTCGCCCGGGTGCGCCTTGAAGGCGCTAGCGAGACCCGCGCCGTGCTGATCGACGACCGCGCGGTGCAAACCGACCAGGACCGCAAATACGTGTACGTCATCGGCCCGCAAAACCAGGCCCTGCGCAAGGACGTTACCCTCGGCCGCCAGCTGGATGGCCTGCGGGTGATCAGTGCCGGGCTGGCGGCCGGCGACCGGGTGGTGCTGAACGGAGCGCAGAAGATCTTCTACCCGGGCATGGCGGTGGAGCCCAAGGAACTCGCCGCGCCGACGCAGCAGGCCTCGGCCGCCGCGCCCCAGGCGCCATTGGCGCAATAAGGGAGAGCGACCATGGATTTTTCCAAGTTCTTCATCGACCGACCGATCTTCGCCATCGTCCTGTCGATCATCATTTTCGCCCTCGGCCTGATCGCCATCCCGGTGCTGCCGTCGGGGGAATACCCCGAGGTGGTGCCGACCAGCGTGGTGGTGCGCGCCACCTACCCGGGGGCGAACCCCAAGGAGATCGCCGAGTCGGTCGCCGTGCCCCTGGAAGAGGCGATCAACGGCGTCGAAGGGATCATGTACATGAAGTCGGTCGCCGGCTCCAACGGCAGCCTGGCGGTGAGCATCACCTTCGTCCCCGGCGTCGATCCGGACACCGCCGCGGTGCGTGTGCAGAACCGTGTGAGCCAGGCACTGTCGCGGCTGCCGGAGGAGGTGCGGCAGTATGGCGTGACCACCCAGAAGCAATCGCCGACGCCGCTGATGTACGTCAGCCTGCTGTCCCCGGACAACAGCTACGACTCGCTGTACCTGCGCAACTACCTGACCCTGCACGTCAAGGACGAGCTGTCGCGGCTGTCCGGCATCGGCGATGTCGGGGTCTACGGTTCGGGCGACTATGCGATGCGCATCTGGATGGACCCCAACAGCCTGTCAGCCCGGGGACTGACCGCGGCCGATGTGGTGAACGCGATCCGCGAGCAGAACGTGCAGGTTTCGGCCGGCCAGCTGGGCGCCGAGCCTTCGCCGCAAGGCGCCGATTTCCTGGTGTCGATCAGCGTGCGCGGGCGCTTGCGCAGCGAGCAGGAGTTTGCCGATATCGTCCTCAAGAGCGGGGCGGACGGGCAGTTGGTGAAGCTGTCGGACGTGGCGCGGGTCGAGCTCGGCGCGGGCGACTACACCCTGCGCGCGCGCCTGGATGACCGTAACCAGGCGACGGTGGGGATTTTCCTGTCGCCGGGGGCCAACGCCTTGCAGGTCGCCGAGGCGGTCTACGGCAAGCTCGACGAGTTGTCCCAGCGTTTCCCCGAAGGGGTGGCCTACAAGGCGGTGTGGGACCCGACGGTGTTCGTCCGGGAATCCATCAGCGCGGTGCAGCACACCCTGATGGAGGCGGTGGTGCTGGTGGTGCTGGTGGTGATCCTGTTCCTGCAGACCTGGCGCGCCTCGATCATCCCGCTGATCGCGGTGCCGGTGTCGGTGATCGGCACCTTCGCCTGGCTGTATTTGCTGGGCTATTCGATCAACACCCTGACCCTGTTCGGCCTGGTGCTGGCCATCGGCATCGTGGTCGACGACGCGATCGTGGTGGTGGAGAACGTCGAGCGTTTCATCGAAAAGGGCTATGACCCGCGGGAGGCGGCGCACCGGGCGATGAAGGAGGTATCCGGGCCGATTATCGCCATCGCCCTGGTGCTCTGCGCGGTGTTCATTCCCATGGCCTTTCTCTCCGGTGTCACCGGCCAGTTCTACAAGCAGTTCGCGGTGACCATCGCGATTTCCACGGTGATCTCGGCGATCAACTCCCTGACCCTGTCGCCGGCCCTGGCGGCCAAGCTGTTCAGGCCCCACGGCGCGCCGCAGGACTGGCTGGAGCGGGGCATCCAGAAGGTGTTCGGGGGCTTTTTCCGCGCCTTCAATCGGATGTTCAAACGCCGCTCCGACGGTTATCACGGCCTGGTGTCCTACTCCCTGGGGCGGCGCGGCTCGGTGTTCTTCCTCTATGCCTTGCTGCTGATCGGCACGGCCTGGCTGTTCAACCTGGTGCCGGGCGGTTTTATCCCGACCCAGGACAAACTCTACCTGTTCGCCGGCGCCAAGCTGCCGGAAGGCGCGTCGCTGGCCCGCACCGATGCGGTGACCAGCGAGCTGATCGAGACGGCACTCTCGGTGGAGGGCGTGGATACCGTGCCGGCCTTCAGCGGCCTGAACGCCTTGCAGTCGGTCAACACGCCGAATGTCATGGCCGCCTACGTCATCCTCAAGCCGTTCGACCAGCGTGAGCGCGGCGCGGTGGAGATCAGTGCCGAACTCAACGCCAAGCTGTCCAAGGTCCAGGAAGGTTTTGCCTATGCGCTGTTGCCGCCGCCGATCCAGGGGCTGGGTAACGGTTCGGGCTATTCGCTGTACCTCGAAGACCGCGCCGGCCTCGGCTACGGCGCCTTGCAGAATGCCTTGAGCGCCTTCCGGGCCGCGGTGGCGCAGACCCCGGGCATGACTTACCCGGTCAGCTCCTACCAGGCCAACATCCCGCAATTGGAGGTGCAGGTGGACCGGGTCAAGGTCAAGGCGCAAGGGGTGTCCTTGAGCGATGTGTTCAATACCTTGCAGACCTACCTGGGCTCGGTCTACGTCAATGACTTCAACCTGTTCGGCCGGGTCTACCGGGTCATGGCCCAGGCCGACAGTTCCTACCGGCAGACCGCCGAGGACATCGCCAACCTGCGGGTGCGCAACGGCCGGGGCGAGATGGTGCCGCTCGGCGCGATGATCACTGTGACGCCCAGCTACGGCCCCGATCCGGTGGTGCGCTACAACGGCTACCCGGCCGCCGACCTGATCGGCGACTCCGATCCCAAGCAACTGTCGTCGGGCCAGGTGATCGCCAAGCTGGAAGAAATCGCCGCCCGGGTATTGCCCCGCGGCATCACCCTGGAATGGACCGACCTGAGCTACCAGCAGGTCACCCAAAGCCATGCCGCGGCGGTGGTGTTCCCGCTGGCGGTGATGCTGGTGTTCCTGGTCCTCGCCGCCCTGTACGAGAGCTGGACGCTGCCCCTGGCGGTGATCCTGATCGTGCCGGTGTGCATGCTCGCGGCCTTGTCGGGGGTGTGGCTCAGCGGTGGCGACAACAACGTCTTCGTCCAGGTGGGGCTGGTGGTGCTGATGGGCCTGGCCTGCAAGAACGCGATCCTGATCGTCGAGTTCGCCCGGGAGCTGGAGCTCCAGGGCAAGGGCATCATCGAGGCGGCGCTGGAGGCTTGCCGCCTGCGCCTGCGGCCGATCGTCATGACCTCGGTGGCGTTCATTGCCGGCTCCGTGCCGTTGCTGATCGGCAGCGGCGCGGGCAGCGAGATCCGCCGCGCCACTGGCGTCGCGGTGTTCTCCGGCATGCTCGGGGTGACCCTGTTCGGCCTGTTCCTGACCCCGGTGTTCTACGTCGCCTTGCGCAAGCTGGCAGTGCGCTACGCGCCGGCGGTCACGGCGTAACAGGTGGCCCGGGGTGTCAAGACGGGCGCCCCGGGCCTGTCATTCTTGACCCCGATCAAGGGCATTTCCCCGCGGGCGTCGTAGCCTGGGAGCCACTCCCACTCCCACTCCCACTCCCACTCCCACCCGCGCCCCGGGGAACGCCATGGCCAAGAACTTTCCCATCAGCCCCAAGCACCCCGAACGCATCTGCTGGGGCTGCGACCGCTACTGCGCGGCCAATGCCCTGGCCTGCGGCAATGGCGCGGACCGCACCATGCACCCCGCCGAGATGCTCGGCGACGACTGGTATCTGCACGGCGACTGGGGCATCGAGCCGCCGATCGCGTCGGACAAGGCGCTGGACGAGGAGCCGGCATAAGCCGGCGCCTCGCCGGAAGGCCGGCGCGCTCACAGCCCGCTGCGGAGCAGTTCCAGGAACCGCGGGCTCGCGTCTATCGAATTGTGCCCCGCGCCCGGGACGACCTCGAGCCTGGCCACGCCGGGGGCGAAATGCGCATAGAGCGTCTCGGTGCTCGAACGCGGGATGACTTCGTCGTGTTCGGCGGCGATCAGCAAAGTCGGCACGGCGATGCGCGGTGCGTATTTCCAGGATTCGAACTTGTCCCGCAGCAGCCACCTCACCGGAAGAAAGGGAAACTGGCTGGCGGCGAACTCCTGCAGGCTGTGGAACGGCGTGATCAGCACCAGGCGCGATGCCGGACGCTGGCTGGCCAGGCGCACGGCGACAGCCGCGCCAAGGCTGCGCCCGACCACCACGATACGGGGGTGGGCGGCTTGCACCTTGTCGAACAAGGCCATGGCATCGCGCGCGATGGCCGCCTCGGAGGGCGATCCGGAACTGCCGCCATAGCCTCGGTAGTGCAGCAGGTAGAGTGCATGCTCGGGAAAGGCCCGGGCAAACTCCGGCAGGTTGAGGGACACGTCCTCGGCGTTGCCGCCGAAGTAGAGCAACGCCTTCGGGCCGTCGTGGGGCCTCACGGAAACCAGTACCTCGGCGTCGGCGAGCGGCAGCCTGAGCAGCGTGGCGGGGCTGGCGATGGCGCGGGGCTGGGGGAAGTAGATGAGCGAACGCTGCAACCCCCACGCCGCGACGCAGAGCGCCAGGTACAAGGCGCCGAGCAATGCCAGGAGCGAAACCATTCGTGACATGTGGCTCACCTCCGTTGGGCTACGAAGCGCTGCTGAACGACCGCCGGCGGTCGCTTGCAGTGCCCCAGGATAGGCTCATATGCCGGCATTGCGCACTCGACCCGGCGCCCGGGGTTTGGCGTCAGCGCCTGCTCCGCTAAGCTCGCGGCATCGCTCACCGCCAGAAGGATAGTCCCATGCTCCGCATCAGCACCCTCGTCGCCGGCCAGGCGGCAGGTCTCGGCGCAGTGGCTGCGAAGGGCGCCAACGAGCTACGTCACCGAGCAGGCGCTGGACGGACTGTTCGCGATGATTGCCAAGCAAGAAGCGAGCATCCGCCAGAACCCGGCCGGCGCCGCCACCAGCCTGGTGCAGAAGGTCTTCGGCACGCTCTGAGCCTGGCCTGACGGCCCGACAAGCCGGGGTTCTGCCCAGCCAGGAGCAGCGCGAAACGCCAGGACGGCGGCAGACGGCGAGCCGGGAACTATCGGAAAAGTTCCCCGCTCTTATTAATCAGAGACCCGACGGGTGACATTCGGCCCGACAGGCCGGGGTTCTGCCCAGCCAGGCGCAGCGCGAAACGCCAGGACGGCAGCAGACGGCGAGCCAGGAACTATCGGAAAAGTTCCCCGCTCTTAATTAATTAGAGACCTGATCCGACGGGTGACATCCGGCCCGACAGTATCGGTGATACCTCAATCAGCGGCTGCGCACGGATTCTTTCATGGACGAACGATTACCCGAGATACCCGGCTACAGCGTGCATAGCCGGCTTGGCCAAGGCGGGATGGCCGAAGTCTACCTGGCAACCCAGGAGTCGCTGCACCGCAAGGTGGCGGTGAAGGTACTGCTCAACGCCAATGACGAGGCGTTCAGCAAGCGCTTCATCCGCGAGGGGCATATCGTCGCCTCGTTGCACCACCCCACGATCATCACCATCCACGACATCAACAGACTGGCCGATGGCCGCTACTACCTGGCCATGGAGTTCGTCGGCGGCGGCGACCTGGCCCGGCACAAGGGCGAGGTGTTCGAGCCGAGGCGCGCCCTGGATATCGTCCGGCAGATCGCCACCGGCCTCGCCGTGGTGCATGAGCAGGGCCTGATCCACCGCGATATCAAGCCGGCGAACATCCTCTTCCGCAGCGATGGCACGGTGGTGATCACCGATTTCGGCATCGCCAAGGCGCTGGAGATGGACAGCGAGCTCACCGGGCTCGGCATCGCCGTCGGCAGCCCGGCCTACAGCAGCCCGGAACAGACGCAGTGCCAGCCGCTGGATATCCGCACCGACATCTACAGCCTGGGCGTGATCTTCCTGGAGATGCTCATCGGCGCCAATCCGTTCCGCGGCGCCAGCTATACCCAGACCGTGATGAACCACGTGCAGATGCCGGCGCCGAGCTTGCCGGCGCACATCAGCCCGTACAAGGCGGTGCTCGAGCGGATGCTGGCGAAGGACCCCAACCAGCGCTTCGCCGACTGCCGGGCGCTGCTGCAGGCACTCGATGAGCTGGACCAGCCAGAGCAACCGGATGAACCGGACGAGCCCCGAGAGGTGGAGCTGGAATCTACCCGCTTCGCGCCGGCCCTGGTCGATCCTGCGCCGCGCCAGGCCGAGCCCGAGCCCGCCCGCCGGCGCAGCCCGAACAGGCGCCTGGCGCTGTGGGCACTCGGCAGCCTGCTGCTGCTCGGCGCTGCCAGCGGCACCGGCCTGTACCTGCAGCAGCGGATCGAGATCGCCGAGCTGCTGGCACATGGCGAACAGCGCCTGGCGGCGGGCCAACTGGTCGAGCCGGCGCAGGACAATGCCGAGTATTTCTTCAACCAGGCCTTGCAGCTCGACGAAGCCAGCGCGCAGGCCCGGCAAGGACTGCAACGGGTAGCCGCGGCGCGGATCGCTGGCTACCGGCAACTGGCCGAGCAGCGCATCGCCGAAGAACACCTGCTGGAGCCCGAGGATGACAGCGCGGTGTTCTATTACCGGCAGATACTCGGCCTGGAGCCGGGGAACGCCCAGGCGCTGGCCGGGTTGAACCAGGTGGCGCTGCTCTACGCCGAGATGAGCGAAAGCGCGTATGCCAAGGGCGATCGCGACCTGGCGCGGGCCTATATCAAGCATGGCCTGGAAGCCCGTCCGGACAGCCCCGAACTACTCGCACTCCGGGACCAGCATGAGCAGCGCAAACGCAGTGGCCAAGCGCCGCGCCCGTCCGCTGCGCGGCCTTCCCCGCCGCCCTCGGCACCTCAATCGACCGGCGAGCGGGCGGAACAGCCGAATGCGGTCAAGCGCCTGTGGAACAGGCTCTTTTGATGTGACCAGGGCACGCGGAACCGAGGCCGAGACATAAAAAAGGCTATGTCTCAATCCACAGCCGACTGAAGAGCTGGATGACTCGCTTTCATGGCGTGGCCACCCGCTATCTCCCAAATGACCTGGGCGGGTGCCGCATGCTGGAACGTTATCAGCAGGGCATTCGACCGGTTCACTGCATCCAGGAGGCAGTCGGGCGCACCATGCAACACGCTATTGGGACATAGCCTTATTAGATAGCGGTTTTTCCCCAGAACTCTTGGTCAAGGGTTTGACCGTACAGCGTCATGGAGCTGCCCTTGGTTGCACCTGTGAAGCCGTATTTATTTGCGCTGTTTGCAGTCGATGCGTGAACCGCACCGGTGACGCTATGACCCTCAATCCTTGATCAACCCCGGCGACTGGGACGGCACATCGCCGCGCAGGTCCGGATGGTCGCGTTCGCGGAAGCGGCGCAGTCCTTCCAGGGTTTCCGGCTGATGGATGGAGCGGTTGAAGCACTCGGCTTCGATGCGCAGGGCCTCGGCCAGGGGCTGGCCGTAGCCGCGGATGACCGCTTCCTTGTCCGAGCGCATGGCGGGTTGGGGCAGGGTGCAAAGCAGGTGCGCCAGCTCCAGCGCGCGTTCCAGCGAACGGCCCTTGGCGACGACCTCGTTGACCAGGCCGATAGCCAGCGCCTCGCTGGCGGAAATGACCTTGCCGGTGAGGATCAGCTCCAGCGCCCGGCCCATGCCGACGATGCGTGGCAGGCGCTGGGTGCCGCCATCGCCCAGGCCGATGTTCCAGCGGCGGCAGGTTACGCCGAAGGAGGCGTGTTCCTCGGCGATGCGCATATCGGCAAAGCAGGCCCACTCCAGGCCGCCGGCGTAGGCCACGCCGTTCACCGCGGCGATCACCGGTTTGTAGATATCCGTCCAGCGGCTCGGGCCGATGATCCCGGGGCGCTCGCCGCGGTTGTGCGCGGCGATCTCGTCCACGGTGGTGGGCACCAGATCGAGCGCCGCCTTGAGGTCGCCGCCGGCACAGAAGGCCTGGTCGCCGGCGCCGGTGATGATGGCCACGAGCGCGTCTGGATCGTCGCGAAAACGGCTCCAGGCCTCGATCAGTTCCAGGTGGGTGGTAGGGCCGATGCAATTGCGTTTCTGCGGCCGGTTGAAGCGGATGATCCTGATCGGTCCCTGGATTTCGTAATCGATTTCGCTAAAGGCCATGGCCGCCGCACCTCCTGTGGTTGGCGAGGGATATCCAGTACCCGGCCAGGCTTTCGGGCTCAGGCAAGGCACAACCTGCGAGTGTAGCTCCTGGGTTTTCCGGCCTTCCCGGTTGCTCGATGGTTAGCGATCTGAAGTCTGCAACTCGCCTTTCGCCAGGGGGGATGGAACGGCCTCGATCCTGACCAGGCGCCGGAGCAACGGGGTGGTCATCAGGGTGGTGGCGATGGCGACCATCAGCAACAGGAAGAACGCGCTCTGGGAGATCAGCCCCATGTCCAGGCCCACGGAGAGCACGATGATCTCGATCAGGCCACGGGTGTTCATCAACACCGCGACGCTGCGCGAGACCTCCACGGACAGGCCGGCCAGGCGTCCGGCGAGGTAGCAGCCGGCGGTTTTGCCCAGCACCGCGGCGACGAAGAAGGCCAGCAGCCACAGCCAGCTGTCGAGCGGCGCCAGGGCGCCGAGGTCCATCTTCAGCCCGGTGGCGGCGAAGTAGAAGGGCACCAGCCCGATGTTGACGAAGCCTTCCATATGACGGTGCCAGTGCTGGCGCTGCTCGCGCAGCAGCCAGCCGGCGATCAGTCCGCCCAGGGCGCTGTGCAGGCCGATCAGGGTGGTGATCCAGCCACACAGCAGGGCGGTCGCCAGCATCAGCGCCATGCTCATATCGGCGGCGGGGGGCGCGCTGCGGGTCGCGAGCAGCCGTGTCAGGGCGTGCAGCAGCGGGCGCAAGCCCCAGCGGGCCAGGACCAGGAACAGGACGATGAAGCTCAGTTGGCGCAACACCCCGAACAGCGAGCTGTCGCTGCTGGACAGGGCGACGATAAGGGTCAGCAGCACCCAGCCAATGATGTCGGTGATGGCGGCGGCCGCGATGCCCACCGTCCCGGCCAGTGAGTGCTCCAGCCCGAGGTCGCTGATGATTCGCACCAGCACCGGCAGGGCGGTGATCGACAGCGCGATGCCGCAGAACAGCACGTAGCCGAGCCTGGGCTGGGCGGGCGCCAGGGCGCCGTGGGAGAGCAGCCCGACCATGGCCCCGAGGGCGAAGGCCAGGATCACCCCGCCGGCGGCCACCGAGAGGGCGCTGAAGCCGATCTTCTGGTTGCGCAGGTGACTGTTGTCGAAGCGCAGGCCGATCTGGAACATCAGCAGGACCAGGCCGATATTGCCCAGGGTCTCGATGCCCAGGCGGATGGCCGCCGGGAAGACCGCCGCATGCCACTGCGCGCCGAGGGCCAGCAGCAGGCAGGGGCCGAGCAGGATGCCCACGCAGATTTCGCCGATCACTCGCGACTGCCCCCAGCGGGCCAGCAGCGCGCCACACAGCTGGCTGGCGACGATGATCACCGCCAGCTGGAAAAACGGCAGGGCCGAGAACAGTTGCTGTAGCGTCGACATGGCGTCCTCCGCCTATTTCACCGCGAACGAGTCCGCGGCCGTGGTCAGGGCGCCCAAGCGGCGCCGCGCCGTTTCGCCAAAGGGTTTCGAGCGCCGGCTCTGGGCATCGATCTGCACGATCACGGTGGTGGCCAGGGCCGCGCAGCGTCCATCCTGGAACAGCGCCTGCTCCAGGGTCATCGAGCTTTTGCCGAGGGTGGCGACCCGGGTGCCGATCTGCACCGTGCCGGGCCAGCGCAGTTCGGCGCGCAGGTCGAGTTCCAGGCGCGCGATGACAAATTCGCTGCCGGGTTCGGCGAGCGGCGCATGCGGGTCGTAGATGATCTCCACCCGCCCGGTTTCCAGGAAGGTGGCGAACACCGCGTTGTTCACATGGCCCTGGCGGTCGGTGTCGGCATAGCGGATCTTGTCCGAGGAACGGACGGCGAAGTCATGCAGGGCGGGATCATTGGACATGTCGTGCTCCAGTCTCGAGAGGGGAAGCCAGGGTCGCCGCGTGCGCCAGCCCGCCAAAGGCGTCCAGCAGGCGTTCGCGCCAGGCATGCAGGGTATCGTTGGGTGCCAGCAGCTCTTCGCTACTGGTGCAGCGCGCCCACATGAACATGCCGAACACACAATAGTCGGCGTAGGCCGGGGCCTCGCCGGCCAGGAAGGGCTGGCCCTTGAGGGTCTGGCGAAGCGGGGTCAGGACCTGGCGCAACTGCTCCAGGTGCTTGGCTTGCGGGGCCACCAGCTGTTCCAGCGAGGTGCCGAAGTGCGCTTCCCGGGAGCTGCGGAAATACTCCCGGTCCTCGTCGGCCAGCTGTTCGTACACATCCAGCAGGATCACCCGGGCCACGGCGGGCAGCAGCGTGCTGTCGGCCCAGCGGTTGACGAAACCCGACAACGCGATGGCGTCGCTGCTGCCGAACAGAGACGGGCGCTCGGGGTAACGCTGCTCCAGGTGCAGGGCGATGCGCCAGGAGTCGCTGATGCTCTGGTCGCCATCCACCAGCACCGGGACCGCGCCCTGCCGGGAAAAGGCGATGCGCGCCTTGTCGCTGAAGCGCCAGGCGATGCGTTGGCTTTCCAGGCCTTTGTGGGCCAGGGCCATGCGGGTTTTCCAGCAGTGCGGGCTGAAGCGCAGGTCTGGGTCGGCGCCGGCCAGTTCGTAGAGGGTCAGGGATGCGCTGCTCATGCTTGGTTTTCCTTTGCTATGGACTGTGCTTGCGCTCCGCTCATGCAGCTCGCTCATGGCGTGGGGCCTGGTGGCCTGGGTGTCGGCTGGCCGATGGCGCCCGGCAGCGGGCGCGGGCGTTGCGGCAGCAGGGTCAGGAGCATGCCGGCGGTCACCACCAGCAAGCCGGCGATGGCAGTGCTGTCCGCGCGCTCACCGAGTAGCAGGGCGGCCAGCACCATGGCCGTGCCCGGCACCAGCGCGGCGAAAGTGGAGCCGAGCGACGCACCGAGCAGCTGGACCGAGCGGCTGTAGAAGAACAACGCCACCGTCGACACCAGCAGGCCCTGGTAGACCACCTGGATGCCGATATCCCAGAGCGGCGCCTGGAGGATCCGCAGCCCGCGGCTGGCCAGGTAGGCCGGCAGGTACAGGACCATCGAGCACACCGAGACGATCGCCGTAGCGTGCAATGCATCGCTGCCGGACCATTTCGACACCAGGGTGTAGATCGCCCACAGCAGGCCGCCGAGCAGGAACATCAGGTAGGCGTAGGGCGAGGCCTGGGCCCCGGCGAAACTGTGCCAGCCGGCCAGCAGCACGCCGCCGATGATCAGCGCGGTGCCGGCGTTCGCCCGGGCGCCGAGGCGGGTGCCGAACAGCCGCGCGCTGATCAGGATCGACAACAGGATCATGCTGCCGGGAGTTACCACCGCGAACAGTTCCACCGGGGCCAGGGCCAGCCCCTGGGCCACCACCAGCATGTATGGCGCGCCGATGCCGACGACCATCAGGCCAATGGTTGTCCAGCCCAGGCCCCGGCGGCCATGGCGGAGCAGGTACGGCAGCAGGATCAGCCCGGAGACGCCGTAGCGGATGCAGGTGATGTCGTAGGCATCCAGCGGCGTGCGGGTCAGCCCCAGCCGGGTGACCACCGGGAACGCGCCCCAGATAAAGGCCGCCGCGAGGCCGCACAGAATGCCGGCCCAACGCTGTTCGGGACTGACGGTAAGCGTCATGAGCAGGTCCTCGCTGCGGCGTCCCGGGGCTAGCGGTGGCCGATCTTCACCGAGCCGCTGCTGCCGCGCTTGCGCAGGTAGGCGTACTCGATGTCGTTGAGCAGCATCTGCGCCCGGTTGATGTGGCGCGAGGCGTAGTTGACGCTGGTGAGGAAGTGCGCCAGCTCCTCGGTCTCGGCGAAGTTGCCGTTGTCATGGGCGACCTTGGAGAGGTCCAGGTTGCGCCGGTTCTCCAGCTTGCTCAGGTAGTCGATGTCGATCACCCGGAACGCGGCGCCGATGCTCAGGCCGCGGGCATTGAGCACCTTGTGCCATTCGAAGGGTGGGTTGATCAGCACGTCGCCCGGCTCGACGTAGACGGTGTCGGCCTCGTAGTCGCCGCCTGGCGCTTCGCGACCGCTGCTGGTTTCGAACATCAGGTCGTAGTCGCGGAACTGGTCGCCCAACTGGGGTGGGCGGGTGCTCCACTTCTTGGTGCCGGCGATCATCACGAAAATGTTGAGGGTCGGGAAAATGTGCCAGTCGCTGCCCACCGCGCCGCGGGCCGGCTCGCCGTATTCCTGGGTGCTGTAGCCGAGGAACATGTGGCCGGTGACTTTCCAGGCGTCGATGTTGAACCAGGGTTTGCTGAAAACCTGCTGCTTGACCAGGTTGAAGGCGTCCTTGCCCCACTCGTAGGGGTCGTTGTAGCTCGATGAAATCGTGCCCAGGTGCGAGTAGACGTCGAGGTGGTGGGTGAAGATGTCGTCGAGGAATTCCTGTCCGGTGCCGACGCGGCCGGTGACGTAGTTGTAGTCCGAGGCGCCGTTCTCGTCGCGCATCGACACCGGCTGGTCGCCGGACTTGACCCGCCATTGCAGGTTTTTCCCCGAGCCGACCTGGTCGAAGAACGCCCGTTGCGAGAGCTCCTCGCCGATGGGCGCGAGTTTGCGTAGCAGGGCCGGTTTGGTGAACCCTTCGGTGAAGCGCTCGACCTTGTCGCGGGTGAGCTCGCCCTTGTGTTCGGCGGGCTCGATGACATTGATGTAGCCATACTGGATACGACTGTTCGAAACCATTTCGTAGACTCCTTTTTCCTGACGTAAAAAGAGAAAACCGCTCGCGCCCACGACCGCTGTTATCGGGCGTGACTGCGCAGGTGAAACCGACTTCCTTCCGTGGCGCGCAGCGGAAGTCGCGGACCAGTACATCAAGCATGCTTACCGCACAGCACCTATCGGGTATGATTGACAGGTGTGTCAAAGATCGCAGTGTTGGTATCTTTGACAGCGTTGTCAATAATTATGTGAGCAGTGGTTTTTATGGCGGGTGTCAGGCAGTTTGACGAAGAAAAAGTGTTGTCGGCGGTCCTCGATGTGTTCTGGCGCAAGGGCTGGCAGTCCACCTCCATGGCCGACCTGGCCGAGGCGGCCGAGGTCCAGCGCGGCTCGCTGTACCACGCCTACGGCGGTAAGGAGGCGTTGTTCCTGCTGGCGTTCGAAGCCTACGCCACGCGCTTTTTGGGCAACGCCGCCAAGGCCCTCGAGGCCGCGGACGCCGAGACCGCGCTGCGGCAGTTTTTCCAGGTGGCGATCAGTAACATGACCAGCGGCACGCCACCCAAAGGCTGCCTGACCACCAAGACGGCCACCGAAGTCGACACCATCGGCCCGCGCATCCAGCAACGCTTGCGCGAGCTGCTGGACGCCCTGCAACTGACCATCAGCACCGCGTTGTCGGCCGAGCCGATCCAGGGCGACCTGGCCCTGGCGCCGGCTGAAGCGGCGCAGGTCATGGTCACCTTCACCCGTGGGCTGGCGGTGATGGAGCGCATCTACCAGGAGCCGGAACGTTTGCGCAGCACGGCCGATTCCCTGGTGCGGATGCTGGTGCCGAGCGTCCGGACGCGGGCCTGAGTCGTACCTCTACGCGGCTTTACCGGGTGTCGCGCCCGAGCGACTGCTTCCAGTCCCGCAACACCTCGATCAGGGCACGCAGCTTGGGCGGGACGTGCCGGCGGTTGGCGTAGTACAGCCACATGGCCGGCAGCGGCTGGCAGGTGCCGGGCAGGACTTCCACCAGCTGGCCGCTGTCGAGGTCGGCGGCGATCCGTTCGCGAATGAACACATGGGCAATGCCGACACCGGCGCGGGCGGCTTCGATCACCGCCTGGGTGTCGGTGCTGATGAAGCGCCCGGGCACATCCAGCTTCACCTCGTGCTGGCCGTCGTGCAGCTGCCATTTGTGCATCTGCCCGCTGCTGGGAAAACGAAAGCGCACACAGGAATGCTGGCGCAGCTCGTCGATGCTGCGCGGCGCAGGGTGGCGCGCCAGGTAGTGCGGGCTGGCCACCAGGGCACATTGCAGCGGCGGGGTGATCTGCACCGCGTGCATGCCTGGGTGCAGGGCGTCGGCCAGGCGGATACCGGCGTCGAGCTGTTCCTTGACGATGTCCACCAGCTGGTCTTCGTAGCGTATTTCCAGGGTGACCCTGGGGTAGCGCTGGAAGAAATCCTCGAGCAGCGGGGCGACGATCAGGTGCTTGGCCATGTGCAAAGCGCTGATGCGCAGGTGCCCCGAGGGCTCGCCCTGGGTTTCCCCCAACTCGTCCCGGGCCTGCAGCAGGCTGCGGTAGCAGGCTTCGCTGCTTTCGTGAAAGCGCTGGCCGCTTTCCGTCAGGCTGACGCCGCGGGTGGTGCGGTGGAACAGCCTGGTCTGCAGTTCGCTTTCCAGTTGGTTGATGGCCAGGCTCACGGCCGCCGGGGTCACGCCCAGCACGGCGGCGGCGCGGGTGAAGTTGCCGGTCTCGACCACCGCCATGAAGAGGTGCAGCCCGGCCAGTGGATCGCGTCGGCTCATTGTTAGAAATACTTAATAGTCTTGTAGGGAGAATGTGGATTCTCTTAAAGCTACGAGCTTCATAGACTCTTTTCAACCGCAAAGGAGTCCTGCCATGCACTGGCCCGTCACCCTCAAACCCGCCCGGCAGATGCTCGACAAGGGCATCGCCAAAGCCATGCAGATGCAGCTGTCGGTGTGCATCGCCATCGTCGATTCGGGCAGCAACCTGCTGGCGTTCGTGCGCATGGACGACGCCGTGCCGGGGGCGATCGACCTGGCCCAGCGCAAGGCCCGGACTTCGGCGCTGTTCCGTACCGCCAGCGCCGAACTCGGCGCCTCGTCCGGTCCGGGGCAGTCGTTGTGGTCGATCGAGCAGAGCAACGGTGGCTTGACCAGCTTTGCCGGCGGCCTGCCCATCGTCGATCAGGCGGGGCGCTGCCTGGGCGCCATCGGCGTCTCCGGCGGCACCGCGGTTGAAGACGAAATCATCGCCCGGGCTTGCCTATGAGCCCTGGCCAGCGACATTTTCCTGGAGAACCCACAATGAGCAAAAAACGTATTCTGGTCACCGGCGCCGGTTCGGGCTTTGGCCGTGCGGTGGCGCTGCGCCTGGCAGCCAACGGCCATGAAGTGATCGCCGGGGTGCAGATCACCCCGCAGGTCACCGAACTGCACCAGCTCGCCGCCAGCCTGGACCTCAAGTTGCGGGTGGAGAAACTCGACATCACCTCGGCCCGCGACCGGGCCTGTGCCTGGCAATGGGACATCGACGTGTTGCTGAATAACGCCGGCGACGCCGAGACCGGCGCCATCGCGGAAATCCCGGTGGATATCCTGCGCTCCCAGTTCGAGACCAATGTGTTCGCCAACCTGGAGCTGACCCAGGGCTTCGTGCGGCAGATGGTCGAGCGACGCAAGGGCAAGATCGTCTTCGTCTCGTCGATCGCCGGCCTGCTCACCGGGCCCTTCACGGGCGCCTACTGCGCCTCCAAGCATGCCCTGGAGTCCATCGCCGAGGCCCTGCACATGGAGCTGGAGGAGTTCGGCATCCAGGTCGCGACCATCAACCCCGGGCCTTACTCCACCGGCTTCAACGACCGGATGATGGAGACCTGGAAAAGCTGGTACGACCCGCAGAAGCACTTCACCGATCACTCCGGGCTGAAGTTCCCGTTCGAACAATACGACCCCGAGGAAATGGTAGCGAAGATGGTCGAGGTGGTGGAGGGCGACGGCGGGCTTTTCCGCAACCTGCTGCCGGCGCACTTCGTCGACATCGTCAAGCAGGACCAGCAGGATGCCTGGACGCGCCAGCAGTCGTAGGTGCGCCCAGCGACCCTTTGCATCGGTCCCCAGGTGTCTCCACTGGAAGTGCCTAGGGACATGCAGGGGTTTCGAGGTCGGCGTAGGGGAGGGCAATGGCATCAAGGAACGGCATGTGGCGTTGGCGGGCTGTTCAGTCGAACGTCACCTGCGGCGCGAATTCCGGGTAGTGGGTTGTCATCTCTTCCAGGCATTGCCGCATCAGTTGGGCATCCCTCGGCAAGCGCGTGGCCAGCTCGTCCCAGCCATGGAATTTCAGCTGCACGGGCATTTCCACCAGGCCGGTGATGGCGTCCCAGAAGGCGTCCCAGTTGGCGCCGCACCAGGCGGGAAAACCCAGGGCATCGCGCAGGGTGGCATGCAGTTCGGCCGTGCTGGTCACCGCGTTCAAGTCAATGTCCACCTGCTGTAGTCGGGTCATGTCGCGCACCTTTGAAGTTCCTGGCGGCGCAGGATAACCCGGCTTGCCGCAATCTCTCAGCCCGGTATCGCGCCCAGCTCAAGTTTGTAACCCACGCCATACAACGACTGGATCGGGTCTTCCCCGGGGCAGGCCTGGGCCAGTTTGCGCCGCAGGTTACGCACGTGGCTGTCGACGGTGCGGTCGGTCACCACCCGGTGGTCGGAGTACAGGCGGTCGAGTAACTGGTTGCGGGAGAACACCCGGCCCGGGGACGCGGCCAGGGTCTTGAGCAGGCGCAGTTCCACCGGGGTCAGGTCCAGGGCCACGCCGTCGAACGAGGCGCGGTAGCGTTGTTCGTCGATCTGCAGGCGGGTTTGGGCAACCGCCGTCAACTGCGGGCTGCGGCGCAGGATGGCCTTGACCCGGGCCACTACTTCGCGCGGGCTGAAGGGCTTGCAGATGTAGTCGTCGGCTCCCAGGTCCAGGCCCAGCAGGCGGTCCACTTCCTCGACCCGGGCGGTGATCATGATGATCGGCACTTCGCTGAAACGTCGCAGCTCCTGGCACACCTCCAGGCCGTCGCGCCCCGGCAGCATCAGGTCGAGCAGGATCAGTCGCGGGGGCTGGGCGCGCACCGTCGGCACCACGTCCAGGCCGTTGTCCAGGCACAGGCTGGGGTAACCGGCGGCGTCCAGGTAGTCGCGCAGCAAGGCGGCGAGTTTCGGTTCGTCTTCGACGATCAGGATCGGTTGTTCAGTGCTCATGCTTCAGACCTTGCCGGGCAGGCGCAGGGTCAGCCACAGGCCGCCCAGGGGCGAATGATCGGCGTCGAGGCTGCCGCCGTGGGCCTGGGCGATGCTGCGGCAGATCGCCAGGCCCAGGCCGGCGCCGCCGCTGGCGCGGTTGCGCGAGGCCTCGCCACGGTAGAAGCGCTCGAACAGCCGCGGCAGTTGTTCGGCCTCGACCCCGGGGCCGGAGTCGATGAAGTCGACCCGCAGGTTATCGCCCTCGATACAGGCGCGGATGCGCAGCTGGCCGTCGGCATCGGTGTAGCGCAGGGTGTTTTCCAGCAGGTTGGCGAACAGCTGTTGCAGGCGCTTGGGGTCGGCGTCCAGCTGCATCGGCCGCTCCGGCAGTTTCAGCTCGACCTGGAGCCGGGCGGCCTGGCAGCGTTCCTGGAACATCGCCACGCTGGCCTGCAACAGTTCGTTGAGCGAGCACTCGCTCTTGCGGTAGGTGAGGGCGCCGACGTCGGCCAGGGACAGCTCGTACAAGTCGTCCACCAGCTTGCTGAGCATGCCCACTTCGTTTTGCAGCGATTGCATCGACCGTCGGTCGAGCTTGCGCACGCCGTCCTCGATGGCCTCCAGTTCGCCGCGCAACACCGACAGCGGGGTGCGCAGCTCATGGGAGACGTCGGCCATGAACTCGCGGCGCATCTGTTCGTTGCGCTCCAGGGTGTAGGCCAGCTGGTTGAAGTCGCGGGCCAGCTGGCCGACTTCGTCGTTGGAGGCCTCGGCCACCCGGTTGCTGTACTCCCCGGCGGCCAGGCGGTGGGTGGCCGCGGCCACGCGCTTGACCGGGTCGAGCAGGGTGCGCGAGATCCACCAGGCGATCAGCATCGCCAGCAACAGCGAGGTCACGCCCACCGCCAGGCTGGTGCGCAGCTGGTACTGGAAGAAACGTTCGCCGCCGGCTTCGCTGACGCTCTGGAACGGTGATACGGCCAGCCAGCCGACGGTGCTGCCGGCCACCTCGATCGGCCGCAGCAGGGCATCGTCGGCGATCGCCGCATAGCCGATCACCAGCTGCTTGTTGCGGTCCAGAAGGGCGATGCGAAACAGCGCGCCGGTCAGGTCCGAGGTCATCGGCAGTTTCAGCTTGCGGATCTGCGATTGCTCCTTGGGTCCCGGGCGCATGATGTCGAACCAGCGATCGGGGTTGTCGCGGATGAACTCCCAGTTGCCTTCGCGCTCGTAGGCCACTGCCAGGCGTGGCAGCACCGGTTCCATGCGTTGCAGCGCCTGTTCGTTGAGGTAGCCGAGGAAGCCGCGGCCGAAGCTCCAGCTGGTGGCCAGGCCCATGCTCAGGATGACGAACAGTACGCTGGCCAGGACGGCGCCGAACAGTTTGGTGGAGATGCTCAGTTTCATAGGTTCGCAGGCTGGAGGAATGGCCTGCTCATTTAGGCCCCGGCGCGGCCAGGATTCAAGGTCGCCGGGCAATCTTCAATTTTCCTGCACATTTGCCTCGCAGCATGGCCACGAGCACAAGCCATCCCGTCTTGCAGAGGCCATTATGTCGAGCAAAATCTTCGCCAAGTCCCTGGTGACCACCGCGGTCACTGTTTCCCTGATGGTGCTGTTCGTGTTGAGCGGTTGCTCGCCGGCGGCGCCCGAGGCTGTCACCGACGTGCCCAAGGTCTCGGTGATCACCGTGCAGCCGCAAAGCCAGGCCCTGACCACCGAGCTGGCCGGGCGTACCCAGGCGTTCATGGTGGCCGAGATCCGTCCCCAGGTGGGCGGCATCGTCCAGCAACGGTTGTTCGTCGAAGGCGCCGAGGTCAAGGCCGGGGAGAGCCTGTACCAGCTAGACGCCGCCAGCTACAAGGCGGCCCTGGCGGAAGCCCAGGCCACCCTGGCCAAGGCCCGCGCGACCCTGAAATCGGCCCAGGCCACCGCCTCCCGCGATGCCCAACTGGCGAAGATCGACGCCATCAGCCAGCAGGACAATGAAGACGCCCAGGCCAGCCTATTGACTGCCCAGGCCGATCTGCAGGTGGCCCAGGCCGGCGTCGAGACGGCGCGCATCAACCTGGCCTATACGCGCATCAGCTCGCCCATCGGCGGGCGTATCGAGACCTCCACCGTGACCCCCGGCGCCCTGGTGGTGGCCAACCAGGACTCGGCGCTGACCACGGTGCAGCAACTGGACCCGATCTATGTCGATGTCACCCAGTCCACCACCGAGCTGCTGCGCCTCAAGCGCGACCTGGCCAGCGGTGCGCTGCAGGGCAATGCGACGGATGAAGTGCCTGTCGGCCTCAAGTTCGACGACGGCAGCTCTTATGCCCATGAGGGACGCCTGAAGTTCAGCGGGGTCAGCGTCAGCCAGGGCACCGGTACCGTGACCCTGCGCGCCGAATTTCCCAACCCGGAACGCCTGCTGTTGCCGGGCATGTACGTGCGGGCGGTGCTGGAACAGGCCCGGGACGAGCAGGCGATCCTGATTCCGCAGCGTGCGGTGAACCGCAGCGCCAGCGGCATGACCTCGGTGCTGGTGGTGGTCGAGGGCAAGGTCGAGCAACGCCAGGTGAGCATCGACCGCGCGGTGGGCAACCAGTGGTGGGTGACGACCGGCCTCAGTGCCGGTGACCAGTTGATCGTCGAAGGCGGGCAGAAGGTCCGGGTCGGCGCCGCGGTGGTGGCGCAGAACAGCGACACCGGTACTCGCAGCCGGGTGCCGCAGGCGCCGTCCACCGCCCTGGCGCAGGAGGGTTGAGCATGGCGCGTTTCTTTATCGACCGACCGATTTTCGCCTGGGTCATCGCCATCGTCATCATGCTCGCCGGGGCCTTGTCCATCAGCCAGTTGCCCCTGGAGCAGTACCCGGACATCGCGCCACCGACGATACGCATCTCCGCCACCTACACCGGCGCCTCGGCCAAGACCGTGGAAGACTCGGTGACCCAGGTCATCGAGCAGCAGATGACCGGCCTGGACAACCTGACCTACATGTCGGCCACCAGCAGCTCGGCGGGCAGCGCCAGCATCACCCTGACCTTTGCCGCCGGCACCGACCCGGACGTGGCGCAGATGCAGGTGCAGAACAAGCTGCAACAGGCCGAATCGCGCCTGCCGCAATCGGTGCAGAGCGAAGGCCTGACCGTGACCAAGGGCGGCTCGGACTTCCTGATGATCGCTGCCCTGGCCTCGGACAACGAGAGCGTCACCGGCACCCAGATCGGCGACTACATCACCAGCACCGTGCTCGACCAGATCAGCCGTATCGATGGCGTCGGCGAGGTGCAGACCCTGGGCTCGGGCTACGCCATGCGCATCTGGCTGGACCCGGCCAAGCTGGAAAAATACGCCCTGATGCCGTCCGACGTCAGCGCCGCCCTGGAAGCGCAGAACACCGAAGTCTCCGCCGGGCAGTTGGGCGCCATGCCAGCAGTGGCCGGGCAGCAACTGAACGCGACCATTACCGCGCGCAGCAAGCTGCAGACCGAGGACGAGTTTCGCAACGTGGTGGTCAAGTCATCCAGCGACGGCGCCGTGGTGCTGCTGAGCGATGTGGGGCGGGTCGAGCTGGGCAGCGAAAGTTATGACATGAGCACGGCCCTCAATGGCCGGCCGGCTTCGGCCATGGGCATCAAGCTGGCGACCGGGGCCAACGCCCTGAGTGTCGCTGAGGCGGTCAAGGCCAAGCTCCAGGAGCTGGAGCCGTTCTATCCGGCAGAAATGCAGCTGAAGAACCTCATTGCCTACGACACCACGCCCTTTGTCAGCCTGTCCATCGAGGAGGTGGTCAAGTCCCTTGGCGAAGCCATCGTCCTGGTGGTGCTGATCATGTTCCTGTTCCTGCAGAACTTTCGGGCCACGCTGATCCCGGCGATCACCGTGCCGGTGGTGCTGCTGGGCACCTTCGGCGTGCTGGCGCTGCTCGGCTATTCGATCAACACCCTGACCATGTTCGCCATGGTCCTGGCCATCGGCCTGCTGGTGGACGACGCCATCGTCGTTGTGGAGAACGTCGAGCGGGTGATGGTCGAGCAAGGGCTGTCGCCCCTGGAGGCCACGCGCCAGTCGATGGCGGAAATCACCAGTGCCTTGATCGGCATCGCCCTGGTGCTCAGCGCGGTGTTCGTGCCCATGGCGTTTTTCGGCGGTTCCACCGGGGTCATCTACCGACAGTTCTCGGTGACCATCGTCTCGGCCATGCTGCTCTCGGTGCTGGTGGCCATGACCTTGACCCCGGCGCTGTGCGCGACCCTGCTCAAGCCCGCCAATGCTCAGGGGCATGGGCCGCAGCGCGGCTTCTTCGGTTGGTTCAACCGTAACTTCGAACGCAGCGCCCAGGCCTATCAGCGGCTGGTCGGCGGCATCCTGCAACGTGGCCGTAGCAGCCTGCTGCTGTACGGGGGGCTCCTGCTGGTCATGGGCGTCGGCTATAGCAACCTGCCGACCTCGTTCCTGCCGGATGAAGACCAGGGCACCCTGATGGCGCAGATCCAGCTGCCGGTGGGCGCCACCGACAGCCGCACCCAGGCGGTGATGAAACAGTTCGAGAGCTACATGCTCGAACAGCCGGAAGTCGAGGCGTTGATCAGCATCAGCGGCCTGGGCATGGGCGGCAACAGCCAGAACACCGGCCGTGCCTTTATCAAGCTCAAGGACTGGAGCGAGCGCCTGGGCGCCGGCCAGGACTCGGCGTCGATTGCCCAGCGCGCGACCCTGGCGCTGGCGAGCATCGGCGATGCCAATGTGTTCGTCATGCAGCCGCCGGCGGTGCGTGGCCTGGGGCAAAGCTCGGGCTTCGACCTGCAGCTCAAGGACCTCGCCGGCCTGGGCCACGACGCCTTGGTGGCGGCCCGCGGACAGCTCCTCCAGCTGGCGCAGCAGGACCCGCGCCTGCTCGGGGTCCGCAGCAACGGCCTGGACGACACGCCGCAGCTCAAGGTCAGCATCGACGATCGCAAGGCCGGGGCCCTGAGCCTGAGCACCAGCGACATCAATAGCACCTTGTCCACGGCCCTGGGCGGCACCTACGTCAACGACTTCCTCAACCAGGGCCGGGTGAAGAAGGTCTATGTGCAGGGTGAGGCCGCGGCGCGGATGCAGGCGCACGACCTGGACCGTTGGTTCGTGCGCAACGCCAATGACCAGATGGTGCCGTTCTCGTCCTTCGCCAGCAGCGCCTGGAGCTACGGTTCGCCGTTGCTCGAACGCTACAACGGTATTTCCTCCCTGGAGATGGTGGGCGACCCGGCGCCGGGGGTGAGCTCCGGGGTGGCCATGGACGTGGTCGAGTCCCTGGTCAAGCAACTGCCCGAGGGCATCGGCTATGAGTGGACCGGGCAGTCCTATCAACTGCGCCTGTCCGGCTCCCAGGCGCCATTGCTCTACGGGATTTCGATCCTGTTTGTATTCCTCTGCCTGGCGGCCTTGTACGAAAGCTGGTCGGTGCCGTTCTCGGTGATGCTGGTGGTGCCCCTGGGCGTGGTCGGGGCGGTGCTGGCGACCCGCTTCAGCGGCCTGAGCAACGACGTGTACTTCCAGGTGGGGCTGTTGACCACCGTGGGGCTGTCGGCGAAGAACGCGATCCTTATCGTCGAGTTCGCCAAGCACCTGCACGAGCAGGGCGCGAGCCTGCTGGAGGCGACCCTGACCGCGGTGCGCCAGCGCCTGCGGCCGATCCTCATGACCTCCCTGGCCTTCATGTTCGGCGTGCTGCCCCTGGCCTTGAGCTCCGGCGCCGGTTCGGCCGGGCGCCGGGCCATCGGTACCGGCGTGCTGGGCGGCATGTTCAGCGCCACGGTGCTGGGGATCTTCTTCGTGCCGCTGTTCTTCGTGCTGATCCGTCGCCGTTTTACCCGTGCCTCCACGACGTCCACTCAACCCGCTGCAACAGGTGACGCATGATCAAGTTTCGTTGGGCCCTGGTGCCTGTCCTGGCGCTGCTCGGTGGCTGCATCAACCTGGCGCCCGAATACCAGCGCCCCGAGGCGCCGGTTGCCGAGCAATGGTTGCCGGGCAGCAAGACTTCCACCGGGGAGGTCGCCGCCGATATCCACTGGCAGCAGTTTTTCACCGATAGCCGCCTGGCGCGCTTGCAGGCCCTGGCCCTGGCCAACAACCGCGACCTGCGCCTGGCCAGCCTGAACATCGAGAAGGCCCAGGCGCAATACCGCATCCAGCGCGCGACGTTGTTCCCGGCGATCGACGCCGGGGTCAGCGGTACTCACGCCCGCACGCCGGCTTCTTCCTCCAGCAGCGGCGTGGCCACTACCAGCCATGACTACAGCGCGCAACTGGGCCTGAGCAGCTATGAGCTGGATGTGTTCGGACGGCTGCGCAACCTCAAGGACGAGGCGCTGGAAGCCTACCTGTCGCTGGCCGAGACCCGGCGCAGCACGCAGATCAGCCTGGTGGCCGAGGTGGCCACGGCCTGGCTGACCCTGGCGGCGGACAACGAGCTGCTGCGCCTGGCCCAGGAAACCCTGCGCAGCCAGCAGGCGACCTACGAGCTGACCCGGCGCAGCCATGCGTTGGGTGGCTCCTCCGGGCTGGCCCTGGCCCAGGCGCAGACCACCGTGGAGTCGGCCCGCGGCGACGCGGCGGTGTACGCCAGCCAGATCCTCCAGGACCGCAACGCGCTGCGCCTGCTGGTGGGCAGCGAGATCCCCGACGAGCTGCTGCCCGGCGCCAGCCTGCAATCGGCGGCGTTGCTGGTGCGGGTGCCGGACGAATTGCCGTCCAGTCTGTTGCAGCGGCGTCCCGATGTGCTGGCGGCGGAACACACGCTGAAGTCGGCGAACATCGATATTGGCGCGGCGCGGGCGGCGTTCTTTCCGAGCATCAGCCTGACCGCCAACGCCGGTTCGGCGAGTTCGGCGCTGTCCGGGCTGTTCAAGGCCGGCAGCGGTGCCTGGACCTTCGCCCCGAGCATCAGCCTGCCGTTGTTCGACGCCGGTAGTAACCGCGCGACCCTGGACGCGGCCAAGGTCGAGCGCGAGATCCAGGTGCAGACCTACCAGCAAACCGTACAGAGCGCCTTCAAGGAAGTCGCCGACGCCCTGGCCGAACGCAGCACCCTGGACGAACGCCTGGACGCCCAGCAGGCGCTGACCGACGCCAGCCGCAAAAGCTTCGAGCTGGCCGACGCGCTGTATCGCGGTGGCTCGCAAAGTTACCTCGAAGCCCTGGACGCCCAGCGTTCGCTGTACAGCGCCCAGCAGGACCTGATCAGCCTGCGCCTGGCCGAGCAGAGCAACCGGGTGACCCTGTACAAGGTGCTGGGCGGGGGCTGGCAGTGAGAGTGCAGGCCTACACCAGATGGGCCGCAAAGCCCTGGCGGCCGGCGGCGATTTCCGGGTGCAGGGTGAGTTCGGGGATCTGGTAGGCGCCGGCGTTCTGCGGGCGGAAGGCGATGGGCGCGGTTTGTTGCAACTGGTCGAGGCGCTGCCCGAGCTGGTCACAGATCGTGGCGAAACGCGCCTCGTCGATGCGCCCGGTGCGGTAGACCACGAACGGCGGCAGCACGTCGAAGCCTGGGTAATAGAGAATGCCGTGGTGGATCGGGAACAGCAGGTCGTCCATCGGCCCATTGATGCCCCGCGGGCCATAGTGGGATTCCCAGCCGCCGGCGCTGACGATCAGCATCGCCCGCTTGCCGGCCAGGGTGCCTTCGCCGTAGCGATCGCCCCAGCGCGCGTCCGAATGCTCGCCCACGCCATAGGCGAAACCGTAGGCATAGACCCGTTCCACCCAGCCCTTGAGAATCGCCGGCATGGAGAACCACCACAGGGGAAATTGCAGCAGCACGGTGTCGGCCCAGAGCAGTTTTTCCTGCTCGCGGGCGATGTCCGCCGATTGCAGGCCCTCTTCGAACGCGCGCTTGGAGTCCAGGGACGGATCGAAGCGCGCGTTGTCCGGCCGGCCCAGGCTGTCGTCGGCATCCAGCGGCGCCTTCCAGTTCATCGCATACAGGTCCGAGACCTGGACCGCGTGGCCGGCGGCCTCCAGGCGCTTGATCGTGAAGTCCTTGAGCGAGCCGTTCAAGGAGCGGGGTTCGGGATGGGCATAAACCAGCAGTACATTCATCACAGGGTCTCCAATGTCGGGAGACAGCAGGATCGGTCGTCGCCAGGTATATTGGAAATGAATATCCAATATCCCAGGTATTGTCGTGAATAATTTAAGACGCTTGGACATCAACCTCCTGCTGACCCTGGATGTGCTGCTCGCCGAGCACAACGTGACCCGCGCGGCGCAACGCCTGAACCTGTCGCAACCCTCGGTCAGCGTGCATTTGGCCAAGCTGCGGGAGATCTTCGGCGACCCGTTGTTGCTGCCGGGCCCGCGGGGCATGCGGCCCACCGCCAGGGCCGACGAGTTGCGCGAGCCGTTGCGCCGGGCGCTGGAAGCACTGGAGCTGGCGGTGGCGCCGGCCAGCCCGTTCGACCCGGGCGCGGCGGCCAATACCTGGAACGTGTCGGCGTCCGACTACGGCGAATCGACGGTGATCCTGCCGGCGCTGGCTGGCTTGCGCGCGGCGGCCCCCGGCACCCGGCTGGCGGTGCTCGAACTGGAGCCCGGACGCCTGGTCCAGCAGGCCGAGCAGGGCAGTATCGACCTGGCCCTGCACACCAGCGAGGACTCACCCCCCGGGCTGCGCCGTCGCGTGCTGTTCAGCGAGCGGTATGTGCTGGTGGGCCGCGCGGGCCATCCACGGCTGCAACGGCGCCCGAGCCTGGCGCAGTTCGGCAAGCTGGAGCACGTTGTGGTGTCCCCCGATGGCGGCGGTTTTCACGGCGTCACCGACAGTGCGCTGGGTGAGGTGGGCCTGACCCGCCGGGTGGTGCTGTCGGTCCCGCACTTCCTGTTTGTCCTCTCGGCGCTGGCGAGCACCGACCTGGTGGCGATGCTGCCGGCGCGCCTGGTGCGCGACAACCCGGCGCTGAAGGTGGTCGAGCCGCCGCTTGAAGTCCCGGGCTATGAAATGGCCATGCTCTGGCACGAGCGCTGCCATCGCGACCCGGCCCACCAATGGCTGCGGGAGTTCATCGTCGCTTCGCTGTGAACGCTGCTACGCCTCGTCCCTGGCCGGCGTTTCCCACGGTGCGCCCTGGGCAAAACGTGCCTCGATCCAGTGCTTGAAGGCCTGGGCGGTGGCGCTGCTGAAACGCGCGGAGGGGCGCAGCAGGAAAATTCCCGAGTCGCTGTCCAGCTGCCACTGCGGCAGCACCCGGACCAGATGCCCCGCCGCCAGGTCCTGGTGCATCAACCAGTCGCCGCCGGCGAGGATGCCGACGCCGGCCCGGGCGGCACACAACAGCGCCTCGTTGTCGTTGCTGTGCAGGGTGCCGCGGATGCGCACGGTTTCCTGCCGGCCCTGGCGGGTCAGGCGCCAGTCGGGGTAGGAGCGCAGACCGGTAAAGCCCAGGCAGTTATGGTTGGCGAGGTCGGCGGGCACCTGCGGTTCGCCATGGCATTGCAGGTAGGCGGGCGCGGCGCAGAGGATGCGCCGATGGGCACAGAGCTTGCGGGCCACCAGTTGGCTGTCGGCCAGCTCGCCAATGCGGATCGCCGCGTCGAAACCCTCGCCGACGATGTCGACGAAGCGGTCCGAATACTCGGTCTCCAGCACCACCCCGGGATGGGCCAGGGCGAATTCTGCGAGGATCGGGCTGAGCCAGCGCCGGCCCATGGCGGCCGGCAAGGCCAGGCGCAGGCGCCCACGGATCTGCGCAGCGCCCTGGGAAGCTTCGTGTTCGGCTTCGCTGATCAGGCTCCCCGCCTGCCGCAGGCGTTCGACCAGACGCGCGCCTTCGTCGGTAAAGCGCAATTGCCGGGTGGTGCGCTGCACCAGGCGGATGCCCAGGCGGCTTTCCAGGGCCGCCAGGCGCTTGGACAGCACCGAGGGGTGGCGCTGCAAGGCACGGCCGGCGGCGGCGAAAGAGCCGTGCTCGAAGAGCGCCATCAGGGTGGCGAGTTCATCGGCCTGTCGACTGTCGAACGGATCCATGTGCCTGGGGGGCCTCGTCGTACGGCCAGAAGGCCGGAAGGGAAGGAATGGATCGGCTCAAGGTATCAGGACGATGGCCCCTTGCGCGCGTCCGCCGTGCAGATCGGTGTGGGCCTGGGCCACCTCGGCCAGGGGGTAACGCTGCCAGATCCGCGGCTGGATGATACCCGTGGCGAAGGCATCCAGCACATCGGCGGCGCGCGCCTGGTATTCGCTGACGCTGGCGGTGTGGGCAGCGAGGGACGGGCGGGTGAAGAACAGCGAGCCCTTGGCGTTCAGCGTGCCGACCGGTACTGGTTCCGGCACGCCCGATGCCGCGCCGAAGGACACCAGCAGGCCGCGCGGGCGCAGGCTGTCGAGGGAGGCTTCGAAAGACACCCGGCCGATCGGGTCGTACACCACATCGACCTTGTGCCCTTGAGTGACCTCGACGACCTGTTGGGCGAGGGTCGCGGCATCGAACACCAGCACTTCGTCGCAGCCGGCCGCCCGGGCCCGCTCGACACTTTGCGGCTTGGATACGACGCCGATGACGCGGGCCCCCAGATGCTTGGCCCAGGGCACCATCAACTGGCCCAGGGCACCGGCGGCGCCATAGATCAGCACCCGGGTGCCAGGCCCGACGGGGTAGGTGGACTTGAGCAGGTACTGGGCGGTGATGCCCTTGAACAGCAGGGCCGCGGCGGCGTCCGAGACCAACTGCGGCGGCAGCTTGACCAGGCGCTCGGCCGGGTACAGGCGGGCGCTGGCATAGGCGCCAAGAGGCCCGGTGGCATAGGCGACGCGGTCGCCCACCTGGACCTGGGTGACCCCGGGACCGATCGCCCTGACCAGCCCCGCGCCTTCCAGCCCGAGCCCGCAGGGCAGGGCAACCGGCACGGCGCCGCTGCGCTGGCTGAGGTCCAGCGGATTGACGCCGATGGCCGTCTGCTCCAGCCAGACCTCGCCGGCACCGGGTGCCTGGGCTTGCACCTGTTCGAACTGCAGGACCTGAGGGGAGCCGACTTCGTGAAGCTGTACGCGGGTGACCATGCCCGATCTCCTTGGAATGTTCGTAAGGAGGCGAGAATAGAAGTGAGCTGTTGGGGCAACAATCCAGGTTGGTTGCATTACACTGCTGCGCACTGTGCAGGAGTCCGAGAAGAAATCTGGAACTGGCCGGGCCTTGGGGCACAGGTGGACCCGCGTAATTCGGGTTCATTGAGCAGGGCCTGCCTGACTCTTTATTTTCCGGGCACTGCCCTGTCAGCCCATCGCCACTGCCGACGGTAAAGCATTGAATTATTTCATTTCTGTCCTTGACATGCCCTGCGAACAAGTCCAGAATTGCGTCCATTCCTGATTCAGGAACGCGAAAAACCCCTTAGAATTCAAAGGGTTGGAAGGTAGATTAAGTTCAGGCTTCCAGCTTAGGGTTGTATACCTTTGATGCGGTTGTAATGCATCGAAAGTTTGGCCGAGTAGCAAAATGGTTATGCAGCGGATTGCAAATCCGCCTACGCCGGTTCGATTCCGACCTCGGCCTCCAAACTGAAAACCCCGTAGATCAATGATCTACGGGGTTTTTTATTGGCTGAAATTTGCAATGTGTTCCGCATCTTTTGGCAAGTGTTCCGCAACCCTCCCTCTATTTTGTCGGTTTGACGACTTCCCCGACACGGCGATAAACCCTCTTGGTGATCTCTTCGGAGATATGCCCAAGCAGCTTGCTGGCATGCTCCAGAGCGATCTCGCTGGCTGCCTTTGGCCGGATATCCCTGAACTGAAATTGACGGATGCTGGCCGCGAGCGCGGTATCGCCCTCTGCCGTGGCCTTGATGGCTGCTTTCTCCCTGGCCTCGTCCCAGCGGTTGCGCAGCATTTGCTGGCTCATCCGCAAGCCTGATGCGTTGGTAATCAGGATTGACGTCCGGATGCCGTTCATTGCCCGACGTTCTAGCAGGTTCTCAAGAAACGCCGCCAGATCGGATTGTTTGCCGGCATCCTCGAGGAGAATGCGCAAGCGCTTCTCTGTCTTGCCCTGGCCGACACGTAGATCCGCGACATTGCGATCAAGGCCGACGTGGCCAACAAGCCCGAAGAGGCCCAGCTGACCAGGACGGTCATCGATACGGCCAAGGACACTGGCATGTCGCGCAACAACGTTGCCGACTTGGTCAACCAACTCGTCGGTGCCGGTATGGAGCTGGACAAGGCGCTGGCCTATGCCCCTACCGCAGCCAAGTTCGCGGTCGGGCAGGGCGCCAGTGGCGTGGATACGGCATCGATGATCATGGCGCTGCAGCAGAACGCCAAGATCACCGACCCCAAGGTCATGCAGCAGGCGTTCGAGGCTATCGCGTACCAGGGCCAGGCGGGCAGCTTCGAGGCCAGTGATATGGCCCGCTGGTTTCCGCAGTTGCTGGCATCGATGGAGAAGAACGGCAGCACCGGCCTAGATGCCGTCACGTCGTTGGGCTCGATGCTGCAGGTGCAGATGAAAACTGCCGGCAGCTCGGACGAAGCGGCGAACAACTTCAATAACTGGGTCGAGAAGATCGGCTCGGGTGATGTGGTCATCCGGGGCAAGGCCAGTGACATGCGCGGCAGCGGTAAGACCACGCGTAGCGGCAGCTGGGAGGGCGTGCCGCTGTCGCAGATCATCCGCGACATTGCGGCCCGCAACGGCTGGGCACCGGCCTGCCCCGTGCAGACAAAGGTCGACTGAGTCGACCAGCGTAACGAGTCGGACTTCAACTTCATCACCCGCCTGGCCAAGCAATACGACTGCACCGCGAAAGTTGCGGACGGCAAGCTGCTGGTCCTGCCCCGTGAAGCCAGCCAGGGTGCCAGCGGCAAGGCCTTTGGGGTGGTCACTATCACGCCGGCGGACGTGAGCCGGTGGCAGTTCCGCCTCGGGGATCGCAGCGCACAGAAGGCCGTGAAGACCCAGCACCAGGACAAAAAGACCGGGAAGTTGGCGGTGGTCGAGCTGGGTAATGACGACGCCCCCTCGGGGCTACCGGGCGTACACACCGATCAACACATCTACCCGAACAAATCAGCAGCCGAACAGGCGGCCAAAGCCAAGCTCGCTGCGTTCAACCGCACCACTGCCAGTGTGCGCTTGCAGATGCCCGGGCGCACCGACCTGTTCGCCGAGCGCTTGATCAATGCCCAGGGTTTCAAGGTAGGGCTGGATGGCCAGTACCTGGTTGACAGCGTCGAGCAGACGTTTGACGCCTCCGGCTGGTCGACTGCGGTGGAGTGCAACGGCGGCAAGAAGGGCAAGGCGAAGGCCAAGGGCAAGAAAAAGAAATCCGACAAGCCACTGAAGGTGGTCGATGTGAAACCGGCCTGAGTGGCCACAGCAGGAGATTCAAGATGACTGTCACTCTCAAGCAACTGCAACAGATCCTCCCCAGCGCCGGCACTCAAGCCGGCGTTTTTGTTCCTGCCCTCAACGCGGCCATGAGCAAGTACGCGGTCGTCGGCCGGCTGCGGATCGCGGCGTTCATCGCCCAGATCGGCCATGAGTCCGGCCAGCTGCAATGGGTGCGTGAGCTGGGTAACGACCAGTACCTGAGCAAGTACGACACCGGCACTCTGGCTGCTCGGCTGGGTAATACCCCGGAGGTCGATGGTGATGGCCAGAAGTATCGCGGCCGTGGGTTGATCCAGGTCACCGGCCGGGCCAACTATCAGGCGTGCAGCGAAGCGCTGTTTGTTGATTCGCGACTGCTCAACACCCCTGAGTTGCTGGAAAACCCGGTCTATGCCGCGCTGTCGGCGGGGTGGTTCTGGCAACGGGCGGGTTTAAACAGTCTGGCCGACAAGGGTGACTTTTTCACGATCACCAAGCGTATCAACGGTGGGACCAACGGCCTGGTGGATCGTGAGGCGCTGTATGAGCGTGCATTGAAGGTGCTGGCGTGAAGGCCCCGGGCTGGTTGTTGCCGGCCCTGGCCTTAGTGCTGGGGCTCGCCCTGGGCGGCTGGCTGGCCTGGACATGGCAGGCAAATGTTTACGGTAAGGCGCTGGCCGATCAGGCTGATGCGTACAGCAAAGATCGCGAGCAGGCTGCCGCTGCGGTGATCAATTGGCAGGAAACCCAGCAGGACGCGCGGCGGTTGCTGGAGGATCAGCTGCAAGCGAATGATGAAACCTACTACAAGGAATTGCGCGATGCCCAATCGAACCAGGCTCGTCTGCGTGACCGGCTGGCTACTGCTGATCTCCGGCTGTCAGTCCTACTCGCCACCACCACCCAGGGTGATAGCTGTGGGGTGCCAGCCACCGCCGGCGCCGGCGGCCTGGTTCATGGAGCGGCGAGAGCCGAACTTGACCCAGCGCATGCTCAACGAATTGTCGCCATCACTGGTGACGGTGATCAAGGATTGATCGCTCTGGCCGCGTGCCAAGAATATGTTAGGAGAGTGGTTACAGCGAAGTAGAAGGAGGATCGATGAAATGTTGTTCCGTATTACGATAGGCCTTTCATCGATCTCTCTCGCAATTTTAGATTAAATAGACACACCTGCATGACAGACATCTAATTAATGTGGCTTCAGCTTTCGTATAATAATTTATTGCACCTAGAATTTGATGAATGCTTCGACCTCATCTTCCCCAAGTATTCTACCCGTTGGCTTGAATCCAAATTTTTCATAGAACTTTTCGGGACTTCCTTCACCTTGACCATAACCTACCCGCAGCTCGCTGAAACCTCGTATTTTCAGATCATTAATCAGCATCTGCACGGCTGCTTTGGCGAATCCAAAACCCTGATAGGGGCCTGCGATCATCAAACGTGTTAACATGGCGCCGGGATAATCAATATCTTCGTCGTAATCAGCTCCTATATGCAGCATGATAAAGCCAACTAAAGTTTCGTCAGCATAAATAGAGCGAAACCAGGCGTTTTCTGAGAAGTGTGCTTCAGCAATTGAATCCCCGTTATCTGCCACCATGTCGCGTTGTTCAGGAGACAACGTATTGCTTAGCTGGCAAACATCCCATACGGTTTTTGATGATATTCTTCTAAAAGTAATTTTTGATTTTTTCGAAAGCGGTTTTTCGAGCATTAGATATTTTTCCTTCGTGCATCTTGCAAAGATTTACTCTAGCATTAGATTTTAATTTTTCGCATGTAAAATATTGTTGTCAAACTGTTGTTGATTTGTGTGTGATGTGTAATTTATTAGGCGCTAAAATCGGGAGGGCTGTTCTGATGCTGCTTCCGGGGGACCTGGTCAGCTTGCTATATGCTTTCAACAGAGCGTTACTGTGGCTACGCAAACAAAGTGAGTACCCCATAGAAACCGCCGACATGTACCTTTAGACGATCCCCGCCAGTATTCTCGCCGCAGTAGTGCATGGGGAGGTTGACCTAAACGAATTAGCTTGGCGTGAGCTGACCTCACGGGGGGTGAACTCGGAAGGGAAGTGGGTGGGGTTTCAAGAGGCCGAACGACTACAAGCGCTCTGAAGCAAAGGCCTCGGCGTAGCCGGGGCCTTTGTTTCTTACTTTGAAATGAATCGGCAGATATGCTTTCATCAATGCTTTGAGTTTTCTATTCAGCCATTGCCCACCGCCTACTTGGTAGGGTTGAAAGAGACCTTCTTGGCGTTGCCGCTCCAGTACTTGGCACTCATGCAGGCCGTCCAGAACAGTTCGATGGAGTCTTGCTCCCCGTGGAGCATGCCTTGCAACTTCGCAAGGATCTCCGATAGGAGAATCGTTTCGCCATGGCGCAGTTTGACAATCCACGTCAACTCCGCTTTCGGCTCGTTCCAGTAACAAACGCCGCAATCGCCGATGTCACGGTCTCCATCTAGCGCGAGGTTCTGGGTCAGGGTTTCATAGGGATTGATGCCTAGGACGGGCTTCGAGTAGTTCAGGCGATGATGGTCATACCAGTCGTCGCGCTGCGCCTTGGTCCAGTAGATGACGACCTCGTCTCTGATCTGCGCCTTGATGTCATCAATGCCGCGATGACGATAGATATAGTCATCCGCGACTTCATCGGACATGGTGCTGCCAAACTGACCTAGTGTGATCATGCTGATCGGAAGATCCTTTGATGGAGGCAACTTCTGCGCCTCTTCGCCACCGTGACCTCGGACATAAACTCTGTAGATTGTCATTGGGTAATCCTTTGGTTGACAACTTCCTTGAACGGTTAGGTGTAGCACAGGCGTAGCTTTTCGCAAGAAGCTGAGGAAGCAGAGAGTCGAATAAGAGGATGGCTACGTTTATCTGGAAAGGTGCCAGGCGTTTTGGGGCTTGGAGCAGGGGGCTGTAAATAAAACAGTCCCCCCTTTTCGATTTATTCCGTATTAAATGGGAGTGAACGTTACCGTCGCACTTCCAGAGTTATCGCGGACACTGTAATGATCTACGATAAAAACATAAACTGGCTTGTTACCGTCAACTTTAATTATAGTTCCTTCCGACGTGTTAACCGTATAGTACCATTTTTCACAGTTTCCATCCTTGTGCGAGGTCGTATTGAAAAGAATGACCTGATGTATATAAGTGTTCGGCTTAAATTGCATCGTATCTTCCGATAGCGTGACTGCGTACTGACCGGCCGCCAGATTTACAGGTATTGCCCCGCTGCCGCTTTCTGAAAGATTCGACAGATTTATTGCCGAAAGCGCATCTATCGTAATTTTGGTATTAGACATGTCGTTGACTTCCTTGTTCGACCGAAGTTGGTCAAAATTACTATAGTCAGGTTTCTATTTTTTGGAAATTTCGTTTCTTCAATTTCTTCGATCATTTCCGAGAGCCCTTCGTAGGATAGCAGGCCCCACCAGTGCTGGCCTTGCGCCCCGGCTTTTCAAAGCTCGCAACGACGGCTCAGAGGGAGGCGGGGTATCGGGGGGCAATTTAGGGTAAAGCGGGAATCTGTAAGCGCCAGGATACGCCTAGCGCAATGGTCGAAATCACTGTTACAAAATATAAGAGGATTCGGTTGATAGTGAGGAAAGCGGGTAGGGCTAGCAATGTGATCGTGCGTACTCGCGGTGTTTACTAGCTTTAGACTAGTGATGTGCACGTATAGCTGTGGCTTTGATTGGTACAAAATTGGTACATGGGGCTTTTGGTTGGTCTGCGGTCCTTTATTCTTGAGGGCCTTAAGAAGAATGTGTCCAATCCATCATCGACGCTGCCCAGATGCTCGCCAGATCGACCGTTGGCTGGCAGCCACGCAGCTACCAAAGGCAAAAAAAATCCGGAGCCCTCGAAGGGGCTCCGGATCGCCAGGGCATGCCGGGCTGTGGATTGGCAACTCTTCCCACTCACTCACAGGTGGCGTAGTACTTCTTCCCGTTTTTCTCTTTGAATGAATAGGCGTGACAGCTCCAGAGGCGAGTATTGAGGTCCGTTGTCTTGTAGATATAGACAGTCAGGTGTTGCTGACCCTCGAAGGGGTCGCTCTTGGGGTCTAGGTGCCACAGACTCTTTTTCAGGTAGAGAACGGTGTTGGCAATGCTGTTATAGCCGTTGGTGATTGATGCGTTCGCCGAGTTCTTGAGCGCATCCTCAATAGTGGTGTTATTTCCATCGGTGGACTTGGTCGCACGTTGTTGCTCGCTGAGGGGACTCGATTCCCAGCTCGTGCAAGGGTCAGCCGTGCAAAGGTACACATCCGCCAAGGCATGGTTGGAAAACGCAGCCAAGCCGAGCGTCGAGACCAAGGGGAGTAGGCAGGCTCTGAGTATTTTCATTGGAATCCTTCCCAATCGGAGTTTGATAGGTAAAACGGTGAATGACGATCAGCCCTTGGCCCTGTACCGACAGCCTCCTAGCAGACAGGGGCAGGAATTGTGATAGACCTTAGTCCCACCTCGGCGGTTTTCAAGGTAGTGACTGGGCAGAGCCCGGTAAAGAGTTGCTCGATGAGGGCCCAGCAGTTCGGTGCGCTCCCTGGGCTCGACCGGGTCAAGCCACTCTCGGGCCAGTTCCGGCACCAGGGCGACCGGCCGTTGGCCCGTATGCGATTTGAGGCGATGAACTGTGTGTTTTGAATTCATACTGATCATCACTAGGTAACCCAAAAGCCATCCTGATATTTACCACCTTTAGCACCGGCTTTCGCCCAGTTCCTGATGCTGGAGTGGATCGCCATCAGAGCTAATATGTAAGCCACCACACAAGCGGATGGTTGCTTAGAAGTTGCTACAAGGGCCAGGCTTGGACGCCTTATAAGCAGCAATGCGGGAGGATTGTGGAGAACTATGCCCAATCCATCATTGGATCGATCTGGGTTCTGAGCCGCTAGGAGCGCCTACGAAATCAGTTCCGCAATCAGAACCATGACCCGCGTAGATCGTGGGGCCCAGCCTTTTTAAAGAATGGCGCTTGCGGAACGGATCTTTCATTAACTAATTGAAAATATTGAGGTTTTATCTGGATTGCAAATCCGCCTTCGCCGGCTCGATTCCGACCTCGGCCTCCACACTGAAAAGCCCGTAGATCAACGATGTGCGATTTTTTTGGCTGGAAGAACGCATCCTCAAGCCGTTCAGCTTTCTTCAGAATTGTCTTCGAGACATGCGCGACCGCTGTGGATAGAGTGGTCCCGCTTGCCCGGCCAGGTGTGTTTACGATGGATTGCTGAACGGCCAACAGCTGGTCAGGGTGGGCACCCATTCAGATAGAAGCTGCCGCGGGTGTTGTGTTCTCGGTCTGCCTTTTCGACACTGCAGGCCCATAGCGCCGCCATCCACGATCCCCAAGTTGGTTGGGTTACACCGTACGTCGTACATAACGAACCCATTGAGACATTGCGCCCTCTACCGAATACACCCATTTGGAGAGTCAGCCATGTACGGCGACGCGAAGGTGCAGGCGTTTTCCGCCTTTCATGACTTGCTGACGAATCCCGAAGTCCGGATGGATGCTCAGGAGCAGGACGATGAGCTGCTGCGGCTCGTCGACAACTTCAAGGCGAAGGGAATTATCGACGGGGAAGAGCGCAAGACCCTGATCGAGGTGGCGACAGTGGCCTATGCCCGCGCTGTGGAAGGCGTTGGAGGCGGGACCTAGACGAGTCCGGCTTCACCTGATCGGCAAGCTGCAAGCCTTTTAAAATCAGATGGTTACGTCGTTTTTGTTGTGCTAACCTATTGAAATATCTGGTTTTATCAGTGGAATGCGATTCCATCTGCGCCGGTTCGGTTCTGGCAGTTGCTCCCACTTATAAAAATAGCTCTGTAGATCGATGATTTACGGAGCCTTTTTGTTTTTGGCCGCACTCGACATCCAGTCTTGAATTTGACGCCAACGAACTTGCTTCAAGGGTAGGGGATGTATATATTTCACCCCCTTGCCGCAAGGCGCTGAAACGGCTCAAGCAATTCGAGCCTCTCAGATTGCAACACCGCGCTACCGCCCGAATGGCGAAACTGGTAGACGCATGGGACTTAAAATCCCCCGCTCGTAAGGGCGTGCCGGTTCGATTCCGGCTTCGGGCACCATCTATCTCAAGGGTTTGCTGGCGAAAGCTGATGCAAACCCTTGTTCGTTTCCGGTCTGCACATTCAAATCCGCTCTGCGATTTACGCGGTTGGAGAGAGGCTTTCTTGTCTTTCTGATGGCGGAGGTATTTCTCTTTCATCACCACTGGGCAAGTGGTGACGGACGTATTGCAGAGACGTCTACGCCGCTCTGCAGATGGATGTAATAAGGCCATTAGGTGTTTCGGAAAGTGATTCTGGTGCTGCTGATCAACTGCTTGAGCGGCTGCGCCGCGGTGGCGATGCGCATGGACTACGACCACCCTTGCCCCTACAAGGGCGTGCGCCTGGACTGGTGGTTGGTAGGCACCTCCCATGGAAAGCTGATTCCCTTTTTACTGATTGACGCACCGTTTTCCTTGGTGGTCGATACGGTGTTCTTCCCCTTCGAGTATCAGTACAGCTGCAATGACTAATCTGTTTCGGCTTTCGTCCGCAGAGGGGGTTGTAAGCCCTGTGCAACTCGCCCACGGCCTTGGGTGATGCGTATTCGCCATTAGCACACCAGCCCTAATCGTCTGCTACCGAGGCCAGGCTTATAGTGCGGACGACCATCCTCGTCGGGGTGGCTCTCACAAGAAAGTGCCGATACGAAAAAGGAGATTCACCATGTCATTCAAGAAAATCGTCTACGCCTCCGCCGTGGTCCTGGCCCTCACCGCCTCGAACGCCCACGCATTCGCCAGAGACTGTAACGACTCGCTGTGGAAGTTCAGCGGCATCGAAGCACTGACCTGCATCTTCTCGGGCCAATGGTGATTTGCCGTTTCCTGGGTTGAAGCTGTCCCAACGACAAGGCTGACTGTGAATGGCTAATCCGGTCAGCCTTGTTGCTTTTCCATTCGGGCGCAAGTCGCGCTGCTCTCAATCCTCCATCCAGGCTGCGTCGATATTGGCCGGCTGCGGAGAAGGCTGAAAGAGAGGGGGCTGCTGGCGGGTAAAACGCAGCAGTCTGCAAGGCATTCTGGATGCTTGATCTTCGATATGACGGTCAATGAGTACCCGAGTGCTATGTTCACCCCGTCACGGCCTGCAACATCCGGCGATATCGGGCGTCAAGTCTCGGTTTTATTACGTTTTTCAGGTGAGTTTTTTCTGTTGAAGCGTGCCGAGATGTCTTGGTAGGTCTCGTTATCGGTTGCAGCAAGCAGTGTCTGACCATCCTTTAAGGTGGCTAGAAATGTCACCTCGGTATTGTGGCCCGCCAGAAGATAGCCGGCGACGGCGCCCACAGGCCCCAGAAGCATCGCGCCAACCATTCCAAGGCCTATGGCGCTCTTAATGTTCTTGTTCGAGTCGGTATTTTCGACGGTCAGGTCCTTGAACTCGGAGACGAGAAAGCTTTTCCCTATTAGCGGCTTGTTGGCGGTTTTGAGCGTGATGGTTCCGCGCAGATACTCCGCGTCACCCTGGGGGAAGTCACCGGCCAGCACTATGATCTTTGCCATCTGGAAAGGCCCCAGGCGATCATTTTTAGGGGGCCATTGCGCGCCTTAAGGGATAGGGCGTCAACGCTGCGACGACGACTGGCGGCACCATTGGTCTATGACGGGGCAGAAGCGTTGCCGGGCCTGGGCATGGACAGGCATGCGCGGGCAGAGAAGAGTCGAGGCGGCAACGCTCAAGGCTGCGCTCGACGCGGGATTCGAGGCTCGGAGGCGCCAGGTATCGACGAAGCAGGGAGTGGATGCATGCGTCCAAGTGCTGGCCGGGCGAGTTTGGATCAGTGTGGAACAGCGGATACACTTGCCGCCGAGCCTCTGGTGGGCTGGACGGACGAACCAAGGAAGCGCTTCAGTGATTATTATTCAAAACCCGGCACCCAAACTGTCTTATGCAGAACTTGCCAAGATGATTGAGCAGAAGCGGGCGGTAGAGCAGATCAATCTGCTTGACGCCAAATTGAATCCAGCCTTCCTGGCCAGACTTGAGGCTGCGATAGAACAGGCGGATGGGCAGCAGGACGTTCAGCCGATTCTCCCTATCGAAGTTTGACCGACCTGGCGCCGGGTAATGCTCGGCCAGATCCGACAACAGTGCTCCCTTTCAAGACAAGGACGAATGATGCGAATTTTTACCGGTGAATGGGCTCGATGGCTGATGGCGGCGGGTATCGCCGCCTTGGCAATGGCGAGTAACGCGCAGGCGCAAACGACGCCTCAGGCTGCCCGGGAGATAAAGGGCTTGCTGGACTTTGTCGAGCACAGCCAATGCCAGTTCGTACGTAATGGCACCGAATACCCAGCCCCTCAGGCACGGCAGCACCTGGAGAAAAAGCTGAATTACCTCGAGGGCAAGAACATGGTGAGCAGCGCGGAGGACTTTATCGATCTCGCCGCCACTAAAAGCAGCATGAGCGGCAAGGCTTATGAGGTGCGCTGCGCTGCTGGATCGCAACCGGCAAGCGCCTGGTTGAAGGCCGAGCTGCAGAGACAGCGTCAGTTGCACTGAAGCGTTCTCAGGTTAAAACAAGCCCAGCTCGTTGCTGGGCTTTTTGTTTTTTGAAAAATGCAAAAGCGCTGAGCTCCCTCAACGGATCATCGATATGGAGACAGGCGACCGACTGCTCCAACGGTCAGCCGGTCGCGGCAGGGGAGATCAGCTACTCCAGCATGAATCACTCAGGAGATGACCGGAATATCCTCGATAAACTTGATCCGCTCGCCGTTGTAGAAGATTTCGATAGCGGTATAGCGCGGCGAGTTGGGAGGCATTACCCGGGTGAACCTGACTTGTGCGCAGCTGAGTTGCTGAATCCATTGCCCCGGCCTTTGCACCAGGTGCAGGTCCAGCAAGAGTATGGTCGGGTTGATGCCTTGTGGCGTTCGCATCGTCAGGTAGGCTTCGACCCCTGGGTTGGCAACTTCAACGTCTCCGACGACATGAAGTTCGTCCGGTTTGGGTGGCATGGTGTTCAGCCAGGCATGCCAGTTGGTGCATTTCGTAGTCATTTTTCTGTTCCTTGAGAAATGAAGCTCGAAGCTTGGGTACTGCGGTTTCGTATGGCCCTTCGTGTGCCATCGAATCGAATGCCGGCTGTCCGATCCTCCATATCCAAGAGCGGCGCTGAGAGGTCGGATGAATGCGACCGGAAATCCATGCTTAAAGGTGTAGATGAGGAACGGGGCAAGGCACCGCGGTCTGGACGAGTGGTACTCATTGGTGGTGCCTGGGCTGTCATTTTTCCCTGACTTTTGGCGTATATCGAGCGTGATCTTTATTCGTTTGCGTGTCTTCATAGTCCGTTGAAGCACTGGCGTGTTGCCACGCTCACAAGGAGGTTCCAGGTGATAGCAAAGCTGCTCGTGACGATCGGGATAATCTTCTACGCCGTTGTGGTACCGGTGCTGGAGATCAATCAGACCCATGTTTTCAATCCGGCCTGGGAGCCGCACGCACGGTTGCATGAGGTCTGGCAGCTGTTCACCAATACGGCGATCGGTGCATTCAGCCTGTGGCTGGTGTGGTTTAAGGGCAATCTTCGCCTGTCCAGCCTGCTGACGGTGTTCGTCACGGGTGGCTTCTTGCTGGCTTACGGGCTTCGACAGTCTTACGGTGGATCGATGGTGCTCACCGATGGTTCGGAGAAGTTGATCCTGGGCCTCAACCTGGGGCTCTTTGCCTACACCCTGGCGATCCTGCTGGCGGCGATCGCGGTTGCGATCGACCGACGCCAACCAAGGGTGCGACTCTGAGCCAGAGCGGTTCTGTAGAAGCAAGAAAGCAGAAGCCCGGACATGGCCGGGCTTCGTTGGATGGCTGCCTGTTCAGCGTGAGTAGGGCTTGTCTTCACGCCGCGTATTTTCGACCGACAACCTGCGTCTACGCCTTTGAACCCAGCTCCAGAGGGCGTGCACAGGATGAATGAACATCGCCAGCACGCACAGCAGCAGGACAATGAAGATGGAGATCAGACCGAGACCTTCATGGGAAAACATCGTGGGTTACTCCTGTAGTTCACTTTGTCGGTCCCAGAAGGGTAGGCACTCAGATGCTTCGCTTCATGAAGGTTGCTTAAAGATAATTTCATCCATGCACGAGTCGTGAGGGCATAGGAGGGCGGAGGCAGATACTAAAAAGCCCGGCGCTGGGCCGGGCTTTTCATGCGAGACGATGCTGACCAACCGGCGGTGTTGAAACCGATTCAGCTGGAGAGCATGAGGCTGGGTCTATCGATCATTCTTGCTCGAGGAGACGCTGGCTTTGCCCAGGCCTTTCGAGTTGTGGTCACCGGGCGTGGTGTCCGAGATCGCGGTGGCTTTTGACAGCCCGCGGGTATCTTTGGAATGAGCCACGCCGGAAGTGGTCGAGCCATGGCCGTTGCTGTCATTACGAATGCTGCCGTAATGGTTGCCATTTTCTCCGAGATTGCGAACCGACTTGCCGGCCGGGTCGCTTTTCAGGCCGCCGTTATGGCCCTTGCTGCTGACCCCTCCGGAGTGGCCGCCTGCCTGGCCGCCATGACCCCCGCCGTTACCACCGCCGTTTCCGCCACCATGGCCACCACCGTCCTTTGCATAGGCGGACGTCACAGGGAGCAAAGGCGCCGCTGCCAGCATCAGTACGCAGGTCAGGGTCGTCACGAGATTTTTTTTCTTTAAAAGCATGATCGCTTCCATAGATAAGGAGAGGTTTGCACGAACTAAGACGCAATTGGCTGTCTATAGTTCGGGTGTCATGACGAATGGCACCACGGCTGGATTCATGCAGAGGACTGCAGAGATGACGACTCGTTCGGTTGTAGCTGTTTTAGCAAGCGCCGCGTTTTTATTCGGCTCGACTGCCTTGTATGCGGACCCAGGGAACGGCAAGGGCAATCCCTATGGCAATCAGGGTGGGCACGGCAATAAAGGCAACAAATCCCAGGACTACAAACAGGGCGGGCGGTATGACGGGCCCCAAATCGATGTCGGCGGTGTGCGCGTGATCATTGGCGACAGTCGCGACTACTGGTCACCCGGGCCGGCCCTGCCGCCAGGCATTCAGAAAAACCTGGCCCGAGGCAAACCACTGCCGCCGGGTATTGCGAAAAAACTGGATGGCCGGATGCTAAGCCGGCTGCCGCACTATGACGGCTATGAGTGGCAACAGGCCGGTACTGACTTGATCCTGGTCGCCATTGCGACAGGCATCATCTACGAAGTTCTGCACGACGTCCTGGACTGATTCCGGGCCGGCCCACAAGCAAAGCCCGGTGCAAGACCGGGCTTTTGCCTGGCACCCAGCGTTTCGCATTCGCGCCGATATTCCCCCCAAGCATCCTGTTTGACCCCGTTGGCTCAAATACAGGTAACCGCCTTGGCGGTGATTTTGTCGAGCCTCCTCGTCAGCAACATTCCAGCGCGATCTGATAGTTGAGTGGAGCGTTTCGGAAGTGTCCTAAGGACGTCGATTGGGCGCCGTTCTAAGGTTTCAGCGTTCGCCGTGTGCGCTTTTTTTGGCTGGCACCGACTATCGGGCCGGCTGTGTTTCGCCCCATTGAAAAAGCGCAGGGCGACAGGCAGAAGAGTGGCCTGGGTGGCTGCTCCGGACTGAACCGATCGCATGTTTGCATTCAATTAAAGGAATAAATAATGCCCACTCAAAATGTTGGAAAGTTCTTTGATTTTCGCGCCAGGGTCACTGCTCCCGCGTGGACGATCGATCCTGATCATGGCCTGGATGCGGGTGTTGTTTCTGGGGTTTCACATCGGCGTTCCAGCGGCATGGAGCAGGTGGTCGAGCTGGGCACATCGAGCCTTGATGTGCTTCAGGCGGGTGGCAGTTTTCCGCAGCCGTTCAGCGTCGAGTTGAATGAAGACAGGCTCAAGGGTGCGAAAAAGATCCAGGTCTACTTTGACGGTATCACCAGTGATGGTGTGACCTTGATGAATGACTACGAAGAAGCCGGCTCCGCACGCAATGTTGGCGTTCAGCTGCTGGATAGCGAGAAGAAAGTTCTGCTGCTGGGTCAAGAAGGCCGTGTGGAGTACCCGGCGGTCCCGGGTTTAAGGCTGTCCTTCGCAGCGAGGTTGGTCAGCACCGGCGGGCCTGTAGAAGCCGGTGCGTTTTCCTCGTTTGCGGAGTGCGTGATCCTGTATGCCTGATGGCAGGCAAGCAGTTCATGCAGACCTTGAATCATGCGGAAAGCTAGACAGTGGCGCTCTTTTACTGACGTCAACAAGGTGACGAATCGGCCATAGACTGAAAAAACATGTGGTTATTTAGTGGCTTAGAAATCATTCAGGGTAAAAATAACCTCAAAATATATTGTTACATGTTCTCGGGGACGTTAAGATAGCCCCGCGTTCACCTACCACGGTTTATGCATTTTTAGTCCCAAGTGTCCATCAGCTACTTGGGCTTTTTTTTGCCTGAAATTTGCCTTCGGCCATCCTTCTTGTTGCCCGACGCCACTTTGGCTTCTTCCTCACGAATTCCAGCAAGGCAAAAAAAAGCCCGCGGGGAGCGGGCCAATAGTTGAATGAGCAGGGTGAAATCTACCCGCCTGGCGCTCGACTCACAGTGAAAGAAATTTCATCTAGTCGTCTCCACCCGCAATCGCCGTCGACTCTGGCCAGCTCGGCTCAATAGCCGCCACCCATGCCACCTGGAGCCCTGGCTTTCTGCTGGGCGTGGCTCCATTCGGCGCAGGTGAGGAAACTGGTGTGATCGACTTTGCCGTTGCCGTCGAAGCTGACATTGAATGGTTGTTTATGGCCGGCCTGGGTCAACACATAGTCGAAGCAGGTCCCGAGTTCCACGGTGCGAGGGCTGACGGCCATAGGTTCGCCGCCGATCTGCCGGACTTGGTCCTGGGTCATGCCGGTCTTGACCTTCGCCACCAGCGGCTGATTGCGGTAGACGTGAGAGTCGCTGGTGCAACCGGCGGTGGCCGACAGTAGGGCGATCGTGACGATAAGTGCTTTGTTCATGGCAGGGCTCCCGATGGTAGGTGTCGTGAAGAGACGCCTGGTGCATCAGTTGCAGTAAAGCCGAGTGACGAGGGCGGCGAGCCGTATTCGCGAAGGACGGGACGAGGGGATGGCGGATAGACAAAAAGCCCGCATGGGCGGGCTTCTTGCAGAGGGGGAGCTGATCCGTCAGCTGCAGCCAGTGTGCGCTTGCGCTGTGGCCCTAGCAACGACAGAGCGACGAAACGCAGGCCTTGGCGCGGGCTGATAACACGGCTTCCGATCAGGCTGCGGCGAACCTTCCAAAACGCCATAAGCGCGGCAGAAAAAGACTACTGGGTTGCCATTCGTCAGCTGTTTTGCACCCTGCATGAGAATGGCCCTCTCATGGGAAGGCATTCCATCGTGGTCGGGAGGTATCCATGAGTACGAAGAGTACGAACAGGCCCACTGGCCCGCGTTCATCCGAGCACGCCTCCGGCAAGGACGAACTGGGCTTCGACCCTGACTCTCCGGATCTGGCGGATCCGCAGGTGGACCCCATAGGTCCGGCGAAAGCGCCCAGGGATAACAGGCCGGAGAAAGAACCCAAGTCCAGGGCTTATGACCCCCTGGGGAACCTGAAGCCCAAGTGAGTACGGGCACGCGAATACCGGGTTCCGCGGCGATGGATGGAGCCCACCCTGGCATTGGCCGGGTGTAAGGTGTTCGCGACAACCTCGGACGATCTCTACCGAAAAGGGAGGCGATTATGAGCGTTCCAATGCTGAACAAGATGCACATGAACGGCTATGACGTGGTCAGCGTCAACAGCGGCCCCTGGCGGGTCTGCACCAAGGGCGACCGTCTTGGCTCCTTTGGCACCCGGGAAGAGGCCCTGGCCTACGCGGCAGCCTTGCCGGCCTACAAGGCGAAGGCCAAGAAGGCTGCTCGAGGGGCCAATACCCGATAACCCCATCCACGACCCTTCCCGACAGCCTGGCGTGTTCCCGGGCTGTCGGGTGTTCTTTTGCCCTCAGGCCGGCGACTGGGCCTGGGCGGACTTCCAGCCCTTGAGCTCCTCTGCGATGAAGTGCTGCACCAGGTCGCTGTAGAGCTTTTCGATGGCATCGGCACTCAGCCCCTCGGCCTGGGCCCATTCCCGGCGTTGCAGGAGCATGGCGCGAAAACGCTCGGGGGCGCGCACGGCGGTTTCCGAGGTCTTGAATTTCGATGCGGCCATGACGTAGCGGAAACGTTCGCCCAGCAGTTGGATGACAACCTGGTCGAGGCGATCGATCTCGCGGCGGATATCCTCCATGCCTGCGCATTGTTCGGGGGCTAGCGACTGAATGACGTCCATGTGAATACTCCAGTGGGGAAAGGATCTGCGGTTATCCGCTGGCGGATTTAACCATGGGCAGGCTCGTCCTTGGCAGCACCTTGCCGGTCGATGCGCCAGCCTCGCGCGACATGCTTTGCATGGCCGCCCGCCGAGCGTCTGTTACCATCGCGTTTTTTTGCGACCCCGCCCGGGTTCAGGGCAGGGTCGCGCCGGTCAAAGGAGAATGCCGTGATTATCACTACTACCCACGCGATCGCGGGGCGAGAGATCGCCGAGTACCTGGATATCGTGAGCGCCGAGTCCGTGCAGGGGATCAACGTCGTGCGTGACGTCTTCGCCGGGATGCGCGACTTTTTCGGTGGGCGTTCCCAGACCCTGGAACGGGCGTTGAAAGAAGCCCGGGTGCAGGCGACCGACGAGATCAAGGAACGCGCCCGCGACCTTCGTGCGGATGCGGTGATCGGCCTGGACTACGAGATCAGCATGCCTAGCGGCCGTGGCGGCATGGTGGTGGTTTTTGTCACTGGCACTGCCGTCAGGCTCAAGTAGGCGGCGTCTGCCTGCATCGCGCAGCCCCGCCCGTGTGCGGGGCTTTTTTTATGCCTGGCATCCTCTGCCAGACCGCCGCCCGGCCCTTGGCGATCGACCATAAAAAAGACCCACCGGGGGAGCGGTGGGCCAGTCGGGAGTCTTCAATAAGCGTGAGCCACTTTAGCGAAGCCTTGGCGGGTTCACAGTGAAAGAAATTTCATCATTGCCGGCGGGTGGCTGCACCACCCGGTTGTCCACGGTTTCAGGCGCGGCGGCTGGCGGCATTGAGCCGGCGGCACTCGCGCACGGCGTCCTCTTCCAGGTCGTAGCCATCGCCGATGAAGCCGTCGGTGCGAGTGTCGGCGATGCGGTACCAGTGGGCGGCGATCGGTGCGCCGTGGGCGGCTTCCCCGGCGCGTCGACCTTGAATGATGATCTTGTTGCAGCGCTTTACGACAAAAATGTCTTCCATGGCGCTTCCCTGGTTGATAGCTGCTCAGAGCAACTATAGAAGCAACTTTGAAACTCGCGCAAAAGCCTGCTCATTGGCCGGCCTCGTCCAGTCGCCAGCCCGCTGCCGTCCATTGCAGCCGGTGGCTGGGCGCCATGGCGGCGAGGAACTGGCGGTCGTGGGACACCACCAGCATCGCGCCCGGGAAATCGCGCAGCGCGCTTTCGAAGGCTTCCACCGATTCCAGGTCCAGGTGGTTGGTCGGCTCGTCCAGGAGCAGCAGCTTGGCCGGCGTCTCACGCCACAGGGCAATCGCCAGCGCGGCCTTGAGGCGTTCGCCGCCGCTGAGCCGGCCACAGGGCTGGGTCACGCGCTGGGCGTCGAGTTGCAGCCAGGCCAGGCGGCTGCGCAGCAGGCCTTCCTGCAGTGGCCGGTCGAGCGCCCCCAGGTGGTCGAGGATCGAACGCTCGGGGTCGAGCAGCGACAGGCGCTGGTCAAGGCAAGCACTGGCCAGCCGCACCTGGCACTGGCCGCTCAAGGGCTGGATCTCGCCGGCCAGCATTTTCAGCAGTGTGGATTTTCCGCAGCCGTTGGGCCCGCTGACCGCGATGCGCATGGGGCCGGTGACGGTCAGGTCGAGGTAGCTGGAGACGGCCTCGGGCGGCAGCCAGGGCAATTGCGCTCGGGTCAGGCAGAACACCTGTTGCCCCTGCGGCACCGCGGTGCCGGGCAGCGTCACCAGGGTTGGCGCCTCCGGCACCACCCGCGCATAGGCGTCGCGGACCCGCTGATCGAGGTTGTTCTTGTGGCTCTGCTGACGGTTGCGCACGTGGCCCATGATGTCCCGGGCGGAGCCTTTTATCTTCCTCCGTTCAAAGCTGGCGATGTTGGCGGTGTCGGCATAACGCCGGGCGCCGGCGGCGTGGCGCTGGATGGTGTCGTGCTCGTGTTGCAGGCGCTTCTGTTCGCGACTGCGTTCGGTTCGTGCGTGCTCCAGGGCGGCCCGCGCTGCGCCGTATTCGGCTTCGCGCTGGGCGTGGAACGCCGCGTAGTTGCCGCCGTAGATCCGCACGCCCTGGGGCGTGAGCTCGACGATGCGCTGCATCTGCGCCAGCAATTGGCGGTCATGGCTGATCAGCAGCAGCCCGCCGCGCCACTGCTGGAGTTGCGTCAGCAGCCACTGGCGACCGGGCTCGTCGAGGTGGTTGCTGGGTTCGTCGAGTATCAGCAGTTGGGCATCGCTGAGCAGGGCGCCGATCACCGCGATACGCGCCCGTTGCCCGCCGCTGAGGCTGGCGGCCGGATCGTCGGGGCCGACCGTGTCGAGACCGGCCTCGTCCAGCAGGCGGCGCAGGCGTTCGCCAAGGTCCCAGCGCTCGTCGACCTGCGCCAGGTCGGCCATCGAGGCCTGGCCCGCGGCGAGGCGCTCGAGGGCGGCCAGGGCCTGAGCGATGCCGGCGACCTGGGCGACGCTCTGGCCCTCCTGCGCCAGAGGTTCCTGGGCGACATAGGCCACGCGGGCGAAGCGCGTGACGCTGCCCGAGGACGGCGAAAGCTCGCCGGCGATCAGGCGCGCGAGCACGCTCTTGCCGGTGCCATTGCGTCCGACTATGCCGGTGGGCAAGGCATCGAATGTCAGGTCGAGTGAATCGAACAGGGTTTCGCCATGGGCGAACTGGAATGTCAGCTGGTTCAGGGAAACCAGCGCAGGCAGCCGTGTGACGTGAGTCATCAGCACCTCCGGAGAATGTCGAAAAAGGCCAACAAGCGCTGCAAGGCGGCTTGTCGCGAATACATTTCTGGAAGGCTTAGTTGTTCACGTCGGCAATCGTCCGGTGACGGGGAAGGGCGGCTAGCCTAACGTGTGAGCGTCCCGGGTGACAACCCGGAGGTGCCAGGGAGGCGTTGCGAGAAGCCTCAGGGCTGTTGCGCCAGGCGTTCGAGAAACATCCTCAGGCCGACCTCCTCGGCCCTCAGCCCTTTGCGTTTGCGCGGCCTGGGCAGGGCGGCCAGATGCCCCTGCACGAAGTCCTCGAGCAAGGCCGGATGGATGTAGCACTTGCGGCACACGGCGGGGGTATTGCCCAGTTGCCGGGCAACGTCCTTGACCATCTCGACAATGTGCTTTTTCGCCTCGGCCTCGGGTTCCCAGCGCAGCTCGCGCAGCACCGCCAGGGCCAGGCTGCTGCCGGCCCAGGTACGGTAGTCCTTGGCGGTGAAGTCGGCGCCGGTCAGCTCCTGCAGGTAAGCGTTGACGTCGGAGGAACTGACGCTGTGGCGCTCGCCGTTCTCGTCGAGGTACTGGAACAGGTTCTGTCCGGGCAGCTCCAGGCAGCGCTTGAGGATCCGTGCCAGGCGCGGGTCCTTGACGGTGATCTGGTGTTCGATGCCGCTCTTGCCGCGGAACTGGAAGAGGATCGAGCTGCCTTTGATTGCCACGTGCCGGTTGCGCAGGGTGGTCAGGCCGTAGGAACGGTTGTCGCGGGCGTACTGGCTGTTGCCGACGCGAATCAGGGTGGCGTCGAGCAGGCTGATGACCGTGGCCATGACCTTGTCGCGGCTGAAGCCGGGCGCGGCCAGCAGGGCTTCCAGTTGCTGGCGCAGGCGCGGCAGGGCACTGCCGAACTCCAGCAGGCGCGAGTACTTGTCGGCGTCGCGCACTTCCCGCCAGCGCGGGTGGTAGCGGTATTGCTTGCGCCCGCGGGCGTCACGGCCGGTGGCTTGCAGGTGACCACGCGGGTCGGCGCAGATCCACACCTGGGTATAGGCCGGCGGCACGGCCAGGGCGTTGATGCGCTGGATCTCTTCTGGCGCGTCGATGCGCTGGCCCTGCGGGTCGAAGTAGACGAATTTGCCGCGCAGTTTCTTGCGGCTGATTCCCGGCTGCGTATCGTCGACGTAATGCAGGTCCGTTGGCAGGTCTTGGCGCAGTGGGCTATCGGGCATGGCGGAATCCTTGGCAATCAATCGATCAGGCCTGTCTGGCGATTGACCGCGGCGCAGCGCAGGGGTGCCAACCCATTTGCCAAGGACTCAGGCGAGCACGGCCACCGCCTTGATCTGCGCCCAGAGTTGCTGGCCCGGGTGCAGCTGCAACTGGTCGCGGGAATAGCGGGTGATCCGCGCCAGCAGCGGGGTGCCGGCGACGTCCAGGCGCACCAGGACATGGGCGGTGTTGTCGGCGGGGATTTCGCCGCTGACCGTCACCGGCAGGCGGTTGAGGATGCTGCTGTGTTCGCCGGCTTGCAGGCTGAGGCTGACGTCCCGCGCCTGGACCTTGAAGCGTAGGTGCTTGCCGATGGCCATCGGCGCATGGGCGACCCGCACCCGCAACTGGCTGCCGGGCAGTTGCAGGGCGAGCAGCTGGTAGCCGGCATCGTAGTGGGTGACCTGGCCTTCGATCACCACCCCGGCGTCATCGCCCAGGGCCAGGGGCAGGTCGAGACGGGCCAGGGTTTCGCCGATCGGCCCGCTGGCCAGGGCGCGGCCGTTTTCCAGCAGCACGATATGGTCGGCCAGGCGCGCCACCTCATCCTGGGAATGGCTGACGTACAGCACCGGGATCTCCAGCTCGTCGTGCAGGCGTTCGAGGTACGGCAGGATCTCGCTCTTGCGTTTGCTATCGAGGGCTGCCAACGGCTCGTCCATCAGCAGCAGCCGCGGGCTGGTGAGCAGCGCGCGGGCAATGCCGATGCGCTGGCGCTCGCCGCCGGACAGGTTGTGCGGATGGCGCTGCAGCAGGTGGCCGATGCCCAGCAGCTCGGTGGCCTGGGTCATGTCGACCCGGCGCTGCGCGCGCGGAATGCGCTTGAGGCCGAACTCCAGGTTGGCCTGCACCGACAGATGGGCGAACAGGCTCGCCTCCTGGAACACATAACCCAGGGAGCGCTTGTGCGGCGCCACGAACAACTGGCGCTGGCTGTCCTGCCAGACTTCGTCGTTGATCCGCACCAGGCCCTGTTCGGCCTGCTCCAGGCCGGCGATGCAACGCAGGCAGGTGGTCTTGCCGGAGCCGGAATGCCCGTACAGCGCGGTGACGCCACGGCCCGGTAGCTCCAGGTCGAGATCGAGGTCGAAGGTTTTGTAATGGCGCTTGAGGCGCACATGGATCGATGCACTCACGACTCAACTCCAGCCAGCGCGGGTTTTGCGGCTGGAGTACAACGCCAGCAACACCAGGAACGAGAACACCAGCATGGCGGCGGCCAGCCAGTGGGCCTGGGCGTATTCCAGGGCCTCGACGTGGTCGTAGATCTGCACCGAGACCACCCGGGTCTTCTCGGGAATATTGCCGCCGATCATCAGCACCACGCCGAACTCGCCGACGGTGTGGGCGAACCCGAGAATGGCCGCGGTAATGAAGCCCGGCCTGGCCAGCGGCAGGATCACGCTGAAGAAGGTGTCCCAGGGATTGGCGCGCAGGGTCGCCGCCACTTCCAGCGGACGGGGGCCGATCGCGGTAAAGGCGTTCTGCAGCGGCTGCACGACAAAGGGCATGGAATAGATCACCGAACCGATCACCAGGCCGCTGAAACTGAAGGTCAGGGTGCCCAGGCCGAGGGCCTGGGTGAACTGGCCGATATAGCCGTTGGGGCCGAGGGCGAGCAGCAGGTAGAAGCCGATCACCGTCGGCGGCAGGACCAGGGGCAGGGCGACGATGGCGCCGATCGGCCCCCGCAGCCGCGAGCGAGTGCGCGACAGCCACAAGGCAATCGGCGTACCGACGATCAGCAGGATCAGGGTCGTCAGCGACGCCAGTTGCAGGGTCAGCCAGATGGCGGAAAAGTCGGTACTCGATAGCGGCATTTAGAGTTGGTAACCGTAGGACTGGATGACGGCCGCGGCTTTCGCTCCCTTGAGGTAGTCAACCAGGGCCTTGGCCGCCGGGTTGTCCTTGCCCTTGTTGAGGATCACCGCGTCTTGTTTGATCGGGTCGTGCATCTCGGCCGGGACTATCCAGGCCGAGCCGCTGCTGACTTTGCCGTCTTTGTAGATCTGCGACAAGGCGACAAAGCCCAGTTCGGCGTTGCCGGTGGAGACGAACTGATAGGCCTGGGTGATGTTCTGGCCTTCGACGATCTTGCCCTTGACCTGCTCGGTCAGGCCTAGCTTGGCCAATACCTGGGTGGCGGCCAGGCCGTAAGGCGCGGCTTTCGGGTTGGCGATGGACAGGTGCTGGTACTGGTTATCCTTGAGCACCTGGCCCTTGCTGTCGACGTAGGCATCCTTGGCCGACCACAACGCCAGGGTGCCGATGGCGTAGGTGAAGCGCGAGCCCTTGACGGTGGCGCCTTCGCTTTCGAGTTTCTCCGGCGTGCTGTCGTCGGCGGCGAGGAAGACTTCGAACGGCGCGCCGTTCTTGATCTGGGTATAGAACTGCCCGGTAGCGCCATAGGCGGCCACCAGCTTGTGCCCGGTGTCTTTCTCGAAGTCGGTGGCGATGGCCTGGATCGGCGCGCTGAAGTTGGCGGCGACCGCGACCTGGACTTCATCGGCCTGGGCCGAGCCGAAGGCGCAGGTGGCGAGCACAGCGGCAAGGCAGGTCGGGGCAAAACCTGAGAGACGACGGTTCATGAACAGCTCCATTGGCGAAGGGACGTTGGGCAGTGGGGGATATGGAAAGGGACTGCACCGGGGGTGGGCGAAACGCTGTATATGAAAATATATAGCGAATCGCCAGCGAACGGAACTGGGGCAAGAAGTTGAGTGGGAAACGGGCCGCGAACCGGGTCGCGGCCCGGGGGCTTTTAGCCCTTGTCGAGCTTGGCCAGGGTTTGCTCGGCCAGTGTGCGGGTCAGCTCGAAGGTCGGCAGTTCCAGCCCCAGGCGCAGGGCCTGACCGGCCCAGAGGTTGGCGAAGTCGGCTTCATCCTTGGCGCGCAGTGGCATCAGCGCGCCACCGGCGAGGGGAAAGGCCGGGGCCAGCGGGCTGATCGGGCCGATCTCGCGCATCACCCGGTTGACGATGCCTCGCGCCGGGCGGCCGGTGAACAGGTTGGTCAGGGCTGTTTCGCTCTCCTTGGCGGTGCGCAGGGCCTGGTGGTGGGCGGCGCTGACCTTGGCTTCCGGGGTGAACAGGTAGGCGGTGCCCAGTTGCACCGCCGAGGCGCCGAGGGCGAAGGCGGCGACTATGCCGCGGGCGTCGCCGATCCCGCCGGCGGCGATCACCGGCAGCTGCACCGCATCGACGATCTGCGGCACCAGGGCCATGGTGCCGACCTGGGTGTTGAGGTCTTCGCTGAGGAAGATCGCCCGATGGCCGCCGGCCTCGTAGCCCATGGCGATGATCGCGTCACAGCCATGCTGTTCCAGCCAGACGGCTTCATCGACAGTGCTGGCCGACGACAGGATCTTCGCCCCGGTGGCCTTGACCCGCGCGAGCAGGGCCGGCTCCGGCAGGCCGAAGTGGAAGCTGACGATTTCCGGGCGCAGCTCTTCCACCAGTTCGCAACTGACGGCGTCGAAGGGCGCGCGGCTGCTGACCGGGGTCGGCGCCTCGAAGTCGGCGCCGAGTTCGCGGTAGTAGGGTTCCAGGGCGTTTTTCCAGCGGATTTCCCGTTCCGGGTCGGGGGTGGGGTTCTGGTGGCAGAAGAAATTCAGGTTCAGCGGCGCGCGGGTTGCCTGGCGAATGCTCCGCACTTCCTGGCGAATCTGCTCGGGGGTGAGCATGGCGCAGGGCAGGGAGCCCAGCGCACCGGCCTGGGCGGTGGCGATCACCATGGCCGTAGTGGTCGCACCGGCCATGGGCGCCTGGATGATCGGCAGCTCGATGCCCAGCAGGTCGAGAATACGGGTGTCAGGCCATTGGCTCATGTGAATGATGCTCCGACGTCAAGAGATAAGGACGGCAACCCGGGGTTTGTAGCAGGAGATGGACGATCAAGGCCAGTCGACTTTGGCTGGGGCGGCACGATCGCTTGCAGGAGCGGGGCGTGGGTGGCCTACGACGAAAAGAGCGTGGATTTTTCCCGTCCGGGCTGGGAAGGTGGGGGCTTTGCAAGCTGAAACTCAAGTTCACGGCCCGGCCATGGGCCTATCGGGAGGCAGTCATGTTCAAGGGTATTTTGATCGAGAAAGACGACGCCGGTTATCGCGCGGCGTTGCGCGAGATTGACGAAGAGCAGTTGCCCGAGGGCAATGTGACGGTGCGGGTGGCCTACAGCACCCTGAACTTCAAGGATGGCCTGGCCATCACCGGCAGCAGTCCGGTGGTGCGCAAGTTCCCCATGGTCCCGGGCATCGATCTGGCAGGTATTGTCGAGTCCAGCAGTCACCCGGACTACCAGGCCGGCGACCAGGTGCTGCTCAACGGCTGGGGCGTGGGCGAAGGGCATTGGGGTGGGCTGGCGCAGAAGGCGCGACTGGACGGCGACTGGCTGATCCCCTTGCCCCAGGCGTTCAGCGCGGCCGAGGCCATGGCCATCGGCACGGCCGGGTATACGGCGATGCTCAGCATCCTGGCGCTGGAGCGTCACGGCCTGACCCCGGGCCAGGGCGATGTGCTGGTCACCGGGGCCAATGGCGGGGTCGGCAGCTTTGCCATAGCCCTGCTGGCCCGGCTCGGTTATCGGGTGGTGGCGTCCACCGGGCGCACTGCCGAGCAGGACTACCTCAAGCGCCTGGGCGCCAGCGAGATCATCGACCGCGCGAGCCTGTCCGCGCCGGGCAAGTCTTTGGCCAAGGAGCGCTGGGCGGCGGTGATCGACTCGGTGGGCAGCCATACCCTGGCCAATGCCTGCGCCAGCACCCAGGCCAACGGCACCGTGGCCGCCTGCGGGCTGGCCCAGGGCATGGACTTCCCTGCCTCGGTGGCGCCCTTCATTCTGCGTGGCGTGACCCTGGCCGGAATCAACAGCGTGACCCAGCCCAAGGCCCGGCGCATCGAGGCCTGGCAGCGCCTGACCCACGATCTGGACCCGGCCCTGCTGCCGTTGATCAGCCATGAGATCGGCCTCAGCGAAGCCATCGCCGTCGCGTCGCGTCTGCTGGCCGGTGAGTTGCGCGGGCGCGTGGTGGTGGATGTGAATCGCTGATACCGTGCGCGCCGGTCACTCAGATAAACGCCAGACAGGAGTACGAAGCATGGATGTCAAACTGCGAGAGGTTCAGCCTTTCTGCGTTTCGGGCTTGCAGGTGCGTACCTGCAATGCCGACGAGCAACAAGCGGACAGCGCGCGGATCGGGCCGATGTGGGAGCGGTTTTTTGTCGAGGGCCTGTTCGACAGCATCGGCCACCGGCAGTCGGACTCGTTCATCTACGGCGTGTACTCCAACTACGAGTCCGATGCCTCGGGGCACTTCGATGTCACTGCCGGTGTGGCGGTGGGTGAGGGCAATGCCGACTATCCGCTGGTGCAGGTGCAGGGCGGCGAGTACCTGGCGTTCTCCGCCAAGGGGCCGATGCCGGAGGTGGTGATCCAGACCTGGGGCCTGGTCTGGGCCTACTTCGAGGACAACCCGCAGCTCCGCCGGCGCTTCGCCACGGACTTCGAGGTGTACACCGGGCCGGAATCGGTGTCGGTGTACATCGGCATTCAAGCCTCGGACGAGCCCTCGCGCTCGAGCAACTGACGCTTGCGCTCCACGCCCCAGCGGTAGCCGGACAGGTGACCGTCGCTGCGCACTACCCGGTGGCAAGGGATCGCCACCGCCAGGCTGTTGGCGCCACAGGCCTGGGCCACGGCGCGAAAGGACTTCGGCGCGCCGATCCGCTGGGCGATCTCGGCGTAGCTGGCGGTGCTGCCCGGCGGAATCTCCTTGAGGGCCAGCCATACCCGCTCCTGGAATGCCGTGCCTTGCAGGTCCAGGGGCAGGTCGAGGCCAATGGCCGGTGCTTCGATAAACCCCACCACCTTGGCCACCAGGCGCTCGAAATCCTGGTCGGCGCCGATCAGGTTGGCCCGCGGGAATTTGTCTTGCAGGTCCTGCACCAGGGCATTGGGGTCGTCGCCCAGCAGGATCGCGCAGACCCCACGATTGCTCTGGGCGACCAGGATCGCCCCCAGGGAACACTGGCCGACGGCGAAGCGGATATCGGCGTTCAGGCCGCCGGCGCGGTAGTCGCTGGGTTTCATGCCGAGCAACTGGTCGGCGGTTTCGTAGAAGCGGCTGTTGGAGTTGAAACCGGCGTCGTACAGCGCGTCGGTCACCGAATGGCCGTGCTCCAGCTGGCGCCGTACCCGCCGCGAACGGTGGGCGCTGGCGTAGCCTTTGGGGGTCAGCCCGGTGGCGGCCTTGAATACCCGGTGAAAGTGGAAGCTGCTCATGCCGGCTTGCTCGGCCAGTTGTTTCAGGCTGGGCGGCGCTTGCGCCGATTCGATCTGCCGGCACGCGGCGGCTACCAGGCTGGCGTGATGCGCGGCCACCTGGGTCTGGTCGCTGGCGCTGCGTTTGCTCGGCCGGTAACCAGCGGCCTCGGCTTGTTCCGCGGTGTCGAAGAACTCGACATTCTCCGGCCGCGGCAGGCGCGACAGGCTGCTGGGGCGGCAGTAGACGCCGGTGGTTTTCACCCCGTAGACGAACTGGCCATCGGCACTCGCATCACGGGCCAGGACGGCGAGCCAGCGTGGATCGCTTGCGGTGGTGGGCTTGGGCTGGACCATGGTCATGGACTCTACTCGGTGGCGGTTGTCGCTCAGATTAACCAAGGGCAGGGGGCCTGGCACTCCGAGTCTTGCGTTTGAATTCCCGCGGGATCAACCGGCCCGGCGAAAGGTCAGGTTGATGCGACGTGGGCCCAGCAGCGGGTGCGTGCCGTCCTTGAGCGGCAGCACGCCGTGATAACGCAGGCGGTCGACGCCGCCCCAGACCACCACATCGCCATGCAGCAGCGGTACCCGCAACGGGCGGTCGCTGCGCCGCTCGCCACCCAGCTGAAACACCGCCGGCAAGCCCAGGGAGACGGAGACGATCGGCGCGGCGTAATCACGTTCGTCCTTGTCCCGATGCAGGGACATGCGGGCGCCGGGCACATAGTGATTGATCAGGCAGGCGTCCGGATCGAACCCGGCAAAGCCGGCCTGGGTCGCGGTGGCCTGGGCCAGCTCGCGGAACACTTCGGGCATCGCCGGCCAGGGCTGGCCGTTCTGCGGATCGATGGCGGTGTAACGGTAGCCGCTGCGGTCGGTGGTCCAGCCCAACTGGCCGCAACTGCTCAGGCCGACCGACATGGTGAAGCCGCCCGGCGTGACCATCTGCCGGAACGGCGCGGCCCGCAGGACGCCACGCAGAGCCGGCAGCAGGCGTTCGACCCAGGGCAGGGCGAAGCCACGGAATACGAAGGACTGCGGGCCGACCTGTTCGGTGCGGGGCGCCTGTTGCAGTTCGGGTTCGCCGAACAGCTCGGTGGTGAGGTTACCGTTACTGGGCATCGTGGAAGATCACTCCTAGCGTATGGCGGCGGCCGCTGTGCAGGCGGCTGACGCCATGGCGCAACGTCACCCGGTAATGGCCGCGCACGCCGGGTACCGGACGATGATGCACGGCGAAGATCAGCGCATCACCCTGCTTCAGATCGATGACCTGCGGCCGCGACTGCATGCGCGGGCGCTGTTCGGTGATGACGAATTCGCCGCCGCTGAAGTCGGTGCCGGGGCGTGACAGCAGGATCGCGACCTGCAAGGGGAATACGTTGTCGCCATACAAGTCCTGGTGCAGGCAGTTGTAATCCTGCGGGCCATATTGCAGCAACAAGGGCGTCGGCCGCTGCTGACCGGCGGCGTGGCAGCGCTGGAGAAAGTCTTCGTGCCGGAGCGGATATTGCACGGGGATATTCATCAGCTGGTTCCAGCGGTTGGCCAGCGGCACCAGGCGCGGATAGAACTGGCCGCGCAGTTCGGCGACCAGCTTCGGCAAGGGGTAGGCGAAATACTGGTATTCGCCGCGGCCGAAACCGTGCCTGGCCATGACCACTCGCGAACGGAACAATTCGCTGCGGGGATACAAACTGCTGAGTTCATGACATTGGTCGGCGCTGAGCAGGTTGCCGATCACGGCGCTGCCATCCTGGTCGAGTTGCTGCTCGATCGAGGGCCAGTCCAGGCAGGCAAGACGTTGTTCGAGGGAGGGGGCGGACATCCTGGCGTTCCTGAGGCAGAGGCTGATATCCGCCAGTCTAGGAAGCGCGCGGGCCGCTCACACTCCGCTGCTTGCGCTCGAATTCGTCACAGAAGCAGGGGCTTACAGCGCCTTGCTCACGCTGACGTCGCTGATGACGTCGTCGGTCTGGCCGTGCAGGGCTTCCAGTGCGGCCTTGGCTTCTTCCTGAGTGCCGCTTTCCAGCTGGGCGAACTCGAAACGGCGTTCGCCGTTGAGTTTGTATTTGATGACGTACTTGGTCGTTTGGGCCACGGTGATACCTGTTTGTTGCGGGCTGGGGCGGGGTTCAGCGCAGTTTCGAGCTGGACCGGCGGATGATCTTGATCGAGTGGGTCAGGTTCGGCTTGCGGGTGACGCTGATGGGCCGGCGGTTGACGGTGTCGATGGTGATGTTCCAGAAGCCGGTGCTCGGTGCGGTGATCTTGGCCGGGAACTTGTCGAACGCGCCGCCATGATAGGTGTGACGTCCGCCGTTCTTGAAGCTTCGGAAGTTGGCGTCGTTCATCAGGCGGATGTTGCAGACCTGGGAGCATTCGATGACGACGATATCGTCTTCGTTGAGGTGCTCGCGCTGGTGGATAAATTTCATGGGCGCCTCCAGAAGGGCTTTTGCTACAAAATCAAAACGATGGCGCAGTTTATCAGGCCGCGGCCGGCGGCTTTGACAATTTAAAACAGTTATTTGCCGATTATTTAGGATAAATCTGACTGATCCGGAGAAAAATGCCATTTCTGCGGTCGGACGGTCTTTATCGGAGGAAATGTATGAAGTGGGGTGTGTTGATTCTGGCCTTGGCGATCAGTGGTTGTGCGACGGTCTCGGACATTAACCAGACACTGCCCACCCTGAACGTGATTTCAGGGAAAAAGCCGCAGGAGTACGCCAAGTGCGTCAGCGAAAAGCTGGCTGACAGCCGTGGCCAGTTGCAGGTCGAACCGCATAAGGACGGCATGCGCATTATCGTTCCGCAGAAAGTCTCGTCGGGTCCGACTGCGGTGTTCGATATCGAGGAGCGTTCGGGTGGCAGCAGCATCAAGCTGCATGAAAGCATGTCCAATGTGCCCATGCGTCCGGGCGATATCCGCAAGGCGGCGGAGGACTGCATTTCCGGCTGATCGCCGAGGGGTTTTTCAACAGCCCGCCCTGGCCCGGATTTCCGTGGCGAGGGCGGGCTTTTTTGTGCCCGGTGACAAGGCAGGCTCAGTGGGGTTCACGTTGTAGCCAAAGGTCTATTGGCCTACTCTTTGTAGGCTTATATAAAATAAGCCTAAGGATATAACTAGAAAAATGGAGTTCGCCATGATCCCCATGGATCGAATACTGCTGAGCAGCCTGATGCTGTTTTTCGTCGCCAGTGCCCAGGCCGTGGATGGGCAGAAGGTGTTTACCCAAGGTGGAGCGCAGCCCGGCGCCACGGCCTGCCTGGCCTGTCACGGTGGCGATGGCCTGGGCCTGGCCGCCGCCGGATTTCCGCGTCTGGCAGGGTTGTCGGCGGGTTACCTGCGCAAGCAGCTGGAAGATTTTCGCAGCGGTGCGCGCAGCAATCCGGTCATGCAGCCACTGGCCAAGGCCCTGAGCGATGACGAGATAAACGCGGTCAGCCAGACCCTCGCAGCCATGCCGGCCGCGACGCCAGCGCCGATCAACCGCAACGCCATGGCCGAGGGGGTCGGTGCAAGGCTGGCCCTGCGCGGCGCCTGGGAGCGGCAGGTCCCGGAGTGTGTGATTTGCCACGGACCGGGTGGCGTGGGTGTAGGAGACGCCTTTCCGCCGTTGGCCGGGCAGTCCGCGGCTTATCTGGCCGGGCAGTTGAATGCCTGGCGCGACGGCACGCGTCGCAACGACCCCAACGACCTGATGGGACATATCGCCAAGGCCCTGAGCCCCGAGGAAATCACGGCGGTGGCCGACTACTTTGCCAAGGTCGGCAGCCTGTCCGCCAAGGCCGATAACCAGGAGCCCAAGCCATGAGCCGTGATCTTCTATTGGGCTTTTCCCTCGCCTTGCTGGCGACCCAGGTTCATGGTGCTGCGGTCGCCATGGAAGACCAATCACAGTTGCGGGAGCCGGCGGCGAATGCTGCCTATTCCCGGTATTTCCAGCCACCGGCGGAGAGCGAGTTGCCGGACAATGCCTACGGCAAGATGGTCCGCGACGGTTATGCGCTGTTCGTCGACACCAAGCGTCTGGCGCCGAAGTTCGTCGGCAATGGGCTCAATTGCAGCAACTGCCACCTGGATCAGGGGCGGCTAGCCAACTCCGCGCCGTTGTGGGGTGCCTATCCGATGTACCCGGCGTACCGCAAGAAGAACAACAAGGTGAACACCTACGCCGAGCGCTTGCAGGGCTGCTTCCAGTTCAGCATGAACGGCACGCCGCCGGCTGCCGACAGCTACGAGATCACCGCGTTGTCGGTGTATTCCTATTGGCTGGCGAGCAAGGCGCCGATCGGTGTCGAGTTGCCCGGGCGTGGTTACCCCGAGGTGCCGCGGCCGGCCCAGGGCTACGACCTGGCCCGTGGCGAGCAGGTGTACCGGACGCAATGCGCGGTCTGCCATGGCGAAAGCGGCCAGGGTCAGAAGGTTGGCGCGGACTATGTCATGCCGCCGCTCTGGGGCAAGGACTCGTACAACTGGGGCGCCGGCATGCATCGAATCAACACGGCTGCGTCCTTTATCAAATACAACATGCCCCTGGGCAAGGCCGGCAGCCTGAGCGACCAGCAGGCCTGGGACGTGGCGGCGTTCGTCAACCGCCATGAGCGACCGCAGGACCCGCGCCTGGTGGAGGGCTCCATCGAGAAGACCCGGCTCAAGTTCCACGCCAACGACGGGGTCAATCTGTATGGCCAGACGGTAGATGGCGTGCTGATTGGCCAGGGCATCCGATAAACTGTCGGCCATTGTCAAAGATGCCGTCGAAATCCAGGTTTCGGCGGCATCGTTTTTTGGGAGAAAGCATGAAGCGCGAAACAGTCCGGGAGAGGCATGCAGAGGGGCATATCTCTGCGACCCATGTGATTCAGAATCCGGCGAATTCCGGGGAATGGATCGTGTTCTTCAAGAAAAGCGCGGGGCGCAGCTATTTTCTTGTGGATGACAATGATGAAGTCGAATCATTCGGCCGACTGGACGACCTGATCGAGACCATTCGCAACCTGGGCATCAAGTTTGCCGAGATTCATATGTAGGCAGGGTGTCTGTTACTTGCAGACTACTACGACGCTGCGGCTTTTGTAGTTGCCGACATCCGCCCCCAGGGTCTTGTCGCTTTCCTTGAGTGACGGCGTGCCGTCGGTGCCGATGATCCGATAGCCGGTGCCGGCACAGGAGGCGTCGGCCTTTTCATAGCAGTTGGCCCAGGAGCTGGCTTCGCCGGAGCAATCGATGCTCAGGCCTTGCTCGCCGTTTTCCAGGTAGGTATCGGAAACGGTGGCGCATCCGCTCAGGGCCAGTACCGCAGTCAGTGCCAGAAGTTTGTGCATGGGTGTGGTCGTCGTCGAGAAGTTTGAGCCCCGGGGGAGGGCTGGACACCCTTGGCGAGCGTCTGGGACGAGATGCTATAGCGAACCGCCACTGCGGTATAGATCGGCATGAAAAAGCCCTGCGCGGGGCAGGGCTCTTCGGTACAGAGACGGTCTCAGGACCTGGGGCTGCGACGCGCCGAGGCGTGGCCGGCCGAATCCTCGAACACCGATGCCACTTCGACTGCCATCGCCTCGCTGGCGAAAGGCCCGGCGACGTTCTCGCCCTGGGCGCTGACCAGCCACCACTGGCCGTCTTTCAACTGCTTGATCTGGTAACCGTTTACGCTTTTTGTTGCCGACATCTATATGCCTCGTTGGCGGGGTTCAAGGGCGCCATGATAGCGGTAAACGAGCCGCTGCAAGAATGCAAAACAAGGGCCCAGGCATAGAAAATTAAGGCTTTGCGGCCAGATGGCGGTTTACGGCGGGGGTTATCTGTACGATGCTGCGCAGCCATGTTCGAAGTCTGTTCGAAGCTGCGTGCGCAACTCTATACGGAACTATCCGCGGCAATATTTCTCTTAGATGGCAGCGGTTAGCCAGCGCGGCCCATTGTAAGGTGCACGCGGCCTGATTAGACTGCGCCGAAATTCGTACGTACAGCCCTTTTAAGGACTCATATGATCAAGAAATGCTTGTTCCCAGCAGCCGGTTACGGTACTCGCTTCCTGCCAGCGACTAAAGCCATGCCCAAAGAAATGCTGCCGGTGGTGAACAAGCCACTGATCCAGTACGGCGTTGAAGAAGCACTGGACGCTGGCCTGAACGAAATCTCCATCGTCACCGGTCGCGGCAAGCGCGCCCTGGAAGACCACTTCGACATCAGCTACGAGCTGGAAAACCAGATCAAGGGCACCGACAAGGAAAAATACCTGGTCGGCATCCGCAAGCTGCTGGACGAATGCTCGTTCTCTTACACCCGTCAGACCGAGATGAAGGGCCTGGGCCACGCGATCCTGACCGGTCGCCCACTGATCGGCGACGAGCCGTTCGCCGTGGTCCTGGCGGACGACCTGTGCGTGAACCTGGAAGGCGACGGCGTACTGACCCAGATGGTCAAGCTGTACAAACAGTTCCGCTGCTCGATCGTGGCCATCCAGGAGGTCGATCCGCAGGAAACCAACAAGTACGGCGTGATCGCCGGCGAGATGATCCGCGACGACATCTACCGCGTACACAGCATGGTCGAGAAGCCAAAGCCGGAAGATGCTCCGTCGAACCTGGCGATCATCGGCCGTTATATCCTGACTCCGGACATCTTCGACCTGATCGAACAGACCGAGCCAGGCAAGGGCGGTGAAATCCAGATCACCGACGCCCTGATGAAGCAGGCCCAGAACGGCTGTGTCATGGCCTACAAGTTCAAGGGCAAGCGTTTCGACTGCGGTGGTGCCGAAGGCTACATCGACGCGACCAACTTCTGCTTCGAGAACTTCTACAAGACTGGCAAGGCTTACTGATAGCCCGCTTCGCCCTTGTACTGAAAAGCCACCTTCGGGTGGCTTTTTCGTTTTATGCCCCTATGTAAATCCTCTAGCGCTGACCGGATACGCATCTGCGGTTATGCTGTCAGCCTGCCTGGGAGAGTGAAATGGCCTACGATTTTGATCTTTATGTAATTGGCGCCGGTTCCGGCGGTGTGCGTTCGGCGCGGTTCGCCGCGGGTTTTGGCGCGAAAGTCGCGGTCGCCGAAAGCCGCTATCTGGGCGGTACCTGTGTCAACGTCGGCTGCGTGCCGAAAAAACTGCTGGTGTACGGCGCTCACTTCGCCGAGGACTTCGAACAGTCCGCAGGCTTTGGCTGGACCCTGGGCGAGGCCGATTTCGACTGGGCCACGCTGATCGCCAACAAGGATCGCGAGATCAATCGCCTGAACGGCACCTATCGCAACCTGCTGGTCAACAGCGGCGTGACCCTGCACGAAGGCCACGCCAAGCTGATCGACCCGCACCAGGTGGAGATCAATGGCCAGCGCTACACCGCCAAGCACATCCTGATCGCCACCGGCGGCTGGCCGCAGATCCCGGATATTCCGGGGCGCGAACACGCCATCAGTTCCAACGAGGCGTTTTTCCTCAAGGAACTGCCCAAGCGCATCCTGGTGGCGGGCGGCGGTTATATCGCGGTGGAATTCGCCGGGATCTTCCACGGCCTGGGCGCGGATACCAAGCTGCTGTATCGCGGCGAGCTGTTCCTGCGTGGCTTCGACGGTGCGGTGCGCAAGCACTTGCAGGAGGAGCTGACCAAGCGTGGGCTCGACCTGCAGTTCAACGCCGATATCGAACGTATCGACAAGCAGGCCGATGGCAGCCTGAAGGTCACCCTCAAGGATGGCCGTGAGCTGGCCACCGATTGCGTGTTCTACGCCACCGGCCGGCGGCCGATGCTCGACAACCTGGGGCTGGAAAATACCGGGGTGAAGCTCGACAAGCGTGGCTTCATCGAGGTCGATGAGCAGTACCAGAGCGCCGAGCCGTCGATCCTGGCGATTGGCGACGTGATCGGGCGTGTGCAGTTGACGCCGGTGGCCCTGGCCGAAGGCATGGCCGTGGCGCGGCGCCTGTTCAAGCCGGAGCAGTATCGTCCGGTGGACTACAACATGATCCCGACCGCGGTGTTCAGCCTGCCGAATATCGGCACCGTCGGCCTGACCGAAGAGCAGGCGCGGGAAGCCGGGCACAAGGTGCAGATCTTCGAAAGCCGCTTCCGGCCGATGAAGCTGACCCTGACCGAATGCCAGGAGCGCACGCTGATGAAGCTGGTGGTGGATGCCGACACCGACAAGGTGCTGGGCTGCCATATGGTCGGCCCGGACGCCGGCGAGATCGTCCAGGGCCTGGCGATTGCCTTGAAGGCCGGCGCCACCAAGCGTGACTTCGACGAAACCATCGGGGTCCACCCGACGGCCGCCGAAGAGTTCGTCACCATGCGCACGCCGGTCGCCGGTTAAGCCTGCTCAGGCGGCTCCGGCCGCTGCTCTTCTGTTTCTGGCTCCGCCTCGGCTTTCGCGGCGGCAGCCAGTTGCAGGGCCTCCAGGCTGGCCTCGGCCTTGGCGGCGCGCAGTTCCAGTTGTCGATTGTCCTGCAGCTGCCGCTCCAGGTTCTGCTTGAACTCATGACTCTCTAGCAAGGCGACGCGCAGGCGTTCCTGAAGGAGGGTGTGTTCGCTGTTCAGGCGGCTGGATTGCTCCATCAACTGGCCAAGCTTGCTGTCAGTCTTCTGTGCCTGCTCCTGCGCCTGGCGCAATTCTTTCTGGGTGGTGCGCTGCTCGCTGGTCAGGCGTTCGTTGTCGCGGTGCAACTGGGTGATCTCATCCTGGCGCACCAACGCACTTTGCTGGGCCTGGCGCAGTTCCTGCTGCACCTGTTGCAGCTGGCCTTCATGCCGGCGCTGATCCTGTTCGCGCTGCTCCTTGACCGCGCTGCGGTAGTGCTCGAGAGCATCCCGGGCATGCAGGTGCTTTTCTTCCAGCGAGCGAATCTGCTCGTCCTTGTCTTTCAGGCGTAACTCGAAGTCGGCCAGGGCCTGGTTCAGCCCGGCATTGCGCGTCTGTTCGCTTTGCAGCGTGGAGCGGGTCTCCTGCAGCAGCGCGCTTTCGCTGGCCAGGGCTGACGCCTGGGTCTGCAGTTGTTGCCGCAGTTGGGCCTGTGCCTGCTCGGCCGCGGCCTGCTGCGTCGCCAGTTCCCGGTTCATTTCCTCCACTTGTGCCTGTGCCTGCTCCACGGGCTCCTGAGCCTGTTCGCGCAAGCGTTGGGCCATGCGCTGGACCAGTTCCGTCAGCTCTTCTTCCAGGGCCTCCTGCGGCGCGGCACGGCGGGCTTCGCTCTGCTCCAGCTCCTTCAGGTAGCGGTGGATGGTGGTTTTCGAGCCGGTATTGCCCATTTCGATGCGCACCGCATCGATGCTGGGGTGTTCGCCGCGGGCGAGGATTGCCGAACGGGCGATTTGCACCACCGCCTTGTTAACGCCGCCACGAGCCATGGGATCTCCTACGATTACGTACTTTTTTACGTGGTATGTATAAAGTGTAATTGTACAATGAAAACAAAGATAAATATTCGAATTATTAACATGGGATATACTGGTATTACCCCGTGTCATAGCAAGATCGCCCTGTTTCAATCCGCTATTTCCGTACCGCAACACGAGTCGAGCAAGCCATGAGTGAACTGGATCGTTACCTGCACGCCGCGACCCGCGACAACACCCGGCGCAGCTACCGGGCGGCCATCGAGCATTTCGAGGCGACCTGGGGCGGGTTTCTGCCGGCGACCAGCGACAGCGTGGCGCGTTATCTGGTGGCGTACGCGGGGGAGCTGTCGATCAACACCCTGAAGCTGCGGCTCTCGGCCCTGGCGCAGTGGCACAACAGCCAGGGTTTTACCGACCCGACCAAGGCGCCGGTGGTGCGCCAGGTGTTCAAGGGCATTCGCGCGCTGCACCCGGCCCAGGAGAAACAGGCCGAGCCCTTGCAGTTGCAGCATCTGGAGCAGGTAATCGCCTGGCTGGAGCAGGAAGCCAGCCAGGCCCGGCTCGATAATAATCAGCCGGCCCTGCTGCGCGCGCGGCGTGACAGTGCGCTGATTCTTCTGGGGTTCTGGCGCGGCTTTCGCAGCGATGAGCTGTGCCGACTACGGATCGAGCATGTGCAGGCGGTGGCGGGTTCCGGCATCAGCCTGTATCTGCCCCGCAGCAAAAGCGACCGCGACAACCTCGGCAAGACCTGGCACACCCCGGCGCTGCGCCGGCTATGCCCGGTCCAGGCCTATATCGAATGGATCAACGCCGCTGCCCTGGTGCGCGGCCCGGTGTTTCGTGGCATCGACCGCTGGGGCCATCTGAGCGAGGAGGGGCTACATGCCAATAGCGTGATTCCGTTATTGCGCCAGGCGCTGGAGCGCGCCGGGGTCGCCGCCGAGCAATACACCAGCCATTCCCTGCGCCGCGGCTTTGCCACCTGGGCCCATCGCAGTGGCTGGGACCTCAAGTCGCTGATGAGTTATGTCGGCTGGAAGGACATCAAGTCGGCCATGCGTTACGTCGAAGCCAGCCCGTTTCTCGGCATGGCCCTGACCCAGGAAAAGCCGGTCGGCGAGTAAATACGCATTTCTTCTATTAATACTGCGCGCTAATAGCCAAACCTAATCAGCAGCATCAGCTTTGCCAATGAGCCTCGGCTGGGATCATTGGTTAGGATTCTCCCCATCAAGTTTTCAACCCAAGTTTTTACCCACTGATGGAGAATCACCGATGCCTATCATCAACAGCCAAGTCAAACCGTTCAAAGCAACCGCTTTCAAAAATGGCGAGTTCATCGAAGTGTCGGACGCCACTCTGAAAGGCAAATGGTCCGTCGTGTTCTTCTATCCGGCTGACTTCACCTTCGTTTGCCCAACCGAGCTGGAAGACCTGGCAGACAACTACGCCGAATTCCAGAAACTGGGCGTGGAAATCTACAGCGTTTCTACCGACACCCACTTTGCCCACGCTGCCTGGCACAACACTTCGCCAGCCATCGGCAAGATCCGCTACACCATGATCGGCGACCCGACCCTGGCCATCTCCCGCAACTTCGACGTGCTGATCGAAGAAGCTGGCCTGGCTGACCGTGGCACCTTCGTGATCAACCCAGAAGGCCAGATCAAGATCGTTGAAATCAACGACGGTGGTGTCGGCCGTGACGCCTCCGAGCTGCTGCGCAAGATCAAGGCCGCTCAATACGTCGCTGCCCACCCAGGCGAAGTCTGCCCAGCCAAGTGGAAAGAAGGCGAGGCCACCCTGGCTCCTTCCCTGGATCTGGTCGGCAAGATCTAAGCCTGTGACTCGCTACAGCAGGGCGGACCGCCGCACCTAAGTCAGCTGCACCGCCCTCAAGAACGCCCGGGCGAGATTCGCTCGGGCGTTTTTTTTCGATCTGAATAAAAGGAAATCGCCCGTATGTTGGACGCCAATCTTAAAGCCCAGTTGAAGTCATACCTGGAACGGGTCACCCAGCCGATCGAGATCGTTGCCTCTCTCGACGACGGTGCGAAATCCCAGGAAATGCTCGAATTGCTGAAAGACGTTGCCAGTCTTTCCAGCCAGATTACCTTGCTCGACAACGGTAACGATGTACGTAAACCATCGTTCTCGATCAATCGCCCGGGCGCCGATATCAGCCTGCGTTTCGCCGGCATTCCCATGGGCCACGAATTCACTTCCCTGGTGCTGGCCTTGCTGCAAGTCGGCGGCCACCCCTCGAAAGCCAGTGTCGAAGTGATCGAACAGATCCGTGCCCTCAAAGGCGAGTTCAACTTCGAGACTTACTTCTCGCTGTCCTGCCAGAACTGCCCGGACGTGGTCCAGGCGCTGAACCTGATGGCGGTGCTGAACCCGAACATCCGCCACGTCGCCATCGACGGCGCGCTGTTCCAGGACGAAGTCAACGATCGCAAGATCATGGCGGTCCCCAGTGTCTACCTCAATGGCGTGAACTTCGGCCAGGGCCGCATGGGCCTGGAAGAAATCCTCGGCAAGCTCGACACCGGCGCCATCGAGAAACAGGCGGAAAAAATCAGCGCCAAGGACGCCTTCGACGTCCTGGTGGTCGGTGGTGGCCCGGCCGGTGCGTCGGCGGCGATCTACGCGGCCCGCAAAGGCATCCGTACCGGTGTCGCGGCCGAGCGTTTCGGCGGCCAGGTGCTGGACACCATGGCCATCGAGAACTTCGTCTCGGTCCAGGAAACCGAAGGGCCGAAACTGGCCAGCGCCCTGGAAGAGCACGTTCGCCAGTACGACGTCGACATCATGAACCTGCAGCGCGCCAGTGCGCTGGTGCCGGCCAAGGAAGTCGGTGGCCTGCATGAAGTGCGTTTCGAAAGCGGCGCGAGCCTCAAGGCCAAGTCGCTGATCCTGGCCACCGGTGCCCGCTGGCGCGAGATGGGTGTGCCCGGCGAGCAGGAATACAAGGCCAAGGGCGTGTGCTTCTGCCCGCACTGCGACGGTCCGCTGTTCAAGGGCAAGCGTGTGGCGGTGATCGGTGGCGGCAACTCCGGCGTCGAAGCGGCCATCGACCTGGCGGGTATCGTCAGCCACGTGACCCTGCTGGAGTTCGACAGCAAACTGCGCGCCGACGCCGTGCTGCAACGCAAGCTGTATAGCCTGGCGAACGTCAAGGTGATCACCAGCGCGCTGACCAGCGAAGTCAAGGGTGACGGCCAGAAGGTCACCGGCCTGGTGTACAAGGACCGCGATTCGGGCGAGTTCAACACCGTCGACCTGGAAGGGATCTTCGTGCAGATCGGTCTGCTGCCGAACACCGACTGGCTCAAGGGCACCGTCGAGCTGTCGCCCCGTGGCGAGATCATTGTCGATGCCCGTGGCGAGACTTCGCTGCCCGGCGTGTTTGCCGCCGGTGACGTGACCACCGTGCCGTACAAGCAGATCGTGATCGCGGTAGGCGAGGGCGCCAAGGCCTCGCTGAGTGCCTTCGATCACCTGATCCGCACTTCCGCGCCGGCCTGAGTCGGCAGCGGAAAAAACAAAACCCCATGAGCCTTGGCTCATGGGGTTTTTTGTTGGTACCCGTCGCTTCTGTAGGAGCGAAGCTTGCTCGCGATCAACGATGACGCGGTGAGTCAGGCAAACCGCGTTGTGCCTATCGCGGGCAATACAGGTGGGTTACAGCGGCGCTGGCTGGATGATTTCAACCCAGTAGCCGTCCGGGTCCTTGATAAAGGCCAGGCTCTTCATGCGGCCGTCGTTCAGGCGCTTCTGGAAATCGCAGCCCAGGGCTTCGAAGCGTTCGCAGGCGGCAACGATATCCGGCACCGAAATGCAGATATGGCCAAAGCCTCGCGGGTCGGTGTTGCCGTTGTGGTAGGCGAAAGCCGCGTCGTTCTCGGTGCCGTGGTTGTGGGTCAGCTCGAGGATGCCGGGGATAGATTTCATCCACTCGGTACGGGCCGCAGCGTCGGCAGGGATCTGCGCCTTGTCCACCAGGGCGAGGAAGTACAGGCTGAATTCGGCTTCGGGGAAGTCGCGTTTTTCCACCAGCGAGAAACCCAGGACGCGGGTGTAGAAGTCCAGAGACTTGGTGATGTCCTTGACCCGCAACATGGTGTGGTTGAACACGAAGTTGGCGGTGGCGGTGTCAGGCTGGGCAGTCACGCCGGGGAAAGTATTGAGTTCGTGCAGGCTCATGGGCCCTCCGGAAAAGAAGTGGGGCAAACGGCGCTCGCGCTGACGAGCAGTCCCTTGGCTTGCAGGGCTTCGGGCGTCCTTGCGGTCGGGCAATGATACGCAAGAGCGGCAGGGCGCACCAAACACAAAGCTACGAATCTGTTGCTCGATACTCCTGCCAGCCTCAGACTTCAGGGCCTGTCCCTTATGTGTTCATGACCATGTGCCTATCGTTCAAAACCCTGTGCCTGCTTGCCCCCTGGCTTCTGCTTCCGGCCCTGGCCGAGGCGGCGGACCCGGTGATCACCTGGCCCAGCGGCTGGCAGATCGAAGAGTTGCCACAGGCGCAAGAACAACCGGCCAAGGTATTCCGCCAGCGCGCGGTGAAGAACGATGCCGGCGGTACACCGCTGATGGTCATGGAGTTGACCATGACTCAAGTTGAAAGCGGGCATCAGGTCAATTTGCAGGCGGTCTTGCTGGAGATGCGCAAGTCGGTGCAGAAGGACTTCGGGCGCGGCGGTTATCAAAGTGTGTGCACGCGCATTCATGACACGACATTGAGTCGCCTGGCGGCGCTGGAAACCACTTGCACCATTACCGAAAACGGCCGCCATGTATTGTCGCAAACACTGGTGGCGGCTGTCGATGGCGATAAGGCCTATGTATTGTCTTATGCCGGGCAGGCTGCGGTTTATGCCGAAAGTCAGGAGGAAATCCGCGGGGTGCGAAGTAGCCTGAAACTTTAACCGGAACGATTGTGCTGCGTCGGCCGGCGCGGTTCGCACCTTTGAACTAAGTACAAAGTTGTAGGATCGAGCAGGGGATTGGGGGCGCAGCTGCAGTTCCGGCTGGGTGTTTATTGCTATGGGCTGCAACTTATTCGATTTCGAAAAAAACAGCCTTCGTTTAAAGGTAAAGACCCTGCATAGGCAGGGTCTTTTATATACATCGGTTACTTAACTGCGTAGCCAGGAATCTACAGTGGCAGCGCCGTACTGTTCTTTCCAGGCTTTAAGGCCGCGATGATTGCCGCCCTTGGTTTCGATCAACTCGCCGGTGTGCGGGTTCTGATAAACCTTGACCACGCGTGCACGACGGGTTTTCGGCGCGCCCGAGAGCGGCAGAGCGGATTTGCCCGGATGAGGATCGAGAATGGCGATAATGTCGCGCAGGCTTTTGCCGTAGGTCTTCATCAGGCCCTGGAGCTTTTCCTCGAACTCGATTTCTTTCTTGAGTCCGGCGTCGTTCTTCAGGGATTCCAGCTGGGCGAGCTGTTCTTGAAGGGCCTTTTCTGCTGCACGAAATTCAGCGAGTCTGGACAATATTTTTACTCCAATAGTGTATTTGGCTGATACCAACCGCAAACAAAGCTATAAGCCAAGAGCCTTAGAACGACTCGATTATAATGGCCCACCTGCGAATCTTGTACAGGCTAGAAAAATTGTAGTAGTTAATCTGGCGCAAGTAAATCATGGCGTTGTTGATGCACGCAATTTGTCATCTTCTGATTCAAATTGGTGCGTGAAACAATTGCCGAGTTCAATAAATTTTCATCAAAAATGGCCGCGCCAGTGCTTGTAGGAATTCTTCCCCGGGCATCGGTCTGCCGAATAAGTAGCCCTGCAGGAAGTCGACCCCATGGGCGGCCAGATAGTCCTGTTGTTCCGCTGTTTCCACACCCTCGGCGACTATCCCCAGTTCGAGTTTGCCCGAGAGTTCGATGATGCTGTCGAGTATGTGGCGGGACAGGGCATCGACCCCAATCATGGCCACGAAGCTCTGGTCGATCTTCAGATAGTCGACATTGAACTTGCGCAAGTAACCCAGGCTTGAATGGCCGGTGCCGAAGTCGTCGATGGCGATCATCACCCCCAACTTGTGCAGTTCCTCGAACAGGCTGTGGGTGATCGCGGTCGGTTCCACCAGTTCGCGTTCGGTCAGCTCCAGGACCAGGCGCACCTTGCCCGGCGGGAACAGGCCGAGAAACTCCCGGCAATCCTCCAGCAACTCCAGGTCCTGGCAATGGCTGGCGGTGATATTGATGCCGATATGAAAGTCGTCGATGAAGGTATGGGCATGGGGTGCCAGCAGCAGGGCGGTCTGCTGCATCAGCGAACGGGTCATGGGCACGATCAGGCCGGAATGCTCGGCGAAGGGAATGAACAGGTCTGGACGCACCAGGCCTTCGCGGGGGTGTTTCCAGCGCATCAGCACTTCGATGCCGGCCCACTGCTTGGTGTCGCCACGCACCACGGGCTGGAAGTACGGGATGAACTCGGCTGCTTCCAGGGCGCGTTGCAGTTCATGGCTGGGTGACGACGAGCGCTTTTGCAACCAGTGGCCAAGGACCGCCGCCAGCACCCCGAAGAAGATCAGCAGGCTGAACAGGGCAGGGTACTGGGACTTCATGTGGAGCCAGATATCGCCCTCGGGGAAGCCCGCGTTGACGCTGTAGGGGTAGCGCGAAGAGGCCATCCGATAAGGGGCTACCGGGGGGGGCGGCGCGACGGATTCATGGACCTGGCCATCGTCGGCCAGCCAGTAGGGGCCGACTTGCAGTTGCAGCTCGGCAAAGCGACTGATCAGGTGCAAGGCGTTGCTCAGGTGATAACCGTCGATGGTGGCCAGGACCGCGCGTTCACCCTCTTGCAGGCGATAGACCAGCAGCGCGGTATTGGGCGTGACCGGGTTGCCGTCCATCAACCACAGCTTGCCGTCGACATAGTCGGCCGGGTCCAGCTCGAACGAGGACGGGCCGAGCAGCGAGCTGCAGTAATTGTCATTGCGCCACACCAGATTGGTCGAGCGTACGAACGGGCGGCGAGTCACCTGTTCGCGCAGGGCCAGTTGCCTGAAGTCGTCGCAGGGTTGACCGACTTGCGCCATCAGCGCCCGGGCGGCGATGTCGGTGTTGTCGAGCATCAGGTCGAACTGGCGGATCGCTTCCTCGGCGGTCTGCTGGCTGCTGTGGATCAGCGCGCGCTCGGCCTGCATATAGAGGATGACCACGCCCAGCGCTACCGGCAGCAAGCCGATCAGCAGGGTCCATAGGTTGCGGGTGGTGCGTTTCAATGAGCCTTTGGCGGTCAATGGCATGGAGGAAAAACCTGTGGCGAAATGGAAGCCAGAAAACGCTCAAAAGCCGGTGGACGGTACGGCGGCATCCGGTCCATGGGCATGATAGCCGGTGGCCCCGGGTTGCGCTCAGTCATGTCGATACAGACTCCGCGCTTGCTCGATAAAGGCCAGGGTCGCTGGCGACGCCTGCCGCCGGTCCAGCACCGCCAGTCCTACCTGGCGCCGGGCGGGAGGTGACAGCGTCTTGACCTGGTAACGCGGGTCGCTGGCCTCGGGCAGCGACAACTGGGCGACCAGGGTCAGGGCATCGCCGCGGGCCACGGTCTCCAGGGTGCTGAGCAGTTGCGAGCTGCGATAGCGGATGTTGGGGCTGAGCCTGGCCGCGAGGAACAGCCGGGAAACCAGCTCGGCGGAACCGGCCTCGGTGAGGATGAACGGGTCGTCGCACAGCTCGGCAAGGCTCACCGAGTCCTTGGCGGCCAGCCCATGTTGGCTGGGGATCAGCGCCACCATCTGGTCTTCCACCAGGGCGAAGCAGTCGAAGCGCTCCTGGGGCAGCACCACGAAGCCGACATCGATGCGCCGTTCCTCCAGCCATTGCAGCACCTGGCGGTCGGGCCCCTCGTAGATGTGCACTTCGATACCGGGATGGGCCTCGCGGTAACGCTGGAGGATCGCCGGAAGCAGCCTCATCGACGAGGTCGGGCCGAACGAGCCGATGCGCAAGGTGCCGCGTTTCATGCCGCGGGCATCGGCGGCTTCCTGTTCCATGGTGGCGACCAGGCCGAGGATGGCGCGGGCTCGCAGCAACAATTGCTGGCCGATATCGGTGAGTTCCACCAGCGACTGATGTCGCCGAATCAGCTCGACCCCCAGTTCCTGCTCCAGGGACTTGAGCGCGTGGGATACCGCCGACTGGCTGATGCCCAGCCGGCTGGCGGCGCTGGTGAAACCGCGCAGCTCGGCCACCAGGGAGAAGATCTGCAGTTGGCTCAGGGTCATGAGTAAAAGCTCATTTTACGATGATCGGGCATTAGTCGAAGAATACCCGAACCTTCCTTTATCCGCGCCTCGGGGTCTTATGAAAACTGTCGATCAAACCTGTGCCGGGTCTTCCGATCTGCCGGTGTATTGCAAGCTGGCGGCGGTCACCATGATCTGGGGCGGCACCTTTGTCGCCGGGCGCCTGCTGGCGGGCACCCTGGAGCCTTTGCTGGCCGCCAGCCTGCGTTTTCTCCTGGCCAGCCTGGCCTTGCTGCTGTTCATGGCTATCGCCCGGATTGCCCTGGTGCGCCCGAGCCTGGCGCAGTTCGCCCAGCTGGCGGTGCTGGGGTTTTTCGGGATTTTTTTCTACAACCTGTGTTTCTTCGAGGGCCTGCAGTCGATCAACGCGTCGCGTGCTTCGTTGATCGTCGCCCTCAATCCGGCGGTGATCGCCCTGGCGTCCTGGGCGCTGTTCAAGGAGCGCTTGAGTGGCGCCAAGCTGTTCGGCATTGCCTTGTGCCTGGGGGGAGCGGGGGCGGTGATCCTCAGCCGCGACCCGGGGGCCTTGTCCAGTGGAACAGGCAGTTGGCGCGGGGACCTGCTGATTTTCGGCTGTGTGCTGGGCTGGGGCGTCTATTCGTTGTTTTCGCGCAATCTGAACCGGACCCTGGGCCCGTTGCAGACCGTGACCTATTCGATCCTGCTGGGCACGGCAATGCTCTGGAGCACCGCGGCCCTGCGCGGTGAGGTGCGCCTCGAGGCGCTGGCGAGCCTGACCCTGGAGCAGGGCCTGAGCCTGCTATACCTCGGCGTGCTGGGCTCGGCCCTGGCGTATATCTGGTATTACGACGGCCTGCGCAAGATCGGCGCGACCCGCTCGGGAGTGTTTATCGCGCTCAATCCGCTGACCGCGGTGATCCTCGGCGCGCTGCTGCTGGACGAACGCCTGAGCCTGGCCATTTGCCTGGGTGGCGGGCTGATCCTGTGGGGCATTTACCAGTGCAACAAACCCCTTGCGAGCCTGGAAAAAAAGCGGATTTTATAGAGAGTGCGGACAAATAGTTTTACGCTGTGTAGAATCTGGTTACGCATACAATAATAAAGTCTTCTGGCAGCAGAAGCCTCGCCCTCCAGCCGGTAAGACAGGGTCGACATGAAGATTCTCGGGTTTCAACTGATTTACGGTGATTTCCTCGCGCGCAGCGTGCGGGGCATCTCTTGCGCGCCACCTGCCTGCCTCAGCATTGCTAGCAACTAACGATCCGTTAATTTCTAAAAGCATGATGAGGCGCCAACCATGGCAGATATCTTCGAAAACCCGATGGGCCTGATGGGCTTTGAATTCATCGAGTTCGCATCGCCTACCCCCAACACCCTCGAGCCGATCTTCGAGATCATGGGTTTCACCAAGGTCGCGACCCATAGGTCCAAAGACGTGCACCTGTATCGCCAGGGTGCGATCAACCTGATCCTCAACAACGAGCCCCACAGCGTCGCCTCGTACTTCGCCGCCGAGCACGGTCCGTCCGTGTGTGGCATGGCGTTCCGCGTCAAGGATTCGCAAAAGGCCTACAAGCGTGCCCTGGAACTGGGTGCCCAGCCGATCCACATCGAAACCGGCCCGATGGAACTGAATCTGCCGGCAATCAAAGGCATCGGCGGCGCGCCGCTGTACCTGATCGACCGCTTCGGCGAAGGCAGCTCGATCTATGACATCGACTTCGTCTATCTCGAAGGCGTCGACCGTCATCCGCAAGGCGCTGGCCTGAAGATCATCGACCACCTGACCCACAACGTGTATCGCGGGCGCATGGCCTACTGGGCCGGCTTCTACGAGAAGCTGTTCAACTTCCGCGAGATCCGTTACTTCGACATCAAGGGCGAATACACCGGCCTGACCTCCAAGGCCATGACCGCGCCCGATGGCATGATCCGCATCCCGCTGAACGAAGAGTCGTCCAAGGGCGCCGGGCAGATCGAAGAGTTCCTGATGCAGTTCAACGGCGAGGGCATCCAGCACGTGGCCTTCCTCACCGACGACCTGGTCAAGACCTGGGACCAGTTGAAGAAGATCGGCATGCGCTTCATGACCGCGCCGCCGGATACCTACTACGAAATGCTCGAGGGCCGCCTGCCGAACCACGGCGAGCCGGTGAAGGAGCTGCAGTCGCGGGGCATTCTGCTGGACGGTTCCTCGGAAGAGGGCGACAAGCGCCTGCTGCTGCAGATCTTCTCGGAAACCCTGATGGGCCCGGTGTTCTTCGAATTCATCCAGCGTAAAGGCGACGATGGTTTCGGCGAAGGCAACTTCAAGGCACTGTTCGAATCGATCGAACGCGACCAGGTCCGTCGTGGTGTGCTGTCCACCGACTAAGCCGCAGCCTGCCTGACGATGAAGCCCGGTCGGGGAATTCTCGACCGGGCTTTGTTTTGCCTGTCGGTTGGCAATTGTGAATGTGTTAATGTTCGGCCTTCGTGACGCCGAGCGTCGCCATCCAGCCCTGTGAACGACCCGCACATGACCAACCCAAGACCTTCCCTGACATTGACCCTGCTTCAGGCCCGCGAAGCGGCCATGGCATTCTTTCGCCCGTCCCTCAACCAGCACGACCTGACTGAGCAGCAGTGGCGGGTGATCCGCATCCTGCGCCAGAACGGAGAGCTGGAAAGCCATCAGTTGGCGAAAATGGCCTGCATCCTGCCGCCGAGCATGACCGGCGTGCTGACCCGCCTGGAACGCGACGAATATGTCAGCCGGCGCAAGTCCCCCGAGGACCAGCGCCGCCTGTTCATCACCTTGACGGAAAAGGGCGAGGCCTGTTTCGAGTCCATGAGCGGCGACATGGAAATCAACTACCAACGCATCCAGCAGCAGTTCGGCGAAGAGAAGATGCAGGCCCTGCTGGCCCTGCTCAACGAGCTGAAGCAGATCAAACCCTGAGCCCCACGCGGACCCGTAGCCGCTGCCGCAGGCTGCGAACGAGGCCACAGGACTCGCCATCAGCCTTGATGCGGTCTGTCAGGGAGGTCGCGTCTCCTGTCGCGGCCGATCGCAGCCTGCGGCAGCGGCTACAGTTTCAGCTTCTGCGCTGGCGCAGCAGATGCTTGAACCCCTCGTACACCAGCACCAGCACCGCCAGCCAGATCGGCAGGTAGGTCAGCCATTCCCCGGCCTGGATGCTTTCTCCCAGCAGCAGGGCCACGGCCAGCAGCAACACCGGTTCGACATAGCTCAACAAGCCGAACAGACTGAAGGGCAGCAGGCGGCTGGCGATGATATAGGCCACCAGCGCCGAGGCGCTGATCAACCCCAGCAACGGAATCAGCAGGTACAGCCAGGGGTGTTGATCGACCACGGCAAACCCCTGCTCGCCGCCTTGCACGAACCAGAGCGCGATCGGCAGCAGCAGGGCCATGTCGAGCCACAGGCCGCCCAGGTTGTCGGCGGCCAGGCGTTTGCGCAGCACGAAATAGACGGGATATCCGATGGCCACCAACAAGGTCGCCCAGGAAAAACTGCCCACCTGATACAGCTCGTTGAGCACCCCCAGGGTCGCCAGGCCGGCGGCAATCTTTTGCAGCCGCGACAGCTGTTCGCCGTAGACGATGCGCCCGGTCAGGACCATGGTCAGCGGCAGCAGAAAATACCCCAGCGACACATCCAGGCTGTAGCCATTCAACGGCGCCCACATGAACAGCCACAGCTGCACCCCGAGCAGCGCCGCGGACAGCGGCAGCGCCAGCAGCAGAAGCGGTTGGCCCAGCAGTCTCTTGAGGATGGCCCCGACATGCCGCCATTCGCCGCTCAGCAGCATGAACACGGTCATGCACGGCGCGGTGAGCAGCATGCGCCAGCCGAAAATCTCCACCCCGGTCAGGGGCGCCAGCAAGGAGGTGTAGAAATACATGACGGCAAACAGCACCGACGCCAAGACCGATAGAGCAATACCTTTAGACAAGCTGTCCTCGTGTGACCTGAACCAGGCAAATGGGATGGAGGGAAAAGCTGCGGGGAATATAGAGGGTTTGGCGCGAGACGTTTACTCGGATCTAGCGCCGGTTACGGGAAAATATCCCGTTTGCCGCCACTGACCGGCAGCGCGACAGTGGGCGGCCCATGGAAGGGGTCGCCCCTGTGGAGGGATCAGCGTGGCGTACGTCCGGAGACGAAGTGGCTGACGTCGTTGAAGCCCGGGGTCGAGGCATGCCCCGGGGTGACCAGCGAATCGATGAAGGCTTCATCCTCGGCGCTGATCTTCACGTCCAGCGCCTGGGTGTAGGCGTCCCACTGTGCCTCGGTGCGCGGGCCGACGATCGCCGAGCTGACCGCGGCATTGTTCAGTACCCAGGCGATGGCGAATTCGACCATGCCGACCCCGCGGCCCTGGGTGTACTGCTGGATCTGCTGGGCGATGCGCAGCGACTCGACGCGCCATTCGGTTTCCAGGATGCGTTTGTCCTGGCGCCCGGCGCGGCTGTTGCTGTCGGGGGCGACATCCGGCGCGTACTTGCCGCTGAGCACGCCACGGGCCAGCGGGCTGTAGGGCACCACGCCGAGCCCGTAGGCCTGGGCCGCGGTGATCTGTTCGGTCTCGGCCTGGCGGTTGACGATGTTGTACAGCGGCTGGCTGATCACCGGCCGGTCGACGCCGAGCCGGTCGGCGACGCGGATCACCTCGGCGATGCGCCAGCCGCGGTAGTTGGACAGGCCCCAGTAGCGGATCTTGCCATGGCGCAGCAGGTCGCCGATGGCCGACACCGTCACTTCCAGCGGTGTGTTGTGGTCTTCGCGGTGCAGGTAGTAGATGTCGATGTAGTCGGTGCCCAGGCGGGTCAGGCTGGCGTCGATGCCATTGAACATGTGCTTGCGGCTCAGGCCGCTGCGGTTGGGCACGCCATCGGCGGGGCCGAAGCCGACCTTGGTCGCCAGCACCCATTGGTCACGCTGGCTGGCGATGGCTTCGCCGACGATCTCTTCGGAACGGCCGCCGGTGTAGACGTCCGCGGTGTCGATGAAATTGATGCCCTGGTCCCAGGCCTTGTCGATGATGCGCAGGGAGTCCTCGGTGCTGGTCTGTTCGCCGAACATCATGGTGCCGAGGGTCAGGGGGGACACGTGCAGCCCGGAATGGCCGAGGATGCGGTAGCTCATGTACGAAATCCTTGTGCGTGAGGTAAGGCCGGCGCGCCAGCGGCCAGCGACCGGTCATGGGACGCCCATCAAATACCAGAACGGGCGCAGGGGGCAATCTGAATTATCCGGCCAGCAGTTGGCAGCGGGCCTGTAAAAAGCGTTGCAGCGCCTTTACCCGTTCCGAGACCTGCAAACGGTGCGGGCACAGCAGGTTGAGCGGCACGCTTTCGCCCTGCCAGTCGCCGAGCAGGGGCATCAGGCGCCCGGCGCGGATGTCGCTGGCCACGTCGAGCCAGGCCTTGTAGGCGATGCCATGGCCGGCCAGGGCCCAGCGCCGCGCCACTTCGCCGTCGTCGCTGAGGTAGTCGCCGCGCACCTGGACTTCCTGCACCTCGCCGTCGCGGCTGAAATGCCAGCTGTTGTAGGGACGGCCGTTGCGCAGATAGATCAGGGCGCTGTGCTCGCTCAGCTCGGCGGGAGTCTGCGGGGTGCCGTGGCGCGCCAGGTAGTCGGGGCTGGCGCAGGCCAGCCGGTGATGCCGGGGCAGGATCGGCAGGGCCACCAGGCTGGAGTCGCCGGGCACGCCGAAGCGCAGGGCGACGTCGACGGTCTCGCGGAACAGGTCGCTGTGGCGGTCGTTGAGCAACAATTGCAGGCGGATATGCGGGTGCTCGCGCTTGAAATCGTCCAGCCAGGGCAGCAACAGGTTGCGCCCGAAGTCCGATGGCGCCGCCAGTTGCAGCACACCGCTGAGGCCCTGGCTCTGCTGCTTCAGGGCCTGTTCGCCCTCCGCCAGGGCCGCCAGTGCCACGCGCACACTGTCCAGGTAGCGCCGGCCTTCTTCGGTGAGGCGCATGCTGCGGGTCGAGCGCGCCAGCAGGCGCATGCCCAGGCGGGTTTCCAGGCGCTTGAGGGCGATGCTGGCGGCGGCGGGGGTCAACTCCAGGCTGCGGGCGGCGGCGGAAATGCTGCCGGAGTCGGCAGTGCGGACGAAGACTTCAAGGTCGAGAATCGAGCTCATTGCTAAAAATCCTTTAAAGATCCTTGCGTTTTACCGGGATTTTTCCTCGGTTATCAAGCTGTGAATATGCAGTCACTTCCATCGCACAAGGTGAACTCATGAAACCGCTCAGTACGTTCTTGCCGGATCGCACCGCTGTCATCGACGGCGGAGGTGCGTCATGACCTGGCATTTCGATCATCTGGCGTTCAACACCGCCGAAGGCGACGCCTTGCAGCAGGCCTTCCAGGCCTTGCTCGGGCTGCAGGCCGGACGGCGCCCGCCGTTTCCCTTTCCCGGGCGCTGGCTGTACCAGGACAGGCAGGCGCTGGTGCATGTGATCGAGCAGCCGACCTTCGCCGAGACAGCGCTCAGCCATATCGCCTTCAGGACCGAGGAGGATGCCGCAGTGGTGTTGCAGCGGGTCCAGGCCAGCGGCCTGGCGCATCAGGTGGCGCAGGTACCGCAGGACGGCACCTGGCAGATCTTCGTGCAGATATCGGGTGGCCTGGTGCTGGAGCTGGATGCGCCGGCGGGCGCCGATCTGCATCCGGGGTATCGCTATGAGGCGGATGGCGGCGCGCCGGCTTGAAATATGGCCGCGCCGGTTTGAAACATGGGCGTGACTGGGGAGAAGCCATTTGGCTGACAGACCGCGCCATGGCTGATGGCGAGTCCTGCGGCCTCGATCACAGCCTGCGGCAGCGGCTACTGGTGAACGCCTTGCAGCGTGGCGACCCCGATTGCCGGGGCCGCCGGCGACTCAGGCCGAATGCAACTGGTAGCGCACCGCGTAACCGCTCAGGCGCTGGTCCAGGGCCGCGCGGCGGGTCGCGTCCAGGCCAGGCACATGGACATCCACCCGTTGTCCGTGGCGCTCGTCGCTGACGGCTTCGACGCGGATGCCATCGGCAACCTGGCGCACCTCGTCCTCGAACACCCGGCGAATGGCGTCCAGGCGCAGGGCCGGCTTGAAGGTCTTGCCCACGGCCGTCAGGGGGATCTGCTCGAGCAGCCAGACGTCCTTGGGCAGCGCGGCCCGTTCATGGATATGCCGCGCAGCGTGCTCCAGCAGTTCGGCCGGATCGGCGCTGGCGCCGGCCTTGAGCTGGACGTACACCACCGGCAGCTCGCCGGCCTTGATGTCCGGCTTGCCCACCGCCGCGGCCATGGCCACGGCCGGGTGGCGGTGCAGGGCTTCTTCGATCATCTGCGGGTCGATGTTGTGGCCGCCGCGGATGATCAGGTCCTTGCTGCGCCCGGTGAGCCAGATGTAGCCGTCCCGGTCGATGCGCCCCAGGTCGCCGGTGTTGAACCAGCCGCCGTCGAGCCACAGGCCCTGGTTCTTGTCGGCCTGCAGATAACCCTTGAACACCGTCGGCCCGCGCAGGCAGACATTGCCGGGCTCGTCGGTGGCGGCGTCGCGCAGGTAATGGCCGTCGCTGTCGAGCACGGCGATCTTGACCTCGCAATACGGCAGGCGCAGACCGATGGAGCCGGGGCGGCGTTCGCCGTCCTGGGGGTTGCAGCTGGTGGCGCAGGTCCCTTCGGTGAGGCCATAGCCCTCGATGATTTTCAGCCCCGAGCGCGCTTCGAACTGGCGGATCAGTTCCACCGGCATGGGCGCGGCGCCACACACGGCAAAGCGCAGGCTGGAAACGTCGATGCCGTCGTTGGGCACCTGCAGCAAGGCGGCATAGATAGTCGGCACGCCGCTGAAACAGCTGACCCGATAACGCTCCACCAGGTGCCAGAAATCCTTGATCAGCGTCGGGTTGCGATAGCCCTGGGGGCCGGCCAGCAGCACCCGGGCGCCCCGGTGGAAGGCGGACAGGCCGGTGACCATCACCCCGTTGACATGGAACAGCGGCAGTCCGCAGAGCAGCACATCGTCGCTGTCGTAGTCGCCGTGCAGGCCGATGATCTCGGCCATCGCCACTTCATTGAGGTGGCTGTGGGGCGCCAGTTTCGGCGTGCCGGTGGTCCCGCCGGTGTGGAAGTACGAGGCGATGTCGTCCGGCTGGATCACCCGGCCGCTTTCCAGATGGTCGGCGGGGCAGGCGGCGAGCAGGGTGTCGAAGTCCAGCACGCCCTCGGGCATCGCCGGGCGCTGGCTCTTGATCGCCCTGCGTTGCGGCTCGGGCAGCAGATTGGCCAGGTCGATGGTGACGATGGCCTCCAGCTCCGGCAGGCGCTCGCGCAGGTTGGCGACCTTCTGCCAGAGGTCGGTGCCGGGGAAGGGCGCCAGGGTCACCAGCACCGTGGTGCGCGAGGCGCGGACCAGTTCGGCGATGTGTTCCGGCTCCAGCAGCGGGTTGATGGCGTTGACGATTCCGGCGGCCTCGCCGCCCCAGATCACGTAATGGGTCTGTGGCAGGTTGGGTAGCAGGAAGGACACCGCCTTGCCCGGGCGGATGCCCAGCCGGTGCAGGGCGTTGGCGGTGCGGGTGACCTGGGCGAACAATTCGGCGTAGCTGATGTTCCAGGGCTGGTCCTGGATGCTGCCCTGGGGCAGGAAGGTCAGGGCGGTGCGCTCGCCGAAACGGCTGGCCGAGCGTTGCAACAGTTCATAGGTGCTGGCGGGAAGATTGCGCTGGGCCAGGGGCTGCTGTTGTTCGAGGGCTTGGATGTCGCTCAGGCGGGCGAGGGAGATGGGCGCGGTCATGATCGTGTGGGTCTTCCTTCGGTAAGGTCTGCGAGGGAGTCATCAATCGATCCAGCCAATGGAAAATTGCCGCGGCCGGACGTCTGTCCGATATACCACGGGTGTGCTCGGGTGGGCTGTTGCTTTTTGTAGCGAGGCGGTGACAAACCGCGGTTTGTCCCGGGAAGCCGGGCCCGCCAGAGGGCAGGCCCGGTGGCAGGCTCGGAGGCGTGATTCAGCGTTTCAGCGCGCGGGTCATGCGCAGGGCCAGCAGGCTGCCGGCGACGATGACACCGGCCAGCAGGTACAGCGCGGCATCGGTGGAGCCGGTGCTGTCTTTGACCCAGCCGACGATGTAGGGGCTGAGGAAACCGGCCATCTGGCCCATGGAGTTGATCAGCGCCAGGCCACCCGCGGCGGCGCCGGCGCTCAGCAGCGCGGTCGGCACCGGCCAGAACATCGGCAGGCCGGTGAGGGCGCCCATGGTGGCGAGGGTCAGGCCGAGGATGGCGATGGTCGGGTTGGCGGCGAAGTTGACCGCGATCAGCAAGCCGATGGCGCCCATCAGCATAGGTACCACCAGGTGCCAGCGGCGTTCCTGGCGCAGGTCGGCCGAGCGACCGACCATCAGCATGAACAGCGCTGCCAGCAGATACGGAATGGCGCTGAGCCAGCCGATCACCAGGTTGTCGCTGAAACCGAGGTTCTTGATGATCGACGGCAGCCAGAAGTTGATGGCGTACACGCCGCTCTGGATGCAGAAGTAGATCAGGCCGAAGGCCCAGATGGCCGGGTTCTTGAACACCGCCGCCAGGGAGTCGCCGGTGGTCCGCGGCTTGCGCGCGGCGTCTTCGGCCTGGTCGGCTTCCAGCAGCGCGCGTTCCTGCGGGCTCAGCCACTTGGCGTGGGCGAAATTGTCATTGAGCAGGAAGTACGCCAGGGCGCCGAGGATCACGGTAGGGATGCCCTGCAGCAGGAACATCCACTGCCAGCCGGCCATGCCGCCCTGGCCCGCGGCGAAGTGGTTGAGGATCCAGCCGGAGAACGGGCTGCCGAGCAGGCCGGACACCGGGATCGCCGACATGAACAGGGCCATGATGCGGCCGCGGCGGAAGCTCGGGAACCACTGCGAGAGGTACAGCACCACGCCGGGGAAGAAGCCGGCCTCGGCGGCGCCGGTGAACAGGCGCAGGGTGTAGAACTGGGTCGGGGTGGTGACGAACAGCAGGCAGGTCGACAGTGTGCCCCAGGTGATCATCATCAGCGCGATCCAGCGCCGCGGGCCGAACTTGTTCAGCGCCAGGTTGCTCGGCACGCCGCACAGCACGTAGCCGATGAAGAAGATCCCGGCACCGAGGCCGTAGACGGTTTCGCTGAATTTCAGGGCATCGAGCATCTGCAGCTTGGCAAAGCCGACGTTCACCCGGTCGAGGTAGTTGAACAGGTAGCAGATGAAGATGAAGGGGATCAGGCGCAGGGTGATGCGCTTGTAGACGGCATTTTTATCGTCATCGGTGGCCAGGGTGGCAGCGGCGCTCTGTGACATGGCGTGTCTCTCTTTATTATGATTTTTTGCGATGCGAGGTTAACGTTGATCGCCCCGAGAGTCTCGGTCACCCCATGGGCTGCTGTCTTTGTGCCGGCGCACAGGGTTTGCCGGCATCCCCTGTGCCGGTGAACAAGCCTGCGCCATCGCACCCGAGCCTGTTTTTAACGCAGCATGGCCCGCGTAGCGCCGAAGGCGCCCAGCGTGCAGCCACTTTTCGTAGAGAGCCTAGGATCACGCCGCTATGTTCGAACTGGATCACGACCTGGCGCAGGATATCGTCGACCGGACGATGGCCATCCTGCCCTACAACGTCAACGTCATGGACAGCCAGGGCCTGATCCTTGGCAGCGGCGAGCCCGAGCGCATCAACACCCGTCACGAAGGCGCACAGCTGGTGCTGGCCAACGGCCGGGTGGTGGAGATCGACGCGCAGACCGCCAAGCACCTCAAGGGCGTGCAACCGGGGATCAACCTGCCGTTGCTGCACGACCAGCGGTTGATCGGCGTGCTGGGTATCACCGGCGAGCCGGAACTGTTGCGCACCTATGCCGAGCTGGTGCGCATGACCGCCGAGATGCTGGTGGGCCAGCGTCACCAGCAGGCCGAACAGCAATGGCGCCGCCAGCGTTGCGACGACTTGCTGGCGCTGCTGCTCAGCGACAGCGGGGATTCGCCGCGGCTGATGGACGAGGCGCAACAGATGGGGCTCAAGCCGCAGCTGCCGCGCACGCCTTACCTGTTCGAGCTGGGTCCGGAGCAAGGGGCGGGGCAGACCGTCGAGGCCCTGAGCGCCTGGCTGATGTCGCGTTACCCGGACAGCTGGTGCGTCAGCTCGGCCAAGTCCTCGTTGCTGTGGTGCCGGCCGGCGACCCTGAGCGTCGACAACCCGCGGCTGCTGGAAAAGCTCGACAGCCTGGGCTGGAACATCCTGCGCATCGCCGTGGGCGGCCAGGCCGACGGGCTGGCGGGGCTGCGCCGCTGCTACCGGCGGGTCGGCGACTTGCTCGCCTATGGCCGCGACGTGCTGCCCCATTCGCGCTTGCTGACCCTCAATCGCTTCCGTCTGCCGGTGATGCTTTGGCGCCACCGCAATGACGATGCCCTGGACGAGTTGCTCAGCCCCTTGCGCAAGGTCATCGCCAAGGACAGCAATGGCCAGCTGCTGGCGACCCTGCGCAGCTGGTGCGACCACGACGGCCAGAGCCAGGCCTGCGCCGACGCCCTGGGCATCCACCGCAACAGCCTGCGCTACCGCATGGAGCGCATCGCCGAACTCAGCGGCGTCGACCCGCTCAAGCTCGACGGCATGCTGGCGCTGTACCTGGGGGTGCAGTTGTTGCCGCAGAGCAGCGAGTAATCCCCCGCAGTACCTGTAGCCGCTGCCGAGCTTGCGAGGCAGCGATCGGCTGCGAAGTCGGCGCATGCAATCAACCCGACCCACCGCGTTACCCGGTTTTACGGCCGCTACGTCGGAATGCCGCCCAGACCGAGCGCAGGCTGCGCCAGCGGCTACATCGGGCTCCATGGGCTGGACTAGCTTGTAGAAATGAACAATAAAGCCGCCCCACACTTGTGCAGCCGACCGGGGTCAAGGTCGTAGCCAACTGGCAGCATGGGCGCCATAAGAACCGGAGATAGCCCATGAAAATCATCATCGCCCCCGACTCCTTCAAGGACAGCCTGAGTGCCTCTGGCGTGGCCAGCGCCATCGCCGACGGGCTGGCGCGGGTGTGGCCGCACGCGCAGCTGATCCAGCGTCCGATGGCGGACGGCGGCGAGGGCACCGTGGAATCGATCCTCGATGCCTGCGAGGGCCAGTTGCGTACCACCCGGGTCCAGGGGCCGCTGGGGGCACCGGTGGACGCGCGCTGGGGCTGGCTGCCGCAGAGCCAGACCGCGATCATCGAAATGGCCGAGGCCAGTGGCCTGCAACTGGTGCCGCCGGGCCAGCGCGATGCCTGCACCAGCAGCACCTTCGGCACCGGCGAGTTGATCCGCGCGGCCCTGGATGCCGGCGCGCGGCGGGTGATCCTGGCCATCGGCGGCAGCGCCACCAACGACGCCGGCAGCGGTGCCTTGCAGGCACTGGGTGTGCGCCTGCTGGATGGCGATGGCCAGGCTCTGCCTCTGGGCGGCCTGGCCCTGGCGCGAGTGGCGCGGGTCGACCTGAGCCACCTTGACCCACGGCTGGCCGAGGTGCGTTTCGAGATCGCCGCCGACGTCGACAACCCGCTGTGCGGCCCCCACGGCGCCTCGGCGATTTTCGGCCCGCAAAAGGGTGCGTCGCCACAGCAGGTCGAACAGCTGGACCGCGCCCTCGGCCAGTTCGCCGACCAGGCCGCGCGTGTGCTGGGCAAGGATGTGCGCGACGAGTCGGGCAGCGGCGCCGCCGGCGGCCTGGGGTTCGCCGCCAAGGCGTTCCTCGGCGCGCGGTTTCGTCCGGGGGTGGAAGTGGTGGCGGAGCTGGTGGGGCTGGCCGAGGCCGTGCAGGGCGCGGACCTGGTGATTACCGGCGAAGGTCGCTTCGACGCCCAGACCCTGCGCGGCAAGACCCCCTTTGGCGTGGCGCGTATCGCCAAGCAGCACAATGTGCCGGTGATCGTGATCGCCGGGACTCTGGGCGAAGGCTACGAGCAGATGTATGAGTACGGCGTGGATGCGGCCTTTGCCCTGGCCGCCGGCCCCATGACCCTGGAACAGGCCTGCGCCGAAGCGCCACGCTTGCTGCGGGACAGGGCCGCGGATATCGCCCGGGTCTGGCGTCTGGCGGCGCGTCAGGGCTGAGGCCCGTAGCCGCTGCCGAGCCTGCGAGGCTGCGATCGACTGCGTAGCAGGCGCAAAACCTGTGATTGCTTTGGGTCTGGATAACCGCGTTGGCCCCTTGCGGCCGCTACGCGACCGATCGCAGCCTCGCGGGCTCGGCAGCGGCTACAGGGGTTAGTAAACCCCGCCCCCCGAGGTAGGCGCCGCCACCTCCTTGTACTGTCCCAGTAACCCCTGCAACCCCTTCATCAGCACCGTGGTGTCCACTCCCACCGCGACGAAGTTCGCCCCCAGCTCGATATAGCGCTGCGCCAATGCCCGGTCGGCGCTGAGGATCCCGGCCGCCTTGCCGGTCTTGCGGATCCGTGCGATGGCGTCTTCGATTGCCGCGACCACCTCGGGATGCCCCGGGTTGCCGCGATGACCCATGGCCGCCGAGAGATCGGCCGGGCCAATAAACAAACCATCGACCCCGTCCAGGGCAGCGATGGCATCCAGATTGGCCAGGCCTTCGAGGTTCTCGATCTGCAGCAGCAGGCACATCTGCTCATCGGCCTGGTCCAGGTAACCGGGAATGCTGTTCCAGCGCGAGGCCCGGGCCAGGGCGCTGCCGACGCCACGAATGCCCGCTGGCGGATAACGCATGGCGCGCACCAGCTGCCGGGCCTGTTCGACGTTTTCGACCATGGGGATCAGCAGGGTCTGGGCGCCGATATCCAGCAGTTGCTTGATCAGCGTGGTGTCGCCCACCGGCGGGCGAATGATGCCTTGCACCGGGTAGGGCGCGATGGCCTGCAACTGGCCGAGCAGGCTGTTGAGGTCGTTGGGCGCGTGTTCGCCGTCCAGCAGCAGCCAGTCGAAACCGGCGTTGGCCGCCAGCTCCGCGCAATAGGCATTGGCCAGGCCCAGCCACAGGCCGATCTGCGGCGCGTCCTGCCGCAGGCGTTGCTTGAAATGATTGATCGGCAGTTGCATGAGCGTGCTCCTCAGACAAAACGGCAGGCGATGCTGCCGAGCGGGTCGTAGTCGACGTGGAAGGTATCGCCGGGACGGGCGGCCACCGGGCGGGTGAAGGAGCCGCCGAGGATGATCTGCCCGGCTTCCAGGCCGACGTCGTAGGCCGCCAGCCTGTTGGCCAGCCAGGCTACGCCCTTGGCCGGGTGGTTGAGCACCGCGGCGGACACCCCGGATTCCTCGATCACCCCGTTGCGATAGAGCACCGCCGGCACCTTGCGCAGGTCGATATCGTTGGGGCGCACCGCGCGGCCACCCATCACCACCCCGGCGTTGGCGGCGTTGTCGGAAATGGTGTCGAACACCTTGCGCGTGGCCTGGGTCCGCGGGTCGACCTGCTGGATGCGCGCGTCGATGATCTCCAGGGCCGGGATCACCCACTCGGTGGCATCGAGCACATCGAACAGCGTGCAGTTCGGGCCCTTGAGCGGCGTGCCGAGGATGAACGCCAGCTCCACCTCGACCCGCGGCACGATAAAGCGCTGGAAGGGAATGTCGCTGCCTTCCTCGAACAACATGTCGTCCAGCAGGGCGCCGAAGTCCGGCTCGCTGATGTTCGACGAAACCTGCATGGCCCGTGAGGTCAGGCCGATCTTGTGCCCGACCAGCTTGCGCCCGGCGCGGATCTTGTGTTCCACCCAGCTGCGCTGGATGGCGTAGGCGTCCTCGATGGTGATGCCGGGAAACTCCAGCGACAGCTGGGCGATCTGTTCCCGGTTGCGTTCGGCGGCGTCGAGGCGGGCGGCGGTCTGCTGGATGTCCGAAGGGCTGAGCATGGTTACTTCTCCTGGGGATTGACGATAAGGGCCGGCACCCGCAGCACCAGCCAGGCGCCGCCGGCGATCAGCAGGGCCAGGGCATACAGGGCGAGGCTGGCGCTCTGGGTGGCGTCGCGGACCACGCCGATCAGGTAGGGCGCGAGGAAGGCGGCGATGCTGCCGAAGGAACTGATCAGGGCGATCCCCGCGGCCTGGGTGTTGCTGGCGAGAAAGGCCGGCGGCAGTTGCCAGAACATTGGTAGCGCGGCGCTGGCACCCATGCCGGCCACCAGCAGCCCGGCCATCACCAGCCAGGCGTTGTCCGGGGCCAGGCCGGCGGCGATCAGGCCGACACTGGACATCAGCAGCGGCACGCTCAGGTGCCAACGCCGTTCGCGCAGGCGGTCGGAAGAGCGACCGACGCCGATCATGAACAGGCAGCCGGCCAGGTACGGCAGGGCGCTGAGCATGCCGACGCGGCTGTCGCGGGCGATGCTGGCATTGTGGATCAGGGTCGGCATCCAGAAGGCGATGGTGTTGACCGCCAGCATCACCGCGAAATAGATGCACACCAGCAGCCAGATGTGTCTGTCCTGGAGGATGCCGGCGAAGCGGGTGATCGGCTTGTGCTGTTCTTCCTGGCTCAGGGCGGCGTGCAATTGCTGCTTTTGCTGGGCGGTCAACCAGCCGACGCTGTCGATGCTTTCCGGCAGTGTCTTGAGCACCACCAGGCCGAGCAGGACCACCGGCAGGCCTTCGATCAGGAACATCCATTGCCAGCCGCGCATCCCGCCCAGGTCGTGGAGACTTTCGAGAATCCAGCCCGACAGCGGCCCGCCGATCACCCCGGCCATGGGCACGGCGATGGCGAACAGCGCGGTCACCTGGCCCCTGCGGCTGGCCGGGAACCAGCGATTGAGCAGCACCAGGATGCCGGGGAAAAACCCGGCCTCGGCCACCCCCAGCAGAAAGCGCAACAGGTAGAAGCCGGCGGCGCTGTCCACCAGCAGCATGGCGCTGGACAGCAGGCCCCAGACCACCATCAGGGTGGCGATCCAGCGGCGCGGCCCGACCCGGTCCAAGGCCAGGTTGCTGGGCACGCAGAACAGCGCGTAGGCGATGAAGAACAAGCCGGCGCCGAAGCCGTAGACGCTGTCGCTGAAGCCCAGGTCCTGGGTCATCTGCAGCTTGGCGAAGCCGATATTGATGCGGTCCAGGTGGGCGAAGATGTAGCAGGTGAACAGCAGGGGCATCAGCCGCCAGGTGATCCGCCGATAGGTGTCGGAGGTCTCCGCGGCGCTGGGCAGGGCAAGGGTCGAGCTGGGCATGGGCGGGTCTCTTTTATTGTTCGTCGATAAGGGCACGGACTCTGTAGCCGCTGCCGCAGGCTGCGATAAGCCCCGAAGGGGCTTCCAGCAATCTCAAGGGCACGACTGCTTCATTGGAGTACTGCCCAAACCGATCGCAGACTGCGGCAGCGGCTACAGGTCACAGGTCACAGGTCACGATTGCCGCTTGAGAAACTCATGCACGTTGTTGTGCTTGAAGTTCAGCTCGGCATCCAATTCGCTCATCTCGAACGACAGCGCCAGCAGGCGCCGGGCCTGGAGCTCGGCGAAGTGCGCCTTGATGATCTCGAACAAGCCCTCGGCGACCTTGCGTCTTGTCGCCAGGTCGCGCCCGGCGCCGACCTGCAGGCGCATGTGGGCGAAGGCGTAGTCGTGCTTGCCGTCGGCCATGCGCCAGGTGTCCAGGCGCACGCCGCGGCTGCGGATGCCGCCGAGCGGGAACACGCCGCTGGCCCCGAGGTAGTCGTGGACCTTCTCGAACAGCCCTGGCAGGTCGGCGGCCTGCTCGATGTTGTCGGTGTATTCGGCGATGAAGTGCGGCATGTGATCCTCCTTGCGGGCGAACCTTCGGCGGCCGGCCCTGGAAATCCGGGGCTGGGTTGGCGAGGCTGGCGCGACGTCTAGAGCGGGAAAATGGCGTTGATCTGGCCGGTGCCGGAGCTGCCGAAAGGCGCGGTGACGATCTCCGCCGGCCGGTTGTATTCGGGGCCGCCGAGCAGGCCCAGGAGCATGGCGGTGTCGTGCATCCGGCCTTCGCCGAAGCAGTGCTCGGCGTAGTCCGGGAGCATCGAGCAGAACTCGCGGAAGCGCCCCTGTTGCCACAGCTCGACCACCCGCAGGTCCACCTGCTTGTCGAATTCGCGGGTCCAGTTGTGGATGTTGGCTTCGGACTCGCGGTCATCGGAGAAACGGTGCGACAGCGAGCCGGAGGCCAGCACCAGGACCTTGCGGTCGCTCTTTTCGATGGCCCGGCGCACCGCGGCGCCGAAGGTGAAGCTGTCTTCGAGCTTGTGCCAGGCACACCAGGCGGCGATGGAGATCACCTGGAAATGCCGCTCCGGCGGTACGTCCATGTGCATGTAGCGCATCGGCACCAGGGTGCCGTATTCCAGCTCCAGGCTGGGGATGTTGTGGGCGAGGGTGCGCACATCGGCGGCATTGGCTTCGGCGGCAATCAGCTCGCCCAGCGCCGGGCAACCGTTGTAGTCGTAGTCCATGTTCTTGATGAAGTGCGGCAGTTCGTTGCTGGTGTAGGTGCCCTTGAAGTGCTCGCCGCAGTTGATGTGGTAACCGCTGTTGACCAGCCAGTGCACGTCGAACACCACCGCGGTGTCCGCCCCCAGTTCACGGGCGCGGCGGGCGATTTCCTTGTGCCCGGCGATCGCCGCTTCGCGACAGCCGTGGTGCTTGCCCGGCAGTTCGGACAGGTACATCGATGGAACGTGGCAGACCTTGGCGGCCATGACGACTTCGCCCATGGTGCTTCTCCTGGAACATCTTATTGTTCGGCCCGTAGCCGCTGCAGGCTGCGATCGACCCCGAAGGGGGCGTGCTCCTCAAGCTCGCAGGAAGGCTCTTCGAGCCTTATCGTCCGAACGCGGCCCGAGCCTGCGGCAGCGGCTACAGGATTGAAAAACCTTACACGCCCCAGCGCGGGATGTGGTGGCTGCCCATGGAAATACAGATGTTCTTGATCTCGGCAAACACCTCGAAGCTGTACTCGCCGCCTTCGCGGCCGGTGCCGGAGCCCTTGACCCCGCCGAACGGCTGGCGCAGGTCGCGCACGTTCTGGCTGTTGATGAACACCATGCCGGCCTCGATGCCACGGGCCAGGCGATGGGCCTTGCCGATGTCCTGGGTCCAGATGTAGGAGGCCAGGCCGTACTCGGTGTCGTTGGCCAGTTGCAGGGCCTCGGCTTCGTCCTTGAAGGGGATCAGGCAGGCCACCGGGCCGAAGATCTCTTCCTGGGCAATGCGCATCTTGTTATTGACGTCGGCGAACACCGTCGGCTGGATGAACTGGCCATGGCTCAGGTGCGCCGGCAGGTTGGCCGGACGCTCCAGGCCACCGGCGAGCAGGGTGGCGCCTTCCTCGATGCCGATGCGGATATAGCCGGTGACCTTGTCGTAGTGGGCCTGGGTGATCATCGAGCCGACCTGGGTCTTGGGATCGGTCGGATCGCCGACAATCAGGCGCTTGGCGCGGGCGGCGAACTCGGCGACGAACTGTGGGTAGACGCTTTCCTGGATGAAGATCCGGCTGCCGGCGGTGCAGCGCTCGCCATTGAGCGAGAAGATGGTGAACAGCGCGGCGTCCAGGGCGCGCTCCAGGTCGGCGTCTTCGAAGATCAGCACCGGCGATTTGCCGCCCAGTTCCATGGAGTACTTTTTCAGCCCGGCGGTCTGCATGATCTTCTTGCCGGTGGCGGTGCCACCGGTGAAGGAAATCGCCCGCACATCCGGATGCCGTACCAGGGCATCGCCGGCGGTGGCGCCGTAGCCCTGGACGATGTTCAGCACACCATTGGGAATGCCCGCTTCGACCGCCAGGCGCCCCAGTTCGTTGGCGGTCAGCGGTGACAGCTCGGACATCTTCAGCACCGCCGTGTTGCCCAGCGCCAGGCACGGCGCAGTCTTCCAGGTGGCGGTCATGAACGGTACGTTCCACGGCGACACCAGGGCGCAGACGCCGACCGGCTGGTACAGGGTGTAGTTGAGCATCTGGTCGTCCACCGGATAGCTGTGGCCATCCATGCGGGTGCAGACCTCGGCGAAGAAGTCGAAGTTGTGCGAGGCGCGGGGGATCAGCACGTTACGGGTCTGGTGGATCGGCAGGCCGGTGTCGAGGGTTTCCAGCTCCGCCAGTTGCGGCACGTTCTGGTCGATCAGCTCGCCCAGCTTGCGCATCAGGCGTGCGCGTTCCCTGGCCGGGGTGTTGGCCCATTTCGGAAAGGCTGCCTTGGCGGCCGCGACCGCCTGGGCGATTTCCCCGGCGCCGCCGCTGGCCACTTCACCGATGGCTTCGCCAGTGGCCGGGTTGTAGTTGACAAAGGTGTCTTGGCTTTCGACCTCGCGGCCGTTGATCCAGTGTTTGATCATTTATGCGTGCTCCTTGGCCGCCAGTTGCGTGTCGTGTTGCGCCTTGATCCTGAAGAACTCCGCCTCGCTGACGATGCGGTTGACCAGCCGGCCGACGCCTTCGACTTCCACCACCACTTCATCGCCGGGCACCACGTCGGACAGGCCTTCGGGGGTGCCGGTGGCGATCATGTCGCCGGGTTGCAGGGTCATGAAGCTGGAGAGGTATTCGATCAGGTAGGGGATGTCGAAGATCATGTCGGAGGTCGAGCCTTCCTGGCGCAACTCACCGTTGACCCAGGTGCGCAGCTTCAGCTGGTTCGGCTCGGGCACGTCGGCGACGTCGACTATCCAAGGGCCTACCGGGGTGGTGGCGTCGCGGTTTTTCACCCGCAGGTTGGGCCGGTAGTAGTTTTCCAGGTAGTCGCGGATTGCGTAGTCGTTGCACAGCGTGTAGCCGGCCAGGTAGTCCAGGGCGTCCTCGCGCTTGACGTTGCGCGCGGTCTTGCCGATCACCGCCACCAGTTCGCACTCATAGTGCATGTAGGCGACGTTGTCCGGGCGCCAGGTGACCTGGTTGTGGCCGGTGTAGGTGCCGGGGGACTTGATGAACACCAGCGGCTCGGTCGGTGGCTTGAAGGCCAGTTCGGCGGCGTGGTCGGCGTAGTTCAGGCCCAGGGCGAACATGCTGCCGGTGGCCGGGGGCAGCCACTCGACCTGATCCTCGGCGAGCACACGGCCATCGGCCAGTTTCACGCTGTTGGGTGCGTTGAGCAGCACGTCGTGGACCTGGCCTTGATAACGGATGCGGGCGTGTTTCATGGCGGCTCCTTATTCGGCGGCTACTTCGGCAACAACGCGATTGGCGAGACGGCCCAGGCCGCTGATCTCCACTTCGATGCGGTCACCGGGCTTGACGTCGACCCGGCCTTCGGGGGTGCCGGTGATCAGCACGTCGCCCTCGTGCAGGGTCATGAACTCGCTGATTTCGGCGATCAGTTGCGGAATGCCGCGCACCAGGTTGGCGGTGCTGTTGCGTTGCAGCAGTTCGCCGTTGACCCACAGCTTCAGCTCCAGCTCATGGGGATCGCGCACCTGGGCCGCCGGCACCAGTTCCGGACCAAAGGCGCAGAAGCCGTCGCGGCACTTGGCCTTGACGGCGGGGCGGTAGTAGCTGTCTTCCGGCAGGCTGAATTCGTTGACGATGGTGTAGCCGGCCACATGCTGCAGGGCGTTTTCCACGCTGACCCGGCTGGCGCTCTTGCCGATCACCACGCCCAGCGCCGGGCCCGGCTGCAGGCGCTCGACACCCTGCGGATAGATCACGGCGCCGCCGTGGACGTTGCGCGTGTTGGGGGTCTTGATGAACAGCACCGGCTTGACCGGTGGCGTCTGGTAGGGCGGCTGGGTGAAGGATTCCAGGTGGCTGCGCAACAGACCCTGGTAGTTCAGCGCGACGCCGAACAGGGTGCCGGTGGCGACTTCATGCAGTGCACGGCTCATTGTGATTTTCTCCTGAGCATCGCGGAAACGAGGTGATTTAGTTAATGTGTTAACGTTATATTTAATATGTTAACGATCGTCAAGCGTCGACCCTGACCCGTTTGCCGAGTGCTGGTGAACAGGCCGCGAATCACGCAGGATGTGGGCGCTTGTCGCAGGTAAAAATAAAAACGCCGCGGGCGAAAAAAGAGACATGCCACCATGAGCGATCGCCAGCCGATCCCCAACATCAACATCGGCCAGGTCTACGACCAGCGTTACGCCGACTCTCAGGTGCACTACGACAAGCTGAGCAACCTGGCGGGGTTCTTCGGCCGCAACATGCCGGTGCACCGCCACGACCGGTTTTTCCAGGTGCACTACGTGAAAAGCGGCGCGGTGCGGGTCTACCTCGACGACCAGCAATACCTGGAATCGGGGCCGATGTTTTTCCTCACGCCACCGACCATTGCCCATTCCTTCGTCACCGAGGCCGACAGCGAAGGCCACGTACTGACCGTGCGCCAGCAATTGGTGTGGGAGCTGATCGAAGCCGACAGCCGCCTTGCCAGCGGCCCTCAGGTAGCGCCGGCCTGCGTGGCCCTGGCGCGCCTGGGCCCGGGGTTCGCCGGCGAGGCGCGGCGCCTGGCGTTGCTGTTCGATGAGTTGCAGGAGGAAGTCGCCGGACAGGGCGCTGGGCACGCGCCGGCGCTGGAGGCCCTGACCCGGTTGATCCTGATCAGCCTGCTCAGGCTCTCGGCCAATTCCCTCAAGGCGCGCCCGGCGCGTCACGAAGACCTGCAGATCTTCCATCGCTTCAACCAACTGATCGAAGCCCAATACCTGGAGCACTGGCCGCTGTCGCGGTATGCCGGGCAGATCGGCGTCACCGAGGCGCGCCTCAACGATGTCTGCCGGCGCATCGCCGACCTGCCGTCGAAGCGCCTGGTGTACGAGCGGCTGATGCAGGAGTCCAAGCGCCTGCTGCTGTTCACCGCCAGTTCGGTGAACGAAATCTGCTACCAGCTGGGGTTCAAGGACCCAGCGTATTTCAGCCGGTTCTTCCAGCGCTACGCGAAGATGACGCCGGGGGAATACCGGGCGCGCCAGGGCGTGGCGAAATCCTCGTCCTGAAGGCAAAAAAACTGGGAGGGCAGGGGCGCTGCATGGGACAATCAGCGCCTTTACCCGACAAGGAAAGTCCCATGTTGCAGCGCACCCTGATGGTCCTTTTGCTGACGGCCAGCGCCGCCCAGGCGCTGGCGCAGAACGCCGCGGAAAAGGTGCCCTTGCTGCGCCAGACCAAGGAATGGATCACCGGCTGCGACAACCTGCGCGGCTGCCACGCCCTGAGTGCGCCCAATGGCGAACACGGCGTGCAGTACAGCAGCCTGACCCTGCACATCCAGCGTCGCGCCGGCCCCGACGGCCCGCTGGAGATACGCCTGGACCAACGCGGCGAACCCGCCGAGCTGTCGGCCTTGCGTCTCGACGGCCAGCCGTTGGAGCCACAGCTGCTGGACGCCCTGGTGCTGTTGCCGGAAAAGAAGGGTGCGCAAATCCAGGTCACCCGCTATGAAATCGCCGACCCGACCCGGGCCCGCCAGTGGCTGGAACGCCTGCGCAATGCCGAGGAACTGAAGGTGGCCGGAGATGAAGAGGCCCGGGTGCCGTTGTCCGGTTTGTCGGCGGCGCTGCTGCTGATGGACTCGGTGCAGGGTCGGGTCGATGGCGTGACGGCGCTGTGGCGGCCAGGCCAGCGTCCGGCTAGCGAGGTGCCGGCACGGCCGCTGCCGGCCCAACTGCGGGCTTATCCGGGGGCGCCCGAACTGACGGAGGCGGAACGCACGCGGATCTCGGCGGCCGCCGTGAAACTCGCCGCGCCGGGCACGCCCAACGACGACGAGGACTATGTGGCCGAGCCCCAGGTCGAGGTCTATCCGCTGACCGCGCAACGGGCGTTGACGGTGGTGCTGAGCGAATGCGCGGCCTACAACTGCGACTACCTGATCAGCAGTTGGTCGCGCAGCAATCCACCGAAGCTCGAGGAGCTGCGCCGGCAAGCCTTGCCCATGAACAACGCGGACGGCTCGGGCGGCGCCCACTACGACCCCAAGACCGGGGTGCTGACCACCTTCTATCTGGCCCGCGGCATCGGCGACTGTGGTGAAAGCGGGCGCTGGCTGTTCGACGGCGAAGGCTTCCAGCTCAGCGATTACCGGCAGATGCCGACCTGCAATGGCCTGTCCTCCGAAGACTGGCCGCGGCTGTGGAACATCGCGCTGCCGGCCAACCGCTGAGGCGTTTCAGGCCAGGCCTGGATGGCGGCGCTCGAACTTCTGTTCCAGCACGGTCTTGCCCCATTGCGCCGCGGCTTGTTCCTCCACCAACTGGAAGCCAAAGGCTTCATACAGATGCCGGGCGGCGTCCAGGCCGCTGAAAGTCCACAGGTAGCAGGAGGTTGCCCCCACCTGGTCGCAGTGCTCCAGCGCCGTCTTGAGCAGCAGGTGACCGGTGCCGGTGCCACGGACCGCCTCGTCGAGGATGAACCAGCGCAGATGCGCGGTCTTGTCGGCCTGCTTGTGGTCCGGGTCGCCGCCGAGGTCGATGGCGATCGAACCGACGATCTGCTCGTCCAGCACCGCCAGCCAGATGCCGTTATCGGGGTTGTCCAGGCGCTCGCTGAACTCCGCCAGACCCGCCGCGACGCGCTGTTCAAAGAACTGCCCGAAACCCACCAGGCGTGAGTAGTAGTGCGCATGCAGCTCGGTGATGCGGCCGATCATGCCCGGCCGATAGCCACGCTGCAGGGTAGGGATTGTGGTGGCGATCTGCGCATGCCCCAGGCGGCAGGCCTGCAGCGCCTGGCCATAACTGCGCAGTCCGGCGACCACCTGGCTTTGCTCGCGCGGCGCAAGCAGGCGCAGCGCCTGTTGCACCTGGGCGCTGCCAAAGGCATGGATAGCGGCGACCTGTTTGCGTCCGCTGGCGGTCAGGCCCAGCAGCTTTTCCCGGGCATCGCTGGGGCTGGGGCTTTCCTGGATATCGCCGCGTTCGATGAGCTTGGCCAGCAGGCGACTGACCGAGGACTTCTCCAGGTTCAGGCTCTTGCCCAACTGGGCGGCGGTGAGCGGCGCGTACAGATCGAGTTCGATCAGCGCATGCACCGCCGAAGGCGCAAGGTCGGAGCCGGCCAGGGTGGCGCCCATGAAGCCCAGCTCGCGCACCAGTTTGCGCGATTCGTTGCGGATCTGATCCACCAGCGGCGAAGGGGAGGACATGGCGAGGCTCCTGGGTAGTTGTGCAATACAACTATATGTTTGAACGGCATCAAAATCCAGATAGCCGCCGGCCCGTGGGCTAGCACTGGCCGGGGCGATGCCGAATCGCTGTCGACACGGACGCTCCGTAGCCGCTGCCGAGCCTGCGAGGCTGCGATCGAGGTGAGCGGCATTCCGACGAAGTCCTCGCAAACCTGGGCTCGCGGTTTACCAGGAAGAACGGGTCGCCCGGTTTACGGCCGTTGGCCGAGCGCAGCCTCGCAGGCTCGGCAGCGGCTACAGATTCGGCGCGCCAACACGAAGCCCGTTGGGGGCTTTTTAGCCAATCGCCAGGGTGGATACCGGCTCCTCCAGGCGAACAGGGTTTTCCATCGTCGGGGCCGGTTTACCCAGCACCAGGTCCGCGGCCTTTTCGCCGATCATGATCGCCGCCGCATTGGTATTGCCGGTGGTCAGGCTCGGCATGATCGACGCGTCGGCCACCCGCAGGCCCTGCACGCCGTGGACCCGCAACTGGTCGTCGACCACCGCTTGCTCGTCGTGGCCCATCTTGCAGGTGCCGACCGGGTGGAACACGGTGCCCAGGCTGTCGCGAATCCACCGCTCGATCTGCGCCTGGCTCTCGACGTGCGGGCCGGGCACCAGCTCGCCCTTGAGGCGCCGGGCGAAGGCCTGGCTCGCCGCCAGCTGGCGCACCAGGCGCACGCCCGCCACCAGCTTGCGCAGGTCCTCCGGGTGGCTGAGGAAGTGGCTGTCGATGATTGGCTTGTCATGGGGATCGGCGGAATTGAGCCGGACCTGGCCACGGCTTTGCGGGTGCATCACGGCGATGTGCAGGCTGACGCCATGGCCCAGTGGCACCAGGCGCTGGGGCTGGTTCTTCAGCGCCGGGGCGACGATCAGGCCCAGCTCCGGCGCGGCGTCCTCGGCCTGCAGGCGCAGGAAAGCGCCGGACTCCACGGTGTTGGAGGTCAGCGGGCCGCTGCGCCGGCTCAGGTACTGCCAGGGCGAACGGGCCAGGGGCAACAGGCCCTTGGCCGACACGCCGTAGGTCAGCTCGCTGTCGCAGCGGTACATCAGCACCACGTCCTGGTGGTCCTGCAGGTTGTGGCCAACCCCCGGCAGTTCATGGCGCTGGACGATGCCATGGCGCTCCAGCTCGGCGGCCGGGCCGATGCCGGAGAGCAACAGCAGCTGCGGCGAGTTGATCGCGCCGGCGCTGAGGACCACTTCGCGCCGGGCCTGGAGCTGGAACACCGCGCCGTCCTGGCCGACCTCGACGCCGCAGGCGCGGTTGCCGTCCAGCAGCACGCGGTGAGTCAGGGTCGGGCTCAGGACGGTGAGGTTGGGCCGTGACAGCACCGGGTGCAGGAAGGCCCGCGCGGCGCTGCAACGCTCGCCGTTGATCTGGGTGACATGGAAGGGGCCGTAGCCTTCCTGTTCCTCGCCGTTGAAGTCCGGGTTGTAGCGCCAGCCCAGTTCCTGGGCGGCCTGGTAGAACACCTCATTGATCGGGCTCGGGCTGCGTTGCGTGGCGACGTTGAGTTCGCCGCCTTGCCCATGCCAGGGCGAGGCGCCGGGCTCGAAGTGCTCCGAGCGCAGGAAGTGCGGCAGCAGTTCGTCGTAGCTCCAGCCCTGGTTGCCGGCCGCGGCCCAGCGGTCGTAGTCGCTGCGGTGGCCACGGATGTAGATCATGCCGTTGATCGCGCTGGAGCCGCCCCAGAGCCGGCCGCGGGGGCAGGGGATCGGGCGCTCGCCGCTGGCGGCCTGGGCGCTGAACTGGTGCATCCAGTTCCACTTCGGGTTGGCGATCAGCCGGATGATGCCCGCCGGGGTGCGCACATAGGCGCCGGGAAACAGGCTGCGGTCGCTGGGGCCGGCTTCGATCAGGCAGACGCTGAGCTGCGGATCGGCGGACAGCCGGTTGGCCAGCACGCAACCGGCCGAGCCGGCCCCGACCACAATGTAGTCGAACGAACGCGGGGCAGAGTCAGTCATGGGAGATACCTCGTTGGCAGTGAGAAGCAGGTTCACAACCCCAGCGCCGCGCCGACGTCGTACATGACTTGCAGGCCGACGACAAAACCGTTGCCGCTGAGCTCGCGGGCCTCGGGGTTGTAGAAGTTGTCCGGGTTGATCAGGTATTGCACGCTGGGTTCGAGCGCCAGGTGCCGGGTCAGGGCGAAGTGGCCGTTGGCCTCGATGGCGTAGACATTGCGCTCGCCCAGGCTGGGGTCGCCGTCGTTGGCGATCCGCGCCTGTTGCTGGAAGCGCAGCTGGTGGTCGTTGAGGCGCAGGTAGCTGGCCTTGAGGTTGAGCTTGTCCTGGGGCCGGTCGAAGGGCGCCAGGTAAGTCAGGCCGATTTCCGCGAAGTGGCTGAAGGGTTGCTTGTCGTCGGCGGCCAGCGACAGCGAACCGAACGCCAGCAGCGCCTGGGGCGCGATGCGCTGGCCGCCGTCGGCCCGCCAGAAACCTTGCTGGAACTTGAAGAAGGCACCGCCGGTGCCGTGTTCGCTGGCGCCGGTCAGCGGGTCGTACTGCTTGGAAGTGTTGTAGTAGCCGTTGAGTTCGTAGTGGGCGCTATAGGCGCCGTCGTGCTTGCTGCCGATGCCCAGCAGCAGGCTGGTGCCGCTGGCGTCGTCGGTGCTGAAGTCCAGGCCCTTGCGTTTTTTCAGGTAGTCTACCGGGTTCGATTCGAAGGCGCCGGCATGCACATACAAGCCCGGCGTCGGCTGGTACTTCAGGTAGCCGCCCCAGCTGCCGTAGGGCGGCGGCAGGATGCCGGTGGACGAATCGATGATCGGGTCGTTGCAGGTGACCACGGTTTCGCAGTTGTAGATATAGAAGTAGCGCCGGGCGTTGGTGCGCCCCAGGCTCATGTCGAGCTGGCCGTCGAGCCAGGTCTGCTGGTAGGTCAGCAGGCTCAGCTGGTTGCTGGTGATGTCGTTGTGGATCGGCGCGCCGGCGAAATAGCTGCCGGCGGCGCCTTGCCAGTTGCGCGAGGTCGGCTGGCCGGTGGCGGTGTCGAGGATGAAGAAGGTTTCCTCGAAATGAACGGCCGCGCCTTCGAGGCCGGCGAGGGTATCGAGGTCGAAGTCGGCGCCGACGAACAGGTCGCCGCTGTTGCCGAAGCTGTGTTCGCGCGGACCGGTGTCGAGGTTGTTCATCGACAGGCTCCAGAACTGCACATGGGGTCGGATGCCGTAGCCGGCCAGTTGCTCGCCGAGCCCGGCCAGCGGGCCTTCGCGGCTGGGTGCCGGAGTCTGGGCCTGGCACAAAGGGGTGAACAGGACCGCCGCCAGCAGCGGGCACAGCAGGGGAGTGCTTTTCATGGTCGGTACTCGTTTCTTGTTGTTTTTGTAATGAGTTGTTCAGGCCTGTAGCCGCTGCCGAAGGCTGCGATCGGACGCGTAGCGTTCGTCAACGGGTTACCAGGGGGCTGCCGATTGTGCGATCGAGGACTGCGTCCTCGATCGCAGCCTGCGGCAGCGGCTACAGGTCATGCCTTGGCCAGCGATGGGTTGGGGTTGACCAGCACCTTGATCTGGCTCTTGTCCCGCAGCAGTGCTTCGAAGCCATGCTCCACGGCCTGGTCCAGGGTCACGCAGCGGGTCACGGCGCGGGTCAGGTCCAGGCGGCCGCTGGCCAGCAGTTCGATCAGCGGCGGGTAGGCGTTGCGATAACCCACGCTGCCGAGCAGGCGCAGTTCGTTATTGACCAAGTGGAAGGCATCGATGCTGACCTCGCCCATCAGACCCACCAGCACCACCTCGCCACCCTTGCGCAGCGCATGCAGGGCCAGGTTCAGGGTCTGCTGGCTGCCGGCGGCCTCGAAGGCGGTGTCGACGCCTCCGCCGCTCAGTTCGTGCAGGCGTTGCGGCAGGTCGGCGGCATGGCCATCGAGCACTTCCTGGGCACCGAAGTCGCGGGCCAGTCGCCGGCGTTCCGGGCTGATGTCCACGGCGAAGATCCGCTCCACGCCGCGCAGACGCGCCAACAGGATCAGCAGCAGGCCGATGGGGCCGAGGCCGAACACCACGCAGCTGTCGCCGGCCAGCAGGCTGCTCTGGTTCAGCGCGTGAAAAGCCACCGCCGCCGGCTCCAGCACCGCGGCCTGCTTGAAGCTCACCGAATCCGGCAGCGGGTGCAGCATGTAGGCCGGCACCAGCACCTGTTCGGCGAAACCGCCGTCGCCCATCAAGCCTATGAAACCCATGGACTGGCAGAGGTTGTACTGGCCGGCGCGGCAGTACTGGCAATCGCCGCAGCGATACTCCGGCTCCACCGCCACCCGGCTGCCGACCCGGACCCGGTCGACGCCTTCGCCCACCGCCAGCACCTGGCCGCAGAACTCGTGGCCGAGGGTCAGGGGCGCGCGGCAACCGGACAGCGGGTGGGGCTGCTGTTGCGGAATCGAGTGCGGGCCGTCGGCGTATTCGTGCAGGTCGCTGCCGCAGATACCGCAGTAGGCCACCTGGACCAGCACCTCGCCCGGGCCGGGCTGTGGCAGTTGCAGATCGCTCAGGCGCAAGTCGCGGGCGGCATGCCAACGCAATGCTTTCATGGCTGGTTTCCTTGCAGGACGGAAGAGGGGGAAGGTTCGGCGCGGCGCCCGCGCGCCAGGACCGCCGGCGCGGTTTCCTTGAGGAACAGCGCCAGCAGCGCGGCCAGCAGGGCGCCGCCGCAGGAGATCCACATCACGATGGACAGGCCGAAACGGTCGGCGGCGAAGCCGGCGATGGTCGGCGAGACAAAGCCGCCCACCAGTTCGCCGATGCCCATGATCATGCCCAGGGCGGTGGCCATGACCTCGCGGGGCACGGTTTCCGCCGGGATGGTCGCCATGAACAGGGTGAAGCAGCCAAGGCCGGTGTAGGTCAGCAGCATCAGCACGCCCATCAGCAGCGGGCTGTTGGCGTAGAGCAGGGCGATCGGGCAGCAGGCGGCGACCAGCGAGAACAGCACCAGGGTCGGGCGACGACCGAAGCGGTCGGAAATCGCCGCCACGCCGAAGCCCCACAACACCCAGGCGCCGCCCAGGCAACTCATCACCGTGCCCATGCTCGCCGGGCTGTAGCCGCGGACCTTGACCAGGAAGGTCGGGGTGAAGGAAATCAGGATCACGAACCAGGTGAGGAACACGCAGCTGATCAGGGTGCAGAGCACGATGTTGCGGCTTTTCAGCAGGGCCAGGCGATTGACCGGTGCTTTGTCGTTGTCGCTGGTGGGGGCTGGCGCCGGCGCGTCGTTGCGCACGTAGCGCCAGATCAGCAGGGCGATCAGCAATCCGGGGATCAGCGAGACGATAAAGGCATGGCGCCAGCCGTAGGCCTCGGCCAGGCCGATCAGCACCGGCGGGCCGATCACCGCGCCCAGCAGCCCGGCCGCCGAGCCTTGTAGCAGGCCCATGTTCAGGCCCCGGCGATGGGGCGAGGAGGCCTCCACCATCAGCGACTGCGAGAGCGGCAGGATCGGCCCTTCGGCCAGGCCCATGATGCCGCGGAACAGCAGCAGGCTGAGAAAACCGCTGACCAGCCCCGATAGCGCCGAGCACAGGGAAAACAGGATCACCGCGACGATCAGCAGCGGCTTGCGCTTGCCACGCCGGTCCGACCAGGCCCCGACCAGCGCGCCGGACACCGCCCAGGCCAGGGCCAGGACCGACGACAGCATGCCCAGGTGGCTGTTGCTCAGTTGCAGCTCGTCGGCCATGAACGGAAACAGGAAGGACAGGGCCAGGCGATCGAAAAAGACGAAACCGAACGTCAGGAACAGCACGCCCAGCAGGATGTTCTCGTAACCGGCTTTATTGTTGTTGTAAGCCATGGTCGTTCTCCGCGGGAGGGACAGGTGAAAGTCGCGAGCTTCAGCGAAACAGCGTGTCGATATAGGCCGCGCCGAGGCCGATCTTTTCGTAGTGCGCGCGGCACATGGCGATGTAGGAGTGCACGTCGAAATAACCCTCCGGCTCGCCCTGTTCGTCGAGCCAGATCAGCGGGCCCTTGACGATGAAAAACGCGCGCATCGGTTGCTCGTGTTCGTAGGCCACCAGGGTGTGGCCTTCGCCCGGGGTCTCGTAGACGAAGTCGCCGGCGGTGGCGGTCCAGTCGTGCTCCAGGTAGCCCCACTTGCCGGACAGGGTGTAGGCGAACACCTCGTGGGGGTGGTAATGCCGGTTCACCAGCCCGGCGCTGCTGGCCATGAGGATGTCGCACCAGCGGTTCTCGCTCGGCGAGATCCACAGCGGCCGCGAGGACACGGTTTCGGTGAAGGGCACATAGAGCTTCAGGTCGTCGCTGGCGGCATTGGCCAGGTAGACCTCGGGCTTGGCGTCCGGCTTGAAGCAATTGGCGATCGGTTGCAGGTCTTTCCAGAATTCACGGCTGGCGGCTTCGGGCATGGTCGGCCTCTATTCGTTGTGGGAGTCGAGGCGACTTTAGGCGCGGCGCGCAGGCGGGGTTTTATCGAATCGGACAGGATTGTTGACTGGATCGGACGAGCGTTTTCCTACAGGTTTCAGGGACGCCGTTTACCCTGGCAATCGACTTGTGCCCACTGCGTTTCACGTTGACAGGGCATAAGCTTCATATATTAATGAACGGCCGCGGCCGTTATGTTCTGCGGCCTCGGGATCCGGTCAATGCCTTGCCGACCGGCGAACTTCCTGCCCATGAGAAGAATAAAAATGTCTCCATGCGCCTTGCTCGAAACCCGGCATGCCTGCACCCAGGGCATCGCCCTGGATCAGCGGCTGGCCTTCTGGGAGGACTACAACGCCTCCACCCTGGTCGGCCTCAAATGCAGCTCCTTTTGTGAAAGCGGTTTTGCCGCCAGCCAGGACAACCTGCAACTGGAGGGCATGCGTCTGGCGCAGATCGAGGGCAACGAGCACGTGGTCGAGCGCGACAGCTCGATGATCCGCTCGGTGCCCAAGGAATCGGTGTTCGTGTCCTTTGTCACCGGTAGCGGCTCGTTTTTTTACCAGGACGGCGCCTGCCAGTTGCTCGAACCGGGCGAGCTGATCGTCTACCGCACCGACAAACCCTACCTGTTCGGGTTCTCCGGGCCGATGCGCCAGTTCATTTTCGACATTCCCCAGGAACTGTTCGCCGAGCGCTGCCTCAAGCGTTTCGACCGCCCGCTGAAGATCGGCGGGCAAAGCGGCGTGCAGCGCCTGTTGCTGCGCACCCTGGGCGAACGCACCCGGGGCTTTTTCCAGCAGCCCCTGAGCCGGGACGCTGGCGGTTATCAGGACCAGGCGTTGGAGCTGCTGGGCAGCCTGATCGCCGGGCAGGTGGGAGAGCGGCGGATCAATGCGCTGAGCGCCTCCTACCTGCTGGCGGCCAAGCAGTGCATCAACGAACAGTTGGCCGATCCGGAGCTGAGCTGCGAGCGGGTGGCCGCGCAAACCGGCATTTCGCCGCGGCACCTGAGCCGCCTGTTCGCCCTGGAAGGCGCCCAGCCCAGCCGCTTTATCCTGGAAAAACGCCTGCAGCAGGCCCATGACCTGCTGAGCAGCCCACGGGGAGCAGGCCTGGATATCGGCGAGATCGCCTACCGTCACGGCTTCGCCAGCCAGGCCCACTTCGCCCGGGCGTTCAAGGCCCATTACGGCCAGACCCCGAGCGAAGTGCGCGCGTCCTTGTAGCCGCTGGCGTAGCCTGCGATCGGCCCACAGGGCCGTGGTTTCGCGCACCTGGCGGGTCATGGCAAGGAGCGAGTCGCCGTGCAGCAGCATCCGCGCCAGCGGGTCGACCGCATCGTAGCCGCAGGCAACGATGATCAGCTCCGGCTCGAAGCGCTTCAGGGCCGGAATCACGATGCGTTGCAGGGTATGCAGGGAGTCACATGGGCAGGGCTTGGGGACGAGTATCGTCGGGTAGGCGGGGAATCGCTCTCCTACAGATGGGCCCGGAGGGGAAAACCGGCCTTGGCAGGAGCGGTCGGTCGACGCCCGATTGCCGGCGATGACGCGCAGCGGCGATACAGCTGCCGACGCGCGTTATCGTTGCGGACTTAACGTGGGCAAGGTGAAGCACTACGCCTAGGAAACCACATCCCAGGCGACCTTGACGAAGTCCAGCTTCTGATAGTCCTCGCGGACCGGGGAATAGATTTCGAGGATCTCGCAGGCCTCGAGCGCGATGGCTTCATGGGCGACGTTGGATTCGACGACCGCGCATTGACCTTCGGTCAGCACATGGGGAACACCGTCGAGCAGTAACTTCAATTTGCCTTTCATGACGACGGGGCAGGCTTCCTGGTGATGTTGGTGGAGCGGAATGACTGCGCCTTTTTCCAGATTCCAGAAGGCCAGCGTGCAGTGCTCCGTATGAATGAAGCGAGCACGGGCGCTGCCATCCGGCTTGATATTGTGTTCTGTCAGGTTATGGATGTTTATCTTGGCCATGAGGGATGCCTCCGTGATGTTCAGAGAATGGATATTTCGAATAAAGAAAGTTGTGCAAGTACAGCGTTGATCAAACTTTCAGGTGAATGCTGAACCCCATGGGCACCGGGCCGAAGTTCCTGGCGATATGCAAGTCGTTGGCCTGCGCTGCCACTATTGTGGTGATACAGGCATCGATATTTCCCTGCGCACATTGCAGGGCGGCTTCGCTGTTGGAGTTGCATAGAACCAGTTCAGCGGAAATAGCGAGGTCGCCAAGTTGCGACAACAGGCTGGCGGGGGCAGGGTGGGAGCCAATGCGCTTGATGGCCTGACTCTGGTTTCTGGAGAAAACCATGTCGTGAGTATCCATCAGGTGAAGGTCGACCAACTTCAAGTGATCCAGGTGGCGAAATACGATGTCGTGCAGTTCTGGATATACGATGCAGCCCATCAAAATGCCAGGCTCGGGTGAACTCAATAACTCGTCAAGGGCATCCTCCAGGGTCGTTCTAAGTTTTATCTGACCGGCCCAGTGTTGTTTTTCCATATATTGCAGGGCGGCTTTTTCACAGTTGGTACCGGCAGGTCCCAACGTATAAATGTTCATACCAAACTCCTCCATGTATGAATGGCAAAAAATCAGATCCGGTTACGCTCCTCGACCAGTTGCAACAGGCTGCGTTTGTCATGCTGGTCCCGGATGGCCTGGAGTATCTGTTCTTCGGCCTGTTCGATTTCCAGCGCTAGGTCAAAGATCTCATCGAGGATATCGGGGGGCAGAATGACGGTGCCGTTGGCATCGGAAATGACGATATTCCCGGTTTTTATCGAGCAGCCGTCGATCACGCAGCGCTCGCCCACGGACTTGATCCGGTAGCTGCCCTGGGTGTCCACCGGGGTGAAGTTACTGGCAAGTACCGGCATCGTCAGGGCTTTCACTTCTGAGGCATCCCGTACCGCACCGCCCAGCACCACGCCTTCGAAGCCCAGTTTGGCGAAATAACTGCAGCTCAAGCCTCCCGCGAGGGCTGCCTCAGTGATAAGCGGGCCGCCGCCGGCGACGTACACCCGGCCTTGGGCGCTGGTTATTTGTGGCACCAGGAAGTCTTTGACCTGGCTCCAGGTCGAGGGCTGGGGGCGGGAAATATCGCCCGTCTTTCTGACCCGTTCCCAGGCCACGGTGTAAGCCTCGCCAATAAAGTAGTGCCGGGTTGTATTCATGGAACTCACACTTCGAGAAATGACTTCTCCAATACAATGAGAATCCATGATGTCAGCAAAGGTTGAAGTGCTGATTTCGCGAGTTCTTATACTCTCAATGATATTTCTCCTCATGCTTGATCTCCTTTTCTGATTCGTCCTCTGGTTGGTTCCGCTTCTCAGGTGAAGGCTATGTGGTGCGCTGGCTTTTTATTATGTGGATTTACAGAGGTCAACTTTTTGTTTGTTATTACAGTGATATCGGACTGGAATAATGCAGTGGTTTTTGGATAAAGGATTTGTTTTTTAGAATGTTCTGGTATTTATAGCGGTGCCAGTGCGGCTGTGTCGGGTGTTTTGTTGTTATTTTAGTTTGTGGTTTTTGTTTCGGATATTCGTGCAGTATGTTTCTGTGTTCATAAGGTTGATTCAAGAAGGCGAGAAGGAGATCAAGCTGAAGTGCTGTCTGGAAGTTTACTCTGGGTGTTTGAATTTTCAGGGGATTCTTGAATGGTTGCTTGTTGATGGCGGGCCTGCTTTGCAGAATGTCATATTCAGTCTTTTGCAAAGTTTTCAAGCTGGAGCAAGGACTGAAATGCACAGTGCCCGGCAGTATGGCGCAGGAAAAAAAGGATCAGCGCAAGGCTGGGGGCGGGGAGCCAGGGCACAGCTGACCAGGGGGATCTTGTGATGAACAGCGGCCGATCTTCCGACGGAAGCCAGGAGGCTGAAAGCCGATCAGGGGGCAACTGATGCCGGAGGTTCGACGCATTGCAAAGGGAGCCCGCTCCCGCTCGCTCATGTCATTGATCGAGTGTGATCCTGCGGCAGCCGGTTGCTTGAGGTGGGGGCATTTACCGCCTGAATGGCCCGCTGCAAACGATGGAAGCCGCGGCTGAAATACACCAGCGAATCGCCGTGTTCGCGCACGCAGATTTCATCCAATTCCACCAGCATTACCGAATGGGTGCCGACTTCCTGCACCTCGGTGATCCGCCCCAGCAGGCTGGCCAGGGCGCCATCGAGCACCGGCAGGGCACCCTGGCCGTCGCGCCAGGGGTGCAGGCTGAAACGCTGCTCCATCTGCACCCCGGTCATGCCGGCGAAGTGCCGGGCCACCTCTTCGTGTTCGCCGCAGAGCACGTTGACGCAGAGTCGGCCGTTGCGCTTGAACACCGGGTTCAGAGCGCTGTTGCGGTTGACGCAGACCATCAGGCTGGGCGGGCTGTCGGTGACCGAGCAGACCGCGGTGGCGGTGATGCCGCAGCGTCCGGCCGGGCCGTTGCTGGTGATGACGTTGACCGCCGCGGTCATGTGCGCCATGGCGTTGCGAAAAGCCTGTTGCTTGGGATCGAGTTGAGTCATGACAGATTCCTCGGGTGAACCTGCGGGCACCGGCAATCGCTGGTCGCCCCGCGGGTCATTCAGGTAGGGCGGCGCTTACTGGCGGATGCGGTCGAGCATGTTGATGTCGTCCGGGTTGGTCAGGTGCGGCCCCGTCCAGCCGTCGAGGTCGTAGTCGCCCAGGCATTTGTCCACCAGCTCGGTCATGGCTTTCATCGAGCCGCTGGCCTGGGCATGGCGCAGGCACTGCATGCGGATTTCGTCCTGGCTGCCGGCGTAGTTGATTTCGTACAACTCGTGGCGGCCGCCGAACTCGGTGCCGATGGCATCCCACAGCAGCTTGAGGATCTTGATCCGCTCTTCGTGGCCCATGCCCGCCGAGCCCCGGCAATAGGTGCCCAGGTACTGGTTGAGCAACGGGTCCTTGAGGTCGCGGGAGCCGGACGGCAGGTAGATCAGGCCGCTGGCCACCACCTGCTCGATGATCTTCTTGATGTCGGTGTAGGCCTGGGGCGCCAGTACCCGGTAGGCCTGCAAGGCCTGGGCGCTGGGCAGGAAGGCGCCGTTGAGCCATTCGCTGGCGTTGCCGTGCATGGCGTCGGTCAGCGACCAGAACAGGTTGCGCCAGGCCACCACTTCGCCGACCTGCGCCTGCACCCCGCGAAACTCCAGGGAACCGGTGCACTGCAAGGCCTTGACCAGCAGGCCAGTGATGAAGTCGAGCTTGACCGCCAGGCGGGTGCAGCCCTGCATCGGGAACAGCCGGCCGAAACCGCCTTGCGGGAACCACTGCCGGCAGCGCTCGAAGTCGCGGTAGATCAGCACGTTTTCCCAGGGGATGAACACCTTGTCCATGATCAGGATCGCGTCGTTCTCGTCGAAGCGGCTGGACAGCGGGTAGTCGAACGGCGAGCCGGTCATGCCGGCCTGCAGTTCGTAGGACGGGCGGCAGATCAGCTTCATGCCGCGGGTGTTCATCGGCGCGATGAACATCAGGGCGAAGTCGGTGTTGTCGCCCAAAAGCTGCGCCGAACCCTGGCCGACGAAGTTGTAGTGGGTCAGGGCCGAGTTGGTGGCCACCACCTTGGCGCCGCTGACGATGATCCCGCCCTCGACTTCCTCGTCCACCGAGATGAACACGTCCTTGACCTGGTCCACCGGTTTGTCGCGGTCGATCGGCGGGTTGACGATGGCGTGGTTGAGGTACAGGCAGGCTTCCTGGATGCGCTTGTACCAGGTACGGGCGTTGCCTTCGAACTGGCCATAGAACTCCGGGTTGGCGCCCAGGGCGCTGCCGAAGGCGGCCTTGTAGTCCGGGCTGCGGCCCATCCAGCCGTAGGTCAGGCGCGACCACTCGGCGATGGCATCGCGCTGCTGGCGCAGGTCGTCGGCGCTTTTCGCCGAACGGAAGAACTTGTGGGTGTAGCCGCCGTTGCCGGTGTCGGTGTCCCAGCACAGCTTGTCCTTGGTTTGCGGATCGTGCAGGGCGTCGTAGAGGCGCGCCATGGAGGCGGCGGAATTGCGGAACGCCGGGTGGCTGGTCACGTCCTTGACCCGGTCGCCATAAATGTAGATTTCGCGATCATCGCGCAGGCTGGCCAGGTATTCGGCACCGGTCAGCGGGCGGTTGGTCTCGGCACGGAAGTCTTCGGGTTTCATCATCCACTCCAGTCTTTGTTGTTATGCGTTGTCTTTACGAGCTGGGGCCCATGATGGGCAGGACGGGGCGGCGACTGAATGGCTTTTCCGGCGAATGAATTGCACTTTTCATGGGGTGGTCATGGGGGGCATGGAGGCTGGCAGCGAGCTTGCCAGGCGATCTGTCTCAGCGGTGAAACACTCCCGGGCGACGAAAAATATTTTCACCGGGGCCTGCAAAAAACCTAAAGCGCTGCCGATATCGGTATCAGGGCCAAGACCAACTACAACAGTGGCGCCCACCTGTCAGGCCGCCAGCCGCCGCTGGTGACAGGGTTCAGTGCATGGATGCTCGCAGTCCTCAATTCCCGAGAGTCATCCTATGTCCCTACGTAATATGAATATCGCGCCTCGAGCTTTCCTCGGCTTTGCGTTCATCGCGTTGCTGGTCATCGCGCTGGGTGTGTTCGCCGTCAACCGCATGTCGGTCATCCGACAGGCCTCCCTCGACATGGAAAGCAACCAACTGCCCAGCGTAGGGTTCCTTGGCAACCTCACCGAAAACGTCCTGCGCCTGCGGATTCTCTCGTTCCGGGTGCTGGTCAACCGCGAACCGGCCGGCCTGCAGGAAGCGCAGGCGCGCATCGGCGTGCTGGTGGACAAGCTCAAGCAGGCCCAGGCCAGCTACGCCGCCTTGCCGGCGGGGGAAGAGGAGGTGGCCCTGTACAAGACCTTCGCCGCCACGCTGGACAAGTACCTGCAGGCCCAGGGCGACATGCTGGAGCTTTCGCGGCAGAACAAGCTCGAGGAACTGCGTACCCTGATCAATACGCGGATCAAGGACGGCACCGACCAGATGGGCGAACAGCTGAACAAACTGGTGGCGATCAACAAGGCCGGGGCCACCCAGGCGTCCGGCCTGGCCGGTGAGTATTACCGTAGTGCGATCACCGGCATCATCGTCGTTGCGGTGATCGCGGTGCTGCTCACCGTATTGCTGGCCTGGCTGCTGACCCGCAGCATCGTCACCCCGTTGAGCCGCGCGGTGCTGGCCGCGCAGACCATCGCCGCGGGCAATCTGACCAGGGCCATCGAGGTCGACGGCAAGGACGAGCCGGCCCGCCTGCTCGCGGCACTGAGCGAGATGCAGGGCAACCTGCGCAAGACCATCGAACAGATCTCCGGCTCGGCCACCCAGCTGGCCTCGGCCTCGGAAGAGCTCAGCGCGGTCACCGAGGAAGCCTCCCGTGGCTTGCAGCAGCAGAACAACGAAATCGAACAGGCGGCCACCGCCGTCAACGAGATGACCGCCGCCGTGGAAGAAGTGGCGCGCAATGCCGTGTCGACCTCCGAAGCCTCGCACCAGTCGACCCAGGCCGCTCGCGAAGGCCGCGACCGGGTGGTGGAAACCGTCGACGCGATCCAGACCATGACCCACGACGTGCAAAGCACTTCGGTGATGATCGAAGGCCTGGCCACCCAGGGCCGCGATATCGGCAAGGTGCTGGACGTGATCCGCGCCATCGCCGAACAGACCAATCTGCTGGCGCTCAACGCGGCGATCGAGGCGGCCCGCGCCGGTGAAGCCGGGCGTGGTTTCGCGGTGGTGGCCGACGAAGTGCGGGCCCTGGCCCATCGCACCGCGCAATCGACCCAGGAAATCGAAAAGATGGTCGCTGGCATCCAGAATGGCACCGGCGAGGCGGTGCAGTCGATGCAGCAGAGCAACCAGCGCACCCAGAGCACTCTGGAAATGGCCCGCGCCGCCGGCGTGGCCCTGGAGCAGATCGCCGAATCGATCAACCTGATCAACGAGCGCAACCTGGTGATCGCCAGCGCCTCGGAAGAGCAGGCGCAGGTGTCCCGCGAGGTCGATCGCAACCTGGTGAACATCCGCGACCTGGCTACCCAGTCGGCCGCCGGGGCCAACCAGACCAGCGCCGCCAGCCACGAGCTATCGCGCCTGGCGGTGGATTTGAATGCGATGGTGGCGCGCTTTGTGATTTGAGTTAGGGTTGTTGGAATGCGTGCCCAAGGAGAGCGAGATGCGCTATTCAGCCCTGACCCAACGGATCGCCGGCGAAGGTGCCGCGGCCTGGCAGATTCACTACCGTGCCCTGGAGCTGCGCGAGGAGGGCGTCGATGTGGTGCTGCTGACCATCGGTGACCCGGATTTCGACACCCCCAGGCCGATCGTCCAGGCCGCCATCGATAGCCTGCTGGCGGGCGATACCCACTATTCGGAGGTACGCGGCAACCGTTCGCTGCGCACCCGCATCGCCCACCGGCATGCCACCCGCAGCGGCCAGGCGGTGGACGCCGAGCACGTGGTGGTGCTGCCGGGGGCGCAATGCGCGGTGTTTTCCGTGGCCCAGTGCCTGCTCGACCCCGGCGACGAGGTGCTGGTCGCCGAACCCATGTACGTCACCTACGAAGGGGTGTTCGGCGCCTGCGGGGCCAAGGTGCTGCCGATTCCGGTGCGCCCGGAGAACGGCTTTCGCGTCGAGCCGGCGGCGGTCGCCGCGCGCATCACACCCAAGACCCGTGCGCTGATGCTCAACAGCCCGAACAACCCCTCCGGCGCCAGCCTGTCCCGGGAAACCTGGCAGGCCCTGGCGCGACTGTGCGTCGAGCACGACCTGTGGCTGATCTCCGACGAGGTCTACAGCGACCTGCTGTTCGACGGCGAACACATCAGCCCCGGCAGCCTGCCGGGAATGGCCGAACGCACGGCGACCATCAACAGCCTGTCCAAGTCCCATGCCATGACCGGCTGGCGGGTTGGCTGGGTGGTGGCGCCCCAGGCCCTGGCCGGGCATTTGAGCCATCTGGCGCTGTGCATGCTGTACGGGTTGCCGGATTTCGTGCAGAACGCCGCGGTGGTGGCGCTGGATGCCGACTTGCCGGAGCTGGAGCAGATGCGCGAGGAATATCGCCAGCGCCGCGACCTGGTGTGCGCGCAGCTGAGCCAATGCCCGGGGCTGAAACCGGTCAAGCCCGATGGCGGCATGTTCGTCATGGTCGATGTGCGGGAAACCGGCCTGGGCGCCCAGCAATTCGCCGAGCTGCTGCTGGAAGGGCACGGCGTCTCGGTGCTCGCCGGCGAGGCCTTCGGCCCCAGCGCGGCGGGGCATATCCGTATCGGCCTGGTGGTGGACCAGCAGCGCCTGGCGGATGCCTGCCAGCGGATCGTCCGTTGCACCCAGGATCTGCTCGAAGGCCGATCCTCAAAACGCCGCTGAGCCCAATCCCGCGATCCCTGTAGCCGCTGCCGCAGGCTGCGATCGGTCTGGGCGGCATTCCGACGTAGCGGCCGTAAAGGCGAATAACGCGGTCTGCCAGCCAAACCGCGTGCGCAGGATTGGCGCCTGCTACGCAGGCGATCGCAGCCTGCGGCAGCGGCTACAGGGTGGATCGGACGGTCGAGCAGCTACAGCTTCAGACCGCAGCCTTGCGGCGCTCCCACGCCTGGGGGTTCACCAGGTTGGCCGGGCGCTGTCCGGCCAGGGCCGCCAGCAGGTTGTCGACGGCGCAGCGGGCCATGGCCTCGCGGGTTTCGAAGGTCGCCGAGCCGATATGCGGGGTGGCCACCACATTGTTCAACTGTAACAGCGGCGAGTCGTGGCCCAGGGGTTCACGCTCGAACACATCCAGCCCGGCCGCACGAATCCGCCGTTGCTGCAAGGCTTCGATCAGCGCCTGTTCGTCCACCACCTTGCCTCGGGAAATATTGATGAAGATGCTGTCCGGGCGCATCAGGGCGAACTCTTCGCGGCCGATCAGGCCCAGGGTCTGGTCCGTCAGCGGCAGGGTCAGGCAGATGAAGTCGGCCTGTTGCAGCAGCTCCGGCAGGCTGCAGTAGCGGGCGCCGAAACGCTGCTCCACCGCCGGCTTCGGGCTGTTGCTGTGGTAGATCACCGGCATGCCGAAGCCGAAATGGCCGCGCTGGGCCAGGGCTTCGCCGATCCGTCCCATGCCGATGATGCCCAGGGTCTTGCCGTGCACGTCGCTGCCGAAATGCAATGGGCCGATATTGCGGTTCCACTGGCCGGCGCGCACCAGGTTGGCCAGTTCCACCACGCGCCGGGCGCTGGCCAGGATCAGGGCGAAACCGGTGTCGGCGGTGGTTTCGGTGAGTACGTCCGGGGTGTTGCTGAGCAGGATGTGGCGCCGGGTCAGGTAGTCGATGTTGTAGTTGTCGACGCCCACCGACACGCTGGCCACGGCTTCCAGGTACGGCGCCAGGTCCAGCAGTTCGGCATCCAGGCGCAGGCTGGCGCCGAGCAGGCCCTGGGCCGAGGGCAGGGCGCTGCGCAGCTTGGCCAGGCCCTGGGCGCTGAGGTCTTCGATCAGGGTCACCTGGGCCTGTTCATGCAGGCGGGCCATCAGCGGCGGCGAGAGTTTCTTGTACAGCACGACCTGTTTTTTCATGGGGTTCACCTTGTTCGATTCAGGAATGCGCCAGGCGGCGACGTGCCGGCAGCGCGGTGCGCTGGCGGTCGCTGGCGCCCGGGTTGAGGAAGATGGTCAGCAGCACCGACAGCAGCAGCGCGCCGCTCATCAGCAGGTAGGAGGCGCCCGGCGAACCGGTGGCGCTGTTCAGGTAGCCCACCAGGTAGGAGCCGCCGAACGAACCCAGGGCACCCATGCTGTTGATCAGCGCCATGGCGCCGCCGGCGACGTTGGCCGGGAGGATCTCCGGGACGATGGCGAAGAACGGCCCGTAAGGCGCGTACATGCAGGCGCCGGCGATCACCAGCAGGGTGTAGGACCACCAGAAGTGCTCGGCGCCCAGCAGGTAGGAGCCGTAGAAGGCGAAGGAGGCGATCAGCAGCGGCGGCCAGACGAAACGCTTGCGCTTCTGGATCCGGTCCGAGCCCCAGGACACCCCGAGCATGGCGATCACTGCGGCCAGGTAGGGCAGCGCCGACAGCCAGCCGGCCTCGACCATGTCCATCTGCGCGCCGTGCTTGAGGATCGACGGCAGCCACAGGACGAAGCCGTAGACGCCGATGCTCCAGCAGAAGAACTGCAGGGCGAGGATGATCACCTTGGGCGAGCGGAAGGCTTCGGCGTAGTTCTTCACCGCCTTGATGCCCACCTGTTCGGCGGCCAGGGCGCTTTCCAGGTCGTGTTTTTCCTGGTCGCTGAGCCATTTCGCCGCGCTCGGGCGGTCATCGGCCAGGCGCCACCAGATAAAGGCCCAGAGCACCGCCGGCAGGCCTTCGATGATGAACATCCAGCGCCAGCTGAAATGCTCGACCAGGTAGCCTGAGACCACCGACATCCAGAGCATGGTCACCGGGTTGCCGAGGATCAGGAAGGTGTTGGCCCGCGAGCGTTCGGCCCGGGTGAACCAGTGGCACAGGTAGACCAGCATCGCCGGCATCACCGCGGCCTCGACCACCCCGAGCATGAAGCGGATGGCGATCAGCATGTAGGCGTTGGATACCACGCCGGTGAGGGTGGCCAGGCTGCCCCAGAGGATCAGGCTGACGAAGATCAGCTTCTTCACGCTGTGTTTTTGCGCGTAGATCGCCCCCGGTACCTGGAAGAAAAAGTAACCGAGGAAGAACAAGGCGCCGAGCAGGGACGACAGCCCCGGGGTGATCATCAGGTCGGCGGCCATCCCGGAGGCGGCGGCGAACCCGTAGTTGGCGCGGTCCAGGTACGCCAGGCTGTAGGTGATGAACACGATGGGCATGATGTACCACCAGCGGCGGGTGGCGAGTTTCAGCGTTTGCATAAGGGTGCTCCTGAGCTTGTTGTTTTTGTCGCAACAGGTAACGCAAGGGTTCAGTCGGGTTGAGGTGTCTTCACGGTTTTGTCGCTATAGGGCTTGCAGGGTTTCTGGTGTGACGGGCCTGCTGGCGAGCGCTTGCGTGGCAACCACGGGCAGTTCATCGCGGCTCGGCAGGCCTTCCATGTCGCCCCGGCTCTGCACCGCGCGGCTGCCGATCCAGTTGGCGCGCTGCACCGCCTCGGCGACGCTGTGGTTCTCCAGCAGGGCGCTGATCAGGCCGACGGCGAAACCGTCGCCGGCGCCCACGGTGTCGACCACCTGGGTCACTGGCACGGCCTCGACGAAACCTTCGTGCAACTGGGTGCGGTAGTAGGCGCCATGGGCACCGAGCTTGATCGCCACGGCCTCGACGCCCTGGTCCAGGTAAAACGCGGCGATGTCGGCCGGGTCTTCATAACCGGTCAGCAGGCGGCCTTCGCTCAGGCCCGGCAGCACCCAATGGGCGAGCACGGCCAGGCGGTTGATTTCGTGGATCATCAATTTTTCGCTGCCCCACAGGCTGGGCCGCAGGTTCGGGTCGAAGGACACGCTGCGCCCGGCCGCGCGCATTCTGCTCATCAGGCTGTGGGACAGGTCGCGGGCCGAGGCCGAGAGCGCCGGGGGAATGCCGGTGGCGTGCAGGTGACGGGCGCGCAGCAGTTCGGGGGCAATGTCGGCGACGCTCAGGTGGCTGGCCGCCGAACCGCGGCGGAAGTATTCCACCCGCGGATCGTCACCGTGCTCTTCCAGGGACTTGAGCTGGAAACCGGTGGGGTGTTGCCGGTCGGTGGCGACGAAGCGGCAGTCCACGCCTTCGGCCTGCAGGCTGTCGATGACGAAACGCCCCAGGGAATCGGCGCCGACCCGGCTCAGCCAGCCGACCTTGAAACCCAGGCGCGACAGGCCGATGGCGACGTTGCTGTCGGCGCCGGCGATGCGTTTGTGGAAGTGGCCGACCCGGGCCAGGTCGCCGCTCTGTTCGGCGACGAACATCGCCATGGTTTCACCGAACGACAGGATATCGAGCTCAGACATGAGCGTGCTCCAGGCGGGACTGGCCAAGGCGGGCGAGGGTGGCGACGTGTTCGCGGGTCAGCTGCACCAGGTCTTCGCCTTGCAGCGGGTATTCCACGGCCCGGGTCACACCTTGAGTCATGTGTCGCAGCAATTGTTCCCACAGATGCAGGTCGGCCATGCCCGGCGGTATCGCCACCAGCTTGCCGTCGGCGCGCCGGGCCACGGCCTTGCAGTGCACATAGCCGACATAGCGGCCGAGCAGGCGCGCGGCGGCGGAGGCGGACTGGTCCTGCCACTGCCAGTTGCCGATGTCGAAGGTCATCTGCACCGGCAGGCGGTGGCGCTCGACCTCGGCGAAGAAGCGCTGGAAGGGTTCGATGCGCCCGCCGTGCAGGGTCTGGTCGTTTTCCACCAGCAGCTGTACCGGGGACTGCGCCAGCAGCAGGGCCAACTGGGGCAGGTCGTTGTGCTCGGTGAAATACCCCAGGGACACCTTGAGGCTTTTCGCGCCGAAGGCCTCAGCCCGTTGCAGCGCCTGTTCCAGCAGCGGGTTGGCACGTGAACGCCCGGCCACCCAGAGCTCCAGCGGCGAAGAAAACACGCTTTCCAGTTGCCGCTCGCGGGTGGCCTGGGCCAGTTGGGACGGGTCTTCGACGGTCAGCAGCTCTTCGCGCCATTCGATGCGCGACGCGCCGGCGGCGGCCAGCACCTCGATGAAACTGCCCTGGCCCTGCTCACGGACGCGGTCGGCGCCGTAGCTGGAAAGGCTGATGGAGACAGGCGATTTATTCATTGTCATGGCCTCTGAAACCGGTTTCATTTTTTTGCAAAAAAAAGCGCTCCGCTGCTTGCCGCATTCCCTGTAGCCGCTGCCGAAGGCTGCGATAAGGCCGAAGGCCTTCAGCGATCTCAAAACCTTGCGCCCCCTTCGGTACGGAATGCCGCCCAATCGATCGCAGCCTGCGGCAGCGGCTACAGGGTTCCTCGTGGTCGGGTGGAGCCACGGACGATCAGCTCGGCCGGGAAGTCCAGCACCCGCAGCGGCTCGACATCGCCGCGCAAACGCTTGAGCAGGCACTCGAAGGCGCTGGCGCCGATGCGCTCGGTGGGCTGGGCGAGGGCGGTGATGCCGCTGCCCACCAGCGGATACCAGTCGAGGTCGTCGAGGGCGATCAGGCCGATCTCGTCGAACAGCGCGCAGCCGAGCTCGCGCAAGGCCCGGGTCGCGGCCAGGGCGGCGACGCCGTTGGCGCAGAACAGGGCTTTCGGCCCGGGGCCGGGAGCGGCGAAGAACTGTTGCAGCTGCTGGTTCAGCGCGGCGCCGGTTTCCACCGCCGCGCCTTGCAAGGCCGGGCGTTGCTCGATCTGCGCCTTGAAGCTGTTGCTGCGCTCGATCCGCGAGCTGGTGCCGTCATGGGGTTCGCTGACCAGCAGCAGGTCGCGATAGCCGCGCTCTTGCAGGTGTTCGATGGCGCTGCGCACGGCCTGCGGGTTGTCCAGGCCGACCAGGTCGCTGTGCAGCTGCTCGACCTTACGGTCCACCAGGACCATGGGCATTTCCCGATGCAGTTCGCGCAGTTCGTCCAGATGATGGCCGAGGGTGTTCACGATCAGGCCTTCGATGTTGTACGAGCGCAGGTTGGCCAGGTGCTGGCGCTCCTGCTCGTCGTCGCGGTCGGTGTTGCACACCACCAGGCTGTAGCCGTGCTGGCGGCAGGCAGTTTCCACGCCATGCATCACGGCAATCGAATAGGGATTGCGGATATCGGCCACCAGCATGCCGATCAGGCGCGTGCGCCCGCGTTTCAGGCCACGGGCCATCTGGTTCGGGCGGTAGCCCAGTTCGGCTATCGCCTGTTCGATGCGCAGGGCGATGGCATCGGAGAGCAGGGCGCGGTCTTCGCCGATAAAGCGCGACACGCTGGCCTTGGAGACCCCGGCGCGTTCGGCGACATCGAGCATGGTGACGCGGTTGCGCTGGGCGGCGGAAAAACTGTTCACGGGCGGCGACCTGTCTTTAGCGTTCTTGTTATGGGTGTATCCGTTTCAGGTGCGACGTTCTGCCGCATCGCTGAAACCGGTTTCAGGAAACAGCAAAGCGCTTTCGCCGTCAAGCGCGATCAGCGTCAGCGGGATGAAAAAAATGTCATGCGCCCGACCGCTGGTGGTCTTCTTTGGCAGAGGGAAGCGTCTGGCACCTGCGTTGCAGGTGATCGCGGGCAAGCCTCGCTCCTACAGAAGCCAGCAAAGCGAATTCATGCCGAGGAAGTGCCTGCACAACCCGTAGAAGCGAGCGGACGGGCGGCGATCCGACTTGCCGGCGATAAGGACCACACGGTTTCCCTGGACAAAGGCTATTGGAGGCCGCCCCGCAGATAGTCGAGCAAGGCGCCATACAGCACATCCACCTCCGGCGCCAGGCCCCGGGCCCGCAGGCAGCCATGCACCAGGCCGGGGCCTGGGTACAGTTGGCTGTGGCTGCCGGCGGCGAGCAACCGTTGGTGATACAGCGCGCCGTCGTCGCGCAGCGGGTCGAACTGCGCCAGGGCGATAAAGGCCGCGGGCAGGCCGCTGAAATCCGTGGCCAGCAAGGGCCGGGCATAGGGCGAACACTGGGGCGGGCCGGGCAGGTACAGGGCCTGGTAGGTGTCCAGGTCGTTACTGCCGAGCAGGGGCGCGTCGGCGCACTGGCTGCGCGAGGGCAGGTCGGCGGCGCCACCGAGGCCGGGGTACAGCAGCACCTGGGCGGCGGGCAAGGGTTCGCCGGCATCGCGCAGGGCCAGGCACAAGGCCGCGGCTAGGTTGCCGCCGGCGCTGTCGCCGATCACCAGTTGCCGCCGGGCGTCCAGGGCAAAGGGGCTGTCGCCGGCCTGCAAGGCGCGCCAGACCGCCAGGCAATCGTCGAAGGCGGCGGGAAACGGATGTTCGGGCGCCAGGCGGTAATCCACGGCAATCACCAGCACCTGCAGCTGCGCCGCCAGGTAGGCGGTGATGAAGTCGTGGGAATCCAGGTCGCCCACCACCCAGCCGCCCCCGTGCAGGTACAGCAGGCAGGGCCAGCCATCCGCGGGCATCGGGCTGGCGGGGCAATAGGCGCGCACCGGGACCCCGGCCAATTGCAATTCGCCGATCCGCAGGTTGTCGGGACGGGGCGGTGTGAATGCGCGACACATGCGGCTGTAGCTGTCGCGCAGGCCCTTGAAGCTGCTGTCGGGGCTGGTGAAGCTCTGCGTCCTGGCGACGAAGGCGGCGAGTTGGGGGGAGAGCGGGTAGTGGCGCATGGGCGGGATTGTCCGTTGTCCGGGAGGGCGTTATCGCGGGGCCAGCCTGCCCCAATAGAGGCGAGTCTGGCCCGCGAGGCGGCTACTTCAAGCTGGCCTGCACGGCCGCCACGCCATCCTTGCCATCGAAGCTGCTGACCCCGGCCAGCCAGCGTTGCAGGTCCTCGGGGTGCTCGCGCAGCCATTGCCGCGCCACGTCCTGGGGCGTCTTGCGTTCCATGATCGGCACCATCAGCTGGCTTTCCTGGGCCGCGCTGAAGGTCAGGTTTTCCAGCAGGCGCTGGACGTTGGGGCAACGCTCGGCGTAGTCCGGCGCGGTGACGGTGGACACGCTGGCCGCACCTTCGTTGGGGCCGTAGACGTCTTCGCTGCCGGTCAGGTATTCGATCCGCAGGTTGATGTTCATCGGGTGCGGGGTCCAGCCGACGAAGACCACGAACTCCTTGCGGTTGATCGCCCGTTGCACCGCCGCGAGCATGCCGGCCTCGCCGGACTCCACCAGCTTGAAGCCCTTGAGACCGAAGCGGTCGCTGTCGATCATCGTCTTGATGGTGGTGTTGGCGCCGCTGCCGGGCTCGATGCCATAGATCTTGCCGCCCAGTTGCTCCTTGAAGCGGGCGATGTCGGCAAAGGTCTTCAGGCCCGCGGCGGCGACATAGTCGGGCACGGCGAGGGTGGCCTGGGCATCGGCCAGGCTCGGTTTGTCCAGGACCTTGACCTGTCCGGCCTCGAGGAACGGCGCGATGTTCTTGTCCATCGCCGGTTTCCAGTAGCCGAGGAAGATGTCCAGGCGCTTGTCGCGGATGCCGGCGAAGATGATCTGCTGCACGGCGCTGGTCTGTTTGCTGTCGTAGCCCAGGCCGGTCAGCAACACGTCGGCCATGCCGCTGGTGGCGATGACGTCGGTCCAGTTGACCACACCCATGCGCACGGTCTTGCAGGAGGCGGGCTCGCTGGCCCGGGCATTGGCGCTGAGCAACAGGGCGCCGCAGAGAAGCGGGAGACAGGGCTTGAACAGGGTTTTCATCACGGGGGCTCGTCCGGCAGGTCGTTATTGTCGGGGGCGGCGTCTTGTTGCGCCGTGCCTACCACTGTAGGTAACCCTGGCCGCTATGAACGCGCCCTGAAGCGACCGGCTCTTGCACTGGGGCGACCCGGCCGCTGCGCCCGACCTCTTCAGGCCCACAGGCTCGCCCAGGCCGAGGCCAGCAGCAACAGCGCCATGCCCCGGTTGAAACGCTGCATGGCCCGCGGCGAGCGCAGCAGCCGGGCGGAGCCGGCGCCGAGCAGCGCCCAGGTGCCCAGGCAGGGCAGGGACACCAGGAAAAACACCAGCGACAGGTACAGCACCTGGCCCTGGCGTTCGCTGCCGTTGCCGGCGAACACGCTGACCACGGCCAGGGCCATCATCCAGGTTTTCGGGTTGACCAGTTGCAGGCTGGCGGCGCCGAGCAGGCCCAGGCGTCGGTGCTGAGTGTCGGCCTGCGGATCGAGGGATGGCGCCGGGGCGCGGAAGATCTGCCAGGCCAGGTAGCTGAGCCAGATCACCCCGGCCCAGCGCATGGCGCTCGGCAGCCCGGGCACTTCCATCAGCGTGCGGCCGAGGCCGCTGCCCACCAGCATGACGATGCCGGCGGCGGCCACGCAGGCGCCGAGAACGATCGGCAGCGCGGCCTTGAAACCGTAGCGGGCGCTGTTGCTCAGCACCAGGATATTGGTCGGCCCCGGGGTGATCGAGGCGACGAAGGCGAACAGCAGGAAGGGCAGCAGGCTGGATAGGGAAGACAACATTGCAGGCAGGCTCCAGTGAAGATCGATGAAGGCGATCTTCGCCGGCGCGGGTTCAGGCGTCTGGAAGGTTTGAGCAGCGCTTGCGATAGGCCGCCGGGGTCAGGCCGTAGGCGCGGACGAACCAGCGGCCCATATGGCTCTGGTCGGCGAAGCCCAGGGCCATGGCCACCTCGGCCGGTTGTGCGCCGCGGGCCAGCAGGCGCCTGGCCTTGGCCAGGCGCAATTGCACCAGGTAGGCATGGGGCGGCAGGCCATAGGCGGCCTTGAAGGCGCGGGTCAGGCGGAAGCGGTCGACGCCACAGACCGCGCCCAGCTCGTCCAGGCTGATGTCCTGCCGGGCATGGGCATGCAGGTAGTCGCGGGCCTTGTGCGCCACCAGCGGCAGGCGCGGGTCCTGATGGTAGCGCCTGCGCCAGTGCAGGTGGCCGGTGAGCTGGTCGAGCAACTGGTCCATGGCGCTCTGGCGGACGATGCGCAACTCGCCGTGGTGCAGGCTGTGGAAGGCATTGCTGGTGGCCAGGGCCAGGCGCTGGTCGCTAGCCAGGGTGGTGGCGAAACTCAGCTGGCTGTCGGCCGGCGCCTCTTCGAACAGCGCGCTCAGCTCACGCTCCAGCCACTGCGGGTCGAGGTACAGCATGCGGTAGGTGAAGCCGCCTTCGGTGGGGGCGTCGCCGTCGTGGATTTCCCCGGGCTCGAGCAAAAACACCTTGCCCGGGGTGCTGTGAAAGCGCTCGCGTCGGCAGTGGAATTGCTGCACGCCTTCTTCGGTCACGCCCACCAGGTAGCTGTCATGCCAGTGGGGGTCGTAGGCATGGCCGGTGAAATGGGCGCGCAGGGTTTCGATGCCGGTGTCGGCGTCCTGGGCCAGATCGATCCAGTTGTGCGCGTTCATGGGATATCCGTGACAAGGGCGGGAACGCCAGTTAGCGCCCGCCGGCCGGGGCAGATCTAGAACATTTGTGCGGCATCAGCCGAACAGCCCGGCGGCGATGTTGATGGAAAACCCGAGGATCGCGGTGTTGAACAGAAAACCGATCAGCGACTGGGCCAGGACGATCTTGCGCAACTCGCGGGTGGCGACGCCGACGTCGGAGGTCTGCACCGCCACGCCGATGGTGAAGGAGAAGTACAGGAAGTCCCAGTAGTTGGGGGTGGTCAGGCCTTCGGGAAAGCGCAGCGCCGGGTCCTTGCCGCCCCAGGTGTAGTAAAGACGGGCGTAATGCACGCTGAAGATCACCCCGATCAGCAGCCAGGAGCCGATCACCGTAAGGCCGGTAAAGGCATAGTGCAGCAGGCGCCGGCCGGTTTCCAGGTCCTTGCTGCCGGACAGCGAGAGGGTGATGGCGGCGAGGCTGGCGATGGCCGCAATGCACACCATGAGCAGCACCAGCCCGGCGTTTTCGTCCTCGACCTCGGCGATGCGTTTCACGTCGTCGGCCCTGGACCGTGCGGTGAGCCAGCACATCAGCGCCAGGTAACTCCAGACCCCAGCGTTCCAGCCGATGAGAATCTTGCTGATCAAGGCGTCCGCCGGCACCAGGATGCCCGCGGCCAGGCCGATAAAGGCGCCGATGGTCAGGCGAGGGTGGGTACGTACAAGAAGGGACATGACGGCTCGCTGTGGCGGATTTGCCGCAAACCTTAGCATGCCGGCCCTGTAGCCGCAGGGGGCATCCCCCTGCGGCTACACAGGTTTTTCTGGAGGAGCGAAGCTTGCTCGCGATGAGTCTTCAACGAACCCTTGACGAAGTCTTCAACGATCCCTCGGTAAGTCTTCAACGATGACGCGGTGCGTTGAAGACTCGCCGCGGCATGACTATTCGGCGGCTCCTGGCGCCGTGACGCCCGCTTGTTTGTCACTGCGGCGCCTGACCAGCTTCATCACCACCACGAAGAACACCGGCACGAACACCACCGCCAGGGTCGCGGTGATCATGCCGCCGATCACCCCGGTACCGATGGCCTGCTGGCTGGCCGAGCTGGCGCCGCTGGCGATGGCCAGGGGCACCACGCCGAGGATGAACGCCAGCGAGGTCATGACGATCGGCCGCAGGCGCAGGCGCGCGGCCTGCACCGTGGCGTCCACCAGGTCGTGGCCTTCGTCGTACAGGCTCTTGGCGAACTCGATGATCAGGATCGCGTTTTTCGCCGACAGGCCGATGATGGTGATCAGCCCGACCTTGAAGAACACGTCGTTGGGCATGCCGCGCAGGGTCACCGCCAGCACCGCGCCAAGCACGCCCAGGGGCACCACCAGCAGCACCGAGGTGGGAATCGACCAGCTCTCGTACAGCGCCGCCAGGCACAGGAACACGATCAGCAGCGACAGCCCCAGGAGCAGCGGCGCCTGGCTGCCGGACAGGCGTTCCTGCAGCGACAGGCCGGTCCATTCCTGGCCCAGGCCGGCCGGCAGCTGGCTGACCAGGCGCTCGATTTCCGCCATGGCCTCGCCGGTGCTGTGGCCCGCGCTCGGCTCGCCGGAAATGCTGATGGCCGGGTAGCCGTTGTAGCGGGTCAACTGGGTCGGGCCCTGGGTCCAGCGCGCCTGGGCAAAGGCCGACAGCGGCACCATCTTGCCGAGGTTGTTGCGCACATGGATCTTCAGCAGGTCTTCCACCTGGCTGCGTCGATCGCCCTCGGCCTGGACCACCACCCGCTGCATCCGCCCCTGGTTGGGGAAGTCGTTGATGTAGCTGGAACCGACCGCGGTGGACAGCACGTTGCCGATGTCGGCAAAGGACACGCCCAGGGCGTTGGCCTGCTTGCGGTCGACTTCCAGGTGCACCTGCGGCGCCTCGGCCAGGGCGCTTTCGCGCACGTTGGTGAGGATCGGGCTCTTTTCCGCGGCGGCCAGCAATTCGGTGCGGGCCTGCATCAACGCAGCATGGCCGATGCCGCCGCGGTCCTGCAGGCGGAACTCGAAGCCGCTGGAGGTGCCCAGGCCGTCCACTGGCGGTGGCAGCACGGCGTAGGAAACCGCGTCCTTGATTTCACTGAGGGCGGCGTTGGCCCGGTCGGCGATGGATTGCGCCGAATCGTCGCTGCCGCGCTGCGACCAGTCCTTGAGGGTGGTGAAGGTCAACGCGGCGTTCTGCCCGCTGCCGGAGAAACTGAAGCCGAGAATCACCGTGCTGTCGCCGACCCCCGGCTCGCTGGCGTTGTGCGCCTCGATCTGCTCCACCACCTGGATCGTGCGGTTCTTGCTCGCGCCCGGTGGCAGCTGGATGTCGGTGATGGTGTAGCCCTGGTCCTCCACCGGCAGGAACGAAGAGGGCAGGCGGCTGAACAGCAGCCCCAGGCCCACCAGCAGCACCCCATACACCAGCAGGTAGCGGCCGCAGCGTTTCAGCGCATAGGCGACCCAGCGCTGGTAGCCGTCGCTGAGGTTTTCGAAGCGCCGGTTGAACCAGCCGAAGAAGCCGCCTTTTTCATGGTGCTCGCCCTTGGCGATCGGCTTGAGCAGGGTGGCGCACAGGGCCGGGGTCAGGGTCAGGGCGAGGAAGGCCGAGAACAGGATCGAGGTGGCCATCGACAGCGAGAACTGCTGGTAGATGACGCCCACCGAACCTGGCATGAAGGCCATCGGCAGGAACACCGCCACCAGCACCAGGGTGATGCCGATGATGGCGCCGGTGATCTGCTGCATCGCCTTGCGCGTCGCCTCCCGGGGCGACAGGCCCTCGCTGACCATGATCCGCTCGACGTTTTCCACCACCACGATGGCGTCGTCCACCAGGATGCCGATGGCCAGGACCATGCCGAACATGGTCAGCACGTTGATCGAGAAACCCAGCGCCAGCATGGTGGCGAAGGTGCCCATCAGTGCCACCGGCACCACCAGGGTCGGGATCAGGGTGTAACGGATGTTCTGCAGGAACAGGAACATCACCGCGAACACCAGCAGCATGGCTTCGCCCAGGGTGTAGACCACCTTGGTGATCGAGACCTTGACGAAGGGCGAGGTGTCGTAGGGGATCTTGTATTCCACGCCGGCCGGGAAGTAGCGCGCCAGCTCGTCCATCTTCGCCCGGATCAGGGTCGCGGTGTTCAGGGCGTTGGCCCCCGGCGACAGCTGCACGCCGACCGCGGTGGAAGGCTTGCCGTTGAGGCGGGTGGAGAACTGGTATTCCTGGCTGCCGACTTCCACCCGGGCAACGTCGCCGACGCGCACGGTGGAGCCGTCCGGATTGGCCCGCAGGACGATGTCGGCGAACTCTTCCGGGGTCGACAACTGGCCCTTGACCAGCACCGTGGCGGTGATTTCCTGGGTCGAACTGCCTGGCAGGTCGCCGATGCTGCCGGCCGAGACCTGGGCGTTCTGCGCGACGATCGCCGCGTTGACGTCGGCCGGGGTCAGGTTGAAGCCGATCAGCTTCTGCGGGTCGATCCACACCCGCATGGCGCGCTCGGCGCCGTACAGCTGGGCCTTGCCGACCCCGTCCAGGCGGCGGATCTCGTTCATCACGTTACGCGCCAGGTAGTCGCTGAGCGCGGTGTCGTCGAGCTTGCCGTCGCTGGAGGTGAGGGTGATCAGCAGCAGGAAGCCGGCCGAGACCTTCTCCACCTGCAGGCCCTGCTGGGTCACCGCTTGCGGCAGGCGCGGCTCCACCACCTTGAGGCGGTTCTGCACATCGACCTGGGCCATTTCCGGGTTGGTGCCCGGCTGGAAGGTGGCGGTGATGGTGGCGCTGCCCAGGCTGCTCTGGGACGAGAAATACAGCAGGTGATCGGCGCCGTTGAGCTCTTCCTCAATCAGGCTGACCACGCTTTCGTCCACGGTCTGCGCCGAGGCGCCCGGGTACACGGCGTAGATCTCGATGCTCGGCGGGGCGACGTCGGGGTACTGCGCCACCGGCAACTGCGGGATGGAGAGGGCGCCGGCCAGCAGGATAAACAGGGCGACCACCCAGGCGAACACCGGACGGTCGATAAAGAATTGCGGCATGAGGGTTCCTACCTACTGTCCAGTGGTCTGGGCAAGGGGAAGAGGGCTGTCGTCGATCTGCACCTTTTCGCCCGGACGGGCGTGCTGCAGGCCCTCGACGACGATACGGTCGCCGGCCTTGAGGCCGTCGCTGACGATCCAGCGGTCCTTTTGCGCGGCGCCCAGTTGCACCGGGCGCTGCACCACCCGCTGCTCGGCATCCACCAGCAGCACCTGGGCGATGCCGGCGCTGTCGCGCTGGATGGCGCGCTGCGGCACGCTGATGCCCTGGCGGTTCACCGCCTGCTCCAGGCGCACGCGAATGAAGCTGCCGGGCAGCAGGTCGAGGTCCGGGTTGGGAAACTCGCTGCGCAGGATGATCTGGCCAGTGCTCGGGTCGACGCTGATGTCGGCGAACAGCAGCTTGCCCGGCAGCGGGTAGAGGCTGCCGTCGTCCTGGATCAGCGTGGCCTTGGCCTGGTCCTGGCCGACCTGCTGCAGCTGGCCGGCGCGGAAGGCCCGGCGCAGGTCGTTGAGCTCGCGGGTCGACTGGGTAAGGTCGGCGTGGATCGGGTCCAGTTGCTGGATCAGCGCCAGCGGCGTGGTTTCGTTCTGGCCCACCAGCGCGCCTTCGGTGACCAGGGCGCGGCCGACCCGCCCGGAAATCGGCGCGGTGACGGTGGCGTAGCCCAGGTTCAGCCGGGCACGCTGCACGGCGGCCTGGTTGGCGGCTACCTCGGCGGCGGTCTGGCGCGCGTTGGCCCGGGCGTTGTCGTATTCCTGGGCGCTGATGGCCTTGTCTTCGATCAACTGGGCGTAGCGCTGCTCCTGCAGCCGCGCCTGGAAGGCATTGGCCTCGGCCTTGCGCAGGCTGGCCAGGGCGCTGTCGAGGTCGGCCTTGAACGGCGCCGGGTCGATGCGAAACAGCACATCGCCCTGCTTGACGTCGGTGCCTTCGCGGAAGGTCCGTTGCAGCACCACGCCGGCCACCCGCGCACGGACCTCGGCGATGCGCGGCGCGGCGATGCGCCCGCTCAGTTCGCTGCTGATCGACAGCGGGCGAGTCTCGATGGTTTCGATCCGGACCTTGGCCAACGGCGCCTGCTCCTCGGCGGTGGAGGCCTTGTCACAAGCGCTCAGCGCGGCTGCCAGCAACAACAGGCAGAACGGCGCAAACAGGTTTTTCGACATGCTGATACCCCAATGATGACTGCGGCATGCTAAGGGCAGGCCGCAAGAACCGCTGTGAAGCTGTGTAGGTGCTGTGTGAAAAAGTGTGAAGCGAATGCTCGCGCGCGCGCGAGGTTGTATATCCTTTGTGCCTCGCTGATCGGGCGATGGCTTCCCGGGGACATTCTAAGGAACGTTGTCGCTGTGTTTTTCTTCACTCAAAGACGTTCATTCCCATGCCCAACATTCTTCTGGTCGAAGACGACCCCGCGCTCTCTGAACTGATCGCCAGTTACCTGGAGCGTAACGGCTATCAGGTCAATGTCATCAGCCGCGGCGACCAGGTGCGTGAAAGGGCGCGGGTCAATCCGCCGGACCTGGTGATTCTCGACCTGATGCTGCCCGGCCTGGACGGCCTGCAGGTCTGCCGCCTGCTGCGGGCCGACTCGGCATCGCTGCCGATCCTGATGCTGACCGCCCGTGATGATAGCCATGATCAGGTGCTGGGTCTGGAAATGGGCGCGGACGATTATGTGACAAAACCGTGCGAGCCGCGCGTGCTGCTGGCACGGGTGCGTACCCTGTTGCGCCGTAGCAGCCTCGGCGAGCCGCAGACCGCCAGCGACCGGATCCTCATGGGCAACCTGTGCATCGACCTGTCGGAGCGCACCGTGAGCTGGCGCGAGCAATTGGTGGAACTGTCCAGCGGCGAATACAACCTGCTGGTGGTGCTGGCCCGGCATGCCGGCGAGGTGCTGAGCCGCGACCAGATCCTGCAACGCCTGCGGGGCATCGAGTTCAACGGCACCGACCGCTCGGTGGACGTGGCGATCTCCAAGTTGCGGCGCAAGTTCGACGACCACGCCGGCGAGGCGCGCAAGATCAAGACCGTGTGGGGCAAGGGCTACCTGTTCAGCCGTTCCGAATGGGAATGCTGAGTCGATGCTGAGAATCCTGATTCGCCTGTACCTAGTGACCATCGTCTCGTTCAGCGCAGCGATCTATCTGGTCCCGGAGCTGGTGGTGAAGGTCTTCCACGAGCGTTTCATCACCTACAACCTGGACTATTCCCGGGGCCTGCAGACCCTGATCGTCAAACAGTTTCGCGGCGTACCCTCAGAGCAGTGGCCGGCCCTGGCCGCGGAGATGGACCAGGAGTTCCAGCCGCTGCACATCGTCCTGACCCGCAACGACGATGCCGATTTCACCCTGTACGAGCGCGAACGCCTGCAACGCGGCGAGAACGTGGTGCGGGTCGGCGACTGGGGCTGGCGCACCCTCGCGGTGGCGCCGCTGGACGAGCATATGGCGGTGCAGATGGTGGTGCCACCGGACCCGATCGACGTCAGCCTGCTGTACTGGAGCATCAACGTGCTGATCGGCGCGACCATGCTTGCCTGCCTGTTGCTCTGGCTGCGCCCGCACTGGCGCGACCTGGAGCGTCTGAAACACGCTGCCGAGCGCTTCGGCAAGGGCCATTTGAGCGAGCGCACGCAGATTCCCGCAAGCTCCAATATCGGCAGCCTGGCCAATGTCTTCGACACCATGGCCGGCGACATCGAAAACCTGCTGAACCAGCAACGCGACCTGCTCAACGCGGTGTCCCATGAGCTGCGCACGCCCCTGACCCGGCTCGACTTCGGCCTGGCCCTGGCGCTCTCCGACGACCTGCCGGCGACCAGCCGCGAGCGCCTGCAAGGGCTGGTGGCGCATATTCGCGAGCTCGACGAACTGGTGCTCGAGCTGCTGTCCTACAGCCGTTTGCAGATCCCGGCGCAGTTGCCGGAGCAGGTCGAGGTGTCGCTGGACGAGTTCATCGACAGCATCCTCGGCAGTGTCGACGACGAGCTGGAATCCCCGGATATCGTCATCGATGTGTCGCTGCACGGCAGCCTGGAGCGTTTCACCCTCGACCCGCGGCTGACCGCGCGGGCGATCCAGAACCTGCTGCGCAACGCCACGCGTTATTGCGAAAAGCGCATCAAGGTCGGGGTTCAGGTCAGCGACAGCGGCTGTGAAATCTGGGTCGACGACGATGGCATCGGCATTCCCGACGACGAGCGCGAGCGGGTGTTCGAACCTTTCTACCGCCTGGACCGCAGCCGCGATCGTGCCACCGGCGGCTTCGGTCTCGGCCTGGCGATCAGTCGCCGGGCCCTGGAAGCCCAGGGCGGGGCCCTGACCGTCGAGGCCTCGCCGCTGGGCGGCGCGCGTTTCCGCCTGTGGCTGCCGACGCCGGCCTGAGCCATGCCGGACATCCCCGGCGGCGGGAATGCCCGGCAAACCGGCATTCATTTTGGAAGCTGTTGCATCAGCACAGCGCGGTCGGCTGTAGCTCGCTGGCCTTGATCAGGTTCACGCCTGCCGCGCGCATCTGCCGGGTGGCCTTGTCCAGCGAGCCGTCCATGTCGATGGCCCGGCAGGCGTCGACGATCACGAAGGTATTGAAGCCCGCCGCCCGCGCATCCAGCGCCGACCACGCCACGCAGTAGTCCAGGGCCAGCCCCACCAGATACACCGTATCGATGCCGCGCTGGCTCAGGTAGCCGGCCAGGCCGGTCGTGGTGCTGCGGTCCGCCTCGACGAAGGCCGAGTAACTGTCGATATCCGGATTGCAGCCCTTGCGCAGGATCAGCTGGGCGTGGGGCAGGTTGAGTTTCGGGTGCAGTTCGGCGCCGCGGCTGGCCTGCACGCAATGGTCCGGCCAGAGCACCTGCGGGCCATAGGGCAATTGGATGATGTCGTTCGGCGCGTGGCCGTCGTGGCTGGAAGCGAACGAGATATGCCCGGCCGGGTGCCAGTCCTGGGCGATCACCACCTGCTTGAAGTGGCCGCCCAGGCGATTGATCAAGGGTACGATCTGGTCGCCCCCCGGTACCGCCAGTGCGCCGCCGGGGATGAAGTCGTTCTGTACGTCGATGACCAGCAGCGCCTTGCGTGAGCGACGGCTGCTGGAGGTTTTGGTAGTAGGCATGTGCAAGCTCCCTGAGGTTGAACGATCAGTCCATTCTCCGAGAGCATAGCGCGCCCGATCCATGGCACCGCTCCGCCGGTCAGGGGGTGGGCACTGCCTGACGTCAGGTCTGGTTGCCAGCAACAATGGCCTCATCGTAGCGGCCCTGTTGGGCCAGGCCATTGGCGTAGTCGCCGCGCTCGGCGTCCGGTAGCCAGGTGGTGCGCTGGCTGACGCAGCGCTGGTTCTTGCTGTCCCAGACCTGGCCGTCCGGGCAGTTGGGGGCGGCCGCCAGTACGGTCGCCAGCAGGCTGCCGGCGAGCAGCAGCGGGGCGCCGAAGGCGAGGGGAGGGAGGTTCATCGCGCAGTCTCCATTCGGATAGCGGTCCCCTCATTAAAGGTCCATCGCCCTGGCCGCGCCGCCCAAACTGACCGATTTTTCATGCCGTCAGTCGCCCGGGCGGGGCTATGCTGGGCAGCATTGGCCAATGACCTGGAGCCGACCGATGAAAGACCCGCAACCTTCGATCCATCACGCTGCCGCCGACGGCTACAAGGACGCGGCCGACACCTATGTGCGTGGCCGCCCGGATTACCCACCGGCGCTGGACCAGTGGCTGCGCGCCCGCCTGGGCTTGCAGGCCGGCCAGGTGGTGGTCGATCTCGGCGCCGGCACTGGCAAGTTCACCGGGCGTCTATTAGCCACCGGGGCGCGGGTAATTGCCGTGGAGCCGGTGGCGCAGATGCTCGCCAGGCTCGCCGCCAGCCATCCCCAGGCCGAAGCCCTGAGCGGTACCGCCACTTCTATTCCGCTGGCCGACGAGTCGGTGGACGCGGTGGTCTGCGCCCAGGCCTTCCACTGGTTCGCCAGCCATGAGGCGTTGAACGAAATCGCCCGGGTGCTCAAGCCGGGTGGCCGCCTGGGCCTGGTGTGGAACCTGCGCGATGCGCGGGTGCCGTGGGTGCAGCGCCTGGACCGGATCGTCAATGCCTTGCAAGGCGACACGCCGCGCTATTACACCGGGGCCTGGCGCCAGGCCTTTCCCCATCCGCTGTTCACACCCTTGCAGGAGCAGCATTTCAGCAACAGCCACAGCGGCGCACCGGAGAACGTGATTTTCGACCGGGTGCGCTCCACCAGTTTCATTGCCGCCTTGCCGGATGCAGAGCGGGCGCAGGTCGACCGGCAGATCGCCGCCCTGATCGACGAGGAGCCGGAGCTGCGGGGCAAATGCCTGGTCAGCGTGCCTTACGAAACCGCGGCGTTCTGGGCCAGCAAGCTGCGCTGATCTCCCCCCCTTTGCACAAGCGGGGAGCCGCAGTCCCGGTTTTGGCCGATGCGCTGCCTTACTGCGCGGCACAGGCCCTTGCTATAGTTCGGGCCTCATTTTTTTTGCCCGCTAAGGAATGCTGCCATGTCCGAATATCAAGCCTTTCGCGTCGAACTTGCTGACAACATCGCCCATGTGCAGATCAACCGTCCGGAAAAGATCAACTCGATGAACGCCGCGTTCTGGAGCGAGATCGTCGAGATCTTCCGCTGGATCGACGACACCGACGCGGTCCGCGTGGTGGTCCTGAGCGGCGCCGGCAAGCACTTTTCCTCCGGCATCGACCTGATGATGCTGGCGGGGGTGGCCAACGAACTGGGCAAGGACGTCGGGCGCAACGCGCGCCTGCTGCGGCGCAAGATCCTGCAGTTGCAGGCGTCCTTCAATGCCGTCGACAACTGCCGCAAGCCGGTGCTGGCGGCGATCCAGGGTTACTGCCTGGGCGGCGCCATCGACCTGATCGCCGCCTGCGACATGCGCTACGCCGCCGCGGACGCGCAGTTCTCGATCAAGGAAATCGATATCGGCATGGCCGCCGATGTCGGCACTTTGCAACGTTTGCCGCGTATCATCGGCGACGGCATGCTGCGCGAACTGGCTTACACTGGACGCACCTTCGGCGCCGAGGAAGCGCGCAGCATCGGCCTGGTCAATCGCACCTACGCCGACAGCGAAAGCCTGCTCGACGGCGTGATGAGCATTGCCTGGGAAATCGCCAGCAAGTCGCCGATCGCCGTCAGCGGTACGAAGGAAATGATCAGCTACATGCGCGACCATCGCATCGACGACGGCCTGGAATACATCGCTACCTGGAACGCCGCCATGCTGCAATCCACCGACCTGCGCGTGGCCATGGCCGCCCATATGAGCAAACAGAAACCTGAATTTCTGGACTGATTGAACATGACTTCACGCTGGACCACCGCAGTACTGAATATCGACCTTCCCGGCGGCTGGGCCGTGGCCCGCGGCCCGCAGGGCTTTCTGTTCGACGACAACGGCGCGCTGTTCCCCCGCGAATGGCTCAAGCGCCAGGACCTGCCGATCCTCGCCGAGCACGGCATCGGCCACCTGGATGGCGAGCCGGTGTACCTGCTGGAGCTCAAGAGCGTTTCCGAGGTGCCGGGGTGCAACTGGAAAGGCCTGCGGGCGTTCATGCTCGACGGCGACCACACCCTGTACAAGGTCCTGGGCTATGCCGCGCAGATCGGCACCTGGGCCCGCGAGCACCGTTTCTGTGGCAATTGCGGCCAGCCCATGACCCAGGTGGTGCGCGAGCGGGCGATGTATTGCGAACCCTGCGACCTGCGCAGCTACCCGCGGATTTCGCCAAGCATGATCGTGCTGATCACCCGTGGCGACGAAGTGCTGCTGGCGCGCTCGCCGCGTTTCGTCCCAGGGGTCTACAGCACCCTGGCCGGGTTCGCCGAGCCGGGCGAGTCGGCCGAGGACTGCCTGGTGCGCGAGGTGCGCGAAGAGGTGCAGATCGAGGTCAAGAATATCCAGTACATCGGCAGCCAGTGCTGGCCGTTCCCGCATTCGATGATGCTGGGGTTTCATGCCGAGTACGCCGGCGGCGAGATCGTGCCGCAGGAAGACGAGATCGAGGATGCGCAGTGGTTCAACGTGCATGCGCTGCCGCCGCTGCCGGCGTCGCGCTCGATTGCCCGCTACCTGATCGATCTGTATGTGGCCCGGCGCCTGGGCTTGGCGGAGCCTGTATTGCCGGGTTGAGCGCCAGCTGGAAGGAAGCCGAAATACAACAGCGCGGGCGAATCCACTGGGTTCGCCCGCTGTCGTTTCAGCGGGTCAGACGGCGCTGAACCAGTGCTGCCAGGCCAGGCGCACGGTCAGGCCCAGGACCACGGTGATGAACACCGGGCGAATGAACTTCGCGCCGCCGCTGATGGCGGTGCGGGCGCCGAAGAAGGCGCCGACCATCAACGACAGGCCCATGCTCAGGCCGATGGCCCAATCCACCTGGCCCGAGAAGATGAAGATCGACAGCGCCGCGGCGTTGCTGACGAAGTTCATGCTGCGCGCCACGCCGCTGGCCTTGACCAGGTCGATGGGGTAGAGCAGCAGGCTGCTGACGGTCCAGAAGGCGCCAGTGCCGGGGCCGGCCACGCCGTCGTAGAAACCGAGGCTGAAGCCCTGGGTCGATTGCCACTTTTTCTTGATCGGTGCCTCGCTGTCCAGCGGGGCTTTCGGCGTGCCGCCGAACAGCAGGTAGACGCCACAGGCGAAGACAATCACCGGCAGCATCTTGTTCAGCCATTCGGCCGGCAGGTAATGGGCTACCACCGCGCCGGTCAGGGCGCCCACCAGGGTGCCGACTATGGCGTGGGTCCATTGCCGCGGATGGAACAGCTTGCGCCGGTAGAAGGTGAAGCTGGCGGTGGCCGAGCCAAAGGTCGAACTCAGTTTGTTGGTGCCCAGCACCAGGTGCGGCGGCAGGCCGGCGGTGAGCAGCGCCGGCGTGGTGAGCAGGCCGCCCCCGCCGGCGATGGCATCGATAAAGCCGGCAATGAAGGCGACGAGGGCAAGAATGGCGAGGGTGGTCAAATCTACGCTGAGTTCGAAAGGCATGGGATCGACTTATTTCGGCGGGGCACAGAAAAGCTGCGCGAAGGGTCGGTATCTTACCCATAACCCTTCACGCCCGCGACTGCTCCAATACCTTGGTTGTAGAGGCGAGGGGGGCTGGATCGCCGACGCCGGAATCCCCCTGTCGCCATGGCCCTCAGGCCGGCTTGCGCTGCGGCCCGTTGCCGATCTGCCACACGAACGGTGGTTCGCTGCCATTGATCGCCCAGTCGCCGACGATGCGCGCCTTGTAGATCACCGGGTTGTGCGACGACACGGTGCGGGCGTTGCGCCAGTGGCGGTCGAGGGCCTTGCCCTGACGGATGTCCGAAGCACCGAGGGCATTGAACAGTTCGCTGGTGGCGCGCTGGATCAGCTCGGTGACCACCACCTGGGCGGTGGCCGACTGGATTTCCGCCGCGACATTGGCCACCCGTTCTGCGTCGTCATTACCGGCAAAACGCGCCAGGTACGCCTGCTGCGCCGGCGCCGCCGCGCGCACCGCGCTGGCCTCGGCGGCGTACACCAGGGCCGAGATATCGCCGACCACCTGCTGCACCTGGGCATCTTCGCTGGCCCGTGGCGCGTTGCCGTGGCTGTAGATGCGCTTGCGGGTGCGCACCTCGTGGGCGACATCGCGCAGGGCGGCACGGCCGATGCCCGCCAGCGTCGCCAGCAGCACCAACTGGTAGAAGGCGGTCTGGTATTTGAAGCGGGTGGCGAAGTCGATAAGGTTTTCGGCCTCCACCTCGGCATCGACAAAATGCGCGGTGCCGCTGCCGGTGGTGCGCTGGCCGAAGCCGTCCCAATCGTCGCTCTGCACGATACCCGGCTGGTGGGTGCGCACCGCGGCGATCACATCGCCACCGGTGTCGCTGCGCCGGGCGTAGACATCGATCCAGTCGGAGAAAATGCTCCCGGTGCTGTAGAACTTCTCGCCGTTGAGCCGCCATTTGTCGCCATCCGGCGAGACCCGGGTGATGACGTCGCCGATGGCCACGCTGCCGATCTCGGTCCAGGCGCAGCCGACGATGTCGCCGTCGACGAAACGCTTGAACCACAGGTCCCGCGCCGGCCCCGGGGCGGCGTTGAGCCGGTCCTCGGCAAAGGCGAAGTGCCCGCGCAAGGCTTGCGGCACGTTGGAATCGGCCTCGGCCAGTTCGATCAGCAGCTGGAACAACTGCGGCAGGGAGGCGCCGCCGCCACCGTATTCCACGGGCACCCGCACTGCGCCAAAACCGGCGTCCTTGAGCCACAGGATCGCTTCGTACGGCAGGCTGCGCGATTGCTCGCGGGCCACCGTGCCGGCGGCGATCCGGCTGAAGATCGGCCGGAAGCGCCCGGCCAGGGCTTCGTAGTCGACGCCTACGGACAATGGGTTGATCACCTGGTGTTCGGTCATGGGCACAGCTCCTTGAGTCTGCAGTGAAAAGCGTGGCTTCTGCGGACGGGATTGCACGGTCCGTGCCGGGAGGCGGGTGGCCGTAATCAGCGGGCCGGGCGCAGGAAGGCTCGCCGGCAACTGTTGTCCAGCCAACAGCGCATCAACAAATCGACCTGTTCCCCAAGGGCAGAACGGGTTCCTGTAGCCGCTGCCGCAGGCTGCGATCGGCTGCGCAGCAGACGCCGCTTTTGCCGACGCAGGAAGGCCCTTCGGGCCTTTGCGCAGCCCGCGGCAGCGGCTACAGGGCCTCGGCTGTCTGGTGCCCTGTGGCTGGCACGGTTGCTGCTCTGTTCCCCGGACACTTCAGTCGCGAGGACAAGCCAATGAGTCAGCAAGCCGTGAAATTTGCCTACTGGGTGCCGAACGTCAGCGGTGGGCTGGTGGTCAGCAAGATCGAGCAGCGCACCCACTGGGGTATCGACTACAACCGCAAACTGGCGCAGCTGGCCGAGGCCGCCGGGTTCGAATACGCCCTGACCCAGATCCGTTTCACCGCCGGCTACGGCGCCGAGTTCCAGCATGAGTCCGTGGCGTTCAGCCATGCGCTGCTGGCCGCCACCGAGAAGCTCAAGGTGATCGCCGCGATCCTGCCCGGCCCCTGGCAGCCGGCGCTGGCGGCCAAGCAACTGGCGACCATCGACCAGCTGACTAATGGCCGGATCGCGGTGAACATCGTCAGCGGCTGGTTCAAGGGCGAATTCCAGGCCATCGGCGAACACTGGCTGGAGCACGACGAGCGTTATCGGCGTTCCGAAGAATTCATCCGTTCCCTAAAGGGTATCTGGAGCCAGGACAACTTCAGCTTTCGCGGCGACTTCTATCGCTTCGACAACTACAGCCTCAAACCCAAGCCGCTGGGCCAGCCGGAAGTGTTCCAGGGCGGCAGTTCCCGCGCCGCGCGGGACATGGCGGCGCGGGTGTCCGACTGGTATTTCACCAACGGCAACACGCCGGAAGGCATCAAGGCCCAGGTCGACGACATTCACGCCAAGGCCGCGGCGAACCATCATTCGGTGAAAGTCGGGGTCAATGCCTTCGTGATTGCCCGCGACACCGAGGAAGAAGCGCGCGCGGTGCTGGCCGAGATTATCGACCAGGCCGACCCGGAAGCGGTGAATGCCTTTGGCGATGCGGCGAAACAGGCGGGCAAGGCGTCGCCGGAAGGCGAGGGCAACTGGGCCAAATCCACCTTCGAGGACCTGGTGCAGTACAACGACGGGTTCAAGACCAATCTGATCGGCACGCCACAGCAGATCGCCGAGCGCATCGTCGCCTTGAAGGCGGTGGGCGTGGACCTGGTGCTGGCGGGGTTCCTGCACTTCCAGGAAGAGGTGGAGTACTTCGGCAAGCGCGTATTGCCACTGGTGCGCGAGCTGGAAGCCAAGGCAGCGCTGAAGCGCGAGGATGCCGCGGCTTGAGAGCCTCTGTAGGAGCGCAAGCTTGCGCGCGATAGCGGACTGGCGGATATGCCGCGTCGTCTGCATCGCGGGCAAGTCGGATCGCCGCCCGCTCGCTCCTACAAGAGCAGAAGCGGGTTACAGACCCAGTTCGGACAGCCCCGGATGGTCATCCGGGCGCCGGCCCAGCGGCCAGTGGAACTTGCGCTCGCTTTCCTTGATCGGCATGTCGTTGATGCAGGCGTAGCGGTTGGACATCAGCCCGTGCTCGTCGAACTCCCAGTTCTCGTTGCCGTAGGAGCGGAACCAGTTGCCTGAGTCGTCGTGCCATTCGTAGGCATAACGCACGGCGATGCGGTTGTCGGTAAAGGCCCAGAGTTCCTTGATCAGGCGATAGTCCAGTTCCTTGGCCCATTTGCGGGTCAAAAAGCCCTTGGCTTCTTCGCGGTTGTGGGCGAACTCGGCGCGGTTACGCCATTGGGTGTCCAGGGTGTAGGCCAGGGACACCCGCTGCGGATCGCGGGAGTTCCAACCGTCTTCGGCCAGGCGGATCTTTTCAATGGCCGATTCGCGGGTGAAAGGGGGAAGTGGCGGACGAACTTCAGCGTTAGATGACATTTAAAGTCTCCAATGAAAGTTGAGGTTCAGCAGGGTGTCGAACTTGTTTTAAACGATTACAGGTCCAATAACTTTCGCGCCATGCATTGCGCATTATCGGCGGCACTGCGATCACCCATCACAAGTGCAACGGTAATGGCGCCGTCGATCAGGATCAGCAGCTGTCTGGCTTGCTCCTCCGAATCCACGGTGCCGTGTTTTTCAGCAATGTGTTCCTTGCAGAGCTCGAGCACGTAGTCGAGCAGTTTCTGTTTGTGTTCCCTGGCCACCACCCGTACCGGGTCCTGCGGATCGCCGGTCTCGCCGCTGGTATTGATGAAGGCGCAGCCGCGAAAGTCCTCGGAGGCGAACCAGTCGCCCAGTACCGTGAACAGGTTGAGCAGGCGCGCGGCCGGCGTCGGGGCCTTGCCCACTTCGCTGGTGAACCAGTGCATCCAGCGCAGGTCGCGGCGTTGCAGGGCGGCCACCACCAGTTCGTCCTTGGTGGTGAAGTAGCGGTAGATGCTCTTTCTGGAGACGCCGGCGGTCTTCACCAGAAGATCCATGCCAGTGGCGGCGATGCCACTTCTGTAGATCAACTTTTCGGTGACATCCAGAATGATGTCGCGTGTGTCGTTGCTAGTGATTTCGTTCATGTGGCGTATAGTAGAACGATCGTTCTCCTTGGTCAATGAGTTATTTTATCTCGCACAGAATTATTATCGCCGTTCATCCAGTTGCGAGCGGTTGTGCGGCGGGGACGAGGGACAGGCGACAAATCTTCACAGCGCCCCGCAAGACCCGAGCCGGCACCTTGGTGTAAGCTCTTGCGCTCTTTTGGATTCGACCTTCTGCGAGCCCTATGCCGTCGCTTTTCAAACGTTCCCTGCTGCCCAAGTTGCGCAGCTTCCCGCTGGCTGCCAATGACCTGACCATCCTCAATGGCGCCGCCGAATTCCGCCGTTGCCTGCTGGAGAAGATCGCCCAGGCCACCCGGCGCATCTATATCGTCGCGCTGTACCTGCAACAGGACGAGGCCGGCCAGGAAATTCTCGATGCCTTGCACGCCGCCAAGGCCGCGCGCCCGGAGCTGGACGTGGTGGTCGTGGTCGACTGGCTGCGCGCCCAGCGCGGGCTGATCGGCGCCGGCAAGCAGCCGGGCAACTCGGCCTGGTACCAGGAAATGACCCGCACCCACGCCAGCGTGGTGCCGGTGTATGGCGTGCCGGTGCAGACCCGCGAGCTGTTCGGCGTGCTGCACCTGAAGGGTTTCGTGATCGACGATTGCGTGATCTACAGCGGCGCCAGCCTGAACAACGTGTACCTGCACAAGTTCGACAAATACCGCTTCGACCGCTACCACCTGCTGCACAACCGCGAGCTGGCCGACTCCATGCAGCACCTGGTCCAGCATGGCCTGGTGGCGTCGCGGGCGGTGCATCGCCTGGACCTGCCGAACCTGCCGACCACCCGCAGCCTGCGCAACGACATCGGCGACCTGCGCAGCCGTCTCAAGCACGCGGCCTACGACACCAGTGCCGGTGGGGTGCTCAAGGACACACTGTCGGTCAGCCCGCTGCTCGGGGTGGGCAAGAACAATCCGCTGAGCCGGGTCATCTGCGAACTGATCGCCAGCGCCCAGCAGCAACTGACCATCTGCACGCCGTACTTCAACCTGCCGCTGGCGGTGACCCGGGAAATCAACCGCGCCCTGGCGCGCGGGGTGAAGATCGACATCATCGTCGGCGACAAGACCGCCAACGACTTCTACATTCCGCCGAGCGAGCCGTTCAAGGTCATCGCCGCGCTGCCTTATCTGTACGAGATCAGTCTGCGACGCTTCGCCAAGCGGCATCAGAAGGCCATCGACAGCGGTCGCCTGAACCTGCACCTGTGGCGCGACGGCGACAACACCTACCACCTCAAGGGCATGTGGGTGGACCAGCGCTACACCTTGCTCACCGGCAACAACCTCAACCCGCGGGCCTTCCGCCTCGACCTGGAAAACGCCTTGCTGCTCGACGACCCCAAGGGCGAGTTGCTGGAGCCGCGGCGCCAGGAGCTGGAAACGATCTTCCGCCACACCCAGCGCATCGAGCACTTCCAGCGCCTGGAAACCCTGGTGGACTACCCGGCGGCCGTCGGCAAATTCCTGCGCCGGGTCAGCCGGGTGCGGATCGAGCGGTTGCTCTACCGCATCCTCTGAGGTTCGCGGCGAACGATCCACGATGGAGTCGTTCTTGCTGGCCCTGACGCCCCTGCGGGGCTTATCGCAGCCTTCGGCGGCGGCTACAGTTGTATCGGCGCCCGGATCAACGGGGGCTTTTCGCCGCCGGCCAGCCTGCCACCAACAGCAGCAACAGTGCGGCAATCAGGTAGGGCAGGCGCGGTTCGAGGGCGTAGATCAGCGAGCCGGCCAACGGGCCGATCACCACGCCAAACCCCTGGGCCGCGCCAATCGAACCGGCGGTGGCGCCTTGTTCGGAGGCGTCCACGGCGTTGGCCGCCAGGGCGGAGAAGGACGGGAAGATCGCGCCCATGCCCGCCGCCGAGACGAAAAAGCCCAGCCACAGCCCCCAGGCATTCTCCACCAGCATGCAGCCGGCAAACCCACTGGCGGCCAGCAGCGCGCCGGCGCGGATCATCCGCAGCGGCGGCCATTCGAGTTTGCGCACCACCAGTTGCGAGCAGATCAGCGCCACGCCGACCATGGCCAGGGCGATGCCGGCGGCCTGGGCGGCGTCGGCGCTGTCCAGGCCCAGGCGGTCGAGGGCGTAGAAGCTCACGGTGATCTGCGCGATGGACACGCAAAGCATGGCGACGAAGGCCACCGCCATGGGCCGGCGCAGCCGCGGATCGCTCAGGCGTACCGAGCGCGGCGCCTGCTTGAGGTGCAGTTCCTGGCGCGGCAGCTTGTACAGCAGCACCAGGAATGCCGCCAGCGGCAGCACGGCCATGGCGTACAGCGGCAGGCTCAGGCTGACCCGGGCGAGCAGCGCGGCCACGGCCGGGCCCAGCACCAGGCCGACGGCGTTGGCGGCGCCCAGGGTGGCCATGGCGCGGGCCCGATGCTCGGGTTCGACGTTGTCGGCGATCAGGGCAAAGCCGCCCACCGGGATAGCCGCGTAGAACACTCCGATCAGGCCGCGCCCGAGCATCAGGCCGATAAAGGCCAGCCACATGCCCGGCAGCAGGTGCAGCGAGACATCGATAAACAGGCACAGCGCCCAGTAGGCGAGGGTGAAGCCGGCGGTGCCAAGCAGCAGCACCCGACGGCGCCCGAAGCGGTCGCTGGCCTGGCCCCAGGGCCGCGCCAGGAGCATCCAGATCACCCCGGACACGGTCACCGCCGCGCCGGCCTGCCAGGTGGCCAGGCCGAGCACGCGGACGATCGGACCGATCAGCGAGACGAAGGCCATCATCGACATGGTGCAGGCCATGTAGGCGAGCATCAGCGGCAAGAGTTTGAACGGGGCGGCGGTCTGCGGCGGTTGGGCTGTGGCAGTTGGCATGCAGAATCTTCCATGAAAGTCAGGAGTGCGCGGGACGTTATAGCTAAAACGCGCCGCCGCCCAGGGTTATCGGCGCAGGTGAGGGTAGATCAGCAGCCTGGGTGATGGGGCGGGTCATCGGCACGCTGGCCGGATGCTTGTCTGTTGGAGCGAAGCTTGCTCGCGATAGCCGCGCAGCGGCGGTAGTCAAATTCCACCGCGTTGGCGGGTTTATCGCGAGCGAGCTTCGCTCCTACGGAAGATTGGCCCGGGTACCCGGAGTCTCAGTTCAGCCCCAGCTTGCCGCGCAGGGTCGAGAGGTCTTCGGCCAGGGTATTGACCGGGCCCACCAGCGCCTTGCGGTCGTTGTCCTTGACCTTGTCGTAGGTCTCGAAGCCGCCGTCGGTGGTTTTGTACTTGGCCAGGACCTTGTTCACCGTGGAGAAGTTCTTGTCGACCTTGGCGACGAAAGCCGGGTCCTGCTGCTCGATCTGCGGGCGGAACAGGTCGACGATTTTCTTCGCTCCGTCGATGTTGCCCTGGAAGTCGTAGAGGTCGGTGTGGCTGTAGCGGTCTTCCTCGCCGGAGACCTTGGTCGCGGCCACTTCCTCCAGCAGCGCGGCGGCGCCACCGACGACCTTTTCCGGCGGGAAGGTCAGGCCGGCGACGCGGGTTTGCAGGTCCTTGACGTCCTTGTTCAGGCGGTCGGCCAGGGCGTCCAGGCCCTGGGTGGAGTTCCGGGCGAACAGTGAATACTCGATGCGGTGGAAGCCGGTGAAGTCCTCGGCCTCGACGCCTTGTTCGTGGTCGTCGACCCGTGAGTCGATGGCCGCGTCGAGGTCGCTGAACAACTCGGCGATCGGCTCGATCGATTCGTAGTACACCCGGGTCGGGGCGTAGAGCTTCCTGGCGGTGGCCAGGTCACCTTTTTTCACTGCATCGGTGAAGGCCTGGGTGTGGCTGGCCAGCTCGTCGAGCTGTTCGGTGACGTAGATCTTGTAGTCGGAAATCGGCCCCACCAGTTCCAGCGGTGATGTGGCGGCCACAACCGACAGCGGAACATGGAGCAAGCCAAGGGTCAGCAACACAGCGAGGGGCGACTTTTTCATGGGACGTTTCCGTGGGGGTGTATGAGTGGTGGTCAGGCGCCGGTTTTTGCTTGGGTGGCCTCGAGCAGCCCGCGACCGAGGAAGTCGCGGTCGCCGGTGACGCCGGGCAGGGTGAAGAAATACCCGCCGCCGACCGGCTTGAGGTATTCCTCCAGGGGCTCGCCGTTGAGGCGGGTCTGCACCGCGATAAAGCCTTGCTCCAGGTCGGCCTGGTAACAGATGAACAGCAGGCCCATGTCCAGCTGGCCGTTCTTGTTCACGCCGTTGGAGTAGTTGAATGGCCGGCGCAGGATCAGGTTGCGCTGGGTCTCGGCGGTGCGCGGGTTGGCCAGGCGGATGTGGGCGTCGAGCTTGGTCAGCTGGCCATGGGGATCCTTGCGGTAGTCCGGCACCTGGTGTTCTTGCTGGCCATCCATGGGCGCCCCCGAGGCCTTGACCCGGCCGATGATGCTTTCTTGTTCCTGCAAGGGCGTGCGGTCCCAGCGTTCGACGAAGTTGCGGATGATGCGCACCGCCTGATAGCTGCCGTGGGCGGTCCAGGCCGGTTCGTCGCTGCCGGGCTGGACCCAGACGATCTGCTCCATGGCCCTGCGGTCGTTGGAGTCGGGGTTGGCCGAGCCGTCGCGAAAACCCAGGAAGTTGCGCGCGCTCTGCGCCGGTTCGCCAGGGCGCGCCGGGGCCTGGGGCGGCACGCTGCCTTCCTGCTTCCAGCGCACCAGCAGCAGGTCCGGGAGGTTTTTCACGATGTCGCGCAGGGCGTGGATATTGGTGTCGGCGGTGTTGGAGCAGAACTGCAGGCTCAGGTCGCCGTGGCAGCAGTCGGGTTCCAGCGCATCGTTGGGGAAACCGACCATGCGTATCAGGCGCTTGGGTTTGGCCGCGGCCAGGCCGAAGCGCTCGTCGAACAGCGAGGCGCCCACCGAGACGGTGATGGTCAGGTTGTCCGGGGTCACCACCGGGCCGAGGATGCCCGAATCCAGCGGCGGCAGTTTCGGGTCGACCTGGGGCACCGGGCCGCCGGTCATCAGGAACTTGATGCGCTGGTCGAGGGTGCGCAGCAGTCGCTCCAGGTCTTCGCGATCACTGGCCAGCACGTCGAACGACACCAGCATGCCGGCCGCCGGGCGCGGGGTGACGATGCCGCTTTGATGCAGGCCGTGGAAGTCGTGGCGGTCCTGGGTCTTGTCGCTGCTCGGGGCTTCTGTGACCTGGGCGGCGGTTTTCCCGGTCTGGGCTGCCATTGCCGGGCAGCTCAGGCTGCTGCCGGCCAGGGCGACACCGGCGGCGCCCATGCCCAGCAGTACACGGCGGCGTTGGGCGGAGAAAGCTGGATTGGATGGATCTGAATCGTTCATCGGGCGGGCGTCTTCTGCTTACAGGCCCCAAAGGCCAAGGGCGGGATCGATTCCATCGAGTGCATCGGCCAGAACCTTGGCCTGGTCGGCGATCCGCTTGCGCTGATCGGCGCCGACACTGTCGTAGGAGGCATAGCCTTCGGCGCTGCGCAAGGCGCCGTACTGGCTGTCGAGGGCGCCGAGGGCGCTGTCGATCTGCGCCAGCAGCGGGGCGGCGGGCTTGGCCAGCAAGGGCCGCAGCAGGTCGACGACCTTACGGGTGGTCTCCAGGTTGGCGGCAAAGCCGTTGAGGTCGCTGTGGCTGTAGCGTTCTTCCTCGCCGCTGCCGGCGCGCACTTCGGCGATGCTGCGCTGGCTGCGCGCGACCAGGCTGACCAGTTGCTCCGGTGGCAGCGACTGGGCCAGCAGTTGTTGCTTGAGCGTGGTGACATCGCTGAGCAGGCGCTGGGCGATCGGCGCCAGGCCGCTCAGGTCGCGTTGCTGGAACAGCGCGTATTCGAGGCGGTGGAAGCCGACGAAGCCAGGGTCCTGCTCGCGTTTTTCGAAATAATCGGCGCGCGCGTTGATGCTGTTGTCCAGCTCGCCCAGGCGCTGGGCGGCCGGGGCAAGACGCTGGTAGGCCGCGCGCGCCGGCAGGTACAAGGCCTGGGCCTGGGCCAGGTCGCCGGCCCGGATGGCTTGCTCCAGGGCGCTCACGGCCTTGATCAGGGCCGTGCCTTGGCTGCTCAGGTAGACCCGGAACTCCGACAGCGGGCCGATAAAGGCGACCATCGACGGCCGGGCCTTGGCCTGGGCGTCGGACTCGGCGGTCGGGGTCACATGCAGGGTGCCGCGCGGGTTGTTCAGCAGCCCGCAGGTGATGGCGTAGTCGCCGGGTTGCAGCCTGGCGTTGATCACCTGGCTCAGGCCCGGCGCGATGTTTTCCCGTTCTTCGACCACCAGCACGCCGTCGAGGATTTCCCATTCCACGGCACGGTCCGAGCGGTTGACGATGCGGAAGCTCGCCGGCCCGGCCGGCACGCTCAGGGCGTTCGGCTCGCAGCTGTGGGGGTGGATGGTCACGCTGATTTCGTCCTTGTGCGCCTGGCGCTTGCTGGCGGCCAGCTGCGAGGCGTAATAGAACAGCCCGCCGGCGGCGATCATCACCATCACGGAACCCGCCAGCGCCCAGCGCAGGGCGCTCGGTGCCGGGGGCTGTGGGGAGGCTTGCTGGGTCATGGAAAGGCCTTACTGGCTGGAAACGGAAGACGATGGGCTGGCGACGGGTGCCGCGCCGGGCAGGAAGAACAGCACCAGGGTCACCAGCAGGTAGATCAGGTAGGCGCCCAGGGTGCTGACGGTGGGGGTGTCCTGGTAACCGAACATGCCGGCCAGTACCGAACCCAGCGGGCCGTCCATCGGCAGGCTGGCGCTGAAGTCGAACAGCACGCTCTGCAGGTGGTTCCAGACCCCGGCTTCATGCAGGGCCTGTACCGAGTTGGCGAGGATGCCGGCGGCCACCACCAGGATGAACAGGCCGGTCCAGCGGAAGAATGCGCCGAGGTTCAGGCGCATGCTGCCGGTGTAGATCAACCAGCCGACGACGATCGCCAGCGCCAGGCCGAGCAGGGCGCCGATCGGTGCCGCCGGGCCTTGGCTCTGCTGGAACACCGCGAGGAGGAAGAACACGGTTTCCAGGCCTTCGCGGGCCACGGCGAAGAACACCATGGCGATCAGCGCGGTGACCTGGTGCCGGGAGCCGGTCAGCGCCTGGTCCAGCGAGGCTTGCAGGGAATGCTTGATCGAACGCGCGACCTTGCGCATCCAGAACACCATGGAACTGAGGATGCCCACGGCCACCAGGCCGACGATGCCTTCGAAGAGTTCCTGCTGCTTTTGCGGAAACTCGGCGCTCATCAGCTCCAGGCCGCCGCCTACCAGCAGGGCCAGGGCCGCGGCGAGAAACACGCCGATCCACACGGCCGGCATCCACTGGCCGCGCCCGGTCTGTTGCAGGTAACTGGCGATGATGCCAACGATGAGCGCGGCTTCGATCCCTTCGCGCAGCATGATCAGAAATGGAACGAGCATTCAGCACCGGCGGGCAGATAGATAGGGAGCTAAGTTGTAACATGTTGATACGTATTCGCAAATGAATATGGTTGCCATTTGCTGAACGTGAGCTGAACGGAGCGCGTTTCGTGGAGGAAGGCGTAGTGGCGTCTGTAGGAGAGGCCGGTCGGCGCTCGATTGCACGCGATGCAGGCAGTGCGGTGTATCAGGTACTCCGCGGTGTGGCCATCGCGGACAAGTCGGATCGCCGCCCGCTCGCTCCTACAGGCGATGCGTGGTTGCCGGGTGTTTGTCGCGCAATGGTTTTTGTAGAAGAAGGAGGTTTAAGCGAGGTTCTGTTCGGTCAGGCGCTGCACGGCCAGGCGCCGGTAGCGGGAAGGGGTCATGCCCTTGAGTTGCTGGAAGCGCCGGTTGAAGTTGGAGATGTTGTTGAAGCCGGACTCGAAGCACACGTCGGTCACCGGTTTGTCGCCGTCGGCCAGCAGTTCGCAGGATTTGCTGATGCGCAGGCGATTCACGAACTCGACGAAGCAGCGGCCGGTGGCCTGCTTGAACACCCGGGAGAAGTAGGTGGGCTTCATGCCCAGGTAGTCGGCGACTTCCTCCAGCGGCAGTTCGCGGGCGTAGTGGGCGAAGATATAGTCCACCGCGCGGTTGGTGCGGTCGACGTTGTGTTCGTCGGCCAGTTGCACCGTGGTGGCGCCGGACAGCAGCTGGTAGTCGTCACAGGCCGCCAGCAGCTCCAGCAGGATGAAGAAGTGCCCGAGGCGGGTGATGCCGCTGGAGTCGGCGATGCGCTGCATCAGGTCCATGGCCTGGGCGATGGTGCGCTTGCAGCGGAACTCGATGCCGTACTGCGCGCGCTCCAGCAGCGGCGTCAAGCTCTTGAGTTCGGCGAACACCTGATAGCCGCTTTCGAACAGTTCGTCGGTGAAGTTCACCAGCATGTCGCGCTTGGGCACCACTTCGTCCTCGGCCACCTGGCTGATCCAGTTGTGGGGCAGGTTGGGGCCGGTGAGGAACAGCGATTCGGGGTAGAAGTTGCCGATGTAGTCGCCGATGAACACCTTGCCGGAGCTGGCGACGATCAGGTGCAGCTCGTACTCCTTGTGGAAATGCCAGCGCACCAGGGGGCAGGGGAAGCCGTGCTGGCGATAGATGATCGACAGGCCGTTGTGGTCGTCCATCAATTCGTAGGAAGGGTCGGTGACTCTCGCTGATCGGCTCATGGCGCTGCGCTTTCTTATCGTTGTTGCGCCAGATCATGCCTCCTTCGACCTTTCGGCACCAGCGCCGGAGCACATCCCTGTAGCCGCTGCCGGACCCGAAGGGGCGCTGCTCCTGAGGGCTCCTGAAGGTCCTGCGGACCTTATCGCAGCCTGCGGCAGCGGCTACAGGGGCCTCAGACCAGGCGGTTTTTTGCTTCGATCCACTGCGCCATGTACTGGGTGCTCTTGTGGTGATGGTGACGCAGCATGCCGCCGGTGAAGTTGTCGCGGCGCAGTTGCGCCAGGTTCGCCCGGCAGCGCTGCAGGCGCTCGATCAGGGCCGGGCCGTGGACCTGTTGCCGATAGCGCGCAAGCAACAGCTGGCGACCCTGTTCCTGGGCCGTGTTCCACAGCGCCTGGTCCTGGTACAGGCGCACCGCCGCCGCGGCGATGGCGCTGGCCGACTCGGCCACCGCTCCCGGCCAGGGCGCGTCGCCGTGCATGGCTTCGGCGCCGACCGGGGTGGTGACGCTCGGCGTGCCGCAGAGCATGGCGTCCAGCAGCTTGCCCTTGATGCCCGCGCCGAAACGCAGCGGCGCCAGGCAGATCCGCGCGGCGGACATGACTTCCAATGCATTCTCGGCCCAGTTCATCACCTGGAAACCCTGGGCCGGATTGTGCAGGGCCGCGGCCTTGGGCGGGGTGTAGGCGCCATAGATATGCAGCTGCGCACCCGGCAGTCGCTGGCGGATCAGCGGCCAGACGGCGTTTTTCATCCAGAGCACCGCGTCCCAGTTCGGCGCGTGGCGGAAGTTGCCGATGCTCAGGAAGTGCGCGCGTTCGGCGAAGGGCACATAGCTGTGCGGCATCTGCTCGGGCATCAGCGGGCACCAGTGAAGTAGGGCCGGCGGCAGGCCGAATTGCCTGACCAGCAGATCGATCTCGAACTCGGAGATCATCAGGCTCAGGTCGCAGCGGTACAGTGCGGCGATCTCGCGCCGGGCCTGGTCGGTCTCGGCCATGCCGGCGAACTCCTGCTCGGCGGCGGGGGCGAACAGGGCGCTGAAGTCATCGTTGTCGTCGCAGGCGCCCAGGCGCTCCTTGAGGCGCTGATGGCGGGCGTGGCGCAGGCTCTGCAGGTCGGAAGTCTCCAGCACGCGCAGGGCGCCGGGGCACTGCTGCTCGACGCGCCAGCCGAACTGCTCCTCCATCATGAACTGGTCGAACAGCACGATGTCCGGCGCCAGTTCGGCGATGAAGCGGTCGAAACTGCTGTTGTTCAGCTCGATCGGGCATTCGCGGATGCCCAGGGCGCTCAGGTCTTCCTTGTGCTCGCCGGGGTTGGCCGGGCTGCTGAAGGTGATGTCCCAGCCTTGCCCGAGCAGGACCTGGAGGATCTGCATCAGGTGCCCGCTGGCCGCCGAGGAGCGGGGTTCGGGCCAGACGTAACCAATGACCAGGACTTTGGTGGTGGCGGTCGGACTCATGGGTGGTGGGTATTCCTGAAAAAAGCGGGGGTGTTGTCTGCGGGGGGCGCCATTAAACCACAGCAGGGCGCTGGTCGGGTCGGAGCGGGTTACCGAGGGTTCAGCCGAGGATGGCGCGGACCTTGTCGCGCAACTGGTCGATGGAGAAGGGCTTGCCGATCACCGCCATGCCGGCGGGCACCTCGATGTTTTCCGCGTAGCCGCTGGCGAACAGCACCGGCAGCTCCGGGCGCAAGGAGCGGGCGCGGGCCGCCAGTTCCTTGCCGTCCATGCCGGGCAGGCCGACGTCGGTCATCATCAGGTCGATTTGCAGCGCGCTGTCCTGCAACCGGGTCAGGGCCTCTTCGCTGCCCGCGGCTTCCAGCACCTTGAATTCCAGCTCCTCCAGCACATCGACAATCAGCATGCGCACGATGGCGTCGTCTTCGACGACCAGGATGGTGGAATCGGTGGGGGACATGGCAAGGCTCTCGAAAAAAATGGAAAAAAAGGACGGCGACGGAAAAAGGTGCTTGTCTCTTGCATCAGTAAATAACGTGTAATGACAAGTTCCCGAAGCTGTACAAAAAAGTAATCCTGTACAAGCTGTGCCAGAATAACCTGTCTGATCGAGGGCGGGCAGTGCAGGACGAAAAATTGCCACCGAGCTTGTCGGAAGAATAGATGCGTTGCCCACCTTTGGGGCAAACTCCATGGTTTTTGACACTTCACCAAGGCCTTTCAATGAGCTCCCCGTCTTCGGTCGATGAACAGAGTTTTCGCAAGCTGCTAAGCCGCAACATCGCGCTTCCCCTGGGGGTGGGCGTGCTCAGCGCGGTGGTCTTCGTGTCCCTGATCAGCTATCTGCTCTCGGCGATCCAGTGGGTCCAGCACAGCGATCGGGTGATCAACAGCATCAACCAGGCCGCCAAGCTGACGGTCGACCTGGAAACCGGCATGCGCGGCTTCCTGATCACCGGCGACGAGCATTTCCTCGACCCGTATGAAGTGGCCAAGCCGCAGATCTTCAGCGAGCTGCGTGAGTTGCGGGGGCTGGTGGCGGACAATCCGCAGCAGGTCGATCGCTTCAAGCGCCTGGAAGCCTTGCAGGAAGAGTGGGGCCTGCACGCGAAAAGCATGATCGAGATGCGTCGCCAGGAGGGCGATTATCGCCGCTCGGTTCAGTCCGGCCGGGGCAAGCGCCTGACCGACCAGATGCGCAAGGAATACGACGAAGCGGTGGCGATGGAGCAGCAGCTGCGGGTCGATCGCAACGAGAATGTCACCCGCACCACAGTCCTCAGCGTGGTCCTGTACCTGCTGTTCGTGGTGGTCATCAGTGGCCTGCTGGCCTTTATCGGTCGCCGCGACCTGCTCAACCTGTCGAAGAGCTACAGCGCCAACCTCGCCGCCCAGCAGCACAGCGCCCAGAGCCTGGCGCAACAGGCCTGGCTGCGCAGTGGCCAGACCGAACTGGCCGAGCAGATGCTGGGGCAACTGACGCTGAACCTGCTGGGGCGCAACATCCTGCAGTTCTGCGCGCAATACCTGAGCAGCGCCGTAGCGGCGCTGTACGTGCGTGAAGAGCACGGCGGCCTCAAGCGCGTGGCCGCCTATGGCTTCTCCCGCGAGCAGGAAGAGCGCGAACAGTCGATTTTCATCGGCGAAGGCATGGTCGGGCAGGCGGCCCAGCAGGACCGGCTGATCCGCCTGGACGAGGTGCCCGCCGATTACTTCAAGGTCAGCTCCGGCCTGGGCGACGGCGTGCCGCGCAGCGTGCTGGTGGTGCCGACCAGCGACGACGACCGGGTCAACGGGGTGATCGAGCTGGGCTTCCTGCGCGCCCTCAGCGAGCGCGATGTCGAGTTCCTGGAGCTGATCGCCGGCAATATCGGCACCGCCATCGAAGCCGCGCGTTATCGCCAGCGCCTGCAGGAAGTGCTGGCCGAGACCCAGCAACTCAACGAAGAGCTGCAGGTGCAGCAGGAAGAACTGAAGACCGCCAACGAAGAGCTCGAAGAACAGTCGCGGGTGCTCAAGGAGTCCCAGGTGCATCTGGAAGCCCAACAGGTGGAGCTGGAACAGACCAACGAGCAACTGGCCGAGCAGGCCCAGGCGCTGGCGCAGCAGCGCGACGCCATGGACCGCAAGAACGGCGAGCTGAACCAGGCCCAGGTACAGTTGCAAGAACGTGCCGAGGAGTTGCAGCGTTCGAGCAAGTACAAGTCGGAATTCCTCGCCAATATGTCCCACGAGCTGCGCACGCCGCTGAACAGCTCGCTGATCCTGGCCAAGTTGCTGGCGGAGAACCCCCAGGAAAACCTCAGCGCCGAACAGGTGCAGTTCGCCGAGTCGATTTATTCGGCGGGCAACGATCTGCTCAACCTGATCAACGACATTCTCGACATTTCCAAGGTAGAAGCCGGCAAGCTCGAAGTGCGCCCGGAAAACACCAGCGTCGCGCGCCTGGTCGAAGGCCTGCGCGGGCTGTTCCAGCCGTTGACGGCGGACAAGGGCCTGGAATTCCGTGTCGAGTTGCAGCCCGGTACGCCGCAGATGCTGTTCACCGACCGCCAGCGGGTCGAGCAGATTCTCAAGAACCTGCTGTCCAACGCCGTGAAGTTCACCGAGAAGGGCCAGGTCAGCCTGACCGTGTCGCACCAGCCCGAGGCGGGCATCGCCTTTATCGTGCGCGACTCGGGCATCGGCATCGCCCCGGAACAGCAGGAAAGCATCTTCGAAGCCTTTCGCCAGGCCGACGGCACCACCAATCGCCGTTACGGCGGCACGGGCCTTGGGTTGTCGATTTCCCGTGACCTGGCGGCGCTGCTCGGCGGTTCGATCACGGTCGCCAGCGAGCCGGGGCAGGGCAGTGTCTTCACCCTGGTGCTGCCGGAGCAGTACGTCGAGCGCGTGGCAGAGCAACAGGGCGAACTCAAGCCGGTCGCTGCGCCGCTGACCCAGGCGCCGAGCAAACCGGCTCCGGCGCCGCCCCCCCTGGTGCCCGAGCTGGAGATTCCGCGTTTCGCCGACGATCGCGACAAGGCGCCGTTCGCCACCCGTTGCATCCTGGTGGTGGAGGACGAGCCGAACTTTGCCCACATCCTGTATGACCTGGCCCACGAGCTGGGTTACCAGTGCCTGGTGGCCCACGGCGCCGACGAAGGCTACAGCCTGGCCGAGCAGTTCGTGCCGGACGCGATCCTGCTGGACATGCGCCTGCCGGACCATTCCGGCCTGACGGTGTTGCAGCGCCTCAAGGCGCACGCCAGCACCCGGCACATCCCGGTGCACGTGATTTCCGTGGAAGACCGGGTCGAGGCCGCCATGCACATGGGCGCCATCGGCTACGCGGTCAAGCCCACCACCCGCGAAGAGCTCAAGGACGTGTTCGCCCGCCTGGAGGCCAAGCTCACCCAGAAGGTCAAGCGCGTGCTGCTGGTGGAGGACGACGACCTGCAGCGCGATAGCATCGCCCGGCTGATCGGCGACGACGACATCGAGATCACCGCCGTCGGCCTGGCCCAGGAGGCCTTGGCGCTGCTGCGCGACAACCTGTACGACTGCATGGTCATCGACCTGAAGTTGCCGGACATGCTCGGCAACGACCTGCTCAAGCGCATGTCCACCGAGGACATCTGCTCGTTCCCGCCGGTGATCGTCTACACCGGGCGCAACCTGACCCGCGACGAAGAGGCGGAGCTGCGCAAGTATTCGCGCTCGATCATCATCAAGGGCGCGCGCTCGCCCGAACGCCTGCTGGACGAAGTGACGCTGTTCCTGCACAAGGTCGAGTCCCAGTTGTCCCATGAGCGGCAGAAGATGCTCAAGGCCGCCCGCAGCCGCGACAAGGTCTTCGAGGGGCGCAAGGTCCTGCTGGTGGACGACGATGTGCGCAATATCTTCGCCCTCACCAGCGCCCTGGAGCAGAAGGGCGCGATCGTGGTCATCGGTCGCAACGGCCATGAGGCGATCGCCAAGCTCAATGAAGTCGAGGACATCGACCTGGTGCTGATGGACGTGATGATGCCCGAGATGGACGGTTACGAAGCCACCCTGGAAATCCGCAAGCAGCCGCGCTGGCGCAAGCTGCCGATCATCGCGGTGACCGCCAAGGCCATGAAGGACGATCAGGAGCGCTGCCTGCAGGCGGGCGCCAACGATTACCTGGCCAAGCCGATCGACCTCGACCGGCTGTTTTCCCTTATTCGAGTCTGGTTACCCAAGATGGAAAGAATCTAGTGGAGCGCAATACCGAGATCGAACTGCGCCTGTTGATCGAAGCTATCTACCTCAAGTACAGCTACGACTTCCGCGATTACTCCGGTGCCTCGATCAAGCGCCGGATCAACCATGCGCTGCGTCAGTTCGAATGCAAGACCATTTCCGCCCTGCAGGAGCGGGTGCTGCATGATCCGGGGGCGTTCATGCAGTTGCTGCAATTTTTGACGATCCCGGTCAGCGAGATGTTTCGCGACCCGTCGCACTTCCTGGCGATTCGCCGGGAAGTGGTGCCGCTGCTCAAGACCTATCCCTCGATCAAGATCTGGATCGCCGGCTGCAGCACGGGCGAGGAGGTCTATTCGATGGCTATCCTGTTGCGCGAGGAAGGGTTGCTCGAGCGCACCATCATCTACGCCACCGACATCAATCCCAGTTCCCTGGAGAAGGCCAAGCAGGGCATCTTTTCCCTGGAAAACATTCGCGCCTACACCCAGAACTACCAGCAGGCCGGCGGTTTGCGCTCCTTTGCCGACTACTACACGGCGGCCTACGACTACGCGATCTTCGACAAGACCCTGCGTGAGAACGTGACCTTCGCCGACCACAGCCTGGCGACCGACAGCGTGTTCTCCGAAACCCAGCTGATTTCCTGTCGCAACGTGCTGATCTATTTCAACAAGAAGTTGCAGGACCGCGCCTTCGGCCTGTTCCACGAGTCGCTCTGCCACCGTGGTTTCCTGGTGCTGGGCAGCAAGGAAACCCTGGATTTCTCGGCCTATGCCCAGCATTTCGAGCCGCTGGTCAAACAAGAACGGGTCTACCGCAAATCATGAACGATCACGTCATCAGGCAATCCGCCCTGCCGCGGGTCGAGGCCATCGTGATAGGCGCGTCGGCCGGCGGCGTCGAGGCGCTGCTGAAAATCTTCACCGCGTTCCCCGAGGGTTTCAGCCTGCCGGTCGTGGTAGTGCTGCACCTGCCCGAAGAGCATCGCAGCCAGTTGGCCGAGCTGTTCGCCCTGCGCCTGGCGCTGCCGGTGAAAGAGGCCCGCGACAAGGAGAGCATCGAGCGCGGCACCCTGTATTTCGCCACGCCCGGTTATCACTTGTCGGTGGAGCAGGACCGCAGCCTGTCCCTGAGCCAGGAGGAGCGCGTGCATCATTCGCGCCCCGCCATCGATTACCTGTTCGACTCCGCCGCCGATGCCTATGGCCCGCGCCTGGCCGCGGTGCTGCTGACCGGGGCCAACCGGGACGGCGCCCATGGCCTGGCCCAGGTCAAGCGGCGCGGCGGCCTGAGCATTGTCCAGGACCCGGCCGAGGCCCAGGTGGCGACCATGCCCGAGGCGGCCATCGCGCTGCACCGACCGGATTACATTCTCCCTTTGCACGGCATCAGCCGTCTGCTTGTCGAGCTGGAACGAATCGCATGTTAAGTAATATCCAAGCCAAGCTGCTGATCGTCGACGATCTGCCAGAGAACTTGTTGGCCCTCGAAGCGCTGATCAAGCGCGAGGACCGCCAGGTGTACAAGGCGCTGTCAGCGGACGAGGCGTTGTCGCTGTTGCTCGAGCATGAGTTCGCCATGGCCATCCTCGATGTGCAGATGCCCGGCATGAACGGCTTCGAGCTGGCCGAGCTGATGCGCGGCACCGAGAAGACCAAGAACATCCCCATCGTGTTTGTCAGCGCCGCCGGGCGCGAACTCGACTATGCCTTCAAGGGCTATGAGAGCGGCGCGGTGGACTTCCTGCACAAGCCGCTGGATATCCATGCGGTGAAGAGCAAGGTCAATGTGTTCGTCGACCTGTACCGGCAGAGCAAGGCCATGAAACGGCAGGTCGAAGCCCTGGAGCAGAGCCGGCGCGAGCAGGAGGCGCTGCTCAAGCAGTTGCAGGCGACCCAGAACGAACTGGAGCAGGCGGTGCGCATGCGTGACGATTTCATGTCGATCGTCGCCCATGAGGTGCGCACGCCGTTGAACGGCCTGATCCTGGAGACCCAGCTGCGCAAGATGCACCTGGCCCGCGACAATGCTTCCGCGTTCACCCTGGACAAGATGCAGGCCATGGTCGAGCGCGACGAGCGCCAGATCAAAAGCCTGATCCGCCTGATCGAGGACATGCTGGACATCTCGCGGATCCGCACCGGCAAGCTGTCGATCCGCCCGAGCCAGGTCGACCTGGTGCAGCTGGTGCGTGGCCTGCTGGAGAATTTCGCGCCCCAGGTCGAGGCCGCCGAATCCTCGATCGCCCTGACTGCCGAAGGCTCGGTGCTCGGCCAGTGGGACGAGTTCCGCATCGAACAGGTGATCTCCAACCTGCTGACCAATGCCTTGCGGTATGGCGCCAAGAGCCCGATCGAAGTGCGGGTCTACAGCGCGGACGGGCAGGCGCAGGTCGAAGTGCGCGATCACGGGATCGGCATCAGCGAGGAAAACCAGGCGCGTATCTTCCAGCAGTTCGAGCGCGTCTCTGTCAATCATGCGGTGGCCGGGCTCGGGCTGGGGTTGTTCATTTCCGAGCAGATCGTCACCGCCCATGGCGGCACCATCGAAGTCGACAGCAGGATCGGCGAAGGTGCGCTGTTTCGCGTTTGTCTGCCGCTGTAGGAAAACACCGGCACCCACGCAACCTTCTGGGTGACCACATGGTCGTATCAGCAGCTATTGACCGAACAAAGGCTTCTCATGAGTGAAGATGCACAAGACGTCGTACTGATCGTCGAAGATGAACCGGTGATTCTGATGTTGCTCGCCGACTACCTGTCGGGCCTGGGCTACCGGGTGCTACAGGCGGAGAACGGCGAGCAGGCGTTCGAGATCCTCGCCAGCAAACCGCATCTGGATGTGATGATCACCGACTACCGGCTGCCGGGCGGGATTACCGGGGTGATGATCGCCGAACCGGCGGTGAAGCTGCGTCCGGACCTCAAGGTGATTTTCATCAGCGGCTATCCCACCGAGATTCTCGAGTCCGGCAGCCCGATCGCCAGAAGCGCGCCGATCCTGGCCAAGCCCTTCGACCTCAACAGCCTGCAAGAGCAGATCCAGCGCCTGCTGGCGTGACCCTCTCTACAACCGCCGCGCTGTAGCCGCAGCCTGCGGCAGCGGCTACAGCGAGGGGTTGAAATATCGTCCGGCCAGCAGGTGTCGGAGCGCGTGTTTACAGGCCTTGCTGCAAGGCCGGATCGTCGGGGTTCTGTTGTTCCAGTTGGGCCAGGAGGATCTGTACGTTCTGCAACTGGCCGCTTTCCTTCCAGTACTTGATCAGCAGCACCCGCGCCTTGCGGTTGGCGGGTTGGCGCTGGACGATTTCCTCGAGCTGTTTCTGCGCCGCTTCCAGCTCTTCTTCGCTGTGCAGGGTGGTGGCCAGGTCGTAGCGGTAGTCGGCGTTGTTCGGCTCCAGCTCCACGGCGCGGGACAGGCCGAGCAGGGCGAACTCGCTCTGGTCGTGGTGCAGCAGCCACATGCCCAGGGCGTGTTGCAGGTAGGCGGAATCCTGTTGCGCCTGCAGTTGTTTGGCCAGCAGCTTGCGGGCATCTTCGCTGCGGCCCTGGCGGTCCAGCACCTCCAGTTGCAGGATCACCGCTTGCAGGTTGTCCGGTTGCAGGCCCAAGGCGTGCTCCAGCGTCTGCTGGGCCTGGTCCAGGTTGGCGTTGTGCAGGTACAGGCGCGCCAGCTGGTATTGCGCCTCGACGTTCTCCGGCTGGGCCTTGAGCACCTGGGTGTACTCATCGATCACTTGCTGCAGCGGCCCGAAATACAGGCCCTGTTCATCCGGCGACAGGCCGAGCAGGGCGGTGGCGGCGGCGAAGCGCACGCTTTGCACTTCGTCGTCCAGCAGCGGGCCGATCAGCAGGCTGCGCTGGCGCGCCGGGACCAGGCCGAGCACCGCCTGGATGGCGGCCTCGCGGACCTCGGGCGTGGCGTGGTGCAGGCCGGCGTCGGCCAGTTTCAGCGCTTGCGGGCTGGGGTAGTTGTGCAGCTCGGCGAGCAGGCGGATGCGCCGGCTGTCCGACAGGTCGGGACGCCCCAACTGCTGATACAGCACTCGCGCGGCGCCGGGCTGGCCGTTGCGTGCCTGTTCCAGCGCCTTGCCATACCCGTGCTTGATCGCGTCCGGCACCACCGGCGGCGTGGTGCGCAGGAACAGCCACGCCAGGCCCAGGGCCAGGACGACGAGAAGGCTGATCAACAGGGGGCGGCGGGGCTTGGTCATGCAGGCATCCATGGCAGGGGCGGCTTTACGAAGGCGCAAGCTTCGGTCAGGTTCCCCTCGGAGTCAAACCGCGGTTGCGGGGCGATGGGCACGACTCGGGTTTTCGCGGCGGGACAAGGCCGCAAGAGCGGCGCCGGCTGGTCCAAACACTCTGCTTGACCAAGCGGTTGGCGCGAACGATCGACAGTTCGGGAAAAATTGCCTTCCTGCCGGGAAGGCCGGGACGATAAGCTTTCCCGGCCGCAGACTGACTACGCTAGCCGCAGGTACCCCTTTGCCCAGAACCCACTCATGCAGCCACTGATCAATTACTTCAAGGTTGTCATTCACCCGGGAGGCGCGGTGCTGCGCTTCGCCCTGCGCACCATCGTCGCGGGCCTGCTGACCCTGTACCTGGCGTTCATCTTCGATCTCGACCAGCCCAAGTGGTCGCTGATGGCGGTGATCATCGTCAGCCAGCCCCTGGCCGGCATGGCCCTGGCCCGCAGCTTCGGCCAGGTGGTCGGCACCACCCTGGGGGCCGCGGTGGCGGTGCTGATCATGGCGATCTTCCCCCAGGCGCCGCTGCCGTTCCTGGTCACCCTGGGCCTGTGGCTGGCGTTGTGCACCGCCGGCGGCACCCTGTTGCGCTACACCAGTTCCCAGGCGTTCGTGCTCAGTGGCTACACCGCGGTGGTGGTGGCGATGCTGGCGATCCCCGAGCAGGGCAATACCCTGACGCTGGCCATTACCCGGGTCACCGAAACCCTGCTGGCGGTGGCCTGCGTCTGCGTGGTCAGCCTGCTGACGGCGCGCCCGGAGGCCGTGGCCCATGGCTACTTCGCCAAGATCGACCTGGTGCTCAAGCTACTGGCGACCCACGCCGCGGCGGCGATTCGCACCGACGAAAGCGAGGCCGACTTCCACAAGCGGCAGATGCAGCTGCTGGGCGAGATCAGCGCGCTGGAAGGCTTGCGCCGCCACCTGTATTTCGACGCGCCGCGCCTGCGCAGCGCCGACGGCCTGGTGCAACTGCTGGGCAACCAGTTGGTGCTGCTGACCTCGCGCCTCACCGTCTTGCGCCACCAGCGCGAACTGCTGCGGGCGCGCTGGGTCGGCGAGCTGCCGGAGGCGATCCAGCGACTGCGCGCCGACGAGCTGGCGTTTCTCGATGAACTGGCGCAGCACGGCCGTGCCTTGCCCGCCGCCTCGCGGCAGCAGTTCGCGCAATTGCAGCAGCGCTTCGATGAACAGGCGCGGCGCGCCGAGCGCGAGGCCGATGCCTTGCCCGCCACCTTGCGCTCCCTGGCCTGGGCCTTGCGCTGGGAGCAGGCGCGGATGCTCAAGCAGCTCGAAGACATTCTCGAGTTCAGCGATGCCATCCAGGACGGTCGCCAGGCCAGTTGCCTGTACCGCCAGGGCCGGGCCAATCCGTTACACCTGGACTGGCCGCTGGCGGCGATGAATGCGCTGCGGGCCTTTACCGCGCTGCTGGTCGCCGGGCTGATCTGGATCGAAACCGCCTGGGACGGCGCGCGTTCGAGCATGGTCCTGGTGGGTATTCTCTGTTCGCTGATGGCGACCTTCCCGCGGCCCCTGGCTGCGGCGCAAAGCTATATGCGTGGCCAGGCCCTGGCGCTGGTGATCTCGGCGGTCTATGTCTTTGCCCTGGTGCCCTTGATCGGCGATTTCGAGTGGCTGGCGCTATTGCTGGTGCCGCTGCTGTACACGGTCGCGGTGGGCCTGGCCAGCCCGATGACCGCCGGTATCGGCATGGGCCTGGGGCTGTCGAGCCTGCTGATGATCGGCCCGCAGAACATCGGCGCCTGGCAGAACAGCGCCATCCAGTGGTTCGAGTTCGCCGGGGCCTATGTCAGCGGTGGGGTGCTGTCGTTGCTGGTGTACGCCTTTATCTTCCCGTTCAACCCGGTGCTGCGCATTCGCCGCTTGTTCCGCGACACCCGCGAGCAGGTGTACGCCTTGCAGAAAACCACGGCCAGCGACGAGGAGCAGTTTGTCTTCGAAAGCCGCATGGTCGACCGCCTGACCCAGATGCTCGGGCTGTTGCCCGCCGCCGGCGACCGTGTTTCCGCCGAGCGTTTCGAAACCAGCCTGGCCTGCATGACCCTGGGCGTGGCGATGAACCAGCTCAAGCAGCAGAGCCTGGACAACCCCTGGCTGAGCAGCGCGGCCAACGCCGACCTGCAGCAGTTGCTGCGGCGGATCGGGCGTTATGTGGCCGGGCGCTCGGGGCTGGATGTGGAGGAGCTGCTGGCGCGGCTACGGGAGCTGGGCGACTACCTCGACCAGCTGCACACCGACGACCGGCCCCAGGCCCACGAACAGCTGTGGTCGGTGTTCCGCATGCGCGTCTCGCTGCTGATCGTCGGCGCCTTCCTGGAGCGCTACAGCCCCATGCTGCAACCCACGGAAACAGGAGAACCGGCCCTTGCCCATTGATTTCGAATTCGGCGGCGTCTACCTGCCGCCCATTGCCCAGGCCCTGTTGCTGGCCTTGCCGATTTTCCTGTTGCTCGACTGGGGGCTGCGGCGCCTCGGTGTGTTGCGTTTCGTCTGGCACGAAGCGTTGTTCGAAGGGGCGCTGTATGCCTGCGTCTGCGCCACGGTCATTCTGCTGATGGGAAGCCTATGAATCTGAAAAACACCCTGGCCCGCTCGATCACCCTGGTGGCGGTAGTGCTGGCGCTCGTGCTGGGCTGGTTCGCCTGGGAGCATTACACCCGCGCGCCCTGGACCCGCGATGCGCGGGTGCGGGCCGATGTGGTGACCCTGTCGGCGGATGTCGCCGGGCGCATCGTCAGCCTGAAGGTGCAGGACAACCAGCACGTGGACAAGGGCCAGCTACTGCTGGAGATCGACCCGGCGCAATATGCCCTGGCCGTGGAGCATGCCAAGCGTTCGGTGGAAGTGGCGGTCGCCACCCTCGGCCAGTCCGAGGCGGCGATTGCCGCCAGCGCGGCGCAGCTCAAGCAGCGGCAAAGCGAGGAGCGCCGGCGCCGGAGCCTGAAGCAGGGCTTCGCGATTTCCGGCGAGGAATGGGAGAAGTCCAATACCGATGTGGCGGTGGCCCAGGCCGACCTGTTGCGCGACCAGGCCAATCTCGGCCTGGCCCAGGCCAACGTGCACCTGGCCCAGGCGGCGCTGAAACAGGCCGAACTGGACCTGCAGCGCACCCGGGTCGAAGCCCCGGTCAGCGGCTACGTGACCAACCTGCAGACCCGCCAGGGCGACTACGCCAGTGCCGGCGCGGCCTTGCTGGCCCTGGTGGACAGCGACTCCTTCTATATCAGTGGTTACTTCGAGGAGACCAAGCTGCCGCGGATCGAGGAGGGCAGTGCGGTGCGCATCCAGCTGATGAGCGGCGAAACCTTCGGCGGCAAGGTGCAGAGCATCGCCTTCGCCATTACCGACCGCGAGAACTCCCAGGGCAGCCGCCTGCTGGCCAACATCAACCCCAGCTACACCTGGGTCAAGCTGGCGCAGCGGGTGCCGGTGCGGATCGCCATCGACCCCGATTACCCGGGCAAGGACAGGTTGCGCGCCGGCACCACGGCGACGGTGACGGTGTTGGAATAACCTGCGGCGGCGCCCCGGGAACGGCGCTATCGCGGGCAAGTCGGATCGCCGCCCGCTTGCTCTTACAGAAGCCAGTCGTCTGTAGGCGCGAGGCTTGCCCGCGATGCTTTTTGGGGGGCAAAAAAAGCCCCGTGACCGAATGAGAACACGGGGCAAGAATTTGGTTGGTTGCGGCCAACCAAAGGAGCTCGGTTGAAGCCTTACTTGCTGGCGACCGTCTCAGGCTGCCAGCCACCCCCCAGGGCCTTGTAGATGGCGACGATGCCACGGTACAGGTCGACTTCGGCCTGGGCCTGGGAGTCTTCGGCGGCCAGGCGTTCGCGCTGGGCGTCGAGCAGCACCAGGAAATCGACGGTGCCTTCGCGGTAGCGGATCTGCGCCAGGTCCGCCGCGGCGCGGCTCGACTCGCTCTGGCGAATCAGCGAGATCAGCCGTTGCTGGCGCTTGCCGTAATCGCTGAAAGCGTTTTCCGACTCTTCCAGGGCCAGCAGCACTTGCTGCTCGTAGGTCGCCAGGGCGCCGTCGGCGTCGGCATTGGCGCCGCGCAGACGGGCGCGCACGCTCCCCAGGTCGAAGGCGGCCCAGGTGATGCTCGGGCCCAGGGCCCAGGCATTGGCGGCCGAGGAGCCGATCTGCGAACCACGCCCGGCGGTGAAGCCGAGGAAACCACTGAGGCTGACCCGGGGGAACAGGTCGGCCTTGGCCACGCCGATCCGCGCGGTGGCGGCGGCCAGCTGGCGTTCGGCGCTGAGAATGTCCGGACGGCGCTGCAGCAGTTCGCCCGGGTCGCCGATCGGCAGGGCCTTGGCAATCGCCGGCAGCTGCGCGGGCTTGAGGTCGACGCTGAGCTTGTCCGGACGCTCGCCCAGCAGGGTGGCGATACGGTTGCGCTGGCGCACCTGTTCGGCCTGCAGTTGCGGCACGCTGGCTTCTACCGCGGCCAGGCGCGCATCGGCGCGGACCACGTCGAGCTGATCGCCGACGCCGGCGTCACGCAGGCTTTCGGTGATCTTGCGCGACTCCTGCTGGTTGGTCAGGTTGGCCAGGGCGATCTTTTCCCGCAGCTGGGCGCCGCGCAGTTGGCCGTAGGCGTCCACCAGCTCGGCAATCATGGTGACTTGCAGCTGGTAGAGGTCGGCCTCGGCGGCCTGCTGGTCGGCTTCGCTGGCTTCCAGATTGCGCTGGATGCGGCCGAACAGGTCCAGTTCCCAGGCCATGTCCAGGCCCAGGTCGTAGCGTTCGCTATTGACCCGGCGAGTGGTCTGGCCGGGGATCTGACCCTTGGCCAGGTCGCTGCTGGCGCGGCTGGTGATGGTCGGCATCGCATCGTTGCTGGCGTCGTCGCGAATCGCCCGGGCGGCCCGCAGGCGGGCGAAGGCCACGCGCAACTCACGGTTGCCCTGCAGGGATTGGGTCACCAGCTGGTTGAGCACCGGGTCGTCGAACTGCTGCCACCAGATGCCTTCGAAACGCGCGCGGTCGAAATTCTTCTGGCCCGCGGCGCCGTCGGTGGCGGCCGTGATATGGGCCGCCTCGGTAGTCGGGGTCTGGTAGTCCGGGCCGACGGCACAGGCACTCAGGGCCAGTACCAGCAAGCTCGGCAGGAAGACTTTCAGGCTCATTGTTGCGCCTCCAGTTTCAGGGCACGGGTCGCTTTGCGGGCTTCGCTGCGCTCCACATATTTGCGGATCAGGACGTAGAACACCGGGGTCAGCAGCAGGCCGAAGAAGGTCACCCCGAGCATCCCGGAGAACACCGCGACACCCATGGCATGCCGCATTTCCGCACCCGCACCGCTGGAGAACACCAGGGGCACCACACCCATGATGAAGGCGAACGAGGTCATCAGGATCGGCCGCAGACGCAGACGGCAGGCTTCCAGCACCGCGGCCAGCGGGTCGAGGCCTTCTTCCTGTTTGTCCTTGGCGAACTCGACGATCAGGATCGCGTTCTTGCACGCCAGGCCCACCAGTACGATCAGGCCGATCTGGGTGAAGATGTTGTTGTCGCCACCGGACAGGATCACCCCGGCGATGGCCGACAGCAGGGTCATCGGTACGATCAGGATCACCGCCAGCGGCAGGCTCCAGCTCTCGTATTGCGCGGCCAGTACCAGGAACGCCAGCAGCACGCAGAGCGGGAAGACGAACAGTGCGGTGTTACCGGCAAGGATCTGCTGGTAGGTCAGCTCGGTCCATTCGTAGGTCATGCCGTTGGGCAGTTCTTCCTTGAGCAGTTTCTCGATCGCCGCTTCCGCCTGGCCGGAGCTGTAGCCCGGTGCGGCCGCGCCGTTGATTTCCGCGGTGACGAAGCCGTTGTAGTGCATCACGCGGTCGGGACCGGCGGTGTCGCTGACCTTGATGAAGGTCGCCAGCGGGATCATCTCGCCCTTGTTGTTGCGCACTTTCAACTGGCCGATCTGCTCGGCCTCGAGACGGAACTGCTGTTCGGCCTGGACGTTGACCTGGTAGGTACGGCCAAAACGGTTGAAGTCGTTGGCGTACAGCGAGCCCAGGTAGACTTGCAGGGTGTCGAAGATATCGCTGATGGCCACGCCGTGGGTCTTGGCCTTTTCCCGGTCGATAGCCGCATCGACCTGAGGCACGTTGACCTGATAGCTGGTGAACAGCCCGGCCAGTTCCGGCACGCTGCGACTCTTGGCGATGACGTTCTGCACTTCTTTATACAGCTCTTCGTACCCCATGCCGCTGCGGTCCTCGACCTGCAGGCGGAAGCCGCCAATGGTTCCCAGGCCCTGTACCGGCGGCGGTGGGAAGATCGCCATGTAGGCTTCCTGGATATCGGCGTACTTGCCGTTCAGGGCGCCGGCGATGGCCCCGGCGGACATGCTCGGGTCCTTGCGCTCGTCGAAAGGCTTGAGGGTCACGAACACGATGCCGTTGTTCGGGCTGTTGGTGAAACCGTTGATCGACAGGCCGGGGAAGGCCACCGCGCTTTCCACGCCCGGTTGTTTCAGGGCGATATCGGACATGCGCTTGATCACGTCCTCGGTGCGGTCCAGGCTCGCGGCGTCCGGCAGTTGGGCGAAGGCCACCAGGTATTGCTTGTCCTGGGCCGGGACGAAGCCCATCGGCGTGTGGGCGAAGCCGAACCAGGTCAGCACCATCAGGCCCGCGTAGAGGAACAGGGCGATGCCACTGCCACGGATCACCCGGCGCACGGTGCCGACGTAGCCACCGCTTGCGCGGTCGAAGAAGCGGTTGAAGGGTTTGAACAGCCAGCCGCCCAGCAACCTGTCGAGGAACCTGGAGAAGCCGTCCTTCGGTGCGTGGTGGTCCTTGAGCAAGACCGCGGCCAGGGCCGGCGACAGGGTCAGGGAGTTGAAGGCCGAGATCACCGTGGAGATCGCGATGGTCAGGGCGAACTGCTTGTAGAACTGTCCGGTCAGGCCGCTGATGAAGGCCGCCGGCACGAACACCGCGCAGAGCACCAGGGCGGTGGCGATGATCGGCCCGGTCACTTCGCGCATGGCGCGCTTGGTGGCTTCCACCGGGTTCAGCCCGAGGCCGATATTACGCTCGACGTTTTCCACCACCACGATGGCGTCGTCCACCACGATACCGATGGCCAGCACCAGCCCGAACAGCGACAGGGCGTTGAGCGAGAAGCCGAACAGGTGCATCACGGCAAAGGTACCGATCAGCGAGACCGGCACCGCCACCAGCGGGATGATCGAGGCGCGCCAGGTCTGCAGGAACAGGATCACCACCAGCACCACCAGGATCAGCGCTTCGAACAGGGTATGCACCACGGCCTCGATGGAGCCGCGGACGAAGATGGTCGGGTCGTAGACGATGCTGAAGTCCATGCCTTGCGGGAAGCTCTGCTTCAGCTCGGCCATCTTGGCCCGCACTTCGTTGGAGATCTCGATGGCGTTGGAGCCAGGGCGCTGGAAGATCGGGATCGCCACCGCCGGCTGGTTGTTCAGCAGCGAACGCAGGGCGTACTGGTTGGAACCCAGCTCGACCCGGGCGATGTCTTTCAGGCGAGTGATCTCGCCGTTACTGCCTGCGCGGATGATGATGTTCTCGAACTCTTCCTCGGTCACCAGGCGACCCTGGGTGTTGACCGACAGCTGGAAGCTGGTGGCGCTCGGCGCGGGCGGGGCGCCCAGGGTACCGGCGGCGACCTGGCGGTTCTGCTCGCGAATGGCGGTGACCACGTCGGTGGCGGTCAGGTTGCGCGAAGCGGTCTTGTTCGGATCGAGCCAGACCCGCAGCGAGTAGTCGCCCATGCCGAACAGCTGCACGTCGCCGACACCGCCCAGGCGCGCCAGCTCATCCTTGATGTTGAGGATGGCGTAGTTGGACAGGTAGAGCATGTCGTAGCGTTTGTCCGGCGAGGTCAAGTGCACGACCATGGTCAGGTCGGGCGACGCCTTGTCCACGGTGATACCGATGCGCGTCACCTCTTCAGGCAGTTTGGGCTCGGTCCGGGTCACGCGGTTCTGCACCTGCACCTGGGCGTTGTCCAGGTCGGTGCCCAGGGCGAAGGTGATGGTCAGGGTGATCTTGCCGTCGGCGGTGGACTGCGAGGACATGTAGAGCATGTTCTCGACCCCGGTGATGGCCTGCTCGAGAGGCGCGGCCACGGTTTCGCCGATGACTTTCGGGTTGGCGCCCGGGAAGTTGGCGCGCACCACCACGGTCGGCGGTACCACTTCCGGGTATTCGCTGATGGGCAGCTGGAACAGCGAAATGGAGCCGGCGATCAGGATCAGCAGCGACAGCACCGCTGCGAAGATCGGCCGTGAAATGAAGAATTGGGAGAAATTCATCTTGAGTCTTTTCCCTTAACCGCGTGGAGTCGCAGCGCTGGCCAGTTTCGCAGCCGCTTCAGGCGCGCCCTTGGCGGGGGCGACTTGAGGCAGGTTGCTGGCTTCCAGGGCTTGTCGTTGTTGCGCCAGGGCGGCGAGGGTTTCCTTGCTGGCCATCGGCACTACTTCAGGGCTGACCGGCGCGCCCGGACGGGCTCGCTGCAGACCCTTGACGATGATGGTGTCGTCCTTGTTCAGGCCGTTACGCACAATGCGCAGGCCTTCGATCTTCGGCCCCAACTCGACGGCGCGGTACGCCGGCTTGTTGTCGGCGTCCATCACCAGCACGAACTTCTTGCCCAGGTCGGTACCCACCGCTTCGTCGTTGATCAGCACGGCGGAGTAGGTGCCGCTGCCCACCAGCTTCAGGCGTGCATAGAGGCCCGGGGTGTAGCTGCCGTCGCTGTTGTCGAACACCGCGCGACCGCGGATGGTGCCGGTCTGCGGGTTGACCTGGTTGTCGACGAAGTTCATCTGGCCCAGGTGTGGGTGGCCTTCTTCATTGGACAGGCCGAGGTAGACCGGGGTGGTCTGGCCACGTTGGCCCTGGCGGGCGAGCTGGGTGTACTTGAGGTACACACGCTCGTCGGCGTCGAAGTAGGCGTAGACCTTGTCGGTGGAGACCACGCTGGTCAGCGGGGTGACGTCGGCGGTCACCAGGTTGCCGGCGGTGATTTCGGCGCGGCTGACGCGGCCGCTGATGGGCGCGCTGACCCGGGTGAAGCTCAGGTTGAGCTTGGCCACGTCCAGTTGCGCCTGGATCGCGTCGACCCCGGCGCGGGCTTCCTGGGCGGCGCTGGTGCGGGTGTCGGCCAGTTCGGCGGAAATCGCGTTGCTGGTCAGCAGGCGCTGGCCGCGCTGGGCTTCATTGGCACTGCGGGTGGCGGTGGCGCGGGCTTGTTGCAGTTGGGCTTCCAGGCGGCGTACTTCGGCCTGGAACGGCCGTGGGTCGATCTGGAACAGCAGGTCGCCTTTCTTCACCAGGGCGCCTTCGGTGAAGGCCACCTGGTCGATCTGGCCAGAAACCCGTGGGCGGATCTGTACGGTTTCAGGCGCCTCGAGGCGCCCGGTGAACTCGTCCCATTCGTTGACCGGTTGCTCCAGCACCTTGGCCACACTGACTTTGGCGGCGGGCATGTTGGCGGCCGTTTGCGGCGCCTTGCCACAGGCGCTCATCACCAGCACAGCCAATAATGCGAGAGGGAAGCGTAAGTGTTTGAGTGACTGTTCCATGGATCATCCGCCAATGTATTTGAGATGGGCGGATGATGCTCGGCAGGGGTTGTATCGCACGAATCGAATGAGCCGAAGGTAACTATCATTCGGAATGATATAAGCGCGATGAAAGCTCTCTAGCTTGCACCTTTAGTTAGGGGGCTATCAATTCCTTAAACGGAATTTCATTGTTTCCGGGATTGCAAGGGTGGGAGGGCGAGCCGCTGATGCTTATCGCGAGCCATTGAATATCGATCGGGTAAGTAATGACTTTGCCTACCAGCTGCCATAGGGAATGCCGTACTTCTCTATGTACCGCTTGGAGTTCTCGGGTAGCGGGTAGTAGTGCCCGTTTGATTTACCCAGGTGCGGCCCCAGCGGTTCAATCTCAGCTTGCGCACGGGCGACTTTGACCGTGTTGCGGCATTCATCTCTGACCCAGACTTGTACGATGCCACCGGGGGCCAGGCCTAAATAGACCGATGCCATATAGCGAGCAGTCTGATGCGGAGTTTCCGGGCAGCGTCGGTTAGTCGAGGTGGTCATGATTTTCCGGGCCTCTTCCGGGATATCCACCCATGCCCGATAAGCCTGTGGCTCTACGACCGATTGCCAGCGTACGAAAATGCGCTTGGGCAGGTCGGCGCCAACCACTGACTTACCACTACCTCCAACTCCCTTCCCGCCCCATCCTCTGGCCCACTCTTTGTCGTAACCCATATCACCACCTGCAGCGGAGCCGCCGCCAGTGCGAAGGAATAGCTTGCCGTTGATATCTTCAACAGCGCTGTCTTCAACCCAAACTTTCATATAGAACGGCTCACTGAAGCCAAGCTGCCACCAAGGTGCCTTGGGGTCGTTTTCTCCAGATAGCGGATCGCTGGTCAAGCAACCAGTTAGCAGTAGTGCGCCCAGCAGGGCGATGAACATTCTCATTACCAAAGCGTCCAGTCAGGTACGTGAGGGTGTTGCACACGCACAGCATCCACCGTGGGGGCATTGATATAGACGACTTTAAGGCTGCCGCCATCCTGTTTGCCAAACGGGTGGTTCCAGTGGGCCGAGAGATGGATATAACGCAGCTTGAGCATGGTCTCTTCGGCTGGAGTCGTACTGTAGTCACCGGCGACAAATCTGTCACAAAGGGCTTGCAGCTCTTGCGGGATGGCGTAGTCCAGATCCTGTTCGTCGATGGCGTTGAAGCGCACACCATTCTCCCTGGCCAGTTCATACATGACGCGTAGATACACCCTCGATAGCCTGTTGCTCATAGGGCGCTTGAGTTGCAGGCCGGCATATATCCGTTCTTTTCGTGAGCCGAGGCGGTCCTTTGGATCTTGCGGCAGAACCATCGGCTCCGGTGTGATGATTTCCAGCCATTGTGCGGGCCAACCCTCGGCCAGCCAGCGTTTTCTTGTCTGGGCAGCTTCCCGGTAAATCGAGGTCTGGGTCACGTCAGTATTGATCGGCACTTCCAGCGCCTGCATCGAACTGACCAGTACACACTCCTGCACCTCATCCAGATAACCGCCGCCGATATCCGAATGTGCGCCAGGTAGGGGGATCTCCACATGATCGGGTTTGACCTGGCTCAGGGAAAAGTTGGCCCGGTACTCGTCGCGGGCGACCAGTTGGACTACTGAGTGAAAATAGCGACGATCGAGGTGCAGCTTGATACCTGGGGCAATGGCGCTGCGCACGTTGCCCAGATTGCTCAAGCCAGCAACTGACGGCACAGTGTCGAAAAGACCAATAAAACCCATGTCGACATCGTGGCCGTACTGTCGATTGAAGTTAGGGCTGAAGGCCTTGGAGTGGTCGTGCAGAATCAGTTCGAGTGGCCCGAGCCAGCGCACAACTTCATTGGCAAAATGCCGGGCCGCTGCCGCGCCTCGGCTAAAGCCAAAAGTATCGAAGATCAGTGACGTGATCTCGCCTTCGGGATTCTCTGTGTGGATATCGTTGATATGTTCGTTGATCTCACGGAAAGCCCTTTGCACACATCCCAATATTCCGGTGTCACCACGCCCTGTACCTGAGGTGATCAGGCTGTCTTTTTCACCCGTCTGTGTGCCGATACCCTCGACATAGATTGAACGAAAAGCACGCTTTTGCAGTTCTCTACCCTCGATTTCCCGGCTGGAATAGTACAAATCACTCAACCGCTTAACATTGCTCACATCATTCCCATAACTGCTCTGCGGATCCTTCATATACGGCTTGCAACTGCCATCGATATCCCTGGCATCGATAGGGTGTTGGGCCCCACAAAGCTGCCCCATGGCCGAGTTGCTGGCGTTGTTGCCGGTACCGTCTAAAAACACGCCGATGCGCAGCGCCACCTGGACCTTTTCCGGCGCTGGCGCAGGTTCCTTGGCGTATTTCTCATATTGGGCCCAGAGTTGTTCGCCGTAGCTGGGTGGGGCGGTTTCGGCGGCGCGTTCGGCAGGGCGCTGGTTGGGGGTGGCGGGCCGTAGAAGATTGGGCATTGGCCCGGGTCCGTTGCTGGCCATGGCGGGTCCTGGTTCGGGCGAAAGGGTCGCTGGAAACCGTACCGGGAATGGCGGGGCAAGGATTTAGGAGGATTCTGCAAGGGGCTGAGCAGGGGCTGATTCTGTTGTAGGGCTGATGCACAGGATCCCTAGATAGCCAGAGAGTTTTTTACTCTCTAGCAACCACAAAAATCATAATTTCGGCATTTTCCGCCTTCTCCCAGAATGCGTCCTACACCTCCCACGGCTGCCTACGTGGGATCACTCAACAGGGCGCAGACATGACAACCCATAAAACAACAATCGACACGCTTGTAGTGGGCGCCGGCCAAGCCGGCGTGGCCATGAGCGAACACCTGAGCCGCCTGGGCGTGCCGCACCTGGTGCTGGAACGCAACCGCATCGCCGAAGCCTGGCGCACCGGGCGCTGGGATTCGCTGGTGGCCAACGGCCCGGCCTGGCACGACCGCTTTCCCGGCCTGGAATTCGCAGGCCTGGACCCCGATGCCTTTGCCGGCAAGGACCAGGTGGCCGACTACTTCGAAACCTACGCCCGTAAATTCAATGCGCCGATCCGCACCGGCGTCGAAGTCAGGAAGGTGGTGCGTAACGCCGCCCGTCCGGGCTTTACCGTGGACACCAGCGACGGTGTGATCGAAGCCCGGCAGGTGGTGGTGGCCACCGGTCCGTTCCAGTGCCCGGTGATCCCGCCGATCGCCCCGCAAGATCCGCGTGTGCTGCAGATGCACTCGGCGGCCTACCGCAACCCGCAGCAGCTGCCCGAAGGCGCGGTGCTGGTGGTGGGGGCGGGCTCCTCTGGGGTGCAGATCGCCGATGAGCTGCAACGCGCCGGCAAGCAGGTCTATCTCTCGGTCGGGGCCCATGACCGTCCGCCGCGGGCCTACCGCAACCGTGACTTCTGCTGGTGGCTGGGGGTGCTGGGCGAATGGGATGCCGAGACCATGCAGCCGGGCAAGGAGCACGTGACCATCGCCGTCAGCGGCGCCCGTGGCGGGCATACCGTGGACTTTCGCCGGCTGGCCCACCAGGGCATGACCCTGGTCGGCCTGACCAAGACCTTCGAGAACGGCGTGGCCCGCTTCGAGGCCAACCTGGCCGAGAACATTGCCCGCGGCGACGAAAACTACCTGGCGCTGCTCGATGCCGCCGATGCCTACATCGCCCGCAACGGCCTGGATCTGCCGGAAGAACCCGAAGCTCGGGTGATGCTGCCGGACCCGCCGTGCCTGACCCAGCCGATCCTCGAGCTCGACCTGGCCAAGGCCGGCGTCGGCACCATCATCTGGGCCACCGGCTATTCGGTGGACTACAGCTGGCTGCAGGTCGATGCCTTCAAGGACAACGGCAAGCCCCGGCACCAGCGCGGCGTGTCCAGCGAGCCCGGGGTCTATTTCGTCGGCCTGCCGTGGCTGTCGCGCCGTGGCTCGGCATTTATCTGGGGCGTGTGGCACGACGCCCGGCACATCGCCGAGCACATCGTCAAGCAGCGCCTCTACTTCGATTACCGCGACGCCGCGCAGCGTCAAGCCGACCGCGAGTCCTCCACTCAACCTGCCAGCCTCATGGGAGCCCGCTGATGCCTACGCATACCCGCATCCGCATGTTCAACACCAAAGACACCTACCCGAACCAGAGCCTGGACAACGACCTGTGCCAGGCCGTGCGCGCCGGCAACACCGTGTATGTGCGCGGCCAGGTCGGCACTGACTTCAATGGCCAGTTGGTCGGCCTCGGTGATCCGCGGGCCCAGGCCGAACAGGCCATGCGCAACGTCAAGCAATTGCTGGAAGAGGCCGGCAGCGACCTCAGCCATATCGTCAAGACCACCACCTACCTGATCGACCCGCGTTACCGCGAGCCGGTCTACCAGGAGGTCGGCAAGTGGCTCAAGGGCGTGTTCCCGATCTCCACCGGGCTGGTGGTCAGCGCCCTGGGCCAGCCGCAGTGGCTGATGGAAATCGACGTGATCGCGGTCATCCCCGAATAAGGAGTTCGCCATGACTTTCTCCATCGTCGGCCGCTGCGCCGAAACCGGCCAGCTGGGCATTGCCATCAGCTCGTCGAGCATCGCCGTCGGCGCCCGCTGCCCCTGGTTGCGCAGCGGGGTGGGTGCGGTGTCGAGCCAGAACATCACCTTGCCGGCCCTCGGCCCGCAGGTGCTCGACGGCCTGGGCGAAGGCCTGGCGCCCGCGCAGGCCCTGGACCGGGCACTGACCCGCAACGGCTACAGCCAGTACCGCCAGGTGGCGGTGGTGGATGCCCAGGGGCGCACGGCGGTGTTCAGCGGCAACCACGCGCTGGGCATTAACAATGCCGTGGCCGGTGAGCAGTGCGTGGCGGCCGGCAACCTGCTGGCCAACAGCACAGTGATCGAACGCATGGTCGAGGCCTTCGAAAGCAGCGAAGGCTGCCTGGCGGCGCGGCTGCTCAGCGCGCTGCAGGCCGGGCAGGACGCCGGGGGCGAGGCGGGCGCGGTGCATTCGGCGGCGCTGTCGGTGGTCGGCGAGCTGGTCTGGCCGATCGTCGACCTGCGGGTGGACTGGGCCGAGGCCAACCCCATCGGCGAGCTGCAGAAACTCTGGAGCGCCTACGAGCCGCAGCTGCAGGACTACCTGATCCGCGCCCTCAACCCGACCCTGGCGCCGAGCTACGGAGTACCGGGCGATGAGTGAGCTGCGCAGCCGCGCCTTGCTGGCCAGGCTAGTGGGTTTTGCCACGGTCAGCCGCGATTCGAACCTGGCCCTGATCGAGTTCGTGCGCGACTACCTGCACGGCCTGGGCGTGAGCTGCGAGCTGATCTACAACGCCGAGCGGACCAAGGCCAACCTGCTGGCCAGCATCGGCCCGGCGCTGGAAGGCGGCATCGTGCTGTCCGGGCACACCGACGTGGTGCCGGTGGACGGCCAGCCCTGGACGTTCGAACCCTTCAGCCTGACCGAGCGCGACGGCAAGCTCTACGGGCGCGGCACCGCCGACATGAAAGGCTACCTGGCCTCGGTGCTGGCCGCGGTGCCGCTGTTTCTCGAAAGCCCCCTGCGCCGGCCGGTGCACCTGGCGTTCTCCTATGACGAGGAGGTCGGCTGCCTCGGCGTGCGCAGCCTGCTGGAGCTGTTGCCACAGCGCATTCTCCAACCGGCGCTGTGCCTGATCGGCGAGCCCACCGAGCTCAAACCGGTGCTCGGCCACAAGGGCAAGCTGGCCATGCGTTGCCATGTGCATGGCGCGCCGTGCCATTCGGCCTATGCGCCTTACGGGGTCAACGCCATCGAGCAGGCGGCGCGGCTGATCGGCCGGCTGGGGGAGATCGGCCAGCGCCTGGCGGCCCCCGAGCATCACGACGCCCGTTTCGACCCGGCGTTCTCCACCGTGCAGGTCGGGGTGATCCAGGGCGGCACGGCGCTGAATATCGTCCCGGCCGACTGCCGCTTCGACTTCGAGGTGCGCGCCTTGCCGGCCTTCGAGCCCCAGGCGGTGGTGGACGAACTGCAAGGCTATGCCGAACAGGAGCTGTTGCCGGCGATGCAGGCAATCAAGGCCGACACGGCGATCCGCTTCGAAGCGATCTCGGCCTATCCGGGGTTGGCGACTGCCCCTGAAAGCGCCGCCGCGCAACTGGTGGCGCAACTCTGTGGCAGCGCGGCCTTCAGCACCGTGGCCTTTGGCACCGAAGGCGGGCTGTTCCATCAGGCCGGCATTGCGGCGGTGGTCTGTGGCCCCGGCAGCATGGACCAGGGCCACAAGCCGGACGAATTCGTCAGCGTCGAACAGCTGGCGGCCTGCGACCGGCTGATGGAGCGCCTGGCCGAACACCTCTGCAAGCGCTGATAAACGACTCTTCATAAGAACAAGGAACTCGCGGTGAAAGACTTCAACGAATGGACAGCCCTGGCGCAACGCCAACGCCTGATCGACAGCGCCTTTATCGACGGTGAGGCATGCCAGGCCGAGAGCGGCGCGCGCTTCGATGTGGTCAACCCGGCCACCGAGAAACGCTTGGCCCAGGTGGCCGCCTGCGGTGAGGTCGAGGTCGACCGGGCGGTGCGCAGCGCCCGTCGTGCGTTCGAGCAGGGCCCCTGGGCCAGGATGGCGCCGAGCGAGCGCAAGGCCGTGCTGCTGCGCCTGTCGCGGCTGATGCTGGAGCACCGCGACGAACTGGCCTTGCTCGACTCCCTGAGCATGGGCAAGCCGGTGATGGATGCCTGGAGCATCGACGTGCCGGGCGCTGCCCAGGTGTTCGCCTGGTACGGTGAAAGCCTCGACAAGCTCTACGACCAGGTGGCGCCGAGCGCGAGCAATGTCCTGGCGACCATCACCCGGGTGCCGCTGGGGGGGGGCGGCGCGGTGGTGCCGTGGAATTTCCCGCTGGACATGGCCGCCTGGAAGCTGGCCCCGGCCCTGGCCGCCGGCAACAGCGTGGTGCTCAAGCCGGCCGAGCAGTCGCCGTTCTCGGCCCTGCGCCTGGCCGAGCTGGCCCTTGAGGCTGGCGTCCCCAAGGGCGTGCTCAACGTGGTGCCGGGCCTGGGCGAGGAGGCCGGTCGCGCCCTCGGGCTGCACATGGAGGTGGATGCCCTGGTGTTCACCGGTTCCACCGAGGTGGGCAAGTACTTCATGCAGTACGCCGCGCAATCGAACCTCAAGCAGGTCTGGCTGGAGTGTGGCGGCAAGAGCCCGAACCTGGTGTTCGCCGATTGCCAGGACCTGGACCTGGCGGCCGAGAAAGCCGCGTTCGGCATCTTCTTCAACCAGGGTGAAGTCTGCTCGGCCAACTCGCGCCTGCTGGTGCAGCGTTCGATCGCCGACGGGTTCATCGAGCGCCTGGTGGCCAAGGCGCGCCAGTGGCAGCCAGGCAATCCGCTGGACCCGGCGAGCCGGGCCGGGGCCATCGTCGATGCGCGGCAGACGCAGCGCATCAAGCGCTACATCGAACAGGCCCAGGCCGAGGGCGCGCAGCTGTTGTGCGGTGGGCGGCAACTGAGCTTCGACGGCTCGAGCAACTTCATCGAGCCGACCATCTTCACGGGTGTGACCGCCGACATGACCCTGGCCCGCGAAGAAGTGTTCGGCCCGGTGCTGGCGGTCACGGTGTTCGACGACGAAGACCAGGCGGTGGCCCTGGCCAACGAGCACATCTATGGCCTGGCCGCGTCGTTGTGGACCGACGACCTCAATCGCGCGCATCGGGTATCGCGGCGGCTGAATGCCGGAACCGTGTCGGTGAACACCGTCGACGCGCTGGATGTGACCGTGCCCTTTGGCGGCGGCAAGCAGTCGGGCTTTGGCCGCGACCTGTCGCTGCATTCGTTCGACAAGTACACCCAGCTGAAAACCACCTGGATTCAACTGCGGGGCTGAGGGCCCCGAGCGCAGCACCGATCTTCCAAAAAATAGAACAACAAGACGGAGCAACCGATGAACAGCAATGCAAGCGTGCAAACCGGCGTCCTGGCGCCGCCTGCGAGTCGCAAGAAACTCGGCCTTACCGCGCTGTTGGCGGTGGCCATCGGCCTGGTGGTCTCACAAGGCGTGATGGTGCTGATGCTGCAAGGCGTCGGTATCGCCGGCCTGGGCTTTATCGTGCCCCTGGGCCTGGCCTACCTGCTGGCCCTGAGCTACGCCTGTTCGTTCTCCGAGCTGGCGCTGATGATCCCACGCGCCGGCAGCCTGAGCACCTACACCGAAGTCGCCATCGGCCAGCTCCCGGCGATCCTGGCGACCTTTTCCGGTTACGTGGTGGTGGCGATGTTCGCCCTGTCGGCCGAGCTGTTGCTGATGGAGTTCATCATCGACAAGGTCTATCCGCACTCCATGCCACCGCTGACCGTGGCCCTGGCGGTACTGGCGCTGTTCACCGTGCTCAACCTGTTCAACATCGACATCTTCGCCCGCCTGCAGACGGTGCTGGCGGTGGTGATGACCGTGGTGTTGCTGGTGATGGGCCTGAGCGCGATGAACAGCGACATCGTCACGCCCAACCCGGCGCTGTTCGACAGCGCCCACTGGAACCCCATGGGCCTGGGGGTGATCGCCCTGACGGCGATGGCGGTCTGGGGGTTTGTCGGTGCCGAGTTCGTCTGCCCGCTGGTGGAAGAAACCCGTCGCCCGGAGCGCAACATCCCGGGTTCGATGATGCTCGGCCTGACCATCATCTTCGTGATCATCAGCCTGTACGCCCTGGGCGCCTTGCTCACCGTGCCCCAGGCGGAACTGGCCAGCAACGGCCTGCCGCATTACCTGTTCGCCACCACGGTGTTCGGCGAGGCGGGCAAGGTGTTCCTGGTGATCGCGGCGATCACCGCCACTTGCAGCACCCTCAACAGTTCGCTGGCGGCGATCCCGCGCATGCTGTTCGGCATGGCCCGCAACGGCCAGGCCTTCGGCGTGTTCAAGCGCCAGGGCAAGCGCACCGGCGCGCCCTGGGTCGCGGTGCTGTTCATCGCCGCGGTCACCGGCCTGCCGTTGCTGCTGATGCACGACCATGCCGACGCGATCAACCAACTGCTGCTCTCGGCGGCCCTGGCCTGGCTGCTGGCCTACATCATCACCCACGTCAACGTCATCGCCCTGCGCCGGCGCTACCCGCAGGTGGCGCGGCCGTTCCGCACGCCGTTCTACCCCTTGCCGCAGCTGTTCGGCATCGCCGGCATGCTGTTTGCGATCTGGAACGTGTCGCCCAGCCCGGAGATGACCTTTTCGATTTTTGCCTACGCAGGCCTCGTGCTGCTGATCGTCTCGATCATCGCCGTGCTGTGGATCAAGGGCGTGATGGGCAAGCCACTGTTCAAGCCGGAGCCGCTGGCCAGCGTGCTCGGCACCCTCGATAAAAAACCGCAAGGAGACTCGCAATGACCGCTCAAGTGAAACCCGTCCGCAGCACCGGCGACTACCAGGCCGCGGATGCCGCGCACCACATTCATGCGTTCCTCGACCAGAAGGCGCTGAACGCCGAAGGGCCGCGGGTGATCGTGCGCGGTGAGGGCCTGACGCTCTGGGACAACGACGGCAAGCGCTACCTGGACGGCATGTCGGGCCTGTGGTGCACCAACCTCGGCTACGGCCGCAAGGACCTGGCCGCGGCCGCCAGCCAGCAGCTCGAGCAACTGCCGTACTACAACATGTTCTTCCACACCACCCACCCGGCGGTGGTCGAGCTGTCGGAGCTGCTGTTCAGCCTGCTGCCTGCGCACTACAGCCACGCGATCTACACCAACTCCGGCTCCGAGGCCAACGAGGTGCTGATCCGCACCGTGCGCCGCTACTGGCAGATCCTCGGCAAGCCGCAGAAGAAGATCATGATCGGTCGCTGGAACGGCTACCACGGCTCGACCCTCGGCGCCACGGCGCTGGGCGGGATGAAGCTCATGCACGACATGGGCGGGGTGATCCCGGACGTGGCGCACATAGACGAGCCGTACTGGTTCGCCCACGAAGGCGAGCTGACTCCGGCCGAGTTCGGCCTGCGCGCGGCGCGGCAGCTGGAAGAGAAGATCCTCGAACTGGGCGCCGAGAATGTCGCGGCCTTCGTCGCCGAACCCTTCCAGGGCGCCGGCGGCATGATCTTCCCGCCACAAAGCTACTGGCCGGAAATCCAGCGCATCTGCCGCCAGTACGACGTGCTGCTGTGCGCCGACGAAGTGATCGGCGGTTTCGGCCGTACCGGCGAATGGTTCGCCCACCAGCACTTCGGTTTCGAGCCCGACACCCTGTCGATCGCCAAGGGCCTGACCAGCGGCTACATCCCCATGGGCGGGCTGATCCTGTCCCGGCGCATGGCCGAGGTGCTGGTGGAGCAGGGCGGGGTGTTCGCCCACGGCCTGACCTATTCCGGCCATCCGGTGGCGGCGGCGGTGGCCATCGCCAACCTCAAGGCCCTGCGCGACGAAGGCATTGTCAGCCGGGTCAAGCAGGACACCGGGCCTTACCTGCAGCGCTGCCTGCGCGAAGTCTTCGACCACCACCCGTTGATTGGCGAAGTGCAGGGCGCCGGGCTGGTGGCGGCCTTGCAGTTCGCCGAAGACAAGGCCAGCCGCAAGCGTTTCGCCAACGAAAACGACATGGCCTGGCGTTGCCGCACCATCGGCTTCGAAGAGGGCCTGATCATCCGCTCGACCCTGGGCCGGATGATCATGGCCCCGGCCCTGGTGGCCAGCCACGCCGACATCGATGAACTGGTCGACAAGACCCGTACCGCCGTAGACAGGACCGCCCGCGAATACGGTCGTCTGTAGGCCCAAAAGCGGCCGGCGCGCGCGGGCGCGTCGGCCTGTTAGAGGAACCGCTACATGTCCAGATCCTTGCGTTGCTGTGTTCCCTTTGCCCTGGCCCTGTTGTGCAGCGCTGTTTCGGCCGCACCGCAGAGCCTCACCGTCATCTCCTTTGGCGGTGCCACCAAGCAGGCCCAGGACAAGGCCTACTTCCAACCTTTCACCGCCAGCGGCGCAGGACGCGTGGTCGCCGGCGAATACAACGGGGAGCTGTCGAAAATCAAGGCCATGGTCGATGTCGGCCATACCAGTTGGGACGTGGTCGAAGTCGAAAGCCCGGAGCTGTTGCGTGGCTGCGACGAAGGCCTGTTCGAACGCCTCGATCCGGCGCGCTTCGGCGACCCGGCGCAATTCGTGCCGGGGACCCTGAGCGAATGCGGGGTGGCCACCTATGTCTGGTCGATGGTCATGGCCTACGACCAGGACAAGCTGGCCAAGGCGCCGACCTCCTGGGCGGATTTCTGGAACGTCGCCGACTTCCCCGGCAAGCGCGGCTTGCGCAAGGGCGCCAAGTACACCCTGGAAATCGCCTTGCTCGCCGACGGGGTCAAGCCGGACCAGCTGTACCAGGTGCTGGGCACTCCCGAGGGCGTGACCCGGGCGTTCGCCAAGCTCGACCAGATCAAGGGCAATATCCAGTGGTGGGAGGCGGGCGCGCAGCCGCCGCAATGGTTGATCGCCGGCGATGTGGTAATGAGCGCCGCCTACAACGGCCGGATCGCCTCGGCGCAGAAGGAAGGCATGAAGCTGAGCATCGTCTGGCCGCAAAGCCTGTACGACCCGGAGTACTGGGCGGTGGTCAAGGGCACGCCGAACAAGGCGTTGGCCGAAGACTTCATTGCCTTCGCCAGCCAGCCGCAGACCCAGAAGGTGTTCTCCGAGGAGATCCCTTACGGGCCGGTGCACCGTGACGCGCTGGCGCTGCTGCCGGCGGCGGTGCAACAGCAACTGCCCACCGCCGAGGCCAACCTGGCCGGGGCGCGGGCCGTGGACGCGGAGTTCTGGGTGGACCATGGCGAGGAGCTGGAACAACGCTTCAATGCCTGGGCGGCGCGCTGAACCGGCGGCACCGCCAACCGCAGGAGCGGGTCAATCCGCTCCTGCAAGCCCGGCACTTCAGGCCAGCCAGGCCTTGAACTGCTCCTTGCAGTAATCGACGAACAACTGCGCAGGCTTGGTCAGCTGCGCCCGTCTCAGCCAGCCGGCCACCAGCGCCGAACCGGTGACATCCTCGGCAATCTCCACACAGACTACTTCCTGGCCGTCATAAGTGCTGCTGCCATGGGGCCTGGTCACCAGCAAGGCAAAGCCGAACCCCTGGCCGACCATGCCGCGTACCATCTCGATCGACGGCGAGCCGAAGACGATATTCGGCGTCAGCTGCAACTCCTCGAAGATGCTCACGAAGTAGGTGCGGCTGGGTTGCACATCCAGCAGGATCATCGGTTCCAGTACCAGGTCGCGCAGTGACACCTGGGCCTGCCCGACAAAACGGTGCCCGGCCGGCACCAGGGCATAAGGCCGTTGCGGCGCCATCAGCGCCTCGGTCTCGATGGTGCTGTCCAGGTCGTGCTCGTAGAAGATCGCCAGGTCGAAGCGCCCGCCGGTCAAACCCTGCACCAGTTCCTGCTGCTCGCCGTCCTGCAGGCGGATCTCCACCCCCGGAAAGCGTTCGCGAAAACCGGCGATCAGCCGTGGCAGGTAGAGCGGGGCGACCGTCTCGAAACAACCGATATCGATCTGCCCGCACACCACGTCGTTGTCGGCCAGGGCGTTTTGCTCGAACTCGTGGGCCATGCGCAGCAGTTCCTGGGCCTTGCGGTAGAAACGCGCGCCGCCGGGCGTCAGGGACACGCCCTGGGCGTGATGACGGATCAGCAACTGCACGCCGAAGCTGTCTTCCAGGCCCTTGACCGCCGTGGAAATCGACGGCTGGGCGATATACAGCTTGCGCGACGCCTCGGCGACGCTGCCACATTCGACGGTGGTGACGAAATACTTCAATTGACGCAAGGAATAGGACGCCACAGTGCACCTCTGGCCGATGGTTTTGCTCCCACGATACCCGCTCCGCGGGCTGGCACTGCAGCGGATTTTGCTCGGCAGTGGGCATATTTTCGCTGGGTAGGCGCGCAGTGCCGCAAAGGCTTGCGGGTAGAGGTACGGCTTCCAGGTGCCGCCTGGACATGTAGGACTTTAACCCCAAGGTGGGTAGGAGAAATCTTGGTGTACTGGTTATACATCCAGTATTTTCGAGCGATTCCTCTGCCAGCGTGATGCAGAACGAAAAATGGGCGCGTGGACAGAAATTCCAGCTCGGTTAATTTGCAGACCTCTCCTTTGGAAAGGGAGAGTTTCTTAAATCAATGGAGCAATAAACATGAACAAACCACAAACCCAATCGCCGCTTCGCCATGGTCGCGTCACCTCCCCAGCCTCCCGCGGCGCAGTCGCCATCGACCTGGGCCTGCTGGGCGGCTGGCAGGTCAATGAGATGGAAGGCGGCAAGAACTTCCCGGCCCTGGTCGCCGGTCCGTTCCCTGCGCCGTTCGACTCGGACAACCCAAGCGTCGCGCCGCCGGCCGATGGCTTCATCCTCAGCGGTGGCAAGACCGATGCCCGGGACTGCGTCAACTTCACCGATGAGGAGATGAGCAAGAAGCTCAACCGCGCCTTCACCTGGCCGCTGCTCAACGTCGACCCCGGCCAGATCTTCAAGGTGACCTGGCAGTACACCGCACCGCATACCACCCGTGGCTATCGCTGGCTGATCACCAAGGACGGCTGGGATCCGAAACAGCGCATCACCCGCGCCCAACTGGAGGCCCAACCTTTCGCCGAGGACTTCTATCCGCAGGTGCCTTACTACAGCCATGCCGGCGAATTGAAGGCCAAGGTCGATCACCAGGTGAAGCTGCCGGCCAACAAAAAGGGCCGTCATGTGATTGTCCTGATGTGGATCGTGGCCAATACCGGCAACGCCTTCTATCAGGCCTTCGACGTCGACTTCAAATAAGTCTGCGGATCATTCAAACGTTCTGAAGGATTAGAACATGTCACAGATTGACTTTACCCAACTGAAAACGACGCAGGACGATGCCGCGTCGCGGATGCCGAGCCTGGATGGCAAGAAAATCCTCATGGGCTACTGGCACAACTGGCCGGCCGGCCCCTCGGACGGCTACCAGCGCGGGCAGTTTGCCAATATGAACCTGGAGGATGTGCCCCGCGACTACAATGTGCTGGCCGTGGCGTTCATGAAAGGCAGCGGTATTCCGACGTTCAAGCCGTACAACCTGTCCGATGCCGAGTTTCGTCGCCAGGTGGGCGTGCTGAACAGCCAGGGCAGGGCGGTGCTGATGTCCCTGGGTGGCGCTGACGCTCATATCGCATTGAACCCGGGCCACGAACAGCCTCTGGCCAATGAAATCATCCGTCTGGTGGAAACCTACGGCTTTGACGGGCTGGACATCGATCTTGAACAGAGCGCGATTGACGCTGCCAGCAACAAGACCGTCCTGCCTGCCGCGCTGAAGCTGGTCAAGGATCACTATGCTGCCGAGGGCAAGCATTTCATCATCAGCATGGCGCCGGAGTTCCCCTACCTGACCGCTGCCGGTCGATACGTCGACTACCTCAAGGCGCTGGAGGGCTACTACGACTTCATCGCGCCGCAGTTCTACAACCAGGGCGGCGACGGCCTCTGGGTTCAGGAGGCCAACAACGGCAAGGGGGCCTGGATTGCCCAGAACAACGAGGCCATGAAAGAGGACTTCCTCTATTACCTGACCGAAAGCCTGGTGAGTGGTACTCGCGGTTTCACCAGGATTGCGCCTGACAAATTGGTCATTGGCCTGCCCGCCAACGTCGATGCCGCTGCCACCGGGTACGTGGTCAACCCGACGGCCGTTTCCAATGCGTTCAAGCGCCTCCATGCCAAAGGGCTGTCGATCAAGGGCCTGATGACCTGGTCGGTCAACTGGGACAACGGGTTCAACAAGGACCACGTGCCCTACAACCAGGAATTCAGCCGGCGCTACGGGCCGTTGATCAGCGGTGGCAAGCAGTCCCCGTCAACGCAGGATGAGCCCCTCCCGCAGACCGCCCACTAACACTCGATCAAGGAGACATCCGGCAGACGTGCCTGATGCTCCAACAGCCAAGCCTGTTGACTGATCGATGAGGGCAAGCAATGAAAATCCGATGTCGGAAGGCATCGGATTTTTTTGCAGATAAGACCTTCAGGCTTTCGAGATGGGTGCCGTCCACCAGGTCCTGGCGCAGGGGCGCAGAGTGGACGGGCCATTGCAGCTGCTGCGCATCAGTGCCGGCGACAGGCTTGCCTGGGCGTTCAACTGATGAAGATGATCTTCGACACCAGCTCTGCACTGTTCTTGGCCTGAAGCTTCTTCATCAGCCGGGCGCGGTGGACTTCCACGGTGCGGTGGGAAATGCCCAGCTTGCGCGCCACTTCCTTGCAGGTCAGGCCATTGACAATATGCAGCGAGATCTCCCGTTCGCGCGGGGTCAACTGGATCATCGGCGCCGGCTGGCGGTCCAGGCTCTCGAAATGCCAGACCATCAGCTTGAAGGGATCCTCGACCGTCAGGGAAAAACCGTGGGCGCGGGCCCAGAACACCTCGCCGTTGCGATGCTGCATGAAGCGCTCGTCGGAGTAGAAGGCGCCGGGCCCGTTGCGCAACCAGTGCTCACTGCGTTCGCCGATGCTCTGGTAGTCGGCCTGGGAGGGGTACAACAACAGGGTCAGGTGGCCCTGCAAGTGTTCGCGTTCGTAGCCGAACAGGCGAACGAAGGCCTGGTTGCAGTCGAGCATCCGGCGATGCCCGGTGATCATCTGCGGTGCGGGGGAAACCTGGAAGGCCAGGCGCTCGAGGTCCTGGAATTGCTGGGCGTATAGGGTCATCAGGCATCCTGCCTCGGGTTTATCGGCGCGTCCCTTTTTTTGGGGGGTACGTACTACTTACTGCCGTACGTAGTTGCCCCAACTAGCGTGTGATTCGGGTGCTGAATCATTGTATGGAATACCCGCTTCAAGGACAGAAGAAAATCACCATGACTCACGATTCCGTATCCATCGTCGCTGCCGCCCATAGTCCTTTTGGTCGTCTGGACGGCCTGAACCTCGAGGACCTGATCGTCCAGGTTACCCGCGAGGCCCTGGCAGACGCTGAGATCGATGCCGCACAAATCGACGCGCTGTTTCTCGGGCACTTCAACTCCGGCCTGGTAGCGGATGGTTTCCCAGCCTCGTTGATGCTCCAGGCCGACCCGCAACTGCGCTTCAAGCCCGCCACCCGCTGCGAGAACGCCTGCGCCTCCGGTTCGGCGGCGATCCAGGCCGGGATCCACGCGATCCGCAGCGGCGCCGCCGAGCTGGTGCTGGTGGTCGGCGCGGAGAAAATGACCGGCAACAGCACCGTCGAAGTCACCCGCGCCCTGGCCGGCGCCGGCTACCAGAACGCTCTCCAGGAGGCCGGCCTGAGCTTCGCCCAGCTGTTTGGCCAGGTGGCGCAGCAGTACGCCGACCGCTACCACAGCCCAATGGCCTCGATGGCCATGATCGCGGTGAAGAACCACGCCAATGCCATGGCCAACCCCCTGGCGCAGATGCACCGGGTGATGGACTTTGAACACTGCAACAACGTTTCCCAGGGCAACCCGCTGATCGCACCGCCACTGCGCCTGACCGACTGCTCGCTGATCAGTGACGGTGCGGCGGCGATCATCCTGGCCTCGCCGCAGCGCGCCCGTTCGATGCGACGCCAGGTGGCGATCCGTGCCATGACCCAGGTGAACGACTTCCTGCCCTTGTCGCGCCGCGACGTGCTGGCCTTCGAGGGGCCGAAACGGGCGATCCACGGGGCCCTGCGCCAGGCTGGCGTGACCCTGGGCGATCTGAGTTTCGCCGAGGTACACGACTGCTTCACCATCGCCGAACTGCTGATCTACGAAGCCATGGGCCTGGCGCCCAGGGGCGAGGGGCACCGGGCCCTCGACGACGGCACCGTGCGCCAGGGCGGACGCCTGCCGGTGAACCTGTCCGGCGGGCTCAAGGCCAAGGGGCATCCGGTGGGGGCCACCGGGGTATCGATGCATGCCCTGGGCTTTGCCCAACTGATCGGCAAACCCATCGGCCTGGGTGTGCCCGGTGCCGAGTTCGGCTTGCTGTTCAACATGGGCGGCATGGCGGTGGCCAACTACGCCAGCGTCCTGCAAGCGGTCAAGGTCTGAGGATGAACATCGCCCATTGGCTGCGCGATGCGGCCGAGCGCTGGCCTCGGCGGCCGGCTCTGTTCGAGGGGCGCCGCCAGGTCGCCGACTACCAGGCGTTTGCCGCGCAGGCCCGGGCCCGCGCGCTGCAACTGCGCCACGCGCACGGCATTGTGCCTGGCGACCGGGTGGCGCTGCTGATGCAGAACAGCTGCGGTTATCTCGAACTGTTGTATGCCATCTGGTGGAGCGGGGCGGTGGCGGTTCCGATCAACAGCAAACTGCACACCCTGGAGGCCACCTGGATTGCCGGCAATGCCGGGGTCCGACTGATCTATACCGATGAGGGTCAGAGCTTCGACGCCGCGACCCTGCCGGCCGGCTGCCGCGAACTGGCCGCGCCGGGGCTGGCCGTGCAAGGCCGGGCGCCGGGCGATGAGCTGGTGGAGCCGCACCTGCGGGAGGACACCGACCTGGCCTGGCTGTTCTACACCTCCGGCACCACCGGGCGCCCCAAGGGCGTGATGCTGTCCCATGGCAATCTGATCGCCATGTCCTTGTGCTATCCGCTGGACGTGGATCCGGTGGCCGGCGATGACGCAGTGGTCTATGCCGCGCCGATGTCTCACGGCGCCGGTCTGTACAACTTCATCCATGTGCGCTGTGGCGCCCGGCATGTGGTGCCGGCATCCCGGGGGTTCCAGGCGGCGGAGTTGTTCGAGCTGGCGCAGGCGCTGAGCCAGGTCAGCCTGTTTGCCGCGCCGACCATGGTCAAGCGCATGGTGGAGCAGGCCCGGCAGCAGGGCTATTGCGGCGAAGGAATCAAGACCATCGTCTGTGGCGGGGCGCCGATGTACCTGGCCGACCTCGCCCAGGCCCTGGACACCTTCGGCCCGCGCCTGGTGCAGATCTACGGCCAGGGCGAATGCCCGATGACCATCAGCGCCCTGTCCCGGGAGGCGATTGCCGACCGCGAGCATGCCGACTGGCCGGCCATTGCCGCCTCGGTAGGGCGCGCCCACGCCTGTGTCGAGGTGCGGGTGGTGGATACTACCGGCCAACCCCTGGCCCCCGGCGAACCTGGGGTGATCGCCGTGCGCGGGGCAGTGGTGATGCAGGGGTACTGGGGCAATCCGCAAGCCACCCAGGAGGCCCTGGTGGACGGCTGGCTGCTCACCGGCGACATCGGTTTCCTGAACGAGCGGGGTTACCTGACCCTGACCGATCGCAGCAAGGATGTGATCATCTCCGGCGGTAGCAACATCTACCCGCGGGAAGTCGAGGAAGTACTGATCCAGCACCCCGAGGTGTTCGATGTTTGCGTGGTGGGGGAGGCCGACGCCCTGTGGGGCGAGTCGGTGGTGGCCTTCGTGGTCCTGCGCACGCCCGGCAGCCTCGATGCGCAGGCGCTCAACCAGTGGTTCCTGGCGCGCATGGCCTCGTTCAAGAAGCCGAAGAAGTACCTGTTTTGCGCCGAGCTGCCGAAAAACAGCTATGGCAAGATTCTCAAGACCCGGTTGCGCCAGTGGTTGCAGGACCCCACGGGGCCCTTGAACAACCTCTGAGGCGCTGCATTTCATGGATAACACGACGACAGGAGTCCCCGACATGGATGTGTCACCTTCCAACTTCCAGCGCCAGCGGCGCCGAGCCTTCATCGGCGCCACTTCCGGCCACTTGATCGAGTGGTACGACTATGGCGTCTACGGTTTCCTGGCCCTGTATATAGGCAAAGCCTTCTTCGTCTCTGACGATCCCACCAGCAGCCTTCTGGCGAGCTTCGCGGCCTTTGCCCTGAGCTTCTTCATCCGGCCCCTGGGCGGCCTGTTCTTCGGTCCCCTGGCCGACAAGATCGGCCGACGCAAGACCCTGATCACGGTGCTGGTGATGATGGCCGGCTCCACCTGCCTGCTGGGCCTGTTGCCGACCTACGCCAGCATCGGCATCGCTGCGCCGGTGATCCTGGTGCTGATTCGCTGTGTGCAGGGTTTCTCCGCCGGTGGCGAGATCGGCACTATCACCAGTTTCATTTCCGAATACGCTGGCCCCGGGCGCCGAGGTTTCGCCACCTGCTGGCTGATGGTCACCGCGGTGCTCGGCCTGCTCCTGGGCGGCGCTGTGGCCAATGGCATGACCTGGGCCCTGGGCGCCGAGCTGATGCAGGATTGGGGCTGGCGGATCCCGTTCCTGATCGCCGGTCCCCTGGGTTTCATCTCGCTGTATATCCGCCTGAAGCTGGAAGACAGCCCGGAGTTCCTCGCCCTGGTAGAGGCCGGGCAGACCTCCAAGGCGCCGCTGCGCGAGGTCTGGCAGTGGAAGCGCTCGATCGCCCTGGTGTTCTTCATCATTACCTTGCACAGCTCGATCTTCTACCTGGTGCTGACCTTCGCCTCGACCTACATGTCCAACACCCTCAAGTTCGACAGCGGCACTACCTTGCTCTATGTCTTCGTCGCCAGCCTCTCGGCGGCGGTGGTCATGCCCTTCGGTGGCGCCTTCACCGATCGCTACGGGCGCAAGCCGTTCCTGATGGTGATCGGTACCCTGGCGACCCTGGCCATGTACTGGTTCTTCAAGACAGCGCCCAACGCCACTCCGGCCACCCTGTTCTGGCCGCTGATGGCCGTGGCGATCCTGTTCGGGCTCTACGCGTCCTCGACCTACGCGCTGATGAGCGAGCTGCTGCCGACCCGCATCCGCTCCACCGGCATCGCCGTGGCCTACAACATCCCGGTGGCGGTGTTCGGCGGCAGCGCGCCGCTGATTTCCACCTGGCTGATCAAGCTCACTGGCGACATCACCGCGCCCTGGTACTTCTACGTGGCGACCGGAGTCGCGTCGCTGCTGGCCCTGGTAGTGCTGCGCAAGGAGGACTTCGTCGCCTGTACCCACGACGCCCGGCACCAGGGCCGCGGGGCTGCGCAACTCCTGGTCAATCCGCAAGCTTGAGCCCACCTGTCGGTACCGGCCCCGGCTGACTGGCGCCACCCGGCCGCGCGTCGCGGCCTGGCGGCCAGGACGTCGGTATGGGGCAGTGGTGGGCAATGGCATCGGGCGGGTCGAACAAGCGCATAGCTGCAACGCTCGGTGTCAGCCCGGAAACAGGAAAGTCCCGCGAGCGGCCAGTGAGGACGGGCCCCTTTTGCCTATGGCAGACGATCCAGTTTATGGATCAAAGGCTGTCCGGGTCTCTGAAAAACATTTTGACTAGGCTCTAGAACAATATTTGAATCGCCCCGGGTTTCGTAGACACCTCTTTGCCTTAAACTGAGGCCAATCAGGAGGTGCCATGAGCAACCCGCGTTACCCCGAAGAATTCAAAATCCAAGCGGTCAATCAAGTGACCGAAAAGAAGCTGCCTGTCGCTGATGTAGCGGCCCGTCTTGGCGTGTCGACGCATAGCTTATATGCCTGGATAAAGCGCTACAGCAAACCTCAAGAAGAACGACAGCAAGACGATGATCAGCACGCTGAACTGCGTCGTCTGCGAGCAGAACTCAAGCGCGTCACTGAAGAGCGAGACATCTTAAAAAAGGCCGCCGCGTACTTTGCCAAGGAGTGCGGCTGAAGTACGCCTTTATCAAGCAGCGCGCGGGCGACTATTCGATTCGGCGGCTTTGCCTGATGCTGAAAGTCCATCCCAGCGGTTATTACGCCTGGCTGTCCGAGCCGCAATCTGTACGCGCCAAAGACGACCAGCGACTGCTGGGTTTGATCAAGCATTCATGGCTGGAGAGTGGCGGCGTTTATGGCTATCGCAAAGTCCATGACGATCTGCGCGAGGTCGGTGAAGATTGTGGTCGCCATCGTGTAGCGAGGCTGATGCGTCTTGAAGGTCTGCGCTCTCAGACAGGGTATCGACGCCGCCCTGGAAAGTACGGCGGTAAGCCAGCGGTCGCCTCACCCAATTTGCTGAAGCGCCAGTTTGATGTCGTAGAACCCAACAAAGTTTGGGTCACCGACATCACCTACATTCGCACTTATGAAGGCTGGCTGTATTTGGCTGTGGTGTTGGATCTGTTTTCTCGCCAGGTCGTTGGCTGGTCAATGAAGTCGCAGATGACCAGTGATTTGGCTATTGACGCGTTGTTGATGGCGGTTTGGAGGCGTAAACCGAAGCAAGAAGTGATGGTTCATTCCGACCAAGGCAGCCAGTACAGCAGCTCCGATTGGCGCAGCTTTTTGAAGGCAAACAATTTGGTTGCCAGCATGAGTCGCCGAGGCAACTGTCATGACAACGCTGTGGCCGAGAGCTTTTTCCAGCTTCTGAAACGGGAACGGATCAAGCGAAAAATCTACACCTCGCGGCAAGATGCTCGTAGTGATGTGTTCGATTACATCGAGATGTTCTACAACGCAAAACGCCGTCATGGTTTCAACAATCAGCTGTCACCGGCAGAGTTTGAAAAGCGTTACGCAATGAGCTTGCAAGGTGTCTAGAGAATCCGGGGCGATTCATAGGTTATATCGACCATGTTGCCATTGAGTGCCTCCTGCGCGCGGACAAGTCAGGCTCGCTTCGCCAATTTATCGAACCCCTCAAGCTGAGCATCCAGCAAGCCGTTCGTGCGGAACAAAACGGTTGAGGCCATCAGTAACTTGATACATAAGGCAAAGCCAATCGTTCAGGGCGCTAGACAGAAATTACACTACATTGCTATAACAATATGCTTTCGCAAAATGGCAATGATATTAAATGCATACATGGAGTGCTTGATGAAAAAAATTTCATCTTCGAATTATGAAGTCGTGCGACAATTGTTTACTGAAGACTACCCTAACTTGCCGTTTGTTCATGGGCTTATCGAAGGCGTGCTACCGGGCGAAATTTTCGTTGATAACACCTCCAATCCTGCTAGCTGCATTCTGGTTAGCGCTGCCTCCTATGTGTTCACCTCTGGGATATCCACCTCGAAAGCAATGCGGTCCTGCGTTGATTTATTGAGGGATAAGGCAGAAATGAAACTCGTTTTGCCAGAGTTAGGTCCCCATGAGGCTAAGACGCTTGGCTTGGTGCCGACGGCGCGTCGCCAATATAGCTATTCTAATGTTCGCCCCATTGATCTGAAAAATACTTCAGGTTACGAAATTCGATCTATCGCGAGTGAGTCTTTTTTTAAAGAGTGTATTTGGTTCGACCTCATGGATACTATTTTCGGGGGGGCTGAAAACTTCCTTCAACGAGGTTTTGGTTGCGTTTTCTGGGACGCTGACTCAGGGGTCATCGCGAGTGAGGCTTATGGTATCCCTTCTAAGCAGTATGTAGAGATTGGTACCGTGACTCATCCCGCTTATCGGGGTAAAGGCTTGTCGACTATGCTTTGCAATCATCTCATCCGTCATGTATTTGAGCTTGGACTCAGACCGATCTGGTCTTGCGATGAGAGCAATACTGCTTCGTGGGGTGTCGCTGAAAAGCAAGGGATGGACGGCAAACTTCATTATAATTTTTACAACCGCGCCGCGAATCACAAATAGCTCAATGGGCTCGAAACCACAAAGTGCGCTGACAAAGAGGACATCAAAATCGCTGGGCAGGTCAGACCATCCTTAAATAGCGGAGAACAAATTAGAGTTCGTCGCGCACGATGCCCCTGCGACCCCGGGCCCGCATTGTTCATTTCGGAGTTACTTTGCGGATACGGTATACGCAGCGACGAGCGCCCTGCAGCAAATGCTCCTCGCGCGTAACCTCCCCCCATCCCTGCATCAGCATTTGAAACTGCGATAATTCCGACGCGCAGAATCCTTGGCACTTTGTTGCCGCAGCGCAAATCGGACAATGGTCCTCGATCAATAAAAAATCATCACCATCACTCTCAACCCGTGCCATGTACCCTTCCGCGTCACGCGCATCTGCCAGTCGCATAACGCGCTCGGCCAAGGAGCTTGCCGATGCCAATTGCGCTTGATACTCGGCCAGCTGCTGCATGCCACGGTGTTCGATGATCTGGTTTATGCCCGTCTGACCAAACAGGTGCGCCACAGAGTGGATAATTTGCACGGTGAGCTGGGCGTGCGTATCCGGAAATCGGGCATGACCTGCCGTAGTCAATTGCCATAACTGCTTGGGTCGACCGACACCGGAACGTGAGATCACGCTATCGACCAGGCCTTGTTCAACCAATTTCGCCATCTGTTGCCGTACCGCCTCGGACGTCACGTTCAGCACCTTTGACAAGCTTGCCGTGCTGCATGCGCCGTGGGTTTTAAGGTGTCTCATTAGCTGTTCGGATGAGCGCTGCGTTAAATTTTCAAAGTTTTCTCTTGCGTAACTCATCAGCTTCTCGGCAATATTGAAAGTATTAGCTTTGTTTATTAAGGCATTTCACCTGGCATGGTCAAGCCTATTGACCCGAAAAATAGAAGGAATGATGCATGGAAACTCAGAAGACACTGCGGGATTACCTGATGCTGCTTGCCATCGGCGTTGTGTGGGGAGGGCAGTTTTTATTCAACGCACAAGCTGTTCAGGCGTTTCCACCGATTACAGTCGCCGCTGCCCGGGTATTGATCGGCGCGATTACACTGAGCATCGTGACGGGGTTCATCTCGGAGCCATCGACTCCCCACGCTAAACGCTCATTGTCCGTCGGTATATTGTTTTTATGCATCGCCTTGTTTGAGGCCGTGCTGCCGCTGTTTCTGATCGTCTGGGGGCAACAGCACGTGGACAGCAGCGTGACTGCGGTCATCATCGGCAGTGTTCCTATCATTACCTTGATCTTGTCGGTTTTTATGAGCAAGCGTAAAGGTTTTACCGTTTATTCCGGGCTTAGTGTCATCCTTGGCTTTATCGGTATTGTGGTGCTGGTCAACCCTAGTGCAGGCGGCATAGGCGGAAAGTTCATCTATGAAATGGCCATTTTTCTCGGCGCAGTGAGCTTCGCGTTCAGCCTCAATCTATTGGAAAGAATCCCGCACAGCAGTCCGATTCGCTCAGTGAGAAACATCTTGTGGATTTCTTCGGTTCCATTAGTCATTGCAGCACTGGTACTGGACAAGCCGTGGTTATTGGCCTGGAATCTTGAAGGGGCACTTTCAGTGCTGGTATTGGGCATGATTGGTTCTGGGCTTGCGTATCTGATGTATGCCTCGTTGACTCAGCGCTGTGGGTCTGTATTTACCTCGCTGTCCAATTTCATCGTTCCCTTGGTCGGTGTCATCCTGGGCGTGGCTATTCGTGGCGAGGAGTTTGGCTCCAAAGAAGGATTGGCGCTGGTGTTGATCATTGCCGCGTTGGCCGTCAACGAAGCTAAATTATTATTTAGAAAGAATGTTGAGGCTGTCTAAGCTCTATTGATATTGCGCGCTACCCCTTTGGTAAAAAAGCAACCTTGTATTATTTGTGCCTGGCTCTATAGAACCAGATACCAACCCTCCGTTAAATTGATGGGGCTGCCAATCGGCAGCCCCCTTGGTGAGCGATGGTTCAAGACGCTGCATGGATGCAAGAGTTGGTTGGTATTGACGCGTGGAGGAGGCCGGCCAACTCAGAGGGTGTCTAGTTTAATGACGCTGTCACACAGAGCGCGTGCTTTTCCTTCTTCTGTCAGTCGATAGAAGTGCCACTACGCTGCAGATTAAGATGGTCCAGCCCAGTGTCTGTGCCCATGCCACTAGAATCATCGCTGCACCAATCAACAAGTAGTACAGCAAACCAAACAACGCGCCCGCTGTACCGAGGCGGTCGTGATATGCCGCCAGCGCTCCACCCAATACATTAGGAATTGCCATACCGAACGCCAATACCACCAGTAGCATCGGCCATACAAACAGCCAACTGCCCTGTAATAACAATACAAGCAAAGCGCCCAAGAACATCAGCCCACTGGCTATTTTCACCAGGCTCGAACTGTCTACGCCACGCTTTAGCAAAAGCCTGTTCAACCACGCCCCCGACGCCGAGCCCAGAGCCAGCAATACTCCGCTGTAGCCAAAGGAGTGGGCCGTCATTTCCAAGGCGTCAAACAGGAAAGGCCCCAGACTGTAATAGCTGAGCAGTGCAACGTTGAACACAGCTACCAATATGGCAGATCGCCATATCGCGCCGTCCTTGAGCATGCGACCCAAGGTGCCTAATAGTGGCGCCGAGGATGTTGCTTCCGGACGAGTTTCCGGCAAACGCAGCAGACACCAAGCCCATAGCACCAGGGACAATAACAACAGGCAGGTCAGCATTCCTCGATAACCGTAAAACTCAACCAGACTCGCACCCGTAAACAGACCAATTGCCGGGCTTGCAGCCAAGGCGATTCCTGCAATGGAATAAACATGTGCTAGTTCGGTGCCACGGTAGCGGTCGCGCAGTAGTGTTTGAGTAACCACCGAGCCAACCGCTGCGCCAAACGCCGCCACTGTCTGAGCAACGATGAGTCCCTCAAAGCTTTTGGCAAGCAATGCAAGTGTGGAGCCGAGTGCATAAACCACCAAGCCTGCGAGCATGGCAGCGCGTCGCCCCAGCCGGTCACTGATCCGGCCCCACACCACTACACCAAGCGCAAAGCCAATAAAAAACACTGAGAGTATTTGGGATGCTGCCTGCGACCCCACATTAAATGTCTGTCCGATATCCGTCAGTGCCGGGCTATAGAGAGTCTGGGCAACTTGGGGGAACATCAGCAAGGTTATCGTTAGCACAAGAAAGCTACGGGAATTCATCAACACGTACTCGTGGTAGGAAAGTAACGCAGTTTAAAGCCGTAATTTTCGGCGTATTATCTGAGGTTCGACAATTAATCATCAAAATCGGACAAGAAGCCATGGCCTACCTCGAAGCTGATAGTCCCTTTGATCCCGACAGCTTCGATGTACCCGTAGCTGGTATACGTGCCTTGCATCGCGATCATGACTCCGGCGTGCATCAACATAACCGGGGACAATTGTTGTTCACCCAGCAAGGCAGTGCCCGAATCACTCTGGACAATCAACTGTGCCTGCTGCCGCCAATGCGTGCTGCGTGGATACCGGCGGGGGTCAAGCACCGCGCCGTGATACAGCAAGCAGCAGAATATCGCTCAGTGTATTTGGACCGATCGCTATCTCTACCATTAGGTAATGAAGTGCGAGTCATCGAGGTCAGTTCGCTGTTACGCGCCGTTCTGGAAAGCATGACTCAGGCTCCGTATGACACTGACTGGAGCTTGGGGAAATACGCCCATTTGCTGGCGCTGTTTTTAATTGAAATAGCCGAGGCGCCGAGGCAGCCAATTATCCTGCCATTGCCTCAGGACAAACGCCTTGCGCCGTTGCTGGCACACCTTGATTTGTTGCCACCGAATTTGCAGACCCTGGTGACTCGCGTAGGCGCAAGTGGAAAGACCATCGGCCGTATCTTCTTGCGCGAGACAGGGATGGGTTATCAGCAATGGCGGCAACAGTGGCGACTGCTGCGTTGCGTTGAGTTGCTAGCTACCGGACACAGCCTTGATGACTGTGCGTTTGAACTGGGCTTTAGCAACGACAGCGTGTTGATCGCTTTCTTCAAAAGCTTGACTGGAACCACGCCGCGGAACTATCTCAAGAAGAGTGTGGGTTTTGACCAGGGTCTATAGGTTCGGCGGGGGAAGCAGCATCTTCAGCAATGCAGCTTTGCGCTCGGGTGAATGGTTCGGCACAACCAGCCTCTTTCCAGCCTCCAATATGCTTTTTCAGGAAAAACCGAAGAAGCAACAACTATTCTGGCACCGGGGGCTCCCCGATTAAGTGGTCGTGTAGCCTTTACACCACTGCATCGGACTGCACCCCATCTCCTGGCGAAACATGTAGGTGAATGCCGAGCCGGACCTGTAACCCAAACTTAGTGCGATGTCAGTCACGTTGCGCCCGGCGCCCAGCCATTCCAGCGCTCTGAACAAGCGCATGCGATGACGCCACGCTCGCAGGCTGACACCGACCTCTTTCTCGAAGTGTCGGGTCAGCGTACGGCCAGAGGCGCCCAGCTCGGCACCCCATGCGTCCACGCTACGGCTATCTGTTGGGTGGGCATAGAGCATTTCAGCAATCTTGCGCAGCATCGGGCTTCGGGGCCAAGGAAGATGGGAGGTCTGGACTTTCAGGCGGTGTAATTGTGCGAGGATCAGGCTGTCTACCTGGCTGCGGTAGTTCGCGTCCTCAAGCTGCCCGTCGATCTCCTCCAACTCGACTATCAGTGCACGCAGAAGCGGGGATACCGAAAGCACGGTACACGTCGTCGGCATGGCGAGATCGGGTACATCGGCTATATAAAGATTGCGAAATTGTGCGCCATGGGGGGTCCCCATGCGATGCGGCACGCCGGTGGGTACCCAGATAGCTTGCTGAGGTGTGATCAGGTACTGGGCGTCTTCCACCGTGACCAGCAGTGTGCCGGCCATAGCATAGACGAACTGGTTCCAGCGGTGCTGATGAGTTGTGCATGCCCGCCGCGCCGACAGAGACTCGGACCAAAGGAAAACCGGCCGCGGCAGGGGGCCGATTTCCCGCACGTCCCTAACGGTCCAGTCGTTGTTCAGATTCATATAGATGCTTCCAAAGATTGTCTTGTTTTCGATGCCGAAAGTCATTCTATCGAAAGACAAACAGTTTTGCAGGTTGTTAGCATGTTTTTTAGTTGTAAATAGCACATCCACAAAGGCCGCTTGAGGCGAGCGCAATAAGTTTTACGCGAGCAAGCGGTCTATGTTTTCTCTCCCTTAGTAAGTAGGAACAGTACGAATGCATCAGTCCTGGGAAGATAGGCAACAAGCCATTCAGGCCTTGGAAGTGCGTGATAAATATCAGGCCTCCGTCAATGTGAGTAAGGCCTTTCCTTTATCAATGTCTCTTCAAGATTGGTGAGGGCGGATGCAGGGATATTATGGAAATACTGCGGCCGCTACTCACGCACTGTTTCAGCAAAAAGAAGTCGAAATGCCATCCGTTCAACGGTCCATGAAGCAGCTATAGCCGTGAAGTCATTTGTCGATTGTTTTGCGAGTATCGGTGAGGTGGGGTATTGAATATCTAATATTATATTTATCTTTTGTTGACTTTCTGCTTTGGTGATCAATTCGGCAAGTATGATTTTTCGTCGTGAATACTGAGCGCGTCGATGTGTTCATTTGGACGATATCTTTATATTTATTAATGTGAAGGAATATTGTAAATGCGTCAGTCTTGGGAAACTTTGCAACAGGCACTGCAGTCTTTGAAGACACGTGATGACTACCAGGCATTCATTAAGGCCAATAGACAATACTTCCCACCAATGGGGGCGAGTGACGCTAATAACTGGCTGGGCATGAAGGGGAACGCGTGGGCTGATTTTACACGCGACCGATTCCAGGAAATAGACGCTGCGAGAAGAGAGATATCGTCAAGGACTAATGTCGCAGACGGACTGAAGAAGTATGAGCAATCATTGGATAGTCTTATCAGTTATTTTAACAAAGAGGCCTTTAAAGTCCCGCCGGGAGATCCAAGGTTCAAGGATACTGCTGCAATGGCATATCAGATTGATCGTTTTGCAGGATTAAATGTTTTGGATTATGCCAGAGCTGAGGTTTATTCCGGGGCTCAGCAATATTATCGCGACAATAAGGCAAATGGCACGAGCGCTCCTGCATCCTCTGATGAAATTCTTGACTATTGGAAATCAATTTTAGGTAAGGACGAACCTGTGTCGCGTATCGCTAGCATTTTGGGCAAAGACAAAAGCTGGATAGAGAATCATTCTATTTCTGATTTGCAGCGATTGGCTGTCAGCATGGGAGATGCTGGAAGTTTCGGTCTTATGACAGAGATTTTGGAAGAGAGAATTGAAAAAGCAAAAAAGTGGATGGATGTTGACTACAAAGACTTTCGCGAGAAGTTAGGAACAGGAGGGGGCCAAAAAACAGGCCGGGGCGAGATTAAAATGTCGCAGATGTATTACGAAAATCGCCTCGGTCTGTACAGTGGAAAGTGCTACGCATTTTCCGTTCTGTATGCTATGGCCATGGTGGAAAATGGCGGAAAAGGTGTCGAAGCGCTGTTCAGTGAACTGGAAGAAAACGCTGATCGGTATATGGGGGTTACTGTCCGGGATAACAAGATGAGTGACTTCCGGAATAGGCTGGATTTCATCTACTATTCTCCCGAGGTCTCCAATGTCCTTGGAAAGGGCCATGCAGGAAAGGGAGTAGATGGAGAATACAGCCTAAAGAATATTTTTAACGATCTTGCAAAGGAAGGTAGCCATGCGTCTTATATGATTGGGACAGGCAGTCATGCAATGGTTCTGGCGACCCTGGTCGACGCGAATGGAACTCGGAAGTACATGTTTTTCGATCCAAACTACGGTTCAATTCCTTTCACAAACCTGGATGTTGCTCTCAGCAAGGTGACTCAATATTTGGCGAGTAAGAAAGATACCTATAATGTAAAAATGGTTAATGGCGAGGTGCGGTTGGATGTGACGAAATTGAGTAAAGACAGAGTTGAAAAGCTGTCCGCGCTCAATATGACGGGAGCCAGCACCGGAAAGTTGGGGGATATTGACGGTATTGGGCGTATGCCCCCGCCTTATGCGGGAGCGATGCCGGGAAACGACCCCGAAGCCACAGTCCGGCAAACCCTCGACGCCCAGCGCCAAGGCGAAGAGCTGGTGAAAGGCCTGGGCGAGGTGATGCATCAATCGAACCTCGACGAGCATACCTGGGCGCCTCTGCTCCAAAGCTATGACGATACCACCCATGAACTCACCTTTACCGACACCCAGTCGGCTGCGCATGAAGTCAAGACGGTCAAGGTGGAAGACTCGCGCCTGCGCGAAGCGTTGCACTACGTGCGGGATCTGCCAGCCAAGATCAAGAAGGGCTTGACCATCGAGCACGGCCATTTCAAACCGATCGAAGGGGTGAGCCACCTGGACGGCATGGAGGCGCTGAACGCCGGCATGGCCATGCAGACCATTATCGAGCTGATGCATGCGCAGCATCGTAACGAAGAGACTGAGGAGGGCAAAAAGGCCGAAGGGTTCTCCGAGTCGCTGGCGAAAACCCTTGAGGCCCATGTGTGGGTTAATGTCACCGGCTCGGCGATCGCCACGGTGAAGGACTTCAGCAAATTAGGCGGGTTGGTGGGGGATCTGCTCAAGGAGGGGGGCGAGTGGACCAAGCTGGGTGAAGGGCTCGCCAAGGTTGGCGAGGCCGTGGGTAAGGTGACGGAGGCCTTGGGGACCACAGTCGACGTAGTGAATGTCGGCTTCGATATCGCCGAGTTGGCCCAGGCCGAGACTTATGAACAGAAGGTCAGTTCCGGCGTCCAGCTGGGCCTGGATTCGCTCAATCTGGGGGTGGGCGCCGCCGGCATGATTGCGGCGGAGGTCGGTGCTGCGACCGCGGGGGCGTTTCTGGGCGCGCTGGCGGTGCCGCTCGCTGGCCTCGGCATTGGTATCGGTGCGCTGGTGGAAGATCTAGTGGCACTCTATGCAGAACATTACAAGATCAGCGGTGCATTCGACCAGCTTAGCGCGAACTACCAGGCGAAAGGCTATAAGCTCGATGACCAGGGCAATATGATACCGCTGGACGGCGTGACGATCAGCGAGTTGGATCTGGTCCACAATACCGTGACCTTCGGCAAAAACACCTTTAAGTCAGACTACGACAAACTCCAGTGGGACCTGCATGAAGGGTTCGGCGTCAACGGCGGTAAGCAGAACCGTCATGCCTGGGACACCGTGCAGTTGGAGGACAAGTATAAGGGCCGCAAGGTGGTGGTGCTGCCCTTCGCGCCGAACCAGACCAGCTCGCTTAACTATGACCCGATGGTGGGCGGAACCACGGGCACCGCTCTCTTTAACATGAACGGTAAAGAGGTAATGAAAGACGATGGCACGATGGGCACTATCGTTTTCTCGCCCCGCCAAGGCAAAGTGATGAGTTACAGCGAATGGCGTCGGGAGTTCTTCAACACCCGCGTCGACGTGCAGCTGGGCAAGGATAGTGTGAGCCTAGTGATGCCGGCTATGAAGCATTTGGACCCGGGCGGCATCGCCTATAAACCGCCCTACGCCATGAATTACAGCATCCACGGCGACGGCGGCCAATATACGTTGAATGTCAGCAATTATGGCCAGGCCTGGCTGTATGAACAGGATGCGAACGCTCCCTCGACCTGGGTGTTGTACGATCAAAAGAACGGCGATATCCGCTTTGATGGAGGGTATGTCCATATCGGCACCGCAACCGTATGGCTGGAGAAGCCGGCTGCCACCAAGCTCTATGTTTATCGTCAAAACGGTGAGGTGATTCACATCGACATGAGCGATGTGAACAAACCGAAAACGGAAGTCGTCGACTTCATCGCCGACAATAAGTATGTCCAGGCGCACATATACCGAAACAGATACTCATCGCTGATCGAGGATCTGGACGAAAAAGTCAGAAGTCTGAACCTGGGGTCAGCGACGGTCAATTGGCAACTTGACGGGAAGGCAATGACGGGACACTTTGTCCGCGGAACCAAGTACGTCACAGTCTTTTGGCCCGATGATGGAACCGCATCGGCGGGAACGATCTGGCACTATCGGCCTAATCGCATTGCGGCTAAACGCATGGAGGGGGAAGGGCTTGGGGGAGGGTTTTGGGATCCTGAACATTCTACCGCCCTGTCTGACGATGCGTTCGCAGGCTTCCATGCCGACTATTTCAAACAACATCCCAATACCTCTCTGGGCGACTTGGTGAGCGAGGCAAATCGTCGGGGGGTCAAAGACTTTGATGTGGTCGGTATGCCCGTCCAGGGTCAGCTAATGTCCGGTCGATACAGCGCCCAATCCAAGTCACTGGTTAGCGTTGACAAGCAAGGTCAGATCTGGGATTTGATGACAGGGGTGACCCCTGCCGTGGCCATCATCGGTTTCACCGAGGAGTGGTTCAAAGCACATTTAGGCCAATCGTTCCAAAACCTGCTCAATCAAATGGAACAACTGGCGCATTCACGCAGCGGGTTCGACGTGATCGGTATGCCGGGCATGTCTGCTGGTGATGGGCCGCTAAACGGCCACTATGATACGAAGACGAAAATATTCACAGCCACCAAACCAGACGGGGTGATCTTCGGTTATAACAACAGCACCCATGAGCTTGAACTACCGGGCTTTGATACGACATGGTTCAAGAATAATGGCGGCACCGCCGAGAACATGTTCAGCAGTATGTTGAAATATGCACAAGATCATGACATGCATAAATTCTTTGTGCGCCACATGCCTTGTGTTACTCCAAAATACCAATGGCTGCCGACTTCGAATACTCTCGACGGCCTCTACGATGATACAACCAAGACCTTGTCTGGTATTGACAAGGCCGGGATCGCATGGACGCTATCGGCGTCGAATTCTTTACACTTAGTTGGCTACACCGCAAACTATTTCGCAGGTTTTGTTGGCTGGGTGAAAAATGACCCGAGTATGCTGATCTTCCATGCACGCGACGTTGGCAGCACGAGCTTCCAGGTAAGCGGCATGCCGCTCAAATCCGGCGACGTCGTGTCTGGTAACTTCGATGGTAAAGACTGGTATCTCGTTGGTAAGTCGGGTGAGATCAAGCAATATAGCCGGGATAGCGTGGATTTGCTCTCAGGCGCTTTCATCGGTGTGAGCAACGATTGGGTCAAGCAGCATCAGGCTAACCTGGCTGCAGCGTTGGCACAAACCGCTGAGGCGAACGGTGGCAAGCCTTTTACTGTGCAATGGCAAAGTGGTGAGACACTGCTGACCGGCAATTACTCGCCCAGCTCGCGTACCGTCACGGCCCAATGGCCACCTCATAGCCCAAATGCTGGCGAAATCTGGCAATTCGACGACAATCTGCAGAAATCCCCCCTCCTCGGTGTCAGCAACGACTGGATCTTGGGACACCAGACGAGCCTGGCTTATGACTTGGCGCAGCTTGCCAAAAACAATAAGGTCAGCTCAATCCTGATTCCTCTCTCCGGGAATGCCGATCAAGGCGCGATGGCTTGGTATGACGCCGAACAACAAGCCATCATCGTGAATAAGGGCCCACAGGGCGCGGCCACCTATCTGGGTTACGCTGCTGGGGTCAACTGGTTGTTCGACGCAAAAACCGGTCAGCTGTTTGCCGCCAGCGCAGAACCTGTACATGACTTTCCTGCCGGCACGCTTGCAAACTCGGACGCACTCTACCAAGCAGCACCCGCGGCGGCGGAGCGGATGTTCACTTCCCTGGGCAAGCTGAGCTCGGCGGGTATCGCGGGCAACACAATCGTGGTGGAGACCGACGAAGGGCTGCAACTGGGGATGGACCTGGACCACCCTGGTCAGGCTCGTTTGCTGAAGGTTGGGCCGAAATGGTTGGCTGCACATGGGCTAACCAATAGCGAGGACCCGAATAATGCGAAAATACTAGAGCCGCTGACAAAGCGCTTTGAGTGTGGAGAGGTCGTGCCAGTCTCCTTCAAAACTGGTTTCACTTATTTTTACCGCCCGCAAAGCGGAACGTTCCAGTCTGGCGGCTCTGAGAAGGAACCAGGTGAGTACGTGGGTTTCAATACCACTACTGGAACACTTATTGTTTTCTATCCTACGGCTACGACTAACAATCTGTTTACGGCGGGAGATATCAACTCGGTAAAGCATGCCGTCCGTTATGGGGATGTCGTTGGTTTGGATGGGCTGCGTGAAGAGGACATTGGAAAATTACCCAAGATAGAGGGGGTGAATAGCTACCTGGTCATCACTGACGACGAGCTCACGTTCCGGGTGCAAGGCGACAAACCGCAGGTGTTGGAAGTGGGGCCGAAGTGGTTGGCGGCCCATCAGAGCGACGCCAACGCTTTGCCTGGGTTGCTCCAACGCTACGAGCACGACCAGACGATCCTGCTGCACGATGACAATGGGTACGCCAGCTATGACGTGGCGTCCGGGAAAAGGACCCTGCTGGCCCAACAGCCGGATACCATACCGATGCTACCCACCAGGCCTGGACCGATTCGCCAGGAGCTGCTGGCGCAGGCCATGAGCACCTTCGTGCAGCCGGGTGTGGCGGGCAGTACCTCGGCCACGCCATGGACGACACCGGCCAACGTCGTGGTGCAGGCCTTGCCCTCCGTGCATCCGATGCTACGCCGGGTCTAAGCCAAGTCTCTAGTTCATTAGATCTGTCGATCTCTTTCGGGCGGTGGTTTTTCCACCCGCCCGTTAGGGTTGTGGCCGTGTATCAGTGGTCTTTCATAATGAGACCGGTGATTTCGTTTAAAGAATCGGAGTGTCTATTGCAAGCAATTAAATACAGTGTGTTACCCATAGCCCTTGTATTCTCTTTAATAACCAAGACCGTTGTCGCCGCCGATCTACTCTCGGTGTATCAAGCCGCCCAAACCTACGATACGACCTTTGCGGCGGCGGCCGCGGCGTTACGCGTGGGGCAGGAAAAAAACCAACAAGCCACGGCCTTATGGCTGCCGAAAATCAATTTGACTTCCAACTACGGCCTTAACGATACCGAAGCAAGTCCCAGCCAGAAGTTTCGCAATCAGGATGAACACGCCACGACCTGGGGTTACGGTGTTTCCCTTAGTCAGCCCATTTACGATACGCAGGTCAGTGTCGGCTCCCATCAATTGAATGACCAGGCGAAGTTAGCGGTGGTGCAGTTCGAGAATGCTGCGCAAGAGCTGATTTTGCGGGTGGTCAAAGTGTATTTGGATGTGCTGCTGTCTCAGGACAAGTTGGAGATGGTGCGAGCGCAAAAAGAGGCCGTTTCGCAACAGCTGGATCAGGCCAAGCAAAGCTTTGACGCTGGGGCTTCGACGATTGTCGATATCCAGGAAGCTCAGGCGCGTTATGACGGCATCATCGCTTCTGAAATTGCCGCACAGAATGACCTCGCCGTCAGCCGGAATGCCTTTACCGAATTGACGGGGATGCCCGCCGAGGGCCTGGGGGAGCTCAATCAACACATGGTCGCGCGCGGACCGCAGCCGGCGGACGTCAACGAGTGGTTGGCGCGGGGCGCGGCGAACGGGCTGAAGATCCAGGAGAAACGGATCGCCCTCTCGATTAAAGCAGCCGAGCCCAATAAATATGGGGCCTGGCGAGAGTCGACGGTGAGTTTGCAAGCCGGTTATGACGACGGTCGCAAAAGCTCTACGAGCGCGCTCACTCCCGATCAAACGCAAAGCACGTATATCGGGCTCAAACTCAACGTCCCCCTGTATACCGGCGGTAACAATAGTTCCAAGTTACGCGAGGCACTGGCGGAGAAAGAGCAAGCCGAAGATGAACTGGAGACGTCACGGCGTGAGACCGCCCTGGAGATCAAGCGGGCCTTTCTGGGGGTGACGACAGGCGCTTCGCAGATTAGCGCGTTGAAACAGGCGCTGGTCTCGGCCCAGAGTTCGCTGGCGTCGACCAAGTTGGGGCGTGAGGCGGGCACCCGTACCACCCTGGATGTCCTCAATGCCGAGCAGCAACTCTACTCGACCCGCAAAGACCTGGCCGAGGCGCGTTACACCTACCTGCAAAACCGCCTGAAACTCACCGCGTCGGTCGGCGAGCTCTCATTACACGATCTGCAAGTGGCCAATGCCGCGCTCCATTCGTGATCGGCCAATAACTGCTATTCAAACTTACTGATAATGTGATGACTGAAAAAATAACCTTGGAAACAAGCTCGGCGCTCGCGTGTGCCCGTTGCTTGTTGCAGTTGGCAGGAATCGATGTGGGGGCGCTGGATGACGAAGCGGCTCAATCATTGGAAGTGCCTGCGTCATTAAAGGCGGCGCTGGCCGATTTGGCCCGTCGGCAAAGCGTGAAGCTCGCGCTAAAAAAGTGCCGCTGGACGCAGCTGAAACCAGGACAATTACCACTGGCCTATCGCCGGGTGGACGGCAGCTTTGCCGTCCTGGCGCGCCTCTCGAATGAGCAGGCGTTGGTCCAGCTGGCCGATCAAGCGAACCCGGTGCTCATGACCCCGGCGCAACTCGAGGAGGACTGGGCTGGGGAGATCTTGACCCTTGATATGGCGGCGCTGCGTTTTGACATACGCTGGTTTATTCCGGCGTTTGCCCAGCATAAGCGCTTGCTGCTGGAAGTGTTGTTGTTCTCGTTCCTGCTGCAAATCCTCGCCCTGTTATCACCCTTGGCGTTTCAAGTGGTGATGGATAAGGTCATCGTCCACGAGGCGCTCGCCACCCTGGATGTGATTGCCCTGGGCTTGATCGCTGCGGCGCTGGTCGAAGTGCTACTTAAGGGATTACGCGAATACCTGCTAAGCCATACCTCGGCGCGCATCGATGCGAAGCTGGGCGGCGATCTGGTCAGTCACCTGCTGGGCTTGCCCCTGGCGTTTTTTCGCAGCCGCTCGGTGGGCGTGATTGTGTCGCGGGTCCGCGAGGCGGACACGATCCGCGAGTTCCTCACTGGCGCGGCGATGGGGCTCAGCGTGGACCTGCTCTTCACCGTGGTGTTCTTGCTGGTGATGTCGCTGTTGTCGCTCAAGCTGACGTGCCTGGTGCTGCTGTCGTTACCGGTTTACGCGCTGATCGCCGGCGCCAGTACGCCCTTCCTGCAACAACGCATCGAGACCCTGTTTCATCACGGGGCGCGCAGCTCCAGTCTGTTGGCCGAGTCCCTGGGCGGGATCGAGACGATCAAGGGGCTGGCGGTGGAGCCGCGCATGCAACGCCGCTGGGAAGCCATTACCCGCGATCAGGTCGGCAGCGGCTTTCAGACCCAGAGCTTGCAGACCCTGATCAATCAGGCCGTGCAGTGGGTGCAAAAGCTCGTTTCGGTGTTGATTTTATGGATCGGCGCCAACGAGGTGTTGGCGTTGCATCTCACGGTCGGCCAACTGATCGCCTTCAACATGCTGGCCAACCATGCGAGCCAACCGGTCAGCCGGCTGGTCGAGTTATGGCAGCAGTTCGTCCAGGCGCGCGTCGCGGTGGATCGCCTGGGGGACATTCTGAACCTGCCGGTCGAACAGGACGGTGGGCAGCGCCGTTTGCCACACCAGCTGCAAGGAGCCATCGAGTTACAGGACGTACAGTTCAGGTACCGGCCCGATCTGCCCCTGACGCTGGATGGTATTTCTCTCTCCATCCGCGCCGGTGAAACGCTGGGCGTCGTGGGCCCTTCCGGTTCGGGTAAATCGACCTTGACCCGCCTGATGCAGAAACTGTATTTGCCGCAAGCGGGCAGCATCCTGATCGATGGCGAGCTCTTGGATGAACTGCAACCGGTGGCGTTGCGCCAACACATCGGTGTGGTACTGCAGGAGAATTTTCTGTTCCAGCGCAGTGTGCGTGACAACATCGCCCTGCGGGCGCCGACCGCCGCGTTGGAGGACGTGATGCGGGTTGCCAAGCTGGCCGGCGCGCACGACTTCATCCTCAAATTGCCGATGGGCTACGACACCCTGATCGCCGAGGGCGGCACCTCGCTCTCCGGTGGGCAACGCCAGCGGCTGGCGATCGCGCGGGCGCTGCTGACCAACCCGAGGATTCTGATCTTCGATGAAGCGACCAGCGCGCTCGACGAGGAATCCCAAGCGATCATTCGCGACAACATGCCGCAGATCGCCCACGGCCGCACCGTCATTGTGATTGCCCATCGCCTCTCCACAGTGCGCGATTGCGATCGCATCATCGTCCTGGATAAGGGCCGGATCAGCGAAGCCGGCAGTCATGCCCAGCTCATGGCGCTGGAGGGCACTTACCGGCGCCTGTGGCAATTACAAGAAGACCTTTCTTCGGAAGACCTTTCTTCGGAACACGATCATGATCATTGACCGACTACTCCCCTCGCTGCGCGCGCGCGTCAAGGCGAACAGCAAACCCGACGAAGCCTATGAGTTTCTCCCCGGCTACCTAGAGATCCTGCACCGTCCGCCATCGCCCTGGGCACGCCGGTTGGCGCTGGGGCTGGCGCTGTTTGTGGTGCTGATCATCCTCTGGTCGGTGATGGGGATCCTGGACATCAACGCCAGTGCCACGGGGCAGATCATCGACTCCTCCCGCTCCAAGCTCATCCAGCCGCTGGAGCCCGCGCAGGTGCTGGCGATACACGTCGAGGATGGCCAGCGCGTCAAGGAAGGCGACCCGCTTATCGACCTCAAACTCATTGGGGCTTCGGCCGACGTGCAACGCTTGAACGACCAGGTCACCGCCAATCGGTTGGAGGTGGCGCGCCTGAAAGCCTTGCTCAGCGAGACGCCGTTTCAAGCCTTTGTGCCGCCGCCGGGTATTGCGCAGAGCGACATCGAGGCCACGCGCCAACACCTGACCAGCGAATGGCAGGCCGTGCAGTCGCGACTGCGCGACCTCGATTCGGAAATCGACATCACCGAAGCCAACTACCAGGCCGTGAGCCACGACCTCAACGAGATGGGCAAATTGCGGGTCAACGTTGAATCACGGGTCCATTCGGCGCGTGTGCTCGCGGAAAAAGGCGTGGTGGCCCAAGTCGCCTTGCTGGAAAAAACCAAGGAACTGCTCGAGCTCGACCAGCGCCTGGAACAGCAACGCCAGCAACAAAAGGTGCTGAGCGCCCAACGGCTCAATTTGCGGGATCGCAAGCGCAGCTACCTGGCGCAAACGCGGCGCGAATACAGCGACAAATTCACGCAAACCTCCAATACCCTCGCCGAGCAGGAACAGGAGTTGGCCAAGGCGACAGAACGCCGCGGTTTGCAGCAATTGCGTTCACCGGTCAGTGGCCTAGTACAGCAATTGGCGATTCATACCGTCGGCGGTGTTGTCACGGCGGCCCAGGTGTTGATGGTGGTCGTACCGGATGCCGCCGAACTCGAGGCGCAAGTCAATATCCTGAACAAAGACGTCGGCTTTGCGGCGCCGGGCCAGGCGGTTGAAGTCAAGGTCGATACCTTCCCCTATAGCCGCTACGGCACAGTCCCTGCGGTCGTGACTTTCGTGTCGCATGATGCCGTCAAGGACGAGCGCCTGGGCTTCGTCTTTCCGGCGTATGTGCGCCTGAGCCAGTCCTACATCATGGTCGATGGCGAGCGCAAAGCACTGCAGGCGGGCATGAGCGTGGTGGCCGAGATCAAGACGGGAACGCGCCGGGTCATCGATTACCTGTTAAGCCCGGTACGCGAATACCAAGCGACCGCCATGCGAGAACGTTGAAATGAGCATGATCGAACACCACAGCACTGCGCCCGACAGTACGGCGCAAGACACGGGACTCTTATGTTTGGCGCAGGCGGCGGAGCACTTCGACATCGCCGTGCTGCCGCGTCGGCTGGCGCATCGCCTGGGTCGCGAGCAGGGCGCAGCCACGACCCAGGAACTCTGTCGATTGGCGCTCTGGATCGGCTTGCGCGCCCGCGTCGTCGACTTCAGCGGCGAGCACTTGCAAGATATCCCCACGCCCGCGTTGGTGCCGGGACCGGCCGGATTCACGGTGCTGAGCAAGATCGACGCCGAGACTGCGACGATCTGGTCCCCCCAGGAGTCGGTCACACGACAGATACCGTTGACGGTCTTCGTTCAACTGTGCAGTGGTCCACTCCTGTTGCTGGGCGAGGAGCTCGAATCGCGTAAACGGGTGCCCTTCGGCTTTCGCTGGTTCCTGCCCTCGATCTTGCGCCACACTCAGCAATTTTATTGGGTGATGGCGATTTCGCTGAACCTGCAGCTGATCGCCCTGGTCAGCCCCTTGTTCTTCCAGAGCGTCACCGACAAGGTGCTCGTGAGCCGTGCGGGCGATAGCCTGCAGGTCCTGGCGGTCGGACTCCTGGGGTTGGCCGTGGTCGAACCTATATTCGCCTTTGTGCGCAGTTGGCTGTTCGGCAACCTGGCCAGCAAGGTCAACGCGGAACTGGAGGGGAGGGTGTTTGGCCATCTGATGGCGTTGTCGCTGACCTACTTCCGGACCCGCCAGGTCGGCGAAGTGATCGCCCGAGTGCGCGAGATCGATCATGTGCGCCAATTCCTCACCGGTTCGGCCTTGACCCTGGTGCTGGACCTGATCTTCGTGGCGATCTTCCTCGTGGTCATGCTGTGGTATTCGGTCGTGCTCACCAGCATCCTGGTGATTTCGCTGATCGCCTGCTTCGCGGTGTGGATGGTCATTGGTCCGCAATTACGCGCCCAGGCCCTCACCACCTACGAACAGAATGCGCAGGCCAATGCGTTCTTGATAGAAACGATGAGCGGTATCGAAACCCTGAAGACCTGCGCCACCGAAGAACGCTTTAGCGCGCACTGGCAACAGCGGCTCACGACGTATCTACGCAGTCAATTTCGCATGAAACGACTCGGCATCACCGCCGGGCAAATCATTGCCTTCATCCAGAAGGCCATGTCGGCGATCATGCTCTGGTTTGGCGTGCACGCGGTCATGAAAGGCCAGATGACCGTCGGGGAACTGGTGGCTTTCAACATGTGGTCCGGCCATGTGGTGGAACCGGTGTTGCGCCTGGCGCAGATCTGGCAGGATTTCCAGCACACCCAAGTGGCCCTGCGCCGGGTCGGCGATATTCTCGATGAGCCGGGCGAGGCGATTGGCGAAGGGGTCGGCGCCTTGCACGCGATAGATGGGGCGCTGGTCTTTGAGCAGGTGCGCTTTCGCTACAGCGACACCAGTCCTGAAGTGCTGAAAGGCTTGAATCTGGATATCCCCCCGGGCAGCTTTATCGGTGTCACCGGGCCGTCAGGCTCCGGCAAGTCCACCCTGGCGCGCTTGCTGCAACGCCTCTACTCGCCGCAACAGGGGCAGATCCTGGTCGATGGCGGCGACATCGCGATCGCCGACCCCATCGAACTGCGCCGGCAGATGAGTATTGTCCCCCAGGAAAGCATGCTGTTCGCCGGCACCGTGGCGGACAATATCCGCCTCTGCAAGCCAGACGCCACTAACGACGAAGTGCAGGCGGCGGCGAAGTTGGCCGGGGCGCACGGCTTCGTCGTCGAGTTGCCCGAGGGTTACGCCACCGACGTCGGCGAACGCGGAGGGTTCCTCTCCGGCGGTCAGCGCCAGCGCATTGCCCTGGCGCGCGCCTTGATCACCGATCCGCGGATCCTGATTCTGGACGAGGCCACCAGCGCACTGGACTATGAATCGGAAGCCGCGATCATGGCGCGCTTACCGGAGATCATCCAGGGGCGCACGGTCGTCAGCATCGCCCATCGACTCAACACCCTCCGGCCTGCGGATCGCATCTTGGTCATGGAAGACGGCACCATCACGGAAAGCGGATCCCACGAACACCTGCTCAAGTTGAACGGCCGCTACGCCAAACTGTGGGCGCTGCAGACTGGAGAGGGGGAGCGAACGACGTAAAGGTCAATGTATTTCAGGCCACGCGCACAACCGCGCAACTGCACGCGCTCGAACTGGCTGTGAATGGCCTGGATACGGGTGCGTGCGTAATGCTCGCCATCCTTGCTCTGTACGTATTCGCCCGGGTAGTCGTAGAGCGGATGGTCGCCGTTGCTGTGGCTGCGCGACACGCTGGAGCGCACTTCGAGGCTGGCGCCGGGGCGCTGGAAGTCGTAGTCGTTCAACGCCAGCGAGCCCGGCTGGACTTCCCGCGCCAGTGGCCAGTCGTAGAAGTGGTCGCGCTATCGGAGATGCCGAGGTCGCGGAACACCTGCTTGATGATGTCCGGCACCGTCTTGTTCTGGAAAATCCGGCAGTCCGAGGTGCGCGTGAGCAGCCAGAATCAGGGGCGCAGGCTGACCCGATAACCGGCGAACTGGCCATGGTGCGCTGGCGACGCAGCTCGGTGATAATTGTGGTGATGTGCTCCAGCTTGATATCGCTGACCGGCTTTTCGCCAATGGCAGGCAAGATGTGGTTGTTCAGCGCTCCGCGAAGCCCCCATGATGGATTTGGTCACCAGTTCGGCAGACTTGAATGCCAACCATTGCTCGGCCACGCACGCGCGCTTCTTTCAGCCCAATGTCGGGGTAAGCACCGATCGAAAAACGGTTCTCCTTGCCGTGCAGCCGATACTTTAAACGCCAGAACTTGGAAGGGGATTTTCCGGCCTTGCTCGACGCCCTCACCTCCAAGTAGAGACCAAGGACTTCGCCGTCAGCGTGTTTGCCGGGCTCGGTGAGCGAGCGGACGAAGGTATCGTTGAGTTTTCGTCTGAAAACAGGGGCGTTATCTGGAGTATCGGTGGGGGGCACCGTTTTTTAATAATCGATATTTGCCCCCGATTATGCCCCCATGAGTTCTGGAATCCATTGGATTTAGACAGGCGGCAGTGGACTGACTTTATCTATAATATTTTGTTATTAAATGGTTTTCTGGAACTTTGTGGAATTCCATTACAGGCTATCGGGATCCCCGAAGAACATCTGAATCCGCGAGCGCAACCAGCGTTCGCCCGGGTCGTTGTCCTGGGAGCCGCGCCAGGCCATGTGCAGGTCGAAGGTGCGGGCCGGCAGGGGCAGGTCTTCGGCGCGCACGCCGCCGGCGGCGGTCAGGGCGTCGGCGGTATAGTCCGGCACGGTAGCGACTATGTCGGTGCCGCTGAGCAGGGTGCTCAGGCCGTTGAACTGCGGCACCGCGAGCACCACGTGACGCTTGCGCCCGAGTTTTTCCAGCTCTTCATCGATAAACCCACTGAGGTCGCCGGCGAACGACACCAGGGCGTGGGGGCGGGCGCAGAAGTCATCGAGACTCAGGGCGCCGGGCATGCTGTCGGCCCGCAGCAGCTTGGGCAGGCTGCGGCGCAGCACCTTGCGCTTGGCGTTGGCCGGCAGGTCCTGGGTGTAGCTGACGCCGATGGAAATCTCGCCGGAGGCCAGCAGGGCCGGCATCAGCAGGTAGTTGGCGCGACGCACCACCAGCACGATTCCCGGGGCTTCGGCGCGCAGGCGCTTGAGCAGCATCGGCAGCAGGGCGAATTCGACGTCGTCGGACAGGCCGATGCGGAACACCGCGGTACTGGTCGCCGGGTCGAACTCGGCGGCGCGGCTGACCGCGGTGGAGATCGAGTCGAGGGCGGGCGAGAGCAGGGCGAAGATTTCCACCGCCCGGGCCGACGGCTCCATGCTGCGCCCGGTGCGCACGAACAGCGGATCGTCGAACAGGCTGCGCAGGCGCGACAGCGCCGCACTGATGGCCGGCTGGCCGAGGAAGAGTTTCTCCGCCGCCCGGGTCACACTGCGTTCATGCATTAATGTTTCGAACACGATCAACAGGTTCAGGTCGACACGACGCAGGTCATTACGATTCATCTTGAGTCCTGGCAGAGTCAGCAAACTTGACGAGAGCGGCCATATGAGAACAATGGCCGGCATGAATCTTACGGGGAAAGGCTGCTACTCTGCACCGGCTAATTGTTTTTTCCTGTAAGGAGCCCTTCGCTCTGGCACGCTGTTTATCGTTGTTGCAGGTTCTGCGGAATCAATGACAGGCATGTCGACTATTAATAGCCACTGATGGTCTTGGCCAGAAAGCCCAGATAGAGTTCAGGGTATTAGAGGTTACTTTGACGAGGTTTGCGATGTCCCGCACGATCCGTTTTCACAAGTTTGGTCCGGCCGAGGTGCTCAAGTGCGAAGAGCATGCGGCCGCTCTGCCTGCGCCAGGCGAAGTGCAGGTGCGTGTCGAAGCGATCGGCATCAGTTGGTACGACGTGCTCTGGCGCCAGAACCTGGCGTCCTCCCATGCCCGCCTGCCTTCCGGCCTCGGTCATGAGATGGCCGGCGTGGTGACCGCGGTCGGCGAAGGCGTCGACGACCTGGCCGTGGGCGACAAGGTTGCCAGCTTCCCGGCCGAAAGCCCGAACGATTATCCGGTCTACGGCGAGCTGATTGTCCTGCCACGCTCGGCGCTGACCCGCTATCCCGATGTGCTCAGCCCGATCGAAGCCGCGGTGCATTACACGCCGCTGCTGGTGGCCTACTTTGCCTATGTCGACCTGGCGCGGGTCAAGCCCGGGCAGTTTGCCCTGGTCACCGATGCCAGCCACTGCGCCGGTCCGTCCTTTGTCCAGCTGGGCAAGGCACTTGGCGTGCGGGTGATTGCCGCGACCAAGACCGCTGAAGAGCGTGAGTACCTGTTGTCCCTGGGGGCCGAGAAAGTCATCGTCACCGAAGAGCAGGATCTGCTCATGCAGATCAACAAATACACCGACAACCGTGGCGTCGACGTGGTATTCGATGGCCTGGGCGGTCCGCAGATGTCGATGCTCGGCGACGTCCTGGCCCCACGCGGCAGCCTGGTGCTGTACGGCCTGCAAGGCGGCAACCAGACGCCGTTCCCGGCCTGCGCGGCGTTCCAGAAGAACATCCAGTTCTTCGTGCACTGCATCGGCAACTTCACCGGCAAGCCCGAGCTGGGCATCATCCAGGACCAGGTGGCCTTGCAGCGCGCCTTGCGCGACATCAACCAGCTGACGGCGGACCGTGTGCTGCTGCCGCTGAAGACACGGGTCTTCCCATTCAACGAGTTCGTCGAAGCCCACCGCTACATGGATGAATGTCCTTGTCGCGAACGGGTCGCACTGCAGGTCGAACCGGCCTGATCCTGACGCCAGGGTTCGCCATCGCGCACTCTGGCGTTTCTGTCTTTGCGGTAACTCCCTTCTTTAATTCCCGCCTCGATCCTGAGTGGCCTCTGTGCAGCTGCCGACCATGGCCTGTATCGAGCAGGCCGCTGCACCTGCCTATTGTGCGAGCCGCCGCGGATAGATCCCGTCGCGTTGCGGTCAAACTGCCAGTAAACTGCGCAGCACTCACCGAACCATCCATTTCCCGAGGTTTTGCATGACACTCAGTCCTTTTGCGGGCAAACCGGCACCGACAGAATTGCTGGTCGATCTTCCGCGACTGGTAACGGCCTACTACACCGGCCAGCCCGATGCCGCCATCTCTACCCAGCGGGTCGCCTTCGGCACCTCGGGGCACCGTGGCAGCTCGTTCGATCTGAGTTTCAACGAATGGCACGTCCTGGCCATCAGCCAGGCGATCTGCCTGTATCGCCAGTCCCAGGGCATCGATGGCCCGCTGTTTGTCGGCATCGACACTCACGCGCTGTCCACCCCGGCTGGCGCCAGCGCCCTGGAAGTGCTGGCCGCCAACGGCGTGACCGTGATGATTGCCGCGGGCGACGAGTACACCCCGACACCGGCGGTGTCCCACGCGATTCTCTGCTACAACCGTGGTCGCACCAGCGGCCTGGCCGACGGCATCGTGATCACCCCGTCGCACAACCCGCCACAAAGCGGTGGCTACAAGTACAACCCTACCAACGGCGGTCCGGCCGACACCCATATCACCAAGTGGATCGAAGCCAAGGCCAACGAACTGTTGGCCAACAAGCTGGCCGGTGTGAAGCGCATCAGCTACGAGCAGGCGCTGAAAGCCGACACTACCCATCGTCATGACTACGTCAACAGCTACGTCGCCGACCTGATCAACGTCATCGACCTGGACGCCATCCGCAACGCCAAGCTGCGCCTGGGCGTCGATCCGCTGGGCGGAGCGGGGGTGCGCTACTGGTCGGCGATTGCCGAGCACTATCGCCTCGACCTGGATGTGGTCAACAAGGAAGTCGATGCGACCTTCCGTTTCATGTCCGTCGACTGGGATGGGCAGATCCGCATGGACCCGTCGTCCAGCTATGCGATGCAAGGCCTGATTGGTCTGAAGGATCGTTTCGACGTGGCCTTTGGCTGCGACCCGGACCACGACCGCCATGGCATCGTGACCCCGACTGGCGGCCTGCTGGCGCCGAACAATTACCTGGCGGTGGCCATCGACTACCTGTTCCAGAACCGCCCGCAATGGCGCGCCGACGCGGCCGTGGGCAAGACCGTGGTCAGCAGTGGCCTGATCGACCGCGTGACTGCGCGTCTGGGCCGCCGTCTGTACGAAGTGCCGGTGGGCTTCAAGTGGTTCGCCGACGGCCTGTTCGACGGCTCCCTGGGTTTTGGCGGTGAAGAAAGCGCCGGCGCTTCGTTCCTGCGCAAGGACGGCGGCGTCTGGAGCACCGACAAGGACGGCCTGATCCCGGCCTTGCTGGCCGCGGAAATGACCGCTCGCACCGGTCGCGACCCGAACCAGGCCTACCGCGCCTTGTGCGACGAGTTGGGCGAGCCGTTCTCGGTGCGCGTCGATGCCAAGGCCAACCCGCAGCAGAAAGCGCTGCTGAGCAAGCTGTCGCCGCAGCAGGTGACCTCGACCCAGCTGGCCGGCGAAAGCATCCGGAAGATCCTCAGTCATGCGCCGGGCAACGATCAGGCGATCGGCGGCCTCAAGGTCATGACCGAGAACGGCTGGTTCGCCGCGCGTCCATCGGGCACCGAAGACATCTACAAGATCTACGCCGAGAGCTTTATCGGCGACGATCACCTGAAGCAGCTGGTGCAGGAAGCGCAGACCCTGGTGGACGGCGCGATCAGCGGCTGATCCGCGATAAGGCCCGTAAGCCAGACAAAAAAGGGGCGACCAGGCGGTCGCCCCTTTTTTGTTTGCCGTTAACGCCTCAAGCCAGGTCCACCAGGACGATTTCACTGTCCTCGAGGGCGGTGACCCGCAGCAGGCGTTCATCTTCGACCGCGACACCGTCTCGAGCTGCGGCGCGCAAGCCATTGACTTCAATCACCCCGGTCGCCGGCACCAGGTAGGCCCGGCGGCCCTGGTCCAGCGAGTACTCGGCGGACTCGCCGGCCTTCAGGTTGGCGGCCACCAGCCGCGCATCGGCACGGATCCGCAGGCTCTGGTCATCGCCTTTCTTGCCGCTGGCCAGGGTTACGAAACCCTCGCGCTGGCCTTTGGGGAACGGCTTGGCGCCCCAGGACGGCGCCGAACCTGCCTCGTTGGGGATGATCCAGATCTGGAAGATCTTGGTTGCGCCGGCTTCCAGGTTGTATTCGCTGTGGGCGATCCCGGTGCCGGCGCTCATCACCTGCACGTCGCCAGCCTCGGTGCGACCCTTGTTACCCAGGTTGTCCTGGTGGGTGATGGCGCCTTCGCGGACGTAGGTGATGATCTCCATGTCGCGGTGCGGGTGCTGCGGGAAACCGCTGCCGGGGGCGATCACGTCGTCGTTCCACACGCGCAGGTTGCCCCAGTTCATGCGCTTGGGGTCGTAGTACTCGGCGAACGAAAAGTGGTGGTGGGCATCCAACCAGCCATGATGGGCGCCGCCCAGGGATTTGAAGGGTCTGAGTTCAAGCATGATCGTCTCCTGTCAGGGTTCGTCATGGGGCGCCTTGGTGGAGCCGCAGAACGAGACCGGTGATTGATGGCGCTTATCATCCATCAGCCAAACATCGATAAAAAGCGCAAAAAATACCGTAATCAGATCTAATAAATAGATATATTTGGCAGTGTTTCTTCTGCTTTCATACATTCAGTTCGGATCTTAAGTGGATGACCTGTAAGCATTTCACTAGAAGTCGTCGACGAATGAAGCGACCATACCGTCCCACACAGCCTCACACCCTGGAGTCAGCGTGCCGCAACACACCCCCGATCTTCCTCCCGAACTCTTGCCCCTGGCCGAAATGCCGCTGCTCAAGCGCTTGGCGGCCAGGTTTTTCGGTCACGGCCTCAGTCGCCTGCGCGCCCAGCATCGCGCGTCCTGGCTGCATGGCCAGGCGGACGGTTTTCGCAGCGGGCACACCGCCGGGGTGGAGTACGGTTACCAGGAGGGCAAGGCCGAAGGCCTGGAGCAGGGCCGTCAGGTACTGCTGATTCGCGACAGCCGCTCCACCGAGCATCCGGCCCCCGGCGTCGACGATCATCTGTTCGATGACTGGCGCCTGCCGCTGAGCGCCGAGCTGAAGAAACGCATCAAGGCCGACGTTGGCCGCCTGCTGCCGGCCCATGCCCAGCCCAGCAGCGCGCAATGGAAGATGATCTTCAGCGAAACCCCGTCGACCTCGGTGATTGCCGGCGCTGGCGCGGGCAAGTCGACCTCCCTGGTCCTGCGCATCCTGCTGCTCAATCATTACCTGGGCTTCGAGCTCGATTCGATGACCGTGGTGACCTTCACCCGCGAGTCGCGCAAGGACTTCATCAACAAGCTGATGGAGGTGTTCGCGCTCTGGGGCCGGCCCCTGGGGCTCAAGGAGGCGCGGGAGCTGGTGCGCACCTTCCACTCGCGCATCCTGCCGATGGTCCGCAGCCTGCCAGGCTTCGAGCGCCTGCAGGCGTTCGAGAACCTCAGCGATCGCCCGGCGGCGGGGGATCTGGAGGTCGACAGCAATCCCTTCGACCTGCGGATCAACGACGCCCAGCGCAAGCACCTGAATGCCTGTTATCACGCCTTGCACCGGCGCGACGGGCGTTTCCGCGAGGCGATCAAGCCGTTGCTGCGCCACGCCCTGCAGCTCAAGGAGCTGGAGCGCGATCACCCGGACGTGCAGAAGCGCATGGCCGTGACCGAACTGGCGGCCAAGCGCGACGAAGAGCTGTGCGACACCCTGGAAGACCTGTGGTTTCGCGCCGGGGCCTGGCCGATCAAGGGCATCGAGCCGAACCGGCAGACGGTGGAGATCAACGGCTCGCAGTTCCATTGCCATGGCTACATCGCCGAACTGGATGCCTGGGTGGTGCTGGGGTTCGACCCTCGGGAAAACCCGCAGCTGAGTCGCCCCGGATCGAAGCTCTCGGTGCGCGCGGAGTGGGCGGTAAAGCGCACCCTGTTTCAAGCTTTTTGTCGTAAGCCTATGATTTGGCTGGATAGTTATGAGTCGGCAAAGCGGGTTTTGTCGTCCCTGGCCGGCGACGCCACTGCCGGGCCGGGCTTCGATTACAAGGTCAAGGGCGAGCTGGCTTCGGCGCCGCTGCTGGACTGTTTTGTCGCCGCGGCCGGGTTTATCGAGAACCTCGGGCTGGATGTATCGGTGGCCGTGGGCCAGATGGTTTTCCCCCAGGACGACCCGGATCGCTACTTCTTCGAGGCTCTGAGCCTGTTCTGGCGGGCGCTGGACGACCATCTGCTCGACCAGTCGCCGCCGATCATGAGCTACAACCGTATGTTCTCGCTGTTCGGCGAGAACACCCCGGAGAACTTCAAGCTGCTTAGCGATGAGCGGCTGCGGCCGATGTCGCACCTGATGATCGACGAATTCCAGGACGTCTCGCCGCAGATCGTCTCGTGGATTTGCGCCAGCCTGCGCGAGATCCGCAGTCGCGGCCCGGCAATGCATGTCGGGCGTGGGGCGCAGCGCTCGTCGTTGCTCTGTGTGGGGGACGACTGGCAGTCGATCTACGGCTGGCGCGGCAGTTCGCCGAAGTACTTCATGGAGTTCAACAAGGAATTCCCGTCGCCGGCTACCACCCGGGTGATGCTCAGCGAGAACTATCGCAGCCATCAGCACATCATCGACGCGGCGGAACATATCGTCCGCGCGGCACCGGCGATTGCCGGGAAGAAGGCCAAGGCCAGCGGCGAGCCCAAGGAAGTGTTGCCGGTGAATGTGCTGGACCGCGATGACCAGGGGCTGGCGGCGCGGCTGGCGGAGCACTATCGCAATGGCGATTCGATTTTGATGTTATTTCGAAAAAGTAGCGATAAGTTATTGATTGAAGAACATATTTTACAAATAGTTAATGTTGATTCTAGGTTGCCGGCCGAGGATCGACGCCTCAAGCAACTGACCTACCACAGTTCCAAGGGCTTGCAGGCGGATGCGGTTTTCTTGCTCGGTGACTGCCAGCACCTGACCAGTTCGCCCTACAAGAACCAGGTCTATCGCATGGCCGGGCTGGGCAAGGATGGCGACAGCGAGCCCTACGACAATGCGCAGAAGGACGAGACCTTGCGTCTGGCGTATGTCGGCATCACCCGGGCGGTAAAACATTGCTACTGGTATGTGGACAGCCCGGACACCCAGGCGGCCAATGCGCCCAAGGCGTCGGACCGGATTCCCCAGGGCAAGCCGTTCTTCGCCGACCTGCGGGCATGAAAAAGCCCGCGCAACGGCGGGCTTGAGGACAACCTGGGGCGGGTCAAGAAAAGCGACCGGCCCTAGGCTTTCAAGGCGAGTGGCGGCATGAAGGCCTCCAGCTCGTCTTCCACCGCCTCGATTATTCGCTCGACATCGGCGGCATTCATCACGGTGGCGCAGGGGATGCCGGCAATGGCGATCATGGTCTCGCCGCTGGCACGATCGAAGAGCCGGGCGATCATGCTGCCGGGTGCATCCATGCTGGCCTCGAAGCCCATGGGGTGAAAATGCCAGCGCATCAGCTGGCAGGCGTTGGGAAAGGTGACTTTGCTGGCGGAGACTCTATTCATGGATTGCCCACCTTGTTCATTGAGCGCTTCCTTGTGCTCGCGGTAGGTATGGAAGGACCGTCAATGGACCAACCTGTGGAGCTTTTAAAAATAGCACCGGGATATGACATTCAACGGCTTTTTTTCAGGCCGTTTGGCGATTGCCTTGCACTTTTTTGATGCAGGTCATTTCCGCCAGCGATTTAGGCAAAACGCCAGTATCCAGGGGCCATGCATTGGCCATTGAAGCGCTGGGCGAACTTCGGCAAGCTGCGCCTTTTCATCCTCCGAGTACCCTATGTCTGCCCCTGATGATGGCCCGGCGCAAACCCGGGCCACCGGCGAGACAGTGCTGCGCTATCACCTGTGCTGGAAGCACCGCGACCTCGATGGCGTCATGGCGCTGTATCACCCGGAAATCCAGTACAACGACTTTTTCCAGAACCGCACCCTGGGCCTGGACGAACTGCGCGAATACGTACGCAACAGCATGCCGCGCGCGCCCGACGAAGCCCTGGAGCACAGCGACCGCATCCGCCTGGACGGCAATACCGCGTTCATTCAATACCAGGTGACCCTGCGCGGCGGGCAGGGCCTGGTGTCGTTTCGCGCCAGCGAGGCGATCACCGTGCGCGATGGCTTGATCTGGCGCGTCAACGAATACGCTTCCCTGGTGCGCGAGGCGGCGCCGAGCAAGGCCGGTGGCGGCGCGCGGCCAGCGGTCAGCCGCCTGGGCCTGTCGCCGCGCCAACTGAGCTTCATGGCCGAGGACCTGCAGCAGTACTTCGAGCGCCAGCAGCCGTACCTCGACCCGGAGCTGGACCTGCAGCGGGTGGCGAAGGAGTGCGGCTACAGCCGCAACCAGATCTCCTATCTGCTCAACCAGGTGCTGGGGCAGAGTTTCTACCGCTATGTGAACCAGGCACGGCTGCAGCATTTGCTGGCGGCGCTGGACCAGGCCGCGCCGCCGGTGCGCATCGACGAGCTGGCGTTCGCCGCCGGCTTCAACTCGCTGTCGGCGTTCTACAGCTGTTTCCGCCAGCACACCGGCCTGTCGCCCAAGGCGTATGCCAAGCAAATTTCTTTGCGTGCACGCGCGCAAGACAGCCCTTGAGCCCAGGCACTAGGATCGCTGCCATCGAAGTTCGGGTGGCGGAGTGCATGTATGCCAGCGTGGCGCAACATCAGTTTGTGGATGGATCAGCTCGACGAGCCGCTGCTGGCCCGGCCGTCGCTGGAGCAGGACCTGGATGTCGACGTGGCGATCATCGGCGCCGGTTATACCGGGCTGTGGACCGCCTATTACCTCAAGCGCCTGGCGCCGACCCTGAACATCGCCATTGTCGAGGCGCAGACCGCCGGCTTCGGTGCCTCCGGGCGCAACGGCGGCTGGCTGATGGGCAACCTTTTGGGGGAGGACCGGCTGCTGGCCGGGCTCAGCGCGCAGCAGCGCCGCGCGTCCTTCGACCTGCTGCACGGTATTCCCGATGAAGTGGCCAGCGTCCTCGAGCGTGAAGGCATCGACTGCGACTACCGCAAGGGCGGGGTGCTGTACTGCGCCGCGCGTTACCCCGAGCAGGAAGTCACCCAGCGCCGCTACCTGGACAAGCTCTACCGCCAGGGCCTCGACGAGCGCGACTACCGCTGGCTGAGCCCCGAGCAACTGGCCAGGCAGATCCGCGTGGCCAAGGCCTACGGCGGTATCTACGCGCCCCATTGCGCGACCATCCAGCCGGCCAAGCTGGTGCGTGGCCTGGCCCGCGCCGTGGAGCGCCTGGGCGTGCCCATCTACGAAAACAGCCCGGTCAGCCACTGGCAGTCCGGCAGCCTGCAAACCGCCAGGGCCAGCGTGCGTTGTCGCTGGATAGTGCCGGCGGTGGAGGGCTATTCGGTGACCCTACCGCCCCTGGGCCGTTACCAGTTGCCGGTGCAAAGCCTGCTGGTGGCCACCGAGCCCTTGTCGGCCGCGACCTGGGACGAGATCGGCCTGAGCCAGGGCCAGGCATTCAGCGAAAGCAGTCGCCAGGTCACCTACGGCCAGCGCACCGCCGACAACCGCCTGGTGTTCGGCGCCCGCGGCGGCTACCAGTTCGCCGGCAAGCTGCGCCATGACTTCGACCTGACCCGCAGCGAAGTCGAGCTGCGGCGCTACCTGTTCAGCGAGCTTTTCCCGCAGTTGAACAATGTGCGGATCACCCACTCCTGGGGCGGCAACCTGGGCATGTCCCGGCACTTCCGGCCGCACATGCTCTGCGACCGCCGGCACGGCATCGCGCTGTCCGGCGGCTACGGCGGCGAAGGCGTGGGCGCCAGCAACCTGGGCGGGCGGACCCTGGCCGATCTGATCCTCGAGCGCGACAGCGAGCTGACCCGCCAGCCCTGGGTGATCCCCGAGGGCGGCCTTAACGCCTTGCGCGCCTGGGAGCCGGAGCCATGCCGCTGGCTGGGCTACAACGCGATCATTCGCAGCTTCGTCCATGAAGACCAGACCCTGGCCAACCCGGCCACGCCGCCCTGGCGCCGCCGGCTGGCCAGCCGGGTGGCGGGTTTCATGGAAGGGCTGATGCACTGAGCCAGGTTTTTTACAGCGGTTTCTTTTCCATCGACAGGTAGCGCCATGAGCATCACTCAATTCAAGAACACCGCCCACGCCACCCTGGAGCAATCGACTCCGGTGGCCGTGCCCCTGGGCAACCCGGTCGCCGTGACTTCGGTGACCTGTGTCGAGCGCAACGACGGCGTCGAAACCGGCATCTGGGAGTGCACGCCCGGGCGCTGGCGGCGGCAGATCGTCGCCCAGGAGTTCTGCCATTTCATCCTGGGGCGTTGCACCTTCACCCCGGACAACGGCGAACCCCTGCTTATAGAAGCCGGCGATGCACTGATGTTGCCGGCCAACAGCACCGGGACCTGGGACATCCAGGAAACCGTGCGCAAGACCTACGTGTTGATTTTCTGATCCTTTGATTGCCTGCCAATAAAAACAACCCACACAGGAATCGCCCCATGATCCGTAAAAAACCGGCTTTATCGCTGTGCGTGCCGTTGCTGCTGGTTGCTTCCTTCAGCCAGGCGGCCGAGACCGTGAAGATCTACAACTGGTCGAGCTACATCGCCCCGGACACCCTGAAGAACTTCCAGAAGGAAACCGGCATCGGTTTCAGCTACGACGTCTATGACAGCAACGAAACCCTGGACGGCAAGCTGATGACCGGTCGCTCCGGTTATGACGTGGTGTTTCCCTCCAACCACTTCATGGCCCGGCAGATCGAGGGCGGGGCGCTGAAGAAGCTCGACAAGAGCCAGTTGCCGAACTGGAAGAACCTCAACCCGGTGCTGCTCGAGGCCCTGCAGACCAACGATCCGGGCAACGAGCACGGCTTCCCGTACCTCTGGGGCAGCACCGGGATCGGCTACAACGTCGCCAAGGTCAAGGCGGTGCTGGGGGACAACGCGCCGGTGGATTCCTGGGACCTGATCTTCAAGCCCGAATACATGCAGAAGCTGCAGAAGTGCGGGGTGGCGATCCTCGACAACGGCCCCGAACTACTGCCGGCGGCGCTGAACTACCTGGGCCTGCCGCACCACAGCAAGAACCCCGAGGACTACAAGAAGGCCGAAGCGCTGTTGCTGAAGATCCGGCCCTATGTCGCCTACTTCCATTCCTCCAAGTACACCGGCGACCTGGCCAACGGCGATATCTGCGTGGCGGTGGGTTTCTCCGGCGACGTGCTGCAAGCCGATAGCCGGGCCAAGGAAGCCAGGAACGGCGTGGAAATCGGCTATGCGATTCCCAAGGAAGGCGCGCCGATCTGGTTCGACATGGTGGCCATGCCCAACGACGCGCCGGACGAAAAGGCCGGGTATGCCTACATGAACTACCTGCTGCGCCCGGAGGTGATGGCCGAGATCACCAACCATGTGCACTACGCCAATGGCAACGACCAGGCTGACAGCCTGGTCGACCCGGCCATCAAGAGCGACACCAAGGTCTACCCGAGCCCGGACATGATGGGCAAGCTGTTCGCCCTGGAAGCCATGCCGCTGAATATCGACCGGATCCGCACCCGGGTGTGGAACAAGATCCGTACCGGTAGCTGAGGCATCGGCGCCGCTCCCCGATCTGGCGACCGGGGAGCGCTGCTTTCAGGGTTTTATCTTCAGTCGCATTGCCAGCAGCACGCCCAGCAGCGCGGCGGCCAGCATCAGCGCCGCCGGGGCGGACCAGCCGGCGTAGGCGACAGCGGCACTCAGGGCGATGGGCGCGAGCACCTGGCCCAGGTAGTTGCCTTGCAGACCGGCCCAGGCACAGCGGGATCAGCGCGGGCTGCGGCGAGGTCAGTGAGGTGCTGGCGAGGAGGGTGGCGGGCAGCATGCCGGCCACCGCGTATAAAGAAGAAACACAAGGGGATCACCAGATCGGACGGCGTGTCCGAGAGGAAGATGCCCATCCCGGAAAGCCCCATGACGACACTGGCGCCGGCGAGCAGCGTTTCAATCGACAAAAACGCGAGGTTGCGTTCTACCCATGAAGCCATTCAGCGGCCGGTCCCGCTGGGTACAATGCCCGGGCGCAACGGCGCCAGAGACGGGCAACTGATAGTGCCGGCGCCCGGGCGGGCGCCGTGGGTGAGGTGTCAGCCCTCAGGTGAACTGGGTGTTTTCCGGCAGCAGGGCGCCGCCATCGACGATCAGGGTCTGCCCGGTGATATAGCCGGCCTGTTCGGACGCGAGGAACAGCATGGCGTGGGCGATGTCCTGCGGGCTGCCCAGGCGCTTGAGCGGGATACCCCTGGCCAGGGCCGCGCAATCGCCAAGGTTGGCCATGGCCTGGGTGGCGATCAGGCCGGGTTCGACGCCGTTGACGGTGATCCGGTGTTCGGCCAGTTCCAGGGCCGCCGCGCGGATAAAACCGTTGACCCCAGCCTTGGACGCGGCGTAGTGGGACAGCCCGGGAATCGCCGTGCGCGGCCCGGTCACCGAAGAGGTGATGACGATGCGCGGGTGTTCGGCCCGGCATAACGCCGGCAGCGCCGCCTGGGTCAGCCAGAAACAGCTCTTGAGGTTCACCGCCAGGGTCGTGTCCAGGGTTTCGTCCTTCAGATCGCACAGGTTCTCCATCGGAAACACCCCGGCGTTATGGATCAGCAGGTCCAGGCCACCGAAGGCTTGCAGCGTGGCGGCCACCGCCTGGTTGGCCGCGGCCCGGGTGCTCAGGTCCAGCACCAGCAGTTCGGCGCTGTCGCCGGCCTCGCGGATCAAACGCCGGGTTTCGACGCCCGAGGCTTCGCTGCGGGTGGCGAGCAGTACCTTGGCGCCCTGGGCGGCGAAGACTTGCGCGATGGCGCGGCCGATGCCCTGGCCGGAGCCGGTGACCAGGGCGATACGACCGGTCAAGTCATGGATCATGGTTGTTCTCCTTGAATGACTGTGTCCAGGCACTCGTCCAGCAGGCGGTTGTGCAGGTCGACGTCCTGCGCGGTGGCTGCCGGGCACATCAGCGCCATGTTGTGGAACGGCGTCAGCAACACACCGCGGTTGAGCAGGTATAGATGAAGATAGGCCTCGATCAAGCCGTGGCGTGCCTGGTGGGCTTCGCCGCCGTTGCGCGGCGCGTGGTCCATGAACAGGTATTCGACCCGGGCGCCGATCCGCGTCACGTGCCAGGGCAGGCGGTGCTTGGCGATCAGCGCCTGGACCCCGGCCCGCAGGCGTTCGGCCAGGGCGATCATGTGCGCGTAGTTGGCCGCGCTCATGACCTCGCTGAAGGTGGCGCGCATGGCCGCCATCTGCAGGGCGTTGCCGGCCAGGGTGCCGCCGAAGCCGAAGTGGTTGATCGCCTGCCCGGGCTGAAAGTGCGGCAGCACCTGCCAGATGCGCTCGGCCATGGCCTGGCTGGCCCCCCAGACCGCGGTGGGGATGCCGCCAGCGATGCATTTGCCGAGCACGAAGAAGTCCGGTTGCAGGCCGTGTTCGCCGCTGTAGCCGGCCGGGCCGCAGGAGATGGTGTGGGTTTCGTCGATGATCAGCGGCACATCGAAACGCCGGGTCAGCTCGCGCAAGCCATCGTGGAAGCCGGGGACGGGCGGGACCATGCCGACGTTGGTCATGAAGGGCTCGGTCAGCACCGCGGCCACGTCGCCATGGGCCAGTGCCGCCTCCAGCGCCGGCAGGTCGTTGAACTCCACCAGCCGGGTGGTGGCGGCGTGCCGCAGGCCATTGGCGTGCACACCTTCGCGGGGAATCATCTGGCCGCTGGCGTCGAACTCGACCTGGGATTCGTCGACGCTGCCGTGGTAGTTGCAGTTGAACACCAGCACTTTCTCCCGGCCGGTGATCATCCGGCACAGGCGCAGCACAAAGCGGTTGGCGTCGGTGGCGGAAGTGGTGACCTGCCAGAACGGCAGGCCGAAGCGCCGCACCAGTTCCTGGCCGACCCACAGGCTATCGGCGGTCGGCAGCATCAGGGTCGAGCCATGCCGGGCCTGGTGGGCGATGGCGTCGGCCACGGCGGGCTGGCCATGGCCGAACATGGCGCCGGTGTCGCCCAGGGCGAAGTCGACGTAGCGGTTGCCGTCGCAGTCTGTCAGCGTCGCGCCCTGGGCGTCGGCCACCAGGATCGGGTACAGCCCCGGCCATTGCTGCATCCAGTGCAGCGGCGCGCCGTACAGCCAGTGCTTGAGGTTTTCCCGGTAGAAGCCGGCGGAGCGCGGGTGGCGTTTGGCGAACAGTTGCAGCTCGGATTGGTAACGGCTGGCGACGCGGTCGAGGTTGAGGCCGAGGGTCATGATCGAAGTCCTGTGGGGTCTAGAGGAGGAAGGTGGGTGTCTGGTTGGCCGCTGCCGAGCAACGCGAGGCTGCGATCGGCAACGCAGTTGCCGCGAAACCTGGGCTTGCGGTGCGTCAGGTGGAACGCGCTGCCCGGATTGCGACCGCTGCGCGCTCGGACGCAGCCTCGCGTTGCTCGGCAGCGGCTACAGGCGGCTACAGGTCGGCATCAGGTGTAATCGGTACGGTTCAGCACATGGGCGAGGGCGCCCACCGGGAAGTTGCTGGGGGTGGCGAAGTCGGCGCCCTGGTAGCCGAAGATCTTGCCGTCGGTCCTGCCCGCTTGCAGGTCGATCAGCACCAGGCCCAGGGTCGGCACGATCTTTTCGCGCCAGACGAACAGGTACAGCTGTTCGGCGATCTTGTAGTAATGGCAGCGGTCGGTGTCCGCCAGGCCTTGCTCGACGCCCTTGAGGCACTGCCAGCTGTAGAAGTTGCGGTTCAGGTAGACATGCTCGTAGGCCTCGGTGGCGCTGTACACATACTGGTTGCGCAGGCCGAGCAGTTCCTCGGTCAGCGCGTGTTGCGGGCTGTCGGCGGTCAGCGGTGTGTCGAGGCTGCCGTGGAGGAACTGCGCCTTGACACGGGTCAGCTCGCGGCCGGACAGGGCACGGCTGAACAGGTCGACCCGGGTCTCGGCCTGGCTTGGCAGTTGCCCGATCACTGCGGTGAAGATGCTCCGGCCCAGGTCGAGGATCAGGCTCACCGAATGGACTTGGTCGTTCTCCGACTTGAGAAAGTCCACCAGGTAAATGCCGGAACGTATTGAGGTGGCTCGATAAACAGCCTCGCCGTGGGCGTTGCTTTCAGTGTCCTGCCAATGCAGCGTCTGTGAGCCGAACAGGTGTTCGATGCGCCAGCGGTTGGCGAAATGCAGGGTCAGGCTGCGGCCGTTGAGGTCATCCAGGCTGGGCAGGACATGGTTGTCGGCGGCAAAGCCTTCGGCCAGGGCGCCAACGGTAATCCATTCGGGTTGCAGGTTCATGAGGGCGGTTCTTGTCGATGAAGGAGAACCTCATGTTCAGCGTGCAAGCCCTTGTTGCCCATCAACCGAATGGTTGAGGCGCGGCGGTTTTTTACAGGAACAGCGCGCTCACCAGCTCGGTGCGGTTGTTCACCCCGACCTTGCGGAACAGGTTGATCAGGTGGGTCTTGACCGTTGGCAGGCCCAGCGCCAGCTGCTGGGCGATGGTCTTGTTGCAGGCGCCGTCGCGCAGCAGCCAGGCGATCTGCCGTTCCCGGGGCGTGAGGGCCTCCAGGCGTTCGTCGTGGCGCGAATAGGGCGCCTGGGCGGCGATTTCCAGCAGGCCTTGCAGCGCGTGCAGGGTGTTCAGTTCGTCAGGCTGGAACGGGCCCAGGCTGGCGTCGCGCAGCAGGGACAGGCCGGCGATCGGGCTGCCGCTGGCATTGCGCGCAAGGATCTCCACCACATCCAGCACCCCGTGGCGTTGCAGGAAAGCCTGGTAGACCTCGGTTTCATGCCGACCCTGCTGGGCCATGCCCATGTGCAGCGACAGCACCGGGCGACCCGCCGCCACGCAGTTGCGCGGGCGCAGTGGGTCGTAGTGCCGGTAGCGTTGAAGGTAGGCCTCATGCATTTGCTGGCTCATGTGGTACAGCGAAAAATGCTCGGCCTGCAGTTGCGCGTCGATGCGGTAGAAGGCGCACAGGGTCGCCGGCACCACCCGGGTAAAGGCGCCGATGCAGCGCTGGCCGAGTTCATGGGCGTTGGGCAGGGGGCTGTTGAGGCTATGGGGACTGATCATCGAAGGGCTCCTGGCGAATACTGACGGCTTCGCGTCAATGGGCAGAAGAAGCGGGCAAGTCGCGATGCAGTATGGACATTGTCGGGATTGCCGCCCGCTCGCCCCGGCCGGTTTTCCCGATTGCCGCAGGACCAAAAACCGCTGCCGGTTCCAACGCCCGGGAGGCGGGGAACGCGGCAGCGGCTATCACCGCCTCAGCGGCGGGCCTGGGTGAAGCCCAGCTCCAGGGCCGCGACTATGGCGTCGATCTGCGGCGGCTGGATCACCAGCGGCGGCGAGAGGATGATCTTGGTCCCCACCGGACGCACCATCACTCCGTTGTCGCGGGCGATCTGCGCCACCTGGTTGGCATAGCCGCCCATGGGGTCGATCGGCTCGCGGGTGGCCTTGTCGGCCACCAGGTCGAGGGCAATCATCAGGCCCTTGCCGCGCACTTCGCCGACGCTGTCGAAGCGTTCGGCGAACGACAGCAGCTTATTGAGCATGTAGTCGCCCATCTTCGCGGCGTTGGCCGGCAGGTCTTCCTTGACCACGATGTCGAGGCTGGCCAGGGCCGCCGCGCACGCCACCGGGTGCCCGGAGTAGGTGTAGCCGTGCATGATCGCGCCGGTGAAGTTGGCGTTCTTGCTGAACGCCGACTCGATCCGCTCGTTGACCACCGTGGCGCCCAGCGGGATGTAGCCGGAGGTGATGCCCTTGGCCAGGCACATGATGTCGGGTTTCACGCCCCACAGGCGGCTGCCGAACATCGAGCCGCTGCGGCCGAAACCGGTCACCACTTCGTCGGCGATCAGCAGCACGCCGTACTTGTCGCAGACCTCGCGGATCAGCGGCCAGTAGTTGGCCGGCGGCACTATCACGCCGCCGGCGCCCTGGATCGGCTCGGCGATAAAGGCCGCCACGGTGTCGGGGCTCTGGAACTGGATTTCCCGCTCGAGCAGGTCGGCGCAGATCTTGCCGAGTTCTTCCGGGTCCTGGCTATAGGGGTTGCGGTACAGCCACGGGGTGTCGACGTGGAAGCAGCCGGGCAGCAGGGGCTCGTAGTTGCGCCGGAACACGGTGTTGCCGTTGACCGAGGCGCCGCCGAAGTGGGTGCCGTGGTAGCCCTGGCGCAGCGAGATGAACTTGGTGCGGTCGGCCTGGCCTTCGAGTTTCCAGTACTGGCGGGCCAGCTTCAGCGCGGTCTCGATGGCGTCCGAGCCGCCGGAGCTGAAGGCTACGCGGCGCATGCCCTCGGGTTCCAGCAGGTTCATCACCACCCGCGACAGCTCTTCGGCGCGCGGATGGCTGACACCGTCGAACAGCTGGAAGTATTCCAGTTCGTCCAGCTGGGCGGTGATCGCCGCCTTCACTTCCTTGCGGTTGTGGCCGACGTTGACGTTCCACAACCCGGCGACGCCATCCACCAACTGATGGCCCTGGTCGTCGTACACATAGCAGCCATCGCCACGGACAATACGAATTGGCTCGCGTTGTTGCATTTCGTTGGGGTGCAGCATGGGATGCCAGAAGCGGCTTTGTTCGCTCACGTTGAGTCTCCTGAAAACGCACGGACAGCGTGGGACATAGTAGTGCGCCATTTGCCGGATGCCTGCTTGCCTCTGTGTGCCAGGTTCTTGATCGCCACTGCCATCGACCCGGTGTCCCTGATTCCGCTGTCCACCTGAAAAGCCGTGTTGGCAGGATTTACGACCGCTGCGCGGCCGATCGCAGGCTGCGCCAGCGGCTACAGGGATCGCGGTGTTTTTGTAGCCGCGGCCGAGCCCGCGAGGCTGCGAACGGTTTGGGCGGCACTCCGACGAAGCAACCGCAAATGCTGAGTCCGCGGTCTCTGGATAGACGCGCCAGCGGCGGCAAAAGCGTGTGTCGCGGTTCCCTGGCAGCCAGTGGCAAGTTTCGCGGCAGCCAGGATCAAGACGCTGGCCGGCATTGGTCTCAGAGTTCGATCCATGAGGCCAACTAGCGAGGATTGCCCATGAGTATTGCCATCGACCCACGTGTCGCCGCCTTTATCGACAGCCAGCACGGCCTGTTGATCGACGGGCGCAGCCAGCCGGCCTTGTCCGGTGCGCAGATGCCGGTGTTCAACCCGGCCACCGGTGAAGAGCTGACCCGCGTCGCCGCCGGCGCCGACGCCGATATCGACCTGGCCGTGGCCGCCGCGCGACGAGCCTTCGAGGGGCCTTGGGCGGCGCAGCGCCCGGCGGATCGCGAGCGCCTGCTGCTGAAGCTGGCCGATCTGCTGGAAGCCCACGGCGAAGAGCTGGCGCAGCTGGAAACCCTCAACAACGGCCAGTCGATCCACCTGGCCCGGGCCCTGGAAGTCGGCGCCGCCGCCGAGTTCACCCGCTACATGGCGGGCTGGGCGACCAAGATCGAAGGCAAGAGCCTGGACCTGTCCATCGCCGCCGTCCCGGGCGCCCGCTACCGTGCCTATACGGTGCCGGAGCCGGTGGGCGTGGTCGGGGCCATCGTGCCGTGGAATTTCCCCTTGCTGATGGCCATCTGGAAAATCGTCCCGGCCCTGGCCTGCGGCTGCACCGTGGTGCTCAAGCCGGCCGACGAAACTCCGCTGACCGCCTTGCGCCTGGGCCAGTTGTGCCTGGACGCCGGGATTGCCCCGGGGGTGGTCAACGTGGTCACCGGCAGCGGCGCCCAGGCCGGCGCGGCCCTGGCCGCGCACACGGGCATCGACAAGCTGGCGTTCACCGGCTCGACCCAGATCGGCAAGGTCATCGGCCATGCGGCGGTGGACAACATGACCCGGTTTTCCCTGGAGCTGGGCGGCAAGTCGCCGGTGATCGTGCTCGATGACTGCGACCCGCAGGCCGCGGCCGCCGGCGCCGCCGGGGCGATCTTCTTCAACCAGGGCCAGGTCTGTACCGCCGGTTCGCGCCTGTATATCCAGCGGGCGATCTTCGACCAGGTGCTGGAGCGCCTGGCAGCCATCGCCGGTTCCCTGAGCATCGGCCCCGGGCTCGACGAGCAGGCGCAGATCAACCCGCTGATTTCCGCCAAGCAGCAGAAGCGCGTGCTGGACATGATCGGCCGGGGCGTGGGCGACGGCGCCCGGGTGCTGTGCGGCGGGGTCGCCTATGGCGAGCAGGGCTTCTATGTGCGCCCCACGGTACTGGCCGACGTGCATGCGGGCATGCAGGTGGTGCGCGAGGAAATCTTCGGCCCGGTGGTGGTGGCCACGCCTTTCGACGAGATCGACGAGGTGGTGGCACTGGCCAACGACAATCAGTACGGGCTGGGGGCGAGCATCTGGTCCAACGACCTGGCCAAGGTCATGGACCTGATTCCGCGGATCAAGGCCGGCACGGTCTGGGTCAATACCCACAACATGCTCGACCCGTCGATGCCGTTTGGCGGCTACAAGCAATCGGGCATCGGTCGCGAAATGGGCCATGCGGCCATCGAGGCGTATACCGAGAACAAGTCGGTGTGCATCGCCTATTGACCTGTAGCCGCTGCCGCAGGTTGCGATCGGCCGGAACGGCCGTGGCGTACTTAAGGTCGCTGAAGGTCCTGCGGACCTTATCGCAGCCTGCGGCGGCTACAGTCGGATGCAGTCGTCCGGCCACTCCAGGCTGCGCAGACAGCCAGGTAAAACACGCCCGCCCGGCGTGCCCTTGAAATGCCTAGAACAACAACATCACCCATGCTTTCGAGGTCCAGCACCATGTCTTTCAGCGACAGACTCACCCGCCACCTGAACCAGGGCGTGGTCGGCTTTCCCACGGCCCTGGCCAGCGCCGTCGGCCTGATCATGGCCAGCCCGGTGATTCTCACCGCCACCACCGGCTTCGGCCTCGGCGGCGGGGCCTTCGCCGCGGCCATGCTGATCGCGATGCTGATGATGCTCGCGCAATCGACGACCTTCGCCGAAGCGGCCTGCATGATTCCCACCACCGGCTCGGTGTACGACTACCTGGCCTGCGGCCTGGGGCGTTTCTTCGCGATCACCGGGACCATTTCCGCCTACCTGATCGTGCATGTGTTCGCCGGCACGGCGGAAACCATCCTCAGCGGCGTCATGGCCCTGGTGAACTTCGAGTCCCTCAACACCCTGCTGGAACAGAGCGGCAGCGCCTGGCTGGTGGGTGTCGGGCTGGTGATCTTCTTCGGCCTGCTGAACGCTGTGGGCATCACCGCGTTCAGCCGCGCCGAGGTGATCCTGACCTTCGGCATGTGGACCACCCTGATCATCTTCGGCGTGGCCGGAGTGTTCAAGGCACCGGCGGTGGAGCTGAACGGCTGGTTCGGCGAGTCGATGGTCGGCACCGACCTGACCACCATCCTTTCGCTGGTGGGCATGGCCATGTTCATGTTCGTCGGTTGCGAATTCGTCACGCCGCTGACGCCGGAGGTGCGCAAGGCGGCGAAAACCATTCCCCGGGCCATGGCCCTGGGCCTGGTGGGCGTGGCCACCTGCATGTTCATCTACGGCGCGGCGATGAAGCGCCAGGTGGAGAACATTGCGCTGAGCGAAGATGGCAGCGTGCATTTGCTGGACACGCCCATGGCCATCCCGCAGTTCGCCGAGCAGGTGATGGGCCCGTACGGGCGGATCTGGCTGGGCGTCGGCCTGCTGTTCGCCGGGGCGGCGACCATCAACACGCTGATGGCCGGGCTGCCGCGCATTCTCTACGGCATGGCGCTGGACGGCGCGCTGCCCAAGGCCTTCACCTACCTGCACCCGCGCTTCAAGACGCCGCTGCTGTGCATCGCCGTGGCGGTGCTGATCCCGTGCCTGCACGCCTGGTGGCTGGGCGGCAGCACGGACAACATCATGCACCTGGTGCTGGCCGCGGTCTGTGCCTGGAGCACCGCCTACCTGCTGGTGACCCTGGCGGTGGTGGTGCTGCGCATCCGCCGTCCGGATTTGCCACGGGCCTACAAGTCGCTCTGGTTCCCGCTGCCGCAGATCGTCTCGTCGATCGGCATCCTCCTCGGCATGTGGTTCATCACGCCGCCGGGCATGAACCCGCGGGACATCTACGTGCCCTTTGGCAGCATGCTCGGCCTGACGGCGATCTATGCGCTGGTCTGGACGGTCTTCGTGCAGAAGGTCAACCCGTTCCGCCCGGTGCCGGTGGAAGAGGTGCTGGAGAATGCCTTCAACCTGCAATCCCCAGTTGAAACCCAAGCGCAGAACCTGCCTGGAGCCAAGCCCGATGAACAGTACAAGCTGGCGGCAAAACCTCTCTGAGTTCTGGCGGCGGCCACCCTCGGGCTATCGCCCGGGGGTGACCCTGAACCAGTTGCGCCGCGACCTGTCGGGGCTCGACTGTGCCGCGCAGGCACCCGGGCTGGCGCGGTTCACCTGGGCCGAGGCGGGCTTGGACTTCGAGGTCCAGGAGCTGCCACAGGCGCAGTTTTTGATGCACCTGGTGGTCTGCGAGTTTCGCCTGCGGGTCCCCGGTTCGCCGGGGCCGCAGGCGCGGATCGATATCCGCCATACCGGCGCGGTCCGCCGCCAGGGCGTCGCCACCGGCCTGAAGCAGGGCGCGAAGCAAGAGTGGGCGGGGCTGTTGCAGCAGTTGCACAACGATCCGCAACTGCTGGCGGCGTTGCTGCCGCTGGACTTCAAGCGCCTGCAACTGCAGCGCGACGAGCAGGGCTGGCTGGTGCGCCTGGAGCATTTCGGCGCGAGCGAGGTGGTCAACCGGTTGCCCGGTTTCCGCCGTTATATCCGCCTGAGCGCCGAGCAGCGTGACGCCTTGCTGGCGGCTTTCAAGCGTCTGCATTCCCTGTTGCGCAATCACTGAACCATGCCCACCCGTGCTGGCACAGCCCGTGCTTAGGCTATAACGGACTATCCATTGCGCCGCGCTTCCTTGTCCGGCAAATAGATAACATGTTAATGATGTCGCCATAACAACAAAGGCGGTTTCAGCCGGCTTCTGGAGGTGCACAGTGCTTGCTTCGCAAAGTTTCGGTTCCTGGATTGGCGCATTGCAGGGAGTTTGCGGTCGCTTCGACGCCCGCCAGGCGTTGAACTCGGCGTTGTTCATCGGCGAAGTCGGCTTGCGCGACTGCGCCGGCCTTGAGGTGGCGCAGATCCGCACCAATGCCGGACTGATCTCGCGCAAAAGCACCAGCGTCGATCATGAGGACGACCGGCACTGCTTCCTGATCATGCAGCGCAGCGGCCACGCCCAGATCAGCCAGGGCGGCGAGCGCATCGAACTGGCGCCGGGGGAAATGGCCCTGCTGGATTCGGCCGGGGCCTGTGAAATCGTCCCTCACGGCTTGATCGAACATGCCTCGCTGCATTTGTCCCGGGACGAGGTGTATCGCCATCTGCCGGCGCAGCAGCGCAAGTTCGGCAAGCTCTCGCAAAATTGTGCCAGTGGCCGCTTGATGCGCCTGCTGGTGGAGCAGATCTGTGGCGATGAACTGCAAGGTTGCGCCGCCCAGCAGGAAGGCCAGGCGTTGCAGGAAGCCTTGATCGCCTTGCTCGGCCCGACCCTGCGCCAGACTCCCGGCGCGAGCCTCGACGGCTACGACAGCCAGCATGGCGGTTGCCTGCGCAGCCAGGCCCGGCAGTTGATCAACCAATCCCTCAGCGAGCCCAACCTGACCCCGGTGTCACTGGCCAGCCAGATGAATATCTCGGTGCGCCAGTTGTACCGGCTGTTCGAAGAGCAGGGCGACAGCGTCTGCCGTTTCATCCAGCGTGCGCGCCTCGACCGCAGCGCGGCGGACCTGAGCAACCCGCGCCTGCGCCACGCGTCGATCACCGACATTGCCTTCAAGTGGGGGTTCACCGACTCGGCGCACTTCAGCCGTACCTTCAAGAAGCATTTCGAGCAGTCACCGCGGGATTACCGGGCTCGTTCGCTGAACGCCTGAGGAGCGTTCAGGGGTTTTCCAGGTCGTGCCCCAGGGACTGGATAAACAGCGAGAACAGTTCCGGCTGTGAGGAAATATCCAGCTTGGCGTAGAGATGGCGCCGGTGCACCTTGATGGTGTCCGGCGAGATCTTCAGCCGCTCGGCCATGGCCTTGGAGGAAAACCCGCGGAGGATCAGCCGGGCGATTTCCACTTCCCGATCCGACAGAACGCCACAGCCGAAATGACTGAGGGCGTCGCGGATCTGGCTGGCCATTTCTTGCGCGGCGGGCGCTGGCGGACGCTGGTTGCTTTGCTGCCAGTGCTGCTGCATCAGCGGCAGGACCCAGGCCGAGAATGTGGTGAGCTGGCCGATTTCCTCGGCGCTGAACGGCCGCTGCATGCCCAGCGACAGGGACAGGGTGCCGGCCTCGGGGATCTGCAGGATGAACTGCAACTTGTCCTCCAGCACGTTGTCGTGGAAGTAGCTGGAGAAATACTCGGTCTGCCGGAAATGGTCCGGCGCCACTTCCTCCAGGCGATACAAACCACTGGGGTAACCCTCGCGACAGGCCTGGAAGAACGGGTCCAGCAGGTACAGGCCATTGAGGTAGGTGAGCATCGACGCCGGCTTGTCCGAGGGCTCGGCATCGTATTCCTCGAGGGCGATGGGCAGGCCGTTGTGGGGATAGAAGATCGCCAGGGCGTTATCGAACGGCAAGGCCTGGTGCAGCAACAGCACCAGTTGCTTCCAGAAGCGCTCGCCGCCGATCTGCGAGAGGGTGCGCCCGAGTCCGGCATGCATGCCGATTTCCCTGAACAGAGTGATCAAATAGGTGGCTCCGCGTCGCTGCTGCTGTGGTCTGGCGTGCTGCTTTGCGCCAGCTGGAAGCACGGTTTCGGCGATTTGCCCGGCCACGTCAAGGGGGAGTACTCCAATAGGGGAATTGGCCCTGTACCCCCGGCTGCCTAAAGTGGCCTCCATCAAGTGCGACCCAGAGCGCATCCGCCTGACGTTCTTCGTTTCTGCCTCAAACCAAAAATAACCACGAGGATAACGACATGAGCTCTCCCTGCGCGCCGCAAGGCGCCCTGAAACCCACGCTGAGTGTGTTCGATGTGGTGGCCATTACCGTGTCGGGCGTGACCCCGGCCAGTTCGGTCTTCGTCATCGCGCCGTTCGCCATTCACCAGGCCGGTAGCGGGGTGTTCCTGGCCTTTGTCATGGCCGGGCTGCTGGCCCTGATGTTCGCCTTCTGCTACGCCGAACTGGGCCGCGCCCACAACAGCGCCGGCGGCGAGTATGTGTACGCCAAGCGGGTGTTCGGCGGCATGGCCGGGTACGCGACCTTTCTCACGGTGCTGGTGATGTTGCTGTTCATTCCGCCGGTGCTGGCCACTGGCGCGGCGACTTACCTGAACAATGCCCTGGGCACGCGCTTCGATTCGCAGACCGTGGCCCTGGTGATCGTGATCTGCAGCTATGCGCTGGGCATCCTCAATATCAAGCTCAATGCCTGGATCACCGGCACTTGCTTGCTGCTGGAGATCGCCGCGCTGCTGGTGATCGTGTTCCTGGGCTTCGGCAACGCCTCGCAGCCGGCAAGCATCCTGCTGCAGCCGCAGATCGTCGAGAACGGCGTACTGCACATGGCGCCCTGGGCCCTGGTGATCGGCGCGGTGGGCATCGGCCTGTTTTCCTACAACGGCTACGGCCCGGCGGTGCTGCTGGCCGAAGACATGAAATGCAAGGGCCAGGGCGTGCACAAGGCGGTGCTCTGGTCGCTGGTGCTGGTGGTGATCATCGAACTGGTGCCGCTGACCGCGCTGCTGATCGGCGCGCCGTCCCTCAGCGCTATGCTCGCCAGCCCCGACCCCATCGGCTACCTGCTCACCAGCCACGGCAACGAAACCCTGTCGCGGGTGGTCAGCGCCGGGATCTTCCTCTCGGTGTTCAATGCGATTGTCGCCATCGTGATCCAGATCGGCCGGGTGGTGTTCTCCAGCGGCCGCGATGCCTTGTGGATGCCGGGCATCAACCGCCTGTTCACCCGCATTCATCCGCGTTGGGATTCGCCTTGGCTGGCCACGCTGTTCCTCGCCGTTCCCTCGGCGGTGCTCAGCTTCAGCTCGAACCTGGCCGACCTGACCTCGTTCAGCGTGCTGCTGATCATGCTGGTGTACCTGATCGTCGCCCTCAGCGCGCTGATGAGCCGGGTGCTGCTGCGTGATCGCGCCCACCCGTACCGCATGCCGCTGTGGCCGTTGCCGGCGCTGCTGGCGGTGATCGGCGCCGGTTATCTGCTGTTCAATCTGTTCCTGGACGCTTCGCTCAGGGACATCATGGTGATCGTCGGCCTGCTGGCGCTGTCGGTGATCCTGTATGGCACCAACGGCCGGTTCAGCCCGGCGTTCCAGAAACTCTAAGGAGAAGTCATGCGCGCACGTCAATTGGGGATCAGCCTGGGCCTGGGTACTCCCGGCCCCTTCAATGCCATCACCGATGTTCCGGGGGTAAGGGTAGGCCACAGCACCCTCAGGACCACGGTCGACGGCAAGCAGGTGCGTACCGGGGTGACCCTGATCCAGCCCCGCGAAGGGTTTGCCCGGCTGCAACCCTGTTTCGCCGGCTGCCATGTGCTCAACGGCAACGGCGATGCCACCGGGCTGGAGTGGATCCGCGAGGCGGGCCTGCTGACCACGCCGCTGGCCATCACCAACACCCACAGCGTCGGCGTGGTGCGCGATGCGCTGATCGCCGAGGAACATGCAAGCCTGGCGGACCCTTCGGAATACTGGTGCATGCCGGTGGTGATGGAGACCTACGACGGCCTGCTCAACGACATCTGGGGCCAGCATGTCGGCCCGCAGCAGGTCCGCGAGGCGCTGGCCAATGCCGAGTCCGGGCCGGTGCGCGAAGGCGCGGTGGGCGGCGGCACTGGAATGATCTGCCATGAGTTCAAGGGCGGGATCGGCACGGCTTCGCGCCGGGTGCCGGGGGAGCAGGGCGGCTATACGGTCGGCGCGCTGGTGCAGGCCAACCACGGCAAGCGCGAGGAGTTGCGGGTCGACGGTTATCCGGTGGGGCGGCAATTGACCGGCATTCCGTCGCCCTTCGCCCAGCGCGGCACGCCGGGCATGGGCTCGATCGTGGTGATCCTGGCCACCGATGCGCCTTTGTTGCCGCACCAGTGCCAGCGCCTGGCGCAGCGCGCGTCCATCGGCATCGCCCGCACCGGCGGCGGCACCGAGGATTCCAGCGGCGATATCTTCCTGGCCTTCGCCACCGGCAACCGCGACCTGCCACCTTGCGCCTATGGGCGCCAGGGCGTGCCCTTCAGCACGCCCCTGGCGATGCTCAACAACGATTACATTTCGGCCCTGTTCAGCGCCGCCGCCGAGGCGGTGGAGGAGGCCATCGTCAATGCCTTGCTGGCCGGCGAACCGATGACCGCGGACAGTGGCGCGAGCGTTCCGGCACTGACCGGGGAAACCTTGTTAGAGGCTATGAAACTAACTGGATGGAACAAGCCTGTATGAACTAAATAACTGCGACCCAGTCGGCAAAACAATGTTTACCTTTATTTAATATTTAAATTCGAGATTGTCGGACAATTATCCTCGGATATTGAAGCACAAAGAATATTTCGACTTGTCGGTCACTGTTTGCTGGAGTTCGTTGGAACAGTGGAATCAGGCGTCAAAAAAGTAGTGGACGCCTGATTTAAAATTGTGTCAGCTTTCTTTCGCCTGCATTGGGCGAGTGATAGGACGATCTCGCCAGGGATTGTCGCTATCGGACAAAAACTGTTCCATTGATTACAAGGAAGTGTGTTTATGTCGAAAGTTAAAGCGAAAGCTATTGTGACCGCCGAACAAGAACTCGTGCCTCTGGCCGCGGCAAGTTCGGCTTACAACCAGATCAATAGCTTCAGCCATCAGTATGACCGGGGTGGCAATCTGACGGTCAATGGCAAACCCTCCTACACGGTCGATCAAGCCGCTACCCAGATACTGCGCGACGGTGCCGCGTACCAGGACCTCAACGGCAGCGGCAAGATCGAACTGACCTATACCTTCCTGACCTCGGCGTCCTCGAGCACCATGTACAAGCATGGCATCTCCGGGTTCAGCCAGTTCAGCGCCCAGCAGAAGGCCCAGGCCGTGCTGTCCATGCAGTCCTGGGCGGATGTGGCCAATGTCACCTTCACCGAAAAGGCTTCCGGTGGTGACGGTCACATGACCTTCGGCAACTACAGTGGCGGTCAGGACGGCGCGGCGGCCTTCGCCTACCTGCCGGGCACCGGTGCCGGCTACGACGGGACGTCCTGGTACCTGATCAACAGCAGCTACACCCAGAACAAGAACCCCGATCTGAACAACTACGGCCGGCAGACGCTGACCCACGAGATCGGCCACACCCTGGGCCTGGCTCACCCTGGCGACTACAACGCCGGGAATGGCAACCCGACCTATAACGACGCGACCTACGGACAGGACACGCGCGGTTACAGCGTCATGAGCTACTGGAGCGAAAGCAATACCAGCCAGAACTTCAGCAAGGGCGGCGTCGAAGCCTATTCGTCCGGCCCGCTGATGGACGATATCGCGGCGATCCAGAAGCTCTACGGGGCCAACACCACCACCCGTACCGGCGACACCACCTACGGCTTCAACTCCAACACCGGTCGTGACTTCCTCAGCGCGACCTCGTCGGCGGACAAGCTGGTGTTCTCGGTATGGGACGCGGGCGGCAAGGACACCCTGGACTTCTCCGGTTTTACCCAGAACCAGAAGATCAACCTCAATGAAACCTCGTTCTCCGACGTTGGCGGCCTGGTGGGCAACGTGTCCATCGCCAAGGGCGTCACCATCGAGAACGCCATCGGCGGTTCCGGCAGCGACCTGCTGATCGGCAACAAGGTGGCCAACGAGCTCAAGGGCGGCGCCGGCAACGACATCCTCTACGGCGCCGGTGGGGCGGACAAACTCTGGGGTGGCGCGGGTGCCGATACCTTCGTCTTCGGTGCCAGCTCGGACTCCGCTCCGGGTGCGGCCGACCAGATCCTGGATTTTGTCAGCGGCCTGGACAAGATCGATCTGACTGGCATCACCAAGGGCGCCGGGCTGCACTTCGTGAACGCGTTCACCGGTAACGCCGGCGACGCGATCCTCAGCACCTCGGCTGGCAACAGCACCTTGTCGGTGGACTTCTCCGGGCACGGCGTGGCGGACTTCCTGGTCAGCACCGTCGGCCAGGCGGCCTACACCGACATCGTCGCCTGAGTGAGTGTTGTAAGGTAAAATGCGGAGGGCGGCGCTTAGGCGTCGACCTCTGACCTTGCATCGACTGGTGAACAGGCCGAAGTTTCACCCGGAGCAATCCCCTTATGATTCGAACTGCCTTGATCGCTAAGGCCGGCGCGTACCTGATCGCGACGCTGATGATGTTTTATGGAGAGACAAGCATGGCAAGCAGCCTGAGATTGGCGGACCCCGCGGAACTGGCCGGACACTGGCAACTGTCGCAGCCGGCACAACCTGCCAGCCTCTGTGCCCTGGACCTCGAGCTGAACGGCACCCTGGGCGCCGGCGCCGAGTGTTTTTCCGCCTGGCTGGGCGATTCGGCCATCGGCTGGTTTCCCGAGCCGGACGGTATTGCCGTGACGGGAAAAGAAGGCTCGAAGATCATCTTTCTAAGTCGCCAGAAAGAAGGCTTATATCAAGGCACTTTGAAATCAGGCATAACGATTATATTGCAGCGTACACCCTGAGTAATCGCGACTGTATGCATCTTTAAATGTATCTGTATGGATAAGCGTATAAGGCAGTGCCATATACGCGATGTCCTTCGTTCGATTAAAGACAACTAAATAACTAGAACTTCGTTTCGTCTGGCGGTAGAGTCCTTTCGCCTGTCCGCCGCAATAATCCAATAATGTCCCGACTCAAGTACGGGCGGTTTATTTGTCCTGCGCCCCTGGCACGGGATATACAGCTCAGGAAAGACCAATGAAGATGGCGAAGACCACTGCACCGCTGTTCAAGGCACTGGGCGATTACAAAGGCATTCTGATCAGCGTCGGATGTTTCACCGCCCTGATCAACGTGCTGATGCTGGTCCCCTCGATCTACATGCTCCAGGTCTACGACCGGGTACTCTCCTCGCAGAACGAAACCACCCTGGCGATGCTGTCGCTGATGGTGGTCGGGTTCTTCGCGTTCATCGGCCTGCTGGAGGTGGTGCGCAGCTTCATCGTCATCCGCATCGGCAGCCAGCTGGAGCGTCGTTTCAACCTGCGGGTCTACCAGGCGGCGTTCGAGCGCAACCTGTTTCGCGGCGAAGGGCATGCCGGGCAGTCCCTGGGCGACCTGACTCATATCCGCCAGTTCGTCACGGGACCTGCGCTGTTCGCCTTCTTCGATGCGCCCTGGTTCCCCATCTACCTGTTCGTGATCTTTCTGTTCAATACCTGGCTGGGCGTGTTCGCCACCGCCGGCGCGGTCTTGCTGATCGCCCTGGCGTACCTCAACGAGGCGATGACCAAGAATTCTTTGGGCGAGGCCAGCGGCTATTCGCAGAAGTCCACGCAACTGGCCACCAGCCACCTGCACAACGCCGAGACTATCCAGGCCATGGGCATGCTCGGCGCGCTGCGCAAGCGCTGGTTCGAGGTGCATTCGCGCTTTCTCGGCCTGCAGAACCAGGCCAGCGACACCGGCGCGGTCATCAGCTCGCTGAGCAAGACCCTGCGCTTGTGCCTGCAATCGCTGGTGCTGGGCCTGGGCGCCTTGCTGGTGATCAAGGGCGACATGACCGCCGGCATGATGATCGCCGGCTCGATCCTGATGGGCCGGGTGCTGAGCCCGATCGACCAGTTGATCGCCGTCTGGAAGCAGTGGAGTTCCGCCAAGCTGGCCTACCAGCGCCTGGACTCGCTGTTGCAGGCCTTTCCGCCGAGCGATACGGCGATGTCGCTGCCCGCGCCCAAGGGCCAGGTGAGCTTCGAGCAGGTCAGCGCCGGCCCGCCGGGCAAGCGCATGGCGACCTTGCAGCAGGTCAGTTTCAACCTCGGGGCGGGAGAGGTGCTGGGCGTGCTCGGCGCTTCCGGCTCCGGCAAATCCACGCTGGCCCGGGTGCTGGTGGGCGTATGGCCGACCCTGGCCGGCACGGTGCGTCTGGACGGCGCCGATATCCATCGCTGGAACCGCAACGAACTGGGGCCCTACATCGGTTACCTGCCCCAGGACATCGAGCTGTTTTCCGGGAGCATCGCCGAGAACATCGCGCGCTTTCAGGAGGCCGACCCGCAGAAGGTGGTGCAGGCCGCGCAACAGGCTGGCGTGCACGAACTGATCCTGCGCCTGCCCCAGGGCTACGACACCTTGCTGGGCGATGACGGCAGCGGCCTGTCCGGCGGCCAGAAGCAGCGCGTGGCCCTGGCCCGGGCGCTGTATGGTCAGCCGCGGCTGGTGGTGCTCGACGAGCCGAACTCCAACCTCGACACCGTGGGCGAAAGCGCCCTGGCGTCGGCCATTGCGCAGATGAAGGCCCAGGGTACCAGCGTGATCCTGGTGACCCATCGTTCCTCGGCGCTGGCCCAGGCCGACAAGCTGCTGGTGCTCAACGAAGGGCGCTTGCAGGCCTTCGGTCCGAGCCAGGAAGTGCTCAAGGCGTTGTCCAGTGGTGCCCAGGCTCAGGCGCAAAATCAAAGCCAGGCCCAGCCCCAGGAACAGCAGCGGGAAAAAACCTCGGCCCCGACGGCCCCGGGCGGCTTGAGCATGAGCCGCCAGTATCAGGCCCCGACACGGAACCCAGGCGCATGAGCAAGGACAGCGAAATGATGATCGAACAAGGTTACGCGCCGGAGCGTCCCGAGCGCGACGCGCGGTTTTTTGCGCGTATGGGCTGGGTGCTGGCGCTGGCCGGCGCCGGCAGCTTTTTTCTCTGGGCGGCCCTGGCGCCGCTGGACCAGGGCATCCCGGTGCAAGGCACGGTGGTGGTTTCGGGCAAGCGCAAGGCCGTGCAATCCATGAGCGGCGGCGTCGTCAGCCGGATCCTGGTGCGTGAAGGCGAGGCGGTGAAGCAAGGGCAACCGCTGTTCCGCCTGGACCAGACCCAGGTCGAGGCCGACGTGCAGTCGCTGCAGGCGCAGTACCGCATGGCCTGGGCCAGCCTGGCGCGTTGGCAGAGCGAGCGCGACAACCTCAAGCAGGTGAACTTTCCCGAGGCCCTGAGCGCCGATCCCGACCCACGCCTGGCCCTGGTCCTGGAAGGCCAGCGACAGCTGTTCAGCAGCCGGCGCGAGGCCTTCGCCCGCGAGCAGGCGGGGATCCGCGCCAATATCGAAGGCGCCACCGCGCAACTGGCGGGGATGCGCCGGGCGCGCACCGATCTCAACAGCCAGGCCGAGTCCCTGCGCCAGCAGCTGGCCAACCTGCAGCCCCTGGCGGACAACGGCTACATCCCGCGCAACCGCCTGATGGAGTACCAACGCCAGCTGTCCCAGGTGCAGCAGGAACTGGCGCAGAACACCGGCGAAAGCGGGCGTGTGGAGCAGGGCATTCTCGAGTCGCGGCTCAAGTTGCAGCAGCACAGCGAGGAGTACCAGAAGGAAGTGCGCAGCCAACTGGCCGAAGCCCAGCTGAAAAGCCTGACCCTGGAACAGCAACTGACCTCGGCCGGTTTCGAGCTGCAGCACAGCGAAATCCTCGCCCCGGCCGACGGCATCGCGGTCAACCTCGGGGTGCACACCGAAGGCGCCGTGGTCCGCCCCGGGGAAAACCTGCTGGAGATCGTGCCCCAGGGCACGCGCCTGGAAGTGGAAGGGCACCTGCCGGTGAACCTGATCGACAAGGTCGGCAGCCACTTGCCGGTGGACATCCTGTTCACCGCCTTCAACCAGAGCCGCACGCCGCGGGTGTCCGGCGAGGTCAGCCTGATCTCTGCCGACCAGATGGTCGATGAAAAGACCGGCGTGCCTTATTACGTGCTGCGCAGCAGCGTCAGCGACCAGGCCATGGAAAAGCTCAACGGCCTGGTGATCAAGCCGGGCATGCCGGCGGAGATGTTCGTGCGCACCGGCGAGCGCTCGCTGCTCAATTACCTGTTCAAACCCCTGCTCGACCGGGCGGGTTCCGCATTGACCGAGGAATAAGGATGTTCCGTCGCATGAGTCAGCTTTCCATCTTCGGAGCCACAGTCGCTTTGCTGGTATGCACCAACGCCCAGGCCATGGGGCCGTTCCAGGTCTACGAACAGGCCCTGCGCAACGACCCGGTGTTCCTCGGGGCGATCAAGGAGCGCGATGCCGGCCTGGAGAACCGCATCATCGGCCGCGCCGGGCTGCTGCCGAAACTCAACTACAGCTACAACAAGGGTCGCAACAACTCCGAGGCCACCGTGCCCGACGGCCGCGGCGGCACCAGTCACGATGACCGCAACTACGACAGCTACGGCTCGACCTTCACCCTGCAACAGCCGCTGATCGACTACGAGGCCTATGCCTCCTACCGCAAGGGCGTGGCCCAGGCGCTGTTCGCCGACGAGAACTTTCGCGGCAAGAGCCAGGAGCTGCTGGTGCGGGTGCTGACCTATTACACCCAGGCGCTGTTCGCCCAGGACCAGATCGAGATCGCCCAGGCCAAGAAGAAGGCCTTCGAACAGCAGTTCCAGCAGAACGAGCACATGTTTCGCCAGGGCGAGGGCACCCGCACCGACATTCTCGAAGCGGAATCGCGCTACGAGCTGGCCACCGCCGAGGAGATCGAGGCCCGCGACGAGCAGGACGCGGCGTTGCGCGAGCTGGGCGCGTTGATCGGCGTGCCGACCGTGGACATCCGCGACCTCGACCCGCTGCGCGAACGCTTCGAGTCCTTCCCCCTGTCGCCGGCCAACTACGACGCCTGGCACGAACTGGCGATCAGCAACAACCCGAACCTGGCCTCCCAGCGCCATGCCGTGGAAGTGGCGCGTTACGAGATCGAGCGCAACCGCGCCGGCCACCTGCCGCGGCTCAGTGCCTATGCCACCTCGCGCCGGGTCGAGTCGGAAAGCGGCAACACCTACAACCAGCGCTACGACACCAACACCATCGGCATCGAAATCAGCATGCCGCTGTACGCCGGTGGCGGGGTCTCGGCGGCTACCCGCCAGGCCAGCCGCACCATGGAGCAGGCCGAGTACGAGCTGGATTCGCAGACCCGCACCACCCTGATCGAGCTGCGGCGCCAGTTCAGCGCCTGCCTGTCCGGGGTCAGCAAGCTGCGGGCTTATCAGAAGGCGCTGACCTCGGCCGAGGCCCTGGTGATCTCGACCAAGCAGAGCATCCTCGGCGGCGAACGGGTCAACCTCGATGCGCTGAACGCCGAACAACAGCTGTACACCACACGCCGCGACCTGGCGCAGGCCCGTTACGACTATCTGATGGCCTGGACCAAGTTGCACTACTACGCAGGCACCCTGCGTGAAGATGACCTGGCCCGGGTCGACGAAGCCTTCAGGCCTGGGTCATGAACTGACCAACAAGGCGGCCGAGGGCGGCCCGACCTGACATTTTCGACAAAAACAAAAAACGAGAAGTCATCACATGGATAGACGCTTTTATCAGCTCAAGGCGCTGAGTCGCCGCTCGTTGCTGGCCTGTTCCATGCTGTCGGCGGTGGCACTGCCCGGCATGGTCCAGGCGCAGTACCAGGAAACCGGCCAGTTGGGGGTGCCGGCCAGCTGGCAATCGGCCGAATACACCCAGGACTGGGGCCTGGAACGCATGCGCGCCAGCTCCGCCTATGCCGCCGGCATCACCGGCAGCGGGGTGAAGATCGGCGCCCTCGACTCGGGCTTCGACGCCAGCCACGGCGAGGCATCGCCCGAGCGCTTCCACGGGGTCACCGCCAGCGGCAGCTATGTCGATGGCACGCCGTTCAGCGTCTCCGGGGTGCTCAACGGCAACAACGACAGCCATGGCACCCATGTCACCGGCACCATGGGCGCAGACCGCGATGGCGTTGGCATGCACGGCGTGGCCTTCAATGCCCAGGTCTACGTGGGCAACACCAACAAGAACGACAGCTTCCTGTTTGGCCCGACCCCGGACCCGCAGTATTTCAAGGCGGTGTACGGGGCCCTGGCGGATGCCGGGGTGCGCGCGATCAACAACAGCTGGGGCAGCCAGCCGCCGGGCGTCAGCTACCAGACCCTGGGCGACCTGCACGCCGCCTATGCCCAGCACTATGGCCAGGGCACCTGGCTGGACGCGGCGGCCGATATATCGCGCCAGGGCGTGATCAATGTGTTCAGCGCCGGCAACAGCGGTTACGCCAACGCCAGCGTGCGCGCGGCGCTGCCGTACTTCCAGCCGGAGCTGGAAGGGCACTGGCTGGCGGTGTCCGGCCTGGATGCGAATAACCAGCAGCGCTACAACCAGTGCGGCATCGCCAAGTACTGGTGCGTGGCCGCGCCCGGGCGGCTGATCTCCAGCACCGTGCCCGGCGGCGGCTACGCCACCAAGTCCGGCACCTCGATGGCCGCGCCCCATGCCACGGGCGCGTTGGCCCTGGTGATGGAGCGTTATCCCTACATGAACAACCAGCAGGCCCTGCAGGTGTTGCTGACCACCGCGACCCAGCTGGACGGTTCGATCACCGAGGCGCCCACCAGCCTGGTCGGCTGGGGCGTGCCCAACCTGGAGCGGGCCATGCACGGCCCCGGGCAGTTGCTGGGGGCGTTCGATGCCAACCTGGGCGCCGGGCAGGGCGATGTCTGGAGCAACGACATCTCGGACAAGGCGCTGCTGCAACGCCAGGGCGAAGACGCCGCCGAGCACGCGGCCTGGCAACAGACCCTGAAGGACAAGGGCTGGGAAAACGGCCTCGGCGCCGGTGCCAGCCAGCAGGACAAGACCGACTACGCCGTCGGCATGGCCCGCGACGCGGCCGCGGCGCAACGGGTGTACGAGGGCAGCCTGATCAAGTCCGGCGCCGGCTGGCTGGTGCTCAGCGGCAACAACAGCTATCGCGGGGCGACCACGGTCAATGGCGGCCTGCTGACAGTCAATGGCTCGCTGGCGTCCAGCGTTACGGTCAATGACGGCGGCACCCTTGGCGGTTCCGGACGCATCGGCGGGTTGCTGGCCAACAGCGGCGCCACGGTGGCGCCGGGCAATTCCATCGGCACCTTGCAGGTGGCGGGGGACGTCACCTTCCAGCCGGGCTCGACCTATGCCGTGGAGCTGTCGCCCACCAGCAGCGACCGCATCGTCGCGGGCGGCAAGGCCACCCTCAACGGTGCCGGGGTCACCCTGGCCCTGGAAAACAGCCCGCAACTGCTCAGCCTGGAGCAGACGCAAAGCCTGATCGGCAGCCAGTACCAGATCCTGCAGGCGGCGAACGGGATCGACGGGCGCTTCGGCTCGGTGGAACCGAACTACCTGTTCCTCGGTGGCAGCCTCGATTATTCCGCCAGTGGCGTGCAGCTGAGCATCGGGCGTAACGCCACCTCGTTCGCCAGTGTCGGCCTGACCCCGAACCAGCGCTCGGTGGCGGCCGCCGCCGAGCAGCTGGGGGCGGGCAACCCGGTGTATGAAAGCCTGCTGCGCTCGCCGAGCGCCGGTGTGGCGCAACAGGCGTTCCAGCAGCTGTCCGGGGAAATCTACCCGGCGCTGGGCTCGATGCTGCTCAACGACAGCCGTCAGCTGCGCGAGGCGGTCGGCGAGCGTCTGCGGGTGCCGGGCGCGGTGGTGCAGAGCGAGGGCAACCTCTGGCTCAAGGTGCTGGGCGCCTGGGGCAAGAACGACGGCAGTCACGACACCGAGGGCTACAACAGCTCCATCGGCGGGTTGCTGCTGGGGGCCGACGGCACGCTCAGCGACAGCACGCGCCTGGGCGCCTTCGCCGGCTACAGCGACAGCTCCCTGAGCATGGGCGGCGGCACCCATTCCAAGGCATCGGTGGACAGCTATCACCTGGGCACCTACCTCGGCCACGAGCTGGGCGCCTGGCGCCTGAGCGCGGGCGCGGCCCTCAGCTGGCATCGCGCCGACGTCAAGCGTGACCTGCAGTTCGTCGAGGTCAGCGGCAAGCAGAAAGCCAAGGTCGATGCCCGCACCAGCCAGGTCTTCGGCGAGGCGGCTTATCGCCTGGACCTGCCGGCGCTGGCCCTGGAACCGTTCGCCAACCTGGCCTACGTGCACCTGCACCGCGACAGCTTCAGCGAGAAGGGTGACGCCGCCGCGTTGAAAGGCGGCAGCGACAGCCGCGAAGCGGTGCTCGGCACCCTCGGCCTGCGCGCCCTGAAAAGCCTCGAACTGCCCGGGCAAACCCGCCTGGACCTTTCCGGCTCCCTGGGCTGGCAGCACAACCTGAGCAACACCCGGGCCGAAGAGCATCTGGCCTTTGCGTCCGGTGGCACGCCGTTCAGCGTCGAAAGCACCTCGCTGCCGCGCAATGCCGCGCTGGTCGGCGCCCATGCCAGCCTGGCGTTGAGCCGCGACCTGCGCCTGAGCCTGGATTACAACGGCCAACTGGCCAGCCGCGAGAAGAACCACGGGGCAGGGCTGAGCCTGAACTGGCAGTTCTGATATCGGCACAGCCCGGGTCGCCGTTGGCGGGCCGGCTGTTCGGTAAACCAGCCGCGCCGGGTCTGGCGCGGTGTTTCTAGCAAGGCAACTATTTCCAGCAAGGCAACTAAGGAAGGTACCGATGAAATACAGCTTTACGGGGGCTGCTCCGGCAGCCAACAGCCTGGTGCGCGCCTCCTGTGGCGCTTTGATCTGTGGCCTGGCCGCGGCGGGTAGCGCCCAGGCCGCGCCTTATGTGGAAGGCGGCAAGCCGGGCGATCCCGGCAGTTGGCGCAGTGCCGAGTTCAACGCCGAATGGGGCCTGGGGGCGATCCACGCCGAGCAGGCGTATGCCGCCGGTTACACCGGCAAGGGCGTCAAGCTGGGGATCTTCGACCAGCCGGTGTATGCCCAGCACCCGGAATTCAGCGGCAACAACAAGGTGATCACCCTGGTCACCAGCGGCATTCGCGAATACACCGACCCTTACATTCCGGTCAAAGCCGGCGATGCCTTCCGTTATGACGGCACGCCCTCGGTGGGTTCCGACGGCAAGCTCGGTTCCCACGGCACCCACGTCGGCGGGATCGCCGCCGGCAGTCGCGACGGTGGGCCGATGCATGGCGTGGCCTTCGACGCGCAGATCATCAGCGCCGAGAACGGCGACCCGGGCCCCGAGGACGGGATCATTCTCGGCAACGACGGCGCGGTCTACCGGGCCGGCTGGGATGCCCTGGTGAACAGCGGCGCGCGGATCATCAACAACAGCTGGGGCATCGGCATCACCGACCGCTTCGACCAGGGCGGTCGCGATCCGGCCTTTCCGCATTTCACCGTGCAGGACGCCCAGTTGCAGTTCGACCAGATCCAGCCGCTGCTGGGCACCCGCCAGGGTGGTGCCTACAGCGGGGCGATCGACGCCGCTCGCGGTGGCGTGCTGACCATCTTCGCCGCCGGTAACGACTACAACCTGAACAACCCGGACGCCATCGCCGGCCTGGCCTATTTCGTGCCGGAAATCGCGCCGAACTGGATGACGGTAGCGGCCTTGCAGGTGAACCCGGATACCTCCAGCCCCAATCCCTACACCCTCAGTACCTTTTCCTCGCGCTGCGGCTACACCGCGAGCTTCTGCGTCTCGGCGCCGGGCACGCGGGTCTACAGCGCGGTGATCGGCGGCACCAACCTGGACGACATGACCATCGGCTACGCCAACAAGAGCGGCACCTCCATGGCCGCGCCCCATGTGGCGGGCGCGGCGGCGGTGCTGATGGAGCGCTTTCCGTACATGAGCGCTTCGCAGATCGCCACGGTGCTGAGGACCACCGCCACCGACATGGGCGATCCGGGCATCGACGCGCTGTACGGCTGGGGCATGATCAACCTGCAAAAGGGCATCGACGGCCCGGGCATGTTCGTCACCGAAGCGGACATTCCCCAGGAGTTCCGTGTCGAAGGCGCCTACGGCTCCGGCCAGTTCGTCGTCGACCTGCCCGGCATCGGCGCCGTGGTGGATTCCGGCAAACCCACCGAGCGCCTGTGCACTGGCCTGTCTTGCGGGCTGGATGTCTGGCGCAACGACATTTCCGGTCACGGCGGCCTGACCAAGCAGGGCATCGGCACCCTGGTGCTGACCGGCAACAACAGCTACAGCGGCCCGACCCTGGTCAATCAGGGACGCCTGGCCATCAATGGTTCGCTGGCATCAAGCGTGACGGTCAATGACAGCGGCATCCTCGGCGGCAACGGGCGCATCGCCGCGCTGACCGCCAACCGTGGCGGTACCGTGGCGCCGGGTAACTCCATCGGCACCTTGCAGGTGGCGGGCGACGTGACCCTGCAACCGGGTTCGACCTACGCGGTGGAGCTGTCGCCGACCAGCAGCGACCAGATAGTCGCTGGCGGCAAGGCCACTGTCGAAGGGGCCAACGTGACCCTGGCCCTGGAGAACAGCCCGACCCTGCTCAGTGCCCGCGAGGCCCAAAGCCTGCTGGGCCGGCAATACAACATCCTGCAGGCGGCCGGTGGCATCGAAGGTCGTTTCGGTTCGGTGGCGCCGAACTACCTGTTCATTGGTGGCAGCCTCGATTACTCGGCCACCGGTGTGCAGTTGCAGGTCGCGCGTAACGCGACATCCTTCAGCGATGTCGGCCTGACCCCGAACCAGCGCTCCGTGGCGGCCGCCGCCGAGCAACTGGGGGCGGGCAACCCGGTGTACGAAAGCCTGCTGCTGTCGGAAAACGCCGACAGCGCGCAACAGGCCTTCCAGCAATTGACCGGGGAGATCCATCCGGCCATCGGCACGCTGCTGATCAACGACAGCCGCCAGCTGCGCGATGCAGTGAGCGACCGTCTGCGTCAGGACGGCCTGCTCGACTCGTCGGCGCCCGCGGCCAGTGACAATAATCTGTGGTTCAAGGTGCTGGGGGCCTGGGGCAAGTCCGACGGCGGTTATGACCATGCCAACTACACCACCTCGATCGGCGGCCTGCTCGCCGGGGTCGATGGCTTGATCGCCGAGGACACCCGTCTTGGCCTCTTCACTGGCTACAGCGACAGTTCCCTGAGCATGGGCGATGGCACCCATTCCTCGGCCTCGGTGGACAGCTATCACCTGGGTGCCTACCTGGGCCACCAGCTGGATGCCGTGCGCCTGAGCGTCGGCGGTTCCTACAGCTGGCATCGCATCGATGTGAAGCGCGACCTGCAATACGGCGAGTTCTCGGATCGGCAGAAGGTCAAGCGTGACGCCCAGACCGCCCAGCTGTTCACCGAAGCGGCGTGGCAAGTGGCGTTGCCAGGCGTGGTCCTGGAGCCCTTCGTCAATCTGGCCTACGTGCATGTGGGCAGCGACAGCTTCCATGAAAAGGGCGGGGCCACCGCACTGCGCAGTGGCGATGACAACCGCGACGCGGTGCTCTCGACCCTCGGCCTGCGGGCCAGCAAACGCTTCGCCCTGTCCGATGCCCGGCAGCTGGAACTGGCCGGCACCCTCGGCTGGCAGCACAACCTGAGCGACACCCGTTCGGATCAGCACCTGGCTTTTGCCAATGGTGGTTCGTTTAACATACAGAGCGTTGCGCTGGATCGTAACGCCGCTGTAGTCGGGGCTCGCGCCGGCCTGTTGCTGGGGCGCGATACCCGGGTAAACCTGGACTACAACGGCCTGTTGGGTTCTCGGGACAAGAGTCATGGGGTCGGCCTGACCCTGGACTGGCAGTTCTGAGGCCTGCGGGCCAATGACCATAAGAGTGAGACATACACATGGGTGTATTCGATTACCGGAGTTTCAAGGGCGAGGCGGGCAAAGCGTTGTACGCCGATGCCCTGGCGTTGACGCTCTATGCCTACACGCCCACCGGGCAGCCGCTGGCGTCGGGCTGGACGGCGATTGGTGCCGGGCAACTGGGGTATCAGGGCAAGGTCGGGCCGCAGGGCACCTTCTTCGGCGAGCAGCCGGGCTTTACCAGCGCCGAAGTGGAAGTGCTGGGGCGTTATGACGAGGCCGGCAAGCTGCTGTCGATCGGCATCGCCTTTCGCGGCACCGGCGGGCTGGGCTTGAGCGATACCCTGGGCGATATCAAGAACAACCTGCTGGCGGCGATCGGGCCGGTGGGCTATGCGGCGAACTACAGCAAGAACGCCTTCGACAAGCTGTTCGCCAGCGTCGCCGAGTTCGCCAAGGCCCATGGCCTGAGCGGCCAGGATGTACTGGTCAGCGGCCACAGCCTGGGCGGCCTGGGGGTCAACAGCCTGGCCGAGCTGAGCAGCGAGCACTGGGGCGGTTTCTACGCCGACGCCCGCTATGTGGCGTTCGCCTCGCCGACCCAGAGCCCGGGGGACAAGGTGCTGAACATCGGCTACGAAAACGATCCGGTGTTCAGGGTGCTCGACGGCACTACCTTCAACGCCTCGTCCCTGGGCAGCCATGACCAGTACCAGGCGTCGGCGACCAACAACATCGTCAACTTCAACGAGCACTACGCGTCGACCCTGGAGAACCTGCTGCCGCAGAGCATCCTCAATCCGCTGTCGTGGAAGGCCCACGGTTCCGCGGGTTACGCCGATGGCTTGAATCGGGTAGTCGATTCGGCGTTCTACGACCTGACGAGCAAGGACTCGACCCTGATCGTCTCCACCTTGTCCGAGGCCAATCGGGGCAAGACCTGGGTCGAGGACCTCAACCGCAACGCCGAGCCGCACAAGGGCAGCACCTTTATCTTCGGCACCGAGGGTAACGACCTGCTCAAGGGCGGGCGCGGCAACGACTTCATCGAAGGCCGCGACGGCAACGACACCTTCCGCGACGAGGGTGGCTACAACATCCTGCTGGGCGGCAAGGGGCATAACGTCTTCGACCTGCAGCAGTCGCTGGGCAAGTTCAGCGTGGTCAACGATGGCGACGGCAGCCTGTACGTGCGCGATGCCTATGGCGGCATCAGCATGACCCGCGACATCGGCGCGCTGGTGAGCAAGGAGCCGGGTTTCGCCTGGGGCCTGTTCAGCAAGGACGTGACCCACAGCGTGACCGACCAGGGCCTGCTGGCCGGCAACCAGCTGACCCACTACAACCATTCGCTCAATGGCGATGCCTACGGCAATGCGCTGGTGGCCAGCGTCGATGGCGACTGGTTGTTCGGGCACGGAGGCGACGATGTGCTGCGCAGCGACAAGAGCGACGTGACCTTTGTCGGCGGCGCCGGCAACGATGTCATGTACTCCAGTGGCGGCGGGGCCAACACCTTCCTGTTCAGCGGCGCCTTCGGCTTCGACGCGATCCATGGCTACCAGGGCAGCGACAAGCTGGTGTTCATGGGCGTGGCGGGCGCGGGGCAGGGCTACGACTACACGCAGCACCTGTCACAGAACGGCCAGGACACCTTGCTCAGCGTCGGCGACTACGCCGTGACGCTGGTCGGGGTCGCGCCGGACAGCCTTTCCGCAGGGGGGATCGTCTTCGCCTAGATAAGAGCAGCAAAAGGCATTGCACTAAGGGCGGGGCGTCTGTTGAGGGCGTCCCGTCCGCGTGAGCTATCTCGAATAAAATTCAACAACAAAGAGAGGCAATACCATGGGTGTGTATGACTACAAAAACCTCGGCACAGAAGACTCAAAGGCGCTGTTTTCCGATGCGCTGGCGATCACGCTGTATTCCTACCACAACCTCGACAACGGCTTTTCCGCCGGTTATCAGCAGTATGGTTTCGGCCTCGGCTTGCCGGCGACCCTGGTGACGGCGCTGATCGGCAGCAGCGATTCGCAAGGGGTGATTCCGGGCGTGCCGTGGAACCCCGACTCGGAGAAGGCCGCGCTGGAGGCGGTGCAAAAGGCCGGCTGGACACCGATTGGCGCTTCCCAGCTGGGCTACGACGGCAAGACCGACTTCAGGGGCACCTACTACGGGGAAAAGGCCGGCTACACCACCGCCCAGGCCGAAGTGCTCGGCAAGTACGACGACCAGGGCCACCTGATTTCCATCGGCATTGCCTTTCGCGGCACCAGCGGCCCCCGTGAATCGGTGATCGGCGACTCCATCGGCGATGTGATCAACGACCTGATGGCGGCGCTCGGGCCCAAGGACTATGCCAAGAACTACGCCGGCGAAGCCTTCGGCAAGCTGCTCGCCGATGTCGCGGCCTTCGCCCAGGCCAACGGCCTGACGGGCAAGGACATCCTGGTCAGCGGCCATAGCCTCGGCGGCCTGGCGGTCAACAGCCTGGCGGATCTGAGTGGCGATCACTGGTCGGGGTTCTACCAGGATGCCAGCTACGTCGCCTACGCCTCGCCGACCCAGAGCGCGGGAGACAAGGTGTTGAACATCGGCTACGAAAACGACCCGGTGTTCCGCGCCCTCGACGGCTCTTCGTTCAACCTGGCGTCCCTCGGCGTGCACGACACGGCGCAGGAATCGGCGACCAACAACATCGTCAGCTTCAACGATCATTACGCCTCGGCGGCCTGGAACGTTCTGCCGTTTTCCATCCTGAATATTCCGACCTGGCTGTCGCACCTGCCCACCGGCTACGGCGACGGCATGACGCGGATCCTCGAGTCGAAGTTCTACGACCTGACGAGCAAGGACTCGACCATCATCGTCGCCAACCTGTCGGACCCGGCCCGGGCCACCACCTGGGTCCAGGACCTCAACCGCAATGCCGAGACCCACAAGGGCAGCACCTTCATCATCGGCACCGACAGCAACGACCTGATCCAGGGCGGCCAGGGCAACGACTACCTGGAAGGCCGCGCCGGCAACGACACCTTCCGCGACGCCGGCGGCTACAACATCCTGCTGGGCGGGCAGGGCAACAACACCCTGGACCTGCAGCAGTCGGTGAAGAACTTCAGCTTCGCCAACGACGGCGCCGGCACCCTGTATGTGCGCGATGCCAATGGCGGCATCAGCATCACCCGCGATATCGGTGCGATCGCCAGCAAGGAGCCGGGGTTCCTCTGGGGACTGTTGAAGGACGACGTGACCCACAGCGTCACCGACAAGGGCCTGCTGGCGGGGAGCAACCTGACCCAGTACGCCTCTTCGGTGAAGGGCGACGCAGCGGCCAATACCCTGACCGCCCACGCTGGCGGCGACTGGCTGTTCGGCCTGGACGGCGATGACCATCTGATCGGTGGCCAGGGTAACGATGTGCTGGTCGGTGGCGCGGGCAACGACCTGCTGCAGGCGGGTGGCGGCAGCAATACCTTCCTGTTCAGCGGCGACTTCGGCCAGGATCGCGTGCTGGGCTACCAGAGCAGCGACAAACTGGTGTTCCTCGGCGTCGAAGGCGTCGTCGCCAACGACGATTTCCGTGCCCATGCCAGCACCGTGGGCAACGATACCCTGCTGACCTTCGGCGGCGACTCGGTGACCCTGGTCGGGGTGAGCCTGGACAGCCTCGACGGCGCGAGTATCACCATCGCCTGAGGACTGACCGCGCGAGGTGGCGATTTTGCCTCGCGCGGTCACGGATTTTCCCTCGACAGCTCTTCTCGCCAAAGCAAGGGGATTCGCCCGAAGGGTGACCCGCTAGCCTGGAAATGACTCCAATACCTGCCCACCTGCGACGCGGCGCTCGATAGAGCATCGACTCAGCGCCAGGCGGGGCGATGGCGCGTGTGCGTTCCAGGGCCATTAAAGTCCGCAGGAGCCTGTGCGTTATCAAGGCAGGCGGCCGCTGCCCAGGTAGCGGCCGATGCTCATTCAACGGCAACAGTGAACAGCGGGAGAAACACAAGGTGAGTGATAACCAGAGGTATGGCATCGGTCTGGCGCTGGTCCTGATAGCAGGCAGCGTAATGGCCGAGGACTTGCCTCAGCAGTCGATCCTGAAGCGCTACGGCGTGACCCCGGACCAGCTACCGGCCGCTGCGCCGGCCACCGACAAGCAAGTAGAACCCGAGCCGAGCAGCCGCTTTCATATCGACGCGGAACGGCCTTGGGCGAGCGTGACGTTGGGGGAGGGTAAAAAGCCTGAAGCCACCGGCAATATCAGCATCGATAATGCGGCCGCCCGGGAATTCGAGCGTTGCCAGCGGGTGCGTGGAGAGCTGCAGAAGCGTGGGGAACAGCGATACATTTCCTGCGATAACAGCGTGCCGGGGCAGAATTCGGCACCCTGGTCGCCCTGAGGGCGACCAGGTTCGATCGGTCAGTCCTCTTGGCGGACGGTGGCGACATCGGCCGCCTTGATGCGGATCTTCTTACCGGCGATGTCTTCGAATTCGTAGAACCCGTCGGCGGTCTTGGCGTTAGGCATGTCCTTGGTCAGGTATTGCGTGCCGTTCTGCAGGGTCACCACGGTCGGCGAGGCGCAACCGCCCAGTGCCAGGAAGGTTACGATGGCCAACGGCAGGCCCAGGTATTTGACGTTCATAGACAAACCTCTCTTCATGAATCTCTGTGAGTCCACCCATGATTGGCGGCTCGCGACTATATGGCTATCCGCCCTTGGTGTGATTAACCGCAAGAAAGTTCTGCGGCCCCGTAAAAAAACCTGTAACGCCACTTATCCAATAGTGTTTGCCAGGGCAGGTCTGCAGCTGTTATCTGTATGCATAACCAGTATCCACCTCTTTGCGGCGCGCTTGTCCTGTGACTTCCAACCCTCTGGAAAACCCTCTTTATTACCTGCACAACTTCCAGCAGGTGCTGGCGTGGCTCGAGCTGCGCTACGCCGATGTGCTGTCACCTGAAGAGCGTAGCTTCATCGCCGATTTCTCGGCGTTGGCCCAGCCATCCCAGGCCCTGCTGGTGCGCATGATCATGCGCAAGGGCTGTCATTTTCGCATGTCCCGGCTGGTCTATGAAGAAATCGGTGATACCCGCGCGGCCGTCGCGCCGCTGGTGCGCCTGGGCTGGGTCGACGAACAGGCGCCGCTGACCCTGGAAGAGCTGTTCAACCTGTTGCAGAAGGCGGAAATCCTCCACGGTTTTCGCGCGGCGATCGAGCAGCCGAAGGCCCGCAAGTCGGACTGGCTGGCGGCGCTGGCGCCGCTGTTCGACGAACCCCGGAGCCTGGACCGATGGTGCCCGGGGCTGGAAGACGGGGTGTGCAGCCTGACGGTCATGGCGCTGTGCGACCGCTTGCGCCTGATGTTCTTCGGCAACCTGTATCAGGACTGGTCGGAGTTCGTGCTGGCCGACCTGGGCATCTTCACCTACGAGAAGGTCGAGTTCCGCGACGACGCCCGGGCCCTGCGCAGCCGCGTCGACGTCGAGGGTTTCGTGTACCTGGAGGACTGCCGGCAGCGCTTCGAAAGCGGCGCGGCGCTGGACGAGGTGCTGGCGAGCATCCAGGCGTTCGCCAGCGACAATCCCTGGTTGCAGCGGCGCCGGGCCAAGCTGCTGTTCCTGCTGGGCCAGCATTGTGAGCGGCTAGCACAATGGCCGCTGGCGGCCGCCATCTATCAGGCCTGCGCTTATCCCGGGGCGAGAGCGCGGCTGATCCGCGTCTTCGAGCGCAGCGGCGATTACCCGCAGGCGCTGGCCCTGGCCGAGGAGGCGGCACTGGCCCCGGACAACGCCGCGGAGCAGCAGCAACTGCTGCGGCTGCTGCCCAGGCTGCGACGCAAACTTGGCGGCCCGGCCACGCCGCGTGGCGGCACCCGGCCGACGCTGCGCCTGGACCTCAGCCTGCCGCGTGTCGATCCGGAGCTGTCGGTGGAATTCCATGTGCAGGCCCATCTCCACGAGGAGCAGGCGCCGGTGCACTACGTGGAGAACAGCCTGATCAATTCGCTGTTCGGGCTGCTCTGCTGGCCGGCGATTTTCGCGCCGCTGCCCGGGGCGTTTTTCCACCCGTTCCAGCGCGGGCCGGCGGACCTGTTGAGCGAAGACTTCCATAGCCGTCGCGCCGAGCTGTTCCAGGCCTGCCTGGCGGAGCTGGATGACGGGCGTTATGCGCAGACCATCCGCCAGCGCTACCTCGACAAGTGGGGCGTGCAATCGCCCTTCGTGTTCTGGGGCGCCCTCAGCGAAGAGCTGCTGGAGCAGGCCCTGGCCTGCCTGCCGGCCGAGCACCTCAAGCACTGGTTCGACCGCCTGCTGCAGGACATCAAGGCCAACCGCGCCGGCATGCCGGACCTGATCCAGTTCTGGCCGCAGCAGAAAACCTACCGGATGATCGAGGTCAAGGGCCCTGGCGACCGCCTGCTGGACAACCAGCTGCGCTGGCTGGAGTTCTGCCAGCAGCACCAGATGCCGGTGGCGGTCTGCTACGTGCAATGGGCGGAGCAGGGCGCGTGAACTACCGCATCGCGGTACGGGCGCTGTGCGAATTCACCGCCAAGGTTGGCGACCTCGACCTGCGCTTCACGCCGTCGCCCACCGCGCTGGAAGGCATCCAGGGCCACCGCACGGTGGCGGCGCGGCGCAGCGCGAACTACCGGCGCGAGGTGTCCCTCGAAGGCAGCTTCGGCGCGTTGACGGTCAAGGGCAGGGCGGACGGCTACGACCCGGACGCCAACCTGCTGGAAGAGATCAAGACCTACCGCGGCGACCTGGAGCGCATGCCGGCCAACCATCGCCAGCTGCATTGGGCCCAGGCGAAGATCTATGGCTGGCTGCTGTGCCAGCAATTGCAACTGAGCAGCATCCGCTTGGCGTTGGTGTACTTCGACATTCTCAGCGAGCGTGAGACGTCGCTGGTGGAAGAGCACGAGGCCCAGGCCCTGGAGCAGTTCTTCAACCAGCAATGCAGCCAGTTCCTGCAATGGGCCGAACAGGAACTGGCCCACAGGCACGCTCGCGACCAGGCCATGGCGGCGCTGAGTTTCCCCCATCCCGACTTCCGTCCGGGGCAGCGCAGCCTGGCCGAGTCGGTGTACAAGGCGGTGAGCACCGGGCGCTGCCTGATGGCCCAGGCGCCGACCGGGATCGGCAAGACCCTGGGCACGGTGTTTCCCATGCTCAAGGCGATGCCGGGGCAGCAGTTGGACAAGCTGTTCTTCCTCACCGCCAAGACCCCCGGACGCAAACTGGCGCTGGACGCCGCCGAGGTGCTGTTCGAACGCCGCCCCGGGCTGCCGTTGCGGGTGCTGGAACTGGTGGCCCGGGACAAGGCCTGCGAGCACCCGGAGCTGGCCTGTCATGGCGAGTCCTGCCCGTTGGCCAAGGGTTTCTACGACCGTCTGCCGGCGGCGCGGCAGGCGGCGAGCCAGCTATCGCTGCTGGACCAGCAGGCGGTACGCGAGATCGCCCTGGAGCACGGGCTGTGCCCGTATTACCTGAGCCAGGAAATGGCCCGCTGGAGCGATCTGCTGGTGGCGGACTACAACTACTACTTCGATTTCAGCGCCTTGCTGTTCGGCCTGGCGCAGGCCAACCAATGGAAGGTCGCCGCGCTGGTGGACGAAGCCCATAACCTGGTGGAGCGCGGGCGCTCGATGTACAGCGCCAGCCTCGACCAGTACCAGTTGAACGCCGTGCGCCAGGTCGCCCCGGAACCGCTGAAGAAATCGCTGCAACGGCTCAACCGCGAATGGAATGCCCTGCACAAGGAGCAGTCGCGGCCGTACCAGGCCTATGACCAGGCGCCGGCCTCGCTGCTCAAGGCGTTGTCGCTGTGTATCTCGGCGATCGGCGATTACCTCAACGACCGCCCGCAAGGGCTGGACAGTCGGCTGCAAGGGTTCTATTTCGATGCCCTGCAATTCGCCCGGGTGGCCGAACTGTTCGACGAGCAGTTCCTGTTCGATATCAGCAAGCGTGAGCTCAATGCTCGGCGCAGCCTGTCCGAGCTGTACCTGCGCAACGTGGTGCCGGCGGGCTTCCTGGCGCCGCGGCTGAGTGCGGCGCGCAGTACGGTGCTGTTCTCGGCGACGCTCAATCCCTGGCATTACTACCGCGACCTGCTGGGACTGCCGGAAACCACGGTGTGGGTGGATGTCGAGTCGCCGTTCAGTGCCGCGCAGCTGGATGTGCACATCGTCAGCCGGATCTCCACGCGCTTCGCCCATCGCCAGGCGTCCCTGGCGCCCATCGTCGAGCTGATCGCCGGTCAGTTCCGCCGGCGCCCCGGCAATTACCTGGCGTTCTTCAGCAGCTTCGATTACTTGCAGCAGGTGGCCAGCCTGCTGGCCCAACGGCACCCGGATATTCCTCTGTGGCAACAGTCGCGCGGGATGGATGAGGGGCAACGCCAGGCGTTTCTCGAGCGCTTCGACGCCGATGGCCAGGGAGTGGGTTTCGCCGTGCTGGGCGGGGCATTCGGCGAGGGCATCGACCTGCCGGGCTCGCGCTTGATCGGCGCCTTTATCGCCACCCTCGGCCTGGCCCAGCTGAACCCGGTGAACGAGCAACTGAAACAACGCATGGCGGCGATTTTTGGCGCCGGTTACGACTACACCTACCTGTACCCCGGCCTGCAGAAGGTGGTGCAGGCTGCGGGCCGGGTGATTCGCAGCCAGCAGGACCGTGGCGTGGTGATGCTGATCGACGACCGGTTCGCCGAGCCCAGGGTCCGGCAATTGCTGCCGGGCTGGTGGTCGCTCGACGCCCCGACCGGTGAGGTGCTTCAGGGCGCCGGGTAGGCGGCGTCGCGGATCTCCCGGGTAAAGGCCCCCGACATGCCCTCGAAGGCGGTGTTGGTCAGCGCCACCACGGTCAGCCTGGCCTGGGGGTCGACAAACCAACTGTGGCCGTAGGCGCCGCCCCATTGCAGGGTGCCCCTGGATTGCGGGGTACCGGCCAGGTCCGGATCGTCCAGCACCGCCCAGCCGTAGCCGAAGCCCCAGCCCGGCCCCTGGGTCTGGGCCTGGGCGCCGACCTGGTCGGTCATCATCGCCTGCACGCTGCGGGCGGAAAGCAGCAGGCCGCCACCCTGGCGCAAGGTGTCGAGAAAACGCGCCACATCCATGGCGGTACCGGCCATGCCGGCGCCACCGGAGGGATAGGACCGCGGGTCGAAGATCCGCTGTAGGGAGAACCGCGTGGTGCTTTCGCCGACCCTGATCGCCGCCTCGTCCCGCATCCGGCTCGGCCGCGGACGATCATCGCGGTACACCGCGCCGAGGCGGGCAGGGTCCTTGACCGAGAACGCGGTGTCGTTCATTGCCAAAGGCTTGGTGACCAACTCCTCGGTCAGGGCCGGCAGGCTTTTGCCGCTGGCCTTTTCCAGCACGGCGCCCAGCACGTCGATGGCCATGGAATAGCGCCACTGCGTGCCCGGCGGATAACTCAAGGGCACGCTGGCAATGCGTTTGAGGTTGTCTTCCAGGCTCATGCCCGGTTCGGCCAGGCCATCCGACACCCCCGCCGTGCGATATGCCCCGTGCTCGGCCTCGAGAAAGCCGTAGCTCAGGCCGGCGGTGTGGGTCAGCAACTGCTTGAGGGTGATTGGCGGTCGGGTGCCATCGGCCAGCCTTGGGCGGAAGTCCGGCAGCCATTGGCTGACCCTATCGTCCAGGGACAGCGTGCCCTGTTCCACCAGGCGCATGGCGACTGCGGACACCATGGGCTTGGTGACGGACGCCAGGCGCAGGATGGTGTCGCCGGTCATGGGCCGGGCTGCTTCCCGGTCGGCGAAACCGGCGGCGCGCTGGTACACCACCTGGCCATCGCGCATCACCACCACCACGGTGCCGACGATCCGCTGTTCGCCGATGGCCCGTTCGATGGCCGTGTCCATGCGCCTGCCGAGTTCCTCGTCCGGCATGGCGGCGCTGGCCAGCGAAGCGCCGAGGGTGGCGACCAGGGCAAGCAGGCCTTTACTGGTTCGATCCATGGGAGGGAGCCTCTATAATCACAATGTTCGTTATGTTTAACCGGCATTCGTTCTAATTTCAATAGTGATCACTATGATAAATAACCCTGCTGCCGTGGTGCGCCGTCGTGGACGGCCGATTGCCTTTGATCGCGACCAGGTCCTGGCCCTTGCGGCCGAGGTGTTCTGGCGCCTGGGTTATGAAGGCGCCTCGATGCCGGAGTTGTCGGCGGCCATGGGCATCACGGTGCAAAGCCTGTATGCCGCGTTCAGGTCCAAGGCCGAGCTTTACCAGCAGGCGCTGGTGCATTACCAGCGCAGCACCGGGGCCTTTGCCGAGCGGGCACTGCGCGAGGAGGCGGACGTGGTGGACGGTTTTCTGCGCCTGCTACGCGAGGCGGCTCATGAGTACAGCCTGCCTGGCCGACCACGGGGCTGCATGATCTCCACCGCGACCCTGACCTGCGCGGTGGAAAACGATGCTCTTCGTGAGTTTGTGAGCACTTTGCGGGCCAACACCCTCAAGGCCTTTGAAACGCATATCGAGCAGGGCATCGCCAACGGGCAACTGCGCGCCGATACCCAGGCCGCGGCGCTGGCCCGGTATATCGGGGCGATCATTCAAGGCATGTCGGTACAGGCCCAGGATGGCGCGGATTGCGCAGCGTTGCTGGCGATCGGCGAGTTGGCGGGACGGGAAATACAGCGGGCCAGGGCCTGACGGGATGCCCGCCACTGAGTGAACCTCAGCGGCTGCCGAGGCCTGTGCCGTCCTGTGAGACGCGGATGAACCGGCGCAGGGTTTCACCTGGCCCTGTGCGGAACTCGGTGGGCCTGGGCTGGCCCTCGTCCGCGGCGATGAAGACGAACTCATCGCCTTCCAGTCGATAGCTGGCCGGCAAGTGCTTGCCGGTGTCGGCGCCCATGGAATCGACCCAGGTAATGGACTTCGGCGTGGTCCGGGTATCGAGGGTAAAACTACCCGCGAGCAACAACTCACCCTCAAGCGTCACGACGCGGAACCCTTGCCCCTGGATCAGGGTAAGGGCTCCCGGGGCGCCATGTTCGTCAGGTGGGTTGCTGACCCCGTTGTCCTCGTACTCCACCTGTTCCCAGGCACCTTGAAGCTGTTGCAGATCGAACGGGGCGTCGCAGGTCATCGTCGTCCGGGCCTTCTGTCTTTGCTGGGTGAAAGGGACGGGGTCAGTTGAAGATGTTGCGACCGATGCAGTACGTCAGCAGGTCCTGGTCGCTCTCGACTTCCAGCTTGCGCATGGCGGAGATTTTCTGCGCGCTGATGGTCTTCGAACTGCGGTTCTGGCTTCGGGCAATGTCACTGACGCTCTTGCCGGAAACGAACAGCCGCAAGATTTCAAACTCCTTGGGCGAGAGCATGGAAATCCGGTCGTCGATGCTTGCATTGGACTCGATGACCGAGCTCGGCGCAGGTTCGATACTCTGATAGGAACCTCTTTCGACGATGGTCTTGAGCGCCACTTGGATTTCATTGTGCAGCTGGCTTTTCTGGATCACCCCGACCACCCCCAGCTCATGCAGGCGCGTGAGGACCAACTGGTTGGAGATCATGGTCAGGATCAGTACCTGCAGGCGCGGGAAGTGGCGCTTTAGGTACTCGACCAGCTTGAGGCCGTCGCCGTAGGGAGAATCCCCGGGCATGTTGTAATCGGTAATGACGATATCGACCGGTTGTTGCTCGAGGATTTCGATCAAGCCCTGTGAACTGATGGCTTCGCCGACTATTTCAAAGTTGCTTTCTCGTTCCATCAACTCGCGAACGCCGAGCAGAACAATCGGGTGATCGTCGGCGATGACTACTTTAAATTTTTCCATGACTAGCCACTCGTAATACGCCGGTTGGTAAGGAGAAAGAGTAAGGGATTGAGTTCATCAAATCTTGTCGCGTCTCATTCAAGTGCATTAAGAATATCCGTCAAGCTTTGTATCAGGCTTTTCACCTCAAGGGTCACGGAAGAAGTCATCGCGCTTTGCAGTATCCGGGATTCCAGTTCGGCGCAGTTTTTCGCCAGCGTGCTCAACTGCACGGCACCCAACGCGCCGGCGGCGCTGTGCAGCCGCTCGGCGAGCCGCTTGGCATCCTGGGCGTCGAGGGCGTCGGTCACGCTCTGGACATCCTGACGCATGGTGGTAATGAACAGCTCACGCATTTTCGGGGACAGCTCGATCATGGTGTCGCCGGTCGCGGGGGGAGGCGTTGCATCGATCATCGGTTGCGGTTCCTGGGCAGGCGCGTTCGCGCAGAGATTCGACAGGTAGTGGTGCAGCGTCTGCAGGCTCAAGGGTTTGACCAGCCAGGCATTCATGCCCACAGCCATGCAGCGGGCGCCTTCTTCGCGCATGGCATTGGCCGTGACCCCGACGATCGGAATTTCCCGGTCGCGCTCACGCAGGGCCCGGGTCAGTTCATAACCGTTGAGCAGCGGCATGTTCACATCGGTCAGCACCAGGTCGAACACCTGCGGCTGCCAGAGCTGCAAGGCTTCTTCGCCATTGGAGGCGGCGGTCACCGTGCAGCCCAGGGCTTCGAGTTGCTCCTTGATGATCGCCTGATTGATCGCGTTGTCCTCGGCCACCAGGATATGCAGGCCGAGCCTGTTGCTCAGGTCGCATTCCGGCGCGGCGGGCGCAATGGTTTTCCCATGCAGGGTCAGGGAGACGGCTCTGGCAATGGCTCGCACATCATGGGCATCCACGCTGCTGCCTGGCTTTGGCTGTGCCGACGGGTGCTCGCCGCTGACGCACAGGACCCGGGGGCCGGCCCAGGCGGGCAGGCTGTCGGAGGGCAGAACATCGACCAGCAGGTTGGCCTGGCGCGACTCTTCGACAAAGGCCGGCAATGGCTTGGCGACCACGCCGAGGCGATTCAGCCAGTCGCAGGTGCTCTGCGTCAGCTCCACGGCGGGAGCCCGCACATACACCGCCTGGGTGGTTGGCAGGATGTCTGCGCAGCCTTCCAGCGAGCCCGGCATGACCTTCAGCCCCAGCCGCAGCGAGAAGCTGCTGCCCAGGCCGGGCTCGCTGACCACGCGTATCTGGCCGTCCATCATTTCCGTCAACCAGCGGCATATCGCCAGGCCGAGCCCGGCACCGGCCTCGCTGGAAGCATCGCGTACCTGGTAGAAGGTATCGAACAGCCGTTCCTGTTGCGCCGGCGAAATGCCGATGCCGGAGTCGGTGACCTGCCATTCCAGGCTGGCCTGGCCATCCACGGATTCCAGGACCCTGACCCGTAGCACGACACGCCCGGTGTCGGTGAACTTGATGGCATTGCTGAGCAGGTTGTTGAGGATCTGCCGGATCCGCACCGGGTCGCCCAGCAACTGGTCGGGCAACGCCGCATCGACACAGGTGTACAGCAGCAAGCCCTTGTTTTCGGCGAAGACGCTGTAGGCATGCAGCGTGTCCTCGATCATCTGCAACGGGCAGAACGCCTGGGACTCGATCGGCATCTGCCCGGACTCGATCTTGGAAATGTCCAGGACATCGCTGATCAATTGGAACAGGGTGCTCGAGGAGCGCTGGATGGTTTGCAGGTGTTCGCGCTGCCGCGCATCCAGGCGCGTCAGCCCGAGCAGTTCCAGGCTGCCCAGCACGCCGTAGAGCGGGGTGCGTATTTCGTGGCTCATGGTGGCGAGGAACAGCGTCTTGGCTTCGCTCGCCGCATCGGCGGAGCGTCGCGCCTGTTCCAGCATGACCGCGCCCTCGATGTGGCTGGTCACGTCGTGGAAGGCACAGAGCACGGCATCCTCGCCCTGGTAACGGGTGGGCACGAACCCTACCTGCAGGTGGGTACCGTCAATGTCCAGCCGGGTCTCGCCGGCGACGGACAGGTCCTGCCAGCTCTCCAGGACCATCCGCAGTTTTGTGCTGCCTTGCCACTGCTGGGCTTTGCGGTTCTCCAGCAGGACCTTGAAGTCCGAGCGACGCACCACACACAGGCCGGTGGGCGCGCTATCGATCACGGCCCGGCTGAAGGCCTCGCTTTCGGCAGTACGTTGATAAGCCTCGTAGACCGGTTTGACGATACGCGACTGATACCGGCGACTGACCAGCCAGCCACAGCCAATGCCGCTGATCAGCAGGGCCAGCAAGACCGGCAAGGGCCATAGCGTGTAGTTGAAGTAGCTCTTGAAACCGATGGTGTAGAGGGCGGTCCAGGGCTCGGCGGAGTTGCTCGAGACTTTGAAGACCATGCCGTCGCCGGTGATGTTCAGCCCGTCCTGCAACACGTCACCCGGTTGCAGCGAACCGCTCAGCACCTTTCCGGAGGGGGCGATCAGGGTGACATGGTCATAGGTCGACCACGGCATGAGGCGCTTGATGTCATTGACCAGGTCCATGCTCAACAGCGACGCAATACCGACCTGGTTGCCAGCGTCCTGGATGCCTGACCCTTGCGGCCCGAGATGGGCGTTGACATAGGCCAGTAGCCGGACGGGGGCCACATTGGCCTGATGCGGGACTAGGGGCTCCCAATCGACCACGCCATCGGCCCGTGCCGAATCGTTCGCCAGCAGCAGCTTGAGTGTTTGCAGGAGGAGTGCCTTGTTGGGGGTGTCGTTTTTCCAGAGCGGGTCTCGTGAATGCCCGGCTGCCGGAATGCCGATATTGAAGCTGTCCTTGACATCGAACAGAAAAAACGGCGGTGACTGGTAATGGGAAGTGGACCAGAAGGCACTGTAGTAGTCGGTCAGGTGTTCTCCCAGCTCGGACAGCCTGGCCAAGGTATCAGGCTCGACGCTCTGGTGATTGACCGACAGGCTGAAGGGCGTGGAAAAGGCGAACTCCTGGCCCAGGTAGTTGTGCGGTCCCTCTTCGAGCAAGGCGCTTTTCAGGTACGAACCCGAGTCGTTGGAGCGCAAGGGGACCTGGGTGCCTTGTACGGCCACGCCGCGGAGGAAGTCTTCATGTTCGCGGATGTCTTCCATCATCCGCGCAAAGTGCGCCTTGAACCTGTCGTGTTGTTCTTCTAGCAGTTTGTGCGACGACCAGTAACTGATGGCGATCAACAGCAGGGTCAAGCCGAGAAAAATCAACAATCCCTTGTTCAGGCGAGTCGAGTATTGTTTCAGATTCTCGAGAAGCGTGTCCTGATGGTTCATCACTGGTATCCAAGAAAGCATAAAAAAGTCGAAGCCTTGAGGATTTTACCTTTAAACAACGACTTGTCAGTGATGTGGGGCATGTAATCCTGAAGGGGGGATGTCCTCGGTTCAATAACTGGCGGCCGGACCGTCGTTCACCAGCAGCTGTTGAAACTGCTCGGAGGGGACTGCGCGAGAGATCAGGAACCCCTGCACCTGGCTACAGTCGATCTTGCGCAACAGCGCCAACTCCTCGGCGCTTTCCACGCCTTCGGCGACCACGGTCAGGCCCAGTTGGCGACCCAGGGCAATGATGCTGGTCAGGGCCTTGGTCAGTTCTTCGCTGGCATGGCATCCCTGGACCAGGGCGCGATCGATCTTCAGTTCGGTGAACGGGGTGGAAACCAGGTTCATGTACGAGCTGTAGCCCTTGCCGAAGTCGTCCTGGGACAGGCCGAAGCCCTTGATGCGCAAGCGGCAGGCACCGGCATAGAAGTTACTGATGTCCTGGGGCACCGAACATTCCATGAGTTCGAAACAGATCTGCCCCGGTACGCCCTGATGTTCCATGACAAAGTCGAACAGGCGGTCCGCCAGGTCGTGGCTGTTGAGCAGATGGGTCGGCAGGTTGATCGACACCGGAATGTCGTAGTCGTGTTGGCGCCAGCGGGCCTGGGCCTGGATCGCCTGGCGCAGGACCAGCCACAGCAGCTCCTCCTCGAGATCGAAGGACTTGAGGGCGGGCAGGAAGGTGTCGGGGAGCAGCAGCATGCCCTGTGTCGGATGCATCCAGCGGACCAGGGCTTCGGCGGCGACGATGCGGCCGTTGAACAGCGATTTCTTGGGTTGGAACCAGGCCTCGAACTGCTCTTCCTGGATGGCCTGGGCCAGCGCGGCCCGACTGAGCATGGAGGTCGGCAAGGGGCGCGGCGAGCTCGGTTGCGAAATGCTCAGCTGGGTGGTCAGGGTCTGCAGGGCAGCGAGGTTCACCGGTTTCGAAATCAGGCCGATGACTTTCACCCCGAGGTTCTTGGCAACCAGGCTGGCACTCATCAGCATGCGCCGCGAAGCCGAGCTCATGATTGCCAGCGCCGGCTTGGAGTGTAGGGCCGCCAGTCCCTGGATGAACTGCACGCCATCCATTCCCGGCATCAACAGGTCGGTGAGCACCAGGTCGAACTTGCGCCATTTCAAGCGTTCCAGCGCCTCTTCGCCATCCCTTGCGCCTTCCAGGTAATAGGGGCCCAGCTCACCGAACAGATGCTGCAGGTACATGTGCTGGAAGGGATGGTCTTCAACGATCAATATGCTACAGGGCTTCATTCTTCGCTCTTTCATAGGGCGCTAGGTAATTGAACAGGGCGCGTAATGCAAAAGGTTTGACCAGGCAATGGTTCATTCCGGCCGCCAGACATTGCTCTTCTTCTCCACGCATCGCGTTGGCCGTGGCACCGATGATCGGGACCGTACAGCCACGGCGTCGTAACTCCTTGGCCAGTTCATAGCCATTCATCACGGGCATGTTGACGTCAGTGAGGACCAGGTCGAACCGCTCGGGGTTCCACATCGACAGGGCTTCCTCGCCGTTCGACGCGAGCTCCACGCTGCAGCCCAGCTCTTCGAGCTGATCCCTGAGGATCAACTGGTTGATGACGTTGTCTTCGGCCACCAGCACGTTCAGGTCCAGTTGTTTCAACGTCCAGTGTTCGTTGTGGTTCTCGGCCTTGGCCACCCACAGCCCCTGGGCCTGGCTGACCGCTTGGTGAAAGGAGCGCAGGTGGTTCAGGTTCACGTGCCAGCACCCGCTACGAACCTGCGGTTCGTTGTTGCCGGTCCCGGTTGCGAGGATCAGCGGACCGGACCAGTCCGGTTGCAGGCGTTGTTCCAGTTCGCCGGGGTGGACCTCGACCAGCAGGCAATCGCTGGTCGGGGCGATCTTCGAGGGATGGCACAGCTGGACCCGGGCTCCCCACTGGCGCAGCCAGCCGCCGATGGACTCCGCCAGCTCCCGCACGCTGGACATCACATAGATGGTTTCCGGCAGCAACTGCGTGGCGGGCAGGGTGACCGGCCCATCGATCGCGGCTTCCAGGGGCAGGGTGAGGGAGAAGCTGCTGCCCAGCCCCAGTTCGCTGACCATGCGCAGGCTGCCGTTCATCAATTGCGTGAGGCGCTGGCAGATAGGCAGGCCCAGGCCGGTGCCCGCCACCACGTTGGTATTGCCGCCGGTTTGATAGAAGGGTTCGAAGATCAGCGGCTGATGATCCTGGGCAATGCCTTTGCCGGTGTCGGAAACCTGCCACAGGATGCTGGAGCGCTCGCCATCGCGGCTCAGCAGGTTGACCCGCAGCACGATGCGCCCCAGGTCGGTGAACTTCACTGCGTTGTTGAGCAGGTTGCTGAGGATCTGCCGGATGCGGGTGACGTCGCCGATCAGTCGCTCGGGGATTTGCGGGTCCACGCAGGAATAGAGCAGCAGGCCCTTGTTCGATGCGGCGGCGGAATAGCCCTGGATCAGCTCGTGGACCAGGTCCAGCGGCGAGAACTCGTTCAGCTCCAGGGCCAGTTGCCCGGCTTCGATCTTGGACACGTCCAGCACATCGCAGATCAACTGCAACAGGGTCGAGGAAGAACACTCGATGGCGCGCAGGTAGTCGCGCTGCTGGGTATCCAGCCGGGTGCGCGCGAGCAGCTCAAGGGTGCCCAGCACGCCATACAGCGGCGTGCGTATTTCATGGCTCATGGTGGCGAGGAACAGGGTCTTGGCTTCGTTGGCCGCGTCGGCCATCTGCCGGGCTTCTTCCAACGCGGCTTCCACCTGCTTGCGCGCGCTGATGTCGCTGAAGGCGCAGAACAACACGTCTTCGCCCTTGTAGCGGGTGGGCGCGGAGCTCAGGTAGAGGTGGCGCCCGTCGGCGGTCTCGAAGTAGTCGAAGCGGTTCGGTTCGTGGCTCTTGAAGGCTTGCTGGATCCAGCCGGCGCAGAGTATTTCCCGTTCGATGCCGTCGCCCAGCCACTGCTGCGCCAGGGTGTTTTCCAGGACCACCTGGCCATCGGTACGCCGCAGCACGCACAAGGCCACGGGCGCGGTCTGGATCACGTCGCGGCTGAACAGCTCGCTCTCGACCAGCGCCTGGATACGGCTCAGCGCGGGAGTGATGAAGCGGTGCTCGATGCGGCGGGTCAGCAGGCAGATCAGGCTGATGCTGAACAGGCAGAACACCAGGGCGCCGGCCAGCTGGGGCCAGAGCGCGATCAGCAGGGACTGCAGGCTGAAGGAGTAGACCAGTTGCCAGTCGGAGGTCATCAGTTGCTTGCGGATCACCAGGTGATCGGGCCACCAGCGGCTGCCGACGAAACCGAAGAAGTTGGTGCCTTGCAGTTGCTGCAGGGCCTGCCCCAGGCGCCCGGCCGGGGTGTTGGTGAACAGCAGCGCGCCTTCGGAGTTGAACATCATGAACTCGCCGGCGCTCTGGTCGCTGAGGGCCTTGAGCACTTCCCGCCCATCCATTTCCAGGCCCAGCCAGCCGGAGTCATTGGTGCGCTCGTCGAGCCGGGTGAAAATGTACAGCTGCGAAGTCTGCGTGGACGGGTCGGTGAGCCACAGCTCGTTGGTGTCCGGATGCTCCCCGTGGTTGAGCGCCTCAAGCTTGGAGAGGATGGTCTTGGGCAGGTTGGGGGAGGTGGGGTTGCTGCTGTAGAGGCGCATGACCCGGGCCTCGGGACCGGGGCTCACATACAGCAGGTTGACCTGCTTGGCCTTGAAGTATTCGCGCATGCGCACACTTAGCCAGATGCTCCACGGGTCATCGAGGTCGCCCAGTTGCAGGTGCAGTTCTTCGGTGGAGGGCAGGTACACCAGGGCCTGGGCCTGCTTGGAGCGGCGTACCGCGGACAGGCTGAGGCTTTCCAGCAAGGCCTCGCGGCTGGTGAAGAAGGTCTGGGCTTCGGCGATGGCACTGCTCATGTAGCCGCGGCGCCGGGAAATGTCGTTGCTGAGGGTGGAGTTGAGGAAGTTGTAGACGGCGCCGAGGATACCAACCAAAAGAATGAGCGCGAAAAGGCGCAGCAACCTGCTGGCGGCTTCAGGACTGGAAAATACGGGACTGATCTGATGGAGGTAGGTCTTTAATCTCATTGACCCACTCTAAATAAACCCTCCTTAATCCGGGATAGGACGATCCTTAAAGTCGCTGGTATTTCGCCGCTTCCAGCCTTGTCGACGACGAAAAGAACCTGGCACGGGTGTCAGGTTCTTTTCGCTGCGGTGCCGCTCGCGAGAGGCTCAGACCACCGCCAGTCGCTGCTTGCGCAGTGGCGCGGGGAAGGCCTGGTCGATGGCCGCCAGGTCTTCGTCGTTCAAGCGCAACCCGGCCGCCTCGGCGTTCAGCCGGACATGCTCGGGATGCACCGCCTTGGGAATGGCGATCACGCCTTCCTGGCGCAGGACCCAGGCCAGGGAAACCTGGGCCGTGGTCACGCCGTGGCGTTCGGCGATCTGCTGCAGTGTGGGGTGGCGCAGCAGCTTGCCGGCCTGGGCGATAGGGCAGTAAGCCATGAGCGGCAAGCGCTGTTGTTGCGCGGCGGGCAGCAGGTCGAATTCGATGCCGCGTTCCTCGATGTTGTACAGCACCTGGTTGGTGGCGCAGGCCGGGCTCGCCAGTTCCTCGAGGTCATCGAGGTCGAAGTTGGAAACGCCCCAGCGGCCGATCTTGCCGTCTTCGCGCAGGCGTTCGAAGGCCTCCACCGTTTCTTCAAGAGGGTATTGGCCACGCCAGTGCAGCAGGTACAGATCGATGTAGTCGGTACCCAGGCGCCGCAGGCTGCGCTCGCAGGCTTGGGGAATGCCTTTGCGGCTGGCGTTGTGCGGGTACACCTTGCTGACCAGGAACACCCGGTCGCGCTGGCCGGTGATGGCGGTGCCGACCACTTCCTCCGCGCCGCCCTCGGCGTACATCTCGGCGGTATCGATCAGGCTCATGCCCCGTTCGATACCAGCCTGCAATGCGGCAATCTCGGCGTTGCGCTGGTGGCGCTCCTCGCCCATGCGCCAGGTACCCTGGCCAATCACCGGGACGGGCACGCCCGCCAGATCGAGTGTTCGCATGACAATCTCCTGAAAGGGTTAGCAAGGACCCAGAGAAGCAAAGGCGCGGTTGCCGGTCAAGGTGACGGAGAACGAGCAAGAATCTTTTATATTCATTTAAGGAATAAAATAAATTCTATTTATTCCTTTTAGTGTCTGAAGACACAGGGCACCTCAGAAGCCTGCACGGCGATGCGCCAGTGCCCACCCCAGACAGGAAGGCCCACCATGACCATCAAGGCAATCAACGTTCGCAATCAGTTCAAGGGCATCATCAAGGAGATTCATGAAGGCCAGGTGGTCTCGGAAATCGATGTGCAGACCGCCTCGGGCATCGTCACTTCGGTGATCACCACGCGCTCGGTGCGCGACCTGGAATTGAAGGTCGGCAGCGAGGTCATTGCCTTCGTCAAATCCACCGAAGTGTCGATCGCCAAGCTCTGAGGCCTTCGATCCCGACCCTGCACCTCGCTTGCCACGCTCGCCGAACCCTGCCACAGGGGCACCGGCGAGGGTGGCAAGCCGCCTCGACCCCGGCCACCGACGGCAAGCGCGCCGCCATCGCCGATTTCCTCGGCCGCCTGAAACAGGCTCGTGTCTGGGTCGACAGCCACACCGACCAGTACGCCGACCTGTGGGCGAAAAAGGCCAACCTCGACCCGAACGTTTCGCGCCATTGGTTGCGCCAGGCGCACATGAGCGTCGGCCCGGTGGACCCGCAGGCCGCCGCCGACCTGCAGAGCACCGCGGACTTCCTGTTCAAGGTCAAGGCGCTGCCGACGCCCTTGGCCACCGCGACTGTTGTCGATACCTCCTTTACCCAGGCCCTGAGCCAGTGAAGCCTTGCCGGGGGCCGACCATCGGCCCCGGTACCTTCAGCGTCCTTCGTGCTGGCGGCGATAAGCCCCCGGCTGTACGCCCACGGCCTTGGCGAAGGCCCGGGTAAAGGCCGCCACCGATTGATAACCCACCGCCGCGCCGGTCTGTTCCACGGTGTGGTTGGCCTTGAGCAACTGGCAGGCGTGGCGCATGCGCAGCGCCAGCAGGACCTGGCCCGGGGACTGCCCGGCCAGTTCGTTGAAGCGCTTGAAGAAGGCCGAGCGCGACAGTCCGGTGCAGGCCGCCATGCTTTCCAGGGGCCAGGGCTGTTCGGGGTGTTCGATCAGCTGTTCCAGCAGCGTGGCGAAGGCCGGGTGCCGGGCCAGCGCCACCAGCCCACCGAGCCCTTGGTTGTCGGCCACCTGCTGGCGTAACACATAGAGGAACAGCAGATGGCTCAGGCGCTCCAGCAGCGCCGAGGAGGGCGCGGGCGTGCGCTGGCACTCTTCCAGGATCAGCTCGAACAGGGCCCGGGCCGCGCTCAGGGACGGGTCGCCGGCGCGCAGTACGATCCAGTCCGGCAGGCCGTCGATGATCAGCGACGACAACCCGGACTTGAAGTGAAAGAAACCGCAGACCAACCCCACGCCATCCTCGGCGCTGGCGTCGAGCGCCTGCATGGCCCTGCGTGGCAGTTCATGGGCGGTACTACGCTGTTCGGCGCTGGACAGGCGATAGTCCAGGTCGCGCAGCAGGAACAGCGCGTCCCCGGCATCCAGGCGCTGGGCCTGCTCCTGGCCCTCGATATGCAGCCAGCAATGGCCTTGCACGATCAGGTGGAAGCTGGCCCGGGCCAGGCCGTGGGTGCTGGCATGCCAGCCGCCGCAGTAGCGGCCGACATGGAACAGGCTGGCGTCGAGTTCGAGGCTTTCTAATAACCAATCAACCAGTGGGCTGGACGAAATCATCTAAGGGAAACACTCAGGAGCAAGTAATCGCTACTTTAGAATATGGATCGAAATTTTTATAACCAACAGACTGGCCGGACACCTACACAACAGGAGTCCACCGCATGCCGCGCATCACTCTACACAGCCTGCAAAGCGCCCCCGAAGCGGCCCGGCCGTTTTTGCAGAACGCCCAGAACAACTCGGGCTTCATCCCCAATCTGCTGGGCATCCTGGCCAATGCCCCGGCGGCGCTGGAGACCTACGTTACGGTATCGGCGCTCAATGGCAAGGCCGAGCTGAGCCTGGCCGAACGGGAAGTGGTGCAGCTGGTGGCGGCCACCACCCACGGTTGCGATTTCTGCGTGGCCGGGCACACTGCGGTGGCACAGAACAAGGCCAAACTGCCAGACGCGGTGATCAGCGCGTTGCGTGAACGCAGCCCTTTGCCGGAGGAAAAATTGCAGGCGCTGGCCGCCTTTGCCGCCGAGGTGATCGCCACCCGCGGTAACGTCAGCGAGCCGACGTTCGCAGCGCTCAAGGCCGCCGGCTACAGCGAGGGCAATGCCCTGGAGGTGATTCTCGGGGTGAGCCTGGCGACCCTGTGCAACTTCGCCAACGTGTTCGCCCGCACGCCGCTGAACCCGGAACTGGCCAAGTACCGCTGGCAAGCGCCGCAGCAATGATGCAGCGGCTGGATTCAAGGCACGGCCGCTGGGTCGCTGCCGCGTAGAAAAGGAGAAAACCACATGCTCGACCCCGCATTGAGTCAATGGCTGGACGCCGAGGCCCAGGCCCTGGATCTGGGCCACTGCGACCCACAGCAGGTGCTGGCGCGACTGGCCGAGGCCCAGGTGCTGCGCATCGGTATTCCGGCCGGGCAGGGCGGTAGCGACGGCGACCTGGGCGCTGCCGTGGAAGCGGTGGCCGCGGTGGCCAGCCATTCCCTGGCGGCGGCCTTTGTGTTCTGGGGCCAACGGGCCTTTATCGAATACCTGCTGCACAGCCCCAACGCGGCCTTGCGCGAGCGTCTGTTGCCGGACTTGCTCAGCGGCGAACTGGCGGGGGCCACCGGATTGTCGAACGCCATGAAGTTCCTTTCGGGCATCGAGGCCCTGCAAGTCCGCGCGTTGCCACGGGCCGGCGGCTGGTGCCTGAACGGGCGCCTGCACTGGGTCACCAATCTGCGCAAGAGCGGTTTTGTGGTGGCCGCGGCCATCGGACATGAGCAGGGTGGCGCACCCTTTGTCCTGGCGATCCCCGCGGCCCTGGCTGGCCTGCAACGCTCCGAGGACTTGCAGTTGATGGGCTTGCAGTCGAGCAACACCGCGGCGCTGGAGCTGCAACAGGTCGAGGTGGGTCACGACTGGTTGCTGCACGAGGACGCCAAGGCCTTTCTGCCGGCGGTACGCCCGGCGTTTCTCGGCCTGCAATGCGGCATGGCCATCGGCCTGGCACGGCGCGCGCTGGATGAAGTGCAAACCCATCTGCACAGCGGTCGCTCGATCCTGCGCGAGCCTTTCGAAGACCAGCGCCAGCAGTTGGAAGAACACGTCGACCAGCTTAAGCGCGGCCTGCTGGAGGGACGTTTCCTGACCCAGCCAGCGGCGCTGTTCCGGTTGCGCATCGCCCTGGCCGAAGCCGCTGCCAATGCCGTGCAGCTGGAGTTGCAGGCCAGTGGCGGCAAGGCCTACCTGAGCGAGCATGGCAGCGGCTTTGCCCGGCGCTGGCGCGAGTCGGCCTTCGTGCCGATCGTCACGCCGAGCCTGGTGCAGTTACGCGCCGAGTTGCAACGCCAGGCCCGGGACGCGGCGGCATGAGCGCGGCCTTGCTCGAAGCCCGGCAGATCAGCCTCGGCTACCCCGGCGAACACGGCTGGCAAGCGGTGCTGGAAGGCTTCGACCTGCGCTTGCAGCCGGGGGAGGTGGTGTCGATTCTCGGTCCCAGCGGCGTCGGCAAGTCCAGCCTGTTGCGGGTCCTGGCCGGCTTGCAGGCTTCCTGCGGCGGCAGCGTCAGCCTGCTGGGCCAGGCGCTGGACGGCCCGCATCCACGGGTGGCCGTGGCTTTCCAGGACCCCAGCCTGCTGCCCTGGCTGAACCTGGAACACAACGTCGCCTTCGGCCTCGACTTCGCCCGCCAGCCGGCGCTGGACGCCCAGCAACGCCAGGCGCGGGTCGACCAGGCAATTGCCGAGGTCGGCCTGCAGCATGCCCGCGGTCACTACCCGGCGCAGCTGTCCGGCGGCATGGCCCAGCGCACCGCGCTAGCCCGTTGCCTGGCGCGCCAGCCGCAGGTGCTGTTGCTCGACGAACCCTTCGGCGCGCTGGACGAAGTGACCCGCGCCGACATGCAGCAACTGCTGCTCAAGGTGATTGCCGAGCACCGCACCGCGGCGCTGTTGATCACCCACGACATCGACGAAGCCCTGCTGCTTTCCGAGCGAATTCTGCTACTGGGTAACAGCCCGGCGCGGACCCTCGGCGAGTGGCGCATCGACCTGCCTCAGCCGCGTGCCGAGCTGGTGGAAGAACTGGGCACCCTGCGTATCGAGATTCTCAAAACCCTTCGGCGGGCGAGCCGCGCTGCACAGCCCCAAGCCTTAGCCGAGCCTCTGCCTCTGTAGGAGCGAAGCTTGCTCGCGATAAAAACCTCAGTGCGGCGCAGGGTCCCAGTCACCCCGTCAGCGTTGAGGTCCTTCGCGAGCAAGCTTCGCGCCTACGGAAGAGGCGGTGATGGCCGGTTCAACCCCTTGCCCGAATTGTCGGAGATACACCATGTGCCTGGATGACTTCACCCACAGCCGTCGCGACTTTCTCAAACTCAGCGCCTTGCTCACCGCCGGCGGCGCCTTGCCGCTACTCAATAGCCTGCAGGCCCGCGCCGCCGCGGAGCCGGACGCGCCGGTGCGCATCGGCTACCTGCCGATCACCGACGCTACGCCCTTGCTGGTGGCCCATAACAACGGCCTGTTCGAGGCCGAGGGCATCCGCTCCGAGCGCCCGGTGCTGTTGCGTAGCTGGGCGCAGGTGATCGAGGCATTCATTTCCGGGCAGGTCAATGTGATCCACCTGCTGTCGCCAATGACTGTCTGGGCTCGTTACGGCAGCAAGGTGCCGGCCAAGGTGGTGGCCTGGAACCACGTCGGCGGCTCCGGCCTGACGGTGGCGCCGGGCATTACCGAGGTCCGGCAACTGGGCGGGCAGGCGCTGGCGATTCCGTTCTGGTACTCGATCCACAACGTGGTGGTGCAGCAACTGCTGCGCGACAACGGCCTGACCCCGGTGAGCCGGCCGGTCAGCAGCCTGCTGGCGGCCAACGAGGTCAACCTGCTGGTGCTGCCGCCGTCGGACATGCCGCCGGCCCTGGCCAGCAAGCGCATCGCCGGCTACATAGTCGCCGAGCCGTTCAATGCCCTGGCCGAGGAACTCAAGGTCGGCCGGGTGCAGCGCTTTACCGGGGATATCTGGCGCAATCACGCCTGCTGCGTGGTGTTCATGCACGAGCAGGACCTGAACAATCGCCCCGAATGGTCGCAGAAGGTGGTCAACGCCATCGTCAAGGCGCAGCTGTGGACCCGCGACAACCGCGCCGAGGCGGCCCGGCTGCTGTCCCGGGACGGCGCCAACCGCTACACCCCGCATGCGCCGCAGGTGTTGAGCCGGGTGCTGGCGCCGAGTACCGGCGAGCGCCAGCAATACCTGGCCGACGGCGCGATCCAGCATGCGCAGTGGGACGAGCAGCGCATCGACTTTCAGCCGTACCCGTTCCCCGGCTACACCGAGGAACTGGTCAAGCGCCTCAAGGACACCCTGATCGAAGGCGACAAGGGTTTCCTGGCCAGCCTCGATCCGCAGCACACCGCCCGCGACCTGGTGGACGACCGCTTCGTGCGCAATGCCATCGCGTCGGTCGGCGGGCTCAAGGCATTCGGCTTGCCCGACCGCTTCGAACGCAGCGAGGAGTTCAGCCTCTGATGGCCAAGCGATCCGCATTGAACCTGCCTTGGCTGCTGGGCGTGGGCGGGCTGCTGTGCCTGCTGCTGTTGTGGTGGCTGGGCGTGCGCCTGTTCGGCAGTGCCGACGGGCTGGCGGCGCGCTTTTCGCCGGCGGCGACCCTGGCCAGCCTGCTGGAACTGCTGGGCCGCGCCGAACTGTACGAGCATGTGCTGGTCAGCCTCAAGCGCATCCTGGTCGGCCTGGCCCTGGCCTTGCTGGTCGGCGTGCCCCTGGGCCTGCTGATTGGCAGCTACCGTCACCTGGAGGCGGCCACCACCCCGGCGTTCCAGTTCCTGCGGATGATCTCGCCGCTGTCGTGGATGCCGGTGGTGGTGATGCTGATGGGGGTAGGGGACCAGCCGATCTACTTCCTGCTGGCCTTCGCCGCGGTCTGGCCGATCCTGCTCAACACTGCGGCCGGGGTGCGCCAGCTCGACCCGCGCTGGCTGCAACTGAGCCGCAGCCTCAGCGCCACTCGTTGGGAAACCCTGCGCAAGGTGATCCTGCCCGGGGTGCTGGGCCATGTGCTGACCGGCGTGCGCCTGGCCATCGGCATTTTGTGGATCGTCCTGGTGCCCTGCGAAATGCTCGGCGTCAGCGCCGGCCTGGGCTATTTCATCCTCGATACCCGCGACCGCCTGGCCTATTCGGAACTGATGGCCATGGTCCTGCTGATCGGCGCCCTGGGCTTTGCCCTGGACAGCCTGGCCCGTGGTCTGCACCGACGCTGGACGCACTTGCCGTAACGCCGCGACGGGCGCATTGTCAGTGAGCAGTCTGAAGTCATGCTGGCGCTCGATCCGGCGTTGACGCACCGGCGTTTATAAAGAGGCGCCGGTGGCCGGCGTGGGCGTCCAGCCTATCTGGAGGTGCGCCATGAGCCAGTACCAACGCTTGTTGCTGGTCATCGACCCGGCAATGCGCCAATCCCCCGCGATCCCGCGTGCAGCCGCCCTGGCCAAGGCCAGCGGCGCGACCCTGCATATCGCGGCCTTGCTGAAACCGGCGTCGATTCTTTCCCTGTTCGAGCACAACGTGCGCAATGAGGCGCGCGAACGTTATCGCCTGGAACATCAGAACTGGTTGCAGGAGGAAGTGCATCGGCTGCGTGGCCATGGCGTCACGGTCAACGGCGAGGTGACCTGGGCCGACGACCTGCTGGAGGAAATCCTGCAGCACGTCGCGGAAATCCAGCCCGACCTGCTGATCAAGGACGTGCAGCACGAACCGGCGCTCAAACGCGCCTTTCTCACGCCGATGGACTGGCACCTGCTGCGCCGGTGCCCGGTACCGCTGTACCTGATGGGTCGCCACGGCCATACCTTGCCGCAGATGGTGGTGGCGGCGGTCGACCCGTCGCGGCCGGAGTACCAGCACAACGGACTCAACGACCGGATCATCCATGAAGCCAACAGCCTGGCCCTGCAATGCAATGCCGAGCTGCACCTGTTGCACGCCTATGACGTGTCGTCGGTCTACCTGGGCGATGCCGGGGGCGGTGGCCTGGTGCTGGCGGACCTGACCCGGGAACTGCGGGTCACCCTGGAAAAAGCCTTCCTCGAACTCGCCGAGCGCTACGGCGTGCCCGAGGAGCGGCGGCATTTCATCCTCGGACAGCCGGTTACGGTCCTGGCCAATTTCGTCACCGAGAACCAGGCCGACGTGCTGGTCATGGGCCGCGTGCATCGCGAGGGCCTGGAGAAACTGGTGGGCAGCACCACCGAGCACGCGCTGTATCAGGTGCCCTGCAGCCTGCTGGCGCTGTAGCCGGGCGCCTTGGGAGGTGAGACATGAGCGAATATCCGTCATTGCAGATGACCCTGCGCAACCGCCAGGCCGCCGGGCAAGGGCTGGTTGCGCCGTTGCAGAAATACAGTCGCCGGCCCGAGGTGATCGTGCTGGCGTTGCCCCGGGGCGGGGTGCCGGTGGCCTGGGAAATCGCCCGGGCCCTGGAGGTGCGGCTGGACCTGATGCTGGTGCGCAAGCTCGGCGTGCCCGGCCATGAAGAACTGGCGATGGGCGCCATCGCCAGCGGCGGCATTCGTATCCTCAATCAGGACGTCCTGAGCGGCCATCACCTCGGTGATGCCGCGCTGCAAGCGGTGACCGTACGGGAAACCCAGGAGTTGCAGCGCCGCGAGCGGGTCTACCGCGGCGACCGGGCCGTGCCCGACCTGCGTGGCCAGGTGGTGATCCTGGTGGACGACGGGCTGGCCACTGGTGCCTCGATGCACGCCGCGGTACAGGCCACGCGCCTGCAGCACCCGGCGCGGATAGTGGTGGCCGTGCCCCTGGCGCCGCAGGAAACCGTGGACACCCTGAGTTTCGAGGTCGACGAGCTGATCTGCCCGATCACACCGCTGTGGTTCGTGTCGATCGGCAACGGCTATGCGGACTTTGCCCAGACCTCGGACGAGGAGGTGATCGAACTGCTGCAGCGCGCCTGGCAGCGGCCGTGCGAAAGCGCTGCGGCATGAGCGTCTCGGCGGCCTGAAACCGGGTGCGCCGGAACCAAAACCCTGGTTGCCCCTCCAAGCTGTGCCCGGCGCTGCGCGCAGGCCGGGCGAGGGATCCATGGGCGAAGGATTTTTGCCATTGAGGTGACGACCGCAACGGTCCGACACAGGGCAAAACATGAAACGAGGCTTCAAGGTTCTCTGCGCAGTGCTACTCGCCGCCGGCCTGGCCGGTTGCATCGCTGCCCCCATCGAAATGACCGCGCAGACCGAACAACGCCTGCGCGCCCAGGCGCCAATCCGCTTTCTGCTGACCTTCGACGACGGCCCCAGCGCTTCCAGCTTCTACAACCCGACCGAACGGGTGCTCGACGACCTGCTCGACAACCCGCTGCAGCCGGCGATCAAGGCGGTGTTCTTCGTCCAGACCCGCGCCTCGCGGGCCGGCGGCAGCGACATAGGGCGGCGGATAATGGCCCGCGAGCACGCCGAGGGCCATGTGCTGGGCTTTCATACCGCCACGCCGAGGCACACCAACCATCGCTCGCTCGACCCACAGGAGCTGGAGACGTCCCTGAACGACGGCAGCGCCGATATCGCGCTGATCACCGGCGTGCCGCCGAGCCTGGTGCGCCCGCCATTCTGGAACTACGACAAGCGCACCTTCGCCGCCTACCAACGGCATGGCCTGCATGTGCTGCTGACCGACCTCAGCGCCAACGACGGCAAGGTCTGGGGTTTCAACGCCAGCCCACGGCGCAGGGCCAACATGCTGCGCCAGCTGTCGGAGGTGCGCGAACGCATTGCCCTGGGCCAGCTGCCGACGGTGGATGGAGCGATCCCGGTGGTGGTGACCTTCCACGACCTCAATCGCTACACCGCCCGGCATACCCGGGAATACCTGCAGATCCTGCTCGACAGCGCCCAGGCCACCGGCCTTCGGACCGCGCCCAAGCCGTTCTACGACGATACCGCGGCGCTGCAACGGGCGGTCATGGCCCGTACCGTCAGCAACAGCGAGCAACCGGTGCGGTTGCCGGGGCTGTGGAACTGGCTGTGGGACAGGAATTCCCATTGAGCAGGCGTGACCGTTCGCATGGGACAAGACATGACCGTCGGTCCGCCAATGCCTTGCCAGGATCGAATAAATCTCTGGTTTTACAGTCACATGGGTGGTTGCAGGCGCCGGCGCCGCCGGTTCGCACAGGGCCTGCTGCGTTGCCGGGCAGCTTTGCCAACCCATCGTTCTGACCCAGGTTCTAGGACACTTCCCATGAAGCGACTCGCGACACTCACCCTGACCCTTTGCTCCACGCTGCTGCTGGGTGGCTGCTACCCCCATTGGGACGACGGCCGGCGCTACGATCGCGACCATGACGGCTGGCGCGACCACAGTCGTTATGACCGCGACTACTACCGCGACCGCGATCATGACGACGACCGTTACGACCGCCGCTACGACCGGCGGGACAAGGATGGGCGCTATCGTCGCGACCATGACGACGATGATGATTGAGTCGCAGGGCGATTTTCGCCCGATATGACAACGGCGCCCTTGGGCGCCGTTGTCGTTTGTGCCGGGCGTTACTTCACCGCATAGAACTTGCGCACATAGGCCGTGCTGTGCCACGCGCAGGGCGTGCCCTGGGCAACGAACAGCGTAGCGCCGGGGCCGGCGGTCAGTCGGCTGCCATCCGCGCCCTCGAGGGTCACGCTGCCTTCCACCAGGTGCATCAGCTCATGGAGCTTGTGGGGCCGGCCATGGCGGCGGTAAGGCGTGGAGTCCCAGACACCGATCCGCAGGTCGCAGGCGTCGTCCTCGAAGGCGTTGCGCGAGCGGCATTGCGGTTCCGGGCCGATCAGGATCTGCGGCTCGGGGGCCGCCGAAGGCGAGAGCATGGCCCGCGGGTCAAGCAGCGTCAGGCCCGGTTCGGCGCCCGCGGCAGCGCGTTTCACTGCGCAGAAGGCCCAGAGCGTGCCGGGTTCGGCCTCGAGCTTGAAGGTGCTGCCGCGGCCGATCACCGCGCTGGCGCCCGGGGCCAGTTCCAGGGCCGGTTCCCCAGACGGTCCGGCGCTGTAGAGCAGCACCTTGCCGGCGTGCACCACGAGCATTTCGATGTGGGGGAAATCCTCGATGGCAAAACTTGCGCTGGTGCGCACGACACCGGCGGCAATCCCGTCGCTGCCGGTGTAGGCGACCAGCCGATCGGCGCCGAAAGGGTCGTGGCTGCCCAGGGCAGCGGGGGTGAACAGGCTGGCGTCGAAGCGACCGTCGGCGCCTGCCAGCAGCAAAGCGGCGGGTGTGGACATACAGATAACTCTCTGGGGGGGGAAGGTGCCGCGCGGCGGGCGCCCGCGGCGTTGTGGATCAGCCGATGGCCTGGGTCACCAGGGCGAACTGGCGAACGCCGCCAAGCGCCCGGGGCGGAGTGCCGCGGGCCATCTGCGCGACCTGGTCGACCTGTTTCAGGCCAGCGCTTTGCAGCCAGTCGGCCAGGCCGCAGTCGGCCGGAATATCGATGCGCACGAAGGCATCGGGAACCTTGCTCAGCAGGCTGGCGATCATCTGCCGGGCCTGCTCGGGGTTTTCCGCAATCACCGGGCCGATGCAGCGACCACGGCCGAACGGCCGCAGCAGGGCGAAGGCGCGCAACTGGCCATCGCGCTCGATGCCGACGCCGTGCTCGACCACCGCGAACAGGTCTTCCAGTACCTGCTGGCGGTCCAGGCCGCTGCCGGCGTTGGCCAGGCTCAGTTGGCGCAGGCGGTCGGCCTTGCGCAGCGGCCGGCAGCTTTCGCCGGCGGGCAGGGCGCCGACCTCAGGCACCCGCGCCTGGCCCTGATGCTGCTGGATCATGCCGAACTCGACGAAGCCCTGGCTGGCATACAGCGGCGCGCCGGCCAGGGTGGCGTTGAGGATCGGCGTGCGCGACTCGCAGGCGTGCAGGGCCTTTTCCATCAGGGCGCGGCCGATGCCCTGGCCCTGGTAGTCGTTGCTGACGATCACCAGGCCGATGGTGGCGTAGTCGCCCTGGAGGCAGGCGAAAGCGCTGCCGATCAGGCGCTCGCCGTCTTCCACCACGAAGCCCTGGCTGACCCGCTGCAACATCGCCCAGTCCTCCAGGCGATGGGGCCACTTCAATTGCACCGACAGGGCGTGGGCCGCCGGCAGGTCGGCGACAGTCATCGGGCGGTACACATAAGCGGGGCGAGGGGTGGCGGACATGGCAAGACTCCGTGGAAAAGATAAGCGCGATCGCCGGCTTTGCTGTGCGGCGATGCGTCTGTATCCCATCTGCGCCGAGACCTGGCAAGAGCCCGGCAGCGATTCGGCAGAATCCCTAAAAGAGCGGCCGGCAGACCACAGTAACTACTTAAAAGGGGCATAAGGTCGGCAGCAAATGCTTGCGCTTTTTTCCTAGGATGGAGGCCTGGTTTTCACCGGCCGGACCGGCCTTCGCCGACCTTATTGCCGCCTTTAGTGGAGTACTCCATGGATAGCTTCGATCCTCGTCTTGTCGCTGTGCGCAGCGCTCATTTCATCGCCGGCCAGTACCGCGACGCCGCGCCCGGGCTGGAAGTCTCGCGCCCGTCGGACGGCCAGGCCTATGGGCAGTTGCCGATCGCCGACGCCGAATGGGTGGACGAGGCGGTGAACAATGCCTGGCAGGCATTAGTCCGCTCCGACTGGGCCAGCCGTCCGCCCCGGGAGCGGGCGCGGGTGATGCGGCGCTGGGCCGACCTGGTGGAAGCCGACGCGGCGATCCTCGCGCCGCTGGAGGCGGTGGGTTCGACCCGTCCGCACCAGGACGTGATCGCCTGGGACATTCCTTATGTCGCCGAAGGCATCCGCTTTTTCGCCGAGCTGGCGGACAAGCACGGCGGTTCGCTGGCCGCCACCCAGACCAACCGCCTGGGCATGCAGATCGCCGAACCCTATGGGGTGATCGCCGCTATCGCGCCGTGGAATTTCCCGCTGAGCATGGCCTCGTGGAAAGTCGCCCCGGCCCTGGCCGCCGGTAACGCGGTGGTGCTCAAGCCGTCGGAACTGACGCCGTACTCCAGCCTGCGTTTCGCCGAACTGGCGCTGCAAGCGGGGATCCCGGCGGGCATCTTCAACGTGGTACAGGGCGACGGCCAGGTCACTGGCGATGCCCTGTGTCGCCATCCGCGGGTGGCCAAGGTGACCTTTACCGGTTCCACCGCCACCGGTTCGAGCATCATGTCCACCTGTGCCCTGGTCGGACCCAAGCCGGTGACCCTGGAGCTGGGCGGCAAGAGCCCGCAACTGGTGTTCGCCGACGTGCCGGACATCGCCAGGACCGCGCGCACCGTGGCCATGGCCATTACCGGCAACGCCGGGCAGGTCTGCGTCTCCGGTTCGCGGCTGCTGATCGAGCGCTCGATCATGCAGCCCTTCGTCGAGCACCTGCGGACGTACTTCGAACAATTGCGCCCGGGGCCGACCTGGTCGTCGACCAGCACGCTGTCGCCGATCATTTCCCGGCAGCAGGCCAACCGCATCGACGGCATCGTCCAGCGTTCGCGCCAGGCCGGCGCCGAGGTGCTCTGTGGCGGCGGCTTGTTCGATGGCCTGGGCGGCGCCTACTACCAGCCGACCCTGCTGACCGGCCTGGACAACGGCAACCCGGCGGTCTGCGAGGAGATCTTCGGCCCGGTGCTGACGGTGCAGGCCTTCGACGATGAAGCCGAGGCCCTGGGCCTGGCCGAGCACGCCACCTACGGCCTGGCCGCCGGGGTGCACACCGCCGACATCAACCGCGCCCTGCGCCTGGTCCGGCGCCTGGAGGCCGGCACGGTGTGGGTCAACCGCTACGGGCGCAGCAACGACTACATCCTGCCCACCGGCGGCTACAAGCGTTCCGGCATCGGCAAGGACCTGGGGCGCGAAGCCTTCGAGGCCAACCTGCGCTTCAAGAGTGTGCTGATCGATATCGCCGGCTGAAAGCCATGACCGGCAGGCGGCGGGTGAGCGGGGCGGTACGAAGTATGCATTGAACCTTCCGGCGCGGCCGAAGGCCGGCCGCCACCGGTTGGGGATTGACCGGGACACACTCTGCGATTCAGCGAAACGGGCGCTTCCAGACGGGGGCGCCCGTTTTTGTTGGGGGCGGCGCAGGTTCTGCGGCGGTCGGGCCCGGACTTGAGCCCCGGCGGCCGGAAAAGGTCCATAAAAGCGCATGAATACGGGCTTTGCCCAAGGCTGGCGCGCCCCGCAAAGTCTGCTGAGGGCACCCCGAAAAACGGTGGTTTGTATCGAGCAGCCCGCGCTTTTAACGCCATCTGCTGATTTCACGGTGTTGTAATGAAGCTGTGATTGCAACGCTGCATCAGGGCTCCGGCAGCCGCGCTCTTGCGTGTCACGCCATGACCTCAACGAACTTCAGGACCGCACTCAATGAGCTTTCTTCGTCCCAAATTCATTACGTTCGACTGCTACGGTACGCTGACCAACTTCCACATGGGCACCATGACCCGCGAGCTGTTCGCCGACCGCGTCAGCCCCGAGCAGATGGACCAGTTCGTCAAGGACTTCTCGGCCTATCGCCTGGACCAGGTCATGGGCGACTGGAGGCCCTACGACGAGATCCTCAAGACCGCGCTGGCGCGGACCTGCAAGCGCTGGGGCGTCGAGTACCGTGACGAAAGCCAGCTGTACTACGACGCGGTGCCGACCTGGGGGCCCCATCCCGACGTGCCGGCCGGCCTGTCGAAGATCGCCGACAAGATCCCCCTGGTGATTTTCTCCAACGCCAGCGACAGCCAGATCATGTCCAACGTCGACAAGCTCGGCGCGCCGTTCCACAAGGTCTTCACCGCCGAACAGGCCCAGGCCTACAAGCCACGCCTGGCGGCCTTCGAGTTCATGCTCGACAACCTCGGCTGCGGCCCGCAAGACATCCTCCACGTGTCTTCCAGCTTCCGTTACGACCTGATGCCGGCCCACGACATGAAGATCAAGCACAAGGCCTTCGTCGCCCGTGGCCACGAACAGCCGGCCAACGCCATCTATGGCTACCAGCAGATCCCGGACATCGGCGGCCTGGCCGCGCTGGTCGGTCTCTGATCGGTCATGGGCGCTCTTCAAGGCATGGTCAGGGAGTCAGGCATGGGCAGTGAATCCTATTGGCTCGACAGTGCGCCGGCGTTCACCGGGGCACAGGCCGGCGCGTTGCCGGACAGCGTCGACGTGGCGATCGTCGGTGGCGGGTTCACCGGGCTGTCCGCGGCCCGTGCGCTGGCCATGAAGGGCGCCCGGGTGGTGGTGCTGGAGGCCGGCCGGGTGATCGGCGAAGCCTCCGGGCGCAACGGCGGCCAGTGCAACACCGGGGTGGCCCAGGATTATGCCGCCCTCAGCGCCAGCCTCGGCGCCGAGCGGGCACGGGCCTATTACCAGGCCTACGAGCGGGCGGTGCAGAGCGTCGTGGCGCTGGTGGAGCAGGAGGGCATCGGTTGCGACCTCAAGCGCAACGGCAAGCTCAAGCTGGCGGCCAAGCCCCTGCATTACGAAGGGCTGGCGCGCACCTGCGAGCTGATTCGCCGCGAGGTCGATGCCGATGTCGAGTTGCTGTCCGCCGAGCAGGTGCGCGGCGAAGTCGATTCCGCCGGTTTTCACGGCGGCCTGTTGCAGCGCAACGGCGTGCAGATGCATGTCGGGCGCTTCGGCGTCGGCCTGGCGCAGGCGGCGGCGCGCCATGGCGCGCTGATCTATCAGGATTGCGCGGTCAAAGGCTGGCAGGGCAACAGTGGCGGCTACCGGCTCGACACCGCGCGCGGTTCGTTGCAGGCGCGGCAGATCCTGCTGGCCACCGGCGCCTGCCAGCATGGCGACCTCGGCTGGTACCGGCGGCGCATCGTGCCGGTGGGCAGCTTCGTGGTGACCACCGAGGTGCTGCCGCAAGCCCTGGTCGAGCGACTGCTGCCGCACCAGCGTTCCTATGTCACCAGCCGCACCATCGGCAACTACTTTCGCCTGACCCCGGACAGCCGCTTGCTGTTCGGCGGCCGGGCGCGTTTCGCCATGTCCAGCCCCAGCTCCGACGCCAAGAGCGGCAAGGTGCTGCAGGCGGCCATGGTGCAGATGTTCCCGCAACTGGCCGGGGTCGGGATCGACTACTGCTGGGGCGGGCTGGTGGACATGACCAGCGACCGGCTACCCCGGGCCGGCGAACGCAACGGCATCTACCACGCCATGGGCTACAGCGGCCATGGCGTGCAGATGTCGGTGCACATGGGCCAGGTCATGGCCGAGGTCATGGACGGCAAGGCCAGCGCCAACCCCTGGCAAGACCTGGCGTGGCCGGCGATTCCCGGGCACTTCGGCAAGCCCTGGTTCCTGCCGCTGGTAGGCGCTTACTACCGCTTCCAGGACTATCTGCACTGAGTTTGCTTCACCGTCGTTTTGCGTTTCCAGGACGCTCCGGTCAACCGCGAGCACTCGAGCCTTCTCATTATTCGACAGGTAGAACTGCTATGACTGACAACAAAGTCGATCCGCAACTGATTTCCGGCGAAGAAAGCCTGCGGGTTTTCGAGGGCCTGAACCGTGGCATGTCCCGCCGCAGTGCCTTGCGCATGCTTGGCGTGGCCGGTGTCGCCGCCGCGGGCGCCGGCAGCCTGTTCGGCAGTGCCGGCACCTTGCTCGCCAGCGACAGTGCGGCGCCGGGCAAGGGCAAGCCGGGCGGACGCATCCGCGTCGCCGGGATGTCCAGTTCCACCGCCGACACCCTCGACCCGGCCCGGGGCGCACTGTCCACCGACTATGTGCGGCACTTCATGTTCTACAACGGCCTGACCCGCTTCGACAGCCACCTGGTGCCGCAGCTGGAGTTGGCCGAGCGCATCGACAATACCGACGCCACCCTGTGGATCATCACCCTGCGCAAGGACGTGACCTTCCACAACGGCAAGGGCCTGACCGCCGCCGACGTGGTGTTCTCGCTGTCGCGGCACAAGGACCCGGCCACCGGCTCCAAGGTCATGCCGCTGATGGAGCAGTTCGCCGAGATCAAGGCCACCGGCACCCATGAGGTGCAGATCCGCCTCAAGGCGCCGAACGCCGAGCTGCCGTCGATCCTCGCGGTCTCGCACCTGCTGATCGTGCCCGAAGGCACCACCGACTTCAGCCAGGGCATCGGCACCGGGCCGTTCAAGGTCAAGGAGTTCAAGCCGGGCGTGCGCTCGGTTTCCGCGCGCAACCCGAACTACTGGAAGCCGGGTCTGCCGTACCTGGACGAGATCGAGTTCATCGCCATCGCCGACGAGCCTTCGCGGGTCAACGCCTTGCTCTCCGGCGATGTCAACCTGATCAACGAGGTCAACCCGCGTTCCACCGCGCGCATCGCCGCCAGCGCCGGGCACCGGGTGGTGGACGCGCCGTCGGGCAACTACACCGACCTGATCATTCGCCAGGACCAGTTGCCTGGCCAGAGCCCGGAATTCACCCAGGCGCTGAAGTACCTGCTGGACCGTGAACAGGTGAAATCCGCGGTGTTCCGCGGCTACGCCGTGCTCGGCAACGATCACCCGATCGCGCCCGGTTCGCGTTACTACAACGCCGACCTGCCGCAGACCGTGTACGACCCGGAAAAGGCCCGCTTCCTGCTGAAGAAGGCCGGCATGGAGAAGGTCAGCATGCCGCTGGTGGCCTCGCCGGCGGCCACCGGTTCGGTGGACATCGCCGTGCTCCTGCAGCAGTCGGCCAAGCAGGCCGGGCTGACCCTCAACGTCAACCGCCTGCCCAGCGACGGCTACTGGTCCAACCACTGGATGAAGCACCCGCTGAGCTTCGGCAACATCAACCCGCGGCCGAACGCCGACGTGATCTTCTCGCAGTTCTTCCAGTCCAGCGCGCCATGGAACGAGTCGGGCTGGAAGAACGAGCAGTTCGACCAGTTGCTGATGCTGGCCCGCGGCGAGACCGACGACGCCAAGCGCAGCACGATGTACGCCGACATGCAGACCCTGGTGCACGACCACTGCGGCATCGGCATCCCGGTGTTCATCAGCAACATCGACGGGGTCGACCAGCGCATCAAGGGCTATGGCAGCAACCCCCTGGGCGGCTTCATGGGCTACATGTTCGCCGAGCAGGTGTGGCTGGACGCGTGAGGGGCTAAAGCGGGTTCCGTCGGGGCTGCAAGGCAGGAGGGAAGGGCGATGAATAGCAACACACTGTGGTTGATCGGGCGGCGCATGGGCGCCGCGGTCGTGACCTTGTTGATCGTGTCCATGGTGGTGTTCGCCATCACCGCGGTATTGCCGGGGGACGCGGCGCAACAGGCCCTGGGGCAGTTCGCCACGCCGGAACAGGTGGCGGCGCTACGCCTGAAACTGGGGCTGGACCAGCCCGGTGTGGTGCGTTACCTGCACTGGCTGCTCAGCCTGCTGGCCGGCGACATGGGCACCTCGGTGTCCAACGCCATGCCGGTCAGCGAGCTGATGGCCGGGCGGGTGCCCAACACCCTGATGCTGGCGGCGGTGACCGCGGTGGTCTCGGTGCCGGTGGCGCTGACCCTGGGCATCGGCTCGGCCATGGGCCGCGGCGGGCGCCTGGACAGCATCCTGAGCTTCATCACCCTGGCCCTGGTGGCGGTGCCGGAGTTCCTGGTGGCGACCCTGGCGGTGCTGGTGTTCGCGGTGAACCTGGGCTGGCTGTCGGCCTTGTCCTACGCCAGCGAAACCCACTCGCCGCTGCAGTTCCTGCGCACCTACGCCTTGCCGGTGATGACCCTGTGCTTTGTCATCGTCGCGCAAATGGCGCGCATGACCCGCGCCGCGGTGATCGACCAGCTCGACAGCCCCTACGTGGAAATGGCCCGGCTCAAGGGCGTCAGCCCGGTGCGCATCGTGCTGCGCCACGCCTTGCCCAACGCCATCGGGCCGATCGCCAACGCGGTGGCGCTGAGCCTGTCGTACCTGCTGGGCGGGGTGGTGATCGTCGAGACCATCTTCAACTATCCCGGGATCGCCAGTCTGATGGTCGACGCGGTGACCAACCGCGACATGGCGCTGGTCCAGGCCTGCACCATGCTGTTCTGCACGGCCTACCTGGGCTTGGTGCTGATTGCCGACCTGTGCGCGATTCTTTCCAATCCGAGGCTGAGAAACCAATGACCAATCTCATGCTGAAGTCGACGCCTGCCACGCCCGACCTGGCGCTTGGCAAGGTCTCCCACGGGCCGTCCTGGCTCGGCCTGACCGGGGCCGCGATGTGTGTGCTGTGGCTGCTGGTGGCGCTGTTCGGCCCCTGGCTGGCGCCGCACCCGGTGGGCGAAGTGGTGTCCGCCAATGTGTTCGACGCCATGGGCGCGGCCTATCCGTTCGGCACCGATTACCTGGGCCGCGACATGCTCAGCCGGGTACTGGTGGGCGCGCGGTTCACCGTCGGCCTGGCGCTGATTTCCGCGGTCCTGGCCAGCGGCCTGGGCACCGCCTGCGCCTTGCTCTCGGTGGTCGCGCCGAAATGGCTGGATGAAGTCATCAGCCGCCTGATGGATGCCTTCATCTCCATCCCGAGCAAGATGCTGGCGCTGATCATGGTCTCGGCCTTCGGCTCCTCGGTGGTGCTGCTGGTGTGCACCGCGGTGCTGAGCTTCACCCCCGGGGCGTTCCGTATCGCCCGCAGCCTGGCGGTGAATATCGAGGCCCTGGAGTATGTGCAGGTGGCCCGCACCCGGGGCGAGCGCCGGCTGTACATCGCCTGCGTGGAGATCCTGCCGAACATGCTCAACCCGGTGCTCACCGACCTGGGCCTGCGCTTTGGCTTCATCGTCCTGCTGCTCAGCGGCATGAGCTTCCTCGGCCTCGGCGTGCAGCCGCCGGACGCCGACCTCGGCTCGCTGGTGCGCGAGAACATCGGCGGCCTCAACCAGGGCGCGCCGGCCATCGTCATCCCGGCGCTGGCCATCGGCACCCTGACCATTGGCGTGAACCTGTTCATCGACAGGATCTCGTCGCGCCGCAGCCGCCGTCCGGGAGGTCATTGAGATGAGCCAGTTGATTCGAGTGGAAGACCTGCGGGTGGTCGCCGGCGGCGAGAGCGGCGAAGTGGAGATCGTCAAGGGCGTGAGCTTCGCCCTGGAGCAGGGCGAGGTGCTGGCGTTGATCGGCGAATCCGGCTCCGGCAAGACCACCATCGCCCTGGCCCTGCTGGGTTATGCCCGCCGCGGTTGCCGCCTGGCGTCCGGGGTGGTGCGGGTCGGCGAACACGACATGCTGGCCCTGGGCGAGGAGCAGTTGCAGGGCCTGCGCGGCAATCGCGTGTCCTACATCGCCCAGAGCGCGGCGGCGGCCTTCAACCCGGCGAAAAGACTCCTCGACCAGGTGGTGGAGGGCGCCCTGATCCATGGCCTGGACAGTCGCGCCAACCTGGAGGCCAAGGCCATCGCGCTGTTCCGCGACCTGGCCCTGCCGGACCCGGAACACATCGGCCAGCGTTACCCGCACCAGGTCTCGGGCGGCCAGTTGCAACGGGTGATGGCGGCCATGGCGCTGATCAGCGACCCGCTGCTGGTGATCCTCGACGAGCCGACCACCGCGCTCGACGTCACCACCCAGATCGACGTGCTGCGGGCCTTCAAGCGGGTGGTGCGCGAACGCGGAGCGACGGCGGTGTATGTGTCCCACGACCTGGCGGTGGTGGCGCAGATGGCCGATCAGATCGTGGTGCTCAACGGCGGCCAGATCCTCGAACAGAGCGCCACCGCGCCGCTGCTCGAGGGCCCGGCCCACGACTACACCCGCAGCCTGCTGGCGGCGGCGCGCCCGGACTCGACCATTCGCCCGCCCAGTGATATCGCCGAGGACCAGCCGCTGCTGACCATCAAGGGCCTGACCGCTGGTTACGGCAACAAGAACCTGCAAGGCATGCCGATGATCCGTGTGCTGGAGGACATCGACCTGACCGTGCGCCGTGGCCAGGCCATCGGCGTGATCGGCGAGTCGGGCTCGGGCAAGTCGACCCTGGCGCGGGTGGTGGCCGGTTTGCTGAGCCCGGCCCTGGGCCAGCTGAGCTTCGACGGCCAGCCCCTGGGCGGCAGCCTGTCGAGCCGCACCGACGAGCAGTTCCGGCGGATCCAGATGGTGTTCCAGAACGCCGACACCGCGCTCAACCCCATGCACAGCGTCAGCGCCATTCTCAGCCGGCCGCTGAAGATGTATTTCGGCCTCAAGGGCGCGGCATTGCGCCAGCGCATCGACGAACTGCTGGACCTGGTGCGGCTGCCGCGCAAGCTCGCGGACCGGCGGCCCAGCGAGCTGTCCGGCGGGCAGAAGCAGCGGGTCAACCTGGCCCGCGCGCTGGCGGCCAAGCCCGACCTGATCCTCTGCGACGAGGTGACTTCGGCCCTGGATACGGTGGTTGGGGCGGCGATTCTCGAATTGCTGCGCGACCTGCGCCAGGAACTGGGGGTGTCCTACCTGTTCATCAGCCACGACATTTCCACGGTGCGCGCGCTGTGCGACGACATTGTGGTGATGTACAGCGGGCACAAGGTCGAGGCGGGCAGCCGCGCGGCCTTTGCCCAGGCGCCGTTCCATCCCTATACCGACCTGCTGATCCACTCGGTGCCGGAGCTGCGCCAGGGCTGGCTGGAAAGCTGCGGCAGCACCTGCGCCAGCCTGCCGCCGATCGGTGTCAAGGCCAACGTGCCGGAGCTGTGTACCTTCCTCAATCGTTGCCCGGTGCGCATCGACGGGTTGTGCAACCGCACCGCGCCGAACCGCCGCGCCATCGACGGCGGCAGCGAGATCCTCTGCCACCGCGACAGCGGCGAGTTGTTGCAGAGCCAACAGAACTTCAATGGCATGACCGAGGGAGCCTACGCATGAAGGGGCGTTTTGTACGGTTGGGCGAGCGCGAACGGGCGCCGGTACGGCTGTGGGTGGATGGCGCGCCGATCGAGGCGTTGCAGGGCGACACGCTGATGGTGGCGTTGCTGACCCAGGGGACGGCCCTGCGCCAGTCGGAGTTCGATTCCGGCCGGCGCGCCGGCTTCTGCCTGATGGGCGCCTGCCAGGACTGCTGGGTCTGGACCCGCGCCGGCGAACGCCTGCGCGCCTGTTCCAGCGAGGTCCGCGAGGGCCTGGATATCCTCACCACACAACCGGAGGCGGTATGGCCACTGCACGGCTGAACATCCCGTCCGGCGCGGCGCCGCGGGTCGTGATAGTCGGCGCCGGCCCGGCCGGTGTCCGTTGCGCCGAAACCCTGCTGGCGGCCGGCCTGGTGCCGACCCTGGTCGACGAGAACCGTCGCGACGGCGGGCAGATCTACCGCCGCCAGCCCGAAGGTTTTTGCCGCGACTACGCCACCCTGTACGGCAGCGAAGCGCACAAGGCCCGGGCCCTGCACGACAGCTTCGAGCGCCTGCGCCCGCGCATCGACTATCGCCCGGACACCCTGGTGTGGAACCTGACCCCCGGGCAGCTGTGCTGCGTCAGCCAGGGCCGGCACTTCACCCTGGACTATGACGCGCTGATCCTCTGCACCGGCGCCACCGACCGCCTGATGCCGCTCGAAGGCTGGCAACTGGCGGGCACCTACAGCCTCGGCGGCGCGCAGATCGCCCTCAAGGCGCAGTCGGTGTCCATCGGTCACCGCGTGGTGTTCATGGGCAGCGGGCCGCTGCTGTACCTGGTGGCCAGCCAGTACCTCAAGGCCGGGGCGCAGGTCGCCGCGGTACTCGACACTTCGCCGCTGGGCAAGCGCATCGGCGCCTTGCCGAAACTGCTGGCGCGCCCGGGATTGCTCTGGACCGGCATGAAGCTGCTGGCGCAGCTGTGCCTGGCCCGGATACCGGTGCACCTGGGGATCCAGCCGGTCCGGGTGCTGGGCGATGCCCAGGGCGGGGTCAGCCTGGTGCAGGTCAAGACCGCCAAGGGCGACAGCCTGGATGTCGAGTGCGATGCCCTGGCCCTGGGCTATCACCTGCGTCCGGAAACCCAGCTGGCCGACCTTGCCGGTTGCCGCCTGGCCTTCGAGCCGGCGTCCAGCCAATGGCTGCTGGAGCTCGACGAGGCCGGGCGCACCAGTGTCAGCGGGGTCTATGCCGCCGGCGACGGGGCGAAGATCCGTGGCGCCGACGCCGCCGAACACGCCGGGCGCCTCGCGGCCCTGGCCCTGCTCGAGGATCTGCAACTGCCGGTCAACGCCGCGGAACGCGACGAACAGCGCCAGGCCCTGGCGGTGATGGACCAGTTCCGCCTCGGCCTGGCCCAGGCCTTTCCCTGGCCGAGCGCCCAGGCCGAGGCGCTGCCGGACACCGCCATCGTCTGCCGTTGCGAGATGATCAGCGCCGGCGAACTGCGGCGCACGGTGCGCGAGAAGGGCGCCTGCGAAGTCAACCGCGCCAAGGCCTTCAGCCGGGTCGGCATGGGCCGCTGCCAGGGTCGCTACTGTGCCCAGGCCGGGGCCGAGGTGATCGCCGCCGCGGCCGGGGTCGCGGTGCAGGAGGTGGGCCGGCAGCGAGGCCAGGCCCCGGTCAAGCCCCTTTCGATGCTCACCGGGGAGGTGACGCCATGACGGTGCAACAGTCCGATGTACTGATTGTCGGCGGCGGCCTGATGGGCTCGGCGGCGGCGTTTTTCCTGCGCCAGCGCGGCCAGTCGGTGACCCTGCTGGAGCGCGACCAGATCGGCCAGTACGCCAGCGGGGTGAACTTCGGCAACGTGCGGCGCCAGGGGCGTTATCTCGGCCAGCTGGAGCTGGCCAACCGTTCCTGGGCCCTGTGGAAGCGCCTGCCGGAACTGATCGACGACGACCTGGAATTCATCGCCAGCGGCCATATGCGGGTGTGTTACCGCGAGGACGAGATCGCTGAGCTCGAGGCCTATGCCGCGGCGCCCGAGGCGCGGCAGCTGGACCTGAAGATCTACCGCGGCCGCGAGTTGCATGAGCGTTTTCCGTTCCTCGGGCCGGACGTCAAGGGCGGCTCCTACGCGCCCCATGACGGCCATGCCAACCCGCGCCTGGCGGCCCCGGCCTTTGCCCGGGCGGCGGTGCGCGGCGGGGCGCGGATCGAAGAACGCACCGAAGTGGCCGAGGTGCAGAAGGTCGGCGGCGGGTTCCTGGTCGGCACCACCGACGGCCGCCAGTTCAGCGCCGAACGCCTGCTGATCACCGCCGGCGCCTGGGGCCAGAAACTCTCCGAGCAGTTCGGCGAGCCGGTGCCGCTGGACACCAACGGCCCGCAGATGGCGGTCACCGAGCCGGTGCCTTACGCCTTGCCGACGGTGATCGGGGTCTACACCAAGATCCCCGAGGAGGTGATCTACTTCCGCCAGATTCCCCGCGGCAACATCATCATCGGCGGCGGCTACCGCAGCAAACCGGACATGCTCACACGGCGCGCCCAGGTCGAACCGCGCAGCATCCTCAACCAGATCCAGCAGATGCGCCGGCTGCTGCCGGGCATCGGCAACCTCAACATCATCCGTGTATGGAGCGGCATCGAAGGTTATCTGCCCGACTCGCTGCCGATCATGGGGCCCAGTGGCCAGGTCGACGGTCTCTACTACGCCTTCGGTTTCTGCGGCCACGGCTTCCAGCTCGGCCCGGGCGTCGGCGACGTGATGGCCGAGCTGATCGCCACCGGCAGCACCAGCACTTCGATCGAGCCCTTTTCGATTCGCCGCTTCGCCGGCACAACCGCACAACGGAGCAAGGCCTCATGAAACCCCGGGTACTGGAGATCCTCAAGCGCCTGATCGCCTTCGACACCGTGTCCTCGGAGTCGAACCTGGCGCTGATCGAATACGTGCGCGAGCTGCTGCTGGGCAAGGGCATCGAGTCGCTGATCGTCAAGGACGAAAGCGGGCGCAAGGCCAACCTGTTCGCCAGCACCGGGCCGCGGGAACTGCCGGGGATCCTGCTGTCCGGGCACACCGACGTGGTGCCCGTCGCCGGCCAGGCCTGGACCCTGCCGGCGTTCCAGGTCACCGAGCGAGGCGGGTGCCTCTACGGGCGCGGCAGCTGCGACATGAAGGGGTTTATCGCCCTGGCCATAGACGCCATGCTCGAGGCCGCCGACAGCACCTTGAGCCGGCCGCTGCAACTGGCACTGTCCCATGACGAGGAAATCGGTTGCGTCGGCGTGCGCCGCCTGCTGGACGTGCTGCACCTGGCGCCGGTGCGGCCGTTCCTGTGCCTGATCGGCGAACCCACGCGCATGCAGTTCGTGCTCGGGCACAAGGGCAAGGGGTCGTACCGCGCTTATTGCCGTGGCCAGGAAGCGCATTCCTCCCTGGCGCCGCTGGCGGCCAACGCGATTCACCTGGCCTGCGATTTCATCGCCGGTTTGCGCGACAGCCAGCAGCGTCTGCGCGAGCAGGGCGCGCGGGACGCCGACTACGACATTCCCTACAGCACCGTGCACGTCGGGCAGATCGGCGGCGGCAAGGCGCTGAACATAGTGCCGAACCTGTGCACCCTGGATTTCGAGGTGCGCAACCTGCCGGCGGACGATCTCGAGCAGTTCCTCGAACAGATGCGCGAACGCGCCGAGTTGATCGTGCGCGAGGCACGCAAGGTCTCCGAGGTGGCGGCCATCGAGATCGAAACCCTCAATGTCTACCCGGGGCTGGAGACCCATCCGAGTGTCGAGGCGGTGCGTTTGCTCCACGACTTCGCCGCGCCGGGCACTGGCTACGCCAAGGTCGGCTTCGGCACCGAAGGCGGCCTGTTCAACCAGCGCCTGGACATCCCGGTGGTGGTCTGCGGCCCGGGCTCCATCGAGCAGGCGCACAAGCCCGACGAGTTCATCGAGGTCGGCCAGATGGACGCCGGCCAGCGCTTTCTCGAAGGCCTGCTGGGTTCCCTGAAACGTTGAGCCGTCATCTGTAGCCGCTGGCGGAGGCTGCGATCGGGCGCTAGCCCGCCAAGCCTGTATGGCGGATCGATCTGACGCACCGCGGTTATCTGTGTTGCGCCGGCTGCGCCAGCGGCTACGGGGCGGTGTTCATGTTCTCGGTAGAGCCTGCTGCGCCGCCGCGTTTTTCAGCATCCGACGCTGTCGGCCCGGCGCTTTCAGCATCCTGGACTGTGGCGCCTGCTTAGACTGGAGGCTGTCTCGGAACAGGACTCGACCATGCTCAAGAATCGTTTGAAAGACCCAAGCCTCTTGGTGGAACTGGCCTATATCGACGGGCAGTGGGTGGCCGCCGACGATGGTGCGACCCTGGCGGTGCTCGACCCGGCCAGCGGCGAATGCCTGGCCCGGGTGCCGGCCCTGCAGGGCGCGCAGACCCGCCTGGCCATCGCCGCCGCCGAACGCGCCTGGCCGGCCTGGCGCGCGCGCCCGGCGGCGGAGCGGGCACAGCTGCTGGAGCGCTGGTACCAGGCCATGCTCGACAACCTCGACGACCTGGCCCTGATCATGACCGCCGAACAGGGCAAGCCTTTCGCCGAAGCCCAGGGCGAAATCCGCTACGGCGCCGGTTTCGTCAAATGGTTCGCCGAGGAGGCGCGGCGCATCTGCGGCGACACCCTGCCGGCGCCCGCTGGCGACCGGCGCCTGCTGACCCTCAAGCAGCCCGTGGGGGTCTGCGCGGCCATCACCCCGTGGAATTTCCCCAACGCGATGATCACCCGCAAATGCGCGCCGGCCCTGGCCGCCGGCTGCCCGATCATCGTCAAGCCTTCGGACCTCACGCCGCTGTCGGCCCTGGCCCTGGCAGTGCTGGCCGAGCGGGTGGGGATTGCGCCGGGGGTGTTCAGCGTGCTTACGGGCATGCCGACCGGCATCGGCGAAGAGCTGACCGGCAACCCGGCGGTGCGCAAGATTTCCTTTACCGGTTCCACCGCGGTCGGCCGCCTGTTGATGCGCCAGAGCGCCGAGCACATCAAGCGCCTGAGCCTGGAGCTGGGCGGTAACGCGCCGTTCGTGGTGTTCGACGACGCCGACCTGGAACAGGCGATCGCCGGGATCATGCAGAGCAAGTTCCGCAACGCCGGGCAGACCTGCGTCTGCGCCAACCGCATCCTGGTCCAGGACGGCATCTACCAGCGTTTTGCCCAGCGGCTGGTGGAAGAGGTGGCCAAGCTCAAGGTCGGCAACGGCCTGGAGCCGGGCGTGAGCATCGGCCCGCTGATCAATGCCGCGGCGGTGAGCAAGGTCGCCCGGCATATCGACGATGCCCTGGGCAAGGGCGCGACCCTGCTGTACGGCGGGATTCCCCAGGGCGAAAGCCAGTTCGTGCTGCCCACGGTGCTGGGCGAGGCCAGCACCGAGATGCTCCTGGCCCACGAGGAAACCTTCGGCCCGGTGGCGCCGCTGATGCGCTTCCACGACGAGGCCGAGGCGCTGGCCATCGCCAACGCCACGCCCTACGGGCTGGGTGCCTACTACTTCACCCAGGACCTGCGCCGCTCCTGGCGTTTCGGCGAAGCGCTGGAGTTCGGCATGGTCGGCCTCAACACCGGGATCATCTCCATGGAAGTGGCGCCGTTCGGCGGTATCAAGCAATCGGGCCTGGGCCGCGAAGGCAGCAAGTACGGCCTGGACGAATACCTGGAAATCAAGGCTTTCCACATCGGCGGCCTGTGACCCGCCCACACCGACTTCGAGGAGACATGCGATATGAGCAAGGTATTCAGGATCGCCGCCATCGCCGGTGACGGAATCGGCAAGGAAGTATTGCCAGAAGGATTGCGGGTGCTGCGGCAGGCGGCGCGCAAGTGGCAGCTGGACCTGCAGATCGAGGTGCTGGACTGGGCGCACTGCGATTACTACCTGGAGCATGGGCGGATGATGCCCGAGGACTGGTTCGAGCGGCTCAAGGATTTCGACGCCATCTACTTCGGCGCCGTGGGCTGGCCGGACAAGGTGCCGGACCATATTTCCCTGTGGGGTTCGCTGCTCAAGTTCCGCCGCGACTTCGACCAGTACGTGAATATCCGCCCGGTGCGGCTGTTCCCCGGGGTGCCGTGCCCGCTGGCCGGGCGCGAGCCGGGGGACATCGATTTCGTGGTGATCCGCGAGAACACCGAGGGCGAGTATTCCTCGGTGGGCGGCAAGATGTTCGAGGGCACCGAGCATGAGTTCGTGCTGCAGGAGTCGGTGTTCACCCGGCGTGGCGTGGACCGCATTCTCAAGTACGCCTTCGACCTGGCCCAGACCCGGCCGCGCAAGCGCCTGACGGCGGCGACCAAGTCCAACGGGATTTCCATCAGCATGCCTTACTGGGACGAGCGCACGGCGCTGATGGCCGAGCAGTACCCGCAGGTGAGCTGGGACAAGCAGCACATCGATATTCTCTGCGCGCGTTTTGTCCTGCAACCGGAGCGTTTCGACGTGGTGGTGGCCTCCAACCTGTTCGGCGACATTCTCTCCGACCTCGGCCCGGCCTGTGCCGGCACCATCGGCATCGCGCCCTCGGCCAACCTCGATCCGCAGCGGCGCTTCCCGTCGCTGTTCGAGCCGGTGCACGGCTCGGCGCCGGACATCTACGGGCGCAATATCGCCAACCCGATCGCGATGATCTGGTCCGGCGCGCTGATGCTGGATTTCCTCGGCAACGGCGACCAACGTTATCGCGCCGCCCACGACGGGATTCTCGAGGCCATCGAACAAGTGATCGCCCAGGGCCCGATCACCCCGGACCTGGGTGGCCAGGCCTCGACCCAGGAGGTGGGCACGGCGATTGCCGAGAGGCTCTGAGTCCCACCCCGTAGCGGCTAGTGCGGGCGGCGTTCCGACGTGGCGCCTGCCAACGCTGTATCCCTGATCGGGCGTTAGTCCGCCAAACCTGCGTCCCGGATCGCTCTGACGCACCGCGGTCAGCGGCTACACGATCGTGGGGCTTTCAATAACCCTGGCTGCGGTCGATCTGCCCGAGCATCGGTTCGCCGCGCTGGTGGCGGCGGATATTGTCCAGCAGCACGGCGAAGGCGCTTTCCGGCTGGGTCATGGCGGCGATGTGCGGGGTCAGGAGGATCTGCGGGTGATCCCAGAACGGGTGTTCGGCCGGGGCCGGCTCCTGTTGCAGGACGTCGAGCACCGCGCCGCTGAGCTGGCCGCTGGCCAGGGCGTCGAGCAGGTCCTGCTCCACCAGGTGGCCGCCACGGCCCATGTTGATCAGCGCCGCGCCGCGGGGCAGTTGGCGGAACAGCTCGCGGTCGAGGATGCCCTGGGTCTGTTCGGTCAGGGGCAGCACGCACAGCAGGATGTCGCACTGGCTGAGAAAGGCCGGCAACTGCTGGTTGCCGACGAAACATTGCACGCCGTCGATGCGATGGGCACTGCGGGCCCAGCCGGACAGGGCGAACCCCAGCGGCCGCAGGGTGGCGAGGATCTGCTGCGCCTGTTGTCCCAGGCCCATGACCCCGACCCGGCGTTGCGCCGCCGGTTGCAGCAGGTGCGCCTGCCAGCAGCGGGCGAACTGTTGCTGCCGGTAGCGCAGCATGTCGCGGTGCAGGCTGAGCACGGCGAAGCTGGCGTATTCGCACATGCCCCGGGTGATGCCCGGGTCCAGCAGGCGCACCACCGGCAAGTCCGGCGGCAGGCGCGCGAGGTCCAGCTGATCGACCCCGGCCGAGAGGGCGAACAGCACCTCGAGGTTAGGTAAAAGGCTCAGGTCGTCCGGCGCCTGCCAGGCCGCCAGGTAGCGGATGTCCTCGGGGTTGCCGAGGTCCGGCCAGGCACGCCATTGAATGTCCGGGGCCTGTTCGGCGAACAGCGCTCGCCAGTGTTCGCCACGCACGGGGTCAGCTTTATAGAGGAGGGCCATGGGCGGTTCCTGATCGATGGGGGATGGGTTTCATGATGCCGCAACGGCAAAGCAGGATCTGTCGAAAGGGCGCGTGCGAAAGCCTTGTGCAGCGCGCTTCGAGGCCCTGGCCGGCAGATTCGGCGGGGCTGAAGGAATCTGCCGTTTGCCGGGGTGAAAACAGTGGATCCGGATTTCTCAGGGGCCAAGTTCGGCTAAGTCGGTTCCGCCGAAGCCTTAATCTGAAGCCATCGCAACCGCTTCCCGGTTGCCTGGCTCAGTATGAGGAACGCCATGAATAGCAAGGTCGACGAAACACCTCATTTGCTCCAGCAGCGCGATCAGTTCGTGCCGCGGGGCGTGGTCACTGCCCATCCGCTGGTCATCGACCGCGCCGAGGGCTCCCAGGTGTGGGACGTGGACGGCGAGCGCTATCTGGATTTCGTCGGCGGGATCGGTGTGTTGAACATCGGCCACAACCACCCGCGGGTGGTGGCGGCGGTGCAGGCGCAGTTGCAGAAAGTCTCCCACGCCTGCTTCCAGGTGGTGGCCTACAAACCGTACCTGGACCTGGCCCGGCGCCTGAGCCAGATGATCGGCGGCGCCGAGCCCTACAAGGCGGCATTCTTCACCTCTGGCGCCGAGGCCGTGGAGAACGCGGTGAAGATCGCCCGCGCCCATACCCAGCGTTCGGCGGTGATTGCCTTTCGTGGCGGTTTCCATGGCCGCACCTTGCTCGGCAGCACGCTGACCGGCATGAGCCAGCCGTACAAGCAGAACTTCGGCACCGCCCCCGAGGTGTTCCATACGCCGTATCCGAATGCCTATCGCGGGGTCAGCAGCGAGATGGCCCTGCAGGCGTTACAGGAGCTGTTCGCCACCCAGGTCGCCCCCGAGCGCGTGGCGGCGATCATCATCGAACCGGTGCAGGGCGACGGCGGTTTCCTCGCCGCTCCGGCGGAGTTCCTCCAGGCCTTGCGCGCCCTGGCGACGCAACACGGCATCGTGCTGATCCTCGATGAAATCCAGACCGGCTTCGGCCGCACCGGTAGCTGGTTCGGCTTCCAGCATGCCGGTATCCAGCCGGACCTGGTCACCGTGGCCAAGAGCCTGGCCGGTGGCTTGCCATTGTCCGGCGTGGTGGGCAAGGCGCAGATCATGGACGCGCCGCTGCCCGGCGGCCTCGGTGGCACCTACGGCGGCAACGCCCTGGCCTGCGCCGCGGCGCTGGCGGTGCTGGATGCCTACGAAGAGGAACAGTTGCTGGCCCGTGGCGTGGCGCTGGGCTTGCGTCTGCGCGAAGGGTTGCTGCGCCTGCAGAGGCTGTACCCGTGCATCGGCGATGTGCGTGGCAGCGGTTTCATGCTGGCGCTGGAACTGGTCAAGAACGATGCGGCGCGCAGCCCCGATGCCGAGTTGACGCAACGGCTGATCGACCAGGCGCGCCTGGGTGGGTTGCTGGTGATCAAGTGCGGGGTGCACCGTAACGTCCTGCGCTTCCTGGCACCGCTGGTAACAACCCCCGAGCAGATCGACGAAGCCCTGGCGATTCTCGACGCCGCGCTGGCACGAGTCTTGAGCTGAGCTGATGCCCCGGTCGGCAGCCGGGCTGCCGGGCGCCACCGATGGGCATTTTTGGAGCATGGATCGATGGAACGCATCATAGGAGGCTGTACACGCCATGGGGCTGACTGATTATCGTGCGTTGCTGATCGACTGCGACGCGGTCCTGGTGGACCGTGACTCGGGGGTCTGGGCGGCCTTGCAACCCTTGCTCGACAGTCGCCGCGGGCAACCGGACAAGGAGCAGGTGCTGGGCGAGTTCGCCGAGACGGTGCGGGGCCTGTACCCGCGCTTCGCCGAGCTGGGGTTCAGCGGCCTGCTGTGTTTCGCCCATCGCCAGCTGGCCGAACGCTGGGGCCTGAAGGCGTCCTGGGAGGAGGGCATGAGCTTCGCCCGCTCGGTGGCGGGCTGGTCTCTGTTCGAGGATGCGCCGGGGGCGATGCTGTACCTGCGCAAGTTCTATCGGCTGCTGGTGCAGGGCGATCGCGATGCCGAGGATCGCGCGCTGTTGTGCGAGCGGCTGGGGATCGCCCAGGACGATTTCATCTCCCTGGCCAGCCAGCCGTTGCAGGATCGCCAGTGGCTGGCGGACAACGACCTGCGAGCCCAGGACATCCTCCAGGTGACCCGGCCGCCGGCCGCCGCGGCGCAAGCGACGGCGGGCCTGTGCCTGATCTGCCGTGCCGGCCGCCGCAACCCGCAACCCTGCGCCGCCGACTACTGCATCAACAGCATGGCCGACCTGGTGGCCCAGCATCAGGCGTCGTTACGGCGCTGATCTTGCTTGTCGATTGCATCCCACAGCAATCAAGAGGTAAACGATGGAAGGTTTAGTCAAACTGGACCGTATTGATATCAACATCTTGGTTGAGCTGCAAAAAGACGGACGCATGACCAATGTCAGCCTCGCCGACGCCGTGGGGTTGTCGGCCAGTCCGTGTCTGCAGCGGGTCAAGCGCCTGGAATCGGCCGGCTACATTTCCAGCTACAAGGCACACCTGAACCTGGCCAAGATCACCGACTCGGTCACGGTGTTCACCGAGATCACCCTGAGCGACCACAAGCGCGAGGACTTCGCCAAGTTCGAGTCGAATATCCGCCTGGTGGACGAGGTGCTGGAGTGCCATCTGATCAGCGGCGGCTACGACTATCTGGTGCGGTTCATGACCCGCAGCATCCAGCATTACCAGGAGGTGGTGGAAAGCCTGCTGGACAAGAACATCGGTATCTCGAAGTACTTCAGCTACATCGTCATCAAGTCGCCGGTCCTCAAAGACGGCGTGCCCCTGCGTAAATTATTGCGCCACTGATTCGTTCTTCTCTCAAAATGAAATGTTATCTGATAACATTTTGCCCTCTGATCAATCACTCATGCGCGCGCCTCTCACCGGGCGCGCTTGCGTCTGGGCTGGCCATTTGCCTGGCCGGTGAGTGAAAAGCGGGTTGCGCGCAAGCAAGCGACACCGGCCATGCAGGCCTCGCGTGCACCCCGATCGGACAATCCACGCACCGCTTACCCCTGGATGCTTCAGCCTGGCGCACACCGCATAAATCGCTGTTTGCCTTGAGAAAACAGCAGGTAACGGGCTTGTGCCGCGGCAAATCGGAACAAAGCACAGAACGGCCTGCGCTGTAATGCCAGCCAGTGGTAGGTGCGCATCGTCGCCCCGGGAAGTTCAACGCCATCAGAGCGGGGGCGGCGATTCGTTGAATGAGAGCACAAAGGAGCGCAACACGATGCGAATGAGCACGGCAAACACGTTGATAGGGCTGGGCACGCTGATGCTGGCCAGCGGTACCCAGGCTCACCAGATCTGGTACGAACACACGCCGGGGCAGCCCCTGACGCTGTATTACGGCGAGTACGACAAGAACATGCTGGAAGTGACCCCCGGTGGCCTCGATCGCTTCCGCCAGCTCAAGGGCTGGTCGGCGGCGAATCCGGTGCCGGCCCTGGGACTGAGCCTGCAACGCCAGTCGTTCAGCGCTGGCTATCAGCCCAAGGCCGATGAAAGCCTGCTGGCGCAGGACTCGCAGTATCCGCTCTTCGACCTGCATGAAGGCGGCAAGACCCTCAAGACTCATTGGACGCCCGCCACCCGCTGGGTCGGCGACCTGCGCGCGCGCCAGCCGGAACTGGCGCTGGACATCGTTCCCACCGGCGTGGCCGCCGCGGGCAAGGCGCAGTTCCAGGTGTTCTATGAACTCAAGCCGCTGGCCGCCCAGGAAGTGATCCTGGAAACCGGCTCCGGCGAGGTCTTCACCCAGACCAGCGACAAGGACGGCAAGGTCAGCTTCGCGCTGCCGTGGCAGGGCACCTATGTGGTGGCCGCCGAATACAAGGACCGCACCCCGGGCACTCGCCAGGGCCCGGACAGCCAGGCCGAGGCCTACGACCTCAAGAGCTTCAGTTCCACGCTGTCGTTCCACCAGCCACAGGGCAAGCCGCCGTTGCCACGGGCGCCTTCAACGCTGCCGGCCTCGGAAGTCGCGCGCTTGAAAAAGCAATCCTGACCCTGTGCCCCGACCCCTGTGCCGTATCGGCGACAGGGGGTTGCCCAGGCTTAACGACCTTCAACATGAGTGACTGATATGACCCTTTCTACTGGATTGGCAGGGCAGGCGGGCATTGCGTCCCCTGCGCTGGCGGGCAGCGTGGCCAAGGCCAATACGCGGATGCTGGCGATCGATGCCCTGCGCGGTTTCGTCATGCTGTGCATGCTGGTGGACCACGTGCGCGAGACGTTCCTCCTGCATCGCCAGGTCACCGACCCGATCGACGCCCTGAGCGTGACCCCGGACCTGTATTTCACCCGCCTGCTCAGCGAGATCTGCGCGCCGGTGTTCATCTTCCTCACCGGCCTGTCGGCCTGGCTCTACAGCCAGAAACACAGCCTCGGGGAAACCTCGGTGTTCCTGCTCAAGCGCGGCCTGTTCCTGGTGTTCCTCGAACTGACCTTCGTGTGTTTTGCCTGGAACGCCGAGTTCCCGCCCAAGACTCTGTGGCTGCAGGTGATCTGGTGCATCGGCATCTGCATGATCGTGCTGGCCGGCCTGCTGCACTTCAAGCGCAGCTGGCTGATCGTCCTGGGGGTGGCCATAGTCGCCGGGCACAACCTGCTGGATGACGTGGTGGTGGGCCCCGAGTCGCCGTTCTTCGTGCCCTGGTCGATCCTGCACCAGCGGGTGTTCATCGACATCACCGAGTTCACCCGGGCCCGCACCACTTACCCGGTGCTGCCGTGGATTGGCGTGATTCTGCTGGGCTGGGCCATCGGCCCGTGGTTCGGCAAGGACATGCAGCCGGCGGCGCGGATTTCGCGGTTGCTCAAGGTCGGCGTCGGCCTGCTGCTGGCGTTCGTGTTCATTCGCTACCTGAACGTCTACGGCGAGAAGCCCTGGGTCCAGACCGGCGATGCGCTGCGCACCTTCATGAGCTTCATGAGCGCCAAGAAATACCCGCCGTCGCTGATGTTCCTGATGCCGACCCTGGGCCTGGGGCTGATCCTCCTGGCGTACTTCGAAAAGGTCCAGGAACGCTGGTCGACCGCGCAACTGGCGATCTACGGCGGCGCGCCGATGTTCTTCTATCTGCTGCACCTGTACGTGCTCAAGGCCATGTACCTGGTGGCCGTGGCCATCTGGGGCGCCAACCAGGGCACCTACTACGGCTTCGACAACCTGTCCGGGGTCTGGCTGTGGAGCCTGATCCTCGGCGTGCTGCTGTTCTTCCCGACACGCTGGTTCGCAGGCCTCAAGCAGCGTCGCCGCGATATCGCGATCCTCAAATACCTCTGAGTGGGATCGCGGTGGTGCGCCCGTACAGTGGCGCACTGCCTGATATCGCCCGCCATTTATCGATTTTCGGGAGTTCGACAGTGAAGACCTTGACCCGACACACCCTGCTGTTGGCATTGGGAGGCCAGAGCCTGCTCGCGCTGGCCGCGGAGCAGGACAATGCCAAGGGCTTTATCGAAGACAGCCAGTGGAGCCTGTTCAACCGCAGCCTCTACGACCGTCGCGACTATGAGCACGGTTCCTTGAGCAACGGCGCGCGCAATGCCTACAAACCCCGCGCCGAACGCAGCGACCTGGCGCAGGAGTGGGCCTATGGCCTGATGGCCGACTACAGCTCCGGTTTCACCCAGGGCACGCTCGGCTTCGGCCTGGACGCCCACGTCTATTCCGGCTGGAAACTCGACAGCGGCGGTGGCCGGGCCGGCAAGGCGCGGCTGCTGGGCGTGGACAACGACGGCCATCCCAAGGACCAATTCAGCCGCGGCGGCGCGGTGGCCAAGCTGCGTTTTTCCTCCACCGAACTGCGCTACGGCGAGCAGCGGGTCAAGACCCCGGTGTTCGGTTCCTCCGACAGCCGCCTGCTGCCCGAGACCGCTACCGGCTGGTTCCTCACCAGCCGCGAACTGAGCGATACCACGCTGTACGGCGGCCACTTCAACGAAAGCACCGACCGCAACGCCAGCAGCCACGACCAGGGTTTCGTGGTCAATTATTCCAACGGCAAGCAGGGCGACAGCTTCGACCTGATCGGCGTGCGCAACACCTCGATCAAGGGCCTCAACGCCAGCCTGTTCAGCGCCTTGTACGAAGACACCTGGCGCCAGCAGTACCTTGGCGCGCTCTACAACCTGCCGCTGAGCCAGGGCCAGGACCTGACGTTCGATTTCAACCTGTACCGCACCCAGGACACCGGCAAGGCCCTGTCCGGGCGCATCGACAACACCACCTGGAGCCTGATGTCGACCTACAGGAGCGGCGCCCACAGCTTTGGCCTGGGCTACCAGAAGGTCGACGGCGACACGCCTTACGACTACGTCACCCGTGGCGCGATCCTGCTGAGCAACGCCGTGGCCCTGTCGGACTTCAACGCCCCTGAAGAAGCCTCCTGGCAGGCCCGCTACGACCTCAACATGGCCGGCTACCAGGTTCCCGGCCTGACCTTCAGCGCCCTGTATGTGCGCGGCAGCGGCATCGACGGCAGCCATATGGACCCGCGCGGCGGCTATGCCTGGCTGGGCTATGGCGAAGGCGGCAAGCACTGGGAACGCGACCTGCAGGCCAAGTACGTGGTGCAGTCCGGGCCGGCGAAAAACCTCGCCGTCACCCTGCGCCACGCCGTGCACCGTGGCAACAAGGCCCAGGCCGAACTGGATGCCGACCAGCTGCGGCTGGCGATCGAGTATCCGTTGGGCGGCAGGTTCTAGCGCCCGGGCAAGCCCCTCCTGGTGGAGGGGTTTTTATGGCCGGGCGACGTTAATGCTGCTATGCCTTGGATAGCCCTTCAGGCTTTACCGCAGCAGTGGTCATGACACGGACGTAGGGTGACACCGGTCCTCGCCTGGCCGACTGGCCGCGCGGGAACCTCACTTGACGACTCTCGAGGGAACCAGGTCGTGGACAACACAAGGATCAAGGCGCGCCAGCTGATTGTCTGCATCGACGGCACCAACAACCGCTTCAGTGACGAGCCGACCAACGTGGTCCGGCTGTTTCGCTCGCTGCCCAAGGACAGCAACACGCTGCTGGCCTATTACGACCAGGGGGTGGGCACGTTCGGGCTCAGCGAAACCCTGTTCGAATGGCAGAAGGTGCCGTCGCGCATCGCCGGGCTGATGTTCGGCTGGGGTATCAAGCGCAACGTACTCAATGCCTATCGCTTCCTGATGGAGAACTACAGGGACGGCGACCAGATCTTCCTCTTCGGCTTCTCCCGCGGCTCCTACGCGGTGCGGGTGCTGGCGGCGCTGCTGCATACCATCGGCCTGTTGCCCGGCCATCAGGTCCAGTTGATGGACTTTGCCTGGTCGCTGCTGACCACTCGCCTGCAACCCGAGGACAACACCTCCGAGCCGAATCGCCAGCGGGCCATGAGTTACACCTGGTGGCGCATGAGCGCGGATAAAAAACCGGACTTCAAGTTGATGGGTGCGTTCAAGGGCAGCTTTGCCCGGAAGGTGAGCATTCACTTTCTCGGACTGTTCGACACCGTGAGTTCGGTGGGCTGGGTGTACGACCCGCTGATCGTTCCCTACACCCGCCGGAACAAGGACGTGAAGATCATCCGCCATGCGGTGTCCCTGGACGAACGCCGCAGCTTTTTCCGCCAGAACCTCTGGACAGAGGAAGAGGACGTGAACCTGAAGCAGGTCTGGTTCGCCGGCGTGCATGCCGATATTGGCGGCGGTTACCCGGTCGGCGAGTCGCAACTGGCGCTGATTGCCTTGCGCTGGATGATCGGCGAGTGCCTGGAGGCCGGGTTGAGCATCGATGTCGAAGCCTGTCGCGCGGAACTCTATCCACCCTCTGTGCTACAGGATCCGCTGGCCCAGGCCCACAATTCCCTGACCCGCAACTGGCTGATCGCCGAGTGGGTGCCACGCCTGGTCTGGAACCCGAAGACCCACAAGCGAGTCCGTGAGTACGGTTCGATGCCGCCGTTCGGCAAACCCAGGTCGCGGGAGATTCTCACGGATAAACCAGGGCAGAAAGTCCGGGTCCATGCCTCCGTGGCTGCTCGGCGAAATGGGCGGCTGACCAGCGGCCAGCCGTGGGGCAGCCAGCAGACCTACCGGCCGGAAAACCTGTTGCGCATCGATGCCGCGCTGATCGAGCAGGTTGGCGACTCGCCGAGGCTGGATGAGTACAACCTCTAAGGCTGGCAGCCCACTCACTGCCGATGCCGGCGCAGCAGCTCGATCTGCTGCGCCGGCACCTGCTGGCGCAGGGCTTTGTACAGGGCGCGGGTTTCCAGCAGGTTCCAGATCCGCAGCAGGGTTTCCAGGGCGTCCAGTGGCTTGCTGATGAAGTCGCGAGCGCCCAGGGCCAGGGCGCGCAGGCGGGTGTCGCGGGTGGCGTCGGCGGTCAGCACCAGGATCGGCAGGTAATCGTTGGCCGGGATCCGCCGGTTGAGTTGTTCGAGCACGGCGAAGCCGTCGAACTCGGGCATGTGCAGGTCGAGGATCACCAGGTCCGGCTCGAAGCTGTTGAACAGGTCCAGGGTGCGTAGCGGCTGGGTGCTGCTCAGCACGTTGTGCAGGCCTTCGCGGGCCAGCAGCTGCTCCATCAGGTCGAGGTTGGGGCGCTGGTCGTCGATGATCAGGATGCGCAAATCGTGGTTCATGCGGGCTCCGGTAGATGTTGCTCAAGGTGGGCGAGAAACGCCGGGATATGAATGGGCTTGGTCAGGATCGCCGTGGCCCCGGCCTGTAGCAGGGCGCGGTGGGTCAGGGCGCTGGCGTCGGCGGTGATCATCAGCACCGGGGTGCTGGCGGTGATCGGCGACTCCCGCAGCCGGCTCAGCACTTCCAGGCCTGCAAGGTCGGGCAGGCTGACGTCCAGCAGGATCAGTTGCGGCGCATGTTGACGCGCCAGGTCCAGGCCCATCTGGCCCTGCATGCTCGACAGCAGGCGAATGCCGGGGCGGCGTTGCAGCAGGGTTTCGATCAGCGCCAGGCTCGACAGGTTGTCTTCGATGCACAGCACCTGGCCACGGTATTCCACGGTCTCGACCCGGGCCGGCAGCACCGACACCGGTTGCTCCAGCGCCTGCTGTTCCAGGGCCAGATGCGCGCCGGCCACGGCCACCTGTACAAACGGCAGTTGCAAGGTAAAGCAGCAGCCCTGGCCCGGCGTGCTGTGCACCCGCAGGCTACCGTCCATCATCTCCAGCAGGCTCTTGCTCAGGGCCAGGCCCAGGCCGGTGCCTTCCACCCGCGGGTCGGCGCCCAGGCGCTCGAAGGGCCGGAACAGCTGGTCCAGGCGCTCCAGGGGAATGCCGGCGCCGGTGTCGCTGACCGCCACTTCGACCCGCGTGCCCAGGACCTTGACCGCGATCCGCACCTGGCCCTGGGGCCGGTTGTACTTGATGGCGTTGGACAGCAGGTTGAGCAGCACCTGGATCAGCCGCTGGCGGTCGGCGATCACCCCGCAGTGTTCGCTCAGCGCGGGCAGGGCGGCCAGCTGGATGCCGGCGTCGGTGGCCATTGGCGAGACCAGGGTCAGGGCCTCGTGCAGCACCGAGGCCAGGGCGATCGGCTCGACATTCAGCGGCAGGTGCCCTGCCTCGATGCGGGCGATGTCCAGCACCTCGTTGATCAGGGTCAGCAGGTGCTGGCCGGCGCGCAGGATATGACCGACCTGGGGCCGCTGGCCGCTGGGCGAGTCCATGTCCAGCAACTGGGCGAAACCGAGGATGGCGTTGAGCGGGGTGCGCAGTTCGTGGCTCATGCGCGAGAGGAATTCGCTCTTGGCGCGACTGGCGCTTTCGGCTTCTTCGCGGGCGGTGCGCAGGGCGATTTCCGCGGCGCGACGGTCGGTGATATCGCGAGTGATCTTGGAGAAGCCGCGCAGCGCGCCGCTGGCATCGTACTGCGCGGTGATCACCACGCTGGCCCAGAAACGGCTGCCGTCCTTGCGGCAGCGCCAGGCCTCCTCCATGTAGTGGCCGTCGCGGGTGGCCTCGCGCAGGGCCATGTCCGGGTGCGCCGGGCATTCTTCCGGCAGGTAGAACAGCGAGAAGTGCCGGCCGAGGATTTCCTGTTCGCTGTAGCCCTTGATCCGCTCGGCGCCAGCGTTCCAGGTGGTGACCCGGCCCTGGGTGTCGAGGGCGAAGATCCCGTAGTCCTTGACCCCGTCGATGATCAGCCGCAGGCGCTCTTCGTTATCGCGCAGGGCCCGCTCGCGCTCGGCCAGCAGTTGCCCGGCCTCCACCAGGCGGGTGCCGAGCTGGCCGATCTCGTCCTGTTCCGGGGCCTGCGGTCGCAGCGGTTGGCCGAGGGCCAGGCGCTGGGCATTGCCTTGCACCTGCTGCACCCGGGCGACGATGCCCTTGGACAAGAACAGCACCGCGACAATCGCCCCGAACAGGCCGCAGAGCGCCGCCAGCAGCGTGGCCATCAGCAGGCGCATGCGGGTCGCCGAAGCCGCGGCGCTGCGTTCGGCGAGCAAGCCGTCTTCGCGGATACGCATGGCGCTGATCTGCTCGCGCAGTACGTCCAGCACCTGTTTGTTCTCGATCAGGATCGCCGTGATGCTGGCGCTGTCGTTGGGCCGGCCGTTGCGCAGGGCCACCAGGCCGTCGAGCTTGTGGCCGATCAGCGGGGCGATGGCCTTGAGGTGATCGCGCATGCGCGCGTCGCGAATGTTGCTGTCCAGCCGTTGCAGCGCGGCCTGGATCAGCGGCTGGGCGCGCTCGTAGCTGGGCAGGAAGTCCTCGCGGCGGGTCAGCAGGTAGCCGCGCACGCTGGCCGCCGCTTCGGCGAGCAGGGTGTGCACGGTCTGGATATCGCCCTGTACCAGCAGCACCCGGCGCACGTCTTCCTCGGCGCGGGCGGTCTGGCGTTCGGTGATGTAGATCAGCACCAGCGACAGCAGCAGGATCACCAGCGGCAGGGAAATCACCACCAGCGCCTTGCCGCGCAGGGGCAGGTCGAGCCAGTGCCGGCTCGCCAGCAGCCTCATGGCCATTCTCCCGCGGGTTGCGCCACCAGCCCCAGGGCGATGCCGCGCACCGCGGCCTGGGTCCGGTCCGCCGCGCCGAGCTTGCCGATCACCCGCTCCACATGGGCCTTGGCGGTGCCGGTGGTGATGCCGAGCTTTTCGCCGATCTCGCGGTTGCTGAAACCACCGGCCACCAGCCCCAGCACCTGGCGTTCGCGGGCGGTCAGGGCGACGACTTGGGCGCCGCCGCTGCCGGCGTTGCGTTCGGCCATGCGCCGCAGCAGCCGGGCACTGACCGTGCTGTTGAGGGCTTCCTCGCCCTGGGCTACCCGCTGCAGGGCGCCGAGCACTTCGCTGCGGCTGGCGTCCTTGAGCAGGTAGCCGACCGCGCCGGCGGCAATCGCCGCTTCCAGGTGGTCGGGGCTGTCGTCCATGGTGAAGATCATCACCTTGATCGCCGGTTGCCGCTGGTGCAGCAGGCGCGCCGCGCCCAGGCCGTTGAGCAGCGGCATGCGGATATCAAGGATGGCGATGTCCGGTTGCAGGCGCTCGCACAGGTCGAGGGCTTCCTGGCCATCGCGGGCCTGGCCGACCACCTCGAATTCCGGGTGACCGGCGAGCAGGGCGACAAAACCGGTGCGGGTGACTTCATGGTCGTCCGCCAGCACCAGGCGCAGGGCAGGGCTCATTGCTTTTCTCCAGCCGTGGGCAGCGGCACCCGGGCTTGCAGGCGGGTGCCGTTGCCGGGGGCGCTGTGCCAGGACAGCTCGCCGCCCAGCAGGCTGGCGCGTTCCTGCATCGCCGCCAGGCCCAGGTGCTGGCCGCCGCAACTGGACAGCGGGCTGTCCAGGGCAAAGCCGACGCCGTTGTCTGCCAGCGTCAGCCGGGCCTGGCCATCCAGCAGTTGCAGGCTCAGTTCGGCACGGCTGGCCCGGGCATGCTTGAGGATGTTGTTGATGCCTTCCTGGGCGATGCGGAACAGGGCGATCTCGCTGGCGCCCGGCAGGCGTGCGTCGGACTGTTGCTGCCAGCGCACTTCGAGGCCGGCGTCGCGCAGGCGATCGGCTTCCTTGTCGATGGCCTTGTACAGGCCAAAATCGTCCAGCACGTTGGGGCGCAGGCCGCCGATCAGTTGCCGGCCCTCGCCGACGCAGCCCTGGGCCAGGGTCAGGATGGTTTGCAGTTCGCCGTGCAGTTCTTGCGGCAATGTCGGGCAGCGTCCGGCAAAACCCTGCAGGCGCTGGTGCAGGCCGGCCAGGGTTTGCGCGAGGCCGTCGTGCAGGTCGTAGGCCACGCGCTTGCGTTCGTCTTCCTGGGCGCTGAACAGCCGGTGCACCAGCTCCGACATGGTCCGTTCCCGGGTTTGCAGGGCCTCCAGCAAACGTTGGTTTTCCAGGTGCGCGGCCAGCAGGGTGGCGAGCAGTTGCAGGGACTCCAGGTCCTCGCTGTCGGGCGCGGCCAGGGCCACGCTGTTGGCCAGCAGCAGCGCGCCGAAGGCCTGGCCGTCGGCGCCGGGCAGGGGAATGCGCAACACCTGGGGCAGGGCCGCATCGCTCTGCGGCAGCCATTCGGGATGCAGGGTCGCAGACTTGGCCAACGGGTGCAGGGCGGCCAGGCGTTCGCTGCCGCCATGCCGGGCGGTGGCCCGGGGCGGCTGGGCGAGCTGCCATTCCAGCAGCAGGCCGTGGTCCATCGCCATAAAGGCGCAGGCCCGTTGCAGGGCGCGCTGGCGCATGGCCGCAGGTGGCAGCTGGGTCAGTTCCTGGCCGGTGTCCACCAGCAGGCGCAGGCGCGCCGCGCGGCTTTGCGACTGGCGATACTGGCTGCGAATGGCCAGGGCGCTGCCGGGGTCGTGGGTCGGGCTTTGCATGAAAAACAGGCTCCAGCGTGAAGGGCGTGCGCTCGCGAGCAGGCATTAGACCCGCTTGCCGGGCGTGGGCCTATCTGCCGAATGGCATAGGCCGCCGGCACCGGTTGGCCGATGGCGAGGCTGCGCCGGATGGGCAAAGTGGGCGCATTGAAACCCACTGGAGCCTTCCGATGAAACTGCCAACCACCGCCATTGCCCTGTTGCTGGCCCTGGCCGCGCCCCTGGCCCAGGCCCTGGACGCCACGCCTTATGTGTACCGCACCGTCGCCGCGCAGCCGCAGAGCCAGGGCGACCGGGAGATCGCCGGCCTGTTCGATCGCTGGAACGCGGCCCTGCAAAGCGGCAGCGCAAAAAACGTAACCAGTCTTTACGCCGCCGACGCGATCCTCCAGCCGACCGTGTCGAACCAGGTGCGCACCACCCCGGCGCAGATCCAGGACTACTTCGAGCATTTCCTCGCGGGCAAGCCGGTGGGCCAGATCAACTACCGGGAAATCCGCCACCTGGGTCCGGACGCGGCCATGGACAGCGGCGTCTACACCTTCACCCTGCACGAAGCCGGTGGCGCGACCCGCCAGGTGCAGGCGCGCTACACCTTCCTCTACGAGCGCATCGACGGCCAGTGGAAGATTCTCAACCACCACTCTTCGGCCATGCCCCAGGCGCAGCCGCCATTGCAGGCCAGCCATCGCTGAACAGCCACCTGCCGTGCCATGTAAAAACGCCGGGCCCAGTGCCCGGCGTTTTTGTCTGTGGCTTCAGCCTTCCTGGCGATAACGCCCCGGGGTCATGCCGAACCAGCGGCGGCAGGCCTTGTGAAAGCTGCTCTGGTCGCGAAAGCCGAGCAGGGCGCCGATGTACTTGACGCTGCGCGCCGAGTTGCGCAGGAAACTGTGGGCCAGCATCAGCCGCGCCTCGTCGAGCAGGGCCGAGAAGTGCATGTCCTCGTTGCCCAGGCGCCGTTGCAGGCTGCGGCTGCTGACCCCCACCAACTGCGCGATATGCCGCAGGTCGCTGGGCCCGCCCTGGGCCAGGCGCTCGGACAATACCCGCCTTACCTGCGCGGTCATCGAGCCGTCGAGCAACAGCTTGAGGCGGCTGCGCGCGTATTCCATGTGCAGCACGTCCAGGGCCGGGTCGGCGCTGGGCAGGGCGGTCGCGCAATCGCGCGGGCTGAAGCTCAGGCTGTTGTAGGGCGCGTCGAACTGCAGGCTGGGGCCCAGCAGGCGCTCCAGGGCGCGGGTGTCCGCCGGCCGCGGGTAGGTGAAGCTCGCTGCCAGCGGTTGTGGCTTGCGTCCGGGCAGCAGCCAGTGCACCAGGCCCAGGGTCTGCGCGGCGCCGGCATCGATGAACGCCCGCGGCACCAGGCCGGGCTCGAGGGCGAGGTCGAAGCCGATCAGGGTGACGGCCTGGGGGCTGCGCTCCAGGCACAGGTAGAAGCCGTTGCTGACCAGCGAGTGATAGTCCACCAGGCGTTGCAGCGCGGTGCCCAGGGTGGCGCCGGACATCAGGGCGTAGCCGAGCACTTCCAGGTTGGCCGGGTGGGCCTTGGTGTACGCCAGCAGGCCGAGGTCCGGGTTGCCGCAGAGGTGCACGGCGTCTTGCAGCACCGCGTAGACCAGCTCCAGCCTGACGCCCATGGGGTTTTCACAGGCCTCCTGGTGGCTGCTGCCGTGGCGCTTGAGCAAGGCCTCGACCTTGATGCCGGCATCGGTCAGGACATCGGCAAGCACCCGGAAACTGGTGCCGGTCATTCTGTGCATAGTACTTCCTGGACTGGTGGCTAATTGATGTCATTGGCGCCGGCGCATGATCGCAATAAACCCTGGGCCACAGTCGAGAAAGGGCGGTGCGGTGTTTCCGAGGACAAACGAAAGGTATCCGGGAACACTTTCGAGCCGCTCGGGCAGGGGGGATCATAAGTGGCAATGAGCCATTATCTCGTCGGGCGCGCCGACGCATCCTGGCCCACCCACCCGGCGCGCTGTCGCCGCTTCGACTACGGATCTGTCATGCAAAGCGTCAAAGATTTTTATCGGGAACTGGCGCAGGGGCGACTGGCGCTGGCCTTCCAGCCGGTGGTGTGGCTGCCCGACGCCAGCCGGGTGCTGTACCAGGAAGGTTTGCTGCGCCACGTCGAGCAGCCGGGCAATGGCGTCTACCCGTTCGCCATGCTCGAGCGCCATCAGGTGATGCATGAGCTGGACCGCAGCGTGGTGGGATGCGTGATCGAGCGCCTGCTGGAGGACGAGCACCTGCGCCTGGGCTGCAATATTTCGGCGCAGAGCGCGATCATCGATCCGTTCTGGTCCGCCACCCTCGCGCAGTTGCGCGACGCGCCTTCGGTGGCCGCGCGGCTGGTGATCGAAATCACCGAAAGCGCCACGCCGCCGAGTCCCGAGGCGGCCATCGAGTTTGTCCTGTGCCTGCGCGAGCTGGGCTGCCGGGTGGCGGTGGACGACTTCGGCGCCGGCCTGGGTACCCTGGAATTCATCCGCCAGACCCGCCCCGACATGGTCAAGATCGACCAGGGTTACCTGCAGCGCGCCCGCAGCGAACCCAACAGCGTGCAGACCCTGAAACACCTGGTGCAGCTGTGCAAGACCCTGGCGCCCTGCGTGATCATCGAAGGCATCGAGAGCGAAGCCGACCGCGCCCTGGCCACGGCCTGCGGTGGCGAGTGGGGCCAGGGCTACCTGTTCGGCCGGCCACGGCTCGACCGCCTGGGCGCGCTATGCCGGTTGCGTGGGGTGGTGGCCGAGCGAGTGGTGGCGGACTGAGCGGGGGTGGTTTACTGCTGCTTGTCAGAGATGACAGCGGCGCATTTGGTGGTGCCATCGCCGGCAAGTCGGATCGCCGCCCGCTGGCTCCTACAGAGTCATGGGTGTCACCATTTCGCGTCTGGCGCGCTTCTGTAGGAGCCTGGCTTGCCAGCGATAACGGCAGTCCATTCACCCACGTAATCGTTAGCCCAACACCTCGCGCAACCGATGCCACAGCATGCCCAGCGCCAGCAGCGGCGCGCGCAGGGCCGGGCCGCCGGGGAAGGTCATGTGCGGCACTGCGCTGAAGATATCCAGGCCCTGGCTGTGGCCGGCGTGGATGGCTTCGGCCAGCAGGCGCGCGGTCCAGTGGGTGACGTTGACCCCGTGCCCGGAGTAGCCCTGGGCGTAATACACGTTGGGGTACTGGCGCAGGCGCCCGACCTGGGGGAAGCGGTTGGCGGTGATGCCGATCTTGCCGCCCCATTGGTAGTCGATGCCCACGTGCGCCAGCTGCGGGAACACCTTGAGCAGCTTGGGTCGCATATAGGCGCCGATGTCCGCCGGGTCGCGCCCGGAGTAGTGGCAGGCGCCGCCGAACAGCAGCCGGCGGTCCGCCGAGAGCCGGTAGTAGTCGAGGCCGACCTTCTGGTCGCACAGTGCCAGGTTCTGCGGGATCAGTTCGGCGGCCAGGGCCGGCGCCAGGGGGGCGGTGGCGATGATGTAGCTGCCCGCCGGCAGCACCTTGCCGCTCAGCCGTGGTTCCAGGTCATCCAGGTGGGCGTTGCAGGCCAGCACCAGGCTCCCGGCGCGCACCGTGCCGCTGGCGCAACGCACCTGCGCGCTGTCGCCGTGGATCAGCTCCAGCACCGGGCTCTGCTCGAAGATCCGCACCCCCAGCGACCGGGCCAGGGCGGCCTCGCCGAGCACCAGGTTGAGCGGGTGCAGGTGCCCGGAACCCATGTCCACCAGGCCCCCGGCATAGCGCGACGAGGCCACCACCTGGGCCATGTCTTGCGGGGCCACCAGGCGGGTTTCATGCACGTAACCCAGCGCCGCGAGATGCTCCTGCTCGGCCTGGAACGCGGCGAACTGGGCCGGGGTGTTGGCCAGCTCGCAGAAGCCCCAGCGCAGGTCGCAGTCGATGCCGTGTTCGCGCACGCGCTGGCCGACCAGCGCCACCGAGTCGATGCCGGCCTGTTCCAGGTAACGCACGCCCTCGGCGCCGACGTAGCGGGCAAAGCCGCTGACGTCGTGGCCGATACCGCGGATCAGTTGCCCGCCGTTGCGTCCGCTGGCGCCCCAGCCGATGCGCCGGGCTTCCAGGAGAATCACCGACAGGCCGCGCTGTGCCAGTTCGATGGCGGTGTTGACCCCGGTGAAACCGCCGCCGATCACGCAGACATCGGCGCTCAGGTCGGCGCTCAGCGGCGGGTAGTCCGGCAGCGCGTTGGCCGAGGCGGCGTAGTAGGAGCGGGTGTGTTGCGCGTGGCTGTGCTGGTTCATTTGTTGGACTTCACTTTGCTCCAGGCGCGGGTCATCAGGCGCATGGTCTGCGGGCTCTGGGTGCTGGAGATATACAGCTTGTCGAGCACCGCCTGGGGTGGGTAGACCTCGGGGTTGTTCACCAACTCAGGGTCCATGAATTGCCGGGACGCCGGGTTGGGGTTGGCGTAGCCGACATAGGCGCTGACCTTGGCGATCACGTGCGGGTCCAGCAGGTAGTCGATGAAGGCATGGGCCTCCTTGGGGTTGCTCGCGTCCGCCGGGATCGCCAGGAGGTCGAACCACAGGTTGCTGCCTTCCTTGGGAATCGAATAGGCGATCTTCACCCCGTTCTTGGCTTCCTTGGCGCGGTTGGCGGCCTGGAACACGTCGCCGGAATAACCGAAGGCCAGGCAGATGTTGCCGTTGGCCAGGTCGGAGACGTACTTGGAGGAGTGGAAGTAGGTGATGTAGGGACGGATCGCCAGCAGCTTGGCCTCGGCTTTCTTGTAGTCCGCGGGGTTTTCGCTGCGCGGGTCCAGGCCCAGGTAGTTGAGCATCGCCGGGAACACTTCGTCCGGCGAGTCCATCATCGACACGCCGCACTGGCTGAGCTTCTTCAGGTTCTCCGGCTCGAAGAACACTGCCCAGGAATCGATCTGGTCGACCCCCAGCACCTGCTTGACCTTGTCGACGTTGTAGCCGATGCCGTTGGTGCCCCACAGGTAAGGCACCGAGTACTGGTTGCCGGGGTCGTTCTGCTCCAGCAGGGCCAGCAGTTTCGGGTCGAGGTTCTGCCAGTTCGGCAACTGCGCGCGGTCCAGCTTGAGAAAGGCCCCGGCCTTGACCTGCCGCGCCAGGAAGTGGTTGGACGGCACCACCACGTCATAGCCGGTGCGGCCGGCCAGCAGCTTGCCTTCCAGGGTTTCGTTGGAGTCGAAGACGTCGTAGATGACCCGGGTCCCGGTTTTTGCCTGGAAGTCGGCGAGGGTGGTCTCGCCGATATAGTCGGTCCAGTTGTACACGCTGACTTTCGATTCAGCCTGGGCTGTGGCGCCGAACAGCACCGTCAGGGCCAGCGGAACCACCGATTTCCATAGACGCATAGCGATACCCCTTTTTGCGGTTGTTATTGGTTTGCCAAATTCATGAAGCCCTGTAGCCGCTGCCGAGCCTGCGATCGGCGGCGCAGCCTCGCAGGCTCCGCAGCGGCTACAACGGTATGCGCGGCAGCGCGCGAAAGCGCGCAGGCCTCAGACGCTGAGCAACAGGAACTCGCGTTCCCAGGAACTGATCACGCGCTTGAAGTTCTCGTGCTCGGCGCGTTTCACCGCCACATAGCCGCGCACGAACTTGCTGCCCAGGTAGCGCTCAAGGGTCGGGCACTCTTCCATGCGGGTCAGGGCGTCTTCGATGGTGATCGGCAGGCGCAGGTTGCGCCGCTCGTAGGCCCGGCCTTCCACCGCGGCGCTCGGCTCGATGCCCTCGACCATGCCCAGGTAACCGCACAGCAGGCTGGCGGCGATGGCCAGGTACGGGTTGGCGTCGGCGCCGGGCAGGCGGTTTTCCACGCGCATGGCTTCCGGGCCGGAGGTCGGCACGCGCAGGCCGACGGTGCGGTTTTCTTCGCCCCATTCGACGTTGACCGGCGCCGAGGTGTCCGGCAGGAAACGACGGAACGAATTGACGTTGGGCGCGAACATCGGCAGCACCTGGGGGATGTACTTCTGCAGGCCGCCGATATGGTGGCGGAACAGCTCGCTCATGCGGCCCTCGGCGTCGGCGAAGATCGGCTTGCCGGTGGCGCTGTCGACCACGCTCTGGTGCAGGTGCATGGCGCTGCCGGGCTCGTCGGCCACCGGCTTGGCCATAAAGGTGGCGGTGACGTTGTGCTTGAGCGCGGCCTCGCGCAGGGTGCGCTTGAACACGGTGATCTGGTCGGCCAGGTCGAGGGCATCGCCGTGGCGGAAGTTGATTTCCATCTGCGCCGGGCCGTCTTCGTGGATCAGCGTGTCGAGGTCCAGGCCCTGGGCTTCGCACCAGTCGTAGACGTCCTCGAACAGCGGATCGAATTCGTTGGCGGCGTCGATGGAGAACGACTGGCGTCCGCTCTCGGCCCGGCCGGAGCGGCCCAGCGGCGCCTTCAACGGCAGGTCCGGGTCTTCGCAGCGCTGGGTCAGGTAGAACTCCATCTCCGGCGCGACGATCGGCTGCCAGCCCTGGTCGGCGTATAGCTGCAGGACTTTCTTCAGCACGTTGCGCGGCGACAGCTCGATGGGGTTGCCGAACTTGTCGAAGGTGTCGTGGATGACGATGGCGGTCGGCTCGATGGCCCAGGGCACCAGGTAGATGCCCGAGGCGTCGGGGCGGCAGACCATGTCGATGTCGGCCGGGTCCAGCAGGTCGTAGTAGATATCGTCGTCGACGAAGTCCCCGGTTACCGTTTGCAACAGCACACTTTCCGGCAGGCGCATGCCTCGCTCATGCAGGAACTTGTTGGTGGGCGCTATCTTGCCGCGGGCGATGCCGGTCAGGTCGCTGACCACGCATTCCACTTCGGTAATCTTGTGTTCTTTCAGCCAGGCAGACAGCTGATCGAAAGGGGCATTCATAAGGACCTCGTCAATGATTGTCGGTGACGCGCCAGTGCTTGGGGTGGCCCGGCAAGGCTTCCCCTGTGGCGCGTTGGCGACTATCTTGGGCAAGCCTTGCGGTTCCATCTATCCACTTTAAGCAGCACCAAAGCGCACCAAAAGAGTGCGCAAAGGTCCCTTCATGACAGCGTCGACAGCTCTCCAGGTCCAGGCCTTCAACACCTTCGATGTGGCCGATCAGGTCCGTGCCACCCCGGGTTGGGTGCAGCATTACCAGCAGATGTCGCCCGGGCATTTCGCCGGGCAGGTGCGTTACCTGGACCTGCAAGGGGTGCAGATCTACGAGGAGTGCATGAACACCCGGGTCGAGCAGAATTTCAGCGCGCCCGAGGACTCCCTGGCGTTCTGTTTCGATCGCAGCGACAACGCCCTGTACCTGCTCAACGGCGAGAGCCGCAACATCTGGATCACTCCGGAGAACTACCAGGAAATTGCCGTGGTGTTCGGCCCGGAATTCGTCCGCGGCCATGGGCTCGACGCGCAGCGCCTCGACGGCCTGTTCCTGGCGCCGCTCAACTGCGGGCAGAACGCCTTGTTCAGCCGCTGGCTCAGCGCGACCCTGACGCGCCTGTCGCAGACCCTCGACCCACCCAGCCGTGAAGCCCTGACCCAGCAGTTGCTCGACGATTGCCTGTTTATCCTCGACAACGCCTGCGCGCGCCTGGACGGCGGCGGCCTGCGCCGGCGCGCCGAGGAGCGGGCGATCATGCAGCGGGTCGCGGAGTGGGCGGCGGACGGCCCGGAAGACAGCCTCAACCTGCTGGAGCTGTCGCAGGTGGCCGGGGTTTCCCTGCGCCAGTTGCAGGGCGCGTTCAGGGCCTTCGCCGGCATGGCACCGACCCAGTGGCTGCGCCTGCGCCGGTTGAACAGCGCGCACCGCGAACTGCTCAGCCGCGGCCCGGACGAAACCACCGTGGCCGAGGTGGCCATGCGCTGGTCGTTCTGGCACCTCGGGCGGTTTTCCAGCAGCTACCGCGCGCTGTTCAAGGAACTGCCGAGCGAGACCCTGCGTCGCGGCCAGCGTTGAGGTTTCGCTGGCCGTGGGCCCGCAGGCTCGTCGCCATTTCGCACGTCATGCGCGGGGATCCCGGTCGGCCGAAGGGCGGCGCTGGCCATTGCGGTTCGGCCGCGGCGGCCTGGCCAGGTCATCCTCGTGCGCGCTTCCCTCAGGGTGTTCGCGCAGGTAGCGCCACAGCGCCTGGGCGATGGTATTGCCGTCGAGCCCATTGCCGAAGACCTCCTGGCCAATGCTCAAGCCGAGCTTGCGATAGCTCTCGAACTGCGCTTCGTCGAAGAACTGGTCGACGGTAGGCTGGTTGGGGAAGGACTTGTTGATCAGCGCGTAGTTCTGCACGTCCGGCGATACCGAGGCGATCAGCCGTGGCTTGAGCACCAGGATGCGGCTGATCAGGGTGCCCGGTTCAAGGCAGGAGTAGACGTCGAGCAGCAGGGCGCAGCGGCGGTCCGCCTCTGACGGCGGGGTCTTGAAGTGCACCATGCGCCCGAACACCTTGCCCAGCACCTCGTCATCGGCGATCTGCGTGTCTTCCCTGATCTCCAGGCCATGGTCGATGCGCGCCAGGCGGATGAGGTTGCTCAGGTCGTCGAACTGGTAATCGGGGTCGCAGCCACAGTCGCACATCACGATCAGCTCGACCTGGCGTGCCTCGCGCAGCAGTTCATAGGCCGCCGTGTTCTCGAAATGGCCGCCGTCGGAGAGGTACTGATAGTCACGCCGATGGCCATGGAAGTGCGCGGTCAATTCGTAGAACAGGTAGGTCTGGGTCGGCAGCCAGTGCGACAGCTTCAGGCCCAGGGACTGCTTGGGCTTTTCCGGCCTGCCGTCGATAAAGCGGCTGGGCCACCAGTTGCCCAGGCGCACGTTGGCCAGGCCCAGCAGCAGCGACATGCCCAGGCTGGTGGCGCGCCCCAGGCCGGTGGTGAAGGCCGCGCCGGAGATGCCTATCCATTGGCCGATGGTCAGCGGGTAGGCGATTTCCGAAGCGGGGATGTTGTCCAGGTCGCGCTGGTAGACCTTGCCGTCGAGGATAAAGCTCCCTTCGCCCTTGACGCTGCCCGGCGCCAGGCACAGCGGCTTGCCCTTGCGATCGCGCTGCACCAGTTGTTCGGCGGGGTCGACCGTGAGGTTCATGGTCACGTTGATCAGGTGCAGCGGACCGGCGCTGGGCGTGCCGTAGTAGTGCTCGACACTGATGTCGTCGTTGCTCAGCGGTTCGGCCACGCTCATGTGCTTGCGCCGTTGCTCGGGCGTGCCGTCGAAGCGCTTGCCGTTGGTGGCGCCCATGTAGGCGCGAACCAGGCGGGCGCTGTAGTAGGACTGCAAGGACGAGGTATTGAGGAAGCCGACGAAGCGGCTGCTGACCCAGGTCAAGGCCGCCGCGACGCCCGCCAGCAGCGCCAGCCGTTGCACATAGCCGTCTTCCTGCAGGTGGATACCACCATCGGCGGTGACCCACAGCACGAACAGCATCCACACCAGGCAGACCGCCGACAGCAACAGCAGGCCGCCGATCAGGCTCATCACCTCCAGGGGCAGCAGGCGCAGCCAGTCCGGCAGGCTCTTCTCGTCCCGCAACAGCGCCAGGCGGCGCACCAGCCAGATCAGCAGCGGGAGGATGCCGACGGTGCCCTGGGTCAGGGTCTGCAGGTGCAGGTAGATGGTTTCGGAGAGCGACACCAGGAACGCGGCGAACAGCAGCGCGCCGAGGGCCATGATGACTTGCGACAGCACCCGGGTGACCTCGACCCGGTAGTTGCGCACGGTAAAGATCCCGTCTTCGTCGTTGGCCTTGCGGGTCCGGTACTTCAGGTGCCAGATCAGCAGCCAGGCGTAGACGATGCCCAGCAGCGCGATGGCGGCGAACCCGAGGAACAGGTAGCGCACGTTCGGCCTGTCGTCCGGCTGTTGCAGCAGCGCCCAGATGCCGACGAAGACCAGCGCCATCACCGTGCATGCCGCGGCCGCCAGATTGCCCAGGGCCGGCGGATTGCTCAGGCTGTTTTTCGGCAGTACCAGCCAGTAGGCCAGGCAGCAGGGCAGCAAGCCGAGGATGAACACCGCGCCGGGCAGCAGGAACAGATTGGGCAGGTACTCCACCTGCAACAGCATCAGCAATGACAGCAGCAGGACGATCGGCATGCCGATGACGAAGTGCAGCGACAGCCAGTTGCGCCAGGTGATCGCCAGGGCGTAGAGCGCGTCCCCCGAGCCGGTCGGGGTCAGGTAGCGGCCATTCTCCCGGAGCCAGGCGGTGGGGCCCTTGCCGATGTCTTTTTCGCTGGAAAAGTCGATGGCGGTGCTGATACGCCCCGGCGGCTCGTAGTGCAGGACCTCATAGGCGTTGATCGCGGCGGTCCTGGCCGCTTGCTGGGCGGGCGACAGGTGCGAGGCTTCGGCGCGCTCCTGGGCCTGCTCCCGGCGCAGGCGATTGGGGATGAACAGGCTGGAGAAGAAACTGCCGATATAACCGCCGCCGCTGACCGTGGAGAGGTAGTCGAAACGTGGCAGCAGGGTGGTGGTGAGGTTGTCTTGCGGTGTTCTCGACTGGCGTGGGTTGGCCTGTTCCGGCGCATTGGCCCGGGCCATCGCCTGCAGCACCCCCAGGCAAAAGGTGGCGCTGCGGATGCCGCCGCCGGACAACGCCAGGCCCCAGGTCTTGAGGGGCTGGCCGTCCGGCGCGGGAAGGTATTTGAGACCCAATGCAGCACGGCGGTTCTCGATGCGCTTCCTTTCCCCCTCGTAGTGCTGGGTCGAGTCCATGATTGCTCCTTGCAAATCAAGTAGTGGCATTGTGCAAATAGGATTAAAGCAGAACACCGTCAGATTTTTCTGAATACAAGCAGCAACTCGGGATGAAGTTCATGAAATATTCTTTATTTAGAAATGTAACTAAAAATCATCGGCTTAGAGGGTTAATACAGCTATATCAGGATCGATGAATGCCTTGACCCCGGCCTGCAACCGCCGTGTAACTTGCTTGTTACTTGAGGTCACTACTTTGCGTGGGTCGCTATTTCCCGCCCTGTAACTTCAAGGAATTCAATCGCGTATGCCTACTCTCACTCGCAGGAAGCTCATGCAGGCCGCCGCCATCGGATCGGCCTTTACCTTACTGCCAGACTCCATCCGCCAGGCCCTGGCGATCCCCGCCAACAACCGCACCGGCACCATCCGCGACGTCGAGCACGTGGTGATCCTGATGCAGGAAAACCGCTCCTTCGACCATTACTTCGGCACCTTGCCCGGGGTCCGCGGTTTCAGCGATCGCTTCACCATCCCGCTGCCCGGCAAGCGTTCGGTGTGGGAGCAGCAGGGCGTCGGGCGCGTGGTGCTGCCGTATCACCTGGACAGCTCGCGGGGCAACGCGCAGCGGGTCAACGGCACGCCGCATTCGTGGATCGACGAGCACGCGGCCTGGGGCAGCGGGCGCATGAGCGCCTGGCCGACCTTCAAGACCAACACCTCCATGGGCTACTACCGCGAGCAGGAGCTGCCGTTCCAGTTCGCCCTGGCCAACACCTTCACCCTGTGCGATGCCTACCACTGTTCGGTGCACGCCGGGACCAACCCCAACCGCCTGTTCCACTGGACCGGCACCAACGGCCCGACCGGCGCCAACGTGGCGGCGGTGGTCAACGAATGGGACGGCCCGGGCGCGGTGGACGTCGGCTACACCTGGAAAACCTACCCCGAGCGCCTGGAAGAGCGGGGCGTGAGCTGGAAGATCTACCAGTACCTGCCGGACAACTTCGGCGATAACCCGCTGGCCGGTTTCCGCCAGTACCGCCACGCCAGCGTGGCGGCCGGCAACCCGGCGCAGCCGCCGGAAGACTTCACCGCCTTCGTGCCTTACAGCGATGCGCTGAATGCCCGGGTGCCGCTGTACAAGGGCAATGGCAACACCTTGCCGGCCCGCAGCGGCAGCGACCTGGAGGGCATGATCGCGGGGTTTCGCAACGATGTGCAGCAGGGCAAGCTGCCCAAGGTCAGCTGGATCGTCGCGCCGGCCACCTATTCCGAGCACCCGGGGCCGTCGAGCCCGGTGCAGGGCGGCTGGTTCACCCAGGAAATCCTCAAGGCGCTGACCGACAATCCCGAGGTCTGGAGCAAGACCGTGCTGCTGGTCAACTACGACGAGAACGACGGTTTCTTCGACCATGTGCCGTCGCCCTCGGCGCCTTCGCGGCGCCTGGACGGCAGCTTCGCCGGCAAGTCGACGGTGGATTTCGACAGCGAGGTGTTCACCCACCCGGCGCCACCGGGGACCACCCAGCAACCGCGTCCGGACGGCGGCATCTACGGCCCCGGCCCGCGAGTGCCGATGCTGGTGCTGTCGCCGTGGAGCCGTGGTGGCTGGGTCAATTCCCAGGCGTTCGACCACACCTCGGTCCTGCAATTTCTCGAGAAGCGCTTCGGCGTGCGCGAGCCGAACATCAGCGCCTGGCGCCGCGCGGTGTGCGGTGACCTGACCTCGGCCTTCAACTTCGTCAATCCCAACAGCGAAATCCTCCCGCCGCTGCACACCACTACCCGCCAGGCCGCGGACCTGCTGCGCCAGCGCCAGGAACAACTGGCCCAGGTGCCGCTGCCGGACGCCAGTCGCCAGCAACTGCCGCAGCAGCAGCGCGTGGCCAGGCCGTCGCGGGCCTTGCCGTATCGGTTGAATGTCGAGGCCAAGGCCAAGCGCAAGGCGCTGAGCCTGACCCTGAGCCTGCAGAACAGCGGGGAGCAGGGCGCGGTGTTCCATGTCTACGATCGCCTGCACCTGCTGGACATCCCCCGTCGCTATACGGTGGAGGCGGGCAAGCAGCTCAAGGACAGCTGGCAGACTGCGGGCCGCTACAAGCTGTGGCTGCTGGGGCCCAACGGTTTCCACCGCAGCTTCCACGGCAACCTGCTGGAGCGTCAGCCCGAGGTGTCGATGTTCAGCCGCGGCCACAACCTGCAGCTGACCCTGAGCAACCCGGGCAAGGAGCCGGTGTCGATCACCATCGAGCGTTGCCCCTACACCCATCAGGGGCCATGGCGCTTCGACGTGCCCGGGCGCAGCGAGATCCACCAGATGTTCGCCTGCCAGGCCAGCGGCGGCTGGTACGACCTGACCGTGCGCGCCGAGGGCGGCTGGCTGCGGCGCCTGGCCGGGCGCCTGGAAACCGGTGCCCACAGCATCAGCGACCCCTTGATGGGCGTGTAACCGCGCAATCGTGCCCGGCCCGCAAGGGGCCGGGCACAGCTTTCAGCCCCTCATCAGGCTTTGCGCCTGGAACGCTGCATGCCCCTGGGACCATGGTCCCAGGGCGCCCGCCGATTTTCCCGTCAGATGAAAACTAGACGCGTATCACACGAAAGGACTTGGTTTGCCTTATGAATATTAATTAGAATCAGTCTCATTTGAATAATCCTTCGCGCAGGGCTCTTGACATGATTGAAGCAGCGACGCCACCGGAGCAAAGCCTACATGCCCTGTACCGCGACCATCGAAGCTGGCTCGAGAGTTGGTTGCGCCAGCGCATGGGCAACGCCTGGGATGCGGCGGACCTGAGCCAGGACACCTTCCTGCGCGTACTGACCAGCTCCCAGCAGCTGGTCGACCTGCGCGAGCCGCGGGCCTACCTGGTGACCGTCGGCAAGCGCCTGCTGAGCAACTTCTATACCCGGCGCAAACTCGAACAGGCCTACCTGGACGCGCTGGCCAGCCTGCCCGAAGACAGCGTGCCGTCCCCGGAACAGCGCTGGGTGCTGCTGGAAACCCTGCAAGCCCTCGACGAACTGCTCGACGGCCTGCAGCCGCTGGTGCGCCGGGCATTTCTCTGGAGCCAGCTGGAAGGGCTGGGCTACCGCGAGATCGCCGAACGCCTCGACGTCTCGGAACGCACCGTCAAGCGCTACATGGCCCAGGCCTATGAACACTGCCTGCTGGTGGAACTGTGATGCGCTCGGCGCCGTCCAGCGAAACCCGCGAAGTGGCCCGCGCCGCGGCCCAGTGGCTGGCGCTGCTGGAATCCGGCGCGGCCAACGCCGACGATCACGCCCGCTTGCAGCACTGGCGCAACAGCAACAGCCGTCACGAAAGCGCCTGGCAGAAGGCGCAGCTGCTGCGCCAGCGTTTCTCCGCGCTGCCGTCGGCCCTGGCGATGGCCACCCTGGACCGTCCCGAGCCGTCGCGGCGCGCGGTACTCAAGCGCGCCCTCGGCGTCGCCGCGCTGGTGCCGGCCGCCTGGCTGCTGACACGCCAGTTGCCCCTGGACGTGTGGCGCGCCGACCTGCAGACCAGCACCGGTGAACACCGCACAGTGCCCCTGGCCGATGGCAGCTCCTTGCAGTTGAACACCGCCAGCGCGGTCAACATCGACCTGGGCGCGCGGCAAGTGACCCTGATGCGCGGCGAGATGGCGCTCAAGGTGGCGGGCAGCGCGCCGCTGACCATCCAGGCGCGTTACGGTCGCATCATCGTCAGCCGCAGCGAAGTCTGCGTGCGCCTCAACGAGCACGATTGCCGGGTGTCGGTGGTCAGCGGCTCGGTGCAGCTGCAACCCTTGTTCGGGCCGCAACTGGTGTTGCGCGAAGGCCAGCGGGTCCGGCTGCGGGCGGAGGGCGCCGGCCAGATCGACGCATTCGACGCGCAGTTGCCGGGCTGGCGCGACGGCGTGCTGATGGCGCAGAACCAGCCGCTGGGAGACTTCCTGCGCGAGCTGAGCCGTTATCGTCCGGGCCTGCTGCGCTGGGATCCGCAACTGGAAGCCTTGCGCGTCACCGGCAGCTTCCGTCTCGACAATACCGACCGCGTGCTGTCGCTGCTGGCCGCCAGCCTGCCGCTGGAGGTGCATTTGCGCACCCGCTACTGGGTGACCCTGACCTCGGCAAAAGAAACCCCACCGAAAAACACCCCGCAAAAAAATATTGGCTGAAGCCTGTCCCTTTTTTTCGCCTCGCCGGTCATTTCAGGTAAGTGAACAAAAAACGAGAGCTTCCTCCCATGCCCGCAGTATTGCCTTTCCGTTTGCGCCCGGTTTCGCCGGGCCTGCGTCCGTTGTTGCATTTGGGCCTCATGCTGACCCTCAGTTCCAGTCCGTTATTCATCCAGGCCAGTTGGGCCGACGACGCCGCGCGGCGCAGCTACCAGGTGCCGGCCGGCCCGCTGAGCGCCGTGCTGACCCGTTTCGCCGGCCTGGCGGGGGTCAACCTGTCGGTGGACCCACAGCTGGTCAGCGGGCGCAACAGCAGCGGGCTGTCCGGCGAGTATGGGGTGGAAGAGGGCTTTGCCCGCTTGCTGCAGGGTTCCGGCCTGCAACTGCAACCGGTGGGCGAGCAGGCTTATATCCTCACCCCGGCGCCGCAAGGCAGCAGCCTGCAACTGGCGCCGACCTCGATTCTCGGCGCCAGCGGCGCGACCGACAGCGACGTCTTCGCCGGCGGCCAGGTGGCGCGCCGGGGTTCCCAGGGCCTGCTGGGCTCGAAGGACTTCATGGAAACGCCGTTCAGCATGACCACCTACACCAGCGAGGTGGTGAAGAACCAGCAGGCGCGGACCCTCGGCGACCTGATCGCCAGCGACCCTTCGGTGCGCGCCACCAACCCGGCGGGCGGCCGCTACGAGCAATTCACCATCCGTGGTTTCAGCCTGTTCAACAGCGATGTCGCCTACAACGGCCTGTACGGCGTGCTGCCGACCTACACCATCGACATGGAAATGGCCGACCGGGTGGACATCCTCAAGGGCCCGACCCAGCTGATCAACGGCATCTCGCCGCGGGGCAGCGTCGGCGGCGGGATCAACGTGGTGCCCAAGCGCGCCACCGACAAGCCCATTACCGAACTCACCGGTAGCTACGCCTCCGACAGCCAGGTCGGCGGCGCGGTGGATATCGGCCGGCGCTTCGGTGAGGACAACAAGTTCGGCGTGCGCCTGAACGCGGTCAAGCAGTCCGGCGACACCGAATGGGATCACCAGAGCGTCGACCGCGAGATGGCGGTGCTGGGCCTGGACTTCCGCGGCGAACGCCTGCGCCTGTCGACGGACATCGGCCACACCGAGCGCGATACCGACGCGCCCCAGGAGCGGGTGCAGATCGGTGCCAACGCCAAGGTGCCGGACGCCGACGATGTGCGGCACAACTATGCGCAGTCCTGGAGCAAGGCGCGGACCAAGGACACTTTCGGCACGGTCAACGCCGAATACGACGTCAGCGACTCGGTCATGCTGTACGGCGGCGTCGGCGCGCGCAAAAGCAACCACGACTTCCTGCGCCATGCCGTGTCGATCAGCAACGACGCCGGCGACTTCAGCGTCCAGCCCCGCGACTTCACCCGCGACGAAAACGTGCGCACCACCACGGCGGGCGTGCGCAGCTGGTTCCATACCGGCCCGGTAAGCCATGAGGTCAACCTGGCGGCCAGCTACTTCTACATGGATTTCGAAAACGGCGGCGCGCGCTATGCCGCGTCCCCCAGCAACCTCTACAACCCGCGGCCGACGCCGACCCCGTCGCGGCCGACGCGTTTGGACCCCAAGGTCTACACCGAGAACCGCTTCAGCGGCGTGGCGCTGTCCGACACCCTGGGCTTCTTCGATGACCGCCTGCTGCTGACCCTCGGCGCGCGCTGGCAGCGGGTCAAGGTCGATGACTGGAGCGACGGCGTCAAAGGCGACACCGCCTACGACGAGGAAAAGGTCTCGCCTTCGGGTGGCCTGCTGTTCAAGGCCACCGACCAGTTGTCGCTGTACGTCAACTACATGGAAGGCCTGAGCCAGGGCAAGATCGCGCCGTCGACCTCGATCAACGAAGACGAAATCTTCCCGCCCTTCATCAGCCGCCAGGTCGAGGCCGGCGCCAAGTACGACGCCGGGGCGTTCGCCCTGACCGCCGCGGTATTCCGCATCAAGCAGCCGGCCTATGAGACCAACGCCACCACCCGGGTCTTCGGCCCGAACGGCAAGCGCCAGAACGACGGCGTCGAGCTCAGCGTGTTCGGCGAGCCGCTCAAGGGCTTCCGCCTGCTGGGCGGGGTGATGTACATCGACAGCGAACTGAAGGACACCACCAGCGGCACCTTCGATGGCAACCGCGCGCCGGCCACGCCGAAATACAACGTCAACCTGGGCGCCGAGTGGGATGTGCCGAAGGTCCAGGGCCTGACCCTGACCGCACGCGGCATCTACTCCAGCTCGCAGTACCTGGACCAGGCCAACAGCAAGGAAATCGACTCCTGGGAGCGCTTCGACCTGGGCGCGCGCTACGCATTCAAGCTCGACGACAAGGACATCACCTTGCGCGCCAATGTCGAGAACGTGCTGGACAAGCGTTACTGGAGTTCGGCCGGGGCCTCGGACGACAGCGAGCCGGGCTTGACCCTGGCGACGCCACGGACCCTGCTGCTCTCGGCAACCGTGGGCTTCTGAAAAGCGATGCGGACAAGCGCCACAGGGAAGGGCGCACCGCCGTATTGATCGGCCATGACCGGTTCCCGGTCGAGGAAGGATGTATGCCCGTTATTACAGGATGAACTTGCCGCCTCTTGAATGAGGTATTGGCCATTTAATGGCAACTAACGAAGTTGTCGGAAAGATGGCAATAACATGGCTAACTCATGGCATCGTTAATGACGTTTCCCAGGTTTATCAACTTGGTTGCTGGCGTGTGCGCGATATTTAACTTATGCCTGGAAGTGCTATGTAAATTTCAAAATAAGTTCGAATAAGCAGTTGCACCTTTTTATTAATGATAATAATTTGCATGTCGAATTTAACGAGGGTGAACAGATGTTGAATGATGGCATATTGCGCACTAGTCCTCTGCAAAAAACCAATGCCGACTATCTGGCCCGGCAAGGCAAGTTTGAATCCAATGTGCGCAGTTATCCGCGCAAGTTGCCGCTGGCCATCGCCAAGGCGCATGGGGTCTGGGTCACCGACGTCGAGGGCAAGACCTATCTGGACTGCCTGGCCGGCGCCGGCACCCTGGCCCTGGGGCACAACCACCCGGCGATCATGGCCAGCCTCGACAGCTTCCTGGCCTCGGGCATGCCCATGCACACCCTGGACCTGACCACCGTGGTCAAGGACGCCTTCAGTGAAACCCTGCTCAGCCTGCTGCCGGGCCAGGGGCGCGACTACTGCCTGCAATTCTGTGGGCCGTCCGGGGCGGACGCGGTGGAAGCGGCGCTGAAACTGGCCAAGACCCACACCGGGCGGCACAACGTCATCAGTTTCTCCGGGGCCTACCACGGCATGACCCACGGTGCCCTGGCGCTGACCGGCAATACCGCGCCGAAGAACGCCATCGCCGGCCTGATGCCGGGGGTGCAGTTCATGCCGTACCCCCACGAATACCGTTGTCCGCTGGGCATCGGCGGCGAAGCCGGGGTCGAGGCGCTGACCCATTACTTCACCCAGTTCATCGAGGACGTGGAAAGCGGCGTGTCCTTGCCGGCGGCGGTGATTCTCGAAGCCGTGCAGGGCGAGGGCGGGGTCAACTGCGCGCCGGCCAGCTGGCTGCGGGCGATCCGCGAAGTGACCCGCAAGCACGGCATCGTGCTGATCCTCGACGAAGTGCAGGCCGGTTTTGCCCGCACCGGCAAGATGTTCGCCTTCGAGCACGCCGGCATCGAGCCGGACATGATCGTCATGTCCAAGGCGGTGGGCGGTGGCCTGCCGATGGCGGTGCTGGGCATCAAGCGCGAGTTCGATGCCTGGGAGCCGGGCAACCACGCCGGCACCTTCCGCGGCAACCAGATGGCCATGGCCGCGGGCCTGGCGACCCTGCAGGTGCTGCGCGAGCAGAACATCGCGGCCCTGGCCGAGCGCCGCGGGCAGTGGCTCAAGGAGCAACTGACGGCCTTGCAGCAAACCTATCCGGCCCTGGGCCAGGTGCGCGGGCGCGGCCTGATGCTGGGCATCGAGATCGTCGACGAGCGCCAGCCGGCAGACCGCCACGGGCATTTCCCGTCGGACCCGACCCTGGCCGTGGCCATCCAGCAGCACTGCTTCAAACAGGGCCTGCTGCTGGAGCGCGGCGGACGACGGGGCAACGTGATTCGCCTGTTGCCGCCGCTGGTCATCGACGACGAACAGTGCCAGCAGGTTATCCAGCGTTTTACCCGCGCGGTGGCGGACGCTTTATTGCAGACCCGCTCTTGAAGTGCGGTTCCGGGGATTAACCGGATTCGATAAAAGTGTGTCGTTTTTCACACTTTAAGTTCCTGATAGAAAAACTGTCAGATGAAAAATTTTTATTTGAAAGTGCAAGCGGACGATTTCGTCCGACGGGTATCTGTCGGCTTTCAATGTGGCCGAAGAGCAACTAACTATTTGCCGCGACATTACGCAGCCAGTGACCGCACGGGCTACTGTGGAGCACCTATGAATTATTCAGATCGCGATGTTTTATCAAAGCATGTTTTATCGCAGATGGTCAGTGAACTGGCGACCACACGCGCCTTGCTCAATTGTCTGATCAAAGAGTTCGCCTTGCCGGAAAACTGCCTCAGTTACAGCTGGCCGACGCAGATGCAGGGCATTGCCCCCGGCAGTTACCTGGATGGCCTGGAATGGAAGGGCATCCCGTTGACCATCGACCTGCCCAACCGGCAGCAGTTCTTCGTCATGGTCGATCGCCGCGACCACCTGGGCAGCCACCGTTACCTGTCGGACGTGTATGCCCGGCGCGAGGGCGAGACCTGGCGCTGCCTGGCCTTTGCCGAGTTCGTCGAGCAACTGCTCGGCGCCTGTGAGCACATGACCCGGGCCAGCAACGACGAGCTGCTGGACCAGGTGCTGCAAAGCCAACTGCTGACTGCCGCCATCGTCGCCCACAACATGGACGGCCAGGGCCCGGCGCCGCTCAGCGGCTACCTGGCCAGCGAGCAGGGCCTGTGGTTCGGCCACCCCAACCACCCGGCGCCCAAGGCGCGGCTGTGGCCGGCGCACCTGGCCCAGGAAACCTACGCCCCGGAATTCCAGGCCGAGACCGCGCTGCACCTGTTCGAAGTGCCGCGCCAGGGCTTGCGGGTGACCGCCAGCGGCCTCAGCGAGGAGCAGGTGATGGCCGGTTTCGCCGACCAGGGCCGGGCACGCCCGGGGCACGCGATGATCTGCATGCACCCGGTGCAGGCCGAGCTGTTCATGCAGGACCGCCGCGTGCAGCGCCTGCTGGAGCTGGGCGAGGTGGTGGACCACGGGCCGACTGGGCCGCTCGCCAGCCCGACGGCGTCGATGCGCACCTGGTACATCGAGGACCACGACTTTTTCATCAAGGGCTCGCTGAACGTGCGCATCACCAATTGCGTGCGCAAGAACGCCTGGTACGAGCTGGAAAGCACGCTGATCATCGACCAGCTGTTCCAGCGCCTGCAGCGGACCCAGGCCGAAACCCTCGGCGGGCTGTCGGCGGTGGCCGAGCCGGGTTCCATGAGCTGGGCGCCGCAGCAGGCCAGCGAAGCCGATGCCCATTGGTTCCGCGAACAGACCGGGGCGATCCTGCGGGAGAACTTCTGCCGCCGCGCCGGCGCCGAGCGCAGTGTGATGGCCGGCACCCTGTTCGCCCGCGACATCCATTCGCGGCCGCTGGTGCATGACTTCCTGCAAGGCTTCAACGCCCAGCCACTGGCGGACGAACAGCTGGTGGACTGGTTCGACCAGTACCAGGCGCTGCTGCTGCGGCCGGTGCTGGCGCTGTTCTTCAACCACGGCGTGGTGATGGAGCCGCACCTGCAGAACAGTGTGCTGATCCACGACCAGGGCCAGCCGCAACAGCTGCTGCTGCGGGATTTCGAGGGGGTCAAGCTCACCGATGAGCTGGGCATGGCGCAGATCGAGGTCGGCCTGCACCCGCGGGTGCGCCAGTCGCTGCTGTATTCCCGGGAGCAGGGCTGGAGCCGCATCACCTATTGCCTGCTGATCAACAACCTGTCGGAAGCGGTGCTGGCCCTGAGCTGGGAACGCCCGCACCTGGCGCCGCTGATGTGGCAGCGGGTCGAGCAGCAATTGCGGCGCATCCGTGACGAACTGGTACGCCCGGCGCCGGAACTGGACGCGCTGATCGCCGGCCAGCCGATCGCCTGCAAGACCAACCTCAAGGTACGCCTGGCCGCCAAGGCCGACCGCCAGGCCGGCTACGTCAACCTGAATTCGCCGTGGAGCGAGGAGGCCCGTTATGGCTGAGTTGTCCCAGGCGGTCCTGAACGCCATCGACCAGGCCCGGGCCGGCAGTGCCGATCCGCTGGCGGCCTTCATCTACGATCTGGATGCCTTGCAGGCCCATGTGCGCCAGGTGATGGCGGCGTTGCCGGCCGGGGTCGAGCTGTATTACGCGATCAAGGCCAACAGCGAGGCGCCGGTGCTGGCGGCGCTGGCCCCGTTGGTCAGCGGTTTCGAGATTTCCTCGGGCGGCGAGATCGAGCGGGTGGTGGCCTGTCCGACCCGCAAGCCCTATGTATTTTCCGGCCCCGGCAAGCTCGATTCCGACCTGCGCGCGGCCCTGGCCCACCAGGTGGAAGCCGTGCACCTGGAAAGCCTCAACGAGATCGAGCGCCTGCAACGCCTGGCCGTGGAAGCCGGGCGGGTGCAGCCGGTATTCATCCGCATCAACCCGCATTTGCCACAGAATCAGTCGAGCCGGCTGGCCATGGCCGGCACCGCCACGCCGTTCGGCATCGACGAGGCGGAACTGGCCGAGGCCGTGCAAAGAGTCGACCGGGCCAGCCATCTGCGCCTCAAGGGTTTCCATGTGCACGCCATGTCCCACCAGCAGTCGGTGGAGCGCCATGAGCAGTTGCTGGACTTCTATCTGCAACGCTGGCCGCTATGGAAGGCCCTGGCGGCGCACCCCGAGCAACTGACCCACCTGAATGTCGGCGGCGGTATCGGCGTCGATTACCTCAGTGGCCAGCAGTTCGACTGGCAACGCCTGTGCCGCTACCTGGAGCGCCGGCTGGCGGAGCAGGGCGATCAGGCACCGGTCCTGCGCTTCGAGCCGGGGCGTTTTATCAGTGCCTTTTGCGGCTACTACGTGATCGAGGTGCTGGACACCAAGACCAGCCACGGCGAGCACTTCCTGGTGTGCCGGGGCGGCACCCACCAGTTCCGCCTGCCCGCGGCGCAGAGCCACAACCACCCGCTGATTCACCTGCCGCGCACGCCGCAGCCGGCGCACACCGCGGAGCAGGCCTGGACCGTGGTCGGCCAGCTGTGCACGCCCAAGGATGTGCTGAGCCGGGCCCAACCGCTCAAGGGCGTCAGCGTCGGCGACCTGCTGGTGCTGCCGATGGCCGGGGCCTATGGCTACAACATTTCCCACGCCGATTTCCTTTGTCATCCACGGCCGGCGCAGCACTTCCTGCGCCAGGGCGAACTGCTCGAAGGAGCGGTGCTGTGAGTTTCAAGGCGCCGCGCGCTTGGGTGGTGGTCAACGTGCTGCTCGGCACCCTGACCGTCAGCCTCAACAACAGCTCGTTGAACCCGGCGCTGCCGGCGTTCATGGAGGCGTTCGCCATCGGCCCGCTGATGGCCACCTGGATAGTCGCGGCTTTCATGACCAGCATGGGCATGACCATGCCGCTGACCAGCTTCCTCAGCCAGCGCCTGGGCCGCCGGCGCCTGTACCTGTGGGGCGTGGCGCTGTTCATCGGCGGTTCGCTGCTCGGTGCCCTGGCCGATTCGATTGCTCTGGTGATCACCGCGCGGGTGGTGCAGGGGATCGCCAGCGGGCTGATGATCCCGCTGTCCCTGGCGATCATCTTCTCGGTGTACGCCAAGGACGAGCGCGGCCGGGTCACCGGCCTGTGGGGCGCGGCGGTGATGCTCGCGCCGGCGGTGGGCCCGCTGTGCGGCAGCCTGCTGCTGGAGTGGTTCAGCTGGCGCTCGCTGTTTTTGATGAACGTGCCGATCGGTGTCGTCGCGCTGCTGATGGGCCTCGCGGTCCTGCCGGCTGCCGAGCCGGCCGAACGCAAACCGTTCGACCTGGCCGGCTACCTGCTGATCGCCTCGGGCATCGGCCTGCTGATGATCGCCATCAGCCGCCTGCACCACGCCGCCGGGCTGATGGACCCTATGAACCTGGGCATGCTGCTGGTGGCGCTGTTGTGCCTGGTGGCCTTTGTCCGCCTGGAGCTGCGCCGCGAGGCGCCGCTGCTCAACCTGCGGATCTTCGCCCTGCGCGGTTATCGCCTGAGCGTGATCATCGCCGTGGTGCAGTCGGTGGGCATGTTCGAGTGCCTGGTGCTGCTGCCGTTGCTGGTGCAGACGGTGCTCGGCTACAGCGCCATCTGGACCGGCCTGGCACTGCTGTGCACCGCGGTGTTCGCCAGCCTGTTCGGGCGCATGGGCGGTAGCGCCCTGGATCGCCACGGGCCGCGCCGGGTGGTGTCCGTCGGCCTGCTGCTGACCGGCCTGTCGACCCTGGCCCTGGGCCTGCTCCGGGCCGATGCGGCGATCGGCCTGGTGTTCGTGCTGATGATGCTGCGCGGCGCCGGCCTGGGCCTGTCCTACATGCCGGTGACCACCGCCGGGCTGAATGCCTTGCCCGAGCCGATGGTCACCCAGGGCGCGGCGATGAACAACATCTCGCGGCGCCTGGTGTCGTCCCTGGCCATCGTCATCGCCTCGCTGTGGCTGGAGTTCCGTCTGGTTGACGGCGGCGCGCAGGCCCAGCAGGCGGGCATGCCGGGCGCCATCAGCGAGGTGTTCGTGGTCACCGGCCTGCTGATCCTGCTGGCACTGCCCTGTGCCTGGCGTTTTCCCCTTTCCGACGAGACCGCCGAGGCAGTGCCCGGCGCGCTCGAACACCGTTAACCCTTCTTTGCACAAGGTATGAACATGGCGACTGCAATCTCGACAACTTCAAGCCCGCACTCCGGCCCCGGCGCCTGGCTGGCCAGGGTGGATGGGCGTATCGATGAAAAAGTGCAGCAGCGGGTGGTCGGCCAGCTGTTGCAGACCCTGCTGTACGAAGGCGTGCTGCCGTTCGACAGCCAGCCGCTGCAGGGCGGCCAGCGGCGTTTTGTGGTACTCGGCGTCGATGGCCGGCAGGAGCGGGTGGAGTACCACTGCAACGGCCTGCTCAGCGCCAGCTTCGATTTGATCCGCCTCGATTCCTCCAGCCTGGAACGCCTCGACAGCCGCGGCCAGCGCAGCGTGCCGAACCTGCACCAGGCCCTCGCCGAGCTGCTCGGCGACTACCAGGACAGCCCGCACCTGGGGCGCTTCATCCAGGAACTGGAGCAGACCCAGCTCAAGGACCTGCAAGCCCGCAGCCAGGGTTACCAGGCCGAAAAGCCGGCCCACGAACTGGACGTGGACGCCCTGGAGCAGCACTTCATGGACGCCCACAGCTACCACCCGTGCTACAAGTCGCGCATCGGTTTTTCCCTGGCGGACAACCAGGCCTATGGCCCGGAGTTCGCCACGCCGATCGCCGTGGTGTGGCTGGCGGTCGCGCGCAACCGGGCCTCGCTCAAGCATTCGCAAAAACTCGATTTCCCGGCCTTTATCCGCCAGGAGCTGGGCGCCGAGCGCTGGCAGCAGGTCGAGCAGCAACTGGCCAGCCAGGGCAGGGCGCTGGACGACTACCAACTGCTGCCGGTGCACCCGTGGCAGTGGGAAAACCTGATTGTCTCGACCTTCTACCCGGAGTTGCTCAGCGGCGAGCTGATCTACCTCGGCACCTCGGACGACCAGTACAAGGCCCAGCAGTCGATCCGCACCCTGGCCAACGCCACGGCCAAGCAGCGGCCCTACGTCAAGCTGGCCATGAGCATGACCAACACCTCCAGCACGCGCATCCTGGCCCGGCACACGGTGATGAACGGGCCGATCATCACCGACTGGCTGCAACAGCTGATCGCCAGCGACAGCACCGCGCGCCAGCTGGATTTCGTGATCCTCGGCGAAGTGGCCGGGGTCAGCTTCGACTACCAGCACCTCCCTGAGTCCCGCGGGCCCCAGGCCTACGGCACCCTGGGGGCGATCTGGCGCGAAAGCATCCATCAATACCTGAAGGCCGACGAGCAGGCCGTGCCGTTCAACGGCCTGAGCCATGTGGAGAACCGCTATGGCAGTGGGCCGCAGCAGCCGTTCATCGACGCCTGGATCCGCCAGTACGGCCTGCAGGCCTGGACCCGCCAGCTGTTGCAGGTGACGGTGCCGCCGATCATCCACATGCTCTACGCCGAAGGCATCGGCATGGAATCCCACGGCCAGAACATCGTGCTGATCGTCAAGCAGGGCTGGCCGCAGCGCATCGCCCTCAAGGACTTCCACGACGGTGTGCGTTACTCGCCGGCGCACCTGGCGCGCCCCGAGCTGTGCCCGGAGCTGGTGCCGCTGCCCGCCAGCCACGCCAAGCTCAACCGCAACTCCTTCATCCTCACCGATGACGTCAACGCGGTGCGCGACTTCTCCTGCGACTGCTTCTTCTTTATCTGCCTGGCGGAGATGGCGATCTTCCTGCGCCAGCACTACCAGCTCGACGAAGGCCAGTTCTGGCGGATGACCGCCGAGGTGATCCTCGACTACCAGAATGCCCATCCGCAACACCGCGACCGTTTCGGCCTGTTCGACGTGTTCGCGCCGAGCTACGAGGTGGAAGAGCTGACCAAGCGCCGCCTGCTGGGCGACGCTGAGCGGCGCTTCAAGCCGGTGCCCAATCCACTCCACGCCTACAGGCCGCAAGCATGCTGAGAAGCAACCAGCTGAAACGCAAACTGGCGGCCGGGCAGGCGGTGTACGGGCTGATCAGCTCGATTCCGGCGCCGGCGGCCATCGAACTGATCGCCGAGGCCGGGTTCGACTTCGTGATCATTGACATGGAGCACGCGCTGATCAATCCGGAAACCGTCGAGCACATGATCCGCACCGCCGAAGCCTATGAGCTGACGCCGCTGGTGCGGGTCGCCGACCTCAATCCCAAGACCCTGCTGCGCCTGCTCGATGGCGGCGCCCAGGGCATCGTGCTGCCGATGATCGAATCCGCCGAGCAGTTGCAGGCGGCGATCGCCGCCTGCAAATACCACCCGCTGGGCCAGCGCAGCCTCAACGCCGGGCGCCCCGGCAGTTTCGGCAAGCACAGTCTGGCGCAGTACGTGGGGCAGGCCAACGAACAGATCATGCTGGTGGCGATGATCGAAAGCGCCGCCGGCGTGCGCAACGCCGCGCAGATCGCCGCGGTGCCGGGCCTGGACATGATCCTTGAAGGCGCGGCCGACCTCTCGCAATCCCTGGGCATGCCCTGGCAGATCGACCAGCCGCAGGTCCAGCAGGCCCTGCTCGAAGCCTGGCAGGCGGCGGACCATGCCGGCGTGCCGTACTGCGCGATTCCCCGACAGCAGGGCGACCTGGGCCGCTGGCGCGAGCGTGGGGTCCGGGCCTTTGTCCTCGGCGACGAACGCGGCATCGCCTTTCGTGCTCTCCAGGCCAGGTTGGCCACCCTTTCTCTAGAAGGAAAATAATCCGATGAACTTCACTTCCATGGCCGCCGAACTGGTGATGCAGGACCTGATCGATTGCCTGCTGGCCGAAGACTTCTTTGGTCGCGAACCCTTGCCGCTGCTGACGGCCAGCCAATGGCGCCAGGCTCACCCTGAAGCCCCAGCCCTTGAAGGCACCGATGCCCGGCAGCGGATCTGGGAATGGTGCTGCGACGCCCAGGAGCAGCGCTTTATCAGCATCGCCCTGCGCCCGGGCATCACCCAGCAGTGGGAGAAGGTCCCGGGCACGCAGGTTTTGGCCCGCCAGGAGCAGCGCTGGACCGCCTTGGGTCCGGTGGACTTCATGCGCCGGGTGTTCACCGGCATGGGCCCGCGTTTCCAGGACAATGAAAAGGGCCTGACGCTGTTCCTCGAAGTGCTGCATATCAGCGTCTGGCAGACCGCCTTGTCCCTGGAGCACCGGGTCGACCACCAGGGCCTGATGACCCAGGACGGCGCCACCTTCTTGCGCACCATGGAGCAGTGGGCTTCGCTGCGCGATCGTCCGTACCATCCGCTGGCCAAGGCCAAGCAGGGTTTGCTGCAGGCCGAATACCAGCAGTACCAGGCCGAGTTCGCCCAGCCGGTAGCGCTGAACTGGGTGGCGGTGCGCAAGAGCCTGCTGCAAGGCGGCGAGGGCGTGACGGACCTGGAGCAGGTCTACCCGGCGCGCTACCTGTTGCCCGAAGCCTTGCAGGAACGCCTGGCCGGCGAGCTGCACGAACGCGGTATCGGTGACAGCCACGTAGCCTTGCCGGTGCACCCGTGGCAGTTCGAACATGTGTTGCAGGCGCAACTGGGCGATGCCTTCGCCCGTGGCGACTGCCAGCGCCTGGACTTCAGCGAAGCCACGGTCTTCGCTACTTCGTCGCTGCGCTCGATGACCCCTTGTTTCGCCAGCGCCGACTACCTGAAGCTGCCCATGGCCATCTACTCCCTGGGCGCCTCGCGCTACCTGCCGGCGGTGAAGATGATCAACGGCGGCCTCAGCGAGGCGTTGCTGCATCAGGTGCGGCGCCTCGACCCGGTGCTGGAACAGAGCCTGCATCTGTGCGACGAGAGCAAGTGGTGGGCCTTCATGCCGCCCCAGGCGACCCTGTTCGACGAGGCGCCGCGGCACCTGTCGGCGATGGTCCGCGGTTACCCGCAAGCCTTGCTCGATGACCCGGACTGCCGCCTGCTGCCGATGGCCGCCCTGGGCACGCCATTGCCCGGCAGCAACCGGCACTTCTTCGATGAGTGGATGCAGTACCGCGAACTGCCGGCGACCCAGGCTTCGGTGCTGATCCTGTTCAGCGAACTGTGCCAGCGCTTCTTCGACGTCAACCTGCGGATGTTCCGCCTCGGCATGCTCGGCGAGGTGCACGGGCAGAACGCGGTGCTGGTGTGGAAGGCCGGCCAGGCCCAGGGCCTGCTGCTGCGCGACCACGATTCGCTGCGCATCTTCGTGCCGTGGCTGGAACGCAACGGCATGGCCGACCCGGAGTACCGGATCAAGAAAGGCCACGCCAACACCCTGTATCACCAGCGTCCCGAAGACCTGCTGTTCTGGCTGCAGACCCTGGCGATCCAGGTCAATGTGCGGGCGATCATCGACACCCTGGCCCAGGTCTACACCCTGCCGGCCACCGAGCTGTGGAGCGCGCTGCGCCAGGTACTGGACGGGCTGTTGCAGAGCATCGAGTTCGACGACGAGGCGCGGGCAATGATCAGGCACCAACTGTTCGAAGCGCCGCGCTGGCCGCAGAAGCTGTTGCTGACGCCGATGATCGAACGCGCCGGCGGCCCGGGCAGCATGCCGTTCGGCAAGGGCGAGGTGGTCAACCCGTTCCAGCGGCTGGCCGCCGATGCCTGACCCGCTGCTCCATCCTTGCAGGCGCACGCTGTTGCGCCTGTCCCTGGGGTTGCTGGCATTGCCGCAGATCGCCCGCGCCGAACCGCTGCGCCTGGTCACCCTGTTCCAGGGCGCCACCGACAGCGCCGTGGCGCTGGGCGTGACGCCCTGCGGCGTGGTGGAGTCGTCGAGCGAAAAGCCGACCTTCCGTTACCTGCGCCCGGCGCTGGCGAATGTTCCCCACGTTGGCCTGGAAACCCAGCCCAGCCTGGAGGACATCGTGCTGCTGGAGCCAGACGTCATCGTCGCCTCGCGCTTTCGCCACCAGCGCATCGCGCCGCTGCTCGAACGCATGGGCACGGTGCTGATGCTCGAGGAGGTCTTTGAGTTCAAGCGCACCCTGGCGCTGATGGGCGCGGCCCTGAACCGCCAGCAACAGGCCAGCAGCCTGCTGGGCCAATGGCAGCGGCGGGTGGCGCGCTTGCGCGAGCAGTTGCAGGCAAATTTCGCCGGGCGCTGGCCGCCCACGGTGTCGGTGCTGGATGTGCGCGAAGACCACATCCGCAGTTACCTGCCGAGCAGTTTCGCCGGCTCGGTGCTCAGCGAACTGGGCTTCGCCTGGAACCCGGTCGCCCGCGAGTCCCGCGGCACCTATATCAAACTCACCAGTAAAGAGAACTTGCCCGTGGTCGATGCCGACCTGTTTTTTGTATTCCAGCGAGACAGCCAGGCGGTGCAGCACAACTATGAACGGCTGGTGCATTACCCGTTCTGGCAACAGCTGCGTGCCGTACAACAGGACCAAGTGTGGCGGGTCGATGGCATCGCCTGGAGTTTCTCCGGGGGGATCCTCGGCGCCAACCTGATGCTCGACGACATTGCCCGCCTGGTGGCGTCTTCATGAGCCGTGGCCTGAAACTCGGCCTGGCGTTTGTCGTCCTGCTGCTGTGCGCTGGCCTGAGCCTGGCGGCCGGGGCGACCTGGATCGGGCCGTCGCAACTGCTTCAGGGCCTGCTGCAACCGGACAGCCTGAGCGCCGGCCAGCAGTTGATCTTCAGCAGTCGCTTGGCGCGCACCCTGATGGCCGTCGCCGTGGGCGCGAGCCTGGCGGTGGCGGGAGCGCTGATGCAGGCGCTGACCCGCAACCCGCTGGCGTCGCCGGGGTTGTTCGGGGTGAATGCCGGGGCGACCTTTGCGATCATCCTGTGCTCGTCGCTGTTTGCCTTGTCGTCCATGAGCCAGTGGCTGTGGTGCGCCTTTATCGGTGCCGCGTTGGCCGGCAGCCTGGTGTGGCTGATCGGCAATCGCGGGCAGGGCAGCCTCAACCCGCTGCGCATCGTCCTGGCGGGGGCGGCGATCACCGCGTTGTTCTCCGCCTTCAGCCAGGCGTTGCTGGTGGTCAACGAGGAGGGGCTGGACACCGTGCTGTTCTGGCTCGCCGGGTCGCTGTCCGAGCGTGACCTGGCGCTGGCCGCGCCGCTGCTGGTGGGTGTCTTGCTGACCTTGCCGGGGGCGTTGCTGCTGGCCGGGCAGGTCAATGTACTCAACGCCGGCGAAGCCATTGCCATCGGCCTCGGGCAGCGTACCGGCTTGATCCGCTGGCTGATGAGCGTGCTGATCATCTGCTTGGCCGGCAGTGCGGTGGCGCTGGCGGGCAGCATCGGTTTCATCGGCCTGCTGGTGCCGCACATGGTGCGCAAGGGCCTGTCCATCGACCACCGCTGGTTGCTGCCGGGTTGCGCGGTGCTGGGGGCGATCCTCCTGCTGCTGGCCGACACCCTGGGGCGCCTGGTGATCCTGCCGCAGGAGGTGCCGGTGGGGGTGATGACCGCGTTGTTCGGCGCACCGTTCTTTATTTTCCTGGCGCGCCGTGGAGGTCGTTATGAGTAAGACCCTGACCCTGCGCACCGCCGGTTTCTCCCGGCGCATCGACCTGGCGACCCTGTGGCGGCTGTTGCTGGCGCTGCTGGCAACGGCGCTGGTGATGCTCGGCGCCTTGTCCCTGGGCAAGCTCAACCTGTCGCCGCTGACCGTGCTGGAGCTGTTGTGGCGCGGCGGCGACGAGCGCCTGCTGTTCATCGTCGAGCAACTGCGCCTGCCGCGCCTGCTGCTGGCGGCCCTGGTCGGTGCGGCGCTGGCGGTGTCCGGCCTGATTTTGCAGAGCATCATCCGCAACCCGCTGGCGTCCCCCGATCTGCTGGGCATCACCAGCGGCGCCAGTGCCGCGGCGGTGCTGTACCTGTCGTTCTTTTCCCTGCTGCTGGGGCCGCAGTTTTTGCCATTGGCGGCGATGCTCGGTGCCGGGCTGGCGGCCCTGGCGATTTACCTGCTGGCCTGGAAGCAAGGCACCTCGCCGCTGCGCCTGGTGCTGATCGGCGTCGGCGTGTCGGCGCTGCTGGCGGCGGTGACCACCTTTGTCCTGGTGTTCAGTCCGCTGACCACCACCTTGTCGGCCTATGTCTGGCTCACCGGCAGCGTCTACGGCGCCAGTTGGCCGGAGCCGCGGGCCCTGGCCGGCTGGTTGCTGGCGATCCTGCCGTTGCTGGTGTGGCTGGCGCGCCAGGTGCGGGTGCAACAACTGGACGATGCCTTGGCCCAGGGCATCGGTGTGCGGGTACAGTGGCTGCGCGCCGGCCTGTTGCTGGTGAGCGTGGCCCTGGCCGGGGCGGCGGTGGCCTGGGGTGGGGCGATCGCCTTTGTCGGGCTGATCGCGCCACATATCGCCAAGCGCCTGGTGGCCCCGGGTTTCGCCGGGCAGGCGGTGATGGCGGCGCTGGTCGGCGCCAACCTGGTGATGCTCGCCGACCTGATCGGGCGCACCCTGTTCCTGCCCCTGGATCTGCCGGCGGGGATCTTTGTCGCGGTGCTGGGCACGCCGTTCTTTCTTTATCTTTTGATCAACCAGCGGCACTAAGGAATTCCCGATGTCCTCGATGGCAACCCAGCAACTGACCCTGGGCTATCAGCGCCAGGTGATTATCGACGGGCTGGACCTGCAACTGCCGGCGCGCCAGGTGTCGGTGCTGATCGGCAGCAACGGCTGCGGCAAGAGCACCCTGCTCAAATCCCTGGCGCGGCTGCTCAAGCCGCAGCAGGGCTCGGTGATCCTCAATGGCGAGGATATCCAGCGCAAATCCACCGCGGCGGTGGCACGGGAGCTGGCGATCCTGCCGCAGATGCCCAGCGCCCCCGAAGGCATCACCGTGCGCCAGCTGGTGGCCCTGGGGCGTTATCCCTACCAGAACTGGATGCAGCAATGGTCGGCCCAGGATGAAGCCATGGTCGAGCGCGCCCTGTTGCAGACCGGCGTGCAGGCCCTGGCGGAGCGGCCGGTGGACGCCTTGTCCGGCGGCCAGCGCCAGCGGGTGTGGATTGCCATGACCCTGGCCCAGGACACCGAGATCGTGCTGCTCGACGAGCCCACCACCTTTCTCGACCTGGCGCACCAGATCGAGGTGCTGGACCTGTTGCGCGAGCTCAATCGCCAGGAAAACAAGACCATCGTCATGGTCCTGCACGACCTCAACCTGGCCTGCCGCTACGCCGACCATATGGTGGCGGTGCACCAGCGCACCGCGTTCGCCCAGGGCCGGCCCGCGGAGATCCTGACCGAGGAACTGGTCAAGCAGGTGTTCGACCTCAATTGCCGGATCATCCCCGATCCGTTTTTCGGCACGCCGCTGTGCATTCCCTTTGGCCGGGAATTGCCGCAATGAGCCTGCAAGCCGCCTTCAACGGGCAAGACTGGAGCGTGCTATCCGGGCCGCTGCGCCTGAAACCCATGGCGCAATGTGACCGGCAGCGCTCCCTCAGTGCCCGGGCCTTGCTTGACGATGAGACCTGTATCGCGCTGCTCGACCAGCTGGGGCCAGTGATAGGTTCGCCGACCCGGGCGATCACCGCCTCGCTGCTGGCCAAGCGTTTTTCCTTCCTCGCTACCGGCGCCTGCCTGTACGCCATGTCGGTGTGCGACCAGGGCCTGCTGCTGTCACTGGACGATTGTGTGATTGAGTACGGTCACGATGACGGCCTCTGGACTTCGTCGATGCCGCTGCCGGACCGGGCTCCCCAGGCGTATGCCGCGGGCGAACGCGAAGCCTGGCGCGCGTCCATTGTCGAGTCGTTGTTCGCCGGAGTGCTGGCGCCGCTGTGGCAGACCTTCAACCGGGTCAGCGGCATTTCCCGGCGCATCCTCTGGGAAAACACTGCGGTGCGGGTCTATTCGCTGTACGAAAAACGCATGAGCAAGGTCGAGGACCCGCTGATCCGTCTGCGCCACGCAGCCGACTTCGACTGGCTGCTGCAAGAGGCCGCGCCGCAGCTGTTCGGCCTGGACTACAACCCGCTGCGGCACTTTCGCCGCCCGCCGACGCAGTTGGAGGAGGGCAAGAGCATCCGCTTTCGCCGCACCTGCTGCTTCTATTACGAGGCCACCGAGCCCGCCGAGTACTGCTCCACATGCCCGCTGCTGCGCCCGAGGAAATGCCGATGATCGCTCCGCGCCAACAATCCACCAGCGCTGCCTTGCTCGAGCATTACCGCGGCATCGCGCCTTCGACCCTCGGCCACTTTGGCGACGAGGGTTACCTGCGCGGTATCCGCCCGCTGTTCGACGGCCTGCGCATGCTTGGCAATGTGGTGACGGTCAAGGTCTTCGCCCCGGATGGCGCCATCCTGCGCGACGCGCTGCTGCTCAGCGAACCAGGGGACGTGCTGGTGATCCAGTGCGTGGGCGACCAGGAATGCGCCTGCTGGGGTGAACTGCGGACCCTGGCCGGGTTGATCAAGGGCCTTTCCGGGGTGGTGGTGGAGGGCGCGGTCACCGATGTCGCCGCCTTGCGCGAGCATCGCCTGCCGGTGTTCAGCCGTGGCGTCAGTGCCTACACCACCCGCGGCATCGGCCAGCAAGGGGAGGTCAACCTGCCCATCGAGGTGGCCGGGGCGCGGGTCAACCCGGGGGATATCGCCATCGGCGACGACGACGGGGTGTTCATTCTCGACGGGCAACGGGCCGAGGCGCTGTTGCCGGAGCTGCTGGCCAAGGAAGAGCTGGACCGCGAGCGGCGCGCGGCATTCTTGCAGCGCCTGGCTTCCAGCCGCTGACGCGTCGGCGAACCGGTCGGGTATGCACTTTTATAAGGCTCGCTGCTCTGGCCTTGCACCAGGCTAAGGCGATTCCTGGCCCAGGGTAGGCTATCCGGAAGCCTTGCAGAATGACCGCGCAAGCCCGCCAGTACGGCGTTTCAAGGCATGCGGCGCAGCCTGGCACAAAGGCTGCAGGACAGCCGATAACGCCCCACCGCGCATGTCGCGGGCGGGCCGCCCCGTCGGTCAACGCGGATCGATCGGCCAACAGGCCATGGGCACTCGGTGAATCAGGCACAGCAGCCCGATCGCACACCGCAAATAACAGGCAAAGGCGCCTGGAACCGTGAGGTTTCAGGCGTTTTTTTTTGCTTTAAAAAAACCGTGATTGGCTTGGGTCGGGTGCTATTTATGAATGCCATTGTTGCCCCTTTGAACACACACAAAACCCTGATCGTGATCGGCAACGGCATGGTCGGACATCATTGCGTCGAACAGCTGGTGGCGCGCGGCGCCCTCGAGCAGTACCGCCTGCACGTCTTCAGCGAAGAGCCGATGCGCGCCTACGACCGGGTGCACCTGTCCGAGTATTTCACCGGTCGCGACGCCGAATCCCTGGCCCTGGGCGATGCCGCGCTGTACCAGACCCCGGGCCTGACCCTGCACCTGGGCGTGGCGGTGCTGCGCATCGATCGCGCCAACCGCCAGGTGTTCACCTCCGCCGGCCCGCTGCACTACGACAAGCTGGTGCTGGCCACCGGTTCCTACCCCTTCGTGCCACCTATCGAGGGTGCCGAGGGCGACTCGCGCCTGGTCTATCGCACCCTGGAAGACCTCGACGGCATCCGCGCCGCGGCCGCCAATGCCCGGCGCGGCGTGGTGGTGGGCGGCGGGCTGCTCGGCCTGGAGGCGGCCAACGCCTTGAAGAGCCTGGGCCTGGAAGCCCATGTGGTGGAGTTCGCCCCGCGATTGATGCCGGTGCAGCTGGACGAGCAGGGCGGTCGCGCGCTGAAGGCGCGGATCGAAGCCCTGGGCGTCGGCGTGCATCTGGGCAAGGGCACCCAGTCGATCAGCGCCGGCGAGCAGTACCGCTACCGGATGAACTTCGCCGGCGACGACTTCCTGGAAACCGACCTGATCGTGTTCTCCGCCGGTATTCGCGCCCAGGATGCCCTGGCCCGCGACTGCGCCCTGGAGATCGGCCCGCGCGGCGGCGTGGTGGTGGACAACCAGTGCCTGAGTGGCGACCCGCATATCTACGCGATCGGCGAGTGCGCCAGCTGGAACGGCGGCATCTTCGGCCTGGTGGCCCCGGGTTACCAGATGGCCCGCAACGTCGCAGCGCAGCTGTGCGGCGAGCCTGGCGAACCCTTCATGGGCGCGGACATGTCGACCAAGCTCAAGCTGCTGGGGGTCGATGTCGGTTCCATCGGCGACGCCCAGGGCCTGACTCCGGGCGCGCGCAGCTACCAGTTCATCGACGAAGCCACGGCCAGCTACCGGCGCCTGGTGGTGGATGCCAGCGGCAAGCAGGTGCTCGGCGCGGTGCTGGTGGGCGACAACAGCTACTACGACACCTTGCTGCAATACATGCAGAACGGCATCGCCTTGCCCGCCGAACCGGCCGGCCTGATCCTGCCGTCCAGCGCCGGCGCGCCGACCCTCGGCCCGGGCGCCTTGCCCGAGTCGGCCACGGTCTGTTCCTGCCATAACGTCACCAAGGGCGCGATCTGCTCGGCCATCGACGGCGGCTGTTCCGAGCTCGGCCAGCTCAAGGCCCGGACCAAGGCCTGCACCGGTTGCGGCGGCTGCTCCGGCCTGCTCAAGCAGGTGTTCGAGCACGAACTGATCGCCCGTGGCGTCAGCGTCGACAAGAGCTTGTGCGAACACTTCGCCTACACCCGCCAGGAGCTGTACGCGCTGGTGCGGGTCGAGGGCATCCTCAGTTTCGACGAGATGCTCGCCAAGCATGGCCGTGGCCACGTCGGTTGCGATATCTGCAAGCCGGCAATCGGCTCGATCCTCGCTTCGTGCTGGAACCAGCCGATCATGGACCGCTCCCTGGTGCCGCTGCAGGACACCAACGACACCTTCATGGCCAACATGCAGAAGAACGGCACTTACTCGGTGGTGCCGCGGATCGCCGGTGGCGAGATCACCGCCGACAAGCTGATCGTGATCGGCCAGGTGGCGAAGAAATACGACCTCTACACCAAGATCACCGGCGGCCAGCGTATCGACCTGTTCGGCGCCCAGCTGCACCAGCTGCCGGACATCTGGGCCGAGCTGATCGCGGCCGGTTTCGAGACCGGGCATGCCTACGGCAAGTCGACCCGCACCGTGAAGTCCTGCGTGGGCAGTACCTGGTGCCGCTACGGCGTGCAGGACAGCGTGCGCATGGCCCTGGAGATCGAGGACCGCTACAAGGGCCTGCGTTCGCCGCACAAGCTGAAGTTCGCGGTGTCCGGCTGCACCCGCGAATGCGCCGAGGCGCAGAGCAAGGACGTCGGCGTGATCGCCACCGAGAAGGGCTGGAACCTGTACGTCTGCGGCAACGGCGGCATGCGTCCGCGCCACGCCGAACTGTTCGCCACCGACCTCGACGACCAGACGCTGATCCGCTACATCGACCGCTTCCTGATGTTCTACATCCGCACCGCCGACCGCCTGCAACGTACCTCGGTGTGGCGCGAGAGCCTGGAGGGCGGCCTGGATTACCTCAAGGCGGTGGTGATCGACGACAGCCTGGGGCTGGGCGCCGAGCTGGAAGCGCAGATGCAGCTGGTGGTGGACCGCTATGAATGCGAATGGGCCAACGCCCTCAAGGACCCGGAAAAACTCAAGCGCTTCCGCACCTTCGTCAACGACCAGCGCCCGGACCCGGACATTCACTTTGTCCAGGAACGCGGCCAGCGCCGGCCGATCATGGCCGCCGAACTCAACCTGATCCCTGTCACCGAGGAGGTGCTCTGATGAGCCTGTCGACAAGCCTGCAACCTATCGAAAGTGGATTCGCCGAGCAGCCCGGCGTGCAGTGGCAGGCGGTGTGCAGCCGCCAGGACCTGGTCAGCCACAGCGGCGTGGTGGTCTGGCACGACGGTGCCCAGGTGGCGCTGATCTACCTGCCGGACGGCGCGCGGCAGACCCTCTACGCCATCGACAACCATGACCCGCAGTCCGGCGCCAACGTGATCGGCCGCGGCCTGGTGGGCTGCATCAAGGACGAGTTGGTGATCGCCTCGCCCTTGTACAAGCAGCACTTCCGCCTGGCCGACGGCACCTGCCTGGAATACCCGGAGCAACGCCTGCGGACATGGCCGGCGCGGCTGCGCGGCGACGTGGTGGAAATCGGCGTGTGATAAGCCGCACGCCTTAGCCAATCCAGATCCATGCCTGACTCCGCGCCACCCGGCGCGGGGCCGGAACCCCTGTTGCCCAAGTATCGGAGACGCCCATGAAAACCGCTGCTCAGTTGCTGAAGTTGAAGGCCGTGGAAAACCGCCAGGTGCACAGCATCGGCCCGGACCAGATGGTGCTCGAAGCACTGCAAATGATGGCGCAGAAAAATGTCGGTGCGCTTCCAGTGATGGAAGCCGGCCAGGTGGTCGGCGTCATCAGCGAACGCGACTATGCGCGCAAGGTGGTGCTGCAAGGCCGCTCATCGGTAGGCACTGCGGTCCGCGCCATCATGAGCGCCCCCGTGGTCACCGCCGACAGCCAGCACAGCATCGAACGCTGCATGGCCGTGATGACCGACAGCCACCTGCGCCACCTGCCGGTATTGGAAGGCGAGCAACTGATTGGCTTGCTGTCGATTGGCGATCTGGTGAAGGAAGCGATTGTCGAACAGGCGGATCTGATTCGGCAGTTGGAGCTCTATATTCGGGGGGATTGAGGGGAGGGGGCGGGTGAGTGAGATTGCCAGGTTGAGTGTCAATTCTCCATGAGTGCTTTTGCGAGACTAAGTCTTATAAACCCCAAGGCATCTTTGTAAATTTGATGCCAGGCTTCAGAGGGCTCACTCATTAATGGATGCCAGAAAAACCTGAACTCATGCCCTCCGTCATCCTCAGTATGATGAACCCAGGTATCAGGGAGGTCTTGTGCAACATGACACTCATGGAATGCCCACATCTGTCCGGTTATAGGCGAGCGCCACACCCCCAAATCTCGTACCACCTTGCCCTCAATCCCGGCTTCTTCGAACAGCTCTCGGGCAGCGGCCGTCTCGGTCGACTCTCCGGGTTCCACGCTACCCTTGACCAATTGCACACCTGCCAGCGGATGCTCAAACGCCAGGATTTCTAGGGTTTCACTGCTCCGTAGCACTACCGGACAGGCTTTATCTACTGTCATGCCATCTTCCTATTGGTTTGTAATTTTGCCTCCTGATCGGCTGGAAAACCTTCCCGGAAGGGATCATTTCGGGATAGGTGCGGCCAAGACATTTAGCCAGGTCATCGATCATTGCTGCGTTTGTATCGATACCAGCCTTGTCCATACAGAACTAAACGTTTGTAGTGGTCTAATGAAACCGGACACCCATTTAGGCGAGAATGCTCGCCAGATAGAGGTGTCTGATGACCAAGCAACGTCGTTCCTTTTCCGCTGAATTCAAACGCGAGGCTGCAGCTCTCGTGCTCGATCAAGGCTATAGCCATATCGAGGCCTGCCGCTCGCTCGGGGTGGTCGAGTCCGCGTTGCGTCGCTGGGTTAACCAACTCCAGCAGGAGCGCAGTGGTGTTACTCCGCAGACAAAAGCGCTGACGCCCGAGCAGCAGAAGATCCAGGAGTTGGAAGCCCGGATCGCTCGTCTTGAGCGGGAGAAATCCATTTTAAAAAAGGCTACCGCGCTCTTGATGTCGGAAGAGCACGAACGCACGCGCTGATTGATCAACTGAGCACCCAAGAGCCGGTTGATTGGCTTTGTGTCGTCTTTGATATCACTCGTTCGTGCTACTACGCCCACCGCCTCAGATGTCGAACTCCGGACGTTGAACGACTTCGGTTACGCAGTCGAGTCAATGAGTTGTTCACGCAAAGTCGGAGCGCCGCCGGCAGCCGCAGCATTGTGTCGATGATGCAGGAAGATGGCGAGCAAATCGGACGGTTCAAGGTGCGTGGTCTGATGCGGGAGCTGGCGTTAGTCAGCAAACAACCTGGATCACATGCTTACAAACAAGCGACGGTTGAGCGGCCGGATATTCCGAACATCTTGAATCGAGAGTTTGAAGTGCCGGCACCCAACCAAGTCTGGTGTGGCGATATCACCTACATCTGGGCCCAAGGGAAATGGCATTATCTGGCTGTCGTGCTGGATCTCTATGCGCGCCGAGTTGTGGGCTGGGCGCTGTCGAGCAAACCGGACGCGGACTTAGTGATCAAGGCTCTGGATATGGCTTACGAGCAGCGTGGCCGGCCTCAAGGACTGCTGTTTCACTCGGATCAGGGCTCGCAATACGGCAGTCGCCAGTTTCGCCAACGGCTCTGGCGTTACCGCATGCGCCAAAGCATGAGCCGTCGTGGAAACTGTTGGGATAATGCGCCGATGGAGCGTGTGTTTCGCAGTTTGAAAACTGAATGGATACCGACCGTGGGCTACATGACGGCTCAAGAGGCGCACCGAGACATCAGTCATTACCTGATGCATCGGTACAACTGGACTCGACCGCACCAGTTCAACGATGGGCTGGCCCCGGCTCAGGCCGAGAAAAAACTTAACGTCGTGTCCGGGATTAGTTGACCACTACAGTTGGGCTTGTTGTTTGACCTGAACACGACTCCTTCAACTTCCATGTTCATGTCGTATTTGAAATACCGTTCTAATGTTTTTTGCCGTGTCAGGAAGGTGGTAGGTATCCCAGCCGCCAGTCATTCCGAGTACCGGCATTTTGAAAGGTGCTTTTGACTCCAAAGGCTCTCCGTAATGGGACCTTACCCAAGCTTGGTTCATTCGGCGTTGGAGCTGGTACGGCAATTCATTCTCGTAAACTGAGTCGTCGTCGGAAGTCTTATGCAAGTAGATACAGAGAGAGTCAAAGTGCTGAGTACTTGAAAAGCCCAAATCTATTCCGGCTGCAGGCGACATGGACGCTGCCTCATCTCCCTCGAACATACCTTTTGGCGGCCCGCCTGGGAGGTACATTCCGGATGCGATCAACTCGGAATAGGTCCTCCCCATACTTTTAATCAGGTCATCGATCATTGTGGCGTTCATATTCGTGCCAGCTGTGCCCCGTAAAACTAAGCGTGGGATTTTTCGTTAAGTCTGAACACTATCCCTTCCACTTCCATGTCGACGGTGTACTTGAACAACACATTGATGTTTTTGGACATGCCTGGAAAACGATAGGTTTCCCACCCGCCTACCAGCCCACGCACAGGAATTTTGTATGGACCTTTTGATTCCAAGGGCTCGCCGTATTGGGATCTAACCCAGCTCTGGTTCATTTTTGTTTTGAGCTGATAGGGAAGCCCTCCTTTGTAGGTGGGCCTTCCGGGAAAGGTTTCCAGGAAAGTGATGAACAGATCTTCAAACCGCTGATTGCTGGCCCAGAATCCCAGCTCAATACCCGGTTCAGGCGACATAGATAAGGTGTCGCTGTCCTCGAAAATACCTGTTGGCGGACCGCCAGGAAGATACATTCCAGAGGCGATCAATTCGGGGTAAGTACGTCCGAGACTTTTAACAAAGTCATCAATCATTGCGGCGTTCATATCAGTACCAGTTTTGTTCCTGATGGAGGTTGTGCAGGTTTGTGCGTGCCATTTCGATCTGTTCTTCGGTAAAACCCTCTTCCAAAAGGTAAGGCTTGATGGCATCGAGATTAGTATCTACGGCTGTCCGTAGGTCAGCCGCATCCTTGGCCTGCTGGGTCTTGGTGTTTCTACCACCATACGTCTCACTGTACTTCTGATGCACCTTGTGAGGTATCGCGATACTTGGGGCTTTTCGTAGATGATCTTTGACTTCAGGTTGGGAGATGCCCGGGACGTTTTCATTCAAAAAAACCTCCAACGCCTTTTGCGACGGTATGTGATCAATATCCAGCCCATCCTTGGCACTTCTATTTGAAAGATCATTCGCCGGGCCGACTTCCAGTGGGTTGACCATCGGTTTGGCGAAGACCAGGTACAGCGAGCGGAGGCCGCTGTCTGCCGGGAAGGTGATGATGCAGTCTTCGACCTTGAACTCGTCGAGGGGCGCGCCCTGGAGTTGGCTGTCGCCGCCTTCGGCGATGGGGTGGACCATAAGGCGGGCCAGCTCGTCGGTCACGCCCGGGTAGGGTGTCGGGGCGGTGATTACCGGGCCGTTGTCCTGGCCCGACTGGGCGCTGGTGTGGATGCCGCGGATTTGCAGCGTGCCCTGGCTGTCGCGGCGGAGCTGTCGGTGACCAGCACCCAGTCACCGTTTCTGACGGCGGCAAGAATGTCCCGATCGCTGTTGATCGTGTAGTGCTCACGCAACAGCTCGTCCAGCCCCGCCAGGCTCGACCTGTTGCGTTGCAGGGCCATGCGCACCCGGGTTTCGGCGTCATGGGCACTTTGCGCATGCCGTGCCTCGGGGGCGGAGCTTTTTAGTAAACGCATGTCGGTAAACGCATCGGCGGCTTCGCTGTCTGGATCAGCCACCCATGCTAGGGGGCCGCCCTGGCGCGGCGCTCTAGGCCCTTTCTGAAACGCTTGAAAGAAAACTCGCTTGTGGGCCGGCGACAAAACCGGCAATCCGGAGCCGGCAATAAAGCCTGCCGTTCGTCACGGCGCGGTGAGCGGGATTCAACTTTTGCCCACAATGATTTTCACAGCCGTTGTAAGGGCCGCCCCAGGTCCGGAGGGGCTGTTATCCGCCGGAGGTTGAGCCAGATGAACGACGACGCCCTGGACGAAACGCTCGAGGAACGTCGCCAGCGCCGGGTGGCGCAGGCGCTGAGCTTGAACCCCGACGAAGTGGCGCGCTGGGTCGTGGCCATGGAGGAGGACGGCAGTGGCATGGGTTATGTCATCGAGTTTTCCGCCGCCACGCCGGTCGGGGTGCTGGCCAGGGTGCCGGGGCTGGGCAGCGATCGGCTGATCAATATCGGCCCAATCGACTAGCCGCCATGACCGCCATGCCAGCACTGACCGCCGAGCGTCTGCGGGCATTGCACAGCGAGGGTTTCGTGCTGCTGCCCGGAGTGCTCGACGGGTTGCAGATCCAGCTGCTGCGCCGCGCCATCGACGGCCTCAAGCCCCAGCATTGGGACTACAGCGGCTTGCTCGAGCACTACAAATGCGTGTTCAACCGCGACCCGCTGTGGCTGCCGTTTCTCGATCTGCCGGGGGTGATCGAGCTGGCCGAGGCGGCGCTGGGCGACGATTGCCATGTCATCGGCCAGACCGCCTGGCGCTGCCATCCGGGCTTTCAAGGGATGGGGTTGCACCTGGATTACCTGGCGATGCAGCTGCCGCGCAGCCTGCTCAGCGATCCGGCATTCGAGCTGCCGATGCAGATCTGCACCTGCCACCTGTACCTCGACGATATCGACCAGGACCTGTGCCCGACCCGCGTGGTGCCGGGCAGCCATCGGGCCGGGCGGCCGCCACGGGCCGGCGAGGAGCATTGGCATGGCCGAACGGCCCAGGCCGTGCTGTGCCAGGCCGGCGACGCGCTGATGTTTCGCAGCGAGCTGTGGCATGCCGGCAGCGAAAACAGCAGCGCCGAGCGCATCCGCTACCTGCTGCAGGTGCACTATGGCCGGCGCATGGTGGCGCAGAAGTTTTCGCCCTATCTGCACTGGTGTTTCAACCCCGAGGTGCTGGCGGCGGCCTCGGCGCGCCAGCGGCGCCTGCTCGGCGAGCATGAGGAGGCCGAGTACGACTGAGCGAGGCGACTGTCAGCTGTCGGGAAAAGGGATCGACAGCAACCAGCGGCTGAACGCCTGCAACGACGGCAGGTGCTGATAGCGGCTGGGGTAGGCCAGGTAATAGCCGCGACCGCTGTCCACCGGCTCGAACAGCGCCACCAGCTCGCCGCTGTGGATCTCGTCCTGCACCAGGATGCGCGGCACCAGGCCGATGCCGATGCCGGCGACCACCGCCTGGATCAGGTGTGCGGTCAGCTCGAACCCCGGCCCCATGCGCATCGCCCGCGGATGCAGGCCGTTCTGCTCGAACCACTCGGGCCAGGCGTCGGGACGCGACACCACGTTCAACAGCAACTGTTGCGCCACGTCGCCGACGGACATCGAGCCGTGCTCGGGCAGGGCCTTGGGGCTGACCACTACCGTGAGCTTTTCCGACAGCAGCCGATGGGCCTCGTAGCCGGGCCAGTGGCCGGTGCCGGCGCAGATGATCGCGTGCATGTCGGCGGTGTCCTTCGACAGGTCGCTGGTGACGATCCGCGAGTGGATATGCACCAGGGTGCCCGGATGACTGGCGTAGAAGTCATGCATGCGCGGCAGCAGCCATTTCGAACCGAAGGTCGGCAGCACTGCCAGGTGCAGCGGGCCGCCGCCGGCCTTGTGGGCGATGGTCTGCAAGGTGGCATTACGGATCCGCGCCAGGGCCGCCGCCAGCTCGTGGTGATACAGGGCGCCGGCGGCGGTCAGCTCGATATGCCGGCCGTCGCGGCTGAACAGCGGCACTTCCAGCAGCGACTCCAGGGCCTGGACCTGGCGGCTGACGGCGCTCTGGGTCAGCGCCAGTTCTTCGGCGGCCTTGGTGAAGCTGCCATGCCGCGCCGCGGCCTCGAAGGCCACCAGCACCGACATCGACGGGGTGAGACGTCTGGGGTTCATTCGTAAAACTCATGAAAAAAGCACATGAAATACATTTGCCCGAGGGGCAAGGCTTCAGGAAAATAGGCATTTTCGGCTGACCGCCGCCCCTCGGGCTGCGTGCAAGCATACGTGTTTTGCATGCACCGCTGCGCCTTTTCTCTGCCTGGAAGCCTTTTTGATGATTGCTCTGCTTGCCCCCGAACGCGACCCGCTGGCCCACTACCAGGGTTTCCTCGACGCCCTGGCCGCCGACGGTTTTCGTGGCGAGATCGCCCGTGACCTGGGCCTGCGCACGGTGCTGGCCACCGACAATTCGATCTACCAGCGGCTGCCGCAAGCCGCGGTCTTTCCCCGGGATGTGGCGGACGTCGAGCGGCTGGCCCGGCTGGCGGCGAGCCCGGAACACCGCGCGGTGGTGCTCACCCCTCGTGGCGGCGGTACCGGTACCAACGGTCAGTCGCTGACTGACGGCATCGTGGTCGATTTGTCGCGGCACATGAACCAGATCCTCGAGATCAATGTCGAGGAGCGCTGGGTGCGGGTGCAGAGCGGGGTGGTCAAGGACCAGCTGAACGCCGCCCTCAAGCCCCACGGCCTGTTCTTCGCCCCGGAGCTGTCGACCTCCAACCGCGCCACCGTCGGCGGCATGATCAACACCGACGCCAGCGGGCAGGGCAGCTGCACCTATGGCAAGACCCGCGACCACGTACTGGCGCTGAGCACCGTGCTGTTGGGCGGCAGCCGCCTGGACAGCGCGCCGATCGACAACCGCCAACTGGAGCAGGCAGCCGCGCAGCCAGGGCGGATCGGCGAGGTCTACCGCTGCGCCCAGGACATCGCTGATCACCAGGCCGAGCTGATCGAGGCGATCTTTCCCAAGCTCAATCGCTGCCTGACCGGTTATGACCTGGCGCACCTGCGCGAGAGTCCGGAGCAATTCAACCTCAACAGCGTGCTCTGCGGTTCCGAGGGCTCCCTGGGCTTTATCGTCGAGGCGCGGCTGAATGTGTTGCCGATTCCCCGGCACTCGATCCTGGTCAACGTGCGCTACGCCGGTTTCATGGATGCGCTGCGCGACGCCAAGGCCTTGATGGCGCTGAAACCGCTGTCGATCGAGACGGTGGATTCCAAGGTGCTGATGCTGGCCATGCAGGACATCGTCTGGCACGGCGTGGCGCGGTATTTCCCCGAACAGGCGGACACCCCGACCCTGGGCATCAACCTGATCGAGTTCAGCGGCGACGATCAGGAAGAGCTGGAGCAGCGGGTCGACGCCTTTGTCCGGCACCTGCAGCAGGACAGCTCGGTGGTGCGCCTGGGCCACACCCTGGCCATCGGCGCCCAGGCGGTGAACCAGGTGTACGCCATGCGCAAGCGCGCGGTCGGCCTGCTGGGTAACGTCCAGGGCGAAGCGCGACCGCAGCCCTTTGTCGAAGACACCGCGGTGCCGCCGGAGAACCTGGCGGACTACATCCTCGAATTCCGCGCGCTGCTCGATGGTTATGGCCTGCAATACGGCATGTTCGGCCATGTCGACGCCGGCGTGCTGCACGTGCGGCCGATCCTCGACATGAAAGACCCGGAGCAGGCGGCGTTGATCCGGCCGATCTCCGATGCGGTGGCGGCGCTCACCCACAAGCATGGCGGCCTGCTGTGGGGCGAGCACGGCAAGGGCCTGCGTTCGCAGTACGTGCCGGACTATTTCGGCGAACTCTATCCGTCGTTGCAGGCGCTGAAGGCTGCGTTCGACCCGTTCAACCAGCTCAACCCGGGCAAGATCGCCACCCCGGCCTCGATGCCGGAGGCGCGCCTGACCCGGGTCGACGAAGTGGTGCTGCGCGGCGAGCTTGACCGCACCATCGACGAGCGCGTCTGGCAGAGCTACGACAGCGCCCTGCATTGCAACGGCAACGGCGCCTGCTACAACTTCGACCCGGACGATGCCATGTGCCCGTCGTGGAAGGCCACCCGCAACCGCATTCATTCGCCCAAGGGCCGTGCCTCGCTGATCCGCGAGTGGCTGCGGCTGCAGGGCGAGCAGGGGGTGGATGTGCTGAACGGCGGTGGCGCGCGGCTTTCCAACCTGGCCCGGCGCATCTACAACAGCGCGGCGCGGCTGGGCGGGCGCGAGGACTTCTCCCATGAGGTGTACGACGCCATGGCCGGTTGCCTGGCGTGCAAGTCCTGCGCGGGGCAATGCCCGGTCAAGGTCAATGTGCCGGAGTTCCGCTCGCGCTTCCTCGAGCTGTACCACGGCCGTTACCTGCGTCCGCTGAAGGATTACCTGATCGGCTCCCTGGAGTTCAGCGTGCCTTATCTGGCGCGCCTGCCACGGCTGTACAACGCGCTGATCAGCGCGGCGCCGGTCAGCCGTGCCCTCAAGCACCTGGCGGGCATGGTCGACAGCCCGTTGCTCAGCACCCTGGATTTCCAGGCGGTGTGCCGCCGGCGCAATGTGCGCATGGCCAACGCCGCAGAACTGGCGGCGCTCTCCGAAGAGCAGCGCCAGCGCAGCGTGATCCTGGTGCAGGACGCCTTTACCCGGTTCTTCGAGACGCCGCTGGCGGCCGAGTGGCTGGAGTTGGTCGAGCGCCTGGGCGTGCAGATCTACCTCGCGCCGTTCGCCGCCAATGGCAAGCCCTTGCAGGTCCAGGGTTTCCTCGGCGCCTTTGCCCGGGCCGCGCGCTACAACGCGCAGTCGCTGCTGAAACTGCAGGCCAGCGGCGTGCCCCTGGTCGGGCTCGACCCGGCGATGACCCTGGTCTACCGCCAGGAATACCGCAAGACCCTGGGTGCGGCTCAGGCCCCCGAGGTGCTGTTGCCGCAGGAATGGCTGGCCCGGGTGCTGCCTGTAGTACCTAGTGAGGCATCGGCCGAAGCGGGCCCGACCGCCGAGGCCGAGCCGTATCAGTTCCTTGCGCACTGCACCGAGAAGACCAACGAGCCGGGCAGCATCGGCCTGTGGCAACAGGTGTTCGCGCGCATGGGGTTGAAATTGCAGGTGCTGGCCAGCGGTTGCTGCGGCATGTCCGGGACCTACGGCCACGAGACCCGCAACCTGGCGACTTCGCAGGTGATCTACCAGCAGTCCTGGCAGCCGCTGGTGGCGCGCCACGGCCAGGGTGGGCGGTTGCTGGCCGACGGTTATTCCTGCCGCAGCCAGGTCAAGCGCCAGGAGGGGCAGGGGCTGCAGCACCCACTCCAGGTCTTGCTGGAACAACTGCGCAAGCGCCCGCTCGAGGCCTGATCAGCTTCACCGTGGTGCCGGTTCTGCGAGCGCTACGCGCTCGATCGCAGCCTGCGGCAGCGGCTACAGCAACCGCGTTGTCTGTGTAGCCGCTGCCGAGCCTGCGAGGCTGCGCTCGGTTGCGCAGCGACCGCAAAAGTCTTCCTGCCGGCGCCGGTGCCTTCAGTCGCTGCTGTCCATCAACCGCTTGATGCGCAGCCAGTCGTTGCGCGCTTCCAGGTATTTTTCGTTCGCCAACTGCTTGGCCTGGCTGAACAGGGCCAGGCGGTCGTCGTCGACATGGTCGGTGTTAAGCAGCTCATAGGCCTGGACATCCAGGCGGTCGGCTTCGGCAAACAGCCGGGCGTTATTCGCCAGCTCCCGGTTGAATCGTTCTGTCCTGTTCATGGATGCGTCGTCCTTCTTGATCCTGCATAGGGCCGACCACGGCAAGACACCCGAGCGCATGGATATTCATCGCTATTGCTGTTCCTGGCCCTGGGTGCCTCGGCCGCTGGCCGAGATATCGAGACCTTGCCTGGATTTGGAAAGTCGCCTTTTACCCAGGGTTCCATGGTGCTGCCGAGCGGTTGTCGGCAGCGCGTGTTTGGGCCGCCAGCCACTTCATTCCGGCGTGCCATGGATCAGCTCCAGGGCCTCGCTGCGCGACAGCGGCCGTTGCATGCGCTGCGACAGCACCGCCATGGCCCGCGGGTACTCGCAGGCGACCACCGACTCCACCTGTTCGTTGAAGCACAACAGGGCGATGAAGCGGTACTGCTCCGGCTCGCCCTCGAAGACGATCTGGTTCCAGCGGCGGGCGTGGCCGAGCACCTCGAAGGTCTGGTCGTAGAAGTAGGTCCAGAAGAACGGCACCACGCTGAAACTCAGCTGTTCGCCGAGCATGTTGCACGCCGCGAGCTGGCCTTGTTGCTGGGCCACTCGCCAGTGTTCGATGCGTTGCGAGCGGCCGTCGCGGGGGAAACTCACGATGTCGCCGGCGGCCCACAGGCCGTCGGCCACGGCCAGGCCGGCATCGGCCTTGAGCGAGCCGTCCTCGGCGCGTTCGAGGCCTTCGACGAAGGTCGTGGCAGGGCTGACGCCGGTGCCGAACAGCACCAGGTCGACGGCAATGCGCTGGTCGTTGTCGAGGACCACCTGTTGCACCTGGCCCTCGCCGACCAGGGCCCGGGCTTCGCAACCGGCGTAGTAGATCACCCCGTGCTGTTCATGCAGGGCCCGTATGGCGCTACCGATGCGTTCTCCCAGTTGGCGTTGCAGCGGCACCTGGTGGCGACCGATCAGGTGCACCATCAGCCCCCGTTTGTGCAGGGCCGAGGCGGCTTCCAGGCCGATGAAGCCGTCGCCGATGATCGCCACGCGTTTGCCGGGCCGGGCCTGTTCCAGCAGGCGCGCGGCGTCCTCGCGCGAGCGCAGCATGAACACCCCCGGCAGGTCGGCGCCTTCGATGGCCGGCAGGCGCGGTTCGGCGCCGGTGGCCAGGAGCGCCGCGTCGTAGTCCAGGCGCTGGCCGTCGGCCAACAGGATCTGCCGCCGCCTTGGGTCGAGGCGCAGGACCTCGGCCTTGAGCACCCGTATATCGGCCTTGCGATAGAACTCCGGCTCGAGCAGGGCGGGAACCTCATCCGGCGGCATCTCGCCGGCCAGCACGTATTTGCTCAGGGCCGTGCGGTCATAGGCGGGCCGCGCTTCCTTGTCGATCCAGGTCAGGTTCCTGCCGAACCCCTTGGCCCGCAGCGTCGCCACCGCGGCGGCCCCGGCGGCGCCGGCGCCGATCACCAGCAGCCGGCGCGAGTCGGCCAGCCGCGGTGGGGCGGGCTCGGGCATGGGCTGGTCGGCGACCCAGACCCGGTTGTCATGGCGGATGTCGACTTTGTAGCGCTTGAGGCTCGCCAGGGGCGGCGGCTCGCAGACTTGCCCGTTGGCGCAGGCAAAGGCGCCCTTGTGCCAGGGGCAGATCAGTTGCCCCTGATACACCGCGCCCTGTTCCAGGGGCGCCCCGGCGTGGGGGCAATCGGCCTGGTAGGCCTGGACCTGATCGCCGGTACGAATCAGCAGCACGGCCTCGGCGCCGACCTGGACCCGGGTGCCGCGGTCTTCGGGCAGCTGGTCGAGGCGAGCCACGACATAAAAGGTCATCGCTTTTCTCCTGCGCATTGCGCGCCCTCGGCCATCCTTGCGCGTCACCTTCTCGGGTGCGCGGGGCCGGGTACGGAATCTTCTGCTCGAGGGCGCAACGCGGCCCGGCCAGGTGGCTTCGCACGGCTTTCGTCATGAACGCCGCCAATCGCTGGATCTGGATTAAGTGTGGACCCTGCAAAGCCCGGCCGATGGGCATGCTCCGATAGCCGGTCATGCTCGAGCCGGCAGGCACCGGGGCGCTAGACCGTCAGTTCGATCAGGTGGCCTTCGACCTGGCCGGCCTCGATTGTCAGATACCCCAGGCTGACCGGCAGCTTGAAACGCCTTGGCCCGGCGCTGCCCGGATTGATATAGAGCACATCGTCCTGCCAGAACAGCCGCGGCCGATGGGAGTGGCCGCTGACCACCACCCGCACGCCCGGCGGCAGGGGCTTCGGCACTTCGGCCAGGACATGGCAGAGCAGCAGGTCGAGGCCGTCGAGCTGCACGGTGAGGTGATGGGGCAATGCGTGGGCCCAGGCATGGGGTTGGTCGACATTGCCGGACACCGCGGTCACCGGCGCCAGGTGTCCGAGAGTGGCGAGTATCTGCGGGTCGCCGATATCGCCGGCATGCAGGATATGCGCGCAGCCCTGCAGCGCCGCCAGCGCGCCGGGACGGAGCAAACCGTGGGTGTCGGAGATCAGGCCTATTTTCATCCGCTGTTGTTCATCGAAGGTTTTTTAACGGGGTTCTGCCGTGGCGCAAGCATAGCCTGTCGCGCGTGACGATCAGCGGGTCGAACAGGCCGGTGAGATGGATGGTTCGTGCAAAAGCCGGAGCGTGTCAGGGACAACGCTCCGGCAATGGGCATCAGGCTTTCCGGGTGCCGCCGCCGGAGCCTTGGGCGCCACCTTTCTTGCCGGCGTCAGGGGCTTTTTGCCGATCGGCGGGGACGTTGCCACCCGAGCCCTGGCCACCGGATTTCTTGCCGGCGGGGGAGGGTTTTTGAGTGTCCTTGTTGCCCATGAGTGGGTTTTTTCCGCTGGTAGCCATTTTTTCAATCCTCGATAGTGAGCGATTTGACACCTCGCAAGATTGGGAAACAGAACTGCAAAGAAAGTTTGAAAAAGCTTCGCTCGGAACGACGAGTGGCGAGGGATCGATTGCCTGCGGCCAGTTGTCCAACATTAAGTCGGTTTATAGGGCCCGTTGGATCGAGTTGTATTTTCAATTGGAGGACCAGGGCCCTATCGGTCTAATTGAACGACGCGCGACATTTGCCGGCTCACTGGCCGGACTTGCGTTGATCGCGTGTCGATGGCCAGACGACCGACCCTACTGGCCCATGCGCAAGAGTGCATAAAAATAGCCTGGCGGAGACCGATATGGCTGATCAGCCGCGCAGAGTTCTGGACGAGAACCGTTTTCGCTTGCTGGTCGAGGCGGTGATCGATTATGCGATCTACATGATCGACCCCCAGGGCATCGTCATCAGTTGGAATGCTGGCGCCAGGCGGCTCAAGGGCTACCAGGAAGCGGAAATCCTCGGCGCGCACTTTTCCTGTTTCTACACCCCCGAAGACCGCCAGGCCGGGCTGCCGCAACGCGCATTGAACACCGCCCTCACCGAGGGCCGTTTCGAGGGCGAGGGCTGGCGGGTGCGCAAGGACGGTACGTGCTTCTGGTGCCATGTGGTGATCGACCCGATCCGCGACTCCAGCGGGCAACTGCTGGGTTTTGCCAAGATCACCCGGGACCTGACCGAGCGCAAGATCGCCGAAGAAACCCTCAAGCAGAGCGAGCAGCAATTTCGCCTGCTGGTGCAGAGCGTCACCGACTACGCCATCTATATGCTCGACCCCGATGGCCGGGTCAGCAGCTGGAACCTCGGTGCGCAGCGGATCAAGGGCTATCTCCCGCAGGAGATCATCGGCGAGCATTTCTCGCGTTTCTACACCGAGCAGGATCGCCTCGACGGCGTGCCCCAGCGGGCCCTGGAAGCAGCCACCCGCGAGGGCCGTTTCGAGAAGCAGGGCTGGCGGGTGCGCAAGGACGGTACGCAATTTCTCGCCCATGTGATCATCGATCCGATCCGCAGCGATGCCGGGGAGCTGTTGGGTTTTGCCAAGGTCACCCGCGATATCAGCGAGGCGGTCCAGGCGCAGAAGGCCCTGGAAAGTGCCCGCGAGGCACTGTTCCAGGCGCAGAAGCTGCAAGCCATCGGCCAGCTCAGCGGCGGCATCGCCCATGACTTCAACAACCTGCTGACGGTGATCCTGGGCAACCTGGAGCTGGCGCGCAAACGCATCGACGACAATCCGAAACTCGCGCGCCTGCTGGACAACGCGGTGCTCGGCGCCGAGCGCGGGGTGTCGCTGACCCAGCGCATGCTGGCCTTCGCCCGGCGCCAGGAGCTGAAGACCGAAGCGGTGGACTTGCCGCGATTGGTGAAGAACCTCAACGGCTTGCTGTGCAGCTCGCTGGGGCCCCAGGTGTCGATCCTGACCAGCCTGCCCGAGTCGTTGCCGACGGTACTGGCCGACGTCAACCAGCTGGAGCTGGCGCTGCTCAACCTGGCCACCAATGCCCGCGATGCGATGCCGGGCGGCGGCACCATCGAACTCATGGCCGATCTCTGTGACAGCGGCCAGGTCGCCGGCATCGCGCTGCCCCATGAACACTATGTGCGCCTGTGCGTGATCGACAGCGGCGAAGGCATGGACGAGCAGACCCTGGCCCTGGCCGCCGATCCGTTTTTCACCACCAAGGGCGTGGGCAAGGGCACGGGCCTTGGCTTGTCGATGGTGCATGGCCTGGCCGAGCAACTGGGCGGCCGGCTGGTCCTCAAGAGTCTCAAGGGGCAGGGCACCACCGCCGAGTTGTGGTTGCCCCTGGCGAGCCAGGCGACCCGCGCCGTTTCGACCCGCTCGCAGGCCCCGGACTCGCAGCCGCAGCCCCTGTGCGTGCTGGTGGTCGACGACGACAGCCTGGTGCTGACCAGTACCACGCTGCTGCTCGAAGACCTCGGCCACCAGGTGCTTTGTGCGATGTCCGGCGCCCAGGCGCTGCAACGTTTCGCCGAATACCCGGCGATCGACCTGATGATCACCGACCTGGCGATGCCGGTGATGGACGGCGGGCAACTGGCGAGCGCCGTGCGCCTGCTGCGCCCGGACCTGCCGATCATTCTCGCCAGCGGTTACTCCCAGCGCCTGGAGGGTCTGGCCGCCGCCTTGCCACGGGTACCCAAGCCCTACACCCAATTGCAGTTGATCGAGGCCCTGGCGCAAGCGGTGGGGCAGACGCCGGGCAGCCCCAAGGGTGAGCCGCCGGACGCCGGTGTTCCGCTGACAGCCGGTTAAGCCTGTGCAGCCTTCAGACAGATGACCGATGGTCGGCCGCGACGACTTTGCTGGCCGGCCCCTGGTCAGTGACAGCAAGGCCTCTGCGCGCCGTACCGGGCGCAGATCGATCCGAGCGGGGAACATCGCCGATGAAAGCGCTGAAAATCGCCACCTTCAACCTCAATGGCATCCGTGCGCGCCTGCCGAACCTGCTGGCCTGGCTGGAGCGCGAGCGCCCCGACATCGTCTGCCTGCAGGAACTCAAGGCACTCGACCGGGAGTTCCCCAAGGCGACCCTGGAAGACGCGGGCTATGGCAGCCTGCACCACGGCCAGGCGTCCTGGAACGGTGTGGCGATCCTCGCCCGCGACAGCCAGCCCCTGGAAATCCGTCGCGGGCTGCCGGGCACCGAGGACGACGGGCAAAGCCGCTACCTGGAAGCGGCGGTCCACGGCGTACTGGTGGGCTGCCTGTACCTGCCCAACGGCAACCCGCAACCGGGGCCGAGGTTCGACTACAAGCTGGCCTGGTTCGAACGCCTGATCGAGCATGCCGCGACCCTGCAGGACAGCGAGCACCCGGTGCTGCTGGCGGGGGACTACAACGTGGTGCCGACGGATTTCGATATCTACAACCCGCGCTCCTGGCTCAAGGACGCCTTGCTGCAGCCGCAAAGCCGCGAGTGCTACCAAAGGCTGCTGGCACAGGGCTGGACCGACGCCTTGCGCGAGCTGTACCCGGATGAGCGGGTCTACACCTTCTGGGATTACTTTCGCCAGCACTGGCAAACCAACTCCGGCCTGCGCATCGACCATCTGCTGCTCAACCGGGCCCTGGCTCCTTACCTGGAGAGCGCCGGGGTCGACGCCTGGGTGCGCAACGAGCCCCATGCCAGCGACCACGCGCCCGCCTGGATTACCCTGGGCACGCGCAAGCGGCGCGGCTGAGCGCGGGCCATTGGCACCCTGCATGCTGCTGTTTCAGGCCGCTGGCCGATCGGGGTGGCGTCGGCGTTTCTTGTTGCTCTCGTAGCGGGCGAGCATCGGTTGGGTGCTCAGGCCGTGGGCCAGGATGCTCAAGGCCACCACCGATAGTGTGAGGTTGGCGCTGGCATCGGCCAGCGCCGGGTCGAGGTCGTGGTTGAGGGCATAGAACAGGTAATAGAGGCTACCGATACCGCGGATGCCGAACCAGCCGAGCAGCAGCCGCTGGCGACCGTCGAGCAGGCGGCCCCAGGGGATCAGCAGCACGCTCAGCGGGCGGATCAGCAGGAACAGCAGGGCGCCGACGGTCAGTGCATGCCAGTCCCAATGGGCGATCAGCACCACGCCGAGCAGGGTCACCAGGAACACTTCCATGGCCCGTTCCACCAGGCCGCCGAAGGCCAGCATGTCGCCGAGCATGATGCCCGCCGCGACCTGTCTTTCCTGCAGGGCCTCGACGTCGCCATGCACCGCCTGCGCCGGATCGACATGCTGGTGGCCGACCACCGGCTGCACCAGGTGTTCGGCCGGCGCCCGGGCATGGTCGCTGGAATGCACCTCGGCCTGGCGCAAACCCAGGGCGGCGGCGAACACTGCCAGAAAACCGTAGCCCTGGATCAGTTCCGCCACCACGTAGGCCAGGGCGATCAGGGCGAAGGTCAGGTAGTCGTTCGGCGAGAGCGTGCTGTCGGCGTACTTGATCCGCAGGTGCAGGGTCAGGTGGCCGAGGCCGCGGCCCATCCAGTAACCGCTGAGCAGCCCCGCGGGCACCGCCCAGAGCAGGCTGAACACCACCCAGTCGCCGAGCCAGGCCGAGGGGGCGTCGCCCTGGCGGGTCAGCAGCAGGCCGAGAATCACGAAGGGAAACGCCACACCGTCGTTCAGCCCGGCCTCGCCCGACAGGCCGAAGCGTACCCGGTCGTAGTCCTGGGCGTCGCTGACCTGGACCAGGGTCGCCAGCACCGGGTCGGTCGGGGCGAGGATCGCGCCGATCAGCAGCGACGGCCCCCAAGGCATGTGCAAACCGTAGTGCAGCAGCAGGCCGACCCCGGCGATCGACAGCAGCATCACCGGCCCGGCCAGGCCGAAGGCGATACGCCAGCTGCGGCTGCTGAGCGGCAACCTGAGCTTGAGGCCGCTGACGAACAGCGAGAACAGCACCGCCACTTCGGTCAGGTGCTCCATCCAGCCCGCGGCCTGGTGGATGTCCAGTTGCAGCAGGCCGAGGCCGGCGGGACCGATGGCGATCCCCAGCGCCAGGCAGACCACCGAGGTGGTCACGGGCATCCAGCGCAGGTAGGAGGAGGTCAGCGCGAGGATCAGCAGCACAGCGCCCAGGACCGCGACCCAGACAATGAAAGTCATGTTTGCCTCGGGTCGCGCGCAGCGAGGCTGCCTCGAGCGTGGGCAGGCCCGGCCAGCGGCGCGGCGATCATGAACGGGCTCGGGACGACAGGCATGGACGGATCCTCATGAGCGCGGACGTACAAGGCAGGAACGCTCGCCAGCTCGAAGCAGCGGGTCCTCAAGCTGAAGACGCCTGCCAGGCCCGGACGTTCCGCCGGGGAGCCGTACGGCAGGTGCCGTGGCCATTCGTCCATTGCTTCGCACCCGAGGCTCGCGGCGCTATCGAACAAGGACAGGGCAATACCGCCCGGACCGATACGGAGGTGCTTATGACTCGCCAGCCCGTTGATCCGCGCAACGATCCGCAGAACGATCGCTCGCGCGCCCCCGAACCGCTGGAACCGCAGGATGCCCACGGGTTGCCCGGCTACCCCGGGCGGGCCGCGGCCGCGGATGAGAAAAAGCCCGCCAAGGGCCCGGCCAATCGCCCCGAGCCCGAACCGGGCGCCACCGAACCGGGCAACGAAACCCCGGAACAGGACAATGAAAAGACTGCTTGAGGCCATGGCTCGCGTCGCGTCGCGACGGGGCGGCCTTGGCGCCCGGGGCAACGGGGTCAGCCGCCCGAGACTTTCCAGTGCTTGACGTCGTCGGCGAAGACCACCTGGCGCACCTCGTGGGCGATGCCGTAGGCCAGCGACTCATGGGCGGCGATGACCTTTTCCTCGGCCGACAGGCATTTGAAGATGTCCAGCTGGGTTGCCGCGTCGGCGGTTTCCAGCTCGTAGATTTTCACGTAGCGCGCCAGGTCGTTGTCCAGGCTGGAGAGGTATTCGCGCAGGCGCTGGTGATCCACCGAGTTCTGGCTGAAATACCAGTTCATCGGGTGGATCAGAAAGCGCGAATGCGGCGTGGTGATGCGTCGGTTGGCGGCGAGAAACATGATGATGCCCATGGACTCGATGTTGCCTGCGTTGATCGCGCACAGTGGCACCGGCAGCGATTTGAGAAAGGTGTAGAGGGTGAAGCCGAAGTTGGTGCTGCCACCGGTGGTGGAAAGATTCAGCAGCAGCGAGGTGGCGCCTTGCTCGATGGCTTCCAGGCAACTGTCGCGAAAGCGTTCGGTGGTGCCCTGGTCGATCTGGCAGTGAAAATGCACGATGTGCTCGGTCATCGGACGGCCTCCCAGTGTGGATCACATCTTGTGCCCAGGCTCTACGATTGAGCACGGGCAGCGGCGAAGGTTTCTTCGTGACCCATGGGGAGCGACGGGCGGAGGCGCGCGTGGCCTGAACCCACGGCCGTCAACGTCAAGGTTGCAGCGGCTCAGCGTCCGGTGTGCTGGAGGATGACCGGGTCGCTGTCGGGCGTGGATGTGGGCCGGGCTTCCAGTTCGGCGAACGCCTGCTTCACCAGGCGCAGGTGTTCGATCGCTTCGCGGAACCTGGCTTCGGCCTTGTTGCGCAGGCGGCGGTACTGCTCGAACGTCTCGATATCCAGGCGCGCATCCTCCAGCAGTTCATAGGCCTGGGCATTCAGGGCCCGAGCCTGGTTGAACAGTCGCTGGTTCTGCTCCAGGGCGAACTTGCGGCAGGCACGGATCTGGAAACGCTGGTGGGTGCTGTTCATGACATTCTCCTTATGCTGTGCAATCGGGCGTGCGGCCATGTGCTGGTCATGCATCGTTAAGAATTCGACCCGGTCGCTGGCGGCGGGACTGCAAAAATAAGCAGCGGAAAAACCGTTGGATCGCCCCCGCTTCCGTGCAGCGAAAAATCATGTTTTTCAATCGGTGACCGGGCCCCGACAGGCCGGCCAACCACTCATCCATTGCCTCGCACCCGCTGGCCCGGCCCAGTGCCTAACCCAGTAAGGCCCGGATTCACCGGGCCTGCCGTGAGGTGCACCATGAACCAGTCGATGCATGACCCCAGCGAGCCCCGCACTCCTGAACCCGACCCTCTGCAACCCGCCCGCCGGAATGATCCGGTGACCGATCCCAACGTCAACGGCGATGCCGAACGCAACAAGCCTCAGGACGATGACATGGAGCGGCCGATGGACCCCGACCTGCCGGCACCGAACGAGCCGACCCCACTGTCCGATGACCGCCGCTGATACGTCCCGCAGACAAGCCCGCCGCTGTTGCGGGCTTGTTTTTGTCAGTGCCGCCGCAGGCCGCGAGCAGACCTTTTCATCGACCACGCGCCGCCGCGCACCTCGATAGAACGTGCGCGAACGCCAACGGTCAACCCAGAACAGCCCCCCCAGAACAACCCCCAGAACCTGTCGACATGAACGGCGTTGAACGGATTGTCGAGTACCTGCGCCAGCAGCGCCTGCGGTTGACCACCGCCGAGTCCTGCACCGCTGGCGGCATGGTGACCCTGCTGGCCCAGGTGCCGGGCAGCGGCGAACTGATCGAGAGCGGCTACGTGGTGTATTCGGCCGAGGCCAAGCAGCGCCTGCTGAATGTCAGCCGCCAGACCATCGATACCTTCAACCTCACCAGCTGCGAGGTCGCCGGGGAAATGGCCCTGGGCGCCTTGCGCGACAGCCCGGCCACGGTGGCGGTGGCCACCACCGGGCTGCTGGGGCCGGACGATGTCGACGGCATCCCGGCGGGCACGGTGTGTTTCGCCTGGGCCTTCGCGATTGCCGGGCAAGTGGCCCTGTTCACCCGCAAGGAACGGTTTATCGATTCCCGCGAGAAGGTCCAGCACTTGGGGTCGCTGCACGGCCTGCTGCAATTGCCGCATTTTCATCAGGCCGCGCTCAACGGCGAGCGTGGCTAGGAGGGGCCATGGACGATTCAACCGAAGACGACCTGCTGCCACGCAGCCAGCCGATCCGGGAAGACATGGCCCTGCAGCGCAAGGTCTGGCGCTTCGAGCGGGCAGGGTGGTACGCCCTGCTGGCAATTGTCCTGCTGACCTTGGCCGGGCTGTTTTCCAAGGGCCCCCTGAGCACCCGGGACATCAGCAGCGCGGACGGGACCCTGCGCGTGGAGTACCAGCGCTTTCTGCGCAACGGCTCGACGGATTTACTGACCCTGCACCTGCGCGGCGGCGCCCGGCAATTGCTCGAGGTGGAAATCGCCGGCGAGCTGTTGCAAGGCTTCAGTGTCCAGACGCTGCAACCCGAACCGCTCAGGGCGAGTTCCGCCGGCTCCGGCATCCGGCTGTGGCTGCGCGCCGACGCCGATGGCCAGGCCCGGCTCTACCTGACGCTGCTCAGCACCGGGGTGGGCTTCTATGACAGCCGGATCAGCCTGGCCGACCAGCCGCCACTGGCCATTTCCCAGTTCATTTATCCCTAGGCGATGCCATGGATTCGGTCCTGCGCGCGGCGTTTATCTATCTGGTGCTGTTGGTGCTGTTCAAGATCGCCGGGCGCCGTTCCCTGGCCGAACTGACCACCTTCGACCTGGTGCTGCTGATGGTGATCGGCGAGGCGACCCAGCAGGCCTTGCTCGGCGATGATTTTTCCCTGACCAATGCGGTGCTGGTGATCGTCACGCTGATCGTCATCGATGTCGGCCTGTCGCTGCTCAAGCTGCGCTCCGACGGTTTCTCGCGCCTGGTCGACGGCGGACCGACGGTGATCGTCGAACATGGCCGGCTCCTGCGCGGGCGGATGCGCCATGCCCGGCTGGTGGAGGCGGACATCCTGGAAGCGGCCCGCGCCAGCCAGGGGCTGACGAGCCTGGAACAGATCAAGTTCGCGGTCATCGAGCGCAACGGGAAGATATCGATCATTGCCTATGACGAGGGCGCTGGCCCTTGAGCCTGGCTGGCGCACCTCGAGACGTTTTGCCCGAGGTGCGCGCCAGCACCGGTACGGCTACAGGATCGGCTTGCCGCCCGTCACCCCGTAACGGCAACCCGACAGGTAGCTGGCTTCATCCGAGGCCAGCAGCATATAGATCGGTGCCACTTCTACCGGTTGCCCCGGGCGACCCAGGGGCGTCTGCTCGCCGAAATGGCTGACGTGGTCCTCGGGCATGGTCGAGACGATCAACGGGGTCCAGATCGGCCCCGGCGCCACGCTGTTGACCCGGATGCCGCGCTTGCCCAGCAACTGCGCCAGGCCGGCGCTGAAGTTGGCGATCGCGCCCTTGGTGGTGGCGTACGCCAGCAGGGTGGGCCTGGGCATGTCGGAGTTGATCGAGCTGGTGTTGATGATCGAGCTGCCGGCCGCCATGTGCGCCAGGGCCGCCTTGCAGATGCGGAAGATGGCGGTGATGTTGATGTCGAAGGTCTTGCACCATTCGCTATCGGAAATGTCTTCGATTTCGTCGTGGGTCATCTGGTAGGCCGCGTTGTTCACCAGCACGTCGATACGCCCGAACTGCGCCACCGTGCGCTCGACCACGCTGTCGCACACCGACTTCTGCGCCAGGTCGCCAGGCAGCAGCAGGCACTGGCGGCCGGCCTGTTCGACCCAGCGCGCGGTCTCGCGGGCATCCTCGTGTTCGTCCAGGTAGGCGATGGCCACATCCGCGCCCTCGCGGGCAAAGGCGATGGCCACGGCGCGACCGATGCCGCTGTCGGCGCCGGTAATCAGGGCGACCTTGTTCGCCAGCCGGCCCGAGCCGACATAACTCTGTTCGCCGCAGTCCGGCTGCGGCCGCATCTTCGCCTGGCTGCCGGGAACCGGCTGGGCCTGAGGCGGGAAGGGTGGTTTGGGGTAAGGGTTCATCGCGGTGTCTCCTGTGGATGTCGGGTGTGGGCGGAGGCCGCGCAATGGCCGAGGCCTTTGCGCACTGTCCGGGCTTGCGCCAGACCAGGCATCTATTGGGAGAACAGCCAGTGCCGAAAAGTTGAAACGCAATGACGGCCAGCACGACGAGTGGTCGAAGCCGTCAATGGATGGCGCTGGGCATGGCCGGATAACCGCCCGCGGACCGGCAAAGAACGGGAGCCGGCGGGCTCCCTTTTTTGCTGCGTCGGATCAGTTGCGATCCAGCCACACCGTCTGCGCGTTGCAGAATTCGCGGACGCCGAAGTGCGACAGCTCGCGGCCGAAGCCGCTTTTCTTCACGCCGCCGAAGGTCACCCGTGGATCGCTGGCGCAATAGCCGTTGATGAACACGCCGCCGGTTTCCAGCTCGGCGGTCAGGCGCTCGGCCAGGGCCAGGTCCTGGGTATAAATGGTCGAGGCCAGGCCGAACTCGCTGTCGTTGGCCAGTTCCAGGGCGTGTTGCGCATCCCGGGCAGTAATGATCGAGGCCACCGGGCCGAACAGCTCCTGCTTGAACGAGGTCATCCGGTCGGTGACGCCAGCCAGCACCGTAGGCTGATAGAAGTTGCCCGGGCCCTCGGCCTTGGCGCCGCCCAGCAGCAGGGTCGCGCCTTCGCGCAAGGTGGCCTGCACTTGTTCGTCCAGCTCGTCGCGTAGGTCGAAGCGCGCCATCGGGCCGATGTAGGTGTCACTGGCCAGCGGATCGCCTACCCGCAGCTTGCGAGTGGCGGCGACGAACTTCTCGGTAAAGGCTTCGACCACCCCTTGTTCGACGACCAGGCGCTTGGCGGCGGCGCAGACCTGCCCGGTGTTCTGGTAGCGGCCGATGACCGCGGCCTGCACGGCGGCGTCCAGGTCGGCGTCGTTGAGCACGATAAAGGGGTCGGAACCGCCCAGCTCGAGCACGCATTTCTTCAGGGCCGCGCCGGCCTGGGCGCCGATGGCGATGCCGGCGCGCACGCTGCCGGTGAGGGTCACGGCGGCGATCCGTGGGTCGGCGATGGCCCGGGAGACGCCGTCCGGGGTGACGTTGATCACCTCGAACACCCCTTGCGGGAAACCGGCGCGCTGGAAGGCTTCCAGCAGCAGGTAGGCGCTGCCCATGACGTTCGGGGCGTGCTTGAGCACATAGGTGTTGCCGGCGATCAGCGCCGGCACCGCGCCGCGCAGCACCTGCCAGATCGGGAAGTTCCACGGCATCACCGCGAGGATCGGGCCCAGCGGCCGGTATTCGATGCGCGCCTTGCCGCTCGGCACCGGGGCCGGCTCGGGGGCGAGCATCGCCGGGCCTTCGGCGGCGTACCACTCGCAGAGCTGCGCGCACTTCTCGATCTCGCCGCGGGCCTGGGTCATCGGCTTGCCCATTTCCAGGGTGATGCTGCGGGCCAGGTTCTCGCCGTTGTCGCGCAGGGCCTTGGCCAGGGCGAGCAGCAGGGCCGAGCGCTGTTCCAGGCTGCTGCGGCGCCACTGGGCGGCGGCAGTGGCGGCGCGGGCGAGGGCGGCGTCCAGCACCTCGGCGGATTCATAGGGGTAATGAGCGATCTGCTCGCCCGTGGCGGGGTTGGTCGAAAGGGCGTGGGTCTGGCTGGAAACCGTGGTCATGGCAGCGTCCTGTGGGCTGAGGAGTGGCTGCAGGTTAGGCTGGTACAGGGTTTATGAAAACTGAATAATAAAGATCGTATCTTTCACGTTTGGAGAATGAGATGGACCTGGTGCAGCTGGAAATCTTCAAGGCGGTGGCCGAGCAAGGCAGCATCAGTGCGGCGGCGCAACTCATCCATCGGGTGCCTTCCAACCTGACCACACGGATCAAACAGTTGGAGCAGGACCTGGGCGTGGAGCTGTTTATCCGCGAGAAAAGCCGCCTGCGCCTGTCGCCGGCCGGCTGGAGTTTCCTCGACTACGCCCGGCGGATTCTCGACCTGGTGCAGGAAGCGCGGCTGACGGTGGCCGGGGAAGAACCGCAAGGGCCGTTTTCCCTCGGCTCCCTGGAGAGCACGGCGGCGGTGCGGATTCCGGCATTGCTGGCGGCCTACAACCAGAAGCACGTCAAGGTCGAGCTGGACCTGTCCACCGGCCCCTCCGGGACCATGATCGATGGCGTGTTGTCCGGGCGCCTGACGGCGGCCTTCGTCGATGGCCCGGTGCTGCACCCGAGCCTGGAAGGGGTGCCGGTATTCGACGAGGAAATGGTCATCATCGCGCCGCTGGGGCATGCGCCCATCACCCGCGGGCGCGACGTCAACGGCGAGAGCATCTACGCCTTTCGCGCCAACTGCTCGTACCGCCATCATTTCGAGCGCTGGTTCAGCGAGGATGCCGCGGTGCCCGGCAAGATCCATGAAATGGAGTCCTACCACGGCATGCTGGCCTGCGTCAGTGCCGGCGCCGGCCTGGCGCTGATGCCCCGTAGCATGCTCGAAAGCATGCCGGGCTGCGGCACGGTGAGCATCTGGCAGTTGGCGCAGCCGTTCCGTTTCCTGCAGACCTGGCTGATCTGGCGGCGCGGCACGGTCTCGCGCAGCCTGACCCACTTCGTGCGCTTGCTGGAGGAATGCGGGGCGGTGCCGGACGCCTAGGACGTCGGCACGGTCTGGTTGCGTCCCGCGCGCTTGGCCATGTACAGCGCCGAGTCGGCCTGCATCAACAGGCTCTTGAAGTCGGAGGAGGCGGGTACGCAGGTGTAGAGGCCGAGGCTGATGGTCACGACGCCGCCGGGGTTGTCGACGTGCTCGATCGCCAGTTCCTGTACCGCCAGGCGGATGCTCTCGGCCAGCACGTAGGCACCGCCAGGCTCGGTGTCCGGCAGCAGGATCGCGAACTCTTCGCCGCCGTAGCGCACCGCCAGGTCCGAGGGCCGGCACACGTGTTGGCTGATGGCCCGGCTGACGGCGCAGATGCAATGGTCGCCCGCCACATGGCCATAGCGGTCGTTGAAGCTCTTGAAGTGGTCGATATCGAGCATGATCAGGCTGATCGACGAGCGCTGCCGGGCAGCCCGCCGCCACTCCAGTTCCAGGTTGCGCTCCAGGTGGCGGCGGTTGGCCAGGCCGGTCAAGCCGTCCTGCAACACCAGGGTCTCCAGCACCGAGCGGGCTTTTTTCAAGTGCTTTTCCACCAACAGGCCCTTGCGCACCTGCTTGAACAGCAGGATGCCGATCAGCAGGTTGATCGCCAGCACCACGGCGATCATGGCGGTCAGCTTGTAGGTGTCGGCGCGCCAGCTGCTGAGAATGGACTCCTGGGAGTTGGCCGCCGCCACCACCAGCGGGTACTTGTACAGCACCCGGTAGCCGAACAGGCGGTCGACGCCGTCGATGATCGACTTGACCATCACCGTGTCGGCGGGGGCACGGGGTATATGCACGGAGAAGATTTCGCCCCGGGCCAGGGACGCACCGATCAGCTTCTCGTCGAACGGCCGCCTGGCGATGATCGTGCCCTGGGGCAGGGCGAGAAAGATCGCGCCCTTGTCGTCGATGTTGAAACGATCGAAGAAGGTGTCGAAGTAGTCCATCTTGATGGTCGCCAGCACCACGCCCTTGAAGTTGCCCTGGGTGTCGTTGACCCGGCGCGAGAACGGGATCACCCAGTCGCCCGTGGTCTTGCTGCGCACGGCCGCTCCGACCCTGGGGGACAGGGTTACATTCTCGCGGTGGAACTTGAAGTAGTCGCGGTCCGAGTTGTTCGCCTTTGGCGGCTTGTAGTCGAACGAGGTGAGCACCCAGTTGCCTTCCCGGTCATAGAAGAACAGGCCGTGCAACTGCTCGGTGGTGAACACGCGCTTTTTCATCAGCTTCTGGGTTTTTTCCAGGGCCTGGGGCGACAGGTCGTCGATGCGCTCGATCAGCTCTTCGAGGATCAGGTTGGCTTCATCGAAGGTATCGGTCGCCTGTTGTGCCATGGACAAGGCCAGGTTGCCGGAGATCAGCCGGGCTTGCGCCAGTTCATGGGCCTTGCTGTTGATGACCTGGATGCCATAGATGCTGAGAATCGAAACCGCGACCACCATCAGGAAGGCGATGGTGACCGTCAGTACGGGAAGTCGTTTCGACTCCAGGGCAACGTCCTCGGTGCTGCTGTCGGGGTTTGCGTCCACGATGTTCCTTGTCTTGCCTGGAGTGAAACAGGGCTGTCGTCAGGATCCTCGATGACAGCGGCCGTTCGGGTTGAAAAAAGTCGCCAGAATCCAGTCACGATAGCCCAGGACTCAAGGGGTCGCGGCCGGTGGTTCGCCCACCGCCTTGTCCTGGCTGTCGCTGATCAGCATCAGGTTCTGCGGCGACGACAGGGCGATGCCCACTTCGCGCAGGCGCCCGAGGATGGTGAACAGCAGGTCGCTGCGGGCGCCGGACACCGAGCGCGGGCTGCCGACGTAGCCGCTGACGCTGATGATCAGGCCGTTGCTGGTCAGGTCCTTGAACGACACCGAGGTCGCCGGCGCCTTGAGGATCGCCTCATGTTCGGCATAGGCCTGCAGCAACAGCTCGCGCACCTGCAGCACATCGGTTTCCAGGGGCAGGGTCAGGGTGATGCCGACCACGCCCAGGGCGTTGTCCATGGTCACGTTGCGCACGTTCTGCGAGATGAACTGCGAGTTCGGCACGATCACCGTGGAACGGTCGGACATCTGGATCTCGGTGGCGCGCACGTTGATCCGCCGGATATCGCCCTCGACACCCGCCAGGCTGACCCAGTCGCCGACCTTCACCGGCCGCTCGGTGAGCAGGATCAGCCCGGAAATGAAGTTCTGCACGATGGCCTGCAGGCCGAAACCGATACCCACCGACAGGGCGCTGACCACCCAGGTCAGGTTGGTCAGGTTGATCCGCAGGGTCGACATCACCACGATCGCCAGCAGGACAAAACCGATGTAGCCGACCAGGGTCACCAGCGAGGCGCGCATGCCGGCGTCCATGTTGGTTTCCGGCAGCAGCCGCTCGCTCAGCCAGCGCTTGAGCACCCGCACGGCGAACATGCCGCCGATCAGGAACGCCGCCGCCAGCAGCAGGTCCTGGGGCACGATGTTGAGGTTGCCCAGGGATTTGCCGCTGACATCCAGCTGGGTAAAGCCCTGAAGCAGTTCCCCCGGGCTCGACCCGGACGGCATGAAGGCCAGCAGCGCCGCGGTGAACAGCAGCAGGGTCCGGCCGATGCCGGCCAGCACGGTGGTGGCCTGGGCCTGGTGGCGCGGCGACAGGCCCAGGGCCGCCGCCAGCGCCAGGCCGCCGGGCTGCTTGGGCGACAACAGGGTTTCACAGAGGTCGCCAAAGCAGGCGATCAGCAGGTAGGCGCTGGTGGTCACCACGCTGATCCACAGCAGCTTGACGGTGAGGAAGTACGCCAGGCTCAGGTAGCCGCTGAGCAGCGACAGCAGGATCACCGCCACCCAGACCGCCACCACGAAGGGCAGCAGCCCGGCGATGCCGGCAGGGCGCTCCAGCTCGAAGCGCCGGCGGGTGCGGCGGTGGCGCAGCAGGGCGAAGAAAAAGATCAGCGCGGTAACCAGCGCCGTCAGGCCGTTGACCGCCACGGTCAGGGCCAGGCTGCTGGCGATCACGCTGTTGATCCGTTCCTCGCCGGCGGTGAGCAGCAGGGCCAGCGCCAGGATCAGCGGGAACGGCCCCAGGGCCGTGGCGATCTGGTCGGGAATCGGCGGCAGGCGCCAGGACGGGCGCGACAACATCAACATGGCGCGGCCGAGGCCGACGATAAAGGAGCAGAAGATCAGCAGGGTTAGCCACTGGCCGATCAGGTTGAGCACATCGGCGCTCAGCGTTGCGCTGTTGACCAGCCCCCAGCGCAGCAGCGAGGCGGCGGCGTTGATGGTGACGATGGTCGCCAGCCCCACCGTCAGCGCCAGGGCGCTGCGGCGCAGGCGGCCCTCGGGCAGCCAGCGGATCATCGACCAGATCGCCAGGCGTTCCAGCAGGCGCCGGCCGACCACCCAGATCAGCGCCGCCATGATCAGCGTGGTGATGAGCAGCCCGCGATTGCCGGGGGCCAGCGCCGTCTGGAACGCGGTCCAGACTTCGTCGGAAAGACGGTTCAGGCGCCCGAGGTCATCCTCGGTCGGGCGGATCAGCGTGGACCAGAAGGCCGGGCTGAGGGGGCTTGCCGAGCGGGTGCTGATCTGCGAATTGAACAGGCTGCGCCGCAGGTTGATGATCTGCGCGGCAAGGTCGCGGCCGGACTGGCTGAGCAGATTGGCCTGGCGTTCTTCGTCGAGCAGGGTGTCTTTCTGCGCGCTCAGCACCTGGCGCTGGCTGGTCAGGCTGGGCGCCTCGTCGGGCAGCGGCGGGCCCAGGACCTTGAGCTGGTCGTCCAGGCGCTCGATGTCGGTGGCGCGCAGGGCGATCAGGCTGTCGGCCTGCTTCTGCACTTGCAGCGCGGCCTGGCGCAGGTCCGACAGCAACTCGTCGTTACCGCTCGCCGACACGCTCTGGCGGATCAGTTCGAGCCGGTCGTTGAGCTGCTCGAGATCTGCGCCCTCGGCCAGCAGCGGCAGCTGGTTGCGGGCGACACTCTGCGGCCCGGGCGCCGGGGCCGCGAAGGCCGGCAGCGCAATACACAGCAACAGGGCCAACAGCCCCATCCCCCAGCGGTTCTGTCTCTCTCGCCGCATCTGTCATGTCCTCTTTTGCCGTTCACCAGCCCTGACGAGCATAGACCGCGCCATCCCGGCATAAATTCCCCGCTGGGGCGGCCTGCCGCCATGGCGATCAGGGTGGCGCAGCATGCCGGTTTACGCGGCGTTCGAGAACGGGGTGGCGGTGAAAAAACACACTGAGGGGAAGCTGCTTGCTCAGCGCCGGCTACCGCGATAAGCCCCTGGTGGCAGTCCGGCCCACTGCTTGAACGCGCGCTGGAAGGCGCTGGGTTCCGAGTAGCCCAGGCGTCAGGCAATGATTCGCAAGGAATCAGATTGGGTCAGTGACATCTCGGCTAGTGTGTCAATTCGGCATCGGCGCCAACACTCGGAGAACACCGAGATCGCTGACCACCTGATCCGGCTTACGCACAATCAGCGCAACCGGGGGCGGTCTGAGCTTCTTGTACCTGCGTAACATGAAAGGCCACCGTTGGAATCACAAGCATGTGTATCGGATCTATCGGGAACTGGAGCTGAACCTGCGGATCAAGCCGCGCAAACATATCGTGCGGGAAAAGCCCTATTGTCGATGCGACACTGATCCATGCGCCCAATTCGACCAGGAATCAGGACGGCAAACGCGACCCGCAGATGCACCAGACCAAGAAGGGGAACCCGTATTGCTTCGGCGCGAAAGCCCACATCGGTGCCGACGAAGACTTGGGCCTGGTGCATAGCGTGATGATGAACGCCGCCAATGTTGCGGACATCACTCAGGTCGACAAACTGCTGCTCGGCGAGGAAAACGAATGCCGCGTAGAGGGTGACGCTGTTTGCCCTATCGAATCTGTGGATGGCCCGCCGACATTTGCTGGCCAGCGCAGGAGAGGTGCGCCTGTGATGCGCAAAGTGGTCGCCGCGGGTGTTCGCGACGGCTGAAATCACCGAAATGAGCGAGTGATCCGATCCTTTTTGATCGGCTCGCCTCTTTCAAAATCGGCGATGGATGAAGTCAGCCCAAAATACATGGCTGCTTCAGACCACCCTTAGCGGCGGACTGATTAGGCGCAAAAAAGTACGCAAAACCTTCTTTTATATCCAATGCCTTTGCATTCGAGAGTGTTAATTCGGAAACGGAATTTGCGTCGCTTTCCCGGCAGGCTAGAGTCTCTACTCTAACCAGCACATTGATGTGCCTCTTGCACGGATTGCATGAGACTGGCGGCCTTCCCCTCGTCACAGGCAGTCCGCCTTGAAACAAGGAGTGTTATGAACAAGCCGATCAAGAATATCGTCATCGTGGGCGGCGGCACTGCGGGCTGGATGGCCGCCTCGTACCTCGTCCGGGCGCTCCAACAGCAGGCGAACATTACGCTCATCGAGTCTGCGGCGATCCCCCGGATCGGCGTGGGCGAGGCGACCATCCCGAGTTTGCAGAAGGTGTTCTTCGACTTCCTCGGGATACCGGAGCGGGAGTGGATGCCCCAGGTGAACGGCGCGTTCAAGGCCGCGATCAAGTTCGTGAATTGGAGAAAGTCTCCCGACCACTCGCGTGACGATCACTTCTACCATTTGTTCGGCAACGTGCCGAACTGCGACGGCGTGCCGCTTACCCACTACTGGCTGCGCAAGCGCGAACAGGGCTTCCGGCTGCCGATGGAGTACGCCTGCTACCCGCAGCCCGGGGCGCTCGACGGCAAGCTGGCACCGTGCCTGGCCGACGGCACCCGGCAGATGTCCCACGCGTGGCACTTCGACGCGCACCTGGTGGCCGACTTCTTGAAGCGCTGGGCCGTCGAGCGCGGGGTGAACCGCGTGGTCGACGAGGTCGTGGAGGTTCGCCTGAACGACCGCGGCTACATCTCCAGCCTGTTCACCAAGGAGGGGCGGACGCTGGAGGCGGACCTGTTCATCGACTGCTCCGGCATGCGGGGGCTCCTGATCAATCAGGCCCTGAAGGAGCCCTTCATCGACATGTCCGACTACCTGCTGTGCGACAGCGCGGTCGCCAGCGCCGTGCCCAACGACGACGCGCGCGAGGGGGTCGAGCCGTACACCTCCGCGATCGCCATGAACTCGGGGTGGACCTGGAAGATTCCGATGCTGGGTCGGTTCGGCAGCGGCTACGTCTTCTCGAGCAAGTTCACCTCGCGCGACCAGGCCACCGCCGACTTCCTCAACCTCTGGGGCCTCTCGGACAATCAGCCGCTCAACCAGATCAAGTTCCGGGTCGGGCGCAACAAGCGGGCGTGGGTCAACAACTGTGTCTCGATCGGGCTGTCGTCGTGCTTTCTGGAGCCCCTGGAATCGACGGGCATCTACTTCATCTACGCGGCGCTTTACCAGCTCGTGAAGCACTTCCCCGACACCTCGTTCGACCCGCGGTTGAGCGACGCATTCAACGCCGAGATCGTCCACATGTTCGACGACTGCCGGGATTTCGTTCAGGCGCACTATTTCACCGCGTCGCGCGAAGACACCCCGTTCTGGCTGGCGAACCGGCACGAGCTGCGGCTCTCGGACGCCATCAAAGAGAAGGTTCAGCGCTACAAGGCTGGGCTGCCGCTGACCACCACGTCGTTCGACGATTCCACGTACTACGAGACCTTCGACTACGAATTCAAGAACTTCTGGTTGAACGGCAACTACTACTGCATCTTTGCCGGCCTGGGCATGCTGCCCGACCGGTCGCTGCCGCTCTTGCAGCACCGACCGGAGTCGATCGAGAAGGCCGAGGCGATGTTCGCCAGCATCCAGCGCGAGGCCGAGCGTCTGCGCACGAGCCTGCCGACGAACTACGACTACCTGCGGTCGCTGCGTGAGGGCGACGCGGGGATGTCTCGCAGCCAACCCGGACCGACGCTCGCGGCGCGGGAAATCCTCTAGTGGAACGCACCTTGGACCGGGTGTCCGCATTCGCGGCCACGCACGCTGCCGTGGCGGCCTGCGATCCACTACAGGCGCGCTCGCTCGTTCTGCAACTGCCGGGCCTGAACCGTAACAAGGACGTGCCCGGCATCGTCGGCCTGCTGCGCGAGTTCCTCCCGGCGCGCGGCGTGCCTTCCGGCTGGGGCTTCGTCGAAGCCGCCGCCGCGATGCGCGACATCGGGTTCTTCCTGGGGTCGCTCAAGCGGCACGGACATGAGCCCGCGGACGTGGTGCCCGGGCTTGAGCCGGTGCTGCTCGACTTGGCACGCGCGACCGACCTGCCGCCGCGCGAGACGCTCCTGCATGTGACGGTCTGGAACCCCGCGGCGGCCGACGCGCAGCGGAGTTACACCGGGCTGCCCGACGAAGCGCACCTGCTCGAGAGCGTGCGCATCTCGATGGCGACCCTCGAGGCGGCCATCGCGGTGACCGTCGAACTGTCCGAGGTGCCCCTGCGGTCGCCCGCGTTCGCGCCAGGGTGCGACGAGCTGGCAGCCTATCTGCAGAAAATGGTCGAATCGATCGTCTACGCGTACCGCTTCATCTCGCCGCAGGTCTTCTACGATGAGCTCCGCCCCTTCTACGAACCGATTCGAGTCGGGGGCCAGAGCTACCTCGGCCCCGGTGCCGTAGAAATGCCCCTCTTCGTGCTGGAGCACGTCCTGTGGGGCTCGCAATCGGACGACCAGGTTTATCGAGAATTCAAGGAGACGTACCTGCCCTATGTGCTTCCCGCGTACAGGGCGGTCTACGCTCGGTTCGCCGGGCGGCCGGCGCTCATCGACCGCGTGCTCAGCGAAGCGCGGGTCGGTGCGCGGGGCGAGCCCGTCCGGGCTGGGCTGGCAGCCCTCGAGCGGGTCTTCAAGGTCTTGCTGCGCTTCCGGGCGCCTCACCTCAAATTGGCGGAGCGGGCGTACGAAGTCGGTCGAAGCGGCCCCACAACCGGCAGCGGGGGGTACGCGCCCAGCATGCTCGGCGATCTACTCACGCTCACGTTTGCCGCGCGGTCCCGCATCCGCGCCGTGCTCGACGAATCCTGACGCGCACGGCCCAGGTGTTATCTCACAAGGAGAGTTTGCCCCCATGACTCAGAAGAGCCCCGCGAACGGGCGTGATAGCAACCATTTCGACGTGATCATCCTCGGCTCGGGCATGTCCGGCACCCAGATGGGGGCCATCCTGGCCAAACAACAGTTTCGCGTGCTGATCATCGAGGAGTCGTCGCATCCGCGGTTCACGATCGGCGAATCGTCGATCCCCGAGACGTCTCTCATGAACCGCATCATCGCCGATCGCTACGGCATTCCGGAGCTCGACCACATCACGTCGTTCTACTCGACGCAGCGTTACGTCGCCTCGAGCACGGGCATCAAGCGCAACTTCGGCTTCGTGTTCCACAAGCCCGGCCAGGAGCACGACCCGAAGGAGTTCACGCAGTGCGTCATTCCCGAGCTGCCGTGGGGGCCGGAGAGCCATTATTACCGGCAAGACGTCGACGCCTACCTGTTGCAAGCCGCCATCAAATACGGCTGCACGGTCCGCCAGAAGACGAGCGTGACCGAATACCACGCCGATAAAGACGGCGTCGCGGTGACCACCGCCCAGGGCGAACGGTTCACCGGCCGGTACATGATCGACTGCGGAGGACCGCGCGCGCCGCTCGCGACCCAGTTCAAGCTCCGCGAGGAACCGTGTCGCTTCAAGACGCACTCGCGCAGCCTCTACACGCACATGCTCGGGGTCAAGCCGTTCGACGACATCTTCAAGGTCAAGGGGCAGCGCTGGCGCTGGCACGAAGGGACCTTGCACCACATGTTCACGGGCGGCTGGCTCTGGGTGATTCCGTTCAACAACCATCCGCGGTCGACCAACAACCTGGTGAGCGTCGGCCTGCAGCTCGACCCGCGTGTCTACCCGAAAACGGACATCCCTGCGCAGCAGGAATTCGACGAGTTCCTCGCGCGGTTCCCGAGCATCGCGGCGCAGTTCCGGGACGCCGTGCCGGTGCGCGACTGGGTCAAGACCGACCGCCTGCAGTTCTCGTCGAACGCCTGCGTCGGCGACCGCTACTGCCTGATGCTGCACGCGAACGGGTTCATCGACCCGCTCTTCTCCCGGGGGCTCGAGAACACCGCGGTGACCATCCACGCGCTCGCGGCGCGCCTCATCAAGGCGCTACGCGACGACGACTTCTCCCCCGAGCGCTTCGAGTACATCGAGCGCCTGCAGCAAAAGCTTTTGGACCACAACGACGACTTCGTCAGCTGCTGCTACACGGCATTCTCGGACTTCCGCCTATGGGACGCGTTCCACAGGCTGTGGGCGGTCGGCACAATCCTCGGGCAGTTCCGGCTCGTGCAAGCCCACGCGAGGTTCCGCGCGTCGCGCGACGAGGGCGACCTCGATCACCTCGACAACGACCCCCCGTACCTGGGGTACCTGTGCGCGGACATGGAGGAGTACTACCAGTTGTTCAACGACGCCAAGGCCGAGGTCGAGGCCGTGAGCGCCGGGCACAAGCCGGCCGAGGAGGCTGCGGCGCGGATTCACGCCCTCATCGACGAACGAGACTTCGCCAAGCCGATGTTCGGCTTCGGGTACTGCATCACCGGGGCCAAGCCGCAGCTCAACAACTCGAAGTACAGCCTGCTGCCGGCGATGAAGCTGATGTACTGGACGCAAACCCGCGCGCCGGCAGAGGTGAAAAAGTACTTCGACTACAACCCGATGTTCGCGCTGCTCAAGGCGTACATCACGACCCGCATCGGCTTGGCGATGAAGAAGTAGTCGGCCGACGACGACAGAAAAACGATGAACGACATTCAATTGGATCAAGCGAGCATCAAGAAGCGTCCCCCGGGGGCGTACGACGCGACTACGCGCCTGGCCGCGAGCTGGTACGTCGCGATGCGCTCGGACGCCCTCAAGGACAAGCCGACGGAGTTGACGCTCTTCGGCCGTCCCTGCGTGGCGTGGCGCGGAGCGACGGGGCGGGCTGTGGTGATGGACCGCCACTGCTCGCACCTGGGCGCGAACCTGGCTGACGGGCGGGTCAAGGACGGGTGCATCCAGTGCCCGTTTCACCACTGGCGGTACGATGAGCAGGGCCAGTGCGTTCACATCCCCGGCCACAACCAGGCGGTGCTCCGGCTGGAGCCCGTGCCGCGCGGGGCGCGCCAGCCGACGTTGGTCACCGTCGAGCGATACGGCTACGTGTGGGTCTGGTACGGCTCCCCGCAGCCGCTGCACCCGCTGCCTGAAATCGCCGCGGCCGACGTCGACAACGGCGACTTCATGCACCTGCACTTCGCGTTCGAGACGACAACGGCGGTCTTGCGGATCGTCGAGAACTTCTACGACGCGCAGCACGCGACCCCCGTGCACGCGCTCCCGATCTCGGCCTTCGAGCTCAAGTTCTTCGACGATTGGCGCCGGTGGCCGGAGGTTGAGTCGCTGGCCCGGGCGGGTGCGTGGTTCGGTGCCGGGATCGACTTCACCGTGAACCGGTACTTCGGCCCCCTCGGCATGCTGTCGCGCGCGCTCGGCCTGAACATGTCGCAGATGAACCTGCACTTCGATGGCTACCCCGGCGGGTGCGTCATGACCGTTGCCCTGGACGGAAACGTCAAATACAAGCTGCTCCAGTGTGTGACGCCGGTGAGCGACGGCAAGAACGTCATGCACATGCTCATCTCGATCAAGAAGGTGGGCGGCGCCCTGCGCCGCGCGACCGACTTCGTGCTGTTCGGGCTGCAGACCAGGCAGGCAGCGGGGTACGACGTCAAAATCTGGAACGGGATGAAGCCGGACGGCGGCGGCGCGTACAGCAAGTACGACAAGCTCGTGCTCAAGTACCGTGCGTTCTACCGGGGCTGGGTCGACCGCGTCGCGAGTGAGCAGTGATGCGTGAAGCCGAGCCGGCCTCGGCCACGTCGCTCCGCCAGGCGCTCGCGAACCTGGCGAGCGGCGTCAGGGGCATCACGGCGTACGGCGCGGCGGGCCCGCTTGGGCTCGCGGCCACCCGCTTCGTGTCGGCGAGGTATTCATGACTATCTGGCTGTTGCAACTCGTGCTGGTGATCGCGCTCTGCAACGTCTGCGGCCGCATTGCCGAACGGCTCGGCCAGTGCGCGGTCGTCGGCGAGATCGCGGCCGGCCTGCTGTTGGGGCCTTCGCTGTTCGGCGTGATCGCACCGGGTTTCTACGACCTGTTGTTCGGCCCAGGTGTGCTGTCAGCGATGGCGCAAGTCAGCGAAGTCGGCCTGATACTGCTGATGTTTCAGGTCGGTCTGCATATGGAGTTGGGCGAGACGCTGCGCGGCAAGCGCTGGCGCATGCCCGTCGCGATCGCAGCGGGCGGGCTCGTCGCACCGGCCGCGATCGGCATGATCGTCGCCATCGTCTCGAAAGACACGCTCGCCAGCGACGCGCCGGCGCTGCCCTATGTACTCTTCTGCGGTGTCGCACTTGCGGTATCAGCGGTGCCGGTGATGGCGCGCATGATCGACGACCTGGAGCTCAGCACCATGGTGGGCGCACGGCACGCAATGTCTGCCGCGATTCTGACGGATGCGCTCGGATGGATGTTGCTTGCAACGATTGCCTCGCTATCGAGCGGGCCTGGCTGGGCATTTGCGCGCATGCTCCTCAGCCTGCTCGCATATCTGGTGCTGTGCGCGCTCCTGGTGCGCTTCGTGGTTCGACCGATGCTTGCGCGGCTCGCATCGACTGCGCATGCGGCGCGCGACCGCTTGGTCGTGTTGTTCTGCTTCGTAATAGCGTCGGCACTCGCGACGTCGCTGATCGGATTCCATAGCGCATTTGGCGCACTTGCGGCGGCGCTGTTCGTGCGGCGCGTGCCCGGCGTCGCAAAGGAGTGGCGCGACAACGTCGAAGGTTTCGTCAAGCTTGTGCTGATGCCGGTGTTTTTCGCGTATGCGGGGCTGCATGCGTCGGTCGGCACGATCGACGACGCGGCATCATGGATGTGGTTCGGTGTATTCCTCGCGGGCGGATTCACCGGCAAGTTCGGCGGCAGCTATCTGGGCGCGCGTGCCACCGGGCTTGCGCCACACGATGCGATGCTGGTGAGCTCGTTGATGAATACGCGCGGCTTGATGGAGCTGATCGTCCTGTCAATCGGTCTGCAGATGCAGATCCTTCCGCCAGGGGTCTACACGATCCTCGTGGTGTTCGCGCTGGTGACGACGGCGCTGACCGCACCGCTGGTTCGATTCGCGCTGCGTGTGCAATCGCGCGCAATGAGCCAACAGGCCGCCTGAGCCAGCTTGAGGGAGAGATCACCATGAATGCCGCCACCGAAACCAAGGCTCACGATTTGCTCGATGCCGAGGGCTGCGATGTCCGCGAACTGCGCAACTTGCTGGGGCAATTCGCTACCGGTGTGACCGTGATCACCACGCGTATCGCTGACGGCCGCAACGTCGGTGTGACCGTCAACTCGTTCTCCTCACTGTCGCTGTCGCCGGCGCTGGTGCTCTGGAGCCTGGCACGCAGGGCACCGAGCCTGAAAGATTTTTGCTCGGCGAGCCACTTCGCCATCAACGTGCTGGGCGCGCACCAGCACCACTTGTCGGAGCAGTTCGCACGGGCAGCAGCTGACAAGTTCGCTGGTGTAGCTCATTCCTATGGCAAGGCGGGAGCCCCGGTGCTGGACGATGTGGTGGCGGTGCTGGTGTGCCGCAACGTCACCCAGTACGAGGGCGGTGACCACCTGATCTTCATTGGCGAGATCGAACAATACCGATATAGCGGCGCAGAACCGCTGGTCTTCCATGCAGGCCAGTACCGGGTTGCCGCCGCGCATCCGGCACTGGCGAACTGACACTGCCGGTCGTTTGCCGCAGGTTGACCAGCTTTCTGGACGGTGGCTTGCCTGCAGGGCCTGGCTGGTACCAGCAGGAGTATTTCCAGAACTACAGCGCTGATCGTCTGCGCGACAAAATGGCAAGGACATCGGCTTGCCCAAGCAGAATCTCGACTACCAGGTGGCTGTGACCCAGCTCAGCTATCTGTCGGCAATTCGTCTAGGGATGCTCCGATCAACTTGCCGCAAGGTGGTAGCAAGTCGAACGGCGCAGTACTGCGAACCCCGGGCGCGCCAGCAGGAGAACTTCATCCTGTCGACCCCGCGCCAGGTCGCTCGGCAGTGCAGCGAACATATCCAGCGCATGCTGGAGTACTCGATCCACGCGCCGTTCATGGGCATGGTCAATGGCATGCACCCCAAGCGCATGCTCGAAGAACCGCAGGGGCGCCGAGCACAGGCCAGGCGGGCGGCGAGGGGAAGGGGGGCGCACTTTAGGGCGGGCGCGGCGCCGCCTCCACGATCAGTGGATCACGCCGCTGCTGACGGGCTCAGTTGCCGTCCGCGACTTTCCTTTCTATCTCGGCGATTTTCCTGGCGATGTCCTCGGCCTCCTGCTCGTTGCCTTTCGCAGGGTCTGGCGTGGCGGCGTCATCGAGGTCTTTGCGCTGTTCCTCCTCGTCGCGAGAGTCCGGCGGCTCGGGGCGTTCTTCGGGGGCGGCCGCGGAGGTCGAGGTGGCGGCTTTCGGATGGTGCAAGTCATGGTTCATGCTGGGGCCCTCGCTGGGGTTCTTGATTGCCAAGGGGCAGGCCTATACCCCGAAAGGAAAGGTGTCTTCTTCATGACTGAGGCCGGCTACCACCGGCAACGGCGTGAGGGCGCTCGTTGTTTCGAGCCAGACCAGCGCATCGAACTGCTCGCCCAGGTCCGCTTGGAAATAGTGACTGTGGCGCTCCGTCGCGGGCCGGTAGATGACCCCGATCGCCCGTTCCAGCAGCGGCTCGGACAGCGCCTGGCGCAGGTCTTCGCGCTCGGGCGCGCGCCAGTCGGTCAGCGAAGCGGGGATGCCCGCCTGGAGAAACTGCTGTTCCCAACTGTCGGCGAGGGAAGGCCGCACATCCTTGATCCCCATCTCGCCGTCCCAGTCATCGGCGGCCACGACTTGGCCGCGGTCGGTGCTCATGCCGATCAGCACGGCGCCGTTGCCATAGGCGGTGCGGCACAACTGGCCGATGTTGAACTCGCCGCGCCAGCCCATGTCGGTGGCCGCCGCGTTGCCGATGTGCGAGTTATGCGCCCAGACCACAGCCTTGGCGTCGTCGCCGCGGTGGGCGAGCAAGGCCTGCAAGGTGTCGAACATGTGCTTGTCTCGCAGGTTCCAGGAGGCGGTCGAGCTTCTGAACATGGCTCGGTAGTACTGCTCGGCGGAACGTATGACCCGCGCATTCTGCGTGGCACTGAACAGCGCTTCAGGGTTCGCGGCAAGGCGTTCGCCCAACAAGGTGTTCAACTGCTGCACCACCGCTTCTTCGCAGGAAGCCTCATGGCCGCGCTCGACGGAATGTCCATACAGGGTCGGGTCGTACTGCCAGGGCGTCAGGCAGCCATAACGCCGGCGCGCTTCACGCGCCAGCTGCGGGTCGGTGCTATCAAGGTAGGCCAGTACTTCGCCGATGGAATTGCGCAAGCTATAGACATCGAGCCCGCGAAACTCGATGCGCTGGTCCGCAGGCAGGGTCCGGTTGTAGCGGTGCAGCCAACGGGTGAAGTCGCACACCTCGACATTGCGCCACATCCAGCTCGGAAAACGGCTGAATGCCTGTTGCCTTGCGGTCGACGGGCCCAGGTCGCGCACGCGCCGGTCGATTTGCCCGGCGTCGGGCCAGTCGGCCTCGATAGCGACGATCGTGAAGCCGTGGTGGGTGATCAGGCGCTGGGTGATGGCGGCGCGGGTTCGATAGAACTCCCGGGTGCCGTGGCTGGCTTCACCGATCAACACCACCCTGGCGTCCGCATAACGGTCGAACAGCTCGCCGAAAGCCGCGGACTCGAGTGGGGGCAAGGGTTCGGCGTGACGCCGCAGCAGGGCCTGGAGCGTATTGGCTGGTTCCTTGCCACACCCGGAAATATCCTGCCGTCTGCGTGGGTTCATGGCGCCGCCTCCTTCCAGGTAGAGGATGGGAATTGCCAGGGTCGATACAGAGCAGACGTCGCCGCAGGCAGGGTGTTCCCGCCCGGGGACCGAAGGTCGGCCGCTCAACGCCTGGCGGCCACGACGGCATGCATGACCAGGTTGGCGCAGGCTTATCCAGGCCATAAGAGGTTTGAACGCGGATTTTTCCGGTCTGTACCGCGCAGAGGACGAATGCGCGGGAAAACCCGGGGCCGACGGCTGCCAGCCCATCGGGTAAATACCGGCCGTGGCCGTTCGGCCACAGCCGTCTGGAGGCCAGGATATCAATGGGCCTGGGCCACGCCCTGCAGCACGGTGCTGTTGGCATCGCGATCGTGGGCCTTGGCGATATTGCCCAGGGACACCACGCCCACCAGGCGTTTCTGCCGGTTGACCACCGGCAGGCGCCGCAGTTGGATATCGGCCATGTTGCGGGCCACTTCGTCGACCTCCTGGTCGTCGAAGCAATAGCGGATATCGCTGCTCATCACGCTGCTGATCGGCATATCGCAGCTTTGGCCCTTGGCCACGGCACGAATGACGATGTCGCGGTCGGTGATCATACCGACCAGCCGGTCCTCGTTGTTCACCAGGATGGCGCCGCTGTCGATGCTGGCCATCATGTTGGCGACTTCCCGCAGCGTTTGCTCGGGGCGTGCGGTCTGCACGTCACGGGTCATGACTTCAGAGATCTTCATCAGGGTTCTCCTCGAACGGCCGGGCCGTGGTGGCCCGGCATGAGAGGCAAGGGCCGGAGCCCTTGCACGGTGGGGCTCAACGATCAGCTACGCCCTCCGCGGGCGCCGCTGGGTTGGCCGCCTTTCTTGTTGGCGTCCGACGTTTTCTGCCGGACGTTGGCAACGTTGCCGCCCGATGCCTGGCCACCTTTCCTGCCGGCTTCGGATGCTTTTTGACGATCGTTCGCAAAATTCCCGGGGTTGGAATGTCCGGTGTTGGCCATGATTCGCTACCTCTTGGTCGATTGAATTTCGCTCGCAATTGCAGCAAGCACTAATTGGGAGTGCCGGGATTTTTCAAAAGTTGAAATTTGTTCGGCGGCGTACGACGAGTGGTTAGCCGCTGGTGGAGGGGGCTTCGAGGGTGCTTGCTGTCCGTCTTCGGCAAACTTTTCTGAACGCCGCCGCCAGCCCCGAGTCAGTTTGTTTATGGAGCGCTGCCTGTCCGCGGCGCCGACTTGCCCCCTGGAGCCACGCCATGAACCTGACCCGAGTGTTATCGCTGCTGTGCTGCTTGCTGGTGCTGCAAGGCTGTTTTGAAAACACCGAGGATAAAGACAAGGACAACTCGAAATCCTCGGTGCAGATGACCCAGCCGGATGCCGACAAGAAGTGATCCGGCGCGGGTGCTGGGGCCTGGCTTGGGTGGTCGTCGTCGGGCCAGCCCTGTAGCGGAGCGCCGAGCTGAACATTGGCGCCCGGTCGCGGCTCGAAAATCTATCGGCCATCAACAGAGGAGAACGGTCATGATCAGCGAACGCAAGGCCTCGGTACTGGAGGCCTGGAAGATCCTGCTGGAGGACCGCGGCTACCGTGCGGACTCGCCCGACGCCTGGCATCAGGCGCTGCTGGACGCGGCGGAAAACATGCTGCGCAGCGGCGTGATCGACCAGGCCGGCTGGCTAGAGCTCAAGGACCAGGCCAACGCCGCCTATGGGCGGGCCATCGAGGAAGCCGTGGCGCAAAGGGTCGCCGATTCGAAGGCGTGAGCCGGCAAACCCCGCGCTCAGGCGGGGTTTGCGGGTGCTTCACTTGGTTTTGGACTGCAGGTGCCTGGCCATGTCCAGGTGGTCCTGCAGCTTGGGCAGGGTCTCCTCGGCGAAGGCTTTCAGCTCCGGCTTGTCCGAAGACGCCACTTCTTTCTTGAACAACTCCACGGCCTTCTCATGGGCCACTACCTGGTTGTCGGCATAGGCCTTGTCGAAGGATTCGTCGCGCATCTCCAGGATCATTTGCTTGGCCTTGGCCGTCAGCGAGGCTTCGTCCGGGACCTGGATATCGAGTTTTTTCGCCAGCACCAGCAATTCCTGGTTGGCTTTGCTGTGATCGCTGATCATCTGCGTGGCAAATGCCTTGACGTCCGCGAAGGTGCTCTTTTCCAGGGCCAGCTTGCTGCTTTCGATTTCGTTGATCCCGGCTTGCGCGGCCTCTTCGACAAAGTCGCTGGAGCTCGCCGCCATTGCACCTGAAAGGCTTCCTGCGCTCAGCAGGAACAACAGGCCCATTCGTTTCATCAGCAGGTTGTTCATGTTCTTTCTCCGTTCGTAGCGACAGGTGTCGCCTGACGGTTGATAGGGGCGCTGTGGCAAAGGTTTAAATTATTTCCAGGTTTTTCGACCGCCCGCAGGCTGCCTGGCCCGCTTGGATCTGCAGGCCGTGGACGTGCCGGGTTCAGCCAGGAGTGACTCAGCGGCCGCAGCGCTGGCGAATCACCTGCGCGGCGTCATCCGCGAGGATCCGGTAGAGCGCCGGGGAGGGGTGGAAGCCGTCGCCGGCCATCAGGTCGGCGGCCGGCTGGAAGCGGGTCGCCAGCAATGTGCAGTGCTCCTGGCCGGCCAGAAGCTCGGCCAGCAGGTTGTTGAAGCGCCGGGCCCTGAGGCCCAGGTACCAGCGCAGCGGCTGGGGCAGGGCGGGGAACAGGTGCATGGGCGGCACCGGCAGGAAGACGATATGCCTGGCCTCGAAGCGCTCGCTCAAGAGCGCGATCAGGCGCGAGATCCGCGCCTGCCATTCGGCCGCGGCGATGCTGCCGGTGACGTCGTTGACGCCGATGGACACCAGGGCCACATCGAAGGGCTCCGCCGGGCCGTCCGCCAACAGTTGGAACAACTGCTGCGAGTCCAGCCCCGACTGCGCCCGCAGCTGCCATGACAGCTGGAAGTCGCCGGCCAGCCCGGCCACCAGCCGGCCGGTGATCGCCTCGTCCTGGGTACCGGCACCCACACCCGCCGCCGCGGAGTCGCCGAGGATCAACAGGCGCAGGGCCGGCCCGTTGGCGTCGGCATGCCCGCCTTGGCGCGGACCCTCGGCCTCCGGCAACTTGGGGGTAGCCCAGCGGGTGTAAAGCCCTTGGGCGAGTAACAGCGGCCCCAGGGCCACCTTGGCGAACACGTCAGTCATGGGCAGTTAAGCTCGCGGCAAAAAAAGGCGACGCCCGGTGCGCCCCGTGGGATTGTCTCTGCCACAGGACATGGCAATCGCCAGGGGGCGGGCACTTCAGAAGGCATATTGCAGACGAGTGTAGTAGTAACCGCCGGTGAAGCCGAAGGGCGAATAACTGCCCCAGTTGTCGCCGAACGACGAATTGCTGACGCCGATAGGGTCGGGGTACTTGTCGAACAGGTTCTGCGCGCCAACGGCCACCGGTGGCGCTCCCGGCAGATGCCGCATTGCAAGGCCATGATCAACGCGGCGAACGAGCATATGTTGGAACGCCAGGTCTGCCTGCTTTCGGCGATTGCCGTGGACAACCAGCCGGCCCCTGAGCCAGCGAGCCTTGTTGAACCCCTATTGACGAAATAAGGAGTACGAAGATGAACATCGGTTTTCTCGGGTTGGGCGGCATGGGCGCCGCCATGGCCAGCAACCTGCTCAAGGCTGGTTACCAGGTGAGTGTCTGGAACCGTTCGGCCGACAGCCTCAAGCCATTGTTGGAACAGGGCGCGAGCGCGGCGCAGGACCCGGTCGATGCGTTGCGCAACGACGTGGTCATCAGCATGCTCGCCGACGATGCCGCCACCCGTTCGGTGTTGCTGGACAGTGGCGCCCTGGCCTCCGTCCGGCCCGGGCTGATCCATATCGGCATGGCCACTTTGTCGGTTGGCTTGATCAGCGAGCTGGTGGCGCTGCATCGCGAAAGGGGGGTGACCTACATCGCCGCGCCGGTGTTTGGCCGCACCGATGTGGCCCGGGCCGGCAACCTGAATATCCTTGCCGCCGGTCCCGCCGAGGCGATTGCCCGGGTCCAGCCGCTGCTGGATGCCATGGGCCACAAGACCTGGCTGCTGGGCGAAGACCCGTTGAGCGCCGCGGTGGTGAAGATCGCCGGCAACTTCATGATCGCCAGCGCCATCGAGACCATGGGTGAAAGCGCCGCCCTGGTGAAAAGCCACGGCGTGGAGCCGAGCCAGTTCATCGAGATCATGACCAGCACCCTGTTCAACGCCCCGGTGTATCGCAACTATGGCCCGCAGATCGCCGAGCAGCGGTTTTCCCCGGCGGCCTTCCGCCTGGTCCTGGGCCTGAAGGACGTCGGCCTGGCGCTGGAAGCCGGTCAAAGCCGCCATGTGCCGCTGCCGTTTGCCAGCGTGATGCGCGATTCCCTGCTGGAGGCGGTCGCCCGGGGCGATGGCGAACTGGACTGGACGGCATTGGCGCGGATACCGCTGCTGCGTTCCGGGCAGGGCTGACGGCGGATCTCACACCGCGATGCACGCCCGCGCCCAGGTGTGGCCTCCTGGGGGCGGGCGTTCTACAGGTAGTTCCACAACGCCTGGGAAACCAGCGTCGGCTGGCCGCTGCCGAACAGCGTCTGGCCGATCTGCAGGCCCAGTTGCCGGTAGCTTTCGAACTGCGCTTCGTCGAAGAACTGGTTGGCGGTGCTTTCGTTGGGGAAGGTCGGGTGGGCGTTGGCGTAATTGAGCACGTCCACCGGCACCCCGGCGATCAGGCGTGGCTTGAGCAACAGGATCCGCGCGGTGCGCCGGCCCTGGCGATCGAGCACGTTGAACAGCATCGCGCAGCGCTGGCTGTCGCCGGGGCCTGGGTGGGTGAAGTTGGCGGTATGGCCGAAGTAGGGCGCCAGTAGCGAAACCTCATGCACGCCCTGGTCCTCCTCGATCTCCAGGGCCTGGTCGATCCGCGCCAGGCGAATCAGGTTGGCCAGATCGTCGAACTGGTAGGTTGGGTCGGCGCCGCAGTCGCACATGACGATCAGCTCGATCTTGCGCCCCTCGCGGATAAGCTCGTAGGTGGCGGTGTTTTCGAAATGGCCGCCGTCGGAAAGGTATTGGTAGTCGCGGCGCACGCCATGAAAGTGCGCGCTCAGTTCATAGAACAGGTAGGTCTGGGTCGGGAACACCCGGGCCCAGCCCTTGTCCCGCCAGTTGCGTTGAGCGTCGGCTTGTTCGTCACCTTCGAGGAAATTGCCCGGCCACCAGGTGCCCAGGCGCAGGTTGGTCAGGCCGAACGACAGCGAGGTGCCCAGCGAGGTGGCCCGGCCCAGGCCGGTGGAGATCGCCGCGCCGGAGGTCGCCACCCAATGGGCCAGGCCCAGGGTCTGGTAGATCTCGCTGAACCATTTGCTGCGGGTCGAGCGCTTGCGCGGTTCGCCGTCGAGGATGTAGCTGACGCTGTCGGGTGCCTTCGCGCCATTGGGAGCCAGGCACAGTGGCTTGCCCTTGCGGTCGCGCTGCACCAGTTGCTCGGCCGGGTCGACGGTGAGGTTCAGGGTGACGTTGATCAGGTGCACCGGCGCGCAGGTGGGGACGCCGTAGTACTGCTCGATCGGCACGTCGTCGCCGGGCAGGGCTTCGGCGACGCTCAGGCGCTGCTTGCGGATCTTGAGCGTCCTGCCGGCAAAACGCAGGCCGTTGGAGGCGCCCAGATACGCCCGGGTCAGCCGGCTGCGATAGAAAGACTGCAACGAGGACTGGTTGAGAAAACCGATGAAGCGTCCCTCCGCCAGGCTGAGGATCAGTGCCACCCCCACCAGGCCCATGAGGCGCATCAGGCTGTCGCTATCAAGCCCCTGGTAGCGCACGAACTGCACCAGCAGCCCCCAGAGCAGGGCCACCAGCATGAAGATCGCGATACCGGCGACACCGGTGATCACGTTTAGCGGCAGGCGGCTCAGCCAGCCGGGCAAGGCCTTGTCGTCGAGCAGGCTGGAGAGACTGCGGATCGCGCCGATCAGCAACGGCAGCAGGACCGCCGACGACATCAGTTGCGTGCGCTGCTCGCTGATGTAGATCCACTGGGCCAGCCACGGCACCAGGGTGTAGAAGCCCAGCAGCAGGGTGAAGATCAGCGCTTGGGCCAGGTAGCGGGTAACCAGCACCCGGTAGGTGCGCACGCAGTTGTTGCGCGCCAGGACGTCGTCCTTGTCGCGCTTGAACCGCAGGCGCAGGGCCACGCCGATACAGGCCAGCACACCGAACCAGCTGACCAGCCCGCAGACGATCAGGATCGCCCGCAGTTCGGCGTCCAGCCCCCAGGGTGCGCAGGCCAGGCCGATGAACAGGGCACCGATCGCGCTGTACAGCAGAGTCGCCCAGTTCCACAGGTGCACCGCCTCGTCCTGGCTCTTGCGGAAATACACCATCCAGAACGCCAGCATCAGCGGCACTATCCCGAGCACGGTGGCCGCCACCGGTACCCACCAGAGCGAACCACACAGGACGTTGACCAGGTCCATGGGCAGCAGCACGACCAGCGGCGAACACAGCGGGCTGCTGGAAATGAACACCTGCGCCAGCGTGGCCAGGGCCAGCGTGCACAACAGCGGCATGCCGATCACGACATGCAGCGCCAGCAGGTTGCGCAGCGATAGGCCCAGGACATAGAACAGGTCGCCCGAACCACCCGGGGTCAGGTAGCGGCCGTTCTCCCGAAGCCAGGCCAGCGGCGCTTCGCCCACCGGGGCCTTGGCGTAGTCGATATGGGTGTGGATGCGTCCCGGTGGCTCGAAGTCGAGCACTTCATAGGCATCTTCCGCGGCCTGTACTTCGGGACTGGCCACCACCTGGGCGTTTTCCCGCCCACGCAGGCGCCCGGGCAGGAACAGGCTGCCGAAAAACGAACCCAGGTAACCGCCACCGCTGACGGTGGAGAGGTAGTCGAACTGAGCCAGCAGGCGCTTGCCGATGCCCGGCTCTTCGCCCACGGCATCCGGCGCCCTGGCCCGGGCCATGGCTTGCAATACCCCGAGGCAGAAGGTGGCGCTGCGAATGCCGCCGCCGGACAAGGCTACGGCCCAGTGGCCGGCGCTTTTACGCGCCAGGCCCAGCAGATCCCGACGTTGGTCGATACGGGCATGTTCGGCGTGAAACTGGGCATCTTGAGCCGAAGACGCGGGCTTTTTCCTGTCCATGTGCAGCCTCGCGAAAGAGAGGGCGATCCGTCCCTCACGAGTAAGTTAAAGCAGGAAAACAGCAGCTTGCCAGTAGCGCCTGCGACGGACGGAGCGGTGAGTGTGAACCTCAATAGCCAATCGCAATTACCCCTGGCTTTTCATCGCCAAATGGAAGAATTGACCCGCTTGCCATGGCCTAGTATGGCGGCTGTAGGGCGTTGTAAGGCGACTGGCGTACCGAGGTAAACCGGCCCGGTGCGCAGGCAGTCGGTTGTTCGGCCATCAGAAAAAGAACCGGTCGCAACACCAGTGTCCCCAAGGACAGAGGGACCGGTCTGCAGCACATGCAAGGAGCAGCGCATGACACCCGTGAAGCTGATGTTGAGCATTTTCCTTCCTTTGGTGCTGTTACAGGGCTGTAGCAGCGAGACGAAAAACCCCTGCGGCGACAAACCCGGCGAGCGACTCGACGAAGCCAAGTGCGTTGGCCGCGATGCCAGCAGCCTCAGAGGCGCCGACGAGGACTACTTCGCCGACATGGACTACGGCGTGTCCAAGCAACCGCAGCTGCTGGTCGAGCGACTGTCGCCCTTCATCCCCGGCATTACCGAACAGCAGGCGCTCCAGGCCTTCGCCCGCGGGCGCAACAACTGGATCGTCTGGACCGCCGGCAACGATGCGTTGTGGGACAAGCTCTCGCGCGACAGCGTCGGCAACCTCGACCTGCTCAAGACCATCTCCAACCATCCGAGCCTGAAATACAACCGCGATAAACGCTGGCAAGTGCTGGGGGTGGTCAACGAACCCTGCTACGTCAAGGGCGAGGGGCCACGCGACGATCGCTACGGCCTGTGGCTGGACAAGCGCGACCCGTCCTGCGCCGCCGACCCCTTCGAGAACGAGACCAAGTACCCCGGCGTGAAGATCGGCGCCCGCGGCAAGAACCTGCCGGCGGGTTCCTATTACGGCTACGGCACCGGGATCGTCGGCCTGCGGCTGTTCCCCAACCCGGACTTCGACGAGCATGCGCAGAAGAAGTGGGACGCCAAGCGCTATTACGAAGACCCCAGCTACTACAACGACAGCAAGCTGGTGAAACCTTACCGGGTCGGCATGTCCTGCGGCTTCTGCCATGTCGGGCCGAACCCGACCAACCCGCCGGCCGACCCTGAACATCCGGCCTGGTCCAACCTCAACTCCAACCCCGGCGCGCAGTACTTCTGGGTCGACCGGATCTTCATGTGGAACCAGGACCCGAGCAGCTTCCCGTACCAGCTGTTCCACACGTCGAAACCGGGAGCGCTGGACACCTCGTTCGTCTCCACCGACTACATCAACAACCCGCGGACCATGAACGCGGTCTACAACCTCAAGGCGCGCATCGAGCTGGCCTCCAACCTGGGCAAGGAGAAACTCGCCGGTGGCGGGCTGAACAACCGCCAGTTCAACGAAGTGCCTGGCGTGCCGCCGGACAGCCCGCTGGCGCAGTTCTACAAAAAGCCTGACACGGTGTTCACGCCACGGGTGCTCAAGGACGGCGCCGACTCGGTGGGCGCGCTCGGCGCATTGAACCGGGTGTTCATTAATATCGGCCTGTACAGCGAGGAGTGGACCACTCACTTCCGACCCTTGATCGGCGGCAAACCGATCACGCCGTTCCGCATCGACGTGGCGCGCAAGAACTCTTCCTACTGGAACGCCAACGAGGCGCAGACCCCGGACCTGGCGTTGTTCTTCCTGGCCTCGGCGACCCCGGACTACCTGAAGAACGCCCCTGGCGGCGCGGCGCACCTGAGCGAGCCGGCGGCGGTGCTCGAGCGCGGCAAGGAAGTCTTCGCCGACACCTGCGCCCGTTGCCACTCCAGCAAATTGCCGGAAAAGGCCTGGAGCTTCTTTCCCGACCATGGCTGCGTGAACGACGGCTACCTCAAGTGCTGGAACAACTACTGGACCTGGAGCAAGACGCCGGAGTTCAAGACGGCGATGCGGGCCATCGTCAAGGACGAGAAGTTCCTCACCGACAACTTCCTCTCCACCGAACTGCGGGTGCCGGTCACCCTGACCGAAACCAACGCCTGCAGCCCGCTGGCGACCAACGCCCTGGGCGGCAATATCTGGGACAACTTCTCGTCGGAGTCGTACAAGCAGTTGCCGGCGGTAGGCTCGGTGCTGGTGCAGAACCCGTACACCGGCGAACCCTGGGAATACGCGATGCCGGCGGGTGGGCGAGGTTATACGCGGCCAGCCTCGCTGGTCAGTGTGTGGTCCACCGCGCCGCTGCTGCTGAACAACCGCCTGGGTCAATTCCACTGGAAGGGTGGGGTGGAGGACCGCATGGCGTCCTTCGACAGCGCGATCGAGATGCTGCTGTGGCCGGAACGCCGCACTGGCGACTTCCAGGTCATGACCCGCTCCGGCAAGACCCACATGGGCACCGTTGATGTCACCAGTGAGACCAGCTACCTGCGGGTCAGCAGCGGCTATCTGCCGACCTTCCTGCAAAAGCTCGAAGGCCTGCTCAGTCGCTGGCTGCCGTGGCTGTTCGGCGAGGACGGCATCCAGCTCGGGCCGATCCCGCAAGGTACGCCGGTGAGCCTGCTGTCCAACATCGACCTGGAGAAACGCGACCAGGTGCTGGAGCTGCTGCTGAAGATCAAGCACGACCTCAAGCAATTGCCGGCCGGTGCCAGCGACGAGGAAGCCCGCAAGGTCTTCTCCGGCCTGGTCAAGCCGCTGCTGCAGGTGAGCAAGTGCCCGGACTTCGTGGTGGACAAGGGGCATTACTTTGGCACCAGCTTCCTCAAGGATGAAGCGCCTCTGAGTGATGCAGACAAACGGGCATTGATCGCCCTGCTGAAAACTTTCTAGGTGGCCAGCGATGAACAACGAAACGGATTACGAGTACATCGTGGTGGGTTCCGGGGCAGGGGGCGGCACCGTCGCCGCCCGCCTGGCCGAACAGGGACGCAAGGTGCTGGTGCTGGAGTCGGGCAGCGACCCGGCGGCGGCGGACACCACCGCCCCGCGGCTACCGGAGGAGTACGAAGTGCCGGCCTTCCACCCGCGCTCCACCGAGAACGATGCGATGCGCTGGGACTTCTTCGTCCGCCACTACAGCGACGACGCCCGCCAGTTGCAGGACCCCAAGTTCACCCGGACTTTCCAGGGCGAGGACGTCGACGGGGTGCTGTACCCACGGGCCAGTTGCCTGGGCGGCTGCACCGCGCACAACGCGATGATCACTGTCTACCCGCACAACCAGGACTGGGACCATATCGCGCAGATCACCGGCGATCCATCGTGGAAAGCCAGTGCCATGCGCGAGCACTTCCAGAGCCTGGAGAACTGCCATCACCGGCCGCTCCAGCGGTTTCTCTCCTGGTTCGGCATCAACCCGTCGCGGCATGGATTCAAGGGCTGGCTGCACGTGGAGAAGGCGATTCCGGAGGCAGCGTTCGACGACCAGTCGCTGGTGCGTGCGATCGTCGACGCCGCCGAGCAGGCGTTCAAGACCCTGGGCGAAACCCTCAAGCGCATCGGCTGGCAGTTGCAGGGCGTGGGCGACCCCAACGACTGGCGACTGGTACGCGAGGACGCCATCGGCCTGCGTTATCCGCCGCTGACCACCCGGCACCACCATCGCCACGGTACCCGCGAACGCCTGCTGGATGTGCAAAAGCGCCACCCGGACAACCTGCACATCGAGCTGGATGCGCTGGTGACCCGGGTGCTGCTCGATGATCAGCAGCGCGCCTATGGCGTGGAGTACATCAAGGGCGCGCGCCTGTACCGGGCCTGCACCTTGCCGCGCAATACCTCCGGTGAACTGCGCCAGGTGCGCGCCAGCCGCGAAGTGATACTCGCCGGCGGCGTCTTCAACACCCCGCAACTGCTGATGCTCTCAGGCATCGGCCCGCGCGAAACCCTGGAGGCCATGGACATCCCGGTACGGGTCGAGTTACCCGGCGTAGGGCGCAACCTGCAGGACCGCTACGAGGTCGGGGTGGTCAACCGGATGAACTTCGAGCACTGGGAAGTGCTCAAGGGCGCGCGCTACGCCAAGGGCGATCCGCAGTACGAGGAATGGGCCAAGGGCAAGGTCGGGGTCTACAGCACCAACGGCGCGGTCCTGGCGATCATCAAGAAATCCCTGAAGCAACGGCCGCTGCCGGACCTGTTCTGTTTTTCCCTGCTGGCGCTGTTTCGCGGCTACTTCCCCGGCTACTCGAAGCTGATCGTCGAGCACCTGAACTACCTGACCTGGGCCATCCTCAAGGCCCATACCAACAACAACGCCGGCTACGTCACCCTGCGCTCGAAGGACCCGGCCGACACCCCGCTGATCAACTTCCATTACTTCGAGGAGGGCAACGACACCCAGGGCGAAGACCTGCAATCGGTGGTGGAGGGTATCAAGTTCGTGCGCAACCTGGCCCAGCCGTTGAAAGACGCCGGGCTGATCGCCAGCGAAGAACTGCCCGGCGATGAAGTGCAGACCGACGAGCAGCTCAAGACCTTCGTCATGAACCAGGCCTGGGGCCACCACGCCTCCTGCACCTGCCCGATCGGCGCCGACGACGACCCGATGGCGGTACTCGACAGTGCCTTCCGCGTGCGCGGCGTGAGCAATCTGCGGGTGGTGGACGCCTCGATCTTCCCGAAAATCCCCGGGTTCTTTATCGTCACTTCGATCTACGTCGCGGCGGAAAAGGCCGCGCAGGTGATCCTGCAGGATGCGACCGCGGTACGGGCGCAGGTGGTGCGAGGCGCAGGGCAGGTTGCGGCCGGTGCGGATAGAGCGACCACGGTGGAGGCGATGGTTGCGTCAAAACGCTGAACCATGGGCAGAAGGCCGAGCCGTCGAGAGGCTCGGCCTTTTTTTGCCTTCAAGGTGTGCCCGGATGGGGATCCGGATACTCAGCCATCACCTCGAGCGGCTTTGCATAAGGCCCATCCCACAATTGTTCGTGCAATTCGCCGATGCGCTTGGCCATCGCGCTGTCGTGCATCACCACTTCCAGGTTGCGCGAGTTATCCAGATAGCCACCGAGCCAGTTGCTGGTGCCGACCCAGGCCACCTGCCCATCGATGTCCATGGTCTTGCTGTGAATCACCCGTGCATAGGGAATGAACCCTTGGGACGCCTGGGGCAGGGTGACGATCCGGATCTGGACATTGGGCAGTACCGCCAGGCTTTTCAGGTAGGGCAGTTCCAGTTTGTCGGTGTTCCAGTCGGACACCATCAACTTGATCGACACACCCCGCGCCGCAGCGGCCCGCACGGCATTGTCGATCACCGCGTAATAGGGGCGGGTCCGCTCAGGCCCGTAGGACAGCGGTGCATAGTCCAGCAACTGCACCCGCACTTCGTTCTTCGCTTCGGCCAGCAGGCGCGGCAACTCCTGCTGTGAGTCGCCCACGCCAGGCGGGTTGTAGCGTTGCGGGCTGGCCACCAGGTAATTGCCGCGGCGTGCCGGCTGCTGGCCGGAGGCGGGCAGGGGCACCGGCTGGTTTGCCGCCAGGGCGGCCTGGGCCTGCCAGTCCTGTTCGAAGATCGCCTGCACCTGGGCCACGATGGCTTGATCGCTGATGCGCAACCCGGTTTCGTGGATGTGCTCCAGCGAGCGCCAGTCGAAGTTCTGGCTGCCGATGAATGCCTGTTTGCCGTCCACCACCATGTACTTGGCGTGGATGATCCCGCCGCTCACCCGGGCATAGGGCAGCACCCGGAAGGTCAGGTTGGGAATCGCCCGCAAGCGTTCCAGGGTGGCGGGGTCCGACAGTTTCAGGCCCTTTTCCTCTAGCAGGAAGCGGATCTTCACCCCGCGTTTGCCAGCCGCCTCAAGGTGTTCGATCACCCCGTCCAGCACCGACCCGGGATGGTCCGCTGCATAAAACTGGCCGATATCGATCTGGCTTTTCGCGCCATCGAACAGCTCGATCCACACGGGGCCGGGTTGCCGCAAATCCGCCGTGCCAAGCGCGGTGTCCACTGGCACCGTATGCACCAGCTCGAACCCGGCAATGGCAAAGTCCGCCTGGACCAGCGGACTGATGAGCAAGCCAGCCAGGCCGGCGATCCGAACGCTGAGCAGCGCTCGTGGAAATTTCATGCATACGGACATAGGCGTCTCATATCGGGAAAAGGCGGGCGCAGCCTGCGCCCGCCCTGGGGGTTACGCGGTAGTACGGCTGTGCAACGGGGTCGGCACCCGCTGCGGCACCTCATCCTGCAGCCGGGCACCGGTGGCCGCGCGGATCAGCAGCATCTTCAGTTGATCGTTGATGCGCTCCAGGCTGTCCTGGAAAAAATTATGGAACACCACGCAGAACAGGGCGATGGCGATGCCCAGGCCAGTGGCGAACAACGCCGTGCCGATACCGCCGGAAATCTGGGCCGGGTCGGACACGCCGGCACTGGCCAGGGCCTTGAAGGTGTCGATGATCCCCAGGATGGTCCCCAGCAAGCCTAGCAAGGGCGCGGCGGTGGTGATGGTTTCGATGATCCACAGGCTGCGGGCCAGCGGGGCGCGGGTCGACAGGTATTGGCTTTCGATCACGTCGTCCAGGTCCTTGCGCGAGCCGTGGGCAGCCTTTTGCGTCAGCACCGGCAGGAGCATGCTCAAGGGCAGGCTGTCGCGGCGGGTGGCACCTTGCGGCAGATCCCGCTCGCTGTGCACGTGACTGCCCAGGGCCTCCGTCAACGACCTGGCCTGGCGCCGCACATAGGCAAAGTAGAGACCGCGCTCGATGGCGATGAAGATCGCGATGGCCATCGCGGCATACATCACATAGAAGGTGATGTCGTGAAGCAGGTTCATGTCCATGATGGTTTACCTCATTCTTAGCGGATGACGATCAGAAATTCGCTTCCAGGGAGACGGTCACGGTGCGTTCCAGGCCCACGATGTAGGCCGGGTCGCCGTCACGGAAACCTTCGTAGGTCGCGGCGTTGGTCTTGGTGGTGTACACGCCGTCCAGGTACTTCTTGTCGAACAGGTTGTCGACGTTCAGGCGCAGGGTCGCGTCCTTGACCACTTTCTTGTCCACCGGCAGGTAGATACCGGCGCCGAGGTTGAATACGGTGCGGCCGGAAATGGACTCGTCGTTGGTCAGGTCGCCATACAGCTTGCTGGTGTACTTGCCGCCGAAGGTGCCGTAGAAGCGCCCGTCGTCGTAGCCGATGTTGGCCGCCAGCATGTTCTTCGGCACGTTGGCGAACTGCTTGCCGCTGGTGGGCAGGACAATGGCCTTGCCGGCGTTGTAGACGGTCAGGTCGTCCTGTTGCTCGGCGCGGGTGTAGGTGTAGGAGGCGTAGTAGTTGAAGTGGTGGGGCAGCAGGCCGTCTCGACCCTCAAGTCCTTTGTGGTGGAGTCGGGGCGGGCGGGGGCGATTGCGGTCTAGTCCGTCCGGCTGTAGCGCATTACCCGCCTGCGCTGCTTGACGTCCGCGACCTAGTACTTGCGCTTGAAGTCATTGAGGCAGCCACCACCTCGTAGTCCTTAACGCCGAAGCCAGAGCATCTTTCGCGACACTCTGGTTTCGGTATTCTGGCCTGGTTACTTGATCAGCGTTTCGACAATGTTCAATGGCGCTTCGGCGTACTTGGAGAACTCCATGGAGTAGCTCGCGCGCCCCTGGGACATGGAGCGGACGTCGGTCGCATAACCGAACATTTCACCCAGCGGCACTTCGGCACGGACAATCTTGCCAGAGACCGAGTCTTCCATGCCCTGGATCAGGCCACGACGACGGTTCAGGTCACCCATCACATCGCCCATGTAGTCCTCGGGGGTGACGACCTCGACCCGCATGATCGGCTCGAGAACCACACCCTTGCCCTTTTCGCGCAGCTGCTTGGTGGCCATGGAGGCCGCTACCTTGAACGCCATCTCGCTGGAGTCGACGTCGTGGTAGGAACCATCGAACACGGTCGCCTTCAGGCCGATCAGCGGATAACCGGCGACAATGCCGTTCTTCATCTGCTCTTCGATACCTTTCTGGATGACCGGGATGTATTCCTTCGGCACCACGCCACCCACCACCTCGTTGGCAAACACCAGGCCTTCAGTGATGTTGCCTTTTTCGTCGACGTCAGCCGGAGCGAAACGGATCCAGCAATGGCCGAACTGGCCACGACCACCGGATTGACGAACGAACTTGCCTTCGATTTCACAGCCGACGGTGATCTTCTCGCGGTAGGAAACCTGCGGCTTGCCGATGTTGGCCTCGACGTTGAACTCGCGCTTCATGCGGTCAACGAGGATGTCCAGGTGCAGCTCACCCATACCCGAGATAATGGTCTGGCCGGTTTCTTCGTCGGTCTTGACGCGGAACGACGGGTCTTCCTGGGCCAGCTTGCCCAGCGCAATCCCCATCTTCTCCTGGTCAGCCTTGGTTTTCGGCTCTACCGCAACCGAAATCACCGGCTCAGGGAAGTCCATACGCTCAAGGACGATCGGTTTGTGGATATCGCAGAGCGTGTCACCGGTAGTGACGTCCTTCATGCCGATCAGGGCCGCGATGTCGCCGGCACGGACTTCCTTGATTTCCTCGCGCTGGTTCGCATGCATTTGCACCATGCGACCCACACGTTCCTTCTTGCCCTTGACCGAGTTGATCACCGAGTCGCCGGAACTCAGGAAACCCGAGTAGACGCGAATGAAGGTCAGGGTCCCCACGAACGGGTCGGTAGCGATCTTGAACGCCAGGGACGAGAACGGCTCGTTGTCGTCCGCATGACGCTCGTCGATGATTTCGTTGTCGTCGGTGCTGTCCGGGTGATGGCCCTTGATCGACGGGATTTCGGTCGGAGCCGGCAGGTAGTCGATGACGGCATCGAGCACCAGCGGAACGCCCTTGTTCTTGAACGAGGAACCGCAGACGGCCGGCACGATCTCGCTGGCCAGGGTGCGCTCGCGCAGGCCGGCCTTGATCTCTTCGACGGTCAACTCACCCTCTTCAAGGTACTTGTTCATCAGCTCTTCGTTGGCTTCGGCGGCGGCTTCGACCATCTTGGCGCGCCACTCCTCGGCCAGCGCCCGCATATCGGCGGGAATTTCTTCCTCGCGATAGGTGGTGCCCTTGTCGTCGTCGTTCCAGTAGATCGCCTTCATCTTGATCAGATCGACCTGACCCGCAAAGCTATCTTCAGCGCCGATCGCCAACTGGACCGGAACCGGGGTGTGGCCCAGGCGGCTCTTGATCTGGCCGACCACGCGCAAGAAGTTGGCACCGGCACGGTCCATCTTGTTCACGTAGACCACTCGTGGCACGCCATACTTGTTGGCCTGGCGCCATACGGTTTCGGACTGCGGCTCGACACCGGCAGTACCGCAGAACACCACGACCGCGCCGTCGAGTACGCGAAGCGAACGCTCCACTTCGATGGTGAAGTCGACGTGGCCCGGGGTGTCGATAATGTTGACCCGGTACCTGTCATCGTATTGGCCGCGAGAACCTTTCCAGAAGGTGGTCACGGCAGCGGAAGTAATGGTGATACCACGTTCCTGTTCCTGCACCATCCAGTCGGTGGTGGCAGCGCCGTCATGCACCTCACCCATCTTGTGGCTCAGGCCCGTGTAGAACAGGATCCGCTCGGTCGTGGTGGTCTTGCCCGCGTCTACGTGGGCGACGATACCCAGGTTGCGGTAATGATTGATGGGGGTTGCACGACTCATGATGCTCTCCTTGGGCGGGACAAGGCTGATGTTCACTGGTTCCGACGGAGCTGACCCGCAAGGCGGACGCAACGCTCGCCGCCAGATTGCCAGGCGGCCCGCGCACACCGAGGGTACATGTCCTGCCCGGTGTTAAATGTCCGAATGCATCGTCGAACACCTGAGGATGGGCAATGAAGCCAGTGTTACAAGCAATGTAGTCCTCCTCGCGGACAAGGTGCTTGAGAACTTACGATTGACCTCACCCAAAGGGTTATATAGCCCTGGCGGGCATATATCCCATGGATATCGATGGAGCACTCCCATGGACCGAGGCACCCATCAATGACGTGAGCAGCGGCGTGGCGATGTCCAGGGTACGTTGCAGACTCATCCGCTGCCCTTGGGCGTTGAAGGCCAGGCGCCCGGTTTGCAGCAGGCGCACAGGCACCATGGGTTTCGCAACAGCTGTGTACAGCCCGCCATCGCCGTGCGCGGGCCTGGACATAATCGTCATAGAACCCACGCCCTCGATGCATGTGCACCAGTGCTGAGTCAACGTCGCCGGATTGCGCTGCTTGCAGCAGGCGCGCCAGCACCTCGAGGCTATGTTCGTCGGCCAACCCGTGATGGATCGAGAGGAAACAAGCCTGGCGTCGGCAAGCACCTGCATCATGCCCACCCGTTCGGTTGATTCTGTGGCCGGGCCCTGACGGAATGCCGGGCGGGGAGGGTGTGAGCATTATGGCTTGCAGCATTCCACAGTGGAAAACAGGCTGAGCCGGCCATCAGCGCGGCAGTCGTGGAATGGGTCAAAGTCGGCGGTGCGGCCGAGTAATAGGCCGCAGCACCAGGCGAGGGGAGAGATAGAGGGAAGGGGCTCAGCCGTGAATGTGTTCAGCCGCATGCATGGCCAGGTAGGCATCGAGCTTCTTGTCGTTCAAACCCAAGGTGCTGAGAATTTGCGCCATGAAACTGACAGGCGCGCTACCAGGGGCGGTGACCACACCCTGGTCGGCAACGGCATAGGGCACATCCTGGTAATAATCCGCCCCGCGGTAATGCACCTGCTTCAGGTTCTCAGCGGAGTTGGACGTATGCTGCACGTGATCCAGCACTCCCGCCTGGGCCAGGACGCGGGTGCCGTCACAGATGCCGGCAACGACGATTTTCCTGGCGTGGGCCGCCCGAACCAGCGCCTCGATTGCCGGTGCCTTGTCTGTTTTCCAGACAGGACCTCCCGTCACGATCAGCAAGTCGACATTTTCCAGCTGGATGGCTTCGATGGCCAGGTTCGGGATGATGGTCATTCCTCCGGATGAGATCACTTGCTTGCCACCGGGGGCCGCGAAACGAGTGTCGAAGCCATAGTAGGCTCGCCCCGTGGAGTTGATGAGTGCGGGTTCCCAGTCGGAGAAATTCTCAGTGAGAACAGTGACGGCACGTACCATTTGAGTGTCCTTCTCAAGTATCCATGATGATCGGCAGCAATGATCCAGGATGGTTGTCCTGGCGGGCATTGCCATCGAGTGTAGGCGCTGGCGGCGCCGGTAAATGATGGGGCTGAGTATCGGCAGGATGCATCTCATTCGACAATGACAGTGGTCAAATGGGCGGCGGGTTGAGGATTGAAATCGGCGAGGGGATTCTTCGGTGATGTTGCGGGCAGGCTGCGGCGCCTGACGAAATTGCTCGGCTCTCTTGATACCCCCCTGAGTCCGGGGATACGGCCACCACGTCAGCGTCGCCGACCTGCGAGGCGAACAGTTCCGCGCACTGCAGATTCCACGCTGGCATGCGAAACGCGTTATCGAACGCAGCTGGATTATGCATTTCCAGGGTGATCAGGCAATCCACGCCACAGGCTTCAAAAAACGCCGCATAGTCACGCTCCTCATGGCGCGCCAATTGGCAGCCAAGCCGCTGCGCCACGCGCAAAGCATAGGACTCGCTGCCTTGCAGAGCAAAAAGAAGCGGGGCAGGGTGAGCATACAGGGCTCCGGCCGTTGATAAATGCGCTTCATTGCCGTGGCACGTGTTGCTGATCTCTTACTGCTTTGCCGATCTGGAGCTTGAGTGACAAGGCTACTCCTTGATCGGTTACACCGTCAGCGGGCGGCGCCATGTCGCACAACCTCTATGCAAAACTCCTGTTCGAAGGGCGGCACGTTACATTCAACGATGTCAGTGGTAGCGACTTGCAGATGCACGCCGACAATGTCGGCGCGGATCGGCTGCTGACAGGTATGCCGGTCAACCAATACGGCGGTGTAGACCCGACGAGCCCCCAGTTGCGCCAGATACGCGCAAGTACGCAGCAGCGAATGGCCTTCGAACAGCACGTCATCGACCACCAGCAAGGTGGTATTGGCGAGGTCCAGCTTGCCCAGCGCCGGGTTCTCCGTCAGTTGCGTGTAGGTATGCACCACTTGCAGGTCGTCAGCGTAGCGCTTGATCTGAAGAGGGTAGAGAGGGAACTCCTGCTGACCGGTCTGGCGCGCAATGTACTGGAGCAATCGTTGAGCCAGAGGTTCACCCCGACGCTGGATGCCAATCAGGGCGGCGTGCGCCTGTGGCAGCAAGGTGGTGGCCTTGCGCGCCATCGTTTGCAGTACTTCATCGAGTTCATTGCTGTCATACAGGCGCAACCGCTGACTTGCCAGTAGGATTGTCATCGCCTTCTCCTGTCTGTGAACCACGGGTTATATGTTGCCGAGAATGGAGGCAGGTGCGGGCCATGACATCCTTGTACAGCCGGCAGATCCTGGCGTCCTGAGCAATGCACCCTTTCGCGTGCCTTTTTGATGAATGTAGGCCGTTTGGCGCTGGCGCGATTGATATTGATCAATCTCGATCAAATTGCTCCGTCACCACCACTCGGGCGTTCTGCGTCGCCTCGAAGAACGCTTCGTCATCACGCGCAGATACCTTGTCGGGTCAAGCCGTGGTGTCGGTGCGGCGCCCCCACAGCCCGAGCCCGATCAGCACCAGCGTGATCACCCCGAGCACCATCAGCGTGATATTGGGCAGGTAGAAGGTTGTGAAAACCTCCCAGCCCAGTAGGCGCAGGGCACTCGAGAGCTCCGTATAGATGCCCACCAGGTGACCGCCGAGTGTGCCGGTGACGCCGAGGAGAAAGCTGCCAAGGAGCGCCAGGCCAGCCATGATCCAACGTGAAGTCCCCTGCCACACGGCCTCGCCACGCAGCCACCGCATTGCCAGCAGCAAGGCCCAGTACGCCACCGTCCACGACGCGAACAGTACATGGTTGCGCCCGAGCGGCGTCGACGAGATCGTTTCCCACGGCCACACCATGAGACCGATTGCGAAGGCCACGACACCCGAGATAAAAGCGATTGTCAGGAGCGGGACGAGCGCTCGATCAACTGCCTTCGCCAGCGCACCGTCGGAGAATGCGCGCAACAGGATAGCCAAGGTCGCCGTCATCCAAAGGGCAATCGGGAAGTGAACGAGAACAGCGTGATAGGCGGCCATGATCAGGCTCCTTGATTGCGCTTGAGCAATTGGTTCAGTGCAATGCCAAAACCGCCGATCAGCAGCACTCCGGCAAACAGCGTGAACAGCCATTGGCGGCGAATTTGGTCGGCGAACTCCCCTTCGACGCCGTAATGGGCGAGTTGGCTTTCGCTGTGGCGATACTTGACTGGCACGCCTGTCTTGATGTCCTCGGCGCCCGCATGCTTGACGCTGTTGAGCATGGGCCAGCTGACTTGGCCGGGGTAGAACAGCGTGGTCTTGTGCCACGGCTGACTCCACGTCGGTTGGTCGCCGTCGAAACGGCTGGCGACCAGGTCGGCCTCGCGGCTCAGGCCCAGCGTGATCGGCAGCGAGATGTAGTGCCAGCGGCTGCCGAGCGCATCTCGGTGGACGGAGAAGGCAAGGTTGTAGACCTGCTTGTCGACCAGGATCTTGTCGTCCATCGGGTTGCCGGTATCCATGCCGCGCCTGAGGGTCACCTCCCAGAAACCATCTTTCCAGCGCCCCCTGCCGAATACTTTGATGTCGGCATGGGAACCATCTCCGCGACGCAACAGACGGCGCGGAATGGTGTCTCCGTCCTTCCATGCATGGGCCGCGTCGAAGGGCACTGCAGTGTCCTCACTGATGTAGTAGACATCGTCGAAGCCGAGCTTGCGCTGTACGAGATCGTCCCAGTTCAGCGCCCTGCGGTTGGTTTTCTGCGGATCCAGCATGAATTTTGGCTGTTTTTTCTCGGCGTCCCAGTTATCGCTGAAGGGGCCATTGCCAGCGTCGCCGGATCGGACGTCAAATATGTACTCATCATCGGAGACATTCATCGGGTTCGAGCGATGCGCCCGCCAATGCCACAGATAGAGGAAGTATCCACCCTTGCGCAGGGCTGCCAGTTCGTCCTCCGGGACGACTGAACTCCAGTCGCCGATGTACTTGCGGGTCGCCGGCAGGTGCTTGCGGACCTCGACCTGGTTTCGCTTCTGGCCAAGATAGGGATGGGCCTTCACATCCTCGGGCTTGGCCTCGTTGGTGAAGAACCGCATGCGGTCGCCGATGGTGATGTAACCGCCATAGCGGGCGAACTCAGGCACGCCGCCGTCGTCCACCATCATTGCCACGCGGTCCTCATAGATGCCCTGTTCCTGAGGGCCTGGCACACTGGCCCCGTATTGGACCCATTTGCCACCCTCGAACTTCATCATGTCGTGATAGATCGAAGGCTGCCGTGCCGGCCACCGGTAGCGGAAAAACATGTCCCGACCGTTGTAGGCGGCCATAACCTGAAACGGCATGGTCAACTCATCGGGGATATAGATGTTGCGGGCGATGTCGTTTTTGATGACGCCCGTGCCGTGAGTCAACCATGACACCGAAAGTGCCCCGAGGAACAGAACCAAGACGACACCGACTCCGGCACGCTGCACCATGTTGTTCATTCTGGCCTCCGTACTGACAGGGACAAAACTTTTAGTCTTTTCCTGGTACCGACCTATAACAACATTGAGCAATGCGAATTCAAGCCGGTTCTCGTGCCCAGATAAAACGTGTCCGGGAGACAGCCATCGAATCGCGTGGCCACTTCGCTCTCCTCGAGGACTATAGGCGAACATCTGCTTGCCGGCATGCCGAGATGCCGGAGCGGATATTGTCCGCCAGTATCCGTCGCACCCTGGCTCTCGACCCTCAAGGTCAATTCCATCAGAGCAATTTCTTAGGCGAACTGGTTTTGGTACAGGTGTCCAAGGACATCGACTATTCAGTGGGCATTGTTTCGTCTTCGATCAAGGAATCGAAAACGTAGGTGGGATGGGCGCACAACAAAAAAGGTCGAGGGGAGAGCGGTTTGCCAGATAGCTGAACGAGCCCCATGAAAGACAGGACACTGTTTCCCCCTTACGATAAGGGATAGGCAAACGGTTATGTTTATGACTAACAGCAACGATAAGAGTGGGGAGCTTTTGGGCCAGGAGCGGCGGCGCCGCTGGAGCCCAGAGCAAAAGCTGGCCATGGTTCGCGAGAGCCTTGAGCCAGGACAAAGTGTGTCGGTCGTCGCTCGGCGCAACGGCATCAATGCCAATCAGCTGTTCTTGTGGCGCAAGCTGTATCAGGACGGCAGCCTGTCGGCGGTCAGTGCTGGCGAAGCCGTGGTGCCTGCCTCCGAGCTGAGCGATGCGCTCAAGCAGATCCGTGAACTGCAACGGATGCTGGGCAAGAAAACGATGGAAGCCGAAATCCTCAAAGAGGCCGTGGAGATCGCCCGGTCGCGAAAATGGATTGCGCACTCACCCTTGTTGCCGGGGGACGACCAGTGAAGCTGGTCAGCGAATGTCTCGGTGTGGCGCGCTCGCAATTAACGGTTCGAATCAAGCAATCGGTATCGCCCAAAGTACGGCGAAGTAGGCCTGTGGACGATGCTGCGCTGGTGGTCGAAATCCAGCAACAGGTCAGCGAGCTTCCCAGCTATGGCTACCGTCGTGTCTGGGGATTGCTGCGTCGCGCCCGTGAAACCCAGTCGCTGCCGGCGATCAACGTGAAACGAGTTTACCGGGTCATGCGTGATCACAACTTGCTGTTGGAACGTCGACTCAAACAGCCCGGCGTGCCGCGTCGGCACGAAGGCCGTATTGCGGTGAAAACCAGCGATACGCGTTGGTGCTCGGACGGCTTTGAGTTCCGCTGCGAGGACGGGGCCAAACTGAGCGTGACCTTCGCCCTGGACTGCTGTGATCGCGAGGCCATCGGCTGGGTCGCGAGCCCGACCGGGTACAGCGGCGATGATATCCGCGACTTGATGCTGGAAAGCGTGGAGAAGCGCTTTGGTGATCAACTGCCCGTCACGCCGGTGCAATGGCTAAGCGACAACGGCTCGGCGTACACCGCCGAACAGACACGCCTGTTTGCTCGACAGATCGGCTTGCAGCCGGTGACCACCCCGGTGCGCAGCCCGCAGAGCAACGGCATGGCCGAGAGCTTCGTGAAGACGATCAAGCGTGACTACGTGGCGCACATGCCCAAGCCGGATCGAGAAACGGCGTTGCGTAACTTGGCAATTGCCTTCGAGCATTACAACGAGCAGCATCCGCACAGCGCCTTGAATTACCGTTCACCGAGGGAGTTCAGGCGCTTGGCGCCAGCATCAATTTAACGGGGAGTTGGTGTCCGGTTTTGTAGGGGCAAGTCCAATAGCGAGGCGTCTGGTCCTTCACTTATTGCTACTAATAGGGGGCGTATTGGAACGTTTCGTTTGACTACACTCGACCAGTGAGCGTTCGGCGTGTAAGTCCCACTAGGCCATTTTATGCCTAGACTACCTTTTGTTCGCCGTGCCTATGTATTCCTGAGCATGGAGCCGGAACTGTAGGAAAACAAAAATAAGAGGAGTGCCCCTTAAATGTTCAAGTCTATGTGGAACGCATTCGCCTGTGCTCTTGCTCTGAGCACCATGAGCACGGTAATGGCTGCAGATCCGGTGGTCATCAAATTCTCCCATGTGGTTGCAGAGCAGACTCCCAAAGGCCAAGGCGCCCTGTTGTTCAAGAAACTGGTGGAGGAGCGTCTGCCCGGCAAGGTCAAGGTCGAGGTCTACCCCAACTCCTCATTGTTTGGCGATGGCAAGGAGATGGAAGCCCTGTTGCTCGGGGACGTACAGATGATTGCACCGTCGCTGGCCAAGTTCGAGCAGTACACCAAGACCGTCCAGTTGTTCGACCTGCCTTTCCTGTTTGATGACATCGCCGCCGTTGATCGCTTCCAGTTGAGTCCACAGGGCCAAGGCCTGCTCAAGTCCATGGAAAGCAAGAACATCACCGGCCTAGCCTATTGGCACAATGGAATGAAGCAGCTGTCCGCGAATAAGCCGCTGCGTGTTCCTGGTGACGCCCGTGGCCTGAAGTTCCGGGTGCAAGCCTCAGCGGTGCTTGAGGAGCAGTTCAAGGCCGTGCGTGCCAACCCACGCAAGATGAGCTTCGCCGAGGTGTATCAGGGATTGCAGACCGGTGTGGTCAACGGTGCGGAAAACCCCTACTCGAACATCTACAGCCAGAAGATGCATGAGGTGCAGAAATACATCACCGAATCCAACCACGGTGTACTTGATTACATGCTGATCACCAACACTGGGTTCTGGAACGGCTTGTCGCCGGAGATTCGCAGCGAGCTGGAAAAGATCCTCGTCGAAGTCACCGCGCAAGTGAATAAAGAAGCCGAGCAACTGAACCAGAACGCCAAGCAGAGCATCGTCGCGGCCAAGACCAGCGAGATCATCATCCTGACACCTGAGCAGCGTGAACAATGGCGAGTCGCGATGAAGCCGGTCTGGAAAAAATTCGAAGGCGATATCGGCCCCGAGCTGATCGGCGCCGCGCAAGCAGCCAACCAGGTTCAATGACCGATCGGCAGGTGTTGTCACACACCTGCCTGTCATCACGCGACAGGAGCGGCTATCCATGAATGTCCTTCGGCGCATCTGGGAACACTTCGAGGAGGGCTTCATCGTCTTCCTTCTGGCAGCCATGACGTTAATCACCTTCGTCTACGTCATCCTCAACAATCTCTATACCCTGTTCTACCGCCTTGCCGAGAGCTGGCAAGGCGTCAGCGAACCGCTGTTCGCCATGGGCGATCGGGTCATGACGATGGCTCAGGCCATGACCTGGAGTACCTCGCTAACCAAGGCCCTGTTTGGCTGGCTGATATTCTTCGGATTGTCCTACGGTGTGCGCACAGCCGGCCATATCGGCGTTGATGCGCTGGTACGGCTCGCCAGCAGATCCGTCCAGAAACGCATTGGCATCATGGCCTGCCTTTGCTGCCTGGCCTATGCCGGACTGCTCAGTATTGCCAGTTTCGAATGGATCCGGACCCTGATGATCGCCGATATAGGTGCCGAGGACCTGGGCCACTTCGGCATCATGCAATGGCATGTAGGACTGATTGTCCCTTTGGGTTTCGCGCTGGTATTTATCCGCTTCGCTGAAATTCTCGTGCGCATTCTGCAAAACCGTCAGACCGGCCTGGGCCTGGCCGATGAAGCCACTGATGCGATGAAACTGACCGAGCACGAGGATGATAAGTCATGACGATTGCCTTCCTGTTTGTGACCCTGTTCGTGCTGATGTTCATCGGCATTCCCATTGCTATTTCCCTGGGGTTGGCAGGCTCGCTGACCATCGTTTTTTTCAGCCAGGACTCCGTGCGCTCTCTGGCAATCAAGCTGTTCGAGACATCCGAGCACTACACATTGCTGGCCATTCCGTTCTTCTTACTCGCGGGCGCCTTTATGACTACTGGTGGTGTCGCGCGTCGCTTGATCGATTTCGCTAACGCCTGTGTCGGGCATATTCGTGGTGGCTTGGCCATTGCAGCGGTGCTGGCCTGCATGTTGTTCGCAGCTCTATCCGGCTCCAGCCCGGCGACAGTGGCGGCGGTGGGCTCCATTGCTATCGCCGGCATGGTCCGCTCCGGTTATCCGCAAGCCTTTGGCGCAGGAATCGTGTGTAACGCAGGAACCTTGGGCATCCTGATTCCGCCCTCGATCGTGATGGTGGTCTACGCAGCTGCAACCGAAACCTCCGTCGGCAAGTTGTTTATGGCAGGGGTGGTACCGGGCTTGTTACTGGGGGGAGTGCTGATGATCGCAATCTACATCGTCGCCCTGAAGAAAAAACTGCCCGCCATGCCGCGCGCGACGTTCCGTGAATGGCTTGGCACGGCACGTAAGGCGATCTGGGGCCTGCTGCTGATGCTCATCATTCTTGGAGGCATCTACTCGGGAATGTTCACCCCGACCGAAGCGGCGGCGGTGGCGGCGGTGTATTCGGGTTTCATTGCCCTGTTCGTGTACAAAGACCTGACGCTCCGCGAAACACCCAAAGTACTGCTGGACTCTGCCAAGTTGAGCATCATGCTGATGTTCATCATTGCCAACGCCATGCTCTTCGCCCACGTTCTAACCACCGAACAGTTGCCTCAACAAATCACCGCCTGGGTCATCGAAGCTGGCCTGACACCCGTGATGTTTCTGCTTGTGATGAACATTGTGCTCTTGATTGCGGGTGCCTTCATGGAGCCCTCGGCCATCATCCTGATCCTGGCCCCGATACTTTTCCCCATTGCCACGAAGTTGGGTATCGACCCGATCCATCTTGGCATCATCATGGTGGTGAACCTGGAGATCGGCCTGATCACGCCACCGGTGGGGCTAAACCTGTTCGTCACCTCCGCGGTGACAGGTATGACCCTGCCTGCAACCATAAGAGCCGCCATGCCGTGGCTAATGCTATTGCTGCTGTTCTTGATCCTGATTACCTATGTACCCTGGATTTCCCTGGTTCTACCGAACTGGCTGGGCATGAGTTGATGCCTTTGGGCTGAGTTGTCTTAGACCCAACCAATACCCAATTGAGAGGGATGGAGAACTGATAACAGAACGCAGGCGGCTAGTAATGCCAAAAGGTATTTTTCAAAGCAATCCGGCCAAAGCGAGACAGCAGTCGTAGTTGACGATAGCGTCACATTATACTTCCGTTATTGGGCTTTGACTGGGCTCGCCATGGTGCTACTGCGACGCAGGACTATCACACCAGCAATCGCAGCCGAGACCGAACCAATCAGTACCCCAACTTTGACTTCATCGACCAAATGAGGAAGACCAGGGAATGCCAGGTTGCCAATGAACAGGCTCATGGTAAAACCAATACCACAGAGGAGCGCGACCCCGTAAAGCTGCAGCCAGTTGCTCCCTTCCGGCAACTTGGCCAACCCTGTGTGAATGGCTAGCGCAGCCAATAGGAAAACCCCTACCTGCTTACCCGCCAAAAGACCCAGCGCTACCCCTAGAGGGACCGGATCGACCAGGTTTTCCATGGATATACCGCCCAGCGAAACACCGGCATTGGCAAAGCCAAAAATGGGTACTACGGCGAACGCAACCCAGGAGTGCAGTTTTTCTTCAAGAAACAGCAACGGAGAACGAGCTTCTTCTTCCGGCCTCCCCATCGGAATGCACAACGCCAGTGCGACACCCGCCAGGGTGGCATGTACCCCCGATTGCAGAACGAAGAACCACAATACGCTTCCGACCAAGAGATATGGAAACAGCTGTCTTACTCCCAGTCGACTCATTGCAATCAGAATGAGCAGGGTGGTGAGCGAAGCCAGTAACATCGGCATGGAAAGGTCCGACGTGTAGAAAAAGGCAATGATCACCACCGCACCGAGGTCGTCGATAATCGCTAGAGCTGCGAGAAACACCTTCAGCGAAATAGGGACGCGCTTACCCAGCAGCGACAAGACACCCAAGGCGAATGCGATATCAGTTGCTGCAGGGATGGCCCACCCCCCGAGAGTCTGGGCATTCCCCCAGTTAAACGCAATGTAGATAAGGGCGGGAACAAGCATGCCACCCATCGCAGCAAATCCCGGCAAGGCACGCTGACCCCAAGTTGAAAGCCCTCCAGCCAACACTTCTCTTTTAATCTCTAGACCGACCATCAGGAAGAAGATCGCCATCAGCCCATCATTCACCCAATGTTCGACAGACATGCCCAGCCAAACCGTGCGCAGTACGGCGAAGTAATCCTGGGAAAGTGGCGAGTTGGCAACAATCAGAGCAGCCAAAGCTGAGGCCATCAGTACTAGGCCTCCAGCGGCTTCCGAGGACAGGAAACGAGCCAGAATTGCAGCTGCTCTAGGGGTTTCGGCAGTGGCTTGATGCTTGGTCATCAGCGTCCTTTAGGGGCACTTAAAAGGAAGCATATTAACATCTGGTACACACGAACATGGCAGTGACGAGCAGTCTGAAATGGCTAATGATATTCATTACGACTAGTGGCTTGTACGGTTAACGTTACTTTTCATTGGAGTCCTCGGTAACTGCCCCTCTCAGATATCGACCGGTGAGGCCCGCATTGAAGTCGCGACGATGTACAAATGCATCCAGAGGAATTGCTGGAGGAGTGAAGCATCAAGAGATTTAAATAGATCCAGGTCGATAGCAGTACGCAATCAATCAAGGTGGATAGCGCTTTCTCGGCGAGGCTTTTATTTGAATGTGTGAAGGGGGAGGGAGTCCGTCGTTATTAATGAACTAATAAGCTTTACTGTCGATTGTTTGGATTTTGACCTGGATCAATGATTGCTTGGCAGCACGGTTGCGCACATCGCTTAGTTCGTCTCAACTCAATTGATATATCTGTGTCCGTTCATGAGTGCGGTAATTGATAATTTGTAGGCGGTCATACCTTTTCGATTGAGCTGTGCACACAGGAGATACTCCTTGATGAAGCAGGTGGTCGACACTGTCGCTGAGCAAGCACCAATTCCCATGCATCCCGCGGCTTGGCACACGCTGCCGGCGGAGCAGGTGACGAGCTTGCTTGGAGTCGGCGAGCATGTCGGACTGGGCTCGGCCGAAGTTCAAGCCAGACTTGAACACATGGGGTTCAATCGCTTACCAGAAACCGCACGGCGACCAGCATGGCTGCGTTTCTTGCTGCAATTTCACAACATTCTAATTTATGTGCTTCTCGGATCTGCGGTGATCACCGCGATACTGCACCATCTGTGGGATACGGTGGTGATTCTTGCGGTGGTTATTGCCAACGCAATCATTGGCTATGTCCAGGAAGGCAAGGCAGAAAAAGCCATGGACGCTATTCGGCAGATGTTGGCACCGCACGCAGCGGTACTTCGTGCAGGAGAACGCCTGAGCGTTGTGGGCGAAGAGTTGGTGCCTGGCGATATCGTATTGCTGGAGGCCGGAGACAAGGTTCCTGCTGATCTACGCTTGCTGCACGCGAACAGACTACAGATTCAAGAAGCAATTCTTACTGGTGAATCCATACCCGTAGAAAAACACACTGAACCCGTACCCCTAGGAGCGGCGCTGGGTGATCGCACCTGTATGGCGTTCAGCGGTACGCTCGTGACTTGCGGACAAGCAAAAGGGGTTGTAGTCGCGACCGCTGCAGGAACCGAAATTGGACGTATCAGTTGCCTGCTGTCACAAGTAAAAACGCTGACCACGCCGCTGGTGCAGCAAATGAACGTATTTGCGCGCTGGCTGACAATCCTGATCCTGTTAATCGGCGGCCTGTTGCTCATGTTCGGCCATTATGTCGGACACTATGAATTCACCGACATATTCATGGTCGTGGTGGGGATGTCGGTAGCGGCGATACCAGAAGGGTTGCCGGCCGTCCTTACTATCACGCTGGCTGTCGGCGTTCGGGCAATGGCTTGCCGCAATGCCATTGTACGTCGCTTGCCTGCCATCGAAACGCTGGGCTCGGTATCAGTCATCTGCACTGACAAAACGGGTACTCTCACCCGTAACGAGATGATGGTAGCGTCGGTAGTAACAAGTGATCTCACCTTCACGGTCGATGGTGCTGGTTATCAGCCAGTGGGAAACATGAACCTTGCTGATCATCTGATCGACACATCGAATCACCCGACATTGGCGGAGCTAGGGCGAGCCGCCAGTCTTTGCAACGATGCTGTGTTGAGCCTGCATGGGGACGTATGGCGAGTCGAAGGAGACCCGATGGAGGGTGCCTTGCTGGCGTTTTCCGGAAAAACCGGAATTGATAGCAATGAAGAGCGTCGTACCTGGACCCGCACCGATGCCATCCCATTTGATGCGAAACATCGCTTTATGGCGACGCTGCATCACAACCATGAGCGGCATGCCTCAATTTACGTGAAAGGTGCGCCAGAGCAGATTCTGGCAATGTGCACGCAACAACGGGTCAAAGGAGGGGGGATTGACCGACTCAATGTTGCCTATTGGCACGAACAGGCAAATACCATTGCTAGAAAAGGGCAGAGGGTATTGGCATTTGCAATGAGATCAGTACGGCCCGAACACACCGTTCTGGAATTTGGTGACGTACACAAAACGTTAACCTTGCTAGGCATGGTCGGAATGATTGACCCACCTCGACCAGAGACGATACAGGCAGTTAGGCAATGCCAGATGGCGGGCATTGTAGTGAAAATGATCACCGGCGATCACGCCGGCACTGCCTCCGCTATCGGCAGTCAGATTGGTCTGCAAAATTCCGACAGGGTACTGACCGGTATCGATCTAGACACCATGAACGATGCAACCCTCAAGGAGGCGGTAAAGGACGTCAATATCTTCGCTCGCACCAATCCAGAACATAAACTCAGGCTGGTGATGTTACTGCAATCGAATGGCATGACCGTCGCCATGACCGGCGATGGAGTCAACGACGCACCGGCGCTAAAGCGTGCCGATGCCGGAATCGCCATGGGAGGAAAAGGCAGCGAAGCTGCCAAGGAAGCCGCAGATTTGGTGCTGGCAGATGACAACTTCGCGTCCATTGTGGCAGCGGTTCGCGAAGGGCGGACTGTCTACGACAACATCAAGAAAGTGCTGAGTTGGACGCTACCCACCAATGCTGGCGAGACCATGACTATTATTGTCGCGCTGCTTTTGGGTATTACGCTGCCGGTGACGCCGATACAGATTCTGTGGGTCAATCTGATTACCGCGGTGACACTTGGCATCGCGCTCGCGTTCGAGCCTACCGAAGAAAACACCATGCGCAGACCACCCCGTTCACGTAAAGAGCCACTGATAAGCGGTGCATTGGTTTGGCATATGGTGCTTGTTTCTATTCTGTTTCTCTGCGGCGTTTACGGCATCTTTTCGTATGCACTCGACCGTGGCTACTCAACGGAGTTGGCCCGAACCATCGCGGTGAACACGTTAGTCGTGATGGAAATATTCCATCTGTTCTTCATTCGCAATCTCTACGGCACATCGCTTACCTGGAAGGGCATTCGTGGCACCAAGGTCGTGTGGATGACCGTCGCGGTGGTTACCTTTGCTCAGTTCGTCATTACGTATGCACCTCCTCTGCAAAAGGTTTTTGCAACGGAAGCGATTCCCTTCGTTGATGGCCTACTGATCATCGGCGTTGGTATTGCGCTCTTTGCCATTATTGAGATCGAAAAACAGATTCGAATCCGTTTGTCCGAGTAGAGCCCGGTTGCAAGCTGGCCCCATACTATTGAGGTGCAATCTGTAACTGCTCCCCTTAAGCCGCAAGGTGGTTCGCTTGGGGAAAGCTTGCTGGACAAGCACCTTCAGGCCACTGAAAAAAGGATCTAGAAATGCATAAAATTCTTGTTGCTGTCGACGGATCCGAACATTCAGAGCGCGCAGTGCTTTACCTCATCGGACTGATCCAGGATGGCGGATTGCTGGGAGGAAGTGTTGAGGTACACTTGGTGAATGTGCAGCCCCTTTTACCGACACGAATCGCACAAGACATAGCGGGGGATGAGCTTGATCGCTACTACGATCACAAAAGTACTGAAGAATCACAAAAGGCTGTGGCGCTTCTGAAACAAGAAGGCATTGCATTCACATTCCACACATTGTTGGGCGACGCGGCTAGCAAAATTGTAGCGGCTTCACAGTCCTTGGGATGTGATAGCATCATTTTAGGTTCACATGGCAACGGTTTCCTGGCAGGAATCTTTCTGGGCTCCGTTGCAACCAAGGTGATTCAACTCTCCAGTATCCCAATCACCTTAGTCAAATAATGGATAGTGAGTTGCTCGTTGATAGCCTGATCATTACTACGTTATCAAAAGCAGCTATTCGGTAGATGCTTTGACTGAAGCTCATCCATAACGGCTGCTATATCACCCTGCTGAGAGGGGGATCTTGTTGATAAATTTTGAATTGAATATGCTCTCGACAAAGTTCTCATATCGAGTAGCCTAGAATTTAGCATCAAGCAAATCGCTAGGTGAATACAGCCAGCTACTGCTTATGTATTATTGCTTCGTCCGTATTATGGGCGGGGTCGCGTCGGCACCCGAAAGGGTGGTCGGTCCTTGTGGTCGGCACGCCAACCTTCGCGGCTTTGCCCACCCCCTTTGGACTGGGAGCAGATTCCCGTATCTCCGACAACTAAGTTTCGCAATCGAACCTAGCTCTCATCAGTACGATCATGACAACCTTGAAGACGGCCCGCCGTTAGGGTTCAAAATACGTGTGGCATGTTTATCGAGCGCAGTAGATTTCCTTGTCGCGACATAAGTTCGGATACTAAATGAAATTACTGCTACATCCAGCCAGGGTTGTCGCTCTGGTTTTCTTGGCCGCGATACTGGCCGGCACAGCTATTCTGATGCTGCCGATTTCCCACGCCGAGGGTATCGTTACCCCTTGGGTGACTGCCTTCTTCACCGCAGTATCTGCCGTCTGCGTTACTGGGCTAGTAGTGGTGGACACTGGTACGTACTGGTCGACCTTCGGCCAGTTGGTGATTCTGCTACTGTTCCAACTCGGTGGCTTCGGCATCATGACGGTAGCGACCTTGCTGGGCTTGATGGTCAACCGAGGCTTTCGCCTACGCACCAAAATGGTCGCACAGTTCGAGTCTCGCTCATTAGGGTTGGGCGACATTGCCAGCGTGGCCAAGCTGGTTCTGGTGGTGACGTTCGCCTTGGAACTCCTCGTGACCCTGTGGCTCACCCTCAGATTACACCTGACCTATGACCTATCATGGGCCGATGCTGCGTGGAGCGGCCTATTTCATGCAGTATCTGCATTCAATAACGCCGGCTTCTCCATTCATTCCGACAGCCTGATGCGCTACGCCTCGGATGCTTCGATCCTACTGCCGGTCATGGCTGCGATCATTATCGGTGGCATAGGCTTTCCCGTGCTGTATGACTTGCGCAGCAGGTTCAACGACTCCCGTCATTGGTCGCTTCATACCAAACTCACCCTGGCTGGAACGGCAATCCTGCTGCTGGGCGGTTTTTTCACGCTTTTGCTGTTCGAGTGGTCCAACTCGGCAACCCTCGGCCCCATGCCAGTGGCCGATAAAATGCTCTCGGCGGCATTTGCTGCCGTTTCTGCGCGTACCGCCGGCTTCAACTCCATAGATATTGGCGCGTTGACCCGTGAAAGCTGGGCATTGCACTACTTCCTGATGTTCGTCGGGGGGGGCAGCGCGGGAACCGCAGGTGGCGTCAAAGTCGGTACTGTTGCCATCCTGATTTTACTAATCATCGCCGAAATTCGTGGCCATAGTGACAGCGAGGCATTTGGCCGACGAGTCAGCGCCTCAGCCCAGCGTCAGGCCATCACGGTACTCGTGCTGGGCAGCTCCTTGATCGTACTGGGGACGCTCTTTATCTTGCGTGGAACAGATTTCCCCACCGACCAAGTCATATTCGAGGTCATCTCGGCATTTGGTACGGTCGGCTTGTCCACCGGCATCACCGCCGACCTCCCAGAGTCGAGCCAACTGATGCTGACGCTGCTGATGTATATCGGGCGAGTCGGCACTATCACACTTGCGGCGTCACTGGCCCTGGGCGAGCACCGCATGCCCTACCGCTACCCAGAGGAGCATCCAATTGTTGGCTAAGTTTCTGTTTACCGAACAGTTTGCCTTTTCCAAGGGCGATAGCGTGGTGGTCATCGGTCTCGGCCGCTTCGGCGGCTCCGTGGCCCAATCGCTGATGCGGCTCGGTCACGATGTGATGGGCATCGACCGAGACGCCGAGCCTGTCCATGACTGGGCCGATCTCTTGACTCATGCGGTCCAGGCCGACTCCACCAACCTGATGGTCTTGCGCCAGCTAGGCGTTGCCGACTTCGCACACGCCATCGTAGGGATAGGCACCGATCTGGCAGCTAGCCTGATGACCATCATGGCGCTGACCGAACTGGGTATCCAGGATATCTGGGTCAAGGCCCTGACGGCCGAACATGGGCAGATAGCCCAGCGAATTGGCGCCCATCATGTCGTCTACCCGGAGAAGGATATGGGGGAGCGAGTCGCCCAGCTCATTACTGGGCGGATGATCGATTTCATTGAGTTTGACGATGGTTTTGCCATCGCCAAGATTCACGCCCCCCCGCCTAGCCACAACAGCACACTGGCCGACGGCAATATCCGTGAAAAATTCGGCGTGACAGTTGTGGGGGTGAAGCGCGCCAATCAAGACTTCCTCCATGCCACCCCTAGCACCCTGATCCTGCCGGGTGATCTGTTAATCGTGTCCGGCCCGACCCACCTGATTCAGAAATTTGCGGGCCACTCGACATAGCCAGAGGAACACTGCCAGGCAGAGACGGGACAGTAGGGATAGTGCGTATGAACCGGGAGGGCACACACACCGACTCCGTTCCGCCGTCGTACCACGCATTCCTCGCTACCACGATAATCGGTTGAACCTGGCGAGCGTTGAGCAGGAAGCGAAAATGCTCGGCGATCTGCTCGGTGCTGTGTCCATTGGTGACGAAATCGCGCCGGTACTTAGCGCACTGGCTCGCGACAAGGGCGAGGATTTTGATGTCCTGCATTTTGCCTGTCATGGCAGTACCGACTACACGCAGGTATGGAACGCCGGACTGTTGCTCAATGTGGCGGGCAGTGACAAAACCACACTTCTGTCGGTGGCTTCAGTACAGACCTTCGCCAACCTGGCGGTCGATGGTCAGCGGCCGCTGATTTTCCTCAATGCCTGCCAGTCCAGGGTTACAGGTCGCACCCTATCGGGTGCCGGAGGACTGGCCCAGGCGTTCGTCCAGCGCGGCGCCGGGTTGTTCGTCGGCACGCTGTGGTCGATCGGCGACAGACCGGCGCAGGGCTTCGCCTCGCAGTTCTACGGCCAGCTCAAGGCCGGCCAAAGCGTCAGTCAGGTGTTGCGTGCCGCCCGTGAACAGGCCAAGCACGATCTCGACACGTCATGGCTGGCGTACACGGTCTACGGTCATCCCTACGCGCGTTTTTCACCATAACGAGGGGAGGGGGGAAAGTAGCGCCCGATACCGGACATTCTTTTGTCGCTGCGCTTGCATCGTGGACCCAAGGCCCGCAAGGAGCACCCAATGTGGCTTGACACACTTCAAGCACGTTAGACAACGCGCGGATCGACAGCGGGCGGCCCCGGTCTGAGATGAACAGATAGCGGTACGACAATTTCAGATGATGTGGCTCTCAAAGCGCCGGCGACATCTGCAAATACCGCCTCATCGCCTCAAAGTGGCATGCCAAGATGGCCTCATCGATGATCTCCACCAACTTGCACCAGCAACGGTACCCGCTGACCTGAAGAGAACCGGCACTGAATCAGCTTCATCTGCAGCCACCTCAGTTAAGGGCTAGCCATGAACACGGAGTACATGGCCCGTTAACAGAGTGGACGTCAGAAGCAGGTCTGTCGAATCAAGACCTTACGATCCTCATGAACATCTATGACATGACCTGTCGTTTAACAAGTGGGCGATGACAGATGTTCATAAGTCAGTCTGGCTCTTGTTCTAAAGACTTACAGGACGAAATCGTCGGGGTATTGTTCATCGATTTATGTTCATAGCGTGCTAGCCAGCAACCTCCGGCACGACGTATGACGATGTACGCTTCGCAGTTAGAAAAACGCATCGGGGCTACGGGCTTGCCGCTAGAGGACTGCAGCGCTGAGCCCCATCCACTGGATATCCTTCAAGAAGGCTTAGGTGATCAAAAATGGCATATCGCCGCCATGGTATTCTCCCGATCCAGTTGGGGAGGTGAGATTTTCCAAGCTCCCGTATCGACGTTTCAGGATGGAAGTCAGGGGCAGGGCCGATGTATCGATCAATGCTGAGTCGCATCAAACGCAATTGGATGGCGCTGTCCATAGGCAGTCGAGCCGCAGTAACCGCCTTCAGCGCTGCGCGGAGGCCAGCAAACTCCCTCGGATCGTTCGAGCCGTTGACTCCTGTACTCTTGGAGGACAAGGGATTCAAGCGCTATGAAGAGGAGCTACTCAAAGGTCTCCAGAATAAAGAAGTCCTCAACATCGCAGTCACTGGCGGCTACGGGGCAGGCAAGAGCAGTGTGCTCAAGACGTTTTTAGAGCGGCATCCAGAATTCCCGCACGCCCTGGTGTCCTTGGCGACCTTCAGCGAAACCAAACCATCGCCCAGCAAATTTGGTACGTCGATCGAATCAGTTGGTGAGGCAACAGCCGTCCCGTCAGCGAACATAGCAACTACTCCTCCGACGCCTGACCTTATGAATCGGATCGAAGAGACCATAGTGCAGCAGCTTCTCTATTCGGTGCCGGCGTCAAAGCTACCCAAAACCCGGCTCAAACGTATTGTTCAGGCATCCGGGCTCGCAGTCTATCTGCACACCGTATTGCTGATTTGCCTGTTGGCCAGCGTTCTGCGCTTCTGCCTTCCCTCGATCGAGAAGCGTACAGACGTTGAAGTGAAGTGGCTGGTCGACGGCCTAAATGCGATTCCAGAGTGGTTGGCCATCGGATGCATCCTTGGGAGTGGAATCTATCTGCTGTACTCAGGGCTTAGATTCATCTCAATGTTCAGCATCGACGGCCTGACGCTCAAGGGTGGGAAGCTTGAAGCCACACACCATGGCTCTGTGCTGCACAAGAACGTCGACGAGATCATCTATTGCTTCGAGCGAAGCGACATTCGGGTCGTGGTGATTGAAGACCTGGATCGCTTCGATACCCAAGACATCTTTTTTCGGCTACGCGAAATCAACTTCACAATTTGCCAGTCCCCGCAAGTGCGTCGACCAGTGCACTTTATCTACGCCATCCGCGATGAACTGTTCACCGTTACCGACAAGACAAAATTCTTTGATCTCATCATCCCGATCATCCCAGTGGTCAATTCTGAGAATTCGCGTGAGAAGCTGAACGAGCTCATGAGGAGCAGAGCTGTAGGTGAAGCAGTCCTTGGAGCCAAGCTGGATCCGGCAGTGGTCGAGACGGTCTGCTATTACGTAGATGAGATGAGGCTCATCAAAAATATTGTCAATGAATACGATATCTACTCGAGTCTGCTGGCAAATGATGGCCTGGAACTCAACCCGAACAAGCTGTTCGCCATCGTGGTGCTCAGGAACCTTCACCCCGAGGCCTATGCTGAGCTGCTCAAGCGCCGGGGCGCGATCCACTCGGTGCTTGCAGGCTTTCAGGACTGGGTAAAACGGCAAGTAGTGGCGCTCCAAGGTGAGATTGAAATGCTTCGCGAGAACCTCACACGCAAGCAAGCGGAGGTAGCCAAAAGCGTTACCGAACTTCGCGTGTGCTTCTGGTTCGAAATCATCAACCGGGCGAATCTGGAGCGGGCCAACCGGATCAGATGCGATCAGAGTTCGGCCTTTACTTTACCTACGTTTGTAGGTGATGACGCCTTCGCAATCGTTACCCAATCCAGGCGACTTCAACCAGTCTTACAACTAGAGAATTACGGCCCTAGCGAGCAAGGCGGGCAAGTTGATCTCAAGCAAGCGCTTGAGGCGTTTGATTATCAAGCTCGTGCCGCACGACTCGAGCAGTCATTTGATGACCTTGAGGAAGAAATCACCCAGCTCCTTAAGCAGGTGACACGCCTCAAGACCATCCCTTTCCGTGAGGCTGTGAAGGATGGCTATAGCGACGTGGTAGCTGTGGGGCTCCAGGGCCTTGAAGTCGTCATCTACCTGATGCGTAAAGGGCTGCTCGATACCGATTATGTGGACTACCTGGGGTATTTCTACGAAGGCTCAATCACCCAGGCCGACAAGAATTTCATCCTGGCGATGACCAGAGGCGAAGTGCTGGACGTGGCAACGGTGCTGGACGATCCAGAACGCGTTTTGAGTAAGCTCGACGTCGACGCTATGGACGCCGGCCGAGGGCTGATTGCCAATGTGATCAAGACGCTGGCGCGCCATCGTGACACCCAGTTCGTCGAGCAAGCCAGGCTAAAGCTCGCGACGATTTTCAAAAGTGCACACGCCCGTTTAGAACGATTCGCCGAAGCGATGGAGCTTATTGTCGCAGAGCCTGGTGATGGCAAGACGCGCACTGTCCAAGCGCTTCTGGAAATCGATCAGCACCTAATCCTCCAGTTGCTCAAATCCGAGCGTTTTCAACCCAATCACACGAGAGCCGGTCTTATCTGCACCTTTCTGGATACCCTGACGGAAGAGCAGATAGCAGGTATGAAGGATCGACAAGGGTTGCTGCTTAAGGCGATCAATGCCTTGCCCAACGTTGCCGAGCTCGTCCCGCAGCTTGAGAACCCGTTCAATGGTTGGAAGTGGCTGAGAAGCAAGCCTGCCCAGTTTGACAGCCTTAACGAAACGACCGACGCGACGATACTGCGCAAGCTGGTTGAACTAGGATGCCTCAAGCTTTCGATTCCAATGCTGAAACTGGTCATGGTGCGGCTGGCTAATGCTCCTCTGACAGACAGCCCCGTTACATACCAGGGCTTGCTTTCGCTCGAGCTGGCAGGATTCGCTGACCAGGTTAAGCAGATGCCAGATGCATTTGTAGATGAGCTGTTGAGCCAGCAACAAATACTGCCTGAATCCGAAAGTTCGCTTGTGACGCTGTTGGATTATTGTCAGCCGGATCAAAAGCAGATGGAGGCGTTACTGACCTTCACGGACTGCAAAATCTCAGATCTCGAACCTATACCTCATTCGCTCTGGATCAGGCTCCTCGAAGACGATAGGATCGAACCTGTCAGCGCTGCGGCCTGGACCTTCCTCGAGCGGAGATATCGTCCTGATGAAAGTGCTGAGGCGACTGAGGAAAACGGGGTCAACACCGAGGCGCTGGCTGCCATTCAGGAGGCATTTCTGCAATACGTCAATCGACACGCTGAAGCGTTGGGTAGGACGCTATGGGAGGGCGATGAAGATGACCAAAGAGCACTGCAACGCTTTTTTCTCCAAAGCGCAACCATCAGTAATACGACGCTGCGGTCGGTATTCCAAGGCGTGAACCTGTCGCCGGAAGTCGTGCTCAACTCGAACATTTCTGCCACCCGCTGGGCCTACATTGCCTATAACAGCACTGTTCCTTATACACCAAAGATCCACTCTGCACTTGTCAGGGCAGCCGGCAATTTGGAGGGTGCTTATATTCAGCACCGGTGGACGGTTGCGCGGGACATACTTGACCTGGACGCATTGCCAATTAAGGTGGTGCATGAAGTCAGCCGAAATGGTAGGGCCACACTGGAAGATACGCTTCGGATGTGGGCGGGTATTTCGTTTGATGCCTATCCCACTTGCGAAGGCGCAACAGTGGAGCTGGCCAAGGTGTGCGGTCATGCCAACGCTCAAGGTGCACGTTTCAAGGCTGACTACCTGAGTGTGCTCGTTCAGATCGCTCAGGTGGGCGACCTGGAGCGAGAAGAGCGCGTGGAGGTTGTCATTCAGGCGCTGGCGCTGAATGGCGCCTGGGAGCAGATAGTACCGGCCCTTGACCTCCTTGATAGCGCGTACCTAAAACTAGCTAAATCGGGAAAAGTGGTGCTGCCGACAGCGGGTGAAGACCGACGCTTGGTCGAGGCCTTGCAGGGCCGAGGCTTTGTCAGCTCAAAGAAGTTCGAAGACAAACGTACCGTTGCATATGGCAAGCCCAGCGCGATTCGGGCGGCGCTCGGATCCGCTGGGTGGCTGACTTAGCTCTACAAGGGTTTACCGGTGGCGCAGTGGGACTTCGTTCTTTCCACTTGTCGACGTCAAGTTTGGATCTATCAGCAGCTTGGATAGGTGCAGTCCCATTGCCTGCTGGTTAGCATTGGGACAGAAGCGTTCAACTCAGCATCTGGAAAAGCGCTGGATAAAAAGCTGTCTTGGGATCACGCAGGCACCATGCTGCATTCGTGATGGGGCTCAGTGATCCAAACCCCATGGACATCCAGTCAATCGTCATAGAAGCCATGCCTGACTCTCCTTGCAGCAGCTTTTCCCGACCGGCTAATACCTCCACAAGCAAGGCAGAGGGGATCTCGAGACTCATGCCATTGTTTCCAGTTGTCATACGGATAAGCGATTGTGGCATCAGGACGTAATGGGCGTCATCTGGGATGCAGAAATGGCGCTGGTCCTGGATGCAAACCAGGGGGTTAGTGGAAACAGACAGCAGGTGTTCATAAACGATTGCACACATCATATTTAACGTATGGTTGATGTCAGCTGTTCACAGTCGGCTTTGACGATCATTCAACCGGCTCTGAAGCAGAAATGGCTGTCTGCGTAACCCCAACTGCTTCTGGCATTCCAACGGGGACATGCCGAACCAGCGATTGAATGCTCGGGAAAAGGTACTGACGTCGGCGTAGCCGAGCAGTTGCGCCACGTGGGTCATGCTGATCGAGGGGATTTTCAGGTAGTTGTGCACCATTCCCTGGCGGGTTTCATCCAGCAGTCGCTGGAAGGAGGTGCCTTCCTGGGCCAGGCGGCGTTGCAGTGTGCGTGGGTTTATCGCCATGCAGTCGGCAACCCGCTCGATCGTGGCCCGACCGCTGGGCAACAGGTTGCGCAGCAATTGTCTGACGTAGCCCGGCATTTCGTCCGCGGCCAGGCGCTCCATGCCGCTCAGATGTTCAGCCATCAGTTGGTGCAGGGTTTCATCGGCAAGACTCAGTGGCAGCGCCAGCACCGAGGCGTCGAATAGCAGCCCGGTGTGGGCTGCGGCGAACGTCGGCGTAATACCCAGCGCCCGCCGATAGGCCGACTCATCGCCAAGGGGAGGGTGGCGAAGCAGCACCGCCTTGGGTTGCCAGTCTCCACCTGCCAGGGTGCGCATCAGCCGCAGGCCGACACCACAGGCCAGCTCTTCTGCCTGGGGCAGCCCGGGAACGGCCTGTTCACCGGCCCGATAGCTGAGGAGTGCCATGCCGTCGACGACATCCAGGCCGATTTGCGCCGCGCCGTTGTAAAACCCGTAGTGGGTCCGCAGTTCGAACAGCGCATCACCGACGGTCCTGGTGTTGTGGATCAGGTAGAAAATATCGCCAAAGACATCGATCCCCTGGTAGAGCCCATACTCCAGGCCGAACAACGCGTTGCTGGAGCTCTGCTGGCAGAGCTCCAGCAACTCGCAGTAGCGACGGAAGGACAAGATATCTTCCGGACGGCGCAGGGATGCCGGCGGCAGGGAAGCGCAGCGCAACATATGGGTCGGATCCAGACCCTGACGGGCAGCGAATTTGTCGAAACCCGCAAGGCTGAGTGCGCGAATGAAAGGATTGATCGTCATGTTCCGCCACTTCTATTGCCGATGAGGGGGTTGCAAACGCTGCTTCCACTTTTGCGGGCTCATGCCGTTCCAGCGGTGGAAGGCCCGGGAGAAGGCGCTCAGGTCCGCGTAACCGAGCAGGCTGGCCAGCTGCGTCAGGCTGATCGACGAGTCGCAGATATAGCGCGCGGCCATTGCCTGGCGCGTCTTGTCCAGCAGCTCCTGAAAGCCAGTGCCTTGGGCCTGAAGATAGCGCTGCAGGGTACGCGGGCTGATCATCATGTACTCGGCGACCTGGCGTATCGTCACCTGGCCGCCGGCAAGCCGGCTGCGCAACAGTTTCTGCACGTAGGACGGCAGCTCCTGCAGCGTCACCCGGGCCAGCTCGTCGATATGCTGCTGGACCAGTTGTTGGCATCTGGCATCCGTCGGGCCCAGTGGGGTCGCCAGCAGCGATTCATCGAACACCCAGGCATTGACCGGGCTGTCGAAGCGCGGAAGCACACCCAGTAGGGCCCGGTAGGCTCCGCGGTCCGCGGCGGCAGCATGGCGCAACATCAAGGCCCGCGGTTTCCAGGCGTGCCCCAGCAAGTCATGCAGCAAGTGCGCGGCCACGCCCATGGCCAGCTCCACGGTCTGCCGCACCGAGGTCAGATCGCCGTCGGTGATGTCGTACAACAGCAGGGCACTGCCGGCCTGTCGTTCGAGACGCACTTCCGCACCATCGCTATGGACATGGAAATAACGGGTCAGCAGCGTCAGCGCTTCCCCCAGGTTGCCGGTGCTGCGCATTGCGTACAGCAGCGGCCCTAGCCCTTGCGGCCCTTGGCGCAGGCCGAACTGCAGACCGAACAGGGGATTGTTCGCACGCTGTGCGCACAACTCGATCAAGGCATTGAACTGCACGCCGGAAAGCTGCTCGGGTAGCGGGTCTGCGGGCAGCTTGACCTCAGCCAGGGCCAGGGATGGATCGAGCCCCAGGCTGCTGACAAACTCAGTGAACCCAAGCAGGGCGGTGCCACGGACAGTAGACGTCATCTCAAGCCCTCGAATGAGCCATGGGGCGTGGCCAGGCGCGCGGTTGCCGGCCCGACTCCCGTCTGTTGCCAGAGCGCGCGACCCGAGCACCTGGCAGGATTTGCACAATAACTGGCGCGATCTGCAAAGCTTTTACCCCTGCCGGCGACCAGACTCGAATCACCAATAACAAAAGACCTGCGTTCAGCCCGAGGCTGGATGATGGAGGTACTAGATGCGCCGGTTCCTGTCCGCTTTCCTGGTTGTCGCCCTGATCTCGGGCGCCGTCTATTTTCAGTTTCAGCCTTCGAACAAGACGATTCACCATCAATCCAAGCACCCCCCGGTTGCCAGCATCAGCGAAGCGCTCGGCCATTTCTGAGGGCGCGCACTCACACCCAAAGAGCCGTTTCCGGCGTGGGCGAACGCTCGTTCGACACGCCGGAACACAGGGCACCATGCAAAAACATCTGCTCCAGTGTGCGGGCTGAATTGGCATTGGCCGCGCGCCCGCGTTGTTCGGCATCGACCATGCCGTAGATCAGGGTGATGAACAGTTCGCTGAAGATCGCCGCGGTAATGTCGATACGAAACACGCCTTTTTGCTGGCCGCGCAGGAAAAACGCGTCCAGCGCTTCGATGTAAGGCCGCCAGCGCGCGTCGCCGCGTTCGAAGTCGAGGAAGTCGGGGCGGTATTGCACCATCAGGAACGCCAGCAGCTCACGATGGGCCAGGTGTTCTCTGATCAAGCGGCGCAGTGCCTCCAGCGGCTCGGCGTGCTGCAACCCGGCGCTCTTGATGATCCGCTCGAGCGTGCCCTCGGCGTACGCCTCCAACTGGTGTTCCAGGTTTTCCCGTGTGCCGCAGTAGCGATGCAGTGTCGCCTTGCTTACCCCCGCCAATTGCGCCAGCTCCTTCATGGTGGCGCGCGGTCGATTGACTACCGCCAAGGTCAGCGTCTTGAGCAGATGTTCATCATGGGAAGTCGGGGTCATCACCAAGCCTCGGATGGATTTTCCGGATGGGCACCTGTGCAGGTCACTATCCAGGTTTCTGAAATATGACAAATATTACCCATATGAGACATTGTTGACTCATTGGGATTTAGAAAGTAGCATTCGAGTCGTTTTCAATCAAGCCTCGGGTGATTTATGGGCAATTTGCGTGCAATAGGGATGGCAGGCTCGTTGGCAGCAGCCATTGCGCTGGCCGGATGCGGTCCGGCGAATGAACAAGAGAGCGTGGCCGAAGTGGCGCGTCCGGTAGACGTGGTGGCGGCGGTGACCGAACCCCTGGCCCTGACCTCGGAGCTGCCGGGCAGGGTCGAGCCCATGCGTGTGGCGGAAGTGCGTGCACGGGTGGCGGGGATCGTCATGAAAAAACGTTTCGAGGAGGGGGCTGATGTAAAGGCCGGCGACCTGCTGTTCCAGATCGATCCGGCGCCGCTCAAGGCGGCGGTATCGCGGGCCGAAGGCGAGCTGGCGCGTGCCCAGTCCGCAGTGCAGGAGGCGCAGGCGCGAGTCAAGCGCTACGAACCGCTGGTGAAGATCGAGGCGGTCAGCCAGCAGGACTTCGACAGTGCCACCGCCGACCTGCGCAGTGCCCAGGCCGCGACCCGTTCGGCCCAGGCCGATCTGGAAAGCGCCCGGCTGAACCTGGGTTATGCCTCGGTCACCGCGCCGATTTCCGGCCGTGTCGGCCGCGCCCTGGTAACCGAAGGCGCTCTGGTCGGCCAGGGTGACGCCACGCTGATGGCGCGGGTTCAGCAGCTCGACCCGGTGTATGTCGATTTCACTCAGTCGGCGGCGGATGCGCTGCGCCTGCGGGAGTTGCTCAAGGACGGAAAACTCTCCGGCGACGACAACAAGGTGCTGTCGATCCGCGTTGAAGGCACGCCTTTCGAGCGCCAGGGCTCACTGCTGTTCACCGATGTGGCCGTGGATCGCGGCACCGGGCAGATTGTCCTGCGCGGCAAATTCGACAACGCCGACGGCACTCTGCTGCCGGGCATGTACGTGCGGGTGAGCACACCCCAGGGAACGGATAACCAGGCGATCCTCGTGCCGCAGCGCGCGGTGCAACGCACCAGCGATGGCAGCGCCCAGGTGCTGGTGGTCGGCGCGGACGAGCGGGTCGAGGCGCGCGCGGTGCGCACCGGCACCATGCAGGGTTCTCGCTGGCAGATCAGTGAAGGGTTGAAGGCGGGGGACCAGGTCATTGTCGGTGGTCTGGCCGGCCTGCAACCGGGTGCCAAGGTCACGCCTAGCCAGCCGCAGGCCCAGGCTCAGTTGCCTGAGTCGAAACAGTAAGGCCGAGTTCGCCGCGAGGATTTTCCGATGTCTCAATTCTTCATCAAGCGCCCGAACTTCGCCTGGGTCGTGGCGCTGTTCATTTCACTGGCGGGCCTGCTGGTCATTTCCAAGCTGCCGGTGGCGCAGTACCCCAGCGTCGCGCCGCCGCAGATCACCATCACTGCCACCTATCCCGGCGCCTCGGCGAAGGTGTTGGTGGACTCGGTCACCACCGTGCTCGAGGAGTCGCTCAACGGTGCCAAGGGCCTGCTCTACTTCGAGTCGACCAACAACTCCAACGGCGTGGCCGAGATCGTGGTCACGTTCCAGCCCGGGACCGACCCGGACCTGGCCCAGGTGGACGTGCAAAACCGCCTGAAGAAGGCCGAGGCGCGCATGCCGCAAGCCGTGCTGACCCAGGGCTTGCAGGTCGAGCAGTCCAGTGCCGGCTTCCTGCTGATCTACGCGCTCAGCTACAAGGAAGATGTGGAGCGTAGCGATACCACGGCGCTGGGTGACTACGCCGCGCGCAACATCAACAACGAGCTGCGGCGCCTGCCGGGCGTCGGCAAGTTGCAGTTCTTCTCCTCCGAAGCGGCGATGCGCGTCTGGATCGACCCACAGAAACTGGTGGGCTACGGGCTGTCCATCGACGACGTGAGCAATGCCATTCGTGGCCAGAACGTCCAGGTGCCGGCCGGTGCCTTCGGCGCCGCCCCGGGCAGCTCCCAGCAGGAGCTGACCGCGACGCTGGCGGTCAAGGGGACCCTGGACAATCCGGATGAGTTCGGCCAGATCGTGCTGCGCGCCAACGAAGACGGCTCCCTGCTGAAGCTGGCCGATGTCGCGCGCCTGGAAGTCGGCAAGGAGAGCTACAACCTTTCCTCGCGCCTGAACGGCAAGCCGACCGTGGGCGGCGCGATCCAGCTGTCGCCTGGCGCCAACGCCATCGAGACCGCCACCCTGGTCAAGGCGCGCCTCGCCGAGCTGTCGGCATTCTTCCCCGACGACATGGAGTATTCCGTACCTTACGACACCTCGCGCTTCGTCGACGTGGCCATCGAGAAGGTGATCCACACCCTGATCGAGGCGATGGTCCTGGTGTTCCTGGTGATGTTCCTGTTCCTGCAGAACGTGCGCTATACGCTGATTCCATCGATCGTGGTGCCGGTGTGCCTGCTGGGTACGCTGCTGGTGATGTACCTGCTGGGCTTCTCGGTGAACATGATGACCATGTTCGGCATGGTCCTGGCCATCGGTATCCTGGTGGACGACGCCATCGTGGTGGTGGAGAACGTCGAACGGATCATGGCGGAAGAGGGGCTCTCTCCGGCCGAGGCCACGATCAAGGCGATGCAGCAGGTCTCCGGGGCCATCATCGGCATTACCCTGGTGCTGTCGGCGGTGTTCCTGCCGCTGGCGTTCATGGCCGGTTCGGTGGGCGTCATCTACCAGCAGTTTTCGGTATCGCTGTCGGTATCGATCCTGTTCTCCGGTTTCCTTGCCCTGACCTTCACCCCGGCGCTGTGCGCCACGCTGCTCAAGCCGATTCCCGAGGGGCACCACGAGAAGCGCGGCTTCTTCGGCGCCTTCAACCGGGGTTTCGCCCGCGCCACCGAACGCTACTCGTTCCTGAACACGAAGCTGGTGGCGCGCACCTCGCGCTTCATGCTGGTGTACGTCGGCATCATCGCCGTACTCGGCTATTTCTACCTGCGCCTGCCGGAAGCCTTCGTGCCTTCGGAAGACCTGGGCTACATGGTGGTCGACGTGCAACTGCCGCCCGGCGCAGCCCGCTCCCGTACCGACGCCACCGGTGAAGAACTCGAGCGTTTCCTCAAGTCCCGCGAGGCGGTGGCCTCGGTGTTCCTGGTCTCGGGCTTCAGCTTCTCCGGCCAGGGTGACAACGCTGCGCTGGCCTTCCCGACCTTCAAGGACTGGTCGCAACGCAGTGCGCAACAGTCGGCCGAGGCGGAAATCGCGGCGGTCAACGAACATTTCGCAATGCCTGGCGATGGCTCCATCATGGCCGTGTCGCCACCGCCCATCGATGGCCTGGGCAACTCCGGCGGTTTCGCGCTGCGCTTGATGGATCGCGGCGGCCTTGGCCGCGAGGCGTTGCTGCAAGCCCGGGATACGCTGCTCAGCCAGGTCTATGGCAACCCCAAGTTCCTCTACGCGATGATGGAAGGCCTGGCCGAGGCGCCACAGCTGCGCCTGGTGATCGACCGCGAGAAGGCACGCACCCTGGGTGTGAACTTCGAGACCATCAGCGGCACGCTGTCCTCGGCTTTCGGCTCGGACGTGATCAATGACTTCACCAACGCCGGGCGTCAGCAGCGCGTGGTGATCCAGGCCGAGCAGGGCGCACGGATGACTCCGGAGAGCGTGCTCAAGCTGTATGTGCCCAACGCCAAGGGCGACCTGGTACCGCTCAGCGCCTTCGTGACCATGAAGTGGGAGGAGGGGCCGGTCCAACTGGTGCGCTACAACGGCTATCCGTCGATCCGCATCGTTGGCGACGCCGGGCCCGGTTTCAGTACCGGCCAGGCCATGGAAGAAATCGAGCGCCTGGCCTCGCAGTTGCCGGCCGGTATCGGCTACGAATGGACCGGCCTGTCCTATCAGGAGAAGGTTTCCAGCGGCCAGGCGACGCAACTGTTCGCCCTCGCCATCCTGGTGGTGTTCCTGTTGCTGGTGGCTCTTTACGAGAGCTGGGCGATCCCCCTGACGGTGATGCTGATCGTACCGATCGGCGCGATCGGCTCGGTGCTCGCGGTCATGGTGGTCGGCCTGCCCAACGATGTGTACTTCAAGGTCGGCCTGATCACCATCATCGGCCTGGCGGCGAAGAACGCGATCCTCATCGTCGAGTTCGCCAAGGAACTGTGGGAGCAGGGCTACAGCCTGCGCGACGCGGCGATCGAGGCGGCCCGCCTGCGTTTCCGGCCGATCATCATGACCTCCATGGCCTTCATTCTCGGCGTGGTGCCCCTGGCGCTGGCCACCGGTGCCGGCGCGGCCAGTCAGCGCGCGATCGGTACCGGGGTGATCGGCGGCATGCTCAGCGCGACCTTGCTGGGTGTGCTCTTCGTACCGATCTGCTTTGTCTGGGTGCTGTCAATGCTGCGCAGCAAACCGGCCCCCATCGAACAACCGGCCCTGGCCCAGGAGTGACTCCATGCGTATCTCAGCCTTTTCTACGCTTCTGATCGCCATGGCGCTGGGCGGGTGCTCGCTGGCGCCCACCTATGAACGTCCTGTCGCGCCGGTGGCCGACAGTTGGAGCGGCCAGGCCCATCAGCGGGGCAGTGCAGTCAACGAGATGGTCTGGCAGACCTTTATCGTCGACCCCGACCTGCGCCGCCTGGTCACGACCGCGCTGGACAACAACCGCTCGCTGCGCCAGACGCTGCTGGACATCGAGCAGGCCCGGGCGCAGTACCGGATCCAGCGTGCCGACCGGGTGCCGGGGCTGAACGCGGGTGCTTCGGGCAATCGCCAGAGAGTACCGGCCGACCTGTCCAACAACGGCAGGTCGGGCGTAGTCAGCAGCTATCAGGTGGGCTTGTCGCTGCCTGAATACGAGCTGGACCTGTTCGGTCGGGTGAAGAGCCTCAGCGATGCCGCGTTGCAGGAATACCTTGCCACCGAAGAAGCCGCGCGTGCTGCGCAGATCGCCCTGATCGCCGAGGTCAGCCAGGCTTACCTGATTCATGATGGCGCCCTGCGCCGCCTGGACCTGACGCAACAGACCCTGGCCAGCCGCGAGTATTCTTTCGCCCTGATCAGCCAGCGTCGCTCGGCCGGTACCGCGACTGCGCTGGACTACCAGGAGGCCTTGGGCCTGGTGGAGCAGTCCCGCGCCGAAGAGGAAAGCAATCAACGGCAGAAGCAGCAGGCGTTCAACGCGCTGGTTCTGCTGCTCGGCACCGCGGACGCCGCGAAGTCGATACCTCAAGGTGTGCGCAAGGAACCGATGCTGGTCCAGGACATCGCGCCGGGCACCCCCTCGGCGCTGATCGAGCGGCGCCCGGACATCCTCGCCGCCGAGCATCGCCTGCAGGCGCGTAACGCCGATATCGGCGCGGCGCGCGCGGCGTTCTTCCCGCGCATCAGCCTGACCGGCAGCTTCGGCACCTCCAGCGCACAGATGTCCGGTCTGTTCGATGGCGGTTCGCGCTCCTGGAGCTTCGTGCCGAACCTGTCCCTGCCGTTGTTCGACGCCGGTCGCAACAGTGCCGGCCTGAGCCTCGCCGAAGCCCGCAAGGACTCCGCCGTGGCGGCGTACGAAGGCACTATCCAGACGGCGTTTCGCGAAGTGGCGGACGCCCTGGCGGCCACCGATACCCTGCGTCGGGAAGAGGCGGCCCGGCGCGCCCTGGCCGACACCAGCAGCGAGTCGCTGAAGCTGGCCAAGGCCCGGTATGAAGGGGGCGTGGACAGTCACCTGCGTTATCTGGACGCCCAGCGCAGCAGCTTCGTCAACGAGACGCTGTTCATCGAAGCCAGCACTCAGCGGCAGATTGCCCTGGTCGACCTGTTCCGCTCCCTGGGCGGGGGCTGGCCGTCTGCACGACACCAGGCCGAGCAGGCCAGTAGATAAGGGTCGGTAATAACTTCCTGGGTTGGCGCATCCAACCGAGCTTTAGCCCCGTGGACCTTCAGGTCGCGGGGCTTTTTTTGGCCTGCGCCATGGCTGGAGAATGCGGCAGTAGAGCGGGGCAGCGATGTCGATTGATAAGCCTGGAGCAGGCTACTTGGGGCTCACAGCCGCGGCTGCGCCATGCAGGAACATCTGTTCCAGTACGTTGGCTGAATTGGCGCTGGCCGCGCGGCCGCGGCGTTCGGCATCGATCATGCCGAAGACCATGGTCAGGAACAGTTCGCTGAAGACCGCAGCGGTGATGTCGATGCGAAAGGCGCCCGCTTGCTGGCCACGCAGGAAGAACGCATCCAGGGCATCGATGTAGGGTTGCAGGCCTGTAGCTTCACCATTTATGCCGAAGGTGTCGGGGCGATACTGGAACAGCAGGAATACCAGCATTTCGCGGTGCGCCGGGGCCAGGTGTTCGTTAATCAGGCCACGCAGTGCTTCCTGAGGTTCATCCTGCTGCAGATTGGTGGCAGCGATGATCCGGTTGAGCACCGTATCGCCGTGGCTTTCCAGGATCTGCACCAGATTGTCGCGAGTGCCGCAGAAGCGGTGCAGGGTGGCCTTGCTCACCCCGGCGGATTCAGCCAGTTCCTTGAGCGTCGCCCGAGGGTGGTCGACAATGGCCAGCGCCAGCGCCTTGATGAGTCGTTCGTCTTGAGGAGTCAGGGACATCAGTCGGTCTCGGATCAAATTTCAATGGCTGGTATTGTGCAGGAAAAGCTCATTGCTTCAACGAAAAGCGATGAAGATACTTCATCTGAGACATTATTTCCTCAGGCAATCCATGAGGAAATCTCTCTTCTCGTTCCCGTACCCGTCACCGCGCACTGACCTCCAGGGCGCGGTTTCGCCGCGGCTGGACAATCGCCATGGTCAGGTTTTTTGAGCGTCATGATCTGCATATTCTGTGGCGTGATCTGCAAAGCTTTTGCCTGTACCAGCCCCCAGAATCGAAACCCTCAATAACAAAAGACACTGCATTTGGCCCCGGCCGAATGACGGAGGTTTTCGATGCGCCCATTCCTTTTTTCCTGCCTGGCCGTGACGCTGGTTTCACTCGCCGTCTACTCCATTCACTCGTTTTACTCGCTGGCTTCCTTTGGCTCTGTGGCTTCGGGGGCCGCCGCCGGCTCCCCGCAGAATTATCCCGTTGCCAGCATCGGCGAAGTCTTCAGGAACTTTTGACGACCAGGGCCCCATGAGCCCACGAGCGCATGCGCGGCGACAGCCCCGATGAAATGCACAACACCCGTTCGCAGTCCTGGTAACGCCAATTAAGGATCTCCCATGTGCGACCTGATCCACTTCCGTCTCGAAGGCGGCCTGGCCCTGATCGGCCTGTCCCGTCCGCCGGTCAATGCACTCAGCCAACCGCTGCGCGCCGCCATCATTGAGGCGTGCGAGCGCGCGGCGGCTGACATCAGGGTGCAGGCCATCATTCTTTATGGCGAGCATGGCCTGTTCAGTGCCGGTGCCGACATCGGCGAATTCGGCACCGAGGCCTGTTTTGCCGAGCCGGACCTGCCCAGCACCCTGGTCCGCCTGACCGAAATCCCCAAGCCCCTGGTTGCCGCCATGGGCAAACTGGCGCTGGGTGGCGCCCTGGAGCTGGCCCTGGCCTGCGGATACCGGATGGGGGAGCCGGGCACTCGGGTGGGCCTGTCGGAAATCAACCTGGGCCTGCTGCCCGGGGCGGGCGGGACCCAGCGCCTGCCCAGGCTGATCGGTGCCGAGTCGGCGCTGAACCTGATTCTCTCGGGTGAACAGATAGACGCCGAACGCGCCCGCATGCTGGGTATCCTCGACCGCATCGCCAACAGCGCCGAGCAGTTGCTGGATGAGGCATGCGCTTATGCCAACGAGTTGATCGAGTGCGGTACACCGGCGCGCCCGGCGGAGGCCTGGCCGAAGCCGGCCGAGGACCTGCCGGACGACTTCCTCGCGCGCTACCGCGCCGAGCACGAACCTCGCTGGAAAAGCCGCCTGGCCCCGCGCCTGGTGCTCTCGGCGCTGGAGGCCGCCTGCCTGTTGCCACTGGAAGAGGGGCTCACCCGCGAGTTGGCGCTGTTCAAGCAGGCCGAAGCGTCCCGCCAGTCGAAGGCGCTACGCCATGTGTTCTTCGCTGAGCGCGAGGCCGGGCGCGTTCCAGGTATCGGGCCGGACATTACCCCGCGCAAGCTGGACAAGGTCGCGGTCATCGGCGCCGGCCCCCTGGGTGCCGGCATTGCCATGAGCTTTGCCAACGTCGGTATCCCCGTGGCCTTGCTTGAACCCGAGGGTGGCGCGCTGGATCGCGGCCTGATGCAGATCCGCAAACTCTACCAGGCCAGCGTCAAGCACGGAAAAATGAGCGCCGCACAGCTGCAGCAACGCATGGACCTGCTGTTCGGCACCCTTGACTACGAAGATCTGGCCGACGCCGACCTGGTTATTGAAGCGCTGTGCGAGAAGCCGGACGTCAAGCGGCAGGTGTTCCTCAACCTGGAACAGGTCTGCAAGCCAGGCGCGATTCTCGCAACCGGCACGTCGTCGCTGGATATCGATGCCATCGCGGCGAGCCTCGATCGTCCGCAGGATGTGATCGGCCTGCATTTCTTCAGCCCGGCCAATGTCATGCGCCTGGTGGAAGTCGTGCGCGGCAAGGCCACCGCGCCAGAGGTGCTGGCCAGCGCCATGCAGATCGCCAAGCGGATCGGCAAGCTGCCGGTGATCTCCGGCGCCGGCCAGGGATCTATCGGCGAGCGCATGCTCGAGCCCTATGCACGCGAAGCCCATCGCCTGGTACTGGAAGGCGCAACGCCGGCGCAGGTCGATAGCGTACTCACAGGCCTGGACTTGAACATGGGGGTGTTCAGCATGCTGGACCTGGCCGGCATCGACGTGAGCTTCCTGACGCGCGACGCCAATCGCGCCGCCACGGCCCATGATCAGAGCTACTGCTGCATCGCGCAGGAACTGTGCGCCCTGGGGCGATATGGGCAGAAGACCGGGCGTGGCTTCTACCTCTACGAGGGCCAGAACCGCCAGGAAGACTACGAGGTAACCGCGCTGGCAGAACAGCTTGCCGGTGAGCTTGATGTTCCTCGGCGCGCCATCGAAGACCTGGAAATACATGATCGCTGCCTGTTCATGCTGATCAACGAGGGCATCCAGCTACTGGACGAGGGTATCGCCCTGCGGGCCAGCGACATCGACCTGGTGTGGATCAACGGCTACGGTTTTCCCGCCCATCTTGGCGGCCCGCTGCATTACGCCGAGCAACTGGGGCTGGACCAGGTGCTTTGCGGCATCCTCCACTATCGCCAGGCTCTCGGTGAGTACGGCCAGATGTGGTTCCGCCCGGCGGCGCTGCTGGAGCGCCTGGTTGCCGCTGGCAAGACCCGCATCGAACGAATCTGAAGATTCCCCCTTTCTCCGGGGGAGGGTAAGGCCTGGGGGTGACCACGCATCAACCTCATCCTGACCCGATCCCGAAGAAAGAGGGTCCAACCTGCCTGCACAACACCCTGTGCATTGTCCACGCAAGACGTGCCGCCATTCTTTATCGAGGTGTACCGATGAGTCACGATTTCGCCCAGAACTTTTCCCTCGCCGACCGGACCGTGCTGATCACCGGCGCGTCGAGCGGCATCGGTGCGCACCTGGCGCGGATTGCCGCTCGCGCCGGTGCCCGCGTGGTACTGGCGGCGCGGCGCCTCGATCGGCTCGAGCAAGTGGCCAGGGATGTCGAGTGGGAGTGCGCCCAGGTGCTGTCGGTCGCTCTCGACGTCACCGATCGGGCCAGCGTCGAGGCAGCTTTCGACGCTGCCGAGGCGCGTTTCGGAGTGGTTGATGTGGTGCTCAACAACGCCGGCATCGGTAACGGCCAGCGCCCGCTGGAGATCAGCGAAGAGGAGTGGCGCGCCATGCTGGCGACCAACCTGGACGGCGTCTGGCGGGTGGCCCAGGTCGCCGCGCAACGGCTGGCCAAGGCTGGGCGTGGCGGCAGCATCGTCAACATCGCGTCGATACTCGGGCTGCGCGTCGGCACTGGCTACAGCCATTACTGCGCTGCCAAGGCCGGCGTGGTGCAACTGACCAAGTCACTGGCGCTGGAGCTCGCGCGCTACCGGATCCGGGTCAACGCCATTGCCCCGGGCTACTTCAAGACCGAGATGAATGCCGCGTTCTTCGAGAGTGACAAGGCCAAGAGCTACATCCGTGACCTGATTCCCATGCGCCGCCTGGGCCAGCTTCATGAGCTGGAGGGACCGTTCCTGCTGCTCGCCAGCGATGCCGGTGGGTTCATGACCGGGAGCGTACTGGCCGTGGATGGAGGCCATCTGGTCAGCAGCATTTGATACGCCTGTTGATGTTCGAACAGGACTCAGTGACTGGCCACCAACAGTGCCAGCGCCTTGCAGGCTGTCTCGGTTTCGCTCTCCAGGCGCGCCAGGTCGTCATGGGCGGACCAGGCAATGATCAGGCCATCGACCAGGTGAATGAGCAGGCGGCTTGCGGCCTGTAGAAAGGGCTTTTCGAGCTGCGCCCCCATGGCGCGCTCCAGGGCCTGCTCCGTTGCTTCTATAGCAACCGAGTAGATCTTGTTCGCCAGCTCGGGATTGTTGCGCATCGCCCAGAAAAACAGCTCGGTTTGCGCCCTGGCCACGTCGGGGTGGCTGGTAAGCCAGGCAATCAATTGGCGAAGTACCTCGGCAGCCTTTTCCGCGGCCGTGGTACCCGTGGGTACGTGTTCCAGGGCTTGATGGGGCAGATCGAAAAGCGACTCATAGACCGCATAGAAGAGGTCGTCCTTGGTATGGAACACGTAGTGCAGCGACGCCAGCGGGCAGCCGGCGGCAGCGGCGATGCGCCGCGTGGTTGCATTGGCGACCCCGTGTTCGGCAATGACCTTGACCGTCGCCTCGACGAAATCCTGCCTGCGTAATTCAGCGCCCATTCTGGCCATGGATCAGCAATCTCCCCTAGTGCGCTCGCGCCGTACCTGCGGCTTTGGCGGTGTCAGTGCTGGCGGATGCTACAGCAAGCGCTCCGAGCGCGTCAGGGCCTGCGGAGCATCACAGTGATGTGTATACCTGTTTGAACTAATTTAGGTAACAAGTGTTTCGTGAATTCCCATTATGGTGCGATCCGACGAAACAAACCGCGGCAGGGCAGGACAGCATTTCGTCCGCCGAATCCATTGCCCGAACTTAAACACTTGATACAAAAAGAGAAATCCAAAGCCATGGAATCTTGGCATCAGGTTTGCCTCTTGATCAATGGACTTGGTCATTTGATCAAGTCAGTTGACTAGATTAACCCAGGCAACGTGTTGCGGCTTTCCCGGAGCGCACGCTGCCGCTCGAGGCCCATGAGGATCTTCCAATGAAAGACGTGATTGAGTACCCGGGCGCCGGGATTTCCATCGGTGGTGGAACCAGACAACTGATCCTGGCATTGGCCGTATCGGCTGTCATGTGCAGCGCTCAGGCAGCGGACAAGGATCCGGCGTCACTGGGCAGCAAGCTGACGCCCTTGGGTGGGGAGGTCGCGGCCAGCGCCGATGGGGTGATTCCGGCCTGGACGGCGCCGGGCCCGCAGGCGGTTGGCTGGAGCCATGGCCAGCCGCGGGGCCAACACTGGAAGTTCAAGGGCGACAAGCCACTCTTCAGCATCGATTCGAGCAATGTCGCGAAATACGCGAGCAAGCTCTCTCCTGGCCAGGTGGAACTGTTCAAGAAGATCCCGGGTTATCGCATGGACGTGTACCCGACCCGTCGCAGCTGCGGCGTACCGGATTTCGTCGCGGACAACACCAAGAAGAATGTCGGCTTCGCCAAGCTGGACGCCGATGGCCTGGCACTGCAGGAAGCCTACGTACCCGGCATTCCGTTCCCGTTCCCGAGCAACGGCGCCGAGGTGATGTGGAACATGAAGATGCGTTACCGGGGCGTTGGCTTTGAAATGTCCAAGACCGTTTCCGGCATCTCGCCACGCAAAGGCAGTGAGGACTGGCTGCGTACCTCGACCGACTGGTTCATGTATACGCCGTGGGGAGAAAAGGGCAGCGCGTTGTTCTCTTCGGTCGATCGCCTGGAAGTCGCCACCTACTTCTCCTACTACGATCCCGCCGCCCTTGCCGGGCAGGCCGGCGTGGTGACGACCAAGGCCGGCGAGCAGGCCAGCACCTTCTATTACTTCCCCGGTCAGCGCCGTGTGCGTCGCATGCCGGCCTATTCCTATGACGCGCCGCAAATCGGCCTGGACAACCAGTACACCATCGATGAGTCGAACGTGTTCTTCGGGCCGATGGATCGCTTCGACTGGAAGCTGGTCGGCAAGCAGGAGTTGCTGGTGCCTTACAACGCCTTCGGCCCCTACGACAACTTGGCGAAAATCGAGGATGTGGCCAAGCGTGATTACATCGCCCCCGAATCCCGCCGCTATGAATTGCATCGCGTCTGGGTGGTCGAGGCCACCGTGCGTCCGGGCATGCGCCACCAGGCACCGAAGCGCCTGTTCTATATCGATGAGGACAGCTGGAACGCCCTGATGGCAGTCGATTACGACAAGCAGGGGCAAATCTGGAAAGTCCGTGAAGGCTACACCATTCCTGTCTACGAGACCGGTACCTGCGACATGGAAGCCCAGGCGCAATACAACCTGGTCGACGGTCGCTACCTGTACGACATGACCTCCATAGGCGTGGGCAAGAACGACCACCGCTGGCTCACCGAAAGTACCGGCAACCCGCGACTCAAGCGTGACTTCTATACCTCCGACAATCTGCGCGCCACCAGCGAACGCTAACCGCGGCCTATCGAGAACTGACATGAAAAGAATAATTACCAAAGCCTCAGGTCTTGTCATTGCGTGTGCAACCCCTCTGGCGATGGGGTTCACGTTTGAAACCGAAAACATCCGGGGCTCGTTCGACTCCACCATCGCCATGGGCATGGGCCTGCGTACCGAGTCCCCAGGCTGCAACCTGATCACCAGTGGCGCCAGCGGACACCATCCGCCCAGCGGTTGCCTGTCGCCCAGCGCGGGCATCGGCGACCAGGGCAACATGAACTACGACAAGGGCGACCTGTTCACCAACTACCTCAAGGGCACCCATGAGCTGCTGCTGAAGTTCCCCGAGGACTACACCTTCATGGCGCGCGGCAGCTGGATCCGTGACTTCGCCGCGACCGACACCAGCGGTGCGTTGTCGGCCACCAGCCCGGAGAGCGTGGGCAGCGACGGCCTCACCAGCAGCGCCCGCGACGATCTCAAGTTCAAGGCCCGCCTGCTGGACCTTTGGGTGAGCAAGAGCTTCGACGTCGGCGAGCAGCACGTCCGGGCCAGGCTCGGCAACCAGGTGATCAACTGGGGCGAGAGCCTGTTTGCCGCCGGCGGCATCAACAACACCAACTCCTACGATGTCATGGCCCTGTCGCGGCCGGGCACCCAGCTCAAGGAAGCCTTGTTGCCAGCGCCGATGCTGAGCCTCGCTTCGGGTCTGGGGGCTGGCGTCAACATCGAGGCTTACTGGCAGTTCGGCTGGAACAAGAGCGAGATGCCGCCCGTGGGCAGCTACTGGTCCACCACCCATGCGCTGGGCGAGGGCAGGGGGGCTTATGGGTACGAGGAAAAGGACGCCCGCGACAGCGGCCAGTGGGGTATCTCGCTGCGCTGGCAGCCCCAGGACAGCGACCTGAACCTCGGCCTCTATGTGATGCGTTATCACGACAAGCTGCCGTCCCTGACCATGCAGGTGCTGGACCCGGACACCTTCGCCCTGGCGCAGAAGTGGGAGTACCCGGAAGACCGCATACTCTATGGCATTAGCGCCAACATGCCGATCGGCGACTGGGCCGTGGGCACCGAGCTGTCATACCGCCCCAAGGATGCGGTACCGCTCAACCCGGTGATCGATGCCTGCACCAGCAACGGTGGCAAATGCTGGAAGGATGAGAAGAAGTTCCAGTGGCACCTGACCGGCATCTACAGCCTGACCCCGTCCAACTCGCCGAGACTGCTCGACTTCACCGGCGCCAGCACCGGCACGCTGCTGACCGAACTGGTCGTCGTCAAATACCCGGGCTTGCATGACAACTACAACGGCGAACCGATCTCCGCCGGCTTGAACACCTGGCAGCTGGATCCGGCCACGGCGCCGACGGCCAAGGGCAACAAGACCTCTTCGGGGATAAGCCTCGACTTCAGCCTGACCTACGACAACACGCTGATCCCGGGCTGGCAGGTCACGCCGGGGGTGTTCTATTCGCAGTCGCTCAAGGGCCGCACGCCCAACCTGTCGGCGACCTTCACCGAGGATGCCAGCAGCATGAACCTGTACCTCAACTTCGTGCGCAACCCGGCGAGTTGGCAGGTTTCCTTCAACTACGCGAAGTTCTCGGGGGGCAAGACTCCCTACGACCAACTGTTGCGTGACCGCGACTACGTCGGTCTTGTGGTTTCCCGAACCCTGTGAGGCGTGCAGTGAACAGTTCCGTAAAGATGTCGGAGAAAAAGGTGCGTGGCGTGCTGCCACGCATCGAGCAGTGGTTGTTTGCCCATCGGCTGCTGACGCTGGTGAGCCTGGGTGTCTTCACCCTGGCCATGGCCTGGTTCGCCGTGCAGTTGCGCATGGAGGCCGGCTTCGAGAAACAACTGCCGATCGGTCACGAATACATCGAGACCTTCGAGGCCTATCGCAACGACCTGCTGGGGGCCAACCGCCTGACGGTGGTGGTCAAGGCACGCCAGGGCACGATCTGGAGCAAGGAGGGACTCAAGCGCCTGTACGATGTCACCCAGGCGCTAATCTTCCTGCCCAATGTCTCGCGCAGCAGCGTGCGCTCGTTGTGGACACCCAATGCCTTCGTCAACGAGATCACCGAAGAAGGTTTCCGGGCCGATCCGCTGGTGCCGGGCACGGTTACCCCGGAAAACCTCGATGAGGCGAGCATTGCGATGATCGCCGACTCAGCGGCCCAGGGCGGCTTCATCGGTACCCTGGTCGCCCGTGACCAGAGCAGCGCGATGATCACCGTCGATCTCAATGAGTTCGATGCCAACGGCGAGCGCCTGGACTATGTGGCCTACAACCGGGTGCTGGAGCAGCAGATCCGCGAGAAATTCGAGGACGGCAACTTCGACATCCAGATCATCGGTTTCGCCAAGCAAATCGGCGATATCGCCGACGGGGCTTCGGCGGTACTGGAGTTCTGTCTGCTGGCCCTGCTGCTGACGGCACTCGCGGTCTACTGGTACTGCCACTCGCTGCGTTTCACCCTGTTGGCCCTGGGCTGTTCGCTGGTGTCGCTGGTCTGGCAGTTCGGCAGCCTGCGCCTGCTCGGTTACGGTCTCGACCCGCTGGCGGTGCTGGTGCCGTTCCTGGTATTCGCCATCGGCGTGTCCCATGGCGTGCAGCAGATCAACTTCATCGTCCGCGAAATCGCCTGCGGCAAGTCCATCGAGAGCGCGGCGCGTGCCAGCTTCCGCGGTTTGCTGATCCCTGGCACGCTGGCCCTGGTGACGGCGTTCGTGTCCTTCGTGACCCTGCTGCTCATCCCGATCCCGATGGTCCGCGAGCTGGCGATCACTGCGTCGCTTGGGGTGGCCTACAAGATCATCACCAACCTGGTGATGCTGCCGGTGGTGGCCTCGATGTTGCGGGTCGACGGCGGTTATGCCGCCGCCGAGGAGCTTTCCCGCCAGCGCCGGGCCCGCTGGTTGCGAGGCTTTGCCCGACTGGCCGAATGGCACAACGTGCGCTGGGTGCTGGGCATGGCCTTGCTGATCTTTCTCACGGCGGCCTGGCAGAGCCATGACCGGGTCGTCGGCTCCCTGCAGGCCGGGGCCCCGGAGTTACGCGAGGAAGCCCGCTTCAATCGCGATGCGGTGGCCATCGCCAGCAACTACGACATCGGCCTGGACTGGCTCAGCGTGGTCTTCGAGGTCGTTCCCGACACGTCCGGCGCAAGCCCGGCGGACGCCTGCGAAGACGTTGCCCTGGGCCAATATCAGGATCGTTTTGTCTGGGCCATGCAGGGCGTGCCCGGGGTGCTGTCAGTGACCTCGTTCTCCAACAGCATGCGCCAGTTCAACGAGGGCTATAACGAGGGCAATCCGAAAATGAACGCGGTGCCCATCGACCCGGCGAACTACTCATCGATGGCAGCCGAGGTGGCCCGTGTCCCCGGGATGATGCGCCCCGATTGCAGCATGACCGCCGTGCACCTATTCCTGGCGGACCACAAGGCCACGACCATCCACCGGGTGATCGCCGCCGCCAAAGCGTTCCGTGCCGAGTTCAAGCAGCCTGGCGTGAGCGTGCGCCTGGCGTCCGGCAACGCCGGGGTGATTGCCGCGATCAACGAGGAAGTGGAGCGCAGCGAGCTGCCGATGATGCTGTACGTCTATGGCGCCATCGCTCTGCTGGTGTTTGTCGTCTACCGCGACTGGCGCGCGGTCCTGGTGTGCTGCCTGCCCCTGACCCTGGGCACCTTCATCGGCTACTGGTTCATGAAGGAGCTGCAGATCGGCCTGACCATCGCGACCTTGCCGGTGATGGTATTGGCCGTCGGCATCGGCGTGGATTACGCCTTCTACATCTACAACCGCCTGCAACTGCACCAGGCCCTCGGCCAGCCGATCACCAAGGCGGTCGAGCATGCGTTGCTGGAGGTCGGGGTGGCGACCATCTTCACTGCGATCACCCTGGCAGTGGGGGTGGCGACCTGGGCGTTTTCCGACCTCAAGTTCCAGGCCGACATGGGCAAGCTGCTGGCCTTCATGTTCCTGGTCAACATGGTCATGGCCATGACCGTGCTGCCAGCGTTCGCCGTCTGGCTCGAGCGGGTATTTCCGCGCCGGCGCCCCGTGCGCATGATCGGCGCCCTGGCGCACTGAGGAGAGCACTATGCGAAACCTGATTTGCCTCATGGCGACCCTGTTCGCCAGCGCGCTACCGCTGGCCACAGTGCAAGCCGCACCGGTACAGCCAGTACCGGCGACCCGGACAGCCAACGCCACGGCGGCCACCATGCTGGGTGCCAGCTGGGCCCAGGAACGCCTGGTCGCCGTTGGCGACCATGGCACGGTGTTGCTGTCCGACGACAAGGGCCACAGCTTTCATCAGGCGGCGGCCGTGCCGCTGTCCACGCCCCTGACCGGTGTCTCGTTCATCGACGCCAGGCAGGGATGGGCGGTCGGCCACTGGGGCGCGATCCTCGCCAGCACCGACGGCGGTGACAGCTGGCAGCTGCAGCGGCTGTCCAGCGCCGAGGATCGGCCGTTGTTTGCCGTGCATTTCTTCAATCCCAGGCAGGGCGTCGCCGTGGGCCTGTGGTCGCAGGTGCTGACCACCGACGACGGCGGCCTCAACTGGAGTGAGCAGAAGCTGCAGGCACCGCCTGGAGCGAGTCGCGCCGATCTGAACCTGATGGGGCTTTTCGCCGACCACCAGGGGCGCCTGTACGCCACCGCCGAGCGCGGCCAGGTGCTGCGCTCCGATGACCAGGGCAAGCACTGGCGCTACCTGGATAGCGGTTATGCCGGCACCCTCTGGACGGGAGCGGTGCTGGCCGATGGGTCGCTGCTGGTCGGCGGCCAGCGGGGCACGCTGTTGCATGGCTCCGCGGACGGACTGAGCTGGAAACGCGTACCCCTGAAGAGCAAGAGCTCGGTAACCGGCATCGCGGTAGCGGGGCAGCAGGTCGTCGTGGTCGGCCTTGATGGGCTGATGGTGAGCAGCAGCGACGGCGGGCTGAACTTCCAGGAACAGCAGAGTGCCGAGGGTGTTTCGCTGACGGCTGCGCTGTTGAACGGCAACGGCTCGCCCATCCTGTTTTCGCGACGGGGTGTGGTGTCCATGCAAGGCCAGGAGGAGGGGACGATGCACCCGAGTGAGTGAGTCCGCGGTACCTGTTCCAGGTGGACCGGCGCGGCGCTTCAGGCGTCGAGCCAGGTCCTGATCTTCATCCTTTAAGGGGCCCGTGCAGTACTCCACTCCAAGCGTGGCCCCTTCTTTTTAAGCCTTGCCAGGTAGGGCTTTTCTGCCTGTGTCGACGAGGGCCCAGGCTCTTTTTCCGGTCTGCTTTCGTGGACATTTCGCGCTTGTAGATTGCCCGTTCATGCCCCCGCGATTAATTTACGTAACGCATGTTGCGTTAAATAAATCACCTTGTTAGAGTCGATCTCAAATAACAAGACGCAGGAGGTTGCACATGAAAGCTCTCATCACTGGATCGCGCTCGGGAGCACTTCCCGGCGGATCGCTCGGCTTCGATCGTCCCGGCGCGCGTCGCGCGGCGGCTCGCAACACGTTCTCGCTGGAGGTGCTCTGATGATCTCGCTCAAGCCCACCCTGACCTTGCCCGCTGCCGGGCTGTCCGGTTTCGAACCCCCGCTGAGCGAGGAAGAAGCTGCGATCCAGGCTTCCGTGCATCGTTTTGCCAAGGACGTCTTGCGGCCGCTGGGTCGCGAGCTCGATCGCATGAGTTCCGAGGAAGTCGTCGCCCCAGGCTCGCCTTACTATTCGTTGTTCGGCGAGTTCGCCAAGCTGGGGCTCGACCCGGCATTGCTGGCGGAGCTGCCGCCGGAGATGGCGGTGCGGATCGAGTCGCTGATCGGCGAAGAACTCGGCTGGGGCGATGCCGGCCTGGCGGTTTCTCTCGGCTGCGCCGGCTTTCCGCTGCAGATGGCCGTCGCCGCCGGTAATACCGAACTGATAGAGCTTTGCCAGGGGCGGATCGGCTGCTGGATGGCCACCCAGCCCGATCGCGGCAGTGACAACCAACTCTTCGATATAGCGCGCGACTGGCCCGCGGGGCAGCAGGCCAATATCGGCAACCTGACCGCCAAGGTGGTCGGCGACGAGATCATCATCAACGGCCAGAGTTCGGCCTGGGTCTCCAACGGTGCGGTGGCGCAGGTGGCTTTCGGCTTGATGTGCGCCGATTACGGGGATGGTTTCTACGACCGTGACGGCTTGCCCCATGGCATTGCCGTCATCATCCCGCTGGATCTCAAAGGCGTGTCCAAGGGTAAGCCGCTGGACAAGATCGGTCAGCGCTCTCTGCCCCAGGGCGAGATCTATTTCGACAGCGTACGGGTGCCCCGGCGCTACGCCATCGCCGAGCGCGATGCTTATTACGGTGCCGTCAGCTCCTCCTGGTCCTATGCCGGTACGCACATGAGCCAGGTGTTCACCGGCGTCGCCCGGGCGGCCTTCGAATATGCGCTGCAGTACTGCCACGAGCGCCGGCAGGGCGGGCGGATGTTGATCGACCACCAGATGACCCGCCTGCGCCTCGGCGAAATGCTGCGCCGGGTCGAAATCGCCCGCGCAGTCGCCCGGCGTTCGCTGAGCTTCGCGCGCCTGTCACCGCAGACCCACCCTTACGCCACTGCCTCCGCCAAAGTCACGGTGACCGAAGAAGCGATGGCCGTGGTCGAGGAAGCCTTCCGCCTGTTCGGCGGTAACGGCACCACCCGTGAATACCCGATCGAGAAATTGTTGCGCGACACACAGTCCGCGCTGATCGAGGACGGCGAGAACCGTGTCCTGACCATGCGCCTGGGGCTGCTGGCCCAGCAGCTCTACGCCGAAGGCTGGGCGAACAACTGATCCTGAAGGATCACCCGGCAACACTCATCCAATAACAACAATGAGGAACACTCCAATGGCTAAATATCCTGTCGTTGTCTATGGCGCCAGTGGTTACACCGGCATGTTGATGATGGACTGGTTGATCGACCAGAACATTCCGTTTACCGCGGTCGCACGTAACGCCAGCCGTGCCCAGGAAATGATGGCGCAACGTGTCGTCGGACTGGAGTCGGCCACTTACGAAATCCTCGAGTGCCCGCACGAAGTCCAGGCTCTGAGCGCCGTGTTCAAGGGCGCGCGCGTGGTCTGCAACACGGTCGGCCCATTCGTCAATTTCGGGTTGACGGCCGTCGAGGCGGCGTTGAATGCCGGCTGCCACTACCTGGATCCGGCCGGCGAGCAGCAGCATATCCTTGCCCTGCGCGATCAGTTCGGCGAAAAATTCCGTCAGGCCGGGCTGCTGCTTTCTCCCTCTCTTGCCTACATGTACACCTTCGCTGAAATTGCCGCCGAACTGGCGCTGGAAACCCCGGGGGTCGACTCCCTGGAAACCGCGACCCTGACCCGCGGGCCTCGTGGCCGTGGTGCCGGTGTCACCGTGGGATCGACCGCCACGATTTTCGAGGGCTGCCGCCATGACTCCTTTTACCTGTGGGAGAAAGAGCTGGTCATGTACGCCCCCAATGCCAGCTTCAATGTCGTTTCGCCCGACCTCATGGAGTCGGTGTTCTGCCTGCCCTGGGGCGGCACTTCGCTGCCCGTGTACTTCGAGCGCGACGCACGCGTTCGCAGCTGCATGTCCTGTGTCGGTTTCTACGACAACCCGGTGATGAAAGTCGTCCATGGACTGAACGAGAAGTGGGACGCTGAATACAAACACTTGCCCAAGGAACAACAGGACGCCGTCATCCAGAGCCTGGTGAGTTCGACAACGCCGAGCATGCCCCCTCGTGAACGCGGCACCTTGCAGCGCACCGTGGACTTCGCCATCGGCCGCGGTCAGTTGACGGCGGTGCGTGCCACCGTGCACGGCATCACCCCCTACATCGCCACCGGCGCCCTGCATGCCGCGGCAGTGACCAAGCTGCTGGACAACGACACCGCCAAGGTCGGTTTTGCCTCGGCCTCGAAGGCTTTCGGCCATCGCTACCTGCTGGGTTTCCTCGAGCAGCGTGGCCTGGCCCGCGCAACCATCACCCAACTCTGAAGTGACAGACATGGCGATTATTGATTTCTTCGACCGTGGCTGGCGGATCAATCCGCAGGGCGCGGCTTATATCCAGGACGATCGGGTGTTTACGTTCACCGAAGTCCGCGATCGGTCATGCCGTATCGCCAACGCCCTGTTGGCCGAGGGTTTGCCCAAGGGCACCAAGGGGGCGATCTGGTCAACCAACGATGTGGTGGGCTGGACCTGCACGCTGGGACTCTGGCGCGCCAACCTGTGCTGGATTCCCGTCGGCGCGCGCAACAGCGCCGAAGAGAACCGCTACGTGCTCGATGCGTTCGACTGTGAGGTGTTGTTCTTCCAGAAGGAGTTTGCCGCGGTCATCGACTCGCTGCGCGCGAGCCTGCCGAAGATCAGGTTGTGGATCTGCCTCGACGGCGACCTGCCTGGCGCGACTTCTCTTTCGGCCTGGAGCGATGCCCAGCCGAGCAGCGTGCCCCAGGTCGACTATGACATGGACGACGTGATGGCGATCTCGCCCACGGGGGGAACCACGGGGATGCCGAAGGGGGTGATGAACACCCATCGGAGCGTGCAGACGTTCTGTGCCCACTTCATGATCAACTTCCCTTATGAAGACGAGCATCGTCCCGTCAACCTGGCGGCGGCGCCGATGACCCATACCGCCGGCACGCTGTCCCTGCCGTGTTCCGCGCGGGGCGGCACCGTGGTGGTGATCACCAAGCCGGATCCGGCGCTGATGCTGGCGATGATTCCCAAGTACAAGGTCACCGAGACCTTCCTGCCGCCCACGGTCATCTATCGCCTGCTGGATGTGCCCGATCTGGCGCAGAAGGTCGATTTCAGCTCGCTGAAATACTTCCTCTACGGCGCGGCGCCGATGTCGGTGGAGAAGCTCAAGCAAGCGATCGAGACCTTCGGTCCGGTGATGGCGGGTGGCTACGGCCAGACCGAAGCGCCGGCATCGATTTCCAACCTGCCGCCGAGCGAGCACCTGTATGGCGGCCAGCTGGCGTCGGACGAGCGGCTGTCTTCGGTGGGGCGTCCCAATCCGCTGATCCGGGTCGAGATCATCGACGACGCGGGCAAGATCCTGGCCCAGGGCGAAACCGGCGAGATCTGCGTGCGCGGCGACCTGGTGATGAAGGGGTACTACAAGGCCCCGGAAAAGACCGCCGAAACCATCATCGATGGCTGGCTGCACACCGGCGATATCGGCCACCTCGACGCCAATGGCTACCTGCACATCACCGATCGCAAGAAGGACATGATCATCTCGGGTGGCTTCAACGTCTATCCGAGCGAGGTCGAGCAGGTGCTCTGGGCCCACCCGGCGGTGCAGGACTGCGCGGTGATCGGCGTGCCGGACGCAACCTGGGGCGAGAGCGTCAAGGCGGTGGTCGAGTTGAGTTCCGGCCAAAGCGTCAGTGCCGAAGAACTGATCAGCCTGTGCAAGGCCAGGCTTGGTTCGGTCAAGGCTCCCAAGAGCGTGGATTTCATCGATGCGCTGCCACGGAGTCCGGTCGGCAAGGTATTGAAGAAGGATCTGCGTGCCCATTACTGGCAAAGCGTCGATCGTCAGATCTGAAGTCGAGGAGTTATCTGATGGAACCCATTTATATTGCCGGCATCGCCATGACCCAGTTCGGGCGGCATCCGGAACGCAGCCTGCAGAACCTGGCCCTGGAAGCTCTGCAGGGCGCGCTGGCGGATGCCAACGCACAGCGTTCGGACATCGGCGCCGTTTTCTACGCCGGCATCACCAACGGCCCGTTGCAAGGCCAGTTTTCCATCCCGGGGCAGGTGGTATGCAGCAAGATCGGCATCGAAGGGGTGCCGGTCTATAACGTCGAGAACGCCTGCGCTTCTGGCAGTACCGCGGTGCACCTGGCGGTGCAGAGCCTGCGCGCCGGCGCCACCGACGTGGCGCTGGCGCTGGGCGTCGAAAAGATGAACGTACCGGACAAGCTCAAGGCCCTGTCACTGTTCGAGACGGGCTGGGACGTTTCCACCGCCGAGGAGAACTACGAGATCCTGGTGAAAATGGGAGAGGGCATCGTCCCCCCGGCCGGGTCGGAGTCCGATCGTCCATACAGCAAGTTCATGGCCATCTATGCGGCCATGTGCCGTTGGCACATGAAGACCTACGGCACCACCCAGCGGCAGATCGCAGCGGTGTGCGCCAAGAACCACCAGCATTCGGTACACAACCCTTATTCCCAGTTCCGCAAGACCTTCAGCATCGAGGAGGTGCTGGCCGCGCCGCCCATCACGTATCCGATCACCTTGCCGATGTGCGCGCCGCTGTCCGACGGCGCGGCGGCCGCCATCCTCTGCACGGAGGCGGGCCTCAAGCGCATCGGTGCCGATCCCAAGCGCTGCGTGCGGATCGCCGCCAGCGTGATCCGCAGCTTCACCCTGCGGGGCCTGAGCGAGCCGGAGAAGCATGTCAGCCTCCTTGCCGCCCGCCAGGCCTATGAGATCGCCGGCCTGGGGCCGCAGGACATGCACGTCGCCGAGGTGCATGACGCCTCGGCGATGGGCGAGATCATCCAGTCGGAAAACCTTGGACTGGCGCCCCTGGGGCAGGGTGGTGTGTGCGCCGAGCGCGGTGACTTCACCGTGGGCGGGCGGATCCCGATCAATCCCTCTGGCGGGCTGGAATCCAAGGGCCACCCACTGGGCGCCACGGGCATCGGCCAGTTGTATGAGCTGACTACCCAGTTGCGGGGCGAGGCGGGTGCGCGTCAGGTCGAGGGCGCGCGTCATGCAATCCAGGAAAACGGTGGCGGGCTTCTGGGTGTCGAGGAAGCTGCCGTCGCCATTCACATCTTGAGTCGATAGGAGAACAGTCCATGTCCACGACCCGTCGGGGCGATGAAATCAAGGCCACCTCTGGCCCGGGGCAGTTTCGCAGTCTCGGCGGGTGGATGGAGCGACCGGACGATCTGCAACCGGAACTGGAGGGTAATGTCAGCGCCGACGTCATCGTGGTCGGCGCCGGCTTCGCCGGCCTGTCCACCGCGCTGGAGCTTACCGCCCTTGGCGCCAGGGTGATCGTTCTCGAGCGAGAGTGCGCCGGTTTTGGCGCCAGTGGCCGTAATGCGGGTTATCTCGCCGGTAGCCTGGGGATCGAATTCGAGATGTTCCTCAAGCGCGTAGGTCATGAGAAGGCGAAGAAAGTCGTCGCCTTCTATGACGAGGGCGTTGCCTACGTGGAAAGAAGGCTGCGCGAACTCGGTATCGACTGCGACTACAACGCCTCCGGGATCATTCGGGCGGCGGTTCATCCCTCACAGGAAAAGAAGTTGCGCGAGAGCATGCAGATCGGTCTCGAGCTGGGCTCGTCCGCGTGCTTCCTCGACCAGGCCGAGATGCGCGCTCGTGGCATACCCCCGGCGTTTCTCTTTGGCTGCCTGCAGCGACACGGCGGTACGCTGGACCCCGGCAAGTACGTGATGGGACTGCGTCGCGCGGCGCTTCAGGCCGGTGTGAAGATTTATGAGAACACTGAGCTGCTGTCCTACAGCGAAGGCCCGATCATCCAGTGCAACACCGCGCGGGGCAGTGCCAGCGCCCCGCATCTGGTGCTCGCCACCAATGCCTATACACCGCAGCTTGGCCTGCTGCGCGACAAAGTGGTGCCGTTGCGGGTGTCGGCGATCGAGACCCAGCCGCTGTCCCCCGCGCAGCTGGCCTCGTTGGGCTGGCCAGGCCGCGAAGGTCTGGTGACGCCTCACTGGACCATGGAAAGTCATCGTCTGACCGCTCGCAATACGCTGGTTGTCACGACCAAGCGACTCAGCTATGTGTATGGATCCCAGACACCGAATGTGCCGGACAATGTTGCTTATCACGAACTGGCAACAGCACTCGAAGACCGCTTCCCGACCTTGCGCGGCCTGGGTATCCAGTCATGCTGGAGTGGCTACATCAGCCTTGCCTACGACGCACTGCCGGTAGTCGGTGAAACGGGAGAGCAGGGCAATATTCTCTACACCGCCGGGTGCTCCGGGCATGGCGTCGCCACCCAATCACTCATGGGCCACCTGCTGGCCGAGCGAATTGGCGGCATCGAGCATCCGTTGCTCGCGGCCCTGCGCCACAAGACCCCCTCGACGCTGCCCGAGCCGTTGCAGTGGTGCGCCGTCAACCTGGCGCTGGGCCTGGTGCACAGGATGGACGAGCACGTCAATCGCAAAGCACGCCGTGTTTCCAATCAGTAACTAACAGACTTGTCGATGTTCAAGATTCGACAGATGGCTGGACATATAACAACAACTTGATGCACTTGGCTGCGCACCCTGGTTTTTAAACTTGATGACTTCGCCCGTTGTGTTCTGGCGAACTGAAAGTTGCTGTCGGGTACAACGCCGCTGTCACTCTTCTATTGCCGAAATGACACTCATCAAAGAGTGATTACTTTAATAAAAAATACGTGAGGCACCCTGTATGAACAAGAAGCCCACCCCTGACACTCCGCTCGATTTAAGACGAAGGCAACTGCTCAAGTTTGCCGGCGCCTCGGCAGCGGTAGGAAGCCTCGGCCTGAAAGCGGGGCTGGCAAATGCCGCTGAAGGGCCAGGAAAAACAGACTCCGCCACTGACAGGGGAGATGTTCTGGACGTCGTCATCATCGGCGCCGGGCTGGCCGGCCTGACCGCCGCCCGCGACCTGCAACAGGCAGGTTGCCGCTCATTCGTGGTCCTCGAGGCCAGGGATCGGGTAGGGGGCCGAACCCTCAATCACGATCTGGGCTCGGGTTATGTGTCCGAAGCCGGCGGCCAGTGGATCGGGCCTGGACAGACCGCCGTGGCGGACCTTGCCCGCGAACTGGAGGTGGGTACCTTCCCCACCTATTACGAGGGCAGCACGGTCATTCTTGGCGGCGACGGGCGGGTCGAGATCGACCTGAAGGGCACCTTCGGCACCGATGAGACGCTCGCGGCGAAGCTCAGCGAACTGTCACGCGACGTGCCTTGCGGCGCGCCCTGGAAGTCTTCGAAGGTGGCCGAGCTGGACAAGCTTTCTGCAGGCGACTGGCTGTCCAGGCAGGCCATCAAGCCCGAGGACCGGGCTGGGTGGAATGCCAGCTTCCTCCTGACCTGCGGCGTGGCGCCGGCGAAGATGGGGTTCCTGCATTTCCTGTCGATGATCAACTCGGCCAACTGTGAGTACATGCAGCTCGACTCGATCAAGGACAGCGCCCAGGGCACCCGGCTTGTCGGTGGTTCGCAGATTCTCTGCATCAAGATGGCGCAGCAACTGGGTGACCGGCTGCGCTTGTCGTGCCCGGTCCGGCAGGTTTCCGACTGGGACCGCGAAGTCGTCCGGTTGCAAACGGATCAGGGGGAGATCCGTGCTCGCCGGGTGATCATGGCCATCCACCCCGCATTGTGCCATCAGCTCCGGTTCGATCCGCCGCTGCCCGAAGGGCGCGCGGCGCTGCAACGTGCCTGGCCCGCCCACTCCCCGGCGCGCAAGACGTCCATGGTCTATTCCCGTCCATTCTGGCGGGAAAAAGGCTTGAACGGGCATGTCATACAGGCGGGCGGCCCCGTCATCTGGGCCTACGACAACTCCCCGCCGGGGGGCGAAATCGGCGTGATCAATGCCTTCGTCACCAACGCCATGGTGTCCTCCGACCTGAAGGAAGCACAGCGCGTGCTGGCCCAGATTTACGCCAGAGCACTGGGCGACGAGGCGTTGAAGCCGGTGTCGTATCGCGAGCATGACTGGGGACAGGCCGCCCCCTGGACCCTCACCTGCGTTTCCCCCATTCCGCCTGGTTTCTGGAGTACCCATGGCGAGGCCCTGCGTCCTCCCTGCGGCAATCTCTTCTGGTCGGGTACGGAGACCGCCGATATCTGGGCGGGCTACATGGACGGGGCCGTGCGCTCGGGCCATCAGAGTGCCTTGCAGGTGCTCAATGCCCTGCGTCGGGCGTAGGAGGCGAAGATGAAAAGAAAGATTGTGCTGGGGATTATCGCAGTCGTTGCCGTCCTGCTGGGCCTGTATGGCCGGGATTTGCTCGACCTCTATCGTTTGCAGAACTACATCAGCGCCTCGACCGAGGCCTACGAGGCCGACGGAGGCCCATGGCCGCAACTGACCGACGTCTGTACCGGTTGCCATGGAACCAAAGGCAGCTCGCAACATCAGCGCTACCCCAGCCTCGCGGGGCAGCCGGCCCCATACCTGGCGGCGCAGTTGCACAACTTCGCCAGCGGGCAGCGGATCAACCCGAACATGGCGCCGCTGGCGATGACCCTGAGCCGGGAGGAGATCGACCGACTGGCCAACTACTACGCCAAACAGCCTTTGAGCCGCGACTCGTCCTTTCAGCCCGACCCGGGCCTGCGGGACAAGGGGCAGAAACTGGTCGCCGCAGGCGGCTGCGTGGCCTGCCATGGCGAGCGCCTGATGGGCCGCGAACAGTTCCCGCGTCTTGCCGGGCAAGGGTCCGACTACCTCCGGGTGCAGCTCGATGCCTTCGCCGACGGCCGGCGAAAGGACCTGACCGGGGCAATGGGGGCCATTGCCGCGACCTTGTCAGCAGACGAGCGCAAGGCCATTGCCAGCTATCTCACAAGTTTGTCTGCGCAATAAAACAACGAATCGAACATCAATAAAAACATTGAGAGTATGTGTCATGGAACTCAGGAATATTGTTATATGCGCCGCTTGTTTCATATTGGTTTCGGCGGGACTGGTTTATGGGCTCAAGCTCCTGCGCAAGCGTAACTATCTGCTTGGCCTGGAATGGCTGGTCGTTGCGTTCTCGGCGACCAATGCTTTGCTGTACTTTTCATTGGGATCGGAAACGGCTTATTTGTTTTCGTATTTCTGTGATGCGTTTTCCAGGGGCGTCGGAATTCCAGTCATTACCATCATTGGCTTCATGGCGGTCACCCATGATTACAAACCGTCGGTCTTCAAGGATGTCATGCTGTTCGCGGGCGGTATGCTGGTCACCCTTGCTCTTGTCCTCTCTGCCAATGCCCTGGGCGGGTTCCTGGCGTATTTCTACGTCGTCATGTGGACTGTCTTCTCCCTCTACCTCGTTTACCTGGTCCTGCGTCTGCTGAGTGCCGGGGAACACATCCTGGCGCTGGGCCTGTTCCTCGGCATGCTGGCGGCGCAGACGATTGCCTGCATCTACGATTTCTACAAGATCCCGGGGGACGAGACCAACGTGCTGTTCAACTTCTATGTGCTGGCGTTGCTTAGCTGGGCCTGTCTGTTGGTCCTGATGTACTACGCCTATGGCGCCCTGGAGCGCACCAAGGAATCGATGCCGCTCCTGCAGCCACGCTGACGAGTCGTTTTTTCAAGAACGGGCCTGATTGCGCCCCACGTGCCGCGGTGTGACAGACCCACCGCGGCACGTGGGGCGCGAGCATGTTGGATGTGAAGCTGGTCGCGTCTGTCCGCATGCAGCCACCTGAGCCTGACCTCGGGGCAACGTCGGACGCGGATATCCATGATGTTTTGTGCCCGCAGGAACGTCAGGGCAGGGCGGAGGTCGAGGAGGGAAGGCAGGGAGGAAGGCAAGGAGAGGTAAGCATCCTTGCCCACGCTCACCCACAGCGGACTACTTGGCGCCTGGTGTGGGTGCCAGGGTGCCCAGGTAGTGGGCCACTGCCTTGATGTCGTCTTCCGACAACGCACTGGCCAGGGCGTTCATGGCCTGGGTGGGGTCCTTGCGCTGGCCCTGTTTGAAGGCGGTGAGCTGATCCGTCAGGTAGAGCGGCCCCTGGCCGGCGATCCGCGGCGCCAACGGGCCGCCCGAGAGGTTTTCACCATGACAGGCGACGCAGCCAGTGGTGGCGACCTTGGCCTTTCCGCGTTGCTCGAGGGCCTGGTCGCTTGCCGGGGCCTCGGTCTGGCCGGCTGTCTGCCGGGAGAAATAATCCGCCAGGAACTTGATCTGCTCTTGCGTCAGATTCGCCGCAAGCGGGCTCATTTGCGCACTGTGCCGGCGCCCTTGCGCGAAGGCCTGCAACTGCGCCTCGATATAGGCTGCGGATTGTCCAGCCAGGGAGGCATATCGGGTGTTTGCCGGCTGGCCCCTCGCGCCATGGCACAGGGCGCAGGTGTCCTGAAGCTGCGGCCAGGCGCCGCCGTTGGCCAGGTACCTGGCATTGTGCTCGTCGAGGGTATTCATGAAGCGGTAGCCGGCCACCAGCTCCGGGCCGTAGATCGCACCAGCCCCAGCCAGCGCCGTGGCCACCACCACCGTGCCGATCACTATTGCTCGTTTCATCAGGCGCTCCTCCGGTCTTGGACCAGGGCCTGGAGCGCTTCCAGCGCGGCCCGGTGGCCGGCACGGACCGCGCCGTCCATCGAGCCGGCCCAGAGATCCGCGGTTTCAGTGCCGGACCAAATCAAGCGACCGGTCGCGGGGTTCAGATGCTCGCCCCATTGCGTCCAGAAACCGGGCGGCATTGGCGAGATACAGGTGAGGGTCCAGGGGTCGACCTTGCCCCAGTCCTGGTCGTGGAACTGGACAGGGTGCAAGGCTTCGTCCCCCAGGGCCTGGGCGTAGATCGCCGACAAGGTGCTCTGCGCGGCTTGCGGATCATGGGGCAGTTGCCCGGTCCTGACGAACCCGCTGAGGACCCCGAGGCTGCCATCCGGGGGCGAATTGTCATAGGCCAGGATCAGCGGCCCTTCGACCTGGATGATCTGGCCGTTCAGGCCCTTGTCTCTCCAGAAGGGGCGTTCATAGACATGCACGGTCTTGCGCATGGGCGCGTGGGCCGGCCAGAGTCGCTGCAGCTGTGCACGCCCGGCGGGGAGGGGCGGGTCGAAGGTGATCTGGTTGCACAGGGCCGGGTTGACTGCCGCAATGACCTGCCGGGCGCGGATGATACCGCGGTCCGTATGCAGTTCGACGACGTCGCGGTCCCAACCGACGATCTTGCGCACCGGGCAAGACAGCTTGAGCTTGTCCCCCAGGGCTTGCGCCATCTTGAGGCTGAGTACCTGGGAGCCGCCAACAAAACGTGTCTCCTGGGCGCCGCCCTTTATCCCCTCGAGTTTCTCCAGGCTGCAATCGGAAGAGTTGATCATCGACAGGTAGTGCAACAGTCCCATGCCGGCTGGGGTGGTGCCGAAGGTCAGGCTCACGGACATGTTGAATCCGATCTGGTCCTGGTTGCTGATGCCTTGCCTGACCAGCCACTCGCCAACCGAAAGTTTGTCGAGGGCGGCGGCATCCGCTGCCTTCCAGGGTGCTTTGCTGGGGACGCCCCTGGCCAGCTCGTTCAGCTTGCCGACCAGCTCGGTGTTGGAGTTCGGGCCGTCGGTCACGTCCTCTTCCACCTTGGTGTCATCCAGCAGATAGACGGTTTTGCCTTGGTAATAGGTGGGGAAGGTGCCGACCTCAAGCTGGCGTGCCAGGTCGGCGATGGCTGTTTGTCCTGGCCCGATCCACTGGCCGCCCGCTTCAGAGACCACGCCATGGCCGAGGTCATGGTTGTAGGTACGTCCGCCCACGCGATCGCGGGCCTCAAGCACGGCGAAAGACTCGCAGCCGGCGCTGAGCAGGTCCCGTGCCGAAGTCAGGCCCGCCAGGCCGCCACCGATGATCGCTACGTCCAATATGCCGTCGCGATTGTCTTGTAGCGCCTGCGCCGCGGCACGCGTGCTCAGCGCGAGCCCTCCAACCACTGCCGCGCTGCCAAGCGCTTGCAGCAGCAAGCGTCGCTGCGGTGATTGAAGGGGTGATTCATTGTCGGTCGAATGCATGTTTGTCCCTGCCAGATCTGAGTTTTATTTTTAAAAACAGGTGTTATGCAAAATAGCGCATAATCTGATCCGGGCAAAGGGGAAAATCGCCGCGAATCAGGGACAGGGCAGGGGGCGTCGAGCTATTGAAGCCTTGCCTGAGTAGGCGTGATGGAGCAAGGGGGGAGGAGAGGGCCGCAACGACCTGGATGGCAGCGCTATTTCGCGGCGCAAAGCATGCAAAAGGCCGGAAGCGTGCCGGCCTTGTGCTGGTTCTGAAGAAGCTCCGTTACCGATTCCGGCAACGCTACGGCCTCATTGCTTCCGGGGACTCTTGCCGTTCGATGGCGCCGCCGGTGAGATCAGGGTGATGACCGCATCGAGCAGGGCCTGGCTTCTGGCGGGGGTGAACCTTTCGGGCTCGATCGGCAACATCATCATCCAGCCGTCGCTCATGGCGCTGATCTGATCGGCGAGCAGATCCGCTTCGATGTCGCTGCGGATCTTGCCTTGTTTCTGTCCCTTCTCCAGCATCGACGTGAGTACCTGGCGGAACAGTGCGTAGCGTTGCTTGATGATGCTCGCGAACGCTGGTTCGTGCCTGGCATGGGCCAGCAATTGGAACCAGGCGAGCCAGCCATTTGGTTCATCGACGCGCATCCAGTTCAGCCATTGTTCGATGAGTGACTTGATGTCGACCTGTTCCTGGCTGCCTTCCAGCAAGGTGTCGATCTGGTCGAACAGGCTCTGGGCGACAGCCGTGACCATCTCTTCCTTGTTGGCGAAGTAGTAGGTCACCGCACCCGTGGTGCATCCGGCGTGCTGCGCCACTTTGCGCATCGAAGCGCCGGCGTAGCCTTCCTGGGCGATCACGGCGATCGCCGCTGTGAGCAACTCGGTTCTTTTCTCGTCGCGGTTGCCAACAGGGCGCCCGCGCCGTACGGCAGGCTTGGGTGGGGAGAGGTGAGAATCATGCATGGGAAATGGGCAACTTCGCTGGCTCGATTATCTGGAGCACCATCGGTTTGAAAATGGTGCCTTCTGGCTGTGGAGCAGCATAGGGAATTTGCTCGCAGAAAGCACATGGGAAAGCAGCGCAGCGGCCAGGGCTTGAGTCCGCCGACTATTCGTCATCCGCGCGGAAGATCGTCGGGGTGATATCGGTGAAGTTGGCGACATCGCCAATCACCCTGGCAGTCCCGGGCGAGGACAGCGCGGCATTGATATCGGCCTGCTCGCGAAAGCGCAGTATCACCATGGCCACCAGCGGCGTTGGCCCGGTTGCCGGAAACAGCACCTCTGCCGATTGCAGCCCGAACTCGCTCCAGGCGGCGCGCGCCAGTGGCAGGTGGGTTGCCAGATAGTAATCCCGGTCGAATCGCCCGCCTTTGGCAGCGGGATAACTCACGATCAGTGTTGCCATGTTGTAGTCCTTGTTCCTGTCAATAAGCATCCTCGAAAGGGCGCGAAGATACTTCGCAGCCCCTTGGAATCTTGAGGCGCCTGTATGCGTCGACGCCCTCGGATCAATCCCGGCCGCAGCCGATGACCGCCACCGCGCGTATTTCCACGCGCAATGCGGGAAGGGCCAGTTGCGTGACGCCAACCGCGCTCCAGGATGGGTAACGATCGGGGAAGTACTTGTCCTTGATCTGTCCGAACGTATGGATCTCGCCCTGCAGATCGATATGGAAGGTCATCAGCTCGACCACGTCGGCCAGGCTTGCACCCGCTTCCTCGAGAATGCCGCTCAAGGCCTGGAACGCCAGGTGCGTTTGTGCCTCGATGCCTTCGGCCGGAGTCATGGTCGCGTCGACGCCAACCTGGCCGGACACCCAGATCATGTTCCCCACGCGGGTCGCCTGGGAGAAGTGAAAATTGTCGTAAATGGCCTGGGTATGGCCAGGGTTGATGGACTGTCGACGCAAGTCTTGGGTGGTCATGGACGATCTCCTTATTAGGCTTAGGCGATTTGCCGGAACGTGGTGTGGCGAAAGGAATCCCCGGCCTTCAGGTCTGCCAGTTCCTGGGTGAAGAGCACGCCTTGCTGCGGATAACCGGCAGCGCTGTGTTCCGGCAGCGGGCGGAAGGTTGCGTCGTCGCCGAAGAAGCGGAAGACAAAGGTGTGACGATCCGGGAAGGTCTCATCGACCGGAGCACCACCGTGCAGCGCGCCGGGATGGAGCACGACTATGTCTCCAGGCTCGGTCGCCCAGGAGAGGATTTCGTAAGCGTCGGGATCCTGCTTGCGCTGGGCCTCGACATCGGGAAGCCGAGGCAGTGCGTTGCCGCCATGCAGGGGCTGGGTCGGGTCGTTCGGATCGAGGAAGGTGGTGCCGTCGTAACGCGGCCCTTTGTGCGAGCCGCGGACGATCTCCAGGGCATTGCGCTTGGGCACCGACTCGAAGCTGATCCAGGCATTGCCCCAATGCAGGCCAGCCCAAGGCAAATAGGAGGTGTCCTGGTGCCAGAGCGTACGGGAGCCGCGGCCGCCCGCCTTGAGAAACACTTCCTCGGCGAAATACCAGACATGTTCAGAGCCCCAGAGCTGCGCAAACAGCTTGCCGAAGGGCAGGGAAGCGACCAGTTCCTCGAGCCGGGCCTTGGCCCTGGGGTTGGCATTGTCGACATGCGATTGCTGCTCGGTCCCGTCGAACATCCTGAAAGCATGCGGGCCGTGATTCTCGACAGCCCAGTCGTAGGCGGCCCGGCACTGGGCCAACTGTTCTTCGTTCAGAAAACCTTTGATCAGGACGGCCCCGTCTTCCAGGAACGCCTTGCGCACAGAGTCTTGCATGAGAGCTTCCTCCTAGGAAATGCCACTTGGCGATCTGGATCCTAGCAAGTCGCTTTATTTTACGCAACACGTGTTATTATAATTTGAAAAAGGCGTCGACAAGGCCAGATTCCCAGGCCTGGCTAATGCTTATCGAGTTCATCACCCGCTGACCTTCGGCGGCTCGGAGTACGAAACCTGCTGCGATGCCGAGCAGTAACGGAAACGCTGTCAGAGGGAAGGCGGGTTCGGCTGCAAGGTGCCGCAGATGACGCGAATTCGGAGCGGGTAGCCAAGGGTGGTGGGCTGCATGCACTGGATGGAAGCGATAGCCCAGGCGGACAACCGTATTTTAATCAGGACTCTTACCCGGTTTTTATGGACAACTTAGATCTCGTTAATGTCTTGCTCGTTGAAGACGATCGGAAGCTGGCGGCGCTGATCGCAGAGTTTTTGCTCCGGCATGGTTTTGAGGTGCGGGTGGTTCACCGGGGCGACCAGGCGCTGGCGGCATTTATCGAGTTCAAGCCGAACGTCGTGCTGCTTGATCAGATGCTCCCAGGCCAGAGTGGGCTGCAAGTGTGCCGCGAGATTCGCAACCTGTCCGATACGCCCATCGTCATCCTGACCGCAAAAGGGGATGACCGGGACCATGTTCTCGGCCTGGAGTCCGGTGCCGACGATTATGTGATCAAGCCTTTCAAACCCTCTGTGTTGCTGGCTCGGCTACGCGCCTTGCAACGCCGGCTGGCACAAAACTCAACGACACTCGATGTCCTGGAGTTCGGACGGTTATCGATCGACCGCGGTTGCCGGGTGGTCAGCCTGGCCGATGAAAAAATCAACCTGACCACCATGGAGTTCGAATTGCTGTGGGTGCTGGCCAGTGCGGAGGGCAAGCTTCTTTCTCGCGACGACATCCTCAACCGTATTCGCGGGATCCCGTTCGATGGGTTCAACCGTAGTGTCGATGTCTACATCAGCAAGTTGCGCGGCAAACTCAATGACAACCCCCGGGACCCGGTATGCATCAAGACTATCTGGGGCAAGGGCTACGTTTTTAATCCGTTTGCGTGGGAAGTCTAGATCGCGCTACGCCAATCATGGCTATTGGCTTGGCGAGAGAGACTTGGCTCAACCATTAATAGATGCAAGGTAGGACATGAAAAAGGTTTTTTTATTTTTGCTGTTTTTTGTCTGGATTCCGACATCTCTGTATTCGCTTTACTGCTGGAAAATGGCGGAGACCAGAGTTGCCGCCTTATGTCTCGCAGCACTCCTGGCAGCAGGCGGTCCTGCTAGCGCAGGGCGCCACCAAGCAAAGCAAACTATGGCTGAGCAAAGGTAGTTCGTTGATCGGCAGCATCGCTGTATGACAAGCTTCAACAATGACATCTAGACAGCTACGGATAAAAGATGAAAGGAACAGATGTTAATGAGTCCGGTTCAGATTTTGATGACTTCACACAATGTCGGCTTGAGTTCAAGCTTGATGTCAATCCGCGCTACGGGGAGCCATCTGACTACGTACTCCATTATGAGGGTAGCGTTTTGTCAGGAGAAGGATTCGACCAGCCCGTCGGTACAATATCGATTTATGTCGCAGACTTGCAGCAGGCGTACTTTGAAGGGCAGGACCCTTGGGAGGTGCTTGATAGTGTCGACAACGGGCTTGCGCATTTTTGCAGCCTCATTTCTCGTAAAACAGGGCGGTTCAAGCGATCTGTCGAATACATTGTTGGTTCCGACATTGAGCGTCTCTTGATCATTTCTCACCTATTTATAGATCCTGAGTATCGAGGGAGTGGTCTTGGGCTGAGTGCTATCGACGTGGCTTGTAAAGGACTTGGAAACGGTGCGGCGGCAGCCCTAAAGGCTTTTCCTACGCAATGGGAGGGCTGTGTTGTCGAAGATCCGAAGGCATTTCGTCGAGATCGACTCAAGTTGATGAGGTACTACCAACGCGTCGCTTTTTTTCCGGTTCTTGGCGATGGTTTGATGGCAAGAGCTTTGTTTTAGGTATAGCTGGTGAAGGGGATTAGCTAACTCGCATTCGACACTTCCTGGGGGCCTGATTCGGACAACTCTTGGATAATCGCCATCCGACGGCGTTCGCCCTGGAAGACCTGGTGACGGAACTGGAAGGTGGTTATCGCACCCGGTTGTTCGGCACCGGGCTGGCTGCGGTTGCCCAGACCTTGCTGGCGTACCTGCGGCCCGGCGACCAGGTGTTGATCAGCGATGCGGCGCCTGGCCCCGGAGTTTCTCCAGCTTTTCGGCATCCAGGTCGCCTACTTCAGGCCTGACGGCAGCGACCTGGAAGCGCGTCTGCGGGCCAATACCAGGATGGTCTACACCGAATCGGTGCGATCGTGCTGTCGAGGGCTTGCCCGGACGATTCGCTGCTGGCAGATGAATCAATCCTGGAGGTTTGCCGCGCTGAGATCCTTGAATCGCTGTTGGCGGGCTCAAAGATGCAAATCCTAGACATCCTTGACAGCGGCATGGGTCAATAACTGCACATTTTTCTGCACATTTCATAAGGCACACGGCCCCATGAAAATAAGGGGTTCCAGCCCAGTTCTTATCGGTGATTGGGATGGTTCTCTGCACATTTATTTTCACATTTGAAGCCATGTTTTAAGAATCAGCCCATGCAGTTGCTCTTGTCATTGAAATGACACAGTTCAGGCCTGGGCTGGCAGCCTTAGCACCGAAACACCGCTGCCGATGCCTCGCTGAAGGTTGTTAGAACGAGGCCGCCGAGGCGCCTGGCTGGAGGCGCTCCTCGACGGCTTGGGCCTGAAGGGGTTCAGGGAAGAGTTTCATTGGCGCAAGGCTCAGGAAGTGTGTTCGCCGCTTGCTTACCCAGAATCCAACTTACCCATGTAACGGTAGGGACTTAGTGGCTATCCAAGGCCTTTAGCTCTGACTCAATGCGTTGTACCAAGGGAGCTAGATCTTCGCCGTTCATCAGGAAACTGCGCGCAAATAATGTCACGGGGTGTATACCCAAAGCGACGGCGAGATCTTCCACTTTTTCGATTGACGGGCTTTTCTTACCCGCTTCTACTTCGCTGACATACGCTTGGCTGGGGGCGAGCGCCTCCTGAGCTAACCCTTTGTTCAAACGTATTTTTTTCAGGGCTAGCCCGAACGCTACCTTCCGTTCCATTTGTATGACTCACAAAAGGAACGATGAAGCCCGTCACGATGTAAAACGACTATACTCGATAGCGATATTTGATCGAGGAAGTGATCGTGTTTCGTACTTACGACTGGGCAGAGGCCGTCACAATAGAGTTATTTGACGAGGATTTCCGCGTCTGGACATACGTTGAGTATGACGTCGGTGGAGCATGGTTCCATGTTCAAATCGAAGAACGGAGTGGCTCCATCGCAAAACGCTTCAATCTTATGATCAGTGGTGATCTGGCTCTACGCGCCTTGCTTGCTCGACAGTCGAAGAAACTGGTCATAATCGAAGTTCAACTCGTCAGCGCGAATGAGCTCAATCAAGGTGGCCGACAACTGATGGAACCATTGATAAAGGCAGAGACGGTGTTTGAAGGTAGAAAAAAAGGCACGATCTACCACGTCGAAAACGGTAATTGCTACCTCGTGGGTAATATTGATCTTGAAAGAGTTAAGCCAGAGGAGCGAGATGTGATCTTTGACCTGTCTATGCTTCTGAAGACACCTTAACTCATGAATAACCGAACTCTACCAACCAATTGATCGACTAACAAGATTCCCAAAATAGGCATTCCCAAGAGCTGTATCGACAATCATGAAAGGGAAGGAACCGTGCCCGACCCGGAGAGAAGGGCCGCGATATAGTTTTTCTAGGGAAGTGCTCTTCAGTCGACCGCTTAGCTATTCTTTATGATAGACTATCAATAGAAGTATTTATCCCTAACTGATGGCGGGGAGAACCAAGGCATTATCACAATAGTCAATATAACGACTACTTAGCGTTTGAGCGAATCTAGGATGTTTTCAAGATCTAGCCCTTTCGCCAAGCACTTATCTGCAATTACGAACAGTGCTTCATAGAGTCGATCCCGCTGCATGATCAAGGCAGCATTCTCCACCTGAAGGTGGGCGATACGCTCTTCGAGACTTCTTCGGCGACGCGCACCATCTGGGTCCCTCCCGCTTTCCTTCATTTGTACTATACGAGCAGAGTCAATTCGCTTTCCACGCTCACCCGTTAAGGTAGCTCGGCTCGTCAGGGCCAGGCGCCGTTGTACTTCGGGACGAGAAATAGGCGCAATTTCCCATCCTAAGCTAATCATCTGGGCGAGAAGGGCATCGATCGCTTCATCCAAGGTGGCTCCTCTCAAAGTTTGTCGTTGCGCCATTGTCGCCTCTACTCATCCGAAACCGAACTGTGCCGTTTTTCCATGTCAGTAACTGTCACTGGATGTCCATTGGGGAACACACGTTGTGGGCCAGTATTAACATTGCGTTTAAGGGTGGCTTGTAGGTTGTCGAGCTTAGCCTGTTGGTCCGCCAGCCAGACATCGCTGCCCGCTTCACCGACGCCGGCATCCCGCATGATAGCGATAGCTGTTACTAGACGCTCGACTTGACTCTCAAGGTTAGCCCGCTCGGAGGGAGTGCCCATCAGATGAAGATGCGAGCAGCCATTCCAGCACTGTAGATGCTTAGGGCAGGGCGCTTGAGAGAAATCGTGAGCGCAACCTCCAAAAGGTGTTAAATGCAACGCCGTGGCATGTACGGTAAGGAACGCTTCTGCTGTGGTCATGCCCTTATCTGACAGAAGTGCATGATAACTGTCGGTCAACGCGCCCTGAATGCGCTTATCTCTGATACCCGTGTGCAGGAAATCGATGCGCTCGTGATGACTGTTGAACGCCAAAAACTCCTGATGAGCAGCAGTGTTCTCTTCGATGCTTGTATGTTGGTAATGGATGTTCTGATCCAGGCGTTTTCGCCCTAATGCCAACGCTTGCTGCACATTGCTCATGCCGGTTAGTTGGTAAATGGTATTCCGCCAGTGCCGAGGTTGGTGGCTTGTTAGCCGAATCGGAGTCCCGTCAGACTCGGTCAATGACCGACGCGAAAAAATGGATGCGTACTTTTCATCGCTACCCAGCGCATGATTAATATCCAAGAGGGTCACTCTACGCGGGATTGCTCGAAAAACGTTCGCTTCCCGCCCACCAAGACGAAATTGGCCATCGAAAGCGATGGCAAGCGTTTCGCTGGTTTTTAGGACAACACGAGACGTACCTCCGACATTTTCAGTTAACGCTGCATGGTTCCGTAGTTTGGGAACAAGAAAATGCTCAATATCACCCGCTAAGTAGCTGCGGTTGATCGCCTTCGTTCGATCCTTGGTCTGGTCGCAGGGATGAATCCCATTTCGTGAAAAGTACGCATGCAGATTCCTAGAGGTCTCTCGGCCCTGGCTAAAGCCAAGCCAGCGGAGAACTTCACCCTCTGACATTACTGCCTGCGGCGAGTAATCCCAGAGGCGTCCTGGATGGTCTTCTTGCCACCTAGCGATTTCTCGCTGTTCTTGCGTCAGCACCTTCAGTCGTTCGACCGCCCGCCTGGCCAAAGGAATGTCGCTTTCTGCTAACCAATGAACACGGGATTGAAATTGCTTTTCCGCAAAGTACCTGATGCCGCATTCGACCAGAGGCTTGCCATTGGCATCTACAACCACTTCTCCTGTCGTTCCTTTGATCGGCCTTTCGACCCAACAGTCATAGGGAATCACTGCTACCTCATTGCCTCGTTGCCCAGTCGCAATCAATAAATCGATCACGCGCAGCAAGATTTCTTCGCCCTCACTAAGCGGGTTGTTCGAACATAAGGCATAGGCTTCCATCGCCTCGCGAGAAGGCAACCTATCATCAGATTTACGTTGTTTTACCGCACGATCAGGATCGTGCAATGAAATGTATTCGTGGCGGGGCTTCTCTGGTTTTGTAGCATGCTCAAAGTGGATGGCGATTTCGGTTAATTGCAGATTGTCAACCGTATCCGCGATCACCTGAAGATGAGATATCGCGTCGTAAAAGTTCTTATAGCCACTTTGGCGGAGAAATTCCACGACGCGGTCGAAATCGCCCCGCGTCAACAATGTAGGATCGGATACGTCCCGTTCAAACAGCGGGTTGTACAGCCGCCGGGCCGCAATATTGTAGGCAGCGACCATCGAAAACTTCAGGTCGCGAGTGCGCTGCAAGTATACGATCAAGGCTTTGCAGAAATTTTGAAAATCTAATGGAAGGGGAGCTTTAGGAGGCACAGGGTAGCCGTTTTGCTCAAGTGATTGTCGGTGTGTTTCGAAGGTAATGGTTTGTTGTCTTCCTCGCTGAGGTAACCAGCGCTCGACCTCCCACAGCGGTGCCCCCCAAGGTGTTGTTATCGGCAACACCTCGAAAACGGACTTTTCCTGGTTAATGAAATTCTCAAGGTTCTGCCTTGCCCTAAACTGCGTCATCTGACCGACCCTCCGCGCGCTGCCGGCAGCGCTCTATCGTTGCAGACACAGCCAGGATAGTGGTCTGATGCTGAACGAGGGGGCGGTTGTGACTAAGGTCGCCTGCCTTTTCTGCGGTATCGATAAAACGTTGCGCCTCTCGTTGCAGCGCCTCCATCACCTGCTCATGTCGACCATCAGCAAAGGGGTGAAACTTTTTACAGGTGTAGCAGGCATAAACAGGGTTGTAGGGACAGTGGGTGTGGATGGGGAGGGCACAGGCACCGATATCCCCGATGTACTGTGTGTCGATCACGCCACGGATCGTTCTTTCAGACACGGTATCACGACGGTGCACGATTTCTCCGGTCAAGAGACTGCGCATAATGCGTTGATAAGCCGGGCTCTTACCCAGCGCTTTCTCTTTGATCCGGGCAATGTTGGGGGTTGCCGTTACGTAAGCACGCGCCGCAACCGTGCTGTTGTGCCCAAGCAGTTCGGCAATCAAGTCTGCCGGAGTTCCCTGGTCTGCCAAACCTTGCCCGAGGTGATGACGCAGCAACATGGTTACCTGGTTCGGCTTGTCTATCCCGGCTTCACACAGCTCGTGTTTGAGGCCAGCACCGATTTCGATGACAGATAGGCGATCTCCTGTAAGACTGACAAACAATGGATTGCAGCCACTGCCAAAGCGGCGTTGAATCTCCGAAATATGTAGCGCGATTTTATTACCCAGTCGCGTGGTAATTTTTCGAGGTCGTCGCTCAGGTCGTCGTTGGCCGACCTTTTTGGCCATGGGTAGCCATAGGGTGTAGTAGTTCTCACGATCATCGGTTTCAACTACTTCGAAGTCTGCAACGTCAAGCGAATGGAGTTGAATCGAGCGTGGCCCCAACTCGAAACCTAGGTGTAAGATTATGTTGAACTGAAGTTCACTCCAGTCATCCATCGGAATATGGCGGTCAATACGCCGAAGCAATTGGATCTCCTCATCAAGTTCTAGCCCTGACTGAGAGAGAAAAATTCGCGCATACGGGTCAATCCGATCTGGTTTTGTATCCTTGATTTTAAGATAGATGTTTTGATCAAAACCTTTAATGCCTCTGTCAACAGCCCAGCGATAAAGCCTACGGAACCCAATTAGATTTTGCCTAGATTGTTTGAAGCTATCCAATTCAGTGATTAATTTTTGATAATCCCAAGGAAAGTAACGAGCGAGATCCGTGTTTGATAGGTGGACAAGAGATCTTGCAAACATGAATGCTGTTTGGGGAGCATATTTTTCTAACGCATATGCCATAAAGCCTTTGGCTATTTCATTGAACTCTGGAGTTAAGTCAAGCGCGACCCAGTCAATTTTCAGTACAGCGCCACCGTCGTACCACTTCCACACTGGCAGTCGAGTATCGACGTATCGTGGCTGATCATCGGTGCGGGTTCGTATAGCGACCCGGTTCGGCCCCTCAAACTTAAAGGTCGGCAACGACGGGGAGGGGGACCCGTGTTCTTGGTCATCTGATTCGCCCACAGCAAATCTCCTTACGTGTCGAGCCGCCCCCGGGCTGCCGAAGTTCGTTGGGCGTTGTGGCGGTTGGCCGACGCGGCTAGAAAACGACTGGCATAACGACGGGGCATAGCTGAGGTTTCAGACCAGCCACAGACTCGTCGGAGTTCGTCCATGGCCCGCTCTAGGTCAAACCCTCGTTCCTCGACCAGGTGGGCCAAGAAGCGGTCGGCAAAGGTATGGCGAAAGTCATGCGCGGAAAGTGTAGGCAACAACCCGGGATGAGCCAGTTCAATGGTCAGAAACAGGCGATCAAGGACGTTAGACAATGCGCGGATCGATAGCGGGAGGCCTCGATCCGAGATGAACAAATAGCGATGCGGCAGTTTCTTCGGTTTGCCATTACGCAGAGGGCGCCGTTCGCCTTGGATATAGCGCTCGTAGACCTCATACAACTGCGCAGAGAGACCTACCGTCCGCCCGTACGTTTTCAATGCCGGCTCTTCCGCGCGCGGGTCGCCGGGGTCATGTTCGCGATCATTGATGCTGACATAGGCATGCAGGGACCCCTGATTGATATCCGTGGTGTAGAGCTTGAGAAGCTCTCCGCGACGGATTCCAGTCTCCAGCAGCAATTCGATCATTAGCCAATTGCGCAGCTGCAGTCTTTCTGGGAACGGATTCTCTGGAGCGCCGGGGCGAATCAGTGTGTGAATGATCTGGCGTTGCGCATCCGTCAGGCTGCGGTAACGAGTACGGTCTGGCCGAGCATTGATGATATGGCTCTCAAAGCGTCGTTCAATGACATCGGCGACATCTGCAAATACAGTCTCGATGTTAGCCAAGGTGGTTGAGTTCTGACGAGCGCGCGGGATGTAGCGGGTGACACACCAGGACAGGTACTGCTTCAGCAGCTGCAAGTATTGGTCACGGGTGCGCGGATCGATCTGCGGAAAAGGTGCCGTTGCAGCCGTGCCAATTCGGGCGATCAGATTATCGGCTTGACGGCCACTTTGGAGCCAGATGGCATAACCATCCAGCAAAGCCAGGATCGCCTCAAAGCGACAAGCCAGGATGGCCTCATCGATATCCAGGTTTCGGCTTTGGGCATAGGTGTAGAAAACCTGGATCGCACGCAGATGTGCCGCCGCCGTGTTGTAAGCACGGTGCCTGAGTTTCCGTTGGACGTAGATGAACGGAACGAGTATGGGCAACGGCGCTGCATCACCAACTTGCACCAGCAACGGTACCCGCTGACCTGAAGAGAACCGGCACTGAATCAGCTTCATCTGCAGCCACCTCAGTTAAGGGCTAGCCATGAACACGAAGGACATGGCCCGTTAACAGAGTGGACGTCAGAAGCAGGTTTGTCGAATCAAGACCTTACGATCCTTATGAACATTTCTAACATGACCCCTCGTTTAACATAATATACATTATGCGAATCATAATATGCAGAGCTGGGACTGGGTGTGTGGTCAGATTTGCAGCCTGGCAAAGCCTCCAGTCCTCGACAGTATGCCTGCTCTTGAGAGTACCGCAGATCGTCAGCCGAGCACCCGTAGCGCTGCTGGAGGTTCTGGCAGAACTCGTTGAGAAACCTTAGCGAAAGTTTTCGGTGTGGTTTTTTATAGGTCTTCACCTGCCACGGTTTACGGCTACCGGTTTTCGGCTCGCTGGTGGGCACGCGACGAATCGCCTGAGGATCAAGTAGCTTGATCACGTCCTTCAAGCTGTAGCCGTACTCGCCGAGTGTTGAAGTGTCCACATTCCATGAAACGTGGACACCTTCCAATTTGTTCTTTTAAAAATGTCAAGTCCTCTTTGCCCAGTAGTCATGCAGGAAAACAATATTCATTCCAAGTGCCCAACTGGTCACTCCTTCAACTGTCCGGCCATTAGCCCCACCGGCTACGGCTATTGGCGATGCTGACGTCCAGGTCTGACTGTGTCAGTAACCTGGCGGCCGATATGAATGATTCGCCCACCCTGCCCCATGTGCTTGAGCGCCTCCTGAGCGGCAACAAAAACACCGGTGACATTCACCGCAAGAAAGAGACTCGGCCAGAAAACGGAGAGCCCAGGTCTGAAGCGATCGATCCGTCAGTCTGCCCCCGCTCTACGCTTTTGATGAACCTTTGAACGATCATTACGGTACCCACTACCTTGCATCAATCTTGTAGCTGTACTGCGTCCTGCGCCGCCCTTAATCTCGGGAAAAAAGCGCCCAAATGGGCGCTAAGAGGTCAAGTTTCAACTAAAGCGCATCACGATTCTGATGCGATAGCAGCTGCCACTTTGGATACGTTCGAAGCATTCAGTCCCGCAATGCACACTCGCCCATTGCGAATGAAGTAAATGCCATGATCCTCTCGAATGCGATCCACAGCTTCTGGTGTCAGACCGGAAAAGCTGAACATGCCTTTCTGCGTGACGAGGTACTCCACGTTAGAGGATGGTTTGAGCGTCTTGATCTCGTCATATAGAGCATGTCGCATGTCGACCATTCGCTGACGCATCCGCTCAAGCTCAACTAACCACTCTGCTTTGAGTGATGGTTCGGAAAGAATGATGTTCACCAACTCGGCACCGAATCGAGGGGGATTTGAATAGTTGGTGCGCACTGTGCCTTTGAGTTGACCCGCAACGCGCCCAGCTATGGCGCTGCTCTCGCAGATGATGGACAGCGAACCAACACGCTCGCCATAAAGAGAGAAAACCTTCGAGAAGGAATTGCTGATAAGACCGGTGATGCCCTTAGCCGCCAAGGCGCGAATCGCATAACTGTCTTCTTCCAGGCCATCCCCCATTCCCAGATAGGCAGCATCCAGGAACGGAATGAGCGAACGGCGGGCGAACACACTGAATAGGGCCTCCCATTGACTTGGGGACAGATCCAGACCTGTAGGGTTGTGACAGCATGCATGCAAGAGAACGATGGTATTCACCGGCAACGATTCGAAGGCATCAATCAGGCCTTCAAGGTTGATCTCCTGCCCCTCCTCCTTCAGGTACTGATAGCGCTGCACTTCAAAGCCAGCTCCCTTGAAGATTGCATGGTGGTTGTCCCACGTTGGGTCGCTTACCCAGACTTGAGAGTCCGGGTAATAGCGTTTCAAGAAATCTGCGCCGACTCGAATTGCGCCAGAGCCTCCAACTGTTTGTATGGTAGCGATGCGTTCTCCATGAGCGGCGTTCGTCTCACCAAACAGATACTCCTGGACACGATTACGGAAAGAAGGAAGACCATCCATTGGGAGATAAAGATTGGGTTCTTGGGCCCTTGCATCCAGGATGTTCTTTGCTTTTTTTACCGACTCCAGAACAGGAACGTTACCGTTCTCGTCGTAATAGAAACCGATGCTGAGGTTAACCTTTTCAACACGGGAATCTCTCTGATAATCGTCCATCAGCGACAGGATTGGGTCGCCGGGATAAATTTCGACCTGCTCGAACATTAGTGGTCTCCTGGATTCAGTTGGTGAAAGTTGGGTGTAGAAATGTCCACGGACTCGTATCACCACCGCGAGGAACTATCACCTCGATCAGGACGGGCTTATCCGCAGCGAATGCATGCTCCAAAACAGGGTGCAGCTGAGCTGGGGAGTTGACGCGGTATGCCTCGACACCGAACGATTCAGCGAATTTAACGAAGTCAGGGTTTACCAATTCGGATCCGAGCAACCGACCGCCAAAGCTCTCCTGCTGATCCCGGTAAACGTTCCCGAAGGCGCTGTTGTTGAAAACAATGGTGACCAGGTTCAGTTTGTACTGCACAGCGGTTGCCAACTCTTGGGCTGCGAACATGAAACCGCCATCACCGCAGATGGAAACGACAGCTTTGTCCGGATGGGCAGCCTTCACACCGAGCGCAGTAGGGAATCCAAAGCCAAGCGTGCCTTGGTGACCGGAGGTAACCAAAGTGCGAGGTTTATAAACCGGAAAGCCAAAGATGGATGTGAATCCGACTTGGGAGATTTCCTCGATGAAGAAGCCATCGCGTGGCAGAACCTCGCGGATAACTCGCAGGTAACTGAGTTGAGGTTGCACAGCCTGGATAGCATGCTCTGCAGCGGCCTTGGCTTCGGCAATTTCCACATCCCGATGTAGAGGTGGGCCTACTCGTAGAACCGCTTCGGCGAGCGCCTTGGATGCCTCGCCAGCATCGGCGACCAAGTTAACTTCTGCACTGATTCTGCGAACTTCTGCTGGGTCGATATCGATGCGGATCAGCTTCAGCCCAGCAGGACGGTGCCTCCAGCGAATGTCCAGCAACTCGAATCGGGAACCGATAACTACAGCCACGTCAGTTTGCGGCCACAACCGGGCGCCTGCGGCGACTGTGAACCCTAAAGGATGTTCGTCGCTCACAACGCCCCGCCCGCCCCTGAAACTGACCACTGGTGCCCCCAAAACCTCGGCCAGTTGGTTGACCTCGGCACCGGCGTCCAGGGCTCCAGAGCCTACGAAGATCATCGGCGCCTTTGCCTTGCTCAACAAATCTGCAGCACGATCGACCGCGTCGGTATCCACAGGCGGAGTCGGCTTCAAGCCGATAGGCTGTTGAGGCAAAACAGTGGCCGACTTGGTGAAAAAGTCCCACGGTGCCTGGAGAGATACCACACCAGGGCGCCCGGACAGCATCTCTTGAAAAGCACGTGCAACTTGCCAGGGTGCGTCTGCAGGCTGCTCGATATGAGCCGCCCACTTTCCGACGCTTCGCAGAATTTCTAATTGGCGCGGGAGCTCATGCAATTGACCACGTCCGCGATCCTTGAACGCGCTCATGACGTCGCCGGTGAGCGCCAGAACTGGTGCATTACAGCCATGGGCGGTCAACATCGCAGCACTGGAGTTGAGAATTCCGGGCCCGGGAACCACAGTGAAAACGCCTGGTTTACCGGTGGATCGAGCATATCCAAACGCCATGTAAGCACTGGTCTGCTCGTGCCGGGCACCAAAGATCCGCAAGCTATCGGCATTACGGGCAAGTGCGTCGGTGAGGCCATAGATTTGAGCACCAGGGAGTGCAAAAACCGTATCTACACCATGCGCCTTGAGGCTTTGAACCAAGGCATCACCACCGGTCATTGTTGCCGGAGAGCTCTTATCAGTTTTCATATAGTACCTATTGCGGTTTTATTCGTAGCTAACTTTATGGGGCACGCCTGTTTGATGTTTTCTGTAGCTTGCATATACCAAAAGAAGCCAGAGCGGGATCAACCATACGGCGATGCGAATTGCCGGAATGAAGGCCATAACGACCAGCAGACCAATAATGAAGGCGATACAAAGGTAATTGCTGAATGGATGAAGTGGGGATTTGTACTCTAGCCCCGGACCATTCTCTGACTTTGCCTTCCTGAACTTCAGGTGCGTATAACTTGTGAGAAGCCAATTAATAACAGTCGCTGAGACGGTCAGAGACATCAGGACTTCCATTGTCCCATTTGGCGAAAAATAGTTCAGGATGACGGCCGCTCCTGTCACCAGCGAAGTCGCAATCAGCGCGTTTACAGGTACTTGATTACCATTGAGCCTGGTAAGAGGCTTAGGAGCCTGATTTTGCTCAGCCATTGAAAACAGCAAGCGTGTATTGCAATAGATAACACCGTTATAGACCGACATCGCTGCTGTCAAAACAACTAAATTGAGTAGGTGAGCCGCCAAGTCACTGCCCAGCAGGCTCAAAATTTTGACGAACGGGCTTGCACTATAAGGATCACCAGCTTGATCCAGGGAAGCCACAAGGATATCCCAGGGGCTTAGCGCTAAAAGAATAGTAAGGGCCGCAATATAAAATATGCCAATCCGATACAGAACTTGGTTGATGGCACGAGGAATGGTTTTCTTAGGTTTTTTTGCTTCGCCAGCGGTAAAGCCAATCATCTCCAAGCCGCCAAACGCGAACATGATGAAAGGAAGAGCCATCAATAGTCCGCCAAAACCATTCGGGAGGAAGCCACCGTGCGACCACAGGTTCGCGACAGAAGCCCCCACCGGCTGAACGGGGCCGAAGAGCAGCCAGCTACCAAATCCAATCATGGCGATGATCGCGAGAACCTTCACTAACGCGAACCAGAACTCCACTTCTCCATAGACGCGAACATTCAGCAGGTTCATGCCATTTACGATTAGAAAGAAGCAGGCAGCCGTTGTCCATGTTGGAATCTCCGGCCACCAGAACTGGATATACTTACCGATTGCTGTCAGCTCGGCCATTCCAACCAGAACATAGGCGGCTATATAGTTCCAGCCAGTTAGGTAACCTAGAAAGCCACCGCAATATTTTCGAGCAAAATGACTAAGTGATCCAGACACTGGCTCATCGACTAACATCTCGCCCAGTTGTCGCATAATCAGGAACGCGATCATACCTGCGAAGGCGTATCCAATAAGAAGCCCTGGCCCGGCTGACTTTATTACCCCTGCACTGCCAAGGAACAAACCAGTGCCGATAGCCCCACCCAGTCCAATCATTTGGATGTGACGATTCGATAGGCCGCGCGAAAGCTCGGGCCCAGAACTCTGAATTCTGCTCATATTATTCTTCTCAGTTATCATCATCCCAGATAGCAACCACTGAGGTGCTAGGCGAGACGTAATTTCGGCAGGTATAAAGAGGGTAAGAAATACCCATGATTATGATCGTTTGGGTCTCTATGTATCGAATTGCCCGTGGCAAGTCGATGAGGCTTTACATTACCATCATGACGCTTTGCAGACAGCCACCACACCTGCATAGTTACTATGCAGGTTCTGAATAATTACAAAATTTTGCCATGCGGAAGATGATTGCCAGGGCTGAGAAATTGAGACCCTCGACAATGTTGATAAACGAATTGCCGGAACCATTGTTGCTCAGCTGAGGGTTGGGTACGACTGTGCCAGACGACCCAATAACGAAACTGATGTTCAATAAAAGATAGAGGCCGGAAACAGATCTCGGCCTGTTCACTCCATCTGCGTGCAATGTGTTCTGGCAATGTCAGCAGGGCGTCACTTTGCTGAAGAACGCCCAGAGCAGCTGAATAGTACGGAACCGACAATTTAAGATTACGAGTGAGTTGCTGTTTGCGCAGATAGGCGTCTACAAAGCCGTCTTTATCGCCGCCAACCGTAATCTTTATATGCGGCCAGGCAAGATAGTCCCGTTGGCTTACGACGGAAAACGAGGCAAGAGGATGGCCCGAACGCATACAGCATACGGCAACGTCCTCCCCGATGATGCGACCATGGTAGTCCGCCGGCGTTTCGTCAATCATGCTGGTAATCAGATCGACCCTGCCACTCGATAGCCAATCGAAACGGTTGGCCTGCCAAGTGCGAAAATCGATATTGACATCAGGGGCAACGCTGGCAAGGTCTCGTAGCAAGTCAGGAAGAATGTACTGTGCAACGTAGTCGGACCCAGCCAATATAAAACGCCGATTGCACGTAGCGGGTGAAAAAACAGCAGGTGAACTGATGCTATCGATCCGCTCCAGCAAATTCTTAAGCGGCTCAAGCAATTGATCCCCGCGTTCCGTCAATGTGTATTCTCGCCCTTGACGAACCAAAAGAGGATCGCCCAGCACCTCACGGAACAGAGCCAGGTGTCGACTGAGAGTTGATTGGCTGGTACCCAGAATTGTCGCCGCCCGGCTGAGATGAGGCACCTCCAGGATTGTTACCAGCGCCTTCAATTGTGAAATGCTGAGGTTATCGAAGGCGGGGCTCATAGATGCTATTCCAGGCTGATACTAATAGACGGATTACCTGCATCCAGTATCGCGTAGCCAACGCACTCCCCACCACAGTAGCGACTCACCAAGTGGGTCAAATCAGCAATGGCCGCCCTCACCTCTGCGTTGGTGCTGGGAAGTAGGCCATCGATATCAAAAAATACAAAACTGGTCTCAGGGAGGGTACGAGTGTCCGCTGCCTGCCGCCATGTCCAGCGGCGGGTGAGGATACGATTGGTTGTCGCCAGGACGATCTCGTCAGGTGAGATGGGCTCGGGCTCTTTACCGGGTTCCGCAAGAAATCGATCTAGAGGGTTTGCCTTGCGCAACTCTATATTCTGCGAACGGGTGGTAATCGGGTGTACCCCAGCTGGCAGGACATATCGCAACGAAAGAAGGTTGCCGATATCGACCAATGTATTGATGTCAGGAAGGGAGTCCGGTTTGAGTACACGGCGGCTGAGAGCCTCAATGGAGCTTCGATGCTCGGAAGGCTTAGCCCCAAATTGACGATAAGCATCTCGCCACGCTGCAATGTGTGGATGCTCAGCTGGGTTGCCCACGATTTTCTGTCGCAGGGCTGCCTCGCTATCGCGGAGCTGCTGAGTGACTTCGGGTTGCTGCTTAGTGTTGTCGAGGTTGCGAAAAACAACCACACCACGGCAGTAGTCAGGGTGAGCCTCGAAAATTCCCGAATGGATGCTGTACGAAAAAACTGTCACAAAAGCTCCCTGTGATCTAGGACATTACCCTTGAATATACTCGCTGGGTACGCCGAACACTCGCCCACTTTCTGCAACGCAGCTATTCAGGATTCGAATAGTCGCTCGCGACATCTACGCTTGGGAGCACACCCGTAAGCCCCTGACTACAAGTTGTGGGTGATGTGATGTGACTCTACCCAAGCGCAGCCCCCCGCTGCCGATCCTCGATCAACGCCTCGACATCCGATATCTTGTCCTTCCGTCGCTACTGCGCGTTGCTGGAGCTCTGCCAGCAGAGCTCCAGCAACGCGTTGTTCGGCCTGGAGTATGGGCTCTACCAGGGGATCGATGTCTTTGGCGATATTTTCTACCTGATCCACAACACCAGGACCGTCGGTGATGCGCTGTTCGAACTGCGGACCCACTACGGGTTTTACAACGGCGCGGCGCAAATCGGCCTGGATGTCGTCGACGGCATGGCACTCCTCAGCTATCGGGCCGGTGAACAGGCCGTTCCCGGACTGCCCCAGGCAGAAGAGCTGGCCTGTGGTGTCGGCCTGCGGCTGATGCGCACCCTGGCAGGTGGAGACTGGCAACCCAAGGCGGTGCTGCTTCGCCACCCTCCCCTTGGCGATGAGTCGGCCTATCGGCGGGCGCTGGGTATTACGCCGACGTTCGCCGCAGCCCACACCGGGCTGCTATTCGACGCCTCGGTGCTGGCGCTGCCACTGAGTCTTGCCGATGAAACCCTGCACCAACTGATGGCTGAACATCTGAGCGGCATGGAGCGCCTGGCCGCGGACGAAATGCCGGGCTACGTCAGACAATTGCTGCGCAACCTGTTGCCCAGCGGTCGGGCCACGATCGAGCGGGTTGCCGACTGCATGGCGATAAACCCACGCACACTGCAGCGCCGCCTGGCGCAGGAAGGCACCTCCTTCCAGCGACTGCTGGATGAAACCCGCCAGGGAATGGTGCACAACTACCTGAAAATCCCCTCGATCAGCATGACCCACGTGGCGCAACTGCTCGGCTACGCCGACGTCAGTACCTTTTCCCGAGCATTCAATCGCTGGTTCGGCATGTCCCCGTTGGAATGCCAGAAGCAGCTGGGGTTACGCAGACAGCCATTTCTGCTTCAGGGCCGCTTGAGTGATCGGCAAAGCCGACCATGAATATTGCTTTTTAAGTCCAGATGAATTCCACCAGGGGTGGTTTATCGTCACGGCACGCCTCAATAGAGTATCCAGGCAGGGGCGACAGCGGCTCTCCTGATTATTTCTGGACCCGACATTAATCGCCTCGTATTGCATCGACTGCAGCCATCGCGAATACCACATCCTGGTGATGAACCTGTCCCCTCCCCTGATCCCGGATGTTGCCGGGTGTTTGGAGCACCGCAATGAAAACTCGTACTTTCCTTATCACCGGTGCCAGCAAGGGTATCGGCCGTGCGCTCGCGAACCAATTGTCCCAAGCGGGCCACCATGTGGTCGGCATCGCTCGCAACGGCAACGACCCGCATTTTCCCGGTACCCTTGTTTCCCTCGATCTGGGCGACCGGGAGCAGACCGGAAAAACGCTGGCGGGGCTGGTTTCACGTTATGCCTTCGATGGTTTGATCAATAACGTTGGCCTGGTGCGCCCGCAGGCACTGGGCGATATACAGCTCGACGATTTTGATGAAGTCATGCGGATCAACCTGCATAGCGCCTTGCAGGCAACGCAAGCTTTGCTGCCGGGGATGCGCAATCGAGGTTGGGGAAGGATCGTCAACCTCTCCAGCCTGACCATCCTGGGGATCCCGCACCGCACCGCCTATGCCGCAGCAAAAGCCGCGCTGGTCAGCTTCACGCGCTCCTGGGCGTTGGAGCTGGCAACCAGCGGGATCACCGTCAACGCCATTGCTCCAGGCCCCACGGAAACCGAGTTGTTCCGCGCCGGGAATCCGCTCGGCAGCGACGGTGAAGCACGTTACCTGGCGAGCGTTCCCATGGGCAGGCTCGGTCAGCCGGATGAAATCGCGGCGGCCATCGCCTTCCTGCTATCGGAACAGAGCGGCTTTATCACTGGCCAGACATTGTTTGTCGATGGCGGAGCGTCCATTGGCAAATCGACTTTCTAACGACAATTCCTGTGGCCGTTCGTAGCTAATAGCCAACGCCTTACAGCTCGCACAGCCAAATGCGCACAGACTTTCCGCCGATGCCTGATAGCTTAAGGCCATCCAGCGGCATGCCCCCATAAGCAGGGCTGCTGCGGACAAGACATGGAGGTCTGGCAGTCATCGTTCATCGAAGGCTGTTTCTATCAGGGACAAGGATCTGAAGCCGGCGACTACCACCCCATCCTCCATGACCCGACATTCGCGCCCGCCACTTGCTGGCCTGCAGTGCGCGATATGTGCAGTACGTGCCGGTGCTCTCCCAAACGCCCTGTTCCACGAGGAACAGCGCTGGGGAAAACCACCCGGCACAATGGATTCCGGAAACCATTCAATAAACGGGGCGGACTCCGAAAAGCCAGACGAGTAGGAACTTATATATGGAGATATATCGTATGTCGGCTCAAGAGAACTTTGTTGGCGGATGGACTCCTTATCACAAACTGACCCCAAAGGATCAGGAAGTATTCAAAGAAGCCCTGGCCGGGTTCGTGGGTGTGCAGTACACGCCTGAACTGGTTTCGACCCAGGTCGTCAACGGCACGAACTATCGCTATCAATCGAAAGCGACGCTGCCGGGCTCGTCGGAAAGTTGGCAAGCGGTAGTGGAAATCTACGCGCCTATCAAAGGCAAGCCACACATCACCCAGATCCACCGGATCTAAGCAGGGATCAAACCCATCGGGTCGCGCACCAGTTGTGCGGCCCGATGGTTCATCGCGACGCTCTCCCTCCTGGCCCTCCTCCTAAGCAACCGCGCCATCCCCCTACCTTGTGCAGTCGCTCCAGCCAGCCAAGCCCCCCGCTTTTGCGCAATCCTCTGGAATACTTGCCTGATCCTCTGAGCTTGCCGGGTATCGGATAGGAAACCCTTTCCCCCTGGGCTAGAGTTCCGATCACTAGGAGCCAGCCGCCATGACCCACGCCAGCGCCGGCCAGGCATCGCCCCTGGCACACACCCTCGACACCTCCGCGCATTTTCTCGTTATCTCACCGGGCCTGCCGGCCAACTCCAATGTGCTTGCGGCCAGCCCGGCGCACGGGGCAGCGGCTTGGCGTACCTGCGCCTTTACCCGCGTTTCTTGACCAAGGAGGCGCCTCGTAGCGCCTCCCTGAAGAAAAAACAACGACACACCAACCGATGATCAGCAGGTGAGCCATGGAACTACGAATCAACCAGAAGACCTATCAGGTCGATGCCGACGCCGACACGCCGTTGCTGTGGGTGATCCGCGATGACCTGGGCCTGACCGGTACCAAGTACGGCTGCGGCCTGGCCCAGTGCGGCGCTTGCTCCGTGCTGGTGGACGGCAACGTGGTGCGCGCCTGCGTCACCCCGGTGGCGGGGGTGGTCGGCCGCGAGGTCACCACCATCGAGGCGATCGAAACGGACGAGGTCGGCAAGCGCGTGGTGGCCGCCTGGGTCGAGCACCAAGTGGCGCAGTGCGGCTACTGCCAGTCCGGGCAGGTGATGGCGGCCACTGCACTGCTCAAGCACAGCGCCACGCCCAGTGATGCGCAGATCGATGCGGCGATGGTCAACCTGTGCCGCTGCGGCACCTACAACGCCATCCGTACTGCCGTGCATGACCTTGCCGCACAGCCTGCCAAGAAGGAAAGCGCCTGATGAACAAGCCCATCGACTCCGCTGAAGACCTCCCGGGCCTGCCGCTCGACGAGCCAATCAACCTGTCCCGCCGGCGCTTTCTGACCGGTACTGCCGTAGGTGCACTGGTACTCGGTTTCGGCCTGCCGCTTGGCTCGGCCCGGGTTCTGGCCGCCACGGCGACCGCCGCGGAACGCGGGACCAAGGTCCCGGCATTTCTCGAGATTCGCCCGGACGGCACCGTGTGCCTGCTCAGCCCCTTCATGGAAGGCGGACAAGGCACCCACACCGCCATGGCCCAGATCGTCGGCGAAGAGCTGGATGCCGATCCCGCCACCTTCCTGGTCGAGAGCGCGCCGCCTGGCGAAGCCTACGTGGTGATGGAGAACGGTATGCGCATCACCGGCGGCAGCATGTCGGTACGCATGAGCTACCCGACCATGCGCCGCCTGGGCGCCCTCGCCCGCACCATGCTGCTGCAGGCCGGCGCCGAACAGCTGGGCGTCCCGGTGGCCGAGCTGTCTACCGAGCCTGGCCGGGTGCTGCATGCCGCTTCCGGTCGCTCGCTGGGCTACGGTGAGTTGGCCGGTCGTGCCCTGGATATGCCGGTGCCCGACCCGGCCAGCATCACCCTGCGCGACCCGAGCCAGTTCCGCTGGATCGGCAAGCCGGTGCGGCGCGTCGATGCCTATGAAAAATCCACCGGCAAGGCGCTGTACAGCATCGACCTGAAGGTCGACGGCATGCTCCACGCCGCCGTGCAGCACGCGCCGCGCCTGGGCATGACCGTGGGCAGCCTGCGCAACGAGGCGCAGGTCAAGGCCATGAAAGGTGTGCACTCCGTTCACCAGTTGCCCGGCGCGGTGGCGGTGGTCGCCGAACGCTGGTGGCACGCCAAACGCGCGGTGGAAACCATCCAGGTCGACTGGCTGGAAGCGGCGGCCGATTCGAAGGTGCGGACGATGCCCGCCGGTTTCTCCAGCGATGCGTTCCGCGATTTTCTCGCTGCCCAGCAAGGCCCGGCTCGCGACGACGAGAACGAAGGCGATGTGGTCGCCGCCCTGGCCAGCGCCAAGACCCGGGTCGAAGCCACCTACCACAACCAGTACCTCAACCACGCCCAGCTGGAGCCGCCTTCGGCCCTGGCGCGCTTCAATCCCGACGGTTCGCTCGAGGTCTGGCTGCCCAACCAGGCGCCGGACATGTTCCGCGACGACATCGCCAGGCGCACCGGCCTTGCCCCCGCGCAAATCACCCTGCACTCGCCGCTGCTGGGCGGTTTTTTCGGCCGGCATTTCCTCTATGACTCGGCCAATCCCTACCCACAGGCCATCGCCCTGGCCAAGGCCGTCGGCCGTCCGGTCAAGCTGATCTGGAGTCGCGAGGAAGAGTTCGTGCGCGATGCGCTACGCCCTGTCGCCGTGGTCAAGTTCCGCGCCGCGCTGGACGCCGAAGGTTTGCCGGTGGCGATCGAAGCGGTGAGCGCCACCGAAGGCCCCACCGAAGCCATCGCCGGCAAGCAGGGCGAAAAACTCGACCCCACGGCCCTCGAAGGGCTGTCGGGCAAGTCCTACGCGATTGCCAACAAGCGCATCGCGCAAATCTACGTCAAGGGGCCGGTGATGCTCGGCTACTGGCGTTCGGTGGGCAACTCGCTCAACGATTTCTTCTACGAAGCCTTCCTCGACGAACTGGCAGACAAAGGCGGCCGCGATCCGTACGAGCTACGCCAGCACCTGCTGCGCGACAACCCGCGCCTGACCACACTGTTGCAGGCGGTGGGCGAACTGTCCGGCGGCTGGAAGCGTGGCCCGTTCACCGCCGAGGACGGCACTCGACGCGCCCGCGGCGTGGCCATGGCCTCGCCGTTCGGCTCGCACACGGCGGTAATCGCCGAGGTCTCGATCGAAGGCGGCCAGGTCAAGGTCCACGACATCTGGCAGGCCATCGACCCGGGGAGCATCGTCAATCCGGCGATCGTCAAGGCGCAGGTCAATGGCGCCGTGGCCCTGGGGTTGTCCCAGGCGCTGGTGGAAGAAGCGGTCTACGTCAACGGCAAGCCACGGGCGCGCAACTACGACCTGTACCCGATCCTGCCGCCTTCACGCATGGCGCGGGTGCATGTACGGATTGTCGAGAGTGGCGAAAAGATGGGCGGCATCGGCGAGCCCCCGCTCCCCGCGGTGGCGCCGGCGGTGGCCAACGCGGTGGCGCGGCTGACCGGCCAGCGCATCCGTAGCCTGCCATTGAGCCGATACACCTTCAGCTAACGACAAGGACTGCCCATGAATAACAGCCGATTCGCAAGAACCGCAGGCTGGCTGGCCTTGCCGTGCCTGGTCGCGGCAGGCCTGCTGGCCTGGTATGTGACCCGCCAGCCCGCCTCGCCCTTCGAGCAGGAACAGGCCGCGGCGGCCAGCTTCGACCCCGCCCTGGTGAGCCGCGGCGAGTACGTCGCCCGGGTCAGCGACTGCGTGGCTTGCCACAGCCTGCCGGGCAAGGCGCCGTTCGCTGGCGGCCTGGCAATGGCCACGCCGCTGGGGGCCATCCACGCCACCAACGTCACCCCCGACCGGGACGCCGGCATCGGCGCCTACAGCCTGGCCGACTTCGACCGCGCCGTACGCCATGGCGTCGCCCCGGGCGGCCGGCGGCTCTACCCGGCCATGCCCTACCCGTCCTACGTCAAGCTCAGCGACGATGACATGCGCGCGCTGTACGCGTTCTTCATGAAAGGCGTGCAACCGGACAGCCAGCCGAATGTCCCCAGCGCTATCCCCTGGCCGCTCAATATGCGCTGGCCCATCGCGCTGTGGAACGGCCTGTTCGCCCCGACCACGCCCTACGCGGCCAAGCCCGCCGAGGATGCGCTGTGGAACCGCGGCGCCTACATCGTCCAGGGGCCGGGCCACTGCGGCAGTTGCCACACCCCGCGCGGCCTGGCGTTCAATGAGAAGGCCCTGGACGAATCCGGCGCGCCGTTCCTCGCCGGCGCCCTGCTCGACGGCTGGTACGCACCGAGCCTGCGCCAGGATACCAATACCGGTTTGGGGCGCTGGAGCGAGCCGGAGATCGTGCAGTTCCTCAAGACCGGGCGCAACAAGCATGCAGTGGTCTACGGCTCGATGACCGAGGCGTTCAACAACTCCACCCAGTTCATGGCCGACGAGGACCTGGCCGCGATCGCCCGCTACCTCAAGTCGCTGCCCGGCGATCCGCAGCGCGACGGTACGCCCTGGCAGTACCAGGCGGTGTCCGCCGCCACCCGTCCGGACAGCCCCGGAGCCCACACCTACGTGACCCGCTGCGCCTCCTGCCATGGCCTGGACGGCCAGGGCCAGGCCGAGTGGATGCCGCCTTTGGCGGGAGCTACTTCAGCCCTGGCCAAGGAGAACGCATCGGCGATCAACATCACCCTCAACGGCTCGCTGCGCGTGGTCGCCGCCGGCGTACCGGATGCCTACCGCATGCCGGCCTTTCGCGAGCAGTTGTCGGACCGGGAAATCGCCGAGGTCCTGACCTTCGTGCGCGGCACCTGGGGGAACCAGGGTGGCGCGGTCGATGCGCAAGCGGTCGGCAAGCTGCGCGGACATACCGACCCGGCCAGCAGCAGCCCGATCATCCTGCACATGCGCTGAAAGCAGGGGCTCGCAGGCAATCCCCCTCCACCCGGATCGGGTTTGCCGGCAGCCCCTTGCATGAACAACAGAGGCCCCCATGGAAAGCATCGATCTACTGGTCCTGAGTACCGCCCATGACTGGCTCCAGGCCGGCCAGCGCGTCCTGCTCGCCACCGTGGCCCGCACCTGGGGCTCCTCGCCCCGCCCCGTGGGTTCGATGATGGCCCTGCGCAGCGATGGTCGGGTGGTCGGCAGCGTCTCGGGAGGTTGTATCGAGGACGACCTGATCCACCGCTACACCAGCGCCTACGCTGGCAACGCCCTGCCGAACGGTCCGCTGCAGGTGGTGCGTTATGGCATCAGCGCCGACGAAGCCCATCGCTTCGGCCTGCCCTGTGGCGGAACCCTGGAACTGATCCTCGAATTCACCCCATCGAGGCCTGCCCTCGGACAACTGCTGGCGCAACTCAACGCCGGCAAGCTGGTACGCCGCAGCCTGGACCTGGGCACTGGCCAGGTGACCCTGGCCACCAGCACGGCGCCGGAGCAGTTCTTCTTCGATGGCCAGCAGATGGTCAACACCCTGGGCCCCGGCTACCGCCTGCTGCTGATCGGGGCCGGCGCGCTGGCCGAATACCTGGCGACCATGGCGCTGTTCAACGGCTTCCGGGTCGCGGTCTGCGACCCCCGCCCCGAATACATCGGCGGCTGGAACGTGGCGGGCGTGGAGCAGTTGGTCGGCATGCCGGACGATGTGGTCCGGGCCTTCGCCCCGGACCTGCGCAGTTGCATCGTCGCCGTCAGCCATGACCCCAAGCTCGACGACCTGGCCTTGCTCGAGGCACTGCACAGCCCGGCCTTCTACATCGGCGCGATCGGTTCGCGGCGCAACAGCCAACTGCGCCGCGAACGCCTGATCGAACACTTCGGCGAGAGCGAAGCCTCGCTCCAGCGCCTGCACGGCCCGATCGGGATCTACATCGGCAGCAAGACACCCGCCGAGATCGCCGTGAGCGTCATGGCCGAGATCCTCGCCGCCAAGAACGGCGTCACCCTGCCCCGCGCCGTCGACGTTTCAAGCGCCAAGCAGGCCCGCGAGCAAGAGGCGCCCGTGGCCTGATCGACACAACCGCTCGGCGGTCAATGGCCGAAGTTTGATTTTGATCAAATTCTCCGTTGCCTTGCTGGCTAGACTGAAAATCAATACGACGTCATAAGTCGAGGTTGTACTTCATGTCCTGGTTCCGCCGTCATCGCCAACGCCTGTTGCACCTCATCCTCGTGGTGTGGGTGTCAGCCATGGGCGTGATGGCCATCCAGGGTTGCCTGTTGCAACCGAATCACGAGATAGCCGCGCCACATCATGCCGAGCAGCGGGTGGCGGATGATCATGCCCTCCACGCCAGTGGTTGCCTGCAAAGCTGTGAGGACACTGTCACGGCGATAAAACCTGCATTGCAGCATCCAGCATTGGACACCCTCCAGTGGGCCGCCCTCTTGCTGTTAACTGCGGCAGTCATACTGGTGCTCGATCCCGCGAAGGAATCCTCCTTTGCCGCCCTTGCACTGAAGCGCCCCGCCCCGCCGAAAGAACCGGCCCGCCTGGCTTTCGTCCGTTTCAACGATTAACCCCCCCTGCTTTCAAACTGGCAGAGCACGGTTTGCGCCGTTTTTCGCGCCTCTGTCATGCCTGCTTATTCCCCCACGAACTCAGGAGTTCATCATGCATAAGCATTCAATATTCGTTCTGGCAACCGTCTTGGCTGGCGGAGCACTCATGGCCTCTGCCGAGGACGCGCATCACCCGGCCGATGCTCCAGGCGGAGCAATCCAGAGCACGGCACCGGCGCCAACGGCCATGACTGACGCCATGACCGAGCAGATGGAGAAAATGCAGGCTGCCCATGACAAGGCCGCGGCGGCTGAAACGCCCGCCGAGCGCCAGGCCGCCCTGCAGGAAGGCATGAAAGCGCTGAAGAACGGCATGGCCATGATGAGCAAGGAGCAGAGTTCCATGGGGTGCATGGGGATGTCCGGAGCCAAGGACGGCGCAGGCAAAGGCATGATGGACATGATGATGCAGATGATGGAGCAGCAGTCATCGATGATGGATATGCCCATGAAGAAATGAACCTGATGTGTGTCGCCAAAGAATCCGCCGAGGCGAAGTCACTGGCCGAGCCGATGCTGACTGCCCACTTGTGCAGCTGTTCATGCCCCACGCCACGGCAATCATCAGTAAAGGCACGAACGGCAAACACACCCGGCAAGTGAGGAGCGCCAACCATGAATCATGCTGAACCGGCCTACGGCCTCTGGTCGCTGGTCATTATCAATTCATTAGTGTTTATCTTGTTCGCCTTCAGCTTCACCCGGCCCAGGACGAACCGCGATTGGCGCTCCTTTGGCATGTTCTCGGCGTTCCTGGTGGCGCTGTTTAGCGAAATGTACGGGTTTCCGCTGACGATCTACCTGCTGATGCCCTGGCTCACGCGCAACTTCCCTGGCATAGACTTCCTTTCGCACGACGCCGGGCATTTGCTCGAAATGGCCATGGGCTGGAAGGTCAATCCGCACTGGGGGCCATTCCACATTCTCAGCAACTTGCTGATCGCCGGCGGCTTCTGGTTATTGGCGGCCGCCTGGCGTGTGCTCTACAAGGCCCAAAGTACCGGGCAACTGGCGCTCGACGGGCCCTATGCGCGGATCCGTCACCCGCAGTACGTCGGCTTCGTGCTGATCATGTTCGGTTTTCTGTTGCAGTGGCCTACCTTGATCACCCTGGTGATGTTTCCAATCCTCCTGGTGGTCTACGCCAGGCTGGCGAAGCGGGAAGAACAGGAGATGCTTGCGCATTTCGGCGATACCTACCGCACTTACTCGCAACAGACGCCGGCATTCCTGCCCTGGTCAGCCCCTCACAGTCCCCCTACTGGTGCCCCTCCAGGCCCAGGAGGACAGTCATGAACGCTCCCTGGAAAACCGGCATTTCTCTGGCCCTGACCATGGCCATTTCCTACACCATTTGTGCGCTGCTCTATGCGCTGTGGCCGGCGCAGGGTGTCGCCTTTCTCAGTGCCTTGTTCCATGGCCTCGACTTTGCTCGCCTCCAGGCGCCACAGGACTACAGCGTGGCGACGTTCGTCGGGCCGCTGCTGGTCTTGAGTGCGTGGGGCGCAATCGTCGGCACCTTGTTCGCGTGGCTGTCCAACAAGCTCCATGGCCGGCCCTGATAACCGCTTCGAGCAGGAGGCCGCGATGAACCAGTCGCACATGCAGCACAGCCACCATCGGCAAGCGCTTGCATCAGGAACCATGGCGAAGGATCCGATCTGCGGAATGATGGTGGACAAGACCACAGCCTTGTCACGAGAGCGTGGCGGGCGCCGCTATTACTTTTGCAGCGATACCTGCCTGCGCACCTTCGAGTCGCCAGAACGTGAACTGAAGGCGATGAAAACCCGGGTCACTATCGCCCTGACCGGCGTTCTGGCCTTGGCGCTGCTGCGTGCAGGCGCCTTCATTGCACTGGCGGCGGGCGCCACGCTGCTGACGTGGGCACCGATCCCGGCGCTCCCCTGGTTCACATGGGGCATCTGGCTATTTCTGCTGGTCACACCGGTGCAGTTCATCGGTGGCTGGAGTTTCTACAAGGGGGCGTGGAACGCCATTCGCACCCGTAACATCAACATGGATTTTCTGATCGCCCTCGGCACGTCAGTCGCCTATTTCTACAGCGTCGCGGTGTTGTTCTTCCCGGACGTCCTGCCAGTCAAGGTGGCCGAGCGCGACGTCTATTTCGAGGTGTCGGCGGTCATCATCGCCTTCGTGCTGCTGGGCAGGTACATGGAGGAGATCATCAAGAAGAAATCCTCTGCCGCGGTACGGCGCTTGCTCGATCTCAAACCGGCGATCGCCCATGTGATGCGTGACGGGCAAGAAGTCGACCTGCCTGCCGAGAGCGTCATGGCCGGCGAGTTGCTGATAGTCAAGCCAGGCGAAAAAATCCCCACCGATGGCGACGTGAGTGAAGGCCAGTCCACGGTGGATGAGTCCATGCTGACCGGCGAGTCGATGCCTGTCGACAAACACCCGGGCAGTCCGCTGATCGGAGGCACGCTCAATGGCAGCGGAGTATTGCGTTTCAAGGCGAGCAGGATCGGTGCCGACACCGCGCTGGCGCAGATTATCAAGATGGTCGAGGAGGCGCAGGCCAGCACGGCACAGATCCAGCGGCTGGCCGATCAGGTCACCGGCTACTTCGTGCCGGCAGTGCTGGCGGTCGCGCTGCTGGCCCTGATCGGCTGGTCCCTTGCGGGAAACTTTGCCCAGGGATTATTGGCCTTTATCGCGGTTCTGATCATTTCCTGCCCCTGCGCGCTGGGCGTGGCGACGCCGGCCGCATTAATGGTCGGTGTGGGCAAGGGGGCCGATAACGGCATCCTTATCCGCGGCGGCGAAGTCCTGGAGCGGGCAGAAAAACTGAGGACGGTGGTGTTCGACAAAACCGGCACCATTACCCGAGGCGAACCGAATGTAACCGAAGTCATCACGCTGGGGACCGCGCAGGAAAACGAGGTCTTGATGCTCGCCGCCGCCGTGGAGTCCGGTTCGGAACATCCGCTCGGCGCAGCGATAGTGCGCGCCGCCCGGCATCGTGGCATCCGTTTGCCGCAAGCCACTGGCATCCATGGGATCGCCGGTCACGGCATCGAAGGCCTTGTCGACAGTCAACACATCTGGCTGGGCAACCGGCGATTGTGCGCCCGCCAAGGCATTTCGACCGAAGCGGCCGAGGAGCATCTCATCCGCCTGGAAGCCGATGGCAAGACCTCCATGCTGGTCGGTGCCGATGAACGCCTGCTCGGGGTGATTGCCGTGGCCGATACCATTAAGCCCGAAGCGGCTGAAGCCGTTGCGGCATTGCAGGCAAGCGGCATCAAGGTCGTGCTACTGAGTGGCGATAACCACCGCACCGCCGAAGCGGTCGCGCGCCAGGTCGGCATCGAGCGGGTGATCGCCGAGGTCTTGCCGGATGACAAGGCCGCCGTGATCCGCCAATTGCAAAGCGATGGGCAGGTCGTGGCCATGGTTGGCGATGGTGTCAACGATGCGCCGGCCCTGGCCACCGCCGACATCGGCATTGCCATCGGCTCGGGTTCGGATGTCGCCAAGGAAACCGGCGGCATCATCTTGCTCAAGAACGATGTACGTGACGTGGTCACGGCGATCAAGCTATCCCGCGCGACCATGGTCAAGATTAAACAGAACCTGTTCTGGGCGTTCATCTACAACAGCGTCGGCATTCCAATCGCAGCCTTTGGCCTGCTCAATCCCATCATCGCTGCCGCCGCCATGGCACTCAGCTCGTTGTCGGTGATTGCCAACTCCGCGCTGCTCAGGCGTGCCCGTATTGGCTTGAGCCAGGAGCCCGGATCATGAAGCGCGAAGTTCTTGCAATCTGCCTGCTGGTGAGTGTTGTGGGTATTGCAACAGTGGTTTACCTGTTGGGGCTGACGGGCAAATCGTTTGTCCTGGCCGGGTTATTCCTGCTGTGCCCGGTCTTGGTCGGGGTGCAACTTTTTCGCGGCGTCCGCCAGTTTGACAAGGATATGGCCGAGGCTCATCGGCAACTGAAAAGGAAGAAGCTGCCTTGACATCCGATCCGGCTCAACACTCCAAATGGCCGACGAAGCACAGCAAAACCAGAGGTCTTGCGTCATAACCGTCCCTCCAGCTCCCTCAGGAGTGCTGTCATGAATCAACATAACGTGCCCCAGCATCGCGCAAGAGGTACCAACGGGTACTTTTTAGGCTTCCTTGTCATCATCGGTTATTTCCTGTTCACCGAGCACAAGGCCCATGTCGTTCCGTATCTGCCATTCCTGCTGCTCCTGGCCTGCCCCCTGATGCATGTCTTCATGCATCGTGGGCATGGGCATGGCAGACATGGACACGCTGAAAGGGCTGAACATGACAGTGGCTGTGGCCATCACCCCAGCGGCACTGGCAATGACCAGGAACATACGGGCCTACCCGACGGCAACAGGAAGTACCCCGACCGCCCTGCATGACGGATTCGTCGTACCTGCGCAATGCAACGAAGCTCATCGAGCTTCAGTTGGCGTTGTGCGGCCTGGCTGCATTAAAAGCGACGAATCTCCAACGTCGCCCGCAGCCCGCCAGCGTGGCGATTCTCCAGTCTGACCCGCCCGCCAAGGCGCGCTGCGATGGCCTGCACGATAGTCAGCCCCAACCCTGCTCCCTGAGCGTTTCCGCGGCTATAGAAACGTTCGAAGAGCCGCTCGCGTTCAGCCTCATCGATTCCCGGCCCCTGGTCTTCGACGGACAGTTCGTAGTGATCCTGTTGCTTGGCCAGTCGCACCCTGATCAGTCCGTGGGGTGGCGAAAAGTTTGCCGCATTGGTCACCAGGTTGTTCAAGGCGATATCGATGGCGGCCGCGTTACCCCTGACCCGGCCGATGTCTTCGGCGACATCGAATGCCAGCTCGAGCCCCTGGTTCAACAACCAGGGCGTCAGCTGGGCCAGGCTGTCGCGAACCGTCGCCGCCAGATCGATGCTGGGTGCCGCCTGAGTGTCCGTTTGCGGCTCGATACGAGCCATCGTCAGCAACTGATTGACCAGCCGAGTGGTGCGGTCCACGCCGGCAATCAAATGCTCGAGCGATTCACGGCGATCCTCCTCGCTCCCCTCCTCCATCAGGTTCTGCGCATGCACCCTGAGCACCGCCAAAGGAGTGCGCATTTCATGGGCGGCGTCAGCGATAAAGCGCCGTTCACGGCCCATGACTTCCTGGATCTGTGCCAGCACCCGGTTGAGGGCCGCCTGCATGGGCTCAAGCTCGGTGGGCAGTGGCATCAACTGCAACGGTTCGAGAGAGCCGGGATGCCTCGCGCGCAGCGTCGCCGCCATATCCTCCAGCGGTTTCAAGCCCCAGCCGATTGCCAGCCAGATCACCGCGGCGAGCATCAGGGCGCCAAGCAGATTAGGGACAACGGTGTGACGAACAATCCGATCCACCAGGTCGGCACGCACATCGTCCCGCTCACCGACCCATATCTTCAGGCCGTATTGCGTGTCATCCAGGGTGAATGCCCGCCATTTACGGCTACTTGGATCGGTCACGTCACTGAAGCCGGGCGCGGCCGACGCCGCGGCAAAGGCCGGCGCGCTCAAGGTGTGGACCAACAGCTCGCCCTGGGCGTTCCAGACCTGGAACGCGATCTTGCTTTCATAGGGGTGGCCATCGACTTTGGGGGCTGCCTGGCCCAGCGCCTGGTTGAACGCCTGATACAGCTCGGCGTGCTCCTTGCTGGCCATCGGCATGCGCATGATCCCTTGTAGCAGGCGAGCGTTCTGAGCCAGCTGGGCGTCGTAGACCTCGTCTATTTCATGATTGCTGTCGTGCAGATTGAGCACGGTCATGATCAGCAGGCCAAGGAACAACAGCCCGAGGATCAACCTCAGGGTACGACGCCTGATGGAGGTCATGGGCGCCCTTCCACCAGGTAACCGACGCCCCGGACGGTCCGGATCAGATGGCTGGAAAACTTCTTGCGCAGGTGGTGGATATGCACTTCCAGGGTGTTGCTTTCCGCCTCCTCGCTCCAGCCGTAGAGCAACTGCATCAGGTGGTCGCGGGTGATCACGCGGCCAGGCGGCGACAACAATTCGTGGAGCAGTTGGTATTCCTTGGGGGTCAGGGCCACCGGCTCGCCCAGATAGCTGACTTGCTGGGTGCCGGGGTTCAGGCTGATGCCTGCATGCTCGATCAGCATCTGGGCACGGCCGGCGCTGCGCCGCAGCAAGGCGCGCAGGCGTGCCTTGAGCTCGGCCAGGTCGAAGGGCTTGATCAGGTAGTCGTCGGCCCCGGCGTCGAGCCCGGCGATGCGGTCTTCCGTGGCATCCCGGGCGGTGAGGATCAGCACCGGGAGGTTGCAGCCACTGTCACGCAGGCGCCGCAGCACATCCAGGCCGTCCATGCGCGGCAGGCCGAGGTCGAGCACGGCCAGGTCAAAGGTTTCGCTGAGCAGCGAATGCAAGGCGCTGCTCCCATCCTGCAGCCAGTCGACGGTGTAGCCCTCGCGCTCCAGGGCATGCTGGATCCCCTCGCCGAGGGCCACGTCATCCTCAATCAGTAGTAAGCGCACACGGACTCCTGTCAGTTGAGTTTCTTGTTCACGTCCACCAGCAGTGCCTCGATTTCCTTGCGGCGCCCGGCGTCGGCGGTTTCCCGGCCGGGCCTCGGGGCTGCCCGCAGGGCCTTTTGCAGCGCGTCCCGGGCTTCGCCGTAGCGTTTTTGACGGTAGAGATGATCGCCCCAGAAATACAGACTGTCGATGCCATTCGGGTTCACCTGCAAGGCCTGCTTGAGTAACTGTTCGGCTTTTTCCGCGTCGCCGAAGCCGATGGGCCAGCCCGGCACCCGGTCGTACAGTGCTGCCAGGCTCGTGTAGGCCGAGCCTTGCAGGGCCTGGGGGTCCAGGGCCATGGCTTTTTCCAGGTAGCCCTTCGCCGCCTTGGCCTTGCTCAGCGCGCCGAGACCACCCTGGGCGCCGGCCCAGCTGCTGGTGACGATGCCGGACCAGATCCAGGCTTCGGCCAGCGATTGACGCTCCTGGGTGAACGCGGAGGCCTGGCTGGCCAGTTGTTCGAACGCGGCGCTGCGCTGCTCTTCCGGGAGTTCGTATTGGATGTGTGCCCAGCGTTGCTGGATACCGTTCAGGTGTTGCTGGTCGGCGGGCTCCAGCGCCCAGACGCTCTGGCCCAAGGCCCCCAGCAGCAGACCAATGATGAGTTTTTTCATGGTTTGAGATGCTCGTTATCAGGTTTCTGGCTCAGGCGACGGATCAACGGCAACTGCTTGCGCAGGCCGCGGTCCACCAGATTGGGCAGCAGGCTGTTGAGGCGCATGAAAAAGCGCTCCGGCCAGCCCAGGTAAAGGTCACGGCGGTCACCGGCGATGGCGTGGATCACCGCCGAGGCGACGGTCTGCGGATCGTCGACATTGGACTTGAGGGCGTCATTCAAGGCCTGGGCCGCCGGACTGTTCATGCTGGTATGGGTGGCCCGTGGCGCGACATACAGGACGCCGACCCGGGTGTCTGCCAGTTCCCGGCGCAGGGCTTCGGAAAACCCGCGCAAGGCAAACTTGGTGGCGCAATAGACGGCGTAACCGGGGTAGCCGATGGAGCCGTAGGTCGAGCCGACGTTCACCACCATCGCGCTCTCGGCTTGCTTGAGCAGTGGCAGCAAGGTCTTGGTCAGGCAGACCGGCGCGCCGATGTTCACCGCCAGCATCGCATTGATGTCGCTGTCATCGAGCTGTTCAAGCATGGCGAAGTGATTGACCCCGGCGGCATTGATCAGCAGGTTGATGTCGCCCATGGCCTGCGCGGCGGTCAGCACTTTGCGCCGGTCGGCGAGAAAGGTCAGGTCCGCCGCCACCCAGCACAACTGGCTGGGATAACGGGCGAGCAAAGGCTCCAGGGGGTCGCGCCGGCGCGCCACCGCCAGGACCTTGGCGCCACTGGCGCACAGGGCGCCGGCGATCGCCAGACCAATGCCGCCGCTGGCCCCGGTCAGCACTACGCGAGCGTCAGACAGGCGCATGCAGCGCCTCCCCGCCGCGGGGCAAGCCGCGGAACATGTCAGTGTAAAGCCTGTAGACCACCTTGGACGCATGAATGACCGCAGCCTGGTCGGCCGGATCGTCGAGGGTGTCCATCAGCCGGCGGTAGGTCTGCATGTGCTCGACATCCAGCGAGCCATGGGAGCTGAGGTAGCTGAAGGCTGTTTCCGGCAAGCCCAGGCGCTGGCGAATGCTGCCAGCGGCATGGGTGGCCAGGGCAATGCTGGTGCCCTCGAGCACATTGACCATGCCGAACAGCCCCACCGGATTGTCCCGGGCGATCAGGTCGTAGAGAAAGCTGACCATCAACTCGATTGGCAAGGAGGGACGACCGTTGCGCACCTCGTCCCTGTCGCCGCCGCAGGCCTCGATGTCATCGAGCACCCATTGTTCATGGCCGTATTCATCCTCGATGTACTCGCACACTGCTTTGCGCAGCCACTCCAGGCGCAGCGGCAGGCGTGCACCGCAGGCCATCATCAAGGGCACGGTGTGACGCACGTGGTAATAGGCCTGCGCCAGGAAGGCCCGGTAGCTTTCCAGGCTGACCTGGCCCTGCAGGGCGTCGAGAATGATCGGCAGGTTGAACAGCTCGTTACGTTCCTGGTGGGTAGCTTCTTGCAGGCGGTCAAAAAAACTCATGATGCGGATTCCTCGCAAGGTAGGGATTCGGTCAGTTGCGCCCGGTAACGCTCGACGATGGCGTCGCGACGCGGCCGGCCATTGGCGGTCAGCAGGCCATTGGCAAAGGTGAAGGGCTGATCCAGGCGGGCCCAGTGGTGGACCTGGGCGTAATCGGGCAAGGCCTCGTTGGCCTCGGTCACGGCGGCGGCCAGTTCATCGTCGGTGCAGTCCGGGCGATGGGGCCAGAGCAGCGCGCGGTTGCGCGGCATGGCTTCGCCGTAGACGAAGGCCTGGGCGATATGGCGGCGCTGGGTCAATTCGGCCTCGACCCATTCCGGGTTCACGTTGCGGCCGAAACTGGTGACGAACTGATGCTTCTTGCGCCCCTTGAGGTAAAGAAAGCCATCGGGGTCGAACTCGCCGAGATCGCCGCTGGGCCACCATTGATCGGTGTGCGGCGGTTCGCCCAGGTAGCCGAGCAAGGTCGAACCCTTGATCAGCACTTCGCCGTCTTCGGCCAGGCGGACCTGCACATGGGGCAGCGGCTGGCCGACACTGCCGGGATGGTTCGCCTCCGGTCGGTTGAGGCAGACCACCGATGCGCATTCGGACAGGCCGTAACCTTCATACACCGGCAGGCCGACGCGCTGCGCACGCTGCAGCAGCGCCGCAGAAACCCGTGCCCCGCCCACCGCGGCAAAACGCAGCGTGCCGGGGTTGAAGGCTTTGTGTTCGGCGGCGCTGACCAGCACCTGCAACAGCTGCGGCACCAGGATCAGGCTCTGGGGCGCACGGCTGGCCAGGCAACCGAGCAGGCGCGGTACATCAACGCCACTGGCACCCTGGATGCCCAGGGTTTTCTGGCTGGGCAGGCTCAGGGTCACGCCGGCATACAAGGCGGCATAGCAGCCAAGGTTTTCCAACAGGATCGCCAGCGGCAGAAGCGCAAGGTGGTGCTGCGGATCCGCCGGTTTGCTGGCCCGGTCCAGTTCGCGAGCGACCCGCAGAAGGCTCTCGGCGCTCAGGCACACGCCTTTGGGAGTGCCAGTGGTGCCCGAGGTGAAGGTCAGTTTGGCGGTGCCTTGCAGCATCCGGCCCGGGCCACTGAAGGCGCGCCGCCAGAAGGTTGCGGTTTGCGTGTATCCGGCCGCTTTCAGCTCGGCGTCCAGCTCCGGCTCGGCAATCACCCAGCCTGCCTGGCTCTGTTCCAGGCAATGGGCGCGCTGGGCCGGGCTGAAGAACGGCGGCAATAGCACGCACGTCAAGCCTTCGAACAGCACGGCCAGGTCCCAGAGCATGGCTTCGACGCCATTGTCCAGGGCGAGGGCAACCACCTTGGCGCCTTCGTCGCGCAAACGCTGTTGGCGCTGCATCACTTGCGCGTACAGCGTGGCGTAGTCCAGCTTCAGGTGATCGCCCCACAAGGCAATGGCATTGGGCCTGTGCTCGGCATGGTCACCTAGAACCTGCTTGAAGCGCTCCCTTTCAGGCGACATGGCTGGCCTCTGCAAAAGACGACGGCAACCCGAGGCGATCGAACATCCCGATGTTGCGTAGATGAATGAAACCGGCGCGAATGTTGCCAACGTGCACCCAAGGCTTGCTCTCGTAATAGCTGCCCCAGCTGTGTCGCTCATCGCCCAGCCGCTGTGGGTCGGCGGCACAGAGGGTCACGGGTTTCAGGCCCAGGCGATGAAAGCTGTTCACCAGCCCGATGTTGCCGGTGAACGCCACCCATTCCAGGTCCCCCATGGCCAGCAGGTAGGTCATGGCGATGATGCTCAGCCGTGCACTGCCCGTATCGCTGGCGGCCAGGTTGCCGACCTCGACGATGCCCGCCCGGTCCACGGCGCGATCGGCTGCTGCGCTGATCAGCGGCTCGATCGGATCGTCCAGATAGCGCTCCAGGAACAGTTGCTCGTGGCTTGCCAGGCGCACGCCGGCCACCGCACAGAGTTCACCCGATGCAATGTTGCGCATGCCAAACAGCTGCGGCATGAAATGACGGATGTCGGCACCGTGGGCCTTGCGGAAACGGCGCTGGATAAAGGCTTCGAAGAGCGGACGCTGAGGCTCGTCCGGCAAGGCCCTGGCAAGGCACATCGGCGGCGCTTCGGCTTGGCCGAAGTGCAAAGGCAGAGGGATGTGCCAGTCATGATCAGGCATGGATGGATGCCTCCCTGGGTAAGTTCGGGAGGAGTATCGGGGGCGTTTCTTAACGGAATCTGAAGGTGGCGAAACGATCCGGCAGGACGGCCGGGGCGACGAAATGCTTTCCGGCTTCTGACCTAAATCAAACACGAACCGGTCATTCACGCAGAAATTGACATCCAGTGTTCGCGCCATCGCATTCGCGATGAGCGTAGAACCTCTTTTCTCGTGGAGGCTTCTCATGGCTACGCACCTGCACGGCACGCAACCTATTGGCCCTCACCCGCTTGCTGGCAGTGTGCGGAAAGTGGAGCCCAAGCGTTTTTCCCTGAGCCTGCTGATTGCCCTGGTGGTCGGCTCGATGATTGGCAGCGGCATTTTCAGCCTGCCACAGAACATGGCGGCCAATGCGGGGGCCGGGGCGATCCTGATTGGCTGGTCGATTACGGGCGTCGGCATGCTGTCGTTGGCCTTGGTCTATCAGACCTTGTCCAACCGCCAACCGACACTGGATAACGGTGTGTTCGCCTATGCCCACGCCTTAGGGGGTGAGTTCCTCGGTTTCAACTCGGCCTGGGGCTATTGGATCAGCGCCTGGATCGGCAACGTCAGCTACCTGGTGATTCTTTTCGCTGCGTTGAGTTACTTCTTTCCGCTGTTCGGCGAAGGCAACAACAAAGCGGCGATTGCCGGTGCATCGGTGGTGCTTTGGGTGTTGCACTGGATGATCCTCAGGGGAATGCGCACCGCGGCACGGGCCAACGCATTCACGACATTGGCCAAGATCGTGCCTTTGCTGTTGTTTATCGGACTGGTGATTGCAGCTTTCCGGAGTGAAACCTTCAGGACGGACTTCTGGGGGACTCCCGCGCTGGGTAGTACCCTGGAGCAGGTCAAAAGCACCATGCTGGTGACCGTCTGGGTCTTTATCGGGATCGAAGGCGCCAATGTATTCTCCGCCCGTGCCGCGGAACGGGCCAATGTCGGCCGCGCCACCGTCATCGGTTTTGTCATCACCCTGCTGTTGCTTATTGCGGTGTCCCTGCTGTCGCTGGGCATCCTCAAGCAGCCCGAACTGGCAGCTCTGAAAAACCCCTCGATGGCGGGCGTGCTCGAGGCGGCAGCCGGGCCATGGGGAGCGATCCTGATCAGTATCGGCTTGATCATTTCGGTCGGAGGCGCCCTTCTCGCCTGGACGCTGCTGGCTGCTGAGTCGGTATTCACCCCGGCCAAGGAAAGGGTCATGCCCGGGATGCTCGCCGCGGAGAATCCCCAAGGCGCCCCGGTCAATGCACTGTGGACCACCAATGGCTGCATTCAGCTGTTTTTGCTGCTGACGCTGTATTCGAGCGCCAGTTACCTTGCCCTGATCTCCCTGGCCACTTCGATGATTCTGCTGCCGTATCTGTTCAGTGGCTTGTATGCGCTGAAGCTGACCTGGCAGGGCCAGACCTACGCCGGGCACAGGGCGCTCCAGCTGCGCGACATGGCCATCGCTTCGGTCGCCACGCTGTATTGCCTGTGGCTGTTGTATGCCGCCGGCCCTAAATACATGTTGCTCAGCGCGTTGCTCTACGCCCCAGGATCATTGATTTACCTGGCGAGCATGAAGTCTCGCCAGGGGCAAGCGCTCAATGGCCCCGAAACCGCATTGTTGATCATCATCTGGACGGCGGCAGCCTTCGCCGGCCGGATGTTGTGGACCGGGACCCTGGCTTTGTAAAGCCATGGCCCACGCGCTGTTCTGTTCAGGGTGGACTGGTGTCCAGGACGTCCGCAGCCTGCCCTTTTATCCAAGAGGAGTAGTGAAAAATGAGCAATTCCATGAAGAAAGTGCCAGTAACGACTGAAGACAAAGCCCGTCAGCCATCGCTGACGACAGACCTCTGGCGGCCCCTGGAAAAACTGCGGCAACAGGTCGATCACCTGTTCGAAGATTTCAATCGCGGCTCCGGTCTGTCGCCCTTCAGCCGCGGATTGTTCGATGTCGAGCCGCTCTGGCGGCGCGAACTGATCGGCCATGGCCTGCCCGCCGTGGACATTACCGAGAAAGACAAGAGCTTCGAGATCTCCGCCGAACTGCCGGGCATGGATCAGAAGAACATCGAGCTCAAGCTGTCCAACGGCTGCCTGATCATCAAGGGAGAAAAGAAAGAGGACAAGGAAGAGAAAAGAAAAGGCTATCACCTCAGCGAGCGTCACTATGGCTCCTTCGAGCGGGTGTTCAACCTGCCCAAAGGTGTCGACGCCGATAAGATCGAAGCCAGTTTCAGCAAAGGCGTGCTGAGCATCTCGCTGCCGAAAAAGCCCGAAGCCATGAAGGCCGAGAAAGTCGTGCCGATCAAAGCCGATTGAATCCGGGCCAGCCTGCCCCTTGTCGGGAAACCGGCATGGGGCTTTTTTGTTGTCAACGCCATGGATGAGAAAGCTAGTCGGATACGGTGAGCTCGCCCCGACCGTCAGTCAGCTGTGGCTGGAATAAGCTGCAGAATCCGTTTGAGTTCGATCAGCGAACGGGTATTGAGCACGTCGTTTTTTTTCAGCCAGGCGCGGCGAGCCTGAGCGACCCCATAACGCAAGTGGGTAAAGTCGGCGGTGCGATGGGCATCCGAGTTGATGCTGATGAGCACCCCCTCCTCCTTGGCGTATTGGCACTGCAGATCGAACAGGTCCATGCGTTGCGGCTGTGCATTGAGCTCCAGACAACAACCGCGCTGAGAGGCTGCCTTGATGATTGCCGGCAGATCCACATCCAGAGGGGCGCGCTCATTGATCAGTCGACACAGCGGATGCGCCAGAATCGTGAAGTAGCGATGATCCATGGCCCTTAGAAGGCGTTGGGTTTGTTGACGCCGAGTCAGGCCGAAATGACTGTGGACGGCCCCCACCACCAGGTCCAGGCGTCCCAGAATATCATCCGGCAGATCCAGGCTTCCCTCTTCAAGAATGTCCACCTCGATCCCTTTGAGCAAGGTTATGCCTTGCAGGTTGGCGTTGAGTGCGTCGATCTGCTCGATCTGCTTCAACAACCGGTCTGCATCCAGGCCATGGGCAACTCTGAGGGAGCGTGAATGTTCGGTGATCGCCAGATACTCCAGCCCCGCTGCCCGTGCCGCAAGCGCCATCTGCTCCAGACTGTTGCCGCCATCCGAAGCGAGAGTATGGGCATGCAAGTCCCCTTTCAGGTCGCCCGGTTCGATCAACCTGGGTAATCGATTCGCTTGTGCCGCTGCAATCTCGCCCCGATCCTCACGCAACTCCGGGGTGATCCACGGCAGGCCCAGTGCGTGATAAACCGCAGCTTCAGTGGCGCTGGCCACACATTTCCTGGCCTTGAATACGCCATATTCGCTGAGCTTGAACCCTTGCCGCCGGGCCTTCTGGCGAAGCGCGATGTTGTGTGCCTTGCTGCCGGTGAAATACACCAATGCGGCACCATACACCGCAGGCTCGACCACACGCAGATCCACCTGCGTGCCTGAACCCAGAGTCACGCTGGCGCGCGCGTGGCCTTGCACCAGCACGGTGGAAATCTCGGGATGGCTGATGAACCCTGCAACGACCTCCACCGAAGGCTGCGCGGCGACGAGGATATCGATATCGCCTACGGTATCGCGCATGCGGCGCAAGCTTCCGGCAACCGTTGCTTTCTCGACGCCCGGAATCTGTTGCAGGTACTCGGTCAATCGCTGCGCCACAGGGGCGACAAAGGCTATCGGCGAACGACGGTCCTTGCCGATCCCCTTCTGGGCGGCCAGCAACAACCGGGCCTCCATTTTCTCGCCGAAGCCGGGTACATGGCGAATCCTCCCCTGCCTGGCGGCCTCGCACAATTGCGCCACGTTTTCGACACCCAGATCGTGATAAAGGTGTTTGACCCGCTTGGGGCCCAATCCGGCAATGGACAACAGGTCAACCAGCCCCGGCGGCAATGTCGATCGCAACCGCTGGTGTAGAGAACAATCGCCGGTGCCGACGATTTCGTTGATCTTGCCAGCCAGGTCGACCCCGATACCGGAAAGCTTTGGCTGCGACTCGCCACGCGCAATGCTCTTCGCCAGGTCGAAGGTCAGGGCCCTTAGAGTCCGCGCAGCATTACGGTAGGCACGGATCCGGAAGATATTGGCGTCCTCGATTTCCAGCAAGTCGGCAATATCGTCAAAAACCGCGGCGATGTAATCATTATCGATAATCTGGCTGCCCTGGGCCGAGGAACGTGGCAACGCTGGCAATGGCGTTTGAGGAGGCACGGCAGGGAGCTTCATGGCGCAATCCCGATTCGACGACGGTCATGCAAGCAGTTTTGCCGCCCTTGCTTCCCGGGTATTGATAAAAGTCAGGCAGGGCTTCTTCATCGGCACCGCCTGGTTCCGATTATTGATAAAACTCAAGCGGGCGACGGCAGGCAGGCGTAAAAATGATAAATGAGGCGGCGCAGGCCTGAGACGTTCCTGAGACGTTGAATCAAACGCCTCCGTCTGCGCTTCTGACAGTCGACGTGATGCTGCACGTCGGGTAATCCATCCTTGATGGGAATGACCGTCATGAACACCTCTTCCCAAGACATGCTCGATAGTCTGTACGGCTTGCCTGCGCACATCGACCAGGCAGCCATTACCCCTCTCTTGCGCCAATACGCCGAGCCCCTGCCGGAGCTGAATTCGTCTGCTTTCGGTGAAATGTTCGACCGCTACGCGGATGCGCGCGTGGTGATGATCGGTGAGGCCAGTCATGGCACCAGCGACTTCTATCAAGCCCGGGCAGCAATCACCCGGAGGCTGATCGAGCAGCACGGGTTCAACATCGTTGCCGTTGAAGCCGACTGGCCAGACGCGGGCCATGTCGACCGTTACGTGCGCGGATTGGCACACTCGGCCTGGAAGCGCCATATCTTCAGCCGATTCCCGACCTGGATGTGGCGCAACATCGAAGTGAAGGAGTTCGCCCATTGGCTGCACCAGTTCAACCACCAGCACGCCCCGCAGCGCCGCGTCGAGTTCCGCGGCCTGGACGTTTACAGTTTGCGCAACTCCATTCATGAAGTCCTGAGCTATCTGGACCGGGTCGACCCGCAGTTGGCCCATGAGGCTCGCCGGCGCTATGGCTGTTTGACGCCCTGGCAGGATGATCCGGCGCTGTACGGTCACTTCGTCGAGCGCGGCGGCCTGATGCCGTGTGAGCAGCCAGTGGTCGAACAGCTCAATACCATGCTGACCGAGCAACTGGCCGGGCTCATCAAGGACGACGAGGCGTTCTTCGATGCGGCGCAAAACGCCCGGGTAGTGCTGGCGGCGGAACAATACTACCGCGCGATTTATCGAGGCTCGACAGCCTCCTGGAACCTGCGCGACCGACATATGTTCGACACCTTGCGCGCGCTGCTTGAACACCGAGGCCCGCAAGCCAAAGCCGTGGTCTGGGCACACAATTCCCATATCGGCAATGCGGCGGCCACGGAAATGGGCTGGAAGGGTCAGTTCAATATCGGTCAACTGTGCCGCAGTGCCTTCGGGCGAGATGTCGTTCTGATCGGCATGGGCACCGACCGTGGCCAGGTCGCTGCGGCCGATGACTGGGATGGCGACCTGCTGATCAAGGATATCCGGCCGTCACGCCCAGACAGCTGGGAGTATCAGTTCCTTAAGGTCGGCGTCGCGGCGTCCTTGACCGACTGGCGTGATCCGCAACGAAAAGAACTGCGTCGAGCCCTTTCCAAACCCTTGCTGGAGCGAGCCATCGGCGTGATCTATCGCCCCGAGAGCGAGCGTAGCAGTCACTACTTCGAAGCGGTGCTGGCCGAACAGTTCGACGCCATGATCTGGATCGAGCAAACGAAACCGGTAACGGCGCTGCCACTGCCGAAAAGCCAGGAACTGGAACCGGAAGACGAAACCTTTCCGTTCGGTGTATGAGGCCGGTCAACGAATGCCAGCTATGGAGGGGGGCCGTGCAGATACGTCTCAAACCAGTCGCCAGCAAGCCTGGCGACTTCCTCGAGGGCGCCGGGCTCTTCAAACAGATGCGTGGCGCCAGCCACGACTTCCAGGCGCTGCTCACACCGCAGGGCACGACGGCTCTGGCAATTCAGATCGAACACCACCGGGTCCTGTGCGCCGACGATCTGCAGGGTCGGTGCCTTCACTCGAGACAGCACAGGCCCCGCCAGATCGGTCCGCCCTCCCCGGCTAACCACGGCATGCACCACGTCCGGCCGTGCGGCCGCGGCCAGCAGCGCCGCGGCCGCACCGGTACTTGCGCCGAACAGGCCGATCCGCAGAGATTGCAACTCCAGGTCCCGACCGATCCAGTCGATCACCTCAATCAGTCGCCTGGCAAGCAATTCGATATCGAAACGCAGCTCCCGGGTCCGGTTATCCAGGCGTTGCTCGGTCTCCGTGAGCAGGTCGAACAGCAATGACCCCAGCCCTCGCAGGGCCAGCGACTCGGCAATGTACCGATTACGCGGGCTTGAACGGCCGCTGCCACTGCCATGAGCGAAGACCACCAGCGCCCTGGCGCCCGGAGGCAGGCGCAAATCGGCTGATAATTCAGTTCCCTGCAGGTCCAGCTGGCGAGATTGAAGTTCAAACATCGCGATACTCCTGGGCCGAGGGACCGGGAATCGATTCCCGCTCCCAGGCTCGCTGCAACAGATCGATGACCTCGGTATCCGACGTCTGGGAAAAATCCAGGTACCAATAGCCGATCGACATCATCCATTCGGGGGTGAGCGGACAGATCAGCTCATCCACTTCGCTACGCAGCGCCTCCACTGTCTCAAGCGGCGCAACCGGCACCGCAATGACGATACGCGCCGGTGCTTGCGCGCGCACCGCGCGAACCGCCGCCAGCATCGAGGCGCCTGTGGCCAGGCCATCGTCGATCAGAATCACCACCTGATCCTTGAGTTGCAACGGTGGACGGCCCTCCCGGTAAACCTGTTCACGACGCAACAACTCCTGCGTTTCCCGTGCGACCACGGCATTGAAACTGGCTTGATCGACCGGATAGGCGCGCAGGGCGTCTTCATTGAGGATTTGAATGCCGCCGCTGGCTATGGCACCCATGGCGAACTCCTCGCGGGAAGGTACGCCCAGCTTGCGGACCAGCATCAGGTCCAGGCGAATGTCCAGGGCCTTGGCCACCTCATAGGCAACCGGAACACCGCCACGGGGCAAGGCGAGGACAATGACATCGGGTCGATGGGCATATTCGAGCAACGGCTCCACCAGGCGGCGTCCGGCATCTGCCCGATCCCGCAAGATGGTTTGCAATGAGAGATCTCTGGACATGAGAAGAACCTCCTCAGGCGATTACGCGGCGCAAGCAGCAGCGCTTGCCATCCAGAATCCTCCGTCGATTCCGCCCTGGCGTTGATATATATCAAGCGCCTGTGCAGCGCTGTCCTGTGGGATGTGCGTCTGCCAATATCCCGGGTTGGCCCTGTCCATATGGGACGACAGGGAGCGCGGGATTCGCGCTCGGGAAATGGCTTCAGCCTTCATTGCACCGCAGTTGATCAATATCAATCGGGTCAAGGCCGAGCGGGTTACGTTGACAAGACTGGACAGCACGGCGCTGTGCTCAGGACTTCGATGCTCGCCGGTCCCTTGGTGGTGTTATGCGCCCCAACGCTTGCGACCATCTGCAATACAGCCCCTTGGCGTCATGATTGTCCCTCCGATTCTCGACAGGAGACCGCCATGCCGAGCCTGCTTGCGAGTCAACGATTGCGGCTGTACGACAGCGATGGACTCGACGGAGTGCTGCGAGTCATGGCACGCCAAGCCGCAACACTGTTGCCACCTGCTCAAGCGGCACTGATTGGCATCCAACGCCGCGGCGAACCTCTGGCGCAGCGTTTGCAGCAACACCTTTCACATCACAACGGTCAGCCGGAACCGCCTCTTTATCCCCTGAAGGTCAAGCGCTATGCCGATGACCTCAAGGTGCTGCACGCCCGCACGGCGTTGACCGAGAACCCATTGCTGGGCGAACTGGACCTCGCCGGTACCACCCTGCTGGTTGTCAATGCGTCAAAGGAGCCAGTACATGCCCTCCGAGCCCCCACTTCTTTTTGCCCTGCAAGGCAGTGAACACTATGCAACCGGCGTCGCGCAGCGGCTTGGCTGCCAACTGGCCCGTCATGAGGAGCGCGACTATGAGGACGGCGAGCATAAATGCCGACCGCTGGAACCGGTCAACGGTCGCGAGGTCGTGGTGTTCCATTCTTTGTATGGGGATGGTCGGCAGAGCGCAAACGACAAGCTGTGTCGCTTGCTGTTCTTTGCTGCAGCACTCAAGGACGCCGGCGCTCGTCAGGTACAGGCAGTGACGCCCTACCTCTGCTACGGGCGCAAGGATCGTCGCAGTCAGCCTCAGGACCCAACGATCACTCGCTATCTGGCGACCCTGCTCGAAGCCTGTGGCGTAGATCGCCTGATTGCCCTGGAGGTGCATAATCCGGCGGCCTTCGACAACGCCTTTCGCATTCCTGCGTGGAACCTGCAGTGCGCGGAGTTGTTCGCCCGGCATTTCGCCAGGCTCGTCGGCGACGCCGAAGTGGTTGCGGTGTCCCCGGACTCCGGCGGCGCCAAGCGAGCCGAGCTGTTTCGTCAGGCTCTGGAGCAACAACTGGGACGTTCGGTAGGCGCTGCCCTGATGGAAAAGCACCGTGACCATGCCACGCTTACCGGGACTCTCCTGGTCGGCGATGTGCGGGGTAAGACAGCCATTATTTTCGACGACCTGATCAGCACGGGCGAAACGCTCAAGCATGCAGGTCTAGCCTGCCAAAAGGCTGGAGCCGTTCGGCTGTTCGCCGCCGCCACCCATGGTTTGTTTACCGCTGGCAGCCATCTGTTCGACAGCGCGCTTTTTGAGCTGATTGCGGTCTCTGACAGCGTGCCTCCATTTCGCCTGTCCGCCGAATGTGCGACCCAATACTTGCACATACTCGACAGCACAGCCCTGATTGCCGCCGTGCTCGCTGAAAGTGGTGCGTTTGATCACGTTTAAGATCGGCCCCGTCGGATCCACTCGCGGCACAACCGATTCGGCGAACCGCTGCTGGACAGCGCCACCCTGGCGAGTTCCCTGCTCTGTTGTCGCCATCAGTCGCCGGTCGAAGGCTCGTCTGCGCAGGGTTTGATCTTGTGCCCAAGATAGTCGATGAGCTTGTCCAGGGTATCCACGTGCTGGTAATCGGTTTCAGCAATCGCCACACCCAGGCTCCGATTCAAAGCCTCAATGAAACGAAGCCAGTCCATGGAGTCCAGATCAACCTCTTCGCGCAGTGGCCGATCAGGGAGTAATTGCCCGGCCTCAAATTCCGGGGCAATGCTTTTCAAGGCGCTCAGTACCTCATTACGGATCATTTGCCGATTCATGTGTCCTCTCCTTAAAGGGCCTCGGGCATTTGCAGCAAGCGACGGACCTCCCCCAGAAAGCGGGCGCCATAGTGACCGTCGCTGACTCGATGATCGGCGGACAAACTGCTCATGACGGTCGGCATGACACACAACTGGCCATCTTTCACCCAGGGCCTTTCACTGATACGACCGAAGCCGACCAGGGCTACCTGGGGCGGATAAATAACCCCCAGTACACTGTCCACGCCCTGATCGCCGAGTTGAGTGACTGCCATGCCGGCCCCCACCAGCTCGGAGCTGCGCAGAGACCCACTGCGGGCGCGCTCTACCAGGCTGCTCAGCTCACTCATCAAATGGCTCGGGGTCATGTCAGCCACATGATGCAGAACCGGGGCGACGAGACCTCCCTGGCGCAATGTGATCGCCACCCCAAGGTCTGTATCGAGGGCTGGCTTGAAGGCATTGTCCTGCCAGAAACCATTGAGCCGTGGATAGTCGCGCAAGGCCAATGCCACTGCTTTGAGCAGCAATACGCTGGGTAGCAGGCGCTCCTGTAGCCCGTGTTGGGCGTTGTGTGCCTGCAGCCAGGTCATAGCCTTATCCAGAACGATGGTTTCGCTCAGGTAATAATGGGGGATCTCTCGCTTGGAACGACTCATGGCCGCCGCAATCGTATGTCGCATGCTCTGGTCATGGTCGGGCTCCGAAGCCACACGTGCGGCTGCCTCGACATCTTCCAGGGTAATGACACCGTGGGGGCCATGGCCTTGTAATCGACTGATATCGAGCCCCAACTCTGCAGCGCGCTTGCGTGCAGCTGGAGAAATCCGCGAGCGTCTGCCAGAGCGGTTTTCCCCTTCGATCAAAACAGGCGCTGGGGTCGATGTTCGTCGCACACGTTGCGCACGTTGCGCACGCTCACCCGGTGCCAGCAACTGTGCGATGGTCGTCCCGACGGGTACCTTGGTTCCCACGTCGATCAGCAACTGCGAGACCGTCCCCTCATGCCAGCACTCTACGTCGATGGCGGCCTTGGCTGTGTCAACGATGGCAATGACCTGGCCGGGCCTGACCGGATCGCCAGGATGGACTTTCCACTCCAGCAACGTGCCTTCATCCATATCGGCCCCCAGGGAGGGTAGTTTGAATTCGATCATCGTTTACTCTCCTGGCCCGATACTCGAATACGCCAAGTCATTGCGATCACCCTGATGTCCCCTGGCACAGTTCATGAGCAACCGCGACGATCGTCGACACTTGTGGTAGCGCAGCCTCTTCCAGATGCCGGGGATAAGGCATTGGTACCTCGGCGCTGCACACTCGCGCGGGCGGAGCATCCAGTTCGAAAAAACCTTGTTCGATGATCCGGGTGATGATCTCGGCGGATAGACTACCGCTGCGCCATCCCTCATCAACCACCAGGGCACGACGGGTCTTGCAGACAGAAGCCATCAGCGTCTTGTCATCCAGAGGGCGCAGAACCCGCAGGTCGATGACTTCGCATTCAATTCCCTCCCCAGCCAGTTCCTCAGCGGCCGCCAGGGCCTTGCCGAGAGTGCCGCCATAAGTGACCAACGTCAGGTCCTTGCCGACCCGGCGTACCTTGGCGGAGCTGATGTCCACAGCCTCCCATTCGCCTGCATCGCCCTCCAGATTGTAGAGCTGGGCATGTTCAAATATCAGCACCGGGTCTGGGTCCTGCAGCGCTGGCCAGAGCATGCCGCGCGCGTCCTCGACGGTCGCCGGTACCAGGATTCTCAGCCCTGGAATATGTGCGTACCAGCCCTCCAGGCTGTGCGAGTGTTGCGCCGCAAGCTGGCGTCCCGCGCCTGTCGCCATGCGCACAACCAAGGGCACAGAAAACTGTCCACCGGACATGTGCCTTAAGGCAGCAGCCGTATTCATCAGAGGATCGAGGGCGAGCAGACTGAAGTTCACAGTCATGATTTCCACAATCGGCCGCATCCCCCCCAGCGCCGCCCCGATACCGGCCCCCACGAAGCCCAGCTCGGACAGCGGCGCGTCTCGAATACGTTCAACGCCGAATGCCTCAAGCAGCCCCAAGGAAACGGCATAGCTGCCGCCGTAACGACCGACGTCTTCTCCCATCAAGAATACCCGTGGGTCCCGTTGCAACGCGTCACGCATGGCCTCGCGCAGCGCTTCGCGATAGGTCATGCGCGTGCTCATGGCGCCCCCCCGGGGGTGTACAGATCGCGTGACAAATCCTCGATCAGCTCCAGGCTACCGTTTTCGGCATAAGCGACAGCGGCTTCCACCTCGGCGCTCACTTGGGCCAGGATTGCCAGGAAACCGGGTTCATCCAACAGGCCCTTCGCCTTGAGCCACGCACTGTAGGTATGAATGGGGTCTCGCGCCCTCCATTGTTCCACCTCTGCCTTGTCACGATAAAGTTGCGGATCGAACATCGAGTGGGCACGAAATCGATAGGTGCGAAACTCCAGAAAAAAAGGCCCACGCTCCGCGCGGATGTGTTCAACCGCATGACGAGTGGCTTCGTGCACTGCGATCACATCCATGCCATCGACGGACCGGGCATTGACCTTGTACGCCAAGGCTTTGCTACACAAGTCGGTTTGCGATTGCGAGCGATCCAGGGCTGTACCCATCGCATAGAGGTTGTTCTCGCAGCAGAACAGCACCGGTAGATGCCACAACGCGGCCAGATTGATGGACTCATGAAATGCCCCTTCCGCCATTGCGCCTTCACCAAAAAAACAGGCGCAGAGGCGCGATCCATCTTGCATACGTTCAGCGAGCGCCAAGCCGACAGTCAATGGCAAGCCCCCCGCCACGATGGCATTGCCACCGAAGAATCGCGTACGGGCATCGAACAGGTGCATTGAGCCGCCACGCCCTCGCGAGCATCCTTCCTGACGCCCATACATCTCGGCCATGATCGCACTCATGGGAACCCCCTTGATCAGGGCATGGCCGTGTTCGCGATAGGTCGCAACCACGGCGTCGTTTGCGGCCAGTGCATGCAGAACGCCGACGGCTACCGCTTCTTCACCAATGTACAGGTGCAGAAAACCTCGAATTTTGCCCTCCCCGTACAGTTCACCGGCGCGCTCCTCAAGACGGCGGATACGCATCATGTCTCGTAGCAAGTGCAGAGATATGTCCTGGGGCAGCAGTGCAAGACTCATGACGGGCTCTCCATGCTGGAAGTATCGCCTTCAGGCAGGCCCAACTCCCGGGCCTTGAGCAGACGCCGCATGAGTTTTCCGCTCCGGGTGTGCGGAAGCGTTTCCACAAATTCCAGTTCCTTGGGCGCAACGACCGCTCCAAGGCGCTTGCGTCCATGGCCGAGCAATTCGTCGTGCAGGGCCTGGCTGACAGTGAAACTGCCCTTGAGCGAAACAAAGGCCTTCACGGTTTCACCCAACAGCGGATCGGGCTTGCCTATCACCGCAGCCTCTGCCACGGCCGGGTGTTCCATGAGGGCGCTTTCTACTTCGAACGGACCGATCAGGTGCCCGGCCGACTTGATGACATCGTCGCTGCGTCCAATGAACCAGTAGTAACCATCGACATCGCGACGCACAAGATCGCCACTCAGGTACCAGTCACCGACAAAACAGCGACGATAGCGCTCCTCCTGCCCCAGGTAGGCACGGAACATGGCAGGCCATGGCTGCTTCAAGGCAAGCTCACCAAGCTCATTGTCAGCCAGGAACTCCAGTCCCCCCGCTTCTCCTCGTGTGACGATGGCCGCCTCGACACCCGGCAGCGGCTTCCCCATCGAGCCCGGCTTGATGGGCATGGCGACAGTGTTGGCGATCATGATGCCGCCGGTTTCGGTCTGCCACCAATTGTCATGGATCGGCAGCCCAAGCACCTCTTTGCCCCACCAGACGGCCTCGGGATTAAGCGGCTCTCCGACGCTGGCGATAAACCGCAGGCTCGGAAAACGATGGCCGCGCGCCAAAGCCGGACCCGCTTTCATCAAGAGGCGAATGGCCGTCGGCGCTGTGTACCAGACCGTCACCTGTTGCTTCTCAAGTATCCGGTACCAACGCTCCGCGTCGAACTCATAACCCTCGACCACGCTAGTGACACCGAGCAACAAGGGCGCAAAAATCCCATAAGAAGTACCGGTAACCCAGCCCGGATCGGCACTGCACCAATAGACATCATCGGGGTGCAAGTCCAGGGCGTATTTTCCTGTGACGCGGTGGGTCAACGCCGCGCCATGGACATGCAATACCCCTTTTGGGGTGCCCGTCGTACCGCTGGTGAAATGTAAAAGTGCCGGGCTGTCGGCTGTCGTCGGTACGACGCAGAACGCCTCTTCTGCCTGCGCCAGCAGTTGATGCAGATTAAGCGTCCCCTCGACAGGCGCCGTATTCCCGCCATTTTCGTCATACAGCAACACATGCCGGAGCGCCGGTAGACGCTCACGAATGGCCGCGATCTTGCGGCGATAGAGGGTTTTGCTGGTCAGCAACACACTGCCTTCGCCAAGACGCATACGGGTTTCGATGGGGGCTGGGCCAAACGCACAGAATAATGGCGACACCACGCAACCTAGCTTCAGGCCTCCGAGCACACCCAGATAGAGCTCCAGCCCTCGGCCACAGAGCACGAATAGTCGTTCGCCGGGTACCACGCCCAGTTTTTTCAACACATTGGCGAATCGATTGCTCAGGGTACTCAACTGACCATAACTGATATCGCAACACCCACCCTTGTGATCAAGAATGCGCAACGCCGTGTGCCGATGCGCACGCTCCACATGGCGATCCACAGCTTCATACGCGAGGTTCAAACCGCCGCCCGGTAGTCCGGCCAGGGCAGCGCCCTCCAAAGACCAGGAAAAAGCCTCGCGGGCTTGCACGCTATCAAGCCAATTCGGCGCCACCGGCAAGCCAGTCAGGATTTTCTCGATGATCGGCGGATGCATGATCAACCTCTTCAATAGCATGCGGCTCAACAGAGCCCGCTGTCTTGCCCGGCAGGTCCCATCGAGGCGCTGGCCAGCAGTCGTCGATAGTCGTTATAGCGATAGGTCGGGCCATCCCTGCAGGCATAGCTTTCACCGACATAACAGTGACCGCACAAACCGTCTGCACAGTGCATCCGGCGTTCCACGGATAACCAGATCCGGCTGTCCGCAACACCTCGCTTCATACAGTCCCGAGCGGTGGCCAGCATGAAAGGCTCCGGCCCACAGCACAGCACGGTGTCGGGAGGTTCATCGCCAAACAGCTCATCGAGATACGCCAGGGGGCTTCCCTGGCGGTGCCCCACGGGAGCGACATCAAAAGTCTCGATCCACGGCAATGCCAACCGCCAATGCTCACGCTCTCGCGACAGCACTTGGGAGCTGGCATGTCGGGCCCCATACAGCACGCTCAGGCATGCTGCCCCAGGGTGGTTGATCGCGCCATCGATCACCCCAGCCAACGGGGCCAATCCGCAACCTCCCGCGACCACCAGGACTCGGCGAGCACTTTTGAGTGACGGCCAGCCCTTGCCAAAGGGGCCTCGATACCCCAGTACCGGGTCCTGTACCCGATCGAACAAGGCTGCGGTAAGGCTTCCCGTCCGACGAATCAGGGCATTGAAATGCCCCCTCTTGTCCGGCGGACTGACATAGGTAAAGGGCGCCTCGCCCAGGCCGGGCACGGTGAGCATGAAAAACTGCCCGGCCCTGGCGGCCAGATCACTGGCCTGGGGCAAGTCGATGCAAAAGCTGAAGTGTCGGGCATCTTCGCCGTCTTCGTACTGAGCGACTATATGCAGGTTTCTTGGCGTCAGGTCGATCATGGGCGGGCCACCTTGTGCATGACACCGTGAACACCGATTCCACCTGGACACACACGATCGCAACGACCACATCCAACACAGCCGTAACGCTCGAAATGATCCTTGAACCCATCCCCCAACTTGTGAAACCAGAAACGCTGTACCCGCTGCCCCGGCGTGGCACTGGGGTTATACCCACTGGCTTGCTTTTGAAATCCCTCGTACAGGCAAGAGTCCCAGACCCGCAGGCGCTGCACGTCGCCCTCGGCCGAAGGCCTGTCCAGTGGCGCAAAGCACGAACAGGTCGGGCATACCGAGGTGCATCCCGAACACCCCAGGCAATGCAGCCCCAGGTCATCCCAACGTTGTGGTTCTATCTGCCCGGCGTTCAACGCTTTGATTCCGTCGACGACATCGCGCTGTTCTCCCTGCTCGCTGGCGACCTGAAGACTGTTGGCCGTCCGCTGAGCCTGCCAGTCCAGTCCTGCCGGCGTCAGACCAAGGCCGCTGACAGCGGCCCCCCCGGCTTCGGAGGCGACCAGCAGCAACCAGCCGGCGTCATCGGTGGCAGGAGGTAATAGAACAAGGTCGGCGGTATGGGGCTGTACCGTAGGCCCACTGTTCATAACGCTACAAAAGCCGCCACTGCAACTGTGCAGACAGTCGAGCCCCACCAGCAAAGTGGCCTGGCGTCTGGCCTGATAATGTGGGTCATCGGCAAAAAAACGATCCTGATAGGCCACTGCTATCAAATCGCAGGCGTTCAGACCGAAGATCACCTGTGGCACCACCTCTGGCAATGTCGAATAGAACTGCCCACCATCGAAGCGAAACAGCGGTTCGCGCTCGGCGAAGAAAAAACTCTTGGCGGAAAAGGGCGGCGGCTCGACGCTCGGTTCAAAAGGACTGGGGTCGCAAGCCGTGACCGTTTCCCAGTGCTGACCACCCTGCCCGTCTGCACGGGCCTCGTACAGCATGCGTTGCCTGGCCAGATGAGTGCGCAGAGTTTCCGGCCGGTCCAGGTTATAAGCGTGCATGATGATTGCCCCCCAGCAGAATCGCCTCGGGCATGCGAGGCAGAACCCCGGTGGGTAATGGCTCGACCGCTACCGCACAGGCTTTGAGTTCAGGCATCTTGCTGTTGGGATCCTGCGCGCTGTTGGTCAGCAGGTTGCACGGTGCTTCCCGAAAGTGATAAGGCATCGCCAGGGTTCCCGGAGGAACGTCATCCGTGAGATGGACCCGGGTCTCAAGCCAGCCTCGACGCGAGCGAACGCGAACAGCTTGCTGATCGTGCAGGCTGAGTGCGGCACCGTCGGCCGGATGCATGAACAGCAACGCCTCGGGCGTCTCGCGCTCAAGCAAAGGCGACTTGCGCGTCATTGAGCCACCACCGTAATGGAAATGCAGCCGATGGGTAGTGAACGCGAATGGATACTCGGCGTCAGGGCATTCGTCCGGTGCCACCTGGGTCACCGGCAGCAGTCGGGCTCGACCGCGAGGAAAGGAATGTTCATGCAGTACGGGAGAACCGTGCGGATGGGCGACATCGCAGGGCCATTGCAAGCCGGCATGGCCATCCAGTGCGGCATAGCTCATGGCTGAGAAGATCGGCGTCAGAGCTCTCATCTCATCGAACAACGCTTCGGCATTTGCCCAGTTCATGCCTGCATAGCCCATGCGCCGAGCCAATGCCCCTAGGATCTGCCAGTCACAACGAGCCTGACCCGGTGGCGCGATAGCCTGGCGGACCCGCTGCACACGGCGCTCGCAATTGGTGAACGTGCCATCCTTTTCGGCGAAGGCCGCTGCCGGCAGCACCACATCAGCGAGCCGGGCAGTTTCGGTCAGCGTCAGTTCCACCACCACCAGAAAATCCAGCGCTTGCAAGGCCTTGCTCACCTGATGTTGATCTGGATCGGTGAGTACAGGCTCTTCGCCCATGATCATCAGGGCCCGCAATTGTCCATGCAGGGCCGCCCGGCTCATACCCAGGGAGGTCAGGCCTGGTTGCTGCGGAATAGGGGCTGCCCAGGCCGCAGCGAATTTTTCTTGTACTGAGCGGTCATTGGCATCCTGATAGCCAGGATAAACATTCGGCAGGCAACCCATATCGCAGGCGCCCTGCACGTTATTTTGCCCTCGTAGCGGGTTGATGCCCGTCCCTGGTCGACCGATCTGACCACAGGCCAGTACCAGGTTCGACACCGCGACCACATTATTGGTACCGCTCTGAAACTGGGTAATACCCATGCCATAGGCGGTGAACGCGGCATTGGCGTGGCTGTATAGATAGGCCACCTGCAACAGCTCGGCGATGCTGATGCCGGTGCTGGCACAGGTCTGTTCCGGGGTCAGTCGGGCAAGGTATCGGCGCAGCGGTTCGATGGTCTCACAGCGCGTTGCGAGAAACGCCTGGTTCTCCCAGCCATTGGCCAGGATGATCTGCAGCAGACCGTTGAACAATGCGATATTGCTGCCCAGACGCAATTGCAAATGAATATCGGCCAGGCGTGCCAGACGGGTCTTGCGCGGGTCCACGACTATTACCGTGGCTCCACGGGCCTGCGCGCGCAGGATGCGAGCGCCGATCATCGCGTGATTTTCCGTGACATCGGCACCGATTATCAGAATCAGGTCGGCCTGATCGATGTCGACGATGCTGTTGCTCATCGCTCCCGAACCCAGGGTACACAGCAACCCCGCCACCGACGGGCTGTGGCAGATGCGGGCACAGTGATCGATGTTGTGAGTTCCCAGCACCGCCCGGGCAAACTTCTGAGCGGCGTAGTTATCCTCATTAGTGGCGCGGGCGCAGCTGATGATCCCCACGCCCGACGGGCCCAGCTCATCCAGCGCCATGCGAAACTCGTCGGTAATCCGTGTCAGCGCTTCATCCCAGCTAGCCCGCCGAAAGCCTCCGCACTCTTTGATCAAAGGGCTGGTCAGACGATTGACCGGGTCTACGGCAAAACTGGTAGCCCATCCCTTGGAGCACAGCTGGCCTTGGCTGAGCGGATGTCCGGGTTGAGGTTCGACACCGACGACCCTATCGTCTTCCACGCGCAACCCAAGACCGCAACCCACCCCGCAGAACGTGCATATGATTGGCACAACGTGCATCACATGTCCCTCATCAATGGTTTCAGGCGCAGGTCTGCCCCTTAGACCGCCAAGACGCTGCAAGGCACCTGATAGAGGATATGTTCGGTCGTGCTGCCCAGAAGCTTGCCCAGGCCCTGGGACTGGACTCGGCCCATCACGATCACATCCACGTGCTGCTCATTGACGAACTCGCTCAGCACCGGGACGGGGTGGCCCTGGATGAAATGCCGGCGGTCAGAGGGCACGCCATACCGACCGGCCAGTTTGAGGAACGATTTTTCCAGGTCCCTGCGCTGCTCTTTAGTGAGGTCGGCAAGTGCCCCCTCTCCCATGTCGGCCAGATAGGCGGCTGAAATATCGCAGGCATACAGCAGGTGCAGCTCGGCATCACACTGCATGGCAAGGGCGCAAGCCTGCTTGATGATCCGCTCATTGAGCTCATTGCCCTGTGGCTTGGTGCTCGAAGCATCGACCGCCGCCACCACCTTGCGCGGCATGGCATGGCCACCTTCGCCAACCAGATAGACCGGTATCGGGCAATGGCGCAGCAAGCGCCAATCCAGCGGGGTGAAAAACGCGCGTTTGAGGGCCGGTTCATGCTGCACTTGCTTGAGCAACAGGTCGGGCTGCATCTCCATGACGTGATCGAGAATGTCTTTCTGCAGGTCATCGGCCCACGCCACCTCTGTCGTCACCTCCAACCCCCTGGCACGCAGATTTTTCGCTTGTTCCTTGAGCCAGTCGCGATGGTCTTGCAGGTAATCCTCGCGAGCCTTTTTCCGGTCGCCTTCTTCGAGCAATGCCAAGAGTTTCCAGGACGGCATCAAGGCACAAACATGCAGGCTCGCGCCGCAGGCCTTGGCCAGGGCAGCGGCATGGTTCATGGCCTGGGAATGGCGCAGGGCCGGGTTGATGATCAGCAATAACCGTTGATATTGGCTCATGATCTGGCTCCGGGCAGATGGGTTTCAACGCCTGCCGTGCCCCCTTTCGACGGCCGCCGCGGCGTCATCGCTGGCGCAGGCACCAGCGCTTGCAATCCAGCGTCCTCCGTCGATGCCACCTTGGCGTTGATTTTTATCAAGTGCCCGCGCGAGGCATGCAAAATGTCCCCTCCGGCCCGAACGCCTGAGGCAGGTGCGGTCTTTCGTTTCAGCGTATTTGATCAATATCAATCAGACCGGGAGCGCCCTTCTTCACACTGCCCAAAAGGTCGCAGGCAGCGGGGAGAAGACTATGAGCAACGGGCAAGACGAGGTGATTGCCTTTCTCTCCAGACCCTCCAGTTACGATGCGTCCAACCGGCCGGTGGAACGCATCGAGACCCATGGTTCGGTGATTTTCCTGCATGCGGACCGTGCCTACAAACTCAAACGCGCCGTGGCTTTTGCCGAGTTGGACTTCCTCAGCCTGGAAAGCCGCAGAAATGCCTGCCAGGCAGAATTGCTACTGAACAGGCGCACCGCCCCCAGGTTGTATTTGGGGCTGTGCCCGATCAATCGCCGGGAAAATGGCCAGCTGGCGCTCAATGGCCGTGGCCCCGTGGTGGACTGGCTGGTGGTGATGCGCCGCTTTGCGCAAGAGCGGCTGTTTGACCGTATGGCCATTGAAGGGCGCCTGACCGAATCCTTGATGGAGCAGCTCGGAGCCGAGATCGCCCGGTTCCATGCGAGCGCACAAATCACCCTGGCTTTCGGCCACATCCCGGACCTGTACGAAGAAATCGAGAAAAACCACAGGGAAATGTGTCGCTACCGGGAAATCCTCGACATGGCGACAGTCAGCACGATTACCCGTGCCTCCCAGGCGATGCTGAATGCACTGGTCGATTGTCTCGAATCACGTCGCCGCGAGGGTCGCGTTCGACGCTGCCATGGTGATATGCGCCTGGCCAATATCTGCCTGATCGACAACCGGCCGACACTGTTCGACGGTATCGAGTTCAGTGAACGGATTGCCTGCATCGACGTGCTCTACGATCTCGCCTTTGTGCTGATGGACCTGCAACACCATGGCCTGCCCAGGCTGGGTGCACGGCTCTTATCCAGTTACCTCCAGCACAGTGTCATGATGGAAGATTGCCGGCCCCTGTCATTTTTCCTGGCTCTGCGTGCCGCTACGCGTTGCTTCTCCCTTGCGAGTGGCGCGCTGCGCCATGTCGATCCTGCCAAGCGATATGAAAAAAAAGAACAAGCCATCCAGTTGATGCACCTGGCACTGGCTTACCTGCAGGATGAAAACCTGCGGCACAATCACCTGTCCCTGATCACGGCGTCCTCCCATGTGTGAGTACGACCCGACTCACGGCCATCACTCAGGGAATGGTGGCTGGGCAGGCGATTCCTTTTCCGGAATATCGGTCATGGTCGCTTCGGTCAGCAGCAAGATGCTGGCCACCGAAACAGCATTTTCAAGGGCAATGCGCACTACTTTGGTCGGGTCGATAATGCCGGCTTCGTACATGTCGACATAGCTGTTGGTGGACGCATCGAAGCCAATGCTCCCAGGTTCCGCCAACATGCGCGCAACGACGACACCGGCATCCACCGACGAGTTTTCCGCGATGAGCCGCGCCGGCGCTTCCAACGCCCGACGCAATATCTGCAGACCGGTCCTGGTATCGCCCTCATGCAACGTCTCCTCGGCGGCGACCGTCGGGACAGCCTTGAGCAGGGCCAGGCCACCCCCAGGAACGATGCCTTCGGCGATCGCCGCCCGGGTCGCCGAGATCGCGTCATCCAGTGCATCCTTACGGGCCTTCATTTCAACCTCGGAAGGCGCCCCGACCCGGATCACCGCGACACCGCCAGACAGCCTGGCCAACCGCTCCTGAAGCTTTTCCCGGTCGTAATCGCTGGTAGTACTGCCCATTTGCGCGCGAATCTGTTGCAAGCGCGCCTCGATAGCTTCACGGGTACCTGCCCCTCCAATCAGCGCCGTGCTGTCTTTTTGCACCACGACTCGATGCGCTCGTCCTAACTGGCCCAGTTCCACCTGTTCAAGGCTGATGCCCAACTCGTTGGAAACCACCGTTGCCCCTGTCAGGACAGCCATGTCCTGAAGTACCTCCTTGCGTCGGTCACCAAAGCCTGGCGCCTTGATCGCCACTGCGCGCAGGACACCCCGTATCTGGTTCACGACCAGCGTAGTCAATGCCTCTCCTTCGATGTCGTCCGCGATCAACACCAGGGGTTGCCCGCTTTTGGCAACCAGCTCAAGCAATGGGAGCAAGTCTTTGAGTACGCCGATCTTATGGTCGCAGAGCAGCAAATAGGCATCATCGAGCTCGACCTGCATCTTCTCGGTATTGGTGACGAAGTAAGGCGAGACATAACCCCGGTCGAACCGCATCCCCTCCATGACCTCGACCACGGTCTCGGTGGTCTTGGACTCTTCGACGCTGACGACGCCTTCAACGCCCACCTTTTCCAGAGCGTCAGCCACCAGTTGACCGATGACGGCATCGTTATGCGCCGACAGCGAGGCCACCTGTGCCTTTTCCCTGGGCGTGCCCACCGGCCGCGACTGGGCCTGGAGCGACGTCACGACCAACGACAACCCCCGATCCAGGCCGCGCTTGAGGTCGATCGCACTGGCTCCCGCGACGACGTTGCGTATGCCATCGGCCAGGATCGCATGGGCCAATACCGTTGACGTACTGGTCCCATCGCCTACCGCGTCGCCTGTGCGCTCGGCCGCTTGACGCAGCATTTGGGCCCCGAGGTTTTCCTCGGGGTCGAGCAGGTCGATGCGTTTGGCGATCGTCACGCCATCATTGCAGACCGTCGGGTTGCCCCACTTGTTCTGAATCAGCACTGATTTCGATTTCGGGCCCAGCGTCACGCGCACGGCGTCCGCCAACTGTGTGGCGCCACTCAGGATCTTCTCGCGAGCAGCAGCACGAAACACGATTTTACTGTGAGCCATGAAGTCGTTCTCCTGCCCGTTCGATAGTCCTTACAGCTTCCATTAACCCCCCCTCAAAAAACCTTGACTTTCATCAACAAAACCACACGTCAGCGGGCACGTGCCCCCAAACATAAAGAGTCCTGGCGCAGGGGGTTGAACGGCTCTCGGCGCTCGCCTCGCGATTGATATAAATCAACCCGTGCGGCAAGAAATCGAGCCCAAATAAAGTCGTGGGGGTCCACGGTGTTTTCGGTGGGCAGAGGGGTGGGTACTCAATTTTCAGTCACCGCTAAACGTGCAACCTTTTTCCATCTCGTGCGCGAGGAGCAAAGCCATGGACAAGTATCAGCAGAGCCAGAAAAACAAACTGTTCAAACCCGCCATCCATGATCCCTATTACGTGCAGCGAATTGAAGGCTCAGCCATCTGCTCGCAGTGTGGAGCGGTTTATCAGGCCGGTAACTGGAGCTGGAAACGCCCCGAAAACACAGTAATCCACGACGCGCAAACCATGACATGTCCTGCCTGCCGGCGCACCGAGGACAACATGCCGGCGGGTACGCTCAGGCTGTCGGGGGGGTTCTTGCTCAAGCATCGGAATGAAATCGTCCATCTGATCGAAAATACTGAAAAAAAGGAAAAAGCCGATCATGCCCTGGAACGCATCATCAACCTGAGCGACGCGACGGGTGAGCTGATCGTGACGACTACCGGCATCCATCTCGCTAATCGCCTGGGCCATGCATTGGTGGCAGCTTTCAAAGGGCACGCCGATTACCAGTACAGCGATAACGAGTATGGGGTGAGCGTCAACTGGACACGTGACGAGTAGAACCAGGCGCGGTCGTTTCAATATGGATACGGCCCGGATTCTTTTGTCTCCAGAAGGCGTAAGACCATGACCATCAATGAGTCTGTAACACCGCATGCTGCCAACCCTGGACCGATCGACCGTAGCGCGCTGCTGTTTCTTGAAGCAGATCAACTGTACGAGCAAGCCTACGCCCTGTTGAAGGAACCCGTTTCAACGCAAAGCATGGGGGAGTTTTCTGCTGCGAAAAAACACGCGGATGAAAAATATCGACAAGCTCGTCAGGAATGGTTGAATGCCAGGCTCCGGATCAACCGATGACGGCAGTGAGCGGGATTCTGTATGGTTTCCGCATTGGCGAACGCACAAGATGCCAGGTGACGATTGCCGGAAAACGGCTGTGTGTCGGCCTCATGCCGTTAGCGCCAGTCAAGATAACGGTACAGTTCTTCCTCCTGATCGAAATGCAGCCTCACGAGGGTATCCAGGCGAATCAACTGATGCTGGATCTCCTCGGCAGAAGCCGTGGCGGGGGCGGCGCTGAAGTCGGCGCTCATACGTGCCAGCAAATGGATAAGGCGAAAAATTTCCCGGTGAGCGTGGCTCATCGTCGACAGGGGGTCCTCGCCCGGCAGGCTTCGAGTCAGCAACGGGTACAGGGTGTTTTCATCATCGCGCTCATGTTGCGCCAGCGATGTCTGCAGCTTTCCAACCAGTTCCAGCAAGTCGGCCTGTGCCTGCTCAAGGGGACGCCGCGAAAAGTCACTGGCCAGCTGATGCAGATCGCTCAGCACCGCGGCCAGTTGCTGGTGTTCGTCTTGCAGGCGATCGATATGTTCTGCGGCAAGCTTTCGTTGACCCATTCCCGGCAGAGGCCCCAATGCACGCAGGGCGTTGATGATGATCAACACATCAATGCCCTCCTGCACGACGGCACCGACAAGCGGTGGCAGGTAACCGAGCGCAGCCACGACCATGGCCAGCAATGACATGCCCATGCCGACCCATACGCCCTGCCGGGCGATCCGGCAGGTCCGGCGAGCGATGTCCAGCGCATCGACCAGACGGTCCAGGCGATCGACCAGCAATACGACACCCGCCGCTTGCGCTGAAGCCGTGGCACCACTGGCGCCCATCGCCACACCGACATTGGCCGCCGCCAGCGAGGGGGCATCGTTGATGCCGTCGCCGACCATCAGTGTGCTGGCGCGCTGGCAGCCCTGCTGGACAGCCTGCACTTTATCCTTGGGCGTCAACCCGGCCCGCAGCTCGTCTATCCCGGCAGACAGGGCAATCATCTCGGCGGTTTCCAGGCGGTCCCCGGTGAGCATGACGATTTTCTCGATGCCTCGGTTGCGCAATCGCCGCAAGGTTTGCGGGGTTTCTCGGCGCACCCTATCCGAAAACACCAGCAAGCCAGCCAGTATCCCGTCCACGTCGATGAAGCTGCCACTGCACGCCAGGTAATCCATGTGGCGCAGCATGGCCGTGGCCCAGTCGGTCGCAGGCGCTTGTTCATGAGCAAAAGACAAGGTGCCGAAACGCACGCGCCGGCCTTCGACCAGACCACAAAGCCCCGAGCCAGGATGTTCCTGAACCTCCCGCGGAACGCTGAGCGATAAATGGCGTTGATGTGCCGCCTCGACCATTGCCTGGCAGATGGGGTGCGTCGAAGCCTGCGCCAGCGAGGCCGCCAGGCCAAGCAGATACTGGGGATTGGCCAGCCCGTTGACTTCTATCGACTGCAGGCGCGCATGGCCGCTGGTCAGTGTGCCGGTCTTGTCGAGAAATACCTGCCTGATCCCGGCCAACGCCTCCAGGGTCGTGCCGTCCTTGATCAATATCCCGCGCCGCGCCGCCCTCGAAATGCCTGACATGATGGAAATCGGCACCGCCAGGATCAACGGGCAAGGTGTGGCGACCACCAGCACCGCCAGAACCCGCAAGGGATCGCCACTCATTTGCCAGGCCACTGTGGCGATCAGCAAGGTCAGCGGGATGAACAGCAGCGCATAGCGGTCGGCCAGGCGCACAAAAGGTGCGCGCGAGCGTCTTGCCGTCTCCGCCAGCCGCACTATCCCGGCATAGGTGCTTTGCGCTGCCGTGCGCGTGGCGGTCAGCAGGAAAGGTGCACCAACATTGGATACGCCGCTGGGCAGTTGCTCACCTTTGCGACGGGTTACCGGCAACGACTCACCGCTGAGCGCCGATTCGTCCAGGATGGCCGCGGGACTCAACAGGCGACCATCGACCGGTATCACCTCCCCCAGGCGCACCAGCAATGTCTGCTGCGGTTGGATCTGTTCGACGGGGATCCTGCGTAAGCCGCCCTGCTCCTGTAGCCAGGCAAAACGTGGGGCGCGATCGATGAGCGCGCGAAGCTCGCGCTCGGCGCGTTGCCTGGTGAAGAATTCCAGGGTGCGCCCGGTAGCCAGCATCAAGGCAATCACCGCAGCCACCAGCATTTGCTCCAGGACCAGGGCGGCAATCATCGACATCAGCGCGATCAGGTCTACACCCGCCTCGCGCCGGGCCAGGCGCCGGGCAATCTCGACGAGCAGGACCAGGGTCATCACCAGGCTGCCTGCGGCCCAGCCTAGCGATGCCCAGCCGGGCTTCTGCGCCATGTGCGCAACGCCACCGGCCAGGAGCGTCAGGACGCAGAACAGCAATAGCAGTGGGTTCAGCCACTTGCCGAACATCGAGGAGAGTTCCTCAAAAGGCGAATCGAATTCAGCGCGGTGAAAAACGTTGTCCTTCATAGGATCACTCTCGTATCCACCACGACGCCTCGATCGATGAGTGGCAACACCGGGGGATCTGTCAGAGCGACAGGCTTGCAGGCTGGTCGGCAGCCGAGAGCTCGACGCTGTCGCGGTACTCCGGCACCGAGACCGACCATCCCAGCTCCTGGCTGATGCGGCGGCGCAGCACGTCCGAGGCGTTGGGCTCGCCATGCACCACGAAGGTGTGCTTCGGTGGCCGCTTGAACCCGCGCAGCCACTGCATGATTTCATCGGCGTCGGCGTGCGCGGACAAGGTTTCCATCGGCACTACTTCGGCGCGGATCGGCACATCCTTGCCGTGGATACGCACCGACTCGGCGCCCGCGACTATCTGCGCGCCGCGGGTGCCGCCGGCCTGGAAGCCCGGAACCAACAACGTATTGATCGGGTTGGGGGCCAGCGCCTTGAGGTGGTGAACCACCCTGCCGCCGGTGGCCATGCCACTGGCGGCGATGATCACCGCGGGCGTGCGCTGCAGATCCAGGTTGATCGATTCCTGGGTCGTGCGCACGAAATGCGCGACATGACACATGCCTTCGCACTCCTCCTGGGAGAGGCGATGCTCGCTGCGAAAACGCTGGTACAGGCGCGTGACATCGGTGGCCATGGGGCTGTTGAGGTAGATCGGCAGGTCGGGAATCGCACGTTTCTGCAGCAGCCGGTACAGGTGATACATCAGCAATTGCGCACGCCCTACCGCAAACGACGGTACCAGGGTGATGCCACGGCGCATCGCGGTTCGGCTGATGACCTGTGCCAGTTGCTCTTCCGGCGACTCGACGGGGTGCCGGCGGTCGCCATAGGTCGACTCCACCAACAGATAATCGGCGTGCTCGATGGTTTCCGGGGCGAACATCAAAGGGTCGTTGGGCCGTCCCAGGTCCCCGGAGCACACCAGCGTGACGCCGCCGGCCACGACTTCCACCGTGGCCGCGCCGAGAATGTGCCCGGCGCAGCGCAACTGGATGCTCACTCCCGGAAGGATATCGACCCGATGGTGCAACTCCAGCGGCCGCAGCAGCTTCAGGGCACGTTCCGCGTCCTGCTCGGTATAGAGCGGCAGCGCCGGGGTGTGTTTCGAGTAACCATGGCGATTGGCGAACTCGGCCTCTTCCTCCTGCAGGCGGCCACTGTCGCGCAACAGGATTTTCACCAGCTCACAGGTGGCGGCCGTGGCATATACCGGGCCTCGGTAACCGTTGCGCGCCAGTACCGGCAGGTAGCCGCTGTGATCCAGGTGGGCATGGGTCAGGACAATCGCGTCCAGGTCGCGAACCGGTAGCTGGAACGGGTCCCAGTTATGCAGGCGTAATTGCTTGTAGCCCTGGAACAGGCCGCAATCGATCAGCACATGCTGGCCTTCATGCTCCAGCAGGTACTTGCTGCCGGTGACCGTTCCGGCCGCGCCGAGAAATGACATTCGCATGCTCGTCTCCTTGAACTTTCATGGGAACGCTATTGATCGCTCCTTTCGCCCTGGCGACCGTTGACCTTTATCAACCGTGGCTGTGCCCGCGGTCATTTCAGCCGGTCTCGGCGGGCGGCTTGACCAGCATCAGGCTGCAGGGGGCACGGTGCAGCAGGCTCTCGGCGGTACTGCCGACGAAAGTCTCGACTCCGTGGCGGCAGGCCGTGCCCAGCACAATCATGTCGAAAACGTTCCTGCGGGCGAAATGGCCGATCACCTGATGGGGAATGCCGGCCAGCAGATGTCGGCGTTTCTGCTCGACCCCATAACGCTCGGCGAGCAGATCGAAGGCCTCTTGCTGGGCATCGTTGACCGCATCCCGCAGGCTGTCGTCCAGGCTCGAGGTCGGCACACTCGTCACCGTGTCGCCCACTACCGACCAGTTGCTGACATTGAGCAGGTGCAAGGTCGCGCCGCAGGACGTTGCCAGCGTCGAGGCCAGGTCGAGAATCCGTTCGTTGAGCCCTTGGGTCAGCGCTTCCAGGTGGGACAGGTCGATGGCGGCAAGGATCTTCAACGGCTTGGGGTTTTCCGCGCGGGTGACCAGGTGCAAGGAGCCGGGACAGTCACGCAGCAGCAGCCAGTCCAGGGGCCGATGGAAGACCCGGTCGAGCGCCGGCACCCGTTGCACATCCTTGATCACCAGGTCCGGGTGGAAGTCGTTCACGTATTCAAGCACGTGGCCCGGGCTCAACCTGGCCCAGACCACCTCGGTGGTCACCTGCCCTCCCTTGCATCGCTCCAGCCTGGCCTGTTGCTCGAGCCAGTGCCGGTGCACCTGCAGGTATCCTTCCCGGGCCTGGGTCATCGCGTCATGGTCGAACAGGCCGGCCACCGCCAGCGCGTTGACATAATCGAAAGCGACAATGTGCAACATCGCACCTGTTGCGCAGGCCAACGCCTGCGCCCGTTCGAATGCGGGGGTGCGGATCATCTCCGTCGGTGCAATGAGCAGTAAACGTTGTATTTTCAACATCACACACCTCGTCCTGGAAACGCTTTACCGTGTAACTGCCAGCCCGGCTTCCTGCCCGTGAGCGTCGTTCAAAGATCATTCATTACTTGCGAGCCGCCTTGTCGAGCATCCGGCGAGCACGTTCATTGGCCTCATCCGCAGTCCGTTGCGCCTGGCTGGCCGCTGCCTCTGCCCGTTCCGCCTTCAAATAAGCCTCATCGGCCCTGAGCCTCGCCGTCGCGGCGTTGTTTTCCGCGGACTCCAGTCGCGCGTCGACTTCCTGGGCATATCGGTGGCTGCAACCGGCAGTCGTCGCCAACACGATGTTCAGCAATACAACGGGCAAGTGCTTATCCATGGTTTTCCCCTCAGTCGATTGCGACTGGATAGCTTCAGGCTGTGTTTCGAGTATCGGGCGTTATCGACGTGAACCTCTGATCTTTGTCAACTAATGCCGGCTAGCGATCAGCGGACGGACTCAGCGAAGCCTTGTTGATTTAGCTCAATGTCCTGGTGTTGCTCAGGCGTAGAAAAAAACAGGGAGGCCGGTTTGTAATCCGTACAACCAACACATCAGCCAAAGGACACCATCATGAGCGACCTGAATCTGCGTAAATTCATTCTGGAGGAGCTGGAGTTCCAGCCTGACATCGATGCCGCCAACATCGGTGTGACAGTGGAGAACGGTGTGGTCACGCTCACCGGCCACGTCAACAGCTACGCCCAGAAAATCAGTGCCGAACGTGCGGTAAAAGGCATCAAGGGGGTACGCGCGCTGGCCGAGGAAATCCAGGTCAGGCTGGAAAAAGGCGCCGGCACGGCGGACGACACCATTGCCAACCGAGCCGCGAACATCCTCAGTTGGAGTTCAGACGTTCCTGAAGGCGACATCAAGATCATGGTGCAGAACGGCTGGATCACCCTCGAAGGTGAAGTCGACTGGCAGTACCAGAAAGAAACCGCGGAGCGGGCGGTACGTAAATTGTCTGGCGTGGTGGGCGTGGACAATCGACTTACCCTGCGTCCGCGGGTGGATGTGGCCGATATCCAGCAGCGTATCGAGGATGCCCTCAAGCGCAATGCGGAAATCGATGCCAAGGCCATTCACATCAAGGTCGACGGTGATGTGGTAAAGCTTGAAGGCAAGGTTCATTTGTGGCGCGAACGGCAGATAGCCGAACGAGCTGCCTGGTCAGTGCCGGGGGTGAGGAAGGTAGACGATCATTTGCTGATCGCCTGAATCGATCACCCGGGGAGCCCACGGTTTCCCCGGGTGATAGGCGGCCTGCCCGGCCTCACCCCGTGCCCTCTCCTTGAGACAAGGCCATGAACAAAAGTCACCAATGGAACCTGTCCTACTTCGTGATCGCGTTGGCCATGGTCGCCCTCGCTCAGTTTCTCTTTTTCGATCGTCATGTCGTGCAGGACATTCCTTACAGCCAGTTTCTGCAACTGCTGAACGAGCAGAAGGTCAGCGATTTGCGAATCGAGAAGGATCGGATCAGCGGCAAACTGCAGCCTCCCATCGATGGGCACAACCTGTTCTCGACGGTGCGGGTCGAGCCGGCACTGGCGGCGGATCTTGCCCGATCGGCTGTCGGATTCAGAGGAGTCAATGAAAACCCCCTGTTGAGTAACCTGCTGGGGTGGTTGCTACCTTTTGCCCTCATCATGGCGGTCTGGCATTTCCTGTTTCGCGGGCTGGCAGAAAAACAGGGCCTGGGGGGATTGATGAGCATCGGTAAGTCCCGGGCCAAAGTGTTCGTGGAGCGCGATACCGGGGTGACCTTCGCCGATGTCGCGGGCATCGATGAAGCCAGGGCAGAACTGGTGGAGATCGTCTCGTTCCTCAAGGACAAGGCCAGGTACGCGCGCCTTGGGGCGCATATTCCCAAGGGGACGTTGCTGGTCGGTCCACCGGGTACAGGCAAGACCCTGGTGGCCAAGGCCATCGCCGGGGAAGCCGGGGTACCGTTTTTCTCGATCTCGGGCTCCGAATTCGTCGAAATGTTCGTTGGCGTCGGCGCCGCCCGAGTGCGTGATCTGTTCGAACAGGCCAGGCAGGCCGCACCCTGCATTATTTTCATCGATGAGCTCGATGCCCTGGGCAAGATGCGGGGTATCGGCGCGTTCGGTGGCAATGACGAAAAAGAGCAGACGCTCAACCAGCTATTGGCCGAGCTGGACGGATTCGACCCCCGCGAAGGCGTCGTCCTGCTGGCCGCAACCAATCGCCCCGAGATTCTCGACCCGGCGCTGTTACGGGCGGGCCGCTTCGACCGGCAGTTGCTGATCGATCGCCCCGATCGCAAAGGCCGAGAGGCAATTCTCAAGGTCCACCTGAAAAAAATTGCCGCGGCAGCGGACCTCGATTGCCAGCGTATCGCCGACATCACCACCGGTTTCACTGGCGCCGACCTGGCCAACCTGGTCAACGAAGCCGCCATCGTGGCCACCCGCCGCGGCGCCGAGTCGGTCCACCTCGACGACTTCACCTCGGCTGTGGAGCGCCTTGTCGCGGGGGTCGAGCGCAAGAGCAGCTTGCTGCACCCCGACGAACGCAAGGTGGTGGCCTACCACGAGATGGGGCATGCCCTGGCCGCCAGCAGCCTCCCGGCCATGGACCCGGTCCACAAGGTGTCGATCATCCCCCGCGCTGCCGGTTCTCTGGGGTATACCCTGCAACGGCCGACCGAGGATCACTTCCTGATCAGTTGCCAGATGCTCAAGGACCGGATTGTCGTGCTGATGGCCGGGCGCGCCGCCGAGTTCCTTGCCTATGGCCAGATATCCACCGGCGCCGCCGACGACCTGGGGCACGCCACCGATATTGCCCGCCAGTTGATCACTCGGTTCGGCATGGACTCGACACTCGGCCAGTCGGTACTCGAACGACAACCTGCAAGCTATTTGGGCGAACGCCTGCCGCGAGGTGGCGAGAGAGACTATTCGGAACAAACCGCCCGGGAAATTGACCTGGGCATCCGCGCCTTGCTCGATGAAGCCTATGACAAGGCCAAGGCCCTGCTCCAGAGCCGCCGGAACGACCTGGATGCCGGAGCCCGCCTGCTGCTGGAAAAGGAGACCCTGACTCCCGAGGAATTTCCACCGCTCCGGCCGTTGGTGCCAGCCCCGGCGTCGCAGCGGCTGAGCGCGACGCGGTCCTGACCAGGCATTGTTCTGCGCAACGAACGCGCGCCCTTCCCCTTTTTAGCTGGAGGCCCGTCATGCTCGTTGTCACGCTGATCAATACGCTGGTGGTGGTCGTCGTCGTGGTCATTCACTACGAATGCCTGTTACGTCTGAACGACTGGCTGCCCAAACTTAAACTCTGGAGCCGCTTCAGGATCGTTGTCGGGGTGTTCGGTGCGCTGATGGCTCATGCGCTGGAAGTCTGGTGCTTCGCGCTGGTCTATTACCTGATGACGCTCTCCAGTGAGTGGGGCAACCTAAAGGGCAACTTCGATGGCTCGCTCATGGACTGCGTGTACTTTTCCTTCACCACGTACACGACGATCGGTTTCGGCGATATTTCACCTGTGGGCAACCTCAAGTACCTGACCGGGCTGCAGGCATTGACCGGGCTGGTCCTCATATCCTGGACAGCATCGTTTCTGTTTCTCGAAATGCAGAAGTACTGGAAGAACAGATGACCCCCAGCCCTCCTTCCTTGCACGCTCTGACACTCAAGTACCGGTAGCCGGCGTCCATTGCCAATTCAGCACCTCGGGCATGTCCTGCCCGTGTTCGATGAGGTAGAGCTTGTGTTTTTCCAGGGTCGACCAGTAGCGTGACCGCGCCAGCTGCAACTGATCATGCAGCCGTGGCACCCGCTCGATCACGTCCAGCGCCAGTTGGTAACGATCCAGGTTGTTGATCACCGCCATGTCGAACGGTGTGGTGGTCGCGCCCTCCTCCTTGAAGCCCCGCACATGGAAACGCTCGGGATTGTTTCGCTTGTACAGCAACCTGTGGATCAGCGCCGGGTAGCCGTGGAACGCGAAGATCACCGGCTTGTCGAGGGTAAACAGCTGCTCGAAGGCACTGTCCGGCAAACCGTGGGGGTGCTGGTATGAAGGCTGCAGCACCATCAGGTCGACGACATTCACCACCCTTACCCGCAGGTCCGGGACGTACTCACGCAGCAGGGTCACGGCGGCCAGGGTTTCCAGGGTCGGCACGTCGCCGGCGCAGGCCATCACTACGTCGGGGTCCTGGTCATCCCGGCAGGCCCAGTCCCATCGACCGATCCCGGCCTGGCAATGGCGGATGGCCGCATCGATATCCAGCCACTGCCATTCCGGTTGCTTGCCGGCCACGATGACGTTGATGTAGTTACGACTGCGCAAGCAGTGATCGGCTACCGACAACAGGCAATTGGCATCGGGTGGCAGATAGATTCGCGCTATATCGGCCTTTTTGTTCGCCAGCAGGTCGATGAACCCCGGGTCCTGGTGGGAGAAGCCGTTGTGGTCCTGGCGCCAGACGTGGGAAGTCAGCAGATAGTTGAGCGAGGCCACGGGTTTGCGCCACGGCACCTCGGCGGCGGTTTTCAGCCATTTGGCGTGCTGATTGACCATCGAATCGACGATGTGAATGAACGCCTCGTAGCAGGACAGCAGGCCGTGCCGCCCCGTCAGCAGGTAGCCCTCGAGCCAGCCTTCACAGACCTGTTCGCTGAGGATTTCCATCACCCGACCGTCAGCCGCCAGGTGGCTGTCGTCGGGCTCTTGTGGATCCATCCAGGCCTTGGCACTGACCTCATAGACCGCGTCCAGCCGGTTCGAGGCCGTTTCATCCGGGCCGAACAGGCGAAAGTTGCGCGACAGCAGACTGTTTTTCATCACATCCCGCAAGAACCTGCCCAGCACGCGGGTGGCCTCTGCCCGCAGGCAGCCCGGCGCCGTGAGCTGCACGGCGTAGTCGGCGAACCGTGGCAGATCCAGCGACCGCAACAACAAGCCGCCATTGGCATGGGGGTTGGCGCTCATGCGCCGGTGCCCGGTGGGCGCCAGTGCGGCAAGCTCGGGCAGCAAGGCACCGTTGGCATCGAACAGCTCGGCGGGGCGATAGCTGTTGAGCCACTCCTCGAGCTGGCGCAGGTGCAGCGGCTGCTGGAAATCGGCCAGGGGCACCTGATGCGCACGGCAGGTGCCTTCGACTCGATGGCCGTCGACGAATTTCGGCCCGGTCCAGCCCTTGGGCGTGCGTAACACCAGCATGGGCCAGAGGGGGCGCTCCGGAGCCCGGTCCTGGTTATTACGACGGGCGACGCGCTGGATCTCGCGAATTTCCTGCAGCACTGTGTCCAGTGTCCTGGCCAGCGCCTGGTGCACCTCCATCGGGTCATCGCCTTCGACGAAATACGGGTCGTAGCCATAGCCATACATCAGGGCCGACAGCTCGTCCTCGCTGATCCTGGAGAGCAGCGCCGGATTGGCGATCTTGTAGCCGTTGAGGTGCAGGATCGGCAACACCGCGCCGTCGCGCGCCGGGTTGAGGAATTTGTTGGAATGCCAGCTGGCCGCCAGCGTTGCCGTTTCCGCCTCTCCATCACCGATGACACAGGCCACGATCAGGTCCGGATTATCGAAGGCGGCGCCGTAGGCATGAGCCAGGCTATAACCCAACTCGCCGCCTTCATGGATCGACCCTGGAATCTGCGCCGAAACATGGCTGGAGATCCCGTACGGCCAGGAAAACTGCCTGAACAGGCGGCTCAGGCCGCTGGTGTTGCGCCCCACCTCTGGATTGAGCTCGGTGTAGGTGCCTTCCAGGTAGGTCTGGGCCACGACAGCCGGCCCGCCATGACCGGGGCCGGCGATAAAGATCATGTTCAGATCGTACTGGTTGATCAGCCGATTGAGGTGCGTGTAGATGAGGTTGAGCCCCGGTGTGGTGCCCCAGTGCCCCAATAACCGCGGCTTGATATGGGCCAGGGCCAGAGGCGCCTTCAGCAACGGGTTGTCCTTGAGGTAGATCTGCCCGACCGCCAGGTAATTGGAGGCCCGCCAGTAGGCATCCAGCGTCTCCAGTTGTTCCGCACTCAGGAAGCCGCTCATGAAGTTCTCCGCCAGGGCCCGGCCCACCGAGCGACATGCATTGATTCTGGGGACCTGGAACACTCAAGACTTGATTTACATCAAGCACCGGCGAGGCCATTGAAGCTGAATAAGCCATCGTTCCATCGACGCCGTTTAACCAGGCCCTTCCACTCGTCGTCTGTTTTTTGCCAGCAGCCGAACGGCCCGCCCTGGCAAGACTCAGAGACTATGCTTTACCAACCGATAGAGGGGTCTTATGGCATGCCAGACGCCCGAGCGTACCCGAACCATCATCTCAAGGCTGCCTGTGCCAACTGCAGCGTCTTGGAGCTGTGCCTGCCGCTTGGCCTGACCGGACAGGAAATCGAGCGCCTGGACACCCTGATCGTGCAACGGTTCAAGGTCAGGAAAGGCGCCGCCCTCTATCGCGCCGGCGATCCATTGCGCTCGCTTTATGCCGTGCGTATCGGCTCATTCAAGACCAGCGTGCTTTCACTCGATGGGCGCGAGCAGGTCACCGGCTTCCAGATGCCGGGCGAAATGCTTGGCCTGGACGCCATCAGCACCGACACTCACACCTGTAATGCGCTGGCCCTCGAAGACAGCGAAGTCTGCCCTATCCATTTTGCCCATCTGGAAAAACTCGCCCTGGAGCTGCCGTCGCTGCAGCACAACCTGAACCGGATCCTCAGCCGCGAGATCGTGCGCGATCATGACATGTTGATGATGCTGGGCAACATGAACTCCGACGAACGCCTGGCGGCCTTCCTGCTGAACCTGTCGCAACGCCTGAGCCTGCGTGGCTACTCGTCCAGGGACTTCATCCTGAAGATGCGCCGCGAGGAGATCGGCTCCTACCTGGGGCTGAGACTGGAAACCATCTGCCGGGGCATCGCGCACCTGCGGGACCAGGGGCTGGTGGAAATTTCCGGCCGGGAAGTCAAGGTCCTGAACATGGAGGGACTCAAGCAATTGGTCGCAGGTTGCCACCGTTCAGCCCTGTACTGAGCCCTGGAAGCGTGGAGAACCATCATGCGCGCCATGGTCCTGCATATCCCCGGCGAGCCGCTGCGCCGGGAAGAACGCCCGGTCCCGACACCCGGTCCCCAGCAACTGCTGATCAAGGTCCTGGCCTGCGGTGTCTGCCGCACCGACCTGCACCTGGTCGACGGCGAGTTGCCCCAGGCCGTGCTGCCACGGGTGCCGGGCCACGAAATCGTTGGCCAGGTGACCGCCGTGGGCGCCGACGTCGCGCCGGACCGGATCGGCCAGCGGGTGGGCGTGCCATGGCTCGGCTGGACATGCGGCGAATGCGAGTTCTGCCGCACGGGCCGGGAAAACCTGTGCGACCAGGCGCAATTTACCGGCTGTCACCTGGACGGCGGCTATGCCGACTACACCCTCGCCGACGCCCGTTTCTGCCTGCCGCTTCCCGATGCGCTCTCGGCCACCCAGGCCGCACCGTTGCTGTGTGCCGGGCTGATCGGTTTTCGCGCGTTGCGGATGGCCGGGAATGCGCGGCACCTGGGCCTCTATGGTTTCGGCGCGGCAGCGCACCTGGCGATCCAGGTGGCGCTGGGCCGGGGGCAGCAGGTGTATGCCTTCACCCGACCCGATGACCACGCGGGCCAGGACTATGCCCGGTCGCTGGGGGCCAGCTGGGCCGGCCCCTCGGATCAGCCCCCGCCGCACCCGCTCGATGCCAGCCTGATCTTCGCCCCCGTCGGCCCGCTGGTGCCGTTGGCGCTGGCCGTCACGGCCAAGGGCGGCTGTGTGGTCTGCGCCGGCATCCACATGAGCGACATCCCGGCATTCCCTTATCGACTGCTCTGGGGCGAACGCAGCCTGCGCTCGGTGGCCAACCTGACCCGCGAAGACGGCAGCGCGTTTTTCGCAGAATTGCAGCACACCCCGGTTCACTGCGACGTCACCTGCTTCGCCCTGGACGATGCCAACCAGGCACTGGAATGTCTGCGGGCCGGTCAGTTCAACGGTGCGATCGTGCTCACCCCGTGACGCCCGAGCCGTTCACCTGACCGCCAGAATACTGCCCGGCACCGAGTACAGTGCCCGCTCGGTATTGCTGCCGATCAAGCGGTCGATCCCCAGCCGATGCACAGTTCCCATCACCACCACATCGGCCAGGTACTGCTCGACGAAATCACTGATCGCCGGCACCGGCGGACCCGGGACGAAGTGCCGGCGTTCCGGCGGGATGGCGTAGCGCTCCGCCAGGGTGACAAACGCCTGGTGCAAGGACTCACGCAGCTCCTCGACGACGTCCATGCCCCAGCCACCGCTGACCAGCGGTGCATCGCCATTGAATGCCGGCGACAGGTCATAGGCGTACAGCAGGTGCAGTGGCGCATCGCATTGCAGGGCCAGGACATTGGCGGTCTGGATGATGGTGTCGTTGAGGCCGCTGATCTGTGTCGATGGATCGAATGGATCCACCGCCGCCACGACCCGGTGCGGCAACCCGTAACGGGCCTGGTTCACCAGATGCACAGGAATCGGGCATTCACGCAGCAAATGACAATCGAGTGGGGTGATGAACACCCGCTTGAGCAGCGGTTCCAGGCTGACGTCCTTGATCAGCAGGTCGGGGCCGAGCTCCTCGACCGTCTTCAGGATGTCCAGCAGCGGATGGGTGGTGAACAGCACGTCGACCGTCGCCTCCAGCCCCAGGTCGCCGAGCCGCCGGGTCTCTTCGGCCACCCAGCGGCGATGGCGCCGCATATAACGCTGATAACCCGCCTCGTCGATCTTCTCTTCCCACAAGTGCACCACCGGCGCCGGCTCGGCGAAGGCGCGTACATGCAGCGCAGCTCCGCTGGCCTTGGCCAGCGCAACCGCCCGCAGCGAGGCAGGCGACTGATGCAGGGTTGGATCGGCAATCAGCAGCAAATGTTGGTAATGCCCCATCACACACCTCGCTCAGGCACCGGTCGAACAGGCCGGCATGCGCCAAGAGTGCGCCTTGTCCCCCGGTAAGCGGCTTGATTTACATCAGATCCCAATCAATGAACGAGGTCTGTCGCCAGTGTCTGATCCAGATCAGATCCGGGTGCCATCAGCAGGGTAAAACCAAGCGAACCGCGTGTGCATTGCCGCGCGGCCCCTTTCGGCCGTATGGAGAACCCCATCATGCTCACTGTCAAAGACCACAACGAACGGGCCGCCGCCGTCTACGCCGCGGTCCCCGGAGAACACTGGATCGAAGCGCTGAGGGACGGCCATCATGTGCTGATCCGGCCACTGGCGGAAAAGGACCGCGAGCGGGAGTACGCCTTTATCAAGCGCCTGTCTCCCGAATCCAGGCACATGCGCTTTCTTGCCCAGATCAGCGACCCCAGTGGTGCCATGCTCGATCAGTTGATGAACATCGACGGCAAGCAGCGCATGGCCTACGTCGCACTGGCTCACGATAACGGACAACTGATCGAGATCGGCATCAGCCGCTACGCCGCCACGGGCGAACAAGAATGCGAATGCGCGGTGACCGTCGCCGACGAATGGAGACACCTGGGCCTGGGAACCTTGTTGATGGAGCATCTGATCAAGGCTGCCCGCAAGAACGGCTTTCGCCAGATGTATTCGATCGACGCCGCCAGCAATGCGCCCATGCGCGACCTGGCCAAGGCCCTGGGTTTCGAACGCAGTCACGATCCCGACGACAGCCGCCAGGTCATCCATCGCCTCCACCTGTAAAATCAGCGCCCCGTGGCGGACCGGCCAGCGGTCCGCCCGGGGCGACTCAACCCTCGATTACAGCCTTTTGTCCGGTTTTATCGCCAGCACACTGCATGGTGTCCGATGCAAAAGCTGCTCGGCGGTGCTGCCCAAGAGTTTTTTCAATCCCTTGTGCTGAACGGTTCCCATGACAATGACGTCAGTGCGGTGGGTAATCGCGAAGTCACAGATGCACGACAGCGGCGTACCTTCGATGAAGTGGCGACGCTCTGGCGGCACGCCATGGCGTTCGGCGAGTGCCGCGAACGCCTCGAATTGCGCCTCGCCCAACACTTCGTAGATCCCGGCGCTCAATGGCAGCACGCCAACCCCCATGTCCTGGGCATACACCGCGGCCCAGTCATACACATGCACCAGCTCGAGTCCCGCGGCACATTGCCCGGCCAGCTTTACCGCGGCGTCGATAATCTGGTCGTTGAACACCTTGTCCTGCTCTTCGCTGCGCAGCACGTCGACGATGGCCAGCACATTGCGTGGCCGCGGGTTGAGGGCATTGGTCACCAGGTGCACCGGCACCGGACAATCCCGTAGCAGCTGCCAATCCAGCGGGGTGAAGAACACGCGCTTCAAGGCCGGCTCTTCTTCGGCGTCCTTGATGATCAGGGCCAGGGGCATTTCATTGACGAAGTGCAGGATTTCTTCGAACGGACGGTGCACCCAGACCACTTCGCAGGTGACCTCTATGCCCTGTTCGCTCATCGAGCGAGCTTGCTCTTCGAGCCATTGCCGATGGCTGTGCAGATAACCATCCCGGGCCTGGGCGATCTGTTCGGGCGCGAACAGGCCGGCCACCGCCAGCGCCTGCAGATAATCAAACGCCACGATATGCAAGGGTAACTGCATCGCCCGGGCCAGTGCAGCGGCGCGGTCGAACGCCGGCGTCCGGTTCATGGCTGGCGGGGCAATGAGCAATAAACGCTGAGTCTGCGACATAAGGCACCTTGGCATGCGGCCGTCTAAAAACACTGACTGGAATTGCAGATTGAAGGTTTCAAGGCCGGGTGACTTGATCTTTGTCAGCTACCCGAAGCAACAGGCTTCAGTACAACCAGATGCCGGCCCACATCGCCAACGTCAGCAGTACCTGGCCCGGAATGACATAAGCGGCGAAGCGGTGCCCGCCGCTGACCCAGGCCACCAGGCATTTGCTCAGGGAATTGCTGCTGATCACGATCAGCACCGGCGTGGCGATAGCCTGGAACGGCAACTGGCCGGACTTGGCCAGGGAGGCTATCGACGCCGTCGAGGAATGGGCGTCGGCGAAACCGCTGAGGGTCGCCGTGACCATCACCCCTACTTCGCCAAAGTGGCTCAACATCACCGACGACAGGAAAGTAATACCGGTCATGGCCAGCGTGACGAGCAAGGCCAGCTTGAGGTTGAACGCGCCGCCGACCTTGATCGGCTGGTGGGCGTCCTGGGCTGGTGCGGGAAACATCAGGCACAGGCCATACAATGCCGTGGCGGCCGCACCGGCGAATAGCGGCCCCCACATAGGCCCCAGCAGACCGGTATCGACCGCGCCCAGGATCAGGCCCACCTGGGTCAGGGTGGCCAGGTTGGAGAGTAGCGCCGCCGAGCCCAGGACCTTGATGCTGTCCGGTTCTTTGGCAGCGATATGCCCCATAGCGGCGATGGTCACCGTGCTGGAGGCGAACCCCGAAGCGATGGCACTGATCGCATAACCATAACGGGTGCCCAGGGTACGGACGGCGATATGGCCTATCGCGCCCACGGCCATCAGCAACACGGTCAGGGTGCAGATGGTGCGCAAATTGATCGCGGCATAAGGCCCGATGTAACGATCCGGCGCCAGCGGCAACACCACCAGCGCGGCGATCAGCAGTACCAGGCCGTCGCGCATTTCCGCTTCGCTCAGTTGGCTGCGGGCGAAATGATGCAACTTTTGCCGATAGGCCAGCAGCCCGGCCATCACCACGCCAATGGCAATCGCCAGTTCCGGCGCCGTACCGCACATCGCCCCCAGCGCCAGTACCGTGAGCAACGCCACTTCGCTGGTCACGCCCGGGTCGCTGCCCAGGCTTCGCCAATACGCCACGGTGACCAGCGAGGCCAGGCAGATCGTCATGATCCCTAGCAGCAGGCCACCACCGACCTGCATGGCCACGTATCCCAGCAGCGCGGTAATGGCGAATGTGCGCAACCCGGCACAGGCTCGGCTGTCTCCTCGCCCCTTGTGCCGCTCGCGCTCCAGGCCGATGAGCAGGCCGATTCCCAACGCAGCCGCCGCGCCCTCCGGGCCAAGGGTCGCACTCATAGCGCCTCCATATCCGGGTGAACCTTGCAGCCCTGGCCACGAGGGTCACTTCACCAGGCCTGGGCAGGCTCCCTTGCTGGTCGTCGGGGCGGATCGGTTGCCGGCGGTCCGAGGGGCGTCCCCCATCAGACCGGGGCTGGCCGGCCAGGCATGCGGCGCAGCGATGCGCGCCTTGAGTTGACCGACGAAGGCCGTTGCCGCTTCCAGGCTGCTGAAGCTCACTTCCAGGGTATCCATGTGCACCACCCAGCCGTGGCCGGTCGGATTCTCTGTAATGTCGATGATCATCGATCGCCTCCGTCCAAGCACCCGCGTCGCCCGCCCCGGCATCACGGGGTAATCGCCACCTTCATGACTCCGTCCCGCTGGTGAGCGAACAGCTCATAGGCGGCTTCGATATCGTCGAGTTTGAAGCGGTGGGTCACCAGCGGCGACAGATCGACCCCGCCGCTTTGCACCACCGCCATCAAGCGGCGCATGCGTTCCTTGCCGCCGGGGCACAGGGTGCTGACGATGCTGTAGTCGCCCAGCCCGGCGGCGAAGGCATCGAGGGGGATGTGCAGGTCGCTGGAATACACGCCGAGGCTGGACAAGCGCCCGCCGGGCCGCAGCACGCGCAAGGCGGACTCAAAGGTGCCCTGGGTGCCCAGGGCTTCGATGGCCACGTCGACGCCACGGCCATCGGTGAGCGCCATGATCTGCTCGACCACGTTGCCGTCCCTGAAGTTGACCACCTGGGTCGCCCCCAAGCGTTTGGCCACCGTCATGCGCTCGGCCACGGCATCCACGCCGATGATCTGGCTGGCGCCTTTGAGCCGTGCACCGGCCACCGCGCAGAGGCCGATCGGCCCCAGGGCGAATACCACGACGGTGTCGCCGATATTGACCTCGCCACGCTCTGCCCCGGAAAACCCGGTGGACATGATATCGGGGCACATCAGCACCTGTTCGTCGCTGAGGCCGTCGGGGATCGGGCACAGGTTGGCCAGGGCATCCGGCACCAGCACGTACTCGGCCTGGCAACCGTCGATGATATTGCCGAACTTCCAGCCGCCGGTGGCGCGAAAGCCGTGACGGGTGTCCGGGCCGTCCTGGGAAGCGCAACCACACAAGCAGGCATAGCTTTGCCCGCTGGGCGTGATGGCCCCGGCTATCACCCGCTGCCCTTCGGTAAAACCGCGCACCTGCGAACCCAGTCGCTCGATGATGCCCACCGGTTCATGACCGATGGTCAGGCCCTTGGCCACCGGGTACTCGCCCCGCAGGATGTGCACGTCGGTGCCGCAGATCGTTGTCGTGGTGATGCGCACCAGGGCGTCCAGTGGGCCTACTTCCGGGATCGGCTTCTCATCAAGCACGATCCGGTTCTTTTCAACGAAAATTGCCGTTTTCATGGTGGCCATGGTGATCCTCCAGTCCTGAGCTCGCGCTTGAGTCCAGCAAGAGTTCCAGGCTGCGCCGGGAGGCAGGCCCTGAGGTTGATCATGATCAATAATTCATCAATGGGCCCCTCGCGACTGACCGCACGTCAGCTGGCCCGCTCCACTGCCGGACGGGTTGATACAGATCAAGCCCGCTCCCCCGGCCGGAGGCAGGATCGCAGAAGGTTTCACGGCCGAAGACGCGTTGCCGTCACTTGCTATTACCCCTGGGAGATTTGTCATGTCCGAGCAAGCACGTTTCATGCTGGTCGCCTCGCCGCTGATGGAGAACAGCCCGGCCTTCGATCGGGCCGCCGCGCTGGCCAGGGCCGAAGATGCAGCCCTGCACATCGTCGCCTTCGACTACCTGGAGGGTCTGGCCACGGCCAGCCTGGTCAACGAACAGGCCCTGGAGCAGATGCGCCTGGGCTACGTCGAGCGCCATCGCCAATGGCTTGAGGAACAGGCCCGCCCGCTGCGCAAACTGGGTGTCACCGTCACCACTGAAGTGGTGTGGGTGCAAAACCCGCTGCAGGAAATCCTGACGCACCTCAAGGAACAGCCCATGGCCCTGCTGATCAAGGCCCTGGAGCATCAATCGCGGCTGTCGAGGGTGTTCTTCACTCCCCTGGACATCCACCTGCTGCGCGAATGTCCGGTGCCCCTGCATTTTGTCAGCCATGTACGGCATGCGTTGCCACGCAGGATCGTCGCGGCGGTCGACCCGTTCCATCGCGATGGTCAGTACCAGGACTTCAACGACCGGATACTGCATGAAGCCTCGAAACTGGCCAGCGCCTGTAACGCCGAACTCGACGTGATCTATGCCCATGACTTGTCATCCATCGACGAGGACGAATTCAACTTCGACCAGAGCTCGACGTTTTTCTCGTCCAGCAAAGTCAAGACCCTGTTCGACGCACAGGGCGCGGCCTTCAACGAACTGGCCGAACGCAACGGCATTCCAGCGGAACGCCAGCACATGATCATGGGCAACCCGGCCAAGGTCCTGACCAGCTACGCAGACGCCTATGACGTCGACGTGATTGTCATGGGCAGGGTCGGTCATCGTGGTGGCTTGGGGCGCCTGATCGGCAGCACGGTGGAGCAATTGCTGTACAAGATGCCTTGCAGTGTGTGGGTGGTTTCGCCCGAGGTGCTGACGGCTGAATAGAGCCCCTTTTCAGGAGGCTTGCCCCCGCGCGCCTGGCCGGCAACCTCGCGGCCTTTACCGGTCAGCCAGCGCGGCGCGCCAATTGCGTGAGGTAAGCGCAGAACATGTCTGCCATCGCGTCGGCATAGGTCTGGATCTCTGCGGCGGTGCGCGGGCTTTCTGAAAAGTCCTTGCCTACGCTGCTGAGGGTGGTGGTGATCAAGTCGGCGGCCAGGACGCGGGCCGCCTGCGGCGCCTCGGGCAGCGCCTCTTCCATGAAAGCCTGGAAAATCCTCTCTCCTTGCGCCTTCACGGCCTGCGCTTCGGGGGCGTGGCGATACAGCGGCGCGGCGTCGTTGAGCGCCACGCGCATCCTGGCTTCCTCGCATTCGGAATGGATAAACACCCGGACCAGCACGCGCAACCGTTCCAGCGGGGCTTCGCCGACATCTTCGAGGATGCCGCGCAGCATCTGCGTGGTCTGTTGCCACTCATCGCTTTGCAGCCGGAACAGGATCGCCGCCTTGTTCGGGAAGTATTGGTACAGCGAACCGATGCTGACGCCGGCCTTCTCGGCCACCCGCGCGGTGGTGAAACGCTGCGCGCCTTCTTTGGCCAAAACCTGAGTAGCGGCTTCCAGGATCGCCGCGACCAGCTCCGTCGAGCGCGCCTGTTTAGGGGCTTTTCGCGAGGAAACCTGCGGGGTCCGGCGATTGCTCATGACGGCCTGGCAGGGCCGGAGCCAATGCGAATAGCAGATGCGGTCACTTGCTCATATCCTCTAAATGCGACGAATTGATCGCATTTTAGTTACGCGCCACCCGGCGTCAACTTCACACGGGATCCCCCCATGACCAGCACACTGACTACTTCCCCGCTCGCGCCCTTGCTCGATCGCCTGTTCGAGCAGGCCCATACGGCAACCAGCCCGGCCGTCGCCGGCATCTCCCGCGAAGAACGCGAGCGCCTGATGCACAGCAAGACCGAATACATGGATTTCTATGGCCGCCTGAAAGACCTCTGGCTGCCCGTCTCGCGCGAAACCGGCGGACTGTTGTACATGCTGGCACGCAGCACCCGGGCCCGACACATCGTCGAATTCGGCACCTCGTTCGGCATCTCGACCCTGCACCTGGCCGCGGCCATCCGCGACAACGGCGGCGGCCGCCTGATCGGCAGCGAGTTCGAAGCGTCCAAGGTAGAACGGGCACGCCAGCACCTGCTCGAAGGCAGCCTGGCTGACCTGGTGGAAATCCGCGAAGGCGACGCGCTGAAGACCCTGGCGGTCGACCTTCCGGAAGCCATCGACCTGCTCCTGCTCGACGGCGCCAAGGCGCTGTATGCCGACATCCTGGCCCTGGTCGAAAGCCGCCTGCGCCCGGGCGCGCTGATCGTCGCCGATAACACGGATTACTGCCCGGACTACCTGGCCCGGGTACGTTCGCCCGGCAGTGGCTACCTGTCCGTGCCCTTCGGCAACGACGTGGAGCTGTCGATGCGGCTTGGCTGAGTCATATCCAAGAGTACCAAGCGATCATCGAAACCCTCGGCCACTGCATCGAAGGCAACCGGCAGGCCAGCAGCGCGACGATGAAGCCTGTGTTTCATGAACATGGCGACGATTTTCGGCCGCCTTGATCTGGATAACGTCGCGGGCCATCAGCCGGATCTGCCTGTCCCTGGAGTCTGGTCCGGATAGCCGGCGAGCGCAGTGCGGGACGCCATGACGAGTCGGCCAGCAGGAGCAGCGTTTCATGAAGCACGTCGATGTCGGCGCAGAGGCTGGTGAAGTCCCAGTACCTGTCGAACGCATCGGACGTGCTGTGATACAGGTTCGAGTCGTAGAAGTCATGCCGTTTCAGGCCTTCCTCCACGCCCCCGCTGATCAGGTCGCTGCCGGTACTGACCTGGACCGCGGGGATGTCGATCTTGGCGAAGCTCGCCTGGTCGGATCGGTAGAAGTAGCCGGCGGCGGGCGCGTCATCGAGACTGATTTGCCGGTTCAGTTGCTTGCCGGCCCGCATGAACGCACTGGGCAGCTCGGATTGATCACCGTCCACCAGGCTCAGGTCGCGGGTCCTGCCGATTGGCACGAAGCCATCAACGTTGAGCGCCGCGACCACATCAAGGCCGGTCTCGTCGATCAACCGGGCGACCTGGGCGGAACCGAGCATGCCCACCTCCTCCGCGGTGGTCCAGGCAAAGAGCACGGTGCGGCGTAGCGGGCCCGCGTTCGCCAGCCGCCTGGACAGTTCGAGCAACACAGAGACACCGACCGCGTTGTCAACTGCGCCGGGGTAGTAGCCACGGGGCTGGCTGCTGTCCGGGGTCCTGCCGAGATGATCCCAGTGCGCGCACAGCAATACGCATTGCCGGGGGAAAAGCGCGCCTTTGTGCATGCCCAGCACATTCCGGCAATGGCCGATCTTGATCTCGAAACCCAGGCGCAGCTGCAAGCGGACGTCGAGCCAGGGCGCGCGTCTGGCCATCGGCCATGGGTCGGCCAGGAAGGCATCGAGCTCGACACCGGCCCTGGACAACAACTGCCGGCCGAAACGTTCGCTGCAGATCCCCTCGAATGCCAGGCCACTGCGCACCGCGCCCGGAAGAAACCGAAACGGCCGGCGCATCTCGTCCCGTACCAGATGGAAGGCGCTGCCGAACAGCTCATCGGTGTGGACGATGATCACGCCCGCGGCGCCTTGTCGAGCGGCCTCCTCGAACTTGTATTCCCAGCGGCCGTAGTAGGTCATCCGCTCACCCTGGAAGCGCTCGCCCCCCGGGCTGTTGCGCCCGGGATCGTTGGGCAGCGCCACCACCACCTTGCCGACGACATCGAGCCCGGCGTAATCGTCCCACTGGTATTGCGGCGCGACTATGCCGTAGCCGACGAAGACCAGAGGCGCGTTGTCGAACACGACGCGGGCCTGCTGGGAACGAATCAGCAACTCACCATCGTGCAGCGGGTCGGGCTGCCAACCGTCGCCCTGGATGGTCACCTGCCCGCCCCGCGGGGTAGCGGAACCAAGCGCCACGGACTGAAAAAGGCTTCTGCGGCCGTGCCAGGCCTTGAGCCCCATCCCCCGTGCCTTCCCGGCAATCCACAGGGATGCCCGCGCCCCTCCGGGCTCCCCTGCCCCACGCCCGGCGAAAAGCGCGCCGGACAGGGTCCGGCAGTTGTCGGCGAGTGCCGCGGCATGGGCCTTGTGCCTGAGGTAGCCACGCAAGGACGGCGCGCCCCCGGGCTTGGACTTGGCCTTTTTTGGCAGTGACCGGCGCATCTAGGCCCCCTGCTCCCTGGAAAAATGCTTGAACAACCGGGCGCCATTGTCGAAGAACACCTGCCGGTGGTACTGCGGCGCAATCGCCCTGGCGCACGCGGCGAAATAACCCGGGTAATCGACAGCGGGCCAACCCGAGCCGAAGACCAACCTGTCCGGCTTGCCGGTGTAGTCGAGCATCCAGCGGATCGGCTCGATCAGCAGCCTGTCCAGCGTGGCCTCGGAGACATCGCTCAACGGGCCCTCGATGATCGAACTGAGGTCGAGCCAGACATTGTGATTCTTCGCCGCGAGCACCGCGGCATCGGTGAACCAGGGATTGCCGCTGTGCACCAGGAGGAAGTTCACCTCGGGATGCTCGACTATGACCTCGTCCAGGCTCAGCGGATGGGCATACTTGAGCTTGGAGCGATGCCAGCCGGTGTCGCCGCTGTGGAACAGCACCGGGACATCGAACTGGCGCGCCAGGGCGTACAGCTCCCGAAGCCGAGGGTCGTCGGCGTACACATGCATGAACCCGAGGTTGATCTTGATCGCCAGGTAGACGCCGTCGGCCAGCCCCTGTGCCAGCGACTCGGAGCACCATTCAGGCTGGGCGATGACCGCGCACCTGCCCACCCCCAGTTCCCGCAACGCCTGGTCGCCGCAGGCGGGGGCACGGGAGTCGGTCACCGAGGCGACGATATTGAAGCGTGATTGCAACGCCTGGAACGCTTGCAGGCTGCCCGCCGCGGCGAACTCGGTATGCACGTGCGCGTCGAGAACGGGCCCGGAATAAGTGCTCATCGAAAAACTTCCCTGTGGGTCGATCACTATCGCCGCGCGGCATCCGGCGCGGCACCTTGAAGCACTAGCTGCTAGCGCTGCTGTAGGACCTCAGGGCAAACAGCCAGAACACCCTGGACAGGCACAGGAAGGCGACAGCGAACAGAATCGCGCCGAGTACCTGCGGCCATCCGACCATGCCCATGGCCCCGGTAACCGGGACGTTGGAAACGAAATACACCGGGACGAGGAAGGTCAGTATCGTGCGGATCGTCTGCGGAAAGGCCGATACCGGAAACCGTGCGATTTCCATCAGCGTATAGCTGATGATCCAGACATCGCCGATCTTCACGAACCAGATCGACAAGGTGCAGGTGATCAGGAACACCGAGTAGAAAATCGCCACCCCCGCGGCCATCAGCCCGAGGAACGCTGCGAGGTTGCCTGCACCCAGCGCGCCTTCGCTGTACATGGCGTACAGCACCACGGCAAGGCCGATCAGTACCCGGGGCAGTTCCCAGAGGCTGATCTTCGAACAGGACACCAGGAACTGACTGTCGACCGGACGCACCAGCAGGTAATCCAGGTCACCGGTGCGCACCTTCTCCGACAACGCGTGCAGGCTGGGAAACAGCCAGACCTCCAGCAGGCCCTCGAGGATCAGCGCCACGCCGAACAGCGCCAACACCTGGTGGAGGTTCCAGCCGCCCAGGCTGCCGACTTCGGCGAACATGGCATCGAGGAAGTACAGCGCCAGGAGCATGCCGACCACCGTATTCACCGCATTGGTGATGGCATTGGCGCGAAACTCCAGTTCCGCGAGCATCGAATGCCTGATCAGGGCCAGCAGGACTTTCAAGGTTCTCAGGCTCATATGCCGGCTCCGGAAAAGCGCTTCAGGCCCTGGCGCCACAGGCCCCGGCGCAACGCCACCAGCACCAGCACCCAGAACAGCTGGGCCACGAAACCGTACAGCAGCTCGATGCCCGCGGCCTTACCGATCAGCACCTTGACGGGAAAATCCAGAGCCGAGGCGAATGGCAGCAGCGCGACGATGGAGCGGGTCGCCTCGGGGAACAGGTCGACGGGAATGAGCGTGCCGCCCAGAACGGTGTACATCGACCAGACCAGGGCATCCAGCGCCACGGAGTTGGCCATCCAGAACGCCAGCAGGCCGACGCAGTAATAGATATGGAAAATGATGATCCAGGCCAGGACCAGCGAGACCAGGAAAAACGGCAGCTGCCTGGCGATGCTCGGCAGGTCAATGTCGAACAGGGAGGCGCCGATGCAAAACACCGTCACCACGATCGGCGCGCGCACCAGCATCTGCCCCAGATGTTCGGCCACATGGAACCAGAACGGCGCGACCGGCTTGAGCAGGCGGCCCGACAAGGTGCCGTGGCGTATCTCGTCGTTCAGCACGAAGATGACCCAGACCGCGGTCAGTTGCCTGACCAGATAGATGCCCAGGAAATACGCCACGAAATCGCTTGCAGCGTACCCACCAATCACCTGGTCCCGGGAAAGCTCCCACCAGATCAGCATCATGAACAACGGCGCGACGCCGCTGATCAGCCACACGAACAGCTGCGCCCGGTAGATCACGGTCACCAGCACGCTCGTGCGGATCAGGCGCCCGGCAATGCCGGGCAACGAAGCCAGGGCGACCATCAGGCGTGCTCCCTTGGCAGCAACAGGCGGGGGAACGCCTGCTCGAGGGACGGGCTCTGGATCGAGATGTCCGTCACCGGGAAGCTCGCCAGCAGCTGTGCCACGGTCTTGGCGACCTGCTCCTCGGGCACCAACAGTTCGGCGCCTTCGTTGTCCAGCCGGATCAGCTCGCCATAGGGGCGCAGGGATTCGTCGCTGACCGCCGAGGAGAAACGCAGGCACACCCGGCGCTCGGAAACATGGGCCTTCACCAGCGCCTGCCGGCCGCCGTCGAACACCACCTGGCCACGGTCCAGGACGATGACCCGGTTGGCCAGCGCCTCGATGTCCGCCATGTAGTGCGAGGTCAGGATGATCGTCGCCCCGAACGCCTTGTTGTAGTCGACGAGGAATTTGCGGATCGCGACCTGCATTTCCAGGTCCAGGCCGATGGTGGGCTCGTCGAGAAACAGAATGCTCGGGCGATGCAGCAACGACAGGATGAGCTCGCATTTCATCCGCTCGCCCAGGGACAGCTTCCTGACCGGGCGGCGGGCGATGTCGCCGGCCGACAGCAACTCGCACAGTTCATCGATCCGGCGCCGGCATTCGGCAGGCGGTATGTCGTAGAGGGCACCGTGCAGGTGGAAAGACTCCAGCGCCGGCAAGTCCCAGGTCAGTTGCTGCTTTTGCCCCATGACCAGGGTGATCGACTTGAGGAACTCCGGCCGTCTCTTGAAGGGTTCATGTCCCAGGACCGAGAGATGCCCGCTGCTGGGCCGGACGATGCCCGAGAGCATTTTCAGGGTCGTGGTCTTGCCCGCGCCATTGCCGCCGAGAAACCCGACCACCTCACCCGCGTCGATCGAAAAGGAGACATCCCTGACCGCGGGGATGAACTCTTTCTCACGCCGAAAATACCGGAGCAGGCTGCGTGAATGGCCGTCACTGGCTCGGTACACTTCGTATACCTTGCTGACATCACACAGCTCGATTGCTTTTGACATACATCTCCTTGATAACTCGCGCGTCCTGCGATTCAGTCAAAACGCCAGAATACTAGCATGGTGATCCTAGGTACTTGCCCGGCTGGCCGGGACCATCGGCAGCTGTGGCGCGGCGTATTTATCGGCGGCGCGCCAGCAGTTGCGCCTGATGCCAGGCAGGGGACAATCCCGTGTCGATTACAAGACAGATCGACGGCGCGACCTTTGACTGGGCGAGCAGCCCCAGGCCGGGCACGTGGTCCAGGGCGAAGTCGGCCGCTTCGAGCATCGCGGTTGTCCGACCCAGGTCGACCGTGGCCAGGTGCACCAGGCAGGACGCCCGCGCCAAGTCCACCGGCCCACTGTGGCGCTGCGCTGCGCGGTGCAGAAACGCCAGCCACTGGTGACCGATGGACAAGTGCCCCTCCTCCGTGCCGATGCTCCCCGTCACGTCGCCAAGGCCTTCGAAGCAATGGCGTCGATCCTGCTCGGGCTGGGCGCAGAGCAATGACACCCCGCTGATCGCAAACAGGCCATTTTCCGCTACCAGCAGGGTGAGGTCCGTACCGATACCGCGCAGGTACTGAATGACCGACACCGGTACATCTCCCGGGCTGCGGGCCGGCAGGCTGGCAATCAGCCAGGCCGGTGCCTCCTCGCCCAACGGCGTCTTCTCGGTCACCGCCAGGGCCGCACGCCGCGCGGGCGAAAGGCCTTCGACATCCGCCAGCAGATCGGTCGAGCAGAGCCAGATCGAACAGGGTCGAAGATCCTGCCCCTCCCCGGCCCCCACGGCCCCCTCGGAACAGAACTCAAGATACCCCCCACTCAACCTGAAGAAGGCGCTTACGCGTCCGTCGCCGTGCTGCACTTGTCGCGTATGCCCGATGAAGCCTGCCCGCTCCCACTGTCCGATGACCTCCGCGAACAGGCCCTCCGGCAGCGGATAGACGATGTGATCAAGATGGGATATCACCAGCGCTCTCCCTGCGGCTGCAATCGATGTCCAGTTCCCCCGTCGCCCGCCGAAGCACCGTCCTGTGCTCAGGCATGGGTATCGGTCTAAGGGCGCTTGCCCCGGGTGCAAAGCGTCAGCCCGTGCTCGTGCACGCCACCGCTTTTCACCTCCTGGGTCACCGCCTGCAAGCCCGTCGCCTTGAAGGCGTCGAGATAGCGAGCTTGCGGCCAGCGCGTCAGCTTCACGCCCAGCTCTTGCGCCCAGTCCTGCGACTCGTGGCTTTCCTCGTAGTAGTCGACCATGACGATCAGTTCTCCGCCCGGCGCCAGCAGGCTGGCGGCTTTCTCGATGGCGGCGGCGATGTCCTCGAAGTAATAGAACACCTCCATGGAGAAGATCAGATCGAAATGGCGGCCTGCTGGCGGGCGCCAGTTCAGGAAGCTCTCGACATCGATCTCGACGTTATCCAGGTCGGACACCCTGGTGGCGCACATGCGGGCCATTTCCTGGCTGAGTTCCACGGCAAGGCAATGCCCGCTGGCGAACTTCGACCTGGCCATGTACTCCAGGGCGTAACCATTGCCCGGCCCGATCTCCAGGTAACGCCCTGTAGATGGTTCAAGGGCGGACAGCACAGGCTCGACCCGGGCCCAATGTTCCCGGGCCATGTCCACCGCGCCATCCTCGATGGCCCACTCGTCGAAGAGCGCCTCGACTTCCAGTTCGTGACTCATCCAACACTCCTGTTTGCAGTTGGGATTCGACCCGCGTCAGCGGATCCATCGATAGAAATGTACGGCGTTGCGATGCGAGCCGATCACCAGGTGACCGTCATCCGTAAGCAGTGGCGAGGAATGAAAACCGCCACTGTGCTCCAGGCGCCACAGGCTCTCGCCGGTGCGTTGCGCCAGGCAATGCAGGCGCTCATCCGTGCCGACCAGCAAGGCATCGCCGGAAGGCAGCACGGTAAAGGGCGTGTACCTGAACTCGCACTCCAGGTTGACCCGCCACAGGCATTGCAGGCTGTGCAGGTCGATCCCGTACACATGCCCGTCATTGCTGCCGACGTACGCCACCCCCTGCGGGGACAGGCTCGGGCAAGACACCACGAAGCCATCGGTGTGAAATTGCCTGAGGACCGTACCGCTTTTGGTCTCGAACACGATGATCTTGCCGTCGACTTCCGTGCCTATGACACCACGCCCCGAGGCATGGTCGATCGCCGCGGTGCCTTCGAACCTGCCGGTTTCGGTGATTCTCCAGCGCTCCTCGCCGTCGGGCCTGAAGCACATCAGGATATTGTCGGTGCCGACGATGACATTGCCGTCCGCATCCAGTGCTGGCGAGCTGTAGAGATCGTCCTCTACCTGCTCGTCGAACGACTGCTTCCACAGCAACCTGCCCGAGGCATGGTCAAGGGCGTACAGCGTATGATCGTAGCTGCCTGCGTAGACGATGCTTCTGGCTGGATCGATGGTCGGGCTGGCATGGAATGGCCCCTGAGCATGAAAGGCCCAGAGGCATTCGCCATCCTGGCTTATCCGGCGCAAGACATGGTCCTCGCAACCCACCACGAAACTGCCATCGTCCGACACCGCAGGAGAGCTGTAGACCGGCCCCTGGGTCGCGAAACGCCACTGGTGCGCGCCATCGCGCAGGCTGACGCACTGCAGGCTGTTGTCCCAGCAGCCGAAAACGATGCGGTCCTCGCCGATCCTGCACGGAATGCTCCATACCCGTTCGGCGCAGGGAATCGTGCGCTGATGAGTCGGCTTGACGTGCCAGTCCAGCACCGGCGTATCCCGCCATGGCCTGTAACAGCGCAGCGCCTGGTTGTTTTTGTACCATGTGCTTTGCAAATGCTCAGCGTAATCCGACACGCCACCCTCCCCGGACACTTCCCGGTCCGTCGCGCTGCTTATTGGCACATTGTCCGCCTGGCGTCTTCTATGCCGCCGCCGTACTTCTCGGATATCTCGATCTTGTAACCATTGGGATCGAGAAAATAAACCGAACGTGAAGAGTGGTATTGAACTTCATAATCGGGGAGCAACTTCACGCCGTGATCGCGTAGTTGCGCCAGAACATGGTCGAAGTCTTCCACCAAAATACCGAAGTGAGTAATTTCCAGGCCATCATTCTTTACACCCCGCCCTTCGGCATATTCATGCATGCATAAATACAGTGTCTGATCCGCGCCAATAATCATCCAGCGGGTAAAGGCACGAATACCCACTTCCTTCACTTCGAAACCGAACACCCGCGCATAAAACGCCTGGCTTTCTTCAATATCGGCCACATCGAGCTGGATATGATCGATACCCACGATTCTGATCCTGTCGAGCGGAGCATTCATTGGACAAGCCCTCGATAATCATCCGGCAACAGGCCGTCGGTTTCCCAGGTATCGATATAGGATTTGAAGAACGGCAGCACTTCCGGCGAATGTTGCCGGGCTACTTCATAACCGGCGATACCGGCGGATATATTTGTCTTGTCGAGTAACAGGGTGCTCTTGAACGCGTCCAGCGCCTGGTCGAAGTTCCCCAGTTGCTGATGACAGGCACCGATCATGTATTGCGAGTAAGTCACCCGTGGAAAACCGATGTCGTAAGCCTTCTGGAAGCGTTGCAACGCGCGTTGCCATTGCCGGTCGACCACTTCGACCTCACCGGCCTCGTGATAGGAAATACTCCAGTCGGGATCGTAGGCAAGCAGCTCATCGGCCACACGCCGGGCACTTTCGACATCGCGGGCGACGTAGAGCATTTCCTTGAGCTTCGACTCGTAGACAGTCTTGCGTGCTTCCCGGGCCTCGATACTGCCGCCTCTCTCGCCGCGCAACACCGCCTCGGCATACTCTTCGGCCAGCAGCATGTATTGCCGCGTGGTGGCGACGTCGCCCCGGGCCGCCGGCACCATGGCCAGGCCGCGATAGAACGAAGACAGCGAAACCAGATCCGCCGGCGTGGTGCTCGAGGCAATCTGCTTGACCGCCGCCTCGCCCGTGCCGATGAACCAGCGGTTCAGCTCGTCATCGATGGCATTGCCCTTGATTTTCCAGACGATCGCCTGGGAGCAGACATCCAGCACCCGGGCTGGCGACAGCCGATGGGCCTGCATGAGCGCCTTGAGTGCGGTGAAGTCGTCCTGATGCGAGGATTGCATCTCAAGACGGTTCTGAATGGCAAAGCGGGCCAGATGATAAGTCACCCGCTGATCGGGATAGAGCGCGTCATAAGGTACCTCGGCCAGTACCTGATTGGCGAAGCGGTACCGGCAGCTGGCGGCCAGGGACTGTGCCAGGCTCAGTTTCTGCACCGGCGGAGCCCATTCGCGCAGGTCCGCCAGCCACTTCAGCTTGGCGACCGGACCGTCCATCCCGTACGAGAAAAACTCGAGCTCATCGACGCTGATGGCGTGCCGCTGCGCGACTTCGACCAGTGTCGAGGGTTCAAGAAGTTGAGGCACCCGATAAGGCACTTCATCGAAATTCTGTTCCGCCAGCCCCGCACACACAGAGCGGGACCAGTTCGTTTGATGCACGCCCGTGTCATCGTAAAAGAACACGGCGCGCGAGAATGCGTCATCCACTTTTCTGGACATATCATCTCCCTATGACATGTAGGAACCGCGAGAGGTGTGATTAAAAATACGGCCGAAGCAATGCTTCGGCCGTACTTCACAAGACACCGGTATCTTGTGTACAGCAGACAATCAGAGGATGAACAGCGCCGAAAGGATTCGGGTCTGAACGCTTTGATATTTAATCATTTCACTATCTCCATGTGATTAAAGGTTGCTGCCGAGTTGCAGCGATATCAGGTCTAGTTGCCACCCCGAAAAAGGTCAAGGAAACTCATCCAAAAAAATTTATTTAGCCGAAAAGCAGTCACAGAGAAAAAACCCGCTCATCCTTTATATACTTAGAACATATACTCAACCGCACAAGAATTTAACTGAACAGTTAGAACACATATAGAGCCCATTGTTATCAGCGACTTACTCGCGCAAACAAAATGACAACGGCGCCACTGCGACTATCCACTCGAACGGTTATCAATCGCTGCGCCGTTTCATTTGAATGCCTATACCCACGAGCTTATCGCCGCAACAACTTGTAATACTTCGCCTTTGCTTGACGCTTTCACAAAACTCAACTAATTAAACTTCCTTCCAGAACGGTACATGGACTTGTCCGCAGACGGAAACAAGGCACATGAATGGAACTCAACAGGCTGCCCGGCAGTCGCGAAGATCAGGAGCGATCGACGATGAAATCCCTGAGCATGGGTATCCTGGCGCATGTCGATGCCGGCAAGACCAGCCTGACCGAGCGGATACTTTTCGACGCTGGCGCCAGGCCGCGCCTGGGCAGTGTGGACTCGGGCAGCACCTACACCGACAACCTGCTCCTGGAGCGTGAACGCGGCATCACCATCAGGTCCGCGGTGGCTTCGTTCGAGCTCGACGGCATCCTGGTGAACCTGCTGGACACTCCCGGGCACCCGGACTTCATCGCCGAGGTGGAGCGCACGCTGGCCTTGCTGGACATCGCCATTATCGTGGTGTCGGCGATCGAGGGGGTCCAGGCCCAGACCCGCGTACTGGTGGGCGCCCTGCAGCGACTGGCGATTCCCCATGTGTTCTTCGTCAACAAGGTCGATCGCAAGGGGGCCGACTTCCAGCGCACCCTGGAGGCGCTCGGCAGCCACCTGAAGAGCCGGCCCCTGTCACTGGTCAGCGTGCACGATGCCGGGACTGGCCTGGCGACGGTCGAAACCAGCGATCCGGCGGCGCCCCAGGTGATGGCGCAGTGGCTGGATCTGCTGTGCGAGCATGACGAAGCCTTGCTGCACGACTATGTCAGCGCCCCTGAAGCCATTGGCAAGGCGCGCCTCGAGCGGGAGTTGCGCCAGCAACTTGGCCAAGGCCTGGTCAACCCGGTGTTCGCCGGGTCCGCCATCACCGGGGTCGGCGTCGCACAGATGATCGAGGCAATCACCCGGCTGGCCCCGGTCAAGTCTTATGACGCCAGTGCCCCTGTGCTTGCCTCGGTGTTCAAGATCGACAGAGGCTGGGGTGGGCACAAGCGCTTTCATCTCTGCATGCTGGCCGGGACCTTGCGCCTCAGGCAAACCGTCGACACGCCGCAAGGTGCGTCCAGGGTCACCGGCATTCATGTGTCCGCCAGCGGCGGCTTGCAACCCGCCACCCAGGCCACCGCAGGCCAGATTGCCTGCATCACCGGGCTCGAAGGCGTGCGCATCGGTGACCGCATCGGCGCTTGCAGCGAGCGCGGCAAAGGCGCCCACACCTTCACCCCCCCGGCTATCGAAACCCATGTCTCCCCCGCTTCGCCGGGGCAGACCAAGGCGCTCTGGGAGGCGCTCAGTGCGCTGGCCGAGCAGGATCCACTGATCGACCTGCGAAGAAATGCCGCGGGCCAGGTGTTCGTCTCGCTGTACGGCGAGGTACAGAAAGAGATCATCCAGGCCACGCTGCAGGACGAGTACGACATCCAGGCCCTCTTCGAGGAAAGCTCGGCCATCTGCGTCGAAACGTTGCTGTCGAGCGCCGAGGGCCTGGAGTCGCTCGACGATGAAGGCAATCCCTTCCTCGCCACCGTGGGTATTCGGGTCAGTCCGGGGGCGCCGGGATCGGGCCAGACATTCATCCGCGAAGCCCATGCCGGGCTGATGCCGACGAGCTTCTACAAGGCCATCGAGGAATCGGTCTTCGAAACCCTCCGGGAAGGCCGGCATGGCTGGGCGGTGCACGACTGCGAAGTCGCGCTGACCAGGGTCGACTATGCATCCCCCTCGAGCACGGCCGCTGATTTCCGCCACCTCACCCCCCTGGTGCTCGCTGCGGCGATCGGACGGGCCGGTACCCAGGTGTGCGAGCCGCGCAGCCAGTTCCGCATCGAGGTGCCCGCGGCGCTGAGCAGCCCAGTCCATGCCTTGCTGGCCAAGGCCGGCGCCACCCTCAACGGTGCGACCCTGAGCGGCGAGACCGTGCGCATTCAAGGCTCGATCGTCACCACGCGCATCTACCGGCTGCAACATGAAATCCCTAACGCCACCAGCGGCCTGGGCTTCATGGAAAGCGAACTCGCCAGCTATGCGCCAGTTGCGGGAACACCCCCCTGCCGGGAGCGGACCATGGCCAACCCTTACAACCGGCATGACTACCTTCGGCAGGTACGGCTCGGCCTGCGCATGGGCAGGCCGGCCAGCAACGCCTGATCACCTCGGCCCCGGGTTCAGACCACGGGCGCGGCGCTTACCTGGTTCAACTGATACAGATCGGCCTGCGACAGCTGCAACTGCGGGGCCGCCATGATCTCCCGCAGTTGCTCGACCGAGCTGGCTCCCACCACGGGTGCGACCACGGCGGGGCGAGACAACAGCCAGGCCAGGGCAACCTGGGTGCAGCTGCTGTCGCGCTCCTGGGCGATCCGCCGCAGCACCTCGAGGGCCTGCCAGTTCCGGGCGTTGAAGTAGTCTCGCTGCACGCCCGCCGCGCGAGGCGAGCCCGGCAAGGCTGCCTGCTGTTGGTAGCGGCCGCAGAGAAAGCCCTTGGCCAAGGGGTTGTAGGGCAACAGACCGACCCCCTCCTCCACGCACAGCGGCTGCAGTTCGGACTCGATTCGATCACGCTCCAGCAGGTTGTAGCGTTCCTGGACGCTGACATAGCCCGCCAGGGCCGAGCGCTCGCTGATCGCCAGCGACTTCATCAACCGCCAGGCCTTGAAGTTGGAGCACCCCACATAACGAACCAGCCCACGCTGCACCAGATGGTCGAAGGCCCGTAGCGTCTCCTCCACCGGGACATCGTCGTAGTCGTCATGCGCCTGATACAGGTCGATGCAGTCGACTTGCAAGCGGCTCAAGGAACCTTCGACAGCCTTGACGATATGCCGCCAGGAAAGCCCCTGGTCATTCGGCCCTGGCCCCATGCGCCCGGACACCTTGGTCGACAGCAGCACCTCGTGCCGCTTGGTCGTGGTCTGCAACCAGCGCCCGACGAACTCCTCCGAGGCCTTGCCCCCCACCCCGTCGGCAAAGACCGGATAGACATCGGCGGTGTCGATCAGGTTGCCGCCTGACTCGACGTAGGTATCGAACAACCTGCGCGATGTCGCTTCATCCACCCACCAGTCGCATTGCGCGGTTCCCAGCGCAATGGCGGAAACCTTCAGCCCTGAACGGCCAAGACGCCTGTAATCCATGATCGATCCTTACTTCCCTGTGGTATTGGTTCCATGCATCCGCGGCGCAGTATAGTCGCGGCCGCCTCTGGCGCTCCCGCCCTCGCGCGATGATGTGGCGCAGCGACAGCGAGACAAACAAGCGTCAATCAGGCGCCTGCCGTTCAAGGTTGCTCGTCGTACCCTTCCCCCTCCAGCGGCTGTAGCGCGAGGTAGCTGTCGACGGCATCGTCTATGGTCGGGAAGAACGCCGCTTCGCCAAACCGCGCGAACAGCCCGAACCGCTTCAGCTTGTCCTTGACCGGGTCTTTCATCTGGGCCACGCACAGCTTTATGCCAGCCTGGTGCAGGGTGTCGTCCAGTTCCGCCAGCATGTCGGCGGACGTCACGTCGACGCTGGTCACCGGTTCCGCCGCCACCACCAGCCAGCGCACCGGTGTCGGCGAGGCCGCCACGGCGTCCAGCACCCGGTCATGGAACAGCTCGGCGTTGGCGAAGAACAACGGTGCATCCCAACGAAACAGCACCACACCAGGGATCAGGCGCGCATCGGGATAACGCGTGATGTCGTGATAGCCCTTGATCCCTTCCGCCCGCCCCAGGACCGCCGAGTAAGGGCGCCACCCATCCCACAGGAACTCGATGACGGCGATCACGATGGCCAGGCCGATGCCTTCGATCGCGCCCAGCACGGCCACGCCGACGGTGCAGACGATGGAGAGCCCGCATTCCCAGCGCTGGATGCGGTAAATCCGCCGCAGGTCGCGGATTTCGATCAGGCCAATGGCCGATGCGATCACCACCGCGGCCAGGGCGCTGGTGGGCAGATTCTCCAGCAGGTCCGGGGCCAGCATCAGTAGCAAGGCCACGGCCAGCGCGCCTATGACTCCGGTCAACTGGGTCCTGGCGCCGGCGGCCTCGGCCACGGGGGTTCGCGACGAACTGCTGCAGACCGCAAATCCCTGGAAAAAACCGGCGGCCAGGTTGGCAACGCCAAGCCCGACCATCTCCTGGTTCGGATCGACATAGCTGTGGGTCCGTGCCGCGTAGACCCGGGACAGCACGCTGGTATCGGCGAACGAAACCAGGGCCACCGCGCAGCCGCCGATCAGCACCGGGCCGATATCGGCGCGGCTGATCCAGGGGATGGCGAACCCCGGCAGGCCTTGTGGCAGCGAGCCCAGGACCGACACGCCGGCTGTTGCCGCAAGGTCCAGCCCCGCGACGGCAATGGTCGCCGCGGTAACGGCGATCAGGATGCCCGGCAAGCGCTTGTACTTCCTGAACAGCAGGATCACCGCCAGGGTCGCCGCGCCGACCATGAAGGCTGTCCAGTTGGTTTTCCCTTCCAGCACCGCTGTGGCAATGGCCCACAGGTTGTTCAGCGGCCCGTCGGCGTCCACCGTGAAACCGAAGAGTTTCGGCAACTGGCTGATCAATACCGTCAATGCGATGCCGTTCATGTAGCCGTAGCGGATCGGTTTGGAAAGCAATTCAGTGACAAAACCCAGGCGCGCGATGCCGGCCAGGACGCACACCGCCCCCGACACGATGGCCATCATGCTCGCCAGGACGACCGCGCGCTGCGGGTCACCACCGGACAGTGGCAGGACCACGGCGAGGATTACCGCGACCAGCGAGGAATCCGGTCCCAGCACCAGGATCCGGCTGGGGCCGAACAGCGCATAGGCGAGCAACGATACTATGGTCGCGTAGAGGCCATAGATGCCGGGCAGGCCCGATGCCACGGCGTAGGCGATGCCGACAGGCACCAGCACCGTGGTCAGCACCAGCCCGGCCACGAAGTCGTAGCGCAACCAGGCCATCCGGTAGTCCTGCAGCATGCGCAGCCCGGGCAGCCAGCGGCTCCAGCGGTTGTGCCCGGCGCCGGCATCCCGGCGGGCAATCCGGCCGGACTCCGGGACGGGTGGTGAAGACCCCGAACGGCTCATGGGATACGGTCCTTTGCAATGTGCAAATTGGCGTGTACCTGCGCTCAGAACTTTTCCGGCACCCGCCGCAACGGATGGTCCGACTCCCGATAGCCGCCCGGCTTCTGGCGTTTGGGCAATACCACTTTCTCTCGTGGTACTTCCTTGTAGGGAATACGGCTGAGCAGGTCGGAGATGATATTCAGGCGCGCGCGGCGCTTGTCGTTGGAGTCGGCCACCAGCCAGGGTCCATGTTCGGTGTCGGTGGCCTTGAACATCTCGTCGCGGGCGCGGGAGTAGTCATACCAGCGGCTGTATGACTTGAGGTCCATGGGCGTCAGCTTCCAGATTTTGCGTCCGTCCTTGATCCGTGCTTCGAGGCGGCGGGTCTGTTCTTCCGGGCTGACTTCCAGCCAGTACTTGAGCAGGATCACGCCCGAATCGACGATCGCCCGCTCCACCAGCGGCACGGCCTTGAGGAAGCCGACCGCCTGCTCTTCGCTGCAAAAGCCCATCACCCGCTCGACACCCGCGCGGTTGTACCAGCTGCGATCGAAGATCACCACTTCGCCCGCCGCGGGCAGGTGCGGCAGGTAGCGTTGCAGGTACATCTGGCTTTTCTCGCGGTCGGTCGGCGCCGGCAGCGCCACCACCCGGAACACCCGCGGGCTCAGGCGCTCGGTCAGGGCCTTGATGGTGCCGCCCTTGCCGGCGCCGTCGCGCCCCTCGAAGACGATGCAGATCTTGATGCCCTTTTCGCGCACCCACTCCTGCAGCTTGACCAGCTCGACATGCAGTCGCCGCAACTCGTCCTCATAGTCTTTTTTGCTCAGCTTCGCGTGTTCAACGGCAGCGCCCTTGGCGGCGCCCTTGTTGTTTTTTGCCATGACCCGAACCTCATTCCCGACTCCATCGATCGCGTGAGTCTAGTCGATGATCCGCCACCCACAGGGTCGCCCAGGCCGGCTGGGGGCGCGGCGAGGAACAAGCGCCCCCGCCCGCTCGCCCCTGGCTCAAAACACCGCGATATGGGCATCCGTGCGCGGTTCGGTGCCGCCGCACAGCACGCCGCTTTGCGGGTCGCGCAGGATAATCTGCCCGCGCCCATAGCTGGTCAGGTCGCAGGCCACCTGCACCTCGTGCCCGCGACGCGCCAGGGCGGCGCTCATGTCCCGCGAGGCGTTCTGTTCGATCCCCACCTGCAGCCCGCCCAGCCATTGCCAGCGCGGCGCATCCAGGGCCGCCTGCGGATTGAGGCCGAAATCCACCAGGTTCATGACCATCTGCACATGCCCCTGGGGTTGCATGTAGCCGCCCATCACGCCAAACGGTCCCATTGGCACGCCGCCCTTGCTGAGGAAACCCGGAATGATGGTGTGGAAGGTCTTCTTGCCGGGCGTCAGGCAGTTGGCGTGTGCAGGGTCGAGGCTGAACTCTTCGCCGCGGTTCTGCAGGGCGATGCCGCTGTCGGGCAGCACCACGCCCGAACCGAAGCCGTGGTAGTTGCTCTGGATGAACGACACCATGTTGCCCTCGGCATCGGCGCTGGCCAGGTAGACCGTGCCGCTGGCGTGCGGGTCGCCCGGCTGCGGGGCCTGCGCCTGTTCGCCGATCTGTGCCCGGCGCTGGGCCGCATAGCGGTCGCTGAGCAAGTCCTCCACCGCGACCCGCATATGCGCGGGGTCGGTGATGTAGTGCAGGCCGTCGCTGTAGGCCAGCTTCATCGCCTCGAGCTGGCGGTGCCAGGTCTGCTGGCTATCGCGGTGATCGAAGTCGAAGCCTTCGAGAATCTTCAGGGTCATCAGTACCACCAGGCCTTGGCCGCTCGGTGGAATCTCCCAGACGTCCACGCCACGATAGTTGACCTTGATCGGCTCGACCCACTGCGCGCGGTAATCCTGCAGGTCGCTGGCGCGCAGGTAACCGCCGGTGGCCCGCGAGTGCTGGTCCAGGCGTTGCGCCAGGGCACCGCGATAGAAGCTTTCGCAGCCGCTGGCGGCCAGTTCCGCCAGGGTCCGGGCTTGCGCCGGGTTGCGAAACATCTCCCCGGCCCGGGGCGCCCGGCCGTCGATCAGATAGGTGTCGAACCAGCTGTCGAGCACGGTATTGCGGCTCGGGGTGAAGTTCTCCAGCGCGCTTTGCCATTGCAGGGCAACCACCGGCGACACCGGAAAGCCGTCGCGCGCCAGGCTGATGGCAGGCTGCAACAGCTCGGCGAATGGCTGGCGGCCGAAACGTTTGGACAGTTCGGCCCAGGCCGATGGGCAGCCCGGCACCGTCACTGGCGTCCAGCCGTGCAAGGGCATCTGTTCATGGCCGGCGGCTTTCACCGCCTCGATGCTCAGGGCCTGGGGGGCCACGCCGTTGGCGTTCAGGCCATGCAGCTTGTTCTGGGTCCAGACCAGGGCAAAGGCATCGCCACCGATGCCGCAGCCGGTGGGCTCGACCACGGTCAAGGCCGCCGCCGTGGCGATTGCGGCGTCGATGGCGTTGCCACCGCGACGCATGATTTCGATGCCGGCCTCGGCGGCCAATGGCTGGGACGCGGCGACCATGCCGCGCTTGGCGAACACGCTTTGTCGCTGGGAGGCGTAGGGATACTCGTGGGCAGAAAATTTGAACATGGCAGGACTCACACAAGGTTGAGAATTCGGGTTCACAACACCCGACTGAGAAAGGCCCGGGTCCGGGCATGGCGGGGCTGGCTGAAGATCTGTTCGGGCGGGCCCTGCTCGATCAGCTCACCTTGATCGAGCACCGCCACCCGGTCGGCCACTTCGCGGGCAAAACCCATTTCGTGGGTGACCACCACCATGGTCATGCCCTCCTCCGCCAGCTCCTTGATCACTTGCAACACTTCGCCCACCGTCTCCGGGTCGAGGGCGCTGGTCGGCTCGTCGAACAGCATCGCCTGGGGTTTCATCGCCAGCGCCCGGGCGATCGCCACCCGCTGTTGCTGGCCGCCAGACAACATTGAAGGATAGTGGCCAGCCTTCTCCGCCAGCCCCACACGCTTGAGCAGTACCCGCGCCTGCTGCTCCGCGGCGGCGCGCGGCACGCCGAGGACGTGGACCGGCGCCTCGATGATGTTTTCCAGGGCGCTCATGTGCGGGAACAGGTTGAAGCGCTGGAACACCATGCCGATGTCCCGGCGCTGGCGGGCGATGTTGCGTTCCGAATCGCGCACCAGGCTGCCGTTGGCCCGCGTGCGATAGCCCATGGGCTGGCCGGCGACGCGGATCTGCCCGGCCTGGATGTCTTCCAGCAGATTGATGCAGCGGATAAAGGTGGTCTTGCCCGAGCCGGAGGCGCCGATCAGCACCACCACTTCGCCGCGCCGGACTTGCAGGGAGATGCCCTTGAGAATATCCAGGTCGCCGAAGGACTTGTGAATGTCCAGGGCTTCGATGACCAGTTCTTCACTCATGTGCGCCATGCTCAACGCCCTCTCAGCAGTTTCAGGGTGTGACGCCCGAACAGGCGGCTGGCCGCCGGCGCCGGCCGCTCGGACTGGCCGAAGCGGTTCTCCAGCCAACGCTGGAAAAAGCCCCAGAGCGTGGTCAACGCCAGGAAGTAGAGGGCGACCACCAGGTACAGCTCGAACACCCGGAAGGTCGCCGAGGTGACCATCTGCGTACTGAGCAACAGCTCCTGCACGCCGATGACGCTGACCAGGGTGGTGTTCTTCAACATCACGTTGAACTCGTTGCCCAGCGGCGGGACGATCACCCGGAACGCCTGGGGCAGCACAATGCGCCGCATCAGCTTGGGGAAAGTCATGCCCAGGGAGCGCCCGGCCTCGTACTGGCCTTTATCCACCGCGCCGATGCCGGCGCGGATGATCTCGGCCATGTACGCGCCTTCGTTGAGGCCCAGGGCGATGATCGCCGCCTGGATATTGCCCGGCACCACGAACCAGCCCAGGTGCAGGTCCTCGAAGCGGAAAATCCCCCCGGCCGCCAGCGCGGTGTACAGGAACACGATCTGCACCAGCAGCGGCGTGCCGCGCATCAGCCACACATAAAAGCACACCGGATACTGCAACAGCGGGTTGCGCGACAGCTTCATCAACGCCGCCAGCAACCCCAGCACACAGCCCAGGAGCATGGCCGATACGCTGATCAGGCAGGTCAGCCCGAGCCCCGTCAGGTAGACATCGCTGGGCAGCAACAGGTACTGCCAGAACACGTCCCAATTGAAGTTCATCGAGTCCGCCCTCAGTCCAGTTTGTCGCTGCCGACATGCCATTTATCCAGCAACGCGGCGTAGCTGCCATCGGCGCGCATGTCCTGCAGGATCGTGCCCAGCGCCGCGCTCAGTTGCGGGTCCTGCTTGCGCACGCCGAAGCCGGTGAGGATCCGGTTGAACGCCGGCACCGCCGGTTGGAACAGGTCCGGGGCCAGTTGCTGATAGTGCCCGGCGGATTCCACCGTGGTGCCGAAGGCGTCCACCTGGTTGATGCGCAGCGCCTGGAAGGCATCGGCGTCGACGTTGTACACCACCAGTTTCATCGGTGGCTTGCCGGCCGCCTGCAACTTGTCGTTCTCGGCGCCGAGCAGGAGGCGGATGGTCGAACCGTTGCTGACCGCCACCTTGAGCCCGGACAGGTCCTGTAGTGAGTTCACCGCTTTCGGGTTGCCCTTGGGCACCACGATCGACTGGCTGGAGTACATGAAATTGACGATGTCGATCACTTCCCGACGCTCGGGCTTGTCGAACAGCTGGTCGACGATCATGTCGCATTGCTGCGCCAGCAGCGCCGGGATCAACCCGGCGAATGGCGAGATGCGCCACTCGACTTTCTTGCCACCCAGGCGCTGGGCAATCGCCTCGCCCATGTCCACTTGCAGCCCCACCGGTTTCTGTTGCGTGTCGAAGGACACCAGCGGCGGCGAGTCCATGCCGGAGCAGTAGACGATCTTCTCGCTCTTGCTCAAGCGCTCCGGCAACTCGGGGGCGGCTTGCGCCCATAGGGAACAACATAGACTCAAGGTAAGAACGGCAGCTGACGCGCAAGGCTTGTGCATGGCATTACTCCAGTCATGTCGGGTAGCAAGGGCGGCTGGCGCTCACGGCAAGCGTGAGTGCCCGGCGAAACGTGGGTGGTTACTGATGGGCCTCCAGGAACTGGATCAGCCGCGGAATGGTGCCTTCGATGTGTTCGCACACCACTTGCGCCGCCTTGTCCGGGTCGCCGGAACGCAGCGCGGCAATGATCGAGGCGTGTTCGTCACGGGCGCTGCGGGGCTTGTCGGCGTGTTGCAGCCACAGGCGCATGTGCGGCTCGATCACCGAATACAGCGCCGAGATCTGCCGCATCAGCCGCGGGCGTTCGCTCAGGCTGCACAGGTATTCATGGAAGGCGCGATGGCGGCTGACCCACTCGGCGCTGTCTTCGCGGTAGTCGTCCATCTCGTCGAGCAGGCGCTCCAGATGGCTGAAATGGCGCTCGGTGATCTTGCCCGCCGCCACCCGGATCGCCAGGCCTTCGAGGGCGCTGCGCATTTCGAAGACTTCGCGCATTTCATCGATGTTCAAGCCACGGACAATGGCGCCGCGATTCGGTCGCAAGGTCACCAGGCCATCGGCATCCAGGCGTCGGAAGGCTTCGCGCACCGGCATGCGGCTCATGTTGATTTCGCTGGCGATGTCCTCGGCGATCAGCCGCTCGCCGGTGCGGAAACGCCCTTTGCAGATCGCTTCCAACAGAAAGTTGTAGGCCTCCTCCTCCGCGGTCACGGGCTGGCGCTCGGTATAGGCTGGGGCGAATTTCATCGGCGGCACCTTTTGTATTTTTGTATCCAATTATCCATATAGCCAAAACAGCACATTGCATGCCAAGGCCCCGCTGCGTTTTGCAGGTGTTTGATTCGTTTGGTTTTTGATTAATCGGGAAGGCGGGCCAAGAGAATTGCTGATCATGACGGCGAGTGAAAACGCCCCAGGACGGGGCTCATGGTGCACAGAAAATGTGCTGGCGGTAACAGTTGACCGGGGCTCTTCATTTTCCACTGACCCACATAAAAAACGGGCGCCTGCCACGGTGCCCGTTTTTTTGGCCAATGGCTGGCCGCCCTGCTCTCGCTGGCGGCTCAGCCAGACGCCTTGCTCGCCGCCAGATAGGGCGCCAGGCGGCGCGCCATTTCTTCGCCGAGGGCCTGCAGGCCGCTCATGGGACGGACCATCACCTCGAATTCGACGATCTTGCCGGCTTCGTCGAAGCAGATCAGGTCGATACCCTTGATCTGCCGCTCGCCGACCCGCGCGCTGAACTCCAGCACCACGCTCAGGCCATCGGCGCTGACCAGTTGGCGGTGATAGGCGAAGTCGCTGAACACCTTGAACACGGTATTGAGGATGGTCGAGACCACCGGCGCGCCCGGATAAGGCGTATGGGCCATGGGCGAACGGAATACCACTTTCGAATCCAGCAGGTCAGGCAAGGCGCCCAGGTCGCCCTGGGCAAGCATGGCGTGCCAGCGCTGCAGGGAGGCAGCAGCCTGGGGATGCAGTTTCAGATCGGACATGGTGTTCTCCTGTCGCTGGTAAGGGTCGGACTGGGGAGCTGAGGTTCGCTGCGATTGACCGGGCCACCATAAACGCCGGGCGCGGCGCGCAACAATGATCGAAAATGACACTTGACTGATCGCAATGAGCAATCCGCGTGGCGGCATCTTCAGGGCTGGCAGAGTTGCTCGAACAGCCTGGCGTGCTGCGGGAAGCGTTCGCTGAGCTGGCGTTTGCAGCCCAATTGCATGTCCGCGTAGTCGAACCCGGGGCACACCGCTTCACTGATCAGGCCATAACCCGCCGCGCCGGGCAGCAGCCGCGAGGCCTTCCATACGCCGCCGGGAACGTGCAGCTGCAAACATTGCCCGGCCAGGACATCGCTGCCCATCACCAGGGTTTGCAGGCGGCCGTCCGGGAACACCAGGCAGTATTCGAGGGCATCCCCGAGATGGAAGTAATGCAGGATGTCGGACTGGTTCAGATGGAAGTGAGCGATAGGCAAATCCCCGGTCAGCAGGTAATAGATGGAGGTCATCAAGTAACGCTGCCCGCCCGCGCTGGCGAGCATTGGCCGCTGGTCCGTCTGGAAGGTCCGGCGGTAGTAACCGCCTTCCGTATGCGGCTCCAGGTTGAGGGCGCTGAGCAATTGTTGGGCACTGCAAGCAGGCTTGGGCGGGAGCTGGTCAGTCATGGCGGGATCGCAGGTCAGGGAGTTGCTCCCAGCGTAGCAGCGCCTCGCCCTGGCGCCCTCGGCTGGCCCGACCTGCCGTGCGAATGGCAGGTCGAGCCCTTGTCATTTACGCCCGCCGCGTGCCGGCTACCTTGCCGGCCGGTGCAGGCTTGCGCGACAGGGTCCTGGTCCGGCGCAGGTAACGCACGGCCCAGACCAGCAGCATGCCAAGGCTCAACAACAGCGGAACCGCGGCGATGTTGAGCATCTTCAAGGTCCTGCCCAGCTCATCGATATTGGCGTTCAGCTGGTACTGCACCTCGCGCAGTTCCTTGCGAATGCGGGTTTTCTCCTGCAGGAACTGGCGCACCGTTGCCTGCTGTTCGGCGCTGAGGCTCTCGCCCTTTTCCGACGAACCCTGCAACTGCTGCAGCTTGCCTTCGGTTTCCTCGAGACTTTCCTCGAGGGCGAAGCGTTTGGCGCGGAAGCTGTCTTCGGCCTGGCGGCGCAATTGCTCCACCACCACGAACGGACGGCTGTAGGGGCCGCGCGAGCGCAGGTTGTTCAGGGCATCCGAACCAGCGAGGTTGTCCAGGGTGTTGAGCACGAAGGAGGCGTTGTCCGCCCATGGCCGCGTTGCCGGGCGCCCGTTGATGTCCTGCATCTCCAGCCACATCCGGTCGCTCAACAGGTCCGTATCGGCCACCACCACCAGGTTGACCTGCTGCGCTTCCTTGAGGCCGTCCTTGCGTCCCTCTATGCCCTCGGCAAAGGCGGTCTTTACCGGCCCCTGCACCCGGGCGGCGACGATGTAGCGCTGGCTGGGCTGCGCCTGATCAAGCAACATCTGTTTGCGGTCGGCGGGCTTGTCGAAACGGTCCGCCTCGAAGGCCTTGGCCGAGTCGGAGCTGTACATCAGCGGGGTAAAGCGCGTGCTGGCGCCGGCCACCGGTTCGAGGATGCCGACTGTGCTCAGGGCGATGAACTCCAGCCCGGCGGTACTCGGGTCCTGCTGGCTCAAGGCGGCTTGCGGCACACCCAGGGTGAACGGCCGCGGCATCGGACGCCCGTCCTCCTCAGAACTCTCCATCAAGGCATAGAGGTTGTCCCCCAGGACCTTGCCCGGCTGCATATGAATGCCCCAGGCCTTGAACAACGGCTCGAGATTGGAGGACTTGTCCTTGCTCTGGATGCCGAAGTACTCCTCGCCGGAGTCCTGTTCGCTGTAAGGATCGACGAAGGCCAGCAGCTTGCCGCCGCGCAGCACGAACTGGTCGATGGCGTACAGGGTCGGCTGCGAAAGTTTTTTCGGGTGCAGCAACATCAGGATGTCGACGTCTTTCGGGATGTCCTGGGTATCGGACTTGAGCTGTTGCAGATCGAAATCCCGGCGCAGCTCCTGGATCAGCATCCACGGCTCGGTCTTGCTCTGCGTGCGGATATCGAAGCCACCGTTGGCCGGCAGGCTGCTCAGCAGGCCCAGGGTTGGACGCTTCGGGTTGGCCAGGGCCTGCAGCAAGCGGCTGATGTCGTACTCGAGAAACTCTTCCTGATCCGGCGCAAAAAACTCGATCGTCTGGGCGTTGTTCTGCTCATCGGTGCCGGCCAGGCCGAAATACACTGGCGCCCCGCCCTGCCCCAGCGGCACGGCCTGCAGGCCGAACTCGCTGGCCTTGTCCTCGTCCGCGGAAAACGGCAGCGGGTCGATGACATGCAGGCGGATCTTGCCGTCGGCCTCGCGCTCATAGACCTTGAGCAATTCCTGGACACGCTGGGCATAGCCGCGCATCGGCACCAGTTCCTTCGAGCCACTGTCGGAAAAGTAGAAATACAGGTCGAGCGGTTGTTTCAGCTCCGCGAGAATCTGCCGGGTGCCGGCGCTGATGGAGTAGAGCTTGTTCTGGGTCAGGTCGAACCGGACACCGGTGAGCAGCAACCCGGTCGCCAGGTTGAAGGCCAGGAACAGCACGGCAATCAGCAACAGGCCGGAAGTGGAATACAGCATGCGTTTCATCGAATCGTCCTCACTCGGCTTTCTTCAGGTTGACCGTCACCACCGTGGCCATCAGCCAGGCGACGATCACGCTGAGGAAATACAGCGGATCGCGCAGGTCGATCAGCCCTTTGCTGATCGCGCCGAAATGCGTCAGCAGGCTCAGCGAGGCCAGCAAGTCCAACAGCCATTGCGGCGCCCACGGGTTGATGGCATCCAGCACCAGGGAGAAACCGCAGGCAACGAACAGGAAACACACCGTGAAGGCGAGGATCAGGGCGATCACCTGGCTCTTGGCCATGGCCGACATGCAGGAGCCGATCGCCAGGTAGGCGCCGGCGAGCAACCAACTGCCCAGATAACCGGTCAGGATCACGCCGTTGTCCGGGTTGCCCAGGTAATTCACGGTCAGCACCATGGGCAGGGTCAACAGCAGGGTGAGGCCGGCGACGACCCAGGCGGCGAGGAACTTGCCGACCACCGCTTCGAAACAGCTCACCGGCAGGGTCATCAGCAATTCGATGCTGCCGGACTTGCGCTCCTCCGACCACAGGCGCATGGCCAGGGCCGGCAGGAGGAACAGATAAAGCCAGGGATGGACGTCGAAGAACGGCGCCAGGTCCGCCTGGTTACGCTCGTAGAAACTGCCCAGGTAGAAGGTGAAGACGCCCGAGAGCACCAGGAAGATCTCGATGAACACGAAGGCCAGCGGCGTGGCGAAATAACTGCCCAGCTCGCGCTTGAAAATCACCGGTAGCTGTCTCATGCCGATCCTCCTCGGGTCAGGGTCTGGAACACTTCATCGAGACGACCCTGCTCCAGTTCCAGGCGCTTCATCTTCCAGCCACGCGCGGTTACCAGCGCGTTGACCTGCGGGAAAATCACCTCGCCAGGCCGCGCCAGCAGGGTCAGGCTGCCCTCGGCCGGGTTCTCCTCGACGCCCGCCACGCCCGGCAATACCACCAGGGCCAGCAGGTCCAGCGGCTCGTCGGCCTGCAAGGTCACCGCCTGGCGATAGCGCGAACTGCGCTCCAGCTCATACGGCGTGCTGTCGGCCAGCAAGCGGCCATTGCTGATGATCAGGGCGCGGTTACAGACGGCCGAGACTTCTTCGAGGATGTGGGTCGAGATGATCACGATCTTGTCCTGGCCCAAGTCCTGGATCAGTTGGCGAACCAGTTGCTTCTGGTTCGGGTCGAGCCCGTCGGTGGGTTCGTCGAGAATCAGCACCCGCGGATCGTGGAGGATCGCCTGGCCCAGGCCGACCCGGCGGGTGAAGCCCTTGGACAGGGTCTCGATGGTCTGGCGCCGGACTTCGCCCAGCTCCAGCAGGTCGATCACTCGATCCACCCGTTCGCGCTTCTGTGCGCCGCGATAGCCGCGAACGCTGGCAATGAACTCGAGAAACCCCTGTACCGCCATATCGCTGTAGCTGGGTGCGCCTTCCGGCAAGTAACCCATCTGCTGCTGGGCGTGACGGGTCTGGGTGCGGATGTCGAACCCCATGATGCTCGCGGTGCCGGAGGTCGGCGCCAGAAAGCCGGTGAGCATTTTCATCGTGGTGGATTTACCTGCACCGTTTGGCCCAAGAATCCCCAGAACTTCTCCCGGGCCGATATGACAGGACAGATCGTCGACCGCGACCTGTCCGGAAAAAGACTTGGTTAGTTTTGATATTTCGATCATGGCTTCCAGGTTCAACAAGAGAAGTCTGAGGTGAACAGCTAAAGGCCATTCATATTCAGCAGGGGGTTGGGATTGGGTAGTTGCAACAGGATCAATAGCCGTGTTGTGCCGGAATGGGCGCAATACAATACACGCTGATATTTTCAATAAGGGTATAAAGCCATATGAACAAGATCATTCAGTAGAAATATAAGATTTATCTTACTCATGCAAAGTATTGCTCTTAACGCCAGCTGACATTATTTCCTAGTATCCTACCCCTCATATTTTTACTTGAGTTTACTGGGAGACATATGCTCTTACGTACTATCTTCATCGAAAACAAAGAGCAGCAAATGCTGACTGCGGCTTTGCTCTGCAGTTTTTCTGTTCCAGAAGCAGGTCGAAACTTTCTCGCCTATAGCCTGAACGAAAGCATTGATGATGATAATCTGCGCGTCTATATCGCTTTGTTATTCAACGAAGGCGGTAATTACTGCCTGGGCGCCCTGGACTCGGACGAAGATGGGCAACTGGCGATGCGCGTGTTCGGCCAGATCCTGCGCGAAGCCGCCACTGGCGAACGCCGTGAAAGCGATGTGCCCTACCATCTGCTGGACCTGAACAAACAACAGTTGCCCGCCGCCGCCGCGGCGGACCATCGACTCTTGAGCACCAAGAAGGAATGGGTCGCCAGGCTGCTGAGCTTCCAGGCTTCAGCTCAATCTGGCCCGGCGGTTGAACATTCACCCACCGTCATCGATGACCAGCAACTCGACGCCGCCCTGGCACAGCTCGACGAACAGTTGGACCACAGCGCGGAACAGGAACACCACGAATCCACCGAGACTGCCGATGGCTGCGAAACGGAAAGCCCCCGGCCAGAGGCGCCTGCGGCCGAAATTCGCTACTCCGATGCCGGCCCCCTGCCGATGCCGGCCGAGCAGCAGAACCCGGGCGGCTTCCAGGATGACGACTGGCCTTTCCCGGGCACCGACCCCGAGCAGTTCCTGCAGGATGTAGAGGTCAGCCTGATGGAGTTTTCCACTATCGCCGACCGGCTCAAGCAGCAGAAACAGCACAGCCAGGCACAACAGCAGACCTTGAACTCCAGGGAGTCTCAACTGCAGGAGAAAGAGCGCCTGTTCGAACGGAAGGAAGAACAGTTACAACAATGGCAACGGCAACTTGATCAGGATCGGCAAGCCGACAGTGCGCTACGCGCGCAACAAGAAGAGCGTCAGTGCGAACTGGATAAACGTGAAGAAGCTCTGCAGCAAAAGACCAGGGAACTGGCGCAGCAATTCAAGAAGCTCAACCATGCCAAGGACCACTTCAACAACACCCTGAAAAACCTCAATGAGATCATTCGAGTCAATGAGGATGTGCTGTCCGAATAAACCTATCCTGGCCGCCAGGCAAACTTCGTTGTTACCAGGACTGATGGCCCACTCAATTACAAGCTGCCTGACTTTGTCGACTTTGCCATCGAATCGTTATTTAGATAGCGACCTTTGACTTTCTCGATATAACCGTCACGGCGCATGGTTTCTATGGCTTTCGCGACATGGGTCACGACATCGGCGTTGCACACTTTGGAACAGGCAAGGTAAAGCTCATGACTGACCATGGGCGGGCTCATCAACAGCGGCCGGCTGGAGACGCGCTTCCAGATATACCGGCTTTCCTGGACCCCGTTGAACCAGGCGTCCACCCTGCCCTTCAACAACAGTTGCGCGGGGTTTCCGCCGATCTTGATCGCATAGATCTGTTCCGGGGCGAAGCCTTTGCTGCGCAGGATTTCTTCCTGGGCACTGCCCAGCCCCACGGCGATGGCCTTGAAACGCCGCCGGGCTTCTTCGAAGCTCGCCACTTTATGCTCGAGGCTGAAAAACGCCCGGTCCATCTGCATGATCGGGGCAATCCAGGTGTAGCGATGTTCCCGCTCGGGTGTGCGGCTGAGTGGAGCGATCAGGACGTTGTCCTTTTCAATGGCATATTTCTGCGCCCGCGCCCACGGCAGGGCTCTGGGTTCGCTGGCATACCCGCTGTTTTTCAGCGCCTGCAAGACAATGTCACCGACTATGCCGTGACGATCGCCCTGATCGATCAGGGTCAGGGGCGGTGCGTCCGGCACCAGGAACTCGAGGGGCTCCTGTGCCCCGAGCACAGGAATCGATCCCAAAAATAGCGGCAGTAACAACAGGGTGAAAAGAGAAACGCCTTTGGCTGGTGTTCTGTCAATCACACAACGAGCCTCTTATTGGCTTTTATTCGATATTGAGTGGTCGGTGGTCAGGGTGTGAATGGTAGAGCAGTGTGGTTGTCGGTACCCTGCTTCTGCCGATTCGGACAAAGATAGCCCCCGTTTTCTTCACTATTGTTTGACTTCAGGCAAATGATCGGGCGGCGCTACAGACCCTGCGCAGTATACGACGGGAACGCGACGGCCTTATCGAAGGTCGTATCGGTCGCCATGGTCGGGCGGCCTGAAAGTGTCAAGGCAACCAGATAGAGCGTCCATGGATCGCTGGTGTGCAAACGGATGCGCCTTGGTTCAAGTGACGCTTGAAAACAGTGGCGCCCGCAAAGTTGAAGAACGTCTCTCGACCAAGCGACTTTCACCCATGTTATCAGCGCAAAAAAACACCTTTGGGATTGCTGCAACCGGGGTTTTCCCGGTCAACGAGTGGCGAAGTCTGAACACCGGCTGTCTAGGTGAAAGATAAACGCGCCGTTGGCCTTTTTTTCATGTTCGTTTCACATTTTTCCGCTTAACCTGAATCCATTCAGGGGCGCTGGGAGCCAGCTCGGCCATCTAATCGAGACAAAAGCTAACACATTGATCTGGCTTTACTTTTACCTTGCATGATCTTTACTGCAATCAGGCATGGATGAGCATACCGACCTCACTTATGGACGCGCTTCAATGACCGAACCAAAAACGCCTTTTTTGAATAACCCCATCTGTAGCACAGGCGCTTTTTCTTCTTTCGATTGCTGAAATCCTTTTTTCCCCGAGGTCTAAATGAACCAGGTTTTCCTTCCTTTCTCGCGCCCGAGTATCGGCGATGAAGAGGTTGCTGCGGTCGAGCAGGTTCTACGTTCCGGCTGGATCACCACCGGACCGAAAAACCAGGAGCTCGAGCAGCAATTCGCCGCGCGGGTCGGCTGCAAGCACGCGGTGGCGCTGTCGTCGGCCACCGGCGGCATGCACATCACCTTGCTGGCCCTGGGGATCGGTCCCGGCGACGAGGTGATCACCCCCTCGCAGACCTGGGTTTCCACCGCCAACATGATCTGCCTGCTGGGGGCGACGCCGGTCTTCGTCGATGTCGACCCGCACACCCTGATGACCGACGCCGCCACGGTTGAAGCAGCGATCACGCCACGGACCAAGGCGATCATCCCGGTGCATTACGCCGGCGCCGCCTTCGATCTCGACCCGCTCTACGCCCTGGCCGACAAACACGGGATCGCGGTGATCGAGGACGCCGCCCACGGCGCCGGCACTACCTATCGCGGGCGGCCCGTCGGCGCCCGGGGCACGGCGATCTTTTCCTTCCATGCGATCAAGAACATGACCTGCGCCGAAGGCGCGATGTTCGTCAGCAATGACGAGGCCCTGGCCAACCGGGTGCGCATGCTCAAGTTCCATGGCCTGGGTGTCGACGCCTATGACCGCCTGACCCACGGGCGCAAGCCCCAGGCCGAGGTGATCGAGCCCGGCTTCAAATACAACCTGGCGGATATCAATGCCGCCATCGCCCTGGTGCAGTTGCAGCGCCTGGACGCGATCAATCGCCAGCGCGAAGTCCTGGCCAACGCCTATCTGGAGCAACTGCGCGACCTGCCGGTGCAACCGCTGCACCTGCCGACGTATCCGCAACAGCATGCCTGGCACCTGTTCATCCTGCGCATCGACGCCGAGCGTTGCGGCATCGATCGCGACGGCTTCATGAAGGCTTTGCAGGAACAGAACATCGGCAGTGGCATCCATTTCGTCGCCACTCACCTGCACAGTTATTACCGCCAGCGCTTCCCGGATGTGCATTTACCCAACACCGAATGGAACTCGACACGCCTGTGCTCGATTCCGCTGTTCCCCGACATGACCCTCGACGATGTCGAGCGGGTCGTCGGCGCCATCAAAACCTGTCTGGACCGAAGCCTTTGAAACCTTACCCAATCCAGTTCGTGTCGATCGTCATTCCGGTCTACAACGAAGAACAGAGCCTGCCCGAACTGCTGCGCCGCACTGTAGCGGCATGCCGCCAGCTCAAGCACGATTTCGAGATCGTCCTGGTCGACGACGGCAGCCGCGACGAATCGGCACAGATCCTCGAGGACGCCGCCAGCCGCGAAGGCAGCCCGGTGGTGGCGGTGATCCTCAACCGCAACTACGGCCAGCATGCGGCGATCATGGCCGGTTTCGAGCAGTGCCGCGGCGACGTGGTCATCACCCTGGATGCCGACCTGCAGAACCCGCCGGAAGAAATCCCGCACCTGGTGGCCCAGGCCGAGCTGGGCTACGACGTGGTCGGCACGGTGCGCAACAACCGCCAGGATTCCGCCTGGCGCCGCTGGCCGTCGAAGCTGATCAACCTGGCCGTGCAACGCTCCACCGGCGTGGCCATGAACGACTACGGCTGCATGCTGCGCGCCTACCGCCGCAGTGTGGTCGACGCCATGCTCGCCTGCCGCGAACGCAGCACCTTTATCCCGATCCTGGCCAACAGCTTCGCCCGCCACACCACCGAGGTGCTGGTGAACCACGCCGAGCGTGAACACGGCGATTCCAAGTACAGCCCGATGCGCCTGATCAACCTGATGTTCGACCTGATCACCTGCATGACCACCACGCCGCTGCGCCTGCTGAGCATCATCGGTTTCAGCATGGCCGGCCTCGGTGTGCTGTTCGCCCTGTTGCTGATTTTCCTGCGCCTGGTGTTCGGTTCCGAATGGGCCGGCGACGGTATGTTCGTGCTGTTCGCCATCCTGTTCGTGTTCACCGGTGGCCAGTTCATCGGCATGGGCCTGTTGGGTGAATACCTGGGGCGCATGTACAGCGATGTGCGCGCCCGCCCACGCTTCTTCATTGAAAAAGTCCTGCGCAGCCAGCCTGCCGCCCCTGCTCCCGCTGTCACGGTCGACGGTCTAACTTCCACTCTCTCCGATCAGGTTTCGCCATGAGTCATAAAGCTGTTGTCTTCGCCTATCACGATATCGGCTGCGCAGGCCTCGAAGCCCTGCTCAATGCAGGCTATGAAATCGGCGCGGTCTTCACCCATGCCGACGATCCGCAGGAAAACACCTTCTACGCCTCCGTGGCCCAGTTGTGCTCGCTCAAGGGCATCCCGGTGCATGCCCCGGAGGACGCCAACCACCCGCTGTGGATCGAGCGCATCGCCAAGCTGAAGCCTGACTACATCTTCTCCTTCTACTATCGCAACCTGCTCAACGAAGCGCTGCTGGCCACCGCCAGCAAAGGCGCGTTCAACCTGCACGGTTCGCTGCTGCCGAGCTACCGTGGCCGCGCGCCGGCCAACTGGGTGCTGGTCAATGGCGAAAGCGAAACCGGCGTGACCCTGCACCGCATGGTCAAGCGCGCCGACGCCGGGGCGATCATTGCCCAGCAGCGGGTGGCCATCGAACGCAGCGATACCGCGCTGAGCCTGCACGGCAAGCTGCGCGCCGCCGCCGCCAGCCTGCTGCGCGACACCCTGCCCGCCCTGGCGCAAGGCAAGGTCAGCGAAACCGCCCAGGACGAATCCAGGGCCAGCTACTTCGGTCGCCGCACCGCGGCCGACGGCAAGTTGCTGTGGAGCCAGCCGGCCGAACAGCTGTTCAACCTGGTGCGTGCCGTGACCAAGCCTTACCCGGGCGCGTTCTGCGCCGTGGGCGAACACAAGCTGATCGTCTGGAGCGCCGAGGTGGTCAAGGGCAACGACGGCCAGGCCCCGGGCCGGGTGATCAGCGTCGACCCGCTGCGCATCGCCTGTGGCCAGGACTCGCTGCGGATCAACGCCGGCCAGCGCAACGATAACGGCCTGTACCTCAGCGGCCCGCAACTGGCCAACGAGCTGGGCCTGGTGGACGGCTCGCTGCTGCGCGGCGCCGAATCCGGCCGTGCCCCACGGCGTACCCGGGTGCTGATCCTCGGCGTCAACGGCTTTATCGGCAACCACCTGTCCGAGCGCCTGCTGCGTGACGACAAGTACGAAGTCTACGGCCTGGATATCGGCTCCGACGCCATCGAGCGCCTGCGCGACCACCCGCACTTCCACTTCGTCGAAGGCGATATCAGCATTCACTCCGAGTGGATCGAGTACCACATCAAGAAGTGCGACGTGGTCCTGCCGCTGGTGGCCATCGCCACGCCGATCGAATACACCCGCAACCCGCTACGCGTGTTCGAACTGGACTTCGAAGAGAACCTCAAGCTGGTCCGCTACTGCGTCAAGTACAACAAACGCGTGATCTTCCCGTCGACCTCCGAGGTCTACGGCATGTGCCAGGACCAGAACTTCGACGAAGACAGCTCCAACCTGATCGTCGGCCCGATCAACAAGCAGCGCTGGATCTACTCGGTGTCCAAGCAGTTGCTGGACCGGGTGATCTGGGCCTACGGCAGCAAGGGCCTGAACTTCACCCTGTTCCGTCCGTTCAACTGGATGGGGCCGCGCCTGGACCGCCTGGACTCGGCACGCATCGGCAGCTCCCGGGCCATCACCCAGCTGATCCTCAACCTGGTGGAAGGCACGCCGATCCGCCTGTTCGACGGTGGCGAGCAGAAGCGCTGCTTCACCGACATCGCCGACGGCATCGAGGCCCTGGCGCGCATCGTCGACAACGAAAACGATGTGTGCAACGGCCAGATCATCAACATCGGCAACCCGGACAACGAAGCCAGTATCCGCCAGTTGGGCGAAGAGCTGCTGCGCCAGTTCGAGGCCCACCCGCTGCGTGGCAACTTCCCGCCGTTCGCCGGTTTCCGCGAGGTCGAGAGCAAGTCGTTCTACGGCGCCGGCTACCAGGACGTGGAACACCGCAAGCCGAGCATCGCCAACGCCAAGCGCCTGCTGAACTGGGAGCCGACCGTCGAGATGAAGCAAACCATCGGCAACACGCTGGACTTCTTCCTGCGCGAAGCCATGCTCGAAATCGCGGAGCCCTCTAAAGAAGAAGCATGCTGATGCAGGCAGGTCTGCGAATCGATGTCGACACCTATCGCGGCACCCGTGAGGGGGTGCCGCGGTTGCTGGAACTGCTCGACGAGGCCGGGATCAAGGCCACCTTCTTCTTCAGCGTCGGCCCGGACAACATGGGGCGCCACCTGTGGCGCCTGATCCGCCCGCAATTTCTGTGGAAGATGCTGCGTTCCAACGCCGTCGGCCTGTATGGCTGGGACATCCTGCTGGCGGGCACCGCCTGGCCGGGCAAGCCGATCGGTCGCGACCTCGGGCACCTGATGCGTCAGGCCCGGGACGCCGGTCATGAAGTCGGCCTGCACGCCTGGGATCACCACGGCTGGCAGGCCAATGCCGGGCGCTGGAACCAGGCGCAGCTGATCGAGCAGATTCGCCAGGGCGTCGACACCCTCAATGACATTCTCGGCCAGCGCATCGACTGTTCGGCGGCCGCCGGCTGGCGCGCCGACGAGTCGGTGATCGAGGCCAAGCAGGGCTTCGGCTTTCGCTACAACAGCGACTGCCGCGGCACCTCGATCTTCCAGCCGCGGCTGGCGGATGGCGGCCTGGGCGCCCCGCAGATTCCGGTCGACCTGCCGACCTTCGACGAAGTGGTCGGGCCGACCGTCGTGGCCCACGACTTCAACACATTCATCCTGGACCGGTTCAGCCCCGACAGGCTCAACGTCTACACCATTCACGCCGAGGTCGAAGGGATTCTGATGGCCAACGATTTTCGCCAACTGCTGGCGCAAGCCCGCCAGCGCGACATTCATTTCACTGCCCTGGGCGAGCTGTTGCCCGCGTCCTTGCAGAGCCTGCCCCAGGGGCAGGTCATTCGTGGCGCCCTCGAAGGCCGCGAAGGCTGGCTGGGGGTGCAAGGCGCATGACCAGACGCTGGGCCCTGCCTCTTTTACTGCTTGCCTTCGGCCTGTTCTACCTGCTGCCGATGGCCACCCACGGTTTGTGGATTCCCGATGAAACCCGCTATGCGCAGATCAGCCAGGAAATGCTCCTGACCGGCCACTGGGCATCGCCGCATTTCATGGGCATCCGTTATTTCGAGAAGCCGGCCGCCGGCTACTGGATGATCGCCCTCGGCCAGGCGGTGTTCGGCCAGAACCTGTTCGGCGTGCGGGTGGCTTCGGCCCTGAGCATGGGCCTGAGCGTGCTGCTCACCTACCTGCTGGCCAGGCGGCTGTGGAACGACCCGCGCAAGAGCCTGGTCTGCGCCCTGCTGTACATGAGCTTCTGCGTGGTGGTCGGCGCCGGTGGTTATGCCAACCTCGACCCGCAGTTCACCTTCTGGGTCAACCTGAGCCTGGTGGCGCTGTGGTTCGCCCTGGACAACCAGACGCTGCGCGGCCGCCTGCTGGCCTGGACCGGCCTGGGCTTCGCCTGTGGCATGGGCTTCATGACCAAGGGTTTCCTCGCCTGGCTGCTGCCGGTGCTGATCGCCCTGCCCTACATGCTCTGGCAGAAACGCTTGCGCGAGCTGTTTGTCTACGGCGGTGTGGCGGTGCTGGTGGCGATTGTCGTCAGCCTGCCGTGGGCCCTGGCGGTGCATGCCCAGGAAGCGGATTACTGGCGCTTCTTTTTCTGGCATGAACACATCCGTCGTTTTGCCGGTGACGACGCCCAGCACGCTTCACCATGGTGGTACTACCTGCCGCTGCTGGTGGCGTTCAGCATGCCCTGGGTCCTGGTGCTGCCGGGCGCCTTGAAGCAGGCCTGGCAGACCCGGCGCCAGGCGAGCATCGGTTTCCTGCTGCTGTGGCTGATCCTGCCGCTGGCGTTCTTCAGCCTGAGCAAGGGCAAGCTGCCAGCCTATATCCTGCCGTGCCTGCTGCCGCTGGCGCTGCTGATGGGCAATAGCCTGAGCGACCGGCTGCACGCCGGGCAGACCCGGATCATCCGCCTCAACGCTGTGCTCAACCTGGTGCTGGGCCTGTTGCTGCTGTTGGCGCTGGTGTATTTCCAGCTGAAGAAGCCGCTGTACAGCAACGAGCCCGGGCACCTGGTGCTGGTGTTCCTGGCCCTGCTTGGCTGGAACATGAGCAACCTGCTGCCGGCCTTCCGCCCGCTGCGCCTGTGGGCCGCGCCGGCGCTCGGCAGCTGGCTGTTCATCGCCCTGCTGCCCGCCGGCCTGCCGAACTCGGTGGTCTACAACAAGATGCCGGATCAATTCATCATCGATCACGCCGAGGAACTCGCCCGGAGCCACACCCTGGTGAGCAATGACCTGGGCGCCGCCTCGGCCCTGGCCTGGCGCCTCAAGCGCCCGGATATCGCCTTGTACAACACGACAGGCGAAGTGAAATATGGCCTGGCCTATCCTGACACCCAGCATCGTTACATCGACCTGCGCAAGGTCGGCGAATGGATGCCTGCGGCCCGCAAGCTGGGTCAGGTGGCCGTGGTGATGCGTATCAATGGCGACGAACACTACGAAATCGATCTGTTGCCGCAGGATTTCAAACGTTATGACCAGGGCAATCTCGTGATCCTGATCTTCCCTCAGAGCCAACCATGAGCCTGTTGCTGCTACTCGTCGCCTGCCTGCTGACCTGCCTGGGCCAGATCGCCCAGAAGTTCGCCGTGGAAAGCTGGCGCGGCCAGCCTTCGGGCGCGCTCGACAAACTGCGCTCGCCCTGGCTGTGGCTGGCCCTGGCCAGCCTCGGCCTGGGCTTGCTGGTGTGGTTGCTGGTGCTGCAACGGGTCGAGGTCGGCATTGCCTACCCGATGCTCAGCCTGAACTTCGTGCTGATCACCCTGATCGCCCGCTTCGTCTTCCATGAAGCCATCGACCGCCGCCACTGGCTCGGCGTGGTGCTGGTGCTCGCTGGCGTACTGCTGTTGAGTCGCCACGCATGAGCCGGGTTCGCGGTTTCACTTTCGCCATGGGCAGCGTGCTGCTGGTCAGCACCGCGCAACTGGGCATGCGCTGGAGCATGACCCGCCTGCCGACGCCGGCGGACTGGCTGGCGGCGCTGTCCAGTGGCCAGGTCGACCTGCTGGCGCTGGGCGTGGTGCTGGCGGCAATCCTCGCCTATGTCCTGTCGATGCTCTGCTGGCTGGCGGCGTTGCGCGACCTGCCGCTGGGCCGGGCCTATTCCCTGCTCAGCATCAGCTACGCCCTGGTCTACCTGCTGGCCGCCGCGCTGCCGCTGTTCAACGAGCCGTTCAGTCTTTCGAAAACCCTGGGGGTGGCCCTGGTCATCCTCGGCGTCATTATCATCAACTCACGACCTGCTCCCGCGACAAGTCCCAGGAATACCCCATGAAAATCAGCGTATTTGGAAGTGGTTACGTCGGCCTCGTACAGGCCGCCGTGCTGGCCGAAGTCGGCCACGATGTCATCTGCATGGACATTGACGAGCACAAAGTCCAGCAGTTGCAACAGGGGCACGTCAGTATCTTCGAGCCCGGGCTGTCGAGCCTGGTGCGCGACAACCTGGAAAGCAAACGCCTGAGCTTCACCAGCGACGAAAAGCTCGCGGTGCAACATGGCCAGGTGCTGTTTATCGCGGTCGGCACGCCGTCCAGCGAGGACGGCTCGGCCGACCTGCGTTATGTGCTGTCGGTGGGCGACGCCGTGGCCCGGCACCGTGAGCAGCCGGTGATCCTGGTGGAGAAATCCACGGTGCCGGTAGGCACCGGCGACACCTTGAAAGCCCATATCGAAAAGGCCCTGGACGGGCGCGCCCTGCAGTTCGATATCGTCTCCAACCCGGAATTCCTCAAGGAAGGCTCGGCGGTTTCCGATTGCCGCCGTCCGGACCGGATCATCGTCGGCTGCGAGCGCGAAGAAGTCCGCGACGTGATGCGCGACCTCTACGCCCCCTTCAACCGCAACCATGACCGCATCATGTTCATGGACCTGCGCAGCGCCGAGCTGACCAAGTACGCCGCCAACTGCATGCTGGCGACCAAGATCAGCTTCATCAACCAGATCGCCGAGCTGGCCGAACACCTGGGGGCCGACATCGAATCGGTGCGCCTGGGGATCGGCGCCGACTCGCGCATCGGCTACCACTTCATCTACCCGGGCTGCGGTTATGGCGGCTCGTGTTTCCCCAAGGACATGCGCGCGCTGATCCACAGCGCCGAGCAGGCCCATTGCTCCAGCGACCTTTTGCAAGCGGTGGAAGCCATCAACGAACGGCAGAAACACAAGCTGTTCGAGCGCATCAACGCCTTCTACCAGGGCGACCTGAAAGGCAAGACCTTCGCCCTCTGGGGCCTGGCCTTCAAACCCAACACCGACGACATGCGCGACGCCCCCAGCCGGGTGCTGCTGGAGTCGCTATGGGCCGCCGGCGCCAACGTGCGCGCCTTCGACCCGGAAGCCATGCAGGAAACCCAGCGCCTGTACCCCGACGAGCCAAAGCTGATGCTGATGGGCACCCCGGAATCGGTGCTCAACGACGCCGACGCGCTGATCATCTGCACCGAGTGGCAGCAGTTCAAGGCGCCGGACTTCCAGCTGCTGCAACAGCGCCTCAAGGCCCCGGTGATCTTCGACGGGCGCAACCTGTACGACGCCGAGCGCCTGGCCCGTGGCGGCTTCACCTACTTCCCGATCGGTCGCGGCGAGTCGCGCCGCCTGCCGATTCCTCACCGGCAATGGGCCGACGCCAGGGCCAAGGCCTGAATGCCCAGGGCCGGCAGCACGCCTTCCAGCACCCTGCATTGGCAAGCCTGGGGGCTGGGGCTGCTGGCCCTGCTGCTGTTCTGTGCCGGCGCCGGGCAAGTGGCGGTGATCGGCTTCGATTCGCGCTTCGTGCTGTTCGCCAAGGAAATGCTGCGCCATGGACCGGGCTTCTTTCCCACCACCTACGGCCAACCCTACGCTGACTACTCCAGCGCCTCGACCCTGCTGATCGACCTGTTCGCCCTGGCCTCGGGCCAGGTCACGACACTCGCGGCCTGGCTGCCCACGGCCATCGCCGGGGCGCTGATCGTCAACCTCATGTACCGCCTGCTGGCGCCCAGTTCAAAAACCTGGGCCTTGACCAGCATCGCCCTGCTGTTGCTCAGCAGCACCTTCATCAGCGAAACCCGCGCCGTCTCCCTCGACCTGATGCTCGCGGCCATCGCCCTGGCGGTGTTCTACCTGGGGTATGCGCACGATCATTTCGCCGCGCCGCGCCGCCTGTGGCTGATCCTCGCGTTGCTGGTCGCGGGGTTCGCCATTCGCGGGCCGATCGGCCTGGTGATTCCCTGCGGCATGCTGTGCAGCTATTACCTGCTCGAAGGCCAGTGGCGGCGGATGTTCATCTTCGGTGGCTGCGCCCTGCTCCTGCTGCTGGCGTGCGTGGCGCTGTTGCTGGGGCTGGCCCGACTGAGCGGCGGCCCGGCCTTTGTGCAGGAGGTGATCCGCATGCAGTTCATCGGGCGCATGGATGGCAGCGAAGGCAGCAGCGGCCCGTTCTATTACTTCAGCAGCTCCCTGGGCAACTATGCCCTGGCCTACCCGCTGGCGATCCTGACCTGGCTGGCAGTGTGGCTCGGCCCCCGCGAACAGCAGGACCGCGCGCGCAGGCTGCTGGTGCTGTGCAGCGCCGCGGCCCTGCTGGTGTTGATCGGCCTGTCGATTCCCCAGGCGAAAAAAGCCCGCTACCTGCTACCGATGTTGCCCATGCTGGCGATCGTCGCGGCTTATCCCTTCCACGATATCCAGGGTCGCGGCCTGGCCTGGCTGCGCCAGGGCATCCAGGCCCTGTGGCTGCTGACACCCGGATTGCTGATAGCGGCGTTGCTGGTGGTGCAGCGGCGCTTTGCCGAACCCTTGGCCGGCTTGACCCCTCTGCTGGTGTTGCTCGGCGTTTTTCAGCTGGCGGCGCTGGGCCTGTTGCGCATGCCGCGCTGGCGGATTGGCGGCCTGGCCCTGGGGGCCGTGCTGGCCGTCTGGAGTGCCTATATCCTTGGGTTCGAGCCGCTGGCCCGCCAGCTCTACGACACCCGCACCTTCACCCTGGCCGCCTGGAAGCTGATCGAACAGGACCCGGCCCCGGTGGTGCTGCACCATATGGGCAAGGACGCCAAGGCCATCAAGTTCATGGTCCATCTCGACCAGGATCTGCAGCCGCTGTTCACCGAACGCGCCGAAGCCCTTGCCGCCATACCAGGCCCAGCCTGGGTGGTGATGGATCAAAGTGACCTGGCGACGCTCAAGGCCACGCCCCTGGCGCGGCTGGCCCCGGTGCTCAGCGGGCGCTTCGACAAGAACGACTTCGTCATGCTGCACCTGCCTGCCACCCCCCCAACCCTGAACGGTTGCCCCACCGCGCCCTGGCTCCTTACACTCGCGCCCCATGACTCTGCAAATCCGCCTGGCCACAGAGGCCGATGCCCTTCTGCTCCCCGCCATCGAACGCAGCGCCGCCGCGCTGTTTCGCCGCGACCCCGAACTGGCCTGGCTGGCCGATGCCGAGGTGCCCGACGCCGCGCAGCACCGCGCGCATATCCGCCAGCAGCGGGTGTGGGTGGCGGTGCTCGATCAAGAGGTGTGCGCCTTCCTCGACGCCGAAGCCTGCGCCAATGCACTGCATATCTGGGAAATCTCGGTCGCCAGTAGCGCCCAGGGGCGCGGCATTGGCCGCCGCCTGCTGGAGACGGTGCGCGAACAGGCGCGCCAGCAAGGCTTCAGTGCCCTGACCCTGAGCACCTTCCGCCAATTGCCGTGGAATGAACCTTTCTACCAGCGTTGCGGTTTCGTCACCCTGGACGCCGACCAACTGGGGCCGCGCCTGCAGCAGGTACTGGCCGAGGAAGTTCGCCACGGCCTGCCAGCGGCCCGGCGCTGCGCCATGCGCCTGACGTTGCCTGCTAATTGTAGGAGCGAGGCTTGCTCGCGATGCGATGGCAAGCCTGGGCTGCCGGATCGCTAGGGGTTGTCGCCCACTCAGACAACAAGGACTCATGCACCACCGTGGCCACTTATTCGCTGGTTATCCGCCGCCTGATGATCTGCTCGCTGACCATTGTCGTCAGTCGCGCCATCACCAGCCCCTTGCTCACCCTGTTCCTCAGCGAAAAACTCAGCCTCGACCAGCAGGACGTCGGCCTGCTGCTGGGGATCGCGGTGTTCATCGCCACCCTGCTCGCGCTCTATGGCGGCTACATCCTCGACCGCCTGGACAAGCGCCGGCTGCTGATCCTGAGCATGCTCTCCAGCGGCATCGGTTTTGTGCTACTGACCTTCGCCCACAACCTCTACCTGACCACCGCGATCCTGGTGATCACCGAAACCGCCTCGGCGCTGTTCCTGATCGGTTCCAAGGCGATCATCAGCGAGAACCTGCCGGTGAGTCAGCGGGCCAGGGTGTTCTCCCTGCGCTACACCCTGACCAATATCGGCTACGCCACCGGCCCCATGCTCGGCGTGGTGATCGCCGGGCAGCTGCCGCTGGCACCGTTCCTGATCGCCGGCGCCATCGCCTTTCTCAGCACCCTGCTGATGCGCGGCATTCCACCCACGCCGGGCCTGCCCTTGAGCAAGCCGCAGAGTTTCCTCAATACCCTGGTGACCCTGAAAAACGACCGCACGCTGATCATGTTCACCTGCGGCTGCCTGCTCAGCACCATCGTCCATGGGCGTTTCACCCTGTACCTGTCGCAGTACCTGCTGGTCACCGAAGACGCGAAAAGCGCCCTCGACACCATGGCCGCCCTGCTGGCCTGCAACGCCATCAGCGTGATCCTGTTGCAGTACCAGATCGGCCGGTTCCTCAAGCGCGAACAATTGCGCCACTGGATCGCCGTCGGCACCAGCCTGTTCATCCTCGGCCTGATCGGCTTCAGCCTGGCCGACAGCCTGCTGGGCTGGTGCCTGGCGATGTTCGTCTTCACCCTCGGCGAGATGATCATCTACCCGGCGGAATTCCTGTTCATCGACACCCTGGCCCCCGAGGCACTGCGCGGCAGCTATTACGGCGCGCAGAACCTCGCGGCCCTGGGCGGCGCCTTGAGCCCGGTGATCTGCGGTTATCTGCTGGTACACACCCCGGCACCGACCATGTTCTATGCCCTGAGCGCCTTGACCGCCCTCGGCGGGCTGCTGTGTTTCATCAGCGGACGGCGGGTGGCGCAGGTCGCGACAGTGCAAAAATAGTGCATTTAAACAGCATTATTATGAATTTGTAGGCGCTTCGATTGATCGGCACACTGTGCCGGTTCCTCCCCCAACTGTTGGAACGCTTCAGGGCTTTCTGGTGATCCAGACAAGCCCTTCTTTTTGCCCGCTGAACCGGAATTGGATCGCTTCGTCATGCTTGCTCGCTGGAAACCCGCCGCCATCAATACCCGCCCCTCGGAATGGAGCCGCGCCGCGATCGGCATGGCCTTGGGCACGCTGTTCAGTGTCTGGTTGTGCAGCCGGGTGTTCGGCATGGAGGTGGCGCTGCACCTGATCGGCCCGCTGGGGGCTTCGGCGGTGCTGCTGTTCGCGGTGTCGTCCGGGGCGCTGGCGCAACCCTGGTCGATCCTCGGCGGCTACCTGTGCGCCGCGGTCCTGGCGTTGCTGGTATCCCATGTGCTCGGGCGTACCCTGGGCAGCGCCTGCCTGGCCGCCGGCATGTCCCTGGTGCTGATGTGCTGGCTGCGCTGCCTGCACCCGCCGGCCGGCGCGGTGGCCCTGACGATGGTGCTGGCCGACCCGGCGACCATCGCCCTCGACTGGCTGGCCCTCGGGCCGGTGATGCTGGCGGCCCTGTGCCTGTTGCTCAGCGCCCTGGCCTATAACAACCTGACCCGCACCCGCTATCCCAAGGGCCAGAGTGAACCCGCGACCCAGCTGCCCGCCGAGCAGCCATCCACCGATGCCCTGGCCATCACCGCCGCCGACCTCAAGCTGGCGCTGGATGAGATGCAGGAGTTCTTCGACGTCACGCCGCAAGACCTGGAGCAACTGATCCATGCCAGCGAAGCCCATGCGCGCCGGCGCAGTATTGGTGAGGTGTTGGCGTCGCGGGTTTGATCGGGGATATCCGGACAGATCGCGGAGTCAGGCTTTACGGCAACTGCGTTGCCGATCGCAGCCTCGCAGACTCCGCGATCCCTGTAGCCGCTGCCGCAGGCTGCGCTCGAGCGCGAAGCGGTCGTAAAACCAGACGCCGCGTTTTCAAGATTGCCCCGACTCAGATCATCGGGTCCCAACGCTGCGACCAGTCGGTGTCGCTGGCGATGACTTCGCGCAGCACTTCGAAGGCCTGCTGCAGCTCCGCCGAATCCCGTTCGCGGGCGTACAGCAGGTAGGTCGGGAAGTTGAACTCCGGGGCCTTTTCCACCCGTTCCAGCACGCCGCTGTCCAGGTAGCTCTGCACCACCCGGGTACGGAAGTAGCCACTGCCGCCGCCCTCGAGGATGAACTGCAAGGCCAGCGGCCCGAGGTTGAACCCCACCGCGGCCTTGGCCTGGTCCGGCAGCGCCGCGTCGTGCTGGCGGCGGAAATCCTCGCCCCAGTCGATGTACACATAAGGCTCGGGCTTGCCGGCCAGGCGCACCAGGATCAGTTTTTCCTCGAGCAACTGCTCGACCTGCAACCCCGGCCCGTACACCGGCTGGAACACCAGAGCCGCATCCAGCACACCCAGTTCCAGTTGGCGTTGCAGGCTCGCGCCCTCGGCGATCTGGCTGCGCACCGCATAGCTGGGAATCGCCTGGCGCAAGCGGCGCACCCAGTTGAGCATCAGCGGATTGCACAGGCTGACTTCACCGCCGATGTGCAGCACGTTGCGATAACCGGCCAGCAGCGGCAGGTCGCGCTGGGCGGCCTCCCAGGTCTGCACCAGCTGGTTGGCATAGACGATGAACGCCTCTCCGTCGGCAGTCAGCCGCGCCCCGGCGCGGTTGCGCACGAACAGCTTGCAATTGAGCTGGCCTTCGAGGTTCTGCACCCGGGCGCTGATCGCGGTCTGGGTCAGGTGCAGGCGCTCGGCCGCGGCGATCAGGCTGCCGCTGCGGACGATTTGCAAAAAGGTGCGGGCCAGGTCGATGTCCATGGAACCTCTGGGTCACGAAAGTCGAGCGCCATTGTAACGACCCTCGGCCATCGAGCCAGGCTTTCAACGCTTGCACAGCGGCTGACTGTTACAAGCTGACAGCTGAATAACAACCACGATATGTTTCGGTAAGTTTGCTTATTACCATGTCCGACAACACCGCGACTTTACTGGCGCCGAATAAATAATGACTTATTTGTCAGGTTACTTCGTGAAATATCTTCACTGACCTGAGAAACAATATTTTCACAAAACACCCACTTAATATCGACACAACTCCTCCAAGAATTAGTGCGCTCGCCACCTTGGGAACTGTCGATGTCGCAATCGTTAAAAACGGCCTTCAATCATTATCTGCAGCAACTTTCCCGCTATGCCCTGGTGGGCGTTCTCGCCACCTTGAGTCACTACGCGCTGTTCCTGGTCCTCATCGCTTGCATGCCGGCTCTGCTGGCAAGCCTGCTGGGCGCCGGCCTGGGCACCTGGGTCAGCTATCAGGGCAACCGACGCTGGACCTTTTCCCGGGCGGACCACGAGGCCAGGGCCGATCAGGCCCTGCGGTTCTGCCTGACGGCCGCCGGCTACAACCTCGGCAATGCCTTGCTGATGCTGTTCCTGCTGCGCCTCGAACCTGACTCGCCACTGCTGATGCAAGTGTTCAGCACCCTCTGCCTGACCCTGGTCAGTTACTGGATAAATCGAACCTGGACTTTTAAAAATGAAGTTACCTAGTTGTGCTCGACCAGATACTGGCGAAATGCTCAGCATCATTATCTGCTGCTATAACGAAGCCCATGTATTACCCGAGTTCCATCGCCGCCTGATGTTGGTGATGGATACACTTTCACTGGTCTACGAGGTTCTCTATGTGAACGACGGCAGCCAGGATGACAGTTCCGACTTGTTGGAAGCATTCTGCCAAACGCCCCAAGTACGCTGCCTCAACTTGAGTCGCAACTTCGGCAAGGAATCGGCGATGTCCGCCGGGCTGGATCATGCCAGCGGCGATGCGGTGCTGTTTATCGATGCCGACTTGCAGGACCCGCCAGAACTTATTCCGCTGATGGTCCGCCAATGGCTGGCCGGTCACGACATCGTCAACATGCAACGCAGCGACCGACGCAGTGACACGGCAGGCAAGCGCCTGGGTGCGCAGCTCTATTACAAGCTAATGAACCTGCTAGTGGACAAGTACCCGGTGCCGCCGGACGTCAGCGACTTTCGCCTGATCGGCGCCGCGCCCCTGCATGCACTGCGCACCATGCCCGAGCGGGCCACCCTGATGAAAGGCCTGGTCAACTGGCTGGGTTTCAAGACCGTGGAGATCCCCTACCAGCGAGCGCGCCGGGGCGCCGGCGAGTCGAAGTGGAGCCCCATGGCGCTGGTGGACCTGGCCATGGAGGGCGTACTGGCCTTCTCCCGCAAACCCCTGCGCTGGTTCAGCGTGCTCAGCCTGGCGACCCTGCTGCTGACCGGCGGCTACCTGCTGCGCCAGTGGTTCATCGATGCCTTCGACGTGCATCACCTGATCCTCGGCGCACTCGCCCTGGCCCTGGTGGGCATCGCCATGGTCGGCGAGTACATCGGCGCCACGCTGGTCGAGGTCAAGCGCCGCCCGCTGTATTTCCTGCGCAGCACCTTTGGCGGTTTTCCCCGGCGGCTGCAAGCGCCACCCTCAGTGCCATCCAGCGAACAAGACGAGATCCGATGAACAGCCTTTCAACCCGCAGCTGGTGGTGGCTGCTGCTCGGCATCCTCGGCCTGCGTCTGATGACGCTCGGCCTTTACCCCCTGATGGACACCTCGGAAGCGCGCTACGGCGAGATGGCGCGCAAGATGCTCGAACTCGACGACTGGGTCACCCCGATGTTCGACTATGGCGTGCCCTTCTGGGGCAAGCCGCCGCTGGCCTTCTGGACCCAGGCCTTGAGCATGCAGCTGCTGGGCATCAACGAATTCGCCGCGCGCTTGCCCGCCTGGCTGTTGCACGTCGGCAGTTGCCTGATCCTCATCCGCTTTGCCCGCGAGGAATACGACGAACGCACCGGGCTGGTGGCGGCCATCCTGTTTTCCAGCTCCAGCCTGGGCCTGGTCTCGGCAGGCGTGGTGCTGACCGATCCGGCCCTGGGTTTCGCCGTGCTGCTGGCCTGTTATGGCTTCTGGCGCGGCACCGTGCACGGCGACCGGGCCTGGGCCCTGGCCGGCTTCTTCGGCCTGGGCCTGGGGTTGCTGGCCAAGGGACCGCTGGCGCTGGTGCTGGTGGGCGTCCAGGCGGGGCTCTGGACCTTGTTGAACACACAATGGCGCGCCCTCCGGGCCCTGCCCTGGTTCAGCGGACTGTCGCTGATGCTGTTGGTGGCGCTGCCCTGGTATATCTGGGCCGAACTGCGCAGCCCGGGGTTTCTCGATTACTTCCTGGTGGGCGAACACTGGAAGCGTTATGTGATCAGCGACTGGGCCGGCGACCTGTACGGCAGCGCCCATGCACGCCCCACTGGCAGTATCTGGCTCGACCTGCTGCTGGCGCTGTTCCCCTGGAGCCTGTTGTTGCCCCTGCTGTACAGGGTCTATCGGCAGCATGCAAACATGCGTCGATCCCTGAGTTTCATCAGCTTGTGGGCACTTACCACCCCGCTGTTCTTCACCTTCTCCGGCAATATTCTCTGGACCTATGTGCTGCCCGCCCTGCCCGCCTGGTGCCTGCTGCTGGCGCTGGCCCTGCGCACCCGCTTGAACGCCCCCGGCAAGCTGGTGGCCGGCTTGGCGCTGGCCTTGCCCCTGGGATTGACGGTGGCGGTGGTCGAGGGCGGAACCTTCCAGCGCCCACAGAACCAGCGAGCCCTGGCCCAGGCCTGGAGCGACCTGCAGACGACGGAGGCCGCGCCGCTGTACTACTGGGGGCGGCGCTCCTACTCAGGGGAGTTCTACAGCGCGGGGCAGGCACGGCGGATCAAGAGCCTCGCCGAATTGCCCGACAGCGGCGCCTTCTACCTGGCACGCCGGGCCAAAGACCTGGACCAGGACCGCGAACAGCTGCACCCCCTGGGCTGCGAGGAGCGGCTGCGGCTCAGCCAGAGCGTATTGTTCAAGTGCGCGGGGCGTTGAAAACAGGCCTTGGAGGGCGCCATCGCGAGCGCTGCGCCTCATGCAAAAATGCACAGCCAACCTGCAGTTATCCGGGTTGTACATGGCAAATTTGCACTGTTACGATCCTTCATCGTTCGCGCGCGAACACACCTATAAAGAACAATAAAAGCAGGGAGTTAGTGATGACTGCTCAGGTTCCATCCCAGGCCACGCGAGACGCCGGCACCGCGCCGGTGGACGCCTCGCAACAGCACGTGCTGGCCGAAGTCCGCAACCATATCGGTCACCTGACCCTCAACCGCCCCGCCGGCCTCAATGCCATCACCCTCGGCATGGTGCGCACCCTGCAGCGCCAGCTCGATGCCTGGGCCCAGGACCCGCAGGTGCACGCAGTGGTCCTGCGCGGCGCCGGCGAAAAAGCCTTCTGCGCCGGCGGCGATATCCGCACCCTCTACGACAGCTACAAGAACGGCCAGACCCTGCACGAGGAGTTCTTCGTCGAGGAATACGCGCTGGACCTGGCGATCCACCGTTACCGCAAGCCGGTGCTGGCGCTGATGGACGGTTTTGTCCTCGGCGGCGGCATGGGCCTGGTCCAGGGCGCCGACCTGCGCCTGGTCACCGAGCGCAGCCGCCTGGCGATGCCGGAAGTGGCCATCGGTTATTTCCCGGATGTCGGCGGCAGCTACTTCCTGTCGCGCATCCCCGGCGAGCTGGGCATCTACCTGGGGGTCAGCGGCGTGCAGATCCGCGCCGCCGATGCCCTGTACTGCGGGTTGGCGGACTGGTACCTGGAGAGCGACCAGCTGAGCCTGCTCGACCAGCGCCTCGACAACCTGCAATGGCGCGACACCCCGCTCAAGGACCTGCAAGGCCTGCTGGCCAAGCTCGCCGTGCAGCAGTTTCCGGACGCACCGCTGGCGGCGCTGCGCCCGGTCATCGATCATTTCTTCGCCCAGGCCGACGTGCCGAGCATCGTGCAACAGCTGCGCGAAGTGACCCTGGGCGATACTCATGAATGGGCCACCAGCACCGCCGACCTGCTGTCGACCCGCTCGCCCCTGGCCATGGCCGTGACCCTGGAAATGCTCCGGCGCGGTCGCCAGCTGAGCCTGGAACAGTGTTTCGCCCTGGAGCTGCACCTGGACCGCCAATGGTTCGAGCGCGGCGACCTGATCGAGGGCGTGCGCGCCCTGCTGATCGACAAAGACAAGAACCCACGCTGGAACCCGCCCACCCCGCAGGCGCTGGACGCCGCGCACGTGGCGAGTTTCTTCAGCGCTTTCGACCCGAACCGGAGCTGAGCCATGCACGACATTGAATTGAGCGAAGAGCAGGTGATGATCCGCGACATGGCCCGGGACTTCGCCCGCGGTGAAATCGCCCCCCACGCCCAGGCCTGGGAAAAGGCCGGCTGGATCGATGACGCCCTGGTGGCGAAGATGGGCGAGCTGGGCCTGCTGGGCATGGTGGTCCCCGAGGAATGGGGCGGCACCTATGTCGACTACGTGGCCTACGCCCTGGCGGTGGAAGAAATCTCCGCCGGCGACGGCGCCACCGGCGCGCTGATGAGCATCCACAACTCGGTGGGCTGCGGGCCGATCCTCAACTACGGCAGCGAGGAACAGAAACAGGCCTGGCTGGCGGACCTGGCCAGCGGCCAGGCGATCGGCTGCTTCTGCCTGACCGAACCCCAGGCCGGTTCCGAAGCCCATAACCTGCGCACCCGCGCCGAACTCAAGGACGGCCAGTGGGTGATCAACGGCGCCAAGCAGTTCGTCAGCAACGGCCGGCGCGCCAAGCTGGCCATCGTCTTCGCGGTGACCGATCCGCAGCTAGGCAAGAAAGGCCTGTCGGCGTTCCTGGTGCCCACCGACACCCCGGGTTTTATCGTCGACCGCAGCGAACACAAGATGGGCATCCGTGCCTCGGACACCTGCGCGGTGACCCTCAACCAGTGCACCGTCCCCGAAGCCAACCTGCTGGGCGAGCGCGGCAAGGGCCTGGCCATCGCCCTGTCCAACCTCGAAGGCGGCCGTATCGGCATCGCCGCCCAGGCCCTGGGTATCGCCCGTGCCGCGTTCGAGGCGGCGCTGGCCTACGCCCGCGAGCGGGTGCAGTTCGACAAACCGATCATCGAGCACCAGAGCATCGCCAACCTGCTGGCCGACATGCACACCCGCCTCAACGCCGCGCGCCTGCTGATCCTGCATGCCGCGCGCCTGCGCAGCGCCGGCCAGCCGTGCCTGTCGGAAGCCTCCCAGGCCAAGCTGTTCGCCTCGGAAATGGCCGAGAAGGTCTGCTCCTCGGCGATCCAGATCCACGGCGGCTACGGCTACCTCGAGGACTACCCGGTGGAGCGTTATTACCGGGACGCGCGGATCACCCAGATCTACGAAGGCTCCAGCGAGATCCAGCGCATGCTGATTGCCCGCGAGCTGAAGCACTATCTGTTGTGACCCCAAAAGCATCGCGGGCACGCCGGATAGAGGTAGCCGCTGGCGCAGCCTGCGATCGAGGCCGAAGGACTCGCTGTCAGCCCTGACGCGGCTCATCCACTGAACCGCGTCGCCCGCCTTGCGACCGTACCGGTCGATCGCAGGCTGCGCCAGCGGCTACAGGCACACGCGCTACCCGCGATAGCTTCCGTACAAACACCACACAAATAAAAATCGCAGCCAAGGCTGCGATTTTCTATGGGTAACGACAGCCCGGACTATTTGTCCTTGAACTGTGCCTCGCGCTTGGCAATAAACGCTGCCATGCCTTCCTTTTGATCCTCGGTGGCGAAAGCCGCGTGGAACACCCGGCGCTCGAAACGCACGCCTTCCGACAGGCTGACTTCGAAGGCGCGGTTCACGCTTTCCTTGATCATCATGCTCACGGGCAGCGACTTGGCGGCGATCAGCGCCGCGACTTTCAGCGCTTCGTCCAGCAGTTCATCGGACGGCACGATGCGCGCGACGATGCCGCAACGCTCGGCTTCCACCGCATCGATAAGACGCCCGGTCAGGCACATTTCCATGGCCTTGGCCTTGCCCACGGCGCGGGTCAGGCGCTGGGTGCCGCCCATGCCCGGCAGTACCCCGAGGTTGATTTCCGGCTGGCCGAACTTGGCGTTGTCGCCGGCCAGGATGAAGTCGCACATCAGCGCCAGCTCGCAGCCGCCACCCAGGGCAAAACCGTTGACCGCGGCGATGATCGGCTTGCGCCGGTTGGCCACCCGGTCACTGTCGCTGAACAGGTCGTCCATGTAGATCCGCGGGTAGGTCAGCTCGGCCATTTCCTTGATGTCGGCACCGGCAGCGAAGGCCTTCTTCGAACCGGTGAGGACGATACAGCCGATCTGCGGATTGGCTTCCAGGCTGTCCAGGGCCTGGTTCACTTCGCTGACGATCTGCGCATTGAGGGCGTTCAGCGCATTCGGGCGATTGAGGGTGATCAGGCCGACGCGGTCCTTGATCTCCAACAGAATGGTTTCGTAACTCATGGATCAGCTCCTGCTAAAAGTCAGAGGTTGCGCGAAATGACCATGCGCTGAATGTCGCTGGTGCCTTCGTAGATCTGGCAGACCCGCACGTCGCGGTAGATGCGCTCCAGCGGAAAGTCGTTCAAGTAGCCATAGCCGCCCAGGGTTTGCAAGGCGGCGGAACAGACCTTCTCGGCCATTTCCGAGGCGAACAGCTTGGCCATCGACGCCTCCACCAGCGCCGGCTTGCCGCTGTCGCGCAGGGCCGCGGCGTAGTGCACCATCTGCCGCGCCACGGCGATCTGGGTGGCCATGTCCGCCAGGCGGAAAGCCACCGCCTGATGCTCGATGATCGGCTTGCCGAAGCTCTGCCGTTCGCGGGCGTAGTCACGGGCAGCCTCGAAGGCCGCGCGGGCCATGCCCACCGATTGCGAGGCGATGCCCACCCGCCCGCCTTCGAGGTTGGCCAGGGCGATCTTGTAGCCCTCGCCCTCCTCGCCCAGACGGTTGGCCACCGGCACCTTCACCTCCTCGAAGAGGATCTGGCAGGTGTCGGAGGCATGCTGGCCGAGCTTGTCTTCCACCCGCGCGACGCTGTAGCCCGGCGCGTCGGTGGGCACGATAAAGGCGCTGATGCCGCGCTTGCCGGCCGCCGGGTCGGTCACCGCGAACACGATCACCACCCCGGCGTTCTGCCCGGAGGTAATGAACTGCTTGCAGCCGTTGAGCACGTAATGATCGCCCTCCAGCCGCGCTCGGGTTTTCAGGCTGCTGGCGTCGGAGCCGGCCTGGGGTTCGGTCAGGGCAAAGGCGCCAAGCATCGCGCCGCTGGCCAGGGGCTTGAGGAAACGCTCCTTCTGCTCGTCGTTGCCGAACTTGAGGATCGGCACACAGCCCACCGAGTTGTGCACGCTCATGATGGTCGAGCAGGCGCCGTCGCCGGCGGCGATCTCTTCCAGGGCCATGGCGTAGGCCAGGTAGCCGGTGTCGCAACCGCCCCACTGCTCCGGCACCAGCATGCCGAAGAAGCCCAGCCCGGCCATCTCGCCGATGGCCTCGCGGGGGAAGCGATGCTCGCGGTCCCATTCGGCGGCGAACGGCTTCAGGCGTTCCTGGGCGAACTGCCGGGCCGCGTCGCTGATCTGCTGTTGTTCGTCATTAGGCAGCATGGTGATTCCTTAATACAGGCATTCGACGGCCATGGCCGTGGCTTCGCCGCCGCCGATGCAGATCGCCGCGACGCCGCGCTTCAGGCCTTTCTGGCGCAGGGCCGAGAGCAGGGTCACGAGGATCCGCGCGCCGGACGCGCCGATCGGGTGGCCCAGGGCGCAGGCGCCGCCATGGACGTTGACCTTGTCGTGGGGGATTTCCAGCTTCTGCATGGTGACCAGGCTGACCACGGCAAAGGCTTCGTTGATTTCGAACAGCTCGACCTGGTCCAGCGACCAGCCGGTCTTCTTCATCAGCGTCTTGATCGCCCCGACCGGCGCCACCGGGAACAGTCCCGGGGTATCGGCGAACGCCGCATGACCGTGGATCACCGCCAGGGGCTTGAGGCCACGTTTCTCGGCCTCGGAACGGCGCATCAGCACCAGGGCCGCGGCGCCGTCGGAGATCGAACTGGAGTTGGCCGCGGTAACGGTGCCGCCGTCGCGGAACGCCGGTTTCAGCGTGGCGATCTTGTCCAGCCTGGCCTTGGGCGGCTGTTCGTCGTCGCTGACGGTCTGCTGCTCCTTGCCGACGGTGACCTGCAACGGCACGATTTCCGCCTTGAAGCTGCCGTCCTTGATCGCCTGCTGGGCGCGGGTCAGCGAAGCCACGGCGAAGGCGTCCTGGGCTTCGCGACTGAAGCCGTTGGTCTCGGCGCAGTCTTCGGCGAAGGTGCCCATCAGGCGGCCCTTGTCGTAGGCGTCTTCGAGGCCGTCGAGGAACATATGGTCGAGCACCCGCCCGTGGCCCATGCGGTAGCCGCTGCGGGCGCGATCCAGCAGGTACGGCGCGTTGGACATGCTTTCCATGCCGCCGGCGATCACCACCTCGGCGCTGCCGGCCAGCAGCATGTCGTGGGCGGCGATGGTCGCGGCCATGCCGGAGCCGCACATCTTGTTCAGGGTGGTGCAGCGGGTGGCCTTGTCCAGCCCGGCGCCCAGCGCCGCCTGACGGGCCGGCGCCTGGCCGAGACCGGCCGGCAGCACGCAGCCGAACAGCACTTCATCGATGCTGTCGCTGGCCACCCCGGCGCGCTCCACTGCGGCCTTGATGGCGGCGGCGCCGAGTTGCGGCGCGGTCAGGCTTTTCAGCTCGCCCTGGAAGCCGCCCATGGGGGTGCGGACGGCGCTAACGATAACGATCGGATCTTGGTTCATGGTCATCCTCCTTCCTTACTTGGCTGCCATGCGCAGGGCGCCGTCGAGACGGATCACCTCGCCATTGAGCATGCTATTGCCAATGATATGCCCGACCAGCGCGGCGTACTCGTCCGGCTTGCCCAGGCGTGGCGGGAACGGCACGCCGGCGGCCAGCGAAGCGCGGACTTCGTCGCTCATGCCGGCCATCATCGGGGTTTCGAAAATGCCCGGGGCGATGGTCATCACCCGGATGCCGAAGCGCGCCAGCTCGCGGGCGGCCGGCAGGGTCAGGCTGGCGATCGCGCCCTTGGACGCGGCATAGGCGGCCTGGCCGATCTGCCCGTCGAAGGCCGCCGCCGAGGCGGTGTTGATGATCACCCCACGCTCGCCGTCGGCGTTCGGCTCGCTATTGGCGATAGCCGCGGCGGCCAGGCGCATCAGGTTGAAACTGCCGATCAGGTTGACGTTGATCACCTGGCTGAAGCTGGCCAAGGCATGCGGACCGTTCTTGCCGAGGATCTTCTCGCCGCGCACGATCCCGGCGCAGTTGACCAGCCCGTGCAGGCTGCCGAACGCCTTGAGCGTGGCCTGCACCGCCGCTTCGGCGGCCGCTTCGTCAGTGATATCGGCGACCGTGCTCTGGCAGCCGAGCTGTTGCGCCTGGGCCGCGACGGCCTCGGCGTTGAGGTCCACCAGCATCACCTGGGCGCCGGCCCTGACCAGCATCTGCGCGGTGGCCGCACCGAGACCGGAAGCGCCGCCGCTGACGAGAAAAACCTTGTTTTCGATGTGCATCATGAGTTCCTGGGTAATTCAGGCCGAAGCCTTGTGCGCCGCGGCCTCTTGAGCCTTGGCGATTTCCTGGTTGCGCAGGATGAAGCGCTGCAACTTGCCGCTTGGGGTTTTCGGCAATTCGCTGACAAATTCGATTTCACGGGGGTACGAGTGCGCGGCCAGGCGCTTGCGCACATGCTGGCGCAGCTCTTCGGCCAGCTCCGGCGCGGCGCGGTATTGCGGGTTGAGCACGACGAAGGCCTTGACCAGCTCGGTGCGCTCCGGATCGGGCTTGCCGATCACCGCCGCCTCGACCACCGCCGGGTGCTCGATCAGCGCGCTTTCCACGTCGAACGGGCCGACCCGGTAACCCGAGGTGGTGATCACATCGTCACTGCGCCCGACGAAGCTGATGCTGCCGTCCGGGTTCAGCTCCACGGTGTCGCCGCTGAGGTAGTAGTGGCCGACGAAGGCCTTGGTCACCACGCCGTCGTAGCCGTTGAACCAGCACATCGGCGACTGGCTGCGGTCGATGGCGAGGATCCCCGGCTGGCCGACCGAGAGTTCCTGGTGCTGCTCGTCGAGCACCACGATACGGTGGCCCGGCGAGGCGAAACCGGCCGCGCCGACATGCACCGGATGCTCCAGGCCGTGGTGGTTGCACAGGACCATGCCCAGCTCGGTCTGGCCGTAATGGTCGTGGATCACCACCCCGAGGTTGTCGGCGAACCAGCGGATCACCTCCGGGTTCAGCGGCTCGCCGGCGCTGCTGACGATGCGCAGCTTGCCCTCGATCGAACGGGCGAACTCGTCGCCGCCGGCGATCAGCAGGCGGTAGGCGGTCGGCGAACCGGTGAGGTTGCTGATCCCGTATTTGTTGATCACCCGGCAGGTGCTTTCCAGGGTGAAGGGCCCATCGTAGAAGGTGATCGGGTGGCCCAGGCCCAGCGGGCCGGTGACGCCGAAATAGATGCCGTAGGCCCAGCCCGGGTCGGCGACGTTCCAGAACGCGTCCTCGGGACGCAGGTCGACGGCGTCGCGGGTGTAGCTCTGGAACGCGACGATGGCCTTGAGCGGCACGTAGAGCGCCTTGGACGGACCGGTGGTGCCGGAGGTGAACATCAGCAGGAATGGGTCTTCGCCCGTCAGCAGCACGGGTTCGCACTGCGCCGGGTAATTGGCCAGCTCGGCCCAGAAACTGAAGTCGCCACGGACGATGCCCTGGCCCTTGGCGCCCGCGACCGTGACGATGGTCGGGCAGTCGGCCACCTCGTTGAGCTTTGACCGGTTGACCGCGTCGGTCACCACCACTTTGGCCCCGGAGCTGTTCAGGCGGTGTTCGATGGCCTTGGGGCCGAAGGCGGTGAACAGCGGCTGGTAGACCGCGCCGATGCGCCAGGTGGCGAGCACCGCGATCAACAGTTCGACGTTGCGCGGCAGCAGGCCGGCGACCTTGTCGCCCTTGCCCACGCCCTGGGCCAGGAGGAAGTTGGCGAAACGTGCGGCCTGGTCCTGCAATTCGCTGAAGGTGTAGGTCGCGCTACTGCCGTCGCGGCCCTCCCAGAACAGCGCGATACGCCCCGGCAAGGCGTGCCGGTCACAGCATTCGACGCAGGCATTGAGTGCCGACAACGAGCCATGCAGGGCCGCATCGACGGTGTACTGGTAATTGAAGTGTGCCGTGGCAGACAGGTAATCGCGCATTGCCAGAATCCCTCGCTGTTCTTATTAGGATGGGAACCAATGGGAACCACAAAGACATCAGGCAAATACTGGCGCCACGGCCCGGGCGGGACAATGGTCAAAGCTTTCAAGTTGCGTGACTGGTTTGGCCAAGAACCCCATGGCGGCCAAGACATTCTGTAGCCGCTGCCAAGCGACAGTGAGGCTGCGCCGGACCTGGGCGGCATTCCGACGTAGCGCTCGCAACCCAGGCAATGCATTCAGCCTGACCCACCGCAAGCTCGGGTTTTGCGGCAACTGCGTTGCCGATCGCAGCCTCGCGCTGCTCGACAGCGGCTACCCAGGTTCCCCGTAGCCGCTGCCGCAGGCTGCGATCGAGGCCACAGGACTCGCTATCAGCCTTGACGCGGAGCATCAGAGACACCGCGCCGCACGCCTTTGCGACCGTTCCGGTCGATCGCAGCCTGCGACAGCGGCTGCAGGGATGCGCTCAGGTCGGGTCGTTGAGGATCAGGCTGCGGTAATGCCCGGGGTTGGAGCCGGACCACTTGCGAAAGGCCTTGTAGAACGAGCTGGCGTCGGCGAAGCCCAGGCGGCTGGCGATTTCCGTGAAGCTGATCTGCGGCTCGGCCAGCCAGGCGATCGCCAGTTCCTTGCGCACCCCGTCCTTGATTCCCTGGTAGGTCTGCCCCTCTTCCGCCAGGCGGCGGCGCAGGGTCGAGGCCGACATGCACAGGCTGTGGGCCAGGCTCTCGGTTTCCGGCCACTGGGCGGCGGGCAGCTGGCGCAGGTCGTGCTTGATGCGGCTGGCCAGGCTCTCCGGGTCGCGGTATTTGACCAGGATATTGGCCGGCGCCTGGGCCAGGAAGCGCTTGAGCTCCTCGTCAGTGCGCTTGATCGGCAGGTCCAGGCAGTCGGCGGCGACGATCATCCGCGTGCGCGGCCGGTCGAACCGCAGGTTCTGCGAGAACATCACCTGGTAGTCGTCGCAGAAATCCGGTTCTGGGCAGCGCAGCTCGATGGCCAGGATCGGGATGCGCCGCCCGGCCAGCCAGCAGGCCACGCCGTGGACGATCATCCAGTAGGTGAAATAGGTGAAGGCCCGGCGCGGCGCCTGCTCGTCCTCCAGCAGGACGATCTCCGCCAGGCTCTGCTGGCGTACCAGCTGGGCCGGCAGGTGTTCGAGCATCAGCGACAAAAAAGCCAGCCCGGACTCCAGGCCCGCCGCCAGGTTCTGCCGGGCCATGGCGGTGCGGCAGAGAAACTCCAGGCTGCCGGACTTGAGCTTGCGCGGGTCCATGCCGAAGAACTCGTCGTCCGTGCGCCGCGCCAGCAGGCGCCACAGCCGGGCATAGGCCAGCGCCGGCACGCGGGCGGCACTGACGTCCAGCTGGGCCGGGTCGATGCCGACCTTGAGCAGCACTTCTTCGCTGGCGGCACCCGGGGCGCAGCTTTGCAGCAGCGCTTCGCGCACCAGTTGCATGGAGATGGTGTCTTTTTCCGACATCGCGCTGAACGGCTTCCTGCATAAAGGGATGGGCCGGTCATCTTAGGCAGTGACCGGTAAAAAGCTAGCGTGCTTTTGGCTAAAGTGCGGCATCCGTCCGATACCCGGCGGTGACTTTTACCGGGCTCTCTCGGGAAACGTCCTAAATTTCGCGAGATCGCCGCAAGTAGCACCTGTGCAGCCGTTCTTAGCAATCAATCTCAAATAGGATTCGCTCTCACCAAAAAGAGAGTGCTTCTTATGCAAACGAAAGCCCCATCCCCACTGCCGCCACACCGCTTGCTGGCCTCTACCTTGGGCCTTGCCCTCGCCTCCTGCGCCGGCGCGGCCGAAGCCGGCGAACGGCAGAAATCCCTGCAACTGGACAACATCAAGGTCGAGGCCGAGCAACCCGGTTCCCGGACCGATCGCTCGGCCTCCGCCAAGTACGTGGCGCCGCTGCTGGACACCCCGCAGACCATCACCGTGGTGCCGCCCAAGCTGATCCAGGAACAGCAGGCGCTGAGCCTGCGCCAGGTGCTGTCGAACGTGTCCGGCATCACCTTCAACGCCGGCGAAGGCGGTGGCGGCTCGGGGGACAGCATCAACATCCGCGGCTTCTCGGCCAACAGCAACATGCAGATCGACGGCCTGCGCGACAGCGCGCAGACCAACCGTTCCGACACCTTCAACGTCGAGCAGGTGGAGGTCATCAAGGGCCCCAACTCGGTGTTCGGCGGCGCCGGCACCACCGGCGGCAGCATCAACGTGGTCAGCAAGCAACCGAAGAACCAGGCGTTCACCCGCCTGGGCGGTAGCCTCGGCACCGACAATTACTACCGCCTGACGCTGGACAGCAACCAGCCCCTGGAAGGCGTCGGCCAGGACAGCGCGGTGCGGATCAACCTGATGGGCCATCAGAACGATGTGCCCGGCCGCGAAAAGATCGACCGCGAGCGCTGGGGCATCGCGCCGTCGTTGCGCCTGGGGTTCAGCGACGCCACCCGGCTGACCCTCAGCGCCTTCCACCAGACCGACGACAACCTGCCCGACTACGGCGTACCGGCGCTGGACGGCAAGAAGCTGGCCGGGGTCAAGCGCGATGCCTATTTCGGCTGGAAGAACCTCGACAAGGAAGAGATCGAACAGAACGCCTTCACCGCCGACTTCGAGCATGATTTCAGCGACCACCTGCGCCTGCAGAACCTCACGCGCTACAGCCACACCGCGCGCGACACCATCGTCTCGGCATCCCATGCCAATACCAGCGGCGTGCCGGCGGGCCGCTACCGCCCGGCCGGGCCCCAGGCCTACGGGCGCGACGCCACCACCGAGATGTGGATCAACCAGAGCAACCTGATCGGCGACTTCGAATTCGCCGGCATGCGCCACGATCTGGTGGCGGGCGTGGAACTGTCCCGGGAAATCCTCGACCTGAAGACCTACAACCACGGCCTGAACACGGCCTTGTATCCACGCAACGGCTATGCCCTGGGCAACCCGCCCGGGCGCTGGAACGGCCCGGTCAACAAGGCCACCAGCGGTTATACCGAGACCACCCTCAAGGGCCAGGCGTACTACCTGTTCGACACCATCGCCCTGAGCGAGCGCTGGGACCTCAACCTCGGCCTGCGCTACGACAAGATCAAGGGCGATGTCGACAAATACTCGGCCAGCCATGTGAAGAGCGACAGCCTGGCCTCGGACACGAACAAGGCCAGCGCCCGTACCGGGCTGGTGTTCAAGCCGACCGAGAACGGGCGCATCTATGCCGCCTGGGGCAACTCCTTCAACCCGTCCGCCGAGAACCTGGCCTCCACCGGCGGAGGCTTGAGCAAGGGCAACCAGGACCTGGCGCCGGAAAAGAACGAAACCTGGGAACTGGGCACCAAGTGGGAGCTGCTGGACAAGCGCCTGGAACTGGACGCCGCGCTGTTTCGCGTAGAGAAGAGCAACGCCCGGGAAACCATGGCCGACGGCTCGACCCAACTGGCCGGCAAGCAGCGGGTGCAGGGTGTGGAAATCGGCGTCACCGGGCATGTCAGCGAGCAGTGGGATGTGTTCGCCAACTACACCTTCCTCGACAGCGAAATCCTCAACGCGGCGAACACCGCCTCGGGCATCGCGCGCAAGGGCCAGGCCCTGGGTAACACGCCGCCGCGTTCGCTCAACCTGTGGACCACCTATGAGTTGCCGGCCGGCTGGACCCTGGGTTACGGCACGCGTTATGTCAGCGAGCGCAACGTCAGCTCCAGCACCCGCGCCAAGCTGGATGCCTACTGGGTGCACAACGCCATGCTCGGCTACAAGGTCAACCACAACCTCGACCTGCAGTTGAACGTCAACAACCTGTTCGACAAGGACTACGTGGAACGGGTGCGCCAGCAGTCCGGCTCAACGACGCGCTCCTCGGCCATCGAATACGGCGACGCGCGCGCGGCGATCATGTCGGCCACCTACACCTTCTGACCCCTCCCCCATCAGCGCGAAGCCCCGGTCGACCGGGGCTTCGCCGCTGTCATCGGCGCCGTCTCCCCGTTCTCCGGCTCAGGCCGCCACGGTAAAAAACCAATACGTTATCTCCCCGGCTTTACCTGGCCCGAACGGGCGAATCCTTGGCCCATGGCGGCTTGCGCCGGGTGGAGGATTTCGTCGCAGTGCAAAAAAGTATCGATTCGAGTGTCAGGGATGATTTGTCAGCGCGGGCGTTGAGGGCTGTAATCAGCCCCACATTCTTCCCTGCATCCGGAAGACACAACAACAATAACCGTCCTTCTGCCGCCCACCGGGCCCGGAAGAGGAGTGCACGATGAAACCCAGCATCACAGCCCTGCTCGTCACCACCTGCATGACCTTGAGCGGCGTCAGCCTCGGCGCCCAGAGCGTGACCATCGCCACCGTCAACAACAGCGACATGATCCGCATGCAGAAACTCTCGAAAACCTTCGAGAGCGAGCACCCGGACATCAAGCTGAACTGGGTGGTGCTCGAAGAGAACGTGCTGCGCCAGCGCCTGACCACCGACATCGCCACCCAGGGCGGGCAGTTCGACGTGCTGACCATCGGCATGTACGAAGCCGCTTTGTGGGGCGCCAAGGGCTGGCTGCAACCGATGCAGGACCTGCCCGCCGCCTATGACCTGCAGGATATCTTCCCCGCGGTACGCGAAGGCCTGTCGGCCAAGGGCACGCTGTACGCCCTGCCGTTCTACGCCGAAAGCTCGATGACCTACTACCGCACCGACCTGTTCAAGGACGCCGGCCTGGTCATGCCCGAGCACCCGACCTGGGAGCAGATCGGCGAGTTCGCCGGCAAGCTCAACAAACCCGAGCAGGAGCAGTACGGCCTCTGCCTGCGCGGTAAGGCCGGCTGGGGCGAGAACATGGCCCTGATCACCACCCTGGCCAACGGTTTCGGCGCGCGCTGGTTCAATGAGCAGTGGCAACCGGAATTCACCGGGCCGGAATGGAAGAACGCCCTGACCTTCTACGTCGACACCATGAAAAAGGCCGGCCCGCCCGGCGCCTCCAGCAACGGTTTCAACGAGAACCTGGCGCTGTTCAACAGCGGCAAGTGCGCGATCTGGGTCGACGCCAGCGTCGCCGGCTCCTTCGTCACCGACAAGTCGCAGAGCAAGGTCAGCGAACACGTCGGCTTTACCTACGCCCCGCACCAGGTGACCGACAAAGGCAGCGCCTGGATGTACTCCTGGGCGCTGGCGATCCCCACCAGTTCCAAGGCCAAGGATGCCGCGCAGACCTTCGCCACCTGGGCCACGTCCAAGGAATACGGGGCCCTGGTCGCCGAGAAGGACGGCATCGCCAACGTGCCGCCGGGCACTCGCGCTTCGACCTACAGCGAGGCCTATATGCAGGCCGCGCCGTTCGCCAGGGTGACCCTGGAATCGCTGAAAGTCGCCGACCCGACCAGGCCGACCCTCAAGCCGGTGCCCTACATCGGTATCCAGCTGGTGACCATTCCCGAGTTCCAGGCCATCGGCACCCAGGTCGGCAAACTGTTCTCCGCCGCGCTGATCGGCCAGACCACGGTCGACCAGGCCCTCGCCGCCGCGCAGCAAACCACCGAACGCGAAATGAAACGCGCCGGCTATCCCAAGTAAATCCCATCTCCTGTAGGAGCAGGGGGACGCCTAGTCCTACAGAAGAAAGCATCTGTACCTGAACGGTTGTGATCGCCATGAATACCTCGACTGCCAAAGCTCATTTGCCAATGCCCCAGGTCGCGCGCAAGCGCCGCCTGCTCAACCCCGGCTGGTTCCTGGTCAGCCCCTCGGTGGCGCTGTTGCTGCTGTGGATGATCGTGCCGCTGGGCATGACCCTGTACTTCTCGCTGATCCGCTACAACCTGCTGTACCCCGGGGAAAACCAGTTCGTCGGACTTGAGAATTTCAGCTACTTCCTCAGCGATTCGGGCTTTTTGCCCGGGGCCGGCAACACCCTGTTGCTGGTGGGCAGCGTGCTGCTGATCAGCGTGGTGTTCGGGGTGCTGATCAGCGCCCTGCTGGAGGCCAGCGAGTTCCTCGGCCGCGGCATCGTCCGGGTGTTGCTGATCTCGCCGTTCTTCATCATGCCCACGGTGGGCGCGCTGATCTGGAAGAACCTGATCTTCCACCCGGTGTCGGGGATTCTCGCCGCCGTGTGGAAGCTGTTCGGCGCCCAGCCGGTGGACTGGCTGGCTCACTACCCGCTGCTGTCGATCATCATCATTGTCTCCTGGCAGTGGCTGCCGTTCGCCATCCTGATCCTGATGACCGCCATGCAGTCCCTGGACCAGGAGCAGAAGGAAACCGCGCGCCTGGATGGCGCCGGGGCCATCGCGATCTTCTGGCACCTGACCCTGCCGCACCTGGCGCGGCCCATCGCGGTGGTGGTGATGATCGAGACCATCTTCCTGCTCTCGGTGTTCGCCGAAATCTTCACCACCACCAACGGTGGCCCGGGCTACGCCTCGACCAACCTCGCCTACCTGATCTACAACCAGGCGCTGGTGCAGTTCGACGTGGGCATGGCCTCGGCCGGCGGCCTGATCGCCGTGGTCATCGCCAATATCGCCGCGATCATCCTGGTGCGGATGCTCGGCAAAAACCTGACTGACAAGCCCTGAGGTGCGCGCCATGACCCTGCAACAATCCCGCCGCCTGCAAAGCCTTCTGCTCGGCACCCTGGCCTGGGCCATCGCCATCCTGATTTTCTTCCCGATCTTCTGGATGCTGCTGACCAGCTTCAAGACCGAAATCGATGCCTTCGCCACGCCGCCGCAGTTCATCTTCACGCCGACGCTGGAGAACTACCTGCACATCAACGAGCGCAGCAACTACCTGGCCTTCGCCTGGAACTCGGTGGTGATCTCCTTCAGCGCCACCGCCCTGTGCCTGCTGATCGCGGTGCCGGCGGCCTATTCCATGGCCTTCTTTGAAACCCGCAACACCAAGCGCACCCTGCTGTGGATGCTGTCGACCAAGATGCTGCCGCCGGTGGGCGTGCTGATGCCGATCTACCTGCTGGCCAAGAGCTTTGGCCTGCTGGACACGCGCATCGCGCTGATCGTGATCTACACCCTGATCAACCTGCCGATCGTGGTCTGGATGATTTACACCTACTTCAAGGACATCCCCCGGGACATCCTCGAAGCCGCGCGGCTGGACGGTGCGACGCTGGGCCAGGAAATGCTCCGGGTGCTGCTGCCGATCGCCAAGGGCGGGCTGGCCTCCACCGTGCTGCTGTCGCTGATCCTGTGCTGGAACGAGGCGTTCTGGTCGCTGAACCTGACCTCGTCCAACGCCGCGCCGCTGACCGCGCTGATCGCCTCCTACTCCAGTCCCGAAGGGCTGTTCTGGGCCAAGCTCTCGACGGTCTCGACCCTGGCCTGCGCGCCGATCCTGATCTTCGGCTGGATCAGCCAGAAACAACTGGTGCGCGGCCTGTCCTTCGGCGCCGTGAAATAACCCAACGACCCACTACCTGTAGCCGCTGCCGAAGGCTGCGATCGAGCCGCAGGCTCGCCAGCGATCGCACAGACGCCCAGGCCCCTGCGGTGCCTATCGCAGCCTGAGGCAGCGGCTACACACCGACATTCAGAAACATGGAGACCCATCATGGCCAACCTGAAAATCAAGAACCTGCAAAAAGGCTTCGAAGGTTTTTCCATCATCAAGGGCATCGACCTGGAGGTGCGCGACAGGGAGTTCGTGGTCTTCGTCGGCCCCTCGGGCTGTGGCAAGTCCACCCTGCTGCGGCTGATCGCCGGCCTGGAAGAAGTCAGCGGCGGCAGCATCGAACTGGATGGCCGCGACATCACCGAGGTCAGCCCGGCCAAGCGCGACCTGGCCATGGTGTTCCAGACCTACGCCCTGTACCCGCACATGAGCGTGCGCAAGAACATGTCCTTCGCCCTGGACCTGGCCGGCGTGCCGAAAGCCGAGGTGCAACAGAAGGTCAACGAAGCGGCGCGCATCCTCGAACTGGGGCCGATGCTGGAGCGCAAGCCCAAGCAGCTGTCCGGCGGCCAGCGCCAGCGCGTGGCCATCGGCCGGGCCATCGTGCGCAACCCGAAGATCTTCCTGTTCGACGAACCGCTGTCCAACCTCGACGCCGCGCTGCGGGTGCAGATGCGCCTGGAGCTGGCGCGCCTGCATAAAGAGCTGCAGGCGACCATGATCTACGTGACCCACGACCAGGTCGAGGCCATGACCCTGGCCGACAAGGTGGTGGTGCTCAATGGCGGCCGCGTGGAACAGGTGGGCTCGCCGCTGGAGCTGTACCACAGCCCGGCCAACCTGTTTGTCGCCGGTTTCCTCGGCACACCGAAGATGGGCTTCCTCAAGGGCCGGCTGAGCCGGGTCGATGGCCAGGGCTGCGAGGTGCTGCTGGACGCCGGCACCCGCATCCAGTTGCCACAGAGCGGCGCCCACCTGAGCGTCGGCAGCCCGGTGACCCTGGGCATCCGTCCCGAGCACCTGGAACTGGCCCGGCCCGGCGACTGCACCCTGCAGGTTACCGCCGACGTCAGCGAGCGCCTGGGCAGCGACACCTTCTGCCACGTCGTCACTGCTTCCGGCGAAGCCCTGACCCTGCGTATCCGCGGCGATCTGGCCAGTGCCTACGGCCAGCAACTGAGCCTGAACCTGGACGCCGAACACGGCCACCTCTTCGATGCCGACGGCGTGGCCGTGGCCAGGCCGCTGCGCGCCGCCGCCTGAACGAGAACCGAACGATGAAACTGAACCGACACAACCTCCACCGCCTGGCCCCTGAAGTGCGGCTGCCCGCCTACGACCTGGGCGAGACCCGGCAAGGCATGGTGCATATCGGCGTCGGTGGTTTCCACCGGGCGCACCAGGCCTACTACACCGATGCCCTGATGAACACCGGCGAAGGCCTGGACTGGAGCATCTGCGGGGTCGGCCTGCGCGCCGAGGACCGTCGCGCCCGCGACGACCTGGCCGGCCAGGACTACCTGTTCACCCTGTTCGAGCTGGGCGACAGCGACGACGCCGAAGTACGGGTGATCGGCGCCATTAGCGACATGTTGCTGGCCGAGGACGACGCCCAGGCGCTGATCGACAAACTGGCCGACCCGCAGATCCGCATCGTCTCGCTGACCATCACCGAGGGCGGCTACTGCATCGACGACAGCAGCGGCGAGTTCATGACCCACCTGCCGCAGATCCAGCACGACCTGGCCCACCCGCAGCAGCCGAAGACCGTGTTCGGTTTTCTCTGCGCGGCCCTGGCCCAGCGCCGGGCGGCCGGGGTCCCGGCCTTTACCCTGATGTCCTGCGATAACCTGCCGCACAACGGCGCGGTGACCCGCAAGGCGCTGCTGGCCTTCGCCCGCCAGCGCGACGCCGACCTGCACGACTGGATCGCCGCCAACGTCAGCTTCCCCAACGCCATGGTCGACCGCATCACGCCCATGACCAGCACCGCCCACCGCCTGCAACTGCGTGACCAGCACGGCATCGACGACGCCTGGCCGGTGGTCTGCGAGCCTTTTGCGCAATGGGTGCTGGAAGACAAGTTCGTCAGCGGCCGGCCGGCCTGGGAAAAGGTCGGCGTGCAATTCACCGACGACGTCACGCCCTATGAAGAGATGAAAATCAAGCTGCTCAACGGCAGCCACCTGGCCCTGACCTACCTGGGGTTCCTCAAGGGTTATCGCTTTGTCCACGAGACGATGGCCGACCCGCTGTTCGTGGCGTACATGCGCGCCTACATGGACCTGGACGTGACCCCACAACTGGCGCCAGTGCCGGGCATCGACCTGGACGACTACAAAGACACCCTGGTGGCGCGTTTCTCCAACCGGGCGATTGCCGACCAGCTGGAACGGGTCTGCTCCGACGGCTCGTCGAAGCTGCCCAAGTTCACCGTGCCGACCCTCAACCGCCTGATCGCCGATGGCCGCGACACCGAGCGCGCTGCCCTGGTGGTCGCCGCCTGGACCCTGTACCTCAAGGGCGTGGACGAAAACGGCGACAGCTATGCCATTCCCGACCCGCGTGCCGGATTCTGTCAGGCGCTGGTGGAGGATGACGCGCTGATCGACCAGCGGCTGTTGGCGGTCGAGGAAATCTTCGGCACGGCGATCCCCGCCAGCGCCGCATTTACCGCGGCTTTCGAGCGCTGCTACAGCAGCCTGCGCGACAACGGCGTGACCCGCACCCTGGAGCGGATATTGGGCCGGGACCGCTGATGCTTGCCTGTCGCCGATGCGTTTCTCCAGACAGATCGTGCATTCAGGTTCTGCGATTGCTGCGCAATCGATCGCAGCCTCGCAGGCTCGGCAGCGGCTACACAGGCACTGCGAACCCTGTAGCCGCTGCCGAAGGCTGCGATCGGGTTGGGCGGCATTCCGACGCAGCAGCCGCAAGTGCAGTCCACGCGCTGTACCTGATACACCAGCTACAGTGGGTTTGATTTGAATTTCGTGCAGGTTCATCCATGACGACGCAACAGCTTTTCCTCGGTATCGACTGCGGCACCCAGGGCACCAAGGCCATCGTCCTCGACGCTGCCAGCGGCGAGGTGCTGGGGCTGGGCGCGGCGCCCCATAGCCTGATCAGCGGCGCCAACGGCCGCCGCGAACAGGACGTCGGGCAATGGCGCGAGGCGTTCGCCCTGGCCACCCGCCGTGCGTTATTGGCCGCTGGTGTCAGCGGCCTGGACATCCTCGGCATCGGCGTGTCCGGCCAGCAGCACGGCCTGGTCCTGCTCGACCAAGAGGGCCAGGTACTGCGCCCGGCCAAGCTCTGGTGCGACACCGAATCCACCCCACAGAACCAGCGCCTGCTGGATTACCTGGGCGGCGAACAGGGCTCCCTGGAGCGCCTCGGCGTGGCGATTGCCCCCGGCTACACGGTGTCGAAACTGCTGTGGACCCGGGAGCAGCACCCGCAGATCTTCCAGCGCATCGCCCATGTGTTGCTGCCCCACGACTACCTGAACTACTGGCTGACCGGCCGCTGCTGCAGCGAATACGGCGACGCCTCGGGCACTGGCTATTTCAATGTGCGCACCCGGCAATGGGACCTGGCGCTGCTCAGGCACATCGACCCCGACGGCCGCCTGGAAGCCGCCTTGCCGGAGCTGCTCGAAGCCCACCAGCCAGTGGGCACCCTGCTGCCGGAGATCGCCCGGCACTTGGGCCTCAACCCCCAGGCGCTGGTGTCCGGCGGTGGCGGCGACAACATGCTGGGGGCCATCGGCACCGGCAATATCCAGCCCGGGGCGATCACCATGAGCCTGGGTTCTTCCGGCACCCTGTACGCCTATGCCGAGCAACCGCGGGTCAGTGCGGACGCGGCGGTGGCGACCTTCTGTTCCTCCAGCGGCGGCTGGCTGCCGCTGATCTGCACCATGAACCTGACCAATGCCACGAGCGCGGTGCGCGAGTTGTTCGAGCTGGATATCGACGCCTTCAACCAGTTGGTGGCGCAGGCGCCGATCGGCGCCAAGGGCGTGTGCATGCTGCCGTTCCTCAACGGCGAGCGGGTCCCCGCCCTGCCCCATGCCAGCGGCAGCTTGCTGGGCCTGACCGCCAACAACCTGACCCGGGCCAACCTGTGCCGCGCGGTGGTCGAAGGCACCACCTTCGGCCTGCGCTACGGCCTGGACCTGCTGCGCCACAACGGCCTGCAAAGCCAGAGCATCCGCCTGATCGGCGGCGGTTCGAAAAGCCAGCTGTGGCGGCAGATGGTCGCCGATATCATGCACACCCCGGTGGTCTGCACCGAGCAGAGCGAAGCGGCGGCCCTGGGCGCGGCGATCCAGGCGGCCTGGTGCGAGTCGCACCACAGCGGCCAGGCACAGAGCCTGGCGCAGCTGTGCCAGCGCTGCGTGAGGCTCGATGCAAGCAGCGAAACCTTGCCGATAGCGACCAATGTCGCGGCCTACCAGCAGGCCTATGAACGCTACCAACAGCATGTGGCAACCCTTTGAAGAGCGAATGACTATGTACCTGGTCTGTGGTGAAGCACTGTTCGATTTTTTCAGCGAAGACGATGCCAGCGGTCGGGCATCGCGGGTCAACTTCCAGGCAATCGCCGGCGGTTCGCCTTTCAACGTCGCGGTGGGTTTGCGCCGCCTGGGCGTGGACGCGGCGCTGTTCGCCGGGCTGTCCACCGACTACCTCGGCCGGCGCCTGTTGCAGGTGCTGCGCGACGAAGGCGTGGGCGAAGACTACCTGCTGCACATCCAGGCCCCGACCACCCTGGCGATGGTCGCGGTGGGCGCCGACGGCTCGCCGCAATACAGCTTCCGTGGCGAAGGCGGCGCCGACCGCCAGTTGCAACTGGCCGACCTGCCGCAACTCGACAGTCGGGTGCGCGGCCTGCACATCGGTTCGTTTTCCCTGGTGGTTCAGCCGATCGCCGACACCCTGCTGGCGCTGGTGCGCCGCGAACGCGGCCAGCGCCTGATCAGCCTCGATCCCAACGTGCGCCTCAACCCGGCCCCGGACATCCAGCTGTGGCGCCAGCGCATCGATACCCTGGTCCGGCTGGCCGACCTGATCAAGGTCAGCGACGAGGACCTGCACCTGCTCTATCCCGACCAGGACCCGCAGCAAGTGATCGAAGGCTGGCTGCAGCATCGCTGCCAGTTGGTGTTCCTGACCCGCGGCGCAGAGGGCGCGACGGTGTTCAGTCGGGTGCATGGCCGCTGGTCGGCGCCGGCCATGCCGATTAAGATGGCCGACACCGTGGGCGCCGGCGACACCTTCCAGGCCGCTCTGATTGCCTGGCTGACCGAACGACAGCTGGATTCGTTGGAAGGTGTGGCGGGCTTGAGCCGGGACCAGATCGACCAGATGCTCAGGTTCGCCATCCACGCCGCGGCGCTGACCTGTGGCAAGACCGGACCGGACCTGCCCTATCGCCACCAATTGAACTGATCGCAGGGGCGCCACGCGGCGCTCCCATCGACCCGAATAGAGCCTTGCCTTTGACCCGCTTCGCCTATGCCGCCGTAGCACTCCCCCTCATCCTGACCGGTTGCGCGACCTCGCCGCCGGCCAACCCCAACGACATCTGCGAGATCTTTCGCGAGAAAAGCGACTGGTACAAGGCGGCCAAGGCCACCGAAGAGAAATGGGGGGTGCCGATCCAGGTGCCGCTGTCGATTATCTACCAGGAGTCGAGCTTCAAGCAGGACGCCTTGCCGCCACGCAAATACCTGTTGTGGGTGATTCCCTGGGGCCGGGTCTCCACGGCGGCCGGCTACCCGCAGGCCAAGGACGAAGTCTGGGGCGACTACCAGCGCAAGGGCGACAACTACTGGGCCAGCCGCACCAACTTCGCCGACGCCACCGACTTTATCGGCTGGTACATGGACCAGACCACGCGGGTCAACGGCGTGACCAAGCAGGACGCCTACCGCCAGTACCTGAACTACCACGAAGGCTGGGGTGGCTACCGCCGGCAGACCTATGTGGCCAAGCCCTGGCTGCAGACCGTGGCGATGAAGGTGCAAAGCCGCTCCAGCCTGTACGGCCAGCAATACGCCGGTTGCCGGGAAGAACTGAACCGCGGCTTCTGGAGCCGTTTCTGGGATTGGTTGTAAGCGCCTGACGCGGATCTTCCCGCCTCCTCGCGCTCCGTAGCCGCTGCCGAGCACCGCGAGGCTGCGACCGGCTGCAACGCAGCCGCCCAACCATCGCACGCGTTGTACCTGATGCAACGCGGTTGCCGGGTTTGCGACGGCTGCGCAGCAGCCGCAAGGCTTGTCGGCGCGTTTCTCCAGGCAGATCGCGGATTCAGCTTCCGGCAGTGCCGTCAGAGGATCGAGAAGTTGTAGCTGACGATCAGCCGCGTCTCGTCCACGTCCCGGGCGAACTTCTCGTAGTTGCTGCGGTAGGTGGCGTTACGCAGGCGCAGGCTGACGTCCTTGAAGGTGCCGCTCTGCACCACGTACTTGAGTTCGCTGTCGCGCTCCCACTCGCGGCCTTCCTGGTCGCTGCCCGGGACCTTGATATGGTCGCCGCTGACATAGCGGGTCAGGAAGCTCAGGCCGTTGATGCCGATGGCCTTGAAGTCGTAGTCGTAGCGCAGCTGCCAGGAACGCTCCTGGGCGGCGGCGAAGTCGTTGACCTGCACATAGTTGACCAGGTACGGGTTGCTGCCATCGAGGTACGGCATCGAGTTGTCGCCGTTCATGCGCTGCCAGCCGGCGCTGAAGGTGTGGCCGTCGATGGCATAGCCGAGCATGCCGCTCAGGGCGCGGTTGTCGATGGAGCCGGCGCGCTCGGCGCCGCTGTCGGCGCTCTTGAGCAGGCGCAGGTCGGCCTTCAATACGCCCGGGCCCAGCGGCTGGTTGGCCAGCAGGCCGATGAAGTGCTGGCGGTAGATGTCTTCCAGCTCGGCGTAGTGGTACTGGCCGGTCAGGCGGTCGTTGAACTTGTAGTCGATGCCGTACATGTCGAAATGGTCGGCGGTGACGTTGCAGGCGTACCGCTTGTTCTTGCAGTGCACGCGGATGTCCTGGGCGTCCGTGGAATCCCGGGCGGTGTACCGGTCCAGGCGCGCGGCCATGAACGTCAGGTCCTTGATCTCCTTGGACGTGAGCATGGCGCCGTTGAACATAGTCGGTAGCAGGCGCCCGTCGTTGTACTTGAGCAGCGGCAGGTCCGGCAGCAGCGCGCCGTACTTGAGCACGCTCTGCGACACGCGCACCTTGGCCGTCAGGCCGAGCTTGGCGTACTGGTCCTTGGAGCCTCGCGGGTCCTGGCCGCTGGACGGCAGCAGGCCGCTGTTGCTGCGGTCGGGGCTGGAATCGAGCTTGAAGCCGAGCATGCCCAGCGCGTCGACACCAAAACCGACGGTGCCTTCGGTGTAGCCCGATTGCAGGTTGAGAATGAAGCCCTGGGCCGCCTCTTCGCGCCTGGAAGCGCCCTGATCGTTGCTGGTATGGCCGTCGCGGAAGTCACGGTTGAAATAGATGGTGCGCGACTCGAGCTTGGCGCTGCTGTCTTCGAAGAAGCCCGCGGCCTCGGCCTGGGCGGTAAAACCCGCGCACAGGCAAAGGGCGCCGAGGCCCACCGTTGGATAACGCAGCGGTCGGAATGAGTGCAGCAAAGGGAAAGGGGGACGCATGAAAAGCTCCAGCAGTGCATCGGTAACGCGGATGAAAGAAAGGCAATAGCAATCCATCTGGCGAATCATGTCTGGCCAAGTGAATTGATCAAATCAATGTTGACTCGCAATGATGGCAGATGGCCTTGGCTGGCTACACCCGACTTTAGTCTGAAGCTGCTCTAGCCTTTGGCACTTCCCGCGCTCCTCCAGCGCACGGCCCTGCCTGCAATAAAACGATCATTTTCAACACTTTTCCTCCTTCGTCGACGCTCTTGGCCCAGACATCATTCATTGGGCGATTCCAGAGGTTTTGGATCCAATGAAGCGTCCGTCGACAATAAAAGCGCTGTATTTTTTACCCAAAACACTACCGTTCGTCGGCTTTATTTGCCTTGCCGAGATTTGTATCAAGGAATTGACACAATGCTTTCAGCACCCTTTCAGACAACCTATCTAGTTGATTTTAAAAACAATTAATTAAATTATAAAAGGATACAAAACGCCATCGTCATTTATACAACACGGCAAAACGCCAATTAACCGTCTCCTTGCTGTGGTAGTGTCAAAAAAAGAACACCGAAAGGACTTGCACCTATTCAGTTCTTTAAGAAGTGGGCAAAAAAAACTCACTCATTACCCATCACGGATGAGGTTCCTCCCTTGGATGTCAGCGTTTTTGGTACCGGCTACGTCGGCCTGGTACAAGCAGTCGCCCTGGCCGACGTCGGCCACAACGTGGTCTGTGTCGACATCGACGGCCAGAAAGTCGCCCAATTGCAGCGCGCCATCGCGCCCATTCACGAGCCGGGGCTGACGACGCTGATCGAGGACAATCTGAAAGCCGGCCGCCTGTCCTTCACCACCCAGGCCCAGGACGCAGTGAACCATGGCGAGCTGATGTTCATCGCGGTCGGCACCCCGTCCAACGAAGACGGCTCCGCCGATCTCGACCATGTGATTGCCGTCGCCCGCGACATCGCCCGCCTGATGCACAGCGACAAGACCCTGGTGATCAAATCCACGGTGCCGGTGGGCACCGCCGACCAGGTGCTGGAAACCGTCATCGAGCAGCTCACCGACCTGGGCAAGTCCGAGCTCAGGGTGCATGTGGTGTCCAACCCCGAGTTCCTCAAGGAAGGCAGCGCGGTGGCCGACTGCATGCGCCCGGACCGGATCATCGTCGGCTGCGCCCATGACAAGCCGCGCCAGCAATTGAGCGAGCTGTACGCGCCGTTCAACCACAACCGCGACCGCCTGATGTTCATGGATAACCGCAGCGCCGAGCTGGTGAAGTACGCCGCCAACGCGATGCTCGCCACGCGCATCAGCTTCATGAACGAAATGGCCAACCTGGCCGAGCGCCTGGACGTCGACATCAGCGCCGTGCGCAAGGGCATCGGCGCCGACCCGCGGATCGGCTATCACTTCATCTACCCGGGTGCGGGTTTTGGCGGCTCGTGTTTCCCCAAGGACCTCAAGGCGCTGATCCACACAGCCGAGAGCCATGGCCTGGAACCGCACATGCTCAGGACCGTGCGCGACGTCAACGAGCAGCAGCGCCACGTGCTGTTCCGCAAGCTCAAGGCGCACCTGGGCGACGACCTGCGCGGCAAGGTCATCGCCATCTGGGGGCTGGCCTTCAAGCCCAATACCGACGACATGCGCGAAGCCACCAGCCGCTACCTGATGGAAGCGCTGTGGGACGCCGGCGCCACGGTGCATGCCTACGACCCGGAAGCCATGACCGAATGCCGGCGCCTGTATGGCTACCGCCCCGACCTGCAGCTGTGCGCGACCCGCGACGACACCCTGCAATGCGCCGATGCGCTGGTGATCTGCACCGAGTGGAAGGCCTTTCGCGTGGTCGATTTCAACCAGCTGCGCGAGCGCCTCAAGGCGCGGCTGATCGTCGACGGGCGCAACCTCTACAGCCCGCAACAGGCGGCGGATGCCGGCCTGCATTACTTGAGCATCGGACTACCCTATCGTCTACCGGGGGCGCTCTACGCATGAATATCCTGATCACCGGGGCCGCCGGTTTCATCGGCGCCCATACCGCACTGCGTTTGCTCAAGGATGGGCATCAGGTCACCGGGCTGGATAATTTCAACGACTACTACGACCCGCAGCTCAAGCGCGACCGGGTGCGCTGGGTCGAACAACAGGTGGGCGCCTTCCCGCTGTACCGCCTGGACCTGAGCGATGCCGACGCCCTCGATCGGCTGTTCGCCCAGGTCCGCCCGCAGGTGGTGATCAACCTGGCGGCCCAGGCCGGGGTGCGTTATTCCCTGGAGAACCCCAAGGCCTACCTGGACAGCAACCTCGGCGGTTTTCTCAACCTGCTGGAAATGTGCCGGCGCTACCCGGTCGAGCACCTGATCTACGCCTCGTCCAGCTCGGTGTACGGCGCCAACCATCACACGCCGTACAAGGTCAGCGACAACGTCGACCATCCGCTGTCGCTGTACGCCGCGAGCAAGAAGGCCAACGAGTTGATGGCCCACAGCTACAGCCACCTGTTCGACGTGCCGGCCACCGGCCTGCGCTTTTTTACCGTGTACGGCCCCTGGGGCCGCCCGGACATGTCGCCGATCCTGTTCGCCCAGGCCATCAGCGAAGGCCGGCCGCTGAAGCTGTTCAACTACGGCATGCACCAGCGCGACTTCACCTACATCGACGACATAGTCGAGTCCCTGGTGCGACTGCTGGGTAAACCGCCGGTACGCGACCCGCTGTGGGACCGCGAACAGCCCGACCCGGCCACCAGCATGGCGCCCTGGCGCCTGTTCAATATCGGCGGGCAGCGCCCGGTGGAACTCAAGGACTACGTCGCCACCCTGGAGCAACTGCTCGGGCGCAAGGCGCTGGTCGAGTACCTGCCGCTGCAGCCCGGCGATGTGCTGAACACCTGCGCCGATGCCAGCGCCCTGGAGAACGTCACCGGTTTCGGCCCGCAGGTGCCCCTGGCCGAAGGCCTGGGACGCTTCGTCGACTGGTTCCAGAGCTACTACCGGCCGCCCTCGCCGCCACGGGCCTGACGAATCGCACCGAGCTGCACCGGCGAATCCGCTCGCCGCTTCTACCCACTGCCTATGGAAATACCCCCGATGGACATGGAGAGACCATTCTCATCGCCCGCGCCTTCTGTTCCCGAGGAGCCGGCACCGGCTGCCGGCCGCGTCCATATCGACCGGCGCAACGACCCGTTCCGGCGCAAGGTCGAGGCCGCCGTCGAGCTGCAACGCCGTGGCTGGCTGATCGGTCGCCTCGGCGGCTGTCCCTGGACCCTGTCCCTGAGCAAGCGCCTGACCTCGACCCTGCTGGCCGCGCTGATTTTGCTGCTGATCGCACCGCTGCTGCTGGCGATCGCCCTGCTGATCAAGCTGACCAGCCCCGGCCCGGTGTTTTTCGTGCAACTGCGCACCGGTTTTCGTGGCCGGCGCTTCGGCATGTACAAGTTCCGCACCATGGTGGTCAACGCCGAATCCCTGAAGGACTCGGTGCGCCACCTGAACAAGCACGGCCCGGACTCGGTGGACTTCAAGATCGACCGCGACCCGCGGATCACCGGGATCGGCGGTTTCCTGCGGCGCACCAGCCTCGACGAGCTGCCGAACCTGATCAACGTGCTGCTCGGCCAGATGCGCATCGTCGGCCCGCGGCCGACCTCGTTCCACGCCCAGACCTACAAGGAACACCACCTCGGCCGCCTGAGCATCTACCCCGGCATCACCGGCCTGTGGCAGGTGTCCGGGCGCAGCGATGTGGATTTCGACGGCCGGGTGACCCTGGACATGACCTACATCTTTCAGCAGAGCCCCTGGCTGGACCTGAAGATCCTGCTCAAAACCCCTCTCAAAGTCCTCAACGGCCACGGAGCAAGTTGAAATGGCGGCTGCAACCTTTGCCAGTCTGGAAATCCAGACCCCCACCGAAAGCAACCTGGCCGTGACCGTACTCGACCAGCAGCTGCGGGTGATCCTGCTCACCGCGCCGAACCGCAACAGCGGCGTGACCACCAGCAGCCTGGCCCTGGCCAACGAGCTGGCGCGCACCAGCCGCGGACGGGTGCTGCTGCTGGACACCAGCCTCGCCGACGACAGCCTGACCCAGCGCCTGGGCCTGGAGCAGAACCCGGGCTTCCTCGACCTGGTACTGGCCGAGCAGCCGCCGAGCCTGGCGTCCTGCATCGAGCACCCCGGTGCCCCGGGCTTCGACTTCCTGCCCCTGGGGCGTCGACAGCAGTACAGCGAACGCCTGACCAGCCAGCCGCTGCGGGAGCTGTTCGCCGCGCTCAACGAGGTGTACCGCTTCGTGATCGTCGACGGCGACCCGGTGTACAGCAACGGCGACCTCCTCACCCTCAGTACCCAGGTCGATGGCGTGGTGCTGGTGGTGCGCGGCGAGGAAACCCGCTGGGAAGTGGCCCAGGCCGCCGCGCAACGGCTGGTCCAGGCCGAGGCGAAGCTGATCGGCAGCGTGTTCAACGCGCGCAAGTATTACATGCCCAAATGGGTCTACGACCGTCTCTGACCGGCACAAGGAAAGTCTGCACATGAAACCTCAAGCACTCCCCCTTTGCCTGTTGCTGGCCGTCCTCGCCGGCTGTTCCAGCCCCGACGTCGAGGAAATGCCGGTGCAAGTCCTCAGCGCCGGGGCCGGCCAGGGCCAGATGACCGAAGTGCTGCCGGTGGAGCAGGTCCTGCGTCCCCAGGACGTGCTGGACGTGATCTTCCACATCGGCAGCACCAGCCCGACCCGCTATCGGGTGCAGCCGGGCGACCAGGTCGACGTCTCGTTCCTCAGCGCCGCCGAGCTGGGCGGCGACAAGCTGGTATTGCCCGACGGCAGCATCGAGATGCCCTACGTCGGCAACGTGCAGGTCGCCGGGCTGACCGCCGAAGAGGCGCGCCGGACCCTGGAAAGCGCCTATTCGCAGGTGCTGAAAAAGCCCCAGGTGACTTTCTCGATTTCCCACGCCATGGCCCTGCTGGACAACCTGCGCACCAGCCTGACCAACCCGGCCACGGGCCTGAGCCGCGAGATCACCGTCGGCTCGGACGGGCGCGCCAGCTTCCCGCTGCTGGGCGCCATGTCCTTGCAGGGCATGACCCTCAGCCAGTTGCAGAAGACCATCAACCAGCGCTACGCCAAGGAAGTCGGCCAGGTCAGCGCCGACGTGCTGCTCAAGTCGACGGCGGCCAACGAGGTGTTCGTGCTCGGTGAAGTCGGCCAGCCCGGCGCCTACCCGATCCGCCGCCCGGTGTCGGTGCTCGAGGCCCTGACCCTGGCCAAGGGCGCCGGCCCCACCGCGCGCCTGGACTCGGTGGTGATCATGCGCCGCACCGGCAACCAGGTGCAGGCCCGCACCTATGACGTCGCCGCCGCGCTGGACCGCAACGCTGCGCAGTTCGCCTACCTGCAACCGGACGACCTGCTCTACGTGCCCAAGACCCGCCTGGCCAAGGCTGGTGCGTTCAGCAAGCAACTGGCGGACATCATCATGTTCCAGGGTGTCGGCTTCAGCTTCGGCTACCGCGTCGACAACAAAGAATCGGACAACAATTGAGCCTTCCCGCGATGAACAGAATCGAAAACTACCTGCACGAGTTCCTCCTCGTGTTCTTCGTCAATCGCCGGCTGATCAAACGCGTGTTCCTCGGCTTCGCCGTGATCGCCCTGCTGTTGCCGCTGGTGCTGCGCCAGAGCTACGAGATCACCGCCGAAGTCATAGTGCAGTCGAAGAAGCTGTCGCAGAGCGACGCCAACACCGTGCTCACCCCGGACAGCGACAAGTTCATCCCGCCGTCCCTGGCGGACATGGAAACCGAGAGCAATATCCTGCGCTCGCCGACGCTGATCCGCGAAACCATCGGCCAGTTGCGCGAGGCCGGCGAGTTCGGCGACGGCGAGGGCCTGCTCGCCCGGCTGCTCTTCAACCCGCTGCGCGATCATGTGACCACCCCGCTGCGCGCAGCCCTGGGCCTGAAGATCGAGCCGGTACGCGACACCGCCCTCGACGCCATGACCAACCAGGCGGTCCAGGACCTGAAGATCGCCACCCTGCCCGGCTCCAACGTGATCTCGGTGGTCTATGCCAGCGCCGACCCGACCCAGGGCACGCGTTTCGTCGAGCGCCTGCTGGCCAACTACCTGAAGAACCGCCAGGACCTGCAATCCAACGAGCTGCCGCAGACCTTCTTCGAGCAGAAGAAAGTCCAGTACCAGGAGCGCCTGGACGACCTAGAAGGCTTGCGCCAGGCCCTGCTGGAAGCCGCCCATGCCTCCGATCCCAAGGAAGAGATCACCTTCCGCCTGAACGCGATCAACACCGAGGAGCAGTCGCTCAACGGCTACCGCGACCAGGCCCTGGAGAACCAGCGCCGCCTGGACTACCTGCAAAACAACCTGAAGGCCGCGCGCAAAGGCAGCCTGACCGACTACACCTTCCCCTTCGCCTTCGCCAACACCGTCGACAACGTGGCCTACGAGGACCGCGAGATCAAACAGCTGGGCGAGCAGTTGACCAACCTGGTGAGCCAATACGGCACCACTTCCGACACCTACCGCGCCGACAGCGTGCCGATGCAGCAGCAGCGCGAGCAGATCGTCCGCGCCCGCGCGCAGTTCCTCAAGGTCGTGGAAAACCGCGTCCGCGAGCGCACCAGCGACTTGCAGATCACCAACTCGGTGATCGCCCAGAAGACCGCGCGGATCAACGAATACAAGACCCGTGTGCGCGACCTGCAGGAAGTGCTGAGCAAGCTGCGCCAGCTCGACACCGAGATCGACGCCCTGCACAAGGCGTTCTTCACCTACACCCAGCGCTACGAAGAAAGCCGCGGCGAACGCCTGATCAATGGCGAGCTGTCCAATGCCCGGGTGCTCAGCCAGCCCTATGAACCCAGTGAAGCAGCGTTTCCCAAACCGATGCTGATCATTCCCCTGGGCCTGCTCACCGGCCTGCTGCTGGCGATTGCCCTGGGCTATGTCTACGAGTTCTTCGATCACCGCTTCAAGCATCCGGCCCAGGTCGGCGACCACCTGAACCTGCCGGTGCTGATGGTGCTCGACGCGGTGCAGGCGCCGGTGGTCAACCCCTACCCGCGCTGGACCTGGCAGTGGCTCTGGCACTGGGCCAAGCAGTGAACCGCACGGAACGCGAGAGGCTCATGGCCGACCTGCCGATTGTCCATGTGATCCACAGCGGCGGCTTCTATGGCGCCGAACGCATGCTGCTCGACCATTGCCGGGGCATGCCCGGGCAGCATCGTGTGCTGTTCATCGACGCACCGCCGGCCCTGCTCGAGCGTTTTCGCGCGGACGGCGTCGAGTGCCACAGTTGCAGCGGACTGCGGGCGATGCTCAGCCACCTGGGCCGACAACCGGTGCTGCTCAATGCGCACAACTTCAAGGCCCAGCTGTTTGCCCTGCTCTGCGCCTGGCGCCTGGGCCTGCCGCTGGTATGGACCCAGCACGGGTTCACCCCGCGCAGCGCCAAGCAGAAGTTCTACACCTGGCTCAGCCTGCGCCTGTGCCGCCGGCGCACGGTGCGGCGAGTGGCCTGCGTGGCGCAGAGCATCGCCCATTTGCATCGCCAGGCGGGAGTCGAGGCGGAGAAACTGCAGGTGATCCCCAACGGTCTGCCCGAGCAGTGCATCCCCGACCAGAACCTGCGCGACCGCAATGCGCCGCTGGTGGGCTTCGTCGGCCGCCTGAGCCAGGAAAAAGGCCCGGACCTGTTTCTCGACGCACTGATCCCGCTGTGCCAGCAACGCCCGGCGCTGAAGGTGGTGCTGCTCGGCGACGGGCCCTTGAGCGACATGCTGCGCCAGCGCATCCAGGACGCCGGCCTGGCGTTGCAGATCCTGATGCCTGGCTACCAGAGCAATATGAGCAAATGGATGCACCGCGTCAGCGTGCTGGTACTCAGCTCGCGCACCGAAGGCACGCCGATGATCCTGCTCGAAGCCATGCAGGCCGGAACGCCGATCGCCGCCTTTGCCGTCGGCGGCATTCCCGATGTGATCGAACACAGCGTCAACGGCCTGCTCGCCCGGCCGCTGGACAGCGCCGAGCTGGCCGGGCATATCGCCGAACTGCTGGACGACCCCGACCTGGGCGAACGCCTGAGCCTGGCGGCGCGCCAGCGGCAACGCCGCGACTATCACCTGCCGCGCCTGGCCCTGCGCTGGCAGGCCCTGTACCGCGCGGCCAGCGAGGCCTGGAACCGATGATCGCCTCCCTTTCCCTGGGCGCCCTGCTGGGCCTGGCCTGCCTGCTGCTTCTTGCCAGCCCCTGGCCCTACCTGGCACCGCTGGCGGTGGTCGGCCTGTTTGGCCTGGCGCTGCTGCACCGCCGCACCGGCTGGGGCCTGCTGGGCATCTGCGCGCTGGTGCCGTTCGAAGGCCTGTTCAAGGACAGCGCCTTTTCTGCGGCCAAGCTGCTGGGGGCCTCGCTGATCCTGATCCTGCTGTTCAAGCTGCTGATGCGCCAGATCGGCGAGACGCGCCTGCGCAGCAACCTGTGGCGGGCGCTGCTGCCGTTCCTGCTGTGCCTGCTGCTGAGCCTGATGTACAGCGAGAACCTCGGCGTGTCCCTGGGCAGCCTGCGGGAACTGGCGGTGGGCCTGGTGCTGTTTTTCGTGACCCTGCTGATCGGCCGCGAGGTCAACCTGCTGATGCTCTGCCGCCTGCTGGCGCTGAGCGTGGCCGCCACCTGCGTGATTGCCCTGTTCTCGGCCAAGTACCAGGTCGGCGGCCGGGCCATCGGCCTGTTGCAGGACGCCAACTACTTCGCCCTGCTGATCGCCATGGCCGTGCCGCCGGCGATCCTCCTGGCCCTGCGCGACCGGCATTGGCCGCTGCGGCTGTTCTGGGCCGGGGTGACCCTGACCCTGATGGCCGGCATGACCAAGACCGACTCGCGCTCCGGGCTGCTTGTCGTGCTGTTCACCATCGCCATCGGCGCCTGGCACTACCGCCATCGGCTGCAACGGCTGCGGCCCAAGCACCTGGGATTCGTCATGTTCGCCGTGGCAATCGTCGTGCCCCTGGGCATCGCCGCGCTGCCGGCGGACTATGTGGCGCGGATCCAGTCCCTGAGCCTGCTCAAGTCCGGCGCCCACTCCGCCGACACCTCCCTGGGCCGGCGCACCTCGTACCTGGTGGTCGGCGGGCAGATGATCCGCGAGAACCCGCTGCTCGGCTCGGGCCTGGGCACCTTCCCGATCCATTACGCGCAGACCGGTTTTGCCAGCGGCTTCTCGGAGAACATGAACGAGCCGGACCTCTACCGGCGCGCCCACAACACCTACCTGGAGCTGTTCAGCGAACTGGGGATTCCCGGCGGCCTGAGCTTCGTCGCCCTGCTGCTGATGGGCCTGCGCAACTTCGAGCGGGCGCGGGTTGCATGGCTGCACAAGGGCCGGCAGGACCAGGCCGATATCGCCACCCACCTGGGCCTGAGCCTGTTGGCCCTGGCGGTGTTCCTGCTGTTCCTCAGCGCACCGAACCACAAGTACCTGTGGATCTTCCTGGCCCTGTCCAGCGTCCTGCGCCGCCAGGCCGAAGCCCCGGAGAACCGCCCATGACGATGTACTCACCCCCTGTAGCCGCTGCCGAAGGCTGCGATCGAACGCGCAGCGCTCGCCAAACCAGCCTGCGCGTTTCTCCAGGCAGATCGCGGACTCAGGCTTTGCGCTTGCTACGCAACCGATCGCAGCCTCGCAGGCTCGGCAGCGGCTACACAGGCAATGCGCTGCGGCAGCGGCTACCGGTCAGGAACAAGGAAAGCCGAGCATGAAACGGATCAGCGTGATCGTGCCGATGTACAACGAGGCGCGCCATATCGTGCGCACCCTGGACAGCGTCAGCAGCGCCGCCGCCGTGGCGGGGCTCGAATGCGAGCTGATCGTGGTCGACAACGGCTCGCGCGACAACGGTCCGCGACTGGCCATGGACCAGGGCGCGCGGGTGCTGCATTACCCCGGGCTGTCCATCGGTGCCCTGCGCAATCGTGGCGCGGCCTGCGCGACCGGCGACTGGCTGGCCTTTCTCGATGCCGACATCGAGGTGCCGCTGAACTGGCTGCTGCTGTGGAAATCCGCCGAGGCCAGCCAGCGCGCCGATGTCTTCGCCCTGGACTGCGACGCGCCGCGCAGCGCGCCCTGGTTCGCCCGTGCCTGGCAGCGCCGCAGCCTGTCCGGCAACCAGCAGGAACGCCTGCTGCAATGGCTGCCCACCCCCAACCTGTGCATGGCCCGGGTCTGGTTCAACCGCATCGGCGGTTTCGACGAGGGTCTGCGCACCGGCGAGGACAAGGATTTCGGCCTGCGCCTGAACCGCGCCGGCGCCCGGCAGCTGAGCCTGGCCACACCCGTGGTGCGGCACTGGGGCTTCGAGGGCAGCTGGCGCGAATGGAGCGGCAAGGAGTTCTGGCGCCAGAGCAGTCATGTGCAGTTGCTGCGCAATGGCGGGCTGAGCCCGCGGCTGCTGCGCTTCCCCCTGCTGTGCCTGGCCACCGCCCTGCTCAGCCTGCTGGCCGTGCTCTGCCTGCTCGGCGGGCAATGGCCGGCGGCCCTGCTGGCCCTGCTCGGCAGTGCCCTGGCGCCCCTGGGCCTGGCCCTGCGCCAGAGCTACCGGCACCGCGACCCGCTGTTTTTCCTGCAACTCTGGCTGCTGCACTGGCTGCGCCTGCACCTGGGCGCCGGTGCTCTGCTGCAGGGCCTTTTCAACCGTACTGCCGTGAGGCCCGATCGTGGCTAAGACACTCTTCTGGTTATGCCTGCTGTTGCCGGTCTACGCCTGGGTCGGTTACCCGCTGATCCTGGCACTGATCAGCCTGTTTATCCGCAAGCCCCGGGTCGAACCGGGGCCGCCCTTGTCGGTCAGCGTGATCATTGCCGCGCACAACGAAAGCCGGCACATCGAGCACAAGCTGCGCACCCTGCTGGCCCAGGACTACCCGGCCAGCGACCTGCAGATCATCCTCGCCAGCGACGGCTCGACCGACGCCACCGTGGCCACCGCGCTGGCGATCCACGACCAGCGGGTGCTGGTGCTCGACCTGCCGCGAGTAGGCAAGGCCGGAGCGCTGAACGCCGCGGTGGAACTGGCGCGCAACGAGATCCTGGTGTTCACCGACGCCGACAACCAATGGTCCGGCGACACCCTCGGCAAGCTGCTCGCCCCCTTCGCCGATCCGGAAGTCGGCGCCTGCGGCGGGCATATGATCATCCCCACTCCCGGCCACGCCCTGAGCCTGGGCGACAGCCTGTACCGGCACTACGAAGCCTGGCTGCGCGAGGCGGAAAACCGCACCGGCTGCATGGTCTCGGCCGACGGCGCGCTGCTGGCCCTGCGCCGCGAGCTGTTCGAGCGGGTTCCGGCGGAGGTCAACGACGACTTCTTTATCAGCACCTGCGCGCCGGTGGCCGGCAAACGCATCGTCTACGTCGAGGAGGCCCAGGTGCTGGACCAGGGCGTCGATGAAGTCGGCAAGCAATACCGCCGGCGCCTGCGGGTCACGGTCGGCGGCTTGCAGAGCCTGGCCCAGCGCCGTGGCCTGATGAATCCCTGGCGCCACGGCTTCTACGCGATCGCACTGATCAGCCACAAACTGATCCGACGCCTGGCGCCGGTGCTGTTGATCCCGCTGCTGCTCAGCAACCTGTGGCTGTGGAACGCCGGGGCCTTCTACAGCCTGTGCCTGATCGCCCAGCTGTGCGGTTATGGCGCCGGCATTCTTGGCCTGCTCGATCAACGCGGGCGTTTGCCCAAACCCTTTCGCCTGGCCGGTTTCGTCCTGGTGACCCTGGCCGGCATGAGCATGGGCCTCTGGCAATTTCTCCGCGGGCAGCGCTACAGCCTGTGGAACCCGCAGCAGAACCGCTGACATGAAGCTCAAACAACACTTCAAGCGCCTGGCCGGCACTGCCTACCTCAATAGCTTCGGGCGCACGCGCCTGAGCGAGGCTGGCGTGGTACTGATGCTGCACCGGGTGCTGGCGGACGAGCACGCGGCGAACCTGCCCCATCGCGGGCCGCTGTGTGTCGGCCATAGCAGCTTCGAGCACCTGCTGCGCTGGCTGCGCCGGCATTTCGACTGCGTGCCGCTGGAGCACCTGCTGCTGTACCCCGGCGGCGATCGCCCACGGCTGGCCCTGACCTTCGACGACGGCTGGCGCGACAACGCCGAGCAGGCCTATCCACTGCTGGAACGCCATGAAGTGCCGGCGAGCATCTTTCTCTCCACCGACTTTATCGGCACCGGCAAGGCGTTCTGGTGGGAAGCCCTAGGCGAGACCCTGTGGCGCCAACCCGAGAGCATCGCCGGCCGGCAATTGCAGGAGCAACTGCGGGTGCTGGGCGTGGTGCTGCCGGCCAGCCTCAGGCAGCCGGGTACTGGCGAGGCCCGCAGCCGTGACCTCGGGCTGTTGTTGCAACGCCTGAAAACCCTGGCCCCGGACAGCCTGCAATTGCTGGCCGACAGTTGCCCGCGGGACGCCGCGCCCCATAGCCTGGACTGGAGCCAGGTCAAGCGCCTGGAACGCTCCGGGCTGGTGCGCTTCGGACCCCATGGGGCCAGCCACGGCATCCTCACCCAATTCGACAACGCGGCCCTGAAGGACGATCTGGCACGCTCCCACGCCTGCGTGCAACACCATTGCGCCGCGCCGCTGCCAATCTATTGCTACCCCAATGGCGACCATGACCCGACCGTGCGCCAGGCCGTCGCCGACCTTGGCTACCGTTATGCCCTGGGCACCGCCCCGGGGCTGATCGAATCCTCGCGCAACGAGCCCCTGGCCCTGCCGCGCATCGACGTCAGCCAGGCCAGCGCCCGCCGTCCGTCACTGCTGGCCTGGCGTGTGTTGAAAGGGGCGCGGGCATGAAGCGCAACGGCTATGTCTGGCACCTGCTGCTGAGCATGGGCACGCGGCTGGCGATGATCGCCATTCGCCTGTTGCGCAACGTGCTGCTGGCGCGCCTGCTGGGCCCGGCGGATCGCGGCCTGTTCGCCCTGCTCAGCGCCCTGCCCGACCTGATCGCCGCCCTCACCAGCGGCGGCCTGAACACCGCGGTGGGTTATGAAGCGGCGCGCCAGCGACCGATGGGCCTGCTGCTGACCCAGATCCTTATCTATGGCTGCCTGCTGGCCGGGACGTTGACCGTGATCGGCCTGCTGCTGATGAACAGCCTGGGCCAGGACTGGTCGATCACCACCCAGCTCGGCCCCTTCGCCTGGTTGTTGTTGCTGGCGGTCCCGCTGACCGTACTCAAGAGCGGCCTGCTGACCCTGCACAACGCTGACGGTCGGGTCGGCGCGTTCAATGGCCTGCGCCTGCTGGAATCCCTGGTGCCCTTGCTGCTGTTTGTCGTGCTCTGGTGGCTGTGGCGCGACCAGGCCCTGTCGGCGGCGCTGGCCGGCTGGCTCGGCGGCACGCTGCTGGTGGTGCTGGCGGGCTGGTACTGGCTGAGGCGTTATCACCGGTTGCGGCTGCGCTGGCAGCCGGGCGAGCAAGGCAAGCTGCTGCGCTACAGCGCCCAGAGCCACCCCGGCGTGCTTTCGCAGCAATTGATGCTGCGCTGCGACTACCTGTTTATCGGCGCCCTGCTCGACCCGGTCGCGCTGGGCCTGTACGCCATGGCCAGCGCCGCCGCGGAACTGCTGCTGATCATTCCCGAGGCGGTGACCACGCCACTGATGAAGCGCCTGCTGCAACAGGGCGCAGGCATCGAACGCCTGACCCCGCTGGCCCTGCGCATCACCGCCACGGTAATGCTCGGCGCCTGCCTGGGCATGGCGCTGGTCGGCCACTGGCTGATCGTCAGCCTGTTCGGCGAGGCCTACGGCCCGGCCTATCCGGCCCTGCTGGCGTTGCTGCCGGGGCTGTTCGGCCTGTGCTACGCGAGCATCCTGCGCCTGGACCTGCTGGGCAAGCAGCGTCCCGGCGCGCTGTCGTGGCTGCTGGGCGGCGGCGCGCTGCTCAACCTGCTGCTCAACGCGGTGTTGATCCCGACCCTGGGCATAGTCGGCGCCGGCCTGGCCTCGTCCCTGGCCTATCTGGCGGTGAGCCTGGCGATGCTGGTGATGTACTGCCGCCTGAGCGGCGTGGCCTGGTACCGCACCCTGCTCCTGCTGCCCGAAGACCTGATGCAGTTGCGCGCGCTGCTGCGCCCTCGGGAGGCGGCATGCTGAAAACCGCTCTCTACCCGCTCCTGGCCCTGCTCAGCCTGGCCCCGGGCGCCCACGCCGACTCCATGCAGTGGTCGAGCATCCGCGACGGCAGCCTGTACCTGCGCGTCGTCCAGCCGGACCGGCTGAAGATCGGCTGGAGCCCGGCCTGGCAGAGCGACGCCAATCGCGAGCAGCTGTACCTGCTGCAGCCCGGTGGCCAATTGTTCAAGCAACTGGAGATCCGCGCCGACCAGGCCTATGGCGAACAGGACATCGAGCTGCCAGCGGCCGCGGGCGACTACCGCCTGCAGATTCCCGGCTACAGCTTTCGCGGGTTCAGGGTCAGCCACCGCGGCAGCACGGCGGCGCAATTCGAGCCGACCAAGGTGCATTTCAGCGCCGAAGTGCACAGCGGCGCCGAGCTGTTCTTCCGGGTCGCGGCCGGCGAGCAGGCGATACTGGCCGGCAAGTATTACGGCGGCGTCAGCGTATTGCAGGCCAGCCGCCTGAGCGATGGCGCCAAGGTCCGCCTGGAGCTGAAAGAACACCCGGCCTACGGGCAATTCGATCAGGTGGCGCTGCCGTCGGCCGAGCGTGACGAAGTCTGGCGCCTGGCCCTGGGCGGCTCCGGCAAGGCGGCGTTCTGGCTGGACGGCACGGCCAATCTGTTTGCCCAGGAGGTCCAGCAACTGCACCCGCTGGACCCGCCCCGGGGCGAGGCACGCCTGCGACTGCAACCCCAGATACTCGGGGCCACGCCGCGCCTGGGCATCGCCCTGCCCTATGCCCAGCCGCCGCAGTCCACCTTCGGCCTGTTGCAGGCGATTGGCGCCCGCGCGGCCAACTTATACAGCTTCGTCGATGTGATCGAGCAGGAGCCCGAGCGGGAAATCGGCTTTCGCCGGCTGTACCGCGAGCGCTTCGGGATCGACCGCGACATCACCCTGCTGGCCGGCACCGGGCGCCGCGCCGTGCTCGCGGCGCACGCCCAGAGTTTCGCCGGCCTCGACGCCTGGCTGGCCGACAGCGTGCGCCTGGCCGGCAACGGCCTGCATTACCTGGCTTTCGCCGACGAGCCCAACCTCAACTACCCGGACTACAGCAGCTACGCCCTGTACTTCGAGCAGATGCTGGCCCGGGCCAAGGCCAATCCCGAGGCCCGCGCGGCCGGGGTGCGGATCGCCATGCCGGCCAGTTCGCGGCTGCTCGACGGGCCGTTCCGGGTCGGCGCCGGGCAACGCCGCGGCATCGACTGGGCGCGCAAGCTGCTGGAGCGGCACGGCGAGGACATCGATGCCCTGGCCTGGCACGAATGGATGGTCCGCGACCTGCTCGCCACCCGCCGCTACCGCGACAGCGTGCGCGCCGCCGCCGAGCTGGTGGGCCTGGATGCCGCGGGCCGGCCGCGCAAGGCCCTGCTGCTGAGCCAGACCAATATCTCCAGCGGCCGCGATCTGAGCCCCTACCAGCAGGACACCCATTACGCCGGCCTGTGGTGGGCCTCGGTGGTGATCAACGCCTCGGCGGACGGCCTGCTGGACATGCTCAACTGGTTCCAGGCCGCCGACGAGCCGGACTACCCCAAGGGCATGCTCGCGCAACGCAGCGCCAACCAGTTCAGCCTCAAGCCGGTGGCCGTGGCCCAGCAGTTCATTGCCCGGCACTGGCTGGCCCATGTGCAGGCCCTGGACAACCCGGCGTTCGAGGTCGATGCCCTGGCCATGAGCGAGGCCGGTCGCCACAGCCTGCTGGGGGTGAACAAGGCGTCGCGGGTGCAGGCGGTGAGTCTCGACGGCCCCGGCGACCTGTGCCAGGCCGCGCCGCTCAAGCTGAGCCTGCTCGGCCCCGACGACCAGCCTCGCGACGCGACCGTTGAATGCCGCGATGGCCGGGTGCACTTCGAACTGCCCGGCGAAACCCTGTTTGCCCTGACCTGGAAAGCCTTATGAGCCGATTGAGCGCATTGCTGGAAAAAATCCGTCGCAAGGGCCTGCGCGACAGCCTGCGGGTCCTGCGCGAGCGCTACTTCTATTACCACTGGGAACTGCTCAGCGTCGAACGCTCCCTGGCGCTGCCGGTGCCCTGTCCGGTCACCACGCGGCGCTGGCCCCAGGTGCCGATCGAGCGCGCGCTGCTGCCGGCCTTCGACAAGTACTTTTCCGCGCAGTTGCCGGCGATCCGCGGCCTGCTGGACAAGGGCTGTCGCGGCTACGCCCACCTCGACGCCAACGGCAACGTGATGCTGATGATCTGGATCAACGAGCGCGACTACTACGACGATCAGCTGTACCGCTGCTGGATCCGCATCCCGCCGGGCTGCATCTATCAGTTCGCCGGCGAGTGCGCCCTGCCTTACCGCGGCACCGGGGTGGTGGTGCTGGCGCAGAAACTGATCTGGGAGCACTACCGCGAACGCGGCTTCAAGACCACCCGGGCGGTGGTCAACGTGCGCAATGAGGCGGCGCTGAAGATGCACATGCGCATGGGTTTCACCGAGGTCGGCGAATCGATCCACGTCTATTGCCTGTTGCGCTGCCTGCATTTCCATCGGCGCGTGCCCTATCACCAGCCCCGCCTGCTGCACCTGCGCAAGTCGCGACCGACGGCACAAGCAGGCACCTCGACCGACACCGGTAGGGAGCCGCTGTGACAATCCGCTTCGCCTGGCGCACCAGCCTGCTGGACCATGACTTTCCCGCTGCCGCTTTCGAGCAACTGCGCAACGCGGTCGAACTGGCCACGCCCTTCAATCGCCTGGTCTGGCTGCGCGGCGCCGAGCAGGCGCTGGACGCCGGGCAACGCCTGCGGGTGCTGCTGGGCTGGCACGGGGAACGGCTGGTGCTGTGCCTGCCGTTGCTCCATGGCCGCGAGCACAAGGCCGGCCTGCCGTTACAGGTGGTGCGCCACCTGGGCTTCCCCCTCAGCGACCGCCTGGCGCTGCTGGTGGCCGAGGACGCACTGCCGGCCATGCCCCGGGCACTGGAGGAAATCCGCCGTGAGCTGCCCCACGCCCTGCTGCAGTTAAGCGAACTGCTGGCGGCCGAACCCACCCTGGCGGGCTGGCGCGAACACAGTTGGTACAGCGCCTGCGCGATCAGTTGCCGGGCGCCGGAACACTTGATCATCGAAGCCGACCGCCAGGAAGCCCGGGACAAGAACCTGCGCTACGAGCTGCGCCGGGCGAAAAAACGCTGCGCCGAAATCGACGCCCGGGTGATCCGCGTCAGCCCCGATGGCGAGGGCATGGACGCGTTGCTGGACTTTATCGGCGCCGTGGAACAGGCCAGCTGGAAAGGCGCGGACGGCCTGGGGATCTTCTCCGGCGCCCAACGCCAGCAGTGGATGCGCAGCGCCCTGCGTGGGCTGGCCGCCGACGGCTGCGTGCGCGTGGTGCTGCTCGAACACCAGGGCCGCTGCATCAGTTATCGCCTGGGGCTGCTGGAGCGCGGGCGACTGTACGACTACAACATCGCCTTCCTGCCGGACTACGCCAGCTTAGGCAGCGGCCGGCTGCTGCTCGACGAGTGGATTCGCTGGGGCCTCGACGAAGGCTGGCGGTGGGTCGATGCCTCGCGGGTCAGTCTCAGCCGCTCCAGCCATCAATTGCACGAACGCATGAGCGGCCAGGTCGAGCACCAACGCTGGAGCTTCTATTCGCGCCGCCCCGACGGCCTGCTGCTGGGCCTCGCCGATCGCCTCTGGCAGGCGCTCAAACCCCATATCAAAAACTGGCGCGAACGCCGTGCCGCCCGCCACCAGCAAGAGAGCCGACCTTGAGCGCTACTTTGAACAGCCGTTTGAACAGCACAACGACCGCGGCGAACCTGCCGGCGGTAATCGTCAACGCCGACGACTTCGGCCTCGACCCCGAGTACAACCAGCTGACCCTGCGCGCCTTCGAGCGTGGGGTGATCAGCTCGGCGACCCTGATGGCCAATATGCCGGCCTTCGAGGACGCCTGCCGGCTGGCCCGCGAGAACAGTCTGCAAGGACGCATCGGCCTGCATTTCAACCTGACCTACGGCGAGCCGCTGAGCGTGCCGATCCGCAGCCAGCGGCGGTTCTGCAACAGCAGCGGCGAGTTCGACCTCAGGCTGCCGCGCTCGGTGCTGCACCTGCCCGCCAGCACTGTGGCCGCGGTCCGCGACGAACTCCAGGCGCAATGGCAGCGCTGCGTCGACCAGGGCCTGCGCCCGAGCCATATCGACTCCCATCAGCACGTGCACAACCTGTGGCCGATCGCCCCGATCGTCGCCCGCTTCGCCGCGCAACAGGGGGTGCCGGTGCGCCTGGCGCGCAATGTCGGAGGCAATATCGGCCTGGCCAAGCGTCTGTTCAAGAGCGCCCTGAACCGGCGCATCGTCCGTTTGAGCGGCGCCACGGTGGCCTTCGTCTGCACCCCGCGGGACCTGCTGCAAGGCTTGCGGCCAGCCGGTGCGCTGGAGGTGGTGGCCCACCCGACCCTGCTGGCCGACGGCGATTTCGGTGACGATTACCTGCCCGAGGGGCAGTCCCTGGACCGGTTGCTCCGGGAAACCCTGAGGGGCCATCGGCATATCGCCTACAGCCAGTTGCGCTGATACCCGTAGGGCGTTAGCCGGATCGGTTGTCAGGCCTAAGGGATAGTTGGCGCGGACATTTCTGAATGTTCCAGGGGGGCGGATGGCGGCGGCCGACCCTGCTTGAATCGACTGGCTTATTGCTGCACCATCCGCCCCCTGCTTATTCAATGGATGGATTTCACGGCATGCTGGATGCTAACGCTACCCATATTTCCCTGACGATCGAAGGCGCCTCGGTCGACCTTCAGGTCCTCAGTTTCGTTGGCCGCGAAGCCCTCAATCAGCCCTTCTGCTTCGATATCGAACTGGTCAGCGCGCGTCCCGACCTCAAGCTCGAAGAACTGTTGCACAAGCCGGCCTGCCTGACGTTCGGCAGCACGGGTAAAGGCCTGATCCATGGCCTGGTGTACCGCATCGCCCAGGGCGATTCCGGGCGCAAGCTGACCCGCTATAGCATCAGCCTGACCCCGCAGCTCAACTACCTGCGCCACAGCGTCAACCAGAAAATCTACCAGCACCTCAGCGTGCCGAAGATCATCGCCCAAGTCCTCGAGGCCCGCGGCATCCTGGCCGACGCCTACAGTTTCCAGCTCGGCGCCACCTACCCGGAGCGGGTCTACTGCACCCAGTACGACGAGTCCGACCTGCACTTCATCCAGCGCCTGTGTGAAGAAGAAGGCATTCACTTCCACTTCCAGCACAGTGCCAGAGGCCACAAGCTGGTGTTCGGCGACGACCAGACGGTGTTCCGCAAGCTGGCGGCAGTGAACTACCAGCAGGATTCCGGCATGGCCGCCGAGCAGCCGGTGATCAAGCGCTTCAACCTGCGCCTGGAAACCCGTACCAGCCGCGTCAGCCGCCGCGACTACGACTTCGAGAAACCACGCCTGCTGCCCGAGGGCGCGGCCAAGTCCGGGGTCATGCCGGACCTGGAAGACTACGACTACCCCGGCCTGTTCACCCAGCAGGCCCGCGGCAAGCAACTGGCGACCCGCGCCCTGGAACGCCACCGCAGCGACTACCAGCTGGCCGAAGGCAAAGGCGACGAGCCGAGCCTGGTCAGCGGCCACTTCCTGACCCTGGCCGCCCACCCGCGCAGCGAATGGAACGACCTGTGGCTGCTGCTGGAAGTGATCCATGAGGGCAAGCAGCCGCAGGTGCTGGGCGAAAACATCACCAGCGACGTCACCCGCAACAAGGACGACTTCCACCAGGGCTACCGCAACCGCTTCCTCGCCACGCCCTGGGACGCCCACTACCGCCCGCCGCTGGAGCACCCGAAACCCAAGTCCCTGGGCAGCCAGACCGCGGTGGTCACCGGACCCAAGGGTGAAGAGATCCATTGCGACCAATACGGCCGGATCAAGGTGCAGTTCCACTGGGACCGCGACGGCCTGGCCGACGACAACACCTCCTGCTGGGTCCGCGTCGCCAGCGGCTGGGCCGGCAAGGCCTACGGCGGCATCGCCATCCCGCGGATCGGCATGGAAGTGCTGGTGACCTTCCTCGAGGGCGACCCCGACCAGCCCCTGGTCACCGGCTGCCTGTACCACAAGGAAAACGTGGTCCCCTACGACCTGCCGGCGAACAAGACCCGCAGCACCTTCAAGACCCTCAGCTCGCCGGGCGGCAAGGGCTACAACGAACTGCGCATCGAAGACAAGAAAGGCGCCGAGCAGATCTACCTGCACGCCCAGCGCGACTGGGACGAGAACGTCGAGCACGACCAGCGGATCCGCGTCGGCAACGAACGCCACGACACGGTCGAAGCCAACACCCTGACCGAACTCAAGGCCGAAGAACACCGCATCACCCACCTCGACCGCAAGAGCGAAATCCGCGCCAACGACCACCTCACCGTGGCCGTCACCCAGCACGCCAACATCGGCACCGCGCAATTCGTCGAAGCCGGCCAGGAAATCCACTACAAGACCGGCAACATCGTGGTCCTGGAAGCCGGCGCCGAACTCACCGCCAAGGCCGGCGGCAGCTTTGTGAAGCTCGATGCCGGTGGCGTGACCATCAGTGGGGCCGACGTGAAGATCAATTCCGGCGGCGCGCCGGGGGTGGGGACAGGTATTGCTTCTCTCTTACCACTCATTCCCGGCGCAGTCGCTGTAGACAGTGCCGGTAACTTGATGGAAAGCGCCAAGGCCAATCCGACCTGGCTCGAACTGAACCTGCACTATAAAAACCTTGAACCTGTTCCTGGTGCGTCCTATCGCGTCGAGTTTGCCGATGGTTCTACTCGTGAAGGTGTTTTGGATGCAGATGGTTTTGCACGTCTGGAAGATGTCCCCAAAGGTCCCGCCAAAGTTTACTACGGGGAGGATCCACGACCTTATGATCGAGAGGCAGTCAAGGTCGTTGAAAGTTCTGATGAAAAGATCAACGACGACTTGCGCAAGCTGGGGCTCGATCCTGATCAGATAGATTTGCAGGCATTGATTGAGCAAGCGGCAGGGAGGCTGGTATGAGTGGTGTCACAAATGCTTCAGGAACCAATGATCGTAAGGAGGCCTACAAGGAGGCGGCAGTCGAATTGGCCAAAGGCATTGCCTTGGGAGCTGTCCCCTTTCTCGGTCAAGCGATTGATGCCTACGACACCGTAGAGTCCTGCGTGCTGTTGTACAAATCCGATAGCGAGTCCGCAAAGGAAGATGCTCAGTTCGACTTGTTGCTGGCAATTATCGGATGGGTGCCTGGACCTGGAGACGGGCTGAAAAAAAGTCTGCGTATCGTCAATCGCAACCCACAACGATTTGCCCCAGTATTATTCGACCTTCTGCGTTTTGTCCTTGATGAGTGCGGCATAAAATCCAGTCCTGAGGCATTGCTCGAACAGATGTTCAACGCTGGAAAGCTGAAAGCAGAAATCGACGACATCATCGGCGGAGTTAAAGGTTCCAGTACCTTCAAAAGTCTGCCCAACTGGACTCAATCAGCCGTTGTAACAGTGCTTGCAACATCGCGTGACAACATGCCAGCCATGATTGGAATTGTTGAAAAGCGATTAAAAAAGTGGAAAGGCATGCAACGTAACAGTTCGGCAAGCTCATCCGGTACAAGTCGGCCTGCTCATGGTAAAAAGCCAGCGAACAGAGATGCAGTTGTTGCCAATAGTGGTAAAGATGGGGCGAGCAACACTCACTCAAATAAGATTGATAGCTCCAATATCGGAACTCAGGCCTTGCCCAGTATTCTTAATGAAGGGCTTGGTGTAAGTGGTGAGCACATTGCTGACTATATTTGTGCTGTAAAGTTTGGATGGGGGAAGGACTGGGACGGACATGATAAGGGCAGTGATGGAAAATGGCTCGAAGGAACCCCTGACGCATCCAAGAAGGGCAAACTTTCGCAAGGTGGAAGTCCAAAGACAAGGCATGCTCTTTACAAGCTAACGGATGGTGCAAACGGTACGGGTATCGATGCTGTATGGCGTGCCAATCCAGCAACCAACAATGGAGAAAAGTTTGCCATTGTTGAGGCAAAAGCGAGTCGCGACGAAGATGCTCCGAAGTTCATGCGCAAGCCGAATAATACACGTAAGCCTGGAGTTGGATCTCGACTCGGTGTATCTGGCCTAAGCGATCCTAGTGAGCTGATTGAACCGGTTGAAGATAGCTCGACTCAATCAGGGAAAAACACCCGAACAGTTGTCAGAGGAAAGAAAAGCACCTCGCCGCAAAAAGTCACTCAAGGGACAACGGGAAAATCTAAAAACATTTTGGTTCAAATGAGTTCAGAATGGATAGCTGAAAACATTGGTAAAGCGGTATCAGGGCGTCTATTAGCAGCACAGGTAATCAACTCCTACAGCCGCCATCTCTTTTATGCCCCGCTTTACCACCCTAGTTCGAGCCCCAAAGAGCACGCGCAAGCACGACTGGACGGTGATATTGAAAGTGCTCATGCAAAACATGAAGCATTCCATTATGGCGAAAGCGAAGTAAAGTCATTTGTTAATAAGCGCAAGAAGTCGCTAACAAAAAAACATGGCGCATTAAAAAACTTAAAGATCGAGGCTTAAACAAATGACCAAAAGACAAAAATTTCTAAGTGACAATCAGTATAAAATATTTCTGAAGGAGTCCGATGAGGTAACCAAGTTCTTTGAGTCCAATCGTTTCAAGTCTGAAACTGACGAAGAAGAAAAGTCTCTCAGAGCAAGACACTTCCAACGCTTGACTCTTGACAAATTATTTATCACCTATACCGCAGGCCAGCCAATAGAGGCTCTTTTGCCGATATTGGAGGAAGTAATTGAAGGATACGAAACTTGGCAGCGAGCACTGGCCTTACATGAGGGAATCATAAATATTTCGCCTCTTGCAATTGATGACTGGTCTTACCAATACGAAGAATGCGTTCAAGTTATTTCTCTTTGTATTTTGCTTCACCGCAAGGACTTATTGAAGCGTTTTGTGGCCTTGATCGATCAAGCAGGTTATGCAGGCGACGATACGCTATACGAAGATCTACTTAGAAAAGTCCTTCCAGAAAGACATGACGTGGATCAGTGGTACCATGATTCGTATACTCTTTTGGTTCGTGCCATTTATGCAAGCAGTCAAAAAGAAGCATCTGAACTATTAAAAAACTATTGTAAAGACTGGTACTCTGAATTTGAACAGGCGCCTTGGCATGACTCTCACTTACAAGGTGACGAGGGCAGTTATGTCGGCTATTGGGCTTTTGAAGCTGCGGCTGTAGCTTTTTTGTATGATATTGACGACAGTCAAGTTGACAACCCGGTTTATCCAAAAGATTTGACTGAGTATGCTAGAAACTATAAATCGCTGAATTCACCTCAAGTTAATCGTATTGAGTCAGGCAAGCCCTGCAGTCGTTCGGGTTACTGGTTCACCCCTGCCCAGACTGGTTCTCGTCGCTATTTCAATCAAGGGGACATCATGCCTTGCTTCAGCGACTCTGATTGGGGCGACACACTTTGGTACTGGTCAGGCGAAAAGTAGAACTCGACGGAAGCCCTCTTAGAATCTTTTGTAGGTAGAGGGCCACCTCAACTGTTTTCTCATTACACCCTGAGTTTCAGAACTCCAGTTAAACTAACTACATGAAGCTCATTCATCCCATGAAAAACAGTAGCACCCGTTGATCAAAGCCGAATACCCTACATGGAGATGCTGATATCAAGTATCGCTTTCTGGAAAAACAAAACATGAGAAGACTGTACTACCTTATCATTATTACCTTTCTGGTCGGCTGCAATAAAAGCGAGAACACATATGCAAAAAGCCAACTCATCCACATAGACCTCAACGGATCTGCGCAAAGCCTACTACAAAAGAGTCCGGTCGAGTTCTCTAAAGACTGCATGAATGCAGTGGATATGTGCTGGTATAAAATCCAGAGTCCTTCCAGCATAAACCTTCCTTCAGTAGATATCAGCCTTGACAATAAAATATTAAATATCAATCAGGTTTCAGATATCACAACTGCTGTCAGCAAAGAGTTTGGCGAAAATCTGAGCAACCTCAAGTTGACCTTGCGCGGCCTTCCAGACAACAGCCTCCACAAGGATCAAAGAGATTTTATCTATGCGCTGATAAACTCTATAAAAGCTGTGGGATGGCAGCACTACTTCTTTCCATCTGACCCTAGAGTAAGTGATTCACAGGCAAAAAAGATAAACAGCCCAGATGATGTACTTGGATTTTATGTAAGCAGCCATCCCTGGCTGGATCCGGACTATGAAATGGACATGGACTCCTGGCTTAAAGTCGGCTCCTTCTATAATTGGTATTTTTTCAAGGATGGAGTTCATTTAAATCTTCGCGCCTGGCGAAAAAACTCCAAAGATACACCTGGTGAACGCGGAACTTACCTAATCACCTTGAATTTCAAAACTGAGGAATTCTACTGGCTTTCTGGATTTGAAGAGAAAAATGAACGACGTAACTGGAGAGAGTTACTCCCTGCACGTTTGAAAAAATATGCTGAAATGCGGCAAGAACGAGAAGAAAAGGTACGCACAGTAGGTATTGAGGTGGATGAAAGCTACCAAGACCCTCAAATCAAAGCTCTAGAGAAATGAGAAATTTTATCACGGCATCGCCTTCCATGGACCGGTTAGTGGGATCGTTACGATCGCCAGTTAGAGGAGCAAGGAATGAAAACACTCTGGTTACTGTCCCTTGTCTTGCTCGTTGGCTGCGATGGCTTTACAAATGAAGGCACGTACAAGATTAAAAAAGAAACCAAGAGCATAAATATTCAACTAGGATCGCCTGTTGAAGACCTACTTAAACAAAGCCCTGTCAAGTTCAGCTCCGACTGCCTGGCTGCCGCCAATATATGCTGGCACGAAATCAATAAAAGCAGGGATAACCAGGACCTATTGAGCCTGAGCATCACTCAACCTGAGAGTGCCCTCAAGTTGGATCAGGTCGTGTCCCTTGGCATTGTGGCTGACGATGCCGTTTCCAAGAACATCGAGGAGGTTGAGGTTACGTTCCGTGGCTTGCCGGATAACAGCACACACGAAGAAAACCGGACGCTGATCTACGGCCTCATAGACAAGCTGAAAGCGGCGGGATGGCATAAATACTACTTCCCTTCGGACCCACGAATCCCAGGTTCCGAACTGGATAAATTCGACTGGAAAAAATCGGTATTCGGGCGAAGTCCTTTGAGCCATCCGCTCTTTGATCCAGACAGAAAAATGAGTCTTGAGCAGTGGGTAGCATCAGGCATGTTCTATGACTGGTACTTGTACAGTGGCGACTACCTGGCTCACATCAAGGTCTTGCGAAACTCGGCGGTCGCCTCGAGAGAGACCGGGTCCTATTTGATAAAAATCGAATTCACCTCACTGAATAGCTTTTGGCAAAGCAGCTTCGAAGAGGAAGAGCGCCCTGACTGGAAGAAGCTATTTCCCGAGCACTTGAAAGCTCTTTTACTGCTTAGATCGGAAGCCGAGTCCAAGGCAAGAACTGCAGGAGTGAAAATTGACCAGAGTTACCAAGCTCCCGCCATGGAACTGGTTAACTGAAATAGTAAAAATGACCCGAAAGGCAGGGGGCTTCCCTTGCCTTCAAGCCTCACACTGGGATTGAACAACGGGTAAACATTTCTGCCCACAGCCCCTTCCCCTGACCGATCTCCCTTCACACCACAAATCATTAGCCCCCTACTTAATCTTCGATTAATCCCGCCGCCCAAAACTGTACGGGGCCGCGCAGCGCAGAATCCTCTGCCGCCCTCCGCGGCGTGCTCGATGGCGGTTTGTGTCGGGCTTATCGGAGAAATGCTCATGAACATGCGTATTTTGCTGGTCGGGGCCTTGGCTTTTGTCGGGGCCGTGGGTGTGGCTCAGGCGGACACGGCTCAGGTGCAGCCGGTGCCTTATCACTATGGCATGCCGCTGAATGTGGCCAAGGTGGTGTCGATGACCGAGCCCGCGACGCCGGAGTGCAAGGTGATCACCGCGGACATGACCTTTATCGACAAGGCGGGCAAGCTGGAAGCCATCAGCTACCGCAAGTTGTCGGACGCCTGCAGTTATCAGAACTGAAGACCGCCCTGCTCTACCGCGCGCAAGGTTGCAGGCAGCTCTGTGAGATTCAGGCGGGGATTTTATTCGCGGTGAGGGTCGGGTTTGCGCCTGGCCCGGGATCTATCCAGGCCAGGCAGGCAACGCTGGCAAAGCCGACCGTTCAATGAACCCTGGATTTCAGGGTGATGGGCTGGCTTCCCGGATGATTGGCCAGGTCGTAGCGCAGTTCGGCGATCAAGTCGTTGATTTCCCGGCAGCCGTTGAGGCTCGCCGCATCGATGCCGGTGACCACCAGGTCCACACGGTCGGTTTCATGGTCGCCATAGACTTTCACAGTCATGTGCAGGTCGGGGCTCAGGGTGCACTCGCAGCGTTTGGGCAGGAAGCTGCATTCAATGATATTGCGCAGTTCCAAGGCAGATAAAAACATGGCAGATCTCTCCGTTGGTGCAGTGGCCATTCAATGATGGCAAGAATATCGTCTCGGGATTCCACCCCCGAAATACGGCGTACGGCATGACTAAACCTCCCTGGAAGAGAAAGCCAATTCCTAGACTAGGCCGTATTTGCGCTTCTACTAAATTCTTTTTTGCTCTGAGTAGTGGGCTTTTTTCACGTGATGTCCCGATACCTCCGTCAGGGGGATGACCTCCTGCGAACGGGTGCGGCCGACTTCTCGCTGATAGCGAATGGAGCATTAAGCGTGCCGTCTTCGTACGCGTTGTCATGCCGTGATAAATCATCGGGTTATAAAGCGCTATCGGAGGATTGCGTCGTGCAGACTGCCGGATTTGCCGTTGGTCACCCGGCAATTTGCCGGAGTGAAATGGCCACGGTTTGCATGACCGGGCGTTACCCGGTCAAACTGCCCGGCGTTTCAAGCAAACGGCTCCCTCCATTGGCAGAGCCGTCGATCAACCTGCAAGGAGGCCTTATGCGCTTTTTTCCTGTTTCCACCGCCATCGCTGTGCTGTTGAGCGGTATTTCCACCCTGAGCCATGCGGCCAAGCTCGAAGACGTGGCGCCCTACCCCAAGGCCGAAGACGGTTTTGTGCGCCAGGTGATCCATCTGCCCAAGCAGGCCAAGGAAGAGGAGTTCAAGGTCGAGGTGCTGGCCGGCAAGACCCTGACCGTCGACTGCAACCGTCAGCGCCTGGGCGGCACCCTGGAAGAGAAGAACCTCGATGGCTGGGGTTACCCCTACTACCGCCTGGACAAGGTCAGCGGCCCGATGAGCACCCTGATGGCCTGCCCCGAAGGCACCAGCAAGCAGGCCTTCGTGCCGGTGGTCGGCGAAGGCTTCGTGCTGCGCTACAACAGCAAGCTGCCGATCGTGATCTACGCCCCCAAGGACATCGAAGTGCGCTACCGCCTGTGGTCCGCCTCCGATAAAGTCGAAAAGGCCCGCGCGGAATAACCCTGCCTTCGCAGCGGCTACATCGCAGGTGATGTAGCCGCCAGGCCAGGCAACGCGGTGCAGCAGTGGTTCGGCTGGCGAGCGCTTCGCGCTCGTGCGCAGGCTTCGCCAGCGGCTACATGACACCCGTCAGCCTCACGCCAATGCACCAGCTCCCAAGGCCGCGCGCTCGGCCACCTGCCCCAGGCGATCGAAGTTGATATTGGCTCCGGAATCGATGGCCACCAGGGTTTCACCCTGCACGCCGCTGCGGGCCACGTACTGCTTGATCCCGGCCACCGCCAGCGCCCCCGACGGCTCGGTGATGGAACGGGTGTCGTCATAGATGTCCTTCATCGCGCAGCAGAGTTCGTCGTTGCTCACCGTAAGCACCTCATCGACCAGCACTCGGCACAGCTCGAAACAATGGGCACCAACCTGCGCCACGGCAACGCCGTCAGCGAAGGTGCCGACACTGGGCAGCAGCACCCTTTCCCCGGCGTGCAACGCCTGCTGCAGGCAGTTGGAGTGCTCGGACTCGACGCCGACGATGCGCACCTCGGGCCGCAGGTATTTCACATAGGCGGCGATGCCGGCGATTAATCCGCCACCGCCCACCGGGACGAAGATCGCATCCAGGCGTCCGGAGTGCTGACGCAAAATCTCCATGCCCACCGTGCCCTGGCCGGCGATCACGTCCGGGTCGTCGAAGGGCGAGACGAAGGTCTGGCCGCTGCTCTCGGCCAGTTGCAGGGCATGGGCCAGGGCAAAGGGAAAACTCTCGCCATGCAGCACCGCCTCGGCGCCACGGCTGCTGACGCCCTGCACTTTCAGCTGCGGCGTGGTGGAAGGCATGACGATGGTCGCCTTGATCCCCAGTTCCCGCGCCGCCAACGCCACGCCCTGGGCGTGATTGCCGGCGGATGCGGTGATTACCCCACGACGCTTCTGCTCGTCACTGAGCTGCACCAGCTTGTTGTAGGCACCGCGGATCTTGAAGGAAAAGGTCGGTTGCAGGTCCTCGCGCTTGAGCAGCACCTGGTTGCCCAGCGCCGCCGACAAGGCCGGCGCCGGTTGCAATGGCGTACGCACCGCCAGGTCGTAGACCGGCGCCGCGAGAATCTTCTTCACGTAGTGCTCAAGCAGGTCCAGTTGCGTGTCGGGCTCGGCGGGATGGTTCATACGGCTCTCCTGGCTGTGTTGAAGGCCCCGGAGACAGAAAGAAAAAAACCCGCCTCTAGGGCGGGTTGGGTGCAGTCGTCAGCAAGCCCGCCAATCAGGAATGGCGGTAATAATGCTTGGCTGGGAACGCAATGCGGAAAAAGTCATGGCCAGGAAATTAACCGGCGCGCTGCTGGCAAGTCAATGGCCAATTCTTTGAGGCGGCCGCTGCCTGCGCTACTCGCGGCTCGCTTCTCAGCCCTCATTCAGCCACCAAGGAAGGAACCCATGAAGTCTGTCGGATTGCCGTTGATTGCCCTGATCGCCTTTGCCGGCTACACCTTCGCGGTGATGCTGCAGGCGGAACAATCGCTGATCGAGTTTGGCCTCAGCCTGATGTCCCGCCCCGACACCGCGCAGGTGGTGATCGACCTGTACCTGCTGGCGACCCTGGCCGGTATCTGGATGTACAAGGACGCCCGCTCCCGTGGCCAGTCCGCGCTGTCGGTGCTGCCGTATCTGCTGCTGACAGCGGTGTTCGTCTCCATCGGTCCGCTGTTGTATCTGGTGGTTCGCGGCCTTCGTCAACGCCGGTCCGCCCGCCCTGCCCGCCAGCAGGCTTGAGCCCGATCGAGCGATTGTCGTTTGCCGACGAATATATGAAACGTATATGCTTCGTATATTTACCAGGACAGAAACCCCGTGGGCATCGTCAAGATTTCAGATCAGCTGCATGAACAGGTCCGCGTCGCCAGCGACGCCATGGATCGCTCCATCAACGCCCAGGCCGAGTTCTGGATCAAGATTGGCCTGCTGGCCGAGCTCAATCCGCACCTGGCCTACAACGACCTGATCAACAAACTGCTGCTGAACAAGAGCGACCTGATCCGGGGGCGCAGCGAATGACCCAGGCCCTGATCAAGACCCCGCAACAACTGGCGCTGATGCGTGAGTCCGGGCGCCTGCTGGCGACGGTGTTCACCTTTCTCGACGACCTGGTCGCGCCCGGCCTTTCCACCATGGAGCTGGACACCGCGGTGGAGCGCTTCATTCGCCACGACCTGGGCGCCCGCCCGGCCAGCAAGGGCCAGTACAACTACCCCTACTCGATCAACACCTCGATCAACGAGGTGGTGTGCCATGGCATGCCCCATGAGCAGGCCATTCTCAAGGACGGCGACATCATCAACATCGACATCACCCTGGAAAAGAACGGCTTTATCGCCGACTCCAGCAAGATGTACCTGGTCGGCAACGTCAGCCCCAAGGCCCAGCATCTGGTCAGCACCACCTTCGAGGCGATGTGGCAAGGCATCAAGGTGGTCCGCCCCGGCGCGCGCCTTGGCGATATCGGCCACGCCATCCAGAAACACGCGGAAACCCAGGGCTACAGCGTGGTCCGCGAGTATTGCGGCCACGGTATCGGCCGGCAGATGCATGAAGAGCCGCAGATCCTGCATTTCGGTCGCCCCGGCACCGGCCTGGAGCTGCGCGAAGGCATGGTGTTCACCATCGAGCCGATGATCAACCAGGGCAGCGCCCGGGTGCGCGGCCTGAAAGACGGCTGGACCGTGGTCACCCGCGACAACCGCCTGTCGGCGCAGTGGGAACATACGGTGGCGGTGACCCGCGACGGCTATGAAGTGCTGACCCTGCAACCGGCCTGAAGGCTCAGGCGCACTTGCCGCTGCCGCCGGCCAGGCGCCTGAGACCGAGCACCATCCCCCCTGCCGCCAGCAGCATCGCCACGAGGAACAGCGGGTAGGCGATCCACCAGGGGGTGCCGGCGGTCATCATGCTGAATTCGGACATGCCACCGATGCTGGCGATCAGATTCAGCGGCAGGAACACCACGTTGATCAACGTCAGTTTGCGCAACAGGCTGTTCATGTTGTTGTTCATCAGGTTGCCGCGCGCGTCGATCAGCCCGGAAAACACCGTCGAATAGATCTCCGCCTGCTTGTAGCACTGGTTGTTTTCGATGATCAGGTCGTCGATCAGGCCGATGGCCTCGGCGCTGAAATGCGCCTTCTCGGCGTGGTTGCGCAAGCGGGTCAGCACCGCGCCGTTGCTGTGAATGGCATTGATGTAATAGATCAGGCTTTCACTGAGGTTGAACATCTGGATCAGGTGGCGGTTTTCCATCGAGTCGTTGAACTGCTGCTGCAACTCCCGGGCGACCATCTTGATCACCTTGAGGTGCCCCAGGTAGTGATGGATGTTGTTGGACAGCAGGTCCAGCAGCACATCCAGGGGGCTATTCAAGGCCTGGCGCGCGCCCAGGCCGCTGAGCTGGCTGTCGTCATGGGCGATCACCAGCAGCCGTTGCGGGGAAAACAGCAGGCCGCAGGACGACACCTCGAACGACAGGCTGCCGCCGCCGGAATAGTTCTCCGGGCGCTTCCAGATCAGGAACAGGTTGTCCGGGTGGAATTCGATGCGCGACACCTCGTCCGGGTCCAGGGCCGAGGCCAGGGCATGCTCGTCGAGCTTGAAGCCGGTGCGCAGCAGATCGCGTTCGGCGGGGTCCGGGTTGCTGAACAGCATCACCTCGGCGTCCAGACGCTCCACCGCCAGCAGGCGGCCCTGGCTCAGCTGATAGCTCTTGATCATCGGCCGTTCACCAGGCCTGTCCGCGGCGCTTGAGCTCCAGGCGGCGGACGAACTCCTCGAGCACCAGGGAATACAGGTCGTCGCGCAGGTAGGCATCTTCGATACCGGCGTCCAGGTTGGGGTTGTCGTTGACTTCGATCACCACCACCTTGTCGCCGGACTGTTTCAGGTCGACGCCGTACAGGCCGTCGCCGATCAGGTTGGCGGTCTTCACCGCCAGCTCCACCACCGCCCGCGGCGCCTCGTGGATCGCCAGGGTGCGGCATTCGCCGTTGATGTCCTGGCCCTTGGCCTTGTGGTTGTAGATCTGCCAATGGCCCTTGGACATGAAGTACTGACAGGCAAAGATCGGCTTGCGGTTGAGCACGCCGATGCGCCAGTCGTACTCGGTGTAGAAGAACTCCTGGGCCAGCAGCAACACCGAATGCTCGAACAGCTCGGCGGTGGCCTCCAGCAGCGCCTGCTGGCTCTCGACCTTGATCACCCCACGGGAGAAACAACCGTCGGGAATCTTCAGCACCAGCGGGAAGCCCAGGCGTTCGCCGACCCGCTCGAAATCTTCCGGTCGCTCCTTGTAGAGAATCTCGGTGGCGGGCATGCCCAGCTGATGGCTTTTCAGCAGATCGGTCAGGTAGACCTTGTTGGTGCAGCGCAGGATCGAGGTCGGGTCGTCCATCACCACCAGGCCCTCGCTTTCGGCCTTCTTGGCGAAGCGGTAGGTGTGGTTGTCGACGCTGGTGGTCTCGCGGATCAGCAAGGCGTCGTATTCGGCGATCCGCGGGTAATCCTTCTTCTCGATCAGCTCGACGTCGATGCCCAGGCCCTTGCCGACCCGGACAAAGTTCTCCAGCGCCCGGGCGTTGGAAGGCGGCAAGGCTTCCTGGGGGTCATGCAGAATGGCCAGGTCATAACGGGCCAATCTTTTCGAGCGCGGCACGCGCCAGATCTTGCGACTGAAACTGTCCAGGGAGTGGGCGAATTGATCTTCCTGATCTTCACGCAACTTATGTAAGGCACCGGACTTCACGCCTTCTATATGCCAACCGTTAGTTCGCTTGAAGTCCACCAGCAATATCGGACAGGGGAAAACTTCGAATAACTGGCGGGCCAATTCCTGCAACGGTTCGATATGGGTCTTGCCGAAGTACAGGGTCAGGGTAAAACCTTCGGTATCGCTGTAAAGATGATTGCTCAGGGCCTTTTCCAGGGTTTTATCCAGGTCGTCCAGGGCCAGCCCGTAGAGCGACTTGCGGGTCAGTTCGCTGATGGTGCGCACCGAGGGAATCACCTTGTGCCCCCGCGCCTCGGCCAGCAGCGAGCAGTAGTAACCGTGGCCCAGGTACTTGTAGCTGCGGCACAGGTTGATCACCTGGACCCGCTTGCCGGGCTGGGTTTCGCGGGTCTGTTCCAGGTACTCCTGGGCGCTGAGGATGTCTTCGCTGGGGAAGTAGGAAGCCCAGTCTTCCTTGCGCTCGACAATAATCACCAACTGACTGGAGGTTTCATTCACCGCTGAAAAATAATTAACCGGCGTTATTGTCGCCGGCAGACTTTGCTCGGATACTCCACGCCAATGACCTTGTACCGCTGACATAATGTTTGATCCGCTTAAGAACAAGACCTTTTCTATTAAGCACGAACTTTTCTGAAAGTCTCGTTTCGTTACGCAACTTTTACGGCGGTTATATGGATCTTGTCTTTCGCATTGCCACACCTGAGGATTTGCCCGCGTTAGTGCGACTGGAACAGCAGTGTTTCACCACCGATCGCCTGACGCTGCGCAGCTTCCAGTGGATGATCAGCCGCGCCCATGCGCGCCTGATCGTCGCCGAGCAGGCGGAGCAGTTGCTGGGTTACGCCCTGGTGCTGTTCCATCGCGGTACGTCCCTGGCCCGCCTGTACTCCATCGCCACCGCGGTCGAGGCCCGCGGGCTGGGCCTGGGCAAGCGCCTGCTGGAGCGGATCGAGGCCTGCGCGCGGGAGCACGACTGCGCCTACCTGCGGCTGGAGGTGCGCGCCGACAATCCGACGGCTATCGCCCTGTACGAACGCAGCGGCTACCGGCGCTTCGCCGTGCTGCACGATTACTACGAGGATCACGCCGATGCCCTGCGCCTGGAAAAGCGCATCCTGCAGCATCGCGAAACCCGCAATATCAGCGTGCCCTATTACCAGCAAACCACCGATTTCACCTGCGGCCCGGCCTGCCTGTTGATGGCCATGGGCGCGCTGCAACCCGGACGGGCGCTGGAGCGACGCGAAGAGCTGCAACTGTGGCGCGAGGCGACCACCGTGTTCATGACCTCCGGGCATGGCGGCTGCAGCCCTCAGGGGCTGGCGTTGGCCGCGTGGCGCCGGGGCTTCAGGGTGAGGCTGCAGGTCAATACCCGCGGGCCGCTGTTTCTTGGCGGAGTGCGCGACGAGCATAAAAAAGACGTCATGCGCCTGGTGCACGAGGAGTTCTGCGCAGAGCTGGATAGCAGCGACGTCTTGCAGGTGCTGGGCGGCCCGCTGGACCTGCCGAGGCTGCTGGCCGATGGCGGCCAGCCCCTGGTGCTGATCAGCAGCTACCGCCTGACCCGCTCCAAGGCCCCGCATTGGGTGATGGTCACCGACTGCGATGAGGAGTTCGTCTACCTGCACGATCCCGATGTCGACCACAGCCAGCATCGCCAGCCTATGGATTGCCAGCACCTGCCGGTGAGCCACGGTGAGTTCGCCAAGATGTGCCGTTTCGGCAGCGGCAAGCTGCAGGCGGCGGTGATCCTCTACCCGGCCGCAGTGCCTCTGTAGGAGCGAAGCTTGCTCGCGAAAAATCCTCGACGATAACGCGTGTTGGCAGGATGAATCGCCGCTTCGCGGCTATCGCGAGCAAGCTTCGCTCCTACAGAAGAGGGCCTGGATTATTCCAGGCCGACCTTGTACAGCGTGCCCTTGTCCTCGTCGGTCAGCACATACAGATAACCGTCCGGCCCCTGGCGCACGTCGCGGATGCGCTCCTTGAGTTCGCTCAGCAGGCGCTCTTCGTGGCCCACCTTGTCGCCGTCGAATTGCAGGCGGATCAGTTCCTGGGAAGCCAGGGCGCCGATAAACAGGTTGTGTTGCCAGGCCTTGAAGCGGTCGCCATCGTAGAAGGCCATGCCGCTGATAGCGGGAGACTTCTCCCAGACATGCCGCGGCCCCACGGTGCCTGGAGCGGTCTTGCCCTGGGCTTCGGGAATCGGCGCACCGGAATAGTTGATGCCGTGGGTCGCCAGGGGCCAGCCGTAGTTCTTGCCCCGCTCGATCAGGTTGATTTCGTCGCCGCCCTTGGGCCCGTGCTCGTTATCCCACAGGGTGCCGCTCCAGGGGTTGAGCGCCGCGCCCTGGGGGTTGCGGTGGCCGTAGGACCAGATTTCCGGGCGCACGCCCGGCTGGCCGACGAAGGGGTTGTCCTGCGGGATCCGGCCGTCCGGATACAGGCGCACGATCTTGCCCTGCAGCTTGTCCAGGTCCTGGGCGGTCGGGCGCTCGTTGTTTTCCCCCAGGGTGATGAACAGGTAGCCGTCGCGGTCGAACACCAGGCGCGAACCGAAATGGTTGCCGGTGGAGAGCTTGGGCGTCTGGCGGAAAATCACCTGGAAATCCTTGAGTGTCTTCAGATCCTCGGACAGCCGCCCTCGCCCCACCGCCGTCCCCGCCGTGCCGCCCTCGCCGCCGCCTTCGGCATAGGACAGGTAGACCAGGCGGTCCTGCTTGAAGTCCGGCGACAGCACCACATCCAGCAAGCCGCCCTGGCCCTTGGCCCAGACCTGCGGCACGCCGCCCAGGGGCGCCGAGAGCTTGCCGTCGGTGCCGACCAGCCGCAGGTTGCCCGGCCGTTCGGTCACCAGGATGCCCTGGCGGTCCGGCAGGAACGCCAGGGCCCAGGGATGATCCAGGCCCTCGACCACCGGGGTCACGCTCAGCGGGCCCTGCTCGCTCTGCAACTGTTGGCGGGTGGCGGCCGCGGCCGGTAGCGCGCTGCTCAGGACAAGGCTGGCGCAGACTGTCGCCAAGAGGGTTTTACGCAACATGCACGATTCCTTCTGTCGATAAAAAGGTTTCCACCCGGAGCCGGCATCGGCCTCGGGCGGTCAGCGTTTATCGCTGCTGTTGGTTACGCGGTGGGGTCACGGGTGTCGGATCGATGATCCGTGGCTGGGTGATGGTGCGCGGGTAACCGTTGCCGATGCCGCCGTTCTCCAGGGTCGGAGGGCGTTGCACCGGTACCGGATTAACCCCACGGACAGCTGGGGCACTCGGCTGGGTGCCCTGCATGCTGTTGGGGTTGGCCCGGCGAATCGGGCTGTTGTAGGGATTGTTGTTACTGCTGCCGGGCAGGTTCTGCGCCAGCAGCATGGCGGGCGCCGGGCTGCTGTCCGCGTGCGCCTGGGGCGCGGCGAACGCCGCGGTGCTGGCCCAACTCATCAATGCGAAAGCGGCAAGACCGCGAAGCAGGCTGTTCATGACGACCCTCTTGGATGGCGACGAGTTATCGCATTCGAGTCCAGGCTACGTCGCAGGTTCGGCCTTGTTAATTAAATAATCCGCCAGACATGTAACACGAGTTATCGGCTTGCCCCCTGCAGCCCGGCACCCCGGGGAAACTTTCGCGCCACGCCACGGGTCACCTGAAAACCAGTCGCTGCATAGCGATTCCACAGTCAATACGGGGACAGGCTCATGGCACGGGCAATCTGGAAAGGCGCGATCAGTTTCGGCCTGGTTCACATTCCGGTGGCGCTGGTCTCGGCGACCTCTTCCCAGGGCGTCGACTTCGACTGGCTGGACCAGCGCACCATGGACCCGGTGGGTTACAAGCGGATCAACAAGGTCACCGGCAAGGAAGTCACCAAGGAACATATCGTCAAGGGCGTGGCCTACGAAAAAGGCCGCTATGTGCTGCTCAGCGAGGACGAGATCCGCTCGGCCCACCCGCTGTCGACCCAGACCATCGATATCTTCGCCTTCGTCGACAGCCAGCAGATCCCACTGCAGAACATCGACACCCCCTACTTCCTGGCCCCGGACAAGCGTGGCGGCAAGGTCTATGCGCTGCTGCGCGAAACCCTGCAGAGCACCTCGAAAGTCGCCCTGGCCCTGGTGGTGTTGCACACCCGCCAGCATCTGGCGGCGCTGATGCCGCTGGAGTCGGCGCTGGTGCTGGTAATGCTGCGCTGGCCGGCCGAGGTGCGCAGCCTCGACGAACTGGCCCTGGGGCCGGAGGTGACCCAGCCGGACCTGACCAAGGGCGAACGGGACATGGCCAAGCGCCTGGTGGCGGACATGAGCACCGACTGGCAGCCGGAGGAATACCGCGACAGTTTCACCGACAAAATCATGGCCCTGGTGGAGAAAAAGGCCCAGGCCGGCAAGATCGAGGACGTGGAAAGCAGCACCGGCGAAGAGCAACGCAAGAGCGCCGATGTCATCGACCTGACCGAGATGCTCAAGCGCAGCCTGGGAAGCAGATCCAGGAGCAAGGCGCCCGCCAGCCCGGACAAACCCGGCAAGACCAGGAAAACCACGAAGAGCTCCCGCGCCTGAACCGCGCGGCTCGCCACACGAGGTAGTCGGTCATGGCCAGATCCTTGAGTGAATACCAGCGCAAGCGCAACTTCGCGATCACTTCCGAGCCGGCGGCGGACCAGCCCTCCGGCCAGTCCGGCCAGTCCGCCAAGGCCGCCTCGGCCCTGCGCTTCGTGATCCAGAAGCACGATGCGCGCAACCTGCACTACGACTTTCGCCTGGAACTGGGCGGCAACCTGAAAAGCTGGGCGGTGCCCAAGGGCCCGAGCCTGGACCCCAGGCAAAAACGCCTGGCGGTGCATGTCGAAGACCACCCGCTGAGCTATGGCAATTTCGAAGGCAGCATCCCCGCCGGGCAATATGGCGCCGGCGACGTGATCGTCTGGGACCATGGCGTCTGGCAACCCCATGACGACCCCGACGCCAGCTACCGGGCGGGCAAGCTCAAGTTCACCCTGATCGGCGAGAAGCTCGGCGGCGACTGGACCCTGGTGCGCACCCATATGCGCGGCAGCGGCGACAAGGAACAGTGGCTGCTGATCAAGGAGCAGGATGCCCAGGCGCGGCCGAGCGACGAGTACGACGTGGTCCAGGCCCTGCCCAGGAGCGTGCTCAGTGGTGCCACGGTGGGCGCCAAGCCCCAGGCCGCGAAAAAAACCGAGAAGAAGCCGCCAAGGAAAAAGACCGTGGTCCTGCCGCGAAGCCTGGCGCCGCAACTGGCGACCCTGGTGGACAAGGCGCCCAGCGGCGACTGGCGCTATGAGATCAAGTTCGACGGCTATCGGGTCCTGGCGCGGATCCAGGGCGACGAAGTACACCTGCTGACCCGCAACGGTCACGACTGGACCAGCCGCCTACCCCAACAAGCCAAGGCCTTGGCCGCCCTGAAGCTCAAGGACAGCTGGCTGGACGGTGAAATGGTAGTGCTCAACGACGAAGGCCTGCCGGACTTCCAGGCATTGCAGAACGCCTTCGATATCGGCCGCAGCGTGGACATCATCTATTACCTGTTCGATGCGCCCTTTCTGCAGGGCGAGGACCTGCGCGAAACGCCGCTGGAAGAACGCCGTCAGGCGCTCAAGCAGGTGCTCGGGCGCAAATCGAGCAAGGTCCTGCGCTTTTCCGAAGCCTTTGCCGCCCATCACCAGGACATCCTCGAAAGCGCCTGTGCCCTGTCCCTCGAGGGGGTCATCGGCAAGCGGGCCGGCAGCCCCTATGTGTCGCGCCGCAGCGCCGACTGGATCAAGCTCAAATGCCGGCTGCGCCAGGAGTTCGTGGTGGTCGGCTACACCCGTCCGCAAGGTTCGCGCAGCGGTTTTGGCGCCCTGCTGCTGGGGGTCAACGACGCGAGCGGGCTGGTGTACGCCGGCCGGGTCGGCACCGGTTTCGACCAACAGACCTTGAAGCAGCTGTATGAGCGGATGCAGGAACTTGAGCGGGATTCATCGCCCCTGGCCAAGCCCCTGACCGCGGCCCAGGCCTGCGGCGTGCACTGGATCGAACCGCAACTGGTGGCCGAAGCCGAGTTCGCCGAGTGGACCCGCGAACAGGTGGTGCGCCAGGCTGCCTTCATCGCCCTGCGCAGCGATAAGCCGGCCAGCGAAATCGTTCGCGAGCGGCCACAGACCTCCAAGACCGTCGAGACCCGCAGCCGGAGCACGCCCGCCCGTTCGGATAAGTCGGCCGCCCACAGCGTCGCCGGGGTCAGGATCACCCATCCGGAACGAGTCATCGACCAGCAGTCCGGCACCACCAAATTGCAACTGGCGCAGTTCTACGCCAGCATCGACGAGCAGATCCTGCCGCACCTGCGCGACCGGCCGGTGTCGTTGCTGCGGGCGCCTGAGGGAGTGGAAGGCGAGCAGTTTTTCCAGAAACATGCCGAGCGCCTGGCCATTCCCAATATCCGTCACCTCGACCCGGCGCTGGACCCCGGCCACGCGCGACTGATGGAAATCGACAGTACTTCGGCGCTGATCGGCGCGGTGCAGATGGGCACCATCGAGCTGCACACCTGGGGCGCGACTCACGATCAGATTGAAACCCCGGACCTGTTCGTGCTCGACCTCGACCCGGACCCGGCCCTGCCCTGGAAAAGCATGCTGGAAGCCACCCAACTGACCCTGTCGGTGCTCGATGAGCTGGGCTTGCAGGCCTTCCTGAAAACCAGCGGCGGCAAAGGCATGCACCTGATCGTGCCGCTGGCGCGCAAGGCCGACTGGGAAACGGTCAAGGGCTTCGCCAAGGCCGTCGCGCAGTTCATGGCGCAGCAGTTGCCGGAACGCATCACCGCGACCATGGGCCCGAAAAACCGGGTCGGCAGGATCTTCGTCGATTACCTGCGCAACACCCGCGGCGCCAGCACCGTGGCCGCCTATTCGGTACGGGCGCGCCCGGGACTGCCGGTCTCGGTGCCTATCGCCCGGGATGAACTGGGCGATGTCCGGCATGCCCAGCAGTGGAATGTGGCGAACCTGAGTCAGCGCCTGGAGGCCTTGACCGAGGATCCGTGGCACGGCTACGCCCATCGGCAGCGGATCACCGCGAAGATGTGGCAGCAATTGGGGGCGGACAAGCCTTGAGAAAATGATGGCGGGCAAGCCTCGTTCCTGCAGAACCCCTGCAGGAGCGAGGCTTGCCCGCGATCAGCGATTCGCCGGGCGGCGAATCAGATGAAGATGAACAGCAGCAACAGCGCAGCGAAGATCGCCCACTTTTCCAGGTAATAAAGCTTGCGGTTGCGCTTTTTCAGCTCTTTACCGCGCAGGCGGATCTTGTACAGCTTGGTGAAGGCGCGGTTCAGGCCCCCGGTGCGGTCGCCGGCATCGTTGGGCGCACCGGCGGCGGCCATCACGGTGCGGCTGAACCAGCGGTTGAAAGCGGCGGCCCAGCGGTACTTCATCGGCCGCTCGACGTCACAGAACAGGATGATGCGGTTCTGCTCGGTGGTGTTTTCCGCGTAGTGGATGTAGGTCTCGTCGAACATCACCGCTTCGCCGTCGCGCCAGTGATACTTCTCACCATCGACATTGATGTAGCAACCGGCGCTGTTGGGCGTTTCCAGGCCCAGGTGGTAACGGTAGGAACCGGCATAAGGGTCGCGGTGGCGCACCAGCTTCGAGCCCGGCGGCAGTTCGGCGAACATCGCCGCCTTGATCGAGCCGATGCTCTGCACCAGCTCGGTGGTCCGCGGGCACAGCTTCATCGCCGAAGGATGGCTGTCGCCGTACCACTTGAGGTAGAAGCGCTTCCAGCCGGTCTTGAAGAACGAGTTGAAGCCGACGTCGTCGTACTGCTCCGAACGCTTGATCTCCCCGGCCCTGAGCAGGCTCTGGCCCTCGGCGCGGATTTCTTCCCAGTGGGCCTGCAACGGGCTCAGGTCGGGAAAGTCGGCCGGATCGAGGTACGGGCGGTTGGGGATCTTCGAGAACAGATAAAGGAAGCAGTTGATCGGGGCCAGGAACGTCGAGTGATCACTCAGCTGACGGCCCAGTTTATGGCGCACGCGACCACGCAGGTGCACATACGCAATGGATAAAACGTAAACAGCGGCAATGATGAGTTTCACGGAAATCGTCACATGTCAGAAGAGAACATACTGCGCCCCCATGTGGGCCACCTGGGCCGAGGGGTCATGTGCAGCGTCCGAAAGCGATAAGAGGTCCTGAAGGCACGTCCCTGAGCCCATGCCAATGATGGCATGTGGCAACTGGTCGGCATTTTAGCCACAGTTTGTAACCAAAGGTTAACTCCGATTTGTGAAAATGTGTCCGCCCACGGTGCCACGACCTAAGTCGCATTGCCCGGGACAAATCCGCAGCGGCGACTTTTACAACGGCTGGCGCTGAGCCGCCTGGATGAAAAATCCGTGGCTCGCCGTCATACAACTGCCGGCGCACATATGCGACAATGCGCGCCAAATTCCAACATGACCTCCCACCTTTATTGCCCAGCAACTTGGCCATAGCGTCCAGATGTTGCTGTCTACTTATGCTCGCTGGCTCGACTCTGGCGATGACCGGGGCGAAATGGAAACGCTCCAAACTGCCCCGGGAATGGCCCAAGAGCCAACACGATGCTCGCAACCCCTTGATAGGTAAAGTAATTGATCTCCACAGCTAACATCACGATGCGATCTTGGATGCATTGTGATGCGGTCACAAGCGTAGGAAAATCAATGGGTTAGCTCACACAGGATCGCACGAGAATGCATCTTTAAGCGGTCCCTGGTATCAAAATCGGTATCAGATCTTGCCCCGCTCTTCTTCGACTTACCAAGGGAGCAACACCTCCTTGGCAAGTCGTTTGTACGCGGCGAATATGGCATCCGCCCTCGCAAACAAGTCATATAAATCCTTTTAAACACATGGGATTTTAAGTCCGACATTAATTTGATATGAACTGGTCAAGTAATTCTGGACACCAGTTAAGGTTTTCACGCCTCCAGTTTCTCCGTAGCTACCGGCGATCGGTAATCGTTGTAGCTATCGAGCCTGACATTGTTGTAGCACATCACGTAGCGCTGCACATCCACCTGGGCCTTATGCTCCGAGCTGTAGCCCGTTTCAGGCACTCACTCTGACTTCAGGCTTTCGAAGAAACGTTCCATCGGAGCGTTAACCCCATACGCAGGACAGGACACTCAAGATGCAGTACAAGGCTCCTATCAGGTCGCAGACGCAGGACCCGGCAATGCCAGGGAACATCAGCGTCCAACCGACAGGTCAACGCAAAGGCACTCTATTGGCCAATCCCAGCACGGGTCAGATTGGGCTGTCGCTCCTTAAGCATAGTGAACTGAGTATCCCAGCACTCGCCTTTACGACTCATGCTTTGCCGATGGCCATGCCTGAGCAGTTCATTCCTGAACTTATGGCTGGTGTACTGACAGCCTTGATCCGAGTGAAAAAGAACATCTTTGGGTCGACCTCGCAGTTCGACGTCCATTCACAGGGCCTCGCAGGTCAGCGAGGCATCGGAGATCATCGAAAACGACCAACCCACGATCGGCGGGCGAACAGATCCTGAACCGCGGCGAAATACATACACCGTGTACCGACCTTGATGTACGTCACGTCGCCACACCTCGTTGATCGCAGTGACATCAATCTGGCTCTTGAGTACATGTGTGCCACCAGCGTTTCCACGCCGGATGATTTGTACTTGTGACGCCTGCGCTCACGGCTGGAGATGCCGGCTTCGCGCATCAAACTTCGCGCTATGTACCTTCCGACACGATGTCCTTAAGAAACACCTTCAGCCGGCTGAAGCGTAAAGCCAAATTCGGCAGCGCGTCGGTGTAGACCTTTCACTACTCGCTCCCGATATTTTTGCTCATAGTGATCGGCCTCCGGGTCTTGATATTTCATGCCGAAACGCATGGCGTTATAGAACAGGATCGCGATCTTTCGAGCAGTCGCAGTGGTCGCCTTTGCTTTGCTGGTTAAAATCGCGAGACGCCGATAGAACGCTCCCAATGCCGTGCTCGTTCTAGCGCCGGGGAGGCGTTTTTTTAGGATTTCGATATCCCGATCCTTTTGCCTGAACAAAGCCTTGAGCTCCTGGATTTCCAGCTGGAGCATCTGCAACACCAATTGCGCCTCCAACAGTTGGCCGCGCTTTTCAAGAATCAGTGAATGCAGCGCAGTCCCTCGTTACTCTGGATGAGTAAATCACTTAGTTGGATAAAGAGATGGCTGGCCAACTGGCTGACGATGATCCGGCAGTCGTTTGTTGAGTATGCTCGGAGTCAGCCCGCCCCCCCAGCCTGCTAGTTGTCGAAATGGGTGATGATAAACAGTTCGGAGGTCGAAATTTCGGCCTCCATCGGCTTGGTACTCAAGCAGTACAGCATCGACGGCGGCCCCAACTTGAAGAGGATCAGCATGCGAGATTTCGGTGCACCAGGGTTTACATTCAGGAGCTGGAGACTCAAAACGGGGGCTGGCCAATTGGGTACGCTTATTGCTCCAGCGACGACACTCGAATGTAGAGACATGCGCTTTGGCCAATAAACTGGAGCGAATTGCCTGGGCAATGTCCGCTCACCATTCACAGTATGACGCGAGGTCAGGCGCCTTGAACATCTGACCTCGTGATTGAGAATAACAGTGATGGGACAATGCCCAGAGTATTTTTCGTTCCAGTTTTAAGGCAGGCTTCTAAATCATTCTCTCCCGTGCTTTTTGGGGGGGAGTTATTACCGTCTCTGGAAAGTAGATCATGGCAAACGATTCAATTTTTTGAACTCTGGGTGAGTCTATTGCTCTGACCCAAAAAATATATTTCAGCTGTCTCAAACACTTGAGAAAATTGCCCCTTCGGCTTGGCTAAAACCCTTCAACAAAAACTGCTCAGGCTGTATGCCACAACTGTTACAAACAGCAATATACCAGCCTACATGAACAATTACACCCCCCCCTTCTTCCGCTTGCTCTTGTGGGGAAAAATGAGCTTTGCTCGAAAACTAAAATCCAATGACTTATAGTGCTTATTACTGGACACAGTGGAACGGCACTGCCGTCTTTTTTACGAAAACGTCAGCACTCATTAGTAATTAAATCACCTTAGGTACTTATGATTCCCGCCATCTTGGATATCCGAAGATGCTCATTTGGAGCGGGCAATTACTATCTGATTCGCCACTGTGTAAGGAGTCGTTGTTTGTACTCTCCTCTATAAATTCACTTCCTGCATTTTCAACACTCATCTCAACAGTGGCACGGGAACGAATACCACTCCTGTGATAAGTTATAAAAAGTGCACACTGAGTGTTCAAAAAAACCAGTTTTTGGCGATGACTTGCTATCTGACGCCATTACCGAATCTGGTATAAAATATGACGATACCTTGTCGGCGGTATTACTTTGTGAAGGATGAGCAATCACTTTCGCAAAAGCCATCCCGCGGCAAAGCAGCGTCGAAATTTTTATTGCCTGAGAGTGTCAATCCTTATCATATGCTCCTCATCGTTACTGTTAATATCAAGCTTCACATCCAAAGTAATCCAATTCCCGCAACCATCGACTACATCAATTTTCGCGTCCCGGCGAGTTGTTCCTATCCCAGAGGCATTCCCTTTCGCGCGAATGGCAAATACCACTGTCATTTCATTGTTGCTCGGCTGACGAGCACCGTAAGTTCGCATCAAGTATAGCATACGCGCCGCTTCGGGATCATTCCCCTCATAATGGCAATTCACATAATTGCTAACCGGACCTCTAAAGCCAGTTGAAAGGTTCATCATCATACTTCCACTTTTTTTCCCCATATACCCCGTCGACAGTAACAAATTATTATTATGCATGTAAGCTTGATAGACGGGGACGGGTCTAAGCGTACCAGGGAGTTGCAAAGAAATATAATAATTTTTAACTTGCTCTATCCGAAGGTCCCAAGTGTCTTGGTCACTGTGTACCAACACGTTGCGCTCTACTAACCCGTTCCCCTTAACATAGTTAGGCTGATTGACCGAGCGCAGCTGGACACAGCTGTTAAAACGCCCGGCCTGTCCGGCGCCGCCGTAAGGCACCTCCGGGTAATTGGTCCGGAACTCCACCCCATTAAAACTCACCTTCACTGCAAAGCGGTCAACCCGCCCTCCGATATTGCCCTGATTGCATAGATAGACATTAAATTGCTGATAAAGCACCTCGCCGCCGTCCGGAGACAGTAAGCACGTCCAGACCGGTGATGAGGGTGGTTGAAAATATACCTCGGAAGCCTGGCCCGGGCTGACCTCCGGAGCTGGGCACTGGACACTCGCACAGTCTTCTCCCGTACCTGAAGTCATTTCTTCTTCCAGCGTCAGGCTTTCATCAAACCGCTGGTAACGGGTGATTTCCCACTCTTTCGTCACTGGCGGCCAGCGCCCGGCCAGAGCGGTGTAAGGAATAATTTCAACCTTTGCATTAGCAGGCAACTCAGTCACTTGCCCATCTGCATCATGCGCCCGCAGTGTCACAATAAAACGTGAGACCTGACCGGAATAATATATGCTCCCGTCATTCAGTTCCTTCGCGTTGTTGTACAATCGGGCGGTTGCATTCTGTTGCCCCTGGAACGCCTCCGTTTCCAACAGTAAATAACTCAGCGTTGTGGCCGGGCCGCGCGTGGACTGTGGCCTAATGTTTTCCAGCCATTTTTTAGCTTCTTCTTCATTCGTCGGCAGGGGCTGGGGCCAGGGGGATAGTGCATTTGGTACGGTATTATCAGTCATGGGGAACTCCTTTTCTTTACCGATGTTAGAGGTCTGATCGGCCAGCTCGGGTGTATGCCAACCGAGGTTACGAACATTAGTATCATCCACCAGCGACCGCCATTCCTTGTCGCTGTTTTTTTAAACAAGATCACTACCCTGCACGAAACACCACCGTCACCGAAAGCAATAAGTAGCATTAATATGTGCTGTATCAAACACATACGCATGCATGATCAATTGGGACAACTGCTCCACCCTGCTTGTCCGAAACTGTTCTTTATGGAGTGCGCTCACATTTATCACTTAACCATCACACTTTTTTGTAACTTGTCATAGGAATGACTTGATACGATGATTCGCGTTGTCAGCACGATTGAGCTCCTTAGCCTAGCCAGCCACTCCAGGCGAGTCGTTGTGGAGCCACCAAGGCCTTCACTCCAAGACGTTGAAGACCCAAGGTCGCACACCCCCTCCGACAGGCGTCACGCTGGACGGCTACGCCGCCTCGCACCGAGCGGTGCGAGAACTGTCAGATAAAGGTATCTTGCTGGAGAAACACACGGGCGTGCTCGTCGAAATACCACATTAACCTGATAGAGCAAGACGCATTACCCCGGCGTCAGCACTCGGCTACACAAAAAAACCTGCACCAGCCCCCCTTTTTCAGACGCGATTGGCTTCGAACAGCGATCTAAAGCAGTCTGCCATGCTCATCTGGCCTTTCCTTATTGAATTTACGAGCCCGCAAGTAACTCGTCGGAAGTTGCCGACGGCCAAACGTCAATAGATGGAGATAAGGCGCGCACTTTACCTCTGCGCACCGCTCTACTTATATCTTTTGCTGCTAGAAACACTCGCCTCAAGAGTCAAATATTATGAGCCGGGCGCTTGCTATCACTTGTTATTCAACTAGGATCCAATTCGCACAGGTGAAGTCATAGTGGCTGAAATATACTCCGGCATGTTCAAGCTTATTATCAGGCCCACAACATTAGTGATTAGGTAGCATGTAAAAATTGAAAGCGCATACAAACTCTATGTGCCTGCGCTTTTATGTCCCGTACAAACACTCTAAGACAGTGATCTTATAATTATCGATGCCATATCGATGCGGTCTCGTAGGCTATTTCCGCCTTAAGGCTACCTGTTTGTTCTTGGTAACATTTATAAAAGGAATTTAAATGACTATCGCCCATCAAAAGCCCCCTCTAACAGACTGGTTAAGCCGTTTTGAAATTGCCCTCACCTCGGCATCCCCGCAACTCTATCCCAACGCTCGCCAACAAATTGCGGTAACCCTGACGATTCAAGCCAGGACGGGGAAAGTCATCAGCCGTCAGGAACAGGAGAGCCTCTGCCTGTCCGTCCGGAACAACACTGGCCAGTTTTCGCCGCTACCGGTAGAGGACAATGGCACGGCCCACTGGTTTGCCAGCGCTACCCGAAACAATTACTCCTACTATCCGTCGACTGCTGATCCCGCCCCGAACAAAAATGAGGAAGGCGGCACATCGGCTGGAGTGGCGGATGGCGATGTTACGTTTTTTGAGAAAACCTTCTATGTGATGAGTCGCGCCCCAGAGGGTAGTCAGGAAACGCTGTATGCGCGGGTGACGCGTCATATGGACAATGAGAGCTACGTCTACAATACCGTCGAAGACCCGAGTTTTAAGACATCCGTAGGTATCACGGCAGCGCCTATTCCACAATTCTTCGCTCCTGAGCATTACACCTTCGATCGTACCCTTGTCGGCGGTAACGGGAGCAGCGACCTGTTCATCTGGGAATACTCCCTGGCGGGTCGCAACATGCAGCTGCCGGTCGTGACCTTTCGGTCGGCCGAGATGCAACCGGCGGGGATGATCCAGTGGGCGGATCGCGACCCAAGCGAGACCCGAGCTTCGCATGTAGGCTATGCCGCACCCGGCCAATCGGAATTCCATTACAACCCCGCCATCCGATTGGGGAGCCAGTTCCAGCCGACCCCGACAGCGGTGCGTCCGCGCAGTGGCCATATCACGATCGTGCTGCAGGGCAGCAACAACATTCCCTACGACCGTGACAGTGCCATTGGTCAGGGCGGCCCTTGCGTGATAACCGCGATCGACATGTATGGCAATGACCATCGCTTCCGGGTGCGGTTTCAAGACGGTACGCCGACAGGTCGTTTGGCACTGGAACTGTATTAACAGTCAACTTGCCCCCCCTGATTGCCCTTCGCCATCCCCTATTGGGAGTCTGTAATGAATGAGATTTCTCCTGCCTCGGCACGGCTGATCGCTGGCGGCCTGTATTCCCAAGCTGGCAACTTTCTCAGTCACGGCAATACCGGTGTGGACGCTCGCACCGGCCAGTTTACGCTGCACTTCACGCTGCCCGGCCTGCAGGCCAACAACCTCGCGGGGCCTGTCGTGACGCCGGCGCTGTCGTTCAGCCCGCTGGCGTCTCACACTGACTATGGCTTCGGCCGTGGCTGGAGCATGGAGCTTTCCCGGTTGGACCTGGCGGCGGGTAGCTTACGGCTGACAACGGGCGAGAGCTTCAGCCTCGATCGTGATAAGTCGGAGTTCTCTGACGGTGGTGAGTTGGTATTCCGTGACCAAAAGCTCAAGACCTTCCGTGTGATTCAGGAAGGCGTGGCGGGACAGCGCTTTCGTATCGAGTCCAAGGACGGCGACACCCAGTGGCTGGTGAGGCAGGATGGCGGTAGCCTGGCCCTGCCGGAGGAGGTGCGCTCACCAGAGGGGCGTCAGGCTTTCCTGTCCTGGCGGCCCCACGGCAGTGGTCAGTATGCCCTGACCGAGGTCCGGGATGAGCGGCGTGTGCTGCTGCGTCGGGACCAGTCAGAGAACGGCGATGAAGTTTACCTGCATCTCTTTCCTGACAGCGCCCAAGCCTGCACCTTTACTCTGCAACTGAGCGGCGATCAACTGACCGCACTCATCTTGCCGGATAGGGATAGCCGCTGGACCTTTCGTTACGACCCGCATGAAGGGCTGTTGTTTCCAATAGGTGCGACGGGGCCGCTTGGCAGTGAGGACGAAGTTCTCTATGCCACGGGGCCGGAGGGGCATCGGTTGCCACCTGGCGCGCCGCTGGCATATTTGCCCCGGGTTACGTCTCACCGCCACAGCCCTGGTGCGGGTCAGCCGGCCATTTACCGGACTTACACCAAGCTGGGTGACGCCAACTTCCTGGGATATGGCGCAGAGTTGCCCGGCGGCTGGCGGGATGGTGAAGAGAATCTGTATCGCACTGATGATTATCAATACAAGAGCATCGAGACCCTGAAAGATGCGCTTGGCGCCACGCTGGCAGAGGTTGAGCGCACCTGGAATCGTTTCCACCTGCAGACCGAAGAAGTGAAGAGGCGTCAGGGTAAAACCGTGCGGACGCTCACCACGTATGGCGACGACCCCGCGCTGAGCTGGGAACGTCAACCGGCCTGGTGTCAACTGCCGGTCAAGGGGGTCACCCGTTACGAGGGCGATCCGTCTCGAGAAGACATCACGCAGACGAGCTATGACGACTACGGCAACACGCTGACGCAGTGCCATCCCGATGGACGAACCGAGCGTTGGATCTATTACCCGGTGGGCGGCGCGGAGGGCTGTCCGGATGATGACGGCCTCTTTGTTCGCTGGCTGCAAGCACATACCCGGATGCCCGTCACACTTCCTGACGGTGAGAGCGGAGGCGCTCTGCCGACCCGGACCGACTACCGGTATGAGCGTCTGCCGCTGAGGCAGAGTGATGACCGCCCATTCCTGGTGGCTGTTTCAGAAGCCGCGGTGGTGGTGACGCCGGAGGGGGACCGCCCGCTCGGCGTCACCACTCAGCGCTATCAGACCGATGTGAACAACCCGCACTATGCTCAGATCGTGCAGGCGGTCACCACACTGAACCAGCTGGCCACCACCACCGACTATACCCACACCCTCGCCGGTACCACCTTGACGGTCGAGAGCACCGTGACCGGCCATGACGGTACCGCCACCACCGAGAGCACGACCCGTGACAGCCTGACCGGCCTGACGATGCGCGAACGTAATGTCAATGGGGTGGAAACCGCCTATGACTACGACAAGCTCGGACGGGTAATCCGTCGCATGGAGGCACCCGGCACCCCCTATGAAGCCAGCGCCACGTGCCGTTATGTCACGGCGGGGCGTGAACGTCTGCGAGCGGTGATGGCGGAAGAAACCGATATCACGGGCCAGCAGCGGCGGATCTACCTCGATGGTGCCGGACGGCGGGTGCGCGAGGAGCGTCGGGATGAGGACATCACCGGAGAGGCATTCCGGGAAATCTGGCGAGGCACCTACAATCACGAAGGGCAGCTGGAGAGTGAAACCGCCCAGGACTGGCGAGCGGACCGGGACACTCCGATCAGCCTGACCACCGAATACCGCTTTGATGCCTGGGGTCAGGTCAGCGAACTGATACGGCCGGACCGGATGATCGAACACACGCAATCTGATCCGCTGACGCTGGTCACGCAGCGTTGGCACACAAGTGCCGACGGAGAGCGCAGCGCGCAGACCGAGATCCTTCATAACAAAGCCGGCGACGTACTCAAAGTGACCTTGCGTTCTCCCACGGGAGACACACAGCGTATTGAAGAATGGACACATGACGGTTGGCATCGGCCGATCACCCATCGGGTGACCGTGCCAGGCGAGGCATCGGTGACGACCCAAACCCGCTACGATGCCCATGGCCGGATTCTGAGCCGGACCCTGGCGGACGGGAGCGAAGTCAACTGGGAGTATGCGGCGCACAGCGACGGCGATCACCCGATCAGCGTGACCCTCACCCCGCCGGGCGGCGACCCAGTATTACTGGGAGAGCAGACCTTCGATGGGCTGGGGCGGCAGCTGACTTGCAGTGCGGGTGGACAGCTGGACCAGTTGCACTATATCAAAGGGCAGGTGCCACCCGTCTCTCGGGAGAGTACCAGTGGCCGGATGCAGACTTACCGCTATGAGCCGTTGCTGAACAATCGGCTGATCGGATTGACCCAGAATGATGGGAGTCCGGAAAGCACCTATCGCTACCATCCTCGCCTAACTCAACTGGTGGAAGCGCAGGGAGGACTGGGGCAATTAGCGTGGACCTACTCTGCCAGTGGTCGCCTGACCGCAGAGCACTGGACCGTAGACGGTAAACGCAACACCACCACTTGGCAGAATTCGTTGAACGGCTTGCTGCTGACGTTTACTGACGTCAACGGCGTTGAACATCGGACCGAGTACGATGCGCTGGGACGGCCAGACCAGCAGCAGGCTGACACGGTCACGATGCGCATGACCTACGATGCCTTCAGCCGGGTCAGCCAGATGGTGACGGAGGACACCGGCAGTGGCCAATCGCTGCAGCAGACCGTGGGGTATGACGCCTTCGGCCGCGAAGTGTCGCGCCAGTGGCTCAGCATCAGTCCGGCAGGTCGGCGTCAGCTGACCCAGACGTTGGGTTGGACGAACCTGGATCAGGTCGCCCGTCGCCGCTGGGAGGCCGACGGCCAACTGCTCAGTGAGGAATCCTATCAGTATGATTGCCGGGGACGTCTAACGGAAACCACGGCGTCCGGCCCCGAGGGGCCGGTGGACGCGCGAACCGGCAAGCGGATACGGCAACAACGCTTTACGTTGAATGCGCTGGATGGGTATGAACGGGTGGTCACGGTGTACACCGATGGAACTCAGAACGAGATGACGTTCACGTACGCGGCCGTGGCGCCAGATCGGCCGGTCAAGATCAGTCACTCCTACCCGACCCCGCGGGACTTCACGCTGGAATACGATGCGGATGGCCGGTTGATACGCGATGGGCAAGGACGTCTGTTGCACTGGAACGCCGATGGGCAGTTAAGCCGCGCCAGTCGAGAAGATCAGGAATGTGGCTACCAATACGACCCCTTGGGGCGACTGAGTGAAGTAAAACCGAATGGCGTTGTGAAGCGCCGCTACTACCAAGGTGAACATGTCGTCAACGAACAGGGCGCGGATGAGACGGTAACGCTGTTGCGCACCGGTTCGTCGGTGTTCGCGCAAACCCGCATCAGTCAGGCCGTCCGCGAGGTGCTGTTGACCGGAAGCGACGGCCAGGGAACGGTTCGACTGGAGGCTGGGACAGATGATACCCGCCTCGTCAGTTATACCGCGCACGGTGCCGATGCTGGCGAGGCGAATAGCCTGATAGGTTATGCCGGCGAGTCTCGTGATGCGATATCGGGGTGTTATTTGCTGGGGAGTTACCGGCTGTACGATCCGGTGTTGATGATGCTCCTGGAGCCGGACAGCGAGAGTCCATTCGGAGCGGGGGGATTGAACCGCTATGCCTATTGTGCGGGTGATCCAGTGAACCGGATTGACCCGGACGGTCATAGTTTCTGGAAGTGGCTGATTGCCGGTGTGGGGATCGCCTTGGGCGTTATCGGGACGATAGCGTCATTCGGGGCGGCAGCCCCCGTGCTGGCGGGCGGTATCGCGGCGCTGACAGTGAGTAGCGCGCTGGCGGTGACCTCGACGGCGCTAGGGGTGCTCAGCCTTACGACGGGGGTGGCGTCAATGATTTTGGAGGCCACGGGTGACGAGTCGGCGGCGGGTGTTCTGGGGTGGATCTCGCTAGGAACCGGCATCGCCTCCGCGGTGACCGGCTTGGCGCCGGCGGCGACCAAAGCAGCGTCCAAGCTAGGAAGAGTTGTGGGAAGGTGGAAAAATACAACTTCAGGGAAAGGCACCAGACTTAACCTTGTTGATATGAGTGTTGAAGGTGACGGATTTTTAAAATTTCGGCGTGGTTATACAGATAACTTTAGGGGGACTGGTGAAGAGGCTGTTTATCTTCATGGCAGTAAACAAGGTAGGCTACTCGTTGGGGAGGAAGCTGTAAGGCAGGGGAGATTGAGGTGGGTTACTAATTACGATAACTCTATGTTAGTAACTGGAGATGAACTCCCCGTATACATGCTTAATGAACACCGTATCGATTTATATTCAGGACGTGGGCCTGTACATTTGCTAAGTTGTTATGCCAAACGAGGGGCGGCCCAGGCTTTGGCTACGGAAATTCAAAGGCCCGTCATTGCTTACTCAAAGCACCCGATCTGGGCTAATAGCTTAGACACCATTGAAAACGTGAACTTTTCAGTTGGCGCTGATTTCAGGAAGTATGATCCACGCCGCCTTTTCTTTTCTGAGCATAAAGCCAAGCCAAGGACCTTCAACCCTTAATTTTACGACGCACTTAACGAGGTAACATTTTTATTCTGCACCGGAGTAAAAAACCGGGTGAATTCATCTGAATGCGAATTCACCCGATTTTATCTTCACTTTTAGATCCGGGTATTCTGTTGGTCGTGTAGTGGTCAATAAGTTATAGATGGTTTTTGAGTCTCACTTTTCGTGCAACTGGGGCTGGCTGTAAGTCCTTTGTTGTAATTGTGGAGGTGTCTCTACTAACTGTAAGAGCAAGGTTGGACTCCCTCGCGGGGAGACACCACCTTTATGCAACAAAGCAACAAAGCAACAAAGCAACAAAGCAACAAAGCAACAAAGCAACAAGGCAACAAGGCAACAAGGCAACAAGGCAACAAGGCAACAAAACGATAATGGACGGGAGTGTTAGCGCATAACCTCCAAACTAATGATGATAAGGAACCCTTTAAGTCATGAGAAAACTATTGACTTGCACTATGGTCGCCTCCATTGTTTTCGGCCCCAATGCTGTCGGAGCTGCGGAAGAAAAAACTGAAATTAAGACGACTCCTATAATTGAATTTTACGGTAAGCACGGGGACAACGATTACAAATGTGAGTTCACCTTGACTTCCGGAAATCATAATTTCAAAAAAAACTCCTGCCCCAATGACGACGTTTACTCTTTCAAGATCAAAAACCCTAAAGAAGGCTATGTCATAAGGATAGAGGATAGTCCGGATTGCGACCACAGCGAACCTTGGGCGAGCTATGGCATCAGAGATCCACACCCCCCCATGGACCCAACGCAGCGTATGAATGTCGATGCAGGATACGGCCTATCTTTCGGAAAGGAAATCGTACCTGGAATTTATGCAAGGTACCATAAAAACAGAAACCAACTGACCGGCAAGGTTTCCTGTGTAAATGTCGTAATAAACAGCCGAGCAGAGATCGAAAAAGAGAATGAGAAAATTACAAAAACACAACCTGAGCAAGAGAGAGAAAGGGTGAAAGAAGCAAAGGAATATCAAAAGTCTTTATGAACTGATGAAGAACACCGCTCAGCAGGCCACGCTGTTCGCTCTATCAAACTTATGGATGGCTCGAAAACAGCTGATGGGTATGGTGAGTTACGCATGTAACGCGGAGAAATGGGCTGACAAGGCGATGCGTACGGGTTTCGCGAGAAATAGCGCCGAACGCCACGAGATTTTCAATCTTGCCGCGTGGTTGCAGCATGTTGATCGGAGCTTCCCTAGCCCCTTTATGCTTTATCATAATTGCAGAGCGTTTATTTATTAAAAACAAATCACACCATGGCTATTCACGTACTTGCGAAATCAAAAGGTGCATCTATCATCAGTAAGCGGCATGACTCGATCTAACTTAAACTTCAAGGAGGACATTTTTTGAGATTCAATCAAAGAGAGCATCAAAAAAAACGCAGGCTACCTCAGTATCAATACAATATAAAAAGCGCAAAAGCCACATTGCAGGAGTTCCCAGATGAGTGAACATACCCTTCAAGAATCGAGCATTGATGACGAGGCAGTTAAAAGACATCTAGAGCACTTCAACCCACGAAAGATAACTGCTGGACCGGCTGTTACGTTGAGCTATTTACTTCTTAAGGCAGAAAATTTTCAATCACAAGAAAATGCCACTGCCAGAGTCTATGGTAACGGTAATCAGGCATCTGAATTGCTTGTGGAAGTGGAGGCTCGCGACGCAAATGGCCAGGTAACAAACTTGCCCGTAGGTACTGTAGTTGAACTTATACCCTATACTACTAACCGCGGTAACTGGACTCCAAAGCCGGGACTGAATGGCTATAAACGATTTAACGAAAGTTTTCCAAATAGTGAGATAGCGGAGGGTACTACCCCGCCAGACGATGGGGCGGCAACATTATCTCCAGCCACCAATGACGGTCTCTCGAGTGTGGAGATTACTACTACGTCAAAATCAGAGTGGCGTCCGACTGAAATGTCTGACGGAGATACAGTCTGGCGCCAATCCATCTCTTTGTTTCTCGCAAGTGGAAATACTATCGAAATCACAGATCGTTTTGCAGTAAGAGTCAGATTTCCCAATGAGGTATCTTTTAGCAGTAATCACCCGGACGTACCTTATGGTGGGGCTGGACAAAATGGTCGCTTCAACAGCAGTGTGTACTTACGCTCCGTGGTTCCTCCAAGATACACCATAGCAAACGGAGGGTTAGCTTTAGATATTGTTGAATTTGATGATCCAATATATATTGCCGTTATCAAAAACCACTACATCACACTAAAACACCCAACAACCAAAACACCGATTGAATTCAATAAGGTAGACTATTCTCCCGGTCCGATTTCTGCATACCATGCTCTTGTTTATGGGGACGAAGTTTTAGTCGTAGTGGTTAGCGGCATGCAAATTCCTTCTAGGCCAAATGAACTATCGGAGGATCTTCCGAACTCATTCCCAGTCAATAAAAAATATTTCAGAGAACGAGGCCTAGTAGGGCAGCGCCCTAATACTATAGTTTATTCTGTTCTTGGTGGCTTAGAGCTTTTACCGTTGATGACGCCAAGCAAAAGAAATAGCTTGTGCAGTGTGGTGGATGAGTACGGCAACAGCTTTAAACTAACCGTGAGCCTTACGTTGGATCCTGCACTTACAGGGTACTACTCTGTACTAATTGATTCAGCTTCTTAAAAAATACAATTAGGACTCGCGAGACAATCTGGCGAGACGCGCCTGTGAAGCAGAAAGCCGAGCTGAAAAGTTCGGCCCTCTGTAATAGACACTACGAATACCGAAAGCAAAGAACAACATGGGTTGTATTTCATATCGATGGCATACGCTTGCCTGCTTGTCCGACACTGCTCTTCTATGGGAGTGTTCACATTGCTCACTTCACGACCTTACATTGTAACTTGTTGCAGAAGTGACTTGATACCACAGATCTCCGCACCACCGCGGTTAGCCTCGCAGCAGCCTCCCCCGCATTACAGGTGCATCTCCCCTGAATTCGCCAGTAAATGTCGGCGAGCCTTCCAGAGGTCCGACAGGGCGAATAACGTGACCATCTGCGCCGTATTCTTTGCCCAGGCCGCGGAAACGCACCATCATCACATAACCGAACTGGCGCTTGGTCACTCGAAATGGATGCTCGATCTTCGCTCGCACCTGGGCCTTAGCTTGCCCTAACATTTTGCTGAGACGCCACAAGCGACCAATAGCCTGTGGCCGGCATCCTCAGGGGGCAACACCTGTTTCTCGCATAAGTGGTATCCGTACGATGCAAGGCCGATCGCCTCCCCTGACCGCTGGGCAATCGGTAGAGGAGAACGTTGGCCGGGGGGAACGCCGGCGGAGACATGGCTGAGTAGTTGTCGGTGTTGTTTGCCAATTGCGCGGTGATCGGCGTACCGTCTGCGGGATCTCGGTGTAGGGACTCCTTCTTGTTGCAGGACTGAAGAGAAGCGTTTGAAGCCCGGCAGGGCGACGCCTGTCGGACACCAGCACTAATAAACGCAAGGTCAGTCTCAGATATCAGTGGTGCCTCCTGAACACTAGGGACGGTGCTTCAGGAGGAACAAATCACCAGGTTCTGTATATAAATTCTGCTATGACCTTCTTGTCCGTCAGTTGAAGGTTGGCCTTTGTATGTCTCCTGGAATATAACTGGTAAAAACTTTACTGTTTGAATAAAATCTTAGCGCCTCGTCATTTATACCATAACAATAACCCAAAATAACATGAGCCTTCTTGTTAGAGAGATATTCACTAAATCGGATGTCGGTCATTCCATCAGCATCCACAACTTTAACTCGCCCTCCGATCTGCCCGTGATGAAACGTCCTGTCCTGCCGATAGAAACCTCCATCAATTAGGCTTGGGTCACGCATGCCAGAAGTAGTCCAATTGTTTCCAGATGGCCTACCATGGGTACCTGAAATGACGATAATATCTCGTTGCGTAATGCTAGGTCGTTTATTAAAAAACTCGAGTGGCGTACCTATACCGAATGAATCTACTATCGTGTCCGAGCCAAAAATAAATTGATCTGCTCCGGCGTCGTGAACGGCTTTCCAATGACTGGAAGATGTCGAGGGTTTAAGTGCCGCAGTAGGGGGGGGCGCGAGATCAGAGAAATATGCGGGCCCTCTGGGAGTGAGGTCGCCACTGTTAACAACCAATTTTCTTTTCCATCCTCCCACAACTCTTCCTAGCTTGGACGCTGCTTTGGTCGCCGCCGGCGCCAAGCCGGTCACCGCGGAGGCGATGCCGGTTCCTAGCGAGATCCACCCCAGAACACCCGCCGCCGACTCGTCACCCGTGGCCTCCAAAATCATTGACGCCACCCCCGTCGTAAGGCTGAGCACCCCTAGCGCCGTCGAGGTCACCGCCAGCGCGCTACTCACTGTCAGCGCCGCGATACCGCCCGCCAGCACGGGGGCTGCCGCCCCGAATGACGCTATCGTCCCGATAACGCCCAAGGCGATCCCCACACCGGCAATCAGCCACTTCCAGAAACTATGACCGTCCGGGTCAATCCGGTTCACTGGATCACCCGCACAATAGGCATAGCGGTTCAATCCCCCCGCTCCGAATGGACTCTCGCTGTCCGGCTCCAGGAGCATCATCAACACCGGATCGTACAGCCGGTAACTCCCCAGCAAATAACACCCCGATATCGCATCACGAGACTCGCCGGCATAACCTATCAGGCTATTCGCCTCGCCAGCATCGGCACCGTGCGCGGTATAACTGACGAGGCGGGTATCATCTGTCCCAGCCTCCAGTCGAACCGTTCCCTGGCCGTCGCTTCCGGTCAACAGCACCTCGCGGACGGCCTGACTGATGCGGGTTTGCGCGAACACCGACGAACCGGTGCGCAACAGCGTTACCGTCTCATCCGCGCCCTGTTCGTTGACGACATGTTCACCTTGGTAGTAGCGGCGCTTCACAACGCCATTCGGTTTTACTTCACTCAGTCGCCCCAAGGGGTCGTATTGGTAGCCACATTCCTGATCTTCTCGACTGGCGCGGCTTAACTGCCCATCGGCGTTCCAGTGCAACAGACGTCCTTGCCCATCGCGTATCAACCGGCCATCCGCATCGTATTCCAGCGTGAAGTCCCGCGGGGTCGGGTAGGAGTGACTGATCTTGACCGGCCGATCTGGCGCCACGGCCGCGTACGTGAACGTCATCTCGTTCTGAGTTCCATCGGTGTACACCGTGACCACCCGTTCATACCCATCCAGCGCATTCAACGTAAAGCGTTGTTGCCGTATCCGCTTGCCGGTTCGCGCGTCCACCGGCCCCTCGGGGCCGGACGCCGTGGTTTCCGTTAGACGTCCCCGGCAATCATACTGATAGGATTCCTCACTGAGCAGTTGGCCGTCGGCCTCCCAGCGGCGACGGGCGACCTGATCCAGGTTCGTCCAACCCAACGTCTGGGTCAGCTGACGCCGACCTGCCGGACTGATGCTGAGCCACTGGCGCGACACTTCGCGGCCGAAGGCGTCATACCCCACGGTCTGCTGCAGCGATTGGCCACTGCCGGTGTCCTCCGTCACCATCTGGCTGACCCGGCTGAAGGCATCGTAGGTCATGCGCATCGTGACCGTGTCAGCCTGCTGCTGGTCTGGCCGTCCCAGCGCATCGTACTCGGTCCGATGTTCAACGCCGTTGACGTCAGTAAACGTCAGCAGCAAGCCGTTCAACGAATTCTGCCAAGTGGTGGTGTTGCGTTTACCGTCTACGGTCCAGTGCTCTGCGGTCAGGCGACCACTGGCAGAGTAGGTCCACGCTAATTGCCCCAGTCCTCCCTGCGCTTCCACCAGTTGAGTTAGGCGAGGATGGTAGCGATAGGTGCTTTCCGGACTCCCATCATTCTGGGTCAATCCGATCAGCCGATTGTTCAGCAACGGCTCATAGCGGTAAGTCTGCATCCGGCCACTGGTACTCTCCCGAGAGACGGGTGGCACCTGCCCTTTGATATAGTGCAACTGGTCCAGCTGTCCACCCGCACTGCAAGTCAGCTGCCGCCCCAGCCCATCGAAGGTCTGCTCTCCCAGTAATACTGGGTCGCCGCCCGGCGGGGTGAGGGTCACGCTGATCGGGTGATCGCCGTCGCTGTGCGCCGCATACTCCCAGTTGACTTCGCTCCCGTCCGCCAGGGTCCGGCTCAGAATCCGGCCATGGGCATCGTAGCGGGTTTGGGTCGTCACCGATGCCTCGCCTGGCACGGTCACCCGATGGGTGATCGGCCGATGCCAACCGTCATGTGTCCATTCTTCAATACGCTGTGTGTCTCCCGTGGGAGAACGCAAGGTCACTTTGAGTACGTCGCCGGCTTTGTTATGAAGGATCTCGGTCTGCGCGCTGCGCTCTCCGTCGGCACTTGTGTGCCAACGCTGCGTGACCAGCGTCAGCGGATCAGATTGCGTGTGTTCGATCATCCGGTCCGGCCGTATCAGTTCGCTGACCTGACCCCAGGCATCAAAGCGGTATTCGGTGGTCAGGCTGATCGGAGTGTCCCGGTCCGCTCGCCAGTCCTGGGCGGTTTCACTCTCCAGCTGCCCTTCGTGATTGTAGGTGCCTCGCCAGATTTCCCGGAATGCCTCTCCGGTGATGTCCTCATCCCGACGCTCCTCGCGCACCCGCCGTCCGGCACCATCGAGGTAGATCCGCCGCTGCTGGCCCGTGATATCGGTTTCTTCCGCCATCACCGCTCGCAGACGTTCACGCCCCGCCGTGACATAACGGCACGTGGCGCTGGCTTCATAGGGGGTGCCGGGTGCCTCCATGCGACGGATTACCCGTCCGAGCTTGTCGTAGTCATAGGCGGTTTCCACCCCATTGACATTACGTTCGCGCATCGTCAGGCCGGTCAGGCTGTCACGGGTCGTGCTCTCGGTGGTGGCGGTACCGTCATGGCCGGTCACGGTGCTCTCGACCGTCAAGGTGGTACCGGCGAGGGTGTGGGTATAGTCGGTGGTGGTGGCCAGCTGGTTCAGTGTGGTGACCGCCTGCACGATCTGAGCATAGTGCGGGTTGTTCACATCGGTCTGATAGCGCTGAGTGGTGACGCCGAGCGGGCGGTCCCCCTCCGGCGTCACCACCACCGCGGCTTCTGAAACAGCCACCAGGAATGGGCGGTCATCACTCTGCCTCAGCGGCAGACGCTCATACCGGTAGTCGGTCCGGGTCGGCAGAGCGCCTCCGCTCTCACCGTCAGGAAGTGTGACGGGCATCCGGGTATGTGCTTGCAGCCAGCGAACAAAGAGGCCGTCATCATCCGGACAGCCCTCCGCGCCGCCCACCGGGTAATAGATCCAACGCTCGGTTCGTCCATCGGGATGGCACTGCGTCAGCGTGTTGCCGTAGTCGTCATAGCTCGTCTGCGTGATGTCTTCTCGAGACGGATCGCCCTCGTAACGGGTGACCCCCTTGACCGGCAGTTGACACCAGGCCGGTTGACGTTCCCAGCTCAGCGCGGGGTCGTCGCCATACGTGGTGAGCGTCCGCACGGTTTTACCCTGACGCCTCTTCACTTCTTCGGTCTGCAGGTGGAAACGATTCCAGGTGCGCTCAACCTCTGCCAGCGTGGCGCCAAGCGCATCTTTCAGGGTCTCGATGCTCTTGTATTGATAATCATCAGTGCGATACAGATTCTCTTCACCATCCCGCCAGCCGCCGGGCAACTCTGCGCCATATCCCAGGAAGTTGGCGTCACCCAGCTTGGTGTAAGTCCGGTAAATGGCCGGCTGACCCGCACCAGGGCTGTGGCGGTGAGACGTAACCCGGGGCAAATATGCCAGCGGCGCGCCAGGTGGCAACCGATGCCCCTCCGGCCCCGTGGCATAGAGAACTTCGTCCTCACTGCCAAGCGGCCCCGTCGCACCTATTGGAAACAACAGCCCTTCATGCGGGTCGTAACGAAAGGTCCAGCGGCTATCCCTATCCGGCAAGATGAGTGCGGTCAGTTGATCGCCGCTCAGTTGCAGAGTAAAGGTGCAGGCTTGGGCGCTGTCAGGAAAGAGATGCAGGTAAACTTCATCGCCGTTCTCTGACTGGTCCCGACGCAGCAGCACACGCCGCTCATCCCGGACCTCGGTCAGGGCATACTGACCACTGCCGTGGGGCCGCCAGGACAGGAAAGCCTGACGCCCCTCTGGTGAGCGCACCTCCTCCGGCAGGGCCAGGCTACCGCCATCCTGCCTCACCAGCCACTGGGTGTCGCCGTCCTTGGACTCGATACGAAAGCGCTGTCCCGCCACGCCTTCCTGAATCACACGGAAGGTCTTGAGCTTTTGGTCACGGAATACCAACTCACCACCGTCAGAGAACTCCGACTTATCACGATCGAGGCTGAAGCTCTCGCCCGTTGTCAGCCGTAAGCTACCCGCCGCCAGGTCCAACCGGGAAAGCTCCATGCTCCAGCCACGGCCGAAGCCATAGTCAGTGTGAGACGCCAGCGGGCTGAACGACAGCGCCGGCGTCACGACAGGCCCCGCGAGGTCGTTGGCCTGCAGCCCGGGCAGTGTGAAGTGAAGCGTAAACTGACCGGTGCGGGCATCCACACCGGTGTTGCCGTGACTGAGGAAGTTGCCAGCTTGGGAATACAGGCCGCCGGCGATCAGCCGCGCCAGGGCAGGAGAAATCTCGTTCATTACGGACTCCCAATAGGGGGTGGGTAGCGAAGGGCCATCATTGGCTGGCCAAGTGGACTGTTAATACAGTTCCAGTGCCAAGCGACCTGTCGGCATGCTGTCTCTAATTCCAATTCAAATTGAAACGATGACTGCGAACTACGCAAGTTATATGACTGGCCTAGGGAAGTAATAACTCATTCCAGCCACTTCGAATCCACCAGTTGGATTTCCAATCCACGAAACTTTATCCTGTTTAACTAGGTTTCCGAAAATATCGAAGGCGTCTAATTGCCAGACTTCGCCCAACAAATCCGGTGATTTTGCATAAATGCTATTAGCCTGTGAATACGATACAACAGGGCGTCTAAGGACGTTTGCCACATCCTGTGCGGCGCCAGAGCGCCCAGCATAGCAAGCCATCAATACCATCGGTTGATCATCGGGAATCTGTAATTGGCTGACCCTAGGCAATATATCGTTATGTGCAACTTCAGTAGCGGTTCGCCAATTTCCGGTTGAATCCATGAGTTGGCCACTTGGATTTCCATGAGTTCGATAAGCCACGATTTTTTGTCCATAAAGGTCATCAAAAAAAGCAACATCGGGTTGCCCAGGAGGGCGATATATCGTCTCCGGACCACCTAAAGCTCCCGACGATTGGCTTGCCTTCCTTGACACATTCCCATGTTGTTTCCACCGTCCGACGAAGCGGCTGGCTTTTTGTGCGGCTTTGGTCGCCGCCGGTGCCAAGCCGGTCACTGCGGAGGCGATGCCGGTTCCCAACGAGATCCACCCCAGAATACCCGCCGCCGACTCGTCACCCGTGGCCTCCAGAATCAGCGACGCCACCCCCGTCGTAAGACTGACCACCCCCAGCACCGTCGAGGTCACCGTCAGCGCGCCGCTCACGGTCAGCGCCGCGATACCGCCCGCCAGCACGGGGGCTGCCGCACCAAATGACGCGATCGTCCCGATAACGCCCAAGGCGATCCCCACACCGGCAATCAGCCACTTCCAGAAACTATGACCGTCCGGGTCAATCCGGTTCACTGGATCACCCGCACAATAGGCATAGCGGTTCAATCCCCCCGCTCCGAATGGACTCTCGCTGTCCGGCTCCAGGAGCATCATCAACACCGGATCGTACAGCCGGTAACTCCCCAGCAAATAACACCCCGATATCGCATCACGAGACTCGCCGGCATAACCTATCAGGCTATTCGCCTCGCCAGCATCGGCACCGTGCGCGGTATAACTGACGAGGCGGGTATCATCTGTCCCAGCCTCCAGTCGAACCGTTCCCTGGCCGTCGCTTCCGGTCAACAGCACCTCGCGGACGGCCTGACTGATGCGGGTTTGCGCGAACACCGACGAACCGGTGCGCAACAGCGTTACCGTCTCATCCGCGCCCTGTTCGTTGACGACATGTTCACCTTGGTAGTAGCGGCGCTTCACAACGCCATTCGGTTTTACTTCACTCAGTCGCCCCAAGGGGTCGTATTGGTAGCCACATTCCTGATCTTCTCGACTGGCGCGGCTTAACTGCCCATCGGCGTTCCAGTGCAACAGACGTCCTTGCCCATCGCGTATCAACCGGCCATCCGCATCGTATTCCAGCGTGAAGTCCCGCGGGGTCGGGTAGGAGTGACTGATCTTGACCGGCCGATCTGGCGCCACGGCCGCGTACGTGAACGTCATCTCGTTCTGAGTTCCATCGGTGTACACCGTGACCACCCGTTCATACCCATCCAGCGCATTCAACGTAAAGCGTTGTTGCCGTATCCGCTTGCCGGTTCGCGCGTCCACCGGCCCCTCGGGGCCGGACGCCGTGGTTTCCGTTAGACGTCCCCGGCAATCATACTGATAGGATTCCTCACTGAGCAGTTGGCCGTCGGCCTCCCAGCGGCGACGGGCGACCTGATCCAGGTTCGTCCAACCCAACGTCTGGGTCAGCTGACGCCGACCTGCCGGACTGATGCTGAGCCACTGGCGCGACACTTCGCGGCCGAAGGCGTCATACCCCACGGTCTGCTGCAGCGATTGGCCACTGCCGGTGTCCTCCGTCACCATCTGGCTGACCCGGCTGAAGGCATCGTAGGTCATGCGCATCGTGACCGTGTCAGCCTGCTGCTGGTCTGGCCGTCCCAGCGCATCGTACTCGGTCCGATGTTCAACGCCGTTGACGTCAGTAAACGTCAGCAGCAAGCCGTTCAACGAATTCTGCCAAGTGGTGGTGTTGCGTTTACCGTCTACGGTCCAGTGCTCTGCGGTCAGGCGACCACTGGCAGAGTAGGTCCACGCTAATTGCCCCAGTCCTCCCTGCGCTTCCACCAGTTGAGTTAGGCGAGGATGGTAGCGATAGGTGCTTTCCGGACTCCCATCATTCTGGGTCAATCCGATCAGCCGATTGTTCAGCAACGGCTCATAGCGGTAAGTCTGCATCCGGCCACTGGTACTCTCCCGAGAGACGGGTGGCACCTGCCCTTTGATATAGTGCAACTGGTCCAGCTGTCCACCCGCACTGCAAGTCAGCTGCCGCCCCAGCCCATCGAAGGTCTGCTCTCCCAGTAATACTGGGTCGCCGCCCGGCGGGGTGAGGGTCACGCTGATCGGGTGATCGCCGTCGCTGTGCGCCGCATACTCCCAGTTGACTTCGCTCCCGTCCGCCAGGGTCCGGCTCAGAATCCGGCCATGGGCATCGTAGCGGGTTTGGGTCGTCACCGATGCCTCGCCTGGCACGGTCACCCGATGGGTGATCGGCCGATGCCAACCGTCATGTGTCCATTCTTCAATACGCTGTGTGTCTCCCGTGGGAGAACGCAAGGTCACTTTGAGTACGTCGCCGGCTTTGTTATGAAGGATCTCGGTCTGCGCGCTGCGCTCTCCGTCGGCACTTGTGTGCCAACGCTGCGTGACCAGCGTCAGCGGATCAGATTGCGTGTGTTCGATCATCCGGTCCGGCCGTATCAGTTCGCTGACCTGACCCCAGGCATCAAAGCGGTATTCGGTGGTCAGGCTGATCGGAGTGTCCCGGTCCGCTCGCCAGTCCTGGGCGGTTTCACTCTCCAGCTGCCCTTCGTGATTGTAGGTGCCTCGCCAGATTTCCCGGAATGCCTCTCCGGTGATGTCCTCATCCCGACGCTCCTCGCGCACCCGCCGTCCGGCACCATCGAGGTAGATCCGCCGCTGCTGGCCCGTGATATCGGTTTCTTCCGCCATCACCGCTCGCAGACGTTCACGCCCCGCCGTGACATAACGGCACGTGGCGCTGGCTTCATAGGGGGTGCCGGGTGCCTCCATGCGACGGATTACCCGTCCGAGCTTGTCGTAGTCATAGGCGGTTTCCACCCCATTGACATTACGTTCGCGCATCGTCAGGCCGGTCAGGCTGTCACGGGTCGTGCTCTCGGTGGTGGCGGTACCGTCATGGCCGGTCACGGTGCTCTCGACCGTCAAGGTGGTACCGGCGAGGGTGTGGGTATAGTCGGTGGTGGTGGCCAGCTGGTTCAGTGTGGTGACCGCCTGCACGATCTGAGCATAGTGCGGGTTGTTCACATCGGTCTGATAGCGCTGAGTGGTGACGCCGAGCGGGCGGTCCCCCTCCGGCGTCACCACCACCGCGGCTTCTGAAACAGCCACCAGGAATGGGCGGTCATCACTCTGCCTCAGCGGCAGACGCTCATACCGGTAGTCGGTCCGGGTCGGCAGAGCGCCTCCGCTCTCACCGTCAGGAAGTGTGACGGGCATCCGGGTATGTGCTTGCAGCCAGCGAACAAAGAGGCCGTCATCATCCGGACAGCCCTCCGCGCCGCCCACCGGGTAATAGATCCAACGCTCGGTTCGTCCATCGGGATGGCACTGCGTCAGCGTGTTGCCGTAGTCGTCATAGCTCGTCTGCGTGATGTCTTCTCGAGACGGATCGCCCTCGTAACGGGTGACCCCCTTGACCGGCAGTTGACACCAGGCCGGTTGACGTTCCCAGCTCAGCGCGGGGTCGTCGCCATACGTGGTGAGCGTCCGCACGGTTTTACCCTGACGCCTCTTCACTTCTTCGGTCTGCAGGTGGAAACGATTCCAGGTGCGCTCAACCTCTGCCAGCGTGGCGCCAAGCGCATCTTTCAGGGTCTCGATGCTCTTGTATTGATAATCATCAGTGCGATACAGATTCTCTTCACCATCCCGCCAGCCGCCGGGCAACTCTGCGCCATATCCCAGGAAGTTGGCGTCACCCAGCTTGGTGTAAGTCCGGTAAATGGCCGGCTGACCCGCACCAGGGCTGTGGCGGTGAGACGTAACCCGGGGCAAATATGCCAGCGGCGCGCCAGGTGGCAACCGATGCCCCTCCGGCCCCGTGGCATAGAGAACTTCGTCCTCACTGCCAAGCGGCCCCGTCGCACCTATTGGAAACAACAGCCCTTCATGCGGGTCGTAACGAAAGGTCCAGCGGCTATCCCTATCCGGCAAGATGAGTGCGGTCAGTTGATCGCCGCTCAGTTGCAGAGTAAAGGTGCAGGCTTGGGCGCTGTCAGGAAAGAGATGCAGGTAAACTTCATCGCCGTTCTCTGACTGGTCCCGACGCAGCAGCACACGCCGCTCATCCCGGACCTCGGTCAGGGCATACTGACCACTGCCGTGGGGCCGCCAGGACAGGAAAGCCTGACGCCCCTCTGGTGAGCGCACCTCCTCCGGCAGGGCCAGGCTACCGCCATCCTGCCTCACCAGCCACTGGGTGTCGCCGTCCTTGGACTCGATACGAAAGCGCTGTCCCGCCACGCCTTCCTGAATCACACGGAAGGTCTTGAGCTTTTGGTCACGGAATACCAACTCACCACCGTCAGAGAACTCCGACTTATCACGATCGAGGCTGAAGCTCTCGCCCGTTGTCAGCCGTAAGCTACCCGCCGCCAGGTCCAACCGGGAAAGCTCCATGCTCCAGCCACGGCCGAAGCCATAGTCAGTGTGAGACGCCAGCGGGCTGAACGACAGCGCCGGCGTCACGACAGGCCCCGCGAGGTTGTTGGCCTGCAGGCCGGGCAGCGTGAAGTGCAGCGTAAACTGGCCGGTGCGAGCGTCCACACCGGTATTGCCGTGACTGAGAAAGTTGCCAGCTTGGGAATACAGGCCGCCAGCGATCAGCCGTGCCGAGGCAGGAGAAATCTCATTCATTACAGACTCCCAATAGGGGATGGCGAAGGGCAATCAGGGGGGGCAAGTTGACTGTTAATACAGTTCCAGTGCCAAACGACCTGTCGGCGTACCGTCTTGAAACCGCACCCGGAAGCGATGGTCATTGCCATACATGTCGATCGCGGTTATCACGCAAGGGCCGCCCTGACCAATGGCACTGTCACGGTCGTAGGGAATGTTGTTGCTGCCCTGCAGCACGATCGTGATATGGCCACTGCGCGGACGCACCGCTGTCGGGGTCGGCTGGAACTGGCTCCCCAATCGGATGGCGGGGTTGTAATGGAATTCCGATTGGCCGGGTGCGGCATAGCCTACATGCGAAGCTCGGGTCTCGCTTGGGTCGCGATCCGCCCACTGGATCATCCCCGCCGGTTGCATCTCGGCCGACCGAAAGGTCACGACCGGCAGCTGCATGTTGCGACCCGCCAGGGAGTATTCCCAGATGAACAGGTCGCTGCTCCCGTTACCGCCGACAAGGGTACGATCGAAGGTGTAATGCTCAGGAGCGAAGAATTGTGGAATAGGCGCTGCCGTGATACCTACGGATGTCTTAAAACTCGGGTCTTCGACGGTATTGTAGACGTAGCTCTCATTGTCCATATGACGCGTCACCCGCGCATACAGCGTTTCCTGACTACCCTCTGGGGCGCGACTCATCACATAGAAGGTTTTCTCAAAAAACGTAACATCGCCATCCGCCACTCCAGCCGATGTGCCGCCTTCCTCATTTTTGTTCGGGGCGGGATCAGCAGTCGACGGATAGTAGGAGTAATTGTTTCGGGTAGCGCTGGCAAACCAGTGGGCCGTGCCATTGTCCTCTACCGGTAGCGGCGAAAACTGGCCAGTGTTGTTCCGGACGGACAGGCAGAGGCTCTCCTGTTCCTGACGGCTGATGACTTTCCCCGTCCTGGCTTGAATCGTCAGGGTTACCGCAATTTGTTGGCGAGCGTTGGGATAGAGTTGCGGGGATGCCGAGGTGAGGGCAATTTCAAAACGGCTTAACCAGTCTGTTAGAGGGGGCTTTTGATGGGCGATAGTCATTTAAATTCCTTTTATAAATGTTACCAAGAACAAACAGGTAGCCTTAAGGCGGAAATAGCCTACGAGACCGCATCGATATGGCATCGATAATTATAAGATCACTGTCTTAGAGTGTTTGTACGGGACATAAAAGCGCAGGCACATAGAGTTTGTATGCGCTTTCAATTTTTACATGCTACCTAATCACTAATGTTGTGGGCCTGATAATAAGCTTGAACATGCCGGAGTATATTTCAGCCACTATGACTTCACCTGTGCGAATTGGATCCTAGTTGAATAACAAGTGATAGCAAGCGCCCGGCTCATAATATTTAACTCTTGGGACGAGCCTTTCTAGCAGTAAACGATATAAGAAAATATTGATCTTGTCTCGAATGCCGGGCATAAATTGACGATCGATCAACATCAGATCCGCAGTCCAAAAGTCCTTCCCAGGCTTCTCATACGCTCACTGCGCTTACATTAAGATGAGCACATCATGGCAATGTTGAGGAACACGCTTTTTGAGATCTCCAGCCTTCCCTGATAGTTTGGAAATAGCTCATTCGAAATCCGTGGATACACCAGCCAACCTTCTCCATCGATCTCCTGCCACGATGCCTCCTTTTACCTTCAAGACACTGGCGAGTCGCTCACGAACCTGATTGAGCTGCGGGTTTGTGAAACTGTCGACAAACGCCCTCGCAACGAATGCAGTGGTTTGACATTACGCTCGGCCCGGTGAATTGCGACAGTCGGCCCGTGCCTGGTACATTCATCGCAGGTTGGAGCCTTGTGAATCGACAAACCCTCCAGCGCCTGAGAGTGGGTGATGGTTTGCTGTTGCAGGATTTATTCATTATCGCCCACTCGGCACCCTATCGGTCCACGCCGCCCCTATCGTTACTATCAAGGCCGTTTCTGGCGCATCAGATTTGCCAGTGTGCCCCGACGCGGGTCCAGGAACGACGACATGCCAAATCAGCATAAGCCCTATCATTTTAATCACGAATTAGTATTTGCTGTTCGAAAAGTTTAGCTACGATCTTTTTATGTTTTCGATCTTGAAAGAGCTTCTATTGATAAAGATAAACAATCGTCTAGTTTAGCCTCTGGTCAGCAATGGATGCATTTCCCAAGGCAGGTCAAAATCATGGATGAAATTTACACCTTCGCTAGGCATTTTGTCAGTCCCGCTAGCTTTCTTTTTTTGCCTTTCTCAAATCACCCGATTTGTACCAGGGTTCACTGGACAAATTTAATTCCCCTCTCGCCAAAGACACAAAATTACCTTTCCTGGTCTTAGGCTGGGCAGGGTGATTTCTGTGCGTTTATGGATGCCGAATTTTGGCGTGGCCGCTCAATAATGGGCGGGGAAATATTGCCCGTCCGAATTGAGCAAGTATTAGTCGCTGATTCCTATTTGTTATTTGCAGTATTTTTATTTTGTTCCGAGCGGCGCTATTTACCGGGCCTGCTGTGGTTTCCGATGGTTGCAAGACGGTACAGCAATTAATTTTTACTGAGCTCCAGGGCGACCCAAGATGCAGGCTCTTGGGCTGCCTGGAAGAACAGTGAAGTTGGACGAAGATACTCATCTGGAGAGGTGCTTACTACCTGCTCCGCTACTGTGTAAGGAGTCTATGATGTCTGAGCATTCAGTTTCGAAACCGGCCGATGAAAGAAATACGGCCGTAACATTGTCGTATTTACTAGTGGAAGCCGAGCACTTTCAGGGGCAACAAAATGCAACGGCCAGGCTGTACGCCAACGGTACGCAAAAATCCACAGCACTTATCACACTGGTTGCACGTAATGCTTTTAACGAAGTGGTAACGCTACCGCCCAATACGTCTATTGAGATTATCCCGTACGGAAGCTTTGTGGGGCTGTGGCCAAGTGATGGGACGCCGCCTGCCGCGGGCTTCTTACCATTCGATGAGTCGCTTCCAGGTCTCATTCACGAACCTGTATCGACTGTCCATGAAGCGGCAACCAAGGATGAAGAGGGGGGAGACGTTCTCAGTCAAACGTTTCGTCGCTACATTCGAAATGTAAACAACCCTGCTTTTTTGACTGAAAAATTTGCGGTACAGGTCACGTTGGGTACTACCGTATTTCGGACCAATCACTTAGATGTTGAGTACGGTGGTAACGGTGAGAACGGCCGATTCAACAGCAGTTTCCAACTGCGCTCGGTAGAGCCCACGCGCTATACACTGGGAATGGGCGGATTGCACATCAGCGATTCTACAGAAGTATATAGCCAGTCAGTCGACGGATATACCGCGAAGGTACTAAATTATAAGGTAGCCCTGCGACATCCAGCGACTGGAAGAGCGGTCGCGTTTCATGCCTCAAGTAATATCACTGCAGATTCGTCGCACAATGGCAACAAAGCAACGGCCTTTGGCGCACCGGGTAGTGCTGTTTCCAAGAAAAACATCCCCGCGACCCCCAGCCGATTGGCATCAGCGTTGAATAACCACGCCCTCAGTACGATCATGTCTCCGAGCGCCGATCGGATAACGGTGGCCGTCGGAATGTGGTCCCGTGTGAGCGAGCGCTTTGCAACTCGGCAAACCAGCTATTGCAGAGGCGCCGTGGATGTCTATGGGAATCCGGTCAATTTGCGGGTCGAGCTGATTTCGACACCGGTGGATGAGGGGCGGGATCCGTGGAAGTACAGCATCAGCATTGATGGGGAATAGTGCGGTTGGGAAAGTGTGCCACGAACCGCGCTTTTAAAACCGCCAGTTGATACCCGATGCTGGCTCCTGATTGCGTTCAGGAGCCAGCAACCATGAACGCGAACAAATTGACTATTGGGAAGCATTGCAATGAACAACATCAAAACATTTATTGCAACACTGTTATTAATGCTCGGCCTCTCGGCGTGTACTAGCGGAGTATCGTCTACTACGACCTATCCAACATTAAAGTTGTATGGTCCGGCTGCAAATCTGCTGTGTGAGGTTGCTATGTCATCAGGAGAGACATTGCTCCCTCAACGGTGCGGAACAAAAAACTACCTCTACTATTTCACCATTGAAAATCCGAAAGAAGGCGTGTCATTCTCTTTCCATACTCCCACTCCAAATAATTGTCTCTTTTGCCGAGCCAGCGTTAATTACAAAGTCCGTGACCCTATCTATGGCTCGTCGACCAAACTTATGGCTATCAATGCCGGCGCCACCCTGCCATTATCAGGAAATGTGGAAATATTTAGGGGGGTTTGGACCGACGTACGAGTCGCTCCGGATACCCCAGCCGCTGCGTTGGGGCCGTTCATGTATGTTAAAATCTCGAATAACAACTAAGTTGTCAATTTTTTGAAAACGGACATTTAAGCAGCTGGACACCAGCGTACAGCGTAGACGCAAGTCCATAAGCCAGCCAACTCTAAGTACCATTATACCCATCGCAAAGGGCCGAAACTCATGAAAGACATATCGAAGGCAATACTTGTTTTTTTGGCATTGTTCGCTCCGTTCATTCACGCATCCGAACCTGTAAATCGGGGATTGTATCCAGTTCTCGTACTGTATACCCAGGGAGGAAGTTTAACATGCATGATCACAATGACCCCTGGCATACATCTTTTCAACCAAACCTGTCCGTATAAATTCGCGTCATATTTCAGCGTTGCGAATCCAAGAGAGGGCCTCTCATTCAAGTTTGGGGAATATAACGTCATGTATGATCCGCAATACCCTGAGCGTGCTTGCGCCGGTTTTAACTCACCCACCCCTGAGTACTATGTAGCCGCTCCTCTTGCTGATGGAGAGCCGACTAGGCAGGTAATATTGAACTACGCTCTTGACGTGCCAGCCAATACCGAGATAGTTCCCGGAATAAAAAACACTTACCGGGCAACTAAACAGATTGGCTTGTCGGGCTGCGTATACATTACTAACACCGGAAAACTAACCGAGCTCTCTCCAATCGAAAAGCCGAAAGTGTATTGAACAATGCCGGCAGGCGAACGGAGCAGTTCTGGTGGATGTCAGATGAGCACGGGCACGTGGTGAAGACATTGCAGAACAGGAACCAGCTGTTCAAGGAGCAGCGGTATCTCAAACGCGAGGTCACTGTGCTTTGCGTCCGCGAGTACCTTCCTATCTGCGGAGCGCGCAGGGCTCAACGCTTCGTGCCGGAGTTCGAGAAGCGCTGGGGAGCCGGCTTGATCGCAAGGTCGGCCTGCCCTGGCACGTCGATGAGACCTACGTGTGCCGACGTGCCCTCAATAGATTCGACAGAGCAGACAAGGTAATCCGTTGCGCGGTGTTTTTAGCCAAGCCACGCAAGTGTACTTTCACGTAGCCAAACTGGCGTTTGATCGCCCGGCGAGGTGATCTCGTACAGCGCTTCCTCCATCGCCGAGTCGCTGAGAGCAAACCAGTTTTACAGCAGGTGGATGCGCAGCATGGTTTCCAGCGAATACGGTGGACGTCCATTGCCCGCGTTGGGGTAGAACGGCTCGATCATCGCCAACAGCCCCGGCCCATGGCGCCACTTGCTCCATCTCCGCCAGACAGCGCTCGTGCCGGGTCTGTTTGTGTTTACCGGCGTACTCGGCATCGGAAACGCTCATCTGGATCATGCGATAGGGCTCAGATTTAGCGGGGATGCCATTTCAGCAGATTGTCCAGGACTTTCCGGAGTGTCCCTAGGTGCCCGCCTGCACAGCCGTTTGCTTACGAACTCGCTGTTCAGCAAGGCCACCACGATGTCATTGTGATCAACGACATCGCCCGGCCACTGTCACCAGATCATCGTCAAATACTCCCGCCCTCTGCATGCTGCCACTGGCAATGGACACCAGGTACACATGGGGGGTGCGCATGTTGAGTACCTCATTCCGTGAGATGTGCTGTTCGATATGGTCAACTGCCGGCGAAGGAAAATCCGCATGCGGCGCTGGCAGTTTCTGGCTCACTATCGTTAAAGGTGTACGTTCCCTACAGTCGATAGCAAAACAAATGGTTAAGTTGCAGAGCCTGCACGAACTTCAAGATCTTTAGCGGCCCCCCGTAGATGCCTTCAAAAACCGGCCGAATCGAGTAGTCCTGCCGGTCATCCGGTATGCCCAGCATCGCTGCCTCATTCCCCTTCGGTAACGAGATGTACCCCGAACTCCTCGCGCGATATCTGCAAGGCCTCGCGAAGCCGTTGTCGCAGGGGCGGCCATCAGGTGCCGTTCGACTTGCCACGGATCCGACGTGGCCACCAGTTCCGGTGCTAATGGTGGCGACATGCCTAGCAGAGTTTCGTGGAGCATGCGTCCGACCTGGAAAACACCCCTCTGTACCACACCGACTTCCACCAGGGCTCCCTGCGCTTTGCGGAACTCATCTCAGCCAACTGCGCCAAGTAGTGTTCGCGAGTAGCCAGGACGTCGACCTGCTTGCCGTTCGGCGGAAGCACCATCCACTGCGGTCCTTCAGCCAGTTGATGGTGCGGTCGAGAGCCCTCCTTTTCAGCGGCTTTTCAATGAGTCCTTTCAAGATTTCAGTGATTGAAATTTCAGTAAGCTGGCGGGCCTGCCACTAACACGATCCCGCGGGTTTCCGACCCCGTGTCCTTTGGAAGTCCCCAGGGTCCCCGGCGGTTTTCTGCACGGTCCGGTCGGTCGACTGCCATGCCCTGCCCCCATTCCTTTGGAAAGACGGACATCCGTGCGAAGGTTTCAGCTAGAGAGATTCCGCGAGTTCGATCACCCGTGTAGGGGGCGGCCCTCGGGGAGGACCCGGAAAAATCGGCGCCCCGCCCGGCCTGCCCGGCCTGCCCGGCTCATGCCTCCGGTTCGGCTTCGCTCAGGTCCAGGCGCTTGGCCACCCAGCGTTCGTACAAGCCGATGGCGACATCCGCACCGGCCATCGCGGTCAAGCAACCCAGAGCGCCTGCTGTCCAGATCGACAGGCCCGCACCGAACAGCAACATCATCGCTGACACGCCGCAGACGATGCAGGCGCCGGACCGAAGTGCGAGGCGGCGCAGTAACGCCCAGCCTCGTGCCCCGTCCTTGTCAGCGCGCCACATCTCGCCGGACACGCCGCCCACCAGGGACAGGGCAATCACCAACCAGATCGGCATCTCTGCCAGTGCCTGTTGCTCATTCGTCATTGCCCTGCCCCTTAAACAAAAAGACCCGGCGCATTGGCCGGGTCATGTGGTGGGTTGCCTGCCGCATTCTGCGGTCGCACCCATCGAAGATGGCTCCTTTTTACAGATCGATTCTGCTGGCAGCAAGACCGTTTTAATGCCATCCGGTGAATGCGTGGGTGACGCCCGGTGAACGGCTGGCGAATGTCGGTGAATATCTCTCTCGGCTATCTTTTGCTTTGGCGGCGTCCCATGCGTCCCACCTCTTTAAAACTAGGTGGGACGTCTGAAAGCCCCGCAGATTGGGGCTTTGCCCCACCGTCCTACTTTTATCTCTTCTTTCTCGTGTAAAGAGAGAAATTTAAAAAGCACGCGTGCGCGTAAACGCGCGTATCTGTACCCGCTACGCACACACGGGCGGGAGGCATGAAAAAGGTGGGACGGTGGGACAGCCCAACAACGACGCGGCCTGCGCCCGTCCCACCACCGCAAAAAGCGGTGGGACGGAGGCAGGCCGGTGGGACGGCGTAAGCAAGAGGGACGCCCACGATCAAGCCGCTTCCCCCAGGAGGAAGTGCTCGACCACGATGTGAGCGTCATGCAGGCGCTGGTAGTAGATGTTGCGCGTACAGCCACTTCGCGCCAGACGCGCAGCCAAGGGCGCATCGGGCTGGCAGTAATGCACCTGCACCACCGCCATCAGCTCAGGATCGAGGCGTTTCTTGACGATGCGCTCAATGTCCAGCGACGCTTCTAGCGGCACCCTGCTCCCGCGCCTTCCGCGCACGAGCTGACCACCGCTTTCCATCATCATGGCGACCATGTTGCCGCCCGAGTAACCGGCCGCCACCTCGTCGCCGTGCAGCTCCTGCGCCCATTGTTTGAGGGCCATATCGATTGCCTTAATCATCGAAGCACGGCTCCTCGAATTCGTCCTTTTGCAGCGCAGGCGCCCTGCCCCAATGCTCCGGTTTCTTGTACGCCCAAGGTCGCTGACCGCTCTTGCTCAAAGCGCCCAAACGGAACCGTCGCCAGCCCAGCCGATGCATGATCGCGCCGACGCGCATCTGCTCCGGTTTGCCCCAGTGCCCCGGATCGAGCTTGAGTGCCTGACTCATCACTTCACTGCCGGTGGCGGTCTCGCCGATCTGCGATTCCTCCAGCCAGGTCAGGATCGGACCTTCCCATTCATCGACGACAAAACGCTGGTCCTGGGCTTCGGCGAACATCGGCGCTTCGTCCGGGGTCACCCACCACAAGTCCCCCGCCTCGTAACAGAACACGGCTTCGGCCCAGAGTTGATCACGGATCTCGCGTAGCAACGCCACGTCGACCTTGGTACAGGCCACCGGCCAATAACGCCGGTTGCCGGTGGCGTCCTTGAGGTACTCGTCCTGGTTGGTGGTGCCGACGAACACACACTGGCGTGGCACGTCCATGGTTCTGCGGCCATAGCTTTCGCGGTAGGTGTCGGTGGATGCGGAGAAGAACTGCTTGGCCTTGGTGCTCTCGGCCTTGTTGAAGCTGTCCAGCTCGCCCAATTCGACGATCCATTTACCGCGGATCGCCTGAAAGCCATCCTTGTCGCCGAGGGCAAACGGCGTGTCCATGAACCACTCACCGCCGAGCACGCTCATGGCGGTCGACTTACCAGCGCCCTGCGCACCTTCGAGAATCATCACCGAGTCGGCCTTGCAGCCGGGTTTCATCACCCGCGCCACGGCCGAGATCATCCAGCGCTTACCGACCTTGGCGGTGTAGTCGCAAGCCGGTACACCCATCACGTCGGTGAGCCAGGCTTCCAGGCGTGGCACGCGGTCCCACTCCAGTTTTTTCAGGTACTCGCGTACTGGGTGAAACGCGTGGTCATGGGCGACGACACTCACTGCCTCGATCACATGCGAGGACTTCACGCGCAGGTTGTACTGCTGTGCGAGCCACTTCATCACGCGCACGTCATCGATGTCGGCCCACTCGCCGGTGCCGCCGCCATACGGCGCGGCCCGCAGCTTGACGATCTTCGAGCTGAACGCGCTGTAGCTGATCACTCCGGCCCAGCGCTCATCGTGGGCCAGAATCAATTCGACATTCTGCATGTGCGCAATCAGGGCGCCGCTCTCGCTACGGGCGAGCTGATCCTTCCAACCACCGGCAGCCGGTGGACGGACCACGGCCAGCACCTGTCGGCGCACAGCTTCGAGCCCTTCGGCGACGTGCAGGTCATTGAAGTCAGTCCACTTCTCGTGACGCTCGACCGAAAAGATCGGCGCAACGACTTGGGCACCAACGATCAGGGCGGCGTTGCTGGCCTTCTCCTCGCCGGGATTCCAGGCGTCGCCGTTGGGCTTGGTGGTCTTCCAGTCGTCATCGCGGCAGATGATCAGCGGGCAGCCGGCAAAGCGTTCGCGCATGGCCTTGCACACAGCCAGCAAGTTACCGGCATCGAAGGCCACGGCCACAGCGAGCGACGTCGCCATGTGCAGGCTGGCGCCAGTGGCGTAACCCTCACAGACCAGCACCGGTTCACCTGGCTCCGGATGTGGACCAAGCAGGTGAAAAGTGCCCTCCTTCGCCATCCCGTAAGGCCAGTAGGATTTATCGCGGCCGGTGTCTTCCTGTTTGTTCGGGAAGATCACCTGCAGGCCCATGATCTGATCACGGGCATTGTTCATCGGAACCAGCACGGCGCCAGTGCGCGGCGCGTAACGGACCTTGATGCCGACAATCTGCTTGCGGTCCAGGTAATCGCTGCGCCCGGTGGTCGGCATGCGCTCGAACAGACCCTGCGCTTTTTTCGCGGCCCGCCGCGCAGCGTTATTCGCGATTTCCGCGGCGCGGCGCTTGGCTTCTTCCTGGCGGGCGCGCATCACTTCACGCTCTTCCGGCGACATCCGCCCGGCCTTGACCTTGATCTTCTGCGTCTCGCCCGAACGCCAGTCACCGAAGGCGCCGAAGATCAGCGTGTCGCCCTTCTCCGTACGCTGCTCGTGGACGACGTACCAGCCGTTCTTTTCCTTGCCCTTATCCTGCGATGTCTTGCAGCGGGTCAGCTTGCCGAACACCAGCGGTTGCGCCGGTTCCAGACCGTAATCGGCGAATTGCCCCAATACCTCATCGAGCATGCTGAATCCCCCGCTCAGAGAGGGATTGGCAACTGATGCACTGCGAGCAACCCGGCGAGGCCAAGCGACGTGCTTCCGGAATCGGATCATCACAGGCTTCACAGAACAGCAAGGAATGAGCAGCGCTCTCTGCCTTGGCAGCGCTGCGCGCGGCCATGGCCTGATCGATGCGTTCCTGCACCAGATCGTTGGCAAAATCAGCGATGTCAGCCACGGTCGGCACCCCGCGTCGTCTGATTGACGTAGGTGGCGCGGTTGAACAACCCCAGCAGCCCTTGAATGCCACGGAATACCTGCAGGCGAATCGCGGCGAGTTCCTGATCAGTCACCACACCGTCGCCGATGCTCTTGGCCCAGGTCTCGGCCAGATCCGCGACCTGACGGAAGTATTCGGCGATGCCGGTGGTGAGGGTTTCGGGCATGTCGTTGGTGTAGGTGTCGGCCAGCTCCTGCCAGATCGTGTCGCCGACCAGCGCATGCACCGCATCGAGAATGCGGCGGTCCTTGGTCAGTTCGAGGATCTCGCCGAATTCCTGAATGTTGATGGAGTGGCTCGGATGGGTCGGCGACAGTTTGTGCTGCAGGGTGGTCGGATTGCGACCAGTGGTAGCGGCGATGGCCGCGGCACCGCCCGGGTAATCGCGAGCGGCGTGGTACAGCGCTAAATCGAGCGGCAGGATTTCCCGCTGCGCCCGTTCCAGAGAACTAAGAGCGATTCGGCTCATGGCATTAATCCTAAAAGTTGCCAGTGCCGCGTGACAGAAGTTGGTGATACATTTGTCACGTGGCACGAGAGGCCCAAACGCCGGCGAGGTTCTCAAGACCAACACCGGCACCGTGCCGGGGCGAACAATCCGTTGTTCACCCCTGGCGCAACAGCTGCCAGCTCTGTGGTAAGAACGGCAGCAACACCAAGGCTTCCGAGCCTTGGAAACGCGATGAAATTCGGCGGCATGTGGTGTGCGCACCTACTGACATCGCGCCCCGACAGCATTGTGGTGATGCTATCGGGAGAAACTGGGCGACCCTTGGGTCGCCTTTTTTCTATGCCGCCTTCTGGGGAGCGGATTTTCCAAGCAACCAGCAGGCGTCGAATGGATTGCCTTTTTCCTGCGCAGCTGCAGCAAGCAACTTCGCGTACTCAGTTTCACCTGTGTAATCGGTGCGCGGTAACGATGCTGCTAGCCTCCACTTATTGAGAGCTTGGTAACTCCGTCCACACACACGTGCTGCGGCGCCGATACCGCCAACCGCCTCAAAAGCGAAGGCAATAGCATTAGGGAAACTTTGTGGGTCTAGCATGACCGCCTCCTTTCAACTGTCGGTTGATAATAATGTTCAACTGACAGATTAGCAATGATTATGTGACTATCAACCTATGATTGATAAAGAATCCGAAAGATACATGTTCGCCGAGCGGCTTCATGCCGCACTCGACGCCAATGGCATTCGCCAGCGTGGCCGAGGGGCTGACATCATTAAACAGCTCAGCTCCAAGGGAGTCGTTAAGACCCCCCAAGCCGTTAGTAAATGGCTCAATGGTGCGGCTATTCCTGAAATTGATAGTTTGACCGCCCTATCCGCCTGGCTAGGTGTGCGGAGAGAATGGCTGGAGCATGGAGTCATGCCTGTCTTTCCCCATGAAGCAGGCCATCAGCAAGCAGTGCATGACGAGAACGTAATTGCCGTAACCTCAAGCATGAACAAAGTCCCGCTGATTTCATGGGTTCAAGCCGGCGCCTGGTGCGAAATAGCTCCTACCGTCGAGCTTCTTCATGCAGAACAGTGGGTGCCCTGCCCCGTAAATATCAGCAGATCAGGATATGCGCTTCGAGTGGTAGGAGACTCAATGACAAATACTGGCCCGGGCCGTAGCTACCCCGAGGGCTGCATAATCTTTGTCGATCCGGATCTCGCTGTGAACAATGGTGATCGAGTGATTGCGTCGCTACCGAGTAGCAATGAAGCTACGTTCAAGGTGTTTGTGAAGGATGCTGGAAAGCATTACTTGAAGCCTATCAATCCCCAATATCCCATCATTGAAATGACAGACGAAATGCAAATTTGCGGAAAAATTGTGGGGGCATTCACTCCAGAGTGAATGCGACACACCACTTTTTCACCCATCAGTTGTTGACTTAATTTAACCACTGGTTGATATTTGCCCCACTCTTTACCACAGAGCGAGGCAGTACCTATGCGCACCATCGCAACCCTGCATGTCCATCCGGCATGCGTCAGCAATCGCAAACTGATCGAACAGCTGCAGCTCGCTACGGGCTGCCTGGTCGTCATCCATAACAGCAAGCCCAGGCTAGTTGCCAAAACTTGCCAGCCCTCTCCTCTCGATCCGAACGGTGGAGGGCATGCGGCATGATCAAGTACAAAATCGACAACCGCACCCTGCAGTTGCTCAACGCTCAGGTCAACCTGACCGAGACCTTCAACCACGTCCTTCGGACAGCGCCCAAGCGTGAGTGCCTGGCATTCCGTCTCAAGGCTGAGCGCGGCGTGACTCAGAGCACTTTTGTCATCGAACTGGGCAGCGAACGCCACACGCTAACCCTGCAGAACGACAAAAAGATGCACCTCAAGCTGGCCGACTTCATCGAAGAGATTGCCAACGGTCCGCTCGACCCGAGCAACACCAGCGACGTGGTGTCCCACCCGCACGCAGATCGCCAATACGGCCGCTTTGAAGTCCAGGACAAGCAGCGCGTATTCGAGCTGATCCGCACCGGCGGCGTGCTGAGCCTCGACATGGGCTTTGACGTGCCTCTGCATGTCGCTGTGCATCGCCCGCACACGCTCACCTGCGTCACCGCCATCCTCAGCATTGGCAAAAAGAGCCCACGCACACGGTGCTTCACTGCGTGTGGAACCGATGTCGAGATCTACGGCAAGGTCAGCGAGTCCATCAACCACCTCGCTGCAGCGGCCACCCCTGCCGCGCACGCGGCATGAGGAGGACGTCATGGAACGCACCCTCGCTCAAGCAGCCGCTCAACTCGGCCTCACCCGACCCAAACTGATCGCTCTCATGCGGGAGAAAGGTCTGCTCAAGGGGAATTTGCCTGCCGACCTCAAGCGCGACAAAGAGTATCTGCGGGTCAAGGACAGTCCTTGGTATGACGAGAAGTACGGCCTGCAGTACAGCCAGTCGACCCGGGTAAAACAACCAGGCATCCGCTGGCTGGCCGACGAGTTGGGCATCGATCTTCCTGCCATCCCGGCAGACCGCCGTGACGTGGCCTAGGGAATACGCCCGCCAGATCATCGCCATGCGCACACGCGAGGAGCGCAACGCCGCGCTCCTCGAAGTGCCCGAACATCTGCGCGAGCTGACCAGACGCCACTGCCTGAACGCGTGGAACCACCCGGCACGAAAACATCGCAAGGAGGCTCAATAAGGCCATGAGTAACGCAGCACAGAACCCGCTTCGCCTGCACCCGGCGCCCGAATCGGCCACCGTCGAACTGCTCTACCGTATTTTCGGTGACGTCCTGATCCCGCTGGAAAAGGTACGCGAGCAGTACTTTCGCAACCTCAACGAGCAGTCATTCGTGACGGAGATCAACAGCGGCCGCATCCAGCTTCCTATCACCACGCTGGACACCAGCCGCAAGGCACTCAAGTACGCGCACATCCGACACATCGCCTCTCTGATCGACATCCGCGCCTACAAGGCGGATGAAATCATGCAGCGACAGCAGGACGGCCAGCACCAGGTAGCAGCCACACCGTTGATGGCTGTCACCACCAGCCAACGACAACCACAGGAGCACTCCACATGATGCCCCCAATACAAACCGATGCACTCATGCCTCATCCCGACGTTGACAAGGTCTCGGAAGAAGTCATGGCCCACATTTTGGGGATCTCGTTTAGAGCTCTCGCAACGCGGCGCGCACGGAAACAGATACCCGAGGGGGTCTGGAACAGACAAGGGCATCGCATTATGTACAGCAAAAGAAGGTATGAAGAATGGCAAGAAGCACAGTGGATTTGCCCAGAGGAGTGGAAATCTTCCGCAAATCCCTCCGGATTCGTTTTACTTGGAACGGGGTCCGACGATGCGAAACACTCCCCTACCCCGCGACGCCGAAAGGCATTAAAGCTGCATCCCAACTACGCGATCAAGTAACCAGCCTGATCAAGCTCGAGCTCTTGGATGATACCAAGTACGCTGAGCTGTTCCCGCGCTCGACTGTTTTACTGGACGGCATTCCAACGTTTCACGAGTACGCTCAGTTATGGCTTGATGGTCGAGTCATCACCTCCGGCACGCGCAACAATTACAAGGGCGCGCTGAACCTGTATTGGATTCCGCCGCTGGCCCTGATCCGCCTCGACCAGATCACCACCACGCTCCTGCGCCGCGTCATTGCGGCGACGGAGTGGACGTCGCCAGGTGTTCGCCGCAACGCCTTGGTCAAACTCTCGACCATCCTGGAATCGGCCGTCACTGAAGAGCTGATCAAGAAGAACCCTGCCAAAATGATCGACCGCCCCAAACGGGCGCGTAAGGAAATTAACCCTTTCTCTCTAGACGAGGCGAACAGGATCATAGCCCACATGTACCAGACCACTCACTGGCCCAGCGGGATCTACGCCGCGTTCTTTGAGTTTGCGTTCTTCACCGGGCTCCGGCTGTCAGAGGTCGCGGCACTGCGCTGGGATGCTGTGGACCTGGTGAAGCGCCAGGTTCATGTCCGCCGCACTGTGGCACTGGCCGTAGTCGAAGAACGCACTAAGACCGGCAAAGATCGCTATGTGCTGCTCAATGAGCGGGCGCTGCACGCGCTGGAGTACGCCCGCCAGTACGCGGAACGTCGCAAAAAAGGCGTCGGCAGGATCAAGGAAACGCCCTATGTGTTCCCGCCATCGAAGAACAGCGAGTACATCAAACAGACGTCCGACCTGCATAAGCAGTGGGGACCAGCCCTGAAGGCACTGGCGATGTCTTATCGGCCACCGTACAACTGCCGTCATACTTATGCGACAATATGCTTAATGTCCAACATGAACCCCGCCTTCATCGCTCAGCAACTTGGCCACAGCGTCCAAATGTTGCTGACGACGTATGCGCGTTGGCTCAACTCAAGCTCAGACTGGGCGGAGCTGGAAAAGCTCCAGATTGGTATCAAATCGGTATCAGGCAAAAACGACCAGCTCTAACCCATTGATAGGTAAGGTAATTGATTTCCACAGCTAACATCACGATGCAGTTCGGCGCCAAGCCGCTATTCGAGAACGTTTCGGTCAAGTTCAACGGCGGCAACCGCTATGGCCTGATCGGCGCCAACGGTTGCGGCAAATCGACTTTCATGAAGATCCTCGGCGGCGACCTCGAGCCGTCCGGCGGCCAGGTCATGCTGGAGCCGAACGTTCGCCTGGGTAAACTGCGCCAGGACCAGTTCGCCTACGAAGAATTCACCGTGATCGACACCGTGATCATGGGTCACGAAGAGCTGTGGAAGGTCAAGGCCGAGCGCGATCGCATCTACTCGCTGCCGGAAATGAGCGAAGAAGACGGCATGGCCGTGGCCGAGCTGGAAACCGACTTCGCCGAGATGGACGGCTACACCGCCGAATCCCGCGCCGGTGAACTGCTGCTGGGCCTGGGCATTCCCCTGGAACAGCATTTCGGCCCGATGACCGAAGTCGCTCCGGGCTGGAAACTACGGGTCCTGCTGGCCCAGGCGCTGTTCTCCGATCCGGAAGTGCTGCTGCTCGACGAACCGACCAACCACTTGGACATCAACACCATCCGCTGGCTGGAAACGATTCTGACGGCGCGTAACAGCACCATGATCATCATTTCCCACGACCGTCACTTCCTCAACAGCGTCTGCACCCACATGGCCGACCTGGACTACGGTGAGCTGCGCCTGTTCCCGGGCAACTACGACGAGTACATGACCGCGGCGACCCAGTCCCGCGAGCAGCTGCTGTCGGACAACGCCAAGAAGAAAGCGCAGATCGCCGAGCTGCAGACCTTCGTCAGCCGCTTCTCGGCCAACGCCTCGAAAGCCAAGCAGGCCACCTCCCGCGCCAAGCAGATCGACAAGATCCAGCTGGCCGAGGTCAAGCCATCGAGCCGCGTCAGCCCGTTCATCCGTTTCGAACAGACCAAGAAGCTGCACCGCCAGGCCGTGACCATCGAGCAGATGTCCAAGGGCTTCGACGGCAAGACCCTGTTCAAGAACTTCAGCTTCACCGTCGAAGCCGGCGAGCGCGTGGCGATCATCGGCCCGAACGGCATCGGCAAGACCACCCTGCTGCGCACCCTGATGGGCGAGCTGACCCCGGACGCCGGTTCGGTGAAATGGACCGAAAGCGCGGAGCTGGGCTACTACGCCCAGGACCACGCCCATGACTTCGAAGACGACGTCAGCCTGTTCGACTGGATGGGCCAATGGACCCAGGGCGAGCAGATCATTCGTGGCACCCTGGGCCGCATGCTGTTCTCCAACGACGAGATCCTCAAGTCGGTCAAGGTCATCTCCGGTGGTGAGCAGGGCCGCATGCTGTTCGGCAAGCTGATCCTGCAAAAGCCCAACGTACTGGTGATGGACGAGCCGACCAACCACCTGGACATGGAATCCATCGAGGCGCTGAACCTGGCGCTGGAAAACTACCCGGGCACCCTGATCTTCGTCAGCCACGACCGTGAGTTCGTATCGTCCCTGGCCACTCGCATCATCGAGCTGAGCCCGAACGGCGTGACCGACTTCAGCGGCACCTACGACGACTACCTGCGCAGCCAGGGCGTGGTGTTCTAAGGAACACCCGTTGCTTGCCCGTCTGAAAGCCCCGTCCTGGTGACGGGGCTTTTTTTGTCCGGCTATAAAAGCATCGCGGGCAAGCGTGCGTACGCATTTCTGTAGGAGCGAGGCTCGCCCGCGATGGCGTCCTCCCTGCCCCCACAAATAGCCGGCCATAAGAAGTCGTTAGCCTGCTTCCTTTTATTTCCAGCCCGCGCCATGATGCAGTCCTCCAACCGCCCGCCCGCGAACGAGCCCTCATGTCTGCGCAACAAAAGCCCGTGCCCAGTTCCATGGCGATCACTCAGCAGATTGTCTCCATCGTCTTCTATACCTTTATCGCGTTTCTCTGCATTGGCCTGCCAATCGCGGTATTGCCCGGTTACGTCCATGGCGAGCTGGGCTTCAGCGCGGTGGTGGCCGGGCTGACTATCGGCGCGCAGTACCTGGCCACCCTCCTCAGCCGGCCCATGGCCGGGCGCCTGTCGGACAACCTCGGCACCAAACGGGCGATCGTCTACGGCCTGGCGGGGATTTTCCTCAGCGGGCTGCTGACCCTGGCGTCCACCCTGCTGCAGGCATTGCCGCTGCTCAGCCTGGGCATCCTGCTGCTCGGACGTTTGCTGCTGGGGATGGCCCAGGGCCTGATCGGCGTCGGCACCATCAGCTGGTGCATGGGCCAGGTCGGCGCCGAGCACACCGCGCGCTCGATTTCCTGGAACGGCATCGCCTCCTATGGCGCGATTGCCATCGGCGCGCCGCTGGGGGTGGTGATGGTCGCCGACTACGGCTTCGAAAGCCTGGGGCTGGCCCTGTCGCTGCTGGCGGCCCTGGCCCTGCTGCTGATCCGCAACAAGCCGTCGGTGCCGGTGATCCGTGGCGAGCGCCTGTCATTTCGCACGGTGTTCGGCCGTATCGCGCCGTACGGCGCCGGCCTGAGCCTGGCCTCCATCGGCTACGGCACCCTGACCACCTTTATTACCCTGTTCTACCTCAGCCGCGGCTGGACCGGCGCGGCCTATTGCCTGACGGTATTCGGCGTCTGCTTCATCCTCTCGCGCCTGCTGTTCATCTCCAGCATCAGCCGTTTTGGCGGCTATCGCGCGGCCATCGCCTGCATGAGCATCGAGACCCTGGGCCTGATCCTGCTGTGGCTGGCGCCCTCGACCGCGTACGCCATGATCGGCGCCGGGCTCGCCGGCTTCGGCCTGTCGCTGGTATACCCGGCGCTGGGCGTGGAGGCGATCAAGCAGGTGCCCAGTACCAGCCGCGGCGCAGGCCTGAGCGCCTACGCGGTGTTTTTCGACCTGGCGTTGGCGATTGCCGGGCCGCTGATGGGCGCGGTGGCGTTGAACCTGGGTTATTCGTGGATTTTCTTCTGCGCGGCGCTGCTGTCGCTCAGCGCCCTGGGCCTGACCCTGCTGCTCATGCGCCGGGCCGACGCCTGAATCACTGATCCGCGGTCTGCATCCCGGCACGACTCGGCTTGCCCAGGGCCTGGGCAAAGAAGCGGCCAGCCTCGGCAATCAGATTGCGGTGGATGTCCGCGCGGTCGACGCCATCGGCGTCGGTGCACAAGGCCGGCATGCTCAGCAACTGCTCCTCGGTGCACGGCGCCATGAACACGAAGTGCCCGGCCCCGGCCAACAGCCTGAAGTCCGGCGCCACCGGCAGCTTGCGGGCCAGGGCCGCGGCGTTCTTGTCCAGGGCCACCAGCTTGTCGACATCGCCGCTGTACAGCAGTACCGGCACATGAACACCCGACAGGGTTTGCCGCCCGAACTTGAGGCTCAGCGGCGCCATCAGCAGCAAGGCCTGGACCCGCGGGTCGGCGACCGGTTGCAAGTCATCGCGATCGACGATCAGCTCGCCCTGGGTATTGCAGGCATCGTGATCGTCTGGGCGCTCCTGGCAATAGCGGCGCAAGCGGTCCAGTTCGGGGGTCGCCCCGGACAGGATCAGCGCGGTTTCGCCGCCGGCCGAATAACCGATAACCCCGACCTGCCCGGCATTGACGAAAGGCGACAGCATCGGGTCGGCCAGGGTCGCGGTAATGGCTTCGGAAATCTGGATCGGCCGGCCATAGAGGTTGCTCAGGGTGCCCAGCCGGCTGTGATCCTTGTAGTTGTCACCCGGATGAATCACCGCCACTACCACGAAGCCCTTGCGCGCCAGCGAGGTGGCCAGGTCGTGCAGGGCCAGCGGCGTGCCGGTGTTGCCGTGGGACAGCATCAACAGCGGGAAACGGCCGATGGCGATCTTCGAATCCCGGGAGGCGGCAATCTGATAACCCTCGACCTGGCTGCTGTGCTCGATGCCGGTGGAGGGATAGAAGGCAATGGCCCGCATCGGCTGCTGGTCCAGCGGGTCGAGAAAACTCATCTCGTGGAAACCGACGCTCCAGTGCGGATGGGGCGCAGGCGCGGCGTGCACGATAATCGGGCCGCCAAGCAGGCAGATCAGTGACATTGCCCAAAGACGCATCATGGATGCACCACCTTCCCTACCTGATGAAAACGCCGGTTCATTGCTCCAGTGGCCAGGGTTTCGCTGGCCTGATGCCTGGGCTGTCGGCCGGATCACACCGTTGTATGCGCTGCAATTTGCATAACCCGGGCCAGAACGAAAAAAGCACGAACACGAAAAACTCCGTATCCCGCTGCCTGGAGGGCATCAGAATACAGAGTTTAAAGGGCGTTGCCTGGGGCGTAAGCGACTTTTACACAAGCCTTACGCGGCAGCGAACAGTTGCTCGCTGATTTGCGCCTGGGCGTCGTTCAAGGCCTTGGTGCGGACTTCGTCGCCATAAGCCAGGCCGTGGGCGCGGACGAATTCGATGTCGGTGATGCCGAGGAAACCGAACAGCACTTTCAGGTAGTCCTCGTGAGCCACGCCAGTGGCTTGGCCGGCATGCAGGCCGCCGGAGGTGGAGACCACCACGACTTTCTTGCCACCGCACAGGCCTTCAGGGCCGGCTTCGGTGTAGCGGAAGGTCTGGCCGGCCACGGCGATGCGGTCGATCCAGGCCTTGAGCTGGGTCGGGATGGTGAAGTTGTACATAGGCGCGGCGATCACCACCGCGTCGGCGGCCTGGAATTCGGCGAGGGTCGAAGCGCTCAGCTCGGCTTCGTGCTGCTGGGCGGCGTTGCGCACTTCGGCCGGGGTACCGGCGGCCACCAGGGTGGCGGAGCTGAAGTGACTGATGGCATCGGCGGCCAGGTCGCGGTAGGTCACCTCAACGCTGGCGTCGGCGTTTTTCCAGGCCTTGACCACGCTTTCGCTCAACTGACGGGAAGCCGAGTTGTCACCAAGGATGCTCGAATCGATATGCAGCAGTTTCATCTGGGATTCTCCAAGTGAGGATCGCCACCGGGCGATCAATTGAGGACAATCCTACAGATGAAACCAATAGCTGATTAGCCGACATAAATGCGATAGTTTGTCCCATCAGCAGGACAGTCGAGCCATTCTATGCAAGACCTCAACGATCTTTATTATTTCGCCAAGGTGGTGGAAGCCGGTGGTTTCGCCGCCGCCGGGCGTTTACTGGGGGTGCCCAAATCCCGTTTGTCGCGGCGTATCGCCGAGCTGGAAGAGCGACTGCACACCCGGTTGCTGCAACGCACCACCCGCCAATTGAAGCTGACCGCGGTCGGCGAACGTTACTTGCGCCACTGCCAGGCCATGCTGCTGGAAGCGGAAATGGCCGACGAGGCCGTGGCCAGCATGTCCAGCGAACCTCGCGGGCGCCTGCGGGTGTCCTGCCCGGTCGGCCTGGCCCACCATATGTTGCCGACCGTCATCAGCTCCTTCCTCGAGCAATATCCCCAGGTCCAGCTGGACATGCAATTGCTCAACCGCCGGGTCGACGTGGTCGCCGAAGGCATCGACGTGGCGCTGCGGGTTCGCGAGCATGGCGACGAAGACCCCTTGCTGGTGACCCGGCGCCTGCGCCAGGCACAGACCGTGATGGTCGCCAGCCCGGGGTTCGCCCGGGAATGGCCGATCCACAGTCCCGAAGACCTGCACAAGGTGCCGGTGCTGGGTGCCCTGGAGGCCGACCGCATGGTGCATTTGCGCATGCTCGATGCCCGGGGCGAGAAATGCGACCTGGTCCTGGAGGCGCGCCTGGGCATCGACGATTTTCTGGTGCGCCGCTCCTGCGCCCTCGCCGGCCTTGGCTGTACCATCCTGCCGATGATGTATTGCGAGGAAGAACTGCAGACCGGGCAACTGGTGCAACTGCTGCCTGAATGGTCGCTGCCTGGCGGTTGGCTACAGGCGGTCTACCCTCACCGGCGCGGTGTATTGCCAGCGGTAAGGGCGTGGATCGAGCATGTCAGCGAAGCGTTCAAAGGCTGCGGAGACCGAATGCTATGACGGCCGCGATAAAAGGAAAAACCATGACTGAAGCGGATGTGGCGCAATTCTGCCTGGACTTGCCGGGTGCGCGCGAAGACTACAAATGGGGCGGTGTACGAGTGTTTTCCGTGGCCGGCAACAAGATGTTCGCCCTGCAGAACCTGCGGGGCGAGTCACTGGCGTTCAAGGTGGACAAGGAACTGTTCCTCGGCCATGTCGACCGTCCCGGCATCGCGCCGGCGCCGTACCTGGCCCGGGCGCACTGGATTATCATGCAGACGCCCTACCCACTGGGCGCCGGTGAGCTGCGGGACTTGCTGCAGCGTTCGCACCAGCTGGTGGTGAGCAAGCTGCCCAAGCGGGTACAGGTTGGCTTGTTGCTTTAGAACAGCGAGAACAGGCTGCCTTCGAGAAACAGCCGGTCGATCCAGAACACCTGGTGCAGCAGCACGATCAGCCAGAACACCAGTTGATAGGACAGCTTGCGGGTCTTGTGGCGAAAGGCCTGCTGCGCCAGCAAGGCGCCTGGCCAGCCACCGGCCAGCTCCACGGCGTGCAGGACGTTTTCCGGGGTCCGCCAGCTGTCGCTACGGGCCTTGCGCTTGTCGCTCCAGTAAAGGAAGAACGTCAGCACGCTGACCGCGCCGTAGGCCGCCAGCGGTACCCAGGAAATCCCCTTCACGCCCAATAGCAGCGAGCCGCACAGGGGCAAGGCGCAGAGCAGCAGGAAAACCACCGCCTTGAGCCGTGGCTGCTGGATCCGTGCCCCGGCGACTTCGCCGGGGCGGTTCTGGTTGCGTGCGTTCATCAGGAATGTACCGCGGTCCAGTCGACCCAGCCGAACTGCCAGGTGGCGAGGATCACCAGGCCGAAGGCAATGCGATACCAGGCAAACGCCGCGTAGCTGTGGTTGGCGATGAACTTGAGCAGGCCCCTGACCGCGATCATCGCGAAGATGAACGAGGTGATGAAGCCGACGGCGAACACCGGCAGGTCATCCGGCTGGAACAGGTTGCGGTACTTGTAGCCTGAGTAGACCGCGGCACCGACCATGGTCGGCATGGCCAGGAAGAACGAGAACTCGGTGGCGGTCTTGCGCGACAGGCCGAACAACAGGCCGCCGATAATCGTGGAGCCCGAGCGCGAGGTGCCTGGAATCATCGCCAGGCACTGGGCGAAACCGACCTTCAAGGCATCTTTCCAGCTGATTTCGTCCACGCTGTTGGCATGTATTTCATGCTGCCGGCGCTCGGCCCAGAGCATGACCAGGCCACCCACCACCAGCGCCGTGGCGACGGTGATCGGGTTGAACAGGTATTCATGGATCAGGTCGGCGAAGATCACCCCCAGCACCACGGCGGGCAGGAAGGCGATCAGCAGGTTGATGGTGAATCGCTGCGCGTTGCGCTGGGTCGGCAGGCCGGTGACCACGCCGAGGATCTTGCGGCGAAACTCCCAGACCACCGCGAGAATGGCCCCCAGCTGAATGATGATGTTGAACGCCATGGCGCGCTCGCCACCGAAGTTGAGCAAGTCCGCCACGATAATCTGGTGGCCGGTACTGCTGATGGGCAGAAACTCTGTCAGCCCTTCCACAATCCCCAAAATCAATGCCTGTACGGCGGTCCAAAGCTCCATCAATCCCCCGAAGGTCATGCCGTGGCATGCCTTTTAGTTTTTCTTCAATGTTCACTGACACGTGCGTCGCGACTTCACAGCCGCAATAGGATCATCATCGCCCCTGAAAATTCCGTGAAAAATCAGCCGGATTCAGGTTTTTCGCGATGAGGCCGAAATCCTAGCAGACAGATGCGATAAAGACTGTCGCGTTGCGAGAATCCGATGGACCTGACTGCAAGGAGCGCATGACGGATGTACAGGGTGTTTCCATTACAAGAACAACAATCGGGAGTGACAGATTCATGAACAGCTTACGCAGAATGTCGATCAGCCGCCGGCTGTGGCTGATCCTGATTGTGGCGGTACTGATGCTGCTGACCCTGGGCATGCTGATGCTCAAGCAGATCCGCGACGACCTGTACCAGGCCAAGGCCCAGAAGACCCAGCATGTGGTGCAGACTGCCAACGGCGTGCTGGCCCATTTCCAGGGCCTGGAAAGTGCCGGCAGCCTCGATCGCGCGACGGCGCAGAAGCAGGCGCTGAGCGTCATCCGCGGGCTGCGCTACGACCAGAGCGACTACTTCTGGATCAACGACCTGACCCCGGTCATGGTCATGCACCCGACCAACCCCAAGCTCGACGGCCAGAACCTCGCGGCGATCCGCGACCCGGACGGCTTTGCCGTGTTCAACGAAATGGTGGCCATCGCCAAGGCCAAGGGCGCCGGCATGGTCAACTATCGCTGGCCGAAACCGGGCGCCAGCGAGCCGGTGCAAAAGACCTCCTATGTCCAGCTGTTCCAGCCCTGGGGCTGGATCATCGGTTCGGGGGTGTACATCGATGACGTGCAAGCCGAGTTCCGCAGCCAGGTGGTGAAAGCCTCGGTCGTCGGCATCGCCATTGCCCTGCTCATGGCCCTGCTGGTGTTGCTGATCGCTCGCAGCATCGTCCGCCCGTTGCAGGAAACCGTGCACGCCATGGCCAACATCGCCAGCGGCGAAAGCGACCTGACCCGCACCCTCGACACCCATGGCCAGGACGAGGTAACCGAACTGGCCCGTCACTTCAACGGTTTCACCGCCAAGCTGCGTCTTGTCGTCAGCCAGCTGCAGGTGTCGGCCAGCGCCCTGGCGCAATCCTCCACCGACCTGGGTGCCAATGCCAGCCAGGCCCAGGAACGCAGCCAGCAGCAGTCGCAGCAGATGGAACTGGTGGCCACCGCCATCAACCAGGTGACCTACGGCGTACAGGACGTGGCGAAGAATGCCGAGCACGCCGCCAGCGAGATGCGCGCCGCCGAGGCCCAGGCCCAGCAGGGCCAGGTCAATATCGACGGCAGCCTGCAACAGATCGACTGGCTCTCGGCCACCATCGACCAGGCGGTGGAGGTGATTCGCACCCTGGCCCAGGAAAGCACCCAGATCGGCAGCGTGCTGGAGGTGATCCACTCGATCGCCGAGCAGACCAACCTGCTGGCGCTCAACGCAGCGATCGAAGCCGCGCGGGCCGGCGAACAGGGCCGTGGGTTCGCTGTGGTGGCCGATGAGGTGCGCCTGCTGGCCCAGCGGACGCAGAAATCCACCGCCGAGATCCAGTCGATGATCGAGCGCCTGCAAGGGCACTCGGAAGCCGCGGTGAGAGTCATCGGCGACAGCAGCCGGGCTTCGCAGCAGACCATCGAGCAGGCCGGGCTGGCCGGGGAAAGCCTGAACGCCATCGGTCAGGCTCTGCGCAACCTCAACGGGCTGAATGCCTCCATCGCCAGCGCCACCCTGCAACAGGCCCATGTGGTCGAAGACATCAACCAGAACGTGACCCAGGCCGCCGGCCTGTCCCACAGCACGGCCCTCGCGGCCGAGCAGTCCAGTGCCGCCAGCCTGCACCTCAAGGAATTGAGCGAGCAGCTCAACGGCCTGTTGCGCCAGTTCCGGGTCTGAGACTGTCCGTTGGCGGGGTTCGCCTCGCCACGGTTGCCGGCCTTCACTAACATGCAAGGCCGCTTCTGGTTACAATCCGCACCCTCCTTTGCTTCCAGGTAGTTTTCATGTCCGGGCTTGAACTGTTCGCCGCTGCACTCGGCGTGATCGCCGTCTGGCTGACAGTCAGACAGAACCCCTGGTGCTGGCCGATCGGCCTGGTCATGGTGCTGCTGTACAGCTGGATCTTCTTCGAGGTGAAGCTGTATTCGGACATGCTGCTGCAAGTGGTCTACGCCGCCCTGCAACTCTATGGCTGGTGGCAATGGACCCGCGGCGGCGCCAGCCATCAGGGGCGTCCGGTCAGCCTGCTGGCGCCCCGCTCGATGCTGTTGGGCCTGAGCCTCGGGGCTGTCGGCAGCCTGCTGCTGGGGGCCGCCATGGCCCATTGGACCGATGCCGCGCAACCCTGGCTGGACGCCGCGCTGACCGGCTTCAGCCTGGTGGCGCAATGGTGGATGGCGCAGAAGCGCGTGCAATGCTGGCCGCTGTGGATTGCCGTCGACGTGATTTTTGTCGGCCTGTTCATCTACAAGGATCTGTACCTGACAGCGGCACTCTACGGGCTGTTCACCCTGCTCGCCGTGCAGGGCTGGCGCGCCTGGCGGGCCGACCCGGCGTTGCGCCCGGCATGAAGGTCCTGGTGCTGACCGGCCCCGAGTCCAGCGGCAAAAGCTGGCTCAGCGGCCACTTGCAGGCGCGCTTCGGCGGCATCCAGGTGGGCGAGTACGTCCGCCATTTCATCGAGCAGCACCGGCGCGACACCTGCCTGGCGGATATCCCGGAGATTGCCCGCGGCCAGTTGGCCTGGGAAGACCAGGCCCGGACGCAACACCCGCCGCTGCTGATTCTCGACACTCACCTGCTGAGCAATATGCTCTGGAGCCAGACCCTGTTCGGCGCCTGCCCGGACTGGCTGGAACCCGAGTTGCTGGCTCGCCGCTATGATCTGCACCTGCTCCTCTCGCCGGAAGATGTCGGCTGGAGCGACGACGGCCAGCGCTGCCAACCCCAACTGAGCGAGCGCCTGGCCTTCTTCAAGGCCACCGGTGATTGGCTGGTGCGACACCAGCAGCCCTTCGAAGTGATTCGCGGCGACTGGGAAGCCCGTCGGCAGCGGGCATTCGAACGGGTCGAGCGCCTGCTTCAGGGTTAGTCGAGCCCTCTGCTCAATTCGCCGTTTTCTCTCCACCGCTGGCGGAAAAACTGTCCACTCCTGAAACACTCGCCATTGTGTAAAAGCGCTGAATCAAAAGGCTTTTCACCGTCCGTCAGGCAACTGTTAACCCTGTGACACACCCCCTCGCAAGCCTTGGATCCAGAGCGCCGCCCCGACGATACCGGCCTGTTGGAGGCTGTCGCTGTCTCATCGCTGAAACGGCGGTGCTGCGGCCAATGCCTCGAATACTCATAACCTGTTGAATTGCTGAAACAATCGAAAAGCGGCACGGCTTCTGCTCTCTCCCTCGCAACGCCGGCTAGGGCCAGCGACAAAAGAAGGGAATGCTGCCGTGGAGAATCTCAATTCAGCTCTGACTCGCCTGCTGCTGATCGGCTGTGCCATCAGCTCGCTGCTCAGCCTCCCGGTCCAGGCTGCCGGCGACATCAGGGACGGCCGGATCGTTCTCGACCGCGACGTCCAACCTCATACCGTCGGCCGCCCTCCGCTGCGTCCTGATCCCTACCCGACCACCGTCAATGCCAACCCATCGGCCCGGGTCAAACAGATGACCAGCAACACCGAATTGAGCGACGGCGATTTTGCCGGGGTCAGCAGCGGTTCCACGATCAGCAGCAGCGTCATGCCCAACGGCGTCAACCTGCAGGGGCTGAACACCGTCACCAATCCCAACGGCATGGCCGGCATGAGCGCCGGCCACGGCGGCGGCAGCGGCGGCGCCATCTCCGGCACCATCAACCGCTCCCTGAATTCTGGCCTGGCTCCTTTGGGCAGACTGGCCGGAGGCCAATGAGATGACCCGTACCCTCGTATGGCTTGCATTGTTCGGCTGCGCTTCGGTGATGGCCGATCCAGGCATCCAGGCGGTGGACACCGCCACCCTTCACAACTCCGGCGCCCGCTACAACGGCAACTTCAACGTCAACCAGGCCGCCGGCGACCAGCAGCAACAGACCAACACACGCGCCATCGCCATCGGCACCGACGCCCAGGCCACCACCGTGGTCCGGCAGAAGCTCGGCACCCCGGCCAACAGCGCGATCGACGCCACCAGCAGCATCGGCGGCAACGCTTTCAGCAACGGCAACGGGGTCCTGGGCGTGAACCAGGGGGCCGGGGCCAACAACCAGATGGTCAACGCAATGCGAGTGAGCATCAGTGCCCAGCCGCAAAGCATCGACGACAGCGTCCTGTCCCAGCAGAACGTGGCGCTGTTACCAGGCTCGGGAGCAACTGACGCTTCCAAAGGCAGCCGCCAGGTCCTTACCAGCGACCAGGCCTTCACCGGCAGCCGGGGAGTGATTCAGGTGAACCAGAGTGCCGGGGTGGGGAACCGAATGGCTAACACCCTGAGCATACGGGTCGCTGACTGACCCGCAGCAGTGCGATTGGAAGGTACCAACACTTAACCAACTAAATATGCACGGAGAAACACCATGAAACCTACAATGGCTCTCAAGCCACTGGTTTTTGCCCTCGCCGCGGTCATGGCAATCGCCGCACAGGCAGGCGGTAATGACAACAACCACGGAGGTCACGGTGGTCACGGTGGCCATGGCGGTCACCACGGCGGTCACGGCGGCCAAGACCTCAACACCAAGCTGCAACTCACCGCCGGTGCGGTGGCCAGCGTAACCGACGAGCAGTTCAGCTCGGGCAACAGCGTCAGCAACCGCGGCACCAATAACAACGCCGACGCCAGCAACTCGATGAACAACTCCAACGGCAACATGGGCGCCAACGTGGCTGCCGGCGACGGCAACCAACAAGACAACGCCGTCGCCCTGGCCACCGCCGATGAAAGCTTCATCTTCGGCAGCGCGGTAGCCACTTCCAGCGCGACCCAGACCAACACCAACAACACGGTAAAAAACTGGTCCACGCAAAACAGCGCAACACTCGACAATGCAGGCAACAGCGGCTCCGGCAACATCGGCATCAACGTCACCGCCGGCAACTTCAACCAACAGAAAAACAACCTGGCAATCGCCGTATCCGGCGGACGCGTAGCGACCGCGTCGGCTTCGGCCGACCAGACTTCCACTGGCCTGGACGTGGACAACAAGGGTGTGCGTACCTACAAAAAAGACACCCTCAGCGGCGAGTTCAATGCCTCTGGCACCTACAAAGGCACCGGCTACGGCAAGATCCAGGGCGACGACGATCACCATGGCGGCGGTCATCATGGCTACGGTGATCGTAGTGGCGGTGGCGACCACGATAATGGCAATCAGAAGTTCACCTTCAAGGAACAAGGGACGATCGAACTTTCCGGCGTCTGGACGAAGCAAGTGCTGACCAAAGACGGCTGGAAAAACCCTGTGATCAACAACGCGTCGATGTCTGGCTCGATGAACGGCTTCTCCGGCAACGGCGGCGCCAACGTCTCGGCGGGTGTCGGCAACCAACAAAGCAACTCGCTGTCCATCGCTGCCGGCTGCAGAGCCTGCCTGTAATCACGAGAGTGACGAAAGCCCCGGAAACGGGGCTTTTCCACAGTCCCACAAGGCGTAGCGATCATGCGAATGGCGACCTTCTCTCTTTTGCTTTGTCTGACGGGCCTGGCTCAGGCCGCACAGATGCCGGTGGCCGTGCTGCCTGGCGGAAACCTGGTGTACAAGCAGGTGCAAAGCGTCCGGGAGCGCAAATTCGCCGACCTGGTCGAGCAGAAAACCGACTTCAGCTGCGGCGCCGCCGCGCTGGCGACGGTACTGCGCCAGGCCTACTGGCTCGATGTCGATGAGGAGCACGTCATCAAAGGCATGCTGGCCACCGCTGACCAGGACCTTGTGCGTACCCAGGGTTTCTCCATGCTGGACATGAAGCGCTACCTGGAAAGCATCGGCATGCGCGCCCGGGGCTACCGGATACCTCCCGACAAACTGCAGGCGGTTTCCATTCCGGTGGTGGTACTGATGGACATTCGTGGTTACAAGCACTTCGTGGTCATGCAGCGGGCGCAGAAAGACTGGGTCTATATCGGCGACCCCGTCCTCGGCCATAAACGCTACTCCCACGAAGACTTTGTCAAAGGCTGGAACGGTATCGTCTTCGCCATCGTCGGCCCCGGCTACGACAAGGCCAACGCCTTGCTCGACCCGCCCAACCCGCTGACCGCAAAGAACAAGCTGGATACCTTCAACCCGGTCAAAGACGCAGAACTGATGGAATTCGGTTTCATTCAGAGCGACTTCTTCTAGGGTCGCCCTAAGGATAAAGGGGCAGGATGCTCCGGGAGCTGCAGATGAAAAGCGCTTACTGGCTGGCCGCTGCCTGCCTGGTCACAAGTCTTCCTGCATACGCCAACGCAGGGTTCAAGCCTATCGAAATCAAGGACCAGGAACTCTCCGAGCTCCGTGGTCGCTACGTCATGCCGGGGCGGATCATCAGCTTCGGCATTGTCATGAGCAGCACCTGGCGCAACGCCTCGGGCGATCTGATCGGCGCCACGACCTCGATGCAGATCCAGCAATCGACGATCAAGCCTGAATTCTATGTCTCCACGATCACCGAAACCGGCAACGGCTCCACGCCGACCCAGGGCTCGGGCAACGTGATCGGCGGCGCGGGCCTGGCCACCACCCAAGGGGTGACCCAGAGCGTACGCGCGGCGGGCGACCGCAATAGCGCCTATAACAACGTTTCCATCGACGTCAAGGAAGCCAGCCATGCTCCGGCGCTGGTGCCGGCGCAAGGCCAGCTATTGATGAGCGGGCAAACCATCAGCGGCAGCAACGCCGCGGGTAGCGTGGCCGTATCCGCCACCGGTGGCGGCATCCAGATGGCCATCCAGGCCAACAACAACCAGGGCTCAGCCGTGCAACAAGTGGCCCAGGGCGGCTTGCTGCAGAACACCCGCCTGCTGGGCGACAACAACCTGGTCAGCAACCTGACGCAACTGAACGTGGTACTCAACAATAACGGAGCGAGCACTGGCGCGTTGGATTGCAACCTGACCCAGCTCAAGGGCCTTCGCAACCTGGGATATTGAACTACGCTGATTCTCGATCATTAGGCTCAAAGGGACGGCTTATTCATGTATCGATCAGTCTCGCTGCGCGCGGTTGTATGTTTGAGCACGCTCCTCCCGACGGCACTGCTGCAAGCAGCGCCTGATGCCGACGTTGAGGCCCTGAAACGAGAATTACTGGAGCTTAAGCAACGTTACGAAGTGCAGCAGCAAGCACTGGCGGTATTGGAACAACGGGTACGCCAGGTCGAGGAGCAACCGGCGGCGCCACCCCCGAAACGCCTGGCCAAGTCGCCAGCGGACATGCGTGGCAACCAGCAGGTGGCCGGGACCACGAGCAAAGGCCCGACCCCGGCCGGCGGCAGCTCCTACGGGGAATCGCTCAGGGATGATTCGCAACCGGCGCAGAGTGTGTCCAACCTGTACGACGAAGCCAGCGGCTTCTTCGGCGGCGGCAAGTTCAGTGTCGAGACCGGCCTGACCTACTCCCGTTACGACACCCGGCAGCTGATTCTCAACGGCTTCCTGGCGTTGGACTCGATCTTCCTCGGCAACATCAACCTGGACCGGATCAAGGCCGACAACTGGACCCTTGACCTCACGGCCCGCTATAACCTGGACAACCGCTGGCAATTCGACGTCAACGTGCCGGTGATCTACCGCGAGTCGACCTACCAGTCCGGCGGCGCCCAGAACGGCGCGGCGGGCGTCACCAGCGAAAAGACCGTGTCCAAGGATCCGAGCCTCGGCGACGTGAACTTCGGCATCGCCTACAAATTTCTCGACGAATCGGTCAATACCCCGGATGCGGTGTTGACCTTGCGCGTCAAGGCGCCAACCGGCGAAGAGCCCTTCGGCATCAAGCTGCGCCAGGTCCAGGACAACACCAACCTGTTCGTCCCGGATGACCTGCCGACCGGTAACGGCGTCTGGTCGATCACCCCGGGTATCTCGCTGGTCAAGACCTTCGACCCGGCGGTGCTGTTCGGTACCCTCTCCTACACCCACAACCTGGAAGAGTCGTTCGACGACATCAGCTCCACGGTCAACCAGAAGATCCCGGGCAAGGTCAAGCTCGGCGACAGCTTCCAGATCGGCATGGGCATCGCCTTCGCGCTGAACGAGAAGATGAGCATGTCGTTCTCCTTCTCGGACCTGGTCCAGCGCAAGAGCAAGCTCAAGGAGGATGGCGGCGATTGGCAGTCCGTGGTGTCCAGCGATGCCAACGCCGGTTACTTCAACGTCGGCATGACCGTGGCGGCCACCAACAACCTGACCATAGTGCCCAACCTGTCCATCGGCCTGACCGACGATGCGCCGGACTTCACCTTCAGCCTGAAATTCCCCTACTACTTCTAAACGCCAACCAAAAAAAGGCCCGCGGCGATCACCTCGCCGCGGGCCTTTTCGTCGCACCGCCCTAGCGGATCTGATGCTTGTGCAGCAACCGGTAGAAAGTCGGGCGCGATACGCCCAGCACCCTGGCCGCGACACTCAGGTTGTCGCTGTGCCGATTCAACACATCGCACAGGGCCTGGCGCTCGGCCCGGTGCTTGTAGTCCTCCAGCGTGCCCATGGGCGCGATGCTGGCCTGCGGGCTCAGCAGCCCCAGGTCCCGGGCCTCGATCTGCCGGCCCTCGGCCAGTACCAGGCCACGCCGCACCCGGTTGGCCAGCTCGCGGACATTGCCCGGCCAGTCGTGCTTGCCCATGGCCGCCAGCGCGTCTTCGCTGAAACTGCGCGGCCGGCGCCCGGTTTCCTGGCTATAGAAGTGGGAAAAATGGTTGGCCAGCATGCCGATATCACCATGCCGTTCGCGCAGTGGCGCGGTGACCACCTGCAACACGTTCAGGCGGTAATACAGGTCTTCGCGAAAGCGTCCTTTGTCGATCGCCGCCTCGAGGTCGACATGAGTCGCCGCCAGCACCCGTACATCCACCGGGATCGGTTGGCTGCCGCCCACCCGTTCAATGTGTTTTTCCTGCAAAAAGCGCAACAGATTGGCCTGCAGCTCCAGCGGCAGGTCGCCGATTTCGTCGAGAAACAGCGTGCCGCCATGGGCCGCCTCGATACGCCCGACCTTGCGTTGATGGGCGCCGGTGAACGCGCCCTTCTCATGGCCGAACAGTTCGGACTGGATCAAGTGTTCGGGGATCGCCCCGCAGTTGATCGCCACGAAGGGCTTGCTGTGGCGCTGCGACTGGCGGTGCAGGGTCCTGGCCACCAGCTCCTTGCCGGTACCGCTTTCGCCGCGAATCAGCACCGGCGACTCGGTGGGCGCCAGTTTGCTCAAGAGTTTGCGCAAGTCGCGGATCGGTCGGCTGTCGCCCAGCAGCTCATGCTCGGGCTGAGCGACATGGATGTGCCCCTGGCCACGCAGGCGGGCCATGCCGAAAGCCCGTCCGAGGGTTACCTGGACCCGCGAGACATCGAACGGCAGGGTGTGGAAATCGAAAAACCACTCGCAGACAAAATCGCCGACTTTCTGCAGGCGCAACACGTCCGGGCTGAGCACCGCGATCCACTCGGTACCGCTGCGGCTGATCAGGTCCTTGACCGCCTCCGGTCGCTCCAGGTGAAAAGCCTGCAAACGCAGCAAGCCGACATCACAGCCGCGATCGACGGCCGACTCCAGGTCACAACTGTCGACATCCCAGCCCACCGTGCGTAATCCAGGCAGCAGACGATGGCAATCGTCGCACGGGTCAACCACTAAAAGGCGGCGTAAGGCGGTCGCTTCAAGCATGACTGTTCCTTGGCGCCAAAAAGAGGAAAAGTTATTAGAAACAGTAGTTTGGCAAACCTGGCTGTAACATTAGCAATTACTTGACGGGGTCTTGTATCGATTGTTTATAGCGCCAATCACCATTTGGACTAACCGTTAGATGGATCCAAAAGCCTGGTTTGTTTCCGTGCGCCAATCTTTCATTCAGCTTTCAAAAGAAGGCTCTGAATCGCGGGTGTGAACAAAAGTTGTAAATTCTGGTCTTTCTATGTGACCTGATCCCTGGTTCGAGACATCAGTACAAGTAACCAGCCGAACGGTAAGCCCAACCGACGGCACATCATTTGATTGGGCACATAGAGAGAAGACCCCATGAACGCCCCGCTCCGTATCAACGAAGCACTTTTGATCGCCGACCGCGCATTCCAGCCGTTCCAATGCGTCGCCTGGGCCCCACAAGACGGTAACGGCGAACTGAGCCTGACCGTCATCGACCGCACCAATACCCGTATTGGCCGCAAACAGATTCCAAGCAGTGCCTACTCCGACCCGGCGCAACTGGAAGACCTGCTGAAACAGGCCCGCGCCGAACTGAGCCAGGAAGGTTACAAACTGCAATCCTGGGCCATGCCAGAGTAAAAACACGAACGCAGATCACCTTCGGGTGATCTGCGTTATTTTGTCGCAGTTGATATGCCAGCACTTTATCCCGTTTACAGAAAGTTCAACTTTCGCTGTCTGAGCCGCCTCTCCCTCGCCTGTTTCAAGGCGAGTCTCCAGACACTCGTTAAAACCTCTTTATTGCCGCCTTAGTCCGCGCCTGACATGGCGCTTTAGTATCTGCCGCACATCCCTCGCCAGGCGCCCCGATACTCGAGTTTTCCTGAACGAGGGCTGCATCTTGAAACGCCTTACTTCAAACCGCCAAAACGCCGATAGAAACTTTCGCCCACGTCGGGCAGCGGACCGTCGGCGTTTTCCAGCGCGTCGTTGAGCCATTCCCCGGCCTTGACGTAGATCAGGCGATAGATGTTGCGGCAGAGCTGGCGCGCCGCCCGGCCTTCCCAGTCGCCAGGGAGCAGCTCGTCCGGCAACTGCGGGTCGCGCAGCAGCAGTTTGCGGTACTCGTGGATCAGCAGCAGGCACGCCAGGAAACAATCGGCCGGTTACAGCTGCTCCTGCTCGCGCAGCGCTTGCCACAGCGGCCGGAACAGCTGGATGAACTCGCTGTAATGAGCCGCCAGCTCGTCGATGTTCCAGCTTTCGCGCACCTGCAGGCGCAGCGCCTTGGAGGCCAGCACATCCTGAGCGGTGGTCTCGGGCGCCCGACCTTCTCGGCGGTCAACCAGCCTTCCTTGGTCAGGCGGAAGATCGAGGTGCGGATCAGCCGTTCGTTGATGCCGATGGGTTCGAGCAACTGGATCAGGCTGCCCAGCCGTTCGGCGCCCGCGACGGCTTCGAGCCACGCGGTACAAACGTCAGCCAGGGCGCGTTCTTCGCCCCGACCCTGCTGCTGGCCCACGACCCGCATGCCGAAGACGGCACCCACGATATCGAGGCCTTCGGCCCGGTCAGCACGCTGATGGCCTATGACGACCTCTCGGCTGCCTGTCCGGCGACCACTTCTATATGCACTTCGACGAGATCGCGGCCAAGGAGTCGCAGTTCGGCAAGCGTATCGCCCACGGTTACTTCGTGCTGTCGGCGGCGGCCGGGCTGTTCGTGTCCCCGGCACCGGGCCCGGTGCTGGCCAACTACGGCCTGGATACCCTGCGCTTCATCAACCCGGTGGGTATTGGCGACACCATCCAGGCGTGCCTGACCTGCAAGCGCAAGATCGACCAGGGCAAGAAGAGCCCGCAAGGCATTCCCCAGGGCGTGGTGGCCTGGGACGTGGAGGCCACCAATCAGTCGGGTGAGCTGGTGGCCAGCTACGACATCCTGACCCTGGTGGTCAAACGCGAAGACTGACCGACACGGCCCGCAGGAGCTGGTTTATCGGCTCCTGCACGGGCCTCGGCGGCATTTGTGGCAAAAGATTTCAGAGTTTCTTGATCTTCACCGGTGCTTGCGGCAAGTTGCGCGCTTCGTCAATACAAGGAGCAGCCAATGTCCGGTTCACTGGCCCAGGCTTTCACCCACAACTTTCTCGGCCATTCACCGCGCTGGTACAAAGCCAGCATCCTCACCTTCCTGCTGCTCAACCCCTTGCTGCTGTTCACGGTCGGCCCGGTGGCGGCCGGCTGGATGCTGGTGGCCGAGTTCATCTTCGCCCTGGCCATGGCCCTCAAGTGCTACCCGCTGATGCCCGGCGGCCTGCTGGTGCTGGAAGCCGTGGCGCTGGGCATGACCACGCCCGAGGCACTGTACGACGAACTGGTGCACAACTTCCCGGTGATCCTGCTGCTGATGTTCATGGTGGCCGGCATCTATTTCATGAAGGAACTGCTGCTGTTCCTGTTCTCCCGGCTGTTGCTGGGGGTGCGCTCCAAGGCGCTGCTGGGCCTGCTGTTCTGCTTTCTCTCGGCCTTCCTCTCGGCGTTTCTCGACGCGCTGACGGTCACCGCGGTGATCATCAGCGCCGCGGTGGGCTTCTATTCGGTGTATCACCGGGTGGCCTCCGGCGGCGACCCGCGCCAGGACAGCGAATTCAACGACGACCAGCATCTGCCCCTGTTGCATCATCAGGACCTGGAACAGTTCCGCGCCTTCCTGCGCAGCCTGCTGATGCACGGTGCGGTGGGCACCGCCCTGGGTGGCGTCTGCACCCTGGTGGGCGAGCCGCAGAACCTGCTGATCGGCCATGAAATGGGTTGGCACTTCGCCGACTTCTTCCTCAAGGTCGCCCCGGTGTCGCTGCCGGTGCTGGTGGCCGGGCTGGTGACTTGCGTGCTGCTGGAGAAACTGCGCTGGTTCGGCTACGGCACCCTGCTGCCGGACAACGTGCGCGCGGTGCTGGCCAACTATGCCGCCGAAGACAACGCCGAACGCACCGACCGGCAACGCGCGGCGCTGCTGGTACAGGGCGTGGCCGCGCTGATCCTGATTGCCGCGCTGGCCCTGCATATCGCCGAGGTCGGACTGATCGGCCTGATGGTGATCGTGCTGATTACCGTGTTCACCGGCATCACCGACGAGCACCGCCTGGGCAATGCGTTCAAGGATGCGATGCCGTTCACTGCCCTGCTGGTGGTGTTTTTCGCGGTAGTCGCGGTGATTCACGACCAGCAGCTGTTCACCCCGCTGATCCAGTGGGTGCTGGCGCTGCCGGCGGGCCAGCAGCCGGGCATGCTGTTTATCGCCAACGGGCTGTTGTCGGCCATCAGCGATAATGTGTTCGTCGCCACCATCTACATCACCGAAGTGAAGCAGGCCTTCGTTTCCGGGCAGATGAGCCGCGAGCACTTCGAAACCCTGGCGGTGGCCATCAACACCGGCACCAACCTGCCGAGCGTGGCCACGCCCAACGGCCAGGCGGCGTTCCTGTTCCTGCTGACCTCGGCGATCGCGCCGCTGGTGCGCCTGTCCTATGGACGCATGGTGTGGATGGCGTTGCCTTACACCCTGGTGATGGGTGCGCTGGGCTGGTATGCGGTGAGCTACTGGCTGTAAACCTGTAGCCGCTGCCGCAGGCTGCGATCGGCCCGTAGGGTCGTTGCGATTTCCAGATCGCTGAAGGCCTTCGGCCTTATCGTCCGAACGCGGCCCGAGCCTGCGGCAGCGGCTACAGAGGTTTTTGCGTTAGCGCGGCAGGATAAACCGTTCGATCGCCTCGGCGGCGCCGTCGGCGACATTGCTGCCCGTCACCAGGTCGGCCTGGCGTTGCACCGCTGCTTCGGCCTGGCCCATGGCAATCGACAACCCGGCCTGCTGGAACATCGCCGGGTCGTTGCCGCCATCGCCCAGCGCCGCGGTGCGCTCCAGCGGCACCCCGAGAAACTCCGCCAGGGTGATCAGCGCCTGTCCCTTGTTGGCCTGCAGCGCCGTCACATCCAGGTACACCGGCTGCGAGCGGGAGATTTGCGCCTGTTCACCGACCTGCTCCAGCAGGCGCGCCTCCAGTTCCACCAACAGCTCGGTGTCGGCACTGGCGGCGACTATCTTGTCGATGCGCGGCAGGTAGTGGTCGAAACGCTCCACCACCACTGGCGGATAACCCAGGCCGTGCTGCTCGCGCGGCACCATCGGCCCGCGGGGGTTGCGCAGCAGCCATTCACCGTCGGCAAAGACCCAGACCTCCACTTCCGGCTGCGGCGACAGCAACGCCAGGACAGTATTGGCAACCGCTACCGGCACATGGTGGCGCACCAGGAAACTGCCATCGGGGTTGACGATGGTGCCGCCATTGAAGGCCGCGGTCGGCAGGTCGACGCCCAGGGCTTCGATCTGCTGCAACATGGCCCGCGGCGGCCGCCCGGTGGCGAGGCTGAAGAACACCCCGGCTTCGCGCAGCGCGCGCACCGCGGCGATGGTGCGCTGGCTCAGGCTGTGATCGGGCAGCAGCAAGGTGCCGTCCATGTCGCTGAGCAGGAACTGGATGGGATGCTGCCCCTCGCCCCTCATCCGAGGCTGTGCCATTCACGGCCGTCGCGGGTCAGCAACTCGTCGCCGGCCGCCGGTCCGTCTTCGCCGGCCCGGTAGATATGGACCTTGGCCTTTTGCTTCCAGGCATCGAGGAACGGCTGCACCGCGCGCCAGCCGTTTTCGATGTTGTCGGCACGCTGGAACAGGGTCTGGTCACCGGTCAGGCAATCGTAGATCAGCGTCTCGTAGCCGGTGGAAGGCTGCATCTCGAAGAAGTTCTTGTAGGCAAAGCCCAGCTCGATATTGGCCATGTCCAGGGTCGGCCCGGGCTTTTTCGCCAGCAGGTCAAACCACATGCCTTCATTGGGCTGGATCTGGATGCGCAGGTAGGTCGGCTGCAAGTGGTCGACCTCGGTGTCGCGGAACTGCGCGTACGGCGCAGGCTTGAAGCAGATGGCGATCTCGGTGTCGCGCACGCTCATGCGCTTGCCGGTGCGCAGGTAGAACGGCACGCCGACCCAGCGCCAGTTGTCGATCATCACCTTGAGGGCAACGTAGGTTTCGGTGTTGCTGTCCGGGGCCACGTTGGCTTCTTCGCGGTAGCCGGCCACGGGCTTGTCGCCTGCCTTGCCCGCCACGTACTGGCCGCGCACCGAGTTGGCCAGGGCCTCTTCGGTGCTCCAGGGACGAATCGCCCCCACCACCTTGGCCTTTTCGCCGCGTACCGCATCGGCGCCGAAGGCGGCCGGCGGTTCCATGGCGACCATCGCCAGCAGCTGGAACAGGTGATTGGGCACCATGTCGCGCAGGGCGCCGGTGTTTTCATAAAAGCTGCCACGGGTTTCCACCCCGACGGTTTCCGCCGCGGTGATCTGCACGTGGTCGATGTAATGGTTGTTCCAGAAAGCCTCGAACAGGCTGTTGGAGAAACGGCTGACCAGAATGTTCTGCACCGTCTCCTTGCCCAGGTAATGGTCGATCCGATAGATCTGCTTCTCGCTCATCACCTTGAGCAGGCATTCGTTCAGCGCTTGCGCCGTTTGCAGGTCGGAGCCGAACGGCTTTTCGACCACCACCCGGCGAAACGCATTGTCACCTTCGACCAGCAACCCCGACGCGCCCAGGCGCTGCACCACTTCACTGAAGAAGCGCGGTGCGGTGGCCAGGTAGAACACCGCATTGCCGGTGCCGCTGGCGGCGATTTTCGCCGCCAGCGCGTCGTAGGTGCTGTCGTCCAGGAAGTCGCCCTGGACATAGCTGATGCCGTTGGCCAGCTTGGCCCAGAGCGCCGGATCCAGCGCTTGCGCGCCGTTGCCGACCTTGCCGGCGGCCTCGGTGCGAATGAAGTCCTCGAGCTTCTTGGCGAAGTCCACATCGCTGATCGCGTTGTGATCGACGCCGACAATCTTCAACCCCTCATCCAGCAGGCCGTCACGGTTGAGGTTGTACAGCGCCGGCATCAGCAGGCGCTTGACCAGGTCGCCATGGGCGCCGAACAGAAACAGTGTGGTGGGTGGAGCGGGTTGAGCCTTGGACTTCTTTCGCGAGGAGGTCATTTTTTCGGAGTCTCCACGTGGCCGCCGAAGCCGAAGCGCATGGCCGACAGCATCTTGTCGCCATAGGTGCTCTGCTGGCGGGAACGGAAACGGGCGAACAGCGAACTGGACAGCACTGGAACCGGCACCGCCTGCTCGATGGCGGCTTCGATGGTCCAGCGGCCTTCGCCGCTGTCGGCCACTTCGCCGGAGAAACCGTCGAGTTGCGGATCGGTGGCCAGGGCGTCGGCGGTCAGGTCCAGCAACCAGGACGAGACCACGCTGCCGCGGCGCCAGACTTCGGCGATATCGGCGACGTTGAGGTCGAAGCGCTGGTCTTCCGGCAGGCTTGGCGAGGCTTTGGTCTTGAGGATGTCGAAGCCCTCGGCGAAGGCCTGCATCATGCCGTACTCGATGCCGTTGTGGATCATCTTGACGAAGTGTCCGGCACCGGCGGGGCCGGCGTGGATGTAACCGCGCTCGGCGCGATCGTCTTCAGCCACCCGGTCCTTGGTCCGCGGGATGTCGCCCATGCCCGGTGCCAGCGCATCGAACAGCGGGTCCAGGCGGCGCACCACCTCGGCGTCGCCGCCGATCATCATGCAGTAGCCGCGCTCCAGGCCCCAGACGCCGCCGGAGGTGCCGACGTCGATGTAGTTCAGGCCCTTTGCCGCCAGCGCCTGGGCGCGACGAATGTCGTCCTTATAGTAGGTGTTGCCGCCATCGATGATCACGTCGCCCGGTTCGAGCAACTGGCTGAGGGTTTCGATGGTGTCTTCGGTGGGCGCGCCAGCCGGCAGCATGACCCAGACCGCGCGTGGCTTTTCCAGACCGGCGACCAGGGCCGGAAGGTCGGCGACGCCCTTGGCGCCTTCGTCACTCAGGGTGCTGACAAAAGCGCTGTTGCGGTCATAGACCACGGTTTCATGCCCATTGAGCATCAGGCGCCGTGCAATGTTCCCGCCCATGCGGCCCAGTCCGATAATCCCCAGTTGCATGTGCTGATGCTCCTTACTACTAAATTGTGTCAAAAGGTTATAGCCCAACGAGGCCAGTGAGGGTTAGTCCAGAGCATCCGGACTAAGTTTCCAAAGCAGTGTTTCCCAAGCGGTGAGTGGATAACGACGCGAATCGCCACGAAGGCACAACGACCGTTAAAAATAAAAAAGTTCCCTTTGCCGGCAAAAGAAATCAAAATTGCCGCCGATAGTGTTTCAGGCCCCGGAGTTCGAGCGGCCGGACCACAGTTGATGCACGCCATTTGCGAGGTGAGCAATGGGCACAGTACTACCGGCACGACCTGCACAAACCCTCTACGTCACTATCCGTCGTGACGAGTTGCGCGAACTGAAGAACGAGCGCGACCAGTTGAAGCAAGAGCTGGCGCAACTGCGCCTGGCATTGCAGAACCAGGGTCAGGTGGCTGCCGTCACCCAGCTCCACGCCTGAGGATCCGAGGAACCCGCCCGCCGTGGCCGGTCCTTGCAACAGGTTGTTAATGAAGCCGGCCGAGTCCTCGATGGATCGCCGGCTTCTTTTTGCCCGTCGCCTTTTACCCTATCCGCCTCCTGGCGACGGCATTATCTGACACGCAGGTACCAACTCACAAAGTTTTCACACCTTCTTATGGATACTCCGGCGCGATATTGCCGCCCCCACGGGCGCGGCGCGCGTTCGCCGAGGTAGTCGAAGCTTTCCGGCGAATGTCATGTTCAATGAAGCTGGAGCGCTCGATGGCTGTGTTTAAACGCGACAAGACGTCCACGAAAGGGTTTGACTGGACGGGCCTGGGCTGGCTCTTCCTGTTCTTCTGGTACTTCTCCGGCATCACCCAGTTACTGATCCAGCTGACCGACACGTCCGGCTTCGCCGGTTTCCGCCAGGCGTTCATCATGAGCGCGATCTGGCTGGCGCCGATGCTGCTGTTCCCGGCCCGCACCCGCGCGATGGCCGCCGTCATAGGCGTGGTGCTCTGGGCTTGTTCCATGGCCAGCCTGGGTTACTTCTTCATCTACCAGCAGGAGTTCTCCCAGAGCGTCATCTTCATCATGTTCGAGTCGAACCCCTCCGAAGCCGGCGAGTACCTGACCCAGTACTTCGCCTGGTGGATGGTGCTGGCGTTCCTCGTCCATACCGCCTTCGCCATCTTCCTCTGGACCCGCCTGCGCCCGGTCTACCTGCCGCGCGGCCGCGCGCTGGTGGCGGCCATGGCGATCCTGATCGCCGTCGTCGGCTACCCGCTGATCAAGCAGACCGCACGCACCGGCAGCTTCGCCGGCGGCCTGGAGAAATTCGAGACGCGCATCGAGCCCGCGGTGCCCTGGCAGATGGTGGTGGCCTACCGGCGCTACCGCGAGCAGCTGGAAAACATGCAGGGCATGCTCGACAACGTGAGCAAGATCCCGCCGCTGCACAACCTCAAGGACAGCATGGCCAACCAGCCTTCGACCCTGGTCCTGGTGATCGGCGAGTCGACCAACCGCCAGCGCATGAGCCTCTACGGCTACCCGCGCCAGACCACGCCGGAACTGGACAAGCTCAAGGACCAGCTGGCGATCTTCGACAACGTCATCACCCCGCGCCCCTACACCATCGAAGCCTTGCAGCAGGTGCTGACCTTCGCCGACGAAGAAAACCCCGACCTGTACCTCAAGACCCCGTCCCTGGTCAGCGTGATGAAGCAGGCCGGCTACAAGACCTACTGGATCACCAACCAGCAGACCATGACCAAGCGCAACACCATGCTCACCACCTTCTCCGAACAGGCGGACGAGCAGGTCTACCTGAACAACAACCGCAACCAGAACGCCCGCCAGTACGACGGCGACGTGCTGGAGCCGTTCTCCAAGGCGCTGGCCGACGGCGCGCCGCGCAAGTTCATCGTGGTCCACCTGCTGGGCACCCACATGAGCTACCAGTACCGCTACCCGCCGAGCTACGACAAGTTCACCGACCGCAGCGGCGTACCGGCCGGCGTGCGCGACGACCAGGTACCGACCTACAACAGCTACGACAACGCGGTGCTGTACAACGACTTCGTGGTCTCGAGCCTGATCAAGGACTACGCCAAGACCGCCCCCAACGGTTTCCTGCTGTACCTGTCAGACCATGGCGAAGACGTGTTCGACTCCGCCGGCCACAACACCCTGGGTCGCAACGAAGGCAAGCCGACCGCGCCGATGTACACCATTCCCTTCATCGCCTGGGCCTCGCCGAAGTGGAAGCAGAACCACGACTGGAACTTCGCCGGCGACCTCGGCCGTCCCTACAGCAGCTCGCACCTGATCCACACCTGGGCCGACATGGCCGGCCTGAGCTCCGACGAACTGGACCGCAGCAAGAGCCTGGTCAGCGACAGCTTCAAGCCGCGCCCGCTGCTGATCGGCAATCCTTATGAGCGCAACGAGAAAGCCCTGATCGACTTCAGCCTGATGAAGCCCAAGGCGCCGCCGCCCACCGCGGTGGTACAAAAATAGGTAGCACAGAAATAAGTGATACAGAAATAAGCGATATAAAAATAAGCCTTTTCCTACGGGGCTCGAGCAGCCCCGTAGTACCGGCCTTCAATGCCCCTTCATGGGGCATTTTTGCACCTTAAAGATAATAATTATTCTCGTTTAGCCTAAATACCCTTCCTCCTTTTCGTCTCAGTGCAAACGGATTTTTCCCTCGACGACAAGGAGACGGCAACGATGTTGGCGCCATTCACTCGTTCCATGACTTTGATATTCAGCCTGTGCGGCGCGGTTCTGAGCCCCGAGCTGCTGGCTGAAAACGAACCCGCGCAAAGTGCCGAGCCTGTCGCCCAGGCCCTGGAACTCGATGCCACCAGCGTCACCGCCCAGGGCCTGGGCGCGACCACGGAAAACAGCGGTTCCTACACCACCGCCACGCGCCTGAACCTGTCGATCAAGGAAACCCCGCAATCGGTGTCGGTGGTGACCCGCCAGCAGATGGACGATTTCAAACTCGATACCTTGTCCGAGGTGCTGGGGCAAACCACCGGGGTGGTGGTCCAGCACCTGGACTCCGACCGGGTGATCTATTCCTCCCGCGGCTACTCCATCAACAACTTCCAGATCGATGGCATGCTCAACACCTTCAACCGCATGAAGTCCGATTCGGACACCATCATCTACGACCGCATCGAAGTGGTCCGCGGCGCCACCGGCCTGACCACCGGCGCCGGCGACCCTTCGGCCACCGTCAACATGGTGCGCAAGCGACCGACCCACGAATGGGCGGCCAAGGCCGGCGTCAGTGGCGGCAGCTACGACAACTACTACAGCTACGTCGATGTCGGCGGCCCCCTGGCGTTCGACGGTCGCCTGCGCGGGCGCACGGTGCTGGCCTATCGCGACAGCCAGTCGTTTCGCGACCACTACCAGCTGCAGCGGGAAGTCGGCTACGGCATTCTCGAGGCCGACCTGACCGACAGCACCACCCTGGCCGTGGGCTACGACTACCAGGACAAGCAGGTCCAGGGCACCTCCTGGGGCACCGTGCCCTACTGGAACGCCTCGGGCGGCAAGGCCAACCTGCCGCGCGCCACCAACATGGCGGCGCACTGGAGCTCCTGGCCGCTCAAGGACAAGACCGCCTTCGCCACCCTCGACCAGCGCCTGGGCCATGGCTGGCACCTGAAAGCCGCCTACACCCACCGCGACAGCGACAGCGACGGCAAGGTCTATTACGGCGGCGCCGGTTTTCCGGAAGCCGACCGCTCGGGCATGACCGCCTGGGCCAGCCATATGATCGGCACGCAGAAAATGCGCGTGTACGACTTCAACCTGGCCGGTCCCTACAACCTGCTGGGCCGCGAACATGAACTGATGCTGGGCTACGGCGAGGCCGAGCGCCGCGAGTCGTCGCCCTACACCGTCGACGGCCCGAGACCACCGGGCTACACCAGCATCGCCGACTGGAAATACATGGGCGGCATCGCCAAGTTTCCCGACACCGTGACCAACCTGCCAGGCTCCGGCGACAGCACCCGGCAAAAGGCCGGCTACCTGGCCACTCGCCTGAGCCTGGGCGACGACCTGCATGCGGTGCTCGGCAGCCGTTACGGCAGCTGGAGCGCCCACAGCCGCTCTCGCAGCTACGACGCCGACAACCAGCTGACCAGCCTCGAGGACACCCGCCAGCAGCACAACGACATGTGGACGCCCTACGCCGGCCTGCTGTACGACCTCACCCCCGAATACACGGTGTATGTCAGCTACACCGACATCTTCAAGCCCCAGACCGAGCGCGACGCCAGCCGCAAATACTTGGAACCGATAGTCGGCAGCAACTACGAGCTGGGGCTCAAGGGCAGCCTGCTGGAGGAGCGCCTGAACCTGGCCACCGCGGTGTTCTGGAGCAAGCAGGACAACGTCGCCGAACTGGACAGTTCGGTGCCGCCGGACCCGGTCACCGGCGAGGAGTTCTACAAGTCGGGCGGCAAAGGCGGCAAGGTGCGCGGGTTCGAGGCCGAGGTCTCGGGGGAGATCCTCCCGGGCTGGAACCTCACCGCCGGCTACACCTACACCCATGCCCTGGACGGCGAAAAGCAGCGTGCCAACGGCGGCGAACCGATGAACATGTTGCGCCTGTCGACGGCCTATCGCCTGCCGGGCCAGTGGCGGGCGCTGACCGTCGGCGGCAGCCTGAACTGGCAAAGCGAAATCTACGGCAGCAGCCGGCGGCCGGTGGGGCGCGACGGCAACGGGCGCCTCGTCACCGAAAACACCCGCATCCACCAGCAGGCCTACAGCGTGGCCGGGCTGATGTCGCGCTACGAGTTCGACCCGCACCTGTCGGCCTCGCTCAACGTCACCAACCTGTTCGACAAGAAGTACTACGAACGGGTCGGCTTCTATAACGGCGTCTATTGGGGAGAACCGCGCACCATGACCCTGAGCCTGGACTGGAAGCTTTAACCCGCCTTTCTTCCTACACGGCCCATCTCAGTGGGTCGTCAGTGCTTCTCATCCGGGATGACAGAATTGTCATCCCGCCTTCAGCGCCCTGTTAACCCCCCGTTAATAAGATCGCACCATACTTCTATTACTGCTTCGTCACAGGGACGCGACGGATTCCGATAACCGTCAATGGGACACCGCACATGAAAGCCTCCACACTCCTGCTCGCCGGTCTGATGATTGCCAGCTCGGGTGCAGCGTTCGCCGAAGGCGGCGCTGAACGCATGAAGCACTACTGGGACAACTTCCCCATCAGCCAGCAGATACCCCGCACCGATAGCGAACAGACGTCCTCCGAGAGCGGGAAAAAACCCCAGGCACCCGCCGCGGACCCGACCCGCGCCCCTGCGCAACCGGACGCCTGAAACGCCCCGAGCTCTACTCCTCTCTGGCGATAATGCTCCTTTGCCAGAGAGGATCTTCCGGCGCCCTTTCACGGGCGCCTTTTTTATCCCGTCGATATCGGCAACATGACCATGGGTTATCAAATTTCTGACGTCAAAATGACAATTACGCCATCTAAGAAACCGTCATTAATCGCTGTATTAACATAAGTTCCCGGCAAACTTAGACATACATTGAAACAGTAATAACGATGACACCCCCGCTTGTTGCTCACTACCAGAGAAAAAGCGCCCGGCTGCGGAAAAGGCCAAGCGACCGGCTGTCGAAAACAGGCACAAGCCGTTGATATCAGTTACTTAAAATCTTGACCCTAAAGCCACTTCAGGCTTGAGCATTCCCCCACCCTAGCGGCTGAGGCTATTTATCAGCAGCAACTTCGCGGGGTTTTATGGCTGGTCCAACAACAACTTCACATCCAGCGCCATTGAATTCTTTTTAATGATCAAGAGGTCACTTTTCCATGCGCATTCTGGTTGTCGAAGACGAGCGTAAAACTGCCGATTACTTGCATCAGGGGCTGACCGAAAGCGGTTATGTGGTCGACCGCGCCGCCACCGGTGTCGACGGTCTTTACCTGATCGAACAGCAAAACTACGAACTGGTGATTCTGGACGTCAATCTGCCGGAAAAGGACGGCTGGCAAGTGCTGGAAGACATGCGCAAGGACAACAGTACCCGGGTGATGATGCTCTCGGCGCGCGGGCGCCTGGCCGACAAGGTCAAGGGGCTGGACCTGGGGGCCGACGATTATCTGGTCAAACCGTTCGAGTTCCCCGAACTGCTGGCGCGGGTGCGCACCCTGCTGCGGCGCAGCGAGAACCTGCCGGCGACCGACACCCTGCGGGTCGCCGACCTCGAGCTCGACCCGCGCCGGCACCGGGCCTATCGCGGTTCGCGGCGCATCGACCTGACCACCAAGGAATTCACCCTGTTGCAGGTGCTGATGCGCCAGTCGGGCGAGGTGCTGACCCGGACCCAGATCATTTCCCTGGTCTGGGACATGAACTTCGACTGCGACACCAACGTGGTGGAAGTCTCCATCAGCCGCCTGCGGGCGAAGATCGACGATGCCAGCGATATCAAGCTGATCCACACCATCCGTGGCGTCGGCTATGTCCTGGAAGTGCGCCAATGAAAGCCTCGCAACGCACCGCCAGCAGCCTGTCTATGCGCCTGGGCCTGACCGTCAGCCTGATGGGCGCCGGCCTGGTTTTGCTGCTCGCCACCCTGGCGTACCTGGCCCTCAGTCATGAACTGGGCAGCCTGGCGCGGCAAAGCCTGGACAGCAAGCTCGAACAGATCCGCCATACCCTGACCAGCGACCTGAAGACCGGCGATATCGCCGCCCGCCCGCATTCGCTGCTGGACCTGGTGATGGGCCACGACAACCTGCACCTGAGCATTTTCGGCGCCGATCCCCGGGCCGAAGCGCTGCTGAACATCGGCAACCGCAACCTGGGTCCGCTACCCGAAGCCCTGACCCAGCCGGAGAGCCCGGCGTTCCTCGACTGGCTCGACAGCGCCGGCAACCGGTTGCTCAGCGCCTCCAGCCTGATAACCCTGCGCAATGGCGAACAGGTGCGGGTGGTGCTGTCCCTGGACCGGGCCAACGACCAGGCGCTGCTCAGTGCCTACCTGCGGTCCACGGTGATCGCCCTGCCCTTGCTGCTGATGCTGATCGGCATCGGCGCCTGGTGGGTGGTGCAGCGCGGCCTGGCGCCGTTGCAGCAGTTCAGCCGGGTGGCCGCCAAGGTCACCACCCAGGATCTGACCCATCGCCTGTCGCCGGACAACCTGCCGCGGGAGCTGGCCGAGCTGGCCCACAGCATCAATTTCATGCTGCACCGGCTCGACGGCGGCGTGCAGCAACTCTCGCAATTCTCCGACGACCTGGCCCACGAGCTGCGCTCGCCCATCACCAACCTGATGGGCAAGGCCCAGGTCACCTTGTCCCGGGAACGCCCGCCCCATGAATACAAGGCAGTGCTGGAGTCTAGCACCGAGGAGCTGGAGCGCCTGACCCGGATCGTCAGCGACATGCTGTTCCTCGCCCAGGTCAGCCACCCGGCCTCCCAGGTGGCGTTCGAAGAAATCTCCCTGGGCGAAGAAGCGCGGCGGGTCATGGAACTGTTCGCCCTGAGCGCCGAGGAAAAACACCTGGGCATCAGCCTTTCCGGCGATGGCCTGGTGTACGGCGACCGCCTGATGATCCAGCGGGCGATCTCCAACCTGCTGTCCAACGCCATCCGCCACAGCCCCCGGGCGGCGAGCATTTCGATCCTGGTGGAGGAACACGATTCGAGCGTGTCGCTGTCGGTGGGCAACCCCGGCGCCGGTATCCCGGAGCAGCATCTGGAACACCTGTTCGAGCGTTTCTACCGGGTCGACAGCAGCCGCTCGCGCGCCGAAGGCGGTACGGGACTGGGCTTGGCGATCGTACGCTCGATCATGAACCTGCATCAGGGGCGGACCGAGGTCAGCAGCGTACCGGGCAGCTTTACCTTGTTCCGCCTGGTGTTTGCCCGGCCCAATCATCCGTCGCGGGTGTAATGCTGCTGATTGCAGGAGCGTGACTTCAGGCCCCCAGCAGCAGGCCGACGGCGCCACCAGCGAGCACCACCAGCCAGGACGGCAGCCTCCAGCGCATCAACGCGGCCAGGGCCAGCAGCGCCAGCGCCAGGTCCAGCGGCTTGAGGATGGTGCTGGTCCACAGCGGGTCGTACAGCGCCGCCGCCAGCAGGCCGACCACCGCTGCATTGACTCCGGCCAGCGCGGCCTGGACCCAGCCCAGGTGGCGCAGGTTCTGCCAGAACGGCAGGACGCCGACGATCAGCAGCATGGCCGGCAGGAAAATCATCACCAGGCACAGCAGCGCGCCGCTCCAGCCGTCGATGGCTGCGCCGAGAAAGGCCGAGAAAGAAAACAAGGGCCCCGGCACCGCCTGGGCGGCGGCATAACCGGCGAGGAACAGATCGTTGCTCAGCAGGCCCGGTGCGACCACCTCGCTCTGCAATAGCGGCAGCACCACATGGCCGCCACCGAACACCAGGGCACCGGCGCGATAGAAACCGTCGGCCAGCACCAGCGACAGGCTGGGCCAGAACCCGGCCAGCAGCGGCAAAGCCGCCAGCAACAGGGCAAATAGCACAAGGGCCAGGTAGCCCGTACGCTTGCCGACCATAATCGCCAGGCCGTCTTCGCGGTTGTTGAAGGTCGGCTGGAGCAGGCCCGCGCCGACCACGCCCGCCAGCAACATGACGCAGACCTGGCCGAGGGTGCTCGGCCAGAGCAGCACACTGGCCGCCGAGGCAAGTGTGATCAGCATGCGCAGCGGCCCGCGGCACAAGGCATGGGCCATGCCCCACAACGCCTGGGCCACCACCGCCACCGCGACTATCTTCAGGCCATGCACCAGTCCGCCGGGCAGCCCCGTGCCGCTACCGGTCAAGCCCATGGCCAGGGCAATCAGGATCAGCGCCGAGGGCAAGGTGAACCCCAGCCAGGCACTCAGCGCACCGGCCAGGCCGGCCCGCGACCAGCCGAGGGCGAAGCCCACCTGGCTGCTGGCGGGCCCCGGGAGGAACTGGCACAGGGCAATCAGTTCGGCATAGGCCGCCTCGCTCAGCCAGGCGCGGCGCTGGACGAACTCGGTACGGAAGTACCCCAGGTGCGCCACCGGCCCGCCGAAGGAGCTCAGCCCCAGCCGCAGGAACACCAGGAACACCGCCCAGGCGCTGTCACGGTGGATCACGGGGGCATGCTGGGGGCGTGAATTCATCGGCCGGCGGGCTCCTGGGGTCTACAGGGTCTTGTTCCAGAACAGCATCCGGCCATGGCTCGGGTCGAGCCTGGCGTCGTCGAAGCCGAACTTGCGGTAGGACGCCTGGGCCACCGCGTTGCCCTCCAGCACTTCCAGGGTGATCTTGCAGCAGCCGCGCTGGCGGGCAATCTCCTCGACCTTCTGCAGCATCTTCTGGCTCAGGCCCAGGCCGCGGAATTTATCGATCACCGACACGTCGTGCACATTGACCAGCGGCCGGCCGGCAAAGGTGGAAAAACCCTCGAAGCAATTCACCAGCCCGGCCGGTTCGCCACCGACAAAGGCCAGCACGCTGAAAGCATGGGGGCGCTTGGCCAGTTCGCCGGGCAATTGCCGCAACAGATCGGCGTCCAGCGGCTGGCCGCCACCCATCGGGTCCTGGGCATAGTGATTAAGCACCAGGGCGATTGCCTCGGCGTGTACCGGGTTGGTGTAGCTGGCCTGGAGTACCAATACGTCTGCAACGTCCATGTCTGTCCTCAACAGTTATTGATCCGGGCGGGTCCCCGGGAGAGCGATTGTAAACATCGGCACATGACCAAACGAGCGGCTAGCGCGTCAAGCGCTACCGTTCTTTTTCCTCGACCGCCTCCGCGCCCCAGATCTGCGCTTCGCTCCAGCCCAGCTCGGCAAAGTCCTCGGCGCGCAGGGCCGCCTCGCCCGCGCAGAAGAACTCGTCCAGCTGCGGCGGCGCCACCCGGGTGCCACTGAGCATGGCGTGCACCTGGCCACGGTGATGCAACTGGTGCGCGAACAGGTGCGAAAGCATGCGCAGCCGGGTATCGCGCTGCGGTTTTTCCCGGGCGATGGTGACGATACGCGCAAGGTCCACATCCCGCTGCTGCTCGCAGTAGGCGATCAGCCGGCGGTCCACCAGCGCCTGCTCTCGCCGCAGGTCGGCGGCCTGGTCGAAAGGTTCCTCAATCTCGAAAAACACATAGCAGTCGGCCCGTGGCGCCTCGCCGCGCAGCTCCCGCTCCAGCGCGTCGACGTAGAACCAGTCGCAGGTGAGGATGTGGTTGAGGGTGGCTTTGAGGCTGGGAAAGAAGCTCACCCGCGGCGCCGCCAGCTCGCTCGGGGTGAGTGTTTCCCAGGCCTTGCCCAGGCGGTGATTGGCCCAGGCGTTCTGGTAAGCCATGGTCAGCAGATGATGGGACAGGGGCTGGTTCACGGTCAGGTCTCCCTTGTAATGATCAGGCGTGTTCAGCCGAAACGCTGCAGCTGCATCTCCTTCAGACGACTGAGGGTACGGCGGAATGGAAACTCCAGGTAGCCCTCGGTGTACAACGCCTCCATCGGCACCCGCGCCTCGAGGTACAGCGGCACCTTGCGGTCGTAGCACTCGTCCACCAGGGCGATGAACCGCCGCACACTGTCATCGTGGATCGACAGCTGCGGCAGCTCGCGATCGCCGGCCACGACTCGCTCGGCGCCGTCCTCGGTGCCCCGGGCAATCCGTCCCGGGCGCTGTTGCGCACTGAGTTCGGGCACTTCGCTGAGCAGGATCGCGCTGAAACGGTCGCACAGGGCCATGAAGTCCATGGCGGCGAACGGCTGCTCGCACAGGTCGGCGAAACGGCACCAGAGCACCCGCTCGCTGGTCTTGATCACCTGGACCTCGCGGTAACCCACCGGCAACACCGCGCTGGACGCCGCCTGCCCCGCCGCCAGTTGTTCGAACACCGGGCCCAGGGCGCTCGGTTGGCCGTCCGGGGTCACCCAATAACGCTGGGTCAGCGCCCCCGGGTGCAGGCGATGGTCCTGGGCGCCATCCACCGCCACCACCTGCATATGCGCCTCGATCGCGGCGATCGCCGGCAGGAAACGCTCGCGGTTGAAGCCATCGGCATACAGCTGTTGCGGCGGCTGGTTGGAGGTGCAGACCATCACCACGCCCTGTTCGAACATCACTTGGAACAGGCGACCGAGAATGATCGCGTCGCCGATGTCGTTGACGAACAGCTCGTCGAAACACAGCACCCGCACCTCTTCGCTCAGCTCCCGGGCCAGGGCCTGCAGCGGGTCGGCGGTGCCGGTCAACTGGAACGAACGCTGGTGGACCCAGCCCATGAAATGGTGGAAGTGCTGACGCCGCGCCGGCACCTCGAGGCTTTGATAGAACTGGTCCATCAGCCAGGTCTTGCCCCGTCCCACGGGGCCCCACAGATAGACCCCGGTGATCGACTTGCGCCCTTCATGCAGGGCGACATGGCACTGCTGCAGGGCCAGCATCGCCCGCTCCTGGGCCTCGTCGGCGACAAAACCGCGCTCCTGGAGGGCGTACTGATAGGCGCTGAGGGGAGAATCGAAAGGCATGGGGTCCACGCATCCGCAAATGGGCCCGCAGTATGCCATGCCCCATCTTGCGTCGGGATGCCGCCCAGGTCGATCGCAGGCTTCGCCAGCGGCTACATTGTGCGGCTACAGCGAGATATCCAGCCGGGCGATCTTGCCCTGCTCGTCGAGCCGGAACACGTAGCGCAATTCCAGCGGGCTGCCGGGGAAGCTGCCGGAGATCAGGTTGTCCACCAGCACCTTGCCGGTGCGCTGCTGGACCTTGAGCACCTCGAGCCGTGGCTGGTAACGGCGGGCGGTGTCTTCCATCCATTGGGCGATGGCCCGGGTGCCGGCCTGATGCTGGCCCTCATCGAACACCTGGGCGTCTTCGGCGAAGAAACTGGCGACCGCCGAACTGTCACGACCATTGGTGGCCGCGAGGTAGGCGGCGATGGCCGGTGCGAGAGAAGTGACTGTGCTGGACATGGTGCTGCGGCTCCTTGTTTATCATTGCTGGAGCCATGCTAAAACGCCGTCGCGTCAATTCTTGTCAGGAGTGAAACGCCCGGCATCGTCCAGTTGCATGCGCTGGCGCCAGGTGCGCAACAGGTCGCTGCGGCGCCCCGGATATCGCTGGCCCTGCTCGCTCGCGGCGGCGATCCGGTCGGTGCGAAAAGTGCGGAAATCGTCGCGCAGCTCACACCAGGCGACTATCACCCGCGCCTCGTTCATGAAGCCCAGGGCCAGCGGCCAGATCAGGCGCTGGCTGGGGGTCTTGTTCACGTCGGCGTAATCGATGTGCAGCTTGGCCTGCTCGCGGATCGCCTGACGAAATACATTCAGCGGCACCACGTTTTCCGGATAGCGGTATGCCGGCGGGCCGGGCAGCACCGTCGGGTTGTGCAAGGCTTCCTGGGCCGCCGGGGCCAGCACCGCGGCGATCTTCGCCAGGGCATCGGCGGCGGCCTTGCCGAGTACCTCGTCGCCACGCTGGTCGACATAACGCAGGCCGAGGACGATGGCCTCGGTCTCGTCGGCGTTGAGCATCAGCGGCGGCAGAAACAGGCCGCTGCGCAGCACATAGCCGATCCCGGCCTCGCCATGGATCGGCGCGCCCAGGGCCGTCAGCTCGGCGATATCGCGGTACAGGGTGCGCTCGGACACCTCCAGCTCGGCCGCCAGCGCCGCGGCGGTCACCGGGCAGCGCTTGCCGCGCAGCACTTGCAACAAGGTCAACAAACGAGTGGTGCGCGACACGTCATCAGGCTCGGCAGGGAAAGATCGGCGCAGCTTAGCAGAGCCCCCTGTCAGGATCTGTCAGTAGCGATCAGCGCCAACGATTCGTGGAACCTGTAGCCACTGCCGAGCCCGCGAGGCTGCGATCGGCAACGCAGTTGCCGCAAACCGGATGCCTGCGGCAATCCCGCGCCCGCTTCCCGCCCTACCGATCGACCTTATGCCGCGCCGCATACAGGCAGAGCATTTCCATCGCCAGGGTGGCCGCCGCCAGCGAGGTGATTTCCGCGCTGTCATAGGCGGGGGCCACTTCCACCACGTCCATGCCCACCAGGTTGATGCCACGCAGGCCACCGAGGATCTCCAGCGCCTGCAGCGTGCTCAGGCCGCCGCACACCGGAGTGCCGGTACCGGGGGCGAAGGCCGGGTCGAGGCAGTCGATGTCGAAGGTCAAGTACACCGGCTGCTCGCCGACCCGCTGGCGGATCGCCTCGACGATCGCTTCGCAACCGCGCCGATGCACCTGCCGCGCATCCAGCACCTGGAACCCCTGGTGATCGTCATTGGTGGTGCGCAGGCCGATCTGCACCGACCGCGCCGGGTCCACCAGCCCTTCCCTGGCCGCGTGCCAGAACATGGTGCCGTGGTCGATGCGCTTGCCCTCTTCGTCCGGCCAGGTATCGCTGTGGGCATCGAAGTGGATCAGCGCCAGCGGACCGTGCTTGCGCGCATGGGCCTTGAGCAGCGGATAGGTGATGAAGTGGTCGCCGCCGAAGGTCAGCATCGCGCTGCCGCTGCCGAGGATCTGCTCGGCATGGGCCTCGATGCGCTCCGGCACCGACTGCGGCACCCCGGAATCGAAGGCGCAATCGCCGTAGTCGACCACCGCCAAATGGTCGAACGGATCGAACGTCCACGGCCAGTGGCGCTCCCAGGCGATGCCGGTGGAGGCCGCGCGAATCCCCCGTGGGCCGAAACGCGCGCCGGGGCGGTTGCTGGTGGCGGTATCGAACGGCACGCCGCTGACCGCCACATCCACCCCGCGCAGGTCGCGGCTGTAGCGGCGGCGCATGAAGCTGGTGATGCCGGCGTAGGTGCTTTCGGCGGCGGTGCCGTACAGGCTGTCACGGGTCAGGGCCTGGTCGTTGCGGTTGGCGATATCCATGGATGCGTCCTTATGGTGGGCAGCTAACGAAGGGTTGCAGATATCCCCGCGCTGACGGCCCTCGAGGAATCTGTGGCGGCAGCTTGCACCGGTCGATACATTGGAAAAATATCAAGCGTATTAACCTGACATTCGCCCGGAGTAATGTTTGATGCTCGGCCAACTGCACGACCTCGACCTGCACCTGCTGCGCCTGTTCGTCTGTGTGGTCGAATGCGGCGGCTTCAGCGCCGCCCAGGGCGAACTGGGGTTGAGCCAGTCGAGCATCAGCCAGCAGATGGCCAAGCTGGAAACCCGCCTCGGCTATCGCCTGTGCAGCCGTGGCAAGGGAGGCTTTCGCCTGACACCCAAGGGCGAACAACTGCTGCTGGCGACCCGCAGCCTGTTCGACTCCATCGAGCAGTTTCGCCATCAGTCCAACGGGGTGGCCGGGCGTTTGCTCGGCGAGGTGCGCCTGGGCCTGTCGGAGGCGCTCGACCCGGCGGTGTTGCAGAAAGTCGCCGAGGCGATCCGGCGCTTTCGCCAGCGCGACGAATCGGTGCGCATCGAGATGCTGAGCGCCATGACCGGCGAGATGGAACGCCTGCTGTTGCAGCAGCGCCTGGACCTGGCGATCGGCTATTTCTCCAAGGTGCAGAGTGCCTTCGATTACCGGCAGCTGTTCACGGAAACCCAGCACCTGTACTGCGGGCGCGGCCATCCGCTGTTCGCTCAGGACAACCCGGACCTGGACGAACTGCATCGCGCCGACAAGGTCGACCACAGCTACCGACTGCCGAGAAACGACGAGCCGTTGCGGGGCGTGCCCGGCTCGGCCTGTTCCCAGCAGGTCGAGGCCACCCTCACCTTCATCCTCTCGGGCCAGCATATCGGCTATCTGCCCAGCCACTTTGCCCGCGCCTGGGAAGACCAGGGCCTGCTCAAGGCCTTGCGCCCGCGGGAGTTGAGCTACGACGTCGGCTTCTACCTGGCCCGCCACCGCGCCCAGGCTCCCGGCGATGCGCAGCAGGCCTTCGAGGAAGACCTGCTGGCCGCCTTCGGGCAAGCGCCGCATCCGCTAGCCGCTACCGTCGATTGAAGTTTCAGCCGGCAACGCGCTTTGCTCTTCTGACCCGTTCACCTTTCTGGCATCCTGCGCCTCCATTTTTCCGACCGGGTTCGCAGATTTTGCCTTACGTCCTCCGACAGCCCGCGTCGTGCCCCTTTTCTTCACGTGTTTCATGCCCTATCGACACGTCATTGGCAGGCTTTTCCCATGACCGCACCTGATCGCTCCACGCCGCGCTACAAGTCCGACCTGATCTATGGCCTGGAGGACCGCCCGCATTTCAGCGCGGCGATCTTCGCCGCGCTGCAACACGTGCTGGCGAGCTTTGTCGGCATCATCTCCCCGACCCTGATCTTCGGCGGCGTGCTGGGCCTGCAGAACGAAACGCCCTACCTGATCAGCATGGCGCTGTTCGTCTCGGGCCTGGGCACCTTCGTCCAGGCCCGGCGCCTGGGGCCGATCGGCTCCGGGCTGCTGTGCGTGCAGGGCACCAGCTTTTCCTTTATCAGCGTGCTGCTCAGCGCCGGGCTGATGGTCAAGGGCCGTGGCGGCAGCAACGAGGAGATCCTCTCGACCATCTTCGGCATCTGCTTCTGCGCGGCCTTTATCGAGATGTTCCTCAGCCAGTTCATCGGCAAGCTGCGCAAGCTGATCACCCCGGTGGTCACCGGCACCATCATCACCCTGATGGGCCTGTCGCTGATCAAGGTGGCGGTCACCGACATGGCCGGCGGCTTCGGTGCGCCGGACCTGGGCGCCGCCAGCAACCTCGGCCTGGCCGCCCTGGTGCTGCTGACCATCGTGATCCTCAACCGCTTCAGCCACCCGATGCTGCGCCTGGGCTCGATCGTCATCGGCCTGACCCTGGGCTTCGTGGTCGCCTGGCTGCTGGGCCGGGTCGATTTGGCGACGATGCCGGAAGTGCCGATGGTCAGCGTGCCGGTGCCGTTCAAGTACGGTTTCTCCTTCGACCTGATCGCCTTCATCCCGCTGGCGGTGATTTTCCTGATCTCGCCCCTGGAAGCGGCCGGCGACCTGACCGCCAACTCGATGATTTCCCAGCAGCCGGTCAAGGGCCCGCTGTACATCAAGCGCATCAAGTCCGGGCTGCTGGCCGACGGTTTCAACTCGATGGTGGCGGCGGTGTTCAACAGCCTGCCGATGGTCACCTTCGCCCAGAACAACGGGGTGATTCAGCTGACCGGCGTGGCCAGCCGCTACGTGGCGTACTTCATCGCCGGCCTGCTGGTGCTGCTGGGGCTGTTCCCGGTGATCGGCGCGGTGCTGCAACTGATGCCCAAGCCGGTGCTGGGCGGCGCCACCCTGATCATGTTCGGCACCGTGGCCGTGGCCGGGATCAAGATCCTCGCCGAAGCCGGGCTGCATCGACGCAATGTGCTGATCGTGGCCATTTCCCTGGGCATGGGCCTGGGCGTGGCGGCGGTGCCGGAAGTCCTGCGCGAACTGCCCAAGGCGCTGCACAACATCTTCGAATCACCGATCACCGTGGGCGCGATGTGCGCGATCCTGCTGAACATCTTCCTGCCGGAAGAATTCATCGAGCTGGAAGAAGACGAGTTCGACCCGGAAGCGGCGACCCTCAAGGTCATGCAGGACCCGGATGTAAGCACCAAGTCCATCGCCTGACCCAACACGCATCTGTAGGAGCAGCCGGTCGACGCTCGATTGCTCGCGATAGCATCGGTGGCGACGCTACCAGATGGCAGGCCTCAAGCTCACTGCCGGCCTTATCGCCGGCAAGCCTGGCTCCTACAGAAGAGGGTGCTCAAACAACCTCCGGTTTGTGGTGCAGATCTGGTCGCGCTAGATTCGCTACTGCCTCCTTTCCCGCAGAGAGCTTCCAATGCGCAGATTCCTCGGCCTCACCCTTTCCTTGCTGTTGCTCAGCCTGAACGCCTGCGCCCTGTTTCCCCAGCACGATCCGCTGAATATCAATGTGGTCGGTATCGAACCCCTGCCCGGCCAGGACCTGGAAGTGCGTTTCGCAATCAAGCTGCGCCTGCAGAACCCCAACGAAACCGCGATCAACTACAACGGCGTGGCCCTGGACCTTGAGGTCAACGGCCGGCCGCTGGCCTCCGGGGTCAGCGACCAGAGCGGCAGCATCGGGCGCTTCTCCGAGGGCGTGCTGGTGGTGCCGGTCAGCGTCTCGGCCTTCGCCGTGCTGCGACAGACCCTGGGCCTGAGCCAGACGCAAAGCCTCGACGACCTGCCCTACGTGCTGCGCGGCAAGCTCGCCGGCGGCCCGTTCGGCACTATGCGTTTCGTCGAAAAAGGCCAGCTGAGCCTGCCGAAGACCGCCAACTTCACCTGGTAATCGGGCGCGTAACGCTCGCAAATAGCTTATCCAGGCAGATCGCGGACTCAGGTTTTGCGGTTGCTACGCAACCGAGCGCAGCCTCGCAGGCTCGGCAGCGACTACACAGACACCGCGCCCCTGTAGCCGCTGGCGCAGCCTGCGACCGGGTGTGCAGCGCCCGCAACCGGCCACAATGCTCCCGCCGTCCTAGAACACCGACCAGCCGATGCGCTGGCTCAGCAGTTCCAGCGCCGCCATGCCCACCAGGGAATTGCCCGCCGCATTCAATTCCGGCGACCACACGCACACCGTGAACTGCCCCGGCACCACCGCGACGATACCGCCGCCCACGCCGCTCTTGCCCGGCAGGCCGACGCGGTAGGCGAAATTGCCAGCTTCGTCGTACAGGCCGCTGGTAGCCATGATCGAGTTGACCTGCTGGGTCTGGCGCGCCGTGAGGATCTGCTCGCCGCTGTGCTTGCAGAAGCCGTCGTTGGCCAGGAAGCAGAAGGCCCGCGCCAGGTCGATACAGCTCATGCGCAGCGCGCAGTGGCTGAAGTAGCTGCGCAGCACCGCCTCGACGTCGTTGTGGAAATTGCCGAAGGACTGCATCAGGTAGGCCATCGCCGCATTGCGCGCGCGGTGCTGGTATTCCGAATCGGCGACGCGGCCGTCCACCAGCACCTGCATGTTGCCGGACAGGCGCCGCACGAAATCGCGCATGGACAGCGCCGGCGCGGCGAAGCGCGACTGGTTGATATCGCAGATCACCAGCGCCCCGGCATTGATGAACGGGTTGCGCGGACGGCCACGCTCGAACTCCAGCTGCACCAAGGAATTGAAGGGTTGCCCGGAAGGCTCATGCCCCAGGCGCTGCCAGATTGCCTCGCCGGAATGGCCGATGGCCTGCACCAGGCTGAACACCTTGGAAATGCTCTGCACCGAGAACGGCGTATCGGCATCACCGGCGCTGAACACCTGGCCATCGTTGCCATACACGGCAATCCCCAGCTGGTTGGCCGGCACGTCGGCCAGCGCCGGAATGTAGCTGGCCACTTTACCCTGGCCAATCAAGGGACGGACCTCGTCGAGGATCTCGTTCAACAACGCTTGCATGTTCAGACTCGCACTTCGTGCCTCGCACCGCCGCGAAGCTACCGCTGCTAGACGCCCCCCGCCGCGTCGAGAACACAGTTGTCGTGGCTATCCCTCGCCCTCCCCCCATACAGCCCCTCGCGCGGGAGAAAAACCGGCGATAAAAATTATCCGCGGGCCGCGCATTTTTGATCGGGCAGAGCCGCAGCTGATAGGCTTTCCCCTACATTCGACAGGGAGCGCTCATGGATCTCAACGCCGCCAGGATGTTTGTCAGCGTGGTCCAATGCGGCAGCATTTCGTCCGCCGCCAACCTGCTGCAACTACCGCTGGCCACCATCCGCCGGGGCATCCGTGAACTGGAACGCAGCCTCAACGTGCAACTGCTGGAACGCTCCGCCCGCGGCACCCGGCTGACCGCCGCCGGCAGCCAGCTCTACGAACACGCCAGCCGCGGTATCGAGGCCCTGGCCGAGGGCGAACAGGCTGTCAGAAATGATCGAATACACTTGCAGGGCCGCCTGAGTGTCTCGGTGCCGGCGGCATTCGAGAGCTGGTGGAAGCTGCTGGCCGAGTTCCAGCGGCGCCATCCCGAAATCCAGGTCGCGGTCTACACCAGTGAGCGGGAAAGCGACCTGGCGCAGGACGGGGTCGACGTCGCCCTGCGCGCCGGGCCGCTGTTCGACGAGGATCGCCCGGCGCGCCTGCTCGGCAGCTACCGGCATCTGCTGGTCGCCAGCCCGCTGCTGCTGGAGCGACTCGGCACCCCGCAAACGCCTGCCGACCTTCGGCGCTTGCCCTGCGCCGTCTGGTCGCGCCATGCCGATGCCCGGGAACAGTGGCAACTGGGCGACCAGTCCTACAGCCCCGACCCGCTGTTCGCCGCCAACGATTACCTGCACCTGCGCCAGCTGGCGCTGACCGCCAAGGTGGTCACCGAGCTACCGGCCTTTCTCGCCGCCGAAGCGGTGCGCGACGGTCGTCTGCAAGCCCTGCTGCCCCACCTGCCGATGCCGGAACAACAGCTGCACCTGCTTTATCCGAACCGGCACCCGCCCTCGAACATCGTCCGCGCCTACCTGGATTTCGCCCAGGCCTGGCTGGTGGAAAACCCGTTGCCATACCCGCACTGAGCAGGCGCTGATACAGATCAGCCCGGGCTCGCCGCTCTGCCAGTAAAATCCCCCTCACCCCGGCTGCGCCCTCACCCGCCCGCAGTCCGCAACCCATCCTATGCGCCGACACTGGCGCCATCTTGCTGGAGGTGTCCCCCTTGAAAACCTGGTATTCGGTGGTCGGCGTCCTGCTGATCACCACCCTCACCGTGCTGCTGGAAATCCCCAGCGATACCTGGCTGACCTCCGCCACCCTGAGCCTGGTCCTCGGCGCCACGGCGCTGGCCTATATGGCACTGTCCTGCCTGCTGGCCAGCCGCTGGCGCTGGGTCGAGCGGCTGTTCGGCGGCCTCGACCGGGTCTATGAAACCCACAAGTGGCTGGGCATCTGGGCGCTGGTCTTCGCCAGCTATCACCTGGTGTTCAAGGCCAACCTGGATCTCTGGCAAAGCGTACCGATCGTCGAGCTGTCCAAGTACTGGACGCGCATGGTGCGGCAGCTGAGCTACGTCGCCCTCGGCCTGATCGTGCTGCTGGCGCTGAACCGCAACATTCCCTACGGCCAGTGGCGCTGGTGGCACAAGCTGTCCGGGCCGCTGTTCGCGATCGTCATCCTGCACTGGCTGAGCTTCAAGTCGCCGATTACCCTGGATAACCCCTCGGGCATCTGGCTCACCGCACTCTGCGGCCTGGGCCTGCTCGGCGCCCTGTACAAGCTGCTGCTCTATCCGTTGCTGGCCAAGGCCGGCGAATACCGGGTCAGCGCCGTGACCCTGGAGAAAAATTCCCTGCACCTGGAGCTGACCCCGCTGCACCGCGGCTTCGCCTTCAAGGCCGGGCAGTTCGCCTTTCTCGCCATGCGCGAAAAAGGCCTGCGCGAGCCACACCCCTTCACCATCGCCAGCGCCCACGCCAGCGATGGGCGCATCGAGTTCGTGATCCGCGCCCTGGGCGACTACACCCAGAAGCTGCGCCAGCAGGTCAAGGTCGGCATGCTCGCCGACCTCTACGCGCCCTATGGCCGCTTCAAGCGCCGGCTCGATGCCGGCCGGGAAATCTGGATCGGCGGTGGCGTCGGTATCTCGCCCTTTATCTCGTGGCTGCAGGATGCCGCCGCCGGGCGCTTCGACCGGGCGACCCTGGTCTACTGCTGCAACCCGTCACGGGCCTTCCCCAGCATCGAAACCTTGCAGGGCCTGGCCGAGGAACGCGGGGTGGATTTCATCGGCCACACCGACGGCGCCGACCGCCTGGGGGAAACCCTGAAACGGCTGGCCAGCGAAACCGATCCACAACAGATCCAGATCAGTTTCTGCGGGCCCAAGGGCTTGCTGGCGCGGGTCAAGGCATTGATGCGCGAATACGCGATTCCCGAGCGCAACCTGCACCACGAGTTCTTCGAGTTCCGTTGAACACCCTCAAACCCGGCGCGGCTCATGCAGCATCAGCCGCACCATCAGCGCCGCGACCAGGGTGATGGCGATCAGCGCATACAACAGCCAGGTGAAGGCCTTGGCGTAGAGCCCGAGCAATACGTCCCGGCCCAGCTCGGGCAACAAGGCCGCGCTGCCCTGCAGGTTGCCGCTGGCCAGTTGCTGGGCGGCCAGCGGCCGTTGCGGATGCTCCGGCAGCGCCGCGGCCATGGACAGTTGCAGCAAGCCGGCCAGCAGCGCCACCACCAGGGCCAGGGCAATGCCCTCGCCCGCCACCCGGGTGGTGCTGAAGATGCCGGTGGCCATCCCCGCCCGTTCCTTGGGCACCACACTGACCGACAGCCCGTCCATCAAGCCCCAGGGCAAACCGGTACCGAGGCCGATCAACAGCATGGGCAAGACATTGGCCGCCGGCGCCTGCCCCGGGGCGATCCGGCTGAGCAGATAGAGCCCGAGCGCGGCAACCACCAAGCCGACGCTGGACAGGGTCCCGGCGCCGAACCAGCGGGTCAGCCACGCCGCCAGCAACGGCACCACCACCATCGGCGCGGACAGGGCAATCATCATCAAACCGGCATCGATCTCGCTGTAGCCTTCCACGCCGATAAAGCGGATCGGCAGCAGGATCAGCAACACCACGAAGCAATAGCAGGTGGCGATCGGCAGCAGCTGCACGCCGACAAACCGCGGGTAACGAAACAGCGACAGGTCGAGCATCGGCCGCTTGACCCGCAGCTCCACCACGATGAACAGCAACAACGCCAGCAACGCCACCAGCAACAAGCCCCAGACCAACGGGCTGCCCCAGCCGCTTTGCGGCGCCTGCAAGATACCCCAGGTCAGCGCCACCAGCGCCGCGGTGAAGCTCAAGGTACCGGGCCAGTCGACACCCGCCGCGTCCGGGTCGCGGGACTCATGCATGCGCGGCACGCCAAACAGCAGCGACAGACCGCCGATCAAGGTCCCCGAAACGAAGATCGAGCGCCAGCCGTAGGCTTCGATCAGCACTCCGGCCAGGATCGGCCCGAATGCCAGGCCGACGCCGAAGGTAGTGCCCAGCAGGCTGAAAGCGCGGGTCCGCGCCGGGCCCTCGAACGCCTGGGCCAGGGCCGCCGAGCCGCCCGCCAGCGCTGCCGCGCCGGCCAGCCCCTGCACGGCCCGCAACAGGTCGAGCCAGAGCACCGAAGGCGCGAAGGCCAGGGCCAGCGACGTCAGGGCGAACAGGCCGACACCGAGGCTGAACACGCGCTTGCGCCCGTACTCGTCGGCCAGGGTGCCAGCGGCCATCAGCACGCTGCCGAAACTCAGCATGAAGGCATTGGTGATCCAGCTCAGGGCCAGGGGGCCGCCGCCCAGCTCCCGGTCGATGGCCGGAGTCGCCACCGCCACGCCGACGAAGGTCAGCGGCAGGATCAACGCCGCCAGGCACACCGCGGCCAGCACCGCGTAGGAAGAACCGCCCGCGACAGCGTCATCGACCGCTGCAGGCACATCGGTTGGCGAATTCATCGGCACCTCAGGGGGAACGTTGGAGTGCGATCAATGATAGATTCGCCGCAATCATCCACAAACAGGGCTCAAGTCCGTTATTTACGGACATAAACGCTCCAATCGAGATTCCCATGGACAACCTCAGTGGCATGCTGGCCTTTGTGCGCACGGTGCAGGCCGGCAGTTTTGTCGGCGCGGCGGAACGCCTGGGCATCTCCGCCTCGGCGGTGGGCAAAAGCCTGGCCCGCCTGGAAGAACGGCTCGGCGTGCGCTTGCTCAATCGCAGCACCCGGCGCATCAGCCTGACTGACGAAGGCACGCTGTTCTTCGAGCGCTGCCAGCGCATCGTCGGCGAGGTGGAAGACGCCGAGGCCGAGCTCGCGCGCATCAGCGACAAGCCCCGCGGCAAGCTGCGGGTCAGCTTGCCCGCGATCGGCTATCGCATGCTGTTGCCGATCCTGCCGGAGTTCGCCGAACGCTACCCGGACATCGAGCTGGACCTGGATTTCAACGACCGGCTGATCGACGTGATCGCCGAAGGCGTCGACGCGGTGATCCGCAGCGGCGAGCTGGCGGACTCCCAGCTCAAGTCCCGCACCCTGGGACCGTTCCGCTTCGTACTGGTCAGCGCCCCGCACTATTTCACCCGCCATGGTGTGCCCGAGTGTCCCCGGGACCTGGAGCGGCATGCCTGCCTGCGCTACAAGTTTCCCGGCACCCCGCAGCTACAGGAGTGGAAACTGCGCCTGCCCAACGACGCACCGCCGCTGGTGCTGCGCAGCGCCCTGACCAGCAACAACCTGGAATCACTGATCTTCGCCGCCACCCAGGGCCTGGGCCTCGCCTTCGTGCCGGATTTCGTGGTGCGCCCGGCGCTGGCCGACGGCTCGCTGGTGTCGGTGCTGGACGACTATCAGATCGACAGCGGCAAGTTCTCGGTGCTCTGGCCCGGCAGTCGACATCTGCTGCCGAAACTGCGAGTGTTCGTCGACTTTCTCAGCGAACGTCTGGTGTTGGGCGGACGCTGAAAAAAACACAGCAGGTCCACACAAGGAATGTGCCGCGCATATGAAGCCGTCCTACGAAATAGCCAGAAACATCTTGTTGCGACGCCCTCACGTTTTTTCGGCTTTCATGGCTTTATCGTCCGCCTTCAAAAACTTGTACCGAATATAGTGCTCTCACAATTACAGTCAGCTGTTCCATTTGCTGTTATCTGTAACAAGAGTTCTTAGGTTAAAAGCAGTATTTCGGCAATGGCTACCGCTGGGGTAAGTCTGCGCAGCATTTACGTGGCATCAGCGGCGCGTTTTGGTCAGAGCCTTCCTGGAGCGGCCTTCGGAGCTGGAGTAACAAGCGCACTCTCGAGCAAGCTATTCGGGCGAGGGTTGGGGTGGCCGGGAATTATCCTGGGTGTGATAACCGATGGCTATTCAGGGTATGAAAAGCTCAACGCTGGCAACTCTACCGCTGCGACTTATACATGGGGCGGAGGCATTGCCCTGGCCATTGGGAGCGCGGCGATGCTCGAGGGTGGCCTTGCCTTGGGGAGTGCAATGGCGGGCGTCGGCACCGCTGCCGGCGCCTCCGCGACCATTCCTGTTGCTGGCTGGATTGCTGCTGCAGTGATATTGATCGGTGGGGCAATGGTCATAGGGGCCATGTGGTTGATGTCCAAGGCAAACCAGGAAAACCACACCCCCATGGAGCTTTGGGCCGCGCGCAGTGTATTCGGTAATCGTAAAAACGATGGGCAAGTACGCCAGGACCTGAAACTCGACGAACAGAAACGCCTTCCTGGCTACGCCACCTTGAGCGACGAAATAAGGGGTTGGTATCAAGGCTATTTCGGTCCTGTACTGCTTGACGCCAGCCAAGCGAAGTCATTGGGTTGGAATGGCATAGACAGCGCTTGGCATGACAACTATCTCGAGGCCGACCAGGCCGAATTTGCCGTTCTTTTCCCAGGTTTCGTGCAGGATCAAAGTACCTGGCAAGGCAAGCTTGCAAGCCGTGCGCCCCTACCGATAACCAATGCGACGACTCAATGCCGACAAGTCAAAGCGGGATTGATACTTCACTTCAATCACAAAATAGGCGCAACTGATAGTGACAAAATATCTCTCGAGGTCAGCTACAAACCCAACCAAAGCTGGGATGAAACCGCCGTCGCGACTGCGAAGTTTGAGCTGATCGACTAAGGAGATACACATGACCATCAGTTGGACGTGGACACCGGCAGACAAGGCAGAAGCGGCACCGTCTATCGGTGATCAATACATTTCCATGGAAAAAAATGTCTTGTGCCTGCGCAATCCCATGCCTGCGGATTCAGCCTTCATGGCAACGATGTTCTCTGCCACGATAGTCATCACTCTACTGCTGTGGTTATGGATGTTCTGTGCCGTTATCAATGACACGCCATCCGATGAAGCCTGGGTTCTATTCATTCCCCTGCTCTTGCCGCTGGGAGTTTCGTTGTTTCTTTTTTACCGAATCCACTTGATCAGGAGTCAATCGAACTTCTATTTCAATCGCCACACCCAGAAAATCTACTACCTCAAGGGCAAGACCCTGCTTGTCGGTGACTGGGCTCATGTCAAAGCTGGCGTGATGGGTCGAACCGAGTTTTCCGGCCGGTCGTTCAGTACCACTACTTCTTTGGTCCTGAATGCATTCGGTACCCAACAAGACAGCCTGCAAGCCAAACAGATCGCCAAATCCTGGGCGCCCACCTATAGCATCTGCATAGACAGCAATGAACCCAGCGATCCTCGACCGATCTTCGTTGCTCAGGTGTGGGAGTACATTCGTCAGTTCATGGCCCATGGTCCGGATAAGCTGCCCGTTCCTCAAGAGCCCCACTGGTGGTATGCGCCTCATAACGCCATCTGCCTGACACCCCGTCAGGCATTTCGTCACTATGTGCCTTGGCGCACGGGAGAACCGGGGGAAAAGCAGGGCAAGAAATGGTGGCTGATGCCTCTTTGGTTGGTGTTCTTCCCTTACAACTTCTTCGTTGCTCTTTGCCGGTGGATGACCTGCCGCCTGTTGCGCGTACACCCGGCGGCCCCACCACAACAAGCGCTCGAAGGAGAACCTGGTACATCAACGCCCATAGGAATGACTGCCAGGACCGTTGAACCCTAGCGTTTGCCGACAAGCTGGAGTGCCAAACCTGGCCAAAGACTCTCCAGAGCACCGTTCATTGACGGCAACCGGGATTGATTCAGAGAGGGAACTTGCATGAAACCAGTCGTACTTGTTGGTCATAGCCATGACTGCCCGATACACGGAGCAGGAACGGTTGTCAGTGGGGCGACAAGTGCCTCTATCAATGGCAAGGCTGTCGCCCGGGTGGGGGATGGCATCAGTTGCGGTGCCGTCATACAAACTGGTTCACCGACAGAGGACATTGAGGGAAAAACGGTTGCCAGGCAAGGAGATACGACCCGTCATGGAGGCACGCTCACCGAAGGCGACAGTAGCTGGATGCTCGACTAGACAATAGATGGATTACCCCTGAAGTCATTGCCCGCAAGGAGAAAGGCTTTCATATGGAGCCGTCCCCCACCCTCTACACCGCACGCCTGATCCTGCGCCCGCTGGAGCTGGCCGATGCCGAGGCTGTCCAGCAGCAGTTTGCGCACTGGGAAGTGGTGCGTTATCTCAATGCGCGGGTGCCCTGGCCCTACCCTGCCGATGGCGCCCTGACGTATCTGCGCGACCTGGCGCTGCCGGCCATCGAGCGCGGTGAGGAATGGCACTGGTCGATCCGCCTGAACAGCGCGCCGGAGCAACTGATCGGTAATGTCAGCCTGATGGACCAGACCGATAACAATCGCGGCTTCTGGCTGGCTCCGGCGTGGCAGGGCCAGGGCTACATGAGCGAGGCCAGCGCGGCGGTCACCGAGTACTGGTTCGAAGTGTTGGGGCGCGAGGTGATGCGGGTGCCCAAGGCCGCGCCGAACCTGGCCTCGCGGCGGATTTCCGAGCGCGGCGGCATGCGCTTGATCCGCAGTGACGAAGACGACTTTGTCTGCGGGCGATTGCCCCGTGATATCTGGGAAATCACCCGCGAGCAATGGCGTCGTCTCAGATGAAACGCACGCCGGCCTTGGCCCGTTCGTCCACCGTCAGCTCGAACACATCCGGGCGCGCATAGTGGCCGACCACGTCGTAGTCGTAGCGCGCCCGCACCAGCTCGGCGGTGTCGATCTGCGCCGTCAGCAGGCCGGCACGGCCCACCAGCGGCCCGGCCAGCACCTCGCCCATGGGTCCGACAATCACACTGCCGCCGGCAATCAGCGGGCGCTCGGCCGGCCAGTTGGCGATCTCCAGCCCCAGCTCCTGGGGTGACGCCTGCACCTGGCAGGCGCTGACCACGAAGCAGCGGCCTTCATGGGCGATGTGGCGCATGCTGACCTGCCACATCTCGCGCTCGTCCACGGTCGGCGCGCACCAGACGTCCACGCCCTTGGCGTACATCGCGGTGCGCAGCAACGGCATCATGTTTTCCCAGCAGATCACCGCGCCGACCCGGCCGACCTGGGTGTCCAGCACCGGCAGGGTCGAACCGTCGCCCTTGCCCCAGATCAGCCGCTCGGTGCCGGTCGGCATCAGCTTGCGGTGCTTGCCCACCAGGCCATGCTGCGGGTCGAAATACAGCGCCGTGCAATACAGGGTACTGCCGGCGCGCTCGATCACCCCCAGCACCAGGTTGGCCCCGGTGCGCGCCGCCAGGCCGGCCAGGGCCTCGGTCTCCGCGCCCGGCACCTCGACGGCGTTGGCGAAATAGCGGGCAAAGGCCTCGCGGCCTTCCGGCAGGCGATAGCCGAGCTGGGTGCCGAAGCCTTCTCCTTTGGGGTAGCCGCCGAGCAAGGCTTCGGGCATCACCACCAGCTGCGCGCCGGCCTCGATGATGGCGTCCTCATAGGACAGGATCTGCTCCAGGGTATCGGCCTTGCCCCCTGGCAGGGAGCCGATCTGCAACGCGGCGACAACGGACTTGGACATCGGGAAAACTCCTGTGGCGATGAAGTGTTGCCCATTGTCCGGCGCTCGCCGATCATGCAGAAAGCCCCTCCTGATACTGAATGATATGAACCAGATGAATATCGCCCAGGTCGATCTCAACCTGCTCAAGGCCTTCGAAGCCCTGCACGACGAATCCAGCGCCAGTCGCGCCGCCCTGCGCCTGGGTGTCACCCAGTCGGCCATGAGCGCGGCGCTGCGGCGCCTGCGCGAGCTGTACGGCGATCAGTTGTTCGTGCGCACCGGGCGCGGCCTGGCGCCGACCCTGCGGGCCAACCAGCTCAAGCCGGTGATCAGCGAGGCCCTGAACAAATGCCGGCAGAGCCTGGCCATGGTCGATCCCCATGCCAGCCATTATCAGGGCCGCTCGGTGGCGATCGGGCTGTCGGACGATTTCGAGATTGCCTACGGCCGGCGCCTGATCGAGGAAGTCGCCCGGCGGGCGCCGAAACTGCGCCTGATCTTTCGCCAGAGCCACAGCCAGATCGTCGGCGAGGCGCTGTTGCAGCGCAGCATCGACCTGGCCATCAGCGCCGGCGGTTTCGCCGAACGCATGCTCAGCCGCCAGGTATTGGGGGAAGGCAGTTATCTGTGCCTGGCGGACCCGGCGAGCCTGAGGCCCGGACAGCAGGCCATCGACCTCGACGAGTTCGTCGCCCGCGAGCATGTGCTGGTATCGTCGCAAGGGTTTATCGGGATTACCGACGAGGGTCTGGCGGCCCTGGGCCTGAGTCGCCAAGTCTGCGCCTCGACCACGCATTTTGCCGCGCTGCCCCATCTGCTCAAGGGCAGCCAGGCGGTGGCGACCATTCCGGCCCACGCCGCGCGGAGCATCGCCGAACTGACCGGGCTGGCGCTGCTGCCCTGCCCGCTGGACCTGCCGCGCTACCCGATCGAGCTGGGCTGGCGCACCAGCGCGCAGATCGATCCGGTGGTGCTGAAAGTGCGGGAGGCGATCGTCGCCAGCTTCGAACTTACTTGTTCGCCGCCATCAGGCGATTGACTTCACTGCGCACCATGTTGGCGTATTCGGGCGGCGACATGCCGTCGAGCTCGGCACGCACCCATTCGGCCCATTTGCCCTTGCGCTTGCCGCGCTCGCCGAACAACCGTGCGGCTTCGCCCTTGGCCTTGCCCAGGTTGCTCTGCCACAGCTCGAACAGACGGGACTTTTCATCTTCGATCTCTGCACGCTCGGCGAGAGTCTTGTTGGCCAGATTGAAGCTCATGGGAATTTCCTGCTGCGTAAAATAGCCGACATCTTACACTGTGACGGCTGGGGTTTTCCCGCTGGCATGGAGCGGGTGGAGAAAATATCTGCAACTTTTCGCCGGCCCCGCGACTCCATTGTTCATCGCATCACTGACCCGCAAGGAGTAACTCAATGGCTCGTAAAACTGCTGCGCAAGCGGCTGACGAACAAATCAAGGACCAGGAATTCAGCGAGCTTCAGGCGTTGATCGAAGAATCGGAAAAGCTTCTGAAAAGCAGCGCATCGCTGATCGGTGAGGAAGGCGAAAACCTGCGCCAGCAGGTCGGGTTGAAACTCAAGCAGGCGCTGGACTCGGTGTCCAGCGTGCGCGAGCGCAGCAAGCCGGTGGTGGACGCTACCGAGCAGTACATCGGCGGCCATCCGTGGCAGACCGTGGCCATCTCCGCCGGCGTCGGCCTGGTGGTGGGCCTGCTGCTGGGGCGTCGCTCGTAACAGGCTTTTTGTAACGACCACCGCCACCCGCAACCGCTGAAAAAAGGACCAGGCCAGCAGCATGCTCGCCTGGTCCTTGCGTGTTGAACGCGCGCTTTAAAGCCCGGCCAGCTCCCGCAGCTGCTTGAGTTCCGCGGCGTCCAGGGCAATCCCCTCGCGCAGGGACTTTTCCCGCTGGCGATGCCGCCGATCCCCCGGCAGGCGCTTGAGCCCTACGCCGTGCATCTGCCGGATCAGCTCCTGGCTGCGCTCGGCGAAATTCTGCCCGGCGCCCTTGCTCGGATCGATGACGATCAGCAACTGGCCGGTCCAGGGCGTCTTCGCGCCTGGATGGTTGGACCAGTCGAACTCGAACGAGAAATGGCCGCCGGTCAGCGCCGCCGCCAGCAACTCGACCATCATCGACAGCGCCGAGCCCTTGTGCCCCCCGAACGGCAGCAGCGCGCCGCCTTCGAGAATGGCTTTCGGGTCGTCGGTGGGCTGGCCGAGGCCGTCCACGCCCATGCCCGACGGCAGGCGCTCGCCCTTGCGCGCGGCGATCTGCACGTCGCCATGGGCGATGGCGCTGGTGGCCAGGTCGAAGACGATGGGATCGCCAGCGGCCTGGGGCGCGGCGAAGGCAATCGGGTTGGTGCCGAACAACGGCCGATCGGCGCCGTGGGGCACCACGCAGGTCATGCTGTTGACCACGCTCAGGGCGACCAGCCCTTCCGCGGCGAATGGCTCGACGTCCGGCCACAGCGCGGCGAAGTGATGGGAATTGCGGATGGCCAGAATGGCGATCCCGGCGTGGCGCACTTTCTCCACCAGCAGCGCGCGCGCCGCTGCCAGCGCCGGTTGGGCAAAACCGTTACACGCATCGACCCGGACAAAGGCCGGGGCCACGTCTTCGACCACCGGCACGGCCTTGCCGTTGACCCAGCCGCTGTTGAGGGTCGACACGTAGCCGGGAATACGGAACACGCCATGACTGTGGGCGCCGTCGCATTCGGCAGCGGCACAGTTCTGCGCCAGGCAACGCGCCACTTCGGCGCTGGTGCCATGGCGCAGGAAGATCGTTTCCAGCAGCGTCACCAGCGCCTCGAGCGACAGGTGTTCCTGCGGTGTTTCAACAGCTGGGGGCGATACAGACATCTGGAGCTCCGGATTAATTATTGGAATGGGCTACAGCGTATGAGGATGCACGTGGATAAGTGCGCCCGACGATTAAACAACGCTTTGCGCGCGCCCTGTCAACCTCGGCCATGGCCTAGCACAGGCGATGCCAGGAAGGGACAGAGTCGCTACAAACAGGCCGAGGATGGTGCGCCAAGGTGGCAGTAGAGATGGCAGCGCCTCATGTGTTTTTGATCGTTTTTTCACTCCAGCTGTGGATACTGCTGGCGAAAGCCCAGTGTTGCAGAGGCTTCGGGCCAAAAATAAGTTCCACTTTTGATAGGCATCAGCCATGACGGCGGTTCTACAAGCCTGGCTGCGAAGGGTAGAATGCGCGAAACCAGGAAGAGCCAATGAGCGAACAGCACCTTACAGAAGCCGAATACGACGCCATCACCGATGCCGCCGCGCAGTGGTGCATGCGTCTGCATGCCGCGGACTGTACGGCCGCCGAACGCCAGGCCTTCGAGCAATGGCGCGACGCCCACCCGCTGCATGCCGTCGAATACGAAGCGATGCAGGAAATCTGGGAAGTCGCCGACCATCTGCCACGTCCGCTAGCCACCACCGTCCAGCCCTTGCCGGCGCCGCGCAAATCCTGGCGCGCCTATGGCATGGCCGCGGCGATCAGTGCCCTGGCCCTGCCCCTGGCCGCCTATAGCGGCTGGACCCTGGGCTGGCTGCCCTCCTCCTACGAACATTTCCAGGCCGACGGCAGCATGCGCCAGGTGACCCTGGCCGATGGCAGCCAGGTCGAACTCAACCTGGGCACCGAGCTGACCTACAGCAACTACAAGGATCAGCGCCGGGTCACCCTGAAAAAAGGCGAAGCTTTCTTCAAGGTCAGCCATGACAGCAGCCACCCGTTCGTGGTCAAGGCCGCCAGCGGCGAGGTCCGGGTCACCGGCACCCAGTTCAACGTCTGGATGTACGAGGATCAGGTACGGGTCACCCTGCTCGAGGGTTCGGTGCTGGTGAACAGCGACAACAGCCACCCCGATGGCAGCTTCCGTCTCGATCCGGGCATGCAGGCGCGTTATCGTCAGGGCGATCACCAACCGCAGATCAGCCAGAGCGATGCCAACGACAGCTCGCTGGCCTGGCGCCAGGGCAAGCTGGTGCTGGACAACCTGGCCCTCGGCGAGGCCCTGCCGCTGATCAACCGCTACCTCAGCAGGCCGGTGATGCTGGCCGACAGCGCCACGGGCAACATTCGTGTCGGCGGCATCTACGACGTCACCGCAGTCAAGAGCCTGGTGACCACGCTGCCCAAGGTATTGCCGGTGTACCTGACCCGCAACCAGGACGGCAACCCGGTCATCAATTCACTGCCAGGCACCACGCCAAAAAGCTGAAGGCCGCTACCCTCGCGGGTGCGGCCTTCGCTTGATGCCAGGTTGAACGCGCTTACTGGGTCGCGAGCTTGCGCAACCGATCGTCCACTTCGTGAATCACCTGCAAGCGGTACTGCGGGTCCGCCTGGATCTGCTGTTCGGTGAACGGCAACACACTCCACTGCTTCTTCGAGAACGCCTCGGTCTGGTCCCGCGAGTGCGGCGACGCCGGGTCGCTGGACAGGGAAAACGCCAGCAGGCCCTGGGCATGCGGGCCCTGGTCATCGAAGGTCACCACTTGCAGGTAGCTGGTGCCGCTGACCACCTCACGCTTGCCATCGGCTGTGGGGACGCTCTGGATCGCGTTGTACACGCCCAGGCTGGCCGGGCCGCCATGAATCGGCGTCTGCCGGCCGCCGCTGCTGACCACCTGGATATCGCCCCAACGGCTGTCGGCCTTCAGGCCCGATTCGGCCACCTGTTGCACCGAGGCCAGCATCGCCTCGCGCAGCGACTTGGCCACCTGGGGCCGGTCGATCGCCAGGCCGCGCGGTGTGTGCTGCGGGTCCCGGGTATCGAAGGGCACGCGCCAGAGGTCGTCGACCGCCTCCAGCTGTTCCATGACGTTCTGGAAATGCACCAGGCCCAATCCGCTTTGTAGGTTGGCGCTGCGGTCCCAGGCCTTGAGGCTGGCACACAGCGGCGCCAGGGCCTGGGCATCGCTGCCCAGGTCGGCGGCACAGAACTGCAGCAGGTCCGGCATCACCTGCCCCGCCTGGTACACCTGATCGTCCATCACCATGTGCTTGAGGTCGGCGGCGCTGAGCGGCTCGGCCTGGCCCGTGCCGATCAAGCGATTCAGGGCAAAACGCGCGCGCTGTCCAAGCGGCAGGTCCTGCTGGCTGATCAGCGGCGAGAAGCCCTGCAGCGGCGCGGCCGGGTTGACCATCCACGCCGAGTCGTTGGAGTTTTGCACGTAATCGCTGCGCAGCAGCTGCGGCAGCTGGCTGGCCGGGTAGATGCCCTGTTGCGCGGCGGAAGGGTCGATGTCCCAGGCGCAGGCCGCGCGGGAACCGTCGAGAATGATCAGTTGGGTGCCGATCCGCGGGTCGCTGCAGCGCGCGAGTTTTTCCGCGCTGACGTTGGGCACCACCGACTGGTTCATGTACAGGGTCTGGCCCCGGTCATCCACCGCCAGGGTATTGACCCAGGGAATGCCCTGCAGTTGATGCACCGAGGTTTGCAGCTCCTTGAGGCTGCGGGCCTGGTTCATCGCGTACCACTGTTGCAGCACCCGGTCGTTTTCCAGATTCGCGTCGCGCAGGCTGTAGGCGAAGCGGTTGTCCCAGTCCAGCTTGCCGGGCCATTGCACCAGCGGGCCGAACTGTGAGCTGTAGACCCTGTGGCTGACGGTGGTGAGCTGGCCGTCCTCGCCCTTCACCTTGATGCTGAGCGTCTGTTTGTCCAGCGGCAGGGACTTGCCGTCGAGCAGGTAGCGGGTCGGATCCTTGGGGTCCAGTTGCAGGCGGTACAAGGTGAAATGCTTGGAGGTGTCCACCGTATGGGTCCAGGCCAGATGCTGGCTGAAACCGATATTGATCATCGGCAGGCCGGGCAAGGCGGCGCCCATGACATCCAGCTGGCCGGGAATGGTCAGGTGCATCTGGTAGAAGCGCATGCCACCCACCCACGGGAAATGCGGGTTGGCCAGCAGCATGCCGCGGCCATTGAACGAGCGCTCGCGCCCCACGGCCACCGCGTTGCTGCCCCGGTCCAGGGCGAAACGCTGGCCGCGGGCATCCGCCTGGGCGAAGACCTGGGCCGATTGCTTCAGCTGCGCCGTGGCGGATGGCGGTGTCGCGCCCACCAGGGCTTCGGCGAACTGGCCGACGCCGCCTTCCACTAGCAGCCGGCGGGTCAGCTTGACCAGGTCCAGGGCGGTCAACGGCCGTACCCAGTCACCCTGGCACTGCTCGGGCAGGCCCTGGGCCCGGCGCTCGGCCAGGGAGCGGTTATAGCCGGCGACATAACCTTCGATCAGTTGCCGCACCTGCGGCGTCTGCGCCTGCCAGAAGCCGAACACCGCCTGGGGCGTGTTCAGCCAGTTGAAGAACAGGTCGCTGGTGAGGTTTTCCCGTTGTTCGACGGTCTGTTGCTGCGGGCCGAAGTATTTGGAACGCTCGCCATTGACCGTCAGCACTTCGTTGGCCAGCAGGCACAGGTTGTCCTGGGCGTAGGCATAGCCGATGCCGTAACCCAGCCCGCGTTCGTCGGCGGCGCGAATATGCGGGACGCCAAAACCGGTACGGCGAATATCGGCACTCGCCTCGCCGCTCTGCACCTCACGTCCCTGAGCCGCCAGGCTCAACCCGAGAAACAAACCCGCAAGGCAAAACCTGGGCAATTGGCTGGAAATAATCACGCCGACTCCTGATCGAAAAAAGATGCACAACCGAGGCTGGCGTGGCATGCGATGAGCGCACAGGGGACACGGATTCCAGCCTGGAGAACGGCCCGCCCCGGCAATAGCCAAGGCCCGCCTGCCCTTACAGACGAAACCGCCACGGAAAATTTAGCGGCTCGGCGCCAGGCGCGAATCGCCCGTCAACCTGGTGACGACAAAGGCCTGACAAATTTTCTACATCTGATTCCTCATGATTTGCGCGGCTCGTTCGTCTAGTTATGTGAGAGCACCCGTCATTTTCCTGATCAGGCTCTGAAAAGGAGTTTTTGCATGTACGACCCGCAACTGCCAATGGATGGCCACACCGCGCAACCCGCGTCCTCCCTGAACGCCAGCGCCGGTGTCTTCGGCAAGCAAGCCGAGCGCAACCGCAACGAACGCATCAGGCACCTGCTCAAGAGCTTCGGCCTGCGCACCAGCCTGATTCGCCTGAAAGTCATCGATGCCTTGCTGCAGGCAGCCGAAAGCCAGCGCGCCCTGGGGGTGCGTGGTATTCACAGTCATTTGCTGGATCTGGATATCCCGCTGTCGTTCCTCAGCGTGCGCGAGGTGTTGAAGCGGCTGTGCAGCGAAGGCGTGATCACCCTCAATGCAGACAAGAGCTTCAGCCTGCATCAACAGGCTGAAGCCATACTCGACGGCCGCGACTGAGGCCGTCGGGGATGTCTCTCAAGGCTTGACCTTGCGCCGCATCACGCCATTGATCACGACCACGGTCACCGCCACGCCAATGGCGATGTACTGGAACACTTTCTCGGTGATCATTCCGGCGTTCTGCAGGTAAGAAAGGCCAAGCATGATTCCCAGTACCACCAGGGAAGTCACAATCGAATAGATCAAGCGTTGCTTCTGGGTCATTGCGGGTTCCTGAACCTGTAAAGGTGCGGCCTGAAAATGCCGCCTGTAAATGTATCGATTCTGTATCGAAACAGATGCCAAACGCCTACCGAGAATCGGGGATGGGCGCGGGCAAACGGGGTCTCATGTTACAGCCGCCGAAGAGTTTTCGCTGCATCGCGGCGGTTAAAACCCCGATGGCCCTTTGAGGACTGCGCAATGTCCCGTCGAATCACATGGCTGATTCCCATGCTGGCGATGCTGACCCTGTCCGGCTGCATCAGCTTCCCTCACGACGGCTGGCATCACCGCCATTACGACGGCGGCCCCGGCTACTATTACCACCGCCAGGTCATCCAGCCCGCCGGTATTTCCCCCTTGTAACCCCACCACGAAATTGCCCGACGCCCGCCTCGCCACGGGCGTCTGTCTTTTCTGTCGAACTACGCCAGTCGAGTGTTGTGAATCCCCGGCTGGGCGAACAACTCCACCAGCCAGTCGACGAACACCCTGACCCGCGTCGACAGGTGTCGATGCGGCGGGTACAGCGCGCTCAACGGCAACCGGGGCGGCGGGATGTGCCTGAGCACCTCGATCAGCCGGCCTTCGGCCAACTGCTGGGCGACATGGTAGTAAGGCGTCTGCACCAGACCGTAGCCGGCCTCGCAGGCGGCCAGGTAACCATCGGCGCTGTTGACCGACACCTGCTTGGGCAGCTCCGGCAACAGCACCTGGCCCTGCACCTCGAACTCCAGGCCATAACGCTTGCCGCTGACGCTGGAGAAATACTCGATCATCCGATGCCCGGCCAGTTCGTCCAGGCTCTGCGGCACACCGCGCTGGCGCAGATAAGCCGGACTGGCGCAGGTCACCTGCTCCATCAACAGCAACGGTCGGGCCACCAGCGATTCGTCGAGGCACAGGCCGCCGCGCAACACGCAGTCCACCCCTTCGCGGATCAGGTCCACCGGCCGGTCGTTGAGGCCGATTTCCAGGTCAATCAACGGGTAGCGCTCGGAGAATGCCGGCAACGCCGGGATCACCACCAGCCGCCCGATCCCCGCCGGCATGTCGATGCGCAAGGTGCCGCGCGGGTTGTGGCGCGCGACGGAAAACACCGCTTCGGTTTCCTCGAGGTCGGCCAACAGCTGCACGCAACGCTGGTAATAGGCCGCGCCGTCCAGGGTCGGCGTGACCTGGCGGGTGGTGCGCAGCAGCAGTTGCACGCCCAGATGCGCTTCCAGCTGCTTGATCAGCACCGTCACCGAAGCCCGGGGCATCTGCAGGCTGTCGGCGGCCTTGGCGAAACCGCCGAGGTCGACAATGCGAGTGAACACACGCATGGCATTAAAACGGTCCATTGGCTTGGCCTGTGACGGATTATTTAGAAATCACGAATAGTGATAGCGCTTTTAGCCGGTTTATCTTGTTTTTGTCGAGGGGAGCAATGGCCGCCACGCCATCCACCGGAGCTTCTCCTATGCAAACCCGTCAACTGGGCAAGAACGGCCCGCAGGTGTCCGCCATCGGCCTTGGCTGCATGGGCATGACCGACTTCTACACCACCGGCACCGATACCAGGGAGGCCACCGCCACCTTGCATCGCGCCCTGGAGCTGGGGATCAACCTGCTGGATACCGCCGACATGTACGGGCCCCACAGCAACGAAATCCTGATCGGCCAGGCGATCCACGGCAAACGCGAGCAGGTGTTCCTGGCCAGCAAGTTCGGCATCGTCCGCGACCCCGGCGACCCGGCGGCACGCGGGGTGAACGGCCGCCCCGACTACATTCACCAGGCGATCGAGGGCACCCTGCAGCGCCTGGGCGTGGAAACCCTGGACCTGTATTACCAGCACCGCATCGACCCGGACGTGGCCATCGAGGAAACCGTCGGCGCCATGGCCGAGCTGGTGCAGGCCGGCAAGGTCCGCTACCTGGGGCTCAGTGAAGCCTCGGCGGCGACGCTGGAACGGGCCCACAAGGTGCACCCGATCAGCGCCCTGCAAAGCGAATATTCGTTGTGGAGCCGCGACCAGGAAGACAACGGCTGCCTCGCGGCCTGCCAGCGCCTGGGCATCGCCTTTGTGCCCTACAGCCCGCTGGGGCGAGGCTTTCTCACCGGCGCCCTGAAGAGCCCGGAAGATTTCGCCGCCGACGACTACCGGCGTTTCAGCCCACGCTTCCAGGGAGAGAACTTCACGAAGAACCTGCTGCTGGTGGAACAGGTCAAGCAACTCGCGGCCGCCAAGGGCATCACCACCGGGCAACTGGCCCTGGCCTGGGTGCTGGCGCAGGGCGATTACCTGATCCCGATTCCGGGCACCAAGCAACGCAAGTACCTGGAGGAAAACGTCGCCGCGCTGCAAGTCCGCCTCTCCACCGATGAACTGCAGGCCCTGGAGCGGATCTTCAGCCCCGACGCCACCGCCAGCGAGCGTTACCCGCAAGCGGTGATGGCCCTGCTCGACCGGTAGACAGCCGGCCACAAAAAAGACCCTCGACCGGTTGATCGGTCGAGGGCCTTTGTTTGTCGCCTCACGCCTTGGCGGAGTGATTCTTGTCGGTCACCGTGGTGCCGTTGCCCTTGCCGTAGCTTTGCAGGTTCTGCAGCACGTAGATGGCTTTCTTGTACTCGGGGATCAGGTAGCTGGCGTACTTGTTGCCCTTGAGGTTGTTGGTCTGGATGTTGTCCAGCTGGATCGCGAAGTACTCCAGGGCGTTGAACTTGGCATCCGGGTCGGCCTGCACGCCGAAGCGGTCGAACTTGTCGCCGGCGTTGAGCAGGGTCATCGCCGTCACGTCGCTGATCAGGCCCTTCTGCTTGAGGAAGGTGCTCATGTTGCCCAGTTGCTTGGCGCTGACATTCTCCGGATCGAAACCCTTGATCTGCTTGTGCAGCTTCATTTCATCCATCTTGAACACGTTCAGCGCCAGCGGGTTCTGGCCGACCAGGGCCAGCATCTGCTTGACCTTGACGCTCTGGCTGACCGGCTTGCCCCGGGTGCCAGTGTCCTGCACCAGCAGACCGGCTTTGCTGGTCCAGCCGCCGACATATCCAATTGTCATAAAAGACTCCTGTGTACGGGCTTTTCCATAGCCTTTTATCCACTTGCACAGCCAACTAGAGGGTCTCGCAAGTTCAACTAATAAGCGTCTGAAAAGCCTGATTGAGGGAAAACGATGCCCGTGAGTATCGGCGCGCCAGAGCGCCTCACCAATAAATATTTCGGCTTTTTACAATTTTTGTACATTTCCGATACAAATACCTGGAAGCCACGGTTTTGCTAGCTGAAACAATTGTTTAACAATCCAACGCGTGACAACTAAGCGACAACTTACGACCATTAATGTACCGAATGGTTAGTTATGACCAGGTGTTCTTCCAAGCCTTCATGACGCCATCTTGCGGGGATCTTCCACGACATTGCTGCGTGACAGCCCGACTGTGCATGGCGCCCTTCCCTTTACTGCGGGAAAAGCCTTGCATCGCCCTCTTGATGACCACCTCGAAGTCCGCTGAATGGTCGATTTACGCCCCTCCATGGCAGGCGCGCGGGCAACTATATTTGATGCTCCTACTGCAAGGAGGTGCATCATGGAACAACGTCAGCAGCACCTTTTGGACGAGCTCATCTTCCATGAGCTCTACATCGACGCGCCGATCGATACCGTCTACTACTACGTGACTCAGCCGGATCGCTGGCACGAGTGGCATCCCGCTTCCCTGCGCGCCGACACCGGCCTGGCTGGCTCGTTGCCGGCGGGGCATCGCTTCAGCAAAACCATCGATCTGCTCGGCCTGCAGATCCACATGAGCTGCCGGGTACTGGTCGCGGTATTTCCCAAGGAGTTCAAGATCGTCTTCAGTTCTCCGCCAGCAGACGGCTCGATCCACTACCAGTTGTGCAAATACGGGGACGGAACCCTGTTCAAGCGCACCCTGCATTGCTGCTCCGACCTCAACCTGGTCAGCCTGCGCCCGCGTATCGAGCACTTGTCCCAACTGGCCATGGCCAACCTCAAGCGCAACCTGGAAAAGATCGCCCACTGATCCGGCAACGGGTGGCGCCGCGCTGGCTGACAAATCTGTAATCTTCACCTCAGTTTTCTGACAGGCCGCGCCGCTTAAGGTCGCCTCATACCTGACCAGCAGGATCGAGGGAGCCTTGGGGCATGCATGTAAAACCCACACGACGCAGTTTTATCAAGGGCCTGGCCGCCGGTGGCGTACTGGCCGGCACCGGGCTGTGGCAACAGCCGCTCTGGGCACGCAGCAAGGACGGCCAACTGCCCGCCCTCAGCGGCCAGCAGTTCGACTTGTTCATCGGTGAATCCCAGGTCAACTACAGCGGCACCTCGCGCACCGCGATGACCATCAACGGCGGCCTGCCCGGCCCGCTGCTGCGCTGGCGCGAGGGCGATACCGTGACCATCCGGGTGCGCAACCGCCTCAAGGAGGACACCTCGATCCACTGGCACGGCCTGATCCTGCCGGCCAACATGGACGGCGTGCCGGGCCTGAGCTTCCATGGCATCGCCCCCGGCGGCCTCTACGAATACCGCTTCAAGGTCCGGCAGAACGGCACCTACTGGTACCACAGCCACTCGGGGTTGCAGGAGCAGGCCGGGGTCTACGGGCCACTGGTGATCGAGGCCCGCGAGCCGGAACCCTTCCAGTACGACCGCGACTACGTGGTGATGCTCAGCGACTGGAGCGACGAGGCGCCCGAACGGCTGATGCACATCCTGAAAAAGCAGCCCGGCTACTACAACTTCCACAAGCGCACGGTCGGTGACTTTATCGAGGATGTCAGCCGTGACGGCTGGGCCGCCACCCTCGCCGATCGCAAGATGTGGGCGCAGATGAAAATGACCCCCACCGACCTGGCGGACGTCAGCGGCTATACCTACACCTACCTGATCAACGGCCAGAGCCCGGGCGGCAACTGGACCGGGTTGTTCAAGCCCGGCGAGAAGTTGCGCCTGCGCCTGATCAACGGCTCGGCCATGAGCTACTTCGACCTGCGCATTCCCGGCCTGAAGATGACCGTGGTCGCCGCCGACGGCCAGTACGTGCAACCGGTCAGCGTCGATGAACTGCGCATCGCCGTGGCGGAAACCTACGACGTGCTGGTCGAGCCCGGCTCGCAGGAAGCCTACACCCTGTTCGCCCAGGCCATGGACCGCAGCGGCTACGCCCGCGGCACCCTGAGCCAGCGTCCGGGGCTGAGCGCGACCGTCCCGCCACTCGACCCGCGGCCGCTGGTCAGCATGGCCGACATGGGCATGGATCACGGCAGCATGGCTGGCATGGATCATGGCCAGATGCAGGGGATGGATCAGGGCAACATGGCCGGCATGGACCACAGTGGCATGGCCGGCATGTCGGGCATGGACCACGGCACCATGGGCGGCGCCATGCAAAGCCACCCGGCCTCGGAAGACGGCAACCCGCTGGTGGACATGCAGACCATGAGCCCGACGCCGAAACTCGCCGACCCAGGCATCGGCCTGCGCAATAACGGGCGCCGGGTGCTGACCTACGCCGACCTGCGCAGCACCTTCGAAGACCCGGACGGGCGCGAACCGAGCCGCACCATCGAACTGCACCTGACCGGGCACATGGAGAAATTCGCCTGGTCGTTCGACGGCATCAAGTTCAGCGACGCCGAGCCCCTGCGCCTGACCTATGGCGAGCGGGTACGCATCACCCTGGTCAACGACACCATGATGACCCACCCCATCCACCTGCACGGCATGTGGAGCGACCTGGAAGACGAACAGGGGCGCTTCCTGGTGCGCAAGCACACGATCGACATGCCGCCGGGCAGCAAGCGCAGTTACCGGGTGACCGCCGATGCCCTGGGGCGCTGGGCCTATCACTGCCACCTGCTGTTCCACATGGAGATGGGCATGTTTCGCGAAGTACGAGTGGACGAAGCCGGGAGCACCGCATGATGCCGAAAAACGCCTTGACCCTGTTCGCCACCCTGTTCGGCCTCAGCGCCGGCACCCTGCAAGCCGCCGAAGGCATGGATCACTCCAGCATGGATCATTCGTCCATGCCGGCCTCCTCCCTGCAAGGCAACCCGATGCCGGGCATGGACCACAACCAGATGACCGGCATGGACGGCGAACCCTTGCAGACCATGGAACCCGCGGCGCCCACCCAAAGCCGCACGCCGATCCCGGTACTCACCGACGCCGACCGCCGCGCCGCCTTCCCGCCGGTGGCCGGCCATGGCGTGCACGACAAGGCGATCAACTCACTATGGCTGGTCGATCGCCTGGAATACCAGGACGCCGATGACGGCAGTGCCCTGGCCTGGGAAATGAACGGCTGGATCGGCGGCGACATCGACCGGCTGTGGCTGCGCAGCGAAGGCGAGCGCAGCAACGGCCGGACCGAAAACGCCCAGGTCGAAGCGCTCTGGGGCCATGCCATCGGCCCTTGGTGGGATGTGGTCAGCGGCGTGCGCCAGGACTTCAAGCCCGGCGCGCCGCAGACCTGGGCCGCCCTCGGGCTGCAAGGCATGGCCCTGTACAACTTCGAAAGCCAGGCCACCGCCTACCTGGGCGAAGGCGGCCAGAGTGCCCTGGGGCTCCAGGCCGAATACGACATCCTGCTGACCAACCGCCTGATCCTGCAGCCCAACGCGGAGGTCAGCCTGTACGGCAAGAACGACCCGCAACGCGGCATCGGCTCGGGGCTCTCCTCGCTGGAAGCCGGCCTGCGCCTGCGCTACGAAGTGCACCGTCAGTTCGCGCCCTACCTCGGCGTGACCTGGAGCCGCAGCTACGGCAAGACTGCGGACTACGCCCGTGAAGAAGGCGAAGACAGCAGCGAAGCCCGTCTGGTGCTCGGTGTGCGCCTGTGGTTCTGACCTCCACTCAATAGACAACTAAAAAAACATCACGCGGCCAATGCCGCCTGGAGCCTTGCATGTCCTACCTCAAGCACCTCGCCATCGCCGTCACCTTCGGTGCCGGCCTGACCCTCGCCGGCGTCGCCCAGGCGCACCCCAAGCTGCTGGCCTCGACCCCGGCCGAAGGCGCCAAGGGCGCGGCACCGGCGAAGATCGAGCTGCAATTCTCGGAACCCCTCACCACCAAGTTTTCCGGGGCCCGATTGCTGATGACCGGCATGCCCGGGATGAGCCATGCACCGATGCCGGTCAAGGCCAGCGTGGCCGGCGGCAGCGATCCGAAAAGCATGATCATCAGCCCCGCCGCCCCGCTACCGAAGGGCAGCTACAAAGTCGAGTGGCGGGCGGTGTCCGCCGACACCCATCCGATCACGGGCAACCTGACCTTCGAAGTCAACTGAGCCATGGGCGAACTCATCAACGTCGCCCTGCGTTTTGCCCTGTACCTCGACCTGATGCTGCTGTTCGGCCTGGCGCTGTTCAGCCTTTACGGGCTGCGTGGCGCGCAGAGCCGCTGGCGTTTTCGCCGGCCTCTGGCGAGCACCCTGGTGCTGGGCGCGCTGCTGTCGGGCGCCGCGCTGCTGCAGCTGGCGCTGTCGATGAGTGGCGCAACCAGCCTGGCCGAACTGGACCCGGCGCTGGTGCCCGTGCTGGTGCTGGAAACCGATGTCGGCCAAAGCTGGCTACTGCGCCTGGCGGCATTGCTGCTGGCGGGCGTGCTGCTTCTGTTCAGCAGTGGCTGGCCGAGATTCACCCTCTACGGCCTGATTCTGTGCACGGCGGCCGCCCTGGCCAGCCTGGCCTGGGGCGGCCATGGGGCGATGAGCGAAGGTGGCCGGCGTTACCTGCACCTGGGCAGCGACATCCTGCATTTGCTGGGCGCCGGCGCCTGGCTGGGGGCGCTGGCGGCTTTCGCCCTGTTGCTGCGCCGTGGCGCCTGCGAAGGTGAACGGCAGACGGGCCACCTGCTCGATGCCCTGAAGGGGTTTGCCAGCCTGGGCACGCTGATCGTGGCCAGCCTGAGCCTCAGCGGGGTTCTCAATTACCTGCTGATCGTCGGCCCGGACCTGGCAACGTTGAGCGTCAGCACCTACGGCCTGCTCCTCAGCCTGAAGGTGGCGGTGTTCGCCAGCATGCTGGTGTTCGCCGCGTTGAACCGTTTTCATCTGGTTCCGCAGTTGGAACAGGCGCTGCACCAGGCCTCGCCCCAGGCGGCCCTGCCCGCCTTGCGCCGCAGCATGTTCCTGGAACTGGCGGCGGCCCTGCTGATTGTCGGCCTGGTGGCCACGCTCGGCATCCTGAGCCCGGTTCCCGAATGAATGCCTATCGCGGGCACCCTTTTGTAGGAGCGAGGCTTGCCCGCGATGAACGACAACGCGCAGTGCCAGACAATCTGAATGGCAAGCACTTGGTAAAACGTTGAAACACAAGCGCCCCGCCGCGCTCGAGAAAAGTAGCAAAATACGCCACCCTGTCGGCCCAAGACCGCGCCCCCGAGGCGCCCTGACGATCAAGAGACTTCCTATGAACAACACTCTGCGCCTGGCAGCCCTGTCAGCCCTGCTCATCGGCTCCCTGGCCCAGGCCGCCGACCTGATCCCCATCGATGTGCACCGCGATGCCAACTGCGACTGCTGCAAGAAATGGATCGAGCATTTGCAAGCCAACGGCTTCAAGGTCAACGACCATGTCGAAAGCAACATGAGCGAAGTCAAGCAGCGACTGGGCGTGGCCCCGCGCCTGGCGTCCTGCCACACCGCGGTGATCAACGGCAAATTCGTTGAAGGCCATGTGCCGGCGGACCAGGTGCTGGCCCTGAGCAAACGCGACGACCTGCTCGGCGTCGCCGCCCCCGGCATGCCCATGGGCTCGCCCGGCATGGAAATGGACGGCATGCCGGCCGATGCCTACCAGGTCATCGGCCTGACCAAAGACGGCAAGGACGTGGTGGTCGCGGACTACCCGGCCCATTGATCCTCACCGCCTGCCTCGGCCTGTTCCTCGCGGCCTTCGGCGCAGCCACCCTGCTGCCACTGCAATCCGAAGCCGTGCTGGTGGGCCTGCTGCTCAACAGCCAGTTCAACCTGTGGTTACTGCTGGCCGTGGCCACCCTCGGCAATGTCCTCGGCTCCCTGGTGAACTGGTGGCTGGGCCAGCGCCTGGAACACTACAAGGACCGCCGCTGGTTCCCTGTCGGCCCACGCCATCTGCAAACCGCCCGCAACCATTACCAGCGCTACGGCCATTGGTCCCTGCTGCTGAGCTGGCTGCCGATCATCGGCGACCCGCTGACCCTGGTGGCCGGAGTCATGGGCGAACCGCTCAAACGCTTCCTGCTGGTCGTCACCCTGGCCAAGGGTGCGCGTTATGGCGTGCTGGCCTGGATGACCCTCGGCTGGGTCGGTTGAGCTGACGGGGCACGCCTGCGGGCTCATAAGCATGACCACGAAGGGAACGTTTCGCCCTGGCGATGGCCTCTGCCTATTAATGTTGCGCTAATCGCGCCGCTCCAGGATCGACCCATTTCTCTCGGAGGTCATGTATGTCCCTAAGCCCCACCCGCTGGAGCCTCACCCGCTGGTTGCCCGGCCTGCTGCTGACCGCCGCCCTGCCCGCCCTCGCCACCGAAGGCCCGGCCTACGGTCCCGAGCTGCAAGGCTTCGACTATCCCCACCCGCTGCAGCACTTTGCCTTCGAGTCCCAGGGCCAGGCCTTGCAGATGGGCTATATGGATGTGCCGGCCAAGGGTACGCCCAACGGCCGCAGCGTACTGCTGATGCACGGCAAGAATTTCTGCGGCGCGACCTGGGACAGTTCGATCAAGGCCTTGAGCGACGCCGGCTACCGGGTCATAGCCGCGGACCAGATCGGCTTCTGCACCTCCAGCAAGCCCGAACACTATCAATACAGCTTCCAGCAACTGGCGCAGAACACCCGGCAGTTGCTGGACCGGCTGGGCGTCCGGCAGATCAGCCTGCTGGGCCATTCCACCGGCGGCATGCTGGCTACCCGCTATGCCCTGCAATACCCCGAGCAGGTGCAGCAACTGGTTCTGGTCAACCCGATCGGCCTGGAAGACTGGAAGGCCCTCGGCGTGCCCTACCGCAGCGTCGACCAGTGGTACGCCCGCGAACTCAAGCTGTCGGCCGAGGGCATCCGCAACTATGAACGCAGCACCTATTACGGTGGCCGCTGGAAGCCGGAATTCGAGCGCTGGGTGGACATGCTCGCCGGCCTCAACCAGGGGCCCGGGCACACACGGGTGGCGTGGAACTCGGCGCTGATTTACGACATGATCTTCACCCAGCCGGTGTACTACGAGTTCAAGGACCTGAAGATGCCGACCCTGCTGCTGATCGGCACCTCCGACACCACGGCGATCGGCAGCGATATCGCGCCGCCGGCGGTCAAGGCGCAGATCGGCAACTACCAGGTGCTGGGCAAGCAGGTGGCCGGGCTCATCCCGCACTCGACCCTGATCGAGTTTCCCGGCCTGGGCCACGCCCCGCAGATGGAAGAACCGGCACAATTCCACCAGGCCCTGCTGGGCTGGCTGGCGTCACATTGATGCGTTATCCCCGGAGCCTTCATGAGTGTGCAGATCGCGGTAATCGATGATTGGCAGGACGTTGCCCGTGACGTCGTCGACTGGTCGGTGCTGTCGGGCATCGGCCAGGTCAGCTTTATCCATGACTACCCCAGCGACACCGCCGCCATGAGCGAGCGCCTGGCGCCGTTCGAGGTGATCTGCGTGATGCGCGAGCGCAGCCGTTTCGACGCGGCCCTGCTGCGCAGCCTACCGCGGCTCAAGCTGTTGCTCACCGGCGGCATGCGCAACGCTGCTATCGATCTCGCCGCCGCGGCCAGCCTGGGCATCCAGGTGTGCGGCACCGACAGTTACAAGCACGCGGCGCCAGAACTGACCTGGGCGCTGATCATGGCCCAGACCCGCAACCTGCTCAGCGAAGCCAGCGCCCTGCGCGCCGGCCTCTGGCAGCAGGGGCTGGGCGGTGACCTGCACGGCAAGACCCTGGGCATTCTCGGCCTGGGCAGCATCGGCCAGCGGGTGGCGCAGTTCGGCCAGGTGTTCGGCATGCGGGTGATCGCCTGGAGCGAGAACCTCACCGCCGAGCGAGCCGCGGCGGCCGGCGCGACCTATGTGAACAAGCAGCAGCTGTTCGAACAGGCCGACGTGCTCTCGGTGCACCTGGTGCTCAGCGAACGCAGCCGCGGCCTGGTGGATGCCCAGGCGCTGGCCTGGATGAAACCCTCGGCGCTACTGGTCAACACCGCCCGCGGGCCGATCGTCGATGAAGCGGCGCTGATCAGCGCCCTCGAACGCGGGCGCCTGGCCGGTGCGGCGCTGGATGTGTTCGAGCAGGAGCCGCTGCCCCTCGACCATCCGTTCCGCCGCCTGCCCAATGTGCTGGCCACACCTCATGTCGGCTATGTCAGCCAGCAGAACTACCGGCAGTTCTTCGCCCAGATGATCGAGGATATCCAGGCCTGGGCCGCCGGCCAGCCGATCCGTCAGTTGGGCTGAAGCCACCTCAGGGCATTGCGCCAGCACGGCCCTGCACCATCATCGGGCGCGGGCGGTTTCCCCCCGCACCGTCTGCTTGCACCCCTCACCGTTTTCGCGCCCGTGCCAGAAAGCCTCGCCCCCGGCCGGTGCGCGAGACTGCCTTTCGTCGGCTTTATTCCGGGGCAGCGCAACCTTCGCCCCGAGAAAACCTAATCGTCATGCCCGCGCTCTAACTTCTGTCCTAGACTGAAATTCAAAAAGTGACCGGACAGTCACCCCCGAGGAAATAAAGTCGAAACTTTTGGCTCACGCCTTGGGTCAGGTTAAAGGTAGGGCCTTCGCGACTGGTGCAATCCTTGCAATGGCCCCTTCACCCTCTTTGCATCGACGCATGAGGCTGCGTTCGGCTTCCGCATGTGTAACGTTTTTGTGCCCGGCCACCGGATTGGCCTTTTGACACCGCCGGCAGATGCCAGGAACAGATCAATAAAACGGGAGAAACAGATGACCAGTGCCGTATTGCAAACCCAGGGAAAGCATCCTCTGCCGCTGGCCGGTGAAACGGCCTCCACATCGATTCTCGCCCCAGGTGGCAAGACGACACTGCCCTTGATCCGCCACAACCCCAACCGCAAGAAGGTCCTGTTCGTCACTTCGGAAATCGCCGATCTGGTCAAGACCGGCGGCCTGGGCGACGTCTCGGCCGCCCTGCCCCGCGCCATGGCGCACCTGCACGATGTACGCCTGCTGATTCCCGGCTACCGGCAGGTGATGCACAGCGAAAACCCGATTCATATCATTGGCGAGCTGGGCGGCCACGCGGCCCTGCCGGCCTGCAAGATCGGGCGCATGGACATGCCCGACGGCCTGGTGATCTATGTGCTGATCTGCCCCGAACTCTTTGAGCGCGAAGGCACGCCCTACGGCGCCAACAACGGACGCGACTGGCCGGACAACCATATCCGCTTCGCCCGCCTGGGCCTGGCCGCGGCCGACATCGCCGCCAACCTGGCGCAGATCCACTGGTGCCCGGACCTGGTGCACGCCCATGACTGGCCCGCCGGGCTGGCGCCGGCCTATATGCACTGGCGCGGGCAACGTACGCCGACCCTGTTCACCATCCACAACCTGGCGTACCAGGGCGTGGTCAGCCTGGCCTCCTGCCCGGAGCTGGGCATTCCCGAACACGCCCTGCAACAGGAAGGCATGGAGTTCTACGGCAAGCTGTCGTTCCTCAAGGCCGGCATGGCCTACGCCAGCCACATCACCACCGTCAGCGCCACCTATGCCCAGGAAATCACCACCCCGGCCTTCGGCTGCGGGCTTGACGGTTTCCTCGCCAGCAAGACCCAGCAAGGTCTGCTCAGCGGCATCCCCAACGGCATCGACGAAAGCTGGGACGCCGCCACCGACCCGCACCTGTCCACTCCCTTCGCGATTGGCGACTGGCAAGGCAAGGCCGCCAACGCCGCCCATGTGCGGCAGATGTTCGGCCTCGACCCCAGCAGCGGCCCGCTGTTCGCCGTGGTCTCGCGCCTGGTCTACCAGAAAGGCCTGGACCTCACCGAAGGCGTGGCCGAGTACATCGTCAAGTCCGGCGGCCAGATCGCCATTATCGGTCGCGGCGAGCCGGAGGAAGAGCAGGCCATGCGTGCCCTGGCCGCGCGTTTCCCCGGGCGCATCGGGGTGAATATCGGCTTCAACGAAACCGACGCCCGCCGCATGTTCGCCGGCAGCGATTTCCTGCTGATGCCTTCGCGCTACGAGCCCTGTGGCCTGAGCCAGATGTACGCCCAGCGCTTCGGTTCGTTGCCGGTGGCGCGCAATACCGGCGGCCTGGCCGACACCATCGAGAACGGCGTCACCGGCTTCCTCTTCGACGAGTCCACCGTGGCCAGCTACAAAGAGGCCCTGAGCCGCGCCTTCAAGGTGTTCGCCTATCCGCCGCTGCTCAACGCCATGCGCTGCCGGGCGATGGCCGCGCCCTTCAACTGGTGCAAGGCGGTGGAACCCTACGCCGAACTCTATGAACAGCTGGTGGCCAAGGCCTTGGGAAAATCGGCCAAACCTTGAGAGGGCACCCCAAGATGCCGTCAAGGACACTGGAAACCTGGCCCCACGGCACCGCGCCGCTCGATGCCGAGCGCACCCGCTTCGCCCTCTGGGCGCCGGACGCGCAACACGTCAGCGTCGAACTCGAACACGGCGTGTCGCTGCCCATGCTGCCCCAGGCCAACGGCTGGTTCATGGTCGTCGGCCGTTGCCCGCCCGGCACCCGCTACCGCTTCAACATCGACGATGAGATCCGCGTACCCGACCCGGCGTCCCGGGCCCAGGATGGCGATATCGACGGCCCCAGCCTGGTGGTCGACCCCCGGGCCTATCGCTGGCAACACCCGCACTGGCAAGGCCGGCCGTGGCACCAGGCGGTGATCTACGAGCTGCATGTGGGGGTACTGGGCGGCTACCGCGAAGTGGAAAAACACTTGCCGCGCCTGGCCCATCTGGGCATCACCGCCATCGAGCTGATGCCCCTGGCGGAGTTTCCCGGCGATCGCAACTGGGGCTACGACGGCGTCCTGCCTTATGCGCCGGAAGCCTCCTACGGTTCGCCCGACGACCTCAAGCACCTGATCGACTGCGCCCATGGCCTGGATCTCGCGGTGATGCTCGATGTGGTCTACAACCACTTCGGCCCCGACGGCAACTACCTGCACCACTACGCCAAGGCCTTCTTCAGGGAAGACCGGCATACGCCCTGGGGCGCGGCCATCGACTTTCGCCGCCAGCCGGTACGCGACTTCTTTATCGACAATGCCCTGATGTGGCTGCTGGAGTACCGCTTCGACGGCCTGCGCCTGGACGCGGTGCATGCGATCGACGACCCGGACTTCCTGCAAGAACTGGCGCAGCGGGTGCGCCAACGGATCGACCCGACGCGGCAGGTCTGGCTGACCGTGGAAAACGAGTACAACCAGGCCAGCCTGCTGGAGCAGCAATTCGATGCGCAGTGGAACGACGACGGCCACAACGCCCTGCATGTGTTGCTCACCGGCGAAACCGACGCCTACTACGCCGACTTCGCCGAACGCCCCACCGAGAAACTGGCGCGCTGCCTGAGCCAGGGCTTCGCCTACCAGGGCCATGTCACCCGCCACGGCACCGCTCGCGGCGAACCCAGCGGCCACCTGCCGCCCAGCGCTTTCGTGCTGTTTTTGCAGAACCACGACCAGATCGGCAACCGCGCCTTCGGCGAACGCCTGGTGCGCCTGGCCGAGCCACAGGCGTTGCGGGCGGCCACGGTGCTGTTGCTGCTGTCGCCGATGATTCCGCTGCTGTTCATGGGCGACGAGTTGGCGGCGCCGCAACCCTTCCTGTTTTTCACCAGCCACCATGACGAACTGGCAGACGCGGTGCGCGAAGGCCGGCGCGACGAATTCGCCGCCTTCAGCGCCTTCGCCGATCCGCATAAACGCGAGCAGATTCCCGACCCGAACGCGCCGGACACCTTCCTCGCGTCGAGGCCGCAGGCGGACCCGGCCCAGGGCGAACAGACCCTGGCGCTGTATCGCCAACTGTTGCAACTGCGCCGCGAGCACATCGTGCCCTACCTGCCCGGCGCCGAAGCCCTGGGCGCCGAGGTGCTGGCCGAGGGTGCGCTGTGTGCCCGCTGGCGCCTGGGCAATGGCCAGGAGCTGCGCATCGACCTCAACCTGAGCCCGCACGAGGTCGAGCAGCGGCCAGCGAACGCCGCGCAGCGCCTGTTCGACTACCCGGCCCAGGCGTTCGAACGGTTGCAGCGAGGCCATCTCGCCCCCTATAGCGCACTGGTCAGCCTCGGCGCGGCCGCCCCACTGCCTGACCTTGACGGAGAACGCCCATGAGCGACGCGCAACTGGAAATCCTCGCCAGCCGGGCCGGCCTGGCCGTCGACTGGATCGACGCCAACGGCCGCCCGCAACGGGTCGAGCCGCGGGTGCTGCGAACCGTGCTGGCCAGCCTCGGCCATCCGGCCGACAACGACCAGCAGATCGAAGCCAGCCTGCGCCAGCTGCTACAGGTACAGCAGAGCCGGCAACTGCCACCGCTGCTGACCGCCGATGCCGGCCAGGGCCTGGACCTGGGGCATTACTTCGCCCCGGACACGCCCTGCGAAATCCGCCTGGAAGACGGCAGCGTGCTCAACCTCAAGCTGGACGCCAACTCCATGCTGCCGGGGCTGGTGCCGGTGGGTTACCAGGAGGTGAGTATCGCCGGCCAGCACTTCACCCTGGCCGTGGCGCCCGAACGCTGCTACAGCGTCGCCGACGCCGTGGACCAGGCCACGCCCCGCGCCTGGGGCCTGAGCGTGCAGCTGTATTCGCTGCGACGCAGCGGCGACGGCGGTTTTGGCGATACCCAGGCGCTCGAAGACCTGGTCCGGGTCGCCGGCGAACGGGGCGCCGAGGCCATGGCTATCAGCCCGCTGCATGCCATGTTCAGCAGCGACACCGGACGCTACAGCCCTTATTCGCCGTCCAGCCGGCTGTTTCTCAACAGCCTGTACGCCGCGCCCGGGACCATTCTCGGCGAGCGGGCCTGGCGCAGTGCCATCGACGCCAGCGGCCTGGGGCCGCAACTGCAACAGCTGGAACAACAGCCGATGGTCGACTGGCCAGTGGCGGCCCAGGCCCGGCAGAAAGTCCTGCGCGCGCTTTATGAAGGCTTCTGCCAGGGCGAGCATCCGCTGCACCAGGATTTCGCCAGTTTCCGCCACGCCAACGGCGAGGCCCTGGAAAACCACTGCCGCTTCGAAGCCATCCAGGCCCGGCGCGCGGCCCGCGGCGAAAGCCTCGACTGGCGCGAATGGCCCGATGCCTGGCGTACCCCACGCAGCCCGGCGCTGGCACAGTTCGCCGAGGAGCACGCCAGCGACATCGGCTTCTATGCCTTCTGCCAATGGCTGATCGCCCGTTGCCTGGAGCGGGTGCAGACCACCGCCCGCAGCAGCGGCATGGGCATCGGCCTGATCGCCGACCTGGCGGTGGGCGCCGACGGCGGCGGCAGCCAGGCCTGGAGCCGCCAGGACGAACTGCTGGCGGCGCTGACCGTCGGCGCGCCGCCGGACATTCTCAATCGCCAGGGCCAGGGCTGGGGCATTTCCGCCTTTTCCCCGGAGGGCCTGGTACGCAATGGCTTCCACGCCTTTATCGAAATGCTCCGGGCCAACTTCGCCCATGCCGGCGGCCTGCGCATCGACCATGTGATGGGTCTGCAACGGTTGTGGGTGATCCCCCTCGGCGCCCCACCCTGCGACGGCGCCTACCTGTATTACCCGGTGGACGACCTGCTGCGCCTGCTGACCCTGGAGTCGCACCGGCACCAGGCGATCGTCCTCGGCGAAGACCTCGGCACGGTGCCCGACGGCCTGCGGGAGAAACTCAGCGCGCGGGCCATGCTCGGCATGCGCGTGCTGCTGTTCGAGCAGGAGCACGGCACGCATTTCCGGCCGATCCTCGACTGGCCGGACAATGCCCTGGCGACCACCAGCACCCACGACCTGCCGACCCTCAACGGCTGGTGGCAGGGCCGCGACATCGACTGGAGCGCGCGCCTGGGCCTGGTGGACGAAAGCGGCGAAACCCATTGGCGCGAACATCGCCAGCGTGAACGCGAGGGCCTGCGCCACGCCCTGAGCCGCGACCCGCAGAACTTTCGCGAAGACACCCACGAAGCCGACCAGGTGGTGGACGCCAGCGTGCGCTTCCTCGGCCATACCCGCGCGCCGCTGGTGCTGCTGCCCCTGGAGGACGCCCTGGGCATCGACGAACAGGCCAACCTGCCCGGCACCCTCGACAGCCATCCCAACTGGCGCCGGCGCCTGGCCGGCAGCAGCGCGGCCTTGCTCGACGACCCGGACGCCGCGCGCCGCCTGGAACTGCTGGCCTGCGCCCGGCTGCAGGCCCACGAGCGCGACCGATGAGCAGCGCGACGATCCACAGCCAGCCCGTGCGGGCCACCTTGCGCCTGCAGTTTCATCGCGGCTTCACCCTCGACGACGCGGTGCCGCTGGTGCCCTATTTCGCCCGCCTGGGCATCAGCCACCTGTACGCGTCGCCGCTGCTGTGCGCCCGCGCCGGCTCGATGCACGGCTACGACGTGGTCGACCCGACCCGGGTCAACCCCGAGTTGGGTGGCGAGGCCGCCCTGGAACGCCTGGTCCGCAGCCTGCGCCAACACGACATGGGCCTGTTGCTGGATATCGTCTCCAATCACATGGCGGTCGGCGGCGCGGACAATCCCTGGTGGCAGGACCTGCTGCGCTGGGGGCGCCTGAGCCCCTACGGCGAGTTCTTCGATATCCAGTGGCACTCCCCCGACCCCTTGATGGAAGGCCAGTTGCTGCTGCCGTTCCTCGGCAGCGACTACGGCGTAGCCCTGCAGGAAGGCACGCTGCGGCTGTGCTTCGATACCGAACGGGGCGAATTCCATGTCGAGCATTACCAGCATCACTTCCCGATCTGCCCCAGCGATTATGGCGAGTTGCTGCGAGTTCGGGGCGAGCTCGACGCCGAGTCGGCCGAGCGCCTCAAGCCTCTGGCCGATGCCTTCAGCACCCTGCGCTACCAGCCCGACGCCCACACCCAGGCCGAGCCCTTGCAGCGGCAATTGCAGGACGCCGCCTGTGACCCACAGGTCCGCGCGGCCATCGAGCAGCAACTGGCGCTGTATGACGCGCGCCAGCCGCAGGGCTTCGCTCGCCTGCACGCCCTGCTGGAGCAACAGAGTTATCGCCTGGCCAGCTGGCGCACCGCGGCGGACGACATCAACTGGCGGCGCTTCTTCGACATCAACGAGTTGGGTGGGCTGCGGGTCGAGCGCCCGGCGGTGTTCGAGGCCACCCACGGGAAAATCTTCCAGTTGATCGCCGCCGGCCTGGTGGACGGGCTGCGCATCGACCATATCGACGGCCTGGCCGATCCCCGCGGCTACTGCCGCAAACTGCGGCGCCGGGTCGATGCGCTGCGCTCCGGCCAGCACCTGCCGATCTATGTGGAAAAGATCCTCGGCGCCGGCGAGACCCTGCGCCGCGACTGGTGCGTGGACGGCAGCACCGGCTATGAATTCATGAACCAGCTGTCGCTGCTGCAACACGACCCGCAAGGCGCCGAGCCTTTGGCCGAACTCTGGAGCCGGCACAGCGAACGCCCGGCGGCCTTTCTCGAAGAAGCCCGGCTGGCGCGCCAGCAGTTGCTCAACGGCTCGCTGGCCAGCGACTTCGAAAGCGTGGCCCAGGCCCTGCTGCAAGTGGCGCGCAACGACGTGATGAGCCGCGACCTGACCCTGGGCGCCATCCGCCGCGCCTTGCAGGAACTGATCGTGCACTTCCCGGTGTACCGCACCTACATCGGCGCCTGCGGGCGCTCGGCGGCGGACGAGGTGTTTTTCCAGCAGGCCCTGCAAGGCGCCCGCGACACCCTGGGCGAAGCCGACTGGCCGGTGCTGGCCTACCTGCAACAGTGGCTCGGCGGCCGCGGCTGGCGCCAGCTGCCACCGGGACGCCAGCGCAAGGTGCTCAAGCATGCCTGCGTGCGCTTCCAGCAACTGACCTCGCCGACCGCGGCCAAGGCGGTGGAAGACACCGCGCTCTATCGCTCGGCGGTGCTGCTGTCGCGCAACGACGTGGGTTTTTCCACCGAGCAGTTCTGCGCCCCGGTGGAAGATTTCCACGCGCTCTGCCGCGAGCGCCTGGCGACCTTCCCCGACAACCTGCTGGCCAGCGCCACCCACGACCACAAGCGCGGCGAAGATGCCCGCGCGCGCCTGGCGGTGCTCAGCGAACTCAGCCCCTGGTACGTCGCACAGGTCGAACACTGGCGCAGACTGGCCCAGGCCCTGCGCAACGATCCCCAGGCGCCCGGCGCCGGTGACGAGCTGATTCTCTACCAGGCCCTGCTCGGCAGCTGGCCGCTGGAACTGCACAGCGACGACAGCCAGGGCCTGCAAGACTATGCCCGGCGCCTCTGGCAATGGCAGGAAAAAGCCCTGCGCGAAGCCAAGCTGCACAGCAGCTGGGCGGCGGCCAACGAGGCCTATGAAAGTGCCGTGCATGCGTTCATCGAGCGGCTGTTGCTCAGCCCCGAGGGCCTGCCGTTGCGCAGCGCCATCGGTGCGGCCGTCCAGCGCATAGCGCCCGCTGGCGCCCTCAACGGCCTGGCTCAATCCTTGCTGCGCATGACCGTGCCGGGCGTGCCGGACCTGTATCAGGGCAACGAGTTCTGGGACTTCAGCCTGGTGGACCCGGACAACCGCCGCCCGGTGGACTTCGCCACCCGACAGCAGGCTCTGGACCCCTGCGGCGAAACCATGGAACTGTTGACCCAGTGGCGCGACGGGCGCATCAAGCAGGCCCTGATCGCCGCCACGCTGAAGCGCCGCGGCGAGTACCCGCAGCTGTTTCGCCGGGGCACTTACCAGCCGCTGCTGGCAGAGGGCCGACACGCCGACAAGGTGCTGGCCTTCATGCGCGAACACCAGGGCCAGCGCGCCGTAGTGATAGTGCCCAGGCTGGTCGCCGGGCTGCTGGAAAGCGGCGCGCAACCCCGGGTCGACGCGCCGGATTGGGGCGATACGCGAGTGCACCTGCCATTCGCCGCGCCAGGACAAAACCTGAAGGGACTTTTTTCCACGGGGACAGTCACACCCCACAAGGATCTGATGATCGGCAGCGCATTGCGGGATTTCCCGGTCAACCTCTTCATCCAAACTTGAGTTCAGTTCAGGAGCATTGCGATGAGTACCGACGACAAACGCATTCGTGAGTTCGCCTATCAAATCTGGGAATCGGAAGGCCGGCCCGATGGCCAGGAGCACCGGCATTGGGAAATGGCCCGCAAGCTGGCCGAAGCCGAGGCCCTGGCCCCGAGCAAGCCGCCCAGGGCGACCCGCGCCGCCAGCGCCAAGCCTGGCAAGCCCGCGGCAAAACCCAAGGCCGTCGCCAAACCCGCGGCGGCGGCACCCGTGGTACCTCCCGGAGAAAAGGTGCCTCCTGGAGAAAAAGGATTGCCGCCCGGGGGCAAAAGCAGCGCGGCGAAAAAGCCACGAGCCCCGCGCAAGCCAGCGGCCAGCTGACGACCTTTCGCCAAGGCGCTCGCGCCACCCTCCACTGCCGACCTTGCCCATGTGCGTGGCGCGCCCGTGCGCCACAGGGAGCCTGTTCGCCCATCTGATTTGCAGGAGCACCCATGACCCCGTCCAAACCCAAAACAGCCGCCACGCCGAAAACCCCGCAAGCGACCGAGCCCTCGCGCATCCGCGAAGGCCTGCCCTTCCCGCTCGGCGCGACCTGGGACGGCCTGGGGGTCAACTTCGCGCTGTTCTCGGCCAATGCCACCAAGGTCGAGCTGTGCCTGTTCGATGCCACGGGCGAAGTCGAACTGGAACGCATCGAACTGCCGGAATACACCGACGAGATCTTCCACGGCTACCTGCCCGACGCCCATCCCGGGTTGATCTACGGCTACCGGGTGCATGGCCCCTACGACCCGGCCAACGGTCATCGCTTCAACCCCAATAAACTGTTGATCGACCCCTATGCCAAGCAACTGGTGGGCGAGCTGAAATGGTCCGAGGCGCTGTTCGGCTATACCATCGGGCATCCCGACGCCGACCTCAGTTTCGACGAGCGCGACAGCGCGCCCTTCGTGCCGAAATGCAAAGTGATCGACCCGGCCCACACTTGGGGCCACGATCATCGGGTCAGCGTGCCCTGGGACAGAACGATCATTTATGAGACTCACGTGCGCGGCTTCACCATGCGTCATCCCTCGGTGCCGGAAGCGGTGCGCGGCACCTTCGCCGGGCTGATGGTCGACGATGTGCTGGAGCACATTCGCAAGCTCGGGGTGTCCTCGGTGGAGCTGCTGCCGATCCATGCCTTCGTCAACGACCAGCACCTGCTGCACAAGGGCATGACCAATTACTGGGGCTACAACAGCATCGCCTTCTTCGCGCCCGACCCGCGCTACCTGGCCAATGGCAAGATCGCCGAATTCAAGGAAATGGTCGCGCATCTGCACGAAGCCGGGCTCGAACTGATACTCGACGTGGTCTACAACCACACCGCCGAAGGCAACGAGCAAGGCCCGACCCTGTCCATGCGCGGCATCGACAATGCCTCCTACTACCGCCTGATGCCCGACGACAAACGCTTCTATATCAATGACTCCGGGACCGGCAACACCCTCGACCTGAGCCACCCCTGCGTGCTGCAGATGGTCACCGACTCGCTACGCTACTGGGCCACGGAAATGCATGTGGACGGTTTCCGCTTCGACCTGGCGACCATTCTCGGGCGTTATCACGATGGCTTCGACGAACGCCACAGCTTCCTCGTGGCCTGCCGCCAGGACCCGGTGCTGCGCCAGGTGAAGCTGATCGCCGAGCCGTGGGACATCGGCCCCGGCGGTTATCAGGTGGGCGGGTTCCCGCCGGGCTGGGTGGAGTGGAACGACAAGTTCCGCGACACTGTGCGCGCCTTCTGGAAAGGCGACGACGGCCAGCTCGCCGACTTCGCCGCGCGCATGACCGCCTCCGGCGAGATGTTCAACCAGCGCGGCCGGCGGCCTTATACCTCTGTCAATTTCGTGACCGCCCACGACGGCTTCACCCTGCACGACCTGGTGTCGTACAACGACAAGCACAACGAAGCCAACGACGAGGACAACCAGGACGGCAGCAACAACAACCTGTCGTGGAACCACGGCGTCGAAGGCCCCACCGACGACCCGCAGATCAATGCGCTGCGCCTGCGCCAGATGCGCAATTTCTTCGCCACCCTGCTGCTGGCCCAGGGCACGCCGATGCTCGTCGCCGGCGACGAGTTCGCCCGCACCCAGCACGGCAACAACAACGCCTATTGCCAGGACAGCGAAATCGGCTGGGTCAACTGGGACCTGGACGAGGACGGCAAGTCGCTGCTGAAGTTCGTCAAGCGCCTTATCAAGTTGCGCATGACCTATCCGATCCTGCGTCGCGGACGCTTCCTGGTGGGCAACTACAACGAGGACATCGGGGTCAAGGACGTCACCTGGCTCGCCCCGGACGCCAGCGAGATGACCATCGAACAATGGCAGGACAGCCACGGTCGCTGCCTGGGCATGCTGCTCGACGGCCGCGCCCAGGAAACCGGAATACGCCGCCCCGGTGCCGACGCGACCCTGCTGCTGGTGGTCAACGCCCATCACGACATCGTCAACTTCTGCCTGCTGGAAGTGCCCGACGGCGGCTTCTGGACCTGCATGATCGACACCAACCAGCCCTCGGTGAAAGGCCAGGAGCGCTTCGAGTTCGGCCACCAGTACTCGGTGACCGGGCGCTCGCTGCTGCTGTTCGAACTGCAGCACGAGGATGACGATTGAGCAGTTGGTTGGCCATTTGCCGGGATGGGATGGTGGGCAGTGGCCAGATCAGACAAATGTACGATGGTGCCAAGCGTCTATTCCCCGCTATCTTGAACACCTGAGCGTCGCCATCAGAAAAAAGCCGCTGGCCCCTGCGACGTCGGCCAACGGCTGTGTATGATTGAACGCTCTTGCAGGACGGCAATCCAAGGTATGGAGCGCCGGCACCCGGACCGACACCGGGTGCGAACCCAAGCGGCCCGGTTCATCACCGTGCGCCGACTGCCCCGGAACAAGGATGTGACACCCATGAGATCCATACCCCTGAGCGACAACTGGCCGGAGCAGGTCTGGAACGGCGCCCGCCAACTGCTCGACGTCCCCCCCATCAACCTTGCCAGCCTGGTGCCGCCCGGATTTCGCGCGGTGGTCATCGCCCCGCACCCCGGCGATGAAGTCCTGACCTGCGGCGGCCTGCTGCAGGTACTGGCCCACCACGGCCATCCATTGCAACTGATTTCCGTCACCGACGGCAGCGCCAGCCACCCCGGCTCCGACCTGTGGTCCGAGCGGCGCCTGAGCGTGTTCCGTCCCCAGGAAAGTGTCGAGGCCCTGCGCCGCCTGGGCTTGCCCCTGCACAGCCTGCTGTGGATTCGCGGCGGTTTCGTCGACAGTGGGCTGCAGGAGCGCGAGCATCAGTTGAGCCAGTTCATCGGCCGCTACCTGCGTCCCGATGACGTGGTGTTCAGCACCTGGCGCGAAGACGGCAACGATGACCACGACGCTGTCGGCCGGGCCAGCGCCAAGGCTGCGGCCCAGGCCGGCGTGGCGTTCCACGAAGTGCCGGTGTGGGCCTGGCACTGGCCGGCGCGCGATGAGCACCTGCTGCCCTGGCACCGCGCCCGCAAGCTGCGCCTCGACACCTGGACCGTGGCCCGCAAGCGCCATGCGGCGCATGCCTATGCCAGCCAGTTGCAGGGCGATCCGGGCATCGGCCTGGCCCCGACGCTGACGCCGGTGGTGCTGGAGCGGCTGCGCCAGTCCTACGAAATCATTTTCATGTAGGGCTGCCCCGAGGCAAGCAGACCGGGGAAAACCTGAACTGACCGGCAAAGTGTCAGTCGCATGAGTAACCGCCCTGATTACGAGGAGTGAGCGTGAGCACCGATTCAACCAGGCGCCCGGTCATGTCGGCAGCGCCAGACGCCCCCCCGGCGATCCATCGCCTGCGCATCCTGACCGTCAATACCCACAAGGGCTTCACCGCCCTGAACCGCCGTTTCATTCTCCCGGAGCTGCGTGACGCAGTCCGCAGCACCCAGGCCGACCTGGTGTTTCTCCAGGAAGTATTGGGCGAGCATGATCGCCACGCCAACCGCTACAGCAACTGGCCCCAGCAGTCGCAATACGAGTTTCTCGCCGACAGCATGTGGAGCGATTTCGCCTACGGGCGCAACGCGGTCTATCCCGACGGCCATCACGGCAACGCCCTGTTGTCGAAATACCCGATCTGCCAGAACCGCAACCTCGATGTCTCGATCACCGGTCCCGAGCGCCGCGGGCTGTTGCATTGCGTGCTGGATGTACCGGGGCATGCCGAAGTGCACGCGATCTGCGTGCACCTGAGCCTGCTGGAAAGTCATCGCCAGTTGCAGTTGGCGCTGTTGTGCCAGTTGCTCGAGTCGCTGCCGGACGATGCGCCGGTGATCATCGCCGGCGACTTCAACGACTGGCAGTTGCATGGCAACGCCACCCTCGCCCGTCGCGACGACCTGCACGAAGCCTTCGAACGCCACCATGGCAGCCCGGCCAAGACCTACCCGGCACGCTGGCCGCTGCTGCGCCTGGACCGCATCTACCTGCGCAATGCCAGCAGCCACGCGCCGAAGATCCTTGGGCACAAGCCCTGGACTCATCTGTCGGACCACCTGCCGCTGGCGGTAGAAGTGCACCTCTGAATATCCGGCCAAAGAGTCGTTGGCTACCGAAAATCGCTTTTCCTCGCCTTTCTTGACGTTTTTCCGCACAAACAAGAACTTAGAGAAGCGCTTTTTTTCAGTCGGTTACAACACCCGAATCTCCTACGCCACTGGTCGGTCATTTTCTTGACGGCTGCCCTGTCGTCTCCTTAGCTACAGCTTACTACCCCCGGAAATACAACCAGGGGCAAGCCTCGGATACCTGCTCTAGAGCGGGTCGCCGGGCCTTGCCTCAACGAACTCGGTCGCCCCTCATTCGGGGTAGGAGAGACGCCACGGCGAGACACGGCATGCGATTGCAAGGTAGCCCTCCATGAAAACTTCACTCACCCCACAAGAGATCAAGATCATTCTGTGCACAGTTTCCGCTTCGGTATTGCTGTGCTCTTCCATGGAGGTACAAGCGTCCCCTGCCGAGGACGAGGCGCAACTCTGGTATCGCCAGGACCTGCTCCTGAACCGTCTGTTGACACCCGCGCCATCCGCAACGCCCATGCCACCAGCCAGCCAGCCCCCGGGCAACGGCCTGGGCATCGTGCAAGGCAGCCCGCAGGTCTGGGACCCGCTGTACGGGCCCGCGGCGCGGCAGACTGAAGTCGGTTATCTCGGTTCGCGTTTTGCCAGCAGCATCAACGGCACGCCCGGCGGCTCGGTGCTCTACACCCTGGAAAGCAGCAGCGGGCATACCCAGCGCATCGGCCTGCTGGGCGGCCAGAGCCAGTTCCAGGCCAACGGCCAGGGAATGCCCGGCGGTTTCAGCGACCCGCGTAATGACAGTTTCAGTGTCCAGGGTCAAAGTCTTGGCGCGTTCTGGAGCCTGACCGGCCCGCAGGGCTGGCACGTCGACCTGTCGGCCAGCGGCGCCCGGGTCAGCGGCTTCAGTCGCACCGAGCAAGGCCAGCGGCAAGCCGCCGAAGGCAGCGCGGTGACTCTGTCGGTGCAAGGCGGGATTCCTATCGGCATCAGCGACAACTGGGTGGTCGAACCCCAGGCGCAATTGATCAACCAGCGCGTCAGCCTGGACAACCCGAATGCCGACAGCAGCACCAGCTCCGCCGGCAACCTGAACTCCTGGAGCGGTCGCGTCGGGGCCCACTTGCAAGGGCGTTATGACGTCGCCGGGCACTCGGTGGAACCCTATGTACGCACCAGCTTGTGGCACACGGTGTACAGCGGCGACGTGCTGACCCTGGACAAGGTCGACAAGATCAGCAGCAGCCACAAGTCCTCCACCGTCGAGGTCGGCCTGGGCCTGGTGGCCAGGCTTACTCCCGTCGTCAGCCTGTACGTGAGCGCCGACTACAGCAGCGATGTGGACGACAACGACCTCAACGGGCTGATTGGCAGCCTGGGTGTGCGGATGCGCTGGTAAAAACCTGCATAGCCGCTGCCGCAGGCTGCGATCGGCGGCGCAGTCGAGGCAAAGGAGCCATCGGCAATACGCGTCGTCCGGGTTGCGGGCTCTGCGAGCCCGATCGCAGCCTGCGGCAGCGGCTACAGGGATTGGTTTTTCAGGGACACCCCTTGCTGGCTTGCGTTCCTCCGCCCGGCGGTGATCAACCCTCGGGTTGCAGGATCAGCACCGCCAGCGGCGGCAGGTTCAACACCAGCGACAACGCCTGGCCGTGGCTCGGCTCATCCTCGGTGAAGGCCCCCCCACCGTTGCCATAGTTGGAACCGGCGTAGGTGTCGGAGTCGCTGTTGAGCAACTCGCCCCAGCGCCCGGCGAACGGCACGCCGACCCGATAGGCCTGGCGCGGCACCGGGGTGAAGTTGGCCACCACCAGCAGCGGCTTGCCCTCCTTGCTCCAGCGCAGCCAGGCGTAGACGCTGTTGATTGCGTCGTCGCCGATCAGCCACTGGAAGCCCTGGGGCACGTCGTCCTGGTCGTGCAGCGCCGGATGCTCGCGGTACAGCCGGTTGAGGTCGCCTACCAGTTTCTGCACGCCACGGTGCTCGGGGTATTGCAGCAGGTACCAGTCCAGTTGCTGATCGTGGTTCCACTCGCGCCACTGGCCGAACTCGCAGCCCATGAACAGCAGCTTCTTGCCCGGGTGGGTCCACATGAAGCTCAGGTAGGCCCGCAGGTTGGCGAACTTCTGCCAGCGATCGCCGGGCATCTTGTCGATCAGCGAATGTTTGCCGTGCACCACCTCGTCATGGGAGATCGGCAGGATGAAGCGCTCGGACCAGGCATACACCAGGCCGAAACTCAGCTCGTTGTGGTGATGGGCGCGGTACACCGGGTCCTGCTGGATGTAATGCAGCGAGTCGTGCATCCAGCCCATGTTCCATTTGTAGGCGAAGCCCAAGCCGCCCTGCTGGGTGCCCTGGCTGACGCCCGGCCAGGCCGTGGACTCCTCGGCGATCACCAGGGCGCCCGGTGCCTCGAGGGACACCACGTCATTGAGGTGGCGTAAAAAGTCGATGGCTTCGAGGTTCTCGCGCCCGCCGTGGCGATTGGGCACCCACTCCCCGGCGTTGCGCGAATAGTCGCGGTAGAGCATCGAGGCCACGGCATCCACCCGCAGGCCGTCGACATGGAAATGCTTGAGCCAGTGCAACGCCGACGCCAGCATGAAACCGTGGACCTCGGTGCGCCCCAGGTTGTAGATCAGGGTGTCCCAGTCCTGGTGGAAACCTTCCAGCGGGTTGCCGTATTCGTACAGCGCAGTGCCGTCGAACCGCGCCAGGCCGTGGGCATCGGTGGGAAAGTGCGCCGGCACCCAGTCGAGGATCACGCCGATACCTGCCAGGTGGCAGGCGTTGACGAACGCCGCGAAGTCGTCGGCGCTGCCGTAGCGGGCGCTGGGGGCGAACTGCGACAGCGGCTGATAACCCCAGGAGCCGCCGAAGGGATGCTCCATGATCGGCATCAGCTCGATATGGGTGAACCCCAGGTTCTGGACGTAAGGGATCAGGCGTTCGGCCAACTCGTGCCAGTCGTACTGGCGCGCCACTTCGCCCAGATCGTCCACCTCGCATTGCCAGGAGCCGGCATGTAGCTCGTAGATCGACAGGGGCGCGTCCGCGCGCTGGCGTTCGCCCCGGGCCTGCATCCAGTCGAGGTCCTGCCAGTCGATGCTCAGCGGACTGGCGACTTTCGAGGCAGTGTCCGGCGGCAACTGGGTGGCCAGCGCCACTGGGTCGGACTTCAGCGGCAGGATGCCGTGGGCGCCGAGGATTTCATATTTGTAGGCTTCGCCCGGGCCCAGGCGCGGAACGAACAGCTCCCAGACCCCTGACGGATGACGCAGGCGCATCGGGTGCCGCCGCCCGTCCCAGACGTTGAAGTCGCCGACCACCGAGACTCGCCGGGCATTCGGCGCCCAGACCGCGAAACGCACGCCATCGACGCCATCCACGGTTTTCATCTGCGCACCGAGGCAAGTACTGAGGTCGCGGTGGTTGCCCTCGGCGAACAGGTACAGGTCCATCTCCCCCAGCAACGGGCCGAAGCTGTAAGGGTCTTCGCCGATGTGCTCGCCACCGGCCCATTGCGTGCGCAGCAGATAGGGCTGGGCCTGGGCAAAATGCCCGACGAACAGCCCCGGCACCTCGGTGCCCTCCAGGCTGCCCAGCACTGTAGTGCCATCGCGGGCCAGCACCTGCACACTCAGGGCGCCCGGCAGGAAGGCGCGAATGAATTGGCCACCGGCGTCGTCGCCATGGGGGCCGAGTACGGCAAAGGGATCCTGGTGCTCGGCACGCACCAGCGCCTCGACATCCCGGGCGCTGGGCATTGCCTGTTTGACCTCACCCTGTTCCTTGTTCGAGAAACTCATGACTGCTCTCCACCACTTTTTGTATCGGAAAAGGGTTTCACACCACCCAACAATGCATGCAGCCCCCGCAGCGGTACCGCGAGCCAGGCAGGACGGTTTTCCGCTTCGTACACCACTTCGTAGGCCGCTTTCTCCAGGCTGAACAAGGCCAGCGCGGCGTCCTCGCCGTTTTTTTCCTGCCAGGCATGAGCAAGACTAGCTGCCGCCAGCCGGTACGCCTGGACAAACGACTCGCGGGCTTCGTGCAGATAACGCTCGGCGACCCGCTGCCGGGCCGCCAGGGTGTGGGCCGAAGCGTCGAGGCTCTGGCCGCTGAGGGCCAGCGCCGCGGCATAGTCGAAGGAGCGCAGCACACCGCTGACGTCCTTGTACGGGCTGTGCTTGCCCCGGCGCTCGTCCAGCGGCCGCGCCGGTTCGCCCTCGAAATCGATCAGGTAGGCATCGCCCTTGATCACCAGCACCTGGCCCAGGTGCAGGTCACCGTGGACGCGCATGCGCAGGCCGCCGACCGCCTGTTTCGCCAGGCCCTGGATATGCGCCAGGATCGCCTTCTTGTGTCGGGTCCATGACGCCACGCGCTGTTGATCCTCGGCCGTCAGCTCGGCGTGATGCTGCTTGAGCAAGTGCAAGGCCCGTTCCACCTGCGCGCCGATCTGTTTCGCCCAGGCCTGGGCATCCTTGTCCGTGCTCGGCCGCGCGCGAAAGTCCGGGTTGGCGGTCGGTGCCGCGAGGATCTGGTGCATTTCCCCCAGGCGCTGGCCGAGCATGCCGGCAAAGTCGCGCAGCTCGCCCAGGGCGTTGTAATGCTGGTCCTGCTCGGACATGGCGTCGGCCAGTTCGTCGCGGATCGCCCGCTCCAGGTTGTTCTGAGTCCACTCCCAGGCGTCGCCCTGATTGCTCAGGTACCCCTGGGCGATCATCAACAGGCTGTCGCCCTGCCCGTCCCGGCGAACCACCGAACCGAGCAAGGGAGAAATGTGCTGGAAGCCGGCGGCGGTCAGGTAAGCGCCCATCTCCAGTTCCGGGTGCACGCCGCTGGCCACCTTGCGGATCAGCTTGAGCACCAGGCTGCCACCGATCACCACCGAGCTGTTGGACTGCTCGGCGGACAGGTAGCGCACCTCGGAGTCCGCGCCCAGGCCGAGCGCGGCCAGTTGCTCCGTGGCCTCGAAGCGGATCTCGCCCTCGCCACAGGGCAGCACGGTGTGCGCCTGGATCGCCTGCAGGACATTGTGGACAAAACTTTCCAGGGCGAAGGCGTCGGTGATCAGCCCCACCTGGCGACCCCGGCGAACCCGGGCCAGGGCAAGTTGCTGCGGCAGCGCGGCGCCGATCTGCTCTTCGGCGAGCAGGCCGAACGGCAGTTGGTAGCGCCCGCTCTGGCCGCCGCCGCTGACCTCCAGCTCGCTGAGCAACACCGGATGCTGCGGGTCGCCGAAGCGCACGCCGTAGGCGATGTGCACCTGTTCGATGGCGCTGTCCTTGCCAGCGAACCAGCGGCGCTTGGGCAGCCAGGTCGGCAGCGAGCTCTGCTCCAGGGTGGTGCGCGATGGCGCTTCGAGCAATTCCTCGAGGCGCTTTTTCAGCACCAGGGTGGTGAAGTCCGGCATGCTCTGGGCCGGTTCCACATGCCAGCTCGGCATCTGGTTTTCCGCCGCCAGGACGAACCAGTAGAAGCCGTAGGGCGCCAGGGTCAGGAGGAAATTCAGCTGGCCGATCGGCGGGAAGGCATTCCCGCCGAGCATCTCCACCGGCACCATGCCGGCGAACGCCGACAGGTCCAGCTCCGCGGCCTGGGCGCTGCGCGAGACGTTGGCCACGCAGAGGATGATTTCGTGCTTGCCGTCGGGCCCGGTGTATTCGCGGGTGTAGGCCAGGATCCGGCGGTTGCTCGGCGACAGCATCTTCAGGCTGCCGCGACCGAAAGCCTTGGACTGCTTGCGGATCGCCAGCATGCGCCGGGTCCAGTTGAGCAGCGAATGGGGGTCGCCGGCCTGGGTCTCGACATTCACCGACTGGTAGCCGTACTGCGGGTCCATGATCGGTGGCAAGACCAGGCTCGCCGGATCGGCCCGGGAAAAACCGCCGTTGCGGTCGATCGACCATTGCATCGGCGTGCGCACGCCATCACGGTCGCCCAGGTAAATGTTGTCGCCCATGCCGATCTCGTCGCCGTAATACAGGGTCGGCGTGCCGGGCATCGACAGCAGCAGGCTGTTAAGCAGTTCCACGCGACGCCGGTCGCGCTCCATCAGCGGCGCCAGGCGCCGGCGGATCCCCAGGTTGATCCGCGCGCGGCGGTCGGCGGCGTAGTAGTTCCACAGGTAGTCGCGCTCGCGGTCGGTGACCATCTCCAGGGTCAGCTCATCGTGGTTGCGCAGGAAGATCGCCCACTGGCAGTTGGCGGGAATCTCCGGGGTCTGGCGCAGGATGTCGGTGATCGGGAAGCGGTCTTCCTGGGCCAGCGCCATGTACATGCGCGGCATCAGCGGGAAGTGGAAGGCCATGTGGCATTCGTCGCCGTCGTTACCCTTCACATCGCCAAAGTACAGCTGGGTGTCTTCCGGCCACTGGTTGGCCTCGGCCAGCAGCATGCGGTCCGGATAGTTGGCGTCGATCTCGGCGCGGATCTGCTTGAGCACAGCGTGGGTCTCGGGCAGGTTCTCGTTGTTGGTGCCGTCGCGTTCGATCAGGTAGGGAATGGCGTCCAGGCGCAGGCCGTCGATGCCCATGTCCAGCCAGTAGCGCATCACCGACAGCACCGCCTTCATCACCTGCGGGTTGTCGAAGTTGAGGTCCGGCTGATGGGAATAGAAGCGGTGCCAGAAGTACTGGCCGGCCACCGAGTCCCAGGTCCAGTTGGATTTCTCGGTATCGAGAAAGATGATCCGCGTGCCGTCGTACTTCTGATCGTCATCGGACCACACATAGAAGTCCCGCGCCTTGGAACCGGCCTTGGCCTTGCGCGCCCGCTGGAACCAGGGGTGCTGGTCCGAGGTGTGGTTGATGACCAGCTCGGTGATCACCCGCAGCCCGCGCTTGTGGGCCTCGGCGATAAACCGCCGGGCATCGGCCAGCGTCCCGTAGTCGGGGCTGACGCCACGGTATTCAGCGATGTCGTAGCCGTCGTCGCGGCGCGGCGAGGGGTAGAACGGCAGCAGCCAGATGGTGTTCACACCCAGGTCGGCGATGTAGTCGAGCTTGGTGATCAACCCGGGAAAGTCGCCGATCCCGTCGTTGTTGGAGTCGAAATAGGATTTGACGTGAACCTGATAGATCACCGCGTCCTTGTACCAGAGCGGATCCTTGATGAAGGTGGCTGACCTGGTTTTCTTCGCCATGGGTAACTCCTGAAAAATTCATTGGTCCGTGGCTGTGTAGCTGCCCTGTAGCCGCTGTCGAGCCTGCGAGGCTGCGCCAAGGCCCGCAGGGCCTTCGAGCCCCCAGGCACAAAATCAGGCAACGCTGATACGCCAGATGCCGAACGGTTGCTGCCAGGGTTCGATCCGCATGAACTGGGTCTTGCCGTACCAGGTCCAGCGATGGCCGTTCATCAGGTCCTCGCCCTGGGTCTGCGCATCGTCGGGCAGCCCCAGTTCCCACAGCGGCAATTCGAAATGCGCCTCCTGGGCGTTGAACGGGTCGAGGCTGACCGCCACCAGGATGAAGTTGCTGAGGTCGGTGGTGCGCTTGCCGAAATACAGGATGTTGTCGTTCCAGGCGTTGTAGACCTGCAAACCCAGGTGGGTATGCAGCGCCGGGTTCTGCCGGCGGATGCGGTTGAGCTGGGCGATCTCGGCAATGATGTTGCCGGGGGCGTTGAAGTCCCGGGGGCGGATCTCGTATTTCTCCGAGTCGAGGTATTCCTCCCGTCCCGGAACCGGCGCCGACTCGCACAGCTCGAACCCCGAATACATGCCCCACAGGCCCGAGCCCATGGTGGCCAGCGCGGCGCGGATGAGAAATCCCGGGCGCCCCGACTCATGGAGAAAGAACGGATTGATGTCCGGCGTGTTGACGAAAAAGTTCGGCCGGTAGCACTCGCGCCACGGCGACTGGTTCAGTTCGGTGAAGTAAGTCGCCAGTTCGCTCTTGGTGTTGCGCCAGGTGAAGTAGGTGTAGCTCTGGGAATAACCGACCTTGCCCAGGCGCGCCATCATCGCCGGCGTGGTGAAGGCCTCGGCGAGGAAGATCACCTCCGGGTACCGCGCCCGCACATCGGCGATCAACCACTGCCAGAACGGCAGCGGCTTGGTGTGGGGGTTGTCCACGCGAAAGATCTTCACCCCCTCCTCGACCCAGCCGACCACGATGTCGCGCAGCTCCAGCCACAGGCTGGGGATGGCCTCGATGGCATAGAAGTCGACGTTGACGATGTCCTGGTATTTCTTCGGCGGGTTCTCGGCGTATTTGATGCTGCCGTCCGGGCGCCAGTTGAACCAGCCCGGATGTTGCTTGAGCCAGGGATGGTCCTGGGAACACTGGATGGCGAAATCCAGGGCGATCTCCAGGCCGTGCTCGGCGGCGGCCGCCACCAGGCGGCGGAAATCCTCGCGGCTGCCGAGCTGCGGGTGGATCGCCTCGTGGCCGCCCTCCTCGCTGCCGATCGCATAGGGGCTGCCCGGTTCGTCGGGGCCGGCGGTCAGCGAGTTGTTGCGGCCCTTGCGGAAACTGCGGCCGATGGGATGGATCGGCGGGAAGTACAGCACGTCGAAACCCATGTCATGGATCATCGCCAGGCGCGAGTGCACATCATTGAACGTGCCGGGCCGGGCCGGATCGTCGGTGATCGAGCGGGGAAACAGCTCGTACCAGCTGGCGAACTGCGCACGTTCGCGTTCCACGTCCAGCGGGTATTCCGGGCTCAGGCTCAGGTAGGGACGGTGGTCGGCCTCGGCCATCAGCTGTGCACTGCGTTCGTGCAGGAACAGCGCCACCTGCTCGGCTTCGAGCAGCGTCGCCAGTTCATGGTGCAATGCCAGCAACTGCTCGCGCAGCGGCCCTTCGCTGCGCTCGGCGGCCTGCAACACGTGGCTGCGGCCCTCCTGCAATTCGAGGCTGACCGCGACGCCGGCCTGGTGTTTTTTCTGCAGTTCGTAGCAGAAGCTGGCGAACTGATCGATCCAGGCTTCGATGCAATACAGGTAGCGGCCCTGGCTGGGCACTGTGAACTGGCCTTCCCAGCTATTGTTGCCGAGGTCTTCCATGGTTTCGCTGTGCCAGTGGCTGTCGGTCTCGGCGCACCAGCGGATGCGCACGGCCAGCTTGTCGTGGCCATCGGCGAACACCTTGCTGCTGACCTTCACCACTTGCCCCACCACCGCCTTGACCGCGAACTGGCCACCGTCGATCAGCGGCCGGGTGTTCTCGATGACGATGCGTGGCAGCAGCAAGGCCTGCGACAGTGGCAGGTTCGGGTTGTATTGCAGTTCAGTCAGTCTTTTTTCGGCAGTCATCGAGCATCACTCCTTACGCCCCATGGACGCTCTGTTGCTGGTCTATTCCGGCGCGGCGCCCTCTCTTGGGAGCGGCCCCCAGGGTCGGCAACGACCCGCGCGGATCAGCGAAGCACTTAGGTTCCGAGACACCGGGGCCGGGAAAGTTCACCCGGATTTGCCTCCCTTCGCGCCGGGAATCAAATCACCGGGTCGAGGGTCCACCTTGGGAGACTGTGCAAAACCAAGCACAAAGGAGGCCATGCCGATGAGTATCCCGATCCCTGCGGAAACGCCCGATCCGAACATCGATCGCCCGACCTTACCGCCAATCTTGCCCCCAACAGGGCCGCAACCGGTGCCCGAAGAAGATCCACCGGAAACCACCCCACCGCCCAAGGAGGACCCGCCGAACGATCCGGCGCCGGTCATCGCTTCCGGTCACAGCATTGCGCCCAAACCATGACAAGCGTAGACAATCGGTTGCCCGTCGCTGCCGTCGCCAACCGGCAGCGGGCATCCCTTCGTTGCTGGCGGCGAGCGTGTCCACAACGCTTCAGGGCGTTCCTCCGGGCGGATCCTCGTCGCCTTCCAGCTTGCGCACTATCCAGGGCATCACGCTGAAGACCGCCAGCGCCAACAGGGTGCTGAGCACCGCCGTGGCTTCGCGACCAACGCCCACCGAGACGCCGATCGCCGCGGTCATCCATAGCCCGGCCGCGGTGGTCAGGCCCTTGACGTGCCCTTCCTCGTCCTGCTTGCCCTTGAGAATGGTGCCCGCGCCGAGAAAACCGATACCGGCGATCACCCCCTGCACCACCCGGCTCATGGCATCGGCCTGGGAGCCGGACATCTGCGGCACCAGCACGAACAGCGCCGCTCCCAATGCCACCAGCATATGGGTGCGCACCCCGGCGGCCTTGCCCTTGTGCTCGCGTTCGAAACCGAGAATGCCGCCCAGCAGCGCGGCGATCAGCAGGCGTACGGTGATCTGGGTGAGTTGCCGGGCATCGCCGATGTCGGCGAACTCCGCTTGCAGGGTGACCCAGACTTCATTCCACCAGGCGTTCATGCGCAGGTCCCTTTTCGTTCGGCGTCTTGTTGGTTGGCGGGCGACGACTTTGGCGAGGCAGCCCTCCTTAATGAGAGGACAGCGACGCCAGGCAAAAGGTGCGATCCGCCGGCGGGCGACCATTGATCGGGCGGGCAGAACCCCGGCCGGCAGCCGGGCCCTAAAAACCGTACCCACCGCACAACAGGATTCGACCATGAGCCTGCGCATCGAAAACCAGACCTGTCATTTTGACACCGAAGACCTTCACGCCCGACTGCCGGCCAGCGCCGTGACTGTGGTCACCGACGCGGCCAAGTCGATGTCGGCGGTCGACCTCGAAGGGCAACGCATCTACATCACCGAAGCAGAAGCCGACGCATTGACCGTAGCAGGCGCCACCGACGGCCGGCGCCATCTGCGCGCCACCGACAGTGATTCGGTGATTTGACTGATCTGCATCACGGCACCCGGCACAGGCTTGTGCCAGACGCCGCTGGCGCCCGATACCGGGCGCTTTGCCGGGTATGGCAAGTTGTCGCAGGGCGGCCCTTCGCGGCCATCTGATCTGCTTTTTATTGCGATACCTGAGCCTGTTATGCAAACAGTTCGCTGGGCATAGTTCATCGGCCTGATGGAGGCTGATGAGCGAACGACCATGAGCGAAAGAATCCCCGTCCGATTAGTAGAAACATTCGAGCCTGCGCGCCCAACGACGAAGGCCAAATCCAGCGACAACCTGATCCACACCCGCAGCTTCACCGGCTTGTTCCGCACCCTGCGCATGAGCGGCGCGGGGTTCCTGTTCCTGCTGTTCTTCGGCACCGTGTGGCTGAACTGGGGCGGCCGCCAGGCGGTGCTCTGGGACCTGTCGGAAAGCAAGTTCCATATCTTCGGCGCTACCTTCTGGCCGCAGGATTTCATCCTGCTCTCGGCCCTGCTGATCATCTGCGCCTTCGGCCTGTTCGCCATCACCGTGTTCGCCGGCCGCGTCTGGTGCGGCTACACCTGCCCGCAGAGCTCCTGGACCTGGCTGTTCATGTGGTGCGAGAAGGTCACCGAGGGTGAACGCAACCAGCGCATCAAGCTCGCGGCCGCGCCCTGGAGCCTGAACAAGTTGATCCGCCGTTCGGCCAAGCACACCCTGTGGCTGGCCATCAGCCTGCTCACCGGGCTGACCTTCGTCGGCTACTTCACCCCGATCCGGCCGCTGGCCGAGGAGCTGCTGACCCTGCAGATCGGCGGCGTCAGCCTGTTCTGGGTGCTGTTCTTCACCGGCGCCACCTACCTCAACGCCGGCTGGCTGCGCGAGGCGGTGTGCATGCACATGTGCCCTTATGCGCGGTTCCAGAGCGTGATGTTCGACAAGGACACCCTGACCATCTCCTACGACCCGGCCCGCGGCGAAATCCGCGGCCCGCGCAAACGTGGCGTGAAACCCACCGATATCGGCCTCGGCGACTGCATCGACTGCCAGCTGTGCGTGCAGGTCTGCCCGACCGGCATCGACATCCGCGACGGCCTGCAGATGGAATGCATCGGTTGCGCCGCCTGCATCGACGCCTGCGATTCGATCATGGACAAGATGGGTTATGCCCGGGGCCTGATCAGCTACACCTCGGAGCACCAGTTGCAGGGTGGCAAGACCCACCTGCTGCGCCCACGCCTGATCGGCTACAGCACAGTGCTGCTGGTGATGATCGGCGCCCTGGCCCTGGCGCTGGTGGAGCGGCCGATGGTGTCGCTGGACGTCAGCAAGGACCGTGGCCTGTTCCGCGAAAACAGCCTGGGCCAGATCGAGAACATCTACAGCCTGAAGATCATCAACAAGACCCAGCAACGCCAGGATTACCGCCTGCAACTGATGAATGGCGACGGCTTCCAGCTGCAGGGCAAGAGTGAAATCAGCCTGGCCGCGGGCGAGATCGTCGACCTGCCGGTGTCGGTGGCAATGATCGCCGACCAGCCGCAGAGCAGTTCCCAGGAGCTGAGTTTCAAGGTGGTCGACGCCGACCAGCCAGAGATCTACAGCGTGGCCAAGAGCCGGTTTGTTGCGCCCTTGAACCGTTGATCCCTTAGACTGGGCGCCGCTTTGCGGCTATCGCGGACAAGCCTCGCTCCATTGCCGGAGCGAGGCTTGTCCGCGGTAAACGCCCAGACACCGCAGACCCCGACCCGAGCCGCCCCATGAAACGCTACGAAAAATTCGCCGACGACATCGCAGAACTGATCCGCTCCGGGGTGCTCGGCCCCGGCCAGCGCGTACCTTCGGTACGTTATGCCAGCCAGACCTATGGGGTCAGCCCGTCCACGGTGTTCCAGGCCTATTACCTGCTGGAACGCCGCGGCCTGATTCGCGCCCGGCCGCGCTCCGGCTACTTCGTCAACACCCATGCGCCCAGCCCGTTCTCGGAGCCGGTGATCAGCAGCCAGGTCAACGAGTCCACCGAGGTCGATGTCAGCGAACTGGTGTTCTCGGTGCTGGACTCGATCAAGGACCCGACCACCGTACCGTTCGGCTCGGCCTTTCCCAGCCCGACCCTGTTCCCGTTGCAGCGCCTGTCGCGCTCCCTGGCCAGCGCCAGCCGCGAGATGGACCCGCGCGTGGTGGTCACCGACATGTCGCCGGGCAACCCGCAGCTGCGCCGGCAGATCGCCCTGCGCTACATGGTCGGCGGGCTGATGCTGCCCATGGAAGAACTGCTGATCACCAACGGTGCCCTGGAAGCCCTGAACCTGTGCCTGCAGGCGGTGACCGAACCGGGCGACCTGGTGGCCATCGAGGCCCCGGCCTTCTACGCCAGCCTGCAAGTGCTCGAACGCCTGAAACTCAAGGCCGTGGAAATCCCCGTGCACCCGCGGGACGGTATCGACCTGGGGGTGCTGGCGCAGACCCTGGAACGGCACCCGATCAAGGCCTGCTGGTGCATGACCAGCTTCCAGAACCCCATGGGCGCGACCATGCCCGAGGCGAAGAAGCAGGAATTGGTGGAGTTGCTGCGCAGCCATCAGGTGCCGCTGATCGAGGATGACGTCTACGCCGAGCTGTATTACGGCCAGCAGGCGCCGAAACCGGCCAAGGCCTTCGACACCGAGGGCCTGGTGATGCATTGCGGTTCGTTCGCCAAGAGCCTGGCCCCGGGTTATCGCATCGGCTGGGTCGCCGCCGGGCGTTATGCGCAGAAGATCGAACGGCTGAAGCTGATGACCTCGTTGTGCGCCTCGATGCCGGCCCAGGCGGCCATCGCCGACTACCTGCAACACGGCGGCTACGACCGCCACCTGCGCAAACTGCGCTACGCCCTGGAAGAGCAGCAGAGCGCCATGCTCGCCGCCATCGCCCGCTACTTCCCGGCCCAGACCCGAGTCAGCCAGCCGGCCGGCGGCTACTTCCTGTGGCTGGAACTGCCGTCGCAGATGGATTCGTTGAAGCTGTTCCAGATGGCCCTGGCCCAGGGCATCAGCATCGCCCCGGGACCGATCTTCTCGCCGACCCAGCGCTTTCGAAACTGCATCCGCCTCAACTACGGCAGCCCGTGGAACGAAGCGGCGGAAAAGGCCATGGAAACCCTGGGCAGGATCGTGCGGTCGTTCTGAAGCCGGGACGATGTGGAATCTGTAGCCGCTGCCGAGCCTGCGAGGCTGCGATCGGTCGCGCAGCGACCGCAAATCCTGAACTTGCGATCTGTCTGGATAGACGCGCTGTCCGGCCTTGCGACTGCTGCGCAGTCGATCGCAGCCTCGCTGCGCTCGGCAGCGGCTACAGGGCTACAGGATCAGCGGCCGCCGCCGAGGTCGATAAAGGTCCCGGTGGAATAGGAGGCCTTGTCCGACAGCAGCCAGATGATTGCCTCCGCCACTTCGTCCGGGCGCCCGCCGCGGCCCATGGGAATGGCGGACTCCAGTTTGCTGACGCGGTCGGCATCGCCGCTCAGGGCGTGGAAGTCGGTGTAGATATAGCCCGGGCGCACCCCGTTGACGCGGATGCCTTCGCCGGCGACTTCCTTGGACAGGCCGATGGTGAAGGTGTCCAGCGCCCCCTTGGAGGCCGCGTAGTCGATGTACTCGCCGGGCGAGCCCAGGCGGGCGGCGACCGAGGACACGTTGACGATGCTGCCGCCCTGCCCGCCATGCCTTGGCGACATGCGCAGCACCGCGTGCTTGGCGCAGAGGATCGGCCCGAGCACGTTGGTCTTCATGGTCTTCAGAATGCGGAATTCGGACATTTCGTCGAGCCGCGACTTCTGCCCGACGGTTCCGGCGTTGTTGACCAGCGCGGTGACCCGCCCCAGTTCGGCATCGACCCGGTGGTACAGGGCGATCACTTCGTCCTCGATGCTGACATCGGCCCGCACGGCAATCGCCTGGGCTCCCAGGCCGCGCACCTGCTCCAGCACCTGGAAGGCCGCCTGTTCGTCGGCCTGGTAGTTGATGCAGATGCGATAGCCCTGTTGCGCGGCCAGCAGCGCGGTGGCCGCGCCAATACCGCGACCGCCACCGGTGATGAGGATGACTTTGTCCATGCTGCCAACTCCCTCGCTGATCTTTGAACGCCAGCAATTAAACACCCTGGGGCCAGCGTTGCAAACCTTCTCGGGACCGTCATCCGTCCCGTGGCTGATCGCCGGTCGGCGTGTCTATCCAGGCAGGTCGCAGGCTTGGAGTTACGCTTGTTGCGCGACCGGGCGCAGCCTCGCGGGCTCGGTAGCGGCTACAGAGTCGACTGCAACGCTAGCGATGTAGCCGCTACCGAAGGCTGCGAAGCAGGCAGGCTTTCGAGGCGCTCAGAGGGCCAGCTGTTCGGCCTGATGGATGTTCTGCATGAAGCGCGCGGCCGGCAGCGGATGGCCGAGGAAATAACCTTGCAGCGAATCGCAACCCAGCTGGGTCAGGAAGCTTTGCTGCACATCGGTTTCCACGCCCTCGGCGACGATGCGCAAGCCCAGGGCCTGGCCCAGGGCGACGATGGCCGAGACGATCGCCGCGTCGTCGCTGTCGTGCTCCAGGTCGCGGACGAAACCGCGGTCGATCTTCAACTCGTTGGCCGGCAGGCGCTTGAGGTACATCAGGCTCGAATAACCGGTACCGAAGTCGTCGATGGACAGGTCCACGCCCATCTCCGCCAGTTGCTTGAGCACGGTCATGCTGGCATCGGCGTCGCTCATGGCCGTGGTCTCGGTGATCTCCAGGGTCAGGCTGTTGGCCGGCAACTGGTGGCGGCTCAACGCCCTGGCCACGCTGTCGACCAGACCGGCATGGCAGAACTGCAGCGCCGAGATGTTCACCGCGATCCGCCAGCCTTCATAGCCTTCGCTGTACCACTCGCGCATCTGCCGGCAGGCCTCGTTGAGCACCCAATCGCCGATGGGGATGATCAGCCCGGTCTTTTCCGCCAGGTCGATGAACGTGTCCGGCAGCAGCAAGCCCAGTTGCGGGTGCTCCCAGCGCAGCAAGGCTTCGGCGCCCACCGGCAGGCCGTTGGCGGCGTCGAACTTGGGCTGGTAATACAGCCTGAACTGGCCGTGCTCGACGGCATTGCGCAGATCCTGCAACAGTTGCAGTTGCCGGCGTGCGTCGCTGTTCATCGAGGCGTCGAAGAAGCTGTAGCCGTTCTTGCCGGTGCCCTTGGCGTGATACATCGCCGCATCGGCATTCATCAGCAGTTCCTGGGGCGTCATGCCGTTGCCCGGGTACACCGCGATGCCGACGCTGGCGGAGATCTGCAACTCATGCTCGGCCACCCGGAACACCTGGCCGATCAGGCCCACCTGGCGCGCGGCCAGGCGCAAGGCGTCGTCCGCGTCGGTCAGTTGCACCAGCAGCACGAACTCGTCGCCGCCGATCCGCGCCAGGGTGTCCTGGCTGCGCAGGTCTTCGCGCAGGCGCACCGCCACCTCGCGCAGCAACTGGTCGCCCATATGATGGCCAAAGGCGTCGTTGACCGGCTTGAAGCCGTCCAGGTCGATGAACATCAGGGCAAAACAGCCGCCCTGCTCCGTCACCCGCTGCATCGCCTGATCGATCCGGTCGGCCAGCAGCGTGCGGTTCGGCAGGCCGGTCAGGGTGTCGTGCAGCGCCAGTTGGGTCAGCTCGCGGTTGGCCACGGTCAGCGATTCGGCCAGCACCGCGGTACGGGCTTCCAGGCGCGCGTCGAGTACCGAGGTCAGCAAGGCAATGACCAGCACCGCCAGGGTGGTGATCAGCACCAGGTTGTCCAGGCCCTTGCCGCTCAGGCCGTCCACCGTCGCGCCACAGAAACTGCCGTCGGCGAAACGCGCCGCGGCCATGCCGGTGTAGTGCATGCCGACAATGGCGATGCCCATCACCACCGCAGCCCCACAACGGGCCAGGCGCACATAAGGGGTATTACGGCGCAGGCGAAAGGCGATCCACAGCGCCGCGGCCGAGGCGCCGACGGCAATCAGCAGCGAGGCGCCGAACAGGCTCGGGTCGTAGTCGATGCCCGGCTGCATGCGCAGCGCCGCCATGCCGGTGTAATGCATGGCGCTGATCCCGGCGCCCATGACCTGCGCGCCGAAGGCCAGCTGCCACAGCGGCAGGCTCTGCTGGCTCACCAGCCACAGGGCGAAGCCGCAGGACAGCACGGAAATCAGCAGCGACAGCGCGGTGATGCCGGTGTCGTAGCCCAGGTCGATGGGCAGGCTGAAGGCAAGCATGCCGATAAAGTGCATCGACCACACCCCGATGCCCATGGCCAGGGCGCCGCCGGCCATCCACAGCAACGCCGCTCGACCACGCGTGGTGGCGATGCGACCGGTCAGGTCGAGCGCGGTGTAAGAGGCGAGAATCGCCACAAACAGGGAAATCAGAACCAGGGCGGGAGAGTAGGTACCGGTGAGCATGAACGTCTCGTGGCGTTAGCCGGAAGCGTCCATGCCCGGCGGTAAAAAGGCGCAATTGTACTGATTGCTTACAGAAACACACTCACAAAGTAAGCAAAAAGCCATCATTCAGACGAAAATAACCGAGCGACAAAACAAATCCATTACATCGGTACCGCCTCCGTAGCCGTTGTGACACAGCTACGGTTCGGCCCATTACTTGTTGCTGGCCTGCAGCTGGCCGTCCCAGCCGCCGCCGAGGGCGGCGATCAGTTGCACGCTGGTAACCAGCCGGCTTTGCAGCAGGCTCAGCACGCTGCGTTCGTTGCTCAACGCCGTGGCCTGCACCACCACCACGTCCAGGTAGGCGATCACCCCGGCCTTGTACTGGTTCTCGGTCAGGCGCAGCGACTCGCGCGCCGCGTCCAGGGCCTGCTGGCGCACCGCGGCCTCGTCTTCCAGGACCTTGAGCTGCACCAGGTAGTTCTCCACCTCGCGGAAGCTGTCGAGCACGGTCTGGCGGTACTTGGCCACGGTCTGGTCGTAGGCCGCCTCGGTGCGGTCGACTTCCGCCGAACGCTGGCCGCCGTCGAACAGGGTCATGGCCAGTTTCGGCCCCACCGACCAGAAGCGGTTCGGCAGGCTGATCCAGTCGGCATAGGTACTGCTGCTGTAGCCGCCGGCCAGGCTCAGGGTCAGGTCCGGGTAATAGGCGGCCTTGGCCACGCCGATATTGGCGTTGGCGGCGATTACCGAGCGCTCGGCCGAAGCGATGTCCGGGCGCCGTTCCAGCAGTTGCGACGGCAGGCTCAAGGGCACCTGGGGCAAGGCCGGGATGTCCTGGGTCTCGGCCAGGCTGAACTCGGCCGGCGGCAGACCGATCAGCACCGCGATGGCGTTTTCCAGCTGCGCGCGCTGCCAGATCAGGTCGATCAGGTCGGCCTGGGTAGTCTTCAGCTGGGTTTGTGCCTGGGCCACCGCGTCCTTGCCGGAGACGCCGGCGCGGTACTGGTTCTCGGTCATGGTCAGCGAACGCTGGTAGGCCGCCACCGTGGCTTCGAGCAGGCGCTTCTGCTGGTCCATGACCCGCAGTTGCAGGTAGTTCTGCACCAGTTCCGACTGCTGGCTCAGGCGCATCGCCGCAAGGTCGGCGAAGCTGGCCTCGGCGCTGGCTTCGTCGGCTTCCAGGCCACGACGCAGCTTGCCCCAGACGTCCGCCTCCCAGCTCACCCCGAGCTGGGTGTTGTAGGTGTCGCGAATGCCGCTGGAGGAGCTGCTCAGGGCCGAACTGCTGCTGCCGGTGCCCTGGCTGGCGCGGGTTTTCCCGGCGCTCAGGTCCACCGTGGGGAACAGCGAGCCACGGGCGCTGCGCACCATGGCCTGGGCCTGGCGGTACTGGGCCTCGGACTGCGCCACGGTTTGGTTGGCGCTGTTGAGCTTGTCGATCAGGCCGTTGAGCTGCTGGTCGCCATACAGCTCCCACCAGGCGCCACGGGCCAGGGAATCGCTGGGGCTGGCCTGGCGCCAGCCCGCCGCCTCCTTGTATTGCGCAGGCTCGGCGACGGTCGGGCGCTGGTAGTCCGGGCCGATGGCGCAGGCGCTGAGCAGCGCCAGGCTCAAGCTCAGGCTCAACAGCCGCGAACCGCGGGCCAGGGCCAGGCGCTGAGGAAGGTTGCGGGGCGAGCAGTCAGTCATAGCGGCGTTTCCAGAGCGGCATCGGTACGGACCCCACGCCAGTGGTTGAATTTATGGCGCAGGCGATCGAGATAGAGGTAGACCACCGGGGTGGTGTAGAGGGTCAGGATCTGGCTGAAGACCAGGCCGCCGATGATGGTCAGGCCCAGGGGTTGGCGCATTTCCGCGCCTTCGGCGCTGCCGAGCAGCAACGGCAAGGCGCCGAGGATCGCCGCCAGGGTGGTCATCAGGATCGGCCGCAGGCGCAGCAGGCAGGCGCTGCGGATCGATTCCAGCGGGCCCAGGCCCTGGTGGCGCTCCAGCTGAAGCGCCAGGTCGATCATCAGGATGGCGTTTTTCTTCACCACGCCGATCAGCAGGAACAGCCCCAGCAGCGAGATCAGGCTGAACTCGCCGCCCAGCACATAGATCGACAGCAAGGCGCCGACCCCGGCCGACGGCAGCGTGGACAGAATGGTCAGCGGGTGAATGTAGCTTTCATAGAGCACGCCCAGCACCAGGTACACCGCCAGCAGCGCGCCAAGGATCATGAACGGCTGGCTCTTCTGGGTCGCGGCGAAGGCGTCGGCGGTGCCGGCCATCTTGACGATCACGTCTTCGGGCATGCCGACCTTGGCGATCGCCCGCTCGATGGCCGCCGTGCCCTGCTCCACCGTCACCCCTTCGGCCATGTCGAAGGAAATGCTTTCCGAGGCGAACTGGCCTTCATGGCTGACCCGGTCGTCTTCCAGGCTGTTCTCGTAGTGGGCGATGGTCGACAACGGCACCCGCGCGCCATCGGCGGTGATCACCTGCACCTGGTTGAGGGTGACCGGGTCCTGGGCGTATTTCGGGTTGACCTCCATCACCACCTGGTACTGGTTGAGGCTGTCGTAGATGGTGGAAATCTGCCGCTGGCTGTAGGCGTTGTTGAGCACCGCGGTGACCATGTTCATGTCGATGCCCAGGCGCTTGGCCTGGTCGCGGTCGACCACCAGCGTCACCTGCTGGGCACCCTGACCCTCGCGGGCGTCGATGGCGGTGAGTTCCGGCAAGGCGCGCAGCGCGGTGACCACTTTCGGGTACCACTCGCGCAATGCCCCCAGGTCGCCGCTCTGGATGATGTAGGAATACTGCGAGGTGGTCTGTTCGCGGCCGCCGCCGAACTGCAGGTCCTGGTCGGCCATCAGCATCAGCTGGGCGCCGGGCACCTTGGGCATTTCCTTGCGCAGGCGCTCGATGACCTTCTGCGCGGAGATGTTGCGCTCCTTGATCGGCTTGAGGCGCACCAGCATGAAGGCATTGTTGGTGCCGTTACTGCCGCCGATGAAGCCGGCCACGCTCTCCACCGCCGGGTCCTTGAGCACCTCGCGGCGGAAGATTTCCATCTTCGGCTGCATCACGGTGAACGACAGGCCGTCGTCGCCACGCACGAAACCGATCAACTGGCCGGTGTCCTGCTGCGGCATGAAGGTCTTGGGCACCACCACGTACAACGCGATATTGACGCCGATGGTCACGAGCAGGCTGAGCAGGGTCAGGCGCTTGTGGCGCAGCACCCAGTCCAGGCTGCTGGCGTATTTCGCCACCATCCAGTCGTTGCCGCGCTGGCTCCAGCGCTGCAGGCCGTTCTCCTGGCCCGGCACGTGGGGCTTGAGCCAGCGGGCGCAGAGCATCGGGGTCAGGGTCAGGGACACCACCAGGGATACGATTATGGCCGCCGCCAGGGTGATGGAAAACTCGCGGAACAGGCTTTCGATGATCCCGCCCATGAACAGGATCGACAGGAACACCGCCACCAGCGAGACGTTCATCGACAACAGGGTGAAGCCGACTTCCTTGGCCCCCAGGTAGGCGGCCTTCATCGGCGCGATGCCTTCGTCGATGTGCCGGGAAATGTTCTCCAGCACCACGATGGCGTCGTCCACCACCAGCCCGGTGGCGAGAATCAGCGCCATCAGCGACAGGTTGTTCAGGGAAAAACCGTACAGGTACATCACCGCGAAGGTGCCCACCAGCGACACCGGCACCGCCAGGGTCGGGATCAGCGAGGCGCGCAGATTGCCGAGGAACAAGTAGACCACCAGTATCACCAGGGCCACGGCGATCAGCAGGGTCATCTCGGCTTCATGCAGGGTGGCCTTGATCACCGGCGAGCGGTCCATGGCCAGGTTGAGCTTGACGCTGGCCGGCAATACCGCCTGCAACGCCGGCAGCTGCGCCTTGATCTCGTTGACCGTCTCGATGATGTTGGCCCCGGCCTGGCGGTTGATCACCAGCAGCACCGCCGCGTCGTCGTTGAAGAAGCCGCTGTTGTAGCGGTCCTCGACGCCGTCGCTGACCTTGGCCACGTCTTTCAGGCGCAGGGCCGCGCCGTCCTTGTAGTGGATGATCAGCGGCTCGTAGTCCTTGGCCTTCTCCAGCTGGTCGTTGGCCTGCACCTGCCACATCTGCTCGCTGTTCTCCACCGAGCCCTTGGGCCGGCGCACGTTGGCTTCGGCGATGGTCTTGCGCACATCGTCGAGGGCCACGCCGTACTGGTTGAGCAACTGCGGCTCGAGCTCGATGCGCACCGCCGGCAGCGAACTGCCACCGATCTGCACCTCGCCCACCCCGGACACCTGGGACAGGCTCTGGGACAGGATGGTCGAGGCCAGGTCGTACAGCTGGCCCTTCTCCAGCACATCGGAGGTCAGCGACAGCACCATGATCGGCGCCTGGGACGGGTTGACCTTCTTGTAGGTGGGCATGCTGCGCATGCCGCTGGGCAGCAGGTTGCGCGAGGCGTTGATCGCCGCCTGCACTTCCCGCGCCGCGCCGTTGATGTCGCGGTCCAGGTCGAACTGCAGGATGACCCGGGTCGAACCCTGGCTGGAGCGGCTGCTCATGGTGTTGACCCCGGCGATCGCGCCGAAGGAACGCTCCAGGGGCGTGGCCACGGTGGACGCCATCACCTCGGGGCTGGCCCCCGGCAGGCTGGCCTGGACCACGATCACCGGGAAGTCCATCTGCGGCAGCGGCGACACCGGCAGCAGGCCGAAGCTGACGCCGCCCAGCAGCATGATCGCCAGGCTCAGCAGCATGGTGGCCACCGGCCGGCGGATAAAGGGTCCGGACAGGTTCATGGCTGCTCTACCGGCTCCGCGGGCTCAGGCGCCGAACGCCAGCGGCGGCCCAGGCGGTCGAAGTACAGGTAGATCACCGGCGTGGTGAACAGCGTCAGGATCTGGCTCAGCAACAGGCCGCCGACCATCACCAGGCCCAAAGGCTGGCGCAGTTCGGCGCCGGAACCGGTGGCCAGCATCAGTGGCACGGCGCCGAACAGCGCGGCCAGGGTGGTCATCAGGATCGGCCGGAAACGCAGGAGCGCCGCCTGGTAGATCGCCTGCTCCGGGGCCATGCCCTGGTTGCGTTCGGCGTCGAGGGCGAAGTCGATCATCATGATCGCGTTCTTCTTGACGATGCCGATCAGCAAGATGATGCCGATGATCGCGATCATGCCCAGGTCGTTGCCGCTGAGGATCAGCGCCAGCAAGGCCCCCACAGCCGCCGACGGCAGCGTGGAAAGGATGGTGATCGGGTGGATGTAGCTCTCGTAGAGCACCCCCAGCACGATGTACATGGTCACCACCGCCGCCAGGATCAGCAGCAAGGTGCTCGACAGCGAGGCCTGGAACGCCTGGGCCGCGCCCTGGAACTGGGTCTGCACGCCCACCGGCATGCCGATGTCCCGCTGCACCTGCTCGATGATGTCCACCGCTTGCCCCAGGGCCACGCCGGGCGCCAGGTTGAAGGACATCATCACCGCCGGGAACTGGCCGATATGGGCGATGGCCAGTTGCGCCTGGCGCTCCTCGACCCGGGCCAGGCTCGACAGCCGCACCTGGCCGCCGTCGGTGGTCTTCACATGGATCTGTTCCAGCGCCTGCGGGCCGATGCTTTCCCCGGCCTGGGCCTGCAATACCACGCGGTATTGGCTGGCCTGGGTATAGATGGTGGAAATCTGCCGCTGGCCGAAGGCGTCGTACAGCGCGTCGGTGATGTTCGACACCGAGACGCCGACGCGCGAAGCGGCGTCGCGGTCGATCACCAGGTACACCTGCAAGCCCTTGTCCTGCAGGTCGCTGGCGACGTCGGTGAGCTCCGGCCGGTGAGCCAGGGCATCCACCAGGCGCCCGCTCCACAGGGCCAGCAGGTCGGCATCCGGCGACGACATGCTGAACTGGTACTGGGTGCGGCTGACCCGGTCCTCGATGGTCAGGTCCTGCACCGGCTGCATGAACAGGCGGATGCCCACCAACCGGTCGACCTGCGGCTGGATCCGCGCAATCACCTCGGCGGCGCTGAGGTCGCGTTCGCGGTGCGGCTTAAGGTTGATCAGCAGCCGGCCACTGTTGAGGGTGGCGTTGTCGCCATCGACCCCGATATAGGACGACAGGCTTTCCACCGCCGGATCGGCCAGGATGATTTTCGCCAGGTCCTGCTGGCGCTGGCTCATGGCGGCGAAGGACACCGACTGCGGCGCTTCGGAAATGCCCTGGATCACCCCGGTGTCCTGCACCGGGAAGAAACCCTTGGGCACCACCATATAAAGGAACACGGTCAACGCCAGGGTGCCGACGGCCACCAGCAGGGTCAGCGGCTGATGCTTGAGCACCCATTGCAGCCAGCGACCGTAGCTGGCGATCAGCCAGTCGATCCAGGCGCCGCTGGCGCGGTAGAAGCGCCCCTGCTCTTGCTCCTTGGGCTCACGCTTGAGCAGGCGCGCGCACATCATCGGCGTCAGGGTCAGGGACACCACCAGGGAAATCAGGATCGCCACCGCCAACGTGATGGCGAACTCGCGGAACAGCCGCCCGACCACGTCGGCCATGAACAGCAGCGGGATCAATACGGCGATCAGCGACAGGGTCAGCGACACCAGGGTGAAGCCGATCTGCCTGGCGCCCTTGAGCGCGGCCTGCATCGGGCTGTCGCCCTCCTCGATGAAGCGCGAGATGTTCTCCAGCATCACGATGGCGTCGTCGACCACGAAGCCGGTGGCGATGGTCAGGGCCATCAGGGTCAGGTTATTGACCGAGAAACCCGCCAGGTACATCACGCCGAAGGTACCGATCAGCGACAACGGCACGGCAATCGACGGGATCACCGTGGCGCTGGCCCGGCGCAGGAACAGGAAGGTCACCATCACCACCAGGGCGATGGCGATCAGCAGTTCGTGCTGCACGTCGGTGACCGAGGCGCGGATGGTCTGGGTGCGATCGGTGAGCACAGTGACGTCGAGGCCCGCCGGCAGGTTGTCGGTGATGCTCGGCAGCAGCGCCTTGATCCGGTCCACCACCTCGATCACGTTGGCCCCGGGCTGGCGCTGGATGTTGAGCAGCACCGCCTGGTTTTCATTGGCCCAGGCCGCCAGGCGTTCGTTCTCGGCGCCGCCGACGATCTGCGCAACGTCCTTCAAACGCAGCGGCGCGCCATTCTTGTAGGCCAGGATCAGCTCGGCGTAGTCCTTGGGCGAGGTCAACTGGTCGTTGGCGTCGAGCATCGACACCCGGGTCGGGCCGTCGAAGTTGCCCTTGGGCTGGTTGACGTTGGAGGCGCCGATCAGGGTGCGCACGTCCGCCAGGTTCAGGCCGTTGGCCGCCAGGGCCTCCGGGTTGACCTTGATCCGCACCGCCTGGCGCTGGCCGCCGGCGATGCTGACCATGCCGACGCCGCTGATCTGCGCGATCTTCTGCGCCATGCGGGTATCGACCAGGTCGTTGAGCTTGGGCAGCAGCATGGTCTTGGAGGTGATGGCCAGGGTCAGCACCGGGGTGTCCGCCGGGTTGACCTTGTTGTACACCGGCGGCGCCGGCAGGTCCGTGGGCAGCAGGTTGGTCGCGGCGTTGATCGCCGCCTGCACCTGCTGCTCGGCGACATCCATATTGATGTCGAGGTTGAAGCGCAGGGTCAGCACCGAGGCGCCACCGGAGCTGGTGGAAGCCATCTGGGTCAGGCCGGGCATCTGCCCGAACTGGCGCTCCAGGGGCGCGGTGACCGCGCTGGTCATCACGTCGGGGCTGGCGCCGGGGTACAGGGTCATCACCCGGATGGTCGGGTAATCGACCTGGGGCAACGCCGAGACCGGCAGCAGGCGATAGGCGATCAGGCCGGCCAGGACAATGGCCAGCATGCTCAGGGTCGTGGCTACCGGACGGAGGATGAACAGCCGCGAGAGGTTCATGCGCCGACCTTGCTCGCCGGGGCGTCAGCGGCCGGGGCCGTGGCCGGTGTGGTCGCCGAGCTGGCCGGCTTGCCCTGCAGATGCTGGGTCGGGGTGGTCGGCACTTCTTCGGTGGTGTTCACCACCTCCACTTCGCTGCCGTCTTTCAGGCGGTCGGTGCCTTCCAGCACCACCCGGTCGCCGGCTTCCAGGCCGGCCTTGATCACGGTGGAGTCGCCGTTGCTGTCACCGACCTGCAACTGGCGGATCTTGACCTTGTTGTCGCCGTCCAGGGCATAGACGAAGGTGCCGTTGGTGCCGAACTGGATCGCCGCCGACGGCGCCAGCACCACGTTTTTCAGGGTGTCGGCGAGCACGCGCACGTTGACGAACTGGTTGGGGAACAGCACCTGGTCGCGGTTCTCGTAGCGCGCCTTGAACTTCAGGGTGCCGGTGGTGGTGTCGATCTGGTTGTCGAGGCTTTGCAGCACGCCACTGGCCTGCAGCATCTGGTCGCCGCGGTCCCAGGCTTCCACCGGCAGCTTGGCGCCGCTGCGATAACGCTCCAGCACCCTGCTCAGGTTGTTCTCCGGCAGGGTGAAGGCGACGCTGATCGGCTGGGTCTGGGTGATGATCGCCAGCGCGGTGGTGTCGTTGGCCGCCACCAGGTTGCCGACGTCCAGCTGGCGCAGGCCGACGCGGCCGGTGATCGGCGCGCGGATCCTGGTGAATTCGAGATTGAGCCTGGCGTCGTTGACCGCCGCCTGGTTGGTCTTGACCGTGCCCTGGTACTGGCTGACCAGTGCCGCGGCGGTGTCCAGGGTCTGCTTGGCGATACTGTCCTGGGCATACAGGCCGCGATAACGCTCGTAGTCGACCTGGGCGTTCTTCAACTGGGCCTGGTTCTGCAACAGCGTGCCTTCGGCCTGGAGCAAGGCGTTCTGGTAAGGCCGTGGGTCGATTTCCGCCAGCAGGTCGCCGGCCTTGACCATCTGCCCTTCCTCGAAGGCCACCTTGACCAGCTCACCGGCCACCCGGCTGCGCACATTGATGGTGTTCAGCGCGGTGACGGTGCCCAGCGCCTTGTAATACAGCGGGAAGTCCCCGCGCGTGGCCGGCGCCACCCGCACCGGGATCGGCCCGCTCGCGCCACCGAATCCCGGGCGCATCGACCCGCTGCGCCCGGTGTGTCCGGCGGCGGCCTTTTGCCCGGCGGCATCCTTGTGGGTGGTCGAGGCCGGCCAGAACTTCCAGCACAGGCCGACGATGGCCAACAGGACAAGCAGGCCGAACAGCCAGCGACGGGAGTTGCGGGAAACGGAGGATTGCATGGAATGATCAACCATTGGGCGCGAGGGGATCTTTTTCAGAAGACTGAAAGATAAGCACTGGCCGGTGTTTAGCAAAGCGCCTTTACCGGCAATTTACCTTGGGCTTACGTTTGCAAGTGTCTGCTAAGCCACTGAAGCACAAATAAAAACGGCCTGGACAGGGCCAGGCCGTGAATAATTGTAAAACCTGTTACTTCAGAACGGCCAAGGCCGCGTCGTAGTTCGGTTCTTCAGCGATTTCCTTGACCAGCTCGCTGTGCAGCACGGTGTCGTTCTCATCCAGCACCACCACCGCGCGGGCGGTCAGGCCGGCCAGCGGGCCGTCGGCAATGGCCACGCCGTAGTTTTCGATGAACTCGCGGCCACGCAGGGTCGACAGGTTCTGCACGTTTTCCAGGCCTTCGGCGCCGCAGAAACGGGCCTGGGCGAACGGCAGGTCAGCCGAGATGCACAGCACCACGGTGTTGTCCAGGTCGTTGGCCTGGGCGTTGAACTTGCGCACGGAGGTGGCGCAGGTCGGGGTGTCGACGCTTGGGAAGATGTTCAGCACTTTGCGCTTGCCGGCAAAGCTGCTCAGGGTGATGTCGGCCAGGCCGGCGCCCACCAGGGAGAACGCTGGCGCCTTGGAGCCGGCTTGTGGCAGTTGGCCGTTGACTTGAACCGGGTTGCCTTTAAGGGTGACTTGAGCCATGAACGGAGTCCTTATAAACGATTGTCATTGAACAGCTGTAAAGAACATCGAGAGGCCGGAAGTTAAACATGAAACGGCCCGGCCACCTATGCCCGGGATACAAATTGTCGCCCTTTTGCGCCCTTGACTGGATACAGGGAGCGAGGCTGTCGCCATCCAGCCCGCAGGATCGAAGCGACAGCCGTCAACCCGACAAGCGCGCTGACCTCACGTATAACCACCGTCCATGTCGCCGGTATGACACCCCACATCCCGTGCCGAAAGCTGAACTGACGCCCGGCGCTGATCCGCAGGCTGTCGATACCCACACCTTTCCGAGGGCTGATGCGCTCGGGAAATGTCTTCGGGAAGTTGACGCCTTCAAGGCAGAAGTCCAGCACCTGGGGCGGGCTGCGACCGGCGATAAAAGTCGTGCGCTCAACCACGGGCATGCCAGGAAAACTCCTTGAGAGCATCAACAATATATGATGAACAACATCATAAATATTACACAACCATATGTTTTTATTGAATTTACTACTCTTGATAAATCACATTAACTTAACCACTAAAAGTGCATGGAAATAATCACAATCTGCATGAACGACCAAGCAGACCTTGAAGCTCCGTTGCCACTCGATCCAGGAGCACGCCCCCTGCTGCGGACGGTAGAAACCTGCCATGGACGATGCCATCGGCGGCCTTGCGCCCTCGCCTCGCCAGCAAAACCTGTGCTTTTGATCGACTGCCGGACCTGCTCGGTGAAGGGGTCAGGCACCCGCCCCGACCCCGACGCAGTTGGCAAAAAGACGCTCGGGAGATGCCCCAGGCGTTACTGCTTTTTCAGCTTGTTAAAGGACTGATGCAGGTCGGAGGCCCAACCGTCGATAACGTTTTTCACGTCCGCCGGCTGCATGACCTGGGTGTCGTTCTGCAGCGGCTTGCCACTGCCCTTGCGCACCACCTGGGCGATCACCTTGTTGTTGCCGCCGTCGATAAACTGCGCTTCGGTGCCCAGGGTGGTCTCCTGGTCGCGGATCCCACTGGCCGTGCTCACCGCCGCTGCCACCAGGGCGATGGGAATGATTTCGTAGGGTTTCAGGCCTTCGGTCTTGCTGCTCACGGCGGTGATCGCCGCGCGCACCACAATCACGCCTGGCCCCGGTGCGCTGGCCAGGGGCATGGCCTGGCCGATCTCGCGCTTGAGCGCCTCGTCGTAATAGCGGTTGATGCCGTACAAGGTGTTCTGCGGGATCTTCACCGTCGGTTGCGGCTTGGGATAGAACTGGGTGGGCTCGATATAGACGCTGCTGTACTGCTTCAAGTCCAGCTTGGGATCGACCCAGCGCATCACTTCGACGCCCGATGGCGACTTGGCCTCCTTGAGCTGGCTGTAGTCGCCAAGAAAACCGGAATACTCGTCGGGCTGGGTGACGTTGCTGGAACAGCCCACCAACCCGAGGGTGGCCAGGCACAGCGTGCTCATCATTGATGCGAGCTTCATGGGGTAACTCCTGTCAGAAATCCGGAAGCGCTACTGGTTTGAGGAAATCTAGGTATAGCCAATAGCGGGCATATCAGCACGGCAAAAGCGGATTAATCGGCGAAGCAGGCCAGAGTTTTCTTAGCGGATCGGAAAGAGACAGGTGCAGCGTCAACACTGCACCCCACCCCATTACCAGGTGGTTCCGCGCCTTGCCGCCGCCTCGCGCCGAGCGTCGATGCGCATGGCCTTGAGCAGGGAAAAGGTCCCGGCCAGGACGATCACGGCGCCAAACACGAAGTCGATGCCGTACAACTGGTAGTCCTGCAGCGGCCCGATCAGGAATACCCGCACCGCCGCCACGCCCAGCAGCGTGGCGAGAAAGTCGATGGTCGGCTCGTCTCGGTACAGCACCATCAACAACGGCAAGCACAGCACCAGCAACAACAGCAGCACGATGATCTTGAACGAGCCTTTGCGCTCGATGCTGAAGGCGCACTCGCTGGCGCCATAGGCCGGATAGTCGCCGGGCTGGACCAGGCTGTTCTGCTCGGCGATGTAGTCCGCCGGGTTGTACACCCGGGTCGGGGTGAAGGTATTGGACAGGTTCATCTGCGTGGTGATGCGCTTGAACGGCAGGTCGACCTGCTCGTTGCCCTTGAGGATGTACAGCACCGGCTTGTAGCCGTAGCGGTAGACCTCGAAGGGAAAGCGGCTGGACTCGCCATTGACCCGGATCGGCCGGCTTTCCAGGTCCGCGTAGGCATTCTTGTGCGGGGAACTGAAGTTGCGGTTCAAGGGCTTGACCTTGATCTCTTCAAAGAACAGCGGCGGCATGTTGTAAGTGGACTGCAACGGCTCCAGGCGCAATTTCAGCGGGTAGCGGCCCAGTTCATAGCGGTTGTAGGTGCGTTCGGAAACGTTGACCTCCCCCGAGACCCTGAACTGGCCCTGGGTGCTGTTGGTGACCCTGAGCAGCAGATAGTCGCGCTTGAAGGAATGCGGCGAATCCACGGCGGGGCCGCACCAGCCGTAGCTGTCGAGGGGGTCGCCGAGGCGCCCGCTGCGGGCATCCTGGTACACATAGAAATAGCCGACCCACAGGGTCAGGATCAGCAACAACGAAAACAACCCGAGTATCTTTTTAGCAACGCTCACAGCCGCGACTCTCTTCCATGGATGGCCCATGCCAGGCACGCCTGCGACTGATCGCCGGACGCCGATCCCTGGCTCCTTCATAAGGGGTGGGACTCTACCAAAGTGCCATCAGCGACCCAAGGACAAATGCCCCTGTCGGCCAGACAATGGCAGTCGCCTGCCCGATTCCCGGGCGGCTGTGAGCATCGATGGAAGCGCCGACCGGTGCCGGCGCCCCCTCTTCAGCGCCGCCGGAACAGCGGCCGCGGCTCGATCGCCGAGCGCCCGTAAAGCACGCTCATGCCCGCCAGCCCCTTGAGGGCGTCGTCGGCGCATTTGTCTTCGCGGATGGCAAAGCTGTCAAAACCGCATTGGCGCATATGGCTGAGCTGGTCGCGCAGCACATCGCCCACCGCCCGCAGTTCGCCCATCCAGCCCAGTCGGGTGCGCAGCAGATAGGCCTGGCTGTAGGCGCGGCCGTCACGGAAGCTGGGGAAATCCAGGGCGATCAGCGGGATCAGCTTGAGCCAGGGCCTGAGGCTTTCCACCTCATCGTCCGGGCCGAGCCAGACCCCGTCCCGCGCCGGCACATGCTCGATGCGGCGGATCAGCCAGCGGGCCAGTGGCAAGATCAGCGGCCCCTCGGGCAGCGGGCCGTCCACTTCGCGCACCAGGCTCCAGGGATCGTCCTCGACCCGCCCGGCCTGGCCTTCCTGCAAGCGCAACAGATTGTTCATGGTTTTAGTCTCTCGCTCACGGCTGTAATTCCTCGCTCATGGCTGTGCTTGCTGTTGCACGGTCGCGTTGCTGGCTCATGGCTGTGCCTCCAGCACTTTCGGATAGACCCGCTCCTTGAACGGCTCCAGGTCGATGCGCTGCACGGTATCGACGAACAGCTCCTCGCTTTCCCGGTAACGCACGAAGGTGGCGATGATGCGTTCGATCACCCCGGGCACTTCCTCGGCGCTGAACGACGGGCCTATGACCTTGCCCAGCGCGCTGTGCTTGCCCTGGGCACCACCGAGGGTGATCTGGTACCACTCGCTGCCGTTCTTATCGACGCCGAGGATGCCGATATTGCCGATGTGGTGATGGCCGCAGGCGTTCATGCAACCGGAGATGTTCAGGCTGATATCACCCAGGTCATGCAGGTAATCCAGATCATCGAAGCGCGCCTGGATCGCCTGGGCGATGGGGATCGACTTAGCGTTGGCCAGGGCGCAGAAATCGCCACCGGGGCAGGCGATGATGTCGGTCAGCAGGCCGACGTTGGCGCAGCCCAGGCCGTGCTCGCCCGCCAGCCGCCACAGTTCATGCAGCGCGGCCTTGGGCACGTCCGGCAGGACAATGTTCTGTTCGTGGGCGATACGGATCTCGCCGAAGCCGAAGGCCTCGGACCACTCGGCCACCGCCTCCATCTGCGCCGCCGTCACGTCTCCGGGCGGCGAGGCGCTGCCGGGCTTGGTCGACAGCACCACACTGGCGTAGCCCGGCACCTTGTGCGGCTTGACGTTATGCGCCACCCAGCGCTCGAAAGCCGGCTCCTCGGCCAGGCGGCTGCCGTAGTCGAGATCGGTGGCCGGCTGGCGCTCGTAGAGCGGCGGGATAAAGGCACTGGCGACCCGCTGGTATTCGGCCTCGGTCAGCTGCGCCGGGCCGTCCTTGAGGTGCTGCCACTCCTCCTCCACTTCCTTGGCGAAGGCCTCGATACCCAGGGCCTTGACCAGGATCTTGATCCGCGCCTTGTACTTGTTGTCGCGCCGGCCGTGGCGGTTATAGACCCGCAGCACCGCCTCGACATAGGACAGCAGGTGCTGCCACGGCAGGCCGTCGCGGATCTGCTGGCTGAGGATCGGCGTACGCCCCAGGCCGCCGCCGACCATCACCCGCAGCAGCATCTGCCCGCGCCAGTCGCGGTACAGGTACAGGCCGATGTCATGCATCATGATCGCCGCCCGGTCCTCGCGGGCCGAGCAGATGGCGATCTTGAACTTGCGCGGCAGGAACAGGAATTCCGGGTTGATGGTCGACCACTGGCGCAGGATCTCCGCCAGGGGCCGCGGGTCCATCAGCTCGTCGGCGGCCACCCCGGCGAAGGCTTCGGTGGTGATGTTGCGCACGCAGTTGCCGGAGGTCTGGATCGCGTGCATCTCGACGCCGGCCAGGCGTTCGAGGATGTCCGGCACCTGGGCCAGTTCGATCCAGTTGAACTGCATGTTCTGCCGGGTGGTGAAGTGGCCATAGCCGCGATCGTAGTCGCGGGCGATGCTGGCCAGGGTGCGCATCTGCCGCGCACTGAGGGTGCCGTAGGGAATGGCCACCCGCAGCATGTAGGCATGTTTCTGCATGTACAGGCCGTTCTGCAGGCGCAGCGGCAGGAACTCTTCTTCGCTCAGCTCGCCAGCCATGAAGCGTTCGACCTGATCGCGAAACTGCGCCACCCGTTCAAAGACCAGGGCCCGGTCGTACTCGTCATAGTGATACATGTCACGGCCTCATCAGTGCTGACCCCGATCCCGCCCCTGAAGCCGCTGTAATCCTGTAGCCGCTGCCGAGCAGCGGCTACAGGGCCACGGTGGCTACGGGGTTATGGCATTCCAGGGGTGATCCGGGGGGTTTGGTGTGGCGATGACTATGCCCTTGCGGCTCAGAGCGTTACAGATTCAGGTAAAAACTAAAAAACCGTATCAGCCGGTCCCGAGCCTGCATGGGCAGGCGAGTAAATCTGATCCGTACTAATGGTTTTTTTCTGAGCCTGTTTTGTTTCGCCGCTGCTTTCTACAGTGCAGGGCATGCCAGGCCGGGTGGCCTGGCAAGCCTTTGCAACCGTGGAAGCATTGACCATGAGCACAGCAACAATGGAACCGGCCTACAACTACAAGGTGGTGCGCCAATTCGTCATCGCCACCGTGGCCTGGGGCGTGATCGGCATGGCAATGGGGGTGTGGATCGCCTCCCAGCTGGTATGGCCGCAAATGAACCTCGACCTGCCCTGGACCAGCTTCGGCCGCCTGCGCCCGCTGCACACCAGCCTGGTGATCTTCGGTTTCGCCGGCAGCGCCCAATTCGCCGCCAGTTACTACGCGGTGCAGCGCACCTGCCAGGTGCGGCTGTACTCCGACAAGCTCGCCGCCTTCACCTTCTGGGGCTGGCAGTCGGTGATCCTGATCATGCTGGTCACCCTGCCGCTGGGCTACACCACCACCAAGGAATACGCGGAAATCGAATTCTCCGGCGCGGTGTGGATGGCCGTGGTCTGGGTGGTCTACGGCATCGTGTTCTTCACCACCGTGGTGCAGCGCAAGACCAAGCACATCTACGTCGGCAACTGGTTCTTCGGCGCCTTTATCCTGGTGATCGCCATGCTGCACGTGGTCAATCACCTGTCGATCCCGGTGGACTGGTTCAAGTCCTACCCGGTGTACTCCGGCGCCACCGACGCCATGGTCCAGTGGTGGTACGGCCACAACGCCGTGGGCTTCTTCCTCACCACCGGTTTCCTGGGAATGATGTATTACTTCGTGCCCAAGCAGGTCGGGCGCCCGGTGTATTCCTATCGCCTGTCCATCGTGCACTTCTGGGCGCTGATCACCCTGTACATCTGGGCCGGCCCGCACCACCTGCACTACACCGCCCTGCCGGACTGGGCGCAATCGCTGGGCATGGCCATGTCGCTGATCCTCCTGGCACCGAGCTGGGGCGGCATGATCAACGGCATGATGACCCTTTCCGGCGCCTGGCATAAATTGCGCACCGACCCGATCCTGCGCTTTTTGGTGCTGTCCCTGGCCTTCTATGGCATGTCGACCTTCGAGGGGCCGATGATGGCGATCAAGACGGTCAACGCCCTGTCCCATTACACCGACTGGACCATCGGCCACGTCCACGCCGGCGCCCTGGGCTGGGTGGCGATGATCACCTTCGGCGCCATCTACCACATGGTGCCCAAGGTCTTCGGCCGTGAGCAGATGCACAGCATCCCGCTGATCAACCTGCACTTCTGGCTGGCGACCATCGGCACCGTGCTCTACATCGCTTCGATGTGGGTCAACGGCATCACCCAGGGCCTGATGTGGCGCGCGGTCAACGACGACGGCACCCTCACCTATTCCTTCGTCGAAGCCCTGCAGGCCAGCCATCCGGGTTTCATCGTGCGCTTCGCCGGGGGCGTGTTCTTCCTCAGCGGCATGCTGCTGATGGCCTACAACACCTGGCGCACCGTGCGCGTGGCCGACCCGCGCCTGGCCCTCAGCGACGCCCAGATCGCCTGATCGCCCAAGAGCACGACGCGGGCCGCACCGCCCGCGTCGTTCGTTCCCTCCTGCAGCACAGCGAGCCCTCCGATGATCGAATTCGCCCTTGACCTGCTCGGCGTGACCTTCCTCTACCTCAGCATCGACTACTGCCTGCGCCATCAATCGGCCAAGAGCCTCGACGACGCCAGCCTGATCCCCTTCGCCGACGACCCGGACGTGGCGCGCCGGGTGGAACTGGCCACCGGCAAGAAGATCGACGCCGTGGCGCCGGAACCGACCGAAGCCCGGCCGGGCTGGGGCAATATGGAGGTTTGAGGGATGCCCTTGACGGGCTGGAGCAACAACCGCAACGCCCGATAACCCTTCATTCGCCAGACAGCATGGAGCTCACCCACGCTCCCGGGGAATCAGCACCTGCAGCTGCGACGCCAGGAAGTTGCCGTCGAAGGTGAAGACGTCGGGCTCCTTCAGGCCATTGGCCTTGCGCCATTGCCAGCTGCCGTCGGGCAGGCCCACCAGGGACACGCTGCCGTAACGCGCGGCGGTCAGGCCCATCACCGCCAAGGAAATTTGCCCGGCGGCGCCCATCACATCGGGCACGAACTCCACCGGTTTGCCGGCGATCACAATGGTCAGCTTTTCGGTCTTGAAGGTCGAGGTTTCCAGCGGGACGCTGGGGCTGAAGGCCACGTAGGGTTCGCGAGTCAAGGCCAGCAGGTCCGGCATCAGCACCGGCGCCAGCCACTGCTGGATATGATCGAACAGCTCATTGATACGGTTCGCCCAGACCACCGACTGGCTTTCGAACAGCTGTTTCTTGTGGGCTTCGCTTTCGGCGTAGCGGCGAAGCATCTCGCCCAGTTGCTGTACGTCGTCCATGTTCATGCCTCTTCGAGAAACCGCGATTGCGGAACTCGATCATGGCAGATGCACGCCCGCGTCGTATGACTAAAAGTCGAACCCTGACGGCACGGCTGCCGAACGGTGAACGCGCTCGCCCTCAGCCTCGTCCGCCGCCGAGGGCGCGGTACTGGCTGGGGGTCAGGCCGAGGATCCTGCGAAAGGCGCTGCCCATATGGGACTGGTGGGCGAAGCCGGTTTCCAGGGCGATGGCGGCGAGCGACAGGCCGCTGTGCTCGATCAGCCGCCGCGCCGCCTGGACCCGCACTTCGACCAGCCAGGCATGGGGCGTCATGCCGATGGCGCGGGTGAAGTCGCGCAGGAAACGCAGTTCGTTGCGCCCGGTGCAGGCCGCCAGCTCAGTGAGCGACAGCGGCTCGGCGAACCGCTCGTCGATTAGCCTCAGCACCCGGCTGAACTCGGCGCGCCTGGCGGTCTTGGCGGGTGGTTTGTCGAAGGCCGCCAGGCCGGCGAACTGCAAGGCGCATTGTTCCAGGGCCAACCGATCGTGGTTGGGGTCCAGCAACAGCCGCCGCGCCTGCCGTCCCAGCACCAGGGCCCTCGCATGTCCTGGCAGCTGCAGGCGCCGCGAACCGCTGGCGATATCCAGACCCTGTGGTTCGGCCAGCCAGCGCAGCAGCAGGTATTCACCGCCGTGGGGCGACTCGGAAAACACCTCGACCCCGGCCGGGGTCAAGGCCAGGGTCCCCGGCCAGCTGTCGAAATCCTCGCGCCGGTCGCTGCCGATGGCGTGCACGCCCCGCTGGCGCTCCAGGCTCACGCCGAGGCTTTGCCACTGCAACGGATCGCGCGCACTGTAGGCCGCGCGCGGCAGCAATTGCAGGTCGAGCGTGCCGCCCAGCAGTTCGCGGCGCGGCAGCCCGTAACCCTGGACCTTGCGGCTCAGTACGGCGGGCATATGAAATTTCTTGATAGATCGCGGGGCTGTGCCACGGGACACTCTCGGCATTCAGGTTTGTCAGCGACAGGAGCTGCGTATGCGCACCATCGGCCTTATCGGCGGCATGAGCTGGGAGTCCAGCGCCGAGTATTACCGCCTTATCAACCAGCAGGTACGGGACCGTCTCGGCCCGCTGCGCTCGGCGCAGTTGCTAATGTACAGCGTCGACTTCGGGCCTGTCGAACAGGCCCAGCACGCCGGGCGCTGGGACCTTGCGGCAGAGATCCTGGTGGATGCGGCGCGCCGCCTGGAGGCCGGTGGCGCCGAGTGCGTGGTGCTCTGTACCAACACCATGCACAGGGTCGCCGAGCAGATTCAGGCTGTGCTGTCGGTGCCCTTCCTGCACATCGCCGACCCGACCGCCGAGGCCGCGCTTGAGGCTGGAACCCTCAGCGTGGGCCTGCTGGGCACGGCCTTCACCATGGAGCAGGATTTTCTCAAGCAACGCCTGGTCGATCGCGGCCTCAAGGTGCTGGTGCCGGACGCCGTGGACCGCCAGGCCGCGCACCGGATCATCTACGACGAGCTGTGCGTGGGCGTCATCAGCGAGACCTCGCGCCAGCGCTACCAGCAGGTGATCCAGGCCCTGAAGGAGCGCGGCGCCCAGGCCATCATCCTCGGCTGCACCGAGATCGGCCTGCTGCTCAAACCGGAGCACAGCCCCCTGCCGCTGCTGGACACCACCGAGCTGCATGCGCGGGCGGCGGTGGCGTTTGCCCTGAGTGAGGCGCAGTGACCTGTAGCCGCTGCCGTAGGCTGCGATCGACCGGAACGGTCGTGGCGATCTTGCGGGCGCCAGAGGTCCTTCGGACCTATCGCAGCCTCGCTGGCGCTCGGCAGCGGCTACAGGGGCGAATCAGGCCTGGGGGGTGCGGCGCAGGCGCGCCATGCTCAGGACGTCAACGTACTGGCCGTCGCGCACCGCGTAATCGCGCAGCAGACCTTCGCGCTCGAAACCGAACTTGCGGTACAGGCCCAGGGCGGCTTCGTTGTCGGCGAACACCGTCAGTTCTACCCGATGCAGGTTCATCCAGTTGTCCGCCACATCCAGCACCGCCGCCAACAAACGGCTGCCGACGCCCTGGCCCTGCCATTCCACCGCCACGCCCATGCCGACGCCGCCGCAGTGGGCACGACGGATGCGCGAGTACTGCTCGATGCTGCAACTGCCGATCACCGCCCCCTGGTGCAGCGCCACCAGGGCCACCCGCCGTTCGTTGTCCGGCGCCAGGCGATTGCGCCAGACCTCGGCGGACTGAAACGGCATTTGCAGCACCTGCCGGGCGACCGCAGGGTCGTTGTACAGCGCGGTGATGCCCTGCACATGGGCTTCGCTGAAACGTTCGATGACGATAGTGGAGGGCTCGGCGGGCATAAGTCTTCCTTGGTTTATGCGATAGGGCCGTCGAGTGTAGAGCGCCAGGGGCGGTTGTGGCGATAAGCTGAACGACCGCGTTGCGGTCTATCGCGAGCAAGAGCTGGGCGCCCCCCTTGCTCCTACAGCAGCAGCGAAGCAGCAGCGCGCCCGGCGGCTATTCAAACCATTCGCTGCGCTCATTGAAGGTGCGCAGGATCAGCTCCACCAGCATCCTCACCTCGGCGTCGTGCTCCATTTCGGCGTTCACCGCCATCCACACCTGGCGCGGCATGGCCTCGTCGAACAGCCCGGGCAGTGCCGTCAGGCCGCGGTCGAAGCGGCTCATGTAATGGGGCAACAGGCCGATGCAGGCGCTGCAACGGATCATCTCCAGCATCAGCGCGTAGGAATGCACCTGCACCACTCCCGCCAGGCGCTGCTCCACCAGCTGGTTCCACGGCCGCAGCGGTTCGACCTGACGGTCCTGCTGCCACTGCACCAGCATGTAGTCGGCCAGGTCGTCCAGGCTGTCGGGGCGCGCCGCGACCCGCGAATAACGCTTGGCGATATGCGGCAGGTAGTCCAGGCGCACCAGCGGCTGCGGCGGGCTGGTGACGAAACTCGGCCCCGGTGCCGGCGAATCCACCCCGCCCAGCCACACCACCACGTCGGCGCTCAGGGCCCGCAGCGACAGCTCGCTGTCGATGGAGATGATCTCCAGGCGCACGCTGGCGTTGCGCCGCAACAGGGAAATCAGGTCACGGCCGAGGATATCGTGCAGGATCGACTCGGCCACCGCCAGGCGCAGCAGCGGCTGTTCGAGCACCGGCAGCGTGCGTTCGTGGGCCAGGGCGATCAGTTGCGCCTTGAGTTGCTGGCCTTCGCGGCTGAGGCTCAGGGCGCTGCCCTGGAAGCTGAACAAGGAGCGGCGCAACTGTGCCTCCAGGTGCGCCAGCTGTTTGCGCAGCAGCGTCGACTTGATGTTCAGGCTGCGCGCCGCCTGCATGAAGCAGCCGCAACGGGCGGTGACCAGGAAATACTGGGCCAGCTCCGGCTCGATCCCGGCGGCCAGGGCCAGCCAGGCTTCCCGGGGTTCGGCCGGAGCGATGTAGGGTGTGATGCCCGAGATCGGGGCGGGTTCCAGAAAGGACATGGGTGACTCCCTGTCGTGTGGGTGATGGCATCCATTGCACGTTGTCATAGCGGGTCGGACGGCTGCGCCGTCCGATAGCGGTATCAACCACGCCGCCGTACTTACAGCTTCTCCTCCAGCACCTTGTTCAACTGCGCGCCGTCGATACTCAGGGTCGCCGTGTCGAGCATGCCTTCCAGATAGGCCTTGGCGATCTGCTCCTGGCGCTGGGCCCGCAGGGCCTGGGTCAGGCGTTCGCGCAACTCGTCCAGGGTCGCGGTGCGGGCCGGTTGCTGCTCGGTCAGCTTGAGCACATGAAAACCCGCCGCGCTCTGCACCACATCGGACACCGCGCCGACCTTCAGGCGCGCCACCGCGCCGCGGACCTCGGGCAGCAGTTGCTGCAACGGCTGCAAACCCGAGTCGCCGCCGCGCCGGGCACTGTCGGGTTCCTGGGAATACTGGCTGGCCAGGGCGGCGAATTCGCCCGGGGCGGCCTGGGCCTTCTTGCTCAGTTCCTGGGCCTGCTTGCGTGTTGCTTCCAGCGCTTGCGGGTCACTCACCGCGAGGAAGATCTGGCTGACCCGGTACAAGGCCGGGGTCTGCCACTGCGCCTTGCCCGCGTCGTAGGCCTGCTGCAACTCGGCCTCGCTCGGGTAACCGGCCGGCACCTGGCTGACCGAGCGCAAGTAGTCGCGAAAGACGATCTGCTCGGTGGCCACCCGGGTCTGCAAGGCCACGTCCGGACGCTGGCGCCAGCCCTGGGCATCGGCCTGTTCGAGCACGGCCTTTTCCGCCAGGCGGGTGCGAATCCAGTTTTCCAGGGCCGGGCGATTGCCCCGCAGCTGCTCGCGGGACGGCTCGGGCAACGCCGCGAACAGCGCCTTGAGCTCCTCCGGCGCCACCCGCTGGTTACCCAGGCGCGCCACCGCCGGGCTGTCGTCGACCGGGCTGGCGGCCATCGGCCTGGGCTGTTGCGCCGCCACCGGGTCGCTGCCCGGGCGCACGCCCAGCCACACCGCCAATGCCACCAGGGCCAGGGCTCCGACACCGACCATCAGGCTTGGCTTCTTCACTGCGCAGGCACCTCGGCGGCCTCGGGCGTTGTTTCAGGCGCATCGGCCTGGGCCTGCAGGCGCGCGGCGTGCTGGCTGTAGTCGCGCAGGTAGACGATGAATTCCTGCAACAGCCGGTCCCAGAGTTCCAGCTGGCTGCGCAGGTGATCGTGGCTGACCCCGGCCACCACCACGTCCATTTCCATCACCAGGAACTCGCCCTGCACCGACAGCCGGGCAAAGCGCCGCGAGGCGTTCCACAACTCGGCCAGGCCCGCCGGCAACTCGCCCTGGACCCGCAGCGCGCAGCTGAAGGTGAAGTCCACATAGCTGCCCTGTCCGGCACCCGCCGCGTTGCCGAAGCGCACAGCGTAGCCGATGCCCTGGCTCGCGCTGAGCAGTTGCACGATGCCGTTCTGGTCGGTCTGGTTGACCCGGTAGCCGGCGCCTTGCAGCAGTTCGGTGAGGCTCTGCGGGGTGACGCTGGCGATCAGTTGCGTTGCTTCAGTCATGCTCGATTCTTCCCTGATGTTCAGTGGGTACTCGCTGCCTGGGGGGCATCGAACTGGGTCTTGTACAGGTCGTCGCCAAAGCCCTGGGCCAGTTCCTCGAACTTGACCCGGGCGCCGCCGGCGAAGGGCTGGCGGATTTTCATCACCTGCGCCACGTCGATCTTTTCGTAGGCCGCGAGGATCTCTTTGGCCACGCCATACATCTGCTGATTCTTGACCGAACATTGCTGCACTTGTGTGTCACGCTCGCTCAATTGCGCCTGCAGCCTGGCCCGCTCGGCCTCTTTGGCCCGTGCCATGACCAGCAGTTCGTCATAGGCCTTCTTGAACTTGCCGATCTGCTCGCTGCTGGCGGCCATCTGCGCCTGGGCCTGGCTGTGCAGGTTCTGCTGCTGGCCGGCCAGTTGCTCGGCCACGCCGCGGGCCTTGGCCAGGTCGGCGGTCAGTTGCTTGATCTGCGCCTGCGCCTGCTTGGCCTGGTTCTCGGCGGCGACCCGGGCGGCGCTGGCCTGGGCCTGTTCGCTCTGCAGCGCCTGCAACTGCTGGGTGGTGCTGCGCAACTGGGTGCGCAGGCGCTCCTCCATGCCTTCGGCGCTGGCCCCGCTGGCCAGCAGCACGCCCAGGGTCAACAACAGGCAGCGCCCTGCCCTGGCTCGCGTGTTCATCGCCGTGCTGTTCATAGCAAGACTGGTCATGACAGTGCCCCTTGCGCCCTAGAAGCGCGTGTTGATTTCAAGCTGCAAGACATCGATGTCGAACGGCGCGCCGTACACCGCCTCGGAGCTCAGCCAGCGGCCGGTGGCGAAGACGTTCTTGGCCAGGCCGTAGTTGCCGCCGAGGAAGTAACCCTTGGCGTTGGTGCCGCCGAGGTGGAACGAGGAATCGTTGAAGCCGTCAGGCAGCGCATCGGGCTGGATGTACTTGTAGCCGGCGAACAGGTTCCAGTCGCCCTGCTTGGCCAGCTCCAGGCTGTTGCCCAGGGTGAACTGCACCATCCAGGCGTTGGCGCCGCTTTCCAGCTCGCCGTTGCTGTCCAGGTTGTTGACGATCTGGCCTTCGGAGCGCTTGCGCATCTCGCCTTCGTCGTAGCCCAGGTTGTGGATGTAGTTGGCCTGGCTGCGCAGCTTGAAGTTCTCCGGCAGGTCGGCGTCCCACACCAGGTTCAGGTCCAGCAGGTTGAACTCCGAGGCCAGGCCGACGAACTGCGGCTGCGCGGTGGCGGCCGGGTTGAGCGGGTTGGGCGTGATGTCGCGCAGCAGGAACACGCTGTTACCCTTCTGCATGAAGGCCACGCGGCTGCCGTCGCTGTCGCAGCCCGGCGCCCCGGCCCAGGGTTCGCAGGCACTGGAGCGCTGGCCTTCGATGTCGTCGAAGCGGTAGTAGGCCAATGCGCCCTTGAGCCGGTGGTTGCCGTTGATCGCCCAGTTGGCGCCGATCTGCGCGCCGTACAGCCATTTGTTGTCGCTTTCTTCCTTGTCGAAGCCGTTGCTGGTGGAGGTGTCGTTGGTGTACTCCACCGGGAACGCGCCGACCGTGCCGAACAGGCCCCAGTCACGATTGAGCTTGTGGTTGAAGATCGCCGCCACACCGTCGAAATTCAGGTCGTTGGAATACAGCAGGTCGGTGGAGAAGAACGGGTTGGCGATCCGCCCGCCGGTCAGGGTCAGCTCGTCGGTGGCCTTCCAGGTCAGGTAGCCCTGGTCGAGCCAGATGTCCTTCTTGCCGAACCCGCCGCCCAGGGTCTGGGTGGTGGACACCGGGTTGTTGTCCGAGCCGGTGCCGATGCGGATGCCGGCGGTCCAGTCCTCGGCGACCTGCGCCTTCATGCCCAGCCGGGCGCGCAGGCGGAACAGGTTCTCGCGGTCTTCGCGGGTGTTGAGCAAGGGCGGCAGGTTGGAGCTGCTGTTGGGGTTGACGTCGTACGGGCCCTTGTCGTTGAGCCTGGCGAAGTCGACGATCTCGTTGCTGTTGCTGCCCGAGTAGTAGCGCGACTCGTCGCGCAGGCGAATGTCGCCGTCGAAGCTGATGCGCGACACCCAGTCCGGGAAGGTGTTGGGCTGGGCCCAGTTTTCCTGCTTGGCGGTGGCCATGACCTCGGCCTTGACCTGGTCGCGGATCTGGTCGCGGACGATGGCCGGCACGTATTGCACCCGCACATCCCCCGGGGTCGCCGCCGGCCCTGCCGCCACCGCGGTGTTGGCCTGGCGCGCCTGCTGCGCTTCGCGCTCGGCCTGGGCGATCAGGCCGTCGGCCTGTTCCTGTTTCAGCACGCCCTGCTGCACCAGCAAACGGATCAGATTGATCGTGGCGTTTTCCGAGGGCGCAGCGGGCGCGGCCGCTACCGGTCCCACCAGGGTCGCGATGACCATGCCGATCGCCAGGGACAATCGATTCACGTTGGAAATCATTTGCACACAGCTCCTTTTGGCAAAACTTGCATCAATCGTTCGGTTAACCCGGACGCCGCCCCTGCAGGGACAGGCGTACAGGCAGGGTCAGGGAGGCCGGTGGCCGCTCCGTCAGGTGCGGCGCGCCGCGCAAGGCGGCCAGCACCAGGGTGTCGATCTGCGGGTTGCCGCTGGACTTGACCAGCTCGACCCGGGTGATCTCGCCGACGGCACTCAGCCAGACGTCGGTTTGCAGCGAAAAGGCCTGGTTGCGCAGGTCCGGGTTTTCCCGCAGCACGCGCTGGAAGGTGAAGGCCAGGAACTGGCTGTAGGTGCCGTTGCCCAGGCGCCCACCGCCGGAACCGGCCATGCCGCCACCCTTGCCGGCGCCGATGTTGAAGGCGTCGCTGCCGGCCTGGGCATCGCCATCCATCTGCATCGGATTGGCCAGGTCGTCCACCGGCGACGGCGGTGCTTCTTCCTCGGGCTTGACCTGTTCCGGCTCCGGGGTCGGTTCCGGTTCGGGCACCTTCTCCTCGACCGGCGGCTCCGGTTCCTTGGGTTTTTCCGGCGGCGGTGGCGGTGGTGGCGGCAACGGGATGATGGTCGGCACCTTGGGCGCCTCCCGGCGCACTCCGCTCATGTCGTTGGCCCACTGCCAGAGCAGCCAGGCAGCGCCAGCCCCCAGCAGCAGCCCCGCGCCCCACTTGAGCAGGCGTGGCGCCGTGCGGTTTTTCACTGGCGGCAGCTGGATAGGTTGTTGTGCGGTCATGGGTCAGCCCTGGCTCGGTTTGCCGGTGACCAGGCCGACCTGGGACAGCTCCAGCCGGCGCAGCAGGTCCAGGACCTCGATGACCTTCTGGTACTGCACCGTGGCGTCGCCGCGCACGATCACCGGGAAGTCCGGGTTCAGGGCCTTTTCCATGCGCAGGCGTTCTTCCAGCTCCGCCAGGGTCACCGGGTAGGCGTCGAGGAACACCTGGCCGCCGTCGTTGACCGAGATCGCCTTGGTCTTGGCCTCGGACAGCGACACCGAGGCGCTGGCCTTGGGCAGGTTGATCTGGATCCCGGAGACCTGGGCGGTAGCGGTGAGGATGAACATCACCAGCACCACCATCAGCACGTCCACCAGGGGCGTGATGTTGATGCTGTCCACCGCTGCGTCGTCATCGTCGTCGTGGGAGGCGTTCACAGAAGCCATGACGTTTCTCCTCAGGCCGGCACGCTGGCGTTGGCGTTATGCCCACGCGCAGGCGCGGCTTCACTGGACTGGCCGGCGCCATGCAGCTCGGCCAGGCGGGTGATGAACTCGTCGACGAACACCCGCATGTCGGCGCTGACTTCCTTGTTGCGGGTAATCAGCCGGTTGTAGCCGAACAGCGCCGGGATCGCGACGAACAGGCCCATGGCGGTGGCCAGCAGGGCCGCGGCCATGCCCGGGGCGATGGCGTTGATGTTCACGTCGCCGGCCATGGCCGTGCCGAGGAACACCACCATGATCCCCAGCACCGTGCCCAGCAGGCCGATATAGGGCCCGCCGGCGATGGCGTTGGACAGGGTCGAGAGCTTGGAACTGAGCTGCTGGTTCTCGCGGGTGCGCACGCCGTCCATGGAGCAGCGGATGGCCTCGATGGTCGCCGCCGAGACCGACGAGGTGTCGGCGCCCTGCTCGCGGCGGGTGCGGATCTCCTGGACCGCCACCTGGTACAGGCGCCACAGCGAGGAATGCTCCAGGCGCTGGGCCAGCTCGCGGTCGTCGGCGAACATTTCCAGGCGGGTGCCGACTCGGGCGAACTGCTCGCGGAACAGCTGGTTGGCGCTGCTGACACGGCCGACCATGCGGTTCTTGCGGATCATGATGATCCACGACTGGAACATCATCAGCACCAGCACCGCGATGATCACCCAGGCATCCACCGGCACCGCCTTGAGCAGAAAGCCCAGGCTGCCGAAACCGAAGCCCGACTGTTCTTCATCGACGCCGTACACCACCAGCTTCGACTCGGCGCCCTGGGCCGCGGCATCGGCCAGCAGCAGGCCGGCGGGACGCGCCACCTTGGACAGGCGCAGTTCGTCGATGGCGCCGTTGAACGGCAGGAACGCACTGGCCTCGGCGCCTGCAGCCGGCGGCAGGTCAGCACCGATGGCCAGCGGCGAATTGAACGCCGGCAGCGCCACCGCCAGGCGGGCGCTTTCGCGGCCATTGACCCATAGCGCCAGCTGGCTGCCCTGGGCCGTCAGGGCCAGGTGCTGCCACTGCCCGGGGTTGAGCGGCTGGGTCGACACCGCGCGCTGGCCGTCGACCTCGACAAAAGGCACGCCCTGGTTGACCCCGACCAGCAGGCTGCTGGCCCCTTCACGCCGGGCCAGCAACAGTTGCTCGCCGCCGGCCTGGTCCAGGCGCAGCCAGGCGCTGAAGGTAAAGGCGCCATCGGCGCTGTGTTGCAACGACGGGCTGGCCGGCAACAGCAGCGGCTGGCCGTTGAACTGCAAGGCCCGGCCGATGACCCCGTCGATGCTCGCCCCGGTGGCGTTCTGCGCGTGGTTGCCGTAGGCCGTGGTGTCCTTGGCCGGGGTACCGTTGGCGCCGTCGAAGTGATAGAGGGCGATGTAGTTCGGGTCGAAGGTCAGCTGGCCGTTGGCGCTGGCCGGGGCCTTCTGGTTGCCGTAGTACATCCAGATGTCCTGGCGCTGGCCGCCCTCCACGTTCGGCACATCGACCCAGACCAGGGCCATGCCCATCAGCGGATCGAAGCTTTCGATCTGGTGGTTGAACACCGTCTTGTCATCGGCGCTGACGAAGCGCAGGTCGGAGCCGTCTTCCTTGACCCCGTCGAAGCTGAAGTTGCCGGTGTGCAGGCGCACCAGCAGCGCGGTGCGGCCCAGGGCCTGGTTGATGGCCGCGCCTTGCGGCGTGGTGTCGATGGAGACCTGCTTGCGGTAGTGCCAGTCGTCCTGCCACCACGCCTGGGCCGTCGCCGGGAGCACGAAGCCCAGGCAGATCAACAGGGAAATCAGTAAGCGCTGCATGAAAGTTACTCCGTGAAAGATCAAAACGTCGCCTGCACACTGAAGTGCACGCGCGAGTCCTGTTTCTGGGTGTTCGGTCCATCAAGCAGCGGGTAACCCCAGTCCAGGCTGCCGGAAAGCCATTTGCTCAAGCTGGCGCGGGTGCCCAGGCCGACGCTGGCCAGGCTGTAGTCGGCCTCCTGGTCGGGAAGCTCGTCGCGCAGGTACATCCGGGCGCCTTCGGCGAAGGCATAGAAGCGCCATTCGTTGACATACCCGCCCAGGTACTTGGCCAGGGACGGCGTGCGCAGCTCCTGGGAAAACAGGTAGCCGTCGTCACTGGTGCGCTCGGCCGCCAGGTAGCCGCGCACCGAGGTGGCGCCGCCGGCGGAGAACTGCTCGTTGGACACCAGCGGCCCCGAGGCCAGCTGGAACGCGGCCTTGGATGCGCTCTGCCAGTCGTTGGCAAAGGTGTAGGTGTAATTCAGGTCGCCCTTGAGCACGGCGAAGCTGGGGTTGGCGCGGTAGCGCTTGTAGTCGAAGTCCTCGTCCGAACTGCCGTAGCCGAACAGGCTGCGGGTGCCGGCCACCAGGCTCAGGCCGAGGCCCAGCTGGGAGGTCTCGGTGTAGCGAAAGCCGTTGTAGGCGAAGGTGAACGGCGCGTACTTGAGCGGCACCTTGTCGCTTTCGCCGCCCAGGCTCAGCTCTTCCTCGAAGTCCTTGAAATCCACCCCGACCGAGAACGAGTTGGCCCAGCTGCCGCTGGCCGGCAGGCTGTAGATCAGCGACAGACCATAGGAATGGCCCTTGCCCAGCACGTTGCTGCCGCCGATGGTGGCGACGTTGCTGTCGGACTTGTAGCCGGCGAACTGCAGGCTCCAGCGCTCGTTCAGCGGCGCGGTATAGGAACCGGACCAGACCTTGGCGTTGTCCTGGTCCTCGGGCGCGGTGAAATAGGTCAGGGAAATGCTGTGGCCCAGCTGCCAGAGGTTGTTGTAGCCCAGGCTAGTGACCGCCCGCAGGTGCTTGGTGTCGGCGCTGTAGTCGTTGTTCAGGCCGACGCTGGCCTGCCACGGGTTCTGGTCTTCCACCTGCAAGTCGACGTCCATGGTGCCGGGGCGCCGGCCTTCGCGGACCAGCGGCATGACCTGGCGCCCGGGAGTCTTGTTCAGGCTCGCCAGCTGGCCCTGGACCTTGGCGAAATCCGGTACCTCGCCTTCCTGCAGCGCCGGTACCTCGTCGCGGATTTCCACCGGCGAATAGTGCTTGGCCCCCACCACCCGCACCCGCCCGACCTTGGTCTCGCTGACCTGCAGGTAGACGATGCCGTCCTCGACCTTCTGCTCCGGCAGCTCGACGAACACCGACTGATAACCGCGGGCCTGGTAGACCTTCTGCAAGGCGTCGCGGGCGCCCTCGATATCGCTCAGGGCCTTCTGCGGGCCAAGGAAGGGATACACCGCCTCTTCGATGGCCCGCGCATCGAGCACGGTGTTGCCGCGCACGAAGTACTCATTCACATCCACCAGCCGTGCAGGCGCGGCCTCGCCTTGCGCCGCACTGCCCTGCACCGGCTCGCCTTCCACCGGGCCGCCCTCCTCGGCCAACAACGGCTGGCTCAGCGCGACCAGCGCCAGCCAGCCGCACACCGGCAGCCAGCGCCTGGTCGGCCCCGGCCGCCCCCTATCGAACAGATGCTCCACACCGCCCCCTAGATTTCCAAGAATGTCGAACCGCGTCGAAACCGCCGTCGCCGTCTGTACGGCGTTTGGCCGGTTCAATTGCTCAAGGTCGATGTCGTGGCGTGCTTGGCCAGCCAGCTGTGCAGCAGCGCGAAGTTCAACGAGAACTCGGGCATTTGCAGCAAGGCGCCACAGAACACTTCACCGATGATTTTCTGGATCAGCAGCACCGCCCGCGCATCGTTCAACAGCGTGGCGATGTCGCGGCTCAGCACGCCGAGGCTCCAGACCTTCTGGTTCAGGTCCAGGCCGACGAACCAGCGAAACAGCAGGTTGTAATTGAGCTGCTCGTACAACTGCTGCTCGCCGGGCACCGAATACAGCAGCTGCAACAGCAGGATGTGCATCACCGTGCGTGGGGCGATGAGCATGCCGGGCTCGCTGTCCAGGCCCTGGAGAATGTCGCGGTGCTGGTCGAGCAAGGCGTCGATCTGCGGACGCAGCAACACCAGCGAATGGCCCGGCGGGATGTAGCTCGACACCTCCTTCAAGGCGCCCTGCCAGTCATCCTGGGAAACGATCCAGACCCACGGCGCACCGTAGCGATAGACTGACACCGGCTTCTTGCGCGCGGCCTCGACGATCTTCGACAACCGCTGGTCCAGCTCCTGCATGCCCACTTTCGCGTAGCGTTCCATAGTCCCCATAACCTCACTCCCGGCGTCCCGCCTCGGCTCAGAACAGTGGCCAGAAGGCCCCCTCAAGCGCGTCACATATCCATGACGGGACTGGCTAAGTGCTACCGAACTTTTGTCACAAAAGCTTCACTCGGAAGAGGGAGAGACTTGTCCGCGATGCCCGGGAACACCTGCGCACCCGGTTCGGAAATACGGGATGGCGGCTTGCAGGAACGACGGAGGAATCGGTGAGACAGCCCGTAGAAGAGCGGGCTGGAAAAGACTGGGGACCTGCGTTCATCTGAAAGCTGATTGTAGGAGCGGCCGGTCGACGCTCGATTGCCCGTGATGGCGTCGGCACTGTCGCGGGTGATGCTAGTTGGGGTACAGGCCCCTACAAAAACTGCCCGTCTGGCAGGCCCAGATCGATGCCCCCACTGGCTAATGCCGAAGCCGCTGCCCTGGCCTTCGCTGAAAACAGTCGCAACCGCACGATTTTATCCAGCGTGTCGCTGCGCAACGCCCCGTCGTGCCGGTTGCCGATCAGGACCACATGCGCAATCGTCCAACCGCCGGCCCGGGCATAAAAAAGGAACCAGCGGCGGATCGCAGGTAAAGACGCCAATATCCAGATAGCTGTGCTCCATGCAGCGGGTGGCCACAGCGACCGTCCTCAGCCCCACACCCTGTAGCCGCTGCCGCAGGCTGCGATCGGCCGAATGGCCGTGACGTTTTCAAGACCGCTGAAGGTCCTTCGGACCTTATCGCAGCCTGCGGCAGCGGCTACAGGGCAAGCGTCGGGGAAGTAAGCACCCGGGGGCCCATCAGCATGCGGGCGCCCGGCAGTTGAACAGCCCTGGATTCAGAGCTGCTTGGCCATGGACTCACTGATGGCCTGCAAACCAGCCTCGGTGATCAGTTTCCAGTCATCCTCGGTAATCATCTGCATGCCTTCGCGTTTCAAGGTCTTGACCTCGACAGGCGAGGACGCGCTACCGGTGTCCACCTTCAGATGCGATTTGTTGTTCACCGCAACGGAGAAGGCACCCGGCGACATCCATGACCAGAACTCAACCACATGCACGGTGACGGTCCTGGCATCCGGCGCCTGCTCGGTGCTCGGCACCACTTGATAACCGGCTTTGCCGTAGGCTGCACCGATGCTCTTGGCAATCAGCGTACTGACCTTGATGCCCTCCGGTAACAGCACATCGCCCAATCCCATGCCATAGCCATTGCGCTTGCGCGCAATCGCGCGCTCGGTGATCGCCTTGTCGTTGATCTCGCCGTTCTTCAGCGAAGGAATATCGGCACTGCGCGGGTCGGCTTCAAAACGACGCTCGTCGAGCACGTTGATCACCACCTTCTGGCCGTTGCCACTGGCCACTTCAGGCCCGTCGATATCTACCACCGAACGGCTGGTGGCGCAGCCGAACAAGGTCGTGGACAGCAGCAGCAAACCAGCGAGTTTCAGGTATTTCATGGCAACTTCAATCATTGGCATCCATCCAGTTCCGATTCAGTAAACAAGGCTGCCCGACGCACCCAGGCGTATTCGGGCAGCGCAGAATAATGCGTAAAGCCATTAAATTGCCACCACCCAAACCATGAATCGTTACAAAGGCGGCAAGCAGTGCAGGCAAAAAAAAAGGGGTGATCAACGATCACCCCGAGGCTTGGTACCACGAGAGAACCTATAAGGTCAGTTGCCGCCGCTCCTCCTCGGTCAACTGCTGCCGCGCCTGATCGCTCAGCGGCCCGGCGCCCAGCACCTGCACCGGGCTGTCCGGGTTGTAACCGGGGTTGGACCGGCTGGCGCCATCCTGGGTCGGCGCCAGGCGTTCCTGGCCGAAACTCAGCACCTGCACGCTAAACACCGACGGCATGTTCTGCCGCGCCGCCGCCTGCTGCTGACGCGCCACATCTTCCGCGGCCTGGGTCGCCGAAGACGCCGCCGAACTGGCCGACGTCAGGGCCCCGGTATTGACCGACGCCACCACCGGAATCCCCGAGGACTTGCCCTGGGTCTGGATGTTTGCCGCGTTGACTACCTGCAAGGCGAAGATGTTGACGTTACCCGAGACCCGGATCCCCGCCTCGCCGGCATCGATGGTGCCCAATGGCGCCAGCAGGTCGATATCCCCGGCAGGCACCTCGGCAATCGGTGCCAGGGTGGCGATCCCCGCCCCCGAGCTCGGCACGTTCGACGACAGCGTGACGTTGCCCCAGTTGTCGTAGACCCGCTTGGGCGGCGTATAGATCACGGTGGTCTTGGAACCACGCCCGGCGTTGATGTCGCCAGCGTTCGACCAGCCGAGGATCGATCCGCCAAAGGTGGTCATGACCCGGCTCTGCCCCAACAGGATGCTGCCTTGGGAGTACAACTGGATATCGCCGGCGCCCTGGGTGATGACCCCGGCACTGGCCGGTGGCGCCTCGCCTTCGATGCCGAATACCTGTTGCCCACCCGGGGTCAGCATCTGGATATCGCCACCAAACAGGGTGTGTACGCCCGCACCGCCGTACAGGGTTATGTCGCCGTCGTAAACGATCGGGTTGCCCGCCACATCGGCGGCTGGCAGCAAGGAGGCGATCGCATTGCGACTGCGCAGGAAGCTGCCGAAACGCGGGCCGTTGGCATCGTTGTACTCGCGGCCGCCCCCACGCAGTTCCTCGAAGTAGACACGACGGGCGAAGACCCGCTGCTGCTCCGCCGGCAAGCCGGCAAAGTAGCCCCGCGCCTCGTCGCCGGAACCCTCGAAGGCAAAGCGCTCCTTGAGCCACTTCAACATTTCGGTTTCATAGGTCTTGGCGACTTTGCCCCGTTGCTCGGCCAGCGGCACGCCGGCCTGAGCCTGATTGATCGGGTCCAGGTAGGGCGTGACGAACTTCAGATAATCCAGGCCCGCGGCCCCGACACCGGCCTGCATGACGATGCTGGCGCCAGGCCGCGAGTCGCCGGCCACCACCGGACCGAGACTGCTCACCGAGGCCTTGTCCTGCATCAGGATATTGCGGCCGGCGCTGATCTCCAGCGTGCCGGGGCCGGCGACGTTGAAGGAGCTGAACAGCAGGTCGCGTCCGGCGGAAACGATGGAGATATCGCCGGGGTTGTTATGGACAAACAGGTTGCCGCTGCTGGTGCCACCACCGGAGGACATTATATTCCCCTGGGAACTGGAGATGATGCTAGGCATCTCTGTCAGCATGCCCAGCGTCGTTCCCGAGTTGACGATATCGCGACCCGCCTTCATCCACACCGGCCCTGCAGCTTCGTACCAGGTTTGTCCAAGCCGTGAACCGGAGGTGAAATTCAATATTTCGCCACTGCGCAACCCGACTATGTCCCCGCCAACCGCATAAAAGCGCGCCGCGTCACTGCTGGCGAACTGACTGTTGGCGGTATTGGCACCAAAGGCGAACAACGAAAACTCGGCCTTGGTGTTCGGGATCGTAATGCCGTCGCTGCTCAGATTAGTCACTATGGGGGCGATGTCCGTACCCCAGCCTGCAAAGGCCGGCGCGAAAGGCGTGGGCATCGCGCTCAGAGAAGCTCCAGACTGGTTGATGGCATACCCGCCGGCATAAATCGAATCCCCGGCCAGCACGTCCAGGCGACCATGGGTCGACGGCGCCAACAGCAACGAGTACTGCTGGTTGTTACTCGCGCCCCCCAACGCCGAGCCGCCGATGAACACATCGCCACTGGCGGCAATTGCGCTCAATTGCGAAGGGAAGATGAATCGGCCATCGGTCGGCGAGCTGTTGCGGTTGCCAATAGGTTGACCGTTATTGTTTATATCAATATCACCGACCTGCACACTTGGGGTCAGATTGCCACCCGCCGAAAACAGGTTGATCGCAGTGCGATCGGTCCACAGCGAAAACCAGCCATAGCCCCCCGTTCCATAAGAAGTACCGTCATAGGTGAATGCCGAGGCGTTTTCAGTAGAAGTCCGCCCTGGGTCGCCCGTACCGGCCAGCACCAGGTCGCCACGGGTGGCCAGGCTGGCCGTGGCGTCGCCGAGCATCAACACCATACCCCCTGTGGCGGTGCCCAGAGAAGCGTTGAACGGATCGTAGGCACGGGTCTCCTTGCTGTCGTTAAACAGAGCGAGACTGCCATAGTTCAAGGCAATCCCCCCCAGACTCGAGGCTTGCAGGTCGAGCGCGCCACGCAGGTTGCTCAAGACCCCGTTCAGACGCAGATCCTGCTGGGTGTAGTCGGTGGATACAGGATTGGCAACCGATGTATTAGTGGCGGCCCGAGCCGATAATCCAGGGTTCAGATCACCACCGACGCGCACATCCAGATCGCCACCGCCGGTCAGCAGCAGCTCTCCTGTCGGGGTCACCCGACCGCTGCTGCCCACCGCCAACACCAACCCCTGGCTGCGTGGCGAGGGGGTCGCGTTCGGAGCGCCACGACGGCTGAGCAAACCGGCATCACGACCCACGTCCAGGGTCAGATTGCCGCCGCCCAAGGTGCCAATACCGGTAAAGCCCACCAGTATTGGCAGCTGCGCAATCAGGCTGCTATCGGGATTACCGGTATTCACTACTCCGCGACCACTCACATAAGTGCCGAAGTTGATCCACCAACTGGCCGGAATCGGCGTAACCCCGGCCGTATCGCCCGTCCCCTGGCGCCAAAGCCAATTGCCCAGGTTGGAGCTGGCCAATTGAGCGCGGGCGTTTTCCTTACGGGGTTCGGTGTAGTTGCTGAACACATCACCCGTCAGACTGCCACCGCTGCGCAGTAACAGGTTGCCACCCTGATCCGGGTACCAGGCCGCATACAGACTACCCGGGGCCTCGTTGACCAGGGTTTCGTAAGCGGCCGCCGCACTGCCCAGCACACTGTCATCGCTGCCACGACTACGCGGCTGATCGAAAGCGCCCTGCAGATCACCGGCTCGTGCAGCGGTCGAAGCCCCGGCGGTATAGACCCCATACGACGACTGCATGGCCACATTGCCTGCGGCCAGCAGGTCCAGGTCCCCGGTACCGGTGCGCAGTACGCTGAAGTTCTGGGTGACCGGTACCACCTTGTTCACCGGACCGACGATGACTTGCTCCGGCGTGCCGGGAATGGCCTCGCCCAGTGAGGTACACAGGCCTTCGGCACACCAGGATTCATATTCCGCCAGAACCGGTGCCCCCTCGACAAAGCTAGGGTCGATCAATACCCCAAGGTCGTTCCACACATAGTTGAAGCGATTGCACATACCTTCGGCGCACCAGGACTCATCCGCCGGCGCAACACGCGTACCCTCAACGAAACTCGGGTCGATCAACACCCCCAGTTCATTCCAGAACCAGGCACCTGCCGGACGCTCCGGGGTCCCCGGAATAATGATGGTCTCGTGCCCCTCGAGGACCGCGTAATGGGTGTCGGCCAGGGTCAGGTCGCCGGCCATCACCGGTTTGATCGCCCGGGTGTCGGCGGCCTGGGTATCGGCCCCCGAAACCAGGCGCATCGACCAGGACAACGAGCCCTCCGGCAACAATGAAGCGACGGCCCAATTGCTGCCCTGGCGCCCGCCGGTCACCGTGCGCAGTGGCACCGAAATCACCCCGGACGGCAACTTGATATCGGTTTCCGACGGGATCAAGGCCCCCACCTTGAGCGCCAGCGAGCCGGCCAGTTGTACGCCGTCCGGGTTGTTCGGGCCAACGCTGTCGCGGCTTGGCAGAGGCACCCCGGCCGGCCAGGTCATGGCGCCCAGCGAGGCCGCCGCGGGCAGCCGTGTGCCAGCGTCCAGAGTCGTGCCGCTGGCCAGGGTCACGGCTTCGCGGATCAGGGTACCGGCGGCATACACCTGATTGCCGGCACTGTCGCGCACGGCCGCTTGCAGTACCGTACCGGCCGGCAGTTCCAGCGGTGCCTGCAGGGTCGCCTCGACCGGCAGCAAGGTGCCCTGCGCCAGGCGCACCGGCTTGATCGGCAATGCATAGTTGAGGGTCTTGCCGGCCGGGAACAGGCTACCATCGGCCAGCGTCACACCCGGCCCCGGCACCACCACGTCGCCACCAAAGGCCTGACGACCAGGGGTCAACACCCAGCCGGCATCGTCCGGGGTCGGCGGTGGTGGCGCAAAACCGTCGTTGATGCTGCCGTAGATGTCCAGGTTGCCCCCGGCGCGAATCACCAGGTTGCCCGGCTCGCCCGAGCCATACACCGAGGTTTTCTGCGCATGGGGATTGACGCTGGTATAGCGATAACCGGAGAGGTCCAGGTCACCGCTGATCACCAGATCGCCCTGGGTGACGATCTCCAGCCCCGGGCGCAGGTGAAAGGCGTCGGCATAGGTGGCGTTGTTCAAACCGGCCAGCTTGCCGTTCATCAAGCCGGTATTGCTCAAGGCATTGTCGATAAAGCGCTGGCTGTCCTGATGCTTGGCGTCCAGGTAGGCCTGGTCGATCACCTGGTACGGCCGACCGCTGGCGGCCGGCGCCGTGCCCTCGGGGGCATCGGTGTAGCGGGCGGTGCCGTTTACTGCGATGGAGCGAGCACCCAGGATGTTCAGCCGGCCACTGGCATCAATGGCGATATCGCCCAGGGTCGGGTCGCTGGCATCCAGGCGCGGGGCATTGAGCTCCAGTGTCCCGCGGGCCTGGCCGTCGTACTGGCCAGGCGCCGTACCGGCAACGACCGAGGTGCCGTGGCGCAGGTCGATGCCTGCGCCGTCGGCCAGGGTCAGTTGACCAAGGCCGGAGTTGAGTTCGACCACCGCACGGTTCGGCGAATCGATGATCTTGCCGTAGCTGTCGACCCGCAGGGCCGTGCCATGGGTATCGAGCAAGGCACTGCCGGCCAGGGTCAGGCCCTGGCTGGCAGCGAGGCGAATGCTGCCGACCCGCTCACCGCTGGCATCGATGGTACCCAGCACCGTCAACTGGCCGTTATCCACGGAAACGTTGACTTCGCCGGCCTTGAGTTCGCTGCCGATCGTCAGGTCGCCGCGCTTGATCTGGAAGCTGCGGGCGCCGAACACCTGGCCCTGGTTGAGACGCTGGTTGAGCGCAGCGAAATCCCCCAGGGTCTGCGCGCGGATATCGACACTGCCAGCCTTGTAAGGCACCAGGGTACCGCCGGCGTCGTAATGCCCCGAACTGGCACCGAGCAGTTGGCCTTGCAGGTCCACCTGACCGCCGCCCTCGCCCACGGCCAGCACTTTCAGATTGCCGCCGTGGTTGTTCTGCGCCGACAGATCGATCAACGACCCAGCCGCCTGGCGGATATCACCCTCGCGGCTTTGCAGGATCACATCGCCGCCCCAACTGTATTGGCTGACTTCGTTGAACATGACCTGGCGCCCGGCCAGGTCGAGATGGGCGCGGTCGGTCAGGTTCAACCCATGCTCGGCATTGACCGTCAGCTTGCCGCTGGGCAGGGCCACGGCGCTGTCCAGTTCGACGTTGTCGCCGGCCAGCAACACTTCAGCGCCAAGGCTGTCGATAACCGGCAACACCGCCTGCTGGCCCGGTGCGCGACTCAGCCGCAGGTCCCCCCCCGCCGTGATGCGGTTGACCGAACCCGCCTCGCCGGTCAGCAACGGCGTGCTGATATTCAGGTTGCCGCCGCTGTAGGCGAAGCCCTTGCCGGCTTCATAGGCACCCTGGGACTGATAGACCGCCAGGCTGCCCTTATGGTTGGCGGTCAGGCGTTCGCTGGCACTGAGGTTGACGTTGGCAAAGCCCAGGGCCAGGCGTGCGTAGTCGGCCAAAGGATCGGGCTGAGTGTTGGGGCCATAGCCGAATTCGATGCGCCGGGCCTGGATCTCCAGGGTGCCGCTGCCGGTGCCGGCACCGTTGGCGATCACCGCAGCGGGCGTACCGGCTACCCCGTTCCAGATCAGGTTACCGGTCTGGATCAGCGCCACATCGCCGGCCACGCCGTCGCCGTAGATCGCCGGGGTACTGAGCATCAGGTTGTCCAGCATCGACTGGCCGTTGCTGTCCAGGGTGCTCAAGGTGGTGCTGCCGTAGAAATTCAATGACTGGCCGGCGGTCAACGACAGGGTTTCCAGGGCCGGCGCCCCACTCGCGATATCGCCGCGTAGCAAGCGGTTCATGACGTCCTGGTTGAGGGTCAGTCCCGACGGCAGTGCATTGCGCGCCTGGGCGGCGGCCAGGGCTTCTGGACTGCCAACATTGATTCCGCCGACCGCCAGAGTCAGATGGCGGGTGCCATAACGCACCGCATCACCCAGCCTGAAGGTGTTGGTGGTGGCGAAGGCAATGGTGCCTTGGGAGTACAGCGTGGTTTCGCCCTGGCAGGCAGCCTGTACACAGTCACCGATCAAGATGCTGCCAGGTCCTCGGCCCGCATCGCCCTCGGTTGGCGCGAGCATTTGCAGTACGCCATTGGAGACGGCCAGCACGCTGCGAAGTCCGGGTTGGTAGATGAAACCATCGGTGGAATCATAGGCCGCGTCGCCACGGCCCAGGGTGTTGATCGATGCGCCCTGCTCGATTTGAATCGCGCCTCTGGGCTGGCCGGAAACGAGGAACACTTCAGGGGCCGACAAGGTCACGCCCTGGCGCAACGTCACCGACTCGGCGGCACGGTTCGCGTCGAAGCCAACAAAATTGCCACCCTGGCCATACACCACGGTCGGCGCTCCGCCAATGCTCATGCGGGCTGTACCAATGGCGTTCAGATCATCGGCATGGAACGACACCCCGTTGCCGCTGGCTTTGGCCCCGGCAGGCAGAATCTCGATCGCGCTGCCGCTCGCCCCGGACATCACCTCCAGACTCGCGCCAAAACCACCTTCGGCCACTGCCGAACGAGCCATCCCGGCGAACTCGAAGCTGCTGGGAGAACCGCTCTGGCCGGCGATCAGGCTGACCCGCAAGGTTTTGCCATCGGCCTCCAACGCTGCGCGAGGCACGCCCTGGCGCGCGGCATCGCTGCGGACAAAATCGGCATACGGGGTTTCGTTGTACTGCGAGTAACCGCGCAGCACCGCGGCCGGGGTCAGGATCACCTGACGGGTCAAGGCATCCTGAATCCCGGTCTGGGCAATGGACAGCCGGCCCGCGCTGGACCAGGAACCGTTGCTCATGACCGTGCCACGGGTCAGCGCGGTCGCGCCGAATGGCGCGACCAAGCCATTGATCTCGACCCGGAACGCTCCCGGCAGCAAGGCATAGGTCGAAGGCAGCAAGGTGTAGGTGCCCGCCGGCAAGCCGGGGACGCCCGCGTCGATGCTGATCTGCTGGCCCACCAGGGGCGTTGTCGCCCCTGCCTCGCCGCCGCTGGGCGCAACATTCGCCTGGACCCCAGGCACGATGGCGTACACCGGATTGGTGTCCAGCCCTGGCAAGGTGAAACGGCCATCGGCGCCGAACTGCACCAACGGGTTGTAGCGCGCATCGGTCGATCCCCCACGCCCGGAAACAAACGCCGCGCCCAATAGCTGGCCACCGCCGGAGAGGTCCAGTACCGCGCCCTGCTGCACCTCGATCGACTGCCCCAGCAGCTGCGCACCCACCACCAGGTTAGCGTTGGAACTGGTGCCTCCCACGCCCAGCAAGTCCACTTGCTTACCGTCGAAGCGCCAGGTCACGCCGTCCACCGTGCCGCCATAGGGCAAGGTCAGGCCCGCGGCACTGACCGACGTCAGGCTGCCCGGCAGCAGACTGAGTTCCTTGGTGTAGCGCAATATCCCCTCCTCGGTGCCCAGGGAAATATTGCCCAGGGGCGCCCGCAGCACGCCGCCCTGCTCGATGGCCGCCGCACCAAGAGTCAGTTTGCCGAACACCGAATAGGGTTGTGCCGGGCCGACGCTGCCGGTGCGCCCGATACTCAGGGTCCGGTCTGGATCGTAGTCCAGGCCATTGCCCCGATAGCCCGCAAGCACCTGCGCCACCGCACCGGTGGCCGGATAGATCTGCGCCGCCGCCAGCCTCAGGTCGGCCTGGGTGCTCAGATTGGTGTTGCGTGAATCGACGGTGCTGGCCAGGAAGCGCATATCGCCCTGGCTGATCAGTTGCGTGTCGTCGAAAGCACGGCGGTCGATGTCCTGGCTCAGACCGCTGGCAGTGGTGCCATGGGCACCGATACTCACGCCATCGCGGATATCCAGTACGTTACCCGCCATGACCAACAGGCTGCCCGTCGAAGCCTGGGTCGAAACCCCACCCTGCACTGTAGGGCGGATCGAACGATCAGGCGCATCCACCGCGCCAACACCCGCCAAGCGCACATAAGGCGCGGCCAGTTGCACCCGCGAACCGACCACGGCGTCATCGCTCAACGCCAGGGCACCGGCGTACAATTGCAGGCTCTGCCCCAGGGACAGCGACAACGCGCCGTCGAAACTGATCAGGCCATTGCTGAGCAGCGACAGGTTATCGAAGCCCCCTGCCTGAACCTTCTCCAGCCCCAGCCGGGCATGGCCATAGGCAAGGGTGTCTTGCACGGTTTCGGGACCAGCGCCGCTGGGCAACAGGCTGTCGGCGCTGACCTGGCCAACCACCATTTCCCGCGCCTGGCGTACCCGCTGCGACGCACTGGTGCGGTAGAGCGGTACCTCCAGCGCCACATTCAACGAGCCGCCGGCCGCACCGCTGCCACCGGCGTGGGCGTTAAAACTGCCGTCCAGGTACAGACCGTTATTCGACGCCAGGGAAATACTGCCGCCACTGCTGGCAATCGCCACAGGCCCTTGACCCGCCACATCGACCATGGCTTGGGCGCCGGAAGCCTCCAGGCGCGCGCCTTCACGCACCACCACAAATTGATTGGCCGCGCTGGCGATGCCGGTCTGCGGGTCGATTTGCCCACCGATCACGATGCTGCCACCTGCGTCCACCTTCCCGTAGCGACGCCGCAGGGCATCGGTCGCGGTGGCCGCCCGCGCGGCGACATCGAGCACCGCCTGTTCCCCCACCCAGATCGAACGACCATGACCGGCGCTCTCGACGGCTTCGGCCACATCCGGCGCAACCGAGATATCGCTCAAGGTGATGGCGCCGCCCCAGGCATTCAATGCACCGTCCACGGTCAACTGGCCAATGCTGCCCAGGGCGATCGACTGGCCGGGGTCGACGCTGATGGCTGCACCCTTGCCCACCACCAGCTGGGTACTGGCCATGTCCGCCGCGCTCGAGCGCGCGGTGCCGGCCCGCAGGCTGATACTCGCGCCCTGACGCTGGCTGAGTACAGCCTTGATCGGGTCTTCCTGGTAAAGCCCGGGAAGCCGGTGTTCCAACGCAGAGGCCGGGCCCGCTCCAGTCGCTGTGCTCCTGGCCTGATCGCCCAACAGATAGACCGGTTGGGTCACTTCGACCTGCGCACCATCGGCCACCCGCAGGCCCTGGTTACCGGTGATGTCATACGCGGCGAAGCCTTTGTCGAAAAACTGCGGGGCCAGCACCAGGGTGTCGGCAGCTGTATCGGCGGCGCGCTCACCGATCAGCACCTTGCCACTCTGGAGGCTCAAGGTGCCGCCACCGTTCACGCCATGGCCGCGCAGCTCGCCGTCCAGGGTGAGCGTGCCGATGGCCGCCGCGCTGTTGGCATTGGCCGCCAGGGTGAGATTACCGCCCTTACCGGAACGGGTCTTGCCGTCACTCATAAGCGCCGCGCCCGATGACACGTCGATCAGGCTGCCGCTCTGCAGTGCGACATCGGCGCTGCTGCGCAGCGAGACGCTGCCGCCATTGAGGTAAGGCAAGCGACTGCCATCGGCGGGGTCCAGCAACAGATTGCTCCACAGGCCGCTGGTGTCCAACCGGACGCCACTGCCAACCGTCAGCGTTGCGCGCTTGCCCCCCGTCGCCGCCAGGGTGGTGTCGAGCTTGCCGTTGCTGGTGATCTGCTGCAGCACATTGCCCAGGGCCAGATTGCCGCCATGGGCTGTCAGGTCGGCATTGACCTGCACCTGGGGACCGTACAGGGTGATATCGCCACCGGGACTGACTTCCAGAGCACCCTCAACCAGGATACTGCCGGTGGCGGCGACCTTGACGCTGCTGAGTTTGAAACCGTTGAGCTGCTCGGTGTCGAGCCACAAGGTGCCCTTGCGCTCATCGGACAGAACAGTATCCAGGTCCAGCCCGTCGGCTATCGTCGCGGCCTGCCCCAGCACCACTTGCTTGACGGTATTGGCATCGGCACTCAGGGCGTACTGCAAGCTGGCGCTGTCCTTGACGTAGTAAGGCACATAAGCCCCCACCACCAACTGCCCGCCCCGGGCCACGGCGTTCTGCCCCTGCTGGTAGCCGTCGAGCCCCGGACGCGGGGCCTGAGTCTGGCGGTCGCCCTGGAAGGTGTCACCAACGATCTGCCCTTCGAGCACCGCATTGCGAGTGCTGACTTCCAGGCGACCAGCATCTCGACCCACGCTGTAGCCTTGTTCGGAACGCTCGCGGGGGGCGATCAACGGGTTGTAGTGATACTCGGTCTGGCCCCAGCGCACGCTGTGCTCTTCGAAACCCTTGTAGAGCCCGCTGTAGAGAATGTCCCCCGGAGCCTTGGACAACTCGAACAGCCGGCCATCGGCGGCCCGCAACCAAGTCTGCTGGATCATCCCGTCCTGCACGTCCAGGGTGCCACCGGAGAGGTTGATCTGCGACCCCTGCTGAGTCACTACCTCATTGCCGCTCAGACGTACGCTGCCGCCCTGGGCCATCCATTCGCCGACGTTGTGCGGCTGGGTGCCCAGATAACCGCCCACCTCCAGCAAGCCACCGGCGGTGTACCAGCGATCCGTGGCGTAGCCGCTGGTCCCTGCCGGGACCAGCACCAGTTCGCGGGCATCGACCCAGACATCGTTGCTGTTGAGGTTCTTGCTGTCCCGGTTGACCGAGGCGTCCCGCTGCTCGTTGCCCTGGATATTGACCTTGACGCTGTTGGACTCCATCGCCACCTTGACGCCCACCGCCCCCGACACATCGATCACCGCACCGTCGCGCACCAGGCTGCGCTGCCCGGCATTCACCGCGACCTGGCCGCCGGTGGCCAGGGTGATCGAACCACTCTGGAAGTCCACGGTGCCGCCGCTGGCGATCTCCACCAGTGACTGGTCGCGACGATAGGTATCGGCCGGCGTCACGTTTCCAGCCTGGTTCAAGGCCGGCGTCAGCAACCCGTCGCGCTGGCTGTCCAGGGCCGTGCTGCTGTCGATCAGGATGGCGCTGGTACTGCCCTCGCCCAGGGTGACCTTGGCGTCTTTCCCCCGGGCATTCAGATGCAAAGTGCCACGGGCGTCCACCGAAGTACTGCTCAGGGCCAGGCCTTTTTGCAGCACTTCCTGGGCACTCAGGGTGATGTCGCCGGTAGCCGCCTGGATCGAGCCATGGTTGCTGACCTTGCCGCTGCCTGAAGCGACGACCTCGTTGCCGCGGGTGGTCGAGGTCGGGTTACCGTCGGTGCTGTAGCCTTTCTTGATCACAAAACTGTCGCCGGCGACCAGAGCGGTCTGGCCCCGCGGAGTATTGATGCTGCCGGCGTTATCCACTTCCTTGCCGAGCAACAGCACATAACCGCCGCTGGAGGTGGAAGAGCCCGGCACATGGGTCTGCAGTTGCGCGCCCTGCTCCACCAGCACCTTGCCGGCGGCGTCGCTGAAAGTCGGCGCGCTGTCGCTGGCGCTGAACAGCCCACGGTTGTTGAACTGTTCGTCGCTGAGGGTGGTGGCTGCCGCCACCAGGTTGCGCACATTGATCTGGCTGCTGCCGCTGAATACCACGCCGTTACGGTTGAGGATCATCACCGTGCCGTCGGCCTTGAGCGCGCCCTGGATCTGGCTCGGCGAGGTGCTGTTGTTGACACGGTTGAGCGCGGCCCATTCGGCGTTCTGCTGGAACTCGACGGTGGTGTCGCGACCGATATTGAAGGTTTCCCAGTTGAGGATCGCTTTGTCGGCGGTCTGTTTGATCGACACCAGCGCCTTGCCGTTGGCATCGGTTTGCACCGGCCCCTCGGCATTGACGAACAGCGGCTTGCCATCGGCCCCGACCAGCACATTCAGGCCATTGCCCCCCAGGCCGTTGTGCACGGTCTGCGGAGCGGTCAGCGCCGCCGCGCGCCCGGCCGCTTGCGCTGCCTGTTGCGCGGCGATGGCGGCCACGGTGTTGTTGAGGTTGCTCATCGAGCGTTGCAGTTGGCTGTTGACCCGCTGCTGTTGCGCCAGGGGCGGTGGCGTACCGGCCGGCTGCGCCACCGATGGACGCGCAGCGCCGGCGCCCTGGTTCGCGCCCATGGCCCCGAACCACCCCGAACTGAAAGCCTGAGACTGCGCCGCCTGGGCCGTGCCGGCGAACATCAACAGGGCAATGGCGTGCGCCAGCGGCTTGAGTCGCAGCACCGGTTGCCCGGCGGCAGCGGAGGCGTTGATGAGTCGGGAAACAGGCAGATTCGGCTCAGAGCGCATCACTTGCGGATCCTTTTTACTGTTCGGCGAATGGCGGGTACGACGGTTGCCGCCAAAACATTCGCGGGATTACTGCTAAGGCGGTTATGGGCAGGCGCGACCGAACTCTTGTCATGCAAAGTTCATCTACGCGACAACAGGCGGAAACGAGAAAGCCGGCAATGGCTTGAGCCATTGCCGGCTGTTACACGAACCCTGCCGATGGCGGGGTATCAGGCTGGACGACCAATGCCGTTGCAGACGTTGGTGTTGCCCACGCGCAGGGCGCTGGTGGTTTTGTAGAAGGTGTCGTGAACAGCGGTCTGCCAGGCAGCCGACAGTGGGATAAAGGAGTGGCTCGATACCGCACCGTTGTTGACACCGGTGTAGTGGGCATTGAGGAAGTTGCGGATGCGCAGGTTGTCACCGGCGTCCTTGTAGCACTGGCTGAAGATCAGGTTGGTGTAGCCAACGATCGGGTAGCCGGTGCTTGGGTTGGCGAAGGTCGGTACCCAATCCAGAGGGTTGGCTGGGTTCTTGCCGCTGGCTGGGTTGGTTGGTGGCAGCGCGGTATCCAGGGTGATCTGCACGTTGACTTCGGTCGGCAGGAAACCGTTGACCGTTGCCACCTTGGCCGCATTGTTGAACTCGGCGAAGTCAGGGCTGACATAACCGATGGCACCATTGGTGTTGGCCACGGTGGAAGCGATCGCGCCGCTACCGGAAACACCGACGTAGGTGGAACCGGCTGGAGCGTTAGTGGCCGGGTTGAAGCCTACGGCGGTGGCGAAGCTGTTGCTGGCGGCAGGTACCGAAGCAGGTTTTACAGCTTTCAGGTGAGTGGTGAAGATTTCGGTAGTGCCGCTGCCGTCGGTGCGATAGACGACTGTGATAGGCAGGTTTGGACCGGCAACGCCGGAGAAGACGATTTGATTCCAGTTTGTAATCTTGCCCGAGAAGATATCGGCCAGTTGAGCGCTGGTGAGATTCAGCGAGGTCTTGCCAGCAACGTTGTAAGGCACGGTCACCGAAGTCGCTTCGGCCGGGATCTGGATCAAAGGACCGAAGGTGGCACGGCCCTTGTCAGCGCTGTTGTTGTAAGCGGTCAGTTCAGTCGAGCTCACGATCGAGTCGCTACCGGCGTAGTCGACGTTGATGCCCGAGGCCAGGTTGAACTTGGTGGAGTCATTGTTGAAGAAAGCCTGTTTGCCTGCACCGCTGCCTACGCCGATGTAAGGGTTGAAGCCTGGAGTCGAGGAAGCCAGGATGCCAGTGCCGGCGGTGGTGCCGTACAGGCTCTGTGGCAGAGTGGCACCGCCACCCACAACAGCCGCCATCGATTGGGCCGAAGCCAGAGCCGCTACGGCCAGGGAAGCTGCGATCATAGTGCGCTTAAACATGAAGAATCTCCTTTCGTCGTGTGTATACGGAGGTCAATGGTTCTTGCATGACGCCATGGCGCTCAGATCCTCTGCCCTGCTCTGAGAGCGTTGTGCGGGGTGAGGCCATGGGTAAGAAGTTCGCAGCTTCCGGTGACAGATAAAGGAAAAAACCTCGGGAGAAAGCGCTTGATTTTCAAAAACTTTCTCGGGTGTTCGAGGGTCCTGGCACGGGCATTTCAGCGCAGGTGACAGCGAGGTTTCGCGGGGCCTTTTGCCAGATCACGAGCCGACGCGGCGCGGATCTTGGGCTGGGGGCGATGGGGGTGCTTGTGCATGACAGAACGAGGAACCCGAGTTCGGCGGATTGGCCGCTCGGGTGATGATTGCGACGCAAAAAAAATTGTCGGGGCTGGCACTATCGCGAGCAAGCTCACTCCTACAAAACCCCATAGCTTGCGTAGATGCTGGTGCCGGCGATCCTTGCACCGCATTCCGCCAGATCCACCGCTATCGCGAGCAAGCTTCGCTCCTACAGAAGCCCTGCCTCTTGCGGCGATCCGTATACCTTTTATTGCACCAGCTGGTTGATCTCGATGATCGGCAGCAGCACCGCCATGACGATCACCAGCACCACCCCGCCCATGACCACGATCATCAGCGGCTCCAACAAGGCGGTCATGCCCATGGCGCGGCGTTCGATGTCGCGGGACAGGGTTTGCGCGGCGCGTTCGAGCATGGGTGGCAGGGCGCCGGTTTTTTCGCCGCTGGCGATCAGGTGGATCAGCACCGGCGGGAAGACTTTTTCCACCCGCAACGCGGCGGCCAGGTTGACGCCTTCGCGGACCTTGGCGGTGGCGTCGCTGACGCTCCGGCTCAGGCGGTCGTTGGACAGGGTCTGGCGCGCCGCTTCGAGGGCACGCAGCAGCGGCACCCCTGCTCCACCGAGGATCGCCAGGGTCGAGGCGAAGCGCGCGGTGTTCAGGCCCAGCACGAAACGCCCGATCAGCGGCAAGCGCAGCACCCGGCTGTGCCAGTTCAAGCGGGCCTGGGGGTTGCGCAGGTACAGGCGCCAGCTCCAGAAACCGCCGGCCAGCACGCCGAAACACAACCAGCCCCAGGCGCGGATGAAGTCGCTGGCGTTGAGCATCGCCAGGGTCAGCCCCGGCAGGTCCTGGCGTGCCTGGGAGAAGGCGCTGACCACCTGGGGCACCACGTAGCTGAGCAGGAAGATCACGATGCCCACCGAGACCAGCCCGACCACGCCGGGGTAGATAAAGGCGGTGAGGATCTTGCCGCGCAGGGTATTGCGCTCCTCGATGTAGTCGGCCAGGCGCTCCATGACCTGGGCCAGGTCACCCGACTCTTCGCCGGCGGCGATCAGCGCCCGGTAGATGTCCGGGAAATCCCGTGGCCGTGCCGCCAGGGCTTCGGCCAGGCGCATGCCGCTGCGCACATCGGCGCGCACCGCGCTGAGGGTGTGGGCGATGTGTTTGCGTTCGGCCTGCTCCACCGTGGCGCTGAGCGCCGCCTCCAGCGGCAGGCTGGCGCCCAGCAGGCTGGCCAGTTGGCGGGTGGCCCAGGCCAGGTCGTTGTCCGACAGCTTGGCGCTGAACAGGCCGCCGCCACCGGCCTTGGGCGTGTTGCTCTCCACCTGCACCATCAGCGCCGTCAGCCCACGGCTGCGCAGCACGCCGAAGGCGGCACTCTGGCTGTCGGCTTCCAGGTGCCCGGACTCGATCTTGCCGAGGGCGTCGGCGGCTTCGTAGCGATAACGGTTCATCAGGCGTCCCGGGTTACGCGGAGGATTTCTTCAGGGGCGGTGGCGCCGCTGCGCACCCAGCGCTCGCCGTCCTCGCGCATGCTGAACATCCCGGCGCGGCGCGCGGCGGCGCGCAGCGCCTGTTCGTCGGCGCCCTGGTGGATCAGGCTGCGAATGTCGTCGTCGATGCAGAACAGCTCGTGGATGCCGGTCCGCCCGCTATAGCCGACCTGGTTGCAGGCCGGGCAGCCCACCGGGCGCCAGGTGCCGGGGGCGGTCGGGTCTTCTTCCTTGCAGTGCGGGCACAGCCGGCGCACCAGGCGCTGGGCCAGCACCCCGAGCATCGACGAGGCCAGCAGGAACGGCTCGACGCCCATGTCGATCAGGCGGTTGACCGCCGACACCGCGTCGTTGGTGTGCAGGGTCGCCAGCACCAGGTGGCCGGTGAGCGAAGCCTGCACGGCGATCTGCGCGGTTTCCAGGTCGCGGATCTCGCCGATCATGATGATGTCCGGGTCCTGGCGCAGGATCGCGCGCAGGGCCAGGGCGAAAGTCATGTCGATCTTGGCGTTGACCTGGATCTGGCTGATCCCCGGCAGGTCGTACTCCACCGGGTCCTCGACGGTGAGGATGTTGCTGGTGCTGGCGTCCAGCCGCGCCAGGGCGGCGTAGAGGCTGGTGGTCTTGCCGCTGCCGGTGGGGCCGGTGACCAGCACGATGCCGTGGGGCTGGCGGATCAGGTGGTCGAGCTTGCCCAGCACCTGCGGGTCCATCCCCAGGGTTTCCAGTTGCAGGCGCCCGGCCTGTTTATCCAGCAGACGCATCACCACCCGTTCGCCATGGCCGGTGGGCACCGTGGACACCCGGATATCGATGGGCCGCCCGGCCACGCGCAAGGCGATGCGGCCGTCCTGGGGCAGGCGTTTTTCGGCGATGTCGAGCTGGGCCATGATCTTGATCCGCGACACCAGCGCGCCATGCAGGGCCTTGCGCGGCGAGACCACGTCACGCAGCGTGCCGTCGACCCGGTAGCGCACCACCGAATGGCTTTCATACGGCTCGATATGGATATCGCTGGCCTCGTCCCGCGCGGCCTGGGTCAGCAAGGCGTTGATCATGCGGATCACCGGCGCGCCGTCCTGGGTGTCCAGCAGGTCGGTGATTTCCGGGATGTCCTGCATCAGTCGGTCGAGGTCGACTTCGTTCTCGGCGGCGCCGACCACCGCGGCGGCGCTGCCGGTGTCGGAATAGGCGCTGGCCAGCAGGCCGTCGAGTTCCTCGTCGCGCACCCGCTCCAGGCGTGCCGGGCCGAACTGGCGGCGCACTTCGCTGATCGACCAGCCGGGGGTCGAGGGGCAAACCAGGAGTACGGCGCCCTCCTCGCTGTGACGCAGGAGGATGCGTTGGGATTTGGCCCAGGCATAAGGGAGCTGTGGGTTCATGGGAGTGCCTCCGGGCCTTGGCCTGGGCCGTGTGCATATCCGTTGCTGCGGTAACGGCCGTTGGCGGTTCCGCCCTTACGGCGAAGTGAGTGTATATATCCGTTACTGCGGTCAAGGCCGCTGACGGTTCCGCCCTTACGGCGGGTCACTTTGGAAAAGCCGGAAGCCGGCCCAGCCCAAAGTAACCAAAGGGCTCTTGCCCCAAGCGTCCGGTCCTCGCTAGGGCTCGGATTCCCTCGCTCCGGTCCTGCTCCGTGGGCCGCCGCCCCAGGCCATCCACGGCCTGGGGTGGCTAACTCGGCATCCCTGCCGAGTTGCCCATTGCGCAGAATCTCTACTCCACCTTCCGACGGGGCAAGAAAACCAAAAGCAATGCGAGGCGACCTGCCTGCCGGCCTGTCTGAGAACACGTTCCCTGTAGCCGCTGCCGCAGGCTGCGATCGGCTGCGAAGCAGACGCAAAACCATGCGCCTCGATCTGCCTGAAACACCGCGCCGTCTGGTTTGGCGTGCGCTGCGCGCCCGATCGCAGCCTTCGGCAGCGGCTACAAGAAGCGCGTAAAACGCGCTTGGCTCTTGCTCTTGCTCTTGCTCTTGCTCTTGCTGTGGCTCTCGCTCTTGATCTACCCGCCCCTTTCCCAGAGGCCGAACGCAGGCGTTGCGTAGGGGGTAGCGCGGCAGGGATGCCGCGCTAGCCGCCCAAGGCCATGGATGGCCTGTGGCGGCGGGCCCCCGGAGCAATGCCGGAGTGAGGGCACCCCGAGCCTTAGCGAGGGGCCGAATGGAGGGGCGAGACCTTTTGGTTACTTTTGGGGCGTTTGCCAAAAGTGACCCGCCGTAAGGGCAGAACCCTAAGCAGCCGTTACCGCAGCAACGGATATGTACACCAATCATTGCACCGGCACCGCTTTGATTCTCGCTCTCGGCGCTGGCGACGACACCGGCACAGCCCCCGGCACCCCCTGCTCCGCCGTCGGCAATTGCGGCGCCTGCATGTCCGGCATGGCCCAGCTGCGATCCGGCTGCAGGCCGCCCTGGGCGCGGCGCATGAAGTCGTAGCGGTTGAGGGTGATGCTGCGCCCCGCGGCACTGTCGCGAATGATGTAGGGCCGCAGGAACACCATCAGGTTGGTCTTGTTGGTCGAGCGGCTTTCGTTGCGAAACAGCGCGCCGATCCCGGGAAGGGTCGACAGCCACGGCACCGCGTTGTTGCTCTGGCTGTAGCCGTCCTGCAGCAGGCCGCCGAGGACCATGATCTGGCCGTCGTCGAGCAGGATGCTGGTGTCGATCGCACGTTTGTTGGTCACGGTACCAGCCTGCACCGAGGCGCGCTGGTCGACGCTGCTGACTTCCTGATAGATGTCGAGCTTGACCGTGCCACCTTCGGAAATCTGTGGCCGCACATTCAGCTTCAGGCCGACTTCTTCGCGCTGCACGGTCTGGAACGGGTTGTTGCTGGTGCCGCCCCCGCCGGTGACGTAGCTGCCGGTGACGAAGGGAATGGTCTGGCCGACGAAGATGCTCGCCGCTTCGTTGTCCAGGGTCAGCAGGTTCGGGGTCGACAGCACGTTGTTCCCGCCCTTGCTCTTCAGGGCCCGGGCCAGCACCTTGAGGTCGAGGATCTTGCCGATCCCGGGGATGTCCACGGTGCCGTTGACCAGGCCGACGTTGAGGCCCTGGGGCAGCACGTCGAGGCTGGTCTTGCCGTTGAGGTTGAGGCCGCTGCCGCCCAGGTTGGCGCCGCCGATGATGCCGCTGCCACCGAGATTGCCGGTCTGCCACTGCACGCCGAATTCGGCGGCGTCGTCTTCGTTGACTTCGACGATCAGGCTTTCGATCACCACCTGGGCGCGGCGCTGGTCGAGCATGTCGATGACTTCCCGCAGGTTGCGGTACAAAGGTTCCGGCGCAGAAATCAGCAAGGTGTTGGTGGTGGCGTCGGCCTGGATGGTCACGCCGCCGGCACTGAAGGCAGTGTTCTGGTCGGACGCCTGGGTGCCGCCCTGGCTGCTGCTGGAACCGCCGCCCTGGGCATAACCGCTGCCGGAACTGCCGCCGCTGAGGCTGGAGCTGCCACTGGTGGAGCTGGTGCTGCCGCTCTGGCCGCTGCTGGAACTGCCGCCCTGGCTCATGCCGCCCATGCTGCCGAGCATGGCCCGCGCGTTATCGCTGGTGCCGCTGTCGCTCTCGCCGGTGAGCAGGCCGCGCAGGGCCTGGGCCAGCTTGCCGGCCTGGGCGTTGCGCAGGTACACCACGTGCAGGTTGCTCGGGTTGCTCTGGGCATTGTCCAGCTTATAGATCAGGTTGCGCGCCAGCTCGGTGCGCTCGGGGCTGCCGGTGCGGATGATGATCGAGTTGGAGCGCGGGTCGCCGACCACGCTGACTTTCTGGGTCGGGTCGGCGCCCTGGGTTTCCAGCAGTTCGGAGACCATGCCGGCGATGTCCACCGCAATGCCGTTCTGCACCGGCACCACGTCGGTGTCCAGGGCACTGGGAATGTCTATGCCTTCGATGATCTGCGCCACCCGGGTGAGGTTCTCGGCGTAGTCGGTGATGACGATGCTGTTGTTGCCCGGGTAGGCGTTGATCGGGTTGTTCGGCGACACGATCGGGCGCAGCACCGGGATCAGGTTCACCGCGTTTTCGTACTGCAGGCGGAAGGTGCGGGTCAGCATGCCGTTGGCCGACGGCTTGCCGGCGTTGTAGATCGGCCCGCCGAGCAGCTTGGCGTCGGCTTCCGGCACCACCTGGGCCACGCCGCCGACGTCCACCACGCTGAAGCCCTGCATGCGCAGGGCCGCCAGCAGCATGTCGTAGGCCTGGTGGGCCGGCACTTCGCCTTCGCTGACCAGGGTCAGGTTGCCCTTGACCCGCGGGTCCACCAGGAACTGCTGGCCGGTGGAACGCGCCAAGGCCCGGACCACGGCCTGGATATCGACGTCGACGAAATTCAGGCGCACCGGCTGGTCGCCCAGGGGATTGCGTACCACCGTGCCGCTGGCGGCGGGAGCACCGGGAGCACGTCCCGCACGGCTGATCGGATGCTGGTATTTGGGACGCTGGGTCTGTTGTGCCTGGGCCCTCTCCCGCTCGGCCACCACGTCGCCGCCACTGCGATTGGTCTCGCCCAGGGGCCGCCCCAGTTCGCTGTCCACCAGCAACGGTGGCTGTGGCTCCTTGTTGTTACTGCACGCCGCCAGCGCCAGGGCCAGCGGTCCCAGCAGGAGCAAGGGCAGCGCCTTGCGCGATTGGCGGGCGTAAAAAGAACCTGACCACTTCATGAAGCTTCCTTAGCGCCAAGCGCCTGATCCATGCGAACGGTTCCGGACAGTTTGCCTGCCGTGCCATCGATGTCGGCCGGCCCCGCGCGTTGCAGGCGGGCCTCCACCACTTCCAGGGAAAACTGCCGGGGATTGCCCAGCAGCCAACCGACCACGGCATCCGCCGGGGCCTCTTGAAAACTCAAGTGCCAGGCCTGGGATTCGCCCTCGCCCGCCAGCTGCAACTGGTACAGCCCCTGCAAACCGGCGGCATCCAGGGTCTGGCGCAAGGACTGCTCCAGGCTCTGCCCCGGCTCGCCGCCACGGGGCCCGCCGGCCTGGTGCAACACCAGCTCCAGGGCTTCGGACTGGGAGCGCAGCTTGGGGATCTCGGCCTGCCAGTAATCGATCTTTTTCAACGCCGGCTCGATCAGCACCAGCCATACCAGCAAGCCACCCAGCACCGCCGCCGCGCCGGCCAGCAAGCGTTTCTCGCGCAGGGCCAGGCCGTTCCAGTACAGCTGTGCCTGGGCGGCCTGACGCTGCCAGCGCTGCCGGTAACGGCTAAGGCTCAGCTTATTCATCCTCGTCTTCCTCGCTGTCGTCGGCTTCCATCGGCACTGCGCCGGTCGCCATGCCTGTGGCCGCACGCAGGGTCCAGCCCTGGTCGCTGGGGCTGGCTTCAAGCCCGGCCTGGGTCAGCAGGCCCTGCCAGCCGCTGTCGGGCGCGGGGACGCGGGTGTCGTTGAGCAGGCTCAGCTGCAATTCACCGTTCTGGTAATTCAGTTGCTCGACTCCGCCAATCACGAAAGGCATGGCGTTGCTGGCCTGCTGCACCAGGCTGTTGAAGCTTTGCGGGGCGTCGCCGCCGGCACCGCTCTGGCGCGCAGCCAGTTGCTGACGCGCCTGTTGCAGGGGGTTGAGGATCACCGGCAATTCCGGGAACACCTGCTGCACCCGTTGGCTCATCTGCGCCTTGAGCTGCTGGCCCTGGGCCGCCTGGCGCGCGGCGTAAAGGTTCAGGCCGAGGGTCCAGACCACCAGCGCCGCCGCGCACAGTGCCGCGGCACGGCCCCAGCCCTGTTGGCGAGCGCTGTTGTTCTGCACGCCGCCGTGCAGGCCCCAGGCGGGTGCTTGGCCGGTCCAGCGACAGCTGTCCGGCAGTTGCTCCAGCGCCCCTTGCGGGGCCGCCTCACCTATCCATTGCAGCCCGGCACCATTGGCCAGCAGGGCCTGCAAGGCGTCCTCCGGCAGCGGCTGCACACTGCCCTGCTGCGGGCTATGACGCAGCAGCAGGTGCTGGTCCTGCAGGCAGGCAGTCAACTGGCTCGCCACCGGCACCGGCAAGGCATAGGGCGCCGGGTACAGGCCGCGCAGTTTCAGGCCAGCCTGCTCCAGCACCTGGCCGAGCCGCGCCAGCGTTTCGCGTGGCAACCAGCTGATGTGCACCTGGCCGTCGCTGTCGCGCGGGCTGTGGGCCACGTACATGCTGTCGCTGTGGCCGAGAATCAGCGCCTGGGCCGCACAGGCCACCGCCGCGCTGACCTTGGCCGGCGCCAGGACCGGCAGCTCGATGCTCGCCAGCAGGCTGTCCTCGGGGTGCAGGAAACACTCCACGGCCGGCGCCTTGGGCACCTGCCCCAACTGCATCAGACTGGCTTCGCCGGCTTCCTTGACCTGGCCTTCTTTAGCCTGGAGCCGGGCGAAGCTCACCCGGCTCTCGGCCGTCAGTGTGTGCAAGGGCGGCAGGCTGACCCGCAAGCGGCTCATACGCCCACCCGTGACCAGATCACCCGCGGCATGTTGTCTTCGCTGCGGTGCAGCAAGGCCAGCAGCTTGACCCGCCGCCGCTCGCCGCGGGCCTGGCCTTGCAGGCGGAACCACTCGCTGGTGATGCCGACCCGCACCGCGTCCGCCGGTACGTGCGGCATGCGCAGGCGGTTGATGAAGTCACCCTGGTTGATGAACCACTGGCCGCTGTCGCGCTCGGCGATCAGCGCCTTGGCCCGTGGCAGCGCCAGCCCCGGCACGGTCGCGGCGAGCACTTCGGCGCTGGCGGTATTGCCGTTGACCCAGGTATTGGCCGGCAGGATGGTGACAAAGGGTTCCAGGCGCGCCAGCAGCTTTTCATCGACGCCGTTCACCCCCAGCAGGTCGTCGAGGCTGCGCAGCATCGGCTGCTTGGCCGGCAGCGGTTTGCGCGCGGCCTCGGGCGAAATGTCGCGACCGCTGTGGAAACCGCTATTGACCGGCGGCGCCGTGCCTTCCGGGCTCAACAGTCGTGGGTAGGACGCAATCACCCGCTGGCTGATGCGCTGGCCCAGGGTCGCGTTGACCCCCAGCAGTTCGCACAGGCGCTGGAAATTCTCTATCTGCAACGGGTCGAGGCGGTCGTTGGCCAGCAGGTTGCGCAGGTTGAACTTGCTCTGCTCGTCCTCCAGCCGGCCCTCGAACGGCCCGGCGCCCGGGCCCAGGGCCGCGAGTTGGATCGGCCGTGCCCAGTTCTGGTCGAGGCGGGTCAGCACGTCGCGCTGGCGGTCTTCCCACAGGCGCTGGCGGCTGACTTCCATGCCGCCCTGCAGCTGCCAGCTGCCCTGGACCCGCAGTTGCTCGCTTTCCAGCCCGCGGGTGAACAGGGTCTGGCGGGTCAGCATGCCGCCGGCGATCACCGCCACCACGGCGGCGATCAACAAGGCGCTGATAATGGCCATGCCACGCTGTTTCGCCGCTGTCGGCGAACGGGCTGTCATGGCGGCGCTTACAACTGCCAGGAGCCGATATCGGCATTCACGCCGTCACCGTCTGGCTGGCCGTCGGCCCCCAGGGAGAACACATCCACTTCGCCGTTGGCCCCCGGGTTCAGGTAATGGTAAGGACGGCCCCAGGGGTCGTTGGGCAGGCGTTCCAGGTAGGAGCGCCAGTTGCTGTTCTTGGCATCCGCCGGGCGTTCCACCAGCACTTTCAGGCCCTGGTTCATGCTCGGGTAGGTGCCGTGGTCGAGGCGATAGAGCTTGAGGGCCTGCATCAGCCCACCGATGTCCTGCTTGGCCGCGGTGGCCCGGGCCTGGTCCGGACGGTCGAGCACCTTGGGCACCACCATCGCGGCCAGGATCCCGAGAATGACCACCACCACCATGATCTCGATCAGGGTGAAACCGCCCTGGCCGCGCGGGCGGCGGGGCTGAAGATGAGGCTGGGGGTGTGACGTGAAGCGCACGACATCCATCTCGACGTTCCTTGGCTTGATTTCGATTCGTCGCGCAGTGTTGCAAGAAAATATGTCAGTGATATTGACGTTGCTCGGGAGTGACCGTAGCCAATCGGTCAAATTTGCCGGTTAGGCTGCAAGCCTTCATTCGCGCCACGAGACGTCCATGCCGCGGCCACGCCAGCCACTACCCGAACGACCCGCCAGACGGCCAGCCACCCAACAACGGGGCTTCACCCTGATCGAGGTGCTGGTGGCGCTGGCAATCATTGCCGTGGCCATGTCGGCGGCGATCCGCGTGGCCGGGTTGATGACCCAGAGCAATGGTTTGCTGCGGGATAGATCCATCGCCCTGCTGGCGGCCCAGTCGCGCCTGGCGGAAGTGCGCCTGGAAGGCCGCCTGCCGCCCGGGACCAAGAACATCGAGTGCGACCAGGGCCGGCTCAAGCTGCGCTGCGAGCAGAACATCGCCCCCAGCCCCGATCCGCGGCTGTCCAGGGTCAGCGTGCGGGTCCTCGACCGCAGCCGCGAGGCCCCGCCCCTGGCGCGCCTGGACACCCTGGTCGCGCGGGTGCCGAAAAATCCCAATCGTTAAGGCCAAGGGACTCTGTAGGAGCGAAGCTTGCTCGCGATGCCCCTCAACGACACTCGCCTATTGCTGGATAAACGCAGCGCGCTTCAGCCCATCACGGGCAATCGTGCCTCAATCGGCCGCGCCTGGCCGTCGTCTCATTGTCGGGTCAATACCGGCAGCGCCGGGCTCTCCGGCAACTTGCCGACATCCAGCCGCGAGCGCTCGCCGCCGCGCTCGATCACCACCCCGTCGCCCTCGATGGCCACCAGTTGCACGCCCTGGGCCAGGCGCTCGCCCACCAGGAAGCTGCGCGGCGGCGCGTCGTTGAGGCTGAGAATCGCCACCGCGCCGCGGGGGCTGGCCATCAGCCCGGTGACCTTGATGTCCAGCGCCAGCGGCTGGTTGGAAAACCACTGCTGCGCCGGGCTCTGGGCCTGGGCGGCCAGGGCTTGCGGCGGCGCCTGCGGGGTGTGGGACTCGGCGGGGGTCAGCAGCAGCGACGACCAGGTCGCCACCCCGGCCACGATCGCCAGCAGGGCCACGGACTGCACCAACTGCGGCGGGGAAAATCGATGGACGAATGCCATGGCAAGGACCTCCTGTTTGTCCGTCTTCGCAGCCTAGCGCGCAATGGTCACGTTTTTATTTCACATTCACCCGGCAGGATGAAAACCGACGCACAGGAGGCGCGCCCCATGACCCCATCCCGACAACAGGGCTTCACCCTGATCGAGCTGATGGTGGTGCTGGTGATCATCGGGATCGCCAGCGCCGCCATCAGCCTGAGCATCCGCCCCGACCCGCTGCAGGGCCTGCGCAAGGATGCCGAGCGCCTGGCGCAGCTGCTCCAGGTGGCCCAGGCCGAGGCGCGGGTGGATGGCCGGCCCATCAGCTGGCGCGCGGACGCCAAGGGCTTCGCCTTCAGCCGGCCCAGCGACGACGGCCGCGGCCTCGATCAGTTCAAGGACGACCCGCAGCTACGCCCGCGGCCCTGGGAAAGTTCGTCGATCAAAGTGCGCATCGAGCCCGGCCCGCGGCTGGTGCTCAACGCCGAATGGATCGACGCGCCGCTGCAGGTACATCTGTCCGACGGCCAGCACAGCCTGACGGTGCAGCGCACCGCCACCGGCGTGGTACGGGTGGTGGCACAGCCATGAGGGCACGGACCAACCAGCGGCAAGGCGGCTTTACCCTGATCGAGGTGATGGTGGCGATCCTGCTGATGGCAGTGGTCAGCGTCATCGCCTGGCGCGGGCTGGACAGCGTCAGCCGGGCCGACAGCCACTTGCAGGCCAGCAGCGAGCAGACCGAGGAACTGCTGCGCACCCTGCACCAGCTGGAACGGGACGTGGCGCTGCGGGCCAGCGTGGAATTGATGGAGCCGGTGCCGGCGGGAAGCGATGCCGAAGCCAGCGATGTGCCGCCGACCCTGACCGTGCGCAGCGCCGACGGCGGCACCTTCCGCCTGGATGTGATCCGCACCGCGGCGACGCCCGGCGAGGGCCTGCAACGGGTGCGCTGGTGGCTCAAGGGCGACACCCTGTACCGCGCGGCGGCGCCGGCCCGCGATCGCTATCCGCTGCCCGCGCCGAAAAACGGCGTGGCGGTGCTGGAGCACGTCAGCGACTTGCAGCTGCGGGTCTGGGATCGGGACAAGGGCTGGCGCCAGCTCAGCGGCAACCGCAAGGAGAATCCGCCGGGCCTGGAAATCCGCCTGGTGCGGCAAACGCCCCAGGGTGAAGAGCGTTATCGCCAGGTGCTGGGGCCGTTGGAGTGATTGCCGCGCCGGGCTGGAAGCCGCACCTGTAGCCGCTGCCGAGCGCAGCGGCTACACAGCGGCAACGCACGTTAACGCAACAGTTACGCGGGATTGGGTCGACAGTGATTCTGTAAGAGCGAGGCTTGCCCGCGATCCAGGCAACGCGGTTGGCCTGAACGGACGCTATCGCGAGCCAGCTTCGCGCCTACCGGTTTTGCGCTTCAACTCAACAACACCACACCGCCCGGCAACTCGGTGCATTTGGCGCCGTAGGCGTCGCGGATCAGCAGGGCCACGCCGGCCAGCTGGTTGAGGTTGAAACGCGCCTGCACCTTGCGCTTGCCCAGCTCGGCGTTGAGCAGCACTAGCATGCCCGGGCGGTAGCGGTTGATCTCGTCGATCACGGTGTTGAGGGTGGCGTTGTCGAACACCAGCACCTGCTCGCGCCAGGCGATCACCGCCGTCGGGTCCACCGCCGTCGGCTCGCCGACCTGGCGGCTGTCGTAGGTCAACTGGCGACCGCTGTCCAGGCGGATCAGCCGGCCCGCGACCTCGACCTGCAGCGCGCCATCGATGCAGGTCACGCAGACGCTGTGGTTGGTATTGCGCACATTGAAGCGCGCCTGGGAAGCGCTCATCCAGCCGTTGCCGGCCTGGACCCGCACCGGCAACGCGCGCTGGCTCGAGACCTCGACCTCGCCTTCGAGCAGTTCGATGCCCTGCCCGCCTTGCGCCAGCTCGCGCCGGCTGATGCGGGTCTGGGTGTTGAGCTCCAGGCTCAGGCCGTCCTCCAGCTCGACCCGGCGTTGTTCGCCGACCTCGGTGCGGTAGTCGGCGCTCAGCCCGGCAAAACCTCCGGGCACCGAGACCCGCACCGCCACCAGCGCCACCGAGGCCGCCAGCGCCCCGCCGAGAAAGGCCCGGCGCCCGAAGCGCCGCGGCGGGGTCTGCTGCTGGCATTGTTCGGCGGCCGGTTTCAGGCTGTGCCACAGCAACTTGGCCTGCTCGAAGGCCTCGGCATGCTGCGGGCTCTGTTCGCACCACTGCTGCAAGGCCCGGGCATCGGCCGCGGTGGCCCGCCCCGAGGTCAGCAGGAGCAGCCAGTCCTGGGCCTCGTTGCGCAGCCGGTGGTCCGGTGTCGCCCGAGAAGTGGAGATGCTAAAGATGTTCAAGCGTGCGGGTACTCACGGATTAATCGGGGCCTTTAGTGACTAGGACGGTTTTCCGGCGCCGGGACCGAACCGCTGAATCACTTTTCTTTCAAGGCGCGAGGCGCAGTGGCCCAGGGCCGCCTTGATTTCCTTCTCGACCATCCGTGTCGAAATGCCGAAGCGCTGGGAGATTTCCAGGTGCGGCGCCTCCTCCAGGCGCGCGGCGATAAATATCTTGCGCCGGCGCGCCGGCAGTTCGTAGAGCGCCTTGAGCAGCGACTGGATTTCCTTCTGCCCGCCCACCACCCGCGACGGGTCCAGGGCTTCGTCGCTGATCTGCAGCAGTTCCTCGACCTCGCTGCCGGTGAGCAGCCGGGCGTCGGCCTGGCGGCGGTCGGCGGCGATGTTCAGGGCCATGCGATAGAGGTAGGCATTGGGCTGGGCCAGGTTCGGCGGCTCTTCCATACGGTCGACCCGCAGGTAGGTTTCGTGCAGCACATCGTTGGCCAGGTCTTCCGAGCCCAGGCGCCGGCGCAGACGCAGCTTGAAGTCGTCGTAGGAGGTCAGGAACAGCCTGACCATCGCACTGTGCCCGGTATTCTTCATGCCCCGGAGGCTCCTTGGCGTTGTCTGCAATCCATGCGTTTTCCTGCGCTGTCGGGTATCAGAAGCAAGGTCACTGGCTGGCGCAGCGAACTCGGCGCGGGCCGTTCGACCCAGGTCTCGCTCAGGCTCTGCACCAGCGCCTCGTCGCGCCGCAGATCGCCGGTGGTGGTGACCAGGCGGCTGTGCTCGATATGCCCGCCACGGTCGATCCACAGTTGCAGCACCGCCCGATAGCGACCCGGCCGGGTCAGTTCCGAACGGCACAGGCCGGCCTCCACCGCGTGTTGCAGGGCACTGGCGAAACTGTCGCTGGCCCCGGCGTTGCCGCCCGCGCCCTTGGGGGCAGGCGCATCGCTGAGCTGGGCGACTTGCAAGGTAAAGGCATCGGAACGGGCGTAACGGGCCATCAAACCACTTCCTGTCAGCAGGCGACTCAGGGCATCCCGGGCGCTGTAGCGCCCCTGGACCCGTACCGAGCGGCGCCCTCGGGTCAGCTCGCGATCCACCAGCACCGCCATCCCGGTCGAGCGGCTGAACAGTTCAAGCGCTTCGGCCAGGTCTTGCGCGGCGATGTCCAGGTCCAGCAGCCGGTGCGGATCCACCATTGGCGGTGCAGATGGTGCCGCCCACAACCCGCCCGAGGCAGCCAGCGCCAACAGCAGCGCAAGCCCCCAGCGCGCGAACCCCGCGTGAAAGAAAGACCGATACCCGACCTTTGCTCGGCGTCGCTGCACGGCTGACCTGTCCCTGAAAACCGTCATCCTGAGGCCAGTTTATGAATCTGGTGTTACGGCACCCGCAAAAAAACCATCACTTTTTCGCCACCCGCCTTGCTCTACACTCAAGGACCGCAACGGCCCCTCCCGGGCCCGCCAGGAGGCCCCCGATGAAACAGCTTTGCACCCTTGTCGCCAGCCTGATGCTCGGCGCCCTGCCGCTGGCCGGCCATGCCGCCACGCCTGGCGAAACGCCCACTGCTGCTTCTGGCGAAAAGCTCGGCGCGGGTTGTGTCGACGTCAGCGTGGGAGGCTACAAGGCCCCGGACTACGGCTGCCTGAGCAAGCAGATGGGCAACAACCCCGACGGCGCCAAGGCCGAACAGAAGAATCAGGAAGCCATGCAGGTGCCGATCCACAAGCGCCCGCCAAACCAGATGGGCCTGTCGACCCCGGCCGCCACCAGCACGCGGATGGGCAATACCTTCGGCACTTCGGTGAAGCCGCAGCGGCCTTAGGTTCTTGCGTTGGCCGTTCGGGCCCTGTCGCGGGCAATCGAGCGTCGACCGGTCGCTCCGAGAGAAGCAGCAGGTCTTCTTCTGTAGGAGCGAGGCTTGCCCGCGATAGACGGCAAAGCCGTCTACGCCGCCCACTGCCAGGCCACGCCATCCAGCTCCGCCCGGGCCCGTTGCAGGGCTTCCTCGCGGGCTTCGGGGTTGGCGAATTGCAGCGGCTGGGCATCGACGAACACTGGGTTCTGCACACCGATAAAGGCAAAGGCGGCCTTCAGCGCCGGGGTCAACGCGTCCATCCAGGCCATGGGATTGCCCGGGCGCAGGTCGGCGCCACGGCTGGTGAGGAACAGCACCTTCTGCCGGGTCAGCTGGCCGACGATGCCGTCCGGGGTATTGAGGTAGGTCAGCTCGGTGCGGGTGATGCTGTCGATAAAAGCCTTGAAGGTCGAAGGCATCGACCAGTTGTACATCGGCATGGCGAACAGGCAGGCATCGGCGTCCATCACCCGCTGGCACAAGGCATCCGAGGCCGCCAGGGTCTGGCGCATCTGCGGCGTGCGGGCATCGGCAGCGGTGTAGGTGGCGATGGCGAAGGCCTCGCTGACGTGGGGCGGCGTATCCACCGCCAGGTCCAGGTAGTCGATCTCCAGGTCGACGCCCTGGCCTTGTAGCCGTTCGATGAAGTAGCGGCCCAGGGCACGGGAGTTGGAGCGTTCGCCTTTGGAGCTGGCATCGACGTGCAGCAGTTTCATTGAGCATTACCTTGCTTGGGTTGAAAGATATCTGGGCTAAATGCTGGGCTGTTGGCGGAACGCCACGGCGAGGCGGTTCCAGCAGTTGATGGCGGCTACCGCGACAGTCAGGTCGACCAGCTCGCGCTCGCTGAACTCGCCGTGCACCGCCTGGAACAATTCATCCGGCACCGCAGGGTCGGACAACAGGGTCACCGACTCGCTCCAGGCCAGGGCCGAGCGTTCCCGCGGGCTGAACAACCCCGAGTCGCGCCACACGCTCAGGGCGTACAGGCGCCGCTCGCTCTCGCCGTTCTGGCGCGCCTGCACCGCGTGCATGTCGGTGCAGAACGCGCAGTGATTGAGTTGCGAGACGCGGATCTTGATCAGCTCCAGCAACGGCTTCTCGATGGACAGGCCGAAGGTTTCTGCCTCGAGCATCAGCAGGCCCTTGAGGGCTTCCGGCGAGGCGCTGTAGTAGTCCAGGCGGGGTTCCATCGGGGTCACCCTGAGCGTTCGTTTGTGTTCTTCCTAGCCTAAGGGCCGTGCCGGGCTGTCCCTATAGCCAATCCGCGGGTTTATCGGCAGTCCACCGGGACCTGTGCCGGACTTGATACCGCCGAAGCCCTGCGGGCTTATCGCAGTACGCGCCCGGATCTCAGGCCGATCCCCCTATCGGCCCGCTACACCAAACCCGGCCGGGCGGGTAATCTGGCGGGCACTGATCGTTTTGGAATGTCATCGATGGAACTGCATGTCGTCATCAACGGGCGCAAGGACCTGGCCGACCAGCTGTATCGGCAACTGCGCGCCGCCATCGAATCCGGGCGACTGGCGGCGGGTGCCCAGTTGCCGCCGAGCCGCCTGCTGGCCGAGCAACTGGGGATCTCGCGCAAGACGGTGTCGGACACCTACAGCCTGCTGACCTATGAGAACTTCCTGATCGGCAGGATCGGCCGCGGCACCTTCGTCAATGCCCGGCCGGTGAAGGCCGAAGCCAAGCAGAGCGCCGCCGACCTGGCCTGCGCGCAGAGCCTGGAAAAATGGCGCGAGCTGCCCACGCCCCTGCGCCATCCGACCCTGGAAGGCACCTCGCGCTACGAGTTCATCGGCGGCGCCACCAGCCGCAATCAGTTCCCCCAGGAAGAATGGCGGCGCTGCACCCAGGACGCCCTGCGGCGGATCGCCCAGAGCGGCGGTTTCTACAGCCAGCCGGAAGGCCTGCCGGCGCTGCGCCATGCGATTGCCGGGCATGTGTCGTTCTCTCGCGGCGTGGCCTGCAGCGACGCCGACATCGTGGTCTGCAACGGCGCGCAACAGGCCCTGGACCTGATTGCCCGGGTGGTGCTGGAACCCGGCAGCCTGGTGGCCATGGAAGACCCCGGCTACACCCCGGCGCGCCTGCTGTTCAGCGCCCAGGGCGCGACGGTGATCGGCGTGCCGGTGGATGATGAAGGCATCCAGGTCGAGCGGATTCCCGACGGCGTGCGGCTGATCTACGTCACCCCGTCCCATCAGTTCCCCCTGGGCATGCCCATGAGCCAGGCCCGTCGCGAGGCCCTGCTGGAGCGGGCGCGGGAGCTGGGGGCGATCGTCATCGAGGACGATTACGACAGCGAGTTCCGCTACGAGGGGCGACCCACCGACGCCCTGCAGAGCCTGGATAAACGTGGTGCTGTGGCCTATGTCGGGACCTTCTCCAAGACCATGCTGCCGCAGCTGCGCCTGGGCTACGCGGTGCTGCCGCCGGCGATTCTCGGCGCGGCGATCAAGGCCAAGCGCCTCACCGACTGCCACACCTCGACCCTGCCGCAATGGGCGCTGGCCAAGTTCATCGCCGAGGGTTACCTGCTCAAGCACATCCGCCGCTGCCACACGGTGTACGCCGGGCGCCGCGAGCGCATCCTGCAACGCCTGAACGGCGACCTCTCGCCCTGGCTGCAGGCGGTGCCGTCCACCGCCGGCTTCCACATGGCGGCGCTGTGCAAGGTGCCGGTGAACATCCCGCTGTTGCTGGAGCTGGCGAAGAAGGTCGAGGTCGGGCTCTACCCGCTGCACGGCTTCTATTATCAGGAGCCGGCCAGGGACGGGCTGTTCATCGGCTTTGGCGCCATCGAGACCCTGGACATCGACCCGGCCCTGGACAAGGTGCGTGACATCCTGCAACAGATTGCCTGATTGGCCCCGGGCTTTTCCCGGGGATTGGTTATTTTCCTTGCAATCTCCTGGCGCTATTCTGAGCCTCCAGCAAACGCCGTGACTGCAACTGCGATCTTGAGATCCTGCACCTGCTACGTCGGAGTGCCGCCCAAGCCGATCGCAGCCTGCGGCAGCGGCTACAGGTCGTGGAGGGTTCGAGATGTCCAGTCCAGCCATCAATATCGTGCAGATCCGAGCCGCCCAAGGCCGTTCGGATGAATTTGACCAGCATTTGACAACACTCCTCGCCGCCCTGCGCGAGGCCCCGGGGTGCCTGGAGTACACCGCTCGCCGCAGCGTCGAAGATCCCCGGCATTGGACCGTGCGCGGCCAGTGGCGCTCGACGGCCGAGATGCAGGCGCATTTCCATCTGCCGGCAGCCCAGGGCTTCATCGACCTGCTGGCCAGCCGCCTGGCCTGCGCCCTCGACTTCGAACACTGAGGCATTGGTCTGCGCTTCTTTGCCGGGATTGGTTATAGGCCGGTCGCGCCAGCGGGCTTACCTTGAGCCGGCCCCTTCCGCACCGGAGAAACCGACCATGAAGACCCTTGCTGCCCTGACCTGCGCCCTCGCCGGCCTGACCCTGCTCACCTCCCTGGGCGCCGCCGCCCATGACCCGGGGTACGGCCAGGAGAAACTCAAGATCCTCCAGGAACATGCCCTGAGCAACCTGCCGGGCAAGACCGCGCTGATGCTCACCGTCGACTACGCGCCGGGCCAGGCCACGGTGCCGCACATGCACAAGGGCGCGGCCCTGGCCTATGTGCTCGAAGGCGAGATCACCTCAAGGGTCAACGACGAGCCGGCCATCACCTACAAGGCGGGCGAATCCTGGTACGAACCGGCCGGCTCGCAGCACCCGGTGTCGGCCAACGCCAGCGCCAGCAAACCGGCCAGGCTGCTGGTGTTCGTGCTCAAGGACGCCAAGGATGAGGTGCTGACGCCGTTGAAGCAGTAAGCGCCTGGCCGCGGATCGCGAGCAAGCTTCGCTCCTACAGAAGCCGCGTTTTTTTGTAGCCGCTGCCGCAGGACCTTGAGCCCCTCGCGAGCGTTCCGCTCGATCGCAGCCTGCGGCAGCGGCTACAACATTTCGTGAGGCCATGAAAAAAGCCCCGTATCTCGCGATACGGGGCTTTTCATTTACCGCTCGATCAGGCCGCCGCTACAAGGCCCGATTGACCGCTCATGGCCAGGTCCAGCAGTTCGCGGTTGGCCACCGCGTACATCGCGTAGTCGGTGCCGCTGGCGGCACGGATTTCCACCAGCATCGCGCGCCAGCGCTCGACCATGCTCTGGTTCTGCTCCAGCCACAGGGCCACGCGGGCTTCCATGTCTTCCGGCGCGTCGGCCATTTGCAGGACCGAGATGGTGATCGCCCGTTGCTGCCAGTCCACGTCGTCGCGGAAGGCTTCGCGTGCCTGGGCCTGCCAGTTGTTGGCTACCGGCAGATCGCTGATCTGCTGCAGGTACCACGGCAGGTCCAGGGCGCTGCCCACGGCGAAGTAGGCCTTGGCCACATCGGCGGCGTCGTGCCCGGTGACATCCGCGGCCTCGATGATCGGCAACAGGGTGTACAGGTGGGTGGTACCTGCCACCATGCGCGCCAACAGCTCGGGCACGCCGGCTTCGACGTAGGCGGTGTAGCGGGTCTGCCAGCCTTCGCGGGTCGGGCCTTCCAGCAGTTCGTCGAGCTTGAGGCCCAGCGCCGCCAGGTGCGGACCGAAGTGCGCGACGTCCCGCGCGGCATCCTGCTCGTTGCGACGGCTGCGCAGGAACCAGCGGGTGGCGCGACGGCCAAGGCGCATCAGCTCGTCCATCAGCTCCAACTGCACCTGGGCCGAGACCTGGTGGTCCAGGGCTTCGATCTGGCGGAACCAGTGCGGGAGATGGAAGATGTCACGCACGATCACATAGGCGCCCGCCACATTGGCCGGGCTCATGCCAGTGGACTCCTTCAGGCGTTGCACGAAGGTGATGCCCATGTGGTTGACCAGGTCGTTGGCGATCTGGGTGCTGACGATTTCGCGCTTGAGGCGGTGACGGCGCATGGCTTCGGCGAACTTGCTGACCAGGGTCGGCGGGAACGCGGTTTCCATGTCGCGGGTCAGGTAGTCGTCGTCCGGTACCAGGGAGTTGAGCAGCTGTTCCTTGAGGTCGATCTTGCTGTAGGAGATCAGCACCGACAGTTCCGGACGGGTCAGCCCGTGGCCAGCGGCGACGCGCTCGTTGAGCTGCTCTTCCGACGGCAGGAACTCGATGGCGCGGTCCAGCTTGCCACGGCCTTCCAGGTCGCTCATCAGGCGCTTGTACTCGGCGATCCGCGCGAAGGCGCGACGGGCCGCCAGGGACAGGGCCTGGGTCTGCTTGTAGTTGTTGCCCAGCACCAGGCCACCGACTTCGTCGGTCATGCTCGCCAGCAACTGGTTGCGTTGCTTGTCGGTCATGTCGCCGGCCTGCACCACTTCGTTGAGCAGGATCTTGATGTTCACTTCGTGGTCGGAGCAGTCCACGCCACCGGCGTTGTCGATGAAGTCGGTGTTGGAACCGCCGCCATTAAGGCCGAACTCCACACGACCCAGCTGGGTCATGCCGAGGTTGCCGCCCTCGCCCACCACCTTGCAGCGCAACTCGTTGCCGTTGACCCGCAGCGCATCGTTGGCCTTGTCGCCGACATCGGCGTGGCTTTCAGTGCTGGCCTTGACGTAGGTACCGATACCGCCGTTCCACAACAGGTCCACCGGCGCCTTGAGCAAGGCGTTGAGCAGCTCGGTCGGGGTCAGCTTGTCGGCCTGGATGTCGAAGCGTTCTTTCATCTGTGGCGAGATGGCGATGCTCTTCGCGCTGCGCGAGAAAATGCCGCCGCCTTCGGACATGATGCTGGTGTCGTAGTCGCTCCAGGCCGAACGCGGCAGGTCGAACAGGCGCTGGCGTTCGGCAAAGCTGGTGGCCGGATCCGGATTCGGGTCGATGAAGATATGCAGGTGGTTGAAGGCCGCGACCAGTTGCAGCTTATCGGACATCAGCAAGCCGTTGCCGAACACGTCGCCGGCCATGTCGCCAATGCCCACCACGGTGATGCTGTCTTGCTGGACGTTGATGCCGCGCTCGCGGAAGTGGCGCTGCACGCCGACCCACGCGCCCTTGGCGGTGATGCCCATCTTCTTGTGGTCGTAGCCGGCGGAACCGCCGGAAGCGAACGCGTCGCCCAGCCAGAAGCCGTAGTCGATGGCGATGCCGTTGGCGATGTCGGAGAAGGTCGCGGTGCCCTTGTCCGCCGCGACCACCAGGTACGGGTCATCGTCGTCGTGACGCACCACGTTGGCCGGCGGCACCAGGGCGCCGTCCTTCAGGTTGTCGGTGATGTCCAGCAGGCCGGAGATGAAGATGCGGTAGCAGGCGATGCCCTCGGCCGCGATCTCGTCCCGGCTGCCGCCCAGTGGCAGGCGGCGCGGCAGGAAACCGCCCTTGGCGCCTACCGGCACGATCACCGAGTTCTTCACTTGCTGGGCTTTTACCAGGCCGAGGACTTCGGTGCGGAAGTCTTCCTCGCGGTCGGACCAGCGCAGGCCACCGCGAGCGACGTTGCCGAAACGCAGGTGCACGCCTTCGACGCGCGGCGAGTAGACGAAGATCTCGAACTTCGGCACTGGCTTGGGCAGCTCGGGAATCAGGTGCGGGTTGAACTTGAAGCTGAAGTACGACTTGTTATGGCCGTTGGCGTCGGTCTGGTAGAAGTTGGTCCGCAGGGTGGCCTTGATCAGGTCCAGGTAGCGACGCAGGATGCGGTCTTCGTTGAGCACCTGGACATCGTCCAGAGCGGTGAGGATCGCGTGCTCCAGGCGTTGCTGCTTGTCTTCCAGGTCATCGCCGGTGAGCTTGCGCGCCAGGTAGAAGCGGGTCTTGAACAACCGGGTCAGCTCGCGGGCGATATCGGTGTGGTTGTTCAGGGTGCTGGCGATGTAGCCCAGGTCGAAGCCCAGGCGGATCTGCTTCAGGTAACGGGCGTAGGCACGCAGCAGCGCGACGTCGCGCCATGGCAGACCGGCGGTCAGCACCAGGCGGTTGAACGCATCGTTCTCGGCATCGCCACGCACGATATGGACGAAGGCGTCCTGCAGGGTGTCGTTGAGCTGCTGGATATCCAGGTTCAGGCCTTCGGCCGCGGTGAAGGCGAAGTCGTGGATCCAGAACTCACGGCCGCTGGCGTGACGCAGGCGATACGGGAACTCGCCGAGCACGCGCAGGCCGAGGTTTTCCAGGATCGGCAGCACGTCGGACAGCGCCAGCGGGGTATCGGCGTGGTACAGCTTGCAGTGCAGCAGCGGCTGGCTGATGGACTGGGTCAGCGGCTGGTAGAAGCTCATCACCAGCGGGTTGGCCTCGGACAGGCTCAACAGGTGTTGCATGTCGACCACCGCCGAATGCGCGGCGAAGCGCTCGCGGTAGCCGGCCGGGAAGCCTTTCGGGAAGTCGGCCAGGACGTTGGTGCCGTGGGCTTCGCCGAAGCTTTCGACAGTCAGTGCGGCGTAGTCGTCCTGCCAGCTGCGGCAGGCCTGTACCACTTCTTTTTCCAGCAGCAGCGGGTCGATGTCGATGCGGTTCTTCGGGTCGACCCGCAGGATCAGTTGCACACGCGCCAGCACGGACTCGGAGAAGAAGGTCCAGAACTCGCAGTCGGTGGCCTTCAGGCGATCCATCAGCACCTGCTGGATCTTCTGCCGCACTTCGGTGGAATAGATGTCGCGCGGCACATAGGCCAGGCAGTAGCAGAAACGACCGTACGGGTCCTTGCGCAGGAATACGCGGATCTTGTTGCGTTCCTGGATCTGCACGATCGACATCACGGTGCTGAACAGCTCGTCGACCGGGGTCTGGAACAGGTCGTCGCGGGGCAGCACTTCGAGGACCTGGGCCAGCTCCTTGCCCAGGTGCGCCTTGGCCTGGAAGCCGGAGCGCTGCTCGATGATTTCCACCTTGCGGCGGATATAAGGAATCACCCGCACGCTTTCGCCGTACACCGACGAGGTGTACAGGCCCATGAAGCGGCATTCCTTGATCACGTTGCCGTCGGCATCGATCTGGCGGATCGACACGTAGTCCGGGTAGGCCGGACGGTGCACGCGGCTTGGGTGAGCGGCCTTGGCGAACGACAGCGGCGTCGGTTCGCGCAGGTAGTTCACGGCGTAGTCTTCGATGCGCAGGTCGTCGACGGTGAGGCCGGCGCGCAGCAGCTTGGTCAGGCCGAGGAAGGAGTCCTGGTCGTACTCGATATGGCCGCCGTGCTGGTCCTCGCGCACCACGAACTCTTCGTAGCCGAGGAAGGTGAAGTGGTTGCCCACCAGCCATTCCAGGAAGCTCTTGATCTCGCCCTTTTCATCGGCGTCGATCTCGAACTGGCTGTTGCCGATGCCATCGATCAGTTCCTGGACCTTGGCTTTCATCGGCTCGAAATCGGCGACGGCGACGCGCACTTCGCCGAGCACCTGCTCCAGCTCCTTGCTCAGCACATTGAGCTCGGCGGTGTTGGCGCAGCGGTCGATCTCCAGATACATCAGCGATTCTTGCAGGATGCCTTCGCCCTGGGTGCCCTTGGGCAGGATTTCCAGCAGCTCGTTCTTGCTGCCGCGACGCACGCTCAGCACGGTGGTCTGCAGGGTGTGGATGCTGTAGCCGCGACGGTTCAGCTCGGTGCGGACCGAGTCCACCAGGAACGGCAGGTCATGGTGCAGCACTTCGACCGCGGTGTGGGTCGACTGCCAGCCATGACGTTCGTAATCGGGGTTGTAGACGCGCACCTGCGGTTGCGCGTGGTCGAAGCGCTCAAGCAGGCGCCAGGCAGAAAGGGTGCAGCCCGCCAGGTCGGACAGCCGACGCTGGGTGAGTTCGTCCAGAGAAATGATGCCGAAGAATTGTTCAGCGAACAGCGCCACTTGTGGCAGTGCCTGTTCACTGATGTGCTGCGCCAGTGCCGCTTGCAGTTGGTGCTGGAAGTCGGCCTTGCTGGCTGCGGTGAAGAACGCCATCTGTGGTACTCCGCTTGGGCTTGTTATTGATGAAAGCGTCGCATGCAATCCCCCTTGGGGGTGTCGGTCATCCTGCTCCTGGATCTCGGGCAGAGGTCGCAGGATGACAGGGTGGTGAAGCTGTACGAGACGCTCAGGTCACATTCACCGTTCCCGGAGGGGCATCTGCAAAAACGACTGCCCAGGTACCGTCGGGCAATGCCTTTACAGGTGCTCATCCGTTGCGCAGCTTAACGAGTGCGGCAAGCCCGCTGCTTGCGGTGCTGCGACATATTCGGTCATTGGCAGGCAACAGGTGGGCCAAACCCTGTCCTGAGCGAAAAAGCACCATCAGGGTGCGCCCTGGGGCGCCCCCCCACTGGCGGGCTCAACAGAGCACGCTCCAAGACTTCCGATGACTGTAGATCAAGCTGGTGTACCGGGCGAACATCAACGCTCCATGGCCTGCAGAGCCTGCTGTAGCGTCGGGCCGATGATGCTCAGGGCCTGTGGGCCCAGCATGTTTTCATGGCTGCAGTCGATCTCATGCACAGTGATCCCGTCGGCGACATGCGCCTGCCAGCCTTGCGGATCGTGCGACATGCCCCCCTCATCCAGGATCAGCGCCTTGAAAAACAACAGACGTCCGTTGAACAGATCCGGTGAAAAACTTCGCAACAAACGCGGCGCATCACGGAACTCGGCAAGGATTCGCTCGAACAACGACGCCTCGTAGCTGGCCAGAGGGTGCTCGCTGCGTGTCAGCCGCAGTTTCAGGCTGGCGATGGTCAGTTCCTCGCCCGGCCCGGGCGCCCCACCCCCCAGTGACTCGAACAACGCCCTGAGGCTCTCCTTATCGCTGCGCTCCATCTGCTGGTACAAATGCCATATCGGATAGCCATCGAGAAACGCCAGGAAGGATACGCTTTCGCCCTGCTGCTGCAGCAAGGTCGCGACCTGGTGCGCCAGATGGCAGCCGAACGACCACCCGAGCAAGGCATAGGGCCCATGGGGCTGCACGCGGCGAATCTGCTCCAGGTAATCCCGGGCCATTGCCTCCAGAGAAAGCGGAGCCTCCCCGGTGCTCAGCCGGCGTGCCTGGAGGGCATACAGCGGATGGTCGCCCAGATAAGGGATCAACCCCGCATACGACCAGCCCAGGCCGCCTCCCGGATGCAGACAGAACAAGGGCTTGTCTTGACCTTCACGCTTGAGCGGCAACAATACATCCAGCGAGCGGTCGTGCACCTCGTCTTCCAGGCGCCGGGCGAGCAAGGCAACTGTGGGCGCCTCGAACAGGGCGCGGATACCGAGCCGGACATTCAGCCGGGCAGCGACCCGATTCATCAGCCGGGCAGCCAGCAGCGAATGCCCACCGATCTCGAAGAAGTTATCGTCGATGCCGACACGGCCCAGTTGCAGAATCGAAGCGAACAGCTCGCATAACAGCTCCTCTCTGGGAGAGCGAGGCGCTTGTGCCTGTCGCGGGACGAACCGGGGCGCGGGCAATGCACGGGTGTCGATCTTGCCGTTTACCGTCAGCGGGAACCCCGCCAGCGTCATCACCGCCGCGGGCACCATGAAGTCCGGCAGCTGTTGCTTCAGGTAGGCCATCAGCGCTGACACCTCGCAGACCTGCCCCGGTTCCGGGATCACATAGGCCACCAACTGCTTGCCGCCCTGGGCACTGTCCCGGGCGACGACCAATGCCTGGGAGATCTGCGTATGGGTGCAGATGACGCTTTCCACTTCACCCGGCTCGATCCGGAAACCGCGAATTTTTACCTGCTGGTCAACCCGCCCGACAAAGAGCAGCTCCCCATCATGACGCCAGCGAACGATGTCCCCGGTGCGGTACATGCGGCTGCCCGGAGGGCCGAACGGGTCCGCCACAAAATGATCCGCGGTCTGCCCGGGACGCTTCAGATAACCACGGGCCAGGCCACTGCCTGCGATGTACAGCTCGCCAGGAGCACCAATGGCCGCAGGTTGCAGTTGCTCGTCCAGCACATACAGTCGGTCGTTATCCAGCGCCAGACCAATGGGAACGCAAGCGTACGGAACATCGGCATCGGTAATCCGATGGCTGGTGACGAAGGTGGTGGTCTCCGTCGGCCCGTACACATTCGATATCTCGACAGACGGCCAGCGCTCGCGAACTGCCCGGACCGCATCGCCGGAGATGGCTTCGCCGCCGGTAAAGATCTCCTGGATGCCTTGCAGCGACGCCACGTGCTCCTCAGCCAGCAACCGGAACAATCCCGAGGTCAGGAAGGCGCTTGTCACTTCGTGCTCGACGATGGCACGGGTCAGGCTCGGCACATCCAGCTCATCACCCGGCACGATGATTGCCTGGTGCCCATTGAGCAAGGTGGTCCACAGCTCATAGGTGGAGGCATCGAAAGCCTGCGCCGAGTGCAGCAATACCCGACGATGCTTTGCGGCACTCCAGCGCTGGTCGCGGGCCAGGGCGATGATATTGCCGTGGCTGATCGCGATGCCCTTGGGTTCACCGGTGGAGCCGGAGGTGTACATGAGGTAGGCCAGGCTTTGCGTATCCTGGTCCGGGCGGTCGATGGCAGCCGAAATCCCCTGCAACGCAGTGCCGCTCGTCACCGTCTCGATCAATTCGACGTCGGGTAGCGCAACTGTGCTGTGCGTCTCATCGACCAGCAGGATGCGCAACCGCGCCTCGTCAACGATGTGTTGCCAGCGCTCTCGTGGATCGCTGCCGCGCAACGGCACATAAAAGCCGCCGGCCTTGATCACCGCCAATGTAGCAATGACCCATTCGACGGAACGCTGCATCAACAACCCGACCCCGGACTCGAGCTGCACGCCTCGGGCCACCAGGCGCTGCGCCAGTTGGTTGGCCCTGGCATCGAGTTCCCCGTAACTCAGCCTCTGCTGTTGGCAGACCAGTGCCGTCGCATCAGGCGCCCGCGCGACCTGCCTGGCGAACAGCGCGGCAAGATCCTGGCTGGGCAAGGCTGATGCCGTGGACCGATGGCTACCGAGCAAACGTTGCCTTTGCGCTTCGCTCAACAGTTCGATCTGGCTCAATCGTTGTCCGGGCCGTTCGGCGACCTGGGTCAGCAACCGCAGGAAGTACGTGGTGAAGGCCACTATGGTCGGGTGATCGAACAGGTCGCTGGAGTAATCGACCTGCGCCTCCAGCGCGACGACCTGGCCTTGTGCATCCAGGCATTGGTCGAAGTTGCAGGTCAGGTCGAACTTGGCCGGGGTAAAGCCTATCGGCTCGGCAGTGACCTGCAGCTCCGGGAAATCGGCACTGCCATGGCTGTTGTTCTGTAGCACCAGCATGACCTGGAACAAGGGGTGTCGGGACTGGCTGCGCTGCGGATTCAAGGCTTCGACCACGCGGTCGAAGGGTACGTCCTGGTGGACGTAGGCCCGTAGCGAATACTCACGCAGTTGAGTCAGCAGCGTGTTGAACGCAGGGTCTTGCGCCGTACTGACGCGTATCACCAGGGTATTGACGAAAAACCCCACCAACTCGGCCAGGGCCTCCTCGGTACGCCCCGCCACCACCGAGCCCAGGGTGATGTCGTTACCGGCACCGAGCTTGCTCAACAGGCTCGCCATGGCGGTTTGCAACAGCATGAACAGGGTCACGCCCTCCTCTTGCGCCACGGCTTTCAGGCGTTTGTAGAGTGGCTCGTCAATCCGGTAAGTGACGCGCCCGCCCCGGTTGCTCAATACCAATGGTCGGCGCCGATCCATCGGTAGCGTCACTTCCTCGGGGGTTCCCGCCAGGGTCTCGACCCAGAAGTCGATCTGCCTGGCCATTTGGCTCTGCCGGTCATTGCCATCTCCCAGCAGCTTCTGTTGCCACTGGGCATAGTCCGCATACTGCACGGGCAATGGCTGCCACTGCGGCGACTGGCCGTTGCAGCGCGCCCGATAGGCCTCGGCCAGGTCGCGCCAGATCGGCCACAACGAGCCGCCGTCGCACGCGATGTGATGGAGCACCAGCAGCAGGACGTGCTCCTGGGTTTCGGGCAATGCGAAAAGCCACCCGCGAACAGGCAGGTCCTGGCTCAGATCGAAACCGCAGGCGGCAGCCTTGTCCAGCCGCCGCGCCAGGTCGCCTGCGGCTAACCGGTGATACTCAAGCTCGATAGGGGCAGCCTCTGGCGCCAGGATGTGTTGATACGCTCGCTCCCCGTTCAGGCAATAAAGCGTGCGCAGGATTTCATGGCGTGCCAGCAAGTCGTTCAGCGCCTCTTGCAGCGCAAGCGGCTGCAACGGGCCTTGCAAACGCAACGCCAAAGGCATGTTGTACGTGGCTTTGTCATCCAGCTGATCGAGCAGCCACATCCTCTGCTGGGCGAATGACAGCGCGGGGAACGCTTCACGCGGTTGCGCCGTCAGCGTTTGTCGAGCCTGTTGGCCATCACCCAGGCGTTTTGCCAACTGCGCCACTGAAGGCGCTTCGAACACTGCGCGAATCGGCAGGTCGATGGCAAAACGCGTGCGGATCCGACTGATCAGGCGCATCACCAGCAGTGAATGACCGCCCAGGTTGAAGAAGTCATCGTCCATCGCCAGTGTTTCCACCCCTAGAACCTCGGCGAACAGGCTGGCGAGGATTTCTTCCTGCGGGCTGCCCGGATGACGTCGGCTACCCTGGCTGTGAAGCACTGGTGCGGGCAAGGCGCGGCGGTCCAGCTTGCCATTGAGGGTCAGCGGGAAAGCCGGCAGCGGCACGATCGCCGCCGGCACCATGTAATCAGGCAAGCGCCTGGCCAGGTAATCGCGCAAGGCCTGAGTATCGCCCCCTCCTTCCTCATGGAGCCTGACATAGGCAACCAACTGTTGATGGCCAGGGCGATCCTCGCGGAGCAAGACCACGGCGCTGGCCACCCCGGCATGCTCGGCCAGGGCCGACTCGATTTCCCCCAACTCGACGCGAAAACCACGAATCTTCACCTGCTGGTCGGCCCGGCCCAGATAACTGAGGTTGTTATCCTCGCGCCAGCAGGCCAGGTCACCGGAACGGTACATGCGCGTACCCGGTGCTCCGTGAGGGTCGGCGACGAACCGCGTGGCGCTCAGTTCGACCTGGTTCAAGTAGCCTCGGGCAAGCCCTGCTCCTGCAATGTACATCTCGCCCTCGACCCCGACGGGCACCGGGCGCAAGGCATCATCCAGGACATAGATCCGCAGGTCCGGAATCGCTCCACCGATCAGGCTGTCACGCTGCTCGCGCGCTAGCTCGTCATTCAATGCCTGGTAGCTGACATGCACGGTGGTTTCCGTGATGCCGTACATATTCACCAGCGTCGGCGTATCCGTGGCATGCCGCAGGTACCAGCGCTGCAGCTGTGCCAGGTCCAAGGCTTCGCCACCGAAGATCACGTAGCGCAGGCTCAACCGGTCTCCCTGCTGCGGCGTTTGTTGATCGGCCTCGATCAGTTGATAGAACGCCGACGGTGTCTGGTTGAGCACCGTCACCTGCTCATCGACCAACAATTGCAGGAAAGCCGAGGGCGAACGACTGGTTTCATAGGGCACGATCAACAAGCGACCGCCATGCAATAGCGGGCCCCAGATTTCCCAGACCGAAAAATCGAAGGCGTAGGAGTGAAACAGCGTCCAGACATCCTGGCTATCGAAATGAAACCCGTGCTGAGTAGCCGCGAACAGGCGGACCACGTTTCGATGGGAAATCAGTACGCCCTTGGGGTTTCCCGTGGAGCCCGAGGTGTAGATGATGTAAGCCAGGCTGTCGGGGCTCATGGGCCGTACCCGTTCCCGGGCCAGCAGATCCTCGCCGCTGAAGCCATCGATCAGCCCCCGCCCGCTCTCATCGTCGAGCACCAGGCAGGGCACCTGCAGATCCGTGCAATGCCTGGCGTCCTTCTGGGTCAGCAGCAACCGCGGCTGCGCATCGGCCACAATGAACGCGATCCGCTGCGACGGACTCTGCGGGTCCAGCGGCAGGTAGGCCGCCCCGCTTTTGAGCACCGCCAGCAGTGCCACGATCATCTCTGCCGAACGCGACAGGCTCAGCGCCACGATGTCCTCGCACCCCACGCCCTGGCTCACCAGGTAGCGGGCCAGACGGTTGGCGCGCCGATTGAGCTCGGCGTAACTCATCGGCTCGCCTTCAGCGCTCAGGGCGATGGCCTGCGGCGCTTTCCTGGCCTGCTCCTCAAAGATCTCGATCAGGCTGGCATCCGCTTGCAGGCTCGGCATTTGCGGCCATTGCCGGGCCTGTTGTTCCCGGGGCAACAGCAAGGGCACTACGCCGATGGGGCTGTCGGGGCGTTCCACCATCGCCTGCAGCAGATACTCGAAGCGCTCCGCCAGGCGCACGATCGACGGGTCGTCGAACAGCGACGGCAACCAGCTGAAGCGTAACTGCAATTGCTTGCCCGGCACCGCGACCAGGCCCAGCGGGTAATGCGAGGCGTCGCCTCCAGTGTGGCTGGCCAGACGGATGGCCAGCGCCGTTTCCGCCGAATCGTTCGCACCATCGAGCAATGGATAGTTTTCAAAAACCACCAGGGTGTCGAACAGTTTGTCGTGACCGCTGTCGGTCTGGATCGTGGTCAGTTCCAGATATTGGTACTCAAGAAGCCTGGCCTGCTCCACCTGCACCCGTTGCAACAACGAGGTGAAGGACTCCGCCAGGCTGAACCGCAAGCGCAACGGCACGGTATTGATCAACAGCCCGACGATCTGCTCGACCCCCTCCAGCTCCCCTGGACGCCCGGACACCGTGACCCCGAACGTCACATCCTGAGTGCCGGTCATCTCTCCCAGCAAGACGCCCCAGGCACCCTGGATCAAGGTGTTGACGGTGATGCCAAGGTGCTTGGCCAGTTGCCCCAGTTGCAGGGTGCGAGTCTCGCACAGGTCGCGGCACAGGGCCTGTGGGCGCTTGTCCTGACTGACCCGGCCCTTGGCCAGGCAGGTAGGGCTGGGCAAACCCTCCAGCGTGTCCAGCCATACCTGGCGCATCCGCTCCTTGTCGCGCTCGTTCAGCCACTGCAGATACTGACGATAGGCGGCCGCGGAAGGCAGCTCCTGGTTATCCCCTCCCGTGCGATACAGCGTGAACAACTCTTGGAGCAGCACCGGAATCGACCAGCCATCGAGCAACAGATGATGATTGGTGAACACCAGCTGGTGGAGTTTGTCGCTGAGCCTGATCAAGGTAAAACGCAGCAATGGCGGGTCCTGCGGATCGAAGCGCTGCGCATGGTCGGCCCGCAGTTCGTAGTCCAGGGCCTGTTGCTGCGCCTGCGGTTGCAGCTGGCTGAGGTCGATCTCGCGCCAGGGTAGCGGCAACCCACTCAAGACGATCTGCGCCGGCTCGGCCAACTCTTCATACTCGAAGCCCGCGCACAGGTGCCGATGGCGTTGCAACAGGCACTCCACGGCATGTTTGAGACGCTCGCTGTCCAGCGCTCCCGCAAGCTCGAAGACTTGCTGGACATGGTAGGCATCGCTGCCTTCGCTGTCGTAGAGCAGATGGAACAGCAGGCCTTTCTGCAGAGGCGACAGGGGAAGCATTTCAAGCACTTCAATATTCATTTTTTCTTCTTCCACTTGCTTTGCAGTTTGTCGAGAGCCGACTGCTCAACACTGACCATGGCCAGGTCGGAAGGCGTCAGCCCGCCGACGCCGGAGGTATCGCCCAGTTGGGAGAATGCCCGTAACCAGTGGAACCAACGCTCGGCCAGAGCCTGGATATCGGTGGCGTCGAACAGTTGCTCGGCCCAGGTCCAATGGGCGACCAGCACTGTCTCTCCCGCGCGCTCCCGGGCTACCGCGTTCAATGAAATCCCGTGGGGCAAGGCGAAGTCGGCATCGGCCGCAGGATCGAGTAACGCCGAGTCCTCGACCGGTGCCCAGTCGCGCTCGTTGCCAGCCGCCAGGCGGCCCATATAGTTGAAGCCGATCTGTCGGCTACCCAGGGCGGCCAGTTGCGGCGCCGTCGTCGGGTCGAGGTAACGCAGCAGTCCGAAATCCAGGCCATTGCCCGGCACCTGGCGCAGTTGCTCCTTGACTCGCTTGATCGCCTGGCCGAGGCTGGTCGGGTCCTCGCCCCGTACCCGCCCTGGGTCCAGACACACCGGGTACAGGCTGGTAAACCAGCCGACCGTGCGCGATAGCTCGGCGCCGGCCACGGTTTCTCGACCATGACCCTCGACATCCAGCAGCACCGCTGTGCCCTGCTCGACCGCGAAGCGTCGACGCCAATCACAGATGGCCAGGGCAAACGCTGCCAGCAGGACATCGTTGACCCCGCCATGGAAGAGCGCCGGCACACTGCCGAGCAGGGGTTGGGTAAAGCTGCCAGGCAACTCCACCTGCAGCGATGCGCTGTGTTGCGTCGTGTCTTGCTCGGGGTCGAGGGCGCGCGCGCTCAACAGCGGGTCGGGCGTATTCAGTACCCCTGACCAGTACGGCAATTGCCCAGCGCGCCCCGCGGCTTCGTCCGCCAGCTTGTGGGCCCAGGCTCGAAATGAGGTCTGTACCGGAGCCAGCATGGGGATTCTGTCGGCGACCAGCGCCTGCCAGGCAGCCTCCAGATCGGACACCAGAATGCGCCAGGAAACCCCGTCCACCACCAGATGATGCAAGATCCAGAGCAAACGACCCGGCTTGCCCGGCCCGCGCTCGAACCACACCACCGCCGCCATGCGCCCCTGCTCGGGCGACAGACGCCGCTTGGCCTGCTCGGCATGGACCACGATACTCTGGCGCAACTGCTCGTCATCCAGCGCCGCGGCGTTGACCACCTGCAGCGTGAATGCCGACTCGGCCTGATCGGCGCCGGGGACTTCCAGCGTCCAGGACTGACCTGTGCGACGTACCGCTCGCAGCCGTAGCACGTCGTGATGACATACCAGCAATGCCATCAGCTGACGTAACGTCGGCTCGCTCAGTTGGCTTGGCACCTGGAGCAATACCGATTGAGCGAAACCCTCGATCGAACCAGGGTTGTCCGCCAGCCAGTGAATGATCGGCGTGGCCGGCAAGGTCCCGATGGCGGCGACCTGCTCTTCTCCAGACACCTCCTCAAGTGGCTCTAGCTGCTGAGCCAGGGCCGCGGGGTTCTTGTGTTCGAATATCTGCCGGGGCAGCAGACGCCAGCCTTTGAGCCGTGCACGGGCCACCAGTTGAATCGCCGTGATGCTGTCACCACCCAGCTCGAAGAAGCTGTCATCGATCCCGACGTGCTCAAGAGCCAGTACTTCGGCAAATAGCTCGCAGAGCGTCCCTTCCTTCCGGTTACGCGCCCTGCGCGTATCGCCCTGAGTCTTCTCGGGCTCGGGAAGCGCACGCCGATCCAGCTTGCCGTTCGGCGTTGTCGGTATGCTCCCGAGTTTGATCAGCGCAGCGGGCACCATGTAGTCCGGCAACTGCGCGAGCAGGTACTGACGCAGGTTTCTCGGATCGAAATCCGCGTCATGGGGAACCACATAACCCAGCAACTGCTTATGGCCCGAGGCGCTTTCGCGCATGATGACCGCGACCTGGGCCACAGCTTCATGCTGAAGCAGTACCGACTCGATCTCCCCCAACTCGACCCGGAAGCCGCGAATCTTGATCTGTTGGTCCGCCCGCCCGACAAAGACCAACTGGCCATCGGCCCGCCAGCGAGCCACATCGCCACTGCGGTACATGCGGCTTCCCGGCGCTCCGTAGGGGTTGGCCACAAAACGCTCGGCGGTCAACTGCGGTTGCTTCATGTAGCCACGGGCCAGTCCCTGGCCGGCGATGTACAGATCACCGTCCACCCCCGGCGGCACAGGTTGCAGGTATCGATCCAGGACATAGACCTGGCTGTTGATGATCGGCGAACCGATGGACAGCGGAGTACGCCCTGACAAGGGTGGGCTGAAGGTTGAACAGACGGTTGCCTCACTGGGACCGTAGGCATTAATCATGCGTCGGCCCTTGGACCAGTGCTCGACCAGCTCCGGCTGGCAGGCGTCGCCTGCTACCACCAGGGTGTCCAGCGTCGGCAGCGTATTCTCCCGAGGCATGACCGCCAGGCCAACAGGCGGCAAAGTGGCGTGCGTCACCCCCTGCTCATCGATCAGCCGACTCAGGGCCTCGCCTGGCAACAGGCTGTCGGCATCGGCGATAACCAGTCTCGCCCCATTGAGCAGCGCCATGCTGATATCCCAGAACGCCGCGTCGAAACTTGGCGATGCGAACTGCAGGACCCGACTCTGGGTCGTGATCTTGAATGCCTCCCGCACGCTCGTCGCCAGGCTGTTGATACCGCGATGGGTCACCCACACGGCCTTGGGCCGTCCGGTGGAGCCCGAGGTGTAGATCACATAAGCCGCATTATCGACCTGCAGGCCGCTGGACAGCGAAACGGCCGGGCTGTCGCTCAGGCCGGCCAACAGCGCTTGCGTTTCGGAATCGTCCAGATACACGCAAGGACAGGCAGCGCAAAGCCTGCATGAGATCGGCCGGTTGCTGAGCAAGAGCCGGGGCGCGGCGTCTTCCAACATGTAGCGCAAACGCTCCAGCGGATAGTCCGGGTCCAGCGACAGGTAGGCAGCACCGGCCTTGAGGATCGCCAGTAGGCTGACAATCATCTCCACCGAACGTGGCAAGGCGACAGCCACCACATCCTCGACCCCGACGCCCTGCATCCGCATATACCGCGCCAACCGCTCAGCCCGCTGATTCAGCTGGGCATAGGTCAGGCGGATGCCATCACCGAGCAACGCCAGCGCATCGGGGCTGTGTTGCACGAAATACTCGAACTGTTCGGGGAAGGTCCTGGCCGGCAGCGTTTCGCGAAGGTTGGCGCTCCAGTCGACGAGCATCTGCTGACGCTCCTGCGCGGCCAGCATCGGCAATTGAGCGATCGGCGTCTGTGGAGCCTGAACGATGCTCGAGAGCAGGCTGATGAAGTAACCGGCGATACGACTGACCGTCTGTTCATCGAACAGGTCCGTGGCATATTCGATCTCCCCCTTGAGCTCACCTGCCTGGCCACCGTACGACTGGCCCTCGATGATATTGAACGTCAGATCGAACTTGGCCACCTGCAGTTGCGGCACCTCGACCCGCGATTGCAGTTGATCCAGTTCCAGCGTTCCCCTGGCCTGATTCTGCAGGACCAGCATTACCTGAAACAGCGGATGCCGTGCCAGGGAGCGCTCCGGGTTAAGCGCTTCGACCAGCGTCTCGAATGGCACCTCCTGGTGGGCATATGCCTGCAGCGCCTGCTCTCGCACACGCTTGAGCAAGGTGCTGAAGGACGGATTGCCGGAGACATCGCTGCGCAGCACCAGGGTATTGGTGAAGAACCCCACCAAGGGTGCCAGCGCGGCGTCGGTCCGCCCGGCAATGGCCATCCCCAGGGGAATGTCGATGCCGCCTCCCAGGCGGTTCAGCAATACCGACAAGGCGGCCTGCAGGAGCATGTAGAGGCTTGCATTGTGCTGGCGCGCCAAGTTTTGCAAGGCTTGGTGCAGCGCCGGCTCGATCAGGAACTGCAGGTGCTCGCCATGGTAACTGGCGGTCAGTCCGCGCGGCCGATCAAACGGCAACGGCAGCTCTTGCGGAAGATCGTCGAGGGTTTTCTTCCAGTAATCGAGCAGCCGGCTCAGCGTACTTTCAGCGTCATGTCCATCCCCCAGCAGGTCGCGCTGCCAGAGCGTGTAATCGGCATACTGCACGCTCAGCGCCTGCCACTGTGGCGCCTGCCCCTGGAGGCGAGCGTTGTAACTTGCCGAGAAGTCCTCCAGCAACGGTTCCAGGGAAGCCCCGTCGCTGGCGATGTGGTGCATCAACAGCAACAGTACCGAGCGCTGCGGGCCCTGGCGGAACAGCCAGGCGCGGAACGGGTTTTCCCGGGCCAGGTCGAAAAGATGCTGGCTGGCCTGCGCCAGCGCGCCGGGCAGCTGTTCGGCGGTGACATCGTGGCAAAGCAACTCACAGGCCGCAGCCTCGGCACTGACGATGTACTGATACGCCTGGCCATCGGACTGCTCATGAAACCGGGTGCGTAACGACTCGTGGCGCTGCACCACATCGTTCAAGGCGGTCGCCAGCGCCTGCTCATCCACAGTGCCATCCAGGTGCACGACCAGTGGCATGTTGTAGGTGGCTTTACGGCCTTCGATGCGATCGATCAGCCACAACCGTTGCTGCGCGAAGGACAACCGCAGTTGTTCCGGACGCGGCCTGGCCTGCAAGGCCGGACGGGCCGGAGCGCCCTGCGTCAGTTGCTCGCCGAGCTGCGCCACACAAGGCGCCTCGAACAGGCTGCGCACACTCAACTCGACATTGAACGTCTTGCGGATACTGTTGATCAGACGCATGGCCAGCAGTGAATGCCCGCCCAGCTCGAAGAAATTGTCATCGATGCCGACCGCATCCACACCCAGGGTATCGGCGAACAGACGGCACAGCAGATCCTCCTGAACGTTGCGCGCATCACGCCCCTGCCCGCCAATGAACTCGGGCGCCGGCAGCGCCCGCTGGTCGATCTTGCCATTGGCCGTCAACGGGAACTGTTCCAGCAGCGTCACCGCCGCGGGCACCATGTAGTCCGGTAAATGCGTTCTGGCATGCAGAATCACATCCGCCTGCCCGCAGCTCACCCCCTCTTGCGCAATGACATAAGCCACAAGCTGCTTGTTACCTGGACGGTCCTCGAAATCCTTGACCAGTACCTGGGCAACGCCTGGACACAGCGCCAAGACCGCCTCCACTTCCCCGGTTTCAATTCGGAAACCGCGAATTTTCAACTGACTGTCACCGCGCCCGAGATACTCCAGCACCTGATCGGCATGCCAGCGCACCAGGTCGCCAGTGCGGTATAGACGCTCGCCCGGGGCACCGAAGGGGTTGGCGACAAAGTGCCTGGCCGTCAACCCTGCGTTATTGACATAGCCCCTGGCCAGGCCGGAACCGGCGATATACAGCTCGCCCCGGACCCCCACCGGCACCGGCTGCAGATAGTCGTCCAGGACATAGACCCGGGTGTTGTCCAGTGGCGATCCGATCGGCACCGAGGTGGTGTGCGGCGGTTTCGAGTTCATCCTGTGCAGCGTGGTAAAGGTGGTGGCTTCAGTAGGGCCGTAGCCATTGATGATCGTCTGCTGTGGATGACGGGCGAGCAAGGCCGCCACGGCGGCCTTGGGCAACACATCGCCTCCGGCCAGAACCTGCCGGACACCGGCCAGGCAACCCGGTTCCTCTTCGGCGATCAGGCGGAACAAGCCCGCTGTCAGCCACAGCGCCGAGACTTCCTCACGCACGATGATGTCCGCCAGGGTGGCGACATCCAGTTCTCCCCTGGGTGCCACGATCAACCGTCCGCCATGCAGCAACGGCACCCAAAACTCGAAGGTGGAGGCGTCGAACGCTATCGACGAATGCAGCAGCACCCGCTGATAGTCACCCTGGCGCCAAGACTGATCGCAGGCCAGGCCGATGATGTTTTCCTGGGTAACCGCAATCCCTTTCGGCGCACCGGTCGAACCCGAGGAATACATGATGTAGGCCAGGCTGTCGGGGGCGACCTGGAGCCGCAGATCATCGAAATCCTCGGCGAACAGCGTCGAGTCCTCATCGACGAATACCACCTGTTCCACCCGCAGCGCCGGCCTCCCCATCGCTGACTCGCTCAGCAGGATCCGCACGCCCGCGTCATCCAGCATCATTTGCTGGCGCTCGACAGGGTCGCCGGGGCGCAGAGGCACGTAGGCACCGCCCATCTTGATCGTCGCCAGCATCGCCACCACACATTCGATCGAGCGCTCCAGCAACAGACCGATACAGGGTTCGCGATCGTTGGTCAGCACTGTCAGTCGATGGGCCAACCGGTTGGCCAGGGTATTCAACTGCCTGTAGCTCAGGCGCTGCTGCCCCGCGCTGACCGCGATCGCCTCGGGAGTACGTCGCACCTGGCGCTCGAACAAGGCCGCCAGGCTGCCTTCCGGTAGTGGCCGAGAGGTGTCGTTCCAGGCCTGCAGCACTTGCCTGCGCTCTTCTGGCGCCAGCAAGGCAAACTGGCTGATACGTTGCTGCGGCTGCTCGACGACAGCCTCGAGCAGCCTGACTAGGCGCTCGGCCAAAGCCGTTACGGTGCGCACCTCATAGAGGTCCGTGGCGTATTCGATATGACCGCGCAGCAGCCCCGACCCACGGTCCTCATCGAAGACGAATGACAGATCGAATTTTGCCGTGGAGACTTGCAGTTCCTGTTGCTCGACCTTCAGCGGGGAAAAGTCCGCCGTGGAGCGCTCGTGGTTCTGCAACACCAGCATGATCTGGAACAACGGATGCCGGGACAGCGAGCGAACGGGATTGAGTTCCTCGACGATCCGCTCGAAGGGGACATCCTGATGGGCGATCCCTTGCAGGGTGGTTTCTCGCACTCGGGCAATCAGTGTCGGCATATCGGGATCGCCGGAGAGATCCGTACGCAGCACCAGGGTGTTGACGAAAAAACCGACCAACTCGGTCAACGCCTGATCGGTACGCCCGTCGACCGGCGTGCCCAATGGGATATCAGTGCCCGCCCCCATGCGATGGAGAAACAGTGCCAGGCAGGCCTGGAGCACCATGAACAGACTGGCACCATTGCTTTGCGCCAACGCCTGGAGCGCCGGGTACAGCGACGCAGGCAGGTCCAGCGCGACCTGGCCCCCCTGATGGCTCGGCAAGGCTCTACGGGCGTGGTCGGTGGCCAGCCTGAGCTCATCAGGCAGACCGGCGAGTTGCTGCTTCCAGTACTGGATCTGCTGTTCACAGGTAGCGGTCGGAGTTCGCTCATCCCCCAGCAGTTGCCGTTGCCAGAGACAATAATCGGCATATTGCACAGGCAGCGCTGGCCAATCCGGCGCGCCGCCCTGGGTCCAGGCACGGTATGCCGTGGCCAGATCGTTCATCAGCGGCCGCAGCGAACCACCGTCTCCAGCCGAGTGATGAACCAGCAACAGCAGCACATGATGTTCGGCATCCAGGGCATAGAGCACGCCCTTGACCGGCAACTCCCGGGACAGCTCGAAGTGTTGCCCGCAGGCCTGTAGCAAGCACTGCTGCAACTGCCCGGCCTCGATTTCTTGACGCTCGAGCTGGAACACCAGTTGCGTGGCCTCGACGACCTGCTGGACCGCCACGCCTTCCTGCCTCGACAGCAACGTGCGCAGGCTCTCGTGACGCAACAGCACATCCTGCACGGCGAGGCGCAGGCCCACCTCGTCCAGCCCCCCCGTCATCTGCAGGACCAACGGCATGTTATAGGCGGAGCTGGGAGACACCTCCTCAAGAAACCACAGACGCTGCTGGGCAAAAGACATTGGCAGGAGCAGCGGGCGGGGTTGTTTTTCCAACGGTGCGCGCGAGGGCGCAAGCCCGCTGCGCCCAATCACCTCACACAACTGGCCGACCGTAGGCGCATCGAACACGGCCTTTAACGGCAGCTCCACCTGGAATATCGAACGCAGGCGACTGACCAATTGCATTGCCAGCAGCGAATGGCCGCCCAGGTCGAAGAAACTCTCGTCGATCCCCGGTGGAGCGATTGCCAGCACCTCGGCAAATACACCGCACAGCACCTGTTCCTGGGAGGTTATCGCGAGTTGCACGCTGCGGGCCTCGAACGTCGGCACCGGCAGCGCCGCGCGATTGACTTTGCCGTTGGGGGTCAAGGGCAACACCGGCAATATCATGATCGCCGCCGGCACCATATAATCCGGCAGTTGTTCGCCGACCGCCTCGCGCAGTTTTTGACTGGATAACGCCTGACCTTCATCGGCCACCACATAACCCACCAGCTGTTTTGGCTCGGCCCGGGCCACGACCACCGCATTTTTCACCCCGGGACAGAGCCCCAGCGCCGCTTCAATTTCCCCCAGCTCGATACGGTAACCGCGAATTTTCACCTGATTGTCGGCACGTCCCAGGAAGTACAAGCGCTGGTCCGTCCCGAAATAGGCCAGGTCGCCGGTGCGGTACATCCGACTGCCTTTTTCCCCATAGGGATTGGCGACAAAACGGTCACTGGTAATGTCCGGCCGCGAAAGATAGCCGCGCGCCAGCCCCTGTCCGGCGATATATAACTCGCCGGCCTGGCCGGCGGGCAGCGGCTGCAGGCCCGAGTCGAGAATGTAAACCTGGGTATTGAGAATCGGACTGCCGATCGACAAGGCTTCGTCAGCGTCACTGTCCAAGCGGTGCAAGGTGGACCATATCGTGGTCTCGGTCGGGCCGTACACGTGATAGACCCGTTGCGCCAGGCGGCACATTTCCCCGGCCAGGCGATTGCCCAGCGAATCACCGCCCACCAGCGCTGTCAGGGATGCCAGGGCTTGCGGCTGGTACTCCACCAACCCCTGCCACAGGGCAGGCGTACCTTGCAGGTGGGTGATCCGGTGGTGGCTGATCTGCGCCGCCAGCAACATCGGGTCGACCGCCGCTTCCCGGGAGGCAATGATGACCTGCGCCCCGCTGATCAGCGGCAGGAACAGCTCCAGGCCGGCGATATCGAAGCCCAGGGTGGTGGTCGCCAGAAAACGGTCACCTGTCTGCAACTGCAGCTGCCGCTGCATGGAAAACAGGAAATTACTCAGGCAGCCATGGGGAATGACCACGCCCTTGGGCGTCCCGGTAGAGCCCGAGGTAAACAGTACATAGGCCGCATCGAGCCCAGCGCCAGTCGTTCGAAGTTTTTTTTGCGAAGACAGGCAACTGAGCCACTCCTGCACCCGAGCATCGTCCAGCGCGCAGCATCTCACCCCGCGAGCAGGCCGATAGCGGCCACTGCGCTCGACCAGCATCAGAACCGGCTTGGCCACTTCAACAATAGTGTTCAGCCGTTCTTGCGGATAATAGGGATCCATCGGGATGTAGGTAGCCCCGACCTTGGCGATAGCCAGCAGGGCCACCAACATCGACGTCGAACGTGACAGCGAGACCCCTACCCCGTCCCCCCTTGACACCTCCAGCTCGACGAGCAAATGGGCCATCCTGTTGACCCGATCATTGAGCTGCCTGTACGTAAGCTGCTCATCGCCGTGGCCGAGCGCCAGTGCCTCAGGGGTCCTCTCCACCTGGGCCTCGAACAACTCCGGCAGCGTAAGACGGGGCAACTCGCAACTCGTCTGGTTGGGTTCGAGCAGGGCTCTTTGCGCCTCCTGCGGCGAAAGCAAGTTGAACAGCCCCACAGGCGACTGGGGGTTATTCAAGACCCTAGTAAAAAGACCCTGCAAGCCATCGGCATAGCTTTCCAGTTGCGATTCGTCATACAGAAGACTGTTCGCATCCATGCCCAGAACAATATTTTCAGTTGCATCATCACAAAAGAAAAATATATTCAGATCTTTTGCCGGGCCATTGGCGATATTGTTCGGGGACGCCACAGCCTCACCAAACAAAGGCGTTCTGCCAAAACGTTCTATATTGACAGTCGCTTTAAACAGCTCCTGCTGGGTTGCCAGCAGGTTCAAGTCACGCAATATGTCTTCATAACGATACTGTTGATGAAGCAAGGTGGCCTTGACTTCCCTCCTGACCTTGCTCAAGACATCCTGCAAATTGTGCTTAGGCAAGATACTCAAGCGTATGGGCAGAATATTCGACATCAACCCTGGGATATTTCTCTGGGACTTTCCCACGCGCCCGGTGACAGGCAGGCCGACAACCACTTCCTGCTGACCGGTCATCTTGTACAGATACATGCAGGTCAGGGCTATGAGCAGTTGGGAAAAGTTGCAACCCAACTTCTCCGGCAATTCATGCAGCAGTGTTACCACGCCTGAAGAAAACGCTTTCCTGTAACGACAAGTTCCGGCGAGCGGTGCCTCTTTACGCGCCAGGCTCAAGGGTTCTGGAACATCCTGAAAACGCGACGTCCAATATTCTCTGTCACGCTCGAACTTTGCCGAGTTGCGATAGGCTATATCAGCAGCAACAAGTTCTTCGAAAGGACCAAAGGAACCTGGCGTCGGCACCTGATTAACCAGCAGGGAGCTATAGACCTCAGCCAGTCTATGGATAATCAGATGGCTACCCAGTCCGTCCTGAACGATATGATGATAGCGCTGATAGAAAATGAACTCATTCGCCGAAAGGCAGATAAGCGTGAACTTGAACAGGGGGGAGACGAATAAATCACAGGCCTGTTCAGTGTCGCCGAACATGTGCTCCCGTGCCATGGCCAAGGGCTCCGGGGCGTTGCTGAAGTCAATGAACTCCAGATCGAAATCCTCCTGCGGCTCAAGCGTCTGCCGAACCTCATGACACTCTCGATAGAGGCGGATGTGCAACGAAGAGGCCTCGGCGACCACCCGACAAACCGCCCTTTTAAAACAGGGAACATCCACCCTGCCCCTGATCAACCAGTAGTCACTACCGTTGTAGACCTGCGGTAAGTCGCTTAACTCATGACCTAAAAACACCCCCATCTGGGAAGAAGTCAAAGCGAAATCCCCACCACCCGCAACACTACTAATGCTACTCATCCCTGAACCACCTCAGGCCTTAAAGCCTAAAACAGATTACTTGCGCGCAAGCGCATGCGCGCAACGCAGAATCGTCACAAAAAAAGCCAAGGTACAAACCAAGGAGACTCAAAAGAGTGCAGGTACCTTTCCAGGCACTACGCTCTTAGTCTTCTCGGCCGAATACGGAATTCATTACAGCCTTATGAAGAGCGGCAAACTTTCATCCGCCCATCACTTTGACCAGACTTGCAGGACGCATATCACGCCAGTTGTCATTTATATAGTCAAGACAGGCCTGCCGAGCAGCAGGGCCAAACTTCTGACGCCAGCCTTTTGGACACTCCATGAATTCCGGCCACAGTGAGTACTGCCCCTCGTCATTCACCAGCACAGCAAAACTCAACTCGTCATTTTCAAAAGGATTAGTCATACATTCTCACCACGACAGTTCAACAATAAAACTTATATTCCATACCGGGCCCGGAGGAGACGCAAGAATGCACACTAGCAAACTGAAGATCAATTAAATTTGAACTCCAAAGCCAAGGGCAATATGACATCATTACAGTTTCGCTTGCGTATTAAATACAGATACCCCAACTTTCAGAAGTATCCGACAATCGAACGGCTCGATTCCCGCATTTTTCACCCAGACAAAGATAAATCTGAATTTTTCTTCAGATACATCTTACCGATCGCTCTCAGAGTTGATTCCCCCGTATTAAGCCCCTATCAACTTATTCATCTTTATAAAAACCATGTACAGATGAACCGCTTATCAATGGAGCCCTCGGACGGGGCATCTCGGGCAAAGCCGATGCGCCTTGCTGCACGCATGACACCCCCCACCACCAATGGCCATGCGCATCAGAGAATGCGGCAGAAACCTTTTCGAGCTGGCAGAATTGCACTTCGTTCGCCCCGCTCCCCACCGGAGCCAGACCCAGGACTCGCCTCATGCAAATGACCACCGCCCACCTGATCGCCAACCCGTGCGACGACGAAGAAGACAACATGGCCATGCTCTGCTGCCATAGCAACCAGGGCGAGATGTTCCTGATGACCCGCTACCCGGACGAAGGCGAGCTGGAGATCACCCTGGACGGCGAACCTTCGACCCTCGACGGGGTGAAAGTCACCCTGGGCCCGACCCGCCTGCTGATCGAAATCGCCGCGGCCGACGCCGACGCGCTCAATGGCAGCGATCATCTGGAGATTCGCCACAACACCGCGGCGGCGGACCTGGCGGAAGTCGAGCAAACCCTGCGCAACATTCTCAAGGGCACCGGCACCTATATCAGCGAGCTTTGATTTCTATGGGCTTTGATCCACGAGCTGTGAGCAAGCGACTGGTTTCTTGACAAGAAACCGGCGCCCCGGCATTGTCTGACAACCTGACTTACGAGCCACCTCCTCCATGCTTCAACTCCAGCGCCCCGACACCCTGGTCGAACGAGTGGTCAACGCCATCCGCAAGGAAATCGACTCCGGCCGCCTGACCGCCGAATCGCGCCTGCCGACCGAACAACAATTGACCGAGCAACTGAACGTCAGCCGCTCGGTGGTGCGCGAGGCCGTGGCACAGCTCAAGGCCGATGGCATCCTGGTCAGCCGCCGCGGGCTGGGCTCGTTCATTTCGCAGAACCCCAACGGCAGCGTGTTCCGTTTTCCCAGCCAGAAGGGACGCAAGCCCGACCTGGTGCAGATGTTCGAAATGCGCCTGTGGATCGAGACCCAGGCCGCCTCCATCGCCGCCCAGCGCCGCGACGACGCCGACCTGAAGCGGATGCGCACGGCCCTGCAAGAGATGCACGAGCGGCGCAGCGATCTGGCCGCGGCCGCCCTGGCCGACGTGGAGTTCCACCGGGCCATCGCCGACGCCAGCAAGAACCACTACTTCGTCGCCTTCCATGATTTTCTCCGTGGCCAGTTGGCCGAAGCGCGGCGCACCGCCTGGGAAAACTCGGCGGCCCATTCGGTCGGCGGCTCCGCCGATGCCGGCCGCGAACACCAGGCACTGTACGAAGCCATCGCCGCCGGTGACCGGCAGCAGGCCGCCGCCTGCGCCGAAGCGCACCTGCGGGCCGCGGCCAAACGCTTGAAAATCGACCTGCCGAGTATCGATTGAATCCCTGAAACCCACTGTCTGGCGGACGCTGCCGTGCGGCGTCTTTTGTTTACCTATCTTTGTCTGACAACCTGATGATCAGACTCAAACAAGAATAACCAAGGTGACATCTGCATGATCTACGACTACTGCATCATCGGCGGCGGCATCGTTGGCCTCGCCACCGCCATGGCGCTGCTCGAACGCCAGCCCGGCGCTTCGCTGCTGATTCTGGAAAAGGAAAACGTCCTGGCCCGGCACCAGACCGGCCATAACAGCGGCGTAATCCACGCCGGCATCTACTATGCCCCGGGCAGCCTCAAGGCCGACCTGTGCAAGCGCGGCGCCCAGGCGACCAAGGATTTCTGCACCCAGCACCAGATCAAGTTCGAGGTCTGCGGCAAGCTGCTGGTGGCCTCCACGCCGCTGGAAGTCGAGCGCATGCATGCCTTGTACGAGCGCTCGCAGCAGAACGGCCTGAAGGTCGAACAGCTGGACGCGAAAGAGCTGCAACGGCGCGAACCGAACATCGTCGGCCTCGGCGGCCTGTTCCTCGATGCCACCGGCATCGTCGACTACAAGCAGGTGTGCGAAGCCATGGCCCGGGTCATCCAGAAAGCCGGCGGCGAAGTGCAGTTGCAGACCACGGTGCGCGCCATCGTCGAAACCGCCGACCAGGTCACCATCAGCAGCGACGACAAGGTCTGGAGCGCCCGCCAACTGGTGGCCTGCGCCGGCCTGCAATCGGATCGCCTGGCGGCCCTGGCCGGGGTCAGGATCGACCACCAGATCATCCCGTTCCGTGGTGAGTACTTCCGCCTGCCGGCGGCGAAGAACAACATCGTCAATCACCTGATCTACCCGATTCCCGATCCGGAGCTGCCGTTTCTCGGCGTGCACCTGACCCGCATGATCGACGGCAGCGTCACCGTCGGCCCCAACGCCGTGCTCGGCCTGGGCCGGGAGAACTATCGCAAGTTCTCCATCAACTGGCGCGACGTGGCCGAGTACGCAACCTTCCCCGGCTTCTGGAAAACCCTCTGGAACAACCTCGGTTCCGGCACCACGGAGATGAAGAACTCATTGTTCAAGCGCGGCTACCTGGAGCAGTGCCGCAAATACTGCCCGTCCCTGGAAGTCGACGACCTGCTGCCTTATGAAGCAGGGATTCGCGCCCAGGCGGTAATGCGCGACGGCACCCTGGTGCACGACTTCCTGTTCGCCGAAACCCCGCGCATGGTGCACGTCTGCAATGCCCCCTCGCCGGCCGCGACCTCGGCCATCCCTATCGGCCAGATGATTGCCGAGAGAATTCTCAAAGCCCGCTGATCCCCGCTGCACGGGTGCCTGGCGCCCGCTTGAAAATAACTACAAACAACAAGGAATCCTCAGATGTCAGTACATGAGGCGGCCCCGGCCGCATGCGAAACGCCGCAACAGAAACAGAAACGCTTGCGCAAGGTGGCAGCGGCGACCATCTTCGGTTCGATGCTGGAGTGGTACGACTTCTATCTGTACGCCACCATGGCGGCCATCGTCTTCTCGAAAATCTTCTTCGACCCCGGCAACCCGAAAGTCGCCTCGCTGCTGGCGTTCTCCACCTTTGCCATCGGTTTTATCGCCCGGCCCTTCGGCGGCATCCTGTTCGGCTACCTGGGCGACAGGTTCGGCCGCAAGCAGGTGCTGGTGATCACCTTCTGCATGATGGGCGTGTGCACCACCCTGATCGGCCTGATTCCCAGCTATGCCTCGATCGGCATCTGGGCGCCGATCATCCTGGTGCTGGTGCGGATCATCCAGGGCCTCGGTGCTGGCGCCGAGCTGTCCGGGGCGGCGGTGACTTCCTATGAGCACGCCAGCGAAGGCAAGCGCGGCAGCCAGGGTGCCTGCCGGCGCTGGGCCTGAACCTGGGCCTGCTGCTGTCGTCGCTGACCGTCTACCTGCTGACCATGAACGGCAACGACTTCCTGCTCTCCGGCGGTTGGCGCATTCCGTTCGTCTGCAGCATCGCCCTGGTCGGCGTCGGCCTGTGGGTGCGCCGCAGCATTCCGGAAACCCCGCAGTTCGAGAAGCTCGATAAAGCACTCGACACGCACAGCGCCAAGGCCCCGGCCTCGCCCCTCAAGCTGCTGTTCAAGAACGACCTCAAGGGCCTGGCCGTGGTGCTGTTCGTGGCCATCGGCTACAACGCCCTGAGCTACATCTTCAAGACCTTTTCCCTGGCCTACCTGACCCAGTACAAAGGCGTCGAAGCCCATGTCACTTCGCTGTCGGTGACCATCGCCAGCCTGGTGGCGATCGTTGCCGTGCCCTGCTTCGGCTGGCTCTGCGACAAGTGGAGCAGCAAGAAGGTGCTGATGCTCGGCGGCCTGTGCTCGGTGCTGTTCGCCTATCCGTTCCTGAGCCTGCTCAATACCGGCGAGCCGCTGATGATCTACCTGGCCATCGCCATCGGCACCGGGGTCCTGGCGCCGATGATGTTCGCCCCCCAGGGCTCGTTCCTCAGCCGCCAGTTCCCGACCCAGACCCGCTCCTCCGGCTTCGGTACCGGCCGTGAAATCGGCACCGCCATCGCCGGTGGCCTGGCGCCCCTGGGCGGGCTGGCCCTGGTGGCCAACTCGGCCACTCACTCGACCGACGGCGTGGCGCTGATCCTGGCGGTCTCGGCGGTCATGGTGGTGGTCTTCGCCCTGTGCGACCAGGGCCGCAAGCACTCCAGCTTCAAGAACTGAGCACACCCCACTGACGCGCCGTGATGGCGGCGCGTCAGGCACCCGCTGCCATCCCCTTGCGCCAATCCTCACAACAGGTCCCAGCGTTGCGGACCATTACCGGTTATTTGCGCAATTGCACGCCACGTGACCACCCGTCTGCATTCGACCTGACCCGTCATTTGCATTCGTTCTGACCACCGATTGCATCGGATTTCACCAGCACGCTTTGTAACCATGATCGGCAGAGAACGGCCAGGAGCTGCTGGGGGACGTAGCAATGACGAAAGAGCAACTATGCTAGGTCTGATGCCGGAATTGATCGAGCAGATCGGGCCTTGCGTCCATACGTCGTGGCAAAACAATGGGAATGGGATCGATCCGCTTGTGTTGAATTGGCCTTTGCTGCATCTCAAGGCAGGTCTGCCGGAGGAGGTCTGAAGTTGCGAATCGCTTTTCTGGTGAACCGGGACGTGGAGAGCAATCTCACTCTCAATTTCCTGCTGCCCGAGATTCACGAGAGCACAGTGGGAATATTCCTCTCGGAGAGAGTGGGATCGGGCAGGAAGGTGCCACGCATGCTCGGACAACTGGCATTGATCGAGCAGGACTTCTTCAATGCCTTGGCCCCAGGGTTAATCGGATCGAGCGACCAGGTGAGCAGCGGGCATCGATTCGGTTTTGCAGAACTGCAGCAACGCTTTGGGGTTCCTGTGCGGGTATTGCCCAGCTTAAGGGATCCTGCGGGCCTGCAAATGCTGCAGGATGTGGGAGCGGATCTGTTCATCTCAATCCGCTTTGGTCAAATCCTGAAGAATGAAGCGTTGGCAATTGCGCCACGCGGCGTCCTCAATCTGCACTCTGGCCTCTTGCCTCAATATCGAGGTGTTCTCGCGACCTTCCGGGCGCTGCTGAACGGGGACCCGGAGATCGGTTGTACTCTCCATTGGATCGACAGTCCCGGCATTGATGTGGGTCGCATCATTGAGACTGCGCGTGTGGCAGTCGAAAAGGAGCGCTCCTTGCTGTGGCACATCCTTTCACTTTATCAACCAGGCGCACGTCTCATCATGAACGCAATCAGGCGCCTGGAGCGCGATGAGCCCATGACGGGGACGTCTCAAGATCCATCTGCCGGGGCCTACTACTCCTTCCCCGGCGAGGATGACCTGATGCAGTTCACGACACTGGGGTGGCGGCTCTTCGATCGCGAGGACGTTTGGGATCTTTTCGAATCGTACGGATTTCCGTTGCGCATAAACGCTCCTTGAGAGCTGAACGGTGGCAAGGCTTACTGAGGCCTTGTTGCTGGAGCATTGAAAAGTTCAAAACGACGCCGCAAAAGGTTCGCGTCGCTCAACGTCTGTGTTGGGTCGTTCTCTGCCGGTCATGTCCACGAATCGTGCTGGTCAAATCCGATGCAAATGGGTGGGCAAGTCTGTGCAATTACCCATTATTTACAGAAATTTGCCAGGTGCCGTTAGTCGCCAGGGGCCCGGATGGATTAAAGTAACGCCCCCAGCCCTGGCGTTATTCGAACGCCCTCGGTCACCCTCTGCAGGAACAGTCATCGATGGAACATCGTGAAGCGCTACTCGCGCTGCGAACCTTTCTTTCAACGCAGATTCTCGGCCAGGAAAAACTCATCGAGCGCTTGCTCATCGCCCTGCTCGCCGACGGCCACATGCTGGTCGAGGGCGCCCCGGGCCTGGCCAAGACCAAGGCCATCAAAGAGTTGGCGGAAGGCATCGAAGCGCAGTTCCATCGCATCCAGTTCACCCCCGACCTGCTGCCGGCCGACATCACCGGCACCGAAATCTATCGCCCGGAAACCGGCAGCTTCGTGTTCCAGCAAGGGCCGATCTTCCACAACCTGGTGCTGGCCGACGAAATCAACCGCGCCCCGGCCAAGGTCCAGTCGGCCTTGCTCGAAGCCATGGGCGAGCGTCAGGTCAGCGTCGGCCGCAGCACTTATGAGCTGTCGCCGCTGTTCCTGGTGATGGCCACGCAGAACCCGATCGAGCAGGAAGGCACCTACCCGCTGCCCGAAGCCCAGCTCGACCGTTTCCTGATGCACGTCAAGATCGGTTTCCCCGACGCCACCGTCGAGCGGCGCATCCTGCAACAGGCCCGTGGCGAAGCGCTGAACGGCGAAACCAAGCCCGAGCGCCGCATCAGCCAGCAGGCGATCTTCGCCGCGCGCAAGGAAATCCTCGGCCTGTACATGGCCGACGCCGTGGAGGAATACCTGGTGCAGCTGGTGATGGCCACCCGCACCCCGGCCAAATTCGACCCGGAGATGGCCGAATGGATCGCCTATGGCGCCAGCCCGCGGGGTTCCATCGCCCTCGACCGCTGCGCCCGGGCCCACGCCTGGCTGGCCGGGCGCGACTTCGTCAGCCCCGAGGACATCCAGGCCGTGCTGTTCGACGTCTTGCGCCACCGCATCATTCTGTCCTTCGAAGCAGAAGCCGCCGGCATCGATCAGGACCGGGTGGTCCAGCGGATTCTCGACGTCGTAGCCGTCGCTTGACCCCGATGAACGCCAGCTCAGTCGATGCCCCGGGCATCCGCGTCAGCCTCGCCGAGCTGATCGAGATGCGCCATCGCGTGCGCGAAGTGCAGCTGTTTTCCACGCCGAGCCAGCGCAGCCCGCTGGTCGGCCTGCACCACTCCAAGCTGCGCGGCCGCGGCGTCGACTTCGACCAGGTGCGGGTCTATCAGGCCGGCGACGACGTGCGCACCATCGACTGGCGCGTCACCGCGCGCACCCAGGAACCGCACACCAAGCTGTTCCACGAAGAACGCGAACGGCCGATCTTCATCATGGTCGAGCAGAGCCGGCGGCTGTTCTTCGGTTCCGGGCTGATGTTCAAGTCGGTGCTCGCCGCCCAGGCCGCGAGCCTGATCGGCTGGGCCGCCCTGGGCCACAACGACCGGGTCGGCGGCCTGGTGTTCGGCGACGACGACCACTACGAGATCAAGCCGCGGCGCAGCAAACAGAGCCTGCTGCAACTGCTCAACCGCCTGGTGCGGGTCAATCAGTCGCTGCACAGCGAAACCGAGCCCGAGCGCGACGCCCTCGGCACCGCCCTGCGCCGTGGCCGCGAAGTGCTGCGCCCGGGCAGCCTGGTGATCGTGATCTGCGACGAGCGCGCCCTGAGCGACGCCGCCGAGCAGCAACTGAGCCTGCTGTCGCGGCATTGCGACCTGCTGCTGATGCCGCTGTCCGACCCGCTGGACCACGCCCTGCCCGCCGCCGGCCTGCTGCGCTTCGCCGAGCGTGGCGCGCAGCTGGAGCTGGACACCCTCAACTACGAACTGCGCCAGGCCTATCGGGCGCAGGGCGAAGCGCGCATCGCCCGCTGGGAACTGCTGGCGCAGAAGCTGCGGGTGCTGCTGATGCCCCTGAGCACCCAGAGCGAAATGGTCGAGCAACTGCGCGAGTACCTGAACCCGCAACGCCCGGGGAAAACCCGATGAGCAGCCTCGACCAACTGCAACCCTTGATCGCCCCGCCCGCCATCGGCCTGTGGCCGCCCGCGCCGGGCTGGTGGCTGTTGCTGGTGTTGCTGCCGTTGTTCGGTTTCGGCCTGTGGCGGCTCAAGCGCTTCTGGCCACGCCAGCACGCCCTGCCCCGCGCCGAACAGCCGCTGGACCCAGTGCGCCTGGCTGCTCTCGCCGAACTGGCGCTGCTGCCCAAGCCCTACGACGGCGCGCCCGCCGGTGCCTGGCTGCAACAACTCAACGGCTTGCTCAAGCGCCTGTGCCGCAACCATTACCCCTACAGCCAGAGCCACACCCTCAACGGCCGCAAGTGGCTGGCGTTCCTCGACAACCGCTGCCCGGCGGCCGGCCTTACGCGCTGGATGGTCCTGGTGGAAGGCGCCTACAAGCCCGAGTGCAAGCTCGACGACAAGGCCATCGCCGGCCTGACCCAGGCGGTGGAAATCTGGATTCGCAAACATGTTTGAGTTTGCCTGGCCGTGGATCTTCGCCCTGCTGCCGCTGCCCTGGCTGCTGCGGGTGCTGCTGCCGGTGGCCGACAGCGGCGAACCGGCGCTCAAGGTCAGCTTCCTCAGCGACCTGGAAGGCCTGGCCAAGCGCCGTGCCCGGGCCAACCTGCCGACCTGGCGCCAGCAGGCCCCCTTCATCCTGTTGTGGCTGTTGCTGCTGGTCGCCGCCGCCCGCCCGCAGTGGCTGGGCGAGCCGCTGCCCGTGGCCGCCAGCGGCCGCGACCTGCTGGTGGCGGTGGACGTCTCCGGCTCCATGGACTTCCCCGACATGCAATGGCAGGACGAAGACGTCAGCCGCCTGAACCTGGTCCAGCACCTGCTCGGCGACTTCCTGGAAAGCCGCGAAGGCGACCGCGTCGGGCTGATCCTGTTCGGCAGCAAGGCTTACCTGCAGGCGCCGCTGACCTTCGACCGGCACACCGTGCGCGTGTGGCTGGACGAAGCGAAGATCGGCATCGCCGGCAAGAACACCGCCATCGGCGACGCCATCGGCCTGGCGCTCAAGCGCCTGCGCCAGCGGCCGGCGCAGAGCCGGGTGCTGATCCTGGTCACCGACGGCGCCAACAACGGCGGCGAAATGGACCCGCTGACCGCCGCCCGCCTGGCCGCCGAAGAAGGCGTGAAGATCTACCCGATCGGCATCGGCGCCGACCCGGAGCAAAGCGCCACCCTGGGTTTCCTCGGCCTCAACCCGAGCCTGGACCTGGACGAACCAGCCCTCAAGGCCATCGCCGCAGCCACCGGCGGGCGCTACTTCCGCGCCCGCGACGGCCAGGAACTGCAAGCGATCAAGGACACCCTCGACCAACTGGAACCGGTGACCCAACAGCCGACCCAGGCCCGTTCGGCCCAGGCGCTGTACAGCTGGCCGCTGGCCGGGGCGCTGCTGCTGAGCATCCTGCTGGTGGTGCGCGAGCGCTGGCCGGACCATCCGCTGCAACGCTTTTTCACCCGCGAGCGTTTTCTGCAACCTTTGCCAGACTGGCGCGAACGGCTCAAACGCCTGCGCCTGCGGAGACGTCGATGAGCGTGCCGTTCTGGGCCGAACTCTGGCCCCACTGGTTCCGCCCCTGGTGGCTGCTGCTGTTGCCGCTGCTCGGCTGGCTGCTGTGGCAACTCTGGCACCGACAGAAACGCGCCGGGCGCTGGCAGATGATCCTGCCGCCGGCCTTTCACGCCACCCTGCTCAGCGGTGGCAACGGCCGCGAAAGCAAGCTGCCGTGGGTCGCCCTCGGCCTGGCCTGGATCCTCGCCGTTCTGGCCCTGCTCGGCCCCGGCTGGCAGCGGGTCGAACAAACCAGCCAGAAACCGGCCGACCCGCTGGTGGTGGTGCTGGAACTGACCCCGGAAATGCTCGCCGGCGACGTCCCGCCCAATCGCCTGGAACAGGCCCGCCGTAAACTGCTGGACCTGTTGCAGGTGCGCAGCGATGCGCAGACGGCAATCGTGGTCTACGCCGGTAGCGCCCACACCCTGGTACCGCTGTCGGATGACCTGGCCACCAGCCGCAACCTGCTGGAAGCCCTCAAGCCATCGATCATGCCCCAACCCGGGCACCGCGCCGACCTGGCGCTGCTCAAGGCCTTGAAGCTGCTGGACCAGGGCGCGCTGGGCCAGGGCCGGATCCTGCTGATCGGCTCGTCCCTGAGCGAGCAGGAACGCCAGGGCATCCGCCAGGCCCTCGGCGGCCAGGCGCCGCAACTGTTGATGCTCGGGGTCGGCAGCCGCCAGGGCTCGCCGGTGGCCCAGGAAGACGGCAGCTTTCTCAAGGACGAACAGGGGGCGATTCTCATGTCGCGCCTCGACAGCCCGAGCCTGAAGCGCTTCATCGGCGAGGTCGGCGGCCGCTATCGCCCGGCGCGCCTGGACGATAACGACCTGCGCGGCCTGGGCCTGCTCAGCGGTCCGCAGAACCTGCGCAGCGACGGCCAGACCCTGCGCCTGGACACCTGGGCCGACCAGGGTTACTGGCTGCTGCTGCCCTTGTTGCTGCTGGCCGCCTGCGCCGGGCGCCGCGGCTGGCTGTTCTGCCTGCCGCTGCTGCTGTTCGCCGTGCCGCAGCCCAGCTACGCCTTCGAGTTCAACGACCTGTGGCTGCGCCCCGACCAGCAGGGCCAGCGCCTGCTGGAGCAGAAGCGGCCCGGCGAGGCGGCGCAGCATTTCGAGGACCCGCAGTGGCAAGGGGTGGCGCTGTACGAGGCCGGCAACTACGCCGCTGCCGCTCAGCGCTTTGCCGAAGGCAACGATGCCCGCGCCCACTACAATCGTGGCAACGCCCTGGCCAAGAGCGGCGAGCTGGAAGCCGCGCTGGATGCCTACGAGCAGGCCCTGGAGCTGCAACCGGAGCTTTCGGCCGCGCAAAAGAACAAGGCCCTGGTCGAACGCCTGCTGCAGGAAACCGAGCCTGCGCCCGCGGAAGAACCGGCCAAGGGCGAAAGCCAGGACAACAACGAACCCCATCAGCCGCCACAAGCCGGCGCGGCGACCCAGGCACCGGTCACCCCAGGCCAGCAGCCACCGGAGAACAGTCACCCGACCACCGCCGACGAGTCGACGGACGACGAGGTCGCCACCCCGGGCAACGATGCGATTCCCGGCAGCGAGCTGGGCGATGAACAGACCACCACGCCGCCGCTGCGCGATGCCCAGGACAATTTCGACGGCGAACACCGCCAGGCATTGGAACAATGGCTGCGGCAGATTCCGGACGATCCGGGCGAACTGCTGCGCCGCAAGTTCTGGTACGAACAGCAACAACATCAGGATCAGGGAAAAATTCGATGACCCGCTTCACCACCCTCTTACTCACGCTGGTGTTGACGCTCGGCGCCTTTACGGTCCGGGCCGAGGGGCTGGTCGCCAGTGTCGACCGCAGCCGCGTGAACTCCGGGGAAACCGTCGAGCTGACCCTGGAATCCAACAATGTCACGCTGTTCGGCAAACCCGACCTGACGCCGCTGCAAGCGCAGTTCGAGGTCCAGGGCACGCGCCAGGTCAACCAGTTGACCAGCCTCAATGGCGACAACCGCGCCATCACCCGCTGGATCATCACCCTGCTGCCCAAGACCACCGGCACCGTGGTGATCCCGCCCCTGCAACTGGGCGAAGTACAGAGCCAGCCGATCACCCTGCTGGTGCTGCAAAGCGAAAGCCGCAACGACAGCGCGCCGCTGGAGCCGGTGTTCATCGACGCCAGCCTAGACCAGGACAGCGTCTACGTGCAGGCCCAGGCGGTGCTGACCCTGCACATCTATCACTCGGTGTCGCTGTACGACGACAGCAGCCTGACGCCGCTGCAGATCGACGACGCCCGGGTCGAACAGCTCGGCGAGTCGCGCACCTATGAAAAGGTCATCAACGGCGTGCGCCACGGCGTGATCGAGATCCGCTACGCGATCTTCCCGCAGCACAGCGGCGTGCTGAACATTCCGGAGCTGGTCTTCAGCGCCACCCTGGCCGACACCGCGGGCGCCCAGAACCCGGCGCCCCTGGGCCTGAAGCCGGGCAAGCTGATGCACGTGAGCTCGGCGCAGATGCCGTTGACGGTCAAGGCCAAGCCGGTCGAATACCCGGCCGACGCCCCCTGGCTGCCGGCCCGCAGCCTGAGCCTGAGCGAAAGCTGGAACCCCGAGCCGGATCACAGCCAGGTCGGCGACTCGCTGACCCGTAGCCTGACCCTCAAGGCCGAAGGCCTGTCCAGCTCGCAGCTGCCACCCTTGCCGGTGACCGAGGCCAACGGCCTGCGCAGCTACCCGGACCAGCCGCAACTGAGCAATCAGGTCAGCGACCGCGGGCTGATCGGCAGCCGCGAAGACAGCCAGGCCCTGGTGCCGAACCGCAGCGGCAGCATCGACCTGCCGGCGCTGGAAGTGGTCTGGTGGAACACCCATGAGGACCACCTGGAACGCAGCAGCCTGCCGGCGCGCACCCTGCAAGTGGCGAACAATCCAAGCCTGGTGGTGGACACCCCGGCCGGCGCGACGCCAGCCGGCGTCAGTGACGACAGCACCACGCTCTGGGCCTGGAAACTCAGCACCCTGCTCCTCGCCTGCACCACCCTGCTGGGCTTCGGCCTCTGGTGGCGCGCGCGCTGGCAACCGGCGATCCTGCGTGCCGCGCAGACCGGCCCCAGCCCGCGCACCCTGCTCGACGACCTCAAGCGTGCCTGCCTGGCCAACGACCCGCAGGCCACCCGCCAGGCCCTGGACGCCTGGGCCCGCCAACAACCGGAAACCCTGGCCGACATGGCCGCGCGCTTCGTGCCCCTGTCCGACGCCCTGGATGGCCTCAACGGCGCGCTCTACAGCGAAACCGGCCACTACTGGCAAGGCGAAGAACTGTGGCGCGCGATCCGCGCCATCCCGATCGCCGAACACGTACAGACCCCGCTGGCCGACACCAGCAGCCTGCCACCGCTGTACCCGAAATAACCGAGGAAACCGCGCAGCCCTGCGCTGCGGTTTCTGCCCCCCATTTCAGAATTCTCCCATTCCTCAGCACGGGCCAAGAGTGAGCTAATCCCCACTCTCCCCCGCCGAGGCAGGCCACGAATTTTGATCATCACCTCCAGCGCCCGATTTCTGCTCGTCACCCATTTGAGTGGCAGCCCCCTCCAGCCAACCACTCACCTGCGAGAGCAGCTGAACTCGATTCTCGATCATGAACTGAAGGCTGATTGCCAGTTATTGTTCTGCAATGCCGAGCAGACTGAGCTGGGATGGCTTATTCAGTCGGGTCAGCCCTATCGAGAGCTCGATGCCAGGCTGTCCCGGCTGGTGCGTTCCGACAGCATGGCGCTACTCGCTGCCGGATTGCATTTGGAACGATTTGAATTGTTCGAACAGTACGAAAAGCGTGGGCTGGAAGCTGCCTGGCGGGAATGCAGGAGTCTGATTGGAAAGATGTACCTGCAACTGCTGGCGCGGGTTTGAGCAGGCTTGCCCGTTACCGGATAAGCCTGACGATGGGCAATCTGCATTTCGTTGATAGTCTGTTTTAGCCAAAAACAGCCGTTGGCGACTGGCCGGTTGAATCCACCGGTCATTAGCAGCCGGTTCGAGGTGCCTACTAAATCAAGGACGACTCATACCGCAGAATTCACTCGCTCACACCCTCGGTTTTACCGCAGTGCAGGATGGCCGTTCTTGGGTGTGAACGAGCAGCCAGCTTACTTTAGCCCGTAACGCAGACATCTACCTAAGGCTTGGCTCGATCCCATTGACACTCTTTCAACCTGTCAACGTCAGTACCGCTCTCTTTTCGCATGTCGATGTTGCCATCTGCGTCTAGGTATATATCGGTGTTAGGCCACTTTGGTGTGATGCTGATGCAATGATTACGCCCTTCTTTTTTGCTCCACCATGAAAACTCCATGAAGAATTCATCGTCTGGGAAGAGCATCCCATTATCAACCGCCCCGCCTCCAGGAAGCATTCCACCTTTGTAAATCCGGTCTTGGACGTTCCAGATGTACCGGAACTCCTCTCGCCCAGCGTTAGAGTAGTGAACATTCACGGTTGGCAAAGCTATGTCCCAGTGAGTGACCACTAAATACAACACAGGTATCCACAGTATCCGCATGTACCATGTCCGACGCTTACTGGCATTTGTGGGCACGGATTCCATCTCCCCAGTTCGCGGGTGGCACTGCTAACACTTCATCCATGATCATCTTCGCGGTTACTCCCCCTGTGGGATGCTGTTTGGCGAGCTTCATCCCAATTTCAATGGATACCCTATCAGCCACGTCGTCCCATGATCGCGGTTCAGTCCATGGACTCGCCGTAGTATGTGGACCAGGATGCACTCTCTGCGCTTCAGGCTTGCTCATCTCGCCAGCTTTGGTAGCGGCGTCCGACAAAAATTGTGCAGCCCCAGCGCCATCCAGTAGCTCGCTCTCTGACAAGCCTCCTATGATTCCAACGTATCCATAGTGGATGTTCGACCAGATGTCGTAAAAATACTCGTAGGCTCCCTGCTTATGGTGCAGGCCAACAAACAGCTTACGAAGCTTCGGTTTGTGATCCCAATCCATCCTTGGGCCCACTTTACTGGCCCAGATTGCCCACGATGCAGCTGTGTCCCGGTACTTGTTCAAGGCGCGGGCCGCTGGTCCGCCCAAGCCAGTGAGTCGTGGAGGCTCCCTGTCTGTAGCAGTGGGATCATAGTTGTTAAGCCTTTGCATCCTTAAGACTTCCGGGCTCAGGATGTTTCGGTTCATCTCACCGGCGATGTAGTTGGCCAGCCCTTCCATTTCGTCAGGGTCTTTGCAAGTAGCAGGTTCCGCCTTTGGCTCGGGCTTCGCGCCCTGCTGCTTAGAAGCTTCATCGGGATCTACCAAAGCATTGGCAGCGGCTGCCCTCTCTGTCAGCTTCGGATCAGCCAGCAGTGTGGCCATTTTCTCATCATCCACAGTGCCGTCTGGCCGAAATGCTCCAAGCACCATGAAGTTGATGATTGTTGCACCGCCAGCATCCCCCATGACGAATCCGCCACCAACATCGCTTGACCCAGTGATGATGATTCCACCATGACTGGTAGGACTACCCAAGTAAGCCATGGGGCGCCCGTTCACTTGAATCGAGGGAAACCCGGTAGTAATAACAGCGCCACAGCCACAGGTATCGCCTACGCGTGCAGAACCCATGAAGTTGATGTTCGTATCGGCGGAGGCAGAGGCAATCGGGGTAGTACCGTGGCCCGGTAATGGGCAGACATGTTTGTCACCCAATCGAGCAGAGGAAATCATTCGTCGTCCTTGTCGTGTAAAAAAGCCCCATCGGTGGAGGCGGAGAACGTTTTGTAAGCGCCGCGAGATTACAGCAAGTGATGGCGACTGGTCTGCGGGAAAAATCTGAACTTGCATCATCCGCCGGCCCGAGACTTTAGCCTCCCCACCCTTCACTGCTTCAGTCGCCGTAGACGCGTGTAATTCACTAATAGTGGGTTGGGTAACGAGCCAACACAGACGAGAAGTCTGCAGACATTTGGCGATTGAACAGACACTGGTGAAGAAGACTGTTGGATACTGCGAGGCAGAACTCTAGCTTGAAAAAACGTTGCAATGGCAAACGCTCAATGAAGTTGCAAGGCAGCTAAATAGCCGCCCTCGGAAAACACTAGGCTACGAAACACCCGCAGAACGATTTAGCCAATCTGTTGCATCGACCGATTGAATCCACAGCCAAAAGCAGCCTCTCTTCTACAGTTTCCATCTACGCATCCAACCAAGCCCCCCAGCCGATTTGCAGTAAACTCTCCCCCCTCACGCCGCTCTCCTCTTCCCTGCGGCTCACCTGATTGTTTGCGGAGTCTGCCTTGCGTCTGTTTCACACCTCCGACTGGCACCTGGGGCAGAACCTCCACGGCCAGGAACGCGATTTCGAGCATGCCTGCTTTCTTGAATGGCTGTTGCGCCAGCTGGCGCTGCACAGCCCTGACGTGTTGCTGATCGCCGGCGATATCTTCGACACGGTCAACCCGCCGGTCAAAGCCCAGGAGCGGCTGTACGACTTTATTGTCAGCGCCCATGAACAGCAGCCCGGCCTGACCATTGTGATGATCGCCGGCAACCATGACTCCGGTTCGCGCATCGAGTTGCCGGCGCCCTTGATGCGGCGTCTGCGCACCCATGCCCTGGGCCGGGTGCTGTGGCTGGACGACGGGCAGCTGGACAGCGAGCGTCTGTTGCTGCCGTTGCCCGATGCCAGCGGCGCGATTGCCGGTTGGTGCCTGGCGTTGCCGTTCCTGCGGCCGGCGGAAGTCACCGGCCCGCACCTGGGCGACGATTACCTGCGGGGTATCGGCCAGGTGCATGAGTGGCTGATCGCCGCGGCCAACGCCAAGCGCCAGCCGGGCCAGGCGCTGGTCGCCATCAGCCACGCGCACATGGCCGGCGGCTCGGTGTCGGAAGACTCCGAGCGCAGCCTGATCATCGGCAATGCCGAGGCCCTGCCCGCCAGCCTGTTCGGCCCGAGCATCAGCTATGTGGCCCTGGGGCATCTGCACAAGCCGCAGAAGGTCAACGGCGAGGAGCGCATTCGCTACAGCGGTTCGCCGATCCCGCTGTCGTTCTCGGAGATCGGCTACCAGCACCAGATCCTCGATATCCAGCTCGACGGCGAAACCCTGGTCAGCGTCGAGCCAAGGCTGATACCGCGCGCGGTCAACCTGCAGCGCCTGGGCCCGGCGCCGCTGGCGGAGATCCTGCTGCAACTGGCCGAGTTGCCGGATATCGACCTGCTGGCCGAAGAACAGCGCCAACCCTGGCTGGAAGTGCGGGTGCGCCTGGACGAGCCGCAGCCGGACCTGCGCCAGCAAGTGGAAAGCGCCCTGCAGGGCAAGGCCGTGCGCCTGGTGCGGATTGCCGCCGAATACGCCGGCAATGGTGGCCGCGAGGGCGACGACGGCGCCGCGCAACTGGTGGAGCTGGACCAGCTCAGCCCGCAGGATCTGTTCAGCCGCGCCTGGCTGGACAGCTACGGCAGCGAGGTGGATGAACAGACCCTCAAGGACTTCGCGCAACTGCTCCAGGAAGTGCAGCACGAGGAGGAGCAGCCATGAAGATTCTCGCCATCCGCCTGAAGAACCTGGCCTCCCTGGCCGGCCCCTTTGAAATCGACTTCACCGCCGAGCCCCTGGCCAGCGCCGGGTTGTTCGCCATCACCGGGCCCACCGGCGCCGGCAAGAGCACCCTGCTCGACGCCTTGTGCCTGGCGCTGTTCGGCGCGGTGCCGCGGCTGAACAATATCGGCCGCGAAACCAAGGTGCCGGAGGTCGACAGCGAGATGCTCACCAGCGACCCGCGCACCCTGCTACGGCGTGGCACCGGCAGCGGTTACGCCGAGGTCGATTTCGTCGGCATCGACGGCCATCGCTACCGCGCGCGCTGGGAAACCAACCGCGCCCGGGACAAGGCCAACGGCAAGCTGCAGGCCAGCAAGCAGAGCCTGCACGACCTGGACAGCAATCAACTGCTGGCAAGTGGGAAGCGCGACTACGAGCAGTTGATCGAAGCCAAGCTGGGGCTCAACTTCGAGCAGTTCACCCGTGCGGTGATGCTGGCCCAGAGCGAGTTCAGCGCCTTCCTCAAGGCCGACGACAAGGAACGCAGCGAGCTCCTGGAAAAGCTCACCAACACTTCGATCTACAGCCAGCTCGGGCGGCGCGCCTACAGCAAGAGCAAGGAAGCCGAGGAACAGCACAAGACCCTCAAGGCCCAGGCCAGCGGCATCACCCCGCTGGAGCCAGAGGCCCGCGCCGAGCTGGACCAGCGCTTCAACGCCGCCCAGCAACAGCTCAAGGCCCAGCAGGCGCAACTCAAGCAACTGGAGCTGCAACACGCCTGGCTCAAGGAACTGCAGCAGTTGCAGGACCAGCAGCAGAGCGCCGCCGAGCAACTGCAACAAGCACAAGCGACCTGGGAAGGCCTGGCCAGCGAGCGGACCAGGCTGACCCGCCTGGAGCAGCTGGCGCCACAACGCCATCAGTTCGCCCGGCAGGTGGAACTGAACCAGCAACTGACGCCGCTGCGCGAGCAGATCCGGCAACAGCGCCAGCAACAAGGCGCAGAGCAACAACGCCAGGATGAACTGGAGCAGCAACTGGCCACGGCCCAGGCCGCGTTACTCGCCGCCCAGGAACAGCAAAACGCCAGCGCCCCGCTATTGCGCGAGGCCTTTGCCGAGCAAAGCACCCTCGCCCACCTGGGCAAGACCTGCGTCGAAGCCGGCGAGCTCAAGGACAAACTGCAACAGGCCAGCGAGCAGGGCCAGCAGGCGATCCAGGCCATGCTCGAACAGCAGCGGCTGGTGGGCGAACGCCTGCAACGGATTGCCGAACAGCTGGAACACAGCACCCATCTGGCGCCGCTGAGCGATGCCTGGAATGCCTACCGCGATCGCCTGCAACAGCTGATGCTGGCCGGCAACCGGCTGAACAAGGGCCAGGAAGAATTGCCCGGCCTGCAACAACGGGCCGCCAGCGCGGCGCAGCAACTGGCCGCGCAACGCGATGAACTGCAAGTGCTGTACAGCGAGGCCGGCGCCGAGCCCCACGCGGTGGCCGAACAGTTGCAGATCCTCAGCGACCTGCTGCAGGACAACCGCAAGCAACAGCGCGCCTTCGAAGAACTGGCGCGGCTGTGGGCCAGCCAGCAGGAGCTGGACAAGCGCGGCGCGGAGCTGGCGGACAAGTTGCAGACCGCCGCGCGCCAGCGCGAAGAGTTGAACCGGGTCGGCCTGCAGAGCAAGGCCGAACTGACGGTCGCCGAACAGACCCTGACGGTGACCCAGCAACTGCTGGAACGCCAGCGCCTGGCACGCAGCGCCAGTGTCGAAGAGCTGCGCGAGCAATTGCAGGACGACCAGCCCTGCCCGGTCTGTGGCAGCCACGAACATCCCTACCATCAACCCGAGGCGCTGTTGCAGAGCCTGGGTCGTCACGACGAAAGCGAAGAAGCCAACGCACGCAAGGCGGTGGACGAACTCAAGGAAAAGCTCGCCGAACTGCGCAGCCAGGTCGGCGGCCTGATCGCCCAGCAGAAGGAATTCCTCCAGCAACAGGAGCAACTGGCAAGCCAGCAGCAGGCCCTGGCACCGAGTATCGAAGCCCATCCACTGGCGGCGGCGCTGCTCGACCAGGACGCCGGCAAGCGCGACGCCTGGCTGCACCAGCAACTGAGCCAACTGAACCAGAGCATCCAGCAGGACGAACAGCGCCAAGGCGCCCTGCTGAAACTGCAAAAGGACGCCGCGCGCCTGCAACAGCAACTGCAAGCGGCGATCGAGGCCAGCCAGGAGGCCACGCAACAGCTGACCCAGCAGCAACAGCAGTTGGGCGCGGATCGCCAGCGCCTGGAGGAAGAGCTGTCGGCCTTCGCCACCCTGCTGCCGGCCGATACCCTCGAAGCCCTGCGCAGCGACCCGGCCGCGACCTTTATGCAGATCGACCAGCAGGTCATGCAGCGCCTGGAACAGCTCGACCAGCAGAAGGAAGAACAGCAGGAGCAGCAACAGCGCCAGCTGGCCCTGGACAAGGAACAGGACCGCCAGCAGACCCGCGTGCAGCAACTGCAAGCCGCCCAGGAGCAGTTCAATACCTTGGCCGAACAGCAGCAGGCCGCCCGCGACAAGCTCGCGCAACTGTTGGGCGAGCACGCCAGTGCCGAGCAGTGGCAGCAGCATCTGGAACAGGCCGTGGAACAGGCGCGCGCCGCCGATGTGCAGGCCAACCAGCAGTTGCAGGAAGTTCGCAGCCTGCTGGTGCAGCTGGGTGCGGAACTGCAAGGCAAGGCAGAACGCCTGCTGGCCCTGGAAGCCGAACAGCAGGCGCTGGGCAGCAAGATCGCCGACTGGCGCCAGCAGCACCCGGAGCTGGACGACGGCGGCCTGGAACAGTTGCTCAGCCTCGACGACCAGCAGGTCGCCGCGTTGCGCCAACAACTGCAAGAGCGCGAAAAGGCGATGGAACAGGCCAAGGTCCTGGTCACCGAACGCGAGCAACGCCTGCACAGCCATCAGGCCCAGCACGACGGCCAGCTCGACGCCGAACAATTGGCCAGCGCCCTGAGCGAACTGCACAACCAACTGACCGCCAGCGAACAGCTGAGCGCCGAACTGCGCGCCCAGCAGACCGAGGACCAGCGCCGGCAAGACGCCAACCAGGCGCTGGGCGAGCAGATCGCCCAGGCCTACGCCGAATGGCAACGCTGGGCGCGGCTCAATGCCTTGATCGGCTCGGCCAGCGGCGACACCTTCCGCAAGATCGCCCAGGCCTACAACCTCGATCTGCTGGTGCATCACGCCAACGCGCAACTGCGCCAGCTGGTGCGGCGCTATCGCCTCAAGCGCGGCGGCAGCATGCTCGGCCTGCTGGTGATGGACACGGAAATGGGCGATGAACTGCGCTCGGTGCATTCGCTGTCCGGCGGCGAGACCTTCCTGGTGTCCCTGGCGCTGGCCCTGGGCCTGGCGTCCATGGCCTCCAGCACGCTGAAGATCGAGTCGCTGTTTATCGACGAAGGTTTCGGCAGCCTCGATCCGGAATCCCTGCAACTGGCGATGGACGCCCTCGACGGCTTACAGGCCCAGGGGCGCAAGGTGGCGGTGATTTCCCACGTGCAGGAAATGCACGAGCGGATTCCGGTGCAGATCCAGGTACGGCGCCAGGGCAATGGCCTGAGCACCCTGGAGGTGAAATGAATACTTTGTATTCGTTCCGCCGCTGCCCCTACGCCATGCGCGCCCGCCTCGCGCTGCGCTACAGCGGAGTGCCGCTGGAGATAGTCGAGGTCAGCCTCAAGGCCAAGCCGGCGGCGATGCTGGCGCTGTCGCCCAAGGGCACGGTGCCGGTGCTCAACGTTGACGGGCGGGTGATCGACGAAAGCCTGGACATCATGCGCTGGGCCCTGGCCCGGCACGATCCGCAGGATTGGTTGCTGAAGGACGATGGGCCGGCGCAGCAACGGATCGAGGCGCTGATCGCGGAAAACGACCAGGTGTTCAAGCTGCATCTCAATCGCTACAAATACGCCGAGCGTTACCCCGAGCAGCCGATGGAGCATTACCGCGGCCAGGGAGAAGTATTTCTACGGCAGTTGGATGAACTGTTGAGCCAGCGCGATTACCTGCTGGCGGATCACCCGAGCTTGGCGGACATGGCCCTGGCGCCTTTCGTGCGGCAGTTCGCCCATGTCGATCGCGAGTGGTTTGCGCAGACGCCTTACAAGCATTTGCAGCGCTGGTTGCAGCGGTTCCTGGAGTCGGAGCTGTTCACCCAGGTGATGGCCAAATCGCCCCTGTAGCCGCTGCCGCAGGCTGCGATCAAGCGCGCAGCGCTTGTAAAACGCCCTACCGTGTATTGGCAGAAACACCAGGGTGCCCAGCAGGCGGCCGCTTCGCGACCGATCGCAGCCTGCGGCAGCGGCTACAGGGTTCGCGTTATTGCTCGGGTCAGGCCAACACACTGCACATCTGCAACGCCGAGCAATCGACGCTGAACGGGCCGAAGAACGCGGCCCTGGGCTTGGCTGGCGGGTTGCCGGCCAGCAGGCCCAGGACCTTGGCGGTTTCAATGTTGTGGGCGATGTTGTGATTGCATTCGATGGCCCGGGCCAGCGAGCCCGCCGAGCCCTGCCCTACCCCCAGCAAGGAAGCGCCATTGGTCATGAACGCCAGGAAGGCAATGACCCAGAACCCGCGTCCTTTCATAGCAGCGCCACTCCCGCATCCGGAATCTGTTCGGCGGCTTGCGCGCGGTGTTCGAACTGGATGGCCGGGTAAGCGACCTGGATCGGCGGTTGCACCGTCGACGGGGTCTGGGCCGAGAGGCTGACCAGGAGGACCATGGCCAGGTACAGGCCAATGGCGACATAGGCGCCGCGCTTGGCAGAGGTGAGGATTGAGTGGGCCATGATGGTCTCCGTGGGCATGTTTCAGTGCCCACAGAATCCGTTAAAAACGCCCGCCGCAAAAACAACCTCGGTGCATAGTCACCATCAGTTGGATTGATCGTTAGTCCGCGGCCAGTCAGTCCTCAAGCAGGGTCAGCATTCGCTCGCGGGAGGTTTCCGGCTCGCCTTCGACAGGCTGGGCAGCCGAAAGAATCGGGGTGGAATAGAGGAACAGAAGAACCACTGCCAGACGCATCGCCATGCTGTCGATCCTTGGAAAGGAGGAGTCAATTAATTAGCGTCAAATTTAAACATATGGCGATATGACATTACCAAGCTAATTTGTCTGGCATGGGGGAAAACGTCGCATACAGGTGATGCAGGAGCGACATCACTGCCGGTCCGCTGGATGAACGAGTCCATTCAGGGAAGCCAGTGACTTCGCTCCTGCATACCTGGGCGGTGCGGGGGATTTCAGTGTTGGATCTTGTGATCCAGTGCGGCGTAGAAGTTGGCGCTCTGTTGCAGGTATTTCTGGGTGTAGGTGTTGGTCGCGGATTTTTTCTCGCTGATTTCCACGTTGGCGCTGGCTGGCAGGGCCACGGTAGCGGAGATGGCGGAAGCGGCGATCACGGAGAAGAGATTGAAGTTCATTGGGTAACCCTCGTATGCAGTCGGCTTGTTTGCCCGGAAGCCTTGATGCGCCAGGCCGTGAAGCAAAACTACGCCCGAGGGTTGGCGGGTTGAAATTTTTTCCAGCAGTAGCAGATATCAGCGTCATTAATAGAAAGGCTCAGGCCCCGTCGACCGGGGCCTGTGGCTTATTGACGCACCAGGAACTTGATATCGCTGGGTGAATCGAACGGCAGTTTCTGCACGGTCTTGCCGAGGAAACCGGTCTTGGCGTCGCGCTCGATCACCACGATCTCGTTGCTCTTCTGGTTGCCGATCAGCACGTACTTGTTGCTCGGATCGAGGCTGAACTCACGAGGGTGATCGCCCTCCACCGAACGCCGCTGGATCTCCTTGAGCTGGCCCGTGGCTTCGTCGATGGCGAACACCAGCAACTGATTGGCCGTGCCGCGGTTGCTCACGTACAGGTACTTGCCGTCCTTGGAGGCATGCAGCGCGCCCGCTGCCTTCTTGTCCTTGCCGCCGTTGGTCAAGTCGAGGATCTGCTTCTGGGTCAGCTTGCCGTCCTGGTAATCGAACATCGCCACCTGGGCGCTCATTTCCAGGGTCAGGTAGGCGTGCTTGCCATCGGCGCTGAACAGCAGGTGGCGTGGGCCGCTGCCCGGTGGCAGCTCGACGAACGCCGGCTCGGCCGCGGTCAGTGGGCGTTCGGCGTTGGCCTTGGGGTCGTAGCGGTAGACGAAGATCTTGTCCGCGCCCAGGTCGCTGGCGAACACGAACTGGCCGTCCGGCGACGACACCACCGAATGCACGTGGGCCGCCACCTGGCGCTCGGGGTTGACCCGGCTGCCTGGGTGGCTGCTGAGCTGGACCACCGGCGACAGCTTGCCATCGGTACCGACCGGCAACACCGCGAGGCTGCCGCCCGGATCCGCGACCACCGAATAGTTGCTGACGAACAGGTAGCGGCCATCGCCGCTCAGGCTCGAATGCGTCGGCTCGTTGCCCAGGCTCTGCACCTGGTTGATCGGGTTCAGCTTGCGGCTCTTGGCCTCGATGCTGAAGCTGCTGACGCGGCCGATCGGGTCGGCTTGCCCCGGCCCGTTCTCATTGACCACGAACAGCTGCTTCTGGTCCTTGGACAGGGTCAGCCAGGACGGGTTGGCGCTCTTGACCACCTGCAGCGGCTTGGCCTCGATCTTGCCGGTGCGACCGTCGAACTTGAGGCGGTAGATGCCTTCGCTCTGGCCCTGGGTGTAGGAACCGACCAGCAGCTCCTGGGTCTCGACCGGCGCGGCCTGCACGGCCATGGCGCCGACACTGCCAGCCATCAGCAGTGGCCAGAAGTTACGCATCCTCATGTTCATCCTCCTCATCGTTACGGGCACTGAAAGCACTCATGCACACCAGGCGGTGCTCACCGGAGTCGCCGACGATGGTCCAGCTTTGCAGGGTGTCGTCGAAGGTCGCGGCGTTGACCTGGGCCAGGCTGAAACTCCAGCGCTTGGCCGCGCGGCCGTCCATGCATTCGATCAGCAGGCGCTGGTCGTCAAGGGTGAAGTCGAAGGCATGCAGCCCGTCGATTTCCAACATGTCGCAGGCTTGGAGGGCAGTCAGCAAAGTGTCTGTAGCGGCAGTCATGGCAGTCAGTCAGCAATGGAAAGCGGCCATGATAGCGGGTCCGGCGCGGCGCGGCTGTAGTGGCATTGCAAAGTTCGCACGAACCATTGCTACAAATCCTGTAGCCGCTGGCGCAGGCTGCGCCAGGAAGACCGCTGCGACCGTACCGGTCGATCGCAGCCTCGCGGGCTCGGCAGCGGCTACAGGGAGCGGTGGTGCCGGACCGGGCAATAAAAAACCGCGACCTGGGTCGCGGTTTTGCTTGGAGTTTCGAGGTTTAGTGGGCGAACAGCGAATGGCCCTTCTGCCCCGCCAGTTTCTCCGGCTTGATCAGGAACCGCGCCAGCGCCGGCAGCAGCCACAGCGCGCCGAACATGTTCCACAGGAGCATGAAGGTCAGCATCAGGCCCATGTCGGCCTGGAACTTGATGGCCGAGAAGATCCAGGTGGCGACGCCGATGGCCAGGCACAGGCCGGTGAACAGCACCGCCTTGCCGGTGGATTTCAGGGTCTGGTAGTAGGCCTCCTGCAACGGCAGGCCGGCGCGCAGGAAGCTTTCCAGGCGGCTGTAGATGTAGATCCCGTAGTCCACGCCGATACCCACCCCGAGCGCCACCACCGGCAAGGTCGCGACCTTGACGCCGATGCCCATGAACGCCATCAGCGCGTTGCCCAGCACCGAGGTCAGCACCAGCGGCAGGACAATGCACAGGGTCGCCGCCCAGGAGCGGAAGGTGATCATGCACATCACCGCCACGCAGATGTACACCAGCACCAGGATGGTCAGCTCCGAGCGCTTGATCACCTCGTTGGTGGCCGCCTCGATCCCGGCGTTACCCGCCGCCAGCAGGAACTCCAGGCCGTCCTTGTTGTGCTCCTTGGCGAACTCCTGCACCGCATGCACCGCGCGGTCGAGGGTCTCGGCCTTGTGGTCGTTGAGGAAGATCAGCACCGGCGCCAGCGAGCAATTGTTGTTGTACAGGCCATCGGCGCGGGCGATGGAGTTGTTCAGCACATCCGGGTTGCGCGACAGGGTTTCCCATTTCAGGTTGCCCTCGTTCATGCCCTTGATCATCTGCTTGGACACGGTCACCAGGGAAATCGCCGACTGCACGCCCTCGGTGTTCTGCATCTTCCACATCAGTTCGTCGATCGGCGCCATGGCTTCGTAGCGCGAGCAGCCTTCGGAGGCGGTCTTGACCATCACCACCAGCACGTCGGAACTGGTGGAATAGTTGTTGATGATGAAGTTGTTGTCCTTGTTATAGCGCGAGTCCGGACGCAGTTCCGGGGCGCCCTGGTCGAGGTCGCCGATCTTCAGGTTCTGGCTGTACCAGAGGCCGCCACCGAAGGCCAGCAGGGCCAGGAAGATCGACACCGGGGCGACTTTCGGGCTGGCGAAGTTCGACAGCAGGCGCCAGAACGGATGCTCGCGGGTAGCGTCCTTCTTGCTGCGCTCGATTGCACGCTTGCTGATGCCGACATAGGAAATCGCCACCGGCAGCAGGATCAGGTTGGTGAACACGATCACCGCCACGCCGATGGAGGCGCCGATGGCCAGCTCACGAATCACCCCGATGTCGATGATCAGCAGGGTGATGAAGCCCACGGCATCGGCGAGGATCGCGATCATCCCCGGCAGGAACAGCTGGCGGAAGGTACGCCGGGCGGCGGTCAGCGCGTTGTCGGCACCGCTGGATTGCAGGGCGATACCGTTGATTTTCTGCACCCCGTGGGAAATGCCGATGGCGAAGATCAGGAACGGCACCAGCATCGAATAGGGGTCGAGGCCGAAGCCCACGGCGTGCATCAGGCCCAGTTGCCAGACCACCGCCACCAGGGTGGTGATGAGCACGGCGATGGTGCTACGGATGCACCAGGTGAACCAGTAGAGCAGCACCAGGGTGATCAGGAAGGCGACGCCGAAGAACATCACCACCATGATCAGGCCGTCGATCAGGTCGCCGACCTTCTTGGCGAAACCGACGATGTGAATCTTCACATTGGGGTTCTGCGCCTCGAACTTGTCGCGGATCTTTTCTTCCAGCTCGTGGGAGAACTTCTGGTAGTCCAGGGCCAGCAGCTTGCCCTGGTCCTGCGGGTCCGGGTAGGACTCCAGCAGCGGAATGTCGATGATGCTCGACTTGAAGTCGTTGGCCACCAGGCGCCCGACCTGGCCCGACTTGAGCACGTTGTTGCGCAGCAGGTCGAGGCTGTCGGCCGAGCCGTTGTAGCTCTGCGGGATCACTTCGCCGCCGGCGAAGCCCTCCTCCGTCACCTCGGTCCAGCGCACGCTGGGGCTCCACAGCGACTTGAGGCCCGAGCGGTCGACGCCGGAGATGTAGAACACCTCGTCGTGGATCTGCCGCAGCGTTTCCATGTAGTCCTTGGTGAAGATGTCACCGTCCTTGGCCTCCACCGAGATGCGCACGGTGTTGCCCAGGTTCGCCAGGTCGTTGCGATGCTCCATCATCTTCTCGATGAAGGGATGCTCGAGCGGGATCATTTTTTCGAAACTGGTGGACGGCTTGATCAGCGTGGCCTGCCAGAACAGGAAAACGCTGACCAGCAGGCAGATGACGATCACTGCCGGGCGGTTGTTGAAAATCAGACGCTCGAGAAACGTCGCCTTGTCGGTTTGATGACTGCTCATGGAAGTATTCCCGCCTTCTTATTATTGGCCCGGCTTGCTTGCCCTGATTATTTTCCGAGATCGGCGCCATTCGACGAGGTCGAGCGTACACCGCCCTGCCCCGCCAGAATCAGGTTGCCATTGCCGGCTGCCGTCACCGCTGCCAGGGAGATCCGGTCCGGACGGTTGTAGACGCTGAAGGTCACGCCGTTGTCGGTGCTGCGCACCACGCTGCCGCCGTTGCCGACGATCACCAGCGAACCGTCGTCCAGCAGCGTGGCGCCGGACAGGCCGAATTCCAGGCTGCCGCGGGCGGCCTTGAGCTCGACCTGTTCCCAGGTGCTGCCGAAGTCGGTGGAGCGATAGAGATTGCCGCGCAGGCCGTAAGCCAGCAGCGTGGCGGGCTGGGCGGTGCCGATCACGCCGAAGAACGAACCTTCATAAGGGCCTTCGAGGCGTTCCCAGGTTTGTCCCCAGTCGGCGGAGCGGAACATGCTGCCCTGTTCGCCGACGATGAACAGGCCGGAATCCTTCACCGCGGCGATGGCGTTGAGGTGGTACTGGTCTTCGTTGTCCAGGCGGTCGCTGGCGTCTTCCCAGTGCTTGCCGCCGTCGGTGGTGGCCAGCAGCGCGCCGTAGGCACCCACGGCCAAACCGTTGCTGGTGTCCTGGAACCACACGTCCAGCAGCGGCGCTTCGCGCTTGAGGTCTTCGAATTGCTTGGTCCAGGTCAGGCCGCCGTCTTCGCTGGCGAGCACCTGGGCATCGTGGCCGACGGCCCAGCCGTGCTTGGCATCGACGAAATACACCGCGGTCAGCAGCTGCCGGGTCGGCACCTTGGCCTGGGTCCAGGTCTGGCCCTGGTCGTCGGAATAGAGAATGTGCCCACGATCGCCGACCGCGACCAGGCGCGAACCGGCATGCACGACATCGAGCATCAGGCCCTTGCTGGCCTTGGCCGATTCGGTGGAATAGACAGTGTCCGCCGCGGACGCGGCGGCCTGGACCGGGGCCGACAACAGGGCGACCCCCAACAGCGAGAGCGCTGTAGCCAGCAACGCAAATCTGCGCAAGGCCGGCGGGCGGCAGGAACTCACACCCATGACAGGCTCACTCATAGACCTTTCCCCCATTTATTATTGTTAGGTCGTTCAACCTTCAGGGCGCCGTTCGGGGCGGTTAGGACAATGTCCTGAAACCTGCAATCTAGAGCCCCTTCGGAAGCTGACCTATCCTATCGGGCTTTCGAAACGTCTGACAATCGACACCACGTTATCTTTTGTTAACCACTGCCCCGACCTGGAACCTGAATACTCCGGCATGCACTGGGGTGGGCGAGACCGATGCGGTGTAATAAGCGTAGCTGAGGCAGGAACACAAACGCCGCGGACTGCGCGCCTCCATCCCCAAGCATCTGCTCCAGATAACCGCGCAAAGACTGATTCAGGCCAGGGGCCGCGCCTCCTGGCTTTGGCTATGATGAGCAGCGTGGTCTGCGAGTCGGATGTCGGGAGTGAGCCATGATTGCCATACGCGAGGCGTGGAAAGCCGGATTGCTGGGACGCGCCCACTGGGCCCGCAACCTGGTGTCCGGGGTGATTGTCGGCGTGGTGGCGCTGCCCCTGGCCATGGCCTTCGCCATCGCCTCCGGGGTCAAGCCTGAACAAGGAATCTACACCGCCATCGTCGGCGGCCTGCTGGTGTCGTTGTTCGGCGGCAGCCGCTTGCAGATCGCCGGGCCCACCGGGGCCTTTATCGTGATTCTGGCCGGGGTCACCGCCAAGTACGGGGTCGACGGCCTGCAACTGGCGACCATGATGGCCGGGATCATCCTGTTCCTGCTGGGCATCAGCCGCCTCGGGGCCCTGATCAAGTTCATCCCGGACCCGGTGATACTCGGCTTTACCGCCGGGATCGGGGTGATCATCTGGGTCAGCCAGTGGAAGGACTTCTTCGGCCTGCCCGCCGTCGGCGGCGAGTACTTCCACCAGAAGCTCTGGCACTTGCTGCAGGCCCTGCCCGACCTGCACCTGGCCACCACCCTGCTGGCCCTGCTCAGCCTGGCGCTGTTGTGGGGCGTGCCGAGGATCGCGCAGCTCAAACGCCTGCCGGCGCCCCTGGTCGCCATGACCCTGGCCACGGCCTTGCAGTCCCTGTTCCAGTTCGACGGCGTGGCCACCATCGGCAGTGCCTTCGGCGGCATTCCCCAGGGGTTGCCGGCGTTGCAGTTCCCAGAGATCAGCCTGCCGCGGGTGCTGGACCTGATCGGCCCGGCCTTCGCCATCGCCATGCTCGGCGCCATCGAGTCGCTGTTGTCGGCGGTGGTGGCCGACGGCATGGCCGGCACCCGCCACGATTCCAACCAGGAACTGATCGGCCAGGGCATCGCCAACCTGGCCACGCCGCTGTTTGGCGGATTCGCCGCCACCGGCGCCATTGCCCGCACCGCGACCAATATCCGCAACGGCGGCAGCAGCCCGCTGGCGGGCATCACCCACGCGCTGGTCCTGGTGCTGATCATCCTGTTTCTCGCGCCGCTGGCGGCCAATATCCCGCTGTGCGCCCTGGCGGCGATCCTGTTCGTGGTCGCCTATAACATGAGCGAATTGCACCACTTCAAGCGCATGGTGCAACGGGCGCCCCGGGCGGACGTGGCGATCCTGCTGGCTACCTTTGCCCTCACGGTGTTCAGCGATCTGGTGATCGCGGTGAATATCGGGGTGATTCTGGCGATGCTGCATTTCCTGCGGCGCATGGCCTCCTCGGTGGAGGTGCAACAGGTGGTGGAACAGGACCTGCAACACGAGCTGCACGGCAACGGCCAGCTGCATCTACCGCCGGGAGTGCTGATCTACACCATCGAGGGGCCGCTGTTCTTCGGTGCCGCGGAGACTTTCGAGCGCGCGCTGGCGCAGACCCACAGCGACCCGCAGGTGCTGATCATTCGCCTGAGACACGTGCCTTTCATGGACATCACGGGCTTGCAGATGCTGGAGGAAGTGATAGGCCAGCTGCACAAGCGCGGGATCGTGGTGAAGCTGTGCGAAGCCAACCTCAAGGTCCACACCAAGCTTGAACGGGTCGGCATCCTGCACGCCATCGGCGCGCAGAACTATCACCGGGATCTGCCTGACGCACTACAGAGCATGAACCCTGGCGTCGCTCCCCCCAGCCCGACACCCCATCCTTTGTAGGCGTCGGGCCAGTTCCCAGGAGAGAGGGTCAGGCCAGGCTTTTGCTGACCACCTCGAACACATCGCTGGACAGCTCGCCGGAGGCGCGGATGCGTTCCAGCTCGCCCTTCATCAGCACCTGGCGGGCGCTGTCGTATTTGCGCCAGCGGGTCAGCGGCGCCAGTTGCCGCGAGGCGATCTGCGGATTGAAGCCGTTGAGCTGGATCACCAGGTCGGCCAGGAAGCGGTAGCCGGAGCCGTCCGCGGCGTGGAAGTTGATCAGGTTCTGGCCGGCGAAGGCGCCGATCAGGGCGCGCACCTTGTTCGGGTTCTTGATGTTGAACGCCGGGTGCTGCATCAGCGCCTTGACCCGCTCCAGCCCGCCCGGCAGGGTGCTGCCGGCCTGGACGCTGAACCACTGGTCCATGACCAGGGCGTTGTCCTTGAAGTGCTCGGCGAACACCGCCAGGGCCTTGGCCTTCTCGGCCTCGAACGGCGAGTTGACCAGCACCGCCAGCGCTGTCAGGCGCTCGGTCATGTTGTCGGCGGCGTCGAACTGTTCGATGGCCGCCGCCAGCACTTGCGGCTTCTCGGTGAGCATCAGGTACGACAGCGCGATGTTTTGCAGGGCGCGGCGGGCAAAGTGCGCGGACTCGGCGACATAGTCGGTGCTCCGGGAGACCTCGCGATTGGCCTGGTAACGCCTCCACAGCCCGTCGAACAGGCTGTCGGCCAGTTGCTGGCGGGCGAACTCGCGCGCCGCGTGAATGGCCTCGACATCCGCCACTTCGCTGATTTCGGCCAGGTAGGCCTCGCCCGGCAGCGAGAGCATTTCCGCGACCATGGCCTGGTCCAGGCTGTCGTCGGCCAGCAGCGTAGCCAGCGCGGTGACCAGACGCTGGTCCAGCACCAGTGCCTGGCCCTGCTGATGCTGGGCAATCAGGTCTTGCAGCACTTGAACCGCCAGTTGCTGGCCGGCGTCCCAACGGTTGAAGCCGTCGCTGTCGTGCTGCATGAGGAACATCAGCTGGTCGCGGTTGTACGGGAAGCTCAGCTTCACCGGCGCCGAGAAGCCGCGCAGCAAGGACGGCAGCGGTTGTTCGGCGATGTCGACGAAGGTGAAGGTCTGCTCGGCTTCGGTCACCGAGATCACCCGCGAAGTGCCTTGCGCGGCGGCTTCGCCGGCCAGGCGCAGGGCAATGGCCGCGCCCTTGGAGTCCAGCAGGCCCAGCTCGACCGGAATCACGAACGGCAGCTTTTCCACCTTGTCCGGGGTTTGCGGGCAGCTCTGACGGAAGGTCAGGCTGTAGGTCTTCGCCGCCGCGTCATAGGCTTCGCTGACCGCCAGGCGCGGGGTGCCGGCCTGGCTGTACCAGCGCTTGAACTGGGCGAGGTCGATGCCGTTGGCGTCTTCCATGGCCTTGACGAAATCGTCGCAGGTCACGGCCTGGCCGTCGTGGCGCTCGAAGTACAGGTCGCTGCCCTTGCGGAAGCCTTCGGCGCCCACCAGGGTGCGGATCATGCCGACCACTTCCGAGCCCTTCTCGTACACGGTCAGGGTGTAGAAGTTGGAGATCTCGATAAAGCTTTCCGGGCGCACGGCGTGGGCCATGGGGCCGGCGTCTTCGGCGAACTGGTGGGTGCGCAGGTAAGCCACGTCCTGGATGCGCTTGACCGTGCGCGAGTTCATGTCCGAGGAGAAACCGGCATCGCGGAACACCGTGAAACCCTCCTTGAGCGACAGCTGGAACCAGTCGCGGCAGGTCACGCGGTTGCCCGACCAGTTGTGGAAGTATTCGTGGGCGACGATCGCCTCGACCCGCTGGTGCGCGGCGTCGGTGGCGGTCTCGGCGCGAGCCAGCACGGCGCTGGAGTTGAAGATGTTGAGGCCCTTGTTCTCCATGGCGCCCATGTTGAAGTCGTTGACCGCGACGATCATGAAGATGTCCAGGTCATACTCACAGCCGTAGGTCTGTTCATCCCAGCGCATGGACTTCTTCAGGCTGGTCATGGCGTGCTGGCACTTGTCGATGTTTTCCGGCTCGACATAGATGCGCAGCGCGACCTCGCGCTGGTTCATGGTGGTGAAGCTGTCCTCGACGCACCACAAATCGCCCGCCACCAGGGCGAACAGGTAGGCCGGCTTCATGAACGGGTCTTCCCAGGTCGCCCAGTGCCGGCCGTCTTCGCCCGGCCCGCTGGCGATCGGGTTGCCGTTGGACAGCAGCACCGGATAGCTGTGCTGCTCGGCCACCACGGTGGTGGTGAACTTGCTCATCACATCCGGGCGGTCGAGGTAGTAAGTGATCTTGCGAAAGCCCTCGGCCTCGCACTGGGTGCAGAACATGCCGCTGGACTTGTACAGGCCTTCCAGGGCGGTGTTGCTTTCCGGGTGGATCTTGACGCTGGTGTCGACGGTGAAGGATTCGCTGGTCGGCTGCAGGGTCAGGTGGTTGGCGCTGAGCTGGTAATCCGCGGCCGTCAGCTCGCGATCGCCCAGGGACACCGACAGCAGCTCCAGCTGCTGGCCGTCGAGCACCAGCGGCGGCAGGCCGACACCGCTCTCTAGACTGCGGGCCGGATTGCGGCGCATCACCAGTTGCGCATGGACCAGGCTGTGGTCCTCGAACAACTCGAAGGTCAAGTGTGTTTCGTCGATCAGGTACTCGGGCGCCTGATAGTCCTTCAGATAAATCATCTTCGGTTGTTCGGTGCGCATGCGTCGAATCCTTCTACTGATGCACGGCGAGCTGGTAGGCCGTGTATTTACGAATGTTGATCACGCCGGTATCGAAGATCAGGTACTGGCCCTTGATCCCCAGCAGCGTGCCTTCGGCAATCGGGTTCTTGTCCAGGTTGAAGCTGACGATCTTGGTCGGGTATTGCTCGACCGGGTAACGGATCTCGATCGGCTCGACATCGCTGACCGGTTGGATCGCCTGCAGGCCGAAGCGCTCCTGCAAGGCGCGCAGGCCCTCGGCGCAGGAAGCGAACAGCTGGTCGCGCACCTGCACCAGGTCCACCGACTCGGCATCGCCCTTGAGCAAGGCGCGCCAGTTGGTCTTGTCGGCCACCTGGGTGCGGAACAGGTCCTCGACGAAACCGGACTGCTGGCGGGTCGCCACGCGCATGATCGGCAGCGCCTGGCTGGCGCCCTGGTCGAGCCAGCGGGTGGGCAACTGGGTGGCGCGGGTGATGCCGACCTTGATTCCCGACGAGTTGGCCAGGTACACCACATGGTCGGTCATGCAGAACTGCTCGCCCCATGACGGCTCGCGGCAGGTGCCGGCGTCGTAGTGGCAGCGTTCCGGGCTCATGATGCAGACATCGCACTGGGCCAGTTTGGTCATGCACGGGTAGCAGTAACCCTGGCTGAAGCTGGTCTTGGTCTTGCGCCCGCAATGGGTGCAGTGGATCGCCCCCAGGTACTCCAGGCGCACGGTGCTGCCGATCAACGGATTGACCGGCACCTCGGTGTCGCCAAGACGAAAGGCGTACTGGACATCCGCCCCGTCCAGGCGCGCCGACATTTTACTGATGGAGCCACGGCCAATTTCGATCAATGGATGGCGTCCGACTTGAACAGGATGTTCGGTACTTCGATCGACTTCGACGCACATTCTTGCGGGCCCATGTAGCCAGTGCGCTGCTCTTCGGGCAGGTTCTGCATTTCCCAGGCGATCATCGCCTGCAGGGACAGCTCGCGCTGCTCGGCGGTGAGCTTGCGGCCATCGGACCATTTGCCGATCTCTACCGCCAGTTTCAGGCTCTGGTAGATGTCCGGGGTGATGTTTTCAATCATTTCAACAAACGACGACATAAGCGGTCTCCAGCATTAGAGGGCCAGTTTACGGCGACTGTACAAGCCGCCCAACAAACCTGTGAGGCATCCGACGAGCAACCCGCCGACGTGGGCGGCGTTGGCGATTTCACCGAAGCCGATCACCGAGATCAGCCCCGACATACAGATCAGCAACCACACCAGCATCATCGCCAGGACTCCGCGAGGCAGGCGATAGGCCGGGTTGGGCGAAAGCAACTGATAGATCCAGCAATGCCCGAGCAGGCCGTAGAGCACGCCGGACAGGCCGCCGAACAGGCTCGGCCCGCTGAACAGGTATTGCGCGTAGTTCGACACCAGGCTGAACAGCAGCGTCAGTCCCAGCAGGTTGATGCTGCCCTGGCGCTGTTCGATCCGCCGCCCCAGCTCCCAGTACCACATGCCGTTCATGGCGATGTGCAAGAAGCCGAAGTGGATCAGCATCGGCGTGACCAGGCGCCACCACTGCCCCGCCGCCAGGCTGTCGGCCAGGGGCGTGAACTGGATATAGTCGCCGACCACGCGGAACTCGAGGAAAGTCAGCCAGCGCAGGGTGCCGAGGTTCTCGCCGAGCAAAGTCAGGGCGGCGACGATCAGGCTCAGCAGCAGGATCAGCGCGGTGGCCGGGCTACGGCGCAGTTGCTCGACGAACCCCGGACGACGCAGGGCGGCGCCGGCCTCGGGGATGTCCAGTTGTTGCTCGGGGTCGCCCGCCGGAAAACGCTCGTACAACGAACGCACGTCCTCGCTGATAGCGTCCGGCACCCAGAGCACCTGCTCCCCCGCCTCCTCGCTGACCCGGTGCGGCACCTGCATGCGCTGCAACAGTTTGACGAAGCCACTCAGGTCCACATTCAACGGCAGACGCAATACCGCAACAGCACTCATGGCAGGGACTCCTCCGGCCGCTCGACATAGACCCAGACGAATTTGTCCGGGTCCAGGCGGGTTTCCTGGTCCAGGCGATAAGCCACCAGCTTGCCATAGAGCACCGCGCTGTAATCCAGGCAGGCCAGGTTCGAGCGAATCGGCGCCGGTTTGCCGCTGCGCCAGTAATGGCCGACGAACAGCAACGGCTCATCGACGCCGTAGCGCAGCAGGTTGTTTTTCTCCGCCGAGGACAGCGGCGTGCGGGCCACCGGCTCGGGCAGCGCATCGGGCTGGAACACGATGTCGCCGTAGGTCTGCGGGTCGTCTTCCCAGAACTTGGTGCGGAAGAACGAACGGGTCAGGCCATCGCCGCTGGTCATGGTCAGGCCATGGGGCAGGCGCATGTCGGTGCCGCGCAGCAGGCGGTCGAACACGTTATTGGCGAAGCTGCCATGTACCGCCGAGGCCTGGAGGAAGTGCTCGTCGATGCAGCCATCGGGGTATTGCGCCCGCAGCGGCTCGATCAGGCCGGCGTCCCAGCAGGCATGCACCACGCGAAAACGCCCGGCGTCGATGAACAGTGGCATCTGGTAGAACCAGTCGAGGAAATCGTGCCAGTCCTTGGGGTACTGCTCGAATTGCGCCAGGGTCTCGTTGATCAGCCGGGCATGGCGCGGCGTGTGTTCGCGCACGAACTGCCTGCTGCTGCCGGGCGGTGCCGGGGTGACCCAGCCCAGGGCGTTGAACTCATGGTTGCCCATGGCGCACAGCGCCTGGCCGGCCTCGACCATGTCGTGGACAATGTGCAAGGCTTCGCGGATCCGTGGGCCGCGGTCGATGATGTCGCCGAGGAACACCGCCATGCGCGACGGATGCCGCCAGACGCCACCCTGCTTGCGATAACCGAGCTTGTCCAGCAGGTGCTCAAGGGTCAGGGCGCAACCGTGCACGTCACCGATCAGGTCGTAGCTACGCGCGGGATCGAGCATCAGTCGCCTCCACCACCCAGTCGACTGCCCCAGCCGAGCTTGGTCCGGCAGACCTCGTAATAGTTGTGGTCCAGCGGATGGATCAGGCGCAGTTTCTGCGCCTTCTTGCTGACGGTGATGGTGTCACCGGGGGCACAGGTGAAATGGTTCTGCCCGTCGCAGGAAACCTGCGGGTAGATCTGCATATCCTTGGACACGACGATTTTCAGCTCGCTGTTGCCATCGACCACGATCGGCCTTCCCGACAAGGTATGGGGGTACATCGGCACAATCACAATGGCGTCGAGCTTGGGATGCATGATCGGCCCACCGGCGGACAAGGCGTAGGCGGTGGAGCCGGTCGGCGTGGCGACAATCAGGCCGTCGGCCTTCTGGCTGCAGACGAACTGGCCGTCGATGTAGATCTCGAACTCGATCATCCGCGTCGACTTGCCCGGGTGCAGCACCACATCGTTGAGTGCGTCGCCCTGGCCGATGGCTTCGGCGTGGCGCCGTACTTCGGCCTGCAGCAGGAAGCGGTTTTCCACCAGGTAGTGGCCGTCGAGGACCTCGGCGACCTTGACCTCCAGCTCGTCCGGGCGAATGTCGGTGAGGAAGCCCAGGCTGCCCCGGTTGATCCCCAGCACCGGAATGTTGTGGCGCGCCAGGGCGCGGGCCGCGCCCAGCAGGCTGCCGTCGCCGCCGACCACGATCACCATGTCGCAGACTTCGCCGAGCAGCTTGCGCGAGGAGGTCTGCAGGCCGTGGCCGGGCAGCACTTCGGCGATGGTGTCTTCGAGGATCACATGCAGGTGGCGGGCGAGCAGAAACTTTTTCAGTCGGCGAACTGTGTCCAGCACCTGGGAACTGCCCAGGCGACCGATAATGCCGATATTGCGAAATTGCTCCATGGGGCTCCTGCAGGGGTTCTGGGACGGGCAAAGCAGAGATTATGGGCGAAAGCCGGCCATAGACAAAATCCTTTCAGCCTCGACGTTAGGCGCTATGCTCGCAGAATGATCCTGTTTCCCGGCTTGCTCGACCTCCCCCGCCAGTTGCGCCACCCCGAAGTGCGCGACCTGGCCTGGGTCATCCTCGCGCCACCGATGCTCGACGAGACGCCCTGGCCACAGCGCCATCCGCTGGCCGGCAGCGACTGGGTGCAGGCACCGCAGTTGTTGGCGCATTGGCTGCATCAGCTGGACCAGGACGGCCGCGCCCTGCGCCGCTGGCTGGCCCTCGGGCCGACCAAACGCCTGGGCCTCTACTACGAACGCCTGTGGCAATTTGCCGTACAGCACGCGCCCGGCGTCGAGCTGCTGGCGGCCAACCTGCCGATCCGTCGCGCCGGCCACACTCTGGGCGAACTGGACATGCTGCTGCGCGATCGCGACGGCATTCACCATCTGGAACTGGCGATCAAGCTCTACCTCGGCCCGCAACATGGCAACGGCACGAACACCGCGTTGTGGCTGGGCCCCGGCTGCCACGACCGCCTGGACCGCAAGCTGGCGCACTTGAACGAGCACCAGTTGCCGATCTCCGCCCGCGCCGACAGCCTGGAAGTGCTGGCGGCCATGGATATCCAGGACTTCAGCGCCCACCTGTGGCTCGGCGGCTACCTGCTCTACCCCTGGCCCGGCACCACGCAACCACCCCGCGGCGCCCACCCGCAGCACCTGCGCGGGCGTTGGCTGCACCAGCGCGACTGGCCGGCCTTTATCGCGCAAAGCCCGCCCGGACGCTGGCAACCCTTGCCACGCCAGGCCTGGCTGGCGCCAGCGTCCTACCCGGCGGAACAAACCTGGAGCGCCCCACAATTGCAAGCCTGGCTGGAGGAACTCGACCCGCACGCCCCGGCGCAGCTGCTGGTGCGCCTGACGGAAAACCGTGTCGGCGACTGGGAAGAAGCCGAACGCCTGTTCCTGGTGGCGGACCTCTGGCCGAATGTGCCGGGGACGGCTTGAGCCGCCCTCAGAACATCAGCGCCCTCACATCACCGACAAACGCAGGGCCAACGCCGCCAGGGTCACCAGCAGCACCGGCAGGGTCAGCACGATGCCGACCTTGAAGTAGCGGCCCCAGCCGATATGGATATCCTTGCGATCCAGCACATGCAGCCAGAGCAAGGTGGCCAGGCTGCCGATCGGGGTGATCTTCGGCCCCAGGTCGCTGCCGATCACGTTGGCGTAGATCATCGCGTCCTTGACCACGCCGCTGGCCTGGCTGGCGTCGATGGACAGCGCGCCGATCAGCACCGTCGGCAGGTTGTTCATGATCGATGACAGGACCGCGGTCAGCAGCCCGGTGCCCATGGCCGCGCCCCAGATGCCGTAGTCGGCGAAGCGGTCGAGCCAGCCGGCCAGATGGGTGGTCAGCCCGGCATTGCGCAGGCCGTACACCACCAGGTACATGCCAAGGGAGAAAATCACGATCTGCCACGGCGCTTCCTTGAGCACCTTGCGCGTGGAGATCTTGTGGCCCTTGGCCGCGATGCCCAGCAGCAAGGCCGCGCACACCGCCGAAATCGCGCTGATGGGAATGCCCAGCGGCTCCAGGGCAAAACAGCCCAGCAGCAGGATGATCAGCACCCACCAGCCGGCAACGAAGGTAGCCTTGTCGTGGATCGCGCTGGCGGGCGGCTCCAGTTCCTTGGGGTTGTAGGCCTGCGGAATGTCGCGGCGGAAGAACCACAGCAGCACCGCCAGGGTCGCGGCCACGCTGACCAGGTTCACCGGCAGCATCACCGCGGCGTACTGGTTGAAGCCGATATTGAAGAAGTCTGCGGAAACGATGTTCACCAGATTCGAGACCACCAGCGGCAGGCTCGCAGTATCAGCGATGAACCCGGCGCCCATGACGAACGCCAGGGTCGCGGCCCGGGAGAAGCGCAACGCCAGCAGCATGGAGATCACGATCGGCGTGAGAATCAGCGCCGCCCCGTCGTTGGCGAACAGCGCCGACACCAGCGCCCCCAGCAGCACCATGAAGGCAAACAGCTTGCGTCCGCTGCCCTGCCCCCAACGCGCCACATGCAAGGCGGCCCAGGCGAAAAACCCGGCCTCGTCGAGCAGCAGGCTGATGATGATCAAGGCCACGAAGGTGCCGGTGGCGTTCCAGATGATCTGCCAGACCACCGGGATATCCGTCAGTTGCACCACCCCGAACAGCAACGCCAGCACCGCGCCGAACACCGCGCTCCAGCCCACGCCGAGGCCCTTGGGCTGCCAGATCACCAGGGTAATGGTCAGCAGGAAAATCAATGAAGCAGTCAGCATGCCGGGCAGCCTTGAACAGGAAAAGTGAGGTGGATGGGAATTCAGCAGCAGCGCACGGGGCGATCGGCCATGGTCTGCAAGCGTTGCAGGTCAGCCTGCAGCCAGGGGCTGTTGGCCTCCAGCGTGTCGTGCAGCAGCGTGGTCACCCAGGGTGACAATTGCGGGTGCAGCCGGTAGTAGATCCATTGCCCCTGGCGGCGATCGGCCAGCAGGCCGCAGCTGCGCAACAGCGCCAGGTGCCGGGAGATCTTCGGCTGGCTCTGGCCCAGGGCGGCGGTCAGCTCACAGACACACAACTCGCCTTCGCGGGTCACGAGCAAGGCGATGCGGCTGCGGGTTTCGTCGGCAAGCGCCTTGAACAGCTCGGCGGGGTTGAGAGAATCGGACACCAGGGCCACTCCAGGCAGTTGGAGCGGCGAATATATGAATATTCAGATATACGGTAAAGCGCTTTTCTCACAGCGACAGGAATTCCCATCACCCGCGGAAGCCGGCTGGCCGACTCCCGCGGTGCCAGGATCAGAGTTTTTTGTGCTGCTCGACCCACTGCGCGTAGGCATTGATGAACTTCTCCAGGAACGGCTTGAGCGACTCGGACAGCTTGCCCGCCTCGTCGAAGGCCGAACCGGCGCCGCTCAGGTAGGCTTCCGGCTGCTGCATGCACGGCACATTGAGGAACACCAGGGACTGGCGCAGGTGGTGGTTGGCGCCAAAACCGCCGATGGCGCCCGGGGATGCGCTGATCACCGCCCCCGGCTTGCCGTTCCAGGCGCTCTTGCCGTAGGGGCGCGACCCCACGTCGATGGCATTTTTCATCGGTGCGGGAACCGAGCGGTTGTATTCCGGAGTGACGAACAGCACGGCATCGGCGGCGCTCACCTGCTCGCGGAACGCCTTGTAGGCCGCTGGCGGGTCTACATCGATATCTTCGTTGTAGAGCGGCAGGTCGCCGATCTCGACAATCTTCAACCGCAGGTTGGCCGGCGCCAGTTCCGCCAGGGCCAGCGCCACTTTCCGGTTGATCGAGGCCTTCCTCAGGCTGCCGACCAGTACTGCAATCGTGTAGACGTTGCTCATAGTGCATTCCCGACTTCTGGTTGAGGAGGCTGGTAGTTATAGATGATCCACCCCGATCACAGCCACCTTGCCCCAGGAAATTCCACGGGGTTTTCCAGGCCCTTATTCCACTGCACCTCAGTCGCGTTCAGGGCCGCGGACTATTTTTTTCCCATCGCTAAACTTACTTCGCCCAGACACGGTCTACAGGACCGCAAATTGAGTGTTTTATCTCCAGAGGCTCTAAAGATGGCAGCAGTACTCGTCGGACAATTTCATGCAAGGGATGCGGAAGGCCGTGTCTATTCGGTGCATGAGTTCCAGGAATCCACTCCCTCGCCAGAGGGCATCGCCGGCTCGGAGCCCGTTACCACCTATCGCCTGGCCATTGGCGACCGCGTCAACAAAATGGACGACAACCAGTTCCTCCTCGTGCAATCGGGCATTACTCTCATTCGCGAACCCGAGACCATCCTTCCTTCATAACGTGCCGTTATGAGCAGAAGTCATATGGGCGGACATGAGTTAGGATTCAGTGTGAATCCCTCACCGGCTGGACATGGACTTCAAGCATGCGTTTACGTCATATCGAAGTGATTCAGGCGCTCCTGCAAACCGGACACCTGGGCACGGCCGCCGAGCTGCTGCAACTGCCGGTGGCCGAGGTGGAAACGCTCCTGCGCGACGCCGAAAGCCAATCGGGTTTCATGCTCTTCGCCAGTGTTCGCGGACGCCTGCAAGCCACCCGGGAGGCCCGCGAGCTGCAGCCGGCGATCGCTACCCTGTATGACGCCTTCGAACCCGTGCAACGCCTGGCCGACAGCCTGAAGCAATACCAGGCGCCGCCCTTGCGCATCATCGGCACCCCGCCCCTGGCCCAGCAACTGTTGCCACAGAGCATCGCCGCCCTGCGCCGGCGTTTTCCCGATACCCCGTGCAACCTCGCCAGCCAGAGCACCCGCGACATGGTCAAGAGCCTGTTGCTGCGCGAAGGCGACCTGGGCCTGAGCCTGCACAACCCCGACCACCCCGATATCCAGTGCGCCGCCCTGGCCCAGGGCAAGCTGCAACTGCTCGCCCCTCACGGCTGGCTGCAACCGAAACAGAAGTACATTTCCCTGCAGGACCTGGCGGGCCAGGCCATGGTTGGCCTGGAAGGCCAGGACCCGCTGAGTGTGACCCTGGACAGCAAGCTGCAGAACCTGCGCCCGAGCCCGACGATCCACACCCGGGTACAGACCCACCAGATGATGCGCAGCATGGTCGAGGCCGGCGAAGGCCTGGCGATTGTCGACCCCTTCACCGCCCTCGGGGCGCGCGAGGGTGGCCTGGACGTCTGCCCGCTGTCGCCACCGATCCCGGTCACCCTCTATGCCCTGACCCGCAGCGGCAACCCGTCCTCGCCGACCCTGGAGGCGCTGCTGGAAACCCTCACGGAAAAGGCTGAAGGCATGCTGGCCGGCTAGACCCCGGCTTCCCGTGCCAGCTCGTCGTTGAACAGCCGATACCAGAAAATCGCCACCTCGGCCGTGGTCGGATCGATCCCGCGGTAACGCAGATGATCGATGCCGCCGACCACATAACCGCAGCGCTCATAGAGCCGGCAGGCCCCCAGGTTGTTGTTCTGGGTCTCGAGCATGATGCCCGGCAGTTTTTTCTTGCGGCTCCAGAACTGCGCCACATCCAGCAAGGCCTTGGCCACCCCGTGGCGCCGCGCCGGCGCGTGCACCGCCAGCTCGTCGATATGGGCGTAACCGTTCCAGTTGGTGCTGACCACCACATGGCCGACCGGCTCGTCGTCCAGGTAGGCCATGAACACCGCGCTGTCGGCGGCATCGCGATAGCTGCTGAATTCTTCGGGGTCGATGCCGTAGCACTTGCGGTACGGGATGATGTGATGCAGTGGCCACTTGGCCACCGACTGCCCGCTCTGTGCCTGGGCATAGGCGCTGACTTCGAAGCTGAAGTCGCTGCCCCAGACATACGCGGCGAAACCGTCGTCGGCGACGCGCACCGACAGGCCGGGGTACTTGGGATTGATCATTGGCTGCATAGCGGGAAACGTCCTCAAACCTTGATGCAATCGACGGTGTACTGCCGCCCATTGCCTTCGTCTTCATGCTGCAATCCATGCACATCCGCGACAAAGCCGGGAAAGCTGCTATCGAACGTACGGGCGAAAGCCAGGTAATCGATGATCGAGCGGGTCGATTCGGTAAAGCGCTCGCCCGGCATGATCAGGGGAATACCCGGCGGGTACGGCACCAGCATCACCGCCGCCACCCGCCCGGCGAGGGCATCGATGGACACCGCCTCGACCTCGCCCCGCACCAGCTGATCGTAGGCGTCGGCGGGCTTCATCGCCACCTCGGGCAGCACGGTGTACATGCGCTTGAGGTGCTTGGCCGTGGCATTGCTGCGGTAGCAGGCATGCAACTGATCGCAGAGGTCGCGCAGCCCCATGCCCTGGTAGCGCACCATGTCCTGCCGGGCGATGCTCGGCAGGCAGGCGGCGAGGCTGACATTGGCGTCGTAGTTGCGCTTGAACTCCAGCAACTCGGTCAGCAGCGTACTCCACTTGCCTTTGGTGATGCCCATGGAAAACAGCACCAGGAACGAATACAGGCCGGTCTTTTCCACCACTAGGCCACGTTCCCAGAGGAACTTGCTGACCACCGCCGCCGGTATCCCGCGCTCGCTCAGGGCACCGCCAGCAGTGAGCCCGGGCATCACCAGGGTGACCTTGATCGGATCCAGCAGTACATAATCATCGGTCACCCCGGCGAACCCGTGCCACTCCCCTTCCGGCTCCAGCAGCCAGTCCTCGGTGCTGACCTGGTCGATGCCTTCCACCCGCTCCGGCTGCCAGATGGAAAACCACCAGTCGTCCGCGGCGATGTGCTGGCGCAGGTTGGCCAGGGCGCGACGGAAGCTCAGGGCCTCGTCGAACATTTCCTGCAGCAGCGAGCGCCCCGCCGGCCCTTCCATCATCGCCGAGGCCACGTCCAGCGAAGCGATGATGCTGTACTGCGGCGAGGTGGAGATGTGCATCATGAAGGCTTCGTTGAAGCGGTCGCGGTCCAGCTGCCGGGCGCCGCCGTCCTGCACATGGATCATCGAGGCCTGGCTGAAGGCTGCCAGCAGCTTGTGGGTGGAATGGGTGGTGAACACCAGCGGGCTGTCGGCGCTGCGCGAGGTGCCCATGCCGTAGCGCCCCTCGAAGAACTCATGGAAGGCCGCGTAGGCGTACCAGGCCTCGTCGAAATGCAGCACCTCGACGCTGTTGCCCAGGCTCTGCTTGATCAGCTCGGCGTTGTAGCAGAGGCCGTCGTAGGTCGAGTTGGTGACCACCGCCAGCTTGACCAAGGCCTGCCGCCCCTGGGTCAGCGGGTTGGCGTCGATCTTGGCCTGGATCGACTCGCGGCTGAATTCGCTCAGCGGGATCGGGCCGATGATCCCCAGCTCGTTGCGCTCCGGACAGAGGAACAGCGGGATCGCGCCGGTCATGATGATCGAGTGCAGCACCGACTTGTGGCAGTTGCGATCCACCAGCACCAGGTCATCGCGACCGACCATGGAATGCCAGACAATCTTGTTGGCGGTCGAGGTGCCGTTGATCACGAAAAAGGTGTGGTCGGCGCCGAAATTGCGCGCGGCCCGCGCCTCGGCTTCCGCCAGGGGCCCGGTATGATCGAGCAGCGAGCCCAGCTCCGGGACCGACACCGACAAGTCCGAACGCAGGGTGTTCTCGCCGAAGAACTGATGGAACGCCTGGCCCACCGGGCTTTTGCGATAGGCCACGCCACCGCCGTGCCCCGGGGTGTGCCAGGAATAGTTGGAGTCCGCCGTATGTTGCACCAGCGCCTTGAAGAACGGCGGCAACAGGCCATCAAGGTAATTGCGCGCCGCCCGCGCCACCTGCCGCGCCAGAAACGGCACGGTGTCTTCGAACAGGTAAAGAATGCCGCGCAGTTGATTGAGCTCGCTCATGGCGTCGGCCGGGGCGTTTTCCAGGGTCACCTGCTCGCCCAGGGCGAAGATCGGCAGGTTCGGCGCGCGCACCCGGGCCAGGCGGATCAGTTCCACCATGTTCTGCAGCAGGTGGGTGTTTTCCCCGGCGCCTTCGGCGGCGATCAGCATGCAGGCCAGGCCGTGATGGGTCGAAGCCACCAGGCGCCCTTCGGCATAGTCCACCGCGGAAAAGATGCTGAAGCCTTCCTGCTCCAGTTCCCTGGCGATCCCCCGCACCCGGTCGCCGGCCACCGTGTCGGCCTTGATGTCGCGATGCACGATAAGGACGGGGAATTTCAGGTCTTTGTACATGGCACCAGGCATCCTGAGGCGGCGGACAAGGGCCCGCCAATCACCTCAGGGTAGAAGCTCGGGGGCCGGCGCGGAACCCCGTCAACGACCTCTTGTAACAAAAGGTCGCCCACGAACAACTACTGTTGCTGGGCCTTGGCCTCGGCCAGTTGGGTCCAGAGCGCCGGAGCACCGGCGGATTTGGCGATGATCTCGAGACGCACCTGGTGCTCGGCCAGTTCGGCTTCGCTGGCGCGAATGACCCGCCCACGCTGGCGATCCGCCGACAGACGACGGATTTCGCTGGCGCTGTTGCCCGAACCTTCGCTGCCGTTGCCGTCCGAGGCGTTGCCGGCCAGGGACAGGCTGGTCTGGCCGCCGGTCATGGTCAGGTAGACGTCGGCGAGAATCTCCGAGTCGAGCAAGGCGCCGTGCAGCTCACGACCGGAGTTGTCGACGTCATAGCGCTTGCACAAGGCATCGAGGCTGTTGCGCTGGCCAGGGTGACGTTCCCGGGCCATCAACAGGGTGTCGAGGATGGTGCAGTGCTGAGTGATGTCGGCGCGGTCGTGCTGGCCTATCAGGGCGAATTCGTTGTTGATGAAGCCAACGTCGAACGCCGCGTTGTGGATGATCAGCTGCGCGCCCTGGATGAATTCGAAGAACTCGTCGGCGACTTCGGCGAAGCGCGGCTTGCCCACCAGGAACTCGTTGGTGATGCCGTGGACGCCGATCGCGCCCTCGTCGCTCTCGCGATCCGGTTGCAGGTAGACGTGGAAATGCCGACCGGTCAGGCGCCGTCCGATCAACTCGACGCAACCGATTTCAATGATCCGGTGGCCGTCGGTCACCGGCATGCCGGTGGTTTCGGTATCGAGTACAACAGATCTGTTGGCCATCAGGGGTCAGTTCTCAACGGTGGAAGTCTTTCAAGGCGCGGGATTTTAGCACGCTCTCGCGGCATGACACGCATGGCGGATTCGCCTGGCTCCGGCGTGCGCAGTTTTTAACAATCATTCGCAAAGCTCATGCAGTTTGCCGCACAGGGGCTTGTTAGGGTGCGCGACGATATTTCCAGCGGACTCCACCCTGCCATGACCACCTGCAAAACCCGCCTGACCTTTCTGCTCTGCGCCTGCCTGTTCGCCGACATCGGCCAGGCCACCAGCCTGGTGATCAGCACCGACATCACCATGAGCCTGGCCTTGAGCACGACCGAAGGCAGTTCGAAAGCCACCAGCTCGTTCAAGGACGACAAACTGGTGCTCGCCGCCAAGACCGATGCCACGGCCTTTGTCGCCAGCGCCGGCGAGATCCGCGGCGCCCAGCTGGAAGCGGCCATGCGGCACATTCGCCAGACGCTCGGCAACCCAGGGTACTCAGACCTGCAACTGGCCAGCGCCATCCTTACGCTTTGATCGCCCCGAAACAGGGCCACTAATTCACCCCGCACACCACGCGTTTCTTTAAATGAGCAAGGTCATTGCGCTACCGTACGGCCCACTCAGGCGGGCGGGGCTGGCACCCGGCCTTGCACTCATTTCCAGGAAACCACCCTCCCATGCTCGAGACTCGGCAGAGGCTCCCACTGCTGTTGGCCGCGGCCTTCATCGGTGGCTGCTCCTCCCTTCCGGCGACTGCCCCCGACGCTGGACCACAACCCTTGATCGTCGCCCATCGCGGCGGCGCCGCGGACTTTCCCGAGAACACCCTGCTGGCCATCGACAACGCCCTGCGCAACGGCGTCGATATGCTCTGGCTGACAGTGCAGCTGAGCCGCGACGGCGTGCCGGTGCTGTATCGACCGGCGGACCTGAGCGCCAATACCCCGGCATCCGGCGCAATCAACGAGAAAACCCTGGCGCAGTTGCAAATACTGAATGCCGGCTGGAACTTCAAACAGACCGCGGCCGATGGCCAGGTGACATTTCCCTATCGCTCCCAGGCGGTGACCATCCCCTCATTGCAGCAGGCGCTGGCGGCGATCCCCGGCTCCGTGCCGGTCATTCTCGATATGAAGGCCCTGCCCGCCGCACCCCAGGCCCAGGCGGTCGCCCAGTTGCTGGAGCATTTGCATGCCTGGAACCGGGTGCTGATCTACTCCACCGATGCCGGCTACCAGCAGGCCTTCGCGCACTATCCGCAGGCGAGGCTGTTCGAGTCCCGGGACAACACCCGCGATCGCCTGGCCAGCGTCGCCCTCGCCCACAGCTGTACTACGCCGCCGGCGCCAGCCAGCTGGGTGGCTTTCGAGTACCGGCGCCCGGTGCAGTTGGTCGAGACCTTCACCCTGGGCGAGACCCGTTCCAAGGTAGATGCCCGGTTGTGGACGCCCGCGGCGGTGAAGTGCTTCCAGTCCCGGGGCAAGGTGCGGATGCTGGCGATCGGGGTCAATACGGCCGAGGATTACCAGGCGACCGTCTGCCTGAAGATGGACGCGGTGCTGGTGGATTCGCCCCGCGCGATGCGGGAAATGAAGCAGCGGCTCGAACGGCCGCTGCGTTGCGACTGACTACCCGTTCAGGGCATCAGGCCGGCTTGTAACCGCGTACCTCGTCGACGCCGCGGTTGGCCAGTTGGTCGGCCCGTTCGTTGCCGTGGTGGCCGGTATGGCCGCGCACCCATTTCCAGGTGACCTGGTGGCGGTTGACCTGCTCATCGAGCTGCTGCCACAGGTCGGCATTTTTCACCGGTTCCTTGGCCGCGGTTTTCCAGCCACGCTTTTTCCAGTTGGCCATCCACTCGTTGATGCCCTTCATCACGTACTGCGAGTCGGTGACCAGGATCACCTGGCACTCGCGCTTGAGCTCTTCCAGGCCGCGGATCGCCGCCATCAGCTCCATGCGGTTGTTGGTGGTGTTGGCTTCGCCGCCCCAGAGTTCCTTCTCCACCCCCTTGAACACCAGCAGTGCGCCCCAGCCCCCCGGGCCAGGATTGCCCTTGCAGGCGCCGTCGGTGAAGATTTCTACGCTATCGCTCATGCCAGACTTCCAATCGAAAATACCTGTGGCTTGCCGATCGTCGATCGACAACGCCCAAGCCGGGCAGGTTCGGCCCGGCTGAATTAAAGAGGGGATTCGCTGTGCCGGCGGTTGACCTTGGCCATCGGCAGCGGCACCAGCTTGCCCATCGGCTCGCGGCGTACCTGGCGCACCGGGCGCAGGCCGACCACTATCTTGCGCGCCACCAGCAGGTAGAAGCCGCCGCCGGACAGTTGCCAGTCACCGGCCTTGCGCTCCCAACCGGCCAACCGAGCCTGCCAGGCCGCCGAGGCAAGCGGCGGACGATAGCACCCGAAGCGGCGTTTCTCCAGCGCGAAGCCCAGCAGGTTCAACCAGTCGGCGACCCGCGACGGCGAAATGCAGCGCGCCTTGCGCAAGGCGTCATGGGCGAACACATGCCGCAGGCCCCAACTGCTCCAGGGGTTGATACCGACGATCAACAGGTGCCCGCCCGGCCGCACGGCGCTGGCGGCTTCGCGCAGCAGGCCGTGGGGCGACAGGCAGAAATCCAGGCCGTGCTGCAACACCACCACATCGGTGGCGTGCTCGCTGAGCGGCCAGGCCTGCTCCTCGCAGACGATCTCGACGCCGGGCAACGGTGCGCCCAGGCGTACATTGCGCTGCACCTGGGGCGCCGCCGGCGGGGTTTGCGCCGACGGACCGTAATGCACCAGGTAACCGCCGAAGAAGCGCCCCAGCTCGTCGTCGAGCATGCGCCGTTCTTCATCCAGCAGAAATTGCCCCAGTGGCCCGGACAGCCACTCACGGGCGGCACTGATCAGGGCCAGCCAGTCAGGATCGGCCTGAGCGAACGCTTTATCGGTCATTGCATTCTCCAACCCGCCAAGAAGTTCTAAGATGCGCCAATGTTTTCCGCTTGGCGACTCCAACGATGATACAGATCAGTGCCCTGCCCGCGTTCACCGATAACTACATCTGGTTGTTACAGGACCATCGCCATCAGCGTTGCGCGGTAGTCGACCCGGGTGACGCCGCACCGGTACAGGCCTGGCTCGCCGAACATCCGGGCTGGGTGCTGAGCGACATCCTGGTGACCCATCACCACCACGACCATATCGGCGGTGTCGAACAGCTGAAAAAAGCCAGCGGCGCCAAGGTCTGGGGCCCGGCCAACGAAAACATCCCGGGGCGCGACGTGGCCCTGCACGACAACGACCGGGCCAGCATCCTTGGCTGGGACTTCGACATCTACACGGTGCCCGGGCACACCCTGGGGCATATTGCCTACTACCATCACGGCCTGCTGTTTTGCGGCGACACCCTGTTCGCCGCCGGGTGCGGGCGCCTGTTCGAGGGCACGCCAGAGCAGATGCACCACTCCCTGAGCCGCCTGGCCGCGCTGCCCGAAGACACCCTGGTGTACTGCACCCACGAATACACCCTGAGCAACCTGCGTTTTGCCCAGGCGGTGGAACCGGACAACCCGGACATCGCCGAGCGCCTGCGCAAAGTCAGCGAACTGCGGGAAAACGGCCGCATGACCCTGCCCTCCACCCTGGCCCTGGAAAAACTCACCAATCCCTTCCTGCGTACCGGTGAAACATCCGTTAAACAAAAAGCGGACGAACGGAATGGCCTCGATAACCGGGCCCAGAGTGCGGTTTTTGCTGCATTGCGGGCTTGGAAAGATAAGTTCTAAGCAGGTTGCCTGTTGGTACGAAAATTCTGAATGGTTGACCGCACCGGGTGCGCTTTCTAGAATCGCCCGACATTTTTGCCCGGAACTTACTTCCAGCCAATGTCGTCATCTATTCGTAAATCCATCAATTCAGACGCATTGACGCGCTTGGCTCAAGCCATCGCGGTGGCTGTGTCCGCCACTCTGGCGGGCTGCCAAAGCACGAGCCACGTCCCGCAAACCGACGCTTCGCACACCCAGAATTTCAACGCCCGCATCAAGCAGAAACCCATCTGGCTGAATGAAAAACCCAGCCCGCAATTGCCCCAGGACGTCTGGGAGCGCATGCGCGAAGGTTTCCAGTTGCAGGAAGGCATCAGCGTCAACCCGCGCATCGAACAGCAGCGCCTGTGGTTCGCCAGCAATCCGTCGTTTCTCGAGAATGCCAGCGAACGCGGCAGCCTCTATATCCATTACATCGTCGAGCGCCTTGAAGAACGCAACATGCCGCTGGAGCTGGCCCTGCTGCCAGTGATCGAGAGCGCCTACAACCCGATGGCCTATTCCCGGGCCGACGCGGTAGGCCTCTGGCAGTTCATCCCGTCCACCGGTCGTTCCTTCAACCTGCGCCAGACCCGCTTCTACGATGGCCGTCGCGATATCACCGCCTCGACCACCGCGGCCATGGATTACCTGACCCGCCTGCACGACATGTTCAACGGCGACTGGCTGCTGGCCCTGGCGGCCTACAACGCTGGCGAAGGCACGGTCAGCCGGGCCATCGAGCGCAACGAGAAGCTCGGCCTGCCCACCGACTACTGGAACCTGCCGCTGCCGTCGGAAACCCAGGCCTATGTGCCCAAGCTGCTGGCCCTGTCCCAGGTGGTCATGGCGCCCGAGGCCTATGGCGTGAACCTGAACCCGATCGCCAACGAACCCTACTTCCAGGTCGTCGAGATCAACCAGCGCATGGACCTGTCCAAGGTCGCCGCGGTGGCCAACATCGACGAGGACGAGCTGTTCCAGCTCAACCCGGCCTTCAAGCAGCGCACCACCATCGACGGTCCCCAGCATCTGCTGGTGCCGACGTCCAAGGCGCAATTGCTGAGCGCCAGCCTGTCGACCATGAAACCCGAGGAACTGATCAGCCAGCGTTCGCTCAAGCCGGTGTTCGAGGGTGCCGACAGTCGCGAAATGGCCCAGGCCAAGCGCAACTATCGGGTCAAGCGTGGCGATAACCTGTCGCAGATCGCCAAGGCCAACAAGGTCGACGTCAAGGACCTGCAACGCTGGAACAAGCTCAGCGGCAAGCAGCTCAAGGTCGGCCAGACCCTGGTCATGCAGGACACCAGGGCCAAGGCCAGTACCAAGACCCGCGCCAAGGCTTCCGGCAAGAAGACCCTGGTCGCCAGCGCCGACAAGAAGTCGACCCAGTACAAGGTCAAGCAAGGCGATTCGCTGTACATGGTGGCCAAGCGCTTCAACGTCGAGATGCAACACCTCAAGCGCTGGAATCCCCGCGCCGGCCAGGCCCTCAAGCCAGGCCAGATGCTGACTGTCTACCTGCCTCACTAACCCCCAGAACCCTATCTGTAGCCGCTGCCGCAGGCTGCGATAGGGCCGCAGGCCCTCCTGCGCCCTGAAGATCCCCACGACCGTACCGGTCGATCGCAGCCTGCGGCAGCGGCTACGGATTGCACTGTATCCAGCCGCGGGCAAATATCGTGGCCAGCCTGGGGCGACCTTTTTCCTGTCGATACAAGCTGTTACTGTACGGAGCACAAAGCCCAAGCCGCCTGGATCGGATCTCTGACTTGATGCGTCCCCTCCTCCTGTCCCTAATCAGTCTGGCCTTGAGCTTTCCCGCAAGCGCAACGATCACTGAAAGTCATGGTTACGCGCAGTTCGGCACGCTCAAGTACCCCGCCAAGTTCACCCATTACGACTGGGTCAACCCTGCCGCGCCCAAAGGCGGGACCTTGCGGGTCATGGCGTTTGGCACCTTCGATACCCTCAACCCCTACACCTTCAAGGGCAGCAGCCCGGTTTCCACGCCCAACTTCCTGCAATACGGGGTCAACGAGCTGAACGAGCCGCTGATGGTCGGCACCGGCCAGTACGCGCCGTCCGGCGACGAGCCGACTTCCAGCTACGGCCTGATCGCCCGCTCCGTCGAATACAGCGAAGACCGCAGCTGGGTGGTGTTCAACCTGCGCCCCGAGGCGCGTTTCCACGACGGCCACCCGATCACCGCCTACGATGTGGCGTTTTCCTACCGGCTGCTGCTCAAGGAAGGCCACCCGCAATACCGCACCAACCTGCAGGAAGTGCAGCGGGTGGACATCCTCGGCCCGCAGCGCATCCGCTTTGTCTTCAAGCGCTCCGGCAACCCGCTGCTGATCCTGCGCCTGGGCGAGTTGCCGGTGCTGCCGCAGCATTACTGGAAAGACCGCGACTTCAAGGCCACCACCTTCGAGCCGCCGCTGGGCAGCGGCCCCTACCGCATCACCCGGGTGCAACCGGGGCGCTCGCTGCTGTTCGAGCGGGTCAAGGACTACTGGGGCAAGGACCTGCCGGTCAATCGCGGCTTCAACAATTTCAACAAGGTCGCGGTGGAGTTCTACCGTGACAGCGACGTCGCCTTCGAAGCCTTCAAGGCCGGCGAGTTCGACATCTACATCGAACACCAGGCGAAGAACTGGGCCAACGGCTACAACTTCCCCGCGGTCAATCGCGGCGACATTATCAAGGCCCAGGTGGCGCACCAGATCCCGACCCAGACCCAGGGCCTGTTCATGAACAGCCGCCGGGCGCTCTTCGCCGACCGCAAGGTGCGTGAAGCCCTGGGCCTGATGTTCGATTTCGAGTGGACCAACCGCACCCTGTTCAGCGGCGCCTACAAGCGCGCGACCAGCTACTACCCCAACAGCGAGTTCTCCGCCACGGGCCTGCCGGTCGGCCATGAATGGCTGCTGCTCTCGCCCTACCGCGAGCAGTTGCCTGCCAGCCTGTTCACCCAGCCCTTCAGCCTGCCGCAGACCGACGGCCGCGGCATCCCGCGGGCGACCCTGCGCCAGGCCCTGGGCCTGCTCGCCGAAGCCGGCTGGAAGCTCAACGGCCAGCGCCTGCTCGACGCCAACGGGCAACCGCTGCGCTTCGAGTTGCTGCTGGTCAACCCGAACCTGGAACGGATCCTCCAGCCCTACGTCGAGAACCTGGCCAGCATCGGCATCGACGCGCGCCTGCGCACCGTGGACCGGGCGCAGTACAAGCAGCGCCTGGACCAGTTCGATTTCGACATGATCCTCATGACCCTGAGCCAGACCCTGAGCCCGGGCCTGGAGCAATGGCAGTACTTCCACTCCAGCCAGGTCGGGGTCAAGGGCAGCAAGAACTATGCAGGCATCGACAACCCCATCGTCGATCACCTGCTGGAACAATTGCTCGCCGCGCAGAGCCGCGACGAGCAACTGGCCGCCGGTCGGGCCCTGGATCGGGTGCTGCTGTGGCAGCACTACACCATCCCCAACTGGTACCTCAACTATCATCGCCTGGCGTACCGCAACCGGTTCGCCTTCGTCACCACGCCGCCCTACCAGCTGGGCCTGAGCGCCTGGTGGCTGAAGTCTCTGGAGAAAGCCCAATGATGCCCCTGCGTGCCCTGTTCCCGTGGGCCGGCGGCGTGCTGCTGACGGGAATCGCCTGCCTCGCCCAGGCCGCCCCGCAACACGCCCTGACCCTGTACAACGAACCGCCGAAGTACCCGGCGACCTTCAAGCACTTCGACTACGTCAACCCGGACGCGCCCAAGGGCGGTACCTTCCGCGAGTCCGGTTTCGGCGGCTTCGACAGCCTCAACCCGTTCATCAACAAAGGCGTGCCGGCGGACAATATCGGCCTGATCTACGACACCCTGATGCGCCAGAGCCTGGACGAACCCTTCACCGAGTACGGCCTGATCGCCGGGCAGATCGAGAAGGCCCCGGACAACAGCTGGGTGCGTTTCTACCTGCGCCCCGAGGCGCGTTTCCACGACGGCCATCCGATCCGCGCCGAAGACGTGGTGTTCAGCTTCCAGACCCTGATGAAGGCCGGCGCGCCGATGTACCGCGGCTACTACGCCGACGTCGAGGACGTGATCGCCGAAGACCCGCTCAAGGTGCTGTTCAAGTTCAAGCACAAGAACAACCGCGAGCTGCCGCTGATTCTCGGGCAGCTGTCGATACTGCCCAAGCACTGGTGGGAGCACCGCGACTTTTCCAAGGGCAACCTGGAAATCCCCCTCGGCAGCGGCCCGTACAAGGTGGTCGAGGTCAAGGCCGGACGCTCGGTGCGCTATGAGCGGGTCAAGGACTACTGGGGCAAGGACCTGCCGATCAACCGCGGCCAGTTCAACTTCGACGTCATGGCCACCGACTATTTCCGCGACAACACCGTGGCCCTGGAAGCCCTCAAGGCCGGCCAGTTCGACTACTGGCTGGAAACCAGCGCGAAGAACTGGGCCAACGCCTACAACATCCCGGCCGTGAGCGAAGGCCGGCTGATCAAGGAACAGATCCCCAACGGCAACCCCACCGGCATGCAGGGCTTCGTCTACAACATCCGCCGCCCGCTGTTCCAGGACGTGCGGGTGCGCAAGGCCCTGAGCCTGCTGCTGGACTTCGAGTGGACCAACAAGCAACTGTTCAACGGTGCCTACACCCGCACCCGCAGCTACTTCGAGAACTCGGAAATGGCCGCCACCGGCCTGCCCGACGCCGACGAACTGCAAATCCTCGAACCGCTGCGCGGGAAGATTCCCGACCAGGTCTTCAGCGAAGCCTTCCAGCCCTCGGTGTGCGATGGCAGCGGCATGATCCGCGCCCAGCAGCGCCAGGCCTACCAGCTGTTGCAGGAAGCCGGCTGGCGCATCGTCGACGACAAGATGGTCGACGCCCAGGGCAAGCCGGTGGTGATCGAGTTCCTGCTGGCCCAGACCGAGTTCGAGCGCGTATTGCTGCCGTTCAAGCGCAACCTCGCGGACCTCGGGATCGACCTGGTGATCCGCCGGGTCGACGTTTCCCAGTACATCAACCGCCTGCGCTCGCGGGACTTCGACATGGTGGTCGGCGGCTTCCCGCAATCGAGTTCGCCCGGCAACGAGCAGCGCGAATACTGGAAGTCCTCCAGCGCCGACAACCCCGGCAGCCGCAACTTCATCGGCCTCAAGGACCCGACCATCGATGCGCTGGTGGAAGACCTGATCAACGCCGACTCGCGCAAGAGCCTGGTGGCCCATGCCCGCGCCCTCGACCGGGTGCTGCAATGGGGCTACTACGTGATTCCCAACTGGCACATCAAGACCTGGCGCGTGGCCTACTGGGACCATATCGGCCACCCGAAGGTCTCGCCCAAATATGACATCGGCACCCAGACCTGGTGGATCAAGCCCGACGCCAAGCCGGCCGTGACCCCGGACACCCACTCGCAGGCCGCCCCCGCCGGCGTGGAGCAATAAGATGCTGGCCTACATTCTGCGGCGACTGCTGCTGATCATCCCGACCCTGTTCGGCATCCTGCTGATCAACTTCGTGATCATCCAGGCCGCCCCCGGCGGCCCGGTGGAACAGATGATTGCCAAGCTCGAGGGTTTCGAGGGCGCCACCAGCCGGATCGCCGGCGGCGGCGCCGAAGTCTCGGTGGCAGGTTCCAGCTACCGTGGCGCCCAGGGCCTGGACCCGGCCCTGGTCAAGGAAATCGAGAAGATGTACGGCTTCGACAAGTCGGCGCCGGAACGCCTGTGGATCATGATCAAGAACTACGCCACCCTGGATTTCGGCGACAGCTTCTTCCGCGACGCCAAGGTGGTCGACCTGATCCGCGAGAAACTCCCGGTGTCCATTTCCCTGGGGCTGTGGAGCACCCTGATCATGTACCTGGTGTCGATCCCCCTGGGGATCGCCAAGGCCACCCGCCACGGCAGCCATTTCGACGTCTGGACCAGCTCGGCGATCATCGTCGGCTACGCGATCCCAGCGTTCCTGTTCGCCATCCTGCTGATCGTGATGTTCGCCGGCGGCAGTTATTTCGACTGGTTCCCGCTGCGCGGCCTGACCTCGAACAACTTCGACCAGTTGAGCTGGGGCGGCAAGATCCTCGACTACTTCTGGCACCTGACCCTGCCGGTGACCGCCCTGGTGATCGGCAACTTCGCCACCATGACCCTGCTGACCAAGAACAGCTTCCTCGACGAGATCAACAAGCAGTACGTGATCACCGCCAGGGCCAAGGGCCTGACCAAGCGCCGCGTGCTCTACGGCCATGTGTTCCGCAACGCCATGCTGCTGGTGATCGCCGGTTTCCCCTCGGCCTTCATCGGCATCTTCTTTACCGGATCCTTGCTGGTGGAGGTGATCTTCTCCCTCGACGGCCTGGGCCTGATGAGCTTCGAGGCGGCGATCAACCGCGATTACCCGGTGGTGTTCGGCACCCTGTTCATCTTCACCCTGCTGGGGCTGGTGGTGAAACTGATCGGCGACCTGACCTACACCCTGGTCGACCCACGCATCGACTTCGAAAGCCGGGAGCATTGAGATGAACCTGTCCCCCCTCAATCGCCGGCGCTTCGAACTGTTCAAGGCCAACAAGCGCGGCTGGTGGTCGCTGTGGCTGTTCCTGATCCTGTTTGGCGCAAGCCTGGGCGCCGAGCTGATCGCCAACGACAAGCCGCTGGTGGTGCACTACGACGACAGCTGGTACTTCCCGGCGCTCAAGCGCTACCCGGAAACCACCTTCGGCGGCGAGTTCCCCCTGGAGGCCAACTACAAGAGCCCGTACATCCGCGAGCTGCTGGCGGCCAAGGACGCCTGGGTGCTGTGGGCGCCGATCCCGTTCAGCTACCAGAGCATCAACTACGACCTGAAAGTCCCGGCCCCCGCGCCGCCCTCGGCGGACAACCTGCTGGGCACCGACGACCAGGGCCGCGACGTGCTGGCGCGGGTGATCTACGGCTTCCGGGTGTCGGTGCTGTTCGCCCTGACCCTGACCATCCTCAGCTCGATCATCGGCGTCATCGCCGGGGCGTTGCAGGGCTTCTATGGCGGCTGGGTCGACCTGGCCGGGCAGCGTTTCCTGGAGATCTGGTCGGGGCTGCCGGTGCTGTACCTGCTGATCATCCTCGCCAGCTTCGTGCAGCCGAACTTCTGGTGGCTGCTGGGGATCATGCTGCTGTTCTCCTGGATGAGCCTGGTGGACGTGGTGCGCGCCGAGTTCCTGCGCGGGCGCAACCTGGAATACGTGCGCGCCGCCCGCGCCCTGGGCATGCAGAACGGCGCGATCATGTTCCGCCACATCCTGCCCAACGCCATGGTCTCGACCATGACCTTCATGCCGTTCATCCTCACCGGCGCCATCGGCACCCTGACCGCCCTCGACTTCCTCGGTTTCGGCCTGCCGCCCGGCGCGCCGTCCCTGGGTGAACTGGTGGCCCAGGGCAAATCCAACCTGCAGGCGCCGTGGCTGGGCATCAGTGCCTTTGCCGTGCTGGCGATCATGTTGAGCCTGCTGGTTTTCATCGGCGAGTCCGCTCGCGATGCCTTCGACCCGAGGAAATGAGATGAATCAGGACAATCTGATCGAAGTCCGCGACCTCGCCGTCGAATTTGTCGTCGGCGAGCACAAGCAACGGGTGGTCGAGGGCATCAGCTTCGACATCAAGCGCGGCGAAACCCTGGCCCTGGTGGGCGAAAGCGGCTCCGGCAAGTCGGTGACCGCGCACTCGATCCTGCGCCTGCTGCCCTACCCGCTGGCCCGTCATCCGTCCGGCACTATCCACTATGCCGGCCAGGATTTGCTGACCCAGAAAGAGAAGGCCATCCGCCATATCCGCGGTAACCGGATCGCGATGATCTTCCAGGAGCCCATGACCTCGCTCAACCCGCTGCACAGCATCGAGAAGCAGATCAACGAGGTACTGGGCCTGCACAAGGGCCTGACCGGCAAGGTCGCCACCCAGCGTACCCTGGAGCTGCTGGATCTGGTGGGCATCCCCGAGCCGCACAAGCGCCTCAAGGCCCTGCCCCACGAGCTGTCCGGCGGCCAGCGGCAACGGGTGATGATCGCCATGGCCCTGGCCAACGAGCCGGAACTGCTGATCGCCGACGAACCGACCACCGCCCTCGACGTCACCGTGCAACTGAAGATCCTCGAACTGCTCAAGGAGTTGCAGGCGCGCCTGGGGATGGCCTTGCTGCTGATCAGCCACGACCTCAACCTGGTCCGGCGCATCGCCCACCGCGTCTGCGTGATGCAGCGCGGCTGCATTGTCGAGCAGGCGCCCTGCGAAGAGCTGTTCCGCGCGCCGCAGCATCCCTACACCCGCGAACTGCTGGCGGCCGAGCCCAGCGGCAAGCCGGCGACCAATGTGGTCGGCCCGCCGCTGTTGCAGGTCGAGGACCTGAAGGTCTGGTTCCCGATCAAGAAAGGCCTGCTGCGCCACACCGTCGACCATGTAAAGGCGGTGGACGGCATCAACTTCAGCCTGCCCCAGGGCCAGACCCTGGGCATCGTCGGCGAAAGCGGCTCGGGCAAGTCCACCCTGGGCCTGGCGATCCTGCGGCTGATCGCCAGCAAGGGCGCCATCCGCTTCGAAGGCAAACAGCTGGACGGCCTGTCGCAGCGGCAGGTGCGGCCGTTGCGCCGGGAAATGCAGGTGGTGTTCCAGGACCCCTTCGGCAGCCTCAGCCCGCGCATGTGCGTGAGCCAGATCGTCGGCGAAGGCCTGCGCATCCACAAGATCGGCACCGCCGCCGAGCAGGAACAGGCAATCATCGAGGCGCTCAAGGAAGTCGGCCTGGACCCGGAAACCCGGCATCGCTACCCCCACGAGTTCTCCGGCGGCCAGCGCCAGCGCATCGCCATCGCCCGCGCCCTGGTGCTCAAGCCGGCGCTGATCCTGCTGGACGAGCCGACCTCGGCCCTCGACCGCACCGTACAGCGCCAGGTGGTGGAGCTGCTGCGCAAGCTGCAGGCCAAGTACAACCTGACCTACCTGTTCATCAGCCATGACCTGGCGGTGGTCAAGGCCCTGAGCCACCAGTTGATGGTGGTCAAGCATGGCCAGGTGGTGGAACAGGGCGACGCGCAGAACATCTTCGCCGCGCCGCAGCATCCCTACACCCGGCAGTTGCTGGAGGCCGCCTTCCTGGTGCCGACCGCCGAGTGACAGCCAGCCAATAAAAAACCGCCTGAGGGCGGTTTTTTATTGGCTGGACTTTCTCCCCGTCCAACCCACGCAGCTGTTTGATCAGCAGCTAGTCCTTTATCTGCGGTCCGAGGCCCGGCCTGTTCATGGACTTGTCGGCGTCCGCCAACAAGGTTTCCACATCGGCCGGCTGGGCCGGATCGAACTCGATCTGGCCGATGCTGAAGCAGATGTCGTAAATGCACTGCTGGGTGGCGGTGCGCTCGTCGAGGATGGCCTGCAGGCGGGCGATGATCGCCAGTTTTTCCACCCGTTCCGAGCCGGTCAGCAGTACCGCGAAACGCTGGTACTCCAGATGCCCGACCACGTCGCTCTCGCGAAAGGCGATGCGCAGGCCGTCGGCGAAGGTCTTGAGCGCCGCCTCGCCTTCTTCCGCCCCATAAGCGCGGGCGATGCGGTAGATATCGTCGAGGTCGAACAGCAGCAAGGTCGCGGGGCAGTTGAGGTCCTTGCAGGCCTGCAACGCATCGCCGGCCAGCACCGTAAAGCCGTGGGGGTTGGGCAGCAGGGTCAGTTTATCGAGGTTGGCTACCTGCACCGCGGCCAGCTCCTGCTCGGCCCGACGGTTCTGATCGCGCAACAGTTGCCGGGACGGGTCGTCCGCCTCCGGGGATGGCACCTGGTCCGGTGCCTGGACAGGCTTGTCTGGGGAAAACATCGCACACTCCATTGGCGGGTAACTCCTATAGAGCTTAGTTGCCGGGGCCTGCGACTGCCCCGTAACCAGCCCTCCCAGGGTGCCCCTGGCGTCAACTTCCGACCGCCGGACAGGGTCCGCCTGCCTCGGCCCAGCGTTTGAACTGGCTGACGAACATGTCGTGGGGCACCGGCACCGGCGCGCGGTTGCCACCGGGATTCCAGCCCCAGAGCACCAGCTTGTCTTCGCTGACATGCTTGATCAGCGCGGCAAAGTCGCGGTCGCCGTTGCTGGCCTTGTCCTTGATCACCTGGCACAGGCGGTCGGCCGGCAGGCCGATCCAGGCCATCTTGTGCGCCGCCGGCGGCAGGCTCCAGTGCGGCGCCCCCGGTGGCATGTGCGGACCATAGCTGGCCGGCGGGTTGCTTTCGCCATGGCAGGTGGCGCACGGCAGCCCCGCCGCGCCCTTGCCGTCCAGGCCACGGACCACGGCCATGGCGTGGGGCGTGCCGGCGTCGAACTGCAACGGCGCATCCCCAGGGATATGGCAGTTCTGGCAGCGCGGGCTCTGGAACACCTTCTGCACCGTCGCGAACGCCGCCAGCGCCGGTTCATCGGCGGCGAACAGGTCCGAGGCATAACCGCCCAGGCCGACCAGGATCAGCGAACCGAGGAACAGGTGGCGTTTCATCTCACACCCCCGCCAGTTGCAGCGGCAGCTCGCGCAGCCGCTGGCCGGTCAGGGCAAACACCGCGTTGGCCACCGCCGGCGCCGTGGGTGGCACACCCGTCTCGCCGATACCGCCGGGCTTATCGGTGCTGGCGACTATATGCACCTCGACCCGGGGCATCTCGTTCAGGCGCAACACCTGGAAGTCGTGATAGTTGGACTGCACCACCCGGCCGTCCTTGAAGGAAATGCGGCTGTGCAGGGCCATGCCCAGGCCGAAGGTGATGCCCGACTCCATCTGCGCGGCGATGCTCTGCGGGTTCACCGCGATGCCGCAATCCACCGCGCAGACCACCCGGTGCACGCGAATCTGCTCGGCCTCCTGGGACACCTCGGCCACCTGCGCCACGTAGCTGCCGAAGGACTCGTGCACCGCCACGCCCAAGGCATGCCCATTGGGCACGGGCTTGCCCCAGCCGGCCTTCTCCACCGCCAGGTTGAGCACACCCAGGTGCCGCGGATGATCCTTGAGCAGGATCCGGCGGTATTCCACCGGGTCCTTGCCCACCGCGTCGGCCATCTCGTCGATCAGAGACTCGACGACGAACGCGGTGTGGGTATGGCCCACGGAGCGCATCCACAGCACGGTGATGCCGGTCATCGGCGAATGCAGGTCGACCCGGTGGTTCGGCGTGCCCTTCAGGTAAGGCCCGTCCGCCAGGCCCTCCACCGAAGTGTTGTCGATGCCGTTCTTGACGAAGCTGGCCTCGAACGAGGTGCCGGCCATGATCGACTGCCCCACCAGCACATGCTGCCAGGCCAGCGGCAGACCCTTGGCATCCAGGCCGACCTGCGCCTGGTGCAGGAACGCCGAACGGAAGTAGCCGCCGCGCACGTCGTCTTCCCGCGACCAAACGGTTTTCACCGGGACTGCGGCGGCCTTGGCCACCTCCACCGCTTCGCTGACGAAGTCCGAGGTCGGGTTGGCCCGGCGGCCGAAACCGCCACCCAAAAATTGCGTATGGATCTGTACCTGTTCCGGCTTGAGCCCGGTGATCTTCGCCGCGACCATCTGGTCCAGGGTCTGGAACTGGGTGCCGGTCCAGATCTCGCATTTGTCGGCGCCGATGCGCACCGTGCAGTTGAGCGGCTCCATCGGCGCATGGGCCAGGTACGGCACGCTGTATTCGGCCTTGATCACCTGCGTTGCCTTGGCCATGTTCCCGGCCGCATCGCCGGCCTCGGCGGCCTTGGTCCCGGGGGTCAGCGCCAGCTCGCGAAAGCTCTGCATCAGGCTTTCGCTGCTCATGTTGGCGTTCGGCCCCAGGTCCCATTCGGCCTTGAGCGCATCGCGCCCCTGCTTGGCCGCCCAGTAATGCTCGGCGACCACCGCCACGCCCGTGGGCACCTGGAGCACCTTGATCACCCCGGGGACCGCCAGCGCCGCCTGGGGATCGAAGGACTTGAGCGTACCGCCGAACACCGGCGAACGCAGGACCACGGCGGTCAGCAGGCCGTCGAAATACATGTCCATGCCGAATTGCGCGCGGCCGGTGACTTTCTCCGGGGTGTCCAGGCGCTTGGTCGGCTTGCCGATCAGCCGCCAGTCCTTGGCTTCCTTCAAGCGCAGCGAATCCGGGTCCGGCACCGGCAGCTGCCCGGCGTCGTTGGCCAGGTCGCCGTAGCTCAGGCGCTGGTCGCCGGCCACCACCCAGCCCTGCTCGGTGTGCAGGGTCGAGGGTGCCACCTGCAGGCGCTTGGCCGCCGCTTCGATCAGCATCTGGCGCGCTGCGGCGCCGGCCTGGCGATAGCGGTCGAACTCCATCCAGGTCGAGGTCGAGCCGCCGGTGATCTGCATCCCGCCGAACGCCGGCAAGCCATACACCGCGGCGGCCGGCGCGTGCTTGACACGGATCCTCGACCAGTCGGCATCCAGCTCCTCGGCAATCAGCATCGACAGCCCGGTCCAGATGCCCTGGCCCATTTCCGAATGGCCGAGCACCACGGTGACCATGCCGTCCGGGGCGATGCGCAAGAACGCATTGGGCACGAACGCTTCGCTCGCCGCCCGGGCAAAACGATTGGCCCCCGGGATGACGAACGCCACCACCAGGCCACCGCCGAGCAGCGCCCCCCCTTTGAGAAATCCACGACGCGACGCAGTGATCATGCCTTGCCCTCTTTAATGCCGACTCAGCCGATTTCGGCGGCGCGTTTGACCGCCGCGCGGATCCTTGGGTAGGTGCCGCAGCGGCAGATATTGCCGGACAGCGCCTGGTCGATATCGCTGTCGGTGGGCGACGGGATCTTCGCCAGCAAGGCCGCGGCCGACATGATCTGCCCGGACTGGCAGTAACCGCACTGCACCACGTCCAGCTCGGCCCAGGCGCGCTGCACCGGGTGCGAGCCGTCCGTCGACAGGCCTTCGATGGTGAGGATCTTCTGCCCGTTGGCCACCGCCGCGGCCGGGGTCACGCAGGAACGCAGCGGCGCGCCGTCGACATGCACGGTGCAGGCGCCGCATTGCGCCATGCCGCAGCCGAACTTGGTGCCGGTCAGGTGCGCCACATCGCGCAGCACCCAGAGTAGCGGCATGTCCGCGGGCACCTCGAGTTGCTGGTCCTTGCCGTTGATATTGAGTGTCAGCATGCATAACTCCTCAGGCCGAGGGGGGACAGGATTCACGGGATCCTGGAGCGGCGCCGCTGTGGCCGAAGGCCTACGCGCGCCGCGAGGTTTTCCATACAGCTAAGCGCAGTTTGCCGAACAGGCCGGATTCTGCGACCGCCGGTCACGCCCAGCCGCCCTGGATGGGGCGGTCGGGCAATGAGCGCAGCATCAGAAATCAGTGGAAGCCGACAGCGCCCGCCAGGTCGCGGTTTCCTGCTCGACGTAGGCGTTCTTCGCCGCGATGGCGCCCAGGGTGTCGGTGCCCAGGGGCAGGCGCAGCGGCGGTTGCTTGGCTTCGACCAGGGCGATCATCGCCTGCGCCAGCTTGTCCGGGTCGCCCGGCTGCTGCTGGTTATAGGCCTTGGCCTGCTGGCGTACCTGGCCAACGGTGGCGGTGTAGTCGGCGATCGAGGCCGGCGACTCCAGCAACGAATTGCCATCGAGGAAGTCGGTGCGGAAGTAGCCCGGCTCGACCACCGTGACCTTCACGCCCAAAGGCGCCAGCTCGCTGTGCAGGGCTTCGCTCAAGCCTTCGACGGCGAACTTGGTCGAGCAGTAGACGCCGTAGCCCGGCCCCGACTGATAGCCGCCGATCGACGAGATATTGATCACATGGCCGCTGCGGGCGGCGCGCATGTGCGGCAGCACCCCGCGGGTGACATTCAGCAGGCCGAACACGTTGGTTTCATAGACCCGGCGGATCTCGTCGTCGCTGGCCTCTTCCACCGCGCCGAGCAGGCCGAAACCGGCGTTGTTGACCAGCACATCGATACGGCCGAAATGCTCGACGGCCATCTGCGCCACGTCGCGGGCCTGGGCCTCGTCGGTGACATCCAGTTGCGCCGCCAGCAGGCCCGGCTGCGCGCCGAAACGCTCGCTGATCGACTGGGCATTGCGCGCGGTGGCCACTACCGCATCGCCGTGGGCCAGGGCCGCGGCGGTGATTTTCGCGCCGATGCCACGGGAAGCCCCGGTGATCAGCCAGACACGTTTGAAAGGGGTTTGAACAGTCATGGGTCAGTACCTTGTAAGGAGTGGGTGAGCACAAGGTACGCAGGAACATTGGTGAGAAAAATGGCTCCGTGCTACAAGCACTATTAACTTCTCTTTCATAATAGCCTTGCAATGAACCAGGACCCTTTCGACGGCCTGACCGAGTTTCTCGCCGTCGCCGAACACAAGAGCTTCACCCTCGCCGCCAGCCAGCTGGGGGTGACCCCGACCGCCGTGAGCCATGCGGTAAAGACTCTGGAGCGGCGCACCGGGGTGCTGCTGTTCCAGCGCACCACCCGCCGCGTGGCCCTGACGGAAGCCGGCAGCAGCCTGTTCATCCGCCTGCGCCCGGCCGCCAGTGAAATCGGCGACGCCCTGGCGGTACTGGGCAGCTATCGCGACCGGCCGATGGGCACCTTGCGCCTGACCGCGCCACGGCTGTCCGGCAAGCTGCTGATCGAACCCCTGGTCTCGCGTTTTCGCGCGGCCTATCCCGACGTCAGGCTGGAGATTTCCCTGGACGATGCCACGGTCGACCTGGTCAGCGAGGGCTTCGATGCCGGTATCCGCCTGGGCGAGTCGATCGAAAAGGACATGGTCGCCGTGCGCCTGACCCCGGACCTGCAATGGTCGGTGGTGGGCTCCCCGGACTATTTCGCCCGGGCCGGCAGGCCGCAGACCCCGGAAGAGCTGACCCGGCACCAGGGCATCGGCTTTCGCTTCCTCACCTCGGGCACGACCCACCGCTGGGAGTTCCGGCGCAATGGACGGGATTTCACCGTCGGCGTCGAGGGTGCGCTGGTGGTCAACGATCGGCACTTGCTGGTCGCCATGGCGCGAGGCGGACAGGGGCTGGCCTACGCCTGCGACTTCGAGGTGGCCGACGACCTGGCCAACGGACGCCTGGAGTCTGTGCTGCAACCGTTCGTCCCGCTGAGTTCGGGCCTGTACCTGTACTTTCCCAGCCGCACCCAGAGCCAGCCGAAACTGCGCGCCTTCATCGACATGGCCAACGCCTGGGTGGCCGAGCAAGGGCGGCGATCCTGAGCCGGATGCGTGGGCTCGATACCGCTCCTCGCCCGGCTGCGCTTTGTCGATCTACGGCAGCCCCGGCCGCCCCCGGGCTGGCTACGCTTGCTCAAGCGTGGACCATCCGCCGAGGAGAACCGTCATGTCGCACATTCATCGCATCACCCCCTGCCTGTGGTTCGACCATCAGGCCGAAGCCGCCGCCCAGTTCTACTGTTCGGTCTTCGAGCACTCGCGCATCACCGCCCTCACCCACTACGGCAAGGCCGGCTTCGAGTTCCACGGCCGCCCGGAAGGCTCGGTGATGACCGTGTCCTTCGAGCTCGATGGCCAGACCTTCACCGGCCTCAACGGCGGCCCGGTATTCCAGTTCAACGAAGCGGTTTCGCTGCAGGTCAATTGCCAGAACCAGGGCGAAATCGATCATTTCTGGAACTCCCTGTCCTACGGCGGCGCCCCCCAGGCCCAGCAGTGCGGCTGGCTCAAGGACAAGTTCGGGCTGTCCTGGCAGATCGTACCCTGCGCGCTGAACCACTGGATGACCGACCCCGACACGGCCAAGTCGCAGCGGGTGATGCAGGCCCTGCTGCAGATGAAAAAACTCGATATCGCCGCGCTGGAGCGAGCCTTCGCCGGCGAGACCTAATACACTCGCAGGCCGACGCTTGCCGATGGGATACCTTTGATGAAGCCGAGCTTGAGCCATAGCCTCGATACCGCCCCACAGTTCTGGCGCGATGCGGCGCTGCCCTTTATCGAGGCCCGCTCGATCGCCGACGGGCGCAAGGTCTGTTACGCCCGGCATGCCCACGAGCACTTCTCCATCGGCGCCATCACCGCCGGGCACAGCACCTACCTGCATGAGCAGGCGCGGTTTCGCATCGGCGCCGGCACCGTGGTGCTGATGAACCCCGGCGAAGTGCACGCCTGCAACCCCATCGACGACCAGCCCTGGTCGTATCTCATGCTCTATGTCGATACCTCCTGGCTGACCGATCTGCAGCACCAGCTGGGGTTCAGCCAGGACCTGGGCTTTCGCGCCTTTTCCACGCCCCACAGCGACGACCCCGAGCTCTATGCCGGGCTCAACCGCCTGTATGAGGTGCTGGTGGACGAACAGGCCGAGGTCCTGCAAAAACACAGCGCCACGGTGGCATTTTTCAGCGACCTGCAACAGCGCCTGAACCCGGCCAGCCGGCCACCGCGCGAAAGCAACCAGAAACTGCAACGGGCCGCCGACTACATTCGCCAACACTGCACCCGTTCGCTGAAGCTGGAGGAAATCTGCCAGGCCGCCGAGCTGTCGCCCTCCTACCTGATCCGCGCCTTCAAGCAGCATTACGGTATGACGCCCCACGCCTTCGTGGTCAACCAGCGGGTGCAGTTCGCCCAGACCCGGCTGCGTGACGGCGAGCCGATCGCCGACGTGGCCCTGGAAGCCGGCTTCGCCGACCAGGCGCATTTCCAGCGCGCGTTCAAGCAGCATCTGGCGGCGACGCCGGGGCAATATCGCGGGTGATTCATCACAGCCCGCAAACCGCTTCTGTAGGAGCGAGCGGGCGGCGATCCGACTTGCCCGCGATGGCCACGACACGAAATGCCTGACACACCGCGACAACGCCCACGCCAATGCTCAAGGCAACAACAGATACACCGCGCTCGCCATCAGCAGCGCCGCCATGCTGCGGTTGAACAGGCGCATGCCCTTGGGGTTGCTCAGGTACTGGCGCAAAAACGTCCCGGCGTAGGCCCAGCAGGCAATCGACAGGTAGCAGATCACGAAGTACACCAGCGCGAACTGCCACACCAGCAGCGCCTCGCCATTGGCGGCAAACGCGCCCATGCCGGCGACGCAGGCCAGCCAGGCCTTGGGGTTGAGCCATTGCATGATCGCGCCGTACCAGGCCGACGGCGCCTTGGCATGGCCATCGCTGCCCAGCCGGCCGTCGTCCACCGCCAGCTTCCAGGCCATGAACAGCAGGAAGGCCACCCCGAACAACTGGATGCCGCGGGTCAGGAACGGCCACAGCCGCAACAGCTCATGCAGGCCCAGGCCGATCAGCACCAGCAACAGGACAAAACCCAGGGTCGCGCCACCGACATGCCGCAAGCTGGCGCGAAAGCCGAACTGCGCGCCGGAACTCAAGGCCACGATATTGACCGGGCCGGGAGTAATCGAAGAGGCTAGCGCGAAGGCCGCCATGGAAAACACTACGCTCATCACACACCTTCAAAGGATCAATCGGAGAGTCCGGTGACCAAGGTAAGTGCGCAGGCTGACCAGTGTATTGAAGAAAAATACCCCTCTCGCGTACGGACGAACCCTATGCCCGATGCTCCCCCTTCCGCGACCACCCTCACCGCCCGCCTGCTGTTGCGCACGCCAACGGCCGCCGACCTGGACGTCACCCACCTGATCCACAGCGACCCGCGGACCCAGCGCTACAACCCGGCAGGTCCCGACAGCCGCGAGAGCTGCCAGCACCGGCTGCAGGGCTGGATACAACACTGGCAGGACCAGGGTTTCGGCTATTGGGTGGTCTGCGACCGCGCTCAACCCGGACGGGTGCTGGGGCTCGGTGGCGTCATGCACAGCCGCTTCGGCGAGCGCAGCGGGCTGAACCTGTACTTTCGCTTCGCCGTCGAGGCCTGGGGCCAGGGTTACGCCAGCGAAATGGCCGGCGCCGCGCTGCACCTGGCGTTCCGCGTGCTGGGCAAGGAACAGGTGATCGGCCTGGTACGCCCCGACAACCTGCCGTCGCGCCGCGCCCTCGAGCGCCTGGGCCTGACCCGCGACGGCGAACTGGACGACTTCCCCGGCCTGGCCCCCAGCTTGCTGTACAGCCTCAGCGCCGAACACTACTTCGCGGCCAAGGCCACCTCGCCCACCGACATCGCACGGAGCCTGGAACCATGAGCCAGATCGAACTGCACCCGGCCCAGCGCGACGAGCTGCAATGCATCGAAAACCTGATGCAGTTCTACCTGTACGAACTCAGCGAGTGGTTGCCGCTCAAGCTCGGCCGCCACGGTCTGTTCGAGATCGGCCCGTTGCTCGAATACTGGCGCGAGGCGGCCACGCGCCCCTACCTGATCCGGGTCGATGGCGAACTGGCAGGTTTCGCCACGGTGGACGACAAGGTGAAACTGGCCGAGGTGCAGTACAACCTCGCCTACTTCTTCGTGGCCCGGCGCTTTCGCGGTCGCGGCATCGGCCGGCAGGTGGTGAGGCAACTGCTGGAACAGCTGCCCGGACACTGGCAGATCGTCCACATCGACGACAACCGGCCGGCCCGGGATTTCTGGGCCCGGATCATTCCCGAGCTCACCGGCGACGCCTACAGTTGTCATCCGATCACGGCGGACGGCTATCCCTGCACCCTGTATAAATTCCACGTCCCGACATCGCCCGGGCGATGATCAAGGGGGCGATCATCAACAGCCTCGCCCACCGCACAAGGACCGCCCCGGCATGGACTCAATGAGCCTTCTGGACACCGAGCACTGGCGCATCAGCTATCGCCGCGATGCTCGCCACCCGGGCAGCCTGATCGTCGCCTCGCGAAGCGACGCCCGCGACCTCGCCAAAACGGACGCTGACACCCGCAGAACAGCTCGAGCAGACGCGGCAGGTCGAGCGCCTGCGCCAGCGGCTGGCGAGCTTGAATTGAACCCCGGAAACCTTGCCTTACCCACGGAAACTACCGTTCCAGAACCATCCAGTTATTTTTTCGATGCATCGAAAAATATCACGCGTGAGTCATTGAGCCGTAACAAAATCCCCTGTAATGTTCTCACGCGTGATACGTGCACAACGGAGTCACCCCATGAAAAAGACCCTCCCGGCCAGTCAGCCTGCTGACCTACCGGCTTCCTCAGAGAGTCGACAAGGAGAGCGCTCGAAACCTTCCAGCAACAAGGCCTCCAGCAACAAGGCCTCCAGCAACAGGGCCCCCAGCAGCAAGGCTTCCGCCAAGAAGCCGTCGAGCTTCTATATGAAGCAGATGCGCGCGGGCCTGAGTGCCGCTGGTTATGTGAAACACGAAACCTGGGTACTTCCGGAAAACCGGAGCGTGCTCAAGCACATTGAGAAGAAGCTGCGCCAACCCCTGATCGGCGGCGCACCGGTATTGGAGAATGACATGATCGCAGGTGAGAACTGGACCATCGACCGCCTCTTCAGCGCCTTGCAGGCCCTGGACGAAGTGACCTCGAACGAAATCGGCCTGAGCCTGATTCAAGGCGCCGAGCCAAGCATCAAGCTGGAAATGCACGACTTCGGCGGCCTGCCGATCTACATCGCGGTGGTCGGCGAGCAGATCATCGTCGACACCGTGCTGGTGGACCTGGAGTCGATCAACGACGTCGCCCGCTTCAATGACGCGGTGCTGCGCAGCCGGGAGATGTTCCCCCTGTCCTCGATCGGCATCGAGTCCATGCCCAACGGCCAGACCGTCTACAACATGTTCGGCGCCCTGAGCGCCAGCTCGAACCTGACCAACGTGGTGACCGAGGTCAAGACCCTGGTGGACAACGTCCAACGCGCCACCGAAGCCTTCGAAAGCTTCTTCAACTGATTGCCGAGAATCCGGAGTACGCCTATATGACTCAGTCCATCTGGAACAAACTGTTCACCGCCCTGCGCGGCGGCGCCAACGAAGTCGGCGAAAGCATCGCCGACCAGCAGGCCCTGCGCATCCTCGACCAGGAAATCCGCGACGCCGACAACGCGCTGTCCAACGCCAAGCGCGAGTTGGTCACCATCATGGCCAAGCACAAGCTGTCCACTGAGCGGGTCAGCGAATTCACCGCGAAGATCGCCGACCTGGAATCCAAGGCCCTCGCCTCGCTGCAGGCCAACCGCGAAGACCTGGCCCTGGAAGTCGCCGAAGCCATCTCGACCCTGACCACCGGCCTGGAAGCGGAGCAGAAGCAAGCCAGCGAATTCGGCGCCTACGCCGAGAATATGCGCAAGGACATCGGCAAGGCCGAAGCGCGCATCCGCAGCCTGCGCCAGCAAGTAGACATGGCCAAAGCCCGGGAAAGCGTGCAGAAGGCCCAGGTCAGCGCCTCGATCGCCAGCGGCGGCGCCAACGGCAAGCTGGAAACCGCGGTCAACACCCTGAACCGCCTGCAGGCCCGCCAGGATCAGCGCGCGGCGGAAATGGAAGCCCAGGAGCAACTGGCCGATGCGAGCAACGGCAACGACCTGGAACGCCGCCTGCGCGAAGCCAACATCGTGCCGGACCAGGGCAGCGCCAACGCCATCCTCGAGCGACTGAAGAAACAGAAGTCGGCCGAGTAAGGCCCCTCCTGTAGCCGCTGCCGCAGGCTGCGTACGACTGCGCAGCAGTCGCAAGGCCAGGCGGCGCGGCACTTCAGAAAGGCTGCGCACTCAGGTTTCGCCACCGCTGCGTCGGAATGCCGCCCAAGCCGATCGCAGGCTTCGCCAGCGGCTACCCGCAATGCCCTTTTTCTGGCCTTATGGGAGGGCCTCGATGGCAGTTGCAAACGGTTTCAAGACCCTGGCGGGCCTGGCCCTGGTGATGATCGCCGTGCAGGTGCTCAACAGCCTGAGCGGCTACAGCCTGAATCTCTTCGGCCTGATCCCGCGTACCCTGCAGGGTTTGCCGGGGATACTCACCTCGCCCTTTCTCCACGGCTCCTTTACCCACCTGACCGCCAACCTGGTGCCCTTGCTGATCCTCGGCGCCATGGTGATCGCCGAAGGCCAGCGGCGCTTCGTGGTGGCCAGCCTGATCATCATCCTGCTCGGCGGCGCGCTGGTCTGGCTGTTCGGCTTCAGGGGCATCCATGTCGGCGCCAGCGCCTGGGTCTTCGGCCTGTGGGCCTACATCCTCACCCGCGCCTGGTTGCTGCGCAGTTGGAGCAGCCTGCTGGCCGCTGCGGTGACGATGTTTCTGTATTCCGGCCTGGTCCTGGGGTTCCTGCCACGGGCCGGGGTTTCCTTCGAGGGGCACATCTTTGGCGCCTTCGCGGGGTTCATCGCAGCAAAAATGCTTTTATCCGGCGCCAAGCCGATGTCTAATGCCGCGCGGCAATGAGCCATGCCTTGCCCGGACACGGCGCGCTGCATCACGGATAGATCAGTTCAACAGGAAATCAGGGATTCGATGTCGATTTTCATCTTGCTTCGGGTATACGCGGCCACCTTCTTCCAGCGCTTCGGCTGGATGGGCCTGGCCATCGCGCTCGGCGTGCATGCCGCGACCTCCTATCTCGGCCTGGTGGCCCTGGGCGAGCAGCACCTCACCACGCCCGCGACCTTCATCTACTTCTATTTCACCACCACCCTGACCGTGGGTTATGGCGACCTGTCGCCGCAATCCGCCGCTGGCCGGGTCTTCGTCGCCGTGTGGGTGATGCTCGGCGGCATCGCGCTGCTGACCGCGGCCATCGGCAAGACCACCAGCAGCGTTATCGACGTATGGAGAAAAGGCATGAAAGGCAAAGGCGACTTCACCGGCCAGACCGGGCATACCGTGCTGGTCGGCTGGGAAGGCGCGTCCAGTGAGCGGGTGATCGAATTGCTGCTGCAGGACGAAACCTCCAACGACAACCTGATCGTCATCTGCGACGCGACCCTCGACGAGAACCCGATGCAGGGCAAGGCCGCCTTCGTCAAAGGCGAAAGCCTGTCGTCCGCGGCCCTGCTGCTGCGCGCCGGGGTGCCCGGCGCCGAACGGGTGCTGGTGCGCACCAGCTCCGACGACCTGACCCTGGCCAGCGTGCTGGCGATCAACCAGTTGCGCCCCGCCGGCCATGTGGTCGCCCACTTCAACGACAGCGAAATCGCCACCCTGGCCGCCTCCTACGCGCCGAAGCTGGAGTGCACCTCGAGCATGGCCATCGAGATGCTGGTGCGCTCCTCCCAGGACCCGGGCTCCTCGGTGGTGATCAACGAACTGCTGTGCGTCGGCCAGGGCGCCACCCAATACGTCATGCGCCTGCCCGAGACTTACGAGGGCCGTTTCGCCGAACTCTACGTACGTCTCAAGGAAGGCTACAACGCCACCCTGATCGGCTACCGCGCCCGCGGCGCGCAACACCCGCAGATCAACCCGCACAGCGATACGCGGATCCAGGGCGGCGAACTCTTCTACATCGCTTCCAACCGCCTCAAGGACATCGACAATGGGATGGTTTAAACGCTTTCTGGGGCTCCAGGCCCCGGCCACCACAAGCTCGAGTTTCGCCACCGGCCCACTGGGCCTGAGCATGGGCGCGGGCATCCGCTTCGATGCCAGCCTCAAGCTGCTGCTCGCCGACAACAGCCGCGTGGCGATCCCCGGCGACCAGGCGGTCTACAGCGAAGGCCTGGTGGACCTGGGCCAGTCCGAATGGCTGTCGCGCTACTACCTGGACGACGAGGACTACTGGCTGCAGGTGCACACCAGCGGCGGCATCGACGGCCAGGTCAAATCGATCATCCTGTTCAACTACCTGAGCAACCAGGCCGTCAACAGCGAAGCCGAGCTGCGCCGCCTGGCCGGCCCGGACAGCCTGATCGGCCAGCCCACCTACAGCCTCGACGGCGTCGAGTACCAGCGCGAATGGGGCACCGAAGCCGGGCAGACCGAGCTGGTGCCGCTGCGCGAGCAGGTGTCCAAGCCGGACGAGACCTTCGCCTTCGAAAGCCACTCGATGCTCTATGCCCGTGACACCGGCCTGACCAATCGCCGCGAATTCCTGCTGTTTTCCGTGGAGCAATACGCCGACGGCAGCGTCAGCCTGGTGACCTCACTGGGCATTTCCCTGTACATGACCGACCTGCAAACCCTCTGACAAGGACCAGAACCCATGCTTGAAGCCCTTTCCATTTCCCTGAACAAATTCGCCGTGGTCGGTTTCCTGACCTACATCCTCGGGGCGGCCGTGCTGTTCGCCCTGTTCCAGTTCGTCTACACCCGCCTGACGCCGCACAAGGAGTTCCAGCTGATCCGCGAGGGCAACGTCTCCGCTGCCATCGCCCTGGGCGGCGCCATCATCGGTTTCGCCATCCCGGCGAGCAACGTCATCGCCTACTCCATCAGCCTGCTGGACTTCGCCGTCTGGGCGCTGATCGCCGCCGTGGTGCAACTGCTGGCGTTCCTGATGACCAGCCTGGTGCTCAAGGGCACTTCGCAGCGCATCCGCAACGGTGAAATCGCCGCCGGCATCTACGTCGCCGCCGTGGCCATCAGCGTCGGCCTGCTCAACGCCGCCTGCATGACCCCTTCGCAGAACTGATCGACCGCACGGAGCCCTCGATGAAACGAAGCCAATACGTTCAGCTCTCCCTGGCCGCCTCGGTGGCGCTGGCGATCTCGGGCTGCAACTCGGAGCCGGAGACCCTCGCGGTCCAGCAGAAATTCAACTTCCAGTCGGTGCAGGAATGCGTGGACGGCAAGATCGCCGTGGACGTCTGCTCCGATGCCTATATCAAGGCCATGGCGGAGCACCGCGCCCAGGCGCCGGTCTACGACAACCAGGCCGACTGCGATGCCGACTTCGTCGAAAACTGGTGCCAGATAGACTCCAACGGCAAGTTCGTGCCGAAGCTGGGCGGCTTTGAAATCAACGCCCAGGGCGCCTTCACCCGCGAGCAGTTGGCGGCGGCCGGGGTCAGCCCCGGAGCCGGACAGGGTTCGTCGCTCAGCAGTATCGACAGCGGCCTGCTCACCGGCCTGCTGATCGGCAACCTGCTCAGCGGCGGTAGCCGCAACTATTACTCCGAGCCGGTCTACCGCTATCGCGACGACCGCGGCAACTACGCCAACTCGACGCTCAACCAGCGCATCGCCAGCGGCTCGACCTTCTCCAGGTCGCGCCAGGCGCAGTCGGGCAGCGGCTTCCGGACCACCACCCGGCCGATGTCGGTGTCCTCCTCTACCTCCCGTGGCGGCTTCGGCAGCCAGGCCAGCGCCCGTAGCGGCTGGGGCGGCTCCAGCTCCTCGAGCTGGAGTTCGGGACGCTCGAGCAGCTAAGGAACCGCGCCATGAAGAAGATCCTCTGCAACGAACGCCCGGACTGGCGACAGACCGCGGAAAAACTCGGCTTCCTGTTCCACACCATCGACGGCGAAGCCTACTGGGACGAAAGCGCCTACTACCAGTTCAGCCTCAAGCAGATCGAGGACGACCTGGAAGACCCGACCACCCAGATCCATGAGATGTGCATGGACCTGGTGGACCGGGTGGTGCGCAGCGAGGCCCTGCTGGATCGCCTGAGCATTCCGCCGGCCTTCTACGACATGATCCGCACCTCATGGCTCGACGGTCACCCGCACCTCTATGGCCGCCTGGATTTTTCCTATAACGGCCAGGGCCCGGCCAAGCTGCTGGAGCTCAACTACGACACCCCCACCAGCCTCTATGAAACCGCGGCGTTCCAATGGGGCTGGCTGGAGCAGAACATCGAGCGTGGCGTGCTGCCGAGGCATGCCGACCAGTTCAACAGCATCGACACCCGGCTGCACCAGGCCTTCGCCCAGCTGGGGATCGAGCGCCCGTTCTACTTCGCCTCGATGAAGGACTCGGTGGAAGACCGCGCCACCACCGACTACCTGCGCCTGATCGCGAAAAAGGCCGGCATCGAGTCGCGGCATATCGACGTGGAAGACATCGGCCTCACCGCCGAAGGCCGCTTCGTCGACCTGCAGGACCGCTGGATTCCGCACCTGTTCAAGCTGCACGCCTGGGAGTTCATCTTCCACGAGCCCTTCGGCGCGGCGATCGCCGCCAGCGACACGCAGTTCTTCGAACCGGCGTGGAAATCCATCCTCTCCAACAAGGGCATCCTGCCGCTGCTCTGGGAGGCCCACCCGGGCCACCCGAACCTGCTGGAAACCCACCTGGACCTGCACCCGCAGCGCGACGTGCCCAGGGGCTGGGTGCGCAAGCCGTTCTTTTCCCGCGAAGGCGCCAACATCGAGTTGCGCACCCCGCAGGACGAGGTGGTCAAGGAAGACGGTCCCTACACTGACGCGCCCTACATCCTGCAGTCCTTCGCCCCGCTGCCGCGCTTTGGCGACAGCTACACCCTGATCGGCTCCTGGGTCATCGGCGACCAGGCCGCCGGCATCGGCGTGCGCGAAGACGACAGCCTGATCACCAAGGACTCCAGCCGCTTCCTGCCGCACCTGATCCTCGACTGACCTATCCGCCGGGGCGCGCAATGCGCCTCGGTCTATGACTCAACGGTTGCAGCACAATAACTATCGCCGGCATCGTTATGGCCGTTATTCAGAACTGCCTTATATAACTTTCCCCTTCATTTATCTGAGTTCCGATACAGACCTTACTTAAAGCTGAACGAACATATGATTCGTGGCAATTTAATCTTGACTTGACAGGTTGGCCTGAGTAAATTGCGCGGGCCGGCCAAACCGGCCTTTTTTCAACTCACTAAAGAAGCCAATGGACACAGTATCTAGACGCTGTCTGGTCGATGCGCTTGCGCAAGGCTGGGCACTTAACCCAGAAAATGACGGGGCTCGACTTTTCGGTCGGGTGAGCTGCGCTAGAGCTTGACGCTCCTTCGTAACTTGCCTTCACCGGAGCCAGTCCGGTCGCGAGGCAACTGTTATGAACTTCAAATCCACTGTAATGCCCGGCGTACGCACCTTTGCATCGACCATGCGGGTCAAGCCCTGCGCTGAGCGCGCGGGCGCCTCCCGGGTCGGCACCCTGTATTCCGCCCCCTCCTCGCAAACCCGGCCGCGGGCCAACTGGCGCGTCTGCCCGGTCACCTGCCGGCTCCAGCAACGCTGGAGTTTCGACGACAGCCAGGACCCTCAGAGTCGGAGCCTGGCCGGCCTCCTGATGCGGGCCGGCCTGCTGCTGAGCCTGTCCCGGGACTCGCACTTCTAGTTCAACCGAAGGCACTTCCAAGTCCTTCCTGAACGTTTTCCTTAATAAGGAATTCGGCAACTTTGTATTGCCTGCTTAAAACTAAAAGTTGGTGGCCATTATTATGGACGAAGCCAGTAGTAGGTTCGTCGTCTATTCATGTTCAGTGAATAGGCGGCGAACGTTAAAACCAATAAAACGCAACTACCTGAATCGATCGCTTACTTGCGGCTCGACATACGTTCGCTCGTCTTTGAATAGGTGAGTGGTTTGTGTGTCGTGCCGCAAGCCTGCGGTAGGAGCACACGTAATGACTACGGTAAAAACCCGCACCTCCTCCTCGCAAAACCCCACCCGCGACGACACTCGGCTGTCGATGCGGGCCGCCCGCGAAGCGCAGAACAGCCTTGGCGTGACCCTGGACAACGTCAAGTCGAACGCCAACGGCCTGACCGAACTCGACGCCGAAGGCCGCCTGCAGCGCGACGGCTTCAACGAGGTGGCCCACGACCGGCCGCCCTACGCCCTGGTGCAATTGCTGCAAGCCTTCAACAACCCGTTCATCTATGTGCTGATGACCCTGACCGGCATCAGCTTCTTCACCGACTTCTGGCTGCCCCTGCAGTCCGGCGAGGAAACCGACCTGACCGGGGTGGTCATCGTCCTGGTCATGGTCCTGGTCAGCGGCCTGATGCGTTTCTGGCAGGAATACCGTTCGGCCAAGGCCGCCGAGGCGCTCAAGGCCATGGTGCGGACCACCGCCACCGTGCTGCGCCGCGAGCAGATGGGCATGAAAGCCGCGCTGCGCGAAGTGCCGATGCGCGACCTGGTGGTCGGCGACATCGTGCAGCTGTCGGCCGGCGACATGATCCCCGCCGATATCCGCCTGATCGAATCCCGCGACCTGTTCATCAGCCAGGCGGTGCTGACTGGCGAGGCGCTGCCAGTGGAGAAGTACGACACCCTGGGCGCGGTGCAGGAGAAATCCGCCCACCGCACGGCGGCCGACCAGCAGGACCTGCTCGACCTGCCGAACATCTGCTTCATGGGCACCAATGTGGTCAGCGGCACCGCCACCGCGGTGGTGGTGGCCACCGGGTCGCGCACCTACTTCGGTTCCCTGGCGCGCTCCATCGTCGGCTCGCGGACCCAGACCGCCTTCGACCGCGGGGTCAACAGCGTCAGCTGGCTGCTGATCCGCTTCATGCTGGTGATGGTGCCGGTGGTGCTGCTGATCAACGGCTTTACCAAGGGTGACTGGGCCGAGGCCTTCATGTTCGCCCTGGCGGTGGCTGTCGGCCTGACCCCGGAAATGCTGCCGATGATCGTCAGCGCCAACCTGGCCAAGGGCGCCGCGGCCATGGCCAAGCGCAAGGTGGTGGTCAAGCGCCTCAACGCGATCCAGAACTTCGGCGCCATGGACGTGCTGTGCACCGACAAGACCGGCACCCTGACCCAGGACCGGATCATCCTCGAGCACCACGTCGATATCAGCGGCAGCCGCTGCGACCAGGTGCTGCAACTGGCCTGGCTCAACAGCTACCACCAGAGCGGCATGAAGAACCTGATGGACCGCGCGGTGGTGAGCTACGCCGAAAACAACCCGAAGTTCAGCGCGCCCGATGCCTGGAGCAAGGTCGATGAACTGCCGTTCGATTTCGTCCGCCGGCGCCTCTCGGTGATCCTCGCCGACGCCAGCGGCCATCACCTGCTGGTGTGCAAGGGCGCGGTCGAGGAAATGCTCGACACCGCCACCCGGGTACGCCAGGACGGCGTCACGGTGGCCCTCGACGCCGGGCGCCGGGCGGCGCTGCTGGAGCTGGCCGAGGAGTACAACCGCGACGGTTTCCGCGTGCTGCTGGTCGGCACCCGCGACCTGGCGCCGGGGCAGACCCGCCAGCAGTACAGCGCCAGCGACGAGCGCGAGCTGATCATCGAAGGCTTCCTGACCTTCCTCGATCCGCCCAAGGAAACCGCCGGCCCGGCCATCGCCGCGCTGCGCGAGAACGGCGTGACGGTGAAGGTGCTGACCGGCGACAACCCGATCGTCACCGCGAAGGTCTGCCGCGAGGTCGGCCTGGAAGTCGGCCAGCCGCTGCTCGGGCGCGATATCGAGAACATGGACGACGCGGTGCTCGCGCGCCTGGTGGAAGAACGCACGGTGTTCGCCAAGCTCACCCCGCTGCAGAAATCCCGGGTGCTCAAGGCCCTGCAGGCCAACGGGCACACCGTGGGCTTCCTCGGCGACGGCATCAACGATGCGCCGGCGCTGCGCGACGCCGACGTCGGTATCTCAGTGGACAGCGGCACCGACATCGCCAAGGAATCGGCCGACATCATCCTCCTGGAAAAGAGTCTGATGGTCCTGGAGGAAGGCGTGATCAAGGGCCGCGAGACCTTCGGCAACATCATGAAGTACCTGAACATGACTGCCAGTTCCAACTTCGGCAACGTGTTCTCGGTGCTGGTGGCCAGTGCGTTCATCCCGTTCCTGCCGATGCTGGCGATCCACCTGCTGCTGCAGAACCTGATGTACGACATCTCCCAGCTGTCGCTGCCCTGGGACAAGATGGACAAGGAGTTCCTGCGCAAGCCGCGCAAGTGGGACGCCAGGAACATCGGGCGCTTCATGCTGTGGATCGGGCCGACCTCGTCGATCTTCGACATCACCACCTACGCCCTGATGTGGTTCGTGTTCGCCGCCAACAGCGTGGAAATGGCTGCCCTGTTCCAGTCCGGCTGGTTCATCGAAGGCCTGCTCTCGCAGACCCTGGTGGTGCACATGCTGCGCACCCAGAAGATCCCGTTCATCCAGAGCACCGCGGCGTTGCCGGTGATGCTGATGACCGGCCTGGTGATGGCCCTGGGCATCTACGTGCCGTTCTCGCCGCTGGGTGAAATGGTCGGCCTGGTACCGCTGCCGTGGGAATACTTCCCTTGGCTGGTCGGCACCCTGCTGTGCTACTGCGTCGTCGCCCAGACCATGAAGACCCTCTACATCCGTCGCTTCAAGCAATGGTTCTGAGGACTTGAGCCGGGACCGCGTCATCGGCCGCAGCAAGGCATATGACGCGGTTCTTCCGATAGCCAGTGGCGCGCCAATCGCGGGCAAGCCTCGCGCCTGCGGTTCTGTGCCGTCCGGAGAACAACCATGAAACCGATCACCGAACGGCTGGCTCGTGGCGAGCGCAGCTTGCGCGCCCTGCTGGTCAGCACCCTGGAAGGTATCGCCGCGCTGATCACCCTGGTCGGCATCCGGATGTATGCCCGGGGCCTGTTGAGCCGCGGTGCCATTCGCCTGCTGCTGGGCCTTGCCAGCGCCATTCATCGCCGCTGCATCCGCCTGCTGCGATCCGCCAAGCCATGAAACACACAAGGGAGAGTCCTCATGTCGGGAACTACTCTGCTGATCAACCTCGCCGGCTCCATCGCCCTGCTGCTGTGGGGCACCCAGATGATTTCCTCGGCGCTGCTGCGCGGCTTCGGCACCCGGTTGCGCCAGTGGCTGGGGCAGCACCTGAACAACCGCTGGATGGCCCTGCTGTCCGGCATCGCCATCACCGGGGTCCTGCAAAGCAGCACCGCGGTGAGCCTGATGGCCAGCTCCTTTACCGCCACCGGCACCCTGGGGCTGGCCCCCGCGCTGGCGGTGATGCTCGGGGCCAATATCGGCTCGACCCTGGTGGTGCAACTGCTCAGCGTCGATATCTCGATCCTCACGCCGCTGGTGTTGCTGGCGGGCTTTATCGTGTTCCGCCTGCGCGACGACTCGCGCTTTGAAAGCCTCGGCTGCGCGCTGATCGGCCTGGGGCTGATGCTGCTGGCCCTGCGCATGCTCGGCGCTACCTTAGGCGAAGTGGAAGGCACGCCGGTGTTCGCCGCGCTGATGCGAGGCCTCGACGGCGACCTGCTGATCGCCCTGCTGGCGGCGGCGCTGCTGACCTGGCTGTGCCATTCCAGCGTCGCCGTGGTGCTGCTGGTGGCGTCCCTGGCCGCCACCGGGCTGCTGTCGTCGGTGACCGCCATGGCCCTGGTGCTGGGGATCAATATCGGCGGCGCCCTGCCGTCGCTGCTGAACGCCGATTCCAGCGTCGCCCGGCGCCTGCCCCTGGGCAATCTGCTGGTACGTCTCAGCGGCGCCGCCGTGCTGCTGCCGTGCCTGCCCTGGATCGCCCAGAGCGCGCCGGTCGCCGCTCTCGATGCCAGCCTGCAGGTGGTCTACCTGCACAGCCTGTTCAACCTGGTGCTGGCGCTGTTGTTCATCGGCCTGACCGGGCCCATGGCAACCTTGCTCAACCGCCTGCTGCCGGAGCCGCCGCGCGACGTCGACCCGGGCATGCCCCACTACCTGGACGAAGCCGGCCTGGCGGTGGCCAATATCGGCCTGTCCAACGCCGCCCGCGAAGCCCTGCGCCTGGCCGACATGCTGTCGCTGATGCTCGACCGGGTGCTGCGCCTGTTCCAGGCCTCGACCCCGGCCGGTGCCGATGAAGTGCGGCGCATCGACCAGTCGCTGGACCTGCTCAGCGCCGCGATCCGCGCCTACCTGGCGGATATCGGCCAGGACGGCATCAGCGACCAGGACGCCGACCGCGCCCAGGAAACCCTGCTGTTCGTGATCAACCTGGAACACGCCGGCGACATCCTCTCCAGCAGCCTGACCCAACTGGCGGCGCGCCGGCTGCGGCGTGGCGAGCAGTTCTCGGTGTTCGAACTGGACTGCATCGAGCCCTTGCACCAGGCCGTGGTGGACAGCCTGAGCCTGGCGATCACGGTATTCCTGCGCGAAGACCTGGCCAACGCCCACCAACTGGTGAACCGCAAGGAACTGGTCAGGCGGCTGGAAGCCGACGCCAGCCGCGAGCACTTTCGCAGCCTGCGCGAAGACCGCACGGCCTGGGCCGAGTCCGGCGACATTTTCCAGCGGGTGCTGCGCGACTACCGGCGCGTGCACCATCACATCGCGGCCCTGGCCTATCCGGCGCTGGAGCGGGCCGGCGAGCGCGACCTGGATAACGCCGAGCTGGGCGATGTGCTGCTGGACAACCCGTTGAGCATCCAGCCGACGGCGCAGGAGCGCGCACGATGCGTGTCCTGATCTGCGCGGGGCGCCATTACGCCGACGTCCAGCTGTGCCGGCGGGTACTCGACGCCTTTCAGCGCCTGCATGAAGTGCAGGTGCTGATCCACGGCGGCAGCCAGTTCCTCGGCGCGGAGATAGAAGACTGGGGCCGGGAGATCGGCGCCGACATCGTGCGTTACCCGGCCAACTGGCAGCTGCACGGCAAGTTCGCCGAACGCCTGCGCAACGCCTTCATGCTGCGTGACAGCCGGCCCGACCTGGTCATCGCCCTGCCCGGCGGCGACGACACCGAAGAGCTGGTGGCCCTGGCCAGGGCCGCCGGCATCCAGACCCTGTCAGTGGGCGACTGGCAATGACCCTTTTCCCCACTCGACCACGGAGCGGCCCGCGCAGCGCGACCGCTTCCCATGCCTTAGCGAGAACCGCCATGTCCAAGTACAACCCTTCGCGCAATAACCGCTTCGCCAGCCTCACCCGCGACCTGCCCCCGGCGAAACGGCGCATGCTGCGACGCAACCTGATGTTCGTCACCATTACCCTGAGCCTGATCGGCCTGCTGACCCTGGTCGCCAAGGCCAACGCCGCGGGCGGCGCCTATGTGGTGGACGACGGCGCGATCAACGCACCGGGGGAATGCAACCTGGATCTCTGGTACCAGAGCCTGCGCCACCAGGGTTCCAACCATGGCGCGGTATTCTCCCCGGCCTGTACCTTCGCCGGCCTGCCCTGGTTGCAGGTGGGTGCCACCATCGAGCGCAGCCGCGAGGACGGCCACGGCGAAACCCAGCTGAGCCCGCAACTCAAGGCGCAACTGTGGAACCGCGAAGACCTGGGCCTGCAACTGGCGCTGGCGACGTCCGCGCATTTCGCCCTCGACCGCGGCCACTCGTTCGACGGTGGCGACATCAGCCTGCCGCTGACCTACCAGCCCCTGCAAAGCCTGCGCCTGAACTTCAACGCCGGCTGGGCCCACACCTATGACGACGGCCAGCAGAACCATCGCTGGACCTGGGGCAGCGGCTTGGAATACGACCTGGGCGAACGCCTGACCCTGGTCGCCGAACGCTACGGCCAGCGCGGCGGCGAACAGGCCTGGCAAGCCGGGCCACGCTTGCATCTGGGGGCGAACCTGGACCTCGACCTGGTGCTGGGCGGCCAACTGAACGAAGGCCGCGACCGCTGGCTGACCAGCGGCGCGACCTTGAGGTTCTAGAGGCTTCTGGCGGTGTACCTGACACACCGCTTCACGCACAAGCTGCGCGAAGGCAGCTTCTGTAGGAGCCAAGCTTGCTCGCGAAGCGCCGTGTCAGATGTACCGCAGCGTATCTATCGCCAGCAATCGAGCGTCGACCGGCTGCTCCTACAGAAGCAGGACGCCTGTCTATCGGGTCAATGCAGCCTCAGCGTATATCGCTGCGCCGATACAGGCTCAGGCCCACCGCCAGGACTGCGAGCATGCCGGCACAACTGCGGTTGATCCACAGCATCACCCGCGCGGAGAAGGTGCGCATGGCATAGCGCCCGCCAAAGGCGTAGGTCGCCATCATCACGCAATTGATCGCCGTGCTGACCAGCGCCAGGATCAGGTACTGCTGCGCCACCGGCTGGTCGGGACGCACGAACTGCGGCAGGAAGGCCGAAAAAAACAGCAGCCCCTTGGGGTTCGACAACCCCACCAGCAACGACCGCACAAACGCGCCGCGCCCGCTGCTGGCACTGCCGCGTGTCTGCGCGGCCAGAGCCTGGGTCGGTGCCTTCCACAGCACCCACGCCAGGTACAGCAGATACGCAGCACCGCCCCACTTGACCAGGGAGAACAACTGCTCGGAGGCTTGCAGCAACGCACCCAGGCCGCAGCCCACCGCACCGATCAGCAGCAGGTCGGACAGCATCGCGCCAGCCATGCCGCAACCGGCGATGCGCATACCATGGGTGGCACCGTTATTGAGAGCCAGCAGCATCGACGGCCCCGGGGTCATCATCACCGCGCTGACGGTGACGACGTACAGAAACAATGTGGTGGCGTCCATCCGAACCCTCCTTAAAACCACAGGTACAACAGGTCGGCCAGCATACACCAGGGGCTTTCAGCCCGGCAGCGACGCGCCCCAGTCCGCCACCTGGCGGGCGCTGATACTGACGCCGCCGCACACCACGATCACCACGTCCCGCGCCGCGGCGATGGCCGGGTGATCGAGGTAGGCCACCGCCAGCGAAACGCCGCAGGCCGGTTCCACCAACTGCCGCAGATCGTCGGCATAACGCACTACACCGAGGATCGCCTCGGCATCCGACAACACCAGCGACTGATAGGGAAAGCCCTGGATCTGCTGCAACGGCCAGGCCGCCACCTGGGCCGCGCCGAGGGAACTGGCGACGGTGTCGATCTTCGCCAACTTGACCGGGTGCCCGGCCGCCAGCCCCGCGGCAAAGGAAGCGCTGCCGGTGGTTTCGCAGGCGATGATCCGGCAGTCCTGGCGCTGATGGCGCAACAGGCCGGTGAGGATACCGGCCAGCAAGCCACCGCCGCCCACCGACGCAACTATGGTGTCGACCTGCGGACAGTCTTCGAGGATTTCATCGACCATGCTGCTGTGCCCTTGCCACAACACCGGGTGGTCGAAGGCCGGCACGTATTCACTGTCGGCATCGCTGCTCAGTTGCAGCGCACGCTCGTTGGCCTGGTCCCAGACCTTGCCGTGCACCAGCACCTCGGCGCCGGTCCGGGCGATGCGTTCGCGGGTGGTTTGTGGGGTGGTCTGCGGCACCACGATGCAGGCTTGCAGGCCGAGGCTGGCCGCCGCCATCGCCGTGGCCAGCCCGGCATTGCCGCCGGAGGGACAGACCACGCGGCGCTTGCCCTGCTGCGCGGCCTGGGAGCAGAGCAGGCCCAGGCCACGCATCTTGAACGAGCCACTGGGTTGCAGGTTTTCCAGCTTGAGCCAGATGCGCCGGGTGGCCGTGGACAACCCGGGATGCAGGATCAGGGGGGTGCGGATATGCAGCATCATGGGCTCCTTGGAGGAAGACGGGCGTCTTGCAACCATAGATGCTCAGGCCTGCCTATGCCGCCCTCCCCCTGGCCGCTCGCCGGTCAGCGAATCGGCGGTACGCGAATGTCGCCTTTGCGGCACTGGGTGCGCACGCCCTTGCCGCAGGCCCCGAAGCCCAGGTTCTTGTCCAGGCAGACCCGCACTTCGGAGAGTTCCGGACCGCTGCACAACACCGCTACGCCCTTTTCGGGAATACCCGGGTTGGCCTGGCGAAACAACTGCTCGATCTCCCGGGCCTCGAAGTAATGCACGGTGATCGAAGGTTCCAGTACTTCAGGAATCTTCACCTTGCCCAGGGCCTGGTCGGAGGTCTCCAGGTAACCCATGGCGCCCAGCCCGCTGCAGGTGCCGTGCTTGCTCCATTCATGCTCCAGCAGCTTGCCAGTCGGGAACATAGTCAGGCCCTTGGCCCGCTCTTCGGCGGTCAGCGGGGTCAAGGGCGGGCAGGATTCCGGCCAGCCGCCCTTGGCGTATTGCGGCCACAGGCCATGCAGGACAAAACCGTAGCCCTTGCCGGAGCACTGCTCGTTTTCCGGATGGGTCAGGCAAAAGGTCGGCGACCAGGACAGCGACAACAGGTAGTAGTCGAACACCCCGGCGACCGAGTCGCGCTGCTGCCGCGCCTCCCGTGCCTGGCCGACACCGACGGTGCAGATCATCAGCGCGGCCAGCGCCGCGGTTGCGAAAAGTTTTCTCATAGACCCTCTCCTTGGGATGGGGCGGTAGGTGAACGACCCCGTAGTGACCTGGCCGGTATCGGCCAGCCCCCTTTCTTGGCACGGGGCTGTTGCAGGAAGATGACAGGCCGCCTCCCCCACGGGGAAGCTGGCCGATGCTAGCGAAGCGTTTTAGCAGACAGATCGGGTTGGCGCCATGGCCAGCGGGCAGCGTCTACGGAATGACCGGATTTATGGCTCCTACAGAAGCGGCTGCGGGTGAACGAAATAACGATCGTTGGCGCCAAGTGCGCAAGATCGTTCAAGCCATTCCTGTCGTGGGCTGGCACAGTCGGTTTCCGTTCCTTGATTGCAGGCTGTCATGTCCAGCGTTCTTCTTCCCCGCGCCGCATTCCTGCGCGGCGCCGTTGCCATCATGCCGCTGTCCCTGGCCACCGCGCCCTGGGGCCTGCTGGCGGGTTCCATGGCCATCGAGGCCAATCTCACGCCCCTGCAAGGCCAGGGCTTGTCGAGCATCGTCTTCGCCGGCGCCGCGCAACTGGTGGCGATCGGCATGCTCAAGGGCAGCGCGGGGATCTTCTCGATCCTGCTCACCACCCTGCTGCTGACCTCCCAGCACCTGCTATACGGCATGAGCCTGCGTTCGGTGATTTCGCCGCTGCCGGGGCGCTGGCGGGTCGGCCTGGGCTTCCTGCTCACCGATGAGCTGTTCGCCCTGACCAGCCAGCACGACAAGCAGCAGTTCGACCGCTGGTACGCCCTCGGCGTGGGCCTGACCTTCTACATCGCCTGGAACCTGTTCACCCTGGCCGGCATCGTTCTCGGGCGCGCCATTCCCGGGCTCGAACACCTGGGCCTGGACTTCTCCATCGCCGCGACCTTTATCGCCCTGATCACCCCGTTGGTGCGCAACGTGCCGACCGTGGTCTGCGTGGCGGTGTCGCTGTTCTGCTCGGTGCTGCTGAGTTACTGGCAATGGGGCTCGGCCCTGGTGCTGTCGGGCCTGCTGGGCATGACCGCGGGTTTTCTCTGCAACAAGTTCTACCGGGAGCGCACATGATGGTCTGGGCAGTGATTTTCGGCATGGGCTTGCTGGTGTTTCTCAACCGCTATGTGTTTCTCGAACCGCGCCTGCCGGTGCGCCTGAGCAGCAACGCCCGGCAATTCCTCGGGTTTGCCGTACCGGGCATGCTCACGGCGATCTGCGGGCCGATCGTGTTCATGCCCGAGCACCAGCTGAACCTGGCGTATGACAATCCGTACCTGATCAGCTCGCTGGTGGCCATCGTCCTGGTGATCTACACCCGCAACACCCTGGTCAGCATGCTGCTGAGCATGGCGTTCTTTTTCCTGCTGCGGTGGTGGTTGTAAGAGCCAGTTTGCTGGTGACAGGCACCACGCGGTGTGCCTGGTGCGACGCCTCGCGCGCAAGCTGCGCTCCTACAGAAGCAGAAGCCAATGTTCACTGCTGGTCTCTGCTTCTGTAGGAGCCAGGCTTGCCGGCGATGGGGGCGACGCGGTGCAACTGAACACACCGCCTCGCGAACCACCGACCGCTGACGCCCCCATTACGACGCCTTGGCCTCCCGCAACAACTGCTGGATCACCTGCTCCTGCGCCTCGTAACTGCCCTCGCCAAAGTGGCTGTAGCGCACCTGCCCGCGGGCGTCGATAAAGTAGTGGGCCGGCCAGTACTGGTTGTCGAAGGCACGCCAGATCGCGTAGTCGTTGTCGATGGCCACCGGGTAACCGATATCCAGCTTGCGCACCTGGGCCTTGACGTTGTCGATGACCTTTTCGAAGGCGTACTCCGGGGTGTGCACGCCGATCACCACCAGCCCGTCCTTGGCATATTTTTTCGCCCAGGCGTTCACATAGGGCAGGCTGTGCTGGCAGTTGATGCAGTCGTAGGTCCAGAAGTCCACCAGCACCACCTTGCCGCGCAGGGCTTCGGCGTCCAGCGGCGGCGAATTCAGCCATTGCACCGCGCCATTCAACGAAGGCATCGGGCCTTTGCTCGGCAGCGTCTCGGCGGGTGCAGCGCCGGCCTTGTCGATCAGGTAATCCAGGGCCTTGGGCACGGTCTTCAGCAGGCCTTGTTCGAGGGCCGCGCCGCCTTGCGATGAAGTGCTGGCCAGCAGGCGGTTGTCCACCCCGCTGCCGATCGCCACGGCCGCCAGCAACACCAGGCAACCGGCGGCGCGACGCAACCAGGCGGTGGCCGGCAGGGACGGCTTGAGCCGGTTGACCAGCCCTCTTCCGGCGAAGATCAACAGCCCCAGGGACAAGGCACTGCCCAGGCCGTAGGCCAGCAGCAACAGGCTGGTCTGGGCGCTCGCCCCTTGCAGCATGGCGCCGGTCAGGATCACCCCGAGAATCGGCCCGGCACAGGGCGCCCAGAGCAAGCCTGTGGCCACCCCGAGCAGCAGCGCCGCCAACGGCCCGGAAAGCTGGCGCGCCCGGTCCAGGCGCAGGCCATCCAGGCGATTGCCCAGGCTGACCCAGGGCCGCGCCAGCCAGTTGCCGAAGCGGGCGAAGATCAGCGACAGCGCGAACAACCCCAGCACGACCAGCGCCAGCTGGCGCCCGATGCCATTGGCGCGGACGATCCAGTCGCTGCTGACCACCGCCAGGCTCGACACCAGGGCAAAGGTCAGCGCCATGCCGCCGAGGGTCAGCAGCACCGAGCCGCGCGAGCGGTCGGCCCGGGCGAACAGGAACGGCACCACCGGAAGAATGCAGGGGCTGAGGATGGTCAGGACCCCGCCGAGAAACGCAATGAGCAACATGGCATCACCTGTGATCGGTCAATGTCCCGCCCGCCATCGGCGGCGGGCGTATTCAGGGGTGGCAGGCCCGGTTCAGGCCTGGTTGTCGGCGTGCATCCCCTGCGGGGTGCGCTCGTAGCCGCCTTCGGCCAGCCAGTTGTGCGGCTGCAAGGTGCTGGCTTTCAAGGTGCTCGCTTTCAAGGCGGCAGGCTTCAAGGGGCTGGCACTTGAAAGCGGGCTGAGCTGGAAGCAGGTCGAGCAGGATGAGTCGGCGGCGCTGGCATCCACGGCCACGCCGGCCAGGGTCAAGGTCAGGGCAAGCAGGCAACTTTTCAGGGCGTTCATGGGCGAATCCTCATGGCGAACAGGTGATAGGACAGGGAGTGTGTTCAGTTGCCGTCGTTACAGTTATTGGCGAACTTGCGGTAATCCAGGGCCTGGGTGCGGCCCTGGGAATCAAGGTAGGTCATGCGCGCATTGACCACGCCGCAGGTCGGCTCGGCGTCTTCGGTCATCGACAGGACTTTCTGGATATCCAGCTGGGTGCCGTAGCTGTAGGTTTGGGCCTGCACGGTGCTTTCGGCGCGGGCCGACAGGGTGCAGATGTTCAGGGCGGCGAACAGGCAGGCGGCGTAGAGGGCGGTGCGTTTCATGATGTGTTCCTCGGGCGACAATGGGTTTGGGTGGCGAGGCAGTAGCTGTGCCTCGATGGAGCCCATTGAATGCGCGGGAGGTATCGCGCTTGTGTCGGCGAACCGCCCTTGCGGTCTCCCTGCGTATCCACGCCGCCGGGGGATACAGAGCGATACAAAAGCGTCGGAAAAACCTTGTTTTGCATCGCCGTGTGTTCAGCCAGGCGCCAGATACACTGCAATACAAAAGCCCGCAGGCAGGCCCGCCCGGGCCCTATAGACTAGGCAGCACGACCCTATACAGAGGCAGCCCCATGGATCATGTCGATCACGTATTGATAGTCGATGACGACCGCGAAATCAGAGAGCTGGTAGGCAACTACCTGAAGAAGAACGGCCTGCGCACCACGGTAGTGGCCGACGGCCGGCAGATGCGCAGCTTCCTGGAAACCACCCCGGTGGACCTGATCGTGCTCGACATCATGCTGCCCGGCGACGATGGCCTGCTGCTGTGCCGCGAGCTGCGCGCCGGCAAGCACAAGGCCACGCCGGTGCTGATGCTCACCGCGCGCAACGACGAGACCGACCGCATCATCGGCCTGGAGATGGGCGCCGACGATTACCTGGTCAAGCCCTTCGCCGCCCGCGAACTGCTGGCGCGAATCAATGCCGTGCTGCGCCGCACGCGCATGCTGCCGCCGAACCTGGTGGTCACCGAGAGCGGCCGCCTGCTGGGCTTCGGCCGCTGGCGCCTGGACACCACCGCACGCCACCTGCTGGACCAGGACGGCACCATGGTCGCCCTGAGCGGCGCCGAATACCGGCTGCTGCGGGTGTTTCTCGACCATCCGCAACGGGTGCTCAACCGCGACCAGTTGCTCAACCTGACCCAGGGCCGCGACGCCGACCTGTTCGACCGCTCCATCGACCTGCTGGTCAGCCGCCTGCGCCAGCGCCTGCTGGACGACGCCCGCGAACCGGCCTACATCAAGACCGTGCGCAGCGAGGGCTATGTATTCTCGCTGCCGGTGGAGATCCTCGAGGCCGCGTCATGAAGCTTGCGCTGCACTGGCCGCACACCCTCGCCTCGCGGCTGTCGCTGATTTTCCTGGTCGGCCTGGCGCTGGCCCAGGGCCTGTCGTTCGCCGCGCAGTCCTACGAGCGCTACCAGAGCGCGAAGATGACCATGCTCGGCAACCTGGAGAGCGACGTCTCGACCTCCATCGCCATCCTCGACCGCCTGCCCGCCGCCGAGCGCCCCGCCTGGCTGCAACGCCTGCAACGGCGCAACTATGGCTACCTGCTCAGCGCCGGCGAACCCGGCCAGCCCCTGGACGGCGAGGATGTACCGGTCTCGGTGTACTCGATCAAGAACGCCCTCGGCCGCGACTACGAGCTGGCATTCAACAACATTCCCGGCCCGCGCCAGCACTATCAGGCCCACCTGCGCCTGGCCGACGGCAGCCCGGTGACCATCGACGTGCGCCCGGCGCTGATGCCGATGTCGCCCTGGCTGCCGGCGGTGCTATTGGGGCAGTTGCTGGTGTTGATCCTCTGCGCCTGGCTGGCGGTGCGCATCGCCGTGCGCCCGCTGACCCGGCTGGCCCAGGCGGTGGACAGCCTCGACCCCAATACCCACGGCGTGCACCTGGACGAAAAGGGCCCGATCGAAGTGGTGCACGCGGCCAAGGCCTTCAACGCCCTGCAGGCGCGGATCGGCGCCTACCTCAAGGAACGCATGCAACTGCTGGCGGCGATCTCCCACGACCTGCAGACGCCGATCACCCGCATGAAACTGCGCGCCGAGTTCATGGACGACTCCGCCGAGAAGGACAAACTGTGGAACGACCTGAGTGAAATGGAGCACCTGGTGCGCGAGGGCGTGGCCTATGCCCGCAGCATCCATGGCGCCACCGAGGCCAGTTGCCGGATCGACCTGGATGCGTTTCTCGACAGCCTGGTGTTCGACTACCAGGACACCGGCCAGGACGTCGAGCTGGCGGGCAAGAACGGCGCGCTGATCGACACCCGCCCCCACGCCTTGCGCCGGGTCCTGGTGAACCTGGTGGACAACGCGCTGAAGTTCTCCGGCGCGGCGCGGATCGAAGTCCAGGCGCAGGCCGGCGACCGCCTGTCGGTCAAGGTCCTGGACCGTGGCCCGGGGATCAGCGAAGAGCAGCTGGCCGAAGTGCTCAAGCCGTTCTATCGGGTGGAAAGCTCGCGCAACCGCGACACCGGCGGCACCGGCCTGGGCCTGGCCATCGCCCAGCAACTGGCGGTGGCCCTGGGCGGCTCGCTGCGCCTGAGCAATCGCGAAGGGGGCGGCCTGTGCGCCGAACTGATCCTGGTCAGCGGCAAGGCCAGTCTCTGAACGCTTTGCTACACAGGCATACATAACCGCCCTTTGCCGACACAGCCGATATACACGGCCTTGCAAGACTCCCGGGACGCGCCGCGACAGCGGCGCCCAACCTCAAGGAGCCTCTCATGCCCACTCAATCCCTCCCCTCGCGTTTCCACGGCTGGCGGCTGTTCAGTCTGCTGGCCGCCGTCGTGCTGCTGATGACCGCGCTGATCCTGCAGCTCGAGCCGGACCTGGTCGAGGCCACCCGCAGCGCCATCCGCGCCACCGCGCGCTCGTCCTTCGTGCTGTTTCTGCTGGCCTTCACCGCCTCGGCATTCGCCGTGCTGCTACCCTCGCCGCTGGGCCAGGCACTGGTGCGCGAGCGCCGTTTCATCGGCCTGGCGTTCGCCTTCTCGCACCTGGTTCACGCGCTGCTGATCTACAGCTACGGGCAACTGAACCCGGAGTTCTGGCCCGGCCGCAGCACCCTGGGCAATCTGCCCGGGTCCGTGGGTTACCTGTTTATCCTGCTGCTGACCCTGACCTCGTTCAAAGGCCCGGCCTCGCTGCTCAGCCGTGTCGCCTGGAAACGCCTGCACACCACCGGCATGTGGGTGATCGCGACGATATTCGCCTACTCCAATTTCAAGCGCATTCCGCTGAGCGCCTGGTACCTGCTGCCCTTCGCCATCACCTGCTCGGCCATGACGATCAACCTGCTGGGCAAGCTGGCCCAGGCCAACAAACGCCGGCAACGCCAGGCCCTGAGCCCGCGCTGAATTCAACCGCCCTGTAGCCGCTGCCGCAGGCTGCGATCGACGCCGCAGGCAGCGCCGCTTTTGTAATACCCTCACTTTGCACAGGAGACCCACCCATGATCCTCACGCTTTCGTCCGCCCTCGACGGGCTGCAACGCCAGCTCAATCGCCTGTCCCCCTGGGTCGCGCTCCTCAGCCTGCGCCTGTTGCTGGCCTGGGAGTTCTTCGAATCGGGCCTGGAAAAATGGCAGGGTGAAAACTGGTTCCAGCAGATCCAGTCCGCCTTCCCGTTTCCCTTCGACCAGCTGCCGGCGCGCCTGAACTGGCAGCTGTCGATGTGGGCCGAGCTGCTGTGCGCCCTGGCGCTGCTGCTGGGCCTGGGCACCCGCTTCGCCGCGCTGGTGCTGATTGTGGTCACGCTGGTTGCCACCGCCGCCGTGCACTGGCCGGCGGACTGGTCGAGCCTGAGCGAGCTGGCCCAGGGTTACGCCATCAGCAACAAGGGCCACGGCAACTTCAAACTGCCGGTGATCTACCTGGCGGCGCTGCTGCCGTTGCTGTTCCAGGGCCCGGGCAAGCTCAGCCTGGATACATTGATCGGGCGCCTGCGCCACGGGCGCTGATGCCTCGAGGCAAAAAAAGCCGCAGCTTGAGCTGCGGCTTTGGTGTTTATGTGGGGTGGAAGTTCGATAACAGGCGCATCTCCCTGTAGCCGCTGGCGCAGCCTGCGATCGGCGGCGCAGCCGGGCGCAGGCTGCGCCAGCGGCTACACAGGGCCGATAACGCCTTGGTCGTGCAGCTGTCGCAACAGGCTCTGGCCATTGGCGAGAAAGGCCTCGAGGTCGTCGATACCCGCCTCCCGGGCCAGGCCTTGCAACTGGTCGCGACCGTGGAGTTGGGGAAAGGCCTCGATACGCTCCAGCAGGCGCCAGGCCAGCGGGCTGAGTTCGGAGAAGTGCACCCGGTAGTCGACATCGCGGCGGATCAGCAGCAAGGTCGGTGCAGCCCCGGGCTCGCTGGGACGCCGGGCCGGGCCCAGGCGCTGCACCGGCCAGGCGTAGGCCAGCGGCCAGGCCAGGGGCGACAGGCGCAAGGGCTGGGTCAGCAGCCGCTCCGGGTCACTGGCCGGCAGCGGTTCGGACTCGGCCTGTTGCAGGGCCATTTCGATCCACTCGTAATGGCTCAGCTCGAGCATAAAGGCCGGCCAGCTGGCGTCCTGCAAAGCGGCGGGCGCGGAAGCCATCCAGGCCACGAACTCGCCGGCGATCTCGCCGAACTTCGGCGTGGCGCAACGGTGCTCGCGCAGGAACACCCGCAGCAGCCGGCGCCAGTCCGCCTCGCCGAGTATCGAGCGCAACACCGGGAAGGTATTGCCGAGCAACGACAGCAGGTTGTCGAACACCAGCTCGCGGTAAATCTCCACCCGCGCGCGGTCCATCCCGGCGGGCGGCGCGCGGTGCTCGGGGTCGCGCAGGTAGGCGGTCAGGGCCTGTTGCTGAGTGTCGAGGGCAATCAGCGGCTTATCCATGGGCCAGCCTCCCCTGTGCCTGACAGGCATCGGCCTGCAACCGGCGGATGCTGTCCAGCTCGCCCAGCAGTTCGGCGAATGGCGGGAAGTTGAAGTCCCGCTCCAGCAGGGTCGGCTGCACGCCAAACAGCTGGTAGGCGCGCGCCAGCAAGTCCCAGATCGCCGCTTTGACCGGCGCGCCATGGGTGTCGATCTTCAGGCTGTCGGACTGGTCGTAGTGCCCGGCCACATGCATCGCCACCACCCGCTCCGGCGGCAGGCCGGCGAGAAAGGCCTGGGGCTCGAAGCCGTGGTTCACCGAGTTGACGTAGAGGTTGTTGACGTCCAGCAACAGCTCGCAATCGGCTTCGGCCAGCACCGCGTTGGTGAAGGCCAGCTCGTCCATGTCCTGGCGTGGCGCGGCGTAGTACGAGACGTTCTCCACCGCCAGGCGCCGGCCCAGCACATCCTGGGCCTGGCGGATGCGCGCCGCGACATGGCGCACCGCCTCTTCGGTGAACGGCAGCGGCAACAGGTCGTAGAGGTGCCCGTCGTCGCCGCAGTAGCTCAGGTGTTCGCTGTACAGCGGCACCTTAAAGCGCTCGAGGAACTGCCGCACTTCCCGCAGGAACCCCAGGTCCAGCGGCGCCGGGCCGCCGAGGGACAACGACAGCCCGTGGCAGCTCAACGGGTAACGTTCGGCCAGGGCGCGCAACGCAGCGCCATGGGCACCGCCGATGCCGATCCAGTTTTCCGGCGCCAGCTCCAGAAAATCAAAAGCGCCCGCAGGCGCCGTATTCAATGCGTCGAGCAAGGCTCGACGCAAGCCAAGCCCCACGGCTGCCGAAACGGGCGGCCGCGGGGCCTGGGCGGTTGATGGGATGTTGCAGGGTGGTATTGAGGGAGGCATGGTCCGTCTCCTGGTTGCCCCGGAAAAAAACGGGGGGCACCTGAGTGCCCCCCGCCACCGTCGATCAGGACTCGATCGCCGCACCGCATTTGCCTTCGCCACACTTGCCTTCGGCCGAACCGGCCTTGGCCGCCAGGTACTGCTTGGCTTCGCTCAGGCTGATGGCGCCATCGTGGTTGGCGTCGATCTTGTCGAACTCGGCGGCGCGCTCGGGGGCGGCGGCGATGAACTCCTCGCGGGACACCTTGCCGTCGTGGTTAGTGTCGGTCTTGGCGAACTTGTCTTCGCCGCACTTGCCTTCGGTGGAGGTCTTGACCCCGTCGGCCGCGGCCAGGGTATAGCCCTGGGACAGCTCGGTCATGCTCAGTGCCGAAGCGGCGGTGGACAGTCCCAGGCCGCCGACCAGTGCCAGGCCGAGCGCGACGTTGGAAACGTTGGAGAGTTTGAACATGCTGATACCCCTTCGATGGATTGATTAACGGGTCCCGCCACCGACACCGAGAAGCTCGGTGCTGGCGGGTGGACGTAGTTAATCCTCGGGGTGTATCCGGGTTGTGTGCGCAACCGGCGCCAGGATAAGCAGGTGTATCGGCACCGGGCCGATACACACTCCGATACAAGGCCGTCGGCCAGCCGGCCTGCTGAACGCGGGCTCAACTGGCCGGATTGCACTGCGGGATGTCCTGCAGCGAACGGTAGACCGGCAGGCCCAGGCGCTCGCCCATCGCGACCAGGGCATCGGCACTGGCGCAGGCGCCGCCGATGCGCAACAACGCGTCGCAACGCTGCAACTGCTGTTGCGCACGCTCCTGGAACCGGGCGCCTGGCTCGCCGGCAGCGCTCGAGTCCGCCGCCGCCAAGCCCAGCCACTGGCCGAACACGGGGCTGTGCCCGGCCTCGAACAGCCGCGCGGCACAGTCATCCAGGCTGGCGACCTGCCGCGCCAGCGCCGCTGGATCTTCTGCCCCCGAGTACCGGGGCGCGGCCACCAGGATCGTCAGGTGGCGCGACGGCATCAGGCGCAGCTCCAGGTATTGCAGGAGCATGATGGTCTTGCCGTCGACGATCTCGCCGCTGCGCACCATATCCAGCGCCTGCTGGTAACCCAGCTCCAGCACCTCGATGTCCTCGCCCTCTTCTTCCAGGCCGCCACCGTCGCCGATGCGGTCGTCGGGGGAATACTCGCCGATGAAAAAGTGGATGCGCTCGGTGACCGAGCCTGGGCTCATGAAGGCTTCATAGACCTTCTCCACCGCGCCGACGCGGTAGCCGGTTTCCTCCTCGGCTTCCAGGCGGATGCGTGCTTCCGGGCTGGCATTGTCCAGCAGGCCGGCGGCGGTCTCGATCAGGTAGCCGCTGTGATCGTTGACGTAGGTCGGCATGCGGAACTGGCGGATCAGCAGCACCGTGCGCCGCTCGCGGTTGTACAGCAGGATGGTCGCGCCATTGCCGCGGTCGTAGACCTCGCGGGTCTGCGCCTGCCAGCTGCCGTCGCGGCGTTGCAGGTCGAAGCTGTATTTCTTCAGCAGGTACCAGTTGTCGGAGAGCATCTCCTCGGCGGTGATGCGCACGGGTGCGGCTTGCATGGTCTTCCCCCTTGGCAATTGGGCGACATTCAACACGAGTGATGCGCCGGATGTCGATCCCGGCCCAAGCCGACCTTTGACAGGCGCCGGCCTGAATGTGCGAACGACCCGGGCAGAAACGACAACGCCCCTCAGGAGAGGGGCGTTGGCGATGACGCAGTAAGCTCGCTTACACCTGGATCAGGTTGGCGATCTTCACGTCCGGATCGACATCGGCTTCGTAGTCGACGCCGTCGATCTCGAAGCCGAACAGGCGCAGGAATTCCTGCTTGTAGCCGGCGAAGTCGGTCATCTGGTAGAGGTTTTCGCTGGTGACTTCATCCCACAGCTGCTTCACCCGGTCCTGGACGGCAGGTTCCAGTTCCTTGTAGTCGGCACGCAGGCGGCCTTCCTGGTCGATGATCGGGTTCGGGTTGTACAGGCTGTCCTTGTACAGACCGTAGACCTGCTCGATGCAACCTTCGTGACTGCCCTGCTCTTTCATGACCTTGAACAACAGCGACAGGTACAGCGGCATGATCGGGATCGCCGAGCTGGCCTGGGTCACCACGGCCTTGAGCACCGATACCCGCGCGTCGCCGCCCAGGTCCGACAGTTCCTTGCGGATGCCGATGACTTTCTGGTCCAGGTCCTTCTTGGCTTCGCCGATGGAACCGTTCCAGTAGATGTCGTGGGTCAGCTTCTCGCCCAGGTAGGTGAAGGCGGTGGTTTTCGCGCCTTCGGCCAGTACACCGGCTTCGTGCAGCGCGTCGATCCACATCTGCCAGTCTTCGCCGCCCATCACCGCTACGGTGCCATCGATTTCTTCCTGGGTGGCTGGCTGCAGGGTGGTTTCTTTAACGATTTCCTTGTCGGTGTCGACACCGCGCAGGGTCACCGATTTGCCCAGCGGCTTGAGGGTCGAGCTCAGGACTTCGCCGGTTTTCGGGTGGGTGCGACGCGGAGCGGCCAGGCTGTAGACCACCAGGTCGATCTTGCCCAGGTCGCGCTTGATGGTTTCGATGGTCTGGCGCTTCACTTCGTCGGAGAAGGCGTCGCCGTTGATGCTCTTGGCGTACAGGCCTTTTTCTTCGGCGAACTTGTGGAAGGCCGCGGTGTTGTACCAGCCGGCGGTGCCGAGCTTGCCGTCAACGCTGCCGCGCTCGAAGAACACACCCAGGGTGTTGGCGCCGCAACCGAAGGCGGCGGTGATACGTGCGGCCAGGCCGTAGCCGGTGGAAGCGCCGAGCACCAGTACGTTCTTTGGCCCAGCGTCGATGGTGCCTTGTTCGGTGACGTAGTCGATCTGTTGCTTGACGTTGGCTTCGCAACCGACCGGGTGGGTCGTCACACAGATAAAGCCGCGAACGCGGGGTTTGATGACCATACACAATCTCCCAATTTCAATATGCCAAGAGCCAATACGGGCTGCAGCAGCGTCACTTGTTCAAGTCGTAGACGCTCGGAACGTCCTCGCGTCACGCCTTGGGTTTTCAATGAGTGCAGATTTGCCCGCCAGCATAAGTTCATTCCGGGGTTTGGGCCAGAAAACGCTGAGATTGCTCCATGGCCTGTACGGCGTGGGAAAAGCTGCGGTCATTTGTTCAAACGGTGGGCATCGTAGGCATCCAGGGCCTGATAGGCGGTGTAGGTCGCCTGCGCCGCGACCAGGCCGGCGAGACCAAAGGTGGGCACCAGGCCGAACCGGCCAAAGCCCTGGGGAATGGGGATGGCCTTGGCGATGGCATCCGCCAGCACCTCCCCCGCCACCGTGGTCGGGGCCATGCCGTGACCGCCGAACCCCACGGCATGCCACACGCCGTTGTCGTCCCGGCCGATCTGCGCCATCTGCTGGCGGCCGTAGCTCATCAGCCCGCCCCAGGCATACTCGATCTCCACATCGGCCAGTTGCGGGTAGACCGTGACCAGGTCGGCTTTGAGCAAGCCGGCGATCGCCTGCGGGCCACGGTTGAGGATGGAAATGCGTCCGCCCCAGAGGATCCGGCTGTCCGCCAGCGGGCGGTAGTAGTCGAAGGCAAAGCGGGTGTCGTAAATGGCCGACTCGCAGTTGATCGAATCCTTCAGCGCCTCGCCCAGGGGCTCGGTCGCCACCACATAGGTGGCAATCGGCAGCGTCGCCCGCTCCACCGGGCGATACAGCCCGCGGGCATACCCACCCGCGGCGAACACCACCTGCTCGGCGAGCACCTCGCCGCCCGCGGTCTTGACCAGGTACTTGCCGCCCTGCCGCTCGATCGCCAGGGCCACGGAGTGTTCGTGGATATCGATGCCGTAGCCAGCGACAGCCGCGGCCACGCCATACACATACTTGAGCGGGTGGAAGTGAAAGGCGTTGCTCTCGAACAAGGCGCCAAAGTAGCGCTCGGTCTTGAGCTTTTCCCGCAACTCGCCCGGCGGCACGTACTGCCAGTCGACGCCATAGGCCTCCTTCATCAACTGCCGGGGTTTTTCCAGGCGCGCCGGGTCGTTGAACCAGTTGGCCAGCAGCACGCCCCTGTCGGTCAGGTCGCACTGGATGCCGTATTGCCGGACGCGCTGGCGAATCAGGTCGACCGCATCGATGGTCAGCCGGTAGAGCCGCCGCGCTTCCTCGCGGCCCAGGGTCTTGAGCAACTCGGCATTGCCCAGGCAGTAGCCGCCGAACACAAAACCGCCGTTGCGCCCCGAAGCGCCGTGCCCCACGGTGTGCGACTCGAGGACCACCACGTCGGTCACCCCGCGCTCGGCCAAACCCAGCGCCGTGCAAAGCCCGGCCAGCCCGCCGCCCAGAATGCACACCCGGGTCTCCACCCGGCCGTCGAGCGCCGGATAGGCGGTCCTCTGGACCGTGGCTTCGTAATAACTTTCGAGAAAATCCTGACTCATCACTTGGCTCCGACCTGGGTCATTCGCACAGGAAGCCCCACATCCTCATTCATCGCCGATTCCCCTGGCAGGTAACGTTCGGACTTGCTGCGAATCATTGAAAAACTCATGTCATCGAACCGGACGAACCTGGACCCACTGACGACTTTGTGCGCCAGCCAGATCACCAGGAACAGCACCAGGCCAATGTAGGTGGCGGTCAGCCCGGCCCAATCGATCGAGTCGCCGAGCAGGGCTTGATAGTTCTGCCCCAGGGTGACGAACAGGCACAGGACAAAGGCGAAAATCGGCCCGAACGGAAAGAACCGCGACACATAGGGCAGATTGCCCAGGTCGTTGCCCTGGCGCACATAGCCGCGGCGAAACCGGTAGTGGCTGACCGCAATGCCCAACCAGGCGATAAAACCGAGCATGCCCGAGGTGTTGAGCAGCCAGTTATAGATCTGCCCCGGGCTGAAAATGAAGGTCAGGAAGCACAGGGCCGCCACCGTGGCGGTGGCCAGCAGCGCCCATCGCGGGGTGCCGGATGCGCTCAAACGGGCGAAGATCGCCGGCGCCTTGCCTTCCAGGGCCAGGCTGTAGAGCATCCGCGAGGAGGCATACATGCCGGAGTTCCCGGCGGACAGCACCGACGTCAGGATCACCGCGTTCATCACCGCGGCCGCGCCGAGCATGTCGGCCCGCTCGAAGATCAGGGTAAAGGGGCTGACCCGGATATCGGACACCCCATTGCGCAATAGGCTGGGGTCATTGTAGGGAATCAACAGGCCGATGATCAGGATGGTCAGCACGTAGAACAGCAGGATCCGCCAGAAGATCTGCCGCACCGCGCGCGGCACGTTTTTCCCGGGGTCCCGGGTCTCACCGGCGGCGATACCGACGAACTCGGTGCCCTGGAACGAAAACCCCACGATCATCGCCACCCCGACCAGGGCCCCCAGGCCGCCGACAACGGGCGCATCGCCAATCAACCAGAGCCTGGGGCCGGCATTTTCGCCGCCGCTGAGAATGCCGAACAGCATCAGAATGCCCACCGTGATAAACAGCAGGATAGTGATGACTTTAATCAGGGCGAACCAATATTCGGACTCACCGAACAGGCGCACCGAAGCCATATTGAGCGCGGTGATGATCAATAGAAAACCCGCACTCCAGATATACCCCGGCACATCCGGAAACCAATAAGCCATGATGATCTGCGCAGCCACCAAGTCGACCGCAATGGTCACCGCCCAGGCATACCAGTAGTTCCAGCCCAGTGCGAAGCCGAAACTTTCATCGACATACTTGGAAGCATAAGTCGAGAACGAACCGGTGACCGGCATGCAGGACGCCAGTTCACCGAGGCTGGTCATCAGAAAGAACACCATGGCGCCGATGACCACAAAGGCCAGCAGCGCTCCACCCGGCCCAGACTGGGCAATGGTCGAGCCCGAGGCAACGAACAGCCCGGTGCCGATGCTGCCGCCAATGGCGATCATGCTCAGGTGCCGGGGCGTGAGGGTTCGTTTCAGTCCGCCGGTGGTTTTCTCGCTGTGAAAATCGCCGGTCATGTCGCACGCACCCGGCACTTTTGTGGAGTCTGTCATGGATCACCTTTTTATTATATTTAAGCCACCGATGAGTTGACTCACGCGGTATGGCAGTGTCCCTGGATTGTTTTCCTTCCCCACTAAAGCCCACAAAAATACCGCTGACAAATGATTTTCCAGCATCACATCAGTCGCTCAGGGAATACGCCTGCGGTTAAAAGTTTTAAAAAATCGACACACTAGCAAAGTGCTATCCGCCCACAGACCATAACTAAAACCCTGTCAGGATTAGTTGGTTTTCACGGAGAAAAATAGAAGTTTCCTACACGCTAATAACTTTAACTAAAGAAAATACTCTTCAAATAGCCAAGCGCGTTCCTGGCGCCGGGCAGGCCTTGATCTTTGACGAAGGTGCAGGCCCGAATCGCCTCGCCAGCTAACGGTGCCAACCAACAAACCACTGCCCGAACACCCGGGCCGGCATGGGCGAGGAAAACAGCTGGCCCTGCCCCACGTCATAGCCCCGCGCTTGAAGAATGTCGCGCTGCGCGGCGTGTTCGATGCCCTCGGCGGCCACCCGCAGGGACAGGCCCTTGCCGATGCCGATGACCGCCTCGCTCAAGGCGCGGCAAGTGGCGTCGTGCTCCAGCTCCTCGACGAAGCTCTGGTCCAGCTTCAGTTCGCTGATCGGCAAGCGCCGCAGATAGCCGAGGCTGGAATATCCCGCGCCAAAGTCATCGATGGCCAGGCGCACGCCCAGGGTGTGCAGGTCCTGAAGGGTCTGCTCGGTAGTCGGATTGCTGCACAGGAACACGCCCTCCGTGACCTCCACGCACAGGTCCGCCGGCTGCAGGCCGCAGCGCTGCAACTGACGGGCGATCAGCGCCGCCAGGTTGAAGTTATGGAAGTTGATCGGCGACAGGTTGACCGAGATGGACGGCACCCGGATTCCCGATCGGCGCCAGCGCGCCAGTTGCTCGCAGGCCTCGCATAGCACCCACTGGCTGAGGTAGTTGATCAACCCGCACTCCTCGGCCAGCGCGATGAATTGCGCGGGCGCGATAGTGCCCAGGCTCGGGTGCTCCCAGCGCGCCAGCGCCTCGACCCCGACCAGGCCGTTGCTGCGCAAGTCGATCTGCGGTTGATAGACCAGGTGCAGGCCGTCGCTGGTCAGGGCCTGGCGCAGCGCCGTCTCCAGTTGCAGGCGCTGCTGGACGGTCTGGTCCATCTCCTCGAGGAAGAACCTGAAACCGCCGCGCTCGGTACGCTTGGCCTGGTACATGGCGATATCGGCGCAATGCAGCAGGCTTTCCATATCCTGGCCGTCGCTGGGGTACAGGCTGACACCGACGCTGGCCGAAGGAACCATGGCGGTCCCGGCAATATCGGCCGGGGCGCCCAGGGTCAGCATCAGGCGCTCGATAAAGGCCGTGACCCGGGCAGCGTTCATCCGTGGCAGCACCAGCACGAACTCATCGCCCGACAGCCGCCCGACGATGTCCGACTCGCGCAGCACGCTGCGCAGCCGTTGCGCCATGACCTTAAGCAGCTCATCGCCCGAGGCATGCCCCAGGGCATCGTTGACCTGCTTGAAGCGGTCCAGGTCGACATACAGCACCGCCAGCTCACCCTGCTCCAGGGCGACCTCGGCGAGGCTGCGGTTGGCCTCGGCCAGCAGGGAACTGCGATTGGGCAAGCCGGTCAGGGCATCGGACAAGGCCATGCGCTGGATCGACTGACGCGCCTCCTCGCGCTCCAGGGCCAGCATGCACAGGTGGGTCCCGGTCATGATCAGATGGGCATGGGTGGTATCGGGCTTGCGGCTCTCCCGGAAATACAGGGCAAAGGTTGCGCAGACCCTGCCGCCGCTGTTGCGCACCGGCATCGACCAACAGGCCCGCACCCCGGCCTGCTGCGCCAGCCAGCGGTAATCGGCCCACAGCGGATCGGTGTCGATATCGGTGACCAGCGCCGGCTCGCCGCGAAAGGCCGCGGTGCCGCAGGAGCCGGCAGCGAGCCCGATCGGCAGCCCCTCCATGGCCCTGGCGTAATCGGCCGGCAGGCCGGGGCTGGCCAGGTGATGCAGCAGCCCCTGTTCGTCCACGCCGAGGATCGAGACGACGACCTCCGGCGCCAGGCGCTCGATTTCCTGGCACAGCAGGGTCAACACGCGCTCCAGGGGTTGCTCTTGCAACAGGGCGCCTATGACCTTGTCCTGCAGCACTTCGGGCAGCCTGGAACGGGTGATGTCGGTGAACACGATGACGATGTTGCCGATCCGCCCCCCGGCGTCGAACACCGGCGCCGAGCAGACATGCACCCACAGCCGCTGGCCGTTGCGCTTGCTGACCAGGCCGCAGGCTTCATGGGGCTGGCCACTGAGGATGCTCTCCAGTTGCAGCTCGTCGGCCTGGGCCGCCCCCGGGGTATCGGCGACGAAGAACATCTGCGGCGAGCGCTCCAGCAACTCCTCGCGGGAATACCCCAGCAAGCGCACCAGCCCGTCGTTGATGTAGATCAGCCGGCCGTCGGCGTCGACGATGCAGGTGGCCGAGCTGCTGGCGTTGACCGACATCGACAGCAGGCGCTGCTCGATATCCTTGAGCCGCGTCTGGGTCACGTCCTTGAAAAAGGCGGCATAGAGAATGCGCCCCTGCAGGGTGATTTTCGAGATCGCCATCGCGCCCCAGCGTTCTTCGCCATCCTTGCGTGTAATGCACACATCGCGGCTGGTGCCGATGATCTTGTTGACCCCGGTCTCGCCGTCGTTCCGCGAGCGGATGGGGATCGGCACCAGCGTGCCGACCTCGCTGCCCAACACCTCGCGCCGTTGACAGCCCCAGAAACGCTCGGCCGCCGCATTGAAGAACACCACCTGGTTGCGATCGTCGATGATCACCACGGCATCGTTGGCCTGTTCCAGGGTCTGCGCGAAAAAGTCCGCCGCCTCTTCTCCGGTCGTTGACCCGACGCTCATATCCATTGCCGCCACTGCATGCATGCCATCACGGTCATCGTCCCTGATCACGGTGAAGCGCCATCAAGAACCCTCGAACTGGAGGGGGCCGGTCCTCGAAGCAACACCCGATACGGCTCAGCGAGGCTGAGAAACACGCGTTTACCCGGGCGAGCAGGACATCAGGCCATAGGCGTGGACATGGATCTTTTAGGCCATCGACCTGAAATTAGAGAATAGCCGCGAAGTGACAGGGCCATGGAAAACCGTGCGAACTCCGCCCTGCCCCCCGGCCCTCGCCAAGGCCATGCAATCCGTAGTGTCCGCTTGTGGAGGGCACTTTAGTCAGCGGGTTGTCCGATGTGCCAGATTTTCAGGGCTTCACGAAAAGCCAGACCTGTTCGTGAGACCACTGGACAGCAGATGAACTGCAACTGATGGACGCCCGACGGTTGCCGCCAGAATGCAGAGAAGAGGGGCGGACGGCTTATAGGGTGATTTCGCCGAGCTATTTCAAGTTTTTTGCTGCTCGTATTTTGGGTATGGATGAAGCAGGGATTGTGGTCGGAACGTTTCCGGGATCGCTAAAAAGGATGTCGAACCACACAGAAAAACATCAGGCTATTTGCGCAAACCGTCAGAAATGAAAGCCCATGCCGGGCAGCTTTCAAGAGCGGATATTTCCAATATCAACTCCCGAAAACGCTGATCGTTTAGCAGCTTACAATGAGTACCCAAACCGTCAGTGTCCCCGCACAGCATAAGGACATCCCTTGCGAAGATTACTCCTCAGTAACAAAAAACTCCGAGGCATCCCCCGCCGTCTCCGTGCATTGGAGTACTGGGCCGCGGGCTTTAGCGGTGAGTTCTATCCTCACATTGATGAACGCCAGCGCTACACGCACTGGAAAATTCCAGTGCTCAATACCCTCGTTGAAGGTCCGCAGGCACGTATCGAATTGCAGGCGTTTTGCGTTCAGCAACTGCTCGAAGCAGCGAACCATCTTTCCCGCGCTGCGGATCGCAGCCAGGGCTACTACCGCGTCGCCTGCCTACTGGTATGGCCCTGGCTGCACCAAAGTGAAGTAACGGTGTTCTATGACCGTGAGTACTACCTGAGTTTTCTGGGGCAGCATAATTCGCTCGCTCCAATAAGCCTGAGCCACAAGCTTGCCCTGGATATACCCGAGTCATTCATCGAACATGGGCATGATGTAACCCAAAGCGATGATGAGGTTGAAGTTCAGTGGTGGTGTATTGGAGAGCGTGCCTGATCAACGCAGTTCAGGAACAGGCCCTGGGTTGATAGTTGATCACTAGGCTAATAGCCAAGCTCAAATTGCTGAAAGCCCATGCGCTTGATGTAAATCCAAAAGTCATCCCCTGGCTCATGCAGCTCCATGCAGACGCTGTGACTCATACACAGTTCGTCTTCATCGACCAGGGTTCGACCCCAATCAAAATCAGGGTTCTTGGAAATGGTATAGCCGGGGTAAGGTGAGTCGAGATCGAAGTGGATCGAGTACACATACAACGGAGACTCCCACTGCATATGAGTTTCATAAAGCCGCATCAATTCGGGCATCTGCGTTTTACAGTGCTGTTCGGCAAAATTTAGGGCTTGGGGCAAGTCAATCCACGCAGCGTTGACCACTCGTTGCGCTTCGATAAGCCTGCCATGGGGTAGCTCGTTATCGTGATGCTGGACGTAAATTAATCGGCTCCCAAACTGGAACTCGCATTGCCAGACACCCGAGGGAATACGCCAATGGCCGATCATGGATTCGTTCAGTAGATTGATGTTCATCGCGGTGCTACGTAGTTGGGGGTGCTCAGGTTACCGTCGAGTGCCTGTCTGAAAATACCTGTCCCTTAGAGCTGTCCGCCCAACATCCACAAGATCTGACCTGCAGAAATGGATCAAGAACTGCAACTTTTCTAAGAGCTGCTCTTGCCATAAGCAGCCACTCGAAGAAGCCGCCAAACGGGACTCACGGTGGATCTGGGATTACGAAACCTACCACAAGTTATCGATACCCGAAGCAGACTTCATCCTGAGTGAAAAAGATTAAGTCTCACGCCTTATTGAAAAGAGGTCCTACGCGGTGCTCTTGTAAACAATTGCAACTGATGCTCTCCGTGGGTTGAGCGATAGGTGGACCCTGATGGTACAAATCCAAGTTTGATCAAGACTCGATGCATAACAATATTTTCCAAGCGCGAAGTAGCTAGGACTCCATCCGCACTTACCAGTGAGATTGCAGCCTCCGCAAGAGAATGTGCGTAACCTTTACCTCTAGCAACTGGGGTAACAAACACCCAACCCAACTCATAGGGAAATGCGTCTTTTGCATGCGTAAATCCCGAGGCACGAGCCACCCTAGCGCGATACCTATCATTGGGGTTCTTTATTGCCGCCACCCCAACTAACTGCCCATCGACACGTAGAAAAGCCAGTTGTTCTGCATCCATCACCCGCTGGCTCAGCCCACCAGCTTCCACTTCACCTCCTTGCACAACCAAATCGACAAAGTCGCAGATTTCAGCAGTGGAACATTCACCGGGACTTTTCACTTCGATTCGACTCATGCCACTCCCCCCTTTAGCAATCATGATGAGCACCTCGAGTCGCCCACTCTTGAAACAATATGTGGCGGTTAAGCTGAGGAGGTTATCCAAGACTCATGCTTAGTCAAGGATAGAGACAACCCAGAACGTTTGAACCGATCATCCGTCGCACCTCAACAACATAGTCAGCAATATTTGGCACATAGTGATCTACTGTGATCTCGACGACCTCTTTGAGCGGTGCGCCATTCCTCTTGGCTGGGTAGTCAGGAATGCGCTGGAACGTATTTTCATCCCTAGCATGCGGCATTGGCCAGGTATTGCCTGAATTCATGTGGCATAGCCAAATACTGGCTGAGTAATCGCGAATAAAGCGCTCCGAGTCGACCGTCAGGACGTCATGCTCCAGAGCTCGATAGGCACGAGCATTTAGCAAGACATTCAGCCGTTTTTCCTCTGCCCAGAAAAAAACTTTCTGATTGATCTGGTGGTACCACTGTTCGGGGGTGATTGTAGTGGTCTAATGAAACCGGACACCCATTTAGGCGAGAATGCTCGCCAGATAGAGGTGTCTGATGACCAAGCAACGTCGTTCCTTTTCCGCTGAATTCAAACGCGAGGCTGCAGCTCTCGTGCTCGATCAAGGCTATAGCCATATCGAGGCCTGCCGCTCGCTCGGGGTGGTCGAGTCCGCGTTGCGTCGCTGGGTTAACCAACTCCAGCAGGAGCGCAGTGGTGTTACTCCGCAGACAAAAGCGCTGACGCCCGAGCAGCAGAAGATCCAGGAGTTGGAAGCCCGGATCGCTCGTCTTGAGCGGGAGAAATCCATTTTAAAAAAGGCTACCGCGCTCTTGATGTCGGAAGAGCACGAACGCACGCGCTGATTGATCAACTGAGCACCCAAGAGCCGGTTGATTGGCTTTGTGTCGTCTTTGATATCACTCGTTCGTGCTACTACGCCCACCGCCTCAGATGTCGAACTCCGGACGTTGAACGACTTCGGTTACGCAGTCGAGTCAATGAGTTGTTCACGCAAAGTCGGAGCGCCGCCGGCAGCCGCAGCATTGTGTCGATGATGCAGGAAGATGGCGAGCAAATCGGACGGTTCAAGGTGCGTGGTCTGATGCGGGAGCTGGCGTTAGTCAGCAAACAACCTGGATCACATGCTTACAAACAAGCGACGGTTGAGCGGCCGGATATTCCGAACATCTTGAATCGAGAGTTTGAAGTGCCGGCACCCAACCAAGTCTGGTGTGGCGATATCACCTACATCTGGGCCCAAGGGAAATGGCATTATCTGGCTGTCGTGCTGGATCTCTATGCGCGCCGAGTTGTGGGCTGGGCGCTGTCGAGCAAACCGGACGCGGACTTAGTGATCAAGGCTCTGGATATGGCTTACGAGCAGCGTGGCCGGCCTCAAGGACTGCTGTTTCACTCGGATCAGGGCTCGCAATACGGCAGTCGCCAGTTTCGCCAACGGCTCTGGCGTTACCGCATGCGCCAAAGCATGAGCCGTCGTGGAAACTGTTGGGATAATGCGCCGATGGAGCGTGTGTTTCGCAGTTTGAAAACTGAATGGATACCGACCGTGGGCTACATGACGGCTCAAGAGGCGCACCGAGACATCAGTCATTACCTGATGCATCGGTACAACTGGACTCGACCGCACCAGTTCAACGATGGGCTGGCCCCGGCTCAGGCCGAGAAAAAACTTAACGTCGTGTCCGGGATTAGTTGACCACTACATTCGAACCGTCGTTATCTCGTGCGAATCGGGTATTGATTAACGAGACGGGAGCTTGGGAAACCCGCTCTATTTCCTCTATGAACTGAATGGTGTCGGGATGTAGTTGCTCAAAGCGCCTTGCATTCCGGTTGGCTGCGATCAAGTAATCGGCAAACGTGAGGACGACATCAGTGGGAGCATTAAGAGCGCAAGCACGCCTAAACTGATCCCAATCAAACCAACCCACACGACGATTTCTTTTAGTCGTAGAAGTCTTTTCAGCTTTGTTGAGTATCTCTGCATCTAACCCTGCCTCCTGAGCGATATCAGCAAAGGTCGTCGGGTGTTTGAGTGGGCCTGAGGTCTCACCCGTGTCACCATCGGGATCACCAACCCGAATTGGCATGGGGCGGATCACCATGAGAATTTTTCTAACCCTGCTGGGCGAGATTCCTGCTTCTGCAAGACTGAACGAGCCCCATGAAAGACAGGACACTGTTTCCCCCTTACGATAAGGGATAGGCAAACGGTTATGTTTATGACTAACAGCAACGATAAGAGTGGGGAGCTTTTGGGCCAGGAGCGGCGGCGCCGCTGGAGCCCAGAGCAAAAGCTGGCCATGGTTCGCGAGAGCCTTGAGCCAGGACAAAGTGTGTCGGTCGTCGCTCGGCGCAACGGCATCAATGCCAATCAGCTGTTCTTGTGGCGCAAGCTGTATCAGGACGGCAGCCTGTCGGCGGTCAGTGCTGGCGAAGCCGTGGTGCCTGCCTCCGAGCTGAGCGATGCGCTCAAGCAGATCCGTGAACTGCAACGGATGCTGGGCAAGAAAACGATGGAAGCCGAAATCCTCAAAGAGGCCGTGGAGATCGCCCGGTCGCGAAAATGGATTGCGCACTCACCCTTGTTGCCGGGGGACGACCAGTGAAGCTGGTCAGCGAATGTCTCGGTGTGGCGCGCTCGCAATTAACGGTTCGAATCAAGCAATCGGTATCGCCCAAAGTACGGCGAAGTAGGCCTGTGGACGATGCTGCGCTGGTGGTCGAAATCCAGCAACAGGTCAGCGAGCTTCCCAGCTATGGCTACCGTCGTGTCTGGGGATTGCTGCGTCGCGCCCGTGAAACCCAGTCGCTGCCGGCGATCAACGTGAAACGAGTTTACCGGGTCATGCGTGATCACAACTTGCTGTTGGAACGTCGACTCAAACAGCCCGGCGTGCCGCGTCGGCACGAAGGCCGTATTGCGGTGAAAACCAGCGATACGCGTTGGTGCTCGGACGGCTTTGAGTTCCGCTGCGAGGACGGGGCCAAACTGAGCGTGACCTTCGCCCTGGACTGCTGTGATCGCGAGGCCATCGGCTGGGTCGCGAGCCCGACCGGGTACAGCGGCGATGATATCCGCGACTTGATGCTGGAAAGCGTGGAGAAGCGCTTTGGTGATCAACTGCCCGTCACGCCGGTGCAATGGCTAAGCGACAACGGCTCGGCGTACACCGCCGAACAGACACGCCTGTTTGCTCGACAGATCGGCTTGCAGCCGGTGACCACCCCGGTGCGCAGCCCGCAGAGCAACGGCATGGCCGAGAGCTTCGTGAAGACGATCAAGCGTGACTACGTGGCGCACATGCCCAAGCCGGATCGAGAAACGGCGTTGCGTAACTTGGCAATCGCCTTCGAGCATTACAACGAGCAGCATCCGCACAGCGCCTTGAATTACCGTTCACCAAGGGAGTTCAGGCGCTTGGCGCCAGCATCAATTTAACGGGGAGTTGGTGTCCGGTTTTGTAGGGGCAAGTCCAAAGACAGCCTGCGACATTCGTGTCTCTTGAGGTGACGTAGGGATAGATTCCATGAAACAGGCTGAGGCCACTTCCTTGAGTTCCTTCAAGGAGAATCGAATGACAGTTTCGATAAGCTTCTTCCAAACGGTCAGCTGTACAACCGTGATAGTTGCCCTCTGTTCCCACATAGGGTTCTAGCTCACAGACATCACGGGCTAGCCTGACTTTCCCGTTTCCCCGGTCAAGTATTCGCCTTGCAGTGGCGGCACCGCTGCCGCTGCCTGTAGAGGCTATTGTGCCAACAAGCCTCTGCTGCTCCGTCTCTATATCTTGGTCATCAATGATCGTCGCTTGAGGGTCTATAAAGAGACGATCAGCACTAATCTCGCAGTCAGCAATCTCTTTCAGGAGACCTCGGAGCTCGATGGTCATTCCCGGACCAAGAAGCAGTCTAGCGGTTACATCCCTAGCGCCTGAAGGTAGGTGGTGATACGTGTACTCACCCTTCACAGATGCCACTGTATGACCCGCATTGGGGCCTCCAACTCGCACTAGAACGTTGTATTCGCGAGCGAGGTACGAAACGACGTTTCCCTTACCCTCACTACCAAACTGCCCTCCGATAAGCACGTCAACACAACGAACTTCAGGGGACGTAAACAGATGTAGACGGGCTGCGACTCGCACCAGGGTATCGCGCGCATCTGAACGAGTTGTATAGATCCTTACGTCCGCATCGTTTTTCAGAGTCCTTATGTGCGTGTCATCAATCAAACGATTAATGGACTCGAAAGGCGGTGCATCCTTTCCTTCAGTACCCTGGTATCGCTCAACCAGTGTTTCTGTATTTGCCCATAGATGAACGTGCACAAGATTCTCGGCAAACGCGCGACGAAAGGCATACACCTGCTCTGGACTCGTTACGTAGTCCACAACTACCGGTTGATCTGGCGGTAGGCCTAGCAGCCTGGCCTGCAGAGCCTTCGTGACCCAATCCGAGTTAGTGAGTTCGTCCTGCTCTCGCTCACGAGCAGCCAACTCCTCACGCGTGAGCGACTCATCATCAGTTACCGCCAGGACATCTCGGGTCCTCAAGGCGTAGAAACCAAACTCTTTCTCGAGAAGCTTCGCTAGACCAGTTTTACCTGTACATGTCTTCCCACTGATAACGACAATCTGACGGTTTCCCATCTCATCGCTCCTGGCAGAACGCTGCTATGCGTTGTGTGATTTCTTCGATCGAGTAGTGCTCGGTGTCCACAATCAGGTCGGCGAGCCCAATAAGTGAGCGTGCTGCTTGTTCGTTTGGATGACAGACTGCGTCTTGGTAAGACGAGTCAACGTGAGGTTGAACCCGGGAATTGAAACGAACCTCAAGGGTGTGCTCGGAAACAGTGAGATGGACGTGCTTAACCAATCCAGGGAAACGAGACTTGAAATGCTCGACTTGACGATGCTTTCTGACGGCATCTAAAAGCCAGTGGGTAGTATCTGGTGTGCCACTGATCACGGGTACAACAACGCAATCTATGATCCAGCTGTAATCCGTATCTACATCCAGCTGGTCACCAAACTGTTGCAGATTCAGCCTTGTTGGCTGAAGGCCTTGAAGCTCAAGCTGTGAACGCAGATAGCCGCTACTGCTGATGCTGGTGTAACCATGCTTGGATTTAAGGTCTTGAGCTATGGTGCTTTTCCCCACACCTATTGCGCCACTCAGAAGCAATATCCTTTTCATCATCGTGACCTCTCTTCCTTGACGGCTGCAACAGCATCGAATCTAACAGTAGTACATTTTTTGCCACTACAATGACATCCCCGGCACAAACACATTAGATGACTGCTTTTGACCGAAAGCCATCGACCACGAAGTGCCGCTTTCGACAAATAGCTGTCGGTGGTGACAGGCAGAAATCGGCCCATTCTGTTGAAAAACTCGCCTTAGTTTCCACGAGCAAAAAGTACGCGCCTGAGATTGAGATATTGAATCGTCGCGGAGGCAATCCGACTCGAACTTCATGTAAAAGTGGACTAAGAAGATGCTTTCACCGATCAGCCTTCTTGAAACTTGAGAATATCGACTTTTTTCAACAGAGCCGGCTGATAGCTGCCAATTACTAAAGGTAGCTATCGGTAACCGCAACACCTAGGCCCGACAATGTGGGCGACGGAACCTCTTGTATGAGTTCGTTTCCAATCAGTCGTTGCAAGTACTCATAACCAAGCCGCCTTAGCGTGCGCCGAGCCATTAATACCTATATCAGATCATCAAGACCATATGACAAATTAAATAACTCATGGATGCTTACCCTAGAATATAACGGGTCAACTTTCGTGGAAAAAAACAACTTTTCGGGCGAGTCATAACCTTTTCTTACCCCGCTTGACAAGCACTCAACCACCAACCTTCCACTAGACTCATCTTCGTTATAGATATTCATTCGCATAACAATATTAGAGATCAATCCCATCACGAAGGAAAGACTCCTAGGTATCACACCGTTGATCAGCTCTCTTGCCCTTGGGCAAACTTTTGATGAAAGAGTTGAAGAGTGTGGATCCCCCCCCAGCAAAACCTCAATAGAGTCGACACTTTTTCCGGAGATCCATGCATGCAAGCCATCCCGGAGATTAGATATATTTTTCGAGGTTAAAGCGCTATCTTTGTTCAACCCAAGGGAACCCATGATTGCTCGCCGAGAGTCGGACAGGAGTTCAGCAGCTGCTCCGACATCATCCGTCAACCACTCAAGTGTCCAATCCAACCACTCACTTATTGTCTCGGGAAGATCGAGTCCAATATTAAGGATACGGACTTGAAGATCTTTTAGTATGTGAATAGGGAGACCACTTTGCGACGCAAGATAAATGAGCTCATCACTAGTATCCTCAGGAACTGCAGCTCTAGCCAAGTTGTTTAGCTCACCTAGCAACTGGCTATATTTAGCCGAATCATTCCTCTTCGCTGCCTGAAAGGAAGATAGTGAATAATTTAAATTGAAAAGCCTATCGGATTCATCTGTACTAATTTTTTTATTGTAGCCAAACGATTTATCAAGTAACGAGTATCAGAATCTACAATCGCCCCCACGGTTAACTGATCGAGAATACTCTGAATAGGGTCAGTAATAGTGACACATCGATCATCCTCAGGTAATACCGACTGCAATTTAGCAACTACGTCAGCCGATAGTGGTTTTCCAGAGCTAAAACTAATTACAGGCTCTGGGACCAAGAGCACTACGCCGTTTGCAAGATGACCAGCTCTACCGGCGCGCGCAGCAGCGTTTAGAATCTCATGAGCCTCCAAGCTTTCCCGGCCTTTTGAGTCCGAATTCGCGCGTTTATCACCTGCGAGGATCGCAAGCTGAGCAGGTAGATTAAGCCCTTGCGCTAGTGTTGGAGTGGCCACAATTACATCTGCACCGTCAGGCCTCTTAAATAAACGCTCAGCAAGGTCGCGTTCAAGTTTGAACATAGAGGAATTATGAGGAACGGCACTTCCAGTTTCTGCAAGCAAAGAGTGCTCTAAACTTCCTAGCTCGATTTTTAGCTGTGAAAAGCGCTGTTCCTCCTCGTCACTGTAAACAATACCCTTCTTATTCCCTGATGTTATTTCCTTCGCCACGCTTACTGCATCATTCTTGGTGTTAACAAACACTATGGTTTTCATGCCTTGTTGAGCAGCAGTAGCGGCCAAGCGTGAGGATACTTTGTTTGCGTTAGGTTTAAAATAAACCTGCCTCCGCTTATTCAATCCACCTGTTAAGTCAACCTTGCCTGACAAGAGCGGAGTGAAAGTGCAGTGCGCTATATTACTCTTAGACTGCAACCAGTTATGCTGGAGTCCCCAGATCGCCCATGGTGTGAGTTTAAGAGCGGATTGAGCAGAAGCACGTAGCCCCTTAGAAAGTTTACCTACTTTCACATCACCTGCAGCTTGTAGCTTTTCCGATAAACCAGCTGTTTTAGTCAGTTCTTCCTGTTGGTAAATCACAACCCCCCGTGCTTGGCGACTTGGCTTCCAAAGCAGATCAATTGACAAGCATTCGCGACTTATCACAGCACCGATCCATTCAGCTATTTCTTGACTATTTTCTAACATGGCCGAGAGAAACAAGTAATCAAGATCCGGAACCAAGTGCCTGAAAGCTAACACGCAGAGCATTCCATCTAATGAACGACGAATCTTTCCAGACTGGGGGCTCAATAAATGACATTCGTCAAAGACGAGCAACCCCACTTCTTTGAATGCCTCTGGCGCAAATGACAACATTGCCAAACATCGTTCAGGTGTCATGACTTCAATTTCGCGCAACTGCGCATCTTCCTGAAACAAAAGATCAAAATCACTCGATACAACAGAACCTAATAAATCTTTAGGGAATGTTTCTTGAAGATCTACCGTAAGCTGATCGGATAAAGCGTGGGTTGGAGCCAAGAAAATGACTTTCTTTTTTCGTGCTAAGACCCCTGCGATCTTTACAGACGAAACGGTTGTCTTACCAGCTCCTGTTGGAAGCACCACGACCGCAGATACCCCGGTCTGGTGAAAGCCCTTATTTATCGCGACACGATGGTTTGGCCAAACATAAGGATATCTAATAGCGCGAAACCGCACCCACTGCTGCCAAAAGTTGTGATCGGCCCCGGTTGGAGGAGGAATTGCCGTGATACCTGCCTCACAAATACCATCGTATGTGGCCATTAATAGCGATGCCAAATGGCTTGGACCAGTATAGGTGTACAATACCCGATCATTTATTTGGGCGGACAGTTCTAGAACTCGCTGAAAAGCGTGGCGTGGCGATTGAAAATTGATCGGTGCTTCTAAAACTTCTCCTGTCAGTTTTTCGGCAAGCAGCTCAATCCCTACAATCAAAGTATCTAGAAGAGCAATAAGAGCCAGTTCTTGCAGATCATATGACTGAGACTTTTCTGATCGCCAACGCGAAGCTCGCCGAACTATTTCTGTAAGTCTCCCGCTTGCTAAGTCGACTACACCTTCTGCAATAACTCTCGCCTCCAGAGTCTGTGTTTCATCGAGAACATTAAAATCTACAACCGATTCGCTTGCGTCCGCATACTGCTCAGCTGCCAAAAACAATAGCGCGGCTGCGAGTGTAGGATCGACAGAATTTCGGTCTACATAATAACTTCTACCAGCAATAGAAGCGTCACCTTTTGCTGCAATAAGATGTGCAGTCGCCGCCACAAAAGCCGCGGACTTCCTAAGTTCATCATCAGATTGTAGTGCAGTTACAATCTCGTAAGTATCAGCAATCCGCGAAGGAGGCCACAGCTCATTTTCGGGCGGTGTACTGTTACCGGCTAATCTATTTGAAATCAAACGCGCGTAATGCGCAGTAAGTATGGCTGGAATGTTTTCAGCATCTAACCCTGGCACATTTGGTGCTGAGCGCAAAATTCTAGATGTTTCTGTATCAAACATTGTTCACCTCCAATTCCCAGTCATCTAGATATTTTCTTACATCCTCAGCCAAGACATTAAACCACTCGCGCAATTCGCCTTCTACAATAAAGCAAGCTCCGATGCGCCTACTGCTATCCAAGTCGACTATTTTTTCGTAACCTTTGAACAGTTTCTGACGCGCTTCAATAAGTTCGAACTCTGAAGTTAGAGCAAATGCTGCTCGATAGCTTCGAAGTGTTCGATCCATCACAGAGGCCGAAAGCATTGCAACTGCATCTGCATCTACAGCAGCCATTCGAAGTAAGGTTGACGCTGTGGCGACAAGCTCCGCGCCTCTTTTATTAGAATGTCTATCTTGGAAACCTGGAATTACCTTATCCCGAAATGTCTCACGCGCATTTTCCGTACACTTGTCTTCAAATATAGTAGTCAGATCAACCCGCGACCTATCTGCAGATAAGGTGATCATAAGACCATCAAGTCCTTGAGACGTCGCACTTGTATGAGGGTCTTTCAGCAATACCTCTTTTCCGTGACTCTGAAGCGCGGCCACCCACGAAACCACTTCAAAAATAAAACCATCCCGTTGATACGTTGGGTAGCCGTATCGCTCACCTGACTTGTAATCGTCTTGCACCGTGAGTCTAATTTTTGCTTCCTCTTGAAGTGACTTAATAAACGGCGGGCTACCAGGGGACAGTTCCTGAAGTATCCTTCTTGCAGTAAATGCTTGACCTACTGCCACGAAGGCTATCGATTGCACTAACTTCGGCCTTTGTTGGACGTGCCAGACACTTCCGACACAATGGGGATTGAGAATACCTTCGATAGTTTTTAACGGCAGTAAATCCCCCGCAGTGCTACTAGGTATTGCTTCTTTCTCGACCGTTTTCACTACGCGTTCACCTGCTTCCCATGCATGATGGCCTTTCTATACCACGTGCTCACCACTGGTTGCTATTAGTTAGCGAATCTTGCCATTTTCTGACAGGCGTATCGGGCAATGAACTGATGCTATTCAAGTGCATGATTACCATATGAAAAACAGAGCTCCCCTACTGCTCGAGCTGGAGATACAAGCCACTCTAAGCAGAGTAGAAATCCGTATGCCGGAGGTCGCGCAAGCTGGTTGGATGATCAGAAAGCACGGATAGGTGAATCACCCATACTTTGATAGAAACATCGAGTGCCTGCTTTTAGCTGTGGATTCAACCGGTCGACGCAACACAACTAAATTCTGTGTGAGCAGAAGGAGTGTTGCAGATGAAGCAGAGACCTCGGATCTATTACACCGAAAGCCAGAAAAAACTGATGTGGGATCACTGGCGGAAAGGCGACTCTCTCCAGCAGATCGCCCAACTATTTGATCGAAACCACTCATCGATACAGCACATCTTGGCGGAGACCGGGGGGATCAGACCCGCTGTACGGCGCAGGTCCAGATTGGCGCTGACGTTGGCTGAACGCGAAGAGATTTCGCGTTCAGTAGTGGCAGGTAACTCGATCCGTTCCATAGCAACGCAGCTAGGGCGAGCAGCCTCGACCATCAGCCGTGAGATCAGACGCAACGGTGGCCAAGGATGCTACCGGGCAAATCAGGCTGATCAGGCGGCTTGGGATCGGGCACATCGACCCAAGGTCTGCAAGCTTGTTGAGAACCGAGCGGTGGCGCAAATTGTTGCAGACAAGCTTCAATTGCAGTGGTCACCGGAACAAATTGCCGGCTGGCTGAAGCGCACCTACCCGGACGATACGAGCTATCAGGTGTCACACGAGACGATCTATCGCACCCTCTTCATACAGGCTCGCGGGGCTCTGAAGAAGGAGTTGCTTGAGCATTTACGGCGAACACGAGCCATGCGTCGCTCGCGCCATCACACGCAGAAGAAAGAAAATCACGGTCGAATCACAGACGCGGTATCGATCCGCGAACGCCCGGCCACGGCTGAGGATCGGGCGGTGCCAGGTCACTGGGAGGGTGACCTGCTGTGCGGTAGCAGGAACAGCCAAATTGCCACTCTTGTGGAGCGTCATACCCGTTACGTAATGCTGGTGAAGTTGGCCGGTAAGGACACCGAGACGGTCATCAGCGCCCTGATCGAAAACGCCCGCGAACTCCCCGAGGAACTCTACCAATCGCTGACGTGGGATCGCGGCAAAGAGATGGCGGACCATAAACGTTTTACGGTGGCTACCGACATCAAAGTCTACTTCTGCGACCCTCATCGTCCCTGGCAACGGGGATCAAATGAGAACACCAACGGGTTGTTAAGACAGTACTTCCCGAAAGGGACCGACCTTGCGGAGCACTCGCAAGCCACGCTCAATGAAGTAGCAAGGCAGCTGAACAGCCGTCCTCGGAAAACCCTAAACTACGAAACGCCCGCTGAACGATTTAGCCAATCTGTTGCATCGACCGGTTGAATCCACAGCCGTTAGAAGTCATTTACAACCAGTGCTTTCTCCCCTAAACGAACAACCAGAAACCTCTACTCACACCCCAAATCCCCGGAGGTGACTTCACCCCAGAGTGCAGGACTCCAGTCCTTCGTGGTGCAACTGGTACCAAGAGAACCGGTATTAATTTCATTCAATGTGAGAGATGTGAAATGAGTCTGCTGGAACGGAGTGTGACTCACTTGCTCAACCCCATATCGACTCAAGTCAAGACAGAGGCCCACAAGGGACCTAGGCTTTGAACGAGTTTGTCAGCCATTATGGGCTTTCCTACTCTTCAAACGTTCCTGTACCTACCTCGCTACTGCGAACGTAGTGGGCAATCAACACCCCGTCAGGAGTACTCGTCGAGTTCACCAAAGTGAAGGCCGACGCTTGTGCATGATCGTCAAACAGGCGCTTACCGCGTCCCAGTACGATAGGAAAGATCATCAACCTCAACTCGTCCACCAAGCCGGCTGCAAGCAGTTGGCGTACCAGATCGGCGCTGCCCTGGGTCAACAGGTGGGCGCCATGCTGCTGTTTGAGGGCCTGTATGGTGTCGGCAAGGTTTCCTTGCAGTGCATGGCTGTTGTGCCAATCAAGGGTGTTGGGACTATGGGTGGCCACGTGCTTGGGCACGCGGTTGAACAGGTCGGCGATAACGCTGTTGCTTGAGCCGGCCTGTATGTGCGGCCAATACCCCGCGAATATGTTGTAGGTGCGCCGCCCCAGCAGCAAGTCGAACGGCTGCGAGAACAGCTTCTGTATGGCCAGACCGAAGGCTTCGTCGGCGTAGGGCACTATCCAGCCACCGAAGCGGAATTCGCCGCTGGTGTCTTCTTCAGGCCCGCCGGGTGCTTGAATAACGTTATCCAGGCTCATGAAAGCGGCAACGATAAGCTTGCGCATGGTCTTCTCCTGGTTCGTCTGCATAAAAGTGCTCAGGCAGGGAGCACCGACGATCATTGCGACCCATCGGCTTCATTCCCTGAAAGATAGTCGAACGAGACTCCGGGAAATCGACAGGGCGATACCAGGGTAACCACCATAAAAAACGCCGTTTCCCTTCCACCCAGAAACGGCGCCCTACCCAACATCCCCCTACCTGCTAAACCTGCAAGACCTCCTCTTCCCTCAGCCCCAATCCCACATCATCGATCACCGCCTTGCCCATCTCCGCCAGAAAGTGCGCGGCCCAGGCGTAACGTTCGCCCTGCTCTTCCATGGCCGCATCCAGGGCGAGTTTCTTGGCGTAGTACAGCAGGGTCGAAGCGTGTTCCAGGGCTTGGTACAGGGGTACGTCGGCGTTGACGCGAAACAGGGTTTGATCACCGTCGCCGCAAGGGCCGAAGGTGACGAAACCGAGGGTTTTGACGGGGCTGGAGGTGCTCATAGCGCACCTCCTTTTACCCCGTTGAAGCGACCATGATTTGCGGAGGTTTTGATAGCGCACATGATTGAAACTCCCATATCAAAGTGAGAGCTGCCACGTTCGTTACCAAGCGAATGGGTGGCAGCTGCGCGCAGGTTGGTAAACCGGAGATACAGGAACCCGGCAGGGACGAGCCCTCCCACGCACAGCCGCCATTGCACGAGTGTGCAGGCACAAAAAAGCGCCTGCAGTTGTGAAACGGGGCGCTGTTGCGCCTGTATCAAAACGGGTTACCAAGCCCGATCGCTGAGTTGGCAGCGACGATCAAAGGCTAGTCCCGGGCTCGATACGGAGCAACGACAAAGGCGTGGCAGTTTATGTCTAACCCATCGTCTTGGAAATATCTGGAGTACGGTAAGTCAGGGCGGGCCGCACTCTGCGCGGGGTATCGAGGTGCCGGCCTATCCGGCCATGGTCGCAGCTGGAAACACAGTCCGAACCTCGGGGCCTTAAAGGCCGCCTTTTTTTACATAGTTCCAACACACAACCATTGCTCCGCCGACCAACACCCCAGCCACGACCAACGCAATATTCACGATATGCAACAGGATCAGCTTGCGCTTTAGGGTCGATGGAAAAGCGTCCAAGTCCGCCTGACTGACTCCGCCGTGACGAAGATAAACTCCGGGAAATGTCATGATTCCCGCAATCGACGCCGTGAGCATGACTGTCCCCCACGGCCCGACGTGCATAAGAAACCTTCTTTGCTGTATTGCTTGGCAATTCTCAAGATGGCCCAACATTTCCTCCATACGTGAATACCCGACATACAGAAAAACGCCCATCAGGATAAAAGCGGCGGCAAGTATCCCGGCAAACAAAAAGGCCAATACCGTTGCCATCGTACTCAGCAAACTCACTTGTCAGCCTCGTAGATGATCTCACCCATGATTTTCCCCCCTTTCTCTCCGGCCTTCCCCGCAGCGTAGGAGGCTACGCCAGCAACGATTAAGCCACATACAACGCCACCTGCTCCTGCGCTCGGTACTCCAATCGCTACACAAATGGCCGCCCCACCGCCCCCGCTCACACCCATCACCGCCCCGATAGCCATTCCGGCACCCACTCCCCCTGCAAAACTTCCTGTCTCAGTAAACCTCACTTTTTCGCAGGCCTCTTTACTCCCCGCGGTGCAAACATCTTGAACCTTCACATAAGACGCTCCACCGCCCAAAGCCGTCCCAATCCAGCCACCATACTTGAGCACCTTGGAGGCCTTCGAGACACCCTCGATATGCGTGGCGTAACCCGGTATCTGACCCACTGCGCCTGCTTGGGTCCAGTGATGAACCAGACTACGGCTTGAAATCCCCAAGGCGGTTTTCAGGTCGGGGTGGTCGGGAAAGGCAATGCTCATTTTCGTGATGGTCGTCAGATGGGTGTCCAGCCGGGCAAACAGCGTTTGTCTTTCGGCAAAGAATTGGACGCTGCGTAGATGCCCATCCCGCAGGAAGTACCTTTGATGGAGGGATTCGATTTCCTGCAAGGTCCTTTTAATACCGTCCAGATGATTGCCGGCTGCTGACGTAGCGACACCCAGGCTGGTTGAACCATAAGACAGCACCGACTCTATCTGCTGCCGGTACTGGACCATAAACGCCGCCTCTTCAGGAGTGAGGGTGTCCAGCGCAGCGCTGACCTTTTCCGCTGCCTCCATCAGCAAGGCTTCTTCACGGGTGCACTGATGGTTTTCGGGATGGCTGAGGACCACCATCTGGCCGGGTTTGGCGGTGTCCGTCAGTTGGGGGTTGAGCCGACGAAATTTCTCCAGGAGGGCCGCGTCGGGCTGACCGAAAAGCACCACTTCTAGGGCTGCACGGCTCATCGGAGACTGAACGATATAAAAGCCCGGCTCTACGCTTTGTTGCGACAACTGAGCGGGCGCTGACAGCGCCGTTTCGCTTATGGGCGTCAGCCCCTTCACCTGATCGCGCGGCACCGAATCCGCAAATTGGTTTTGCGAATATCCCCGCCTGATCGCTTCGGCCCATTGATGGGTATTCGCCACAACTTGCGGTATCAAGGCAGCGGGAACTGGAACCGGTGGCTGATTATCCGAGAGGACAGAAGACTGAGTGGCGACAAGACGGTTAGAACCTACAGGGCAGCCACACTGCACGGCGCCCCCTTCCACCGCGATAGCCTGTTGGTTATCCAGCCATGTGTTATGGCCTTCCGCGATATAACCCACTGACTGGCACACCGGGCACCACACGGGGTCGGTGATGCGTGCAACTTTGCGGTACTCAACGATGGTCGTTGATGAACCTGCGATAACCTTCCCACCCGTCGTGGTCGGGTCTCCTTCCCTGATGACATAGGCCATGAGTACATCCTGAGTGTCTGAGAAATTTAGGCACCGACCCTATCAATGCAGAAAAGTCGTAAATATCAGAGCTTTCCCAAACCTCCGTACTAAAAGTCCCTATGAACTGCAGAGGACGAATAAGAACGATCAGAACCTCCTGATTTCGCTCTTCAACAGGCCGACAAGGGGCACGGATGATGGATGGAGCTATGCCACCACACCAATAAACATATCGAGGTGATTGGGTAAGGACTCTTTGATGGCTGCGGCTATCTGACCAGCCTGCTCATTGGTCAGTGGTAGCTCACCATCGACTTCTGCGGCGAGGCTTTCCCAGCCCAAGATATCCATGACCCTCTGTTCAAATTCTGGAGCAACGTCCAGCTCATATTTTAATGACGTGTCGTCAAAGCCGTCGGGTAAAAAACCAGTGAGGTACAGGTGCATAGGTCGTATCCCAATTCCTAGGCAAAAACGCTAATACAGATATCCAGATCACTCGGTATGGGTTGCCCAAGCACACTCTCAATCTGCCTGACTTGTGCTGCGGTTAACTCTACAACGCCATGTCTCACGCTCTCTTCAAGGGAGTTCCAGCCAACCAGATCAAGCACGGCCTGATTGAATTCCGGTGCTACGTCCAGCTCGTACTGCAATGAATCGTCATTAGCTTCGTCAGGTAGAAAACCAGTGATGCATAGGTACATAAAAAGCTCCTTCTCAGCAGGTCGTATCCGCTCCACATCGCCCATAAAAAAGCCCCCATCAAGATGGGGGCAAGTTTTAGCAGTTGGCGACAGGACATTACCCGAAATGACCACGAGCAGGTCGTAGGACAATTCTGAATTTGATGTGCATTGCTTCTCCCTTAACGCTCCGGCGGACTCAACCGCCCATCCAGCGCAAAACGCTCCTGCAACACCAGCTCATACAACCCCGTGGCCAGCAAGGGGTTGATCAGCAGGTTCCAGCTATGGCGCGACACGCTGGAGGGGATCAGCACGAAGGGGTGCTGCTCCAGCAGGCTGGCGCCGAAGGCTTGTTGGCTGTGGCTGGGGGTGCCGGGGATCAGCCAGTTGGGGTTGGGGATGTCTTCGGGGCAGACGGTGTGGACCTTTGAGGGGGCCAGCACCCGGGCCGCGGTCAGGGTGTGGGGCAGGCAGTCGAGGGCCTTGAAGCCTTTGTGCACCGCCACTTCCAGGATGGCGGTCGAGGCGTCCAGGCTGGCGTACACCACTTGCAGCCCCTTGGGGTTCCAGCGGCCGCCGCTGCCTTCGGCGCCGATGCCGCTGTTCCAGGTCGAGGCATGCCGGGCCTGGTCGAGGCGCCAGAAATGCAGGGACGGGGCCAAGGGGTCGGTGAGCATCAGTAGACCCCGAACTCGAGCCGGTGCAGAAAGTCCGTCACCAGTTCATAGCCCACCGGGTTGGCCAGCAGGTCGATGGGAACTTCGCCATCCAGGCCCAGCGCCGGCTGGGTCATCCACTCCTCGGCCAGCGCCCGGGAGCCCAGCACCGACTCGGCCTTTTCCAGCACTTGCGCGTAGTGCAAGGCGCGGGCGCTCTGTTCGGGGGTCAGGGCCTGGTCCTGGTTCTTCAGGCGCCGCGCCAGGGTGCGCTCGGAAAACCCGACGATCTTCGACAGCACGTTGTAGCGCTTGAAGGCCTCGACCGACTCCACCAGCTCGATCACCGCACCCAGGGAGAACCCCAGCTGGGTGGCCCTGAAGACCGCCATCGGGTCATCGGCGTCGGTGCCGGGCAGCAGCCCGCGCACCATGGGCGAAGGCAGCGCATAGACAGCCGCCTCTTCGCGCAGCAGGTTCGCCTTGGCCTTGGGGCTGCGGCTTGCGGAGGGCTTGCGCGGTTCGACCTTGGCGATGGCCTTGGGCGCAACGCCCTTGACCTTCTCGGCCTTGGCTGAAGGTTTCACGGTGGCGGTATTCTTGGCGGCGGCGGTCATGCTCATCTCCCTGCCTTATGACAGATGGCATCAACTTTAATGCCATTTGGCAAAAGAAAGAACCGCCAGCTTACCAACGGTCGTCAGGCCCCGGTGATTCTTCGTCGGCATGAGCCACGGCGCGGCTCAGCCCTGCGCCCGCTTCAGCGCCTGTTCGATATCCTCGGTGGCAACCGCAGAGCCCTCCAGCCACAGACTGTTGTCGGCCAGGCGAATGCTCAGGCAAATTGCCTCACGATCTCCGGGGTACTTGCGCAATAGCAGCTCTACCGCCGTCGTCGATGGCGAGCTGGACACCAGGTCCCACGGCCCGCCGCTCAGGTCCAGCAGTACCCGGCCATTGCGCCCATCCACCACCTTCGGTGCATACACCCAATGGCTCATGCGCATTTCATGGGGCTCGACGCTGATCGTCAGGTGTTCATAACGTTTGGGGTCCATGACCGCTCCTTGGTAACCGCTGGTACACGCCATTCTGTATGGGCGAGACTTGCCCGCGCTAGCCGTCACGCGCAATGCCGGGGTACCGCGTTATCGTTCATCGCGAGCAAGCTGCGCTCCTACGGAAGAAGCCGGCGTGCACCGCTTCTCGTCCACACCTCGCGGATTCGCTACTATGTCCGCCAGTTACCCGCCTTCTGCCCAACCACTGCGGAGCCTCAATGCCCAACCCCAAGGACATCGCCAGCGATAGCGGCGCCCCGATGATTCCCGAGCAGCGTCGCGAGCTGATTCTGCGCCAGTTGCGCAAGCATCAGGTGTTGAGCGTGCATCAGTTGATGGAGATGTTCGACTGCTCGCACATGACGGTGCGCCGCGATATCGCGCTGCTGGAGCAGGAAGGCCGGGCCTATTCGGTGACCGGCGGGGTGCGTATCGCCAGCCAGTTGCACAGCGAGCCGAGCCACCAGAGCAAGGCGGTGGTCGAGCTGCCGCAGAAGCAGGCCATGGCCCGGCTGGCGGCGCGCCTGCTGCACGCGGACATGACGGTGTACCTGGACGCCGGCACCAGCACCCTGGAGATCGTGCCGTACATCAAGGCGCTGTCGGGCATGACCGTGGTGACCAACGACTTCGGCATCGTCCAGGCGCTGATGGAGGCGCCGCAGGTGACGGTGATCCACACCGGCGGCCAGCTCGACCACGACAACCATTCCTGCGTCGGCGGGCTGGCGGTGGCGACCCTGCGTCAGGTGGTGACCGATATCGCCTTCATGTCCACCAGCTCCTGGGACCTGCGCCGCGGCATCACCACGCCGTCGGCGTTGAAGGTCGAGGTCAAGCAGGTGGCGATGCAGTCGGCGTCCCAGGTGGTGCTGGTGGCCAGCAGTTCGAAGTACGGCACCTTCAGCATGTACCGCATCGCCGGGCTGGAGCAGTTCGACGTGATCATCAGTGACGACGACCTGGCCCAGGCCGCGGCGGACGGGATTCGCAAGCAAGGGGTGGAATTGCTGCTGCCGTCCGACCCGGAAGTCAAGGCAGCGAAGGACTGACAGCCGGCCGAGCGCGTCTCAGCAGTGTTTTTTTCTGAACCACAGCACGCAGGCGATATCCCGCAGGTCTTCGCCCAAGCCGTCGAGGGCGACCCGGGTGCTCCGGCGAATGCGCCGCAGCCACTCCACCACCGCGCACAGGCTGGCGAAAAAGAACAGCAGCACGAACAGTTGCCGCAGGCCGAAGCCCTGGTCCAGCCCCTGGGCGCGGAAGTGGTTCCACAGCCAGAGACCGCAGGCGGCGCTCAGCACCACCAGCAGCACGCTGGCGATATTGATCCACTGGCCGAGGATGGTGGTGCGCCGGGCACGGCGGTATTCGCGCTCGATGCGCTCCAGGGTCACGGTGGGGATCTGTTCCCAATGCAGATCGCGCGGGCGACAAGGCGCGTGGTCCAGGCTCGACTGATCGACGAGTATCGACTTTTCCATGCTCCCCGCTCCCATTGATGGCACCAGTGATGGCCCTGGCGACAGGGAGCCAATGTACCCGCAGGTAGGGGACTAAGGCCGACACCTTCAGAAATGTTCAGATTCGCGCAGAATCGCGGCTAGCGGGCGGCATGCACTGAATAGCACCGCCGCCCTGCCCGCCCCTCAGAAGGCTTTCCAGTCCCGCAGCCATTGCAGGCCGGCCGAGGTATCGCCCTGTGGCCGGTACTCGCAACCGACCCAGCCGTCATAGCCCAGCTGGTCCATCAGCGCGAACAGGTACGGGTAGTTCAACTCGCCCAGGTCCGGTTCGTGGCGGTCCGGCACGCCAGCGATCTGGATATGGCCGATGCCGGCGAAGTCGCGGCGCAGCTTGGTCGCCAGGTCGCCCTCGACGATCTGGCAGTGGTAACAGTCGAACTGCACCTTGAGGTTGCTCGCGCCGACTTCCTTGCAGATCGCCTGGGCCTGGTCCTGGCGGTTGAGGAAGAAGCCCGGCATGTCGCGGGTGTTGATCGGCTCCAGCAGCACGGTAACGCCGACCTTGGCCGCCTCGGCGGTGGCATAGGCCAGGTTCTCCAGGTACACCGCGTGATGGCGTTCGCGCCGGTCTTCCGAGGGCAGCAGGCCGGCCATCACATGGATGCGCGAGTTGCCCAGCACCGCGGCGTATTCCAGGGCGCGGTCGAAGCCGGCGCGGAACTCCGCCTCGCGCCCCGGCAGGGTCACGGTGCCCCGCTCGCCCGCCGCCCAGTCGCCGGGCGGCGCGTTGAACAGCGCCTGGACCAGGCCGTTGTCGCTCAGGCGCTGCTTGAGTTCCTGGGGGCTGTAGTCGTAGGGGAACAGGTATTCCACCGCTTCGAAACCGTCGGCCGCCGCAGCGGCGAAACGCTCGAGAAACCCGTGTTGCGGGTAGAGCATGCTTAGGTTGGCAGCAAAACGAGGCATGTTGGCTCCTAAAAACGGCTCAGACAAAAGGCCAGATCAGCAAGGTAATACAGAAACCCAGGGTACCGAGCAAGGTGGTGAGGACGGTCCAGGTGCGCAGGCCGTCGGCCACGTTGAGCCCGGCGAGCTTGGTGAAGATCCAGTAGCCGGCGTCGTTGATATGCGACATGGCGAGCCCGCCACCGCCCATGGCCAAGCACAGCAGCGCCATATGGTTGGGGGTCAGGTCGAGGGTAACGATCAGCGGGCTGATGATCCCGGCGGTGGTCACCAGGGCCACGGTGGTCGAACCCTGCACCGCGCGCAGCAGCATGGTCAGCAAAAAGCCCAGGGCCAGCACCGGCAGGCCGGTGGTGCGCAGCAGGTCGGAGACCACCGCGCCGATCCCGGTGTCCACCAGCACCTTGCCGAACACCCCGCCGGCCCCGGCGATCAGGATCACCATGGCCACGCCCGGCAAGGCCGAGCCGATCACGTCCGACACCTGGCTGCGGCTCCAGCCACGGCGCGACCCCAGCAGCCAGGCGCACAGCAAGGTATCGATCAGCAGCGCCACCAGCGGCGCGCCCAGTACCGTCATCACCCCACGCAAGGTCGACTCGGCCGGCAGCAGCGAAGTGGCCAGGGTGCCCAGCAGGATCAGCACGATCGGCAGCAGGATCAGGCTGACGATCAAGGCAAAACCGGGCGCCGGCGCGGGCGGCAGCTTGGCGACTATGGCGCTGGTGGACTCTTCCAGGCCCATGTGGGACACGGCCAGCGCAGCCTGTTGCGGGTTCTGCTCATGGCCATTGCCGTTGGTCCAGGCCAGCAGGTCTTCGTTGGTCACGTGAGGGCCATAGACTTCGGCGCGGATGTCGTCGGTCATCGGGTAGAAGCGCCGGGTCATGCGCCCGGCCACGCGGTAGCCGACGTAGCACAGCAAGGCGGTGATCGGCAGGCCGAACATCAGCACCCGGCCCAGGTCGGCGCCCAGCTGGCTGGCCGCGGCCACGGCGCCCGGATGGGGCGGCAGGAACGCGTGCACGGTGAGCAGCGCCGCGCACATCGGCAAGGCGAACACCAGCAGCGGCTTGTGCGCCCGCCGGGCCACGCCATAGGCCAGCGGCATGAGGATGATCACCCCCACTTCGAAGAACACCGGCACGCCGATGATGAACCCGGCGATGGTCAGCGCCAGCGGCGTGCGGCGGTTGCCGAAACGCTCGATCAGCGACTTGGCCAGGGCCTCGGCGCCGCCGGACAGTTCGATGATCCGCCCGATCATCGCGCCCAAGGCAATGATGATCGCGATATGGCCCAGGGTCTTGCCCATGCCGCCTTCGATGGTCGCCACCAGGTCGGCCGGTTTCACCCCGGCCACCAGCGCCACCAGGATGCTCACCAGCATCAGCGCGACAAAGGGCTGGAACTTGTACTTGAGCACCAGAAACAGCAGCAGCGCGATGCCCGCGCCGGCCGTCAACATCAGGATAAGCGGGCTCATTGCGCGGCACCTCCCTCATAAGAGAAAGAGGCGCTGGTGAAACCAAAACAGCTGCAGTCAGGAAACGTCATGCGGGGATGTCCTGTTGTTATTGTTTTTTCAGGCAAGCCGGGGCCGTCGAGAGCCTGACAACGGCTCCCGGGCGGTGCTTGCAATGTCGGTTTACAGTTTCGAGTTGCAGCGGCGCGCTACCTACCAGTGCGCGCCGAAGGTCTCGCGCAGCTCATCCAGGGCTGCCTGATCCAACGGCTCAGGCTTGGGATTGCTCATCAGCCAGAGCCGCGCGGTTTCTTCCAGTTCTTCCAGGGCATAGCTGGCCTTGGCCACCGAGCTTTCCCAGACTACCGGCCCCAGGCGTTCGAGCATCACCCCGCGCACGCTGTTGGCCAGTTGCGCCACCCGCTCGGCGACCTTGGGCGAACCCGGGCGCTGGTAGCCGATCAGCGGAATGTGCCCGACTTTCATCACCTGGTACGGCGTCAGCGGCGGCAGGATGTCGTCCGGCCGCCATACCCCGGCCAGGGTCAGCGCCACCAGGTGGGTGGAATGGGTGTGCACCACGCCACCGACGCTCGGGTTGCGGTCATAGACCTGACGATGCAGGGCCAGGGTCTTGGATGGCTTGTTGCCGGACACCCACTCCCCCGCCAGGTTGACCTTGGCGATGGCCGCCGGATCGAGGCGGCCGAGGCAGGCGTCGGTCGGGGTGATCAGCCAGCCATCGTCCAGGCGCGCGCTGATATTGCCGGCGCTGCCCACGGTGTAGCCGCGCTGGTAGAGGCTGCGGCCAACGTCGCAGATCTCTTCGCGCAGGGCCAGTTCCTTGCTCGCCGCGGCGCTCATTGGCCATCTCCAGCCAGTTGCCTGAGGGCCTTGGCGAAGAAGTCGCGGCTGCCGAAGTTGCCGGATTTCAGGGCCAGCGCCAGGGGCTCGGCGGAATTGCTGAGGGTGGCCGGCACGCCCGGGTCGATCTGCGCGCCGATCTGCAACAGGTTGACCCCAAGCGCCTTGACCACCGCGCCGGAGGTTTCGCCACCGGCGATCACAAAGCGACGCACGCCGTTCTGGCGCAGGCCCGCGGCGATCTCGCCCAGGGCGTTCTCCACCAGCGTGCCGGCGCGTTCGACGCCGAGCTGCTGTTGTACCGCCTTGACCTCGGCCGGGGTGCTGGTGGCGTAGATCAGTACGGTTTCGTCACTGTCGCGGACAAAGGCCAGGGCCTGCTCCACCACCGGTTCGCCGGCGGCCAGGGCCATGGGGTCGATGCGCAGGGCCGGACGGTCGGCCTCCAGCCAGGCCGCGACCTGGCCAATGGTGGCCACCGAGGCGCTGCCGGCCAGCACCACTTCGCCGCCTTCGACGGTTGGCAGCGACGCCGCATCGAAGTCGCGCAGTTTGCCGGCGCGGCGGAAGTTGCCCGGCAGGCCCAGGGCCAGGCCCGAGCCGCCGGTGAGCAGCGGCAGGTCGGCGCAGGCGCTGCCGAGGGTGTAGAGGTCCTGGTCGGACAGCGCGTCGGCGATGGCCATGCCGATCCCCTGCTGGCGCAGTTCGGCAATCTTCGCCCGCACCGCCTCGACGCCCCCGGCGATGCTGTCGTAGCGCAACAGGCCGACTTTCAGTTGGGTCTGGGCCTGCAGCACGCGCACCAGGTTGGCGTCGGTCATCGGCGTCAGCGGGTGATGCTGCATGCCCGACTCGCTGAGCAACTGGTCCTGGACGAACAGGTGGCCGCGAAAGATGGTCCGGCCGTTTTCCGGGAACGCCGGGCAAGCCAGGGTGAAATCGCTGTCCAGGGCCTTGAGCAGGGCCTCGCTGACCTGGCCGATATTGCCGGCGGCGGTGGAATCGAAGGTCGAGCAGTACTTGAAGAAGATCTGCTCGCAGCCTTGCTCGCGCAGCCAGTCCAAGGCCGCGAGGGACTCCTCGACCGCCTCGGCAACCGGCGTGGTGCGCGACTTGAGGGCGATGACGATGGCGTCGGCATCCAGCCCGGCCGCCACTTCCCGGCTCGGGATGCCGATGCTTTGCACCGTGCGCATGCCGCCGCGCACCAGCATGTTGGCCAGGTCGGTGGCGCCGGTGAAATCGTCGGCGATGCAGCCCAGCAGCGGGCGTGCGGTGGAATCGGTCATGAACGGTTCCTCAGACAGGCTCGGGCTTGGCGGTCGGCAGGTCGATGCCCGGGAAAATCTTGATCACCGCCGAGTCGTCCTCGCGGCCAAAGCCGGCGCTGGAGGCCTGCATGAACATCTGGTGCGCGGTGGCCGACAACGGCAGCGGGAATTTGCTGGCGCGGGCGGTATCCAGCACCAGGCCCAGGTCCTTGACGAAGATGTCCACCGCCGACAGTGGCGTGTAGTCGGCCTTGAGGATGTGCGGCACGCGGTTCTCGAACATCCAGGAGTTGCCGGCGCTGTGGGTGATCACTTCGTACAGGGCATCGGCGTCCACCCCTTCGCGCAGGCCCAGGGCCATGGCTTCGGCGGACACGGCGATGTGCACCCCGGCCAGCAACTGGTTGATGATCTTGACCTTGGAACCCAGGCCGTGGGCGTCGCCCAGGCGATAGACCTTGCCCGCCATGCCGGCGAGTATCGCTTCGGCCTTGGCGTAGGCCGCAGCCGGGCCGGAGGTCATCATGGTCATCTCGCCGGCGGCAGCCTTGGCCGCGCCGCCGGAGATCGGCGCGTCGAGGTACAGCAGGCCCTGTTCGGCCAGACGCTCGCCCAGCTCCACGGCATAGGTCGGCGCCACGGTGGCGCAGCCGATCACCAGGCTGCCGGCACCCAAGGCCAATACAGCGCCCTCTCCACCGAACAGCACGGTTTCGGTCTGCTCGGCGTTGACTACCACGGTGATGATCACATCGCAGGCATCGGCCATCCGCGCCGGCGACGCACAAGCCACCCCGCCTTCGCTGGCGAACTGTTGGGTGACCGCTTCACGCACGTCACAGGCATGCACATTGAAGCCCGCGCGCAGCAGCGAGCGGGCAATGCCCAGGCCCATCGCGCCCAGGCCGACAACACCGACATTCTTGTTATTCATGGGGTACTCCAGGGGTAATAGCAGCCTGGTCCACGTCGGCAAGGCGTGGGTGGCGGGCCGCGGGGTAAATGGGAGCACGGGCGGCGGGGGCGACAGGGTCGCTTGGCAGGTGAATCGAGACCTTGTCGGACATCGAGGGGCCGTCCTGTGATTTGTTGTTATCAGGTTGTGGCCGATCATCCACCAATGAACAGATTATGTGAAGTATTTTTTCAATCTAACATTTATTAACATCATAGAACACGGACGCCAGGCACCCCGCGATAGCCTTGCAGCCCGCGCAGAATCAAACGGACGAGCGGTAGGCCATTGCGACCAGCGCACTGATCTGCGTCAACGAGACGTCTACACTCGAGACCGATGCTGTTAGGCGCAACATCACCGATCAGCGGTACCGCCCTTCATCGTCCACCGATTGACGGTGGGCGCCGGACAGCGCTGTATGATCAATCCCGCAATGCTTGAACAAGGATATTCAACATGGCAAAAATCAACGTATTGGCTGGTGATTTTCTACAAGGGAATGGTGAGTACCGTCAGGGAGTCTTCAGGTTGGCCACCGCGACCAACCCCTCGCCGGGCGTCGAGGTCAAAGCCTCCGCATTCAAACGTCTGGAAATCGCGACGCAGGACAGCATCACCAACAGGGACGCCATTGGCTACGGCATCGCCGGGGCCATGCTGCTGGGTCCGGTGGGTGCTCTGGCGGGCTACCTGATAGCCGGCAAGGAAACCGAGGTGACCTTCATCGCCACCTTCAAGGATGGCCGCAAACTGTTGGCGGCCACAGACAGCGAGACCTACCGGGATATTGAAAAACGACTGACGGCCTGACGCCCGTCGTTCGCCCATGCCTGCGACTTCGGGCATGGGCTTCTCCTCTTCCCTACACCGACTCCGCTTCGCCCGGCCCAGCCCGGCGCTTCTGCCGTTCGCCTTCCAGCCAGACCACCAGCCCCAGCAGGCTGCCGCCAGCAATCAGCAGGCTGACGAACCAGCCCAGGGTTTCCGCCAGCCGGGTGAAGAACAGCGTGTACAGCTGGATGATGAAGAAGGTCGCGCCATAACCCACCAGCATGGAAAAGCGCAGGCGAATGCCCAGCGCCAGCAAGCCCAGGCTGAACGCCGCCCACAGCCCGTTGAACAACACCAGCTCGCCGGACTCGGCCAGGTGCCAGGGGCCGTCGATCAGGTCGTAGCTGCCGAACAGCGACAACAGCCACAACGACATCTGCGCCATGAACAGCCCGGCGGAAATCCATACCTTGGCAAAGCCGCGATAACGGGCAAGCGTTGACGCCTCGCCCCACAGATGAACAAAACCGAACAGCGCCATGGCCAGGGCCGCGCCGAGGAAGCGCAGCGGATAGTTCATGCCGAACCAATAGGCGCCCCAGCCCGACTCGTAACCGCTGCGCCCGCCGAACCAGATGAAGAACAGCACACTGCACAGGGTCAGCAGCAAGACGTTGTTCAGTACATAGCTGAGCGCCAGCAGCAGGAGCAGGTCCACCAGCAACAGCGCCGGCCAGTTGCCCGAGCCATCGGAGTAGATCATGCCCAGCACCAGGCTCAAGCCGATCAGGGCAAAGCCACCGAGCAACTCCAGGGTCGCGCCGAGCAGCTTCAGCTGCTTGCCCAGCAGCCAGCGCCCGGCGGCGAACAGCCCGACCATCAACAGGCCCAGGCCGCCGGCCAGTTTCGGCAAGGTGAACGTCAGGTGTTCATGCAGCAGGATCAGCAACCCAGCCGCCAGGCTGATGGCGCCGAAGGTCAGGAACCAGCGCCCCAGGGAACGCCAGTCCCAGCGGGTCAGCGGGTACAGCTCGGCGATCCGCGCGTGGGCCTGGGTGTCGATCAGGCCGTCACGCAGCCATTGGTCCAGGGCGTTGTGCACCTGGCGATTACGGCGATCCGGGTTCATTGGCCAGCCTCCCCGGCGCGCAGCGCGGTGCGTTCGAACAACCAGCCCAGGAGCACGCCCACTGCGCCGGCCACGGCAAAGAACACCGCGGCGCTCAGCTGTTCCCAGGCGTACTCATAAAAGCGCGTGTACAGGTCGATGCCGAGGAACACCACGCCGAAACCGGTGAAGCTGGGGTGCTTGAAGCGTGCACCGAGCACCAGCTGGACGATGGCGCCGAGGGTGAACAACAGGGTCCAGGTCAGGGGCTGGCGGTAAGCGTCCTCCAGGCTGAGGAACCACAGCGAGCAGTTGAAGTACAGCAGCCCGAAGATCACATACAGCCGCCCAAAGCCGCTGAAACGGCGCAGGGCGTGATCCTCGGCGCGCTGGTGCCACAGCCCCAGGAGCGCGGTCAGCGCGGCGATCACGGCCATGGAACGCGGGTCCTGGATGCCGAAATAGTAAGTGCCGGAACCGCCATACCACTCCCACGAACCCAGGCCGTGGAAAACACAGAGCAGGCCCAGCAGCAGCGGCCAGCGCAGGCGATAGCCATAGGCGGTGGCGATACTCAGGGCGGCGGTGACCAGCAACGCCAGCGGCAGGTTGCCGAACTCGCCGGTCTCGCTGTCGGAGCTGCCCAGCAACAGGCTGGCGCCCATCAGGATCAGGCCGATGGTCAGGATCGCCACCCCGGTGACCGGCATGCGCCGCGCCGAATCGCGGGCCAGGCGCGCGCCGATCAGCCACAGCCCGACACCGGCGGCGAAAAACAGCACCGCCCCCACCAGCACCGACTCGGCCAGCAGGCCAATGCCGCCCAGCACCGCCATGCCGATCAGCAGCACCGCGCCGATGCCCAGCCATTGCAGCACTGTGGACAGTCGGTGTTCGGGACGTTCATACAAGGCGCCGAGCCGCTGCTGCGCCTCGGCATCGATCAGGCCACGGTGGCGCCAGTCGGCGATTTCGTGGAGCAACATCTGCTGGGTGGTTTTTCTCATGGCGCTCTTGGTTCAAGGTTTGCACATCGGCCGCAAACCGGCCGTCGACTATGCAGCATAGCCGAGCCTATGCCTGGCAAGACGCCCCGCGACGCTAACGCGGCACGCCGCGCCCATGAAAAAGGCCGCCCCGAGGGCGGCCTTGTTTTCCAGCCAGCGGCATCACCTCGCCCTGGGGCAAGGGTATGCCGAGCCAGGCGCGCGCCTGTCACCGCAAGGCACTACTCCGCTGTCGTCGGATCGATGATCGAGGTAACCCGCGATACCCGGTCCGCCGGAAAGCCGCCTTGCCGGGCATGCTCCCGGATGAGCTCCTCGTTTGGCGCGATATAGACGCAGTAGATTTTGTCGCCCGTGACGTAGCTGTGCAGCCACTGCACCTGCGGCCCCAGTTCATCGAGCACCTTGCAGGACTTTTGCGCGATCCCTTGCAGATCCTGCGCCGACAGCGCTCCAGCGCCCGGGAAATCGCGTTCAATGACAAATTTAGGCATGACAACCTCCAGTTCTGTCCCGCTCTTGCTGAAGCAACAGCTTCAGGCCTATCGCCAACGGCTATTGCTTGCCGATCACCGCCGCCAGCAACGGCGCGGCCTGTTCATCGGTCAGCGCCGGGTGCACGTCCATCCTGAGCAGATCGCTCCACTCCAGCACCCATTTCTGCATCAGCGTGAGATCGTCGGTCTGTGCGACACCAAACCCCGTCATGCCGCCGACGGCATGCCAGCGTCCCAGCATGCTCACCCCTGCGGGTGGAGCCCCGCCCGTCTTGAGAAACCGCTCGATCGCACTGTTACGACGTTCGGGGCTGATTGACCAACTGACAATGAATAACATCTGCCACCTCCTGCGAAACGGGCACCCGTTGTTCGTTGCGTGCGCCGGGCAGGCACCGTGACCACGGCCACGCATCGGCATCGCCCCGCCCTCTCGGCCGGCCCGAAACCATTGCCCCCTAGGGAAGGCATAGCAGCCTTGCGCGGCCGGCGCATGACCGCCGATCCTGTTCCTCGGACGCTCCAGCCCCAAGCGCGAACGAGCGAAGCCGCGGCCAATGAATGGCTATGCTTGATCTGTTGCTGGAAGCAATCCCGCCGCCGCGCTAACGGGCTGCGCCGGGCATCCTCTTTCCGCCAACGCCCCCTAGCGCCGCGCGACATCGGCAAGGAGCGGTTCGAGATGCAACTGATCAGCGTGAACATCGACAAGCCGGAAGCCACCAACTTCATTTTCGGCCAGACCCACTTCATCAAGTCCGTCGAGGACATCCACGAAGCCCTGGTCGCCAGCGTGCCGAACATCGCCTTTGGCCTGGCCTTTTGCGAAGCCTCCGGCCAATGCCTGGTGCGCTGGTCCGGCAGCGATCCGACGATGATCGCGCTGGCGCAAAAAAACGCCCAGGCAATCGCCGCCGGCCATAGCTTTATCGTGTTTCTCGGGGAAGGTTTTTATCCGTTGAACGTGCTCAACACCCTGAAGATGGTGCCTGAGGTGTGCCGCATCTTCTGCGCGACCGCCAACCCGACCCAGGTGATTCTCGCCGAAACGGCGCAGGGCCGGGCGGTGCTGGGGGTGGTGGATGGCTTCTGCGCCAAGGGCCTGGAAGGCGACGACGATATCCTGTGGCGCAAGAACCTGCTGCGACAGATCGGCTACAAGCAATGATTTTCGCGCAGGCATTGCCCACCGCGCCGACAGGCTACTCGGACGGCGTGGTCCGGCAACTCTTGCGCTGACGGATCTCCTGCTCCGAAGGACGCTCCTTGACGAACTCGAAGCGCGGTTCGCCCTCGCTGTAGGTGACCAGCCAGCCCCACTCCAGCTCGGACTCATCCTGGCCCGGTTTCGGCGGCGCCGCCCACCAGGGCTCTTTGCTGACGATCTGGCGCATGTCCTCCTCCCATTGATTCGGCCTCATCAACTATAACGTTCAGGCCTTGAGGCACGTGGATTTCGGCTGATCGGTGAACCTGTCGACAGGGCTGCCCCGACCGTCACCGCGCCAGCGCCCATTCGGCCAGTGGCCGATAACGGCCTTTATGCGACTCGAACAGGGCGAAGTGCCGGGCACTCAGGTGAAAATCCGCAGGGGTCTGGGACTCGGGCACCGGCGCCCGATAGTCGCGCATCAAGGTCAAGTGCGGACGAAATTCCCGCGGCGAATCGACCAGCCCGAGTGGCAGCAGCGCTTCCTGCAGGGCATACACCAGCTGACGCAACTCCAGCGGCGCCTGTGTCGGCGCCAGCAACAAGACCCCGGCCCGGCGCCAGACCTCCAGACGATCGAGCGGGACGTCCAGCGGCTCGCCGCAGGCTCGCACGCTCGCCGCCGCAGCGCAGATCCGCGGAATCTGCGCCACGGCCACCGAGCCCAGGAACATCAGGGTCAAATGAAAGTTTTCCGCCGCCACCGGCCGGCCGCTCCTGAGGCCCAGCGCGCCGCGCCACTGGGCGATGGCCCGGCGTTGGGCGGCAGTGCAAGGCAAGGCGAAGAACAGCCGCTTGAACGGCTCGCCCTGCTCGCGGGACTCATCATTCATGCCCTGTCCTCCCCGTTCGGTTCGGGCGAAGTGCTGTCTGTCAGGTCGCTCCCCCACCGGCCCTCTGCGACTCGCCCACCGGGAATCTCAGGCCGGTTTAGCCCTTTCTTGAGTTCAGCATAAAGAAGGCAACAAGACGCCGCGCCTGTCGGTATTCGGTCATTTTTATCGGTTGTAATGCTCATTGACGTCCGCCCCACTCACAGGAAGAGCACGATGAGACTCGCGTCCTACAACGTTGAAAACCTGTTCAACCGCGCCAAGGCCATGAACCTGGAAGGCTGGGCCGAGGGCCGGCCTGTGCTGGAGCGTTTCGCCCGGCTCAACCAGTTGTTGGGCGAGCCCATCTACACGGACCAGGACAAGGCGCAGATGGTCAAGCTGCTGACCGAGCTGGGGCTGAGCAAGTCGGACAAGGGCCCCTTCGTGATCCTGCGGCAGAACCGCGGCAGCCTGGTCAAGCGGCCCAAGGCCGGCGGCCTGGAGATTGTCGCCAACGGCCGCACCGAGTGGGTGGGTTCGCTGGAGCTGATCGAGGCGCCGGTGGACCTGGAAGCCATGCGCAATACCGCACGGGTGATGATCGACCTGCAAGCCGATGTGCTGGCGGTGGTCGAGGCGGAAAGCCGCCCGGCCCTGCGCGACTTCAACACGGAAATCATCGGCGCCCTGGGCGGCCCGTTGTTCCGGCATGTGATGCTGATCGACGGCAACGATACGCGAGGCATCGACGTCGGCCTGATGACCGCCGAGGGCTACCCCATCGGCCAGCTGCGCAGCCATGTCGACGACACCGCGGCCAACGGCGAACTGATCTTTTCCCGCGATTGCGCGCAGTTCCAGATCCCGTTGCCCAGCGGTAAACAGCTGTTTGTCCTGGTCAACCATCTGAAGAGCAAAGGCTTCGGCAGTCTCGCGGCTTCGGCGAAAAAACGCCTGGCCCAGGCCGAGCGGATCAAGCTCATCTACCAGGCGCTGGTGGCCCAGGGCGAGGCCTATATCGCGGTGGTCGGCGACTTCAACGACACCCCGGACAGCGCGCCGCTGGAGCCTTTGCTCAAAGGCACCGACCTGAAGGATGCCTTCGTCCATCCGGCCTTCGACGACGGCGGTTACCCCGGCACCTTCGACACCTGCAAGGCGGCGAACAAGATCGACTACCTGCTGCTGTCTCCCGCGCTGTTCGCCACCGTCACCGCCGGCGGCGTGTGGCGCAAGGGCATGTGGCCGGGCAGCAAGCCCAAGCGCTGGGAGGTCTACCCGCAGTTGGACAAGAAGGAAAATGCCGGCTCGGACCACGCGGCGGTGTGGGTCGACCTGGACCTGTAAGCCGAACCGGCCCTGATCGTGAGCGGGGCCTGAGGCACGGCCTTGTCAGCCCTGGACGGGTGCGCTCGACGTCATCGGCCAGCAGCGTCAAGGGCATTTCCACCGCGCGGATCGTGCTGTAGCCCTTGCGCGCCAGCTGGGTTATGAATCCGAGGCCGCCTTCAGTCGCGCCTTTCGCCGCGAGTTCGGGGTCGCTCCCTGCGAATACCGCTCACAGGCTTGAGCGGATTTGCTGCCATCTGCGGGATGCGGGGTTCAGCCCCGCCCTTGCAACGCCTCGAACAACGCCGCCGAGGCGTTGTACAGCGGCACCCGGCCCTTGAGCAGGATCTGCGCGCTGCGCCGGTAGGCGGCCGCGTCGATGCGCATCGAACCGCCCTCCTCGCGCGCGGTGATCAAGGTGTCCAGCACCCCCGCCGGGTTTTCGATCGACACCGGGTATTCCGCCGTGGTGGCGCCCAGGGGCTTGGGCGTCTTGAGCAGCTCGTGGGCCACGGTGCCTGGCGCCAGGCAGGCGGCGGCCAGGCAGCAACCACCGGAGACGGCCAGCGAGGGATGGGCATTTTGCGGGGTGAAATAACGGGTGTTGATATCGCCCGCGCCCTGGGCCGGGCTGACGATGCAGATCTTCGGCAGGGTTTCGCTGCGTTGCAGCTCCTCGGCGCTCATCAGGGCGCCGCTGCGGTTGCGCAACTGCATGCGCAGGCCGCCCTGCACCATCAGGCCGATCAGCCGCGCCTTGAATTCGCCATCGGCATCCAGCTGCGCCGGGGTTTCCAGGCCGGTCTTGCCCAGGTCCGCGGCCTGGACGATGACCATCGGCACCGCCACATCGAGGCAGGTGGCGCGCACGCCGTCGAGCAGGTCGATGCGCTGCCCGGTGGGAAACAGCTGGCCGGTCTTGGCCCCCACCGGGTCGCTGAGAAACAGGTCGACCCCGGGGAATACGCCATTGACCCCAGGAATCCGCGTATCGCTCAGCAGGCGACCGTCGCGGAACGCCAGGCGCGCGAGCATGGTGGTCTGGGTATTGCTGTTGAATATCTCGATCTGCGCGCTGTCCTCGTCCGGGCTCAGCCAGCCACGCTCCAGGGCATACAGGGGCAAGGCCGCGGACATGTTGCCGCAGTTGACGCTCCAGTCGATCGCACTTTTACCCGCCGCCAGCTGCGCCAGGGTGCTGACCAGACGCGACTCGCCGGGCTGGCGCTCGGCAATGAACACCTTGTTGCTGGTGGGCCCGCCACGGCCCAGGCCGGTGATCTGGTTATTGCCCGGCAGGTCGCCACTCAACGGCACGCCCATCAGGTGGCGCAGCAGTTCCTCGACCAGCGCCGGGTCCTCGGGCAGGGTTTCGCGAGCCAGGATCAGCCCGGTGGACGTACCACCGCGCGCATGCCAGACCGGGAACTCAACGATACCGGCACGGATTTCAGGAAGGTCCAGTTCAAAAGGCATGATCGGGCTCGCAGTGATGGACGACAGGCAGGGATCATAAACCGCGGCCTGCGCGAGCGCAGCTTTCCAGGTTCAGGGCTGCGCGCGCGTCCTGGAAGGCAGCCCGGCAGATGAACGAACTTGAACTAGTATGGATTGCGTAAGGCCCGCGCCATCGAGCTGTCCCATGGCCGTGGCTGATCAAGAGGCTTCAAAAGCGGTTGCGTGCGAGCTGAAGGCTTCCGGGAGGCGAATCATGCTCGATCAGATTGCGCTGGGCATGCTTATCTTCGCCGGGATAGTCCTGTTCTACGGAATCATCGTCCTGCACGACATTCCCTACGAAATTGCCGTCCATCGGAACCACCCCCACCAGGATGCGATTCACGCGGCAGGCTGGGTCAGCCTGTTCACGCTCCATGCCCTGTGGCCGTTCCTGTGGATCTGGGCCATGTTGTACCGCGAGGATCGGGGCTGGGGCTTTGCCACCGACAAGGCGCGGATGCAGGCCGAAAAGGATCTGGCGCAAGAGCTGGCCGAGCTGCGACAGCGGGTCGAGCGACTGGAGGGACAACCCCAGGCCGGGTCCCGCCCGGAAGGGAAAATGTGACCCATGGACCTGTTACTGATCCTGACCTACACCGCCATCTGCGTGGCCATCTTCAAGATCTTCCGTATCCCGCTGAACAAATGGACGGTGCCCACCGCCGTGCTGGGCGGCGTGATCTTGATCGGCGCGCTGATTTTCCTGATGAACTACAACCACCCCTATTCGGAAGTGGCGCGCTCCTACTTCGTCTCGGTGCCCGTGATCCCGGTCGTCACTGGTCGGGTGATCGAGGTGCCGGTCCAGGGCAACACGCCGCTGGAGCCAGGCGACGTGCTGTTTCGCATCGACCCCGAGCCTTTCGAGAACCGGCTCAAGTCACTCAAGGCCCAGCAACTGGCCGCGCGGGGCGACCTGTACCGGATCAACGAGTTGATCAGGCGCAACTTCGGCACTCGCCGCGAGCAGGAAGCCGCGATTGCCCGGGTCGACGACCTGCAGGCTCAGATCGACAACGCCCAGTTCGAGCTGGACAGCACCGTGGTCCGCGCCCCGAGCAGAGGCTTCGTCACCCATGTGTCGCTGCGCCCGGGGATGATGGCGAGCAAGCTGCCCCTTCGCCCGTCGATGGTGTTCATTCCCGACGAGGGCCATTATTTTTCCGCCTGGATGCGCCAGAACAGCCTGCTGCGCCTGGTCCCGGGAGACGAGGCGGAAGTGGCGTTCGACGGCATACCCGGCAGGGTGTTCAAGGGCCGGGTCAAGAACGTCATCACGGTGATCGGCGAAGGACAGGTACAGCCGTCCGGCACCCTGCTGAGCTACACCGGCTCCCCGCCGCCGGGGCGGGTGCCGGTGGTCATTGAAATCACCGACCCGGACTACCTGCCCTACGCCAAACTCATGCCCGGTGGCGCCTATGGCCAGGCGGCGCTCTACAGCCAGCACTTCCACCATGTGGCGATCATGCGCAAGATCCTCCTGCGCATGTCGGCCTGGATGAACTACATCTTTCCGTTCCATTGATGAGCTGGGATCGGGGCTGATATTCGGTGCGTTGCGAGTCCAGCTTGATTTCACTATCGGTCGAGTGGGCGTTTTCGCCTGTGGGCCTCAACAGATAAAGCGGGTGGGCCGCTTGTTTCTATTCTCTCTATACTCGCTGCCCAGGATGATAGTCAGAGCGCAAATGATGCCCGCCACACCCGATAAAAATTCCCAGGTCATTTTGATCCCGGCTCGACAAAGCGACTCGGACAATCTTGTAGCCATTCGAATCGAGGCCATGCGCGAAAGCCTGGAACGTGTTGGACGATTTGATCCGGTACGCGCGCGCGAACGCTTTCTTAGCGGCTTTGAAGCCCGCAATACACGCTACATCGAGGTATCTGGAGAGAGGGTTGGTTTTGTCGTGGTCAAGCACCGGCACACTGAACTCTTGCTCGACCACTTGTATGTGAGACCAAACGCGCAGGGATCAGGGATAGGCTCTGCTGTTCTCGCCCAGATTTTCAAAGAGGCGGATATGGCTGGGCTCCCTATCAGAGTGGGTGCTCTCAAAGAAAGCGCTTCGAATCGTTTTTATACCCGCCATGGTTTCCAACTCATCGAAAGCGGTGAGTTCGACAATTACTATGTTCGCCAGTGTGTTCCGATGGTTGGCCCAGCTTGCTAGCCGGGGCGTCATGCACCTCGACGTAGGTTCTTACCCACTCTGGACTCAACGCAGGCATCCACAACGGCGTGCCTTGCCCCTGCATGGGAAGCAAGCGACCTTAGTGTTTTCCCTGCTCACCCAATGCGAACATGCCGTTCGATATACCAAGACAACAGGGAGGCTTCACCCATGAGCGCTACTTCTTCGCTCTGGTTTTTTGTCGTGCCATTCGCGATTGCGGCTGCAATCCCCGGCCCCGCTCAGGGAGCCCTGCTAGGGCAAGTGGTGTCACGCGGCGCAAGGGCGACGCTGCCCTTCATCGCAGGCATGGTGCTGGGCAATGCTGTCTGGCTGGTGGTCGCCACCCTCGGTCTTGCGGCACTGGCGCTGCAGTTCGAGCAGGTGTTCATTGCCGTGAAATGGCTGGGTGTCGCCTTTATCCTGTTCATCGCCTGGAACTTGTGGTCAAAGAACACCGAACACCTTCAAGCCCCCCCAAAGCGCTCGGCAGGCCGGGGTCTGCTTGCAGGCGCTGTGCTGACGCTGAGCAATCCAAAAGCGGTCGTATTTTTCGGTGCGGTGTTGCCTCACGCATTCGATCTGACGGTACTGTCCTGGCCAGAAGTCATCCTGATTACCGCGCTCGGCATCGGCATCGATCTCACCGTCCAATTGGCGTACCTCGTTACGGCATCACGCATCAAGAACGCCATACGATCTCCAAAGGCAATGAAGCGACTGAACAGAACCTCAGCTGGGGTAATGACAGGGTGTGCGGGCTGGATGGCCGTTTCGCGCTGATGGTCTCTGCAGTAAGGCTTTGCAAACCTGCAAAGCCTTCACTCTTCGCCGTTGACCGGCTACACCAACCATCTGCCCTTCAATGAGCGGGTTACGTGACATCGGCTAATGACTTCACATGAGTGGCAAAATCATCCTGTATCGGTTGAAACCCGCAGCGAAGGTAAAATGCAGCGCCCTCCGGAGTATCCGTGGATAGGCGCACGACACGAAATCGCTGAGCCGCATATTCCAGAAGCCGCTGCACCAGGGCTTTACCCACACTCTGCCCCCTTGCTGCTCGCGCGACGTATACCCTCCGTAGCCTGCCGATGTCCGGCCCGGCATATGGATCATATGAAAGACCGCCCATGGCAAGCAGTTGCCCGTCGCGGAAAGCGCCCAAAAGGCATTCACCCGGTTGATCGAATCGATTGGTCCCGTTTTTCCAATCCGCAACCAAGCGCGTGAGAAACCTGAAACCTTCTGCAACGGCCTCTGCTTCCAGTTCCAGGATTTCCGGAGCAAGCGCTGAGATCTGACGTATCGCCAGTTCACCCGTTGACCTAACCACTCAATATCCCCGTGCTTGTTTTGCCCCCCTGCCTGACGCATCTGCGCGGACAATACGTCCAGCCTTCAAGATTAACTCTCGGGAGATTTTTTACAGGCTCTGGCCCCAAAGGGGACATCCGCGAAAGACAGCAATCGGCCAAAAGTAGTCGGTGGACAGACTAGGGGCAAATAGATGGTGTCCTGCTACCCTCTTTACCGTAGTCGGGCTTGCCGTCATCCCAATCGCGTTATCCCTCGATAGATCTCGCGCTTACCACGACATGACATGTCAACTAATGAGAGAGTGTCAGGATAGCGCCATGAAAGTTCGATGCCCTAGCTGTGGTTATATCGCAGACAAGCTTCCACCAAGCCTTAGGTGTCCTAAATGCGACAATTTTTCCCACGACTGGCTGATTTATGATTGGGAAAGTTTTGCTTCAATGAAGCGCCGACATATTAGATATAACTTATTCATTATTGGCATGACTCTAATTAATTTGCTTGTGGCGATCATTTTGAAATCAACCGATGCACTTCAATGGTTATTCAGCTTGTTGCTTATCCCAGCCATTATCAGTTTGTTTTATTGTCGAAAACAGCTTGATAGTGAATCGGAGTATGAGGGGCATAGAGGCAGGGCTTTACTTTTCTGGCTTTCCGGTTTCGGGGGTATCTAAAGCGGCTAACAAGTCGCATATGGCCTCTCCCTACACGTGGTGAGTAATGCCTTCCAATCCTGTCGTCAGTGCGATTGCATCCTTATATCTGGTCGCTGTTGGGCTTGCTCGCCCTGGCCACTGGACTTGCCCCTACAAAACCGGACACCAACTCCCCGTTAAATTGATGCTGGCGCCAAGCGCCTGAACTCCCTCGGTGAACGGTAATTCAAGGCGCTGTGCGGATGCTGCTCGTTGTAATGCTCGAAGGCAATTGCCAAGTTACGCAACGCCGTTTCTCGATCCGGCTTGGGCATGTGCGCCACGTAGTCACGCTTGATCGTCTTCACGAAGCTCTCGGCCATGCCGTTGCTCTGCGGGCTGCGCACCGGGGTGGTCACCGGCTGCAAGCCGATCTGTCGAGCAAACAGGCGTGTCTGTTCGGCGGTGTACGCCGAGCCGTTGTCGCTTAGCCATTGCACCGGCGTGACGGGCAGTTGATCACCAAAGCGCTTCTCCACGCTTTCCAGCATCAAGTCGCGGATATCATCGCCGCTGTACCCGGTCGGGCTCGCGACCCAGCCGATGGCCTCGCGATCACAGCAGTCCAGGGCGAAGGTCACGCTCAGTTTGGCCCCGTCCTCGCAGCGGAACTCAAAGCCGTCCGAGCACCAACGCGTATCGCTGGTTTTCACCGCAATACGGCCTTCGTGCCGACGCGGCACGCCGGGCTGTTTGAGTCGACGTTCCAACAGCAAGTTGTGATCACGCATGACCCGGTAAACTCGTTTCACGTTGATCGCCGGCAGCGACTGGGTTTCACGGGCGCGACGCAGCAATCCCCAGACACGACGGTAGCCATAGCTGGGAAGCTCGCTGACCTGTTGCTGGATTTCGACCACCAGCGCAGCATCGTCCACAGGCCTACTTCGCCGTACTTTGGGCGATACCGATTGCTTGATTCGAACCGTTAATTGCGAGCGCGCCACACCGAGACATTCGCTGACCAGCTTCACTGGTCGTCCCCCGGCAACAAGGGTGAGTGCGCAATCCATTTTCGCGACCGGGCGATCTCCACGGCCTCTTTGAGGATTTCGGCTTCCATCGTTTTCTTGCCCAGCATCCGTTGCAGTTCACGGATCTGCTTGAGCGCATCGCTCAGCTCGGAGGCAGGCACCACGGCTTCGCCAGCACTGACCGCCGACAGGCTGCCGTCCTGATACAGCTTGCGCCACAAGAACAGCTGATTGGCATTGATGCCGTTGCGCCGAGCGACGACCGACACACTTTGTCCTGGCTCAAGGCTCTCGCGAACCATGGCCAGCTTTTGCTCTGGGCTCCAGCGGCGCCGCCGCTCCTGGCCCAAAAGCTCCCCACTCTTATCGTTGCTGTTAGTCATAAACATAACCGTTTGCCTATCCCTTATCGTAAGGGGGAAACAGTGTCCTGTCTTTCATGGGGCTCGTTCAAAAGGCATACCACGACCATTTGAGCACAGGGGACTCGACTACGGCACACTGGGGTTCTACAAGATTGGAACTACTGGTTGACCTACTCCATAAAATGGCCATAGTTCTTAAATACGACTTCGATAAGACCCACATCAAAAACTCGTCTTATGCACCGGGCTATCACTTTGAGACTGAAGGTCAGCAGGCAGCAATTCGTAAAGGCCTAATGGAGGTAGTGGCGGGGGAGCGTCCACGCCTATACAGATAGGGGCAGGCGAGGTCTAACAGTTTTCTAACAGGTTGTGACGGTGTGTGAGAGGTCATAGCAGGCCAAGCCCTTGTGTTACATGGGTTTGACCTCATCGGGTATCAGTTGGAGAGAAACTCCACAGGGACTCCTTAAAGACGTGCATCACTGCCAACACGTGGCGGAATGGCTCCAGCATACCGGCGCAGCCAGGCGTCGGCCAGTCGCGAAACCTCCTGTTACCGTGCTCTAACGGGCATTTCAAACAAGCGTATGTTTTTTCATTGACAGCTCACCGGCATCCTCATAACCTCGCAAAACTTTCAACGTACCGGGATGACGCGGACGTGGGCAGCATCTATCTGATTCGACATGGCCAGGCCTCCTTCGGTGCGGACAACTACGACGTCCTGTCGACCACGGGTGTTCGCCAGGCCGAAGTGCTCGGTCAACACCTGGTCGAACTGGGGGTGAACTTCGACCGCTGCCTGGCTGGCGACCTGCGCCGCCAGCAACACACTGCCAATTCCACCCTGCAACAGTTCAGCGCCGCGGGCCTGCCCACGCCGATCCTGGAAACCGATTCGGCGTTCAACGAATTCGATGCCGACGCGGTGATCCGCGCCTTGCTGCCCGACATGTTGTCCGAGGAGCCCGACGCCCTGGACATCCTGCGCAACGCCGCGCAGAACCGAGCCGAATTCCAAAGAATCTTCGCCCTGATCATCGACCGCTGGCTGGCCGGCACCTACGATCCACCGGGCCTGGAAAGCTGGCTGGGGTTCGTCGAGCGGGTGCAGGCTGGCCTGCAGCGAATTCTGGAACAGGCCGACAACACCCAGAAAATCGCCGTGTTCACCTCCGGTGGCACCATCACCGCCCTGCTCCACCTGATTACCCGGATGCCTGCCGCCCAGGCCTTCGAACTGAATTGGCAAATCGTCAATACCTCGCTCAACCTGCTGAAGTTTCGCGGTCGCGAGGTCGCCCTGGCTTCCTTCAACAGCCATGCCCACCTGCAGTTGCTGAAGGCCCCGGAACTCATCACTTTCCGCTGAGTCCGGATCACTGTGACCCTTGCTGTAACAACCCATAAAAGGATCGAACCATGACCTCCGTAGCCGACGCCGTACAAGCCATGAAAGCCAAGTTCAACCCAGCTGCCGCTGCCGGCCTGGACCTGGTTTTCGGTTTCCGTATCGATGACACCAAGAACTTCTCGCTGATCGTCAAAGACAGCACCTGCGAGCTCAAGGAAGGCGAGAACCCGGACGCCCAGGTCACGCTAGTAATGGACGGCGAAACCCTGCAAGGCATCGTCAGCGGCGAAACCGACGGCATGCAGGCCTTCATGGGCGGCAAACTGCGCGCCGAAGGCGACATGATGCTGGCGATGAAGCTGAGCGAACTGTTCCCGGCCTGAGTAAGCGCTTCCCCAGGGAAGCCCTTGTTTGCCCACGAATCCCGCCTTCTGGCGGGATTCGTCGTTTCAGCAGTACCGCTCCAGCACATCGAAGATGTGCAACAGGCCTGAATCCATTTGGAAGTAATTAAAAATTCACCACGACTAACTAACGAATATATGCAATCTGGCGCCTCGCCGCGCCGCACGACGCACTTGATTGATCTCGGTCAGCAGTACACCCAAAGCTCCTCTCTACTCTGGCGCCTCCATCGGCCAGGGACGGCTTTCGGAACGGCCGGCCCCGCTTCACCTTCAAGGAAGAGTCGTTATGCAATCGCTGAAGATCATTCTGCTGTCCACCGCCTTCAACGGTCTCACCCAGCGCGCCTGGCTGGACCTGCGCCAGTCCGGCCATCGCCCCAGCGTGGTGCTGTTCACCCACGAAGACGAAGTCTGCCGGCAGATCGAACAGGCCGATGCCGACCTGGTGATCTGCCCCTTCCTCAAGGACCGGGTGCCCGAGCAACTGTGGCGCCACCCGACCCGTCCGGTGATCATCATCCACCCGGGTATCGTCGGTGACCGCGGCGCCAGCGCCCTGGACTGGGCCATCAGCAACAGCCTCGAGCGCTGGGGCGTCACCGCCCTGCAGGCAGTGGAAGAAATGGACGCCGGACCGGTCTGGTCCACCTGGGAATTCAAGATGCCGGCGCAGGTGCGCAAGTCCGAGCTGTACAACGGGCCGGTGGCCGACGCGGCGATCTACTGCATCCGCGATGTGGTGGAAAAATTCGGCAGCGACTTCGTCCCGGTGCCCCTGGACTACAGCCAGCCGCAAGTGCGCGGCCGCTTGCAACCGAACATGAAACAGGACGACCGCAGCTTCAGCTGGCACGACAGCGCCCACTTCATCAAGCGCTGCATAGACGCCGCCGACGGCCAGCCCGGAGTCCTGGCCAGCCTCGCCGGCGGGCAGTACTACCTGTATGACGCGCACCTGGATAGCCGCAGCGGCACCCCCGGCGAGCTGCTGGCGGTGCACGACGATGCGGTGCTGGTGGCCTGCGGCGACCGCAGCCTGTGGATCGGCTCGCTCAAACGCAAGGCCCGCCCGGGCACCGAACACTTCAAGCTGCCGGCCCGCCATGTGCTGGCCGGCCAATTGGACGGCGTGCCCCACCTGGACTGGTCGGTCGCCAGCGAACCGTTCAGCGACGAGGCCTACCAGCCGATCCGCTACCGCGAGTCGGGCCACGTCGGCGAACTGACCTTCGAGTTCTACAACGGCGCCATGAGCACCGAGCACTGCCGGCGCCTGGTCAGCGCGCTGCAATGGGCCAAGGCCCGGGACACCAAAGTGCTGCTGTTCAAGGGCGGGCGTGGCGCGTTCTGCAACGGCGTGCACCTCAATGTGATCCAGGCTGCGCCGGTACCGGGCCTGGAGGCCTGGAACAATATCCAGGCCATCGACGACGTCTGCAAGGAGCTGCTCAGCGCCCGCCAGCTGGTGGTCAGCGGCCTGACCGGCAATGCCGGGGCCGGCGGCCTGATGCTGGCGCTGGCGGCCGATGTGGTGCTGGCCCGGGCCAATACCGTCTATAACCCGCACTACAAGAGCATGGGCCTGTACGGCTCGGAATACTGGACCTACAGCCTGCCCCGCGCCGTCGGCCACGCCATGGCGAACAAGCTCACTGACGAATGCCTGCCGATCAACGCCTTCCAGGCCCTGCAGATGGGCATGGTCCAGGAAGTCGGCCCGCGTTGCCCCGACGAGTTCAGCCTGTGGCTGCTGCAACGGGCCAACGCCGTGCTGACCGAGCCGAAATACCAGGCCCTGCGCGAGCGCAAGGCCAATGCCGACCCGCAACTGATGCAGCACTGCCGCAACGCCGAGCTGGAACAGATGCACCTGGACATGGTGCAGAACCGCCACGGCTTCGCCGAGAAATGCGCCAGCTTCGTCTACAAGCGCAAGACCTGCTGCACCCCGCAGCGGTTGATCGAGGATTGGGCGGTGGCAGATGCCAGGCACCGTAGTGGCATTGTTGCAGCACTTGAGTAAACTCCGGCAGCCTCCCTCCAACACCTCGTAGATAAGAGCATTTGAATACATGGACGGTTCAAGACGAAACACCAGCAATCAGCATATTGATGACTATCTGGACTATTACCTCACTCGTGATGAGCCGCCCCGTTATGCGGTGATGCTTAATGGCGCCTGGGGCGTAGGAAAGACCTATCTGCTGCGCTCATTCCTCAAAGATCGTGAAATTTCCTCGGAACAATATACCTATGTGAGTTTGTATGGACTGACTTCAACCACTGAAATCGATGATCGGATATTTACAGACACCCACAAGTTTCTAGACAGTGCTCCTGCAAAACTGGTTGAGAGCATAGGAAGATCAGCACTCAGTTATGTCAGCGTCGAAACCGACCTGAGCAGAAAACTGTTCTTCAAAAAATTCAAGAAAGACATCTATATATTCGACGACCTCGAACGGTGTGAAATCCCTATCAACAATGTACTGGGCTACATAAATGAGTTCGTCGAACACAAAGACAAAAAGGTTCTGATTATCGCCAATGAGAAAGAAATCAAAAAACCAGAAAGCTATCAACGCATTCGCGAGAAGTTGGTTGGAAAGACTTTAGCTGTGCAACCTTCTCTGCAGGATGCCTTCACGCAATTCATATCCAAGCTGAAGTCTGTATCTCTCCAAGAGCTTCTTGCACAGCACGCCAATACGATTCAACAACTCTACAATCAACATAACTTGAACAACTTACGTACTCTTCAACAATCGATATGGGATTTTGAACGCTTTTTCAGCCTATTAGACGAGAAACATCGATCTCACCCCGATGCCATGCTCGCCTGCATAAACTTGATCCTGCCGCTGGCTTTCGCGTTCAAGGCCGGAGAGTTGCAGGAAGAAGACATCGCCCAGCGCCCTGGACACGTTCCGAGCTTTGCACGAAACCATAGCAAGAATCTGGAGGACCTTTCTCCCTTTGAACGACTTGAACTGCGCTATCCGAATGTAGATATTCGCGACTCGTTACTGACCAATGAAGACCTGGCCAATATGCTGGTGAAGGGTGTTTTCAGAGCACCCAACATAAGGCTTTCCCTTGACAGTTCGAGATACTTTGCAAATAACGAGAATGAATCCGCTCTTGATACGTTGCTGAATGCCTTCGCAAGGAGTGAAGAACAGTTCCACAAGGCTTTGTCTGCTTTCAGTTTTCAATACCAGCAACGAGCCTTTATTGAAACTGATGACCTATTGATGACTTTCAGGCTTCGCCTATGGCTGTCCAGCCAACAGCTTATCCAGGAGGACACCAAGCAGGTGCTCGAAGAAGGCAAGAAATACATCGACGACCTCTATGCCGATGGAAAACTCAATACACTGACACACGAACATCTGGAAGGTAGAAACTACAACATCTTCAATAACCTGCGCTCACTCATAAATGGTGAAAAGTCCGAAGAGTGCGAAGTTTTCTTCGAACACTTGGTAGAGAAAAACAACGCAATCATACAGTCGAGCTATCCCGTAATAATCGATAGCCTATTGGCAGATATGCAAAACGCACCCGACACCTACGCCAGAAAAATCTCCTACGCTAGCGTAAAAAGCGGCGAGCATGTTTTTACTCATGTCCTGCTACTTATCGAGCCAGAGATCTTTGTCAGAAAGCTATTGGGGTTACCGCCTGCCCAACAACAAAAAGTGCTGCTCGCGTTCGACAGTCGTTATCGCTTTACCCCTATTGATATCAACCAGGAGCGTCCATGGCTGAAGGCCGTTAAGTTGATACTGCAAAAAGAAGCCGCCGATAGCCAGACACTCTTCAATAAAAAGCGCATCGCCAGTTTGGTCGAGTACTACATAGAACCGCACTTAAGGAACTTCTAATCTTGTAATACCACAAGCTCTGGAACATAGATCCTGGCGACAAGCCCTTCAGTTCAAAGGCTGCAGCAACAACGCCACCAGCGCCGTCCAGCCGGTCTGGTGGCTGGCCCCCAGGCCGCGGCCGGTGTCGCCGTGGAAGTACTCATGGAACAGCAGCAGATCCCGGTCCCGGGGATCGGCCTGCAACTGCGCGTAGGCGCACATCGACGGGCGGCGCCCGTCCTCGTCGCGCAGGAACAGGCGGGTCAGGCGCTGGCTCAGGCTGTCGGCGACCTCCTCCAGGGACGCCAGGTAGCCGGAACCGCTGGGGTATTCCACCGAGAAGTTGTCGGCGTAGTAGCGATGAAACTCGCGCAGCGACTCGATCAGCATGTAGTTGATCGGCATCCACAGCGGCCCGCGCCAGTTGGAGTTGCCGCCGTACAGCCGTGAGTCGGAATCGGCCGGCGCATAACGGGCGCACAGTTGGTGACCGTCGACCTGCAGGGCAAAGGGGTGTTCGGCGAAGACCCTGGACAGCGAACGGATACCGAAGTCGGAGAGAAACTCGGCCTCGTCGAGCATGCGCGTGAGCAGGTCTTTGGTGCGCTCGCCGCGCAACAGCGCGAGCAACAGGCGATTGCCCTGCCCCGGCTCGTTCCAGCGCGACACCAGGCGGGCCAGGTCCGGCCGATGGTGCATGAACCCCAGCAAACGCTCGCGCAGCCCGGGCAAGCCTTCGTGCTCGCGCTGCTCCAGCACCTGCACGGCGAACAGCGGCATCAGGCCGACGATGGAGCGCAGGCGCAGCGGTTCGTTGCCGCCGTCGGGGCGGTGCAGCACGTCGTAGAAGAACCGGTCCTGCTCGTCCCACAGCCCTGCGTCGCCATCGTCCAGCCGGTTGATGGCCCCGGCGATGTACAGGAAGTGCTCGAAGAACTTCACCGCGATATCCACGTACACCGGGTTGCGCTTGGCCAGCTCCAGGGCGATGCGCATCAGGTCCAGGGCATAGGCCGCGACCCAGGCGGTGCCGTCGGCCTGGTCCAGGGTGTAGCCCGGCGGCAAGGGTGCCGAGCGGTCGAACAGTGCAATGTTGTCGAGGCCGAGGAAACCGCCCTGGAACAGGTTGCGCCCTTCGGCATCCTTGCGGTTGACCCACCAGGCGAAGTTCAGCAGCAGCTTATGGAAGACCCGCTCGAGAAAGTCCATGTCGCCCCGGCCGGTCAGGGCCTTTTCCCGCAGGTACACCCGCCAGCTGGCCCAGGCATGCACCGGCGGGTTGGCGTCGTCGAAGCGCCACTCGTAGGCCGGCAACTGCCCATTGGGATGCATGAAGCGGTCCTTGACCAGGAGCAGCAGCTGGTGCTTGGCGAACCCCGGATCGATCAAAGCCAGGGCCACCGCCTGGAAACCCAGGTCCCAGGAGGCGTACCAGGGGTATTCCCAGGTGTCGGGCATGGCCACGATGTCGAGGTTCGCCAGGTGCCGCCAATGGCTGTTGCGCAAATGGGCGTGGGATGCCGGTGGCGCGGGCTGACCAGGGTCGCCGTCGAGCCAGCGGTTGACGTCGAAATCGTAGAGTTGCTTGGACCACAGCAGCCCGGCCAGGGCCTGGCGCTGGACATTGCGCGCGTCGGCATCGGCGATGCCCTGTTGCAGCGCGGCGTAGAACGCGTCGGCCTCGGCCCGCCGCTGTTCGAACAGGCGCCTGGCGCTGACCTGGGCCGAACCGGCCGGGGCGAAGCGCAGATACAGGCTTTTACTCTCCAGCCCGGCCAGCTCCAGGGTGAAGTGGGCGGCAGCGCGGGTTCCGCCGTCGCGGGCAATGACGGTGCTGGCACCTCCCAGCAGATAGTCATTGATCCCATCCTTGAACGGGCCGGGCGTGGCGAGGCCATCGAGCTTCGGGAAGTTGGTTTCGTTGTTGCAGAACAGCCACTCGCAACGCTCCGGCCCCCAGGCCGTGACCTGCATCGGCGAACAGCGCGGATGCCGGGCCAGCAGCTGCTCGCCCTGCAGGCGCAGGCTCGGCTTGCGCGAATCGCCGCCCCAGCTCCAGGTGTTGCGCGCCCATACCTGGGGCAAGACCCGCAGGCGCGCCGGCTGATAAAAACGGTTGTGCACCGTGACCCGCATGAAGATGTCGTCGACCGCGTGCTTGGCGTACTCCACCGTCACGTCGAAGTAGCGATCGTCCTCAAACACCCCGGTGTCGAGGATCTCGTACTCGGTGTCGTCCAGGCCGCGCCGGGCGTTTTCCCGCAGCAGGTCTTCATAGGGAAAGGCCGCCTGCGGGTATTTGTAGAGCATGCGCATATAGGCATGGCTGGGCACGCCATCGAGGTAGAAATACAACTCCTTGACGTCTTCGCCGTGATTGCCCTCGGCGTTGTTCAAGCCGAACAGGCGCTCCTTGAGAATGCTGTCGCGCTCGTTCCACAGGGCCAGCCCCAGGCACCAGTGCTGGGCCTTGTCGGAGAACCCCGCCAGCCCGTCCTCGCCCCAGCGGTAGGCCCGGCTGCGGGCATGGTCGTGGGGCAAGTAAGCCCAGGCATCGCCGTCGGCGCTGTAGTCCTCGCGCACCGTGCCCCACTGCCGCTCGCTCAAGTACGGCCCCCACTCGCGCCAGGGTTCGCCCGCCGGGCCATTGAGGCGCTGGCCTTCGACCGTTTCGAGGATGCTTGCCGCCGCTGCTGCTGTCATGGGGATGTCCGTGAGCCATGGAGGTCAAAGCCAGTGTAGGGGCTGGCAGCACCGGCGGCCCATGACAAATGTTTCATGGTGCGAGGCGCCAACCGCGCCCCGTTGCCGCACAAGGCCCGTGATAGAGCCTTCGGCTTAAATTTCCGGGGAGGCGTTCGTTATACTCGGCAACCCTTTTGTGTAAACGCGGTACCCATGATGTCCAGCGACAACACCCTCCTGGCGAGCCTTGTGCTCTGTGTATTGGCCCTGCCAGCACAGGCCGAAGGCCTGGACCTGAGCTACCCGATGCCAGCCCTGACAGAAGCAACGGTCACCCCGGCGGCGAAACCGGAACCCAGCAAGTTCCACCTGGAGTTCAAGGCACCGATCAGCCTGGAGCATTCCTGCAGCGGCCCCCGGTGCAATTACGAAACCGACCCGAGCCATCGCCATGAGCCGGAAACAGTGAACCGATGGTCGGTCGGGTTCAACTGAGCCGCTTCTTTCAGCGACGCCTATAAGACTCCCGTCGCCAAGGCCCTCCCGCCGGCAGAAGCTTGGCTAGGCTAATAAGCATGCCCCGTGATTGCCTGGGAGGTCCGATGAACCGCACGATCCTGAGCCCTCTGAGCCTGGCCCTGGCCCTGTTGACCGGCTGCTCCAGCCCGCCCGAAGTCATCGACAAGGAAGCGGCGGCCATCGCCGAAGGCGTGCTGGCCTTTCGAGATATCTGCCTGAAATCCGCGCCCTCCTTCGCCGGGGCCGACAACGCGGCCAAGGGCTATGGCATCGCCAGGCTGGACGATGCCGGCTATGCGCGGATGGGACTGAGGGCGGACCACAGCCTTGGGGTCCAGGTACAGAAAGGCAAGCAATGCGCGGTGACTACGCCGTCGCAACGGGACAAGACCCTGACCGCGCAATTTCTCAAGCTGGCCGAGCAATTCTCCAGCACCCCGGTGGCGCAGCACCTGCCGGCGAAAATCACCCTCGACCGGCAGACCTTCCTGCTGATGCACGACCGGCGCGGCGGCGAGGCTTATGTGATGTTGAAGCACCCCTGAAGCGCAGCGCCTTCATTCAGGCGGCGACCGGTGCGCGTAACACACTGGCGAACTCCCCTCGCCCTGCCGGTCCAACTCGTCCTCCAGCCACTCGGCCAGCACCCGGGCATTGTTGTGCACTTCATCGTGCGCCGAGTACACCAGGGTCAAGCAACCCTTTTGCGCGCATTCCAGCAACGCCCACCAATGCTCGGGGCGGGCTGTCAGTTCCTGGCGGTAACGGCTGCGGAAGGTGGCGAAATCCAACTCGCCGGACTTGAAGGCACGGCGCAATTCGGTAGACGGCGCCAGGTCTTTCAACCACTCATCCAGCAGCAACTGCTCCTTGCGACAGTTGCGCGGCCACAGCCGGTCCACCAGCACCCGGTAACCGTCGTCGGGGCTCGCCGGCTCGTAGGCGCGTTTGCACAGAATCATGGGTTCCTCCCCTCTATGGTTGCGGCATGGCTGTCGTCAGCTTAGTGGCTGGACAAGGTCAGGCACAGCCATCAGGGCGCAGGCGGTATCGACGCCGCTGCCGAGCCCGGCAGGCTCGACAGTGGCCAGGGGATCAAGCGCTTACTTCGCCGCCCGCACCTGGGCGATCAACTGGTCCGCCACCGCGAACAGGCCCTTGGCGCCGTCGCTGGTCATGCCAAAGCGGTACTTGCCGTCCACCACCAGCGAAGGTACGCCGGTGACCTGGTAGGCCGCGGTGCGCTTTTTCGCGTCCATCACCTTGGCCTGCACGGCGAAGGAGTTGTAGGTGGCGAGGAACTTCGCCGGGTCGACGCCCTGCCCTTTGAGCAGTTCGGCCATGGCCTCGGGGGTTTTCAGGCGGTTGCCGCCGTGGATCGCCTCGAATACCGCGTGGTGCGCTTCGGGCCTGGCCTCCATGGTCGCCAGGGTCAGGTACAGCTGGCCGTAGACATCCCAGATCCCACCGAACATGGCCGGCAGCTTGACGAAGTTCACGTCCTCGGGAAGCTGGGCCGCCCAGGGGTTGATCGAGGCTTCGAGGTTGTAGCAGTGGCCGCAGCCGTAGGAAAACAGTTCCACCACTTCGATCTTGCCGGGCGCGACCTGCGGCACGGCATCCTTGAGCTCCACGTACTGGCTGGCATCCACCGCTGCCATGGCGGTCTGCCCGGCCAAGCCAAAGAGGCAGCTGGCTGCCAGGGCAATGTTCAGAATCGAGTGACGCATGCAATCTCCAATGGGTTGGCGCCTTTGAGTCAGCACGGCTGCTCATCAAGCGGGCCCCAAAGGATACAGACGACATCCGCGATGCCAATCAGACCTGTCTTAATCTTTTGTTGGTTTTTTGTCATCAATGCCCGGACAGCTCCGGCTGCCCCGCGAACCGGGCGGCCAGCGCGATGATCTCCTCGCGCAGCCAGCGATGCCCCGGAACCCGCTCCTGCTGGCGATGCCAGATCAGGCTGACCTGCACCGGCGGCGCCACCAGCGGCAGCTCGGCGATGCGGATCGGCATCAGCGCGCAGAAGTGCTCCGCCAGGCGCCGCGGCACCGTGCCCAGCAAGTCCGACTGGGCGACAATCAACGGGATGCTCAGGTAATGCGGGACGAACAGCTGCACATGGCGCTGGACCTTGGCCGAGCCGAGGACGATTTCCAGCGGCGAGCCGCGCCCGCCCCGGTCCGGAATCGCCACGTGCAGGCTCTGTTCATAGGCCTTGAGACTGAGCTGCGGCTCGAAGGCCGGGTGGTCGATACGGCCGATCACCACCAACTGTTCTTCCAGCAGCGGCTGGTAGCAAAGGTCGGGATCGTCGAAGTACAGGTAGTCCACCGCGAGGTCGAGCATTCCGGTGGTCAGCCAGGCCGGCAGGGAGTCGGCGGCATCGCTGCGCACCGCCAGGCGGACCTTGGGCGCGGCGCTTTGCAGGCGCCGCGACAGTGCCGGCAGCAGGCGCGCCTGGGCGTAGTCGTTCATCGACAGGGTAAAGGTCTGATCGGACGCCACCGGGTCGAACTCGCTGCTCGGGTCCAGGCCTTCCTGCAACAGGCGCAGGGCCTGGCGCACCGAGCCGTGCAGCACATGGGCCCGAGGCGTCGGCTGCATGCCCCGGGCGGTGCGGATGAACAGCGGCTCGTCGAGCTGGCTGCGCAGGCGCGCCAGGGCGTTGCTCACGGCCGGCTGGCTGAGGTTCAGGCGCACCGCCGCGCGGGACAGGTTCTGCTCCTGCATCAGCGCGTCGAACACCAGCAACAGGTTGAGATCCAGGTGCCGCAAATTCAGCTTCATGAATAATGCCCATTCCGAATATCCATTAGCTGGATAATTCGAGCAGGACTAATCTTCTGTCAATAAGAACAACAAAACCCACAGGAGAACGGCCTTGAGGCAAACCACCCTGGCATTTCGCGAGCGTTACCGCGCCGCGGTTCATCCGCGCTACAACCCGTGGCTGCACGGCGGTTTCGTGCTGGCCTACGGCATGGCGTGCATCGCCCTGCTGTGGAGCACCCTGCACCAGGTGCAGCCGCTGGAGTGGCTGGCGGTGCCGGTGGCGCTGTTGTTCTTCAACCTGTGCATCTATGTCGTGCACCGCTGGCTGGGCCACCACAAGCAGGCCTTCGCGCGGATGTTCTACGCCCGCCACAGCGGCGACCATCACAGCTTCTTCGTGCCGGGATACATGACCTACGACGGCCCCCGGGACTGGCGGGTGATCCTGTTCCCGGCCTGGCTGATCGTGGTCCACAGCCTGCTGTTCGCCCTGCCGCTGTGGTGGCTGCTGAAGTTCTGGAATGCCAATGTCGCGGCGCTGTTCGCCAGCTGCACCCTGATCGGCTACCTGGCCTACGAGGTGTTCCATGCCTGCGAACACCTGCCGGCCGGGCACCCGCTGGCGCGGCTGCCGTGGATTCGCCAGATGCGCCGCCTGCATGAGCTGCATCACCGCCGCGAGCTGATGCAGGAGCGCAATTTCAACATTGTCCTGCCGCTGATGGATTACCTGTTCGGCACCCTGTACTGGGAGCCGGAACCCGCAACCTCCTCGCTATCGAAAAGGTCCTCGTCCATGACCCGCATGCAGCATCAGATCGATATTCCACGCAACCCGGTGGCCCTGCTCGACTACGCCAGCGCCTCCAGCCGCTGGCCGGAGTGGCACCCGTCGTCGCTGAAGGTCCAGGGGCCGGCCGGAGCCCTGCCCGCCGGCGCGCGCTTCGAGGAAGACATCCACGCCGGCGGGCGCAGCGGGCACCTGAGCTGGCGGGTCGACGAGTACCTGCCGGGGCTTCGCTGGCGTGCCGCGGCCAGGGGCGATCATGGCCTGGAACTGGTGGTGACCTATGAGTGCCAGGCGCTGGACGCCCACCACACGCGTTTTATCCGCACCCTGGAATACCGCTTCGACGGCCTGCTGATGCGCCTGGGCAATCGCCTGTTATTCAGAGGGCGGATAGAACGGGAGTCCGCCGACTCCCTGCTAGCCTTGTGCGAAGTGGCGCAAAGGGCGATTCCCCTGGGCGCCGGCGTCGCGCCGCAGCGTGCGACTTGAACCCATCACCCAGGAGCCGCCATCAATGAAGCCAGTCGCACCCCGTCGGATCAAGTTTCGCCATCTGCTGCTGGTCGTGCTCATCGCCATCGGCGCCTTTCTGCTGCTGATGCCGACCAAGGTCCAGCCACTGGCCTGGACCCCACCGCCGGCGCCTTCGCTGAAGAGCGGCCTGTACGCCGAGAACCAGAAGCTCAAGGGCCTGCAGGCGGTGGGCGCGCTGAATATCGAAGGGCCGGAAGCCCTGCTGCTGGAGGACGGCTCGCTGATCAGCGGCCTGCATGACGGGCGGGTGATCCGCACCGCCCTGGACGGCAGCGCCCTGCAGGTACTGGCCAATACCGGCGGACGCCCCCTGGGCCTGGCCCGCCATCCGGATGGCCGGCTGATCATCGCCGACGCGCTCAAGGGCCTGCTGGCGCTGGACGCCAAGGGCCAGTTGAGCACCCTCACCAGCTCCTCCAACGGCCTGCCCTTTGGCTTTACCGACGACGTGGCTGTGGATGCCGCCGGGCGTTATGCCTACTTCAGCGACGCCACCAGCCGCTGGGGCTACGGCCAGGATGGCGAGGCGGTGATCGAGCACGGCGGCGACGGTCGCCTGCTGCGCTATGACTTCCAGACCGGCCAGACCGAACAGTTGCTGGACGGCCTGGAGTTTGCCAACGGCATCGCCCTCGGTCCCCAGGAAGCCTATGTGCTGGTCAACGAAACCGGCGCCTACCGGATCAGCCGCTACTGGCTCAGCGGCGCCAAGGCCGGCACCCGCGACCTGTTCATCGACAACCTGCCGGGGCTGCCGGACAACCTCAGTTTCAACGGCCAGGGGCGTTTCTGGGTGGCGCTCTACGCCCCGCGCAACGTGCTGCTCGATGGCACCGCACCCTACCCACGGGTGCGCAAGATAATCGCGCGCGCCATGACCCTGCTGCCCAAGCCGGTGGAAAAACGCGGCTTCGTCCTGGGCCTGGATACCCAGGGCCAGGTCATCGCCAACCTGCAGGACGCCAGCGCCGGCAACTACGCGCCCATCACCACGGTGCGCGAATACGGCGACGCCCTGTACTTCGGCTCGCTCAAGGCCACGCACATGGCGCGCCTGCCGCTGAGCGTCGCCCTGTCGAAGGCGCCCTGACGCCGCCGTGGTCAGCCCCGGGCAAAGCCGGTCGCGCGCCCTTGGCAGCGGCATTATGGGTTGGTTAGCAACAGGGAAATAAATACGTAAACAGCAGGAAGGGAGAGTGGCTACAGCTCAGAACCTGGCGAGATGCCCGAAGTCTCGGGACATCTCGCCCAGGGCAGGGTCGGGGTCAGGAGCGTGCGGTCAACTTCTCGGAGATTTCATCCTTGATCAGCAGCCGCTTTTCCTTGAGTTTTTTCAGTTCGTCGTCAGCGGCCGCCGCGGCCTCCGCTTTGAGCACCTGATCATCAATGGTGGAGTATTTGTCGAACAAGGCATTCAAGTGCGGGTCATTGGCCCGACGCTGTTGAATGTCTTCTTTGCTGTAGCTCAGGTCCTGGTACAGGTCATGGGGCACCGGCATGAAACACCTCCGTTTGTTGATCGGTGGCAAGCCCGTTTACACGCGCTTGCCAGTTACCAGAATGACCTCGACCACCGCTGTCTGTCGACCGTCAATCAGACCACAGCAGTGACCGTTCGTCGCCTTCGGCGGCACTGTCCGCGACCCACCGCCCGACACCACAACCGGCCATGACCAGAGCCCCACCGACACGACCGCGATTCACCCCAGCGCCTGGGCCAGAAACGGCGCGGTGCGGCTCTTGCGGTGCCTGGCCACCTGCTGCGGGGTACCGCTGACCACCAATTTGCCGCCCTGGTCGCCGGCACCCGGACCGATATCGATCACCCAGTCGGCCTGGGCCACCACGCGCATTTCGTGCTCGACCACCACCACGCTGTGGCCGGCCCGCACCAGGTTGTCCAGTTGCTCCAGCAGGCGATCGACATCCCGCGGATGCAGGCCGGTGGTCGGTTCGTCCAGCACATACAGGGTGGCGCCGCGGGGGTTGCGCTGCAGCTCGGTGGCCAGCTTGATCCGCTGCGCTTCGCCGCCGGACAGTTCGGTGGCCGGCTGGCCGAGGCGCAGGTAGCCCAGGCCGATATCGCGCAAGACTTCCAGGGAACGGCGGATGCTCGCCTGCCCGGCGAACACCTCGACCGCCTCCTGCACCGTCAGTTGCAGGACCTGGGCGATGTTCAGGCCTTGCCACTGGATAGCCAGGGTCTGCGGGTTGTAACGCGCGCCGTGGCAGGTCGGGCACGGCGCATAGACGCTGGGCATGAACAACAGCTCGACGCTGACAAAGCCTTCACCTTCGCAGGCCGGGCAGCGCCCCTTGGCGACGTTGAAGGAGAACTGCCCGGCGTCGTAGCCCAGCGCGCGCGCCTCGGGGGTGGCGGCGAACAGCTTGCGCACGTGGTCGAACAGCCCGGTGTAGGTCGCCAGGTTCGAGCGCGGGGTGCGGCCGATGGGTTTCTGGTCCACCTGCACCAGGCGCTTGATCCGTTCCAGCCCGGCGGTGACTTCGCCGCTGCTGGCCTGCGGGGCCTCGTCTTCCAGATTCAGCTCTTCCGGCTCTTCGTTGCCCTGCGGCCGCCCGAGATGCGCCCCCACCAGTTCCAGCAACGCCTGGCTGACCAGGCTCGACTTGCCGGAACCCGACACCCCGGTCACCGCGGTGAAGCAGCCGAGGGGGAATTCGGCGCTCAGGTCCTTCAGGTTGTTGCGGCTGATGCCCTCCAGGCGCAGCCAGCCCTGGGCCTCGCGCGCGGTGCGGCGGGCCGGCGCCAGCTCGGCGAACAGGTAGGCGCGGGTCTGCGACTCCGCGACCTGGGCCAGCCCCGCTGGCGGGCCGCTGTACAGCACCTGGCCGCCCTGCTCGCCCGCCGCCGGGCCGACGTCGATCAGCCAGTCGGCGCGGCGCATGGTCTGCAGGTCGTGCTCGACCACGAACAGCGAATTGCCCGCAGCCTTGAGCTGCTGCAGGGCCTCGAACAGCGCCTCGGCGTCCGCCGGGTGCAGGCCCGCCGAAGGTTCGTCGAGCACGTAGATCACCCCGAACAGCTGCGAGCCCAGCTGGGTCGCCAGGCGCAAGCGCTGCAACTCGCCGGACGACAGGGTCGGCGTGCTGCGCTCCAGGGCCAGATACCCCAGGCCCAGGCCGGTCAGGGTGCCGACCCGCTCCAGCAGGTCCTGGGCGATGCGTTGCGCGGCCAGGCGTTTTTCCAGGGACAGGTTCGGCGTATGCCGCACATCCGGCCCTCCGACATGCCCCGGCGCGCCCTGGGCAATCCGTTGTTGGCGCGCGGCCTGGGTCTGCTCGTGGCTCCAGACCTCGCCGGCCTCCTCGGCCTGCTCCGGGTAAGCCTGGGCGGCCACCGGCTTGAGCACCTCGGCCAGTTGCAGCAGGGGCATCTGCGACAGCTCGCCGATGTCGAGGCCGGCGAAGGTCACCGACAGCGCCTCGCGCTTCAGGCGCTTGCCTTCGCACAGCGGGCACGGGCTGCCGAGCATGAACTGCGACACGCGCTTTTTCATCAGCGCGCTTTGCGAATGGGTGAAGGTGTGCAGCACGTAGCGCCGGGCCCCGCTGAAGGTGCCCATGTAGCTCGGCTCCTGCTTGCGCTTGAGGGCCTCGCGGGTCTGCTCCGGGGTCAGCCCGGCGTACACCGGCACGGTCGGGGTTTCTTCGGTGAACAGGATCCAGTCGCGCTGTTCTTTAGGCAGGTCGCGCCAGGGGATATCGACGTCGTAGCCCAGGGTCACGAGGATGTCGCGCAGGTTCTGCCCCTGCCAGGCCAGGGGCCAGGAGGCCACCGCGCGCTGGCGGATGGTCAGCGAAGGGTCCGGCACCATGGACGCCTCGCTGACCTCGTAGACCCGGCCCAGGCCATGGCAGTTGGGGCAGGCACCCTGCGGGGTGTTGGGCGAAAAGTCTTCGGCGTAGAGCATCGGCTGCCCCGGCGGGTAGCTGCCGGCCCGGGAATAGAGCATGCGGATCAGGCTGGACAAGGTGGTGACGCTGCCCACCGAAGAGCGGGTGCTCGGCGTGCCGCGCTGCTGTTGCAGGGCCACCGCCGGCGGCAGGCCTTCGATGGCGTCGACATCCGGTACCCCGACCTGGTCGATCAGGCGCCGGGCGTAAGGCGCCACCGATTCGAAATAGCGGCGCTGGGCCTCGGCATACAGGGTCGAGAACGCCAGGGACGATTTGCCGGAACCGGAAACCCCGGTGAACACCACCAGCGCATCGCGGGGAATATCCACGTCGACGTTGCGCAGGTTGTGTTCACGGGCGCCGCGCACCCTGACAAAACCCGAGCTGTTCGCTGGCAAGGAAGACAAAACCTGGGGCGAAGGCATGTTGCGCGCTGAAGTCATGGGCCAGCCTTGTATCGGAGGTGTCGGGACGAGATATCAAGTCAGAGAGCCCCACGGCGCCAGCACCGGCGACAGGCAGCCACCCGACCGAGGTGCAGGGTGCATGGGCTCGGGGTTTTGAGCAACCGTGGATATCGAAGGTTCAGCGGACTTTTCCCTGAGGGGCTTACGGCCTCACGCCTCCAGCACCGACCTGACCATGGCGGTCAGGGCGTCCGGGCTGTAGGGCTTGCTCAGCAGGTGGGTGTCCGGGCTGAGCTGGTGATTGCAGGAAATGATGTCGCGGGTATGCCCCGAGGTGAACAGCACCGCCACGGCCGGCGACTGGGTCTTGGCCCAGAGCGCCAGGTCGGTGCTTTTGATCAGGCCGGGCATCACCACATCGGTGAAGATCAACTCGACCCGGGCGCCGTTCAGCAACAGCTGCATGGCCGCATCGCCATTGGCCGCCACCAGCACCTTGTAGCCGGCGTGCTCCAGCAACTCGACCGCCGCCGCGCGGACGTCCTCGTTGTCCTCCACCACCAGGATGGTTTCCTGGCCATGGCAAGACCGCTGCCCACGCCGGGGCGCCGCGCCCGGTTCCTGCTCGGTACTGCGGACAAAATACATGCGCACCGTAGTGCCCTGCCCCGGCGTGCTGAGCATCTCGATATGGCCGCCGCTCTGCTTGACGAAACCGAACACCATGCTCAGCCCCAGCCCGGTGCCCATGCCATCGCGCTTGGTGGTGAAGAACGGCTCGAACGCCTGCTTGAGCACCTCGGGTGGCATGCCATCGCCGGTATCGGCCACCGACAGGCACAGGTAGTCGCCGGCGGTGATGCCCTTGCCGGCACAGAAACCGTGGTCGAGCACCACATTTTCGCCACGGATGCCGATGGTGCCCTCGCCCTTCATGGCATCGCGGGCGTTGATCGCCAGGTTGAGCAAGGCGTTTTCCAACTGACTGCGATCGACCTTGATGCACCAGGGCTGCGCGGGCAGTTGCACGTCGATATCGATGTTTTCGCCAAGGGCCCGTTGCAGCAGCTCGCTCAGGCTGTCGGGGATCCGGCACGGGTTGTAGACCTCGGGCGACAGCGGCTGGCGCCGGGCGAACGCGAGCAATTGCGCGGACAGCTTGGCGCCGCGCTCGACCGCGGTAATGGCCGCGCCGACCCGGCGCTGCACATTGGCATTGTCCGGCTCATGGCGCGCCAGCAGGTGCAGGTTGCCGGCGATCACTTGCAGCAGGTTGTTGAAGTCGTGGGCCACGCCACCGGTCATGCCGCCAATGGCCTCGAGCTTCTGCGACTGGCGCAGCTGCTCCTCGGCCGAGACCCGCGCGTTGACCTCCTCGGCCACCCGCTGCTCGAGATTGCGCGTCAATTGCAGCAGCGACTCTTCGGCCATCTTGCGTTCGTGGATATCGATCAGCACGCCGGGAAAACGCAAGGCCTGCCCCGCCTCGTCGAACTCGCAACGGCCACAGCCCATGACCCACAGGTAACTGCCGTCCGCTCGACGGATGCGGTATTCGGTGTTGTAGGGCACGCCCTTTTGCACGCTGTAGGCCAGCTGTTCCTTGATCCGCGCCAGGTCCTCGGGGTGCACCCGGCTGTCGGCGACCGCCATCGACAGGTCGTCCAGCGGCTGCTCCAGCGGGTAGGAAAAAGTCCGGGCAAAACGCTCGTCGCCCGACAGCCGATCAGCCTTGATGTCCCAGACAAAGGAACCCAGCAGTGCCCCGGCATTGAGCGCCAGTTGCACCCGTTCGTTTTCCGCGCGGTAGGCGTTCTCGACTTCCTGGCGGCGTTGCTCGGACAGCACATGGGCGGTGGTTTCGACCACGATCGCCATGACCCCGGCCGGCGCCTGGTCGTCGCCGGCCACCGGGCTGTAGTAGAGGTCCATCCAGACATGTTCCGGCTGGCCGTTGCGCAGCAGCACCAGCTCCTTGTTGCGGTACGACAGGGTCCCTCCCGCCAGGCAGGTGTCCAGCACATGGCGGTTGAAATCCGCCACTTCCGGCCAGCCCTGCTCCACCTGGCAGCCGAGCAGGTACGGATGCCGGCCGCCGGCGAATTCGGCATAGGCATCGTTGTAGATCATGTAGCCCGAGCGGCCCCAGAGCATGACCAGCGGCACCGGCGAGGCCAGCAGCAGTTGCACCGCACTGCACAGGCTCGATGCCCAGCGGTCCAGCGCCCCCAGCTCGGTGACAGACCAGTCGAACGCCTGGATGCGTGCGGCCATCTCGCCTTTCCAGCCCTGACAGCCATGTGGATCGGATAAGAACGACATCGCTTGACCCAGTGAACACGATTGAATGACGACATTCTCTGCCCGCAACCCGAACGCCACGGACAGGGACTCAAGGTTTGGAGCACAGGCCACGCGGATGGTTTCACCGCATTTTCGCGATTGCAGGACAAATGGCCATCATGCCAGGCAGACCGCCTGGATCAGCGAAAGTCCCGGCTGCGGATGGTGATGCCGCTCAGCAGGTCGCTGAGGTCGCTCAGGCGGCCGGCGATCAGGTGGCGGACCTCGCCTTCGGTTTCCAGGGTGCCGTCGACCTTGAGCAACTGCGCGCCGACCAGGACCTTGCGCTGGCGTTCGGCCAGGTCGCGCCAGACCACCACGTTGACGTTGCCGAACTCGTCTTCCAGGGTGACGAAGGTCACGCCGCTGGCGGTGCCCGGCCGCTGGCGCCCGGTGACCAGCCCGGCGATGCTCACCGGGCGCCCGTGCTCGATCTCCAGCAGCTCGCGGGAACTGCGGCAGCGCCGGGACTTGAGTTCGCTACGCAACAAGGCCAGCGGATGGGGCCCGAGGGTGGTGCCGACGCTCAGGTAATCGGCCTGCAGGTCTTCGCCGACCGTCGGCCGCGGCAAGGCCACGGGCGTTTCTTCCTGGCGCGGCAAGCCGGCGAACAGGCCGAGCTGTTGCTGCACCCCCGCCACCTCCCAGCGCGCCCGATGCCGGTGCCCGGCCAACCCACGCAGGGCGCCAGCATCGGCCAGCAGCTCCTGGGCGCGGCTGTCGAGGCGCGCCCGCTGCCCGAGGTCGGTGATGTCGACAAAGGGCGCGCACTGGCGCGCCGCCTCGATGCGCCGCGCGTCGTCTTCGCGAAAGCCCTTGATCATCCGCAGCCCCAGGCGCAACGCCGGCTGCGCGCCAGGCAGCGGCTCCAGGCTGCAATCCCAGGCGCTGGCGCGCACGTCCACCGGGCGAATCGCCAGATCGTGCCGGCGCGCGTCCTGGAGGATCTGGTCGGGGCTGTAGAAACCCATGGGCCAGCTGTTGATCAGGGCGCAGGCGAAGGCCGCCGGCTCGTGGCATTTGAGCCAGCAACTGGCATAGGTCAGCAAGGCGAAACTGGCGGCGTGGGATTCGGGAAAACCGTAGCTGCCAAAGCCCTTGATCTGCTCGAAGATCTGCGCGGCGAATTCGTCGCTGTAGCCATTGGCGCGCATGCCGTCGCGCAGGCGCAGGCGATGGGGCTCCAAGCCACCGTGGCGTTTCCAGGCGGCCATGGAGCGGCGCAACTGGTCGGCCTCGCCGGGGGTGTAGTCGGCGGCGACAATGGCGATCTGCATCACCTGTTCCTGGAACAGCGGCACGCCCAGGGTTCGCTGCAGCACCTCTTTCAGTTCCTCGGAGGGATAGGTCACCTCCTCCTCGCCCTTACGCCGGCGCAGATACGGATGGACCATGCCGCCCTGGATCGGCCCCGGCCGGACAATGGCCACTTCGATCACCAGGTCGTAGAAGTTCTTCGGCTTGAGCCTGGGCAGCATCGACATCTGCGCCCGCGACTCGATCTGGAACACGCCGATGGTGTCGGCGCGGCCGATCATCTCGTAGGTGGCCGGGTCCTCGGCGGGGATGCTGGCCAGGCTTAGCCGCTGGCCCCGATAGCCATGGACCAGGTCGAAACAGCGGCGAATCGCACTGAGCATGCCCAGCGCCAGCACGTCCACCTTGAGCAGCCCGACCGCGTCCAGGTCGTCCTTGTCCCACTGGATGATGGTGCGTTCGGCCATGGCCGCGTTTTCCACCGGCACCAGGGTGTCCAGCGGCTGTTCGGAAATCACGAAGCCGCCGGGGTGCTGGGACAGGTGCCGGGGAAAGCCGATCAGTTGCCCGGTCAGGCTCAGGACCCGGCGCAGCACCGGGCTGTCCGGGTCGAAACCAGCCTCCAGCAGGCGCTCGACGGTCGGCGGCGTATCGCTCCAATGGCCGCAGCAATCGGCCAGGGCGTTGACCTGGTCCGGCGGCAGGCCCAGGGCCTTGGCCACATCGCGCACCGCGCCGGCGCCATGGTAGGTGCTGACCACCGCGGTCAGCGCGGCGCGATGGCGGCCGTAACGCTGGAACACGTACTGCAGGACTTCCTCGCGGCGCTCGTGCTCGAAGTCCACGTCGATATCCGGCGGCTCGTTGCGCTCGCGGGAGAGAAAACGCTCGAACAGCAGGGTCGAACGGTCCGGGTCGATCTCGGTGATGCCCAGGGCGAAACACACCACCGAGTTGGCCGCCGAGCCCCGACCCTGGCAGAGGATCGACTGGCCGCGGGCAAAACTGACGATGTCGTGCACCGTGAGGAAATAGCTCTCGTAACCCAGCTCGGCGATCAGCGCCAATTCATCGTCGATCTGCTTGAGCACCTTGGGCTTGGCGCCCCCGGGCCAGCGCTTGACGATGCCGCGCTCGGTCAGTTCGCGCAGCCAGCCGGTGGGCGTCTGCCCTTGCGGCACCAGCTCCCGGGGGTACTGGTAGCGCAGTTGCCCGAGGTCGAAATGGCAGCGCTCGGCGATCCTCAGCGACTCTTCCAGCAGGGCCGGCGGATAAAGGCTCCGCAACGCCTCGAGGCTGCGCAAATGCCGCTCGCCATTGGGGTGCAGGCGCTGGCCGGCCTCGGCCACCCGCACGTGATGGCGGATCGCGGTCATGGTGTCCTGCAAGGCCCGGCGCCCACGCACATGCATATGCACATCGCCGCAGGCCACGGCGGCAATGCCCAGCTCCCGGGCCAGCGCCAGCAACTGGCCCAGGCGCTGCTGGTCGTCCTGGCCGCAGTGCAGCTCCACGGCCAGCCACAGCCGGTCGGCGAACACCTGCTGCAACCAGCGCCCGGCCTCTTGCCGCTCACCCTGTGGTTGAGCATCCGCCAGCCACAGGGCCAACAGCCCAGGCAAGGGCTGCTCGAAGTCTTCGCGCAGCAGCTGGTACTGGCCCTTCTGCGCCCGGCGCCGGCCGCGAGTGATCAGCCGGCACAGGACCTGATAACCCTCCAGGTTCTCCACCAGCAGCACCAGCCTCGGGCCGTCGTCGAGGCGCATTTCGCTGCCGACGATCAGCGGTAGATTGCAGTCCTTCGAGGCCTGCCAGGCCCGGACGATGCCGGCCAGGCTGCACTCGTCGGTAATCGCCAGGGCCTGGTAGCCCTGGGTCGCCGCCCGCTCGAACAGCTCGCGGGCACTGGAGGCACCGCGCTGGAAACTGAAGTTCGACAGGCAGTGCAGTTCGGCGTAGCCCTTCATGCGAACCAGCCCTGCAACAGCAAGGGCCCCGCCTCGCCCACCGGGCGATACGCCCAGCCCTGCTGGCCGCCACGGGTTTCGATCAGGTAATAGTCGCGGCGCACGTCGCCGCCGTCCCACCAGCCGGACTCGATGCGCTCCGGCCCCATGAGGATGCGCGCCGCCCCCTCCTGCAACGCCAGCGGCTCGCGCAACAGCCAGCCCGGGCGCCGGGGTCCGGGCAGCAGCGGGTAGGCCTGGCTGTCGCCGACCGGTTGCCAGCTGCATTCGGGACGGTGGTCAGCGTGGAAACGCAAGCCATGCACCGCCTCGTCCCCCAGGCGAGCGCGCAGGCGCTCGCGCAACTGCTCCCAGGGCAGGGACTGCTGCGGACGTTCGTCGAACAGCTCGCGGTGCTGCGGCACGAAGCGCGGCAAATCCTCGGCCACCAGACGCACGCCACGCACCGGTGCCGGCACCTGGACCTGCTCCAGGCGCCCGCGCGCCAGTTCGAACAGCATCGCCGGCTCGCGTTCGGCGCTGAGCAGGCCGACCTTGATCAGGGTGTCGGGCAGCTCGACATGTTCCAGGTGCAGGTCGAAGCGCTGCACCCCGCTGTCACGGCCACAGAGAAACGCCGCCAGATCGCTGGCCAGGCGGCGCAGGGGAAACAGCAGGGCCTGGTGGGACAGCACGTCGAAATTCAATTCGATGCGCAGATCGAAACGGTCCGGCGGCTGATAGAACGCCAGCGCCAGGGAACGCTCGCCCAACAGAGTATCCAGGTGCTTGAGCAGGCCCGCGTCGAAATGCCGGGCCAGGGTGTCCCGGGGCAGCCCGCGAAGCTGGGCGAAGGTGCGCAGCCCCATGCGCGATAGGGCTGTGGCCGCGCCCGGCGGCAAACCAAGGCGCTCCACGGGCATGTGCCCCAGGGCCTGGCGCAATTGCTCCAGGTCCGTCACCGCCAGCCCGTCGTAGGCATTGGCCAGCACCCGGGCCGCCGCCGGATTCGGCGCACTGACGATGCGGTGGCGAAAGCCCAGCTCGTTCAGCTCCTGGCGCAGGCGCGCCTCCAGCTGCGGCCAGGGGCCGAACAGGCCCAGGCTCGACTCGATCTCGAACACCAGGGTACGCGGGTAATGAAGGCTGACCTGGGAACTGAAACGGTAGGCCCAGGCCGCGAGAAACTGCTGCCAATGGGCGATTTCGTCGGCGTCGTATTCGGCGCTGGCGAAGTGCTTGCTCAGGGCCTGGGCGGCGCTCAACGACTGCCCGGGCCGTAACCCCAGCTCGCGGGCGGCGGCATTCACCGCCTGGATCACCCGGCGCTGCGGCGTCCCGCTGAGCAGCGCCAGCGCGGCGTCCGGTTCGGGGCGCTGGCGCAGCACCGCGTCCAGCGCCAATTGCGGGAACAGAATACAGACCCAGCGCATGGCAACCTCAGTGGCCCGGGGCGAAGGCGATCGGCGCCGCATGGGCCAGGCCGCCGCGGCACTTGAGTATCCGCAACTGCGCCGGCCGGGCCTCCACCGCAAGGCGCAGGGCCGCCGGCGAAGGGTTGATGGCTTCCTTGAGGAGACGGTAGGCAAAGGCCAGGGTCTGGCCGGTCTCGGCCGCCACCTGCAACCGCCGCAAGGCGCGGTCGTCGGCCTGTTGCGGCCAGCACAGCACGGCCCCGCAACTGCCCGAGCGCAGGCACTGCTCGGCGGCCCACAGGGCGTCCCGTTCGCCGGCCTGGATCACCGACAGCTGGCGCAGGTCGACCCCGGCGCTCTGCCAGGCCTGGGGATACGGCACATGGGGCGGCGCCACCAGCACGATGCGCTCGCCGGCGGCCGAGAGCCGGGCCAGGGTCGGCCACACCAGTTGCAACTCGCCGACGCCCTGGGCGGCGATAAGGATTTCCGTCAGCGCCGCTTCCGGCCAGCCGCCGCTGGGCAAGGCCGCATCCAGCATGGCGTGGCCGGTGGGTTGCAGGCTGGCGGCAGGCGCCGTCGGGCGGCCCTTCCACACCCGGCCGGCATTGAACAGCGTCTCCAGTGCCACGACGGCGCCCATCAGCCTTGCCTCACCAGGCCACAGAACACCCCTTCGATGGCCAGGTCCCGGTCCTCGCCGACCAGGATCGGGGCATAGGCCGGGTTGCGCGGCAGCAAACGCACGCCATCGGCCAGGCGTTCGAAACGCTTGATGGTGACTTCGCCATCCAGCCGCGCCACCACGATCTGGCCGTTGCGCACCTCGCTGTCGCGGCGCACCGCCACCAGGTCGCCGTCGAGGATGCCGTCCTCGATCATCGAGTCGCCCTGGACCCGCAGCAGGTAATCGGGAGTACGGGAAAACAGCGCCGGGTCGAGCAGCAAGCGGTTGTGCACCTCGGCATCGGCGCCGATCGGCAGGCCGGCGGCGACCCGGCCGAGCACCGGGATCTCCAGCAACTCGGGGCGCGGCGGCTGGTTGAGCAGGCGGATGCCTCGGGCCTGATGGGGGTTGACCTCGATGAAGCCGGCCTCGGTCAGGGCCACGACATGCTTGCGCGCCACGCTGCGCGAGGCGAAGCCGAAAGCCTCGCTGATTTCAGCGAGGCTCGGGGGCTGGCCATGTTCGGCGATGCGCTCGCGGATAAAGGTCAGGATGGCACTGCGGCGGGGAGATAAAGTGGTCATGGAGTACATTTGTACTCTTCCCGGGTTTTCCTGACAAGAACCGCCAGTCAGCCCAGGCCACGGCTCGCCAGGAACGCGCTGATGTAATCGATGAACGCCAGCACCTTGGCCGTGGCCCGCCGGTGGCTGGGGTAGACCGCGAGGATGTGCGGCCCGAAGCAGTCCGGGTCGATGGCGTAGTCGGCCATCACCCGCACCAGGCGGCCGTCGGCCAGGTAAGGCGCGGCGCTCCACAGCGGGGTGTGCAACAGCCCGCGCCCGGCCAGGGCATTGGCCAGCAGCAGGTCGTAATTGTCGCTGCGCAAGCGTGGCGCCCGGGGTTGCAGCAGGCTCAGGCGCTGCCCGTCCCGTTCGACCCACCAGAACTCACGGCTGAGCAAGGGATGGCGATAGAGCAGCCATTCGTGTTTATCCAGGGTCTGCGGCGTCACCGCCACGCCCTTGCGCGCCAGGTAGGCCGGGCTGGCGCACAAGGCCAGGCAATTGCTGCCGACCACCCGGGCGATCAGCCCCGGCAGGTCGTCATGGCCTTCGCGCAGGGCCAGGTCGTAGCCGCTTTCCAGCAAATTGACGAACTCGTCGCACAGGTCCACCTGCAGATCGATCTGCGGATACTGCTCGAGGAAACCGCCACACACCTGGTCGAGAAAGGCCTGACCATAGGCCAGCGGCGCGGTGATCTTCAGGTTACCGCGCAGGCCATGCTGCAACTGCTCGATTTCCTCGCCGGCCTCCTCCAGCCGCTGCAGGACCTGGCGCGCGGTTTCCAGGTAGAGCCGCCCCACTTCCGTCAGCAGGATCCGTCGGGTGCTGCGCTCGAACAAGCGCGCGCCCAGCTCGACTTCCAGGTGGTTGACCGCCTTGGTCAGGGCCGAGGGGGTCTTGCCCAACTGCTCGGCGGCGCGGCTGAAACTGCCCAACTGCGCGGTGACCACGAACATCTTTAATGCACCCAACTTGTCCATGTTTTTTCCATTCAGGCAAAAACGTTTTTCGTCAGCGAGGCGTTCTGTCGGCTCTGGCAAGCCACTAATCTGGCCATCAGACGCAATAACAAGGAAATACTCAATGAAAAGATTCATCCCGAATCTGCTGACGATTGCAGTGAGTTTTGCCTCAATGGAAGCCATGGCCGCTACCGACCTGGTGCTGTTCAACGGCCAGGTGTTCACCGCCGATCGCGCCCAGCCCAGGGTCCAGGCCCTGGCGGTGGCCGACGGCAAGGTGCTGCAAGTGGGCAGCGACGCGCAGATCAAGGCCCTGATCGAAACCGGCACCCGGGTCATCGACCTCGGCGGCAAGACCCTGATGCCCGGCCTGATCGACAGCCATTCCCACGCGATCTTCGGCGGCCTGGAAATGACCTCGGCCAATATGCAGGACGAGGTGGTCAGCCTCGACCAGTTGGAGCAGGAACTGCGCGCCTGGCGCGACGACGGCAAGGCCAGGCACGGCGATGTCCTCAGCATCGCCGGCATGAGCTCGGCCTACTGGGCCCAGGCCGAAGCCCTGGGCCAGCGCTTCAACGCCGGCGAATGGGCCAGGGTGCCCGTGGTGTTCACCGGCAGCGATCACCATACCGCCTGGGCCAATGACTCAATGCTTGAGCGCGCCGGCATCGACGCCGCCCTGCTCAAGAGCCTGCCGCAGGCCGAGCGCGACACCATCGGCCAGCTCGCCGACGGCCGCCCCAATGGCTTCCTGGTGGACGCCGGCTGGGACCGGGTCGCGGCGAAAATGCCGGTGCCCGGCAGCGCCGCCCTGCTCAACGCGGCGCAATCGGCGGTGCGCTACAACAACAGCCTGGGCATCACCGCCTGGATGGACCCGGCCGCCAACGCCGCCCCCGGCGAGGCGGTGTTCGCCCTCAAGCCCACGGCCCAGACGGTTGGCGTGCTGCCAGCCTACAAGGCGCTCGCCGAGAGCGGCGGCCTGAGCGCCCATGTCGCCGCGCTACTGGTGGCCAACCCGAAAAGCCTTCCTGCCGACCTCGACGTGCTGGAGCAGGTGCGCCAGCAATTCCAGGGCATTCCCAACCTGACCCTGCCCGGCGTCAAGATCTTCGCCGACGGGGTGATCGAGTACCCGGCCCAGAGCGCGGCGATGATCGATCCCTACAGCAACTCGCACAAACAGGGCGAACTGCTGATCGATCCCGAGCATTTCGGCGAGCTGGTCAGCGCCATCGACCAGCGCGGCTGGCGGGTGCACATCCACGCCATCGGCGACCGCGCGGTGCGCGAATCCCTCAATGGCATCGCCCAGGCGCGCAAGGACCGCCAGAGCGGCATCGCCCACTCCATCACCCACCTGCAGATGGTCAACCCGAAAGAGTTCGCCCGCTTCAAGCCGCTGGGGGTCATCGCCTCGATGCAACTGCTGTGGGCCTCGGCCGACGACTACACCCTGGGCATGATCAAGCCCTACGTCAGCGCCCTGGCCTTCCGTTACCAGTACCCGGCGCACTCGCTGCTCAAGCAGGGCGCGACTCTCGCCGGGGCCAGCGACTGGCCGGTGTCCTCGCCCAACCCGTGGAACGCCATCGCCCAGGCCATTACCCGCAAGGGGCCGCTGGGGGTGCTCAACGCCGACGAGCGCCTGGACCGCGAGACCATGTTCTACGCCTACACCCTCAACGCCGCCCGCGCCATCGGCCTGGAGCAGCAGATCGGCTCGCTGAGCGCCGGCAAACAGGCCGACTTCATCGTGCTGGACCGTGACGTGTTCCGCGTCGACGAAAAGGCCCTGCATGAAACCCAGGTGCTGCAAACCTGGTTCGCCGGCCGCGAAGTCTATTCCCGGCCTCTCTAGCCCGTCCCCTCTAAAAAAACAGCTCCACTGCCCGCCCCCACGTCCTTGCGCACGTGGGGCCGGCGCAGCCTTGCCTGAAACCTGCCCATAACAATCACAACAACACGGGACGCCCCCATGAAGACCCTCAGCCTGTTCGCCATCGGTGCCTTGAGCCTGTTGCCCCTGGGCAGCCAGGCCCTGCCCCTGAACGATGACTTTGCCGTGGAGCTGGAACTGACCCTGGCCAGCGACTATCGCACCCGCGGCATTTCCCAGACCCAGAACGACCCCGCCGCGCAGGCCGCCGCGACCCTGCTGCACAGCAGCGGCCTGTACCTGGGCGCGTGGACCTCCAACGTCGATTTCGGCGGCGGCCTGAAGACCCGCCAGGAAGTCGACTACTACGCCGGCTGGCTGTGGCAGACCAGCAACGCGATCAGCCTCGACCTGGGCTACCTCAAGTACAGCTACCCCAGGGAAGGGCAATTCAACCAGAGCGAGGTCTACGGGATTTTCAGTGCCTATGGGGTCAGCCTGGCGGCCTATTACTCCAGCGACGCCGCGGGCATCGACAGCCAGCAAAACACCCTGTACCGCTACGTGGGCTACGAAACCGAGCTGCCCCTGGGCCTGGGGCTGAAGCTGCGTTACGGCGAGATGGACTTCAAGGATCCACGGTTGATCTCGGCTTCGGGCCAGGGCGAGGATGCCTACCACGAATGGGAGGCCAAATTGACCCGCAAAGTGGCAGGCGTGGTGCTGGGCCTGAGCTACATCGATACCGACCTGTCGAAAAGCCAGTGCACCAGCAACTACGGGTTCAGCGACCTGTGTGGCGCGACCTGGGTCGCCAGTGCCAGGAAAACCTTCTGAACCCGGCGGGCGCCGGTCGGCGTGAATCGACCCGCGCCCTTTCGACATTTTTTTGACCAATGATCCTCTACAGTCGGCAGTGCCACTGCTGGTGCCTGCATCTCTACCCGGAGGAACGAACTGAAATGGTCTTGGGCAAAGGGCTGCGATTCGCGTCAATCACATCGACCCGCCTGGTACTGCTGTTTTCCCTGGCCCTGGTGGCGCTCTACAACTTCGCCACCTGGCGCGCGCTGGGCCACCTGATCAGCCTGCAGGGCCTGCACAAGCTGGCGTTCTTCGCCTCCTTCGGGCTGTTCCTGTGGGCCGCCATCACCCTGCTGCTGACCCTGGTGTCCTTCCGCTGGACCCTGAAACCGGCGCTGAGCCTGGTGGCCCTGACCTCGGCCGCCGCCGCGTATTTCATGAACCAGTACGGCATCACCATCGACACGGTGATGGTGCAGAACGTGTTCGAGACCAACCCGGGCGAAGCCGCCGCGTTGTTCAACTTCAAGCTGCTGGGCTACCTGCTGGTGCTGGGCGCGCTGCCGGTGCTGCTGATCTGGCGCACCCCGGTGCGCTACCGGCCGTTCTTTCGCGGCCTGCTGAACAAGCTATTGGTGATCGCCGCCTGCGTGCTGGTGATCGCAGTCTCGGTCGGTACCTTTTATTCCACCTACGCGCCGATCTTTCGCGAAGAAGACAAGCTGACCCACTTCATCAACCCGACCAACTACCTCTACGCCCTCGGCAAATACGCCAAACAGAGCCTGGGGATCAAGCAACACCTGGTGGTCCAGCCGATCGGCCAGGACGCGGCGATGAGCGCCCAGGCCAGCGCCCGGGAGAAGAAGTCGCTGATGATCCTGGTGGTCGGCGAGACCGCCCGCGCCGACCACTTTTCCCTCAACGGCTATGCCCGCGACACCAACCCGGAGCTGGCCAGGCTGGACATCCTCAACTTCACCCAGGTGCATTCCTGCGGCACCTCGACCGCGGTCTCGGTGCCGTGCATGTTCTCGATGTTTCCCCGCGAGGACTACAGCGACAAGAAGGGCAAGACCTACGAAGGCCTGCTGGATGTGCTGCAACGGGCCGGCGTGCAGGTGCTGTGGCTGGACAACAACAGCGACTGCAAGGGCACCTGCCTGCGGGTGCCGAACCGCGACATTCCCAAGACCCAGCCGAGCCCCTTCTGCGACGGCAAGAACTGCCTGGACGAAGCCCTGCTGGTGGACCTGCAGCAGTACATCGACGGCCTCGGCGACAACGCGATCATCGTCCTGCACGCCGACGGCAGCCACGGCCCGGAGTACTACGACCGCTATCCGAAGAACCTGGAGCGCTTCACCCCGATCTGCCACACCAACCAGCTGGGCAGTTGCAGCAGCGAGGAACTGGTGAACGTCTACGACAACACCATCCTCTACACCGACCACTTCCTGGCCCGGGTCATCGAGCTGCTCAAGCACAACCAGGAACGCTTCGACACCTCGATGCTGTACGTCTCCGACCATGGCGAGTCCCTCGGCGAAAACGGCCTGTACCTGCACGCCGCGCCCTACGCCCTGGCGCCACAGGCGCAGACCCATGTGCCGATGCTGATGTGGTTCGGCCAACAGGCCCTGGCCGACCTGGGCATCCAGCGCGACTGCCTGCAAGGCAAGAGCGGCGAGCCGGACCTGAGCCACGACAACCTGTTCCACTCGGTGCTCGGGCTGTTCGAGGTCAAGACCAGCCTGTACCAGCCGTGGCTGGACATCTTCCATTCGTGCCGGCCGAACATGACCGCGGCGCAGTAAAGACGTGGGATCTGTAGGGCCTAACCGCGCTTGAGGATCAGGTCCATGATCCGGTCGGTTTTCAGCGCCTCGGCGGCCAGGGCCGGATGCTGCGCTTGGCCGCGGATATGGGCGTTCATGCCGAGCACGTGGTGCCACTGGATATGTTCGGGGTTGTCGATGAAGAGGCTCAGCTGTTCATCGGCGTCCAATTGCAGCGGGTGCTCGTCGAACACCGAGAAGCCGATACGCCCCTGGCTGCCGATAATCTCCACCCGGTCCACCCGGCGGTCCGCGACGAAGTTCCAGGCCCCCGTGCCCAGGGCGCCGCTCGCGAAGCGCCAGCTGGCGCTCACCGCGTCCTCGGCGCTGTACAGCCCGGCCTGCCGCGCGGTGAAACCGGCGACCTCGGTAATGTCCCCCAGCAGGTACTGGAACAGGTCCAGGCCGTGGCTCGCCAGGTCGGCGAAGTAGCCGCCACCGGCGATCCTCGGGTCGGTGCGCCAGTTGCGGCCGCCATTGCGATCGGCCTCGGACGGGGCCTTGGTCAGGGTCCAGCTCAGGTGACGGACCTCACCGATGCGCCCGTCCCGCAGCCATTGCCGCACCTGCTGGAAGCGCGGCAGGGAACGGCGGTAGTAGGACACGAACAGGTGCAATCCGGCCTGCTGGAAAACCTGCTGCATCTCCAGGCTTTGCGCGGCGTTCAACGCCATCGGCTTTTCCACGCAGCAGTGCTTGCCGGCGGCGGCCACCCGCAAGCTGTAGGCGTGGTGACTGTCGGGGGGCGTGGCGATGTACACCGCGTCCACTTCGGGGTCGTCGATCAGCGCCTGGGCATCGGTGTAGAAACGCGCGATGCCGTGGCGTGCCGCATAGTCCCGCACCGCCTCCAGGCGCCGGCCCATCACCGCCACCAGGGCCGAGCCCGGCGCCTTGTAGAAGGCCGGGCCGCTCTTGCGTTCGGTGACGCTGCCGCAACCGATCATGCCCCAGCGCACGGGCCGCATGCCCTCTGCTCCTGTGCCCATTGGCCGATCAGACCGCTTGCAGAGCGCGCAGGTCGAGGCGGCCGTCCTGCAGCGGCGGGCACCAGTAGTAGCCGCCGGTGATCGGCCGGCTCATGCGGTACAGGCCGTCGACTATGCCGTCTTCCAGGCCGCTCATGCGCCGCAGCTGGACTTCGAAGGCCTGGAGGCTGTGGCCGAAGGCGAGGAACATCAGGCCGCCCTTGTCGCCTTCGATCCACGGCATCGAGCGGCGCAGCATAAAGGCCTCGGGGGTGAAGCTCTCCTGGGCGGTGCGCTTGACGTGGGCCGAGTCCGGCGCGTCGTCCAGCTCTTCGTTGTCGCTCAGGCGGCGGCCGATGATGTTGTCGCGCTCCTCCTGACGCATCGCGGCAACCCCCTTGAAGTCGTGCTGCCACTGCTGGATCGCGGCGAAGCTGCCACCGCGCAGGCCATCGGCGCCTTCGGCCAGGGCCGCGGAAACGGCCTCTTCATCGTGGGGGTTTTCGGTGCCGTCCTCGTAACCGGTCAGGTCGTGGCCGGTCTTGTGGCGGAAGGCCTCGTTCATCTGCACCAGGCGCAGCGCCGGGGCCAGGGCGGCCTCCAGGGCGTTGCTGCGGTGCAGCAGCTCGCCGCGGTCTTCGCCATGCAGCCAGACCCACAGCGCGTGCTGGGTCGAAGGGTTGTCGACGCCGACCCCGGTCAGCGCCGGGAAAGCCTTGAGCCCCTGCACGCGGGCGCCCAGCGCCTTGACCAGCGACGCACCGAAACCTGCTACCGCCGTTTTCCCGTCCACCTGCGTCAGCAAGCGATCGATCGCCGCCGGCAGCGCCTCGATGGATTCGAGGGCGAAAAACAGGTGACGAGCCTGGCTCGGAACGGGGGTGGCAAGAATGCCCGGCTGGTAGTAACTCATAGCGACTCCTTGAAGAAAGCCCGAAGTTTACCCGGAGCACCACAATTTGTGGGGGGTTAGACACGCATGGACCTGCGCGGTGAATCGTCACGCCACCGCAAGCCATGCCCTACAACGGGCCGCCCTCTTCCCGGTAGGCGCTGGGGCTCAGGCCGGTCCAGCGCTTGAATGCCCGGCGAAAACTGCGCACGTCGCTGTAGCCCACCGCCTCGGTGATGCGCTCGATGGACAACTGCGGGTTGGCCAGCAGGCTCAGGGTGCGCGCCCGACGCACCTGCTCCAGCAGCGCCTCGAAGGTCAGGTCGTGCTCGCTCAGGCGCCGGCGCAGGGTGCGCCCGCTCATGTTCAGGTCGCTGGCGACCTGGTCGATATGGCTGCCCTGGGTCAGGTCGCGGGAAATGGCCCGCTCCACCGCCTGGATCAGGTCCAGCTTGCGGTGCACCTGGGCGCTTTCCAGTTCCAGCAGCTTGAGCGCCTGGCGCAGGGCCACGGCGTGGTGGTTGGGCAGGCGCGTGTCCAGCCAGTGGCCGGCGATGACCATGCGGTTGTGCAGGCAGCCGAAGTGCACATCCGGCCCCAGCAGGCGCAGGTACTCGTCCCGGTAAGCCGGGGCGGCGTGCATGAACTCGACCCGCAGCGCCTTGAAATCGGCGCCGACCAGGGCGCGGCCGTAGACCGGCAGGCTGGCGAAGAACTCTTCGACGGCAAAGATCTGCACCTCGCCGTAGGGCAGCCGGCACTCGGCCTCGACAAAAAATTCGTCGCCCTGCTGCTGGACGCTGCAGCTGACGATGCCGCCCGAGGTGTGCTGGTGGCGGATGCCGATGTCGAAGGCATCGCGCAGGGTCTTGCACAGCGACAGCACATGCCCCAGCAGGCCCAGGGTGCCGAGCACGTTCTGGTGCCCGACCCACAGGCCCAGGCCCTGCTGGGGCAAAGCCTTGAGCGCGCGCTGGATTATCGCCACGGCCTGGCGGTAGGAGATGCGTTGCGCGGGGTCCTGCAGGTCGTCGAGGGTAAAGCCCAGGCCGCGGCACAGGGCGTGCGGGTCGACGCCGTGGCTGCCGGCGACTTCGGCCAGGGTCTGCAACAGGAAGGGTGAAACCAGGGCCAGTTGGTACTGTGGATCGACGGCTTTCGTCTGCATGGGCATCGGGTCCCGAGCCGGTTCGGCTGCAATTCTTATTCTGGTTATGCGCCCCGCTCCCATCACCGCCAGGGCGAGGCGAGCGCTCGCTCAGCATAGCGTTTTCCGCTTGCGTTCATGGAGGGATGTAACAAGTCATTGCAGGCTGGCCGCGAAAGTCCCCCTCAGTGGCCGCCAATACCCTGCCTGGCCGGGCGCCGAAGGCTTATTCCTATGGGGCGGCCGGAAACCGGTCGACTGCGCGCCCACTGACAATAATAAGAGCCCGAACATGAATTCGACCCGCCCCCGTCTCCCCCGGCGCCTCGCCGCCAGCCTGGCCTGTATCGCCGCCCTGCCCGCCCTGGCACCGGCCACCGAATCCGGGGTCGACAACATCGGCCCCGGCACCGACGGCTTTTTCATCCTGCCGCTGGACGTCAACGGCCTGCCGGACCACATGTTCGCCTTCAACCTCTATTACAACCACTACGAAGCGCGAAAGCTGAATATCAGCTCCCTGGGCGGCAAGGTGCCGGACGTGCGGATCGTCTCGGACGCGATCATTCCCCGCCTCGACTACCTGAGCCCGCTGCGGCTGTTCGGCGGGCGCCTCGGCGGCTACGTGGCGCAGCCTTATCTGCGCCAGCAGGTGGGGGTCTTCGGCCTCAAGGACCAGCGCGAAAGCATGGGCGACACCACCATCGCGCCGATCATCCTGTGGGACATGGGCAAGAACCTGACCCTGGGCGCCGCCGTGGAAATCACCCTCCCCACCGGCAAGTACGACGCGACGCGCCTGGCCAACACCAGCAACAACTTCTACACCTACAAGCCGCTGCTCTCGGTGACCTGGCTGCCCACCCCGCGCACCGAGCTGTCGCTGAAGACCACCTACAGCTTCAACGAGGAAAACCACGCCACCGACTACAAGTCCGGGCAGATCTTCCACTTCGACTATTCCGCCAGCTACAAGGTGACCGACAACCTGAGCCTGGGGCTCAACGGCTACTACCTGAAGCAGACCACCGACGACAAACAGTACGGCCGCACCGTGCAGTTTCTCGGCGAGGACGTGGACGACGGCGTGCGTGGCCAGGTGTTCGCCATCGGCCCGGCGCTGTACCTGACCTTCCTCAAGTACGCCAGCGCGGAGATCCGCTGGGCCAAGGAGTTCAACGTGGAGAACCGGCCCGAGGGCGAGATGCTGTGGGCCAAGCTGACGATTCCGTTCTCCTTGTAATGTAGGACCGCCGCCCGCTCGCTCCTACAGAAGAAGTGCGATGAGACCTTCGGCCCCACCGCAAAAATCTAGCTATAGACCGGCCAGCTCTCGACGATCCGCCCGCCGCGCACCGCCAGCAGGTCGCCGAATTGCAGCAGCACCGCTTCGCTCTGCATCGGCCGCAGGAATACCTGATCGTCCGGCCCCAGGCCCACGGCGGGCGAGCCGTTGACCATCTCCTGGTTCGAACTGCGGCCGAACAAGCCGTTGCTTTGCAGCCCCGAGGGCGACTCGAACTCGGCCAGCCAATTGCCGCCGTAGATGAAGAATGTCTCGCGCCGGTTCGGATCCCACCAGGCGAACAGCTTCGACTTGTCGTCCAGCGCCGGGATGCGCACCGGGCCGGTGCTTTTCAGCACCGGCGTGGCGATGTAGGCCGCCGGCCGATGTTCGCTGAGGGACGGCAGGTCGTAATGGGTCGGCTTGAGCATCGCCGTGCCCACCGACACTTCGCTGCTCAACTGCTCCTGCTCATGCATGCGGTAGCTGGGGCTGCCGGCGGTATTGAGGGTCAGCCCCGGCAGCCAGAGCGCCGGATGGCGTTGCCGGGTGAAATCCACGGCGCTCTGGTAGCGTTGCATGACCTTGGCGAACAGCGCTTCGGGCGAACCGAGAATGCCCGGCACGCCCATGCCGACAAAGGGGTCGTAGCCCATGAAGCCGGCGAACTCCAGGTGCTGGGGGTTGGCGGCGATCAGGGTCAGCAGCGGCCCCAGTTCGAGGCTGTCCTTCACCCCGCCGCGGTGCAGGCCGACGTCCAGCTCGATATTGATCCGCAACCGGGTGCCCAAACCTCGGGCCAGGGCCAGGTATTGCTGCAGGTGTTCCGGGGTATCGATCAGCCATTGCAACTGCCGGGCCGGGTCGAACGGGCCTTTGTGGCCCTGGTAGAACAGCTCCGCCGAACGCACCGGCAGCGGCTTGCCCAGCAGGATATCGGCCCTGGGAAAGCGCTGGGCATCGTGGTTGAGGAACGGCTGGTGGAACGACATCAGGCGCTGGGTGCCGGCGCGCTGGCCGATGTAGGCCAGCAGCCCGGGCGACGGCAGGGATTTCTCCACCAGCCGCAGCTGCTTGCCGCCGCGCTTGACCGATTGCAGCACCACATCGATGTTGTGGTCCAGGCGGTCGAGGTCGATCAGCATCACCGGGCGCATCGGGCCGTGGGCCTTGAGTTCCTGGTTCAGCGCGCGGAAATAGTCGCTGTAGGGCCCGCCCCGGTCGGCGGGCCGCAACCAGGCCCCCACCCCCGCCAACAAGGCGCCGACACCCGCGGTACCGAGCAGGAAGTTGCGTCGATTCATGCTTTTTCTCCCTTCAGACCACGCCCAGGATGGACGACAGGTGTGCATTGAGGAACTTGCCGCCGGGGTCCAGCGCCTCGCGCACCCGGGTGAATTCCCGCCAGCGCGGGTACAGCGCCTGCAACTGCCGGGCGTTGAGGCTGTGCAACTTGCCCCAGTGCGGGCGGCCGGCGTATTTCCAGAAAATCGGTTCGACGGCGGCGAAGAAGTTGTGGTGGCCCATGCCGTAGTGCTGGTGCACCGAGATCGCACAGCTGTCGCGGCCCTCGAACATGCTCAGGGGAATGTCGTCGGCCTGGACGTAGCGGTACTCGATGGGAAACCAGGTGCGCAGGTCCTTGTCGCGGATCAGCTTGAGGATTTCCCGCAGGCACGCCGGGCCGTGCTCGGCCGGTACCGAGTACTCCATTTCGTTGAAGCGCACGTTGCGCACATTGGCGTAGACCTCATAGGAGTCGCCGACCCGGTCATCGAAACTGGCGAAATGTCGCAGGCTGTTGAGCAGGGTGCGGCGGGTCTCGGGAAAGTCGCTGAGGTACTTGTCGAGGTTCTCGATCAGGCTGACGAACTCGTTTCCGCCCTCTTGTGCCGGGTCCACCGGCGGGGTCGCCGGGTCTTCGGTTTCATTCAGGGCAATCGACAGCGCGTAGTCGGAATGGGTGACCACCAGCATTTCCCAGTGCTGGTTGTCGCGGGTGTTTTTCGCCAGGTCTTCGAGCAGTTCTTCGGTCTTGGCGATCCACTGTTTTTCCCGCAGGCGATAGGCCGGGCGATTCTGCAAACGCACCCGGGTGGCCACGCCCAACGCGCCGAGGGACACCCGCGCGGCGCTGAAAACCTCGGCGTGGCGGCTACTGTCGCAGTCCAGCACCTCGCCGCTGGCGGTCACCAGTTGCAGGCCGCAGACCTGGGCCGAATAGGACTTGAAGCCGACGCCGGTGCCGTGGGTCGAGGTGGCGATGGCCCCGGCCAGGGTCTGGTAGTCGATGTCGGCCATGTTCGGCAGGGCCTGGCCGATCGCCTTGAGCGGCGCGCCCATGCGCGACATCGGCGTGCCGGCGGCGAATTCGGCCTGCAAGGCTGCGGCATCGTGGCTGAGCAGGCCGCTGAAGAAACTCAGCGACAGCAGCGTGCCGTCGGTGGGCACCAGGGCGCTGAAGGAATGCCCCGAGCCCACCGGGCGGATCTTGCCCGGGGCCTGGCGAATCACCTGCACCAGCTCGTCCAGGTCCTTGGGCGCCAGCCGCGCCAGGGGCAGGCAGCTTTGCGCGCCGGACCAGTTGCGCCAGGGAATCAGCCGTGGCGCCCGCGCCAGCTCGGCCAGCAGCGGGTTGCTGGTCAGCGCGCCGAACGTCCCGACTACTGCGCTGCGTTGCAGCAACTGACGTCGTGTGAGGTGCATGGTCATGCCTGTGTCCCTGTGCCGGGTTATTGGAGGTCTTGTGCGGACATGAAGCGGATCAGGGCGAGGAACTGCTCCTCGGAACACTGCATGCACAGGCCCATCGGCGGCATGCCGTTGTAGCCGTTGATGCTGTGGTCCAGCAGGGTGTCGGCGCCCTGGGCGATGCGCGGCCGCCAGGCCTGGACATCGCCGGTCAGCGGCGCGCCGGACGCCGGGTTGGTATGGCAGAGCTTGCAGCTGCTGTCGTAGATCCGCGCCAACGCCGAATCGTCGGGCAACTGTTGCACCGCGGCCGCCGATGGCGGCGCGGGCTGGTCGCCACAGGCAACCAGCAGCCCGCCCAGCGCCAGCCACAGCGCGAGGCGCGTCAGGCGATACAGCGTGGTGACGGATGAAAACCGCGGCGAGGCAGTCGGTGCCGGCATGGTGTTCCTCTCTGGTGACGGTCGGGATCGACCCAGAGCCAACACTAAGGCAGGCGCTGCCAGGACCTGAGGGCATTGCGGGCCAGCGAGGGGGCATCTGCGGCCAGGCCTGTGCAGACGCTTGCCCACGATGACGGCGTCGTGGTCTACCGGTGGACCGCGTTATCGTTCATCGCGGGCAAGCCGGATGGCCGCCCGCTCGCTCCTACAGGATTGCGGGGGCTTCTTTAGGAGCGAGGCTTGCCCACGAAAAACCGTTAACGATAACGCTGTGTCCTGGGGACCGCCGCTACGCGAGCAATCGAGCGGCGGCCGGCTGCTTCTACTGAAGAACAGCAGCCTGGCTATTTGATGCGGTAGTGGAAGGTGTTGCGCACCGCGGGCACCGACACCGCCTGGCCGTCGACGATGCGTGGCTGGTAGCGGAAGGTGTTGGCCGCCGCCAGCGAGGGGCGGATAAACAGCGGGTGGCAGCCGTCGAGCACCTTGGGGTTCTCCACCTTGCCTTGCGGGTTGACGCTGTATTCCACGGTGCAGTCGCCTTCGATGTTCTTGTCCAGGGCGCGTTGCGGGTAGTCCGGAGCCTCCTTGCTCAGGGGCAGGTACTGGCGGCTGTCGGCCGCGGCCTGGGCGGCTTGCTGCCGGGCGCGCGCGGCGGCCAGACGGGCCTGTTCGGCGCGCTGCGCCTGCTGCTGTTGCGCCTGTTGCTGGGCCAGGCGCTGCTGCTCGGCTTCGCGGTTGCGCTTTTCGTTTTCCTGGCGTTCATGCTGCTGGCGTTGCTGTTCGGCCAGCTGTTCGCGTTTCTTGTCCTCGAGCCGTTTGCGCGCCAGGGCCGCCTGTTCGAGTTTCTGTGCCTGGAGCCGCGGATCGACAGCAGGCTTGGCCGACTCGACCGGGGCCGCGACCACCGGCTCCGGCGGTGCGGGTGTGGGTTCGACCACGGCCGGTGCAGGCTCGGGCGCTGGCGGCGGCAACATCACCAACTGGGTACGCAACACCGCCGGCTGTTCGGCGGCCGGCGGCTCCACCGACCAGCCCGCCACCAGCAGCGCCAGCACCCCGGCGTGCAGCGCAACCGCCAGGGTCGCGGCCAGCGCATGGGAGCGCCAGTGCCTGCGCAAGGGTTGCAGGGAAAAATCGTCGAGGGTCTGCTGTGGGCTGTGCATGATCATCGCCGTCATTGCGGGGCCTCGGTCACCAGCCCCAGGTTGCTCACCCCGCCCTGCTGCAACGCCGCCATGGCCGCCACCACCAAACCGTAACCGGCATCCTGGTCGGCGCGGATGTAGACCTGGGTATCGCTTCGCGCGGCGACTATCTGCGCGACCTTGGCGCGCATCTCGTCGAGGTCCACGGCGCTGTCGGTCTGCTGCCGGGTATCCAGTTCGCCGCCGAGGCTCCAGTAGTAGCCGCCCCCGGCCTTCACCGACAGGGTCAGGATCTGCTGCCGGGTGTCGGTGGCCAGGGCCTCGCTGGCGACCTTGGGCAGCTCGACCTTCACCCCCTGGGTGAGCATCGGCGCGGTGACCATGAAGATCACCAGCAGCACCAGCATCACGTCGATATAGGGCACCACGTTCATTTCGGCCTTGGGCCCGTGTTTGCGTTGCGGCCTGACTAGCATCTGCACTCTCCTCTCAGGCCGCGACGGCCAGGTTCGACGACGCGCCGTGCAACTGGCGATGCAGGCGCGCCTGCAGTTCGTTGCCGAAGGCGTAGTAGCGGGTCAGCAGGGTCTGGCCACGGGCGGCGAAACGGTTGTAGGCGATCACCGCGGGGATCGCCGCGAACAGGCCGATGGCGGTGGCGATCAGCGCTTCGGCGATGCCCGGGGCCACGGTGGACAGGGTCGCCTGCTGCACCTGGGACAGGCCGAGGAAGGAATTCATGATCCCCCACACGGTGCCGAACAGGCCGATATAGGGGCTGACCGAACCGACCGTGGCGAGGAACTGCAAGCCTTTTTCCAGGCGGATTTCCTGTTCGCTGATGGCCACGTACAGCGAACGCTCCACCCCTTCGAGCACCACTTCGGCCGGGTTGCCGCCCTGCTGGCGCAGCTGGCTGTAGGCCTGGAAACCGGCCTGGAAGATCGGCTCGACACCGCCCTCGCCGTCCGCCCGTTGCTGGCTTTCGCGGTACAGCGGGGCGAGTTCGGCGCTGCCGCGAAAGCGCTGGACAAAGGCGTCGAGCTGGCGTTCGGTGCGCTTGAGCACGCTACCGCGCTGGATGATCAGGTACCAGCTGAGCAACGACGCCAGCAACAGGGTGAGCATGACCGCCTTGACCAACAGGCTGGCATCGCTGATCAGCCCCCAGATGGTCATGTGTTCCAGTGTCGCCTGCATGGTGAAACTCCTTTGCCTGTGCGCCCGGGCCGTCAATGCGCGACGGCGCCGGGGCTATTCGATGACATGTTGATGGACGGTTAATGACAACTCAGGGCAGCTTCAGCACCCTGGCCACCTCGGTCCAGGGCACGAACTTGAAGTTCTGGGTCTGCTCGGGCATGCGCTTGCGGCCGTCCTGGACCACCAGCACCCCCTGGCTCCAGGGCCCGCCGAGGTTGGCCGAGGTGACTTCCAGGCCATCGGTTTCCGACGCCCCGTCGATGCCCGCGGCGGCATTCAGGCCGACCCGGAAGGCCCCGCGGGAAGCGAACGGCGGCTCGGCATCGAGCACTACATAGCTGTCGTTGCCCTGGCTGGAAATCACCAGGTAGTCCTGCGCCTCGCTCTGGTACAGCGCCAGGCCCTCGACGTCGGCATGCAACTGCGGGCCGACCTTGATCACGCTACTGAGGTTGGCCGGCTGGTCGGCACGGGCATCCACCGCCCACACGCCGACGTCTTCCTCGCCAAGGAACAGGCGCTGGCGCTGGTCGTCGGCGACACAGCCCTCCGGCTGGCTGTCGACCTTGAACTGGCGCACCAGCTCGCCCTGGACCCGGCCATCGGGGGCGCTCAGGCGGTATTGCAGGAAGCTGCCGTCCTTGCCGTTGGCAAAGGCATAAAGCTCGCCGCTGGCCGGCTGGAACAGGCAGATGCCGTAGATTTCCTTGAGCGGCGTGGGGATCTCCCCGGCTTCGCGCAGCTCGCCGCTGGCGCGATCGATGCTGAACAGGCTGAGGCTGTTGTGATCGCGGTTGCTCGCCACCGCCAGGTCGACCACCTGGGTGCCCAGCTTGAAATTCGGCCGCAGGTCGACGTTGTTCAGCCGCCCCACCGGCAATTCCTGGAGCAACTTGCCTTGCAGGTCGTAGACCAGCAGCCCCTGTTTCTTGTTGGTGCCCAGCACCCGGCTCAGCTCCGGCTGCCGAGGGTGAATCCAGATCGCCGGGTCGTCCGCCGCATCGCCCTGGCGCCCCACCGGCTCGCTCTGGCCCAGGGCCGGCACATTCGGCAGCACCGGCGCCAGCGGCACCGGGGTGGCCTGCCAGTCCAGCCGGCCCTGGTAGATCTGCCCGTCGTCATCGTCGCGCACCAGCACCTGCAGGCCCTGGGCGCTGGCCTGCACGGCGAGGTTTTCCGGCTCCTTCAGGCCGGACAGCGCCAGCGCCGCCTTGGCCAACCAGCCTTCGCCCTGCTGCTGATAAAGGTGCAGGCGCGCCGCCTTGGGGTCGAGCGCCAGCACTCCGCCCGGCACCAAAGCCAGGGCGCCGGCGGCCTTGGCCACCTCGCCGAAGGGCACGCGCATGGCCACCGGCCGCCGCTCGACATCCGCCTCGGGGTGCGCCGGGTAGGCCCACCAGCCGACGTTCTCTTCGTTGACCAGCAACTGGTTAGCGCCATCGTCCACCTGGCAGAACTGCGCCGCCGGCGGCAACGGCACGCCGCGCACTCGTTGCGCCGTGGCGCTCAGCTGGGCGCCAGCGCCTACCAGCCATTGCTCGCCCTTGCCCTCCTCGCCCACCAGGAACAGGAACAGGTTGCTGGCCTCGTCGCGGTACAGGCACAGGCCGTTGACCGGGAAGTCTCGCGTCGGCAGGTACAGCGGCTGGCCCCATTGGCGGCTGCGCGGATCGAGGCTGACCAACAGCGCCTGCTGGCGCTGGCTGTCGAGCGTGGCGACCAGCACCTGCTGGCCGGCGGCGCGGCTGTCCAGGCCATTGAAGGAACCTTGCAGGCGCGACAGTTGCTGGCCCTGGGCGTCGAACAGCAACAGGCCGTCGCGCTCGCTGGCGGCCAGGCGCTCGCTGGCGCCGGGCACAAAGCCGATGGCCTCGATGGCCAGGTCCTGCTCGGGCAGCCAGGGTTTCAGAGTGAGGGTGGGCGCCGATGAGGAGCCGGCAACGGCCGCGCCGCTACCCAGGCAGATCAGCGCGGCCAGCAGGCAGCGCGCGGGTGACAACGAAATACTCATGGATGGATCAGGTCCTTATTGTTCGTTCGGCACGGCGGCAGCACTAAGGCGCCGCCGACTCGGGATCAGAAGTGGGTGAAGGTCAGGCCGAGCTTGTAGGTCGGGCCGTACTCCTCGTACTGGCCGTTGTAGGAGCGATGGCCGGTGTAGACGAAGTACGGCTCGTCGGTGAGGTTCTGCGCCTCGAAGCTCAGCTGCAGGCTCTTGGTCAGCGAGTAGCGGGCGCTGAAATCGACGAAGGTCTGGGCATCGACATGCAGGTCGTGGGCCTTGTCGTTGATCGAGGCCAGCTCATAGAGGTAGTCCGACTTGTAGTTGGCCGACAGGCGCAGGCTGAGCTTGTCGCTTTCCCAGCCGAGCATCAGGTTGCCGACCGTGTCCGACTGGTTCGGCAGGTCGATGCTGCGCTTGCGGTTGACCCCGCTGGCGGCGTCGAAGCCCTTGATCTCGGCGTCGGAGCGGCTGAAGGTGGCGTTGGCCCCCAGCAGCAGGCCGTTCCAGGGCGCCGGCAGCCAGTCGAATTTCTGCGAATAGGCCAGCTCCAGGCCGTACAGTTTGGCGCTGTCGCCGTTGGCGAAGGTATGCGCCTCGGAGAAGTCGGCCCAGGCGCCGGTGCCGGCCAGGTCGGTGTTGTAGACGAAGTTCTTGATGTCCTTGTAGAACACGAAGGCCGAGACGGTGCCGGCGCGGCCCATGAAGTGCTCGATGCCCAGGTCCAGGTTGCTCGACTCCAGCGGCTTGAGGTCCGGGTTGCCGAAGCTGGCTTCGTCATCGTCGATGACAAAGCCCGGCGCCAGCTGGCCGAAGGTCGGGCGCACCACCGCCTTGGTCCAGGCGGCGCGCAACTGGGTGTTCTTGTCCAGCTGGTAACGTGCGTGCAGGCCCGGCAGCCAGTGGTGGTAGCGGCGCTTGGTCTCAGTGGACTGGAACTCGCCGTCGGTGGCACCGGCGCCCTTGGCTTCGAACTCGGTGCCTTCGTAGCGCAGGCCGGCGATAAAGCGCCAGTCGTCGATATCCACGGTGTTCATCAGGTAACCGGCGTTGATGTCTTCGCGGATCTTGAAGTCGTTGACCCGAGATTCGGTCTCGTCGAAAAACGCATCGCGGTCCAGGCCGCCGATCAACTGCTTGATCGAGCCGCCGCTGATGCCCGGGCCGAAGCGGCCGAGGCGATAGTCGACGCTGCCTTTCTGGAAGCGGCTGAGGTTGAGCTGCTCGTCGCTGAAACCCAGTTCATCGAAGTCCTTGTAGACCCAGGCGTCGAGGTCGTTGTCCTTGTTGCGCCGGCTGACCTTGCCGCCGAACTTGACCTGGGACGCATAGCCGCTGAGGTCGTAGTCGCGGGCCAGGTCCAGGCGCAGGTTTTTCTCGGTGTCGGTGGTGCGCTGCTTTTCCCACTCGACCTTGTCCAGGCTGAAGTTGGCCGGGTTGTAGAACCCCTGGCCAACGATCGGCCGCGGCTTGTCGTTGTCGTAGAAGCCGCTGTCGGCGAAGTCGTCGTTGCCCTCGAACACCGCGTTGGCGATATGCCCCGGGCTGTCTTCGCTGGAGCGGCTGTAGCCGGCCTGGCCGCTGAGGGTCCAGAGGCCGAACATACGCTCGCCGCCGAACACGTAGGACTGGATCTCCTGGGTTTCCTCGCGCTGCTTGAGCTTGCGCTTACCTTCGGCGTCGCCCAGCTCGCCGGCCGCCTGGGGCTCGGCGAATTCCAGGCTGGTGGCGTTGCGCGTCTCGCTGTCCTTGTAGCGGCTGTAGAGGGTGCGCAGGTAGTAGCTGCTGAGGTCGTCCGGCTTGTAGTCGAAGTTCAGGCCGCCGCCGGCGCGTTCGCGGCTGATGTCGTAGTCGCGCTGTTCGAGCTCCTGCAGTTTTGCGCCCTGTTCGAAGTCCCAGGCACCGCCGGTCTCGACGTTGTCCGAGCCGAAGTCGCGCTTCTGCCAGCTCAGGGCCGCGGCCACGCCGAAGTTGTCGATGCCGTCGCCGAGGCTGAAGCGGTCGCTGATCGCCCCGGAGAATTTCGGGCTGGTCTGGTGGGTGTTCTGGTCGTAGCTGGCCTCCGTGCTGCCGGTGTAGAACAGGCCCTTGTGATCGAAGGCCGAAAGGCTCTGCACATCGACCGTGCCGCCCAGGGAGTTGGCGTCCATGTCCGGGGTCAGGGTCTTGATCACCGACAGCGACTGCACCAGCTCCGAGGGCAGCACGTCCAGGGCCACGGCGCGGCGTTCGCTTTCCGGGGCCGGCACCAGGGTGCCGTTGATGGTCACGCTGTTGAGGTCCGGGCCCAGGCCACGCACGCTGACGAAACGCCCTTCGCCCTGGTCGCGCTCGACGCTGATGCCCGGCAGGCGCTGCGCCGCTTCGGCGACGTTCTCGTCCGGCAACTGGCCCACGCCGTCGGCGTGCACCACGCTCTTGATGCTGTCGGCGTTGCGCTGCTCCTTGAGCGCCTGGTCGATGCTCGCGGCCTGGCCGACCACTTCCAGGTGTTCGGTGTTTTTAGTCGAGTCGGCTTCGGCGGCGCTCAGGCGTTCGCTGGCGATCGCCATGGCCAGGGCGGTGAGCGTGAAGCCGAGCAGGCCGGCGGTGCTGCTGCGCTTGTACATGATGGTCCTCCCCCAAGAGTCCGGTGACGCCAGGCAAGGGGCCCGGCAACTGGGAGGGCAAGCTAGGGTCGGCGAATGACGGTTCTGTGACAGGGGTTGGCGGGGAGGCCCTTGAAGCGGGGTTTGGGCCGGGATGGGGGGGCAAAGTGAGCTGAAATGACCTTTTCCCGGGGGGTTGGCGGTGATGGGTCTGGCGCTATAGCGGGCAAGCCTCGCTCCTACAGAAGCACGCGATCTTCTTCTGTAGGAGCGAGCGGGCGGCGACCCGACTTGCCCGCGATGACGTCAGCGGTCACACCCCCGCTCAATGCCTGGCCAGATCGTAAAAAAACGCACCATCACGATGAGCTGATTCGACCTCCCCCCCCCTTCACCATCGTCACCCGGCTGTCACAAACATCTGCTGTGCTGGCGCGCATTGCTTCTTCGCCAAAGGATCGCGGCCATGCTCTCAGTGCTCAAACCCCACCGATGGAAACTCGCCACCCTGCTGCTGGCGGCCAACCTCGGCCTGCTCCTGCACCTGGCCTGTGGCGAGTTGAAGGCGGTCAGCGAATGGGTCTGGCTGGACATCGTCGGCGAAGGTGGCACCGCGCTGCTGGCCCTGATCTGGCTCGGCCTGGTGCTGAAAAGCCGTCCGGCGGGACGGGTCACCAATTACCTGGCACTGGGCCTGAGCTGCATCTTTTTCTCCTGGTGGATCGACAGCCTCGACGAGTTCATCCGCCTGCCCGACAGCATCACCTGGGACCACTGGCTGGAATCGGGACCGATGCCGGTGGGCATGGTCCTGCTGACCATCGGCATCTACCACTGGCACCGCGAACAGCTGGCGATCAGCGCGCAGATGGAAAAACGCGAACGGCTGTTCCGCGAGCACCGGCTGTTCGACAAGCTCACCCCGCTGGGCGGCGCCGACTACCTCAAGCGCCAGCTGGCCGACAGCCTGCTGGACAGCCAGCGCCAGCAGCAACCGCTGTCGCTGCTGGCCCTGGACCTGGACAACTTCGCCGCGATCAACCAGGACTTCGGCCATGCCGAGGGCGACACGGTGCTGCAGGCGCTGAGCCATTTGCTGCTGCTCAACCTGCGTCGCCAGGACCTGCTGTGCCGGCTGGCCGGCGACCGCTTCGTGGTGCTGCTGCCGAACACCGGCGAGAGCCAGGCGCGGCTGCTGGCCCAGGAGTTGCGCCAGGCGGTGCAGAGCCTGGCGCACAAGAGCCGCCAGCATGGCGAACGCTTGCAACTGTCCGCCTGCACCGCGGTGGTGATGGCCCTCGACGAGACCCCGGAAGTGCTGCTCAAGCGCCTAAACCTGGCCCTGGCCCGGGCCAAGCAGCCGCTGGCGAAAAGCGCCTGAGGCCCGGCCATGACCCTGAAAACCAGTTGGTACGAAAACGACAGCCGTTTCATTCCCGGGCATTACCAGCCGGCCAGCCTGATCGACCTGGCGCTGTCGCGGGACATCGACAGCCATCGCCTGCTGCGCGGCACCGGGCTGTTCCACGAGGACATCCTCGCCGGCCAGACCCGCCTCAGCCCGCAGCAGTTTCTCGGCCTGATCGGCAACAGCCGGCGCCTGCTGGACGCCGACGACAGCAGCTTCCTGTTCGGCCAGCGCCTGCTGCCCGGCCACTACGGCGCCGCCAGCCACGCCCTGCGCCATGCGCAGAACCTGCACCAGGCCCTCGACACCCTGGTGCGGCAACAGGCGCTGCTTAGCCCGCTGGCCAGCCCGCGCTTGCTGCTGGATGACCAGCACGCCTATTTCTACTGGCTGGACAGCTGCGGGGCCGGCGAACAGTGGCGCTTTTTGCTGGAGGCCAGCATGACCTCGCTGGTGGCCATGAGTCAGTGGCTGAGCGGCCAGCGCCTGCCGTGGGAATGCTGCTTCAGCCATGCCGAGCCGCGCTATGTCGAGCAGTACTGGGTGCACCTGGGCGAGCACACCCAGTTCAAGCGGCCCATGGACCTGATGCGCATCCCCCGCGAATTCCTCACCCAGCCCTGGCCCAACGCCTCGGCCACCGCCGGCCAGGTGGCGCGCCAGGAAGCCCTGGGCCAGCTCGAGCAGTTGGGCTTTGCCTCAAGCTTTCTCGACTGCGTCTACCGCTACCTGCAAAGCCAGGTGCGCCAGGCGCCGAGCCTGGAACAGACGGCCCAGGCCTTCGCCATGAGCCCGGCTACCCTCAAGCGCAAGCTGCACAAGCACGGCAGCGGTTTCCAGCAGCAGGCGGACCTGGTGCGCAAGCATGTGGCGCTGTACCTGTACCGGATCAAGGGCCTGAGCAACGAGGAAGTCGCCGAATACCTGAGCTTCAACGACGCGGCGAATTTCCGCCGCTCGTTCAAGCGCTGGACCGGCAGCACCCCCAACCTGATCCGCCAATTGTTCAGCGCCGGTTGAAACAAAGGCTGTTTTTCCAAGGGAAAAAGCGGCTACTCTTGGCCCAAAGAACCACACCATCACACCTCTGCTGCACGACTTTCCGCCATTTTGGCCCAGCTTTTTGCTAAAGACCCGAGACATCAAGGCGTAACAACACCCTGAAGACCCGTCTCGCCCGTCAGTGCCGGCGCGCTATCCCGCCGGCGCATTGCCCATTGCCATTACGGAATAGAGTCATGACCACAGCCCATCTGTTGAACACGCTGTTTCCCGTCGCCGCCGACATCCCCGAGCAGTACCGCCTGGACGGCCAGGTCGAGCAACGCGAGTACCTGGTCGACGGTCAGTTGAAAACCTGGAACGGGCCCCTGGCCCTGGTGCGCAGCCCGGTGTATCTGGACACCGCCAATGGCGACGAACAAGTGATTCTCGGCAGCACCCCGCTGCTCGACGCCGACACCGCGCTGACCGCCCTCGACGCCGCCGTGCGCGCCTATGACCGTGGCCAGGGCGCCTGGCCGACCATGCGCGTGGCCGAACGCATCCAGCACGTCGAAGCCTTCCTCGGGCGCATGCGCGAACAGCGCTCGGCGGTGGTCAAGCTGCTGATGTGGGAAATCGGCAAGAACCTCAAGGACTCGGAAAAAGAGTTCGATCGCACCTGCGACTACATCGTCGACACCATCAACGCCCTCAAGGAACTCGACCGCCGCTCCAGCCGCTTCGAGCTGGAGCAGGACACCCTCGGCCAGATCCGCCGCGTGCCGCTGGGCGTGACCCTGTGCATGGGCCCGTACAACTACCCGCTGAACGAGACCTTCACCACCCTGATCCCGGCGCTGATCATGGGCAACACCGTGGTGTTCAAGCCGGCCAAGTTCGGCGTGCTGCTGATCCGCCCGTTGCTGGAAGCCTTCCGCGACAGCTTCCCGGCCGGGGTGATCAACGTGATCTACGGCAGCGGCCGGGAAACCGTCAGCGCCCTGATGGCCAGCGGCAAGATCGATATCTTCGCCTTCATCGGCACCAACAAGGCCGCCAGCGACCTGAAGAAACTGCACCCCAAGCCGCACCGCCTGCGCGCCGCCCTGGGCCTGGACGCGAAAAACCCCGGCATCGTGCTGCCGGAGGTGGACCTGGATAACGCGGTCAACGAGGCGATCACCGGCTCGCTGTCGTTCAACGGCCAGCGCTGCACCGCGCTGAAAATCCTCTTCGTCCATGAAACCGTGGTCGATGCCTTCATCGAGAAATTCAACGCCAAGCTGCTCAGCCTTAAGCCGGGCATGCCGTGGGAACCGGGGGTGGCGCTGACGCCGCTGCCGGAGTCGGGCAAGGTCGATTACCTGCACGCCCTGGTGGCCGACGCCATCGACAAGGGCGCCAAGGTGGTCAACCCCGGCGGTGGCGAAGCGCGGGCCTCGTTCTTCTACCCGGCGGTGCTGTACCCGGTGAACAGCCAGATGCGCGTGTACCAGGAAGAGCAGTTCGGCCCGGTGGTGCCGATCGTGCCGTATCGCGACCTGGAAACGGTGATCGACTACGTCCTGGAATCGGACTTCGGCCAACAGCTGAGTATCTTCGGCACCCAACCGGCACAGGTCGGACGGCTGGTGGACGCCTTCGCCAACCAGGTCGGGCGGATCAACCTCAACGCCCAGTGCCAGCGCGGCCCGGACACCTACCCGTTCAACGGGCGCAAGAACTCCGCCGAAGGTACGCTGTCGGTACATGACGCGTTGCGCACCTTCTCGATCCGCACCCTGGTGGCCACCAAGTTCCAGGAGAGCAACAAGGAGCTGATCAGCGACATCATCCGTAACCGCGAGTCGGGCTTCCTGACCACCGATTACATTTTCTAGAAACGGAGAACACCCTCTGGGCCTGCTGAACTCCTGGCGATCCTTGCGCCTGCCACCGCTGTTGCGTCGATTCCTGCTCCCGCTACTGGACCCGTATCGACGCTACCGCTACGCCAAGCTGATCCATGCGGTGCGCGTGGCCCTGGGGTTGCTGGCCACCATCGCGCTGACCACCGGCCTCAACCTGCCCCACGGCGAATGGGCGTCGGTGACCATGCTGGTGGTGATCGGCGGCTTGCAGCACCACGGCAATATCGGCAAGAAGGCCGCGGAACGGGCCATCGGTACCTTGATCGGCGCGGGCGTCGGCCTGGTACTGGTGGTGCAGCAGGCTTACCTGGGCATGTCCTGGCTGACCTACCTGGGGATGTCGGTGGTGTGCGGGTATTTCTCCTATCACGCCATCGGCAAGGGTGGTTACACCGCGCTGCTGGCGGCGATCACCGTGTTCATCGTCGCCGGCCATGGCGACAACCATGTCAGCGATGGCCTGTGGCGCACGGTGGACATCCTCATTGGCATCGCCCTGGCCCTGGCGTTCTCCTTCGCCATTCCGCTGTATGCGGTGTATTCCTGGCGCTACAACCTGGCCAGCGCCTTGCGCGACTGCGCCACTCTTTACGGACGCATCATCGGCGGCCAGTCGGTGACCGACGATGAACACTTGAAGTTGCTCGGGCGCCTCAACAGCACCTTGCTGCAACTGCGCTCGCTGATGCCCTCGGTGTCCAAGGAAGTGCGGATCTCCATGACCGAACTGGACGCCATCCAGCGCAACCTGCGCATGTGCTTCAGCACCCTGGAAATCCTTGGCAATACCCGGCCGAACCTCAGCGACCCACAGGCTCGCGAGCAGCTGCAACAGGTGTTGAAACACGAGCACCGGCAGGTGCGCATACAGCTGGTGGGCATGGCCCGCGCCCTGCAATCCGGCGCCACCAGACGCCTGGGGCGGCCCCTGGATGGCGCGGCGTCCTCGACCCTCGACACCTCGGTCTACAGCGCGCTGGACGGCTACCGCCTGCTGACCCGGCAACTGGTGGCCAATCTCAACGAGATGCGCCAGCGCCTGGCGAAAAGCGCGGAGCACTGGAAGATCTGATTGCCCTGCGCCTGCCGCCAGACCGCGCCTGCTAGAACAATTCGCTGAACGGAATGAAGCGCGCCGGCTCACCGGCCCGCAAGGTGCTGCCCTCGAGAATCTCCACCAGCCCATCGGCCCAGGAAGCGCCCAGCAACACGCCGGAACTCTGGTTCGGATAAAGCACGGCGCGCCCTTCCTCCAGCCTGGCCCGCAGGTACTCGCGGCGGCTGCCCGCTTTCGGCCAGTCGAAACCGACGCTGACCGGGAAGCTCAATGGCATCACCTCTTCGACGCCCTGGATGCGCAACAGATAAAGCCGGGCCAACAGGCCAAAGGTCACCAGGGCCGAGGTCGGGTTGCCGGGCAGGCCGATCACCGGCACCCTGCCGAAGCGCCCGACGGTCAGCGGCTTGCCGGGTTTTATCGCGAGTTTCCAGAACACCGGGGTGGCGCACTCGCGCAGCACCTGGCCGAGGCAATCGGCGTCGCCGGCAGACACGCCGCCGGTGGTCAGGATCAGGTCCGCCGCGCACTGCAACTGCTCCAGGCGCAGCCGAGTCTGCTGCGGCTGGTCGGGGAGAATCCCGGCATCGATCACCTCGCAGCCCAGGGCACTCAGCCAGTGGCTGAGCAGGGTGCGATTGCTGTTGTAGATGCAACCGGGGCGCAAGGGCGTGCCCGGCTCGGCCAGCTCGTCGCCGGTGGACAGCAACGCCACTCGTGGTCGTCGCACCAGCGGCAGATGGGTACAACCCTGGGCGGCGGCGATGGCCAGTTCGAAAGGCCCCAGGCGTTTACCGGCGCGCAGCAGCACTTGCCCGGCGCGGTTCTCCTGGCCTTGGGCGCGGATATTCTGGCCGGCCTTCAGCGGCAGCTTGAAGCGAATTCGACCGTCGTCGAGCGGCTCGACGTTCTCTTGCATCTCGATACTGTTGGCGCCCTCGGGCAGCGGCGCGCCGGTGAAGATTCGCGCGCAGGTGCCCGGCAGCAGCGGGTCGGGGGCCTGGCCGGCGAAAATGCGTTGCGACACCGCCAGCGGCTGCCCGTCCCAGCCCTCGAGGTTCAAGGCATAACCGTCCATGGCGCTGTTCGGCCAGGGCGGCAGGTCCAGGGTCGCCACCAGGTCGCTGGCCAGCACCCGTTGCCGCGCCTCGCCCAGCACCACCGGCTCGCTGTCCTGCAACCGTTGCGCCTCGGCCATGGCCAGCAGCCGGGCGATGGCCTCCTCCACTGGCATCAGCGGTGACGGGCTCATCCGCGGGTCCCGCAGGCTTGCACCTGCTTGAGGTGCGGCACGAAATTGCACGGCCGGTGGCGGGCATCCAACTGCTCGGCGAGGATGCCTTCCCAGGCGGTCCGACAAGCGCCCGTGGAGCCCGACAGGCAGCACACCAGGGTGCCGTTGGACAGCCCGGCCAGGGCCCGGCTCTGCACGGTGGAAGTGCCGATGTCGAGGATGGAGATCGCCCGGAACAGTTCACCGAAACCGTCGATCTGCTTGTCCAGCAGGCAGCTCACCGCCTCGGGCGTGCTGTCGCGTCCGGTGAAGCCGGTGCCGCCGGTAATCAGCACCACCTGGATATTTTCATCGGCGATCCACAACGCGACCTGGGCGCGGATCTTGTACAGGTCGTCCTTGAGCAGGTTGCGCTCGCTCAGGGTGTGGCCGGCTTCCAGCAGGCGGCTGACGAGCAGTTGCCCAGAGGTATCGGTGGCGTATTCGCGGGTGTCGCTGACGGTCAGCACGGCAATATTCAGGGGGACAAACAATGCATCCGATTTCACGCTCATGTCTTTCTCCGGCGGGCAGTCATAAAAACCATTGCCAGAGGCTAAAGCGCTGAAACCGTCAGTGTCTAATCACTCTGGCCGACCACTTTATCGAGCCCATCTATCAAGGCTTTTTTCCCTGGAAAATGCGCGCCGGCCCTGGTGGAACCCACGGTCGATAGAGCCTTTTGATTGCCCATTCGATACTTCCGATTGGACTCGCGGCGGCGACAATGAGATCGTCCCGATACCCAACCAGCGTGCCTTGAACAATGACCCCGACCTGCCCCGCTTCCCCTTCGTCCATTCCCTGCTCGGTGCTGCTGCTGGCTGGCGGCCGTGGCGCGCGCATGGGCGGACGGGACAAAGGCCTGCTGCCCTGGCAGGGCAAGCCGCTGATCGCCCATGTGCAGGCGGCGGTCCGGCCCTTCAGCGACGACCTGATCATCTCCTGCAACCGCAACGCCGAGCAGTATCGGGCCTATGCCGACCAACTGGTGGAGGACTCGCAGAAGGACTTCCCGGGCCCACTGGCGGGCGTGCTCGCCGGCCTGGCGGTGGCGCATCATCCGTGGCTGCTGGTGTTCGCCTGCGACACACCGAAAATCGATGCCGCGCTGATCAGCGCCATGCTGGCGGCGCGCCCCGCCCCGGACTCGGTGCTGATGGTGCAGCAGGCCGGCCACTGGCAACCGATGTTCAGCCTGATCCCCAAGGCCTTGCTGGCGAACCTGCAGCAAGACTGGGACGCCGGCGAACGCAGCCTGCAGCGCGCCTTGTCGAAGCACCGGCCGCAAGCCCTGGTCTGCGCCGAGGACGACCCGCGCCTGAGCAACTTCAATACCCCTGAGCTACTTTTTTAACGGCATTTTTTAACAGCGTTTTTTAGCAGCTCCGCGTGCCACCGAACGGGTGCACCGTCTTTTCCTCCAAAAGGTCGGCTCGGGATTTCCAAGCGCTGCGTGCATCCTGGAAACCGACCTTACCAACCCCTTCCTCAGCAGGTGCCATTGTGGACATCAAACAACTCAAGTTCCTTATCGCCCTGGACCAGACCCGACACTTCGGCCAGGCCGCGGCGCGCTGCCACATTACCCAGCCGACCCTGTCCATGCGCTTGCGCAATCTGGAGGACGAGCTGGACCTGGTGCTGGTCAAGCGCGGACAGCGTTTCGAAGGTTTCACCGAGGCCGGCGAACGGGTGCTGGCCTGGGCGCGGACCCTGCTCGCCGCCCATGACGGGCTGTTCGCCGAAGCCGCCGCGTGCCGTGGCCAATTGGTCGGCAGCCTGCGCCTGGGCCTGGTGCCGCTGAGCAGCTTCAACCCGATCGGCTACGTCCAGGGCCTTTCCAAGAGTTTCCCGGAACTCAAATTCGCCCTGTCGTCCATGAGTTCGGACCAGATCATCGAGGGCCTGGGCAACAACCAGCTGGACCTGGGCGTGTGTTATCTGGACCACGTGAACCCGAACTACTTCGAGTTTTTCGAGATCGGCGAAACCCGTGTCGGCCTGCTGTACGACACCCGTCACTTCCATTTCGAAGGCAGCGAAATGAGCTGGGAAGAAGCCGCCGAGCTGCCCCTGGGGATGATCAGCAATGGCATGCACTACCGCAAATCCATCGACCTGAGCTTCCGCAGCCGTGGCCTCGACCCGCAGCCGATCCTCGAAAGCGATTCCACCTATCAGCTGTTCCAGGCGATTCACGAAGGCTTCTGCTGCTCGATCATGCCGCTGTCCAGCGGCCTGGAAAACCCGATCGAAAACCTGGCGTTCATCAACCTGCCGGATGCCAGCGTGCTGGCGCCCCTGGGCCTGGTGATGCGCAAGACCGAACCGCGCTCGGCCATCGCCGAAAAGTGCTTTGCCGAAGCCAGGAAACTGTTTGCCGCACCAGAACCAACGGCCGACTAAAGCTGCTGCGCCGCAGGGCGCATCCCTGCCCTACCAGCGACTGGCGGCCAGTTGGTCGCTCTCCCTGCCCTCTACCCAACGCTCGCCGGACGAAGTCTGTTCGCGCTTCCAGAACGGCGCGCGGGTTTTCAGGTAGTCCATCAGGAAGGCGCAGGCCTCGAAGGCCGCCTGCCGATGGGCGCTGGCTACGCCGACAAACACGATCGGCTCAGCCACCTGCAACAGTCCCACCCGATGCACGACCCTGACCCGTTGCAGCGGCCAGCGCTCATTGGCCTCATCGACGATGCGCTGCAACGCGCGCTCGGTCATGCCCGGGTAATGTTCGAGGAACAGGCTGCCGACCTGTTCCCCCAGGTTCAGGTCGCGCACATAGCCGACGAAAGTCACCACCGCGCCAACGCTCGGGTCCCCGCCGTGCACCTCGCGGTGCAGTCGATCGAGGTCGAGGGCCTCGGCCTGGACATGCACGGTCATGGCTCAGCCCCCGGTGACTTGCGGAAAAAACGCGATCTCGTCGAAGTCCTCGATGGACGCGTCGAGGTTGCACAGGTCCTGGTTCAGCGCGCACATCAGGCTGTTTTCGCCAAGTACCGCCTGCCAGGTCTCGCCCCTGGCCATCAGCAACTTCCTGACATCGCCGACGCTGCGCAACGAATCATCCAGCGCGATCTTCTCGCCGCCGATACCGAGCTGCTCGCGATAACGGGCAAAGTAGTTGATCAGAATCATGCTGTGGCTCCCGCGTCAAAGGTGCCTGATCGTCCGCCCTGTTTCTTCAACAGCTGGATGCTGTCGATGACCATGCCGCGGTCGACCGCCTTGCACATGTCGTAGATGGTCAGCGCAGCCACACTGGCCGCGGTGAGGGCTTCCAGCTCGACCCCGGTGCGGCCGTTCAGCCGGCAGGTGGCGACTATCCTGACGCTGTCGGGCTCGACGGCCCTCAGCTCGAGGTGAATCGAGCCGAGCATCAGCGGGTGGCAGAGCGGGATGAGTTCATGGGTTTTCTTCGCCGCCATGATGCCCGCGATGCGCGCGACCGCGAACACGTCGCCCTTGGGGTGGCCGTTCTGCTGGATCAGTTGCAAGGTGGCGGGCCGCATGCGCACCCAGGCCTGGGCCTGGGCTTCGCGGTCGGTGGACTGCTTGTCGCTGACATCGACCATATTGGCGCGGCCTTCGGCGTCCAGATGAGTCAGGGTGGTGGAGTCGTGGGGCATGGTTATCCTCGCAGCCGGCTGGCTGGGTTGAGTACTTGATGTTGCCCGGGGGAACCGGGGCGAACGCGTGGGCGCCGATCAGCTCAGCACGAAGTCCACCGGTTGCAGCACCGGCGGCAGTTGGGTCGCCCCCAGGGCATCCAGTACCTCGCGCTCGATGGTGCGTACCAGGGCGTTGGTCGGCAGGTCGTTCTCGTCCCGGCCGAAAGGGTCTTCCAGCTCGTCGCCAATGGCATCCAGGCCGAAGAACGTATAACTGACGATGGCCGTGAAGATCGGCGTCAGCCAGCCCAGGGGCTCGGCCATGGCAAAGGGCAGCAGGATGCAGAAGATGTAGCTGGTGCGGTGCAGCAACAGCGTGTAGGGAAAAGGCAATGGCGTGCTCTTGATCCGTTCGCAGATGGTCTGGGCGTTGGTCAGGCTGCTCAGGTGATTGGCCAGCAGCGTGTAGCGCCATTCGCTGATCGCCCCGGATTCGGCCAGGGTCGAGCACTGTTGGCCGACGTGGCGCAGGATGCTGTCCGGCACGTTGGGCGCCTGGGCCACCGGCAACCGGCTCAACCAGGTGCCCGCCGCGCTCGACTCGTCTTCCTGGCGCAGCCTGGCGTTGAGCGCATGGGCAAAGCCGCAGAGGTCGCGCAGGATCTGGCCGCGCTGCCGCGAATCCTTGACCACCTGGGTTTCGCGGATCATCGAACGCACCTCCGTCACCAGTGTACCCAGGGACTTGCGCGCTTCATACCAGCGGTCGTAGCAGGCATTGTTGCGAAAGCTCATGAAGATCGACAGCGACAGGCCCAACAGGGTGAACGGCGTGGCATTGACCCTGGAGAAATAGGCCGGGTACAGGGTCTCGATAAACACGATCGCCGAGGCCAGCAGGGTCACCAGCAGGCTGCGCAGGGCGATGCGCTTGGCAATCGAGCCCTTGAGGGAGATCAGCACATTGATCAGGTTGGGTTTGGATCTGACGATCATCGCAAGACAGCCTTTTTGCAGAGGAGAAAACCGCGCGGGTTAGCCGCCGGTCATGTTCATGAACCGCACCACTTGCACCTCGTCATTGAGTTCGAAGTTGTGGCGGTACGGCTTGATTTTCATCGCCTCGATGATTGCCCGCTCCAGGCGCTCCGGCTCGCCCGGATGGCTGCGCAGCACCTGCTTCAGGTCGACCGAATGCTCGTTGCCCAGGCACAGCAGCAGCCGGCCCTCGACGGTCAGCCGCACCCGGTTGCAGGTGGCGCAGAAGTTGTGGCTGTGGGGCGAGATGAACCCCAGGCGAATCTCCGGCGCCTCGGCCAGGCGCCAGTAACGCGACGGCCCCTGGGTCGATTCGGTGGAGTCGATCAGGGTGTAGCGCTCGGCGATGCGCTCGCGCACCTGGGCGCTGGAAAAGAACGCATCGGCGCGGCTGTGTTCGCTGATCACCCCCAGGGGCATCTCTTCGATAAAAGAGATGTCCAGCCCACGGTCGATGGCAAACCCCACCAGGTCGTTGATCTCGTGATCGTTGCGCCCTTTCATCACCACGCAGTTGAGCTTGGTGTGCTGGAAACCGGCGGCGTTCGCCGCATCGATGCCGGCAATGACCTGGGCCAGGTCGCCGGTGCGGGTCAGCTCGCGAAAGCGCGTGGCATCGAGGCTGTCGATACTGATGTTCAGGCGCTTGAGCCCGGCATCGAACAGGGGCGCCGCCAGTTTGCCCAACTGCGAGCCATTGGTGGTCATGCACAGCTCGCGCAGCCCCGGCAGCGCGGCAATGCGCCGGCACAGCTCGACGACGCCCTGGCGGATCAGGGGTTCGCCCCCGGTCAGGCGGATTTTCCGGGTGCCCAGGGCGACGAAACTGTGCGCCAGCTGATAGAGCTCCTCCAGGGTCAGGATGCGTTGCCGCGGCAGGAACTGCATGTCTTCGGCCATGCAATACACACAGCGAAAGTCGCAGCGATCGGTCACCGACATCCGCAGATAGTCGACTCGCCGGGAAAAACCATCCTGCAGGATTCGATCTGACATTACCGCCTCCATCAACACTTCAGGCGCATTGACCAGAAGGCTGTTATTGGAAGGCCGCCGTTATAGAGGGGCCTTGTTGCGGCAAGACTAAGTTCAATTAAAAGCGCCGTCTAATCGCTATTAACAACCGGTTGATCAATAGGATCTATCAAGCAAAAAGCACCTGAAATGACCCCGCCTTAAATTAATAATTTATTGATTTATTTTGATTTTTTCATTGATAGAGGATCTCGATCAACTGGTCATTAATAGCGATTAGACAGGCACTTCACGGCCAACATAGGCTTGTTCCCGTAGTACTTGAGCGGCACCCGTGAAGTGAATAAATGCGCATGCCTTGTAACTGGCTGCAAATAAAAGCGCATTTAACCGCACAACAAAACAGTCATGAACAATGACTTGGCATTAGGCACAGCCTACGTGCGATGTCCTGGAGAAGAACCATGAGCGAAGTTGAACGCTACAAACCATACAAGGGGGCGGCCGCCGGTTGGGGCGCGCTGATTGCCGTGACCAGGAACTGGTTGGGCAGCGAAAACGCCTTCAAGAACATTCGCACCATGCTCAAGACCAACCAGAACGGCGGTTTCGACTGCCCGGGCTGCGCCTGGGGCGAATCGCCGGAAAACGGCATGGTCAAGTTCTGCGAGAACGGCGCCAAGGCGGTCAACTGGGAAGCCACCGGGCGCCTGGTCAACCCGGCCTTCTTCAATAAATACACGGTGTCGGCGCTGGCGGCGCAAAGCGACTACTGGCTCGAATACCAGGGCCGCCTGACCCACCCGATGCGTTACGACGCCAGCACTGACCGCTATGTCGAAACCAGTTGGGACGATGCCTTCGCCCTGATCGCCGAGCACCTGAACGCTCTGGAGTCGCCCGACCAGGCCGAGTTCTACACCTCGGGCCGGGCCAGCAACGAGGCCGCCTACCTCTACCAGCTGTTCGTGCGTGCCTACGGCACCAACAACTTCCCGGACTGCTCGAACATGTGCCACGAGGCCAGCGGCCTGGGCATGGACGACAGCGTTGGCGTGGGCAAAGGCACGGTGACCTTCGATGACCTGGAGGAAGCCGACGCCATTTTCGTCATCGGCCAGAACCCCGGCACCAACCATCCGCGGATGCTCGAACCGCTGCGCGAAGCGGTGAAGCGTGGAGCCCAGGTGATCTGTTTCAACCCGCTGAAAGAGCGTGGCCTGGAACGCTTCCAGCACCCGCAGCACCCGTTGGAAATGCTCACCAACGGCTCGGAACCCACCTCCTCCGCCTACTTCCGCCCGGCCCTGGGCGGCGACATGGCGGCCATGCGCGGCATCGCCAAGTTCCTCTGGCAGTGGGAACGCGAAGCCCTGGCGAACAATGGCGAGGCGGTGTTCGACCGCGCCTTCATCGCCGAACACACCTCGGGCCTGGACGCCTACCTGGCCGAGGTCGACGCCACCAGCTGGGAGCACATCCTCGAACAGTCCGGGCTGTCCCTGCAGGACATCGAGCTGGCCGCGCGCATGTACCGCAAGGCCAAGCGGGTGATCATGTGCTGGGCCATGGGCGTGACCCAGCACACCCACTCGGTGCTGACCGTGCAGGAAGTGGTCAACGTGCAATTGCTGCGCGGCAATATCGGCCGGCCGGGCGCCGGGCTGTCGCCGGTGCGCGGCCACAGTAACGTGCAGGGCGACCGCACCATGGGCATCAATGAACTGGCCCCTACCGAATTGCTCGATGCCCTGGAGGCGCGTTTTGCCTTCAAGGCGCCGCGCAAGCACGGGCACAACACGGTGATGGCGATCGCCGCCATGGAAGAAGGTCGCGCCAAGGTGTTCATCGGCCTGGGAGGCAACTTCGCCCAGGCCACCCCCGACAGCCCGCGCACCCACGCCGCCCTGCGCAACTGCGAGCTGACCGTGCACATCGCCACCAAGCTCAATCGCAGCCACCTGGTCACCGGCCGCGAGGCGCTGATTCTGCCGTGCCTGGGGCGCACCGATATCGACCTGCAAGCCCAGGGCCCGCAAGGCGTCACCGTGGAAGACACCTTCAGCATGGTGCATATTTCCCACGGCCAGCTGAAACCCAAGTCGCCGCTGATGCGCTCGGAGCCGGCGATCATCGCCGGGATCGCCAACGCCACCCTGGGCAGCCACCCCATCGACTGGCTCTGGGTGATCGAGGATTACAGCCGGATCCGCAACCTGATCGCCGACACCATTCCCGGCTTCAAGGACTTCAACAAGAAGCTGCTGCACCCCGGTGGTTTCCACCTGGGTAACGACGCCGCCCAGCGCATCTGGAAAACCGCCACCGGCAAGGCTCAGTTCACCCCCGGCGTGTTGCCGGAACACCTGGTAAGCAAGGGCGTGCGCGACCTGGGAGTGAAGCCGGAGCTGATCCTGCAGACCATGCGCTCCCACGATCAGTACAACACCACCCTGTATGGCCTGGACGATCGTTATCGCGGGGTCTACGGCATGCGCGACGTGGTGTTCGTCAACGAGCGGGACATTCGCAAGCTGGGCTACGAGCCAGGGCAGAAGGTCGACATGATCTCGCTGTGGGGCGACGGTCGCGAGCGCCGGGTGAGCGGCTTCACCCTGATCGCCTATGACATTCCACCCGGCCAGGCCGCTGCCTACTACCCGGAAACCAACCCTCTGGTGCCACTGGAAAGCTACGGCGACCGCACCTTCACCCCGACCTCGAAGTTCATCGCGATTCGCCTTGAGCCGGCGCCGGCCAGCAACCTGATCCAGTCCTCCGTCGATTGAACCTGCCCGGGGCGGCGCGCGTCGCCCCGGCCCTTTCGAAACCTGCATTGCCGTTGACCGCGAGCCGCAAGGCTCACGCGGTCGGCCGGGCCGTGCACACGTATCGAGCCACTCTGAGGGTATCGTCATGCCAAACCTGGAAGCGCTCGACCTGGCGCGAATTCAATTCGCGTTCACGGTCTCGTTCCACATCATATTTCCCGCCATCACCATCGGGCTGGCCAGCTTCCTGGCAGTGCTCGAAGGCCTCTGGCTGAAGAGCAATAATCCGGTCTACAAGGACCTGTACCATTTCTGGTCGAAAATCTTTGCCGTCAACTTCGGCATGGGGGTGGTCTCCGGGCTGGTCATGGCCTACGAGTTCGGCACCAACTGGAGCCGTTTCTCGGACTTCGCCGGGAGCATTACCGGGCCCCTGCTGACCTATGAAGTGCTGACCGCGTTTTTCCTCGAGGCTGGTTTCCTCGGGGTGATGCTGTTCGGCTGGAACCGGGTCGGCCGTGGGTTGCACTTCTTCTCCACGGTCATGGTGGCGATCGGCACGCTGATCTCGACCTTCTGGATCCTCGCCTCCAACAGCTGGATGCAGACGCCACAGGGCTTCTCCATCGTCGATGGGCGGATCGTGCCGATGGACTGGCTGGCCATCGTGTTCAACCCGTCGTTCCCGTTCCGCCTGGCGCACATGGCGATCGCCGCGTTCGTCGCCACGGCGTTTTTTGTCGGCTCGTCCGCGGCCTGGCACCTGCTGCGCAAGAACGACACGCCGCAGGTGCGCAAGATGCTGTCGATGGCGATGTGGATGGCCCTGATCGTCGCGCCGATCCAGGCGGTGGTCGGGGATGCCCACGGCCTGAACACCCTGGAACATCAGCCGGCGAAAATCGCCGCCATCGAAGGCCACTGGGAAAACATCGACAACCAACCGACGCCGCTGGTGCTGTTCGGCATCCCCGACATGGACGCCGAGAAAACCGGTTATGCGATCGAGGTGCCTTACCTGGGCAGCCTGATCCTGACCCACAGCCTGGACAAGCAGATCCCGGCGCTCAAGAGCTTCCCGAAAGAGGACCGGCCGAACGCGACCATCATCTTCTTCAGCTTCCGGATCATGGCCGGGCTGGGCATGTTGATGATCCTCACCGGCCTGCTCGGCCTGGCCCTGCGCCGCAACGGCGCGCTGTACCGCAACCGGCTGTTCCTGCGCCTGGTGCTGTTCATGGGCCCGACCGGGCTGATCGCCATGCTCGCCGGCTGGATCACCACCGAGGTCGGCCGCCAGCCGTGGGTGGTGTACGGCTTGCAGCGCACCGCCGACGCGGCATCCAACCACTCGGTCAGTCAACTGAGCATCTCGCTGGCGCTGTTCGTGCTGATCTACTTCTCGGTGTTCACCGTGGGCATTGCCTACATGATGAAGCTGGTCCGCAAGGGCCCGCAGCCCCATCACGATCATCCGCCACAAGGCGGCCCCGGCCAGGACCGCACGCCGCGCCGGCCGCTGTCCGCAGTCCCCGAGACCTTCGCGTCCGGCAACCCCGCCAACTGAACAAGGAGCTTGCCCATGGGCATTCAAGGTATAGACCTGTCGTTGATCTGGGGCGTGATCATCGCCTTCGGGGTGATGATGTACGTCATCATGGATGGCTTCGACCTGGGACTGGGGATCCTCTTCCCGCTCATCCCGGACGCGCAGGAGCGCGACGTGATGATGAACACCGTGGCACCGGTCTGGGACGGTAACGAGACCTGGCTGATCCTCGGCGGCGCGGCGCTGTACGGGGCCTTCCCGCTGGCCTATTCGGTGATTCTGGAGGCCTTGTACCTGCCGCTGATTTTCATGCTGGCCGGCTTGATCTTCCGCGGCGTGGCCTTTGAGTTCCGCTTCAAGGCCAGCCCGGAAAAACGCCATGTCTGGGATATGGCGTTCATTGGCGGCTCGCTGCTGGCGACCTTCTGCCAGGGCATCGTGATCGGCAGTTACATCGCCGGGATCCCGGTGGTCAATCGCCAGTTCGCTGGCGGCAACCTCGACTGGCTGGCGCCGTTCCCGCTGTTCTGCGGCCTGGGCCTGATCGTCGCCTATGCATTGCTGGGCAGCACCTGGCTGCTGGTCAAGACCGAAGGCATGCTGGAATCGCGGATGCGCCACTACAGCCGGCCGCTGGCATTCGTGCTGATGGCGGTGGTCGCGGTGCTCTGCGTGTGGACGCCCTTGCTGCATCCGGAGATCGCCAGCCGCTGGTTCACCCACGCGCATATCGTGGTCTTCGGCGCCCTGGTGGTCCTCGCGTTGCTGGCGCTGTTCGGGCTGCTGCGCACCTTGCGCCAGCATCACTCGCACTGGCCGTTCGTGTTCACCCTGGCGCTGGTGTTCCTCGGCTATATCGGCCTGGCCTTCAGCATCTGGCCGAATATCGTGCCGCCTTCCATCAGCCTGTGGCAGGCGGCATCGCCCCCGTCCAGCCAGCTGTTCATCCTGATCGGCACCCTGTTCATCCTGCCGATCATCCTGATGTACACCTGCTGGAGCTACTACGTGTTCCGCGGCAAAGTGAGGATCGGCGATGGTTACCATTGACAGCGAAACCCTTCGAACCCCTGCCAGGCTGAGGCCTTTCTACAAGCAGGTGGCGCAGTTGAGCCTGCTGTTCCTCGGCGGGCTGCTCATGCTGGCAGCCGCCACCGCACTGATGATGGAGTTGGCTTATGGAACGCTCTGAGGTATCGAGCACTGAAGGTCCGGCCGCCCCCTGGTATCGGCGGCTGGCATGGCTGGTGGGTATCTGGTTTGGCAGTGTGCTGGCCCTGGGTGCGGTGGCCAGCCTGCTGCGGCTGATGATGCAGATGGCCGGGATGAGCAGTCACTGATTGCTGGCTGCACCGGTAAGGCCCGGCACATTTTTAGGCACCGGCACCTTTCTCGGTTTGTGGTTTCAATCAGCCAGATGCAAAGAGCCCGCGAGGCCCTTACCTCGCGGGCTCTTTGCATCCGGATCAGGGCTGGCGTTCGGCCAACGCTTCCAGCAGATCGGCCGAAGGCACGAAGAACAGGCCGCCGGTCACCGCCGTGCTGAAATCCAGCAAACGGTCATAGTTGCCCGCCGGCCGGCCGACAAACATGTTCTCGAGCATCTGCTCCATGGGCTCCGGCGAACGCGCGTAGCCGATGAAATAGGTGCCGAACTCCCCCGCCCCGGGCCGGCCGAACGGCATGTTGTCGCGCAGGATCTTCACCTCTTCGCCGTCCTTGGTGATGGTGGTCAAGGCACTGTGGGAAGAGGTCGGCTTGACGGCATCGTCGAGTTCGATATCGGACAGTTTCTTGCGCCCGATAATGCGTTCCTGGGCCTCGACCGACAGCTCGTTCCAGGCGTTCATGTTATGCAGATACTTCTGCACCAGCACATAACTGCCGCCACTGAACGCCGGATCTTCATCGCCGACCAGGGTGAACTCGATGGCCTTGCGCCCGACCGGGTTTTCCGTGCCATCGACAAAACCGATGATGCTGCGCATGTCGAAATAGCGGAAACCCTGCACCTCATCGACCACCGAGATCGCATCGCCCAGTGCCGCGATCAGTTGCGTCGCCAGTTCGAAACACAGGTCCATCTGGTCCGCGCGAATGTGCAGCAGGATGTCGCCCGGGGTCGCCACGGCCCGGCGCTCGTGCGGGCCGAACTCGCGAAAGGCGTGCAGGGACGCCGGGCGCGGGCCGCCAAACAGCCGGTCCCAGGCCGCCGAAGCAAAACCGCAGACACACGACAGGTTACCCGCGGGCACCCGCTTGCCAACCGAACGGGTGAGGCCCGCCACATCTTCGCACCAGCCCCGTACCTTGGCGGCGGCGTCACTGCCAGGGGCCAGGGTGGCGACGATAAAGATCGCGCTGCTGGTAATCGGGTCGCAGACGGATTGCGGTTCAGGACTGGTGTCGGATATTGGCATGTTCTGTACTCGGCGGAACGGGATAGAAGGACCGCAGAGTAGCAAACAATCGCCCAGTCACAGCGCCTGAGTGGACCGCGGCGCTTACTGCGCCGCCACCCGACGACGCAAGCCCAGGCTCCAGCCCTGCTGCATGCCGGCCGCCGCCAGCAGGATGGCGATCACGCCGATCCATTGCAGTAACTCCAGGCGATGGCCGAAAGCGAACCAGTCGACGAAGATCGCCGCGATCGGATAGATGAACGACAGCGCGCCTGTCAGCGCGGTCGGCAGTTTCTGGATCGCGCCGTACAACAGCACGTACATTACCCCGGTGTGCACGATGCCCAGGGTCAGCAGGCTGGCCCAGGCCCCCGGCGCCGTAGGCAGCGCGGAAAGATTGGCCCAGGGCGCCAGCAGCAACACCCCGGTGCAGACCTGGATCAGCGCGATCAGGTGCGGCGGCGTGCCGGTCAGGCGCTTGATCAACAGCGCGGCGAAGGCATACAGCAGGGCCGCCCCCAGCGCCAGGGCGATCCCCAGCAGATAGTCATTGCCCCCCGCTCCCTGCTCGCCATGGGCACTGACGATGGCGAGCATCCCGGCAAAGGAAATGCTCAGCCAGAACAGTTTCTGCGCGGTGATTTTCTCGCCGAGGAACAGCGCCGCCAGCCCCACCAGCATGAACGGCTGGACGTTATAGACCGCGGTTCCGATGGCGATCGAGGCCCGGGAATAGGAGGCGAACAGCAGCACCCAGTTGCCAACGATGGCGACACCACTGAGCACGGCGAGGAGAAAGGTGGTGCGCGTCAGGATGCCAGGGCGCAGAAAGCCGAAGCCGGCGCAGATCAGCAGCAGGGTCGCGGCACCGAACACGCAGCGCCAGAACACCACGTCCAGCACCGGCTGCCCGGACACCAGCACGAACCAGCCGATGGTCCCGGAAATCAACATGGCGGCGGTCATTTCCAGTGAGCCGCGGCGTAACAATTTGTCCATGATCACTCTCCTCAACAAGAGCCAAAAGTATGACAATCGACTCCTGCCCCGCTCAAGACTCAACGGCAGGCTAAAATCGGCTTACACCTTTTTTATAAAGGTATTTCTTAGGTTTTACCTAATGAGGCTGACATGATCGACGAGATTGACCAGGCGCTGATCAGCGCCCTGATGGAAGACTCACGCCGTTCGCTCAAGGCGCTGGCGCAGATCAGCGGGCTGTCCTCGCCCAGCGTCGCCGAACGACTGCGACGCCTGGAAGAGCGCGGCGTGCTCAAGGCCTATACCGTCGAAATCGACCCCAGGTTCTTCGGCTATCAGTTGCAGGCCATCGTGCGTATCCGGCCGCTGCCCGGGAAACTCCAGGAAGTCGAACGACAGATCCTGGCCATCCCCGAGTTCACCGAATGCGACAAGGTCACAGGCGAAGACTGCTTTATCGCCCGCCTGCATGTGCGCGACATGGAGCAACTGGACAACCTGCTCGACCACCTCAACAGCTGCGCGGAAACCAACACCGCGATCGTCAAGAAAAGCCCGGTGAAACGGCGATTGCCGCCGATGGCGTAACGCACGAGCTCACACACGGCGCTTGTCCCTGGCGCCTAAAAACTGGCTAGACTCAGGGCCTCATCGACGAAGGATTCGCCCCGTGAAGACCTCTTTTCTGTTGCTGGCGGCATTGATGCTCTCAGGTTGTGGAACCATCGATACCGTCTTCAGGGAGGATGCGGTGGCCAGCCAGAAACTCAAGGAGCGAAAATCGTACTGCGGTGGAGTCCCGCGCATCTACAGTGGCGTGACTTATGACTTCTGCAGCATGCACGCCCCTGTGCCAGAAAACGGAAGAATTCCCACCGGCCCTGCCTCGACCCAAGCCATCCTGCTCGACATGGCCGTTTCAGGCGTGCTCGACACCTTGCTGCTGCCCTACACCATCTATCAGCAACAAACCGACGGCAGCCTGATCATTGCCGAATAATCTCCCCTTACAGCAACAAATGCTGCCCGTGCGCCACAATTCGTGCCGGCCTCTGGCCGAACGACCAGATCGCAGACAACAAAAAGCCCGCCGAAGCGGGCTTTTCTGTTTCAGGGCTGGCGATCAGTCGTCGCGACCCATGATGCCGAACAGCTGCAACAGGCTGACGAACAGGTTGTAGATCGATACATACAGGCTGATGGTCGCCATGATGTAGTTCCGCTCGCCGCCATGGATGATGGCGCTGGTCTGGTACAGGATGCACACCGAGGAGAACAGCACGAAGCCCGCGCTGATCGCCAGTTGCAGGCCGCTGATCTGGAAGAACAGGCTGGCCAGCGTCGCGCCCAACAGGACGAAGAAACCGGCGGTGATGAAACCACCGAGGAAGCTCATGTCCTTGCGGCTGATCAGCACATAGGCCGACAGGCCACCGAACACCAGCGCGGTCATCGCAAAGGCCGAGCTGACCACTTCCGCGCCGCCCTGCATGCCCAGGTAACGGTTGAGGATCGGGCCGAGCAGAAAGCCCATGAAACCGGTCAAGGCAAACGCCGACACCAGGCCCCAGGCCGAATCACGGAGTTTGTTGGTGAGGAAGAACAGACCGTAGAAACCGATCAGCACCACGAAAATATTCGGATAACCGACCCGCATCTGCTGGGCCACGTAAGCCATCACGCCACTGAAGGCGAGAGTGAGAGCGAGTAGGCCGTAGGTGTTGCGCAGGACGCGGCTAACTTCTAGCTGCTCGGCCTGCACGCTGTTATTAACTGCGTAATCCTGTTCGCGCATGGCGACACTCCTGTTGGTTTGAAACGTTCAGTGGCAAAGATCATAACAGACGCTCTGCAACAAGCTATGCACAGAGTTTGACAGTGTGTTTCATTCAGGTATTATGGCGCCCGCAACAAAAACGGAGGTGTGGCCGAGTGGTTTAAGGCAACGGTCTTGAAAACCGTCGACTGTAACAGGTCCATGAGTTCGAATCCCATCGCCTCCGCCATATTCGTCACGCTAAAGCCCCGATTATTCGGGGCTTTTTCGTTTCTGGCGGACAGAATCCAGAGCACCTCAACAAGCCGCCATCTCCTTCTATTTTAGGACGCGTCCTAAAACTATGTGCTTGCGATTGAATTCTGTACGCATCACCACATCCCCCGACCAAATCGGCGTTATCCCAATGACGCATACTTCGACTCCCCTCCTTTGGCATCCTGCCGACCGAACACAACCCTCTCAAACACAAGACGTCTTCACAACTGATCAAGCCTGGAGGTTCAGTTCTGGCTCATCATCCCCCAGAGAAAGGACTATCCTACCGCTCGTCTTATCCCTCAGGCTTGACCAGCCGGCGTATGCGTGTAATCGCTAAGGAACTGAATACGGCCACCTTCCACAACCAGTCGAGCCAGATGGTCATCATCTCGCATGGCATCCTCACTCCGAATTTGTCAGCACGCAGGCAGACAGAAACGCCCCACTACGGTCATTGATCGGATCCAGAACATCCGCTTTGTCAACGCGCAGCTATAAACAAATGGTGACGTAGCAAGGCAGATTATTGAAAACAACCACTAATCTGAACTGTATTTTTTTACTAAGACTGAATCTTGACTTTATAAAAACCATTAAATAAAGCAGGAAAAACACTTACTCATCTCATACTGAGCAACCGCTCATCCACTGCCCGCAAACACTATTTGACCCCCCACTTCCTGGGCCTATAGTCAATTTGCAAACCGCTTAACAAGAAGTAATTCACTGTTCGTTGAGATCATCACCCTCTAGCCCAGACGAAGGAGAGTCATAATGGGAATTATCGTTGATGTGCTAACCGTTGTAGACGTAGACACCATCATTCAATATTACAGCGAGAAAGGACACCCAGACATCAGTACTAACCGCAAACAGCCGACGATGCTTAGTTATGAACTGGCCCAAAAAACAATCCATATGCTTGCCAAGTTCAGCAACGGACTCCAACACCAGGGAACCGGTAACTTATATCTCCCGGTAGACGCTGGTGACGTCATTCGATGGCGCGCAACAGACATCGCAAAGAACCTAGGCAATGCAGTGATACTCGATCGTTTCAAAATTATTGCCTCTCACCCTCAGGGCATCATTGCTCAACCTAAACTACGGCCAGTCACTGACAATGTGTCATCGCTCAACCCCAACGATCCAGACGGACCACCGACTCCGCAGATGATTACTACCAATGCATGGGAGGCTACTGCAGAGGCCAGAGGCACCGTAACATACACATGGTCTTTTGTTATCGTCGACAGGCATAACAAAGTCATTGGGTGCTGCGAGTGGGATCCGACACTCAACATCGATTAACCTGGACGACCATTAGTTAGCAAGACTCTCGCCCGACATAAATCGGGCGAGAGTCTTGATACTGCTCATCCCTTACAAAAGCCGATCTTTTACATACTCCCTACTTGCAGTACCAAGTTGCCTACTCTGAGCGCTGAAACTCCAAGTACTCGATACGTGTCAGAAAAACCAGCTTGCAGAAACGTCCATTGCATACGCTTGACACGCAACCAGCGCGATCAGTCCTTGGTCACCGTCGCCGGTACAGGCTTAGCCAGTGCACACGGTTGCGGATGATCAGCGTGCCGTCGTCGCCATGCTCGCTCCCAGTGCTGCCAAGCATACCGCCGCCATCGGGCGAACACGGGACCTGCGTGCGCCCTCCCTTCAAGCACAAGGCTGAAGCTGCCAGTTACGCGGTACTCACCAACACCGAGCCGCTCGACGCTCAAACCGCGCGCTTCGTTACCAGCCTCCCTGCCAGTTCTCATCAATGAAGATTGTGACAGCATCTCCCTGCAAGAGCGGAAACAGGCTCCAGATACAAAGAGCCCAGCACTCGGGCTGGGCTTCGATTATTTTCTGCATGCCATCATTTTGTCGGCGAGCGTCTTGGCTCTTTCGACCAACAGGTTCTGCCGGTCTGCGTGAGTGGTCTCTCCTACAATCGGTGCCGTCAGATGGCTTTCCGCAATCAGCGCAGCACAGAAGTATTGATCCCAGACCCTTTGCTCCGACGCTTGCTTGCCCACTTGGTCAGCGATCATATGCGGCTCCTTTTGACGAGGTAGCCCCACCATTTTACGCCTCAACCAAGGGTAGCCTCCGTTGTAACGGATAGTCGGCAAGTGGTGTGGTCCGGCCGCTGCTCAGGTTACCAGCGTGATTGCGTTGTGTTCAGCGTCGAGGCATCACCGGTCATTGAACCTTCTGCCCGTTACCAATCTTCTTGGCCCTGTCGATCCCCCACTCAAACGCATCCTCCATATCCAGGCCATCCGGGGCCAGGTCATTGTCTTCGACAATAACGCTGCCATCCGGCTTGTAGATGCCGATGAACATCTTGAGCGAGCCATCTCTGAGGATCTCTGATCGCACCTTGATCTTGCACCCATTGGAAAGGGTTTCACTGTGGTTCAAATGACGCTCAGTCATGGCTGCATCCCTCAGTAAATGAAGTTCGAGTAAGGCACAGCCCATTGATTCATGCCAGTCGATAGGCCCCCATCAAGGGTTAGAGACGACAGGTCAGATTTTCCGAAGGCAATAAAAAGCCCCGCACAGTGGCGAGGCCGTTTTTGTATCTGTCAGCGCTTCAGCCGGCAGGTTTCAGTGGCGCCGGGGCGGCCATGACATAACGGGACATCAGGTAGGCGACCAGGCCGCCCAGCGCCGCGCCCGCCGCATCGGCCAGAAACAGCGCCAGTTGTGAGGCCGAATGCTGGTAGACCCTGCACATCGCCACCCAGGCGTTTTCCATGAAGCCGGAAGCCCAGTCCCACCCACAGGGGTACACCATCAAGAAGACCAGCCCGGCGAGAGTGATCCATCCGGACAACCTGGACGGGGTCTGAGAAAAGACGAACCGGGCCAGCTGGCAGATACCAACAAAGAGCCAGGCTGCCAGCAGACTTCTCATGAATTGATCGAATAACTCAAAAAAGGCCATAGCGCCCTACGCTGAAAAATCACCGAACGATGATAGCCATTCGCGTTGCCATAAAAAACCCGACGCAATAGCCGGGTTTTCATCAATCGCGTAGCGGTGCCCACGGGTGGAGCCGCGAATCCGGGCCTGCGCCGAGCCCCTTTATCGGCCAGCGGCCTGGCAGGCTCCTGCGCCCTCTTCCCCCACTCCACCTGCGACCTGGACCAGGGCTTCCAACAGGGCCTCGGTGTGGTTGATCGACTCCCGGATCTCATCGAAGGCATCCTCCAGATCGCGCACCTTCGCTGTCGCCGAAGCGCCGCACAGGGCTTGCTGGATCTGGAATTCATCCTGCTTGAATTGCAGGACATTGGCCCGCAGGCCTTCGATACGAAGGGACAGCTGCGAGACGTGGTGGCGGCGACGCTGAACCATTTCGGTTCTCCTTTTATGGCCCTCTTACTTATTCAGATCGTCGCGCGCCGGCGGATGTTCAGCAGTTCCTGACCAAAGGCACAGCGCCCCATGCCCATGGCCAGCCCCTCAAAGCTTGCTGTCCAGCGCCACCAGCAAGGCTGCGTCCCGCCCGTAGATATCCGGGGCATAGGACAGCTGGCCATGGCTGTCGGCTTGCGCCGTCCAGTACGCGAGCAGGATCGGTATCGGCGTCGACAACCTGAACTCATGGGTGAGCCCGGTGCTCAGCAACTCGTCGGTACGCACCCGTTCCGCCGGACTCACCAGCAGATCGCGCAGCTGCAACGCATGCTCGACCCGTACGCAGCCCGAACTGAAGGCCCTCGGCCCCTTGTTGAACAGCGCCTGGCTGGGCGTGTCGTGCAGGTACACCGAGAACGGGTTGGGGAACCGGATCGCCATCTGCCCCAGCGGGTTTCTCGGCCCGGCGTCCTGGCGCAGGAGGATATTGCCGGGGTTGTCCCAGTCGATATCCTCCACCGCCAGGGGATGACCCTCGCTATCGAGCACCTGCAGGTTCTGCCGATTGAGGAAGGACTGGTCACGGCGAATTTCCGGCAGTTTGTCTTCGCGAAAAATGGTCGGCGGCACCGTCCAGGTCGGGTTCAGGGTCAGGCGCGTGACCTGGGATTTCAGCAAGGGCGTCTGGCGCTCGGCACGCCCTACCTGGGTCCGGGTCTGCCAGACCGGCACTCCGTCCTGATAGACGATCAACTGCGCCGCGGCCAGGTTGACCAGCAGGCTGTCGGGCTCCATGTCTTGCGCCAGCCAGCGAAAGCGTTCGAGGTTGATGCGCAGCTGTTCGCGGCGCATCTGCGGGCTGACGTTCAGTTCATTCAAGGTCCCCGCGCCGATCACCCCGTCGGCTTGCAGCGAATGGCTGAGCTGGAAGCTTTTCACCGCGCTCACCAGGTCGCCGCTGTAAAGGGTATCGCCCTCGTTGGCGAGGGCGCTCAGATACCCCTCCTTGAACAGCCGTTGCGCCAACTCCGGCACCCGCGCGTCCCGCATCTGCGGACGCAGCAGCGGCCCGCTGGGCAGCGGCTGCCAATGGGGCAACTCCAGCTGGCGCTGCTGGGCATACAGCTGGCGCAGGTTCTGATATTGCTCGAGGCTCGGCCGCGCCAGCGCGAAGGCCGCCGGGATGTCCTGCAGGCCGGGCCCGGCGATGGCGAGCACCTGCGCCTGGCGATCCAGCGGCAAGGGATGGGCGTGCCACATCGGCTCGAAGCGGGCTTGCGACAGACGGCCGTAATGCAGGTCATGCAAGGCTTGCAGGTAATGCTGGCTGAAGCTCAGGTCGGCGCACAGCGCGTCGCCCGCAAGCGCACTGGCTGGTGACCGGTAGTCGGCCGGGTCCAGGCCATCGTCGGCCAGTTGCTGCAATTGTGCCTGCAACGCCTCCAAACGTGCGCTGGACGACCAGATCGGCTGGTCACCCTGCTGTTGGTAAAAGGCCTGCAGCAGGCTCTGGGCGGGAATGTCCAGGTGCGCGGCCACCCCCGGACAGGCATCGGACAATCGAATGAATACCCGTTGCACAGGGTTCTCATGATCGACCGGTACATCCTGAGCAGTCGCGACCAACGGCGCAGCGAGCAGGAAAAGGCTCAAGTAACATGCGTGTTTTTTGAACAACTGCTTTACTCCAATCATGGCCATCATGGTGATGGTCAACCTCGGCAGTGGCTGCGAAAAATCGTCCAACCACCTGTAACCAGAACTGCCAGAAGAGCGACAGGACGTCAGGAGCCAAAGTGACTGTGGGGACACTCTAGAATGCTGACCTTCCTGCGCCGGCTCTGCCTGGCAATGACCACCCTAGGCGCGATCTGCAGCCCTGCGCTCGCCGCCAACAACACGACTCCGCTGCTTTACAACAGCCTCGCCCACGCCGCTCCAGAACTCAATCCCCAAGTGCTGAAAAGTGCCTTGAGCGCCATGCAGTGCGCCGTCAACAGCGGCGCCAGGCAGGCCCGACACCTGGCGGTCATCGACTACTCGCAACCCTCCACCGCCCGCCGCCTGTGGATCTTCGACCTGAATAAAAGAACCCTGGTGCTGCGCGACCTGGTCGCCCACGGGCAGAAATCCGGGGAAAACTTCGCCACCCAGTTTTCCAATCGCATGGGCAGCTTCCAGTCCAGCCTCGGCCTGTTTCGCACCCAGGAAAGTTATGAAGGCAGCCACGGTTATTCGCTGCGCATGGACGGCCTGGAGCCGGGCTTCAACGACCTCGCCCGCGATCGGGACATCGTGATTCACGCGGCCGACTATGTGAGCCCCCTGTGGAGCCGACGCCAAGGGCGCATCGGCCGCAGCCTGGGTTGCCCGGCCGTGCGGCCACAGGTGGCGCGCCAGGTGATCGACCGCCTCAAGGACGGTCAGTTCATGTTTTCCTGGTACCCCGACCAGCAATGGCTGAAGTCCTCGCCCTATCTCAACTGCCAGCCACGCCAGGTGGCCAGCATTGTCGCCGCCAGCGGCGGGTAACCCCGTTCGCCCCTCAACCGGCGGCTGAGGCCGCCGTTTCCGCCTCTTCGGGTATTTTGACGAAGATGCTGTATTTGGCCCCTTCCATCGCTTCGAAGGCGATGAGCTTGTCCACCAGCGGACCGCTCAGCACCTTGCCGGCATTGAGCAGCAGCATGCCGTTGTCGGCATTGAGGTTGCGCGCCAGGGTCATGCCGGCAGCCAGGTCCCGAGTGGTCAGGACCCGGACCGTCGGATCGGCCAGGGTGACATCGTTCTGATAGGCCGCGCAGACGCCAACGAAGTCCTCCACCAGGTCCGGGTCGTAGAGTTTGCCGGCATATTTGCGAATGAACAGCAGCGCCTCATCGCTGTTCATCTGCCGTTCGAGTATCAACCCACGCTGCAGCTCGATGAAATCCACGGCCAGCTTGAGCCAGCGCGAGCCCAGTGGAATGGCCTCGCCCTTGAGATGATCGGGAAAACCGCTGCCATCCCAGCGTTCCTGGTGATGCAGGATGATGCGCGCCGCGTCCTTCATCGGCTCCAGGGTCATCAGCAGCGACTCGCTCTGTTTCGGGTAGGCGCGGTACAGGTCGCGCTCGGTGTGGTGCAGCAAATCCGCCGGCGCGGTCATCATGCTGTCGGTCCAGCTCAGCTTGCCGATGTTGTACAACGCAGCGGCCATGGTCATGTCGCGGCTTTCGCTTTCATCCAGGCCATGGGTGATGCAGTAGACACGAATCAGTTCGATGATCTGCCGGTTGGTCTGCTTGGCCTTGGGCAAGCGCAGGTTCGCCAGCAGCGAAAACACCTCGGTGCCGGTCACGTAGCTGCGCTTGAGCTCTTCATAGGCCAGGTCGAGCATGTCGGCGGTCTGTTGCAGCTCGGCGGTGCGCGCCGCAACGCGTTTTTCCAGGGTCGAGTTGAGTCTCTTCAGTTGCTCGTTCTGCTGCCGGGTCAGCGCTTCCAGACGCTGGCGCTCGCTTTCGGAATGGTGATGGGCCAGAGCCTGGCGCAGCGTCACCAGCATGTCCTCGTCGTTCCAGGGCTTGCTGATATAGCGATGGATCTGCCCTTCGTTGATGGCCTTGGCGATCAACGTCATATCGGCATAACCGGTGAGCAGGATGCGCAGCGTCGATGGATAACGCTGATGGATCTGGGCCAGCAAGGTCGCGCCGTCCATGCCCGGCATCCGGGCGTCGCTCATGACCACGTCGACCGGCCGCTGTTCGAGGATTTCCAGGGCCTTGGTACCGCTGTCGGCCAGCAGGATGTCGTAAGGCTGGCCGCGTAACAGCCGGCGAAGGCTATTGAGAATCGCTTCCTCATCGTCGACCAGCAGTACCGTCGATCTGTTCTGGGCTGCGCCCGCTGTATGTTCTTCCATGTCTCCCCCTCCCCTTTGACTTCGATCAGACCTGCCTTCTGGGACAGGCTAGATGACTTGTAGCGTTTCGGCATGAATTTGACGCCGGCCGATTAGCGCATACAGGGGAGCCTGACTATGCTCAAGGCAAAAATGGATTGCATGTCCAGGAAGCAGGAAGGGAAGCCCGATGAGCTTATATACAAGGTCCCCGCTCTGGGTTGGAGCACGACGATGATGGCGTCGGCAGACCGGACCAACCGGCGAATTCTGATCGTCGACGACACAGTGTCGATCCACGAGGACTTTCGCAAGATCCTCGCCGCCACGGATGCCCCCGAGGACAGCCTCAGCGACGCCGAGGCCGCCCTGTTCGGTATGCACCCGAGTGCCACGCTGGAGCATTTTTTCCTCGACTCGGCATTCCAGGGCCGCGAAGCGCTGAACATGGTGCAAGCGGCGCTGGAACGCAATGCGCCCTATGCCATGGCCTTCATCGACATGCGCATGCCGCCCGGCTGGGACGGCCTGGAGACCATCGAGCGGCTATGGCAGGTCGACCCCAAGCTGCAAATCGCCCTGTGCACCGCCTATTCCGACTACTCGTGGGAAGACATCGCCGAGCGCCTGCAACTGGGCGACCGCCTGCTGATCCTGAAAAAACCCTTCGATGCCATCGAGATCCGCCAGATGGCCAGCGCCCTGACCGTCAAATGGCAGATGACCGAAGACGCCGCGCTGAAAATGGACCAGCTGGAACAGGCGGTCGAGGAACGCACCCGCGAGCTGGCCGATGCCAACATCATCGTGCAGAACAGCCCCACCATCCTCTATCGCCTGCGCGGCGAGCCGTCGTTCAAATTAATGTACATCTCCCATAACATCACCAAGTTCGGCCATGTGGCGGCGCAACTGGTGGCCTCGGACGACTGGGCCCAGACGCTGATCCACCCCGACGACCAGGCCAAGGTCGAGAGCGCCATGCTCCGGGTCCTCGACCGGGATGTGGCGGGAGCGTCCATCGAGTTCCGCATGCGCACCGGCGACGGTGCCTTCCGCTGGGTGGAAAACCGCTACATCCCGGTGCGCAACGACCAGGGCCAATTGGTCGAAGTGGAAGGGATCATCCTCGACATCACCGAACGCAAACTGGCCGAAGAAAAGATGGCCCTGATGGCCCGCACCGACAGCCTGACCGGGCTGGCCAACCGCGCCACCCTGATCGAGCGCCTGCACCAGGCATTCGCCGCGGCCCGGCGGGGAGCCTCACCCTTCGCGATGTTTTACCTGGACCTGGACCACTTCAAGCGCATCAACGACACCCTCGGCCACCCCATCGGCGACCTGTTGCTGCAGGAAGTGTCCCGACGCATCAAGGCCTGCACCCGGGAAAACGATGTGGTGGCGCGCCTGGGCGGCGACGAGTTCGCAATCCTGCAACTGGACGTCGACGAGGCCACGCACTGCGCCGCGCTGGCGACGAAAATCCGCGACACCCTGGTGCTGCCCTACTCGCTGGAAGGCAACGAGGTGCGCATCTCGGTGAGCATCGGCATCAGCCTCTACAGCCCGCAGACCCTGAGCGCCGACAGCCTGATGGCGCAGTCGGACATGGCGCTGTATCGCTCCAAGGACCAGGGCCGCAACCAGTTCCATTTCCACAGCGAGGAAATCAACCGGGAAGTCACGGAGCGGGTGACCCTGGCCAACGACCTGAAGCTGGCCCTGGAACGCGACGAACTGCACCTGCATTACCTGCCGGAAGTCGATCTCGGTACCGGCAGGATCCTCGGCATGGCGGCTCAGATTCGTTGGCTCCACCCCCGGCGCGGCTGGCTCGAGGCCAAGGATTTCATGCCCGCGGCCGAGAAGACCGGCATTGTCATCGCTCTCGGCCATTGGCAGCTGGACCAGGCTTGCCGGCAGATGAGTGCCTGGCGCGACCAGAACGTGGCGCCGCCGTTGATTGCGATCCATTTATCCCTGGTCCAGCTCAAGACCGGATCGGAATTGATCTACGACGTGCTGCGCACCACCACGCGCTGGGGCATGTGCCCGTGGGACCTGAGATTCGACGTTACCGAGGGCACCCTGGCCCAGACCAAGTGGACCCACAACGACATCCTGCCGAGGTTGTGCGAGCTGGGCGTGAAGATCGCCATCGACGATTTCGGCACCGAGTATTCCTCGTTCGACTACCTCAAGACCTACAGGGTCAACCACCTCAAGCTTGCCCAGCGCTTTCTCGACAGCGCCAGCAGCGACCCGGACAACGCCATGACCCTGCGGGCCATCCTCAACTTCGCCCGCGAGGTGGGGATCGGGGTCACCGCTGAAGGGGTGGAAACCCAGGAGCAGCGCACGACCCTGATATCCAGCGGCACGCCACTGGGGCACTCACCCGCTACGGCAGTCGACAGCGACCAGGCTGGCGAACTGCTCAAGGCCAGGTCTGTCGCTATGGATGGCAGTGCCTGGTCGGCGGATCCTACGTCGGAGAATTTCAGGTGAGCCCTTTATCCGTGGCGCCCAATCGGCGGATTCTGATCATCGACGACACACCGGCGATCCATCAGGACTTTCGCAAGATTCTCAGCCCCGAAGACGAAGGACTGTTGGGCAGCACCGAAGCCTTGCTGTTCGGCGTCAACAGCAGGCCTCACCAGCACTTCCAGATCGACTCCGCCTACCAGGGCGAAGAAGCCGTGGAACTGGTCAAACGCGCCCAGGCCGAAGGCCGGCCTTATGCCCTGGCCTTCATCGACATGCGCATGCCACCAGGCTGGGATGGCCTGCAGACCATCGAGCATCTGTGGAAAACCGACCCGCAGTTGCAGATCGCCCTATGCACCGCGTTCTCCGATTACTCATGGGAAGCCATGGCCGAACGCATCGAGTTCGGCGACCAGCTGTTGATCCTGAAAAAGCCGTTCGACAGCCTGGAGATCCGCCAGATGGCCAGTGCCCTGACCTGGAAGTGGCAACTGGCGCAGGACGTGGCGAGCAAGATGCGCAACCTGGAACAGACCATCGAGGAACGGGTCCAGGAACTGCTGAGCGTGTCGCACCTGCTGCATTACGATGTGCTCACCGGGCTGCCCAACAGCACCTTGCTGGGCGACCGCCTGACCCAGCATCTGTCCCAGTCGCGCCGTCATGACCGCAAGCTGGCGGTAATGTTCATCGGTCTGGACCGTTTCAAACGCATCAACAATGCCCTCGGGCACCCGGCGGGAGACGAAATGCTCAAGCTCGTCGCCCAGAGCCTGGCAGCTGCAGTGCGCGAGTCCGACTCGGTGTTTCGCTACGGTTCGGACGAGTTCGTGGTGATTCTTGGCGACATCCTGCATCCGCAGCAGACCCGGGGGGTGGCCGAAAAACTCCTGGCTGCCGTCAACACCCCTCATTCCGTGGCGGGCCACGACCTGACGGTCACCGCCAGCCTGGGCATCAGCATCTACCCCGACGACGGCGCCGATGCCGTAACGCTGATCAAGAAGGCCGAGACCGCCATGCGTAACGTCAAGGATTGCGGTCCCAACGACTTCAGCTTTTTCATCGACGACATGAACCTGCGCGCACGCCAGCAGCAGACCCTGGAAACCGGCCTGCGCCTGGCATTGCAGCGCGAAGAGTTCGTCCTGCACTACCAGCCCAAGCTGGACCTGGCCCGGGGCACGGTGGTCGGCGCCGAGGCACTGGTGCGCTGGAACCGGCCCGACCATGGCTGGGTGTTCCCCTCGGACTTCATCCCGGTGGCCGAAGACAGCGGATTGATCGTCGCCCTCAGCCAATGGGTATTGCGCCAAGCCTGCCTGCAATCCCAGGCCTGGCAAAAGCAGGGCCTGCCCCCCATCTGCATGTCGGTGAACGTGTCGGCCATCGATTTTCGCCAGCGCGACTACGTCGAGCGTCTCACCCGCACGCTGACCGAGACCGGGCTCGACCCGAAGCTGCTGGAGCTGGAAATCACCGAAAGCGTGCTGATGCAGAACGTCGACGCCACCATCGCCACACTCCGCGCCATCAAGCAGCTGGGAGTGCGCCTGGCCATCGACGACTTTGGTACCGGCTACTCGAGCTTGAGTTACCTGCAGAAATTCCCGGTCGACGTGCTGAAGATCGACCAGTCGTTCGTGCGTGACCTGGGTACCGACAGCAACGACGCAAAACTGGTCAGCAGCATCATCGACCTGGGCAAGAGCCTGAACCTGAGCATCATCGCCGAAGGGGTCGAGACCCTCGAACAGCTGGACTTCCTCAAGCGCCACCACTGCGAGGAAGGCCAGGGCTTCTACTTCAGCAAAGCCGTGGAACCCGAGGTATTCGCCCGCTTTCTGACCGACTCCCTGCAACCTCACCTGCCCCATCCATGAAGTTGTGTCTGGTAAGGAAACCTCCATGTCGTCACTCGCATTACTCCTTTCAACTGGCTTGCTGTTCGCTCCAGGCGCCGCGGCTGCGCCATTGGAAGGACCGCTCAAACCCCTCCCCGCAGTACCGGCGCTGGACAGCAAACGGGTCGAACTGGGACGACGATTGTTCAACGACCCACGCCTGTCGGTGAACAACAGCCTGTCGTGCGCCAGTTGCCATCGCCTCGACCAAGGCGGTGCCGACACCGTCCCGCACTCCCTGGGCTTCGATGGCAAGCCGGTGGCGGTCAATACCCCGAGCGTGTTCAACGCCAGCCTGAACTTCCATCAGTTCTGGGACGGTCGGGCCGACACCCTGGAAGACCAGGTGCATATCGTGGTGCAGAGCCCCAGTGAAATGGGCAGTGACTGGAAAGTCGTGGTGCAGCGCATCGCCGACGACCCGACCTATCGCACCGCCTTTGCCGACGCCTACCCAGACGCCGTGACCCAGAGCAATATCCAGGGCGCCCTGGCCGACTACGAGCGCACCCTGCTCAGTGCCAACTCGCGCTTCGACCAGTACCTGGCGGGCAACACCGAGATCCTCGACATCGAGGAAAAATACGGCTACCAGCGCTTCCAGGAATACGGCTGCATCGCCTGTCACCAGGGGGTGAATATCGGCGGCAACATGTTCCAGAAATTCGGCGTGCTCGGCGACTACTTCGCGGCCCGGGGCAATCCGACCGAGGCCGACCTGGGGCGGTTCAACGTCACGGGCGAAGAAGAAGACCGCAATGTGTTCAAGGTGCCGAGCCTGCGTAACGTCGCGGTTACCGCGCCGTACTTCCACGATGGTTCGCAAGCCACCCTCGAAGGCGCCGTGGCAGTGATGTTCAAGTACCAGTTGGGGCGTACGCCGTCCGAGGAAGACAAACGCCTGATCGTCAAGTTTCTCAAGACCCTGACCGGCGAATGGGAAGGCAAGCCCCTATGAAAGTATCTCGTCGCGTGAGCATACTGTTGCTGTCCGCCCTCGCGGTCCTGCTGGCTTCGATCCTGTTGTTTCTCTACCTCAAGTCCAGGTCCGACCAGACCGTGGCCTACACCGAATCCCGCGACCTGATCCGCCAGATCAAGCAGCAGGATTCGCTGTGGGAGAACGAAATACTCAAGGCCAGGGTGGCCATCACCCACAACTACGACCCGCTGGTTTCACCGCTGGGCGAGATGACGCGCCTATGGCAGAAGTTCGACTCGATGGAGGCGCAGAACCAGCGCAACGATTCGCAGCTGTGGCGCAACGCCCACGACGGCTACCTGAGCGCAATAAAGGAAAAGACCCGGCTGGTGGAACAGTTCAAGTCGCACAACTCTGTGTTGCGCAACTCCCTGGCCTTCCTGCCGACCGCCGAGGACGACATCCAAGAGCAATTGGCCCAACTGCACGACGCGGACAAATTGCAGCTGCAGAACATCGCCACCGATACCTACGACCTGTTGCTCAGCAGCCTGGAGTTCGCCCAGGTCACCTCCGCCGACAGGGCCGCGGACATTCTGGTGGGCCTGAACAAGCTGGCGGTCAACAAGGAGCGCTTGCCCACGGAGTTCCATGAGCCGATCGATACCCTCAGCAACCACGTCGGGCTGATCCTGCGCGAGCAACCCAAGGTCAACCGCCTGCTCGAGGAAATAGAAGGGGTAGCGGTCGACGAACGCCTGGACGACATCACCATCCTGCTCAACCGTGACCAGCAGCAGGCCGAGGTCGTTGACCAGCAGTACCATTTCTACCTGCTGCTGTTTTCCGCGCTGCTGGTGCTGCTGCTGATCTGGCTGGGCATCCGCCTGATTCGCAGTTTTGCCGAGATCAACCAGATGAACCGGGCCCTGGTGGCCGCCAACGACGAACTCGAGCAAAGGGTCGAAGAGCGCACGCGCCAACTCAAGGACACCCAGAGCGAGCTGCTCGACACCGCCCGCCAGGCCGGCATGGCGGAAATCGCCACCAACGTCCTGCACAACGTCGGCAACGTGCTCAACAGCGTGAACATCTCCGCCGACCTGGTCAGCCGCAAACTGCGCAACAGCAAGGCCCAGGGGCTGGGCAAGGCGATGCAACTGATCAACGAGCACAAAGAGGACCTGGGCAGCTTTCTCACCGAGGACGCAAAGGGCAAGTTGCTGCCCGGCTACCTGAACCAGCTGGTCGAGGCCATCGACCTGGAACAGCAAGGCATGACCGAGGAACTGACGCAACTGAGCAAAAGCATCGATCACATCAAGGACATCGTCGCCACCCAGCAATCCTATGCGGGTGCCAGCAGCCTGCTGGAACCCCTGTCGGTCAGCGAACTGCTCGAAGACGCGCTGCGCATGAATTCCGGCGCCCTCACCCGCCACCATGTGACCGTGCTCAAGGATTACGCCGATGTGCCACGCATCATGGGCGACAAGCACCGCCTGCTGCTGATCCTGATCAACCTGATCAGCAACGCCAAGTACGCCATGTCCGACCTGACCAACCAGACGCGCAACATGACCCTGGCGGCAGCGGTGGTCGACGGCGAAACCTTGCAGATCAGCGTGCGCGACGAAGGCGAAGGCATCGCCCCGGAAAACATGACCCGCATCTTCGCCCACGGTTTCACCACCCGTAAGGAGGGCCATGGGTTCGGCCTGCACAGTTGCGCACTGGCGGCCATCGAGATGAATGGCCACCTGACCGCCCACAGCGACGGTCCGGGCAAAGGCGCGCTGTTCGTCCTGCAGATCCCCCTGATCCTCGCCGAAGGTGAGTCATGAACAACTCGATAAACCGGCGCGTCCTGCTGATCGACGACACCCCTGCGATCCACGACGACTTCCGCAAGATCCTCACCCCCAAGACCGGCGACAGCGCCGACCTCGATGCGATGGAAAGCGCGCTGTTCGGCAGTGCGCCGAAAACCGCCGCCACAGTGTTCGAACTGGACTCCGCCTACGGTGGCCAGGAGGGCCTGGGCAAACTGCTGGAGGCAGCAAGCAAGGGCCAGCCCTACGCCCTGGCCTTCGTCGACATGCGTATGCCCGATGGCTGGGATGGCGCGCAAACCATCGAAGAGTTGTGGAAACACGACCCACTGCTGCAGGTGGTGGTGTGCACCGCCTATTCCGACTACTCCTGGGACGAGTTGCTCGATCGCCTGAACGGCCATGACCGCCTGCTGATCCTGAAAAAGCCCTTCGACAATATCGAAGTCCAGCAGATGGCCAACACCCTCACCACCAAGTGGGAAATGACCTTGCGGGCGCAACTGCAGATGAGCGAGCTGGAAGAACGGGTGGAGCAACGCACCCTGGCGTTCAAGCAGGCCAGCGCCGCGCTGCAGCGGGAAATCGACGAGCGCAAGCTGCTGGAAAGCCAGCTGGTGCAATCGGAAAAGCTCGCCTCCCTGGGTCAGTTGGCCGCCGGGGTCGCCCATGAAATCAATAACCCGATCGGCTTCATTTCCTCCAACCTCGGCGCCCTGGACAATTACTTCAAGCGCCTGCAGGAGATGCTCGAGGCTTACGGCAATGCCGAAACCGGGATCGGTGCCAGTGAGCTGCGCGATCAGTTGAAACAGCTGCGCACGGACATCGAGCTGGATTTCCTCCTCGAGGACATTCCGCTGCTGATCAAGGAGTCCAAGGACGGCATCGGCCGGGTCAGCCAGATCGTCAAGGACCTCAAGGACTTTTCCCGGGTCGATTCGACCCAGGAATGGCAATGGGCGAACCTGCAACAGGGCATCGACTCGACCCTGAACATCGTCGCCGCCGAGATCAAGTACAAGGCCGACGTGATCAAGGAGTACGCCGAGCTGCCGGAGGTCGAGTGCCTGCCTTCGCAGATCAACCAGGTGGTGATGAACCTGATCGTCAACGCCGCCCAGGCCATGGGCAACGAACGGGGCACCATTACCCTGCGCAATGGCGTCGAGGGCGAGAACGTGTGGATCGAAGTGGCCGACAACGGCTCGGGCATCCCGCCGGACAGCCTGCAGAAGATCTTCGACCCGTTTTTCACCACCAAGCCCGTGGGCCAGGGCACGGGGCTTGGGCTGTCGCTGTCCTACGGCATCGTCAAGAAGCACCGCGGCGACATCTCGGTGCGCAGCGAGGTCGGTGTCGGCACCACCTTCCGCGTCGAGCTTCCCGTGCACCAGAGCAGAAAGGCCGGCTGAACGACCCCGCGCGCGACCGCCTCTGTAGGAGCCAGGCTTGCCGGCGATCCAGGCAGCGCGATGGGTCAGGCAGTCCGCTATCGCGGACAAGCCTCGCTTCTACAGGGACCGTGCATGCCACGGGCCCGATCTCTTGTATGATGGCGCGCTTCAAGAATGGGTAGCGGATTTCGTCTTGCCAATGACCACCGGAGCAAATCCGGCCTGACGCCTCCAGGGCACACAGCGCTTCCCCTGTCTTAAACAGCACGATGCTTTCCCGAGCGCGCCTGGGCCTCCGTGCCTGGTATTCGCCGGGGCCGGGATCGCCATCGTCGAGGAGCTTTTCATGGATATGCTTTACCGGGCCTCCCGCCAGGGGCTGCCCGCCCCGCGGTTCGCGCGCAATCTGCTGAGCCTGCTGCTGGCCGGCGCTGCCCCCCTGACCCAGGCCGCCGAAACCGAATTGCCGGCGCTGACCGTGACCGGCGAAGACCGCTCCGGTTATCAGGCCAGCAGCGCCGCGGTCGGCGGTTTCGAGGCGGCTCCCCTGCTCGACACGCCAGCCTCGATTGCAGTGATCAACGAAGCCTTGATCAAGGACCAGCAGGCCCGCCTGCTCAGCGAGGTGCTGAAAAACGACGCCTCGGTCGGCGAAAGCTACGCGCCGGTCGGCTACTACGAGAACTTCACGGTGCGCGGTTTCTCCCTGAACGCCGCCAGCAGCTACCGGATCAATGGTCGCAGCATCACCGGCGAGCAGAATGTCGGCCTGGAAAACAAGCAGCAGGTGGAGTTGCTCAAGGGGCTGAACGGCCTGCAGAGCGGCGTCAGCGAGCCCGGCGGGCTAATCAACTACGTGACCAAGCGCCCCACCGACGTGCGCTCGGTCACGATCTCTACCGACGATCGCGGCAGCGGCTATGTGGCCACCGATGTCGGCGGCTGGTTCGGCAGCGAGCAGCAGTTCGGGCTGCGCGCCAACCTGGCCCACGAGGACATCCACTCCTACGTCGAACACACCAATGGCCAGCGCGACTTCGCGTCCCTGGCCTTCGACTGGAACATCAGCCCGGATGCCCTGCTGCAACTGGACGTCGAGTACCAGACCAAGGAGCAGCGTTCGGCCCCGGGTTATCAGTTGCTCGGTGGCTCCAGCCTGCCGCACCACGCCTCGCCGAAAAAACTGCTGGCGCACCAGAGCGGTTCGAAGCCGGTCAGCACCGACGCGCTGAACCTCAACGGCAATTTCGAATACCGCTTCAACGATCAGTGGAAAGGCAACCTCAGCGCCTCGCGCAGCCGGGTGGTGATCGACGACTACAGCTCGTTCGCCTGGGGCTGCTACGGCGCCGCCAGTTGCGCCGGCACAGCGGTGCCCAATCACTTCAGCCTCGAGGGCGACTACGACATCTACGACTTCCGCAGCCCCGACGATACCCGGCGCAACGATGAGGTGCAGGCCGTCCTCAGCGGCAACTTCGACACCGGCGGCCTGGGTCACGAACTCAGCGTCGGGACCAGCGCGTTCCGCCGCGTGGTAGACAAGCGCGACCCGATCAACCAGATGATCGGCAGCGCCAATATCAACGGTGAGCCCTCGGATTTCGCCCGCTACGACGGACCGCTCAACGACTCCTATCGCCGTCTGGACAGCCGCCAGTACGGGTTGTTCTTCAACGACCGCATCAGCTTCAACGAACACTGGCAGACCGTGCTCGGCGGACGCGAGGTACGCCTGGACGAGGAAACCTTCGACAGCCAGGGCGACACCACCCGCCACACCCAGCGCTATGTGTTCCTGCCCCAGGCCGCGCTGATCTACAAGCCGGTGCAGAACCTGGCGCTGTACACCCGCTACAGCAAGGGCCTGTCCCTGGGTGGCGAAGCGCCGTGGTTCGCCAGCAATGCCTTCGAGATCCTCGCGCCCACCGTGTCGCGGCAGATCGAGGCCGGCATCAAATACGACTGGCGGCGCATCAGCCTGGCCGCGGCGCTGTTCCAGATCCGCCAGGCCTACCAGTATTCCCGGCCGAATGGCGACGGCACCTTCACCTTCACCCAGCAAGGCGAGCAGAAGAACACCGGGCTGGAGCTCTCGGCCAATGGCTGGGCCACCCAACGCCTGCAAGTCTCGGCCAGTGTCGCGGCGATCCGCGCGCGGGTCACCGGCAGCGACACTCCAGAGTATGAGGGTCACCAGGCGCTCAACGTGCCGACCCTGCGCGCCAGCCTCTATGGCGACTACGCCCTGCCCTGGTTCGACGGTTTGGCGTTGCTCGGCGGGGTGCAGTACAGCGGTCGCAAATACGCCAACCGCGAGGGCGAAGTGCAGACCGGCAGCTACGCCGTGTTCAACATCGGCGGTCGCTACAGCACCCGGATCGACGGTTACGACACCGTGTTCCGGCTGACCGTGGACAACCTGTTCGACAAGCGCTACTGGCGTGACGCCGGTGAATACATGGGCGATGGCTACCTGTTCCAGGGCGCGCCCCTGACCGCGCGGCTGAGCGCCTCGATCAACTTCTGATCAGGGCCAGGCCTACTGGAAGGCGTCGACCAGGACGTCGAAGATCATCTGGTTCGAGGTCCTGACCAGCAGCAGATCGGAACCCGCGCGCCACCATTGGTAGCCGTCGTAACGCGGCAACTGCTGGACCAGCCTGGGGTTCAAGCGTCGCGATTGCTGCGCGGGCAACGTCCTGCCCCGGCGGAGTTTCTGCCTGACGTCCGCCGGCAGGGCCGCGGTCGGGTTCCAGTCCCGCTTCGAAGCCTGCAACAGCGTTTTCACCTGGTAGTAGTTGACCACGGGAAGACGCTCCCAATTCGCATGATCGTTGGAGTACCGGGCGTTCGCCTGCGCGCCAGGCGCGGCGCCGGCATCCAGCGGGATCGATAGCAGAATCGAGACGATCGAGATTAAAGAACCAGCTCTGAACATCGCCTTCTCCAGGCATCATTGCGTCGAGCTTATGGAAAGGGATTCCCCGGCAATAGTTCCCGGGCAGGCGGACCTGGATGTTTCGGTTAGAAACACGCCGTGGGCGCAAGGCAGGATTGGAGGACGCGAGGGTAAAGGCCCTTGAGCGCTCCGCACAAACAAAAACGCCGCTCCTGGGAGCGGCGTTTTTTTAACCTGGAACGAACAGCGGGTTCCGGGTATTGGCTGCATCCAACGGTGTTGGACGCAGCCGGGTATTACAGAGCCATGTCAGCCGACGGGTTGCTCTCTTGCGCTTTCGGCTTGTCGCCAGCCGGTTGCTGAGGAGCAGCGGTCTGGCCGATGGCCGGTGGCGGAGTCAATTGCAGCACTTCGCTGGTGTAGGCCCACTCTTGAGCGACACGCTCAGGACTGCCGTTGAGCTGGGTACCGTAGCTCGGCACGATCTGGTGCAGCTTCGCCTGCCAGGCAGGAGTCGCGACCTTGTCCTTGAAGACCTTCTCCAGCACGCTGAGCATGATCGGCGCGGCGGTCGAAGCACCTGGCGAGGCACCCAGCAGGCCGGCAATGCTGCCGTCCTTGGCGCTGACGATCTCGGTGCCCAGTTTCAGCACGCCACCCAGTTGCTCGTCGCGCTTGATGATCTGCACGCGCTGGCCGGCCTGCCACAGACGCCAGTCTTCAGCCTTGGCATTAGGGAAGTACTCTTTCAGGGCATTCAGGCGGTCTTCATCCGACAGCATCAGTTGGCCGGCGAGGTACTCGACCAGCGGGTACTCCTTGATGCCGACCTTGGTCATAGGCCAGATGTTGTGAGTGGTGGTAGTGGTCAGCAGGTCGAGGTACGAACCTTCCTTGAGGAACTTGGTGGAGAAGGTCGCGAACGGGCCAAACAGGATCACGCGCTTGCCATCCAGCACGCGGGTGTCCAGGTGCGGCACCGACATCGGTGGAGCGCCGACCGACGCCTTGCCATAGGCCTTCGCCAGGTGCTGCTCGGCGATCGCCGGGTTCTCGGTCACCAGGAACGAGCCGCCCACAGGGAAACCGGCATATTCCTGAGCTTCAGGAATGCCCGACTTCTGCAGCAGGTGCAGGGCACCGCCGCCCGCGCCGATGAACACGAACTTGGCGTCGGTCTGGGTTTCAGTACCGTCCTTCAGGTTCTTGTACACCACGCGCCAGGAGCCATCTTCGTTACGCTTGATATCTTCCACTTCGCTCGACAGCTTGAGCGAGAAGTTCGGCTGGGCTTTCAGGTGGCCGACGAACTGGCGGGTGATCTCGCCGAAGTTCACGTCGGTGCCGAGCGGCGACCAGGTGGCGGCGATCTTCTGCTTCGGATCGCGCCCTTCCATCATCAGCGGGACCCACTTCTTGATCTGCTCCGGGTCTTCGGAGTACTGCATGCCGGCGAACAACGGGCTCGCCTGAAGCGCCTCGTAGCGTTTCTTCAGGAACTTGATGTTGTCATCGCCCCACACGAAGCTCATGTGCGGAGTGGAGTTGATGAACGAACGCGGGTCCTTCAGGACATTGTTCTTGACTTGCCACGACCAGAACTGGCGGGAAATCTGGAACGCTTCGTTGATCTCGATGGCCTTGGCGATCTCGACCTTGCCGTCCTTGTTTTCCGGGGTGTAGTTCAGTTCCGCCAGGGCAGAGTGACCGGTACCGGCGTTGTTCCAGCCGTTCGAGCTTTCTTCGGCAACGCCGTCGAGACGCTCGACCATTTCCATCGACCAGCCCGGCTCCAGCTCATTGAGCCAGACACCCAGGGTCGAACTCATGATGCCGCCACCGATGAGCAGCACATCCACTTTCTTGGTCTCGGCGGCGTACGCGGAGCTGAGCCCCATCGTCATCGCCAAGCCCAGCAGGGCCGTGTTCACTTTTTTCAACATACAGTAGTTCCTACGATAGAACGCCATCCGCCCCCCATTCTCGATCATCAGTCGCCCCGGCACCGCCATGGGTTCCCGCACTCAGAAGAACTGAAGGGTGGGCACACAAGGCCGACATGACACTATCGACCTCAGTTTATATGTCGCTCCTGCGCTGACTTCTTATTCGCTATTGGCTTCAGCTACTTGAGTGACACTATTTTGTTGGGACGCCTTCGGACAGCATCGATCGACGGTCCGAAACGCCCGCTAAAACCACATTCCCACAGAGAGACTAGTCGGGTGTAACCCAAGGAGTGAGTCAACAACACCCGGTATCACGATCGGCCTGCTGCCGATGCCCTCGATCACCGCCTGACAGCGGCAAGGCCATGGGTATCGCAACAGGGATCGCCCCCAACCCTGGCAGCCCTCCTGCTGAAAACGGACATAATGGCCATCATGGGTGGTGGCTAACGCGCCATTGTCTACTGGACGGATAAAGCCGTCAAAAAAACTGTCAGATTTATCCTGTTTTTATGCAGAAAAGCACCTTGATGATTCAAGAACTTGCCTGGATTCGAGCAGAGTGAGCCCTCCGGACAAGACCCCGCGAATACCAGGCACAAAAAAGCCCTGAACGGTCAGGGCTTTCTTGTGGGTGGGATCCGGCGGTTCCACGGCAGCGGGCTGTCACTTCGACAGGCCCTTCACGCAGGGCATGAAGCGGCCTTACAGGCAATCGTGCACGGCCTTTTTCAGCACCGCGGACTTGGCCCAGGGTGTTCCCTGGTAGAGCGAGACCAGGCTGCCGTTCTTCGACTTCACCACTTCCACGACCTCATCCGATGCCAGGCTGCCAGGAGCGGTGATTCGATAGCCGTTGGAGATATCGGCCTGGGTGCTCCTGGGCGTCTCACGCTGCCAGGCCGGCAGAACACACTGCGCATAGTCTTTTGGCGTTTTGCCAGTCAGCTCACTGACATTCGGTTTGCCCGGTGCCAAAGCCGTGGGTAACGAACACCCGGCCAACAGTCCCATCAGCGACGCCCCTAGCCAAACTCGCATATGTCTTCCTCATCCCTAAAAAATCGAGAAATGTATCATTTGCCCGCACCGACCGTTAGCAACACCTGCCTCTTTCGCCGAACGCTCCCCTGCCCGGCGATCATCACCTGACAGCTGTCAAAAAACCGTTAACCCCATCACGTCCCCGAACAGGCAAATGGTTCACCCGCTTTGATGCCGACCCAAACGTACTCGGATTCCCCCTGGGGACCCTGGACAGCGATCCTCGGGTCAGCGCGAGCCGCCATGTCTTTGTCGGGAGCAAGGCGCCCTGGTTCACCATCACCGATGACCTGGCGCAACATGACACCTATTGAAGGCATTTGAGGAACGAACCGCGACTGTTCATAGAGTTCGGATGAGTGGTGCACGCCAACACGTCCTTTTGGGAATATCTTGAATCGCCAACACCCAAATACAGCCCAAAGGACGCGGCGATGAACAGCATCAAGACTTTCGAAATCCGCTACTGTTTCGCAGGTTCACAAAGGACCTTCACTTACCAGGGCGCGCGATTGAGCGACAGCGATACCTGGTATCTGGCCTTTCTGCATTCCGGGTGCCTGATTACCCACGACACCCCCTGCGGCGGGACCTACCGCACGATGCAGACATTCGCCGAGCGCAGTGGCGTCACGCTGGCGAACTGGAGAGAGCTGTCTGAAAAGAACTAGCCCTGCCTCCCCGCAACCGTTCAGACGTCACCTGCTACATTCGCGCAAGGAAGCGCGCTAACCTGCCCAATGCTCAACGTGCACAACCACTAGAAACCGCCGGCAAATGCCCGACGCCCTGCCCTGATTTCAGTCCGCAACTCACCGACAAAATTGGCCGCCGCGCGGACACTGGTGAGATGCTCGGTCGATACCCCGGTAATGAACAGATCGATCCGTCCGCTTTGCGGCTCGAAAACCTTGATCGCCAGGGAGCCGTCGGGGTTGACGGTGCAGGTGCAGGAAAGCGGCAGGAAACCGGACTCCAGGATCTGGCAAAGCTCATCCATCGAGAGCATGAGAAATTCCTCCTTCGCGGCGCCACTTGGAGAGAGTGCCCGTTGAGAATAGGTCACAAGAACGGGGCTCATACCAAGGCATTCACTGGAAAGTGTTATCCAGCGCGCATTTTTGCCTGGCCAATCCGCTCAGTGGCATGGTGCGCACAGGGCTCCGACCGTCCGTCGCGGCAACTCCGCCCGGGAGCATTTTGACGCTGGACCGGCCAGGCGTTATGGTCGCTGGGCTTTCGCACAGCCCCAACCCGAAACGACTTCCTCCAACCCCATCCAGGATCGCCGATGGCCGCCCCCGAATACCCGCATGAAGTGGCCCTGCAGAAGTTTCTCGCGGCGCGCCCGGAGCTTCGTGAAGCACTGGATCACCTCAACCCCCTGGCTGCCCAGGCCAGGGGCGAAACCCAGGAGCAATACCGCACGGAGCGACTTCACGAAGCCTTCGAGGCCGAGGCGGAACGTCAGGGCCTGTTTGCCTGGGAACTGAGCCTGCAACTGACCGCACAGAGCGCGGAGGAATTTGCCGCGCGGCGGCTCGAAGTGCACCGGGAAGTGGCGGAGATGGCCGGCATGCCCTGGAGCGAGTATTGCGAGCTACATGGCCTGCCACGCGATTGAGCGCCGCTCGGGCCTTCGATAAAGGATCACTGTCACCATGAGTCAACGCTGATGCTGCCCTCTTCCACCAGCCTTCGTAGTAACCCGGAGCTGCTGCGGCGCCAGAAATGGCGCGGCCGCATAGGCCTGTGCCTGGTCGCCAGCCTATCGGTCCTGGCCGGCATGACCGACGCCATCGGCTTCATGGCCACCGGCGATTTCGTCTCCTTCATGAGCGGCAACACCACGCGCCTGGCCGTCGCCATCAGCGATGCCGACCTGGCCCTGACCCTACATCTGATGCTGCTGGTCGCCACCTTCATCGCCGGCAACGCCCTGGGCATAGTCGTCAGCCGCTTTGGCGGACGCCGCGCCCTGCCACTGCTGCTGTGCATTGCCACGCTGCTGTGCGCGGCAGCCGCCTGGCCGTTTGAACAACGGCTACCGGCCGTGCTGGCCGCGATCATCTCCATGGGCATGCTCAACGCCGCCGTCGAGGAAGTGAACGGGCTTCCCGTGGGCCTGACCTATGTCACCGGCGCCCTGTCGCGCTTTGGCCGCGGCCTGGGCCGCTGGATGCTCGGCGAGCGGCGCAATGGCTGGCGCGTGCAGCTGGTGCCCTGGAGCGGCATGTTCGCCGGGGCCGTGCTGGGCGCCGTTCTGGAGCAGCATCTCGGCCTCGCGGCCCTGTTCGTCAGTGGCCTGCTGTCGGCGCTGCTGGGGCTGCTGTCGCTGAAGATCCCCCATCGCTGGCAACTGGGCTATATGCCGCGCTAAAGCCACTTCGCCGGGCCTGGCATAAAGCTTTATCATGGCCCCAGGTTTGCAGACAGAGTTCTTCATGAAGTTCGCCATTGCCCTTTTTTCCGCCGCTCACGCGCCCTCCTCGCGCCGCGCCCTGGCATTCGCCCAGGCAGCGCTGGACGGTGGCCACGAGATCGTGCGGCTGTTTTTCTATCAGGATGGCGTGCACAGCGCATCGGACAACATTGTCACCCCGCAGGACGAGCTGGACCTGCCCGCGCAATGGCGGACCTTCGTCAGCGAGCACCAGCTCGATGGCGTGGTGTGCATTGCCGCGGCCCTGCGCCGCGGGGTGCTGAACCAGGAGGAGGCCGCGCGCTACCGGCGCCCGGCCGTCAACCTGAGCGCGCCCTGGGAGCTTTCCGGGCTCGGCCAGTTGCACGACGCCGTACAGGCGGCCGATCGCCTGATCTGTTTCGGAGGGCCATGAAATGGCGCAATCCCTGTTGATTATCAGCCGCCAGGCGCCCTGGTCCGGCCCCGGCGCACGCGAGGCACTGGATATCGTGCTGGCCGGCGGCGCCTTCGACTTGCCGATCGGCCTGCTGTTTCTCGACGACGGCGTGTTTCAGCTGGCCCCCGGGCAAAAAGCCGCCGCCGTGCAGCAAAAGGACCTCAGCGCCAATCTGCAGGCCCTGTCGTTGTTCGGTGTGGAGCAGTTGTTCGCCTGTGGCGCCAGCGTGGCGGAACGTGGCCTCGACCCGGCCGCGCTGAACCTGGACGAGGTGCAGGTCCTGGCCCCGGCCGAACTCGGCGCGCTTATTGACCGTTTTGACCAGGTGATCACCCTCTGATGTCGACCTTGCACGTGCTGTCCCACTCGCCCTTCACCGATTCCCGGCTGACCAGTTGCCTGCGCCTGCTCGGCCCGCAGGATGCCCTTCTCCTGTGTGGCGACGCGGTGTACGCCCTGCAGCCTGGCAGCGCGCCGCTGGCGGCCCTGCAGGCACGCGGGGAGGCGCTGGCGCTCTACGTCCTGGCCGAAGACCACCAAGCCCGAGGCCTGGAAGTTCCGGCCTGGGCCACCAGTGTCGATTACCCGGCGTTCGTCGCGCTGTCGATCCACTACGACAAGGTCAACAGCTGGTTATGAATGCACTGACTGTCGGCGAACGCGCCATCGCCCTGGACAAGGATGGCTACCTGGTGGAACTGGGCGACTGGTCCAGCGAGGTGGCCGATGCCCTGGCCGCGGCGGAACAGATCGAACTGACGCCCGAGCACTGGGAAATCCTCGAGCTGCTGCGCGGCTTCTATCAAGAGTTCCAGCTGTCGCCCGCGACCCGCCCGCTGATCAAATACACCGCTTTGAAGCTGGGCCCGGACAAGGGCAACAGCCTGCACCTGAACCGACTGTTCAAAGGCACTCCCGCCAAACTTGCCGCCAAGCTGGCGGGCCTGCCCAAGCCGACCAATTGCCTATGACCGATTTCGCCCCGCTGACCACCGAAACGCCCGCCGAGCACCCTTTCGCGCAGTTCGTGCGCATTCTCGGCAAAGGCAAACGCGGCGCCCGCAGCCTCACCCGTGAAGAAGCCCGCGAAGCCATGGGCATGCTGCTCGACGACAAGGTCGAGGACACCCAGCTCGGCGCCTTCCTGATGCTGTTGCGGCACAAGGAAGAAAGCCCCGAGGAACTGGCCGGCTTTACCGAAGCCCTGCGCGAGCGACTGCAGGCGCCACCGATCAAGGTCGACCTGGACTGGCCCAGCTACGCCGGCAAAAAGCGCCACCTGCCCTGGTTCCTGCTGGCCGCCAAGTGCCTGGCGCAAAACGGTGTGCGCATCCTGCTGCACGGCGGTGGCGCCCACACCGCTGGCCGGCTGTACACCGAGCAATTGCTGGAACAACTGCACATCCCGCTGTGCCGCGACTGGCAGGCGGTAGGCAAGGCGCTGGACCTGGGCAACCTGGCCTTTATCCCCCTGGGCGACTGGGCGCCCCAGCTGCAGCGCATGATCGACCTGCGCAACACCCTGGGCCTGCGCTCGCCGATCCACTCCCTGGCGCGCATCCTCAACCCGTTGGGCGCGCGCTGCGGCCTGCAAAGCATCTTCCACCCCGGCTATCAGGCTGTGCACCGTGATGCCAGCGGCCTGCTGGGGGACAACGTCATTGTGATCAAGGGCGACGGCGGCGAAATCGAGATCAACCCGGACAGCGCCAGCCATCTGTACGGCAGCACCGGCGGCGTCAGCTGGGATGAGGAATGGCCGGCGCTGTCCGAACAGCGTCATGTCAAACCGGCCGCCCTCGACCCCGAGCACCTGAAAGCCGTCTGGCGCGGCGAAGTGCAGGACAGCTACCCGCAACTGGCGCTGATCGCCACCATGGCCCTGGCCCTGCGCGGGCTCGGCATGCCCCGGGAACAGGCGTTCGAGCAGGCTCAACAATACTGGGACGCTCGCAACAGATCGATTTAACCGATCATAACCGCCCGACTTTTGCGTAATTCGTTCGAACTCCTCGGATTAGACTGCACTCCAATGCACACTGACCGAGGAGTTTTTTTATGGGCCTGCTGATTGAAGGACGCTGGCACGACCAGTGGTACGAAAGCAGCAAAGACGGCGCCTTCCAGCGCGAACAGGCGCAACGCCGCAACTGGGTGACCGCCGACGGCAAACCCGGCCCTAGCGGCGAAGGCGGCTTTCGCGCGGAAGCCGGCCGTTATCATCTGTATGTCTCCCTGGCCTGCCCCTGGGCGCACCGCACCCTGATCCTGCGCAAGCTCAAGGGCCTGGAAAGCCTGGTCGACGTGTCTGTGGTCAGCTGGCTGATGCTGGAACAGGGCTGGACTTTCGACCGGGCCCAGGGCTCCAGCGGTGACAAGCTGGATCACCTGGATTTCCTCCACCAGCGCTACACCGCCGATACCCGCGACTACACCGGCCGCGTCACCGTGCCCGTGCTCTGGGACACCCAGCAGAAACGTATCGTCAGCAACGAATCGGCGGAAATCATCCGCATGTTCAACAGCGCCTTCGATGACCTGAGCGGCAACGGCCTGGACTTCTACCCGGAACCGCTACGCCGCGAAATCGACGAGCTGAACGCGCGCATCTATCCCACGGTGAACAACGGCGTATATCGCGCCGGCTTCGCCACTTCGCAGCAAGCCTACGAAGCGGCCTTCGACGATCTGTTCGCCGAACTCGACTGGCTGGAACAGTGCCTGGGCGGCCAACGCTACCTGGCCGGCGAATACCTGACGGAAGCGGACATCCGCCTGTTCACCACGCTGATTCGCTTCGACGCGGTGTATTACGGTCACTTCAAGTGCAACCTGCGGCGGATCGCCGACTATCCGAACCTGTCGAACTGGCTGCGAGAGCTGTATCAGTGGCCGGGGATCGCCGAAACCGTGGATTTCACCCATATCAAGGGGCACTACTACGCCAGCCACCGCACCATCAACCCGACCGGCATCGTGCCGAAAGGGCCGGCGCAGGACTTCGATGCGACGCATGATCGCGAGCGTTTGGGCGGGCGGGGGGTTTGGCGGAAGAATTGAGGTAGGGGGTCAGTCGCTATCGCGGGCAAGGCTCACTCCTACAGAAGAAGCGTCTTCTGTAGGAGCGGCCGGTCGACGCTCGATTGCCCGCGATGCTGTTCAGACCTGCGACTGCGCGCCTTCGAACCAGGCGAGCTTCTCGCGAAGCTGCACCACTTCGCCGACGATCACCAGGGTTGGCGCATGCACTTCATGCTCCGCCACCAGCTTCGGCAGGTCCGCCAGGGTGCCGGTGAACACCCGCTGGTTGGAGGTCGTGCCCTGCTGGATCAAGGCGGCCGGCGTATCCGCCGAACGGCCATGCTGGATCAGTTGTTCGCAGATCACCGGCAAGCCCACCAGGCCCATGTAGAACACCAGGGTCTGTGCAGGCGCGACCAGGTCGGCCCAAGGCAGATCGGTGGTACCGTCCTTCAGATGCCCGGTGACGAAACGCACGGACTGCGCATAGTCACGGTGGGTCAGCGGAATCCCGGCATAGGCCGCGCAGCCGCTGGCCGCGGTAATCCCCGGCACCACCTGGAACGGAATGCCCTGGGCCGCCAGCTCTTCGATCTCTTCGCCGCCACGGCCGAAGATAAACGGATCGCCCCCCTTCAGACGCAGCACGCGCTTGCCCTGCTTGGCCAGGTCCACCAGTTGCTGGTTGATCTGCTCCTGGGGCAAGGCATGATCGGCGCGGCGCTTGCCGACATACACCCGCTCGGCATCGCGCCGGCACAGCTCGAGAATCGCCGGTGCCACCAGGCGATCGTAGAGCACCACATCGGCTTGCTGCATCAGGCGCAAGGCGCGGAAGGTCAGCAGGTCCGGATCGCCCGGCCCCGCCCCCACCAGATACACCTCGCCCGGCGCATGAGGCGCTTCGCCGGCGATCTTGGCCTGTAGCAAGCGCTCGGCCTCTTCGCCCTGCCCAGCCAACTGCCGGTCGGCGATCGGTCCCTGGAACACGTCTTCCCAGAAGGCACGACGCTGTTGCACGTCCGGAAACAGGCCTTTGACCTGATTGCGAAAACGCGCGGCCAGGCCGGCCAGCTGACCGTAAGTCGAGGGAATCCAGGTTTCCAGCTTGGCCCGGATCAGGCGCGCCAGCACCGGCGCATCGCCGCCGCTGGAGACGGCAATGACCAGCGGCGAACGGTCGACGATCGCCGGGAAGATCACGCTGCACAGGGCCGGCGCGTCCGCCACATTGACCGGCACGCAGCGCCGATGAGCGTCGGCGGAGACCTGGGCGTTGAGCGGTTCGTCGTCGGTGGCGGCGATGATCAGCACGCAGCCGTCCAGGTCCGCCTCGACATAACCGCGCAACCGGCATTCGCCGCCGCTGGCCGTGACCAGCTCACGCAATTGGGGTTCCACTTCAGGCGCAACTACCCGCAGCAGCGCACCGGCGTCGGCCAGCAGGCGGGATTTGCGCAAGGCAATCTCCCCGCCGCCGACCACCAACACACGACTGCCGCGCAGGTTATGAAACAGCGGCAGAAATTCCATTTAGCCGATGACCTCGAGGCCGCCCATGTAAGGCTTGAGCACCTCAGGCACGCGGATCGAACCGTCGGCCTGCTGGTAGTTCTCCAGCACCGCCACCAGGGTACGACCGACCGCCAGGCCGGAACCGTTCAGGGTGTGCACCAGTTCCGGCTTGCCGGTTTCCGGATTGCGGAAGCGCGCCTGCATGCGACGGGCCTGGAAGTCGCCACAGTTGGAGCACGACGAAATCTCGCGGTACTTGTCCTGGCTCGGGATCCACACTTCCAGATCGTAGGTCTTGACCGCGCTGAAGCCCATGTCGCCGGTGCACAGCGCCAGGGTGCGGTAAGGCAGCTCCAGCAGTTGCAGGACTTTCTCGGCGTTGGCGGTCAGGCCTTCCAGGGCTTCCATGGAGGTCGATGGCTCGACGATCTGGACCATCTCGACCTTGTCGAACTGGTGCTGGCGGATCATGCCGCGGGTGTCGCGGCCCGACGAACCGGCTTCGCTGCGGAAGCATGGGGTGTGGGCGACGAACTTGATCGGCAGTTGTTTCGAATCGAGGATCTCGCCGGCCACGATATTGGTCAGCGACACTTCGGCGGTCGGGATCAGGTACAGATCGGCTTCGTTTTCACGGCTGATCTTGAACAGGTCTTCTTCGAACTTCGGCAACTGGCCGGTCCCCACCAACGCCGGTGCCTGCACCAGGTAAGGGGTGTAGGCCTCTTCGTAGCCGTGCTCGCTGGTGTGCAGGTTGATCATGAACTGCGCCAGGGCGCGGTGCAGACGGGCGATCGGCCCGCGCAGCAGGGCAAAACGCGCGCCCGACAGCTTGGCCGCAGTCTCGAAGTCCAGCCAGCCATGCTTTTCGCCCAGGGCGACGTGATCCAGGATCGGGAAGTCGAACGCCGTCGGCGTGCCCCAGCGGCGTACTTCGACGTTACCGTCTTCGTCGTCGCCAACCGGTACCGATTCGTGAGGCAGGTTCGGGATGCCCTGCAGGATCGCATCCAGCTCGGTTTGAATGGCGTCCAGCTCGACCTTGCCGGCCGCCAACTCGCCCGCCATGCGCTCGACATCAGCCATCAACGGCGCGATGTCTTCGCCGCGCTGCTTGGCCTGACCGATGGACTTGGAGCGCGCGTTACGTTCGGCCTGCAGTTGCTCGGTGCGGGTCTGGACGGTCTTGCGCTGTTCTTCCAGCGCTTCGATACGTGCTACATCCAGGGCAAAGCCACGGGATGCCAGGCGGTCCGCTACGTCCTGAAGGTTGCTACGTAACAGTTTGGAATCGAGCATGTCGGTCTCTCGTTTATCAAAGTTTGGTCAGGGACAGGCCGGCCCAGGTCGCGAGCAGCCCGCCGAATACGCTGATGGCCGCATAGCCCAGGGCCAGCGGTATCTGTCCGCTTTCCAGCAGACGCACCGTATCCAGTGAAAAGGATGAAAAAGTCGTCAGGCCGCCAAGGAAGCCCACCATCAACCCGGCGCGCACCTCGATGGGCACCTCCGGGCGTATCAGAAACAGGCCGTACAGCACGCCGATCAGCAGGCAGCCCACGATATTAACGGCCAGCGTCGCGGTATAGAAGTGCCGCGGCCAATTGGCGCTGATCCAGTTGCCGGTGGCAAAGCGCAACAGGGTTCCGGCAACACCGCCCATCGAGACGGCAACGATTAACGGGATCACGGTTTTCTCCGCTGCTTGGGGCTGGTCCGATCAAGCTCCGCCAGATGCTTGAGCTTCTCGCCGATCTTCAGTTCCAGGCCACGGGGCACGGGCTGATAGAACGGCTGCGGCTCCAGCGCCTCGGGAAAGTAGTCTTCACCGGCCGCGTAGGCATCCGGCTCATCGTGGGCATAGCGATATTCGTCGCCGTAGCCCAACTGCTTCATCAGTTTGGTTGGCGCATTGCGCAGGTGCAGCGGCACTTCCAGCGAACCATGTTCGGCGGCGCTGCGCATGGCGGCCTTGAAGCCCATGTACACGGCATTGCTTTTCGGCGCGCAGGCCAGGTAGGTGATGGCCTGGGCCACCGCCAGCTCGCCTTCGGGACTGCCCAGGCGCTCCTGCACGTCCCAGGCGGCCAGGCACAGGCTCAGCGCCCGCGGATCGGCGTTGCCGATGTCTTCGCTGGCCATGCGCACCACGCGCCGCGCCAGGTACAACGGGTCGCAACCACCGTCGAGCATCCGCGCGAACCAGTACAGGGCGCCGTCCGGGTTGGAACCACGGACCGACTTGTGCAGCGCCGAAATCTGGTCGTAGAAGGCTTCGCCGCCCTTGTCGAAACGCCGACGGGTATCGCCCAGCAGGCTTTGCAGCAGCTCGACACCGATTTCCGTACCGTCTTCGGCGAGATCGGAGGCGTTCTCCAGCAGGTTGAGCAGCCGCCGGCCATCGCCGTCCGCTGCCGCCAGGAGCATCTGGAAGCCTTCGTCACTGAGGCTCAGCTGGCGTTTTCCCAGCCCGCGTTCTTCGCTCAACGCGCGCTGTACCAGCTTGTGCAGCGCCGCCTCGTCGAGGCTCTTGAGCACATACACCCGGGCCCGGGACAACAGTGCGTTGTTCAGCTCGAAGGATGGGTTCTCGGTGGTCGCGCCGATGAAAATCAGGGTGCCGTCTTCGACGTAAGGCAGGAAGGCATCCTGCTGGGACTTGTTGAAACGGTGCACTTCGTCGACGAACAGGATGGTCCGGCGCCCGTACTGGGCCGCCTGCTGCTTGGCGATTTCCACCGCCTGGCGGATCTCCTTGACCCCGGCCAACACCGCCGAGACCGTTTCGAAGTGCGCATCCGAGACTTTCGCCAGGAGCCGCGCCAAGGTGGTCTTGCCCACCCCCGGCGGCCCCCAGAAGATCATCGAGTGCAAGGCCCCCTGCTCCAGCGCTTCGCGCAGAGGCTTGCCGCGGGCGAGCACATGCTCCTGACCGACGTACTCGTCCAGGTTGGCCGGGCGCAAGCGCGCGGCCAGGGGTTGGGCGATCGGGTCACTGCGAAACAGATCCATGGCGGACGATTGAAACCTCTTGGCGTCGACTTATTCTTGAATCACGTCGGCACCCTTGGGGATGTCGAACTTGAACTTGGAAGCGGCGATTGGCTCGTTGGCCTTGACCCCGGTGAACAGGATATTGGTGCGCTGGCCAACGCTGTCAATCAGCTGCATGTCATTCACCAGGCCGTTGCGGAACGACAGTCGCAGGCTGTCGAACAGGGTGTCCTTGGTTTTCGGCTTGAGGATGAAGTCGACCACACCACCGGCTTCCTTGGCGCTGATGTCGAAGCTTTCGCTGATTTTCGACACATCACCCGACAGTAACAGGGCCGGAGTCTGGGTCAGGCGCTGGTCCAGGGTCTTGATGGTGACCTGCTCCAGGTCCGGGTCCCACAGGGAAACCTTCTTGCCATCGGAGACCATCAGTTGCTCCTGCGGCGCATCGGTGTGCCAGTAGAACAGACCCGGGCGCTTGAGTGCCATGTCGCCAGCGGTTTCCTGCAACTGGGTGCCGCTGCCGTCGAGGGTCAGCTGCGAGAAACGCGCGGTCAGGGTCTGGGACTTTTCGAGCAACTGGGTCAGGCGCGCCACGTCTTTCTGATCGGCATGGGCCGACAGCGTCGTTAAAGCCAGTACCGGTACCAACAACATGCGGATAAGACGCATGGGAGTCCTCATTAGATTCGTGGAAAAAACCGGCGGCGCTGGGTCGCGCCGCCTGTATCGGGTCATTGTTCAGTCGCGCATCGGACCCGGCGCTATCACTTCGCGGGAGCCGTTGGTGTTCATGGCGGTCACCACCCCGGCCATTTCCATGGCTTCGATCATGCGGGCCGCGCGGTTGTAGCCGATCTTGAGCTTGCGCTGAACCGCGGAGATCGACGCCCGGCGGCTCTCGAGGACGAACTGCACCGCTTCGTCGTACAGCGCATCGGTCTCGGCGTCGTCACCGTCGCCACCGCCGCCGCCACCGTCGAAGCCGCTACCGGCCTCTTCGACACCGTTGAGGATGTCGTCGTTGTACTCCGGCGCGCCACGCAGTTTCCAGGCCTCCACCACCCGGTGCACCTCATCGTCGGAGACGAAGGCGCCATGGACACGGATCGGCAGGCTGGTGCCCGGCGGCATGTAGAGCATGTCACCGTGACCCAGCAACTGCTCGGCGCCACCCTGGTCAATGATGGTCCTGGAGTCGATCTTGCTCGATACCTGGAACGCCATGCGGGTCGGGATATTGGCCTTGATCAGGCCGGTGATCACGTCCACCGACGGCCGCTGGGTCGCCAGGATCAGGTGGATCCCCGCGGCCCGGGCTTTCTGGGCGATCCGCGCGATCAGTTCTTCGACCTTTTTGCCGACAATCATCATCATGTCGGCGAATTCGTCGACCACCACGACGATGGTCGGTAGTTTGGTCAGCAGCGGCGCTTCGTCGTGGATGCTTTCGCGGTTGTACAGCGGGTCGGTCAGCGGCGTACCGGCTTCGATCGCCTCTTTAACCTTGGCGTTGAAGCCCGACAGGTTACGCACACCCATCTTCGCCATCAGTTTGTAGCGCCGCTCCATCTCAGCCACGCTCCAGCGCAGGGCGTTGGCGGCGTCCTTCATGTCGGTCACCACCGGGCACAGCAGGTGCGGGATGCCTTCGTAGATCGACAGCTCGAGCATTTTCGGGTCGATCATGATCAGCTTGGCGTCTTCCGGGCCGGACTTGAACAGGATCGACAGGATCATCGCGTTCACACCCACCGACTTACCGGAACCGGTGGTACCGGCCACTAGCAGGTGAGGCATTTTCGCCAGGTCGGTAATGATCGGCTTGCCACCGATATCGTGGCCCAGGGCCAGAGTGACCGGGGATTTGAAGTTGTCGTATTCCGGGGTCGACAGCACTTCGGAGAAGCGCACGATCTGCCGGTCTTCGTTGGGAATCTCGATACCCACGGTGGTCTTGCCGGGAATCACTTCCACCACACGCACGCTGGTCACCGCCAGCGAACGCGCCAGGTCCTTGGCCAGGTTGGCGATACGGCTGACTTTCACACCGGCGGCCGGCTGGATTTCGTAACGGGTAATCACCGGGCCCGGGTGGATGGAGTCCACCGATACCTCGACCCCGAACTCCTTGAGTTTGATTTCCAGCAGATGGCCGACGGCGGCCAGCGACTCGGGGGAATAGTTGAGCTGTTTCTTTTCCGCCGGATCGAGAATCGAGATAGGCGGCAAGGTGCCTTCGACCGCGCTGTCGATGAACAGCGGGACCTGTTTCTCTTTCTGCACGCGCTTGCTTGGCTCGGGCGCTTTTACCGGGGCCGGGGCGATCACCGGCGGGACCTGCTTCTCGCGATCGGACATGTGCTTGCTCAGGGCCTGCTCGCGCTCGATCAGGCGCTCCTTGACCTTGGCCTGCTCACGCTTGTCGGTGACGGTCGGAGCGACCACCTCGTCGACCCGGGCATCCACTTCACGCAATTGGGCGACCAGTTGCTTGCGCTCGGTACGGGCTGCCCACCAGCGGTTGGCGGCGCCCTGGAACAGTTCGAACAGGTCGAGGGTGATCTTGCCGGTCACATCCATGACCTTGAACCAGGAAAGATCGGTAAACACGGTCAGGCCGAACAGGAACAGCGCGATAAACATCAGGGTACTGCCCTGGATGTTCAGTGCGTTCTTGGCCAGGTCGCCCAGGCTTTCGCCCAGCGCCCCGCCCGCGCCGGCCGGCAGGCCAGTCGCCGCATGAAAATGGATATGCGCCAACGCGGCACCGGACAGCACCAGGAACACCAGGCCGATCAGACGCCAGGAAAACAGCCAGCCGCTCCACTGCCATGGCTCATGGCGTTGACGGAAGATCTGATAAGTCTTGATCGCCAATAACAACGGGAAGATATAGGCGAAGTAACCCAAGACCATAAACAGGATATCGGCGCTGTAAGAACCGGCAGGACCACCGAAGTTCTGTACATCTTCGATCTTGCTGTTATGGCTCCAGCCCGGATCGTCTTTGCCATATGTCAGCAATGCCATCATCAGGAACAGGCACAAGGCCCCAATGGCGATCAACGCACCTTCCTTGAGGCGGTAGTGCAATTGCTGGCGCCAGAGTGGGACTACTGTTTTAGGTGCTGCGGTGGATTTCTTCAAAACGCGTCTTTTCCTGCGCCATGGGCGCGTCCAACTGTTGATCGACTAAAAAATACTGCCCAATCCGAGCAGGTAAAAAAGTTGACGAGCGTAACTGGGGCTACTTTTAACATTCTGCCCACGCATTGCGAAACTGTAAGAGCTGCCACGTGCAATGCCGATGTATTCCACATAGGGATACAAGCCCGCATTGTACGGGTTTGTAAGCACCGTGCCACGCTGCTCAATACTGGGTGTAGCATAATCAGGAACACTTTACGCAGTATTCAATTTGAGCATGCATTCTCTTTTGTGACAAAGGCTTATGAGGTGTTTTTATGACCGAAGCGAAGCATTCACGCCTGATCATTCTGGGCTCCGGCCCTGCCGGTTACAGCGCTGCCGTTTATGCCGCCCGCGCCAACCTCAAACCGACCGTCATCACCGGCCTGCAAGCGGGCGGCCAGTTGACCACCACCGTCGAGGTCGACAACTGGCCTGGCGATGTCGAGGGCCTGACCGGCCCGGTACTGATGGAACGCATGCAAAAACACGCTGAACGCTTCGACACCGAGATCGTTTACGACCACATCCATACCGCGGAGTTGCAACAGCGACCCTTTGTCCTCAAGGGCGACAGCGGCGTCTACAGCTGCGATGCACTGATCATCGCTACCGGCGCATCCGCCCAGTACCTGGGCCTACCCTCCGAAGAAACCTTCGCCGGCAAGGGTGTATCGGCCTGCGCTACCTGCGACGGCTTTTTCTATCGCAATCAGGTGGTTGCCGTGGTTGGTGGCGGCAACACCGCCGTGGAGGAAGCCCTGTACCTCTCCAACATCGCCAAAGAGGTGCACCTGGTGCACCGGCGCGACAAACTGCGCGCGGAGAAAATCCTTCAGGACAAGCTGTTCGAGAAAGCCGCCAAGGGCAATATCCGCCTGCATTGGAACCAGAATCTCGACGAAGTGCTGGGCGATGCCAGCGGCGTCACCGGCGCTCGCCTGCGCGACAGCCTCAGCGGAGAAACCCAGGAATTGGCGCTGACCGGCGTATTCATCGCCATCGGTCACAAGCCCAATACGGACTTGTTCAAGGGCCAGTTGGAAATGCGCGACGGCTATCTGCTGGTCAAGGGCGGCAGCGAAGGCGATGCCACGGCCACCGGCATCCCGGGCGTGTTCGCCGCGGGCGATGTGGCTGACCATGTGTATCGCCAGGCCGTCACTTCCGCGGGCGCGGGCTGCATGGCGGCCCTGGATGCGGAGAAATTCCTCGACGACAACTGACCTCCCGACCTACGCTTGCGGCGGGCCTTGCAGGCCCGCCACCGCCCTCCCCTTCCGCAAGTCTGAATGCCATGCTGACCTGGTTACAACGCAACACCTTCGACTTTCCCCCACTGGAAAAGGCCCTGCGCGCCCCCGACGGCCTGTTGGCCGCCGGCGGCGACCTGTCGGCCGACCGGCTGATCCAGGCCTATCGCCATGGCTGCTTTCCCTGGTTTTCCGAAGGCCAGCCCATCCTCTGGTGGTCGCCCGACCCGCGCACAGTGTTATTTCCAGACGAACTGCATGTATCCCGCAGCCTCGGCAAGCTGCTGCGCCAGCAACGCTACCAGGTCACCTTCGATCAGGATTTTGCCGCGGTCATCAGCGCCTGCGCGGCGCCACGCCCTTATGCCGACGGCACCTGGATCACCGAATCGATGCAGAATGCCTATCTTGAATTGCACAGGCGCGGCCATGCACATTCGGTCGAAGTCTGGGATCAGGGCGGGCTGGTGGGCGGGCTGTACGGACTGGCAATAGGCCAGCTGTTTTTCGGTGAGTCGATGTTCAGCCGGGCTGACAATGCGTCGAAATTCGGCTTCGCCACGTTGGTCCAACACTTACAGGCATGGGGCTTCGCCCTGATCGACTGCCAGATGCCCACCGACCACCTGCACAGCCTGGGCGCCCGCACCATCCCGCGCCAGGAGTTTGCCGGCTATCTGCAGCGCCATCTGGACCAGCCCAGCCGCGCCATATGGGTTTCCTAGGCGGGTTTTGCCGGTGTGGCTTACACTTAATTCAAAGCTAATCCCGAGGGTTGATTCATGACCGAGTTGGCGCGTTTGAAGTTTTATGCCACTCAACCCCACTCTTGCAGCTACCTGCCCGAAGAACAGGCGACCACGCTGTTCCTCGATCCTAGTCAGCCCATGGATGTGCATGTCTACGCAGATCTGTCGGAAATGGGCTTTCGTCGCAGTGGCGACCATCTGTACCGGCCGCATTGCCAGAACTGCAATGCCTGTGTTCCGGCACGTATTCCTGCCGCGCAGTTTTTACCCAATCGTCAGCAAAAACGCATTCTCAAACGCAATGCCGACCTGAAGGTCCAGCCTGTCAAACCGGGGTTCAGCGAAGAGTATTTCGACCTTTACCAGCGTTATATCGAGCAACGCCACGCCGATGGCGACATGTACCCACCCAGCCGCGATCAGTTCTCGACCTTTCTGGTTCGCGACCTGCCTTTCTCCAGGTTCTACGAGTTCCGCCTCGATGGACGCCTGCTCGCCGTGGCCGTCACCGACCTGCTGCCCAATGGCCTTTCCGCGGTCTACACCTTCTACGAACCCGATGAAGAGCGTCGCAGCCTCGGTCGCTACGCCATTCTGTGGCAAATCGGCGAAGCCTTGCGCCTGGGCCTGGACGCGGTCTACCTCGGATACTGGATCAAGAACTGCAAAAAGATGAACTACAAGACCCAATATCGGCCCATCGAGCTGCTGATCAACCAGAGATGGGTCATCCTGAACTAGAAGCCCTTGGCTTGAACCCTACTTTTCGGGCACAATGCACGCCGCTTTTGCCTGGCGCAGTTGCACCGGGCCATTCACTGGACACCGAGGGCTTTACTGCATGTCGAAAGAAGACAGCTTCGAAATGGAAGGCACTGTCGTCGACACCCTGCCCAACACCATGTTTCGTGTGGAGTTGGAAAATGGGCACGTCGTAACCGCGCATATCTCCGGCAAGATGCGCAAGAACTACATTCGTATTCTTACCGGTGACAAAGTGCGCGTCGAACTGACGCCCTATGACTTGAGCAAAGGGCGCATCACTTACCGCGCTCGCTAAGCAAGTCAAGACAAGACGCCCGGCTCATGCCGGGCGTTTTTGTTTGCCTGCCTACAGAACAGATATAAAAAAGGCGCCTTGCGGCGCCCTTTTCATTGCGGCCTGTCAGGCCATTTCTGCGGTGGTCTCGAACTCGAAGGTCAGCTCGCCATCCTTGATGTCGATGTGCACCACACCGCCATGCTCGGCCAGTTCGCCAAAGAGTATCTCTTCCGCCAGCGGACGCTTGATCTTGTCCTGGATCAGGCGCGCCATAGGACGAGCGCCCATGGTCACATCGTAACCACCTGCCGCCAGCCAGCTGCGGGCCGCATCGGTGACTTCCAGCTGAACGCGCTTGTCCTCCAGCTGCGCTTGCAGTTCGGTAAGGAACTTGTCCACCACGCTCTTGATGACCTCATGACTGAGGCGACCAAACTGGATAATGGTGTCCAGACGGTTACGGAATTCCGGCGTGAAGCTCTTCTTGATCACTTCCATGGCGTCGGAAGAGTGATCCTGATGAGTGAATCCGATGGAAGCCCGCGCCGCCGTTTCGGCACCTGCGTTGGTGGTCATGATCACGATCACGTTGCGGAAATCCGCCTTGCGCCCGTTATTGTCGGTCAAGGTACCGTGGTCCATCACCTGCAGCAGCAGGTTGAAGACTTCCGGGTGGGCCTTTTCGATTTCATCGAGCAGCAATACGCAGTGAGGCTGTTTGGTAATCGCTTCGGTCAGCAAACCACCCTGGTCGAAACCGACATAGCCTGGAGGCGCACCGATCAGACGCGATACGGTGTGACGCTCCATGTACTCGGACATGTCGAAACGCACCAGCTCGATGCCCAGCGCCTTGGCCAACTGCCGCGCGGCCTCGGTCTTACCGACACCGGTAGGCCCGGCGAACAGGAACGAACCGACAGGCTTGTCTGGCGATTTCAGGCCGGCACGGGACAGCTTGATCGCGGTCGACAGCGAGTCGATCGCCGCATCCTGGCCGAATACTGTCAGCTTCAGGTCGCGCTCGAGATTACGCAGCAGCTCCTTGTCGGAACTGGTGACGTGTTTCGGCGGAATCCGCGCGATTTTCGCCACGATATCCTCGACCTGAGCCACCTCGATGCGTTTGACGCGCTTGTCGGACGGCTGCAGACGCTGATAGGCGCCTGCCTCGTCGATCACATCGATCGCCTTGTCGGGCATATGCCGATCATTGATATAACGCGACGCCAGTTCGGCGGCGGCGCGCAATGCCTCATCGCTATACTCAATACTGTGGTGCAGCTCGAAACGCCCCTTGAGGCCGCGCAGAATGCCAATGGTGTCCTCTACCGAAGGCTCGGACACGTCGACCTTCTGGAAACGGCGAGCCAAGGCCCGGTCCTTCTCGAAAATTCCACGGAATTCCTGGAAGGTGGTCGAACCGATGCAACGGATGTCGCCCGAGGAAAGCAGCGGCTTGAGCAGGTTCGAGGCGTCCATCACCCCACCGGACGCCGCGCCGGCGCCAATGATGGTGTGAATCTCGTCGATGAACAGGATCGCCTGCGGACGTTTCTTCAACTCGCCCAGCAACGCCTTGAAGCGCTTCTCGAAATCGCCGCGGTATTTGGTACCCGCCAGCAACGCACCGAGATCCAGGGAATACACCACGCTGTTGGCCAACAGGTCAGGCACCTGGCTATCGACGATGCGCTTGGCCAGACCTTCGGCGATGGCGGTTTTACCGACACCGGCTTCGCCCACCAGCAGCGGATTGTTCTTGCGCCGACGCGCAAGAATCTGCGCTACACGCTCGACTTCCTGCTCACGACCGACCAATGGGTCGATACGCCCCTGGCGCGCCAGCTCATTGAGATTGCTGGCATAAGCATCCAGCGGATTACCTGAAGAGGAAGACTCACCGCCTTCATCGTCCTGCATATCCTGCTCACCTTCGGAATGATCGCCATGCCCCGGCACCTTGGAGATGCCATGGGCGATGTAGTTGACGACATCGATGCGGGCAACGCTCTGCTGTTTCAGCAGGAACACTGCCTGACTCTCTTGCTCACTGAAGATAGCAACCAGCACATTGGCGCCGGTCACTTCGCGCTTGCCCGAGCTCTGCACATGGAAGACAGCACGCTGCAGTACACGCTGGAAGCCCAGGGTTGGCTGGGTTTCGCGATCCTCGTCATGCACGGGAATCAGCGGCGTGGTGGAGTCGATGAACTCCTGCAGGTCGTGCTTGAGTTTGTCGAGGTTTGCTCCGCAGGCACGCAAAACGGTGGCGGCGGCCTCATTATCCAAAAGAGCCAACAAGAGGTGCTCGACGGTCATGAACTCATGACGCTTCGAACGAGCCTCTTTGAAGGCGAGATTGAGGGTGACTTCGAGCTCGCGGTTTAACATAGCTTCACCTCATACCCAAGTGGTCGGCGTTAACCGTCCTTCTCGATTTCACAGAGTAGCGGATGCTGGCTTTCCCTGGCGTACTGGTTGACCTGCATGGCCTTGGTCTCGGCGATGTCGCGGGTAAACAATCCACATACTGCCCGTCCTTCTGTATGAACGGCCAGCATTACCTTGGTCGCCAGCTCGCGATTCAGGTTAAAAAACACCTCGAGCACTTCGACGACGAAATCCATCGGTGTGTAGTCATCATTGAACAAAATCACCTTGTACATCGGCGGAGCCTGCAACGTCGGCTTAGCTTCCTGTACAGCCAAGCCAGCGGAATCGTCGTCTTGGAAATCCGGGCGATCCTGATTGAATGTTAGTCGAATCTGGCTGATTGCATGCATGGAAAGAAAGGTTCGTTAGTTGAGCAAATACAGTGGTGGGGGCGCTCCGGGGGGATTTCAACTCCGACCGCCGGGTCACCTTGACTATCGGCAAAACGGTGTTACAACCAATAGAGCCCACGTTGGGTAATAAAGGTCCGTACCGTCAATCCTATATTTTCGGATTCCGGTACGGATGAACTGGATGATACTCCAGTGATGGAGTCTGTTGCAGAGGGATATGAGCATGGCAAGCGGCAAGGTCAAGTGGTTCAATAACGCCAAGGGTTATGGCTTCATTAATGAGGAGGGCAAGAGCGACGACCTTTTCGCCCACTACTCGGCCATCGAGATGGAAGGCTACAAAACCTTGAAAGCCGGTCAGGCCGTGAGCTTTGAGATCACTCAAGGACCCAAGGGCCTGCACGCTGTGAAAATCCATTCCATCAAGACCCAGAACGCCCCCGTCACAGCCTCTTCCTACCAGGAAACGGCCCTGAGCTGAAAATCTTCAGCATCCAGTCATAAAAAACAGTCATAAAAAAACGGCCGGCTCAATCAATTGAGCCGGCCGTTTCATTTACTGCGTGTCAATTCACATATGGGAGATCAGCGCATCGCCGAATGCCGATGACGACAACAACGTGGCGCCTTCCATCAGGCGTTCGAAGTCGTAGGTCACGGTCTTGGCACCAATGGCGCCGTTGGTACCCTTGATGATCAGGTCGGCCGCTTCGGTCCAGCCCATGTGACGCAGCATCATTTCCGCGGAGAGGATCAGCGAGCCCGGGTTCACCTGGTCCTTGCCCGCGTACTTTGGCGCCGTACCGTGGGTCGCCTCGAACATGGCCACGGTGTCGGACAGGTTGGCGCCCGGAGCGATACCGATCCCGCCTACTTCAGCCGCCAGTGCATCAGACAGGTAGTCGCCGTTCAGGTTGAGGGTCGCGATCACGTCATATTCGGCCGGACGCAGCAGGATCTGCTGGAGCATCGCATCGGCAATGGCGTCCTTGACTATCACGTTCTTGCCGGTTTTCGGGTTCTTGAACTGCATCCACGGGCCACCATCGAGCAGCGTCGCGCCGAACTCCTCCGCCGCCACTTCATAAGCCCACTCTTTGAAGGCACCTTCGGTGAACTTCATGATGTTGCCTTTATGCACGATGGTCAGCGAATCGCGATCGTTGTCGACCACATATTGCAGCGCTTTGCGCGCCAGACGTTTGGTGCCCTGCAGGGAAACCGGCTTGACGCCGATACCGCAGTTTTCGTCGAAACGGATCTTGGTGACGCCCATTTCTTCTTTGAGGAACTTGATGACCTTGGTGGCTTCGGCGGAGCCGGCCTTCCATTCGATACCGGCGTAAATGTCTTCCGAGTTCTCACGGAAAATGGTCATGTCGACATCGCCAGGCTTCTTCACCGGGCTCGGCACGCCTTCGAACCAGCGCACCGGGCGCAGGCACACATACAGGTCAAGCTGCTGACGCAGGGCCACATTCAGGGAACGGATACCGCCACCTACCGGAGTGGTCAGCGGGCCCTTGATGGAAACCACGTAATCCTTGACTGCATCCAGGGTTTCCTGAGGGAGCCAGGTGTCCTGGTCATACACTTGAGTTGCTTTCTCGCCGGCATAGACTTCCATCCAGGAGATTTTGCGCTCGCCGCCGTAGGCCTTTTTAACAGCAGCATCGACAACCTTGATCATGACCGGGCTGATATCAACGCCAATACCATCGCCTTCGATGAAAGGGATGATCGGGTTGTTAGGAACATTGAGAGAATGGTCTGCGTTGACGGTGATTTTGTCGCCGACTGCTGGAACCTGAATCTTCTTGTATCCCATGCTGAACTCCGTTGTGTGGATTGAACATCTGGCTGCGTTCGAGCGTACCCCAGTTGAATCTGGACGGGAACCTCATGTTCCACTCATCTGCCGTGAAGGCGGCGCAGTTCGTGGCCTACAAGCCTGAAAGCAAAGGGAAAAGCGCCAAACTCGAGCACTGCGCAGGACTCTACGCCGCCGCCCCGCCTGCGACCTTTAGACCAATGGACGAGAGCGGCTGCATATGAACCATCGGCGTTTTGCCAGCTACCTATGTATAATGCCGCCGCTGACCACAGAGTCACGACGGCTGAACGCCCTGCTACTGGAAAAAAGGAGCCGAGACTTTCCGCCCAAAGCCGGGTTGTTACCGCAGCCCACCCGCTTGACGCTCGACTGATGCACCCAACATCACCGCGAAGAAACCTCGACATTCGGTTCACGGATGACTTTGAACGAACGCGCTTACCCGGCGCCCCTCGAGTTTCTGCGTACGCTTTAGCAAAGAAGAGAGTTAATCCGAATATGCCCACCCGCTCGAAGATCATCTATACCTTCACCGACGAAGCCCCCGCCCTCGCCACCTACTCGCTGCTCCCTATCGTCGAAGCCTTCACCGCTTCCGCTGATATTGCCGTGGAAACCCGCGACATCTCTCTCGCAGGGCGTATTCTTGCCAGCTTCCCGGAGCTGCTGGGCGACAAAGCCGTACCGGACCACCTGGCCGAGCTGGGCGACCTGGCTGTAACCCCTGAAGCCAACATCATCAAGCTGCCGAACATCAGTGCCTCGGTACCGCAGCTTCAGGCCGCGATCAAAGAGCTGCAAGCCAAGGGCTACGCCCTGCCGGACTACCCGGAGACCGTAACCAGCGACGCCGACAAAGACGCCAAGGCGCGCTACGACAAGGTCAAGGGCAGCGCCGTGAACCCGGTCCTGCGTGAAGGCAACTCCGACCGCCGCGCCCCGCTGTCGGTCAAGAACTATGCGCGCAAGCACCCGCACAAAATGGGCGCCTGGGCCAAAGACTCCAAGTCCCACGTTGCTCACATGAGCCAGGGCGATTTCTACGGCAGCGAAAAAGCCGCCCTGATCGACGCCCAGGACAGCGTTAAGATCGAGCTGATCGCTCAAGACGGTAGCGCTACCGTCCTGAAGGAAAAAACCGCCGTACAAGCCGGCGAGATCCTCGATTGCGCAGTCATGAGCAAGAAAGCCCTGCGTGCTTTCGTTGCCGCCGAGATCGAAGACGCCAAGAAGCAAGGCGTACTGCTGTCGGTGCACCTGAAAGCCACCATGATGAAGGTTTCCGACCCGATCATGTTCGGCCAGATCGTTGCCGAGTTCTATCAGGACGCCCTGAGCAAGCACGCCGACGTGCTGAGCCAGATCGGCTTCAACCTGAACAACGGCATCGGCGACCTGTACGCCCGCATCAAGGCCCTGCCTGCGGAGCAGCAAGCTGCGATCGAAGCCGACATCCAGGCCGTCTACGCCGTGCGCCCTGCCCTGGCCATGGTCAACTCCGACAAAGGCATCACCAACCTGCACGTGCCGAGCGACGTGATCGTCGACGCCTCGATGCCGGCCATGATCCGTGACTCCGGCAAGATGTGGGGCACCGACGGCCAGTTGCACGACACCAAGGCGCTGATCCCGGACCGCTGCTACGCCACCATCTACCAGGCAGTGATCGAAGACTGCAAGGCCAACGGTGCCTTCGACCCGACCACCATGGGCAGCGTGCCGAACGTTGGCCTGATGGCGAAGAAAGCCGAAGAGTACGGCTCCCACGACAAGACCTTCCAGATCAAGGCTGACGGCGTCGTACGCGTCACCGACAGCAAGGGCAACCTGCTGCTGGAACAGGCCGTCGAAGCCGGCGACATCTTCCGCATGTGCCAGACCAAGGACGCGCCGATCCAGGACTGGGTCAAACTGGCCGTCAACCGCGCTCGCGCAAGCAGCACTCCAGCGATTTTCTGGCTGGACCCGATGCGCGCCCACGACGGCGTGATGATCGAGAAGGTCCAGGCGTACCTGAAGGATCACGACACCGCCGGCCTGGACATCCGCGTGATGTCGCCAGTCGATGCCATGAAGTTCACCCTGGCCCGCACCCGCGAAGGCAAGGACACCATCTCCGTCACCGGCAACGTGCTGCGCGACTACCTGACCGACCTGTTCCCGATCATGGAACTGGGCACCAGCGCCAAGATGCTGTCGATCGTGCCGCTGATGAACGGCGGTGGCCTGTTCGAAACCGGCGCCGGCGGTTCGGCTCCGAAGCACGTGCAGCAGCTGCTGGAAGAGAACTTCCTGCGCTGGGACTCCCTGGGTGAGTTCCTGGCCCTGGCCGCGTCCCTGGAGCACCTGGGCAACACCTACAACAACCCGAAAGCGCTGGTATTGGCCAAGACTCTCGACCAGGCAACCGGTCAGTTCCTGGACAACAACAAGTCGCCATCGCGCAAAGTCGGCAACATCGACAACCGTGGCAGCCACTTCTACCTGGCGCTGTACTGGGCCCAGGCCCTGGCCGCCCAGACCGAAGATGCCGCCCTGCAAGCGCAGTTCAGCACCCTGGCCAAGACCCTGACCGAGAACGAAGCGACCATCGTCGCCGAGCTCAACGGCGTTCAAGGCAAGCCAGTGGACATCGGTGGCTACTACAGCGCCAACCCTGAGCTGGTGAGCAAGGCCATGCGCCCAAGCGCCACCCTCAACGCGGCTATCGCTGCGCTGGTTTAAGCAACACCGCTGTAATACAAACCCCGGCCAGGTGCCGGGGTTTGTGCTTTTTGCAGCATGCTCGCTCCTACAAGCACCAGTGTTCACCTTATGATGACCACCCACTCAAGACAGAGCTTTATATATGGAATGGCAACCCCACATCACCGTCGCCACCATCGTTGAGGACCAGGGACGTTTTCTGTTCGTCGAGGAGCTCCAGGGCGACCAGGCGGTGTTCAACCAGCCCGCCGGGCACCTGGATCCGGACGAAAGCCTGCTCCAGGCCGCCATTCGCGAAACCCTGGAAGAAACCGGCTGGGACATCGAGCTGACCGGCGTGGTCGGCATCTACCTGTACACCGCCCCCAGCAATGGCGTGACCTACCAGCGCGTCTGCTTTGCCGGTAAACCGCTCAGGCACCACCCCGATTACCGATTGGACGACGGTATCATCGGCCCACGCTGGCTGAGCCGCGACGAACTGCTGGCCTTGCGCCCGCAATGGCGCAGCGAGCTGATCATCCGCTGCGTCGACGACTATCTGGCCGGGCAACTGCACAGCCTTGAGCTGATCCGTCCGTCGCTTTAACCGCAGTTTTAGCCTTGCAGGCCTCAGCCTGTTAGAATCGCGTCCTTTTTCAAGACACCCGTTGAATTCCTATGCGTGATCCAGCCCCTTCTGACACCCAAAAGAAGCGCGTCATCGTCGGCATGTCCGGCGGCGTGGACTCTTCCGTTTCCGCCCTCCTGCTGATGGAGCAGGGTTACCAGGTGGAAGGCCTGTTCATGAAGAACTGGGAAGAAGACGACGGAACCGAGTACTGCACCGCCATGGACGACCTCGCGGATGCCCAGGCCGTGTGCGACAAGATCGGTATCAAGCTGCACACCGCCAACTTCGCCGCGGAGTACTGGGACAACGTGTTCGAGCACTTCCTGGCCGAATACAAGGCCGGCCGCACGCCGAACCCGGACATCCTGTGCAACCGTGAAATCAAGTTCAAGGCGTTCCTCGACTACGCCATGATGCTCGGCGCCGACCTGATCGCCACCGGCCACTATGTGCGCCGCCGCGACATCGACGGGCGCACCGAGCTGCTCAAGGGCCTGGACCCGAACAAGGACCAGAGTTACTTCCTGCACGCCGTCGGCGGAGAGCAGATCGCCAAGACCCTGTTCCCGGTCGGTGAGCTGGAAAAACCCGAAGTCCGTGCGATCGCCGAGAAACACGACCTGGCCACCGCCAAGAAGAAGGATTCCACTGGCATCTGCTTTATCGGCGAACGGCGTTTCAGCGACTTTCTCAAGCAGTACCTGCCGGCCCAGCCCGGCGAGATCAAGACCACCGAAGGTGAAGTGATCGGCCGCCACCATGGCCTGATGTACCACACCATCGGCCAGCGCCAGGGCCTGGGCATCGGCGGCCTCAAGGACGCCGGCGATGAGCCGTGGTACGTGCTGATCAAGGACCTGGAACACAACGAGCTGATCGTTGGCCAGGGCAACGATCACCCGTGGCTGTTCTCCCGCGCCCTGCTCGCCTCCGACATCTACTGGGTCAACCCGATCGACTTGAGCGAACCGCGCCGCCTTACCGCAAAAGTGCGCTATCGCCAGAGCGACCAGCCTTGCACCCTGGAAAAGACCGCCAACGGCTACCGCGCCACCTTCGATGACCCGCAACGCGCGGTCACCCCCGGCCAATCCGTAGTCTTCTATGACGGCGAAATCTGCCTGGGCGGCGGCGTGATCGAAGTCGCAGAGCCCTGGAGCAGCAAGGCATGAGCCCGACCCAGGAACAACTGACGGCATTGGGCGGCGTGTTTCTCGCCGCCGTCCTGGTGGACAAGATCGCCAAGACCGGCCAGGTCACCGAAGCGGCCTTGAGCTGCATGCTCGGCAGCCTGCTGATCCGCGACCCGAAAGACACCCTGGAAGTCTACGGTGGCGACGACATCAACCTGCGTGAGGGGTATCGTGCCCTGATCGGCGCCCTGGAACGCGACCCCAGCACCCTGCAGCGCGAGCCGTTGCGCTACGCCCTGTCGATGCTCGGGCTCGAGCGCCAGCTGGCCAAGCGCGATGACCTGCTGGAAATCATCGGCAAGCGCCTGCCGCAGATTCAGTCCCAGGTCGAACATTTCGGCCCGGCCCACGAAAACGTGATTGCCGCCTGCGGCTCGCTGTATCAGGACACCCTGAGCACCCTGCGCCAGCGGATCCAGGTGCATGGCGACATGCGCAACCTGCAGCAGCCGAGCAACGCCTCGAAGATCCGCGCCCTGCTGTTGGCCGGCATCCGTTCGGCGCGCCTGTGGCGCCAGTTGGGTGGCCATCGCTGGCAGCTGGTGATCAGCCGCCGCAAATTGCTCAAAGAGCTTTATCCGCTGATGCGCAGCAGCTGAACTGCGCCCGCAAGACCTTTTGTAGTCAGTAACGCGTAAGACGCTGGTCAGTTGGCAACGGACCGGCGGATATTTTCATGTATGATACGCGCCCCATTTCGTTGCCCGACTGTCCGAGAACACCCCATGCAGCTCTCTTCGCTCACTGCGGTTTCCCCTGTTGACGGCCGCTACGCCGGCAAAACCCAGGCCCTGCGCCCCATTTTCAGCGAATACGGCCTGATCCGTGCTCGCGTCCTGGTCGAAGTGCGCTGGCTCCAGCGCCTGGCCGCCCATTCCGCCATCAGCGAAGTACCGGCGTTTTCCGCCGAAGCCAACGCCGTGCTGAACGCTCTGGCGGAAAACTTCTCTCTGGAGCACGCCGAGCGTGTCAAAGAGATCGAACGCACCACCAACCACGACGTCAAGGCGATCGAGTACCTGCTCAAGGAACAGGCCGCCAAGCTGCCTGAACTGGCCAACGTCAGCGAATTCATCCACTTCGCCTGCACCAGCGAGGACATCAACAACCTGTCCCACGCCCTGATGCTGCGCGAAGGCCGTGATGAGGTGATGCTGCCACTGATGCGCCAGACCGCCGGGGCTATCCGCGAACTGGCTCTGCGCTTCGCCGACGTGCCAATGCTGTCGCGCACCCACGGCCAGCCGGCCTCGCCGACCACCCTGGGCAAGGAACTGGCGAACGTGGTGTACCGCCTGGAGCGCCAGATCGCTCAGGTCGCCGCCGTGCCGCTGCTGGGCAAGATCAACGGCGCCGTGGGCAACTACAACGCACACCTGTCGGCCTACCCGGAAATCGACTGGGAAGCCAACGCCCGCGCCTTCATCGAAGACGAGCTGGGCCTGAGCTTCAACCCGTACACCACGCAGATCGAACCGCACGACTACATCGCCGAGCTGTTCGACGCCATCGCGCGCTTCAACACCATCCTGATCGACTTCGATCGCGATATCTGGGGCTACATCTCCCTGGGCTACTTCAAGCAGCGCACCATCGCCGGCGAAATCGGTTCCTCGACCATGCCGCACAAGGTCAACCCGATCGACTTCGAAAACTCCGAAGGCAACCTGGGTATCGCCAACGCGCTGTTCCAGCACCTGGCGAGCAAACTGCCGATCTCCCGCTGGCAGCGCGACCTGACCGACTCCACTGTCCTGCGTAACCTCGGTGTCGGTTTCGCCCACAGCGTGATCGCTTACGAAGCCAGCCTCAAAGGCATCAGCAAGCTGGAGCTCAACGCCCAGAAGATCGCCGAAGACCTGGACGCCTGCTGGGAAGTCCTGGCCGAGCCGATCCAGACCGTGATGCGCCGCTACAACATCGAAAACCCGTACGAAAAACTCAAGGAACTGACTCGCGGCAAGGGCATCAGCCCTGAAGCGCTGCAGACCTTCATCGACGCGTTGGAAATGCCTGAAGCCGCCAAGGCCGAGCTGAAAAAGCTCACCCCGGCCAGCTACATCGGCAATGCCGCGGCCCAAGCCAAACGCATCTGATCGATGGCAAGACCTTTGACGCCCGGCAGCGCCGGGCGTTTTTATTCCCGTATGAAAAGTGCATTTTTTCAATAGGTTACACATGAATCCTGACATTCCTCTTCAACTTCTGGGCGGCATCAGCGCACGGGAATTCCTGCGTGACTACTGGCAGAAAAAGCCCCTGCTGATCCGTCAGGCCCTGCCCGACTTCGAAAGCCCGATCGACGCCGACGAACTGGCCGGCCTGGCGCTGGAAGAAGAGGTCGAGTCGCGCCTGGTCATCGAGCACGGCGAACGCCCCTGGGAACTGCGCCGCGGCCCGTTCGCCGAAGACGAGTTCAGCAAGCTGCCGGAGCGTGACTGGACCCTGCTGGTCCAGGCTGTCGACCAGTTCGTGCCGGAAGTCGCCGAACTGCTGGAGCATTTCCGCTTCCTGCCGAGCTGGCGCATCGACGACGTGATGATCAGCTTTGCCGCCCCCGGCGGTAATGTCGGTCCGCACTTCGATAACTACGATGTGTTCCTGCTGCAAGGCCACGGCAAGCGCAACTGGAAGATCGGCCAGATGTGCGACGCCGAAAGCCCGCTGCTGCAACACGCGGACCTGCGCATCCTCGCCGAGTTCGAAGAAACCGAAAGCTGGGTCCTGGAACCCGGCGACATGCTCTACCTGCCACCGCGCCTGGCCCACTACGGCGTCGCGGTGAACGACTGCATGACCTACTCGGTGGGCTTCCGCGCCCCGAGCGCCGCCGAAGTGCTGACCCACTTCACCGACTTCCTCAGCCAGTTCCTGCCTGACGAAGAGCGCTACACCGACGCCGACGCCCAGCCGGTCAGCGATCCGCACCAGATCCAGCACGACGCCCTCGACCGTCTCAAGGGCCTGCTGGCCGAACATATGAGTGACGAGCGCCTGCTGCTGACCTGGTTCGGCCAGTTCATGACCGAGCCGCGCTACCCGGAACTGGTGGTTGGCCCCGAGCTGGAAGAAGAAGACCTGCTCGGCAGCCTCGAACAGGGCGCCATACTGATCCGCAACCCGAGCGCGCGCCTGGCCTGGTCCGAAGTCGACGACGACCTGCTGCTGTTCGCCAGCGGCCAGAGCCGCTACCTGCCGGGCAAGCTGCGCGAACTGCTGAAGATGATTTGCGCCGCCGACGCACTGCACCTCGACAACCTCGGCCCATGGCTGGCGGACGAGGATGGACGCGGCCTGCTGTGCGAACTGGTCAAGCAAGGAAGCCTGGGATTTGCCGATGAATAAGATTCGCGTACGTGTCGCAGACTGGCAAAAGGATAACGCCGAGATCCGGCGCATTCGTGAAGCGGTGTTCATCATCGAGCAATCCGTCCCACCCGAGCTGGAGTGGGACGCCGACGACGACAGCGCGGTGCATTTCCTCGCGCTCGAAGGCGACTTTCCGATCGGTACCGCACGCCTGCTGCCCGACGGGCAGGTCGGCCGGGTATCGGTCCTCAAGGACTGGCGCGGCCTGAAGGTCGGCGACGCGCTGATGCAGGCAGTGATCGGCGAAGCCGAGAAACGCGGCCTCAAGCAGCTGATGCTCAGCGCCCAGGTTCAGGCCACCGCCTTCTATGAGCGCCTGGGCTTCAGCATCGTCAGCGAGGAATTCCTGGAAGCAGGCATCCCTCACGTCGACATGGTCCGCGGCAACGCCTGAGCGAGCCTGCAGGCGATAATCCTGCCAGACGTCACAAAACGCCCCGCCCTCCCCGTATCCAGCAAGCTAAGCTGGCTCCCTGGAGGCCGGGGCGTTTTGCCATCGACGATTCAACTTGCCCCACCGCGAGCCGACAAACTGTCAAACTCAAGGCTTCCACCCCTAGCGGAGATAACGGACATGTCCCTACGCACCCTACTCACGACGCTGCTGCTGACTGCGAGCTTTTCAGTCACGGCCGCGACCGAGATCGTGCCCCTGAACAACCGCACCAGCGCCGACCTGCTGCCCGTCGCGCAGAACTTCCTCGGCAAGGAAGGCCGGGTCAGCGCCTACGGCAACCAGCTGATCGTCAACGCTGAACCGGAGAAGATCGAGGAACTGCGCGCCTTCATCGCGCAACTGGATATCGCCGCCAAACGCCTGCTGATCACGGTCGACACCAACGAAAACAATACCCAGAACAATCAGGGTTATTCGTTCAACGGCGCGCCACAAACCCGCATCATCACCCGCAGCACTGTCAGCCGCGATGGCGGCATACAGCAGATCCAGGCCAGCGAAGGCATACCGGCCCTGATCCAGGTCGGCCAGAGCGTGCCACTGACCACCACCCAGACCGACCCTTACGGTCGCCTGCAGAACCAGACCCAGTATCGCAACGTCACCCAGGGTTTCTACGTCACGGCCAGCGTCACCGGCGAAACCGTTCACCTGAGCATCAGTACCAACCGTGACCGCATGAGCCAGGAACGTCCCGATGTAGTGAACGTGCAAAGTACCGACACAACTGTCAGCGGCCGTCTTGGCGAGTGGATCACCCTGGCCGGCGTCAATCGCCAGAACCTGGCCGACAAACAGGCTGGAACCCGCAGCTACTCGACTCAGGGCCGGGATGACATGACCTTGCGAGTGAAAGTCGACGCCTTGGACTAAAGCACCGAAAACTGACTGATTAGTCGTATTAGACCAAAGATGTAGTGATAGAAAAAAAGCACTACAAAACGTTTGACGAGGCAAAAAACCGAAGGCATGATGGCCTCGCTCCCGCTAATCAGGGGCCCTGGCAAGGGCCTTCGGATCGCCGCTCTAACCTACCCACCTGAGCCGATTCGTGTCTGTACCGCCCACAAGGTGCGTTTGACGAGATTGCGACTGGAACGAGGTTGTCCCGAGGGACGGAAGCTAATTAGGTAGATCGGCAACACACTGATGGTTCGTATGAAGGCCCACGACGCCCGAATGCGCCCGACAGCTGGCCCTCACCTGCTCACTTTCCCCTTGAGCCCATCGTTCACCCGTCGCCATCTGCGCCATAGCCGACTTGACCGCCTAGACTTCTGGTCAGCGAGCAGCCAATTACGCACCTTTGATCCTGCGTATCTGGTGGAGCAAGAATTTTCCACCCCAGACCTATGCGACGAGGTTTATCTCCATGGCACTGACACGCGAACAGCAAATTGCAGCCCTTGAAAAAGACTGGGCTGAAAACCCGCGCTGGAAAGGCGTGACTCGCACTTATTCCGCTGCCGACGTTGTCCGTCTGCGTGGCTCGGTTCAACCTGAGCACACCCTGGCACGCATGGGCGCCGAGAAGCTCTGGAACCTGGTGACCCAGGGCGCCAAACCGTCCTTCCGCCCTGAGAAAGATTTCGTCAACTGCATGGGCGCCCTGACCGGCGGCCAGGCGGTACAGCAAGTCAAAGCCGGCATCCAGGCAATCTACCTGTCGGGCTGGCAGGTTGCCGCGGACAACAACTCCGCCGAATCGATGTACCCGGACCAGTCGCTGTACCCGGTGGACTCCGTGCCGACCGTGGTCAAGCGCATCAACAACTCGTTCCGTCGTGCCGACCAGATCCAGTGGAAATCCGGCAAGAACCCGGGCGACGAAGGCTACATCGACTACTTCGCGCCGATCGTGGCTGACGCCGAAGCCGGTTTCGGCGGCGTGTTGAACGCCTACGAGCTGATGAAGAGCATGATCGAAGCAGGCGCTGCCGGCGTTCACTTCGAAGACCAGCTGGCTTCCGTGAAGAAATGCGGCCATATGGGCGGCAAGGTACTGGTTCCGACCCAGGAAGCCGTACAGAAGCTGACCGCAGCCCGCCTGGCGGCCGACGTTGCCGGTGTACCGACCATCATCCTGGCCCGTACCGACGCCAACGCCGCCGACCTGCTGACTTCCGACTGCGACCCGTACGACCAGCCGTTCGTGACTGGTACCCGTACCCAGGAAGGTTTCTATAAAGTGCGCGCCGGCCTCGACCAGGCCATCGCTCGCGGCCTGGCCTACGCGCCGTACGCCGACCTGATCTGGTGCGAAACCGCCAAGCCGGACCTGGACGAGGCTCGTCGCTTCGCCGAAGCGATCAAGAAGGAATACCCGGACCAGATCCTGTCGTACAACTGCTCGCCTTCCTTCAACTGGAAGAAGAATCTGGACGACGCGACCATCGCCAAGTTCCAGCGCGAACTGTCCGCCATGGGCTACAAGCACCAGTTCATCACCCTGGCCGGCATTCACAACATGTGGCACAGCATGTTCAACCTGGCGCACGACTACGCCCGCAACGACATGACCGCCTACGTGAAGCTGCAGGAGCAGGAATTCGCTGACGCCGCCAAGGGCTACACCTTCGTGGCTCACCAGCAGGAAGTGGGCACCGGCTACTTCGACGACATGACCACCGTGATCCAGGGCGGCTCGTCTTCGGTAACCGCACTGACCGGCTCCACCGAAGAAGAACAGTTCCACTGATTCGACTTCTCTGAAAAACGGCCATTGCAGGCCCGGTAAAAGCTAACTGCAGTGCCGCACATCTGACGCCCCGACTGGTTCGGGGCGTTTTTTTTGCCTGTGGCTTTTGCCAGCATCACCGCCCCCCCTCAATCTCCGACAGGAGCGAACCCGCTCGCGACGCCGTCGACCCGAGCGCCGCCAATCAGGCAAAACATTGATCCAGAGCGGTATGCGTGGAGGAAAAAACGGGTAAAAGGGGCCGCTCGCAACTTGCAGTAACGAGCATATAAAAGACAACTTAGCGGCTCTTCATGGGAATCATTGTTTAAAAGCAGCGTCAAATAATATTGATTATCATTTAGAGGTGAGGATATTCGTTACAGCAAGGACAAAACATAATTAACAAAACGCCCGCTAATGCCCACAGGCCGTGGCTTATGGGGCTTGCAAGAGGAGCCATGTCCTTATTCCGCCAAATAATTTCGCCATGAAAATTTACTTGCCCGGTGTTTAGCCATAAAATCACGGCGATTGATTGCACTGCGACATATCGTCACTGCTTTATTTCTTTATCAAGCTCAGAGACCTTTGCTCTCTGTTAAGGATTACCAGCATGCCCGAAGCGACAGGACTCATGGCCCACAACTGGGGCTTTGCCATTTTCCTTCTGGGTGTAGGCGGCCTCTGCGCCTTCATGCTCGGCGTCTCCAGCCTCCTCGGGTCAAAAGCCTGGGGCCGCAGCAAAAACGAACCGTTCGAGTCCGGCATGCTACCTACCGGTGGCGCCCGCTTGCGGCTCTCAGCCAAATTCTATCTGGTCGCGATGCTCTTCGTGATCTTCGATATCGAAGCCCTCTTTCTCTTTGCCTGGTCTGTGTCCGTCCGCGAAAGCGGCTGGACCGGATTCGTCGAAGCTCTCGTTTTCATAGCAATTCTGTTGGCAGGTCTTGTCTACCTTTGGCGGGTGGGGGCTCTTGATTGGGCTCCGGAAGGTCGCCGTAAGCGGCAGGCGAAGCTAAAACAATGAGGCTTTGGCGATGCAATACAATCTCACCAGGATCGACCCCGATGCTCCTAACGAGCAGTATCCGATCGGCGAACGGGAAACCGTTTCCGATCCGTTAGAAGATCAAGTCCACAAAAACATCTTCATGGGCAAGCTGGAAGACGTGCTGAGCGGCGCGGTCAACTGGGGGCGTAAGAATTCCCTGTGGCCGTACAACTTCGGCCTGTCCTGCTGCTACGTGGAAATGACCACTGCCTTCACGGCGCCCCACGACATCGCGCGCTTCGGCGCCGAAGTTATCCGGGCATCACCGCGCCAGGCGGATTTCATGGTTATTGCCGGAACCTGCTTCATCAAGATGGCGCCGATCATTCAGCGTCTCTACGAGCAAATGCTCGAACCGAAGTGGGTCATCTCCATGGGTTCGTGCGCCAACTCCGGTGGCATGTACGACATCTATTCCGTCGTTCAAGGGGTGGACAAGTTCCTGCCCGTGGACGTCTACGTGCCTGGCTGCCCGCCCCGCCCTGAAGCTTTTCTGCAAGGCCTGATGCTCTTGCAGGAGTCGATTGGCCAGGAGCGTCGCCCACTTTCCTGGGTCGTCGGTGACCAAGGCGTGTATCGCGCCGAAATGCCGTCGCAAAAGGAACAGCGCCGCGAACAGCGTATTCAGGTAACCAACCTGCGCAGCCCCGACGAAGTCTGATTCCAGAGCGCTTCTTACAAAGAACGAAAAACTGGCTTCATTCTTTACGTTGACCGAAAGCGATAAAAAACCATGACTACAGGCAGTGCTCTGTACATCCCGCCTTATAAGGCAGACGACCAGGATGTGGTCGTCGAACTCAATAACCGTTTTGGCCCTGAGGCATTCACCGCCCAGGCTACCCGCACCGGCATGCCGGTGCTGTGGGTTACCCGTGCCAAACTCGTCGAAGTCCTGACCTTCCTGCGCAACCTGCCCAAGCCGTACGTCATGCTCTATGACCTGCACGGCGTGGACGAGCGTCTGCGCACCAAGCGTCAAGGGCTGCCAGGCGCCGACTTCAGCGTGTTCTACCACCTGCTGTCGATCGAACGTAATAGTGACGTAATGATCAAGGTCGCCTTGTCCGAGAGCGACCTCAGCTTGCCGACCGTGACCGGTATCTGGCCAAACGCCAACTGGTACGAGCGTGAAGTCTGGGACATGTTCGGCATCGACTTCGCCGGCCACCCTCACCTGTCGCGCATCATGATGCCGCCGACCTGGGAAGGTCACCCGCTGCGCAAGGACTTTCCGGCGCGCGCCACCGAATTCGATCCGTTCAGCCTGACCCTGGCCAAGCAACAGCTGGAAGAAGAAGCCGCGCGCTTCAAGCCGGAAGACTGGGGCATGAAGCGTTCCGGCGCCAACGAGGACTACATGTTCCTCAACCTGGGCCCGAACCACCCTTCGGCCCACGGTGCCTTCCGCATCATCCTGCAGTTGGACGGCGAAGAGATCGTCGACTGCGTACCGGACATCGGCTACCACCACCGTGGCGCCGAGAAAATGGCCGAGCGTCAGTCCTGGCACAGCTTCATTCCGTACACCGACCGTATCGACTACCTCGGCGGCGTGATGAACAACCTGCCGTACGTGCTCTCGGTCGAGAAGCTGGCCGGCATCAAGGTGCCGGAGAAGGTCGACGTCATCCGCATCATGCTGGCCGAGTTCTTCCGGATCACCAGCCACCTGCTGTTCCTGGGTACCTACATCCAGGACGTCGGCGCCATGACCCCGGTGTTCTTCACCTTCACCGACCGTCAGCGCGCCTACACCGTGATCGAAGCCATCACCGGTTTCCGTCTGCACCCGGCCTGGTACCGCATCGGCGGCGTCGCCCACGACCTGCCACGCGGCTGGGAAAAACTGGTGAAGGACTTCGTCGACTGGCTGCCCAAGCGCCTCGACGAATACACCAAGGCCGCCCTGCAGAACAGCATCCTCAAGGGTCGTACCATCGGTGTCGCTGCCTACAACACCAAGCAAGCCCTGGAGTGGGGTGTCACCGGTGCCGGCCTGCGTTCCACCGGTTGCGATTTCGACCTGCGTAAAGCGCGCCCCTACTCCGGCTACGAGAACTTCGAGTTCGAAGTCCCGCTGGCGGCCAACGGCGATGCCTACGACCGCTGCATGGTCCGCGTCGAAGAGATGCGCCAGAGCATCAAGATCATCGACCAGTGCCTGCGCAACATGCCGGAAGGCCCGTACAAGGCGGACCACCCGCTGACCACGCCGCCGCCGAAAGAGCGCACGCTGCAGCACATCGAGACCCTGATCACGCACTTCCTGCAGGTTTCGTGGGGCCCGGTCATGCCGGCCAACGAGTCCTTCCAGATGATCGAAGCGACCAAGGGCATCAACAGTTATTACCTGACGAGCGATGGCGGCACCATGAGCTACCGCACCCGGATCCGCACCCCGAGCTTCGCCCACCTGCAGCAGATCCCTTCGGTGATCCGCGGCAGCATGGTCGCGGACTTGATCGCGTACCTGGGTAGTATCGACTTCGTTATGGCCGACGTGGACCGCTAAGCATGAACAGCCCGCTTATCCAGACAGACCGTTTCGCCCTGAGCGAAACCGAGCGCTCGGCCATCGAGCACGAGTTGCATCACTACGAAGACCCGCGCGCGGCGTCTATCGAAGCCCTGAAGATCGTCCAGAAGGAACGTGGCTGGGTGCCTGATGGCGCGCTCTACGCCATCGGCGAGATCCTCGGCATCCCGGCCAGCGACGTGGAAGGCGTGGCGACGTTCTACAGCCAGATCTTCCGCCAGCCGGTCGGCCGTCACATCATCCGTGTCTGCGACAGCATGGTCTGCTACATCGGCGGCCACGAGTCCGTGGTCAGCCAGATCCAGAGCGAGCTGGGCATCGGCCTCGGCCAGACCACCGCCGACGGCCGCTTCACCCTGCTGCCGGTATGCTGCCTGGGCAACTGCGACAAGGCCCCGGCGCTGATGATCGACGACGACACTTTCGGCGACGTGCAGCCTGCTGGCGTGGCCAAACTGTTGGAGGGCTACGTATGACCCTGACATCCTTCGGCCCTGCCAACCGCATCCAGCGCAGCCCGGAAACCCATCCGCTGACCTGGCGCCTGCGCGACGACGGCGAGCCGGTATGGCTCGACGAGTACCAGGCCAAGAACGGCTACGCCGCTGCACGCAAGGCTTTCGCCGAGCTGTCCCAGGACGACATCGTCCAGACCGTCAAAGACGCCGGCCTCAAGGGCCGCGGTGGCGCGGGCTTCCCCACTGGCGTGAAGTGGGGCCTGATGCCCAAAGACGAATCCATGAACATCCGCTACCTGCTGTGCAACGCGGATGAAATGGAACCCAACACCTGGAAAGACCGCATGCTGATGGAGCAACTGCCCCATCTGCTGATCGAAGGCATGCTGATCAGCGCCCGCGCGCTGAAAACCTACCGTGGCTACATCTTCCTGCGGGGCGAGTACACCACCGCCGCCAAGCACCTCAACCGTGCCGTGGAAGAAGCCAAGGCCGCGGGCCTGCTGGGCAAGAACATCCTGGGCAGCGGCTTCGACTTCGAGCTGTTCGTCCACACCGGCGCCGGGCGTTACATCTGCGGTGAAGAAACCGCGCTGATCAACTCCCTCGAGGGCCGCCGTGCCAACCCGCGCTCCAAGCCGCCCTTCCCCGCCGCCGTCGGCGTGTGGGGCAAGCCGACCTGCGTGAACAACGTCGAGACCCTGTGCAATGTGCCAGCGATCATCGGCGATGGCGTGGAATGGTACAAATCCCTCGCTCGCGAAGGCAGTGAGGACCATGGCACCAAGCTGATGGGCTTCTCCGGCAAAGTGAAGAACCCTGGCCTGTGGGAACTGCCGTTCGGCGTGACCGCGCGCGAGCTGTTCGAAGACTACGCCGGCGGCATGCGCGACGGCTTCAAGCTCAAGTGCTGGCAGCCAGGCGGCGCCGGCACCGGTTTCCTGTTGCCCGAGCACCTGGATGCACAGATGTACGCCGGCGGCATCGCCAAGGTAGGCACCCGCATGGGTACCGGCCTGGCCATGGCGGTCGACGACAGCATCAACATGGTGTCGCTGCTGCGCAACATGGAAGAGTTCTTTGCCCGCGAATCCTGCGGCTTCTGCACCCCTTGCCGCGATGGCCTGCCGTGGAGCGTCAAGCTGCTGCGCGCCCTCGAGAAAGGCGAAGGGCAAGCCGGCGATATCGAGACCCTGCTGGGTCTGGTCGGCTTCCTCGGCCCAGGCAAGACCTTCTGTGCTCACGCACCGGGCGCCGTGGAACCATTGGGCAGCGCCATCAAGTATTTCCGTCCAGAGTTCGAGGCCGGCATCGCAGCCACCAGTGCTGCCGTCGTCCCGCCCCTGGCCCGGCCGATCGTAGTCGGCGCGTAAACGTATCGAACGAGGGTGGTCCGTGCCGCCCTCGTATCGCCTGAAGACGCCGCGACGCGCCAGGCGAGCACCAAGATTCCATTAGCCACGCCCGCTGACACCGGGCCAACGAAGAACTTTGAACCATGGCCACTATCCACGTAGACGGCAAAGCGCTCGAAGTCGATGGGGCGGACAACCTGTTACAGGCATGTCTGTCACTAGGCCTCGACATCCCTTATTTCTGCTGGCACCCCGCTCTCGGTAGCGTCGGTGCCTGTCGCCAGTGCGCGGTCAAGCAGTACACCGACGAGAACGACACCCGTGGTCGTATCGTCATGTCCTGCATGACGCCCGCCACCGACAACACCTGGATCTCCATCGACGATGAAGAATCCAAGGCCTTCCGCGCCAGTGTCGTCGAATGGCTGATGACCAACCACCCGCACGACTGCCCGGTCTGCGAGGAAGGCGGTCACTGCCACCTGCAAGACATGACCGTGATGACCGGCCACAACGAGCGCCGTTATCGCTTCACCAAGCGTACCCACCAGAACCAGGAACTCGGCCCGTTCATCGCTCACGAGATGAACCGTTGCATCGCCTGCTACCGTTGCGTGCGCTTCTACAAGGACTATGCCGGCGGCACCGACCTCGGCGTGTTCGGCGCCCACGACAACGTGTACTTCGGTCGCGTTGAAGACGGCACCCTGGAAAGCGAGTTCTCCGGCAACCTCACCGAGGTCTGCCCGACTGGTGTGTTCACCGACAAGACTCACTCCGAGCGCTACAACCGCAAATGGGACATGCAGTTCTCGCCGAGCATCTGCCATGGCTGCTCCAGCGGTTGCAACATCTCCCCGGGCGAGCGCTACGGCGAACTGCGTCGCATCGAGAACCGCTACAACGGTTCGGTGAACCAGTACTTCCTGTGCGACCGTGGCCGTTTCGGCTATGGCTACGTCAACCGCGAAGACCGTCCACGCCAGCCGCTGCTGAACGACGGCACCAAGCTGAACCTGGACCAGGCGCTGGACAAGGCCGCCGACCTGCTGCGCGGCCGCAATATCGTCGGTATCGGTTCGCCTCGCGCCAGCCTGGAAAGCAACTACGCCCTGCGTGAGCTGGTAGGCGCCGAGCACTTCTACAGCGGTATCGAAGCCGCCGAGCTGGAGCGCATCCGCCTGGTCCTGCAAGTGCTGAAAAGCAGCCCGCTGCCCGTGCCGACCATGCGCGACATCGAAGACCACGACGCGGTATTCGTCCTCGGCGAAGACCTGACCCAGACCGCCGCCCGCATGGCCCTGGCCCTGCGCCAGTCGGTCAAGGGCAAGGCCGAAGAAATGGCCGACGCCATGCGCGTCCAGCCATGGCTCGACGCCGCGGTGAAAAACATCGGCCAGCACGCGCTGAACCCGCTGTTCATCGCCAGCCTGGCTGAAACCAAGCTCGACGACGTTGCCGAGGAGTGTGTACACGCCGCTCCCGACGACCTGGCGCGCATCGGTTTCGCCGTGGCCCACGCCCTGGACGCCAGCGCCCCGGCCGTCGAAGGCCTGGACACCGAAGCCCAGGAACTGGCCAAGCGCATCGCCGACGCCCTTCTCGCGGCCAAGCGTCCACTGATCATCGCTGGCACCTCCCTGGGTTCCAAGGCGCTGATCGAAGCCGCGGCGAACATCGCCAAGGCCCTGAAGCTGCGCGAGAAGAACGGCTCCATCAGCCTGATCGTGCCTGAGGCCAACAGCCTCGGCCTGGCCATGCTCGGTGGCGAATCGGTGGACGCCGCGCTGCAAGCGGTGATCGACGGTAAGGCCGATGCCCTGGTCGTACTGGAAAACGATCTGTACACCCGCACCGACGCCGCCAAGGTCGATGCCGCGCTGAACGCCGCGAAAGTGGTGATCGTCGCCGACCACCAGAAGACCGCCACCAGCGATCGCGCGCACCTGGTTCTGCCAGCAGCCAGCTTCGCCGAGGGCGACGGCACCCTGGTCAGCCAGGAAGGCCGTGCCCAGCGCTTCTTCCAGGTGTTCGATCCAACCTATATGGATGCCAGCATCCTGGTTCACGAAGGCTGGCGCTGGCTGCATGCCCTGCGCTCTACCCTGCTGAACAAGCCGGTGGACTGGACCCAGCTGGACCACGTGACCGCCGCCTGCGCCCAGAGCAACCCGCAACTGGCACGCATCGTCGATGCCGCGCCATCGGCGTCGTTCCGCATCAAGGGCCTGAAGCTGGCTCGCGAACCGCTGCGTTACAGCGGCCGTACCGCCATGCGCGCCGATATCAGCGTGCACGAGCCACGTACCCCGCAGGACCAGGACACCGCGTTCTCCTTCTCCATGGAAGGTTATTCGGGCTCCGTGGAACCGCGCTCCCAGGTGCCGTTCGCCTGGTCGCCGGGCTGGAACTCGCCGCAAGCCTGGAACAAATTCCAGGACGAAGTCGGTGGTCACCTGCGTGCCGGTGATCCGGGCACCCGCCTGATCGAAAGCCAGGGCGACAGCCTCGGCTGGTTCGCCAGCGTGCCGCGCCCCTTCTCCCCTGCCCAGGGCACCTGGCAGGCGGTGCCGTTCTACCACCTGTTCGGCAGCGAAGAGAACTCTTCGAAAGCCGCTCCGGTCCAGGAACGCATCCCGGCCGCCTACGTTTCCCTGGCCAAGTCCGAAGCCGATCGCCTCGGTGTCAACGATGGCGCGCTGCTCGCCGTGAACGTGGCGGGCCAGACCCTGCGTCTGCCGTTGCGCATCAACGAAGAGCTGGGCGCTGGCCTGGTGGCCCTGCCGGCCGGCCTGGCGGGCATTCCACCGGCGTTCTTTGGCAAATCCGTTGACGGTCTGCAGGAGGCAGCGCAATGACCTGGTTCACCCCTGAAGTGATCGACGTGATCCTGGCGGTCGTCAAAGCCCTGGTCATCATGCTGGCCGTGGTGGTCGCCGGTGCCCTGCTCAGCTTTGTCGAGCGTCGCCTGCTGGGCTGGTGGCAGGACCGTTACGGTCCGAACCGCGTTGGCCCGTTCGGCATGTTCCAGATCGCCGCCGACATGCTGAAGATGTTCTTCAAGGAAGACTGGACCCCGCCGTTTGCCGACAAGGTGATCTTCACCCTCGCGCCGGTCGTGGCCATGAGCGCCTTGCTGATCGCGTTCGCGATCATCCCGATCACCCCGACCTGGGGCGTGGCGGACCTGAACATCGGCCTGCTGTTCTTCTTCGCCATGGCCGGCCTGTCGGTCTACGCGGTGCTGTTCGCCGGCTGGTCGAGCAACAACAAGTTCGCCCTGCTCGGCAGCCTGCGGGCCTCGGCCCAGACCGTGTCCTATGAAGTGTTCATGGGCCTGGCGCTGATGGGCATCGTGGCCCAGGTCGGTTCGTTCAACATGCGCGACATCGTCGACTACCAGGCGCAGAACCTGTGGTTCATCATTCCGCAGTTCTTCGGCTTCTGTACCTTCTTCATCGCTGGCGTGGCCGTGACTCACCGTCACCCGTTCGACCAGCCGGAAGCGGAACAGGAACTGGCCGACGGTTACCACATTGAATACGCCGGCATGAAATGGGGCATGTTCTTCGTTGGCGAGTACATCGGCATCATCCTGATCTCGGCACTGCTGGTCACTCTGTTCTTCGGTGGCTGGCACGGTCCGTTCGGCATCCTGCCGCAACTGTCCTTCGTCTGGTTCGCCCTGAAGACCGCGTTCTTCATCATGCTGTTCATCCTGCTGCGCGCTTCCATCCCGCGTCCGCGTTATGACCAGGTGATGGACTTCAGCTGGAAATTCTGCCTGCCGCTGACCCTGATCAATTTGCTGGTGACTGCTGCGCTTGTGTTGTTGAACACGCCAGCGGGCGCGGTTCAGTGAGGATTTGACCCATGTTCAAATATATTGGCGACATCGTTAAGGGTACTGGTACCCAACTGCGCAGCCTGGTGATGGTCTTCGGCCATGGCTTTCGCAAGCGCGACACCCTGCAATACCCGGAAGAGCCGGTCTACCTGCCGCCCCGCTACCGTGGCCGCATCGTGCTGACCCGCGACCCCGATGGCGAAGAGCGTTGCGTAGCCTGCAACCTGTGCGCCGTGGCGTGCCCGGTGGGTTGCATCTCGCTGCAGAAAGCTGAAACCGAAGACGGTCGCTGGTACCCGGACTTCTTCCGCATCAACTTCTCGCGTTGCATCTTCTGCGGCCTCTGCGAGGAAGCCTGCCCGACCACCGCGATCCAGCTGACCCCGGATTTCGAGATGGCCGAGTTCAAACGTCAGGACCTGGTTTACGAGAAAGAAGATCTGCTGATCTCCGGTCCCGGAAAGAACCCTGATTACAACTTCTATCGTGTTGCAGGTATGGCCATTGCCGGTAAGCCAAAAGGCTCCGCGCAAAACGAAGCCGAGCCGATCAACGTGAAGAGCTTGCTGCCTTAAGGAAGAAAGATGGAATTCGCTTTCTATTTCGCGTCAGGTGTCGCCGTTGTCTCCACGCTACGCGTGGTGACCAACACCAACCCTGTGCACGCCCTGCTCTACCTGATCATTTCGCTGATCGCCGTGGCGATGACTTTCTTCAGCCTCGGCGCACCGTTCGCCGGCGTGCTGGAAGTGATCGCCTATGCCGGCGCCATCATGGTGCTCTTCGTGTTCGTGGTGATGATGCTGAACCTGGGCCCCGCCTCGGTTCAGCAGGAACGCATCTGGCTCAAGCCGGGGATCTGGCTCGGGCCGGTGGTGCTCGCCGCCCTGCTGCTGGTGGAACTGCTGTACGTGCTGTTCAGCCACCAGAGCGGTACCGGTATCGGCCACACCACCGTGGACGCCAAGGCCGTGGGCATCAGCCTGTTCGGTCCTTATCTGCTGGTGGTCGAACTCGCCTCGATGCTGCTGCTCGCCGCAGCCGTCACGGCGTTCCACCTGGGCCGCAACGAGGCGAAGGAGTAAGACCATGCCTACTATCGGAACTATCCCTCTGGAGCATGGCATGGCCGTTGCCGGCATCCTGTTCTGCCTCGGCCTGGTCGGCCTGATGGTGCGCCGCAACATTCTCTTCGTGCTGATGAGCCTGGAGGTGATGATGAACGCCTCCGCCCTGGCCTTCATCGTCGCCGGTAGCCGCTGGGCGCAGCCGGATGGACAGGTCATGTTCATCCTGGTGATCAGCCTGGCAGCCGCCGAGGCCAGTATTGGCCTGGCGATCCTGTTGCAGCTGTATCGCCGCTTCCACACTCTCGATATCGACGCTGCCAGCGAGATGCGCGGATGAACCTTCTCTATCTGACTTTCCTGTTCCCCCTGATCGGTTTCCTGCTGCTGTCGTTCTCCCGTGGACGCCTCTCGGAAAACCTCGCCGCCCTGATCGGTGTCGGCTCCGTTGGCCTGTCGGCGATTGTCGCGGCTTATGTGATCTGGCAATTCAACGTCGCCCCGCCGGAAGGTGGCCACTACACCCAGGTGCTGTGGCAGTGGATGACCGTTGGCGACTTCAAGCCAACCTTCGCCCTGTACCTGGACGGCCTGTCCGTGACCATGCTCGGCGTGGTGGTGGGCGTGGGTTTCCTGATCCACCTGTTCGCCTCCTGGTACATGCGCGGTGAAGACGGTTACTCGCGCTTCTTCGCCTATACCAACCTGTTCATCGCCAGCATGCTGTTCCTGGTGCTCGGCGATGACCTGTTGTTCCTGTACTTCGGCTGGGAAGGCGTGGGCCTGTGTTCGTACCTGCTGATCGGTTTCTACTACAGCAACCGCAACAACGGTAACGCGGCACTCAAGGCCTTCATCGTCACCCGCATCGGCGACGTGTTCATGGCCATCGGCCTGTTCATCCTGTTCCAGCAGCTGGGTACGCTGAACATCCAGCAACTGCTGGTCGCGGCGCCTGCGAAATTCCAGGCCGGCGATTTCTGGATCGTCCTGGCGACCCTGATGCTGCTGGGTGGCGCGGTCGGTAAATCCGCCCAGCTGCCGCTGCAGACCTGGCTGGCGGACGCGATGGCCGGTCCTACCCCGGTTTCGGCACTGATCCACGCCGCAACCATGGTGACCGCCGGTGTCTACCTGATCGCCCGTACCCACGGCCTGTTCGCCCTGGCGCCGGACATCCTGCACCTGGTGGGCGTCGTCGGTGGCGTGACCCTGGTGCTGGCCGGCTTCGCCGCGCTGGTACAGACCGACATCAAGCGGATCCTCGCCTACTCGACCATGAGCCAGATCGGCTACATGTTCCTGGCCCTGGGCGTTGGCGCCTGGGACGGCGCGATCTTCCACCTGATGACCCACGCCTTCTTCAAGGCCCTGCTGTTCCTTGCCTCCGGTGCGGTGATCGTTGCCTGCCACCACGAGCAGAACATCTTCAAGATGGGCGGCCTGTGGAAGAAACTGCCGCTGGCCTACGCCAGCTTCATCGTCGGCGGCGCGGCCCTGGCGGCTCTGCCACTGGTCACCGCCGGTTTCTACTCCAAGGACGAGATCCTCTGGGAAGCCTTCGCCAGCGGTAACCACGGCCTGCTGTATGCCGGTCTGGTGGGGGCCTTCATGACCTCGCTGTACACCTTCCGCCTGATCTTCATCACCTTCCACGGTGAAGCCAAGACCGAAGCCCACGCCGGCCACGGCATCAGCCACTGGCTGCCGCTGTCGGTGCTGATCATTCTGTCGACCGCCGTCGGCGCCATGATCACCCCACCGCTGCACGGTGTGCTGCCACTGAGCGTCGGCCATGCCGGCGGTGAAGCCAAGCACAGCCTGGAACTCGCGTCCGGCGCCATCGCCATCGCCGGTATCCTGCTGGCCGCGCTGCTGTTCCTCGGCAAGCGTCGCTTCGTTACCGCCATCGCCAACAGCGGCATCGGCCGCCTCCTCTCGGCCTGGTGGTTCGCTGCCTGGGGCTTCGACTGGATCTACGACAAACTGTTCGTCAAGCCATATCTGGCGATCAGCCATGTACTGCGCAAAGACCCGCTCGACCAGACCATCGGTCTGATCCCGCGCCTGGCCAAAGGGGGCCACAACTCCCTGAGCCGTACGGAAACCGGTCAACTGCGTTGGTACGCCGCCTCGATGGCTGCTGGTGCCGTGCTGGTTATCGGCGCCGTCGTGCTGGTAGCGGTCTGATATGAACCTTGCGAACTTGCGAAAGGAATTGAGCCCGTCATGATTCTGCCTTGGCTAATCCTGATCCCCTTCATCGGCGGCCTGCTGTGCTGGATGGGTGAGCGCTTCGGCGCCACCCTCCCCCGCTGGATTGCGCTGATCACCATGTCCCTGCTGCTCACCCTCGGCCTCTGGCTGTGGGCCCACGGCGACTATTCACTCGCTCCGGCGCCTGGCGCCGATCCGACCTGGACCCTGGAGTTCAAGCACGTCTGGATCGAGCGCTTCGGCATCAACGTGCACCTGGCCCTCGACGGCCTGTCGCTGTTGATGATCCTGCTGACCGGCCTCCTGGGCGTGCTTTCCGTCCTCTGCTCCTGGAAAGAGATCCAGCGTCACGTGGGCTTCTTCCACCTGAACCTGATGTGGATCCTGGGCGGTGTCGTCGGCGTGTTCCTCGCCCTCGACCTGTTCATGTTCTTCTTCTTCTGGGAAATGATGCTGGTGCCGATGTACTTCCTCATCGCGCTCTGGGGTCACAGTTCTTCGGACGGCAAGAAAACCCGGATCTATGCCGCGACCAAGTTCTTCATCTTCACTCAGGCTTCCGGCCTGATCATGCTGGTGGCGATCCTCGGTCTGGTGCTGGTCAACTTCAACGACACCGGCGTGATTACCTTCAACTACGCCGACCTGTTGAAGACCAAGATGTCGACCACCACCGAGTACGTACTGATGCTCGGCTTCTTCATCGCCTTCGCGGTGAAGCTGCCAGTGGTGCCGTTCCACTCCTGGCTGCCTGATGCCCACGCCCAGGCGCCGACTGCGGGTTCCGTGGACCTGGCGGGGATCCTGCTGAAGACCGCGGCCTATGGCCTGTTGCGTTTCGCCCTGCCGCTGTTCCCGAACGCCTCGGCCGAGTTCGCGCCGATCGCCATGACCCTGGGTCTGATCGGGATCTTCTATGGTGCCTTCCTGGCCTTCGCCCAGACCGACATCAAGCGCCTGGTGGCATTCTCCAGCGTTTCGCACATGGGCTTCGTGCTGATCGGCATCTACTCCGGCAGCCAGCTGGGCCTGCAGGGCGCGGTGATCCAGATGCTGGCCCACGGTCTGTCGGCGGCGGCACTCTTTATCCTGTGCGGCCAGCTGTACGAACGCACCCACACCCGCGACATGCGTGAAATGGGTGGCCTGTGGTCGAAGATCGCCTACCTGCCAGCCATCAGCCTGTTCTTCGCAGCAGCCTCGCTGGGCTTGCCGGCAACCGGTAACTTCGTCGGCGAATTCCTGATCCTGATCGGTACCTTCGCCAGCGCGCCATGGGTCACCGTGCTCGCGACTTCCGGCCTGGTGTTCGGTTCGGTCTACTCGCTGATCATGATTCACCGCGCCTACTTCGGCCCGGCCAAGTCGGACGCGGTCCTGCACGGCATGGACGCTCGCGAACTGATCATGGTGGTCGGACTGGCGGCGCTGCTGATCTACATCGGCATCTACCCGCAACCGTTCCTCGATACCTCTGCCGCCACGATGAGTGGCGTGCAGCAATGGCTCGGCACCGCCTTCACTCAACTCGCTTCGGCCCGGTAAGAGCGCTATGGACTTTACGATTCAACACTTTATCGCGCTTGCGCCGCTGTTGATCACCAGCCTCACCATCATTGTGGTGATGCTGGCTATCGCCTGGCGTCGCAACCATTCGCAAACCTTCCTGCTGTCGGTCGCCGGTCTGAACCTGGCGTTGCTGTCGATCCTGCCAGCCCTGAAAGTCACCCCTCTGGCGGTGACTCCATTGCTGCAGATCGACCAGTTCGCCTGCCTGTACATGGCGCTGATCCTGGTGGCCACCCTGGCCTGCGTCACCCTCGCCCATGCCTACCTGGGCGACGGCGGCACCGGCTACCCGGGCAACCGCGAAGAGCTGTACCTGCTGATCCTGATGGCCGCAGCCGGTGGCCTGGTCCTGGTCAGCGCGCAACACCTGGCCGGCTTGTTCATCGGCCTGGAGCTGCTCTCGGTACCGGTCTACGGCCTGGTGGCTTATGCCTTCTTCAACAAGCGTTCGCTGGAAGCCGGCATCAAGTACATGGTGCTGTCGGCCGCCGGTTCCGCGTTCCTGCTGTTCGGCATGGCCCTGCTCTACGCCGAAGCCGGCAGCCTGAGCTTCAACGGCATCGGTCAGGCCCTGGCCGCGACCGGCCTGCCTAGTCCGCTGGCCCAACTGGGCCTGGGCATGATGCTGATTGGCCTGGCGTTCAAGCTGTCGCTGGTCCCCTTCCACCTGTGGACCCCGGACGTCTACGAAGGGGCCCCGGCGCCTGTGGCGGCCTTCCTGGCCACCGCGAGCAAGGTGGCGGTGTTCGCGGTGATGGTGCGTCTGTTCCAGATCTCGCCGGTGGCCAGCAGCGGTGTCCTGAACACCGTGCTGACCCTGATCGCGATTGCCTCGATCCTGTTCGGTAACCTGCTGGCGCTGACCCAGAGCAACCTCAAGCGTCTGCTGGGTTACTCGTCCATCGCCCACTTCGGTTACCTGCTGATCGCCCTGGTGGCGAGCAAGGGCCTGGCGATGGAAGCCATCGGCGTCTACCTGGTCACCTACGTGATCACCAGCCTCGGCGCCTTCGGTGTGATCACCCTGATGTCCTCGCCTTACAAGGGGCGCGACGCGGATGCCCTGTACGAATACCGCGGCCTGTTCTGGCGCCGTCCGTACCTGACCGCCGTACTGACCGTGATGATGCTGTCCCTGGCCGGTATCCCGCTGACCGCGGGCTTCATCGGCAAGTTCTACATCATCGCCACCGGTGTCGAAGCGCACCAATGGTGGCTGGTCGGTTCCCTGGTCCTGGGCAGCGCCATCGGCGTGTTCTACTACCTGCGCGTCATGGTCACCCTGTACCTGATCGAGCCGAACCTGCGCCGCGTCGACGCCCAGTTGCACTGGGAACAGAAAGCTGGCGGCGTGATGCTGCTGGCCATCGCGGTCCTGGCGTTCTTCCTCGGCGTCTACCCACAACCGCTGCTGACCCTGGTCCAGCAATCCGGTCTGGCGGGCTGATCGCTCAAGCACGATCCGCGGTAAAACAAGACGGCGCCTTCGGGCGCCGTTTTGTTTTCCAAGGAAAAAACCGCCCTGCCCCTCCTCCTGCCACCTGATAGGAATTGCCTTTCAGGCTTTAAAGACGCGTCCTACATCTCATCCTGATTGCCAAGTCTAAGGTCATTAAAAGGCGACGAGCGCCATGCGCAACGCCTTGACCTCTCGATCCATTCAATCAAAAATATACGCAGATTACGTACAGAACATGGACGCGCTTTTTATTGAGTTACCCCCGTTCCAACGCCATCGACAGGGCCACCTGGACGACGAGCTTTTTCGTAGCCTGCAGCTTGAATTGCTGAAAGCCCCCGAAGCCGGAGATCTCATCGAGGGAACCGGTGACTTGCGCAAGATCCGCTTTGTCGATGAGCACCGGCACAAGGGCAAACGCGGCGGGATCCGGGTGATTTATTACTGGTGGTCCGGAGGCGCCCAATTCTGGCTCTTCACCCTTTACGCAAAGAACGAGCAGAACGACCTGACACTCCATCAGAAAAAACTGCTCAAGCAACTGCTGAACAGAGAAGTCGACGCGAGAACCCATCATGAAACGTGACATCTTTTCCGAACTGGTCGAAGGTTTCGACGCCCTGGCCAAAGAGCGCCAAGGCAAGCTCACGCTGCGCACCCACAAGGTCAAGTTGAACGCACTGCTTCCAATCACCGCCGAAGAAGTGCTGGCCGTGCGCGAGCAGCTGAACCTGTCCAGATCGGTATTTGCCATGTACCTGCGCACCAATACTCGAACCCTGGAGAACTGGGAGCAAGGACGCGCAAAACCCAACGCTCAGGCCACCACCCTGATCCGCCTGGTACAGCGTTTTCCCGATACGGTGGAGCGGCTGGCAGCACTGGCCTGAAGATCTGCGCTGGTTCGAAGGTCGTCATCGCGGGCAAGCCTCGCTCCTACAGAAGAACGGCGTTGCGTAATCCTTCGTCCCCTGGTCTGGCCGTGACAACGATGGCTCTGGCACCACAACAATCATTCCCAAAACAGAACGGCACCCGAAGGTGCCGTTGCGCATTACAGAGCCAAAACCTTACTTGCGCGCCGCTTCCCACGACTTGAGCAGTTCGTTGTAGCTCACGGTCTCGCCCTGGGGTTTCTCGTTGGCCAGTTTCGGTTTCGGCGCGCCCGGTTGGTCGAACCAGTATTGCGCGTCGCGCTCGGGGTTCATTTTCGGGGCGCAGGTGGCCTGGGCTTTCGAGCGCTCGAGCCGGGTCATGATCGCGTCCTGGTCCTTGGCCAGGCCGTCGAGTGCCTGTTGCGGGGTTTTCTCGCCGCTGGCCGCCTCGGCGATATGGCTCCACCACAGCTGCGCCAGGCGTGGATAGTCCGGCACGTTGGTGCCGGTCGGCGTCCATTGCACGCGGGCCGGGCTGCGATAGAACTCCACCAGGCCACCGAGCTTCGGCGCCAGGTCGGTCATCGCCTGGGAGTTGATGTCCGACTCGCGGATCGGTGTCAGGCCGACGATGGTTTTCTTCAGCGACACGGTTTTCGAGGTCACGAACTGGGCATAGAGCCAGGCCGCAAGTTTCTGTTTCTCCGGGGTGGACTTGAGGAAGGTCCAGGAACCGGCGTCCTGATACCCCAGCTTCATGCCCTCCTCCCAGTACGGCCCCTTGGGCGACGGCGCCATGCGCCATTTCGGCGTGCCGTCGGCGTTCATCACCGGCAGGCCCGGCTTGGTCATGTCGGCGGTGAAAGCGGTGTACCAGAAGATCTGCTGGGCAATATTGCCCTGGGACGGCACCGGCCCGGATTCGGAGAAAGTCATGCCCGCCGCTTCCGGTGGCGCATATTTTTTCATCCAGTCCACGTACTTGGTGGTGGCGAACACCGCCGCCGGGCCGTTGGTGTCGCCGCCGCGGGTCACGCTGGAGCCCACCGGATGGCAATCCTCGACGCGGATCCCCCACTCGTCCACCGGCAAACCGTTGGGCAAGCCCTTGTCGCCGCCGCCGGCCATGGAGAACCAGGCATCGGTGAAGCGCCAGCCCAGGGACGGGTCCTTCTTGCCGTAGTCCATATGCCCGTAGACCCGCTTGCCGTCGATCTCCTTGACGTCTTCGCTGAAGAACTTGGCGATGTCCTCATAGGCCGACCAGTTCACCGGCACCCCCAGCTCGTAGCCGTATTTCTCCTTGAACTTGGCTTTCAGGTCGGCCCGCTCGAACCAGTCGGCGCGGAACCAGTACAGGTTGGCGAACTGCTGGTCGGGCAATTGGTAGATCTTGCCGTCCGGCGCGGTGGTGAAGGAGATGCCGATGAAGTCCTTGATATCCAGGGTCGGCGAGGTGTAGTCCTTGCCTTCGTTGGCCATCAGGTCGGTGATGGATTCGGTCTTGCCATAGCGGAAGTGCGTGCCGATCAGGTCGGAGTCGTTGACCCAGCCGTCATAGATGTTCTTGTCCGACTGCATCTGGGTCTGCAGCTTCTCCACCACGTCGCCTTCCTGCAGCAGGTCGTGGGTCAGCTTGATCCCGGTGATTTCACTGAAGGCCTTGGCCAGCACCTTGGACTCGTATTCATGGGTGGCGATGGTCTCAGAGACCACGTTGATCTTCATCCCGCGAAACGGCTCGGATGCCTTGATGAACCACTTCAGCTCTTCCAGCTGTTGCTCCGCAGTCAGGGTGGATGGCTTGAACTCGCTGCCGATCCATTTTTTCGCGGCGTCCTCATAGGCGTCGGCCCAGGCCGTCGCGCTCAAGCCGCTCATAGCCAGCATGGCCGCCAATGAAACGCTATGTCGCAGCTTATTGTTTTTGTCGAACATAGAGACCTCCTGGTTGAATTTCGAAGCAGGACCACCGCGCACGCGCCCGGCTAGCCCCAACGCATCACAGCCAACAGCCACACCAGGGACAGCACGAACGCCACCCAGATGCTCCAGTCGGTGACGCCGATTACCAGCAGATGCAGGTAGGCGCTGCCGAGAAGACCGATAAACAGGCGATCGCCACGGGTGGTGGCAATCGGCAGGAAGCCGCGCCGAGGGATGCTCGGCGAACGCAATTCCCACGTGGTCATGCCCAGCAGGATCAAGGCAATGACACCGAAGAATGCCGCCGTCGGGGCGGTCCAGTTCATCCATTCCATCAACGGATCCTCATACCCGGCCCAGGGCGAAGCCCTTGGCCACATGGTTGCGAACAAACCAGATCACCAGCATGCCCGGCAGAATGGTCAGCACCCCGGCCGCCGCCAGCACACCCCAGTCGATACCGGAGGCGGACACGGTGCGAGTCATCACCGCGGCGATCGGCTTGGCGTTCACCGAAGTCAGGGTCCGCGCCAGCAGCAGCTCGACCCAGGAAAACATGAAGCAGAAGAACGCCGTCACGCCGATCCCCGAGCCGATCAGCGGGACGAAGATCTTCACGAAGAACTTGGGAAAGCTATAGCCGTCGATGTAGGCGGTCTCGTCGATTTCCTTCGGCACCCCGGACATGAAGCCTTCGAGAATCCACACCGCCAGCGGCACGTTGAACAGGCAGTGGGCCAGGGCCACGGCAATGTGCGTATCGAACAGGCCGATGGACGAATACAGCTGGAAGAACGGCAGCAGGAACACCGCCGGCGGCGCCATGCGGTTGGTCAGCAGCCAGAAGAACAGGTGCTTGTCGCCGAGAAAGCGGTAGCGCGAGAACGCATAGGCCGCCGGCAGCGCCACGCTCAGGGAAATCACCGTGTTGAAGCTGACGTAATACAGCGAGTTGAGGTAGCCGGTGTACCAACTGGGGTCGGTGAAGATCACCTTGTAGTTGTGCCAGGTGAAATCCTGGGGCCACAGGGTCAGGCTGCCGAGGATCTCGTTGTTGCTCTTGAACGACATGTTCAGCAACCAGTAGATCGGCACCAGCAGGAACAGAATGTAAATCAGCAGCGGTATCAGCTTGCGCTTGGTCATGGCGGCCGTCCTCAGCGATTGGCGTCGGAGTGGGTCATGGCGGTGTAGAACAGCCAGGACACCAACAGGATGATCAGGAAGTACACCAGGGAAAACGCCGCGGCCGGGCCCAGGTCGAACTGACCGATCGCCATCTGGGTCAGGGTCTGGCTGAGGAAGGTGGTGGCGTTGCCCGGCCCGCCGCCGGTGAGCACGAACGGCTCGGTGTAGATCATGAAGCTGTCCATGAAACGCAGCATCACCGCGATCAGCAGCACGCTCTTCATCTTCGGCAACTGGATATGCCGGAACACCGCCCAGTTCGATGCCCGGTCGATGCGCGCCGCCTGGTAATACACGTCCGGGATCGCCCGCAGCCCCGAGTAGCAGAGCAGCGCCACCAGCGAGGTCCAGTGCCACACGTCCATCACCAGCACCGTGACCCAGGCATCCATGGTGTTGGCTGCATAGTTGTAATTGATGCCCAGGGCATTCAGCGACGAGCCCATCAGGCCGATGTCGGCGCGGCCGAAGATCTGCCAGATGGTGCCCACCACGTTCCACGGGATCAGCAACGGAATGGCGAGGACGATCAGCACCACCGACGACCAGCGCCCCTTGCTCGGCATGGTCAGGGCGATGGCTATCCCCAAGGGAATCTCGATCAGCAGCACGCAGGCCGAATAGATGAACTGGCGCAGCAGCGAGTCGTGCAGGCGCGGGTCGAGCAGCACCTGGCGATACCAGTCGGCGCCGACGAAATAGCGGCTGGACTGGTCGAAGATATCCTGCACCGAGTAGTTGACCACAGTCATCATCGGGATCACCGCACTGAAGGCCACCAGCAGGAACACCGGCAATACCAGCCACCAGGCCTTGTTGTTCTGCACTTTGTTCATGGCTGAACCTCGTTCGTGGCGTGGGCCTCCAGCAGGTATTCGTCGGCGTAGACCATCAACCACTGCGCGGGGAAGCTGATGCAGGCCCTGCCCTGCGGCACTGGCTTGTCTTCGGCCAGGCGCACTTTCAAGACCGCGCCGTCGAGGTTCAGGGTCATGATCTTGTAGGTGCCCAGGTCCTCGATGTGGACCACGTCAGCCTGCAGCGCCTCCTCGTAAGGCTCGTCCCAGACATGGATGAATTCCGGGCGGATGCCGACTTTCAGGCTCTGGTAATCAGTCTCGGCGATCCGCTGCTGCAAGGCCTCGGGCAAGGCCAGGTGGGTGCCGGCGAACCTGACACCGCCGGCCTCTGCCCGGACCTCGATCAGGTTCATCCCCGGGCTGCCGATGAAGTAGCCGACAAAGGTGTGGCTCGGCCGCTCGAACAGCTCCCGCGGGGTGCCGAACTGGACGATCTGCCCGCCGTACATCACCGCGATCTTGTCGGCGAAGGTCGAGGCTTCGAGCTGGTCGTGGGTAACATAGACCATGGTGATGTTGAACTGCTCGTGGATCTGCTTGAGCTTGCGCCGCAGTTTCCACTTCAGGTGCGGGTCGATCACCGTCAGCGGCTCGTCGAACAGGATCGCCGACACGTCGTCGCGCACCAGGCCGCGGCCCATGGAGACCTTCTGCTTTTCGTCGGCGCTGAGGTTGCGCGCCTTCTTGTTCAACAGCGCCTGCAGGTCGAGGACCTCGGCGATCTCCTGCACCTTGCTGTGCACCTTGGCCTCGGCCATGCCCTGGTTGCGCAGCGGGAAGGCCAGGTTGTCGAACACCGTCATGGTGTCGTAGACCACCGGAAACTGGAAAACCTGGGCGATATTGCGCTTCTCGGGAGTCAGCTCGTTGACCACCCGGGTATCGAACAGCACCTGCCCCTGGGACGGGCTGAGCAGCCCGGAAATGATATTGAGCAAGGTCGACTTGCCGCAGCCGGACGGCCCGAGCAAGGCATAGGCGCCGCCCTGCTCCCAGATGTGGTTCATCTCCCGGATCGCATAGTCCTCGGGACCGGCCGGGGTGCTGGTGTAACTGTGGGCGAGGTTGTGCAAACGGATCTCGGCCATCAGGCAACCCTCGCGACGCGCCGCCCCGGTGCCTGGACCAGACGGCCCTGGGCATCGAAGACGAACAGTTTGTGGGTGGGGATATAAATCCGGATCGGCGCATCGACGTCGTATTCGTGCACGCCGGGCAGGTGCAGCACCAACAGGAATTGTTCGTTGCGCACATGCAGGAAGGTTTCCGAGCCGCTGATTTCCGCGACCTCGACGGTCACCGCCAGCTCCAGGTCGTCGTCGTTGCTCGGCACCAGGGAGATATGGCTGGGCCGCACACCAAAGCGGAACTCGCCCTCGCCGACCGGGCGCAGATCGACGTTCAGCGGAAAATGCACGAAGTTGGCGAAGCTCACTTCATTGCCGGCGATGCGCCCCGGCATCAGGTTGATCGGCGGTTCGGAGAACAGCTCGGCGGCCAGCACCGTCTGCGGCTGGTGATAAACCTCGGCGGTCTTGCCGCTCTGCACCAGGCGCCCCTCGTGGAGGATGGTGGTGGTGCCGCCCAGGGCCAGCGCCTCGTTGGGCTCGGTGGTGGCGTAGATGGCGATGGTGTGACGGGCCTGGAACAGCTCGCGCATCTCCTGGCGCAGCTCTTCGCGCAGCTTGTAGTCGAGATTGACCAGCGGCTCGTCGAACAGGATCAGCTCGGCATCCTTGACCAGCGCCCGGGCCATGGCCGTACGCTGCTGCTGGCCGCCGGACAGTTCCAGCGGATGGCGCTGCAGGAACTTCTCGATCCGCAGCATCTTCGCCGTCTCCAGCACCTTGCTCTCGATCAACGGCGCGGCGACGCCGGCCTGGCGCAGCGGCGAGGCGATGTTCTCGAACACGGTCATGGTCGGGTAGTTGATGAACTGCTGATAGACCATCGACACGTTGCGCAGCCGCACCGGGCGCCCGGTGACGTCCACGCCATTCATCAGGATGCGTCCGCTGGCGGGCTTGTCGAGCCCGGCGATCAAGCGCATCAGGCTGGTCTTGCCGGACAGCGTGCGTCCCAGCAGGACATTGAAGGAACCGGGTTCAAAGCGCAGCGAGATGTCATCGATCCAGGTCTGGCCCTCGACGACACGGCTGACATGCTCCAGCGTTAATGACATGGCTCGGCCTTTTTTATTATTGGAGTCAAGCGACCGAAGCAGCAGAGCGACTTTCGTGCCAGAACCGCGGTAGCACTCCAAGTCACTGATAAGCCAGATATTTATTCCAGGGCAGGCGGTTTGCGGGTTCACAGCTGAACAGAAATGAACAACCCGGGCTGAACAACTGAACAGTCCGGCGGTTGACAATGAACAAGAGTGAACAACACTGGATGAACGTTTTTGCCGGTAAGATTGCTTCCTGTAGCCGCTGCCGCAGGCTGCGATCGAGCTGGGCGGCATTCCGACGTAGCGCTCGCAAAACCTGCCATCGCGATTTGCCTGATTGACCGCGATGGCTGTCTTGCGAGGCCTGCGGCCTCGATCGCAGTCTTCGCCAGCGGCTACAAAGGCCAGGCCATACGCCAATAACAACAATAAAAGCGTTTTCAGAGACCTACCGCCATGAGCGCACCTGCCTCACCGCTGTCTCACGAGACCATCATCAAGGACTCCTGGAGCCGCTGCCGGGCCTTTGGCCTCAGCCATCAGAGCGCCCCCGCCTTCGATCAACTGCCCGCCGAGCGCATCGCCCAGTTGCTGGAAAGCCAGCATGCCCTGGTGCAAACCACCCAGCAGGAAGTCCTGCCCTACTACGAGAACATCCTCAGCAACTCCAATTGCCTGATCATGCTCGCCGACAACCAGGGCCAGGTGCTGACCTCCTGGGGCACCCAGCGTTTTATCGAGCCGAGCCTGGCCCGTGGTTTCAGTGCCGGCGCCAGCTGGCTGGAACACTGCAGCGGGACCAACGCCATCGGCACCGCCCTGGCCTGCGAGCAGGCGGTGCATATCGAGCACGATGAACACTTTCTCAAGGCCAACCGCTTCATGACCGGCTCGGCCGCGCCGATCTTCGATACCGAGCGTCGGGTGATCGCGGTGCTGGACGTCTCCAGCGACAGCTACCTGCCGCCCTCCCACACCCTGGGCATGGTCAAGATGATGAGCCAGACGGTGGAGAACCGGCTGATCCTCAACCTGTTCGAAGGTCGGCATTTCCAGCTGACCTTCAACACCGGCCTGAACAACCTCGACAGCCAGTGGGCCGGCCTGCTGATCTTCGATGAAAGCGGTCAGGTGCTTTCGGCCAACCGCCGCGCCGACAACCTGCTGGGCATCAGCCTGTCGCGGGTCGGCATCGAAAGTCTGTTCAAGGTGTCGCTGCTGGAACTGCTCAACCAGCCGGAAGGCCTGCCCTTCGCCTTGCAGGCCGCCGGACGCAACCGCTTCCATTGCCTGCTCAAGCGTCCAAGGCAGGTGCCGATCCAGGCCCGGGTCTTCGCCGAGGCACCTGCTCGCTCGGCACCCGTCAACGCCGATGCCATCAGCCTGAACACCCTGCACTTCGGCGACAGCCGGGTGGAGAAAGCCGTGCGCCAGGCCGAACGGCTGCTGGAAAAGGACATCCCGCTGTTGATCCACGGCGAAACCGGCGTCGGCAAGGAAGTCTTCGTCAAGGCGCTGCACCAGGCCAGCTCGCGGAGCAAACAGGCGTTCATTGCCGTGAACTGCGCGGCGATTCCCGCCGAACTGGTGGAGTCTGAGCTGTTCGGCTATGAAAAAGGCGCCTTCACCGGCGCCAGCCAGAAAGGCAGCATCGGCCTGATCCGCAAGGCCGACAAAGGCACGCTGTTCCTCGACGAAATCGGCGACATGCCCCTGCCGACCCAGGCTCGCCTGTTGCGGGTGCTGCAGGAGCGCTGCGTACAACCGGTGGGCAGCAGCGAACTGTTCCCGGTGGACATCCGCATCATCTCCGCGACCAACCGCTCCCTGCGCGAACAGGTGCAGCTCGGGCGCTTTCGCGAGGACCTGTATTACCGCATCGGCGGCCTGACCCTGGAGTTGCCGCCCCTGCGCGAACGCAGCGACAAGCAGGCGCTGTTCAAACGCATCTGGGAGCAGCACCGCGAGTCCGGCCAATGGGCCGGGTTCAGCCGCGAAGTCCGGGACCTGTTCGAGCGCCATCCCTGGCCGGGCAACCTGCGCCAGGTCAGCAGCGTGATGCAGGTGGCGCTGGCCATGGCCGAAGAACAACCGATCCGCGCCGAACACCTGCCGGACGACTTTTTTGTCGACCTGGACATGGAGCCGGCCGCCAGCCATGAACCGCCCGGCGACATCGACCTGGAAGACAGCGCCGACCTGCACCGCCAGCTCAAGGCCGTGGGCGGCAACATCTCCCAACTCGCGCGGCGGCTGGGGGTGAGTCGCAATACCCTCTATAAAAGATTGCGCCAGCAGGAGGATTGATCGCCCGCCTTCCCCCCAAATAGCAGGCAAACAAAAACCCGCGCAAGGCGGGTTTCTGCTTGTAGCCAGTACAGCGATCAGTCAGCCAGGCGCCAGGTGGTCCCGCCCTTGCCGTCTTCCAGCACCACGCCCATGGCGGTGATCTGGTCGCGGATGCGGTCGGACTCGGCCCAGTCCTTGTTGGCACGGGCGGCCAGGCGCGCCTGGATCAGCGCCTCGACCTGCGCTGCGTCGACCCGGCCGGCGGCACCGGCCTGCAGGAAGTCGTCGGCTTCCAGCTGCAGCACGCCAAGCACGTCCGCCAATTCCCGCAGGTGCGCCGCCAGACCGGCCGCCGCCTCAAGATCGCTCTCGCGCAGGCGGTTGATCTCGCGCACCATCTCGAACAGCACCGCACAGGCTTCCGGGGTGCCGAAGTCGTCGTTCATCACCTCGGTGAAACGCTCGACGAAGGCTTCGCCACCGGCAGCCGGCACGCTCGGCAGGCCCTTGAGGGCGTGGTAGAAACGCTCCAGGGCGCCCTTGGCGTCCTTGAGGTTGTCTTCCGAGTAGTTGATCGCGCTGCGGTAGTGGCTCGACACCAGCAGGTAACGCACCACTTCCGGATGGTACTTGTCGAGCACATCGCGGATGGTGAAGAAGTTGTTCAAGGACTTGGACATCTTCTCGCCATTGATGCGGATCATGCCGCAGTGCATCCAGGCATTGGCGTAGGTCTTGCCGGTGGCCGCCTCGCTCTGGGCGATCTCGTTTTCATGGTGCGGGAACTCGAGGTCGCTGCCGCCGCCGTGAATGTCGAAGGTCTCGCCCAGGCAGCAGGTCGACATCACCGAGCATTCGATGTGCCAGCCCGGACGCCCGGCGCCCCATGGCGATTCCCAGCTCGGCTCGCCCGGCTTGGCGGCTTTCCACAGCACGAAGTCCAGCGGGTCCTGTTTCGACTCGTCGACTTCGATGCGCGCGCCGATGCGCAGGTCTTCGATCTTCTTGCGCGACAGCTTGCCGTAGCCGAGGAACTTGCCGACCCGGTAGTACACGTCGCCGTTGCCCGGCGCGTAGGCGTAGCCCTTGTCGATCAGGGTCTGGATCATCGCGTGCATGCCGGCGATATGGTCGGTGGCACGCGGCTCCATGTCCGGCTTCTTGATGTTCAGGCGCGCTTCGTCTTCGTGCATCGCCGCGATCATGCGCCCGGTCAGCGCTTCGAACGACTCGCCGTTCTCGTTGGCCCGATTGATGATCTTGTCGTCGATGTCGGTGATGTTGCGCACATAAGTCAGGTCATAACCGCTGAAACGCAGCCAGCGGGTCACCAGGTCGAAGGCGACCATGCTGCGGCCGTGGCCCAGGTGGCAGTAGTCGTACACGGTCATGCCGCACACGTACATGCGCACCTTGTTGCCATCGAGCGGCTTGAAGACTTCTTTGCTCTTGGTGAGCGTGTTGTAGATCGTTAGCACAAGGAGTTCCTTAACTGATCACTGACCCCAGGAGTCGCGCAGGGTCACGGTACGGTTGAATACCGGTGCGCCCGGTCTCGAGTCCTTGATATCCGCGCAGAAGTAACCTTCGCGCTCGAACTGGAAACGGTCTTCCGGCTGTGCGTTGCCCAGCGAGGGTTCGGCACGACAACCAGTGAGGACCTGCAGGGAGTCAGGGTTGATGTTGTCCAGGAAACTTGCGCTGTCTTCGGCCTTCTCCGGGTTCGGCGAACGGAACAGACGGTCGTACAGGCGCACTTCGCACTCGACGCTGGCGGCGGCCGGCACCCAGTGGATCACGCCCTTGACCTTGCGCCCTTCCGGGTTCTTGCCCAGGGTGTCCGGGTCGTACGAGCAATGCAGCTCGACGATGTTGCCGTCGGCATCCTTGATCGCCTCGTCGGCGCGGATCACGTAGCTGCCACGCAGGCGCACTTCGCCGGCTGGCTCCAGGCGCTTGTAGCCCTTTGGCGGCTCTTCCATGAAGTCGTCGCGGTCGATGTAGATTTCACGGGCGAACGGCAGGACCCGCACCCCCATGTCTTCTTTCGGATGACGCGGCAGTTCGAGGTTCTCGACCCGGCCTTCCGGGTAGTTGGTGATCACCACTTTCAGCGGACGCAGCACGCACATGGCGCGCGGGGCGCTGTGGTCGAGATCGTCACGGATGCTGAACTCCAGCATGCCGAAGTCCACCACGCCGTCGGAACGGTTGGTGCCGACCATCTCGCAGAAGTTGCGGATGGATTTCGGCGTGTAGCCACGACGACGGAAGCCCGACAGGGTCGACATGCGCGGATCGTCCCAGCCGTTGACGTGCTTCTCGTCCACCAGTTGCTTGAGCTTGCGCTTGCTGGTGATGGTGTAGTTCAGGTTCAGGCGGCTGAACTCGTACTGGCGCGGCTGCGCCGGCACCGGCAGGTTCTCGAGGAACCACTCGTACAGCGGACGATGGCTTTCGAACTCCAGGGTGCAGATCGAGTGGGTAATGCCTTCGATGGCGTCCGACTGGCCATGGGTGAAATCGTAGTTCGGGTAGATGCACCACTTGTCGCCGGTCTGGTGGTGATGCGCATGGCGGATGCGGTACATGATCGGGTCGCGCAGGTTCATGTTCGGCGAGGCCATGTCGATCTTGGCCCGCAGCACGCGCGCGCCGTCGGGGAATTCGCCCGCCTTCATGCGCGCGAACAGGTCCAGGTTCTCTTCCACCGAACGGTCGCGGAACGGGCTGTTCTTGCCCGGTTCGGTCAGGCTGCCACGGTATTCCTTGGCCTGTTCGGGGGTCAGGTCGTCGACATAGGCCTTGCCCGCCTTGATCAGCTCCACCGCCCATTCGTGCAACTGGTCGAAGTATTGCGAGGCGTAGCGCACTTCACCGGCCCACTCGAAGCCCAGCCACTTGACGTCGCTTTCGATGGCGTCGATGTATTCCTGGTCTTCCTTGGCCGGGTTGGTGTCGTCGAAACGCAGGTGGGTGACGCCGCCGAATTCCTGGGCCAGCCCGAAGTTCACGCAGATCGACTTGGCGTGACCGATGTGCAGGTAGCCGTTGGGCTCCGGCGGGAAGCGGGTCACGATCTGTGTGTGCTTACCCGAGTCCAGGTCCGCCTGGATGATCGGGCGCAGGAAGTTGACCGGTACGGCCGGTCCGGTCTTGGAATTCGAGGTAGGGTCGACAGTGGGCTTGCTCATAGGATCCTTGAACGTACAAGTGCGCGGCCGGTGCGGCCTGATAAATCAAAACGGATATCATAGCCGATGCGGTCAAGCCCCTGACAGAGCGGGCTTTAAATCTGCCGCGATTAATCCGTCGCAAATGAAAAAACAGCCTCGAATTTCACGCCCGGCACGCTAAACTGCGCACCTTGGCGGATTTTTGCCAGAGCGGTTCCGGCCCGCGGGTCCCATGCCCGCCTCCCGGAACCCGGGAATTCCTAGAAAACGCTCCTCCTTATAAAGAGTACCGATCATGACTCAAGTCAAACTGACCACCAACCACGGCGACATCGTGCTGGAACTGAACGCCGAGAAAGCCCCGGTCACCGTGGCCAACTTCGTCGAATACGTTAAAGCCGGTCATTACGAAAACACCGTATTCCACCGCGTCATCGGTAACTTCATGATCCAGGGCGGCGGTTTCGAGCCAGGCATGAAAGAGAAGAAAGACAAGCGTCCAAGCATCCAGAACGAAGCCGACAACGGTCTTTCCAACGACAAGTACACCGTCGCCATGGCCCGCACCATGGAGCCGCATTCGGCTTCCGCGCAGTTCTTCATCAACGTCGCCGACAACAGCTTCCTCAACCACAGCGGCAAGACTGTCCAGGGCTGGGGCTACGCGGTATTCGGCAAAGTGGTTGCCGGCACCGAAGTGGTCGACAAGATCAAAGGCGTGGCCACCACCATGAAGGCCGGCCACCAGGACGTACCGGCAGAAGACGTGATCATCGAGAAAGCCGAGATCGTTGAGTGATACTGCTGATTTCAGATTTGCATCTGGAAGAGGAACGCCCGGACATTACCCGGGCGTTTCTGGATTTACTGGGCGGGCGTGCCCGCTCGGCGCAAGCGCTGTACATCCTGGGAGATTTCTTCGAGGTCTGGATCGGCGACGACGCCATGACCCCCTACCAGCTTTCCATTTGCCAGGCACTGCGCGAGCTCAGCGACAGCGGCACGCAGGTTTTCCTGATGCATGGCAACCGCGACTTCATGCTCGGCAAGGCCTTCTGCAAGGCCGCGGGCGCGACCCTGCTCAAGGACCCGAGCGTGGTCGACTTCTACGGCGAGCCGGTGCTGCTGATGCACGGCGACAGCCTGTGCACCCGCGACGAAGCCTATATGCGCATGCGCCGTTACCTGCGCAACCCGGTTTCGCTGTGGATCCTCAGGCACTTGCCGTTGCGCACCCGGCACAAGCTGGCGCGCAAGCTGCGCAACGAAAGCCGCGCGCAAACCCGCATGAAGGCCAACGACATCGTCGACGTGACCCCGGACGAAGTGCCGCGGATCATGCAGGCGTTCAAGGTGCGGACCCTGGTCCACGGCCACACCCACCGCCCGGCCATCCACAAGTTGCAGATCGGCGACCAGGCCGCCAAGCGCATCGTGCTGGGCGACTGGGATCGTCAGGGCTGGGCCTTGCAGGTGGATGAACAGGGCTTCCAGCTGGCGGCTTTCGACTTCGTGCCGTCACAGCGGGCATTGCCCCGCCCGTAGCCGCTGCCGCAGGCTGCGACAAGGCCCGAAGGGTCTTGCCTTCAATCGCCAACCCGTTCGCCCCGACAAGGATTGTGCAGTCCCCTGCCGGAGCGAACGGGCTGGCGCCCCCCCTCAAGCCCCGCGCCCCCTCAATGCCCCGCCGACGCCGGCCCGGCCTTGGCCGTGAACGGTGGCTTGGCCAGCCACACCAGCAGAATCAGGCCCATGAAGCCCCAGCCCAGCAACGTGAAATAGTCCACGGTGGACATCATGTACGCCTGGCCGGTCAGCACCTGGTCCAGCTGCGCGTAGGCCTGGTTGCTGGCACCGCCCAGGGCGCCCAGGGCATCGCGGGTGGCCGGCTCGAAGCTGCTGATGTGCTCACCCATATAGGCATGGTGCTCGTTCGCCCGGCGGATCCAGATCCAGGTGGTCAACGAAGCAGCGAAGCTGCCACCGAGGGTCCGCAGGAAGGTGGCCAGGCCGGCGCCATCGGCGATCTGGTGCGGCGGCAGGTCCGACATCAGGATGCTCAGGGTCGGCATGAAGAACAGCGCCACGCCGATGCCCATGAACAGCTGCACCAGGGCGATGTGCTGGAAGTCCACCTCGTTGGTGAACCCGGCGCGCATGAAACAGCTCAGGCCGATCGCCAGGAACGCCAGCCCGGCCAGCAAACGCAGGTCGAACTTGTGCGCGTACTTGCCGACGAAAGGCGACATCAGCACCGGCAGGATGCCCATCGGCGCCACCGACAGGCCGGCCCAGGTCGCGGTATAGCCCATCTGGGTCTGCACCCACTGCGGCAGGATCAGGTTGATGCCGAAGAAGCCGGCATAACCACCCACCAGCACAATGGTGCCGATGCGGAAGTTGCGGTGGGCGAACAGCCGCAGGTTGACCACCGGATGGCGGTCGGTCATTTCCCAGATCACGAACACCGCCAGGCCGATCAGCGAAATCAACGTACCGATGATGATGAAGTTGGATTCGAACCAGTCCAGGTCGTTGCCCTTGTCGAGCACGATCTGCAAGGCGCCGACGCCGACGATCAGGCTCAGCAGGCCGATGTAGTCCATCGGCTGGCGACTGGTCACCACCGGCCGCGCCTTCAGCTGCTGCTTGACCACCCAGGCGGCGAACAGGCCGATCGGTACGTTGATGAAGAAGATCCACGGCCAGCTGTAGCTGTCGGTGATCCAGCCGCCGAGAATCGGCCCGGCAATCGGCGCCACCACCGTGACCATCGCCAGCAGCGCCAGGGCCATGCCCCTTTTCGCCGGCGGGTAGACCGCGATCAGCAGGGTCTGGGTCATCGGGTACAGCGGCCCGGCCACCACCCCTTGCAGCACACGAAAGCCCACCAGCTCGGGCATGGAGGTGGAAATCCCGCAGAGGAACGAGGCCAGCACGAACAGCAGGGTGGCCCAGATAAACAGCTTCACTTCGCCGAAGCGCCGGCTCAGCCAGCCGGTCAGCGGCAAGGCGATGGCGTTGCTCACGGCAAACGAGGTGATCACCCAGGTGCCCTGCTCCGAACTCACCCCGAGGTTGCCGGAGATGGTCGGCAAGGCCACGTTGGCGATGGTGGTGTCGAGCACCTGCATGAAGGTCGCCAGCGACAGGCCGATGGTGCTGAGCAACAGGCTGGGCGGCGTGAAAGAGGCGTTATTGCTCATCGCGAATCCTATGAAGCGAGGCAGGCGCCGCGACCGCTAACGGCCGCAGCAGAGGGATCGGCGAATCAGCGCTGCGCGGTCTTGCCGATGGCGGCGCTGTTGTCGTGGATCAGACGAGCGATCAAGGCATCGGCCTCGCTCAATTGACGGTCGTAGACGTTGGTACTGAACGAAGCCTTTTGTGGCGGCTGCTGGGCCAGCACCGGGCCGCTCTGGTCGTGCAGGTCGACGTTGACCACCGTCGACAGGCCGACCCGCAACGGGTGCTTGGCCAGCTCTTCGGCGTTCACGTGGATGCGCACCGGCACCCGCTGCACGATCTTGATCCAGTTGCCGGTGGCGTTCTGCGCCGGCAACAGGGCGAAGGCACTGCCGGTACCGGCGCCCAGGCTGTCGATGGTGCCGCTGTACTTGACGTCGCTGCCGTAGATATCGGCCTCGATGTCCACCGGCTGGCCGATGCGCATGTCACGCAGCTGGGTTTCCTTGAAGTTGGCCTCGATCCACAGCTGGTCGAGCGGGATCACCGCCATCAACGCGGTGCCCGGCTGTACCCGCTGGCCCAGTTGCACGGTGCGCTTGGCGACATAACCGGTCACCGGGGCAATCAGCGTGCTGCGGGCATTGGTCAGGTAGGCCTGGCGCAGTTGCGCGGCGGCCGCCTGCACGTCCGGATGGTTGGAGACCACGGTGTCGTCCACCAGCGCGTTGGTGGTGTTGAGCTGCTGCTGGGCATTGGCCAGGGCGTTCTGCGCCGAGGTCAGGTCATCGCGGGCGTGGGACAGTTCTTCCTGGGAAATCGCCCCGCTGCTGGCGAGGGTCCGGCGACGGTTGAAGTTGTCCTGGGCTTTCTGCACTTCGGCCTTCTGCGCCGCCACCTGGGCGCGCATGCCGTCGACGTTGCTGTACAGCCCGCGCACCTGGCGCACGGTGCGGGCCAGGTTGGCCTCGGCGCTTTGCAGGCCGACCTCGGCATCGTTGGGGTCGAAGTTGATCAGCACCTGGCCTTCGTGGACCAGGTCGCCATCGTCGGCGCCGATGCTGACCACCGTGCCGGTGACCAGCGGGGTGATCGCCACCACGTTGCCATTCACATAGGCGTCGTCGGTGCCTTCATTCCAGCGTCCGTAGAGTTCATACCAGGCAAAGACCCCCAGTCCGCCCAGGACGATCAGCGCCACCAGGCCCAGCAGCATGACCTTGCGCTTGCGTGGGTTGACAGTGTCCGGAGTGTTTTCGGGAGCGTTGTTGGTTTCGGCAGTGGCCATGATGAGTACCTTGAATTATTGATTGCGCGAGGCTGGGGTCGGGGTGGCCGCGGCCAGATTGTCGGTCTGGAAACCACCGCCCAGGGCCTGCATCAGTTGGATCGACAGGTCGATCTGCTGGGCATTCAGGGTCGCCAGCTGACGCTGGGCCTGCAGCAATTGCTGCTCGATGCTGAGCACGTCCAGGTAATTGCCGATACCCGAGCCGTAGCGCTGGACCACGGTGTCGTAGGAGTCCTGGGCGATGTCGGTGGCATGTTGCTGGGCGGCGATCTGCCGACCGATGTCACGCAGTTGGGAGATGGTGTCGCTGACATCCCCCAGGGCATTCACCAGGCTCTTGTTGTACTGCGCCACGGCCAGGTCGTAGTCGGCGTCCCGGGCATCCAGGTCGGCGCGCAGGCGGCCACCGTCGAAGATCGGCAGCGACACGGTCGGGGCGATATTGAAGAAGCGGCTGGCCGATCCGAACATCGCATCCCCCAGCAGCGACTGAGTGCCGGCGACGGCGCTCAGGTTGAGGTTGGGATAGAAGTTGGTCTTGCCGGCGTCGATGCTCTTGCTCGCCGCCTCGACCCGCCAGCGCGCGGCCACCAGGTCCGGACGGCGGCCCAGCAGTTCCGCCGGCAGCATCGACGGCAGCGCCACCGCGCTGGCCCGGAGGACTTTCGGCCGGGCTATTCCGTTGCCCCGGTCGGGGCCTTTGCCGAGCAATACCGCGAGAGCGATCTTGGCGCTCTGCAGGTTTTTCTCGGCGTCGATCAGCGAGGCTTCGGAGCTGGCCTCCAGGCTTTCGGTCTGCTGGTACTGATACTGGCTGTCGATGCCCGAGCTCAGGCGCTTCTGGCTCAGCTCGAGCATCTGCCGGGTGCGCTTGAGGTCTTCAGTGGCCAGGTCATGGACGATATGCGCCTGGCCCAGATCGCTGTAGGCCCGGGCCACGTCGGCGGCCAGGGTCAGTTGCGCGGCCTGGCGATCGATCTCCGCGGCGCGGGCCTGGCCCAGGGCGGCTTCCCAGGTATCGCGCTGGCCGCCCCAGAGGTCGAAGGTGTAATTGAAGTTGCCCGTCAGGCTACGCAGGGTGCTGTAGTTGTCGCCCTGCCCGCTCGGGTCCTGCGAGCGAGACAGGCGCGAGCGGCTGACACCGCCGCTGGCATCCAGGGTCGGCATGCGTGCCGCGTCCGCGGCATAGGCCGCCGCGCTGGCCTGGTGGGCACGGGCGCTGGCGATCTGCATGTCGGGGCTGTCGTGCAGGGCTTCGCGGATCAGGCCATCGAGCTGTGGATCGCCCAGGCTCTTCCACCAGTCGCTCTTCGGCCAGGCCGCCGGCGACAGGGTCACGCCACTCAGGGATTGTCCGGCCTTGAGGGATTTGGCATCGAGGCTCACCCCTTCGGTTGTCAGGCCGCTGTAGTTGGCACAACCGGCCAGGCTCATGGCCAGCAGCACCAGGCTGAAACGGGTACGCAAGGTTTTACTGCTCATTTACTTATCACCTACCCGCAACACGGTGATCGGGTCACCGGCCGCCAGCAAAATTTTCTTGAGGATCTGTTCCAGGGTTTTCAACTCTTCGGGGGTGATGGCGCCGGCCAGTTCGTTCATGGCATTGGCGCCGATGTGCGGCAGGCAGTCGGTGAGCTTCTGGCCCTCCTCGGTGAGCACCAGGCGCACCTGGCGGCGGTCGTGCTCCGAGCGTTGGCGGGCGAGGAAGTCCTTCTGCTCCAGGCGATCGAGCATGCGGGTCATGGAACCGCTGTCGAGGGACAGGTGGCGGCACAGCTCGGCCGGAGTGTCGACGCCGAACTGGGCCATGATGATCAGCACCTTGAACTGCGCGGCGGTGATGCCGTGGGGTTCCATGTGGGTGTCGATGATCCGGTCCTTGAGCAGGGCGGCGCGGCCCAGCAAGAGCCCAAGGTGGCAATTGTGGAAATCGTCTGGGGTGAAGTGTTTCATCTGACCACCTGTTAGCTGCCTAGGCAGCGAAAGTATGTCAAGATGTTACTGCCTAGGCAGCCAATATCCAAACAATAATTAGCATGCTCGCTATCAAGCTAATTAATGGGAAAGCCTTGGCGTCGAAAATCGGGGGGAGAAATACCGGTTGGAGGGGTGGCGAAAGCCAGTCCCCTGCCAAAAGGGGACTGGCTTGCCCACGACTATCAGAAGTCGCGTTTGTAGAAGATGTCCAGCGAGCTGGCAACGCCGCTGGCCGCTTCCAGGTAGACCTTCTTGCTCAGTTTGTAGCGCAGGGCGATGGTGTTGGCCGGTTCGAAGACCCCCACCCCGTACCGCAGGCTGAGGCGCTCGGAGATATTGCCGCTGGCCACCACGCTGGTGGTGTTGCCGCTGCCCTGGGTGTCGAGCTGGAAGTCTTCTATCCCCAGGTTCTTGGCCAGCCCGCCGGTGATGTTCGAGCTGCCCATCAGGCCAAGGCCCAGGGCGGCTTGCGCCAGCATGTTGTTGTCCTCGCCGGTAGTGCTCAAGGGACGCCCGAGTACCAGGTAGGACAAGGCCTGCTCCTGGCTCATGGCCGGCTCCGAGAAGATCTGCGTGGTCGGTTGTTCGGCGCTGCCACTGAGGCGGATCCCGGCGATCACGTCATCGGTCTGGCGGATCGCCTCGATGTCCAGGTACGGCTGGTCGATCGGCCCGGCGAACAGCAGGCGCGCCCGGCGCACGGTCAGGCGCTGGCCGTAGGCGCGGTAGCGGCCGTCGTTGAGCCACAGTTCGCCACGGGTGTCCATGTTGTCGCCGATGTGCACGTGGCCTTGCAGGTTGGCGGTCAGGCCGAAACCGGTGAAGCTGAGCTTGTCCTCGCCGACCACCACGTCGATGTCCATCGCCATGGCCATCGGCGCTTTGCCCTCCTCGGTCTGGTGGCCGATGATCACCGTGTCGTCCGACACCTTGACCGTCGACGGCGGCAATTCGCGAATGGTGATTTCGCCCTTGGGCACCTGGACCTTGCCGGCGATCGCCAGCTTGTCGTCCTTCATCGAGATCTTCAGGTCCGGCGCCACGTCCAGTACCGCATAGGGCTCGACGGTGACCGGCAACTGCGAGCCTTTCAGGCTCAGGTCCACCACCAGCGCCTGGCCCCAGGCGATATTGCCGTTGAGGCTGCCCTGCCCGGCCTTGCCGGTCTTCCAACCGCCGCTCAACTGCACATTTTCACCGGCGATCAGCGCCTGCAATTGCAGGTCCTGGAGGCTGATGGGCAATTCGGGACCGGAGACTTCGCCACCGCTGAGCGCCAGGCTGCCGTTGACCTGCGGCGCCAGCAGGCCACCGGAGATGCGCCCGCTGCCATTGAGGGTGCCGGCGAGCTTCTCGACCATCGGCACGAACGGCCGCGCCACCGCCAGGTCCAGGCCGCTGAGGCGGAACTCGCCGGACAGCGGCTTGTTTTTCGGCAACGGATTGATCTGCGCCTGCAGCATCAGCTCACCGAGCTTGCCGCCGCTGAACGCCAGCTGCGTGTCGATACGCTTGGGGTTGAGGGTGGTGTCGATTTTCAGCGTCTGATACGGGAAGTCCAGCCACTGCTGCTTTTCCTTGACCCGCAAGGTGCCGCCGCTGGCGTCCAGCAGGATCCGCCCCTGCGGGCCGCCAGCCGGTACGTCCAGCTTGATATCGGCATTGAGCCGGCCCTTCCAGGCAAAATCCTTGGGCAGCCACTGCGCGAGGCTGTCGATCGGGAACTGCTTGAGGTGATAGCGCAACTTGGGCTCGGGCATCAGCCGCTGATCCTCGCCACACAGGCTGGCATCGCCGCTGGCCCAGCAATGGGCGCCGAAATTGAGCTTGCCGTCGGCCAGGTATTCGAGCTTCGCCGGGGCTTGCAGCCTCCAGTCCTGGCCACCGGTCTGGATATCGCCGCTGGCCAGGCGTCCGCGCCAGTTGCCCTGGTCCAGCTTGCCGTCCAGGCCCAGCGCCAGCTTGAGCTGCGGCCCTTGCAGGTCCAGTTGCAACTTCTGGCTCTTGATATCGCCCTGGCCGCTGGCCGTCAGCGTCCCCAGCGAGGTTTCGCCGACCTGGATGCCGGCCCCCTTGAGGTCGATCCGCGCCCGTTGCGCGCTGTCCAGGTTGGCATCGAGCTTGAGGCTCTGCAGGCGATTGTCGGCGAACACCAGTTGCTGGCCTTGCAGGTCAAGCTTGCCCTGCGGCGCCTTCAAGGTACCTGCCACATCGAGGCGGCCGTTGAGCTGGCCACGCAGCTCGGGCCACAGCTGGCCGAGGCGTGGCAGCTTGATATCGAGCTGCCCGGCCAGGCGTTGTTGCAGGCGGCCGGAACCGTTGATGCGGTTGTCGCCCAGGCGGATGTCCAGGGCGTTCAGGTTCCACTGCTCGCCAGCGCCATCGGCCTTGGCCTGCAGCACCACGGGCTGGCCGCGCAACTTGCCCTTGAGGTCGAGGTCGGCGTTGAGCTTGAGTTGCTCGTTCTTCATTTCGCCCTGGCTGCGCAGCGGTCCAGCTAACGTACCCGGCAGTTCGGCAACCCAGTACGCCGGGTTGATCGCCGACAGGTCCAGGGCGGTATCCCAGGCGATGCCGTCGGCGAATTGCAGGTTCAGGTGGCCTTCGGCCTTGCCCTGGCCGGCCGTCAGCTTGAACTGGGGCAGGAAGATTTTCGTCAGGTCGCCGCTGAACGGGCTGCTGAGGCTGAACGCCCCCGCCGGGCCATCGAGGTCGCCCTTGAAGTTGCCCAGGTAGTTGCCATCGCGGTAGGCGACTTCCGCATTGAAACGACGCACCGCCACCGCGGGTTCTTCGATCAGCGGGTACAGGCGATGCCAGGGAAAATCCAGCCAGTCGAGCTTGGCTTCGGCGTTCAGGCCCTGGCTCCAGTCCAGCTGGCCGGTCAGCTTGAGGTTTTGCTTGTCGTTGGCGGTCAGGTCCAGCGCGGCGATCTGCGCGCCCTTGGCGTCGACCTTGCCTTGCAGCGCCAGTGCCACCGGCCCCTGCTCGGCCGGCAAGGTGGCCTTGCCCAGCAGTCGGTAACCCGCCTTGAGATTGCCTTTGCCGGTCAGTTCCAGCTGATTGAGCATCAGGGTATCGGGCAGATCGGCGCTGGCCTTGAAGCCATCGGCGGTGATCCGCACCTCGGCCGGCAGGTTCTCCGCCAACGGTTGCAGCTCACCGCTCAACCGGCCTTGCAGATAACCGCTGCTGTCGGCCGCAAGCTTGAGGGTCTTCAACAGGTCGCCATCGACCTTCAGTGCCAGCGCCCAGGGTTCGCTGCCGGGCGCCGGCAGGGTCAGGGTAGCGGTGGCGCTCAGTGGCCAGTCGCCGCTGGGCGACAACAAACCCGAGAGATTGAGGCTGAGGTCGTCGCGTCGCAGGCTCACCGAGTCGATCTGCAAGCCCTTGGCCGTCCACTGCGCCGCCAGTTGCAGGCCCTTGAGTTCCTCGGCGCCATTGAACTGCAGGCTGCCGACCCGCACCTGACCCAGCTCGATAGCCAGGGGCAGTTGCAGATCCGGCAGGCTGATCGGGCCGCTGCTTTCTTCTTCCGCACCCGGCGGGAACTGCAGGCTGACCTGCTCCACGTCCAGTTGCTCGATGCACAGGGTCATGCGCATCAGGCACGCCGGCGACCAGGCGAATTTCAGAGCCTGGAGTTCGACCCGGCTGCTGTCCTGTTGCCACAACAGGTGATCGGCGCTCCACTGTCCGCCCAGGCGGCCGGCGAAGTTCTCCACCGTCAAACCCGGCACCAGGCCCAGGGCCCAGCGACTGCCGGCCTGGGTGCCGAGCATCGAAGCCAGCGCCAGTACCAGCCCCGCCACCAGCACCAGCAGCGCCAGCGCCGCGATCTTCAAACCACGTTTCACAGCTCTGGCCCCATGGAAAAGTGCAAGCGAATGCCACCGTCGTCGTCCAGCGCACGGGCCAGGTCGAGGCGGATCGGCCCCACCGGGGATATCCAGCGCACACCGACGCCAACCCCGGTCTTGAGGTTCGGCAGTTCAAGCTTGTCAAAGGAGTTGCCCTGGTCGACAAAGGTCGCCAGGCGCCATTTTTCCGCGATGGAGTACTGGTACTCGACGCTGCCGGCCACCATGTAGCGCCCGCCGATCCGGTCGCCGTCGGAGTTCTCCGGCGACAGGCTCTGGTAATCGTAACCACGCACGCTCTGATCGCCACCGGCGAAAAAGCGCAGCGATGGCGGGACCTTCTTGTAACCGTTGGTGGCGCTGCCACCGAACTGCACCCGGCCAAGAAACCGGTGGTTGTCCCACACCGTGGTCAGGCCCTTGAGCAGCACGGTGCCATATAACAGGTTGGTGTCCGAGCCCAGCCCTTCCTTGGCCACCTTGCTGTCGAATTGCAGGCGATAGCCGTTGTGCGGGTCGATGCGGTTATCGCTGCGCAGGTAGGAATAACTGATGCCGGGCATCAACAGGGTACTCAGGCCCGAGTCGTCGCCAAGGCGGTATTCCTCGCGCTGCCACTTCAGCGAGATGACCCGCTGCCAGCCGCTGGGCAACTTGCTGTGCCACTCGGGGCCGAGGGTGAGCAGTTTGCTCAGGGTATCGGTATTGGAGATTTCTTCGTTCTGGTAGCCGCCGGCAAAACGCAGCTTGTCGGTCAGCGGCGGGTCCAGCGGTATGTCGTAGAACAGGCCGACGTTCTGCCGCGGCGCGGAGACTTCCGCCTCCCAGCCATAGCTGTGGCCTTGGGCGTTGACCCAGTGCCGGGTCCAGTTGGCCTTGGCCCGCGGCCCGACATCGGTGGAAAACCCCAGGCCCAGGCCCATGGTGCGCGGCTTGCGGGTTTCCAGCTGGACCGCCACCGGAATCACCTCGGCGGCGGCCGCGGTCGGCGCCGCGTCGACCCGCACGCCTTCGAAGTAACCGCTCGATTGCAGCGCCTGGTTGAGTTCGGCGATCAGTTCGGAATCGTAGGGAGTGCCGGCCTTGAACGGCACCATGCGTTGCAGCAGGTCTTCGTCGAACGGCGTATCGCCGGCGAAACTGACCTTGCCCAGGGCGTAGCGCGGACCGCTTTCGTACACCAGTTCGATATCCGCCACCCCGGCCTGGGGGTCCACGGCCAGCTTCTGCCGGGTGAAACGCCCGCTGAAAAAGCCGTAGCGCGACGCCTGGTTCTGGATCAGGCGCTTGGCGTCTTCGTAATGACCGTGATTGAGGACCGCGCCGCTTTTCAGCTGATCGCTTTTGGGCACACGAAAGCCCTTGAGGGAGGCCGCCGGGCCGTCGACCCGGATGGTGACGTTGCGCAGGTGCACCGGCTCGCCAGGATCGATGTTCAGCACCAAACGCGGCTTTTCGCCGCCTTTGACTTCGCTGCTGATCTGCGGCTGGTAGTAGCCCAGGGCCTGGGCGGCCTTGCGGGCCTGCTCCTCGGCACCACGACTGAAACGCAGCAGCGCCTCCTCGTCGCGATCGCCAACCCCGCCAATGTAGCCCTCCACATTGGCCTTGAGTTCATCGTTGGAGGGTTTGACCCTGACGTCCAATTCGCTTTGCGCCAGTGCCGCACAGCTTGTGAACAGCAGCAACAAGCCGCTGGTGAATCTTCCTGAAAACTTCATAGGCGCGAATGCTATCACGAGCTGGGAGCCCGATAGAGCGCACAAATGTGAGGAAAGTTCTGTTCAGCCGGCCGCGTTCTGCAGAACCTGCGGGTTGGCGTGAAAGAAAACGTGCTCACGGATCGGACCGACGGCGATCTCGCCAATCTCTTCGTAACCCTGGCGCTCATAGAACGCCAGGTAACGTGGGTTGCCGGTGTCCAGCACCACGCCCTGGGAATGCTCGTCCACCGCGCACCAGTTGTGCACCGCCTGCAGCAACTGCTCACCGAAGTGCTTGCCCTGGAACTGCGGGTGGACGCCCAGCAATGGCAGGACGTGCACCGAATCGCTGGGCAGGCAGCCCAGCACCGCCGCGTGATAGTCCAGGTAACGCCGGGTGCAGCGGAAACCGGTGCTGAGCACCATGCGCAGACGCCAGGCCCAGCTCTCGGTAATGCCCAGGCGACGCTGGGGGGGCGCGATCAGGGCGATGCCGATCAGCCGGTCGTTGACCAGCAGGCCGATGGCTGGCAGGTCCTGAAGAAAGTGCTGCTTGACCAGCTCACGCACCGTGGCCCGCACCCGCTGCTCGTAACCCGGGCGTTCGGACTCGAACAGATAAGCGAAGGTCCGCTCATGGCGATAAGCCTGGTACAGCAGGGAACGGGCTTCGCGGGCATAGCCGCTGTCGAGCATATGAATGTCGGCGATGGCAGTCGAGGTTTCAGGCATGGCGATGGGTCTCCCCCCTGGGGCCGGCTTGAAGTGGCCGCGCTGAGTGGCGGCAAACGTGTGCCCGTTCTTGGTGTGCTTCATAGCTACGAGCCTTCCAGGCCCGCGATCGTTCCACTACGCTGCGCTGCTCATGGACCTTAGCAGCGCAGCCGCCCCGCCGCCACGCTGGCCGCCGCGCGACTTGTCGGCTAGCATCGCAGTTTTGCCAGGACTGCCGACCATGAAGATCGTCTCGTTCAACATCAACGGGCTGCGCGCCCGCCCCCATCAGCTGGCGGCGCTGATCGAAAAGCATCAACCGGACATCATCGGCCTGCAGGAAACCAAGGTGTCGGACGACCAGTTCCCCCTGGCCGAAGTCCAGGCGCTGGGTTATCACGTGCATTTCCACGGGCAGAAAGGCCACTACGGCGTCGCCCTGCTTTCGCGCCAGGCGCCACTGGACCTGTACAAAGGCTTCGACGGTGACGATGAAGACGCCCAGCGGCGCTTTATCTGGGGCACCTTCGTCGACGCCAACGGCACCCAGGTAACCATCATGAACGGCTACTTCCCCCAGGGCGAAAGCCGCGACCACCCCACCAAGTTCCCGGCCAAGCAGCGTTTCTACAGCGACCTGCAGCACCTGCTGGAAACCCGTTTCAGCAACGAGCAGCCGCTGGTGGTCATGGGCGACGTGAACATTTCCCCGGAAGACTGCGACATCGGCATTGGCCCGGACAACATGAAACGCTGGCTGAAAACCGGCAAGTGCAGCTTCCTGCCGGAAGAGCGCGAGTGGATGGCCCGCCTGAAGAACTGGGGCCTGGTGGACAGTTTCCGCCACCTCAACCCCGAGGTGGCCGATCGCTTCAGCTGGTTCGACTACCGCAGCCGCGGTTTCGAGGACGAGCCCAAGCGCGGCCTGCGCATCGACCTGATCATGGCCTCCCGCGGCCTGCTGCCACGGATCAAGGATGCCGGGGTCGACTACGACCTGCGCGGCATGGAAAAACCTTCCGACCACGCACCGATCTGGCTCGAACTGAGCTGATCGCCAGGCACAAAAAAGCCCATCCTGAGATGGGCTTTTTTATTGCTTCAGCGTCTCAACACAACTCGACCCGGGTGCTGGTGCCGGCCTGCATGATGGCCTCGATGGCGGACTCACGGGTCGGCTCCGAGTCATACAGGTGGCTGACCAGGCTCACCTCCTTGCCGGCCTTGAGATTGAAGTAGGATTTGCCACCCGGGGCGATCTTCTTTTCGTAACTACCCGAGGACGTGCAGTGCTTGCGCAGCAGCGCGATGGCTGCCTCGACACTCTCACGACAAGGGTAACGGTCGCTTTGAAGCATGCTCTGCGCGTCCCTGGACTTCAGCAAGAACCTGAAACCTCCGCTGCCATATTGCTTCAGCTCGAACCAGCCACTCATTTCATACTCCTTTGACACAAGCAAATTGCAGCCAGGGCTGCATCGACGCCTGGTGACGACGAGAGTCGGCGTGCGCCAATTCCCCTCCAGACAAAGTTTTCAACTGTACTGAGCCAGCCGTTCCGGGTTGTTAAGAGCATTCTGAAAGCCAGGGGAAGGCTCCTATTACCCCCGTCAACTGTCACATCCCCGTCACCTCCCTGACTTAATCTCGCCGCACTCGCTCCCGCCATAGAAGGCCATTGCCGCATGTCACGCGTTTGTACCGTAAGTGAACGGGACCTCTGGTGCCGCACCCTCTGCCTGCTGCTGGTCGGCTTCGTCTGCTACGCCCTGCCCTGGTCGGTGTTCGCCGCCCTGCCCCTGGACGGTGACAACCAGCCGGTGCTGCGCATCCAGGGTTCCAACACCATCGGTGCCGCGCTGGGCCCGGCCCTGGTCAAGGGCCTGATGCAGGAACAGGGTTTGCTCGACATACGGATCGAGGCCTCAGGCAAAGACAACGAGCGTCGGGTGACCGGCCAGAATACCCAGGGCCGGCGCGTTTTCGTCGAGATCGCCGCCCATGGCTCCAGTACCGGCTTCGTCGCGTTGAAGAACGCCAGCGCCGACCTCGCCGCCGCGTCACGACCAATCAAGGACAGCGAACTGGTGGAACTGGAAACCCTCGGCGACCTGAAAGCCCCCGAGGCCGAACAGGTGATCGCCATCGACGGCCTGGCGATCATCCTCCACCCGCAAAACCCACTGGCGCGGCTGGACACCGAGCAACTGGCGCGGGTATTCAGCGGCGAGGTGAAAACCTGGGAAGAACTGGGCGGCGTCGGCGGCGCCATTCACCTGTACGCCCGCGATGATCGCTCCGGCACCTACGACACCTTCAAGGAGCTGGTGCTGGCCCACCGCGGCAAGAACCTCAGCGCCACGGCGCAACGCTTCGAGTCCAGCGAGCAACTCTCCGACGCGGTCAGCCACGATCCCCAGGGCATCGGTTTTATCGGCCTGCCTTATGTGCGCCAGGCCAAGGCCGTAGCGATCGTCGACGGTGGCTCGCAACCGATGTTGCCCCTCGACAGCCTGATCGCCACCGAGGACTACCCGCTGTCACGGCGCCTGTACTTCTACCTGCCACCCGACGAGCAAAACCCTTGGGCCCGCGCCCTGGTGCGTTTCGCCCAGAGCCCCAGGGGCCAGGCCATAGTCGCGGCCAACGGTTTTATCGCGCAGACGGTGCTGGCCATGAGCGTCACCCCCGCCCCGCAGATGCCCGAGGGGTATCAGGCCATCGCCCGACAGGCGCAGCGCCTGACCGTGAATTTTCGCTTCGAGGAAGGCAGCGCCACCCTCGACAACAAGGCGCGCCAGGATCTGACACGGGTCCTGGACTTTCTCAAGCGCCACGACAAGCTGGCCAAGCGCGTGACCCTGGTCGGCTTTGGCGACGCCAAGAACGATCCGGCGCGCGCGGCACTGCTGTCCAAGCTGAGGGCCATGACCGTGCGCCGGGAGTTAGTGAGAAACGGTGTGGTGCTGCGCGATATCCGCGGCTTCGGTGCCCAGATGCCGGTCGCGGCCAATACCGCGGACGAGGGACGGATCAAGAATCGGCGCGTGGAGGTCTGGGTGTATTGAGGAGGAAGTTCGCGGTGTAATCCGGGATGTTATCGCGGGCAAGCCGCGCTCCTACGGAAGATTCTGTAGAAGCGGAGCTTGCCCGCGAGCGCTTTTAATGCCCGCTGCGCAGCATTTCCTTGGGCACGTACTTGCCGATTTCGAACTTGCCGATGGCAGCGCGGTGCACTTCGTCCGGGCCATCGGCCAGGCGCAAGGTGCGTTGCATGGCATACATGTAGGCCAGCGGGAAATCGTTGGAGACCCCGGCCCCGCCATGAATCTGGATGGCCCGGTCGATCACCTTCAAGGCTACGTTCGGCGCCACCACCTTGATCTGGGCGATTTCGCTTTTCGCCACTTTGTTACCGACGGTGTCCATCATGTACGCCGCCTTCAGGGTCAACAGGCGCGCCATGTCGATCTCCATCCGCGAATCGGCGATCTTGTCGACGTTACCGCCCAGGCGTGCCAGCGGCTTGCCGAAGGCGGTGCGGCTCACCGCACGCTTGCACATCAACTCCAGTGCGCGCTCGGCCATGCCGATCGAACGCATGCAGTGGTGAATCCGGCCCGGGCCAAGGCGGCCCTGCGCGATCTCGAAACCACGACCCTCGCCCAGCAGCACGTTCTCGTAGGGCACGCGCACGTTGTCGAACAGCACTTCGGCATGGCCGTGGGGTGCGTCGTCGTAACCGAACACCGGCAGCGGCCGGACAATCTTCACCCCGGGGGTGTCGACCGGCACCAGAATCATCGAGTGCTGCTGGTGGCGCGGCGCGTCCGGGTTGCTCAGGCCCATGAAGATCAGGATCTTGCAGCGCGGGTCGCAGGCACCCGAGGTCCACCACTTCTTGCCGTTGATCACCCATTCGTCGCCATCACGCACGGCGCGGGCGGCCATGTTGGTGGCATCGGACGACGCCACGTCCGGCTCGGTCATGGCGAAGGCGGAGCGGATCTCACCGCGCAGCAGCGGCTCCAGCCAGCGTTGCTTCTGCTCTTCATTGGCGTAACGCACCAGCACTTCCATGTTGCCGGTGTCCGGTGCCGAGCAATTGAAGGGTTCCGGCCCCAGCAGGGAGCGGCCCATGATTTCCGCCAGCGGCGCGTATTCGAGGTTGGTCAGGCCGGCGCCGAGTTCCGACTCGGGCAGGAACAGATTCCACAGGCCCTCGGCCTTGGCCTTGAGTTTGAGCTCTTCCATGATCGCCGTCGGCTGCCAGCGATCGCCTTCGGCGACCTGGCGCTCGAACACGGCTTCAGCCGGATAGACATAAGCGTCCATGAACGCGGTCACGCGCTCACGCAGTTCCTGAACCTTGGGTGAATAGGCGAAATCCATGGGCAGCTACCTTCTTGGCAAGGTGGTTGAGGGCATGGAAGCGATGCTAGAACAGTTTACGAAAATTTACCTAGCCTATTCTCGGCGTGTATTAACATTCATCACCGATATATGATTGACTGATCGGGCAGGCCATCAGCCCATCCCTCCCGCCCCTAACAATAAGAGTGCAGCGCAATGAATCTGAGCAAGGTCGACCTCAACCTTTTCATCGTCTTCGACGCGATCTACACCGAAGCCAACCTGACCCGCGCCGGGCAGATCGTCGGTATCACTCAGCCTGCTGTCTCCAACGCCCTGGCCCGCCTGCGCGAGACCTTCAACGACCCGCTGTTCGTGCGGACCGCCCAGGGCATGGTGCCCACGCCGATGGCGCAGAACATCATCGGCCCGGTGCGCAATGCCCTTTCGCTGCTGCGGGTATCGGTGCAGGAAAGCCGCATCTTCAATCCCTTGCAGGCGGTCAAGACCTACCGCATCAGCATGACCGACCTGACCGAGGCGGTGATCCTGCCGCCGCTGTTCCAGCGCCTGCGGCGCCTGGCCCCGACGGTGATCATCGAGAGTTTCCTGTCCAAGCGCCGGGAAACCACCAAGGAACTGGCGGCCGGCCGCCTGGATTTCGCCGTCGATGCCCCGCTCAACACCGACCCGCAGGTCCGCCACGTCAAGCTGATGGAAGACCGCTACGTCTGCGCCATGCGCAAGAGCCACCCGCTGGCGAACAAGGAAAAACTCAGCCTCGACGACTACCTGTCGCTGACCCATATCCACATCTCCAGCCGCCGCAGCGGCCTGGGCTACGTCGACCTGGCACTGGGCAAGATGGGCATCCAGCGCAAGATCGCCCTGCGCTCCCAGCATTACCTGATGGCGTCGCAAGTGCTGCAACAAACCGACATGGTCATGACCGTGCCCGAGCGCTTCGCCCGGCGCCATGACCTGCAGGCGTTCAACCTGCCGGTCAACGACGTGCCGCCGCTGGAAACCCACCTCTACTGGCACGAAAGCACCGACCAGGACCCGGCCAACCGCTGGATGCGCGAGCAGATGATCGAACTGTGCCAGCAGGTGACGGCCCACGAGAAAAAACTCGAGAAGTGACCGGTAGGAGCGAGGCTTGCCCGCGATAAGAACGCTGCGTGACTCCTGAACCACTGCGTTCCCGCCCTCCTCGGCAAGCCTCGCATCCATGAATGGATCTGCATCTTGCTTGACGTATACGTCAACCTCGAATTAGCTTAACGCCAAGACCTTTTTCGAGTGCCCCCATGAGCAGCCAGACCTACAGCATTTCCGACCTCGCCCGCGAGCTCGACATCACCACCCGGGCCATCCGTTTTTATGAAGAACAAGGCCTGCTCGCCCCCGAACGCCGCGGCCAGGAACGCATCTACTCGCCGCGGGACAAGGTCAGCCTAAAGCTGATCCTGCGCGGCAAGCGCATCGGCTTCTCCCTGGCCGAGTGCCGCGAGCTGATCGAACTCTATGACCCCAGCAGCGGCAACCTGAAGCAGCTGCACAGCATGCTGGCGAAAATCGCCGAGCGCCGCGAACAGCTGGAGCAGCAGCTGCTGGACATCGAACAGATGAAGCTGGAGCTGGACACCGCGGAAGAGCGCTGCACCCAGGCGCTGGAGCAGACCATCCAGAATCAGAAAAGCGCCGTGCAGTAACCGCCCCAGGCTGCGATCGCCCGCAAAGCGGTCGCACCAGTAACACAGACAATCTGCCAGACAGACCACAGTGCCTGGTTTTACGCCGACTTCGTCGCCGAGCGCAGCCTGCGGCAGCGGCTAGATCAGCGATCCCTACATATAAAGGTAAAGCCCCATGTCCCTCCCCACCCATGTGCGCCTGGTCGAAGTCGGCCCTCGCGACGGTTTGCAGAACGAAGCCCAGCCCATCAGCGTCGCCGACAAGGTGCAACTGGTGGACGCCCTGAGCGCGGCCGGGCTCGGCTATATAGAAGTCGGCAGTTTCGTCTCGCCCAAATGGGTGCCGCAGATGGCCGGGTCCGCCGAGGTGTTCGCGCAGATCCAGCGCAAGCCGGGGGTGACCTATGGCGCCCTCGCCCCGAACCTGCGCGGCTTCGAAGATGCCGTGGCCGCCGGGGTCAAGGAAGTCGCGGTGTTCGCCGCCGCCTCCGAGGCCTTCTCCCGGCGCAACATCAACTGCTCCATCAGCGAGAGCCTGGAGCGCTTCGTGCCGATCATGGACGCGGCGAAACAACACGACGTTACCGTGCGCGGTTACGTGTCCTGCGTGCTGGGCTGCCCTTACGAAGGCGAGGTGGCGCCGGAACAGGTCGCCGTGGTCGCCCGCGAGCTGTACAGCATGGGCTGCTACGAAGTGTCCCTGGGCGACACCATCGGCACCGGCACCGCCGGCGCTACCCGCCGGATGTTCGAGGTGGTGTCCGCCCACGTTCCGCGGGACAAGCTCGCCGGGCACTTCCACGACACCTATGGCCAGGCCCTGGCCAATATCTACGCCAGCCTGCTGGAAGGCATCGCGGTGTTCGACAGCTCCATCGCCGGGCTCGGCGGCTGCCCCTATGCCAAGGGCGCCAGCGGCAACGTCGCCAGCGAGGACGTGCTGTACCTGCTCAATGGTCTGGGCATCGAAACCGGTATCGACATGGAGCGCCTGATCCTCGCCGGCCAGCAGATTTGCTCCGTGCTTGGGCGGCCCACCGGCTCGCGCGTCGCCAAGGCCCGTTACCCAGGTTGAGGGGATTGCCTGTTTCAGGGTGTTACCGGCCGCTCTGGCGCACGCTCGAAACGGGTAACACGGAAACAGTTTGTCGATTTTCTAGCGGTACAGATGAAATGCCATTTTTATCAAGCCATTGATTTTAAAGGATTTTAAAAAGTTGGCATGGCTTCTGCTATATCTCTGGCATAACAAGAATAAAAAGCAGCAAAGCTAATAAAAATAAGACGAAACGACTCTGACATAACAAAAACAACACGGCAGAGACGCAGCTAACAGATTTTTTTGGAGAGGATGTGTTTTTCAGGGTGTCTTTAACAACAAGAGCCACCCGCAACCGGGCAGAGAACAATAAAACTACCCTAAGGTAGCTCCCGAACTGGTTGGTCGCTCAAGCGAGAAAATAGATCAGCGCTCAAAAAAATACGTTTGCTCTTGATCCCGGATGGGGATCGCCAAAAACAGCGGTAAAGGGTAACGGTTGCCAAAAACAACAACAGACCGCCCCTCAATAATAAAAAAAGAGCACGCAACGACAAAATTAAAGGGGAGCTTCGGCTCCCCTTTGTGCTTTCCGGCCTTCCTGTTTCCCCCCTTCTCCTGATTCGACCGCGGCCTCTAAGACGGCTCGCGAGCCGCTCCCGCACGTATTCGCGGGAGCCTGCTCGAATGGCTCAGGAACGCCCGTGCAACTCCTCGATGCTGATCTCGCGCATCCTGAACTTCTGGATCTTGCCGGTCACGGTCATCGGGAATTCCTCGACGAACTTGAAGTAGCGCGGCGTCTTGAAGTGAGCGATACGCTCCTTGCACCAGGCCTGCAGCTCCTCCTCGCTGGCGCTGTGGCCGGGGTGGAACTTGATCCAGGCGACAATCTCTTCACCGTACTTCGAGCACGGGATGCCGATCACCTGCACGTCGGCCACCGCCGGATGGGTGAAGAAAAATTCCTCCAGCTCGCGCGGATAAATGTTTTCGCCGCCGCGGATGATCATGTCCTTGTTGCGCCCGGCAATGCACACGTAACCCTGGTCGTTCATGGTCGCCAGGTCGCCGGTGTGCATCCAGCCGGCCTGGTCGATGGCTTCGGCCGTGCCCTGCGGGTTGTTCCAGTAGCCCAGCATCACGCTGTAGCCGCGGGTGCAGAGCTCGCCGATGGTGCCGCGCGGCACGATATTGCCCGCCTCGTCGATGATCTTGCTTTCCAGCTGCGGCTGGGTGCGGCCGACCGTGGTCACCCGCAACTCGAGGTCGTCCGCCGGACCGGTCTGTAACGACACCGGGCTGGTTTCGGTCATGCCGTAGGCGATCTGCACTTCGCTCATGTGCATCTCGCTGATGACTCGGCGCATCACCTCGATCGGACAAGTGGCCCCGGCCATGATCCCGGTGCGCAGGCTCGACAGGTCGAACTCGGCCCGTCGTGGCTGGTCGAGCATGGCGATGAACATGGTCGGCACGCCGTACAGCCCGGTGGCCTTTTCCTCGGCCACGGCGCTCAGGGTCAGCAGCGGATCGAAGGCATCGTTGGGGTAGATCATGGTGGTGCCGTGGGTCACGCAGCCCAGGTTGCCCATGACCATGCCGAAGCAGTGGTACAGCGGCACCGGGATCACCAGGCGGTCCTCGTGGCCCAGGCCCAGGCTCTCGCCGACCATATAGCCGTTGTTGAGGATGTTGTAGTGGCTGAGGGTCGCGCCCTTGGGGAAACCGGTGGTGCCGGAGGTGTACTGGATATTCACCGCCTGGTCGGGGTCCAGGCTGTCCTGGCGTTCGCGCAGCGCTTCGACACTGACGCCGGCCCCCAGGTCGGCCAGCTGCGACCAGGGCAGAAAGCCCGACGGCGGCTGCGCGTCGAGGCTGATCACACCGCGCAAATCCGGCAGACGCTCGCTCTGTAGCTGGCCGATGGACTGCTGCGCCAGCTCGGGCGCCAGGCCCTGCAACATGGCGTGATAGTCGGAGGTCTTGAACGCACCGGCGCATACCAGCCACTGGCAACCGGACTGCTTGAGCACGTATTCCAGCTCGGAACTGCGATAGGCCGGGTTGATGTTCACCAGGATCGCGCCGATCTTGGCGCTGGCGAACTGGCTGATGCACCACTGGGCACAATTGGGGGCCCAGATGCCCAGCCGGTCGCCGGTCTTGAGCCCCAAGGCCAACAGCGCCCGGGCATGCAGATCGACGGTTTCGGCCAGTTGCTGCCAGCTGTAGCGCAGCTGCTGATGACGCACCACCAGGGCTTCGCCCTGCGGGTATGACGCCACCGTGCGATCGAACGCCTGACCGATGGTCAGCGCCAGCAAGGCTTTGTCCTGGGTGCCGCGAGTGTAGCTGCGCCCCGGCGCGGATGCGGGTTGATCCATGATGACCCCTATTGTCTTTATTAGTGGGTAAGCATGAGCCAGGCATGTAGCGAAGGAGCCTGGCCCCCAGAGAAAACGCCCTTACTCTGGCGCAAGTTGACGTTTACGTAAAGGGTGATTGACAGCCACCCGTCGCAGGCTTACGTTAACGTAAAGGTGAGAGCTGAATCAGCTGCTCTCCACAGCCCGACTCCCTTATATAAAAACAAGTTTGAAGGTGCCCCCATGAGCTATCCGACCCTGAACTTTGCCCTCGGTGAAACCATCGACATGCTCCGCGACCAGGTGCAGGCCTTCGTCAAGGCCGAGCTGGCGCCACGGGCGGCACAGATAGACGTCGACAACCTGTTCCCCGCCGACATGTGGCGCAAGTTCGGCGACATGGGCCTGCTGGGCATCACCGTGCCGGAAGAATACGGCGGTGCCGGCCTGGGCTACCTGGCCCACGTGGTGGCCATGGAAGAAATCAGCCGCGGCTCGGCCTCGGTCGCCCTCTCCTACGGCGCCCACTCCAACCTCTGCGTCAACCAGATCAACCGCAACGGCAACCCCGCACAGAAAAGCAAATACCTGCCCAAGCTGATCAGCGGCGAACACATCGGCGCCCTGGCCATGAGCGAACCCAACGCCGGCTCCGACGTGGTCTCGATGAAACTGCGCGCCGACAAACGCGGCGACCACTATGTGCTCAACGGCAGCAAGACCTGGATCACCAACGGTCCCGACGCCAACACCTATGTGATCTACGCCAAGACCGACCTGGAAAAGGGCCCGCACGGCATCACCGCGTTCATCGTCGAGCGCGACTGGAAAGGCTTCAGCCGCAGCAACAAGTTCGACAAGCTGGGCATGCGCGGCTCCAATACCTGCGAACTGTTCTTCGATGACGTGGAAGTGCCGGAAGAAAACATCCTCGGCATCCTCAATGGCGGCGTGAAGGTACTGATGAGCGGCCTGGACTACGAGCGCGTGGTGCTCTCCGGCGGCCCGACCGGGATCATGCAGGCCTGCATGGACCTGGTGGTGCCCTACATCCACGACCGCAAGCAGTTCGGCCAGAGCATCGGCGAGTTCCAGCTGATCCAGGGCAAGGTCGCCGACATGTACACCCAGCTCAACGCCAGCCGCGCCTACCTGTATGCCGTGGCCCAGGCCTGCGAGCGCGGCGAGACCACGCGCAAGGACGCTGCCGGGGTGATCCTCTACAGCGCCGAACGCGCCACCCAGATGGCCCTGGACGCGATCCAGATCCTCGGCGGCAACGGCTACATCAACGAATTCCCCGCCGGGCGCCTGCTGCGCGACGCCAAGCTGTATGAGATCGGCGCCGGCACCAGCGAGATCCGCCGCATGCTGATCGGTCGCGAACTGTTCAACGAAACCAAGTAAGGAAGCACCATGAAGGTCTACAGTACTTCCCCCTTCCCCATCGCACAGATGGTCCAGGACTTCATTGCGGATGGCTTCGTCGCATTGATCTCCTTGACCAGCGAGCAACGCCGCGTCGGCGGACAGATTGCACAGCAATTGCGGACGCTTGGTTATGAGCCGATCAATAGAGAAGCCAAAACGCCGAACTGGATTCACTTCGTTTATGACCCTGAGCGGCTCGACTCGGCGAAAGCCGAGAGCATCGCAATCACTCTCGACCCGGAGTCCTGAATGGCTATCCTGCATACCCAGCTCACCCCCCGTTCGGCGGAGTTCGTCGCCAACAGTGAAGCGATGCTCAAACAGGTCGACGCCCTGCACACCCTGCTCGCCCAGATCCAGCAAGGCGGTGGCGCCAAGGCCCAGGAACGGCACACCTCGCGCGGCAAACTGCTGCCGCGCGAGCGCATCAACCGCCTGCTCGACCCAGGCTCGCCCTTTCTCGAAGTCAGCCAGCTGGCGGCGTATGAGGTGTATGGCGAAGACGTGCCGGCCGCCGGGGTGATTGCCGGCATCGGCCGGGTGGAAGGTGTCGAATGCATGATCGTGGCCAACGACGCCACGGTGAAAGGCGGCTCCTACTACCCGCTGACCGTGAAAAAGCACCTGCGGGCCCAGGCCATCGCCCAGCAGAACCGCCTGCCCTGCATCTACCTGGTGGACTCCGGCGGCGCCAACCTGCCGCGCCAGGACGAGGTGTTCCCCGACCGCGAGCACTTCGGGCGGATCTTCTTCAACCAGGCCAACATGAGCGCCCAGGGCATCCCGCAGATCGCCGTGGTCATGGGCTCCTGCACCGCCGGTGGCGCCTACGTGCCGGCCATGGCCGACGAAGCGATCATGGTCCGCGAACAGGCCACCATCTTCCTCGCCGGCCCGCCGCTGGTGAAGGCCGCCACCGGTGAAGTGGTCAGCGCCGAAGACCTCGGCGGCGCCGATGTGCACTGCAAGATCTCCGGTGTCGCCGACCATTATGCCGACAGCGACGAACACGCCCTGGCGCTGGCCCGGCGCAGCATCGCCCACCTCAACTGGCGCAAGCAGGGCGAGTTGCAGCAACGCGCACCGATCGCCCCGCTGTATGCCAGCGACGAGCTGTACGGGGTGATTCCGGCGGACGCCAAGCAACCCTTCGATGTACGCGAAGTCATCGCGCGACTGGTGGACGGTTCGGTCTTCGATGAGTTCAAGGCGCTGTTCGGCACCACCCTGGTGTGCGGCTTCGCCCACCTGCACGGCTACCCGATCGCCATCCTCGCCAACAACGGCATTCTGTTCGCCGAGGCCGCGCAGAAAGGCACGCACTTTATCGAGCTGGCCTGCCAGCGCGGCATCCCGCTGCTGTTCCTGCAGAACATCACCGGCTTCATGGTCGGGCAGAAATACGAGGCCGGCGGCATCGCCAAGCATGGCGCCAAGCTGGTGACCGCGGTGGCCTGTGCCAAGGTGCCGAAGTTCACGGTGATCATCGGCGGCAGCTTCGGCGCCGGTAACTACGGCATGTGCGGCCGCGCCTACGACCCACGCTTCTTGTGGATGTGGCCCAACGCGCGGATCGGCGTGATGGGCGCCGAGCAGGCCGCCGGGGTGCTGGTGCAAGTCAAGCGCGAGCAGGCCGAACGTGGCGGACAGACTTTCAGCGCCGCCCAGGAGGCCGAGATCAAACAGCCGATCCTCGATCAGTACGAACACCAGGGCCATCCGTATTACTCCAGCGCCCGGCTGTGGGACGACGGCGTCATCGACCCGGCACAGACCCGCGACGTCCTGGCGCTGGCCTTGTCCGCGTCCCTCAACGCCCCTATCGAACAGAGCCGCTTCGGCGTGTTCCGCATGTAACCCTGCGCGAGACCGACATGAACGACTTCAACACCCTGGAACTGCTGAAGGACCCGCGTGGTTTCGCCACGCTGTGGCTCAGCCGTGAAGAAAAGAACAACGCCTTCAACGCCGAAATGATCCGCGAGCTGATCCTTGCCCTGGATCAGGTGCAAAGCGATCCGGCCCTGCGCTTTTTGCTGGTGCGCGGCCGCGGCAAGCACTTCAGCGCCGGTGCCGACCTGGCCTGGATGCAGCAGTCGGCCGAACTCGACTACCACACCAACCTCGACGACGCCCGCGAGCTGGCCGAGCTGATGTACAACCTGGCCAAGCTGAAGATCCCGACCCTGGCCGTGGTGCAAGGCGCGGCCTTCGGCGGTGCCCTGGGCCTGATCAGTTGCTGCGACATGGCCATCGGCGCCGACGACGCGCAGTTCTGCCTGTCGGAAGTACGCATCGGCCTGGCCCCGGCGGTGATCAGCCCGTTCGTGGTGCAGGCCATCGGCGAACGCGCGGCACGCCGCTATGCCCTGACCGCCGAGCGCTTCAGCGGCCAGCGCGCCCGGGAAATCGGCCTGCTGTCGGAAAGCTACCCGGCGGCCGAGCTGGAACAACAGGTGGCGTCGTGGATCGACAACCTGCTGCTCAACAGCCCGTGCGCCATGCGCGCTAGCAAGGACCTGCTGCGCGAAGTCGGCAACGGCGCCCTGACTCCGGCCCTGCGTCGCTACTGCGAGAACGCCATTGCCCGCATCCGCGTCAGCCCCGAAGGCCAGGAAGGCCTGCGCGCCTTTCTGCAAAAACGCCCGCCCAGCTGGCAGCCCGCCCCGACCACCAAGGAGCCGCGTTGATGAGCGCCCCTGTCCTGACCACCCTGCTGGTGGCCAACCGCGGCGAGATCGCCTGCCGCGTGATGCGCACCGCCAAGGCCCTGGGCCTGACCACCGTGGCCGTGCACAGCGCCACCGACCGTGGCGCCCGCCACAGCCGCGAAGCCGACCTGCGCATCGACCTGGGCGGCAGCAAGGCCGCCGACAGCTACCTGCAGATCGACAAACTGATCGCCGCCGCCAAGGCCAGCGGCGCCCAGGCGATTCACCCCGGCTACGGCTTTCTCTCGGAAAACGCCGGTTTCGCCCGCGCCATCGAAGCCGCCGGCCTGATCTTCCTCGGCCCGCCGGCGTCGGCCATCGACGCCATGGGCAGCAAGTCGGCGGCCAAGGCCCTGATGGAAACCGCCGGCGTGCCCCTGGTCCCCGGTTACCACGGCGAAGCCCAGGACCTGGAAACCTTCCGCGTCGCCGCCGAACACATCGGCTACCCGGTGCTGCTCAAGGCCACTGCCGGTGGTGGCGGCAAGGGCATGAAAGTGGTGGAGGACGTCAGCCAGCTGGCCGAAGCCCTGGCCTCGGCCCAGCGGGAAGCGCAGTCGTCCTTCGGCGATTCGCGGATGCTGGTGGAAAAGTACGTGCTCAAGCCGCGCCATGTGGAGATCCAGGTGTTCGCCGACCAGCACGGCAACTGCCTGTACCTCAACGAACGCGACTGCTCGATCCAGCGGCGCCACCAGAAAGTCGTCGAAGAAGCCCCCGCCCCCGGCCTGAGCGCCGAACAGCGCAAGGCGATGGGCGAAGCCGCGGTGCGTGCGGCCCAGGCCATTGGTTACGTCGGCGCCGGCACCGTGGAATTCCTGCTGGATGCCCGCGGCGAATTCTTCTTCATGGAAATGAACACCCGCCTGCAAGTGGAGCACCCGGTCACCGAAGCCATCACCGGGCTGGACCTGGTGGCCTGGCAAATCCGCGTGGCCCAGGGCGAAGCGCTGCCGATCACCCAGGAGCAGGTGCCGCTGATCGGGCATGCGATCGAAGTGCGACTGTACGCCGAGGACCCGAGCAACGACTTCCTCCCGGCCACCGGGCGCCTGGCGCTGTACCGCGAATCGGCGGCGGGTCCTGGGCGGCGGGTCGACAGCGGTGTCGAGGAAGGCGACAGCGTGTCGCCGTTCTACGACCCGATGCTCGGCAAGCTGATCGCCTGGGGCGAGAACCGCGAGCAGGCGCGCTTGCGCCTGCTGGGCATGCTCGACGAGTTCGCCATCGGCGGGCTGAAGACCAACCTGGCGTTCCTGCGGCGCATCATCGCCCACCCGGCCTTCGCCGCCGCCGAGCTGGATACCGGTTTTATCCCGCGCTATCAGGACCAGTTGCTGCCACCGGCCACCGCCTTGAGCGATGAGTTCTGGCAAGCCGCCGCCCAGGCGTTCGCCCAGAGCCAGCCGGACCAGGTGCGCACCGACGACCGCCATTCCCCCTGGGCCAAGGCCAGCGGCCTGCGCATCGGCCTGCCGCGGGAAACCGTGCTGCACCTCGACTGCGAGGGCCAGGACCGGGCGATCAAGCTGGACACCGGCAACGCGGCCATGGCCTTGCACGGCGAGCAGCTGTCGATCGAACACAAGGGATTGCGCCAGCAGCACCGGGTGATTCGCCAGGGTGACAGCCTGTACCTGCAGTGGCAGGGCGAAATGCACCGGGTCACGGCCTATGACCCGATTGCCGCGGTGGAGGCCAGCCACAGTCATCATGGCGGCCTGACCGCGCCCATGAACGGCAGCATCGTGCGGGTCCTGGTGCAAGCCGGGCAGAGTGTCGAAGCCGGGGCGCAACTGGTAGTCCTGGAAGCGATGAAGATGGAGCACAGCATCCGCGCACCGCAAGCCGGGGTGGTCAAGGCGCTGTATTGCCAGGAAGGCGAGATGGTCAGTGAGGGAAGTGCCCTGGTGGAGCTGGAATAAGCTCCTGAGGCAGAAGATCGTTCCCGCAGCCTTGCGGGAACGATCGTATTTTTACGTCAGAATTTAGCGGTAGCCTGCACTACCACACCAATAATCCGACACTCATCGCTGTAAAGCGTCTTCGGATAAGTCGGATTCAACGGCACCAGATAACGTTGCCCACCCTCTTCCACCAGCTTGCGGAAAATCGCTTCGGTACTGCCCGGGCATTGCACGATCACCAGCTTGCCGGGAACCGCCTCCACCGCCGGATCCACCAGGATCAACATGTCCTGGGCGATGCTCAGGCCGCTGGGGGCAATCATCGCGTCGCCCACCACGACCAGCCAGAAAGCCGAGCCTTCGGCCTGGTAGTCAGAGAGTTCGTAACGCTCGGCGGTGTAGCCCGCGCCACCGGCCTCGCGCACCTCGCCAACGCCCCGCCAGTCGCTGACCGGGTAGCGAAAGTACGGGTTGTACTTCTGCACCAGTGACGGCCCTTCCAGCAGCAACTGGCCCTCGTCATCCACCTGTGGTTTTTCGCGGATCACCAGCGCGACTTCGAGAAAACCCAGGCCGATTTCTTCCAGCACCCGGTTCATGTCTTCGATCTTCGGCTGGCGCCGTTTGCTCAGCCAATGGCCGATGCCGCCCTGGGACATGCCCAGGCGCTCCGCGAGCTTTTCTTGTGTGACCTTGCGGTCCTTCATGTTGGATTTAACCAACTCGATCCATTTGTCCATGGACCGGAACAATACGTTGTGTATTTCGGCCCTCAACACACAAGTTGTAGTATTTGAAACCTAGTCACAAATACATTAAGTATTACCATTCCTCAGACCCTCTTATTCCACGTCAAAGGATGGAACCACTCATGAGCACAACCAGCAAAGATGCACCGGAACTGGAAACCGATGTCGGCTTCAACGCCCTCAAGGACAGCGAGGCCGCCCGCCGGGCCATGGACTACTACTTGAAACCGGCTATTGCAGAAGCGGCGATCGACGAGAAGTTCTTCGAGGTCAGACACAGCATCAGCAGCGAGGAAGCAATGATCCACGCTTCCGACCTGCTGCGCTGCGCCGCGGCCAGCGCCTACGAGGCCGCCGACCACCTGCGGGGAACCCGACGGGACCTGGCGTTTTCCGTGGTGCACATGATCGATATGGCCAAGGCGCTGGTGGATCGCTCGCTGGACAGCCAGCGCCAGGAATGAAATGCACGGCAGAATTCGCCCACGGCCGACCCGGCCGATGAACAAGGCTGACAACAGAGCCAGGAAATTATTTTCTGAAAGGCGGGGAAAAACATTTGACTTGCAAATGATAATGATTATTATTGCAAGCAACTGGTCGCGAGATCAGTCGATAACCCAAGAGACCTTAGGTCGGACTCCTGGATTATCTCCTCATCAGGCTAATCACGGTTTTTGACCCGGCTTTTTGCCGGGTCTTTTTTTTCTGCCAGTTTTTCTGGCTTGGCTTCAGGCTAATGAAGACTGGGTACCGCTAAATTGGCGGCGATGATAGCAAAAGAATGCCTCATTGCAAGCCGACGCCCGCCGCAACGGCTCGCAAATGCAAAAACAGCGCTTGAGAATCAATCGTATAGCTTCTAAGCTGCTTTCGCGTCAAGGACGACGCCCCCCCTCTCCTGCGGAAATTACCCCGGTATTTCCCTGCCTTGCTAAAGTAACGGCCATAAAAATCCTGTTCAGGAATCGACCATGACCGTGGCTCAAAGCTCGTTTCAAATCTCTGCCAATTTCGACAGCGGCAATATCGAAGTACTGGATGCCAGCAATCCCTCGCAAGTCCTGCTGGCCATCAAGCCCGACACTCGCAGCGCGCATTTCCAGTGGTTCCACTTCAAGGCCAGCGGCCTGCATGTCGGCCAGGAACACTGGTTCCGCCTGAGCAACGCCAGCAAATCCTCGTACAACAAGGCCTGGACCGGCTATCAGGCGGTGGCGTCCTACGACCACGTCAACTGGTTCCGCGTCCCGACGATTTTTGAAGGCGATACCCTGCGCTTCTGCCTGGAAGCCACCCAGACCCACGCCTGGTTCGCCTATTTCGAACCCTACAGCCGCGGCCGGCATGACTGGCTGATCGAGCAGGCGCTGACCAAGGCCGGCGCCGAACTGCTGGCCACCGGCAAAAGCGTCGAGGGTCGCGATATCCAGTTGCTGCGCAAAGGCAGCGGCGGCGAAGGCCGGCGCAAGGTCTGGATCATCGCCCAGCAGCACCCTGGCGAGCACATGGCCGAATGGTTCATGGAGGGGGTGATCGAACGCCTGCAGCACCGTGACGATGCCGAGCTGAACAGGCTGCTGGCCAGCGCCGATCTGTACCTGGTGCCGAACATGAACCCCGACGGCGCCTTCCACGGCCACTTGCGTACCAACGCCATGGGCCAGGACCTGAACCGCGCCTGGCAGAGCGCCAGCCAGGAGCTCAGCCCGGAAGTGCTGTTCGTCCAGCAACAGATGGAGCAGTACGGCGTCGACCTGTTCCTCGACGTGCACGGCGACGAAGAAATCCCCCATGTGTTCACCGCCGGCTGCGAAGGCAACCCGGGCTATACGCCACGCCTGGCCAAGCTCGAGGAGCATTTCCGCAGCCACCTGAAACACAAGACCCGGGACTTCCAGACCACCCACGGCTACACCAGGGACAAGCCTGGCGAAGCCAACATGACCCTGGCCTGCAACAGCGTCGGCGAGAAGTTCGACTGCCTGTCGCTGACCCTGGAAATGCCGTTCAAGGACCACGACGACAATCCCAACCCGCTCACCGGCTGGTCGGGAAAACGCTCGATGCAACTGGGCAAGGACGTTCTCAGCACCGTGGCCGACATGGTCGGCATCCTGCGCTGATCCTGTTGCGCCGGCACCCGCCGGCAATCCTCGGGCCCGAGCAAGCGCCCGTCCGCCGAGCGCAATTCCAGCGGTCGCAGCGGCAGCCCCTGCTCGCGGTCGACCATCAGCGAATGCGCTTCCCCCTCCTCGTAGAAATGCGCCTCGCCCCACTGCCGCAGACCGATGATCAGGTTGAACAGGCCGTTACCCTTCTGCGTCAGCACGTACTCCTGATAGGCACTGCCGTCCGACGCCGGCAGCACTTCGAAGATGCCGTGGGCCACCAGGGTCCGCAGGCGGGCGGCGAGGATGTTCTTGGCCATCCCCAAATTGCGCTGGAACTCGCTGAAGCGGCGGATGCCGTCGAAGGCATCGCGAATGATCAGCAGCGACCACCAGTCGCCGATAGCGTCCAGCGAACGGGCTACCGGGCATTCGGCGCCCTCCAGGCTTGTGCGTTTGACCATGATGCAGACTCGCGACAGGAAAGTGGTTGCAATATAAAACCAGCCTCTCTACCGTACAACTGGTTTCATAAAGAAACTAGAATTCACGGAGCCGAGCATGACAGCCGCAATCGCCCCTCTGCCATCCGCCACCATTCCGGCGTCGGTGGTGCTGCTCTTTGCCATTGCCTGCGGGCTGGCGGTGGGCAATGTCTATTACGCCCAACCCCTGCTCGACGCCATGGCCCACAGCCTGGACATGCCGCCGGCGACCATCGGCCTGGTCATCACCCTGACCCAGGTCGGCTATGGCCTCGGCCTGCTGTTCCTGGTGCCGCTGGGCGACCTGCTGAACCGCCGGCGCCTGATCGTCGGCCAGACGAGCTTGTCGGTCGTGGCCCTGTTGATGGTGGCATTGGCCGCGGACAGCACCTGGCTGTTGCTGGGCATGGCCCTGACCGGGTTGCTCGCGGTAGTGACCCAGGTGCTGGTGGCCTATGCCGCCAACCTGGCCGCGCCGGGCGAACGTGGCCGGGTGGTGGGCAGCGTGACCAGCGGCATCGTGCTCGGGATCCTGCTGGCGCGCACGGTCTCGGGAACCATGGCCGACCTGGCCGGCTGGCGTTCGGTGTACCTGCTGTCGGCCGGGCTGACCCTGTTGATGGCACTGCTGTTGTGGCGGGTGCTGCCCAAGGTCGAGCAACCGGCGGCAATGCACAGCTACGGTCAACTGATCCGCTCGCTGTTCGGTCTGTTCCGCGAAGAAAAGGTCCTGCGCGATCGAGCGGTGCTGGCGATGCTGATCTTCGGCGCCGGCACTGTGCTGTGGACCCCGCTGGTGTTGCCCCTGAGCGCCCCGCCGCTGTCGCTGTCGCACACCGAGATCGGCCTGTTCGGCCTCGCCGGGGCGGCCGGAGCCCTGGGGGCTTCGCGCGCCGGACGCCTGGTCGACCATGGCCTGGGACAGTGGACCAGCGGCCTGGCGCTGAGCCTGATGCTGGCCTCCTGGTTGCCGATCGCCTACACCCAATCGTCACTCTGGGCCCTGTTGCTGGGGGTGATCGTCTTCGACCTGGGTTTGCAGGCGGTGCATGTCACCAGCCAGAGCCTGATCTACAGCACCCGCCCCGAGGCCCAGAGCCGCCTGGCCGCGGGCTACATGCTGTTCTATTCGATCGGCAGCGCCAGCGGCTCGATCGGCGCCACCGCCATGTACGCCTGGGCGGGCTGGACCGGTGTGTGCCTGCTGGGCGCCGCGATCAATAGCGTGGCGCTGCTGTACTGGCTGTGGAGCCTGAACCCGCGCAAAGCCCTGGTGTGTGCCGGTTGAGTCGGGGCCGGTGTGCCCCTTCTCGACCGCACCGCACGCGCCTCAGTCCTTGCCGCGCAGCATGCTTTCCAGTACCCCGTCGCGGCGCACCCAGCCATGGAACAGCGCCGCCGCCAGATGCAGCAGCACCGTCAGGAACAGCAGGTAGGCGAGAAAGCCGTGAGCCTTGCGCAACAAGGCGAACAGCTGGGCATTGGCCGGCAGGATCGACGGCAGTTGCAGCGAACTGCCGAGCATCACCGGGTCGCCCGCCGCCGAAATCATCGCCCAGCCCAGCAGCGGCAGGATCAGCATCAGCGCGTACAGCAGCACATGGGAGGCCTTGGCCGCCAATGCCTGCCAGCCCGGCAGGTCCGCCGGCATCGGCGGTTGCCGGGTGGAAAAGCGCACGACCAGACGCACGATCACCAGCAGCAGAATGGCAATGCCCAGCGGCTTGTGCAGGTGGATCAGCCACTCATGGCGCTCGGACACCGAGGCCACCATGCCGGCACCAATAAACAGCATGGCAATGATCATCAGCGCCATCAGCCAGTGCAGCAGGCGCGCCAGTGGCGCGAAATGATTCGGTTGGGCGCTCATGGGCGGGACTCCTGGGCAGCGTGGGGCAATTGATCGACTTCACTGGTGCGGCGCAGATAGGAACTGGCGTAGGCCGCCGAACGGGCCGCCAACAGCGGATCGTCGGAGGCGGCAATGCCGCTCGGCAGCACCAGCGGGTCGTAGTTGATGTCGCGGCATTCGCCCTCGTTCTGCGGCTGGCTGCGCTCCAGCACCAGGGTCCCGGCATTCAGCACCTTGCGCTCGCTGGGCCAGGCCTTGCTGGCGTCGTCGGTCGGGTCGCCCGGATTGGCCAGGGTGATGCTCAAGCGCCAGCGCAACGGTCCCGCGGCCAGGCGCTGCACCAGGTCTTTTTCGAGGAAGTCGTTACCCTCAGGCACTACTGCGCCGGGCGCGTCCTGGGTCAGCGGCACCACGCCCCAGCGCACCGCCTGGCGTTGCCCGGTGGCGCTCACCAGGTAAAACGCGTTGATGCCGTTGTAGGTTTCGGTGGCGTAGCTGGCCGAGGGCTTGGCGCTTTTGATCCATTGCAGGAACGGCATGGCTTCCGGGTGGGCGGCAAAGAACGCCGGCACGCTGGCCGGGTTCGGCTTGCCGGTCGCCGGCTCTGGCGCACTGGCCTGCTGCAACTGGTAAAACGCCTCGGGGGTGCCCACCGGGAACACCGGCATGCTGTTCATCCCGGTGCGCCATTGCTGGCCGTTGGCCTGGGTGAAACGCAGCGCCAGACTGCGGATCGGCACACTGCCGTCAGGTGCATAGGGGTTGCCGGGGGGCAAGGCGAAACGCCCGACCACCGGGGTCCGCGCTTCGTTGAACACCTGGGCGCTGGAATAGCTGCGGGCCTCGCCGCTGCTCTCGAAATAACCGACCACGCATACACCCTTGGCGTGGTTGCGACGGAAGCCCGGGTGCACGCCGTTGTTTTTCTCCAGCACATCCACCAGGGCCTTGGGAGTCAGGCGCTGCGGATCGAAAGTGCCGTTTACATAAGCCATGGCGCCGGCCAGGGCCGCGACCACCAGGGCGATCCCGGCCAGGCGCAGGCTCAGGCTGGCCGCGCTCAACGGCGGACGATCAGGGGGTGATGGACGATCTACCATGAATATCTCCAGGGCCGCGGGCCACAGGTGGAAAGGACAGGTCAGACGAACCCCGGCAGCGGTTATTCCCTGGCCCGCTATTTATTTTTCGGGCACGGGAATAACCTGCGTTGCCGGGCGTCTGGCGCAAGTGTGCTGTTGCAAGCGTAGCGACTGGCCAACAACCTGCAGGCCCCCATGAACGATATCGACGAACAGCTGCGTGAAATCATTCCCCGGTTGCGGCGCTTCGCCCTGTCCCTGAGCCGTCAGCCCAGCAGCGCCGACGACCTGGTGCAGGCGAGCCTGGAACGGGCGCTGTCGAGCTGGGGCGAAAAACGCCCCGAGGGCGATCTGCGGGCCTGGCTGTTCGCCATTCTCTACCGGCAGTTTCTCGACGCGCACCGCCGCTCACGGCGTTATGCGCGCATGCTGGAATTCTTCACCGGGCGCGACGACGCCCAGCCTTCGGTGGAACGCAGCGTGGTCGCGCAATCGACCCTGGAGGCCTTCGACCGCCTGCCCGCCGAGCAGCGCGCGCTGTTGCTCTGGGTCTCGGTGGAAGGCCTGAGCTACAAGGAAGTCGCCACTATCCTCGACGTGCCCACCGGCACCGTGATGTCCCGACTGTCCCGGGCGCGCCAGGCCCTGCGCCAGCTCAGCGACGGCGAAATCAGCAGCCCTTCTTTGCGGATACTCAAATGATCAGCCTGCCCCCCAGCGAACGCGACCTGCACGCCTACGTCGATCATCAGCTCAGCGAGAGCGACCGGCGCCTGCTGGAAAGCTACCTGAGCAGCCACCCGCAGCTCGCCGCTCAGGTCCAGGCCTGGCAACAGGACGCCCAGCAGCTGCGTGCGGCCCTCGGCGGCGCCCTGCAGCAACCGGCCAACCCTGGCCTGGACCCGGCGCTGATTCGCCAGCGCCTCAAGCGCCAGTCGCGCCGCCACCTGGCCAGCGCCGCGCTGCTGTTGATCGCCCTCGGCGTCGGCGGCCTGAGTGGCTGGCAGGCGCGGGAAATGACCCTGGCCAGTGCTCTGCCGCTGCCGATGACCGACGCCCTGCAAGCCTATCGCCTGTTCGCCCAGCAAGGCGTCCTCCCGGCCGACCTCGAGGTCCGGGGCAACGGCGCCATGCAGGCCTGGCTCGACCGCTACTTCACCCAGGCCGAGCGCTTGCCGGACCTGCGCGAGGCCGGGTTCCAGGCGGTCAGCGGGCGTTTGCTGAGCACCGATCAAGGGCCGGCAGCGATGGTGTTGTACGAAGACCAGGGCGGGCACAGGATCAGTTTCTATATCCGCCCGCCGGGACCGAGGAATTACCTGCTGCCCCGGGGCAGCCGCAGCGATGGCGAACTGCAGGCCGACTACTGGTCCGACAGCGGCTACAACTACGCCATGGTCAGCCCCAGCGGTTCGGCGGTGGCACAGCGGCTGCAGGACACCCAGAAATTTTGAGCCACAGCGCCCGTACCCGGTGGGCCAGCCTTGAGACCGCCAGAGGTCCTTCGGACCTATCGCAGCCTGCGGCAGCGGCTACATCGACCCCGTCATCTGGGCCATCACCTTCACCTATAGCCGCTGCCGTAGGCTGCGATCGGCGGCGAAGCAGCCGCAGGATCTGCGCCACACCACAAACACCTGCGACTAGCACAATAAGGTCACTCCCCCCTTAAAACCCCACATCCAGCACCACGTTGTCGATATAGGTCCCCGCCGGCGGCGTGGCCTGGTCGGTGTAGATCCGGGCGTTGTAGTTGAACACCTGGCTGCCGGTGCCCAGGCCGTTGCCGGGGTTCACCTCGGCGTCGGAACTGGCCCGCCGCGCCGCGCCCACGCTGCCCCAGCGGGTGGTGCCGGCGCTTTTGAAGATGTCGTAGGCCAGGTAGTTGCTCCCCGAGATCATCCGCCGCCGCCCGCCGACGCTGACGGCATGCTGGCCATCGTCCAGGCCCACGGTGTAGGCACTGCCCTTGGTACAGGCGAGGTTGATGGTCTGCCCGCTGACGGTGGCGAAGGCGCTGATCACCGGCGCGCTGCCGAAGCTGATGTTGGGCGCGGTGATCACGCAGTCGTTGGCTACCGTCAGGTTGACCGTCAGGCTGGCGACACCGCTGCCGATATCGCGCCCCAGGCATGCGCCCAGCGCACCGATCCCCGCGCAGTAGTTCCAGCTCCAGGCAATGCTCAGGGTCTCGGTGTAGATGCCGGCGGCGACGTTGCTGCCGGTGATGCTGCCCAGGTAGACCGGAATGGCCTTGGCCACGGTCGGGCTGCCCAGCAGCCCCAGGGCGTCGACGATGGAGTTGCGCGCGAAGTCGAACTGCACGCCGCGGGTGATGGGGTAGTTGGTGCTGTTGTCGCCGTAGATCGTGTAGCCGATGACATCGCCGGTGGGGCCCAGCAGCCCGCTCTGCGAGGAGGTGATGGTGGCGTAGAAATGGTCGTTGCTGGCCATCAGGGTCGCCAACGAGCCGGTGCAGGCCAGGCCGGCGTTGGTGCTGGAAGCAGGTTGCGAGGTGGTGCGCACCAGGATCGAACTGAGGGTGCCGAAACTCGCCGGCGAGGTACTGACCACCGAGCACAGGGCCTGGACCGCCCCGGGCAACAACGCCAACAGCAACAACCCCAGCCTCCAATAACGACGCAACCTGTCCATGTTCACTGACTCCCGATTACGTTCATGAATCCTCACTGACACACCAGCGGCCCAATCAACGGCACCTGTTCCTGTTCCGGCTCCAGGGTGAAGCTCACCTGGCAGATGCCGCCGTCGGCGAGGCTGACCCGCAGGCTGTTGTTCGGCGCCAGGTTTTCCAGGTACACCAGGCCGTCCCAGCCCACCACCGTCTGGGCGCCGCTCTGTTCGTGGGTCACCAGGCTGCCCAGGGGCAGCTCATGGTGCCGGGCGTCCACCAGGACCACGCTGGCGGCGAGGACGCGGGTCAAGGGGAACTCCACCAGATAGCCGCTGCCACGACGCACCGCGACCCGCTGTTCGACCAGCGGGCTCTGCACGTTGGGCGGCAGGTTCAACGGGTCGATCTCGTATTTGCCGCGGTAATAGGCGCTGCTCCAGGGCACCAGCAGATGGCCGTTCTTATCGGTGCTTCCTACCAGCTGGTTTTCGTAGCGCACCGGAATATCCCGGTAGCCGTCGGTGCTGACCACCACGAAGGCGTCGTCGATGCGGTTGGCGGCGAACACCTGGTGGTCCATCCACACCAGCGAACCGCTGGCATCGGCCCAGCGGGTTTGCGCCTCGCTGGAACCATAGACCCCGGCCTGCAATTGCACCGACTGCAAACGCCAGGTCAGGTCGGCCTGGCGGTAGGCCGGCGCATCGCCCTGGGCATATCCAAGATTGAAGCCGAAGCCGCCCTCGCTGGGCACCGCCCGGCTGTAGTTGACCCGCTGCCGGTTCTGCCCGTCCTTGCTGCGCTCGCTGCTCAGGCTGAGGCTGCCGTGGAGGTCGAACGGAATCACCAGTTGGGCCTGGACCGCCCAGTTGCTGTCGCCGATCTCGCGGTTGGCCGACAGGTAGAAACTGCTGCTGCGCCACAGCGGCTTGCTCCAGGTCAGGTTGAGCAGGCGGGTGCGCGAGTCGTCCGCGGCGCGCACATCGAAATAGCCGGCGCCGAGGCTGCCGTAGCGCTCGAGGTTGAGGCTCAGGGTCAGCTGTTCGCTGCGCTGGCTGAGGCTGGCGTAGGGGCTGTCCACCACCGTCAGGTCGGCATAGCCGTCGCGGCGCTGCATGCGCTGGTAGGACAGGCTGTAGCGTTGGCTGCTGTACTGATAACCGAGGCTGATCTGCTGCCCGCCCTGGCCGTCGAAGCGGCTCTGGCTGATGGCGCTGTTGAGCACGCCGAAATTGCCCATGCGCAGGTTGCCGCCGAAGCCGCCGAGGGTCAGGGATTCCGCCGCCTCGGCGTGGCCTTCCAGGGTCAGGTTATCGCTCAGGCCGTAGCGCAGGCTGCCGGAAGTGACGCCGGGGCCGTAGCTGAAATCCCGCAGCGTGTAGTCGCGGCGCAGGGTCCCGCCGGCCACCGAGAAGTCGCTCAGGCCTTTTTGCAGCAGGCTGCTGGTGACATAGAACGGCACGGTGGTCGATACCTGTCGCCCCAGGGCATCGGTGGTCACCACCACCGCTTCGCCGGCACCGTTGATGAACGGGATATTGGTCAGGGTGTAGGGCCCCGGCTGCAGGTCGGCGCTGCTGGACTTGTAGCCGTTGATAAACAGGTCCACCGAGGACGGCACCGCCGCCTCCCCGGCGAACTGCGGCAAGGGGTAGGTCACCAGGTCCGGGCGCACGGCAAAATCACGGGACAGTTGCACGCCGCCCAGGCGCACCGCGTTGCTCCAGGGCAAGGCGCCGCTGACCAGGTCGCCGGCCTCGTAGGTCAGCAGGCGTTCGTCGTCGGAGTAGCGCCAGGTCGTGTCGTAGCGCCGGTAGCCATTGTTCAGCGTGCCCTCGCCGAGGCCGGAAAAGGTCCGCCGGTACTGGCCGGTGTTGGACAGGGTGCCCCAACCGTCGAACAGCCGCACCTCATTCCAGGCGGCTAGGTAGGTGCCGGCATCGTCGGTGTCGTTGAGGTACAGATCGTAATTGAGCAAGGCGCCGAAACTGCTCAACGCCGGGGTTCGTGGATAGGCCTGGCGGCTGCCGATCCGTTGCTCCGGCAGCCAGTCCGGCGGCACCTCCAGCAACAGGCGCTGGCCCTGGCTGTCGTAGTCGCTGTGCAGCCCTCGCAGGCTGTCGAGGGCGACCTGCGCGTCGAGCCCCTCGGGCAATTTCATGCCGCTTTCCCGCAGGGCCTGGGCCGGCGCAAACAGGCGTCCGGCACGTTGCTCGACGGCGATCACTCGCCCGGTATTCATCTGATTGACCACCAGCTCCAGGAACAGTTGGGCATCGCTGATCGCTTCCATGCCGCTGGGTGGCGGCGGCAGCTCGCCCCCCAGGCTGGCGGAGGCGAACACCCAGCAACACAGCCCGCTCGCCGCCCACCCCGGGCGCCAGAAACGACGAGCTGCGCCGAGGCTCATTGTGGCTTTTCATCCATCGATGGAGACCTTTCTTCCATGGCCAGCCGTGGTTCCCGTTACCGGTCAGCCCGAGCGGCAGCTCTGCAACCCCGCCTGTCCGCGGCGGCAAGCGGCTTCAGTGGGCCGGCGCAACGCTCTGCACCTGTGGCGCGCCATTGACCCGCACCTGCAGCACCGCGTCCGTGGTCGGCGCAGCGGGCAGCGGCCAACGCATGATCGCCCCCGGCAGCACGTAGCCCAGCAGCCCTCCCACCAGCGGCCGGGTCTGCCCCGCCTGCTTGAACGCCACATCGGTCAGGCGTGCATGCACCGCGCCCTGGTTGCGTAGCTCCACGTAATTGCGCCCGTCCACTGCCACCTTGCGCCAGCTCAGCTCGGGCACGCCGGCGCTTTTCGGGTCACGCTGGCGGGTGCTGTCTTCCTTGCTCCAGAGCCCGGCCCCGTAGGCGAACAGCGGCACCGAATAGCGCATCTGGAAACGGATGGCCGCCGCCGTCTTGCCCTCGCCGTCGGCGATCGGCGGCTGGGCCGAGGGGATTTCATCGATGATGATCCGGTAGGCCAGCTCCTGGCCGGGCGGGACTTCGCGGGTCCGGGTCAGGCGCACCAATTGCTTCTGCCCCGGCGCGATCTTCGCCACCGGCGGGCTGCCGATCACGTCTCGCTGATTCTGATACTGGTCCTCGAAGCCGCTCTGGCTCCAGGCAAAGACGCGGATCTGCAGGTTGGCGGTTTCCGTGCCGCGGTTTTCCAGCCACAAGGCGCTGGCCTGTTGGTCGGCCTCCAGCACCGGGTCGATCGGCCAGATCAGCACCGAACTGGCGGCCCGGGCCTGGCCCCCCCCCCCCCCCAGCAACGCCATGGCCAGCACGGCACAACCAACGACCTGCAACCGCCGGGAAGTCGAATACATACCGCTACTCCTTATGGTCTTGCTCCATCACCACGACAACTGCACCTGCAGCACGTCGCTGTACGTCCCCCCAGGCTGGTTGCCCGGTAATTGCACCTGGCCGTAGATCGGCAGGCTGATGTTGTTCGCGTCGCTGTAGGCCACCGCCACGCTCTGGCCGATGCCCAGGCTCTGGCTGAACGCGGCGTCGCGAAACAGCTGATAAGCCACCCGCGCACTGCCGCCATCGAGCTGCATGTGCCGTCCACTGCTGTTGTACTGGCCGCCGTCGACACTCATGTTCAGGGTCACCCCCGGCGTGCATTGCAGTTGCACGCTGCTCGCCAGGGCGACCTGCAGCGTGCTGGTGGACAACGCCGACTGGCTGCCGAAGTCCAGGCTGCCGTAGTTGCTCACCCCGCCCACCACCAGGCAGCCGGCGACCACCGTGGCGCTGACCTGGAAGCTCTGGCTGGTCACCGCCGCCAGGGGCAGCGGCAGGCTGCTGGCAGCGAGCAGCACCAGCGCCGTGCAGGCGTGACGGGCCATGGCGTCAGAAGGTCAGTTCGACGGCGACGGTGTCGGTGTAGGTCCCCGCCGGCAGGCCGGCCTTGCCAAGCGCCTTGCCGTAGATATTGACGGTCTGCGCCACGCCGGTGCTGGTGGCGAGGTTGATGACATCGTCGATGGCCAGGAGCTGCGAATGGCCGGAGTCGGTGTACAAGTCGTAAGGCACGAAGTTGCCGCTGCCATCGGCCAGGGCCCGGGTGCCGCCGGCGGACTGGCCGTCGTGGGCGCCCGCGCGGACCTTCACCACCGGGCTGGTGCCGCTGGAACAGAGGATCGACAAGGCCCCACCGCCACCACCGAGCACCTGGGCCGTGGCCTGGGTGAACAGGCTGTCGGTGGTGCCGAAGTTCAGGGCGCCGAAGTTCAGGCCACTGCTGCCGCCCGCGCCGTTGACCTGGCAACTGCTGGTGAGAATCAGGCTGGACGTGATCTGGCCGGTGACCGTCGCGGCCTGGGCGCTGGAGAAGATCGCGAGGCCAAGCAGGGCCAGGGCGATCCGGGACACAAACATATGCATGACATTCGTCCTCTGTGGGTTTACCAATCCAGCGTCACCGTCAGGGTGTCGGTGTAGACCCCTGCCGGCAGCGCGCGGCTATTCGCGACCACCGAGCCAAACACCGGGATCGGTACCTGGGCTCCACTGGTAACGGCGAAATTGTGTTGTTGACCGATGCTGTAGCTGTCGCTGCCGGAGGCATCGAGGAACAGCCGATAGGCAATGGTCTGGCGGCCATTGCTCAGGCGCCGGGTGCTGCCGTCGCCATTCAGGCCGCCGTCGATGGTCACGGTGAACCCGGTCACCGAAGGGTTGCAGGCGACTTCCAGGCGGCCATTGCCAGCGCCGCTGAGGCTGGCATTCAGGGGATTGGCCCAGGTCGGGCCGTGCTGGCCGAAATCCAGCAGGCCGAAGTCGCTGAGCGGGTTTTCGGGCGTGCTGGTGGCGCCATTGGTCACTTCGCAGCCGGCGATGATGGTCAACCGCGCGTGGATCTGCCCGCTGATCGCCGCTTGCGCGTGGTCAGCCAGTAGTAGCACGGAACCCAGGGCCGCCAGCGCCCAGCGTCTACTTGTCATAGCGCATCCATCCCAGATCCATCAGGATCTCTCCCTTGACCGCTCATGGCGAGCGACCTCCCTGTACTGCCCGGATCCACCGGACGGCTCCTTCACAGTCACTACCAGGTGACCGTCACTTTCAGCAGATCGGAATAACGACTGACCCGCGGGATCTCGGCCAGCGGTTCGATCCGCCCGTACAACGGCAGGTCCACCGACCCCGAGTCCGGCACCCGGCCGCTCACCGGCACATTTACCGGCAGCGGAATGCGCCGGGCCGGATCCTGGTACAGGCGATACGGAATGGGTTTGCTGTGTTCGGCACTGCCGGCCAGGTAGCGCACCTCGCCGACGCCTCCGTGTTGTCCGCCGTCGACGCGCAATTGATAAGGGGTGTCCGGGTTGCATTCGAGCCTGGGCAAGCGGGCGTCGAGCAACGCCGCGCTGAGGGGGCCGGCGGGGTTGTCGAGGCGCGGGCTGCTGCCGAAATCCAGCACGCCCAGTTGCTCGATACCGGCATCGCGCTGCTGTCCCACCAGCTGGCAGCCACGCTGCACGTTGACCCGGACCTCCACCTGGAGCTCCGCGGCCCATGCCGTCGCGCCGAGCAACATGCTCATGACTGCGAAAACCAGCTTGCCATTCAACGCCTCAATCCTTTTGAGGAACGATAGGTACAGCTCAGGTTAGTCAGCGCTGGGGAAATCGCCAGCGCCGGGGGGCAAGCCGCGCGCCAATAAAACAGCCGCTTGAGCGCCCGGTGCACCGTGGTCGAACACAGTGACACGGGCAAAAAGCTGTACCGACCAGAGCTTTTCGTAGAACCAACCAGCACCTTCAGACAGCGCTGGATGCCGGGCCGGGGATTGGTTAAATTACCGCGCCGGTTCCAGGGGGGGAGCGGGCCTGGAACAATCGGGGTGACACCATTGGCCGCTTTACCGCCAAACCGCTCGCTACGCCCATCGCGCTGGCCCAGGCTGCGCGCGTTCTTCGGCAAGGCCTTCGCCCGGCCCGCCGCCAGTACCAGCCACGGCCGAGTGATTCACGAGTATTTCCGCCATAAAGCCCACGACCAGGGCTACACCCTGAGCCACAGCCAGCAGCGGGTGATCGACTACATGGCCCAGCAGGCCAACGCCCTGCTCCAGCCAGACGCCAGGCCACACGCCAGCCGCAGCCTGTATCTTTATGGCGCGGTGGGACGGGGCAAAAGCTGGCTGCTGGACGGCTTCTTCCGCGCCATCCCGCTGGCGGAAAAACAGCGCCTGCACTTCCACGATTTCTTCGCCCAGCTGCATCAGGGCATGTTCCGCCACCGCGAGCAGCCCGACGCCCTGGAGGCCACCCTCGACGAACTGCTCAGCCACTGTCGGGTGCTGTGCTTCGACGAGTTCCACGTCCACGACATCGGCGACGCGATGCTGATCACGCGGCTGTTCAAGGCGCTGTTCCAACGCGGCATCCTGCTGCTGGTGACCTCCAACTACGCCCCCCAGGGCTTGCTGCCCAACCCGCTCTACCACGCGCGCTTCAAGCCGGTGATCGACCTGATCGCCAGCCGCATGCAAGTGATGGAGGTCGGCGGCCCCCACGACTACCGCAGCCAGCCCCGCAGCCATTCGCAGCAGGTGTTCACCCAGGGCCGTTACCTGTGGCCCGGCAGCGAGCAGCATCGCCAGAGCCTGGGCCTGCCACCACGCAACGGCCCGACCTCGGCGCTGATGGTCGGCGCGCGCCAGCTCCAGGTGCGGTTGTGCGAACAACACAGCGTGGGTTTTGCCTTCAGTGACCTGTGCGAACAGCCGACCGCGGTCATGGACTACCTGGAGCTGAGCCGGCGTTTCGATCACTGGATCATCGACGAGCTGCCCGAGTTGGGCGAATGCCCGATCGCCGTGCAGCAGCGCTTTATCAACCTGATCGACGTGCTGTACGACCAGGACAAGCACCTGACCCTGATCGGCGAACGCTCCCTGCGCGAGAGCCTGGGCGGTAACACCATCGACCTGGCGCGCGCGCGCAGCCGCCTGGGACAGCTGCAGGAAATCAGCGCGGATACGCCGCCGAGCTGAACCGGCGGTCGCCACTCGCCGTCCTGCGCCGCTATCATGGCGGCCATTTCCAGGGCCGTGCGCCCTCCTCCTGCCTGAGTGTCGAATCTGTTCATGGATACCCTTGCCCAACTGCGGGCCGGCCAATTGGCCGGGCTCAAGCGTCTGGACCTGTCTTGCGGGCTGACCGAATTCCCCCGGGAAATCTTCGACCTGGCGGACTCGCTGGAAGTCCTCAACCTCAGCGGCAATGCCCTGAGCAGCCTGCCGGACGACCTGCACCGCCTGACCCGCCTGCGGGTGCTGTTCTGCTCCGACAATCTCTTCACGCAAATGCCGGCCTGCGTCGGCCAGTGCGCGCAACTGAGCATGGTCGGCTTCAAGGCCAACCGGATCGAGCGGGTGCCCGCCGCCGCCCTGCCGCCGCTGTTGCGCTGGCTGATCCTCACCGACAACCGCATCGAGGAACTGCCGGACGAGCTGGGCCGGCGCCCGCACCTGCAAAAGCTGATGCTCTCCGGCAACCGCCTGACCCGGCTGCCCCAGAGCCTCGGCCAATGCCACCAGCTGGAACTGATCCGCATCGCCGCCAACCGGCTCAGCGCATTGCCGGCCTTCCTGCTGGGCCTGCCACGCCTGACCTGGCTGGCCTATGCCGGCAACCCGCTGGAATCCGAGGCCGACGCGGCGGCGCTGGAGTCAGTGGCGCAGATTCCCTGGGCCGAGCTGGATTTGCAGCAGCGCCTGGGCGAAGGCGCCTCCGGGGTGATTCACCAGGCCCGCTGGCAGCGCCCCGGGCAAGCATCAGTCGAGGTGGCGGTCAAGCTGTACAAGGGCAGCATGACCAGCGACGGCTCGCCGCTGCATGAAATGAACGCCTGCATCAGCGCCGGCCGGCACCCGAACCTGATCCGGGTCGAAGGCCGGATCAGCGATCACCCCCAAGGGCAGAACGGCCTGGTGATGCAGTTGATCGAGCCGAGCTACCGCAACCTGGCGGCCTTGCCGAGCCTGGCCTCCTGCACCCGCGACATTTACGACGAGAGCAGCCGTTTCAGCGCCGACGCAACCTTGCGCATGGCCCGCGGCATCGCCTCGGTCGGCGCGCACCTGCACCGCCAGGGCATCACCCACGGCGACCTGTACGGCCATAACATTCTGTGGAACCCGGAGGGCGAGTGCCTGCTGGGGGATTTTGGCGCGGCGTCTTTCCATGCGCTGGCCGACACCGAGGAAACCCGGGCGCTGCAACGCATCGAAGTACGGGCCTTCGGCATTCTGCTGGAGGAGTTGCTGGCAAGGATCGAGCCGGGCCTGAGCCCGCGGCAGCACGAACGCCTGCAAGCGCTGGTCAGCGACTGCTGTCAGCCGCAGGTGCTGGCGCGGCCGGGGTTTGCCGAAGTCGGGGACGTGTTGCGGGGGATTTGAAGAGCATCGCCAGCCAGCTCGCTCCTGAAGGAACTCGCTGGCTGGCGCAAGCATCGCTCAAACGATGCGATTCACCGGGCCGGGCTTAACCCGCCAGGCCGACGAACATGTCCTGCACGTCGTCATGGTTGTCCAGGCCTTCGAGGAAGGCTTCGACTTCCGCCATCTGCTCGTCGGACAGGCCACTGACCGGGTTCTTCGGCTGGTAGCCCAGTTTGGCCGAGAGCACGGTGAAGCCTTGCTCGGGCAGGGCTTTCTGCACCGCGTCGAGGTCGGCAGGCTCGGTCAGGAACAGGGTCGCGCCCTCTTCTCCCGGCTCGAAATCCTGGGCCCCGGCTTCGATGGCCGCCAGTTCCGGATCGGCGTCCGGGCTGTCCGGCGTGGCTTCGATCATGCCGACATGGTTGAAGTCCCAGGACACCGAACCCGAAGCACCCAGCTGGCCCTTGCGGAAAGCCACGCGGATTTCGGCTACGGTGCGGTTGATGTTGTCAGTCACGCACTCGACGATCAGCGGCACCTGGTGCGGCGCGAAACCTTCGTAGGTCACGCGGTGATACTGCACGGTCTCGCCGAGCTGGCCCGAACCTTTCTTGATCGCACGCTCCAGGGTCTCGCGGGGCATCGAGGCCTTTTTCGCCTGCTCCACCACCAGCCGCAGGTGTGCGTTGGTGGCGACGTCAGCGCCGTTGCGGGCAGCAATGGTGATCTCTTTGACCAGCTTGCCGAAGATCTTGCCCTTGGCGTTGGCTGCTGCTTCTTTGTGTTTAACCTTCCACTGTGCGCCCATTACTCACTCTCTTTGATCTGTGGCGTCGAGTTGGATTTGGCCGACGCGATGGACAAGTTTATACGGCCTGAAGGCACCAATCGACCAAAAAGTCAGAACCGCGCCCCGTAGCCGAGTATCAACTCGTGGGCACCAGCGCCAGGAAGGCCTGGATCAGGCGCAACTCCCGACGCCGCTCCAGGCAGCCGAGCATGTGCCGGTTCAGCAGCCCCTCGCCGATGATCGGCACCGCCCGCACCCGCGGGTCCGGGCTGAGTTCCAGCGACGACACCACGCCCACCCCCAACTGCGCCGCCACCGCCTCGGTCACCGCCTCGCGGCTGTCCAGCTCCAGCAGCACCTTGGGGTTGATTCCGGCCTGGGCGCAGGCCGCGTCAAAGGTGCGGCGGGTAATCGAGCTGGGTTCGCGCAGGACCATGATCATCTGGTCCAGTCGCTCCAGCCACACACCCTCGGGTTCGGCCAGCCATGGATGGCCCTGCGGCACCAGCGCGCAGATCCGCGACTCGCCGAGGCTCTGCAGGTGCAGGCCCTTGCGCGGTTCGACCTCGGTCAGCACCGCCACATCGGCGTGCTCCGAAAGCAGGGCCGCGAGGGTTTCCTGGGCATTGCCCAAGCGCAGGTTGACGGTAATCCCCGGATAGCGTTCGCGCAGGCTGGCGAGCATCGGCATCACCAAATGCGGGCCGTCCGCCGCCACTTCCAGGCGCCCAGTGAGCAACTGCCGGTTGTCCTCGAGCATGGCCTGGGCCTCTTCGGCCAGGCCGAACAGGGCGCGGGTGATCGCCGCCAGCTTGGAGCCCTCCTCCGTCAGCTCGACCCGGCGTGCGGTACGTCGCAACAGGATGATCTGGTAGTGCTCCTCCAGCGCCTTGATATGCCCAGTGACCGCCGGCTGGCTGATGAACAGCCGCGCGGCGGCCCGGGTAAAGCTGCCTTCACGGGCCACGGCATCGAATGCGCGCAGTTGGAACAGGTTCATATCTATCGGCCTCACTTATGACTGGCATAACAATAAACAATTTGATTGATAGCGAGCCAAACTGCAATTTAAGCCCCGTAGTTTTTATCCCAAGCGCATCCCATAACGCTCTTGCGAGGACACCCGAATTGAGTACCGCCGCGCCCATCCTGCTCACTCCCGGCCCCCTGACCACTTCGGCCCGTACCCGCCAGGCGATGCTGCTGGACTGGGGTTCATGGGATGACCGTTTCAACCAGCTGACCGCCAGCGTCTGCGAACAATTGCTGGCGATCGTCAACGGCGCCGCCAGCCACCACTGCGTGCCCCTGCAAGGCAGCGGCACCTTCGCCGTGGAGGCCGCCATCGGCACCCTGGTGCCACAGGGCGGCAAGGTGCTGGTGCTGATCAACGGCGCCTACGGCAAGCGCCTGGCGAGGATCTGCGAAGTGCTGGGCCGCGATTTCAGCACCTTCGAAACCGCCGAGGACCAGCCCACCACCGCCGCCGACGTCGATCGCCTGCTGCATGCCGATGCCACCATCAGCCATGTGGCGCTGATCCACTGCGAAACCAGCACCGGCATCCTCAACCCGCTGCCGGACATCGCCCAGGTGGTGGCCAGTCATGGCAAGCGCCTGATCATCGACGCCATGAGTTCCTTCGGCGCGCTGCCGATCGATGCCCGGCAGGTGCCGTTCGACGCGCTGATCGCCGCGTCCGGCAAATGCCTGGAAGGCGTCCCCGGCATGGGCTTCGTCTTCGCCCGCAAGGACGCCCTGGCCGCGGCCGCCGGCAACTCGCACTCGCTGGCCATGGACCTGCACGATCAGCACAGCTACATGCTCAAGACCGGGCAATGGCGCTTCACGCCGCCGACCCATGTGGTCGCGGCGCTGCACGAAGCCCTGCTGCAATACCATGAAGAAGGCGGCCTGCCGGCACGCCACCAGCGGTATGCCGCCAACTGCCAGGCGCTGCTCGACGACATGGCCCGGCTGGGCCTGCGCAGCTTCCTGCCGGCGGCGATCCAGGCGCCGATCATCGTCACCTTCCACGCGCCGAACGATCCGCGCTACCAGTTCAAGGACTTCTACGAACGGGTCAAGGCCAAGGGTTTCATCCTCTATCCCGGCAAGCTGACCCAGGTCGAAACCTTCCGCGTCGGCTGCATCGGCCACGTCGACCCGGCCGGAATGCGCGCCGCGGTCCAGGCCATCGCCGACGTGCTGCGGGAAATACAAGTGCTGGATATCTGATCCCGACACACAACCTGTAGGAGCGAGGCTTGCCCGCGATTGCAGGCACCGCGTTCCTTCAGGTCAATCTCATCATCGTTCATAGCGGGCAAGCCTCGCTCCTACCACAGGTTTTCAACACATGAACTACAACACTCCCAACCAGCTGCAAGCGGCGATCCTCGACTGGGCCGGCACCGTGGTCGACTTCGGCTCCTTCGCGCCGACCCAGATATTCGTCGAGGCCTTCGCCGAGTTCGACGTGCAGGTCTCCATCGAAGAAGCCCGTGGCCCGATGGGCATGGGCAAGTGGGACCACATCCGCACCCTGTGCGACCTGCCGCAGGTCGCCGAGCGTTATCGCCAGGCGTTCGGCCGCACTCCGACCGACGATGACGTCACCGCCATCTACCAGCGCTTCATGCCGCTGCAGATCGAAAAGATCGCCGAACATTCGGCGCTGATCCCCGGCGCCCTGGAAACCATCGCCAACCTGCGCCAGCAAGGCATCAGGATCGGTTCCTGCTCCGGCTACCCGAAACAGGTCATGGACAAGGTAGTGGAACTGGCGGCGACCCACGGCTACGTCGCCGACCATGTAGTGGCCACCGATGAAGTGCCGAACGGCCGCCCTTGGCCGGCCCAGGCCCTGGCCAACGTGATCGCCCTGGGGATCGACGATGTCGCCGCCTGCGTGAAGATCGACGACACCGTGCCGGGCATTCTCGAAGGCCGCCGCGCCGGCATGTGGACCGTGGCGCTGATCTGCTCCGGTAACGCCCTGGGCCTGACCTACGAGGCTTATCGCGCCCTCGGCAGCGACACCCTGGCCAGCGAGCGCCAGCGCATCCACGGGCTGTTCGAGGGTTCGCGGCCGCACTACATGATCGACACCATCAGCGATTTGCCGCAGGTGATCGCCGACATCAACCAGCGCCTGGCCAACGGCGAGATGCCACAAGGCAGCTGATTGGCCATTTGCCTCCCCCCGAACGGCAGCCCGAGCCAGAGCTGCCGTTTTTTATCGGTACCCGCTCAAACCGCGCATTTGCCCCGCGCAGAGCCTCGGAAACAGGATTACAGTTACAGCACTCCGTCGTTAAGAACGGAGGCTACTGACCTGATGAACGAGGAAGGATCTATGCCCTGGAAGAACTCCGACAACCGTTACAGCACGGTGTCGATTGCATTGCATTGGCTGATGCTGGTGTTGTTGATCGCGGTCTACGCCTGCATCGAATTACGCGGCATTTTTCCCAAGGACAGCGGCGGGCGGACGCTGATCAAGGAAGCGCACTTCATGCTCGGCCTGACCGTGTTCGTGCTGGTCTGGCTGCGCCTGCTGGCCCGCAGCCTGGGGGTGGCGCCGAAAATCCTGCCGACGCCGCCGAGCTGGCAGATGATCCTGGCCAAGCTGATGCACTGGGCTTTGTACCTGTTCATGATCGCCATGCCGATCCTCGGCTGGCTGATCACCAGCGCCGAAGGCCATCAGGTGATGTTCTACGGTATCGACCTGCCGCTGCTGGTGGCTGAAGACAAACAGTTCGCCAAGCAGGTCGAAGGCTGGCACGTGTTGCTGGGCACCGCCGGCTATTGGCTGATCGGGCTGCATGCGGTGGCCGGGCTTTACCACCATTACTTTATGCGCGACAACACCCTGCAACGCATGCTGCCCAAGGGCGGCTAAGGCTGCGCCGGCGCGGTGAAACCCCGGCGGCCCTGCAAGCCGCCGGTGTGCACGAAGACCAGGCGGCTGCCGGCGGCAAAGCGCCCGGCCGCCACCTGTTGCTTGAGGGCCAGCAAGGCCTTGCCGGTGTACAGCGGCTCCAGGGGGATGCCGCTGTGGCGTTCGCTCTGCTCGATAAACGCCAGCAGCAGCGGGTCGACCTTGGCGAAACCGCCGCGACTGCTGTCGAACAGTTCATAACTCGCGGCCTGCAAGCCCGCCTCCCACACAATAGCCGCCACCTGTTGCGCGACACCGTGATCGTCCGGCACTGCCATGGCGCCATACACTGGGTGGGCGCCGGCCTCCCCCAACACCAGCCCGGCCAGGGTGGTGCCGGTGCCGGCGGCCAGCCACCAGCCGTGATAGTCGTCCCAGCCCAAGGCATTCAACTGGCTGCGCACCTGCTTCACCAGCGGCATGCAGCCGCTCGCCCCGAGCAGGCCGCCACCGCCCTCCGCCACCGGGAACAATTCAGGGTACTGCGCCTGCCAGGGCTGCCAGAACCCTGGCTCATGCCGTGCCCGGTAGCCGGCGTAACCGAGCCAGTGCAACTGCATGCCGAAGCCTTGCAGGTCGAGCACGGTGGGCGTGTCCTGCGGATGGCCACGCAGCAGCCCCACGGTGGCGAAACCGAAACGTTTGCCGGCGGCCGCCAACGCATGCAGGTGATTGGAGTGAGCACCGCCCAGGCTGATGATGCCCCGAGAGCCGGCCTCGCCAGCCGCCGCCAGATGCGGGGCGAGCTTGAACCACTTGTTGCCGGAGATCAGCGGGTCGATCTGGTCCAGGCGCAGGACCGCCACCTCTACCCCGGCGCGGGACAGCCAGTCGAGGGCCAGGGGTTGCAAGGGTGCGCTCGGCAGCCAGTGAAAAGGTCCAAGGCTCATGGGCGGGCTGGAACGGCAGCGGGAAGGCAATGCATCGCGGACGGGTTCTGAATGAAGAAGGCGGCAAGTTTACCAGCCTCAGGGGAGCTATCGCGGGCAAGTCGGAACAGACATAAAAAAGCCACCGGGACTCTTCGCAGAATCCCGGTGGCCTTGATTGCCGGTGGATCAGAGTTCAGCAGCCAGACGCGAGCCCTGGTTGATCGCGCGCTTGGCGTCCAGTTCGGCGGCCACGTCGGCGCCACCGATCAGGTGCACGTTCTGCCCGGCGGCCACCAGGCCTTCGTGCAATTCGCGCAGCGGGTCCTGGCCGGCGCAGATCACGATATTGTCCACCGGCAACACCTGCGGCTCGCCGCTCTCGCCGATGCGGATATGCAGGCCGGCGTCGTCGATCTTCAAGTACTCGACGCTGTTGAGCATCTGCACCTGCTTGTTCTTCAGGCCGGTACGGTGGATCCAGCCGGTGGTCTTGCCCAGGCCGTCACCGACCTTGGAGGTCTTGCGCTGCAACAGGAACACCTGGCGCGCCGGGGCATGACGCTCGGGCTTGATGCCGGCGACACCGCCACGGGCCTCCAGGTGCGTGTCGATGCCCCATTCCTTCCAGAACGCCTCACGGTCCTGGCTGGTGGCCACGCCCTGATGCACGAGGAATTCGGAGACGTCGAAGCCGATGCCGCCTGCCCCGATCACCGCCACTTTCTGGCCCACCGGTTTGCGCTGCAGCAGCACGTCCAGGTAGCTCAGGACCTTGGCGTGGTCGACGCCCGGGATCGCCGGCGTGCGCGGCGCGATACCGGTGGCCAGGATGATTTCGTCATAACCGCCGGCCACCAGTTGCTCGACATCGACCCGACGATTCAGGCACAGCTCGACGTGAGTGGTCTGCAGCTTGCGCTTGAAGTAGCGCAGGGTTTCGAAGAACTCCTCCTTGCCCGGCACGCGCTTGGCGACATTGAACTGGCCGCCGATTTCGCTGGCCGAATCGAACAGCGTCACCTGATGGCCGCGCTCGGCCGCCACGGTCGCGGCGGACAGCCCGGCGGGGCCGGCGCCGACCACGGCGATCTTCTTGATCTGCTGCACCGGCAGGTAGTTGAGCTCGGTCTCGTAGCAGGCCCGCGGGTTGACCAGGCAACTGGTGAGCTTGCCGCCGAAGGTGTGGTCCAGGCAGGCCTGGTTGCAGCCGATGCAGGTGTTGATTTCATCGCCACGACCCGCGGCCGCCTTGTTGACGAACTCCGGGTCGGCGAGGAACGGCCGCGCCATGGAGACCATGTCGGCATCGCCTTCGGCGAGGATCTGCTCGGCCACTTCCGGGGTGTTGATACGGTTGGTGGTGATCAGCGGGATGGATACCGAACCGCGCAGCTTGGCCGTGACCTTGCTGAAGGCGGCACGTGGCACCTTGGTGGCGATGGTCGGGATCCGCGCTTCGTGCCAGCCGATACCGGTATTGATGAGCGTCGCGCCGGCCTGCTCGATGGCCTTGGCCAGTTGCACGATTTCTTCCCAGGTGCTGCCGCCTTCCACCAGGTCGAGCATCGACAGGCGGAAGATGATGATGAAGTTCGGGCCTACCGCTTCGCGCACACGGCGGACGATTTCCACCGGCAGGCGCATGCGGTTTTCGTAGCTGCCGCCCCAGCGGTCGGTACGGTGGTTGGTGTGCGCGGCGAGGAACTGGTTAATGAAGTAGCCTTCGGAACCCATGATCTCGACGCCGTCGTACTCGGCCTGCTGCGCCAGGGTCGAGCAGGTGACGAAGTCGCGGATCTGCTTCTCGATGCCCTCTTCGTCCAGCTCCTTGGGCTTGAACGGGTTGATCGGCGCCTGGATCGCGCTCGGCGCCACCTGCTTCGGGCTGTAGGCATAACGCCCGGCGTGGAGGATCTGCATGCAGATCTTGCCACCCGCCTCGTGGACCGCGCGGGTGACGATACGGTGCTTGAGCGCCTCTTCTTCGCTGGTCAGCTTGGCCGCGCCGGAGTACACGCCGCCTTCGTCGTTGGGGCCGATGCCGCCGGTCACCATCAGGCCCACGCCACCGCGGGCCCGCTCGGCGAAGTAGGCGGCCATGCGTTCGAAACCGCCGGGCTTTTCTTCCAGGCCGGTGTGCATCGAGCCCATCAGGGTACGGTTGCGCAGGGTGGTAAAGCCCAGGTCCAGCGGGGCCAGCAAATGCGGGTAGTGAGCGGCGGCCATCGGTAACTCCACATCGAACGATCACGGAAAAAATGCGGAAGCTCTGCGGCCTCCGTCGGTCATGTTCGACAGACTAAGAGCAGCCCCCAAGGCGCTCAATGACCGTAACTGACAACTTATTGATCCAAATGCGCAGCCCGCCCTTGGCAATCGTGGACATGGGCCCTACCCTAGTCAGCGAATCCCGCACACGGCTGCCGACTGTCTTCCCATGCGCAAACTTCTTTACTTCACCTTCACCCTGGCCCTGATTGCCGCCCTGACCAGCTACACCCTGTGGACCCGCGAGCGGCCGATCGGTCATTACCTGTCCGACCTGCGCATCCAGCTCGCGGTGGACCAGGGCACCCCCGCCGATCACGGCAACCTGCTGGGCATCCAGCCCGAGCTGTTCCCCACCGATTACCAGAGCCCCGAGCGCCTGCACCGCAAGCTCGCGGCCTACCTGCAACAGGCCCGGGACCAGGGGCTGCTGAACGAAAAGACCGTGGTGGTGCTGCCGGAGCACATCGGCACCTGGCTGATGGTCAGCGGCGAGAAAAACGAGCTGTACCAGGCCGCCAGCCTGAAAGAGGCGATGAACTGGCTGGCGGTGAGCAACCCCCTGCCCTTCCTGCGCGCCCTGATCACCGCCAAGGGTGACAATCGCCTGAACGACGCGCACCTGCGGATGAAGGCCAGGAGCATGGCCGAGCAGTACCAGCGGCTGTTCGGCGGCCTGGCCAAGGAATTTGGCATCACCCTGGTGGCGGGCTCCATTGTCCTGCCGGAACCGGTGATCGAAGGCAGCAACCTGCGCATCGGCAGCGGCGCGCTGTACAACACCACCCTGGTCTTCGGCAGCGATGGCCTGCCGATCGGCCAGCCGCAGCGTCAGCTGTACCCGACCTTCGACGAGCGCGGTTTTATCCAGGCCAGCGCCGACCAGGCTGTCCAGGTGGTCGACACCCCGGCCGGCCGCCTGGGCGTGCTGATCGGCAGCGACAGCTGGTATCCGGACAACTACCGCAAGCTCAACGCCCAGGGCGCGCAACTGGTGGCGGTCCCGGCCTTCGTCATGGGCCGTGGCGCCTGGGACAGGCCGTGGCGCGGCTACAAGAACCTCTCGACCCCGAGCGAGGTCAGCCTCAAGCCTGAAGAAGTCAGCGAAGGCGAAGCCTGGCGTCGCCTGACCCTGACCAGCCGCGCGCCCAGCAGCCTGGCCAGCGCTGGCGTCAGCGTGTTTCTGCGCGGTCAGTTCTGGGATCAGGGCAGCGCCGGGCAAAGTTTCATCAACAGCAACGGCGAGCACTTCGCCGATGGCGATGCCCGTGGCGCGCGTTTGCTGAATATCTGGTTGTAAATCCATGAAGCCCCAGCCGATGCGCCTCGGAGACCTTTCGGTGGGCTTCGTCCATAGCCTGGCCGACGCCGTGCGCAGCCATGGCCTCGATCCGCAGCCGCTGCTGGAACAATACGGACTGGATACCGCGCGCCTGGCCGAGGCCGGGGCGCGGTTGTCGATTCCCCGTTACATGCGCCTGGGCCACGCGGCGATTCAACTGACTGGCGATCCGGCGCTGGGGTTGCGCATGGGCCAGCTCAGCCGCCTGAGCCAGGCCGGGCTGGCGGGCGTCACCGCCGCCCAGGCACCGACCGTACGCGAGGCCGCACGCTGCCTGACCCGTTTCGAAGCCCTGTATGGCTCGAACTATCGCGGCCAGTCGAGCCTCCATGAAGACGCCGACGGCGCCTGGCTGCGTTTCTACTCCATCAGCCCCTACAACGCCTACAACCGCTTCGTGGTGGATTCGATCCTGGCCGGTTGGCTCCAGCAACTGAGTAGCCTCGGCTCGCCGGTCAAGGCCGAACGCTTCGAGATCGAGTTTGCCCAGACCGATTACCGCGACTGCTACAACAGCCTGGGGGATTGCCCGATCCTGTTCGGCGCCGAGCACAATCAGCTGCGCCTGAGCCAGGCCACCCTGGCCCAGCGCAATGTCGAGCACTGCCCCAGCACCTGGCGCCATCTGCTGCAACTCTGTGAACGGGAACTGGAGCAACTGACCCGCACCCGCAGCCTGCGTGAACGCATCACTCAGTTGCTGGGGCCTTTGCTCAATGGTGGCCGGGAGCCCGACCTGGAAGAAGTGGCGGCACGCCTGAAGCTGCCAACCTGGACCCTGCGCCGCAAACTCGCCGAGGAAGGGACGCAGTTTCGCGCCATTCTCAACGACACTCGCCGCGATCTGGCCATGACCTACATTCGCGATACCGAACTGGCCTTCGGGGAAATTGCCTATCTGTTGGGGTTTGCCTCAGCCGAGGCCTTTCAACGCGCCTTCAAGCGCTGGAGCGGCCAGACACCGGGTGAATTTCGTCGCAGCCACCGGCAGTCCGCCTGAAAAAAAACGCCACCGGCGTTACAGCTCGGTGGCGTCTTCTGCGGGTTCCAGTGGGTCCAGTTCAAAGGCCTGGAATTCCAGCAGTTCTTCTTGGTAATCGTCCATGGCGGACTCCTTGTGTGTGGCTTGTGGGTGGGGCGTAGGCAACCTGCGTGCTGAGTAGTCTTCTTACTGACTTAGCCGTTAGCATAAAGTGCCGGTATGACAGAAAAAATACCGTGCGCAATCTCCGTCCCTCAAATGGAACGTAGCAGCTGGCAACGGATTTACCTGCGAGCAGGCAAAGAAATCTTCAGAGAGGCTCGGCAACCGCGGGATCGACACCAGGGGCGATCCCGCAGCTATCCGCAGATGCTTACTGTGGCAGTGCCGGAATCGGCTCTGTCGGGGCCGGCAAGGTGCTGGCGGGAGGCGGGGTAACGATCTCAGTGGCCGGCGTCGGCTCGGCAGGTGCGCTCGGCGCGATGGGCGCCGCTTCCGCGGGTGGCGCTAGCGGTTCCGAGAAGTTCGATGCGGGTGGCGCAACGGGCGGAGTGGCCGGAGTCGGTTCGGCAGCCGGGACAGCAGGCGGTACGACAGGTGCCGGTTGCGGCGTCACGGGCGCCGGGGCTGGTGCTGCGGCAGGCTCGGCAGGCTTGGGTTCGGGCATGCCCAGATCAGTCTTCGGCTGCTCGATGATGTGCGCGGCCTTTTTCGCTTCCTGCGGCAGGAACAGCTCCACCAGGGCGAAATAACGCTCGTAGAACTTCGCCGAGGAAACCGTCTCGCTGGCGACCTTGACCATCGAGTCGTCGGTCGAGCCGATCGGCATCGACACCGAACCCAGCACGCCCACCCCCAGGCTCGCCGAGTTGTTGACCTTCTTCAGGGCATAACGGTCCTGCAGGGCGTTGGCGAACACCGTGGAGCGGTGATTGGTGCTGCCGTCCTGGGCGCATACCACGCTGAAGCTGATCTCCATGTGGGTTTCGCCCGTCTGCTGGAAGCTCTTGTGACCACTGACCAGTTTCGGATCGCTGCTGGTGATGATGTAGCCCTGGCTGAGCAAGGCGCGACGGGCGGCCTCGCAGGACGCCGTGTCACTCACCGGGTAATTGCGCGAAAAGGTGCCGGAGTCATCGAAGTTTTCATGCTCGTAAATGGCGGTCTTCTGCGACGAACAACCGGCGACGGCCGCCAGTAGCAGCGTCAACCCGGCGGCACGCAGGTGAAATGATCTATGCATCGAAAATCCTGAGGAAAACGGTCCGGGGCGTATTGTGCAACAGTTCGAGGCCACAGGGCGCGCGGATTAGTGTCTTAAGGTTAATACAAGGTTACTGACCACGGTTTGCCGGAAAAAGTCGCGTACACAGATGATCGATGAATACCCGCAGCTTGGCGGCGGTGTGCCGGCTCGCAGGCCAGAGCAGCCAGAAGGTGCCGTTGTGCTCGAGGTGCTCGTCCAGCACCCGCTGCAACTCGCCTCGCTCGACCGCTTCGTGAACCATGAAATCGGGCAGGCAGGCGATCCCCAGGCCACACCGTACCGCGTGGTCCAGCGCTTCGATAGAGGTACTGACAAAACGTGTCGGTAACAGCGGTTCCGGGGCGTCGACCGCTCGTCGCAATGGCCAATGCTCGACCTTCCCCGTGTTGTGAAAGGTATGCCGCAAACACCCGTGGTTAGCCAAGTCCTCGGGCGTCTGCGGAACGCCATGCTCGCGAAAGTACTCAGGCGTCCCCACCAGCACCAGGCGGTACTGCCCCAAGGACCGGGCCACCAGCCGTGAGTCACCGGGGCTGCCGGTACGTATCACGGCGTCGAACCCCTCTTCCACGACATCCACTATGCGGTCCGTCAGCACGATATCCAGTTCGATCTCTGGATAACGCTGCATGAACTCCACCAACACCGGCATCACCAGGCCATGAACCTGCGGCAGGCTGACCCGCAGCTTGCCCCGCGGAGCATTGGAAGACTTGCACAGATCGAATTCGGCCGCCTCGACCTCGGCGACAATCCGGCGGCAGCGCTCAAGAAAACTTGCACCTTCGGCGGTCAGGGTGATGCTGCGGGTACTGCGATGAAACAGTTGGGTCTCCAGGCGCTCCTCGAGCCGCGCGATGCTCTTGCCGACAGCCGAAGACGATACCCCCAACAACCGCCCCGCCTCGGTAAAACTGCGGGTTTTCGCCACTTGCAGGAAGACCGAGATATTGCTCAACCAGTCCATCGCCGACCTCGCCATTGCGGACATGGATGTCCGATAAGTTCGGAACCTTAGCCTATTTTTCTCTTGGCCACAGCGCTCTACGCTCAGCCTCCTCATTTCCCAGAACCTGTAGCGAGCCCGAGACCAGACCATGACCGAACCTCTTGCCACCGTCGACGTACTGGACATTGAATCCAGACGTCACGACCGACTTCCGCTGAGCGGCCTGCTGGCGCTGGCGACCGCCGGGTTCATCACCATCCTTACCGAAGCCATGCCTGCGGGCCTGCTGCCGCAGATGAGCCAGGACCTGGCGGTTTCGCCGGCGCTGATCGGCCAACTGGTCACGCTGTACGCCATCGGCTCGTTACTGGCGGCGATCCCGCTGGTGATCCTCACCCAGGGCTGGCGCCGCAGGCCCTTGCTGATGATCGCGATAGGCGGTTTTGCGCTGGTCAACAGTGTCACCGCGTTCTCCACCCACTACAGCCTGATCCTGGTCGCGCGTTTTTTTGCCGGGATATTCGCCGGGCTGCTCTGGGCCCTGCTGGCCGGATATGCCAGCCGCATGGTCGCACCGCACCTGCAGGGTCGGGCCATCGCCGTGGCCATGCTTGGCGCACCATTGGCGCTGTCCCTGGGGATCCCCGCGGGCACGCTGCTCGGTACGTTGGTGGGCTGGCGGGTGAGCTTTGCGCTGATGACCCTGCTGACGCTGTTGTTGCTCGGTTGGGTGCGCTGGCAGGTACCGGACTTTCCCGGCCAGCGCGCCGACAAACGCTTGCCGCTCTCGGGCGTGTTCGCCTTGCCCGGGGTCAAGCCGGTGCTGTTCGTGACCTTCGCTTATGTCCTGGGCCACAACATCCTTTACACCTACATCGCACCGTTTCTGGAGCCGGCCGGCATCGGTGGGCAGATCGACCGGGTGTTGCTGGTATTCGGGTTGACCGCGGTGCTGAGCATCTGGATCGTCGGCCTGCTGATCGATCGCTGGTTGCGTCAACTGGTACTCGTCAGTTGCGTCCTGTTCGGTCTTTCGGCGCTGCTGCTGGCGTTCCAGGCCGATACGCCGATGGCGGTCTATGCCTCGACAGCCCTCTGGGGATTGTCGTTCGGGGGCCTGGCCACGTTACTGCAAACCGCGCTGGCCAAGGCTGCCGGGACTGCTGCCGATGCGGCGCAGTCGATGCTGGTGACAGCCTGGAACCTGGCCATCGCCGGCGGCGGGCTGGTGGGAGGCGTACTGCTGGAAGGCCCAGGCGTATTGTCGTTTCCCTGGGTGATCATCGGCCTGTTGCTGGCATGTCTGTTAGCGGCCGTAAATGCCCGACGCCATGGTTTCCCCACCATACGCTGAAAACAAAAACCCCGGCGCGTTGGCCGGGGTCTCTGTTTGTTACTTCAGTCAGGCATTAGAAGCGCTTGATGTCAGCCTGGTTTTCCAACTGCTTGCGGTACGCCGCGAAGTCTTGCTGCCCCATACGCGAGGCGAGGAAGCGGCGGTACTGAGCCTTTTCTTCGTCGGTCGGTGCAGCGGCTTCGTTCACACCATTGAGCTGCAGGACTACCAGGCTGCCGTTCGGCAGGGTCACGCTGCTGAAGGTCGGCTTGTCCTTGGCCGCTGGCTTGGCCATGCGGAACAGAGCCTGCAACACGATCGGCTCGACGCCTTCCTGGTTGCGGGTCACCGCTTCGGAAACCTTCCAGTTCTGGCCATCGACAGGCGCCTTCAGCGCAGTCTTGCCTTCACGCAGGCTGGCGATCAAGGCATCGGCCTTGGCCTTGGCGGCAGCACTGGCGTGCTCCTTGGCCAATTGCGTGCGGATGCTGCTGGCGACGCTTTCCAGCGGCAGTTGCTCTGGCTTGCGGTGCTCTTTGGCGCGCAGGACCACTACGGTTTCCGGATCCAGTTCAATGGCGGTGCTGTTGGCGCCTTCATCCAGCACTTCAGGGCTGAAAGCAGCCTGAATCACAGCGCGGTTGGCAGCAATGCCCTCGCCCCCTTCACGCCCGAATGGAGCGGAAGTGTGCACGGTCAGTTTCAGCTCTTGAGCCGGCTGGGCCAGATCCGAGGCTTCGAACGAGGAGTCTTCCAGTTGCTTGGTCGCCTCGACAAAACGCTGCTCGACCTGCTGGGTTTTCAGCTCGCGGGTCAGCTTGTCTTTCAGGCTGGCAAAGCTCGGTACTTCAGGTGCCTCGACGCCCAGCAGCTTGATCAGGTGGAAACCGAAACCGGTGCGAACCGGTGCCGAAACCTGATCCTTGTTCAAGGCGTACAGCGCTTCCTCGAAGGCCGGGTCATAGACGCCAGGGCCGGCATAACCGAGGTCACCACCGTTGTTTGCCGAACCCGGGTCCTGGGAGAACTCCTTGGCCAGCGCCTCGAAGCTTTCACCCTTGGCCAGGCGCGCCTGGATCTCTTCGATCTTGGCCTTGGCCTGTGCTTCGTTCACCTTGTCGTTCACTTCGATCAGGATGTGCGCGGCACGACGCTGCTCGGACAGGTTGGCGGTTTCTTTCTGATACAGCGCCTGCAGGTCTTCGTCCTTGACGCTGACCTGATCGAAGAAGGAGGCCTTCTTCAATTCCAGGTAGTCGATGACCACCTGGTCCGGCGACATGAATTCCTTGGCGTGTTCGTCGTAGTAAGCCTTGACCTCGTCGTCGGTCAGCTTGACTGCCGCCGGGTCGGCCTTGATGGTCAGGGAAGCATAATCGCGGGTCTGCTTTTCCAGGCGAGCGAATGCCAGCACCTGTGCATCTGTGACAAAACCGCTGCCAGCCAGACCGGCGCGCACCTGACCGATCAGCATTTCCTGAGCCAGCATCTGACGGAACTGCATCCGGCTATAGCCTAGCTGACGGATCACCTGGTCGAAACGCTCAGGGCTGAACTTGCCGTCCACCAGGAATTCCGGCGTTTGCAGGATCACCTGGTCCAGAGCGGCGTCAGAGAAGGCGAACTTGGAGTTTTCCGCGCCTTGCAGCAGCAGCTTGCGGTCGATCAGACCTTTGAGAGCCGCTTCACGCAGCAGCTTCTCGTCGAGCAAGGAACCATCGAAATCCTTGCCCAGTTGTTGCATGAGCTGACGGCGTTGCATATCAACCGCCTGGCTCAGCTCATTCTGGGTGATTTCTTCACCATTGACCTTCGCCGCGTCCTGACTGGTGGAAGTGGCTTGAAAAATGGCATCGAAACCGGTCAGCGCCATCAGTACGACGATGACCCCGATAATGGTCTTGGCAATCCAGCCTTGTGAATTGTCCCTGATATTCTGCAGCATGCGTCCCCCAGAAACGGTTGTACTTCAAATTAGGCAACCGTGGAGCGTGGGTAGAGTCCGGATAGAAGAAAGGCGCATCCGAGGATGCGCCTTTCTCGTAACTGGCGAAGCGGACAGGGGTTCGAACCTTCGATCCCCGATGTGACAAACCGGATTTCTAACCGGCTGCCCTACCGCTCCGCTGCCAGGTCGGGAAAGACCCCGACCCGGGTAGGCAAAGGCTTGAAGGAAGCTTAGTTAACAGCTTCTTTCAGTGCTTTACCTGCTTTGAAACCTGGTTTTTTGGCTGCAGCGATTTCCAGCGTCTTACCGGTCTGTGGGTTACGACCAATGCGAGCAGGACGATCGGTAACAGAGAAAGTACCGAAACCAACCAGTACAACGGAGTCGCCAGCCTTAAGAGCGCCAGTGACGGATTCGATTACTGCATCCAGCGCACGGCCAGCAGCAGCTTTCGGGATATCAGCAGATGCAGCGATAGCATCAATCAGTTCCGACTTGTTCACTCTAAGTCCCCTTATATATCTATTTGAGTATGATTCTAAGTTTTTTGGTGAAAGCAAAAACCAGTGCTGAATGGCCTACAGACACTTAAGAGCCGCTTTATAACAAGGGCTCTAAAAAGCTGTCAAGGAAGCCCCCCAGGCTAATGCGTACTAATGCGTGCTAATTCTTTCCTTAGAGTCAGACTCGCGTTTTTCATCCTTTGCAACTATCTCGGGAGCCACATCCGGCAAGGGCTCCGGCGCGTATTGCAGCGCAATTTGGAGGACTTCGTCAATCCATTTAACTGGCTTAATTTGCAGATCCTGCTTGATATTGTCAGGAATTTCCTTCAAATCGCGCACATTTTCTTCTGGAATGATGACAGTCTTGATTCCACCGCGATGTGCTGCAAGAAGTTTCTCTTTCAAACCACCGATCGCCAACACTTGACCACGCAGGGTAATTTCCCCGGTCATGGCCACATCAGCCCGCACCGGGATGCCGGTCAGTGCCGAAACCAGGGCCGTGCACATGCCTACGCCAGCACTAGGGCCATCTTTCGGGGTCGCCCCTTCCGGCATATGGATATGGGTGTCGCGCTTCTCGTGGAAGTCCAGGGGAATCCCCAGGCTCTTCGCACGGCTACGCACCACCGTCAGTGCTGCAGTGATCGATTCGACCATCACGTCACCCAGCGAACCGGTCTTGATCAATTGACCTTTGCCAGGCACCACGGCCGCTTCGATGGTCAGTAGCTCACCACCGACCTGGGTCCAGGCCAGGCCCGTTACCTGACCGATCTGATCCTGCTGCTCGGCCAGGCCGTAGCGGAATTTGCGCACGCCGAGGAAATGCTCCAGCAGGTCGGAAGTGACCTTCACCGAGAAGCGTTTTTCCAGCGCATGCTCCTTGACCGCCTTGCGGCAAACCTTGGCAATCTGGCGCTCCAGCCCACGCACACCGGCTTCGCGGGTGTAGTAACGGATGATGTCGCGAATGGCTTCTTCGTCGAATTCCAGCTCACCTTTCTTCAGGCCGTTGGCCTGGATCTGCTTCGGCGACAGGTATTTGACCGCGATGTTGATCTTCTCGTCCTCGGTGTAACCCGGCAGACGAATCACTTCCATCCGGTCCAGCAACGCTGGCGGAATATTCATCGAGTTGGAGGTGCAGAGGAACATCACATCGGAGAGGTCGTAATCGACTTCCAGATAGTGGTCGTTGAAGTTGTGGTTCTGCTCGGGGTCGAGCACTTCGAGCAATGCCGAAGCCGGATCGCCACGCATGTCGCTGCCCATCTTGTCGATTTCATCGAGCAGGAACAGCGGGTTGCGAACACCCACTTTCGTCATCTTTTGAATCAATCTTCCCGGCATCGAACCAATGTAGGTACGACGATGGCCACGAATTTCCGCCTCATCGCGCACGCCGCCGAGGGCCATGCGCACGAATTTACGGTTAGTGGCGTGGGCAATCGACTCCGCCAGGGAGGTTTTACCGACCCCAGGAGGCCCTACCAGGCACAGTACCGGACCACGAATCTTCTTCACGCGCTTTTGCACGGCGAGGTATTCGAGAATCCGTTCTTTGACTTCTTCCAGGCCATAGTGATCGGCATCGAGGATGTCTTCGGCGCGCGCCAGGTCCAGGCGAACCTTGCTCTGCGCCTTCCACGGCACCTGAACCAGCCAGTCGATGTAGGAACGCACCACTGTGGCTTCGGCCGACATCGGCGACATTTGCTTGAGCTTGTTCAGCTCGGCCTGGGCCTTGGCCAGGGCGTCCTTTGGCAAGCCGGCGGCGTCGATGCGCTTTTTCAGCTCCTCGACTTCGTTGTGGCCTTCGTCACCGTCGCCCAGCTCTTTCTGAATGGCCTTCATCTGCTCATTCAGGTAGTACTCGCGCTGGCTGCGCTCCATTTGCTTCTTCACACGACCGCGAATGCGCTTCTCGACCTGCAACAGATCGATTTCCGCATCCAGCAACGCCAGTACGTGTTCGACACGCGCCGACAGATCGATGATTTCGAGAATTTCCTGCTTCTGCTCGATTTTCAGCGCCATGTGGGCGGCCATGGTGTCTACCAGGCGGCTCGGCTCATCGATGCTGTTGAGGGACGACAGCACTTCGGCAGGGACTTTCTTGCCCAACTGTACGTACTGCTCGAACTGGGACAACAGGCTGCGGACGAAGACTTCCGACTCACGCTCGGGAGCGTCCACCTCGTCGATCAGGGCGACTTCGGCACGGCAGTGGCCATCCACTTCGCTGAAACGCTCCACAGCGCCCCGCTGCTCGCCCTCGACCAGTACTTTGACGGTGCCGTCGGGCAACTTGAGCAATTGCAGAACAGTGGCAATGGTACCTACGCGATAGAGTGCATCTTCACCGGGATCATCATCAGCAGGATTTTTCTGAGCCAACAGAAGAATCTGCTTGTCGCCCGTCATCGCGGCCTCGAGGGCTTCGATAGACTTCTCGCGCCCCACGAACAGCGGGATAACCATGTGCGGATAAACCACGACATCACGCAATGGCAAGAGAGGCAATTCGATGGTTGTCTTCATGATTTCGCCTCTACGGCGGCCATAAGGCCGTAAACAGATGGAAGTAAGCTTGAAACCAAGATGGGGGCTGCCTCGAAAAAAAACAAGCTCAAAGACAGTACTTTAAAGGCAGTAAAAGCAAAGGGGCCCGAAGGCCCCTTCTGTCAAACCAGCAGTCCGGCGCTTAGGCGTCCGGGGCTGCCTTGGCAGTCGGCTCACTGTTTTCATAGATATACAGTGGCTTGGACTTACCTTCTATAACGCTTTCGTCGATCACTACTTTACTCACCTCGGACTGCGAGGGGATTTCGTACATAGTGTCGAGCAACACGCCTTCGAGAATCGAACGCAATCCGCGAGCACCAGTCTTGCGCTCAAGCGCACGCTTGGCGACCGACTTGAGGGCATCGGTACGGAACTCCAGATCGACGCCTTCCATCTCGAACAACTTGGCATACTGCTTGGTCAAGGCGTTTTTCGGCTCGGTGAGGATCTGGATCAACGCAGCTTCATCCAGCTCGTCCAGGGTCGCCAGAACTGGCAGACGGCCCACGAACTCCGGAATCAGGCCGAACTTGACCAGATCGTCCGGTTCGACTTCACGCAGGGATTCGCCGACCTTCTTGCCCTCTTCCTTGCTGCGCACTTCAGCATTGAAGCCAATGCCGCCGCGAGTCGAACGGTTCTGAATAACCTTCTCCAGACCCGAGAACGCACCACCGCAGATGAACAGGATGTTGCGCGTATCGACCTGCAGGAACTCTTGCTGCGGATGCTTGCGACCACCTTGAGGCGGAACGGAAGCCACAGTGCCTTCGATCAGTTTCAACAGTGCCTGCTGCACGCCTTCGCCCGAAACGTCACGGGTAATCGAAGGGTTGTCAGACTTGCGGGAAATCTTGTCGATTTCATCGATATAGACGATGCCCATTTGAGCTTTCTCTACATCGTAATCGCACTTCTGCAGCAGTTTCTGAATGATGTTCTCGACGTCCTCACCCACATAACCGGCTTCGGTCAGGGTGGTGGCGTCGGCAATGGTGAACGGTACATTCAACAGGCGCGCCAGGGTCTCTGCCAACAGAGTCTTGCCCGAACCTGTAGGGCCGATCAGCAAGATGTTGCTCTTGCCCAGTTCGACCTCGTCATTCTTTTTGTCACGCTGGTTGAGGCGCTTGTAGTGGTTGTATACCGCTACCGCCAGAACCTTTTTCGCACGTTCCTGACCAATCACATACTGATCAAGGATGCCGCTGATTTCTTTAGGCGAAGGCAATTTATGCGCGCTGCTCTCGGCCTGTGCTTCCTGCACCTCCTCACGGATGATGTCATTGCACAGGTCGACGCACTCGTCGCAGATAAAGACCGAGGGGCCGGCAATCAATTTGCGTACTTCATGCTGGCTTTTGCCACAGAAGGAGCAATAAAGCAGTTTGCCGTTGTCCTCGCCGTTGCGGGTGTCAGTCATTCGATCGATCCAAATCCGATAGGCTTGCAACACAAGATGAAGGCAATTGCGGGCTTTTTCAAGTCCGCAGGTGGCCGGTTAACCAACCACCTACATTTGAGTTGCTTAGGCAGGCATTTGACGCTTGGTGATCACAGAGTCGATCAGGCCGTATTCAGCCGCACGCTCTGCGCTCATGAAGTTGTCGCGCTCGGTGTCGCGCTCGATGGTCTCGAGACTCTGACCGGTGTGATGAGCCAGCAGCGAGTTCAGACGCGAACGGATGTGCAGGATTTCCTTGGCATGGATGTCGATATCCGAGGCCTGGCCCTGGAAACCGCCCAATGGCTGGTGAATCATCATCCGCGAGTTAGGCAGGCAGTGACGTTTGCCCGCTGCGCCACCGGCAAGCAGGAAGGCCCCCATGCTGCAGGCCTGGCCGATGCAGATGGTGGAAACGTCCGGCTTGATGAATTGCATGGTGTCGTAGATCGACATGCCCGCAGTCACCGAACCGCCTGGCGAATTGATGTAGAGATGGATGTCCTTGTCCGGGTTTTCCGCTTCAAGGAAGAGCAATTGTGCCGCAACCAGGTTGGCCATGTAGTCTTCTACCGGGCCAATCAGGAAGATCACCCGCTCCTTGAGGAGGCGCGAGTAGATGTCATAGGCGCGTTCGCCACGGGCGGACTGCTCGATAACCATCGGGACCAGGCCGCCTGCGGCCTGGATGTCAGAGCTCTGCTGATAATAAGAATTGCGGGACATGTCCTGCAGTCACTCCCAAATAGTCATGTCTTGAATACGCATAAGCCAGCACGAAGGCTGGCTTATGGTGTGTATTTTCGAACGAGTAAAAAATCAGTCGGCTTGTGGTGCTTCTACCGGCTTGACCGCTTCTTCGTAAGAGACCGATTTGTCGGTCACGCTAGCTTTCTGCAGAACAGTATCCACAACTTGTTCTTCCAGCACAACCGAACGGACTTCGTTCAGTTGCTGCTCGTTCTTGTAGTACCAGGACACGACCTGCTCCGGTTCCTGGTAAGCAGAAGCCATTTCCTGGATCAGCTCACGCACGCGGGCTTCGTCAGGCTTAAGATCGAATTGCTTGACCACTTCAGCCACGATCAGACCCAGCACAACGCGGCGCTTGGCTTGTTCTTCGAACAGCTCGGCCGGCAGTTGATCAGGTTTGATGTTGCCACCGAACTGTTGAACAGCCTGAACGCGCAGACGGTTCACTTCGTTATCCAGCAGAGCCTTAGGCACTTCGATCGGGTTGGCAGCCAGCAGGCCGTCCATTACCTGGTTCTTGACCTTGGACTTGATGGCCTGACGCAGTTCACGCTCCATGTTCTTGCGAACTTCGGCGCGGAAACCTTCCAGACCGGCTTCCTTGATACCGAATTGAGCGAAGAACTCTTCGGTCAGTTCTGGCAGCTTAGGCTCGGAAACGGTGTTGACGGTCACGGTGAACTCGGCGGCCTTGTTAGCCAGGTCCAGGTTCTGGTAGTTCTCAGGGAAAGTCAGGTTCAGAACGCGTTCTTCACCAGCTTTAGCGCCGACCAGGCCTTCTTCGAAGCCTGGAATCATACGGCCGGAACCCAGCACCAGCTGAGTACCCTTGGCGGAACCGCCAGCGAACACTTCACCGTCGACCTTGCCAACGAAATCGATGTTCAGCTGGTCTTCGTTTTGAGCGGCACGGTCGGCCACTTCAAAGCGAATGTTCTGCTTGCGCAGGATTTCCAGCATGTTGTCCAGGTCGGCATCAGCCACGTCAGCGCTAAGGCGCTCAACGGCGATGGACTCGAAACCGGCAACGGTGAACTCAGGGAACACTTCGAACGTTGCAACGTATTCCAGGTCCTTGCCCTTCTCCAGAACCTTTGGTTCAACCGAAGGAGCGCCAGCCGGGTTCAGCTTCTGCTCGACAACAGCTTCGTAGAAGGAAGCCTGGATCACGTCGCCCACAGCTTCTTGACGCGCATCAGCTTCATAACGCTGACGGATCACGCTCATTGGGACTTTGCCAGGACGGAAGCCTGGAATCTTGGCCTTTTGGGCAGTCTGCTGCAGACGCTTGTTGACCTGTGTCTCGATGCGCTCAGCCGGCACGGTGATGCTCATGCGGCGCTCAAGAGCAGAAGTATTTTCAACAGAAACTTGCATGGATATTCCTCGTTGCACAGACGTTAGCCGGCCGTTTCCGACCCCAGAATCAAGGGCATGCATTCTAGTGGGTCAAACTCAAGAAGTCACCCTACTGAAAACGGGTAAAAAAACAGCTGGCGATTTAAAGGCGGGGACCAACGGTTCAGCCTCGCCCTGAGAGCAAATACAGCGAATCAAACCAGGGCCTCTGCACCAACGCTTCTATATATAGAAGGAATGGCGCATCACATCCCTGATGGCCGGACCAAACCACAGCCCGACCGGTAAACCTTCAGTATTCCAGCGACAAAAGGACGAGTGTTTCGTCGCCTTATCGGCCCATTACCTGCGCCCCGCCGAAATACAGACTTCTGAAACGAAAACGGCGCAGCCCTTTTCAGGTGCTGCGCCGTTATCTGCTATATAAATAGCTACTTAATTGGTGCGGACGAAGAGACTCGAACTCTTACACCTTGCGGCGCTGGAACCTAAATCCAGTGTGTCTACCAATTCCACCACGTCCGCGTATCAAGCTTTTAAAGCAAAGGCGCCAGACTATCTATTAATCTGGCGCCTTTCGGAATATGGGGTGGACGATGGGGATCGAACCCACGACAACAGGAGTCACAATCCTGTGCTCTACCAACTGAGCTACGCCCACCATATTGCGTTGTTGCGTTACTTGTGCCAAAGCTGCCTAATGGCGCACCCGGCAGGACTCGAACCTGCGACCATCCGCTTAGAAGGCGGATGCTCTATCCAGCTGAGCTACGGGCGCCTTATTAATCTGTATTCTTTAATGATTACAAACTAAGTGCTTTCAGTCGTTACGAGCTAAACACCAACTCTGCCCGACCTTCTTAACCAGTGCTAGGCTGTGCCCGACAAGTGCGACGAATGTTATAGGCGAGCCGTTAGGTCGTCAACTCTTTTTTGAAAAAAATTCATTTAATTAAAGGAGTTAGGGGAATTTGCAGACCAAGCGCCTTTGCCCTCACGTCCTGGCATGCGAGAATGCGTTCTCTTTTTCTCTCCCTCTCGATGGTTAATCACGCGTCATGACTGCACAACTAATCGACGGCAAAGCGATCGCCGCTAGCCTGCGCCAGCAGATCGCCAAACGTGTCGCCGAGCGTCGCGAGCAAGGCCTGCGTACTCCAGGCCTCGCGGTGATCCTGGTCGGCAGCGACCCGGCCTCTCAGGTTTATGTCTCGCACAAGCGTAAAGACTGCGAAGAGGTCGGCTTTCTTTCACAAGCCTATGACTTGCCTACAGACACCACTCAAGAAGCACTGGCCGGCCTGATCGACCGCCTCAACGATGATCCGAACATCGATGGCGTCCTGCTACAGCTGCCACTGCCCGAACACCTCGATGCCTCCAAACTGCTGGAACGCATCCGTCCGGATAAAGACGTGGATGGTTTCCATCCTTATAACGTCGGCCGCCTGGCCCAGCGCATCCCCTTGCTGCGCCCATGCACGCCGAAAGGCATCATGACCCTGCTGGAAAGCACCGGTGCCGATCTGTACGGCATGGATGCAGTGGTGGTCGGCGCTTCCAACATCGTCGGTCGTCCAATGGCAATGGAGCTGCTGCTGGCCGGCTGCACCGTTACTGTTACCCACCGCTTCACCAAGGATCTGGCCGGCCACGTCGGGCGTGCCGACCTGGTGGTCGTGGCCGCCGGCAAGCCGGGTCTGGTCAAGGGCGAATGGATCAAGGAAGGCGCCATCGTCATCGACGTCGGCATCAACCGCCAGGAAGACGGCAAGCTGGTGGGCGATGTGGTCTACGAGACCGCCCTGCCCCGTGCCGGCTGGATCACCCCGGTACCGGGCGGCGTCGGCCCGATGACTCGCGCCTGCCTGCTGGAAAACACCTTGTACGCGGCAGAAACGCTGCACGACTGACGCAGGGAAATGTCCCGGATAAAAGAACCCCGCCATTGGCGGGGTTCTTTGTTTCTGCTCGCCGAAAACCTGGACCGAATAACCCGCTTGCAACGGATGATCTACTCATCAGAAAAAAGAGGATCGAACTGATACAAAACTGATACAGGATGAAATTTAATTTACCTGAAGCCCTTTACCTACAGGCGTGTAGCTCTTTCCTGGCACATACTCATAAAATGTAACGTTTTTCTGAAAGCAGCCCGTTGCAGAACGGCATATCCACTTCATGAGTCCGCCCGCGTGAAAATCCGTCTTTCTATCCTGAGCCTATTTTTTGCATTTACAGGCACCCTTATCACGCAGAGCGCCGTCGCTCGCGAAACCACCGAAGCGCCGCGCGACCCCTCCCAACTGCATATTGCCTCCGGCAGCGCCATGCTGCTGGATCTGCAGACCAACAAAGTCATTTATTCCAGCAATCCCGACGTTGTCGTGCCCATTGCGTCGGTGACCAAGCTGATGACCGGCCTGATCGTACTCGACGCCAAACAACCGCTGGATGAATACATCTCCGTGGACATCAGCAACACCCCGGAAATGAAAGGCGTGTTTTCCCGGGTCAAGCTCAAGAGCGAGCTGCCGCGCAAGGAGATGCTGCTGATCGCCCTGATGTCGTCGGAAAACCGTGCCGCCGCCAGCCTCGCCCACCACTACCCGGGCGGGTACGCAGCCTTTATTGCCGCCATGAACGCCAAGGCCAAGGCACTGGGCATGACCAGCACGCACTATGTCGAGCCGACCGGCCTGTCGGCCCATAACGTGTCCACCGCACGGGACCTGAGCAAACTGTTGCTGGCGGCGCGCAAATACCCGCTGCTGAGCGAGCTGAGCACCACCAAGGAAAAGACCGTGGCGTTCCGCAAACCCAGCTACACCCTGGGCTTTCGCAATACCGATCACCTGGTCAACAGGGCCAACTGGGACATCAAGCTGACCAAGACCGGCTTTACCGATGAAGCAGGCCACTGCCTGGTGCTGGTGACCAGCATGAGCAACCGACCGGTCGCCCTGGTGATTCTCGACGCCTTTGGCAAATACACGCACTTCGCCGATGCCGGCCGCATCCGCCAGTGGCTGGAAACCGGTAAAAGCGGCTCGGTACCGGGCGCCGCCTTGAGCTACAAGGCCAGCAAAAACCTGAAAAGTCGTCAGAGCGGCGTCGCCCAGACTGCCGAGTAGAAGCTGGCAGACACAAAAAAGGCCGCGGATCTGTCGATTGCGGCCCCTTCAAAGACGGCGCCCTTGGGCGCCGTCAGCGTTTCTGCAACCTCAGTTGGCGCTCAATGCCTTGGTCGCCCGCGCTGCCGCGTTCTCCTGCCCGGCCTGGGCCAACTCATCGGCCGCCTTCAGCCAACGCTGGCGATCGACCTGGGCGGGTACCTGGGTCGGCCCCTGAATCAGCACCGCCCAGTGCCCCGCACTGCTCCAGGCTGATTCGAACTTGGCAAAGTCCATCAACAGACGACGATTCATTCCCGCTCGCAACAACACCGTCCGCTTGTGCCGGTTATAGCCCGCCAGCACGGCATAGCGAGGTTCGGCCCAGAACGCCGAGCCTTCGGTGTAACGCACCATCACCGGGTATCCCGCGGCAACCTGGGTCAGCAGCGCCGCTAAATTGTTATCCAGCGGATAGACCACCATCCCGTACTCACGCGCCAGGGTCAGCATGTTCTGCTGCAACTTCGCCTCGGCGCCTGGCAGGTGCAGCGGCTTGTCCAGCAGGCCTGGGGTGATCACGATGCCTTGCTGGGACAGCATGCTGGCCAGGGTGCCCGGGCCGCTCTGATAGGTTTCGCCGCGGAAAAACGGCACGCCATTGAGTTCCACCCGCTCGGGCAGGCGCTGAATCTCTGGCTGCACGCTGCTGGCGCAACCGGCCAGCGTCAGGGCGCAGGCGCCCGCCAACAACAGTGTTCGAAATCGCAGAAACATCAGTTCCATCATGACTCTCTTGTGCAGACGCCAAGCCAGGAACCCCGGCCGAAACGCTGATCATAGGGCGCCATGAAGCAAGGGTATAGCGTCAAGCCGCAGTAATTTGCGCCCCATAGAGCAAACAGTCTGATGACACTCGACTATTGGTCAATGGCTTGAAACACATCCGCGACTAGACTGTCCATGGCAACGGGTGTGTGCCCCGAACAGGGCAAAAAGGAGGCATGTATGAGCCTGACAACGACAATCCTGATGCTGATCGGCGGCTGGCTGGCCGTCGCCGCTGCCATGCTCTGGGGCGTCCTGCGGATCGCTCGCCGACACCATCATCCGCGTTTGCCGACTCCCGCCGCGAAAACCGCAAAACCGGCCCGATATCACGCCACCGCGCATTGACTGGCGCCTTTTCTCCTACCCAATAAAAAACAGCGACCTGTGTCCTTGAACACAGGCCGCCGTCGATTGTTGCCGCGAATCAGGCTTCGACTCCCGCCTCCGCCGCCACCCGCTTCTGCCGGGCACGACGAGCCAGCATGTTCAGCCCCTCGATGGCCGCCGAGAAGGCCATGGCCGCGTACACATAACCTTTTGGCACATGAGCACCGAAACCTTCGGCGATCAGCGTCATGCCGATCATGATCAGGAAGCCCAGGGCCAGCATGACCACCGTCGGGTTGTCATTGATGAACTTGGCCAGAGGCTCGGCCGCCAGCAGCATCACCAGTACCGACACCACCACCGCGATGATCATGATCGGCAAGTGCTCGGTCATGCCGACGGCGGTGATGATGCTGTCGATGGAGAACACCATGTCCAGCATCAGGATCTGGCCGATCGCCGCAGCGAACCCCAGGGACACGCCGGCGGTCTTGCTTTTGCTGTCCTGCGGCTCCGGGTCCATGCTGTGATGGATCTCCGTGGTGGCCTTCCACAGCAGGAACAGGCCGCCGGCGATCAGGATCATGTCCTTCCAGGAGAAGACCTGGCCGAAGACATCGATCACCGGCTCGGTCAGTTGCACAATGAAGGCGATGGTGCTGAGCAGTGCCAGACGCAGGATCAGGGCCATGCCGATACCTATCCGCCGGGCCTTGGCCCGGTGTTGCTCGGGCAGCTTGTTGGTCAGGATCGAAATGAAGATCAGGTTATCGATGCCGAGCACGATTTCCATGACCACCAGGGTTGCCAGGGCGACCCAGGCGGTGGGGCTGGCGGCGAGTTGTAAAAGGTATTCCATGGCTCAGTCCTGAGTCGGGGGGTATGGGGGAATCAGATTTCCTGGGACGACGAGGTGGCTTCTTTGGCCTCATCCGCCGGCTTTTCCTGCTTGCTGATCAAGCCTTGGGTCGCATCGCTGATCGCCTGTTCGGCGGCCTTGTGCGTGTCGTCGATCGCCTGCTTGGCGTTTTCCGCAGCCTTGCCCAACAGCTGCTGCGCGCTTTTTTCTGCCTGCTCGCAACCGGCAAGGGTGATCAACGACAACGCCAGCAACGATGCGGCGATGGATTTATAGGTCATTGCGCTTTCCTCGTTAGAACGGACCGGGCCGAGACGATAGCCCGTCAATAGCGAGGCATTCTATGGAGGTGAACACTTCAGGAAAATTCGTATTTTTAACAGCTATACTTCGATTTTTACGAATAAAAGCCAGCCATGCTCAATTACCGCCAACTGCACTACTTCTGGGTCGTCGCCAAGACCGGCAGCATCGTCCGGGCCTGCGAGCAACTGAACCTGACCCCGCAAACCATCAGCGGCCAGATCACCCTGCTCGAACAGACCTACGGCATCGAATTGTTTCGCCGGGTCGGTCGGCAACTGGAGTTGACCGAAGCCGGGCGCCAGACCCTGCCCTACGCCGAGCAGATGTTCCAGCTGGGCGGCGAACTGGAAGCCATGCTCCAGGCCCAGCCCAACGAGCAGCAGATCCTGTTCCGGGTCGGCGTGGCCGATGTGGTGCCCAAATCGATCGTCTATCGCCTGATCGCCCCGACCATGGAGCTGAACGAACCGATCCGCATCACCTGCCGCGAAGACAAGCTCGAACGCCTGCTGGCCGACCTGGCCATCCAGCGCCTGGACCTGGTGATCTCCGACAGCCCCATGCCTTCGCACCTGGACATCAAGGGCTACAGCCAGAAACTCGGCGAATGCGGCATCAGCTTTTTTGCCACCGAGGAACTGGCCGAGCGCTATGGAACGAACTTCCCCCATAGCCTGCATGGCGCTCCGCTGCTGATTCCCGGGCAGGAAACGGTAGTACGCAGCCGCCTGCTGCGCTGGCTGGCCGAGCAGCAGATACAACCCAGGATCATCGGCGAGTTCGACGACAGCGCCTTGATGCAGGCATTCGGCCAGTCGGGCAGCGGGATCTTCATCAGCCCCAGCGTGATCGCCGACGAAGTGCGGCGCCAGTACGGCGTGCAACTGATCGGCCAGACCGACGCGGTCAGCGAGTCGTTCTACGCCATTTCGGTCGAACGCAAGGTCAAGCACCCCGGCATCGTGGCGATCACCGAAGGCGCCCGCCGCGAGCTGTTTACCGCCATGGGCGCCTGAGGAGGATCAGACGCAGCTGGCCTGTGGCTTGAGGGTCATCAACAGCAGGGCCAGCAGGATCGACACCAGGATAAAACCGGCGGCGGCAACCCCCAGGCTGCCCAGCCCCAGGGTGTCGATTACCCGGCCGCCGACCATCGCGCCCAGGCCGATCCCCAGGTTGGCCCCGGCGATGTTCAACGACGCGGCAAACGCCGGCGCCTGGGGCGCGGCCTTGATCAGGCGGACATGGCTGACCAGGAACAGCGCCGCCTGGGTCACGCCCCAGACACCCATGGCCGCCGCCAGGCCCACCGGCGAATGAATGCTCGGCACCAGCGCCACCATGCCGCCGATCATCAAGGCGCAAAAGCCCATGGACGCCAGCAACGGATGACGGTCCACCGCGCGGCCGCCCAGCGAGTTGCCGATCAGCCCCACCGCGCCGAAGCCCATCAGGCACCAACCCACCAGCGTGCCGTTGAAACCGGCCAGGCGCTCGAGGATGTCCGCCAGGTAGGTGTAGGCGGTGAACATGCCACTGAACACCAGGATCGACAGCAGCACATGCCCTTGCATCAAGGGGCTGCGCAGGATGCCGAACTGCGAGCGCAGGCTGACCTGCTCGTTGTGCACGCGGGTCTGCGGCAGGTAGACATACAGCAGCAACGCCTTGGCAAAGGCCACCAGCGCCAGGATGCCGAACGCGCTGCGCCAGCCGAAGGCATCGGAAATCAGCGTCCCCACTGGAATGCCGAACACCGTGGCGCAGACGATACCGAAGCCGATCTTGGCGATGGCTCGCCCGGCGTAATCAGGGCCGACGATATCCACCGCGGTTTCGCTGGCCAAAGCCCAGAACACCGGCAAGCCCAGCGCCGGGATCAGCCGCGCCACCGCCATCACCCAGATATTCGGCGCCAGCGCCGCCAGGGTGTTGGCCAGGCCGAACATCACCAGTACCGAGATGAACAGGCGCTTGCGCTGGAAACGGGCGAAATAGGCCGTGAGGAACGGCCCGAATGCCGCCACGGTGAAGGCGAACAAGGTCACCAGCAGGCCGGCCTGCGGCACGCTGACCGCAAGATCCCGGGCAATCGAAGGCAGTAGGCCGACAATGATGAACTCCGTCGTCAGCACGGTAAAACCGGCGGCTGACAACAACAGAATGGGCAACAGCATGGAAAACTCCGGAAACGACGACATCAGCGATGGCCTGGGGGCCCGCTGACTGGAGATGAGAAGAGGATGGCGAATCCTAACAGAATGTGTCCGCGCATGTCTGGGGTAGCGGCGAAAAAACCGCAGGCTACTCTAGAGGGCTCAGGTGGCAGATCGTCACATCCGTGGGCGAACCCCGTGTGATAAAGTCCGCCCCCTGCCGCAACACCCCGTACCTTCAGCAACTCATCAGCACGGCGTCCCCCGTTGACGCACGGCATATTAAAAAAATCAGAGATACCGCTATGACTGCTTCCCCCCCGTCGCTCCTGGAAAAACTCAAACGCGCCAGCCTGGTCACGCAGATCGTCATTGGCCTGGTCGCCGGTATCGCCCTGGCGCTGCTGGCCCCTGAACTGGCGAAATCCACCGCCTTTATCGGCAAGGTCTTTGTCTCGGCGCTGAAAGCCGTCGCGCCGATCCTGGTGTTCGTGCTGGTAATGGCCTCCGTCGCCAACCACAAGCACGGCCAGGAAACCCATATCCGTCCGATCCTCTGGCTCTACCTGCTGGGCACTTTCGCCGCGGCGGTGGTGGCGGTGGTCGCCAGCAGCCTGTTCCCCTCCTCCCTGGTGCTGAGCACCCATGACGTCGCCATCTCCGCCCCCGGCGGCATCAGCGAAGTCCTGCAAAGCCTGCTGCTGAGCGTGGTGGACAACCCGGTCAGAGCGCTGATGAATGCCAACTTCATCGGTATCCTGGCCTGGGCCATCGGCATGGGCGTGGCCATCCGCCACGCCGGCAACACCACCCGCAGCGTGCTGGACGACCTGTCCAATGGCGTGACCCTGATCGTCCGGGTAGTGATCCGCTTCGCCCCGCTGGGCATCTTCGGCCTGGTGGCCTCGACCCTGGCCACCTCGGGCTTCGGCGCCCTGCTCGGTTATATGCATCTGCTGGCGGTGCTGATCGGCTGCATGCTGTTCGTCGCGCTGGTGATGAACCCGCTGATCGTGTTCTGGAAGATCCGCCGCAACCCGTTCCCGCTGGTGCTCATGTGCCTGCGCGAAAGCGGCATCACCGCGTTCTTCACCCGCAGTTCGGCGGCCAACATTCCAGTCAACCTGGAACTGAGCAAGCGCCTGGGCCTGCATGAAGACACCTATTCGGTGTCGATCCCGCTGGGGGCCACCATCAACATGGCCGGCGCCGCCATCACCATCACCGTGCTGACCCTGGCCGCCGTGCATACCCTGGGCATTGCCGTCGATCTGCCCACCGCCGTACTGCTCAGCGTGGTCGCCGCCATCTGTGCCTGCGGTGCTTCCGGCGTGGCCGGCGGTTCGCTGCTGTTGATTCCGCTGGCCTGCAGCCTGTTCGGCATCCCCAGCGAAATCGCCATGCAGGTGGTCGCCGTCGGCTTCATCATCGGCGTGCTGCAGGATTCGGCGGAAACCGCGCTGAACTCCTCCACCGACGTGCTCTTCACCGCAGCCGCGTGCATGGCCCAGGAAGAGAAGGTCCGCCAGACCGCCTGAGCCTGCATGAACAGCGCGCACTAAAAAGCCCGGCAAGGCTCGCACCTTGCCGGGCTTTTTTATGGGCTTAGCAGCCGGCTACACCAGAAGCCGGCTATTTCAGAAAGCGCCCATGTAGTCGCGCTTGCCGATTTCCACGCCGTTGTGGCGCAGGATCGCGTAGGTGGTGGTGACGTGGAAGAAGAACTGCGGCAGGCCATAGGTCAGCAGGTAGGACTGGCCGCTGAAGCGCTTCTCTTTCGGGGTGCCCGGACGGGTGACGATCTCGATGCCTTCCTTGCCATCGATCTGCGCCGGCTGGATGCCGTCGATAAAGGCCAGGACCTTGGCCAGCAGCGCCTGCAGCTCGGCAAAGGTGGTTTCAGTGTCGTCGTACTTCGGCACTTCGACTTCGGCCAGGCGGGCCGAAACGCCCTTGGCGAAATCGACGGCGATCTGCACCTGGCGGATCAGCGGGAACATGTCCGGGTACAGGCGGGCCTGCAGGAAGGCATTCGGGTCGATGTTCTTCGCCGTGGCGTGGGCTTCGGCCTTGTTCAGGACATCGCTCAGGGCGTTGAGCATTTGCTTGAAGACAGGAACGGAGGCGGCGTACAGGGAAATGGTCATGGTGATCTCGACAAGCTGACGGAAAAAAGCGGAAACAAAGGTGGCGCGATTATAGACCTGCCTGAGCCTCGCCGGCGGCTTGTCTTTTATCCAGCAAGGATTAGGCTAGTCGCCTTCGACAGCATAGGGAAAGCGCGATGAGCATCGAGCAAGAAACCTCCAGCGAGCAATTGCAACTGACCAGCACCGAACTGCGCATTCTCGGGTCGCTGATCGAGAAGCAGGCAACCAGCCCGGAAACCTATCCGCTGACCCTCAATGCCCTGGTCATCGCCTGCAACCAGAAAACCAGCCGCGAACCGGTGATGAACCTCACCCAGGGCCAGGTCGGCCAGAGCTTGCGCGCCCTGGAAAACCGCGGCTTCGCCCGCTTGGTGATGGGCAGCCGCGCCGACCGCTGGGAGCATCGCCTGGACAAGGCGCTGGAACTGGTGCCGGCGCAAGTGGCGCTGGCCGGCCTGCTGTTTTTGCGCGGCCCGCGGACGGTCAACGAGCTGCTGACCCGCAGCGGCCGCATGCACGATTTCGAAGACAGCGAACAGGTAGGACATCAGCTGGAGCGCCTGATCGCCCGTGGCCTGGCGCTGCTGATTCCGCGTCAGGCCGGCCAGCGCGAAGATCGCTACATGCACGCACTGGGAGACCCGGCGGATATCGAAGCGATCCTCGCCGCCCGGCAGAACCCGGTGGAACGCAGCTCGGGCAGCGGCGTATCGGCAGAGCGCATCGAAGAGCTGGAAGCACGTATCGCCGCCCTCGAAGAGCGCCTGGCGAAACTCGAAGGCTGACCCCCGCCCCTGCGGCAGCGCCTTGTAGCCGCTGCCGCAGTCGGCGCAACCTCTCAAAGGCTACAAAAGCCCCTACTCCCCGTCCCAGTAATCCACCCCGTCCGCATGCCGCGCCACCGCGACGAACCCTGAGGCATTGCCCTCATCGTCGATCTTGAAGTCCTTCATCACCACATACTTGCCGGAATCCGGGTATTCGCAGATATCCGGCGCCTCCTGGGTGCTGACCGCCAGGTAACGCAGCTCGCCCTGGCTGGTATTGATGATCTGGTGCGCGGTGTCCATGTCGCCCGGCGGGCAGGCAATCACATCGCCGGCGCGGATGGCAAAACGCTCGGCGCCGAGGCGGATCTCGCCCTCACCGGCGACTATGTAGAACATCTCTTCGTTGACGCGATGGTTATGGAAGGGGCTGGCGCGCATTCCCGGGCCCAGGGCAATCAGTCGGTAGCCGAGCTTCTGTGCGCCCAGTTGCTGGCCGATACGGGCGATGCGCTGGACATAACGGCCGGCGGTATCGCCGGTGGGGGTCAAGGCTTCAGGCAGCGGCTGAAGGTCCGCCTGATCCAGATTGAGAATGGCAGGTGGCATGACGGTCCTCGATCACGGTGGCGTGGAACAGGGGCAAGTCTTGGCTTGCTGGCGACCAGTATAGGAGGGCTTCGCGCGCCACCGACCTGCCCTGCTCCACCCACCGATCAGGCCCGGGCGAAGGCCACCGCCCGCTGGAACTGCTCGGCGCTGGGGCGCACGCCGGTGTACAGCACGAACTGCTCCAGCGCCTGGATGGCGATCACTTCCAGGCCGGTGATCACCTGTTTGCCTTCGGCCCGGGCGCGCAGGATCAGCGGGGTTTCCGCGGGCACCGCCACCACGTCGAACACCGTGCGCGCGGCCTGGATCGCCTCGACCGGGAACGCCAGTTGATCGGCCTCGGGACCGCCGCTCATGCCGATCGGGGTGACGTTGATCAGCATCTGTGGGCGCAGTTCGCCCAGCTCCGCCTGGCAGGCATAGCCCAGGGAGTCGGCGAGGGCCTGCCCGGCTTGTGCATTGCGGGCAACTATCACGCCATCGTGGTAGCCACCATCGCGCAAGGCACTGGCCACCGCCTTGGCCATGCCGCCGCTGCCGCGCAGGGCAAAGCGGGTGTCCTTGGGGATCCGGTGGCTGTCGAGCAACTGGGCGACGGCGATGTAATCGGTGTTGTAGGCCTTGAGGTGGCCGTTGGTGTTGACGATGGTGTTGATCGACTGGATCGCGCTGGCCGAGGCGTCCAGTTCGTCCACCAGGGCAATGCAAGCCTCCTTGAACGGCATGGACACGCCACAGCCGCGAATGCCCAGGGCGCGGATCCCGCCGACGGCGCCTGGCAGGTCCTGGCTGCTGAACGCCTTGTAGTAGAAGTTCAAGCCCAACTGTTCATACAAATGATTGTGAAAGCGCAAGCCGAAATTCCCCGGACGCCCTGACAGCGACATACACAACTGGGTGTCTTTGTTGGGGTTCATCTGCATGTTGATCTCCTTGGAACGCACTTTCGGATAGACGGGATTAGCCAGTCATCGGGTTCTGCCCGATCATATCGACAGCGCCTGAAAGACGGGCCTGCCGCCCATGAACGAGGGTAAAGAAGCCGGTACAGACCTTACACAAAATTTACCCGGCGGCTGTGCAGTTTTTCAGAAAAAAGCTGTCTTAGAAGTATCCCCGCGACAGTCCTCGCGTCTATTGCAGACCGAGCGCTGGGGTTGGAACCGAGGAATAGCCATGATGCATAAAGTCCCCAAGATAGCCTTGCTCATTGGTGCACTTGCTGTCGCCGGTCAAGCGTCCGCCCACGGTGGCCGTGGTTGGGGTGGCCCGGCGGTAGTCGGTGCAGTGGTCGGCGCAGCGGTGGTGGGTTCGGTGATCGCCAACCACAGTCGCCCGGTCTACGTGCAACAACCGGTCTACGTTCAGCCGCAACCTGTGTATGCCGCGCCGCCACCGGTCTACTACCAGCCACAGCCGGTGTACGTGGAAGGCCCGCCGGTCTATTACCGTCCGGCCCCGGTGTACTACGGCCCGCCTCGTGGCTACTACGGCCCGCCACGCCATTACTACTATGGCCCTGGCCGCTGGTAATTCCGGCGACCGCACACCCGCAGGCCCCGCCTTCACCAGCGAGGCCTGTTGCGTTTGAAACAACCCTGAAACGTCTGAATAAATCTTGCAGAGGTCGCTGCCGGGACAGCTTTTGCGATTCAATCCGGCAATAGTGTTGCCAAAGACAGCCCGTACGTGCGAGCCCACGGCTGTCATATTTATGTCATGCCAGGTCCGCAAGATCGGATCTGTCCACAAAACAGCCCCATAACAACAAGGACGACGCCCATGCCGACACAGAACCCCCATCACTCCCCTACCCTGGGTACCGCGAGCAAGGTGTACAGCGCCCTGACCGAACTCAAGCACCTGGAAGGCCACCGCAGCGCCAAGTTCCTGGCCTTGCTGGCCGAGCACCTGGTGCGCAAGGGCCTGCTGCACGACCCGGAAGTGGTCTACATGCTCGATCAGGTCGTCGACTGATCGGGCTGGCGCTTTTTTTCGCCGGTATCGATGTCCACTATCGAGCGTGGTGATTTTTCGTCGAACCTCTCGGTCCGTAAGGTAGCCCCATTGATTGATGGAGGTACTTATGCCCAAGGTTCAGATCATGTCCGTTATCGGTAGCGCCGTTCCCACCTCACTCAGGGAGCTGGGGTTGCTGGCGTGTTGGTACCTGGTGCGCGACGGCGAGCCGGTCAGCGGCCCGCTCACTTCGCTGACCGCCGCCCAGGCCCTGTCGCAAAAGATCGAGCAGCGCGTCCTGCATGCCTAAGGCAACGGCAGTTGTGTCCGCGGCCGGGTATCGACGAACAGGCCCCAGCTCGAGATGAACAGCGCGGCGATCAATGGCCCGATGACAAAGCCGTTCAGGCCGAAGATCGCCAGTCCCCCCAGGGTCGAAATCAGTATCAGGTAATCCGGCATCTTGGTGTCCTTGCCCACCAGGATCGGGCGCAGCACGTTGTCCACCAGGCCGATCACGAATACCCCGTACAAGCCCAGCACCACGCCTTGCCAGATCGCCCCGCTGAACAGGAAGTACAGGGCCACCGGGCCCCAGACGATCCCCGCACCCACCGCCGGCAACAATGACAGCAAGGTCATCAGCACCGCCCATAGCAGCGGGCTGGGAATATCCAGAAACCAGAAAATCAGCCCGCCCAGCACCCCCTGGCTGACCGCTACCAGCACGTTGCCCTTCACCGTGGCCCGTACCACCCGATTGAACTTGAGCTGTAGCCGGCGTTTCTGGTACTCGGCCAACGGCACCGCGATGCGTACCTTGCGTACCAGTTCGGCGCCATCGCGCAAAAAGAAGAACAACAGGTACAGCATCACGAAAAAGCTCACCACGAACTTGAAGGTACCCTGGCCGACGCTGAAAGCCTGGGTGGCGAAGAACTGGCTGCCTTGCAGCGCGCTCTTGACGATCTTCTCGCGCAGGCTCTCCAGCTCACCCAGGCCGAAGCGGTCCAGCAGTTGCTGGAAATACGGCGGCAGGCTGTGCTTGAACCGTTCCAGTTGACCGGCGATGTCCAGTTCGCCGCTTTCGATGCTCTGGTAGAGGTTGGCGCCTTCCTGCACCAGCAGGGTGCTGATGATGACCACCGGCAGAATGGCGCTCACCAGGCAGATACTCAGGGTGCAAAAGGCCGTCAGGTTGCGTGGCCAACCGAACTTGATTTGCAGGCGCCGTTGTAGCGGGTCGAACAGGATGCCGAGAATCACGGCCCAGAACACCGCGCCATAAAAAGGCAGCAGAAGCCAGATGAAGGCGACGGTCACCAGGGTCAGCAGAAGCACCAGGCTTTTGTGTTGCATGAGGTTCTGGTTCATGTCCGCTCTCTGTCAATAAGGTCCAGGACGCTGCAAAGCGCCTGAAACCTTAGTCCGCCGGCGTTTGCCCAAGTGCCCTGTTTTATTCATCGAGCATAGATCCAGATCAATGAAGTCTGTTGGCCCAGGCCTTACCCTCGCGACCTTTTGCCATCGACAACCGCCATGACGCCCCTGACCCGCCCCGAACTGCTCGCCCCCGCCGGCACCCTGAAAAACATGCGCTACGCCTTCGCCTATGGCGCCAATGCGGTATACGCCGGCCAGCCGCGCTACAGCCTGCGGGTGCGCAACAACGAATTCGACCATGCCAACCTGGCCCTCGGCATTCGCGAGGCCCAGGCCCAGGGCAAGCGCTTCTACGTGGTGGTCAACATCGCCCCGCACAACGCCAAGCTCAAGACCTTTCTCAAGGACCTGGAGCCGGTGATCGCCATGGCTCCGGACGCGCTGATCATGTCCGACCCGGGGCTGATCATGCTGGTGCGCCGGCACTTCCCGCAGATGCCGATCCACCTGTCGGTGCAGGCCAATACGGTGAACTGGGCCAGCGTCGAGTTCTGGCAGCAACAGGGCCTGAGCCGGATCATCCTGTCCCGCGAGCTGTCCCTGGAAGAGATCGAGGAAATCCGCCAGCAGGTGCCGGCCATGGAGCTCGAGGTATTCGTCCATGGCGCCCTGTGCATGGCCTACTCCGGGCGCTGCCTGCTGTCGGGCTATATGAACAAGCGCGATGCCAACCAGGGCACCTGCACCAATGCCTGCCGCTGGAAATACCAGGCAGAGGAAGCCACGGAGAACACCCTCGGCGAGATCGTCCAGCAGTTCCAGCCGGAGCCGACCCTAGGCCTGGGCGCGCCGACCGATCAGGTGTTCCTGCTGCGCGAGGCCAATCGCCCGGACGAAGCGATGCCGGCCTTCGAGGACGAGCACGGCACCTACATCATGAACGCCAAGGACCTGCGCGCGGTGCAGCACGTCGAGCGCCTGACGCACATGGGCGTGCACTCGTTGAAGATCGAGGGCCGCACCAAGTCGCACTTCTATTGCGCCCGCACCACCCAGGTCTATCGCCGGGCCATCGACGACGCGGTGGCCGGCCGTGAGTTCGACCGCAGCCTGATGAACGACCTGGAGTCCCTGGCCCAGCGTGGCTACACCGAAGGTTTCCTGCGCCGCCATGTGCATGACGAATACCAGAACTACCTGAACGGCAGCTCGGTATCGGAACGCCAGCAGTTCGTCGGCGAACTCACCGGCGAACGTCGAGACCGCCTGGCGCAAGTGAAGGTGAAGAACCGCTTTGCCCTGGGCGACCATATGGAACTGATGACCCCCAAGGGCAACTTCCACTTCGATCTGCACCAGTTGCAGAACGCTCGCGGCGAGCCGATCGAGGTCGCGCCGGGGGACGGACACACCGTGTACCTGCCGATCCCGGACGCCGTGGATCTGCGCTTTGCCTTGCTGATGCGCGACGTGACGCCGGACAGCACGGTGTAATCCTGATTGCGGTGGCGTCGCTGATGACGCCATCGCGGGCAAGTCGGATCGCCGCCCGCTCGCTCCTACAGAGGACAACGATCTACCCGCGATATGCTTGATCGCTCAGATACGGAACTGCCCCACCAGCCTGCCCAGGCGCTGGCCGAGTTCGGCCAGGCTGCGTGAGGTCTGGGCGCCGAGCTGGGTTTCGTCGGCGACGCTGTCCACCGCCACCGCGATCTGGTGCACGCTGCGGTTGATCTCTTCGGCCACCGCGGTCTGTTCTTCCGCGGCGCTGGCGATCTGCGCGTTCATCGAATTGATGGTACCGATCAGTTGCGCCATGGCATCCAGCGAAGCCCCCGCTTCGTTGGCCTGCTGCGAGGTGCCGTCGCCGGCGTCGCTGGAGCGGCGCATGGCCTCCACGGCGGTGCGCGTGCCCTGTTGCAGGCGATCGATCATGCCCTGGATTTCCTGGGTGCTCTGCTGGGTGCGGCTGGCCAGCGCCCGGACCTCGTCGGCCACCACCGCGAAGCCACGCCCGGCCTCACCGGCCCGCGCGGCTTCGATGGCCGCGTTGAGGGCCAGCAGGTTGGTCTGTTCGGCGATGGAGCGGATCACGTCGAGCACACTGACAATCGACGCCACGTCTTTCTGCAGGCTGTCCAGGGAGGTGCCACTGCTGCGGATATCGCTGACCAGCGCGTGAATCTGCTGGATGCTGCCGTCCACCACGCGCTTGGCCGCCTGGCCTTCCTCGTCGGTCTGCTGCGCCGCCACGGCCGCGCCCTGGGCACTGCGCGCCACTTCCTGGGCCGCCGACGACATTTCATTGATCGCCGTGGCCACCTGATCGGTCTCGTGACGCTGGCGCTCCATGGCCTGCTCGGAACGCTGGGCCTGCTCGGACACCTGGGCCACCAGGCCGGTGAGCTGGCCGGTCATCTCGGTGATCTGCCGCACCAGGCCGTGGATCTTGTCGACGAAGCGGTTGAAAGAGCCGGCCAGGTCGCCCAGCTCGTCCTGGCTGGTGATGGCCAGGCGGCGGGTCAGGTCGCCTTCGCCGGCGGCGATATCGTCGAGGTTGAGCTTCATCAGGTTCAGCGGCCGCAGGATAGTATTGGCCACCAGCATGCCGATGGCGGCGATCACCAGCAGCACCACCACGGCGATGCCGATGATGCTCAGGACCATGCCCTGCATGCGCTGGTTGACGCTGGCCTCGACCTCGGCCACCTGGGCATCGATGCCGTCCAGGTTCACCGAGGAGCCGACGATCAGGTCCCATTTGGGCAGGTATTCGGTGTAGCCCAGTTTCGGCACCAGCACGTCGCTGCCAGGCTGGGTCGAGCTGTACTGCACATAGTGCGTGCCGTCCTTGCCGACCTTGACCAGCTCGCGGTTGACGTACACGCCGTTGGGGTCGCGGTTGTCCTTGAAGCTCTTGCCCACGCCGTCCGGGTTGTTGCCCTTGAACAGGCGCACCGTCTCGGAGTCGTAGCCGAAGAAGTAACCATCCTTGCCGTAGGTGATGCTCGACAGCAGCTTCACCACCTGGGCGCGGGTCGCGGTATCGCCGGGCGCCGCCGCATCGTAGAGCGGCTTGACCGTGCTCAGGGCCACCTCCACATAGCTCTGCAGCATGGTCTTGGCCTCGCCGAGCAGGCGCTGCCGGGTCTCGTCCACCTCATTCTGCGCCTGCTCCTTGAGCATGACGACCGTGGTCAGGCTGATCACCAGCGCAAACAACAGCACCGGGAGGACCGCGAGGGACAGGACTTTGCCCTTCAGACTTAAGCGCATAGGAGGTTCACTCTTGATTTTGTTGGCGTGATACAGCCTTAACGGCACGCCGTCACAAAAGTTGAGCTGCGCGAGACGATGCGCTGAATCTGCGGACACGCAGCGCCCTTGAGATTTATCACGAGCCGCTTCGCGCCTACAGATACGACGCTTCTGTAGGCGCGAGGCTTGCTCGCGATAGGAACAACGCGGTGCAGCTGAAAACCCGCAGGCTCAGAGCACCATCGCCGCGACCCAGCCGAAGGCCAGCAGCGGCAGGTTGTAATGCAGGAAGGTCGGGACCACGGTGTCCCAGATGTGGTGGTGCTGGCCGTCGATGTTCAGGCCGGAGGTCGGGCCCAGGGTCGAGTCCGAGGCCGGCGAGCCGGCGTCGCCCAGGGCGCCGGCGGTGCCGACGATACAGACGATCGCCAGCGGGCTGAAGCCCAGTTGCACGCACAGCGGCACGAAGATGGTCGCCAGGATCGGCACGGTGGAGAACGACGAACCGATGCCCATGGTCACCAGCAGCCCCACCAGCAACATCAACAAGGCGCCGACGCCCTTGCTGTGGCCGATCCAGCTGGCCGAGGACTCCACCAGGCTCTTCACCTCGCCGGTGGCCTTCATCACCTCGGCGAAACCGGCGGCGGCGATCATGATGAAGCCGATCATCGCCATCATTTTCATGCCTTCGGTGAACAGGTCGTCGGTCTCGCGCCAGCGCACGATGCCCGACACCGAGAAGATCAGGAAGCCGGACAGCGCGCCGATAATCATCGAATCCAGCAACAGCTGGATGACAAAGGCCGCGACAATCGCCAGGCCCGCCACCAGCAGCGTGCGCGGGTTGTATTGCACCGTCACCTGCTCGACTTTCTCGATCAGCTGCAGGTCATACACGCGCTTCTTGCGGTAGCTGACAAAGGCCAGCAGCAGGCCGAAGACCATGCCCAGCGCCGGAATGCCCATGGCGTGGGTGACATTGATATTGCTGATGTCCACGCCGCTGCGGGCGACGTTGGCCAGCAGGATCTCGTTGAGGAAGATATTGCCGAACCCCACCGGCAGGAACATGTACGGGGTGATCAGGCCGAAGGTGATGACGCAGGCGATCAGCCGCCGGTCCAGCTGCAGTGCGCTCAGCACATACAACAGTGGCGGCACCAGCAACGGGATGAAGGCGATATGGATCGGCAGGATGTTCTGCGAAGCGATCGCCACCACCCACAACAGGCCGATCAGCAGCCATTTGACGTTGCCGCCGCCATTGGCGTCCTGGCGGTCCACCAGCAGCAGGATCTTGTCCGCCAGGGCATGGGCCAGGCCGGACTTGGCGATCGCCACCGCAAAGGCACCGAGCAAGGCGTAGGACAGGGCCACCGTCGCCCCGCCGCCGAGGCCGTTATTGAAAGCCTTGAGCGTCGCCTCGATGCTCAGGCCACCGGTCAGCCCTCCCACCAGCGCGCCTACGATCAGCGCGATCACCACATGCACGCGGGACAGGCTGAGGACCAGCATGACGCCAACCGCGGCAATTACTGCATTAATCATCGTTACCTCATGGCACTGCGACGGGAAAACGCCGCAAAAGGAATGAGTCCGGCCAGAGGGCATGGCTGCCGACACCGGATTGAAACAGGAGGGTCTTATTAGAGGGCGCGCACTTTGCAGCAGCGGGCAACGCTTGTCAAAACCGGCGGTCCGCTGCCAATGCGTTTCCTGTAGCCGCTGGCGCAGCCTGCGATAAGGTCCGAAGGACCTTCCGAGGCCCTCAAAAGCAGCGCCCGCTTCGTGGTCGATCGCAGCCTGCGGCAGCGGCTACAGGGGACGGTGGCTTAGGGGCGAATCCGCAGCGAGCCAGCCCCCCGGGGAAAATTCGAACGAGCGTTTAAAGAAAGCCGTTCTGCGGCCGATATGTTGCAAAGTCTCAGATAAATATCGAATAAGGACGTCTCCATGTCGCTCAGACAACTTTCCATCCAGTGGAAAATCACCTTGCTCGCCGGACTCTGCCTGGCCGGCATCGTGACCCTGCTGGTGGGGCTTTCGCTGTACCGCATGGAGCACAGCTCCGCACTGGTGAAGGCCTCGAGCATGGAGATGCTCAACGAAGCCGCCCAGGCCCGCATCGAAGCCCAGGGCGAGGTCCAGGCACTGGGCATCCGCCAGCAATTCATGGACGCCTATCAATACGGCCACGGCTTCGCGCGCCAGGTATTGTTCCTGCGCGAACAGGCCGAGAAACGCTTCCTCGATGCCTTCGACCTGCGCGAGGACCTGACCCGCCAGGTGAAGTCGGCGCTGCAGGCCAACCCCGACCTGCTCGGCCTGTCGCTGGTGTTCGAAGCCAATGCCCTGGACGGCAAGGACGAACTCTTCAGCGGCCAGGGCGAACTGGGCAGCAACGACAAGGGCCGCTTCGCCCTCTACTGGTCGCAGCCGACCCCGGGCAAGCTGACCTCCATGGCGCTGCCGGAAAGCGACATGAGCGACACCACCACCGGCCCCAGCGGCCAGCCGGCCAACGCCTGGTTCACCTGCCCGCGCAGCACCCTCAAGCCCTGCGTGATCGAGCCCTACTTCTATGCGATCGACGGCCAGAACGTGCTGATGACCAGCATCGTGTTCCCGCTGCTGGTGAACGGCAAAGTCATCGCCTCGCTGTCGGTGGACATCAACCTCAACAGCCTGCAATCGGTCAGCCAGCAAGCGAGCAAGGAACTCTACGACGGCCAGACCACGGTCAGCATCATCAGCCCGGTCGGCCTGCTCGCCGGCTACAGCGCCGACGCCAGCAAGCTCAGCCAGCGCCTGGACCAATTGGACCAGGCCAACGGCGGCGAACTGATCCGCCTGCTGTCGGCCAGCACCCAGACCCAGAGCCTGCACGACGACAGCGAACTGAAAGTGCTCGCGCCCTTCACCCCGATTCCCGACGGCAAGCCCTGGGGCGTGCTGCTGCAAGTGCCGGAGCGGGTCCTGGTAGGTCCGGCCGAAGCCCTGAAGAACCAGCTGGACCAGAGCAACCAGACCGGCACCCTGGTCGAACTGGGCCTGGGCCTGCTGGCCGCGGTGCTCGGCCTGCTGCTGGTGTGGCTGATGGCGCGCAGCGTGACCCGGCCGATCCTCGGCGTGGCGCACATGCTGGAAGACATTGCCAGCGGCGAAGGCGACCTGACCCGGCGCCTGGCCTACGACAAAAAAGATGAACTGGGCCAGCTGGCCGGCTGGTTCAACCGTTTCCTCGACAAGCTGCAACCGATCATCGCCGAGGTGAAACGCTCGGTGCAGGACGCCCGCGGCACCGCCGACCAGTCCTCGGCCATCGCCACCCAGACCAGCGCCGGCATGGAGCAGCAGTATCGCCAGGTCGACCAGGTGGCCACCGCCTCCCACGAGATGAGCGCCACCGCCCAGGACGTCGCCCGCAGCGCGGCCCAGGCCGCGCAGGCCGCCCGCGACGCCGACCAGGCCACGCGCCAGGGCCTGAGCGTGATCGACCGCACTACCGCGAGCATCGACCACCTGGCGGCCGACATGAGCACCGCCATGAGCCAGGTCGAAGGCCTGGCCGCCAACAGTGAAAAGATCGGTTCGGTGCTGGAAGTGATCCGTGCCATCGCCGAGCAGACCAACCTGCTGGCCCTCAACGCCGCCATCGAGGCTGCCCGTGCCGGCGAGGCCGGGCGCGGTTTCGCGGTGGTCGCCGACGAAGTGCGCAACCTCGCCCGCCGTACCCAGGAGTCGGTGGAGGAAACCCGCCAGGTGATCGAGGAGCTGCAAAGCGGCACCCAGGAAGTGGTCGGTTCGATGGGCAACAGCCATCGCCAGGCCCAGGGCAGCGTCGAGCAGGTCGGCCAGGCCGTTACCGCGCTGCGGCAGATCGGCGACGCGGTGACGGTGATCAGCGACATGAACCTGCAAATCGCCAGCGCCGCCGAAGAGCAAAGCGCGGTGGCCGAGGAGATCAACAACAACGTGGCGACCATTCGCGACGTCACCGAATCGCTGTCGGAGCAGGCCAACGAGTCGGCCCGGGTCAGCCAGTCGCTGAACAGCCTGGCCAACCAGCAGCAGAGCCTGATGGATCAGTTCCGGGTCTGACCTCAAGCCTCGGCTACGGGATTCGGCGCTAGCGCTTGGGCAACTCGATCAACACCCGCAGGCCGCCCTGCGGGCTTTCCAGCAAGCGCAACACCCCGCCCCAGCTCTCGACGATGTCGCGCACGATGCCCAGACCCAGGCCATGGCCATCGGTCTGTTCGTCCAGGCGCGTGCCACGGCTGAATACCTGGCTGCGCTGCTCTTCAGGAATCCCCGGTCCATCGTCGTCCACCGCCAGGCCATAACCCTGGGCGCTCTGCCAGACGCTCAGCGCCACTTCGGCATCGGCCCACTTGCAGGCGTTGTCCAACAGGTTGCCCAGCAGCTCCAGCAGGTCTTCCCGGTCCCAGGGCAGTTGCAGGCCGGGGGCCGCCTGATAGCTCAGGTCCAGGTGCTCGCCATGGATCATGTTCAGGGTTGCCAGCAGTCCCGGCAGCTCGGCGTCGCAATCGAACAGCGCGCCGGGCAACGCATCGCCGGCCAGGCGCGCGCGGTTCAGTTCACGGTTGAGTCGCTGTTGTACTTGCTCCAACTGCTCTTCGAGCAACTGGCGCAACTCCGGGTGCGCTTGCAGCTTGGGGTTGGAGGCCAGGCTCAAGAGCACCGCCAGCGGGGTCTTCAGCGCATGCCCGAGGTTGCCCAGGGCATTGCGCGAACGCTTCAGGCTGTCTTCGGTGTGGGCCAGCAGATGGTTGATCTGCGCCACCAGCGGCTCCAGCTCCAACGGCACCTGTTCGTCAAGTTGCGAACGCTGGCCGCGTTGCAGCTGGGCGATCTGCTCGCGGGCCTGCTCCAGCGGGCGCAAGGCGCGGCGCACGGTAAGCCGCTGCAGGATCAGGATCAGCAGCAGGCCGGCCAGGCCCAGGCCGAGGCCAACCTGCTGCATGCGCAAGAAACTCTCGCGCACCGGGGTGTAGTCCTGGGCGACGCTGATGGAAATCGATTGCCCGAAGCGTCGGTAATCGGTGCGCAGCACCAGCAGGCGCTGGCCCTCCGGCCCCAGTTGCAGGTTGCTGTGCAGGCCGGTCTGCTCCAATTTTGGCAGGTCCTGGTCCCACAAGGAGCGGGAGCGCCAGTGCACCTCATCGAAATCGATACGGAAGTAATGCCCGGAAAACGGCCGCTGATAGGCTGGCGACAGACGCCGCTCGTCCAGCTGCAACCCCTGCGGACCACGCACCAGCGCCACCAGCAGGCTTTCGCTGTCGTTGCGCAGGCCGGCTTCCAGATAGCGTTGCAAACCCATCTCGAACAGCCACAGGCTGGTCTGCGCCAGCACCAGGCCGACAATCACCATCACGCTGATCAGGCCCAGGCTCAGGCGGCGCTGGATCGACCTCACCGGGTGTTCCCGCCGAACAGGTAGCCCTGGCCGCGACGGGTTTCAATCACGCTGCGCCCGAGCTTGCGCCGCAGGTGGTTGACGTGGACTTCCAGTACGTTGGAGTCGCGCTCGGTCTCACCGTCGTAGAGGTGCTCGGCCAGGTGGCTCTTCGAGAGGATCTGCTCCGGGTGCAGCATGAAGTAGCGCAGCAGGCGGAACTCGGCGGCGGTCAGCTGGATATCCACGCCGTCGCGCACCACGCACTGGCGGCCTTCGTCGAGGTGCAGCCCGGCTGCCTGCAGTGTCGGCTGGTTGGCCTGGCCGTGGGAACGGCGTAACAGCGCCTGGATACGCAGGTGCAACTCTTCCGGGTGGAAGGGTTTGGTCAGGTAGTCGTCGGCACCGGCCTTCAGGCCTTCGATGCGTTCGGCCCAGGAACCGCGGGCGGTGAGGATCAGCACCGGGGTCGCCAGGCCGCCGGCGCGCCACTTGGCCAGCACTTCCAGGCCCGGAACCCCCGGCAGGCCGAGGTCGAGCACGATCAGGTCGTAAGGCTCGCTGGCGCCCTGGTACAGCGCATCACGACCATCGGCCAGCCAGTCCACGGCGTAGCCCTGGCGATTGAGCCCGGCCAGCAGTTCGTCGGCCAGGGAGACGTGGTCTTCCACCAGGAGCAGGCGCATCAGTCATCTTCCTTGTCTTTCAGTAAGCGGCCGGTGGTGGCCTCGAGGTCCAGCTCGCGAACCACGCCCTCGGCAGTCAGCAGCTCGACTTCATAGATGTAGACGTCGTGTTTTTCTTCCAGCTCGGCTTCCAGCAGCTTGGCCCCGGGGTAACGGTCCAGGGCCTGTTGCAACAGTTGCTCCAGCGGCAGGATCACCCCTTGCTGGCGCAAGCGCAGGGCTTCATCCTGGTCCAGGTCGCGGGCCAGCGCCACCGAGCAGAAAGCCAGAAGCGCCAGGGCCACCCTGCTGCCGGCGCGTAGATTTACCTTCATTACGTATCCTGATGATCCTTGAGCACCTGGCCGCTCACCGCGTCCAATTCCAGGTCCCACTCAACCCCTTGAGGATCGCGCATCTCGATCTGGTAGATGTACTTGCCGTACTCCTCTTCCAGCTCGGTTTCGGTGATGGTCGCGCCCGGGTGCTTGGCCAATGCCGTGGCATTGAGTTTTTCAAAGGACACAATGGTACCAGCGTCGCGCAGTCTCAGGGCCTCGTCGGGCCCCAGGTCGCGGGCATGGGCCAGGCTGGCGGTCATGCCGATGAGGGTCGCGGTGAACAGGGCAGTCAGGGTTTTCATGGGGTGTCTCCGGTTTTCTCGTTATGTGTTGCTACGCGGCTCACGATAGCGGGTCGAACTTAATTGAAACTGAATGGCCATCATCGCCAGCGCGCAGGTTTCATTCGGCGCCGCTGACCTGAGCTTTTATACTCACCCGTCGCTCGAGATTGAGACCGGTATGACCGCTATCCACATCAAGTTTCCCGCCCTGACCCTCAAGGCCGGCCCACGCGCCCTGGCGCGCATCCGCGCCAACGGCCTGAGCGCCGCCGAAGTCGGCACCCTGCCCGGCGCCGCCGGCGGGCCGAAAGCCCTGGGCATCCAGGGGCTGGACCTGGCGCTGTTCGGCGAGTGGCTGCCGGCGGCGCCACGGGAGCGTTCGCTGATCGGTGCCTCGGTGGGTTCCTGGCGCTTCGCCAGCGCCTGCCTGCCGGACGCCGCCGAAAGCATCCGCCGCCTGGGCCAACTGTACAACGCCCAGAGCTTCGCCAAGGGCGTGACCATCGCGCAGATCAGCCAGAGTTCGCAGCGCATGCTGCACGAGCTGCTCGACGGCCGCGATGCGAGCATTCTCGACAACCCGCACTACCGGCTGAACATCATGGTGGTGAAAAGCCACGGCCTGCTCGCCGACGACCATCGCGGGCGGCTGGGCCTGGGATTGTCCTCGGTGATCGCCGACAACCTGCGTGGCCGCGCGCGCCTGTCCCGGCACTTCGAACGCCTGGTGCTGCACGACCCGCGCCTGGCGCCGCCGCTGCGGGCCCTCGACGACTTCCCCTCGCGCTTCGTGCCGCTGGACACCCACAACCTGCGCCAAGCCCTGCTCGCCTCGGGCTCGATCCCGATGGTCATGCAAGGCGTGCGCGACCTGCCCGGCGCCGGGGCCGGCACCTTCCGCGACGGCGGCCTGCTGGACTACCACCTCGACCTGCCCTACAGCGGCGACGACATCGTGCTCTACCCGCACTTCACCGACCGGGTGATTCCCGGCTGGTTCGACAAGACCCTGCCCTGGCGCCGCGGCAACCCGGGTCGCCTGCAGGACGTGTTGCTGCTGGCACCGTCGAAGGAATACCTGGCACGCCTGCCCTACGGCAAACTGCCGGACCGCAACGACTTCAAGCGCTTCATGGGCGACGACGCCAGCCGCCAGAAATACTGGCGCAGCGCGATGGACGAAAGCCGGCGCCTGGGCGACGAGTTCCTCGAACTGGCCGCAGGTGGTCGTCTCGGCGAACGGCTATTGACCCTTTAGTCAGTGTTTTCCCGCACCCGCACAATCAAGCTGGTAAACTCGCTGCCTGCCTTACATCGCCCGCGGCGATAGCCACCTGACCGAGCTGACCGACACTGTGGAAATCTTCAAAGAGTTTACCTTCGAATCCGCCCACCGCCTGCCCCACGTGCCTGCCGGCCACAAGTGCGGGCGCCTGCACGGCCACTCGTTCAAGGTGGCCATCCACCTGAGCGGCGACCTCGATCCGCACACTGGCTGGATTCGTGACTTCTCCGAAATCAAGGAGATCTTCAAGCCGCTCTACGAGCGCCTGGACCACAACTACCTGAACGACATCCCCGGCCTGGAAAACCCCACCAGCGAAGTGCTGGCCAAGTGGATCTGGAACGAGCTCAAACCCCTGCTGCCGGAGCTGAGCGCGATCCGCATCCACGAGACCTGCACCAGCGGCTGCATCTATCGCGGCGAATAAACCGTCGCCCGCTTGAAAAAAACCACCTCCCGCGGTGGTTTTTTATGCCTATGCTTGCCCGCTCGGCCCTCGCGCCTTGAGCGGAGAACGCCCCCTCATGCCCTCGACCATTCGCCCGGCCACCGTGGCCGACCTCAGCCTGATCCAGGCCGGCAATGGCTGGGCTTCGCTGAAAGACAGGCGCTCGCCGCCGGTCATAGCTGCATCCGGCTTTACACCCACGAAGCCATGAGCGAAAACATCGCCCTGTATACCCGCCGCGGTTACACCAAGACCCACCGCGCCGAGGAGCACGGGCTGCGCCGGGCCTACATGAGCAAGGCGCTGGACTGATCACCCGCAGAGGACCACAGCATGAGCGATTGGCCGCTGGATCGAACCTACAGCTTCAATGGGTACACCGTTCGCTACGCCATTCATGGTGAGGGCCCGCCCCTGGTATTGGTGCACGGCACGCCCTTCTCTTCCTACGTCTGGCACCGCATCGCCCCGCACTTGCGCGCCAGCCACCGGGTGCACTATTTCGACCTGCTGGGCTACGGCCAGTCGGAACAGGCCGCCGGCCAGGATGTGTCCCTCGGCGTGCAGAACCAGCTGCTGGCCGAACTGCTGGAACACTGGGGCCTGGAGCGCCCGGACGTAGTAGCCCATGACTTCGGCGGCGCCACCGCCCTGCGCGCCCACCTGCTCAATGGCAAGGACTACCGCAGCCTGACCCTGATCGACCCGGTGGCGCTGTCGCCCTGGGGCTCGCCGTTCGTGCAGCACGTGCGCCAGCATGAACAGGCCTTCAGCGGCGTGCCGGACTACATCCAGCGCGCCATAGTGCCGGCCTACATCCGTGGGGCGATCCAGCGCGAGATCCCCGACCAGGAGCTGGCGCCCTACGTCCAGCCCTGGCTCGGCGCCAGCGGCCAGGCTGCCTTCTACCGGCAGATCGCGCAGATGGACGAGCGCTACACCAGCGAAGTGGCCGGGCTCTATCCGAGCATTCGTTGCCCGACCCAGATCCTCTGGGGCGAGGACGATCAGTGGATCCCCATCGAGCGCGGGCGCCAGTTGCACCAGTTGATCCCCGGCTCGCGGTTCCAGGCCGTGCCCAACGCCGGCCACCTGCTGCAGGAAGACGCACCGGAAGCCATAATCGCCGCGCTGTTGCGTTTTCTACCCCAGGCCGGGAGCAAGGCATGAGCCCACGCATCTACCTCGCCGGCTTCGATGTGTTTCGCCGCGATGCCATCGCCCGCGGCGAATACCTCAAGAATCTGTGCCAGGCCCAGGGCCTGCAAGGCCTCTACCCTTTCGATCATCAGGTGCCGGCCCAGCCGATGCCGGAGCAGACCGCCCAACTGATCTGCCAGCAGAACCTGCAGATGATCCGCGACTGCGACGCGGTACTGGCCAACCTCAACGCCTTTCGCGGCCTGGAGCCGGACTCCGGTACTGCCTTCGAGGTGGGCATGGCCGTCGCCCTGGGCAAACCGGTGTGGGCCTGGTTCGAGGCGCCCGCGACCCTGCGCGAACAAGTGCCCCATGACGCCGACGGCCGCGACGCCGAAGGTTTCCTGGTGGAGGATTTCAAGCTGCCGCGCAACCTGATGCTGGCCTGCACCTGGGCCGGCCACAGCCGCAGCGCCGAAGACGCCTTGCCGCGCCTGGCGGCTTACCTCGCACAGCGACCGCCAACGTTCTGACCGTGCCAGGTCCAGTGATCACTCAAGGACAGCCACCATGGAAAACACCTGGCTCACCCACGCCAAACGCTTGCAGGCCCTCGCCTCCAACGGGCTGCATTTCTGCAAGGACCCGTTCGATCGCGAGCGTTACCAGGAAGTCGCCGATATCGCCCACGACATGCTCGCGCAACTGGCCGACGTGCCCCTGGAACGCATCGCCGGCCTGGTGTCGGACTTTGCCGAACGCTACTCGACACCCCTGGTGGATGTGCGCGGCGCCTTGATCGAAGACGACCGCATCCTCCTGGTCCGCGAACAGACCGACGGACGCTGGGCCTTGCCCGGCGGTTATGCCGATATCGGCCTGTCGGCCGCCGAAAACATCGTCAAGGAGATCCACGAAGAAGCCGGGCTCAGCGTCTCGGCCCGCGCCCTCTACAGTGTCCGGCACAAAGCCAAGGGCCCCTTCACTCCCGACACCCGGGACTTCTACAAGCTGTATTTTCTCTGCGAGCGCAGTGAGCGCAGCGCCCCGGTGGCTGGCTCGGAAGTCAGCGACGCCGGGTTCTTCGCCCTCGACGCCCTGCCCGAACTGTCCCGCGGCCGCACCGTGGAAGGCGATATCGAAGCGGCCTTTGCCTTCCACCGCGGCGAAACCCGCCTGACCCTGTTCGATTGAGTCAATGTAAAGCATCCTTGACACCTCTGGATCGACTGCCTAATGTAAAGCACCCTTTACTTCAGGAGCCGGCCATGTGCGGCAAACGCTACCTCGTGGAACTCACCCTCGCCCTGCTGGCGTACCTTGTCGCCGTGGTGCTCAGCACTTACCTGATGCCGGGCATGGACAGCAGCGCCGGGCACATCGCGGTGTCGCTGATTCCAGTGATCCCGCTGATCGCCATGGCGCTGGCGGTCATTCGCCAGCTGCGGCGCCTGGATGAACTCAGCCAGCGCATCCAACTCAACGCTCTGGGCATCGCCTTTGTCTGTACCGCGCTGATCACCTTCAGCTACGGCTTCCTGGAAATAGCGGGCCTGCCACGACTGTCGATGTTCGCCGTCTGGCCGATCATGGGATCGGTGTGGCTGGTGGCCACGCTCATCGGCAACAGGCGTTACCGGTGAACAATCGCCTGCGTGAACTGCGCGCCGCGCAAGGCTGGTCCCAGGCGGAGCTGGCCGCGCACCTGAACGTTTCAAGGCAGACCGTGAACGCCATCGAGACGGGGCGCTACGACCCCAGCCTGCCCCTGGCCTTCAAGATCGCGAAGGCCTTCGGCCTACCCATCGAGGGCATTTTCGAGGCCCCGCAGGACTGAGCGGCCAGTGATCCAATTTGTCTCACCGGCGCACCGCTTTCGCGCCGAAGCCGGCCAATCGGATACGCCGGAAAGCAAAAATCCTCTGTTTGTCTATAAATCTCCTGCAGGTTGCACAACGCCGGCTGGGCGCCCCTGACGCTGAGGGCGTTGGCACGGCGACTGCAATGGGCCTGCGTCGCTTACGCACCAGGCCCGGCCTGGGCCAATCAGGAGAAGGCACATGACGCAGAACGATCCAGGTAACGACTACCCGCTCAGCGAAGTCCCGATGCACGCGCGCAAGGGCCTGGCCTCCACGGCCATGGTGCTGCTGGGCTTCACCTTTTTCACCGCCACCATGTTCGCCGGCGGCAAGCTCGGGGTGGCCTTCAGCTTTGCCCAGATGCTCGGGGTGATCGTCCTCGGCAACCTGCTGCTGGGCCTGTACGCGGCAGGCCTGGGCTATATCGCCTTCAAGAGCGGCCTGAACTCGGTGCTGATGGGGCGCTTCTGTTTCGGCGAGGTGGGCAGCAAGCTCAGCGACCTGATCCTCGGTTTCACCCAGATCGGCTGGTACGCCTGGGGCACCGCCACCGCTGCGGTGGTGCTGGGCAAGTATTTCGAGCTGGGCCAGGGCACCGTGCTGGGGCTGATGGTGCTGTTCGGCCTGGTGTTCTGCGCCACCGCCTACGTGGGTTACCGCGGGCTGGAAATCCTTTCCTGGATCGCGGTGCCGGCCATGGCCCTGCTGCTGTTGCTGTCGATGTGGGTGGCCACGGTCAAGGTCGGCGGCCTCGATGGGTTGCTGGCCGTGGTGCCGAGCGCCAGCCTAGACCTGTCCACGGCCATCACCCTGGTGTTCGGCACCTTCGTCAGCGGCGCCACCCAGGCCACCAACTGGACGCGTTTTTCCCGCTCGGCCAGGGTCGCGGTGCTGGCCAGCCTGATCGGCTTTTTTATCGGCAACGGCCTGATGGTGCTGATCGGTGCCTACGGCGCCATCGTCTACCAGCAGCCGGACGTGGTCGAAGTGCTGCTGTTGCAGGGGTTCGCCATGGCCGCCATGGCCATGCTCCTGCTGAATATCTGGAGCACCCAGGACAACACCATCTACAACTTCGCCGTCGCCGGCTGCAACCTGCTGCGCACCGGCCGGCGCAAGACCGTGACCCTGGTCGGCGCGGCGATCGGCACCCTGCTGGCGCTGCTGGGCATGTACGACATGCTGGTGCCCTACCTGATTCTGCTGGGCACGGTGATCCCGCCGATTGGCGGGGTGATCATGGCCGACTTCTTCTATCGCTATCGTGGCCAGTACCCGCGCCTGGCCGACAGCAAATTGCCGGCGTTCAACTGGGCCGGCCTGGGCGCCTATGCCATCGGCACCGTGGCGGCCTTCGGCTCGCCCTGGGTCGCGCCACTGGTGGGCATCGCGGCCGCCGCCCTGAGCTACATGCTGCTGAACAGCCTGCTCGGTGCACGCACCACGACCGCGGCGGACATCCAGGCATGAGCCCGGGCCACGCGACGTTGCGGCCGCCGGCCCGGGCGCCGTACCCTGACCGCCTGGATTGAAAAAGGAATCGCTCCGATGCTCATCATCAACGCCCGCCTGCGCAACCGTGAAGGCCTGCACGAGCTGCACCTGGAGAACGGTCGCATCGCCAGCATCGCCCGGCAGACCGAAGCCCAGACCCTGGGCCCCGACGACCTCGATGCCGGCGGCAACCTGGTGGTGCCGCCCTTCGTCGAGCCGCACATCCACCTGGACGCCACTCTCACCGCCGGCGAACCGCGCTGGAACATGAGCGGCACCCTGTTCGAAGGCATCGAATGCTGGGGCGAGCGCAAGGTCACCATCACCCAGGAAGACACCAAGGCCCGTGCCCGGAAAACCATCCGCGCCCTCGCCGCCCACGGCATCCAGCATGTGCGCACCCATGTCGATGTCACCGACCCGGAGCTGACCGCGCTCAAGGCCATGCTCGAAGTGCGCGAGCAAAGCGCGCACCTGGTGGACATGCAGATCGTCGCCTTTCCCCAGGAAGGCATCGAAAGCTACCGCAACGGCCGCGAGCTGATGGAAGAGGCAATCCGCCTGGGCGCCGATGTGGTGGGCGGCATTCCGCACTTCGAGTACACCCGCGAGCAGGGCGTGAGCTCGGTGAAGTTCCTCATGGACCTTGCCGAACGCACCGGCTGCCTGGTGGACGTGCATTGCGACGAGACCGACGACCCGCATTCGCGCTTTCTCGAAGTGCTGGCCGAGGAAGCTCGCAGCCGCGACATGGGTTCGCGGGTGACCGCCAGCCACACCACCGCCATGGGTTCCTACGACAACGCCTACTGCGCCAAGCTGTTCCGCCTGCTCGGCCACTCGGGCATCAGCTTCGTTTCCTGCCCCACCGAAAGCATCCACCTGCAGGGGCGCTTCGACAGCTTCCCGAAACGCCGCGGCGTGACCCGGGTCAACGAGCTGCTGGAAGCCGGGATGAACGTGTGTTTCGGCCAGGACTCGATCGTCGATCCCTGGTACCCCCTGGGTAACGGCAATATCCTGCGGGTGCTGGAAGCCGGCCTGCACATCTGCCACATGCTCGGCTACCGCAACCTGCAGAGCGCCCTCGATCTGGTCACCGACAACAGCGCCAAGGCCCTGGCCCTGGGCGAGCGTTACGGCCTGGAGGAAGGCCGGCCGGCCAACCTGCTGATTCTGTCGGCCGACAGCGATTACGAGATGATCTGCAGCCAGGGCCTGCCGCTGTACTCGATCCGCGACGGCAAGGTGTTGATGAAACGGCAGATGGCCCAGGTGGATCTGCCGGGCGATGTGGGGGTTGTGTAACGGCCGCTGACATCATCGCAGACAATCGAGCAGCGACCGGCCGTTCCTACAGAAGCAATGCGGGCCCTGTAGCCGCTGCCGCAGGCTGCGCAAAGATCCGCAGGATCTTCCGGCGTTCCTGAGATCGCTGCGACCGTGGCGGTCGATCGCAGCCTGCGGCAGCGGCTACGGGATCAGGCGCGCCGTACCGAACAGACCGACCCGCACCAGATCCCCACCCCGCTCCTCCAGGCGCAGCGGCGCGGTGCCGCCGGGCATCACCACCGCGACTTCGCCGGCCTTGATCCAACCGACCCGCCACGCCGCGCTGGCCACCGCACTGGCACTGGTGCCGGAGGATGCGGTGGGACCTTCGCCGCGTTCGAACACCCGGGCGGCGATACGCTGCGGACCTTCCAGCCACGCCCATTGCAGGTTCACCCCCGCCGGGCAGGGTTCGCCGCTGCCGGTGGGCATGGCGTAGGCGATGCGCGTCAGGGCCTCGGCCAGGGGCGCCTCGCTCATCTGCCGGTTGCTCGGCAAAGCGCTGGCGTCGTTAACCAGGGTCACGCAATGGGGATTGCCGATACGCACGAACTGGCTGCGAGCCCATTCCGGACGCAACCGCGCCAGCCTGCGTACCCGGCTCAGCTCGACGCAGCTCGAACCGTCATTCTCGACCCCATGTTGCGCACCCACGGCTTGTGCACCGAACGCCGGTTGCCCGAGGTCCAGCCAGAAGCCGGACACCCCGGCGACCTGCGCCGGCTCGACCACGGTCGCCACCGGCGACACCCCGTCCGGTTTGTCGTGATGCACCCGCAACTCCGTAGGCCCCTGGGCCGGCAGCAGCCCTTGCTCGGTCAAGGCCTGGGAAAAGATGGTCAGGCCGTTGCCACTGCGCTCGGCCAGGGTGCCGTCGGTGTTGACGATCAGCAGGTCGAATGGCGCCTCGTCCTGGAACGGCCCGACCAGCAAGCCGTCGCTGCGATGGGCCTTGGCCCCTTCCGGCCGGGTGCCGGGCGCCCAGCCGCAGAGGGCCTCGATGGCCTGTTCGCTCCAGCTGGCCCGGGCCAGCGCCGCCTCGGCCGCGCTGGCCGGCAAGGCAATCCCCAGCTCACGTACCGTGGCAGGTGCCACCACACCGTAAAGATTGCCGCGGGCATCGTAGAAAGAGGTCATTGCGAGGTTCCAAAAGCAGACGGGCCGCTGACATTACTGTGAATGCAGCGGCCCGGCCAAGCCCTGTGCCAAGCCCCCTGGCGGGGTCGGCGCCTGGCTCAGCGCACCAGGCACGGCCGCTTGTTGTCGAAGCGCCAGCCCGGGATCAGGCACTGCATGGCCACGCTGTCGTCCCGGGCGCCCAGGCCGCGGCTGTTGTACAGCTCGTGGGCGCGGGCCAGCGCGTCCAGGTCCAGCTCGACGCCCAGCCCCGGCGTCTGCGGCACCGCCACACAGCCCTCGACGATCTGCAGCGGATTGCGGGTCAGGTGCTGGCCGTCCTGCCAGATCCAGTGGGTGTCGATGGCGGTGATCTCGCCCGGCGCCGCGGCCGCCACATGGGTGAACATGGCCAGGGAAATATCGAAGTGGTTGTTGGAATGCGAGCCCCAGGTCAGGCCCCATTCATGGCACATCTGCGCCACCCGCACCGAACCCTGCATCGTCCAGAAATGCGGATCGGCCAGGGGAATGTCCACCGCTTGCAGCTGGATCGCGTGGCCCATTTCCCGCCAATCGGTGGCGATCATGTTGGTCGCCGTAGGCAACCCGGTGGCACGACGGAATTCGGCCATCACCTCGCGCCCGGAGTAACCGTTTTCCGCGCCGCAGGGGTCTTCGGCATAGGCCAGCACCTGGTGCTGGTCGCGGCACAGGGCGATCGCCTGCTTCAGCGACCAGGCACCGTTGGGATCGAGGGTGATGCGCGCCTTGGGAAAACATTCGGCCAGGGCGGTGACCGCCTCCATTTCCTCTTCGCCGCGCAGCACGCCGCCCTTGAGCTTGAAGTCGTTGAAGCCATACCGCGCCTTGGCCGCCTCGGCCAGGCGCACGATGCTCTCGGCGTTCAGCGCCGGTTCGTGGCGCAGGCGCAGCCAGGCATCGTCGGCCTCGGCTTCGTTGCGGTAGGCCAGGTCGGTCTGGCGCCGGTCGCCGATATAGAACAGGTAACCGAGCATCTTCACCGATTCGCGCTGCTGGCCTTCGCCAAGCAACGCCGCCACCGGCACGCCGAGGAATTGGCCGAACAGATCGAGCAGCGCCGCTTCCAGCGCGGTCACCGCATGGATGGCGATGCGCAGGTCGAAGGTCTGCTGGCCGCGGCCGCCGGCATCGCGCTCGGCAAAGCGCTGGCGCACCTGGTTGAGCAGCTTCTGGTAGTGGCCGATGGGCTGGCCGACCAGCAGTTCGCGGGCCTCCTCGAGGGTCGCGCGAATCCGCTCGCCCCCCGGCACTTCACCGACCCCGGTGTGACCGGCGCTGTCGCTGACGATCACGATATTGCGGGTGAAGAACGGACCGTGGGCGCCGCTGAGGTTGAGCAGCATGCTGTCATGCCCGGCCACCGGCACCACTTGCAGTCGGGTGATAAGCGGTGTCTGGCCAGGATGATGGTGGGTGGATTCAAGAGTCATGGGTCGGTTCCTGTCGGCAAAAGTCAGTGGGATTTGTCCAGCAGCGGGTGGGCTTCGCCCAAGGGCGCCGGCGCGGCAACGGCCTTGGGCCGGGTGCGGGCGAAAAACACGATGATCGCGGCGATGATCGAGGTCGCCGCCAGGCCGTACAGGCCGCCCTGGATCGACCCGGTGCGCTGCTCCAGCAGGCCGAAGGTGGCCGGGGCGACGAAGCCGCCGAGGTTGCCGATGGAGTTGATCAGGGCGATCACCGCGGCGGCGATGCGCGCATCCAGGTAGGCCTGGGGAATCGGCCAGAACAGCGCGGAGGCGGACTTGAAGCCGATGGCAGCAAAGCACACGGCGACGAAGGCGAACACCGGCCCGCCGGTGGTGGACAGGAACATCCCGGCGGCCGCCACCAGCAAGGCGCTGGCGACCCAGGCCTGCTGGAACTTCCATTTGCCGGACGCCGCGGCGAAGGCGTACATGGCGATGATCGAGATCAGCCAGGGAATGGAGTTGAAGAACCCCACCTGCAGGTCGCTGAGGTCGCCCATCTTCTTGATGATGCTCGGCAGCCAGAAGGTCGCGGCGTAGATGGTCAGCTGGATGCAGAAGTAGATCAGGCAGAACAGCAGGATCTGCCGGTCCTTGAGCAGGGTCCAGAGCGACGGCTTGACCGGCATCGCCGCTTCGCGCTCGCGTTGCTCACTGTCGATCGCCTGCACCAGCGCGTCCTGTTCGGCGGCGCTCAGCCATTTGGCGTCGCGTGGCGTGGAGTCGAGCCAGAACCAGACAAAACCGCAGAGCAGCACCGAGGCCATGCCCTCGATAATGAACATCCACTGCCAGCCGTGCCAGCCCAGGCCTTCGATCTGCAACAGCGCTCCGGACAGCGGGCCGGAGACCAGCGAGGCCACGGCCGAACCGCTTAGGAAAACGGCGATCGCCTTGCCCCGCTCCACGCCGGGCAGCCAGCGGGTGAAGTAATAGATCACTCCGGGGAAGAACCCGGCCTCGGCCACCCCCAGCAGGAAGCGCAGCACATAGAACTGGGTTTCGTTCTGCACGAAGGCCATGGCCGTGGCCACCAGCCCCCAGGTGAACATGATGCGGGTCAGCCAGATCCGCGCGCCGACCCGCTGCAACAGCATGTTGGACGGCACTTCGAACAGCGCGTAGCCGATGAAGAACAGCCCGGCGCCAAAACCGTAGGCCGCGGCACCGATGCCCAGGTCATGTTCCAGGTGGGTGCGGACGAAGCCGATGTTGACCCGGTCGATGTAGTTGACGATGAACATGATGACGAACAGCGGCAGTACATGACGCTTGACCTTCGCCACGGCGATGGCCAGCAGGGGATCGCCCCCGGATGGATTAAGGGTGGTATTCACGATGCCTCTCCCACTTGTTTGTTGTTGTGTGCGGGTGACTGGGCGAACGCCCTAGTTGACAGTCATCATACAAGTAGAAAAATAGCGTCACAAGCGCAGACTCACCGCCGAGGCCGCTACGCAAGGCAGACCTGATCGAGGAAGATGTTGAAAAATACCAACAACTAATTGATTTTAATTGGATAAATCAAAAGTCTTGTAGCAGGAATATTTTTTCAGGCCGCACTCACGCAGAGAATCCGCACTGAATCCGAAAGCGACTCATCCGACAACTTGTCATACATGTCAGACAAGTTGAGCCCTGCCCGGCCACTTCGGTGATAAGCTTTTTGCTTTCCCTGCGCGACCTTGCCATGAGCACCGAATCCGATATCGCCCAGGGCCGTCGTCGCCCTTCCACCAACCTGGCCCATGACCTGGTCAGCGACCTGACCCAGCAGATCATGCGCGGCCTTCTCAAGCCCGGTGACAGGCTGCCGTCGGAAAGCACCATCGTCCGCGCCCATGGCGTCAGCCGCACCGTGGTGCGCGAAGCCATCTCCAAGCTGCAAGCCGCCGGCTGGGTGGAAACCCACCATGGCGTCGGCAGTTTTGTCCTGGAACGCCAGGACACCCACGGCCTGCGCTTGAACGTCGACACCGCCCTGAGCGTGCGCGACATCCTCGAACTGCGCCTGGGCCTGGAAACCCAGGCGGTGGCCCTCGCCGCCCGCCGGCGCAGCGCCGAGCAACTGGCGCAGATGCGCCAGGCACTGGACGACTATCAGCAGTTACTGGCCAACAACGACAGTTGCGTGGAGGCCGACCAGCGTTTCCACCTGCTGATCGCCGAAGCCACCGGCAACCCTTATTTCGTGCAGATCCTGCAATCCCTGGGCAACGCCCTGATCCCGCGGACCCGGGTGCGCGACGCCGAGCGCGGCGATGTCGACCTGGCGCAGTTGGGAACCCTGGCCAACCAGGAACACGAAGCCATCTACGCGGCCATCCGCCGCCAGGACCCGGATGCGGCGCGGGCGGCGATGTGGACCCACCTGAGCAACAGCCGGGAGCGGTTTTCGGCAGGATGACGGGAGTCCATCACCGGCTCGCTTCTACCGAAGTCGCGGAGCTCAGTCCTTTTCGTGCCGGGCGAAGTAGCGTCCCGGCGTCACCCCGAACTGACGGCGGAACATGGCGATAAAGGCGCTGACATTGTCGTAGCCCAGGTCCAGCGCCACCCGGGTCACCGCATCCCCCGCCGCCAGGCGCTCCAGGGCCCGCAGCAATCGCGCCCGCTGTCGCCACTGGCTGAAGGCAAAGCCGGTCTCGCCGACAAAACGCCGGGCCAGGGTTCGCGGCGAGATCCCCGCCCACCGGGCCCAGGCTTCCAGGCCGCGGTTGTCCGCCAGGTCGTCGGCCAGCGCCTGGCAGATCCGCCGCAACCGCGGGTCCATAGGCAATGGCAGGCCGAAGGGTTCCACCGGCAGGCTGACCAGTTCATCGAGGATCACCCGGGCGATGCGCCATTGCGGCTCATCCAGCGCGCCTTGTGGCCAGCTCGCCGCGCGCATCACCGCCTCCCGCAACAGCCCGGAGGTGGCAATGATCCGTGGTTGCGCCGGCAGTTCTCGGCAGGCGTCGGGCTCGATATAGACACTCCAGCCGTCGAACGGGCCATGGGAACGCAAGGCGTGTTCGCAGCGGGGCGGCACCCACACCGCATGGGTCGCCGGCACCACCCACTGGCTGTCGGCCGCCGCCACCGACAGCAGGCCGCGCCGGGCGCCGAGCAGTTGGCCGCGGGCGTGGCTGTGGGCGGCGGTCTGCCGTTCGATCGGGTTCTGTTGCCACGCCGCGACCAGCAGCGGGCCGCCCTGGGCTTGAGCGAGCAAGGGGGAAACCAAAGATTGGGACATTGGCTGTTTCACGTTATTCAACGGCAAGAACCAGGCAGTTTAGCCAATCCCCAGGCCGCAGACTGAACGCTCATTCACACGAGGATCGATCCATGCGCGCCGAAGACCTGTTACCCGATCAACTCAACCATGGCGATTTCAACGGCACCCGGGTGCGCAAGGGCACGGTGGGGGCCTTCCTGATCAATGCCCGGCTGTGGGCCGATCCGGGCACCTCGGCGGCACAACGACGAGTGGCCGAGGAAGATCTGCTGGCGGCCCTGCCGGCGCTCCGGGCCCTGGGGTTGTTCGAGCTGATGCAAGTGCGCGACCCGGCCCTGCGGGCGTTGTGCGGGCAAGACTAACGCCGACAGCCCCTGTAGCCGCTGCCGAGCCCGCGAGGCTGCGATAGACCCGCAGGGTCTCCAGCGACCGCAAGATCCCCGCGAGCGTGCCGCTCGAGCGCAGCCTGCGGCAGCGGCTACAGGTCACACGGCAAGCACCTAGCGAATCGGCAAGGCAATCGGCCGAATCGGTGCGGCATCGGCGCCGCGGAACTTCAACGATGCGCCGATAAAGGCGAACTGGTACACCCGGTCCCGCGACAGGCCTTCGAGGTTGACCAGCTCCAGGATCGGCGCGCCCTGCATCGCCAGCAGGTAGGTGTGCAACGGCAGGTAGTTGCCTTCCACCTCCGACGGGAAGGTCTCGAAACTCAGGTTATCGGCGCCCACCACCATGGCCCCGCCCTCTTCCACCAGGAACTTCGCCGCGTCCAGGCTCATGCCCGGCGGATTGGCCATATAGGCCTGGGCCCTTTCATAGTCGCGCATGCGTCCGGTGCGGATCAGCACCACGTCGCCCTTTTCCAGGCTGACCTTCTGCGCCTTCAGCGCCTGTTGCAGGTCGGCGCGGGTCACCCGGTAATTGTCCGCCAGCATGTCCACGCCCTTGGCCGCGGCGACGTCGATCAGCACCCCACGGGCGACGATCGGTGGCAGTTTTTCCGCGCCGGTGACGTTCCAGCCACGGTCGCCCAGGTGCTGGTCGGCGCGAAAGCCGTTCCAGATCTTGCCGTCGAGGCCGAAGTGGTTGAGCGCATCGATATGGGTGCCCATATGGGCGTACATCGACACCGTCGAGCCGGTATAGCTGACATGCCGGTTCATCGGCTCGCCGACCTGCATCGGGTCGGCGATCACATTGCCGTGCGGGGTGTGGGTCATCCACATCTGGTAAGGCGGATCGCCCGCCGCCTGCCAGCTGGGCATGCCGACGTAATATTCGACCGCCAGGTCGTAGGCCTGGCTGCCGCTGACCCGGGCCATGATCGCCGCCCGCGACTGCTCGGTGATCAGGTTCAGGCGGCCGATCTCATCCTTCGGCCCCCAGGGGCTGACGCCCACCTCGGCCTGGGGCGCGGCGCTGCACTGTGCACTGAACAGGGCGCTGAACAGCGACCAGGCGGCCAGGCCGGGGATGACACGCAACAAACGGGAAACAGCCATGACGACACTCCTGTGAAATGAAGTGCCCATGGTATGGATTAACAATTGGGCGATAATCAACCATTTCGTTAAGACATATTCAACCCAGGAGAAACAATATGGATGTGCTGGCAGCCATGCGCACCTTTCGCCGAGTGGTGGAGCGCGCCAGCTTCAGCCTGGCGGCCAACGACCTGGGGCAATCCACCGCCGCGGTCAGCAAACAGGTACGCCAGCTGGAGGAACACCTGGGCAGCCTGTTGCTGCTGCGCACCACGCGCCGCATGAGCCTGTCGGACGCCGGCCAGGCCTACTTCAGCGAGTGCTGCCACCTGCTCGACGAACTGGCGGCCCTGGAGTGCGCGACCCGCGCCGGCACTCGTGAGCCGGGCGGCCGTCTGCGGGTCAACGCGCCGCTGTCGTTCGGCCTCAAGGTGCTGTCGCCGATCCTTGCCGACTTCATGCGGCGCTACCCGCAATTTCGCATCGACCTGACCCTCGACGACCGCCTCCTGGATGTGGTGAGCGAAGGTTTCGACGTGTCGCTGCGGATCCGCCGACAGTTGAGCGACTCGTCGCTGATCGCCCGGCGCCTGGGGGAAATCGAGCAGGTGATCTGCGCCGCCCCGGCCTACCTGCTGGCCAACGGCAGTCCGCAGACCGTCGATGAGCTACGCGACCACAGCTGCCTGGCCTATCGCCTGGCCGAACATCCCGGCCACTGGCAGCTGGAAGGCCCGCAAGGCAGCAGCCGCCTGGAACTGCCGGTGCGTTTTGCCGTGGACAACAGCCTGATGCTCAGCGACATGCTCCAGGCCGGGCTGGGCATTGGCGCCCTGCCCTCGTTCATTGCCCAGCCGCTGCTCGACAGCGGCCAGTTGCAGCGGGTCCTGCCCAGTCATTCCATGTCGCGCCGGACTATCTACGCGCTGTACGCCAGCAACCGCCATGTGTCGCAGAAGATCCGCTTCTTCGTCGACTTCCTGGCCCAGGCCCTCGGCCCGGACCAAGAGGCCGATCAGGCAGTGCCCGGGTCGGCGGACTGAACCTGGGCCGCCAGCCACTCGATCAACCAGGACGCCGCCGGCCCCGGCGGCGTGTCGAGGCGGTAGATGGCGTCGAAGCCATAAGGCAGGCCCTGGCTGCCCGGCAGATCGAGTTGCACCAGGCGCCCGCTGGCCAGGTCCTCCTCGACCATCGGCGCCGGCATGTTGCCCCAGCCGATGCCTTCCCTGAGCAGCATGTGCTTGGAGCCCAGGTCCGCCAGGCGCCAGCTGTGGGTGCCGACCACGCCGAAATCCTGGTTGCGGGTCAGCTCGGAACGGTCCGACAGCACCAGTTGCACATGCTCGCGGCCGGCCCCCGGCAGGTTGACCGACGCCTGTGCCAGCGGATGCTCTGGAGCGGCCACCGGAATCAGCTGGACGAACCCCACCTGCACCCGCTCGATACCGGCGATATCGCGGTGCACCATGCCGCTGACGCCCACCGCGGCGCGCCCCGCCAGCACCATCTCGGCCACCGCGCCCAGGGCCTCCATGTGCAGGTGCAACTGCACCGTGGGGAACTCGCGGCGGAAGTTTTTCAGCGCATCGACGATGCGCGCCGCCGGGAACATCACATCGATCACCAGGTGGACCTCCGCCTCCAGGCCCTGCAACAGCCCCTTGACCTTGGCCCGCAGGCCGTCGATGCCGTTGTAGATACTCCGCGCCTCGGCCAGCACCGTGCGCCCGGCCTCGGTGAGCTGGGGTTTGCGGGTGGTCTTGCGGTCGAACAGGCTGACCCCCAGTTGCAGCTCCAGGTTGGCCATGGAATAGCTGATCACCGAAGTGGCGCGATGCAGCTTGCGCGCCGCGCCGGCAAAGCTGCCGACCTCGACGATAGTGAGGAAGATGCGCAATTGATCGAGGGTGGGGGTGCCGGGGTTGCTGGACATGGTGCTGCTCTCGCAAAGTCTACGTTCTAAAAAATCGAACCTGATACTCGAAATTATTCGGCTATTGCGTTCATAACGCCAGTGGCAAACTTCTCTCCATCGCGGCCCACCAAGGTGGTGAGGCCGAACCCTCTGAGAGAATCCAACATGTCCACACTGACCAACAGCCTGTCCGCTACCTCGAACACCAACGCCAGCATCAGCCTGATCGGGCGCGTCCTGCTCAGCGCCATCTTCATCCTTTCCGGCTTCTCGAAAATCGCCGCGCCGGCCGCCATGGTCGGTTACATCCAATCGGTCGGCCTGCCCTTCCCGCAACTGGCCCTGGGCATCGCCATCGCCGTGGAACTGGGTGGCGGCCTGTTGCTGATCGCCGGCTACCGCACCCGCCTGGTAGCCCTGGGCCTGGCCGTGTTCAGCGTGGCCACCGCCCTGGCCTTCCACAACAACCTGGGCGACCAGAACCAGTTCATCCACTTCTTCAAGAACATCGCCATGGCCGGCGGCCTGCTGCAAGTGGTGGCCTTCGGCGCCGGTCGCTTCAGCCTGGATGCCCGTCGCCAGGGTTGATCGGCCTGCCCCACGACGACGCGGTGCCCAAGGGCGCCGTGTTGTCGTTTTTACCAGCAAGCCAGAGCCACCCGGGCTTCTGCAGGAGCGAAGCTTGCTCGGGATAAGAATGACGCGGTCCGCCTGACGGACCGCGTTTTGGTTTATCGCAGGCAAGTCGGATCGCCGCCCGCTCGCTCCTACAGAAGAACTTTTGTTTTCGGCAGACCGGGGTCAATCACTCATCAAGGCTGGGTCGGCACATCCAGCCCGACCTTGACCCGGCTCATGGCCACCAGGGTCTTGAAGCGCTTGACGTTGTTGTTCTCGAAGAACAGCTCGCGGGTCAGTTCGTTGTACTGGGCCATGTTGCGCACGACGAAGATCAGCACGAAATCGCACTCGCCCGCCACGTAGTAGCACTGCTGCACCTGCGGGCAGGCCTGGAAGCTGCGCTTGAGCGTATCGAGCTGGTCGATGCGTTCGCTCTCCACCTCCACCTCGACAATGATGCTCAGCTCATAGCCCAACGCCTCGGGGGCGATGACCGCGCTGTAGCGTTCGATCACCCCTTCATCGCTCAGGCGCTTGAGGCGCCGGTTGACCGCCGCGGTGGACAGGTTCACCCGCAACCCCAGCTCGCTTTGCGGGGTGCGCGCATCGCGTTGCAGTTCGGCGAGCAGTTTCAGGTCGTAGGCATCCAGGCTGGTGGTCATGCGGGCAATCCATGGGCGGGCTATCAGTGGTGGGCAATCAATGGAATAAAATTGTGCAAAGGCTGGCGATTATGCGAAACAAATTCGCCAGCCACGCAATATTATTTCCAGGGCTGCGAGCCGGGGCCAGGCCAGTGGCGCGCTGGACTCGCCGATGGCCGGCCCGGCCTGGCGCTTCCTGCAACCTTCGAACGATTGCCTGGTCACACTCCCCGACGCGCTCGCCGCCGGCGCCATGCGCCAACTGGCTACCGGCAGTGCCCGGGACATTCCCCTGCCGGCCGGCGAATCCGGCGCCGCGGGCCTCGCGGGACCGAGCCTGATGTGCAAGGATGGCGCGCGGCGCAAAGTCGCGCACCTCGACGCCCACTCGCGCGTCCTGCTTATCCACACCGAAGGCGCCACGTCGCCGACGGTGTATCAACAACTGGTCGGTGAAACGGCAGATTCGGTCCTCCAGCGGCAGCAGCAATGGCGCCAAGCGTCCATTGCCTGACAGGCGCCCGGGGTGACCGCCAAGGATTTTTATGACAGCCCTCAACACCCACACCCCGCAGCAACAGATCAGCCCCGGCCGCCTGGAACAGATGGCCACGCGCATCGCCTTTTTCATCGCCGGTTTCGGCATCGCTGCCTGGGCGCCGCTGGTGCCCTACGCCAAGGCCCGGGCCGGGCTCGATGAAGGCACATTGGGCCTGTTGCTGCTGTGCCTGGGGGTCGGTTCGATCCTGGCGATGCCGATCGCCGGGGTGCTTGCCGGACGCTTCGGTTGCCGGCGGGTGATGGCCGCCGGCAGCCTGCTGATCTGCCTGGCCCTGCCGCTGCTGGCCACGGTAAGCACGGTGCCGCTGCTGATCGCCGTGCTGTTCATGTTCGGCGCCGGGCTGGGCACGGTGGATTCCACGGTGAACCTGCAGGCGGTGATCGTCGAACGGACCAGCGGCCAGCCGATGATGTCGGGCTTCCATGGCCTGTTCAGCCTTGGCGGCATCGTCGGCGCGGCCGGGGTCAGCGCCATGCTCGGCCTGGGCCTGTCGCCACTGGGCGCGACCCTGGTGGTGGTGGCCTTGCTGGTCGTCGCCCTGCTCAAGGCGGCACCGCACATGTTGCCGTACGGCAGCCAGAGTTCGGGCCCGGCCTTTGCCGTGCCCCACGGCGTGGTGCTGTTCATTGGCTGCCTGTGCTTCGTGGTGTTCCTCGCCGAAGGCGCGGTGTTGGACTGGAGCGCGGTGTTCCTCAGCGCCGAACGCCAGGTGGATGCCGCCTATGCCGGCCTGGGTTACGCGGCCTTCGCCTTGACCATGACCGTCGGCCGCCTGACTGGCGACGCCATCGTGCACAAGCTGGGGGCCAAGCGAGTGATCGTCATGGGCGGCTCGGTGGCCGCCGCGGGCCTGCTGCTGGCGACCCTGGCACCGGCCTGGGAAGCGGCGCTGGCGGGCTATGCGCTGGTGGGTGTCGGCTGCTCGAACATCGTGCCGGTGCTGTACACCGCGGTGGGCAAACAGACCGTGATGCCCGAAGCCATCGCCGTGCCGGCCATCACCACCCTGGGTTACGCCGGCATCCTCGCCGGCCCGGCGCTGATCGGCTTTATCGCCCACGGCAGCAGCCTGAGCATCGCCTTCGGCCTGATCGCGGTGATGCTGATTGGCGTAGCGGCCAGCGGCAAAGTGTTGAAGGTCTGAGCCGTATCGCGGGCAATCGAGCGTGCACTGTGTTTTCAAGATTGCAGGAAGGCCCTGCGGGCCTTTTCGCAGCCTGCGGCAGCGGCTCGCCGGGCATAAAAAATCGCGGGCAATCGAGCGTCGACCGGCCGCTCCTACAGAAGCACGAAGCTTGCCCGCGATGGGCGTGACGCGGTCGGTCAGAAGCCGACGCTGGCCTGGACGAAGAAGGTCCGTGGCGCGCCGACGTAGATGCCGGAGTTGTTGTCGCTGGAGCGGGTGAAGTACTGCTTGTCGAAGAGGTTCTTCACCCCGGCGCCGAGTTTGAGGTTCGACAGCTGCGAACCGAAGTCATAACCGCCACGTACGTTCCAGGTGACATAGCCCGGCATGTCGCCGTACTGGCCGTCGGCCGTGCCTTCGGTGATGTAGTTGTCGTTGAAGCTGCCGTCGGCGTTGACCATGCTGCCCGGCGAACGCTGCTTGGACTGGGCGAAGGCATCGATGTTGTAGGTCCAGCGGTTGATGTCGTAACGCAGGCCGAGCGTCGCCACCTGGCGCGAGTAGAACGGCAGGTCACGATCCTTGAACGCCGAACTGCCCCCTTCATAGGTCGCGCGGGTGTAGGTGAAACCGGCATTGGCGGTCAGGCCGTCGAGGCGCGGGTCCAGCGCGGCCAGGTCGTAGTGCACCGACGCTTCGATCCCCTGGTGCTTGGTCGCGCCGAGGTTGGTCCAGCCGACATCGTTGCTGATGTATTGCAGCTCGTCCGAGAAGTCGATGTAGAACGCCGTCAACTCACCGCCCCACACCTCATCGTTGTAGCGCGTACCGATCTCGTAGGTCTTGGCCTTCTCCGGGTTCAGGCCGTTGGCAGTCTGGTCGCCCACCCCGCCCTGGCCCAGCTGGAAGTACTGCAGGCTGCCGAACGACGTCTCGTAGTTGGCGAACAGCTTCCACGCATCGGAGAGGTGGTACATCACGCTCAGCGCCGGCAGCGGCTCGTTGCTGTTGATCTCGCGGCGCTTCTCCTGCACCGGCACGCCATTGGTGCCGGCTACCGAGCGGTCGTGCCATTCGGTGCGGATGTTCTCGAAGCGGATCCCCGGGGTGATGGTCCAGTTGCCGACGTCGATCTTGTCGTCGATGTAGAAGGCCGTGGCCTCGGTGCCGCCGGTGCGGTCCTGGTACACATGGCCGTCGGAGCCCGGGCGCACCACCGGCTGGTTGTTGACCAGGGCCAGGCGGCTGGCCTCTTCGTGCATGCCTTCTTTCAGGTAGCGCATGCCGACGCTGGCTTCCTGGGTGGTAGGGCCGAGGTCGAACACATGGGACACCCGCGGCTCGATGCCGAAGGTGTAGTAGGTGCGCGGATAGGACACCAGGGTCTTCTGGTCGCGAGCGGCAATGGTGCTGCCACGGAAACTGTCGGAGTAGTAGGTCAGCACTTCGAACTGGGTGCGGTCATCGATCTGGCGCAGGTACTTGAACGACACATCCTTGCGGCGGCCGCTGAAGTTGTCCCAGTCGCGGTCCGACTGGTAAGGGTCGGCGTCGTACTGCTTCTGGGTCAGGCCGCCGGGCATGTCGGCCTTGGCGTCGTAGTAATGGAAGTTGAGGCTGAAATCGTCCTGGTCGGTGGGCGCCCAATGGGTCTTGAGGATCACGTCGTCGATGTCGTTGCCATTGTTGCTGCCGCGATAGCCGTTGCCGTTGACTCCGGAGTACAGCAGCGCGGCACCGATGCCGTTGTCCGCGGTGCCACCGAGGAACGCCGTGTCGATGTGCTTCCAGCCGCCGCGCTGGGAGGTTTCCAGGGTGCTGCCGATTTCCCCGGTGGCCTTTTCCGGGATGGCCCGGGTCACGAAGTTGATCACCCCGCCGACGTTCTGCGGTCCGTAACGCACGGAACCGGCGCCGCGCACCACGTCGATGCTGTCGAGGTTGCCCGAGGAGATCGGCGCCATCGACAGCTGTGGCTGGCCATAAGGGGCGAAGGCCGCCGGCACGCCGTCGATCAGCACCGTGGAGCGTGGCGACAGGCGCGACGTCAGGCCGCGCACGCCGACATTGAGGGAAATATCGCTGCCGCCGGTGCCATTGGCGTCCTGCACTTGCACGCCCGGTACCCGGCGCAGCACGTCGCCGACGTTCATCGCGCCCTGCTCGAGCATGGCTTCACGACGGATCACCGTGCGCGCGCCCGGGTGGTTCTGCACCACCGCCTCGTTGGCGTCGCCCAGCCAGTCACCCACCACGCTGATGCTGGTGGCGCCCAGTTCCAAAGGGCCGTCACCCGCCGCCGACTGCGCCGGGCTGAGGGTCACCGAGCCGCCATCGATCTGGTACTGCAGGCCGCTGCCTTGTAGCAACTGGCGCAGCGCCTGCTCCGGCGACAGGTTGCCGTCCACCGCCGGGGCCTGCTTGCCGGCCACCAGCTCAGGGCTGAAAAACACCTGCAGCGAGGTTTGCAGCCCCAGTTGGCTCAGGGCCTGGCCCAACGGCTGGGCCTGGATATGGATGGCGCTCGGCGCCTGCTCGGCATGGGCCTGGGGCAGCGCGGCACTGACCGCCAGGGCCAGGGCCAGCGGCAACCAGCGGGTGGAGGGCGAGCAAGGATTGTTGTTATTCAGGTCGAGGCGTTTCAAGTTCGAGCAGTCCTGTTGATCGCAAGAAGATGCGTCTGTTAATGCAAACCAGTTGCAGTTGGACAAGAAGACGAAGAACTCGAAAAAAACCTGAATCTATCGCGCAATTATTTCCTGGCTACCGTCGGCGTGGGTCTTCACCGCCACCGGCAGGATGCTCGGCAAGGCCTTGAGCAGCGCATCGGTGTCGTCGGCCTTGAACACGCTGGTCAGGCGCAACCTGCCCACCGCCTCGCTGCCGACCCGCAGCGGCGGGTCGCGATAACGCGACACCTCGGCGGCCACTTCGCTGAGGCTGGCGTTGTTGAACACCAGCTTGCCGCTGCGCCAGGCGGTCAGCGCCTGGGAATCTACCGCATAGGCCGCGGCCACTTTGCCCTGGGCATCGACCGCGGTGCCCAGGCCCGCGGTCAGGTTGACGAAATCGCTGTCCGCGGCGTTCTTTCCCTGGACCCGAACCGTGCCCTGCTCCACCGCCACCCGGGTCTGGCTGGCATCGCGACGCACATCGAAGCGCGTGCCGGTGACCGTGACCTTGCCGGCCCCGGCCACCACCATGAAGGGCCGGCTGCTGTCGTGCTCGACACTGAACATCGCCTCGCCTTCGCTCAGTTCGACGCTGCGCCGATCTTGCTCATACCGCACCCGCAAGCGACTGCGGCTGTTCAGGTCCACCTGGGAGCCGTCGGGCAACGCCACATGGCGGCGCTCGCCCAGGGCCGTGACAAACTCGGCGCTGTACCCGGCAGGCTGGTTCAGGCCGCTGAACAGCCCCAGCCCGACGGCCACCGCCAGCACACTGGCCGCCACCGCATAACGCAGCAGCGGCCGGCGCTTGCTGCGCAGGTTCGGGGCTTCGCACAGCGCCTGCAAACGCGCCTTGGGCACCAGGTCGGTGACCGCCCATAAGCTTTGCAGCAGTTGGTATTCATCCTGATGCGCCTCGTGTTCCGCCAGCCAGGCGTCGAAACGCTGCCGCTCCTCGGCGCTGATCGCCGGTTCTTGCAGGCGCACAAACCACAGCGCCGCCTCATCGCGAACCGTCGCCTGCCCGCACGCGCACTCACGAGTCTGCGTCATGGAACATCCTGTTGGGCTGGGGGTGAAAAAGTCATGGCATTCATCACCGCGGCCCGTCCACGCGCTCGCGCAGATGCCGCAGGGTGCGGATCATATACTTTTCCACCATGTTTTTTGACAGCCCCAGGCGCTGGGCAATCTCGGCCTGGGTCAGCCCTTCGATCTTCTGCCAGACGAACACCTTGCGGCAATTCAACGGCAACTCGCCAAGGGCCCGTTCGATGGAGTCAGCCAGCTGGATCGCATGCATGAAATGCTCCGGGTCGCCGCCGGGCGACGCGCCTTGATATACCGCCTCCAGCTCCATGGCACCGCGCCGATCCTCACGGCGATAAGCATCCACCGCAATATTGCGCGCAGTCTGATGCAGATACGCCCGCGGCTGCTGCACCGCCGCCGCATCCGACTCCAGCACCCGGACAAAGGTGTCATGGGCCAGGTCCTCCGCCTGCGAACGACTCTTCAGCCGACGCGTCCAGGTACCGATCAACTCTTCGTAGTGCTCGAAAAAGCCTGGTCGGCCGGAAGGCTTGGGGGTCATTGCAGTGTGCTGAGGATGGGGAGGCGTGAATAGTAATGCTTCTTATTAAAGGCGGCAAATGGTTCGGATGACCGTTCGCTGAATGTAGGCATTCAAAATAGATGACAGAACTTGCAAATAAATGATTCGCAAAATCTTGTAAGTCTTTGTTTTTTTTGAAATATCTACCGTAGGAAAGATGGATTGTTGGGCTGACGGCTAAAAACACACGCCTGTATGAAAGGGGGTAGAACGCCACCGAAATGCTAGAAGCCAATCACCCCTGAGCCTAACCTAAGGATGGTCTGAAGTAGCCCAATATTTTCTGGCTAATTCTTCATCCTCGACGCCAAAAGCGGCAGTAGATCAAGGTGCGATCACATCTGCTGTCTATTTCATGTTTTTTCGCCGCTGCGAGCACCTCGCAGCAACCATTTCGCGTACTACAGACGCATCTCTCCTGTCTTCGATAGCAAATGCCGACGAGCCATCCACAGGTTCGACAGCACGAACAGCGTCATCATCTGCGCGGTGTTCTTGACCAAGCCTCGGAACCGCACCTTGGTATAACCAAACGGGCGCTTGATCCCCCGGAAGGGATGCTCGACCTTGGCCCGCACCTGAGCCATTGATCACGCCCAAAATGCCTGCCGCCAACTCATGTTTCTCCAGCAAGCGACGGAAGTTGAGGAGGGTGGTTTCGTCAGGGATACGCTCCAGGCTCAGTCCAGAAAACTGTCGCAGGATCGTGGTCTCGTACAGCGCTTCTTCCATCGCCGGATCGCTGTAGCCGAACCAGTTCTGCATCAGGGGTATGCGCAGCATCGCCATCAACGGATAAGCCGGACGACCACCCTCACCCTTCGGGTAGTGCGGCTCAATCAGGGTGATCAACCCCTTCCATGGCACCACCTGATCCATCTCGGTCAGGAACAATTCCTTACGAGTTTGCTTGCGCTTGCCGGCGTACTCGGCGTCGGCAAAGGTCATCTGCTTAATCGGAAAACTTGGTGACAGGTGTCCGTGGATTTTGCCAAATCAGGAAGTCTTTTTCAGGGTGTCAAATCATGAATTTGACACTTCTCTCTCTTCTGTTGTGGAAAGCCTCCATCCTCAACGGAACATTCCCCCTGGTTTTCATCCACTCAAACGCTACCTAGAATCGTCTAAAACACCGTGGCGTCAAAAACGACTGGAGAACATTTAGCACAGCATCTTGCCACATCAGATCTGAGACATTTCTTTTCAGCCTTTTCTGATTTCTTCACGATCGCATCCACGCAATCATTTGCCTTGAATGCAAGCGCTAGTCGCATTCGATGCAATCACTATCACTACAAGTGAAAACACTCATGAAAGAACTGAACGAAAATGAAGTACTCCATGCCAGCGGTGCCGGCACCATCAAAACACTGGAATTCTACCTCCCTGTGTTTGACCTTGGAAAAGTAACCGGCATCATGCCTACCCTTCCTATGAAACCTTGTCCTCTCTGGGACTGGATAGGCCGTGATAATGCTGTTGCGAAACCAGCTCCACTACCCCCAAACTTCCATAGTTTCTGGTAAGGACGCTGAGCGATAAGTAAATAGGCCACCAACATTCAGAGAGATAGCGCCTCCAACTTTAATGGAGCCCTAAGTCAACTGAACATTGGTACAACACCATTCCCACTCTAAATAAATGGTAGAAAAATGAAAGAATTGACCATCAGTGAAATTGACGCTGTTTCCGGAGCTCTATCGCTAAAGGAGTCCATTACGGGCAGTGTAATCGGCACGATAGGCGGTAGCTGGGTCGGTGCAATTGCCGGGGGCAAGTTCGGCGCCAGCGCCGGCGGTTGGATCGTGGGCGGCATCGCCGCCGGAGTTGGCATGCTGTATGGGACCGCTCTCGGTGCTATCGGCGGGGGTATCGGCGGCGCCTTGGTAGGCCCAGAACTCGCAGGCAGAATTGCGATGGAAGCAGGCCGCATCCTGTTTGGCAATTCAAAGTCCTGATCTGAACCAGCGTGCTTGTCTGAATAGATAGGATGGGCAGGCACGCTCAGGCATTCTAGGATAGTCATACCTCACCATTGACTCTTCCTTACATCAGTCTAGACCGCCCCCATTCAGATACTCGACAGCGCCAGTGCACCGTACCGCCCAGCACAATTCAGATTGAATACAATCACACCCTAGATGATATAGACCTCAACTTCACTGGCAGTCACAATTAGTACATTCGCAAAAAACACACATTACCTATATAGCCGACGGCACACCGCTCCTGCCAGAAGCGTGCAAGAGAAACCTCAACCCCCGCCGATCCGCACAACCGCGTGAGAAATAGCTCTCAACATTTTAGAAAATAAAAAGCAAGGCTAACCAAGATCTTCCAACCTTCCTTAAAAAATACAAAATTTAAGAATCGCCCTATACCCATCGACCAACTTGACCAATAGATTAATCAAATAGCCTTTCAGCAAAAACTTCTCTAACTTTAGGAGACCAAAAAATGTCGACAGCTTGTTTATTGCGCTTTTATCTATTGCCAGTTTATTGATCAGCTCGTGAAGACTCATGAGGGTATACGCTATACGCCCTATATCTTCCTTACCGCTACGACCAGATAAATTTATCACCTTCCTGAAACGTCCATAAGTTCCTCTCTCTGGCAAGGCCATCATCGAGAGCCACTTCTCGGACGTTTCCCACCATCCCTAGCAACACAGTCGACCTCTCATTATTAGCTGATGACTCCAAATGATTGATTACAGGACACTTGCTCGATGACACAAACAGCCTTGTTCCGTAAGGAAGCGCTCGACGCGCAACACGCCAGCGGGCTGGGCGAAATCGTGCTGATCCGTCCCGTCTCCTTCGCTTTCCTCACTTTGCTGGCTACCGCAATGGCTCTTCTGGTTGTGGTTTTTTTCTTGTTTGGCAGCTACACCAAACGCAGCACCGTCAGCGGTCAACTGCTCCCTGCCAGCGGCCAGGTCAAGGTGCATGCCCCCCAGCCCGGTATCGTGCTTGAGAAATTCGTTCACGAGGGAAAGGCAGTGAAGCGCGGCGAACGCCTGATGATCCTCTCCAGCGAACGCTACGGCAACGATGCAGGACCGGTACAGGCGGGTATCAGTCACAAGCTCGAACAACGCCGCGACTCCCTGCACGATGAGCTTGAGAAGATCCGCCGTCTGCAGGTCGACGAGCGCGACAGCCTGACCAGCAAGGTTGCCAGCCTGCAACGCGAACTAGCCACCCTCTCCGAGCAGGCCAACAGCCAGCGGCGCTTGCTGGCCCTGGCCAGCGATGCCGTCGAGCGCTACCAGGGACTGATGGACAAGGGCTACATCTCTATGGACCAACTCCAGCAGCGCCAGGCCGAACTTCTCGGCCAGCGCCAGACATTGCAAGGACTGGAACGTGAACGTACCTCCCTGCAGCAGCAATTGATCGAACGCCGCAACGAGCTAACCGGCCTCTCGGCTCGCCAGGCCAACCAGCTCGCGGAAACCCAGCGCCAACTCTCGGCCTTGGAACAGGACTTGGCGGAAAGTGAGGCCAAACGCACCCTACTGATTATCGCGCCAGAAAGTGGTATCGCCACTGCAGTACTCGCCGAGGTTGGGCAGACCGTCGACAGCTCGCGCCCGCTGCTGAGCATCGTTCCCGCCGATACCCCATTGCAAGCAGAGCTCTATGCACCGAGCAAGTCCATTGGATTCATTAAACAGGGGGATTCTGTGTTGATTCGCTACCAGGCCTACCCATATCAGAAGTTCGGCCAGTACCACGGCCAGGTGCAGTCGATTTCCCGCACCAGCGTGCCATTCGCCGAGCTGTCCAGCATGACTGGTGGAATACCCAGACTAGGCCAGGACGGCGAGCAGCTATACCGCCTGCAGGTCAGCCTGGACGCTCAGGCGGTCACCGCCTACGGCCAGCCTCGCCCATTGCAGAGCGGCATGCTGCTCGACGCCGACATTCTCCAGGACACCCGCCGCCTCTACGAATGGGTGCTTGAACCGCTTTACAGCCTCACCGGCAAACTCTAGGAACGACTATCGTGGTATTTCTCGAAACACTCGCCTTGCGCCTGAGGCGGCGCTTGCCATTGATACTGCAGACCGAAGCTACCGAATGCGGTCTGGCCTGCCTAGCGATGGTCGCCGGCTACCACGGCTACCACACCAATCTGATGGAGCTGCGCCGTCGCTTCACCATATCGCTCAAGGGTATTTCCTTGAAGCAATTGATCCAGACCGCACACCATCTGCAGTTAGGCACCCGCGCAGTGAAGCTGGACCTCGCCGACCTGGGCAAGCTTAAACTGCCCTGCGTGCTGCACTGGAACTTCAATCACTTCGTCGTGCTGAAGGCTGTCGACAGCCGCGGCGCGCTGCTCCACGATCCCGCCCACGGGCTCCGTCGACTTAGCCAGGAAGAGCTCTCACGCAGTTTCACTGGTGTCGCCCTGGAGTTCTGGCCGGACAGCGGCTTCGAGAAACAGCAAGCCCCGCCGCGCATCAAGCTACTGGGTATGCTTGGCAAGGTCACTGGGCTTTACCGTTCGCTGACCCAGGTTCTGTTGCTCGCGGGCGCGCTAGAGGTGTTCTCGCTGGTCAGTCCGTTCTTCCTGCAGTGGACCATCGACAACGTCATTGTCAGCGAAGATCGCGACTTGCTCAGCACTCTAGTCATCGGCTTCGGCCTGCTGCTGCTGATGCAGCAGGCAGTCAGCGGGGTCCGCAGCTGGGTGATGATGCACATGAGCACCCTGCTTGGCGTGCAATGGCAGGCCAACGTCTTCAGCCACCTGCTGCGCCTGCCCATCCAATATTTTGAAAAACGCCATCTGGGCGATGTCGTCTCGCGCTTCGGCGCGGTAGACAGCATCCAGCAAACCCTTACCGCCGCCTTTCTCTCGGCGGTGCTGGACGGCCTGATGACCCTTGCCACCCTCGGCATGATGTTGCTCTACAGCCCGCCATTGGCAGCCATCGCCATCGCTGCCATGAGTATCTACGCTCTGGGACGCTGGATATGGTACCGACCACTTCGCAATGCCACCGAGGAGCAGATAGTGCATGCCGCTCGCCAGCAAAGCCACTTCCTCGAGACGATACGTGGCATCCGCCCGTTGAAGCTGTTCCAGCGCCAAGACGAACGCCGCTCAGTATGGCTCAGTCTGCTGGTGGAACAGATCAATGCCGGTCTGCGTACGCAGAAATTACAACTGCTCTATCAACAAATGAACGGCCTGCTGTTCGGCATAGAGAACCTGCTGGTGATTTGGCTCGGTGCGACCATGGTAATGGACGGCCAGTTCAGCGTTGGAGTACTGATGGCCTTCAACGCTTATAAGTCGCAGTTTGACGGTCGAGTCGGCAGCCTGATAGATAAGTTTTTCGAGCTGCGCATGCTGCAACTTCAAGGTGAACGTCTGGCTGACATCGTCCTCCAGACCCCGGAAAATAGTCACGGCAACCTCAGCCCGGATAGCCTGCGCGAACGCGATGCGGCGATCGAGATACACGGCCTGCACTATCGTTATTCGGAGCAAGAGCCGTGGGTGCTCGACGGCATTGACCTGCATATCGGTGCCGGCGAGTCGGTGGCCATCGTCGGTCCTTCGGGCTGCGGCAAGAGTACCCTGCTCAACGTTCTGCTCGGCATCCTACCACCCAGTGAGGGACAGATCCGTGTAGCCGGCCTGGAACTCTCACAACTGGGGTTGGATGGGCTGCGAGAACTGGTCGGCACGGTCCTGCAGGACGATGTGTTATTCGCCGGGTCATTGACCGAAAATATTAGTTTCTTCGACTCGCATGTGGACATGCCCTGGCTGATCCAATGCGCGCAGATGGCTGCCATCCACGACGATATCCAGGGCATGCCGATGGGTTACAACACCCTGGTCGGCGATATGGGCACGGTCCTTTCCGGTGGGCAGAAGCAACGCGTGATGCTGGCCCGAGCGCTGTACAAGAAACCGAAAATATTATTCCTCGACGAGGCTACAAGCCACCTCGATGTGCATTGCGAGCAACGGGTGAATGCCGCCATCCGTGCACTGCGGATTACCCGTATCATGGTCGCCCACCGCCCCGAGACCATAGCCTCCGCGGATCGAATAATCGTCCTCGGACAGGGTAAGGTGGTATTGGACGAGAGCGCTGCGGACCTGGCCAAACGGCAGACCATGGCTACGCAGGAGCAGATCTGATGCGCCCGCTAGTCTGTCTAATGATCTGCCTGCTGGGTACCGCACCCTTCGCTGCGGCCTACGAGCCGGATGTGTTCGGCACCACCAACCATACTGTGTACAGTCTTGGAGGACGCAATCTGCCCTGCCTTCCGGGGACACTACCGGCAGAACTGACTCTGGAAGAAGCCATCGAACGAATTCTCTGTCATGACCCACAAACCCGTCTTGCCTGGGCCAATACCAAAGTACAGGCGGCGCAGCTCGGTATCGCGCGCTCAGCCTTCCTGCCTCGCCTCGACGGACGCCTCGATGGTAACCGGAGCACCACTGACATCGATTACCGGGATATCCCCGGCCAATCCACCGAGGGGCATCGTCAGCGCCGCGGCGCCAGTCTCGAACTGAGCTGGGTATTGTTCGACTTCGGTCGGCGCAGCGCCGCCCTGCGCAATGCCCAGCAACTCCTGCTGGCGGCCAACGCCAGCCAGGAAGCGACCCTGCAAAATACCTTTATCCTCGCCGCCCAGGCCTACTACGATACCCTGGCCGCGCAGCGCAGTCTGGCTGCATCACAACAGGTGACGGAACTCGCGGAGCAGAACTTCAAAGCCGCCGACGCCAAGTACAAGGCCGGCGCCGCAGCACTCTCCGACCGCTTGCAAGCACAAACCGCGTTGTCCCAGGCAAGCCTGCGCCAGACCCGTGATGAGGGTACCTTGCGCAACGCCCTTGGCGTCATCGCCCTACGTATGGGGCTACCGCCGGACACTCCTCTACACTTGGCCAGCGAGCTGGAAGCGCTATCCAATACCGACTTCGTCAAGGGCATCGATGATCTGATCGCTGAGGCTCGTCGCGAACATCCGGCACTACTCGCCGCCCAGGCGAAACTGAAAGCCGCAGGAGCCGCAGTGATAGAAAGCCGAGCCATGGGCCGCCCGAGCTTGGCACTAACCGCCAACATAGCTCGCACCCGCAATGATCAGTCATTGGCGTTTAATGGTGATACTCGCGAATTCGACCGAAGCATCGGCCTGCAACTGAAGATTCCTCTGTTTGAAGGCTTCGAGCGTACTTATCAGGTCCGGAATGCCTTGGCTCGCAAGGAAGCCAGTCAAATGGAGTTGGCAGATACCGAACAGCAGGTATCGCTGGAAGTCTGGAGCAACTACCAATCGCTGAGTACAGAAACCCGCAGCCTGACACGCACCCGAGAGCTGGTCGAACAATCGCGCCAGAGTCTGGAAGTAGTGCAAGGGCGCTATCGCTCGGGGGTCGGAAGCATGATCGAACTGCTCAACGCCTTGACCGCCTACGCCAGCGCCGAAGAGCAACACACCCAGGCCCTCAGCAACTGGCAGACCTCACGTCTGCGCTTGGCTGCCAGCCTTGGTCGCCTAGGGTTCTGGACGTTACCCTGAATAGCTGCTGCAGGGCCGATCTGCTGCCTGTGGATCACCTTTCCGCCAGAGCGTCACGAGAGAAAGCAGTTCGACAGCTGCTTTCGATGGTCATGGCTTTCTTGAAATAGCGATGCTGATTTCAATAGTGCTGGTAATCGGGGGGCATATAACTGTAAGCGAGCATCATGTTTAGACGCTCTTTTGCTTGTCGCTGTCCTTGTAAGTCATTTGCCTATTCTCTTGTAGGTTTTTTGTTGTACTGACTTACAGATCTACAGTTTTTTTGAGGTACGACAATTTTCTCTACGCTTGTACGAGGAAGCAACTAGACAAAATACTGATCTGGACTAGCTTGAAAATTCTCCTTCGGGAGGAGTTTCATTAATCAATGGAGTGAGCCTCGTGAACAAACCATTAGTTCAACCGAAACACGGTCGTGTCGTATCCCCCTCCAGCCGTGGTGCTGTCGCCATCGAACTAGGACTCCTTGGCGCTTGGCAGGTCAATGAGATGGAGGGTGGCAAAAACTTCCCGGACCTAGTGGCTAGTGGGTGGACCTTTCCAGAAACCATACGAGAGCGATGTCGCCAGCGTTGTGCCACCGGCTGATGGGCATATCCTCAGCGGCGGCAAGACCGACGAGCGTGATTGCCTCAACTTCACCAATGAAGAAATGTCGAAGAAGCTTGGCCGTGCATTCTCCTGGCCGTTGCTCAACGTCGACCCGGGGCAGGTGTTCCAGGTCAAGTGGGAGTACACCGCTCCTCATGTGACCCGCGGCTACAGCTGGTTCATCACCAAAGATGGCTGGGATCCGAAACAGCGTATCAGCCGTGCGCAACTGGAGCCGCAAGCCTTTTTCAAGGACTTCTATACGCAAGTTCCCTTTGACCAACACGGCGATGAACTGAAGGCCAAGGTCGAACATCAAGTGACCCTGCCCAGGAACAAGAAAGGCCATCACGTGATTGTGCTGGCGTGGATTGTCGCCGACACCGGCAATGCGTTCTATCAGGCATTCGACGTCGACTTCAAATAACGGCAGAAGTCGTCACTCTCTTTAAATGGTTCTGAAGGATTAGAGCATGAACAAGCTAAAATTTGCATCGGCAAAGACCCAACTGAATGACTCGGCATCGTTGATGCCCTCGATCGCCGGCAAGAAGATTCTCATGGGCTTCTGGCACAACTGGCCGGCAGGTACCAGTGACGGCTACCAGCAGGGGCAGTTTGCCAACTTCGACCTGGAGGACGTACCCAAGGAGTACAACGTGGTGGCCGTGGCCTTCATGAAGGGTAACGGCATTCCCACTTTCAAGCCTTACAATCGGTCAGACGAGGAGTTTCGACGCCAGGTTGGCGTGCTCAACAGCCAGGGGCGGGCGGTGTTGATTTCCCTGGGTGGTGCGGACGCTCATATCGAGTTGCATAAGGGCAATGAACAACCACTGGCCGCCGAGATCATTCGCCTGGTAGAAACCTATGGTTTCGACGGCCTGGACATCGACCTCGAACAGAGCGCCATCGATTTTGCCGACAACAAGACCGTGTTGCCGGCGGCGCTGAAGCTGGTGAAGGATCACTACGCAGGCGAGGGCAAGCATTTCATCATCAGCATGGCACCGGAGTTTCCCTACCTCGCCGCAGACGGTAAATATGTCGGTTACATCCAGGCACTGGAGGGCTATTACGACTTCATCGCGCCGCAGTACTACAACCAGGGTGGTGACGGTGTATGGGTTCAGGAAGCCAATGGAGGACAGGGTGCCTGGATCGCCCAGCACAATGATGAGATGAAGGAAGACTTTCTGTTTTATCTGACTGAAAGTCTGGTTACTGGTACTCGCGGATTTACCTCTATCCCCGCCGACAAATTCGTGATCGGTTTACCAACCAACGTCGACGCGGCGGCGACCGGGTACGTTATCGATCCTGCGGCAGTGAGCAATGCCTTCAAGCGTCTGGATGCTGCCGGCTTGCCAATCAAGGGCCTGATGACCTGGTCGGTCAACTGGGATAACGGCCTCAACAAGTACGGCGTCCGTTACGACTGGGAGTTCCGTGATCGGTATGCGCCGCTGATCCATGGCGGTGGTGGCGGCGAGGAGCGCCCCTCAGCCCCAGGTAACCTGTTCTCTCCGACACAGACGGAAAACAGCGTGACCTTGAACTGGAGCGCTGCCCACGGCGTTCGTCCGATCGAGTTCTATACGCTATTCCGCGATGGCGAGCCGGTGGCCCAGACCGCCTCGCTGACCTTGAAAGACGAGGGTCTGAAAACCGATACGCTGTACAGCTACTTTGTCAGCGCCACGGACGTTCAGGGCAATCAGTCGTTGCCAAGCAGCAACCTGAACATCAAGACCGCCGGTGGTGTACCTGACCCGCAATACCCGGAATGGCTGTTGAACCATCACTACCGCAAGGATGACGGTGTGACTTATCAAGGCAGTCTGTATCTGTGCCTCCAGGAGCACACCTCGAATGCCGGCTGGACTCCGGATGTCGCCTTTACCCTTTGGGCCAAGGTGGCGGTTCAGCGTCGTGCGTGAGCACTGGTAGAGGCAGTACAAAGGCGCCCCGATGACGGGCGCCTTTTTTGTTGGGCACTGAGCACGGCAAAGCTGCGGGTTATGGGCTAATACTGACAGGCCGTTTTCGTCATAGGTAAAGTCTAGACACCGGTTTGCGCACAGGTTATTTATCCAGCTATTTCGTTCCAAGAATGGCGTTCTATGGCATTTATCCGGAGCTATTATTTGTAATAAATATCTAGGGTGGCACCGGTCTTGAACGCCCCCAGAATGGCATTGTTAGTAAGCCATCTCAATTGAGCGGTGAAGCGTTTGGAAATAGCCATGTCGCCGCTGGGCTCCGACAGTTCGAACTCTTGGTCGAATGGCAGAACTGAGCGATTTTCACGCATGAGCCTAATACCAACCGAGGAATTCTGGGACGGTACCAAAGTATCGCCATTCTGGACCGAGCCTCCCACAGGCTTCATGACTGCCGAGACTCCATATACGCTATTACAGGACTTGGTGATGAGTACGGTGAAAGACTTCTCATTGATGACCGAGCCCGCACGAACATTAGCGGTGCTTATCTTGCCGAAATTTACGGTCTCAGGAGACACGCTCAGGCGGGCCAGACAACCGACGTATCGAATCCGGTCCAGACCTGTTATCGTCATGCGGAAGTTTTTTGCCGTACTGCTATTAATACCTCCAGCACCGTCGATCTGAAATGCGTCATACCGGGAAAGCCCGCTGAGCGGCCCATCTTTACCCGCACTCTGTGCAGCAGTCGATTTCTTGCTAATGAAGAAGTTGTAGGAAAGATGAAAATCAAATTTTGCACAAAATATCATGCAAGAATTGACCATCCCTATTTTCACACGACATCCAGGAAGCCGACTACAAGTCATATCCACTCCGTTCAAGTTAATCCCAAACTCCAAGTCTGGCCCCAATTGAGTCATGCTTTGATCCGTAGGACTCAGATAGATGTACACATCCTCTCCCGCATCCCAGCTATGCTCTAGGTTACAGGTCACAGTCATGGCGTAATTGGAGGAGCGCCACAGCACCAGGTCTTTGGGTGCATTATTCGGAACTGCAATAGAGCTCTGTATGCTCGAAAATTCGGTGGAAATTTGCCCATTCTTCAGGCATGTAAGCGCATAGCTGCTTTCAGAAAACGAAAGCACTCCCAGCAACAAAATCGATAAGAACAGTCTCATTGCTTAGCCTCTGATTTTACTTGAATTCGCCGCTCCACTTCCCGGCCACTATCGGTAACGATGCTGTACTGCAGCCTCTGGACCGGCTCGAAACAGCCACCACTTGCCAATTTTTTTTTCGAAAAAGGCGTGAGCATCGTATGCATGATGGGGTCTCCACAGGCGCGCCCCTGTTCCCCCTGCCGTATCAGGTTAGTGATGGTCAGGTAATAAGGGGATGGATTGCCGGCCTCAATCTCGCCTCGTACCGGTGTGCGCTTCCACGTCACCGAAGCGGCCGCCTGATCTTGCGTTACATCTAGCCTAGGGCGAAAGAAAACTTTAAAGCGGTGCCGTAGCGCTATTTGGAGTGCATTTTCCTGCTGCGGTGCGATAGGCACATCCAATATGCTCAGAAGAAAATAGGACTCCCTGTCGTTCGGCAACCCCTTTCCTTGATAGAACAACTCTATGGATTTTTGCTGAGCTGGTGCAATACGCACCAAGGGAGAAGATACAGCCATAGGAACCTCCTCTTTTCGAGCGTCCCCCCATTCAATGGAAATATTGGCTAAAGCAGGTCTCTCTCCCTGATTCAAGATATCCAACCTGAATCTGTTATTTAGTCGTTCCTTCTCAAATATCACTCGGTTTTTTCCAACCAACGTGAGTTCCGCCTCCGCAACGCCTGGCGTTACCAGAACGCTAACAACCAGCAGCACGTTTAACACCTTGAGAGGTGTATCAGTCAACTTTCTGGCTTGTAAAAACCCGAATATTAGCCACTGACAAAAAGAGCTCATCATGGACAATTGTCCTGCACAATTGATTTGATCTGTAAATAGCACAGGCGACCAGTGTACTAAGAATATTAAACACTTCACATAAGAACATTCTTATTCTGGAGCTGACTTTGAGCGATAGCCCCTCACGCACCTTAATAGCCTTTTAAGAATCCCCCTATTGAAATACAGCTAACAAAATGCAATCGACATCAACGAGGCTTACGAATGGAACTTTAAGAATAGTCTGATTGTGCCAACTAAGATCACACTTCAACATCGAACCTCCACTCTTTAGCAGGTACATGAAATGTCCAAACTTCTCAAAAGCATCGTCTCCATGGCCATCGCTGGCGCAGTCAGCACTTCCGCTGTCGCGGCAGACGGTACCATCAACTTCACCGGCGAAATCATCGCCGCATCCTGTGCCATCACCGGCGGTGCCGGCACCAGCGTTGGTGGCAACAAAGGCGGACAGACCATCGATATCGGCCTCGGCAAGGTCAGCAGCGACTCGCTCACCGGCACTGCCGCTGGTGGCATCGTCGGCGGTAAGAGCATCAACCTGAACCTGGATTGCGGCGGTACCGCGGCCGGCCTGAAGTCCGTCAAGCTGCAGTTCGACCCGAACAGTGGCTCCGGCGTCGACAGCAAGAACGTCTCGTTGCTGAAAGTCACCGGTGGTGCAGAAGGCGTGGGCATCGGTCTTTACAACAGCAGCAACAAGCTGGTGAACCTCGGTGCGAACGAAACCATCGATGGCGCGCTGGTATCAACCACCGAAGGTCAAAACACCACCTACACCGCCAATCTGAACCTGCGTGCAGGTTATGTGGCAAACGGCGCACCGATCAAAGCTGGTCCTGCGAACGGCACCCTGCCGTTTACCTTGACCTACGAGTAACCCGCGCCAAAGGGAGGGGCATGCGCCCTTCCCACCGACCTGGAGCCGCTATGAAAACCTCACTATTGACACGTCTTGCCCTCACCAGTGCCATGACGCTCTTTGCGTCGATGGCCAATGCCGGCATTACGCTGGATGGCACCCGCGTCGTCTTTGCCGCGCCAGCCAAGGAAACATCCGTCATCGTCAGGAACCAAGGCTCGGATGACATCATGGTCCAGTCCTGGGTCGAGCCAGATCGCAATGGTCCCTCTGCTGAAGTCCCATTTGTCGTTACTCCTCCTCTCGTTCGTCTTGGAGGCAACAAGCAGCAAACACTGCGCATCCTCTATCAAGGCCAAGGGCTGCCGACCGATAAGGAGTCCGTGCTCTGGCTCGCCGTGCAAGAGATTCCGCAAAAAGCCAAGGACCAGAACACCCTGCAGATCGCCATACGCCAACGCATAAAACTGTTCTACCGCCCGGCCAATCTGCCGGACACCTCGGCCAATGCAGCCAAGAACCTGCAATGGAAGCTGGTGGAACAAGGCGGTAAAACCGCGCTTTCAGTGACCAACCCTTCCGCGTACCACGTGTCCTTTTCCGGTAGCACCGTGAAGCTGCGCAACGGCGCGGACACGGGCAGCGCCACCGCGGAAATGCTGGCGCCAGGGGCGACTCGCGTCGTCGCGATCAAAGGCTCGGCTGGCGTGAGGTCCGGAGCTGCAACGGTGGAATTCGACAGCATCAACGATTACGGCGGGCTGGATCGAATCACCAGCAAACTTTCCAACTAACGAAAGCACAACCGTCATTCGCGCCGCTCGCCAGAGCGCAAAGCTTTACCTATCCGACTTTTTACTCAGGTCAGTGCCTCGGGCATCCGATGCATGATCGAAAGGATTTCGCATGCCCATTTTTCAGAGAGAGCTCAGTTTCAGGATCGCCCGACGGGCGTGCGCGACTTGCCTCATGGCAGTGGGACTGACCTCGAAGCTGTCCGCCGCAGAGGTCGAGTTCAGCGACTCCTTTTTGAAAATGGAGGGTGCTCCGGTGGACCTCAAGTATTTCGAGAAAGGCAGCGCCATTCCGCCAGGCACCTACAGCGTCGACCTCTACTTGAACAACGTGCTGATCAAGCGCCAGGAGATCACCTTCAGTGCCGACGCATCCGGGCAGGCCAAACCCGTCCTCTCGCTCGGGCTGTTCAAAGAGCTCGGGCTCAACGCGGGCAAAGCCCAGCAGGACGGGCTTATCGCCGCCGACGCCAAGGATGAGCTGCCGTTCGACGTCAGCGCCCAGATCGCTGGCGCCGCGGTGGACTTCGACATCACCAACCTGGCCTTGCAGGTCAGCATTCCGCAGGCCTACGTCCAGCGCTATTCCCGTGGTTACGTCGACCCGTCGGTTTGGGACGAAGGCATCACCGCCTTCTACAGCGACTACCAGGCCAACTTCAACCGCAACACCAACCAGGGAACGAAGAGCGACTACCACAACCTGAACCTGCGCAACGGTTTTAACATCGCCGGCTGGCGCTTTCGTAACGAATCCGCCCTGACCGGTGGCACCGGTACAAAAAGCGAGTTCAAGAGCAACCGCACCTATCTGGAACGCGATGTTCGGCGCCTGAAAGGCAAGTTTTCCCTGGGCGAGCTGTACACCCCCGGCGAGATCTTCGACAGCGTGCGTTTTCGCGGCGCCCAGATCGCTTCGGACCTCGGCATGCTGCCTGACAACGAGGTCGGCTACGCACCTGTGATCCGCGGTATCGCTGAAACCAACGCCACCGTCGAAGTACGGCAAAACGGCTACGTGATCTATTCCGCGTCGGTGCCGCCTGGCGCCTTCGAGTTCACTGACATCTATCCCAGCGGCTCCAACGGCGACTTGCAGATCAAGATCATCGAAGCGGACGGTCGTGTGCGCGAATACCAGCAGTCCTATGCCTACCAGCCGGTCATGACCCGCCGCGGCAACCTTCGCTACAGCGTCACTGCCGGTGAATATCGTTCCGCCGACCAGCCATCGCCATCATTCACCCAGGGCACCGCAGTCTACGGTGTGACCGACAACCTGACCGGCTACGGTGGTGCGCTGCTCGCCCAGGACTATCGCGCCGTCAACCTTGGCGCGGGCGTGAACTCCAGCATCGGCGGCATTTCCTTCGACGTCACCAGCAGTGAATCGAAAACCCCGAACGGCAGGAGCAACAAGGGGCACAGTGCACGCTTCCTGTACTCCAAGACGCTGAACGCCACCGATACCACCTTCACCATGGCCGGCTACCGCTACTCCACCGAAGGCTATCGCAGCTTCAGCCAGCATGTGGACGACCTCATGTATCAGGAGCGTGCCGGCTTCAGTGCACAAAAGAGCCGGATCAACCTCCGGGTGAACCAGAACCTGTCGCAACGAGGATCGCTGTATCTGAGCATGGATGAAACCAGCTACTGGAAACAGCAGGGCCGCACGCGCAACTGGCAATTGGGTTATGGCAGCAGCATCGCCGATGTCAGCTACAGCCTGGCGGTGTCACGCACCCAGAGCGATCCCATGAACGGTGGTTCGGATACACAACTCACCGCCAGCGTCAGCCTACCGCTGGGTGGGAGAGGCAGTTCTCATCGCCTCTCCAGCAACGCCATCAGCTCGAGCAAGGGCGATTCCTCGCTGCAGTCGAACGTATCCGGCTACCTGGACGACCAGGCCACCCTCAGCTACTCGGCACAGGCCGGCCATAGCAAAACAAACGGCAGCACAGCCGGCGCCGGCCTGGACTGGGACACCCCCGTCGCCAAGCTGCGTGGTGGCTATAGCCAGGGGCGCGATGACAAGCATATCGACCTGGGTGCTTCTGGCTCCCTGCTGGTACACAGCGGCGGCATCACCCTTGGCCAGCCGCTTGGCGAGACCTTTGGCTTGCTGGAAGTTCCGGATGTCGATGGCGTCGGGGTATCCGGCTGGAACGGCGTGCGCACCAATGGCAAGGGTTACGCGGTGGTGCCCTATATGCAGCCTTATCGTTACAACTGGCTGAACCTGGACACCCAGACCCTGGGGACCGATACCGAGATCAACGAAACCTCCAAGGTGCTGGTGCCGACCCGTGGCGCCATCGTCAAGACCACCTACGCCGCACAGACCGGTCGCCGCCTGCAGTTCGTCCTGCGTGCGGAGAAAGGCGGCACCATCCCCTTCGGCGCCCAAGGCTACGACGAGCAAGACAAGCCCCTGGGTATGGTCGACAACCTGTCGCGCCTGCTGGTCTTCGGCGTTGCCGACAAGGGCCGACTGGAGATTCGCTGGGCCGAAGGCAGCTGTTTCGTGGATTACACGCTACCGGCAGCCAACAAGGAATTGGCATATGAACGTGTGGATGGCCTTTGCCGAGTTCGATGAATAATACAAACTCTCTTTCAATCGAGACTACTATGCGAAAAATACTTATACTTTTCTTTGCCCTTGGTAGCATGACACTGGCTGAACCAGCGCTCTCGTACTGCTACTGGGGAACCCAACCTAAAAACAATACATATCAGATTAATATTCCAAGCTCCCTGACCATCAAGCCAGCTCCAGTAGGAGGTGTACTTGCACGCCATAGTCAGAAGGTCGGCAACGCAGAGGCCATATTTTGCACGCAAGGCGATACAGCAAATATGACCATAAGTCATGGGCTACAACCCTCCACTATTCCCAATGTATACCAGACTAATGTGCCAGGAATCGGTATACGTGTCGTAGCCTCAAGATCTATTCTTGGCGAGCAGTCCGACGGATATTCTTTTCCTGGCCAATTTGTATTCTCGGGCTGGCAAACCCCATACCTCCCTACCTATATATATGTCGAGTACGTCCGCACCGGAGTCGCAGTCGGCTCAGGTCTGGTAACCGCCTCCTTCACAGCCAAATACATATTACCGTCGAATAGCGGTTTGACACCAAGCGTGATGTCTTATATATCCACAGGATCCACCAAGCTGGAGAACAACGTCTATTTCAGCAGTTGCGAGTCCCAAGAACCTACCAAGACTGTACCGATGGGGAAAATTGCCATTTCCAATATCAAATCGAGTACAACACAAGAGCAGCGTTTTTCTTTCGAAGTTCGCTGTCGCGGTATGCAGCCGACGACACCTCTACCGATGAAAATCTACTTCGAAGGTGACTCCAAAGCCAGTGGCCTGCTGAATCTTACAGGCGCTGGACAGGCGGGGGTTGCCCAAGGCGTGGCCATAGAGTTGCAAAACGATAAGGGCAGCAAGCTGCCTTTCAACAAACCTGGCGCAATCAACATGGATTGGCAGCGTAGCGAAATCGATAGCGAGGTCTACCGTTTCTCAGGTGTCGCCCGCTATGCCGCAAGCGGGGGAGAGATAAAAGCCGGTAAGGCGGATGCAACCATGACTTACGTACTGGACTATAATTAATTCGCACCTTTATATCTCGCCAGTCGCACGGTTACAGCTACATGCACCTAGCCAATAGCAGGTTTTCTCTGCCAACAATTTCTCATCGACCAAATCACTACCAACATGCTGCATTAACTTTAGACAACTCATTCCGCCACCGCACCAGACAGCTCAAGCCAAACATGAAAAAACACAGAAACACCCCCTCCAACGAATATTCAATACCGAGAAAGACATACCTATATCACAGGCAAACTCAAAGCCCAGCCCGTATACTTTTTGAGCCGAAAACGCTGGCAAACTAAAAATGAAAAGCTTCTCCAACCTTACTTGAAAAATAATACAGCCAAGCTTGGCTGACGTGGAGAAAAAAACGCTCCACCACTCAAACACCGATACGACTAGACTCTCTCCAAAGATGCGATCGCTATTTATCAGCACCGTACAGCAGGATATTAAACTTATCAGTCACGCTCTAAAAAAAGAAGATCTCCACGCTATAGGAGAAAACTTGAACAGCATTGGAGTCGCTCTATACATGGTAAGAGCTGCGGACCTCGCAAAGAACTGCACCGAACGAGCATGCGCACTCATAAACCCCACCACCAACGCACCATTACTTAAGCTACGGAAATTATTGATGAGGCTTTCAGCCATCATGGACAATATTGAGCAACACAAAACGCAGTAAACCGCACACTCACACCAAGCTCAAGAAACTCATGAAAAAATTAAAAGTAATCATCGCCGACGACCACCCTATTATAATTTACGGACTACGCCAGCTAATTAATCAGAATTATAATTTTTCACTTGTCGGAGAAGTCACATGCGCAGAAAGTTTAATGAGGTTACTCGAGAAGCAAGCGACGGATATTCTTATTACAGACTACAACATGCCTACAAATTCATTTTATGGCGATGGGCTCAAGGGAATCGAATACATAAAGAAAAATTACCCACACATACAAATCCTTGTACTGACCATGGTTTCCAACCCTTTGATACTCACTCGACTTCAGGAACTGGGAGTAGCTAGAATAATCCAGAAGAATCAGTCAAATGCCGAAATCCAAAGCACACTTAAGACCATTACTCAGCAGCGTAATTATTACAAACCAGCTCAAACAAAAACTTCCGCATATGAACCAAGCGCCATTGAAAAACGATTTTCTGCGCTATCAATTACGGAATTCAATATATTACAACTCTTTATTTCAGGCATGACCATAAGAGAGATAGCAAAACACCACAATAGAAGTCCCAAGACAATTAGCACACACAAAATGACCGCCATGAAAAAACTTGAGACCAATAGCGATCAAGATCTACTTTCATACTGCCTAGCATGTCGAATATTCAACTAGCTTCAAACAAAAACCGTCCTATACTGATAGCATCGCTGTATACAGGCACATTAATATATTATCATACCTACCCAAACTCTGCGCACCACACCCTGACTCCAGGAGTACCGCCGTTTTGATCACCCTGAGGGTCATAGGGGTATATAGAAAGTTTATAGTTGAGACTGCGTCATCCCACGACTCCTGTAGAATTCCGGCACAGGCCATTTGATGGATCACCAATTCTTCATCTAGATTGGATTGAAAAGTCCAGATCAAACATCCACGCTGGCTGAAAATCAGTTTGCAAGCACCACAGCCCAGCTAGAATATTGACGGACCACTCTAGATCTCACTCCCATTACCACATGCCAAAACAGCGCTGTCCAATAAGGGGCTGCTGTTTTGTGGGGCAACGGTCTACTTACGCAGATTGCCGGGTTTACAGGAACGTACTCCATGATTCCAGCGTGTTGTTGGCTTGTCGCGCTCTCTCTGTTACTTGCTTCATCACCGGTACTGCTCGCGCACGAATCAGACATCTCCTTGCTCGGAAGGGTCGCGGTGACCAGCCGCCCCTGGCTGAGTGAAGAAGATCGACAGTGGCTGGCGAGCAGGGGTCCACTCACGATTGGGGTGGCCTTACCCGACTACCCGCCGCTGGCCATACTCGATGCCAATCGTTTCCAGGGAGTCGCCGCGGATTACCTCACCTTGCTGTTCGAAGTCCCCCCTCATGTCCGTCTGTTTGCTTCCCGGCAGGCGGCGTTGACCGCGTTGCACAATGGCGAGATCGACTTGGTCGGCGGCGGCTCCGCAGTGGATGCCGAGGACCACGGCCTGCTACTGACCCAGGCCTATGAACCGAACCAGCCCGTGCTGGTAACAGCCGAGAGCCGCTCTTTCGACCCAGAGAAACCCGGCACCCGGCTGGGCGTATTTGCCGGCTATCGTATCGAGGAAAAAGTCTCCGCCATTTATCCGAACAGCCAGGTCCTGCCATTTGTCTCGACGCTGCGCGCGCTCGAAGCGTTAAGCCTGGGCGAGGTCGACGGGGTGATCGACGATGCGGTGTCGGCTCACTACCTGATCAACATCAACTACCTGCTGGACCTGCATATCGAAAACTTCGCTCCGGTGGAAAGCCGTGGCTTCGGCTTCCTGGTGCGCGCCTCCGATACGCGATTGCATGGCGTGATCGAACGCGCCTTGCCATTCATACGCTCGCGCCATAGCGAAAATATTCTGCGTAATTGGAGTGCGGGGAGCAGCCTGCGCCTGACCCAGCAGCGCGTGAAACTGACGCCCGCCGAGAACCGTTGGCTGGCGGCACACCCGGAAATCCCGGTGAGCGTCAGTGACTCTCTCGGAGCATTGGGGCAACTGGACAGCGGTGGGCAGGTACGGGGTATCGGCCCCGACTACCTCAAGTTGATCAGCCAGCGAAGCGGCCTGACGTTCCGCCCTGTCCGGGCGCAGAACTATACCGAGATGAAAACCCAGATAACCCAGGGCCAGACCCTGATGACCTCGGTCACGTCGGCAGATCCTGATACCGAGGCCGATATGGATATCCTCCTTCCTTATCTGAGGAGCTCGGTCGTGCTGATGGCCGGACCACGATCCGCACGCACCCAGGGCAGTCCTTTTCATAGCCTTGAAGACCTGCAAGGCAAGCGACTGGCCAGTGTCCCCGGCTACTTCATCAACCCGATCATCCAGCAGGACTATCCAGACATCCGGCTACAGATCTATCCCAACTTCCTGGAGGCCATGCGCAGCGTGGATGACGGGCGTAGCGACGCCTTCATCGGCAGTGACTACACCGGCCGTTTCCTGTCCGCGCAGCGTTTCAACAACCGCTTGCGCGTGATCGGCATCCTCGACGAGTTCTCCCGCCCCGTCAGCCTTGGGGTGCTAAAAGGGCAGGAAGAATTGCGCAGCATCCTGGAAAAAGCCCAGGTTGCTATCACCCCGGAGGAAGTGGCTGATATCGTGCGACAGTGGGAACCACGATTCTCTAGTAGCGGCAGCAACTTCTGGCGCGATCATCGTAGCAAGATCCTCCGGCTTGGCGGGGTCTTCGGTTTGCTGGTCCTGCTATCGCTGATCTGGGGCTTCTACCTGACTCGACAGGTGCGCAAGACCCGTCAGGCCGAAGGAGAGCTGGCGCTGGCGCGCGAGAAGGCCGAAGCCGCCAACGAGGCCAAGAGCGTGTTCCTGTCCACCATGAGTCATGAAATCCGTACCCCGCTGAACGCGATCATCGGCCTGCAGGAAGTGGTGCTGCAGAAAGCCGAGCGGGGCGAACTGGACCTGGCGTCGCTGGGGATTGCGCAAGAGGCCGCGCAGGGGTTGCTGTTGCTGCTCGGCAATGTGCTCGACCTGAACCGGATCGAGTCCGGCATGATCGACTCGGCGCCCGAGGCGGTGCTGCTCAAGGCCCAGATCGAAGCGATCGCGCCCCTGGTGGCCGGCATGGCACGACAGAAGCACCTGGCGTTCGAGATGCAGTTCGCGGGCGACATGGAGCAATGGGTGCTGATCGACCCGCTGCATTTGAAACAGGTGCTGTTCAACCTGTTGAGCAACGCCATTAAGTTCACTGAGCAAGGCGGAGTAACGCTGCGTGCCTCGGGGAGCCAAGATGGCGGATATCTGCGACTGCTGCTGGAGGTCATCGACACTGGCCTCGGTATTGCCGTGCAGGACCAGGCTCGGCTGTTCCAGCCCTTCTCCCAGGTCAGCTCAGCCCAGGTCGGGCAAAGCTTCGGCAGCGGGCTGGGGCTGAATATCACCCGGCGCCTAGTTGAGCTCATGGACGGTAGCATCGACTTGAACAGCGAGCAGGGCAAAGGTTCCTGCTTCAGCGTCACCCTGCAACTGCCCCTGGTCGAGGCGCCTGCCGAAGCCAAAGTAGAAATACCGGCGACCAGCACCGGGCAGCCTTCACTGAACATTCTCGTTGCCGAGGACAATGCGTTCAGCCGGCTGACGCTGGAAGAGCAACTGGTCCTTCTTGGCCATCGAGTGACGCTGGTCGAGGATGGGCAGGCGGCATGGGAAACCTGGCTGACTGCCAAGTACGATGTGCTGATCACCGACAGTCAGATGCCACGCCTGGACGGCTATGACTTGACCGTACGGATCCGCGCGATGGAGCTGGAACGTGGTCGTCAGCGCTGCTGGATCCTGGGCGCCACCGCCAGTGCCGAAGATGCGGAAGTCCAGCGATGCCTAGCCGCCGGCATGGACGAGGTAGTGTTCAAGCCTCTGACTCAGCAAATATTGCGACAGGTACTGGAGAATGCTCAACAAGTCCCTACTTGTTGGCACTGATTGAAACTTCCCCCCTACCGCTTGAAAATCGACCCACAGCGAAACGCTGATTTACATCAGCAATTGTAGATAAAGCTTAGCAATCGTGTCCCAGTGACAGAGGCATTAACCCCTACCGCATGCAGGAATGCGGTAGGGTATTCCCGGTGTAGATCAAAGCGGCTCATGATCCTCTTTACCATCCTCGTCCTTGCGCTCACGTTTGCGAGATTTGATCTTTGCCTGTGGAATCAAGCTGCTCGACGATGCGGCAATGATACGTCAGCCGATCCAGCAACGCAGTGGTCATCTTGGCGTCGCCAAACACACTAGACCACTCCGAGAAGCGAAGGCCGAAGCTTAGCCATTTTCATCTGATGATTCACTGACCATATGGCACGATCTGCATCGTTCCTATTGAAACAGATGTTCGAGCAACTATTTCGACGACGCCATCGACGCGCTTGCATTCTGCGCTAAAACAGTCGCACTCCCCTGCACCTCAAGGGAAAGTAAAGGTGAACTCCGCCGCGCCATCGGCATCGCCGACCTTGAGCTCGGCATCGCTGCCGGTGCGGATGTAGCCGGCGCGCAGCGGGATGATCGCGCTGTCGCCCACCCGTTGCATGTCGTAGAGGGTGCCATCGTACTTGATCCGCTGCTGGTTCAGGTCGTTGATCATGACGATGCCGAAGCCCTTGGCGCTGTTGGGCGAAGCCGTCAGATTGAGCACCGACGGGTCGGTGTGACCGGCTACTTTGTCGGTGAAGGTGATCTGTGGCTTGGCATTCAATGCGCACTGGCTCAGCTCGATGCGAAACGGCACCGGCGACGAGGTGGAACCCACCTTGGGAAAATCGGCCAGGGAGAAACGCCCGAGCTTCACCGGGATGGTCCTGTACGACTCCACCACACAGGTGTTGGGAATGACGACCTCACCTCCACCGCCCATATTGATGATGGCTGGCCCCATCAACGGGTAGGGTTTGCGGCAGATGCCGAGGGGCATGTTGTCAGTCGGAATAGTGACCTGCGCGCCCAGGTTGGCGACGTCCTTGAGCAAATCGACCGCATACAGCATCAGCCCCGAGCTGCCATCGACACGTTGGACTCGCAACTCCCCGCTGGGTAACTGGCTGGGAGGAACCATCAGAATCAGCGACTGCATGTAGTTGGTCACCATCAGCGAACGCTGGTTCTGACCAGCGCTTGGGTCATAACGGATCAGGTTCTTTTCCAATGTGACAGGTTTCGGGCTCTGGGTGATATCCCTGACGATCCCGTCCGAGGAACTCACCGCAATCTTGAAACCGATGCCGCTGATGTTGGTCGGCGCAATGGCATCGGGCAGAGGCGTGCCCGCGGTCCAGTGCCCGGCAGACACCAGTTCGTGCCCCTGGTTTCCCGAAGAACCACCGTATTTGTAGTTGGTGATCAAGGCGACTGGCCGCTGCCACAGGATGGAACCTACTGGCGTGGAACTGGTCAACGGGGTCACTTCCAGCCAGGGCCTTCCGGTGCTGTTACTGAACTCGCACTGGATCGCCTGGCTTTCCACCATCGCGGCCTGTGCCGTGGCACCAGTCAAACCCGGGAGCAACCATGCAAGTACCTGAACTGCACGGTTAAGCCGATGCCTGGAGCGGGAGGACCTGAGTACCAATGGATGGGTCATGAGGCCGTTCTCCATGTTCTCGTTAAACGCTCATGTGGTTCTTTAAGCGACAACCACGACTGAGGCGCGTTATGCATCGATGATCCGCAATGCGGGTCATCCTGAAAAAGGGGTAAATCCTGAAAAACGATACGCCCTGCACGGCAAGGCGTATCGAGAACGCCGATACCTGGATATCAGCGGGTAGCCCTCACAGTTACTGGATGATTCCGTTGTTACGGCCAGCGACAGGTACCTGGGCAGCTTCACCCAATACCGAGTTGTAGCTCATGATCCCCTCGTTAACGCCGACCAGACCGCCATAAATCTGGCCCCAACCCGAGTAGTTGATCTTGCCGGTGGCCACCGATTGACGAACGTTACCCGTGTTCAATCCCACCAGACCGCCCAAGGTCGCGTAGTGACTGCCACCCACTGCGCCCAGGGCTAACGAGTTGACGATCTGACCATGATTCTGCCCTGCCAGCCCACCGACGGTGCTGAAAAGGTCACCGTAGACCCTGCCCTTGGACGTAGCCGTCTCGACGATACTCCCCAGGTTGCGGTCGTTGGTACCCACCAGCCCACCCACGAAACTGCTGAACCCACCGATGACTTCGCCACTGGCTTCAACCGAACGCAGGTCGCCGTCGTTGTAGCCGATCAGTCCACCGACGTGACTTTGGCTGCCACCCACGACCTTGCCACGGGCCACGGTATGCTCGACGACACCGCCGTGGTTGTTACCGATGAGCCCGCCGACATTAGCCTTGGAGCCACCAGTGACGTTACCCAACACCTCGGCGGTTTCAATCCGACCGTAGCTGTTATAGCCAACCAGACCACCAATATTGACGCCCGACGAGTCGGAAACCGTGCCGGTGGCCTTAACGTCGACCAGGCTGCTGCTCTGGTTGGAACCGACCAGGCCGCCCACCGCGGCGCTGCCGCTACCGTTTACCGCACTGCTGGAACTGGACTCTTGGATCAAGCTGTTAGTATTGAGTCCTACCAGCCCACCGATGTTGCTGGCGCCGTAACCCCGCACTGACGCAGAGGAACTCGAGCGCTCGACAGTACCGGTCTGGTTATAACCAATCAGCCCCCCCATGTTCAGGTCCCTGTAGATGCTGTTGATGGAGCCACTACTCGAAGAGTCGGCGATATAGCCGCCCTTGTTGCTTCCGACCAGACCACCAACGCCGCCCACGGGATTGCGCTGCATGTAACCTGAAAGACTGACGTTCGCCGTGCTATTGGTAATATTGCCTGCGCCGGCCAGTCCCGAAACGTTTTCACCGACAAGACCACCGATGGATGATGTGTAGCTGTTACCGCTCACGTAAGACGCAGAAAGCGCAGAAGACGCAGAGCCCACCGATGCCCGATCGATGGAGCCACCCGCATTGAGCCCGACCAGGCCACCAATGACGTTGTGTTTCGCCGAGGAGCCGTTAACACGCAGGCCCGTGGTGCTGACATTGGTCAGGGTCCCGGTGTTGCTCCCCGCCAGACCACCGATATAGCTGAAGCCGGCTCCAGACGTAGTGCCATTCACCACCATGTTCGCCAGTTTCAGGTTGCTGATACTGCCCGAGTTGGCGGCGAACAGACCGACGTTAGGCCCGGTATTGGTCACCGTGAAACCGCTGACGGTATTGCCCAGGCCATCGAAGACGCCGGCGAAAGCGCTATTGCCGCCAATGGACTTGAAGGCACCGTAACCCTTGATGTCGGTCCCCAGGACATACAGGCCGTTGAGGTTGTTATTGACCGCCTGCAGCTGCGTGGCGTTCTGGATGACGCCATATTGCGAGCCATTGGAATCGAACGCAGCCCCGGTACCGGACAGGGAGACCTTCGCGTCCTGCCCCAGGGCATAGCCGCTGTTATGGTTCATCCCGAGGCTGGCATTGGCCCCGCTGAGGGTCACGTTGCCATTGAGCCGGACCCTTTTCTCGGCGTTCATTTCGACCCGGGCATTGGCGCCGGTGGCGGTCAGCCCGCCATTGAGTTCAATATCGCCCTTGGAAGACAGCTTCAGCCGATTGCCGCTGTTCCAGGTGACAGGACCGCCCACCACCACATCGCCGGCATTGCTGGCCAGCTCGATATGGGTGGTCGCCAGGTTGCTCGACAGGGTATCGGCGTAGGCCGTGTCGCTACCCGATGCCGCTGTCGGATTGACCTTGACCGAGTTCGAAGTGATCTTCCAGCTGCCGGTCTGGCCGTTGCTGGCCAGGGTATTGACCCGGGTCGCCAGTTGCACCTCGGTATTCGCGCCTTTGGTCTCGATCACACCGCCATTGCCTAGAGTGCCCGTAGCACTAGCAGTCATTACACCAGCCACCAGTACCTTGCCCATATCACCGCCATCGAGGGTGATCTTGCCGGCAGTACCCCTTAAGGTATTGGCCTCGATGGTGCCCTGGTTGTTGACCACAGTCTGCAACATGGTGCCCGCGCTCTTGGCGGTCATCAGCACCTGGCCGCCGTCGGCCTTGAGCAGGCCGCCGTTTTTCACCAGGGCATCCACAGCCGCTCCGTCAACCTGCAGATTGAGCAGGTTGTTGCCGTCGAAGTTCACGGTGAACTTGTCCCCCGCGCCCAGCGCCACACGCCCCATCTGCGCCTGGATCACCCCATCGTTGCGCACGTTGGTACCCAGCAGCGCCACGTTGCCGCCCTGGGTAGTGGTAATGCTGCCGTTGTTGATAATCTCTGCTGGCGAGGTGCCCGAGAACTTGTAGTTACCGGCCGTAAAGTCGGCATCGCTGATGTTTCGGGTCGAAGCCACCAGACCACCCACGTTGACCTGCGCGCCCTGGCCGAACACTACACCGTTGGGGTTGACCAGAAACACCTGACCGTTGGCATTGACCCGGCCCTGGATATCACTGGCATTGGTGCCGACCACGCGGTTCAGTGCTATCGAGCTTTTACCGGGTTGGTTGAAGGTGACCGTTTGGCCCGGTGCGACGCTGAAGCCATTCCAGTTGGTGATCAGTTTGTCGCTATGCTGGTTGATCGACATTTCCTGGCCATTCTCGAATGTCAGGATATCGCCGGTGCCGGATACCACGGCTCCCCCCGTCGGCAGGGCGAATGCCGACGACATGGCGCCCACTCCCAGCAGGCTGACAGCCGCCACGACCATCCCCTTGCGCGCACCCGACTTGCGCCGGCGACGTGCCCCTTCATGAGCCACATTCCAGCACGCCAGGGCTTGGTTCCAAACCAGTGCATACATCTTGTTCACGATGCTTCCTCTTCTTAAAAAACGCTCTGCAAACCATTTGCAGGGCGACACCACTCCTGCTACGAGCAGGTACTAGAAATATTGCGTCGCGTTCATCCAGACCTGGGGGCGGCGCTCCGGCTTCTCCCGGGTCTTGCCGTTGTCATGCAACGGCCAGGCGAGCGTCAGGTTGACTTGCTGCGAAGGCCCCACCCAGCTGGCGCCGATACCGGTTGCGGTAATCCGGCGGGTGTTGTTCTCGGAGGTCCAGGGCTGGCGGTTGACCTTGACCGTGCCGCTGTCGGCGAAGGCGCTGAGCTGCCAGCGCGGCGCCAGGGCATAGCGCAGTTCGGCGCTGGCCTGCCAACCCTGGTCGCCGCTGCCGGCGCCCACCGGATAGCCGCGCACACCGTAGGGGCCGCCAAGGCCGAGCTTTTCCGAGCTGTCCAGGTTGTCGTTGGCCCATTGCGCACTCAGCCGGGTATAGAGCTGGAAGCGATCGCTCAGGCGTTGCAGGCGCGCCGCATTGAGATTGAGCTTGGCGAACTCGCCCGAGGTGCCCGCGGTGCGGCCATCCTGGACTTCTTCCTCACGGTCGCCGAAGCGCAGCCGCCCGCTGCCGTAGGACAGATCGAAGAAGTTCTGGCCGCCCCCGAAAAAACGGTCCTGGCTGTTGCCGCTGAGGCTCAGGGTCCACAGGTCGATCTGTTTGCGACTGCTGAATTCGAACAGGTCGATGTCGTCACGCAGCCGTTTGTCTTCGTATTGCAGTTGCGCAGTGAGGTCGAAGGTGCGGCTACGCACCAGCGGCTGGGCGACGAAGAAACTGCGGAAGCTGGCGACACCGTGGTAATCCAGTACCTCGAAGTTCCTGCCCAGGCGGTAGCTCATTTCCGAGTACGCCCCCCCGATGCGGGTCGACCAGGGGCCGACTGGCAACTGGTAGGCCGCGCGGAAATAACGCTGCGACTCGTCGCTGCGCATCGCGCGCAGGCTCAACTGGTCGCCAAGACGCAAGGGGTTGTTGAGGTTGAGGCTGCCACCCAGGCGGTATTCACCGGTGTAATAACCGCCGAAGTTGTCCGCCTCCAGGGTGCCGTTCAACAGTGGCCCGGACTCGGTATCGACCACCAGGTCGGTGGTTCCGTATTCCTGGCCAGGACGCAAGGTGCCTCGGGCCTGGACCCCGGGCAGGTCGCTCAACAGCAAGAGACTGCGTTCCAGGTCCGCGTCGTATACCGCCTCGCCGCTGTTCAGCGACGACAGCGGCGCCCGCACCACTTGATCCAGGGCGCGCGAACGGTTCTGCACTTCGATGCGCCCGTAACGCCCCTCGACCACAGCGATCCGCACCAGGCCGTTTTCAATGTCCTGGGGTGGCAGGAAAGCCCGGGCCAGTACATAACCCTGCTTCTGGTAGTAGTCGGTAATGCGCTGCGCAGCCCCACGCAAACCGGCCAGGTCCAACTCCTTGTCGCGCAGGTCGGCCAGCAGCTCCTGCAAACGCTCGGTGCTGAAAACCTGGTTGCCCTCGATGGCAAACGTCTTGACCTGCACCCGGATCCCGGAAGTGTCCGGGGCTGCCGGCGCGGCGGGTGTCTCGGCCTTGGGCAGATCCAACTCCAGTTCCGAAGGAGCAGGCTGCGCCGGCTGGACCGACTCGATGTCACGCATCGCCTGGCCGGCGTTAGGCACCTGCAAAGCCAGGGCGATATCGGGCACTGCCAGTGGCAGCAGCGCCGCCAGGACAAAACATGACCCGCGCCACCCCGGACTCATGCCCACAGGTCGCGCACCCTCAGGCCCTCGGCCACTGCCGCATGACGACGTACTTGTCACGAATCTGCCCATCGCAAAACTACTGCTGTAACCGCGCACTTCCACTCAGCGTCTCCCCGCTGTCTACCGCCACCTGGTAACGAACGACCGTCGCGCTGGCGACGGCTGCCTTTTTTGCTGCGGGCAAGGCGATACGGGTCGTGCCGAAAGGCTCGAGCGTGATCCCCTGCCAACTGATCGATTGAGTCCCGCTGCCCAGTTCCAACTGCGAGATGGACACGTAGTAAGGCGCCCGACTGGTGGCCAGCAGTGCCATCTGCCCATCCGGCCCCGGGGTCTTGTCGAGGCTCCAGAGCACTTGCCCGATTGCCTCGTCCGCCTTGCCGGCAAGGCCCGCAGGGCGGTACAGCAGCTTCATGCGCATGCGATAGGCCAGGCGCAGCACATTGCTGTCGGTGGTCGTCACCGGCGGCACTTCGAGGAAGTTGATCCAGAACACCGACTCGCGATCGCCGGGCAAGGGTTCGCCGGTGTAACGCACCACCAGGGCGCTGCGCTGTTGTGGGTCCAGCCGTGAAATCGGTGGCGACAGGACGAACGGTACCGTCAGGCGGCTCGGGTCGGTGTGCGTATCCCCCCGGTCCAGCCAGGCTTGCAGGAGGATCGGCGCATCGCCGGTGTTGCCGACCCTGACCGTCAACGCCGGGGTATTGGCCGGGTAAATGAAGCGCGTGCCGGTAATGGCCAGCGCCGCCTGGGCGTCGACGCACAGCGACATCAGCAACCAGGCCGACAGCAGGCCGCCACGGATCCGCCGAGCCATGGCCGAGGAGCAGCGCAAGCCGCATGTCTGTTGCATCAGCCGTTCCTCGCCTGGGCGGGTGCCCCGGCAGCGTCGGGCGGCACCGGGCGGCATGGCAGGTCGAACACCTCATAGCCCTTCGCCTCGGCCGCCTTGGCAGGCGCGGCATCGCGCTCGGGCAAGCGGTAGTCGATCAGGCATTGCTGCCCAGGCTGGTCACCCCATTCGACGCGGATCGAACCCTGGTCCTTTTCGCTGCGCAGCACCAGGCGACTGCCCTGGCCGACCGCGCCCATCTCCACCCCGCTCTCGGCGTCGGTGGCGATCGCGGCAAACGGCAGGAGCGCGCCATTGGGTTGCAGGCTGTTGATCAGGAACGAGCGCGCCTTGCGGGTCGGGTACGACAGCATCACCACGGCCCCCGCCACCGGTGCCGTGTTGCGCGAACTCACCTGCAGCTCGACGTCGTCGGGCATGCCCTGCGGGTCGATATCCACGGTGTTGAGCTGGAAAGGCGTCAGGCTGGGCACCACCGCGTAACCGCTGCCGTTCACCCGCGCGCCGCTGTAGCCGACACCTGCGCCCTTGGCATGAGGCGCGTAGACCAGGCCACTGGTCTCGCTCAGGGTCTGGGCAAACGTCAGGCCGCCGGGGTGCAGGATCATGCCGCCGGACGCACCGATGGAGCCCTGACGGTAATCGCTGCCCTGGGAAAAACTGGAACTCAAGGCCACCTGGGGCAAGGAATAATTGAGGCTGGCGTTGTGGCTGGTTTCCCGTTGCTTATCGTCACGGGAAACGGACACGGCATAGGAGGCTTTGCCCGCGTCGTCCATGGTCCCGGAAACGCCGCTGGTCAGATGAGTTCCCGTACTCTGGTCGTGACTGACGAAGTTATTGAGCACCGTTGCGCCCCGGGTCTCACGGCCCAGCGGGATCGTAAGGGTCAAACTCAAGGTCGTGTTGCTACTGACTGCCCGACGCCCTGAATACCGGTTCTGTCCCAACGTGCGCTGTACGGCGAAGGAATAGCTGTTGCCTCGCCACTGATTGCTATAACCCGTGGAAAAGCTCAGGGCCTTGCCTTTTCTATTCCAGTAATTGAGCGCCGAACCACTGGCATAGAAATGCCCGCCAGTGGCCTTCAACTGCTGGCTGATATTCACATCCAGCCTGTCACGCATTCGGGAGAAGGCTTCCACCCGTTCGCCGCCCTCGACGAAGTCCTGTAACGCGACCGCGTCATGCAGTCCCAAATAACCACGGGTCGAGTAGCGATAAGCCAGTAACGAGAAGTTGGTACCGCTATTGGGCAGGTTCTTGCTATAGGAAAGACGCAGGCTCGTCCCCTTCAGACGGCCCCTTCTGGGCACGTTGGTTTTGGCCTGGGTCACATCGAAGGCAAAGCCCCCCACATCGGTATTGAGCGCGCTCCCCATCAGTACCGACATATAACTGCCCGTGACAGCGCTGCCGATGTATCCGGTAATGTCGTTATCCAGACCGTGCTGGGCTGTCCCTTGCAGCACATACTGGTTACTGCCGCGCAGCCCAGGATCGATGATCTGGCCGGCGGTGAAGCTGTATCGGGAGTTTCCAGGGCGCAGTAACTGAACAGTCGTGGCGAAGGGCACGGTAAAGCTGCTGCTCTTCCCGTTGGCCTCGGTCACGGTGACACTCAGGTCGCCACCGAAGCTGGCGGCCTGCAGGTCGCTGATCTCGAACGGTCCAGGCGCCACCGAGGTTTCGGAGATCAGATAACCGCGCTGATAAATCGATACCTTGGCGTTCGAACTGGCGGTACCGCGCACCACTGGCGCGTAAAAGCGTTCGGTATCGGGGAGCATCCGGTCGTCGCTGGACAGCTGCACGCCGCGAAACGATACGGAGTCGAACAGATCGGCATTGGTGACGCTTTCGCCCACCAGCAACTGTGAACGCCATGCCGGCAATTCGGTCTGGCCGTAGATGGAGCCACGCTGATAACGGCTACCCGCTTCCGGAGACCAGGTCAGGGTGCCGTTATGCCGCAAGCGCACCGAGCCCATATTGAGCCCCATGTTCAGACCGGCGTAAGCGTCGGTCTGGGTTCGGCCGTTATTCTGTGCACTGAACAGGTTGGTGTTGTAGTTGAGCAGCCCGGCGGAGATGCCATGATCCCAGTTGGCCGGATCGACATAGGTTTTCGACAGGTTTTTCTGCAGGAAATATTGCGGGACCGAAAGGTCGATCGTCAGTTCCTTGAGATCGATCTTCGTAGTGAGGCCGGGAATGTAGCGGGCCAGGTCCGCACAATAGAGGCCCTCCGGCATGCTTTCGGAAGACGGTTGCGCGGCGGCAGCCTTGTCCAGGTCGATACCGGCGCGGGTCAGCAACGCACGCTCGTAACAAGGCTGCCCGCCTTGCGGTCCGTGAGTGTCGCGAAACTCGATGTTCTGCGTGGCACGCCACTGTCCGTTCACCAGCAGGTCGATGCGGTAGTTGCCCGGAATGAGAAAGCCCTGGCGCTCAAACCGGGTGGTATCGATGGGCACGCCCTCGGTTTGAAACAGCATCTGCGAGTCGAATACCACGCCCTGTCCCGTCGGATCGGAGGTCTTAGCCAATGCCGGAGCGCCCGCGGAAGTTTCAGCTCGTGCTTCTGTCGTCATGACAATAATCGCCGTAAACACAAGACATAGGAAAAACCGACCCGAACTCAAACCGCACGCAACTAGCGCGCAAGCGAAAACAACCAGGCAACGAAACTGGACGCTCAACATATTTAATACCGTCATGCTGACAGCATGGACATGACAAAGCAGGGATAGTTAAAAGTTACAGCGAAAGCGGTTTTTCAAGGACCCGCCGCCCACCGAAATCATTAATCACCTCATAACGAACAGATGCCTTGCGATAGTTCTGAGGTTTTTGTTCAGGCAACGAAAAAAAAGTACTGCTGAAGGGCGCGATCATTTCATCCTTGACCGCAACCGGTTGCCCATCCAGAACAACTTCTATTTTTCCAAAGGAAACGTAATAGGCCGTTGGATTATTTACCTGAACTCCCAGGCGATTCTCGACTTTACCTTTTCTATCCGGATGACTGGCTTGTTTGAATTGCCAATCGAGCTTATTCGCCACCAAGTCCACATCCGACTTCAGGTTCTTGGGTCGAAAGAATACTTTGATTCGGGTCCTGAACGTAAACTGCAGGACATTTTCATCCACCTCTTTCCGGGGAGGTGTTTCCAGAACATTGAGCCAGAACAAGGACTCTCGATCTTCCGCAAGCTTCTCGCCCGTGTAAGAAACACGCAGGGATGCCGAACTTTCCGGATCCAGGCGAATAACCGCGGGAGACACTAGAAATGGAACCTTCATTTCTTCAGGCCCCTTGCTGGCATCACCATCGTCAATCCAGCTTTGGGCCAATGAAGAAGTGCCCCCTGTATTGTCCATCTTGATGGTGACTTCACGAGCATCCGACGGATAAACCAATCGAGTGCCCTGAATAACGATCGACGCCTGCACGGTTCCAGAACATACGCCCAAGAACATGACGCCAAGAACGAAAGAAGAAAAATTACGCGCTTTCGGCGTCATGGATAACTCCTCGGGCGTGTGTTTTTACTTGTATGACAGAGTGTATCGAACGAAGGAGTTACCCGAACCCGCTCCAACGGTGGTCGAGGTCGCTACATAGTTCGCCTTGAACTTGAGCGTTGCCGTATTGTCTTTCACCGTGGCGACCTGCGGTGCGCTCTCCGACTGACCCAGCGGGATCTTCGCGCCAGTCGCATCGTCGTTGTAGACCTGGATCTGTACGCCGGTTGCCGGAGCAGAACCAATCAGCTTCAGGTTGCCGGTGGCTGGATCAACGTTACCCACCTGGTCAAAATCGACCACGACCTTGGTGGCATCGGTACATTGCGCACCGGACAACACCAACTGGAAGCCCTTGAACGGAGAAGCATCGCCAATGGCCTTGAAGATCGAAGGAGAGATGCGCCCCAGCTCCACGTTGGTGACGTTGTTTTCACCTGGTGCCTTGCCGTTGATATTGCAAGTCACGTCAGTGATGCTGCCAGAGAAGTTAACCACTCCATCAGTGGCATGAGATAACGAAGGGACAAACGCGGCAAGCATCAAGCTGGAAGTTGCCAGGGATAGTAAAGATGTGCGTTTCATGTGATTTCCTTGTTCACGTTGATCGGCAAAGAAAGTGCGATCTAATTTGACCACCCTCCCGGTTCAGCCATGACCAATTCACCTCGGCCATAGCAGCTCCAAGCCTCTCTCATTCAAAGTCTAAGTCGATTATTCGACAACATTAGCAAGCTCCTTGGGCGACCCACGAGGGGGTAGTCAAAGGAAGTCATAGCTTACCGATCAGCCTTCAAATTTGAATTAAGATAGAGCTGAATCAGCCATCAGAGTAATCCTAATAACTCACCCAGAACTTTAAGCTTTACATATGAGACAAGACGGTGTAACTCTTTAAAATGCAGAAGCCGGCCATGCTCCACTAAAATCCTCATAGCCTGCATTTCAACCGTTAAGACATCAACAAATCCGAACCAAGAAAATTAAGGCAGAGAGAACACGCTATGGGAAACATAGTAATAGTCGACGACCACCCACTAATCAGGGTTGCCTTGAAAGTAATACTTCAGCGTAATGGACATTATATTGCTGCCGAAGCCGACAATGGTGTTGAAGCCATTCAACTTGTTCGCACACACAAACCAGATCTAGTAATACTGGATCTTGACTTGCCTCAACTGGACGGGCTTTCCGTACTCACTTACTTCAAAGCAAATAACTTCCTGGTAAAAACCCTGATATTGACTTCCAGCGACCCAAAAAACTTTGCCGTACGGTGTTTACATGAGGGCGCAGCAGGATTCATCTGCAAGGACGAAGCGCTGAATGAGGTGGGTGACGCAGTAAAAGCGCTGTTGTCAGGACATACCTATTTCCCTGAGACCTCCCTAGCGTTTTTACAAAAAAGCCTTTCCGCCAATCAGAGTACCTCTGCCTCTCAGCTCACTAACAGGGAAATCACCACACTGAGATTATTGGCTCAGGGCCTTAACAACAGGGAAATTGCTGACACACTACTGATCAGTTACAAAACGGTTAGCACTTATAAAATAAGGCTCTTGAAGAAGTTCAATACGACCAACCTTCTAGCCCTAGTTGAAATAGCCAGGCAAAAAGGAATCATATAGTTCCTAGCAGAATCCATTCATACATGGACATCTACCCCGTTCAAAGTCAGCATGTTATCGGTTTACGATGCGACACCAAAGTACACTTTCGTCAGAACAGTGAAAGCTAGGCTCTGGACGAAAAGTCGGTAACCGAGGGTCAAGCAAATAAAAATAGACGAGAAGGCGGATTTTAAGGATCTAAATAAGTATCCCGAGCCTGCTTTTAACACAACAGGACCGAGCGCAGCCATTTTTCGTCAGGATGGGGGGCGCCTGTACCTGTTGCTGGAGGTCATCGGTATCAGTATCTCCGCGCAGGACCAGGCCCGGTTGTTCGAGCCAGAGGCAGTCATTACTTCCCTCTCTGCATGTGGCTCAGATGTTTGGGCGGCATTGGGACACCGTTCGGTTGCTGGAACGGCGAGCCTTGCAGGCAGCATTGAGCACTCTGCCGAAGGCGCGACCGCGACGCCCGGTAATGGATGAGTTCGCATTGTTTACACCAGCGTCGTGCTGGATGCCGATACACGGCGAGTACTGTGGACTGGCGAAGACCGCGGCCAGGCCATTCTTCGAAAAGCTGGGAGCAGAGGGTTGCGCTCGAATCGAAGCGGTGACGATGGGCATGAACACCGCTTTTGACCTGGAGGTTCGCCAGCACTTCCCTGCAACTTTTGGGCGTACAGCACAGAAATCACTTTATGGCGGCGAAGGAAGATTATTGCCCCCCCAAAAACCAGCCGAAGCAGGTTCATTTATTTCGAAGATTTCAAAGGTTTTTATCAACAAGACTGAAAAAGCCATGAAGCAGCCATATCAAAAAAGATGCACAACTCATTGATTTTACAGACCATGAAAAATCACATTTTTTGAAAACCCACACAGCGGCACCGCCACCATGCGCCGCGCATACCCGGCGAGCAGGCTCCAGGCCAGGCCCGCGCAAGCCCCGGCGAAAAACCGCGCGATCAAGGTCAGCAGGTAGTTCGACGACCAGGCGGTGATGGAGTTGAACACCAGGAAACCGAAGATCGTCAGCAGCAAGACATTGCGTCGGCGCCACCCTTGGGTGGCGATGGTCAGCGGAATGGCCGCCAGCAGCGAGCCCAGGGCGTAGACCGTGATCATCTGCCCAGCCCCTGGCCGATCTCGGGCAACAAGCCGGCTGGCAAGGTCTCGGTAACGATGCAGATGAAGCCGGTCATCGCCAGCGCCAGCAAGGCGCCGAGGGGTAACCGTGGATGTTCAAGTGTGGTGCTCCACGTCACTCAGCCAGCTCAAGGAAGGGATTGGCGGCGGCATTTCCGCGCCCAGCTTTTACGCGGCTTTCGGCTCGAAGGAAGCCTTGTTCAAGGAAGTGCTGGAGCGCTATCTGGACACCCACGGCCGCGTGACCGAAGGCCTGTTCGATGAACACCTGGCGCCTCGGGACGCCATCGAATCGACGCTGCGACGCTCGGCCAGAATGCAGTGCGAAACCAGCCATCCCCGCGGCTGCCTGATCGCTCTGGGGGTGATGGACATCTGCTCGGTGCAGGACCCGGCGGTCTCTGCCCCGCTGATCGAAACCCGGACCCGCGACAGGGCCGGCCTCGTCGCCTGCATCGAGCGCGGCATGGCCCTGGGCGAGCTGCCTGCGGATACCGACCCGCCCGCCATGGCCGCGGTATTCGACAGCTTCATGCTCGGACTTTCGGTGCTGGCCCGGGACGGCATGCCCCATGAACTGCTGGATACGGCGGTCACCCAGATCATGATGGCCCGGGATGCCTAGAGTGCGTCCATGGATCGGCGCTGAGTCGACTCAGCGCCGGCCTGAAAGCCGGCACCGCTGCCCCCGTTACTTATGAAACGTCTGCCCCAACGCCTCCAGCCGGATCGCGATCGGTGGCAGGCGCTGGCTGCTCAGGGCCAGGTTGCCCATGTCGTCGGCGGTGTTCTGGGCGATGGCCTGGACCGAGTGCAGGCGGCCGACTATGTCGAGGCTGGCGCTGGATTGCTCGCGGGTGGTGCTGACGATGCGGCCGTTGAGTTGGTCGATATGCGAGATGTCGGCGCCGACGGCCTGGAACATCGCGGAGGCCTGGCGGCTGTCTTCGACGCAGCGCTGGGCGCCTTCGCGGCTGTCGTGCATGGCTTCGGCGGCCTGGCGGCTGCCCTGTTGCAGGGCTTCGATGATGGTCTTGATTTCCTGGGTGGACAGCGCGGTGCGCTGGGCCAGGTTGCGCACCTCATCGGCGACCACGGCGAAACCACGGCCCTGCTCGCCGGCACGGGCGGCCTCGATGGCGGCGTTGAGGGCCAGCAGGTTGGTCTGGGCGGCGATGCTGCCGATCACTTCCAGCACGTTGCCGATCTGCTGCGCCTGCCCCGCCAGGCGCTGCACGGTTTCGTTGGTGCCGTTGATGCGTGACGCCAGCTGGGTGATTTCCGCCTGGGCGCGATCGACACTTTGCTGGCCGAGGCTGATTTGCGCGCTGGCCTGGCCGGCGCGCTCGACCGCCTGCTCGACGTGCACGGCGATGTCGCCCATGGCATCGCCCATGCGCTGCATGGAGCCGGTCATCTGGGTGATTTCCGTCAACTGATGCTGGGCCCCCTGCTCCAGGGTCTGGCTGGTTTTCGCCAGGTCCTGGCCCAGTTCGCGCAGGCCGTGGGTGTCGCGCACCACGCCATCCACCAGCGCGGTGATCTGCTGCATGAAATGGTCGAAACGCTGGGCCAGCGACACATGCACCTTGCCGCTCTCGCCCTGATGAACCTCGACGGTCAACTGGGAGGTGGCGGCGAGCATCTTGTCCAGCATGTCCTGGCTCTCCACCGCGTCGGCATGGCTGTGCACCGCCAGGTACAGCAGGATCACCGTCTCCACCACCACATAGAAGGCGTGCACCGCCACCATGCCGAAACCGCCGTGATGGGCCATGACGTAGACAGGAAAACCTTGGTGCTGCAGCACATGAAACACCACGTGATGCAGGGCGATGGTCACCGCCGCCAGGAGAATCGGCAGCCAGTCGCGATAGAAGGTCAGCACCGCCAGCAGCACGAAAATACCGAAGTGCGCTTCGATCAAACCCTTGGCCTGGTTGATGTGCAACGCCGCCATGAGCATGAAGCCGATGGCGATGCAGCAGCGCATCAGGCGCGTGCCGCTGATGGCGCGGTACAGCAGGCTCAGCACCAGGGTCGTGCCGCCGCCCACCAGCAGCGCCTGGGTGAAGGTGTCGTGCCAGAACGCCAGGCCCAGCGCATAGGCGAACATCAGCCAGATCAGGCCCATCATGATGCGGTCGGCTTTGCGGTAATGCTCGAGAAAACGCGGGGGGAAAGCCATGCACTCTTACTCCATGTACGTGACGGGAAGAAAAACGGCAGAGGGCAAAACGGGATGACCGCCTTCGGCGAGCGGTTCAGTCAGCAACGATAGTGGCAAATAGCCAAGTTCGCCTTTCAACTATCGACATGGCCACAGCTTTCTTGACGCCGGGCCGCGGGGAATCGGGCCGCAGGTGGGCAAAGTCGGGAGATTGGCGGGAATGCCATGAAGGGCGGAATGGGCGGGGGACGAGCGACAGCGGCGAGACGGATCCCGCCGACGCGCCACCCGGCAGGGCGACGCGCAGCGGTCCGCGTGTTGTCAGAAGGTCACGCTGGCGCTCAGGCGTGCGGTGCGTGGTTCGCCGACGTTGACCTGCAGCTGGCTGCCGGTGGACGACGGGTAGTACTGCTTGTCGAACAGGTTGTCGACGTTGAACTGCAGGCTGGTTTTGTAACCGAACAGCGGCGCTTCCCAGCGCACGAAGGCATCGGCCACGGTGTAGCTGCTGAGCCAGAAATCGTTGGCGTTGTTGGCCGCGCGCTCGCCGACATAACGGGCACCGCCGCCCGCGTGCCAGGCGCCGAACTCCGCGGGCACGTTGAGGTGGTGGCTCAGGTACAGGCTGGCGGTGTGCTTGGGGGCGTTGGCCAGACGGTGACCTTCGTTGCTCGGGTCGTCGAGGATTTCCGTGTGGTTGTAGGCGTAGGTGCCGATCAGGTCCCAGCGCTCGGCGATGCGCCCGGTGACGTCCAGCTCCACGCCCTGGGAACCGACCTTGCCGGCGGCTTCAGAAAGGCTCACGCCATTGACCGTGGTGGTGGTCACCACGTTCTTCTTCTCGATGTCGTACAGCGCCAGGTTGATGTTCAGGCCCGGCAGCGGATCGTACTTGGCCCCCACCTCGTAGCTGCGGCCTTCTTCCGGATCGAAGGTCTTGCCGGCGTCGTCTACATCGGTGTTGGGCTTGAACGAACGGCTGTAGTTGCCGTACAGCGACAGGCTGTCGGTGGCCTTGAACACCAGGCCGAGGAACGGCACGAAGGTGTCGCCATTGCTGTCGCGGTTGACCTTGTAGCTGCGGCCCAGGCCCTGGTCGCTGTACTGGTCGTAATGCTGCTGGCGACCGCCGAAGACCAGGATCCACTGGTCGTCCAGGTGCCAATTGTCCTTGAAATACACCGAGCTCGAGGTCAGCTGGTTGCGCAGGTTGCTTTGGGTGGCGCTGACCAGGCTCGGCTCGGCCAGCTTGCCGTAGACCGGCGAGGTGATGTTGAAACCACCCTGGGCGGTGTTGCGGTAGGTCTTGCCGCGGTACTGGTCGGAGTGCTCGCTGTCGACGCCCACCAGCAGGTCATGGCGCTGGCCGAACAGTTCCTGCTGGCCGATGAAGTCCCAGCTGGCGTAGCGGGTCTCGTCGTCGTAGTGGGCACCGTTGGCGGCTCGGCGCAGGGTGTTGCCGGTCAAGCTGTTGGGCTGGGCGATCGACAGGCTGTAGCGGTCGTTGTTCCAGCCGTAGGTGACGCGGGTTTTCCAGGCGTCGCTCAGCTGGTACTCGAAGCGCGCGCTGGCCACTTCGCGGATGCCGACGCTTTTCGCCCAGCGTTCGTCCAGGCGCTTGTCGTAGTCGATGTCCGCCGGATGCCCGTTGGTGAACACGGTGCCACGGTCGAAGGGGCTGGAGTAGTCGCTGTATTCGTAGTTCAGGGTCAGGCTGGCGCGCTCGCCGGTCCAGGTCAGCGACGGCGCCACCAGGGTATGCTCGTTGACCCCGTAGTTGCGCCAGTAGTCTTCATGGCCGCGCTCGGCGATCAGGCGGTAGGCCAGGCCGGTATCGCCCAGGGGCCCGGTGGTGTCCAGGGCCATGGTGCCGCCGCCTTCGCTGTAGGCCGAGCCGCTGAGTGTGGTGCTTTGGGTGTATTCCGGCTGTTTGCTGATGATGTTGATCAGCCCGCCCGGCTCCAGCGCGCCGTAGAGCATCGACGCCGGGCCCTTGAGCACTTCGACCCGCTCGGTGGTGGCGCTGAAGTTCTGCCCCAGGTTGGAGCGCACGCCGTCGCGCAGGATCGAGCCGTCGTCGTTGGTGCCGAAACCGCGCTTGACCAGCGAGTCCCTGGAACCGCCCAGAGTGTTGCCCTGGCTGACGCCGCTGACGAACTTCATGGCGTCGTTCAGCGAGCGCACCTGATAGTCGGCCAGGGTCTGCTGGGTCACCACGTTGATCGACTGCGCCTCCTCCTTGATCGGCACATTGCTTTTGCTCGCCGTGCTGGCTTGCGACGTGGTGTAGCCGGTGTCCTGGCTGAGGCGATCGGCCTGGATATCGGTGGTCGGCAGTTCGACTGCCTCCTGTGCCCACAGCGGGCTGGCGACCAGACAGCAGGACAGTGTCGGCAACATGCGTTTGATCAGGGTGTTACGGCGGGCACGCGGACAGGATGACTTCAAGGTGTGCACTCAAGGGAGGGAAGGATATTAATAGCAATGATTATCATTGTAATCAGCGCCCGATTCTCAGTAAATCCCCTTGCCCACGGGAGTTGGCGCTTTTTTAATCCTCCTCCCGAGCAACACCGGGGCTGATGGCCAGTCGGCCTGTCACTGCGCCACGGCCTGGGTCAGATGATCGATCAGGGCCCGCGCCGCCGCCGACAGCTGGCGATGCGGCGGGTAGATCACCGAGAACGGCCGCGAACGACCGCCCGCCTCCGGCAGCAGCGCCACCAGGCGGCCGCTGGCGATCCGTTCGCGGACGATGAATTCATAGGTCTGGCAGATGCCCATGCCGTGCTCGGCCAGGGACACGATGCCCAGCACATCGTCGGCCACCTGGATATTCGCCTGGGGTGTCCACTCCAGGTCCCGCCCGTGCTCGCGCAGCAGCCAGGCACCGACCCGGCCGCTGCTGGGCATGATGAACGGCAGGCAGGCATGGGCCGCCAGGTCCTCCAGGCGCCGTGGCGTGCCGGCGCGTCGCAGGTAGTCGAGGGACGCCACCAGGCACAGCGGCGCGTCCTCCAGCTTGCGCCCGATCAGGCCGCTGTCGGGCAACTGGCCGAGGCGGATCGCCAGGTCGTAACCTTCGGCCACCAGGTCGACATTGCGGTTACTGATGCTCAGCTCGATGCGCACCTGCGGGTATTGCCGGGCAAAGCCGCCAAGCAGCGCCGGCAGCCGGTAATGGCCGTAGGTAGTCGGCACGCTCAGGCGCACCCGGCCGTTCAGCTCGCCCTCCTGGCCCTGGATGCTGCGTTCCGCGCCGTCGATCAACTCGAACGCCGCGCGCGACTGTTCCAGGTACAACAGGCCGGCCTCAGTCAGGCTCAAGCGCCTTGTGGTGCGGCGCAGCAGTTGCACGCCCAGGCGCGCCTCCAGCCGGGAAATCGCCCGGCTGACCACCGACGGGGTGGTGCCCAGCGCCACCGCGCCGGCACTCAACGAGCCCTTCTCCACCACGCTGACGAACACCTCGACGTCAGCCAGATAATCGAATCGGCGACTCACCTTAACCTCCAGGGAACAAGTGATTTCCAGTGGCGCGAGTTTATCGCCCACAGGGGCATGAATACAGTGAATCACCCGTCGGCTACCGCCGGCTCCCTGACCTACACCCTGGAAACCAACATGCGCCCACTCAGTACCCTCGCTCTTGCCATGAGCATCACCGCCGCCACCTTCAACGCCCAGGCCGGAAACGTCCTGGTGATGCTCTCGGACTCCGACCACCTCGACCTCAAGGACGGCAAGGTGTTTTCCACCGGTTTCTATCTCAACGAACTGATGCAGCCGGTGAAACAGCTGCTCGACGCCGGCCACTCGGTAACCTTCGCCACCCCGCAGGGCAAGGCGCCGACCCTGGACCGCTCCTCCACCGACAAGATGTACTTCAACAACGATGTCGCCGCGCTGCAGGCGCACCAGGCGCTGCTCGACCAGTTGAAAATCACCTCCCCCGGCGAATCGCCGGTGATCAGCCTGGCCCGGGTCGAGCAGATCGGCTACGAGCATTTCGATGCGTTGTACGTGCCCGGTGGCCACGCGCCGATGCAGGACCTGCTGCACAGCCCCGAGCTGGGCCGGCTGCTGAGCAACTTCCACCAGAACAACAAGACCACCGCCCTGGTCTGCCACGGCCCGATCGCCCTGCTGTCGACCCTGCCCCAGGCGCAAGACTTCACCCGACAACTGGCCAGCGGCGGCAAGGCCAGCGCCCAGGGCTGGATCTACGCCGGCTACCAGTTCACGGTGATCAGCAACCAGGAAGAGGAATTGGCCAAGGGTCTGCTGGACGGCGGCGCCATGCGTTTCTATCCGCAAACCGCCCTGGAGCAGGCCGGCGGCCTGTACCGCAGCAACCGCTCGCCGTGGAGCGAAAACGTGGTGATTGACCGCGAGCTGGTGACCGGGCAGAACCCGGGCTCGGCCCAGGGCGTGGCCAAGGTGTTGCTCGAACGCTTGCAGGAGCGCGCCGGCAAAGGCGCATAAAGAGCGGCGGATCCGACGAGCTGGCATGACGCCAGCCGTCTGCCGCCGCACTTGTTGTCTACGCTCAAATCGACAGCCCGAAAGGAATCCCGTACTCGCCAGGAGGTGCCCATGAGCAAGACACCAGATGCCGTTGCCAGTGCCCGTAGAAGCAACATGGCCAAAGCCCTGGAGCGCTGGAACCGACAAGCCGGCACCCGCACCGCATCGCTGTCGCGCATCCGCGAACTGGGCCCGGGCGCCGGCGATTCACCGCAGCAACTGGCCAAGTGGGTCGCCCGCGAGAACGCCCGTGCCATGTTGACCCGGGCCGGGCTGGAACGCCGGATCGGCACCTGGGACCCGACCTTCTACGCCCCCAGCGAGGCCGCCCGCCAGGCGGCAAGGCCGGTGGCGCGGCTGGTCAACGCACCACGCCCGGGCACGGTGGTCGAGGGTTTCGCCACCGGTTTCCTGGTCTCGCCCAGCCTGTTGCTGACCAACCAGCATGTGTTTCCCCGGTATGTGGATGCGGTGGACTGCGCCGCCAATTTTCTCTACGAAAGGCAGGAGCGCGGCATCAACGAAGGCACCTACTTCAACCTGCAGCCGGACCAGTTCTACTTCGCCGACGAGGCGCTGGACTTCTGCCTGGTGGCCATTTCCGCGCAGGGCACGCGCGGCGAGGCACTGTCGGACTACGGCTGCATCCGCCTGATCGAAGCCACCGGCAAGACCTTGCGTGGCCGGCCGATGAACATCATTCAGCACCCCGATGGCGGCCCGCGCCAGTACGCCACCACCCACAACCGGCTGCTGGACATTCTCGACCAGGGTTTCCTGCACTACGAAACCGACACCACCGAAGGCGCCTCCGGCTCCCCGGTGTTCAGCGACAACTGGGAGCTGATCGCCCTGCACCACTGCGGCATTCCCAGGACCGACGAAGCCGGCAACATCCTCAAGACCGACCACAGCCTCTGGAACCCCGAGGGGGACGAGGAAAGCACGGTGGACTGGGTGGCCAACGAGGGCACCCGGGTCAGCAGCATCGTCGGCGCGCTCAAGGCCCTGCAACTGAGCGGCAGGCCGGCCGAACTGCTGGCCCAGCTCATGGAGCAGACCGCCGACCCGCTGGCCGCGCTCAGCGTCAACGAAGCGGTGACCGTTACGCCGCACCGCCCAGGCATGGCCGATAGGTCGCAGAACATCTTTCATATCTCCGGCCCCACCACCATCAACATCGTCAGCCAAGCCGCGGACAGCCCGGCAAGCATTACCTCTACCCTGAGCGTGGCGCCGGCCGAGCCGGTATCAACCGACCCCGCTCCGGCAGTCGCGGCCCTGGAAAAGACCCTGACCTTCGACCTCGACTACGAGGCCCGCCCCGGCTACGACCCGGGCTTTCTCGGGGTGCCGGTCCCGCCGCCCTTCGTCGAGGGCGACCAGCTGACCCAGCTCTACCGCGTCGGCGACTACCGCGAACATGCCGCCTCGGCGCGCAATGTGCCGGCCATGAGGCTCTCCCACCTGGACGACGACGCCCCGCTGGAGCTGCCTTATCACCGCTATTCGCTGGTGATGAACAAGAAGTACCGCATGCCGATGTGGGCTGCCTCCAATGCCGACTACCGGCCCGAGGTCCGTGGCGATGCGCGGGGCCGCCGGGGCTTCGGCGGCGAAAGCTGGCGCCTCGACCGCCGGGTGCCGAGCCGCTACCAACTGACCAACAGCGACATCTACGCGCCGGCCGGCAACTTCGATCGCGGCCATATCGTGCGCCGCGAAGACAGCTGTTGGGGCCAGCCGGGGATCGACACCGAGTACGCCAACGCCGACACCTACCACTGGACCAACTGCACGCCGCAGCATGAGCTATTCAACCAGGAGTCGCCCGACGGCGCCCAATACCGCAATCGCAAAGGCATCTGGGGGTACTTCGAGGGCGAGCTGGCCGAACAGATCGAGGCCGGGGGCGGCCAGGCCGTCATCTTTGCCGGCCCGGTGCTGGGGGACTCCTGCGTCGAGCAGGACTTCGGCAAGGGCCCGGTGCATTACCCGACCCGCTTCTGGAAAATCGTCATCGTGCCCAAGGACGAATCGCGAACCCCGGAACTGTTGGCCTATGGCTTCCTGTTCGATCAGAGCGAGGTGATCAAGGAGTTCGGTCTCGACGTTCAGGAAGCCGCGCTGGACCTGGCCAAGGCCTTCCAGAAGCAGAGGGCGACGCTGGCGGACATCTGCCAGATGGCGGGCATTTCCCTGGCCCCCTCGATCATGGCCGCCGACCAGCACAAGCCGGGCTGAGCGTGCGGCTCAAGGGCTGAGCGGCCTCAGTCCTGTCCCAGGCGCTCGCGGACCAGCGCCTGGGCGTTGCGGGTCATCTGGTCCAGGTGGCGGTCGCGCTGTTTTTCGGCATCGAGCATCGCCCGCTTGCCATGCTTTTGCAGCAGGTAGCTGTGAATCTGCCGCACCTCCAGCGAGCGATAGATCGGCGCCGCGTCCAGCAGGCCCATCAAACCGTCGGTGGCGTGATCGCGGGTGTTCATCAGCACCTGCGGACCGCGCACGCCCAGCACCTGGAAGCCCAGCGCTTCGAACCAGGGCACCTTGCCCGCCGCGCAGGTCAGTTCGGCATGGGGGTAGCGCTCGCGCATCCGTGCCAGCAGCGAACGGGCGATCCCCTGCCGGCGATGGCTGGCACGCACCGCCATATAGGCCACGCCGCACGCCTCGGGATCGTCCTTGACCGGCAGGTACAGCACAAAACCCAGCACCTGTTCTGGATCGTCATCGTCGCTGGCCACCAGCAGCTCCACGGCGATGCCCCGGGAGCCGTCCAGGGCCTGCAGGTACAGATGCACTTCGTAGCCGATGGCGTACTGGTAGATGTTGTACAGCAGGTTGCTGGGCGGGATCGCTACCGCGCTGATGTCGGTCAGGTAATCAACCACCATCTGCAGGATCTGGCTGTTGACGGCCTCCGGGCACGGGGTCTGAAAGTGGTTGATAGTGGGCATTGCGCGGAGGGCTCCAAAGGTTGAGGCACGCCTGGACAGCAGGTGTCGGCGGCGGGCCGGGCATGATACCTGTTGTCGCACTATGGCCGTACCGCGATCTGCTTCTTAACGGGCGCTGTCGCCTTGTGGCTTGTAGAACAGAAACTTGCCGGTCTCGGCGGTCTTGCGGTATTGCCTGGCCCAAGCGGGCCGCACGCGCCGGTCATGGAAATACAGGGCGCCGTGGCTGCGGTCCGGGAGTTGCTGGTTGAGCGCCTTGCGCGCGATTTCCTTGGCCACGATGTAGGGCTCATCTTCCTTCACCTGGTCCGCACGTCCGTCGCACCACCAGGAAAACTGGCAGGCGCGCTGCTCCGAACCCTGCTTGACCACCGCGCACACCGTATCGGGAAACCCCTCGTGGCCGAGCCGGTTGAGCACCACGCTGGCCACGGCTTCCATGTCGGCGGCGGCCCCGCCCTTGGCTTCCCAGTAGATGGAGCGCGCCAGGCAGGTGATGGCGTCGTCCAGCGGCGCGGCGCCGGCCGGGTCCACCGCCTGGGCTTCGGGAGGGGTAATGGTTTCGCTGCGGGGCGCAGGCTGCTGGTCCGCGGCTTTCTGTTCCAGGACCTGGGCCTTGTCCTCCGCCACCTCAGGGTTCGCTCTTTCACCCGCGGCCATCGCCAGCCCCCCGCACAGGAGGATCAGGAGACCGCCGGAAATCGCTGTCGGGCGCATGCTCGCACCTTCGCCAAAAGCCCGATCCGGGCAAGGGAAAGCCGCCGCCAGCCTGGCGGCTGGCGGCGACTGGAGCTGAGTGTAGTTCGCCGCCGTCCGCCCGTAACCGGCGCCGCGCCGGCAACAGCAAGAATGGATAACGGCGCCCGTTTTCGGCAAAAAGACCTTGCGCCGACCGGGGCGAAATCGCGCATCATGGGCGCAATTCGCTCAAGGGAGACCTCCATGCGCTGCCTATCCTCCGCTCTGCCACTGCCCCTGCTGTCGTTGACCCTGGCGTTCGCCACCACCGCCGTGGCGAGCGACGAGACGCAACTGGTGACATCGATCAACAGCTACCGCAGCCAGGTCCAGCGTTGCGCCGGCCAGGTGTCCCAGGAGCTGCCGCCGCTGGCCGCCGACCCGCGCCTGGTGCTGCCCGCCAACAGCATCGGCAACCTGCAGCAGGCCCTGGCCAGCAGCGCCTACCCGATGGTCAATGTGCAGGCCATCAGCCTGTCCGGGCCGCGCGATGCCCAGGCGGCCATGAAGGCGGTGCGGGAAAGTTTCTGCCAGGTGGTGCTGGACCCGCAGTTCGTCGATATCGGCGTCAGCCGCACCGGCCAGGATTGGCGCATCGTCCTCGCCCGACCGCTGCTCACCGCACGCCTCGGCGACTGGCAGGCGGAGGGCCAGAAGCTCCTGGAAAGCCTCAACAGCGCCCGCGCGCAGCCACGCCAGTGCGGCAACCAGATCTTCGCCGCCGCCACCCCGCTGGCCTGGAACGCCACCCTGGCCAGCGCGGCCCAGGACCATACCCGGGACATGGCCAACCACAACTTCTTCGATCACAAGGACCGCGATGGCCGCACTCCCGGCGACCGCGCCGAACTGGCGGGTTACGCCGGCCAGCAGATCGGCGAGAATATCGCCGCCGGCCAGGACAGCGTGCGCAAGGTGGTCGATGGCTGGTTGGCCAGCCCCGGCCATTGCGCCAACCTGATGAACCCGCAATACCGCGAGCTGGGCGCGGCCTATGCGGTCGATCCGAAAAGCGATGCCGGTATCTACTGGACCGCCATGTTCGGCACCCCTTGAAGGCCTGACCGACCTTGCCCAGGGGCGCTCTCAGCGGCGCCCTGCCCCCTTATCGGCCAGCCCCGCGACGCCCCCGCCGGGGAACTAAACTGACTCATCTACCGACCAGGAATCGCTTGCTCCGGGCGCCCCCGGAACCTGCGCGCAGCCTCGCCTGCCGCCATGGGTTCGACGCCCAGGCCCGATGACCTGCCTCACCTTCCTTAACGGTAGGCATGCCCCCCGCCCCACGCGGGAGGCGTCCGTGCGTCAGCTCTTCAAAGCACGGGCCTGCCCTGCCAGGCCCACTCATTCGGCAGCGCCGGGACACGGCCTCCCCTCGCGTGCGCGTGTACCCATCTGGCCACTGCCGGGCTGTCTGCGACAGTGACCCTCACAGCGGAGGACAAGGCCATGGACGAAGCCAAGCTCAACGATTTCATGGGCAAACTGGTGTCAGACATGGGCGGCGCAGCCATGCTCGCCAATATGATTCTCGGCGAAGAACTGGGCCTGTACCGGGCCATGGCCGACAGTCGTTTCGTCAGCCCCGAGGCGCTGGCCGCCAAGACTGGCTGCAACGCGCGGCTGCTGCGCGAATGGCTGAGCGCCCATGCCGCGTCCGGCTACATGGAACACCTCGACGGCCAGTTCCGCCTGCCGGAAGAACAGGCCCAGGCGCTGGCCATCGAGGATTCGCCGGTGTACGTGGCCGGTGGCGCCGTGGTGGTCTCCGCGCTGTTTCACGACAAGGACAAACTGCTGGCGGCAATGCGCGGCGACGGCGCCCTGGCCTGGGGCGATCACCACCCCTGCATGTTCAGCGGCACCGAGCGCTTCTTCCGCCCCGGCTATCGGGCGCACCTGGTGGCCGAGTGGCTGCCGGCCCTGGACGGCGTGGTGGAAAAACTGCAGGCCGGGGCCAAGGTGGCGGACGTCGGCTGCGGCCATGGCGCGTCGACGGTGATCATGGCCCAGGCCTATCCCGCCTCGCAGTTTTTCGGCTTCGACTACCACCAGCCCTCAGTCACTACCGCGACGCAACGGGCCGAGGAAGCCGGGGTGACCGGCCGCGTGCAGTTCTCCCAGGCCAGCGCCAAGACCTACCCCGGCAACGACTACGACCTGATCTGCTTCTTCGACTGCCTGCATGACATGGGCGACCCGGTGGGTGCCGCGCAACATGCCTTCCAGGCGCTGAAAGACGACGGCAGCGTGCTGCTGGTCGAGCCGTTCGCCAACGACCGACTGGACCAGAACATCACCCCGGTCGGCCGGCTGTTCTATGCCGCCTCGACCTTTATCTGCACGCCCAACTCGCTGTCCCAGGAAGTTGGCCTCGGCCTCGGTGCCCAGGCCGGCGAAGCACGCCTGCGCCAGGTCTTCAGCGAAGCCGGCTTCAGCCAGTTCCGCCGGGCCGCAGAGACGCCGTTCAACCTGATTCTCGAAGCGCGTAAATGAAGGAGGATCGGGCGAGCAACAGGGTCATGTAGACGTCGTGCCGTGGAACGCAAAACGGCACCCGGGAAACCCCGGGTGCCGTGCTTCTGTACCGCTATGGATAGCGCCTTACGCCGCCGGCAGATCCACCAGCACCACCGCCTGTTGCCCTACGCACAACAGCCGGCCGCCATGATGGGCCACGTACTCCCGGGCCTCGTCCGGCGACGAGAACCAGCAGTTGAGATGGCCCGCCTGGCGGTAGACCAGTTCGAAGTGCTGCAACTGCTCGGGCGCCAGCTCGTCGAGGACCTGGCGGTAGCTCTCCCAATGGGCAAAACCGGCCTCACTGGCCAGGGTACGCAACAGGTGTTTGCGCTGCACCTTGTCGCGCTGCCGATACAACTCGGGCAACGACAGGCCAGGCAAACTGTTGCTCGCCAGCAAGCGTCGCAGGATCGGCAAGGCGCTGGGCAGCGAACCGCAGGTTGCAGTGCGATGCAGGCGCTTGGCTTCGCGCAGTACCAGGCTGGCGGCCTGACTGGCGGGTGAACGGGGAACGGATTTGTTGATAGGCATACCAACTCCAAGAGAATCGGCCTGCTCGCTATTGGCCCGGAGGGGGTATGCAAGCGTGGTGCTTGCGGGAATTGAAGGTGCTTGCGCTTTCGCGAGGTGGGCGCCCAGGAAGCCCGGCCGCCATACTAACCAATCCATCCCGGGCTGCCCACCCCCGCTTCAGGCCTGCCAGCCCGGCTGTTTCTCCAGCAGGAAATCGATAACGGGTGCTGAACAAGGCCCCGGAACTGACCCACACCGTCATCGAGGAAGTCGACACCGACAACTGGGGCTACGCCGGCATGACCACCACCGAATACCGCCAGCGAACGGCGCAATGAAAAAGGGCGGAGCGCCATACGCTGCGCCCTATTAACCGCATATCTTCTGTAGACGCGAGCAGGCGGCGATCCAACTGGCCCGCGATAGCGTCCGTTTGATACACCGCGGCGTCCGCATCGCCGGCAAGCCGGCTCCTACGTACCCGCATCCTCAAGCCCTGCGCCGAGCTTTATACTGTCGCCCTTCCAGCCCCGGAGCAGACCACATGGACGTCGTTCTCGAATGCCCGCTCACCGAACAGATCCTTGCCTCTTACGCCACGGTGATCGGCAAGGACCTGCCCGGCTATCGTAATCATATATATCGCGTGCTGAGCTTCTACACCGCGCTCAATCCGCAGGACCGGCCGCTGTCCTGCGCGGTGCAGATCGCCGCGGCCTTTCATGACCTGGGTATCTGGACCCACGGCACCCTCGACTACCTGGCCCCGTCGATCCAACTGGCCCGGGCCTTTCTGGCCGAGCGCGGCGAGTCGCAGCTGGATGAGCAGGTCAGTGCGCTGATCGAGCAGCATCACAAACTGCGCCCCTATCGCCAGGCCCACGCCGCGAGCGTCGAACCGTTCCGGCAGGCCGACACGATCGACGTCTCCCTGGGCCTGCTCAGCTTCGGCCTGCCCCGCCCGTTTATCCGCAAGGTGCAGGCACGCTACCCCGACCAGGGGTTTCACTGGATGCTGGTGCGCGCCTCGGCCTGGCAGTTGCTGCGTACGCCGCTGCGGCCGTTGCCGATGTTCCGCTGGTAACGCCTCAGGCATTCACCAGCATCTTGAACCCACCATAAATCATGCGCTGGCCGTCGAATGGCATCGGGCAGACGTCGGGCTTGAGCCGCGGGTCTTCCATGGCTTTTTGCATGCCTGCGTCGCGGATTTCGCGGGACGGCCAGATGATCCAGCTGAACACCACGGTCTCCTCCGCCTTGAGCTTGACCGCCATGGGGAACGAGGTCAGCTTGCCCTCGGGCACATCGTCGCCCCAGCAATCGACCACGCTCAGGGCGCCGAACTCCTTGAACACTTTCGCCGCGGTCTCTGCATGCTGCTTGAAGGCCTCACGGTTGGCGGTGGGTACCGCCAGGACACAACCATCGACATAAGACATGATCCTGCTCCTGCTGATTGGGGTTGAACATCCGGGGCCGAACCGGGTGTCGGCCCTTCTGTGAACTGGTCGATTCGCATCGTCGACAATCGACAGGCCGGCGCGAAAAAAGCCGGGAGGCCGACCGGCGGCCTTCATGGTTCCGGCTGCCAGCCGGTTTCCGGGGCACTCAGGCCCGGCGTGGCAGGCGGATGCACGGTGCCTTGCACGGTCTCGAGCGGGGGCTCCGGTACCGCGCTTTTGCCCAGCTCGCCCTCGACCTGCCCGGCCAGGTAATACACCCCGGCCATCACCCCGTTGCCGGTGTTATTCAACAGCTTGAACCAGGCCTGGTCGAACGCCTTGCCCAGGCTCTGGCGAATCTGCGCCTCGGTCTCGGCCCGGTCGCTCTCATGGGCAATCGCGCGAAAACCCGCGGCACCCAGGGAGATCACCGCACCGGCGACCTTGCCGGCCACCGCCGACGCGGCGCCGGCAATGCCACGGCCGGCCATCTGCGCTTCGAATTTTTCGCTGGCCTGTTTGGCCACCGAGACAATCCCCGCCTCGGACGACACCTCGCCGGTGCCCGCGGGGGCGCTATGGATCTGCTGGTACAGCGCCGAGTAGGCCGGCAGCGTGGTCAAGGGCTTGGCGTGCAGCACCTGGTACAACGACGCATCGCGCGCTGGCGGCGGCCCCAGGCGAATCGCCTGGATGCCGTTGAGCCGTTGATCGAGCTGCCTGGCCGGCAGCCGATAACGCTGGGCGATAACCTGCACCTGCTTGTCCAGCAGCTCGACATAGAACTCCGTGGCCTGGTTGAGAATCGCATCCGGGTCGATCTCCACCGCCACCGGTGCCAGCACCTGTTCCTGATACTGCTCCTTGAGGTAGGCCGCCAGTCGCTTGGCCGCCACGTCCTTCTCGTCGCCGGCGGTGAGGCTGTACCAACTGACTTTCATGGCCATCCATTCCTGGGTCCAGTAACTGCTGAACCAGGGGATGAAGTTTTCTTCGGTGACCGCATAGACCCGCACCCGCCAGTGCTCCATGGAGCCGCGGGCAAACACCTTGACCTGGATCACCGCCTGTTGCGAAGCCTCGGCGATCTCGCGGTCCACCTGGCGCCAAGTGCTGGGTGGAATCACCACTGGCGCCACCGCCTCGCGGACACGCTGGGTCGCGGTGCATCCGGCCAGCACCAGCAGCATCACGACGATCAGCGCACGCAGGTACAAGATGGCAACCCTCGCACAGCGTCGACCACGGCCACCCGCTCACGACGGGGCAGGCTCCAACCGGGTACCGCACGACCATGCCTGGGTTGAGTATAGGTGCTGGGGTCTGCGCCCCAGGCTCAAGAAGGGATTGGGAACGCCGCAGCCGACCAGCCGCATGCCTGCGGCGGTTCAGCCATACCACGCTACCGCATTATTTGCAGGAGCGAGCCTGCTCGCGATGGCGTCCGCTCTGGCCCCGCGCAGTGCCTGCATCGCCAGCAAGCTGGCTACAGGGGCCGCGCCAGCCACATGGCTTGTGAATGTCACGACCCCAGGCAGGAGCGGATCGGGTCAGTCGCGGTCAGCGTGGACCGCCACCGCCGGGACCTCCGCCAAAACCACCACGCTGGCCACCGCCACCGCCACCGCCGCCATGCCCACCACCGCCGCCACCCGGCGGGGAGAACATCCAGCAGCCCGACAAGGACGACAACAAGGCAATCACTACCGCCACTTTTGCAACTCGACTCAACATCATCGCTTCACTCTCTTTCAGGACAAGAACCACAAGTTTCTCGCAGCTTCAGACAGCGTTTGCGCGACATCGAGCACCGCACGAAGGTAAAGAGTGGGTAAGGGTTGTATCGAAAAACCCACAGGTTTCCGGGGATCTATGCGTTTATTTCAGCAGCAGTGAACGGCAGACCCGCAAGCACAGGCCGTGCCGGTGGTGATTCGCCTGTGCAAGGTTTTCGATACATGGCGGGCGCCTGGCGCTGTCAATTACGTGCCTGGGCCGGTGCCTCCCCCACCGCAGGTAATGCTTGCGGACAACGCAGGGTCAGCACGCCATGGGCCACCGGGCCGAACAGCAGCCCCCAGAAAGCCGCCGACAAGCCGAACAACGACATGCCCGACGCCGTCACCAGGAAAGTGATCAGCGCCGCTTCGCGATCCCGCGGTACGGCCATGGCGCTGCTCAGGGCGCCGCCGATGGCGGCGAACAGCGCGAGCCCGGACAGGGCCGCGATCAACGCCCGGGGGAAGGCGCTGAACAGCGAAACCAGGGTCGCGCCGAAGATCCACAGCAACAGGTAGAACAGCCAGCCCATGACCCCGGCCACATACCGCTTGCCCGGGTCTTCGTGGGCTTCGCGGCCGGTGCAGATGGCCGCGGTGATCGCCGCCAGGTTCAGCCCGTGGCAGCCGAATGGTGCCAACAGCAGGCTGGCGAAGGCACTGCTGGCGAGGATCGGGCTGGCCGGCGTGCGGTAGCCGTCATTGCGCAGCACAGCGATGCCCGGCACGAATGGCCCGGTCAAGGCCACCACCACCAGCGGCAGCACGACGTTGAGCACAGCGTGGCGCCCGCGCCGGTCATGGCATCACTACAGCGATGGCGCATTGGCCTGGTTGACCGGCAGCGCCTCGGCGGGCCGCTGGTAGACGAAACACATCGCCAGCGCCGCCACCGCCCCCGGAATGGCAAAGGCCATGAAGTTATAGTGCAGCGGCAGCTCGACGCTCACCAAGGCACCGCCCAGCAGCGGCCCGACTATGGCCCCGCTGCGGCCGATACCCGAGGCCCAGCCAATGCCGGTGGAGCGGATCGTCACCGGATAGAACTGGGCGACGCAGGCGAAGGCCAGGATCTGCGTGCCGATGGTGGTGGCCCCGGCAATCGCGATCAGGGCATACAGCAGCCCGTGCGGGCTCTTGAAACCGAGCAGGCTGATGGACAGCGCCGCCACGATAAAAAACGCTACCAGGACCTTTTGCAGCTGCAGGCGATCGCCGATCCAGCCGCCGCCCACGGCGCCGAAGATCGCGCCGAGGTTCAGCACCAGCAGGAACATCAGGCTCGAGCCCAGGCTGTAGCCGGCGCTGGCCATCAGCTTGGGCAGCCAGGAGTTGAGCGCGTAGACCATCAGCAGGCAGCAGAAGAATACGACCCAGAGCATCAAGGTACTCAGCGCCCGACCTTCGCGGAACAACTGCACCACAGGCGCGCCGGCGGTCTTGAGGTTGGCCTTGACGAACGAGTCGCCGGGTTGCGCGACGAAGCCCAGCTCGACTAATTGCAGCACCTGACGCGCCTCGTCTTCCCGCCCCTGGCGCAGCAAGAAGCCCAGGGATTCGGGCAGGAACCTGAGAATCAGCGGCAGCAGCAACAACGGAATCGCCGCCACATAAAACACCGCCTGCCAGCCGAAACTCGGCAGCAGCACGATGCCCAGCCCGGCGGACAGCGTGCCGCCCACCGAGTAGCCGCTGAGCATGATCGCCACCAGGGTGCTGCGGATTTTCTTCGGCGCGTATTCGTTCATCAGCGCCACCACGTTGGGCATCACCCCGCCGATGCCAAGGCCGGCGATAAAGCGGCAGATGCCGAACTGGGTGGGCGTGGTGGTGAAGCCGTTGAGCAGGGTGAAACCGCTGAACAGCACCACGCAGATGGCGATGACTTTCTTGCAGCCGATACGCTCCGACAGCGAGCCGAAAAACAGCGCGCCGAACATCATGCCGAACAGCGCATAGCTGCCCAGTGCTCCGGCCTGCAGCGGGCTCAGGCCCCACTCCTGCATCAGCACCGGCAGCACCACGCCGTAGATCACCAGGTCGTAGCCGTCGAAGATGATGATCAGCGCGCACCAGAACAGCACGCGCCAGTGAAAGGCATTGAAGCGTGCGTCGTCGATCAATTGATTGCTGTCTATGTTTCGCATGGCATCTGACTCTTGTTGTTGTTTTATGAGAAACCGGATGTGCGTTTGCGCGCTTCTGTAGGAGCCAGGCTTGCCGGCGATGGAGGTGCTGCGGCGTGTCAGGCCGGACGCCATCGCGGGCAAGCCGGATCGCCGCCCGCTCCTACAGTTCGTGGTGTTTCAGCCCTGGTCGCCACCGCCTACCGGCATGACCATGCCGGTGATGTAGGACGCCTCGTCGGAGGCCAGGAACAGGATCGCCGCGGCCTGCTCGTCGATGGTGCCGTAGCGTTTCATCAGGGTGCTGTCGACGGTCTGGTCGACGATCTGCTGGTACCAGACCTTTTCCTCGGCGCTCTGCTCGGCGCTGTTGCGCGGAATGCGCCGTGGCGGCGCTTCGGTGCCGCCGGGGGCGGTGGCGTTGACCCGCACCCCACGGCCGGCGGTCTCGAACGCCAGGCAGGCGGTCAGGGCATTCACCCCGCCCTTGGCCGCGCCGTACGGCACGCGGTTGATGCTGCGGGTGGCGATGGACGACACGTTGACGATGGCGCCGCTGCCCTGCTCCAGCATGTACGGCAGCGCCGCGTGGCAGCACCACAAGGTGGGGAACAGCGAGCGGCGCACTTCGGCTTCGATCTGCTGTTCTTCATAGTGCTCGAACGGCTTGGCCCAGATAGTGCCGCCGACGTTGTTGACCAGCACGTCGAGGCGCCCGAAACGCTCGACGGCGGCGGCCATCGCCCGGCTGCATTCGGCGTACTGTTCGAGGTCGGCGGTCAGCGCCAGCACCTCGAACCTGGGGGCCAGTTCGGCCTGCAACTCGAACACCAGTTCGGAGCGATCCACCAGCACCAGCCACGCGCCCTCCTCGGCCAGCCGCTCGGCAACCCGCCGGCCGATGCCCTGCGCCGCGCCGGTGACCAGGGCGACTTTCTTCTCGAATCTGCTCATCTCAAAACCTCATACCGATAGGCCCGATCCACCACCGTCTCTTCTGTAGGAGCGTCCGGTCGACGCTCCTACAGAAGCCGCTGTGGTTTCAGGCCGCGCTGGCGGCGAATTTTTCGTAGTAGAAATTGGCCGGGGCGATGCCCTGGTCGCGGATGAACTGGCTGACCGCCTCGACCATCGGCGGCGGGCCGCACAGGTACACGTCCACATCGCCGTCGTTCAGGTGCTTGGGCTCGATATGCTGGGTCACGTAGCCCTTGAGTGGGTGGCGGCTCTCGGGGTTGGCCACGCAGGCGCTGAAGCTGAAGTTGGGGATGCGCGCGGCGAAGGCTTCCAGGCGATCAATTTCCACCAGGTCGAAGTCGTTGGTCACCCCGTAGATCAGGTGCAGCGGATGCTCGCTGCCCTGCTCGGCGATTTTCTCCAGCATCGCGGTGAACGGCGCCAGCCCGGTGCCGCCGGCCAGCAGCAACAGCGGCCGGCGAATGTCCCGCAGGTAGAAGCTGCCCAATGGCCCGGCCAGGCTCATGTGGTCGCCGGCTTTCGCCAGGCCGGTGAGGAAGCTGCTCATCAGCCCGCCCGGCACGTTGCGGATCAAGAAGCTGACCTCGCCGTCGCGCTGCAGCGAGCTGAAGGAGTAGGCGCGGGTCTGTTCGCTGCCGGGCACGCCGAGGTTGACGTACTGCCCCGGCAGAAATGCCAGCTTGCTCAGGGCCTCGCCCTTGATCGACAAGGCGATGGTGCTGTCGGACAGCTGGCGCACCGCGCTGATGGTGGCGTCGAAGGTGGCCTGCGCCGTGCGGCAGACTTCCGAGGAAGCCGGCACCCGCACCACGCAATCGCTCAAGGCGCGCATCTGGCAGGTCAGCACGAAGCCCTGCTCGGCTTCATCCGCGGTCAGCGCGTCGTCGATGTATTCCTCGCCGAGGTCGTAACGCCCGGCTTCGGCGAAACACTTGCAGGTGCCGCAGGCGCCGTCGCGGCAGTCCAGGGGGATGTTGATGCCCTGGCGGTAGGCGGCATCGGCCACGGTTTCGCCGGTGTTGGCGGCGACGAAGCGGGTCACCCCGTCTTCGAAATTGAGTGCGATTTGATGAGTCATGGCAGTCGCCTCAGAGGTGGTAGACATCGACGACCTGACGAACGTAATCGTTCTTCAGGATGACTTTCTTGGCCCTGATCAGCGGGTTCTCGCCCCGCACGTCGAGGGTGTAGAAGCTGGTGCCGAAGTAGCTGTCGACGGTCTTGTAGCGAAAGCTCAGGGTGTGCCAGTTGAAGCGTACCTGGCACAGGCCGTCGACCTGCTCCAGCACCTCGATGTTGCTCAGGTTGTGCGAGGTGCGGGTGTCTGGAATGCTCGCGCTGGAGCGCTCGGTCTTGATCCGGAACACCCGGTCTTCCAGGCCGCAGCGGCTGCCGTACCAGATCAGCGAGATCTCCCGCTGCGGGTCTTCGGTGAGCTCGTCGTTGTCGTCCCAGGACGGCATCCAGAAGGTCGCGTCGGGAGCGTAGAGCTCCAGCCAGCTGTCCCAGTCCTTGTCGTCCAGGTAGCGCGCTTCGCGGTAGAGAAAGTCGCGCACGGTGTCATGGGAAACGCTCATCACACAGCCTCCACGGCAATGGTTCGCGCGGCTTCGGCGGCAAGCGCCTTGAGCATGGTTTGCTGCCAGTACTTGTGCTGCATCACGAACAGGCCCTCGTCTTCGGTGCGCACGCCACTGAGGATCGGTTGCAGGTCGATTTCCCGGGCCGCGTCGTCCGCGCCCTCGACCCAGTGTTCGGCGCCGCGGGACATGTCGTTCCAGGCGCTGTTGCAGCCCTGGTAGCCCATCTGGCAGGAACGGAATTCCTCCAGGTCGTCCGGGGTGGCCATGCCGCTGACGTTGAAGAAGTCCTCGTACTGGCGGATGCGCATGGCCCGGGCTTCGTCGCTTTCGCCCCTGGGCGCGATGCAGTAGATGGTGATCTCGGTACGGTCCACCGAGATCGGCCGGGCGATGCGGATCTGCGAGCTGAACTGGTCCATCAGGTAGACGTTGGGGTACAGGCACAGGTTGCGCGAGTTCTCGATCATCCAGTCGGCGCGGGCCTGGCCGAAGTCCCGGGCCAGATCAAAGCGGCGCTCGTAGAGCGGACGGTCCTCGGGGTTGGACCAGCGGGTCCAGAGCAGCATGTGGCCCTTGTCGAAGGAGTAGAAACCACCGCCCTGCTTGGCCCAGCTGCCGGCGCTCATGGTCTTGATCTCTTCGCCGGCTTCGCGCTGCTTGCGCTGGCTCTGGGTGGCCGCGTAGTTCCAGTGCACTGAGCTGACGTGGTAGCCGTCGGCGCCGTTTTCCGCGGTGAGCTTCCAGTTGCCTTCGTAGATGTAGCTCGAGGAACCGCGCAGCACTTCCAGGCCGTCGGCGGACTGGTCGACGATCATGTCGATGATCTTCGCCGACTCGCCCAGGTGCTCCACCAGGGGCAGCACGTCGGGGTTGAGGCTGCCGAACAGGAAACCGCGATAGGACTCGAAGCGCGCGACCCTGGTCAGGTCGTGGGAGCCTTCGCAGTTGAAACTCGACGGGTAACCCGCGGCGGCCGGGTCCTTGACCTTGAGCAGCTTGCCGGAGTTGTTGAAGGTCCAGCCGTGGAACGGGCAGGTGTAGGACGACTTGTTGCCGGTCTTGTGCCGGCAGAGCATGGCGCCACGGTGGCTGCAGGCATTGAGGAAGGCATTGAGTTCGCCGTCCTTGTTGCGCGCGATGAAGACCGACTGCCGGCCCATGGTGGTGGTGTAGTAGTCGTTGTTGTTGGGGATCTGGCTCTCGTGGGCGAGGTACAGCCAGTTGCCCTCGAAGATGTGCTGCATTTCCAGCTCGAACAGCCGGGGGTCGGTGAACATCTCCCGCTTGCAGCGGTAGACACCCCGGTCACGGTCTTCTTCAAGCAGGGAGTGAAGGTATTCGGGTCGCAGGGTCATGGCCGCCGCCTCCATTGTTTTTATTCAGGCAAGGCTCATGCTAGGGCGGGGTGCGCGGGGGCAATATCCGTTGCGTGCAGACCACTATCCGTTTTCTGCAGAGTTTTGTAGGGCAAGTCCTACAGGGGTAGCCGCTGCCGAGCAGGCGAGGCAGTGACCGGGCTGGGCGGCATTCCGACGTAGCGACCGCCACTCGGGCCTCGCATGTTTATCCAGAACGATCGCGGTTTCAGGTTTTGCGACTGCTGCGCAGTCGATCGCAGCCTCGCGGGCTCGGCAGCGGCTACGGATAACGCGGAGGATCAGGACGAATGCAGCCTCTGTAGGAGCGTCGACCGGCTGCTCCTACAGAGGCAAATGCATCGATATCAGTGCCGGCGTCTGAGGGTATCGGACGGCAATTCGCCGAACTGTTTGCGGTAGCTTTCCGAGAAGCGTCCCAGGTGCAGGAAACCGAAGTCCATGGCCAGTTCGGTGATGTTGCGTACGTTGCAGCTGGGGTCGCGGAGGCAGGCGTGGATCCGCTCGAGTTTCTTCTGGCGAATGTAGCGCATGGGCGTGGTGCGGGCGTTGCGCTCGAACAACGCATAGAGCGAACGCAGGCTCATCTGCGCCTGCTGCGCCAGTTCCTCGCAGCCAATGTCCTGCTTGAGGTTGCGCTCGATGTAATCGGCAATCGTCTCGAAGGTCGCCGACGACGAACCCAGGCCCGCGCGTCGGATGTTGGTCTTCATCAGGCTGAGCATCTTGCTCGCGACGATCTGCGCGTAATGCTCTTGCACCCGGGGGATGCACTCGGCGGCTTCGGCTTCGCGGCAGACCACGCTCATCAGGTTGATGAAACCTTCCAGCTCATCCAGCTGGTAGCGGTTGCCCACGAAGCGCACGCCCTGCCCCGGATACAGCCAGCGCTGCTCCTGGCACACCGATTCCAGCAGGCGGGTGGGCACCTTGATGATGAATTTCTCGCAATCGTCGGAGTAGGTCAGGTCCACCGGATCGTCGGGGTTGATCAGCAGCAGCTCGCCCGGGGCGAAGTAATGTTCCTGGCGATGGCCGCGCCACAGGCAGTGGCCACGCAGCAACACTTGCAGGTGATAGATGGTTTCCAGCGCCGGCGAGGTGACCCGCACGCTGGCGCCGTAGCTGATCGAGCACAGGTCGAGGCTGGCGAACTGCCGATGATTGAGGCTGGCCTGGGGACTGCCGGCCTTGGGCAAACGGATGCAGTGGCTGCCCACATGCTGGTTGACATAGCCGGACACGGCATAGGGATCGGCCTGGTCGAATACCCTGCTGCGCTCACTCAACAGATGCGTTTCCATAAGCGGGTCACTCCCAGTTCTAATTATTGGGATTGTTATTATCGGGCGGTGCTCGTTCGTCACCGCGGGCACATCACGCAAAACATCGACCACGACTCACAATGGCAAAAGCCACGGGATAACCGTCAAGTCATCCCGTGGCCCCGATTCGGGATCTGCCGTCGCCTCAGCTCTCCAGCGCTCGTACTCGCTCCATGCGCTGCTGCTCCTCGGGCTGGGCCGACGACTGCAGGGTGAAGTCGAAGTCGATCTCGGCAAAACGCCCGCCGACCCCATGCTGCGCCGCACGCTGCTGATCGTCGCTGAAGGTGATCTTGGCGATCAGCTCGTCGCGGGTGGCGTAGGCGAAATCGTCGTGCAGGTATTCATCGCCATCGAGGTTGATCTGGGTGGTCAGGTGACGGTGGTCGTCGGCCGAGATGAAGAAGTGGATATGTGCCGGACGCTGGCCATGGCGGCCCAGCTGGTCGAGCAACTGCTGGGTCGGACCGTCCGGTGGGCAGCCGTAGCCCGAAGGCACGATGCTGCGGAAACGGTAGCGGCCTTCGGCATCGGTGACGATGCGTCGACGCAGGTTGAACTCCGACTGGGTGGTGTCGAAGTAGGAGTAGGTACCGCCGGTGTTGGCGTGCCAGACATCGACAATGGCCCCGGCCAGCGGTTCGCCGGCGGTGTTGCGCACCTGGCCCTGCATGAACAGCACCACGCCCGGATCGAGGCCATCGTCGAGGCGCGCTTCACCCTGGCTCAGCGGCGCACCGGCCACGTACAGCGGGCCTTCGATGGTGCGTGGGGTGCCGCCGGTCTTGCCGGCCTGTTCGTCGGCGGCGTCCATCAGCAGGTCCAGGTAATGCTCCAGGCCCAGGCCAGCCACCAGCAGCCCGGCTTCCTGGCGGGCGCCGAGCACGTTGAGGTAGTTGACCGCCCTCCAGAATTCTTCCGGAGTCACGTCGAGGTCTTCGATGATGTTCACCGTGTCACGCAGGATGCGGTACACCAGGGCCTTGGTACGCGGGTTGCCCTGGTCGTTGAACTGGCCGCTGACTTCTTCGAGAAATTTCTGGGCGCTGGCAGTGTGGGAAATTCGGACGTTCATGGTTATTCCTCATCTTGTATTTATTAGAGTGTGCAGCGGGCTGGCGAGGGCTCAGCGGTCATCCGCATGAATGGACGAAGGATGCCTGCACAGCGCGTTCACTTCGATAGCCATGTACGGGTACAGCGGCAGTTGCATCAGCAGGTCGTGCAGTTCCTGCACGCTGTCGACGTCGAACACGCTGTAGTTGGCATACAGGCCGGCGATGCGCCACAAGTGCCGCCACTTGCCCTGCTCCTGCAGGCGCTGGGCCAGGGCCTTTTCGTCGGCCTTGAGCTGGGCTGCGCGCTCGGGGTTCATGTCGACCGGCAACTTCACGGTCATTTTGACGTGGAACAGCATGGTGCACTCCTTAAGACGTGATGAATGGCGGTTCAGGCTTTGTCGCGGCGGAAGAACGCCAGGCGCTCCTCGTCCAGGCTCAGGCCGAGGCCCGGCGCCTGGGATACGTGCAATTGGAAATCGCGGTACAGCGGCGGCTCAGCGAGGATGTCCTCGGTCAGCAGCAGCGGGCCGAACAGTTCGGTGTCCCAGCTCAAGGTATTGAGAGTGAGGAAGGCATGGGCCGACGCCAGGGTGCCGATGCCGCCTTCGAGCATGGTGCCGCCGTACAGGCCGATGCCCGCCGCCTCGGCGATCGCCGCGGTGCGCAATACCGCGCGCGGGCCGCCGTTCTTGGCGATCTTCAGGGCGAACACCGAGGCCGCGCCTTCGCGGGCCAGGTTGAAGGCGTCTTCCACGCATTCGATGGATTCGTCGGCCATGATCGGCGCCGGGCTGATGGCATTGAGGCGCACCATACCGGCGCGGTTGTTGCGCGAGATCGGCTGTTCGATCAGGTCGATGCCGTTGCCGCCCAGGACCCGGCAGGCACGCACCGCCACCGCTTCGTCCCACGCCTGATTGACGTCGACCCGCACGCTGGCGCGGTCGCCCAGGGCCTTCTTGATCGCGATCACGTGGGCCAGGTCGCGATCTACCTCGCCGGCGCCGATCTTCAACTTGAAGATGCGGTGACGACGCAGGTCGAGCATCTTTTGCGCTTCGGCGATGTCCTTGGCGGTATCGCCGCTGGCCAGGGTCCAGGCCACTGGCAAGGCGTCGCGCACCCGGCCGCCGAGCAGCTCGCTGACCGGCAGCCCCAGGCGCTTGCCCTGGGCGTCGAGCAAGGCGCTTTCGATACCGGATTTGGCGAAGGTGTTGCCGCGGATGCTGCGCTCCAGGCGCTGCATGGCGGCATTGATATTGGCGCCGTCCTGGCCGAGCAGCAGCGGCGTGAAGAAACGGTCGATGTTGGTCTTGATGCTGTCCGGGCTTTCATTGCCATAGGCCAGGCCGCCGATGGTGGTGGCTTCGCCCAGGCCTTCGATGCCGTCGGCGCAGCGCAGGCGGATCAGCACCAGGGTCTGGTTCTGCATGGTGTGCATCGCCAGCTTGTGCGGGCGGATGGTTGGCAGATCGACGATGATCGTTTCGATCGATTCAATGGCACTCGAAAGCATTTCCATACCCATCAGGTTCTTGAAGTTATGGACCTGATTCTCGTACGGCTTTTTCCGGGGTTCCAATATAGAATTGGTCTGGCTCGATACCTTTAAGGTATCCAACCTTTGTCTGCGGAGGCCTTATGGAACTGCGTCATCTGCGTTACTTCCAGGTGCTGGGCCAGACCCTCAACTTCACCAAGGCCGCCGAGCGCCTGCACATCGCCCAGCCGCCCCTGAGCCGGCAGATCCAGCAACTGGAAGAGGAACTCGGGGTATTGCTGCTGGAGCGCGGCCGGCCGTTGCGCCTGACCGAGGCCGGGCGGTTTTTCTATGAGCATTCCAGCGTGCTGCTGGAGCAGTTGGCCAAGATCTGTGACAACACCCGGCGCATCGGCCACGGCGAAAAGACCTGGCTCGGCATCGGTTTTGCCCCCTCGACCCTGTACGGCCTGCTGCCGGAACTGATCCGCCGCCTGCGCAGCCACGAGACCCTGGCCCTGGAACTGGGACTGTCGGAGATGACCACCCTGCAACAGGTGGAAGCGCTCAAGGCCGGGCGCATCGACATCGGCTTCGGGCGGATTCGCATCGACGACCCGGCCATCGTGCAGAGGGTACAGACTGAGGATCGCCTGGTGGCCGCCCTGCCCGCCGGGCATCCGCTGATCGGCCAGCCGGTGAGCCTGGCGCAACTGGCCGACGAACCCTTTGTGCTCTACCCCGGCAACCCACGCCCGAGCTACGCCGACCACGTGATCGCGCTGTTCAATACCCACGGCCTGAACATCCGCATCGTGCAATGGACCAACGAACTGCAGACCGCCATCGGCCTGGTGGGCGCCGGCATCGGCATCACCCTGGTGCCGGCCTCGGTGCAATTGCTGCACCGCGACGACATCGGCTTCAGCCCGCTGCTGGAAGCCAACGCCACCTCGCCGATCATCATCAGCCGGCGGGTCGGCGACGTCTCCGCGGGGCTCAATCACTGCCTGCGCATGATCGACGAACTGCGCGCCGAACACCCCGACGCCTGACTCCTCGCGCGCAACCGACTCGCGGTTGCGCCCACCTCCCCTTGTTGCAAAAAAGCATGCCTGCAGAAAAGGGATACAGGTCTGCACGCAACGGATAGCCCCCGCCCCACGCCCCCCCATAGCCTGCCGGGCAGTGAACTGCTTTCCATAACAATAAGAGTAAAAGCAATGAAACCTGCAAAGACCCTCGCCGTGCTGGGCGCCAGCGCGGTGTGCCTGAGCGCGCCCCAGCCGCTGCGAGCCGAAGAAGGCGGTTTTATCAAGGACGCCACCGCCACCCTCCAGGCCCGCAACTACGTCTTCAGCCGCGACTATTCGGATATCCGCGGCACCGAGCAGTCCATGGCCCAGGAATGGGCCCAGGGTTTTATCCTCAACTTCAAGTCCGGTTACACCCCCGGCACCCTCGGCGTGGGCCTGGATGCCATCGGCACCCTGGGGCTCAAGCTCGACAGCGGCAAGGGCCGGGTCAACAGCGGCCTGCTGCCGGTGCAGGAGGACGGCGAAGCCGCCGACGACTACAGTCGCCTCGGCCTGGCGCTGAAACTGCGCCTGGCGAAAAGCGAGCTGCGCATCGGCGAACTGCAACCCAACCTGCCAGTACTCAGCTTCAGCGACATCCGCCTGCTGCCGCCGTCCTACCAGGGCGCGAGCATCGTCTCCAACGACATCGACGGCCTGACCCTGCAAGGCGGCCGCCTGCGCTCCACCAGCCTGCGCAACGAGTCCGGCGACGACAAACTGCAAGCCATGCTCGGCCACATGCCGAAACGCGCGGTCAGCAGCGATGCCTTCAACTACGCCGGCGCCGACTACGCCTTCAACGACCAGCGCACCAGCGTCAGCGCTTGGTACGGACAGTTGGAAGACATCTACCACCAGCGCTTCCTCGGCCTGAAACACAGCCAGCCGATGGGCGACTGGATACTCGGCGCCAACCTCGGCTATTACAACAGCGAAGAAGACGGCAAACAGCTGCTCGGCGCCATCGACAACCAGGCCTTCTTCTCCCTGCTGTCGGCCAAACGCGGCGGCCATACCTTCTATGTCGGCTACCAGGGCATGTTCGGCGACAGCGCCTTCCCCCGGGTCTTCGCCAACATCACCCCACTGGGCAACGAAGTGCCCACCTACGAGTTCGCCTACACCGACGAACGCTCCTGGCAACTGCGCTACGACTACGACTTCGCCGCCAGCGGCCTCCCCGGCCTGACCAGCACCGTGCGTTATATCCGCGGCGACAACGTCGACACCGGCAAGGGCTTTGAGGGCAAGGACTGGGAACGCGACCTGGATATCGGTTACGTGATCCAGTCCGGCCCGTTGGGCGGGCTGGGGATCAAGGTGCGTAATGTGGTGGCGAGGTCGAATTATCGGACCGATATCAATGAGAACCGATTGTTGCTGAGTTATAGCTGGAAGTTGTTTTAAGGCAGGGTAGCGAGCGCGATATTGGACATCGCGCTCGGCCAGCTCTTTACCCATCATTGTGTAATGTACGGGTCCTGCGTCTTGATAAAATCGTCAAACGCCTTGGAGTTATAGATATCGAGGCAGGCATAAAATACAACTTTCCTATCCGTATATTTGCTACTGGCTTGGGTTTTTTCATACATGGAAAATACAAAATCCGTCGTTGCATCATAAGGATTATGCAGAGTCTCCAGGGTGTCTTCATTCTGAAGAATGCTGTGCATACCACTCCCCATGAAGGAATAGGCGCCAATAGCCGACTCGATATCGCTCTTCACATCGGACTCATCTTTAAACTGATTAACGATGCAATAGCCAAGACCATAATTCTTCAACGACTGCCGGGCCGCTGCAACATCAACCCCAGCGTAAGCGACGCTACCCATATTGCCTGCGGTCAAAAGCAATACCGCTAAAATCCGTTTCATCCTTTCAATTCCCAATAATTGGTCTTTACCAGTGACGCCGTGGAGTTTTCATAGGCATGACTGTCCAGACGCTGGTAGTCAGAACCGTCACTAGTCTCTTTTCCATTCCAAAGAACGACGTGCCCCCTGGCATCATTCCAGCCAGAAACCTCGACAATGATCAATCCCTTTTTCCCGGATATATCCTTATCCTTACCGGGAGCCATAACCAGATCCGGCTTCCCCCAATTAAACTCCAGGAAATCGATCATGTCATGGACCCGTAGAATGTAGGGCATCCCATCGTCCCCGCGCACCCTATAAATGGCCTTATTCTTAATGATCGTACCCCGTGGAATCCTGTAACCTCCATTGTTGAAAGCCCTGCTCATTCTAAGAGCGCAAGCGTTTGAATAATCAATAGGCTTTTGCCTTCTCAATGCAGCAGCCTCACCTCCAACAAGCTCATATACAGCCCCCGCCTCCCTATACCCTACTTCAGCATAGGCAGACCACAAGTCACTGAAACGTGGTCTTTTGATCGTAGCCGTAGAGGACACTTCTCCCGAGTTCATGACTATCCTGGCCATTACATCTCCCCTTCCATGTCAATTCGCTCACCGGCGAAAGCCTCAGAAATAACAGCGACACCATCCTCTCCAACTACTGCCGACAAGGTCCGCTCAATATCGCCGCTTAAATCCACAGTCACTATCTCGCCAGCTGCATACCCTGAAGTCTCTACATGAATATTTAAGTCAACATAAAATCGCGAAACCGCATCAAGCGGTATCCGCTCACTTCCATATGACAAAGAAATTCTTCTGATCAACCTCGGCTTTTTCAGAACCCCGGCAATGGCCATGAAGCCGGCACTATTATGCTCAGCCCCACCATACACAGAGGACTGTGCAGAAATTAAAGTATTAACAAGAGGTGGGCAGCCACAGGCAACGTAGTCACCTTCCAAAGCGACCAATCCAGCAGGCAAGGTAATCGTTCTGGGTCCCACGGCTACTATGGGCCCTTTGCCTTTACTACAAGCAGAGCAGCTTGCGATATGTCCTACTGACGCCGTACTGACCGAGCCATCGATATCAATACCTACGTTACCTTCCAGTACACGCCCTCCAGTCGATGTTGGCGCTCCAAGCCCAATCATTTTCCGCCCCACATTAAGTCTCCTTTATTTACAAAAAAGTCGCGTTCAAACCAAAACAGCAACCTCTTCATAAATTATTTATTCGGGACAGAAATCAATCGGAACAATCTGAAAGCCAACCAGGATATATCCAAAGCAGCCATCTATTATCAGCATACTCTTGGTATAACGCTGCCCTTCGATATCCAAACGGAGAACTCACAACAAAGGCCATAATTAAGAAAATGGATAATCTTCCCGCCAAATGGAGAAAAGGAATTCAGATCCATGAATGTAAATAAACGTCAGCCGTTCTAAATCTGGCGCCAACTGTTCATCCTGACAGTGCTCACGTACCTGATCTGGTACGTGGCGGTCCCAAGAGTAGGCATTCACTTATTCGAAGCAGGACATTGGTGCTAGTAGCACCTTGGCAAGGTCCGATAACCCTTAGGCCCCCCCTGGAAGCTCACTTCAAGAATGAGGACTCACCCATGATCGACTTCAACAACAAAGGCTTCTTCAAGCTCAAGCAAAACGACGAATACGCGGAACGGGTCAGCGACCTGTTGCTGGAAGGCGAACAGGTGATCGATGCCTATAAAGCCATGCGCGACGGTGTGGTGTTTACCAACAAGCGCATCATCGCGGTCAACGTGCAGGGCATCACCGGCAGTAAAAAGGACTTCACCTCCCTGCCCTACAAAAACATCGTCGCTTACTCGGTGGAAACCTCCGGCACTTTCGACCTGGACTCCGAGCTGGAGATCTATTTTTCGTCGCTGGGCCAGGTGAAGTTCGAATTCACCGGCAAGACTTCGATGGTGGAAATCTCGAAGCACATTTCCAGGCATCTGCTGGGCTAGAACGCCGAGGCGTCAATCGGCGCTCAGCCCCCACAACACCTCCAGCACATGCTGGGTCGAGCGCTCCACCTCGCCGTCCCGATGGGCAATGCCCAACTGGCGCCACAGCGGCGGCAACAACGGGCGCATGGCGATCCGCGTATCGGGCAGCGGCGTGGCGGCTTCGTGGGGCAGCAAGGTGGCGCCATAACCGGCGGCCACCAGGCTCTTGATCGCGTCGTTGTAGTTGAGCTGGATGCGCGCCGTGGGCTGCTGCCCGCCCAGGGCGAACCACTCCGAGGTCAGGCGCGACAACCGGGTGCTGTGGTCGTTGAGGATCAGCGGTTGGGCCGCCAGCCACTGCGGGGTTACCGGGTCGGGGCACTGCCAGCGGGCCGGCAGGAAAGCCATGACCGGGTCCTTGCGCCAGGGCTCGATGCGCAAACCCTTGACCGGGGTTTGCGGCAAGGCCACCAGGCCGATGTCCAGCGAACCTTCGGCGAGCTTCTTCAAGCTCTCCTGGGAAGTCAGCACCGCCACCTGCAGGTCGATGCCCGGGTGCCGCTGGCCGAGGGTTTCCAGGGCCTGGGGCAGCAATTGGGCGATGGCGCCGGTGGAGGCCCCCAGGCGCACCCGCCCGGCCAGACCCAACACTTGGTGCTGCACATCCTCCAGCGCCTGCTCGGCATCGGCCAACAAGCGCCGCGCGCGCTCCACCAGGGTTTCGCCAATGGCCGTGGGCTGCACCCGGCCGCGGGTGCGTGACAACAGCGAACCGCCCACCCGCGTCTCCAGGTCGGCGATATGCAGGCTGACCGTGGGCGGCGCCAGGTTCAGCGCGCGGGCCGCCTCGGCAAAGGAGCCGAGGTCGACAATCGCCACCAGGGTGCGCAACCGGTCGAGGCTGATTTCACGCATGGCTCGCTCCAGATTCAGAAAAACTGAAGCTTAGCGTTATTAAATTCAACTTTCTCTATTTCAGCTTCCGCCGGAAGATTTGCTCAACTTTTCCGGCTTGCGAGCACACAGCATGAGCACACCCCTCGTATTTATCGACGGCGACCAGGGCACCACCGGGTTGCAGATCCATCAACGCCTGCGCGGCCGCAGCGATCTGCACCTGCTGACCCTCGCCGCCGACCAGCGCAAAGACCCGCAACGCCGCGCCGAAGCCATCAACGCCTGCGACATCGCCCTGCTCTGCCTGCCCGACGATGCCGCCCGCGACGCCGTCGCCAGCATCCGCAACCCGGCCGTGCGGGTGATCGACGCCAGCTCGGCGCACCGCACCCACCCCCACTGGACCTACGGCTTCGCCCAGATGCACCCGCAACAGGCACAACGCATCGCCACCTCCAAACGCGTGAGCAACCCCGGCTGCTACCCCACCGGCGCGATCGGTCTGCTCCGTCCGTTACTGCAAGCCGGGCTGATGCCGCAGGACTACCCGATCAGCATCAACGCCATCTCCGGCTACTCCGGCGGCGGCCGCGCCGCGGTCGAAACACACGAAGGGCCGGATGCTTCCAAAGCCGCCCCTTTCCAGATCTACGGCCTGAGCCTGGCCCACAAACATGTGCCGGAGATCCAGCAACACAGCGGCCTGAGCGAACGGCCGCTGTTTGTCCCGGCCTACGGTGCGTTTCGCCAGGGCATTGTGCTGACCGTTCCACTGCAACTACGCCTGCTCGCCCCCGGCGTGGATGCCGCGCGTATCCATGCCTGCCTGGAGCAGCATTACGCCGGAAGCGGTTGTGTACAGGTGATGTCGCTTCGGCATGCACAAGAACTCACGGGCCTTGATCCCCAGGCGCTGAACGATACGGACGGTATGCGCTTGATGGTGTTTGAGGGCGAGGGGCAGGTGCTGTTGGCAGCGGTGTTCGACAACCTGGGCAAAGGCGCGGCGGGGGCGGCGGTAGAGAATCTGGATTTGATGCTGGCCGCGCAGGGCTGAAGGGATTGCCTGCGCGTTGCAACTGGCCGGATATAGCCTGGTTTCATGCTGCCTTTGGTGCCTGATAAAAAAGCCCCACCGGCTGAGGTGGGGCTTTCTGCGTGCTGATGATCCTCCTGAGACCCTGCAAAAAGGGCTATCGAACCCAGCGCCGGCCAGTTTTCCCGGCGCGACGCTCAAGCAATCACCTTCGTCATTTGTTGTCGTCCTTCTTCGTCGACGACGGCGAAGGGTATTCGCTGCTTTCTTCAGCGTTGGGCGCTTCAGGCGTGCTTCCCGGCCTGAACATATGGGTCAGCAAGTCACTGGCATCGATATCGACGACGCCCTGCACCGCACGAGTCAGGCTGACGGCTTGCTCACACTGTTTATGGGTGTTGAGCCGACCACTCAAGGCGACCCTGCCCGCATGGGTTTTGACATTGATATGCAGGCCGCGGGTCGGCTCGGCAAAGGCCAGGGCCGACTTCACCTTGGTGGTGATCCAGGCATCGTGAACGGCCATTTCCAGGCCATGGGAGTAATGCTGGAAGGAATGAAGTTTCATGGCGGGCCCCTCTCGCGTAATCAGTTGGGCGTCCCGTCCCATTGGTTGGACTGCCCTCTGCCTGGCGGGTGAGCGTGGTGGGTAACAGATGGGCGTAGCGGTACTCGCCGGGCAAATGAGGTGCTTGTTAATTATAGTTCGGGGGTGGGGTACGCTCAGGGGCCGTGTGCGAGGGCTGCCCGATGGTGCTGCTGATGGACGCAAGCATCATCAAAAGAACCTTAACCACTACGCGACAAGCTCGACGTAGTTCGACTCCCCTCCCCCAGTCGCGCCCGACAACCAACCCCATACGAAGCTCAGCGTGGTACGTCCTGCCTGATCAACACCCACCGTGCCACGCGACCAGCCGGCAAGCATCTCGCCGTCCGTCGTCAAGCACTGATAAAGAAGCTCGATGGTATCGGGGCCTGTCACGCGCCCGACTTGATTCCCCATGCGAATCCGCCCACCTTGGTAAGTGCTGAAAATGGCATCTTCCTCGACACGGTAATGAAATACCGTGCCTGCGCCGGATAGCCCTTGGGCGTTGTTCGCGACAGTAAACCGACGATTGTTCAAACGCTCGCTGACTTGAGAAAAGGGAGTTTCCATAAATGTGCGTCCTGTTAGTCGAGATGTTCAGTTCCAGCCTTCGATTACCTAAGCCATTTTGCCGCAACCGATGAAGGCGCAGCGAATTGCCACTCACATCACCCGAAGCGCCAGAAAGTCTGCGCTCACCCAACAGTCACTACGCCCTTCATACAAACAAAAAACGCCCACCTTTATCTGACTAACTCTCAGCGTCTCCTTTCGGACCGCTGGCGATCAGGTTGGCTCCACAGGCAGTTTTCATCCCATCGAGCGCCACGGGAATACCGCCAACATCCAGCAGTGCGCTGCCCTCGGAAATAGGAAACACGCCTTTACATAAAGGGCATGTGACCTTGTGCCCGACGCCGGCCATGGGTTTGCCATTCAGGTCGGTTTGGTTGAACGCTTCAATCACAGTGCCGCCGTGACTGGTGGAATCACCGAGTCGAATGATGTCCATATCTGCTCCTTTCTTTCCGTTGCATAACCAGACACTTCTCCCTCAGCGGGCATTGTGCCTACCGAAGGATGAGTATTCAGGAACCTCCTGCATTACCGCCACGCGTAGCAGAAGACACAGGGCGCAGGCGGACGGAGCCGATGACGGTGTCCCATAGCGCCAGCGCTTCTTTATCTGATTTGAATGGAGGCGCTGGCAGCTTGCCGCTGCTGTCGGGGCTACGTTCGAGTACGCCAAGCGCGGCGGAGATGTTTGGCTCGGTGATCGAACCATCTTTGCCCTGGGCTTCCCAGGCGAACGTATAGATGCGCTGACCCTTGTCGGTACTGGCCAACAGGTATTCGTCGGCTGGAACCGCGCCGCCACGTTCTCTTTTGCGCAGGGTCTCGATCCCTAACACCATCCTGGCGGCACCTGCCAGGAAACCACTTGCCCGATCCAACAGGCGATCTTCTTCGGCACCGGTGCTGGAGGTGAATTCGAAATGAACCCCAGGATACTCAGGAAAAGTTACGCCAATATCGAACCGCTCTCCTTGAAAGCTGTTACCCGCGATATAGGCTCGCTCAATACAAAAGCCAGGCTCTGAGGGAATTTCATTGGCTTCGCGAGAACGTAGGCTGTGGGCTAGAGAAGTGGCACTTTCAATGCCCTGCGGTTCACGATCTTTCGATACACCTCCCATCCACCGGTAAGCACGCCATGTCGGTCTGGAAATAGCGTAAGCATCCAACAGATACATCGCTGTGCTGGCATTGGATTTCCAGGAAAGCAGCCCTGTCGAATTCCCCCCAAGGTCTAGTCGGCGAAGAAACAGGCTACCTTGTTGCCTTCTATGTGGTTGTGCCTTCAGTTCCTGCTCACGCTGATCAACCCTGGCAGCCAGAGTGACTGGCGTTTCGTCGAGCGCTTCGATGTTATCACCCCAGAGGTAGTACCCCGCTCTAACTTCCGCTTGGGGTGGTAAATCAATTAGAAATCTGCCAAAGCAATGCGTGATCCACCCAGTCTTGTCCATGGAAGGGTTCCGAGAATAAGGAAGTAATGCGCAACTGGTTATACCGGTCAGGGCGACGATGCCCAGAACCGTGAAGAACTGATGCATGCGCATCATGAATCTTCTACCCAGCCAGCCCTCTGGGTAGACCACAAAGGGACTTTGACAATCGATGGCAAGTCTTGGCTAAACCGGTTGTTACCCCTGCGGTTCTCATCGTCTCGAATGATGTCCACACCTGTTCCTTTTCTGTGGCCTAACCAGACACCTCTCCCTCGACAGGTTTTATGCCCGCCGAAGGAAAAGTGTCGGGTATGAAGAGCAATGATCCAGAGAGGCAAGTGCCCTCTGTCACAACAAGTCCTGATGCCTACGAAGCTCTTACAGCTCATCCATCCAGCTGTTGTTCGGCTTCAAGTCGGCCAGGAATTTCTCGATGGCGTAATCGTCATCCATCGCTTTCGTACTCCCCGCTGGGGCAGCCGGAGAGGGGCTGCCGGCGTTACTGCCACGCGGAGCAGAAGACACTGGGCGCAAGCGGACGGAGTCAATGATGGTGTCCCATAACTCCAGCGCTTCCCGGTCTGACTTGAATGGAGGCGCTGGCAGCTTGCCGCTGCTGTCAGGGCTACGTTCGAGTACGCCAAGCGCAGCTGAGATATTTGGCTCGGAGACAGAGCCGTCTTTCCCCTGGGCTTCCCAGGCGAACGTATAGATGCGTTGCCCCTTGTCGGTGCCAGCCAACAGGTACTCGTCAGCGGGAACCGGCCCGCCCCGCTCCCTTTTACGCAGGGTCTCGATACCCGTAACAGCCCTGGCAGCACCTGCCAGGAAACCACCCACTCGATCCAACAGGCGATCCTCTTCGGCACCGGTGCTGGAAGTGAATTCGAAATGAGCACCGGGATGATCCGGGAAGGTCACGCCAATATCGAAACGCTCGCTCTGGAAGTGACTGCCTGCGATATAACCACGATCCATACAAAATCCAGGCTCGGAGGGAATTTCATTGGGTTCGCGGGAACGAAGATCGCGTACCAGATTCTTCGCGACCTCAATGCCACGAGGCTCGCGGTCTGGCTCCATCTCAATCCTCCAGTAATAAGGCTGCCACACCGGTTCTGAAACAGCATAGGCGTACAGGTAATACGACTCGATGCTGGCATCGGAAGCCCATGACAATATCCCGGTTGAACCTCTGCCCAGATCATACCGGCGCACAAACATGCTCCCCTTCGTATCATGCTGCTGCCGTTTAAGCTCCTGCTCGTGCTGATCGATCCTGGATATGAGTCCAGCGAGATCGTCCTTTAGTGGCTCAATAACCTGCCCACGCAAGTAATACCCCGCTCTGATTTCCGCTTGGGGCGGTAAATCGATCAAAAATCTGCCAAAGCAATGAGTGATCCATCCGGTCTTGTCCATGGAAGGGTTCCGAGAAGAGGAGAATGATGTGCAACTAGTGATACTGGCCAAGGCAACCATGCCGAGAGCAGTGAAAATCTGGCGTAGGCGCATCACGAACCTCCTGCCCAGTCAGCGTTCTGGGCGATCTTGATAACGCCATAGAGCGTGGCCCATTGAGCACGCTTGTCGTTGTAGCTGTTTTGATGGTCGTAGCCTTTGTCGGTGTTGTACTGCCCGACACCCTTGCCGCCCTGGCGGAAGCTGGCCTTGATGCCGGCTTTGCCGGGGGCCAGGCCCGAGTCGGTCGGTACGGTTCCGTCCCCACCGCTGCCGGATGATTCCTGTGTCATGGCAAACCGCAGTGGACCTTCGACGACAGCAGGCAGGCCACGGCGGAACCAACCGTTGTAACTGCCGTTCTCATCGTCCTTGACGGTAGAGCCGGACGACTCCAGGGACGATGAATCGCCTTGCCAAATCATGTCCCGCCAACTGTGCCTGTCAGGGGAGTCATCGGCACCATAGTGAGCGTAGGTTTCGGGGTAATACCCTACCGTCGCAAGTTCACGATGGAATTTGGCTACAGAGTCAATCAGCCTTCTGAAAACTACTCGTGGTCCCATCACGTCGTCATTACTGGCGTTATCCGACATGTTGAGGTACTTGGTATTTTGCGCTGGCACCAACCCATACCAAGCCGAACTCTTATAAATCTCCTCATAAGGGTCCCCATGCTGAGGGTAAGCCCGGGGGTTGCCATCGATGTCCTTCATGACCTGCCCTTGGGTATCGCACAGGAACAGCCAGGGACGCCCCCCTCGGTATTCCGCGGAGGGTGTCAGCTCCAGCGCGCCGGGTGAATTGGCCACGACCGCCGTCACTTCACCGGCATTGGCGCCCAGGACAACCTGGGCCACCCCTTCGTAGCCACAGCGCACGTGATGATAGATGGCCGATGAGCCAAGGGCAGGTAGCACGCCATGAACCACGCCCAGCACCCGCGTATAGCCATGGAGCTGGGTCAGGGACCGGGCAACCAGACCGCCCATTGAGTGGGTGACCAGAATGACCTTGGTCCGGGCCAGTTGCTCAGGATCGACCCCGCCCTTCTCGCGATAGAAAGGCAGCACTGTGTTCTCGATATAGTCGCGCACGTCCTGGCCGGATTGGCGGTTGGATTGCAGCCAGTTGTAGCCCCCGCACCAGACATCGAACTGATACTTGCCCGCGATAGTCAGCTCTTCGCTGCTAAGGGGAGCGGCACTGCCCAACTCTTCGCCATAGTCGGAAGGCGAGCGCAGGCTTTCAGCTTTCCACCATCCCTGAAGCTCGCGTTGTTTGACGATATGGTCCAGCCGGCTTTCCAGCAAAGCCATGATCGGGTTGTAGGAGGTGCGCATGACCTTGCCCCAGCCGCGCATCCGTGCGGCCTCTTCGCTCAGCCCCGATGCGCCGGGGTCGACAGTTCCGCGATCATCGACCTCCACATCATCGGCCTTGAGCAACTCCTGTCGTCTTTTCGGACCTCGGAATCCCCAGACAAACAATGCCCCTAGAGCACCCGCGATATCGCCAAAGCTGAACGACGCATTGGGCGGACTCCAGACACTGTTCAAGGTTTTCTTGTTGCGCAGATTGGTCCCCATGATGCCGGGAATGAAAATCACCGGAATGGTGACCTGCTGCTTCACCAGCAACACCTTGTCGCGCTGATCCTCGGTGCGGGTGAGCTGACTGGTGTAGATGGGACGCCCCAGGTTGTCGCGCGCGCGCGGGACTATCACTTCCTGGGTATTCGCTTCGCTGCTCATGTGGTGGACTCCCTGTCACCCTTGGTACTGGCTCCCTTGGCCAGAACCCGCATCTGAACCCGATCCATTGCCAGGTCCTGTTGTCTCGGCAAACGACCCTGGGCATCGGTAGTGAGCTTAAGCGGGGCTCCGTCGCCACGCAGCAGCTCCACAGCCGTATTGGCCAGGGGCTCCAAGGTGTTTTCGTCACGCAGGACAAAGGCATCGTCAAACGGCGTGGAGTCCCAGGTGTTGAAGGTGGTCGAGGCGTGTGCAGGACCAATCAGGCTGTGCTTGGCCGCCTTGACAATGAAGTTGCCTGGCATGCCCAGCTCGATGTTGCCGCCCTTGAGGGTAAGGTAGGCGCCACCACACATCAGCGTGATGTGCTCCTTTGCCGCAATCAGCACGTGTTGCTTGCTCGCGCTGACTTCCACGCTCTGATCCGCCTCCACGCGGATGTTGTTCTTCTGGGCCTGCACTAACATTGGCCCCTGGTGAGCGATATGGCGCATCTCGCCACTTTGCGCGAACAACCCCAGGTCGGTGCCGGCGTTGACCACAAACTTCTGCCCTGACGTCAGTTGCTGGTTCTGCTGGGCCACGCTGTCGATATGCTCGCCAGCCGCCAGGGTGACGCTGTTAGGAGACACGGCAGCGATACCGGCCTGACCACTCAGGGCAATGGCGGGGTTACCACCGTTGGTTTTGCCCGATTCATCGTTGGCCCCATGCCCCAGATCGCGAACCGCGTCACTGAGCGTCTTTTGAGGCGCGGTGTCATGACCTACACCCTCATGGTCCGCAGCATAGTCACCCAAGTCCTTGGCCAGCTGCAGAGCCGCCTCCAATACCTGAACAGCAACCGCCCGGTTCAAATGCCCACCATTGGCATTCAACTGCTCTTCAGTGCTGAGCAGCAGCCCCTTGGCCGCGCGCAACGCACCATGCTCGTCGGTACGCAGCTCGAAACCTTCACCCCGCGGCGCGCCACCGTCGGGGCGCGGGTGAGTCAGGTACCCCAGGTGCAGTGCGGTACTGCCGTGGTCGCTCATCAGCGCGGCGCTGATCTCCTTGGTGGTGTCGTCGATACGCAATTCGTTGGCGCGGCTGCCTTTGTATTCCTTACTCTTGATGGTGCTGAGGATCTTGTGATTTGGCAGTTGGTACGGCGGCATGTTGCTCGCACGGTAAGTACGGCCGGTGATGATCGGTTGGTCACAGTCGCCATCGAGGTAGTCGACTATGACTTCCTGGCCAATGCGCGGGATCGCCATGTGGCCCCAGTCAGCACCGGCCCAGTTCTGTGATACCCGGATCCAGCAGGAGCTGAACTCGTTGTCCTTACCCTCTCGGTCCCAGGGGAACTGAACCTTTACTCGGCCAAACTCGTCGGTGTGGATCTCCTCGCCTTCCGGGCCCACCACGCTGGCGATCTGCGGCCCGTCGATACGGGGCCTGGGCAGAGGTACCGGGCGCCACTCCATTTGCTCGGGAATGATCTCGGCGGTGAAGTCGTAACTCACGCCCATTTCAGCGTCGGCGGACTCTTCTTGCTGGCTGGCGTGCTGCACGCCTCTGTGGGTGATTCGGACCGATCGCCACCAGCGGTTGAAGTCTTCCCGGGGGTGGCCGGTCAGTTGGAAGGAAAGGCCTGGAATCAGGCGCGGATCGTCACCTTCGACCATCGCGACCTGGGCATCTCGACGGTGGCCCCGCAGGCGGTTTTCAGTGAAGGGTTTACCTGCTGCGCTGGCCTTGTAGCGTCCTGGATAGTCGTAGCGCTCATAGTGTGGAGCCTGGTGTTCCAGATCCTCGCCGACCAGGCGTTGTTGCTGGTTGAACGCGGGACGCTTGAAGGTGTAGTCGCGCTGAGTCTGTTCGGCCGTGCGGACGTTTTCCGTGTAGCTGAACGCGTACAGCACAGGCCGTTCAGCGTCTCCAGCCGGCTGCGTGCTGTACAGCACCGGCTCACCCTGGATGCGTTCCTGAACGTAGAGCTTGTCGCTCTGGATCAGCGTGTGAGAGGTCGCGTCGGATTTGAAGTAGTAGAACAAACCTTCTTCCGTAGAAAGCCTGTCAAACCAGTAAAGGTCAGTGTCCCCCGCCTGGGTACAGTATTCGCGAGGCAGGTGCTCGGTATGGGTGTTCTGCTGATAGTCCAGGATGCCGTGCTCGGCCAACACCGACTTGAGTATTTCGGGCACGCTTTTCTGCTGGAAGATGCGCCAATTGGAACTCAGGCCAAGCCGGGCAAGCTGCGGCTCGACCACGACGCGGTAGCGGGTACGCCGAAAGCCGGTTTTGCCCTGGGTGAAGCTGGAGACCAAACCGTGGACATGGCGGACAGCCGTGGAGCCTTGCCAGATAGTCAGCAACGCCGGCTGATCGAGGATCTGGGCAAAATCGATGGCGGGGTTGTCACTGGCCAGTTCGAGCGTCAGCCGATAAGGCTCGCTAATGGCTTCTTCCAGGGTGAACGCTACGACCTCGAACTCCATCCGGCCGGACGGCACGGAGAAGGTGAATCTCAAATCCCTTTGACGCATATGACTCATCCTTGGTCAATGTATTGAGGCGTCAGGTATGAAGATGGCGTCCAATGCCGAGCGCCAACCGCGCCTTGTACTACCTGGACGGATACCTGGGCCTGGTCTGGCTACGGCTGAACATTCCAGCCCGGTTCGTATGCCCGGGTAACTCGTCAGGGCAGTAGCCTATTTGCAAAAGTGCGCGAAGATCAACTCTACGCTCGCACCATCTGCATGTTCTCGAAGCCTGGTTTGCTGGACGTGTGGCCATCCAATGAGGCGTCCAGATCAGGCTTGCCACCATACCCAAAGAGACGAAAGGATAGGGATAGGAATTATCCAAAACTGCGGTAAGAAAAGCCTGATCCGGATCACATCAAATGCACTTGAGTGGTCAGGTTGTCGACGTCTATAAGAAGCGGATATCCCCTGCACTGTCCAAAATGCCCAGGCAATCGCCACCCCGCGAACAGAAAAACGCCTCCACACTGGGAGGCGTCAGAAACGTTCAAAACAAGGGTTATAACGCGGCTCCCTGGTCTGTGGCCCCCAACCTGAATCATCAGGTCGAGAGCCCTGTTTCCAGACCACAAAAGCGCCCTCCCCCTCACCTCAAATCAAACCGATCCAGATTCATCACCTTGACCCAGGCCGCGACGAAGTCCTGCACAAACTGCTCTTGCGCATCCGCGCTGGCGTAGACCTCGGCCAAGGCCCGCAGTTGGGCGTTGGAGCCAAAGACCAGGTCGACGCGGGTGCCGGTCCATTTGACCTGGCCGGTCTTGCGGTCGCGGGCTTCGAACTCTTGCTGGGCGTCGGACAACGGTTTCCATTCCACACCCATGTCCAGCAGGTTGACGAAGAAGTCGTTGGTCAGCGCTCCCGGCCGGGTGGTGAAGACGCCGTGGGGGGTGTGGCCGACGTTGATGTCGAGCACGCGCAGGCCGCCGATCAGCGCGGTCATTTCCGGGGCGCTGAGGGTCAGCAGTTGCGCCTTGTCGATCAGCAGCGCTTCGGCCGGTACCCGGTAGCGGGTCTTGAGGTAGTTGCGAAAGCCGTCGGCGATGGGTTCGAGGAAACCGAACGACTCGACGTCCGTCTGCTCCTGGCTCGCGTCCATGCGCCCTGGGGAGAATGGCACCGTGATGTCGCGGCCGGCGTTTTTCGCCGCTTGTTCGATGCCGGCGCTGCCGCCGAGCACGATCAGGTCGGCCAGGGAGATTTTCTTGCCGCCGGACTGCGCACTGTTGAAGTCCTTCTGGATCCCTTCGAGGGTCGCCAGCACCTTGGCCAGTTGCTCGGGCTGGTTGACCGGCCAGTCCTTCTGCGGGGCCAGGCGCAGACGCCCGCCATTGGCGCCGCCGCGTTTGTCGGAGCCGCGGAAGCTGGAGGCCGCCGCCCAGGCGGTGGACACCAGTTGCGACACTGACAGGCCCGAGGCCAGCAGCTTGGCCTTGAGGGACGCGACGTCGCTGTCATTGACCAGGGCATGGTCCACCGCGGGGATCGGGTCCTGCCACAGCAATTCTTCGTTGGGCATTTCCGGGCCGAGGTAACGCGAGAGCGGGCCCATGTCGCGGTGGATCAGCTTGTACCAGGCGCGGGCGAAGGCGTCGGCCAACTGGTCCGGGTTCTCCAGGAAGCGCCGCGAGATCTTTTCGTAGATCGGGTCGAAGCGCAGCGACAGGTCGGTGGTCAGCATGGTCGGGTTGCGCCGCTTGGACGGGTCGTGGGCATCGGGGATGATGCCGGCGCCGGCGCCGTTTTTCGGCGTCCACTGGTGCGCCCCCGCCGGGCTCTTGGTCAGTTCCCACTCGAAGCCGAACAGGTTTTCCAGGTAGTTGTTGCTCCAGCGGGTGGGCGTGGTGGTCCAGGTCACTTCCAGGCCGCTGGTGATGGTGTCGCCCCCCTTGCCGGTGCCGAAGGTGCTCTTCCAGCCCAGGCCCTGCTGCTCCAGGCCGGCGGCTTCGGGTTCGGCGCCGACATGGTCGGCGGGCCCGGCGCCGTGGGTCTTGCCGAAGGCGTGGCCACCGGCGATCAGGGCGACGGTTTCTTCGTCGTTCATCGCCATGCGGGCGAAGGTTTCACGGATGTCCACCGCCGCGGCGACCGGGTCCGGATTGCCTTCGGGGCCTTCCGGATTCACATAGATCAGGCCCATCTGTACCGCGGCCAGCGGGTTCTCCAGGTTGCGCCCCTGGTCGGTGCGGCTTTCTTCATTGCCCGGCTCGGCTACCAACTGACCCTCGCCGGGCTCTTGCATGGCGGCCTTATCCGGCTTGCCGTAGCGGGTGTCGCCGCCCAGCCATTTGTTTTCCGCCCCCCAGTAGACGTCTTCATCCGGCTCCCAGGCGTCCGGTCGACCGCCGGAGAAACCGAAGGTCTTGAAGCCCATGGATTCCAGGGCGACGTTGCCGGTGAGCACGATCAGGTCGGCCCAGGAGATGCTGCGGCCGTACTTCTGCTTGATCGGCCACAGCAGGCGGCGCGCCTTGTCCAGGCTGACGTTGTCCGGCCAGCTGTTGAGCGGCGCGAAACGCTGCTGGCCGGAACCGGCGCCGCCGCGCCCGTCACCGGTGCGGTAGGTGCCGGCGCTGTGCCAGGCCATGCGGATGAACAGCGGCCCATAGTGGCCGAAGTCGGCGGGCCACCAGTCCTGGGAGTCGGTCATCAGCGCATGCAAGTCTTGTTTCAGGGCCTGGAAATCCAGGCGCTTGAAAGCTTCGGCGTAGTTGAAGTCCTCGCCCATGGGGTTGGACAGGGACGAGTGCTGGTGCAGGATCTTCAGGTTCAGTTGGTTCGGCCACCAGTCGCGGTTGGTCGTGCCACCGCCGGCGGCGTGGTTGAACGGGCATTTCGATTCGTTTGCCATGAGGAGCTACCTTTGGTCGTGTTCATCCAGCTATCCGGCCCGGAGGGGCGCTCAATAGCGACAGGCGAAAGCAATGACATAGGTTGCGGGGCTCACAGTTCGCTCAACTGAGGGGGGCGGCCACAGGGCATGCTGCAGAGCGGCAAGCGAGTTGCCAGGACGGTGGCCCACGGTAAGCCCGGTACGCTTCTGACTCGTTCTTCGTTATCTCTCGATCAGGTCTCATCCGGCCGGCTCACGCCAGCGCTGAATTAAGGCTAGCCCCTCTGTGGCGGATCGCTAATAGCCGGACTATTGGTTGTTGATAGGGACAATCTTTTACCCGGCCTCCAAGGCCGAAGCCGATGATAGGGACAGCGCCCGCGGGGGGCGCCACAGGCGGTTTTTTTCCGATTGCTGCCCCGCCTTTTCGTCCGCCCGACGCGTACCGAGCACGGGAGAAGACCATGAACCAGCGCCCGCGTTGCACGGCCATCCATGAAGCCGGCCACGCCCTGGCCTTTTGGTGGAACGGTCAGCCGATCGCCCGCGTCAGCGTGCGTACCAGGGCCGAAGCTGCCGCTGGTCCGATGCTCGACCTGCGCGGCAACCCGCGCTATGTAGAGGGGTTGGTGGAAGCCGATTACCTGGTCCCGCGCCCCGCCTTCGATGCCCCGGGGATCGCCGAATACCTGCCGTCGATGGTCGAGTCCATCGAGCGCGACCTGCTGCATTGCTTTGCCGGCCCGGTGGCCGAAGCGATCTACCGCCATGGCCGATCCGACAGGCTGATAAAAGGCAGCGGCCGCGGCGACCTGAGTCGCGGTCATGAGTTGATCAGCCTGCTGCCGCCGCGCAAGCTGCTCGACGCCGAATCCCGGGCCATGGCCCGCGCCAGCTGCCTGGTGCATCGCTACTGGCCGGCGGTCGGCGCGGTGGCGGACCTGCTGCAAGAACACGGCACGGTCGAGGGGCAAACCATCAGCGCATTGCTGTGCGCGATCAGCGGCGAGTCGCCGACGCCGCTCGGTAACGATCTGGCGAGCCTCGACCCGTGATGGCGTGGCGCTGAACCGCGCTGGCTTGCGCGATCCGTGAAGTCAGCCAGACTGTCTGCCAACCGCCCGCCTGGCCGGGCTGCTTTCATCGCCATTGCCCCATCGAGATCACCATGTCGCAGTACCCAGGCGTCGACGCCGAAGGTTTTATCCAGTCCCTGCCCGACCAGCCGTTGCAACCGGCGTTCAGCCCTCTGGTGGATGAGCTGTGCGCGATGCTCTCGCGGCGTTTTCCGGCGCTGCTCGATGGCCTGTACCTGTACGGCAGCGTGGCCCGTGGCGATGCGCGGCCGGATACTTCCGACCTGGATGCGACCCTGGTCCTGGCCTGGGCGCCGAGCCCCGAGGAACGCCAGCGGCTGGAGGAAACTCGGCAAGCGCTGGAGGCGCGGCACCCGGAGGTGTCGAAGATCGATTTCGATATCGGCGTGCTCAGCGAGGTGCTGGCGCCCGACAATCGCTACCGCTGGGGGTTCTGGCTCAAGCATCAGTGCCGCTGCATCTGGGGCAATGACCTGGGGCTGCGCTTCGAACCCTTCCGCCCGAGCCGGACCATCGCCCTGGCGCTCAATGGCGATTTCCCCCAGGTGCTGGAAGGCTACGCGCAACAGCTGGAGCAGAGCCGCGAACCTTTGCAGCAACAACGCCTGCAACGGGCCGCGGCGCGCAAGGCGCTGCGCTCGGCCAACCTGCTGCGCGGCGAGCAGGAACGCGGCTGGCCGACCACCCTGGAGGAGCATGCGCAGCTGCTGACCGCGGCCGAACCGGGAATGGCCGAGTACGCCGCGTTCTTCCTCAAACAGGCCTATGTGCCCCAGGGTTCGGTAAATGAGTTCGTGCAGCGGCTGCGGGCTTACAGTGCGTTGCTGGCGGGGGAAAGCGCTCAGGCTTGAACGGCCTATCTGTAGCGGCCGATAGGTGGCTCGCGACAGGGTCGACCTTCTGCGTCGAATGACATGACGTCATCGCGGGCAAGCCTATGCTGATGCTGCCTCCGGGCTAGGCCGCCGAATCCACCGCCCGCCGCCAGCCCAGCTGGCTGGCCAGCGCCACCAGCCCCGCCGCCAGGGCAAAGGTGAACCCCATGCCGCTGGCGACAGCCTCGGCGCTTGCCGTGGCGAGGTCGCCGGCCACCGCGGCGAACACCGCGCCCATCAGCGAGGCGCCGGTGATCAGCCCGAGGTTGCGCGACAGGTTGAGCAGGCCGGAGATCACCCCGCGCTGTTCGGCGCCCACCTCGCTCATCACCGCGGTGTTATTGGCAGTCTGAAACATTGCATAGCCCAGGGTGGTGACAACGATAGGCGCCAGATAACCGCCAATGCCCAGGCTCGCGGGCAGCAACGCCAGCATCAGGCAACCGAGGGCCATGGCGCCGAGACCGGCGAGGATCATCGGTCGCACGCCAAAACGATCGGCGATGCGTCCGGCCGGTACGCCACTCAATGCGGTGACACAGGGGCCGAGCGACATCGCCAGGCCCACCCCGAGCGCCTCCAGCCCGAGCCCGTGGGCCAGGTAAAAAGGCCCGACCACCAGCGTCGCCATCATCACCGTCGAGACCAGCGCGCTCATGGCCAGGCTGCCGCTCAAGGCCGCGTCGCGAAACAGCGCCAGGCGTATCAGCGGCGCGGCCACCCGCGCCTCCACCCAGACAAACAGGCCAGCCGCCACCAGCGCCATTACCAGCAGCCCAACGTTGAGCAGGCCGAAATGGCCGCGCCCCAGGGTCATGGCCAGCCCGTAGGCCAGCAATGTGAAGGCCAGCAGCAAGGTGCCCAGGGGGTCGAAAGCGCCTCGTTCAAGGGCCCGCGCCTGAATACCAACCGGCAGATACCGATAAGCCAGCGCCCAAGTCAGCCCGCCCAACGGTACGCAGACCAGGAACAGCGCCTGCCAGCCGAACCCGGCGATCAACACCCCACCCAGGGACGGGCCGAGGGCGGTGCCGATCGCCGACATCGTGCCCAGAAGGCCCATGGCGCTGCCGGTGCGGGCCTTGCTGACCGTCTCGCCGACCAGGGCCAGGGTCAGCGCCATCATGATCGCCGCGCCAAGGCCCTGCAGCGCCCGGGCGCCGATCAGCAACCCCAGCGTCGGGGCGGCGGCGCAAAGCATCGAGGCCAGGGTGAACAGCAGGATCCCGATCAGCAGCAGGCGCCGTCGTCCCAGCAAATCGCCGAGCCGACCGACACTGACGATCAGCGCGGTCATCGCCAGCAGGTAGGCCAGGACCACCCACTGCACCTGCTGGAAGCTCGCCCCGAACGCCTGCACCAGGGTCGGCAAGCCGACGTTGGCGATGCTGGTGCCCAGCGACGCCAGCAACATCGACAGCGACAGGCTGGCCAGCGCCCAGCTGACTGACACCGTTTCCGGCTCTGCTCCGGCATTGACTGGCTTCACGTTGCACTCCCTCTCTGACCTGCGCGAAACGGCGCTGTCGCCAATCTAGCCCACGGTCTAACATGGCGGAAGGCGCAGCCCTTGCAGGTTATTCGTGCGTCTGACGCCATATCACTTTCTACGCCAGACGGGGCCGCCGCCATGTCCACACCCGATCTCAATCTGCTGATCACCCTCGACGTGCTGCTCGCCGAAGGCAGCGTGGCGCGCGCCGCCCAGCGCTTGCGTCTGAGCCCGTCGGCGATGAGCCGGGCCCTGGCGCGCCTGCGCGAAACCACCGGCGACCCGCTGCTGGTGCGCGCCGGCCGCGGCCTGGTGCCGACCCCGCGCGCCCTGGAATTGCGCGAGCGGGTCGGCCACCTGGTTCAGGACGCCGAAGCCATGCTGCGCCCTGTCGAACGGCTCGACCTGCAGCGCCTGGTGCGCACTTTCACCCTGCGCAGCGGCGACGGTTTTGTCGAGAATTTCGGCCCGGCCCTGGTCGCTCGCCTGCGTGCCGAAGCCCCCGGGGTGCGCCTGCATTTCATGCAGAAAACCAGCAAGGACAGCACGCCCCTGCGCGACGGCACGGTCGACCTCGACACCGGCGTGGTGGGCGCCAACGCCAGCCCGGAAATCCATACCCGCGCACTGTTCCGCGATCGTTTTATCGGCGTGGTGCGCAACGGCCATCCACTGAGCAGCGGGCCGATCAGCGCCGCCCGTTACGCCGCCGGCGAGCATGTGCTGGTATCGCGCCAGGGCCCAGGTCGCGGGTTGGTGGACGACGCGTTGCAGGCGGCAGGCCTGGCGCGCGAGATCGCCACCGTCGTTGGCGGTTTCTCCGCCGCCCTGGCGCTGGTCCGCGCCTCGGACCTGATCGCCGCCGTCCCCGAACGCCATACCCACAACCTGCGCGGTGGCCTGCACAGCTTCGCCCTGCCGGTGGCCATGCCGGAAATCACCGTGTCCATGCTCTGGCACCCGCGAATGAACAGCGACCCGGCGCATCGCTGGATGCGCGACTGCGTGCGGGAGGTTTGCGGGGAGCGAAGCGATTCGGCAAATGCCACTACTGAGGCCGGTAAAGCACTGCCTCCGGGCTTTTGAAATTGGCGGTGAAGTACTTGTCGATCAGCACCATTCAGTTGGTCGCCCTGGGCCGAACACCGACATTGGCAAGCAGCAACACCGGCCTGCCTGCAAACCATCGTGACCCAAGACTTTCTCTGCAAGCGATAAGCCCCGCGCCTGCGGCCGCTCTCCTTGTCCTGGCAAGGGATGCGGCCAGGGCTCGCTGAACCGCGCCATCACGCCTCGGGCATGACCCCCGCCACCGATGCCGACGCAGACTGCTGGCGCAGCGCACGCAAGCTGCCGCGCAGTTCGGCCGGCCGCACCGGCTTGGACAGGATGGCGATATTGCGGTCGTGCAACGCGGCCTGGATCTTCTCGACCTCATGGCCGGTGAGGATCAGCGCCGGCACCGCCCAGCCGCGCTGCCGGCGCAGGCTGTCGATGCATTCGATGCCCGTGGCGTGGTTGCCCAGGTCATAGTCGGCGACGATGATGTCGCAGTCGCTGACCAGATCCTTACCGGAAAGCTCGGCCTGGACCACACAGCCCCAGCGCTCGAGCAAGGCCGAGGTGGCCAGCAGCACATTGCGATCATCCTCCACCAGGCACACCTTCAAACCAGTCAACAGCCCCGCCTGACGCGCCTCGTCGAGGCTGGCCGCCTGCAGCTGCGGTGGCACCAGGGGCAACCCGTACAGGCTCACCGCGGTGCCGTGGCCAAGCCGCGAACGGATCGCCACCTCGAGCCCCATCAACTGCCCCAGGCGCTTGACGATAGACAGGCCCAGGCCCACGCCTTCAACGTCCTTGTCCCGTTGCTCGCGCACCCGGTAGAACTCCTCGAACAGGTTCGGCAGATGCTCCTCGGCAATCCCCCGGCCCCGGTCATAGATGACGATGGCCAGCCCCGCACCGCGCTTGCGCACACCGATCAGCACCGGTCGCCGCGCTGCGTACTTGAAGCAGTTGGACAACACGTTCTGGACCATGGTGGCGAGCAGCGCCGGGTCTGCCCGGACCCAGTGCGAACAGGGGCGCAGGCGCAGCTCGACCCCGGCCCAGCGCGCGGCTTCGGCGTTCTGCCGCAGCTGGTCGGCGAGGAATTCGCCCAGGTGCAAGGCCTGGTAACTGGGTTGCACCCGTCCGTTGTCCAGGGTGTAGAGGTCGAGAATCGAGCGGAACAGCTGCGAGACGTTGAGCAGCGAACGGTCGATGTTGTCCACCAGACGCCGCTCCTCGTCGCCCAGGCGCGCCTCGCGCAGGCAGGCGGTGAACAGGCCGATGGAATGGATCGGCTGGCGCAGGTCGTGGCTGGCCTGGGCGAGAAAACGCGACTTTTCCAGGTTGGCGGCAATCGCCTCCTCCGACGCCTTGCGCGTGCGTTCCAGCAATATATGGGCGTAGGCCGGGATCACCGTGCTGGTGATCAACAGCATCAGCACCATGAAGGGTTGCGCCTGCCACAGCGGCGTCAGGCGATAGATGGCCAGCAGTGCCACCAACGCCAGGATCGTGGCAATCGCCAGGTAACGCGAACCAAAGCGCATGCCGTTGCCCAGGTTGACCCAGACCATCACCGCGTACAGCGGCAGCGCTGCTTCCCCGCCGACCACCAGGCCGAACGAAGTGCCGGTATAGTCATAGACCATGCCCAGGACCCGCCGCGCCGGATAATGCCCGGGCCAGCGCACGATGGCCTGACGCAGGACAATCGACAGCAGCAGGAACAGGACGATATAGATCACGATCGGCAGATAGGTATCGACCCGCTGCCCGGGCAGGAAACCCAGCACGCTGATATAGGCCAAGGCGCAGCTGCCCACGATGGTGCGCAGGTTGGCCTGGTCGAGTTCGGTGTTTTTCTCGAATTTCATGGGGAACATCCTTGTGCGGCAGTCGTCGTATCCAGCACGAATCACGGGCAGTTGCCTGGCCCGCTGCTAAAGTAGCTGCCTCAAGGAAAGCTCGACCCAAGGAGAGTCACCCCATGGCATGCCGGATTATCATAGCCGACGATCACCCGCTGTTTCGCGAGGGCATGTTGCGCACGGTCCAGCGCCTGCTGCCGGAGGCGCTGATCGAACAGGCCGGCGACCTGGACAGGGTACTCGCCTTGACCCAGGCCGGCGACGAGCTGGACACGCTGATCCTCGACCTGCGTTTTCCGGGCCTGACCTGCGTCAGCCAGCTGGCCGAACTGCGCCAGCAATTGCCGCGCACCACCCTGATCGTGGTGTCGATGGTCGATGACCAGGCGCTGATCGGCGAGGTCATGGCCGCTGGTGTCGACGGTTTTATCGGCAAGAACATCGCCCCGGACGAGATCGGCCAGGCCGTCCTGGCCATTCGCGAAGGCGAGGTGCTGGTCAAGTTCGCCCCTTCCGGCCTGCTGCCCCTGGGCACCGGCGTCACCCTGACCACGCGCCAGCTCGAGGTGCTGCGCCTGATCGCCCAGGGCAAGACCAACAAGGAAATCGCCCGCGAACTGGAGATCTCGCCCTTCACCGTGCGTATCCATGTGTCTTCGCTGCTGCGCATCCTCAACGTGCCGTCGCGGGCCGCGGCGGCGGTGAAATATTCCGGGGGGCTGTAGCCCGGCTCGTCGCCTGCCAGCGCGTGGCCACCCAGGCAGGCCGATACTGTGTGGGTTTCCCTGCTTCACCGAGGAACCGGAAAATGCCGCTGACCCTGTATTTCCATCCGCTGTCGTCGTTCTGCCACAAGGTGCTGATCGCCCTGTACGAACACGGTGTCGCCTTTGAAAAGCGCATCATCGATCTGGCCAACGACGCCGACCGGGCCGAGCTGCAAAGCCTGTGGCCACTGGGCAAGTTCCCGGTCATCCGCGATCACGCCCGGCAGCGCGATGTGCCGGAATCGAGTGTGATCATCGAGTATCTGGATCGGTTCTATGGCGGCCAGCAGCCGTTGATTCCCCATGATTGGGAGAGTGCGCTGGAGGTCCGGCTGTGGGACCGTTTTTTCGACAGCTACGTCCAGGGGCCGATGCAGCGGATAGTCGCCGATCGCCTGTATGGCGCCAACGGCGACCTGAGCCGGGAACGCGCAGCCCTGCTGAGCGCATACGCCATGCTCGAGCGGCGCCTGGCCTCGAGGACCTGGGTGGCCAGCCCGGACTTCAGCCTGGCCGACTGCGCCGCCGCCCCGGCCTTGTTCTATGCCAGCACGCTCGTGGCCTTTACCGACGACCACCGCCACCTGAGCGCCTATTTCGAGCGGCTGATACAGCGCCCCTCGTTCCAGCGAGTCATCGACGAAGCCCGCCCCTACTTTGTCCATTACCCGTTTGCCGAGGCCATCCCACAGCGCTTTCGCTAGCAGTCGGGCAAAGGCGAGATAACGAGATGATCCGGGCACAGGAAAAGCGGCCACTTGAGCATCCACACGGATACCGGGGCATTACGGGAGCGTTTGATAAAACAGAAGGATGGGTGTTTCGGGAGGACTCGCCTCATGCCTGGCGGCTGAGGGGTACCTGGATGGGTAGGAAAATGGCAGGGGCGGCTGGATTCGAACCAACGCATGGCAGGATCAAAACCTGCTGCCTTACCGCTTGGCGACGCCCCTATGGCTGATGTTGCTTGCCTTCACTGCAAGCCCCGGGGGGGACTCTGCAAGAACGCGCGGAAATTTATCAACTTTTTCGTCGTTTGTGAAGCCACAAATGCATAAATTTGTTTTTAAAACAGCTACTTACTTTTTGGGCCAGGACTGAGGTAAAAACCGCCGATGCTTGGGGACCCCTACACGACGGGCGCCAGACCCCGATCAGCAGCCAACAACGACGGCGAAGCGTTTAGCGATTCCCCCGCCGGCAACTTGGTGCAAAATACCCCGCTCAGGTTGTAGCCCAGCCCCAGTCGCGTCGTGCCGCGCAACGAGAACCGATATGAAAACCCATTGTGAGATAAGCGATGTGCCCAAGCCGCCCAAACCCCAGCGCCAGTGTGATGGCAACCTTCACCACATCACCCATCAGCAGCCGGCGATAACAGCATGATCGAAGTCACCGAGGTTTCCATTGCCCAACTGCGCGCCGCGCTCGAATCTGGCCAGACCACGGCGGTCGAACTGGTCCAGGCCTATCTGGCCAGGATCGATGCCTACGACGGCCCCGACACCCCCACCGCCCTCAACGCGGTGGTGGTGCGCAACCCCGACGCGCTCAAGGAAGCCCAGGCCTCCGATGCCCGCCGGGCCAGGGGCGAAACCCTGGGTCCGCTCGATGGCATTCCCTACACGGCCAAGGACAGCTACCTGGTCAAGGGCCTCACCGCGGCCTCCGGCAGCCCTGCCTTCGCCAACCTGATCGCCTATCGCGATGCCTTCACCATCGAACGGCTGCGCGCCGCCGGGGCGATATGCCTGGGCAAGACCAATATGCCGCCGATGGCCAACGGCGGCATGCAACGCGGGGTCTATGGCCGTGCGGAAAGCCCGTACAACGCCGACTACCTCACCGCGCCCTTCGCCTCGGGCTCGTCGAACGGCGCAGGTACCGCCACCGCCGCCAGCTTCGCCGCCTTCGGCCTGGCGGAAGAAACCTGGTCGAGCGGCCGCGGCCCGGCCTCGAACAATGGCTTGTGTGCCTACACCCCTTCGCGCGGGGTGATCTCGGTGCGCGGCAACTGGCCGCTGACCCCGACCATGGACGTGGTGGTGCCCTATGCCCGGACCATGGCCGACCTGCTCGAAGTGCTCGACGTGGTGGTCGCCGAAGACCCGGACACCCGTGGCGATCTGTGGCGCCTGCAACCCTGGGTGCCGATCCCCAGCGTGGCCTCGGTACGCCCGGCGTCCTATCAGGAACTGGCCGTCGGCAGCAGCGCCCTGGCCGGCAAGCGCTTCGGTGTGCCGCGCATGTACATCAACGCCGACCCCGAGGCGGGCACCAGCGAAGCACCGGGGATCGGTGGCCCGACCGGGCAACGCATCAACACCCGCCCTTCGGTGATCGGCCTCTGGCAGCAGGCGCGCCAGGCGCTCGAAGCCGCCGGCGCCGATGTGCTCGAAGTGGATTTCCCCCTGGTGTCCAATTGCGAGGGCGATCGCCCCGGCGCGCCGACGGTGTTCAACCGCGGCCTGGTGTCCAAGGAGTTCCTGCATCACGAGTTGTGGGACCTGACCGCCTGGGCCTTCGATGATTTCCTGCGGGCCAACGGCGACCCGAAGCTCAATCGCCTGGTGGACGTCGACGGCCCGCTGATTTTCCCTCACGACCCCGGCACCCTGCCCAACCGCGAAGGCGACCTGGCCGCCGGCATGGACGAGTACGTGAAGATGGCCGAACGCGGCATCACCCCCTGGGACCAGATCCCCACCGTGCCCGACGGCCTGCGCGGCCTGGAGCAAACCCGCAAGATCGACCTCGAGGACTGGATGGACACGCTGGGGCTCGATGCGGTGATCTTCCCGACGGTGGCCGACGTCGGCCCGGCCAATGCCGATGTCGACCCTGCCTCCGCAGATATCGCCTGGAGCAACGGCGTCTGGGTGGCCAACGGCAACCTCGCCATCCGCCACCTGGGCGTGCCCACGGTCACCGTGCCGATGGGCGTCATGCCGGACATCGGCATGCCCATCGGCCTGACCTTCGCCGGCCGCGCCTACGACGACTCGAACCTGCTGCGCCTGGCGGCGGCCTACGAGTCCACCGGCAGCAAACGCCTGATCCCGCCGCGCACACCGGCGTTGGTGGCAGGCAAGTAAACGGCAGGTAACCCTGAGCGGCGGGATTGGAGCATTACCAGCACCCATCCCGCCCGCCAACGGCAAGCCTGGGCAATCCGGCCTGCGCAAACTCATCGCCCGCAGGCATCGCCCGCAGTCGATCTCGCCAGGGCTCGAACCCGGGCTGGCGGCATCCCCCTCAAGACGCAGAACAGTGCATCCCGGCAATGCGCAACTGGGCTCATAACCAGTATTCCCAAAGTCGCGCCATCTGCTCCTTGGCTCTCATACCCAGCGAACGGCGCTGCCACTGTTCCAGCTTGATTTCGTTCGACTTGGCCAGGTCAGCCATGAATGCCGCCTGCATCTTTTTTGCAAACCCGGTGCCCAGCACCACGACGTTGACTTCATCGTTATGCAGGAAGCTGCGCCAGTCGAGGTTGGTGGAACCGACACTCGACCACACACCATCGATTACCGCAGTCTTGACGTGGAGTAGCGCGTCGCGGCGTTCGTAAAGCTTGACGTTGGCCTTCAGCAGCTCGCTGTAGTAAGCGCGTCCAGCATGGAGCACCAGCCACGAATCGGTGCTGCTGGGTAGCACCAGCTTGACGTCGACTCCACGTGCCGCCGCTTCCTTGAGGACCGCTAGCAACTGCGGGTCGGGCACAAAGTAGGCGTTGGTCAGCCATATCTCGGTCTGTGCGCTACGCAGCGCCGAAATCAGCGTGGCGTAGATCAGGCTGAACGGTTCATCTGGCGAACTGCCGATGGCGCGCACCACCTCGCTGCCCTTGCGCTCAGGGGGTGGAAAGTACCGCCTGGCCGCGAGTGGTTCGCCTTTCTGGGCGGTCCAGGTTCCGATGAACAGCTTCTGCAGTTCCGCCACCACGGGCCCCTCGATACGCAGGTCGGTGTCGCGCCAGGGCAAATCGCCACTGGGCCGAGTCTTCGAGTGAGAGCTGAACGAGCCCCCCGAATAGACGCTGCTGATGTTGATCCCGCCGAGAAAGGCAATGCGGCCGTCCACTATCAGCAGCTTCCGATGGTCGCGCTGGTTCACGTCCCACCCCGCTTTGGCCGTCATCGGATTGACGGGGTTGTACTCCAGCACCTTGACGCCCGCTTCGGTCAATCGAGAGAAAAACCCTGACGATGTTCCGAGGGTTCCGACGCTGTCACGGATCAGGTTGACCTGTACGCCTTGCTGTTGCCGGGCAATCAATGCGGCGGCGAAGCGCTGACCGACCTCGTCATCGTCAAAGATATAGGTCTCCATGTTGATGTGGTCGCGTGCAGCCTCCACGGCCTTGATCATCGACTGGTAGGTGCTGGGGCCGTCCTGCAGCAAGTCGACCTTGTTGCCTTCCGTCAGCGGGCTGCCGACGATGGACTCTTCGATTGCGAGGTGCACATCGAAGATGTCGGTCTCTGCGCCGGAGGACTTGAGCCGGTCGAGAATGGCTTTGCTGCGCTCGGCAGACAGCGGTCCATGTGCCCCGTCGAGCTGCACTGGCGCAGAGGGCGCGCGGGCCATGTCGGGCACTATCCTGGGCAATGTGCTGCAGGAGATCATGAATGCCAGGAGCACAATCACGCATAGCGCCAGGGGAATACATGCCCCCTTGCATGGGTTTAGAAGGTTCATTGGCCCCCCTCATGGCGAGGACGGTGATAGCGCTCAACAATTCTGGAGATTTCGTCGCGCATCCTGCCCCAAAAGCGGCTGGGGCACAGGCGCTCGAGCCAGGCGTCTTGCTTGCCAAGCAAGGCGCCTTGGTGGAGCCCCCACTGGAGCGTGTTCACCGCACAGACGCGACACGCTTGAAAAGATCAAAACCCTTGTAAGGCAGTTTCAGCGCTTGATCAGGGAAATCTTTGTTCCTTCGATGCTGACCCCGGCCATCAACCCTTGCTGGTCGAAGATGAACGCGTAGGCATCGTCCTTCAGCGTCGAGCTCGACAGATTTTTCGCTATCCCTTCGTCGACCACGACAATGGTTGGCCCCACGCCGACTTCCCAGCCCTTGGTCTCGCGCACATAGTTCAGCGCTTTTTCGGTCATCAGGAACACCGCATAACCGTAAGACTGGGCGCCTGCCTGCAGCCCCCATGACCCGGTGACGGAGTTGTAATAACCCTCCACTTTCTGGCCTTTCATCAGCACGCCTTCGCCATAGCTGCCACCAAACACAAGGCCTGCCTTGACGATTTTCGGAAAGACGAGCACCGCTTTGGCATCGCGCGAAAGGGTTTCGGCAAACGGAGTGGCCTTATAGAGGATTTGCAAGGCTTGCTGGGAATCGGCATTCAAGTCCTCGGCGGTTGCCGCACCAGCATTGTTCAACAGGCTTGCCGATGTCAGGGATACTGCCGCCAGGACGATCGATAGGAAGAACCGCATTGATTGAGTCATTTTCGTACTCCTACGCGAGAGGAGCGGATGTGATCAACGGTCAGCGCCTGCACCAGGCAGGACCCGAACCTGCTTGAAGTTCTCCGGCTCCCCCTGAAGTGTGCTGCATGGACTGTCGGCAGAATCACCACCAGCCCTACAGCCAGCAGGATGGGAGTGAATCCGTTTATCAAGGGTCGCCGGCCGGAATGAAGCAGCCTGGAGGCCCTTGATCGGTTGACCATTGCGTATCGGCAGGGTTCGCCGCCAGCGGCTGCTTTTTTATTGGTTGCGGCCTGGCATGAATGGCCGGGATCGACTGAGCCTTGCGCCAGCACGGCGATGCCCGGATCGAGCGTCGCCAGGCGGCGGATCAAGCCCACACTGTTGAGCCGGAAGCGACCGCCCACCTCGACTTCAAGCGTTTCGCCGGCACGCGACAGCATCCAGTTGTCGATCCCGGCAAAGAGAACGCCAGGGCTTCAGATAAAAATCGTGCCCTTCAGATACAGCGCGCCCTGGCCGCTGATCAGCACCCGTCCGTTATCCAGCACCTCGCACCACAGCTGGCCCTTGCGCGCCCCGCCCTGCTCCGCGCTCAGCCGGGTTTTGCCCAGGCGTTGGGCCCAGTACGGGGCCAGGGAGGTGTGGGCCGAGCCGGTGACCGGGTCTTCGTTGACCCCGACGCTCGGGCCGAACCAGCGGGAGACGAAATCGAACTGCTTGCCCGGCGCGGTGACGGCGATGCCGCGCACATCGAACTTGGCCAGGGCGGCGAAATCGGGCTTGAGGCCGGCGATGATCGCTTCGTCCTCGACCACCAGCAAATAGTCGTCGGTGCGGTACAGGGCTTCGGCGCGCGGCAGGCCGAGGGCGTGCAGCAGGCTCGGTGCAATCTCCACGGCCGCCGGTTGCCTGGTCGGGAAGTCCATGGACAGCCGCTCGCCGTCGCGGCGTACACGCAACTCGCCGCTGCGGGTGCTGAAGCGCAGCAGTTCGCTGGGCTCGTTCAGTTGTTCGAACAGCACCCAGGCCGCCGCCAGGGTGGCGTGGCCACAGAGGTCGACTTCCACGGTCGGGGTGAACCAGCGCAATTCGAACAGCTCGCCATTGCGCACGAAGTAGGCGGTTTCCGAGAGGTTGTTCTCTTCGGCGATCCGTTGCAGCGTGGCGTCGGGCAGCCACGCGTCCAGCGGGCAGACCGCCGCCGGGTTGCCGCCGAAAGGCGTGGAGGAAAAGGCATCCACCTGAAAGATATCGAGCTGCATCGGCTTCATTCCTGTTGGCTGGCTTGGTCTGTGGCCCGGATCTGTTCCAGGTAGTTGTAGATGGTGTAGCGGGTGACGCCCAGGGCTGCGGCGGCCTTCTCGATGCCGCCCTTGACGATGAACAGCCCGCGGTCCTGCATCTGGCGCACGGCTTCGAGCTTCTGGGTCTTCTTCATCAAGGCCCGGCCGCCGGGGCAGGCTTGCTGAATGATCTGTGCCATCAACTGCTCCATGTCCTGGGGCTCGTCGTGGCGTGGTTCGGGGGCTGCGCCCAGGCCCAGCAACTCGCCGAGGCAGGCATGGGCGGCGGCGATGCCGCTGAGGTCGGCGTTGGTGCACAGGGTGGCGAAGGGCTGGCCGCTGCTGTCGCGATACACCACCGTCGAGCTGCGCAACGGGCGACCGTCGGGGGCGGTGGTCGGGTAGTTCTCCACCAGTACCGGCTCGCTGCCGGAGCGATCCTCCATGGCCCTGCGCACGGCGATGAACCCCAGGTCCTCGCGCGGCCCGGCCAGCACCGGGCTGCCGACCCGGCGACCGGTGACATGACCATTGGCGATGGCGACGATGGAGGACTCGGGCCGGCTCAGGTCATGCAGGACGATTTCGGTGTGCCGGCCAACCACGCTGCCGAGCATGTTCAGGGTGCTGTGCAGCACCTTGAATACCAGCTGGCGTTCGGCGGCACTCTCAGGGGACAAACGGCTGTCGGGGCTGTTCATGGCGGTTTCGCGCAAAAAGAATCAAGCGAAAATATCAACCAATAGTTGAATATTCAACTTAATGTTGATTAAAGCCATTCAGCCTTCCTGCACGGTCCCCAACAACCATTCCTTGAACGCCTGCATCGCCGGGCTCTGCGCCCGTGACTGCAAGCGGGTCAACCAGTAGCTGCCGGTGGTGATGCCCACCGCGAACGGCTGGACGATGCTGCCGGCGTGCAACTGCCGGGCGAACATCAGTGGCGGCGCCAGGGCCACGCCTATGCCCTGCTGCGCGGCTTCCATCATGCCCAGGGACGAGTCGAAGACGATGCTGCGCGACGGCAGGGTGCTGGCCGGCAGGCCGGCGGCGCTGAACCATTCCGGCCATTCGTCGGTGCGGTAGGAGCGCAGCAGGGTCTGGCCGAGCAGGTCGGCGGGGCTGTGCAGCTGTCGTGCCAGTTCCGGCACGCAGAGTACTGACAGCGGCGCCTCCAGCAGCTGGACGGCATCGGTGCCGTGCCAGGCGCCGCTGCCGAAACGGATGGCGTAGTCCAGGCCTTCGGCGGCGACGTCGACCCGGTTGTTATGGGTCGACAGGCGCAGGTCGATAAACGGGTGGCGGGCCTGGAAGTCCTCCAGGCGCGGCAGCAACCAGCCGACGGCAAAGGTACCGACAGCGCCGACGCTGAGCATTTCACGGTAGTGCCCGCCTTCGAAGCGGCCGAGGGTTTCAGCGATGCGGTCGAAACACTCACACAGCACCGGCAACAGGGTTTCGCCCTCGCTGGTCAGCATCAGCCCACGGGGCAGGCGCTTGAACAGGGTGACGTTGAGCTGGGCCTCGAGGCTTTTCACCTGATGACTGACCGCCGCCTGGGTCACGCACAGCTCGATGGCCGCGCGGGTAAAACTCAAATGCCGCGCCGAGGCCTCGAAGGCCCGCAGGGCATTCAGCGGCAAATGGGGTCGGATCATGACCACTCCCTAGTTTCTCTAATGGCTCCTGCGAAATATCGTCGTTTGTCGATCCTTCGCCGGCCGCCTACATTGAGCCGGCTCGCAGCGCCCTGCCCCCTGACTGCAAGGGCAGGCGCTGGCAAAAGCCGCTCGGAGTGTAGCGGCCATCACCCTGCAAAATCATGGAATGTCAGCCCATCATGCACAACAAAAACCTAGCCCTATCCGGATTTTTCGCCGTTTCCCTGCTGCTGTCCGGCGCCAGCGCCTGCCTGGCCGCCAGCCAGCCGGACAGCGCGCTCAAGCCCCTGGTCGACGCGGCGATCCGCCCGTTGATGCAACGACAGGACATCGCCGGCATGGCGGTGGCCATCACCATCAAGGGCCAGCCCCATTACTTTAACTACGGCCTGGCTTCCAAAGAGGAGCAGAAAGCCGTCGACGCCGACACGCTGTTCGAGGTCGGCTCGGTGAGCAAGCTCTTCACCGCGACCCTGGGGGCCTATGCCCAGGCCAGCGGCAAACTGTCCCTGAACGACCCGGCCAGCCGCTACCTGCCGGCATTGAACGACAGCGCTTTCGAGCACATCAGCCTGTTGCAACTGGGCACCTACAGCGCCGGCGGCCTGCCGTTGCAGTTCCCGGCGCAATGGGACAGCCAGGACAAGATGCTCGGCTACTACCAGGGCTGGAAACCGGCCTTTGCCCCCGGCGCCCAGCGCCTGTACTCGAACCCGAGTATCGGCCTGTTCGGCTACCTGGCCGCGCAAAGCCTGGGGCAGCCCTTCGAACAATTGATGGAGCAGAAGCTGTTCCCGCAACTGGGCCTGCAGCACAGCTATATCCAGGTGCCGAACTCGCAGATGGACCATTACGCCCAGGGCTACGGCAAGGACGGCAAGCCGGTGCGGCTCGGCCCCGGCGCCCTGGATGCCGAGGCCTACGGGGTGAAGACCAGCGCCGCCGACCTGCTGCGCTTCGTCCAGGCCAACCTCAAGCCCGAGTCGCTGCCGCAACCCTGGCCGCAGGCAATCGCCATCACCCACACCGGTTATTACCAGGTCGAGGGCATGACCCAGGGCCTGGGCTGGGAGCTCTACCCCTACCCGCTCAGCCTCGACGCCCTGCTGGCCGGCAACTCGTCGCAGATGGCCTTCGAACCGCACCCGACCCGCTGGTTCACCCCGCCCCAGGCGCCGCGGGCCAATACCCTGCTGAACAAGACCGGTTCCACCAACGGCTTCGGCAGCTATGTGCTGTTCGTGCCCGGCAAGGACATCGGCCTGGTGCTGCTGGCGAACAAGAACTACCCCAACGCCGAACGGGTGAAGGTCGCCCATGCCCTGCTCAAGGCCCTGGATGACCAGGTCGGCGCGGCGAAGCAACCCTGAGAAAAACAGCGACCGGGTCGGTTAACAGGCCCGGTCGCTGGACCGGCCGGGAACGCGTCGCCGCCATGACAAGCCGCTCCGCGACGATGATCGGCGCTGGATAAAAGCCGCGGAACGCGCCATCCTCCGCGTCTTTTTCCGCGCAGCCCCTGGGGCGCACGTTTTTCCAAGGAAGCCATCCATGCACAACCAGCCGCTCAGCCCCGCCGAGTTCGAATTCATCGAAGACACCCTGCTCAAGTACGGTGACGACCACTCCGTGCTCAACCTGGCCGAGCTGGACGGTTTCTGTACAGCCCTGGTGTCCGGACCAACCCAGGTGGACATCGCCGAATGGTTCCCGGCCATCTGGGGCGGGCAGAACCCGGACTGGCAGGCCCCCGAGGAATGCAAGCGCTTCATCGAGCTGAGCGTGCGCCACCTGAACGCCCTCGCCACGGCACTGGCGAGCGACTCGGCGAGCTTTCAGCCGCGCTTCGAACAGACCGAGCATCAGGACCAGCCGCTGACGCTGGCGGAAGAATGGTGCTTCGGCTACCTGCGCGCCATGGCCGTAAGCAACTGGCCCGAACTGCCCACAGCCCAGGCCGCCCAACTGCAAGCCATCGTCACCTGCGCCGAACAGGACAACTTCGAACTGCCGGCCGACCTGGATCTGGTTCAGCATCGCCAGACGGTAGCCAACGTCGAACAGGCAGCGCGTGGGCTGCACGATTACTGGTTGGCGCAACGCTGAGAGTGGCCTGGAGGCAGGTCTGCCAGGACCTGACTCAATCTGCACAAACTCCAAAAACACAAAAGCCTCCCGCAGGAGGCTCTTGGCTCGGCCCGCCAGCGCGGGTTCAGAACGCCAGCTTGTAACCGATGGAAAACAGCATGAGCGCCAGGAACGGCCGCAGCAGTTCGTCCGAGACGCGGCCGGTCATGTGGCTGCCGAGCCAGATCCCCGGCAGCGAGCCCATCAGCAGGAAACCCAGCAGTTGCCAGTCCATGTTGCCCATGCTCGCATGCCCCAGGCCGGCGACCAGGGTCAGGGGCACGGCGTGGGCGATTTCGGTGCCTACCAGGCGCTTGGTGGCCAGGAACGGGTACAGGATGAACAGCGCCACGGTGCCCAGGGCGCCGGCGCCGATGGAAGTCAGGGCGACCATGGTGCCGAGGACTACGCCGGTCACCACTGTCAGCCCGTTGAGGCTGGAATCCTTCAGGTGGTAGTGATCGCCGGCATGCTTCTGGGCAAACGCCAGGAGCTTTTTCTTGAACAGGATCGCCAACGCGGTAAGCAGCAGCACAAAGCCCAGGGCCTGCTTGATCACGCTGTTCAGCGCTTGCGGGTCGGTGTCCAGGCTCTTGAGGAACCACAGGGTGGCCAACACCGCGGGCACGCTGCCCAGGGTCAGCCAGCCGGTGATCTTCCAGTCGATGTTTCGGTTTTTCTGATGGACCAGCACACCACCGGACTTGGTGATGGCGGCATACAGCAGGTCGGTCCCCACAGCGGTCGCCGGGTTGATACCAAACCACAACAGGATCGGGGTCATCAGCGAACCGCCTCCCACCCCCGTCATCCCAACAATGAAACCCACCAACAGGCCCGCGATTACAAAACCAAAATTACCCACATCCATCAATAAGCCCTACGCATCAACCGCGGCCAGGTAAAAAACTGGCGGCAGCATAGCGCTAATGCTTATGTCCATTTATATAAATAAAATCTAACGTTATAACTCTTTGCCTTTTTGCCATGTATCCAGCGCATATAACCCTTGGATTTCATGCAGCAGTCACATGGCGAAAATGGCTCGGAAGCAGCCGGGGAAAACCTTGGAAGCCGCGCCCTTTTCAGCTCACTTTTTTACCGGGATCCGCTTCACCGCTTCGATCCAGTCCGGATTCAAACGGTTCTGCTCGGTGTCCATACCCAGGGCTTGCATCCGTTCCTTGTGCCGGTCGATCTCATGCACCACCTGGCTCAGCGCACTGGAGTTGGCGTCCAGCTGGTACATCTGGGTCAGGCCCAGGTGGTAGAAGCGCAGCAGCTTCATCGCTGTCAGGTCTGCGGCCTCGACGCCGGCGGTGACGTGGTGCATGACGTTGGTCACGCTCATCAGGCTGCGCTTGAGCTGCCAGCCGTAGACCGCCGCGGCCATCCACGGCTGCGACCAGAAACGCACGCGCATCAGCACGATGCTCACCACCAGAGCGGCCAGCACGCCGGCGACATTCAGGCGGAAGTTGTCGCCACCCGGCTCACCGAACAGCAGCACCGCGGCGCTGGAAAACAGCATGGCCAGGGACAGGAAGATCAGGGCGATAAACAGGGTGCTACGACGGGTCTGCTGGCGAAAAAGCTCGGGGTTCTGCGGCTGGATCTCGAACATGGCGACGGTGCGCTCGCATGATGAACAGGTCGGCATTATCACCCTGCCCGCACCGGGAGATGGCGAATAAATCCGCGCTGCGACAATCCACCTCGGCCCTGGGCGGTCGCACTGTCGAAACGACTCAGAGATAGGGAGTGATACGGATGCGGGATTGCCGGGCATCGAATGACGAGCCCGGCACGGTCAATGAACCGGCCCCCGCGGGGGCCGGCTCTTGTGGGTCAGGCCACCCCGCCCTTGGCCTGTTGCTCCAGGTGCAGTTGCAACTCGGGGTCGATCCGCAGCGCCGCCGCCAGCTCGTCCAGGTAACTGCGCTCGGCGTCCTGCTGGTCGTCCACCAGCATCACGCTGGCCAGGTACATTTCCGCTGCCATGCCCGGCTCGCCGGCGGCCGACTGGGCCACGTCGGCGGCGTCCAGGGGACGCGCGACTTCGTCGTCGAGCCATTGCTGCAATTGCGGGTCATCGGTGTGACGACCGATCTCGGCGCTGATCAGTTGTTTTTCCTGCTCGTCGATGCGGCCATCGGCCTTGGCTGCGGCGATCAGCGCGCGCAGGATCGCATGGCTGTGTTCTTCGACTTCCGGGCCGGCCAACTGGTCGACGGTACGCAACGCCTGTTGCGGGGCCGCCGATTGCTGCTGTTGTTGCCAGGCCTGGTAAGCCTGGAACGCCATCATCCCCAGGGACGCCAGCGCCGCGTAGTTCATGCCACCGCCGGAGCGCCCCTGAGGGACGCCACCGGAAGCCGCGCCGCCAGAGATCGCGCCGCCCAAGCCGGAACCGCCCAGCAGGCCGCCCAGCAGACCACCCAGCCCGCCCAGGCCACCGGCCGGAGCACCGCCGCCGCTGTTACCGCCCAACAGGCCGCCGAGCAAGCCACCCAGGCCTCCCAGGCCGCCCTGCGGTGCCGAGGCCCCGCCACCCTGCTGCGTCATCGAGGCCTGGCCGGCGCGCAGCAACTGTTCAAGCAAATCACTGGTGTTCATGGCATCGCTCTCTTCGGGCAGTTATTCAGATTGCCAACAATAGTCTTCGCCACGGCTTGCGCCAACTGCTTCCGCTGATGCCCTGATCCCTTCTCGCCAAACGCCGGCGCTGGCGGCCCATTCGATCCGCCAGCGCCGGCCATAGAACCCGGGCGAATCAGGCCTGGGGCATTTTGCGGAAACCCACGGCCAGGCGGTTCCAGCTGTTGATGGTGGCGATGGCCAGGCTCAGGTCGACCTGTTCACAGGGGCTGAACTGGCTGCTCAGCAGCTCGTAGTCGGCATCCGGGGCGTGGGTTTCGCTGACCCGGGTCAGCGACTCGGTCCAGGCCAGGGCGGCGCGTTCGCGGTCGGTGAAGAACGGCGTTTCGCGCCAGACCGAGACCGCGTACAGGCGGCGCTCGGTTTCCCCACTCTTGCGCGCGTCGGCGGTGTGCATGTCGACGCAGAAGGCACAGCCGTTGATCTGCGAGGCGCGCAGCTTCACCAGCTCGATCAGCGACTTTTCCAGGGGCAGTTTCGAGACCGCGGTTTCCAACGCGATCATGGCTTTGAGGGCGTCCGGCGAAGCGGTGTAGAAGTCGATACGCGGTTGCATGGGGTAGCTCCAGATCCAGTGAATGTGGCGCTACGTTAAGCCCGGGTCCGTTTCGCACCAATAACCAATTCCGGCTAAGACCAGGTGACCAATGCCCCCCTCTCTTCTGTAGGAGCGCAGCTTGCGCGCGATAGCGTCAGTCCAGACACCTCGGCGAATGGCCGCTGCGCGGATCGCGCGCAATCGAGCGTCGACCGGCTGCTCCTACAGGGGCTGTGTATTGACGTTCAGGCGCGGCGGCGCAGCCACTGCATAAAGCCTTTTTTCAGCACTGGCCGCGGGGTTTCCCGGGTCAGGGTCTGGGCGATGTGCTGGCGGAAATCCAGGAGGTTTTTCATCGCCTCGTTGATATCGCGCCGCGCGTCCAGGCACGGCTTGAGGTACTCGTTTTCGATGCGGTACAGGGTGCAGAAGGTCTTGGCCGAGAAGTCCGCCGCGTTCGCCTGATCGGCGATGCCCGCCTCGCCTATCACTTCGCCCGGCCCCATGCGCCCGGCCTCGAACGGCTTGCCATCGCGGATCAGGCTCACCGAGACCACTCCCGACTCGATGATCAGCAGGTGATCGCTGACCTCGCCCGCCGGCAGGATGGTCTCGCCGGCGCGGAAGGTTTGCAGGGTCATGTTCTGGCTGAAGGTTTCCTTCTCCTCCTGGCGCAGGGTGGAGAAGATGCTCGAGCTGTCCAGCAGCGCCCGCGGGCGCGACAGGTTGGCCGCCACACTGCTTTCACCGGAGGACAGCAGGCTGACGCCGGACGCCTGCAAGTGACGGAAGGCCAGGTCGAACAACTGGTTGCGCACCTCGCGCTTCTGCCCCATGGAGGCCACGAAGCCGCTGATCTCGTACTCCACCCCGGCGTTGCCCGAGCTTTTCAGGGCCACGCTGGGGGCCGGCTTGGGGAGCAGGAAACGGCAACCGAGCATGGCCCGCTCCAACGCCTCGATCACCGTTTGCGGCCGCGCATGGGGGCTGACCTGGAGGCTGATGGAAAGCCCGTGCATATCGGCGGGACGGCTGAAGTTGATGATCTTGGCCTTGGCCGCCAGGGAGTTGGGGATCACCGCCATGCTGCCCTGGGAGGTCTGCAACCGGGTGGCGCGCCAGTCGATGTCGGTGACCCGGCCTTCGGTGCCGTCGATGGAGATCCAGTCATCGAGCTGATAAGGCTTGGTGGTGTTCAGCACGATCCCGGAGAACACATCGCTGAGGGTGCTTTGCAGCGCCAGGCCGACAATGATCGCCACCGCGCCGGAGGTGGCCAGCACGCCCTTGACCGGCAGCTCCAGCACATAGGCCATGGCGGCGATGATGGCGATCAGGAAAATCACCGCGCCCATCAGGTCCTGCAACAGCCGCCCGGTATGGCCCACCCGTTGCATCATCAGGGTGCCGAGCAACACCGTCAGGGTCCGCGCGCCGAACAGCCACCAACCGATCTGCAACCCGGTGGCGGCCAGGTGCAGCGGCACGTCCTCCGGCCAGGGCGCCGCCTGCATCGGGTTCAGCCCCTGGTTGAACAGCAGCACGCTGTACAGGGTGAAGATCAGCACCCGCACCAGCAGCTTCCAGTAACCGCCCCGCGCGCCGATCAAGCGCCACAGCAGCATGTCCAGCAGGATCAGGACCAGCGCGGCGAACAGCGGGTGGTCGGCGAACAGAATCGACATCAAGCAACTCCAGCACAGTCAGAGGCGCGACAATCTCACACAAGCGACCTTGCAGGTATAGCCGGAAAAACAAAAACAGGGGCCTCATGGGAGGCCCCTGTCTGCAACACCCTCGTTCACCTCTGTAGCCACTGGCGCAGCCTGCGTTCGGCGACGTAGCCGTCGGCAGTCTGACCGGTAGATCGCATGCCCTGGATTGCGCTGGCTACGCCAGCGATCGCAGCCCTCGGCAGCGGCTACCGGCAGGTCATTTGCCGGTGGTCAGGGTGGTGTAGCTGGTGATCAGGTTGCGGTAGTCCGGGATGTGGTTGGAGAACAAGGTGCCCAGGCCCTCGATGTCGTTGCGCCAGTCGCGGTGCAGCTCGCAGGCCAGGCCGAACCAGGTCATCACTTGCGCGCCGGCGGTGGACATGCGGTTCCAGGCCGAATCGCGCGTCAGCTCATTGAAGGTGCCAGAGGCATCGGTCACCACGAACACCTCGAAACCTTCTTCCAGGGCCGACAGCGCCGGGAACGCCACGCAGACCTCGGTCACCACGCCGGCGATGATCAACTGCTTCTTGCCGGTGGCCTTGATCGCCTTGACGAAGTCCTCGTTGTCCCAGGCATTGATCTGGCCGGGCCGGGCAATGTACGGCGCGTCCGGGAACAGCGCCTTGAGCTCGGGTACCAGCGGGCCGTTGGGGCCGGTTTCGAAGCTGGTGGTGAGGATGGTCGGCAGCTTGAAGTACTTGGCCAGGTCGGCCAGGGCCAGCACGTTGTTCTTGAACTTGTCCGGGTCGATGTCGCGCACCAGGGACAGCAGGCCGGCCTGGTGATCCACCAGCAGCACGGCGGCGTTGTCTTTATCGAGACGCTTGTAGGCAGTAGTCATGGGGTAGTCCTCGCTTCTTGTCGATGCCGACTGGAAATCGGCGTGGGGTGCTGCTTCAGCGCTGGGAATCCAGCACTTCGTGTTCGTTCGCCACTTGCTGGGCCTTGATGTAGCTCTCGATCAGCAACTGATAGTGCGGCATGGCCTGGGCGTAGACCGCGGCCCACTGCTCGGCGTCCGGGCGGTTCCACGAACCCTGCAGTTCGGAGAGCGTGGCCATGATGTCGATCGGCACCACCCCGGCCTGGGCCAGTCGGGCGATGGTCAGATCGGTGGCCAGCCGCGAATGGTTGCCCGAGGCATCGACCACCGCGAACACCTTGTAGCCTTCATGCACCGCGGCGATCGAGGGAAACGCCAGGCAGACGCTGGTCAGGGTGCCGGCGATCACCAGGGTTTTCTTGCCGGTGGCCTCGACCGCCGCCCGGAACTCGGGATTGTCCCAGGCGTTGATTTCGCCTTTGCGGGCCACGTACCGGGCATGGGGCGCCTCCTGGTGGATTTCCGGGACCAGCGGGCCGTTGGGCCCCTGGGGTACCGAGGCCGTGGTGATCACCGGCATCTGCAACAGGGTCGCGGCTTTCGCCAGGGCGATGGCATTGGCCCGCAGTTGCGGCACGTCCATGTCCTTGACGATCTGGAACAAGCCGCTCTGGTGGTCGATCAGCAGCATCGCCGCGTCGTTGGGGTCGATGGTCGGTTTCAGGCCATTGAAGTTGGCCGCGTTGAGGGTGTTCATGTGCAGTTCCTCTTGTGTCTGGGGCATTTATTTAAGGCAACAGCCATCCCTGGCCCTGAAACCGGCCTACGCGTCCTGTGCAAGTCGGTAAGGGGGTGTCAGCCAGGCATCTGGCCGAAACGGCCGGACTGGAAGTCGACGAATGCCTGGTGGATCTCGGCCTCGCTGTTCATCACGAACGGGCCGTGGCCGACGATGGGCTCGTCGATCGGTTCGCCGCTGAGCAGCAGCACCACCGCGTCGTTGTTGGCTTCCAGGCTGAGCTGGTCGCCGTCGCGTTCGAACAGCACCAGCTGGCCTTCGCGCACCAGTTCCTGGCCGTTGACCTGGACCGTGCCGCGCAGCAGCACCAGGGCGGTGTTGCGCCCCTGGTGCAGATCGAGGGTCAGGGGCTTGCCGGCATTCAGGCGGATGTCCCAGACGTCGATCGGGGTGAAGGTGCGCGCCGGGCCCTCGACGCCGTCGAACTCGCCGGCTATCAGCCGCAGGGTGCCGGCCTTGTCCTTGAGAGCGATGGCCGGAATGTCGCCATCGAGAATGGTCTGGTAACCGGGCGCTGCCATCTTGTCCCGCGCTGGCAGGTTGACCCACAGCTGGACCATGTCCAGGGTGCCGCCGGACTGGGCGAACGCTGCGGAGTGGAACTCCTCGTGGAGAATCCCCGAGGCCGCGGTCATCCATTGCACGTCGCCAGGGCCGATCTTGCCGCCGCTGCCGGTGGAGTCGCGGTGCTCCACCTCGCCCTTGTAGACGATGGTCACGGTTTCGAAGCCGCGATGGGGATGCTGGCCCACGCCGCGGCGCCCCTGGGTCGGGGTGAATTCAGCCGGGCCGGCGTGGTCGAGCAGCAGGAACGGGCTGATGTGCTTGCCCAGGTTGTCGTAGGAAAACAGCGTACGCACCGGGAAGCCGTCGCCCACCCAATGGGCCCGTGGGCTGGTGTAGATACCGATGATGTTTTTCATGTGGGTGCCTCCGACATGGGTGAGTTATTTCGTGAGATACACCTTAAAACCCATACCTTTGATGCACTAGACTGCAAAAATCGCCCTTAGCGTTCTATTTGGAGAACGATGATGGAAGACCTCAACACCCTCTATTACTTCACTCAGGTCGTCGAACACCGTGGTTTCGCCGCCGCCGGGCGCGCCCTGGACATGCCCAAGTCCAAGCTCAGCCGGCGCATTGCCCAGCTCGAGGAGCGCCTCGGCGTGCGCCTGATTCACCGCACCAGCCGCCACTGCTCGCTCACCGAGATCGGCCATGAGTATTACCAACGCTGCCTGGCCATGCGCGTGGAAGCGGAAAGCGCCGCGGAAGTCATCGAGCGCAACCGTTCCGAACCCCAGGGCCTGGTACGCATCAGTTGCCCGACCGCGCTGCTCAACTCCTGGGTCGGGCCGATGCTGACCCGCTACATGCTCAAGTACCCGCTGGTGGAGCTGTTCATCGAGAGCACCAACCGCCGCGTCGACCTGATCCACGAAGGTTTCGATATCGCCCTGCGGGTGCGCTTCCCGCCGCTGGAAAGCAGCGACCTGGTGATGAAGGTGCTGGGCAACAGCACCCAGTGCCTGGTCGGCCACCCGGACTTTCTCGCGCGCCTGTCGAGCCCCGCCTCGCCCGCCGACCTCAGCGGCCTGCCGAGCCTGCACTGGGGCGCGGCGCAGCGCGAATACCAGTGGGAACTGTTTGGCCCCAACGAGGCCCTGGCGCAGATTCGCCACAAGCCGCGGATGGTCACCGACGACCTGATCGCCCTGCGCCAGGCGGCCCTGGCGGCGATCGGCATCGTCCACCTGCCCAGCGTGGTGGTACGCGACGATGTGGCCGCCGGGCGCCTGGTGCAACTGGTACCGGACTGGGCGCCCAAGTGCGGGATCGTCCATGCGATCTTCCCGTCGCGCCGTGGCCTGCTGCCGTCGGTGCGTACTCTGATCGACTTTCTCGGCGAGGAGTTCAGCCGCAGCGATATCACCTGAGGATGCGCTCAAGGTGAAGCCAGGCCGAATCTTCCGACCTGTGGCGTTTTTGACACTGGCCGAAATAATATTTCGAACATAATATTTTGCTCGTCATCTTATTCCGCCCAGTGAGGAAAACGCCCATGCAAAGCCCATCACGCGAGGCCATCCTGGCCCAGTGGATTGCCCAGGAACAGGCCATGCGCGCGCGCCTGGCCGGTCCGGGCAGCCTGTCCCTGGCCGAAGTCAGTGCCCTCTCTCCCAGCGAATTCTTCGAAGGCATCGGCAACGGCGAACTGCCCTCGCCGCCCATCGGCACGCTGATGGACTTCATCCCCATCGAATGGTCCGCCGGGCATTTCGTGTTCCAGGGCACCCCGGATGCCCGGCATTACAACCCGCTGGGCAGCGTGCACGGCGGTTATGCCGCGACCCTGCTGGACTCCTGCATGGGCTGCGCGATCCACACCCGGCTGAACAAGGGCCAGGGCTACACCACCCTGGACCTGCGCATCAGCTATGTACGCGCCCTGACCGGCAGCAGCGGGCCGATCCGCGCCGAAGGCAAGATCGTCCACCTGGGCCGCTCCACCGCCCTGGCCGAAGGACGGATCTACGATGTCGATGGCCGCCTGTACGCCACCGGTTCCACCACCTGCATGATCCTCGAAGCTCGTGGCTGAACCCGTCGCGTTTGGGTTGGGTGATGGAACAGGGTCGCCCGGCGGTTCCTGCGGGGGCGTGCGTCGTCTCTGCGGGAGCCGGGGATATTCGTGATTCGCGGTAAAGATTCCTTTGCCTTTCCGGCGGTTTTTCTCAAAGGTGCGGACCGGGATACTCGTGGCCTTTCCACTGCCATCTGGAGTCATTCATGTCTGTACCTGCTTTCGGCCTCGGCACCTTTCGCCTGCAAGGCCAGGTCGTCATCGACTCGGTCAGCACCGCGCTCGAGCTGGGCTACCGGGCGATCGACACCGCACAGATCTACGAGAACGAAGCCGAGGTCGGCCAGGCCATCGCCGACAGCGGCCTCCCCCGCGACGAGCTGTTCGTCACCAGCAAGATCTGGGTCGCCAATTTCGCCCGCGACAAGCTGATCCCCAGCCTCAAGGACAGCCTGCGCAAGCTGCGGACCGACTACCTGGACCTGACCCTGATCCACTGGCCGTCACCGGACAACCAGGTGCCGGTCGAAGAGTTCATGGCGGCGCTGCTGGAGGCCAGGCAACTGGGGCTGACCCGGCAGATCGGGGTTTCCAACTTCACCAACGACCTGATGAAGCAGGCCATCGCCGCGGTCGGCGCCGAGCACATCGCCACCCACCAGATCGAACTGCACCCCTATCTGCAGAACCGCAAGGTCGTGGAGTTCGCGCAAAGCCAGGGGATCCACATCACCTCGTACATGACGCTGGCCTACGGGGAAGTGCTCAAGGACCCGATCATTCAGCAGATCGCCGAGCAGTATCGGGCGACGCCGGCTCAAGTGACCCTGGCCTGGGCCATGCAATCGGGTTATGCGGTGATCCCCTCCTCGACCAGGCGCGCGAACCTGGAAAGCAACCTCAAGGCCTGTACCCTGATCCTGGGCGAAGCAGACATGCGGCGCATCGCCGATCTGGAGCGCGGGCATCGCCTGACCAGCCCCGCCGGCATTGCACCAGCGTGGGACTGAGGTCTAAACGCACCACGGCATTCAACCGAATGCCATCAGGTGCGATCTCTTGCTCATTGGAACTGCCGAGAAACGTTCCGGCCGTCGGGGTCTTGCTCCGACGGCCGGTGTCGATGGCCTTCATCAAGCGGCTGATGGTCTCGTAGTCCGGCAACGACAGGCTGCTGATATACATCTTGCGTCGCGAGCCGGCTGGAATCGACGGCATGCCGAGAAGCTCGGAGTCATAGACCAGTACGTGACGGACCTGCGGGTTATCCATACAGAACGCCACGATATCGAGCCGGGCCTGCAACCCCAGCGAGGCGTTGATGATCAGCAGGTCCATTGGCTCACTGCCATATTCCACGACGTTCAACACCTCGATGAGTCGATACATCGGTGCAATCCGGTAATAGCCCAGTTGGTTCAGCACCCGCTCGATCTTCATTCGATGAAAATGCTGTTCATCGGCGATCAGGATTCGTAACGTTTTATTCGGCATTTTTCGCGACCATGAAAAAGTCTGAGATGACAGGCTCCAAGCCTACGAATAAAGGCTAGGGGAGCAGCCGAGTGTTTTCTCTAAGGGATTTCTGAAAAGCCCTATTCCGAATTACTAAAATGCGGCTTTCCCCTACTTTTTGAGCCCGAAATGCTCGTTTCCCTGGGATATCCGCCCGCATCGGCGGTACACACCCGGTATCGATGGTCGGCCATGAATCCTGCTTTTTGCCCGCTCCGGATGGAGACAAAAGGCCCGCCCGGCTCCGGCAGCGGCCATCGGAAACCGCTGGCCAGGTGGTGGTTTCCGCCTCCAGCAGCACGACGCAAGCCCTGTTCCCGGCAACTGCGGGGGGCTATTCCAGTATTCGGACGGTTCGGTCTTTGCCCGAGGAGGGAGGATTGATATGGGCAATGAAGCGCCGGAGGATCTCCTGCGTTGCGCCCTGCACCCAGAGAATCTCCTGTAGCGCAGAGGCGCCGAGGACCACCGGCAATGCATGTTCGGTGCGACCGCCATAGATCATGGCATGGCGGATCTGCGGGTTGCCCTGGCAGAACGCACCGGCGTCCACCCCGGCGGCGAACGCCAGCTCGCCGCTGAGCAGCAACAGGTCGAAGTTCTCGAAGGGCTCGCAGGAATAGTGAGTCAGGGTCACCAGTTCGCGGAAAGCCCCCACCGTGGCGACCCGAAAGTAGCCCAGGCCGTTCAACACACGCTGGATGCGTACACACCGTTCCCGGGACGCGTCGGCAATCAGTATTCTCAGGCGTTTGTTGGGCATCGGCGTGGCAACTCTCGGTTGAACACAGAGGTTCAACAGACTATCCGATGGCCCCCGGCCAACTCTTTAAGACGATTCCCAAAATTCGCTGCGAACGGGAAAAATTTTCCTCTCGGCAAAGGCCTGCTGTTTACAGGCGCATCGCCCTCGCCCCGACACAGGGACTGCACGGTTTATTCGGTGGTACTGGGGCTCCAGAACGCCTGCTCCACCAGGGCCGAGGTGGACAGCCGCGCCACCAGCGCGTCGAGTTCGTCGCCGTCCACCGAGGTGGTGGCCAGGGTGGCTTCGATCTCCACGTCGTCGTTGCCGAAGGCATGGACATCGATATCGCTGGCCGGGTAGTTGCTGCGCTCCAGCTCCGCTTCGAGCAGGGCGAACACGGCTTTCTGCTTGGAGCGATGGGCGATCACGTAGACAATGTTGGTGACCTCGGCGGAGATCACGTCCAGCGGCTGGCGGTTGATGTTGTTGACGATCGGCCGCAGCAAGGTATTGGCCGCCAGCACGAACAGCGTGCCGAGAAAGGCCTCGAGGATCAGGTCGGCACCGGCACAGGCGCCCACCGCCGCCGAGGCCCAGAGGGTGGCCGCGGTGTTCAGGCCACGCACGTTGCCCTCCTCGCGCATGATCACCCCGGCGCCGAGAAAACCGATGCCGGACACCACGTAGGCCACCACCCGCACCGCGCCTTCGGCGCCGCCGAGACGGTTGGCCATGTCGACGAAAATCGCCGCGCCCACCGCCACCAGTACGTTGGTGCGCAGGCCGGCGGTGCGCTGCCGGTATTGGCGCTCGAAACCGATCAGGCCACCGAGGATAAAGGCCGCGCTGAGGCTGACCAGGGTGTCCACCAGGGAGGTCAGGTTGATGTTCTGGAGTGCTTGCATGAATCAAGTCCTTGAGTACGCGACGGTCGGCTGCCCCTACAGGATAGGTGCACTTCGTAGGAGCGAGCGGGAGGCGATCCAACCGCCCGCGATGAGGCTGGCTGGGGTGCCGGGTATCTTGCACCGGCTGGCGTTACGAGCAGATGGCGATTGCCGGTTAAGCCTGTAGCCGCTGCCGCAGGCTGCGATCGGCCCGCAGGGCCGTGGCGATCGTGCCAACGCCGGAGGACCTGCAGTCCTGGCACAGCCTGTGGCAGCGGCCACAGGAATTCTGTACAGCGTTGGCCGCACGCCGCAGCTTATTGCCAGCCGAACCGGCGGATATAAAAGCCCTTCACCGCCTGGGTCAGCGCCATGTACGCCAGCAGGATCACCGGCAGGAACACGAAGTACAGCGAAGGCAGCGCCTGCAGCTTGAAGTAGTGCGCCAGCGGGCCCATGGGCAAGAAGATGCCGATGGCCATGATCACCCCCGTCATCACCAGCAGCGGCATGGCCGCGCGGCTTTGCAGGAAGGGGATCTTCGGCGTGCGGATCATGTGCACGATCAGGGTCTGGGTCAGCAGCCCGACCACGAACCAGCCGGACTGGAACAGCGTCTGGTGGTCCGGGGTGTTGGCATCGAACACATACCACATCAGGGCGAAGGTGCCGATGTCGAAGATCGAACTGATCGGCCCGAAAAACAGCATGAAGCGCCCGACGTCCGCCGGCTGCCAGCGCTGGGGCCGGGCCAGCATTTCCTCGTCGACGTTGTCGAACGGGATGGCGATCTGGGAAATGTCGTACAGCAGGTTCTGCACCAGCAGGTGCATCGGCAGCATCGGCAGGAACGGAATGAAGGCGCTGGCCACCAGCACCGAGAACACGTTGCCGAAGTTCGAGCTGGCGGTCATCTTGATGTACTTGAGCATGTTGGCGAAGGTCCGCCGCCCTTCCAGCACGCCCTCCTCCAGCACCATCAGGCTTTTCTCCAGGAGGATGATGTCCGCCGCCTCCTTGGCGATGTCCACGGCGCTGTCCACCGAAATGCCGATGTCCGCGGTGCGCAATGCCGGCGCGTCGTTGATGCCGTCGCCCATGAAACCGACCACATGGCCATTGCCCTTGAGCAGGCGGACGATGCGCTCCTTGTGCGAGGGCGTGAGCCGGGCGAAGACATTGGTGGTTTCCACGGCCTTGGCCAGTTGCGCATCGCTCATGCGCTCGATGTCGTTGCCCAGCAGCAGGCCCTGTTGTTCCAGGCCGACTTCGCGGCAGATCTTCGCCGTCACCAGTTCGTTGTCGCCGGTCAGCACCTTCACCGCCACGCCATGGGCGGCCAGGGCCTGGAGCGCCGGGGCGGTGCTTTCCTTGGGCGGGTCGAGGAATGCCACGTAGCCGATCAGGGTCAGCCCCTGCTCGTCCGCCAGGCTGTAGCTGTCGCGATCCCGCGGCATCGGCCGGGCAGCCACGGCCACCACCCGCAGGCCCTCGCCGTTGAACTCGGCGGTGACCCGGCGAATCCGCGCCAGCAGCTCGTCGCTGAGCATTTCCTCGGCGGCGCCATGGCGCACCCGGGTGCACACCGCCAGCACCTCCTCCACCGCGCCCTTGCAGATCAGCAGGTGCGCACGCTCCTTCTCGGCCACCACCACCGACATGCGCCGCCGGTTGAAGTCGAAGGGAATCTCGTCGACCTTCTGGAACGCCGTGCCCACCCTCAGCTCGCGCTGCACCTCGACATGCTCCAGCACCGCCACGTCCAGCAGGTTCTTCAGGCCGGTCTGGTAGTAGCTGTTCAGGTAGGCCATTTCCAGCACGTCCTCGGACTCTTCGCCCCAGACATCCACATGCCGGGCGAGGAAGATCTTGTCCTGGGTCAGGGTGCCGGTCTTGTCGGTGCACAGCACGTCCATGGCGCCGAAGTTCTGGATCGCGTCCAGGCGCTTGACGATGACCTTCTTGCGCGACAGGAACACCGCGCCCTTGGCCAGGGTCGAGGTGACGATCATCGGCAACATTTCCGGGGTCAGGCCCACGGCGATAGACAGCGCGAACAGCAGCGCCTCCATCCAGTCGCCCTTGGTGAAGCCGTTGATGAACAGCACCAGCGGCGCCATGACGAACATGAAGCGGATCAGCAGCCAGCTGACCTTGTTCACCCCGTTCTGGAACGAAGTCGGCGCCCGGTCGGTGGTCCCGACCCGCTGGGCCAGGGCGCCGAAATAGGTGGCGTTGCCGGTGGTCAGGACCAGCGCGGTGGCCGCGCCGGACACCACGTTGGTGCCCATGAACAGGATGTTGTCCAGCTCCAGCGGGTTGAGGGTGGCGGCGTCCTGCTGGCGCGGGAATTTCTCCACCGGCATCGATTCGCCGGTCATCGCCGCCTGGCTGACGAACAGGTCCTTGGCGCTGAGCACCCGGCAATCGGCGGGGATCATGTCGCCGGCCGAAAGCTGGATCAGGTCGCCCGGCACCAGTTGCCGGATCGGCAGTTCCAGGCGTTGCAGGCCCTGGTACGCCACCGCCGCGCCATGCAGCCTGGCGAACACCGACGGCGCGGCGTCGCCCACGTTGCGCCGCAGCACGGTGGCGGTGTTGCTGACCATCGCCTTGAGGGCGTCGGCGGCTTTATTCGACTTGGCCTCCTGCCAGAAACGCAGCAGCGTGGAGAGCACCACCATGGACAAGATCACCGTGGCCGCCTTCATGTCTTCGGTCAGCCAGGAGATCACCGCCAGCAGGGTCAGCAGCAGGTTGAAGGGGTTCTTGTAGCAATGCCACAGGTGCGTCCACCAGGGCAGCGGCTGCTCGTGCTCGACCTCGTTGAGGCCATGCCATTCGCGCAGGGCCTGGGCCTCGGCTTCGCTCAGGCCATCGGTATGACTGCCGAAGCGTTGCAGCAGCTGCGCGGCATCGTCGTTGGCCGCGGCCACCAGGGTTTGCGCCAGGCTGGACGGCAGGTCGCGGCTGACGCTGGCGTCGCTGAAGCTTTCCAGCAGGGCCAGGCGGCGAAAGTGCCGGGCGAAGTGCCGGGTCCGCAGGAAGCCGGCAAAAAACTCTTTGAGCAGGGTGAGGTTCATGGTGTGTCCCCTAACGGTCGGCGCCGGGAGACTCACAGCCAGGTCGGGTTCGCCGGCGCGCAAGCAGGCGCGGCCGTAGCGCGGCGATGCGGCGCCAGGCCGGGCATCACCCACGGTTGCAGTGTCGATGAGAAGGACATCGGGAACTGGCCCTGAAGGCCACGATCGGGAAGCCGCCGCTCGCTGTTACGGCGAGACAACGGCACACAAGGCGGGCGCGTTATCTTGCCGGGAAGGTGCCGGTTATCGAAACCGGCCGACTACTGTCACTCGAACAAGTACCCACTGTGGGTCTCCGCTTGATGGAAAACGCGCGCAGCTTACGCCGGGGCTTTTGCGGAGTAAATCGATGGCAAAGGCCCGGGTGGGGGAATCGAAAAGTTCTTCAGCGAAGGTTCAGGAAGGGTCGACGACGGGCGCCCGGCCGGGGAGATAACAGCGGGAATTTGCGGGGTGTAAAGAGATCAGGAATGGAGGACGGCTGCGCCGTCCATCACGGGCAAGCCTCGCTCCTACAGACTGCGCGCTTCTGTAGGAGCGAGCGGGCGGCGATCCGACTTGCCCGCGATAAGGCCCGAACGTTCAACACAGAACTATCGGGCCCGGCGGCTTCTGTCAGCTGGCGGTGGCCAGCAGCAGGTCGCGCACCGAACGGCTGTGGCGGCCTTTGTCGTGCTCGTACAGCGAGGCGGCGATTTCCTCGGCACGGATTGGCAGCACCGACAGCAAGGTGTCGCTCAGGCCATGGCTGGCCTGGCTGAAGCCCTGGGTGTAGATGCCGGCCTTGCAGCGTCCGTCGGTGATGAGCCGGTAGTTGCGGTCCACTTCGAAGTCGCCCAGGTAGGCTTCCAGCGGCGCCAGCAGCGCGCGGTGGGTCTGGCGTTCGTAGCCGGTGGCCAGGATCACTGCGTCGTAGTGGCGGGTGCTCAACTCGCCGGTGGAGGTGTTGCGCAGCACCAGTTCGACGCCCTGGGCGGTGGCGGAGGCTTTCTCCACGGTGGTCAGGGTGCGGAAGGCATGGCGCGCGATGCCGGAGACTTTCTGGCGGTAGAGAATCCCGTAGATACGCTCGATCAGGTCGACGTCCACCACCGAATAGTTAGTGTTCTGGTACTCGTGGACCAGACGCTCGCGCTCGCCGCTCGGCTGCTGGAACACCAGGTCGGTGAAGGCCGGCGAGAACACTTCGTTGACGAACGGGCTGTCGTCCGCCGGCTTCAGCGCCGAACCGCGCATCAGCATGTCCACCTGCACCGAAGGGAAGCTGTCGTTGAGGTCGATGAAAGCCTCCGCCGCGCTCTGCCCACCACCGATGATCGCCACGTTCATCGGCTTGCCGCTGGTGCACGGCTGGCTGGCCATGCGCTCCAGGTAGTGCGCGTGGTGGAACACCCGGCCATCGTCCTTGAGCGCCTTGAAGGTGTCCGGGATCAGTGGCGTGCCACCAGGGCTGACCACCACCGAACGGCTGGTACGGACGAATTCCTGGCCCTGGCTGTCGCGGGAAATCACCCGCAGCGCCTCGACCTGCTGGTTGTGCAGCACCGGCTCGATGGCCAGCACTTCTTCACCGTAGCGGCTCTGCTCCTGGAAGTGCCCGGCGACCCAGCGCAGGTAGTCGTTGAACTCCATGCGGCACGGATAGAAGGTGCCCAGGTTGATGAAGTCCACCAGGCGGCCGTGGTGCTTGAGGTAGTTGACGAAGGAGTACGGGCTGGTCGGATTGCGCAGGGTCACCAGGTCCTTGAGGAAGGAAATCTGCAGGTCGCTCTGGGCCACCAGCGTGTTGCCGTGCCAGCGGTAGTCGGCCTGCTTGTCGAGAAACAGTGCGTCCAGCGGCCCCTGGATCTGGCCACGTTCTTCCAGCGCGATAGCCAGCGCCAGATTCGAGGGGCCGAAACCGATACCGATCAGGTCGTGAACGATGGTCGATGCAATTGCCTGTGTCATTTCCAGTGTCCTCTGGATAAATCCCTCAACGCGGGGAGAAATCGACGGTGACCTGATCGGCCCATGGCGAGGCAGCAGGTCGTCTGTTGAGTAGGAACGAGGACAGTGAAAAAAAATTTAACAAAGAAGGATCAATGGGCGTCCCACTGCCGGACCCGCACCCGGCAATGTTTCATCGCATTGACAATGTGCTTCTCCACCAGGCTGCGGGAAATCCCCAGGCGCTCGGCGATCTCGGGGTGGGACAGGCCTTCGAGCTTGCGCAGCAGGAAGCTTTCCCGGCACAGCGGCGGCAGTTCCGCCAGCGCCCGTTGCAGCATGTCCAGGCGCTGGCCGTGGTCGATGCTGGTTTGCGGCGAGGGGCTGAAGAAGCGCTCTTCATTGTCGAGCACATCCAGCGGCTCGACCTGGCGCAAGGCGTTGCGCCGATGGCCGTCGATCACCAGGTTCAGCGCCGTGCGATAGAGGAAGGCCCGCGGTTGCTCGATCGGCGTGTCGCTGGAGCGCTCCAGCACCCGCACGTAAGCGTCATGCACCACATCTTCGGCCACCTGCAGGTTGCCCAGCTTGGCGTTGAGGAAACACACCAGCTCGCGATAGTAGTTTTCCAACATGACTCCCGACCGCGATACGCGGCTTTTGTCCTTGAGTACAACCGGCGCCCCGCCCCTGGGCAGGCGATTCGATGATGGCAGTTTAGAAGTGGCGTAATTTATAGTAATTCTCATATAGATTTAAAGTGCTGCGTCGGTTCGCCGGATTTATTTTCGTCGCCTAACCTGTAACCCCTTCACCTGTAACGCCATGTGTCATGGCTTAAATTCCCCCCGGCGCTTCTCGTCTACCTGACAGCTCCCCGTATCTGTCGCGCTATCGACAGCCTCCGGCCCTGCCCACGCCCCTGGGCCTGGCCGGTCGACGGGCCGACTTCCATTGGCCGGAACCCTGCATGAAACGTCCCCGTCATCCCCGACGCGCCCTGCTTGTCACCCTGTGTCTGATTCCCATCATCGCCCTCGCCGCCTGGCAGATCCTGCCGCCGGGGCGCGACCAGCTCGCCACCGTGCAGGTCAGCCGCGGCACCATCGAAAGCAGCGTGACCGCCCTGGGCACCCTGCAACCGCGGCGTTATGTCGACGTCGGTGCCCAGGCGTCCGGGCAGATCCGCAAGATCCACGTCGAAGCCGGCGACCCGGTCAAGGAAGGCCAGCTGCTGGTGGAGATCGACCCCGCCACCCAGCAGGCCAAGCTCGACGCCAGCCGCTTCTCCATCGAGAACCTGCAGGCCCAGTTGCAAGAGCAGCGGGCGCAGAACGAGCTGGCCCGGCAGAAATACCAGCGCCAGCAGAACCTCGCCGCCGGCGGCGCGACCCGCGACGAAGACGTGCAGACCGCCCGCGCCGAACTCAAGGCCACCCAGGCGCGGATCGACATGATCCAGGCGCAGATCCGCCAGGCCCAGGCCAGCCTGCGCAGCGACCAGGCCGAGCTGGGCTATACGCGCATCTATGCGCCGATGTCCGGCACCGTGGTCGCGGTGGACGCCCGCGAAGGCCAGACCCTCAACGCCCAGCAGCAGACACCGCTGATCCTGCGCATCGCCCGGCTGTCGCCGATGACCGTCTGGGCCGAAGTTTCCGAAGCCGATATCGGCCACGTCAAACCGGGCATGAGCGCCTACTTCACCACCTTGAGCGGCGGCGCCCGGCGCTGGACCAGCACCGTGCGGCAGATCCTGCCGATCCCACCCAAGCCGCTGAACGAAAGCAGCCAGGGCAGTGGCAGCCCCAACAGTTCGAGCAAGAGCGGCAGCGGCCGGGTGGTGCTCTACACCGTGCTGCTGGATGTGGATAACGCCGACAACGCCTTGATGGCCGAGATGACCGCCCAGGTGTTTTTTGTCGCCGAGCGCGCGCAGGACGTTCTCACCGCACCGATCGCCGCCCTGCAGGGCAGCGCCGAGAGCGGCGTGCAGCTGGCCCGGGTGGCGGCGAAAAACGGTTCGATCGAGGAGCGCAAGGTGCGGGTCGGCATCAGCGACCGCTTGCGCATCCAGGTGCTGGACGGCCTCGACGAAGGCGATCACCTGCTGATCGGTCCCGCGCAAAGCAGCGGAGGCTGAATGCAGACCCCGCTGATCGACCTCAAGGGCATCCGCAAATCCTATGGCGGCGGCGACACGCCGCAGGTGGACGTGCTGCGTGGCATCGACCTTTCGATCCACGCCGGCGAGTTCGTTGCCATCGTCGGTGCTTCCGGCTCCGGCAAATCGACGCTGATGAACATCCTCGGCTGCCTCGACCGCCCGACCTCGGGCGAGTACCTGTTCGCCGGGGAAAACGTCGCCCGGCTGGGCAGCGACGAACTGGCCTGGCTGCGCCGCGAAGCCTTCGGCTTCGTGTTCCAGGGCTACCACCTGATTGCGTCCGGCTCGGCCCAGGAAAACGTCGAGATGCCGGCGATCTATGCCGGCACCCCGGCGGCCGAGCGCCATGCCCGCGCCGCCGCCCTGCTCGACCGCCTGGGCCTGGCCTGCCGCACCGGCAACCGCCCGCACCAATTGTCCGGCGGCCAGCAGCAGCGGGTGTCGATCGCCCGCGCGCTGATGAACGGCGGCCATATCATCCTCGCCGACGAACCCACCGGCGCCCTCGACAGCCACAGCGGCGCCGAGGTCATGGCGCTGCTCGACGAACTGGCCAGCCAGGGCCATGTGGTGATTCTCATCACCCACGACCGCGAAGTCGCGGCCCGGGCCAAGCGCATCATCGAAATCCGCGACGGCGAGATCATCAGCGACACCGCCGACGACCACCCCCAGGTCCAGGCCAGCGCCAACAGCGGCGCCCTGCAGGCGGTGGACCTGCGCCAGCGCCTGGCCGATGGCAGCGAACACAACGGCGCCTGGAAAGGCGAACTGGTGGACGCCGTGCAGGCGGCCTGGCGGGTGATGTGGATCAACCGTTTCCGCACCGCCCTGACCCTGCTGGGGATCGTCATAGGCGTGGCCTCGGTGGTGGTGATGCTGGCGGTGGGCGAAGGCAGCAAGCGCCAGGTCATGGCGCAGATGGGCGCCTTTGGCTCGAACATCATTTACCTGGGTGGCTATATGCCCAACCCACGCACCCCGCCCGGCATCATCACCCTCGACGACGTCGCCGCCCTGGCCGCCCTGCCGCAGGTCAAGCGCATCATGCCGGTCAATGGCGCCGAGGCCGGCGTGCGCTTCGGCAATGTCGACCACACCAGCTACGTCGGCGGCAACGACACCAACTTCCCGGCCATCTTCAACTGGCCGGTGGTCGAGGGTAGCTATTTCACCGAGGCCGACGAGCGTGGCGCGGCGGCCGTGGCGGTGATCGGCAAAAAAGTCCGCGACAAGTTGCTCAAGGACGTGGCCAATCCCATCGGCCAATACATCCTGATCGAGAACGTGCCATTCCAGGTGGTCGGCGTGCTGGCGGAAAAAGGCGCCAGCTCCGGCGACCAGGACAGCGACGATCGCATCGCCATCCCCTACTCCGCCGCGAGCATCCGCCTGTTCGGCAGCCACAACCCGGAGTACGTGGCGATCGCCACCAGCAATGCGCGCAAGGTCAAGGAGGCCGAGCAGGCCATCGACCAGCTGATGCTGCGCATGCACGGCGGCAAGCGCGACTTCGAGCTGACCAACAACGCGGCGATGATCCAGGCCGAGGCCCGGACCCAGAACACCCTGTCGCTGATGCTCGGCGCCATCGCCGCGATCTCGCTGCTGGTGGGCGGTATCGGGGTGATGAACATCATGCTCATGACCGTGCGCGAACGCACCCGCGAGATCGGCATCCGCATGGCCACCGGCGCCCGCCAGCGCGACATCCTGCGCCAGTTCCTCACCGAGGCGGTGATGCTCTCGGTGGTCGGTGGCCTGGCCGGGATCGGCGTGGCGCTGATCATCGGCGGCATCCTGATCCTCAGCGAAGTGGCGGTGGCCTTCTCCCTGGTGGCGGTCCTGGGCGCCTTCGCCTGCGCCCTGGTCACCGGCGTCATCTTCGGCTTCATGCCGGCCCGCAAAGCAGCCCGACTCGACCCGGTCACGGCCCTCACCAGTGAATGATCGACCTATGAAAGCGCCCCTCAGCCTTATCGCCGCCAGCCTGTTGCTGGCGGCCTGCAGCGGCCCCGCGCCGCGCCCGGACAGCGGCCTGCAGGCACCGCCCGCCTGGCACTCGCCCCATACCGCGGCCGCGCAGCAGGACAACCGCCAATGGTGGACCCGCTTCGGCAGCCCGGAACTGGAGCGCCTGATCGAGCAGGCCCGCCTGGGCAGCCACGACCTGGCCGCCGCCACGGCCCGGGTGCGCCAGGCGCAGGCCACGGCGGTGGTCGCCGGCGCGCCGTTGCTACCGGAACTCAAGGGCGCGCTCAATGCCAACCGGCAGAAGCTGCTGCGCGGCAACGGCTACAGCCAACTGGACGCCGACAGCAGCAACAAGGCCGTGGACTACTTCGACGCCAGCCTCAGCGCCAGCTATGAAATCGACTTCTGGGGCGGCAAGCGCGCGGCCCGCGACAGCGCCGTGGAAAGCCTGCGGGCCAGCGAATTCGACCAGGCCACCGTCGAGCTGACCCTGCTCGGCGGCGTCGCCAACAGCTACACCCAGGTGCTGTCGCTGCGCGAGCAGAGCCGCATCGCCGAACTCAACCTGGCCAATGCGCAAAGCGTGCTCAGGCTGGTGCAGACCCGCTACGACTCGGGCTCGGCCACCGCCCTGGAACTGGCCCAGCAGAAGAGCCTGGTGGCCGCCCAGCAGCGCCAGTTGCCATTGGTGCAGCAACAGGCCGAGGACGCGCGGATCACCCTCGCCGCCCTGCTCGGCCAGCCGGTACAGAACCTCGATCTCGGCCAGCAACCCTTCGCCCAGCTGACCTGGCCCAGCATCGATGCCGGCGTGCCCAGCGACCTGTTGAGCCGCCGCCCGGACATCGCCAGCGCCGAAGCCAGGCTCGCCGCCGCCCAGGCCGACGTCACGGTGGCGCGGGCGGCGATGCTGCCCAGCGTCACCCTGAGCGCCAGCCTCGGTTCGGGCGCCGATACGGCCTCGGATATCCTGCGCAGCCCGTTCTATAACCTCACCAGTGCCTTGGCGGCGCCGATCTTCAACGCCGGCCGCCTGAGCGCCGAGCGCGACCGGGCCCGGGCGCGCCAGCAAGAGCTGCTGGAAAGCTATCGCGGGGCGATCGTCAATGGCTTCGCCGATGTGGAAAAGGCCCTCGCCAGCATCCGCGGCCTCGATCGGCAGCGGCAATGGCAGAGCGAAGAACTGCGCCAGGCACAGATCGCCTTCGACATCGCCCAGAGCCGCTACCAGGCCGGCGCCGCCGACCTGCTCACGGTCCTGGAAACCCAGCGCACCCTGTACGCCGCCCAGGACCAGAACGTGCAACTGCGACTGTCACGCCTGCAGGCCAGCATCGCCCTGTACAAGGCTTTGGGGGGCGGCTGGAAAGCGCTTTGATCCCGAACACGCAGACGCTGCGCCGCCTCTGTAGCCGCTGCCGAGCGCAGCGAGGCTGCGACCGGGCGCGAAGCGGCCGTGAATCAGGCAACACGGTGTTTCAGACAAATCCCGTGCACAGGCTTTGCGAGGACTGCGTCGGAATGCCGCCCACCTCGATCGCAGCCTCGCAAGCTCGGCAGCGGCTACCGGGCCTTGGTGTCTGCACGGGCGTGAGCATTGTTACAGCAACCGCTCACGCACCTTCAGGTGGCGGGCATACCAGGGCCGCTTGGGCACTTTGCGAAACAGCTCGGCCAGCTTGCCTTCCTCGGCGAAGGTGATGCGCAAAGCCAGCTTCATGGTTTCCGGGTCCATCTCCACCGAGCGCCCCAGCTGCAGGCCGGGGGTGGTGCTGCAACCGTGGGTGTCCGGGCCCAGCCAGGGGTCGTCGATCTCGACCCAGCGCCCGGGAGCGAACCAGGGCACGCCGTTGACTTCAAGGCGGCTGACTTCTCCCGGGTGAAAGCGCTCATGGGCGCGGAACCAGTCCTCCACGCGGTCGTCGATCCAGCCGTGGAAATGCCAGAACACCGGGCTCACATGGGAAGAAAACGGATCGCCGAGGAAGTCGTTTTCCGCGGCGTACCAGCGCGCCGAAAAGTCCGCCGGATCGCGGGCGAACGGCACCGGCGCGCCGTTGGAGGGGTCGCGCGGCACCGAGGCCCAGCGCATGTGCAGCCAGTCGTGCAGGCCCAACTCCACCTCGGAACCGAACTGCCCCAGGGTCAGCGTCGACAAGTAGCGCGGGTCGCGGTAACGCGATTCCCAGACCTGGAAGTTACTGTGGTAGGTCTCGGCGGTCTTGATGTCGCTGACCCACTGGGTGTACTCGGCGTCGTCGCTGGCCAGCCAGGTCGGCGGCAAGGCGAAGCCGTCGTGATTGTCGAAATAACGGGCAAACCCCTGGCGATCGCGCTCCAGCTCCGGCTGCGGGGTCGGGAAGTTCAGCCAGGACGGCAGGTCCTGCATGGAACGCGCGGTGCCGAGCATGTGCCGGTGCATGAAAAAGAAATCGATGCCCGAGCCGTTGCGGTCCTTGCGCTTGCCCCGGGCATCACGCTCCTGGCCACGCGGGCCGGGCTGCCAGCCGATGCCGCGCAGGGCGTCGCGCTTCTCTTCGGACAGGGTGTGCCACTTGTCCCGCGAGGCGTGCCACAGCTGGTGAAACAGCCGGTGCTCGGGGGAAACCAGCCAGGCCAGCAGCGTCGGATTCAGGCCGATACGCTGGCGGGCTTCGGGAAACAGCTGCTTGGTGGCGACGAAGCGATTGTCCTGCTCGGGCAGCGCCAGCGGCCGGTCCAGGCGCAGGATACGCCCGCTGAGGGTGCCGCTGCCGGCGTTGCCGAAATCGGCCCAGACCTCGTCGAGCACCACGTTGAACTCATAACAAGGCGCGCCGTCGCGGGCATCGACGCTTACCAGGCGCCAATAAAGCTGCTTCGGATCGGGCGCCAGCAGATCGCCGACTACCCGATAACGCGGCTCGGCCTCGCCGCGCAATGCCTCGGCACGGTCCAGGTAGCCGCGCAGGCCGCGCCCGCGCTGGGCAATGTCGAGAAACAGTTCCAGCCCCTCGCGCGGCAGGCCCGCCAGGCCGGCGTCCGCGCCCTCGAAGCGCAGGGTCCAGACCCCGCGCAGCTTGTCCGCCAATTGCTGGCCGGCGGTGTCCGCCAGATCGACCGTCGCTTCGCCGGGGGTTTGCGGCTCCTCCTCACGCGTCAGTTCACGGTGCGCATAAATGGCCGCGGGCACCGCAGCTCCAGTGAGCGCCAAGCCTGCGATAAACCCTCGTCGAGAAATCGTCATTGCCCTACCTGTGTCAGCCCTGAAGCAGGCTTTATCCCAGCTAGGACGTTTGCAGAGGGGGGAAATTTAAGCGGCGCCAACAAAGGCCCGCGCCCGCCGCGCAGACCGGCCACGGGGCCTAATTTTCCACAGACCTCACTCGTTCTTCCCAGATAGCAAAGGCGCTGCACCTGTACCGGCACGCCTGCACCTTGACGGCGAACCCGACTGAGATGGCAATGACAAAACCACGTTCGAAAAAGGCTCTTTACATCGGTCTGCCGCTGGCCCTGGCCATCGGCGCCGGAGCAGGCTTTCTGGCCTGGGACTACTGGTTCCGTGGCAACCCCGGCTACCCGGTCAAGGTGATCAAGCAGGCCGATGAATTGCAGGAACGCATCCTGTCGTTCGACAGCCACATCAGCCTGCCGCTGGACTTCGGCGCCGCCGGCAACGAGTTCGACAAGGACGGCGGTGGCCAGTTCGACCTGGTCAAGGCCAACCGCGGGCGGCTGTCCGGCGCGGCCCTGACCATTTTCGGCTGGCCGGAAATGTGGAATGGCCCCAACGCGCCGCACCGCCCCACCGAGGGTTTTGTCGAGGAAGCGCGCAACCAGCAGGAGGTGCGCTACAAGATCATCTCCGGCATGGTCCGCGACTTCCCCAACCAGGTCGGCATCGCCTACACCCCGGACGATTTCCGCCGCCTGCACGGCGAAGGCAAGTTCGCGATCTTCATCAGCATGCTCAACGCCTACCCCCTGGGCAACGACCTGAACCTGCTGGACCTGTGGACCGCCCGTGGCATGCGCATGTTCGGCTTCAGCTACATCGGCAACAACGCCTGGGCCGACTCCTCGCGACCGCTGCCGTTCTTCAACGACTCGCCGGACGCCCTCGATGGCCTGTCGGAGATCGGCAAGCAGGCGGTGCACCGCCTCAACGACCTGGGGGTGATCATCGATGTCTCGCAGATGTCGACCAAGGCCCTGGAGCAAGTGGCGCAATTGAGCCGCACGCCGATGGTGGCCTCGCACTCGGCGCCACGGGCCTCGGTGGATATCCCGCGCAACCTCAGCGACAAGGAAATGCAGCTGATCAAGAACAGCGGCGGCGTGGTCCAGGTGGTCGGCTTCTCGCAGTACCTGCGCCCGCTGACCCAGGCCACCCAGGACAAGCTCAACGCCCTGCGCGCGCGCTTCGACCTGCCACCGCTGCCGAACCTGGCCATGGCCCTGATGCCGGGCGACCCGATCATCTCGGCCTGGCCGGAACAGAAGTTCGGCCAGTACGCCGGCGAGCTCTACGCCATCCTCGAGGAAGAGCCCAAGGCGACCCTCAAGGACCTGGGCGACGCCATCGACTACACCGTGCGCAAGATCGGCATCGACCATGTCGGCATCAGCTCGGACTTCAACGAAGGCGGCGGGGTCAAGGGCTGGGAGAACGTCGGCCAGATCCGCAACGTCACCGCCGAGCTGCTGTCGCGCGGCTACTCGGAGGCGGACATCGCCAAGCTCTGGGGCGGCAACTTCCTGCGAGTCTGGGACCAGGTGCAGAAGGCCGCGCGCCCGGTAGCCAACCGTTGAACCTCTTTTGCCGTCAAGTGAAACCGACCCATGACTGATCGTCGTACTTTTCTCAAGCAGGCCGGCGTCCTCGCCGCCAGCCTGCCGCTGGGCAATGCCGCCCTCGCCGCCCTGGCCCGGGCCGACGAGCCCCGCGACAGCACCCCAGCGTCCGGGGACAAATGGCTGCAACTGCGCCAACTGTTCAATCAGGACCCGGACTACCTGCACTTCTCCAACTTCCTGGTGACCTCCCACCCCAAGCCGGTGCGCGACGCCATCGAGCGCCACCGCGCGAGCATCGACCGCAACCCCGGCCTGGCCATGGACTGGGACCTGGAGGAAACCTGGAAGCGCGAAGCCGAGGTGCGCAAATGGGCCGGGCGCTACCTGGACGCCAAGCCCGGGCAGATCGCCCTGACCGGCAGCACCAGCGAAGGCCTGGCGATGATCTACGGCGGCATCCATGTGCACCCGGACCAAGAGATCCTCACCACCGTCCACGAGCATTACTCCACCGAGTACAGCCTGGACTTTCGAGTGAAAAAACAAGGCACCCAGGTGCGCAAGATCAAGCTGTTCGAGAACGCCCATACGGTGTCGGCGGACGAAGTGCTGGGCTCGATCAAGCGCAGCATCCGCCCCAACACCCGGGTGCTGGGCATGACCTGGGTGCAGTCCGGCAGCGGCGTGAAACTGCCGATCGGCCAGATCGGCCAGTTGGTGGAGGAGCTCAACCGCGAGCGCGCCGAGCAGGACCGCATCCTCTACGTGGTCGACGGCGTGCACGGTTTCGGCGTGGAAGACCTGAGCTTCCCGGACATGCATTGCGACTTCTTTATCGCCGGCACCCACAAGTGGATGTTCGGCCCGCGCGGCACCGGGATCGTCTGTGCACGCTCCGAGGAGCTCAAGGATGTCACCCCGATGACGCCGACCTTCTCCGAAGACAACAATTTCGCCACCTCCATGTCGCCCGGCGGCTACCACGCCTTCGAGCACCGCTGGGCGCTGGACGAAGCCTTCAAGCTGCACCTGGAACTGGGCAAGGCCGAGGTCCAGGCGCGTATTCACAGCCTCAACAGCTACCTGAAACGACGCCTGCAGCGACATCCGCAGATCGAACTGGTGACGCCGCTGAGCAGCGAGCTGTCCGCCGGCTTCACCTTCTTCCGGGTCAAGGGCAAGGACAGCGACGCGGTCGCCGCCTACCTGATGAAAAACCGCGTGGTGGCCGATGCCGTGGACCGCGACGTCGGCCCGGTGATCCGCACCGCGCCCGGGCTGCTCAACGACGAAGCGCAGATCGACCGCTTCATGGACCTGCTGGCGCGCACCCTCTGAGCGCGCGCCACTGGTCCAGCAGATCCCCCCTTGCCAACCCTTGAGATGACTCATGACCACTGAACCGACTCACCCCGCCACCCCACCACTGGCTCTGAAAAAACTCTGCGCCACCTCCCTGCTCGCGCTGTTCGGCGGCCTGCTGTGCCAGGGCGCACAAGCCGCCACGCCGCAACCGGGCCAGGTGTTCAAGGACTGCAAGGACTGCCCGGAAATGGTCGTGCTGCCCGCTGGCACCTTCACCATGGGCACTCCGGACGACGAGGTCGGCCGCGAACCCGACGAAGGCCCGATGCATGACGTGACCTTCGCCAAGCCCTTTGCCATGAGTCGCTTCCAGATCACCGCCGGCGAATGGGACAGCTACGTCAAGCAGACCGGCGTGGTCATCGCCAATGGCGACACCCGCCCCGGCCGCGAATGCGTCGCCAGCAAGCCGCGCTACCCGCAAGGCCCGCGTCAGCCGGCGGTGTGCATGGACTTCGCCGACGTGAAGGCCTATGTCGCCTGGCTGTCGAAAAAGACCGGGCACAACTATTCGATGGTCAGCGAGGCCCAGCGCGAATACGCCGCCCGCGCCGGTTCCAAGGGGCCCTTCCCGTTTCCGTTCGATGAAGGCAAGGGCTACAGCATCGCCAAGCACGCCAACACCTATGGCCCGGCCGATGGCTACAGCTTCAGCTCGCCGGTGGGCAGCTACCCGCCCAATGCCTTCGGCATGTACGACATGCACGGCAATGTCTATGAATGGATCGCCGACTGCGAACACGCCAACTATGTGGGCGCGCCTACCGATGGCAGTGCCTGGGTAGAGCCGGGCTGCGAATCGCTGCAGATCCGTGGCAACGACTGGGGCGAAGCTCCGGTGTTCTCCCGTTCGGGCAATCGCAACAATATCTACCCGAGCACCCGCGGCGACTGGATCGGCTTCCGAGTGGTACGCGAGCTGTAACCCCACTCCCGCGTCGCCAGGTTTACGCGGCTGCGCCCCGATCGCCGCCTGCGGCAGCGGCTACAGATATCCCCTCTGTAGCCGCTGCCGAGCCAGGGCGAGGCTGCGATCGCCCGCAAAGCGGGCGCCAGCTCCGGCGCCCGCCAAAGGGTTCAACCCTGCTTGGCCAACAGCGCCAGGCCTTCATGCAAGGCCGGGAACAGGCTGTTGTTGAAGTTGTTCCAGCGCAGTTCGAGGATAGTGTCCTCGGGGGCGATGGTGGTGTTGAGCACGTCATGGAACACCTCGCCGGAATCGATGCCGTTGTCCACGTAGTGGAACGAGGCACCGGTCATGTACAGCGGCTCGACCGGCTCGGTTTCCCGCGTGGTCCAGTCCACCACCTTCTGCCCACGGGCACCGTACAGCGCATTCCAGGTGGCATAGGCGCCGCGACGCTCGTAGGGCGACTCGAGGCGGGTGATGCCCGGATGGATGTTCATGATCCGCCGCGCGAAAGGCGCGCCCGGGCGCACCAGCTCGTCGAGAATCACCAGCAGGCCGTCGAGCACCACGATGTCAGCCTTGAGCTCCACCAGGGTGTCGTGCAGGCGGCGCTCGAAATCCTGCTTGCCGGCGATATGCTCGGCCGAGCCCCGCGGATGGCGACGATAGGTGGACGGCACGCTGAGCAGCAGGTCGTTGACCAGGCGCCCCTGCACGCGCAGGTCCGCCGGGTACAGCCACTGCCGGCCGGGCTGATAGGCAAAGCCGTAGTCGCTCACCAGTTGCTGGTCCCGTGGCGACTGCTCGTCATCGTCGTAGACCACCCCGACCAGGTTATAAGCCTCGCCCAGGGGCGTCTGGTTGAGCGACTCCACCAGGAACTCCAGCACCGACTTCATGTAGCGCTCGTGATCCTTGTAGGCCACCGGTTGCCCGGCCTTGTCGGCCGCCGCGTTCCTCAGGGACCAGACATACACCAGATTCTTTTTCATCATTTGCTCGCTCTCGCTGAATGGGCCAGGCACGACGTCGTTACGCGTGCCCCTCCAGAACAAGAACGAAGCAGGCGCCGGGCAATTTATCCGCGCCCGCTGCCAAGCTAAATACTCCCGCCAACGGTTCGTCTGTCATGAGTACGGGTCTTTCTGCCTCGACCCTTCATTCACTGCCGGGAACCCCTTATGACCGACCCCAAGCGCGGAGCCTTCCACGGATTGCTCGCCCTGCTCAGACCCTTTCGTACCACTGTCGTGATTTCCGTTGCCCTGGGCATGGTCGGCGGCCTGGCCATCACCCTGCTGCTGGCCACCATCAACAACGCCCTGCACTCGCAGACCGGCATGACCCAGGGCGTGGTCCTGACCTTCGCTGCCCTGTGCCTGCTGGCCCTGACCAGCTCGATCGTCTCGGATATCGGCACCAACTATGTGGGCCAGCGGATCATCGCCGCCCTGCGCAAAGACCTGGGAGAAAAAGTGCTCTCGGCGCCCATCGCCCAGATCGAACGCTACCGCTCCCACCGGCTGATCCCGGTGCTGACCCACGACGTCGACACCATCAGCGACTTCTCCTTCGCCTTCACCCCGCTGGCCATCGCCGCCACCGTCACCCTGGGCTGCCTGGGCTACCTGGCGTACCTGTCGGTGCCGATGTTCCTGATGATGGTGGTCGCCATCATCATCGGCACCAGCGTGCAGTACGTGGCCGGCGGCAAAGGGATCCGCGGCTTCGACCTGGCCCGCGACCAGGAAGACGAGTTGCAGCGCTACTACAACGCCATTGCCTCGGGCGCCAAGGAACTGCGCATGCACCGGCCGCGCCGCTACCGCATGAATACCCACCGCATCCAGGAAACCGCGGATCGCATCGCCTCGATCCAGGTGCGTTCGGTGAACATCTATATCCTGGCCAAGACCTTCGGCTCGATGCTGTTCTTCGTGGTCATCGGCCTGGCCCTGGCCATGCAGGCCTACAACCCGAACCCGGACCCGACCGTGATCACCGGCTTCGTGCTGGTGCTGCTGTACATGAAGGGCCCGCTGGAAAACCTGGTGGCCTACCTGCCGGTAGTGGGCAAGGCGAAGATCGCCTTTGGCCGCATCAGCGAACTGTCCGCGCGCTTCTCCTCCCCCGAACCCCATCTGCTGCTGGACGCTACCGAGGCGCCGAAACCCGTGGTGCACAGCCTCGAACTGCGTGGCGTGAGCTACAACCCGCCACCGGTGGAAGGCAGCGAGCCGTTCCACCTGGGGCCGATCGACCTGGACATCAAGCAAGGCGATATCGTCTTCATCGTCGGCGAGAACGGCTGCGGCAAGACCACCCTGATCAAACTGCTGCTGGGGCTGTACCAACCCCAGGCCGGGGAAATACGCCTGAACGGCGAGGCCGTGACCGACCCGGCCCGGGACGACTACCGCCAGCTGTTCACCACCGTGTTCGCCGACTACTACCTGTTCGACGACCTGGTCCAGGGCGGCGGCCAGCAGTCACTGGACAGCGCCACCCAATACCTGGACCGCCTGGAAATCGCGCACAAGGTCAGCATCAAGGACGGCGCCTTTACCACCACCGACCTCTCCACCGGCCAGCGCAAGCGCCTGGCCCTGGTCAACGCCTGGCTCGAAGGGCGCCCGGTGCTGGTGTTCGACGAATGGGCGGCGGACCAGGACCCGGCCTTCCGGCGGATCTTCTACACCGAGCTGCTGCCGGACCTCAAGCGCCTGGGCAAGACCATCATCGTCATCAGTCACGACGATCGCTACTTCGATATCGCCGACCAACTGGTCCGTCTGCGCGCAGGCAAGGTGGTGCGCGAAATGCAACCGGCCTGAATCTTTTTTTCCGGTTTGTTCATGAAGGAACGTCTCACTATCGTTAATGAGAATTAACCGCAATAAATACCAGCACCTGCCAACCTATACATAGAAGAGAACGCATCCATGCCAGCAGTACTCGGTCTCAGTCCCCTGAGTAAAGCGCTATCCATGCGAAAGGCCCTGAACATCAAGCTTCTCCCCAGCGCACTGGCCCTTGCGGTGTCGCTGCCGGTAGCCGGCTATGTACAGGCCCAAGAGATCGAGCTGGACATTCCCGTGCAATCGCTAGGCAGTGCCCTGCAGGAGTTCGGGCGGCAGAGCAACCTGCAGGTGCTCTATAGCCCGCAGGACGTACAAGGCAAGCAGAGCACCGCGGTGAAGGGCAAGATGGACGCGCAACGGGCCATCGGCATCCTGCTGACCGGCAGCGGCATCCGCTACAGCCTGCAGGGCAACTCGCTGACCCTCAGCGCCACCAGTGCCGGCGCCGAGGGCCTCGAGCTGAGCCCGACGCAAGTGACCGCCAACCAGTTGGGCAACGTGACCGAAGGCACCGGCTCCTACACCCCGGGCACCATCGCCACCGCCACCCGCCTGCCGCTGACCCTGCGCGAAACCCCGCAGTCGATCAGCGTGGTCACCCGCCAGCACATGGATGACTTTGCCCTCAACAGCGTCGACGCCGTCATGCGTCATACCCCGGGCATCACCGTGTCGGCGTTCGACACCGACCGGACCAACTACTATTCCCGCGGTTTCTCGATCAACAACTTCCAGTACGACGGCATTCCCTCCGCCGTGCGCAACGTCGCCTATTCGGCGGGCAACACCCTGAGCGACATGGCGATCTACGACCGCATCGAAGTGCTCAAGGGCGCATCCGGCCTGCTCAGCGGCGCCGGTTCCCTGGGCGGCACCATCAACCTGGTGCGCAAGAAGCCCACCGCCGACTTCCAGGGCCACGCCACCCTGGGTGCGGGCTCCTGGGACAACTACCGCAGCGAACTGGATGTCAGCGGCCCGTTGACCGAAACCGGCAACGTCCGCGGCCGGGCCGTGGCCGCCTACCAGGACAAGAACTCGTTCATCGACCGCTACTCGACCAAAAACTCGGTGTTCTACGGCATCCTCGAGTTCGACCTGTCACCCGACACCCTGCTGACCGTGGGCGCCGACTATCAGGACAACGACCCCAAGGGTTCCACCTGGTCCGGCAGCTTCCCGCTGATCAACTCCAAGGGCGAACACAACAGCGCCAAGCGCTCGTTCAGCAACGCCACCGACTGGAGCAGCTGGCAGCAGTACACCCGCACGGTCTTCGCCACCCTGGAACACGACCTGGGCGACGGCTGGGTGACCAAGCTGCAACTGGACCACAAGTACAACGGTTACGACGCCCAGATGGGCTCCATCCAGTTCGACCAGCCGCTGCCCGACGGCAGCGCCGAAATCAACGCCCAGCGCTACAAGGGCGACACCACCAGCGACTCGGCCGACCTCTATGTCAGCGGCCCGTTCAGCCTGCTGGGCCGCGACCACGACCTGGTGCTCGGCGGTTCGATCAGCAAGGCCCACTGGAAAGGCAAGGGTTACTGGGACGAAACCTTCTCGGTCCCCAACCGTGTGGATTACAACAACTGGCACGGCAACCTGCCCAAGCCCGACTGGGGCCCGGTGTCGCAGCCCACCGACGACGTGATCCGCCAGACCGGCGTCTACATGACCACCCGCCTGAACGTGACCGACGACCTGAAAGTCCTGCTGGGCGGGCGCGTGGTCAACTACAGCCTGACCGGCTTGACCCCGACCTACACCGAATCCGGGCGCTTCATTCCCTACGCCGGGGCAATCTACGACCTGAACGATAACTTCTCGGTCTACGCCAGCTACACCGACGTGTTCATGCCCCAGGAGAACTACAACCGCGACCGCGACAACAAGTTGATCGAGCCGGATGAAGGCAAGAACTACGAAATCGGCATCAAGAGCGAATTCTTCGACGGTCGCCTGAACGCCAGCCTGGCCTACTTCGAAGTCAAGGAAACCAACCGTTCGGTACCGGACGATGCCTACAACAACCAGACCCCGACGCCGCCCAACTACGCGTACAAGGGCAGCAAGGCGACCACCAAGGGCTACGAACTGGAAGTGTCCGGCGAACTGGCTCCGGGCTGGCAGGTGCAGGGCGGCTACACCCACAAGGTGGTGCGCGACGACAACGATGTGAAGCTCTCGACCTTCGAGCCCGAAGATCAGCTCAGCCTCTACACCACCTACAAGCTCACTGGCGACCTGGACAAGATGACCATCGGCGGCGGTGCCCGCTGGCAGAACAAGGCCTGGCAGCAAATCTGGAACAGCCCCAAGGGCGTGAATGAAGACATCACCCAGGAATCCTACTGGGTGGTGGACCTGATGACCCGCTACCAGATCACCAAGAACCTGTCGGCGACGCTCAACGTCAACAACATCTTCGACAAGTACTACTACACCAACGTCGGCTTCTATAACTCGGCCATCTACGGTGAGCCACGCAACGTCATGGTCACCACCCGCTGGGACTTCTGATACCCCGCCCCCGCGTCCCCCAAGCCCTGGGAAGGTTCCACCTTCCCAGGGCGTTTTTGTTTGCCCCGGATTCCCTGGCCCCCCTGTAGCCGCTGCCCCGCCGTACAAACAAAAACGCCCCCGGTCACCACAGCGACCGGGGGCGTTTTTTATCCTGGCGGCGTTTACTCCATGGCGGCGACAAAGCTCTCCACGAACTCGGCGTTGTCGATGATCCGGTCATGGTCGGTATCGATCACCACCGAACGCGCCACGCAGGACTGGCCGATGACCTGCCGCATGCTCGACTCGATCAGTTCCTTGTGCTGGCCGGCCCGGCTCAGGCCCGCCCACCAGCAACTGATCGGCGCCTTGATCGGCTTGAAGTCGGCCTGTTCCAGACGCTCGGTCAGGGTCCGGTCGACTTCCCAGGAGATCTCGGCCTCGTTGCCTCGCAGCAACTCTTCCTTGATCTCGCGGAAGGCGTCGCCCAGGGTCTGTTCGGCCCAGGCGCAGAAACGGCTCCATTGCTCGGCCTCGTCCGCCGACCCCGCCTGGCAGTCCAGCCAGGACTGGCGGATCGGCTCGGCGAATTCGCCGAACATCACCCCGAGCAAGGCCACCCGCCGTTCGTTGGCCGAAACCTCGCGCTCATCGCTGATCACCGCCGCGTCCCAGTACTGCTTGAGCCAGACAGGCGGCGCGGAGTCGATCCAGCCGACCATCTCGACCTGCCGCCCCGCCTGCTCCAGGGCATAGGCGACTGCCAACGCCAGGTTGCCGCCCAGGGACCATCCGGCCAGGCGGAAGGCGCCCTGTGGCTGGGCGTCCAGCAGTTGCCTGCTGTAGTCCTCGACCATGGCTTCCCAGCTCGGCACTTCGCCCCCCTGTTCGGCCAGGGCCCGGCAGATCACGCCCATCACCGGCCGCTGCTCGCGCAGCGCCAGGGCGATGGCCTTGTAGCAATGCACCGAGCCGTAGCTGGGGTGGAACAGGTACAACGGAGTGCCCTGGATCTGGCTGTTGAGCTTGACGATCAACGAGCTGCGCGCGTTGCCTTGCAGGCAATTGGCCTGGCCGCGCACGGTCGGGTTGAGCATCAGCTGGCTGACCGACAGGCCAATGCCGCTGGCCTTGCGAATCCGTTCCTTGAGCATCAACACCAGCAGCGAGTGGCCGCCCAGTTCGAAGAAGTTGTCGCTCCGGCCGACACGCTCCACGCCCAGCACCTCGCTCCAGATCGCCGCGAGCTGTTGCTCCAGCTCGCCTTGCGGCGCTTCGAAGTCCTGCGTGCCCTGCTGCGCGTCGGGTTTCGGCAGCGCCTTGCGGTCCAGCTTGCCGTTGGGGCTCAGGGGCATCTGCTCCAGCACCACCCATTGCGCCGGCACCATGTAGTCCGGCAACTGGGCCGCCAGGTGCGCGGCCAGGGTGTCGCGCCAGTCGTCAGGGTGTTCCTGCAGCACCAGGTAGCCCACCAGATGCTTGCCCTCTACCGCCAGCACCGCGGCCTCCCTCACCAGGGCGTGTTCCAGCAGGCGGGCCTCGATCTCGCCCAACTCGATGCGCAAACCGCGCAGCTTGACCTGATGGTCGATACGGCAGGCGTATTCGATCACCCCGTCGGCGCGGTAGCGGGCCAGGTCGCCGGTGCGGTACATGCGCTCGCCGCTGACGAACGGATGGGCCACGAAACGCTCGGCGCTCAGGCTCGGCCGCCGGTGGTAACCACGGGCCAGGCCGACCCCGCCCAGGTACAGCTCGCCCAGCACGCCCACCGGCACCGGTTCGAGGTTGCCGTCCAGCACATAGCAGCCCAGGTTGGCGATCGGTGCCCCTATTGGCACCGCGTCCCGCCCCTCGTCGACGCAGGTCCAGTGGGTGACGTCGATCGCCGCCTCGGTCGGGCCGTAGAGGTTGTACAGGCCGGCAGCCGGCAACTTGGCGAAGACCTGCTGCTGGGCATCCACCGGCAAGGCTTCGCCGCTGCAGATAATCCGTTGCAGGCTGTGGCAGGAGGCTACAGCCGGATCTTGAAGAAACGCCTGCAGCATCGAAGGCACGAAGTGCAGGGTCGTGACCTGCTGCCGGTTGATCAGGCGCACCAGCTTTTCCGGATCACGGTGATCCCCCGGCGCCGCCACCACCAGGCGCGAGCCGGTCATCAGCGGCCAGAAGAACTCCCACACCGAGACGTCGAAGCTGAACGGGGTCTTCTGCAAGACCGTGTCGTGCGCGTCCAGGCCATAGGCCTCCTGCATCCAGCACAGGCGGTTGGTCAGTGCCGAATGACGGTTGCCCGCGCCCTTGGGTTGCCCGGTGGAGCCGGAGGTGTAGATCACATAGGCGAGGTTTTCCCCGTCCAGCGCCACCTGCGGATTGTCCTCGCTGTAGCCTTCGAGCCAGCCTTGCCCCTGATCCAGCACCAGGCACTCCAGGTCGTGCGGGATCGGCAGGCGTTGCAGCAGGTGATCCTGGGTCAGCAGCAGCTTCACCGCGCTGTCTTCGAGCATATAGGCCAGGCGTTCGCGCGGGTATTCCGGGTCCAGCGGCACATAGGCGCCACCGGCCTTGAGCACCGCCAGCAAGCCGACCACCATCTCGATGGAACGCTCCAGCGCCAGCCCCACCAGCACATCGGGACCGACACCGGCGGCCATCAGGCGATGGGCCAGGCGGTTGGCGCGGCGGTTCAGCTGGGCATAACTCAGCTGTTGCTCGCCGAAGGCCAGCGCCGGCGCATCCGGGCTGCGCAGCACCTGATCCTCGATCAGCTGGTGCACGCCCCGTTGCAGCGGGTAATCGCGGGCCGTGGCGTTCCAGTCATGGACCATCCGCTGGCGCTGCGCGACCGGCAACGACGGCAGGTCCGCGAGGCGCTGCGGCTCAGGCGTGGCCAGGGCCAGCAGCAGTTGCCGGAAGTGCTCGGCCAGTTGCTCGATGTCCTGCGCGCCGAAGGCCTGGCGGTCATAGTTGAATTCCAGCACCAGGGTTTCGCCGATGGCCAGCAACACGGTCAATGGATAGTGGGTCTGCTCCAGGCTCTCGATGGCGCCAAAACGCAGGCCCGCTGGCGAGCCCTGCTCCAGTGCCTCGGACACCGGGTAGTTCTCGAACACCAGGATGCTGTCGAACAGCGCTTCGCCACCCAGCCCGGCCCAGCGCTGGATCTCGAACAACGGCGTGTGTTCCTGCTCGCGCAGGCGCAGGTTCTGCTCCTGCAGCTGTTGCAGCCATTCGCCCACCCACATCTGCGGGCTTGGCGTGGCCACCACCGGCAGGGTGTTGATGAACAGGCCGACCTGTTGCTCGATCCCCTGCAATTCCGCCGGACGCCCGGCCACCGTCGCGCCGAAGGCGACGGTGCGCTGGCCGGTATGGCGTTGCAGCAACAATAGCCAGGCACTTTGCACCAGGGTGTTGAGGGTGACCTTGTTGCCCTGGGCGAACGCCTTGAGGCGCTCGGTCTGGTCGCGATCGAGGCTCAGGCGGTGGGCGCCGTTGACCAGCGCGACAGCCGCGTCCTGGGCGACGCCACGGGCCAGCCGCGTCGGTTCCTCGAGGCCAGCCAACTGGCCTTTCCAGAAGGTTTCGCTGATCGAACGGTCCTGCGCCTGCAGCCAGGCGATGTAGTCGCGATAACGCCCGACAGGCGCGCGCAGGGTCTCGCCGGCATAGTGTTGCAACACCTCGCCGAACAGCTGCGAACCGCTCCAGCCGTCCATCAGGATGTGATGGTTGGTGTAGATCAGGTGATGGCTGTCGGCGCCGGTGCGCACCACCACCAGGCTCAGCAAGGGCGCCTGTTCCAGGACGAAGCCCTGGGTCCTGGCCGCTTCGGCCAGGTTGTCGAGGGCTTGCGCCTGGTCCGCGCGGTGCTGCCAGTCATGTTCGACCAGGGGCACTTGCCGCTGCTTGTAGACCACTTGCAGCGGCTGCTCCAGCTCCGCCTGCCAGAGGAAAGCGCTGCGCAGGATATCGTGGTGCTCCAGCGCCACCTGCCAGGCCGCCTGGAAGCGCCCGACGTCCAGGCCCTGCACATCGACCCGCATCTGGTTGATGTAGTCGCCCGAGCCCTGCCCGTACAGGGACTGGAACAGCATGCCCTGCTGCATCGGCGACAACGGATAAATGTCCTCCACCTGCTGGATCGGCAATAACAAGCCATCAAGCTGTTCCTGGCCCAGCCTGGCCAGCGGGAAGTCCGACGGCGTGGCGCCACGGTTCTCGCTCTGGCAGCAATGCTCGATCAGCGCCTTGAGTTCCTCGGCGTAGTCGTCGGCCAGTTGCTGGATAGTCGCCTCGTCGAACATTGCCTGGCTGAAGCTCCAGTTCAGGTTCAGCTCGCCACCGTACACCTGACCGTTGATTTCCAGCCAGTTGCCCAGCGCCGCCTCCGGGCTCTGCTCGGCGCCGGCGGAGTCGCCGGACGGCGCGAACAGCCCTTCGGCCTCGCCGCCCTCGAAGCTGGCATCGAACTGGCCGAGGTAGTTGAAGGTGATCCGCGGCCGCGGCAGCCGGCCCAGCGCTTCGCGGATCCGCGGGCTGCCCAGGTAACGCAGGGCGCCGAAACCGATGCCCTTGTCGGGAATCGCCCGCAGTTGCTCCTTGATCGCCTTGAGCGAGTCGGCCAGGGTCGGCGCCGGCACCAGCTTCACCGGATAGATACTGGTGAACCAGCCCACGGTGCGCGTCAGGTCGATGTCGTCGAACAGCTCTTCGCGACCGTGGCCCTCCAGGCGGATCAGGGTCGACTCGTGGCCGCTCCAGCGCCCGATGACCCGCGCCAGGGCGGTCAGCAGCAGATCGTTGATCTGGGTGCGATAGGCCGCCGGCGCATCCTGCAACAGCTTGCGGGTGAAGGCCTGGTCCAGGTGGGTGGTCACGCTCAGGGCATGGCGGTTGCTCAGGCTGGCGTCCGGGTTGGCGCACGGCAGCTCGGCCCGGCCCCCCTGCAATTGCTCCTGCCACCAGGCCAGCTCGCGTTCCTGGGCCGCGCCCTGGGCATAGCCCTGCAGGTGCCGGGCCCAGTCGCGGGTCGAACTGGTCTTGGCCGGCAGCACCACGGCGGTGTCACGGGCCAGCTGGCGATAGGCGCTCTGCAAGTCCTCCAGCAGGATGCGCCACGACACCCCGTCCACCACCAGGTGATGGATCACCAGCAGCAAGCGCTGGGAACCGTCGGCCAGCTCGGCGAGGACCGCGCGCAACAGCGGGCCCGCGCCGAGGTCCAGGCTGCGCTGGGCTTCTTCGCCGAGGGCGGCGAGCTCCTCGACGCCTTGCAGCGCGCTCTGCCACAGCACCTGGTCGGCCTGATGCTGCTCGGCCGGACGATAGGCCGCGTGCCAGCCGGAGGCATCGGCCACGAACTGCGAACGCAGCGCGTCGTGCTGCACGATCAGTGCTTGCAGGGCCTGGGTGAGGATCGCCGGGTCCAGGCGCTCATGGGGTTGCAGCACCACCGACTGGTTCCAGTGATGACGCTCGGCGATCTCGTCCTCGAAGAACGCCTGCTGGATCGGCAGCAGCAACAGCTCGCCGCTCAGCGCGGCCTGATCGATCGACAGCCCCTCGGTCCCCTGGCGTGCGACTGCGGCCAGGCTCTGCACGGTCTGGTGCTGGAACAGGTCCTTGGGCGTGAAGCGAATGCCCGCCTGACGGGCGCGGCTGACCACCTGGATCGAGATGATCGAGTCGCCGCCCAGTTCGAAGAAGTTGTCGTTCAGGCCGACCTGGGGCAGGCGCAGGACTTCGGCCCAGATCGCGGCGATCTGTTGTTCCAATTCGCTCTGCGGCGCCACGTACTCCTGTTGCAACAGGCTGGCGTCCGGCAGTGGCAAACCCTTGCGGTCCAGCTTGCCGTTGGGGGTCAGCGGCATGCTTTCCAGGAACATCAGGTGCGCCGGCACCATGTAGTCCGGCAAGCGGGCCTTCAGCGCCCGACGCAGGGCTTCGCGGCACGTCGCCTGGGCGGCAACATCCGCGGCCACTGTCGGATCCAGGGTGACGATGTAACCCACCAGTTGCTTGCCGCTCGGCCCGGCCTGGGCCACCACCACCGCTTCGCGCACCGAGTCCTGCTCGCGCAGGCGCGCTTCGATCTCGCCCAGCTCGATACGGAAACCGCGGATCTTCACCTGATGGTCGACCCGACCCAGGTAATCCACCACACCGTCCGGACGACCACGGGTCAGGTCGCCGCTGCGGTACACACGGCTGCCGGGGGCACCAAACGGATCCGGGACAAAACGCTCGGCGGTCAGCGCCGGACGCTCCAGGTAACCGCGGGCCACGCCTTCGCCGCCGAGGTACAGCTCACCGGCGACGCCGATCGGTTGCAGGTTGAGCTGGGCGTCCAACACGTAGCCGCTGCGGTTGCCCAATAGCTCGCCAATCGGTGCATAGGCCGCGCCGCATGGATCGCCCTTGCGCGCCTTCCACAGCAGCGGCGTGACCACGGTTTCGGTCGGGCCGTAGCCGTTGAACAGGTAGGTCGGGCGCAAGGCGCGCCAGGCCAGGTCGTAGCTGGATTGCGCCACCGCGTCGCCGCCAAAGCAGTACACCCGCACCGCCGGTGGGTTGCCGTCGCGCTCGGCATGTTCGGCCAGTTGTTGCAGGTACACCGGCGGGAACACCCCCACAGTCACACCGTGGCGATGCATCTGTGCGTAGGTGTGTTCCGGCAGCCACAGGCTGTCATCGCGGATCAGCACCCGGGCGCCGTTGATCAGCGGGTGCATCCAGCCTTCGTGGGAACCGTCGAAAGCGAAGGACATGAAGTGCAGCTCGCAATCCGCCGGGGTCATTTCATACCGCTCGCCGGTGGCGATGATGTGCGCTACCAGCGGACCGTGGGAGACCGCCACGCCTTTCGGCAGGCCGGTGGAGCCGGAGGTGTAGATCACGTAGGCCAGGTTGTCGCCATCCAGCGCCACGTTCGGCGCACTGTCGTCCTCCCCTGCCCAGTCCTGGATGCGGTCCACCGCCAGGCTGTCCAGCCCGTCCGGGATTGGCAGCTGCTGCGACACCGCGGTATGGGTCAGCAGCAACTTGGCGCGGCTGTCCTGCATCATGTACAGCAGGCGATCACGCGGGTATTCCACGTCCAGCGGCACATACACACCGCCAGCTTTGAGTACCGCAAGGAAGGCCACCATGATTTCCGCGCTGCGCGGCATGGCGATCGCCACCCGCACTTCCGGGCCGACGCCACGGGCCATCAGCGCCCGGGCCAGGCGGTTGGCGCTACGCTCCAGCTCGCCGTAGCTCAACTGCTGATCGCCAAAGATCACTGCCACCGCTTCCGGGTTTTCCCGGGCGCGGTCAGCCACCAGTTCATGTACCAGACGCTTGGCCGGGAAGCCGGAGTCCGTGCGATCCCACAACGCCAGGATCTGCTGCCGTTCGGCGCTGTCGAGCAGGTTCAACTGGCCGATGCTCTGCCGTGGATCGGCGACCATGGCCTGCAACAGGTTCTGCCAGTGCCGGGCCATGCGTGCCACCGTGGCCGGTTCGAACAGGTCCAGGGCATAACCCAGGGAGGCCCAGATGCCCTCCTCGGCTTCCTGGATATCCAAGTCCAGATCGAAATGCGCGGTGCGGCTGTCCCACTCCAGGCCCTCGACCCGCAGGCCGGGCAACTGTTGCTCGGCACGAGCGCCACGGGCGTCGGTCTGGTGGTTGAACATCACCTGGAACAGCGGGTTGTGGCTCAGGCTGCGCTCGGGTTGCAGCGCCTCCACCAGTTGCTCGAACGGCAGGTCCTGGTGGGCCTGGGCCTCCAACGCGCGCTGCTTGACCTGTTGCAGCAGCTGGGCAACCGTCATTTGCCCGTCGATATCGGCCTTGAGCACCTGGGTGTTGACGAAGAAGCCGATCAGGCGCTCGGTCTCGACCCGGTTGCGGTTGGCGATCGGCACGCCGACGCGAATGTCTTCCTGACCGCTGTAGCGGTGCAACAGGGTCTGGAACGAAGCCAGCAACAGCATGAACAGGGTCACGCCCTGCTGCTGGGCCATGGCCTTGAGCTGGGTGGCCAGCAGCGGGTCCAGGGCGATGCCCAGGCGCGCGCCGCGATGGCTTTGCACCGCCGGGCGCTGATGGTCGAACGGCAATTCCAGCACCGGCTGCTCGCCGCCCAGCTGGCCCATCCAGTAGTCCAGCTGGCGTTCTCTTTCGCCGGCTTCCATCCACCCGCGCTGCCATGCGGCGTAGTCCGCGTACTGGATCGGCAAGACCGGCAACTGCAGGTCCTGACCCTGGCTGTAGGCCGCGTACAGCTGCACCAGCTCGTCGACCATGATCTGCATCGACCAGCCATCGGAGACGATGTGGTGCTGCACCAGCACCAGCACATGCTCCTCCTCGCTCAAGCGCAGCAGCTTGACCCGCAACAGTGGGCCCCGCTCCAGATCGAACGGCCGGGCGATTTCCGCTTCGACCCGGGTTTTCAGCTGGGCCTCATCGACGCCCTCGGCATCGACCAGAGCGATATCGACAGACGCCTCGGCGCGAATCACCTGCACCGTGCGCTGGCCGTCCTGTTGCAGGTGGGTGCGCAGGCTTTCATGGCGCGCCACCAGGGTGTCGAAGCTGCGGTGCAGAGCGGCCTGGTCCAGCCGGCCCTTCAGGCGCAGGGCACTCGGGATATGGTAGGCCGCGCTCTGCGGCTCCAGCTGCCAGAGGAACCACTGGCGCTCCTGGGCATAGGACAAGACCAGGGGCTGGCCGCGCTCGACCGGCGGCATGGCCGGCGCCTGGGCGCCCTCGGCATCGCCGGCCGGCAAGGCGCGGACGAAACCTTCGAGGCGCGGCTGCTCGAACAGGGTCCTGAGCGGCACTTCCAGCCCCAGGGTATGGCGCAGGCGCGAGACCACCTGCATGGCCAGCAGGGAGTGGCCGCCCAGCTCGAAAAAGTGATCGGTCAGGCCAATGCGTTCGGCCCCCAGGATATCCGCCCAGATCGCCGCCACCTGTTGCTCCAGCGCGCTCACCGGCGCGATCCAGGCCTGCTGCGCCTGGCTGGCGTCCGGTTGCGGCAGGGCCTGACGGTCCAGCTTGCCGTTGGGGTTGAGCGGCATGCGCTCCAGAAACAGCAGGTGCGCGGGCACCATGTAGTCCGGCAATTGCTCGCGCAACGCGGCCTTGAGCCGCTCGCCCAGGGCCTGTTGCTGCTCTGGCGATGTCAGCGGCCGGGTGGCCACCACATAGCCGATCAGCTGGCTGTCGGCGGCCAGCAGCACGGCTTCGCGCACCTCGGCCTGGGCCAGCAGCAAGGCTTCGATTTCCCCCAGCTCGATACGGAAACCACGAATCTTCACCTGATGGTCGACCCGGCCGACGTACTCGATCACCCCGTCGGCGCGGTAGCGCGCCAGGTCGCCGGTGCGGTACAGACGCTCGCCCGCCGCGCCGAACGGATCGGGCATGAAGCGCTCGGCCGTCAGCAGCGGGCGCTGCAGGTAGGCCCGTGCCAGGCCGCTGGCGCTGCCGATATAGAGTTCGCCCACCGCTCCCACCGGCAACAGGTTGAGGTCGCGGTCCAGCACATACAGGGCCCGCCCCGGCAACGAGCGGCCGATCGGGCTGGCCGTGGCGCCCATGACCGGGTCGGCCGCGGAGCAGTCCAGCACGCTGGAGACCACGGTGGCCTCGGTCGGGCCATAGGTGTTGAGCAACCGCACCTGCTCCAGGCCGGCCCGGCGCCACTGGGCAGGACCGTCGAGGGGCATCGCTTCGCCGCCGATATGCACCTGGCGCAAGGCCCCGTAGGCGCGCGGGCCGGCCGCCAGGCAATCGAGCAGGAACAGGTTCCAGTAGGCGGTCGGCAAGTCGGCCAGGGTAATGCCCTGGCGGATGATTTCGCTGTACAGGCGGGCGCTGTCCCACAGTTCGGGACCGCGCAGGACCACGCTGGCGCCATGGGTCAGGGCCGGGTACAGCTGCTCGACGAAACCGTCGAAGTTCAGGGTGGCGAATTGCAGGACGCGGTCATCCTGGGACAGCCGCGAATAACACGCGGCGATGCCGGTGAACTCGCTCAGGGCGGCGTGATCGATGGCCACGCCCTTGGGCTTGCCGGTGGAACCCGAGGTGTAGATCACATACGCCAGGTTGTGCGGGTCGACCGCCAGCCCCGGATCGCTCTCGGCGCACGACGCCAGTTGCCCGTCCGCCAGGTCGATATCCAGGGCCGCCAGGTCGGCCGGCAAGGGCAGGCGCTGGCGCAGGTGGGACTGGGTCAGCACCAGGCGCACGGCGCTGTCTTCGAGCATGTGTACCAGGCGCTCGCGGGGATATTCCGGGTCCAGCGGCACATAGGCGCCGCCGGCCTTGAGCACCGCCAGCAGGCTGACCACCATGGCGAAGGAACGCTCGACCGCGACCCCCACCAACACTTCCGGGCCGACGCCCTGGTCGATCAGGTAATGCGCCAGGCGGTTGGCCTGGCGGTTCAGTTCGGCATAGCTCATGCGCTGCTCGTCCAGCAGCAGGGCCACGGCATCGGGACGCTGCCGGGCCTGCGCCTCGAATAGTCGATGCACAGGCCCTTGCGCCGTGACGGTGGCGCCGGCATTCCACTCCTGGACCATACGCCGCTGTTCGTCCGCGCTCAGCAGCGGCAGCTCGCCGATCAGTTTCTGCGAACTACCCTGCATGCCGCGCAGCAGCCCTTGCCAATGCTGCGCCAGGCGCTCCACGGTGGCCGCCTCGAACAGGTCGGTGGCGTAGGTCAGGGATGCCCAGAGGTCGTCGCCGGACTCCTGGGTGTCCAGGCTCAGGTCGAAGTGGGTGGTGTGGCTGTCCCACTCCAGGCCTTCCACGCGCAGGCCGGGCAACTGCTGTTCGGCGCGGGCGCCACGGGCGTCGGCCTGGTGGTTGAACATCACCTGGAACAGCGGGTTGTGGCTCAGGCTGCGCTCGGGTTGCAGCGCCTCGACCAGTTGCTCGAACGGCAGGTCCTGGTGGGCCTGGGCCTCCAACGCGCGCTGCTTGACCTGTTGCAACAGCTGGGCAACCGTCATCTGCCCGTCGAGATCGGCCTTGAGCACCTGGGTGTTGACGAAGAAGCCGATCAGGTGCTCGGTCTCGACCCGGTTGCGGTTGGCGATCGGCACGCCGATGCGGATATCCGACTGGCCGCTGTAGCGGTACAGCAGGGTCTGGAACGAGGCCAGCAGGAGCATGAACAGGGTCACGCCTTCGCGCTGCGCCAGGCCTTTGAGGCCCGCCGCCAGCGACGCCTCCAGCTTCAGGTCGAGACGCGCGCCGCGCTGGCTCTGCACCGCCGGGCGCGGGTGGTCCAGGGGCAGCTCCAGCACCGGCTGCTCGCCCCCCAGCAGGGCGCACCAGTAACCCAGCTGACGCTCCTTCTCCCCCGCTTCCATCCAGCTGCGTTGCCACAGCGCGTAGTCGGCGTACTGGATCGGCAGCGCCGGCAATTGCAGGTCCTGGCCTTGGCTATAGGCGGCGTACAACTGCACCAGCTCGGCCACCATCACCTGCATCGACCAGCCATCGGAAACGATATGGTGCTGCACCAGCACCAGCACATGTTCGTCCTCGGCCAGGCGCAGCAGCCTGACCCGCAGCAGCGGGCCCCGCTGCAAGTCGAAGGGCCGGGCGATTTCCGCTTCCACCAGAGTCTTGAGCCGCACATCGTCGGCGCCCTCGGCCTCAACCCGCACGATCTCGACGCGGGCCTGGGCATCGACCACCTGCAGCGTGCGCTCGGCGTCCACCTGCAAACGGGTGCGCAGGCTTTCATGGCGCGCCACCAGGGCGTCGAAACTGCGCTGCAACGCGGCCTGGTCCAGCCGGCCTTTCAGGCGCAGGGCGCTGGGTATGTGATAGGTGACGCTGTCCGGCTCCAGCTGCCAGAGGAACCACTGGCGTTCCTGGGCATAGGACAGCGGCAGGCGGTCGACCGCCATGCGGGTCGGGGCAATCGGCAACTGAGCGAAGCTCATGCCACGGCTTTGCAGCCGTTTGTAAAACAGCTTGCGTTGTTCCAGAGGCAGGCGAACGAAGCGAGACACCAGATCGATATTTTCATTGGAAAGCATTGTTCAAATCGCCTCAAGTTCGCTCAAGAAATCTCTAAGATCATCAAAATCGGCAGCACTGCCCGACCGGCAATCGCCGGCGGCCTGGGCATAGGCCTGCAGTGATTCGGTGTGGAACAGCGCGGCCAACGGCACTTCAAGCCCCAGCTCGGCATGCACCCGCGAGGTGATCTGGGTCGCCAGCAGGGAATGGCCGCCCAGCTCGAAGAAGTGATCGTTCAAACCGACCCGTGGCAAACCCAGGACTTCGGCCCAGATCGCCGCGATCTGTTGTTCCAGTTCGCTCTGCGGCGCCACGTACTCCTGTTGCAACAGGCTGGCGTCCGGCAGTGGCAAACCCTTGCGGTCCAGCTTGCCGTTGGGGGTCAGCGGCATGCTTTCCAGGAACATCAGGTGCGCCGGCACCATGTAGTCCGGCAAGCGGGCCTTCAGCGCCCGACGCAGGGCTTCGCGGCACGTCGCCTGGGCGGCAACATCCGCGGCCACTGTCGGATCCAGGGTGACGATGTAACCCACCAGTTGCTTGCCGCTCGGCCCGGCCTGGGCCACCACCACCGCTTCGCGCACCGAGTCCTGCTCGCGCAGGCGCGCTTCGATCTCGCCCAGCTCGATACGGAAACCGCGGATCTTCACCTGATGGTCGACCCGACCCAGGTAATCCACCACACCGTCCGGACGACCACGGGTCAGGTCGCCGCTGCGGTACACACGGCTGCCGGGGGCACCAAACGGATCCGGGACAAAACGCTCGGCGGTCAGCGCCGGACGCTCCAGGTAACCGCGGGCCACGCCTTCGCCGCCGAGGTACAGCTCACCGGCGACGCCGATCGGTTGCAGGTTGAGCTGGGCGTCCAACACGTAGCCGCTGCGGTTGCCCAATAGCTCGCCAATCGGTGCATAGGCCGCGCCGCATGGATCGCCCTTGCGCGCCTTCCACAGCAGCGGCGTGACCACGGTTTCGGTCGGGCCGTAGCCGTTGAACAGGTAGGTCGGGCGCAAGGCGCGCCAGGCCAGGTCGTAGCTGGATTGCGCCACCGCGTCGCCGCCAAAGCAGTACACCCGCACCGCCGGTGGGTTGCCGTCGCGCTCGGCATGTTCGGCCAGTTGTTGCAGGTACACCGGCGGGAACACCCCCACAGTCACACCGTGGCGATGCATCTGCGCGTAGGTGTGTTCCGGCAGCCACAGGCTGTCGTCGCGGATCAGTACCCGGGCGCCGTTGATCAGCGGGTGCATCCAGCCTTCGTGGGAACCGTCGAAAGCGAAGGACATGAAGTGCAGTTCGCAATCCGCCGGGGTCATTTCATACCGCTCGCCGGTGGCGATGATGTGCGCTACCAAAGGACCGTGAGATACCGCCACGCCTTTCGGCATGCCGGTGGAACCGGAGGTGTAGATCACATAGGCCAGGTTGTCGCCATCCAGCGCCACGTTCGGCGCACTGTCGTCCTCCCCTGCCCAGTCCTGGATGCGGTCCACCGCCAGGCTGTCCAGCCCGTCCGGGATTGGCAGCTGCTGCGACACCGCGGTATGGGTCAGCAGCAACTTGGCGCGGCTGTCCTGCATCATGTACAGCAGGCGATCACGCGGGTATTCCACGTCCAGCGGCACATACACACCGCCAGCTTTGAGTACCGCAAGGAAGGCCACCATGATTTCCGCGCTGCGCGGCATGGCGATCGCCACCCGCACTTCCGGGCCGACGCCACGGGCCATCAGCGCCCGGGCCAGGCGGTTGGCGCTACGCTCCAGCTCGCCGTAGCTCAACTGCTGATCGCCAAAGATCACTGCCACCGCTTCCGGGTTTTCCCGGGCGCGGTCAGCCACCAGTTCATGCACCAGACGCTTGGCCGAGAAGCCGGAGTCCGTGCGATCCCACAACGCCAGGATCTGCTGCTGTTCGCTATCGTCGAGCAGCACCACCTGGGCAACGCTCTGCTGCCGGTCGGCGACCATGCCTTGCAACAGGTTCTGCCAGTGCCGGGCCATGCGCTCGATGGTCGCGGCCTCGAACAGATCGGTGGCATAACTCAGGGACGCGCGCAGCTCGGCCGGCGCCTCCTCGATATCCAGGGCCAGGTCGAACTGGGCCACGCCCTCGTCCCAGGTCACCACCTCGATATCCAGTTGCGCCATGGACTGCAATTGGCTATCGGCCGAGGTCACCCGGTGGTTGAACATCACCTGGAACAGCGGGCTGAGGCTCAGGCTGCGCTCGGGTTGCAGCGCCTCCACCAGTTGCTCGAACGGCAGGTCCTGGTGGGCCTGGGCCTCCAGCGCGCGCTGCTTGACCTGTTGCAGCAACTGGGCAACCGTCATTTGCCCGTCGATATCGGCCTTGAGCACCTGGGTGTTGACGAAGAAACCGATCAGACGCTCGGTCTCGACCCGGTTACGGTTGGCGATCGGCACGCCGACGCGAATGTCTTCCTGGCCGCTGTAGCGATGCAGCAGGGCCTGGAACGAAGCCAGCAACAGCATGAACAGGGTCACGCCCTCGCCCTGGGCCAGGGTCTGGAGGTCCGCCAGCAACTGCGCATCCAGCCGCAGGTCCAGGCGCGCGCCACGGTGGCTCTGGATCGCCGGACGCGGGTGATCGAACGGCAATTCCAGCACTGGCTGCTCGCCGCCCAGCTGGCCCATCCAGTAGTCCAGCTGGCGCTCTTTCTCGCCGGCTTCCATCCACTGGCGTTGCCATATGGCGTAGTCCGCGTACTGGATCGGCAGCGCCGGCAAGTGCAGGTCCTGGCCTTGGCTGTAGGCGCCGTACAGCTGCACCAGCTCATCGACCATGATCTGCATCGACCAGCCATCGGAGACGATGTGGTGCTGCACCAGCACCAGCACATGCTCGTCCTCGGCCAGGCGCAGCAGCTTGACCCGCAACAGCGGCCCCAGCTGCAAATCGAACGGCCGGGTAATCTCCTCCACCACCCGGGCCTTGAGGCTGGCCTCGTCGGTTGTCGCCAGCGCGATGTTGAGGGTTGCCTCGGCGCGAATCACCTGCACCGTGCGCTGGCCATCCTGCTGCAGGCGGGTGCGCAGGCTTTCATGGCGCGCCACCAGGGTGTCGAAGCTGCGCTGCAACGCGGCCTGGCCCAGCCGGCCCTTCAGGCGCAGGGCGCTCGGGATATGGTAGGCGGCGCTCTGCGGCTCCAGCTGCCAGAGGAACCACTGGCGTTCCTGGGCATAGGACAGCGGCAACGGCAGGTCGCGGCTGACCTTGTGGATCGCCGGAACCTCGCTGGCCACGTTGCCCAGCGCGTTGACGAAATCCCCCAGCAGCGGTTGCTCGAACAGGGTCTTCAGCGCGACCTCGATGCCCAGCGCCTGGCGCACCCGCGAAACCACCCGCGTGGCCAGCAGGGAGTGACCGCCCAGCTCGAAGAAGTGGTCTTCCAGGCCGACCTGCCGGGCGCCCAAGACATCGGCCCAGATCGCCGCGACCTGTTGTTCTTTTTCGCTGACCGCCGGCACATGGCGTTTCTGCAACAGGCTGGCGTCCGGTTTTGGCAGGGCCTTGCGGTCCAGCTTGCCGTTCGGCGTCAGCGGCATGCGCTCGAGGAACAGCAGGTAGGCCGGCACCATGTAGTCCGGCAACGATTCGCGCAGGGCTGCCTTGAACCGCTCGCGCAGCACCGCCTGATCCGCCTCGGTGGTCGCGTCGTGGGTCACCAGGTAGGCGACCAGTCGATCGTTCTCGGCCAGCACCGCCGCTTCGCGGACCTCGGCCTGGTCACGCAGGCAGCTTTCGATTTCACCCAGCTCGATGCGGAAACCACGCACCTTCACCTGATGGTCGACCCGGCCGATGTACTCGACCACGCCATCAGCGCGATAACGCGCCAGATCGCCGGTGCGGTACAGCCGCTCGCCCGAACCGGCAAACGGATCGGGCACGAAGCGCTCGGCGGTCAGCGCCGCCCGGCCGTGGTAACCACGGGCCAGGCCGACGCCGCCGATCAGCAGCTCGCCGGCCGCCCCCACCGGGCACGGCGCCAGGTCGGCGCTGAGGATGAATAGCGAGGTATTGGCAATCGGCCGGCCGACAAAGGGCTGGGCGTCGCACAGACGATAGGCCGCCGACCAGATGGTGGTTTCGGTCGGGCCGTAGAGGTTCCACACCGTGCCTTGCAGGTCGAGCATGCGCTGGGCCAGGTCGTTCGCCAGCGCCTCGCCGCCGCACAGGCACTTGATGCCGCGCAGCAGGGAACGCCGTTCGCTGTCGAGCAGCATGCGCCAGGTCGAGGGCGTGGCCTGCACCACGCTGGCCGCCTGGGCCTGCAGCAGGTCGAGGATCGCTTGCGGGTCCAGCGAAAGCTCCTTGTCGCCCAGCACCACGGTCGCGCCCACGCTCAGCGGTACATAGAGTTCCAGGGCGAAGATGTCGAAGGAGAAGGTGGTCAGCGACAGCATCCGCTCGTCACGGCCGATCTCCAGGATAGCGGCCATGCCGCTGGTGAAGCTGCTCAGCGCCTGATGACGGATCATCACGCCCTTGGGCCTGCCGGTGGAGCCCGAGGTGTAGATCACATACGCCAGATGCTCCGGCGACAGCACCAGGTTCGGGTTCTCGTCGCTGCACCCGGCTTCGGCAACCGGCCCGTCCACCAGCAGCACCCGCGGGCCGCTCGGCAGTTGCAGGCGCTCGCGCAGACGCTCCTGGGTCAGCAGCACCTGGGCGCGGCTGTCTTCGAGCATGAAGGCCAGGCGCTCGGCCGGGTATTGCGGATCGAGCGGCACATAGGCGCCGCCGGCCTTGAGGGTGGCCAGCAGGCCGACCACCATCTCCACCGAACGCTCCAGCGCCACCGCCACCCGCACGTCCGGACCGACCCCGGCGTCCATCAGGCGATGGGCCAGGCGGTTGGCGCGGCGGTTCAGTTCGGCATAGCTCAGCGACTCGCCGTTGCAGTGCAGGGCAATGGCCTGCGGTTGCGCCAGCACCTGGGCTTCGAACAACTGATGCACGCCCCGGTCCTGTGGATAAGCGGTCGCCGTGGCGTTCCACTGATGCACGATCTGCTGCCACTGCGCTTCGCTGAGCAACGGCAGGTCGTCCAGGCGCGCGCTGGCTTGAGTCGCCACGGCCCGCAGCAGGTTCTGCCAGTGCTGCATCAGGCGTTCCACGGTGGCCGCTTCGAACAGGTCGGTGGCGTAGGTCAAGGAGGCCCAGAGACCTTCGGCAGTCTCCTGGGTATCCAGGTTGAGGTCGAACTGCGCGGTGTGGCTGTTCCACTGCAAGCCTTCCATCAGCAGGCCGGGCAGTTGCCGGGCGTTACGCGCGTCGCTCTGATGGTTGAACATCACCTGGAACAGCGGGTTGTGGCTCAGGCTGCGCTCGGGTTGCAGCGCCTCCACCAGTTGCTCGAACGGCAGGTCCTGATGGCTCTGCGCTTGCAGCGCGCGCTGCCTGACCTGCTGCAACAGCCCGACAAAGGTCATCTGAGCGTCGATATCGGCCTTGAGCACCTGGGTGTTGACGAAGAAGCCGAGCAGATGTTCGGTTTCCACCCGGTTGCGGTTGGCGATCGGCACGCCGATGCGGATATCCGCCTGGCCGCTGTAGCGGTACAGCAGGGTCTGGAACGCGGCCAGCAACAGCATGAACATCGTCACGCCTTCGCGCTGGGCCAGGGCCTTGAGCTGCTGCACCAGTTCCGGCTCCAGCGCCAGATCCAGGCGCGCGCCACGATGGCTCTGCACCGCCGGGCGTGGACGGTCCAGGGGCAATTCCAGCACCGGCTGTTCGCCCCCCAGCAGGGCCTGCCAGTAATCCAGCTGGCGTGCCTTCTCCCCTGCTTCCATCCAGTTGCGCTGCCACTGTGCGTAGTCGGCGTACTGGATCGGCAGCGCCGGCAATTGCAGGTCCTGGCCCTCACGGTAAGCGGCGTACAGCTGCACCAGCTCATCGATCATGATCTGCATAGACCAGCCGTCGGAGACGATATGGTGCTGGACCAGCACCAGCACATGCTCCTCCGCACCCAAGCGCAGCAGGCTGACCCGCAACAGCGGGCCCTGTTCCAGGTCGAACGGCCGGGCGATTTCCTCGTCCACCAGGCTTTCCAGCCGGGCTTCGTCGGCATCGGTCAAACGGATCGCGATGGCCCCTTCGGCGTCGATCACCTGCACGGTGCGTTCGCCGTCCTGCAACAGGCGGGTACGCAGACTTTCGTGACGCGCCAGCAGGCTGTCGAAACAGCGCTGCAAGGCGTCCAGGTCCAACCGGCCCTTCAGGCGCAGGGCGCTGGGCACATGGTAGGCGGCGCTGTCGGGCTCCAGCTGCCAGAGGAACCACTGGCGTTCCTGGGCATAGGACAACGCCAGCGGCTGGCCACGTTCCAGGACCTGCATCGGCGGCGTGCCGGCCCCTTGCACCTCGGCGCAGGCGGCGGCGAAAGCGCCCAGGGTCGGCTGCTCGAACAAGGTACGCAGCGGCACTTCCAGGTGCAGCTCATGACGGACCCGGGAGATGACCTGGGTGGCCATCAGCGAGTGTCCGCCGCGCTCGAAGAAGTGCTCGCCCAGGCCGACAGGCGCGCTTTGCAAGACGTCTTCCCAGATCGCCGCGAGCTGGCGCTGCAAACTGGTTTGCGGCGCTTGATAAGCCTCGCCGCCCTGAGCCGGGTCGGGTTTGGGCAGGGCCTTGCGGTCCAGCTTGCCGTTGTGGTTCAGCGGCAGGCGGTCGAGCAACAGCAAGTGGCTCGGCAGCATGTAGTCCGGCAACGAACGGGCCAGCGCCTGCAACAGTTGCGCGCGATAAGCGTCCTGCGATGGCAGGGTCGCCAGGGCCGGATCGCTGGCCACCACATACGCCACCAGTTGCGCACCCGCCGGACTGTCCTGGGCGATCACCGCCGCCTCGCGCACCTGTTCCAGGGCTTGCAGGCAGGCTTCGATCTCGCCCATTTCGATGCGGAAACCGCGAATCTTCACCTGATGGTCGATACGGCCGACGTACTCCAGGTCCGCGCCGTTGTAACGGGCCAGGTCGCCGCTGCGGTACAGCCGCGCCCCCGGTTCGGCGGCGAAGGGGTCGGGCAGGAAACGCTCGGCGGTCAAGCCGGGGCGATCGAAATAACGCTGCGCCAGGCCAAACGACGCGCCAATGCACAGCTCACCGACACCACCGGCCGGCAACAGCTGGCCGGCGCTGTCGAGCACATAGAGCGCGCGTCCGCCAATGGCCTGGCCGATCGGCACGCCAAAGGCATCGCTGGCGTCTTCCAGGCGGCACTCATGCACGCTGGAGACCACCGTGGCCTCGGTCGGGCCGTAGGTATTGAGCAGGCGCACATGCCCCAGGCCAGCCTCGTGCCACAGGCGCAGGCCCTCGACGGACATGGCTTCGCCGCCCACATGCACCTGGCGCAGGCGGCCCAGGGAACGCTTGGCGTCGATCGCGCACTCGCGGGCCAGCAGGTACCAGTAAGCCGCCGGCAAATCGGCCAGGGTCACGCCATGGCGGACCATCTCGTCCGCCAGTTGCCCGACATCCCAAGGCTCGTCGCCACGCATGACCAGGGCCGCGCCGACGCAGAGCGGCGGATAGCACTGCTCGACAAAACCGTCGAAGCTCACGGTGGCGAACTGCAGCACCCGGTCCTCGGCCGTCAGCCGCGAATACTCGGCGGCGGTCTGGCAGAACTCGCGCAGCGCGCCGTGATCGATGGCCACGCCCTTGGGCAGGCCGGTGGAACCTGAGGTGTAGATCACATACGCCAGGTCGCTGGCGGCGGCGCGGTTCTGCGGATCGCTGTCGGCATACGCCGCCAGCTCAGTGTGCAGATCGTCCAGGCACAACGCTCCCAAGCCCAGTCGCGGCAGCGATGCCGGCAATACCAGATCTTCCAGCAGCCCGGCTGCGCACAGCAGCAGGTCCAGGCGGCTGTCCTCGATCATGTAGGCCAGGCGTTCGGCCGGGTATTTCGAGTCGAGCGGCACATAGGCCGCGCCGCTTTTGAGCACCGCCAGCAGGCTGACGATCAATTGCGGGCCTCGGCCCATGGCCAGGCCGACCCGCTGGCCGGGCGCCACGCCCTGCTCCAGCAGGCGGTGCGCCAGGCGGTTGACCAGGGCATTCAACTGGCCATAGCTCAGCCGCTGGTCGCCGGCTTGCAGCGCCAGCGCGTCCGGGGTGGCGGCGGCCTGCGCGGCAAAACGCTGGTGCACCAGCTGTTCGCTGTGCAGGTGCAGCACCTGGGGCTGGCTCACGGCGAGGACCGCGGCCTGCCCGGCGCCATCCAGCAGGCGCAGTTCGCCCAGCGGCGCCTGCGGCAGGGCAACCATCTGCGCCAGCAGGTGCTGGAGGTCGGCGCTCAATTGCGCAACCTGGGCGGCGCTGAAGCGCGCCAGGTCATAGCTGAACTCCAGGCTCAGCCCGGCGCCGAGCTCGATGCCCAGGGTCAGCGGATAGTGGGTGCGCTCGTGGTTGTGCAACTCACCGAACGCCAGTCCGGCCGGCGCGCCGCCCTTGAGGGCCTCGGCCACCGGGAAGTTCTCGAATACCAGCAGGCTGTCGAACAGCGCCGTCCCCTGCTGCCCCGCCCAGCCCTGGATGTCGTAGAGCGGTATATGTTCGTACTCGCGCATGCTCAGGTTGAGGTTCTGCAGCGCGGCCAGCCACTGGTTCAGCGGCTGGTCCGGCGCCGCCGCGCAGACCAGCGGCAGAGTGTTGATGAACAGCCCCAGTTGCTGCTCGATACCCGGCAAGGCCGCCGAACGCCCGGCCACCGTGGCGCCGAAGACCACGCAATCCTGCCCGGTATAGCGTTGCAGCAGCAGGCCCCAGGCCGCTTGCACCAGGGTGTTGAGGGTGACCTTGTGCTGCCGGGCGAAGTCCGCCAGCCGCTGGGTCGCGGCTGCGTCCAGCGCCACCCGATACTCGGCGCTGCCGCTGCCGTCGACCGGCGGACGCAAGGCCTCGGCCAGCAATGTCGGGGTTTGCAGCGGGGCCAGCGCGGCCTTCCAGAACCGTTCGCCGGCAGCGCTCGACTGCTGCTGCAACCAGCCCAGGTAGTCACTGTACTGACTCAAGGGCTGGCCCAGCGGCTGGCCCGGGGCCTGTCCGGCATAGTCCTGGATCACTTCGGCGAGCAGCTGCGCGTTGCTCCAGCCGTCCATCAGGATGTGGTGGCTGGTGTAGATCAGGTGCCAGGCATCGTCGCCGCGGCGGACCAGTTGCAGGCGCAGCAGCGGCGCGCCGCTCAGTTCGAAACCACGCTTGCGCTCGGCGCTCGCCAGGGCCTCGAGGTCCGCGGCGGCCTCCTCGATGACCTGCCATTGCAGCTCGACCTGACGGTGCACCACCTGGTGCGCGACCTCCAGCCCCAGCCAGTGGAAGCTGCTGCGCAGGATCGCGTGGCGGTTCAGCGCGGCTTGCCAGGCGCGAGCGAAGGCCTGGAGATCCAGGCCGCGGATATCCAGGCGCAGCTGATTGATATAGGCCTCGGCCTGGGGCTCGTACAGGGTGTGGAACAGCATGCCCTGCTGCATCGGCGACAGCGGATAGAGGTCTTCGATGGCGCTGCTGTCCGGCGCCAGCACATCCAGCTGAGCCTGGCCGATGGTCGCCAGCGGGAAGTCCGACGGCGTGGCCTGGCCGGCCGGGACCGCGCAGCAATGGGCGATCAGCGCCTTGAGTTCCAAGACATAGGCGTCGGCCAGGCGCTGCACGGTGGCGTCCTCGAACATCTCGCGGCTGAAGCCCCATTGCAGCGCCAGCTCGCCACCGTAGACCTGCCCTTCCAGGGTCAGCCAGTTGGCCAGCGGCGCATCCGGGTCCTGGGCGCGGCCGCTGCTTTCCACGGCGGGGACCAGCAGCGCCGTGTCGTCGAACTGACGGTCGAACTGCCCCAGGTAGTTGAAGGTGATGCGCGGCGCCGGCAGGGCCCGCAGCAGCTCGCGACTGCCCGGCTCGCCCAGGTAGCGCAGCAGGCCGTAGCCCAGGCCTTTGCCCGGCACGGCGCGCAGTTGTTCCTTGATCGCCTTGATCGCGCTCGCCAGTTCGTCCTGGGGCTGCAGGCGGACCGGGAACAGGCTGGTGAACCAGCCGACGGTGCGGCTCAGGTCGAGGTCGGCGGACAGTTCTTCGCGACCGTGGCCTTCGAGTTGGATCAGCGCCGCGTCCTGCCCGCTCCAGCGGCAGAGCACACGGGCCAGCGCGGTCAGCAGCAGGTCGTTGACCTGGGTGCGATAGGCCGCCGGCGCGCTTTGCAGCAGTTGCCGGGTCAGCTCGCTGTCCAGCCGCGATTCGATCTTGCGCTCCAGGCGATTGTGCAGGCCGCCTTGCGGGTTATCGCACGGCAGGTCGAGCCCGGCCTGTTGCTGCGCCTGCCAGTAAGGCAGTTGAGCCTCCAGTTGTCGGGCATGGCTTTGCAGCTGCTCGGCCCAGGCCTGGTAGGCGCTGGTCTTGGCCGGCAAGGCCACTGCGCTACCCGCCGCCAGCTGGCCGTAGGCGCGCTGCAGGTCCTCGAGCACGATGCGCCAGGACACACCGTCCACCACCAGGTGGTGGATGACCAGCAACAGGCGCTGGCTGCCATCGGCCAGATCCACCAGCGCGGCCCGCAACAGCGGCCCCTGCTGCAGGTTCAGGCTGCGCTGGGCCTCGTCGCAGAGCACAGCCAGGGCTTCGGTGTTTTCAGCCTGGCACTGCCACAGGCCGCTCTCCCCGAGCGGTGCGGCGTGGCTTTGCTGCCAGCCGTCGGCGCCCTGGACAAAACGCAGGCGCAGGGCATCGTGATGATTGAGCACTGCCGTCAGCGCGCCTTCCAGCCACCGCGCTTGCAGCTTCTGGCGCGGGGTCAGGAGCAGCGACTGGTTCCAGTGGCCAGGTTGGGCAATCGCCTGCTCGAAGAAATACTCCTGGGCCGGGGTCAGGATCGCCTCGCCGCTGACCGGGCCCTGGTCGATCACGCTCGGGCTCTCGAACACCGCCGCCAGCGCCAGGCTGCGCACCGTCTGGTACTGGAACAGGTCCCGCGGGCTGAGGCGGATGCCGGCCTGGCGGGCGCGGCTGACCACCTGGATCGAGATGATCGAATCGCCGCCCAGTTCGAAGAAGTTGTCTTCCAGGCCGACCTGCTCCAGGCCCAGGACGTCGCACCAGATCGCCGCCAGGGCTTTCTGCGTGGCGTCCTCGGGAGCGATGAAGGCGTGCTGCGCTGTGGCTTCGGGCAGCGGCAACGCCTTGCGATCGAGCTTGCCGTTGGTGGTGACCGGCAGTTTCGCCAAGGGCATCAGGTAAACCGGCACCATGTATTCCGGCAGGCTGCCCAGCAGCCACGCCTTGAGCTCTTGCTGCCAGGTGGCGGCCGGCTCGGCGTCCTCCAACACCAGATAACCCACCAGTTGCTTGCCGCCCTGCACCAGCACCGCGGCTTCGCGCACCAGCGGGTGCTGCATCAGGCGGGTCTCGATTTCGCCCAGCTCGATGCGCAGCCCGCGCAACTTGACCTGGTGATCGAGGCGGCCGAGGTATTCGATGACCCCGTCGGCGCGCTGGCGCACCCGGTCGCCAGTGCGATACAGGCGCGTGCCAGCCTCGAACGGGCTGGTGACGAAACGCTCGGCCGTCAGCCCCGGACGGCGATGGTAACTGCGGGCCAGGCCGGCGCCGCCCAGGTACAGCTCGCCGGCGACACCGGCTGGCACCGGCGACAGCTCGGCGTCCAGCACATAGGTGCGCAGGTTGGCGATCGGACGGCCGATCGGCACGCCAAGGGCGCCCTCGTCGACACAGGTCCAGTGGGTCACGTCGATGGCCGCTTCCGTCGGCCCATAGAGGTTGTACAGCGCGGCGTCCGGCAGCTTGGCGAACACCTGCTGCTGGGCGTCCAGGGGCAAGGCTTCGCCGCTGCAGACAATGCGCTTGAGGCTGGCGCAGGCCCGTACGCCCGGCTCGTGGATGAACGCCTGGAGCATCGACGGCACAAAATGCAGGGTGCTGATGCCGTGCTTGACGATGGTCTCGATCAACAGCGCCGGCTCGCGATGGGCGCCCGGCGCAGCCACCACCAGGCGCGCGCCGGTCAGCAGCGGCCAGAAGAATTCCCAGACCGACACGTCGAAGCTGAACGGGGTCTTTTGCAGCACCGCGTCGCTGCCGTTGAGCCCATAGGCGTCCTGCATCCAGCACAGGCGGTTGACCAGCGCGGCATGGCTGTTGCCGGCGCCCTTGGGCTTGCCGGTGGAACCGGAGGTGTAGATCACGTAGGCCAGGTTCAGCGGCCCGCCGGCCAGGGCCAGCGGGGCTTCGCTGTAGCCGTCCAGCCAGTCCTGGTCCTGATCGAGGATCATGACCTTGAGCGCCTCGGTCGGCAGCACCGGCAGCAACGCGCTTTGCGTGAGCAACAGGGCGATGCCGCTGTCTTCGATCATGTAGGCCAGGCGGTCCAGCGGGTATTCCGGGTCCAGCGGCACATAGGCGCCACCGGCCTTGAGGATCGCCAGCAGGCCGACCACCATTTCGATCGAGCGCTCGACACAGATGCCCACCAGCACGTCCGGGCCCACACCCTGCTCGCGCAGCAGGTGCGCCAGCTGGTTGGCGCGGGCGTCGAGCTGGGCGTAGCTCAGTTCACGCTCGGCGAACACCAGGGCCGGCGCATGCGGCGTACGCCGCACCTGCTCTTCGATCAACTGGTGAAGGCAGCGCTCGACCGGGTAGCGGGCCTCGGTCTGGTTCCACTCCAGCAGCAGTTGCTGCCGTTCGGCGGCGGCCAGCATCGGCAGCTCGCCGACCCGCTGCGCGGTATCGGCGACCATCGCCTGCAACAGGCGGGTCCAGTGTTGCGCCATGCGCTCGATGGTGGCGGCGTCGAACAGGTCGTTGGCGTAGGTCAGCGCGGCCTGCAGCTTGCCGGCCTTCTCGAAGGTGTCCAGGGTGAGGTCGAACTGGGTGGTGCGGCTTTGCCACTCCACCAGGCCCAGCTCCAGGCCCGAGGCGGTGCTGACCGCGCTGATGTCGGCGACCTGCGGCTGATGGTTGTACATCACCTGGAACAGCGGGGTATGGCTCAGGCTGCGCTCCAGCTTGAGCGCCTCCACCAGTTGCTCGAACGGCAGGTCCTGATGGGCCTGGGCGCCGAGGGCCGCTTCCTTGACCTGTTGCAGCAACTGGCTGACCGGCGTCTGCCCGTTCAGCCGGGTACGCAGCACCTGGGTGTTGACGAAGAACCCGATCAGCCCTTCGACTTCCGCGCGGTTGCGGTTGGCGATCGGCACGCCGACGCGGATGTCGTCCTGCCCGGTGTAGCGATGCAGCAGCACGTTGAAGGCCCCGAGCAACAGCATGAACAGCGTCACGTTGTGCTGCCTGGCGGTGGCGCGCAACTGCGCGGCCAGGGCCGGCTCGATGGCGAAGTCATAGCGGGTGCCGCGATAGCTGGGCATCGCCGGGCGCGGATGGTCGGTGGGCAACTCCAGCACCGGGTGCTCGTCGCCCAGTTGTGCCTGCCAATACTCCAGTTGCCGCGCCTGCTCGCCGGCTTCCAGCCAGCGGCGCTGCCACAGGGCGTAGTCGCTGTACTGGATCGGCAAGGCCGGCAGTTGCGGCGCTTGCTGCCGCTCATGGGCGTCGTAGAAACGGATGAATTCGTCGATCAGCACATTCATCGACCAGCCGTCGGAAACGATGTGGTGCAAGGTCAACAGCAGCACATGTTCCTCGTCCGCCAGCTTCAGCAGCTTGACCCGCAGCAGCGGCCCGCTGCCCAGGTCGAACGGTTGCAGCGACTGGCGCTGCGCCTGGTCCGCGACCGCCTGCTCGCGCGCGTCGGGCGCCAGGGCGCTCAGGTCCACCGACTCCACGGGCACCGCGGTCTCGACCGCCACTTGCTCCAGGCGCTCGTCGGCATGGCGCTTGAACACCGTGCGCAGAGTCTCGTGGCGCGCCACCAGGCTGGCGAACGCCTGCTCCAGGGCCGGCAGGTTCAGGGCGCCACGCAGGCGCACCGCGCCCGGCAGGTTATAGGCGCCGCTGTGTGGGTCCATCTGCCAGAGGAACCACATCCGTCGCTGGGCATAGGACAGCGCCTGGCGATCCTCGGCGGCGATCCCGGCGGGAATCGGAAACAACGAAAAGTCGATGTTTTCCGCCCGCAGACCATCGAGGAACAACCGCCGCTTTTCCAGCGGCAGCTCGATAAATCGACTGGCGAGTTTCAGGGACTTTTCAGCATTCATCTGGCTTCATCCGTACATGTTGGGTATCGAGCATTGGCTCGGCTATCCCTACGGAACGGATGGGCAGGAGGAAAAATTAACCTCTCGCGGCGGCGCGCCAGGGCGCGGCCCGCCGTTAAATTCCACGGATGGCGACTCGTCAAAAGAGGACCATCACTTTCCACACAAGGTCGCGATCATGTCCTCTGCAACCTCACTGGCCAACTTCCTGTCAAACAGCTCGCTGGCAAACGGCTTGCGCAAACTGGTTGGCGCAGGCAACCAGCAGCCGCGCGCCTACCGCCTGATCAATGTCCAACTCAAGCAACGGATCAGCCTCAGCCCCTGCATGGCGCGCTTCGTGTTTACCGGCGAGGACGTCGCCCACACCCGCACCTTGGCGCCGGACCAGCGCATCAAGCTGCTGTTCCCCGCTGCCGACGGCCTGCCGCCCGAGCTGCCGTGCATCGGCGACTGGCACGCAGCCCGGCGCAAGCTGCCGGCGGCGCAGCAGCCACCGATGCGCACCTACACCATCCGCGCCCTGCGCGCCGAGCCCGCGGAGCTGGACGTGGATTTCGTGCTGCACGGGGTCACCGGCCCGGCGTCGCGCTGGGCGACTCACGCCAGGGTCGGCGACCGCCTGCAAATGGCCGTGCCCGACAAAGCCTTCAGCGGCGACCCCGGCGGCTACGAATGGCAACCGCCGGCGGGAATCCGCAAGGTCCTGCTGATCGGCGACGAAACCGCGCTGCCGGCCATCGCCGGGATTCTCGAAGACCTGATGGCGTACCCGACGCCACCCGATGTCCAGGCGTTCATCGAGGTGCCCCACGAAAGCGATTGCCTGGCGCTGCGCCACAACCACCAGACCCGCCTGAGCTGGCTGCCCCGCGACGTGCTGGGCGCCAGCCATGGCGAGGCGCTGATGCATGCCGCCCGGGAACTGGCCGAGCTGCCCGCGCCGGGCAAGCACCCGCGCCCCCTGAAACCCCAGGAGAACGCCGACGACCTGCGCCCCTGGGATTCGGCGAAACCTGCGGACAACAACTTTTATGCCTGGATCGCCGGCGAGTCGGGCACGGTCATGAAGATCCGCCGGCACCTGATCAACGAGCGCGGCCTGGAACGCCGCAACCTGGCACTGATGGGCTACTGGCGCCTGGGCCGCTCGCTGGAATAAAGGCAGCCCCCTCTTGCTCCCCGCAAAAAAAGACCCAACGCCAGGCGCTGGGTCTGCACAGTCGCAGCAACACCCCTTCAACCCGTCAGCGCCACCCGCCGGGCATGCCGACGCCGATGGGGCTCAAGGTGATCCTTGATCATGCGCAGCACCTTGGGCTCGTGCTCATGAATGAAGAAGTGCCCACCGGATAGCATGTCCACGGAGAAGCTGCCGCTGGTTTCCCGGCGCCAGGCCATCAGTTGCTCGGTGCTGGCCCGGTCGTCCTTGCCGCCCAGCACATGCACCGGGCACTTGAGCGGGGTCCGCTGCTGCGGACGGAAACTGCCGCACAGCAGGAAGTCGGCGCGCAGCACCGGCAGGGTCAGGCTCATCAGCTCCTGGTTGGCCAGTACCTCTTCAGGGGTGCCGTTGAAGGTGCGCAGCTGTTCGATCAACTGGGCATCGGTTTTCGGCTCGGCCAGGTCGCGGTCGTATTCACCGCGCTCGCTCGGCGCCGCGGTGCCCGAGGCGAACAGCGCCACCGGCTCCGGGCCTCCCAGCTGGCGCAGGGCATGGGCCATCTCGCACGCCAGCAACGCCCCCAGGCTGTGGCCGAACAAGGCATAAGGCGCCTGCAATGCCGGCAAATGCTCCCTGGCCAGCTGCTGCGCCAACCCCGCCAGATCGGTTTGCAAGGCTTCGCCAAAACGCGCGCCCCGCCCCGGCAGTTCCACCGGCTGCAACTTCAGCCAGTCGGGCAGTTTGCGCCGCCAGCGGCTATAGACCATGGCGCTGGCGCCGGAATACGGCAGGCACAGCAGCGTCAACTGGGTCACTGTGTTCCCCTTGAAAAAAATGATGGTAAAGACTGAACGTGCCACCTGGCCGGCAAATTAGTGCGCAAACTGCTTAGTACGGGTCATTTGATACAGGCCCTGGAGCCTATAAATTTCCCGCCACAGCCTTCGTTCCCTGTTGCAGATCAAACCGCAAACAAGAGAGATCGCCGTGGACTTGCAGACCATTCTGTCAAAGCTGTTCGCCAATGCCGGTGCCGTGGGAATCGAAGGCACCTTTCAGTTCGTGTTCGGTCCACAGCTGGCATTCTGGTCAGAGGTCAAGGCACACAGCCGGACCGAAGCCGGCCGGCATCCGGCGCCTGATGTCACCATCGAGGTCGCCCAGGCCGACTTTCTCGGGATCATGGGCGGCAGCGCCAACGTCGAGGAACTGTTCGCCAGCGGGCGCCTGAAAATCGGCGGCAACATGGGCCTGGCGACGCTGCTGCCGCAGATCATCGACCATGCCCGACATGGCGGCGCAGTGGAAAAGAAAGTCGAGATGAACACCCGCTACCCCACCCCGCCGCGCTACAGCGAGCAAGTCTCGGCCGGCCTGCCGACCCAGCGCACGGTGGAGCGGCGCCCGCGCAGCGGGCTGTCGGTAGAGGAGTTCAAGACGCGCTACCTGCCCCAGGGCATTCCCGTGGTGATCAGCGATGCCCTGCAGGACTGGCCGCTGTTCAAGCTCAGCCGCGAAGAATCGCTGGTGCATTTCGCCGAGCTGCAAGGCATCACCCGCCACGGCGACTACGTGAAAAAGACCTTTTCCACCGAGCGCGACTTCCGCTCCACCTCCATGGCCGGGTTCATCGCCGCGCTGGACAACCCCGCAGCAAAAAGCGCCGACGGCGAACCGCCCGCCTATATGGGCAACAACATCCTGCCGGCGCAGTTGCTGGAGCAGATCCAGTACCCGCCCTACTTCGACCGCTCGCTGTTCATCCCGCCGCGGATCTGGATCGGCCCCAAGGGCACCCTGACTCCGCTGCACCGCGACGACACCGATAACCTGTTCGCCCAGGTCTGGGGGCAGAAGTCCTTCATCCTCGCCGCGCCCCACCACCGTGAGGCCCTGGGCACCTGGTCGACCGCCCCCGAGGGCGGGCTCGACGGCTGCGAGGTCAACCCGGACGCGCCGGACTACGAGCGTTTTCCGGCCTCGCGGGACGTGACCTTCCTGCGCCTCACCCTGGAAGCCGGCGACCTGCTGTTCCTGCCCGAGGGCTGGTTCCACCAGGTGGAGTCGGTGTCCACCTCGCTCTCGGTGAATTTCTGGGTCAACTCCGGGCGCGGCTGGTAAGGCTCAGGCGACCGCCGGCTGGCCGCGGGTCAGTCGGCGACAGCTCTGTACCGCCGCCCCCAGCACCACCACTCCCGCCGCCTGCGCCACCCAGAAGCCGCTGCGTGCGCCAAAGGCATCCACCAGCCAGCCGGAACTGGCCGCGCCGATGGCCACGCCGATGCTGACCCCGGTGACCAGCCAGGTCAGGCCCTCGGTAAGCTTGGCCGGCGGCACGATGTTTTCCACCAGGGCCATGGCGACGATCAGGGTCGGGGCGAAGAACAGGCCGGAGACGAACACCGCCAGGGACAGGCCGAAGATATTGCTCGCCAGCAGCAATGGCAGGGTGGTCACGGCGGTGGCGATGCCGCCGTACATGAACAGTCGCGGCAGCGGGATATTCAGTTTCAGCGCACCAAAGGCGATACCCGCCAGGCAGGAACCGATGGCGTACACCGACAGCACGATGCTCGCCGCCGCGGGTTGCCCCTGCTGCTGGGCGAACGCCACGCTGACCACGTCCACCACACCGACGATCATGCCCATGGCGATCATCAGCAGCACCAGCAACTGCAACTCCAGCGAGCGGATGATCGACGCGTCGTGCCCGGCCTCATGGGGGTGCACCGGCGGCTCGGTCGCCCGTTGCGCTACCAGCGCGGTGACGCCAATCGCCAGCATCAGCAGCGCCGCCAGCGGCCCGGCCTCGGGGAAGGCCGCCACGCACAGCCCCACCGACAACGGCGGGCCGACGATAAAGCACACCTCATCGAGCACCGATTCCAGGGCGTAGGCGGTCTGCAACTGTGGCTGGCCGCGGTACAGTTCGGTCCAGCGGGCGCGGATCATCGCCGGTATGCTCGGCATGCAGCCGGCCAGGGCGGCGAACAGGAACAGCGTCCAGTGCGGCGCCTGCAACCGGGTGCACAGCAGCAACGCCAGCAGCGCCCCGCCGCCCAGGCCGGCGGCGATCGGCAGCACCCGGCCCTGGCCGAAACGGTCGACCAGGCGCGACACCTGGGGTGCGCAGAAGGCCGTGGCCAGGGCGAAGGTCGCCGCCACCGCACCGGCCAGCGCGTAACCGCCCTTGAGCTGGGCCAGCATGGTGATCAGGCCGATGCCGGTCATCGACATCGGCATCCGCGCAATCATCCCCGCCACCACGAAAGCGCGACTGCCGGGGGCCTTGAACAGTTCGCGGTAAGGGTTTGCCATCGTCATCACACCTTGTCTGAGGGCTGTAACTTGCCAGAAATGCACCGCAAGGCAAAAATACATACGGTGCGTATGTGAGAAAGCATGAGAACATACGCAGCGTATGTCAATCCACCTGTCAGCTGTGTGAGTGCCCGCCATGAGCCCGCGTCAACGCGCCGAGATGATCGAAGAAACCCGCAGCAAACTCATCGCCAGTGCCCGCCAGGCCTTTGGCAGCCTGGGTTATGCCAACACCTCGATGGACGACCTGACGGCCGAGGCGGGCCTGACCCGGGGGGCCTTGTATCATCATTTCGGCGACAAGAAAGGCCTGCTGGCGGCGGTGGTGGAACAGCTCGACACAGAGATGGACCAGCGCCTGGAGGCGATCTCGCGCGGCACCGACGACCTCTGGGGCGCCTTCGTCCAGCGTTGCCGCACCTACCTGGAAATGGCCCAGGAAGCGGAGATCCAGCGCATCGTCCTGCAGGATGCGCGCGCGGTACTCGGGGACCTGACCGAGGCCAGCGAGGAACAGTGCGTGGCGTCCTTGAGCACGCTGCTGGATGAGCTGATGCAGGCCGGCCTGGTGGTCAACGCCCCCAGCGAAGCCCTGGCGCGCCTGATCAACGGCAGCCTGCTCGACGCCTCGCTGTGGATCGCCCGGGACGAGCATCCGGGGCAACGCCTGCAGCAGGCGTTGGTCGGCCTGGAGGCGCTGTTGCAGGGCTTGCGGGTGCGCTGAGCCCTGGCACCCGAGGCTTGCACCGCCCCCGCCCTGCTCCGGGAATTCGTAACCCCGGTGAACTCCTGCCCGCTCTTGCCAGTCAGCTGAACAGGCTCTCCGGTTAAGGTGCGTGCTCATGAACATCTCCCTGAACCAGCAAGTCGCCCTGGTCACCGGCGCCAGTTCCGGCATCGGCGCCGCGGCGGCCACCGCCCTGGCCGCGGCCGGGGCTTCGGTGGTGCTCAATTACCATCGGCAGGCGGCGCCCGCGGAAAAACTCGCCGCCGACATCAACGCCTGCGGCGGCCGGGCCATTGCGGTGGGCGCCGACATTTCCCGGGAAGATGAAGTCCAGCACCTGTTCGACAAGGCCCTGGAAGCCTTCGGTTTCCTCGACATCCTGGTGGCCAACTCGGGCCTGCAAAAAGACGCCGCCACCGTGGACATGACCCTGGAGGACTGGAACCAGGTGATCGGCGTCAACCTCACCGGCCAGTTCCTCTGCGCCCGCGCCGCCCTGCGCATTTTCAACCGCCAGGGCATCCGCACCGGCGTGTCGCGGGCCGCCGGCAAGATCATTCACATGAGCTCGGTGCACCAGTGGATTCCCTGGGCCGGGCACGTCAATTACGCGGCGTCCAAGGGCGGCGTGGACATGCTGATGCGCAGCCTGGCCCAGGAGGTCGGCCACCAGCGCATCCGCGTCAACGCCATTGCCCCGGGCGCGATCGCCACGCCGCTCAATCGCCAGGCCACCGAGAGCGCGGCCGAGCGCAAGCTGCTCGAGCTGATTCCCTACGGCCGTATCGGCGACGTCAAGGATGTGGCCAACGCCGTGGTCTGGCTGGCCAGCGATGCGTCCGACTATGTGCTTGGCAGCACCCTGGTGATCGACGGCGGCATGAGCCTGTATCCGGAGTTTCGTGACCATGGCTGACACTGAACGACAGGCGCCGATCGACGCCCACGGCATCATTGGCGACCTGCGCACCGCCGCGCTGGTCAACGACAAGGGCAGCGTGGATTTTCTCTGCTGGCCGGAGTTCGACAGCCCGTCGATCTTCTGTTCGCTGCTCGACACCCCGGACGCCGGCATCTTCCAGCTGGCACCGGACCTGCCCGACGCCCGCCGCGAACAGATCTACCTGCCGGACAGCAACGTGCTGCAGACCCGCTGGCTCAGCGAACGGGCCGTGGTGGAAGTCACCGACCTGCTGCCGATCGGCGACAGCGAGGATGACCTGCCACTGTTGATCCGCCAGGTACGGGTGGTCAGCGGCCGCACCACCCTGCGCCTGCGCTGCGCGGTGCGCCATGACTATGCCCGCGCCACGACCCGGGCGCGGCTGGACGGCGACGCGGTGTGCTTCGAGGCCGACCAACAGCCGGGCCTGCGCCTAATCGCCAGCCAGCCCCTGCGCATCGACCGGCAGGCGGCGGTGGCCGAGTTCGAGCTGGCACAGGAGCAGAGCGCCGAATTCATGCTCGGCGGCATCGACGATCCGCGGCTGGTCGCGGGCGGCAGTGACCTGTGCCTGGAACGCACATTGAAGTTCTGGCGCGACTGGATCGGCCAGTCCAACTACCGCGGCCGCTGGCGCGAGATGGTCAACCGTTCGGCCCTGGCGCTGAAGCTGCTGACCTCGCGCAAACATGGGACGATCGTGGCCGCCGCCACTTTCGGCCTGCCGGAAACCCCGGGCGGCGAACGCAACTGGGATTATCGCTACACCTGGATCCGCGACGCGTCGTTCACCGTCTACGCCTTCATGCGCCTGGGTTTTGTCGAGGAGGCCAACGCCTACATGCGCTGGCTGCGCGGGCGGGTCAGCGATTGCTGTGGCCAGCCGACCAAGCTCAACATCCTGTACGCCATCGACGGCCGCCAGCAGTTGCCGGAAATCCAGTTGCCGCACCTGTCCGGGCATGGCGGCGCGACGCCCGTGCGCATCGGCAACCAGGCCTACGACCAGGTCCAGCTGGACATCTTCGGCGAGCTGCTGGATGCGGTGTACCTGGTCAACAAATACGGCGAGGCGATTTCCCACGAAGGCTGGAAACACGTAGTGGATGTGGTGGATCAGGTTTGCAGTAGCTGGGACGGCGAGGATGTGGGTATCTGGGAAATGCGCGGCGAGCAGCATCATTTCCTGCATTCGCGGCTGATGTGCTGGGTGGCCCTGGACCGGGCCATCCGCCTGGCCTCGAAGCGCTCGCTGCCGGCGCCGTTCGCCCGCTGGGACCAGACCCGCCAGGCGATCTACGACGATATCTGGAGCAACTTCTGGAACGAGGAACGCGGGCATTTCGTCCAGTACCGGGGCGGCACCACCCTGGACGGCTCGATGCTGCTGATGCCGCTGGTGCGTTTCGTCGGCGCCCGCGACCCGCGCTGGCTGGCGACCCTGGAGGCCATCGAAAGGACCCTGGTGCGTGACGGCATGGTCTACCGCTATCGCAACGAAAACAGTCAGATCGATGGCCTGGCCGGCACCGAAGGCGCGTTCGCCGCCTGTTCGTTCTGGTACGTCGAATGCCTGGCCCGCGCCGGCCAGGTGGACAAGGCCCACCTGGAGTTCGAGCAACTGCTGCGCTACGCCAACCCGCTGGGGTTGTACGCCGAAGAGTTCGACAGCCATGCCCGGCACCTGGGCAACACCCCCCAGGCACTGACCCACCTGGCCCTGATCAGCGCGGCGAGCTTTCTCAATCGCCGGCTCAGTGGCGAGAAGATCCTCTGGCAGCCTTGAGCGGCCTCGCTCGTCGCACGCAAATACCCGCACTCTTCTGCAGGAGCGAGGCTTGCCCGCGAAAGAGGCAACGCGGAATGCCGGGTGTACCGCGTCATCGTTCATCGCTCGCAAGCTGCGCTCCTACAGAAGCACACGCCGTTCGCGGCAACGGCGGTTTGCGGGCAGAATAGGCCGCCCGGTCCTCTCGAGGATTCCCATGCGCCAGGTGCTGCTGATCATCGATGTGCAACCCACGTTCAACCCGCCGGACTGGCTGGTGAACGGCATCAACGCCCTGCTCGGCCAGCTGCCCTCGGTGGCCACCGTCGAACACCATGACGAAAACCACACGCCCTTCATCCGCCAACTCGGCTGGCAACCCGCCGCCGATGACCACAGCCTGGTCGCCGCCGACCGCGTCTTCATCAAGCACGGCTACTTTCAGACTTTGTCCATGGCAGCTTCACCCTGTCCGGCTTCAACAAAGTGCAAAGGGACTATCAGCGGGATGCGCCCTACTCACTATTGGGCGACTACCTCATTGTCCAGTCGGATGAAGGCACGTATGTGCGGGTAGTCGAAGACATCACGATCGCTGAGCTGATTGGCCAGCACGGGGCCTACATCACGCTGAAGGCCTTCGACATTGCGCTGACCATGCTCATGCGGGCGTCCGGTGACTATGCCGATGCGTTCAATTGGTGGCCGGGACGCACGATGCTGGAGGACTATGACGCGCTCGTCAGCCAGTACGACGACAATACGAACTTCCTCTGGCTCTCTGAAAAACATCGGTTGGCCGTTTGCAGGGTAGAAGGCCGATACCGATGAGCTAGAGTTCGAATCTTGGTCAACGATGGTGCCTGGAATGAAAAGCTCGCCTTCGCTCGAACACGTGCTTACGCCCCGCCTGCATATCGCCTACGAACACCACGGCCCCGCCGACGGTGCGCCGGTGATCTTGCTGCACGGTTTTCCCTACGATCCCCGCAGCTACGACGAGATCGCCCCCGAGCTGGCGGCGCGTGGTTATCGGGTGCTGGTGCCGTACCTGCGCGGCTACGGCCCGACCCGTTTCGCTGGCCCCGACATCCTGCGTTCCGGGCAGCAGGCGGCGCTGGCCCAGGACCTGCTGGACCTGATGGACGCCCTGCAGATCCGCCAGGCCGCCCTCGCCGGTTTCGACTGGGGCGGTCGCGCCGCCTGCATCGTCGCGGCCCTGTGGCCGGAGCGGGTGCGCTGCCTGGTGAGCGCCGACGGCTACAACATCCAGGACATTGCCCGCTCGACCCAACCGCGGCCGCCCGAGACCGAGCACCGGCTCTGGTATCAGTACTATTTCCACACCCAACGCGGCGTGGATGGCCTGACCGCCAACCGTCGCGAACTGTGCGCACTGCTGTGGCAACTGTGGTCGCCGACCTGGGACCGTGGCCGCGAACTCTACGACCTGAGCGCGCCGTCGTTCGACAACCCGGACTTCGTCGAAGTGGTGATCCACTCCTACCGGCATCGCTTCATGTACGCACCGGGCGACCCGAGCCTGGAACATATCGAGCAGGCCATGGCACAACAGCCACCGATCCGCGTACCGACCATCTCGTTGTGCGGCGGCGCTGACGGGGTCGGCCCGGCAAGCGAAGAAGACGAAGACATCGGCCTGTTCACCGGCCCTTACCAACGCCGGATCTTGCCCGGGGTCGGCCACAACGTCCCCCAGGAAGCACCGCAGGCCACCTTGCAGGCGCTGCTGGAACTACTGGAAGCCTGACTCCCCCTCCGGCGAAAAACGCTCCCGATACGCCTGCGGCGTCACGCCGACGAGCCGCAGGAAGCTGCGGCGCAGGGTTTCTTCGCTGCCGAAGCCGCACTGCACCGCGATGCGCTTGATCGGTACGCCGCTGTCGCCGAGCAGGCGCCGGGCGCTTTCCACGCGGATCTGTTCGATGGCCCGGGCCGGGGTCTGGCCGGTGTCGGCGCGGTAGTGGCGGACAAAGCTGCGTTCGCTCATGCCGGCCTGTTCGGCCAGGGTCGGGAGGTTCAGCTCGCGACCGAGGTTTTCGGCGATCCAGGCGTGCAGGTCGTCGAAGCGGCTGCCCTGCTTTTGCAGGGCCAGGGTCGCGCTGAACTGCGACTGGCCGCCCGGGCGCTTGAGGAACACCACCAGTTGCCGGGCCACGTCCAGCGCCAGGGCGTGCCCCAGGTCCGCCTCGACCAGCGCCAGGGCCAGGTCGATGCCGGCGGTGACGCCGGCCGAGGTCCAGACCGGCCCCTCGTTGATGAAGATCGGGTTGGCTTCCACCCGCAAGCGCGGATATTGCCGCGCCAACTGCTCGCAGCGGGTCCAGTGGGTGACCACCCGGCGCCCGTCGAGCCAGCCGCTGGCGGCCAGCAGGAAGGCCCCGGTGCACACCGACGCCACCCGCCGCGCCAGCGCTGCCTGCTGGCGGACCCAGGCCACCAGCGCCGGGTCTTCGGCCGCGGCGTACACGCCCCAGCCGCCGGCGATGATCAGGGTGTCGCAAGGCGTGCCCGGCGCCGGCAAGGGCTCGGCCAGCAGCGCCAGCCCGGCCGAGGTGGTCACCGGCCCGTCGCCCGCGGCGATCACGTTCACCGCGTAGGGCAGCGGCAGGCCTTTATGCCGCGCCAGGTCGTTGGCCGAAGAAAACACCTGCAACGGGCCCGTGACGTCGAGCACCTGGGCGTTAGCGAAGGTCAGTACATGAACGGTTCTGGCGGTCTGGGGCATGGTTGGCGTGAATCGTGGGCAGGTTGGCGTATTCGCCAAAGCCTAGGGCGCTAGAGTCGAACCGTCCAGCTGCATAGGGCTGGACACCTTCGAACTTTTCCAGGGAGATACCCCATGACACTGCAGATCGGTTTCCTGTTGTTCCCCAACGTCCAGCAACTCGACCTGACCGGCCCCTACGATGTGCTCGCGTCGCTGCCGGACGTGCAGGTGCATCTGGTCTGGAAGGCGCGCGGGCCGGTCACCGCCAGCACCGGCCTGGTGTTGCAGGCGACCACCAGCTTCGCCGATTGCCCGCCGCTGGACGTAATCTGCATTCCCGGTGGCGCCGGTGTCGGGCCGTTGATGGAAGACCCGCAGACCCTCGATTTCATCCGCCGGCAGGCGGCGCAGGCGCGTTACGTCACTTCGGTGTGCACCGGTTCCCTGGTGCTCGGCGCGGCCGGGCTGTTGCGTGGCAAGCGCGCTACCACCCATTGGGCCTACCACCATCTGCTGGAAGCGCTGGGGGCGATCGCGGTGCAGGAGCGCGTGGTGCGCGACGGCAACCTGTTGAGCGGTGGCGGGATTACCGCCGGGATCGACTTTGCCCTGACCCTGGCCGGCGAGCTGTTCGGCGAGGCAACGGCGCAGCGGGTGCAGCTGCAACTGGAGTACGCCCCGGCTCCGCCTTTCGCCGCCGGTAGCCCACGGACAGCGCCCAAAGCGGTGGTGGAAGAAGCCCAGCGGCTCGCGGCGAACTCCATCAAACAACGCGGCGAGATAGTCGACAGGGTCGTGGCGCAGTGGTAGCAGGCCTGAGACCTGCGCACGCTGGGGGGAAGAAAGATGCGGGCCAGGGCAACCTCATCGGCCAGCTGAGCCCTGGCCGCATCTTCGCTTGACCGACGTCAGGCCGGGACTGCTTGCTCACTGGCCTGTCGGAGGTAGTCGATCACCTGCTGCACGGTCTGCAGGCTATCGGCTTGATCGTCCGGGATGGTGAGTTCGAACTCGGCCTCCAGGGCCGTCACCAGTTCCACCCGGGCCAGCGAGTCCGCTCCCAGGTTCCCGACGAACGAGTCCTGGTTGCCGATCTGCGCCAGGTCGACGGCCAGTTCGCTCGCCACCACTCTTTTCACACGTTGCTCGAGGGTTTCCATAGTCATTCCCTTGCAGTTGGATGCGTACCACGAAACAGTGGCCGGCCCGCGCCGGCCACCGGGTTGTTGCGCCATGGCGAGGCGCGTCAGACCACCGTCAGGTGCATGAAGCCACCGGAGAAGCGCCCGCTTTCCGGGACGAAACACAGCACACGCTGCCCCTTGTGCAGGCGCCCGGACTCCAGCAGCTCGTGGATCATGATGTAGATCGACGCCGAGCCGGTGTTGCCGCGCTCGGACAGGTTGGTGAACCAGCGCTCCTGGGGAATCGCCAGTTCGGTGTTTTCCAGGCACTCGGCAATCGGCTGGCGGAAGTATTCCGACGACATGTGCGGCAGGAACCAGTCGATAGCCTCGGGCGACAGGTTGCGCTTGATCATCACCTCCTTGAGCGGTTTGCCGAGGGTGTACTTCACCACGTTCTCGTTCAGCAGCCGCACGTCCTGCTTGATCGCGAAGATCGAGCGCGACGCCCACTCCTCCGGGGTCAGCAGCTTCTAGCCGACCAGGCTGTCGTCCTCGGCCTTTTCCGCGCCGGCGTACATGCAGGTCGGCAATTCGTTGGCGTAGGAGAAGATGTCGATCCAGTCGATGCGCAGCGACAGGCCGCCGGCCCGTGGCTGGTTCTCGAGCAGGAAGGCCCCGGCGCCGTCGGACAGCATCCAGCGCAGGAAGTCTTTATCGAAGGCGATTTCCGGGCGGGCCGCCATCTGCGCCACCAGCACCTTGTTTTCCGCATCGAAATTGCGCGCATGCAGCACCGGCGAAGGCACCTCCGAGGCGGTGGCCACGGCATTGCGGCTGGCCCCGGAAAGCACCGACAGGTAGGCGTACTTCAACGCGGTGAGGCCCGCCAGGCAGATGCCGGCGGTGGACACCACTTCGCAAGGCTTGTTGCCCAGTTCGCCATGCACCATCACGCCATGGTTGGGCATCAACTGGTCCGGTATGGTGGTGCCGGTGGACAGGCATTCCATGGAGTCCAGGATAAAACCGTCGCCCACCAGGCCCTTGATCGCCTCGGCGGTTATTTGCGCGTTAGTGAAACGGGGAATACCGGTCTGCGGGTCCAGCACATAATAGCGCTGCTTGATGCCGTTATTGCGCAGCACTACTTGCCGAGACCGTGAAGGTCGCCCGCCCACATACCCGAGGATGTTTTCCATCGTATCGTTATCCACTGCCTCTCCCGGCATATAAGTGGATGTTTTCGTAATATAGACAAACGATTCACTCATGATGACTTCACTCTTCAGTTTCAAGATTTAGTTTCGAGCCGGACGGTTGTTCGTAATAACGCTGCAACTCGTCCAGTCGCGTCCGGATAATGGGATGAAGCAAACGGCGTAACACCAGTGAAATAGGCAGGACAGTCAAGATGACCAACAATAGATAAACGATGAACAAGCACAGCAAGAGTCGCCGTAGCCATTGCCCATACTTGCCGAAACGGCAAATTATTCCCGACCAGAACTTGAAGCCTTTATAGCCCGCACGCTCGCCGAGTATCAGCCCGGGGTTGACGGGCGACGCCCCCAGCCCTGCCAGCATCGGCCCTTCGGCTTTCTCTTTATTGGCATACAGGGTGGCCTTCAATGCACGCCCGAAACGTGCTGCGCCCTGGACATCCTCGGCGCTGATCCCGGCCTTGGGCAGGCCGAGGAATGACTCGCGGCTGCCGGTGAACATCCAGCGCGGCGTGGTAATCAGGGTGGCGAAGGCATTGGCCCGGTCGGTCAGCACGACATTGTCGCGCAGCCGCGCGCCGGCCTCGTCCAGCAGGCGCTTGACCACCTCCTGGGCCATCAGCCACATGTTGCGGCAGGCGATCACCGTGACCACCGGGCGCCCGGCCAGCAGGCGCTTGCCTTCCGCGCTCTGGAGAAACGCGGTGATCAGCGGCGACGGCGAGAGGAACCAGACCTGATACGCCAGGATCACCAGGTCGAAAGGCCACGGATGATCGGTATGCACCGGTTCGATGGCCGGCGGGTGAGCTGCACGGTCTCGGGAAACACGTCGAAAAACTTGCCCACCGGCCAGGGAAACGGATAGGCGACCCGGGGCTTGAGCACCACTTCATGCACTTTGACCTCCTGCGTCGAACGCAGGGGCGAGATCAGGCTTTCGACCACTTCGCTCAACTGACCGCTTTGCGAATAACGAACCACAAGAACATGTTTCATAAGTGCGAGGACCTTTTGTTTTTCAACCACACAGACACGCCAGAGATCACTTGAGATGAACTTCAGCATGAAAGGCAGCTTTATAAGTTGGGCACGACAGAAAAGACGCGTGCTGTATTCGTGGCAGGTCGAACTTAAGAACAAAGTATAATGAACGACAAAACAGCAGCACCCGGAGCAGCGGCCTGGTGATGAACTGAAAGCGGGAATCGCCCACCCCGCATTCCAAACACTATCTGCCTGTTTTTGACAGAATGTATTTGTAGCGAGACAGAACTCGTCTTCTTGGCTGAAACTCTATCTGCAATCGGACGCTTGTAAACCTACCAACTCTGGTAGGTCATTCACGCTACCCAACGAACAAACTTACATGCTCTTATCTGAACTTTCTTCATCTAAGCAGGGTATGTTAAATACTGGCTACTGGCCTTAATTGAAAAGTTTTCCCGCGCGTGTTCAGGCAGTCTCTACACTCTGGCCCAGCCTTCCCCCAGGAGCCTTGCCATGCACAAGACTTACACCGGCAGTTGTCATTGCGGCGCAGTGCGCTATGAAGCCGAGATCGACTTGAGCCAGGGCACCCACAAGTGCAATTGCTCGATCTGCAGCAAGACCCGCAACTGGAATGCGATCATCGCCCCCAAGGCCTTTCGCCTGCTCAGCGGCGAACAGGCGCTGAGCGATTATCGGTTCAATCGCGGCAATACCCATCATCTGTTCTGCAAGCATTGCGGCGTGCGCCCCTTCGGGCGCGGACATGTGCAGGAGATCGGCGGCGACTATGTCGCGGTGCAGGTGATGACCCTGGACGACATCGACTTGCAGGAACTGCTCGCGGCCCCGGTGCGCTATACCGACGGGCGTCATGACAACTGGGGGAATGTGCCGGAGGAAACCCGCCACTTATAGCCCCCGGGGCTTTTCCACAGGCGAAAAAAAACCCGCCGAAGCGGGTTTTTTTCAAGACCATTACGACATCCTGTCGCTGCATCCTTGCACATGGTCGGTCATCCATGACCCTGAGCGCGTCCTGCGCTGCAGTTGGTGGGTGAAGATTAAGCCTGTCGCCCAATCGGCAACAGGCGAAATAGCAGCCAGTGCATGTAAGCCTTTCGCCATAAAACCACTGACCAAAACCCCTAGGCCGCACCTTCCAGGGCCTGGATGGCCAACTCCGCCACCTGCAGTTCGTGTTCCATGCTGGCTATGTCGCCGTCTTCCAGGAACCACGCGGCGGACAGCCCGGTATAGGCCAGCACCCATTGCAGCAGGCGCTTGCGCTCCAGCCCCGCGGCCTGGGCGATGACCTCGACCTGGCGGGTGAAGCGCTGCGGATCGCCGCTGGTCGGCAGGTCCGGGTTGCAGATCAGGTTGGCGAAATCGAAGCCGCGCTCGCCCATGACCCGCTTGGGATCGATCACCAGCCAGCCACGCTCCTCGAAATCCAGCACGTTGTCGTGATGGATATCGCCGTGCAGCACCACCTGCTCCCGAGGGGATGCCAGCAACTCGTCGGCCGTGGCCAGGCAGCGCAGGAACATCCCACCCTCGCGCCGGGCGGCCGGGCGCAGGGCCTTGAACCATACCGGCAGGGTCAACAACGGCGGCAAGGGTGTCGAGCGTGGCGCATGCAGGCGTGCCAGGCTGGCGCAGACGATCCGGCTGACCTCGTCGTCTTCGCCGGCCAGGGCCATCTGCATCAACGAGCGCCGACCCATGGCCCGCTCCATCAACAAGGCATCGCCGTGGTGCGCGTAGACCCGGGCGGCACCCTCCCCGGCCCACCAGACCATCAGGCGGTTACCGTATTTTTCCTCGTCGTCGAGGGCGATCTTCAGCATCGCCGGCGCGTCGTCCAGGCGCACCGGCAACAGGTGGCTGCCAGGGGTGACGATAGGCTCGCCATCGACCCGCAGGTTCCAGCGTTTCAGGTAAAACTCGAACATCCGTGACGATTTCCGTTATGACTCGACAAAGGCCTGCAATTGACCCAGGGCCTGATCCCACTGCTGGCTGATCACCTCCAGCGAGCGCCGGGCTTCGGCCAGCCGGCCCGGCTCCAATGCCCACAGGCGCTCGCGCCCCAGCTTGGCGTCGCGCACCAGCCCGGCCTGCGCCAGCACCTGCAGATGCTTGGTCACCGCCTGGCGGCTGATGTCGGTGCCGAGGGTCAACTGGGTGATCGACATGGCGCCGCCGCCACACAGGATGGCGACGAGCCGCAGGCGGGTCTCGTCACCCAGTGCCGCGAAGATCATGGCCGAGCCGTCCAGCGATGCCGCCACCGGCAACAGGGATGGGGAAGAAGTATCAGGGGCCAAGGTAGGTCTCGATATTGTTCATCTGCTCATCCCAGCCACGGCTGTTCATGCGAAACGCCTTGAGCCGCCGCTCGGGGGGAATGCCATCGAACCCCGACTCGACCACCCGCAGCAAGGTGCCGCCGTCCAGGTCTTCGAGTTCGAATTGCACCAGGGTGCTGGGCTCGCCGGAGTAGTCGACTCCAGGCTCCACCGCGTACGGGTGCCAGCTGAAAGCGAACAGGTGTTCGGGCTCCAGCCGCTCCACCAGCACATCCCAGACCAGGTGTTCATACCCGGGATAGGTAATCTGCCCCCGGGTGCGTTGCCCGACGACAAAACGCTGGCCCGCGAGCGCCACGCCGAACCAGCTGCCGAACGCCTCGGCATCGGCCAGCGCGGCCCAGACACGAGAGCGGGTTGCCTTGAGCAGGATCTTTCTTTCGATGCGATCTGATGAGTTCATGGGTCACCTCCAGTGATGAAACCCTAGCTCGCCCTCACAGAAGAGCAACCTTTAAGTTGCATTTTTCCACAAAGACGGACATGCGGTCGTCACCAGGACTAGGATGCAGGCCAATGACCCGTCGCCTGCCGGAACCCGGCGGTCCGCAAAACGTCCCTTGGTACTCCTTAATTGTCCCTCGCGAGAATCCCCATGAACCCACGTTTTCTGCTGGCCCTGGCGCCGCTGCTGCTCACCCCGCTGGCGCAGGCCGCCGACTGTGCCAACGCCACCACCCAGGCCGCCATGAACCAGTGCGCCGCCCAGCAGCACAAGGCCGCGGACAAGGAACTGAACACGCTCTACCAGCGCATCACCCAGCGCCTGAAGGACAACCCGGAGGGCAAGAAGCTGCTGGTCAGCGCCCAGCGCGCCTGGCTGGTCTTCCGGGATGCGGAGTGCGGGTTCGCCGCCTCCGGGGTCGCCGGTGGCAGCGTCTATCCGTTGATCTACAGCAACTGCACCACCGACCTGACCAAGGCCCGGGTCGAGGCGTTCAAGACCTACCTCAAGTGCCAGGAAGGCGACCTGAGCTGCCCGGTGCCGGGCAATTGATGAGGTTCGCTCCCGCAGTCCTGCGGGAGCGAACGGGTGATGGCGCTATCCGCGCCTAACGCTCGAACACCTGCGCCGTGGTGATCGCCATGTCCCCGCCCGGCAGCTTGATGCTGCCGATCTGCTTCAGGCTGTCGGCATCGAAGATCGCCACGTCGTTGAAGGTCCCGGCCAGGTAGATCTTGGTGCCTGCCTTGTTGAAGGAAATGCAGTAGTAGGAATGGTCCAGGGTGGCGGCCTGGAGCAGTTTTTTCTGCTTGATGTCGTACTTGGCCAGGCGGTTGAGCACACCGAACATCAGGTTCGGGTCCTTCGGCGAACGCATGCCGCTGAAGTAGATTTCCGTCAGCGGACCGAAGTCGGTGGTTTCGCTCTTGCCGGTTTTCAAGTCGATGCTGAACAGGCCGTACAGGTACTCGGCGCTGGCCGGATCCTGTTTCTTGTCCTTGAACTTGGCGGCGGTGTAGAGCAGCGAGAAATCATGGCGCCAGGTCTGCTGGTTCCACACGTAGAGCACGTCCGGCGCGCTGTAGTTCGGGCGCTTCCAGTGGCGGCTGGGGATCAGCACGTCGAACTTGCCGGTCTTGACGTCGACCTTGTACACGTCCGCCCCGGCCACATAGAGCGAGCCGTCGTCGCCGCTCTGCATGATGGTCAACTGCCGTGGCGCCGGGAAGCTGCGCACCGGCCTGGCCTTGAGCCCGGCGTCGGTGGCGTAGACGTCCAGCCGCGGCTGCTTGACCTCGTAGCGGTCGTTGAGCATCTGGGTCGGGTTGGCCACGGTGTACAGCTCCTTGCCGTCGTGGCTGACGGTGAAGGCGAACATCGAGCGAGCCTTTTCCCCCGGCTGCTGGGTGATGCTGGCGTGGAACACCTGCTTGCAGCTGTCCAGCTCGACCCCGTAGACATCGGCGTAGTGGTTGTTCAGCACGTAGGCGACCTTGCGATCCGGCGCCAGTTGCACGGTGCCGGGGCCGAAGGCGTCGGGCATCTTGCAGGTCTTGTACAGCGTGTCGCTGGCCAGGTCGATCACGTGCAGGTTGTTCGGGTAGTTGGTGGTGACCATGTATTCATGGCCGGCGTTGAGGGCCTTGTTGTCGTCGGCCAGGACGCCGAGGGAACAGGCGCCCAGGATCACGGAAGCGGCCAGGCCGCAGGCATTTTTGCGAAGCATGCTGGAATCCTTCTACTGACCGATTACTTGTCTTTGGGGAACACGGTACCGAGGTTGCGCCAGTTCTCGTTGGAGGCCTGGGCGTCCTTGTTCCAGTCGGGGTAGGTGCTCATCATGTCCGGCACCTGGGCCGGCCACCAGCACGGGTCGGAGCAACCGTAGAGGTCGGCCTCCATCGGCTGGCACAAGGACGACACGCCACCGAAGGCATCGATTTCCCAGCCCGGGTCGGTGGTCGAGGCACAGCCGGCCACCGAACTCATGGCGACCACCTCTTCGATACGGTTCTCGTCGGCGGCCTGTTCCAGTTTCTGGGCTTTGTTATTGATCGGCTTGAGATGTTTCATGTCAGTGAGCCTTGCGCGGAGTGATGTAGCTGCTGATGAACGCAGGGTTGTGGGCCATGATCCGGCTGTAGACCTCGATGCCGAAATCCACCCAGTCACGCATCAGTTCGCAATAGTGATAGGTCGGGTGCGCCGGGTCGCCGTAGCGGGCGTAGCTCTCGTGGTAGCAGCCGCCGGAACACAGGTTGCGGATGCGGCAGCTGTCGCAGCCGGTGTTGGTGCGGTCCAGGCGCTGGGACAGGAAGTCGTTGAGCTCCATCTGCTTCACCCCGCCGTCGCGCACGTTGCCGAAGGTCGGCAGCGATGAGCCGGTAAAGCGGTGGCACAGGTTCAGCTCGCCCTTGTGGTCCACCGCCAGCATCTTCAGCCCGGCGCCACAGGGCAGCGCCTTCTTGTGGCCTTCGTGGATATCGGTGATCAGCTGGTGCAGGTTGGAGAAACCGATATTGCGATGCTCCAGGGCCGCCTCCAGGTAGCGCCGGCCCAGGCGCTTCATGCTGGCGAAGACTTCGATCAGTTCCTCGCCTGTGAGGTTGAAGCTGCTGATATCGCCCGAGGTCACCGGGGCAAACCCGACCTCGGCGAAACCCAGTTCGTTGAACAGGTGGTCCCAGATGGTTTCCACGTCGGTGACGCCGGTGGTCAGGGTCACCCGCGCGCCGACCGGGCGGCTGTCGTAGCGAGCCAGCAGCATCTGTGCCTTGCGCCGCACCACGTCATAGGTGCCCTGCCCGCCCACGGTGATGCGGTTGCGGTCGTGCACGGTCTTTGGCCCGTCGATGCTCACCGACAAACCGAAGCGGTGGGCATTCAGGTAGTCCACCGTTTCCTCGGTGAGCAACGTAGCGTTGGTGGTCATGACGAACTCGACGAACTTGCCCGCCTCGCGAAAACGCTTCTCGCAGTAGTCGACCATGTACTCGATCAGCTTGCGGTTGCTCAGCGGCTCGCCACCAAAGAACACCACGGTGAAACGCTCTTCATCGGGGGATTCCCTGAGCAGCATTTCCACCGAGGCGATGGCCGTCTCGACGTCCATCTTCTTGCCCGCCGAGGGCTTGTCCAGGTCTTCCTTGTAGCAGTAGGTGCAACTCAGGTTGCAGCCGGTGTTGACGTTGAGCACCACGGTGTTGATCGCCGTGCGCTCGACCCGTTTGACCGCGATCTCCGGGGTCAGCGGCGAGCCGTCGCTGACCAGCTCCAGGGCGATCAGCTCGCGCAGGGTTTCGTTGATTTCCTCGCCGTTGAACCGTGCGCCGAGGCGCTGGACCAGGTCCTCCGGGGTGCAGCCGGGGCCGCGCAAGGTGTCGATGATGGTACCGGTCAACTCATCGCTGGCGAACAGCGAACTGCTGGGGATATGGAACAGCATGCGGTCGGCATCGACCTGCACTTCGTGCAGGTTGCGTTCGACCAGATTCAAGATAGCGCCCATTGCAAACCTCCTGTGCCGGCCCCTTTTCGCGGGGGCCCGCGGTCATTCCGAAAGGGTGTCTCAAGCCACGGACCGCGCCTTACGGGATGGGTGGATTGTTCCAGCGTTGCACGGTGACGATCAGGTGGCCTTCGCCGGTCAGGGATTTCCCTGCGTCGTCGACGGCGGCGATCACCTTGAGGTTGCCGGCGTTGTTGGTGGACATCTTGCGCTGCGGATTGGGCCCGGCATCACCCGGAATGAACACGCCGCTGTCGGCCTGCATCTGGCCTGCGAACTTGACGTCTTCGTCTTCCTTGGCCCGCTCGTCGAAGGCCTCGACCTTCCACTGCGCCGGGAACACGCCGATGCGGTACGGCTTGCCATCGTCGCCCTTGCCCCAGGCTTCGGCATCGAAGCGGCCCTGGACCTTGGGCGTCGAACCACCGCCATCACCGACCCGCGCCACCGAGAATTCAGGCACGACCTTGACTTCGGCGATCGTGCTGTAGACCGACAGCGTCGGGCCTTTCAGTGTGCCGACGGTGACGTTGCGCAGGCCCGGTTGGGCATTGGCGGCTGCCTTGAGTTTGAGCTTGATCCGCTGCGGGCTCTGCTCGATGACTTCGAGCACTTCCACGCCTTTGCCAAAACTCGGTTTGCCGGTGAGGCCGCTGCCGATCAGGGTGACCTCGGTTTCGCCGCCGGCCTTGAGATAACCCGGCTGCACCGCCAGCAAACGACTGCTGCCCTGCTTGGCGGCGACGAAGTCCAGGCCGCGTTCGTCGTGCTCGGCCTCGAACATCCGGCCCTGCAATTCATTGCCTTTGGCGGCGAACACCTGACGCATGCTCACGCCGTCGATGCTGACATTGCCGCGCCACTCGTAGCCGCTGTAGAGGATCGCGCTGCCCTCGCCGTTGAACGGGCTGCCGTCGGCGTACTGGCCCTTGACGCTGACCTTGAAGCTGTCATTGCCGTCGGCGCTGACGCTCATCACCCCGGCCAGTTCGCCCTTGCCCGGCAGATGGCCACTGAAGCTCCAGTCGCCTGCCAGGGTCTCGGCCTTGGGCGCGCTGCCCAGCCATTTTGTCCAGGCCGGGTTGTCCAGCCGATACCGCTTGGCCAGCAGCGGCACCATCTCCTTGCGCGCCAGGTCGAACCAGTCGCGATCGCGGGACAGCGCCTGGTATTCCAGGGACGGCCATTGGCCGAGGTGGAAGTTCACCAGGCGCTCCCACTCCTGGGCCGGACGCCGTTGCAGGGCGACCCGCGCGCCGGAGTGGCAGCGGCCGCACATCTGCCTGGTTTGTTCGTCGAACTTCTCCACCGTGTTCAGGCGCCGCTCCAGGGCATAACGCACGCCGTCGGTTTCGCTCGGCGCCAGGCCCTGGGTGTCGGCCAGGTATTTGACCAGGGTGCGGCGATCGTCGTCGCTGATCTGCAAGCCATGCATAACCTGCATGCGGGCGATGCTCATCAGCCAGCCTTCCGGGGTCTTGCGCTGGTGGCTGATGCGGCTCAAGCCGCCCCCCGTTTCCGGGGTATGGCAGCCCTGGCAGGTTTCCTTGAGGATGGCCTGGGCATCGCGCGCCGCGAGGCTGGGAGGGGAATGCAAGGCGGCGCAGACCGCCAGCGCCAGCAGGCCGCTGGACATGCCTGCTCGGAGTGTTCTCTTGATCAAGGTCGGACCTCCACGGAGCTTTTTTTTATTAGTGAGCTTTTTATTGTTGTGCGTCGTTTTTATGGTTTCTGCCATGCCCGTCGCGCCGGGCATGGAGGCAAGAGAAACGGTTGAAGTGAGCAATACACGGAGCGTGCCAGCTTACAAATGATGTGTTTTATCAAGGGTTTGCTGGAGTTTCAGGACGCACCTCCCAGGCAATCGCCGGCCGTCCGCGTTTAATTTCGCGACAACTGTTCCACTCTGAGACGAGACCCGCCTGTGCCTGCAAGAGCAGAGGGATCTTGAGAGCTAAGCATAGGAAGGGAGAGGTGGCTGGCAGCGGAGGTGCATTCTGAATCGCCCCCGAGAAATGGCTGTAGCGCCCTCCTCGGCAGCTGCTAGGATGCCTGGCTTAACCGCTTCAGCCACCGGCCCCGACAGGAATCGCGCCATGCTCAATGCCCTGCTTTTCGATCTCGACGGCACCCTGACCGACACCGACCAACTGCACCTGCTGGCGTTGCAGCAGTTGTTGCTGGAGGAAGATGGCCGGATGTTCACCCATCAAGAGTTCGAGGCCCATGTCAGTGGCCAGGCCAATGCCAACATGTGCCGCTACCTGTTTCCGCAGCGCTCGGTGGCCGAGCACGAGGCCTTTGCCGATCGCAAGGAAGCGCGCTTTCGCCAGTTGTCGCCGCAGCTGACGCCGATGCCGGGCCTGCTGCGCCTGCTGGATTTCGCCCGGGAACGCGGCATTGGCGTGTGCGTGGTGACCAATGCGCCACGGGCCAACGCCGAGCACATGCTGGCCGTGCTGGGGCTGGACGATCGCTTCGATACCGTGCTGGTGGCCGAGGAATTGCCGCGGGCCAAGCCCGACCCGCTGCCCTACCTCACCGGCCTGGAGTACCTGGGTGCCAGCGCCGAGGCCGGGATTGCCTTCGAGGACTCGATCCCCGGCCTGACCGCCGCGGTCGGGGCCGGGATCTTCACCGTCGGCCTGGCCACCAGCCAGAGCCCCGAGGCCCTGCTGGCCGCCGGTGCACATCTAGTGGTCGAAGACTTCAACGACCCGCAATTGTGGGCGGTGATCGAGCGGATGCTCGGCCCGCGCTGAGGCCGCGTCATGCCCGGCACGGCCGGGCGACTCAGAAATAACCCGAGGATTTTCAGTTGTGTCTGATAGTCCGGCACGCGTTGGCTCTTGAAGATAGCGCCCCGCACGCCTGTCGTATCAAGGACCTTCATGAACGCCCTCACCTCCCTCTCCCTGCTGGCCCTGCTTGGCCTTGCAGCCAGCACGGGCCATGCCCAGGAAGCCCCCGAACCGGCCTCGCCGGAAGCCACCAGCAGTTGCCTGACCCGCGGCGAGACCATCAAGAGCAGCCTGGAAAAACTCCTGCCCGACCCCGAGTACCGCCGACTGGCCGGCCTGCAACGGGCGCTGGAACCCCTCAGCCGTTATTGCGACGGCCTGCACTTCGAGCACAACCCGCCCCTGCGCCAGGCCGAATACCAGGTGATATTGCGCCAGATGGAACTCGAGGCCGCGCAGCGTTATGGCGACCCGAGCATCATCGACAAACGCAAGGCGCGGCTCACTCACGCCCTGCAAGTCCTGCAATACGCCCTCGGCGCCCACGACAACTGAAGCGGGTTCCTGCCCGTTGCGCTTCGTCAGCGGCTCGCTCCGGCGAGCCCGGGCCTGCTCTGGCGCCAGACTTTTCCCAACGGATTCAACAGCCTGCAAAATCCGCTCGAGAGTATTCAGAACTCCTCGCAGATGGGAATGCAACTAATTGTTATGCAAGGAATTTTCTAATATTTCTCTAAGATTGTTCTGAATTGTGCCGATGGATTTTGTAGGACAAAAGGAGCAATCTGGAAATGAGAAACAATCAGCCCGTTACACAACGTGAAGTGGCTCTGGGGTCGAACCAGAAACTCATCTCCACTACCGACGCCCGTGGCGTCATCAGCTACTGCAACGATGCCTTCGTGGACATCAGCGGTTTCGACCGCGCTGACCTGATCGGCGCCCCACAGAACATCGTCCGTCACCCCGATGTCCCTCCCGCGGTATTTGCCCATATGTGGGCGGCGCTGAAACAGGGCCAGCCGTGGATGGGCATCGTCAAGAACCGCTCGAAGAACGGCGACCATTACTGGGTCAACGCCTACGTCACGCCGATTTTCGAGGGTAGCCGGATCGTCGGCTACGAATCGGTCCGGGTCAAACCCAGCGCCGAACAGATCCGTCGCGCGCAAGACCTCTACCAGCGCCTCAACCGCCAGCAGCCGGCCATCCCCCGCCGGCATCGCTGGCAACCGGCCCTGCTCGGCTGGGCGCCCTTCCTGGCCACGGGCCTGGCCGGTGCCCTGAGCGGTCTCTGGCTGGCGCCGCCCCTGGCGCTGGCGGTGGCCGCCGGGATCTCCGTACCCCTGGCGCTGCTGGCGATGCAGCGCCAGAACAATGCCGCCCGGCGCCTGCTGCAACTGGCCGACTCGTCCACCTGCGACCCGTTGATCGCGCAGATGTACAGCGACGCCCACGGCCCCCAGGCGTGCCTGGAAACCGCCTTCGTCAGCCAGGACGCGCGGCTGAAAACCTGCCTCACCCGCCTGCAGGACAGCGCCGAGCAGCTCAATACCCTGGCCAGCCGCTCCGATACCCTGGCCAGCGACAGCTCCCGTGGCCTGGACCGCCAGCGGCTGGAAACCGAGCAGGTGTCCGCCGCCGTCAACCAGATGGCCGCCACCACCCAGGAAGTGGCCAGCCACGTGCAGCGCACCGCCGACGCCACCCAGGCCGCCAACCAGTTGACCGGGCGTGGGCGTGAAGTGGCCCGCGATACCCGTGAAGCCATCGAACGCCTGTCCCAGGTAGTCGGCGAAACCGGGCAGAGCGTCGCGCAACTGGCCAGGGACAGCGACGAGATCGGCACCGTGGTCGATGTGATCAAGGGCATCGCCGACCAGACCAACCTGCTGGCGCTCAACGCCGCCATCGAAGCGGCCCGCGCCGGTGACATGGGCCGCGGTTTCGCCGTGGTGGCCGACGAGGTTCGCCAGTTGGCGCAGCGCACCGCGCAATCGACCCAGCAGATCCATGAGCTGATCACCCAGTTGCAGAACTCCTCGCAAAACGCCGTGCAGAGCATGGAAAGCGGCCAGCGCCAGGCCGAGGAAGGCGTGGCCCGAGTGCTGGAAGCCGACCAGGCGCTGCTGGGCATCAGCGAGGCGGTGGCCAACATCACCGACATGACCACCCAGATCGCCGCCGCCACCGAGGAGCAGAGCGCCGTCGCCGAGGAAATCAGCCGCAATATCAGCACCATCGCGCAACTGGCCGACCAGACCTCGGAACAGGCCCATCACTCGGCCGAACTGAGCAAGGAACTGACCCAGACCGCCACCACCCAGTACTCGCTGGTGGAGCGTTTCAACCGCTAGGTTCGGGGTGGATAACGGCGCCAGCCCGCTCCACCGCGCCCTGAACCGCAGCGACAAAAAAAGCCCGTCGATGTGCGGGCTTTTTTTATCCGTCGAAACCGGCCTCAGTCGGCCGCCAGCTGCTGCTGATATTCCTTTACATAACCATTGGCCAACTGGGCCTTCTGCTTGTCGTCGAGGATTTTGCCGGCCATCTGGAAGAACTTCTGCTCTTCCTCCTCCAGGTGGTGATGCACCTTGTCCACCAGCTTCTTCGCCGTGGCCAGCCAGGCCGGGCTGGACATCTCGGTCTGGTCCAGCGCCTCGATCAACTCGTCCATCGCATGGTGCTCGGCAATCGCGTGCCGGCTCAGGTCGACGCCGTTGTCGTGCTCCATCAACGGCAGGTAGAAGAAGCGTTCCTCGGCCGTCTCGTGGGCTTGTACTTCGGCCTTGAGCTGGGCGTAGGCCGCGCTGCGTTCGGGGCTGTCCCCCGAGGTGCGAATCAGTTCGGCAGCGTAGCTGCGCTGGCGTTCGTGGCTCTCACGCAGGGCTTCGAAGATGTTCACAGGCAAATCTCCACGGCTGGATCGATACAGGCTTGTCTTGACTAGACACTGGCCGTTCGACGGCAGTTCAACCGCAGATGGTGGGGGCCGGAAATGGCCCCGGGATCGCTGGAGAGAGCAGCAGCCAGCCGGTGGCTGCCGCTCCTGAGGGGGATTACTGCGCCTCGGTCTTCTGCTCCTTGCAGTCCTTGAGCAGCTGCTGTTCCTTGGCGGTGTGGTCGGCTTCCAGGAAGCTCAACAGGCCACTGTCGCCCTTGGTGTGCCAGCGGTAGCTGTTCTGCTCGTCGTCGGCGACATACAGCGCGCCGGAGCCTGAACGGGCGATATGCATCGGTATCAGCTGGCCCTTGTAATACAGGGTGGCGAACGAGGCGCCGTTATCGATGTTCAGGTACGCCGCCTGTACCTCTACCCCACCCTCGCAGCGGTAGCTGGCCAGGCTGCTCTGGTACGCCGGCAGTTCCGGCTCGGCCGGGGTCGTCGCGGCCTGGGCGAACAACGGCGCCAGCAGCAAGGTGGTTCCCAGGATCGTTGAAATCTTCACTGCACATCTCCTTGTTCAATGCTCCTTTTATAACGAGCCCCTTTACGACGAATTCGCGGCGGGTAAGTTCAGGCCAGACTTGTCTCAAGGCATTCGCAAATTGCGACAGCCTGTATCCGGCGCCCTTCCGTATCCTTAAATAAACCCGATTAAAATCATCGACTTAAGCACCAGCCAAAACTGGCACAGGGGTTGCGAAAGCCCTCGCCTCACGCATAACAAGAGGTTCTGTCATGGCTATTGCAACCCTGCTTCCCGCCACCACCGCCTTTATCCAGCGCGCCCCGCGCATGCTGATCGGCGCCGAATGGGTCGAGGCCGCCGACGGCCAGACCATGCCCCTGCGCAACCCGGCCACCGGCGAGCAACTGTGCGTGGTGCCGCGGGCCACGGTGGACGATGTCGACCGCGCGGTGCTGGCTGCGCGCCAGGCCTTCGACGATTCGCCCTGGAGCCGCACCCGCCCGCGGGAACGGCAGAACCTGCTGTGGAAACTCGCCGACCTGATGCAACGCGACGCCGAGCTGCTGGCGCAACTGGAATGCCTGAACAACGGCAAGAGCGCCACGGTGGCCCAGGTCATGGACGTGCAACTGGCCATCGATTTCCTGCGCTACATGGCCGGCTGGGCGACCAAGATCGAAGGCAGCAGCGTCGAGGTCTCAGTGCCGCTGATGCCCGACCAGCAGTTCCACAGTTTCATCCGCCGCGAGGCGGTGGGCGTGGTCGGCGCCATCGTCGCCTGGAACTTCCCGCTGCTGCTGGCCTGCTGGAAGCTCGGCCCGGCCCTGGCCACCGGCTGCACGGTGGTGCTCAAGCCGGCCGACGAAACCCCGCTGACCGCGCTGAAACTCGCCGAGCTGGTGCAGGAAGCCGGCTACCCCGACGGCGTGTTCAACGTGGTCACCGGCACCGGCATCACCGCAGGCGCCGCCCTGACCCACAACCCACGGGTGGACAAGCTGACCTTCACCGGCTCCACCGCGGTGGGCAAGGAAATCGGCAAGATCGCCATGGACTCCATGACCCGGGTCACCCTGGAGCTGGGCGGCAAGTCGCCGACCATCGTCATGGCCGATGCCGACCTGGGCAGCGCCGCGGCCGGCGCCGCCAGCGCGATCTTCTTCAACCAGGGCCAGGTCTGCTGCGCCGGCTCCAGGCTGTATGTGCAACGCAAGCACTTCGACAATGTGGTGGCCGATATCGCCGGCATCGCCAACGCCATGAAGCTCGGCAGCGGCCTGGATACCAGCGTCGACATGGGCCCGCTGATCTCCGCCCGGCAGCAGGAACGGGTCTGGCGCTACATCGAGATGGGCCGGGAAAGCGGCGCCACCATTGCCTGCGGCGGCGAGCAGTTCGGCCCCGGTTATTTCGTCAAGCCGACGGTAATCGTCGACGTCGACCAGCAGCATTCGCTGGTGCAGGAAGAGATCTTCGGCCCGGTGCTGGTGGCGATTCCTTTCGACGACGAAGCCGATGCCCTGCGCATGGCCAACGACAGCTCCTACGGCCTGGGCGCGAGCATCTGGTCCAACGACCTGGCGGCGGTGCACCGGATGATCCCGCGGATCAAGTCCGGCTCGGTCTGGGTCAATTGCCACAGCGCCCTCGACCCGGCGCTGCCGTTCGGTGGCTACAAGATGTCCGGCGTGGGCCGGGAAATGGGTTACGCGGCGATCGAGCATTACACCGAGCTGAAATCGGTGTTGATCAAGCTCTGACCCGCGCGAGCCCTAGCGCCTCGCACTCGCGCAAGCGCTTCTCCACGGGGGCGCCGGGCTCTGTCCGGCGCCTCCCGACGACTGGTCCAGGGTCGCCGACCCGCTGCCCGGCCCGCGCCCCGAACGGCTGCTACGCTGAGCCCGAGCCTGGCTCCCCCCCTCTTCAACGCACACCTCATCACCACCGAAAACCCGAGGACAGCATCATGGGATCAAATGGAAATGATCACGACTGGGTCCAATGCGGATGCCACAACCCCATCTGGAACGCTCTGAAGGACACCCTCGACCCGGCCAGCCAGCCACAGGACGTCAATGAGCTGGCCAAGGAACCGGCCGGCGAGTCCATCATCTTTACCAACGGCACCATCTACCCCTTGCGCGACGGCAACATGGACGAACGGGTCGAGGCCCTGGGCATCCACGCCGGCGACGTGGTCGCATCCGGCACCCTGGCCGCCGTCGAAGCCCGCATGAACGCCCTGGGCATCACCTACAAGAAGCAGTCCCTGAACGGCAAGACCCTGTTGCCCGGCCTGATCGAACCCCACGCCCATATCGTGCAGAGCTGCGCCATGGAAGGCTGGCTGAACCTGGGGGCCATCGATACCGACAACCCGGATGAGCTCAAGAACCAGCGGCTACGGCCCACCTATGACTGGAACTGGTTGAAAAGCACCATCCAGGCCAACCTGCCCAAGGACAACTCGGCCTGGATCCTCGGCCATCAGGTCGATCCGGCGCTGATGCCGTTCCAGGTCGTCCCCCACGGCCTGAACAGACTCATCACCTTTCACTGTGGCCCAGGCGACGACATCGGCAACCTGGACACCATCGACAAGCAGCACCCGATGCTGCTGATCAGCGCGTCCATGCACACCGCCTACCTGAACACCGCGGCGAGCGATGCGGTGTTCAAGAAGACCGGCGTAAGGGCCGACAACGGAGTCCTGCAGGAAGCCGAGGTGCTGGCCGCCATCAAGAGCATTCCCCTCAGGCAGCAGCTGGAAATACTGAATATCTTCAAGCACCTCGAGGACTACTTCGACAAGGCTTCGCGCCGCGGCATCACCCTGCTCTACGACGCGATGATGGACTCTCAGTCGAAGCTGGTACTGGGCGCCTACTTCCTGACCCGCCCCAGGAAGCTGCGGATCGGTTACGCCGCCGCCTGCGATGGCACGCCCGAGGCCATCGGCAAGCTGCCGCGCTACCAGCCGGTCAGCCGGGAACAGGCCAAGCGCTTCTATCAGGGCGCGGTCAAGCTGGTGTCGGACGGTTCCAACCAGGGGCTGACGGGCTACCAGGCCACGCGCTACTGCTGCGAGGCGACGCGGCCGGTGGGCAATTTCAATTTCTGCGACCAGGACCATACCCCGATCACCACACCCGACGCCTACAAGACCGTGGTGCGCAATGCCGTCGAAACCGGCTGGCCGCTGATGATCCACGCCAATGGCGACCGGGCCATCGAGTTCACCCTGCAAGCCTATGAGGCGGCCTTGCAGGGCGGCAGCGCCCTGGAAAAACGCCACCGCATCGAGCACTGCTCGCTGCTGACCGCCGACACCCTGCAGGCCATGCAGCGCCTGGGCCTGTCGCCGAGCTTTCTGATCGGTCATGTCGGCTACTGGGGCTATGCCTTCAAACAGGCGATCTTCGAAGGCAAGGCCGAACAGATGCTCGACCTGTGCCAGTCGGCCCTGGAGCACAGCCTGAGAGTGACCCTGCACAGCGATTGTTCGGTAACGCCGCTGGGACCGCTGCGCTCCATGGAACAGGCGGTGACCCGCAAGATGGAAGGCATACGTGATGCCCAGGGGCAGTTCGTCCATGACCCAAGGCAGCAACCGATCCTCAATGAAGCCGAGTGCCTGACGCGCAAGCAGGCCCTGAAAGCCATCACCTATGACGCCGCCTGGCAGTGCCACGCCGAAGGCTGGACCGGTTCCTTGCAGGACGGCCATTTCGCGGACCTGGTGATTCTCGAGCAGGATCCCCTCGACGAAAAAGTACCAGCCACCCACATCAGGGACATCAAGGTCTGCGAAACCTGGAAAGGTGGCCACCGGGTGTACCTCAAGCCCGATAGCTGATCGTTAGCCATGGCAAGCCGGGCGGCGGGGTTTGATGGCCGCGGCCCGCGATCAATCGCCCAGGCGCTACCACTTCGCTGATCGATCGCCCGAGCCTTTTACGACGGCTACGCCGTCGATCGCAGCCTGCGGCAGCGGCTACAAAAGCCGCCCCCGTCGCTTCAAGGCTTGTATCCCTGCCCCAGCAACCAGCCACGCACGGCCCTGTCCTGCGCCTCGCTCAACCCCGCCAGCACTTGTTGCGCCGGCTCGTTGGGCAAGCGGCGCAACAGCGGCGCCAGCTCCACCCCCTGCACATGCCAGATACCCAGCGGCTGGTCCGGGGTAATCACCACCTCGGCTTCGTCCACCAGGCCCTCGCGCAATACCGGGGCGCGCTCGATGCGCAGGGCGGAAAAATCCGCCTCGCGGTGCGCCGGCTCACGGTCCGGCCATTGCCGGCGGGCCTGCCAGAACGGCTGCCCGGCCCAGCGCTGCTCGTCGGCATAGAAATCGCGGCCGATGCGGGCGAAGCGCAGGAACAGTTGCTCCACCCGCCGGGCATGGAAACGCTGCGCCAGGGCCGCGCGTTCGGGCCGTTGCAGCAGCGTGTTGATCACCGCCGGCGCCTGCAACGCCGAGGACAGCGACTGGAAGATACCGTTGCCCGACAGCGGGTCCACGGCCATGGCCGCATCGCCCACGCGAATCCAGTTGGCGCCACACACCTGCGGGCAGAGAATCGCCGTGCTGCTGCGCGCGTGCAGCTGCAAATCAAGCTCCGGCCCATCACCGAAGAACTCCCGCGCCGAGGCCGAACCCTGGCGCCGCTGACGGCAGTAATCCAGCAACTGCGCCTTGCCCGGCAACTCGGCGCTGGCCACGTCCACTGTCAGTTGCCAGTAACACTGGCCGTCGGCCTGGCGCGCCATCCAGGCCCAGCCGTCCTCAAGGCTGTGCACGGCGCTGGCGGTGGTGCCCGGCGCGCCCTGCCAACGGTTGAGCAGGCTGAGGGTTTCCGGGCCCCGCAGGCCTTTGCCCAGCTCTTTACTCAAGGCAGGCGCCTGGCGCCCGCGGGCCTCCACCAGAAAATCCGTTAGCCGCTCGGGCTGCCCCTCGATCCGCACCCGATGCCCGCTCAAGGACGACTGCACGTCCAGTACCCTGCCTTCGATCAACTCGATCCCAGCCTCGCGCAGATCCTCGCGCAGGCCGCGATCGAAGCGCGGGCGATCCAGCAGGTATTCGACGTTCTGCGCATGGCTCTGGCCGTTCCATGCCACCTGACGCTGGGACGCCTGCAACCCAGCCTCCAGCGCCCGCCCCAGGCCGGCGCCACGCAGGGCTTCGAGCACCCGCAGCGACACCCCTTCGAGCGCCGGGAAACGCCGCCACTCGCTGACCAGCGCCACCGCGTAGCCCAGCCGTCGCAAGCCCAGGGCCACCGCGGCGCCGGCCGGACCGGCGCCGAGAATCAGCAGCGGCCTCATGTCCAGCCGCGCCGTTCGGGGCCGTGATAGCGGGCATGGGTCTGCAGCCACTGGACCACCTGCGGGTTGTCGGCGTCGTGGTGTTCGCCGAGGTAACGGGCGATATGCCCGCTCAGTGCCGCGCAGCCCAGGCTCGCGCCGGACTGGCCGGGATGGCTGCCCTGCACGCAGGCGGCGAAATCCGCCTGCTGGCTGTCGAGCCACGACCATTCGCCGGGGGTGCAACGGGCATCGCCGGTCACCCGCAGCACACCCGGGTAGCGGGCCGGGAATACGCCTTCGCCCTGGGCCGGGCTCGATGCGCACAACAGCACGCCGCGGGCCAGGGCGGCGGCGCAGGCTTCGCGCAACAGGCTGCGGTCCTGGCGCAGCCCCAGGCTGAGGTTGATCAGCCGCACCCGCTGGCTCACCAGCCAGTCCAGGGCGCTGGCGATCTGCAGGGCGCTGGTCACCCCGCGCTGGTCGAACACCTGGGCCACACAGAAACGCGCCTTGGGCGCCCGCGCGCCGATCGCCTCGATGATCGCGCTGCCGTGGCCGAGGGGGTCCTCGCGCAAGTCGCCCTCGCCCACCCCGTCCTCCACCAGGTAGAAGCGCCGCCCGGCCACCACCTGCGGGCGTTGCCCGGCCGTATGCCCGCTGTCGACCACGCCGATCCGCAGCTCAGGCTTCATGGGGCACCTTCACCGATTGCAAGACACCGTCCACCAGCTCGAAGCGCAGGTCGGCGTCGGCCAGGGTCGAGGGCCGGTGGCTGATCAGGATCCGCGTGCGCCCGGCGAACAGCCGGTCGATGGCCTCGATCACTTCGCGCTCGGTGCTTTCGTCCACCGCCGAGGTGGCCTCGTCCAGCACCAGGATCAACGGGGCCTGGAGCAGCGCGCGGGCAATCGCGATCCGTTGTTTCTGGCCGCCGGACAGCTGCTGGCCGCGCTCGCCCAAGGGGCTGTCCAGGCCTTCGGGCAGCGACTCGATCAGGCTCTCCAGTTGCGCCAGCCGCGCCACCTCGGCCACCGCCGCCCGCGGTGCGTCGGGCACGCTGTAGGCCAGGTTGTCGGCCAGGCTGCCGCGGAACAGCACGATGTCCTGGCTGACCACGGCGATGCGCCGGCGCAGCTCGAACAGATCGAGCTGGCGCAGGTCGACACCGTCCAGCAGCACCTGCCCGGACTGCGGGTCGTGGTGGCGTTGCAGCAGGTCGATCAGGGTCGACTTGCCGACCCCGGAGCCGCCACCCAGGGCCACCTTCAGGCCATAGGGAATGCGTGCCTCGATGCCGCGCAGGGTGCTGGGGCGCCCCGGGTGGCTGAAATGCACGTCGCGGAAATACAGCTCGCCGCCGCTAGGCATCGGCAGCGGTTGCGCCGGCGTGGTCACGCTCGGTTGTTCGCCGCGCAATTCCATGACCCGGCCCAGGCTGACGGTCATGCGCTGGATCGCCACGTACAGCCCCAGCAGGCTCTGCACCGGCCCCACGGCCATGCCCAGGTAAGTGGAAAAGGCGATCAGCGCGCCCAGTTGCCAGGTGCCCTGCACCACCCAATAACCACCGATCAAAAACGCACAGGCCCGCGACAGCGAGGTCAGGGTGCCGGGCACCGCCTGGGTGAAGAACTCGCTGACCTGCAGGCGCAGCAACTGGCTCATGTAGCCCTGGCCCAGGCGCTCCAGGCGCTGCGCTTCGCGCTGCTGCTGGCCGGCGCTCTGGATGAACTTCATCACCGGCAGGGTCTCGACCATGAACGACGACATGTCCGCCGAACGCTCGCGCAATTGCCGCACATCGCGCTCGACCTTGCGCCGCATCCAGCGCAGCCAGAGCAGGTCCAGGGGAATCAGCAGCAGCGCCAGCAATGACAGCTGCCAGGACAGGGTCACCAGCAGCGCCAGGGCCACCACCAGGCCGATCACGCTGGACACCGCGGAGAACAGCGAGTCGACGGCAAACCGCTGGATCTCCGCCACGTCGCCATCGAGCCGCGACATCAGGTCGCCGATCCGCCGCTGCCCATAGAAGCCCGGCGACAGGCGCTGCAAATGACGGTACAGGTCGTCGCGCAGGGCGAACAGGATCCGCCCCGACAGGCGCGTGTGCAGGTAGCGGTTGATGCCCGACAGCGCGGTGCCCAGCAGCCCGGCGAGAATCATCAGCCCGGCGATCCACACCAGCATCGGGAAATTGCGCGCCAGCAGGCCGTCGTCGATCAGCAGCTTGGTCAGCCACGGCTGCACCAGTACCAGCAGCGAGGCGCAGACCGACAGCGCCAGCAGCCCGGCGATGGCCAGGCGCTGCGGGCGGACAAACCCGTACAGCCAGCGCAAGGCGGCTTGCAGGGCCGCGGGGTCGGGGCTGTCCACCAGCCGGCTGAGCAGGCGCGACATCAACTGCGCAACTGCTTGAGCTTGCGGTACAGGGTCGCGCGGCTGATGCCCAGGGCATCGGCGGCGGCGGAAACATTGCCCTGGTGACTGTCCAGCGCCTGGCGGATCAGCTCCAGCTGGTTCTCGCGGATGCTGCCGGTGGCCGGCCGCTCGCTGGCGTTGAGATCGTCGAGCATGCTGTCGGGCAAATGGTCGAGGCCCAGGGCCGCTTCGCCCTCCTCGCGCATCGCCAGCGCCGTGCGCAGGACCATCTCCAGCTGGCGGATGTTGCCCGGCCAGTGATAGCCGGCCAGCAGCTGGCGCAGGTCCCCGGCCAGGGCCACCCCGGGGCTGCCAAGCTTGGCCAGCAGGACCTCCAGCAGCGCGTCGAAGTCCTCGCGTTCGCGCAGCGCCGGGAGCATCACGCTGATGCCGTTGACCCGGTAGAACAGGTCCTCGCGGAACTGCTTGTCGGCCACCTGCTGCTTGAGGTCGCGGTGGGTGGCGCAGATCAGCGCGATGTCGATGTCCTGCTCTTCGCCGGCGCCCAGCGGCGCCACCTTGCGGTCCTGCAACACCCGCAGCAGGCGCGCCTGCAAGGCCAGCGGCATATCGCCGATTTCATCGAGGAACAGGGTGCCGCCGTGGGCCTGTTGCAAGCGGCCGATCATGCCGCCACGGCGCGAACCGGTGAAGGCGCCCTCACGATAACCGAACAGCTCCGACTCGATCAGGCCCTCGGGGATTGCCGCGCAGTTCACCGCGATAAAGGGCTTGTCGGCGCGGCTGCCGGCCAGGTGCAGGGCGTGGGCGACGACCTCCTTGCCGGTGCCGGTTTCCCCCAGCAGCAACACCGGCAAGGCATTGGCCAGGCCTTGCCGGGCCATGCGCAAGGCGCGGGCATAACGGCTGTTGCTGCCTGCCAGAACCTCGAGTTGCGGATGGCTCGGGGCTTTTTTTGGCGCACTACGCGGCACGCTGCTGACATTGATCGAGCGTTGCGGCGCGCGCAGGGTCTTGTAGAAGAACTCGCCCTTGGCGGTCTGCAGGCTGCCGACGCCGCCCTGTTGCAGGCGCGCCAGCAAGTGCAGGCCGTCGACGCCGAGAAACTCCTCGCAGCGCCGGCCGACCAAAGCCGCGCGCGAGGCATCGAGCAACTGGCAGGCCTGGGTGCTGACCGCGAGGATCTGCCCGCCCAGGCTCAGGGCCAGCAGGCCTTGCCAGGGGGACTCCAGGTACTGCCGGCGACTGTGGAAGGCCAGGACGATCTGCTCCGGATAGGAGGCGTTGAACACCCGGCTCTCGATCTGGCTGACAGCCATGGCCAGCAGCGCCGAGCTGTCCTGGAAGCGCCCCAGCGGACCTTCGCGGGTCAGGTCGAGCACGCCGAGGATCTCGCCCTGGGGGCAATGGATGGGCACCGAGGTGCAGGAGAAATGGCTCAGGCGATCCAGGTAATGTTCGCCGCAGTCGATCAGGGTGGTGCGTGCTTCCACCAGCGCCGTGCCCAGGGCATTGGTGCCACGGGTGGCTTCGCTCCAGCAGGCGCCGAGGGCGATGTCCTGCACGCCGCTGCCCTTGAGCCGGTCGGCGCGGCCTTCGATCGAGAGAATGGTGGCGTCGGCATTGGCCAGGATAATCAGGCCGTCCTGGCCCTGGCGCTCGGCCAGGTAGTCGATGGCGGGGATCGCCGCGTCGAGCAGCAGGCGATTGCTCGCCAGCAGCACCTCGAGGCTGGCGCCGGATTCCAGGGTCAGTTCCGGCTGGCCATTGAAGTGCACGCCATGGCTGAGGCTGCGCCGCCATGAAGCATCGATTTCCGCACGCAATACGCCGTCGGGGACTTCGCCTTCCAGATGGAGTTTTGCCCGGGCCAGTCCGGCCTTGTGCTGCAGCTCGCCCGTTGTTGTTTTTATGAGAGTCATCAAGCGCTCCGAATCGGTCCGCCCGGCCCTCCCCGGTCCATTCCCTTGGATTGCGAGGAGCACGCAAGCCAAGGCCAATGTCTACACCCGGTTCAGATGGCAGTAAAGGGAAGTTTGGCCCGTGGCCAGCCTTGCCTTTAAGAAGCAAAACCTGCGCCACGGGAGAAACCGCGCCAGGGCATCTTGACGTTAACGTAAAGCGGATGGCAAGTGCCGTATGGCGTCCGGTTCCCCCTGGTACTCACTGGTCGCCTGGCGGTAGAACGGCCCGGTAAATGACCAGTCTGAATGGGGGAACATAAAGCAGGTAATGCGGACAGGCTGCCAACTAGGTCCCTTTATATTCTGAAATGACTTATTGCCAATACTTACAAGAAGCCAGGGTCATTCTTTAGCGGGGTTATAAAGACAACTTCGCACTATTACCAGCCGCACTTATCTTTATAGCCATCCAGTAACACCATCCTTTCCCTGGCCAAGTCAGTTATCCGACAAATCTGTAACCGCTCAAAACTTCAGGGGCATCTTACTGTTTTAAATAAATAAAAAAATATTATCGGACACTAGAAAACAATGACTACGCTGATCTTGCTGGATGCGAACGGACAGAACGCGAGTCGACAAGGAGGTCGAAGTCATGCGTCAGAACACTATTGCCCCGCACTTCTACGACCTATCAAGACCGTCAGCTTGCACACTTCAAGCCGCCCAGAAAAATCACCTACGCCCCTCTAAATCAACCTCCCGAAAAGTTGCCACTTCAGGACAGAGCCTGATTGGCGCCCCCTATGAAAGTCCATGGAGATGGAAAGCCGGAATTCAGCGCAGACCTGGACCCCACCAGCAGCGAGCATTCCCTGGAGGCCACGCTTCCTGGCAACCACCGCGCTATCGCCACCGACGGCGTCTATGGCATCGCCTACCAGGACGACTGCAGCGAACCCCGGCAAGGTCGGGCCTGCAGTACCACAGCCAGTCCATCAGCCGCCAGGACAGCTGATATGAGCATTGCCGCGGTCCATATCGCCCCCTGTATCGGCAGTGGCGGTGAGGCGTTGCGGTCAAGGCTCGACGGCAAGTACCACGACCCCAGCCTGCCCTGCACGGCCGGCTGATCCTGTTCCGAAGACACTCCTCAAACAGTCACAGGTGCCTGAATGAATACCAAATGGTTGAACGGCTTGAGCATTTTCTATGACGACAACAGTAACGAGTCCCTGCGCGGCGTACTGAAGACCGATGTCAGCGGTCACCTGATCGGCACCTATCAAGGGCCGAAGGCTTCCGGCTACACCACGCTTTATGGCCGCCTGGAGACAAAAAATGGCACGCTACGCCCGAGCTATCTGCTTCCCGCCTTCACCCAGCGAACCCAGAAGGATGTCGACACCACGTCGATCCAGGCCAGCGACGACTTCGTTGCCGTCTGGGCCAGCAACGACCCGGGAGCCTTTCGCATCTTCGTGCGTAAATACAGCGTCAGCGAGAGCCAGGGTATCGGCGCGCCCTACCCGGAAATCCAGATCAGTGGCTCCAACGGGGATTACGTCTGCCCCAGGGTCATCTACAACCCCGCCAACTGCCAGCTCTTCGCCTGCTGGATCGGCGTGACCGAACGCCAGTTGCAAGGCATCTGGCTGGACAAGGACACCCTCGAGCCGACCAGTTATCCGGTGATGATCACCACGGCCGTCTATCCGACCCTGTTTAATCCCGGTGCCGACCTGGACACTTCCACCTACGAAAATATCGTGCTGATGAACCATGGCGACGGGGTGATCGTCGGCGTCCAGGAAACCCTGAGCAAGATCAACTTCCTGCGAGTGGGCAACCCCACCTCCGGCACGTCGCAGGTCAAGCTGCTGACCAGCTACTCGCAAACCGGCATGGGCAAGTTCCATGCGACCTTCGACACAGTGCACAACAACATCATGCTGGTTTATATCGGCACCAGCGCCTATGTCTATGGCGACCGAGTCCGGATCTTCGGCAAGGCCGATCAGTATGAGGCCGAGCAGTACCAAAACGATCAGGACCTGCAAGCCCTCTCCCCCGTTCGCCTGAACAACAATGTCTACGCCTCGAGCCAGCCCTATATCAATGCCATGCCGGCCGCATGCGGTGTCATTGACTTCCTGGTGACCTGGAGTACCGGTTATACCGGCATCTTTTTCAACCGGTTCGATGACACCTTCATCCCCTTGACGGCGGAAACATCGATCAACCCGAACGACAGCGGCAATACCTTTCCGAAAGCCGTCGCCAGCGACAACCAGATCGCCGTGCTGCTGCAGGCGACCCGTTTCAACAGTAACGCCCTGGGCGCCCAGGGCATCCTGGCTTATGTGAGCAACTACGACTAGGCAGCGCTTACCTTCCGCCGACATCCCGGGCGGGGCCGATCCTGCCCCGCCCGGGATAGATAAGGTTCTTGGCAAACATCGCTTCACCGATGCCGATAGCCGTCGAACCCTGGGCCAGAAAGTTTTCGATTTCGTCTCGATGCCTGGCCATGAAGTTCGCTTCTTCCGCGCTGAGCGGTTTGAGTGCGCCATTGGCCTTGGCCACGGCCTCCATCTGCAACCCTTCTTCGCGGGTACATTGCAGGTTGCCGGGATCGCTGAGCACGATCATCGAGCCAGCCTTAACGTCACCCAAGTCGGGATTAAGCGACTCAAACTTGCTCATCACGGCTGGATTGCGAGAAGTGAACAGCACGGACTCAAGCTGTTCACGGCTCATGCTTTTAGGCACGACGTAAAAGCCCGGCTCTTGCGGTTGAGGTTTTACGACAGGTTCGGCATCAGGCAACGCAGGCTTGGCTTTTTCTTGCAGGCAACGATCCGGGGAACCCGCCGCCCAGCCCTTTCCGGTGATGTGTGAATACTTGCCGAATGTGTCGCCGCTCAAAGGGTTGAAAGGGTCATTCGAGACCAGCAGCCAATCGCCCTTTTCTACGCTCGCCAGGATTTCGCGCAGATCATCGTTCGATAGATGGCCGCGCGAACTGCCGTAGGCATAAAGCAAATCATCCAGCCCATCGATTCTGTTGCCGTAATGTCCGAGGGCCTGCTGAACCTCGGACCGGGCAAAAAATGGCGACTCGATTTTGTTGAAACCAATTCCTTCACGCTCGCGATCTTGTCGACGAATAAGGCGCAACCCCATACACCCTCCTCCCTGATAAACGATGCGTCCAAACAAGCCGTTGAACGCGGCGGATCTATTGATAAGGCGGGGGAATGGTGCTGGAGTCGGATCAAGGTCTGAGATGGCGTATTGGTCGCCTACTCTGTTGTTACGTTCAGTCATTGAGTCGGGATTGCGCTCATGAGAACGCGTCATTACTCTGCGCCGGTCGCTGCCAAATCAGCGACCGGGTGTAGGAGCCCGGGAATCGCACCGTGCACAAGCACCCAGCTTTTTCTGGGTGTTTTTTGCTGCCACCCAGCTTGTAGGAGGGTCTGGAGGTAGCCCACTTAACGCATGGAGCCATATCAATGAACGGATGCATCCCGCTTCACAGCACTGCCACCGAGCATCCTGTCCTGCTGATCGATTCCAACGCCTCGCTGGTGGACTTACTAGCCTGCACCAGGGCCGCGCATTCGCGCCATTCACAAACTGATGAACAGCCTGTCTTGCATGACCGCGCGTACTGCGGATGAAAGTGATTTGTTCCAGATCGCCGATATCGCCTCACTGCTGCTGAGCGATGGTGTGGCGTTGCTGGATGTTGCCCAGGGCAAAGCGATGCAAGGGCCGGAGGTGGGTCGGCTCTAAGTGCTTGTAGCCCTGCACGATGAGGGCCACTCAAGCATCCATTGCGAGTGAAAAGGTTTGCGGATAAGCGAGTTGCAGTTGTGTAGGCTTCCCGAAGAAATGCCGGCAACTGCAACTCGAACATCTGGGCAACGGGACTATCGCACTAGCTGCCGAACGGTGGCGGCATCGGTATATCGCCAAGCTGCAACCCCAGCAGCGATATGTACTCGTAGATGTGTTGATAGCCGGATTGAGCCTGATAGGTTGTGCACTTGGATTGAAGTTCCCCGCAGAGCCGCAGCTCCATGTTCGAGCTACCCATGCCCCATTGCGTGTAGTTCAAATTATTATTTGTAACAGTATCTATTGCCAAACAAACCATTTCCTTCGTGCCATTATCAATGACGTTGGTGGGTTCATAGAGCGTCAAGGAGAAATCCAGAGAAGTTGCGCACCACGCCATCGGAACAACATCCAGAGTGTTGTATATCCGTAGCGCATTACCGGCCATTTGCTTATTGAAATAGCTCGCAAAAAAACCATCGCCAGCCGTTGGCGCAGCAATCGTTTCGCAATAAAAATTAAAGCCCGAGAGTTTCTCTTTTAGATAGAGCGCGAGTACCGACATTAGCGCACCGCCAAGGCTATGACCGACCAATCGGATCGTCGCCCCACTCCGCTGCTTCCCGAGAAAATCGCAAAGTGTGCCCTGAACACCAATAGTAGATGGCGTATTCAATATCTTTTGTACACCCAATGCAGTTCCCGGCGATATGCTTGCCGGCACCGGGCAGCTCTTGATGAGTTCCTGTAACGGCACCATTGGAAAAATATCAAGATCGTCCACCTGATCTTGAAGAGAATCGCCAAGGGTCCCACTCGTCACCACTACGATGTCGTTCCCACTTTTCCCGCCGATCAGCACCACTGTGATATGAGCCGCGTAATCGCCATCCATAGCCAGAGCGGGGCCCCAGACTACGGCATAGCCGCCGCCAACCTTGGAGCCATTAAGGCGCGAAAGAATGTTGTCTTTAACCTGGCTCGGCGAAGGTTTTTTGATGTTTTGCCAGGACGGCGAATACCTCGCCGAATTATTCACCACGTAAGCGTGTGTAAGACTGATTTGCCTTTGTTGAATTGAGTCTAGAGAAGTCATGACTGTTCCTTGTCTCGAAGATAAATAAATTTTCAACGGGACCAACGAAAATTCACGGCAGCCGTCGATCCTTCCGGGCCAGCAAGAGTGAGTGTAGTCGCAGTTTTGGAAGCGTGAGTACGATGCAATCCCCCTTGCTCATTCAACTTGATATGCAGCCGCTGATTCAGGGGCTTTGGTATGAGGGGCGTCCAGAGGCAGCGCAATCAGCGCTTCCAGACCCCAGCCTCGGCAAAAAAAGCCCGTGCGTTGTCTTCCAGGCTTTCCAGGTGATAGCCGCCTTCCTGCACGATCAAACACGGCAGGCCGAGGCTGCGGATGCGTTCGCCGAGGCGGGCGAAACCTTCGCGGGTTACCGCGACTTTGCTTTGCGGGTCGAGCTCGTAGATGTCGAAGCCCAGGGACAGCACCAGCACTTGCGCGTCGAAGGTTTTCACTGCCGCCAGGGCGATTTCCAGTTGGGCGAGGAAATCGGCTTCGCTGGCGCCGTGGGCCATTGGCAGGTTGAGGTTGTAGCCCAGCCCCGCGCCGCTGCCGCGCTCGTCGGCGAAGCCGGCGACGCCCGGGTAGAAGTTGGTCGGGTCGCCGTGCACCGAGACGTACAGCACGTCGTCGCGCTCGTAGAAGATTTCCTGGATGCCCTGGCCGTGGTGCATGTCGGTGTCCAGCACCGCGACCCGGGCGAATTTCTCGCGCAGCACCTGGGCGGCGATCGCCGCGTTGTTCAGGTAGCAGAAACCGCCGGCGGCCTCGGCCCGGGCGTGGTGGCCCGGCGGACGACACAGGGCGTAGGCCGCCGGTTCGCCGTCGAGCAAGGCTCGGGCACCGGCAATCGCGCTTTGCGCCGACCAGTAGGCCGAACGCCAGGTCAGCTCGCCCACCGGGCAACTGCCATCAGCCAGGTAACGCGCGGCCTGGGCGAGGATGCCGCGCAGGGCGTTGGGTTCACGGACAAAGATGTTCGACATCACCTCCTCGCCCCAGTCTTCGGGAATTTCCTTCCAACGCTGGTGGGCTTCCTTGAGGAACTGCAGGTACGCCGCACCGTGCACCGCCAGCAGCGGTTGCAGGCCGGCATCTTCCGGTTGCTGCACGTCAAAGCCCAGGGAGTGCGCGGCCTGCACCAGGCGTTGGGCGCGCTCGGGTACTTCCTGGGGCGTGCGCATCTGGCCGCGGGAGTAATAGCTGCGCGGATGGTGCAGCAGCTGTTCGGGGTGGAAAAAACTGCGCATGACCTTCTCCTTATGCAACCTGGCCGGCGCGGGCCAGCACGGCGTTGAGCAATACATCGGTGCCCTGGCGCACGTCCTCGGGCAAGACGTCTTCGGCTTCGTTGTGGCTCAGGCCGCCGACGCACGGGATGAAGACCATGGCCGTGGGGCAGAACCGCGCCAGATGGATCGCGTCGTGGCCGGCGCCGCTGACGATCGATTGTTGAGCGTAGCCCAGGCCGTCCACCGCCTGCTGCACCGCCGCCACGCAGTCGGCATCGAAGGGCGTGGCCGGGCTGATCCAGTGCGGGCTGATGGTCACCTTCAGCTGGCGCTGTTCGGCGATGGCGCCAAGCCGCGCGCGGACCTCCTGCTCCATGGCGGCGATGGCGCTGTCGCGGTGGTGCCGCAGGTCGACGGTGAACTGCAATAGGCCGGGAATGGTGTTGCGCGAGGACTTGGCGATGCTCAGCTCACCGACGGTAGTCAGGCCCTCGGGGGCGAAATCCGTGGCCAGGGTTTCGATCGCCAGGATCATCTGCGCGGCGCCGTAGAGCGCGTCCTTGCGCAGCGGCATGGGCGTGGTGCCAGCGTGGGCGGCCATGCCTTCGACCTGCACGTCGAGCCAGCGGATCGCCTGGCCACCGCTGACCACGCCGATGCTCTTGGCGTTGTCTTCGAGGATCGGCCCCTGCTCGATATGCGCCTCGAAATAGGCATCCACCGCCCCGCCCAGGGGCCGTGTGCCGGCGTACCCGGTGGCGTGCAGCGCCTCGGCGACGCTGATGCCATCGGCGTCGCGCACCGCCAGGGCGGTCTCCAGGTCCATGATCCCGGTGAACACCGCCGAGCCGAACATGGCCGGGGTGAAACGCGCACCCTCTTCATTGGTCCACACCGCCACTTCCAGCGGCTTGCGGGTCTGGATGTGCAGATCGTTGAGGCGGCGCACCACCTCCAGGCCGGCGAGCACGCCGTACACGCCATCGAAGCGCCCGCCTTCGGGCTGGGTGTCGAGGTGGCTGCCCATCATCACCGGGGCGGCGTCGGGATCGCTGCCTGGACGGCGGGCAAACAGGTTGCCGATAGGGTCGACGCTCAGGCTCATGCCAGCCTCCAGGCACCAGCGGGCGAACAGTTCGCGCCCGGCCTTGTCGTCTTCGCTCAGGGCCAGGCGGCAGCTGCCGCCACGGGCGGTCGCGCCGATTTCGGCCATGGCCATCAGGCTCGCCCACAGGCGTTCGCCGTTGATCTTCAACATGCTTCGGTTCTCCGGATGCGATAAAAACTCAAGCCATTTCCAGGCGGTGGACGGCGGCATGCCGGCGAGACAGGGCCAGCACGCAGAGCAGCGAGATGGTCGCGATCAGGCTGTAGAACAGCGCCATCGGCCACCACTGGCCGGCGAACTGGTGGGCCAGCCAGGTGCCGATCAGCGGCGTCAGGCCACCGGCCACAGCGCCGCAGACCTGATAGGCCAGGGAGATCGCGGTGTAGCGCACGCGGGTCTCGAACATGCCGCTGACGTAGCCGGCGATCACCGCATAGAAGGACGCCATGCACACCACCGCCAGGGCGATGCCGAGGATGATCAGCGGCGCCTGGCCGCTGCTCACCAGCACGAACATCGGGTACGGCGACGCCATGGCCAGCAACGACACCAGGCACAGGAAACGCGTGGCGCCGAGCTTCTCGGCGGTCCAGGCCGCCAGCGGCTGGATGCAGAACTGGATGATCGCCACCACGAACAGGCATTCCAGGATCAGCGAGCGCGGCAACCCCAGTTGCTGGGTGCTGTAGGCAATCATGAAGGTGTTGGTGAAATACACCCCGGCGATGCCCAGGGTATTGGCGCCGATGCACAGCAGCAGCGGACGCCAGGCGCTTTGCAGCACTTCCATCACCGGCGCCTGCTCCTTACGCTGGGCCTTGTGCGCCTGCTCGCGGCTGGCGAGGAATTCCGGCGATTCATTGACCCCCAGGCGAATCGCCAGGCCCACCACCAGCAACAGCGCACTGGCGAGGAACGGCAGGCGCCAGCCCCAGCTCATCAGGTCTTCTTCGGGCAGGCGGGTGACCGCGCTGAAGGCCAGCAGCGACAGGATCAACCCGGCCGGGCTGCCCAGTTGGGCGAAGGAGGCGAAGAAGTTGCGCCGGCCCTTGGGCGCATGCTCGCCGGCCATCAACACCGCCCCGCCCCACTCGCCACCGACAGCGATGCCCTGGACGATGCGCAGCAGGATCAGCAGCACCGGCGCCGTCGCGCCGATCTGTGCATAAGTCGGCAGCAGGCCGATGCACACCGTGACCACGCCCATCATCAGCAGGGTGATCACCAGGGACTTCTTGCGCCCGATGCGATCACCCATATGGCCGAACACGATGCCGCCCAAAGGCCGGGCGAAGAAGCCCACGGCGAAGGTGCCGAAGGCCGCCATGGTGCTGAACAGTTTGTCGTCGGAGGGGAAGAACAAGGCGCCGAACACCAGCGCCGCGGCGGTGGCGTAGATGTAGAAGTCGTACCACTCGATCATGGTGCCGATAAAGGCGGCGGCCGTCGCACGGCGCGGCTGGGGCGAAGCTGAAGGCTTCATGGATCGTGCTCCTTTGATTATTTTTCTGGCAGGAGAGAACGGGAACGCAGAGGCGCTCTGGCGGCGCCTGTCTGGGAGGGATTTATCGTCGCGGGCCTATAATTAGTCAATTTTCTATTTATTATGCTGATTATTACCACTGCTTATTATCAGCCCTGCACTTCGACCCAGAGCCCTGCACCATGTCCAACCGCCTGCCCGACCGCCTGCTCAACGACCGCCTGGACTGGAACCTGCTGCGCACCTTTCGGGTGATCGGCCAGGAGCTGAGCATCAGCCGCGCGGCCGCCCGCCTGCACCTGACCCAGCCGGCGGTGAGCCAGGCCCTCAAGCGCCTGGAGGAACAATTGGGCCGCCAGTTGATTGCCCGGCGCGGACCACGTTTTGCCCTGACCGAAGTCGGCGAGCAGATCTTCCATCTGGCCGGCGAGATCTACGGGCAGATGTCCCAGGTCAGCGGCGTGCTGGAGCAGCCGGCCGACGAAGTGATCGGCAAGGTGCGCCTGCTGATGATCAGCCGGATCTTTTCCGAGCGTTTCGATGACTTCCTCGCCGACTTTCATCGCCAGCATCCGCGGGTCGACCTGGAGATCGAGGTGATGCGCAGCTCGGACATCGTCAGCGCCCTGCAGGAAAAAACCGCGACCCTCGGCCTGAGCCTCAACCGCCGGCCCCAGCCGCGCCTGGAACAGCGGTTGTTCCTGCGCCAGCGCTATGCGTTTTTCTGTGGCAAGCACCATGCCCTGTTCGGCCAGCAGAAGGTGGCCGAGGGCGATTTGCAGCGGGAGAATTTCGTCAGTTTCACCAGCGACCAGATCGGCGGCATGCTCTCGCCGCTGACCATCTTTCGCGACCAGCAGGGTTTCAGCGGGCGCATCGTTGCTTCGTCGCCGAGCCTGGAGGAAGTGCGGCGCCTGGTGATCGCCGGCTACGGCATCGGCTGCCTGCCCGAGCATGTGGTGGCGGCCGATGTCGAAGCCGGGCTGCTGTGGCGCCTGCCGCCCCATGAAGGCATCGCCGACGTCGACATCCATCTGCTGTGGAACCGCGAACAGCGCATGAGCCGCGCCGAGACGGTCTTTATCGAAGCCTTGCAGGCCTGCCTGGGCGCTCAGTAACCCTGGGCCCTGTCCACCTCGTTCAACAGCGGCTCGCCGGCTTGCAGGCGCCGCAGGTTGTCCGCCACCTGCTCGGCAATGCAATCGTGGGAGGCCGCCGACGCCATGTGCGGGGTAATGGTGACCCCGGGGGTGGTCCACAGCGGATCATCGGCCGGCAGCGGCTCCTGCTCGAACACGTCGAGCAAGGCGCCGCGCAATTGGCCGCTGGCCAGGGCCTGGCGCAAGTCGTCGAGGTTGAGGTGGCCACCCCGCCCGACATTGACCAGCGCCGCGCCGCGGGCCAGCCGGGCAAAGCTGTCTCGCCCGAGAATGCCGCGGGTCTCGACAGTCAGCGGCAACAGGTTGATCAGCAGTTCCACTTCATCGAGAAAGGGCTCCAGTTGCCCCGGCCCGACGAAGGTCTGCACCCCCGCCAGGCTCTTGGCACTGCGAGCCCAGCCGCGCACGTCGTAGCCGGCGGCGGCCAGGTCAAGGGCAATGGCGCTGCCCAGGGAACCCAGGCCCATGACCCCGACCTTGAACTGCCGCGCCGGCCGTTGCAGCGGCCGCTCCCAGTGCCGTTCGCGCTGCTGCTCCAGCACCCGGTCGAAGCCGCGGTGATAGTGGATCACCGCCCAGCGCAGGTACTCGGTCATGCCCTGGCGGTGCCCCGGGTCCACCACCCGGCAGATCGGCAGGTCCGGGCACGAAGGGTCGTGTTCCAGATGGTCGATGCCCGCGGCCACCGAATGAATCACTTGCAGATTGGGCAAACGCCCCAGGCTGCCGGCGGGCGGAAACCAGCAAGCGGCCATAAGTGCCTGGGCGGCACGCGGATCGTCGGTCAGCACCGCCAGCAGCTGTGGCGCACAGCGGGCAAAGGCGGCCTGCAGTTGCTTGAGCAACAGGCTGTCGCGGGACAGCAGCACCACGATGCTCATGACAGATAGGACTCGCGCTGGGACTCGATCAGGGTCAGGGCGGCTTCCCAGGCCAGTTCGATGATGTTGTCGGCGTCGTCGCGTTCGAACTGTTCGGCGGTGTGGGCACAGACTTCCGGCGACGGGTAGTTCAGCTCGCAACCGCCGGCCAGCGCCTGGACCTGGGCCTGGCAGGCGCGCTCGAGGAAATGGATCTCCTGGAAGGCATGGGCGACGCTGGCACCGCCCACCAGCAGGCCGTGGTTGCGCAGGATCATCGCCTTGTGCGGGCCGAGGTCGGCGATCAGGCGCTCGCGCTCGTCGAGGGACAGGGCGATGCCTTCATAGGTGTGGTACGCCAGCTTGCCGTAGAACTTCAGCGCATGCTGGCTGATGGGTAACAGCCCCTGCTTCTGCGCGGCCACCGCCATGCCGGCGGCGGTGTGGGTGTGGATCACGCAGTTGAGGTCCGGGCGCGCCATGTGGATCGCCGAGTGAATGACGAAGCCGGCGGCGTTGACCCGGTGCCCGGCGTAGTGCGGATCGACGATGCGCCCTTGCTGGTCGATGCGCACCAGGTCGCTGGCACGCATGCGGTCGAAAATCACCCCGTAGCGGTTGATCAAAAAGTGATGCTCGGGCCCTGGAATACGCAGGGTGATGTGGGTGTCGATCAGGTCGGTCATGCGAAAGTGCGCGACCAGTCGATACAGGGCCGCCAGCTCGCAGCGGGCCTGCCATTCAATCGGGCTCATGTGTTCAGGTTTGCTCACGAATACACCTCTTTGGCAGCGTGGTGGACAGTTGGGTTGGCGCGCAGCCGGGCCAGGCCGCAGACGCCGATCAATGACAGGACCGAGAGCAGGCTGAAGAACACCGCCAGCGGCAGCCACTGCCCCGAGAATTTGCTGGCCAGCAAGGTGCCGATCAGCGGCGTGCTGCCACCGGCGACCGCGCAGGCCAGTTGGTAGGCGATGGAGATCCCCGAGTAGCGCAGGTGCACCGGGAAGGCCTGGGTCATGTAGCCAGCGATCACCGCGTACAGCGCCGAGAGAATCACCACCGCCAGGGCGATGCCGAGGGTCATCAGCACAATGTTCTGGGTGCCGACCAACAGGAACATCGGGTACGGCGTGGCCATGCACAGCAGCGCCACCCGCTTGAGGAAGCGCCCCTCGCCGATACGCTCGGCCAGCAATGCGGAGAGCGGCTGCGACAGGAGCTGGATGATCGTCACCAGGAACAGGCAATCGAGAATGGTCGCCCGGGAAATGCCCTGGTACTGGGTGACGTAGGTGATCATGAAGGTGTTGGTGAAGAAGAAGCCGGCCGAGCCGATGGTCACCGCGGCGGCGGCGAACAGGATCTGCTTCCAGCAACTGCGCAGCACTTCCATCACCGGGTACTGGGCAGTTTCGTTGTTGTCCCGGGCCTTGGCGAACTCCGGCGACTCGTGCACGCCGGAGCGGATCATCAGGCCGAACATCATCAGCACGCCGCTGGCGAGGAACGGCAAGCGCCAACCCCAGTCGAGGAAGTCCTGCTGGTCGAGGCTGGTCACCAGGCGGAAGGCGATCAACGCCAGCAGCAGGCCGGCCGGGCTGCCGAGCTGGGCAAAGGAAGCGTAGAAAGTCTTGCGCCTGGCCGGAGCATGTTCGCTGGCCATCAGCACCGCCCCGCCCCACTCGCCGCCCACGGAAATGCCCTGGATGATGCGCAGCACGATCAGGCTGATGGGCGCCCAGATACCGACGCTGGCATAGCTGGGCAAAAGGCCGATGCCGGTGGTGGCCAGGCCCATCAGCGCCATGGTCACCAGCAGCATTTTCTTGCGCCCGAGGCGATCGCCCAGATGGCCGAACACCATGCCGGCCATGGGCCGGGCGATGAAGCCCACGGCGAAGCTGCCGAAGGCCGCCAGGGTGCTCATCACCGGGTCGCTGCTGGGAAAGAACACCTGACCGAGGACCAGGGCCGCAGCCGTGGCGTAGATGTAGAAGTCGTAGAACTCGATGGTCGTGCCGATAAAGGCCGCCGCCGCGGCTCTGCGCGGTTGAGGGGAAGTGTGCATGCAAGGACCCTGTGTAATTGTAGTTTTGGGCAGGTGCGGAAGGCTTGGATCACGGCGCTCTGCGGCGCTTGTGGGCTTTATCGCCGGCGTGCCAGGATTAGTCAATTTTCAAATCCTTATCCTTGCTATTAGCACAGCTACTAGATGGAGCCGCCATGCCCACACCACTCTCCACGTCCAACCCCTGGGTCGGTCGGCGTTTTCTCAACGATCGCCTGGACTGGAACCTGCTGCGCACCTACCTGGTGATCGGCCAGGAAGGCAGCATGAGCCGCGCCGCCGCGCGCCTGCACATCACCCAGTCAGCGGTCAGCCAGGCCCTCAAGCGCCTGGAGGAACAGCTCGATTGCGTGTTGATCGCCCGCAGCGGACGACGCTTCGAGCTGACGGAAACCGGGGAGGAAGTGCTGCGCATCGCCACCGATATCTATGGCGATATTTCGCGCCTGGGCACCGTGGTGGAGAGCCGCAACGACGACGTGGTGGGCAAGATCCGCATCCTCACCGTCAGCGGCGTGCAAGCGCCGCATTACGACGAGTTCCTCGCCGATTTCCATGAGGCCCACCCGAAAATCGAGCTGGAAGTCGAGGTGATGGGCAGCTCGGACATCATCAGTTCGCTGCTGCAAAAGACCGCGACCCTGGGGGTCGGCTTGTGCCGTCTGCCGCAACCCAGGCTGGAACAGCGGGTGCTGTTTCGCGAGCGGTATGCCTACTTCTGTGGCCAGCGTCACCGCCTGTTCGGCCAGCAGGGCCTGAACCTGCAACAGCTGGCCAACGAGAACTTCGTCAGCTTCACCAGCGACCAGCTGGGGGGCAACCTGTCACCGCTGACGCTGTTTCGCGACCAGCAGGGCTTTACCGGCAAGATCGTCGCCTCCTCTACCAGTTTCGAGGAGATTTATCGCCTGGTCTGCGCAGGGTTCGGTATCGGCTGCCTGCCGATCCACCTGGTCAAACGGAATGTCGAGCAAGGGCTGCTCTGGCGTTTGCCGCCGGACGAGGGCGTGGTGGATTTCGATATCCAGCTGCTGTGGCACCGGGAACAGAAGATGAGCCAGGCCGAAACCCTGTTCCTGGACAGCATCCAGCACATGCTCAGTATTCGTGAGCAGGTGCCGGACAGCCTGATGTTCAAATGACTCAGGCGTGGGGAACGTCCGGCCCCTTGCCCGGGCTGGCGTATTGCGGCTTCAGGTGGCCTTGCTGATCGAGCAGCCAGGCATCCATGACCTGACGCACCACCGGCCCCGCGACCCGGCCACCGGCCTCGCCGTTCTCGATCATCACCGCCACCACAATCTGCGGGTGCTCGGCCGGAGCGAAGCCGACGAACAAGGCATTGTCACGATGACGCTCGCGGGTCTTGAGCCGGTTGTAACGCTCGCCCTGCTTGATCGCCACTACCTGCGCCGTACCGCTCTTGCCGGCGATGCGGTATTGCGCGCCGGCCGCTGCGTCGCGCGCGGTGCCCCGGGGCGCGTGCATCACCATCTGCATGCCGTGGCTGACCAGGTCCCAGTCGACCGGGTCCTTGAGCTGGATATTCGGCATCGGGTGTTCGTCCACCGGCGCCACGCCATCGACGGTCTTGGCCAGATGAGGGCGATTCCACACGCCCTTGTTGGCGATCAGCGCCGTCGCCTGGGCCAGCTGTAGCGGTGTGACCTGCATATAGCCTTGGCCGATGCCGAGGATCACCGTCTCGCCGGGGAACCACGGCTGGCGCCGGGTGGCGCGCTTCCAGGCCTGGGATGGCATCAGCCCCGGCGCTTCCTCGAACATGTCCAGGGAGACTTTCTCGCCCAGGCCGAACATCGCCAGGTAATCGTGCAGGCGGTCGATACCAAGCTTGTGCGCCAGGTCGTAGAAGTAGGTGTCGTTGGAACGCATGATCGCCGCGTCCAGGTCCACCCAGCCGTCGCCGCTGTGGTTCCAGTTGCGGTATTTGTGGTCGACGTCCGGCAGTTGGTAGTAACCCGGATCGAACACCCGGGTCGAGGCGTTGACCACCCCGGAATCCAGCCCGGCGATCGCCACTTCCGGCTTGATGGTCGAACCCGGCGCGTACAGGCCGCGCAGCACACGGTTGAACAGCGGCCGGTCGATGGAGTCGCGTAACGCGCTGTACTCCTTGAAGCTGATGCCGGTGACGAACAGGTTCGGGTCGAAGCTCGGCTTGCTGACCATCGCCAGCACTTCGCCGGTCTGCGGGTCGAGGGCCACCACCGATCCGCGACGGTCGCCCAGGGCCGCCTCGGCCGCCTCCTGCAACTTCACGTCGAGGCTGAGCACGATGTTTTTCCCAGGGATCGGATCGGTGTGCTTGAGCACCCGCATGACCCGGCCCTGAGCGTTGGTTTCCACCTCTTCATAGCCGACATGGCCATGCAGCTCGGACTCGTAGAACCGCTCGATCCCGGTCTTGCCGATCGACTGGGTGCCGCGGTATTCCACCGAGTCCAGGACCTTGGCTTCCTTCTCGTTAATGCGCCCGACATAGCCGATGGAATGGGCGAAGTGCGCACCCATCGGATAGTGCCGCACGAACTGCGCCTCGACCTCCAGCCCCGGCAGGCGGTACTCGTTGACCGCCAGCACGGCGATCTGCTCTTCGGTCAGTTCATAGAACAGGGTGACCGGCACGAATGGGTGGCGTGACTGCTTCAGCGCCTTGTCGAACAGGACGCGGTCTTCGGCGGGCAGGTGCAGCAGGCTGACCACCTGGTCCAGCTCGCCTTTGAGGTCGGTGGTGCGCTCGCGGGTAATGGTCAGGTTGAAACTGGGGCGGTTGTCGGCCAACAGCACGCCGTTGCGGTCGTAGATCAGGCCGCGGGTCGGGGTGATGGGCAGCACGTGCACACGATTGTTTTCGGAGATGGTCGAGTGATAGTCGAACTCGACCACCTGCAGGAAGTACAGGCGCCCGATCAGGGTGCAGGTGATCGCGACCACCAACAGGGCACAGGCCAACAGTCTTTTGTTGACCAGCCGCGTCTCTTTTTCGTGGTCCTTGATCGGTATCGGTTCAGGCATTGCTACAGCTTCTCGTGGAATAGTGAACGCTGATCCGTGCGGGTGAATGTCGGTCCCTTGAAAAGCGAGCTGCACCATACCAAAAACCGCCCCGGCGCTTTCATGAAGAATTCGGCCGATTCGTGATGCCCGCTCAAGATTGTTGTTCCGATTCATGCATTTTTCCGTGGGCCGGGCCTGGGGATACTGCTGCCCTGTAATCCCTATGATCGTCTTGCCACGGGCGAGACGCTGGAGCCCTTCATGCACCCTCGTTTTCAACGCCTGCTTGGCAGGAACAACTTTTCCATCGGCCTGGAACTGCCCCTGGACAATGACTGGTCGAGCGATGGCCAGCGCCTGCGCCAGATCGAAGGTCGCCCTTTCGGCGTGCCGGACCTCAAACAACATGCAACCCTCGCCCGTCTGGCGGACCAGGCCGGCTTTCGTGCGCTGTGGGTACGTGATGTGCCGGTGTACGACCCGGATTTCGGCGATGCCGCTCAGGTCTTCGAAACCTTTTCCTACCTCGGCTACCTGGCCGGTATCACGCACAACATCATGCTCGGGACTGCCGCGGTGGTCCTGCCGCTGCGTCAGCCGTGGCTGACCCTCAAGGCGGCCAACAGCATCGACGAGTTGAGCGATGGTCGCTTGCTGCTGGGGGTCGCCAGTGGTGACCGGCCGATGGAGTATCCGCTGTTCGGCGTCGATTACGCCCAGCGTGGGGAGCTCTTCCGCGATGCGGTCGAGCTGCTGCACAGCCAGGGGCAGGATCGCTTGCCCGAGGGCGCGCATCTGCTGCCACAGCGCCCTGAAGCCGCACCGCTGCTGGTGGCCGGACTGGGCCAGCAATCGCCGGCCTGGATCGGTGAGCACATGGACGGCTGGCTGGCCTATCCGGGCACCCCGGAGGAGCACCGCCGACGCGTCGCACTCTGGCGGGAGGTCGGTGGCGACAAACCCTATATCAGCTTCGTCCACCTGGACCTCGCCGCCGATCCGCACGCCCCCATGCAGCACCTGCGCTTTGGCGGCCGCTGTGGGCGCCTGGCATTGATCGACGAGCTGCAGGCCCTGCGAGAAGCGGGCGTGCAGCATGTCGGCCTGCATCTGCGGCGCAGCGAACGTCCGGTGGCCGAGGCCATCGAGGAAATTGCCGAATTCGTACTGCCGAGGTTTCACCATGCCAACTGAATACAACGCCTGGGGCTGGACCGCAGGGGCCGGCCTGGAAGGCCTTCAACGGATCCGCAAGGTATTGCCGCAACCGGGGCCCAAGGAAGTGTTGATCGCCAATACCGCGATCGCCCTCAACCCGGCGGACTGGAAGATCATCGAGTGGGGGCATGCCGATTGGCATACCGGCCGGGTGCCTGGTATCGATGGCGTCGGTGTGGTGGTGGCCGCGGGAGCCGCGGTGGCGCTGAAGGTCGGTACGCGGGTGGCTTATCACCAGTCGCTGAGCCGTGATGGCAGCTTCGCCGAGTATTGCCTGCTCGATGCCGATACGGCGCTGCCGGTTCCTGAGTCACTGGATGACGCGGTTGCCGCCAGCCTGCCCTGCCCCGGCCTGACCGCCTTGCAGGCGCTGGATAAAGTCCCCGTTGTAGGTGCACGTGATGTGCTGGTGGTGGGGGCTGGCGGGGCAGTGGGTTCACTGCTGGTTCAGTTGGCGGTGCAACGTGGTTTGCGGGTGTGGGCGACGGCGTCCGCCAAGCATCATGCGCGGTTGCTGGCACAGGGCGTGGTCGGGGTCTTCGACTATCAGGCAGATACTTGGCAAACCGAGCTGCAATCACGGTTGGGGGAACGTCGCCTGCATGCGCTGTTCGATACCGTCAGCGGCGCTCACGCGCGCAGCCTGGCAGAGCTGCTGGGCTACAACGGGCACCTGGTGTGCATTCAGGATCGTCAGGAGACGACGCCATTGCCGGCGTTCAGCACCGCGATCTCACTCCACGAGGTGGCCCTCAACAGCATTCACGCTTACGGCAGCCGGACCGACTGGCAACAGCTACGCCAGTACGCCGAACAACTGATGAGCCAAACCGTGTCGGGCCTTCTGCAACCTGCACCGCTGATTGAGTTCGACTTCAACCAATTGCCGGAGAAACTGCGGGCATTGAAGAGTGGCGAGCAGCATGGCAAGTGTGTAGCCCGGCTAACGCACAACAGCCTGGGACGTTAACGCCGGTCAAGGGTGCCTTCGGCTTGAGATAGTGCTTGAGTCGAAACGCGCTACTCTCTGGCGACTGGAAATGTTTTTCTACGCGCCAAAGACAAAACCCCAACTGCTTTCGCAATTGGGGTTTCGGAATTTAATCTTGACGATGACCTACTCTCACATGGGGAAACCCCACACTACCATCGGCGATGCATCGTTTCACTTCTGAGTTCGGGATGGGATCAGGTGGTTCCAATGCTCTATGGTCGTCAAGAAATTCGGTGTGCCGACTCGTCTTTCGACGTTTCAGCAAATTGGGTATGTAATAGCTTTGTGTGTTTTCTCGAACTTTCGGTTCGTTTCGTCTTCACACACCGCAATTCGCTCTTAAGCAAATTGCTTGGGTGTTATATGGTCAAGCCTCACGGGCAATTAGTATTGGTTAGCTCAACGCCTCACAGCGCTTACACACCCAACCTATCAACGTCGTAGTCTTCGACGGCCCTTTAGGGAACTCAAGGTTCCAGTGAGATCTCATCTTGAGGCAAGTTTCCCGCTTAGATGCTTTCAGCGGTTATCTTTTCCGAACATAGCTACCCGGCAATGCCACTGGCGTGACAACCGGAACACCAGAGGTTCGTCCACTCCGGTCCTCTCGTACTAGGAGCAGCCCCTCTCAAATCTCAAACGTCCACGGCAGATAGGGACCGAACTGTCTCACGACGTTCTAAACCCAGCTCGCGTACCACTTTAAATGGCGAACAGCCATACCCTTGGGACCGGCTTCAGCCCCAGGATGTGATGAGCCGACATCGAGGTGCCAAACACCGCCGTCGATATGAACTCTTGGGCGGTATCAGCCTGTTATCCCCGGAGTACCTTTTATCCGTTGAGCGATGGCCCTTCCATACAGAACCACCGGATCACTAAGACCTACTTTCGTACCTGCTCGACGTGTCTGTCTCGCAGTCAAGCGCGCTTTTGCCTTTATACTCTACGACCGATTTCCGACCGGTCTGAGCGCACCTTCGTACTCCTCCGTTACTCTTTAGGAGGAGACCGCCCCAGTCAAACTACCCACCATACACTGTCCTCGATCCGGATGACGGACCTGAGTTAGAACCTCAAAGTTGCCAGGGTGGTATTTCAAGGATGGCTCCACGCGAACTGGCGTCCACGCTTCAAAGCCTCCCACCTATCCTACACAAGCAAATTCAAAGTCCAGTGCAAAGCTATAGTAAAGGTTCACGGGGTCTTTCCGTCTAGCCGCGGATACACTGCATCTTCACAGCGATTTCAATTTCACTGAGTCTCGGGTGGAGACAGCGCCGCCATCGTTACGCCATTCGTGCAGGTCGGAACTTACCCGACAAGGAATTTCGCTACCTTAGGACCGTTATAGTTACGGCCGCCGTTTACCGGGGCTTCGATCAAGAGCTTCGCGTTAGCTAACCCCATCAATTAACCTTCCGGCACCGGGCAGGCGTCACACCCTATACGTCCACTTTCGTGTTTGCAGAGTGCTGTGTTTTTAATAAACAGTCGCAGCGGCCTGGTATCTTCGACCGGCATGGGCTTACGGAGCAAGTCCTTCACCCTCACCGGCGCACCTTCTCCCGAAGTTACGGTGCCATTTTGCCTAGTTCCTTCACCCGAGTTCTCTCAAGCGCCTTGGTATTCTCTACCCAACCACCTGTGTCGGTTTGGGGTACGGTTCCTAGTTATCTGAAGCTTAGAAGCTTTTCTTGGAAGCATGGCATCAACCACTTCGTCACCTGAAAGGTAACTCGTCATCAGCTCTCGGCCTTAGAACCCCGGATTTACCTAAGATTCCAGCCTACCACCTTAAACTTGGACAACCAACGCCAAGCTGGCCTAGCCTTCTCCGTCCCTCCATCGCAATAACTAGAAGTACAGGAATATTAACCTGTTTTCCATCGACTACGCTTTTCAGCCTCGCCTTAGGGACCGACTAACCCTGCGTCGATTAACGTTGCGCAGGAAACCTTGGTCTTTCGGCGTGGGTGTTTTTCACACCCATTGTCGTTACTCATGTCAGCATTCGCACTTCTGATACCTCCAGCAAGCTTCTCAACTCACCTTCACAGGCTTACAGAACGCTCCTCTACCGCATCACTTACGTGATACCCGTAGCTTCGGTGTATGGTTTGAGCCCCGTTACATCTTCCGCGCAGGCCGACTCGACTAGTGAGCTATTACGCTTTCTTTAAAGGGTGGCTGCTTCTAAGCCAACCTCCTAGCTGTCTAAGCCTTCCCACATCGTTTCCCACTTAACCATAACTTTGGGACCTTAGCTGACGGTCTGGGTTGTTTCCCTTTTCACGACGGACGTTAGCACCCGCCGTGTGTCTCCCATGCTCGGCACTTGTAGGTATTCGGAGTTTGCATCGGTTTGGTAAGTCGGGATGACCCCCTAGCCGAAACAGTGCTCTACCCCCTACAGTGATACATGAGGCGCTACCTAAATAGCTTTCGAGGAGAACCAGCTATCTCCGAGCTTGATTAGCCTTTCACTCCGATCCACAGGTCATCCGCTAACTTTTCAACGGTAGTCGGTTCGGTCCTCCAGTCAGTGTTACCTAACCTTCAACCTGCCCATGGATAGATCGCCCGGTTTCGGGTCTATACCCAGCGACTAAACGCCCTATTAAGACTCGCTTTCGCTACGCCTCCCCTATTCGGTTAAGCTCGCCACTGAATATAAGTCGCTGACCCATTATACAAAAGGTACGCAGTCACAGAACAAAGTCTGCTCCCACTGCTTGTACGCATACGGTTTCAGGATCTATTTCACTCCCCTCTCCGGGGTTCTTTTCGCCTTTCCCTCACGGTACTAGTTCACTATCGGTCAGTCAGTAGTATTTAGCCTTGGAGGATGGTCCCCCCATATTCAGACAAAGTTTCTCGTGCTCCGTCCTACTCGATTTCATGACTAAGAGACTTTCGCGTACAGGGCTATCACCCACTATGGCCGCACTTTCCAGAGCGTTCCGCTAATCTCAAAGCCACTTAAGGGCTAGTCCCCGTTCGCTCGCCACTACTAAGGGAATCTCGGTTGATTTCTTTTCCTCAGGGTACTTAGATGTTTCAGTTCCCCTGGTTCGCCTCTTGCACCTATGTATTCAGTACAAGATAACCATCTTATGATGGCTGGGTTCCCCCATTCAGACATCTCCGGATCAAAGTCTGTTTGCCGACTCCCCGAAGCTTTTCGCAGGCTACCACGTCTTTCATCGCCTCTGACTGCCAAGGCATCCACCGTATGCGCTTCTTCACTTGACCATATAACCCCAAGCAATCTGGTTATACTGTGAAGACGACATTCGCCGAAAATTCGCGATTAAACTCACAAATTTTACCTTAGCCTGAATAAACACCAGTGAAAGTGCTATCCAGTCTATCTTTCTATCACATACCCAAATTTTTAAAGAACGATTCTGATAAAGATCAGAAATCAACATTCATCGCCACTTTAGCGGAATGCTCATTTCTAAGCTTTAAACGATGGACACCAATCTGTAATGGTGGAGCCAAGCGGGATCGAACCGCTGACCTCCTGCGTGCAAGGCAGGCGCTCTCCCAGCTGAGCTATGGCCCCGTATCGCTACAGGGTGCACCAGTAATTGGTGGGTCTGGGCAGATTCGAACTGCCGACCTCACCCTTATCAGGGGTGCGCTCTAACCAACTGAGCTACAGACCCAATCGTCTTCTTCAATGAATCAAGCAATTCGTGTGGGAGCTTATGAAGCAGCTGATGTCGTCGATTAAGGAGGTGATCCAGCCGCAGGTTCCCCTACGGCTACCTTGTTACGACTTCACCCCAGTCATGAATCACACCGTGGTAACCGTCCTCCCGAAGGTTAGACTAGCTACTTCTGGTGCAACCCACTCCCATGGTGTGACGGGCGGTGTGTACAAGGCCCGGGAACGTATTCACCGCGACATTCTGATTCGCGATTACTAGCGATTCCGACTTCACGCAGTCGAGTTGCAGACTGCGATCCGGACTACGATCGGTTTTATGGGATTAGCTCCACCTCGCGGCTTGGCAACCCTCTGTACCGACCATTGTAGCACGTGTGTAGCCCAGGCCGTAAGGGCCATGATGACTTGACGTCATCCCCACCTTCCTCCGGTTTGTCACCGGCAGTCTCCTTAGAGTGCCCACCATAACGTGCTGGTAACTAAGGACAAGGGTTGCGCTCGTTACGGGACTTAACCCAACATCTCACGACACGAGCTGACGACAGCCATGCAGCACCTGTCTCAATGTTCCCGAAGGCACCAATCCATCTCTGGAAAGTTCATTGGATGTCAAGGCCTGGTAAGGTTCTTCGCGTTGCTTCGAATTAAACCACATGCTCCACCGCTTGTGCGGGCCCCCGTCAATTCATTTGAGTTTTAACCTTGCGGCCGTACTCCCCAGGCGGTCAACTTAATGCGTTAGCTGCGCCACTAAGAGCTCAAGGCTCCCAACGGCTAGTTGACATCGTTTACGGCGTGGACTACCAGGGTATCTAATCCTGTTTGCTCCCCACGCTTTCGCACCTCAGTGTCAGTATCAGTCCAGGTGGTCGCCTTCGCCACTGGTGTTCCTTCCTATATCTACGCATTTCACCGCTACACAGGAAATTCCACCACCCTCTACCATACTCTAGCTCGCCAGTTTTGGATGCAGTTCCCAGGTTGAGCCCGGGGATTTCACATCCAACTTAACGAACCACCTACGCGCGCTTTACGCCCAGTAATTCCGATTAACGCTTGCACCCTCTGTATTACCGCGGCTGCTGGCACAGAGTTAGCCGGTGCTTATTCTGTCGGTAACGTCAAAATACTCACGTATTAGGTAAGTACCCTTCCTCCCAACTTAAAGTGCTTTACAATCCGAAGACCTTCTTCACACACGCGGCATGGCTGGATCAGGCTTTCGCCCATTGTCCAATATTCCCCACTGCTGCCTCCCGTAGGAGTCTGGACCGTGTCTCAGTTCCAGTGTGACTGATCATCCTCTCAGACCAGTTACGGATCGTCGCCTTGGTGAGCCATTACCTCACCAACTAGCTAATCCGACCTAGGCTCATCTGATAGCGCAAGGCCCGAAGGTCCCCTGCTTTCTCCCGTAGGACGTATGCGGTATTAGCGTCCGTTTCCGGACGTTATCCCCCACTACCAGGCAGATTCCTAGGCATTACTCACCCGTCCGCCGCTCTCAAGAGAAGCAAGCCTCTCTCTACCGCTCGACTTGCATGTGTTAGGCCTGCCGCCAGCGTTCAATCTGAGCCATGATCAAACTCTTCAGTTCAAACATCTTTGGGTTTTGAGAAAACCCTAAACTTGGCTCAGCAATCGTTGGTTACATCTTTGATTTCTCGCGGAGTAACTTGTGATGCTGATAATCTTTTTGACTATCAGTCTGACTCCACAAGCACCCACACGAATTGCTTGATTCAGTTGTTAAAGAGCGGTTGGTCAAGTCTTTCGTCTCAACCGAGGCGCGCATTCTACAGCAGCCCCTGTATCTGTCAAGCGGTTATTTTAAGAAGTTTTCAAAGTTTCCTTTGCAACTTCAACCACTTGCGCTTCCGATCTCTCGTCAGCGGGAGGCGAATTCTACAGCGTTACACGCTGCTGTCAACACCTCTTTTTCTCCGCTTTCGACCGAGAAGATCGAACCGTCAACAAGGCGAAAACAAGACACCTTACCAACTCCTTCGGGCTTCGATGAACTGAAGCGCAACCGCTGTCGAAAACTGCGTAACTCGTTGAATCTCAAGGAGTTTTCCGTTTCGACTGCGCCGGAATTGGGGCGAATTATAGACTCCCAGAATCTGCCGTCAACCCCTAATTTGTCTTTTCTATCAATAACCTGCAAAAACAGATAAATCCTTCTCTATATAAGAAGAGCAGAAACACCATGAGCAATATATTGCTCATGCGCTCTTAGTTGAGCATCATGTCGGCGCCCCCAATCTCCCTTTTTAAACCCGGATGATGCCTTGCCATGAATGACCAGCCCCGCAGCCTAACCTCAACCCTGTTCCCGGCGGGACTGCTGCTTATTGCCATGGCGTCCATCCAGTCCGGCGCCTCACTGGCCAAAAGCATGTTCCCGATCGTGGGCGCACAGGGCACCACCACACTGCGCCTGATCTTCGCCAGCATCATCATGCTGCTGCTATTGCGCCCGTGGCGCGCGAAGCTCACCGCCAAGTCCCTGCGCACGGTCATTGTTTACGGGATGGCACTGGGTGGAATGAACTTCCTTTTCTATATGTCGCTACGCAGCGTTCCTCTGGGAATCGCCGTCGCCCTGGAATTCACCGGCCCGCTTGCCGTGGCCATTTATGCTTCGCGAAAAGCCATCGACTTTCTCTGGATCCTCCTGGCGATTATCGGCTTGCTGCTGTTGATCCCTACCAGCGACACCAGCGCCGGCATCGACCTGATCGGTGCAGGCTATGCCTTAGGGGCTGGTGTGTGCTGGGCGCTTTACATTCTGTTCGGGCAAAAAGCCGGAGCCGACAACGGCATCCAGACCGCAGCGCTGGGTGTAATGATCGCCGCCTTGTTCGTTGCACCTATCGGTATCGTGCACGCCGGAGCCGCCTTGCTGACCCCCAGCCTGATTCCCATCGCCATCGGTGTGGCCATTCTCTCCACTGCCCTTCCCTATAGCCTGGAGATGGTCGCCCTGACCCGAATGCCGGCGAGAACCTTCGGCACGCTGATGAGTATCGAACCAGCTTTCGGTGCCTTGTCTGGGCTGCTGTTCCTCCACGAATACCTGTCTCTCGCACAATGGCTGGCTATTGCCTGCATCATCCTGGCGTCAGTGGGTGCGACCCTGACCATGCGCAGCGAATCGAAACCTTTGGTAGCAGCGGATTGATTCTCGGTTGTACATAGCTCTGGCATTTGCCGCTCAATTAGGCCATGTTTAGGCGCTGTAACTCAGCGCCAGTCATGGATTTTTCGGGCAAGGACCGCACAGACACCAAAGTGACAGCTAACGCAGTCGAACCCGGACAACAGATCCGGGATCAGCAATAGGGACAGGAATGAAACGTTTTTTGATTCTGTTAGCCGTACTTGCCATCGCAGGTTGCGCCGCAACTTCGAAAACCGAGGTCAAACGCGGAAAGAAGGGCCTGCATATCAACTGCTCCGGCCTGTCCTCCTCCTGGGACAAATGCTACGCCAGCGCTGCCACCTCCTGTGGCCCCAAAGGCTACAAAGTGATCGCCAAGTCCGGCGATACGGTGGAGGATCCGGGTGATTACCCCTTCGGCCTGAACCCCGCCGGCTACACCAGCCGCAGCATGATCGTCATCTGCAAGTAGGCAGCAGCTGCCTACTGCATATCCTGCGCTGGCAACTGACGAACAATTTCGTCATGGCTCGATTTCAGGACCTGGCGCTGAATGTCCGGACTGACCAGCATTCGCGCCACCACCAACGCCCCCACACATTGCGACAGGATCGACCAGGCTAGGCTATCGCTGCCCAGGGTGTGCGCCCAACTCTGCTGCAAACGGCAAATCCAGTCTTCCGCCTGCTGTCGAACCACCTCGTCCGCCCGTGAAATTTCCGCGCCCAAGGTCGGCAGCGCACAGCCTGTTTCCGGACTCTCGACATGCGCCATGCTCAAGTAGTGCTTGAGGCAGCGCTCAAGCCGCATCCGGCTTTGCTCGCCATCGGCACCCAGGCGCTCAAGGCTCTGGCTCAGTTCCCGTTCGACAATCGAACCGAACAGCTCATCCTTAGACGAAAAGTGGCTGTAGAACGCACCGCCACTCAGCCCGATCGCTTTCATCAGGCCATCGACCCCCACGGTCGAAAACCCTTCCTTTTTGGCTGACACGGCGCTGCTTTGCAGCAACCGCTCCCTGGTTTCCTGCTTGTGACTGGCTGAATAACGCATGACGCCCCTCTCCTCTCTTCGCCTTGACGCTCGGCGAATCGTAGCATAACGTTCGTTTAGTTAACGAACGTTTACCAATAGAGCGATCCCACCATGACTACAGCTACAGAGAACAAGAAAGTCGTTTTGGTCGTCGGAGCCGGCGATGCCACAGGCGGTGCCATCGCCAAGCGTTTTGCCCGGGAAGGTCTTGTGGCCTGTGTCACCCGACGCAGCGCGGACAAGTTGCAGCCACTGGTGGAGGCCATCCAGCAATCGGGAGGCGAAGCCCACGGGTTCGCCTGCGACGCTCGAAAAGAGGAAGAAGTGATTGCCTTGATCGAACAGATCGAGCGCGAGATCGGCCCGATCGAGGCCCTGGTGTTCAATATCGGCGCCAACGTGCCGTGCAGCATCCTCGAGGAAACAGCGCGCAAGTACTTCAAGATCTGGGAGATGGCCTGCTTCTCGGGTTTCCTCAATGCGCGGGAAGTGGCCAAGCGCATGGTGACTCGCAAACGCGGGACCATCCTGTTCACCGGGGCCACCGCAGGTTTGCGTGGCGCTGCGAGCTTTGCCGCCTTTGCCGGAGCCAAGCATGGCATTCGCGCACTGGCGCAAAGCATGGCCCGGGAACTGGGACCGTTGAACATCCACGTTGCTCACGTGGTGGTCGATGGCGCCATCGACACTGACTTCATCCGCAACAGCTTCCCGGAAAAATATGCGCTCAAGGATGAAGACGGCATCCTCAACCCCGAGCACATCGCCGACAACTACTGGCATCTGCACAGCCAGCCCCGAGATGCCTGGACCTTCGAACTGGATCTGCGGCCCTGGAACGAACGCTGGTAGCCCCTCCCCCATAACAACAAAAAGGAGCATTACCGATGAGCAAAACCGTCGAGTTCTTTTTCGACCTGGGCAGCCCGACCTCGTACCTGGCCTACACCCAACTGCCGAAGATCTGTGCCCGGACGGGCAGCCAACTGATTTACCAACCCATGTTGCTCGGTGGCGTGTTCAAGGTCACTGGAAATGCCTCGCCAATCAGCATCCCCGCCAAGGGGCGCTACATGCTTCAGGACCTGGCGCGTTATGCCAGGCGTTATGAGGTGCCGCTGGCGTTCAACCCACACTTCCCAATCAACACCCTGCTGCTGATGCGCGCGGTGACCGGCATGCAGCTGCGACATCCACAGCGTTTTATTGCCTTTATCGACTGCCTGTTCCGCGCACTCTGGGTCGAGAAGCGCAACCTGAACGATCAGGCCACAGTGGCAGCGGTCCTCAGTGAAGGAGGATTCGATCCGCAGGAAGTGCTGGCCCTGGCCAACGATGAAGAAGTCAAGAACGCCCTCAAGGACAAGACCGAACAAGCCTTGCAGCGCGGCGTGTTTGGCGCGCCGAGCATGTTCGTCGATAACCAGCTGTTTTTCGGCCAGGATCGCCTGGACTTTGTCCTCGAAGCCTTGAGTTAAGCCAAGACATCGATATGACGAGCAACGCAATTCGCACTGCCAGCCCAAAGCCGGCAGCGCGACTCACGTTCAGAGAGTTGCTGTACGGGTATTCAGCCATTCCAGCGCCGCGCCCTGCAGCAGCGGACTCAGGCGCCGACGCACTTCAGCGTGGTAGGCGTTGAGCCACTCACGCTCGTCCTGGGTCAGCAACGACGACTCCAGGCAGCGACTGTCGATCGGGCACAGGGTCAGGGTTTCGAACTTGAGGAACTCGCCGAACTCGGTGGTGCCCGCCTCACGGTTCATCGCCAGGTTTTCGATGCGCACGCCCCAACGGCCCGGACGATAGGTCCCCGGCTCGATCGAAGTGATCATCCCTGGTTGCATTGCGGTTTGCGGGGCCGGTGCCGCCTGATAGGCGATCACCTGCGGACCTTCGTGGACATTGAGGAAGTACCCCACGCCATGGCCGGTGCCGTGCCCATAGTCCACGCCTTCGGCCCAGATCGGCGCGCGGGCGATGGCGTCCAGCAGCGGCGACAGGATGCCCCGCGGGAACTGCGCCCGGGACAAGGCGATCACGCCCTTGAGCACCCGCGTGCAATCGCGTTTCTGCTCCACGCTCGGAGTGCCGACCGGGACCATGCGGGTGATGTCCGTGGTGCCGCCCAGGTATTGGCCGCCGGAATCGATCAGCAGCAGGCCATCGCCTTCGATCACCGCGTGCTCTTCTTCGGTGGCGTGGTAATGCGGCATCGCGCCATTGGCGTTGAACGCGGCGATGGTGTTGAAACTCAGGGACACGTAACCGGGACGACGAGCCCGGGCCGCAGTCAGGTGCTCATCGATGGTCAGTTCGGTGATGCGCTCACGGCCCCAGGCCGACTCCAGCCAGGCGAAGAATTCGCAGAGCGCGGCGCCATCCTGCTCCATGGCGTGACGGATATGCTCGGCATCGGCCAGGCTTTTCTGGGACTTGGCCAACGTCGTCGGGTTCAGGCCTTCCAGCAGCTTCACGACACTCCCGAGGTTGTCCAGTAAACCGGCGGTAACCCGCGCCGGATCCACCAGCAGGCTGGCGCCGTTGGGGATCGCACTGAGGGCCGCGGCCACTTCGCTGTAGTCACGCAGGCTGATGCCGTCCTGCTCCAGCACGGCACGCAAGGCGTCATCGACTTTGCTCAGCGCCACGAACAGCGTCGCCTGCTGCTGGCTGATCAGGGCGAAGGAGACGAATACCGGGTTGAACGAGACGTCACCGCCGCGCAGGTTGAACAACCAGGCGATGTCATCGAGGGTGGCGATGAAATGCCAATCCGCGCCTCGCTCTTTCAGGGTTTCGCGCAACTTGCCGAGCTTCTCGACCCGGCTGACCGTGGCCTGGGGCGGCAAATGCTGATAGATCGGCTGATCCGGCAGGCTCGGGCGGTCGCTCCAGACTTTGTTCAGCAGATCGATATCGGTGCGCAGGCGAGCGCCACGTTCCTGCAACTTGTTGCCCAGGGTACGCGCCGAGGCCAGCGCCATCACCGCGCCGTCGACTGCGACCACGCCCCCTTCCGGGGTCTGCTCGGCCAGCCAGTCCAGCGGACCGGGCTGGCCCGGCAACAGTTTGACCAACTCGATGCCGCTGCCCTTGAGCTCCTTGGTCGCCTGCTCCCAATAACGGCTATCGGCCCAGACCCCGGCGAAATCAGCCGTCACGATCAAGGTGCCGACTGAACCGTGAAAACCCGACAGCCATTGCCGGCCTTGCCAGTAACCGGGCAGGTACTCCGACAGGTGCGGGTCGGCCGACGGCACCAGCAGGGCATGAATGCCCTCGCGGCTCATCAGCTCACGGGTGCGCGCCAGGCGCTGGGGGACCACTCCATTGGTCAAGGGCTGCGTACTCATTGTGTCTCCTGCTACCAGGTGAATCATTGTTATTGGATACCGAGGGCATAAGCCCTCAGGGTTGGGCAACCGCCCAGAACGCCGGTGCACTGGCGGATGAAGCCTTGATCAGCTGGACGGCTTGATCGATGTCCTGCTCGGTGGTGAAGCGGCCCAGGCTCAGGCGGATGGTCCGCCCCGCCGCCCGGGCGTCGAGCCCCAGCGCCAGCAACACATGGGACGGCGCATTACACGCCGAGTTGCAGGCCGAGGTCGCGGAAAACGCGATGGAGGCACTCAGGGCCGCCGGGTTGAACTCCCCTTCACCGAAGGTGAGGCTCAAGGTATGAGGAATGCGTTGGGCTGGGCTGCCGTTCAGGCGCAGCCCCGGCACGTCGGCCAGTTGTTCGAGCAGGCGCTCGCGCAGCCGAGCGATGGTCGCCGCTTCCTCATCAAAATGTTCGGCGGCCAGGGCAAAGGCGGCGCCCATGGCGGCAATCTGATGGGTCGCGAGCGTCCCGGAGCGCAAGCCGCCTTCATGGCCGCCGCCGTGGATCTGCGCCTGCAAGCGCTGCTGCGCGCGAGGGCCGACGTACAGCGCACCGATGCCCTTGGGGCCGTAAATCTTGTGGGCGGAAAAGGACATCAGGTCCACCGGCCACTGCGCCAGGTCGATCGCCACCTTGCCCGCGCCCTGGGCCGCATCGACATGCAGCAGCGCACCGCGCTCGCGGACCACGCGGCCAATGCCTGGAATGTCATTGACCGTACCCAGCTCGTTGTTGACCAGCATCAGCGACACCAGGAAGGTGTCGTCGCGCAGGGCTTCGCTGACCGCCTCGGGGGTGATCAGCCCGTCGCGGTCCGGTACCAGGTAAGTCACTGCCACGCCGGCAGCCTGCAGCTGGCTGGCGGTATCGAGAATGGCCTTGTGTTCGATCTGGCTGGTGATGATGTGCCCGCCGGATACGCCCCGGGCCTGAGCCACGCCCTTGAGCGCCAGGTTGTTGGATTCGGTGGCGCCGGAGGTCCAGACGATCTGCTCGGGCGCCGCGCCCACCAGTTGGGCGACCTGCTGCCGCGCCAGCTCGACGCTGCGCCGGGCCTGTTGGCCGAAGGCGTGGGAACTGGACGCCGGATTGCCGAAGTTACCGTTGAACCCCAGGCATTCCAGCATCACCTGAATGACTCGCTCATCCACCGGCGTGGTGGCGGCGTAGTCGAAATAGAGAGGACGTTTATTCATCGCAAAAATACCCGCAGAGCCTGTTCCAGGATCAAGGTTCGCTCGGTGCCGAACGCTGATACGCGCCTTTTCGGCAACGCAAAAACGGCAGACCGTCAGCAATACCCGATCGGATGCAGTTAAAGAAGGACAACTTCATTTAAAAGTGCGTAGGAACGCTCCCGAGGGGCAGCTTAACAGGCTCCGGGAGCCGGGTTAAGCGAGGTTCGGCCAAGGGGCCGAAGAACACGGCGGAAGGCGGGGAAAATCATCACAGGGTTTTGCCGACTGTCACCGACAGTCCGTCAGCCTCTGCGAGCAAGGCCGCGGAAGATCGACAAATCAGCTGGCACGGCCATGCAGGGTCACGCTGTGTTCGGCGTTCATTTCGCCCTGCTGGTCGAAACCGAAGGTCCGTTGCGGGGCAAGCAGCTCGGCCTTCTTCTGCTGGTATTCGTCAAAGGACAGCCCGCGCCGGTTCAGGGCTTCCAGCGCCAGTTCGCGAGTTTCCTCGGCGGTATAAGGACGAGATTCCGGGCCCGGCTGGCTGGCACAACCGGCCAGGACCGAGGTGACGACAAGCAGGGAAAAGACGAGCGAACGGTTCATGGCAAAGGCTCCTGGATCTGGGCTGCGAGGCAATGGACACAGGCTACCGTCGCCCTTCCCGGGGCAGAAATCATCACGCTCGATAGTGGCTATCGATTCCCCTATCGCAGCCCATAGCGCCCTCTCTTATCTCTAAAAGACCTATAAATATTGAAATAAAATATTTTTTAGGAATATCAGTAAACCTTTATAACAGGCCCATCGCGCCGCCTGCTGTTGCCTCGGCAACTGTTCGCCAGGCAACAGCCAATCAACAAAACAGTGTCTCCCCAACAACAGCCTGATCCTGCAACAGCGCCACAAGCCCCTCCACTCAAGGCTTTGCCCCGCTGGTACAGCTCTTGCTCAAGCCCTGGGACTACTCACTGCTCGTTGAGCCCTGTTCAACAAAGGAACTGATCATGTCGCGTCCATTAAAAGTCGTTGCCCTGTCCGGTGGAACCTGGCGCCCCTCGCGCACCCTGGTGCTGACCCAGGCGCTGCTCGCCGAACTGGCGGGGCAATTGCCGATCGAGAGCAAACTCATCGAACTGGGCGACATCGCCCGCCCATTGGGCGCGGCCCTGTCCCGCCAGGAACTGGCGGCGGAAGTCGAAGCCGAGTTGCAGGCCATCGAAAGCGCCGACCTGCTGATCGTCGCAGCGCCCGTGTATCGCGGCTCCTACCCGGGACTGCTCAAGCATCTGTTCGACCTGATCGACTTCAACGCCCTGATCAATACCCCCGTGCTGCTCGCCGCCACCGGTGGCAGCGAGCGTCATGCCCTGGTGCTGGATCACCAGTTGCGGCCGCTGTTCAGTTTCTTCCAGGCCCTGACCCTGCCGATTGGCGTCTATGCCACCGAGGCCGACTTCGCCAACTACCAGATAACCAGCGAGCCCTTGAAGGTCCGCATTCGCCTTGCGGCAGAACGCGCCGCGCCCCTATTCGGCGTGCATCCGAAAAATCTGCTGAAAATCGCTTAAGGACCTGTCATGGACGTTTTCTGGTTTCTTCCGACTCACGGCGACGGCCATTACCTGGGCACCACCCAGGGCGCGCGTCCGGTCACCCTCAACTACCTCAAGCAAGTGGCCCAGGCCGCGGACAGCCTGGGTTATCACGGCGTACTGATCCCCACCGGCCGCTCGTGCGAAGACTCCTGGGTGATCGCCTCGGCGCTGGTGCCCCTGACCGAACGCCTGCGCTACCTGGTGGCGATCCGTCCGGGGATCATCTCGCCGACCGTCTCGGCGCGCATGGCCGCGACCCTCGACCGGCTATCCAACGGTCGCCTGCTGATCAATGTGGTGACCGGCGGCGACCCCGACGAGAACCGTGGCGACGGCAGTTTCCTCAGCCACAGCGAGCGTTATGAAGTCACCGACGAATTCCTGAGGATCTGGCGCCGCGTGCTGCAAGGCGAAGCCGTGGACTTCGAAGGCAAGCATCTGCATGTACAGAACGCCAAGGCCCTGTACCCGCCGGTGCAGAAGCCCTATCCGCCGCTGTATTTCGGCGGTTCCTCGGACGCCGCCCATGACCTCGCCGCCGAACAGGTGGATGTCTACCTGACCTGGGGCGAACCACCGGCCGCCGTCGCCGCGAAACTCGCCGATGTGCGTGAGCGGGCCGCCCGCCATGGCCGCACGGTGAAGTTCGGCATCCGCCTGCATGTGATCGTGCGCGAAACCGCGGAAGAGGCCTGGAAAGCCGCGGACAAGTTGATCGAACACATCAGCGACGAGACCATCGCCGCCGCGCAGCAATCCTTCTCGCGTTTCGACTCCGAGGGCCAGCGGCGCATGGCCGCCCTGCATGACGGGCGGCGCGACAACCTGGAAATCGCCCCCAACCTCTGGGCCGGCGTCGGCCTGGTGCGTGGCGGCGCCGGCACCGCGCTGGTGGGCAACCCCGAGCAGGTCGCGGCGCGGATCAAGGAATACACGGATCTGGGGATCGAGAGCTTCATTTTCTCCGGCTACCCGCACCTGGAAGAAGCCTATCGCTTTGCCGAACTGGTGTTCCCGCTGCTGCCGGAACCCTATGCCAGCTTGGCCGGACGTGGCGTGACCAACCTCACCGGGCCGTTCGGCGAAATGATCGCCAATGACGTGTTGCCGGCGAAGGTAGCTGGAGGCTGATGGCCGTGGCGGCCTGCTGCCCGGTCACCCGACAGAACGCTACGCGGGCAAGCCCCGCTCCTACAGAAGCCACCTGCGGCTGCTCGCTCTCCCTGATAGCCCACCGATTTCACGGCCCAACAACCGGCCCCGAACGAGGAACACCGCGTGACTGCCAAGCCGCAAAGCGCCCTGTTGTCCCCCTTGCAGACCGCCCGCCAGCTGGCGGCCGAGTTTGCCCTGACCGCCGTCGAACGCGACGAACGCGGCGGAACCCCGAAAGCCCAGCGCGACGCCCTGCGCCAGAGCGGCCTGCTGGCCCTGAGCATTCCCACCCAGTACGGCGGCCTGGGCGCCATCTGGAGCGAGACCCTGAACATCGTCCGCGAGTTCGCCAAGGTCGACAGCTCCATCGCCCACGTCTTCGGCTTCCATCACCTGATGCTGGCCACCGTGCGCCTGTTCGCCCGCCCGGAACAATGGCAACCCTGGTTCGAACAGACCGCGCGCAAGAACTGGTTCTGGGGCAACGCCCTCAACCCGCTGGACACCCGTACCGTGGTGAAGAACCTTGGCGGCTGGCGCGAGTTCTCCGGCAAGAAGAGCTTCTGTTCCGGCGCCAGCGATTCGGAAATGCTCATCGCCTCGGCGGTCGACGAAAGCAACGGCGGCAAGCTGCTGATCGCCGCCATCCCCAGCGGCCGCAGCGGCATCACCCTGCACAACGACTGGAACAACATGGGCCAGCGCCAGACCGACAGCGGCAGCGCCAGCTTCGAGCGGGTGCGGGTCGAGGAATCGGAGCTGCTGCTGGACCCGGGGCCCTTGAGCACGCCCTTTGCCTGTCTGCGCCCACTGATCGCCCAGCTGACCTTCACCCATATGTTCCTCGGCATCGCCGAAGGCGCCTTTGAAGAAGCCCGCCAGTACACCCTCACCGAAACCCGGCCCTGGCATAAGTCCAGCGCCCAAGAGGCCTATCAGGACCCTTACGTGCTGGGCCATTACGGCGATTTCTGGGTGGCCCTGGAAGGCATGCGCCTGTTGGTGGAGCGCGCCGCGGAGCTGCTGGACAAGGCCTGGGCCAAGGGCCCAAACCTGAGCGCCGAAGAACGCGGCCACCTGGCCACGGCCATCGCCACCGCCAAGGTCGCCACCACGCGCCAGGGCCTGGAACTGTGCAGCCGCCTGTTCGAGGTCACCGGCGCCCGCTCCACCCACGCTTCCCTGCGCCTGGACCGGCATTGGCGCAACCTGCGCACGCAAACCCTGCACGACCCGGTGGATTACAAACTCCATGAGTTGGGTGACTGGGCCCTGAACCAGTCCCTGCCGACCCCGACTTTCTATTCCTAGCCTTCTGTTCCCGGAGCTTGTCCATGCAGCTTTTGACCTTACCGCCCTCGCCTGCCCTGGCCACCTCGATCCGGGCCACCGCCCAGGTATTCGAAGACCCGAAATCCCAGGCCTTGCTGGCGCATCTGCAGCAGGTCGCGCCGAGCGAAGCCAGTGTGCTGATCATCGGCGAGACCGGTACCGGCAAGGAGCTGGTGGCTCGCCATATCCACAACCTCAGCGCCCGGCGCAACCGGCCGTTCGTGGCGGTGAACTGCGGCGCGTTCTCCGAGTCGCTGGTGGAGGCCGAGCTGTTCGGCCATGAAAAAGGCGCCTTCACCGGGGCCCTGAGCGCCAAGGCCGGCTGGTTCGAAGAAGCCAATGGAGGGACCCTTTTCCTCGACGAGATCGGCGACCTGCCGATGGCGATCCAGGTGAAGTTGCTGCGGGTGCTGCAGGAGCGCGAGGTGGTGCGCCTGGGTTCGCGCAAAAGCATTCCCATCGATGTGCGGGTGCTGGCGGCGACCAACGTGCAACTGGAGAAAGCCATCAACGCCAGGCATTTCCGCGAGGACCTGTACTACCGCCTCGACGTGGTCAGCCTGGAACTGAGCCCGCTGCGCGAACGTCCCGGCGACATCCTGCCGCTGACCCGGCATTTCATCGAAGCCTACAGCCAGCGCCTGGGCTACGGCGCCGTGACCATCAGCAGCGAGGCCGAGCACAAGCTGCGCAGCTACAGCTGGCCGGGCAATATCCGCGAACTGGAAAACGTCATCCACCACACCCTGCTGATCTGCCGCGACGGCGTGATCGAGCGCGACGACCTGCGCCTGTCGAACATGCGCATCGAGCGCCAGGACGACAGCCACCACAGCCACGACGACTCAGCCGAAGCCCTGCTTGAGCGGGCCTTTCACAAGCTTTTCGAGGAACAGGCCGGCGCCCTGCATGAAAAGGTCGAGGATACGCTGCTGCGCGCGGCCTACCGTTTCAGCCACTACAACCAGGTGCACACCGCCAACCTGCTGGGCCTGAGCCGTAACGTCACCCGCACCCGGCTGATCAAGATCGGCGAACTGGCGGTGAACAAGCGCCGTCCGCCGGAAAAACCCGGCCAGCACGAACGCACCCTGCAACTGTCGATCTAGCTGGCCAAACGGCAATGCAGCGCGTTGTCCGGGCTGCGCTCGATGCTGCGCACCACCTGGAACGAGCCGAAGGTCACGGTCTTGGCCTGATAGGCGCGCATCAGTTGCCAGAAGTCCTGTTCGCCCTTCTCGAAACTCTGGAAGGCCGCCTCGCCGGCTTCCCGGGTTTGCCATTGCAGGTAGTTGAGCACCCGCCGGCCGTCCTCGCTGGCCTGCACGCTGCCACTCAGGAACCCCGGGTAACCCTGGGCCAGGCGCTCGGTCTGCTCGGACAGCGCCGACACCAGGGCGGATTGTTGATGGGGTTCGATTTCGAATTCGATCAATTGCGTAAAGCTGCGGTTTTGCGCAAACGCGTGCATGGCAAGTCCCCACTGACGGATAAACGGAATCTTGTGATTCGAAGGCCTGCAGGGTAAAACCTCCAGTTAAGTAAAGGTCAAGCGACTTTTGCTCATTCCCCACCCGCAGGAGCGCTGCATGCTCACCCCCGAAACTGTGCACAAGGAACTCACCGTCGGCCAAGTGGCCGCCCGCAGTGGCGTAGCGGTCACCGCGCTGCATTTCTATGAAACCAAGGGGCTGATCAAGAGCAACCGCAACGCCGGCAACCAGCGCCGTTATCCACGGGAAGTGCTGCGCCGGGTGGCGCTGATCAAGGTGGCGCAGCGCCTGGGCATTCCCCTGGCCGAGATCGGCCAGGCCCTGCGCAGCCTGCCGGACCACCGCGCACCGACGGCCGCCGATTGGAAGCGGCTGTCCGAACAGTGGAGCCATGAACTGGATGAGCGGATCAAGCAACTGACTCTGCTGCGCGACCGCCTCAATGGCTGCATCGGCTGCGGCTGCCTGTCGATGCAAGACTGCCCGCTGCGCAACCAGGGCGACCAGCTGGGCGAACATGGCCCGGGCGCGCAATTGCTGGAAACCGACTGAGCGGACGGCGCAGCGGTTTCCCCAGCCGGCAATCGGTGGAGCAGCCGCTGCTGGCGTCTTTTCAGGTCAAACCTCGGAATGCCGCCCAGCCCGATCGCGGCCTGCGGCAGCGGTGACACCTCTTCCCCTGATCGCTGGCTCACTGTTGCCTGGCGAACACCTCGTCAGTTCAAACCAGGCTGTGGATTCCCCGGGCCTATAGTGAACCGACCGGAAAACCGGCCAGGTTCACTTCGACGAACACCCAGACAAGAAAGGAGAACCGAGATGAGCGTCAAACCCATCCCCGAGGGTTACCCCAGCATCACGCCCTACCTGGGAATCACGCAGGCTGCCGAGGCTATCGAGTTCTACAAGAATGCCTTCGGCGCCATCCAGGTCATGCGCCTGGACATGCCCGACGGCAGTGTCGGCCATGCCGAGCTGCGCATCGGCGACTGCCCGATCATGCTGGGAACGCCCTGCGACCAAGGGCCATTGAGCAATCCCGACCAATCGCCTTCGGTCGGCCTGCACCTGTACGTCAACGATGTCGACAAACAGTTCGCCCAGGCCATCGCCGCCGGCGGCCAGGTGGTGTCCGAGGTCAAGGACCAGTTCTACGGCGACCGCAGCGGCACCCTCAAAGACCCGTTCGGCCACCTGTGGTTTCTCGCCACCCGCAAGGAAGACCTGAGCGAAGAGCAGATCAAGCAGCGGGCCATGGAGATGTTTAAACAGCAGGGATAAGCCCTGAACCTGTAAACCGTTGATCGCGGGCAAGTCGGATCGCCGCCCGCTCGCTCCTACAGACGTGCGTTCCCTTGTCGGAGCGAGGCTTGCCCGCGATAACGCTCTCAGCCCCATCACAGCATTGGCTTTTTGCACGCCATTGGTCGCGCGGAAACATTTACTTTCATATCGTCTTTCGGGATTTACGATTCTCATTCGTCTTAATTAGATGCAGCAGGTCGCGTTGGCGAAGGCTACGCCGCGGGTTTATCTCCGGGTTCGGCAGACGCCCGCGGCTCCACTCCTCGAATCAAGACGCGTGCTCAATGTCGAAGAAGTCCCGCTCGAAAATCTGGTTTCTCGTTCACAGCTGGCTGGCGCTGCCCATCTGGTTCTTTGTGCTGATCGTTTGCGTCACCGGCACCCTGGCCGTGGTCAGCCAGGAAATCGTCTGGCTGGCCAACCCCGACATCCGGGCCAGCAAACCTTCCGACGACGCCCAGCCACTGAGCCATGACCAGATCGTCAAGGCCATCAAGCAGGCCGAACCGCAGACCCTGGTCGACAGCATCAGCACCCCCGACGAAGCGCATTTCGCCCTGACCGTGGGCGTCAACTACCCCGATGGCCGTTCCGTCGAGGTCTATGTCAATCCATACACCGGCGTTATCCAGGGCGTCAGCCCGCAGTTCAACTTCCAGGCCTTCACCCGAGCGCTGCACGGCTGGTGGCTGGTGCCTTTCACCAATGGCTACAGCTGGGGCTGGTACCTGGTATCGCTGCTCGGCCTGCCGATGCTGGCTTCGCTGGTCACGGGCCTGGTGGTCTACAAGAAGTTCTGGAAGGGTTTTCTCAAGCCGACCCTGCGCCTGCGCCACGGCGCGCGGATTTTCTGGGGCGACTTCCATCGCCTGAGCGGCATCTGGTCGATCTGGTTCATCGCGGTGATCTCCATCACCGGCACCTGGTTCCTGATCGAGGCGATTCTCGGCGACAACCAGATCACCATTTCCAGCGAACCCATAGTGCCGGTGATCGCCCGCGAAAGCGTGCCAACCTCCGCCAACGGCAGCCCGGCGCCGATGATCGGTGTCGATAAAGCCATCCGCCTCACCACCCAGAAGATTCCGGACTTCGAGGTCGGCTTCGTCCGGCTGCCGGCCAATGCCTACAGCCACCTGTTCATCGGCGGCCGCGGTTGGTACCCGCTGATGTACCAGACCGCCAACCTCAACCCGTACACCGGCTCCATCGATACCACACACCTGCTGTCCGATCGCTCGACCCTGGAGTTCGTCACCGAGTCCATGCGTCCGCTGCACACCGGTGACTTCGGCGGCATCTGGATCAAGCTGATCTGGTGCTTCTTCGGCCTGTTGCTGAGCATGATGGTGCTCAGCGGCCTGCTGATCTGGACCAAGCGCACCGCCCTGGCCACCGCCGCGGCCCTCAAGCGCAGCCACAAGACAGCGCGCCCCGCCCTCGCCCAGCGCCCGCTTGCGGCCCTGCACAGCGACACCCCGGAGGGCAACCTGTGAGCAAGACAGACAGCGCAATGCCGGTTTCGCCCCTGCGCCAGTTCTGGCTGAAATGGCGTTTCCACCTGAACATCCTGCTGTTGCTGATCCCCCTAGGCTTCATGCCCAAGTACTTTGCCGACGCGGCGCTGGCCCGTGGCGATAGCGGCCTGGGCGAACGCGAGGTGGGCGAGGTGCAGGTCGGGCCCTGGAGCCTGCGCCTGGCCGAACTGCGTAACGAAGCGCCGCAACTCCAGGGGCCGGCCGGCTATATGAAGGGCTTCAACGCCGCCCTGTGCGACGCCTGCATCGATCAGGTCAAGGCCACCTACCTGCGCATCGGCAAGCCCCGCAGCCTGCGCGCCGCCGGGGTGATTTTCTTCGGCACCGCGTACCGCATGGGGGCCAGCCTGCCCGTTCCGGAAAAGACCAAGGCCGACGCCGAGCTGTGGATCACCATGGAAGGCTGGGACGGCAGCATGCACCAGGCGGCCATCCCCCTGGGCCAGGCATCCCCGGCGACCCTCGCCTGGCTGAACAAACAAGGAGGCAAACCATGATTGCTGTACCCACCGCCCGCCTGCGCCTGCTCGGTGCCGGCGCGCTCCTGTTCGCCAGCGCCGTGTTCAGCGGCGGCGCCCTGGCCCACAACCCGATGTGCGAGTGCAAGCAGATCGACGGCGAGCAGATCCGCTGCACCGGCGGCTTCTCCGATGGCAGCGGCGCCCCGGGGGTGACCATGGACGTGATCGGCTACGACGAAACCATCCTGGTGCCCGGCAAGCTGGGCGCCGACTCCACCCTGACCTTCAAGAAACCCGACGCCGAGTTCTATGTGCTGTTCGACGCCGGCCCCGGCCACGTGGTCGAGATCGACCAAGCCGACATCGAGGCCCCATGAGCACCTCCACCCTCCAAGTCGTGCGCCCGGCCGGCGCCGGCCATGAAACCCTCTACGTCCTGCTGCTGTGCCTGTTGATCCTCAGCGTGGCCGGTTCCGTGGTGCTGTGGCGCGGCGAAACCCGCGAAGTGGCCAGCGTCGACAGCCATCAACTGGACGCCCGCCGCGACCTCACCGCCGGCGAACAGGGCCTGTACGCCGACCTGCGGGTGACCCTCGACGAAATCCGCCTGCTGCGCGAAGAAGCCCAGGTCCTGCCGACGCCCGAGCAACTGGCCGAGGAAGGCTTTGCGCCCTTTGCCCAGGACGCCAGCGCGGTGAGCCGTGGCGGGCATGTCTGGCAACTGCGGCAACAGGCCTACGTCGGCCTCAGCCGGAACATTGAAGTGGCCGGTTCGTTGCTGATGCGCATCGCTGCCGATCCGGCCGCCGCCCCGGACATCTGGCTCAATCGCGGCCCGTCCCTCGCCGCCCCCGACGACCTCAGCGACGCCGCCCTGGTCAGTGCCGGCTGGCAGCAGGTGGTCGCGCAATTCGATGCCGGAGTGACCCGCCAGCATCGCCACTGAACCCACGCATTCACCCGAGAGAAGACCGCTAGCCCATGCCTATTTCATCTCAACGCCGCCCGTTCCTGCGGGTGCTGCTGGTCAGCCTGTTCGCCCTGTTGCTCATCCCTCTCGCCACGGCCGACCAGGCCAAGCGCCTGCGTATCGGCATCACCCTGCATCCCTACTACAGCTATGTGGCCAACATTGTCGGCGACAAGGCCGAGGTCGTGCCGCTGATTCCCGCCGGCTTCAACCCCCACGCCTATGAGCCGCGCGCCGAAGACATCAAGCGCATCGGCACCCTGGACGTGATCGTGCTCAACGGCGTCGGCCACGACGACTTCGCCGACCGCATGATCGAGGCCAGCGAGCGCCCGGACATCCCGGTGATCGAGGCCAACCAGAACGTGCCGCTGCTGGCCGCCACCGGCATCGCCGCACGCGGCGCCGGCAAGGTGGTCAACCCGCACACCTTCCTGTCCATCAGCGCCTCCATCGCCCAGGTCAACAACATCGCCCGCGAGCTGGGCAAGATGGACCCGGCCAACGCCAAGGCCTACACCCAGAACGCCCGCGCCTACGGCAAGCGCCTGCGGCAGATGCGCGCCGACGCCCTGGCCAAGCTGACCACGGCGCCCAACGCCGACCTGCGGGTGGCCACGGTGCACGCCGCCTACGATTACCTGCTGCGCGAGTTCGGCCTGGAAGTCACCGCCGTGGTCGAGCCGGCCCATGGCATCGAGCCCAGCCCGAGCCAGTTGAAAAAGACCATCGACCAACTGCGTGAGCTGGACGTCAAGGTGATCTTCTCCGAGATGGACTTCCCGTCCACCTACGTCGACACCATCCAGCGCGAGTCCGGGATCAAGCTGTACCCGCTGTCGCACATTTCCTACGGCGACTACAGCGCCGAGAAATACGAGAAGGAAATGGCCGGCAACCTCGACACCGTGGTCCGGGCGATCCAGGAGGCCGGCGCATGACCGCCCTGCACACCCTGGCCCGCGGCCCGTCCATCGAGTTCGACCAGGTCAGCCTGACCCTGGGCCGCACCACCATCCTCGACAACGTCAGCTTCAAGGTGCAGCCCGGCACCCTGCATGCGCTGGTGGGCCCCAACGGCGGCGGCAAGAGCTCGCTGATCAAGACCCTGCTCGGGCAGATGCCCCACCAGGGCCAGTTGAGCCTGCACTGGCCGGGCGAACCGGGGGTGATCGGTTATGTGCCGCAAGCCCTGGAATTCGATCGCGGCCTGCCGATGACCGTCGACGACTTCATGGCCGCCATGTGCCAGCGCCGCCCGGCTTTCCTCGGCCACAGCCGGCATTACGCCACGGCCATAGGCGAAGCCCTGGAGCGGGTCGGCATGCAGGACAAGCGCAAGCGGCGCATGGGCGCCCTGTCCGGCGGCGAACGCCAGCGGGTGTTGCTGGCCCAGGGGCTGATCCCGGCGCCGCAGTTGCTGGTGCTGGACGAGCCGATGTCGGCCCTCGATGAGGCCGGCATCCAGGTTTTCGAGCGCCTGCTCGGCGACTGGCGCCAGGCCGGGATCACCCTGTTGTGGATCGAACACGACCTGGAAGCGGTCGGCCGCCTGGCGGACCGGGTCACCGGACTGCATCGCCGGGTGCTGTTCGACGCCCAGCCGCAACAAGCGCTGACCCCGGAATGCCTGCTGACGCTGTTTTCCACCCACCCGCGCAGCGCGGACATCGTCAGCGGGAGTGTTGCCTGATGAGTTACGAAACCTTTCGTCTGATGATCCAGGGCTGGGCCTCCTCTGGTTACCTGCCGGAAGCGCTGGCCTATGGGTTTGTGGTCAACGCCCTGCTCGCCGGCCTGTTGATCGGCCCGGTGCTCGGCGGGTTGGGCACTCTGGTGGTGGTCAAGCGCTTCGCCTTCTTCTCCGAAGCGGTGGGCCACGCGGCCCTGACCGGCGTGGCCATCGGCATTCTGCTCGGCGAGCCCTACACCGGCCCGTACGGCAGCCTGTTCGGCTACTGCCTGCTGTTCGGCATCCTGCTCAACTACCTGCGTAACCGCACCGGCCTGGCGCCGGACACCCTGATCGGCGTGTTCCTCTCGGTGTCCCTGGCCCTGGGCGCCAGCCTGCTGCTGATCCTCGCCGGCAAGATCAACGTGCACATCCTGGAAAACGTGCTGTTCGGTTCGGTGCTCACGGTCAACGGCAACGACCTGCTGGTGCTGCTGATCGTCGGCGCCCTGGTGATGGGCCTGAGCCTGCCGCTGTACAACCGCATCATGCTGGCCAGCTTCAACCCGCAACTGGCGGCGGTGCGCGGCGTCGCGGTGAAAACCCTGGACTACCTGTTCGTGATCCTGGTGACCCTGATCACCGTGGCCGCGGTGAAAGTCATAGGCGCGATCCTGGTAGGCGCCCTGCTGGTGATCCCGGCGGCGGCCGCGCGTCTGTTGAGCCAGTCGCTCAAGGGCTTTTTCTGGATCTCGGTGCTGATCGCCACGCTCAGCACCCTGTGCGGCATCCTGCTGCCGATCCTCTTCGACCTGCCGGTGCCCTCCGGCGCCGCGATCATCCTGGTGACCGGTGTCGCCTTCACCCTGGCCGCCATTGCCCGCGGCATTGTCCCCAGCCTCAAAGGGAATATCGGATAAATGCACAGCTCATTACGTCACCTGACACTTCCCCTGGCTTTGGCCCTCGCCGAACTGAGTAGCGCTCCGGCCCTGGCCCAGCCGGACCGTTTCGAACCCATGCGCGTCACCGCCAACCAGAGCCTGGGCACCACGGCGCTGCACAGCAGCCGTTCACACAAGCCACTCACCGTGCTGGCCTCGCTGCCGGTGACCTTCGGCCTTGCCCAGTTGCTGCTGCAAGGCACCGACGTGCAGCTCGAACGCGCTGCCCCCGACAACCTGCCGGGCTCGCGCCAGACCGCCTACTTCACCGGGCGTGGCGCCCCGGCGCTGCACAAGCTGGCCCTCGACGCCGACGCGGTGATCGGCCTGCGCTCGATCTGGCCGGACGACCCGCTGTACCCCAACGCGCGGCGCAGCAACATCCGCATCGTCGAAGTCGATGCCGCGCGCCCGGTGGACGGCGCCCTGCCCGGCGTGGCCCTGCAACCCGGCAAGAGCGATGGCCTGAACAGCCAGCCGTGGCTGTCGAGCAACAATTTAGGGCGCATGGCCGATGTGCTGGCCGCCGATCTGGTGCGCCTGACCCCCGCCGCCAAGCCGAAGATCGACGCTAACCTGGCCAGCCTCAAGCAACGCCTGCTCAAGCTCAGCGCCGATACCGAGGGGCAGTTGGCCAACGCCGACAACCTCAGCGTGCTCAGCCTCAGCGATCACTTCGGTTATCTGGTCAGTGGGCTCAACCTGGAACTGCTGGACGTCGACGCCCGCGCCGACAACGAGTGGACACCCGAAGCCCTGCAGCAGCTGCAAGCCCGGCTCAAGGACAACGAGGTGGCCATCGTCCTGCATCACCGCCAGCCGTCCGACGCGATCAAGGCCGCCATCAGCGCCGCCGGCAGCCAGTTGCTGGTGCTGCAAACCGACAGCGCCGACCCGCTGGCGGAGCTGGAGAGCAACATCCAGCAAATCACCACGGCGCTGGACGCCAAGTCCTGAATGGGCCATGCGGCAACTGCGTTGCCGATCGCAGCCTCGCTGGGACTCGGCAGCGGCTACAGGCGCCTGCCTGCGCTTACAAATTCCCCCAAGAATCGCCCGTCTCGCCGGTGCTAGCCTGCTGCTCCCCTTGAACGGACAGGAAGCCCCGCCATGAGTGACTACCTCAAGCTCAACCAGGCCAACTGGGACGAGCGCGCACCGCTGCACGCGGCCTCGCCGGACTACCAGGCACAGCTGTTTGTCGACGACCCGCGGCACCTGTCCGAGGTGGTGCGGTTCGACCTGCCGCTGCTGGGAGACATCAGCGGCCTGCGCGGCGTGCATCTGCAATGCCATATCGGCACCGATACCCTGTCGCTGGCCCGCCTCGGCGCGCGGATGACCGGGCTGGACTTCTCCCCCGCGTCCCTGGCCGAAGCCCGCAGCCTGACGGCGCGCACGGGTGCGGCTATCGAGTTCGTCGAATCCGACGTCTACAAGGCCTCCGAAGTACTGCCCAAGGGAGCCTTCGATCTGGTCTACACCGGTATCGGCGCCCTGTGCTGGCTGCCCAGCGTCGACACCTGGGCGCGTAATGTCAGCAAACTGCTCAAGCCCGGCGGCCGGCTGTTTATCCGCGAAGGCCACCCGATGCTCTGGGCCCTGGACGAAAGCCACGAGGATGCGCTGCTGGTGGACCTGCCCTACTTCGAGCGCAGCGAACCGCTGGTGTGGGACGACGACAGCACCTACGTCAGCACCGACCGGCCGCTCAAGGCCACGGTGACCCATGCGTGGAACCATGGCCTGGGGGAAATCGTCAGCGCGCTGCTCAAGCACGGCCTGCAGATCAGCGGCCTGGTGGAACACCAGAGCATCCCCTGGGAAGCCCTGCCCGGGCAGATGCGCCGTGACGAACGAGGCGAATGGCACCTGCAACAAGCCCCTTGGCGCCTGCCATTGAGCTACACCTTGCAAGCCATCAAGCGCCCGATCTGACGCCCACAAAAAAGCCCGCTGGACCTAAATCCAGCGGGCTTTTTGCGTCCCCTGCATCCCCTGTAGCCGCTGCCAAGCCTGCGAGGCTGCGAGGCTGCGATCGACTGCGCAGCAGGCGCAAAACCTGAGAATGCGTAGAGTCTGGCTCAACGCGCGGCCCCCGTTACGGCCGCTTCGCGCCCGAGCGCAGCCTCGCAGGCTTGGCAGCGGCTACAGCAGCGGGGTAATCAGTTGGCCGCCGACTGGGCATCCATCTTCTGCCGCAGGCTCAGCGGGCGCATGTCGGTCCACACCTCTTCGATGTAGGCCAGGCACTCCTTCTTGAAGCCGCTCTTGCCCACGGTGCGCCAGCCTTGTGGCACAGCCTTGTAGTCCGGCCAGATCGAATACTGCTCCTCATGGTTGACCACTACCTGAAAGAGGATGTCCTCGCGGTCAAATACTGAAGTCATTACGTGTCTCCATCGCTGTAAGGCTCGCTGCGCCGAGCGCGCAGCGGTTGTGAATAAGGAACGTTCGAGGCCCGTGGAAAATTAGAGGCTGGCGACCGCCGCCGCCAAGGCGCGGCTGAAAATATCCGCCACCTGGTCGATTTCCGCCGCGGTGATCACCAGCGGCGGCAGAAAACGCACCACGCTGCCATGGCGCCCGCCCATTTCCAGGATCAACCCGCGCTTGAGGCATTCGCGCTGCACCAGCGGTGCCAGGCGGCTGAACTGCGGCGGATGGCCCAGGGCGTCTTTCTCGCCGGCCGGGTCCACCAGTTCGATGCCCAGCATCAGGCCACGCCCGCGAATGTCGCCCATCTGCGGGAAGTCGCGCTGCAGGATACGCAGGTGCTCGCGCAAGCGCTCGCCCATGGCGGCGGCATGCTCGGCCACCTTGTGTTCCTTGAGGTAGCGCATCACCGCGGAACCGGTGGCCATGGCCATCTGGTTGCCACGGAAGGTGCCGGCATGGGCGCCCGGCAGCCAGGTATCGAGCCAGTCGCGGTAGACCACCACCGCCATCGGCAGGCTGCCGCCGATGGCCTTGGACATCACCACCACATCCGGGATGATCCCCGCGTGCTCAAAGGCGAACATCTTGCCGGTACGGCCAAAGCCGCTCTGGATCTCGTCGACGATCAAGGCCACGCCGGCCTTTTCAGTGATGCGACGCACACCCCGCAGCCAGTCGAGGTCGGCGGGAATCACCCCGCCCTCGCCCTGCACGGCTTCGACGATGATCGCCGCCGGCAGCTGCACGCCGGCTTCCGGGTCGCTCAGCAGGTTTTCCAGATAGCTCAGGTTGGCCTTCACCCCCGCTTCGCCGCCCAGGCCGAACGGGCAGCGGTAGTCGTAAGGGAACGGCAGGATCTGCACGCCATTGGTCAGCAGCGCCCCCAACGGCCGCTTCGGCCCCAGGCTGCCCATCAGGCTCAAGGCGCCCTGGCTCATGCCGTGGTAAGCGCCCTGGAACGACAGCACGGTGCTGCGGCCGGTGGCGGTACGGGTCAGCTTCAATGCCGCTTCCACCGCATCGGTGCCGGTAGGGCCACAGAACTGGATTTTCGCCTCGGCGGCCAGGGCGGGCGGCAACAGGCCGAACAGGTCCTGGACGAACTGGTCCTTGACCGGCGTGGTCAGGTCCAGGGTCAGCAGCGGCAGCTCATCGGCCAGCACCTGCTGGATCGCCTCGATCACCACCGGGTGGTTGTGGCCCAGGGCCAGGGTGCCGGCACCGGCCAGGCAGTCGATGAAACGCCGGCCTTCGACGTCCTCGACATAAATCCCGCACGCGCGCTTGAGCGCCAGCGGGATCCGCCGCGGGTAGCTGCGGGCATTGGATTCCTGCTGGTTCTGCCGGGCCAGCAACGGCGATTCGGTGAACTGGTAAAGCGTTTCGGCCGGCGCGGGACTGGTCCGCGCGGGCTGATCGTCGACAAGGCTGGTAGCAACTGACATCTCTCGAATCCTCACGCTGATGAGTTGAGCGAAACCGCACACCACACAGGTACGCAGTCGGTTCAGCGCGCACTCGCAGGTTTTCCTGTTCTGGAAACGCATCAGCGACGAGTGGATTTACACCCGGGAGAGGGTTTATTGCGTATCAACCACGAAGGTGGTGGCGAATATCAGAACGTCGTCGCGGGCAAGCCTCGCTCCTACAAGGTCACGCCGATCTGTAAGAGCGAGCGGGCGGCGATCCGACTTGCCCGCGATAAGGCCGTCAGGCCGATTGCAGCGGCATGGTCAACTCGACCCGCAAGCCATCGGGCCGGCTGTCGAAATGCAGCACGCAGCCGCAGCGCTGGACGATCGCCTGGACGATGGCCAGGCCCAGGCCGCAACCGGTGCTCTGGCCGTTGCGCCAGAAGCGCTGGGTCAGGTGCTGCAAGTCATCCTCGGGAATGCCGCTGCCATGGTCGCGCACCTGGAAACGCACACGGTTGCCGAAGGCTTCCAGGTTCAGCTCCACCGGCGCATCGCTCGGGGTATGGCGCAGGGCGTTGTCCAGCAGGTTGCGCAGCGCGGCGATGGCCAGCACCGAGGGCATTTCCAGCGGCGCCGCCGACACCCGCTCGTCGATATGCAGCCGGACCCGCTGCCGGGCGCCGCTGGCGGCGTCCTGGATCGCGGTTTTCGCCACCTGTTCGGCGCTGCACTGCACACCGTCCTCGAACGACAGGCTGCCCTCGACCCGCGCCAGCAACAGCAGCTGCTCCAGGGTCCGGTGCAGACGGTCGGCGCCTTCTTCGGCGCGCGCCAGGGATTGATCGCGGGCCGCGCCGTCGGTCATGCGCGCCACTTGCAGGTGAGTCTTGATCGCCGTCAGCGGGCTGCGCAATTCGTGGGCGGCGTCACCGGTCAGGCGACGCTCGCGTTCGATGGTCTTGCCGATGCGCTGGAACAGCTGGTTCTGGGTTTCCAGCAGCGGCCGCAACTCGCTGGGCAGCGGCTGGATCTGCAACGGCTCCAGGGAGTCGGCACTGCGGCGCATCAAGGCATCGCGCATGCGGTTCAGCGGCGCCAGGCCCTGGCCGATCCCCAGCCACAGCAACCACAGGCAACCCAGCAACGCCACGCCGACCGGCACCGAGGCGGCCAGCAGCACCGACATGTTCAGTGCTTCACGCTCGACCTGCCGATCGGCGGTGGTGATATGCAAGTCGCCCCGGGCCAAGGTGAAGCTGCGCCAGCGCACGCCATCGATCATCTGGTCGTGAAAGCCCATGCGTTCGGCTTCGAGTTTCTCGTCAGGGTGGTTATGACTGCGGGCGAGGATCTCGCCGCGCAGGGAACTGACCTGGCAGGCCATGCCCCCGGGAATGTTCAGTTGTTCGGCACTGAAATGGGTGCCCTCGCCCTTGCTCGGCAACGGCGGCAATTGTTCCAGGAGGCCGGCGACCATGCGCGCCGAAGCCACCAGGCGCTGGTCGAGGGAAAACATCATCTGGTTGCGCAAGTCGCTGAACATCCAGGCCGCGGCCAGCGCCCAGATCAGCACAAAGGCCGCGCCGATGGTCAGGCTCAAGCGCAAACGCAGGCTCATCACTTACGACTCCTCCCCACCATCCGCCGGCCCCAGGCGATAGCCCAGGCCACGCACGGTCTCGACGATGCCGTTGCCGAGTTTGCGTCGCAGGTGGTGGATGTGCACGTTGAGGGCGTTGCTTTCCAGTTCGTCGTTGAAGCCGTAGACGCTGTCCTTGAGCTGCTCGCTGGACAGCACCCGGCCGCGGTTGTGCAGCAGCGCCTGGAGCAGCGACTGCTCGCGCCGCGACAGGTCCACCGGCTGGCCGCCGAGCAGGGTTTCGCGGGTGCTCGGGTCGTAGGTCAGGCGGCCGTGTTCGATCAGGTTGACGCTGCGCCCCGCCACCCGGCGCAACAGGGTGTGCAGGCGCGCCGCCAGTTCCCGCAGGTCGAAGGGCTTGAGCAGGTAATCGTCGGCGCCGGCCTGCAGGCCGTCGACCCGGTCGCTGACCGAGTCCCGCGCGGTGAGGATCAGCACGGGGATTTCCAGGCCGTTGTGGCGCAGCTGCTTGAGCAGCTTCAGGCCGTCTTCGTCGGGCAGGCCGAGGTCGAGCACCATCACGTCGAACTCCGCCACGCCGAGCATGGCCCGCGCCGCCGAGGCGGTGGCCACGTGCTCGACCGTCAGGCCCTGGGCCGTGAGGCCGGCCACGATCCCGCTGGCAATCAGTTCATCATCTTCACAGACCAGTACGTGCATGGTGAAACCTGTAGAAAAGGGGTGCATTAAAACTATCGCCGATTAAGCCGACATTATGCCCGCACCGCCAGTGTCACAAGGCGTGCAGGGTTAATCATCGGTTAATCGCCATCGGCCATTGTGCCCCCCACTTGCACCGGTTTAAGGCTTTTCCATGCGTCGTCTGTTCATCCTGTTGTTCATGCTGCTGTCGGGCCTGGCCCAGGCGGGTAACAACCCGTTCGAGGTCAAACCCGACTTTCTCCCGGTCGGCAAAGCCTTCGTCTTCACCTCCGAACGCCTGGCCTCGGGGGAAACCCAGCTGTTCTGGCAGATCGCCGACGGTTATTACCTGTATCAACAGCGGCTGAGATTCGACGGCCTGGCGGACGCGCACAAACCGGCGCTGCCCGAGGGTGAGGCCCACAGTGACGAATTCTTCGGCGCGCAACAGGTGTACCGCCAGGGCCTGGAACTGAAAATCCCCGCCGGCGCCACCGGCAAGGTCAAGCTCGGCTGGCAGGGCTGCGCCGACGCCGGCCTGTGCTACCCGCCGCAATCCCTGGAAGTGGACCTGGGCGGCAGCCCGGCCGCCGCCAATGCAACCAATGCCACCGAGGCCAGCGACCAGGCCCTGGCCAGCGGCCTGCAACAACGGGCCCTGGGCTGGAGCTTGCTGGTGTTCTTCGGCCTCGGCCTGTTGCTGGCCTTCGCCCCCTGCTCGCTGCCGATGCTGCCGATCCTCGCCGGCCTGGTGGTGGGCAGCGGCGCCAGCCCGCGTCGCGGCTTCGCCTTGGCGGGCAGCTATGTGGTGTGCATGGCGTTGGTCTACGCCGCCATGGGCGTGCTGGCCGCGCTGCTCGGCGCCAATCTGCAAGCACTGTTGCAGCAGCCCTGGCTGCTGGGCAGCTTTGCCGCTGTGTTCGTGATCCTCGCGCTACCGATGTTCGGCTTCTTCGAGCTGCAACTGCCGGCGGCCCTGCGCGACCGCCTGGAAAACGCCAGCCGTTCGCGTCGTGGCGGCAGCCTGGTCGGCGCCGGGGTGCTCGGCGCCCTGTCCGGCCTGCTAGTGGGCCCGTGCATGACCGCGCCGCTGGCCGGCGCCCTGCTGTACATCGCCCAGAGCGGCAACGCCCTGCACGGCGGGCTGATCCTGTTCGTCATGGGCCTGGGCATCGGCCTGCCGCTGTTGTTGCTGGTGACCGTGGGCAACCGCTTCCTGCCCAAGCCCGGCCCGTGGATGAACCTGCTCAAGGGCGTGTTCGGCTTCCTGTTCCTCGGTACCGCCATCGTGCTGCTGCGCCCGGTGCTCGACGAGTCGCTGTGGATCGGTTTGTGGGGCGCGCTGGCACTGGTCCTGGCCTACACCGCCTGGTATCAGATGCGTGCCGCCGGGCGCGCCGGGCACCTGTTCGGCGCAGGTTCAGTGGTGTTCGGCCTGTGGGGCAGCCTGCTGCTGGTGGGCGCCGCCGGTGGCAGCGACGACCTGTGGCGACCGCTGAAGGTCTACAGCGGCGGCAATGGCGTGGCGGCGGTCAGTGCCCACGACGCCTTCACCACCGTCAAGGCGCCGGCCGACCTGCAAGGCGCCCTCGACGCCGCCAGGGCCCAGGGCCAGTGGGTGCTGCTGGACTACTACGCTGACTGGTGCGTGTCCTGCAAGATCATGGAGAAACAGGTGTTCGGCCAACCCCAGGTCCTCGAGGCCCTGAAAGACGTGCGCCTGCTGCGCCTGGACGTGACGGCCGACAACGCCGCCAGCCGCGAACTGCTCAACCGGTATAAAGTGCCGGGGCCGCCGAGCCTGCTGTGGATCGGCCCGGACGGCGAAGAACGACGCAGCCAGCGGATTACCGGCGAGGTAGACGCCGCTGGCTTCCTGCAACGCTGGACCGCTACCCGAGAAGCCCGTTGATGCTGACCTTTACCATCGGCACCTTTGCCATTGCGCTCAACCACCTGCTGCTGATCAGTGCCCTGGCACTGGCCACCTTTGTCGGCTGGCGAGTCGCCAAGCGCGGTGGCGAGAACCCGGAATCGGTGCTGTTCGGCCTGTTCCTGCTGGGCATGCTGGCCGCGCGCATCGGCTTCGTGGTCGCCTACTGGAAGCATTACCGCCACGACCTGTGGCAGATCATCGACCTGCGCGACGGTGGTTTTCTCCCTTGGCCGGGGGCGATCGTCCTGCTGCTGGCCGCCCTCGCCTGGGGCTGGCGCCGCCCTGCCCTGCGCAAACCGCTGGGCGCCGGGGTCGGCAGCGGCCTGGCCTTCTGGCTGCTCGCCACCCTGTCCCTGAGCATCTTCGAACAAGGCACGCGGTTGCCGGAGATCGCCCTGCGCAACGCCGACGGCGGCACCGTGCAGCTGACCAGCTATCAGGGCAAGCCCCTGGTGATCAACCTCTGGGCCACCTGGTGCCCGCCCTGCCGGCGGGAAATGCCGGTGCTGGAAAGAGCCCAGCAGCAGCGCCCGGACCTGACCTTCCTGTTCGTCAACCAGGCCGAAAGCATGCAGAGCGTCAGCACCTTCCTGGCCACCCAGGAGCTGAACCTGAACAACGTGCTGTTCGACGGCAGCGGCCGCCTGGGCCAGGCCGTGGGCTCCATGGCGCTACCGACTACGCTGTTCTACAGCGCTGACGGGCGCATGCTCGGCAGCCACCTGGGCGAGCTGTCCGAGGCCAGCCTGGCCCGCGCCCTGGAACATTTCGACCGACCGCATTCGACCACGGCCACGCAGGCCGCCCCTTCAAGGAAACTGCCATGCCCTTCATCCGCCACCTGCTGAGCCTGTCCCTGGGCGCGGCGCTGCTCCAGGCACCGTTGCTGCACGCCGAAGAACTGCCCCAGGCGATCAAGAACATCGAAGCCAAAGGCGCCAAGATCGTCGGCCGCTTCGACGCCCCGGACGGCCTCAAGGGGTATGCCGCGCAGTACCAGAACCGCGGCATGGCCCTGTACCTGACCCCGGACGGCAAGCATGTGCTGCTGGGCAACCTGTACGATGCCGACGGCAAGGACCTGAGCGCCGAACCGCTGCAGAAACTGGTATATGCGCCGATGGCCAAGGCAGTCTGGGCCAAGATGGAAAAGAGCAACTGGATCGCCGACGGCAAGGCCGACGCACCGCGCGTGGTCTACCTGTTCAGCGACCCCAACTGCCCCTACTGCAACATGTTCTGGGAACAGGCGCGGCCCTGGGTGAACGCCGGCAAGGTCCAACTGCGGCACATCATGGTCGGCATCATCCGCGAAGACAGCCCGGGCAAATCCGCCGCCCTGCTGGCCGCCAAAGACCCGCAGAAAGCCCTGCAAGACCACGAAAAAGCCGGCAAGGGCAGCAGCCTCAAACCCCTGGACAAGATACCCGCCGAAGTCCAGGCCAAGCTCGACGCCAACATGGCGCTGATGGACGAACTGGAGCTGTCCGCCACCCCGGCGATCTTCTACATGGACGACCAGGGCGAACTGCAACAGCAACAAGGCGCGCCCGCGCCGGGCAAGCTGGTGAAGATTCTCGGGCCTAAATGAATGAGATGCGCCAAGACCTGACCCGTAATGGCCTTTAGCCTTACCGACAGCGTTACACTACTGCCTTTATTCACGCAGACAGGGAAGTGACGTTTTGATAGCTCAAGGACAAGCTAGGCTTTTAGACATTCTCGACTACTGGCACAAGGTGGAGTTCTTTCTACCTTATGCCCTCGAGAAATATGTTGAGGACTTCAAGGAATGGGAGACCCGATGGCTCTCCCAGGAAGATCTCCAGCAGAGCAAGGACAACCGCTGGCGCAACTTTTCCATACCTGACGACCTTCAAGTCAAAGGCTTCAACCTCTACATTGGAGTCTTTGATGCCTCCGTCATTGCAACTCTTTGCGAACCGCACCTGGCCGCTTTATCGGTAGACGAGAACACCTTCTATGAAGAGCAGGAACGGGTGGAGCTTGAAGGGCTGACATGCTTTGCGAAGATCAAGCTCAATGCTCAAGCCGTCCCGCAACTGGATGCCGTGTCACTGTCGACGGCTCCCTGGGCCCTGGGGCAAACGGTGAGCAAAGGGCTTGGCGCTCTTGGCCATCAAGCCTTCGAAGACGCCAAGGAGCAGTTGATCAAACTGCTGCACAACTTCCATGGACAGCGTCAGCAAAACGATGACCCGGCCTTGATGGCTGAGGAAGTCCTGCATTTGCATCAACTGCTGTGCAACTGGGCCAGTTTCACGCCTGAGCAGAACAGCGCTACCTCGGTCGCATTGCTTCAAGTGCTGACCCAGCCCAAGGTCGAGAAACCACTCACGCAGCCCCCTGCGGCACAGGCAACGGAAGTCGAGGACGAAGAAGAACCCGATACCGAGATCGACATCCTCAACAGCTTTTTCATAAAAGACATCGAGCGTGCGATCGCCAGCTTGCAGCGCGCAGAACAGCCGCTGCCTTTGCTTCAGTACCTGGGCCAAGCCGACCCGAGCAAAAGAATCGACCTGTATACCGATCATGGCCGCACGGCCATTTACCAGGCCCTGCAACCGCAATGCATAAACCCCGGGCATTGGCCGGATGAGCCCGGCCATGCCATGAGCCTGATGCAACAGTTCGCGATCAATACCGCGCTCGGCACCTTGGAAAACACCGGAGTGTTCTCCGTTAACGGGCCACCCGGGACAGGCAAAACAACCTTATTGCGCGACATGTTCGCCGAGAACATTGTTCGTCGAGCGCGGGTATTGGCGGGATACAGCGAGGCGGCAGACGCTTTTGTTGGCGGGAAAAAACCGCAGGTCACCTTCAAGGGCATGCCGAATATCTACACCATCCGCGCGCTCAAGCCTGAGCTGACCGGCTATGAAATGGTGGTGGCCTCCTCCAACAATGCCGCCGTGGAAAACATTTCCCGGGACCTGCCCAAACGCAAATCCCTGGGAAAATGCTGGAACAACGTGCAGTACCTGCAACCGGTCGCCCATAAGATTGCTGCCCAGAAAAGCGATGGCAGCATCAGCCCCCTGTCCGATGAGGACAAACCCTGGGGGTTGATCTGCGCCGCACTCGGTAACAGCAGCAACCGAAAAGCCCTGCAGGAACGTTTGTTTTTCAACCCGGTAGACACCACTGAGCCCAATCCGCCCCTGACGATCCGGCAATGGGTGGATGACTATAAGGGCCCCACCTTCAAGGAGGCCTGCGCAGCCTTCAAAAAAGCCGACGAGGAGGTCAGCAAGGCGCTGGAGGAACGAGCCCGCTACGCCAGCCTGCTGGAAGAAATGGCGGCTACCGATGAGCAAGCCTTCCTGCACCCACAACAGCAGTCATTCAATCAGGCCGAACAGACCAGGGCGTCCGCCCAGCAAGCCCTCGACCGCCAGCAACAGCAACTTCAAGCAACGGCGCAACACCTGAGCAGCCTGCAGGAACTGGAGCGCCTGATAGATCGCAGTCGTCCGGTCTGGTGGAAGCGCTTGTTCAATACTCAAGCAGCTAAAACCCACCGTAATGAACAACTGGAAAATGCCCGGCTCCAGCGCCTGGCCCATGAAGAGATCAACCGCGCGAAAAGCCTTCTGAACAATAGCCTGAGACCGGAACTTGAAAACGCGCAAACCGCATTGCTGTTCTGTAAAAGCGAACTCGATACACGTAAAGCGCAATGGCACAGCAGGTGCCAATGCCTGGACGACTTCGCCAGCCGCCTGGGCCGTCCGAACCTGCCAGGCCAACTGAGTGAGCTGGAGAACAGCGAGTTCCAGATCAATGGGCTTTGGCATGATGCCGCACTCAATCGATTGCGCTCGACCTTGTTCGCCGCGGCGTTGACCCTGCATGAGGCCTGGCTTGCCGAAGTCGCGCCCTCAGGCTCGAACGGCAAGGGCTTCAGCGCCAACCTTGCAGCCATCAGCCTGTTGCTGAGCAACAAGACACCCGAGGATGAGCGACTGACCCAGGTGCTCTGGCAAAGCCTGTTCATGGTGATCCCGGTGGTCTCGAGTACCTTTGCCTCCTTTGGCAACCAGTTCCGTGGGCTGGGCGCCGGCTCTCTGGGCTGGCTGTACATCGACGAGGCAGGGCAAGCCGTGCCCCAGGCCGCCGTCGGTGCCTTGTGGCGGGCGCAACGAGCCATGGTGGTGGGCGACCCCCTGCAAATCGAGCCGGTCTTCACCCTGCCGCAACGCCTGGTCAAGACACTGGGCCAGCTATCGGCGCACACGGCAAACGATGCCTTCGCCCCCAATCGCGTGTCGGTCCAGAGCCTGGCGGACCAGAACAATCGCTATGGCAGCGTGTTCAAGAACGACACCGACGAAGAGCTGTGGATCGGCAGCCCGTTGAGGGTCCACAGGCGCTGCATCGAACCCATGTTCAGCCTGTCGAACCAGATCGCCTACGGTAACAAGATGGTCTTTGGCCTGCCCAACGCCCACGCCGAACAGGACGCCCCGGTGTACAGCTCCAGTTGCTGGGTCGATATCCCTGGCAATGTCGAACACAAACAAGTCGTCCCCAGGCAGATCGAGTTCATGGTCGATCTTCTCGGGCAGCTGTACCTGCGTGATGGAGAACTGCCGCAGTTGTACGTGATCTCGCCGTTCAAGGCCGTGCGCCTGGCCCTGCAGAAGGCCATACGCGCGGCGGCCTGGGCCAGGCCCAACCATCGCCCGAAATTACCCGCGGGCGAGTTGAAGCAGTGGTTGAAAGCCTCCATCGGCACCGTGCATACCTTCCAGGGTAAAGAACAAGACACCGTGTTCATGCTGCTGGGGGCAGACCCCGAGCATGCGGGAGCGGCGCAGTGGGCCGCCTCCAAACCCAACCTGTTGAACGTTGCCCTCACCCGGGCCAAACGTCGGGTCTATCTGGTGGGGGATTTTGACCTCTGGGGGTCGCTGCGCTATTTCGATGCGGTGAGTCGCGGCAAATTCCCGCTGCAAAGAATGGGGCCTGCGGCATTTCTGGCAAAACTGAATGCTTTGGAAGAACAGGCCTAACGTTGAACACCGTCAGCGCCTGACGCTGACCTGAAGATATTTCGTGAACGCGCTCGCCCCCACGGATAAGATTGTGAAACAACGATCAGGCCCCTGTGGGGCGAGCCCGCTCAGGATGAACGCTTCAAAAACAGTATCGGTTCAAGGGGCGCCGCGCCCATCCAGCAACGCATCCACCACCGCCCTGGCCATTTCCACGGAATGGACCATCGACCAGATCAACCCACGCTCCAGGCCACTGCCGCGTTCGGTGATTTCATCGCTGACTTCTTCAGCGCATTTGAGCAGCAACGACACATGCACCAGGGCCTCTTCGGCGCTGATGCCTTCGCGTACGTGGAACAAGGAATCCGGTGTGACGCGCACCGCCGCAGTGGTGGCCAAGGACGCGAATGGCACCGCCTCGACAGGTTGCTCGGCCAAGGACTGGCGCAAGGCCTGGTTGGCGAGTTTCAGTTCGGGGTAGCGGTAGGTGCTGGAGTCGAGGGGTGGATCGGGAACAAGTTTTTTCATGGTTAGGCTCCTGGTAAATAAAGGAGCTGACACCGTTCGCTTGCACACGAATTAAGGGTGGCAGCCATACGCGGGTGTGCAAGACCGAGCTACCAGGTCACTCAGCAGATCCGAGGATCTCCCGCGCATGGCCGCCATAAAGCAGCGGACATGAAAACACTCACTCACGACTGAGCGCTTATGCACCTGGTAGCGTCGGACTTGCACATCCGTATCATCGATTTTGCGATGACCAACGCAGGCTAGCCCCGCCCACCGGCGCACTCAAGCGCGTGGGAGTTTCTCGGAAAAGCCTTACAAAAGAAAGCGAAACGCCTCACCGTAGCCGCTGCCGAAGGCTGCGATCGACTGCGCAGCAGGCGCCAAACCTGCCCATGCGGTGTGTCAGGCAAAAGACCGTCGCCTGGTTTGCGGCCGCTTCGTCGGAATGCCGCCCAGCCCGATCGCAGCCTGCGGCAGCGGCTACAGGGGCGTGTCAGCATTCAGCGCCTGTGCGTAAGGCTCAGGCGAACTCGTCCGGCGCTTCGCGGGCAAGGATGTTCTCCAGTTCGTCCGTATCTCCGCGTTCGTTGAGGATGGCGCTGACCTGATCGACCCAGACCTTTTCCGAGGCAATTCCGGCCCACGACTGGCTGCCGAAGCCGTGATACGGACGGTCATCGAAGGTGCTGATCAGCAGTTGGTTGAAGCGCACTGTCTCCAGGTTCTTGCGCTGGATCTGCATCTGCAGCGCCCCCAACACCTTCTGCTGCTCTTGCGGGTTCGGGCGATAGCTGAAGAGCCGCGGCGAGCTGAGCACCAGGAACTCCGGTGGAAGGTTTTCATCGATGGCCGCCTGCAAGCGGTAATGGCCATCGAGAATCAGGTGGCCGCTCAGGCCGCTGACGTACCACAGCAGGATGGGCGGCAAGCTGCCTTCGCGGGCTTTCTTGCGCCACCATTTGAGGCGCCCGGAATGCGGGTCCACTGCATGCAGGCCGACCACTGCGCCGCCACTCTCGCCCAACTCGACCCAGCGTGCCGCGCCGGGTTGCTGGTTGTCGAGGATGTTGCGGCCGTAGATCGCCCACTGCGGCATATGGCTCAGGGCGTCTTCGCCGCCCTTGAAGTACCAGGCTTCGGTGCCGCTCAGCAACGGCCGCATCGGCTTGGGGGATTCCGGGCGCAGGGCCCGTACCAGCCAGTAGCCGGGGTAGAAAAACTCCGGCTGGTGCTGCATCAACTGCTGGACGAAGAAGCGGCTCCAGGCCTTGAGGCGCAGGGCCGGGTCGAGGCGTACCTGTTGCTCCACCTGAGGCGAATCGATGGGGTCCACCAGGGTTTGCGGCAATTGTTCCAGCAGGTGATTGCGTACCAGCCACACGCCGTAAAGGCAGCGGGACATGGTGCCCCACAGCAGCGTCTGGTCACCCAGCACCAGTTGCATGCGTCGGTTGTTGCCACTGAGCAGGCGCAGGTTCGGCTTGCCGCTGGCCGGGCGCTTGACGCCCACCCCGAGGCCGTTCCAGTTGCCGGCCAGGTCCTCGATATCGCGCCAGTAAATATGTTCCGTCATGGCCCCTGTCCCTGAATGAAAACGCCCGGCGCAGGTGCTTGGACCTGCGCCGGGCGCGACTATAACAGAGGGCTGGGTGGTGGCCGTGGGATCGCATCGCGGGCAATCGAGCATCGACCGGCTGCTACTACAGAAGCCGCGATCCACCAGGAGAAATGCGGCTTCTGTAGGAGCGAGGCTTGCCCGCGATGACGTCAGCCCAGACACCGCTGCACTGTCAGCAGGAATACCGCTGCGCCAGAAACGCCAACAACGCCTCGGTGACAAATTCCGGGTTCTCCAGGTTGGAGATATGCCCCGCCTCAGGCACCAACTGATAAGGGCAACCAATCAGCTCGGCCATTTCCCGGGTTTCCGACGGTGGGCGCGGTTTGTCCTGGTCGCCGCACAGCAGCAAGGTAGTGGCAGGGTCCAACTGGTTGAGGCGCGACAGCAGGTCTGCGCGGCTGAAGGTGATGCGGCCCATGGGCACCACGCTTTCGCGCAGGCGATCGCTGGGCAGTGCCGCGAGGACGGCGCGGAAGTCCTGGTACAGTGCCGACTGCGGGTCGATGCCCGGGCGGAAGAAAATCGGCACCACGATGTCCAGCAGTTGCGGCGCGATCACCCCGCTCTCTTCGATCTGCTTGAACAGCGAGAAGTAGTACTGGCGGGTCGGCTCTGGCTCGGCCCCGAGATAGGTGTCCATCAGCACCAGGCCATTGATGCGCTGCGGCGCCGCCAGGGCCAGGCGCGCGCCCCACATGCCGCCCACGGACAGGCCGACCAGGGTGATGCGTTCGATCTCAAGATGATCCAGCAGCGCCAGCACCTGCCGGGCGATGTCGTCCAGCGAGGCGGTGCCTTGCGGCAGCGCGCCGGATTGGCCGTGGCCCCACAGGTCCAGGGCGATCACCCGGTACTGCCTGGACAGCGCCTCGATCTGCGGCGCCCACATGTTCAGGTCCCACAGGTAACTGCCGGCCAGCAGCACCGCGGGGCCGCTGCCCTGGTCCAGGTAGTGAAGGGCTTGTCCATCAATAGTCGCGAAGGGCATCAACTGTCTCCTGTCAGGTGGGCTGCGAAAAAGCTTCGCTAGACTGTGCCGATGAAGGGTTGCCGTCAATCGGACAAGTCCGAACGGCCGTGCAAGCCTGAAGATTTTTCGCGAGCAAACTCGCACCTACAGAGGATGATGGAATCCATGTAGGCTGCTGAACACCTGAACGATGTGTATACCCTCGACACCCTTGAGTGAGATATCGAGAAGCGGCACAGTCGGCCCCTTCACCTCCTCTCCAGAAGTGGTAAATAGACTCAACGTTCATATCAGAAAGTGCAAGTTGATCAGAGCCCTTTCATCTTCAACGAGACTCACACTCTGAGCTATATCGGGGTTGCCGCAATAATTATCATCTCGTCTTGGGAGAAACTGTTGGTTACGACTTGCGGACAGCGGAAACAGGCATCGGGTCCCTGTTCATTCCACCAGCGACAGGAGGCTCTTATCGAGCAACGGGGAAGTTTGTCTGTTACCGTTTTTAATTTCTCTACGGTGCGGGATACAAGCTGGCAGCCTCCTTCCTTGTAGTGCTGGCATCGCATTTCCGCACAGGGTGCGGAAATGCGAAATACCTCTGCCGGACTGACAGGGACTGTTGATTCAGCCAGCTCTTTCGTCATGGGTATTGCTTGTGAAAGGTAAGCTACTTCAGGAGCTGCCACCGTGCCATTCACCACCCCGAATATTTTCGCTCCTTCCCATTCCGGCTGAGCACTTGGGCACAGAAGCTCTTTACTTCGACCGGTTTCAATCAATCGGCGGGATTTTTCTAACGATTTGGGTGGCATTTTATTCCCTCCACCAGCATTCCTTCTGTCCCTATTGGCTTGACGAAAAAATTCCGAAAAACCTAGACCTTGCCAATGTTGGCAACTTCCTTGAGTTCGCCTACCGCGCCTTGGGGGAGTACTTGAATGTTGAAGTCAATCCTTCCACCATAAATAAGAATTTTATCGCGCAACGCTTCTCCACGAGCATCAAGCGCTCTTTGCAAACCGGTAGCTATTGCAGTGCTTATATCGGCAACAGACAGATTCGCTGTTACACGGTCAAACTTTTCATTGGACATTTTAATTCTCCAAAACATAGCCGTTGGAATAACTGGAGGCGTGCAAGCAGAACATCAATGGCGCTTTGGTGTCTCGGGGGCTTGGTAATGGCTCGCTTCAAGCAGTTCCATGTCCATAAAAACTCCAAAATAACGATCTGCCATTATTGCTGGCATGGCAATGACTTTGATAGTCAATCCACTGTAAGAGCATAGCAATTAAAGTTAGCGTCAAAAGTCGAATTTGGAAGATGGATTAACTCGAATAACTATAAGTAAAAGGCTGAATCACCCTGATCGCGGAGATACTTCAAAACTTCATTGCGAGCCCCATGAACGGTCCTGCGAAGGACTCTAATCTCGCACGGTGAGTGATGAGTAATTCGACCCGAAGGGCCGCGTTTTTTTTTAAAATAGCGACATCTGCCGCGTCGATGTTGTCGGCGTATTCGAAGAGGGAGTGGTAACCGGTTTCAAAGATGGCCAGCGGATAGCCGTGGATGTGGCGATAGCACTCGGGCCAGCCGGGAGTGAGCAGGACCTCGATGGTAAGGCCCTGCCAGGTGAAGGTTCAGATTTGGGCGCCATCATGGCGCCCGATTGGTGTGTCCAGGATTATCAGGTCAGTTCAGCTTGCCCACGATAGGACCAGCACTGGCAACGCTGATTACAGCCCCTCCAGCTCCGCCATCAGATCGCTCAGGCGATCAACCTTCTCCTCGTTGATTTCATGGCTCGCCAGGCTGTCGATGTACTGGGCCAGTTCCTCCACCGTGCTGCATTCGAACATTGCCCGCAGCGGCACGTTGCGTTGCAGGGTCTTCTGCACCCGCGAGGCGATCTGCGTGGCCAGCAGCGAATGCCCGCCCAGTTCGAAGAAGTTGTCCTGGACTCCGACCCGCTCGACCTTGAGCACCTCGGTCCAGATAGCGGCCAGGGTCTGTTCCAGTTCGCTGCGCGGCGCCAGGTAGTCCTGACTGTGCAGCTGGCCAATCTCCAGGGCCGGCAGGGCCTTACGGTCGAGCTTGCCGTTGGCGTTGAGCGGCATGCGCTCCAGCCACAGCCAGTGCAGCGGCACCATGTATTCCGGCAGCTCGGCGCGCAGGCGTTGTTTGATGCGCTCCAGGCGTTCCGTCGGGCTCAGGGCCGAGTCGCTCGCCACCAGGTAGCCCACCAGATGCTTGCCGTTGACGCCTTCCTGCACGCCGACCGCCGCGTCGCGGACTTCCGGTTGTTCGTGCAGGCGGGCTTCGATTTCCCCCAGCTCGATGCGGTAGCCACGGATCTTCACCTGATGGTCGATACGCCCGACGTATTCCAGCACGCCATCGGCGCGACGCCGTGCCAGGTCGCCGGTGCGGTACAGGCGTTCGCCCGGGGCACCGAACGGATGGGGTACGAACGCCTGGGCGGTGCGCAGCGGATCGCTGACGTAACCACGGCCGACCCCGGTACCGGCGACGCACAGCTCGCCCACCGCGCCCAGCGGCACCAGGTCCAGCGCGCCATCCATCAGGTACAGGCGGTTGTTGTCGGTCGGCGTACCGATCGGCAGGTAGCTGCCACGGGTCGAGGCCATGTCGACGCGGTAGAAGGCCACGTCATCCGAGCACTCGGCCGGACCGTAGGCGTTGACCAGGCCGATCTGCGGGTAACGCAACAGCCATTGGTGCGCCAGCTCCGGCGGCATCGCCTCGCCGGTGGGCAGCATCCAGCGCAGGCCATCGAGGTGGATGGACTCCTGGGCGAGCATGCCTTGGATCAGCGACGGCACGCTCTCCAGCACGCTGATGCCCTGCGCCTGCACATGGGCCAGCAAACCTTGCGGGTCATGGGCGATGGCGTTCGGCACGATGTCCACCCGCGCGCCGAACAGCGGCGCGGCGAGGAACTGCCAGACCGAAATATCGAAGCTCTGCGACGCGGTCTGGGCGATCACATCGGCTTCGCTCAATTGCAGGTACGGCACCTTGCTCAGCTGGTTGTTGAGCATGCCGCGCTGCTCGACCATCACGCCCTTCGGCAGGCCGGTGGAGCCCGATGTGTAGATCACATAGGCCAGGTTGTCCGGGCCGCTGTAGAGACCTGGGTTATCCTGCGAATGATCGGCCGCTTGCACCTCTTCCCATACCAACAAACGTGGTCGGTTGGCACAGGCGAACTCGTCCAGCAAGGCTTGCGCCTGTTCCTGGCAGGCCGCGGTGCACACCAGCAACGGCGTGCGGCTCAGCTCGATGATCCGCCCCAGGCGCTGGCCCGGCAGGCCCGGGTCCAGCGGCAGGTAGCCGGCGCCGGCCTTGAAGCTGCCGATGATCATGCCCAGCAGGTCCAGGCTGCGCTCGGCCAGCAGGGCCACCGGCTGGTCCAGGCCCACGCCGTTGGCGATCAGGGCATGGCCCAGGCGGTTACTGCGCTGGTTCAGTTCGGCGTAGCTGTATTGCAGGTCCTGGCAACTGGCGGCGATGCGTTGCGGGTGGGCCGCCACCTGCGCCTCGAACAGTTCGACGTAGCTGCGCTCCAGCGGGTACTCATGTTCGCTCTGGTTGCAGCCGGCGAGCAGGAAGCCCTGCTCTTCTGCGCCCAGCAGCGGCAGCTCGGCCATGTCGCCATGGAAGCCCTGCACCAGCGCCAATAGCAGGCGCTTGAACTCGCCGAGCATGCGCTCGATGGTCGCTTGCTCGAAGTAGCGCTGGTCGTAGGACAGGTGCAGCCCCAGGTCATCCCCCGGGTAGCACACCGCGGTCAGCGGGAAGTTGGTGTGGGTGCGGCCGGAATCCGAGGTGGCGTTCAGGCTTTGCGCGCGGTCCAGCACCGAGACTTCCACCGGCGCGTTCTCGAACACGAACAGGCTGTCGAACAGCGGCTGGCCCTTGGGCAGTTCGCTGTTTTCCTGGATCGCCACCAACGGCAGGTACTCGTACTCGCGCAGCTCCATATTGCGTTCCAGCAGGCTGCTGAGCCATTGGCGCACGCTCAGGCGCTGGCCGTCTTCCGGCAGTTGCACTCGCAGCGCGATGCTATTGATGAACAGGCCGACGGTGCGCTGCATCTCCGGCATTTCCACCGGACGCCCGGCCACGGTGACGCCGAACAGCACGTCACGCTCGCCGCTCAGGCGCCGCAGCACCAGGGCCCAGGCCGCCTGGGCGAAGGTGTTGACGGTCAGCTGATGCTGCTGCGCCAACTCGCGCAATTGCGCACCGTCGCGGGCATCGAGCCGGGTGTAGCAGTCACCGACGATCATGCCGCCGCTGTCGCCGGCGTGTTCGCGCAGGAGCGGCCGGTCGCTCGGGATAGGCGTGGTGCGCTCAAAGCCCTGCAGGTTGTTTTTCCACCACTGGCGCGCCTCGGCCAGGCTCTGGCGTTGCAGCCAGCCGATGTAGTCGCGGTAGCGTGGCGGCACGCTGAGCTGGGCTTCGCGACCTTCGCCCAGGGCGGTGTAGATCTCGAAGAAGTCGTTCATCAACAGCGAACGGCACCAGGCATCGATCAGGATGTGGTGGTTGCTCATCATGAACCAGTAGCGCGCGGCCCCCACGCGGATCAGCCGCAGGTGGAACGGCGCCTGGTTGAGCAGATCGAAACCGGCCTCGCGTTCGCTTTTCAGCAGCGCCTGCAACTTCGGCTCCTGCTCGGCTTCGGCCACTAAGCTCCAGTCCAGGAACTCGATCGGCGTGCTGCCCGGCTTGTGGATAACCTGCAGCATGTCTTCGCCGACGTTCCAGCAGAAGGACGCGCGCAGGGCTTCGTGACGGGCCACCACCGCCTGCCAGGCCTGGGCGAAACGCGCCGGGTCCAGCTCGCTGTTGATGCGGTAGCGGTCCTGCATATAGTACAGGCCGGTGCCCGGCTCCAGCAGGGTGTGCAGCAGCATGCCCTCCTGCATCGGGGTCAGCGGGTAGACGTCCTCGATGGCGCTGGCCGGTACCGGCAACGCGTCCAGTTGCGCCTGGGTCAGGCGCGCCAGGGGGAAGTCCGACGGCGTCAGGCCGCCGGCATCATCCTCCAGGCAATGGGCGATCAGGCTGTGCAGTTCGCCGAGGTAGGCCTGGGCCAGTGCGTCGATGGTCTGCGGGTCGAAACGCTCGCCGCTGAAGGTCCAGCGCAACACCAGCTCACCGGCGTAAACCTGGCTGTCGACGCTCAGCTCGTTGGGCAGCGGCGCTTCCGGCGAATGGGCGGCGCCCAGCGGTTCGTCCAGCGGACGGAACAGTGCATCGCTGGCAAAGCTCTGGTCGAACTGGCCCAGGTAGTTGAAGGTGATCGGCGCGTGCGGCAAGGCCGCCATGCCCTGCTGGATCGCCGCGTCGGCCAGGTAGCGCAGCACGCCATAACCCAGGCCTTTATGCGGTACGGCGCGCAGCTGTTCCTTGATCGCCTTGATCGAGGCGCCCTGCCCGGCTGCTTCTTCGATTACTTGCGGGGTCAGGCGCAGCGGGTAAGCGCTGGTGAACCAGCCGACCGTGCGGGTCAGGTCGATCTCGTCGAACAGGGTTTCGCGGCCGTGGCCTTCGAGCTGGATCAGCGTCGAAGCCTCGCCGGTCCAGCGGCACAGCACGCGGGCCAGGGCCGTCAGCAGCAGGTCGTTGACCTGGGTGCGGTAGGCGCTCGGCGCCTGTTGCAACAACTGCCGGGTACGCTCGGCATCCAGCTTCACGTTGACGGTCCGCGCATGCTTGTTCTGCCGCCCGCCCTGGGCGTGCTGCACCGGCAGCGTTGCCGCCGGGCCAGCCAGTTGGTCCTGCCACCAGCTCAACTCTTCGCGCAGCGACTCGCTGCCGGCATAGGCCTGCAGGCGTGACGTCCAATCGCGCAAGGCGCTGGTTTTCGCCGGCAGGCGCGGCGTCTGCTGAGCTTCAAGCTGGCGGTAAACGTTTTGCAGATCCTCCAGCAGCACCCGCCAGGACACGCCATCGACCACCAGGTGGTGGATGGCAATGAACAGGCGTTGCTGCTCATCCGGACCGTCCACCAACAGCGCGCGCAACAGCGGTCCGTTGGCCAGGTCGAGGCTGCGCTGGGTCTCGGCGAACAGCGCCGGGCATTGCGCCATCGAAGCCACGCGCACCGGCACCAGCAGTGGCACCTCGGACAACGCCTGGTGCGCGGCCCGCCATTGGCCGTCGACCTGGGTAAAGCGCAGGCGCAGGGCGTCATGCTGGGCCAGCACCGCGTGCAGCGCTTGCTCCAGCAACTGCCCATCGAGCGTCTGGTTCGGCGCCAGCAGCAGGGCCTGGTTCCAGTGCTGACGCTCGGGGATCTCGCTGTCGAAGAACCAGTGCTGGATCGGCGTCAGGCCCGACTCGCCACTGAGCAAGCCTTGCTCGGCGACGATCCGCTCGCTGCGGCTGGCCACCGCGGCCAGGGTCTGCACGGTCTGATGCTGGAACAGGTCGCGCGGGCTGAAATGAATACCCAGTTGGCGGGCGCGGCTGACCACCTGGATCGACAGGATCGAGTCGCCGCCCAGTTCGAAGAAGTTGTCGTGCAGGCCGACCTGCGGCAGGTTCAGCACGTCGCACCAGACCTGGGCCAGGGTCTGCTCCAGCTCGTTGCTCGGCGCCACGTACTGCTGGCGGTTGAGCTCCAGGTCCGGCGCCGGCAAGGCACGGCGGTCGAGCTTGCCGTTGGCGGTCAGCGGCATGCTCGCCAGCAGGACCAGGTGGGTGGGCACCATGTAATCCGGCAGGTGGGTTTTCAGCTGCGCCTTGATCGCCTCGCGCAAGGCAGCTTGCTGCTCGTCACTCTGTTCAGCGACATCGGTCACCAGATAGCCGGCCAGCTGTTTGCCGCCCGGCATGTCCAGGGCCAGCACCACGGCTTCGCGCACCGACTCATGTTCCAGCAGGCGGTTTTCGATTTCCCCCAGCTCGATACGGAAGCCGCGAATCTTCACTTGGTGATCGACCCGGCCGATGTATTCCACCTGGCCGTCGGCGCACTGGCGCACCAGGTCGCCGGTGCGATACAGGCGCCCGCCATTTGTACTGAACGGGTCGGCGACGAAACGCTCGGCGCTCATGCCCGGACGCTGGTGGTACCCCTGGGCCAGGCCGGCCCCGCCGACATACAGCTCACCGGTGGCGCCTTGGGGCACCAGGGCCAGATCGGCGTCGAGGATGTAGGCCACGCGCTCACCCACCACCGTGCCGATCGGCACGCTGCCGGCGCCCTCCTCCAGTTGTTCCGGCGCCAGGCTGGCCAGGGGCATGACCACGGTTTCGGTGGGGCCGTAGGCATTGAAGAACAGGCTCGGCTTGAACGCCGCGCGGATGCGGCTCAGGTGCTCGCCGGTCAGCGCTTCGCCGCCGGTGATGCACATGCGCACCGGCAGGGTCTCGCCCTGGGTCGCCAGCCACTGCGCCAGCTGGCTGCCGTAGCTCGGGGTGAAACCGAGAATGTTGATACGGTGCTGGCGGATCAGCTGGCAAATCTCTTCGGTGTCCCACTGCCCTTGCGCCCGCAGCACCACCTGGGCGCCACTGAGCAGCGGCACCAGCAGGCGCTCGGTGGCAGCGTCGAAGTTGATGGAATAGAAGTGCAGCTCGCAATCGTCCGGGCGCATGCCGAAGCGCTCGATCACCGCGCGGCAGTGCATGGCGATCTCGCCGTGGGACACCACCACGCCCTTGGGCTTGCCGGTGGAGCCCGAGGTGTAGATCAGGTACGCCTGGTGCTGCGGCAGGCTGATAAAGGGCAGCTCACCGGCCGGGTAGTTGGCCAGTTGCGCGCCGTCCTCTTCCAGGCACCAGCGCGTCACGCTCGGCGGCAGCTGGCCCAGGGCCTGGAACATCGCCGCGTCGCTGAGCAGCAGGCCGATACCGCTGTCTTCGATCATGTAGTGCAGACGGTCCAGCGGGTATTCCGGGTCCAGCGGCACGTAGGCACCGCCGGCCTTGAGGATCGCCAGCAGGCCGATGACCATTTCCAGCGAACGCTCCAGGGCCAGGCCGACCCGCACCTGCGGGCCGACGCCACGCTCACGGAGCATCCAGGCCAGGCGGTTGGCGCGGCTGTCGAGCTCGGCGTAGCTCAGGGTCTGCCCGGCGAACGTCAGGGCCGGCGCGTCCGGGCGCAGCAGCGCCTGCTCGCTGAACAGGTGGTGGATGCACTGGTCCAGGCGGTGTTCTCCGGGCTCGACGCCCAGGCTGTCCAGCAGTTGCTGTTGTTCGACGCGGTCGAGCAGCGGCAATTCGCTCAGGTGCTGCTCGGGGCTCTCGATCAATGCCTCCAGCAGGTTGCGCCAGTGCGCCGCCATGCGCGCGATGCGCGGCTCGTCGAACAGGTCGGTGCTGTAGGTCAGGCAGCAGCCCAGGCGATGGTCGAGGTCGGTGACTTCCAGGTTGAGGTCGAACTTGGTGGCCCGCGCATCGTTGGCCAGGTATTCGACCGCCATGCCGGCCAGGCTGCGGCTCTGCTGGAACTCCCAGCGCTGGACGTTGCACATCACCTGGAACAGCGGGTTGTAGGCGGCGCTGCGCGGCGGTTGCAGGGCTTCCACCAGGTGGTCGAACGGCAGGTCCTGATGGGACTGGCCTTCGATCACGATGTGCCGCACCTGCTCGAACAGCTCGCCGACGCTCATCTGCCCGTCGAGCTGGCAACGCAGCACCTGGGTATTGAGGAAGGCGCCGATCAGCCCTTCGCTTTCCGGGCGGATGCGGTTGGCCACCGGCGCGCCGATGCGCAGGTCGGTCTGGCCGCTGTAGCGGTAGAGCAACACGGCCAGGGTCGCGGTCATGGTCATGAACAGGGTCAGGCCGTGTTCCGCGTTGAAACGGCGCACCCGTGCCGCCAGTTCGTCGCTGAGGTCGAAGCGGTACAGCTCGCCCTGGTGGCTTTGCACCGGCGGCCGCGGACGGTCGCCCGGCAGTTCCAGCAGCGGGTGTTCGTTGCCCAGTTGCGTGGTCCAGTAATCCAGCTGGCGCTGACGCTCGCCGGACTCCAGCCACTGGCGCTGCCAGACGCTGTAGTCCAGGTACTGCACCGGCAGCGGTTCCAGCGGCGAGTCGCGGTCGTCGATAAAGGCTTCGTACAACGCGCTCAGCTCACGGGCGAAAATGTCCATCGCCCAGCCTTCGGTGACGATGTGGTGCAGGGTCAGCACGAAGTAGTGCTCATGCTCCGCCGCCTTGACCAGGCAGGCGCGCAGCAGCGGACCGGTTTCCAGGTCGAACGGCTGGTGCGCCTCGCTGTCGGCCAGTTGTTGCAGGCGTTGCTCACGGCTCGCTGCATCCAGGCTGGAGAAATCCTTCCAGGCCATGCGCACGCCGGTTTGCGCGTGCACCCGTTGCTGGGCCACGCCGTCGACGCTAGGAAAGGTGGTGCGCAGGGTTTCATGACGCAGGATCAGCGCCTGCAGCGCCGCCTCGAAACGCCCGACATCCAGCACGCCCTTGAAGCGCGCCATGCCGCCGACGTTGTAGGCCGGGCTGTCCGGTTCCATCTGCCAGAGGAACCACATGCGCTGCTGGGAATAGGACAGCGGTACAGGCGCGCTGCGGTCGACCTTGGCGATCGGCGGCTGCTGGTTACGCTTGCCGGATTCCTGGATCAGCCGCACCTGCTCGGCGAAGTCGCCCAGCTCGCTGGCTTCGAACAAGGCCCGCAGCGGCAACTCAACGTCGCAGGCCTGGCGGGTCCGGGAAATGATCTGCGTGGCCAGCAGCGAGTGGCCGCCCAGGGCAAAGAAGTCATCGCGCAAGCCAATGCGCTGCTGCCCCAGCACCTCGCGCCAGATCGCCGCGATCTGCCGTTGCAGCTCGCTGACCGGCTCGACGTGTTCACGCACCTGCCATTGCGGTTCCGGCAAGGCGCGGCGGTCGAGCTTGCCGCTCGGGCTCAGGGGCATGGTCGAAAGAAGCATCAGTTGCGCCGGCACCATGTACTCCGGCAGCTCACTGGCCAGGGCGGTTTTCAGGCGCGCGGTCTGCGCATCTTCGTCTTCCACGCTCGCAGTAGATGTGTAGTAGCCAATCAGCTGCGCACCGGCCGCGGTCTCGCGCACCAGCACCGCCGCCTGGGCCACGCCCTCCTGGGCCAGCAGGCGCGCTTCGATTTCCTGGGGCTCGACACGGAAGCCGCGCAGCTTGACCTGCTGATCGAGGCGCCCGAGGTATTCCAGCGCGCCATCGGCCGCCCAGCGCACTCGGTCGCCGGTGCGGTACAGGCGCGCGCCCTCGGTGCTCAGCGGGTCGACGACAAAACGTTCGGCGCTCAGCCCCGGGCGACCGAGGTAACCACGGGCCAGGCCGATCCCGGCAATGCACAGCTCGCCCGGCACGCCGGCCGGCACCGGGTTGAGGTCGGCGTCCAGCACCCGGCAGATCACATTGCCCAGCGGCCGGCCAATGGGCGAACGCTCGCCATCGCTGCTGCGGCAATGCCAGTGGGTGACGTTGATCGCGGTTTCGGTCGGGCCGTAACGGTTGTGCAGCTGGACGTTCGGCAGTTGCTCCAGCACCCGGTCGCGCAATTCGGCCGGCAAGGCTTCGCCACCGGAGAACAGCCGGCGCAGGCTGCTGCATTCGGCGCTCAGCGGCTCATCGACGAACAGCTGCAACAGCGGCGGCACGAAGTGCAGCGTAGTCACGCCGTATTGCTGCACCAACTGGGCGATGCGATGCGGGTCGCGGTGTTCGCCCGGCGCGGCCAGCAGCAGACGGCAGCCGGTGATCAGCGGCCAGAAGCATTCCCACACCGACACGTCGAAGCTGATCGGCGCCTTTTGCATCAGCACATCGCTGGCGTCCAGGCGGTAAGTGTTCTGCATCCACTGCAAGCGTTCGCTCAGGGCCGCGTGGGTGTTGCCCACGCCCTTGGGCTGGCCGGTGGAGCCGGAGGTGTAGATCACATAGGCCAGGTTGTCGCCGTGCAGGTGCAGGCCCGGCGCATGGCTCGGCCAGCTGTCGAGCTTGAGGCTGTCCATGGCGATGGTACTGACGCCTTCGGCCTGGGGCAGACGTTCGAGCAGTTGGGTCTGGATCAGCAGCAGCTCGACGCCACTGTCGGCCAGCATGTAGGCCAGGCGTTCGGCCGGGTAGTCCGGGTCCAGCGGCACATAGGCGCCGCCGGCCTTGACGATCGCCAGCAGGCCGATCAACAGCTGCGGCGAACGCTCGGCGGCGATGGCCACGCAGACATCCGGGCCGACCCCCTTGTCGCGCAGGTAATGGGCCAGGCGGTTGGCCTGGGCGTGCAGTTCGGCGAAGCTCAGTTCGCCGCCCTGCCACACCAGCGCGGTGCGTTCCGGGGTCTGCTGCAGTTGTGCGTCGAGCAGTTCGGGCAGCCATTGGCTGGCCGCCGCGCAAGGGGCTTCGCTCCACTGTTGCTGCTGCGCCTGCTCGCAGGGATTGAGCAACGGCAAGTCGGCGATGGCGGTCTGCGGACGCTCGCAGGCCTCGCGCAACAGGCTGACGAAATGCTCGGCCAGGCGCTCGATGGTCGCGGCCTCGAACAGCTCGGCGGCGTAGTCGAAGGACAGGCTCAGGCGGCCGTTGCGGTCTTCTTCACTGTGCAGTTGCAGGTCGAACTTGGCCTCACGGCTGTGCCACGGCAGCTCTTCGGCCAGCAACCCGGGCAACCGGCGCAGGGCGCCGAGGTCGCGCTGCTGGTGGTTGAACATGACCTGGAACAGACCCTGTTCGCGGGCCTGGGGGAAGGCTTCGAGCAGTTGTTCGAACGGCAGGTCCTGATGGGCCTGGGCTTCCAGCGCGGCCTGGCGAGTCTGCGCCAGCAACGCGCTAAATGGCAGGCGGCCATCCACCTCGGCGCGCAGCACCAGGGTGTTGATAAAGAAGCCGATCAGGCCCTGGGTTTCCAGGCGCGGACGGTTGGCGCTGGGCACGCCGATACGGATGTCGTGCTGGCCGCTGTAGCGGTGCAGCAGGCTCTGGAAGGCCGTGAGTAACAGCATGAAGGGTGTCGATTCATGGGCCTGGGCGGTCTGGCGAATGGCTTCGCTCAGGCTCGCTCCCAGGCGCAGGCTGTGGCGCGCGGCGCTGTGTTGCCGCTGCGCCGAGCGCGGGTGATCGGTGGTCAGGCTCAGGCTCGGGTGCTCGTCGCCCAACTGCTGTTTCCAGTAGGCCAGTTGCCGCTCGCCTTCGCCCTGGGCCAGCCACTGGCGCTGCCAGCTGCCATAGTCGGCGTATTGCAGCGGCAACGGCGCCAGGCTCGCCGCCTGGCCTTGCACGGCGGCGGCATACAGACGCGAGAACTCGTCGATCAGCACATTCAGCGACCAGCCGTCGGCGATGATGTGGTGCAGGGTCACCAGCAGTTGGTGCTCTTCGTCGTCGAGGCGAACCAGGGTCACCCAGAGCAGCGGGCCTCGCTCCAGGTCGAACTGGGTACGGGCTTCCTCCTCGCGGATCTGTTGCGCCCGCGCCTCGCGCTCGGCCAGCGGCAGGTCGCTGAGGTCGATCACTTGCAGGTTGAATTCGCTGACTGCCAGGACCTGTTGCAGCGCCTGGCCGTCACGCTCGAAAAAGCGCGTACGCAGGGATTCGTGGCGTTCGATCAGTTGCTGGAAGCTGGCGCGCAGGGCGTCTTCGTCCAGCTCGCCGCGCAGGCGCAGGCCGCCGGGAATGTTGTAGGCGCTGCTGTGCGGGTCGAGCTGCCAGGTGATCCACAAACGATTCTGTGCCAGGGACTGGGGCAGCGCCTCGGCGCGCGACAAGGCATTGATCGCGCCCTGGGCCAGGCCGCCATCCTGTTGCAGTTGCGCAACCTGCGCGGCGAAAGCGCCAAGGGTCGGCGCTTCGAACAGCAGGCGCAGGTTCAGCTCCAGGCCGAGCTCTTCACGCAGCCGCGCGACAACCTGGGTCGCGGCGATGGAGTTGCCGCCCAGCAGGAAGAAGTGCTCGTCGCTCGCCACTTGCTGCTCGATCTGCAACTGCTCGCGCCAGATGAGGCCGATCAGTTCTTGCAGTTCGCTGCTCGCTTCGCTGCTGGCCTCGCCGGCTACGGCCTGGCGACCAGGGAATTGGGCATAACTGTCAAGGCTGCCATCGGCCAGGCGGTTGCGGCAGGCCGAACGTTGCAGCTTGCCGCTGGAGGTCTTGGGCAAGGCGCCGGGGTTGAGCAGGACCACCACGCTCGGCGCTTGCTGATAAGCCTCGGCCACGGTCTGGCGAATCAGCTTGATCAGTGCGTCCGGGGTGAGGATCTTCTGCACGCTGCGGCTGATTTCCGCGGCGATGCCGATGCCTTCCTGGCCCTGTTCGGTAACCGCGAACGCCGCGACCCGGCCCTTGCGCACCACCTCGACCTCACGCTCGATGGTCTGTTCGATGTCCTGTGGATAAAGGTTGTGCCCACGCACGATCAGCATGTCTTTCAAGCGGCCGGTAATGAACAGCTCGCCACCGCGCATGAAGCCCAAATCGCCGGTGCGCAGCCAGGTCCGGCCGGCATGCTCGACGAAGGTCTTGGCCGTGGCCTCGGGGTTACGCCAGTAGCCATGGGCGATGCTCGGGCCGGCGGCCCAGACTTCGCCGACCAGGTTCTCTTCCAGCTCGGCCAGGGTGTTCGGCTCGACGATCAGCACAGCGTGCTCGGGCTGGCTGGTGCCGCAGCTCATCATGGCGTTACCGGTGCCCGGCTCGGCGCGGTTCTGCGCCAGGGCCTGCTCGTCCAGGCGCAGGGCCGGGATACCCTGGCCACGGGTGCCGCCGGCGACAAACAGGGTGGCTTCGGCCAAGCCATAAGAAGCGAAGAAGTCGTTCGGGGTGAAACCGCAGGCGGCGAACTTCTCGGCGAAGCGCTCCAGGGTGTCCAGGCGGATCGGCTCGGACCCGGAATAGGCCACGCGCCAGCGGCTGAGGTCCAGGCGCTCCAGGGCCGACTCGCTGACCCGCTCGCTGCACAGGCGGTAGGCGAAGTCCGGGCCGCCGCTGATGGTGCCGCCGTATTCGCTGATCGCCTCCAGCCAGCGCAACGGCCGACCGAGGAAGTAGGCCGGCGACATCAATACGCAGGGCACGCCGCTGAAGATCGGTTGTAGCAGGCCGCCGATCAGGCCCATGTCGTGGTACAGCGGCAGCCAGCTGACGATCACGTCGTCGGGGTTGAGGTCGATGCCGAAGCCGCGGCGGATCAGCAGTTCGTTGGCCACCAGGTTGCCGTGGCTGACTTGCACGCCCTTGGGCAAGGCGGTGGAACCCGAGGTGTATTGCAGGAAGGCGATGTCGTCGCCGCGCAGTTCGGCGGCCATCCAGCCTTCGGCCAGGTTCGCCTCCAGGGTATCCACGCAGAGCAGTTGCGGCGCGTCGGCGCCTTGCAGCTCGTCCATCTGCGCCAGGGAATCGCGCAGCCCGCTGCTGGTCAGCAGCAGCCGCGGCTCGGCGTCGGCGATGATCGAGATCAGCCGCTCCTGGTGATGGCGTCGACTCGACTCCGGCGGATAGGCCGGCACCGCGATGACCCCGGCATACAGGCAGGCGAAAAACGCCGCGACATAGTCCGGGCCGCTGGGGAACAGCAGCACCGCGCGATCGCCCAGGCCGGCATTGGCCTGCAGCGCCGCGGCGATGGTCCGGGCCCGCAGATCCAGGTCGCGATAACTGAGGACCACGCTCTGATCCTGCTCTTCGGCAAGAAAGCGCAAGGCCACTTGATCGGGGGTCTGAGCCGCCCGGCGTTGAAGGGCTTGAGCCAGAGTGCTGGGGAGTTCGAACGCGTCCATCATGGGGTTTCCTGCGCGGATTGTGCTTGCACGTAGAGCCGCGGACCAAGGCCGCGACCGTTACATAAACCTTTGAAAAATAAAGGTCCCTGCCCTCGGAACGGGGCATCTGGAGACTGCTGTGGCGGGATGTTCCACCCGCAACCTTTCTCCAATGAGAACGGATGGCGTCTTGAAATAATTAGTCCCCACTCTCCCCTCGAACACCCTCACAAAGTGCGACAACGAGCCGCAGTTCTCACTGCGCACCAAAGAGGATCATTAATTCTCTTTCTCAATTGACAATCATTATCATTCAACATAATTTGTCGCTCGATGTGTAAGACGAATCTGAAACTTCTGTCGTCCTACTAACCCTTTTGCAGCAAGGTGATTTCCATGACGGAACAAGTATCCACAAGCAGGTGCGATTCACCGCTACTCCAGGCCTTTGTCGACAACCGCCTGATCCTGGTCAAAATCGCGGCGCGAATTACCGGCTGCCGCTCCCGCGCCGAAGACGTGGTGCAGGACGCTTTTTTCCGGCTGCAATCGGCGCCGCAGATCACCTCGTCGTTCAAGGCGCAGTTGAGCTACCTGTTCCAGATCGTGCGCAACCTGGCGATCGACCACTATCGCAAGCAGGCGCTGGAGCAGAAGTATTCGGGCACTGAAGAAGAGGGCTTGAATGTGGTGGTGCAGGGAGCGTCGCCGGAAACCTCACACATCAATTTCTCGACCCTGGAACACATTGCCGATGCGCTGACGGAACTGCCGAGCCGCACCCGCTACGCGTTCGAGATGTATCGCCTGCATGGCGTGCCGCAAAAGGACATCGCCAAGGAACTCGGGGTCTCGCCGACGCTGGTGAATTTCATGATTCGCGATGCGCTGGTGCACTGCCGCAAAGTCTCGGGCAGCCGCGCCGACACCTACGCCCGTCACTGATCCGCGCTGCCCGCTACTCCCGCACCTGATCGCGATAGCCACCGTCCGCCACGGCGCTACCGCGAGCAGGAACGCTCCCGCCCGATCTTCTCGACCACCTGATGCCGTTCGACACCACGCCCCTGCGCCAGAATCAGCAGGGCGGCACGCTTGTGCGAAAAATCGAAAGCCCTCCCACAATGCAGGCAGCGCTCCTGCTGCTCGAGCCTTTGACCAGCGTCCTCGGCCAGCCGCTCGCTCGGCCCGTGGTCGAGGCATAACGAATGCACCAGGGTCGACAACCAACCGGCCATCCACTCCTCACGCCATCCCTCTTGCCCACGCAAGGCTTGCAGCACCTCGCTGCCCGCCGGTGGCAGCGGCGCGCCAGGCCCGCGGCTGGCACCGCTGGTTTCAATGCCGGCGAGCCGCAGCGGTTGCAGGCCAGCGGCATCGGCGACGCAACGGCAGGTATCGGCAACGGCCACAGCGGACAGCGTATCGAGAGAGGACATGGCACAGGCTCAGCGTCATCAGTGTTCAACCAAGTGACGTGAGCCGTACGGAGAAATTTAGCCAGGCGGCTTCACTTGGCCGGAGGCATGACCGCGATGCGGTAGGGATCGAAGATCTTCAGCATTTCACCGCCGTCGCGCAGGCGCCCCAGCAACTTGGCGAAGTCTTCGCCCGTGATCGGCGCCATGGGGCGAATCAGGGCGTAGTGATGGTAGACCTGATCGATTCGCTCGGAGGCTATCAGTTGCTGCGCCGTATCGAGATTATGCGAGAGGAAATCGCTGAGGTAGGAACGGGTCACCAGCGCCACGTCGGCACGGCCGCGCAGCACCATCAGCAGGTTGCTGTCGTGGGAATAGGTCAGGGTCGCGTTGTAGGTGTCGGCCAGGTACTTGGGGTCGGCATTGAAGTTGGCGAACGCGTAGTGGTAACCGCTGAACAGGGCCAGGCGCTTGCCCTTGAGGTCGGTGAAATAGTCCTGGCCGCGTCCCGGTTCGCGCTGGGCGACGAAGATTTCCGCGTCTTCCAGGCCCATGTCGACGCTGGTGTGGGGAATGTTCTGCCAGCCCCAGGCCGGGTTCTCGAAAATCGCCATGTCGACGCGGCCTTGCTCGAAATCGCGAAAACGCCGGGGAATCGAGGTCGGCACCAGTACGAATTGGTAATCGCTTTGCAGCGCGTTCAAGGCGTCCACCAGTTGCGGCAGCAACCCGGTGTCGGCGCCCTGCTCGGGCCGCACGGTATAAGGAGGAAAATGCGCCGCCCCCACTCGCACCAACTGCGCAGCGCAGGCCGGAAAAACCGTCAGGGTGGCCAGGCCCCACACCAGCACTCGCAAAGCCGTCCGCATTGGCGAAGACATCAAGGCAACTCACCTCAAGAAAAAGAGACAGGGCAGTGCCATTAAAGCTAGGCGGTTTCCCTCGCTTCGACAACTTTCCACTGAATAATTAATTACTTGCAGGAAACCTATGGCTCCTTGAGCACCAGGGTCAGCGCTTCCTCGGCCAGTTGTTCGAGACTCATGCTGCCCTCGGCGCGAAACCAGGTGGTGGTCCAGGACAGGGCCCCGGTGAGAAAACGCCGGGTAATGAACACATCGCCCTTGATAAAGCCGGCCTCCTTGGCCTCGCCCAGCACCTGCAGCCAGATCTGCTCATAAATGTCGCGCAGCGCCAGGACGTCGGCCTGGCCCTGCGCCGACAACGAGCGCCATTCGTAGACCAGCACCGCCATCGCCTCGCCGCTGCCGCCCATGATCGATTGCAGTTCGCAACGGATCAGCGCCAGCACCCGCTCGCGCACGCTGCCGGCTTCGGCCAGTTCGGCGCGCATCAGGGCGGTGTTGTAGTGGATGGTTTCCTCCATCACCGCGCGCAGGATGTCGTCCTTGCTCTTGAAGTGATGAAAGATGCTGCCGGACTGGATGCCCACCGCGCTGGCCAGGTCGCGCACCGTGGTGCGTTCGTAGCCTTTGTTGCGAAACAGGTGAGCCGCGGTTTGCAGCAGCTTGCCGCGGGCGCTGTCCGGATCGGTCAGTTGCCCGTTGGCGACCAGTTGGCGCATCACCAGCAAGGCTTTTTGCTCGTCCACGGCCTCTCTCCTACATTCGCTCGATCGTTATGCGGCGCAGCCCGCTGAAACAGGGAGCTTGCGCGCGCAATTTAAGCCCGCGGGGACGACCAAGCAAGCGCTTGGGAATAAGATATTTCCGACGTTTACAAACCAAGCGCTTGCTTGGTAGTCTCGATCCAGTTCTGTCATCGCGCCTTTTATCGAGTCTTTTATCGAGAGCCCCCTGCCATGACCAAGACCCTCCGTATCGGCTGCGCCAGTGCCTTCTGGGGCGACACCTCGAGCGCCGCCGCGCAACTGGTGCAGGGCGGCCGCCTGGATTACCTGGTGTTCGACTACCTGGCCGAGATCACCATGTCGATCATGGCCGGCGCCCGGATCAAGGATCCCACTGCCGGCTACGCCACGGATTTCGTCGAGGTCTTGAGCCCGCTGCTGGGCGAGATCGCCCGGCAAAACATCCGGGTCATCAGCAACGCCGGCGGGGTCAACCCGCAGGCCTGCGCTGCGGCCCTGCAAGCGGCCTGCGACCAGGCCGGCGTGGCCCTGAAAATCGCCGTGCTGCTGGGCGACGACCTGCAACCCCGCTTCAAGCAACTGAGCGGCAGCGGCATTCATGAAATGTTCAGCGGCGCGCCTCTGCCGCCGATGTGCGTGTCCACCAACGCCTACCTCGGCGCCCCCGGGATAGTCGAAGCCCTGAAGCTGGGCGCCGATATCGTCATCACCGGCCGCGGGGTCGACAGCGCGGTGGTCAGCGCCGCGCTGGTGCATGAGTTCGGCTGGTCCTGGCACGACTACGACAAACTGGCCCAGGCCGCCCTCGCCGGACACATCATCGAATGCGGCGCGCAATGCACCGGTGGCAACTTCACCGACTGGCGCGACGTGCCGGACTACGAACACATCGGCTTTCCCATAGTCGAGGTCGGCGCCGACGGCCAGTTCGTGGTCAGCAAGCCCGAAGGCTCCGGCGGCCTGGTCACGCCGCTGACCGTCGGCGAACAACTGTTATATGAGATCGGCGACCCAAGGGCCTATCTGCTGCCCGACGTGGTCTGCGACTTCACCCAGGTCAAGCTGCGCCAACAGGGCAAGAATGCGGTCAGCGTGCATGGCGCCAAGGGCCTGCCGCCGACCGGCCAATACAAGGTCAGCGCCACCTACCCGGACGGTTTCCGTTGCACCGCCAGTTGCCTGATCGCCGGCATCGACGCGGTGGCCAAGGCGCGCCGGGTCAGCCAGGCGATCATCGACAAGACCGCGGAAATGTTCAGCCAGCGCGGCTGGGCCCCCTACAGCGAAGTCAATATCGAACTGCTCGGCAGCGAAGCCACCTATGGCCCCCACGGCCAGCGCCAGGACAGCCGCGAAGTGGTGATCAAGCTCGCCGTGCGCCATCCGGACAAACGCGCGCTGGTGCTGTTTTCCCGGGAGATCGCCCAGGCCGCCACGGGCATGGCCCCGGGCCTGACCGGCATCGTCGGCGGCAGGCCCACGGTCTATCCGCTGATCCGCCTATTCTCGTTCCTGATCGACAAGCGCACCTGCACCCTGGACGTCGAGATGGCCGGCCAGCGCCACCGGGTCGAGTTGCCCGAGCTCGACAGCCTCGACTCCAGCGCCCTGCCCGCGCCCCATGCCGTGGCCAGCCCCGTGGGCCGCGCCGATGCCAGCGTGGCATTGGTCAAGCTGGCGGTGGCGCGCTCCGGAGACAAGGGCAACCACAGCAATATCGGGGTCATGGCCCGCGCGCCCGAGTACCTGCCGTGGATCGCCGAAGCCTTGACCCCCGCAGTCGTGGTGGACTGGATGAGCCATGTGCTGGACCCGATCCATGGCCGGGTCCAGCGCTGGTACCTGCCGGGCAGCCACAGCCTGAATTTCCTGCTGGAGAACGCCCTCGGTGGCGGCGGTGTCGCCAGCCTGCGCATCGATCCGCAAGGCAAGGCCTTCGCCCAGCAGTTGCTGGAAATCCAGATCCCGGTGCCGCTGAGCATCGCTGACGCCGTTAATTAGGGGACGCCTATCGTGGCTTACGACTCGATTTTCAAACCCGACCTGTTCGCCGGCCAGACCATAGTCGTCACCGGTGGCGGCAGCGGCATCGGGCGCTGCACCGCCCACGAACTGGCGGCCCTTGGCGCCCGCGTGCTGCTGGTAGGACGCAAGGCGGACAAGCTGCACAAGGTGGCCGCGGAGATTGCCGAAGACGGCGGCCAGGCCAGCGGGCATGCCTGCGATATCCGGGACGAGGAAGCGGTCAAGACCCTGGTCAGTGAACTGATCCGTGACCACGGGCCGCTGCATGGCCTGGTCAACAATGCCGGCGGGCAGTACCCCTCGCCCCTGGCCTCGATCAACCAGAAAGGTTTTGAAACCGTGCTGCGTACCAACCTGGTGGGCGGCTTTCTCATGGCCCGGGAAGTCTTCAACCAGTCCATGAGCAAGCACGGCGGCAGCATCGTCAACATGCTCGCCGACATGTGGGGCGGCATGCCCGGCATGGGCCATTCCGGCGCCGCGCGCTCGGGGATGGACAACTTCACCAAGACCGCCGCATTCGAATGGGGCCATGCCGGGGTGCGGGTCAATGCCGTGGCGCCGGGCTGGATCGCTTCCAGCGGCATGGACACCTACGAAGGCGCATTCAAGGCGGTGATCCCGACCTTGCGCGAACACGTGCCGCTCAAGCGCATCGGCACCGAGTCGGAGGTCAGCGCCGCCATCGTCTTCCTGCTCAGCCCGGCGGCCGCCTTCATCAGCGGCAGCACCTTGCGCATCGACGGTGCCGCCAGCCTCGGCAGCCGCGCCTGGCCGCTGCACAAGGCCTCCCATAGCCAGTCCTACAACGGCTTCCACCGCGCTTATCTGCCCGACGTGCTCAAGGACCAGGAGTAAGCCATGCCGGTCATCCAGTCCCAACTCGACCCTCACAGCCCGCCGTTCCTGCAGAACCGCGAAGCGATGCTGGCCGGCCTGGCGCAGATCCGCCAACTGGAACAGAACCTGCTGGCCAAGGCCGCCGAGGCCAAGGCGAAATTCGAAAAGCGCGGGCAACTGCTGCCCCGCGAACGCCTCAACCTGCTGCTGGACCCCGGCGCGCCCTTTCTCGAACTGGCGAGCCTGGCCGGCTACAAGCTGCATGACGACAAGGACGGCAGCCAGGCCGGTGGCGGGCTGATCGCCGGCATCGGCTACGTCAGCGGCGTGCGGGTGCTGGTGGTGGCCAACAACAGTGCGATCAAGGGCGGCACCATCTCCCCCAGCGGCCTGAAAAAATCCCTGCGCCTGCAACAGATCGCCATGGAAAACAAACTGCCGGTGGTGACCCTGGCCGAAAGTGGTGGCGCCAACCTCAATTACGCAGCAGAGATCTTCGTCGAAGGCGCGCGCAGTTTCGCCAACCAGGCGCGCATGTCGGCCATGGGCCTGCCGCAGATCACCGTGGTGCACGGCTCGGCCACCGCCGGCGGCGCCTACCAGCCGGGGCTGTCGGATTACGTGGTGGTGGTGCGCGGCAAGGCCAAGCTGTTTCTCGCCGGCCCGCCCCTGCTCAAGGCTGCCACTGGTGAGGTGGCCACCGATGAAGAACTGGGCGGCGCCGAGATGCATGCACAGGTGGCCGGCACCGCCGAATACCTGGCGGAAAACGACGGCGACGGCGTGCGCATCGTGCGGGAAATTCTCGGCGCCCTGCCGTGGAATGCCCGGCTGCCGCTGCAGCCTCCGCGCGCTTATGCGGAACCGCTGTACCCGATCGACGAACTGCTGGGGCTGATTCCCGACGACCCGAAAAAACCTTATGACGCCCGGGAAATCGTCGCGCGCATCGCCGACGGTTCGAACTTCCTCGAATTCAAGGGCGAGTTCGACCAGCAGACCCTCTGCGGCCATTTGCAGATCCAGGGGCGCCCTTGCGGTTTTATCGGCAATAACGGGCCGATCACCCCGAAAGGCGCGAGCAAGGCCGCGCAGTTCATTCAGTTGTGCGACCAGAGCCGCACCCCGCTGCTGTTTTTCCACAACACTACCGGCTTCATGGTCGGCACCGAGTCGGAGCAGCAAGGCGTGATCAAGCACGGTTCCAAGCTTATCCAGGCGGTGGCCAATGCCCGGGTGCCGAAGCTGACGATCGTGGTCGGCGGCTCCTACGGCGCCGGCAACTACGCCATGTGCGGCCGCGGCCTGGATCCGCGCTTCATCTTCGCCTGGCCCAACAGCCGCACCGCGGTGATGGGCGGCGCCCAGGCCGGCAAGGTGCTGCGCATCGTCACCGAGGCCAAGCACGCCAAGCAGGGCCAGGCGGCCGATCCGCAGATGCTGGATATGCTGGAACAGGTCACCGCGCAGAAACTCGACAGCCAGTCCACGGCCTTGTATGGCAGCGCCAACCTGTGGGACGACGGACTGATCGACCCACGGGATACCCGCACCCTGCTGGGTTATCTGCTGGATATCTGCCACGAGGCGCAGGTGCGTCAGCTACAGCCCAATAGCTTCGGTGTCGCGAGGTTCTGACCTGTAGCCGCTGCCGCAGGCTGCGATAAAGCCCGAAGGGCCTTCGAGGACCTCAAGGGCACGCCCCCTGCGGGGCCGATCGCAGCCTGCGGCAGCGGTTACAGCGGCAACACGGTTCAGGGATTGCGTCACTCAACTTGAGGAGAACAATAAAAATGATCTTCACCCAGGAACATGAAGAACTGCGGCGCACGGTGCACAACTTTGTCGAACGCGAGATCAACCCGTACGTCGACGAGTGGGAAAAGGCCGGGCGCTTTCCGATCCACGAGATTTTCCGCAAGGCCGGCGAACTGGGCCTGCTGGGCATCTCCAAGCCGGAGAAGTTCGGCGGCATGGGCCTGGACTACAGCTATTCGATAGTCGCCGCCGAAGAGTTCGGCACCATCCATTGCGGCGGCATCCCGATGGCCATCGGCGTGCAGACCGACATGTGCACCCCGGCCCTGGCGCGCTTCGGCTCCGACGAGCTGCGCGAGGAATTCCTGCGCCCGGCCATCAGCGGGGAAATGGTCGGCTGCATCGGTGTCTCCGAAGTCGGCGCCGGCTCCGACGTGGCCGGGCTCAAGACCAGCGCGCGCAAGGACGGCGACGACTATGTGATCAACGGCAGCAAGATGTGGATCACCAACTCCCCCAGCGCCGACTTCATCTGCCTGCTGGCCAACACCTCGGACGACAAACCCCACGTCAACAAGTCGCTGATCATGGTGCCGATGAACAGCCCCGGCATCAGCCTCAGCCCGCACCTGGACAAGCTCGGCATGCGCAGTTCGGAAACCGCCCAGGTGTTTTTCGACAATGTGCGCGTGCCCCAGCGTAACCGCATCGGCCACGAAGGTGCCGGTTTCATGATGCAGATGCTGCAATTCCAGGAAGAGCGGCTGTTCGGCGCGGCCAACATGATCAAGGGCCTGGAGTACTGCGTCGACAGCACCATCGAGTACTGCAAGGAACGCAAGACCTTCGGCAGCGCGCTGATCGACAACCAGGTGATCCACTTCCGCCTGGCCGAGCTGTCCACCGAAATCGAGTGCCTGCGGGCCCTGGTGTACCAGGCCACCGAACAATACGTGCGGGGCCAGGACGTCACCCGCCTGGCGTCCATGGCCAAGCTCAAGGCCGGGCGCCTGGGCCGCGAAGTCAGCGACAGCTGCCTGCAATACTGGGGCGGCATGGGCTTCATGTGGGACAACCCGGTGGCCCGCGCCTACCGCGACGTGCGCCTGGTCTCGATCGGCGGCGGCGCCGACGAAATCATGCTGGGCATCATCTGCAAACTCATGGGCATCCTGCCGGGGAAAAGAAAATGAGCCGCCTGCCCGCCTGCGAAACCCTGCTGCTGGCGCCCCGCGGTGGCGTCCTGCACATCACCCTCGATCGCCCGGACAGCCGCAATGCCATGAGCCTGCAAATGGTCGCCGAATTGCGCGCGGTGCTGGCGGCGGTACGCGATGATCGCGACATTCGCGCCCTGGTGCTGAGGGGCGCCGGCGGGCAATTCTGCGCCGGTGGCGACCTGAAAGACATGGCCGCTGCCCGCGCCGAGGGCGCCAGCGCCTACCGCGAACTGAACCGGGCATTCGGCACGCTGCTCGAAGAAGCCCAGCACACTCCGCAGGTGCTGATCGTGCTGCTGCAAGGCGCGGTGCTGGGCGGCGGCTTCGGCCTGGCCTGTGTCAGCGATATCGCCATCGCCGATCATCAGGCGCAGTTCGGCATGCCGGAAACCAGCCTCGGCCTGCTGCCGGCGCAAATCGCCCCGTTCGTGGTCAAGCGCATCGGCCTGACCCAGGCCCGTCGGCTGGCGCTGACCGCCGCACGCTTTGATGGCAACGAAGCCGCGCGATTGGGCCTGGTGCATTTCGTCGAAGACAGCCCGCAGGCCCTGGCCGAACGCCTCGATGAAGTGCTGGCCCATGTGCTGTGCTGCGCGCCCGAGGCCAACGCCGCGACCAAGGCCCTGTTGCTGGCCAGCGCTGAAGAACCGCTGGCGCCCCTGCTCGATCGCGCGGCGGAACAGTTCGCCGCCGCCGTCACTGGTGCCGAAGGCATCGAGGGGACCATGGCCTTCGTGCAGAAACGCAAACCGGCGTGGGCGTCTGAACCACCTCCCGAGCAGACACCTCCGACTTCAGGAATCTGACCCATGCCCGCCTTCAGCAAAATCCTGATCGCCAACCGTGGCGAAATCGCCTGCCGCATCCAGCGCACCGCCCAAGCCCTGGGTTATCGCACCGTGGCGGTGTTCAGCGACGCCGACGCCGATGCGCTGCATGTGCGGATGGCCGACGAGGCGGTGCACATCGGCCCGGCGGTAGTGCAGCAGTCCTACCTGAACAGCCAGGCAATCCTCGATGCAGCCTTGCGCACAGGCGCCGATGCGCTGCATCCCGGCTACGGCTTTCTGTCGGAGAACGCCGAATTCGCCCGCGCCTGTGAGGCGGCCGGCATCACCTTTATCGGGCCCAGCGCCGAGGCCATCGAACTGATGGGCAGCAAGCGCCTGTCCAAGCTGGCGATGCTCGCGGCGGGAGTGCCCTGCATCGCCGGTTATCAGGGCGCGGAACAGGACGATACGACCCTGCAGCGGCAAGCCGAACGCATCGGCTACCCGCTGATGATCAAGGCCAGCGCCGGTGGCGGCGGACGCGGCATGCGCCTGGTGCAACGGGCCGATGAGTTGCTGGCACAGGTGCGCACCGCTCGCTCTGAGGCGCTACACGCCTTTGGCAGCGACGAGTTGATTCTGGAACAGGCGCTGATCGAACCGCGGCATGTGGAAATCCAGGTGTTCGGCGACCGCCACGGCCAGTTGATCTACCTCGGCGAGCGCGACTGCTCGATCCAGCGCCGCCATCAGAAAGTCGTCGAGGAAGCGCCCTGCCCGGTGATGACCGCCGAACTGCGCCAGGCCATGGGCGAAGCCGCCCTCAAGGCGGGCCGCGCGGTGAACTATGTCGGCGCCGGCACCGTGGAGTTTCTCCTCGATGCGCGAGGGCAGTTCTATTTCCTGGAAATGAACACCCGGCTGCAGGTCGAACACCCGGTCACCGAAATGATCACCGGCCTGGACCTGGTGGCCCTGCAGCTGCAGGTGGCGGCCGGTCAACCGCTGCCGCTGCGCCAGGAGCAGGTCGAACTCAAGGGCCATGCCATCGAAGTGCGGCTGTATGCCGAGGACCCGGCGCAGGGCTTCCTGCCGCAAACCGGGCAGGTACGGCGCTGGGAACCAGCGCTGGGCGCCGATGTGCGCATCGATCACGGCCTGCTGGAAGGCCATAGCATCAGCCCGTTCTATGACCCGATGCTGGGCAAGCTCATCGCCCATGGCGCCACCCGCGAAGAGGCGCGCCGCAAGCTGCTGCGCGCGGTCGAAGACACGGTGCTGACAGGTATGGCGAGCAACCAGAAACTGCTGGCGAACCTGCTTCGCCATCCCGGGTTTGCCAGCGGCGAATTCAGCACCGCCTTTATCGCCGAACATTTCGCCGACGATCCAAGCCAGCATCCCCAGCCGCCAAGCGGCGCCGAACTGGCCCTGGCCGCGGCGCTGCTATATCAGCACGCGGCCCAACACCACGGCGCGGTGCTGGTCGGCTGGCGCAACAACGCCAGTGTGCCGCTGCACTATCGCCTGGGCTCGGGTGAAGCCGTGTGGAACCTTGAACTGAATAACCAGCAAGCCGGAACACTACAGATTCAACACGCCGACGAAGGCTTCGAGGTACAGCTTCTGGAAGCGGATGGCCGCTGGGCCTGCGCGACTATCGACGGTATCCGCCGCCGCTACGCCTATACCCTGGAAGCCGGGCAGCTCTGGCTGTTTACCCGTCCTGGCAGCCTGCACCTTCAAGACCTGAGCCACGCACCGGTCGCCAGCCAGGCCAGCGTCCACAGCGGCATGCTCAAGGCGCCCATGGACGGCGCCATCGTCGACGTACTGGTCAGCGAGGGCGCGACCGTCAGCAAGGGGCAACTGCTGCTGGTGCTGGAAGCGATGAAAATGGAGCATCCGCTGAAGGCCGGGATCGATGGCGTGATCAAGCGGCTGCAGGTCAACCTGGGCGATCAGGTGAAAAAACGCCAGGTTCTGCTGGAGGTGGAATAAGCCGCTAGGCGCAGACGTCGGGTTTGGCTACGCTCAAGCCTCATCGGGATGTTGAAGCTGGAGCCTGTGATGCCCCACTGGTTGGTAATTGATCTGGAAGCCACCACGGACGAAGGAGGCTGGCCGGTGACCGACATGGAAATCATCGAGATCGGCGCCACCCTGGTGAACCGCGAAGGGCGTGAACTGGACCATTTCCAGCGCTTCGTGCGCCCGCTGCGGCGGCCGATGCTGACGCCGTTCTGCCGTGAACTCACCCGCATCACCCAGGCCCAGATCGACGGCGCCCAGCCGTTGAGCGAGGTCTGGCTGCTGTTCGAACGCTGGCTGGGCCAGCACCATGCGCGCCTGGAAGGCTGGGCCAGCTGGGGCGACTACGATCGCAAGCAGTTGCTGCAGGAGTGGCAACGCTCGCAACTGCACAGCGCCCTCGCCCAACTGCCGCACATGAACCTCAAGCAACGCTTCGCCAAGGCCCGCCGCCTCGAACGACCGCTGGGCCTGAACAGCGCGCTGCAACTCGCCGGGCTACAGTTCACCGGCCAGCAGCATCGCGCCCTGGAAGATGCCCGCAATACGGCGCGTTTATTGCCTCTGATTCTTCCCGGCTGATCCGTCTGCGCAACAGGTGACGCATCTGAAGGCCTTGTGCATACTGGCCGGCCTTTTTGACCCCTTTTTTGAGGAATCGCCCATGTTTAAAGTCAACGAGTACTTCGACGGCACCGTCAAGTCGATTGCCTTCGGCACGGCCGAAGGTCCCGCCACCATCGGCGTCATGGCTCCGGGCGAATACGAATTCGGCACCGCTCAACGGGAAATCATGCACGTGGTATCCGGCGCCCTGACCGTCAAGCTACCTGACAGCAACGACTGGGAAACCTTTGCCGCCGGCAGCCAGTTCAACGTACCGGCCAACAGCAAGTTCCAGCTGAAGGTCGCCGTCGACACCGCCTACCTGTGCGAATACCGCGGCTGATCCCTCCCCGGGGACTGATTGCTGGTCATAAAAAATGCCCGTATCTGGCGATACGGGCATTTTTCGTTGCGGCGCCGCCGACTCTTTATTCCAGCACAGTGACCGGCATGCCGACTTCCAGCCGGCCGATGCCATCGTTCACCAGGTTCTGCCCGAACATCGCCCCACCTTCTTGCGCCCGGTACTGCTGCAGCGTAGCCAGCGGTTCACGGTCGGCGCTGCGCTCGCCGGTCTGCGGATCGATGGTGGTGAGGATGCAACGCGCACAAGGCTTGACCACCCGAAACTCGATATCGCCGATGCGGATGCGCTTCCAGCCGTCCTCGGCGAATGCCGGGAAACCTTCGATCACCAGGTTGGGACGAAAACGCAGCATCTCCAGGGGACGGCCGACGCGACTGGACAGATCTTCCCGGGAAGACTCGCCGATCAGCAACAGCGGAAAACCGTCGGCAAAGGCCACCTGATCGTCATCCTTGCCGTAACCGGCCTGAGTGGTGCGCGCACGGTCCAGGGGCACCTGTACCAGGCGGGTCGGCTTGCCAATGAATTCGCTCAGCCAGGCATGGGCCGCCTCGCCTGCATCCGGCACCTGCAGGGTGTCGCGCCAGATGGTCACGCCACGCAACGGGGCATCCGCACCAGGCAGTGGCACGTCGAGAGATGGGTGGCCGGGCGTGCTGAGGGTCAGCCCCCCCTCGGCATTCCACAGCGCCGACAGCTGGCTCATGTGCGGGACCGCGCGCTGGGTCAGGAAGCGTCCGCTGGGTTCATCGACCAGCATCCAGCGTCGATCTCCCTCCAGCCCCAGCCTGTCCAACGCGACCTGTTGCAGGGATTCGCCCTTGCCGGACTTCAAGGGGTATCGATAAAGCGCGCTGAGACGCATGGCCAGCTCCCGGGTGGCAAAAAAAGCAACCTTATACGAGCCGGCCCGCGAATCAAAGAAGCACCTGCGTCGCAGGCATCGCTCCGGCCACTGCTCCCGTCAGGCGGGAACTTCGTCCAGCATCAGGCGCTGGCGCACCACGTCGACCAGTTTGTCCGGCTGGAACTTGGACAGGAAGTTGTCGCAACCGACCTTCTTCACCATCGACTCGTTGAAGCTGCCGGACAGGGAGGTGTGCAACACCACATAAAGGCCGCGCAGACGCGGATCATTGCGGATTTCGGTGGTCAGGCGATAGCCGTCCATTTCCGGCATTTCGGCGTCGGTGAACACCATCAGCAGCTTGTCGGTCATGTCGCCCCCGGTATCGGCCCAGGCCTTGAGCATCTTCAGGGCCTTCAGGCCATCGCTGGCAATGTGCATCTTCACCCCCAGCTGGCCCAGGGTGTCGCGCAATTGCGACAGCGCCACGTTGGAGTCGTCCACCAGCAGCACTTCACGGCCGCGGGCACGCTCAAGCACCGGGTCGTCGAGCTTGTCGCGCGAGACCTTGGCGTTGTACGGGACGATTTCGGCCAGGACCTTTTCCACGTCGATGATCTCGACCAGTTGATCGTCGACCTTGCTGATTGCCGTCAGGTAATGCTGGCGCCCGGCACTGGTCGGCGGTGGCAGGATGGCTTCCCAGTTCATGTTGACGATGCGGTCGACGCCTCCCACCAGGAAGGCCTGCACCGAACGGTTGTACTCGGTGACGATGATGGTGCTGTTGGGACCCGGCACCAGCGGCCGCATGCCGATCGCCTGGGACAGGTCGATGACCGGCAGCGTCTGCCCCCGCAGGTTGACCACGCCACAGACGAACGGATGGCGCTGGGGCATCAGGGTCAGCTTCGGCAATTGCAGGACTTCCTGCACCTTGAACACGTTGATCGCGAACAACTGTCGCCCGGCCAGACGGAACATGAGGATTTCCAGGCGATTCTCACCCACCAGTTGCGTGCGTTGATCTACCGTGTCGAGAATGCCGGCCATGTAATGACTCCTGGGCTTGTTCTGATGAATTCACTAACGCGGGTTATCGGCGCAAATCGCCGAATCTTGACCCGCATACAAAATGCCATGCAAAGGCATTGATGTCACATTAACATCATGCTTTACTGGCTTCGCGATTTCATTCGCACAAGCTCCCGCCGCGACCTCGATTTCAGCACTTGGTTCCCCTCTATAAGGGAATCCCCTATCGGCAATCAGGACTAACCTGATATTCGCAATATCCAATAGCCATTAATGTGACGCCATTCTCATTGCATGAATGGAGTCAGGCTTTTGTTTGTGATCGCAGGAAGATGGGCTGGTGCCCTTTCGAGCCCCCCCACCTCCGCTGTCCAAGCGTGGCCGACACACCGAGCCCGGCAGTCTGTCGCCTGCAGACTAAACACCAGCCCGGCGTTTTCGTCCATTGAGAACCAATCAGATTCGTCCTATATCCCTCGGCATAACTGGCGTAATACCTCACGCCCGCTCACAAACCGGACCATTCCATCATCTGAGGTGGCATCGTGGAGACAAGCATGCTGATCGACGATAAAGAGTGGCACCAGTCACCCGACTTTCTGCTTGAGGCAGAAGCGCTATTGGCCAAGTCGGTTGAATGCCTGAACCATCTCAACCTGATCAAGAACGATCAGGACGCCATCGATTGCATGTTGTCCACTCTGCTCAAACTTGCCGAGAAAACCGACGCGCTGGCGCTGCGCAGCACCGCCGAGTTCTCGCGCCAGGTTCATGCGTTGCTGGATCATTCCCACCCTCATCCGGACATGAACGAGCAGATTCTCGACACCCTCGGGGAGTGCTTCAGCCTGATGGCCTGGCAGCTTGAACTCGTCGATCCGGTGACCGGGCAACTGAACCTCGATGGCAACGAACAGGCCACCCTCATCGAATCCCTCGCCGTGCAAATCGACCCTTTGCCCGCGCCCCTGTCCTGCCAACACAACTCGTTTAAAGTTTTTTCGATCGCCAAGAGAAACGCATAAACCTGTCGTTAATCCCTAACTTCAGCCGTTAGATATGTTGTGACATTGGCCAGCATCATGTCGTTATTCAATATTTCATGCCTGTTAATGACAGAACCAACTAGCGCAACTAAATAAAACCAATCCCGAGACTTCAAATGTCCTGGATTTCGCCTGCCCGTTCGCTCAAGGCGAGATACAGTCACTGTTTCAGGATGGCCAGTTGAAACAAGCAAATCGGTACATACGTCCCAAAAGGCGATATTCCTGACTTTCTGGACATATATAGAAGCGCGACCAACGGTAGCTAAGCTGGTACTATGCCAACCACTAACCGATGTACTTAATGGCACTGTGACTTCAGATTGATCTTGTTACACACCGGATCAGTGCAAGGCTTGCTCCCAACGAATAGACCGCGTTAATTGAAGCCGCATACTCAAACAATACCGTTTTCCAAACCGGGGCCCGTCAGCCGACTTGACCGGTCTCCCCGCAGCGAACATTCATTGGCTCCATCCGCTATGTACGCCAGCCTCAAGTCAACCGCCACCAGGCTTCTTTCTCGAATACACCTGCGCTGGCTCAACCTGTTGCTGTGCTCATGCTCGGCACTTGGAAGCCTGGCCGTCTATTGCCTGTCGACTACCTTTCCCCTCAGCCTGCTGATCCTGAATCTGGCGGCCCTGGCCAGTATCTGGGCCTATTACGGCGATTCGCGCAAATCGATCAAGTTCCAGCCTCAGGAGCTGGCGGACCGTTTGCTGGAAGTCCAGGAAAACGAGCGCCATCGGCTCAGTCGTGAATTGCATGATGATATTGGTCAGTTGTTGACCGCCGCCAAGCTGCAAAGCGAATGGCTCAAGCGTCGCCTGCCCGAAGACCTGCAACAGCATTGCACGACGCTTCAAAGCACATTGGAAGAAACCCTGGCCAAGGTGCGCGATGTATCGGCCATTCTCAATCCCCGGCAATTGGCCAGCCTGGGCCTGGAAGCCAGCCTGCGGGCCCACTTGCTGAAGACCCTGGAAAACACTTCCGTGCACTGGAGCCTGGAATGCAAGCAGCGCCTGGCTGGCATCCCCGAGGAGATGGCGGTGGCCGCCTTTCGCATCACCCAGGAAGCCGTCACCAACATGCTGCGTCACGCCCAGGCGAATAACCTGCTGGTACGCCTGCAACGCCTGCCCGAGGGGCTTTCGCTGTTTATCAGCGACGATGGTCGTGGCTTTTCTCCGGCGGCCAATCCTGGCGCACAAGGACAACGCGGCATGGCGGGCATGTCGGAAAGAATCGCGCAACTGGGTGGCACCCTGAAGGTTTCCAGCCAGCCCGACCAGGGCACACAAATCGAAGCGCTCTTCCCCTGGGCGCCTCGCGCACTCGAACGGGCCAGTACGAATAAGGTTTTACATTGACCTGCAATTTACTTCTGGTGGATGACCACTCGCTCATCAGGGCTGGCGTGCGTGCCCTGGTCATGGACATTCCTGGCTATGCCGTGATCGGCGAAGCCAACGATGGCGCACAAGTATTGGAAATGGTCGAGAGGCTGTCGCCAGACATTATCCTGCTGGATATTTCCATGAAGGATATCGGCGGCCTTGAGGCCCTGAAGAAGCTCAAGGTGGTGCATCCGCAGAGCAAAGTACTGATTCTCTCGATGCACACCGATCCGGCGCTGATCATGCAGGCCCTGGAGTCCGGGGCTCATGGCTATCTGCTCAAGGACACCACCGCCAACGAGCTCGAGCACGCGCTCGACGCCTTGCGCAACAACGAGCGTTACCTCAGCCCGGCCATTGCCCACACGGTGATCAACCAGGCGCTGATCCGCGTGCAGAAACCCCATCCAGAACCCGTTGAAACCCATAACCTGACCGCACGCCAGCTGGAGATCCTGCGCCTGATCGTTCGCGGTAAATCGACCCGGGAAATCGCTCACGGGCTGGGCCTGAGCATCAAGACCGTGGAAACCCACCGCTCGCAGATCATGAAACGCCTACAGATCTATGACGTAGCCGGCCTGGTGCTGTTTGCCGTCCGCGAACAGATCATCAGCCTCGACGATTAAGGCGCCGAGGTTCCCAACAGCGGGGAGTCTTCCGGCAAATGCACCCGCAATGCCCCTGGGAGCGCGCGAAAACGCAGGTTTTCGCCTTGCAGGGGCTCACCGTCAAGATTGATATCCAGCCCCTCGGACACCTTGATTTCCACCCAGGGCAGGCGCGTACGCACAAACAGATTGTCGATCCCCCAGCCGCCGGCCAGCAGGTCCTTCAAGGTGCCCACCAATTCCTGGGGGGCCGGCAGGATACTGACATCCAGCAACCCGTCATCGGCCATCGCCTCAGGGCACAGCAGATGACCCCCACCGGCCTGGCGCCCGTTGCCGATCCCCAGGGCCAGCAGCTCGCCGCGCCAATGGAAATCCGGCCCCTGCAGCTCGCCGTAGGCCGCATGCAGCTCATTGAAGCGGGACAAACCGGTGAACAGATAGGCGGCGCCCCCCAGGATCTTTTTCAGGTCCTCGGAGGTATTGGCCGTCACCTGACTGCCGAACCCACCCGTGGCCATGTTGAGAAATACCTGGCCACCGACCTCGCCAAGGTCGATCGTCCGTGCCGGTACATCGAGCAGGTTCAGTGCCTCATGGGGCAGCAAAGACACGCCGGCCGCCCGCGCGAAATCATTGGCCGTCCCCAGCGGCAGCAACACTAGACTGGCATCGTTGGCCTGCGCCACCATGGCCTCGGCGATATCACGCAAGGTGCCATCACCGCCTCCCGCGATCAGGCGCGTATAACCGACCGCAAGGGCTTCATTCACCAGGCGCTGGGCATCGCCCGCTTCCCAGGTCAGGCGGACCGCCAGCTCCCAACCCTCTTCGCGCTTGCGCTCGACAGCCTCGCGGACCTCTTCGTTGAGGGCCTGCTTGCCGTGCAATATCAGCATCGCCTTGCGTTCGCTCATTGCTCATCACTCCTGTCATTCGAGGGCCATTGAAGGATGTTGACCCTCGTCCCATGAGAAAAAGTCCGACCGGAATGTAATCAATTTGTCCCCATCAGGCCCTCTGCTGGCTGACCGGTAACTTTTCTGACCGCAGATTGAGAATCACCTGAATTGACCCGAAACGGACAATCGGAGAATGTTCATGACAGGCGAACGACGCCTCAAACAGGGAAGCAAAACACATGGATGACAAGAAATGCTTTGAACGCTCGAACTCCGCCCTCAATCGGCTGGAAGGGAGCATCCTGCTCAGTACAGGCAAACACCCGGAACTGAGTGCCCATCAAGTACATGCCCATGACCGCGAGCATAAACCCGACAGCAAGCTTCACGCCTTGCTCAAGAAGCTCGCGTGGGTATTGGCCTATGCCGGTTTTCTATCGGCACTGTTGTCCTGGGGCCTGAACAGCCGTTTTGGCTTGCTGATCCTTCTACTGCTGCGTTGACAGGCAGGGCTCTGGAGGATGGACCCGGCCCTGCCGACCAGGTCCGCCTCCCCTGAAGTCAGCCCAGGACTTCACTCAATGGAATGAAGTTGACCCAATCGCCCTCGACCAGCATTCGCTCTTCCAGCACCTCGACCAGCCCCTCGGCCCAGGCGGCACTGTGCAAGACCCCGGAACTCTGGTTCCGGTAGATGATTGCCCTGCCCTGCTCCAGGCGCCCACGCAGATACTCTCGTCGGTTCCCCGGTTTCGGCCAGGCAAACCCGGCTGGAACCTGGAACTGCAAGGGTTGCAGCGCCGTCACTCCCTGGCGCCGCAAAATATAGGGGCGGGCCAGCAAGGCAAAGGTCACCAGCGTCGAGGCCGGGTTACCGGGCAGGCCGATTACTGGCACACCGCGAAAATGCCCGAAGGTCAACGGCTTGCCAGGCTTGATCGCCAGCTTCCAGAGGGCCAGTTCACCCTCTTCTCTTAAGGCGATGCCCAGGAAATCCGCCTCGCCCACCGATACGCCGCCGGTGGACAGAATCAGATCCACATCCGCCAGCTCGGCAAGACGACGCCGGGTCGTTGGCAGGTCGTCCGGCAGGATTCCGCCGTCGATCACCTCGCAGCCCAGACGCTGCAACCAGCTGCACAGCAAGACCCGGTTGCTGTTGTAGATCTGCCCGGGACCGAGCGCCTGCCCGGGTTCTACCAACTCGTCGCCAGTGGAGAGCACGGCGACCCGCACGCGGCGCACCACATCCAGCTCCGCGCAACCCAGGGATGCAGCCAGCCCCAGCTCGATCGGCCCCAACTGCGTTCCGGCCACCAGCACACACTCGCCAACCGTGGTTTCCTGGCCTTGCGGACGAATGTTCTGCCCCGCGCCGAGAGGCTCGGTAAAAGCCACCCGCCCATCGGGCTGGACCTGGGCGTTCTCCTGCATTTCCACGCAGTCGGCTCCCGCCGGGACCGGCGCCCCGGTGAAGATGCGTGCGCAGGTGCCAGGGGCCAAAGGCTCAGGGGCCTGGCCGGCGAAGATGCGCTGGCTGACCACCAAGGGCTCGCCCTTCCAGTCCGAGGCACGCAAGGCGTAACCGTCCATGGCGCTGTTGGGCCAGGGCGGAAGATCCAGGGTGGAAATCAAGTCGTAGGCCAATACCCGGCCTTGAGCGGCCGCCAGTGGCAGCCGTTCGCGTTCGAGAATGGGGGTAGCCTCGGCCATCTCCAGCAACCGGGCCAATGCGACCTCGACCGGCATCAAGGCACCGGTCTTGCCCGGCTTACCCACGGGATTCACAAGGTGCTGCCTGTTTCAGGTGGGTGACGAAGTTGCACGGCCGGTGCCGCGAATCCAGCTGCTCGGCGAGGATGCCGTCCCAACCGGTACGCACCGCATTGGTCGAACCCGGCAGGCAGCAGACCAGCGTGCCGTTGGCCAGGCCGGCCAAGGCTCGGGACTGCACGGTGGAAGTGCCAATGTCGGCCACCGAGATCTGGCGGAACAACTCGCCAAATCCGTCGACCTGTTTGTCGAGCAGGCAAGACACGGCTTCAGGAGTGCTGTCGCGGCCGGTAAAACCGGTGCCGCCGGTGATCAGCACCACCTGGACCAGATCGTCGGCGATCCAGGTCGCCACTTGTGCGCGAATCTTGTAGAGATCGTCCTTGAGCAGGACGCGCGCGGCCAGGTTATGGCCAGCAGCGCTCAGACGATCGACGAAGACCTGGCCGGATGTATCGGTCTCCAGGGTCCGGGTATCACTGACAGTCAGCACCGCAATGTTCAGGGGTGCAAAAGGTACATCAGCCTTGGCTTTCATAGGCTCGATCCAGTTGTAGGAGAAACAGCCCGGTGTTATATCACAGCGCTCTCTTTGACCGCCCCTGTGGAGACGTGCCATGACCCAGCGCGCAGATTTGCCGCCCTGCTCCATTCTGCTCCTGGCCGGTGGACGCGGCCAACAAGGGGTTGATCGAGTGGCAGGGCCGGCCATTGATCGCCCACCTGCATCGACTGACCCGCAGCCTGAGCGATGACCTGATCATTTCCTGCAACCGCAATCGGCAACAGTACGCGCCTTATGCCGATCAACTGGTGCAGGACGAAAGCAACGATTTCCCCGGGCCGCTGGCAGGTATTCGTGCCGGACTGGCGGTCGCCCGGCATGCCCGACTGCTGGTGTTGCCCTGCGACGTACCGCGCATCGACGTGCAACTGATCGACGCCATGCGACAAAGTGCCGCCCTGCATCCGGACAAACCACTGATGCTTCGCCATGGCGAGCACTGGGAACCCTTGCTGTGTATCATTCCGCGCGCCCTGCTCGGCACCTTCGAGGGTGCCTGGCAGAACGGTGAACGCAGCCCCGGACGTACCATGCGCGGGCTGGATGCTCAGGCCCTGCAATGTCCGGCAAACGATCCCCGATTGGCTAATCTGAATACACCAGCGCTGTTAAGCCAGCAGCACGGCGTGTCAGAATGCCCTTAACTCAAGGAACTTGCAGGCGTTGTATACGTCTCAAGCACAGCAACTAAAAGTATTCATCTCGGAGACACATAATGATTCAGCGGACTCTCGCCACTCTCATGCTCGCACTGGGCCTTGCCACTCTCGCCGGTTGCGCATCGCCTACTGTGATCACCCTGAATGACGGTCGCGAAATCCAGGCCGTCGATACGCCGAAATACGATGAGGATTCCGGCTTCTACGAGTTCGAACAACTGGACGGCAAACAAACCCGTATCAACAAGGATCAGGTTCGTACGGTAAAAGAGCTGTAATCCATAGCGTTACAGCCTTGAACGATAAAGCCCGCTTTCGCGGGCTTTATCGTTTCTGGCAGCGGCAAGCAGTTACCGGGATTACCACTGCAAGGTGATCCGGCTCTCGAACTCGCGCTCCTCCCCGGTCAACGGGTCGGTAAAACGCAGCCCCTGGGCCAGCAGCTTGAGCGGCTTGGCGTAATCGTCCTCCACATCCTTGAGCGCATCGGGATAGAACGGGTCGTTGCAGATCGCCGCCCCCAGCGCACTCATGTGCACCCGCAACTGATGCTTTTTGCCAGTCACCGGATACAGCCCATAACGCCAGAGGTCACCGTTCTTTTCCCGGACCTCCAGCGCCGTTTCCGTATTAGGAATGCCAGGCCCTTCCTGCATGCGGAAAAAGGGCTCGCCATCGACCAGACGACTTTTATGCACCCGTGGGAACTCGAGACCGGGCAAGGCCGGGGCTATGGCCTCGTAGCACTTGTCGATCCTGCGGGTCGGAAACAGCGCCTGATAAGCCGAGCGGCTTTGCGGATTGGCCGAAAACAGCACCAGGCCCGCCGTATGCCGATCGATGCGATGCAGAGGCACCAGGTGGGGATTGTCCAGGCTGCGGATCAGGCGGCGCAGCAAGGTTTGCTCGACATATTCCCCCGCCGGGGTGACCGGCAGGAAATGCGGCTTGTCCGCCACCACCAGATGCTCATCGACGTAGAGGATCGACTCCTGCACCGGGATGACCTTTTCGTCGGGCACTTCGCGGAAATAATGAATGCGCAGGCCTTCGCGGTACGCCAGGTCGATGCTGATCGGCAAACCTTGTCCATCGAGCACCCGGCCACGGACGATCCGGCTCAGCCACTGCTCGCGACTGATGGTGCTGAAATGATCACACAGGCAGTCCAGCACGGTTGGCCATGAACCCGGGGGCAGGTACAGGGTGCTGGCCTGATGCTGTGCGGCGGAAAAAGGTACGGAGGACATACAAAAGCTCGAGCGGACAATGCAGAGCGGCATTATCCAACATGGGTCCCGGGGAACCTAGGAGAGTTTCCCCCTTCGGGACCAACGACTAGGCGCGGGCCACGCCGGCTTGCGCGGCGGCATCGGTGAACTCCTTCAACCAGCGCAGCACATCGACCGCCTCCCAGCGGGCCGGGTCATACAACGCATACAACAAACCCTGATACCCCACCACGTCCAGTTGCCGGTGATAACCCGCACGCTGGAACAGGGCTTCGATTTCCGCGAAGCAGGTATTGAAATGCAGCTTGTTGAACGGCGTCTTGCCTTCCGTGACCAGGCCGTCCAGGCGCAGTTCGAGTACCGCTTCGCGCACTATATCGGCGGACATGCGATTCACACTGCTCTTCAATTGTTCGACATTGACCATCATCAGTCCTTCTACCCTCTCATTCATCCACTGAGCACACGCCCTGCGCATCGATATCAGCCACGGCCGACGTAACTGACCACCCACAGCACCACGCCCCAGATTTGCGCCGAGTCCCGAGCGTCCAGGGGGATCGATGCAATCGAAGGTCGCGCCGCCTTGAGCAGCAGCCCTCCCTTGGGGTCGGGAGCCAGCAGGCGCACGCCATAGGCGTCTTCACCATCGAGATGGGCCACCACGTATTGATCCACCGCCGGGGCCGCCGAACGATCGACGATCAGCCGGTCGCCGGGATAGATACCGAAGCCCAGCAGGCTGTCGTCATCCACCAGCACCGCGCGGATCTGCGGGGCTCCGAGGCCCACGGTGCGATCCAGCGAAAAACCGCCTTCGAACTGGAGCCCGGCAGCAAACCCGCTGTGCTCCGCATGTTCGGGCGACAGGTGTTGCAAACGCTCGGCGCGGGCGAGGATTGTGAGAGACATGACGAACCATCCCGATAACTGTACGCATGTACAGTAACCGAATAATCGGGATCTCGCCAAGGGATTGCAGCGAAGGCGACAAACGGAAAGGGCCGTGCCAGCGACAGCCGGCTCAGCGCAGGAAGGCCACCACCTGCTCGACATCGAACGGCCAGCCCAGCTCGGCGCCGTTGTCCACCCGGCGCAGGACCGGGATACGCAGGCCATACGCCTCGAACAGGGTTTCGTTTTCCGCGATATCCACCAGCTCGACCATCAGCCCGTGCTCCACCAGCGGCATCAACTCCGCCTCGGCGAGTTCGCACAGGTGGCAGCCCAGGGTGCCGAACAGCTGACATTCAGGAGGCATGACATACAGACCGAAAAGAGACAGGCGCTTATTCTAGTTCCGCGGGAAAAAGCCGTCGACCGATGAACGCAGCGCCCTGCGGCCAGTAGCGGTCATCGTCGGGCATTCTGCCAAAGAGCTGATGCAGGTCAGCGCCGCCAACTTCCGGTTGAGCGATCCTCGCGGCTTTTTTTGCCTCTACGCTCTGTCATTACAACCCGCCGCCCGGAGATGTCTGTGTTCGCCAATCTGTTGATCATCCTTGCTTCATCCCTGGTGGTGATCGCCCTGTTCCGCCGCCTGCGCCTGCCGCCCGTGCTGGGCTACCTGTGCGTGGGCCTGCTGGTGGGGCCGACCGCCTTCGGCTGGGTCAACGACAACGAAAACCTGCCTGACCTGGCGGAACTGGGGGTGGTGTTCCTGCTGTTTTCCCTGGGGCTGGAGTTTTCCGTATCGAAAATGCTGGCCCTGCGCCAGGTGGTATTCGGCCTGGGCAGCCTGCAAGTACTGTGCAGCGGCGCCATCCTCGGCGGCCTGCTGATCCTCGCCGGCGTGCCGTCGATCCCGGCGCTGCTGCTCGGCGCGGGCCTGGCGCTGTCCTCCACCGCCATCGTCAGCAAGGAGCTGGGCAGCCTCGGGGAAATCTTCAGCAGCCACGGGCAGAATGCGATCGGCGTGTTGCTGTTCCAGGACGTGGTGGCCGTGCTGTTGCTGACCCTGGTGCCAGTATTCGCCGGCAATACCGAACAGGCCTGGTACTGGGCCCTGCCCCTGACCCTGGGCAAGACCGCCCTGCTGTTCATCGGCCTGGCGCTGGCCAGCCGCTGGCTGCTGCCACGGCTGTTCCATGAGGTGGCCGCCTCCCATTCCGCCGAGCTGTTCGTGCTGCTGGCCCTGGTCATCGTCCTGCTGACCGCCTGGCTGACCCACCTGCTCGGCCTGTCCCCTGCCCTTGGCGCGTTCCTCGCCGGCATGCTGCTGGGGGAAAGCCGTTACCGACACCAGATCGAGGCCGATATCCGGCCGTTCCGCGACATTCTGCTGGGGCTGTTTTTCGTCAGTATCGGCATGCTGATCGACCTGCGACTGTTCGCCAGCCATGCCCTGCTGATCCTCGGCCTGACCCTGGTCCTGATGCTGATCAAGGGCGCCGTGGTGGCGCTGTTGCTCAAGCTGCGCGGCAGCGACGGCGAGACGGCCTGGCGCAGTGGCCTGGCCCTGGCCCAGGGTGGCGAGTTCTGTTTTGCGCTGATGGCGCAGATGCAGCAGAGCCACTTGATGCCGGCCGAGCTGAGCGGCCTGCTGCTGGCCGCGACCTTCTGTTCGATGCTGCTGACCCCCTTGCTGCTGCGCGCCGCCCCGGGCATTGCCGCGCGCCTGCACCGCAAGCCGAACCAGGAGGCCCACCTGGAAGAAATCAGCGCCCTCAACGCCGGCCTGCAGGAACACGTGGTGATCTGTGGATATGGCCGTGTCGGCCAGTCGATCGGCCGCTTCCTGCGCCGCGAACAGCAGCGTTTCATTGCCCTGGACGACGACCCGGTGCGGGTCCAGGAAGCTGCGGCCGGCGAAAGCTGCGTGCATTACGGCGACTCCCGCCGCGCCGAGCTGCTGGCGGCGGTCGGCCTCGAACGCGCGCGGCTGCTGGTGATTGCCGTGGACAAGACCGACATCGCCCTCAACGTGCTGAAAAGCGCGCGCCGGATCAACAGCGAAGTGCCGATCCTGGTACGCACCCGTGACGACAGCCAACTGGCCGAACTGAAAGCCGCCGGCGCCAGCGAAGTGGTACCGGAGCTGCTGGAGTCGAGCCTGATGCTGGCGTCCCATGCGCTGGTGATGCTCGGGCTGCCGGAACACCAGGTACAGGTCAAGGTCGATGAGGTCCGCCACAACCGCTATCGCCTGCTGCATGGCTTCTACCATGGCGCGCAGACCGACCTGCTGGACAATCGCGGCCAGCCGCGGGTGCTGATGCATGCGGTCAATCTCGGCAGCGCGGCCCACGCCTGCGACCTGGCCCTGGGCGAGCTGGCGCTGGAGCAGTTGGGCGTGGATGTGCAAGGCGTGCAGCGCGATGGCCGCGACCTGGAGCTGGCCGCCAGCACCTTGCTGCAAGCCGGCGATACGGTGTTGATGTCCGGCCCGCTGGCGGCCATCGAAGCGTCGGAGGCGCGCCTGCTCGGCGGCCAATGATCAGCGGCAGGCAGCCCAGGCTGGAGGCTCCAGCCTGGGCTGCAAGGCTTCAGTCCTGGCTGACCGCGCCGATCTTGTGCAGCGACAGGTCGGCGCCGTAGTACTCCTGCTCCTGGGTCAGGCGCAGGCCGCAAAGCGCCTTGATCGCACCATACACCAGGAAGCCGCCGACCAGCGCCACCAGCACGCCCAGGCCGGTACCGATCAACTGGCTGATCAGGCTGACACCGCCCAGGCCACCCAGGGCGCTCTGGCCGAAGATCCCACAGGCGATACCGCCCCACACGCCGCACAAACCATGCAATGGCCAGACACCCAGCACATCGTCGATCTTCCAGCGCGTCTGGGTGGCGATAAAGCACCAGACGAACAACGCGCCGGCAATCGCCCCGGTGATCAACGCACCCACCGGGTGCATCAGGTCGGAGCCGGCGCAGATCGCCACCAGCCCGGCCAGCGGGCCGTTGTGCAGAAAGCCCGGGTCGTTGCGCCCGACGATCAGCGCCGCCACCGTGCCACCCACCATGGCCATCAGCGAGTTCACCGCCACCAGTCCGCTGACCGCCTGCAGGGTCTGCGCGCTCATCACGTTGAAGCCGAACCAGCCGACAATCAGGATCCACGAACCCAAGGCCAGGAACGGAATGCTCGACGGCGCGAACGCCACCAGCTTGCCGTCGCGGTAGCGCCCGTTGCGCGGCCCGAGCAACAGCACCGCGGCCAGCGCCAGCCAGCCGCCCATGGCATGCACCACCACCGAGCCGGCGAAATCATGGAAGCCTGCGCCGAAGTGCTCCTGCAGCCAGGCTTGCAGGCCGTAGTTGCCGTTCCATACCAGGCCTTCGAAGAAGGGATAGATGAAGGCCACGATCAGCGCCGTGGCGCAGAGCTGCGGGACGAATCGCGCACGCTCGGCGATGCCGCCGGAAATGATCGCCGGGATGGCCGCGGCGAACGTCAGCAGGAAGAAGAACTTCACCAGCCCGTAGCCGTGATCGGCGCTGATCACCGCCGCCGGTTGCAGGAAGCTGACGCCGTAGGAGATCCAATAGCCTATAAAGAAATAGGCCAGGGTCGAAACCGCGAAGTCGCTGAGGATCTTCGACAAGGCGTTGACCTGGTTTTTCTGGCGCACCGTGCCCACCTCGAGAAAGGCGAAGCCGGCATGCATGGCCAGGACCATGACCGCACCGATAAGGATGAACAGGGTATTGGAACCATGGACCAGAGTGTCCACAGCGCTTTGCAGATTTTCCATGGAATGGGCAGACCTGATAGCAGGAATTATCCGCGAGCCGCTCGAGCGTTTTTGCACCAACTTGGCACCGAAGGTCCTGTCGACCTACGTATTGCGACCCATTTTGGCGCGACGCTTTTTCGAGAGGGATGTATCGCTCGGGGGTGTTTCCATAAGTGTTGATTTTTTAGGGTAAGGTTTTAGCTGCCAGGCACCGCATCCTGCGCGCTTTCGGCGCAACCACCCGTGTTTACGCACCAGGACAAAGCAAAAGCTGTACCAGACAATTGCACTGAACCTTCGCGCAAGGCTCATACTCGAACCCTTCAGAACGCCACTATGGAGATCATCATGGCCAGCAAAACCACCAAGACAGCTCAAGAAACCCTGATGGCGGACTTTCGGGCACTGGTCAGTGACACGGAACGTCTGCTGGAACACACCGCCACCCTGGCGGGCGAGCAGGCGGACGAATTGCGCGCACAGATTCACGACAGCCTGCTGCGCGCCCGCGAGACCCTGCAACTGACCGAGCAATCGCTGCGCGAACGCGGCCAGGCGGCGGTCACCGCCACCGAAGACTATGTGCAGAGCAACCCCTGGCAAGCAGTGGGCATCGCGGCGGGCGTGGGCTTCCTGATCGGCCTGCTGGCGACCCGGCGCTGATATGGCTATCGATGAATCCGGCTCCACTGCGGGCCACGGCTCCTCAACGCGGCGCCTGGGCGCTGCTTTCCTGGGTTTGTTGCACAGCCACGTCGAACTGTTCGGTATCGAGTTGCAGGAACAGAAAGCCAGAACCGTCAGCCTGCTGTTGTTCGCCGGGCTGACCCTGGTGTTCGCCCTGCTGCTGTTGGTAGGCCTGTCGACGCTGGTGCTGATCCTGTTCTGGGACACCTATCGCCTGACCGCCATCACCGGGCTGTGCATCTTCTATACGCTGGCTGCGCTGTTCTGCGCCATGCGCCTGAAGGCGGCGATTTTCGATGAGTCCTCGCCCTTCCATGCCACCCTTGAAGAACTGGCCAACGACAGGGAGCGCCTGCTGCCATGAGCCTGCCGGACATCCCGCAAACCAATTCCCGGCGCGAGATGCGCAAGGCGCTGATCCGCCTGCGCATGGAAATGCATCGCCAGGAAATCCGCCACGAATCCCAGCAGTTGCTGCAACCCTTGCAGCGGGTCCGTGGCCTTGGCCAAAGCTGGCAACAGGGCTTCGGCATCAAGCACGCGCCGTTGTGGGGCGTGGCCGCCGTGACCCTGTTGGGGTTTCTCACCGGCAAGGGCGCCAAGAGCGGCAGCGTCAGAAACTTCGCCCGGCTGGTGCGGCTCAGCGCCGGCCTGTTGCCGCTGATCAAGCTGGTCATGCAAGGTTCTTCGAGCAAGCATTGAGCCGCCGCCATCTGGCTGCATTCTTGCAACCGTTCCCGCAATAGCTGCGCCCCCGACCTCTCTCACGAGAGGTCGGGCCTTGCCTGCCTGTTGCGTCGGCGCGCCGCCAAGATCAACAAGATCAACCAAGGAGGCCCCGTGATCGACGGGCAACCGCTTGCCTGCTTTCAACCCTTCATCGATACCGCCACTGGCCGTATTGCCGGTGTCGAAGCCCTGGGCCGCCTGCGCCAACCGAACGGCCAGCTGCTGTCGGTCGGCCCATTGTTCAACGATCCCCGGACCTCCTCCACCGCCCTGCGCCGGCTCGACCGGCTGATTCGCGCCGACGCCCTGAGCCGCCTGCATGAAGCGCCCGCGGACTGGTTCCTGAGCCTCAACATCTCGCCCCGCTGGATCAGCCGCCTGCGCGCCGGCCAACCCTTGCCGAGCCTCAGGCAATTGCAGCAACAGGGCGTCGATCCGCGGCGCGTGGTCTTCGAAATCACCGAGTTGAGCGGCAACAGCCAGCGCCTGAGCGAAGTGGTGGCGCGCTACCGCGAAGCCGGCGCGCGCATCGCCATCGACGACTTCGGCGCCGGCTACTCCCAGCTCGACCGGGTGCTGGCCCTGCAACCGGACATTCTCAAGCTCGACATGCGCCTGTTCCAGGCCGCGGCCCGTGGCGGGCCCAGCAGCGATGTGGTCAAGGCCCTGGCGCAGATGGCCGAGAAGACCGGCTGCTGGATCATCGCCGAAGGGGTCGAGAGCGAAACCGAACTCAACTTCGCCCTGGAATGCGGCTCGCGGTATGTCCAGGGTTTCCTGTTTGCCCGGGCCGAGCAGGCGTTCTTCGCCAGCGATGCTTTCGTCGCGCCTTTTGCCCGGGCGCGCCAGCGCTATGTGCAGCAGAAACTGGCCGAGCGCGGACACCTGATGCAGATGCGCCATCAACTCGCGGAGCTGATGACCCTGCTACAGGATTGGGCCCAGGCCCCGATCGAACGGTTGCCGCAGCTGGATGCTTTTCCCTGGTTGCTGCGCTTTTATCAATGCGATCGCCACGGCACCCAGCTGACGCCGAACCTGGAATGGCGCCACGACCGCTGGCAGGCCGACCATAGCTATGTCGGCCACAACTGGTCGTGGCGTCCGTACTTCTACCACCTGCTGGCCGAAGGCTGGGACGAGCGGCGGCTGACCCTGTCCAACACCTACCGCGACGCCACCAGCAACCAGTACTGCCTGACTGCCGGGCAGTTCTTCGACAATGGCCAGCGCCTGCTGTTGATCGATATCGATGCCGCGGGGCTTTAGTTCCACTTGCAGGCGCTGGCGCGAACCGGGAAGCTAGCCCATCAGTCATTCGACGGAGAGACCCGCCTTGGATTGGCATACCCTGCTTACCCGCGAACGCCTCGGAAAACCGCTGCACAGCTCCGAAGAGCTGGGTCGCAGCCCCTTCCACAAGGACCACGACCGCATCATCTTCTCCGGTGCCTTCCGCCGCCTGGGCCGCAAGACCCAGGTGCACCCGGTGTCCAGCAACGACCACATCCACACGCGCCTGACCCACTCCCTGGAAGTCAGCTGTGTCGGTCGCTCCCTGGGCATGCGGGTCGGCGAGACCATTCGCGACGCCCTGCCCGAGTGGTGCGAACCAAGCGACCTGGGGATGGTGGTGCAATCGGCCTGCCTGGCCCACGACATCGGCAACCCGCCGTTCGGCCACTCCGGCGAAGATGCGATCCGCCACTGGTTCCAGCAGGCCGCCGGGCGCGGCTGGCTGGACGCCATGAGCGAAAACGAGCGCAACGACTTCCTCAATTTCGAAGGCAATGCCCAGGGCTTCCGGGTGCTGACCCAGCTGGAATACCACCAGTTCGACGGCGGCACGCGGCTGACCTACGCCACCCTCGGCACCTACCTGAAGTACCCCTGGACCGCGCGTCATGCCGACTCCCTGGGCTACAAGAAGCACAAGTTCGGTTGCTACCAGAGCGAATTGCCATTGCTCGAACAGATCGCCAACAAGCTCGGCCTGCCGCAACTCGAGGAACAACGCTGGGCCCGCCATCCGCTGGTGTACCTGATGGAGGCCGCCGATGACATCTGCTACGCCCTGATCGACCTCGAGGACGGGCTGGAGATGGAACTGCTCGACTATGCCGAAGTCGAGTCGCTGCTGCTCGGGCTGGTGGGCGATGACCTGCCGGAAACCTATCGCCAGCTCGGTCCGCGGGACTCGCGCCGGCGCAAGCTGGCGATCCTGCGTGGCAAGGCCATCGAACACCTGACCAACGCCGCCGCCCGGGCCTTCGTCGAACAGCAGGACGCCCTGCTCAGCGGCACCCTGCCGGGCGATCTGGTGGAGCACATGCACGGCCCGGCCAAGCGTTGCGTGCTCAATGCCAAGGACATCGCGCGCAAGAAGATCTTCCAGGACAAGCGCAAGACCCTGCACGAGATCGGTGCCTACACCACCCTGGAAATCCTCCTCAACTCGTTCTGCGGCGCCGCGCTGGAACAGCACGGCGGACGCACGCCGTCGTTCAAGAACCGGCGGATCCTCGACCTGCTGGGCAACAACGCGCCGGATCCGAACGGTTCGCTGCACGCCTCCTTCCTACGCATGATCGACTTCATCGCCGGCATGACCGACAGCTACGCCAGCGAAATGGCCCGGGAAATGACCGGGCGTTCCAGCCCGCAATGACCCGTCGTTGAATGGCTACCTCGCGTTATCGAGGTGGCCGTTCGAGCGGTTTCTCGCCAGTCAGCAACTAAGGGATTCCCCTAGTCCCTTATCAGGCAATATCCCGATGCAATCGTTATTTAAACTTTGATCAGCTGCCTTCTGCGCACTGTTCGACTGCATCTTCACTTCCACCTCGTTCACCAGACATCCATCAAGTCTTGACACTATTCCAGGTAGTCTTCAGCACCTAGAGCACTTTCTCTATAACTAGCGATAGTGACCGATATATGTAGCTGAACAATCAATCCAACTAACCTGAATTAAACAGACCGTTAACGAAACAACCAGACATCCTACCTTTACCTTTCGATACATCTGCTCACCCGCCGGACCAAACCCCTTGCAACACAAGGCCCGTGCAGGTTCCCGTTCGATTACAAATTCCGTACAAATCAACTTTATCGTTTCCGCTAGTCTCGAACCGTAATGGCTTAACAAGGTTAATTTCACGCATCGATAGATCGTTCCCCGTTCATGCCCCTACGCCGGATGATCGCCGGCAAAACAAATAGCAAGCAAACTAAGTACCTTCGCTCAAACTTCAAGCCAACGGTTAGTTCGAAAATAATTTCACCCCTCGCTGTAACAAAGAGCACGCCCAGGACTCAAGCGTCAAAATGGAAGTGATACACGGAATGAATCCGTGTCGATAAGTTGTTCCCGCACTTCCTCGTCCGTTTTTCACCGTTAAGGATGTCGAGTGCCCCATACGTCCTCAAGTCACCCAAGTTGCCATACCAGCCTGCACCGCTGGTTGCTGCTCTCGCTGCTGGCCGGGTCCCTGCCGGTGGCCGCCGCCGATATGCCACAACCGGGTCAGGAAGCCCTGCGCCTGCAGCAACAGCAACAGCGCGACCTGCAACAACTGCAACTGGAACAGCGCCAGCGCCAGTTGCAGCGCGGCAGCTTCGGGCCCCCCGCGGTCACTCCCGCCGAAACCGCCCAGGGTGGCCAGGATGAACAGTGCTGGGCCCTGAGCGGCACACGGATCGCCGGCGTCACGCTGTTCAAGAAAGACCAGTTGAACCGCCAGCTCGAACCCTATATCGCGCCCTGCATGGGGGTGAACGGAATCAATCGCCTGCTGGCGCAGATCACCCGGATCTATGTCGAGGCCGGCTACATCGCCAGCCGTCCCTACCTGAGCAGCGCTCCCGCCGCCGGCCACTCGCTGGATATCGTGGTCGACGAAGGTTATGTCGAGGCCGTCGAACTGGCCGACCAGAGCCTGCCGGTTTCCCTGGCCGGGGCCTTTCCCGGCATGCTCGGCGAACCGCTGAACCTGCGCGACCTGGAACAGGGCCTGGACCAGCTCAATCGCCTGCGCTCTCTGGACCTGACCGCCGATATCGCTCCCGGCAGCCAGCCCGGCGCCTCGCGGATCATCCTGCGCTCGCGCAGCAGCGGCGCCTCGCGCTGGGCCCTCGGGCTGGGTGTGGATAACCTCGGCAGCGCCAGTACCGGACGCGACCGCAACGCCGTCAACCTGAGCCTCGACAGCCCGCTGCAACTCAACGACGCGCTCAACCTGAACTTCAGCGACACCCTCAATCACGGTCCGCGCTACAGCCGCAGCGCCAGCGTTTTCTATTCGATCCCCTACGGCTACTGGACCTACAGCCTGTTCGCCAGCCATGCCGAGTACCGGGCGCCGTTCAAGCTCAGCAGCGTGACCTTCTACAACAGCGGGCGCACTGACCTGCTCAGCCTGCGCGCCGATCGCGTGCTGTGGCGCGACCAGGGGCACCAGCTGAGCGCCAACCTGCAACTGGCCCACAAGGATGTCGACAGCTACCTGGAGAAAGTCCGCCTGGGCATCCAGAGCCCGACCCTGACCGTGGCCGAAGCCGGGCTCAACCTGTTCTGGCTCGACAGCGCGGTGTGGAACCTCGATGTCAATTACGCCCAGGGCCTGACCTGGTTCGGCGCCGACCGCGACTCGCAACAGGTGCAGAAAAACCTGCCGCAGGCGCAGTTCCGCAAGTACCGCGCCAGCCTCAGCCAATGGCGCAATGGCCACTTCGGCAGCCAGCCCTGGCAGTGGCAGAGCCAGCTGTCGCTGCAGTACAGCCCCGACCCGCTGCCGGCCATCGAACAACTGCTGGGTACCGACGACTCCGCCGTGCGCGGCTATCGCGAGAACAGCGCCTCGGGCGCCATCGGCGGGATCTGGCGCAACACCCTGCGCCTGCCGTTGCAGAACGATGCGCCCGTCAAGCTGACCCCGCGCCTGGCCTTCGACCACGGCCGGATCAAGGCGCAAGAAGGCGCCAGCAGCGAGCGCCTGAGCAGCGCCAGCATCGGCCTGAACCTGAGCTGGAAGAACGTGCAAGTCGATGTCGACTACCAGCACAGCCTGGAAACACCCCAGCGTTTTCACCATGAATCGCCCGCCTGGCTGACCCGCCTGAGCGTGCAGATCTGAGGTCCCGCGAACCGTGCATCAGCCTGAAAAAAACAGCCGAGCCTGAACACCACAGCAGCGTTGCAACGAACAGCGCGCACCGCCACTCGGCCCACACATAGAGAGCTTCTTATGCCCGACAACACATCTGTGTTTCACCTGTCCCCCAGGGGCAAACTGCGCCTGGCCATCGCCAGCCTGCTCCTGGTCTCCCATCTGCCGCAGGCACTGGCCGGCGGTATCACCGTGGCCCCGGGGCCGGGTGGTATCCCGCAGCTGCAAAACCAGAACGGCGTGCCGATCGTCAACATCGTCGCGCCCAACGGCGCCGGGCTCTCCCATAACCAGTTCCTCGACTACAACGTCGATCGCCAGGGCGTGGTGCTGAACAACTCCCTGCAATCCGGCGCCTCGCAACTGGCCGGGCAGCTGGCCGCCAACCCGCAGTTCCACGGCCAGGACGCCAGCGTGATTCTCAACGAGGTGATCAGCCGCAACGCCTCGGCGCTCAACGGCACCCAGGAGATCTTCGGCCGCGCCGCCGACTATGTGCTGGCCAACCCCAACGGCATCTCGGTCAACGGCGGCAGCTTCATCAACACGCCGAACGCCAGCCTGCTGGTCGGTCGCCCCGAGCTCAACGACGGCAAGCTGCAAGCCCTGAGCACCGGTGACGCCAAAGGCCAGTTGACGGTCGAGGGCCGAGGCCTGAGTAACGACAAAGGCAGCATCAACCTGATCGCCCCGCGCATCGACAGCCAGGGCGACATCACCGCCGGCAACCAGCTCAACCTCACTGTCGGACGCAACCGCGTGGACCCGGCCAGCGGCAAGGTGCTCAGCACCGACCCGGCCGGTAATACCCAGGAGCAGCGCATCGACGCCAGCCTGTTCGGCGCCATGCAGGCCGGGCGCATCAACATTGTCAGCACCGCCGAAGGCGCCGGAGTGCGGGTCGGCGCGGTGCAGGTCAAAGGTCGCGACGGGGTGGATATCGCGTCCGCCGGCGACCTGCACATCAGCGGCCAGGCCAGGCCCGACAGCCTTGACGCCATCCGTGCCGGCGTGCACAGCAGCCAGGGCGACGTGCAGTTGCGAAGTGGCCAGGACCTGACCCTCGCCGCCACCGATGTCAGCGCCCGCGATATCAAGCTCGATGCCGGACGCAACCTCACCCTGAGCGCCATCGAAAGCCGCAAGCTCCAGGAAAAACGCGAGCAGTGGAGCAACAGCACCATCGGCATCACCTGGGAAACCTACGACCGCACCCTGACCGACAGCGACAGCCGCCAGCACGGCAACCAGCTGACCGCCCGCCGCGATGCCGAGCTCAAGGCCCGCGCCAACACCGAACTCAAGGCCAGCCAGATCAAGGCCGGCAACAACCTGACGGTCGACAGCGGCGCCGACCTGCGCCTGACCGCCGCCACCGAAACCCACGAACAACGCGACCAGGGCCACCACCGCAAGCACCTGTGGAAAGCCGACTGGGACAAGTCCAGCAGCGAGCAACGCAGCATCACCAGCCAGCTGCAGGCGGGCAACGACCTGCAACTGACCAGCAGCAAGCAGCTGCAACTGCAGGGAGCCGAACTGGCCAGCAACAACATCAAGCTGACCGGGCGCCAGGTGGAGATCACCAGTGCCAGCCGCACCCAGAGCAACAGCGACAAGTCCTACTCCGGCGACCTGGTCGGCGGCAGCTTCTTCGGCAAGAACGGCGACGGCGACAAGGGCAAGACCCTGAACAAGGGCAGCAAGGTCAACGCCAAGGACAACCTGATCGTCCAGGCCGACGAAGTCCGCATCAGCGGCAGCCAGGCCCGTGGCGGCAAACAGGCCAGCGTGATCAGCGAAAACGGTTCGCTGACCATCGATGGCGTGCAGGACCGCTCCCACGACAACAGCTACAGCAAGGACAGCAAGTTCTTCGGCATCACCAAGGACGAAAGCCGGCAGAACCGCAAGGACAGCACCACCGTCACCAGCGACCTGCGCTCGGACAGCAACCTCAAGCTGCAAAGCGCCAAGGACATCGCCATCAGCGGCGCGCACGTGGCCGCGACCGGCGAGCTCAAGGCCGAGGCCAGCGGTGATATCAAGATCGACTCGGCGCAAAACACCTCGCAGAGCGAAAGCACCACCCACACCCGTGGCTTCGACGCCTATGCCAAGGAGAATGCCCCGGGCACCCGGCAATACCGCGCCGGCGTGCGCTACGAAGACCAGCAGAAGGCGGCCAAGACCGACGACACCCGGCAACAGGGTTCGAGCCTCAGCGGCGGCAGCCTGCAAGTCGCCGCGGGCGGCGACCTGAGCATCAAGGGCAGCGACCTGAAAGCCACCCACGGCGATGCCAGCCTCAGCGGCAAGCAGGTCGAACTGCTGGCCGATCATGACCAAAAGAGCAGCAGCACCGACACCCGTACCACCGGCGGCGGCTTCTACTACACCGGCGGCCTGGACCGCGCGGGCAACGGTGTGGAGTTCGCCCACAGCAGCACCCAGGACACCCATGACACCCGCACAGCCAACACCACCGGCATCACCGCCAGCGGCAACCTGACCATCAAGGCCGGCAACACCCTGGTGACCGAGGGCGCCCAGGTCAAGGCCGGCGACAAGCTGCTGGTGAATGCCGAACAGGTCGACAACCGCGCGGCGCACAACAGCGAGTCCACTAGCCACAAGGAAAACACCTGGAGCGCCGATGTCGGCGCCAACGTCGAATACAAGGGCCTGACCCGCCCCGTGGAAAAAGCCATCGAAGGCGTGGCCCAGCGCAAGTTCCATCAACCGGGCCTGCTCGATGCCCTGGAACAACCCAATGTCGGCCTGGACGTGGAAGTCGGCCACCAGAACAAACAGCACACCGAGCAAGGCAGCAGCGCCGTGGTCAGCCAGTTCCAGGGTGGCCAGGTCGAGGTCAAGGTAGCCGGCCAGTTGCAGGATGAAGGCAGCCGCTACGAGGCCACCCAAGGCGCACTGAAGATCGACGCGGGCAGCCAGGTGACCAAGGCCGCCAGCGATACCCACAGCAGCAGCGAACAGGCGCTGGACGCCAAGGCCGGCGTGCGGGTCTACACCACCACCGGCGAAGACCTGAACCTGCGTGGTAGCGGCGCCGGCGGCAGCAGCGACAAGCGCAGCGACAGCAGCAAGGCGGTGGTCGGCAGCTATGTCGGCAAACAGGGCGTGGACATCGCGCTGAGCGGCGATGGCCAGTATGAAGGCAGCCGCTTCGATGGCGGCGAAGCCGGCGTCAAACTGCACGCTGGCGGCGAACTGGCGCTGAACCAGGCCAATGACCGCCAGAACAGCAGCGACTCCAGCCTGCGCGGCGATGCCTCGCTCACCGTCGGCAGCGCCCCGGGCGCCAATGGCAATAACCTCAACCTCGGTGCCGGCGTACAACTGGACCACAAGCGCCTGGACCAGCAGGACAGCCAGGCGCGGGTTGCGACCATCCAGAGCAAGGGCCCGGTCGAGCTGTCCAGCGGCGGCGATCTGATCCTCCAGGGCACCACCATCGGCAGCAACACCGCCAAGACTGGCGACATCAGCCTGAACGCCGGCGGCAAACTCGACCTGCAGGCCGCGGTCGACACCCACAGCAGCCAGGGCAGCAACCTCGGTGGCGGCCTGACGGGCGGCGCCAGCAAGACCAGCAGCGAGCAGAGCAGCGGCAAGAGCGCCAACCTGAGCGCCAACTTCAACATCGGCCGGGTCTCGGAGCAGGACCAGAGCCAGACCGGCGGGCAACTGCACAGCAATGGCCAGGTAACACTCGCCAGCGGCTCCGACAGCAACACCGCGCTGCACTTGCAGGGTACCCAGGTCGAGGCCAAAAACGTCATCCTCAGCGCTGACCGGGGCGGGATCTACCAGGAGTCGGCGCAATCCACCCAGGCCCACAACAACTGGGGCCTGACCCTGGGCGCCGGCGGCAATGGCGGCAAGACCACCCGCGCCGACGCTGGCGAACACGACTCGCCGAAAACCGATCGCGGTATCCATGCCCGGGCCAAGATCGACGTCGAGCAACTGCACAGCAACACCCAGCACAACAGCCTGATCAAGGCCGACCAGGTGACCCTCGTCAGCAACGGCGACACCCATCTGGCGGGGGCGCGCATCGACGCCAACCAGGTCGATGGGCGGATCGGTGGCGATCTCATGGTGGAGAGCCGCAAGGACCAGCTCAGCAGCACCACGGTCAACCTCGACGCCCGCCTGGACGCCGAGAAGAACCAGCCTGGCGTGGTCGACAAGCTGACCAAGCAGACCGGCCCGCTCAAGGACAAGCTGCAGGCCAAGGCCGAAGGCAGTTTCGACAAGCACCGCGAGAAGCTGGAAAGCGCCGTCGACAAGGGCACCGAGCGCCTGGTGGCGGCCAAGGACACCCTGGTGAACAAGGCCGAAATCGCCAAGGAACGCCTGGGCGAGAAATTCACCCGCAGCGGCAGCTATGACGTCAACCCGGAACCCAAGGGCGCCTTCGGTCGCGGCGTGGACAAAGCCAAGGGCTACCTCGCCGACAAGACCGAAGCCTTGGGCGATCGCTTCTCCAGCCTCAAGGAACGGGTCTGGCCGAAAACCAGCGACAGCTACGCCGTCAGCGAGAAAACCGGCACTGGCAGCAAGCTGACCAACACCGTGCAAGGCGTGCTGTTCGGTGACAAGAGCGGCAACACTTCCTACACGCCGACCCTGAACCTGAATGTCAGCCGTCAGAGCAAGGACAGCGTGGCAGAGGCTTCAGGCATTAGCGGTATCCGCGGGGTCAGCCTGCAGGTGTCGGGCGAGACCCACCTGAGCGGCGCGCGGATCGGCGCCAGCGAGGGCAAGGTCGACCTCGGCGGCTCGACCGTCAGCACCACCGCCCTGGCCGGTACGGATTACCGCGCCGACGTCGGGCTGAACCTGTCGAAGTCGCCGGTCAACCTGGCCCTCGGCGCCAAGGATGAGCTGACCCGCAAGCAGGACGAGGCCACCCAGAAGGATCAGGCGTTCAACCTGGGGCCGCTGCGCGTCGGCGGCCATAGTGACAGCCAGCTGCTGCAGGCCGGCATCGATCAGAAAGCGCCCTGAGGCAAGCGCTCCGTAATCGGCTGCCCCCCATGAACGGGGGGCAGCCTTGGCCAACACCCTCGCCTCCTCAGCGCCCTTTATTGCCCTGCGAAAAAGTGCACTAAACCTCCAACATCTCCTTACCTTTTACATGGCTGGATACTCATTCCTACTTTCAACTGAAAAACCGCTGTAATCCGAAACCGTCTTTCATGTAAGAACTGCCTTATTGTCCCCAACCCCGCCTTACCCCGCATATATCCACTGTCCTGCCTGCGCTAAGGTCCAGCCCTGTATTTATTCCCACGGGTTTGACCATGAGTTCTGTTTTCATCATCGACGACCATCCCGTTATCCGACTGGCCATCCGCATGTTGCTGGAACATGAGGGTTATAAAGTCGTCGGCGAAACCGATAACGGGGTCGATGCTCTGCAGATGGTCCGTGACAGCATGCCGGACCTGATCGTGCTCGATATCAGCATTCCCAAGCTCGACGGGCTGGAGCTGCTGTTGCGATTCGGCGCCCTGGACAAGTCGCTGCGGGTGCTGGTGCTGACGGCGCAGTCGCCGGCCCTGTTCGCCGGGCGCTGCATGCAGGCCGGGGCCTGCGGCTATGTGTGCAAGCAGGAAGACCTGAACGAAGTGCTCAGCGCCATGAAGGCCGTGCTATGCGGCTACAACTACTTTCCGAGTCATGCCCTGCAAACGCCAAGGCAGGATGAAACTTCGAACGACGAACTGAACCGCCTGATGTTGCTCAGTGATCGGGAACTCATGGTGTTGCAACTTTTTGCCAAGGGCAGCACCAGTACGCAAATAGCCAACAGCATATTTCTCAGTGGCAAGACCGTCAGCACCTATAAAAAAAGAATCATGCACAAACTTCGCGCGACTTCCATGGCGGAACTTATCGAGTTGGCACAACGTCACGAACTGGTGTGAGAAACAGGATGTTCAAACACATTTCTTATTATTTAACCCTGACGGCCACGACCGTTCTGGCGGTGCTGTTTCTTGGCCTGGTCGAGGCCGGGCAACGAGAGTCCGGAGTAACATCCGCCCCTCAGTGCACTGACACGGCACCTTGTCTTGAATCGGCTGCCGCCCCACCTCTCGATAACGGCCATCGCAGGCTGCTCCTGCTCATTGGCCTGGGGCTTGGCGTGCCGCTGCTGGCGTCCCTGGGCTGGAATGCCTGGCTACACCGGCGCCTGGCCCGCCAGCAACAGGCCGCGCATGATCTTGGGCAGCAGCTCGCATTCATGCAGGCCTGGATCGACGGCGTGCCGCATCCGACCTACGTGCGCGATCGCCAGGGCCTGCTGCAAAGCTGCAATGCCAGCTACCTGGAAAGTCTCGCCGCCCACCGCGAAGCGCTCATCGGCAAAACCCTGTTGCAGGGCGCCATGGACGATCCCGGGCAGGCCCGCGAATATCACGCCGACTACCAGCACGTCATGGCGCAAGACCGCCCACTGCTGCGTGACCGGCCACTGCGCCTGAACGGGCAGGAACTGACCGTCCAGCACTGGGTCCTGCCCTATCGGGACGCGAACGGCGAGGTCCGGGGTATCATCGGCGGCTGGGTCGATATCAGCGAACGCCATCGGCTCAGCGACAGCCTCGAGGCCGCCCGGCAACAGGCCGAAGCGGCCAGCCTGGCGAAAAGCACGTTCCTGGCCAGCACCAGCCACGAACTGCGCCGCTCGATGAATGCGCTGATCGGTGCGCTGGAACTGCTGCAACAGCGCTCCGCCAGCCAGTCCCAGGACCATCCGGTCATTGAAATGGCTTATCGCTCGGCCCGGACGATGCAGGCCCTGGTCGACGATACCCTCGATATCGCCCGCATCGAATCAGGCAGCCTGGCCCTGAACCCCGAATGGCTCGACCCGCGCCTGCTTGTCGAAGCCGTTGTCAGCGAGTTCGACAGCCAGGTCCGGGAGAAGCACCTCAAGCTGCTGCCGACCTTCCACTCCAGCCACGAGCCGGTCGATGTGCTGCTCGACCCACTGCGTTTCAAGCAGGTCCTGGGCAACCTGCTGCACAACGCGATCACGTTCACCGAACAGGGCCAGATCAGGGTCCATCTCGACCTGCAAGCGGCCACGCAGCCGCAACACGTGCAACTGATGCTGCAAGTGACGGACAGCGGCATCGGCATCGACGAGCAGGATCAGCACAGGCTGTTCGAACCCTTCTTCCAGGCCCAGGCTCGACCCCTTTCCCGGCCTGACGGCGCAGGGCTGGGCCTGACCCTTTGCCGTCACCTCTGCGAGCTCATGCAAGGCGCGCTGCAACTGGCCAGCCAGCCGGGCATAGGCACGGAAGTCCGGGTCCTGTTGCCGCTGGCCTGTCAGCCACGGCGAAAACCCGCAGCCATCGTCGAGCCGCTTATTGCCCCTGCCACCCGGGCCTTGAACGTACTGGTGATCGATGACCATGCGGCGGACCGCCTGCTGCTGAGCGAACAACTGCACTTTCTTGGGCACCGCTGCCGCACCGCCGAAGACGTCGAGCAAGGCTTCGAGATCTGGTGCAAGGGGTTCTTCGACCTGCTCATCGTCAATTGCCATATGCCAGGCATGAATGGCTACGAGCTGATCCGCGCCATCCGCGAGCGCGAACGCCTGGAGCCCTGCGCGGCCTGCCGGATATTGGGGATGACCGCCAGCCCCCGGTCGCAAGAGAGACAGCAGTGCGAACAGGCCGGCATCGATGACTGCCTGTTCAAGCCTGTCGGCCTGGCGACCCTGCGTCACAAACTGGCGGGCCTGCAACCGCGGCCCTGGAATGGCGTGTTCAGCCTGAAGGCCCTGCGCACCCTGTCCCGTGGCAAACCGCAGTTCGCCCTGCGCATCCTCACCGAACTGCTGCATTGCAGCTATCGGGATCGCCAGCAACTGATGGCCCTGCCCTGCGAGCCACCCCCCCGGGCACTGGCGGAACTCGCCCACAAGATCAAGGGCTCGGCGCTGATGGTGCAGGCCAAAGACCTTGAAGCGCAGTGCGAAGCCCTTGAGCAGGCCGCTCTGGAGGGCGCGGACAGGCAAACCCTGATGCAGCGCAGAACCGCCCTGGAACAGGCGATGCTCAAGCTCGAACGGGCCCTGCTGTGGCAAATCGATCAACAGCCCAGCGCGCCCCTGACCTGAGCCCCACCACCAGCGCAACAGCTTGTGTTGCCGCTAGTTGCCA